>NZ_FOAZ01000092.1 GCF_900109465.1 Streptacidiphilus jiangxiensis
CTCCCAGACCGCCGCCTACGGCCACTTCGGCCGCGAGCTGCCGGACTTCACCTGGGAGCGCACCGACCGCGTCGAGGCCCTGAAGAAGGCCGTCGCGGAGTAACCGGAGCAGTCAGCTGCCCAAAGAGGTGCGGGGCCTTGGCCCCGCACCTCTTTCGCGTCCCCGGACCGTCACGGTCCGTGGTGGCCACCCCACGGTCGGTCGCCCGGAGGCCTCGGACGGGGACGCGGGCACATCCCCTCCATGAGGAGAAAGGACCGACGGAGCGTAGTGCGCTGACAGCGGTGCGCAAGACTGCGGGTGACCTGTGCCACAGGGAAACTCGACCTACTAGCGGGAATAGGAGTCGGGGCCCTGCTGGCTTGGCGTCAGGATGGCGATAAGTCCGATTTGTCCACTATGGAGAGTCGTATTTGGGGTGGTTGCGCCGTTTGGGCCAGTTCCGGCACGGTGGTTGATGTCAGGCCGCACCGGCTGGGCCAAGCCCCCGGAGCACCGGTTCACCGGAGTCCTGCACCCTGCCCCCGAGATCAGAGGTTCTGTTTCTTCATGGCTTTCCGCATTCGTTCGCTGCGCACCCTGTCCGCCTCGATCGCCGGCGCCGGCATCCTCGCCTCCGCCGCTGTCATGGGCGTCGGCGGTGCCGCTCACGCCGACACGGCCATCGCGCCGACCGAGGCCCAGGCGCTCGCCGCGTCGATCGTGCCGGCCGACCAGATCGCCTCGTTCGACCAGATCATCTCCCACGAGAGCGGCTGGAACGTCACCGCGACCAACGCCTCCTCCGGTGCCTACGGCCTGGGCCAGGCCCTGCCGGGCAACAAGATGGCCTCCGTCGGTGCCGACTGGGAGACCAACGCCAGCACCCAGATCAAGTGGGCGCTGAGCTACATGAACTCCACCTACGGCAGCCCGAACGCCGCCTGGTCCTTCTGGCAGGCGAACGGCTGGTACTGAGCCGACAGACAAGCAACGAAGCAGGGCCCGTCCGAACGGACGGGCCCTGCTCGCGTCTGCAGAGCCGCTAGGGCCTGTCCGGCGGATCATGACGTCGTAGGGTGCAGCTCATGCACAGCACGCTGACCGAGCACGCCCGGTGTCTTTACGGAGATGAGTAC
>NZ_FOAZ01000093.1 GCF_900109465.1 Streptacidiphilus jiangxiensis
CCGCGCCGTCGAGCAGGCCCTGGAGGAGCACGGCGGCGACATCGAGGCCGCGACCGAAGCACTCGTGAAAAAGGCCGTACCGAATGCGATGACGCTTTTCGAGGCGACCCGCGTCGGCGCGAACTACGAGCACACCGTTTATCCGGAAATCCTGGAAAGCCTGCGGAAGAAGACCCGCGACGGTGTCGATGAAATCTGGGAGGGCCGCCACAACTGGAACAACACCGTGCTGCTGGACGAGCTCCACGCCGGCACCCGGGCCCCGGTCGACGTCGAGGCCCTGGACACCAACGCGGCGTTCTGCTCGGCCTTCAAGACCCACCTGCCGATCGGGGCCCTGGTCCCCCAGCAGGTCCCCGGTTTCGACCCGAAGCGCTCCGGTATCTACCTCCTGGCCAGCCGTCCCGCCTGGAACCACCCGCACCTGCCCGACCCGATCGGCAACCGCCGCGAGGAGGGCCCCGTCCTCCTGGACGACGCCACGATCCGCCTCCTGGCCCGCTGCCACAAGCTCGGCCTGGCCGACGCACCGGTGATCGCCGAGTGCTGGACCTCCGGCGCATCCGAGAACCTGCTGGAGAAATTCCGCCGTGTCCTGACCGAAGCCCGGGAAACCGCGCTGCGCCGCGAAAAGGAAGGGTTCGCGGACGGCACGGTCGCGGTCGAGTACATCAAGGCGATGTATTCGAAATTCACTTCCACTCTGGGGGAGTCGAGCGCGAACCTGGAGATCCGCCGACCCGAGTGGATGCACATTGTCCGCTCCCAGGCATTCGCGAATCTCTGGTACAAGGCGCACAAGGTCCACCAGAGCGGCCTTACCGTGGTCCGCGTCCGGGGTACCGACGAACTCCACGTCACCGGCGGAGAATGGCGTAAGATCGCGGGCAGGGACGGCGGCGTATTCGAAGAAGGCCGCCTGACCACCCAGATGAAACTCAAGAACCGGTACACCCTCCCGAGGACGCAGAAGGCCGCCTAAACAATGTCGACCGACGGATGGAAGAACTTCGGCCGCTACGGCGCGAACCGCGACCCGGGAAATGTCCACGGCGCCGTCGCCCTGG
>NZ_FOAZ01000091.1 GCF_900109465.1 Streptacidiphilus jiangxiensis
CGGCGAACATCACCGCCGGCCACAGCTACACGCTGACCCTGACCAACAAGGACGACAACTACCCCGGCGACCCGACCTACACCTACTACGACGACATCACGACCTCCTGAGAGCAGGAAGTCCGACGGTAGGTCAGTCGGCACGGTAGGTCAGTAGGTCAAGAGGTGGACGCGGCGCCCTGCCGCGTCCACCTCTCCGTTCTCGCGCAGACCCAGCCGCTCGGCCAGGCGCCGCGAGGGTGCGTTGTCGGCGCGGATCAGCGCGCAGACGGGCAGGTCGGGACGGAGCGCGCGGACGTGGTCGAGCGCGGCGCCCGCCGCCTCGGCGGCGTATCCGCGCCCCCAGGCGGTGGGCCGGAAGCGGTAGTAGAGGTTGAGCGCGCGGAAGCTCGCCTCCCCCGGCATCCGGATGGTGGCCGCCTTCAGCCCGGCCACGCCGATCACGTGGTCCGGGGCCTCGGCCGTGACGACGCCGAAGTAGCCGAAGCCCTCCCGCTCCCAGTCGCCCGTCCACGTCCCGAGCCAGCGCTCGCAGGTCTCGAACGAGGCGGCGCCGTCGGGGTTGTAGCGGTTGGTCTCCGGATCCCCGTGGATGGCGGCGACGGCGTCGAGATCCTGGTGCTCGAGCCGCAGCAGCTGCAGACGGGCGGTGCTCAGTATCGGAAGGCGTCGGTTCACCCGAGGAAGCCTACGATGGTTTCGAGTGGTGGCCAGGCACCGAGGAGGCCGCATCATGACCACAGCCCAGGAGATCATGCACCCAGGCGCCCAGTGCGTCACCGAGCACGAGTCGCTGGCGACGGCGGCCAAGCTCATGCGGGACCGTGGCGTGGGCGCGCTGCCCATCTGCGGCGAGAACGACAAGCTGATCGGCATCATCACCGACCGCGACATCGTGGTGAAGTGCATCGCCGCGGGCCTGGACCCGTCGGCGACCACGGCCGGGGAGCTGGCCGAGGGCCGCCCGCTCACCATCGAGGGCGAGGACGACATCGAACAGGTACTGCGGGTGATGGAGCAGTACCGGGTCCGGCGGCTCCCGGTGATCGACCATCCCGCCCACAAGCTGATCGGCATGATCAGCGAGGCGGACGTGGCCCGGCACATGCCGCAGGCGCGCATCGCGGAGTTCGTCTCGGCGATCTGCGCGGAGGACGACTAGAGCCTGTCCGGCGGATCTTGTGACCGTCCGACGATGGGATCGTTGTTCTCGTCGTGGGGCGGGGAGATTTGACGAACGACGAGTGGATGCG
>NZ_FOAZ01000086.1 GCF_900109465.1 Streptacidiphilus jiangxiensis
ACGCCGCGACACCGACGGGGCAGCGGGCGCGGCCGGCGCAGCGGCCGGGACGGCCGGGACGGAGACGGCCGGCGCGGGCGCGGCCGAGGCGGCAGGCACCGGGGCGGCGGCGGGCCCGGGCGCAGCGGCGGCAGCTGGAGCGGGAGCGGGCGCGGCGGAGGGGGCGGGCGACGGCGCAGCGGCCGCGGCGGCCGGGACGGAGGCGGCGCCGGGCGCGGCCGGGACGGCGGCCGGGGCCGGGGAGGCCGGCGCGGCAGGCGGGACGGCCGCGCCGGGCCCGGCAGCGACGGGCGGGACGACGGCGGCAGGCGTCGCGGGCGCGGAGGCGGGCACCGCGGAGTCGGCGGCGGAGGCGGGCACCGCGGCGGGCGCGACGACCGGGGCGGCGGCTACAGGCGCAGCAGGCGGACGCGGTGCACCGTCCGGGCTGGCCGGGAGCAGCACGGCTAGCGGGGTGACGTGGCGGCGCAGGACCTGGGGGCGGCCGAGTGCGGCGGCCTGGATCAGGTCGCCGAGCTTCTTCCTGGCGTCCGCGGTGCCGTGAACGTCGGCGCCGGCTAGGTCCCAGCCTGCGGCGGTCGCGTTCGCGGGGCTGGTCAGCACTGCGTGATGAGTTCCCCGGGCGAGGGGCGTCGGCTCCCCGGCGGTTGCAGCCTTGATCAGCTGTGGAAGGGCCGCACGGGCCTCGTGCAGCGTTGTCGGCACTGCCGCACGATGGGCTGCAGCCTCGGCCTCTGGGACGACAGCGGGCTCAGCGATCGGCTCGGCGACGGGCGCGGCAGCGGGCGAGGGGGAGGGCACAGACGGCTCCAGATGATCCGGGCCAGCAGGCTCGGTGACGGGCGCGGGCGGGGGTGCGGAAACGACGACCTGGTGGATGGTCGCGCCGTCACGCAGGCCGGACAGCGTGGGTTGAGCGAGGAGATCGCCAAGGCGCTCATCGTCCCCGACCAGGACAAGCGGGAAGGCCGAGCTGGTCCACAGGAGGTAGAGCCAGCGCAGTGCGTCGGGCGGCAGGTTGTGAGCCGCCTCGACGACGATCGGGTGGGGCGTGCGGCGCATCTCTGCGGTGATCTTGACGACGGCGGTAGCCGGGTCGCGGGGGCTGCGCTTGCCGAGACTGAGCTGCTTGAAGAGGCCGGCGACCAGTTGGTCGAGCGGCATCGCCTGCACCCGGGCGGGCTGGATCGCCGCAGCGTCGAGTGTTTCGGTGAGGATCGCCGTGGCGTCCGGGTTCTGGCCGGTGACGACCAGGACGGACCGGTTCTCGGTGGCCCGGTGGAGGTGCGCGCGAAGGTCGCCGGCTGGCGCAGCGGTGTTGTCCTGGGCGGGGATGGTGTTCGGGGCTGCGGGGCTGACGTGGTTCTCCGGGGTCGGGGCGGGCTGTGGGGCGAGGCGGTGTCGGATGTGCACGCAGGAGTGCAGGCTCGCCAGGGCGGGGCGCCGCAGGACGTTGTGGAGGTGGTCTTCGCCTACCAGGATCAGCGGGAAGGATTCCGTTCCTCCTGGCTTCCACAGCCCGTAGAGGAGTTCGAGTGCCTCGGTGGGCAGGCGGTGGGCGTCGGCGACGATCACCAGTCGGTTGCTGCGGCGGAGCTCGGTGCTGATCCGGTCCAGGGTGGCCGCGAGGGCCCGGGGCTGGGGGCCGAGGTGGTCGAGGTTCAGGGCGGTGTAGAGGGCCTTGACTACCTGGGTGCGCCCCTTGGCCGGGCCGGGGCGGACCCAGGTGGTGGGCAGGTTCTGTGCCTGGCAGGCTGCGTCGATTGCAGGTGCGGCGGCTTCGGCTGGGCCGGTCACGCAGACGATGGCTCCGGCGTTGGCGGCGTCGAGCAGCGCATCAGCG
>NZ_FOAZ01000084.1 GCF_900109465.1 Streptacidiphilus jiangxiensis
CCGACGCCCACGAGAGGGCCCGCGTCATCCGCCACCAGCAGGTCAGCGGCCAGACCGCGATCCGCCTGCTGGAGCAGCTGTGGAACCGCGACCTCGGCTCCTACGACCCGGACGGGCCGCTGCCGCAGGTGGACCCGCTGGTCGGCGAGAACACCGTCGCCCAGGGCCGCGCCTCGGTGCGGATGCACCGCGACCCCCTGGCCGTGGCCGCCGAGTGGCGCGCCCTGGCCGAGGCGAAGAAGCTGTCCATCCGCGAGCTGATCGTGGAGGTGACCGGTCGTCAGTCCTTCATCGGCACCCCGGCCCAGGTCGCCGAGGCGCTGAACGAGTTCGTGCAGACCGACGCCAGCGACGGGTTCATCCTCGCCCCCCACCTGACCCCCGGCGGCCTGGACGAGTTCGCCGACACCGTCGTCCCGCTGCTCCAGGAACGCGGGGTCTTCCGCACCGAGTACCAGGGCGACACACTGCGCGACCACCTCGGCCTCGGTGCGCCCCGCGCCGTCCGCACCCGCGACACGGCGGGAGCGGTCTCGTGAAGTTCTTGGCCATCACCCTCATCGTGCACGCGCCGGACCCGGTGACCGGCATCCGGAAGTCGACCCAGGCCCGCTTTCAGGAGGTCGTCTCCAACGCCCTGTTCGCCGAGGAGCTGGGCTTCGACGGCTTCGGCGTCGGCGAGCGCCACGAGCGGCCGTTCATCTCCTCCTCACCTCCCGTGGTGCTCAGCCACATTGCCGCCCTGACCAGTCGCATCCGGCTGTTCACGGCCGTGACGACGCTGAGCCTGCTCGACCCGGTGCGTGCCTACGAGGACTACGCCACGCTCGACCACCTCTCCCGCGGCCGGCTGGAGCTCATCATCGGCAAAGGCAACGGCACCGCCCAGCGCGAGCTGTTCCACGTCACGCCGGAGGACCAGTGGGACCGCAACGCCGAGTCCTACGAGCTGTTCCGCCGCCTGTGGCGGCAGGAGAAGGTGAGCTACCAGCCGCGCTTTCGCCCGGAGCTCACCAACGCCGAGGTCTGGCCACGTCCGCTCCAGCAGCCGGTCCGGGTCTGGCACGGCAGCGCGACCAGCCGCGAGTCGGTCGACCTGGCGGCCCGCTACGGCGACCCGCTCTTCTCCGCCAACGTCACCAACCCGATCGAGCCCTACGCCGAGCTCGTGCGCCACTACCGCGAACGGTGGGAGCACTACGGCCACGACCCGGCCCTGGCCACCGTGGGAGCGGGCACCGCCGGCTACTACGCCGCCCACACCTCGCAGCAGGCCCTTGCGGACTACCGGCCGGTCTTCGAAGGCCACCTGGCCTTCCAGAAGCAACTCGGCCTGGAGCCCGTGTTCCCTACGCTGGAGGACTTCGTCGAACGCAGCTCCGCGCTGATCGGCAGCCCCCAGCAGGTCATCGAGAAGGTGCACCGCTACCACGAGCAGCTCGGCCACAGCGTGCTGCACCTGCACGCCGACGCCGGCGGACTCACCGAGACCCAGCACCGGGACAGCCTGGAGCTGTTCCAGTCCGCCATCGCCCCGACGCTGCGACGTGAGATCCCCGACCCGCCCTGGCCCTGGGGCCCGGTCACATCCCAGGCCGAAGTCGCCGCCCCCGGGGCGCCGGCCGCGGTCGCCACGCCCGCCGTGCACTGACGAAGGATCCCCCATGCCCAACACCCCGCTCGCCGTGCTCGACCTCGTCCCGATCTCCTCCGGCTCGAACGCCCCCCAGGCGCTGCGCAACAGCATCGACCTGGCCCAGCACGCCGAGGACCTCGGCTACGCCCGCTACTGGGTCGCCGAGCACCACCTCAACCCCGGTGTCGCCGGCACCTCCCCCGCCGTCGTCCTGGCCCTCACCGCGGCCGCGACCTCGACCATCCGCCTCGGC
>NZ_FOAZ01000087.1 GCF_900109465.1 Streptacidiphilus jiangxiensis
GCTCCCAGAAGGTCCAGATCGGCACCAGCTGGAACACCATGACCAACCTGGCAGCCATCCCCGGCAACGGCACCACCGACCTCCTCGCCACCAACGCCGGCACCGAGCAGATGTTCCGCTACATCGGCCCGGGCTACAGCGGCGCCAACAAGACCCAGGTCGGCACCGGCTGGTAACAGCCCACCAGCTCCTCCTTCCTCCGGGTGGTGTCCCGGCTCCCCGTACCAGGACACCACCCCTCTTCGTACCTTCCGCACCGCTCACCGGTGCCAGCCCCTGAAGGAGCCCGGCCATGGCCGCCCGTACGACGCGCACGAAGACCACCGTCCTCGCCACCACGCTCGCCGCGGCCGCCATCGCCGCCGCCACGAGCCTCCCGGCCCACGCGGACACCCCCGCCCAGCACCCTGCCACCACGAAGACCGCGACCAAGCAGGTCGACTACCAGGGCTACCGGTTCACGGTGCCCCGCTCCTGGACCGTGGTGGACCTGGCCAGACACCCCAACACCTGTGTCCGCTTCGACCGCCACACGCTCTACCTCGGCCACCCCGGCGCCAACCAGGCCTGCCCGAGCCACAGCATCGGCCGCACCGAGGCCGTCCTGGTCCAGCCCGCCACCAACCCGGCCGGCGCCCAGGGCACGCGAACGAACACGGTCGCCCACGAGATCGACACCACCGCGGCACGGGTGACCGTCACCGCCACCTACAACACCGACCGCGCCCTGGTGCAGCACATCCTCACCGGCGCCCACCTGCCCACCACCGCCCCCCGCACCGGCGGCACCGTCCGGTCCCACCTCGCCCAGGCCGCGACCGCCGCCCTGCCCTCCGGCGCCACCAACTACACCGGCAAGGGCTTCGACACCTGCTCCGCGCCCTCCTCCTCCACGATGAGCACCTGGAAGGCAAACTCGCCCTACAGCAGCGTCGGGGTCTACATCGGCGGCAGCAACATGGGCTGCAGCCAGCCCAACCTGACGGCCTCCTGGGTCCAGGCCCAGTACAACGCCGGCTGGCGCTTCCAGCCCGTCTACGTCGGCGAGCAGGCCGCCGCCATCTCCTCGCCCACGAGCGAGGGCACCGCCGCCGCGGACGACGCCGTCACCCAGGCCACCAACCTCGGCTTCGGCACAGGCTCCACGCTCTACTACGACATGGAGCAGTACGACACCTCCAGCTACGGCGCCAACGTCTTGGCCTTCGAATCCGCCTGGACCAAGGAACTTCACGCCAAGGGCTACCACTCGGGCCTGTACTCCAGCTCCTCCAGCGGCATCACCGACCTGGCCAACAACTACAGCAGCCAGTACACGATGCCCGACGTGATCTTCGACGCGCTGTGGAACGGCAGCGCCGACACCAACGACTCGGTCGTGCCGTCCAACGAGTGGAGTAACCACCAGCGCGCCCACCAGTACGGCGGCAACACGAACGAGACCTACGGCGGCGTCACCATCAACGTCGACGACGACTACCTCGACGTCCAGATGTCCACCACCAACGTGCAGCCGATGTCGAACCTGGTGAGCGTGGGGAACGGGAACATCCTGGCGGTGGATCAGTCGGGGAACCTGTGGCGGTACTCCGCGCCGAACTACT
>NZ_FOAZ01000085.1 GCF_900109465.1 Streptacidiphilus jiangxiensis
CCGACGCCCACGAGAGGGCCCGCGTCATCCGCCACCAGCAGGTCAGCGGCCAGACCGCGATCCGCCTGCTGGAGCAGCTGTGGAACCGCGACCTCAGCGCCTACGACCCGGACGGGCCGCTGCCGCAGGTCGACCCGCTGGTCGGCGAGAACACCGTCGCCCAGGGCCGCGCCTCGGTACGGATGCACCGTGACCCGGTGGCCGTGGCCACGGAGTGGCGCGCCCTGGCGGAGGCGAAGCAGCTGTCCATCCGCGAGCTGATCGTGGAGGTGACCGGACGTCAGTCCTTCATCGGCACCCCGGCCCAGGTCGCCGAGGCGCTGAACGAGTTCGTGCAGACCGATGCGAGCGACGGGTTCATCCTCGCCCCGCACCTGACCCCCGGCGGCCTGGACGAGTTCGCCGACACGGTCGTCCCGCTGCTCCAGGAGCGCGGGGTGTTCCGCACCGAGTACGAGGGCGAGACCCTGCGCGACCACCTGGGCCTGGACGCACCCCGCCCGGTCCGGCCGCGCGACGCGGTGGGGGCGGCCTCGTGAGATTCCTGGCCATCACCTTGATCGCGCACGCTCCCGATCCGGTGACGGGTGCGGAGAAGTCCACGCAGGACCGGTTCCGGGAGGTCGTCGACAACGCGCTGCTCGCCGAGGAGCTGGGCTTCGACGGCTTCGGCGTCGGCGAGCGCCACGAGCGGCCGTTCATCTCCTCCTCCCCGCCGGTGGTCCTCAGCCATATCGCCGCGCTCACCAGCCGCATCCGGCTGTTCACGGCCGTGACGACGCTGAGCCTGCTCGACCCGGTCCGCGCCTACGAGGACTACGCGACGCTCGACCACCTCTCCCGGGGCCGGCTGGAGCTGATCATCGGCAAGGGCAACGGCACCGCCCAGCGCGAGCTGTTCCAGGTCACCCCCGAGGACCAGTGGGAGCGCAACGCCGAGTCGTACGAGCTGTTCCGGCGCCTGTGGCGACAGGAGCAGGTCAGCTACCGGCCTCGGTTCCGCCCGGAGCTCACCGACGCCGAGGTCTGGCCCCGGCCGTTCCAGCAACCGGTCCGGGTCTGGCACGGCAGCGCGACCAGCCGCGAGTCGGTCGACCTCGCGGCCCGGTACGGCGATCCGCTGTTCTCCGCCAACGTCACCAACCCGGTCGAGCCCTACGCCGAGCTCGTGCGGCACTACCGCGAACGGTGGGTGCACCACGGCCACGACCCGGCCCTGGCCACGGTCGGCGCGGGCACCGCGGGCTACTACGCGGCCCGCACCTCGCAGCAGGCACTCGCGGTCTACCGGCCCGTCTTCGAGGGTCGGCTGGCGCTGCAGCGGCGGCTCGGCCAGACGCCGGTCTTCGCGACCCTGGAGGACTTCGTCGAGCGCAGCTCCGCGCTGATCGGCAGCCCGCAACAGGTGGTCGAGAAGGTGCACCGCTACCACGAGCAGCTCGGGCACAGCGTGCTGCACCTGCACGCTGACGCGAGCGGCCTGACCGACACCCAGCACCGCGACAGCCTCGAGCTGTTCCAGTCGGCCATCGCCCCGGCCCTGCGCCGCGAGATCCCCGACCCGCCGTGGCCGTGGGCGCCGACGACTCCCCCTCCCCTGCACCCTCGCGTAGAAGCACCCGTGCCGGTCGCCACCGCGACGCCCTGACGAAGGACCACCTCCATGGCCAACACCCCGCTCACCGTGCTCGACCTCGTCCCGATCCCCTCCGGCTCCGACGCCGCCCAGGCGCTGCGCAACAGCATCGACCTGGCCCAGCACGCCGAGGACCTCGGCTACGCGCGCTACTGGTTCGCCGAGCACCACCTCAACCCCGGTGTCGCCGGCACCTCCCCCGCCGTCGTCCTGGCCCTCACCGCGGCCGCGACCTCGACCATCCGCCTCGGC
>NZ_FOAZ01000082.1 GCF_900109465.1 Streptacidiphilus jiangxiensis
CAGCGCGGCCCAGGGCAGGGCGGTGGCGGTTCCGCTGTCCGTGGCGTGGTGGAGGAACAGGACCTCGCGGGTCAGCGGATCCACGGTGATGCCGGTGAGCAGGGGGTCGATGACGTTGAGGAGCGCGCCGAGGCGCTCGCGCAGCACGGCGTCGCCGGAGAGCGTCCGAAGGGTCTTGGCCTGCTGGTCCTGGTCGTGGGGGGTGAACGGGCCGGTGACCGTGGCGAACCAGTGGAACAGCGGGGCAAGAGTGCGCTCGCCGATCGCTCCGGCGGCGGACAGGACCAGCGCGGTGTCGCGGGTCACCTGCTGGAGCGCGGCGACGTTCGTCAGACCGCCGTCGGGCCAGGTCATCGGCTCCGGGCGCGTCGCGTCGCGGTCGAGCCAGACGTGACGGTCGCCGTGCGGGTAGCTGTGGATCCACTCCGCCTCGACGCGGTGCGCGCTCAGCTCGAAGCCGTAGGTCCAGCGCACGCCGTTGAGCAGGAGGTTCACCTCGTAGAAGGAGCGCTGCGCGCTGGCCCCGTTGAGGAGGAAGGGGGTGTGGGGCAGCTGGTCCCAGCCCGTCCAGGAGCGGCAGGAGTCGAGGACGGCGGTGGCCATGTCCCCGAGCGCGGCGAGGGTGTTGCTCTTGCCCGCGCCGTTCGCGCCGAACAGGCCGAGGCGGGTGAGGGCCTGCTGGCCGGGGTGGCCGGGAACGGCCACCGACTCCTCGTCCCCGCCCTCGGCGACCAGGGAGAGCATGACGGGCGCTTCCTCGCTTCCCAGCAGCGACCGGGAGTTGTCGACGAGGAAGTCCAGCAGCACGTCAGGGGTGGTCACAGGGATGGAGGGCAGCATGATTTCTCCGTCACGAAGGTGAGGGGGTGCGCGGCGAGCCGCCTGCGCAGAAATCAATCTACATCCAGCATGTTCATTTTGCAATGCACTAGGGGTGTGGCTGCACGCTGAGATACCGCAGGTGCTGCCGGCCGAGGTACTGCAGGCAGCTCCAGCCCGCCGCCGAAAGAACCGCCGCGCAGCGATCCAGCTCCCGCTCCGCGTCCTGTCGCGCCGGCGAGCTGGCCGGCCCGCGCCACTCCACCCGGGCTCCGCCCGGCTCGGGCAGCACCCGGTAGCCGGCGCCGAGCCAGCGCCCTGCGCCGTCGCGCGCCGCAGGCCGGATCCCGGCCGCCTCGAGGGCGATCGCCACCGCCCGGACCGGCTGCGCCCGTTCCCAGGTGCACGGGGTGCTGGCGGACATCTCCAGGTGCCGCATCCCCAGGACGCCGGCCCAGGCTGCGGCGACCTCCGCTGTGCGGGATTCGGAGAGCTCGGCGGCGCCGGAACTCTCGTCCCCGGTGACTGCGGTGAACACGCCCTCGGGCTGGGGCTGCTGCTCGGCGGGTTCGGACCGCAGGGCGGTGCGCAGCGCGCGGCCGCTGTCGGTCAGGTAGTGCCGGCCGGCCGCGCCGTAGCGGACGGCCAGGCCGTGCTTCACGAGGGCTGCGGCCGTGCGGGGAGCAGCTTTGATCTCGCCGGTGGTGTGATCGGCGCCCCGGACGGCCGCGCGCAGCGGATCGGGCAGGGGGGCGCCCGTCGAGGGGACGTCAGGATCCACGAGCTGCTTCCTCGTTCGCCGGTGCCGCCGGCCGGGGCCTGCTGCACCGCGGCCCGCAGGCTGGGGTGTTCGGCGGGCAGGCGGTCACCAGCAGGACCCGGTCGGCGGCCAGGGGGGAAGGTCGCCGAAGCCCGTGGGCGTCCACTCGTTGCAGTCGGTGCCCTGCCCGTCGGGGCACTGCGGCTGGTCGGTGGCCGCGTGCACGAACCGCTCGGCGGGTTCCTGACGCCAGATGCCCAGGTGGCAGTGGGGGCAGGGCTCGCGGTGGATCACGCTTCCGTGGCGGGCGAGCTCCGAACGGGCCGCCTGCAGGGCGAGCACGCCCTTGACGGTGCGGCCGCCGTCCGCCACGTAGCGGCGGCAGTTGTACCCGGACGGCGCGCCGTCCGAGGTGAACGAGGAGCGGACGAGCCAGTACCAGCCCTGGAGAGCGGGCTGCTCCACCAGGGCGTGGAACTCGACGACGTGGCGCTGCCCGTCCTGGGCCGTGACCTCCGAGACGGAGCACAGAACGGCGCCCTGGTCCGGCTTGTCGTCGCCCCTGCGCCAGGGCAGCAGCCGTGCGACCCCGCCCCCGCCCTGTCCACCAGCCACGGCCTTCCCACCTCGCTCCCTGCCGGTACCCACGCCAGCACCGACCCGCAGACCACCATCTTGGCCCAGCCGGGGCCGCTGGGGACCGCCGGGTGCGGCCGGAGGCCGCCGGCTCCTCGGCCAGCGTGCCCACGAGCTATGCGTCGCCCTCGTTCTCGGCGCGGTA
>NZ_FOAZ01000081.1 GCF_900109465.1 Streptacidiphilus jiangxiensis
GCGGCCGTGAACTTGGCGCTGCCCAGGTACGCACTGTCGATCTGCTCGGCCTGGTGGGCGAGGGCGGCGACGGTGCGGGCGAAGGTGTGGCAGGCGTGCTCGGTTCCGTCGGGGAAGAGCGCGGCGCGCAGTTGGGCGGCGGGGGCCTTGAGCTGGGGGTGGTGGGCGACCAGCAGGGTGAGTGAGGCGAGCGGCAGGTCGCGGTTCTGGAGCGCGTCGGTGATCCGCTCGGCGGTGGCGGGGTCGGTGACGGCGAGCAGGGAGCGGACGAGGGCCGGGGTGGGGTCGGCGGTGGCGGCCAGGCGGACGGCGAGGTCGGCGTCCGTGGCCCGGGTGGCGCCGGTGGTCAGCGGGGACTGGGCGAGCGGCAGGAAGGTGCGCTCGGGCACGACCGCGGTCCGGGAGCTGTCGGGGGTGGCGGTGGTGGTCATCAGTTGAGCCTTCCGGCGAGGAGAGCGGCGGCCTGTGTGGGGGTGTGGACGGGGTGGAGCAGGTTCTGGCGCAGGAAGGTGCGCTCGAACTGGCTCAGCGGAGCGTGGACGACGACGGTCGAGGGGGTGATGTCGACGGGGGCGTCCGGGCGGCCCAGGCGGGCCAGCAGGTGCCGGACGGTCTCCTCGTCGGGGAGCGCGGTGGTGGTGGAGGCGCAGACCTGGTGCTGGGCGGCGGGGCAGCGAAGCCGGCAGTTGGTGCCGGGCAGGTCGTGGTGGCCGTTGTAGTCGGGGATGTGGCTGCCGCGTTCGACGGAGCGGCCGCAGCTGGAGCGCTTGAGCACGGCGGGGCGCAGCTCGCTCGGCACGTCGGCGTAGACCTGCTCGAACATCGCCATGATCCGGCGCTCGGTGTCGGCGGTCAGCAGTTTCTTGCCGGGGGTGAAGCTGCCTGTGGGCAGCGGGAGGCCGTAGCTCATGAAGGAGTCGACGTGGTCGTCGCCGAACTTGAGGCCGCCGAGGACGACAGTGCGCGCGCCGGCCTGGCGGTAGGTCTCCCAGACGTGGCGCAGGTGGGCGTCGGTGGTGTTGATGCCCTCGGCGATCGGCCGGTAGTAGGCGAGGACGTTGAGGCGGTCGGAGGTCAGGACGCGGCGCAGGAAGTTCAGGCGGCGCTCGCGGTTGGGCGGCTCGATCGCCTCGGGCATCGCCGCGTAGCAGACCTGGATGTCCAGGTCGACGTTGGTCAGGGACTCCAGCTGGGCGATCTGCTCCTCGCCCAGCGTGAACTTGGTGATGCAGGAGACCCGGTTGGTCAGGCCCAGCTGGTCCAGCAGCTGCAGCATGCCCCAGGTGCGGGACCACAGCACGGGCAGGAACGCCTCGCTGGTGGACATGTGCAGCCCGAGCGGGGTGACGTGCGGGGTGAACCACGGGTGAGCCATCAGCCGGGCGATGACCTCCTCGGCGGTCAGGAAGCCCTTGGGCTCCCAGTCGCCGAAGTAACCGTCGGCGGTGTCGCCCTCGCGCCGGTAGCAGTAGGCGCACTCGAGCGGGCAGCCGACACCGCAATCGACCGACATGCCGCCCTTCATCTGGCTGATCATGTAGGAGGTGTTCAGCCCGTCCGGTCCGGCCAGGGCCTGGCTGGCGGCGATCTCCTCGGGGGTGGCGAACGGGGTGAAGCCGGCGGGGAGTTCGGTCTTGAGGGCGAACGGGGCGTCGGGGGTGCCGACGATGCTGGGCCAGGCGAAGGCGGCGCGCAGCGCGAAGGCGAGCGCGTCCGCCTGCGCCGGGTCGAGGCGGTGGGTGCGGGTCAGCGCCCGGGTGGTGCGGGAGGGCAGTTCCTGGAGGGGGATGCGGCGCCCGGTCGGCTCGTGGAGCATGCGTCGGTCGGCGACCTCGGCGAGCGCGTGCTCCAGCGGCCCGTCGGCCAGGCGCCGCGCGGCGGCGATCGCGGCGTAGGGGTCGGCGGGGTCGAACGCTTCCTGGAGGGCGCGGGCGGCGAGCGGGCGCACGGGGCCGCGGTGCAGGGCCAGGGGACCTGCGGTGGCGAGGTCGTCCAGCACCGCGGTGGTACGCCGTGAGGCGGTGGTGGTCGGGGTGGTGGTCACGGAGGGGTCCTTCCGTCAGCGGGTGGTGCGGATCCAGGTGCGCGGCGGCCGGACGGCGGGTGCTCCGGCTTCGATGAGGGCGTCCAGGTCGCCGCGGTCCACGGGGATTCCGTGGGCGGCGGCCTGGGTGCGGTGGGCGAAGGCGCGCTCGCCGGGCAGGCGGGCGCCGTGCTCGGCGAGCGCGGCGGCGAGGTCGGCGACGGCGGCGGTGAGCTGGTCGGCGGTGCCGAGCCGGGTCGGGTCGATGGCCAGGCACAGCAGGCCGCGCCCCTCGCTGCCGTCGGGTAAGACGGCGCTTCCGGTGAGGGCGCCCACCAGCAGTTCCAGCACGATCGCCAGCCCTTGGGCCCGGGGGCCGGGCGGCAGCAGCACCGCTGCCGCGCCGGGGTCGGTGGTGGGTTGGCCGTGCTGGTCGAGGGCGGCTCCGGCGGGCAGCGGGCGCTGTTCGCGGTGGTATTGGTGGACCCGGCCCCAGGACAGGGAGCCGGCGGCCAGGTCCACCAGGGCGGGCGGGTGCGGTGAGGTGGCGGGGACGGCGATGGCGAGGGCCGGGTTGCCGAGCAGCGCGGTGCCGGGGCCGCCCAGGACGGCGACGCTGCGGGCCGAGGTCTGGGCTGCGACCAGGCCGATGAGTCCGCGGCGGGCGAGTTGTCCGGCCGGGATGCCCAGGGCGCCGGTGTGGCCGGCTCGGCGGACGGTCACCAGCGCGGTGCCGGTGCGCTGGGCGAGGTTGGCGGCGGCGGCGACCGCGTGGCGGGCGGCGACC
>NZ_FOAZ01000079.1 GCF_900109465.1 Streptacidiphilus jiangxiensis
GCCATGATCATGGCGACGCTCAGGGACTCGGCGGGGTGAAGGAGACGGACCAGGGCCAGGCGCCGGTCGGGGCGGCCGCGGTGGGCAGCTGCGGCCCGGCGTTCGTCGAGGCTGCCGATCTCCCAGAGGACGGCGGCCAGGATGGGCCACACGGCGCGGACGGTCGCGCCGAGAAGGGAACCGGCCTCGCTCGCGGAGAAGAAGCTGCTGATGGCCGCGAGGACCCAGAAGAGGATGCCGGACAGTCCGCCGCTCTCACCGTGGGTGGCACGGCGACGGGCGCGGCGGCCGCAGACCATCGCGGCAATGTCGAGGGCGACGAAGGGGAGCAGGTCCGCCGGAGTGCTCAGGCCCATGACGTTGTGCCCGACCCGGCGCAGGCCGTTGGCGGACAGGGTGGCCGCGGCGGCGGCGATGACGAGGGTGGCGTGGTCCTCGAGCCGGCGGCCTCGGCGGTCGGCGGCCTCGGCGCGCTCGGCCGGCGCGAGCGCGCGCTGGGCCTGGCGCCAGCGGCGCAGTGCCAGGGTCGGACCGGTCGTCAGGACGAGGACGCCGACCAGGAACTGCCAGGAGGTGAGCAGCTGGGTGGCGGTGGCCAGCGAGGGGGTGGGGAGGGTGAGGGTCACGCGGTCCACCCCGTCCGGGCGCGGCGCGCGGCGCGCAGCTCGCTGAGTTCGGCGACGGCCGTGCGGGCCCGCTCGATGCTGAGGGGGGTGGCCTTGGTGAAGGCGCCGGTCCGCGCGGCGCGGCGGGCGGCGCGGAGGTAGGCGGACTCCTCGGCGGCGATGCGCGCGTCGTTGGTGCGCGCCTGGGCGAGGCGCTGGGCGTGGGCGCGGGCTTCGTCGCGCTGCTCCTGCTCGGTGAGGCCGCCGTGGATGCCGCCGGAGTCCTTGTCCCGCAGGGCGCGCTCGAGGCAAGCCGTCGCGACCGGGCAGCCGGTGCACCAGGTGTAGATCACGTGCTGGCGCCGGAGCTCGCCGTCGAAGTGGGACTCGCCGTCGCCAGCGTAGAAGAGGTCGGTGTCCTCTCCCTGGCACGAGGCGCGGCGCTCCAGGAGGGCGGTCAGCTTGGGGCGGTCCAGCTGGCGGGCGAGGTCTGCGGTGAGGAGGTCGTGGTCGACGAGGTCCAGGAGGACGTCGATGGGCCGCGAGGCGAGGTAGGCGGTGAGCTCCTTCTCGCGGGCGACCATGTCGGTTTCGGGGGCGGATGCGATGCTGAGCATGGGTCGTGGTCCTTCGAAGAGGTCGGGCGGCCCGTTTTGTAACGGCCTCCGGGTGGCAGCCCGGGGGCCGTTTTTTGCGTTCGGGTAGGGCCGACCCGCACGCTCACAGTGTCCCCTGTGTCCTATCCCAGTTGAGACACTGTGTGCCATGATGGTGCCCGTTCAGTCCGATCACGTCAAGGAGGAAGCAGCGATGACGCACCCCGGACGGCCCGACCCGCACCCCTGGTGCGGCAAGATGGCGACCATGCCGACCATGCCGACGCCCCAGTTCCAGCAGCTTGCGAACGATCTCCGCGACGACATCGACGCGGGAAAGATCGAGGCATGGGCGTGGCTTCCCTCCGTGCGCGCCCTCAGCAATTCCTTGGGCGCTGCGAAGAACACCGTGTCCGCGGCCCTACGCGTGCTGGTCGACGAGGGCCGGCTCGAGGTGAAGCCCAACAAGGGCTACCGGGTCCTGCCGCGGCCTTCGCCGATCCGGCTCCTCCTCGACGGGCACGGCCGGCTCCGCCCCGTCGAAGAAGGTGTGCTCGAGGCGCCGCGGACGCAGGTGGAGCAGGCCAGCGCCGAGGTGGCCAAGGCGCTCAGCGGCTCCGCGCTGGGAGAGCAGTTGCTGGTCCGCCACACGGAGCTGATCGCCGGGAGCAGCCCGTTCGGGATCGCCGCGACGCACTTCCCGCGCCTGGTCGCCGACCGGGCGCCCGCGCTGACCGACCCCGGCGTGAAGGACGTCCAGGCTCTCCTGGACGGGCTCGGCATGGTCGAGACCAGCCACACCCTGGAGATGACGGCCCGGTCGGCGACGCCGGACCAGTCACGCGCTCTGCGCGTGGCCGCCGGCGCGCCCCTGCTGGTCCTGCGGCGCCTGGCCCTCGGCGCGGACGGCCCGCTCTACCTCACCATCACGTCGCTTCGACCTGACCGCGTGGAACTCCACACAGATCATCCGAAGCGTTAACAATCGGTCATTTCACCCGACTTGGCCGCCGGGAAACGTCCGGCAAAATCCGCGCGCGTGCTCCCGGCGCGGATGTGACGAGTGGGGATAGTGTGTCGAGGGTCTGTAGCGTCCTCCGGCTGGCTAAGCGCCGGACGGGAGACGGCAGCCCCGAGTGCCCAGCGGGCCCGGGAGTTGGAAGTGCCGAGCCGATAGGGGGCGGTCTCGACGTGATTCAGGTGAGCCGCGCTCAGCTCCGGCCACTGCGGCGGGGGACTTCGGCACCGCGCCGCCCACGGCGCGCGCCCTCCTACTGCACGGAGGGGGCGGCCTTGTCGTAGCACTTCCGGGACGGGCCTCTAGCCAAGGCACCTCGCCCCATCAGCAGCCGGTCCGGAGTTAGCAGCTCCCTGACCAGCCCTTCACCGTCCGACGCGAGTTAGCAGCTCACGCCGTACGAGGACCAGGCCCGAAGGCCTGGCGTCACTGCCTACCAGCAGCTGCCCCACCGAAGCGGGGCTTTTCCATCCCTCATTCCAAGAGAGAGGCATGGACAGTTTGCAGTACCGTCCTGCCGTTTGTCAGCTCGGCATGCCCACGCGCGTACCCGCGCGGCCGCCGCGCCCCGTCCACCTGGCCCTCCTCGAAGGGGCCTGTGGAAAACTTTTTCGCCTTCGGCGGTCACACCAGCCCTCGGCGCACCATCTATGGCTGTACGTGATCCACGCACCACGTACACCCACCCGATTCGCCCGGTCCTGCCCGCTCGCCGAGCAGGTGCGCGCATGAACGCGCCGAAGGCCCGGCCCGCCGACTCGACCGCGCCCGCCCCGACGCGCGCGCGACTCGTCGCGCTGCCCGGCGGCCTGGCCCCCGGCGACGCCTCCGCGCGCCCTCTGCAGCTGGGCCGCGCGACGCGCAGGCGCCTGGCGGCCGCGGTCGGCGCGCTGATCGGCTCCGGCGCCGACCTCTCGGACGCCGCGCAGCTGCTGCGGATCGTCGTGACGGCCAAGGCGAACCACCGCGACGGCTGCACCGCGCGCACGCGCGTCCCGGAGCTGGCCCGGTGGATGGGCGTCGGCGTCTCCACCGTCGACAAGGCCCTGGCCGAGCTGCGCAGCGCCGAGGCGTTGACGACCCGGGAGCGGCGGGCCGCCTCCGGCGCGGTGACCGGACTGGACTGCACCGTGCCGGGCCTGAGCGCCGCTCATGCTCCTGGGGCCGATCCGCTCGCGCTGACCCGCGCGGAGCTGGCCACGCTGCTGCGCGTGCTGGAGCAGTTGTTCGGACCGGGGTGGGATCACCGGGACGGCACCCGGACCGAGGCCGGCATGCTCGCCGCCCGGACCGGGCGCGGCGCGGCGACGGACCGGCTCGCCCTGCTGGCCCTCGTGCTGCAGGCGCGCGCGGACGGGCGCGTCCGGCTGTGCGGCGGCGCGGTCGACACGCGCGTCGGCCGGCCAGCCGCGACGGTGGCGCGCCTGATCGGGGGGAGCGTCCACGCGGGCGCGCGCGTGCTGGCGCGCCTGCAG
>NZ_FOAZ01000078.1 GCF_900109465.1 Streptacidiphilus jiangxiensis
CAGGCGACCGCCTACGCGCACTACTCCATCTACGCCAACGCCTACCGCAGCGGCGGCCCGTGGCAGTACACCGTCGCCCCCTACGCCAACGGCACCGACGGCACGGCCAACGACTACTTCAACATCGGCACGAACTTCGGCAACGGCCAGTACGACCTGACCTGCGTCGGCCCGAACCGCTTCCTGCGCCGCTTCGTCGGCAACGCCAACGGCGCGGGCAAGGGCTGCGAGGCCACGACGTACTACGCCCCCGCGCCGAACACCGGCAAGGAGGCGGTCTGGTTCAAGATGACCAACTCCGGCAGCAGCACCGTCACCTACACCATCACGTCCACCAACTACCGCACCGACGGCCCCTGGACCTACCAGGTCGCCCCGGGCGCGACGGTGTCGGACTACTTCAACGCGGTCGCGTACACCAACGGCTGGTACGACTTCACCGTCACCGTCGACGCCGACTCCTCCTGGAGCCGCCGCGCCACCGGCCACATCGAGACCGGCGACGCCAGCGTCAGCGGCTGACGCGGCCGACGCAGCACAGGCGGCTCACGCCGCGGCGGGTGCGGGGCGGAGGTGGAACCAGACCCACTTTCCGTCCTGCACCCGGAAGTACCCCCAGTCGTCGCTCAGGTCCTTGATCAGCGCCAGCCCGCGCCCCGACTCGGCGGTGCAGGCGGCGTGGACCGGCCCGTCCGGCAGGGGCACGGCCGGGTCGGTGTCGAAGACGGCGCAGAACATGCCACCGGTCTGGTGGTCCACGCGCACCTCCACGGTCACGGACGGCCCGTCCGTGTGCTCCACCGCGTTCGCGACGGCCTCGGTGACGAGCAGCTTGCCCCGGTCGGCGACGTCCTCGTCGTAGTGCGCGAGCGCGGCGACGGTGTGGCGGGCCTGCGCGGCGGCGCGGGCGTGCCGGGGCAGGGTGAGAACTGCGGCCGGCGTGCGGTGGTCACGAGCGGTGGCAGGCAAGGCAGGCTCTCCTCTGCGGTTCGGACGGCGGGAACGGGACGCGACGCCAGGGCACCACACGCCGGCGCCGCGTCCTCACCTACGACGCTACGGATCCGCCCGCCCGCGTTCATCCGGCCTAGGACCGCAGCGGCAGCGCCGAAAGGACGTTCCGTTTCAGGACCAAGGTCCCGTTGCACCGCCCCCAGGAGCGCGAGGCTCCGCCGAGTAGGGCGCCGGTTCGGTGGCTGCGGGTCACCAGAACCGCGGCTGGGCGGGGATGGACTCCAGGTCGCTGAGGACCAGTTCGCGGTCCTCGTCCTGCGCGATGTCCTCGGCGGCGGCCAGGGCCTGCTCGGTCCAGGCGCGGGCCTGTTCCTTGTCGCCGGCCACCGCGCAGGCGCGGGCCAGGGACTCGTACGCGTAGGCCAGGTCCCAGTCGCCGATGCCGTGCTCGCGGCAGATCTCCAGGCCGCGGCGCGCGTGGTGCAGAGCGGGCTCGGCGCGGCCCAGCACGCAGTAGACCCGGGAGCACTGCCACTCGCCCCGGCTGAGGTTGACCGGCGCGCCGACCTGGCCCCAGTGGTGGCGGGACGCGTGCGCCATGTGCAGCATCCGGTCGTCCTCCTCGACGCTGCGGTCCTCCTTCTCCAGCAGTCGCCACACGCCGTTGAACAGGTCCACGGCCATGCGCCGCTCATCGCCCGTCCCACTGGCCGTATCGGGCTTGTCCTGGTCGGTCATCGCTGCGGTGACTCCGTCCTCGATCAGATGGTCGATTCGGTGAAGGTCGCCCCGGACCCGATCCAGGCGTGCCTGGAGCCTGCGCCGGTGCTGGATCAGGACCTGCTGGATCGCGGCCTCGTCGTCCGGCCCGGACAGGCACGCGCGCACGTACTCCAGCGGCACGTCGACCGAGCGCAGGAGCCGCACCAGGCGCGCGGGCGCAACCTGATCGGCGCTGTAGAGCCGGTAGCCCGTGTGGGGGTCGACCGCGGCTGGCGACAGCAGTCCCACCCGGTCGTAGTGCCGCAGTGCTTTCGCGGTCAGCCCGACACGGCGTGCCAGTTGACCGACCGTGATCAGCTCGGGTCCATCCACCATGTCCCGAACCTAGAACCTTGCCCCGCGGGAACCTCAAACGCAGCGCCCGGAACCAGGAGGATCGCGGCTACCCACGTGACCCTGGACAGGGCAGGCATCCCCGACGGCAAGCCGAGCACGCGCCTCATTCCGATCGGAGCCCTTAGCCTTCCTGTATGACGCCTTCCCTGCGTTACGCCTCCGGGCCAGGACGGTGGGTGCTCGCGGCGACCGTGCTCGGGTCCGGGCTCGCGGCGATCGACGCCACCGTCGTCGGCATCGCCCTGCCGGCGATCGGGCGGGACTTCCATGCCGGGCTGGCGGACCTGCAGTGGGTGGTGACCGCCTACACCCTGACCCTGGCCGGGCTGCTGCTGGTGGCCGGCGCACTCGGGGACCGGTACGGGCGCAAGAAGGTGTTCCTGATCGGCGTGGTGTGGTTCGCGCTGGCCAGCGCGCTCTGCGGGGTCGCGCCGAACGCGACCATGCTCATCGCCGCCCGCGCGCTCCAGGGCGTCGGCGCCGCCCTGCTCACGCCGGGCAGCCTGGCGATCCTGGAGGCCTCGTTCGTGCCCGAGGACCGCGGGCGGGCCATCGGCGCGTGGTCGGGACTGAGCGGGGTGGCGACGGCCGTGGGGCCGTTCCTGGGCGGGTGGCTGGTGCAGGCGGCCTCCTGGCGGCTGATCTTCGCGATCAACCTGCCGCTGGCCGCGCTCGTCGTGGTGCTCGCGATCCGCCACGTCCCGGAGTCGCGGGCGCCGGAGACGGAGGACGGGGCCGGGGTGGACGTGCCGGGCGGGCTGCTGATCACCCTGGGTCTGGTCGGGCTGACCTACGGGCTGATCGAGGGGCCGAACCGGGGCTGGCAGAGCCCTTCCGTGCTGGCATCGCTGCTGCTGGGCTTCGCCCTGCTCGGCGGGTTCGGGTGGTGGCAGAACAAGGCGGCACACCCGATGCTGCCGCTCGAGGTCTTCTCGTCCCGCCAGTTCACCGCGACCAACGCGGTGACCTTCGTGCTCTACGGGGCGCTCGGCGGGGTGCTGTTCCTGCTGCCGATCCAGCTGCAGCAGGTCTCCGGCTACTCGGCGCTGGAGGCGGGCGTCTCCCTGCTGCCGGTGACGCTGCTCATGCTGACGCTGTCGGCCCGCTCGGGCGCGCTCGCGTCGCGGATCGGACCGCGGCTGCAGATGAGCGTCGGGCCGTGTCTGGCGGGGTTGGGGCTCGCCCTGCTGGTCCGGGTGAACGGGTCCGGCTCGTACCTGACCGAGGTGCTGCCCGGCGTGCTGGTCCTCGGGCTCGGGCTGGCGACGACGGTGGCGCCGCTCACCTCGACGGCGCTGTCCTCCGCGCCCGCGCAGCACGCGGGCATGGCCTCGGCGGTCAACAACGACGTGGCCCGTGCCGCGTCGCTGATCGCGGTGGCCGTGCTCCCGGCGATCGCCGGGATCACGGGCTCCGCCTACCTGCACCCGGCGACGTTCTCGTCGGGGTTCCACAAGGCCGTGCTGGTCTCCGGCGCGCTCTGCGTGCTGAGCGGCCTGATGGCGGCGGCGCTGATCCGCAACCCGGCCCGGCCGACGGCGGCCGCCGCGCCCGGAGAGGCCGGTCCGGCGGCCCCGCAGCACAGCTGCGGGTTGGACGCGCCGCCGAACCGGCCCTGAGGGGGTGCCGGGAGGGCGTCAGCCGCTGACGCTGGCGGCGCCGGTCTCGATGTGGCCGGTGACGCGGCGGCTCCAGGAGGAGTCGGAGCTGACGGTGACGGTGAAGTCGTACCAGCCGTTCTGGTAGGCGACCGCGTTGAAGTAGTCCGAGACGGTGGCGCCGGCGGCGACCGAGTACGTCCACGGGCCGTCGGTGCGGTAGTTGTTCGAGGTGACCGTGAAGGTGACGGTGCTGGTGCCGGTGTTGGTCATGTGGACGTACAGCGCCTCCTGGCCCGTGTCGGGCGCGGCGGCGTAGCTGGTGGTCGCCTCGCAGGTCTTGCCGGCGGCCGTGGTGTTGCCGGTGAAGCGGCGCAGGAAGCGGTTGGGGCCGACGCAGGTGAGGTCGTACTTGCCGCTGCCGTAGTTGGTGCCGACGTTGAAGTAGTCGATGGTGGTGCCGTCGGTGCCGTTGGCGTAGGGGGCGACGGTGTACTGCCACGGGCCGCCGCTGCGGTAGGCGTTGGCGTAGATGGAGTAGTGCGCGTAGGCGGTCGCCTG
>NZ_FOAZ01000076.1 GCF_900109465.1 Streptacidiphilus jiangxiensis
CAGCGGGCGCAGCCGGACTTCGGTGCTGGCGCCGCCTGAGCCGGCCGAGCGCGGCTACTGGGTCGCACTCGGCCACGTCCTGCGCGGGGTGCGGCGGCAGTGGGGTGCTCCCGGCTTCGACGACGAGGTGGTGCTGGTCGCCCCGGACGGGTCTCGGGCCGCCGTCTCCCAGGACGGATCGCGCGCCGTCGAGTGGGGGCCGCGGAGCCTGTGGCTGGAGGCCGAGGAGCTCCACACCCGCTGGACGGGGGCCGGCCGACCGGCTGAGTACTTGCTGGAGTTCACCGGCCCTGTGCAACGAGTGGTCGGCGGGCCGGGCCTGAGCTGGCAACTGCCGATGGACTGACCGCCCCGAGCCGAACCGCGTGCCGATGCCCGCCGCCATGCCCGATCCGCCTGCTGCCCACTGCCCGAGGAGGCTTCCCGATGTCAGTGACCCCCGTCCGTCCGGCCACGCCCAAGGACGCCGAGGAACTGCTGCGCCTGCGCGTCGACGTCCTGACCGGCGAGCCGGCCACCGACGCCTGGAGGTCCACCTTCCTGGCCGACATGCAGGCCCGGCTCGGCACCGACCCGCACCTGCTCGCCTTCGTGGCCGACGCCGGGGACGGCGTGCTGGCGGCGTGCGCGATCGGCGTCGTCTACCGCGGCTACGAGGGCCCCTCCTACCCCGGCGGGCTGTGGGGCCGGGTCCACACCGTCGTCACCGATCCGCGCCACCGGCACCGCGGTCTGGCGGAGGCCGTCACCCGGGCCCTGGTGAGCGCGCTCCAGGACCGCGGCTGCTCCTCGGTCGAGCTGATCGCCACCCCCGAGGGCCTCCCGCTGTACGAGAAGCTCGGCTTCAACCCGGTCGCCCACTACCTGACGCTGCGCCACCCCTTGGCGGTGGCCGGCGTTGCCAGACCGGAGGCACCGGAGGCACCGGCGGGGCGGCGTGGAGTGGAGCCGGAGCGCGGCGGCCGGTGACCGCCCGACAACGGTGCCGGATCGCGGCCGGGGCGACTGTCAGTCCTCTCTGGCATCGTCACCCATTGAACTCGATCGGCTACCAATCGTGATGAATGGGGGTGCGCGACACGGCCCGACCGCCGCCGCGGCGGCCGACCTGCCGGCCCGCAGAGAACACATAGCCGCTCCGCGCGGCCGACCGCCCGCCGACGCCCCGCACAGAGAGAGGTTTCACCGTGCCCCCCGCCCCTACCCACATCCGCGACCTCGTCCAGGCATACCTTCAGCGCCACCCCGGCGAACGCGCCGCCCTGACCCCGCTGCTGGCCCTGCTGGACACGGGCCCAGCACCCACGAGCCGGGCCACACTGCCCGCCCACGTCACCTGCAGCGCCGTCGTCATCCGCCCCGACCGCACCGTCCTGCACATCCACCACAAGGCCACCGGCCTGGTCATCTGCCCGGGCGGCCACGTCGAGGACGGCGATGAGACGCTGCTCGCGACGGCGCTGCGCGAGGTCCACGAGGAAGCCGGCATCCCGCCAGGTGCCCTGTGCCTGACCCCGCAGGCCCTCGCCGGCCCCATCGACATCGACATCAACAACATCGACGCCAACCCGGCCAAGGGCGAGAGCGCGCACCAGCACTACGACTTCCGGTTCGCCTTCTGCCTCCTGCCCGACGCGGCCGAGGTCGCACTGCAGCCCGAGGAGGTCACCGGAGCCGAGTGGCGCCCCCTGGACCGCGTCGCCTCACCCTCGCTGCGCGCCAAGCTGGCCGCCGCCGCCGTCACCGGCGAGGCGGAGCCGGTGAACGCCTCCATCCTCATCCACGACGGCGCCGGCCACTACCTGCTCCACCTGCGCGACAACTACCCCGGCCGGATCTGGGCACCGGGCGAGTGGTCGCTTCTGGGCGGCGGCCGCGAGCCGCAGGACGCCACGCTGACGGACACCCTGCTGCGCGAACTCGCCGAAGAGGCCCCGGGACTGGCCCTGACCGACCTTCAGCCCTTCTCCGTAGAGCGGGTCACCGGCGTGGATGGCCTGTGCGTGCCGATCCGGATCCACACCGCCCGCTGGGGCGGCGACCCCGACACCGCGGACCTGCGCGAAGGCGTCATGCTGCGCTGGTTCACCCCGGACATGCTGCACCGGCTACTGCTGCGCCCCTCCACGATCGAGCTGGTGAACCGCCACGCCGCCGAGCACCCGGCCGCCACCCGGCCGGCGAAGGTGCCCGGCAGCCAGGCCGTGCGCAACGTCGTCGGCGTCCACCTCTACCTGGAGGACGACCAGGGCCGGGTCATGCTCGGGCTGCGCCACCCGGACTCGGCCTTCGCCCCGAACACCTGGCACCTTCTGGCCGGGCACTGCGAGCAGGAGTCCGCCGTCGCGTGCCTGATCCGCGAGGCCGAGGAGGAAGCCGGCCTGGTCCTCGACCCCGCCGATGTCGAGTTCGCGCACGCCGTCCACCTCGTCGACTCTCCCGGTGCCCAGCCCAGGCTCGGCCTGTTCTTCAAGGTCCGCTCCTGGAAGGGCACGCCCGAGCTGCGCGAGCCCGACCGGTGCACGGCCTGGAAGTGGTGGGACCCGGATGACCTGCCCGAGCAACTGGTCCCCTACACCCGGGACGCAATCGCCGGCATCCGGGCGGGCCGTGCCTACACCGAGCTGGGCTGGTGAGTACGCCCGCAGCGGGCAGGCGACCGAGTACCGGCACAGCGTCCACCGGCGCGACTGGCCAGTACGCCGACCGAACGCCCCGGCCCGGGCAGGCCCCGCACCTAGGGCACATCGCCTGGGTGGCCACCGACCCCGACCATCGCCGCCAGGGCTTCCGGGAAGAGGGGCTCTACGAATGATCGACTTCGAGGTGCTGGCGGCATCCGCTCGCCACGAAGGAATCGAACACTTCGGTGTCGGTGTCGTGGTCCGCGACCGCTCGGGCCGGGTCCTGCTGATCCGGCGGGCCGCCCATGACGACCTGCCCGGCCTGTGGGAGTACCCGGGAGGTGGCCGCGAGGACGGTGAAGCGGTGGACGCCGGCGCCGCCCGCGAGCTGGCCGAGGAGACCGGCCTCACGGGCCTGCAGTTGGAGTACGCGCGCACCCTGGACTACATCAACCAGAGCGGCCGCCGGGTGCGACAGTTCGTGTTCACCACCGTCGTCGAGGACGGCACCGCCGTGGTCCTGTCCGATGACCACGACGGCCAGCAGTGGGCCCGGCCCGACGCGCTGCCGCAGACCGGCGACGGGCAGCGCCAGGTCATCACCTGGCTCGCCGAGCGCCTCGCCGCCCCCGGCTGGCGGCCCGTCGGCGGACACCTCACCACCATCGCCCGTCCCGCCACCTACGGCAGCTTCCTCGTCACCGACCCCGCCGGCCGGATCCTCGGGTTGCGCTCGGCCACCGACCCGGACATCTGGGACTTCCCCGGCGGGATGGTCGAGAAAGGCGAGTCCCCGTTCGAGGCCGCGGTGCGCGAGGCCCGGGAGGAACTGGGGCTGGACCTGCCCGCGGAGAACCCGCGGGCACTCCGCCGCCGCTTGGTCGCCGTGATCCACACCCAGGCCGACGCCGACTACCCGGTGCCGGTGGTGGGGCACGTCTTCGACGGCGGCACCTTGACCGCCGAACAGCAGGCCCGAATCCGGCTCGACCCCGCCGAGCACACCGAGTTCCGGTTCGAGACGGCCCACGACTGGCGCCACCACATGGGCCTGGGCCACTACCAGCGGCTGCGGCAGGTCCTGCGCGCCCACCGGTGCGCACGCCCGCTCTACCTGGAGCGCCCCGCCCCGCTCGGCGACGACTTCGAGGGCGTCCTGGTCCTCGTCACCGACCCGGCGGGCCGGCTGCTGATGCACCTACGCGACACCGGCCCCGGTCCCTGGCCCGGCTACTGGACTCCGCCCGGCGGCTGGCGCGAGGGCGACGAGAGCGCCGAGGAGGCCGCGGTGCGCGAGGTCCGCGAGGAGGCCGGGATCGAGATCACCGGGCTGCGGACCCTCCCCGCCCCCCACCCCGACCACGGTCTCCCGCTCACCCGCGTCCTGCACACCGTCTGGAACGGCTCCGAGAAGGACCTCCAGCTCGGCGACGAGGGCCAGGCCCTGCGCCTGGTCCCCATGGACGAGGTTCTCGGCCTCCACGTTCCGCCCTACCTGCAGCACTACCTCCCGCTGCTCACTGGCAGCCGGCCCGAAGGAGTCCGCTCGTGAACGCCGCACCGCCCGTCACCCGCCAGCCGGCCGTGCCGCTGCCGTGGAAGCGCCACGGCAGCACCACGCTGTTGGACACCGGCTCGTACCTGATCCACCGGGACTCGGTGTCCCTGCCCGACGGCACCGCAGGGTACTTCGAGTTCCACCAAGCCCGGGTCGACGCGGCGTTGACGGTCGCGATGGACGAGCAGGGCCGTATCGCCATGGTCCGCTACCGCTCCTACGTCCACGGTGAGGTCATCACCCCGCCCGGCGGGAAGCTTGATGTGGGCGAGGACCCGCTGGAAGGCGCCCGCCGCGAGCTCAAGGAGGAGTCCGGCATCACGGCCGAAGAGTGGAGCCCGCTCGGCCGGATCGCCCTGATGACCAAGTCGACCGCTCACCTGTACATGTACCTCGCCCGGGATCTGAGGGTCGGGGAGCAGGAACTGACCGCTACCGAGACTGGCATGACCGTGGAGTGGTGGCCGCTTCAGGAGTCGGTGGCCGCCGCGATGGACGGCCGGCTCCTGCTGTCCGGGGCTGTGGTGTCGGTCCTGATGGCTGCCCAGGCCGTGGGCGCAGCGGGGCGCGTGTGAGCGCCCAACCGGCAGCCGCGGAAATGCCGGCCCAGGTGC
>NZ_FOAZ01000075.1 GCF_900109465.1 Streptacidiphilus jiangxiensis
CGCCGTGACGCTGCTCAGCTTCTCCCCCACCGAGACCTCAAGACCCAGCCCCTCCAACGCCGCCAACACCTTCGCCTGCGTCAACGGAAGGTCCAAACCGATCTCCGGCTCCTCGTGGACCGCCCGCCGCAACGCGACCAACTCCGGCTGGATCAGGGCGGCGGACTTGACGAGCGAGGACAGGTCGGCGGACGACGTGGCAACCATGAAGCAGGCCTCCCGTAAGGCGCGTAAGCGGTGATCACACCGGCTGTTCCGAGGCTAGCCGCCCATGGCCTTCGATGTCAGGAGTCGTGCTGTCACTCGTCGTGGTGTCAGGGGCGGCGCGCAGCGAGAGCGCCACGGGAACGCCGAGCGCACACAGCAGCGCGCAGCCCGTCCAGATCACGACGTAGGCGCTCTCGGCGGGGACGCCGGGCCGCAGCAGCACCGCGTCCAGGACGGCCGCGCCGACGGCTCCCGCCGCCGCGCCGGCCAGGGTCTTCAGGGTGTTGTAGACGCCCGTGCCGACGCCCGTCTGGTCGGCGGGCAGACGGCGCATCAGCAGGCCGGGCAGCAGGCTGAGGCCCAGGCCTGCGCCGAAGCCGGCGGCCGCGCTCGGCGGCACGAAGGCGGCCGCGCTGCCGTGGCGGGCGGCGATGGCGCCGTAGCCGACCGCGCTCATCGCGAAGCCGCAGGCCAGCAGCGAGCGGGCGCCGAAGCGACGGGCCAGACGGTCCGCGGCGAGGGCACCGGCCATGGCACCGAGGACGGCGGGGAGGGTGAGCAGGCCGAGCAGTTGGGAGTCCGCGCCGAGGCCGTAGCCGACCTGTGCGGGCTTGGCGGCCTGGAAGGAGAGGTTCGGCGACTGGGCGCCGTACAGCGCGAAGCCGAGCAGCAGGCTGAGGCCGAAGACGGGCGCCGTGGAACGGCGGGCGAGCATCCGCACGTCCACCGTCGGCGTCGGGCAGCGCAGCTCCTGGCGGACGAAGAGCGTGAGCAGCGCCGCCGCGCCCAGCAGCAGGGCTACGGTCAGCGGCGCACCGGTGGACTTGCCGACGCTGCTGAACCCGCCGAAGAGCAGGCCGAGCCCGCAGCTGAGCAGGGCCGCGCCCGCCCAGTCAAGGCGGCCGACGGCGCGGGTGGCGGATTCGGGCACGAAGGCCCAGACCACGGCCAGCGAGACGGCCGGCAGCGCCGCGAGGACCCACAGCCCCGGCCGGGCGACCGCGCCCGCGATGGTGCCCAGCGTCAACGACCCGACCAACAGGCCGACGGCGCGCCCACCGCGCTCCTCGCCGAGCCGGTCGCGCAGCAGCGCGAACTCCAGCGGGAGCCAGCAGCTGAGCAGTCCGGCGAGGGCCTGCCCCACCAGCAGCAGCGGCAGCGTGGTCGCGCAGGCGGAGAGCACATAGCCGAGGCAGGTCAGCGCGAGGGTGGCCAGCAGCAGCCGGCGGTGGCCGAACAGGTCACCGAGGCGGGAGGCGACCGGCACGGTCACCCCGGAGACCAGGAAGTTGACCCCCAGCACCAGCGCCTGCGCGCCCGCACCGAAGTGGAGGGACCTGGCGAGGTCCGGCAGCAGGATCGGGAACGCGCCCTGGATCGTGCCGCTGAGGAACTCCACGAGAACCAGCAGTCCGACGAGCGCGCCGGCGCGGGAGAGGGGGCGGGGCATGGGCAGCACATCCGTCCGGGTGTGGGGGTGAACGTGAACGCGGCCGAGCGAGTGGGCGAAAGGATGGCTAACCTGGGCCGCGAGCAGCCGTCGCCGCACGGATCGGCACACGGAGACCACCCGCACGCATGAATCGGCCAAGGAGGAGGCGGCGGTCGTGATCGACGAACTGGACCTCGCCCTCGTCGACGCGCTGCGCGTCGACCCGCGCGCCCCCTGGTCCAAGCTGGCCGGCCCGCTGGGTGTCGACCCCGCCACGCTCTCCCGCCGCTGGGCGCGGCTGACGGCGGACGGGGACGCCTGGGTCACCTGCTACCCCTCGGCGGAGCGGATGGGCGTCGGCCTCACCGCACTGGTGGCCGTGGACTGCCGGGCCGACGCCGTCGCCTCGGTGACAGCGACCCTGGCTGCGGACCCGCAGACCCCGACGGTCGAGGTCGTCACCGGCGAGACCGACCTGATGATCACCGTGGCGGCGCTGGAGCCCGACCAGGTCACGGCCTACGTACTGGACCGGGTCGGCGCGGTCCCCGGCGTGCTGCGCACCCGCACGGCATTCGTCGAACGCACCCTGCGGGAGGGCAGCAGGTGGCGCGAGGGCGCCCTCGACCCCTCCCAGCGCGAGGCGATCGGCACGGGCCTCGCCGCCTCCCCCGACCCCGGCCCCACCCGCGGCGGCGCACTGCGCCGCGCACTGGACGACCGCACGCTGATGCAGGCGCTGGGCGCGGACGGCCGGATGCCCTTCGCGGAACTGGCCACCCGCACGGGCCTGCCGGCGACGACGGTCCGCCGCCACGTGGAGGAGCTGCGCCGCACCGGCCGCCTGGTGCTGCGCTGCGACGCCTCGCCCCGCCTGAACGGGCACGTCGTCGGCACCTGGCTCTGGGTCGACATCCCGGCCCGGGAGCTGGACGCGGCGACCCGCTGGCTGGTCGACCTCCCGGCGGTCCGCATGTGCGGCGTGGTCGCCGGCGCGCCGGCCAACGTGGTGGTCAACGTGATGACCCACCAGGCGGCCGACGCCCGCCGTATCGAGGCGCAGCTCGGGGTCCGTTTCCCCTCGGCACGGGTGACGGGCCGCCAGGTGATCCTGCGCACGGAGAAGCTGGTCGGCCACCTCCTCGACCGGGAGGGCCGCGCCCGAGGCTACGTCCCGCTCGATCCGTGGCAGGACGCTCCGGCGGACAGTGCCTCGCCCTACGGGCGGTAGGCGCTCCCCGCCGGTTCCGGGGTCACCTCGTCCGTCGGGACCTTTTGGAGCACCCGGTAGACGTCCGGCTGCTCCACCAGCGCGATCAGCTGCCGCTCCGTCAGGGGGATCCCGCTCTCGCGGTCGCGCGTCCCCGGATTCACGCCGTCGTCCCCGTCGCTGAGGCCGAAGGCCTGGCCGTCGAGGGTATAGAGCGCCACCGAGGCCGAGCGGCCGTCCAGGCCGACGGAGGCCCACCCCTGGGAGCTGTCCGGGAGCGTGACCGGCACACAGTGGGCGCCGTACGTCGGGCAGGGCGACGGTGGCGCGCCGAGGTGCTGGAGGCCAACGAGCGCGCCGAGTGTCGAGGTGGAGCCGTCGGGGTGGCGCAGCGTGAAGGTGGTCGGGCCCAGGCCCGGTTCCAGGGTGAGTCCCGGCGGCAGGTGGCGGCGCAGGACGGACATCAGCTCCGCGGTGAGCGGGGTCATGACGGCGGTGCGCATGTCGGTGGGCGGCTTGGCGGGACTGCTCTCCGCACCGGCCAGGCTCGTGCCGCGTCCCGAGCCGGACGGTGCGGCCGGGGCGGACTGTCGGGGCAGCCCGACGGCCAGGCCGCCCGCCACCGCCAGGACGGCGGCCGTCACGCCCGCACCTCGGAGCAGTCCACGTCGCGCGCGTCGGCCGCCTTCCCTGCGGATCAGGCGAAGGTCCGGCAGCGACCCGTCCCCCTCCTCGGTCCGCAGCTCGTCGGTCCGCAGCACGGCCTCGAACATCCGGCGGGCATCCCATTCCGCGGTCACCGGCCGACCCCCTTCCCTGCGACCTCAACCTCGGACTCGGCCTCGAACCCGTCGAGGAGCTGCCGCATCCGCTCCAGACCGCGCGCCGTGTCCGAGCGGACGGTGGCCGGCTTGCGGCCGAGCAAGGCGGCCGTCTCCTCGACGGACCGGTCTTCCCAGAACCGCAGGACGAGCACCGCGCGCTGCACGGGTGGGATCCGCCGAAGCGCGTCGACGAGCAGCACGCGGTCGTCCGGTCCGGATTCGGCGGAGGTGACCGCCGCGGGCTGCACCTCGTCGACCGGCAGCTCCCCGGAGGACCGCTTGCGCTGCCAGTCGATCCAGGTCCGTACCAGGGCCTTGCGGGCGAACGCCGCCGCCCGGTCCTGGCTGCGGATCGACCACCACCGCGAGGCGACCTTGATCAGCGTCTCCTGAGCCAGGTCCTCGCCCGCATGCCAGTCACCGGACAGCAGGAATCCGGTACGCCGCAGCCGTCCCCACTGGTCCGCGGCGAACTGTTCAAACTCCACCCGGCCGCCCCCGCCCCCTACCCGACTCGTTCACACCCACTGGACGAGACGGGGACGCCCGCGCGTTGCACCGGGACGGTGCCGATCACCCGCGGGCCAGACGCCCGATGGCCAGCCCCGCCAGCAGGGCCGCGCCGTCGGCGAGGACCGAGTCGTCGAACGCGGCCTCGGGGGCGTGGTTGTAGGGCGCGGTGAAGGGGTCCCGGTCCGCCGGGGTGGCGCCGAGCATGACGTAGGCGGAGGGGACGAGCTTGTCCAGGACGCCGAAGTCCTCGGAGCCGGCGACCGCGTGGGGCATCTCGACGTAGCGGCCCGCGCCCAGGACCTTGGTGACGACGTCGGCCGCGAACGCCGACTCGCCCGGGTCGTTGACGGTGACGGGGTAGCCGCCGATGATCTCGGCCTCGACGGTGAGGCCGTAGGCCTCGCCGATGCCGCGGACGACGCGCAGCGCCTCCTGGGCGACCTTCTGGCGGGCCTCGACCGAGAAGGAGCGGATGGTCGCGCCGAAGGACGCGGTCTCGGGGATGACGTTCTCCACGCTGCCCGCGTGGAACGTGCCGACGGTGACGACGACCGGGTCGAAGGCGTCGAACCTGCGGGTGACCATGGTCTGCAGGCCGAGCACCGCCTCGCACGCGGCGGGCAGCGGGTCGAGGGCGGTGTGCGGCATGGAGCCGTGGCCGCCGCGGCCGCGGAAGGTGACCTCCAGGGTGTCGGAGGCGGCCATGACCGGGCCGGGGCGGGAGGCGACCCAGCCGGCCGGGAGCAGCGCCGCGGCGACGTGCAGCGCGTAGGCGGCGACGACGCTCACCCCTGCCGCGTCCAGGACGCCTTCGTCGACCATCAGTTGGGCGCCGCCACCGCCCTCCTCGCCGGGCTGGAACATCAGGACGACCGACCCGGCCAGCTCCTCGCGCCGCTCCACGAGCAGCTTCGCCGCGCCCACCAGCCCGGCGA
>NZ_FOAZ01000072.1 GCF_900109465.1 Streptacidiphilus jiangxiensis
GGAGCGCGATCGGCAGCAGCGCGTCGAGGGCCCGGTCCATCTCGGCGGTGTCTGCGCCGGCCCGGGCCACCCCGGTGACCACGAGCACCGTCGGGGAGCACGGAGCTGTGCCGGCGTCGGGTGACGGCAGGACGGCGATCAGCAGGTCTCCGCCGCTGGTGTGCCCCGGCGCCCGGTCCGCTGGAGCCCGCTCCACGATCCACCCCGGGTTGAGGTGGGCCAGAGCGCTGACGGCCAGCGCCGCGGGCAGCAACGTGTTGTAGCAGCCGGCCACCACGATGCTGCGCAGCGCCGCGTCCACCAGCAGCGCCACCGTCTCGCCGCTGGTGAGCACGGGAATGCCCGGCGAGGGGGCCGCGTCCGGCTGCTGCTGGGCGCGGCGCTGCGCGGGTCCGATCACGCAGGTGCGGTCGACGGCGGGGTGCTCGGCGACCCGCACCGTACCGTGCGACAGCCCCAGCGCCCCGACGGTGCCGGACGACGCGGTCAGCCGGCTGCCGGCCTGCAGCAGGTACTGGGCCAGAGCCGGAGGTTCGGTGGCGCCCTCCAGGTGGGGGAGCTCCAGCAGCCCGGGAAGTCGTCCGCGATGGAAGCGCGGAGGAGGTGGGGACGGCGGGGTCATGGCTGCTCCAAGGACGGTGGCGGATTCGGGGGCAGGGCGCAGCGGGATGGCGGGGAGACCCAAGGGCCGCTGTGCGGTGCCCGGGCCCTGGGGCTGTCCCAGGGCCCGGGCGGGTCAGTGCCGGATGGGGACGATCGGCTGGTCCAGCACCTGCCAGAGCGCGGTGACGGACCAGCGGGTGACCTGGGGGAGGTGGTCGGAGACCTCGTCGACGCCGCAGCCGCTGAGGATCTCGGCGCCGAGCAGGGCCGGCACGAGCTCCGCCGAGACGTACGTACGGTCGATCGGCCCGGCGCCGCCCGGCGGCAGGTCGCCCGGCGGGACGGCTTGGGCCGCCTTGTCCGGCCCGTGGCCGGTGGTGGCCCGGTCGGCGCCCGGCTGCCGGAGCTCGGTGGCGGCGTGCCGGCCGACGTCGACGAGACCGTTGTACGTCAGCAGCCGGTCGGCGTTGTCGTCCGGGCGGAAGCCGCCGGCCCCGGTCAGCACGGACCGGTTCTGGGCGTAGGCGCGGTCGGTGACGCGGTCGAGGCTGCTCGGGCACCCCCACACCGGCCAGGCGTTCCAGTCGCCCTGCGCCAGCAGGAGCCGCTCGTGCTTGGCCAGCTCACTGAGGCCACGCGCCTGCTGCTCTCTCAGGACCGGGTCGCTGTAGCTGGCGTGGCAGCTGGCGGCGAAGATCGGCCGGAAGCTGGTCGCCCTGGTGTCGGGGTGGATCATCCGGAGCAGCGCGACGGCGGGGTTGTGCCGGATGCCGCTCGGGTACTGCGTCCAGCTCGGGTCGGGGGTGAAGACCTCGGGGTCGTAGAAGAGCACGTTGCCCGAGCCGGGGCGGGTGTTGGGCGGCGCGGCGATCTGGATCAGGCCCAGCCGGTCGGCGACCTGGCCGCCCTGCTCCGGGCGCAGTTCCTGCAGCGTCAGCAGGGCGGGCCGCCGGCCGCTGGTTGCGGTCCGCTGCTCGATCAGGTCCAGCGCGGCGTCGAGGTTCAGGCCGTGCTGGATGTTCCAGCCCAGGTGCTCCAGCACGGCGTCGCCGCCGAGGGGTTGGAGGGCGGAGGGAGTGGACGTCATTGTGGACTCCTTCGGGGTGGCCCCGGTGGTACTGGCGGAGGTGAATCGGGGTGATGGCGGGGGAACGGCCCCGTTACACCTCGGCGGCGAGGTCGAGTTCCCGGGTCTGCTGCTGATGAGGAAGAGCAGAGGCGGGGAAGGCCAGGCCGCCGGCGGCGCGGTAGGCGAGCTGGAGCCGGGCCGCTTCCAGGCGCCAGGCGGTGTCGGCCTGGGCCAGGTGGGTGAGGGCCTGCGGGAAGTTGCCGAGCTGCCGCTTTGCTCGGGGGTCCCATTCCTCGGCGCTCAGGCCCAGGTCGTTGCTGGTGGCGCGGAGCCGCTCGAACAACTCGGTGGCCTCGTCCCTTCGGCCGATCAGCACCAGCGCGTCGCAGAGCCAGTACGAGCAGGTCAGGAACGCGCCCTCGTGGCCCGTCAACCCGTCGACGTTCTCGTCGGGGGTGCTGTGGGTGGGGTAGCGCAGCACGAAGCCACCAGGCGTGGACAGCTCCCGCTGCACCGCCTCGACGGTGCCGATGATCCGCTTGTCGTCGGGAGGCAGGAAGCCGACCTGGGGAAGGAGCAGTAGCGCCGCATCCAGCTCCCGGCCGCCGTAGAACTGGGTGAAGGTGTTGCGCTGCTCGTCGAACCCGCGGGCCAGGACGTCCGCGTGGATCTCCTCCCGCAGCCGACCCCAGCGCTCAAGGCGCGCGGCCTGATCCCCGGACCGGTGCTGCAGCAGGGAGATCGCGCGGTCGTAGAAGACCCAGCACATGACCTTGGAGTGGACGAAGTGCCGCCGCGGGCCGCGGACCTCCCACAGGCCCTCGTCCTCCCGGTTCCAGCGGTGCTCCAGCTGGTCGCCGAGGGTGATCACGAGCCGGTCGACCTCCGGGGTGGCAGCGACGCCCGCCCTGCGGACATCAAGGAGCGCGATCGCGAGTTCGCCGTAGACGTCGAGCTGCAGCTGGTCGGCCGCGGCGTTGCCGAGCCGGACCGGACGGGAGTCCGCGTAGCCTGGCAGCCAGTCCAGCTCGGCCTCCTTGAGGTCGCGTTCGCCACCGAGCCCGTACATGATCTGGAGGTTCTCGGGGTCATCGCCGACGGTGCGCAGCAGCCAGCCGATCCAGTTGCGGGCCTCCTGGAGGTAGCCGTAGCGCACGAGGGTGCTTACGGTCATCGAGGCGTCGCGCAGCCAGGTGAAGCGGTAGTCCCAGTTGCGCGCCTCGCCCAGCGCCTCCGGCAGCGAGGTCGTCGGCGCGGCGACGATGCCCCCGCCGGGGTGGCACATGGCGCGCAGGGTCAGCAGCGTGCGGATGACGAGGGCGCGGTACGGGCCGCGGTAGGTGCACTGATCGGCCCAGAGCTGCCAGTAGCGGGAGGCGGAGATGCAGGCCGTGTACGGGTCCTGGCTCAGCGGGCGCGGGGAGCCGGCACTCTGGTGGCTGAGGACGAACGCGATCCGCTGCCCTTCGGTGATGGTGAAGGTGGAGCAGGCGCTGCCGTCGCGGAGAGTGTGCTCCACCGGCCCCTCGAGCCAGTAGATGTCCCCGTTGCCGGCCTGGGCGCTCACCTGCGTCGCGCCGGCGGACGGCATGAGGGCCAGTTGCGGGATCTCGGCGCCGTAGCCGGGCCGGGGCAGCAGCTGGGAGGTCATCTCCACGGCTCCGGTGATGCCCTCGACGATGCGGATGACCTGGGCGCTGATCGTGCCGTCGTCGTCGGACGCGGGCATGAAGTCGGTCACGTCGATGGCACCCTCGGCGGTCACCCACCGGTGCCGCACGGTCAGGGACTCGCCGAGGTAGCTGCGGTCGGTCGCGACGTCGGCCGGACCGGCACCGGTGGGGCAGACCCGCCAGGTGCCGTGCTCGCGAGTGCCGAGGATGCCCGCGAACACGGCCGGGGCGTCGAACCGGGGCAGGCACAGCCAGTTGATGGTGCCGGAGCGGTCGACGAGAGCACCGGTGGCCGTGTTGCCGATCAGCGCGTGGTCCTCGATGGCGAGGTGGGTGGACATGAGGTGGGGTCCCGAGAGTCGTGGGTGGAAGGTGGGTGCACGGCCGCGGCAGCGCGGCCTGGTGGTGCCGGCGGGGGTGACCGGCCGGCCGTCTCCGGCAGCCGGCCGGGGGAGGCGGGGTCGCTGTCCGGCTCGGCAGCCCCGGAGGCGGGCCGGCGGGCAGCCTCGGCCGTCCCCGGCGTGGCGCCGTGCCGTCCACCGTCGAAGCCGGTGCCGTCGGATTGCCGGATCCAGCCCGCCGTACAGCACCGCCGGTGCCTGGTCGCCTTGCCCGCGGTCACCGCGGCCGTCCGGACGCGCGCGGGCCCGCAGCAGCGAGCCGGACATCCGAACCGGGCTGGGTGAGGGACGGCAGCGCGTCCAGGACGACGGGGTGGCGCAGCTCGGCGACGAGCTGCTGGCCGACCATGAACTCGAGGTCCGGATGGTCCAGATGCAGCTCTTCCCAGCACGGGTCGGCACCGGGGCGATGCACGATGCCGCGGACCGCGACGATCTCGACCTCCGGCACCAGCAGCACCAGGCACTCGACCGCGAGGCGCTGGCAGTGACGCTGCGCCTGGTGGGCGTGGCGCAGGCACAGCGGCGGGTTCGCGGTCCGGATGGCGTCGGTGGCCGTGGTGCGCGGGTCTGGGTGGGCGGGGTCGGCCGGGAGGAGCCACAGTAGTCCGGCGGGCGTGCGGTGGGCTGGGCCGCCGCCGACCAGGCATCGGTTCCGGGAGTCCATGAGCTCCAGCTGCCGGGCGGGGTGGTGCACCGTCCACAGCGGCTCGCCCGTCGGCGTGCCGGTCCAGGTCTCCCAGCGGACGCCGTCGACCGACCGCAGGTCCGTGTCGCGAGGCGGGCCCGGCGCCGGTGGAGCCTCGCCGGTCCAGGCCAGGATCTTCGGGACCGGTTTGCCGTGGAAGCGCACCGGGTCGGGGCACGGCTGCAGCAGGTCGCCCTCGGGCGCGCCGGGTGCGATGGATGGCAGGGGGCTCACCGTGGCCCTCCGTCTGCGGACTCTGCGGCGGTATAGAGGCTCTTGCGGGCCGAAACCCCGTAGCGGGAGGAGGTGGCCGGTCCGGTGTGCGCGGGCGGGAGTAGTTCGAGCTCGGTGATTCCGGATCCGTGGAGCTGCCAGTCGCCCAGCAGCGCCGCGAGGCCGGCGCGGGTCCGGGGGTGGAAGGGGATTCCAGCGCTGCCGTAGGCGCGCTCCAGCTCCTGTCCGACGTGGGCGTCGGAGCTGTCGAGAGTCGGATGACTGAACGTCAGCGTGCTGCCCGCGCTGACGAGGTCGTGCAGTAGTGCGACGGTCCGGTGCGCTTGGTCGTCGGAGAGCTGCTGCAGCCCGTCCGCGAGCATCAGCGCGACCGGCCGGTCCATGTCCAGGACAGGCAGGTTCGCCAGCGCGGATGCGATCGCGGCTGGCGCGGCCAGGTCCAGGCGCAGGTAGCGGATGACGGCGGGTGGCGGCGCGGTGAGCAGCGCGCGGGCGTGGGCCATCACGCTCACGTCGGCGTCCGCGTATACGACGACGGCCGCCGGCTGGTGGGGGAGGACGACGTCGTGGACCGCGTCGAGGAACGGCGCCGGGTAGCCGCATCCCAGGACCAGGAACTGGCCGACGCCCTGCCGCGCGAGCTCCGCGGCGCGGGAGATCACGAAGGTCCGGCCCGCGCGGGCCAGCGCCCGAGCGGGTGCATCGACGGCCGCGAGTGCGTCGGCCAGTTCCCGGTCCGGCGCGAGGTGGTCGCCGCCGCCGAGAAGCCTGCTCTGCAGGCGCGCCCACCTGGGCCGGTCG
>NZ_FOAZ01000068.1 GCF_900109465.1 Streptacidiphilus jiangxiensis
GACTGTCCGGCATCCTCTTCTGGGTCCTCGCGGCCATCAGCAGCTTCTTCTCCGCGAGCGAGGCCGGTTCCCTTCTCGGCGCGACCGTCCGCGCCGTGTGGCCCATCCTGGCCGCCGTCCTCTGGGAGATCGGCAGCCTCGACGAACGCCGGGCCGCAGCTGCCCACCGCGGCCGCCCCGACCGGCGCCTGGCCCTGGTCCGTCTCCTTCACCCCGCCGAGTCCCTGAGCGTCGCCATGATCATGGCCGCCAAGCAGGACATCTCGCAGGAGGACGCCACCCGCGAAGCCCGCATCTCCGCGGCCGCCGAACGCTTGTACAAGCTGGGCCAGGCCCAGGACGCCGCGGCCTCGGCCGGCCGCTTCTCCGCCGGCTGGTTCCGCTTCCGCCAGCGCGCCGCCGACCGTCGTACCCAGCACGCCTTCGAGCGCGCGGGATGCACCGAGCCCACCAACCTGACCGCGGTGGCCGCCCGGAAGCAGATGCGCACCCACGTCTCCCGCTTGGCCGGGATGACGTTCGACAGCCCGGCCGAGTTCAACCGCCGCATCCTCGACAAGCTCCTCACCGAGGACGCCCTCATCCCGACGGCCGGCCGCCGCCGGACCACCCGTACCCGCCACTATCCCCGCCGCCATCCCGGCGCATCCCAGCAGGTCAGGGCCTCTTCGGTCGACGCCGGGATGACGAAGCGCCCCGCCCGCGACCCCAACGAGGTCAAGCTCTGGCTCGTCGAGCATGCCCCGTGGGATGACAACGGCGGCCTCACGTGGGCGATCAACAAGATCGCCGCCGAGACCGGGATCGGCAACCGCGCGGCGACCGAACTCAAGAACACCGCCCGCCAGTGGGGAGCCGAGCTGCGCACCGGCATCCCGGCACCGGAGCCGACCGCCGACCCCGAGTCCGAGGCGCTCCACGCCGAGCTCGCCACCGCCCCGGCCCCCGAAGACGACTTCCAGGACGCGCTCGAACTCGCGAACAGCGGCCGCCAGCCCGTCAGCCGGCCCAGCGCCACCAGCCAGCTGCTCCTGTCCGGCGGACAGCTCGCCCTGACCCCGCACCACTTCGACGCCCTCGACAGCGGACTCCTGATCCCCGCCGGTGCAGGCCGCCGGGACTGACCCAGACGACGAAGGACACCCCATGCACCCGCAGTTCCTCGCCTTACTGGCCCTCCTCTTCTACGTCGCCTCCGCAGCCTCCGCCGCCACCGTCCTGCTCGCCTGGCCCCCGATCCGCACCCACGGACGCCACGCCCTCGCCGCCGGCGCCCTCGCCACCACCGCGATCTCCAGCCTCGTGATCCTGACCAGCACCTGGTCGGCGGCGCGATGACCCGCCACCCCGCCGTCGGTCGACCGCACCCGGCACCGTCCCTCGGCACCCCGACCCCACCAGGCAGGCAGTGACGCTGTGACCACCACCGACACCACCTCGGACCTGCCGGACCACCACACGCTGCCCTGGGGCAGCCGACGGACCGCAGCCGCCCCGGAGCCGCCCCAGCCGCAGGACGCGCCGGCGACGATCCCGATGCCGCCGAGCTACCCGCCGAGCGTCGGCACGTCCCGACCCGAGACACCCGCGGACGGCCAGCCTGCGGACGCCCCGGCCGAGGCCGACGAGCCCGACACCACGCCGGAGCCGGAGCAGCGCCCCTGGTGGTCCGCCCGCCGCAAGCCCACCTCCGCCGAAGCCCCCAACGACGACGACACCGAGGAGGACGAGCCGGACCCGGACTCGCCCGCCCCGCAGCCGGCCGCAGGCAGCCCGAGGCAGGACCGCATCGCCGCAGCCAAGGTCTCCTGGGACGCCGTCCCACCGAAGACCCGGCGCCTGGCCTACGACGCCAGCGCCACGGCGATCGGCTGGGGCATCGGCATGGTCCGCTGGGATGCCGAACTGCTCGCCGGCTCCCACATCGCCCCCGCCGCCTACGCCGCGACCGTGCTCGTTCTCGGTGCCGGCGCCGGCACCTGGGCACTGACCCGCATGCTCGCCCTGCCCCTGCGACTCTGCGCGGTCACCCTCGCCACCACCGCGGCCTACGGCGAAGGGGGAGAAGCCTGCCAGCTCATGGCCGCCCACGCAGTCGACCCCACCTTCGCGGTCCCCGCCGTCACCGCCATCGGCCTGATCACCGCCGGATGGTGGATCTCCCGCCGGACCCGGCACTGGTGGCCACCCCTCGCCTGGCTCCTCCGCGCCCCGCTCGGCTGCGCCCTGGTCGCCGCCGCCGTCTACCACTGACCACCGAAGGGATCCCCTCTCGTGAACACCCTCGCCGCCGCCTCGATGGCCAGCACCATCCTGGGCGACCTCGGCACCGCAGGGGCCGCCGCGCTGGTGACCGCCGCCATCTTCCTCGGCACCCGCAAGAAGGCCCGCAAAGCCCACAAGTGGCCCGCCGCCGTCGCCCTCGGCGGCCTCGCGGCTCTGCTGTACACCACGGCGAACTGGACCGCCCCGGGCGACCTGGTCCACCAGATCAACGCCTCCGGGCAGAAGCTCGGCATCGGCCTGGGCGCCATCGCCGGAATCCTCGCGCTGTGGCTGTGGCACGGCACCCACACCCCCCGCCGCGCCGCCATCCTCGGCTTCTGGCTGCTGGCCACCGCCGCAGGCGCCGGCGGGTTCTGGACCCACGGCTTCGGATTGCTGTCCTCCGTCACCGACTCGACCCTCCACTGACCAGGAGCCCGGCATGCCCGACGCACTTCACGACTACGTCGACGACGAGGAAGAGCAGGACGACGAGGAAGAGCAAGAAGCAGAGCACCACGACGACGGAGAAGAGCAAGAAGCAGAGCGCCCGGGCGTCTGGGCGGAGATCACCGCGGTGTTCGAGCACCCGCTGTACCCGCTCCAGGCGCTGCTCACCGGCAGCCAGGCCCTCGCCCAGCGACTCGTAGCGCCGGGCCGACTGGTCGTGGCCTGGGTCCTGGCGGGGGAGGACGGCGACGGAAAGCTCTGGCGGTGCGGAGTGATCGCCGGCAGCTGCTGGTCCGCCTACCTTGCAGTGCGGCACATCTGGCCGGAGGTACTGGCCGCCGGGGGAGTGCTCTGGGTCGCAGCGGCCTGGGCCGTCTCGCCGACCCCGCACCCCGACAACGAGGCACCGAGCGAGACGACGGTCGAGCCGAAGAGCGCAGCGGCGGCGCAGGCGGCCAAGGAAGCGGCGGAGCGCCTGACGGACGCCATCCTCAAGGCGGTCGATGTCCACACCTCGGGCGGCACCAAGGGAGTGCACCTGGAGACCCTGGCGGCCCAGCTCCACCTCTCCGTGCCCGCCCTGCGGGACCACTGCCGCCGGGCCGGCATCCCCGTCCGAGACCAGCTCAAGGTACGGGGGAGGAACCGCACAGGCATCCACCGAGGAGACGTGGAGGACCTGCTGGGGACCCCTCTCCACGCCCACGCCGCCGACCGCACCCCCGCCCAGGACCACGGGGTCGTCTACCCGGTAGACCACTCCCCCGGTAGCCACTTCTGACCCCAGTAGAGGTAGAGACGCAGGTGAGAGCGCCTACCGCCTACCTCTACCTACTCATCTACCGCTCCACGTAAGCTCGGTGGCCACGACACATCGAAGGGGTCACCGAGCCGTGCCGTACGTCTACACCTGCGCCCAGTGCCGGACCTCCTCGGCCCCCAGCTCCCGAGCTCAGGCCCACGCCGAGCGCACGGGCCACCGCGAACGCGTGCACGGCGGCCTCACCCCCGCCGGGGAGCAGATCACCCACCACGCTAACGACGTCAAGCGACTCGCTCTGCTGGTGCTCGGCTTCTTCGCCTTCCTCGGAGCCAGCTGGCTCTACGCGCACATGCACTGAGATCGCTGCGCCCCGCCACCACCGTTACCCTCTCCCGCAGGCTCACTGCGTGCAGCGAGTCTGCGGCTGGCGCCCGGCCTGCGGCGGGGTGGGGGTGATCTCACCCCCCTACCTCCCCTGCCTCCTGGGGAGGTGAGATCACCCCCCGACGGCAGGGGGGGCGAGATCACCCCCACCCTCCACTGAGCGCACGCGCTGAACCGGAGCCCTGGGCAGGCCGGTCTCCCGAGAGAGGGGGTGATCTCACCCCCCGCAGCGGCAGAACAAGGGGGGTGATCTCTCCTCCCCGACCCTTTTCGCGCGGTTCGGGGCCCGTCGCGGAGGTTGCCTCTGAACTTGCTTCTGCACGCTGCTACTCGGGCTTGCTACTTGGGCTTGCTACTTCGGCTTGCTTCTTGAGCTTGTGTCAACGTCCCGGCCGCGTCGGGCATCTGTGCAGGTCAGAAGTCGTTGTCCATGGCCCGCGGCGCGCCGACTACTTCTCCCTGACCAGCTTCCCGGTGGTCGGAGAAGTCGGAGGCGAAGGTGGCAGATGGTGAAGGACCTGGCAGACGGTGAGGAGGAGCGGGGTGGGGGGTGCGACGGGACGACTGGCGGAGCAAGAGGTGAGGAAGAGAGGAAGAGCAGAGGGGAGGAGAGCAGGGGTGAGCTGGGCAACGGAGATGGGAGTCGGCTGGCGCGGCTGAGGCTGAGCGAGAGCACGGAGACGGTGACCGGGGAGCTGGCGGAGACGGCAGACGAACTGTGGTGGGCAGGGCCGAGATCGCCGGGGTGGGGAGAGGTACGCGGGTGCATCGACGGCGGGAATCGAGTGCGGCGCCAGAGCTGGATGGCGGCGGGGCCGGCTGAGCGGACCGCCTCGCCGGCGGGCGGCGGGCGCGCCAGCGCGAGGGGGCGATGCAATATGATCAAAAGCGATGTGCTGATGAGCTCGGACTGAGCCGCCCCGATCTGGCGGCCGCGATGTGGCGGCAGCGGATCGCCATGACGCCCTACTTCCGCACTCTGGGTTGATCGCCGCCTCCCCGTCCTGCGCTCCGCCCGCAGGTGCTCCGACGACCAAGCGGGCAATGCTGGGCGTTGCAAGATAATCAAAAGCCATGTAGGATAGATCTTGTTGGGGCCGCCGAACCGCATCGAGCGATGCGGGCCGCCCCACCGCCGCGTCCCGCCTTCGCCCCCCAGGGTGGGGCGCGGCAACCCCTCTGTAGCTCAGTTGGCAGAGCGCCGGTCTTAATAAGCCGGTGGCCGCCGGTTCGACCCCGGCCAGAGGGACCACTCCCCGTTTCGGGCCCGGCGCACCGACCCAGTAGAGGAATGACGATGACGACGGTATGGATCTTGATGAAAGGCGAGCGATCGGAGGGCGGCGAGGTCCTTGAGGTCTTTGCGGATCGCGACTTGGCACTTGGCCGCTTTGTTGAAGAGGCTCGGATCGTTGACCGCACGTTTGGAATTGCCAACGCTCGCCAGGCAGACGACGGAGGGGTGCACATCGCGGGTGGTTGTGACTGGCTCAGCCTTCAGCCTCATGGCGTGACGACCCGGCTTCAGTTGGCATGAACGGATCGCCGCCCGCTGCGCCCGGCGCGGCGCCCGTGCCCCCGCCCGGGCCCGCCGTCCCGGCTGCCGCCGACACCGCGGTGCCCGCCTCGGCGCCGTCGCCGGCTGCGGCGGCCTCCGGCGCCGCGCCCGCGCCCGCTGCCGCCTCGGCCGCGCCCGCGCCGGCCGTCTCCGTCCCGGCCGTCCCGGCCGCTGCGCCGGCCGCGCCCGCTGCCCCGTCGGTGTCGCGGCGTCTTGCGCCGTTCGCCGAAGCCCTGGACGACCTCCTCACCCCCACCACCACCCCCACCCCCATCACCACCAACCCCGACCCGACCGCCGACCCGGCCAACCCGGCCGCCGACCCGGGCACGGGGCCGGTGGTGGTGCGGGGTCTGCCGACCGGCCTGCGCGCCCTCGACGACGTCCTCGGCGGCCTCCAGCCC
>NZ_FOAZ01000063.1 GCF_900109465.1 Streptacidiphilus jiangxiensis
GGTCGCGGTGCCGGTCAAGCTCTACCCGGCCACCGAGACGCACGCGGGTCCGGTGCTGCACCAGGTGCACCGAGAAGACGCCGGGCGCGTGCGGCAGCGCCGGTTCTGCGAGGCCGAGAACCGGGAGATCGAGTACGCCGACATCGCGAAAGGCTGGGAGGCGCCCGACGGCGGCATGGTGGTGTTGACCGACGAGGACCTGGCGTCGCTGCCCGTGCCGAGCAAGCGGATCATCGACGTGCTGGCGTTCATCCCTACGGAGCAGGTCAGCCCGCTGATGTACGACAGCCCATACTACGTGGGCCTCGGGGACAAGGCGCCGTCCAAGCTTCTCGGGGTGCCTGGGGCTGTGGTGTGACGTGGTGTGAGCTGCCTCGTTGAGTGTGCGAGGTCTGTCTCTCGGGGGGTGTGGCTCTGTGGCGGGTTGTTGCACGTCTCGTCCTGTCTGGAGTCGTTGTGCGGGCTTTTCCTGTGGTACTGCCGTCCGGGGTGCGGTACTGGACGGTGATCAAAGATGATCTCGGGGTCGTTCCGATCGCCGATCATTGGCTTCGGTTCCTGCGGTTCGGTCGTAACCGGTCGGAGCTGACGACGAGGACCCATGCCGGGTCGGTGGCTCTGTATCTGCGCTGGTGCCAGGCGACGGGTCGGTCGTGGGCGGATGCTCCGCGGGATCTGGGGCTGTTCATGCTCTGGCTCAAGCATGTTCCGGCCGCCGAGCCCGCTGCCGGGTCCTCGCTGCTGGCCGGCCCCGGCGCGGTGCCGGTTCGGGGGGAGCGGCGGGTGAATGCGGTGCTGACGGCGGTGAGGGGACTGCTTTCGCATGCGGTGTCGCAGGGCGAGGCACCGCGGTGGGTGCTGGGGCAGATCTACGAGCTGGCCGACAGCCGGGACCTGCCGGCCCAGGCGCAGCCTGAGGATGCCGGGTTGTCGTACCGGCTGCGTGCGCGGCATCGGGTGCAGGAGCCGGTGATCGAGGTCGACCGGGCGACCGATGAGGAGCTGGTGGCGATGTTCCTGGCCTGCCGAAGTGCGCGGGACCGGTTGACCGTGGCGCTGTTGGCCAGGGCAGGGCTGCGCCGCGGTCAGGTCGCCGGGCTCCGTCGTGGCGACTGCCACCTGGTGACGGATGCGCGGGCACTGGGCTGCGACGTTCAGGGTCCCCACTTGCACGTGCGGCGCAGGGACAACGTCAACGGCGCTTGGTCGAAGTCACCGCACGCGTGGGTTCTGCCGGTCGACGCAGTTGTGGTGCAGGCGTATGACCAGTACGTCGATGAACGGCACGCTCGACTGGGTGCCGGAGGCAGCGACTTCCTGCTGGTGAACCTGTTCCGCGCGCCCGTGGGGGCGCCGGTGTCGCCGGACGCGATCGGAGAGCTGTTCGAGCGACTCTGCGATCGTTCCGGGCTGGACCGGAAGGTCACGCCACACATGGCCCGTCGGGCGTTCGGCAGCAACGTGGCCGACGCCGGCGGCGCCCTGGACGAGGTGCAAGCGCTGCTGGGACACCGGCACCCGGGCTCGGTGGAGGCGTATCTGACGCCGGACGTGCGGCGGTTGCGCGACGCCGTGGAGCGCGCGGGCACCCCGCGCCTCGCCTTCGAGCCGGGTGACGGCCGGTGACCGCGCCGGCGAGGATCCTCGCGGGTGGGGACGCGGAGTTGCGGGTGCGGCACCAGCAACTGGTGCAGGCGCTGGACGAGGAGTTCCTCGGGCTCGTCGACTGGGCGTGGGATCTGCGGGTGGTGACGTTCCCGAAGGAGCACCCAGTGCTGGGAATCGCGGACTGTCCGGTGCCCGGCTGCGTGCGAGGGCGTACCGGCGGCGCCGTGTGCGACGCATGCACGCATCGCTGGAAAGCATCGGGGATCGCCCTGGAGGAGTTCGTCAGACTGCCGTCCCCGGGCAACCGCGTGGTGGGGCAGCTGATCTGCGAGGTCCCCGGCTGCCCGCGCCCGCGCCTGTCACCTGGCTGGCGTCTGTGTTCGGGGCATCACTATCAGCGCACGGCCAAGCTGGAGCTGACGGTGGAGGCGTTTCTCGCGCACCCCAAGGTCGTACCGCTAACAGCTCCGGACGTGTGCCAGGTCGCGTCGTGCTTCTGGTTGTGTGATGGACCGGGGAGCCGGTATTGCCGGGCCCATCAGGCCCGGCTGGCAGCCGCCAAACGGGACGGGCACTTCGACGGCGACGAGCCGAAGTGGCAGGCGACGGAAACGTCGCCCGCCATCGACCGCCGGGTGAGCCTTCGGGGACTGCCCGAACGGCTCGTCGCCGAGCTCCTGTACGGGCTGCAGGTCCGCACCGAAAGCGAGATCCGGACCTGGGACTACACCCTGCGGCAGGTCGCCAATCGGCTGCGGGCCATGCAGGCCACGGACATCGAGACCCTCTCGGACGAACGGGTGCGCACCTGCGGGATGAGCGATCTGAGCCGCGGCTTCCTCCTCGGCGTCCGCAGCGCGGCGCGCCGCCTGGGGTCGGATCCGGAGACCGAGTGCCGCAAGGACGTGTGGGACATGGCCGTGTTCGGGCACGGCGGACGACTGCACTTCACCAAGATCGACCAGCCTGAGCTGCGGGAGGCCGCGAAGATCTGGGCCTATGACGAGCTGCCGCGCCGCCGCGGCAAGAAGGTCACCAGCGCCGTGCAGGTCCCGGTCAACGCCCTGGGCCTGCTGTCCGAGAGCCTGAGCCTGCAGCGCCCAGACCAGGGCCGGCACATCGAACAGTGGAGCCGGCAGGACATCGTCGCGTTCCTGAACCGCCTGGCCTACCTCCAGCACAGCGGGGCGATGTCGCATCGCACCCGTCAGACCACCGTCGAGTACGTGCGCCACGTGCTGAACCGCATGCGCGCGATGAGTGGCTGCGTAGGTGAAAACGGAGAGCGCTTGTTGGTGAGTCCCGGCATCGGTTGCTGGTTCAGATGCCCGGAAATGTTGATGAGAACTGACAGCGCCTGAGGGTGCCGTCCGGCGTGTCGGCGTTGAGGGACATAATCCGAGTCGTGGACCTGAGACCGGAGCTGCTGCCTCCGCCTGTGAGCCGGGAACGGCTGGATGAGTTGTGTCGTGAGATCGAGCGGATCTCTGGCCTGGTGGTCGTTCGCTCCGAGGGCGCCGATGAGGCGATCACGGTCTTCAACGCGATGACCGGGCACGACTACGGAGCTCTCGACTTCGCTGAGTACGACGGCAGCCGGAGTCTGGGCGAGTTCGCGTTGGAGGCTGCCCGGCCAGCTCGTCCCCGGATCGCTGACGTCACCACGGACGAGCTCGTCGAAGTGGTCCGCAGGATCCTCGCCGGTGGCCCGGAGAGCGACTACTACCTGCGGCTTCTTGAAGCCAACGTGCCGCATCCCCGGGTCAGCGACCTGATCTTTCATCCCCCGGTCGAACTTCGGGACGGCTCGGCCGAGCAGATCGTCGACGAGGCCCTCAGATATCGGCCGATCGCTCTGTGAGCGGCCAGGTGGGTCAGCCGGCGACTGCTTGCTGTTCGGCGCGGGCGCGGGTGCTGGCGAGTCGGTAGGAGTCGGTGCCGGTCTCGATGATGGTGCCGTTGAAGGTGAGGCGGTCGACGATGGCCGCGCAGAGGCGGGGGTCGGTGAAGGTCTTGGTCCAGCCGGCGAACGACTCGTTCGAGGCGATGGCCACGCTGTTCTTCTCCTCCCGCTCGGTCAGGACCTGGAACAGCAACTCGGCTCCTCTGCGGTCGAGTTCCATGTAGCCCAGCTCGTCGATGCAGAGAAGGTCGACGCGGCCGTAGCGGGCGATGGTCTTGGCGAGCTGCTTCTCGTCCGCGGCCTCGACCAGCTCGTTGACGAGCTTGGTGGCCAGCACGTACTTGACCCGGAAGCCGGCCATCGCGGCCTCGGTGCCGAGCGCGATCAGCAGGTGGGACTTGCCGGTGCCGGAGTCGCCGATCAGGCAGAGTGGCAGGCTTTTCTTGATCCACTCGCAGGCCGCGAGGGTGTGGATCGTCGCCGGGTCGATGTTGGGGTTCGCGTCGAAGTCGAACTTCCGCAGGGACTTGTCCCGGGGGAAGCCGGCGGCCTTGATCCGGCGCTCGGAGCGGCGCCGGGCCCGGTCGTCGCACTCGGACATCAGGAGTTCGGAGAGGAAGCCGAGGTAGGACATCTGCTCGCGGGCGGCGCTCTCGGCGAGTTCGGGGAACTGGGCGCGGATGGTGGGCAGCCGCAGCATCCGGCAGGCCTGGTCGATGGCGGCGGTGGCGGCCTGCTCGGTGATTCCTCGCTGGCGGGGGAGGGTCACGGTGTTCTCCTTCACGGGGTCGGGCGGTCTGGTCGGCGGTGTCGCAGCAGCTGGTCGTAGTGGGCCACTGAGGGCAGCGGCCTCGTGTCGGGCGGGAGCTGGGCCAGGCGCCGCTCGGTGAGCGAGGTCACCGTGGCCCGGTCTGTGGTGGGCGGCTCCGGTTCTGCGGGAGTCCTGGTGTCGGCTTCGGCGGCCTTGCGGGCCTCCAGCGCGACCGCGTCGGCGGTCAGCGCGCCCGACCGGAGGGCGGCGGCGAGGCCGGCGACGAGGTGCTCGTGGGGCAGATGTCGACCCAGGAGAAGGACTTCGATCAGCGCGCGGGTGCCCTCGCGCTCGCCGTGGGCCTTGCGGGCGGCCGCCCACCAGGCGTCGTGGACCGGGGTGAAACGGCCGGCCGAGCGGGCCTGGTCGAGCGCGGTCGCCCCGGGCAGGGCGCCGGGCTTGCGGACCAGGGCCTCCAGGTAGTGGTCCAGGTCGAGCCGGGTGCCGCCCTTGGCGATCAGCCTCTCGTGCCGGGCGACCTCCTCCCGGCCGTCGTAGACGACCAGCTCGGAGGCGTGCAGCATGACCCGGACGGTCCGTCCGATCAGCCGCACCGGCACCGAGTAGCGGTTGTTGCGGACGCCGATCTGGCTGTAGCGGTCGACCCGCGGGGTGAAGAGCCGGCCCGTCTCGAACGGCTCGTCCGGCAGCGACTCCAGGAGCGGCCGCTCGGTGGCGAAGTACTCGCCGATGGTCCGGGGCCGGGAGCGGATCCGGCGGGCCTCGTCCTCCTCGTCCCACCGGTCGATCATCGCGTTGAGCTCGGCCAGCGTCGCGACGTCGGGGACGGGGACGAGGTGGTTGCGGCGGAACCAGCCGATCTGGCCCTCGACGCCGCCCTTCTCGTGGGCGCCGCCGATGCCGGGCTGGCAGTAGAGGACATCCAGGCCGTAGTGCGAGCGGAACGCGGTCCACCGCTCGGCCTCCACGCGCTGGCGGGAGAAGCCCAGCACCCGGGCGACGGCAGCCCTAAGGTTGTCGTAGCGGACCCTCCCGGTCGGCACCCCGCCCAGCGTGTTGAGAGCGTGGACGTGGCCTTCGAAGAACGCCTCCTGCCCGCACGAGGCGAAGATCCGGTGCACCGCCTTGCCGGAGTAGGACAGCCGGAACGCGAACAGGTAGCAGGTCACCAACTCGCCGGCCAGACGCACCGTCACGTCGCCGAAGTCGACCTCCGCCTCCGCGCCGGGCTTGTGGGTCTGCGGGACGAACGCGTCCACCACCCCGCGGCCCGCCTGCAAACGGATCTCCCCACGGCGCTCGGCCACGTAGCCGCGGACCATCTGGTACGAGACCTCGTCGGCACCGTGCTCGTCCACCAGCCGGTCGAAGATCCGCTTCACCGTGTGCCGCTGCTTGCGCGGGGCGTCCAGATCTGCCCGCAGCATCTGGTCGACCAGCGGCTTGAACGGATCGAGCCGCGTCGCCCTGGGCGCCAGCTTCTTGCGGGGCTCGGGCCACGCCGACTCCAGGGCCTTCTTCACCGTCAGGAAGCCGACGCCGTACTTCCGCTGAAGAGCACGCTGCGACAGGCCAGCGCGCGAGTCCCGGCGGATCGCCGCGTACAGATCGACCTTGGACTTCGGCAACACCCGGGCCCCCTCGTCGTGCAGAGCACAACCATGGTCCCGAAGCAAGCTCCCAGGTGCTCTCAAAACTCGGCGACATCACTCTCCCGTGGCGCCGGATGCTCTCGCCGCCGAGCGACAGGCGCTCTCACTTCTCACGTATAAAGCCAGATGAGCCTGACCCGGCCTGGGCAGCCGCTGGCCGGACTGCCGCAGGACTTCACCCTCGGTCCCGGCGACGTCCCTGACGACATCGAGGACGAGCAAGCCGGCAAGGATCTGCCCGACGAGGTCATGAGCGTCCTGTGCGCGAGCCTCGACCTGCTGGAGCAGACCAGCAGCCGTGAGGTGAGGGTCGCGACGGAACTGCTCATCGACACCGGTCGCCGCCCCGACGAGATCTGCCAACTGGACTGGGACTGCCTGCGCGCCGACCCCGACGGCCAGCCCGTCCTGCTTTATGACAACCACAAGGCCTACCGGCTCGGCCGGCGCCTGCCGATCGCGGCCACCACCGCGGAGATCATCACCGGGCAGCGGGAGCGCGTCCGCGCCCGCTACCCGGACACCCCGCTCCAGAAGCTCAAGCTGCTGCCGAGCACGGTCGCCAACCCCTACGGCACCAAGCCCATCGCTGGCCTGCGAAACCAGCACCGCACCTGGGTCACCGCCTTGCCCGAGATCCACACCCGCGTCACCGTCGAAACCGGCGGCAGGCCGCAGATCCAGCCGCTGCCATTCGACAAGAGCAAGATCGTCCCCTACGCCTACCGCTACACCTACGCGCAGCGGCACGCGGACGCCGGCGTCCCCCCGGACGTGCTCCGGGCCTTGATGGACCATCGCCACTTGTCCACCACACAGATCTACTACCGCGTCAGCCAGGAGCGGCGACGCAAGGCCGTTGACCGCCTTTCCGCTCTACAGTTCGACCGTCACGGCAACCGGGTCTGGCGCAAGGCCCAGACCTTGCTGGACAGCGAACACGCCCGCCGCGCGGTCGGTGAAGTCGCCACCGCCTACGGCGTGTGCCGCGAGCCGACCAACGTCGCGGCGGCCGGTCAGGCCTGCCCGATCCGGTTCCGCTGCGTGGGCTGCGACCACTTCCACACCGACGTCTCCTACCTGCCCGACCTGGAACGCTACCTCGTCGACCTGCTGCGGAGCCGCGAGCGGCTGATCGCTGCCTTCGAGGCCGACGAGTGGGCCCGCACCGAGTCCATGCCGTCCGAGGAGGAGATCCACCGGGTACGCCGCCTGATCAGCAGAGTGAAGGCCGACCTGGACGACCTCACACCCGAGGACCGGGCCCGGATCGAGGAGGCCGTCACCTTCGTACGCCGGGGACGCGCCGTCATGCTCGGCCTGCCGAAAGTCCGCCAGCCCATCCCCGACATCCGCCCGTGGAGCAGCACATGAGTCCCGCGATGCGCGACGGCCGCGAGGCCAGCACCGACCGCCGACGCCAACGGGTCTCTGCCGCGCTCAAGGACGCTGCCCGGCGGGGTGCTCCGATCAGCGTCTCCAGCGTTGCCCGGCAGGCCGGTGTGGACCGCACATTCCTGTACCGGCACCGCGACCTGCTCGCGCTGGTCCACGCCGCCGAGCTGGAACCCGACCGACGAGATCCAGCAAGCGTTTCTCCCGTGAGCCCGCTGTCGCTCCAGGCCGACCTCGCGAACGCTCAGGCCCGCAACGCCCGCCTGAACGCGCGGGTCCAACAGCTGGAGCGGCGGCTGTCGGAGCTGATGGGCGAGCAAGCCTGGAGAGAGTCGGGGATCGGCGCCCAGCCCGACGTCGAGGAACTTCAGCGGACGACCGCCAGATTGGAGCAGCGCAATGTCGAGCTGGCGCGGACCATCGAAGAGCGCGAAACCGAACTCGAGGCATCCAGAGCGGCGAACCGCGAACTCACACGAGCCCTCAACCAGCGTGGTTGACCGTCTGTCTTGGAAGACTGGGGTGGGTTGTTACCAGCCGTTGCCGACCTGGGTGGCGGTCGATCCGCTGTAGTTGGGGCCGGTGTAGCGGTACAGGTTCTGGGTGCTGATGTTGGTGGCGAGGAGGTCGGTGGTGCCGCTGCCAGGGATGGCGACGAGGTTGGTCATGGTGTTCCAGCTGGTGCCGATCTGGACCTTCTGGGAGCCGTAGTAGTTCGGCCCGGTGTAGCGGTAGAGGATGCCGGTAGAGGAGTCGACGGCGATGATGTCGTCGCTACCAGAGCCGGTGGTGTTGCCGACGCCGACGATCTGGGACATGACGTTCCAGCCGGTGCCGATCAGGGTGCGCTGGGAGCCGTAGTAGTTCGGCGCGTGGTAGCGGTAGAGGTCCCCGGTCGAGCCGTCGAGGGCGAAGATGTCGCCGGTGCCGTCGAAGGTGCTGGTGACCTGGGTCATCGCGTTCCAGCCGGTGCCGACCTGGACGCGCTGGGAGCCGTAGTAGTTCGGGCCCGAGTAGCGGTACATGGCACCGGTGTTGTCGATGGCGAGGATGTCGCCGTTGGCGTCGTCGAGGGAGACCAGCTTCGTCATCGCGTTCCAGCCGGTGCCGACCTGGACACGCTGCGAGCCGTAGTAGTTCGGCGAGGAGTACCGCAACAGCGCGCCGGACTGATCCACCGCCAGGATGTTCCCGTTCCCGACGCTGACCAGGTTCGACATCGGCTGCGCCGTCGCGGTCGGGCTGGGGAAGGGGTTCGAGGTGTCGGAGGCGAGGCCCGCCTGGGTCCCACACGTGCCCCATGCTCCGGCGCCCTGGCCGGCAAGGACGTTCTGCGCGACGAGGATCTGCTGGTCCTCGGTGGCCTGGTAGGGGTAGGTGGCGTAGACCGTGCCGCCGTAGGCGTTCCAGGTGCTGAGGGCGAACTGCAGACCGCCGTAGTAGCCGTTGCCGGTGTTGGCCGCCCAGTCGCCGCTGCTTTCGCACTGGGCGACCTTCTCCCAGGTCGCGACCGAGGCGGCGCTGGCGCTTCCGGCCGTGAGCAGGGGAACGGTGAGCAGCGCGGCGGAGACGGCTGCGGCAGCGGCGGCCTTGCGCAGGCGCGGGTGTGCGGGCATGACGATTCCTTCGGACGGCGCGGAGAGGAGACAAGGGGCGGTGGTGTCCCGGGAGCGGGCCGGGACACCACCGGAGAGGAGGCAGGGTGTTGCGGGACTACCAGCCGTTGCCGACCTGGGTTGCCGTGCTGCCGCTGTAGTTCGGGCCGGTGTAGCGGTACAGGTTCTGGGTGCTGATGTTGGTGGCGAGGAGGTCGGTGGTGCCGTTGCCGGGGATGGCTGCCAGGTTGGTCATGGTGTTCCAGCTGGTGCCGATCTGGACCTTCTGGGAGCCGTAGTAGTTCGGCCCGGTGTAGCGGTAGAGGATGCCGGTGGAGGCGTCGACGGCGATGATGTCGTCGCTGCCCGAGCCGGTGGTGTTGCCGACGCCGACGATCTGGGACATGGTGTTCCAGCTGGTGCCGATCTGGGTGCGCTGGGAGCCGTAGTAGTTCGGCGCGTGGTAGCGGAACAGGTTGCCGGAGCCGTCAACGGCGAAGATGTCGCCGGTGCCGTCGAAGGTGCTGGTGACCTGGGTCATGG
>NZ_FOAZ01000080.1 GCF_900109465.1 Streptacidiphilus jiangxiensis
CCGCGTCGATGTCCTGACCGTCCGGGTGGTGGTCGTCGCGGTAGCCGTGCCGGAGGATCTGGTCGATCTCGTCAGCCAGCGCGCCGGGGTCCTGCCAGGAGGCCTGCGTCGCCTGCGGGTACCACGGATACGCGCCGGGGCCGGCGGCGCCGGTCACGGGCGCGCCGAAGTCGCCGGGCAGCAGCCAGAAGACCTCCCCCGCTGTGCGCTCGGCAGTCCACGCGGACGCCGCGTCGGAGAGGCTGATCTGGAGGCCGCTGGGCGATTCGACGCCGATGGTCCAGCCCCTGGCCCGCAGCCGCGCGGCGACCAGGGCGTAGTTGTCTGCCTCGGCGAAGCGCGGGCCGTCCTCCACCGTCGGGTACGCCGACGTCCACGGGCCGCCGCGCTGCTGCACCAGTGCCCGCTCGTCCTCGGGCAGGGCGTACCAGCGCCGTCGTACCTCGCGGCGTCCGGCGTCGGTGAGGCGCACGTGCGCCCGCGGGTCGTAGATCTTGCTGTTGACCAGTCCCTCGGCCATCGGCGTGCCGGTCTCGTCGACCAGCTCGAACCAGTAGGCACCGATCTCCTGGCGGACGAGTTCCCACCCGGCGGGCCAGGTCGCCGCGACGAGCCCGAGCGCGTCCTGCGGGTCCGTCCACTGCGCGTCGACTCCCAGCAGCCGGTAGGTCTCCGCGGTCTCCCCCTCGCCGCTGATCCGCCGGGGAAGCTGTCCTGAGGTCAGGAACTGCCGGAAGAGCCGCTCCTGGGGATCTCCGTCGTCGAACGCTTCATGGAGCGCCACGAGGGCCGGGGACGTCCTGTTCTCCCGCGACCAGATCCGGTGCTCCCGAATGCTGAACACGCCTTGCGTCCGGGAGATCGACCACAGCACGTTGACCATGCGGGCGATGAAGGCGGCCATGATCGGAACGATGCCGAGGAGGGCTCCGGCGACGCGCAGGGCCTTCGGCAGCCCGTCCGGCAGCTGGTACAGAGCGAATCCGACGGCGCTGGCCGTATCAGCGGCCAGCCCGATGACCAGGGCGTTGACCGCCGTCCTGAGCAGTGAGTCGCCGAGAGTCCACGGACGCATGTCCAGGGCGATCCAGTGGCTCCAGCGACACCTGCGGCACGTGCAGTCGTCGCTGTCCTCGTGAAGACCGCCCTTGTCGAACACCGCTGCCACGGAGACGACGACTGCGGCCGCCGAGAGGATGAGCGCGCACAGTCCCGGGAGGAGCGGGTAGAAGCCCAGCGCCTTCAGCACGAGTCCGAACCCCGGGGTCACCTGCCACTGGTCGATGTTCCACTGCGTCACGGCGAGCGCCACGATGCCGCTGACGGCCGTCAGCGCGGCCACACCGACGCCGGCCGCGAGGGACTGCGCGACGGATACCGGTGCGAAGGCGTCAGCTCGGCGCTCGAATGCGATCCAGCGGTTTCGGTCTCGGTGGTCAACTGGCACGGCACTCCCTCGATTTCAGCCGGAGCACGACGACGGCGCCGGCGATGCCGTTCAACACGATCGGGGGCCGGGCCAGGTGCGTCGGCCGCCGAGCACCAAAGGGTACGGATGCTCCCGCTTCGGCCGGGCGATCCTACAGGCCCGCTCCGTCAAGGCCGTTGGCGATCGCGGCGGCTGCAGCCCGGCTACCGCCGAGGCCGTCGTCCACGCCCAGCTGTCGGCGGTGGCTGCTATGCATGCGGCCATGGATGACCACAAGGCTACTGAGCGCCACGACGAGGGCGAGGCCGCGTTCCGGCGCGGGTGCGAGCTGCTGGACGGCGGTGCCGGCGAGGACGCCGAGGTCCAGTTCGTGGAGGCTGCCGCGCTCGGCGCCCGCGATGTGCCCTGGCGCATCACGCAGGCATACCTCGAGGCGCACGACGCGCGCGCCGCCGGCTGGATGCGGCGCGCAGCGTCGTCGCTGAGCCGCCCCGGCGGGATCACCGTCACCCCGGGAACGCTGCCGATCCTCACGATCACCAGCGAGGACTACGAGGTCCTCGCCTCCCAGGTCTGGTGCGTGGCGGTCACCGGCTGCGACCCGGTGGCCGGCGCCGCCGCACTCCGAGCTGCCGACCCCTCGGTACGCCAGGCGACCGAGGACGGCCGGATCCCCTCCGACGAGGAGATCCACACCGCCCCCTACTACGCGAACTACCTCTGGGTCGACGAGGCGAACCTGACCCTGACCCTGGACGCAAAGGACGGGATCATGCCGATGCTCGCCCGCGTCGTCCTCACCGTCCTCGTCGAAGAGCTTGAGCGCGCCGGCGCCACCCGGGCCCGCCTGCACACACCGCGCTCGGCCTGGCCGAAGGACTGGCCTACCGACTGAGCTCGCGGGCCACCCGCGCCCGGCGCAGGGAAGCTGCTGCGGACTCCGGACTCGTGCGTGGGGACGGTGAGGTCTCGGGCGGACCGGCCACGACGTGAGCGTGAGGCTCCTACGCCGCCCGCCGGGCCCACGTGATCTCGGGGGCCAGCGTGTAGGCCCAGCCTCCCGCCACCATGGCGAGAATCGCCGTCCAGAACGAAGTACCGCTGCACTGACCGGTGAACCACCGGCAGACGATCCAGACCGTCACCGCCAGGCTGGCCACGGCCAGCACCATGACGGCGACGCTGATCCCGATCACGGCCTGCGGGGCCCGGCGCTGGCCACGACGCGCCACCGCGCCCTGGACAACGGCGGCGGTAGGAAGCAGCGCGCTGGCGAAGACGACGAAGGCCACCGGGGACAGCACGTTCATCGGCCGACCTCCCTGTCACAGGACGCGCAGGAGGCTCCGCCCGGCAACGGACACGCCCAACAGGCCCCTACCGAAAGCATCGTGGCACACCGGCGCACCGACCGGTGCCCGATCGGCAACGCGCGGCGGCCGCCCCTCTACGAGCGGCGCACTCCCGGCGCGCCAGCTCCATCCCCCGCCGCGCCCCCGTGCTCCCGCCGATCCGCCGACACCACCCGACCCGACGAAGGAGACTGCACCATGGCCATCGACGACGCCGCTCTGACCGACCCGACGCTGGACTACTTCGGGCCCATCGCCGATCCGCCGACGAAGCAGGGCCCCGGCGGGCGGACGCTCCGCCGGCGCTGGGCCCTGACCGGCAGCGCACCCAGGGTCCACGGCCACGCGCAGTTCGAGTGCGGGTTCGTCCCCGACGACGGCACCCCGGACGGTGCCGTCGTCCACGACTGGCAGGAGGCCGACGGCCTCCTGCCCGCCTTCCTCCGAGTGACCGGCTGGACGTACTGGTCCTGCCACGAGGCGTACGAACGGCTGTGGAAGGAGCGGACGGACTCCGCCGCGGCGGCCCGGTGACCCTCCAGGGCAGGTCCACGCCCGCCGGTCCGGGCGCAGGCCGGGCGCCCGTCAGCCCCGGACCGTCGTCCCCGCGACGGTCGGCGCGTCAACCCCCGGGAGCCGCGGTCGCCCGTTGGTGCGTGCCGGATCTGCTTCCCCGGAGCCCGGCC
>NZ_FOAZ01000062.1 GCF_900109465.1 Streptacidiphilus jiangxiensis
GCCGCCGCGGCGGCCGTCAACGCGATCGTCTGGGACTTGGGGCGGCGCGTCGTGATCGCCTGCGGCGACATGCTGGCCGACCCCGAGGTCGCGCAGCGGGCCCTCGAGGCCCACCGCGAGCTGCGCGCCGAGCGCGACACCCTCCTGTTCGGGGTGGCGACGTTCGAGGGCGTCCGCGGTGCGGGGGAGCTGGTCGACCGCGTCACCGCGGACCTGGCCGCCCGGGCGCAGGTCCGCCGGCGCTGACTCAGGCGCGCCGGCGCCAGCCCAACGGCCCGGCCGGAGCAGGGCCGTCCTTCCGAACACCACCGCACCCTTCTGGAGCACCATGACACCGCCTGGCCGCAGCGCATCCGCGGCCGCCACCCCTGCGCGGACGCCGGAGCAGCTGCTGCTGTGGCCGGCCCACCCGCTGTTCCCCGGCGAGCTGCTGGCCGGGGAGAGCGTCGCCTCCTACGCCAAGGAGGGAGCGCACGGGGAGGGCGACTTCGAGCTGGTCTCCGTCGAGGGCTACGCGTACCGGGTGACGCGGCGCTGCGGGTGGCGGATCGCGCGCCTGCCGAACGACTGGTCCTCCTCCACCGGGGGCTATGCCTGGATCGGACTCGACCCGACGCTGGAGCAGGTCCTGGCGTGGATGCGCCGGGACAGCGGCTCGCGGGAGCTGGCCGTGCAGCGGTGGCGGCGCTGGGGGCACCTGGTGCGCGACGATGTCCCGTTCTCCACGGAAACCGAAACCGAGGAGCTGGAGCCGGGCGTGCTGCGGGTGTCCCGGTACGGGGTGCAGGGCATCGCCGCGGACTACCCCTGGGGGTGGGAGATCCGGCAGGACGGACAACTGCCCGAGAGCCCGAACCGGCGCTCCGCGGACCGGGGCCGGCTCGCGTACGCCGTCTGGTGCATGACCAGGATCGGCTTCGACCGTGTGCCCACCAGCCGGCTGCGCGTCGTGCGGTCGTACTGGCGTCAGGACGTCGACTGCGCGACCGGGGGCCCGACCCACCTCGGCTCGTGCAAGCGTCACCATCCGCTGTTCCTGGTCGAGGTCCTCGACGAGGGCTCCTGCGCGGCGAGCACCGTCGTGCTGTGCTCCCGGCACCTCGGCCACCGCCTCGGCGGCTCCGAGGGCTACTACCCGCCCTACCGGGAGCTGACGGCGATCGCCGAGCGGCTCTCGGGGCGCTCGTTCGTCGAGTGGCAGGACCGCCTCGCCGAGCTGACCTGGGACATGGTGGCGCCGGCCGTCGACCGCGGCCTGCCTGTCCCGGACGTGGCGCAGGCCCTGCTGGAGGAGGCGCTGGACGCCGGTGAGCGCCGCGCCGTCCTCGCCGCCCGCCGGGCCGCCCGGCAGCGGGGGCTTTCGCGCAGGGAGCAGGAGGCCGCGGCGGAGCAGGCCGGCGCCGAACAGCGGGCCCGCCGCCGGCACCTGGTCGACGAGGCGCGGGCCGAGGAGGAGGCAGAGTGGGAGCGCATCCGGCGGGAGACGGAAGAGGCGATGTCGGCCTCGATCGCCTGACCGCGTGCGGCACCGGAGCGGGAGACGGGCGGGGCGGGCCGTCCTGCCCGATTGTCAGTGCTGCGCGAGACAATGTCTGTGCAGGCCAAGCCCGGTGACGCATCCTCCCGCGGCTCCTTCTCCCTTCTTCTTTGCCGTCCTTCCCTCACTGCCCGCTCGCCCTTGGAGGCTTGCTTGAAGTCCAGCATCGGTACCGCCAGGTCCTTCCACGCCGCCGGCACGCCCGGCGACCTCTGCCACGCGCACTCGCGGGCGGCGCTGGCGACCAGCGCCGCTGCCATCGCCCTGCGCCGGGGACTGGGAGCCGACCTGACGGACGCTCAGCTCCTGGAGTGCATCGCCGAGGCGCGGGACGACGCCTCCGCACCCGCCCCCTCGCCGGAGACGCGGCTGGCCGTTCGGGCCGCGCTGCGCGCGCCGCTGACCCGCGCCGACGACCCACAGGAACTGGCCGACGCCGTCTTCGACACGCTGCCCGACACGCCGTTGCGTGTGGAGGGCGCGAACGGCCAGGTGTTCTTCCTGGTGCCGATCGCCGCCCCATAGACATTGCAAGATGAGCAATTGGCATGTAGCATATGTGTTGTGCGGGGCGGTCGCCCACCCCTCCCGGCGACGCCCCGCACTCCCCTTCCACGCCTCCGAGAGGGCACCCGCATGACCACTGCCGCCACCACGCGCCTGGACCGGCCCGCCTACCAGGAAGCGGTCCGCACGGCCGTCGCCGCGTGCGCCGCCTACTACGGGCCGGGGAGCAGCAGCCTGTCCGACTCCGAGTACGACACCCTCCTCGCGGCCATCCGCGCCTACGAGGCCGAGCACCCCGACCACATCGAGCCCGACTCCCCGGTCGGCAAGGTCGCCGGCGGAGCCGTCACCGGCGGCAAGGTGGAGCACTCCAGCATCATGGGCTCGCTCGCCAACGCCTACAGCCGCGAGGACCTGGACACCTTCGTGGCCCGGGTCACCAAGCGCCTCGGGCACACCCCGGCCAGCTGGTGCTACGGGCCGAAGCTGGACGGCCTGGCCGTCGCCGCCCGCTACACCGACGGCCAGCTGACCGACATCATCACCCGCGGCAGCGGAACCCGCGGCGACTCGGTCGCCCACATGATCGGAAACCTCAGTGGTCTCCCGCTCCGGCTCCGCCGCCCGGCCACCATCGAAGTCCGCGGCGAGGTCATCATGACCAAGGCGCAGTTCGAGCAGGCCAACCGCATCCGCACCGCCAACCGGGCCAAGCCCTTCCGCAACGCCCGCAACGGAGCGGCGGGGACGCTGCGCGCCCAGCGCAGCTACACGATCCCCATGTCCTTCGTGGCCTACGACGCACCGCTGGACCAGGTCAGCGACCTCGGGGAGCAGCTGCGCGCGCTGGACCACGACCAGCTGATGGGGCTGCTTGAGGACCTGGGCGTGCGCACCGTCCTCAGCATCGGCGCGCCCCTGATGCGGGGCGACTCGATCGAGGACGCCTACGCCCGCGTCCGCGAGATCGAGGCACTGCGCCCGGGTCTCGACATGGAGATCGACGGCGTCGTCATCCGGGCCGCCAGCCCCGCCGACCAGGCCGCCGCCGGGTACAACAGCTCCAACGAGCCCCGCTTCGCCATCGCGTTCAAGTACCCGCCCCAGCGGGCCGTCACCACGCTGCGGTCGGTGCGCTTCGCCATCGGCCGCACCGGAGCCCTCAGCATGACGGCCCAGGTGGACGAGGTGGACGTGGACGGCAGCGACGTGGAGGCCGCGAGCCTCCACAACGCCGCCAACATCGCCCGCCTCGGACTGCGGATCGGAGACACGGTCGAGCTGGTGAAGGCGGGCGAGATCATCCCGCAGATCACCGCAGTGCTCACCGAGCACCGCACCGGCGACGAGGTCCCGGTCCAGGTGCCCACCCGCTGCCCGGTCTGCGACCGCGACCTCGACACCTCCGGCGAGATCTGGCGCTGCCCCAACGGACGCGGCTGCGCCCCGGCGGAGAACATCGCCTACGCCGCCGAGCGCGACAACCTCGACATCCAGGGCCTGGGCGACACCCTGGTCCGCCAGATCGTGAACGCCGGACTCGCGACCGACGTGGCCGACCTGTTCAAGCTCACCGCTGCCCAGCTCCAGGGCTTGGACCGGATGGGACCGGCGAGCGCGGCCAAGCTGCTCGCCGCCGTCGAGCAGTCCAAGCAGCAGCCGCTCAACCGCTGGTTCAGCGCGCTCGGGATCACCGGCACCGGGCGTACCGCCTCGCGCCGGATCGCCGCCCACTTCGTCACCTTCGAGGCGATCCGCGCCGCCGACGCGGCGGCGTTCGCCCAGGTGGACGGGATCGGAGCCGAGAAGGCCCCGGCGATCGTGGCCGAGCTGGCCGAGATCGCCGACCTGTGCGACCGGCTGGTCGCGGCCGGGGTGGTCTGCCTCCAGCCCGGTTCGGCCGCCGCCACCGCCAGCACCACAGCGACCAGCAGGCCGCTGGACGGCCTCAAGGTCGTCGTCAGCGGCACCATGGACGGCCCGCTCGCCGCCTACGGACGCACCGCCATGAACGAGCTGGTCGAGCGGGCGGGCGGCAAGGCGTCCGGCAGCGTCTCGAAGAACACCGACCTCCTGGTCGCCGGGGACGGAGCCGGGTCCAAGCTCGCCAAGGCCCACGAGCTGGGCCTGAGGGTGCTCACTCCGGTGGAGTTCTCGGTGCTGGTCGCCGACCTCCTGACCTGATCCCACCTCACCTCTCACCGAATCACCGAAGGCCCCGGTGAGCCGCGCAGCGCGGCTCACCGGGGCCTTCGGCCTGCGCCCTCCCGCCACTGCGAACCCCGCCATCCGGCTGGCCGATCGGCATGTCATGCGGTCGTCAAGGCCGCGAATCAGCCAACTCCAGCCCGGAATCACGCAATCCGGAAGGCTGAACCCCTTCCGCCACGTTGCCCACAGTAGTGATAATCAGCACCACTGCTCACAGAATCTGGGCGAAAGGGGCATAAGTGTGAGGTATACAGACCAGCCCTCGTGACCAAGGGTTAACCGCCTTGACCTGGCTGAATTCCCGTGCGAGATTCAAGCCGCAGTATCTGAGCGGTACCTAGGCCGGGGCAGCGACAGCCGACGGCGGACAGGGAACGGAACGGGGGGTAACGATGCTTTCGCATACACTGAAGTCGGGCGGGGCTGTCTGCGACCGTCCCGACCTGCCTGTCCTTCCCGGCGCGCGCGGTCTCGAACCCTGGCCGGTGCGCATGCTGCATGTCCGGCTCAATCCCGGTATTGTCCCGCCGTTCACTGGTCCGCGTACGGCCCTCGTCGCCGACGGGCACGCGCCCGACACGGACCCGAAGGCGCGCCGGAGCGCGCCGCGGCACGGAGGGGACCACCGACTTGGGCAGTCGCGGGATCGCGTACTTCGATCCAGCCGCCCTGCGCGAGCAGCGGACGCACGCCGGCCTGAGCCAGGATCAGCTGGCGGAGCGGGTCCGTGCGCGGTCGGCTGTCGTGCTGCTGCGGACGCACGTGTCGATGTACGAGTGCGGCAGACGACTGCCGGAGCAGCGCACGCTGTCCGCGATGGCCGACGGACTCGAGGTCCCGGTGTCCTGCCTGCTCTACCCGGACCCGCTGAGCATCTCGCGGCTGCGCCTGGCCGCGAAGGTGACGCAGTCGGAGTCGGCGCGCCGCATGGGGACCACCCAGAGCCGCATGTCGCTGATCGAGCGCGGCCTGGTGGAACTCGACGCCGCCGAGGTGCGGCAGCTGGCCGGCATCCTCGGCACGACCGTCCAGGCGGTGCGCCTGGCGATAGGCACCGCCCTGCGCTCCGCCAGCGACCGGCCGGTCGCTACCGTCTAACCGCGCCCGGCGTCCTTGCTGCCCAGGCGCTTGCTTGCCTTGTCCCGATTGTGTGTCAGCGCGGCAACGACGCCGCGCCGGACGGGTGTTGCACGCACGCCCGCGTGGCCCACTAGGAGCCGACGTGCCCCACCCGACCTCTGCCCCAGGGGGAACGACAGTGTCATATTCACATCAACTCATGGTCGGCCGGCGCCCGCTGAAGGCCGCGGCGGCCGCCGCGGCCGTTGGGATCGTGCTGCTCACGTCCGGATGCGGGTCCTCGGGCAAGCCGGCGGCCACATCGTCGCCGTCGGCGGTCGCGTCGCCGAGCACCGCCGCCCCGGACGCGGCGGCCAAGGCACAGGTGCTCACCGCCTACCGCGGCATGTGGGCCGACATGGTGAAGATCTACGGCTCCGGGACCCTAGAGGGCACCAACCTCCAGGAGTTCGCCGCGGACAAGGCCCTGGCCGGCATCAAGGCCAGCGAGGCCTACTACCAGGACCAGAACCTCGTGGTGAAGGGCGAGCCGGTCCTGACCCCGCAGGTCACCTCGATCGACCTGTCCGCGAACCCGCCGACGGCGCAGATCACCAGCTGCGTCGACAGCACCAACTTCCTGCCCGTCGACAAGGGCACCGGCAAGCCGGCGAAGCTCGCCAGCAACGTCTTCCGCCACGTCGAGAACTCCACGGCGATCCAGGACCAGGGCAAGTGGTTGGTCATCCAGTCCGTGATCCAGCAGGACCAGTCATGCTGAGCTACCTCAGACCCGTCCGGCTCCTGATGCTGCTCGCGGTGCTCGCTGCGGCGGTCCTGGTCCAGCCGCAGGCCTTCGCCGACGGCGGGGGCGGCGTCACCTGCCCGCCCAACATCCCCAACTGCACCATCGTCGTCGGCGGCGGTGGCGGCGGGGGTGGTGGAGGCGGCGGTGGCGGTGGCGGCAACGGGGGCGGCGGCGGGAGCAGCACCTGCCTGGCCGGCACCACGCCGGTGCCGTGCTACCGCGCCGGCTTCGGGTGGTTCAACCCGACCGACGCCTGCTACTGGGACCTGATGGTCCCCCAGCCCGGCCCGAACGACCAGGACTGGAAGCTCGCCACCGGCATCCCCGCGAACTGGGCGCCCGGCCCGAACCAGGGCGAGCTGTACAACGTCACCTGCATGGGCGCCGCCGCCAACCTGGCTGGCGGCATCACCTGGAGCCGCAACCCGCCTCCGGGCTACGGCGGCGGGGCGAACCCGCAACAGATGGCGCAGCAGGCGGTGAAGCAGCTCGGGCTCCAGGGGGCGGACATCGGCATCGCTCCGAAGAAGGGGGCGATGGGACTCGTCGGCCTGCCCGTGTGGCTGTGGAACAACAAGTCCGCCTCCACCTGGGGGCCGAAGAGCACGTCGGTCAGCGCGGCCGGCATCACCGTGACCGCCACCGCCCACGTCACGCAAATCGTGTGGAACCTGGGCGACGGCACCTCGGTGACGTGCGCGAACGCGGGCACCCCGTACAGCGCCTCGTACGGCAACTCCTCTTCGCCGACCTGCGGCCACACCTACCAGCAGACGTCCTCCTCCAGCGGCTCCTACACCATCACCGCGACCAGCACGTGGCGGGTGGACTGGACGGCCACCTCCGGACAAGCCGGAACGATCATGACTGCGCGCACCTCGACCACCACGGTGGCCATCGGGCAGCTCCAGGTCCTCAACAACTGACCAGCCTCCGTCGGGAGATAGAACGTGAGCAACACCAAGACGCGCAGCGTCCCCGAGCAGGCCGCTCCCACCGCGGCAGCACCTGCACCGAAGCCGGTGAACGCTCGGCGGCGGCGTCCGGCGCTGATCGGCCTGTCCGTCGCCCTCATCGCGGTCGGCGGCCTGATCGGTGCGATGACGCTGACGGCGGCCGGGCAGCGCGAGGACGTCCTCGTGGTGGCCAAGCCGTTGGCGTTCGGCCAGGTCATCACCCGTGGCGACCTGGCTGTGGCCTCCATCAGCCTGGACCCGGCGCTGAAGCCGGTCGGTGCCGGCCGGCTCGACTCCATCATCGGCAAGCACGCCTCGGCGCAGCTGCTGCCCGGGACCACGTTGACCCAGGCCGACGTCACCTCCGACTCGCTGGTGCAGCCCGGCCAGCAGCTGGTCGGGCTCCTGGTCAAGCCCGGCCAACTGCCCACCACCACCCTGGTCCCGGGCGAGAAGGTGCTCATCGTCTCGACCCCGGGTCAGAACCCCGCGACGGACACCGGCGCCTCCGCCGGTGCGCCGAGCACCCTGCCGGCGCAGGTGGTGCGGGTCGGCACCGCCGACTCCAGCGGGAACCTCACGGTCGACGTCTCCGTCGACGCCAACGCCGGCGCCACTCTGGCGGCGCGAGCCTCGACCGGCAACATCGCGATCATCGTGCAGAGCCCGTCGGCGGTCGGCTGATGGCACTGATCGCAGTAGCGGGCTGCCCCGGTGCGCCCGGGGCCACCACCGCCGCCCTCGCGCTGGCGATGTCGTGGCCCCTGGTCGAGGGCCGGCACGTGATCATGGCCGAGTGCGATCCGGACGGCGGCTCCGTCGTCGCCGGGGCACTGCGCGGCGGAACCCCGGGCCCGCAGGGTCTGCAGAACCTGCCGGTGGCCGCGCGCACGGGCAGGCTCAATGAGGCGTTCTGGCGGCAGTTGCTGGATCTGTCCGACGGTGCCAAGCAGCGGCTGGTCCTGCCCGGCCTGACCAACCCCGGCCAGTCCCCGGGCATGCAGAGCGTGTGGCCGCAGCTCGCCGACCTGATGGCCGGCATCGACGTGACCGCGCAGCACGACGTCATCGCCGACCTTGGCCGCCGGGGCGGTACTGACAGCGCCGCCTCCCTGGTGCTGCGCGCGGACCTGGTGCTGGCCGTGGTGCGCACCACTCTGCGCGGAGTGCACCACGCCGAGCATCGCGTCCGGGCGCTGGCCGAGGACCTCGACGCCCGCGGTGTGGGCCGCGACGCCCTGCGGCTGCTGCTGATCCCCGCAGGCCCCTACACCGCCGCCGAGATCAGCGAGCGCCTGTCCGTCCCGGTCGCCGCCGAGCTGCCCTTCGACCCCAAAGCCGCCGAGGTGCTCTCGGACGGCACCGACATCGGCGAACGCCGCTTCAAGCGCAGCGACCTGATGCGCCACGCCGCGAACGCCGCCGAAACCGTCCACTCCCTGGTGCTGCAGCGCCGGGAGCAGCTCGCCCCGCGCCCGGTGCACCAGGCCCCGGACAGGGCCGCAATCCCCGGAGGTGCCCATGCTGCACGCTAGCGCCGTCCACACCGACCCCGTCTTTGAGGACACCGCTCCGCCCGAGGCCGCCGGCGCTTCGCCGCGCCGCGCGGTCGTCGCCCGGGGCGGCAGCAGTGCCGCCCGCCGCCTGGAACCACCACGGGTCGACCCGTTCGCGACCGAGGTGACGCCTGTCGCCCTGCGCCCAACGGCCCCCGCAGCCCCGGTGCCGAGGCCCGCTGCGCCGCGCGAACTCCAGGTCGACCCCGCAGTGGCCGGCCGGGTCAGGCGCCTGGTCTCCGACGAGCTCGCCTCGCTGATCGCCCTGGAGCCCGGGATGAGCCAGGGCGACCGCGAGCAGCGCGCCCGCGCGCTGATCAACACCCGGGTCGCCCAGTGGGTCGTCGCCCGGGCCGAGGAGCTCGGAACCTCGCCCAGCGAGGAGGTGCAGCGCGCCCTGGAGGCCCAGGTCTTCGACCTGCTGTTCCGCGCCGGGCGCCTGCAGCCGTACCTGGACGACCCCGAGGTCGAGAACATCCTGGTCAACGGTTACGACCAGGTCGTGATCGACTACGCCGACCGCGGGAAGGTCCGCGGCGAGCCGATCGCCGAATCCGACGAGGATCTGGTGGAGCTGCTGCGCGACCTCGCCCGGCGCTCCGGCCACGGCGAGCGGACCCTATCCACGGCCAGCCCGATGCTGGCCCTGCGGCTGCCGGACGGCTCCCGTCTGCAGGCGATGACCGAGGTAACCCCGCGGCCGCAGGTCACCATCCGGCGCCACCGCGTGCGCAGGACCGACCTGGGCGGCATGGTCGAGCTCGGAGCGATCGACAGCACATTGGCCGCGTACCTCAAGGCTCTGGTCCTGGCCCGCAAGAACATCCTGATCGCCGGCGGCCAGGGCGCGGG
>NZ_FOAZ01000061.1 GCF_900109465.1 Streptacidiphilus jiangxiensis
CCCCCGGGAGCCGCGGTCGCCCGTTGGTGCGTGCCGGATCTGCTTCCCCGGAGCCCGGCCGATCGCCCCCGCTGGCGACGCGCCACGGCGACACTCGCAGAGAGCTGGTCCAAGTCGCCTTCGCCACCGGGCATGCTGGAGCGATGAGGAGACGTCGGCGCAGGCCGAGCACCGCGCGGGCCCTGCCCCTGATCGCGGACCGGGCTCTCGCCGAGACTGGGCGGCAGCCCGGTGCCCAGCAGCCGGCGGCGGACGTGGGCTCGCCCGATGAACCGCCTGCGGCCGAGGAGCGTCCGTGGCCGACGTGCTGCCGAGCGACCCGGGAGCGGCTGCTCGCCGGGTCGACCGTCGTCATCCTGACGACTCACGCGGCCGTGTGCCCCGACTGGTCTCGCCGGTAGGCACCCGCGTGCGCGCCCTCGTGCATCCGCGGGGGGCGCCGGTCCGGTGACTGGGCGGGCCGGGGCAGGGGCATTCCTCGGTTGCGGAAGCGCCGCGCGGCGGCCCCGCCGGGCCTTCGCGGTCTTCGCGGGGCCGGCGGGATCGACGTCGGATCCGCGGTTGCGGAGCGGTCTGGGAGACTGGGCCGCTCCAGCAGTACGTACGCAGTGAGCGGGGGGACTTGATGATCGAGGTACCGGGCGGGTACGGAACGTCCGCCGAGGTGGCCGTCGTGGACCCGGCCCTGTCCGTGCGGGAGCAGTCCGCCGTCGCCGATCTGCTGGAGGGGTACCCCGATCTGGTGGCGGCCAGGGGCCTGGAGCCGGTGAGCGGACTCGGCCACGGGTTCCTGGGCAAGGCCGTCGCCGTGGCCGCCGCCGGAGGTGTCGTCACCGCGCTGGTGGCCTGGGCGAAGTCGACCTCCGTCTCCGCCCCGCGCCCCGGGTCGATCACCGAAGAGGTGACGCGGATCCTCGACTGGGTGCAGACCATCGGGTCCACCGCGCTGATCGGCGGGGCCGGGGTCGCTCTCCTGCTCGGCGTGCTCCGGTACATCGACACCCGGAACCTGCGCGCGGTGACCCGCCTGGCCCGCGAGCACGCCGTGCGCTCCGACACCTTGGCCGCCCCTGCGGCCCGGCTCCTGAAGCGGGCCCAGGCCGCCGCTGCGGCGATCCGCGAGTCGCGGATGCACAGCACCGACCTGGCGGGGCTGCGCCACCGTACCGAGGAGCACCTGCCCGCGGAGCTGTGGGAGATCGCCCGGACGCTCCGGGAGTACAGCAGCCTGGCGCAGAGCAACAGCGGCGGCGAGGGCGAGGACCGGGTCGCTGATCTCCGCAAGAGCGAGCGCTCCGCGCTGGCCACGGTTCTCACCAGCACCGAGCGCCGGGTGGAGGCGCTGGAACTGTATGCGCGCCGGTGCGCCGAGGCCGACCGGCGCTATGAGGCGCTCGCCGCGGTCGAGGAGCTGGAGGCGCGCGGGGAGAGGGTCATGGAGCTCCTCGCCCGCACGGCCGCCGACGACGTGGCCGCCGAGGACAGCCGCCGCCTGGCCGACCAGGCGGCAGCGGCCGGCGAGGCGCTGTCGGAGGCACTGGACCAGGCCAAGGACGCCGCCGTGATCGCCCTGCCGGAACGCGACAGCGCCTGACGGCTGGTCAGGTGCTCTCAGTGGCCAGGGCGGGACGTATCCGCTGTCAGATGGTCCCGCGGAGCTTGGCCAGTGCCTCGTTCAGCAGGGCCTCGCCCTCTTCCTGGCTGCGGCGCTGCCGGACGAAGCCCATGTGCGTCAGGTAGCGGGCGCTTCCTGGAGCGGCCGGGGCGTTGTCGGGATCCGGTCCGGCGGGAAGACCGCACCGGGGGCAGTCCCACACCTCCGGGATCACGGCCTCGACCGCGAAGCTGGGCTGGGTCCGGTGGCCGTTGCCGCACCAGAACGACGCCGTCGTGCGGGGGGCAAGGTCGCCGCGCTCCGGTTCACCCAGCGGCCCTGACCCGATCCGAGCGCCCCGAATGCTGCTGCGTCCCTGTGCCACGTTCGCTCTCCTCGGCCTCGTTGTCCACGCCTCGGATGTGCATGGGGAAGGGCAAGCGTACGACCTTCCTCCGGGAAGGTCGTCTACGGCTTGACCGCTGGCCGACGGCCTCACGAGCTGCCGGGCTCGGCCTTGTCGCTCCGTACAGAGAGGCGGGTCCGAGGCTGTCCGGCGCCGAGGCCCGGCTTCGTGCTCAGGTCTTCGATGCGAGGGACTGGCGGGCTCTGCGCAGGGTGGTGCGGAGCCGGCTGTGGGTGGCCCTGCTGTCGAGGCGGACGTCGAGCGCTCCGGCACGTCCGCTGTCGGCCCGCGAGCCTGCGGGGATCCGACGGAGCGCAGCGCCGTCTGACGCGCTGGCCAGGCAGAACAGGCAACAGGAAACTCCTTCCGTAGTGCCGGGCCGGCGGGAATCGTGGTGGGCATGCAGATCACCCGCCTGGGAGGCCCGGGTCCCGTCGCCGCTGTCATCCGCTCGATCGGGGTCCGCCATGACGGCGCCCACCAGCTCGTCACCGACGGCCTCTACCTCGATCTGCGTGAGGTGCTGCGCAATCCCGCGGACGACACCCGCCTGCGCTACCTCACCGGGCTGGACGACGAGGTGTCCGCCCATGTCCTGGCCACCCCCGGCGCCCCGGAGCTGATCGACCGGACGGCCGCTCAACTCCTCGCGCTGGCCGCCGCGGTCCCCCGTGGCCAGGTGGTGCGCCTGACGGCCGCGTGCCAGGGAGGCCGGCACCGTTCGGTCGCGGTGTCGGAGGCGGTGGCGCGCCGCGTCTGGACCGCATGGAACCGGGAGTTCGGCGTCCAGGTCGAGCACCACCACATCGACCGGCCCGTCCTGCCCGGCTCCCCCTGAACCACCCGCCGCCACGGGGCCCGGCGTGGGCCGCTACGGCGCGGCGAGGGCGGAGGCGGGCAGGACGACGAGCAGCGCGCCGAGGTCGAGGGGAAGTTCGGGCAGCAGCGCCGCGGGGACGTCGCCCACCAGCTGCTCCGGGCCCAGCAGGCGGGGGCGGGTCAGGGTGATGGTGCCGGTGGACTCGCCGCGCTGGTGCAGGTACTCGATGTGGACGCTGTGCCCGTGCTGCAGAGCGCGCAGCAGCGTGGTGCGGTCGGTGGTGCCGAGCAGCCGGGCGCGGTCCTTGAGGAGGGCGGCGCGGCTGCTGGCGGCGAGGGGCGTGGTGGGCGGGTCCGGGACCAGGGCCGCCGCCACGGCGGTGAGGTCCACGGGGGCTCGGCGCGGTGCGGGTACCGGTGCAAGTTCGGGCCGGGGCGGGGCGGCGGGCGGCGTGTCGGCGGTGCTGGCCGCCTCGCTCGTGGGGGCGTAGCCGTGGGCGCGCAGCCGCTCGGCGACGGTGACGGCGGAGGCGGTGCTGCTCAGCAGGGTGGGGCCCAGCCGGCGCAGGCCGAGGTCGGCCAGGTCGGTACGGGCGGCGAGTTCGGCGGCCAGGCCCTCGTCGCGGACTTCCAGGACGCTGGCGGTGGGCTGGATACGGATCTGGCCGTGGCGGCGGGCGGTGTCGTCGATGAGGTAGCGGACGGTCTGCGGGATCGGGGTGCTGGCCACGGCGGCAAGGCGGGCGGCGAGGTCGTCGGCGGTGGCGGCGGGGTGGGTGTCGAACCACCGGCGGACGCTGCCCGGGGTCAGATGCCAGGTCTGGGCGAGGGCGTCGGTGCTCTCCAGGTCGGCGCAGGCCCGCATGAGGGCGGCCAGGGCGCCGTCGGGGGTTCCGGTGGCGAGGACGCGGTGGTCGGCCAGGACGGCGGCGCGGCGCTGCAGCGGCAGGGTCGCCTTGGCTGCGGCCAGCAGCTCGGCGGTGCTGCCGTCCAGGAGGGCGCGGCCGAGCGGGGTCAACGCGCCGTCGTCGGTGAGCGCGATCAGCCGGCTCTCCTCCAGGACCGCGGTGACCGCTGCTCCGGCTGGGAGGCCGGCGGAGCACCACGGGGTCAGCGTGCCCAGCGCGGCGCGAAGGCGGCTGCTGGGGGCGTCGGTGGCGGGGTCGAGGAGCAGCGGGGCGCGGTGGTGGGCTGCGGCCGCCCAGGTGGGGCCGTCGAGGAGGGCCTGGCCGGGGGCGAGGCCGGCCAGCAGGATGAGGATGACCCGGCGGGCATCGGCGCTGGAGGTCGTCACCGGTGCCAGGGAGGGGCGGGGGCGGCCGCCGTCGGCGGGCAGCAGCGGGGTGCAGGGCAGTCGGAGCCAGGCCCGGGCGGTGTCCGCGAGCCTGGCCGCCGGGTCGGCGTCCGGCCAGGCCCGGCCTTCCGCGGTGGGCTGCCACTGCTGGTTGTGCTCGTGGATCAGGTCCAGTTCGCCGGCCAGCTCCAGCCACAGCCGGGCTTGCGGCTGAGCGCAGTTGAGGGCTTGCGCGAGGCGGCGCAGATCCTGGGTCGGCACGCCGCCGCGGGCGAGGGCGGGCACCGGGGTAGTGAACACGGTGAGCACGGTGGTGATCGCGTGGACGACGCCGGCGGCCGCAGCGGCCTGCGCCTGCGGGTTGAGGCTGGCGGTCCGGGTGGTGAGCGGCGGCGCGGGGCTCAGGAGGGGGCCGTGCTCGTGGATGGCTTCGGTGTCCAGGACGTAGGGGTGGGGGAAGAGCCGCCGGATCCGGGGGTGGAGGGCGAGGCGCTGCTCGGCGCACGGCCACGCGAGCGCGCGGTCGACGACGGCGTCCAGGACCGCCTCCACCCGGTCGGCGTCGGAGCGGTCACGGTCGAGGAAGGCGAGGAGGTCGGCCGTGCTGCAGCCGTACGGGTGCCGCCAGTCCCTGGTCTGCGAGGCGAGGTAGGCGGCGGCCTCCAGCAGCTGGAGCTGGTCCCGGGCCAGGGCGCGCCAGTCCCGGGCGTCGGCGAAGGGGCCGTAGAGGTGGCGGACCGCCAGCTGGCGCAGGGTCTGCGGGCGGCGCGGGGCCAGGAGTTGCGGGTGGCGGGCCAGGAGGTCGGCGCGCTGCTGCGGGGTCCGGGAGGTCAGCCAGAGGGTGAGCGAGTCGATGGTCGCGTCCAGCACGCCTTCGATGCTCCCACCGAGGCTGGGGCGCCGGGGGCGGTTGGCGCCCGGTCAAGGTTCTGCTGCGGCCCGGCGGCCGGCCCGTCTGCCCCGGCGTTGCGGGAGCCCCGCCGGACCTGCTGCAGCGCGGGCCCGGCAGAGAGGTTCACCCGATCGGGCTGCGCTACCGGAAGTCGCGGCTGCCGGGGGTCGGGCCGAGGGTGAGCGGGGCCAGGCGGGTGGCCAGGAGGTTGGTCGCGCCGTCGCGGCGCTCGAGGGTGCCGCTGATGATCAGTCCGGCGGATTGGAGGGCGCTGCGCTGGTGGGCTCGCGCGACGTGGGGCTGCACCACGATGTTGACCAGGCCGGTCTCATCCTCCAGCGACAGGAACAGCACGCCGCCGGCCGTCGGCGGGCGCTGGCGGTGGGTAACCAGGCCGCCGACGGTGACGAGTTGGTCGGCGGGAGCCAGTTTGACGTCCGCCGCGGTGATCGCGCCGCAGCGTTGCAGGTGGGGGCGGGCGTAGTAGACGGGGTGGGTGGTGGAGGTGCCGGTGGCCCACAGGTCGGCGATGGTCTCCTCGACCGGGGTCATCTCGGGCAGGCTGGGCGGTGCGGCAAGGCCGGGGGCGGTGCCGGGCAGCATGGCGTCGCTGGTGCGGGCCAGTAGTCCAGCCGACCACAGGGCCTGGCGGCGGGTGACGCCGAGGCTGGTGAACGCCCCGGCGGTGGCGAGGGCTTCGAGCTCGGGCGCGCCGAGGGCGGTGCGGCGGGCGAAGTCCTCCAGGCCGCTGTAGGGCTGGCCGGCGGCGATCTGCTCGGCCTGCTCCTCGCCGAGGCTGCGGACCGCGGCCAGGCCGAGCCGGATCGCCGGCTGGCCGTCCGGCCGGCCGGGGGCGGGTTCGAGGGTCGGCTTTGCCTGGGAGCGGTTGACGTCGGCTGGCAGGACCTGGACGCCGTGGCGGCGTACGTCGGCGATCAGCGTGTTCGGGGAGTAGAAGCCCATCGGCTGGTTCGCGAGGAGGGCGCAGGTGAAGGCGGCCGGGTAGTAGTGCTTGAGCCAGGCGCTGGCGTACACCAGCAGCGCGAAACTTGCCGAGTGGCTCTCGGGGAAGCCGTAGCTGGAGAAGGCCTCGATTTTCAGGTAGATGTCCTCGGCGACCTCGGCCGGGATGCCGCGCTGCGCCATCCCGGCCAGCAGCCGGGCCCGCAGCTCGGCCACCCGCTCCAGGGAGCGCTTGGAGCCCATCGCCTGGCGCAGCCGGTCCGACTCGGCGGGCGTGAACCCGGCGCAGTCGATCGCCAGCTGCATCATCTGCTCCTGGAACAGCGGCACCCCCAGCGTTTTCGCCAGCGCGCGTTCCATCAGCGGGTGCGGGATCACGACCTTCTCGTGCCCGTTGCGGCGGCGGATGTAGGGGTGGACGCTGCCGCCCTGGATCGGGCCGGGCCGGATCAGGGCGACCTGCACCACCAGGTCGTAGAACGTCCGGGGTCTCAGCCGCGGGAGGGCGGAGGCCTGCGCGCGTGACTCGACCTGGAACACGCCGACGGTGTCCGCCTTGCAGAGCATGTCGTAGACCGCCGGGTCGTCCGGCGGGATCGAAGCCAGGTCCAGGCGGCGGCCGTGGTGACGGGCGATCAGGTCGCAGCAGTCGTGGAGGGCTGCGAGCATCCCCAACCCCAACAAGTCGATCTTGACCAATCCTGCCGCGGCCGTACTGTCCTTGTCCCACTGCAAAACTGAGCGTCCGGGCATGGACGCCCACTCGGTCGGACAGGTCTCCGCGATCGGCCGGCGGGTGAGGACCATCCCGCCGGAGTGGATGCCCAGGTGCCGCGGCAGGCCGCGCAGCTGCCCGGCCAGCTCCCGCACGTCCTCGGGCACGGGCGCGTCGGGCGGCGGCATGTCGTGCCAGCCGGTCTCCCGGGAGAAGCGGTCCAGGTCCCCTTGGGCGTAGCCGAGGGCGCGGGCCGCGTCGCGCACCGCGAGCCGGGGCTGGTAGGAGATGACGTTGGCGACCTGGGCGGCATGGTCGCGGCCGTAGGTGTCGTAGCAGTACTGGATCACTTCTTCCCGCCGACGGTGCTCGATGTCGAGGTCGATGTCGGGCGGGCCGTCGCGCTCGGGGCTGAGAAACCTTTCGAAGAGCAGGCCGTAGTGGATCGGGTCGACGCTGGTGATCCCGAGCGCGTAGCAGACCGCGGAGTTGGCGGCGGAGCCGCGGCCCTGGCACCAGATGTCGGCGCGACGGCAGAAGTCGACGAGGTCATGGACGATCAGGAAGTACCCGGCCAGGTCCAGCTGCTCGATCACCTCGAGCTCGTAGGCGATCTGCCGGTGCGCGCGCTCATTGTCCGACGTGAAGCGGGTGCCGGCGGCGCGCAGGGTGAGCTCGCGCAGGTACCCGGCCTCGGTCCGGCCGGGGGGCAGCGGGAAGCCGGGGAGCTGCGGCGCGAGGGCGGCGAGGTCGAACGCGCACCCGGCGGCGAGGTCGACGGTGCTCTGCTGGACGTCTGGCCACGGCGCGAGGAGGGCGGCCATCTCGAAGGCGGAGCGCAGGTGCGCCGTGCCGGCCGCGGCCAGGTAGGGCTCGGCGTCGGCCAGGGTGCGGCGCTGGCGCAGCGCGGCGAGGGTCTGGGCGAGGCGAGCCTGGGCCGGGGAGGCGTGGTGGGCGGCGGTAGTCGCGATCAGGGTGAGGCCGGTGCGGCGGGCGAGGCCGGCCAGGGCGTCGTTGCGGTCGTCGTCGCCGGGCGCGCGGTGGTCGGTCAGCTCCACCGCGACGTTCCCGGGCCCGAACCGGTCGGCCAGCGCCCGCAGTTCACGCTCCGCCCCTTCCGGGCCCTCGGCGTCCAGGGCGCGGCGCACGGCGCCCTTGCGGCAGCCGGTCAGGATCACCCAGTGGCCCGCGGCCGCGTCGGGCAGCAGGTCGCGGTCGTAGCCGGGGCGGCGTTTGCCCTGCCCGGCCAGGTGCGCGTCGCCGATCGCCTTGGCCAGTCGCCGGTAGCCCTCCGGGCCGCGGGCCAGGACGAGCAGGTGCTCGCCGTCCTGGTCCGGGACCCCGGTCGGCGCGAGGTCCGCGTCCAGGGTCAGCTCGGCGCCGTACACGGTGGCGATGCCCGCGCGGCGGGCCTCGGTGGCCAGGACGGACGCCCCGTACAGGCCGTCGTGGTCGGTGACGGCGAGGGTGCCGGTGCCCAGGCGGGCGGCCTCGGCGACCAGTTCCTCGACCGGGGAGGCGCCGTCGAGGAAGGAGAAGGCGGAGTGGACGTGGAGCTCGGCCCAGCCGGGCCCGGCCCCCGGGCGGGCCGCGGGCTTGGCCTCCCTCGGCGGCGGCGCGGGCGCGGGGAACGGCAGCACCGCGCCCGCGCCGGCGCCGGTGGGGCTGGGGGTGGACATGCGACGCTGGAGCTCGGCCCACGGGGTGTGGGGGTGGCTCTCGAACTTGGCCATCGGATGGTTCCTGGTGGTGCGGTGGTGCTCGGTGACCGCGCAGGGCCGGTGCCAGCGCGGGTGGTGGTTCAGGTGTCGTAGGCGCCCTCGATGCGCCAGCGCCCGCCTTCGACGGCGAGCAGTAAGGCGTGCCCGTCGGTGGTGGTGACCTGGAGCCGGGCCAGGCGGGAGGACTCGTCCTGGCTCCACCAGCGCTCGGTGGCCGGCCACGGCCCGGCCCAGCCCACGACGTCCAGGCTGCGGCCCGCGACGACCAGCCGGACGGGAGGCGTCTGCGCCTCGGCTCGGGCGGTCACCCGCACCTCCTCGCCGGCCTCGTCCAGCAGCCGCACCCACTGCGGACCGTGCGGCACCCGCGCAGGCGAGGGGGCCGGGAGACGGCCGGGCCACGGCCCGTCGGCGCGCCGGTCCTGGTGCGCGTCGCCCCACGGCGTGCGGACCACCCGGTCGCCGGGCCCGCGTCCGCCGGCCAGCTCGGCGGTCACGATCCCGCCGTGCCCGAGCATCGCCTGCACCCGGGAGGCAGCGCGCTCCATCCGCTGCTGGGCCGCCTCCCGCTGCCCGTCCAGCAGCGACAGCTGCCGCCCCGGGTCGGCGACCAGCCCGTCCGGGACCAGGCGCAGCGCCACCACCCCGCCCGAGGACGCCGCGAACGCGGCCCGCTGCTGCCACGCCTGCAGCTGCCAGCGGATCCGCTCGGCGACCGCCCCGGCCGACAGCAGACCCTCGTGCCGCCACGCCCGGGACGCCGTCGTGCCGTCGGCGCACTCCACCTCGACCTCGAACCGCTCGCAGCCGAGCCCCGCCGCGCCGAGGCGCTCGTGCATCCGCTCGGCCAGGCCGAGCGCGGCGAACACCATCGGCTCCGCCCGGGTGTACGGCTGCTCGAACCGCTCCTCGACCGCGACGTCGGCCGACGCGGTCCGGGCCACCACCGGGCGGGCCTGAAGGCCGCGCGCGAGCCGGTGCGCGGCCGCGCCCTCGGCGCCGAACCGGTCGGCGATCGAGGCGGGCGGCAGCGCCGCGAACTGGCCGGCCGTCACCAGGCCGAGCCGGACCAGCAGGTCCGCCAACCGCCCCGGCACGACCTCGGTGACCGGGAACGGCGCCAGGAACCGGGCGCTCTCCCCCACCGGGATGATCCGCTGGGCCCGCGCCGCGAGCTGCGCGGCCGCCAGGCCGTCCGCGATCCCGACCCGGCACTCGAAACCGGCCGCCTCGACCGCGTCGATGAGCCTCTCCGCCAGCTGCTCCTCG
>NZ_FOAZ01000089.1 GCF_900109465.1 Streptacidiphilus jiangxiensis
GGCCGCCTAAACAATGTCGACCGACGGATGGAAGAACTTCGGCCGCTACGGCGCGAACCGCGACCCGGGAAATGTCCACGGCGCCGTCGCCCTGGCCCAGGCCCTGGAGGACGCCCTGGAACGGATGATCATCGACGGCGGCATCCGCTCCCCGGCCACCACCCGCCGCGGCCTCATGGCCCGCATGAACTACCTCAACACCACCGCCGGCGGCGCCCAGGCCCTGGCCGACGCCGGCGTCACCGCCCACCCCTCCACGCTGCGCGCCTGGACCCGCGGTGCGCGCAGCCCGCGCCCCGAGAACCTGGAGGCCGTCGACACCGCGTACTGGAACCTGCGCGCGGCCAACGTGCTGGCCAACCCCGGCGCGCTCAAGCAGCACCTCAACCGCGGCGGCCAGGGCACCCGGGTGGAGATCCACCCCATCAACCAGGCCGTCGTCGACGCCCCGCGCCGCCGCGACAACCTGCGCGTGCGCAAGCTGCAGGTCCGCTACGTCTGGGACGCCGCCGTCGACGCCCTCGTCGACGGCAACCTCGGCGCCCTGGAGGACGTCTGGGACGACGTCATCGCCGACCTGGACTCCGACTGGGGCGCCTACACCTACGTCGGCCACATCGGCCTCGGAGCCTGACCCCGGCGGCCCGGCCGGCACCGCCTTGGCCGGGTGCCGGCCGGGCCGCCGGACCCGGAGCCCACGACCCCCCATGTGCATTGCAAGATGAGAAAAAGGCATGTAGATTTGTTCTTGCGGGCGAGCACCACCCGCCCGCAGCAAGCCTTGATCCCACCTCGCGGAGGCACACGATGTTCGACCCCGCCCGCGCCGCCCTCGCCAACTGGGTGGAGACCTGCCTCCTGCCCCCCGACGAGTTCGACGTCATCGAGGACCTCGCCGACCGCATCGGAGCCACACCGGCCTGGTCCGCCCTCGCCTCGGGCGAGTCCAGCAGCGCAGACCTCCTGTCCTTCCTCCAGAGCCTGGGCTTCTGCGGCCCCCAGGCCAGCGCCCAGGAGCGCGACGCCTGGCTGGAGGCCAACGGCGGCCCGGAGACCGGCCGCACCCCGACAGAGCGCGCGCTGCGCACGCTTCACCACGACCTCGTCTTCAACGGCGGCGCGGTGGCCAGGCCCGGCGGAGGGCACCCCTACCAGGTGCCGGACGCCGGTGCCCGCGTCCAGGCGCTGCTGGTCGCCTGCGGCTGGCCGCCCCGCGCTCAGCTCTTCGCCGGGTGAACCGGCCCGGGGCGCGCGCCAGGGGAGCCCCGGCGCCCTCACCGGGCCGGCCGAGGCCGAAGACCTCCACCCCCGGCCAACCGCCCAGCTAATTCCCGCACCGCAGAATACGCATTCCCTGGTAAACTCGACCCAGCGCCAGAGAA
>NZ_FOAZ01000060.1 GCF_900109465.1 Streptacidiphilus jiangxiensis
GCTTCATGAAGCGCGAGTTCGGCAAGAAGTTCGTGGAGCAGTACTTGCCGGCGCTCGACCTGACCTGGGTAATCGACAGCAGCGGCGCCTACATCCCCGGGCACGGCACCCCGACGGTGATCCTCGTGCACCGCAACCAGCCGCCGACCGGCCGCACGGTCACCACCATCCAGGGAGTCCGGGGCGAGCCCCGCCTGCCGGCCGACCCCGCCCGGGGGCTGGTCTGGCGAGCGATCGAGGACGCGGTTCATGAGCGGCTGGCGCTCAACCGCCTCGCTAGGCATTGCAAAATGAACATCAAGGATGTAAAGTACTTCTCGAAAGGGAGGGATCCCGCCCCTCCCCGGAAGGAGCGAACCTGTGGCGTACGGAGTCGGCGAACTCGACGGGGCGAAGAACGCAGCGGAGGACCTGGGCAACACCTTGTCGGTCTGGGCGGACGAGTTCGGCGACGACGCCGAGCTGACTCCCGCCCGCCGCCGGGTCCTCGCCGAGCAGCTGGCCGAGGTCGTCGAATCCGTCCAGGCCCTCCTGGGCTGACGTGGACAACGGCTTCGACTACCCGCAGCGGGTACGAATCACCTTCCCCGACCAGACTCACCTCGCCCGCCTGGGCACCAGCGTCTATCTCGACCGCACCGTGGCCACCCCGTGTCTCGGCTTCCTTCGGCCCGGCACCTACGCGCTTGTGGCCGACGACAAGCCGGTGACGTGCTCCTTCTGCCGGACCTGAGCAGTTACCTGACCAACCAACTTGGAGACCACCCCATGCATTCCGACGCCGACGCCGAGAAGGCGCTCACCTTCGAGCAGTGGGGAGAACGCCTGAACGCGATCTACCTCCGCGGCGACGGGGACGGCTGGACATCGGAGGTGAAGACCGAGTGGGACCAGGCATGGCAGCTGATGAGCGCCAGTCACCCGCTCGTGAGCCTCACCTGGCTGGACCCGAAGTGCGGGTGCTGCCAGCTCAGCTACCCGGCGGTCCTCGCCTTCGACGACCCGCGGGGCCCGCAGATGTTCGAGCTGCTCTACCCGACGTTCAAGCCCACGCAGGTCTACCAGCTCGGGTAGCCCCCGGCCTCCGCCGTCAGCCCGCTTCATGGGTCCGCGACCCTCTGACCTTCTACCCCTGAGGCTTTTCCGCATGGCAAGCGTCGACCAGACACTGACCGAGCTCATCCGCGCCTTCCCGTGCTCGTACCCCGACCGCACCCAGGCTCTCCACCACGTCCTCGTGGTGCTCGGCACCGGCCACGAGTGGCGGGACGGGAGCCTCGTGCAGCGCTTCGACTCGGACGGGCGGAACTGCCTGGACGTGCACGGCCAGTTCAAGCTCTCCGCCGAGCAGGCAGATCACATGCGCGAGTACGGGGACGAGGTTCCCCAGGAACTCCTCGACGGCACCTGCCCCGCCGAGCACCTCCGCCCGCTCGCAGCCGACCTGGCGCGCACCCCCGGCCCGCTGCTCGAAGACCCGTACCCGGCGTGCACCAGCGCGCCGTTGTTCACCGTCCCGGCAGACGCCGACGACGACTGGGTGGAAGCGGCGCGGGAGATCGCAGCGGTCGTCCTCCCGCTCTGGGCGGCCCCTTCCGCCTACGAGCTGGCCATCGAGTCCTCCCTCACGGACACTCAGCGGGCGTACGTCACCAGCCAGCGGACCGAGGCACTCGACCTCCTTGAGCGGCGCTTCGGTCCCGGCTTCCTCACCAGCACTGGGCGCTGATCCTTCGCGCTTTCCCTCCGTCAGCGCGCAGCGCAACGGCCCGGCCCGGCCCGGTCCGCTCCGGCCACCAGGTCCACAGACCCGGGCGGCGCCCCCTGATCGGCGCAGCCCCGCATCGTGGCGCCTGATCCGCAAACCACGCACGAGCACCCATCACATCGGAGAACCATGTCCGGGGACATCCCTCTCACCTTCGTCTTCGCCTCCTGCCCGCCCGGCCAGGTGGCCCCGCTCATCCAGGCTCTCGACGACCTCTCCTACGTCAGCCCCTGGTGCGGCCAGCACGAGGACGGCACGTGCCTCCCCCTCGGCGAGATGACCACCGACTTCGAGGCCTACCGGGACGACCTGCACGAGGCCTTCGCCGCTCTCGCCGGCGCGGCGCCGGGTGCCGCCTTCGCGGTGGTCGGCGGAGCCAGCGAGGACGGCCCGGGGCTGCTGCTGCTGCACCACTCCACCCTCGGTCCGTACCGGCAGGACGTCGCGCCGGAGGACGACCGGCTGTCGCCCCTGTTCAGCCGCGCCCAGCTGGAGGAGATCCTCAGCAGCGCCAGCACGCCGGCCGAGCTCGACTACGCACTCGGCGGCCCCTGGGTGCAGGAGTTCGCCTCGCGGCCCCGCGGCTGCCAGTCCCACTACACCGCTGCAGAGCTGGAGGCGCAGGCCGGGCAGCTGCGTTGGTCCGTGGCGACCGGCGCTCTCGCCGTGCACCGTCGGATGCGCGACAGCAGCGGGCAGCTGTGGGCCACCGCGACGTGGCACACCGGCGGAAGCGTCGTGCTCACGGGCGACGACGGCCTGCACCGGATCACCGACCGGACCACCGACCGCGCCTCTGCAGACGCCGCCCTCGCACAGCGGCTGAAGTGGCTCCGCCGGCACTGACCCCGGTCAACCCTCGGATCGAAGATCGGACCAGCCGTGAGCGCGCTCTACACCCCGGCGGAGGTCTCCGCCATCCCGCTCTTCCAGTCCCCCGCCGCACGCCGCATGCAGATGCCGCAGGAGGCCGAGGATCATGCCCGCCTGATCGCCGGCACCGTCGCGGCGGTCTGGACCGCCGGGCACGGAGGCGCCGGCCTCGACGTCGTCCTCGGCACGGTCGCCGCCGTGGCCTTCCTCCCCCTCCTCGACCCCGACGCCGGCGCCTCGGCCGCTGCCGTGGCCTCCCTGGAGCCCTCCGACCTGTGCCAGCTGCTCGACAGCGTCTGGCAGCGCCTGTACTGGGAGCTGCCCGCACACGTCGAGCTGATGCGGCCGCTGCGCCGCTGGCTGGACGCGCCCGAGGACTGGCAAGCCGGCGGAGCCCTGCTGGCCGTTCAGACCTGCATCCGCACCGGGCTCTTGGAGTTCGCCGGCGACTCCGACCGCGCCCTGAGCTCCGATCTCCTCGGCCGCCTCATGCAGCAGCTCCGCGGCCGGGCCGACAAGGGGAGCACTGGCGCCTTCCACATGCCGCGGGGCGCAGCCGTGCTGATGGCGGAGATTCTGCAGGTCGACACCGCCGACCTCATCGTGATGGAGCCGGCGGCCGGGTCCGGCGCCCTGTGGCGTGCTGCTGCTGCCGACCTTCGCCGCCGCGGTCAGAGCCCCGGGGAGAAGACCTGGCTCGGGGTGGAGGTCGATCCCCTGTCGGCCGCCGTCCTGGTCGCGAACGCCGTGCTCTGGCGGTTGGGCCCCAACGTCGTGGTGGCGCGGGCCGATGCGATCCGCCAGCCCGACTCAGGTGTCGGCGCCGCGCTGGAGCAGCGCGCCCGTGCCTACGCCCGCAGGGACGCCCTGTTCGCGGCCGTGAACGCCGCTGCGGTGCCGGGGACCTGATCGACAGCCACCTAGGCATTGCAATATGGGAAGTATGGATGTAATCTGGAGCCAATCCAGTTCGGGGAGTCCGACTCGGCGAGCGGCAGCGCGACCAGCGCGCCGGAACTCCGCGCAGCTCAGCGCCCTTCGGGGCCGGAGCGCCTTGCGGCGAGCTCCCGGTTTCACCGACGCGCACCGGCGACAAGTCGGCGCGGACACTCCTGCATTCACGCCGTCGAAAGGCTCAGCCATGAGCACCGAGAACCCCTCGCGCCTCCCGTCGTCCGGCTCGGCGGTCGGCAACGCCGCCGACCCGGGCGGGCCGGAGCAGCGGTCCGCTGTTCCGCAGCCCTCGTACGACGCTGCGCTGGGGCAGGTGCTGCACGCGGCCGAGGCGCTGGCCAGGGCCGTTGCGGCGGCGCCGTTCCCGCTGCGGGCCGTGGTCGGCCCCGAGGCACGGGCATGCATCCAGGTGCCGGCGGTCGCGGACGACCAGCTGGGCCGGATGCTGCGCGTCGAGCGCTTCGCCGCCCTGATGCCCGCCGCCCCGGTGCTGGCCGAGGACCCGGCGGGCTTCTACTGGCAGGCGGAGAGGACGGACGGCGGGAGCCTCGTCCAGGTGTGGACGCGACTCGCGCCGATCCCGGATCCGCTGCGCCCATAGTCCACGCCCACGCCATCGCCCGGCCGTCCTCCTTCGGCCGGTTCGTGATCCACTCATTGGAGCACTCACCCATGTCCACCAGCACCGGCGCCGTCGAGGCCAGCGTCAGACCGCCCGGCCGCGGCAGCGCCCGGATCGCCTTCGACCGCGGTCAGCACCCTGCCACGCTGCTCCCTCTTCTCCGCGCCGACACCGGGGACGCGAGGACGTGCGGGGACTGCGCCTTCCTGTACGAGCGCCGCGGAAACCACGGCCCTCGCCTCAAGTGCCGCGTCCGCGCCTCGAAGCGGCGCCCTGGCCCCAACCTGCAGCCCGCATTTCCGGCCTGTCAGCGCTTCCAGCCCGCCGCCGACGCAGCTGCGGCCTAGAAGCCGGCGCGCCCAGGGCAACTGCCCGTCGCTCGCGCCGCCCGTCCGTCCAGCCCCCGGCCGATCCGCAGCAGGCGCATCGACAGGGCCCGTTCGACCAGCCCCAGGAGGAGACCTTCATGACCGCCAGAGCCCGGTGCGGGATCGCCGCCGCGACCGTCGCCGCCCTGATGCTCACCGCATGCACGGCCAGCGACGAGGACATCCCCCAGCCCACCCAGGCCGACTTCGCCGAGCAGGTCGTGGTCGTCAGTGCCCACCCCGGCATGAACTGCTACCTGCACTGGGTCGGCTACTACACCACGGACTGCTACGGCTACGGCGTCCGCCCGCCGTACTCGGTTCACATCTACCCGCCGCGCGGATGCACCTGCCCGACTCCGCTGCCACGCCCGAGCAGCTACGTTGCGCCGCGTCCCGTCGTGGCCAACCGGCCGACCGGCAACACCACGATCAGCCACTCCAGCCCCGCCCCCATCCCGCCCAGCAGCTCGCCCAGGCCCCAGCCCCCTCGGACCACGCCCCCTGCCGCGCCGCCGAGGCCGGCCACCCCGACGCGCCCGAACCACTGAACCCACGCCTCGGCCGGACCCTGGCCGACCCCACCCAAGGCATTGCAATATAATCAAACACGGCGTAGAATAGTGCTCACTGGGAGAGGGTGGAGCGCCCCCGACCTCCCGGTGAAGACTCCCCCGCGCGAGCGGCCCGGCGCACCCGTGAAGCCCACGGCGATGCGGCCGGGCCATGCCGCCGACCCGTGCTGACAGCACCGGAGGAACTATGCCCACCGACTACCGCGCCGCTGGCGCGACCGTCAGCGAAGCCCTGGCCCTGCTCGACGAGAATCCCGACTTCGACAACGCCCGCGACGAGGACCCCGCGTGGCCCGGCCACCTGGAGAGGCAGGCTGTCCTCGCGCTGCGCGCCTGGCGCGACAAGCTCCACGGCCTCGAACGGACCACCGAGTCCATCACCACGACCGACACGCACTGAGAAGAAGTCAGCCCATGTCTCACGCACCTGTGGTGGTGTGCCTGGCTCCGGTCGAGCCGGACGGAGTCGAAAGCGCCGTCGAGGAGGCCCTGGCCCCGTTCGCCCTCGTCGTCGACGAGCAGTGGTTCGAGCGCCCGCACTGGCGGGACGAACTCGCTGAACCGGTAGACGGCGCAGGGCCGGACGCGATCGCCGCCGTGCTGGCCGAGAGCACCGGCAACGACTGGCGGCACGAGGAGAGCCCGACCGGCCCCCGGTACTTCGAACTCACCGAGGACAATCCCAGGGGCCAGTGGAGCAGCTACACGATCGGCGGCGGGTACCGCGGGCTGTTCCCCGTCCGCGCCCTGGCCGATCCCCGGAACGAGGCGCTCGTGCGCGGGGAGTGCTGCCCGGACGGATGGGCGGACGGCGGGCCGATCAGCCTTCTCGACCTGGGTGCGGCACGCCGTCAGGCCCAGCGCACGGCCGCCGACCGGTACATGCGCTGGTGCGAGATCACCGCCGGGAACCCCGGCGTCCGGCCGCTGGCCGACTTCGAGGCCGAGCACGGCTCACCGGCCGAGCGGTGGATGCCCAGCGCGGCCGCCGCCGCCTTCGAGGCGCAGCCGCAGGTCGCCCTCGCTCGCGCCGAGCGGCTCGTCGGCACCGGCGAGGACCCGGTGGCGCTCTTCGCGGCACCGGACCGCCTCTTCGAGGAGGCCGGGCTGCGCGCCGTGACCGGCGCGGCGCTGCTGACCGTGGACGGCACCTGGTGCGACGACCCCGACGGGGCCCACCGCCCCGCCCCTCGCAGCGAGGAGTCGCTGGCGTACCACCGCAGGGCCAACTCCTACCTCGGCTCCCTGGACGCCGACTGCCTGATCGTCCTGACCGACCTGTACCGCTGACCACCCCGGTCCGCCGTCCGCGACCCACCTGCCGCCGCCTGAGCGCCGCTCGGGCGGCGCCCCTTCCACCCCACCACCCGAACGAACAGGAGCCATCCCCCATGACCGCACCCTCCGCGCGCCTTCGCGGCGCCACTTTGCAGCTGGACCTGACCGACGCACCCGACCTCCCCAAGGACGGGAAGATGATCGTCGTCCGCGACGCGGAGATCGTCTACGAGCGGGACGAGCAGGGCCGGCTCCGCACCCAGGTCACCGTGAACGGCGTCCCGCGCCTGGCCAACGGAACCCCCGGCAGGGCGCCCCGCTGGCGCCGGTTCGAGTTCGGCCACCAGACGGCCCCCGCCTGGGTGAACGACCTGATCGCCGCTCACATCCCGGATGCACTCCGGTAGAAGCCCACAGCGCCCCGCCGCCGCCCCGGAAGCCGAGGGCGGCGACGGGGAGCAGCCCGTCAGTTCACGGGCGAGCCGCCGACGGTCCGGCCCGCACCGCGCCGGGGCACACGAACCGAACATGAAGAGGCACCAATGGAAGGTGCGCAGCAGCGAGCGCTCACCGACGACGAACTGCGCGACATGCGCGCGGTCGTGGACTACAGCTGGGCTGCGGAGCAGCGCGACTTCGAAGAGCAGGACGAGGACGGCCGGCAGAACCACATCTTCAACAGCCTGGTCGTGCTCGACGCGCTCCTGCGCGACCTCGTCCAGTGATTGGAGCCCCCCGGCCACGACCCCTCCGGGCTGACCCCACCTCGGAGCAGCATTGCAATATGAGCACGTGCAATGTAGAGTAATGGGTGATGGCGGCAGTGACCGCCTGACCAGCGCCGTGGCGTCATCGCCACCGGCCCATCTCAGTAGCCGCGTCGCCTTCCTACGGCCCTGCCAACGGGCCGCACGGACCCCCGCGCGCTGGTCCACCCGATACCGGAGGTCCGCTGTGAGCAGCGCAGCCACGCTCAACCCGACCCTTCCCGAGGATCTCGTCTCGGCAGCCCACGGCGGCCTGACCGAGTACCTGGGCAGCCTCGACGAGGTCCTCTGTGTCCAGGTCGGGGTCGATCGCTCCTTCGCAGACGGCTCGGACTTCGACCCGGAGGTCACCGTCCGCTACGCCGACGGGACGACGGCAACCATCAACTTCCACCGCACTCCTTTCCACGAGGAGCTCATTGCGCTGCGCGATGACCTCGACGACGCGGGGCACAGGCTGCGGCCCTTCTCGATCCGCTTCCGCGCTCCCGCTCCGGCCCCTGTGGACGCCGAGGCGCAGCAGCTTCCGAGCCGCCGCGAAGCCGCCTATCTGGATGCAGCCCGTACCGGCACGCTGGCGACCCGGGCCTACCGCAGCCTGGGTCGCGGTGCGGAGGACCGCTCGTCGCTGCCGGGAACGCAGCTCGGCCCGCTGCCCGACACCCGCGTCCTGGACCTGGGATGGCTGCGCTACGCCGAGCATGGCTTCGGCCTGGTGCTGACCGATGCCGGGCGGACCGCGCTGGCAGAGCACGAGCGCAACCGGCTGTCCGTCGGCCGCGCGCTGGCGACGACCGCCCGCAAGGCCGCGAACGCGCTGGCCACCGGGACCGCCCGGGTGCGCTCCGCGCTGGCGGAGCAGCGCGGCCTCGCCTCCACCGCCCTCCCGCCGGTGAGCGTCGTCAGCCAGCTCGCCCGCGTCCTGGGCGTGCTGAGCGCCCGGCGGGCACCCGCCCGGCGTGGCGGCCGCCACCGGTAGGTCGGCAACCAGCGGCACCGACCCCGGGGGCGGCTGCGCCTCGGCTCCGGCCGCCGCCGGCGCAGCCCGCCCCTCCGACCGCCGCTGCGCGACAGCAGCGGACCCCTTGCTCCACAGCACGTCACCGCCTCCCGGCCCGCTCCCGGCAGGGAGGCCGCATCCGAAAGAACCGAAGTCAGCGTGAGAATCACCCCCGACGTCCGCGACGTCCTGGAGAAGGCGACCGTCGACGGCGTCCGCCTCCTCCTGCCCGAGCAGCTGCCCGACCTTCTGTACCAGCGCGTCAACAAGGTGCTCGCCGCCGCCGGCGGCCGCTGGAACCGGCGCGCCCAGGCGCACGTGTTCGCTGCCGATCCCAGCGCCGTCATCGCCGGGATCGTCCGCACCGGAATCCTCACGACGCCCCAGGATCACGGCTACTTCCCCACCCCGCCGCCGATCGTGGACCGCCTCCTGGAGCTGGCGGACCTCTCCCCCGGCCTGCGCGTGCTGGAGCCCTCCGCCGGGCGGGGCGCCATCGCCTCGGCCCTCGCGGACAAGGGCTGCATCGTCGACTGCGTCGAGCTCCTGCCCGACAACGCGCAGGCCCTGGCGGAGGCCGGCTTCCAGCGGGTGACCACCGGCGACTTCCTCACCGTCGCTCCCCGGCCCCAGTACGACCGGGTGGTGATGAACCCTCCGTTCGCCAAGGACGCCGACGCAGCCCATGTGATCCACGCCTTCGGCTTCCTCGCCCCCGCTGGGCTCCTGGTCGCCGTCCTCTCCAACGGAGTCACCTTCCACCGCACCCCGGCGGCGAAGGCGTTCCGTGCGCTCCTGCAGTCCACCGGCGGCCAGCTCCACGAGCTCCCGGCGAACTCCTTCCAGGCCAGCGGCACCGGCACCGGCACCGTCATCGCGGTGCTTCCCGGCACCGGGCGGACCCTCTCCGCACCGGCGCCGGCTACCGACGCCCCTGCGGACTCCACGGGCGACGACCTGCCCGACCCGCAGATCCTGGTCAAGGAGATCATCCTCGACTTGCAGGAGTCCCTGCTGCTCTTGGAGGAACTCCGGGACAGCCTCGCGCCGGCCGCCGTGCGCACCGCGACCACCGACTGACCGACCCCGACCAGCGTCGGCCGCGCAGCCTCGTGCGGCACACCTCCAGAAGGACACCAAGCACACCGTGAACACCCTGAACCACCCCGGCTGGCCCATGGCTCCCGACCTGAGCAGCCAGATCGCCGTATGGACCGCAGCGGAGCGCACCGCCGACCTCGCGGGTTTGGCCCTGGCGGCGAGCCTGCTCCCCCAGCTGCGCCTCGTCACCGATCCGCACCCGAGCGCGGTCGCGGACTTCCCCGGCGGAGGTGAGGTGAGGGTGTACGCCTGCGCCGGCCAGCAATTCACCTTCCACCTCGCCAACGTTCCCGCCCATGCCGCGCAGGCCCTGGTCGACGAGGCGTTGGAGATCGGCTACTTCGAGTGCCTGAAGACCGGGGACGGAGAGGCCACCGAGAGCATCGAGGACGCCGTCCCCGAGACGTACGGCCAGACCCGCCCGGGCGTCTCGGAAGACGTCCTGACCGTAGGCGGCGACGGACGGTGCGGCCTGTCCCTGCACCGCATCGACGTGGCGGACGCCGCCGAGGCACTGGTGGCGCTGGGCCGCGTCTGGCGCGACGGGCCTCAGTCGGCCGATCGGCCCGCCGGGGCGGTGCAGGGCCTCCACCGGTCGCACTGCCTGGACTGCCGCCACCCCTGCTCCCCGCCCACGGGCGCCTGCTGGACGGCCGCGCAGCACGAGTCGGCCCGCGCGGCCAGGGACGCGGCAGAGGCGGTCGACGAAGCCGC
>NZ_FOAZ01000059.1 GCF_900109465.1 Streptacidiphilus jiangxiensis
GCAGGACCCCGGCGCGCTGGCTGACGAGATCGACCAGATCCTCCGGCACGGCTACCGCGACGACCACCACCCGGACGGTCAGGACATCGACGCGGCCTGAATCCCTGCCCTGAGGCGGCCGCCGGGCTGGCGCCGGTCGCTGCGCCCCACCGACGCCTGAGCACGGCGATCTCGTGGAATCCCGCACACCGCGCGGCGAACTGGGAGACGATGCCAGGGTGAGGAACGGTGTACAGGCGCAGAGCGCGGCGGACCGCCGCCAGCGCTGGATCGACGAGCTCGGCGCGGCGGCCTCCTCGTGGGGCGAGACGGTTCCCGACGACCCCGGTGTCGGTGAGCTCGCCGACCTGTTCGATCTCGCCGCGGGCCGGCTCGGCCCTGGGTCAGCCGGCGGGGGCAGGGAACTGCTCGCCGCCGCCGACAGCATCAAGGCGGCGGCCCGCCTCGGCGGTCGTCTTGTGGCACCTGCGCCGCGCCCTGGAGCAGCAGCACTCCGCCCGTGTAGCGCTCGAAGCCGACCACGTGGCCGTGTAATGCCGCAGCCCGCCAAGGGTTGTCCGCCCCAGGTGATGGAATGTGAGCCATGGACGTTGAGCTGACAGACCTGGCGGAGTCGATTCGCGCCGACATGGCGGTCTGCCCGCCGGTGGTGCTCGATCCCGTCGTCGCGGCGGTCACCGCTGCGCTGAGCGAGAGCCGGATCGAGCTGGACGACGCCACGATCGGGGCGGTCCTGATGACCGCCGCCACCGCGGCGTCCCGCACGAACGTCTCGCAGGGCGAGTTCCTCAGCGCGTCCTCGATGGCGCTGGCGCTCGCTGCGGCCGGCCTCCAGCTCCACGACTCCGCGTCGGCACGCCAGGCCGACTGACCGTCCGACCGCGACGCGGACGTCGTCAGGCCACGCTGGAGAGGCTGTGCCGGACGCCCGCGATCAGCTCGGCCCTCGCCGCCTCGTCCGAGGCCGGGCGCCGGCTGCGCCACTCCCAGGCGATCACCGACACGGCCTCACCAGCGGCATGCACGTGCGAAGCCATGCCCGGGGGCAGGTCCGCGCCGCCCACGGCGCTGGTCACCACGACGGTGCCGTACAGGAGGTAGGGGATGTCCAGGCCTCTCCACGCCGACGCCAGCGCCCAGGCGAGCAGGTTCGGCTGCGGACTCCCGTCACTCGCGACGTGCAGCAGCACCTCGGGGTGGTACCGGCCCTGGTCCGCGTAGCCGCCCACCAGCTCGCGGATCGCGGCTCGCCGCTCCTCGGCCCCCACCGGCAGGACCGTGTCGCGCACGGACCCGTCCGTCTCGATCACCAACGCGCTACCCACCGCGCCCCCTCTTCCCAATCCCTTGACGTGCTCAGATCCCGCAGCCCGGTGAGCCTACCGCCCGCGGTGCGCCAGCAGCCGGGCCCGCGACCGGGGGCGCCTGACCGGCCGGATCCGGAGGCGGTCAGCACCGGTCATCGGCAACCAACCTGACGGGTCATCATCCACAATGGAGGTCCCGGCCCTCCTGGACATCGTGAGGAAACCCACCGTTGCCGTCCGCCAAGCTCCGCCCGCTCCCCGCCGCGACCCAGGACGCCGGCAGCGAGACCGCAAGGCTCGTCAGCGACCTCGTCGAGACCGCCGCCGCCGACAACGACAGGGACCTCCTCAGCCTGATCGAGCAGGCACGGACCGGCGGACTGGACGCGGGCGTCGCCGCGGTGCTCACCACCGCACTGGTACGCAACGCCGCGCGCGCGGACCGGCTGACCGGCGGCGCTCCCGACATGGGCGCCCTGACCCTGACCCGTCCGCAGGACCTGGCGCAGCTGCACCTCGCCGACAACCCCCTGGGCGCAGATCCCGCCTACGTGCGCCTGATGGGCGGCCGGGCCCGCGAGGTGATGCAGAGGGCCGCCACGCTCGTCCACCCCCTGCCCGACGCCGACCGCGAGCACGAGGCCCGGAAGGTGTACACCGAGGAGTTTGGCCGCGACCGGGATGTCTCCGGCGTGGTGCTGCGCCTGCTCACCGAGGCGTGCGTCCCCGTCCTGCACGGCACGGCGGCCGACGCGCTCGCGGAGAGCAGGCGGCTCGCCTCCTACCTCGACAAGATCACCGGTAGGGGCGACGTCGAGCACGTCCTGGAGGAGGTCCGCCGCGACGGGGTCGATCTGGAGGAGCTGCAGCGCGCCGCCGCGGACCGCATCGGCCGGGAGGCACGTCGGATCAACGGTGCCGGACCGGGCCAGGAACCGGCGGACAGGGCCCGCGTCGAAGGCCTGAACGCCCTCGTCCACAAGATCCGCGCCGCGGAGCATCGCGACGAGGACGACGAGCGGATGCTCGACTTCATCACCCTGCTGATGGAGGGCACCCGGACCTGGGACCGGGAGCTGGTCGCCGCAGTCACCGAGGTCGTGAAGACCAGCAAGCTGGTCCCCAACGTGGTCGGCACCCTGCTGTCGAACGTCAACCGGGCCTGCCCGGACGACGCACGCCGACCGGATGGGTGCCCGAACCTGCTGGACCTGTCCGGCACCGCGGACCGCGAGCGCTTCCAGGAGCGCACCGCCCGGGCCGGGGACCCGGATGCCCCGACGTGGGAGACCTCCCGCGCGACCGTCGAACTCCTCGAGTCCGCCACGGCCCAGATCGCCGGCCGAGGCCACCAGGGCGCCACGATGGCCGTCCTGCGCAAAGGCTTCGCCGACGCCCCGCAGCTGGAAGCCCCGGCGCTGCGCATCGCCGCCGAGCTGGCCGCGCTGTGCATGGCCAGCCTGGACCACCGACCCGACCCCGGGCACCGGCAGACCGACACCGACGGATTCTCTCCGTCCCAGGCCCCCGCCGGTCTCGTCCTGCCGCCGCAACCGGTCCCCGGCGGCCGAGGCTACGAGGGCGACCCCGCCGACTTCGGCTACGAGCAGCAGGTCGCCTCCCGCGTCCCGCGCTGGCGCAACCGCATGCTGCGGCACCTCTCCTCCCCGGAGACCGCGGTGCGCCTGGCCGGCGGCGTGGACCGCATGACGCTCACTCCCGCGGTCGCGTCCAGGCTCACCGCAGCCCAGATCGTCATCGGCCAGGAGACCCGCCGCCTCGAGAACGGCCGGGTCTACCACCTGAACCCCCGTCTGACCCGGCTCGCCACCGCCGAGCGGGACGAGCCGCGGCACCTGCCGGTCACCTGGGACCGCATCCCCGCGCGCACCGGGTTCATGGCCTTCGCCCTCCCGATCGCCGCCCTTGCCGACCAGCCGATCGTCGCCGTGTCCTGGGGCCCGTGGAGCGCCGGCTGGGAACCGCACCACGGCGCCCGGCCGGCCAATGACACGATCCCCTTCGACCGGCCCGTGTGGAGGCACCAGCACCCCCACCCCGACCAGCAGCAGCGGCAGGCCTACTTCCACGGCACCTCCACCAGCACGGCCCACCAGGGCGAGGAGCACCTCGCGGGCCTGGTGGCGACGTCGCCCCGGGAGTGGCTGTGGGTGACTTTCTACGCCGCCCACCCGGACAACGACGTGCCGCTCGCCTGGCGGGCGGAGACGGTGGTGCCCATCGGCGCGCACCTGCCCGAGGACACCCCGGCCACCAGCCTGCTCTCGTGGCTGCGCACCCTCCTGGCCGTCTGGGACCGCCTCACCGACCCCGCCCCGCGCGACGTCGCCGCGGTCGTCCAGGAGATCCGGGTCGCGCGACCCGACACCCGCACCAAGACCAGGAGGGGGAGGAAGAAGCCGACGCCGCGCACCGACACCGTCAGCGTCGTCACCGACCGGGACATCCCGCGCCCCCCGGCGACTCGGCCCGCCGACCCGCCGGTGCTGCCCGCGCCCCGGCCCGAGCCGCAGTTCGGTGTCATGATCCAGACCAAGGGAACTCAGAACCACTGCTTCGCGCCCCGTGGTGAGCACCGCCGCTACAGCGACGCCGGCCAGGAGTGCCCCCACCACCGCGACATCCCACTCAAGTCCCAGTACCGCCGCTACCCCGACCTCGAGCTGCGCCCCACCCACACGGTGCACAAGCCCGAGTAGCCCCGGCGCCCGTAGGTCCCGGGCGGCCGTCGCGCGAGCCGGGCGCCCGGTAGATAGCGCGAGCCACGCCGCGGCACACGATGCGTCGGCGGTCCCAGGCGGGCGCGGAGCCGGAACACAGATGGTGGTGATCCCGCCCGGTCCTCCAGCTTGCCGTTCGTGGCGCGCCCATCAACCTCCGCAACAACGAGGGGACGGCCGAGGTGGACGCAGGCCGGCAGACACAAGCCTGTCGGCATCACTCGGTACAGTGCAGCGTCCGATTCGGCAACGGTTCCGGCCAGCGAAGAGAGCGAGCGGCATGGTCCTGCTGGGCATCACCATCACCGTCGGGTGGCTCAGCGCCGCTCTCTGCCTCAGCGTTGCTTTCGCGAGGGAGCTCGGCGGCCGTGGCCTGGACCTCTCAACGCCGATCTCCGGGATCTTGAAGCTGCTCAACGCCACCATCGCCTTCGGGATCGGGCAGTGCCTGCCACTGCTCTACACCGCCCTCGGATTCGTCTCGGGCACCGGCCCGCGGTGGCTTGCTCTCCTTCATGGATTGTTGGTCTTGGCCGCCTTCCTCCTGGCAGGCCGGATCTGGCCCAAGATCCGGTGGGGAATGCGCTCGGACGAGCACCTCACCCGTCTCGTCGGCGAGGTCGTGCCGGTCGTCGTCACCGCGCAGCGCCGCGCCGGCGACCAGGGCGGCGAACTGGTGGAGCGGATGAAGGCAGCGCTCCGGGACGGCCGCGGCCGCGACGCCCTGAGGAGGGCGCTCCAGGTGCACGCGCTGGTCGAGGACGCGGGCCTTCCCGAGCACCAGGCCTGGACGGAGGTCTCCCGGCAACTCCTCCACTGGCAGAAGATGTTCCTCCCCGTGCGCGAGTCCCGCGCGCGACGGCCGAGGCGACTGAGCAGGCACTCGGCGTGATCAAGACAATCTGCTCCGCACGGCCTGGGCCGCCTGCACCAACGCCAGCCAGGAGTGCCTCCACCACCGCGCTCCGACCTCGAGCTGCGCCTCACCCACACGGTGCACAAGCCCGAGCAGTCCCAGGGCACCCCGCGGCCGTCCCGGGCCAGGGCAGCGACCGCTGCTGATCGCTCCGAGTGCGAATCGCACACGAATCCGACCGCTGCTGACCACCCTTCACCCGTAGCGGGGAGCGGCCCCGCTATCCGGCCCCGCAAGGCCTCCCAGCTGCCTAGAGTTGGCGCTGCGACAAGGGGAGGGAGCCTCATGGGCAAGGCGAGCAGGGCGAAGCGCGACCGTCGGACAGGACGTCCCGCCCGCCGCGAGCCGGCGAGCCCGGAGGCCATCCTGCCCGGCAGCGGCGAGCACAGCGTGGCCAGCTGCTACTCCATGGGCATGTACACCTACGGCAAGTACCTGGTGTCCGGGCAGATGCCCGTTTGGCTCCACCGGGCCGACCCCCTGGACCTGCTGTACATCGGAGCGGCCTGCGAACCGGGCTACGTCCCCGACGACGGCGAGGCCACCTTGGCCAACGGCCGCGACGGCTGGTTGGACCGGCTGCGCCCCACCACCTCGTGGGAGGGCGTCGAGGACCTGGTCCGCCGCGCCGCCGGCTTCGCTGCCGAGCAGGGCCAGCCTGTCGACACCTCCGGCTTCCACCTCGCCTTCGCCCGCTACCTGGCCGCCGACCCCGCCATGGCCTGCCGCCGCCCGCTGCCCGCTGAGCTGCGCCCGCGCAGTACCGACAGCCGCGCCCTCTCGGACCTGGACACCCTCCTCGGCGCCGCACCGGCAGGCCCGGCTGCCGACACCGGCGAACTGGTCGACCTGCTCCGCCTGGCCAGGGTGGACCTGAACGTCCCCTGGGACGAGACGCCCCATGACGCGCTGCGCCTGGGCCTGCGTCGACTGTCGCACTGGAGCATGCCGGGCCACATCATCCCCGCCATGGCGCTTTTCGCCGGCGCCCACGGCTTCGACGACCACGATGCGGCCGACTTCGCCGCGTTCGGGGCCCGCGCCGGGGCCTGGATCGGCGGCATCCCGTTGGGGACGCCGTTGGGCGAGATCGCCGACCTCATCGGCGCGGGCGTGGCCGAGCGGCGCACCGCGGCCGACATCCTGCGCGAGATCCTGGCCCTGCCCCAAGCCACCGTGCCGAGCCCAGCCGAGGACTGGGCCTGGAGGTCATCGACCGGCCTGGCGACGGTCCGCGAGGCGACCGCGCTGGGCCTGAGCGTCCTGACCCGCGCCGGCCAGGTGATCGCCATGGATTCGGTCCAGGCCGCGATCATGGCGGCCTTCCAGGACGAGAACGAAGCCGCAGCCCGGTCCCGCCAGCGAACCGACGCCTTCGGCCGCCCGCTCCCGGACGACGGCTGGCTCACCCACGCGCAGCGGATGACCGAGCGCGCCACCATCGCCCCGCCGCTGTTCTCCGCCGCCACCGCGCACGCCACCGAGACCACCGGCCTGATGCCGCCCCTGCCCGGCGGGTTCCCCGACCCGCGCCAGCAGCAACGGTGGGACCAGGCCACCGCCAGCTACCTTGCCGCCCACCCTGGCACCGACCACGACCCCCGCCTCGACGCCCGAAGCCGAGCCCAGCAGATGCTGGCGTTCGAGTCGTACGTCGCCCACCGCCACCCCCGCGTCGGCCACGCCGTCGTCACCGAACTGCGCACCGATCCGGCCCACTGGCGGGTAGACCTGCTCGCAACCGGCTTCCCCTGCGACGCCGGCCCCGAACTCGTCGAGCCGGCCGCCCGCGCCCACCTCGACGAACTCGCGCGTGCCTTCGACGTCGACTCCACCGGCGTCGACCAGGCCCTGGCCCTGGTGAACGCCCACCCTGCGGGCTTCACCGACCCGGACGCCCAGCGGGCGGCACGCACCCTCGCGCCAGCTCTGTTCTGCGCACTGACCGTGGTTCTCCACGGCGACTGAGCCTCAGGGGGCGGGTCGGCCGGACCAGGCCCGGAGGTCAGGCGGATTCTCGGCTCCACGGGCCCCGAAGGTGGTTAACCAGAGCCATCGCGGCGAACTCGACCTCCCTCTCGACGGGGTGCCGGTAGTCCGGGCGGCCGTCGCGCGCGCCGGGCGCCCGGTAGATGGCACGAGCCAAGCCCCGGCACACGATGCGCCGCCGATCCCAGGCGAGTGCGGAGCCCGGGACGCAGATGGTGGTGATGCCGCCGCGGTCCTCCAGCTTGCCGTTCGTGGCGCAGCCCTCGACCTCCGCAAGGACGAGCGGACGGCCGAGGTGACGGGCGACGGCCTTGACCATGCCGTCGAGGTCGGTGGAGGGAGCGAGCCGCAGCCGGCCTACGACCTCCTCGGCCCATGCCCGCTCGGGATCGCCGGCACGGCTGGGAGGGTTCTTGCTCTTCATCCGGCGTACTCCTTCGCTCGTCGGCCGGAGCCGGGGCCGCCCATCCTTCCACGAACAATCGGGTTGACCTGCACCGATGCCCCGATGATCGAACCGGCCACTCGCGCCGGCCCGGTCCGGCGCACGGACCGCGGGCCCGACCCCGGCCGCTGAGTCGTTCTCCGCGGCGGGCACGGTCGCCTCCGGGAAGCGCCTCCCGAGCGACGTCCGGCCTGCCAGGTGCCGGCACCGGAAATTCCGGGTGCACGCCGCCGGTCGCCCGTGCCACGCTCGTGCGATGGGCCACTACCCCTGGCTGAGGATCGCGGGCTGCGCGGTCATCGCCGGCACCGACGACCTCCTCGCGCTGTTCACCGAAGCCGAGCGTCACCACGTGCCGCGCCCGCAGAGGGAGGACGAGGCCGACGAGGCCGACGACTGGTGGTTCGGCTACCGCTCCACCCCGCGGGCTCTGCGCGACCGCCTGCAGGCACAGGGCATGACCGCCGACCAGGCCCGCTACGACCTCGAGCAGGAACTCGCCCGCTGGAGCCGTCCCGACCCCGGCCCCCCGGACGGCTGGAAGGGGCCCGTGCCCAGTGCCGAGGACGTCCTGGAGATGATCACGAAGAGCATCGCGCTGCCGTACGACCTGCGCGGCGCGCTGCTGGACGACGGCTTCCTGGACACCGTCTTCATCCGGATGAGCAGGCGCACCATGCTGCGCCTGCTGGTCGATCGAGCACCCGAGGCCGCGGTGGTGGACCTGGACCTGAGCCAGCTGACGGGCGGCTGCTGCTTCCCGTACGACATGGACAAGGCGCGGGCCGCCGACGCCCGCGGCGAGCAGTTGTCCGCCGGCCGGGAGCTGAGCCCGCTGCTGGTCCTGACCGAGGGCGCCACCGACGCCCGGCTGCTGACCAAGGCGATGCGCGTGACCCACCCCCACCTGTCCGGCTTCGTGAGCTTCCTCGACTTCGACCTGCCGGCCTCCGGGCGCCCCGAGGGCGGCGTGAGCGCCCTGGCCAAGACCACCACCACGTTCATCGCCGCCGGGGTGGCCAACCGCTTCATCGCCCTGGCCGACAACGACCGCCCGGCCCACCAGGCCCTGGCCAAACTCAAGGCGAAGGGCGTGCCCGGCCACTGCCGCATCCTGCACTACCCGCCGCTGCAGCTGCTGGCCGCCTACCCCACCCTCCCGCCCGGCGCGAGCGCGCCGGTGCCCGCGGACGTCAACGGCAGTGCCGGGACGCTGGAGCTCTACCTGGGCCGCGACATCCTCACCGGCCCCGACGGCCGGCTGGTCCCGCTGCCGCTCAACGCCGCTGGCGCCGGAGGGTTCGCGTCGAAGGACAAGAAGGCCATGCAGGACCGCTTCGAGCGCAAGTGCGACGCCGCGCTGGCCGCTGCCGGGACCGATCCCGAAGGCGACTGGAGCGCCGTGCGCGCCATCATCGACGTCATCCTGCACGCTTTCGACCAGCCCCCGGCCTGAACCCGGCCCCGTCGCCGCCCGGCAGGCCGGAGCCGGAAGCTGACAGCACCGGCCATCGTCGGTCAGCCCGCCTGGAGCGCGCGGTTCCGCAGCCAGTAGTCGGCCCAGCCGACAGCCCAACGGAAGGCAGTGCCGGGGTAAGGCTGCTCGAAGGACGGGAGGGCGTCCCAGCTGGGATCCCACTGCTTCTGGTGAGTCAGGTGGGAGAGCATCGCTAGCAGTGGATCATCGGAGGCGGTGTGACCGCGCGCGGCCAGGCCGTCGCGGATCTGCTCCTCCGCGTCGGGCGCGGCCAGCATGTCAGCGATCACGTGCGGGGCAGGATTGTGGCCCGGGTCGAAGTCTTCCCGGCTGAAGAGAGCGAGGGCGAGAACGTCCAGGGCCGGTACGAAGGGGCCGTAGCTGTAGTGCTCGGGCAGCCCGGGCTCGATCAGGGAGGCTGCCTCGCGGACCGCCTGGCCCCAGCGCCGGGCAGGGTAGTCCTCGGCGGGGGAGTACCGCTCGGCCTGCTGGCCGGCCAGGTACCACAGATTCCTGCTGTCCATCAGGGCGTCTCCAATGACAGGCGGTTGGGGCTGAGCGTGATGCCGACGGCGCAGTGGTCGGAGAATCCCAGGTCGACCGGCTCGCGGTGAACCGTGTAGCCCGTCAGGGCGGGTGCCAGTGCGGGCGAGAGCAGGACCAGGTCCTGGCGGCGCGGGACGTCGCCGGCCTCGAACGCCGCGGTCGGCACGGAGCCGTTGCCGGTGGCGGTGGCCGAGTCGACGAACCCGGCGCGGCGAAGCAGTGCCACAGCCTCCCGGTCGGACTCGGACGAGCAGCTGTCGCTGGGGGAGCGCAGATGGCCGTTGAGCAGGTGGGGCGGCAGCACCCCCCACTCGGGCTCGGGGAAGTCGGCGCCGATGGTGTTCGCGTCGCCCGCCACGATACTCAGCACGCCAGGTGCAGCGAGAACTTCGAACGGAGCGACCTCGCGGGCACGGTTCGACGGGTCGAACGGGTCCAGGTGGACGTTGCGCAGCTCAAGAAGCATCCCCGGCAGGCCCGACAGCCTGAGCTTGGCCCATCCGAGCACGTGGTGGTACCGGGTACGGTCGGCTCCCTCGGCTTCGACACGAACCTGGTCCGAGAGCAGGATCGCGCTGTGGAACCGGTGGCCCGAGGTGGTCTCGTTCGCCTCGGCGAGGAACCCACGGGTCAGGTCAAGGTCGTTCACCAGTTGGTGAAGCCTGCGTCGGCCCAGCAGGTCGTAGCCGTTGAGCTCCTGCAGACACAATATGTCCGGCTGAAGGCCGCGCAGGAACTCGACCATGGCGCCTCGGCGCAACGGTTCGCCGAACCCGAAATCGGTCCACCCGCCGAAGAGCGAGTTGAAGGTGACGATCGTCAGGTCTGCGTCGGACACCCGCCCCCCTTGGACTTGGTGGACACGACAGTACCGCCCCCTGCGCTCCGGCTGGGCGACAAGTGGCCGAACCAAGCTCCGGGGCGTTCGAGGGCGCGGCGACCGATGACATCCTGATCATTCCCGGGTGCGGGGACGGCACTCAGCACAGGATCGGCCGGCTGGATCCCGGTCGGTGGCCGGGTACTCCACACCTCCGCGAAGGCCATGGGAGCGCCGTCTCGGCCGTGGCTATCGCGGAACCGGGGCTGCGGGAGGGTTGGTCAGTCCGATCAGGGCGGCAGCCTCGTCGCCGGTGATCCGATCGCGCTCCAGGAGTGCGGCGGCCACCACGCCGACCTTCCCCCAGGCCGCCGCCAACGCGGCGTCGGCTACCGCCTCGTGCTGCCAGTAGTCGTAGAGGTCGTGGCCGGTGCCGTGCTCCAGCCGGTGCCCGTAGAGGCTGAGCAGCCAGTCGGCGATGACCTGGTCGCCCAGGCCGCCGACCTCGACCGCCCAGGCGCGGGTCGCAGGCAGATCCACGCCGTTCTCCCGAAGCCACATCAGCTCGGCGCGGACACCGGCGGCGAGCACGACCAGAGCGCTGCCGAGCCGGGCATGAACCAGTTGGTCCCGCACCCCCTCGTTCGCCCCGCCGAAGCCCCGCTGGTGCCCGCAAGCGGACAGGCCCGCCTCGGTGCCGATGCTCACCGCCGGGATGTGCACCCCCAGCGCGAGGGCGAGCACCGCGTGGCCGGCCTCGTGGTGGGCGGAGGCGGCACGGGCGATGTGGGCCGGCAGGTCGAGGGCACCGCCGACGCAGCAGAAGGGCTCGGGGGCGGGGTGGCGGCTGCTGCCGGAGACGACGGTGCCCGTCGAAGGGGTCTCGATCTCCACCCAGTGAGGGGTCGGTGAGCTCATGCCAGCAGTGTCCCCCAGCCCGACACGGACTCAGTGGCCCCGGGACCAGAGCGAGCAACGTGCATTGCAATATGAGCATTGACCATGTAAAGTGGTTCTTGTTGGGGGTGCCGGACGGGCCACGCGACCCGAGGCGGCCCAAGCACCTGACTCCGCTGCGCCGCGCACGGCGCTGCCCACGGCGGCACGAACTCGCCGACAGGCCCGGCGCCTACACGGCAGGGCATCGGGCCCAAGCAACTGCGATCAGAAGGAGACCACCCATGGGCCTCGACCTCACCGGCTCGCACCGGTACGACAGCGACCCGCACTTCCGCCGGTACCTCTACGACGGCGCCGTCGTCGTCGTGAACGTCCAGGACTTCGACTACCGCGACTACACCACCTCGGCCTTCCTCGACCGGGAGGCGTTCCGTACCGAGGAGGACGCGAAAGCCGCCCCGCTGGACCTCATCGACATGCTCACCGAGTCCCGCAGCGACGAGAGCGTGCGGGCCGACGTCCGCCGGAACCTCACCCAGATCCTCAGCAGCCAGAACACGAGCAGCATCGAGATCCGCCTCGGGGGCTTCCCGGTCAACCAGAGCTCGTTCTCGGTCGCCTGGTCGAGCTGAGACACCGCCACGGCCGCTCAGCCAGCGCATCATCCGTCGGCCTGGAGCGCCGACCAGTACCAATCCCGTCACCGTCACAAAGGAGTTCCGTGGAAGCCGTTGAATGGCTCAGGCCCGAATACCAGGGCCGCGAGGGCGAGTTGGTCCACCTCGCCGAAGGCGCGCGGCTGGTCGGGGTCACCCGGGCCGCCGTCTCCAACTGGGCCGCCCGGCACTCCAGCTTTCCCGCCCTCGTTCTCCTGACCGGTTCCACCGAGCGGCGCACCAAGTACGTCGTGCGCACGGAGTTCCTGGCCTTCGCCCAGGCCCGGCTCAACAGCAAGAGCGGCGGCGACAAGCGCACGGCCAGCCCCCACCGCCCGCGCGTGGTCATCCGGGTCGAACAGGTCGAGCACCAGCAGGCCCAGGTCGACCGGCTCACCGCCCTGGAGAAGCGCCAGGCCCAGCAGCTCCAGAGCACCCGCCGGAGGCTGCGCACCGCCCAGGCGAAGATCGCAGCCACCCGCGCCAGCCTCGACGCCGAGATCAACGCCGTCCAGCAGCTCACCAGCTCAACCTGACCGCCCACCGCACGGCCCGCGCCACAGTCCAGCTCTGCACCCGTACCGGGAGAACCACATGACCCTCAACCTTGACGTGCCTGCCTCGGCCTGGGAAGCGATCGGCGACGAAGGCCAGGAAGGCGGCGTCTGGGCCCGCGTCGTCACCCAGATCACCATCAACGGCGTTCAGTTCCACCTCGAAGGCTGGCAGATCGAAGAGCCCTCGTACGGCGACGGCACGGCCTACCTCCAGGCAGCCCTCCAGCAGGACGACAGCCTGGCGCAGCTCGCTGACGCCGTCGCGGCGGACGGGCCCTTCACCACGGTCAGCGTGAACGGCCGCTCGTACGTGCTCGTCGCCAGCCCCTACTGCTGATCACCCCGCCCGCCCCGAGGAGAAACCCCGTGTCAACCCTGCTCATCGGCCGCTGGGACGGCGACCACACCCTCACCATCACCGAGTCCCACCAGGTCAACGACGGCGATCAGCACGCCATCGACGCACTGACCGCGCCGGCGTTCTCCGAGGGCACCGCCAACTGGGCCTGCGAGTTCGACGTGGACCGCCACCGCGACGCGGTGCAGCGCACGTACGAGGAGTTCGTCCGCGACGACGAAGCGCACCTGGTGGACGACGTCGAAGGCTACGAGCCCGCCACCGACTGAACGACCCCGCAGCCCGGGATTCACCCGATCTCGTTACAAAATCCAGCACCAGACTTGTACCGGGCTTGCTAGACTCTCAGCGTTACACCTTCCCGGATGGATGTCGCCGGGGCCAGCATGGCCACGCCGTCGCAACCTGCCCCGGGCACGCCCGCACTGCTGCCGGCGCCCCACCGCGCCACGCGCCGCTACGCCTCGTCCAGCTTCCTCCGCACCCTGGAGCCATCGGTGTCGTCCCCGGACCCGCAGTCCCCCCGCAGCTCCGCCGCCCCCGGGCAGCAGACCGCGACCCCGCTTCCCGACACCAGCGGAGCCCCCGGGGCGGCTCGTGGCGGGGCGGCAGCCGGACTGGTCCTGCCCCCGCCCGACGACGCACTGTGGGCCGCGATCCCGCAGAAGCTGGCCTCCGCCCTGATCATGCCCGCCCACGATCTGGTCAGCCCGCCCCGTGGCGCCCTCGCCGCCGAAGGCGGACGCGAGCTGCAGCAAGCGCTGCGACGGGCCACCACACCGGGCGCGCTGCTCGGCGAGCACTGGCGCACGCTGCTCACCTCCCCCCGCACCGCGTTCGGCGGCACGCGCAGCGCCCGCGCCCAGGACCTCTACGAGGCGCTCGAACGGGTGGTGGACCAGTACCTGCGCCCAGCCCTGGACCAACCGGCCACCCCTGCCCCGGCCGCTGCGGCTGAAGCCGCTGCGCCCGCGCTGCCCGATACCGCCACGGATGCCCCGCCCCCCGAGCCACGGAGCGAAGCAACCGGTGCTGCGGCCGGCCTCGTGCTGCCCGCGCCCACCGACCCCCTCTGGAAGGAGATTCCTCTCGGTCTCCGCAACCAGCTGACCCGTCCCGCGTACGCGCTGGTGCATCCCGCGCGCGGATCACTGGCCACCAAGCCCGGACGCCCCCTGCGCCAAGCACTCAGCGCAGCCGCCAGCCGCCGGACGACCGGCGCGCACTGGCACACCCTGCTCACCGCCCCCCGCTCGGCATTCGGCGGCAGCGGCAGCGAGCGAGCCCAGCGGGCCTACGAGCTGCTGGAGCAGGTGGTGGCCCAATGGCTGCTCCCCGCCTTGGAGCAGCAGCCGGTGACCGCCGACACCCCGCTGCCCCCGCAGACCAACGCCCCGGCCGACGAACAGAGCCCGGGCACGGTCCCTGCCGCCCGGACCCAAGCCGAGCTCCCATCGCCCGCCGAACCGGTCCCCGCCACCGCGCCGCTCCCTGACCTCGGCCCGGACTCGGGCACCGCAACCGCGGACCGCAGCAGCAGCGCGATCGAGGCCGACACCCTCGCTGATGCGCTGCTCGACGCCGCCAACGCCGGAGCCATCGTCTGCGTGACCGGCCCAGCCGAAGCCGCCGCACCTGCAATCGACGCAGCCTGCC
>NZ_FOAZ01000067.1 GCF_900109465.1 Streptacidiphilus jiangxiensis
CTGGAGCGCCGGTGCCAGTCATCGGCGGGCTGCTTCCGCAGACCTCGATTCCGCAGGGAGCACGCTTCGACGGCCTGTGCCTGTATCGCTGACGGCCGGCCGCGGATCGGCCAGCGCCGACGCCCTGAGCGCGACGGCGAGGCCCGGGCTGCCATCTCCTCTCCTCAGCACGAATTCCCGAGATTCCATGGACACCCCCCTGCTCCCCCGTTACCCGCGCACCCCCCATCTGCCCTCCTCACCCGGGGCGACCGCCGACGACGTCGTCGGGACCTGGGCCTCCTTCGCGCCGTCGGGCGACGACGAGGTCATCGCGACCCTCAAGATGGACGGGGAGAACACCACGCTGCACCGCGGCGGTGTGTACGCACGCTCGCCATCGGGCCGCAGCCGGCCCTGGCAGGACCGGATCAGAGCCTTCGCGGCCGGCATCTGCCCGGACATCCCGGACGGGCTGCTCATCAGCGGCGAGAACCTGACCGTTCCCCACTCCATCGTCTACGACCGCGCCCTGCCGCCCTTCATGGTCTTCGCGGCGTGGGAAGGTGACCGCTGCTTGTCGTGGGCGGAGACGGTCGACTGGGCCGAGCTGCTGGGCCTTGCCACCGTGCCGGTGATCTACCAGGGGCGACGGCCGCTTCCCCAGGCACTCCACGACGCCTTCCTGGCCGTGACGGACACGAGCCGGGACGAAGGCTACGTGCTCAGGGACGCCGGCTCCTTCACCCGCAGGCAGTTTCCCGAGCGGGTGGCCAAGTGGGTCCGGGCCGGCCACCTCGCGACCGACTCGAACTGGCCAGCCTCGAAGCGGACCAGGCCGAGGGCGAATTGAGCCCCCATCATGAGCATTGCAATATGAACCAATGCAATGTAAGCTGAAACTACCAGCGGGGCTCTGCGACCTTGCACGGCTCGCCCTTCGAGCCGACGACCCTCGCCCCCGCCACCCCTTCGAAGCAACTGGCCCGCCCTGCGGACCAGGGAGTTCGCCATGCCGTCAGCCCCGCTTGCATTCCACGAGATCAACCGCCGCATCCGCCTTGTGCCCGGAGCCCGGCACGCCCAGCCGCCGTCGCTGTCGATCCACCTCCTCACGGCACTGCCCATCGCCATCTGGGAGCAGCGGGAGCTGATCCCGTCGTCTCCGGAGTACGAGCGGCTGCGGCGCGAGGCGGCCAACATGATCGCCTCGCACGGAGACGACCTCCAGTTCGGCGGGCGGCACGCCGCCGCCACCGCCGCAAGCCTCGCCCGGGGCCTGGCGCTGCTCGCGGGCGCGCCCGGCGGGGTCACCTTCGCGGGCGTGCACGCATGCCTCGAAGACCACGAGGGCTGCCCGGCCGACTCCTGACGCGGGCCGCTGAGCAGCGCCGGAGCGCTCGCGCAGCCAGTCCGCGAGCCAAGGACCGAGCTGCAACCAACCAACTCACCCGTATGCAAAAGAGGTTCACCGCGATGCCCTCGCACCCGTCCGTCCTCGACCGCTACCCCGCTTCCGCCCGCGTCCGCCGGGACTCCACGCACCGCGCTGGGCGCGTCGTGGGATACGCGTCGGCCCGGGCTGCACTCCTCGTCCGGATGGACCTGGCCACCGACCCGGCCGGCCGGTACGAGGAGATCCATCCCGACGACCTCACCCGCCTCCCGGACGAGCTCCCGCTTGGCGACTTGGTCGCCGCTACGGCCTCGCTGCTCGGCCCGGCGTGGACCTCAGCCGGCACTGACGACTACGGGACATATCTGCTGCTCGACAGCCTGACCGGTATCTCCGTGGGTGTCTCGCCGTGCGACGGCCAGGATGACGACGAGGGGCGGTTGACCCTGTCCGCGAGCAACGGCGAGTTCGCCGAGGACGGCTTCGTCACGATGCCGCGGGTCATCTCGCTGAGTGCGGCTGCCCAGTTGCTGCTGCCGGAGGTGCTTTCGGCGAAGGCCGCCCTGCTGGAGTTCCTCGCGGACGGCATGCATTGCACTATGACCATTTACAATGTACGTTAGTTCTCACGAGGGGCCGTCGCCCCCGGTTCCGCGGCTTCAGTAGCCCCATCTCTCCACTCTGATCGGAGTTCCGCATGCCCTCCACCGCCGCATCAACGGTGCTGGCCCTGATCGAGGCCGACTGGGACATGCCCGCCCAGCTCCAGGATCCGTACTGGTCCATGCGCCGCACCGCTTCGGCCGGCGGCGACAGCACAGCCGTCCTCGTGGCGGTCGAGGACCTGGTGCAGCTCGGCTCGGCCCCCTTCGCCGCGGAGCTCGGCATCAAGCTCGCCGACGCCAGGCACGCCGCGGCCGCGACCAGCACGAGCCAGTGGTTCATCACCACCCCGAGCACCACCCCGGGCGTCGAAGGCCACCGTCACGCGGTCGGCCAGGCCGAGCTGCGCCGTCGGGCGTTCCGGATCGGGGCCGCCGACGCGGTGGTCGAGCCGGACGGCTCCCTGACGATTCGACACCGGGGCGGCACGTCCACCACCTACGTTCCGGTCACGGAGGCCGACTACGAGGCCTTCCTCGACGGCAACCGTTGCGCCATGGAGGCCGTCGCCGCGCTCGGGGCCAAGGTGGAGGACCTCATCGCGGCCGCCGAGGCCGTTCCGACCGCCAGCTGGGCGGCCGCCAGGTCCGGGGTCAAGGTCCACATCGGCGGCAGCCAGGTCACCATCTTCTGGTGGTCGGCCACCTATGCGGAGCAGCTCCGCCAGGAGCAGGCGGAGACCGCCCCTTGGAGCGAGGACGGCGGCTACCGCGACCAGGTCGCCGCTCTGCTTGCCCGCTCCGGCATCCAGACCCTCAACGACGCCGGCTCGCTGCAGGTCGTCTGCCCCTGATACCTCCGCCCGGGTCGCCGTCGCCACTGCACCGACCCGGGCACCGTCGAACAGGACCACCGTGAACCCCGATCGCGCCTGGATGCGCATCAGCATTTCCGGCCACCCCGGCTACGCCCGGATGCACACCTCCACCAACGACAACCTCGACCGCGGCTACCCCTCGGAGGACGCCGCCTGGACGCACGAGCTCCGGCCGACCGAGCACCACCCCGACGCCCTCGCCCGCGCACGCGAACACGCCGGCGCGTCCCGGACCGGCGTCAGCGGCATCGAGGTCGAGGTCTACGTCAACGGACAGCGCGTCTGACCTCGGGCCGCCCGCCCACCCGATGAACAGCAGTCTCCGGAGCAGCCGGCGAGTGATACCCCGCCGCCGAGCCGCAGGCGGAGAGCGGCCGCCGGGCGACTGCTACTGCCCCGCGGCACCGACTACCGGCTTCGGCCGGCAATCGCCACACACGCCGCCCGCGTCTTTCGAGCTCTTGGGCGCTGAGCCACACAACCCCCGTCTCCCACCACCGGGCTGCCTCGCGCCGCCCGGCTACACCCTGGAGTGAACCCGATGGACAGGATCCGTCCCCCGCACGCCGGCACCGCGACCACCTTCCTGGTCAGGACCGGCTTCCCGAAGTACGTCGGCACCGGCAGCGGCTTCCGCAGCACCGGAACGAACCCCGTGCAGTCCGGCGAGCCCGGTGGACGGCTCACCGTCCGCTGGATCAGCGAGGCCCCCGTCCCGGAGCTCGAGGACATCGAGACCGAGCGGATGCTGACCGCCCTTCACATCGCCCTGGTCGACTACGGCTACGCGGTGCGCCGCTCGACGGCCGCCTCCGCCGGGCGTCCGGGCCCCGTGCTCGTCCTGATCGACCAGGACAACGCCCTCGCCCAGGACCTGGTCATGCCGCAGCAGCGGGTCGCCTGCGCCGACACCAGCCAGGAGCCCGTGACGTACACCGTCCGCTTCCAGCGGGTCCTGGGCAAGCAGTGGCAGGAGACCGGCACCGGGCTGACCGGCGCGGAGGTCATGGTCGCCGCCGGCCGGGCGCAGCGGGAGGGCCTGCCGGTTTACCAGCACCTGGACGGCACCGTGCGGATCGGCAAGTCCGCCTACGTCCCGGTCCCCGCGGCCGAGCTTGAGCTGCGCCCCGACCGCAGCGGAGCCTTCACCGCGCCGGGAGGCCTGGGCGGCTGGTGGATCCACGAGGTCAGTTCGGACGGCGGCGCGAGCTGGGAGCGGCTGGAGAGCACCGTACTGCTCCGTGAGACCGCGGCTGCGAAGCTGTTCTTGGGTGCCGCCGAGTTCGGCCGGACCTTGGTGTACGACCCTGTCGCTGGCCGCGCCACCGGGGCACTGATCGACGAGCCCGGCGCGCTGCTCGACCGCTTCACCCGCCTCGAGAACTACCTGCCGGACAGCACCCTGGTTCCGACCTGGCAGCTGCTCGTTGACGGCGAGAGCGCTTCGACGGTCGGCGCCCTGACGGTCCGGCTGATGGTCGAGGATGCCTACGGCGTCGCCGGGTCCTGGGCGCGGTTGGCGCCGAGCGGCGAGCTGCGGCTGCACCACCCGGGTGCTCCGGACGCCACGTTCGTGCCGGTGGCCGTCCATGGTCGCTGATCACGGGGCGAGCGCCCACCAGCACGATGGGCGGAGTTCACCGTGAGCGCGCACCAGCACGTCGTGCAGTTCTCCGGAGGCGTCGGCTCGCTCCTCACGGCCGTCCAGGTCGCTGAACGCCACGGCACTGCGGGCATGACCCTGTTGATCGCCGACACCGGGGTCGAGGACGAAGACCTCTGGCGGTTCAGCGAAGACGCCTCCGCCTTCCTGGGCGTGCCGCTGACCATCGTCCGGGACGGTCGAACCCCGTGGCAGGTCTTCCATGACCAGCGCTTTCTCGGCAATGACCGCCTGGCTCCCTGCACCAAGTTGCTCAAACAGCAGCCCTGCCGGGTCTGGATGGAGACGAACGCGCCCCCGGACCGCACTACGGCTTACGTCGGCATCGAGCCGAACAAGCGTGACCGTGGTCGCATCCCTGCCATCGTCCGCAACTGGAAGCCCTGGTCCGTCGAGTTCCCACTTGCCGACGGCCCGGACGCCACCAAGGACGAACTGCTCGCTGAGGTCCGTCGGCTGGGCATCAGGCCCCCGCGCCTGTACGAGATGGGTTTCACCCACAACAACTGCGGTGGCGCCTGTGTCCGCGCCGGCCAGCGGCAGTGGAAGCACCTGCTGGCCATGCTGCCCGACCGGTACGCCCGCGCAGAGCAGGAAGAGGAGGAGCTGCGCCGTCTTCTCGGCGACGTCTCGATCCTCCGTGACCGCCGCGGGGGAATCACCCGCCCGCTGACCCTGGGCTCCTTGCGGGCGAGGGAACAGCAGCTGTGACCTCTCGGCGCGATGCCCGGCCGGAACACTCGGCGAGACTCCGCCTCGGGGATGGGGTGCTGAGCGTCGGGAGCAGCGACGAGCCGCCGCGGCCTGGGCTGTCCGTCGGCCGGCCGCTCGGCCTGGGCCCGATGCCACTCGGCGCGGCGCCCGGGCCGGGCGCCACATTGTAGAAAGGCAGTTTTGACTGTAAGGTCCGTAGCGCGCCCGCGCCTGCGGGTATCCCCTCCTGGCCGGCAACCGGCCGGCCGATTCTGGAGCCGTCGAGATGACCGAACCGGAGCACGCAGCGCTCCCGATGCCGATTCGCGCGATCGCGTTGCGCTACGACGTTGCGGAACAGGCCGTTCGGCGCTGGACGAAGGATCCGACGTTCCCGGAGCCCGTCAAGAAGGGGCGCTGGGACCCGCAGCTGGTCGACCGGTGGATGCGGAGGAACAATCCGGGCGCCTGGGCCTACGCCCAGATCAACCAAGGGGTGGAGAACCCGCTCGGCCTACCCGAGCTGCCGGAGGACGAGCTGCTCGACGCCAAGCGCTTCGGCGAAATGCTCGCCTTCCTGCGGCCGAACCACCCGGAGGAGGAGCGGGCCGTCCCTGCGACGACCATCCGTTCCTACGAGTCCCGCCAGTTCGTCCCGATGGCCGACCGGCACCCGGGCGACGACCTGGAGCCGCCGGCGGAGTACGTCAGCTGGCGCTGGTCCACCGTCCGCGGGCACATCCACGGCAGCCGGCAGCTATCGGCCAAGCGGGTCGCCGTGACCGATGACACCGCGCAGGAGTCCTGATGGCGGCCCCAGTAGCCCTGATCACGCGCAAGGGCATCCACGAGAGGTACGGCGTCGGCGCCAGCGTCGTCACC
>NZ_FOAZ01000058.1 GCF_900109465.1 Streptacidiphilus jiangxiensis
TCGCCGAGCACCACCTCAACCCCGGTGTCGCCGGCACCTCCCCCGCCGTCGTCCTGGCCCTCACCGCGGCCGCGACCTCGACCATCCGCCTCGGCGCGGGCGCCGTCCAGCTGGGCCACCGCACCGCCTTGGCCACCGTCGAGGAGTTCGGCCTGCTCGACGCCCTCCACCCGGGCCGCTTCGACCTCGGCCTCGGCCGCTCCGGCGGCTCCGGCGCCCCCAAGGCCGCCGCCCCGCGGGTCCCTGCCCGCGAGCCGGCCCTCGTCGGCGGCGGCGCGCCCGTCGTCGACGGCCTCACCCCGGGCGGCCTGCGCATACCCGACCGGTTCTCCTACGAGCACCTGCTGCGCCACCCGCGGTTCGCCCTGCACCGCACGCTCCTGCAGCAGCCGGGCGCGCACCCGCAGCCGTACGACGAGCAGATCGCCGACATCCTCGACCTGCTGGCCGGAAGCTACGCCACCGAGGACGGCGTCGAAGCGCACGTCATACCCGGCGAGGGCGCCGCCCTCCAGGTGTGGATCCTCGGCAGCAGCGCGGGGATCAGCGCCGAGGTCGCCGGCGCGCACGGACTGCGCTTCGCCGCCAACTACCACGTCAGCCCGGCCACCGTGCTGGAGGCTGCCGAGAGCTACCGCGCGGCCTTCCGGCCCTCGGCCGAACTGGACCGCCCCTACGTCAGCGTCTCCGCCGACGTGGTGGTGGCGGAGGACGAGGCCACCGCCCGGGAGCTGGCCACCGGCTACGGGCTGTGGGTGCGCAGCATCCGCAGCGGCGACGGCGCGATCCCCTTCCCCACCCCCGACGAGGCCCGAGCCCACGCGTGGACGGAGGCGGACCGAACGCTGGTGAAGGACCGGACCGAGACCCAGTTCGTTGGCTCGCCCACACAGGTCGCCGACCAGCTGGAGACCCTGCGCGACGCCACCGGCGCCGACGAGCTCATCATCACCACCATCACCCACGACCACGAGGACCGCATCCACTCCTACGAGCTGCTCGCCGAGGAATGGGGACGGCGATGACCGCGATCCAGGCGGAGCCACAGACAAGCCCGGCACGGCCTGCGCTGCGCCCGGAACGACTCCGGCACGCGTTCGGCGCGTTCCCGACCGGGGTCACCGCCCTCGCCGCGCTCGTGGACGGGGCCCCGGTCGGCATCGCCGCCAGCTCGTTCACTTCCGTTTCCCTCGACCCGCCCCTGGTCTCGGTGTGCGTCGCCCACAGCTCGGCCACCTGGCCGCTGCTGCGCGAGCGGACCCGACTCGGAGTCAGCGTGCTCGGCTCGCACCAGGAGGACGCCTGCCGACAGCTCGCCGCCCGCGACGGCGACCGCTTCGCCGGACTCGACTGGCACGCCACCGCGGACGGGGCGGTCCTGATCACAGGTGCGAGCGCCTGGTTCGACTGCGCCGTGGAACGGCTCGTCCCGGCCGGTGACCACGACATCGTCCTGCTGCGCGTCCACGAGCTGGACGCCGACCACGCGGTGGCACCGCTGGTCTTCCACGCGAGTCGGTTCCGCCGGCTCGCCCCGCCACGACTCCCGGAGGAATCCGCATGACCACCCAGAACACCGACCTCGACACCTTCGTGGACGAGTGGGAGCAGTGGCACGCCGCCCACGAGCGGGCACTTGCCGACCCCCACGGATTCCTCGCCGTGACCAGCCTGCGGTGGCTGACGCCCGAACCCGAGCGCTTCCCCGACGCGCCCGGCGCCTGGTCCAGCGACGAGGACGGCGTCGCGGTGCGGTTGGACGACGGCGAGGAGCTCGTCGTCGACGGCGAGACCGTGCGTGGACATCACCGGTTCGGCGTCGTCGCGGAGCGGGCGAGCCTGCTCGCGCAGGCCGGTGACGCCGTGATCGAGATCGCCAAGCGCGGCGGGCACGACATCCTGCGCCCGCGTCACCCGGACCACAAGCTGCGGCGCGACTACACGCACACCCCCGCCTACGCGCCCGACCCGCGCTGGGCGCTGACCGGACGCTACCTGCCGTTCGAAGCTCCGCGCCCGGTGACCGTCGGCGCGGCCGTCGAGGGCCTGGAACACGTCTACGACGCCCCCGGAGAGATCGAGTTCGAGACCGACGACGGCTCGACCCACCGGCTCACCGCGTTCGACGGCAGCCGGCCCGGGAGCCTGCTGGTGCTCTTCACCGACGCCACCTCCGGCGTGACCACCTACGCCGCCAACCGCGCCCTCGCCGTCGCGACGCCGGACGCGGACGGCCGTGTGCTGGTCGACTTCAACCGGGCGACGAACCTGCCCTGCGCCTACACCGATCTGGCCACCTGCCCCCTGCCGCCCACCGAGAACCGGTTGCCGATCGCGGTCGAGGCGGGGGAGAAGATCCCTTACGAGCGCGCGGGCAGTCGCTGACGACGGCCCTGCTCCGAGCCGCGGTGCGACAGAAGGCGGCGCTCACCCGCGCGAACCGGCAAGGGCAGCGTGTTCCCCTCCGGCGGAAGCGGGCACAGGTAGTGCTCGGCGAACGCCGAGGGGGGCAGCTGCGCACTGTTGAAGTCGACGACGGTCGTGCCCAACGGATCCGGCGCGGGCATCTCGACGACGCGGAACCCGCACTTCTCCGCCCGACGGCTGAGATCTGCCACGGTCACGTTCAGCGTGCCCTCCGGCGTGCGGGCGGCCGCCAGCGTGTACAGGGCACTCCCCTGGCGGAACGTCACCGTACCGACGAGGACGGTCGGGCGGGTGTGGCCGTCGCTGTGCGGTACCCGGACGCTGCGGCTTGCCGGAAACGGCTCGAACCGCGCGGGCAGCACCCAGCGGTCGTCGTAGGGGAAGGCGTCGATACCGGCGAACGCGGCTCGCGCCCGGGCGGCGGGGTCGAAGACACGGACGGCGTAGCGGCTCTCGCGCGCGATCAGCTCCAGCTTCCGGCCGCCGTGGCCGATGCGCGGGCCCCCGGCTCCGCCGTCCTCGGGACAGAGCCGCAGCGTGCCGTCGAACGGGCGGTCGTCGACGGAGATCCCGTCGTGCCGGGCGGCGGTCAGCACGACCTGGCCGCCCTTTGCGTTCCTGCCGGGCTGCCGGTCCACGGTCCAACGGCCCGGCAGGTTCGGGCCGCTGGACCGTGGCGCGTCGAGCCAGTGCGTGCCGGTGAGTGACAGTGGCCCGTAGAGCGCGCGGGCGCTGATGACGCGCTCGTCCCGCCAGTGCTTCCACGTCTCGAATGCGGCATCCATGAACGGCTCCTCACGGGATCTGGCAACAGGACAGGGGAAGGCCCGAGGCCGGGATGCGGCCGGGGATGCGCCGCCGGATCGGGGGCAACGTGGGAGCGTCGCCGGCACCGCACCGGGACGGGCGGGGCTGATCAGCCCACGGCCCACGCGTGCGAAGCCGTTGCGACGAACCGGTTCAGCGGCGATGCGAGGCGGACCACACCCGACCGAAGTCGATGTGGCCGCGGATGACCAGCGGCTGCCCGGAGGACGTCATGCCCTCCAGTGCACCAGCGCGGGTGTGGCCCGTCAACACCGCCGCGTCTCCGCTCAGAACGTCGCTGCGGGGTTGACCACCGAGCTGCTGACGGCGGTGTCCGGCACACCCCACTTGGCGAAGATCTTCGCGTAGGCACCGCTCGCGATGAGCTTGTTGACCGCGTCGCTGATCGCCTTCGCGACCGGGGACCCCTTCGCGGTGACGAAGCCGACGGGAGTCGTGCTGATCTGACCGAGGTACTTGGTGTCCGGCAGGTTCAGCGCGTCGTACTTCAGGCTCAGGGTGGGACCGAAGTAGATGTCCACCTTGCCGTTGGCCAGGCCGAGGAAGATCGGTGCGGCGTCGGCGAAGTACTGCACGTGGTAAGGACTTTTGCCGACCGCCGCGCACTTCGACGCGCCGGCGGTGAGGATCTGCTGGAAGGTCGAGCCGGGGCTGGTGGCGATGTTATATCCGCACAGATCGGTGAGGCTGGTCACCGAGTCCGTCTTCAGCTCCTTTGAGCCGAGGAACGACTGGCCGTCGTTCAGGTAGGTGGCGAAGTCGACGACCTTCTCGCGCGCCCTGGTCGCACCGAAGTTGTCCTGACCCACGTCGTACCTGCCGTTCTGAACACCGGGGATGACGGTCTGGAAGGTCCCGTACTGGATGTCCCAGCGGACGCCGAGCACCTTGGCGACGGCGTCGCGCAGGTCGACATCGAGGCCGACGGTCCTTCCACCCGGTCCCTGGCCTGCGTGCGGAAGGCCCGACGTTCCGATCGCCTGGCTGGTGCCGAGCAGGAGCGTGCCCCGGCTCTGGATCGCCGCGGGCAGCTCCGCATGGAGCGCGGCGTCGGTGGGGATCGTCGAGACGACGTCCTGACTCGGGATCGAGGCCGCCTCGGACGCCGGGCCGCCCGCGGCGGGGCCGGCGGCCGGGGTCGTGGCTGTCGTGGCGGCCGAGTCACAACCGCTGAGCAGAGCAAGAGCGAGTGCACCGACGACTGCGCCGGTCACCGAAGCATGAGGGAAACTGAGCTGATGACGTGCGAAAGTCCTCACGGAAAGCTGTCCTTTCGGAGAGTTCGTGGGTAGCGGTACTGCCGCTTGATCGGGTGTCAGAGCACGGCGGCAAGGAAGGCGCGCGAGCGCTCGTGGCGGGGCCGGGTCAGCACTTCCGCCGGGGAGCCGGACTCCACGATCCGGCCACCGTCGAGGAAGACCACCGTGTCGGCGACTTCCCGGGCGAAGCCGATCTCGTGGGTGACCACGAGCATGGTCATGCCGCTCTCCGCGAGGTCCTTCATCACCGCGAGGACCTCACCCACCAGCTCGGGGTCGAGAGCGCTGGTGGGCTCGTCGAAGAGCAGCAGTTGCGGCTCCATCGCCAGCGCCCGCGCGATCGCGACGCGCTGCTGCTGTCCGCCGGACAGTTGCCGAGGGAACGCACCCTCACGCCCGCCAAGACCGACGCGGTCCAGCAGCTCCCGCGCCTTGGCCTCGGCCCCGCTCCTGGGCCGTCCGTGGACGGCGACCGGGGCTTCCACGAGGTTGTCGAGGACGGTGAGGTGCGGAAAGAGATTGAACTGCTGGAAGACCATCCCGACCCGGGCCCGCTGGCGGGTGATCGCCCGCTGGCCCAACTCACGCAGCCTGCCGCCTTGGTAGCGATAGCCGACGAGCTCGCCGCCGACTTCGACGAACCCGGCGTCGGGGCGTTCCAGGTGGTTGATGCTTCGCAGCAGGGTGGATTTCCCCGACCCTGACGGTCCGAGCAGCACGGTGACCTCGCCCCGTCGGATATCCAGGTCGACACCGTCCAGCACCGGCTGCGAACCGAAGCTCTTGCGCAGACCCCTGATCCGCACCAACGGCCCGCCCGTCACGTCGCCCGTCATGACAGACCCGCAAGTCCGGCGCGGTCGACAGCGCTCGCGCGGCCCAGCAGGGGCGCGTTGCTCCGGAGCGTTCGCCACAATCCCTGCTCGTCACGGCGCCTGCCGCCGCGGGTGAAGTGCCGCTCGACGAAGAACTGACCGATCGAGAGCAGCGTGGTGAGGATGACGTACCAGAGGGTGGCGACCAGCAGCAGCGGGATGATCAGGAAGTTCTGGTTGTAAACCAGCTGGGTGGAGTAGAGCAGGTCCTGCACGGCGATAACACTGACGATCGAGGTCGCCTTGAGCATGCCGATCAGCAGGTTGCCCGAGGCGGGCACGATCGACGGCATGGCCTGCGGGAGGACGATCCTGCGGAAGATCCGCACCGGTCCGAGGCCGAGGGCCTGGGCCGCCTCGGTCTGCCCCGGGTCGACGGAGAGGATGCCGCCCCGAACGATCTCGGAGGAGAAGGCGGCCACGTCGAGACTGAGCCCCACGTAGGCGGCGAGCAACCCACTGAACAGGTGCGCGGTGCGCACCGTGACGAACTCCCTGCCGAAGGGGATGCCGAGCGACAACTGCGGATACAGCGACGCGAGTTCGTACCAGAACAGCAGCTGGACCAGCGGTGGGACGGAGCGCAGCAGCCACACGAAGCCGAAGCTCCCCGAGACCAGGACAGGGTTGCGTGACAGACGCATCGCGGCGACGCCGATCCCGAGAAGGTACCCGGAGGCCATCACCGCGGCCGTCAGCCACAGCGTCAGCGCGAGCCCACGCAGGATGGAACCGCTGAGGAAGAAGTCGCCGACGACCGACCACTGGAAGCGCGGATTGGTCAGCACGGTATGGCCGAACATGGCGAGCAGGACGAGCAGGGTCAAGGCGGTGAGCCATCGGCCCGGGCGGCGCAGCGGCACCGGCCGAGCCGCGAGCAACTGTTCGTCGCTCGGCCGTTCGGGGTCGTCCCGCACCGGTTCGGGTGGGGGCGCGAGCGTGCGTGTGGGCGTGTCGGAGCTGCTCATGGCGGAGGTTTCCATCCCATGGAGGCACGACGCCGGCGCCACCAGGCAAGGCATGGCGACTGGAGCCGCGGCGCGGCGTGCGGGTGAGAAAGGGCGGGACTGTTCCGGGATCGGTCGTCAGACCGGACGGATGCCCGGACACAGTGCGCTGCTGACCCGCTGCAGGTCGACATGGCGACGGACCGCGCTGAACTCGAAGAACGCGCAGGGCTGCCGGACGCCGCGGTGGCGAAGGCGGTTCGCCGACGTCATCCGGATCACCTCACAGTCCTCAGGGCCGCATCGGGCCTCGCGCTTACAGGACAGCCCTGTCCTGTCGGGTCGTCACCTGGAGCACCCCACCGCTGTATCGAGGGTTGCCGGTCAGCAAGCCAGGGCCACACGCTGACACTCATGACCTGCGACGAGGCTAACTGCTCGACGCCGTTTGGACAATGCCGCCACGGTGCCTGACCGCAGATCAGGCCCAGGCCGTAACGAGCGCGTTCAGCTCGGCGCGGCCTCGCTGTAGTACCTCCATGACGGCACCGATGTGCTCACCGGGAGGCAGCGGCAGATCTGCCGGCAACTCCGTCGTCGAGAGCGGCGTCGCGAGCCAGCGGCGGCCGCTGGGGATCAAGTGTGCCACGTCTCGCGCTCCGCCAGATGCCTGCCTCACAGAGGCCGCGGCCACCCTGAACGGCGATGCAGGGTGGCCGCGGGTTTGACAGGGGATCCTCGACGGCGTGGTTCAGTCTGCCAGCGTCGGGATGATGTGCTTCCCGTAGGCGTCGATGGTCGGTTCGACGGCGTCGTGCATGGCGTAGATGGCGAACTGGTCCACGCCGAGGGAGCGCAGGTGGTCCAGTTTCTCCAGGTGCGCGTGGACGGGGCCGATCAGGCAGAAGCGGTCGACGATCTCGTCCGGGACGAAGGCGGTGTCCGGGTTGCCGGCGCGGCCGTGGTGGGAGTAGTCGTAGCCTTGGCGCTCCTTGATGTAGTCCGTCAGCGCGTCCGGGACCAGGCCGGAGTGTTCGCCGTAGCGGGAGACGAGGTCGGCGACGTGGTTGCCGACCATGCCGCCGAACCAGCGGCACTGCTCCCGCGCGTGGGCGAGCTGTTCAGCGCTGCCGTCCGTGACGTACGCGGGCGCGGCGACGCAGACCGTGACCGAGGCCGGGTCGCGGCCGGCCTCCTCGGCCGCGCGGCGGACGGCCTGACCATCCACTCGGTCAGGAACGGGTCGGCGAGCTGGAGGATGAAGCCGTCGGCCTGGCGTCCGGTCAGCTCCAGGGCCTTCGGCCCGTAGGCGCCCATCCAGATCGGCAGCTTCGGCGAGCCGGTGATCCACGGGATCTGCATGACCGTGCCGTCGACCTCGGCCTCCCGGCCCTCCGCGAGCTCCTTGATCACATGCATGGCGTGTGAGAGCCGCTCCAGCGTGGCCGGCTTGCGGCCGGCGACCCGCTGCGCGGAGTCGCCGCGGCCGATGCCGCAGACGGAGCGGGCGCCGAACATGTCGTTGAGCGTCGCGAAGAGGGAGGCGGTGACCTCCCACGTCCGGGTGACCGGGTTGGTCACCATCGGGCCGACCGTCAACCGCTCGGTGTTCGCGAGGATCTGGCTGTAGATCACGAACGGCTCCTGCCACAGCACGCAGGAGTCGAACGTCCAGCCGTGGGTGAACCCGGCCCGTTCGGCGCGGATCATCCGCTCGACGAGCAGACGGGCCGGCGGATCGGTCTGGAGGACGAGGCCGATATCCATCACAGGCGCCTTTCAGACGTGCGGTTCTTGGTGGGGGGGTCGGCTCAGAGCATGCGAGGCTCCGAACCGGCCGGACTCAGATGAGGTACTGGCTCGTGGCACGCGGCAGGAAGGTGCCGTGGCCGGCGTGGCCGCGGTACTCGCCGCGGTCGACGACCACCGCGCCGCGCGACAGCACCGTTCGCGCCCGCCCGGAAACGGTCCGGCCCTCGTACGCGGAGTAGTCGACGTTCATGTGGTGCGTCTGCGCCGACATCGTGTAGCGGTCGTGCGGGTCGTAGACGACGATGTCCGCGTCCGCACCCGGCGCGATGGTCCCCTTGCGCGGATACAGGCCGAACATCCGCGCAGGCGTCGCGCAAGCCAGCTCGATCCAGCGACGCCGCGAGATGTGCCCGTCCAGGACCGCCTGGTGCAGCAGGTCCATCCGGTTCTCCACGCCCGGCAGACCGTTCGGGATCTTCGAGAAGTCCCCGCGCCCGAGCTCCTTCTGCCCCACGAAGCAGAACGGGCAGTGGTCGGTGGAAACGACGGAGAGGTCGTTCGTCCGCAGCCCCCGCCACAGCGCCGCCTGGTGCTCGCGCGGCCGCAGCGGCGTCGAGCACACGTACTTCGCGCCCTCGAAGTCCGGCTCCGCCAGGTTGTCCGTCGACAGGAACAGGTACTGCGGGCACGTCTCCCCGAACACGTTCAGCCCCAGGTCACGCGCCTGCGCGATCTCCGCGACCGCCTGCTCCGCCGACACGTGGACGACGTACAGCGGCGCGCCCGCCACTCGCGCCAACTGGATCGCCCGGTGCGTCGCCTCCGCCTCAAGAAGGGCATGGCGGACCTCCCCGTGATACCGAGGGTCACGCTCACCACGAGCCAAGGCCTGCTCGACCAGCACGTCGATCGCCACGCCGTTCTCCGGGTGCATCATGATCAGCCCGCCATTCACGGCAGAGCGCTGCATGGCCCGCAAGATGCGGCCGTCGTCACTAAGAAATAGGCGGGCGTATGCCATAAACAATTTGAAAATGATCTCTCTGCGCCCTCCCCAGTCACACTGGACTCACCATCACTGGCCGCGCGGGGCAGGCTGCTCAGTCGCGGGTCGAAGCTGGCGGTGATGTGGAGATCCGGCAGCGCGTACGTCGGCGGCACCGGAGTGCCCTCGTAGGAGCCGAGGGCGCGGACGGCCTGCTCCCACGCGCCGGACTTCATCTGCATCAGTGCACGCTGATAGACGCTGTGGGGGCGCCTTCCTTCAGTGATGGCGTCGGGAAGATCCTTCCACGCCAGCCCGGTCCGGGCCTTGTACAGGGAGGCCTCGAACGCCAGTCGCGGCGGCACCACCGTGGGCCCCACCCTCAGTACCGGGAACAGGCCTGCGATCGATGACCACCGCTCCTCAGTCAGCGCAGGCGGGACAAGGAGGTCGCGGTCTTCGAACCAGGTCTCGAACGGGCAGCCGGTCCGGCGCAGCGAGCCTGGGACGTCGCTGGTGACGGCTACTTCGACGTCTAGGAGGTCGAGGAGGTCCTGCCGGTTCTCGACCGGCATGTCGGCCAGGCGCTCGTCAGTATGCAGGGCAAGCTCCAGCACCTCCTGCGCGCGCTCCTCCTGCGCCTCGGCCTCGGCCAGCCACTCCACGGTCTCCTCGCGCATCCGCCGCAGCCGGGCCTCCTTGTCCTTCAGCTCCGCCTTGAGCTCCGTTATCGCCTGCTGGATCTCGACCTCGGTTCCACTGCCGTCGTCCCCGTCGGCGGCCATGGCGGTGGCGAGGGCGAGGAGCTTGGTCTTGCGCATGGTGCGGTGCCGCTCGAGCTGTGCGTCGAGTTCGATGATGCGCTCGCGGTAAGTGCGGGCACGCTCCGGTACGTCACCGATCCACTCCCGCGCGAGAGCCCTCAGCTTCTCCCGGTCGCCGAGGACCTTGACCATCTCCCCCCACACCACCGCCTCAAGCGGCTCGGCCAGGATCTCCTGGCAGCCGCAGGCCGGCTGGGCACGGTGGCCGCTACACCGGTAGGTGGTACGGTCGCGCGTCGACCGGTGGGTGCCGATGTAGTGGTGTCCGCACGGCGCCTTCAACCGCCCCGACAGCAGGTAGCCCCGCTCCTCCGGCTTCACGAACGAGCGTTGCGCCAACGCCTGACGTACCGCCGTCACCCTGTCCGCCGGAAGCGGTGTGGGGACAGGAATCCGAACGGTCTCCCCGTACAACGGCAGCCCGTCCTCCCCCATCCGCACCGAAGCCCCACGCGGGTGCTCGGTGTTCCGATAGACGATGTAGCCGTCCAACCCCGTCTGCTGGAACGTCCGGATCAGATTCGCCCCGGTCCACTCCAGACCCCGCACGGTTCGGTAGCCCAGAAGATTCAGCCTGCGGGCTGCCTCCTCCGCGTGCCGACGCTCGTCCACCAGCAGGGACGCGGCTGCCTCCAGCAGCCGAATCCCCTCCTCACGCAACGTCGGCGGATCGTTCGAGCCCTTACCGGGAAGCTGCAGCCAGAACGGCGCCACTCCCCCCGGCCAACCGCCCGCCGATAGCTTCTTCTCCCGCCCACCCATCGTCCGGTCCAAGATCATGGCGTGCTCAAGCTCCGCCATGTAGGCAAGCAGGCTCAGCAGGATCCCGAACATGTCGTCGTCGCTGTCGATACGCCCATCAGCGGTAGCGACACGGACACCCCGATCGGTCGTGTCATACACCCATCGGTGGATGTCCTTCATCGTCCGACCAATACGGTCGAGCTTCCCGAACACCACCAAGTCGAAGCGGCCCTCACAGACCGCATTGTTCAGCGCATCCAGTTCAGGGCGCTGCGCGAGCTTCCCCGATACCCCGCCATCCGTGAACACCTCATACACATACATGCCCTGGCCCAACCGGTAATCCAGCCAGGCCAGACACTCCTCCAACTGGACCTGCAGCCCATAGCCCTTGAGCTGCTTGACCGTAGAGACGCGAAGATAGATTGCCACCCGGACCAACTGTCCAGAACCGCGCTTTGCACTGCGAGGCGGTATCGGCCGACGCAAGCCTTCTCTCCCTTCTTGGCTGACGTCCTGGCCAGCCAAATCTACCCAGCTATCGATGACTTCACTGCGATCGCAATCTACTCAAGGGGCCGCATGAAGTCACTACACGAAGTGCTCTCCGACTCATCCCTCTTGTCGTCACTGGTGCCCCCGAAGAGCATGGCGGCAAGCCGACGGCGCTCCTGAGTTGTGAAGCTGCGAGGCCTCCAATCGAGGACAACAGTTGGTCGTGCTGCCTCGACTTCGGATGAGCGCTCTCGCCTTCCCGCAGTCATACGCCCAACCCGATTGCCTCGGTAGCGATGCCGAGCGATTGCTCTGATCCCCGTTCCGGGAGCCCTTCAGCGAGACCGGGGATGAGCGCATAGCCGAGTTCGAGGGTGACGGCGGTGGGGTCGCTGTACGCGCAACAGCCGAGGCTGAACCTCAGATTCGGAGTCGTGGTTGCTCCCTAGGTCAACAGTGGGGGCGCGGTGCGCCGCCCGGTGGTGGTGGACGAAGTCGTACGTGGGCAACGTCCTCGCGGAGTTCCTCCAGGCTCCTGCCGGCCCCGCCTACGTTTCGCGGACCGAGCGCTCCGAAACCAGATGTCAGCCAGCCTTTTGGCCGCACTCCTTGTTGCATTCCTTGCGAAGGCGTCATTCCTGCCGCTCTCTCAACGCCAGCGCGCCCAGCCGAGAGGGAATAGGTCAGTGACCTGCGGGATTGTCCTTCGCATAGTGTCGATGACGGGGGTGGACTGATGAGTGAGATGAGACTCTTCCGGCTGACGGAAGACGGTGCGCAGCCGGTACCAACACGGGCACTGCGGCGCGAGCGCGATCTTCAACGGACCGTAGAAGCGAGCATGGGCACCCTCCTAGGGGCGGAGTTCCTGGCATCGGAATACGCAACTGGTGAGGTACACCGGGGACGGATCGACTCGCTGGGCCTTGACCGGGCAACGGGCGCGCCGGTGCTGGTGGAATACAAGCGCGGCCGTGATCACAACGTGGTGAACCAGGCGTTGTTCTACCTCTCGTGGTTGGAGGACCATCGCAGCGAGTTCGAAGCGCTCGTCGAACGGCGCCTCGGGCCTGAAGCCGCTGCCGGAGTGGACTGGTCGTCGCCGCGCGTCGTGTGCCTGGCCGCGGATTTCACCCGGTTCGACCGCGAGGCGATCCGGTATGTCGGGCGCCGGGTTGAGTTGGTGCGCTTCCACTGCTTCGAGAAGGGTCTGCTTGCGCTGGAGGACGTTGTTGCAGGAGGTCAGAGCCGCTCGATAGAGCTTCCGGCGGATGCCCCGGAGCCGGGGGCTGGGGTGGTTCGGCGCCCCTCGCTGGGGCGCTCCTTCACCGACAAGCTGGGGCGAGCTCCGGTGTCGCTGCTGACGTTGTTCTGGGAGCTGGACGAGTTGCTGTGCGGGTGGACCGGGGTGGAGCGCGAGTCGCTGCAGCACTACGTGGCCTACCGTCGTCAGGGCCGGAACTTCGTCTGTGTGACCGTGCTTCCAGGGATCCACACCCTGGCGGCGTACCTCACACTCCCTGATCCCGATTCCGTCGAGGAGGTCGCGGGGCTGGTGCGGGACGTGCGAGGTGTCGGCCATTTGGGGACGGGTGCCCTGGAGGTCCGAGTGACCTGCGGCGACGACCTGGAGGCGATCGCCTGGCTGCTTCACCGTGCGTACGCGGGGTAGCGCCCCCCGCTGGGCCAGTACGGAGCTCGACGTCACCGTGGACGACGCTGGACCGGCGAAAGGGGCTGCCGCGCGCAGGGCGGCGGCGGGGTCGGTGCCGGACTGTGGGTCGGCTGGAATACGGAGGACTGGCGGGCACCCTGAGCACGCAGGACTACTCCAGGCGCCAGAGGCAGCGCCGCCGGCGGGGTCCACCGAGGCTTCGGGCCACTCAGGGGCACCTGCACCCAGGCCGTGCCCGTGTGCGGGACGGGCTGCGGCAGCGAGCTCGGCGGTGCGGGGACCAGGCGGTCGGCCACGGCGCGGAGGTACTGGGCGATGCGGGTCGCCCAGCCGCTCCGTGGGTCCGCGGGGTTCGGGGCGATATCAGTGGGGTGGTCGGTGAGGCGTTGGCCGGGCAGGGGGTGGTGGATGGCGGGGCTGACTGCGGCGGGGATGTGGTGTGCGGCGAGTTGCCGGGTCAGTTCGGTGGCGGCGGCCAGCGCCCGGTCGTGGGGGATGTCGAAGGGCAGCACGTACGTGCTGTGGGTGGGCAGGTAGTGGAAGCCCGCGCGGGTGATGAGCCGGTGGGCGTCGCCTTCGCCAGAGGCGACGCTGGTGGCGGTGATGCCCAGCACCGGGTGCCGGGTGATCGCGATGGTGGGGTCGCCGAGGGCCTCCTCGCCGACCGGGGTCGGCGGCGGTGGGCCGTCGGGGATGAGGGCGGGGGTGGCGGCGACTTCGTAGCCGGCGGCGGTCAGGAGCCGTGCGCAGTCGGTGGCGACGTCGAGGCGTTCGCCGGGGTCGACGTCGAGGATTTGGTGGCGCTGGCCGCGGGGGCGGATGAAGCCGAGGAGTGACAAGGCTCGGTCGGCGGCCGGGCTGGGCTCGTCGGTGGCTGCGGTGAGGTAGCCGTGGTCGTCGAGGTCGAGCGTGATCATCAGATCCGGTGTCGTGGTCGCTCCCTGGGTCATCGGTGGCGGGGCGCGTTGCGCCGCGCGGTGACTGTGGTGGTGTCTGCGGCGAGCCTGGATGCGGGTGCGCGCTGCGGTTGGCGCCAGGCGGCGCGGGCTTGCTCGGTGGTGTCGAAACGGGCGGCGATGTGGCGCTGGTCGCCTTCGCCGTGGAGGTGCACTGCCCGGCCGCTGGCGGGATAGGCGGCCAGGGCCATGAGGGTTCCGTCGGGGCCGCGGCAGCGGTCGTGGACACGCAGCCTGCCGGTGGCGATCGCGCGGTGGAGCCCTTCGGGGCTGGCCGGTGCAAGGGGCGCGTCAGCGAAGGAGGGTGGCTGGGGGATGCCGTCGGGTGCGTCGAGCCCGAAGGAGGCGCGCGCCTCGACCGGGTCCGGGCACGGTCCGGCCCACGGGCGCTGGCTCGGCGGCTCATTGTATGTGGACACCAGAGCACCGGTGTCCGGGTAGAGGGCGAGGAGTTCGACCTCGCCGTAGCGTCCGTCCTTCCGGGCCAGGATCACCGCCTTCCTAGGGCGCGTATCGAGTCGTGATCAAGAAGGGGCTTCGACGAACTCTCTGATCCAGATCATCGAGGCGCGTAAGTGGAGGCCGGCGAGGTAGCTCTCCGGGGTCTTGTCGTACCGAGTGGCGATGCCTCGCCAGGCCTTCAGCTTGTTGATCAGGCGCTCGACGGTGTTCCGCTCCTTGTAGAGCTCGGCGTCGTGGCCGACCGGCCGACCGCCCGCGCGGCCCTTCTTCCTCCGATTCGCGGCCTGGTCCGTCTTCTCCGGGATCACCGCCTTGATATGGCGATTTCGCAGATGGGTTCGGTTGCCGCGGGACGAATAGGCCTTGTCTCCGGCGACTGCGTCCGGCCGGGTGCGAGGACGTCCGACGGCCCCGCGGACCCGGATCTTCTTCAGCACTGGGATGAACTGGGGGCTGTCCGCGGCCTGTCCTGCGGTCAGGATGAACGCCAGCGGGCGGCACTTGCGGTCCGCGGCCAGGTGCACCTTGCTGGTCTGTCCGCCTCGGGATCGTCCCAGGAGAGCCTGCTTCAGTCGGAGTCTGTGGCGTCGCCGGATACGTCGGCGCTCTTCCCGGTTGGGATAGGCGTC
>NZ_FOAZ01000057.1 GCF_900109465.1 Streptacidiphilus jiangxiensis
CTGACCCGCGAGGTCCTGTTCCTCCACCACGCCACGGACAGCGGAACCGCCACCGCCCTGCCCTGGGCCGCGCTGTCACGGGGAACCCGCAGCGCCGCCGCGGCGCTCCACCTCGCGGTGCACGCCCTCGACCACGGCCACCGGCTGCTCCTGGACGACTTCGGCGCGGGACTGCACCCGCGCCTGAGCGCCGAGATCGTCCGGCTCTTCGCCGCCCCCTGGATCAACCCCCGCGGGGCGCAGCTGATCCTGGCCACGCACGACACCTCGCTCCTCGGGCCGTCCTACGCCCCGGTGCTCGCTCCCCACGAGGTCGTCCTCGTCGCCAAGGACGCGGCCGGGGCCACCTCGTTGACGCCGCTCGCCTCCTTCGATCCGGGGAAGGACGAGGACGTCCAGCGCACCTACCTGAGCGGCGCCTTCGGAGGAGCGCCCGCCATCGTGGACGGGGCCCTCGGCCGTCGGCTCAGCAGCGCGGCCAGCGGGAGCTGATCCGGCGCCTCGTGCCGAGCCGACGACTTTCGACACCGCGGAGGCGGCTCCCGGGGAGCCGCCTCATCCGGAGCCGAGCCAGCAGCCCGCGATCCCTGCGGCGGCTCGGCCCGCTTCTCGTCCGACCTCATGGAGCCCCATTGACCACTACCGACCGCGCCACCGCCTCCGGTGCCTTCGAACCCGAGGACGACGGCACGCCCGACATCGACGACATTGCCCTCGACATCGGGCGCGACGACCCCCTGTCCCCCGCAGACCAGGCGGACGCCGACCGGCTCGTCGCGCTGGCCGAAGAGCTCGGCCTGGAAGAGACCGACCTGGACGAGGCCGTGCACGATGCCGCCTCCCACTACGCCAGCGACTCCAGCAACGACCAGGGCGCCGCGGACCTGCCGCTCGGCGAGGCGCTTCACGAGGTCGCCGGCCTGCGCGCCGCCGAGATCAACAACGGCGGCCTGGACAGTCAGATCCACTACCTGGTCGGCCAGTACGGCACGAAGGAGACCGAAGCGATGATCCGCTCCGTCGTCGGCAGCAGCTGACCCACCCCCGCCCCGGGCGCACTGCCCGGACCGATCACGTCCAGGCCAGCCCGGATGCTCGCCTGGGGCTGGTGAGCACGCCGGCCCTCCCCTCACCCATGCCGCCCCGCCCGAGCCCGTCGGCACAGACCCCGCAGGAGACTTCGCCTTGTCCGCTTCCGAACTCAACCCCCTGCTCGCCGAGGAGGTGCTGACCGCGCTCCAGGCGGCGCGGCGCGGCGCCGAGGCCGCGGCGACGGTGGGCTCCTCGCTCGACGTGGAGGCCCTGGTCAGCAGGTCGTACACCGCGGAGATGCGCGTCGGCAGCCACCGGGCCACCGTCGTCTTCGCCGCCGGCCTCGCCGACAGTGGCATCGCGCACGGTGAGCACCTGGACATCCGGGCGGCTGTGTCCCTGCGCCACCGCGTCCCGCTGACCCTCTCCTACGGCCTGGTCAGCACCGACTCCGGAGCCAGCTGGACCGTCGCCTTGTCCCGGAGCGGCCGCGGGTGGCTGGCCTCGGCCCAGCAGATGCTGGAGGCGGCCCGGCCCCGCGTCACCGAGATCGCGCACGATCCCGAACACCGCACCGGACTGGCCCCCGTGATCGACGCCGCCCGGCACGTCGCCGCGCTGCGCGCCCTGTTCGCCCTCCGGCAGGAGCGCGAGCAGCTGGCCCGGGCTGCCGCACGTACCCTGGCCGCCCGGGCCGTCCTCGACCGCTACGGATACTCCGAAGCCGACCTGAGACGGCTGGGCACGCACCTGGCCCGGCTCGCGCCCGCCAACCGCTCCCTCATCGGATGGTGAGCGCCCACCCGGCCCCCGCCGCTGGCAGCGGCTCCCGGACGGGTGAGGTCCGCCAGCCGTTCGGGCCGCCGTCCTCCCGCGCCGAAGAGCGGGCCTGGAGGGACGCCGGACTGCTCGTCGACACCGCCGGCAGCCCCTTGCCGGCGACCGGGACACCCTGCGGCTTCTGCGACGGCTCCGACCTGGGAGACACCTGCCCGGGGGCACTGACCTGCCCCAAGTGCAAGGCGCCGCCCGGCAGGCACTGCCGCCGTCCGAGCGAGTGGGAGACCTCGCAGTGGCATGCGGCGCGCGTGCAGGCCGCCGACCTGGAGGACCAGCGCCGCGAGGACGCCGGCGACGGCACCATGCCCGCCCGCTGGGCCAGCACCTGACCGCGCCCCAGGAGCGCCCCGGGCCGCCGGGCCGGCGTACGCGGAGGCGCAGGAGGCCCCGGCCCCTGTCGCTCGGACGGCCTCGACTTGCCCACCACCCACACATCAAGCATTGCAATATGAGCAAATGGGCTGTAGATTAGTTCTCGTCGGTTCGCCCCGGGCAACGCACCGCAAGACTGCGCCCACGGCCGGCGGCTCTCCTCTACGACGGCCGCGCGATCGACCGCTTCCCCACACCCCAACGATCGTGAGAACGCATGTCCGTCGTCTGCCCCGACGCGACCCCCGCCGACGCCTGGCGGGCCGCCGACCCGCTTCGGCTCCCCGCGTGGCGCACCCACCTTCGGGACTACTTCCGCCAGCCCCACGTTCACGAACGCCTCGCCCTCAGAGCCGCCGCCTGGCACGAGAGCCAGACCCCCTACGTCCCGGGGCGCAGCGGCCCGACCACGGCCGGGCGCATCCTGGCCAGGCAGGAGGTGCAGCGGCTCGACGACGCCCGCCTGTACTACGCCGACGAGGACATGACCGCCCTGTCGGTGGCCGTCGGGGCGAAGCGGCCGGAAGAGCCGGTGAGCATCGACCGCATGCCCTCACCGGCGGGGTTCCAGCTCTTCGCCACGCCGCTGGGCTCCTACACGGCCACGAGCCGCGAGATGTTCGGAGTCGATCCGCTGCCGGAGGAGACTCCCACCCTCCACGTCCCCATCGTGGCGGTCTCCTGGAGCATCTGGTCCCCCACGGACCGGATCCCGAACACCCCAGTCAGCTGGATGTACCGCACGGCCGACGAGGAGCAGGCCAAGATCCCCGACAGCCGGGGCATCTGGCTGACCTACTACAGCACCAGGAGCATGGGCTTCGAGCTGCTGCCCCCGGAGACGCGGCTGGGCACGGAGATCCGCTCCCGTCGCGCCATCACCGCCGGAGACCAGGTGCGCCAGTCCAAGGGCCACGCGCCGCTCAGCCGGGTCGACTCCTTCTATCTGCCCTTCGGCAAGCCGTTCCACGAGACCGCACCGCACTGCGCCTCCTACTGGACCCAGGCGGTCTACACCGCCTGGCAGCTCATCCAGCAGGAGGGACCCAGCGGCTGGACCGAGACCGAGGACCTCACCGTCCGCTCGAAGAGCCCGGGCCGCAAGCGCGACCCGCAGCGCGACACCGTGCGCGTCATCCGCCTCCGGCCCCCACGGCGGCCCTCGCGCGAGGCGACCGAGCGCGACCGCGCCGCCGCCGACTCCGAGAACCCCACCCGCTACACCCACCGCTTCCCGGTCCCGCCCTACCGGCGCCCCAACGCCTGTTGGAACTCCGCCATCCACAGCGACGACCCCAAGACCCGGCTCTGCAAGCACGCCGAGCAGATCGTCGCAGGCTCGATCCGCGGCCCCAAGCACCTCCCGCTGCGCGTCGGCCCCGTCTTCAAGCTCACGCCCCCGCCGGACGAGCCCACAGCAGCCGACGGCGGCCTGTGACCTCCTCGTGGTGTCCCCGCCTCCGCCGGGGACACCACCCCTCCCCTCCAGCAGCCGAGAATTCGAAAGAGCAGGAAAGCAGCAAGTGAGCGCCGACTACTACGTCTACGCCGTCAGCGCGAACCTCGCCGAGAAATGGCATTCCTACCAGTCGGTCGAGCGCGTATACGCCAGGATCTCTGCAATCGACTGGGATGACCCCGAGCAGCAGTCAGAAGCGCTTCGGCTCATGCAGCACGCCCAGGACGAGCGGGAGTCCGTCGCCCCGGACATGGAATCCGTCATGTTCTCCGAGACGGAGCGCATCTGGCTGGGCGACTCCACCATGTGGAAGTTCCGGCCGGACCCCGGCGAGTTCGGGCGCGCGCCCGGCGCGGTGCTGTTCATGCGCAAGCTGGACAGCGCCCCCGCCGTCACCCCGCAGCTCACGGCAACCCTGCTCGACTACCTCAACGTCCGGGCCGAGGCCCACACCCGGACCTACTGGGAGCCGGAGACGATCGAAGCCAACTGGGCCGGCTCGTTCGATGCGCTGCGGCGCATTCGACTCCGGGGCGGTGGGCGCCGCATCCAGCATCGCAGCCGCGCCGTCACCCTCAACCGGCGCGCCATGAAGCAGTTCCTGACGAGGAATCAGGGAAAGTACTTGATCTATTTCGCCGAATAGGCGAAGGCCCGCCCGATATCGGGGCGCGTGGTTCGAATCCACGGCGGGCGCCACGCGGATTTCCCGATCCGCACCAGGACGGAACAACCGGGGCGGACTCGATCGAGCAGCCGCAGTGCCCCGGCAGACGATGAGGGGGAACCTATGGACTCCGAGGACTTCAACGCCACCGACAGCGCGCAGCCCGAGGCATGGGAGTACGTCGAGATGACGACGCCCGAGCTGGCCGACGCGATCCGCGAAGGCGCGGTGATCTACGCGGAGCCGACCCACGACCTTCGCTTCGAGGTGTCGCTGGCGGGCGTGGTCCAGGTCGTCATCGCGGCCATCAGCACCGAGGCCGCGACCCAGCTGCGCCACGCGCTCTGCGCCTCGCTCGGCGGCACCGCCGCCGCCGCGGTGCGGACGGCCGTCGCCATCCCGCTCGACGAGGCCGTCGACCGGGCGCAGGCCGCCCTTCTGCTGCGGGCCATGGACGCGCTCGCGATCGTCACCGGCGGCTGACCGCCGAGACCGGCTCCGACAACTCCCAGCACCACAACCGAGGACACCGAACAGCATGCTGCCCGACTCCAGCTCCCCCTCCCCGGACCTTCCCAGCCTCCAGGACCTTCCGCTGCACTCCAACGGCCACCTCGGCCTCGCCGGGGAGGGCTCCCTGGTGACCGTGCTGCGGGCCGGCGGCGAGGAACGGATCATGGGCGTCCGCCACAGCTGCGCCGTCTGCGGCGAGAGCCCCCAGTTGGAGGTGACCGCGGACGCGGTCGAGGTCACCAACGCCTGCCTCTACCCCGACGGCATCACCACCGAGACCACGCTCAACGTCCCCTCCGGCAAGATCGTGATCACCGACGACCTTCGCGGCGTCTACGGCTGGGATCTGGAGACCATCGGCGACTACAACACCGCCGCCGGCCAGGACCGCGCCATCCGCTCCCTGGCCGCCGCAGGCTGCGCGTTCGGCCCCGTGGGCAACAGCTGCCCCGGCCTGTACCGCACCGGCCCTGACACCTACGTGATCGCCACCCCCGGCTACGACGAGGACGAAGGCGACGAGCAGCTGGCCGGAGCCGAGCGGATCGCAGGCATCGTCACCGACCTGTGGGCCTACTCCATCGCCGACGTCGACGACTTCACGGCCCGCGGCGGCAGCGTCGCCGACCTCGGTTGGACCGCCGACGTCGTCGACATCACCCCCGGCACCTACCAGGTCATCCACCACACCGGGGAGGCCGGGTTCGACCACGACGCCCCCGGCGCCCTCGTCTTCGCCCACATCCAGCGCATCGCCTGACCGGCCCCACCAGAGAGTTCCGATGACCACGTACAACGACCAGGGCGCGCCGAGCGGGCCCCGCCAGGCCCGCGCCGTCCGCCCGCGCCTCACACCGGCCCACCGCCGCGCGCTGCTGGGCGGGGCCAAGGACCCGCTCGGCCTGCTGCCCAAGCCCGTCAACCTGCGCACGGCCGTCTCCCTCGCCGGCGGCGGCTACGTCGGCCTCGACCAGAGCAGGGACATCCTGCGGGGCCGCGCCGCGACCAGGGAAATGCTCGACGTCTGGGGCGGAGCGCTGACCGAGGACGGGTGGGCCAGGGCGCGCGAAGAGGGCGCCGGCCCCTACCGCATCGTCATCGTCGGCTGCGGGAAGGCGAAGCAGGACCGCCGCGTCACCGCGGGCATGCTGTACACCGGCGGGTTCCACTGGGCCTGCCGCTACACCGGCATGGAGCTGCTGCACGGCGGCGGACGGCTGTACATCCTCTCCGCCGCCCACGGCCTGCTCGACCTGCACACCGAGATCGACCCCTACGACCTGACCGTCGGCGACCCCGGCAGCGTCAGCCCCGACCTCGTACGCGCCCAGGCCCTCGAGCGCGGCCTCGAGCACGCCGAGGTGACGGTGCTCGCCGGCAGCAGGTACGTCGACCTCGCCCGCGCGGCCTGGCCGGACCTCGAAGCCCCGCTGGCCGGAGCGCGCGGGATCGGCGAGATGCAGCAGCGCCTGGGCCACCTCCGCCGCGAGACCCACCACCGCAACCTCGAAGGCAACTGGTGACGGCCCGGCACGCGCCCGGCCCCGCGCGGTGGGAGACCATGGCCGCAGGCAGCGCCGACGGGTGGGCGCAGCGGTGGAGCAACAGGATGCCGACCTGGCGACACGTCTCGCAGGGAGGCTTCGACCGCCGCCGGTACGAGGTCGTCGAACTGGCCGACGCTCCAGCGCGGGCCTACATCCAGGCGAACCACTACCTGACCGGGTGGCCGGCCGCGCGCTTCCGCTTCGGGCTCCTGGACCTCGAGGCCGACCCGGTCGCCGGCGACCAGGTCGTCGACGGCTACCCCCTGGTCGGCGTCGTCGTGCTCGGCGTTCCGATGAGCCGCCGCACTCTGACCAGCGTCTACCCCTCGCTGGAGCCGTACACGGAGTCCTTGGACATGTCCCGGGTGTGCCTGTCGCCGTCCGTTGCCAGCAACGGGGAGAGCTTCACCGTCTCCGCAGCGCTGCGCCTCGCCGCCGGCCACGGGGTGCGCGGCGTGACAACCTCGGCGGACCCGGTCCCGACCCTGCGGACGCTCCCCGACGGGCGTACCGCGGGATCCCCCACCGGGCACCTCGGTGTGATTTACCAGTCGCTTAATGCGGTTTTCGTGGCGAGGAGCTGTGCCCGGACCCAGACGATTCTGCCGGACGGGCAGGTCCTGGCCGCACGCTCGATCTCCAAGTTCCTCGCCGGCGACTCCGGCGCGGACGGGGTGGAGCGCAGGCTCGGCGGCTACGGCGCGCCGCTGCGCGCGGCGGGAGCCGACCGCCGCGCGTGGCTGGCGACGGCGCTGGAGCAGATCGGGGCCCGGAAATTCCGGCATCCAGGGACATACCGGTACGCCCTGAAGGCGGGCCGCTCGCGGGCCGAGCGCAGCCGGACCGCGATCGCGATGGCCGGCCTTCCCTACCCCAAGGCAGAGCATTGCAATATGAGCAAGGGCAATGTATTGTAGTTCTTGAAGGCGGCCCCGGCCCAGCCACTACGGCGAACAGGGGCGATCTCCCCCGACCACGAACGGAGCCACCCATGGGCGCGACCACCTTCTTCACCATCGCCTCGGGCAAGACCCCCGAGGAGGCCCTGGAGAACGCCTTTGATGGCAAGTGCAAGTACGAAGTACTCCCCGAGGGCGTTCGCGGCGACAAGGAGGGCATGGAGCGCGTGGCGCAGGGCATCGTGACCGAGGCCGAGGCCCACGCGTTGGCGACCGCGCTCGAATACGACAGCCGGTTCGCGGAGTGGTGGGACCCCATCGCGTACGTCGAGCTCTCGCCCGAGGACCAGCCCCGCTTCGCCTTCTTCGGCTGGATGAGAGGCTGAACCCCGACGTGACCGGCCTCTCCGAGGACACCGCGCAGCTGTGCGCGTGGTCCGGCCGGGTCGACGGGATCTGGCGCGACCGGCACCCTGCCACTGCCTTCCGTCTCGACTCGCAGGGCATTTACGTGCCGGTCTGCGACGAGCACGCCCGGCTGCTCACCGCCAAGTAGTCCTGGTGATCGACCAGGAAAGCCCACCGACGCTCAGGGCGCAGCCCCCTCCCAGACTCAGCGCCCAGGCGCGCGGCCACGGCCGGGAAGCAGTTGCCTCCGCCCGTGCCGTCAAGGAAAGCATGCTGATCGAACTCCCCTTCCTTGTTGCCGAGTTGCGCGCGAGCATGGTCGACGGGTACACGCCGGACGACGTCAACCGCGCCTTCGGCCGCATCAAGGACGCCCTCGGCGTCGACCTCGTCTGCGTCTGGGAGTACCACGACGACTTCGGCTACGGCGGTAACTCGGACTTCTACGTCCGCTCGGCCGAGGGAGCCGTCCACGAGCTCGCCGGCTACCTCTGGCCCTGGCTGAACCGCGCCCTGGACGACCCCGAGGCCCCCGAGCACCCGGGCGACCCTGCCACCTGGACGGGCCCCACCTCCGACGTCACCGACGACCTCGCCGACGACGGCTTCCACAACGCCGCCCCGCCCAGCGAGCGCTGCGGCAACGAGGAATGCCGCGACGAACTCGGTGGCAACGGCTACGACGGGCTGTGCGACTCGTGCGCAGACCGGACCTTCGGCGACAACGACTACGACCTCTGACCCTCCACCGACAGCACGCCCCGGCACACACCGGCGCACGAGAGGAAGATCCTCAGTGGACCTGGAGCAGTACGCCGCGCTGACGGCCACGCCGCTGGGCCGCTCCCGGCTCAGCGCCGCGGACCTCGGCGGCCCCGACCGCACCATCGCCTTCGGCTTCACCGCCGAGCGCCACGCCTGGCACCTGTACCTGGAGGGAGATCTGCTGCACGTCCTCACCTACGACGGCCGTGCCGGTCAGACCGTCCACCACCAGCAGAGCCAGGTGTGGCTGACCGCCAACCTGGTGCCCAGCAAGCGCCTGTACCCGGAGAGCACCGACGCGCAGTTCGCGCGGCTGATGCGCTCCCGCGGACACGACCTTCGCTTCAGGGACTTCGACGCCCAGCGGCACGCCCGTCGCCGCGACCGAGCCTTCCACGGCCTGGTTCTCGACCGCCGCTCCGGAGCCCTGGTCGAGCGCATCGACCCGGCCGCTCCGGGCCTCACCGCCGCGCCGGTCCACGCCGGCTTCGACCTCGTCCTGGACCGCGCCCCGGACGGACCCACCGAGGCGACCCTCTACCGGGACGGAGTCGAGATCCCCGGGGTGCGGGTCCACACCGTGGACCCCGGTGCCTCCGGCCACGGCCATGGATGGCTCCGGCAGGTCACCGACCTTCCCCGCACCGTCCCGGCCACCGTCAACGCCCACGTCGCCCTCCTCGCCCACACTTACCACGGGGTCTGCGACACCTCCTGCCAGCAGGACTCCGACCCGTGCCGGTGAGCCCGCCCGACACCCCACCGCCGAGCCAGGGGCAGCCGGACCCCGGGCTGCGCCCGCGCCGCCGGGGGCCGGCGCTGTCGCTCCTCCGGGGGCGGCCGGTCACCCTCCTCCGCCTCCACGCGGCGGCGTTCCTCGCGATCCGCGAGCCCATCCCCAGCAGCGTTCCCTCCCCGATGACCGAGGCGGAGGCGGCCTGGGTCCGGGAGACCGCCTGGACTCGGCACCACCGGCGGATCGACGGGAACTACCCGCACGGCTTCTACCGCTGGTGCGACTGCGAGCGCGGCGTCTGCTCCAACTGCGTGGCCGGCGCGCACAGCACCTGCGCGACCCGTGCCGGAGCCCGGTCGACCGGCCCCGACTCTGTCACCGGCCCGAACGGCTACTCCGTTCCCGGGGCCCTGGTCATCCAGGCCGACCACCAGCGCCCCTGCTCGTGGATCTGCCCCTGCCCGTGCCCGACACCGGAGCCGACGACCGGCCAGGAGCAGCGCCCCACCTCCCGCGCGGCCGGGAAGCTCCGCCGGACGCAGGCGGCGCTGTTCGACTGACCCGGGGAGGCCTCGCGCACCGCGTCGGAGCAGGTCCTGCCCGAAACCCCGATCCTCAGCCCACGAAGTGGATCATCATGTCCCGCCTTCCCGACCACGACGCCCGGCAGCCGTCCGCGCCCGGTCTCCTCGGCGGCGCGCTCATTCCGCTCGCCACCGGTCTGTGCCGCGCAACGACAGACCAGCGCGGCGTCACGCTCTCCTGCCGCAGGCCTGCGGACCACCTCGCCCTCGCCCACCACGACCCGGACCGCAACGACGGCACCGCCTACACGATCAAGTGCACCCGCTACTACGACCGGAGCCGGATCTCGGCCGGCCACCTCTCCGCCAAACTCGGCAAAGCTGGCCTGACACGCAGCACCGCCACCAGGCGCAGGAACCCTCGCACCGTGGATTTCACCACCGGGTTCAGCGTCCTCAAGGCGGACGAACGCCACGCCCTCGTGCTGCACCGCACCCCCGCCGCCCAGGCGAAGCGCTTCACCTCGACCGACGCCGAGACCGCCGCCGCGGCCATCGCCGCCGAGTGCACGGCCTACCGCACCTACACCGAGGTGATCACCAACCTGGGGCTCCACGTCGAGTGCGTTGACCACCGGGACCACCCCGGCCGCATCGCGCACCTGGTCGTCACCAAGTCCATCAGCCGCTGAGGCGTCACCTGCTCAGTGCTCGGATCGAGGCACGGCGTTATGCGGCCCCGCCCCGCCTCCACGGAGCTGACCGGCGCTCAGCAAGCCGTCCCGCAGTCCGCCCCAGCCGTCCCATCCCAGTCCACGGAACCCCGACACGTCCCGCCACCACCGCTGGAGCCCCCGCATGACCACCGCCCCGCTGCCCGCCGGATGGGCAGTCGCCTTCCACCGGGTTCACAACCTCGTCATCCTCACGCTCCTGGACCAGGACCGCGTGGAGAGGGAGATCGGGTTCCACCCACTGGCAGCCCCCGGGCCGGAGAACGAGATCGCATCCTCGCTCGACCAGATCACCGATCCCGACCTGGGCACGGCCGCTCGGAAGCTGCTCGACTCCTTCTACGCGCGCACCGCGCGGGCCCAGCGCAACTCCGACGCCTTCGGGCGGGCCTTCCCGGACCTGTCGGCCCTCTTCGCCCGCCTTGCCGAGCAGGTGCCCGGCTGCACGGCGGGCCTGGACCTCGACCACGAGGCCTTGGCCCTCGTCCTGACCGCGCAGGCTCCGCGCGAGTCCGCCCCGGAGCTGCTCGCCCTCATCCGCCGTTGGCCCGGATCCGTTGACGGCCCGGCCAGCGGTGTGGAGCCGGCCCTGACCGAGACCGGCGGGCTGACCCTCTGCCTGTCCCAGGACCTCGCCGAGCAGTTCCTGGCCTGGTTCCGCGACGAGCCCTGACCCCACCCTTCTCTGCCCGTAAGGAGACCTGCCTTGACCGATCCGTCGCTCCAGCCCGCCGCCGTCTCCGGCGCGCTTGTACTGGCCGGCTTCCCCAGCCACGCTCCGCACCGGTCCCTCGGCTTCCGCGTCGAGATCCCCGGCCCCCTGCACCCCGAGGCCACCACCCGGCTGCGCTGGCACGGGGACGACCCGACCCCGGCGCTGGACGCCGTCCGCACCTACCTGGTGTGGAGCGGACGCGCCGCGCGGCCCGGCCGCGACCGGCACGGCCCCTACGTCATGGTGCTCGACGCCCGCTGCGCCGCCGCCGGGGACATGGTGCTGCCCAGGCCGAAGATCACCCCCAACGCCGCGGGCTACACGCTGGTCAGCGCCGACCGGCCGCAGGCCACGGGCCTGAGCGCCCAGGTGGTCACCGACCTGGCCACGGACGCCCGGCGCCGGGGCCTGGCCGTGTACCAGCTCCCCAGCGGCGAGATCCGGATGGGCGTCACCAGCCTGATCCCCGAGCCCTCCCACGAACCCACCGCCTGACCGGGAAGACCCATGCACAGAACCGTCCTGCACGAGGCCGCACTGGCCAACCGCCGGCTGCACCAGCTGCCCGTCCTGCCCGGCGTCCAGCACACCGCCGGGCGCCTGGCGGCCACGACCGCCGAGTTCGAGGCGCTCCTCGACGACTTCGTGGTCGCCTTCGACCCGGTCATCTCCCGCGTGCTCCAGAACATCGACGAGCACGGCCTGCACATCACGGGCGTCTTCCCCACCAGCGACACCGCGCCGGAAGATCGCGAGCAGTTCAGCTACACCACCGGCCTGAGCGAGCGGCTCGGCTTCGAACTGGCCCTCGCCACTATGCCGTACGAGACCGCGCTGTGGATCCTCAACACCGCCGCGACCCTGCTCAAGGACACGCCCGCCGAGGGCGACCGGATCGAAGGAGTGCTGGGCGGCGGCTACACCGCCCGGCTGCACCGCTGCGCCGACACCAGCCGCTTCGCCATGACCCGCCGGATCTACGGGAGCGACCCGGACCGCGGGGTCTGGCAGGTCCTCGTGCCCGACGCCGCAGGGCTGTTCCCGGACGAGCCGGGCTACAACCACACCGGCCTTCCGCAGCCCCTGTACTGAGAACCCATCACGTGCATTGCAATATGAGCATGCAGGATGTAGAGTAGTCACTGAGCCGGAGGGGCCCCGAGGTCGGGGCCGCCAGCCAGGGCGTCGCCTCAGTTGCGACCGCGCCGCCGACCCACCTCACCGGTCGAATCGGCATTCCGGCTCCACATGCCTATCGCCCCGGCGTGCTCCGGGTTCCCCAGAAAGGGGCGCGTCGTCATGGCCGCTCGCAAATGGCTCCTCACCCAGAATTCCCAGCTCCGGAAACTCGGGGTGTTCAACTGGCCGCTTCCGGCGGCCGAGGTGAAGATGCCGAACGGGCGGTTCATGAACGTCTGCCCGAGCGCCGGGGCGTGCCGTGACCTGTGCTACGCGCGCACCGGCACGTACCGCTTCGCCAACGTGCTGGCCGCTCACACCCGGAACCTCATGTACATCCTCGAGCGCCCGCAGGAGTGGGCGGCGGAGATGAAGGAGGAACTCAAGCACAAGCGATACCAGGGCAAATTCGTGCGCTTGCACGACAGTGGAGACTTCTTTTCCGCTGATTACCTGAAGCTCTGGCTCGACATTATGCAGGAATCGCCCGACGTAATCTTCTACACTTACACCAAAGAGGTCTCGCTCTTCCGCGAGATAGTGGAACCGGACGTGCCCGCGAACTTCCGGTTCCGGTACAGCCTCGGCGGACGCGAAGACCGTCTGCTCGACCTCACCCGCGACCGGCACGCCGAGGTGTTCCCCGACGAGGACGCCGTCGCAGCGGCGGCCTACGAGACGAACAGCGAATCCGACCTGGTCGCGGCCTCCGACTCCCTCCGGGTCGGCATGCCGGCCAACCCGATCCGCCATCTTCAGCGCCTCCAGGGCCGCGAGACCTTCGGCGAGATCCAGCGCCGCCAGGACACCGCCCGCGCCGAGAGGCTGGAGCGCGCACGCGCGAAGGCCGCCGCCTCCACCACCGCTGCCGCAGTGGAGCCGGTCGCCAGCAAGGCAACCGACGACCCCGTCCTCCTCGCCAGCTGATCCACCGCGCCTCCGCCGGTCCCACTGGCACCGGCGGAGGCCGGAGACCGCAACACCCCTGCCCACACTCCATCGGTCCCACCAGCCCGGAAACAATCCAAGCGAGGCTTGACCATCGCCGTCATGATGCCCGTCAGGGCAAGCGCCGGGACTATTGCTGTCCCGGCCACAACCCCAAGGAACTGCACCACGGGACCGAGCGCGCCCGCGAAAAGCGCGAGTGGCTCCGTGAAGCCGCCCAAGACCTCGGCGACGACGAACACCCCCTCGGCTCCTGAGGAGCTCTCTCGCTCCGGGCCGCTGGCTGCGGCCCCCGACCATCCCGTCACGCCCCGGCTCCGGAGCCCGCCGTCGCCACCCCGCCATAGGAGCGACGGCCCGATCCGACCCGCACCCGCCCCTTCCCCTCATGGAGAACACCATGGCTGCTGAAGCGTCCCTCGTGACCGCTTCCATCTCCCGCGTCCTCGCGCTCGCCGGCTTTCCCCGTCACGCCCCGCACCAGCCGATCGGCTTCCACGTGGAGGCGCCCACGGCGGAGCAGCCCGAGGGCGCCCTGGCCCGGGTGCGCTGGCACGGCGAGGACGACGGCGTCCAGTCGGACCGGCTGGACGTCATGCGGGCCTACCTGATCTGGGACGGCCGCCCCGCCCGCGCGGCCCGCGACGACCGCGGTCCCATGGTCCTCGTCATCGCCCACCATCACGCGACCGACGAGGACCTGGCCCGGTTCCGCCCGAGCATCACGCCCACCGCGGACCGCTACGAGACGGTCATCGGTGAGCGCCGCATGCACAGCGGGCTGTCCCCTGAGGCCGTCACCCGCCTCGTCCAGGGCTCCCCCTCGCACACCTTCGCCTACCAGCTCCCGAGCGGCGAGATCCGCATCGGCAACACCCGCTTGGTCCCCGAGAGCGACGCGAACGGCTGACCGGCCCGGCTGCCGCCGCCCAGACCAGCGACGCGCCGGAGGACCGGCTGCTGCTGCTCGCCGTCGGCGGGCCTCGCAGGCCGGCGGCGGCCGGCCCCACCGTCCGCCGACACCCGGACACCCGAACACCCCTAGGAGTTCCCTATGGCCACGCCCGGCCTGGTCGGCGCGGTTGCGCGCCCGACCCCCGCACGCCCCCTCCGCCCGGCCCGCCACGACGACGTCCGCCGGCTGGCCGAAGCCGTCGCCGAAGCCTGGCGCTCCACTCCCTACCGCAGCCGCCCGGACATCCCGCTGAGCATCGTCGCCTCGCTGGCGCTGATCCCGTCCAAGGACTGCCCCGACGAGATCGCGCGCACCATCGCCGGCAGCTGCGACACGCACCTGCTGCGGGGGCTGCGGGAGGTCTGGGTCCACCACTGGGTGCAGCGGCCCGAGCTGGCACCCGCCTTCGGCCCCCTGATGGCCTGGCTCGCAGAGGACGGGCCCGACGCCGAGGACCTGGCCCGCTCGGTCCGCAAGGTCGTGGACGTCTGCGTCCGGTACGGCCTGCTGGAGATGACCGGCAGCAGCGACGCCTACCGGCGCAGCCAGGTGGACGTCCTGTCCTGGACGTTGACCGAGCTGCGTTCGCCCGGCGCCCGGCGGCTGCTCGGGGAGTTCCACACCCCGCCGAGCGTCACGCAGCTGATCGCGAGCATGACCGCGGACGGCCTGCCGCCCGCCGGGGAGCGGTTCCTGGAGCCCTCTGGCGGCTCCGGCGGGCTCTTCCGGGCGCTGGCGCAGCGGATCCGTGAGCTGGGCGGCGACCCCGCCGACTACGGGTGGGTCCTCGTCGACATCGACGCCCTGGCCGCCGC
>NZ_FOAZ01000055.1 GCF_900109465.1 Streptacidiphilus jiangxiensis
GGCCACGACGCCCGCCCAGCACCCCACGGCGCAGCCGGAGCAGACCGAGGTCGCCGACAGCAGCGACACGGCGCGCAACCTCGCCGCCGGCGGCGCGATCCTGGCCGCCGGGGTGCTGGCCAGCATCGGCTTCCGCCGTCGGCTGCAGCAGCGCCGGCGCAAGCCCACCCGCCGCATCCCGATGCCCGTCGGCGAGTCCGCAGGCCTGGAGCGGCAGCTGCGCGCCACCACCAACCCCGGCGGCCTGGCGCTGCTCGACCGCTCGCTTCGCTCGATGGCCGCCCGCGCCGCCGAGCAGCACCGGGAGCTGCCCCAGCTCGAAGCGGTGCGCGTCACCGGCGACGCGATCGAGCTGTACCTGGCGCAGCCCGCGGAGCCGATCGCGCCGTTCACCGCCGCCGAGGACGACCCGGCGCTGTGGCGCTGCGCCTCCTCCACCCGCAACACCGCGCTGGTTTCCGCGGAGGAGGCCGGGCGCGTTCCGGCGCCGTACCCGACCCTGGTCAGCCTGGGGCACACCCCGGCGGGCGACCCGGTGCTGGTCGACCTGGAGACCATGGGGCTGCTGGCGCTGGATGGCAGTGACGACGACGTGCTCGCGGTGATGCGGGCCTTCACCGTCGAGCTCGCCAACAGCAAGATCGCCGACGACCGGATGCTACTGCTCGCGGGCGTCGGCGAGGAGCTCGCCGAGCTCTACCCCGCGCACTCGGACTTCTACGAGACGCTGCCCGAGGCCCTGACCACGCTGGCCTCCCGGGACGCCTTCCAGCGCCGGGCCCTCGACGCCGGCGGGCACTCCTCGCTGCGGGCCGCCCGCGTCAGCGACCCGGGCTCCGGCGACGCGTGGACACCCCACATCCTGATCAGCACCGCCGAGCCCGCCCCGGCGCAGGCCCAGCAGCTGGTGGACCTCCTCGCCGCGGAGCCGAGGACCTCGATCGGCGTCGTCGCCGGCAGCCGCACCGACCTGCCGGTGGAGACCAGCTGGCGGATTCCGGCCGAGGCGGGACTCGAGGTCGAGATCGACGGCCTGCCGTTCACCGTCGTCCTCCAGCGCATCGAAGCGGAGGCGTACCGGCGCCTGGTGGACGTCCTGGCCACCGCCGAGCGGCGCGACACCCTCCCCGCACCGGCCTGGACCCGCTCCGAGGCCGCCGTCCCGGCCCCCCGGAACACGGCGCTGCCCGCCGACGACGAGGACGCCTTCGAGAGGGAGCCGGTCACGGCCGGAGCCAGCTCCGCGCTGGCCACCCAGGTCACCTACTCCGCCACGACCGCGCCGGCCACAGCCGGGCCGTCCGCGCTGCCCGGCTCGATCACCCTGCCGGTCGCGCTGACCAAGGCCGCCTCCGACCCGCTCCCCGCCGCACCGGCCCCGGACGCTGGAGCGGACGAGCCGCAGGACCTCGACCTGGTCGCCGAGGAGGACGAGCAGCAGCTGGCGGCCGCCGACGCCGGCCGCGGCAAGGCACCCGAGCAATCCGCAGGCGGCGCCGCACCGGACAACGTCGAGCCCGAGGACGAGGGTGAGGACGAGGAGGACGCCGACCCCGAAGAGGACGTCTTCGGCCTGGCCGAGGGCGACGATGACGCCGAGGAGTGGGTCGAGGAGGAAGACGTGGACCTGGACGTCCTGATCGCGCGCTACGCCGAGCAGGCCGACGCCGAGGAGTCCGAGGACGGGCCGGGTGCCGCCGAGGAGGAGCCCGTGGCCGCGGCCGCGAACGCGACTGAAGGCGACGCCGGGCCTGCGGCGCAGCCGCTGCCCGCCCGGGCGGCGAGCCCGGTCCCGGCTCCGGGCGGCACCGACGCGCGGGTCAGCCACCGGCTGCACGACGCCTCCGCGGTCCTGGCGGCGCTCACCGCGCGCGACATCGCGCCTGAGGCGCCCTACATCCGGGTGCTCGGCCGGGTCGAGGTGTTCGGGCTGCTCAGCACCAAGCAGGAGGTGCGCCGCCGCCAGCTCACCGAGGTGGCGGCCTGGCTCGCCCTTCATCCCGGCAGCAGCCGGGTGGAGTTCGACGCGGCGATGTGGGGAGAGGACGTCCGGGTCGACAGCCAGGCTCGCAACACCTTGATGTCGCGCACCCGGCGGTGGCTGGGCGACGATCCGGACGGGAACCCGTACCTGCCGCTCATCACCGGGGACGAGTACGGGCTGGACCCGGCCGTGACATGCGACTGGGTGCAGTTCCAGGAGTTGTACCGGGCCGGGTTCCACAGCAGCGGCCTGGACGCGGACATCGCGCTGGCCAAGGCGCTCGCCCTGGTCCACGGCCGGCCCTTCGCCGGCATCCTCCCGAACAAGTACACCTGGAACGGGGCCTGGGTCGAGGAGATGGTCTCCACGATCGAGGACGTCGCGGACGAGCTCGCACAGCGGCGTCTGGCCGAGCGGGACTACCGGGCGGCCGCGCTGTCCGCCGCCCGGGGACTGGAGGCCGTCCCGGAGAGCGAGCGGCTGTACCGCTCCCTCTTCGAGATCCACGCCGCCTCGGGCGACCGGGAGGGCCTGAGCCGGGCGGCGCGCCGGCTCAACGAGCTGAACGAGCAGCTGGGCGTCGACCCGGAGGAGGAGACCGTGGAGCTGCTGGAGACGCTGCTGAAGGGGCGGCGCACCGCCTCCGCGTGACACCTTCGGCCCGGCGCTGCGCCCGGCTCGCCGGCCGCGTCGGGCCGGTGCCTGGTGACCGCCCGGCCCGAGGGCGTTCACTGGGGGTGTGCCGGATTACAGCGCCAGCTCCGTAAAGCGGGCCCGCCGCACCAAGGCGCAGGTGGAGGCCTTGCGAGCCGCGATCTGCGAGATCACCGAGGCGGCGCAGCCGTGCAGCGTCCGGCACGTCTACTACCTGGGTGTCGGGGTCCTGTGGGGGAAGGACACCGGTGCCTCCCGGCGGCACTACTCCGTCGTCGTCCGGGAGCTGGGCCTGCTGCGGGAGAGCGGCAGGCTGCCCTGGGAGTGGATCACCGACGGCACCCGCATGGTCCGGCAGGAGACCCAGTACGACTCCCTCGACGACGCCATGCGGCGCAACACCGAGAGCTACCGGCGCAACCTGTGGGCGTCCCAGCGGCGCCGGGTCGAGGTCTGGTGCGAGAGCGACTCCGTCGGCGGCGTGCTCCAGCCGATCACCCGGGCCTGGGGAGTGGGCCTGTTCTCCTGCCGCGGCCAGTCCTCCAAGACCTTCGTCCACGAGGCGGCCCAGGAGTACGCCCGGCAGGCCAAGCCGGTCACCGTGATCTACGTCGGGGACTGGGACCCCACCGGGAGGTGCGTACCCCGCTCCGTGGTCGAGCGCATGGACCGCTACGGCGACGGCACGCTCGACCTGGACTTCCGGCAGATCGCCATCACCGCGCATGACGTCCGCGCCGGCCAGCTCACCAGCCACCAGGTCAACGTCCGCGACGTGAACTACGCCCGCTACCGCGAGGAGTGCCTGCGCGAGGGCATCGCCCCGGACACCGCGGTCGAGGTCGAAGCCCTCAGCCCCGGCCTGCTGCGCCAGCGGCTCGACCAGCAGATCGAGGGGCTGGTCGACGACGTGCACCAGTGGAACGTCCTGGCCAGAGCCGAGGAAGCCGACCGGGCGCTGCTGCGGGCCCTCCAGGGCGCCGTCCGGGACGCGCGCCGCCCCACCGGCGGCCAGTAGCCTGATCAGCCATGTTTCCAGGAGATGGAAACTGGCACAGATCGGATACTGCTCCACAACAGCGATGTTTCCAACGACTGGAAACATCGTGATTCTAGAAACTTTTCCTCTTTCGTGCGAACCTTGGGCTATGGAAACCGGTTCACCTCGTGACGCGACGCTGCTGGACAAGGGCCTGGACGTCCTGCGCGGCCTCCTCGGCCCCACCTGGGAGCTGGAGGTCCAGCCCACGCCCGAGGGCGCACAGGACGACAGCGGCGCCGACGTCGTCGTCCAGCTGAAGACCTCCGGGGACAGCACCTTCGCGCAGCTCCTGGTCGACGCGAAGACCTCGCTCACCCCCCGCGCCGTCCGGGAGCAGCTGGCGCCGAAGGCGGCGCTGATGCGCAAGCTCCAGAGCTTCTCCCAGCCGCTGGTGATCACCGAGGCGCTCACCGAACGGACGAAGGCCGAGCTGCGCGAGCACAACATCGCCTACCTCGACCTCCTGGGGAACGTCTCGCTGCGCATCCCGCGCCCGGCCGTGGTGATCCTCGCCGACAGCCCCCAGCGGGCCCCGCGCGCCGCCGCGGCGACAGCCCCGGCCCGGCCGAAGCTCGCCGGCCCCCGCGCGGGGCAGCTGGTGCGCCTGCTCGCCGACGTCGCGCCGCCCTACCAGGCCGCGGACCTGACCGCGGCCGTCCCCGGGATCACCAGGGGGTACGTGTCCAAGGTGCTCGACGCCATGGAGGACCTGCTGCTGATCCGGCGCGAGGGCCGCGCGGTCGTCGACGTCGACTGGAAGGGCCTGCTGCGCACCCGGGCCGAGCAGCTGAACCTCCTGCACCACAACCCGCACGTCGGCATGATCGCCCCGAACGGCCCCGGCCCGCTGCTGGAGGCGGTGCGCCAGCTCCAGCGGGAGGGCGAGCAGATCGCCCTGACCGGCTCCTACGCCGCGCGGCAGATCGCGCCGCTGGCCGTGGGCGGCCAGGTGATGCTCTACGTGCCGCCGACTCACCGCGGCCCCTACGACCTCGGCGAGCGGCTCGGCCTGCTGCCGGCGGACCAGGGCGCCGACGTCCTGCTGCTGCGCGCCCACGACGACATCGTCTTCGCGCGCACCCGCTCGGCGGACGGACTGCGGCAGGTGGCGCTCAGCCAGCTCGTCCTCGACTGCCTGTCCGGCCCGGGCCGGATGCCGGCCGAAGGCGAAGCGGTTCTGTCGTACATGGCCGACAACGAACACGAGTGGCGCATCCCCGCAATCGCCGCGCTGCCCGGCGGGGCCCGCCCGTAAGATCCGGTTCAGCACGATTGTCACCCAGGTACGGAGCGGCACGATGGCGAAGGTCCCCGAGGGAGTCGACCCCGAGCAGCTGACGGTGGTCGCCCGGCGGGTCCTGCTCGACGGCCTGGAGGCGCTGCGCGAGCACCGCGACGCCATCACGGTGGTCGGCGCCCAGGCGGTGTACCTGCGGACCCCCGACGCCGCCGTGAGGTCCGCGGCGTTCACCTCCGACGGCGACCTGACCCTGGACCCCGCGCGGCTGCCCGACCGGCCGCTGCTCGACGAGGCCCTGCGCGGAAGCGGCTTCGAGCTGCTGCAGGCCAGCCAGCCCGGCCTGTGGGGGCGCACCGAGCAGATCGGGGAGCGCAGCGTCCTGGTGGAGCTCGACCTGCTGGTGCCCGAGACCCTCGTGGACCGCGGCCGGCGCAGCGCGAAGATCCCCCCGCATGACACGATGAGCGCGCGCTGGATCCGCGGACTCGAGGTCGCGGTCGAGGACCGCTCCCCGCTGACGATCACCTCCCTGGAGACCGCCGACCAGCGGAAGGTCACGGTCAACGTCGCCGGGACCGTCGCCCTGCTGGTCGCCAAGGCGTTCAAGATCAGCGACCGGCTCGCCGACGAGGCCCGCCGCCCGGACCGGCTCACCAACAAGGACGCCGGCGACGTGCTGCGCCTGTTCATGGGCACCCGGGCCAGCCAGGCCGCCGCGGACGCCGAACGGCTGCGCTCCAGCGAGCGCGTCGGGGCGATCGCCAAGGAGGGCCTGGACCTGCTGGCCGACCTGTTCGGGCGCCCCGGCTCCCGCGGGGTGGACATGGCCGTCCAGGCGCTGGCCGCCGACATCCCCGAGGCGCGCATCCGGGCGCTCGCGCCCGCCTTCACCAACGCGCTCCGGGACGGCTCCTCCGGGCGCCCGGCCTGACGCCCCGGTGCGCTCCTCCACCGCCGGGGCCGGCCGGTGGGCCTTGCTGCTGCCGCCTCGCACAAGCCCGGGACCGCTACCCGCGGAGCCTGTGCCTGATCCTCGGCACCATGCCCCTCGCTGTGTCCGGCTACGGTGCCGCCCGCTCGTGAACCCGTGACCGCATCTGCGGCGCGGCACGGGTAGGGGCGGACCCGGAAATGGTCGGACCACCTAATGCGGGGCCGCTAGGATGAGAGCTACCGACGCGGGGTGGAGCAGCTCGGTAGCTCGCTGGGCTCATAACCCAGAGGTCGCAGGTTCAAATCCTGTCCCCGCTACGAGAACTGGGGGTCCGGCATCTGCCGGACCCCCAGTTGGCTTTTTGGGGCGTGGCTTCACGCCGGAGCCATCGCCAGTGCGTGTGCTCCGGCGCTGTGAGCCCGCTCGACCGCGCGGGCGAGCGGGAGGGAGCGGGCGTCCGAACGACGGCCCGATTCGAGCTCCTGCGTCTGGATCTCGTTGGCCTCGTTGATCCGCTTCTCGTACTCCTCGATCGCCGCGACGAAGGTACGACCAGCAGCTGCCCCGCCGCCACCGGCCATCGAGCGGGCCATGGCCCAGACCCCTTGGCCGAGTCGGGTCAGGTCGGGGGAATCGACCGGCGAGACCAGCCACGTGGATGCCTGGACCAGGCTCAGCGCCTGCTGCGCCTTGATCACCAGCTCCCATGCCTCCAGGGGCAGGTCCTCACCACGCAGCAGGTAGTGACCTCGGGCAGCGGCCAGGTCGCGGGCGACCGCTTCGCGGCCGCCGGGTACCCGGGCCCAGAGCCACGCCCGCAACAGGCTGGCTGCTGCGGCGGAGGCGTAGACCACGACGAAGATCAGGGTCAGGAGCGAGCGAGAGGGCGCGGGACCACCGCCGGCGTGCTGCTGCAGAACTCCGGTCAGCCAGAACTCCAGCGGGAGGATGACGAGCCCGCCGATCCCCACGAACGCTGCGACCTTCAACCCCCGGCGCAACTCGGCTAGGTCCACCGCGGCGGCGCGGGGCACCGGCGCCTCGGGGTCTCGGAGCAGCTGTGCGTGCTGGCGGGCGATCCGGTGCACCGTCTTCTGGACATCCCGCGCCAGAGCGGGGTCCACGACGGCCGCAGCTGGCCGGCCAAAGATCGGCATGTTCAGGTCGCCTCTCGTTCAAAGGCCCGGATCGGCCCCGGGAACATCATGGACCAGCGTTACGACAACCAGGACGAGTTGACCGCGGCCGCCCCTCTCCGTGCGGCCGCGGCTCCACTACGGTCGCGGCTACGCGGACGCGCCCACGGAGGCGAGCTCCACCGGCAGCTGCGGATCGGCGACCTGGACCACGATCGGGCCGAGCTCCGACAGCAGCTCGTTGTAGACGGTGCGGGCGCTGCCCTCGTGCGCGTAGCCCGCCAGCTCGGCCAGCTGCCCCCGGGTCAGTTCCCGGCCGGCCTGCTGGTGCTCCACATAGACCAGTCGCGCGCGATCCTTCTTCTTCAGCGCCCGTCCGTCGGCGGAGTCGTCCTGGGCGCTGGGGTCCTCGACCGGCTCCTCGGGCGGGGCGACGGCAGCGGGCTGCTCCTCCACGGCGGGGGGTTCCACCGGGGTGCTGCCGATGGTCGGCGCCACCTCGGCGGCCAACGGCAGGGGCACGGCCGGGTAGCCGTGCTCGGGCGGAGCGGGCTGCGGCGACGGCGGAGCCGGGAGGCTCGCCGGGGCGGGCGCGAAGGCCGGCTGCTGCGCCGCCGGGGCTGGCTGCTGAGTGTGGTGGCCATCCGCCGCCGCGGTCTGCCACCACGGCTGGGCGGGGACAGCGGGCGCTGCAGCGGACAGCGCCGCCGGCTCGGGCACACCGACCTGCTCGGGCTGAGGTGCTGCTGGGGGCGGGGTCATCTGGGACATGAGGGCACGAAATTCGGCGATGGCCGCCAGCGCCTCGTCGAGGGCAGCGGGCGGGTCCTGCGGCGTGGACGGATCGTCCAGTTGCTCCTCGGCTGACTCCGCCGGGGCCACCGCCTCCGGCTGCACGGCCCCCAGCTCGGCGGGCCCGGCAGCGGCGGCCACCGCCGCGGTCGGCTGCTCCGCGCCCGGATCGGCGGCACGTTCGAGGGTCCAGTGCGGGTTGTCGGCCAGGGCCTGGAGCAGGGTCGGGGTCCCGATGCCGTAGCCGGCCAGGCGCAGCGGACGCAGCGCTTCCAGCGGTGCCTGCGTCCGCCACTTCCAGCCGTAGGCGCGCCGCAGGTCCTTGCGGTACATGACCCGGGCGCGCTCGAGGTGGACGATCTGCTCGTACGAGCGGATCTCCCACAGCTTCATCCGCCGCCAGAGCCGGAAGGTTCCCACGGGCGAGAGGACCCAGCGCCACCAACGGATCGAGTCCATGCTGTGGTCGTCGGCGAGCTCGGCGGAGCGGCGCACGACGTGGCGGGCGGCTTCCACCACGATCACGAAGAGCAGCGGGATGACGCCGTGCATCGTCGTGCCCACGGGGTCGGGCCAGCTGATCGAGGCGTTGAAGGCGACGGTGGCGGCGGTCAGCACCCAGGCGATCATGCGCAGGGGCCAGAACGCCATCCGCTTCCAGGTGAGGTAGACGTCCAGGGCGAGGATGACCGCGATCCCGACGTCCACGCCGATCGGGAAGGCGTAGGAGAACCAGGAGAAGCCCTTCTCCACGGCCAGGTGGCGCACCGCGGCGTAGCTCCCGGTGAAGCCGATGCCCGCGATCGCGGCGGAGCCGGCGACGATGGCACCGAGCAACGCCTTCTCCCCCCGGTGAGGGGTGCGGGCGGTGGACTCGGTGTCGCTGTCGGGCGGGGCGGTGGGTTCCAGCGGCTCGGTGCGGTGGTCCAGTCCCCCTGAGGTGGGCTCCATGAGCTCCCTGTCCTCCCTGTGATCCGTGCGTGCGCGCGCGGCGCCTGTCGCCCTCCATAGATGGCGCCGTCCGGCCTGGTGTGACCGCCGGTGGTGACGAATTCTGAACGGTACGTCGTGGATCAGTGTATGGATACGAGTTTTCGATTAATCACCCCCCTCCCTCCCGCACACCAGCCCTGACCTGGCCATCTCACCTAGCCCCGAGTGGTCCGACATCCGGACGCCCGGAGGCCAGGAGCTACAGTTCCGTCCATCGGGCCCACTTCCGGGTGCTCGGAGCAGCGAATCTCGGACAGGAGCCTCGACATGCCCATGGCCTTCGCGGTATCCGTGGCTGTTCTGCTCGGCCTGCTGGCCGGCGCAGCGGCCCGCCGCGCCGCGCTCGCCTTCACCGTGCCCACCGGCCAGCCGCCGCGGACCCTGTGCCCGCACTGCGACACGCCGATCACCTCCACGGCGCTGCGCACCTCCCTGGGCCGCTGCCACTCGTGCTCCGAGCGGCTCGGCGCACCGGCGCTGCTCCCCGAGGTGCTCACCGTGGTGCTGTGGGGGCTGGTGGTCGCGGCCGCGGGCGTCTCGTGGACCGCGGCCGCGCTGCTGTGGCTCTCGGCCTGCGGTGTGGCGCTCGCGCTGGCCGACTGGACCGAGCACGTTCTCCCCGACCGGCTCACCCTGCCCACCGGCCTGGGCTTGGCCGTCTTGCTCGGTGTCGCCGCCGCGGCGGAGGACCACGGCGGCGCGTTCCTCCGCGCGCTGGGCGGGGCTCTGGTCCTGGGCCTCTTCTACCTCCTGGTGGCGCTGGTCTCGAACCTCGGCCTGGGCGACGTCAAGCTCGCCCCGGTACTCGGAGCCGCGCTCGCCTGGTTCGGCTGGCTGTACCTGATCCCCGGGCTGCTCCTCGGCTTCTTCCTGGGCGCCCTGTACGGCGTCGGCCTGCTTGCCCTTCGACGGGCGTCGGCCAAGGCCAAGATCGCTTTCGGACCTTTCATGATCGCTGGCACGCTCGGGGTGTGCCTGCTGGCCGCGCGGTAGGTCCCGGGCACGGACGACGGGCCGAGCACCCAGTCCGCTGAGCGAAGCGACCGCGCCGGCTCCGGTATGGTGCGCCGGGTGGAGACCTACGCCGTGTGCCTGGACCCGGAGTCCGTGACGCCGAGGACGGTCGTGCGGCTGGCGCTGCTGCGGCTGCACAGGGCGTGGCGGGCCGCGGCCGGGCACCGGGACTGGCTCGTCCACGACCTGGAGCGCGGCATCGTGCGCCGCGAGCGGACCCGGCGGGCCGCGAACGCCTGGAGCGACCGGTGGGCCGCCTACCACCAGGACCCGAACCTCGCCTTCATGGTCCTTCCCGTGGACCGGTGCGCGGTGTGGGGCATCGACCCCGACCAGCCCGAGCTCTACCCGGGCGACGCCTACGCAGGCGGCCCGGCGTAGCTCGACTGACGACCCGGACCGGCCGTTGGAGCGTCCCTGGTCGGCTCACTCAGCTGCCCTCCGAAGAGGGCCGGCTGCGGTCCGCGCACCGCGGCCACCCGCCCACGGGGCGCACGTGCGGTCCTTAGATCCCGCCAGCGGCCCGTTGAAGTTCGCCGCCGCTCGGGCTTTTCGGTCTTCAGGGCAGCACACCTTCAGCTGTTCGGTGATTGCCCGTTGTGCTCGAACTGCTTGCACGGGCGCCCTGGCAAGCGGCATTCTGGCCAAGTCACCATGCGTACTGGCACGGCAGACTGACGGTCACTCCGACGGTGGGGCCAGCGGCCGGACACGGACCCCCACGATCCGAAGGGACCTCGGTGAGCATCGTCTTCTTAGGGGTGACGGCGGCAGGAGCGCCGGTTGGTTGCCGCTCGGGGATCTCCGCTGGAGCTGTGGGAGCGCGCGGGTGAACGAGTTCCGCCGCCGAGTGAAGGCGAAGCGCTGGACCTACGAGGCATTCGCCTTACATTTCGGTCGTGCGGCCGAGGAGACGGCCGAGCTGAAGCGGGACCACCGAATCGCTTCCGTCTCCGTCTCTCACCGCAGCTTCACGCGCTGGATGGCCGGAGACATGAAGGGCCTCCCGGGCGCCGAGACGTGCCTGGTGCTGGAGCACCTCCTCGGCCTTCCGGCGGAGGAGCTCTTCCGGAACAACACGCAGCCTGCCGTGATAGCTCCGGCGGCCGAGCCGGCAGCGCAGGTGGCGGACCCTGCGGGGGCGCGGTTCGTCGATCCGGCCCTTGTCCCGCACTGGACGGGGATGCTGCAGATCCTGGCAACGACCCACAACGCCTTCGGGCCGAGCCAGCTCCACCAGTCCGCGGTGCACGAGATGTCGGTGATCGGCCGGTTCCGCGAGTTGGCCGGCGGCCGGCTGGCCGCAGGCCTGCTCGCGGTCGAGGCACGCTGGGCAGAGTTCGCCAGCTGGACGGCCGAGAACACGATGGACGGCCCGGACGCCGGGTACTGGCTCGACCGCGCGCTGCAGCTGGCTCAGGAAGCCGGGGACACCCAGCTGGAGTCCTACATCAAGATGCGGCAGGCGCAGCGGGCCGTCGAACGCCACGAGGTCGACAGCGCGCTCTCCCTGGCTGGCCAGGCATGGCGGTCCGCCGGTGACAACCCCCGGGACCGGGCGCTGTGCGCGGTCCGCCAAGCGCAGGCCCACGCGCTCGCGGGCGACGGACGGGGAAGCCGGTCCGCGATCGCCGAGGCGACGAAGCTGGTCGACCTCGCCGATATGACCGAAGGCCTGGACGACCCGTCGACCATCGGCCGGCACTGTGTCGCCGCCTACGTCCAGGCGCACGAGGCCAGCTGCCAGATGCTGCTGGGCGAGTACGCGCTGGCCGTTTCGACCTTGCAGCCGATGCTCGGGACGTGGCCGACAGGCTTCCGGCAGGACGAGCTCCTCGCGCAAGTCTGGTTGGCCGTCAGCTACCTCAAGACCGGTCGGCTCGCCGAGGCTGGGGCGCTCGGGAGCGAGGTGCTGACCGCGAACGCGACGGTCAGCTCCAGCCGTGTCCACCGCGGCCTGCGCCAGCTGGGCCTGCTGGCCGGGCAGGCCGATCAGCAGCAGCCGGAACTGCGGACGTTCCGGTCCTCACTCGCTCTCATCCCCAGAATGTGACTATGAACTTCCCTCTCCCGACCGCCACCACCACTGACGAGCGGAGCCGCGCGGCGAAGGTAGCGGTGCTCCCCGTCGGCTCCTTCGAGCAGCACGGCAGCCACCTCCCCCTGTCCACCGACACGCTCATGGCCTGCGGCATCAGCGAGGCCCTGGCGCGCGCCTACGGGCTGCTGCTGCTCCCTCCGATCACCATCGCCTGCTCCCACGAGCACGCCGGGTGGCCCGGAACCGTCAGCATCCGCTCCCAGACACTGACCATGGTGATAACCGACGTCGCCGCCTCGCTCCAGGAGTCCGGCGTGGACCAGCTGGTGGTGGTCAACGGCCACGGGGGCAACTACGTGTTGGCCAACATCGTCCAGGAGGCGAACACCACCGGGCCGCGCATGGCGCTCTTCCCCCGACGGGAGGACTGGGAGCACGCCCGGGCCGCCGCCGAGCTGGTCAGCACGGGGCACGAGGACATGCACGCCGGCGAGATCGAGACCTCCGTCCTGCTGTACCTGTGGCCCGAGCTCGTCCGCGACAGCTACCCGCAGGCCGACCACGTGGCCGACCGGCCCCACATGCTGATTCACGGACTCGGGGCCTACACGCCCACCGGCGTCGTCGGCCGTCCCTCGCTCGGGACTCCGGAGAAGGGCAAGGCCGTGGTCGAGGCGCTGACCGCCGCCTTCGCCGAGACACTCCAGGCGTTGCAAGGCGGCACCTCTCCCGAGCCCGCCCGCGGCGAGCCGGGCAACAGCTAGAAGAAGGGGGAGAGCAGCGGTGGGAGAACTCGTTCCCCGGCTGAAGGTACTGGCTCAGGAGATGGGCTGGGACACCTTCGAGCGGTTCAATCTGCAGTTCGCCCACTTCGCGCGCGTCGCGGCGGAGCAGACCGGTGACCGTCGGCTCGAGAGCGTCCTCGTCAGCCGGCGCAGCTACACCCGGTGGATGACCGTCGGCCTGAAGGGCACGCCCACCATCCGGCCGGGGATCGTCCTGTCCTACATGTTCAGGATGTCCGTCGACCGGCTCTTCGAGGTCGTCGACCCCGACAGTCTCGGCGGCCCGCTGCCCGCTCCCGTCCCGGCCGGCGCGTTGGCGTCGCCTCCTGTGCTCGATCTGGACGACCCCTTGGCCGTGCTGGACAGGGCCCGGCGCCTGACCACCTCCAACGCCGACACCTCGCTCGTGGACATGGCGCGGACGGCGATCCTCAGCATCGTGGAACGGTACGAGGCGCTGGGGCCCCACCAGCTCGCTGGCGAGGCGAAGCTGCTGCGCACGATGCTCCACACCCTGCTCGACGGCCAGCAGCCGCCGTCGCGGCGCGCCGAGCTGTTCCGGCTCACCAGCCAGGTGGCCGGCCTGCTGGGCTACATGGCCGTCAACGCCGCGCGCCCGGACGCCGCCCACGCCTACTGCGAGGAGGCGCTCCTCCTTGCCAAGGACATCCACGACGTCGAGCTGCAGATGTGGGCCCGGGGCACCCAATCCCTCGGGCTGTACTACCAAGGGAGGTACCGGGACGCCGACGAGGCGGCAGCGGCCGGGGTCGCCCTGGCCCCGGACCATCCGCAGGCGATCCGGCTGCTGGCCAACGGGCGCGCCCGTGCTCTGGCCCGGATGGACCGCCGGGCGGAGACCGAGCGGGCGATCGGGCAGGCCCTGGCGCTGACGGAAGCTCAGCACGTACCCGACGGGTTGACGGCGTGCATCTCCTTCGAGCCGTACTCGCGCGCCCGGACGGTGGCCAACGTCGTCACCGCGTACCTCTCGCTCGGGGCCGCGCCGCAGGTGCTGCGCTACGCCGAGGAGATCGACCCCCTGATCGAGGAGTCCGACTCCGGGTGGAGCCGGGCGCTGGTGGGCCTGGACGTCGCCACGGCGCTGCTGCGGCAGCAGAGCCCCGAAGTCGAGCACGCCATGCACATGGGACGAACCGCCCTGCGGTCCGGGACGGCACCGCCGATCACCTCGGTCCTGCAGCGCGGAGTGGAGCTGTACCGGGAGGCCGGCCGGTGGCGCTCCGAGCCCGCGGTAGGGGACTATGCCGAGGAACTGCGGGCGTGGCGGGCCCGGCCGGCGGCGCTGCCGCTCGCCAGCGCCGGCAGTCCGCCGGACGAGTCGTGAACGGATGGGTGAGCACGCATTGTCCCTGCTGGCGACCGACAGCCGGTCCTTCCCCGTCGACCCACCCGGCGATCTCGACGCCGCCGCCGCCATCGTCCGCACCGACCAGCAGGCATTCGACGCCGTGGGGCGCATGAAGGACCACTGGGCCCGACCAGGCTGGTCGGACCGGACCCGGCGGCTCTACTGGATGGCGACCTTCGACAGGGACCGGGCGCTGGTCGACCGCGCGACCCAGTGCCAGCGCGCACTGACGGACCTCGGCCTCGACCCGGTCCCGGCCGACGGGCTGCACCTGACCCTCCTACGAATCGGTGACGCCTCCGCGGTGGCGCCAGCGACCGTCGACACCCTGGCCGAAAAGGTCGCCGCGATCGCCCTCCCCCGACTGCCGCTCCTGGCCCATCCCCTGGCCGGGTCACGGGGAGCCGTGCGCTTCTCGGTGACTCCGTGGACCGGCTTGGTCGCCCTCCACGCGCAGCTCGCTCAGGCCGGCCGGGAACTCGGCGTACCGGGCGGCAGCGGCACCGCCGGGTTCAGGCCTCACCTCGGCATCGCCTACAACCCGGTGGACCGCGACGCCCGGCCCGTCGTCGCCGCCGTCGGTGCTCTGCGGCACCTCGCGCCTGTGGCCGTGACCGTCGAGGCTGTCGACCTGGTGGAGCTGCGCCGGGAGCGGTCCGCCTACCGGTGGACCGTCCGCCACCGGGTCCCGCTGGTGTAGCCGCCGGCCTGCCCGGTCAGGAGTCAGACGGGTGCGCCGACGGTGGCTTCCCCCGTCCGGACCGCCAGTTCGCAGCGCAGCTGGGCGTAGATGCCCGCTATCAGGTCGAGGTCCTCGGCGTCCAAGGCGAGGTCGAGGCAGTCGAAGTTCGTGGCGACGTGGTCGGGCGTGCCGAAGCCGGCCAGGACCGCGGTGTGCGGGCCCCGGCTGAGGCAGTAGCGCAGCGCGGCCATGGCCAGCAGGCCTGGCCGGTCCCCCAGGCGCTGGCGCAGCGGGTCCATCAGGCGGTGCAGGATCTCGCCTCCCTTCGATCTGGGCGCCGACGGTGCCCGGTCGGGTCGGCCGGTAAGGAAGCCGCCGGCGAAGGGAGTGGTGATCAGCACGCCGGTGCCGTGGCGTGCGGCGAAGGCGAACAGGTCCTCGTCCTCGTCGAGGTCGATCAGCGGGGTGAGCGCGTTGAAGTCGGCGAGCACCACGTCGGGCTCGATGAGCCGGAAGAGCTGCAGGAACCGGCCCGAGGTTCCGCCGTCCCCGGCCTGCTCGGCGTGAGGCCCGCGAAGGCCGACGGCTCCGATGTAACCGAGCTCCTGGAGGGTCCGCATCTGTTGGATCGCGCCGCCCAAGTACCGGTCGTTGTCGCCGAAGTCGAAGGTCGGCAGCACGTACAGGTCGATGCGGTCGACGCCGAGGTTGTCCAGGCTCTGTTCGAGCTGGTGTTTCATATGCGGACCGGCATAGGGGTGCGGCGCGGACCCACGATGCCCGATCTTGCTGCTGACCTGCAGATTCAGGCCCTGCCTGCGGGACTCTCGCAGGACCTTGCCGAGAAGCCGCTCGGCGTGGCCATCGCCGTAGGTGTCGGCGGTGTCGAAGAGCGTCGCCCCGCGCTCGACCGCCCTGCGCATGCCGTCCAGCCACTGCCTGTCGGAGGTCACCGCGTGGCCGCGGGGCGTATCCCCGATAGCCCGGCAACCGACCCCCAGCGGATGAACAGCCAGACCGGTGGCGAGCAACCTGGGCGTCACCTGAAGGCTCATCAGGATGCGGCTCCCAGCGCGAAGACGGCCACTACGGACACGCCCGAACAGTCCTGGGACGGGGCCGTCTCCACCCCCCATCCAGCGGCGTAGGCGTCGACCAGGAAGAGGCCGCGGCCGCCTTCCGCCAGCTGTAGCGCATCCACGCGCTGCTCCTCCGCGTCGGACTCGGCCGACAAGTTGTCCATGATCTTCTCGACACTGCCGCTCCGGTCCTCTACCACCACAGCGGCTCCCCGCTCGTAGAGCCGGAGGACGAGGCCCGCCAGTCCGCCGCCGTGGGTGTCGGCGTTGGTGACAAGCTCGTTTGTGACCAGCTCGACGTCGCCGACGAGCTCGGGCATCCGCCGGCCGAATACCGACCGCACAGCCTGACGAGCCACCGCGGGCGGTTGGTCATGGGCCTTGAAGCGGATCCGTCGCGAGCGGGTCAGGCAGCCGAGCCCATGCTCATCGACCAGGCCGGGGACGTCTTTGGTGGGGGGCATCGTCGCCTCCTCGCGCTGTGGTGCTCCCTGCGGCGGGGGCCGTAGCCGCCCCAAGCCCACGGTGACCCATCGCAGCGTGGCACCACTAGGCCGCGGAGTGGCCACCTGGTAGCCACCTCGTTCGCTGACGGGCACGCGGGCTGGGATGACAAACCGTCATGAATGCCGCATTAGACAGGGCGCTGCCAGGGTGCGCGCCAGCGAGGTGGCTACCAGGTGGCCACCCCGCGGCCTAGTGGTGCCGCCGATTCACGGCAACGGTTGTGACACCGCTGCCGCCGGGGGCGACCCCCGACCTTCGGCGGCAGCGGATCCATGACCGCGCTCCTTCAATCCCTGGGACAGCCCACGATGCTGATAGACGAAGCTCCCGGCGCGCTGGCCGCCGTGACCGCGGCATCGCGCACCGCAGTGCACACCGCGCCGTCGGCGGATTGGTGGGCCGGCCGATGCTGATCGCCGAGATCGCCACGACCGTGTCCGGTGCAGCCGCCATCGGCGCCGGAATCCTGTGGCGGCGCGAGCTGGCGGCCCACCGCCGCACCCAGGCCAAGGCCGCCGCACGGGACGCGTCGACGAGCACCCGCGAGGCAGCCCTGCGGGCGCTCGCTGAAGGGTGGCTGCCGGCGCTGGTGCACGGGTGGGAAGAGCCGTTCGACCCGAGGCCGGATGACGAGCTGGCCGGAACCGCCTTCGCCGCTGCGCTCGAGGCGATCATCGGGCAGTCCCGGACGCTCGCCCGCGGGCG
>NZ_FOAZ01000071.1 GCF_900109465.1 Streptacidiphilus jiangxiensis
AAGACCTCGCTGATGCGCGCGATGGCCCGCGAGATCCCGATGGACGAGCGGATCGGCACCCTCGAGACCGAGTTCGAGTTGTTCTTGCACGAGCTGGAGCCGGACCGTCAGATCGTGGCGATGGAGGCCCGCGAGGGCAACGGTGAGCGGGTCGACGGCCAGGCCGCCGGGGAGATCACCGTCAACGACCTCATCTACCCGAGCCTGCGCATGAGCCTGTCGCGGATCGTGGTCGGCGAGGTCCGCGGCCGCGAGGTCGTCCCCATGCTCCAGTCGATGACCAACGGCGAGGGCGGCAGCCTGTGCACCATCCACGCCCGCGAGGCCGGCATGGTCTTCGACCGCATCGCCGAGCTGTACATGCAGGCCGGTGAGGGCTTCTCCGAGCAACTGGCCTACCGCCAGATCGCCAACGGCATCGACGCCGTGGTTTTCGTCCGGATGCTCGACGAGACCGCGATCGGGGGCCGTAAGCACCGCTTCGTCTCGCAGGTGCTCGAGGTCACCGGCGCCGGTGAGAGCGGCCGTCCGACCGTGAACACCATCTTCGGCCCCAACCCGGAAGTCGGGGAGCTGCGCGCGGTTCCGCGGATGAACCCCGCGTGCGTGGCCGACCTGGCCCGCGTCGGCTTCAACGCCGACCTGCTGCGCGCCCCCGGCGGGGCCTGGCAGCTGCCGCTGGACGTGAAGGTGGGCGCGTAGTGGGCACCACCGAACTGATGCTCGGCGGCCTGCTGGCCGGATTGGTCCTGGCAGGCGGCCTGGTGGGCTTCGTCGCGGGAGTCGTCGGTACGAGTGCTCCGCGGACCCTCGGCCCGCTGGGCCGCTTCCGCTCCGCGCTGCACGGCAGCGACCAGAGCGCGGCCGCCCGCGCCCAGCTCCGCGCCCGCTGGATTGTCGGCGGCGTGCTGGGCCTGGCCGCCTGGGCCGTCACCGGATGGATGGTCGTCGGCCTGCTGCTGGTGCTGCTCGCCGTCGGGCTGCCGTGGCTGCTCAGCCCCGGCAAGGCCGCGACGATCCGGATCACCGAGCTGGACGCGCTGGCCGAGTGGACTCGCCGCCTGGCCGACGTGCTCTACCTGGGTGTCGGCCTGGAGCAGGCGATGAAGGACTCCCGCCGCACCGCGCCCGCCGCGCTGGAGCGCCCCGTGGGTGAGCTCGCCGCCCGCCTGCAGTCCGGGTGGCGGCCCGAGGACGCCCTGATCGGCTTCGCGGACCATCTGAACGACGCGACCGCCGACAAGGTGTGCGCCGCCCTGATCCTGCGGGCCTCGGACCGCGGCCCGGGCCTGGCCAGGAACCTGGAGGACCTCGCCGACTCGGTGCGCGACGAGGTGCGCCAGCGCCGCGAGATCGAGGCCGACCGGGCCAAGCCCCGCACCACCGTGCGCTGGATGACGTTCATGACCCTCGCCATCATCGGCGCCGGCTCCTTCGACACCGCCTACATCGAGCCCTACGGCACCGTGCTCGGGCAGTTGGTCCTCACCATGCTCATCGCCGGGTTCGCCGGCGTGCTGGCGTGGATGCGGCAGCTGGCGACCTTCCGGTCCACTCCCAGGTTCCTGGCCGCCGACCCGCGCAGCTCGGTCACCCTGACCGCGCCGACTCCCCGCCAGGTCGCAGACCGGCGCGCCGCCGCGCTGGCCGGAGGTGCACGATGATCCCCGTCATTGCGATCTTCGCCGGGGCCCTGGTCGGCGCCGGCATCGCCGGACTGATCCGTGCGTCCCTCAAGTCCCAGCCCCAGCTCAGCGCCGCACTCGACCAGATCAACCAGGCGCCGGTCCTCGACCTGGACCACGAGGAGCTGAGCCAGGACGAGAAGGTCGGCCGGTGGCTGATCCAGCATCTGCAGGGCCTGCCCGGCGTCACGATCCGTCACAAGGACCTGGCGCTGCTGGGCAAGAGCCCCGCGGTGCACATGCTGACCCGGGTCGCGCTCGGCCTGCTGGGCCTGGTCTTCCCGACCGTCCTGAACTCCATCGTGATGATCACCGGCTACTACCTGCCGGTGCCCATCCCGCTGGCCGTGGGCCTGGCCGTCGGGGCGCTGTTCTTCGTCCTGGCCGACTGGGACGTCCGGGACAAGGCCAAGCGCGCCCGGATCGAGTTCTCCCATGCCATCGCGGCCTACCTCGACCTCATCGCGCTGGAACGCGCCGGCGACGCCGGCCCGGCCGAGGCCGTGGAACGCGCGGCCGAGGTCGGGCAGGGCTGGCCCTTCCTGCGGATCCGGCAGGCCCTGGAGCTCGCCCGTATCGACAAGGTCGCCCCCTGGGTCGAGCTCAAGCGCATGGGCGACGACTTGGACGTGCCGCAGCTCGCAGACGTCGCGGACATCATGAGCCTGTCCTCGACCGAGGGCGCCGCCGTCTACAACACCCTGCGTGCCCGAGCCCGGTCCCTGCGCACCGAGCTGATGTCCAAGCAGGCCGAGGAGGCCAACGCGGACTCGGAGAAGATGACCGCGCCCGGCGGCCTGCTGGCCGTCCTGGTCATGGCCCTGGTCGGCTTCCCCGCGGTGATGCACATCCTCGTCACCTGACCCCACACCTCCTGTCCCGCCTTCACCAGAACCCACACCTACACCGAGGAAGAGAGCACCACCATGAGCCCCATCGACAAGGCCAAGCTCGCCGTCTACCGCCTCCCCGAGACCCTCGGCTACGCAGCCGTGGTCGCCTGGGCCGCCTCCCGGATGGAGAGCCTGAAGGAGGAGCGGGAGCGCGGCGACGTCTCCATCACCACCGTCATCATCTGGGTGGCCGGCATCACCCTGGCCCTGGCGATCGCCACCGTCATCACCGTCACCCTCCTCAACAAGTACAAGAGCAAGCTCTCCAGCCAGTGAGCACCTGGCCGCCGCCGGGACCGGTCACCGCACCGGCCCCGGCGGCGCCCTGCCACCACCGTCACCGCCGCGATCCCGCCAGGAAGGAAGCACATGCGCACCGACGCACCGGCACCATCGCACCGGCAGCTCCCGCGGGCTCTGCGCGACCTCGCACAACGACTGCGTGAGGGCGAGGAACGCGGCGACGCCTCGATCGAAACCGCGATCGTCTTCCCCTTCGTCATCCTGTTCACCGTGATGGTCGTGCAGGCGGTCATGTGGTACTACGCCCGGGAGGTGGCCCAGACCGCAGCCCGCGAAGGCGTCGTGGCCGCACGGACCTACGGCTCCAACGTCAACACCGGCGTGGCCCGGGCCAACGAAGCCGCCACCCGGCTCGGCGGCAGTGCGCTGCGCTCCCCGCACGCCTCGCCGAACGGCAGCTCCGCGACGCGGATCACCATCACCGTCACCGGGCAGGCCCAGTCGCTGATCCCCGGAGTCAGCGGCTTCTCCGTCAGCCAGAGCGCCTCGGCGCCCGTGGAGAAGTGGAACGCCCGATGACCTTCCGGACACTGAAGCTGCGTGCCCGGCGCGAAGACGGCTCGGCCAGCATCGAGGCGGCCATCGTCGTCCCGGTCCTGATCCTGTTCCTGTGCCTGGCCTGGGCCGCCGGCCGCATCGCGCTGACCGGGCAGGTCGTCGACGGCGCCGCCGAGGACGCCGCAAGAGCCGCGTCCATCTCCAAGACCCCGGGCGCGGCCTACGCCGCGGCGTACCAGGCTGCAGCCAGGGACATGGCCAGCTCGAGCACCGCCCTGCACTGCTCGCCGGCCGTCTCCATCCCGGACAAGAGCATCCCCACCCGGTCCGGGCAGTCCGGCTACGTCACCGTCAAGGTCAGCTGCACGGTCAGCTTCGCGGACCTCTTCGGCCTCCACCTCGGCAGCAAGACGCTGACCTCGACGTTCACCTCCTACGCCGACACCTACACCCAGAGGTGAACCACGTGACCCTCTTCCCGGCCGATCGCCCCCGTGAGGAGGGCGGCCTGTCCATCTTCGTCGCCATCAGCGTCATGGCCCTGCTCGCCCTGCTCGGACTGATCGTCGACGGCGGCGGGAAGCTGAAGGCATCCGAGCGCGCGGACGCGATCGCGCAGGAAGCCGCCCGAGCCGGCGGCGAGCAGATCGACGCGGGCAAGGCCATCCCGGGCAACGGCATCGTCGTCGACCCGCAAGCCGCCCACAACGCAGCCGTCCACTACCTCGAGCGAGCCGGCTTCCACGGCACGGCCAAGATCTACCCCACCGACGGCGGGCGGGTCCTCGTCGTCGACCTCACCTCCACGTACACGAGCATCTGGGGGCTGGGCAACATGCCGGTGCACGGCCACGCCACCGCCGCCCTGGTCTACGGTGTGACCGCGCCGAAGGGACCGTGAACATGCCGCCGAAGAACCCCCACCAGCTCCGCACCCGCAGTCGCCTGCGGGACCTGCCCCGTGCCCTCGGCGGCCTGGTCGTCCTGCTGGGCCTGCTGACCGCCCTGCCCGTCGCGCTGCTGGCCGCCACCCACCGCTACGCCGGCCCGGGCCTGGCGGACTTCTCGTCCTTCACCCAGATCTTCACCCGCCAGGACAACGGCGCCGCCTTCCTTCTCGTCCTCGTGGTCATCGGCTGGATCGGCTGGGGCAGCTTCGCGGTGTCCGTGCTGCTGGAGATCCCCGCGCAGCTGAGGGGCCGAGCCGCGCCCCGGCTTCGCGGCTTCGCCTGGAGCCAGCAGATCGCCTCCACCCTGGTGTCGGCGATCCTGCTGCTGGTGCCCACCACCGGTGCGGCGCTGGCGGCCGGCACCCACCCGGCGACCGCCGCGGGCACCCACGGAACCACCGTCGCCACCGCCTCCGCGGTCGCCGGCTACACCACCACCGCCAGCACCGCGCAGGCGCCCAGCACCCAGCACCTCACCTACACGGTGCGCAGCACCAGCCCCGCCCAGAGCCTGTGGAGCATCGCGCAGGACCAGCTCGGCTCAGGGGAGCGCTGGCACGAGATCGCCGACCTCAACGACGGCCGCACCATGGCCGGCGGAGCGGTCTTCCACTCCGACCGGCCGATCCAGCCCGGCTGGGTGCTGCTGATGCCCGGCACCGCCCCCGCGTCGTCCGGCGCGAGCGCGACCGCCCAGGACAAGACCGGCACGATCACCGTCCACCACGGCGACACGCTGTCCGCACTCGCCCAGGAGCACCTCGGCGACGCGGACAAGTACGTCCAGCTCTTCGACGCGAACCGGGACCGGGCCGAGCCCGGTGGTGAGCGCCTGACCGATCCCAACCACATCGAGCCCGGGTGGACCCTCGCGCTGCCCGGCGACAGCGCCACCGCGCCGTCCGGCGGAAGCAGCATCGCCGCCCCGGCGCCGGGGCAGGGCACAGACGGGCACACCGCCGGAGCCGGCAGCCACTCCCCCAGCACCGCGCCGACCACCGCCCCCACCGCACCCGCCACCGCCCCGGCGACGGCGCCCACGACCGCGCCGACCACCGCCCCCGCGGCGGCCCCCACCACGGGAGCAGCAGCCGGCAGCCACAGCACCGCCACGGCCACGACGCCCGCCCAGCACCCCACGGCGCAGCCGGAGCAGACCGAGGTCGCCGACAGCAGCGACACGGCGCGCAACCTCGCCGCCGGCGGCG
>NZ_FOAZ01000053.1 GCF_900109465.1 Streptacidiphilus jiangxiensis
CGTGTTTCGGTGGTCATAGCGTGAGGGAAACGCCCGGTTACATTCCGAACCCGGAAGCTAAGCCTCACAGCGCCGATGGTACTGCAGGGGGGACCCTGTGGGAGAGTAGGACGCCGCCGAACAACTTTTACAGTGAAGCCCCCTGACCATCGGTCAGGGGGCTTCACTGCGTTATGGGCTCACCGGTTGTTCAGCCGTGCGGCCTGCCGTGTCAGGTGGTCGCGTTCCGCGAGGTTCGGTGCCTTGCTGGCCGCCTCCGCGTAGAGCGTCGCCGCGTTCGGCAGATCGCCGTCGCGCTCGTGGAGGTAGGCGGACACCGCCGTGTACCGGGGCAGGGAGTGATCCAGTTCCGCGAGGGCCGCGAGGCCGGCGCGGGCTCCGTCGGCCTCGCCCACGGCGACGGCGCGGTTGAGCCGGACCACGGGGCTTTCGGTCAGCCGGACGAGTTCGTCGTACCACTCGACGATCTGCACCCAGTCCGTCTCGTCCGCTGTCTGCGCGTCCGCATGCAAGGCCGCGATGGCGGCCTGCGCCTGGAACTGGCCCAGCTCGTCGCGGGAGAGGGCGACCTGGAGGATCCGGATGCCCTCGGCGATCGCCGTCGTGTCCCACTGGGTGCGGTCCTGCTCGGCGAGCGGGACCAGGCGGCCGTCGGGAGCGATCCGGGCAGCGCGTCGGGCATGGTGGAGCAGCATCAGGGCCAGCAGGCCGGCCACCTCGGGGTGGTCGATCGCGGCCGCGAGCCGACGGGTGAGCCGGATCGCTTCGGCGGAGAGGTCGATGTCGCCGGAGTAGCCCTCGTTGAAGACCAGGTAGAGCACGCGCAGCACGGTGGCGACGTCTCCTGGCTGGTCGAACCGCACGTCTGCGACGGTGCGCTTGGCCCTGCTGATCCGCTGGGCCATCGTCGCCTCGGGGACCAGGTAGGCCTGGGCGATCTGCCGGGTCGTGAGCCCGCCGACGGCGCGCAGCGTCAGGGCGACCGCGGACGCCGGAGTCAGCGAGGGATGGGCGCACAGGAAGTACAACTGGAGCGTGTCGTCCGATGCCGGCACGGGACCGGGCGTGGGCTCGTCCTCGACGCGCTCCTCACGACGACGCCGGGCGGTGTCCGCCCGGGTCGCGTCGAGGAACTTGCGCCAGGCAACGGTGACGAGCCACCCCTTGGGGTCCCGCGGTGGCTCGGACGGCCAGACGCGGACGGCCTCCACCAGTGCGTCCTGGACGGCGTCCTCGGCCGCCGCGAAGTCGGCTCCGCGGCGGACGAGGATCGTGAGCACGCCCGGGGTGAGGCTCCGAAGCAGGGGCTCGTCCATCGGTCGGGTCACTCCGGTCGGGTCACTCGGCGAAGTTGGGCGGCAGGGCCAGGAAGGGACGGACCTCGATCCACTCGTGGATCGGATTGCCGCCGGCGCCGGGGGCGGCCGACAGCTCGCCCGCGAGCTCGACGGCGCGCTCGGAGCTGTCGACGTCGATCACCATCCAGCCGGCGATGAGGTCCTTGGTCTCGGCGAACGGACCGTCGGTGACCGGCGGGCGGCCCTCCCCGTCGTACCGGACCCAGGTGCCCTCGGGGGCCACCGCCTGGCCGTCGACGAACTCGCCGGACTTCACGAGGCGGCCGGAGAAGTCGGCCATGAACTGCATGTGGGCGGAGATCTCCTCCGGCGTCCACTGGTCCATCGGTACGCAGTTGACCGCCTCAGGCGCGCCACGGTAGTGCTTGAGCAGCAGGTACTTGGCCATCGTGGTTCTCCTCGGTGCTGGTGCGACCCATTCTCGTCGCGTTCACAGCTGGGACGGAGCCGATCACGCGTTCTCGACATCGTCGCCCGAAGTTTTCTGCAGCGGCCAGCGACACAGGCACCAGAGCACGATGCCGGTCAGGCAGCCGCTAGCGACCACGTCCCAGAGCCAGTGATAGTTCCGCCAGATCAGGCAGAAGCCCACGCCCGTGCAGAGGAAGGCGGTGGCGGGGTAGAGCAGGCGCCGCAGGCGCGGCCAGGCCGTGCCGAGGAGGAGGGCGGCCGTGCCCAGGCAGATCGACGCCGTCGCGGTGTGCCCGGAGGGGAACCAGCCCCACTCGCCCGGGGCCACGGGTGCGCCGTCGGGGCCGGGGCGCCCGATGACGATCTTGCCTGGGATCACCGTGCCGAACAGGGCGATCGCAGCGAGGAGCGAGGTGACCAGGGGCCGCCAGGAGCGCAGGCGCACGGTCGTCACGACGGTGACCGCAGTGAGGACGGCGCCCGAGTAGGTCGCCACACCGAAGTCGGTCCAGCGCTCCGCCAGGAGGTTCGTCCAGGACCACGGGTCCGCCGCGACCCAGCTCTGCACGGTGTCGCGGGTCCAGCGGTCGACGGCGAGCAGGGGGCCCTTGGTGACGACCTGCTCGGTGAGTACGCCCAGGACTGCCAGCAGGACGAGGGGGAACCACACCGACCGGAATGCCCGCAGGAAGGCAGCACGAAGCCACCCCGGAGCAGGGGGGAGAGCTCCGGGGTGGCTGAGGTGATCGACGTTCCGCTTGGCCCGGGGGGTTTGAGCTAGGCGTTCGGTCGATCGGCTGAGGGGATCCCGCAAGGGACCCGTTGTGGTGTCCTCGGTGATGTCGTGCTCCTCCATCTGCTTTGACAGTACGTCACTGTGACCTCGAGGGCGATCCGTCTCACCCACCCGCCATCAGGTCCGCACACCTTCTTCACCGGACTGGAGCAACGCTTCGGGCGCGGGTTCGGGCCTGGCGGCCGCGACCAGACGCGGGCCCCACTTCGGGTCGTGGAACACGTCGTGGAGGACCGTGACCAGCGTGCCGGTGTGCTCCGCGTGAACCATGTCGCCCCCGCCGAGATAGAGCCCGACGTGGTGGATCCTGCCACCCGGCTCGGCGAAGAAGAGCAGGTCTCCGGGGAGCAGGCCGTCGCGGTCGGTGACCGGCCGGCCGAGCAGGGACTGCGCCACGCTGTAGTGGGGGAGGGCGACCGTGCCGGCGCTGGCCTGGTACCAGGCGTAGCGAACCAGGCCGCTGCAGTCGAACCCGACGGTGTGCTCGGCGGAGCAGCTGCCGTCGGGCAGGTAGCCGTTGACCCCGTCGCAGAAGCCGAGCGTCGGGCCGGTGAGGCTGCCGCCGCCCCACGCGTAGGGGGTGCCGACCTCGGCGAGCGCGACCTGCGCGGCCTGCAGGCCGCGGACCTGTTCGGGCGACTCGGTGGCGTGGGCCCAGGGGGTGGGGGTGAGGACGAAGCAGAGCAGGAACGCGGCAAGCAGGCGGGTGAGCGGGCGGGTGAGCGGGCGCAGGAACCTCATGCGGGCGATCACTACCCCGTGCGCGCGGGTCCTCACAGCACTGTGCCCCCGACGGGCCAACGAGTTGGCACAAGCGTCGGGGGCACAGGCACACCTGTGAGGTGGGGATCAGAGCGCGGCGAAGGCGTTCTCGAGGATGTCGAGGCCCTCGACCAGCAGCTCCTGCGGCATGACCAGCGACGGCAGGAAGCGCAGCACGTTGCCGTAGGTGCCGGCGGTCAGCACGAGCAGGCCCTCGTTGTGGCAGAACTTCGCCAGCGCGGCGGTCGCCTCCGGGTTCGGGTCCTTGGTGCCCGGCTTGACCAGCTCGACGGCGATCATCGCGCCACGGCCGCGGACGTCGCCGATGACGTCGAACTTCTCGGCGAAGGCGTGCAGACGGGTCAGCATGGTCTCGCCGATGGCCTGGGCCTTGGCGTTCAGGTCCAGCTGCTTCATGGTCTCGATCGAGCCCAGCGCGGCGGCGCAGGCGACCGGGTTGCCACCGTAGGTGCCACCCAGGCCACCGGCGTGGGCGGCGTCCATGATCGCGGCGCGGCCGGTCACGGCGGCCAGCGGCAGACCGCCGGCGATGCCCTTGGCGGTGGTGATCAGGTCCGGGACGATGCCCTCGTCGTTGCAGGCGAACCACTGGCCGGTGCGGCAGAAGCCGGTCTGGATCTCGTCGGCGACGAAGACGATGCCGTTGGCGCGCGCGTACTCGACGATCGCGGGCAGGAAGCCCTTGGCCGGCTCGATGAAGCCGCCCTCGCCCTGGATGGGCTCGATCACGATCGCGGCGACGTTCTCGGCGCCGATCTGCTTGTTGATGATGTCGATCGCCTGGGCGGCGGCCTCGGTGGCGCAGTTCTCGGCACCGGTCAGCCAGCGGTAGGGGTAGGCGACCGGAACGCGGTAGACCTCGGGCGCGAACGGGCCGAAGCCCTGCTTGTAGGGCATGTTCTTCGCGGTCATGCCCATGGTGAGGTTGGTGCGGCCGTGGTAGCCGTGGTCGAAGACCACGACGGCGGTGCGCTTGGTGTAGGCACGCGCGATCTTGATGGCGTTCTCGACGGCCTCGGCGCCCGAGTTGAACAGCGCGGTGCGCTTCTCGTGGTCACCCGGGGTCAGCTCGTTGAGCTGCTCGGCGACGGCGACGTAGCCCTCGTAGGGGGTGACCATGAAGCAGGTGTGCGTGAACGCGGCCAGCTGCTGCGAGGCGCGCTCGACGACCAGCTCGGCGGCGTTGCCGACGTTGGTGACGGCGATGCCGGAACCGAAGTCGATCAGGGAGTTGCCGTCGACGTCCTCGACGACACCGCCACCCGCGCGGGCGATGTAGACCGGCAGCGTGGTACCGACGCCGGCGGCCACCGCCGCGAGCTTGCGTGCCTGCAGCTCCTGCGACTTCGGCCCGGGGATCGCGGTGACGAGGCGGCGCTCCTGCGGGAGCGAGGGGCCGCCGGGAAGCTGAGCAGCGCTCATTGGGTGGTCTCCCATGCGTGTTGTGGGTCGGGCTCTCGGGTCCGAGGGGCGACGGGGGGATCGTCCCCTTTGAGCAGGCTACGGCGGGGCAGGGGCTCGGGCATACGCCGAAGGGGAGTGATCGGCCGGTGGAGTTGTCCGGTGCGGACACTGATCATGATGTGCGTGCTTTCGCACGGGGATCAGGTCCGCTCCACTAGATTGAGAGCTTCGAGGCGGGCTTGTGTGCGGGCGCAAGGGAGCGGGGCGGCGATGTCACTCGACGGGCACACGGCAGTTCCCCCGGAGTCCTCGATCCCCCCGATGCCCGGCTTCCCGCCGCGGGCGGGGATCCCGACCCAGCATGCGGCTCCCCCGGGCGGCACCCCGGGCTTCGACGTCACCGGCTGGGTCTCCGCGAAGCGTCACCGCACCCCACCCGCCATCTTCTCCCTCGGCCCGGAACCCCGCCCTTCCGACCCCAAGACCCTCGCGGACGACGCGATCCCGGGGTGGAAGTTGATTCTGAGGGCGGCGCTGAATTTTCTTGTCGCTCTGGAAATCTTCATGTGGCTGACGGGCGGGGCGCTGGTCTGGGCGCTCGGGTTCGTGTGGCCGGCCCTCATCAAAGCGGCGGGCCAGGAGGAGTTCTGGGCCACCACGCTGCTCAACCTTCTCTACGTTCCTGTAGCCCTGATCCTCGTCTTCGTCTTCGGTCGTATGGGGCGCTGGAAGGCCGTCTGGCGGCGGTACGGATCGCCGGCATGGAGCCGGCTGCGCGGCGTGGCTGTGCCGACGGCTGGGCCGGTGCGTGGGCCTGTCGAGCCCGTCGACGTGTGGGGGCCGCTGCGGGTTGTGGCGGATCCTGGGACGTTGGCGCTGCTGGATGCCGAGACCGCGCAGGGGCTCGTCGGGGATGTGGATCACCAGCGGCTGCTGGGCGCGTTGGAGCGCGTGCGGCAGGAGCCGGAGAGGTTGGCGGCGTTGCTCGGTGCCGTGCGGGAGCACGGGGCCGTCGCGTGTGCGCATCCGTCCGGGGCGCGGGATCTGCCCGGGCGGAGTCTCGCGCACGACCTGTTGTCGCGTCAGCTCCGGTTGGGCGCCGCTGAGAACGTGCCGAAGAACCCGGCCGGCTACCGGGGCGCGGACATCGCGCTCGACCCGCTGCTGCTCGGTACCTCGCTGCTGGCCGTCGGCCCCGCCGGCAGTGGCAAGACGACGCGGCTGACGCGTCCCGTCGCGGAGGCGTTGTGTCTGCAGGCGCTGACCGGCAGCGCCGTCGTGGTCGTCGTCGGCGCCGCGGACGCGGATCTCGGGCCGGCGGCGTGGTACGACGTCGTGGTCGCGCCGGGTGATCCGCAGGCCGGGTACGGGCTGGACCTGTTCGGCGGTGCCGCGCACGCGGACGAGGCGGCGGCCCGCCTTGCGGACGCGCTGCTGCCGGACGAGCTCGCGCTGCGTACGGAGTCGGCGCGGCTCGCGCTCCAGCAGATCGTCGGTCCGTTCGAGTCCGGGTACGGCCGACTGCCCGGCGTGCGCGAGCTGGTGCTGCTGCTGCGTGGCGAGGAGCAGGCCTGGGCGGGGCTGCTCGCCGCCGTCCGGGGCAGCGGGATGCTCGACCGCCACCAGCACGAGCTCGCGCAGCGCGAGCGGATGCACGGGCTCGCCGACGACCCCGGGACCCTGCTCGCGGACCGGCTGGCGCTGCTGGACCGGCCCGTGTTCGCGGGCTGCTTCAACCCCTCCGCGGGTGACCGCGCGCCCCTGCCGCTGTTCGCCCTGCGCGCCCTGGACCACCCGCTGCGGGTGCGGATCGCCCTGCCGGACCACAGTCACCCCGAGGCCGCGCGGATCCTGGCCCGGCTGGCCGTCGGCCAGTTCCTGCACGCCGCCGCGAGCCGCGCGGACCGTTCGCTCTTCGCCGGCCTCGTCGTGGACGACGCGTCGGCGGCGGTGGACACCCACGCGGTCCGCGGCCTGCAGCGGCTCCGGGCCGCGAATGCGGGTGCGGTCCTCGGTCTGCGCACCCTGGTGGACCTGCCCGAGTCGTTGCGCGCCCCGCTGTTCGGCGCCGTGGGCGGTCGGATGGCCTTCCCCGGCCTGGCGCCGTGGGACGGCAAGCTCTTCGAGGAGGCCTGGGGCACCGTCTGGGTCGACGAGCGGGACGTGACCCGGTCGCTGGACACGTCCGGCGGCGTCGTCCGTCGTTCCTTCCGCGGGATGCGGGCCCTGCTGGAGGGTGAGCGCGCGCAGACGGAGAGCGTGACGACGCGGAAGGTGGAGCGGCGCCGCTGGTCCGCCTCCGATCTGGCGCAGGTGCTGCCCCGTGGCCACGCGGTGGTGTCGCTGACCTCGGTGGACGGAACCCAGGTGCCGCCGCTGCTGGTCCGGCTCCCCTGAGGCGGGTGGCGCAGCGCAACGCGCGAGTAGCTGCGCCGCTGAGGCAGAATCGACAAAGAGGCGTTGGACGTGTCGTCCAACGTGCGGTGACGCAACGACGCGACGCCCTCCCTCGAACCGAGCCGTCCTGTTCTGCCGAAGGTGTCATGTCACACGAGAAGCCCCCGCGCCCCGATGAAGAGGTGCGGCACAGCAGTGTCACGGTGGCCGCCCTGGTCGCGATGCCGGGGCTGGGCCTGGTGGTCCGCGCGGGCGAGTCCGCGTTGGACCGGCCCGTCCGCTGGGTGCACACCAGCGAGCTGGACGACCCGGTGCCCTACCTGGAGGGCGGCGAACTGCTGCTCACCACGGGCTTGAAGCTCGGCAAGGGCAAGGAGAAGCTGCGCCAGTACGTGCACCGGCTCGCGGACGCCGGTGTGGCGGGCCTCGGCATCGGTGTGGGGCTGACCTACGACGAGGTGCCGCAGACGCTGGTCGAGGCCGCCGCGGAGCGCTCGCTGCCGCTGCTGGAGGTGCCGCAGCCGACGCCGTTCATCGCCATCAGCAAGGCCGTGACGGCGGCGCTCGCCGCCGAGCAGTACCGCGCGGTGACCACGAGCTTCGAGGCGCAGGAGGAGCTGACCCGGGCCGCCCTCGGCAAGGATGGCACCGCCGCCGTCGTCGGCCGGCTCGCGTCGCGCCTCGGCGGCTGGGCCGCGCTGTACGACGCCTCGGGCGCGGTCGTCGTGGCCGCGCCGGACTGGGCCTCCCGGCGGGCCGGTCGGCTGCGACCGGAGGTGGAGCGGCTGCGCGCCCAGCCCGCGCCCGCGAGCATGGCGCTGCAGGGCGACTCCCCGGAGGACCAGGGCACGCAGGACTACGTGGTCCTGCAGTCGCTCGGCGCGGACCGCCGCGCTCGCGGATTCCTCGCCGTCGGCACGGAGGACCGGCTGAGCTCCGGTGAGCGGTACGTCGTCAACGCCGCCGTCGCGCTGCTGACGCTGACCCTGGAGCGCTCGCGCGACCTGCGTCGCGCCGAGGACCGGATGCGGACGGCGTTGCTGCGGTTGGTCCTGGCCGGCGAGACGGTGATCGCCAAGGAGGTCGCGGGCGCCTTGCTCGGCGGGCTGCCGCAGGGGCCCGTGCGGGTGCTGATGGCCGAGGGCGACGGTCTGGCCGACCTCGGCGACCGCGCGGAGCAGGCCGCCGCGCGGACCGGGGAGCCGCTGCTGCTGGCCCCGGAGGGGGACCGGCTGGTGCTGGTCGCCGTCGACGGCGGGATGGTGCACCAGGTCTGCACGGACCTCGCGACCGATCTGGAGACGGTCGCGGTCGGGATCTCCGCCCCGACGACGCTGGAGTCCGCGGGCGCGGCGGCCGCCGAGGCGGAGCGGGCTCTCGCGGTCGCCCTGCGCAGTGGTCGCCGCAGCGTGGACCACGCCGAGGTCGGCGCGGGCTCGCTGCTGCCGCTGTTGGGCGACGAGGCGGTCCAGGCCTTCGCGGAAGGCCTGCTGCGGCCGCTGCGGGAACACGACCGCACGTCGCGCGGTGATCTGGAGGCGAGCCTGCGCGCGTGGCTCTCCCGCCACGGCCAGTGGGACGCGGCGGCGGCGGACCTCGGTGTGCACCGGCACACGCTGCGGTACCGGATGCGCCGGGTGGAGGAACTGCTCGGCCGCACGCTGGACGACGCGGACGTGCGCATGGAGCTGTGGATGGCACTGCGCGCTTCTGGAGACTGACGGCCTGGTGCACTCCCCAGGGGGCGCGAGGAACTGCAGCGGCCAGCCACCCACTCAGGTGAGCCCCGAACGTGCAGGGCCATGCGCATGTCGGTGGTTGCGCGCGCCCGCGCGGCGGAGCCGCACATCGGCAGAGTCTCGCGCCCCTGAAGGTGCCTCCGCGTCCAGTTCGTCGGGTCCGACCCGTACGGAGTGGACAAGCTGAGCACCCCCGTTCCGCCCTACCGTGGGAGACGAAAAGTCCTGGAATCACAACGGAAGGGCCGGTGACCGCGGTGACCACCACCTACGCATTCTGGCTGGCGGGGCGGCAGGAGACCGGCCCCGAGACGCTCGACGTGCACCACCCGTACGACGGGCGGGTCGTCGCGAAGGTGAGCATCGCGAGCGACGCGCAGGTCGAGGAGGCCGTCGCGGCCGCCTACGCGGTGAAGGACGAGTTCGCCGCCACCCCCGCGCACGTGCGTGCCGCCGCGCTGGACCACGTGTCCAAGCGCCTGGCCGAGCGCACCGAGGAGATCGCGCAGCTCATCACCGCCGAGAACGGCAAGCCGATCAAGTGGGCCCGCGGCGAGGTCGCCCGTGCCGTCTCCGTCTTCCGTTGGGCCGCCGAGGAGGCGCGTCGTTTCAACAGCGGCGAGGGCCAGCGTCTGGACACCGACGCCGGCGGCGCCGGCCGCCTCGGCTTCGTGCGCCGCTTCAACCGTGGTGTCGTGCTCGGCATCGCGCCGTTCAACTTCCCGCTGAACCTGGTCGCGCACAAGGTCGCCCCGGCGATCGCCGTCGGTGCGCCGATCATCCTCAAGCCGGCTCCGGCCACCCCGGTCTCCGCGCTGGTGCTGGGCGAGATCCTGGCCGAGACCGACCTGCCGGTCGGCTCCTGGTCCGTGCTGACCGTGCCGAACGACCGCATGCCGGAGCTGGTGCAGGACCCGCGTCTGCCCGTCATCTCCTTCACCGGTTCGGACAAGGTCGGCTACGCGATCCTCGACTCCGTGCCGCGCAAGCACGTCACCCTGGAGCTCGGCGGCAACGCCGCCGCCGTCGTCCTCGGCGACTGGAACTCCGAGGCGGACCTGGACTGGGCCGCGACCCGCATCGCGACCTTCGCCAACTACCAGGGCGGCCAGTCCTGCATCTCGGTGCAGCGCGTCATCGCCGACGCCACGATCTACGACCGACTGGTCGAGAAGGTCGTCGAGAAGGTCGGCGCCCAGGTCACCGGTGACCCGGCCGACGACGCCGTGGACGTGGGCCCGCTGGTCAGCGAGGACGCCGCCAAGCGCGTGGAGTCCTGGGTGGACGAGGCCGTGGACGCGGGCGCGAAGCTGCTCGCCGGTGGCAAGCGCGACGGTGCCAGCTACGCGCCGACCGTCCTGTCCGAGCTGCCCGGTGGCGTCACCCTCGCCACCGAGGAGGTCTTCGGCCCGGTGCTGTCGCTGCAGAAGGTCCACGGCGTGGACGAGGCGTTCGCCGCCGTCAACGACTCGAAGTTCGGTCTCCAGGCGGGCGTCTTCACGCACGACGTGCAGGTGGCGTTCCGCGCCCACCGCGAGCTGGAGGTCGGTGGTGTCGTGATCGGCGACGCGCCGTCCTACCGTGCCGACCAGATGCCGTACGGCGGCGTGAAGGACTCCGGCGTGGGCCGCGAGGGCGTCGCCTACGCGATGGCCGACTACACCTACGAGCGCGTCCTCGTGCTCACCGGCCTGGCCCTGTAGTCAGGACGGCGTCTCACCCCTGGTGACCATGGGTGCACTCAGCGTACGGTCGGACGATACTGGCAGGTATCCCACCGTGAGGTGATGCCCCATGTCCGGCTCCGCCCACCAGGCCGATGCACCCAAGGTCACCGAACGCGAGTCCCGTCGCGTCGCGGAAGAGGCCCGGGAACAGGATTGGCGCAAGCCCAGCTTCGCCAAGGAACTGTTCCTGGGCCGTTTCCGTCTGGACCTGATCCACCCGCATCCGCTCCCCGATGTCGAGGCCGAGCGCGAGGGTGCGGAGTTCCTCGCGCGACTGCGCGCGTTCTGCGAGAAGAGGCTCGACGGGGCCGTCATCGAGCGGGACGCGAAAATCCCGGACGAGGTGGTCCGCGGGCTGCAGGAGCTCGGTGTCTTCGGCATGAAGATCGACCGCGAGTACGGCGGGCTCGGTCTCACCCAGGTGCACTACAACCGGGCGCTCACGCTGATCGGCAGCGTCAGCCCGGCCGTCGCGGCGCTGGTCTCCGCGCACCAGTCGATCGGGGTGCCGCAGCCGCTCAAGCTCTTCGGCACGCCCGAGCAGAAGCGCGCCTTCCTGCCGCGGTGCGCGACCACCGCCATCACCGCGTTCCTGTTGACCGAGCCGGACGTCGGCAGCGACCCGGCCCGACTGGCGACCACGGCGGAACCGAGCGATGACGGCTCGGAGTACGTCCTCGACGGCGTGAAGCTGTGGACCACGAACGGCGTCGTCGCCGACCTGCTGGTGGTGATGGCCCGGGTGCCGAGGTCCGAGGGACACCGCGGCGGCATCACCGCCTTCGTCGTCGAGGCGGACTCGCCCGGTCTGACCGTCGAGAACCGCAACGCGTTCATGGGCCTGCGCGGCATCGAGAACGGCGTGACGCGCTTCGACGGCGTCCGCGTCCCGGCGGGGAACCGGATCGGCCGCGAGGGCGACGGCCTGCGGATCGCGCTGACCACGCTGAACACCGGGCGGCTGTCGCTGCCGGCGATGTGCGTGGCCGCGGGCAAGTGGTCCTTGAAGATCGCGCGGGAGTGGTCGGCCGAGCGCGAGCAGTGGGGCAGGTCGATCGCCGCGCACGAGGCGGTCGCCGCCAAGATCTCCTTCATCGCCGCGACGACCTTCGCCCTGGAGGCGGTCGTGGAGCTGGCCGGGCAGATGGCCGACGAGGACCGCAACGACATCCGCATCGAGGCGGCCCTGGCCAAGCTCTACGGCTCGGAGATGGGCTGGCTGATGGCGGACGAGCTGGTGCAGATCCGCGGCGGTCGCGGCTACGAGACGGCCGCCTCGCTGGCCGCCCGCGGGGAGCGCGCGGTCCCGGCCGAGCAGGTGCTGCGCGACATGCGGATCAACCGGATCTTCGAGGGCTCCACCGAGATCATGCATCTGCTGATCGCCCGCGAGGCCGTCGACGCCCACCTGAAGGTCGCCGGGGATCTGATCGAGCCGGAGGCCGACCTGCGCCGCAAGGGCCGCGCCGCGGCCAAGGCCGGTGCGTTCTACGCCGCGTGGCTGCCGAAGCTGGTCACCGGTCCGGGCCAGGTGCCGACCTCCTACCGCGAGTTCCACCGCGCCGGGCATCCGGACCTCTCCGCGCACCTGCGCTATGTCGAGCGCAGCGCAAGGAAGTTGGCCCGTTCGACGTTCTACGGGATGTCGCGCTGGCAGGGCCGGATGGAGACGAAGCAGGGCTTCCTCGCCCGCATCGTCGACATCGGCGCGGAGCTCTTCGCGATGAGCGCGGCCTGCGTGCGGGCCGAACTGCTGCGCACGCGCGACGACCCGGACACCGGGCGGGCGGCCTACGAGCTGGCCGACGTCTTCTGCCGGCAGGCGCGGGTGCGCGCCGAGGAGCTGTTCGGGCGACTGTGGGAGAACACCGACGACGCCGACCGCCGGCTGGCCAAGCGTGTGATGACGGGCCGTTACAGCTGGCTGGAGGAGGGCGTGCTGGACCCCTCCGGGGAGGGCGCGTGGATCGCCGACGCCGCGCCCGGTCCGGCGAAACACCCCAACATGCATCGCCCGATCGGGGGTTGACGGCCTGACGGGCGGGACGCGGAGGCGGCCCGCCCGTTGTCGTTGACGAACGGGTCACACCGGACCGTACCCGCGCCGCACCTGACGCGCGCTCACGGCTACGATGCGCACTGGCGTGCGAGAAGAGGGAGAGCACCGGGGGCTCGCTCGCCGAAGGCCGGCCGTGTGCACGGTGGCTCCCGGTGTTTCGACGACGAGGAGCAGGTTCAGCGTGAGTTACCCGCCGTACGGGCCCAATCCGCAGCAGCCGCCACGAGGCTATCCGCCCCAGCCCGCTGGACCGCAGCCGCCGTACGGCGCTCCGCAGCCGCCGCAGGGCCCGAACCCCTACGGTCCGCCGCAGCCGGGGCGGCAGTATCCGCCCCAGCCCGGTCGACCGCAGCCGCAGCCCGGTCCGCAGTATCCGCCGCGCCCGCCGCAGCCGGGCCCGCAGTATCCGCCGCAGGGTCCGGGGCCGTACGGTCCGCCGCAGCCGGGCCCGCGTCCGCCGCAGGGTCCGCCGCAGCCGCCGCAGGGCCCGAACCCCTACGGCCCGCCGCAGGGCCCGCCGCCGCAGCAGCAGCCGCCGTACGGCCCGCCCGGCGGTCCCGGGCGTCCCGGTGGATTCGGCGGCCCCGGTGGACCCGGCGGGCCGAGCGGACCGCTGGGCGGTTCCGGCGGTTCCGGCGGTTCCGGCGGTGGCACGCCGCGGCGGAGCGGGCGCGGGAAGATGATCGGTGCCATCGCCGTCGTCCTGGCCGTCACCGTCACGGTCGTCGTGGTCGTCACGCACGGTGGCAGCAGCAAGAACGGGAAGACCAGCAGCGACTCCGCGAGCGGCGGCACCATGGCCGCGCCGGCCAACGGCCACTCCTGGACGCCGCCGGCCTGGGCGAACCCGGCCAACGACATCGGTCCGGCCAACCCCAAGACGGTGGTCACGGGTCAGGTCTGGTTCGCCAAGGCCAAGCCGCAGAACATGGCGCAGTACGCGCAGGAGGTCGGCACACCGGGCGACCCGAACTACCACAAGTTCCTGACCTCCGACGCGTTCTCGTCGACCTTCAGCACCGGCCAGGGCGCCGGGCAGGCGGTCACCGCGTGGGTGCAGCAGGACGGCATGAAGATCGTCAACCAGGACTCGGAGTCGATCACGGTCTCCACGACCATCGCCAAGGTCGAGGACGCGCTCAAGGTCCAGATCCACCGGTACAAGCACGACGGCCGGGTGGACATCGCGCCGACCACGCAGCCGCAGTACCCCGCCAACGTGGGCGACTACGTCTCGGCGGTCACCGGTCTGACCACCTCCAGCCCGGTCGGCCGCGCGAGCATGTGGGTCGGCGCCGACAACCCGCTGTGCAGCCGCTACTACGGCCAGCGCCCCTCCGGCCTGCCGGCCGGCCCCGACGGCGCGTCCTCGCAGCTCCTGTGCGGCTACACCGCGCAGCAGCTGCGCACCGCGTACGGCGCGACCGCCAGCGGCATGACCGGCCAGGGCGTCACGATCGCCGTGGTCGACGCCTACGCCTCGCCGACGATCGTCGCGGACGTCAACCGCTGGTCGCGGGAGATGGGCCTGCCGGAGCTGAAGCAGGGCCAGTTCAAGCAGTACGTCCCGCAGTTCTACGACCCGGCCAAGACCAGCGCGTCCGACGCGGCCGGCTGGTGGGGCGAGGAGACGCTCGACATCGAAGCCGTGCACGCCATGGCGCCGGACGCGAAGATCGTCTACTACGGTTCCCCGTCGACGGACACCGCCGACTTCTACCAGTCCTTCCAGAAGATCATCTCCGGGCAGACCGCGGACATCGTCTCCAACTCCTGGAGCGGCCCCGAGCTCGGCACCGACCAGAGCGCGGTCGCGGCCGGCCAGCAGATCTACCAGCAGGGTGCGGTCGAGGGCATCAACTTCAACTTCTCCACCGGCGACAACGGCGACTTCACCGTCGGCGACAAGCAGAAGATGCCCAACCCGTCCGTGGGCTACCCCGCGTCCGACCCGTGGGTGACCGGCGTCGGCGGCACCAGCCTCGGCACGGACGCCTCCGGCGCCTACAAGTGGGAGACCGGCTGGGGCAGCATGGACTACCCCGGCAACGGCAACGGCTGGTCCGCGCAGGGCCAGTTCGACGGCGCCGGCGGTGGCGGCGTCAGCGTGATGTTCCAGCAGCCGCCCTACCAGGTGGGCGTCGTCCCCGACGCGCTCGCCAAGCCGGACGGCCAGTCGCACCGCGTCCTGCCGGACGTGTCCATGGACGCGGACCTCTACACCGGCATGGACGTCGGCATGACCGTCGGCAACGCGGTGGCCCGGCCATCGGCCGACGGCGGCGTCACCTACGCGCTGGCCGGCGGGTCCTGGAAGGACGAGCCGGTGGGAGGCACCAGCCTGGCCTGCCCGCTGTTCAGCGGCATGGAGGCTCTGGCCGTCCAGAGCGGCGGCTCCCCGCTGGGCTTCGCCAACCCGGTCCTCTACAAGCAGTACAACTCGTCGAGCTTCCACGACGTGATGCCGAACCCGGCCGCCCTCGGCGGCCACGAGCCGAGCTTCGCCTTCGACACCAACCAGGGCCCGATCCTGGTCCGCGAGGACCAGAACACGAGCCTGAAGACGACGCAGGGCTTCGACGACATCACCGGCATCGGCAGCCCGGCCCAGGCCTTCATCACCTGGTTCAAGGACCATCCGAACGGACAGTGACTCGGTAGGGGCGCGAGGAACTGCGCGAGCAACCACCCTGTGCGGATGGCCCTGCACGCTGAGGACCATCTGCTCGTCAGATGGGGGCACCTCCCGGCCGAAGGCTGGGGGATTGTCGCGCAGTTCCTCGCGCCCCTGGGGTGGTGCCTGGTCCCCACCTGCCCACCTGCACAGGACAGAATGGGCGCATGACACTTCTCGCCGACCCGCATCTGCGTTTCGAGCCCGTCGTCGCCGACCCCGCCGGGCCCCGGGAGCTGGTGATCCTCGGATCGACCGGATCCATCGGGACCCAGGCCATCGACGTCGTGCTGCGGAACCCCGGCCGCTTCAAGGTCGTGGGCCTGTCCGCCGCCGGTGGCCGGGTCGCGCTGCTCGCCGAGCAGGCGCTGCAGCTGGGGGTCGCCAAGATCGCCGTCGCGCAGCCGGAGGCCGTCGCGGAGCTCGAGGCCGCGCTCAAGGCCGCCGCTCCCGCGGGGAGCGACCTGCCGGAGATCCTGGTCGGGCCGGACGCCGCGACCGAGCTCGCGGCGATGGAGTGCCACTCCGTGCTGAACGGCATCACCGGCTCCATCGGCCTGCGCCCGACGCTCGCCGCGCTGCGCGCCGGGCGCGTGCTGGTGCTGGCGAACAAGGAGTCGCTGATCGTCGGCGGACCGCTGGTCAAGGCGCTCGCCAGGCCCGGGCAGATCGTGCCGGTGGACTCCGAGCACACCGCGCTGTTCCAGGCGCTGACGGCCGGCACCCGCCAGGAGGTCAACAAGCTCGTGGTGACCGCCAGCGGCGGGCCCTTCCGCGGCTGGAGCCGCGAGAGGCTGGCGGGCGTGACCAAGGAGCAGGCCCTGAACCACCCGAACTGGGCGATGGGTCCGGTCATCACGATCAACTCGGCGACCCTGGTCAACAAGGGCCTGGAGGTCATCGAGGCGCACCTGCTCTACGACATCCCGTTCGAGCGGATCGAGGTCGTGGTCCACCCGCAGTCGGTCGTCCACTCCATGGTGGAGTTCGTCGACGGCTCGACGATGGCCCAGGCCAGCCCGCCGGACATGCGGATGCCGATCTCGCTCGGCCTCGGCTGGCCGGACCGTGTGCCGGACGCCGCTCCGGGCTGCGACTGGACCAGGGCCGCGACGTGGGAGTTCTTCCCGCTCGACACCGAGGCCTTCCCGTCGGTCGGGCTCGCCCGCGAGGTGGGGCAACTGGGCGGTACCGCCCCCGCCGTGTTCAACGCCGCGAACGAGGAGTGCGTCGAGGCGTTCCTGCAGGGCAGGCTCGCCTTCACAGGGATCGTGGATACGGTGGCGAAGGTCGTCTCCGAGCACGGCACTCCCGCTGTGGGAACTTCGTTGACCGTCGAGGACGTCCTGGCTGCGGAGGGCTGGGCACGCGCCCGGGCCAAGGAGATCGCCGCGGGCTAGCCGCGAAGGCGGCATGATGTTGGACGGGGCGGCCGCAGCCGCGGCCGGACCGGAACCCAGAGGAGCAGGCGCACGATGACGACACTGATGACGATCCTGGGCATCGTGATCTTCGCGCTCGGCCTGCTCTTCTCCATCGCCTGGCACGAGCTGGGTCACCTCAGCTGGGCCAAGTTCTTCAAGGTGCGGGTGCCGCAGTACATGGTCGGCTTCGGGCCGACGATCTGGTCGCGCAAGAAGGGCGAGACCGAGTACGGCGTCAAGGCGATCCCGCTCGGCGGCTACATCCGCATGATCGGGATGTTCCCGCCGGGCGCGGACGGCAAGGTCGTGGCCCGTTCCACCTCGCCGTGGCGCAGCATGATCGAGGACGCGCGCGAGCAGTCCTACGAGGAGGTCCTGCCGGGCGACGAGACGCGGCTGTTCTACACCCGCAAGCCGTGGCAGCGGATCATCATCATGTTCTTCGGCCCGTTCATGAACCTGATCCTGGCCGTGGTGCTGTTCCTGGTCGTACTGATGGGCTTCGGCGTGCCGACGGCCAAGCCGACGATCTCGTTCACCTCGCCGTGCGTGGTGGCCAGCAACTCCGCGGCCGCGCAGTCGCAGTCCTGCCCCAAGGGCGCCCCGGAGTCGCCCGCCGCGATGGCCGGGCTCAAGGCCGGGGACACCATCACCTCGTTCAACGGCGTCGCGATCACCAGCTACGACCAGCTGCAGAACGAGATCCGCAAGCACCCGGACGACAAGGTCACCCTCGGCGTCGACCGCAAGGGTCAGCAGCTCAGCGTGCCGGTGACGCTGACCTCGAACAAGCTCTACGCGATCGACTCCAACGGCAACCCGACCGACCAGGTGGTCACCGCGGGCTTCCTCGGCATCCAGCCGATCACCCCGACCACGCAGCTGGGTCTCGGCGAGAGCCTGGACAAGATGGGCGGCATGGCCAAGCAGGGCGTCTCGTCGATCATCGCCCTGCCCTCCAAGATCCCGAGCCTGTGGGGCGCGGCGTTCGAGGGCAAGAAGCGCTCGCTCGACTCGCCCGTCGGCGTGGTCGGCGTGGCCCGGGTCGGTGGTGACGTGCTGGCGATGCACGCGCCCGCGAGCGCCCGCATCGCGACGATGCTGCAGCTGCTGGCCGGGCTCAACCTGTCGCTCTTCCTGCTGAACATGCTGCCGCTGCTGCCGCTGGACGGCGGCCACATCGCCGGTGCCCTGTGGGAGGCCGCCCGGCGCCGCTTCGCCCGCCTGGTCAAGCGTCCGGACCCGGGCCCGTTCGACGTGGCCAAGCTGATGCCGGTGGCCTACGTGGTGGCCGGGATCTTCCTCTGCTTCACCGTCCTGGTGATGATCGCGGACGTGGTCAACCCGGTGAAGGTCGGCTGATCGGCTCGGTCACCGACCGTTCACCGGAGCGGTGAGGCGCGTCGGGTAACGTTGGGCTGGGTGCGCCGACGGGTACACAGCGCGCCCGGCTGGCCCGGAGCGACTGGGCAGCCACCACCTCACTGTGGGGATTACGCAAGCAATGACCGCTGTCACGCTGGGTATGCCGTCGGTGCCGCTGGAGCCGTTGGCGCCGCGTCGCATGAGTCGTCAGATCATGGTGGGGAACGTGCCGGTCGGCGGCGGTGCG
>NZ_FOAZ01000070.1 GCF_900109465.1 Streptacidiphilus jiangxiensis
CTTCGAGATGAGTACTCCCACCCACTTGATGGGGTAAGGCTCCCAGTAGACGACTGGGTTGATAGGCCGGATGTGGAAGCCCTGTGAGGGGTGGAGCTGACCGGTACTAATAGGCCGAGGGCTTGTCCATAGCTGCTACGCGTCCACTGTGCTGTTCTGAGACAGCGACTATCGCATGATCTCATCGTGTTTCGGTGGTCATAGCGTGAGGGAAACGCCCGGTTACATTCCGAACCCGGAAGCTAAGCCTCACAGCGCCGATGGTACTGCAGGGGGGACCCTGTGGGAGAGTAGGACGCCGCCGAACAACTTTTACAGTGAAGCCCCCTGACCATCGGTCAGGGGGCTTCACTGCGTTGTGGGTGCCAGCCGATGCATACCGCAGTATGCTCGGTCCATGGCTTCCACGACGCGCATCACGGTCACCCTTCCGACCGAACAGGTCGAGGAGATCAAGCGGCACACCGACAACGTCTCCGGCTATGTCGCCGAGGCCGTCGCCCGCCAGGTCCGGCGGCAGCTGCTGGCCACGGAGCTGGCGCAGTACCAGCAGGAGCACGGCGCCTTCACGGAAGAGGAGCTGGCCCGTGCGCGGGCCGAACTCGGAGCCGGCGAGAACCGCTCCGGGGTCGATGCCGCGTGAGCGCCGGCTTCGCATCCGTCGTCCTGGACTGCGAGGCGCTCTCGGCCTGGGTCGACCAGGACCGCGGCATGATGGCCAAGCTGGCAGTCCTGCGGGAGTCGGACGCCGACCTCGTGGTGTGCGCGAACACGATCATCGAGGCGTCACACGAACGGACCAACCGAGCCCGCCTGAATTGGGTCCTCTCCCAGACACGCGTGGAGCCGGTGACCGAGCAGAGCGCACGCGCGGCCTCCGCGCTGCTGCGCGAGGTCGGCCTCCACGGTCACAAGTACGCACTCGACGCCACAGTCGCTGAGTTGGCGCTGCGTCAGCAGCCTCCCGTCGCCGTGCTGACCTCCGACACGGACGATCTGACCCGCCTCTGCGGGAGCCGGGTGCGGGTCCTGCGGGTATGAACCGCCCCACTGCTGGGGCGCTCGTCTACGATCGGGCCATGCTGCTGAACACGGGGGATGTGGAGCGGTTCGAGGCCTTGCGGCCTCGCCTGGAGGCCATCGCCTACCGGCTTCTCGGGTCCGCGAGCGAGGCCGAGGACGCCGCGCAGGAGACGTTCCTGCGGTGGCAGGCGGCCGACGCGGAGAGCATCGCGGTTCCCGAGGCGTGGCTGACCAAGGTCATCACCAACCTCTGCCTCAACCAGCTCAGTTCGGCCCGCGTACGACGCGAGACCTACGTCGGCGAGTGGCTGCCCGAGCCGCTGTTCGCCGGCGATCCCATGCTCGGGCCGATGGACACGGTCGAGCAGCGCGAGTCCGTCTCGTATGCGGTCCTCACCATCATGGAGCGGCTCTCCCCGAACGAGCGGGCCGTGTACGTGCTGCGGGAGGCGTTCGACTACTCGCACCGGGAGATCGCCGAGATCCTGGACCTCACCGAGGCGGCCAGCCAGCAGATCTTCCACCGTGCCAAGCGGCATGTCGCGGAGGGCAGGATCCGCACGGAGATCGAGGAGGCGGCGGCCCGCCGTGTCGTCGAGGAGTTCCTGGCCGCCGCGACCAGTGGCCGCACGGAGCCGCTGGTGCGACTGCTCACGCAGGACGTCGTCGCGGTCGGCGACGGCGGCGGGAAGATCCCGGCTCGTTCCAAGACGGTCGAGGGCGCGCTGGCGGTCGCGAAGTTCATGCGGGGCCTGTTCACGCCGGGCAAGGCCAAGCGCGCGATCATCGGCGGCACGGCTGAGTTGTACGCGACGGTCGCCAACGGCGTCCCTGCGCTCGTGGCGGTCGTCGAGGGCCGGGTGGTCGGCGTGATGTGCCTGGAGGTGACGGCCGAGGGCATCTCCGCGTGCCGGAACCAGGTCAACCCCGACAAGCTCGTACGAGCGACGGAGCGGTGGGCCGCCGCCGGCAACCACGGGGAGCCCCTGGCCGTCCCGTTCTGAGCCGATCGCTGCACTGTGACCTGCTTCACACCGCAACCCTGTCAGGAAGCGAAGGCCCACCCGGTCAAAGGGGTGAACCCAAGCCAGACAGGAGCAGCGACATGCAGAAGCACCGCGTCATCGTCCTCGGAGCCGGTTACGCCGGAGCCAGCGCCGCCGGGCGCCTCGCCAGGCGTCTGCACCGCGGGGACGTCTCCGTCACCCTCGTCAACGCCGAGCCCGACTTCGTCGAGCGCGTCCGTATGCACCAGCTGGCCGTGGGCCAGGACCTCAAGCCGCGGCCGATCAGCGAGATGCTCGAGGGCACCGGCGTCGAACTGCGGCTGGCGAAGGTCACCGGCGTCGACGTCGACCGCAGGACCGTCGCCGTCGCCGACGAGAACGGCACCGTGGAGCTCGAGTACGACACGCTCGTCTACGCCCTCGGCAGCGGCTGGAACCCCCAGGGCGTCCCCGGCACCGCTGAGCACGCCCACGAGATCGCCGGCCGTCCCGGCGCACTCCGGCTGCGGGAGTCCCTGGCGAACCTGCGCGCCGGTCAGAGCGTGGTGGTCGTCGGTGGTGGACTCACCGGCATCGAGGCAGCGACCGAGATCGCCGAGGCCCGTCCGGATCTGGACGTCGCCCTGGCCGCTCGCGGCGCCCTCGGCGACGGATTCGCCCCCAAGAGCCGACAGCACCTGCGGACGGCCTTCGACCGGTTGGGCATCGCGGTGCACGAGCACACCGATGTCGCGGCGGTGGAGGCGGACCACGTCGCCACGGCCGAGGGCACGAGCATCCCGGCTGCCGTCACGGTGTGGACCGTCGGCTTCGGTGTCCACCCGGTCGCCAGGGCCTCCGCGCTCGAGGTCACCGACACCGGTCAGATCGTGGTCGACGCGACCATGCGTTCGGTCTCCCACCCGGACGTGTACGCGATCGGCGACGCAGCGATGGTGATCGGCCCCGGTGACAAGCCCCTGCGGATGTCCTGCGCCTCCGGCGTCCCCACCGCCTGGCAGGCCGCCGACGCGATCGCCGCGCGCCTGACCGGCACGACCGTCCCGGCCGTGTCGATCCGCTACTTCAACCAGTGCGTCTCGCTCGGCCGCAAGGACGGGCTGATCCAGTACGTCACGGCCGACGACCGTGCGAAGGGCGCTGCCCTGACCGGGCGGATCGCCGCGGTCTACAAGGAGCTGGTGTGCAAGGGCGCCGCCTGGGGTGTGGCCAACCCCTTGCTCGGCATGCCGACCCGCCGCCGTCACGTCGTGGCCCGGGAGCAGGCACAGGTGGCCTCCACGGCGGAGGCAACCGCCTGACCGAGTGCCTGGAGCCCCGGTCCCGCAGGCCGGGTGCCGCCACGTTCGAACGGCTGTGCCGGTGGTTCTGTCGGACCCGGCGTCTACGATCCCGACCGGGGAGCCGGGAACACCCCGGCCGTGCCATGTGGCGAGAGACGACGGGACGACAAAGACCAATGCAGACACGACGGTTGACTCGTGCAGAGGCTCGTCGGATCGCCGTCCGGGCGCAGCTGCTGGACGCGAGCCGTCCCGGCAACCTCCTGACACTGATCCAGCAGCTGACCTTCCTGCAGCTGGACCCGACGGACGCGGTGGCGCCCAGCGCGGACCTGGTCGCCTGGAGCCGGCTCGGCAGCACGTACGCGCCGGCCCAGCTCCGGGAGGCGCTCGAGCACGAGCGAACGATCTTCGAGCACTGCGCATCGGTGGCCATGGTGCGCCCGATGGCAGACCTGGGCCTCTACCGCGCGGAGATGGCGGCCTGGCCCTTCGGCCCGAGGTCGGGGGCCTGGCTCGCCGCCAATGAGGGGTTCCGGCGGCGTGTGCTCGACTTGCTCGCCACGTCCGCCCCGCTGGCCTCGCGCGACATTCCCGACACCGCGGAGGTGACGTGGCCGTCGACGGGGTGGACCAACAACCGGAACGTCACCCAGATGCTCGAGTTCCTCAGTGTCCGGGGAGAGGTGGCCGTCGCCGGGCGTCGAGGCCGGCAACGCTTGTGGGACCTGGCCGAGCGCGTCTTCCCCGCCGACGTCCTGGTGCTGCCCCAGGAGGAGGCGCACGAGGTGCGCAGGCGGAAGCTGCTGCGGTCGCTCGGCGTCGCTCGCCCGCGGGTGGTGGGAGAGGTCGGGGTCCTGGCCGAGATCGACGGCACGTCCGGCGTCTGGCGCGTCGATCCCGACGCGACGGCCGAGGGCTTCGCGGGCCGGACCGCGCTGCTGTCGCCGTTCGACCGACTGATCCACGACCGGGCGCGCGCGGTGGACCTGTTCGACTTCGAATACACCCTGGAGATGTACAAGCCGAAGGCCAAGCGACGCTGGGGCTACTTCGCGCTGCCCGTGCTCCACGACGACCAGATGATCGGCAAGGTCGACGCGGCCGCCGACCGCAGGTCCTCCGTCCTGCGGGTGCAGGCGGTCCATGCGGACGTGCCCTTCACCCGCGAGATGACTGCCGCCGTCCATGCCGAGCTGGGTGCGCTCGCCGAGTGGCTCGGGCTCGGCGAGGTCCACTTCGCCTGAGGAAGTGTCCCGTCAGGGACGCCGGTGGGCGAAGAGCATGCCGCCGAGGCTGCTCTCCGCCGAGCGGAGCGTTGTCTGCGCCTCGACCTCGAATCCGGCGGCATCGAGCCGGGCGGCCAACCCGTCCGGTCGGCGCTTGTGCACGTGGACGTTGATGGGGAGCCCGTCGAACCCCCGCGTCTTCAGCTCGGCCCCGTCGCCTACGTGGAAGGCCACCAGGAGCGGGCCACCCGGTCGCACCATCCGACGGAAGCGGGACAGGACACCGCCGAGCTCCTCGTCCGGGATGTGGATCAGCGAGTACCAGGCGAGCAGGCCGGCCAGGGATGCATCGGGGAGGTCCAGCTCCGTCATCGAACCGACCTCGAACCGCAGCGCCGGGTACGCCCGCCGCGCCTCCGCGACCATCGCGGGCGACAGGTCCACCCCGAACACGTCCAGGCCCAACCCGTTCAGATGCGCCGTGATCCTGCCTGTCCCGCACCCCACGTCCGCGACCGGCCCGTCGCCGGCCTCGCGCACCTGGTCGGCGAAGAGCGCCAGTGCCGCGCGCTCGTAGGGTGTCCGACTCAGCAGGTCACGGGTCCGCTCTGCGTAGGTCGTGGCAAGGGTGTCGTAGGACGTCCGGGTGTCGGCCAGCCAGCCTTCGGCGCTCATAGCCGGTCACGCTAGCCCCGTGGGGGCCCTCGAGGTGGGGGGTTGATCCGAGTCGTCCGGACGTGTAATGTTCTCCGAGTTGCCCCGCTCGCGGTGCGGGTGTCCGGGCAGCAAACCCCCTCGAATCTGATCGCACAAAGGCTTTCTTTGTGCTGCCATTTTCGAAAATGGCTGACCGATTTGGTTCCGACCGAAGAAATCAGCTAGAGTTTCACTCGTCGGAACGGGCCGGAGCGAAAAGCGAAAGCCGAAAGTTCTGATAGAGTAGAAAACGAAGGAAGCGCCCGGAGCGGCCCGAAAGGGAAGCAAAGGAAGCGTCCGTTCCTTGAGAACTCAACAGCGTGCCAAAAGTCAACGCCAGTTACTTTTGAGAACAAATTTTCAGCGAGGACGCTGTGCACGGGTCCGTCTATTCCGGCGGATG
>NZ_FOAZ01000065.1 GCF_900109465.1 Streptacidiphilus jiangxiensis
CCTCGGCCTGCCGTTACGGGGGCGCGAGACCGGGCTGCATCGGCTGCGGCCTGTTCCTGATCTGGCCCTCGATGTACACCGACGTCACCGACGTCTACCGGATCGGCCGGGCCGGCCGGATCCGCACCGACCTCGGCGGGGTCTACTTCAACGTCGTCTTCATGCTCGCCCTGACCGGCTGTTACTTCCTGACCGGTCAGCCGTTCTTCCTCAGCGCCGTCTACCTCGGCCACTTCGAGGTCCTCGAACAGCTGATGCCGGCGGTCCGCCTCGACGGCTACTACATCCTCGGCGACCTGGCCGGCATCCCCGACCTCTACGGCAAGATCCGCCCGATCGTGCTCAGCATGGTCCCGGGCCGTCCCACCCCGCCCGAGGTCGCCGACCTCAAGCGTTCCGCCCGCGTCATCGTCACCACCTGGGTCTGCACGATGGTGCCGCTGCTGCTGGGCGACCTGGGCTACGCCCTGTGGAACCTGCCCCGGATACTCGCCACCGGGATCCGCTCGCTGACCGAGCAACTCTCCGGCACCGCGGACGCGTTCACCCACGGCCAGTTCGCCTCCGGCACGGTGGGACTGCTCGGCTGCCTGATGCTGGTCTGCCCGCTGGCCGGCATGGCCTACCTCTCCGTCCGCCTGGCCGGCCGCCTGCTGCGCGCCGCCCGCCGGGCCACCGCCGGACGACCCCGCCTGCGCGCCGCACTGTGCGCGTTCGGGCTGGTCGCCGCAGGCGGCCTGTGCTGCGCCTGGGTCGTCGGCCTCACCCCCAAACCCCTGCCACCCCAACCCCCCATCGTCCCCGTCCTCCAACCCGGCGTCCCGACAGCCGTACCGAGCACGCCGCCCAGCCACCACCACACCGGTGGGGTGGGTGCCGGTGGGACACCGACCCCCGGCGCCAGTGGCGGCCACACCCGCGGCGGCGGCCTGCCGCTCCCCAGCGCCTCGGCCACCACGACGGTGCAGCCCAGCACCTCGCCGTCCGCCACGCCCACCGCGAAGCCGACCACGGCCAAGCCCACTCCGACCGCGAAGCCCACCAGCTCCGCGCCGACCGGCCAGCCCACCACCGGTCCGACGCCGACCCCCACCGCCGCACCGACCACGGCGGTACCCACCACGTCCGCCACGGCGACTCCCCCGCCCACGACGGCCGCCACGGGCGCCGCGACCAAGGCGCTCCAGTAGATCCAGCAGCCCGTTCACAGCGAGGAGCACACTCCATGGACCTCAACCAGCACCGCAAGTCCCGCATCCGCGCCGGCGCCGCGCGCCGCGCCCTGCGCGTCGGCCTGCTCGCCACCGCCGGCCTCGGCGTCATCGGTGCCACCACCGGCGTGGCGCAGGCCGTCGGCGGACACGACGGTGTCGCGGTGGCCGACGACGGGGCGCACACCCTGGCCAACCCCGCGCACGAGTCCCGCTTCCAGGACTCCTTCACCGTCCACCAGTACGGCGAGCTGTTCGCGGCCAGTGCGCGCAACCAGGCGCTGGCGGTGTCCGCCTACTGCAAGGCCGACGACCCGTGCCGCTCGGTCGCGCTCTCCTTCCAGATCGTCACCATGGCGGGGACGGACATTCACCTCAACGCGGTCAACCTCAGCCGCGCGGAGAACGTCCACTGCGACGGCTGCGAGACGCTCGCGGGGGCCTACCAGTTCGTCGTCTCCACCCCGCGCCCGTTCACCCTCAGCGCCACCGCGGAGCGCCAACTGGCGGAGATCCACCGCAAGCTGGACGCGCTGGGCAAGTCGAAGGCGCCGATCGACCAGATCAAGAGCCAGGTGGACGCGCTGGCCGCGCAGGTCACCGCGATCCTCAAGGCGGCGGCCGCGACCGCCCCCAAGGGTCCGGGCGTCTCGGCCCTGTCGCAGATGGAGCCCGAGGTCACCGTCCACCGGGTCTTCGACGAGCACTGATCGCGACCCGCACTGGTCGATCACGCCGCCTACGGGCCGGTCAACGGGACCGGCCCGTAGGCGGCGTCACTCCGGATGGTCGTCCTTGCGGACGGCGATGTGGTCCGGTTCGAGGTCGATGGCGACGCGCTGCTGCTGGCCGCCGGAGAGCTGGTCGGGGCGGCGGTCGGCCAGGTCGCCGATGTCGAGGGTGGTAAGGAGCAGGAGATCCCGGTGGGATGACGTTCGGTCAGTCCTGTGGCGGGGCGAGGTAGGCCGCGGTCGCTTCGGGGGTGGCGAGCCAGCGGGCGAAGTCGGCCGGGTCGGCGTAGGTCTCGGCCAGCCGGGATGCCACCTGCGGGCGGGCCGCGGCCTCGGCGAAGGCCCACTGGACGTGGTCGGGGAGCGGGCCGAGCATCGTGGTGGTGAACTCCACGGTGTGGCGGGCCGCCTGCTCCCAGTAGGCGGTGAACAGCGCCTGCATCCACGGCTCGTCGAACGGCCGCTCCCCGTGGGCGCTCACCGCGGCGGCGTACAGGGCCGCGCAGCGGGTGGCGTTGTTGGCGCCCTGCGCGGTGATCGGATCGTTGACGACCAGGGTGTCGGCCATGCCGAGGACGGGCCGGGCGCCGCCGCCGGGCCGGGCCACCGGGTGCCGTACCGTCGGCGTCACCGCCCCGGCCAGCGACGCACCGCCGTCGGTGGGCTCGGCGTCGGCCAATGCCTGCCATTCCCACGGCACATGGCGGCGGACCAGCTCACGGGTGCGGGCCAGCGTCTGGGCGGGGTCGGGGTCGTCGCCGAACACGTCCAGCGGGCCGCCCGGGATCGCCTCCCAGAGCAGGATCACGCAGGGGCCGGACAGGGTCAGCGCCGGCTGCAGCACCAACTCGCCCGCACCCGCCACGACATGGATGCGGGCCGGGTCGCCTGCGGGGTCGGGCAGATCCTCGGGTGCACCCACGCCGTGCAGGTAGACGCAGGACAGGTGCCGTTGGGGCGCGTCGAACCGGCTCCGGGCGGCGTCCCGGGCGAAGAGCGAGGCGAGTGCGCCGCGTCCGGCAGCGACTACGGTGAGCTCGTTCTGCCTGGCCAGCCCGGCGACATCGGCCGGCTCGACCCGCCGGTACTCGACCCGCCCGCCCCGCTCCTCGAACAACTCCAGCCAGGCGGCGGTCTTCAGCCGCTGGTCCACCGAGTGCGCCGGCGCGCGCACCGCCGCGTCGAACGACAGCACCGCCTTGCCCTCGGCGCCGACGACGACGTGCAGGCCTCGCGTGTCGGGCGCCTGCCCGTCCCACAGAGCCAGTCCGGCCGCGCGCTCCAACTCCCGTGCGGGCCCGAACATCGCCTGGGACGAGAGCACCCGCCCCGCCCGGACCTGGTCCGGCGTCCGCTCGGCGACGACCGTCACCCGCTGTCCTGCCGACTGGAGTTGCAGCGCCAGCTGCAGACCGGCCTGCCCGGCCCCGACGATGGCGACATCCCGCATGCGGCCTCCTCCGAACAAAACGTCAGCAGTCCATCCTCACGCGGTTGATGCCCTGGGGACAAGGCCACCCGGACGGGGGCGCCGAGACCGGGTTGCCGAAGAAGATCCTTGCGCCATATGCCGGTCATCGATATATGTAGGTCTCATGAGTGAACGGGCACGCCCCATGCAGGAGCCCACGCTGCTCCTGCTCACCGCCCTGGCCGACGAGCCCAGGCACGGCTACGCACTGATGCAGGAGGTCGCCGAGATCTCGAACGGACGGGTGCGGCTGCGCACCGGCACGCTCTACGGCGCGCTGGAGCGGTTGCAACGGGAGGGAATGGTCCGGGTGGAACGGGAGGAGGTCGTCGACGGCCGGGCCCGCAAGGTCTACGCCCTCGCCGACCCGGGCGCGGTCGCGCTCGCGGAGGAGACGGCCCGGCTGCGCGCCGTCGCCGAGGAGGCCGAGCGCCGACTGGCGCGGCGGCCGCGTCCGAGCGCCAGGGGAGCCCTGGCGTGAGTCGTCCGGAGGGGGAGAGGGACATGGAGCAGGAACGCGAAGGATCGCACGTCGGATCGCACGACGGATCGACGCCGGCGGCGCTGCGCCTCGCACTGCGGACGCTGCCGCGCTCCGCCCGCGCGGCTCAGGCGTCGGAGTTGGCGGCCATCTTCGCCGAGGCCACCGCCGGTCGCGGTCGGGCGGCCGTGCTGCGCGAGGCGGCGGACGTCGCGGGGCACGGGCTGCGCCTGCGCGTCGGCCTCGGTGGTCGGGGGCGCGCGGACGGGATCGTGGCGAAGGCCGCGCCGCTGGCGGTCTCCCTGTGTGTCGGACAGGGGGTGCTCTATGTGGTGGCGCTGGTCGTGATGCTGATGAACCAGCCGCAGTTCGACCAACTCTCCCCGTCGGACAAGGTGATGCTGGTCGGCACGGTGGCGGCGACCGCCGTCTGGCTGGTGGTGCTGACGCTGCTGCTGGTCGGCCGCTGGGGTGCGGCGCGGGTCCTGGCCTCGGCCGGTGTGCTCGGCCAGGCCGGCGCGCTGGCCTGGGCCCTGCCGGAGGCGACCGGTTCGCGCAGCTTCATGGTCGGCGACTCGCTGCTGCCGTCGCTGTTCGTGTGGGTGCTGCTGCTCGCGGTGCCGCGCGACATGGCGGGACCGGTGCTCGGACGGGATCGCGGCGCTGCCGCCGGGATCGCGCTGCTGTCGCTCCTGCCGTACGGGCTGATGCTGGTGATCCACTATCCGAACGAGATGGCACTCGCCGTCGGCTTCATGTGGGTGCTGCCCATGCTGCTCGCCCTCGCCCTCGCTCGCAGGGGTGGCACCGGCGTGGCGGCCTTCGGCCTGGCATCGGTGGCCGGCCTGCTGCGGTTCGGGGTGCCGACGCTGGCCTCGCTGACCTCCCCGTCGGCGGTCGCCGCGGGCGGCGTGGTCCTGGTGGCGCTGGCGGCGGCCTGGCGGAGCCGGTCACTGCGGGCGGCGGAACGGCGGGCGGTCGGGTCCTGAGCGCTTCCGGGTCGGCGTTCGTCAACCTTTGTTGACAGCCGCTGCTCGTCAACCTAAATTGACAGACATGAGCGAGACCAGAACGCTCGCGGACGCCGCGAGCAGCCGTGATCCGGCGGTGGGGTTGAAGGCCGTGCGCGCGCTGCGCGAGCTGGCCGAGCGACTCGAGGACCTGCAGGTCGGCAACGCCCGGGCGCAGGGATGGACCTGGCAGATGATCGCCGACTGCCTCGGTGTGAGCCGTCAGGCCGTTCACAAGAAGCACGGCGGCGGCAGCCGCTTCGGCCGCAGGAAGGAAGACTGAGGATGTTCGAGCGGTTCACTCCCGACTGCCGGCGCACCGTGGTCCTCGCCCAGGAGGAGGCCCGGATGCTGCACCACCGCACCACCGGCTCCGAGCACCTGCTGCTCGGTCTGCTCGGGCTCGGTCACGGCAATGCCGCCACCCTGCTCACCGAGGGCGGCCTCGACCTGGCGGCCGCCCGGTCGGCGGTCCAACGCCTGCACTCCGAGCCCGAGTTGGACGCCGAAGCGCTGGACACCATCGGCATCGACCTCGATGCCGTCCGCGAGAAGGTCGAGGCCGTCTTCGGGGTCGGCGCCCTCAGCGGAGCCACCGGCCCGGCCGCCCGCCGCCGTCAGGGCGCCGGACGCCTCCCCGGAGGGCATCTGCCCTTCACCCCCGACGCGAAGAAGGCCCTGGAGCTCTCGCTCCGCGAGGCGCTCGCGGCCAAGAGCCGCGAGATCCTCCCGGAACACCTGCTCCTCGGCCTGATCAGCGGCGACGTTCCCGCCGCCCGCCTCCTCGCCGACCACGGCTTCGACCTCGCCACCCTGCGCGCCCGGCTCCTCGCCTGACGGCGGTACCTGCACCGTCACGCGGCGTCGCCTCCCCGCAGCCCGCCGAGGTCGCCCGCCTATGCTGGCGGGACGACGGGCAGCAGGGAGGCGGTTGCGCATGGAGCCGGAGCGGGAGCGGGTGTCGGCGGAGGGACCGGACGAGATCCGGATCCTCGCCGCGACGGCGATCCTCGGCTACGGCTTTCCCGACGCCTCCTTCGCGGCCGGCCTGGCTCGGCGTCCGCACGTCATCGCTGTCGACGCCGGCTCGACCGACCCCGGGCCCTACTACCTGGGCGCGGGCGAGTCCTTCACCGACCGGACCGCCGTCAGACGCGACCTGGAGCGGATGCTGACAGCCGCTCGGAGTCTCGGCGTGCCGGTCGTCGTCGGCTCGGCCGGCGGCGCCGGCGCGGCCCCGCACCTCCGGTGGCTGGTCGCGATCGCCGACGAGATCGCCGCGGAGCAGGACCTGCGGCTGCGCACCGCCGTCATCGCCGCCGACGTCGCGCCCGAGACGGTGCTGCGGGCCCTGGACGAGGGCCGGATCACCGCCGTCCCCCACGGCCCGGAGCTGACCGGGGCGGACGTGCGGGCGAGCACCCGTATCGTCGCGCAGCTCGGCGTCGAGCCGCTGGTCGAGGCGCTGCGCGGCGGCGCCGACCTGGTGCTGGCCGGACGTGCATACGACCCGGCGGTCTTCGCCGCGCTGCCGCTGCTGCACGGCTTCGACGAGGGCCTCGCGCTGCACCTGGGCAAGATCCTCGAATGCGCCGCGATCGCCGCCGTGCCCGGCAGCGGCAGCGACTGCATGCTCGGCACCCTGCGCCGCGGCCACTTCGTCGTCGAGCCGCTGTCTCCCGACCGCCGCTGCACGCCGACCTCGGTGGCCGCGCACACCCTCTACGAGAAGAGCGACCCCTACCACCTGCCCGGCCCCGGCGGGCATCTCGACCTCACCGACTGCGCGTTCACCCCGGAGGGGGAGCGCGGGGTCCGGGTCACCGGATCACGGCACGTCCCCGCGCCGTACACGCTCAAGCTGGAGGGCGCGCGACTGCGCGGCTTCCGCACCGTCTCGCTCGCCGGTGCCCGCGACCCGGTCTTCATCCGCGAGCTGGACGGCATCGTGGCGGGCGTGCGCGCACGCGTCGCGGACAACTTCCCCGACCTGAAGCCGGAGCAGTACGAGCTGCTGGTGCGCGTCTACGGGCGCGACGGCTGCATGGGGCCGCTCGAACCCCGGCCCGTCGTCGGCGGGCACGAGGTCGGCCTCGTGATCGAGGCGGTGGCCGACACGCAGGAGCTGGCCGACACCCTGTGCGCCTTCGCCCGTTCCACGATGCTGCACTTCGGCTACCCGGGCCGCCTGTCGACGGCGGGCAACCTGGCCTTCCCCTACTCGCCCTCGGACTTCCACGCAGGCGCGGTCTACGAGTGGAGCCTCTACCACCTGCTGCGGCTCGGCGCCGACGAGGCGGCCCGGGCGTTCCCGATCCGCTGGACCGAGCTGCCCGAGGGGGCGTCATGACCGACGGACGAGCCACGCGGACGGTGCCGCTCCCGGAGCTGGCCGACGTGGTCCGCAGCAAGAACGCCGGACCGTACGAGCTCACCCTCGACATCATCTTCACCACCCGCGCGCAGTACGAGCTGGTCAAGCGCGAGCGGCTGGTCGACCGGCGCGTGGTCGCGGAGCTGTACGGCGTGCCGGTCGCGGACGTGGGCGAGCCGATCTTCTACGACCCGGCCCGCGCGGTGAAGATCAACCTGCGCCGTCCGCTTCCCTCGGGCGCGGTCGGTGAGACGGACGTCTACGGCGCCCAGCAGCACGGACCCCTCCTCGCGCTGCGCCTGCCGGTCCCGGGCGACGCGGAGCCGGCGACGTAGGGTGGGACGCAGCGACGGGCCTGCGGCCCGCCGGACCGGAGGAGGGGCGCGGGTGGGAATACGAAGAGCGGGCGCGGCCGTCACCGCGGCCGTCCTGTGCGCGGGGCTCGCCGCATGCGGCGGTGGCGGCGGATCAGGCACCGACCGGCCCGCGCGCAGCAGTGCGTCCGGGCGGGCGGCGCCGGCGAGCGCGTCGCCCTCACCACTGCTCGCCGCCGGCCCGTACGTCGCCCTCGGAGACTCCTACACGGCCGGGCCGGACATCCCGCAGCAGACCGGCACACCCGCCGGGTGCGCCCGGTCGAGCCAGGCCTACCCCGCGCTGCTGGCCGCCCGTCTGCGCCTGGCCCCGGCCGCGTTCCGCGACATGAGCTGCAGCGGCGCCCAGGTCGCCGAGCTGACCCGCCGCCAGGTCACCTCCGACGGGGTGAACCCCGCCCAGCTGTCCGCGCTCACGCCGGCCACCCGGCTGGTCACCCTCGGCATCGGCGGCAACGACATCGGTTTCGCGGACCTGGTCGGACGCTGCGTCAGTGCGGGGCTGCTGCGGCAGACGCCGTGCCGCGAGCAGCTGACGTCCGGCGGGGAGGACAGCGTCGAGGCAAGGATCGTGGTGGCGGGGGAGCGCCTCGGCGGCGCGCTGGCCCAGATCCACCGGCGCGCCCCGCACGCCCGCGTGCTCGTGGTCGGCTACCCGGAGATCCTGCCCGCCGACGGCGCCTCCTGCACCGCGTCGCTCGCCATCGGCGCCGGTGACGTGGCCTATCTGCGCCTCAAGGAGCAGCATCTGAACGCGATGCTGCGGCGCCGCGCCGAGGCGGCGGGAGCCGCGTACGTCGACACCTGGACGCCCTCGGTGGGCCACGACGCGTGCTCGCCCGCGGCCACGCGCTGGGTCGAACCGTTGCTGCCGTCCGCGCCGGCGGCCTCGATGCACCCCAACGCGCGCGGCGAGGCGGGCATGGCCGCAGCGGTCCTGACGATGCTGGGAGAAGGCTGAAAATCTTCTGGGAGCCGTTCACGCGCGGTGACCATGTCTCAGCAGCGGCTTTTACATACGGGTAACGAAGCTGTGCCCGCCTTCCTCTGAAAATCCTCTGAACGCTTGTTGACGCGTCAGATGACGCCCTGCTTCTCTGGTGTTCGCAAGGAACACCCCACCTTGTGGTGACAAACCCCCACCCGCCCTGGTTCTCGCATGCCGTGATCTGCGCAGTTGTTTGGCATGTGCATGGCGTATTACCAAGGGTGACCGATCGAAAGGACCCCGCACCCTCATGGGCAAGGCTTCGATACCCCGCAAGCAGCTCGGCGCCGTCGGGCTCGCCGTCGCGGCGCTGGTCGGCGGCGCTCTGACCGCAGCCGCTCCCGCTTCGGCCTCCGCCGCCTCGTCGACCGTCACGACCGCCGCCCGCCACCACGTGCACACCCGGCACCTGTGCGCCGCCCCCAAGCACGTGCGGACCATGTCCTGCCTCGCCGAGGTCCGCACCGACGTGACGCAGGCGCACGTCTTCGCCGCCCACGCCGTCAGCGCCGACGCCACCCCGTCCGGGTACGGCCCCGGCGACCTGCTGAGCGCCTACAACCTGCCCGCCAACGGCGGCGCGGGGCAGACCGTCGCGATCGTGGACGCGCAGGACGACCCGAACGCCGAGGCCGACCTCGCCACCTACCGCAGCCAGTACGGCCTGCCGGCCTGCACCACCGCCAACGGCTGCTTC
>NZ_FOAZ01000050.1 GCF_900109465.1 Streptacidiphilus jiangxiensis
GGCCCCCTCGACGGCGAAGGCAGCTACGGGACCACCGACTCCGGCGACGACAACGAACGCGTCCTGCGCTACATCGCCAAACTGACGATCAACCCCGCCATCGCCCACGGCCTCGCCCACGAGATCGGCTCCATCGAGGTCGGCAAACTCGCCGACATCGTCCTCTGGCGCCCCGACCACTTCGGCGCCAAACCCCAACTCGTCCTCAAGTCCGGGTTCCCCGCCTACGGCGTCACCGGCGACCCCAACGCCTCCACCGACCGCTGCGAACCCCTCGTCCTCGGCCCCCAGTTCGGCGCCCACGGCGCCACCGCCGCCGACATCTCCGTCGCCTTCGTCGCCCGCGCCGCCGTCTCAGGCGGCGACCAACTCCCCACCCGCCGCCGCCGCGTCGCCGTCCAACACACCCGCGGCATCGGCCCCAAGGACATGCTCCGCAACCACCGCCTCGGCGCCGTCGACGTCAACCCCACCACCGGCCTGGTCACCCTCGACGGAGACCCCCTCCACTCCCACCCCGCCGAGACCGTCTCCCTCAGCCGCCTCTACTTCCTGTGACGTCCCAGCCTCTAGTCAGGAGCCGCACCCTCATGAGCACCACCCCCACCCCCGCCTCCCTCGGCTGGTCCATGCCGGCGGAGTGGGCGCCGCACGACCGCACCTGGATGGCCTTCCCGACCTCCAACGAGACCTTCGCCGGTGACGAGCTGCACCTCGCTCGTCAGGCCTGGGCCAACGTGGCCAACACGATCGTGCGCTACGAGCCGGTGACCCTGGTCGTCAACACCGGTGAGGCCGAGGCGGCACGCGGCTACGTCTCCGCCGAGGTCGAGATCGTCGAGCGTCCGCTGGACGACGCGTGGATGCGCGACATCGGCCCCACCTTCCTCACCGACGGCAAGGGCGGCCTGGCCGCGGCCGACTGGATCTTCAACGGCTGGGGTGCCCAGGAGTGGGCCAGCTGGGAGAACGACCAGCACATCGCCGAGCACATCGTGGAGATGACGGGCGTTCAGCGCTTCGCCTCCCGCCTGATCAACGAGGGCGGCGGCATCCACGTGGACGGCGAGGGCACCGTCCTGCTGACCGACACCGTCCAGCTGGGCGAGGGCCGTAACAGCGACTGGACCCGCGAGGAGGTCGAGGCCGAGATCCACGCCTTCCTCGGCACCACCAAGGCGATCTGGGTCCCCCGCGGCCTGACCCGCGACTACCAGCGGTTCGGCACCCGCGGCCACATCGACATCGTCGCGGCGTTCCTGCGCCCGGGCACCGTCGTGGTCCACAGCCAGCCGGACCCGCAGCACCCGGACCACGAGGTCACCAAGGAGATCGCCGCGCTGCTGCGCGCCTCCACCGACGCCAGGGGCCGTGCGCTGGAGGTCATCGAACTCCAGGCGCCGACCATCCTGTTCGAGGAGGACGGCGAGCCGGTCGACTACTCCTACATCAACCACTACCTGTGCAACGGCGCCGTCGTCCTGTGCGCGTTCGACGACCCCCGCGACCAGGCGGCGGCCGAGGTCTTCGCCCGGATCTTCCCGGACCGCAAGGTCGAACTCGTCGACGCCCGCGAGATCTTCGCGAACGGCGGCGGCATCCACTGCATCACCCAGCAGCAGCCGAAGGCGTGACCCGACCGGGCCCCGCCGAGCGCGCCGCGGCGCGCTCGGCGGGGCTCCGTCATGCCGCCACGGCGTCGTTCCAGTCAGGCTGCCAACCACCGTCCGTGGACGCCGCATTCGACGTCACCGCGGGGGACGAGGACGGCAAGGTCTGGAACCGGTCCGCTCCGTCCGGGGAGTGGACCCATCCCGCACCGGCGACGGCCGCGGCCACGCCGAGCAGGGCGAGAGCAGTGATGGGACGAGCGAGCACGCGCTTCATGATTCCCCCTGTCGGGCCGGTCGATCGCCGACACCCTCAGCGAGTGTAGGAGGCGGTCGCTCAGCCCGTCGCCGTCCAGGAGGGCAGGGCGGTCGGGATGTCGGTGGGCAGCGCGGTCGGGAGGTCGCTGCTCAGGTCCGTCGGGAGGGCCGTCGGGAACTCGCTGGCGACCTTCTTGAGCGCCGTCTGCGCAGCCTCGGCGGTGAGCTTGGCGAAGGTGAGCGCGTCGATCCCGGCGCACTCCGCGGGCCTGGCGGCCGACGGTGTCGCCCCGGAGGTGCCCGCGCCCTCCAACTCCTTGACGAGCGCGTCCTCGCACGACGCGGTGTTGCCGCTGCCACCGGACGTGCTGCCGCCGCCACTCGACGAGGAGCACGCCGAGAGTGCGAGGACGGCGGCGGCCGCGGTCGCCGCGGCAAGGGTCATCGTGACGGAGCGCATGGTCTTCCCCCTGGTTGTTCGGTCTCTCTCCGAGCGTGTCACCGTATCGGATCGGGGCGACAGGCCCGCCTCCGACCTGTGGCGACCCCGTGACACCGCTGTGTCGAAGCACCGCCCGAACGCGCCCCCGTACGCCCCCAACGTGCCTCGGCTGCCCGGTTGGTGACGAACATGGTCGACATCTCGTCCGGCGCGGCGCCACCGCCGATACGCTGGGTCGCGGCCGAGAACGGGGCGGGCACATCGCAACGAGCACGGCGCAACGAGCACGTGGCAACGGAGGGGCGGGACATGGGCGCGACGGGGATCGACATCGCCTGGGACCGGCCCTCGGTCGCCGAGATCAAGGCGACAGGGGCGACCTGGGTCGCCCGCTACTTCTCCCCCGACCCCACCAAGAACCTCACGGCCGCCGAAGTGACGGACTACCACGCGGCCGGCCTCGGGATCGTCACCGTCTGGGAGGGCGCCGCCGCGCGCGCCCTGGAGGGTCACGCCGCCGGTGTCGGCGACGCGCAGGCGGCCTGGGCGCAACGTGCCGGCGTGGGGCTGCCGGACACGACGGTGGTGCACTTCGCCGTCGACACCGACACCGACTGGCCCTCCGTCGAGTCCTACTTCCAGGGCGTGCAGTCGGTGCTGGGCACGGCCCGGACGGGCGTCTACGGCGGCCTGCGGGTGATCCAGGGCGCGCACGCGGCGGGCCTGCGCTACCTGTGGCAGACGGTGGCGTGGTCCGGTGGCGTGTGGGCGTCCTTCGCGACCATCCGGCAGCCCGGCGGCACGACCCTGAACGGCGGCGCCGACTTCGACACCGCCGAGAGCGCCGACTTCGGCCAGTACCCGCGGCCCGTACCGCCGCCCCCCACGCCCAGCTACCTGGAGGAAGAGTTGCTCACCTACCTGCCCCCGCTCGCCGCAAACGTCGACGCCGACGTCCCCGTCGAGCCCGCAGGCACCCTGACCGCGCCCGCCGGCGGCGCCCGCAACGGCCCGCTCTGGCTCTGCCTGGCCCCCCAGGGCGCGGACGGCACGGTCGCGGTCTCCCTGCACAGCTCCGCGGGCTGGTCGGCGCCGGCCGACCACCCGGTGACGGTCGCGGGCGGCAAGCTCGTGCTCTCGCTCCCCACGGACGGCTCGGTCGACGTCGTGCGTCTGCATCCCACGGTGCCGCTGCTCGGCTACCTCACCGGGCGGCAGGTTGCCTGACCACGCCCCGGCTGTCCTGGTGCTTTACTGGTCCTCGACGGTTTGAACAGCATTCGAAGCATGGCCTTCGAAGAGCGGCCTTCGAGCACCCTTCGAAAGGCAGTCGAGAAGCAGTCGAGGAGCAGGAGTGGCCCGAGCGTCGTCCGCACGGCGTCCGGCGAAGCCCCGCGAGGAGGTCTTCGCCACGGCGATGGCCGCCATCGCCCGACACGGCCTGGCCGGGGTGACCATGGCCGCGCTCGGCCGCGAGCTCGGCATGAGCGGCGGCCACCTGCTCTACTACTTCGGCAGCAAGGACCAGCTGCTGCTGGAGACGCTGCGCTGGAGCGAGTCACAGCTCGGCGAGCGCCGCCGCGAGCTGCTCACCGACGACGCCCCGGCGACCGAGCGGCTGCGCTCCTTCGCCGCGCTCTACCTGCCCACCGGACCGGGCGACCCGCGCTGGACGCTCTGGGTCGAGGTGTGGGGACGCTCGCAGGCGAGCGAGGAGATCCGGGCCGGACAGAGCGAGATCGAGGCCGTGTGGCGGGCGGACCTCGTGGCCCTGCTGCGCGAGGGCGTCCAGGGCGGCGAGTTCCGCGCGGTCGACCCCGAGCGCTTCGCGGTCCGGTTCGGTGCCCTGCTGGACGGTTTCGGCACCCCGATCGTGGTCGGCCTGCCGGGCTCCGGCCGCGAGATCGCCCTCGGACACGTCGAGGACCACCTGCACGAGGCGCTGCTCGCCCGCTGACGCCTGTGACCCCGGTCATGGGGCCCGGCCGCGGGTACGGGGCAAGGCCGACGAAACCGCACCCGGAGCATCCGCGCGAGCAGGGGCGTTCCGGTCCGAGCCGGACACCCGGAACGGATCATCCGTACACGAAGGCTACTGTCGAACGCATGGACGCGAATCGGCCGCATCGCATACCATCGGCCGCCAGCCGCGCGGCGAAGTGCGCGGATCCAGCCAAGGGGATCTCCCGTGCTCTGCCCGTCCTGTTCCACGGTCGCTCTCGACGCGTACGGCCGTTGCCCGCACTGCGGCTACTCCGCCGCCCCGCCCGTGCAGCCGTACCCCGCGGCCTACTACCCGCAGCCGACGCTGGTCACGCCGACCGCACCGGCCGGTGTCGGGCTCGCCGCACAGATCCTCATGGCCGTGGCCGGGCTGCTCGCCGTCGTCGCACTCGGCGTGAACTTCTGGGCCTTCGGCACCGACACCAACGCCGTCAACTCGGGCGACTTCACCAACTCCGACAACGTGGGGGTGGCCGGCGGCGTCATCGGCGGGCTCGGCGACCTGCTGAGCATCGCGACCGGTGTCGTCTTCATCATCTGGTTCTTCAAGTCCGCGAACCTGTCCAGGATCCTGGCCCCCGGCATGCAGTCGCTCCCCGCCGGCTGGGCCATCGGCGGCTGGTTCATCCCGCTCGCCTACTGGGTGCTGCCGCGCCTCGTCGCCGGCGACATCTGGCGCGCCGCGGTCCCCCTGGGCGCGAACCTCACCGGCCGCAAGCCCCGCACCCACCTGGTGACCTGGTGGTGGCTCACCTTCATCGTGGGCCAGCAGCTGTTGTCCGTGTCGGTCATCCCGATCTCGGTCGACGGCAACACCGGCACCGGAGCCCTCGGCGCCCTGTTCGGCGTCTCCACCGTCGTCGACCTGTGCCGCATCGCCTCAGCGGTGCTGGGCATCATCATGATCCGCAAGGTCACCTCGATGCAGCAGGTCCGCATCCTGCAGGGCCCCGGCGTCGGGCACCCCTACGCCGCCGCCGCGCCGGTCGCCCCCTACGCGGCGTACGCGGACCCGACCGCCTACGGATACCCGGGCGCCACCCTCGGCTATGCGCCGACCACGGGCACCACGTACGCGCCGTCCACCCCGCAGCCGCCGGTCCCCGCCGAACCGCAGGACGCCGTGCCCACGGCACCGGCACCCACGCCGGCTCCCACGCCCGAGCCGACCCTCACGCCCGAGCCGACCCCGGCGGCCCCGGCGGCCCCGGCCGCTCCGGAGGCGGTCGAGCCCCAGGACGCCGCGCCGGTCGACATTCCGACCGTCGCGATCCCGCGCCAGGCGGCCGAGGAGCACTCCACCGTGGTGCTGACCCCGCCGGTCCCGGCCCAGCGCGACGGCGACGAGGCACCCGCCACGACCGGGCAGGCCGAGCCCCAGGACGCGGCCGAGGCCGCCGCCGAGGCGAAGCCGGAGCCCACGGACGCCTGAGCCGCTCCCGCGCTCAGTCCTCCCAGAGCGCCGCGGCCGTCCGGTCCCCCGAGTGACCGGACGCCCGCGCCTGGATCTGGCGCAGGAAGTCCACGCCGGACGGCGCGTGCGGCTGGGACCAGTGCTCCGCCAGCAGCGCGGCCACCGCCGGCTCCGCGCGCAGCGGCGTCGCCAGACCCTCCGTGCACACCAGCAGCACGTCACCCGGCTCCGGCACGACGGCGCGGAAGCGGAACACCCCCGGCTCCGCCGCCGACCCGTCCCCGCCCTCCGGCGGCGGGCCGAGCCGGCGCCCCGCATAGGCGTCGTACCAGGCGTCGTCCCCGAGCAGCATCAGCGCGCCCGGGCCCGTCCCGAACCCCGCACGGAGCCGGTTGGTCGCGTCGAGCGGCGCGAGCACGGCGTGCAGGGCACCCTCCGGGCCCAGGACCCGCGCGGCGCGCGCGGTGAGCCGCTGCAGTCCGAACCGCAGGCGCTCCTGCGCGCCCTGGCGGAGGTCGACCAGCAACCCCGCGCGACTGCGTCCGACCGCCGCCGCGAGCAGCCGGGCCGCCTCCCCGGCGCCCCGGCCCGAGGTCACGACGACGACCATGAGCCCGTCCGCGCCCTCCCCGAACCGCACCACCACCAGCCGGTCCGACCTCGGCGCACCCAGCGCCCGCGCGTCCTCGCTGCGCGCGCTCCCGGCCCGCAGCGTCATGCTGCCGTGCCGCGCCAACTCCAGCACGGTGTCCGGCACGATCGCCCGCAGATCCTCCGGGTCCGCCTCCGGCAACGCATCCGGCTCCGGCAACGCCGCCCCGGCGGCGGGCCGACTCCGCCCCCACCGCAGCGCCGCACCGTCCGGCAACGTCGGCGTCGGCACATGCGGCGGCGCCGGAGGCCCGGCGGCAGGCGCGGCAGGCGGGTCGGTGGGCTTCGGCGGGAGGGGCGCCGCGTCGGCCGGGCCGACGTCGCGCGGCGGCGCCGGAGGCCCGGGGGGTGTCGGCGGCTCAGGAGGTACCGGCGGTTCGGCGTTGCGGGGTGGGACCGGCGCGGCCCGGGGCGGCGGCGCGTCGTGGACCTGCCGGTCGGACGGCAACGGCGCGTCGTGGACCTGCTGGTCGGACGGCGACGGCGCCGCGGCGTCCGCCACGGCGGGGTCGCCGTGCTCCGGCTGTCGCCCGGACGGCTGAATCGCGTCGTGCGCGTCCTCCGGGGCAGGCGTCACGCGGGAGGGCCAGGCCAGGACGTCCGGATCGAGGTCGAGGTCGACGTCGGCCGCTACCGGGCGCGGAGCGCCGACGCGGGGGTCGGGGACCCGCGGGCTCGGCGGCGCCGACGGGACGGGTGGGAGGCTGTCGTCGACGGGGGTCCGCGGCGCAGGAGTCGTGTGCGGTACGCCGATCGCGCCGAGCGCGGTGGCGAACCAGTCGTCGACCGTGCCCGCGCTGGGGCGGGATGCGGGCTCCCGCTCGGGCGGGCCGTACACCGCGTCCCACCAGGCGTCCTCCGCCTGGGCCGTGGGGCTCGGCACGCCGGGTTCGCCTGGCTCGCTCATGGTGCTGCCACCTCCGTCCTGACCGCCGGGATGGAGGCCATTGTCCACGCGTCAGGGCCTGCCGAGGCCGGGAACCGGCGAATCAGAACACGTCCGGAGCAAGCGATCGGAGGTTTCCGGACAATCAGTCGAAGCGACCTTCCGATCCCCGACTACCGGCCGACCGGCTAGTCGAGGCATGATGATCGCTGCACATCGGACGGCTTGAACCTGCCCACGATGGCGCACGGACACACACAAGCGCGCACGTACGCACGGCGCGCGCACGTGGCGCGAGGGGCACGAGGGAAGGGCGGTGAGACGCGGGATGCTGGAATTCGTCGGGCTCGACGAACGAGCCGAGCTGGTCTACCGCGCGCTGCTGTCCCTCGGCGCAGCCACCCCCGAGGGGTTGGCCGAGCGGCTGTCGCTGAACCCCTGTCTGGTCCAGCAGTCGCTGGCCGAGCTCGAGACGAACGGGCTGGTCGCGCCGTCCGCGTCGCTGCCCGACCACTACGTCGCCGCGCCGCCCGCCGTGGCGCTCGCCCCCGCCCTGTCGCAGCGGCGGCACGAGCTGAACGAGGCCGAGCGGGTGGTCGAGATGCTCGCGGACGAGTACCGCCGGACCGGCGCGGCCACCTCCGGCGCGGCGGACCTGGTCGAGGTCGTCTCGGGTGTCTCCGCACTGCGGCACCGGTTCGAGCAGATACAGCTCGGCACTGAGAACGAACTGCTCGCCCTGGTGACCGAGGCCCCGGTCGCGGTCGGCCCGGAGGAGAACGGCGCCGAGGACATCGTCGTGGCCCGGGGCGTCACGCACCGGACCGTGCTCTCCCGCGACCGGCTGGCCGACGGACCGGTGATGGAGGCGCTGGCGCTCGCGCTGGAACGCGGCCAGCAGGTCCGCGTCGCCGAGCACGTGCCGACCAAGCTGGTCGTCTCCGACCGCCGGCTCGCTATGGTGCCGCTGCTCGCGCTCGGCACGTCCGGCGAGCCCGCCGCGCTGCTGGTGCGGGCCCCCGGCCTGCTGGAGGCGCTGATCGGGCTGTTCGAACAGTGCTGGCAGCTGGCCTACCCGGTGCGGTTCGCCGCCGACGGCCTGCTCGGCCTGGACGGGCCGGGCGGACCCACTGGGCTGGTCGGTCCGGGCACGCTGGAGGTGGCGGAGGACCAGCCGGACCCGGTGGACCTGCAGATCCTCTCGCTGCTGCTGACCGGCCTGACCGACGCGAGCGTCGCCAAGCAGCTGGACCTCGGCCTGCGCACGGTCCAGCGGCGCGTCCAACGACTGATGACGCTGACGGGTGTCAGCACGCGACTGCAGCTGGGCTGGCATGCGTACGAGCGGGGTTGGGTGGCCCGTTAGGCTTCCCGCATGTCAGATCCTGTCGATCATGCCGCCCCGCCGACCGTGACGCCCGGGCAGCCGGTGGACACGGCCCAGGTCCAGCGCCTCACCGACGCGGTGACGCGGCTGCGCCGCGCGCTGCGCAGCAGCATCCGCACAGACTATCCGTGGGAGGCCCTGCCGATGGCGCAGGTGGAGCTCCTGCAGACGCTCGCCGCGACGGGCCCGCTGCGCGTCGGCGAACTGGCCTCGCGGCAGCGGCTCGCACCGAACACCGTCAGCGGGCTGGTCGGCCGCCTGCTGGAGTCGGGCTTCGTGGACCGCCAGAACGACCCGGGCGACCGCAGGACGGCCCGGATCGGCCTGACCGATGCGGGCCACCGCCAGCTGGGCGACTGGCAGCGCGCGCACGAACGCAGGCTCGCTGCGGCGCTCGCGACGCTGACACCGGAGGACAGCACGGCGGTCCTCGGCGCCCTGACGGGCCTGGAACGCCTGGCGGCAGCCCTCGGCGAAGAAGCCGGCGAAGCCGGCTGAGGGGCGCGAGGAACTGCGCGAGAAACCACCGGCGTGCGGATGGCCCTGCGCGTTGAGGACCATCCGCATGTCAGTGGCTTGTCGCGCAGTTCCCCGCGCCCCTGGAGGTGCAACTGCGCGAACTCACTTACCTTCAAGTCCCAGCAGGGTCTGCTTCGCCTCCAGTCCCGCCGCGAAGCCCGTCAGGGAGCCGTCGCTGCCGACGACGCGGTGGCAGGGGCGCAGGATCAGCAGGGGGTTGGCGCCGACCGCGCCCGCGACCGCGCGGACGGAGGTGGGTGGCAGGCCCGCCGCCTGGGTCAGTTCCTTGTAGGTGACGGTGGCGCCGTAGGGGATGTCGTCGAGTGCGCGCCAGACCCGCTGCCGGAACTCGGTTCCGGCAGGGGCCAGGGCGAGGGCGAACTCCTTGCGGTCTCCGGCGAAGTACTCGCCGAGCTGGGTGACGGCCTCTGCCAGGACCTCCGGGTCGCGGGTCCACGCCGGGTCCGGCTCGACCGTGCGGCCCTTCTGGACGGGCGCGTAGACGGACGTCAGTCGCCCTTCGTCGTCCGCCGTGAGCTGCAGCCGGCCCAACGGGGAGTCCATGGTCGTGTAACGGGTCATCACTCGCTCACCTTCGTAAGGGACTTCCGGTCTCCCGCCGCGGGGACTGCGGGGGCTGCGGGCGTCGCGGCGACCCACAGGTGGTGCACGGCGTACGAGCGCCACGGGCGCCACGCCTCGCTCGCGGGCTCTCCGTCCAGGCCGGCCGCGCGCAGGCCGTGGCGGACGCCGAGGTCCGTGGGCAGGTAGGCGTCGGGATCGGCCAGGGCGCGCATCCGCACGTAGCTGACGGTCCACGGGCCGATGCCGGGCAGGGCCAGCAGCGCGGCGCCCGCCTCGTCGCGGTCGACGCCGGGGTCGAGGTGGACGGTGCCGTCCGCGAGCGCCGCGCACATGCCGCGCAGGGCGCGTTGGCGGGCGGCGGGCATGGCGAGGTCGGCCGGATCCGCCTCGGCGAGACTCGCCGCCGAGGGGAACAGGTGGGTGAGCCCGCCGCTCGGCTCGGGCAGTGGCGCGCCGTAGCGGACGGCCAGGCGTCCGGCCAGGGTGCGGGCCGCGGCGACGGTGACCTGCTGGCCGAGGACCGCGCGGACCGCGAGCTCGTGGGCGTCGACGTGACCGGGCGAGCGCAGGCCGGGGCGCTTGGCGACGAGCGGTCCCAGGAACGGGTCCGCGCCGAGCACCTCCGCGACCGCGTCCGGGTCGGCGTCGAGGTCGAACAGCGCACGCAGCCGCTGCACGGCCGCGGTCAGGTCGCGGACGTTGCCGAGCCGCACCCGGGCGTCGAGCCAGCCCTGCGGCTTGGACGGTTCGTCGACCTCCGCCACGGCTGGGCCGCCGGGGAGGGCGAGCGTGCGCCGGTAGGTGCGCGGTGCGGTGGGGCCGCTGCCGCTGCGAGGGACGACCTCCTCGACGCCCGGCACCGCGCGCAGGGCCAGGAAGTCGAAGACGGCTGCCGCCTCGAACGGTTGACGGTGGGCGAGTCGCAGCGGGATGACGCCCTGGACGACGGTGCGGCGGCCCTGGCGGGTGCGCAGCTCGGTCGGGGTCATCGCGTAGACCTCGCGGATGGTGTCGTTGAACTGTCGCACGCTGGAGAAGCCGGCCGCGAACGCGACCTCGGTCGCGCCCAGATCGGTCGTCTGCAGCAGCACGCGCGCCGTCTGTGCGCGCTGGGAGCGGGCGAGCGCGAGCGGGCCCGCGCCGAGCTCGGCGTGGAGCTCGCGGGTCAGGTGGCGTTCGCTGTAGCCGAGCCGGGCGGCCAGTCCCGCGACGCCCTCGCGGTCGACGACGCCGTCGGCGATCAGGCGCATCGCCCGTCCGACGAGGTCGGCGCGGAGGTTCCACTCCGGCGAGCCGGGCGCCGCCTCGGGTCGGCAGCGCCGACAGGCGCGGAAGTCGGCGGCCTGGGCGGCCGCGGCGGTCGGGTAGAAGTCGATGTTCTCGCGCTTGGGGGTTCTGGCGGGGCAGCTGGGCCGGCAGTAGATGCCGGTGGTCCGCACGGCCGAGTAGAACACGCCGTCGAGTCGTGCGTCCTTGCTGCTCACCGCCCGGTAGCAGGCGTCCTCGTGCATCCTCACGCCCTCCAGTCTGCGGCATCGGGAGGCCGCTCACTGGCGGGAATCGGACATGGCAGTGACGCCGCCGGACCGGCCCGATCATGGCGGGATCTTCACGTTCATGGGCGTTCACGCCACTCGCGGGCATGATCGTCCAAACGCCAGAATCGAGTCGTGGCCAGGGAGAACCGGCCGCGTACCGAGCAAAGAAGCAGCTGAACCCAACCGATCCAGTGACGGAGACGACCATGACGACCACCGCCGCCGCCAGTGCCGTGCTCAGCGTTCCGACCGCCGACCCGGGCGTTGCCGCTGCCCACTACGCCGCCCGCCTCGCCTTCGAGGCCGACGTCTCCGACGTGCACGCGGACCTGGCGGCCGGCATCACGGACGTCGTCGTGGTCGACTCCCGCAGCGACGCCGCCTGGGCGCAGGGGCACATCCCCGGCGCCGTGCACATCCCGACCGCCCGCATCGCGGAGCTCGCCCCGACACTGGTGGACCGCTCGAAGACGGTCGTCACCTACTGCTGGGGGCCGGGCTGCAACGGCGCCACCCGCGCGGCGCTCGCCTTCGCCCGGCTCGGCTACTCCGTCAAGGAGATGATCGGCGGCTTCGAGTACTGGGTCCGTGAGGGCTTCGCCTTCGAGTCCGCCCGAGGCGAGGAGCAGCGTCCGATCGACGACCTCACCGCCCCGCGCTCGGGCATCTCCTGCGCCTGCTGACGCTTCGGTGGTGGACGGCTCAGTGATAGGTGACCGTCACCGTGGTGAACCCCAGGGACTTGAGCAGTCCCTGCAGCATCAGCGTGGTGTTCTGCTGCGCCCGCGCGGTCAGGCCGCTCGCGGCGGCCGCGGCCTGGATGTGGTTGACGGCCAGGACGTTGAGCTGCTGCTGATCGCCCGGGTTGCCGCTGAAGAACTGGCCGATGCGGTCGAACAGACCGCGTTCCTGCGCGACGATGTAGGAACGCTTGGCGTCCAGCGCGGCCGAGGCCAGTTGGGCGTGCGGCAGGATCAGCGTCGCGGTGCGGCGGTCGGCGGAGACCGTCACCTGCGCGTGGCCCAGGTCGACGTAGGCGTCCACGGTGCCGGCGGCGACGTAGAGGGTGCGGTTGCCGAGCACCGACGACGGCAGGAACGCGGCCTCGTGGTCGAGGTCGACGACGATCTGGAAGTTCCCGGCGGCCGCGTCGTAGCGGCTCATGTTCTGTACGGACTGCAGCACCGCCGGGCCGCTGCGGTCCACGCTCCGCTCGGCGAACGGGTTGGGCAGGCCGGGCAGCCAGTCGAAGCGCGCGGCGGCCAGGAACAGCGCCGTGATCACGGCGAAGGTCAGCGGAACGCTCACGTACCAGGGAATGCGGCGGCGGTTCACGTCCACTCGGTCCACTCTCCCGTCTCCTCCCCTGCGGGTGCCTTCCGGGAACGCGCCGATCACGTCCCCGGAAGGCTCCTACCCACCCGGCCGGGCCCTGTGCAACAGTCGTGTCACACCTGGCGGTTGGCGCGCGCGTCGCGGCCTCGCCCGCGCCAGTGCCGGTCCCGCTCGATGCGCGCCCGGCGGGCCTCGGCCCGCAGCCGGACGTCGGCACGCCGGGCCATCCACTGGTTCTCGCGCTGGAGCTTGCGGTAGCTGTCCAGCCGACGGTAGGACAACTCCCCCTCGTCCAGCGCGCGTTGCACCGCGCACTCGGGCTCGCCGAGGTGCCCGCAGTCCGCGAAGCGGCAGTCGGCGGCGAGACGGTCGATGTCGGCGAAGACCTGCTGCAGCCCGCCGGCCACGTCCATCACGCCGACACCGCGCAGACCCGGCGTGTCGATCAGGACCCCGCGTCCGCCCGGCAGCGGCAGGAGTTCACGGGTCGTGGTGGTGTGCCGGCCCTTGCCGTCGACGCCGATGGCGCGCACGTCCATCGCGTCCTCGCCGACGAGCGCGTTGGCCAGCGTGGACTTGCCCACGCCCGACTGGCCGACCAGCACCGTCCCCTCACCGAGGACGGCCCGCAGTTCGGCCAGCCCCTCGCGCTCGGTCGCGCTGACCACGTGCACGGGCACGTCGGGGGCGATCCGCTCGATGTCCGCACGGATCAGCTGGGCGTCGGGCGCGAGATCGGCCTTGGTGAGCGCGACGACCGGCGTGGCACCGCTCTCCCACGCGAGCGCGAGGAACCGCTCCACGCGTCCGAGGTCCGGCTCGACGGCGAGGGAGACGGCGATGACGACCGTGTCGACGTTCGCCGCCAGCACCTGCCCGAGGGATCGCCGCGACGCCCCGGACCGGATCACCGCGGTCCGCCGCGGGAGCAGGGCCCGTACCTGCGCGCCGATCTCGGCCACGCCTTCGGCGACGGCCGCCCAGTCGCCCGTGCAGACGATCCGTACCGGATCGCGCGGAGTGACCAGGGCGGTGTCGGCCCGCAGGGTGCCGAGCGACGTGACGACGTCGCACAGCCCACGGTCGACGCGCGCGACCCGCCCGGGAATCAGGCCCTGCGCCGCGAACGGCGCGAAGGCGGACTGCCAGTCCTCGTCCCAGCCGTACCGGGAGAGGTCAACAGAGGCAGAAGAAGATGACAAGAGAAGCCCTTCGAGGGGTGGAGGAGATGACCTGCTGCTGCGACAGAGCGGTGTTCATCGCTTCCTCACCTCCTCGGCTTCCCGTGTTTTCACGTCTCCTTCGAAGTTACCCCCGGCGGTCACCTGCGCGCCAAGGATTTAGACGGGCGTACCGGACAGGGCGGTGCGCAGCGCGAACACGCCGAGCAGGCCGCCCGACGCCACGCGCTGAGCGGTCATCACACGGGGCCGGCCGGCGAGAAACCTCGACACCCGCGCCGCGCCCAGCATGATCGAGGCGTTCACGGTGAGCCCCACGACGATCTGCACGGCGCCGAGCTGGAGCAGCTGCGCCCAAGTCGGGCCCGCCTGCGGGTCCATGAACTGGGGCAGCAGCGCCGCGTACAGGAGCGCGATCTTGGGGTTGAGCAGGTTGGTCAGCAGCCCCATCGAGAACAGGCGGAGGTCGGAGACCGGACGCAGGTCCTGGGCCGGGGCGAAGGGCGAGCGGCCCCCGGGCTTGAGCATGGTCCAGGCCAGGTGGGCGAGGTAGGCGGCGCCGGCGAGCTTGACCGCCAGGAACGCCAGGGGCACGGCGGCGAACAGCGCGGACAGGCCCGCGGCCGCGGCCACCAGGTAGCACAGGAACCCCACAGCGGTCCCGCTCAGGCTGACCAGGCCCGCCCGGCGGCCCTGGGTGATCGCGCGCGAGGCGAGGTGGATCATGTTGGGTCCCGGAGTCAGGGCCATGCCGAGTTCGACCAGGGCCACTCCCCCCACTGCGGCCGGACTGATCACCGGTCATCTCCTTGTCGTTTGCCGGGCACCTGGTACCCGGAGTCGGGCGGCGCCGCTAACGCTCGTCGCCAGGTGGCGGGTAGCGGCGCTTGCGAGCGCCCTTGGACTGGATGCGGCCCCGGACGTCCTTCGGCGGCAGGAAGTCCGCCCAGCGCTCGGGGTACTCCGCGGGCGTCTCGGACTCGCCCTCCGCGCCGGGAGCCGGCGGGTTCGCCGCGCGGTTGCGCGTCGCGGATCGGCGCGCCTCGGCGCGCCGTATCACCTCGAGGGCCTCCTCCTCGCGGGCCTTCTCGTTCTCCGCGCGCGCCTGGGCGGTCTCCCGGGTCGGCCACATGCGGTCGATCGCCGCGTTCATCGCGGCACCGATCAGCACGGCCAGCGCGACGACCCCGATCCACAGCAGGACGGCGACCGGTGCCGCCAGCGAGCCGTAGACGGTCGGGCCCTCGACCGAGTGCACGAGGTACAGGCGCAGGAAGATGCTGCAGACGAAGAAGACGAACAGCGCCACTATCGCCCCGGGCACGTCCTCCTTCCACGCCGTCCGTGCGGGCACGGCCACGTGGTAGAGGGTGGTCATGAAGCAGACCGAGAGCAGGATCGCGCCGGGCCAGTACAGGATGTGCACGACGTCCGTCGTCGCCGGGAACCAGGCGACGATCTGGTCGGGGCCGGCGATCACCAGCGGGCCGATCACCGTACCGGCGATCAGGGCGACGATGTAGAGGCCCAGCGAGAGCAGCCGGGTGTGCACGATGCCGCGCTGGTCCTCCAGCCCGTACATGATCGTCACGGTGTCGACGAAGACGTAGAGAGCACGCGAGCCGGACCACAGGGCCAGCACGAACCCGATGGAGATCAGGTCCGGGCGGCCGTTGCGGAAGACGCTGTCGAGCAGCGGCTGGACGGTCTGGTGCACCGAGGAGGAGGTGAGGAAGGTGCCGGCCGCCCGCAGGATGTCGGCCTCCAGCTTGGAGATCACGCTGTGGCTGAGGTAGCCGAGCGTGCCCGCGATGCTGAGCAGCAGCGGCGGCACCGACATCAGGGTGAAGAAGGCCACCTCGGCGGCGAGTCCGGTGACGCGGTACTCGATGCAGGTGTCGGTGGTGTCCTTGATCAGCTTCCAGGCGATGGCCCGGTACGAGCCGTGGTCGCGACGGCGGTTCGCGCGCCGCGTACCGTGGGCACGATGCCGTGCCTTGGCTGAGGGTTCGCCTGCTGGTTCCACAGGGCAAACCTATCGGCCCCGGACATGCTCGTTGATCGGGCGCGGACGGCGGGGCCCTCGGACCGGGCGGTTCGGCGCCGCGCCGCCGCCCGGGTGATATTCCACATAGTGGATGGTCGTGTCTTGCAGATCGGAACAGAGGGCCCGATCGCGGGGCTCCGGCCCCTCCGCCGCACCCGGCCCGCCCGGAAATCCCGGGATGCGGGACAGTTTTGTCCACATCCCGGATGGTGCTGGACTGCGAAAAGTTCGGCGTGCGACGCTTCTGCCATGTCTGGTGCCGGAACTGCCTTGGTCGGTCGACTTCACGTCGATCTCGGCCGCATGTCCAGCGCCATCTGTCCGGTGACCTGATACCCCTGCCGCCCCACCGACAGCCAGCCCCGACGCCCGCGCGCCGAAGCACGGACCACGTCGCCCCAGGCCGGGTCGCCGCCGCAGCCGCACGCACCCTCGTGCAGGTCAGCGCCGCAGCGCCGGTCCGGGAACGCACCACTCAGGCCCCGAACCAACTGCCGAAGGACGCACCTCATGGCCGCCACCCCCGCCTCCTCCACGCCGAAGCGCAAGGTGACCCGCCACCGCGGCGAGGGCCAGTGGGCTGCCGGTCACTTCACGCCGCTCAACGGCAACGAGCAGTTCAAGAAGGACGACGACGGTCTCAACGTCCGGACGCGCATCGAGACGGTCTACGCCCACATCGGCTTCGACGGCATCGACCCGAACGACCTGCGCGGGCGCATGCGCTGGTGGGGCCTGTACACCCAGCGCCGTCCCGGGATCGACGGCGGCAAGACCGCGATCCTGGAGCCGCACGAGCTCGAGGACGACTACTTCATGCTGCGCGTCCGCATCGACGGCGGCCGCCTGACGGTCGCCCAGCTGCGGACCATCGGCGAGATCTCGCAGACCTACGCCCGTGGCACCGCCGACCTGACCGACCGGCAGAACATCCAGTTCCACTGGATCCGGATCGAGGACATGCCGGTCATCTGGCAGAAGCTGGAGGCCGTCGGCCTGTCCACGACCGAGGCCTGCGGCGACTGCCCGCGCGTCATCCTCGGCTCGCCGGTCGCCGGCATCGCCGCCGACGAGATCATCGACGGCACCCCGGCGCTGGAGGAGATCCAGCGGCGCATCGTCGGCAACAAGGACTTCTCCAACCTGCCGCGCAAGTTCAAGTCCGCGATCTCCGGCTCGCCGCTGCTGGACGTGGTCCACGAGATCAACGACGTGGCCTTCGTCGGCGTCGTCCACCCCGAGCACGGGCCCGGCTTCGACCTCTGGGTCGGCGGCGGCCTGTCCACCAACCCGCGCCTGGGCGAGCGCCTCGGCGCCTGGGTGCCGCTGGACGAGGTCCCGGACGTCTACACCGGCGTCATCTCGATCTTCCGTGACTACGGCTACCGCCGCCTGCGCAACCGCGCCCGCCTCAAGTTCCTGCTGGCCGACTGGGGCACCGAGAAGTTCCGCCAGGTGCTGGAGGACGAGTACCTGCAGCGCAAGCTCGTCGACGGCCCGGCCCCGGCCGAACCGGTCGAGCGCTGGCGCGACCACGTCGGCGTGCACCGGCAGAAGGACGGCAAGTTCTACGTCGGCTTCGCCCCGCGCGTCGGCCGCGTCGACGGCTCGCTGCTGACCAAGGTCGCCGACCTGGCCGCCCAGCACGGCTCGGACCGCCTGCGCACCACCGCCGAGCAGAAGATGATCGTGCTGGACGTGACCGAGGAGCAGGTCGAGTCCCTGGTGGCCGGCCTGGAGGCGCTGGACCTGCGGGTCACGCCGTCCCCGTTCCGCCGCGGCACGATGGCCTGCACCGGCATCGAGTTCTGCAAGCTCGCCATCGTCGAGACCAAGGAGCGCGGCAAGACGCTCATCGACGAACTGGAGGCGCGCCTGCCGCAGTTCGACGAGCCGCTGACCATCAACATCAACGGCTGCCCGAACGCCTGCGCCCGGATCCAGGTCGCCGACATCGGCCTCAAGGGCCAGCTCGTCACCGACGAGAACGGCGAGCAGGTGGAGGGCTTCCAGGTGCACCTGGGCGGCGCGCTGGGCCTGGAGGCCGGGTTCGGCCGCAAGGTCCGCGGCCTGAAGGTCACCAAGGACGGCCTGCCGGACTACGTCGAGCGCGTGCTGAACCGCTACCTGGACGACCGCCAGGACGGCGAGCGCTTCGCGCAGTGGACCGTCCGGGCCAGCGAGGAGCAGCTCTCATGAGCGAGCGTGCCGCCCCGTTCTACTGCCCCTACTGCGGGGACGAGGACCTGCGCCCGAGCGAGACCGGCGGGCACGGCGCCTGGGAATGCGCGTCCTGCCGTCGCGCGTTCGCGCTGAAGTTCCTTGGCCTGCTGGGCGCCACCACCGCGACCGGGGGGAACCACGATGACCACCGAAGCTGAACCCACTCACACCGCCGAGCAGTTGGAGGCGCTGGCCGCCACCGCCGCGGTGGAGCTGGAGAACGCCTCCGCGCAGGAGATCATGCGCTGGGCCGCCGAGACCTTCGGGCGGCGCCTCGCGGTGACCTCCTCGATGGAGGATGCCGTCGTCGCCCACCTGGCCTCGACCGCGCTGCCCGGCATCGACGTGATCTTCCTGGACACCGGCTACCACTTCGTGGAGACCATCGGCACCCGCGACGCGGTCGAGGCGACCATGCCGGTCAACGTCATCACGCTGACCCCGCGTCAGTCCGTGGCCGAGCAGGACGCCGAGTACGGGCCGAAGCTCCACGACCGCGACCCCGACCTGTGCTGCAAGCTGCGCAAGGTCGAGCCGCTCAACCGGGGCCTGGCCGGGTACGACGCGTGGGCGACGGGCCTGCGCCGCGACGAGTCCCCCACCCGGGCGAACACCCCGGTCGTGGCGTACGACCCGAAGCGGCAGAAGGTCAAGATCGCCCCGATCGCCCGCTGGACCCAGGACGACGTGGACGCCTACGTCGCCGCCAACGGCATCCTGCTCAACCCGCTGCTCTTCGACGGCTACGCCTCGATCGGCTGCTCGCCGGAGTCCTGCACCCGCCGGGTGCTGGAGGGCGAGGACGCCCGCTCCGGCCGCTGGTCCGGCGCCGGCAAGACCGAGTGCGGCATCCACCTCTGACCGACCGTTCCTTCTCCGACTGACCACCACTCTGGAGCAGACCTTCATGACCACCACAGCTGACGCACCGGCGGCCTCCACGGCAGCCGCCGTGCAGGCCTGCGGCGCCACCGTGTGGCTGACCGGCCTGCCCAGCGCCGGGAAGACGACGATCGCCTCCGCACTGGCCGAGCGCCTGCGCGCCGAGGGCCACCGCGTGGAGATCCTCGACGGCGACGAGATCCGCGAGTTCCTCTCGCGCGGCCTCGGCTTCACCCGCGCGGACCGCGACACCAACATCCAGCGGATCGGCTTCGTCGCCGAGTTGCTGGCCTCCAACGGCGTCAAGGTCCTCGCGCCGGTGATCGCCCCCTACGCCGACTCCCGCGCCGCCGTCGCCGCCCGGCACGCCGCCCAGCACACCGCCTACCTGGAGGTGCACGTCGCGACGCCGGTGGACGTCTGCTCCGAGCGGGACGTGAAGGGCCTGTACGCCAGGCAGGCCGCCGGTGAGATCTCCGGTCTGACCGGCGTGGACGACCCCTACGAGGCCCCGGCCTCCCCCGACCTGCGCATCGAGGCGCACACCCAGACGGTGGCCGAGTCCGCCGCCGCCCTGCACGCTCTGCTGACCGAGAGGGGACTGGCGTGACCACCGCAATCTCCCTGCCCACCGCCGCCGCGCAGGACAACCCCTACGCGCTCTCGCACCTGGACGCGTTGGAGGCCGAGGCCGTCCACATCTTCCGCGAGGTGGCGGGCGAGTTCGAGAACCCGGTGATCCTCTTCTCCGGCGGCAAGGACTCCATCGTCATGCTGCACCTGGCGCTGAAGGCCTTCGCGCCCGCGCCGGTGCCGTTCGCGCTGCTGCACGTGGACACCGGCCACAACTTCCCCGAGGTCCTCGCCTACCGCGACCGGGTCGTGGCCGAGCACGGACTGCGCCTGCACGTAGCCTCCGTCCAGCAGTTCATCGACGCGGGACGGCTGCGCGAGCGCCCCGACGGCACCCGCAACCCGCTGCAGACCGTCCCACTGCTCGACGCCATCGAGACGGGCCGCTTCGACGCCGTCTTCGGCGGCGGCCGCCGCGACGAGGAGAAGGCCCGCGCCAAGGAACGCGTCTTCTCCCTGCGCGACGAGTTCGGCGCCTGGGACCCGCGCCGCCAGCGCCCCGAGCTGTGGTCGCTCTACAACGGCCGCCACGCGGTCGGCGAGCACGTGCGCGTCTTCCCGCTGTCCAACTGGACCGAGCTGGACGTGTGGCAGTACATCGAACGCGAGAAGATCGACCTCCCCGAGATCTACTACGCCCACGAGCGTGACGTCTTCGCCCGCAACGGCATGTGGCTGACCGCCGGCGAGTGGGGCGGCCCGAAGGACGGCGAGACCGTCGAGCGGCGCCTGGTGCGCTACCGCACGGTCGGCGACATGTCCTGCACCGGCGCCGTCGACTCCGACGCCGACACCATCGCCGCGGTGATCACCGAGATCGCCGCGAGCCGCCTGACCGAACGTGGCGCCACCCGCGCGGACGACAAGATGTCCGAGGCCGCCATGGAGGACCGCAAGCGCGAGGGGTACTTCTAACCATGACCGTGACCGCGGACGAGATCACCGCCACCTCACTGCTGCGCTTCGCCACCGCCGGCTCCGTCGACGACGGCAAGTCCACCCTGGTGGGCCGGCTGCTGCACGACTCCAAGTCGGTGCTGGCCGACCAGCTCGAGGCCGTCGAGCACGCCTCGCGCAAGCGCGGCCAGGAGGCCCCCGACCTCGCGCTGCTCACCGACGGCCTGCGGGCCGAGCGCGAGCAGGGCATCACCATCGACGTCGCCTACCGCTACTTCGCCACCCCCCGGCGCCGGTTCATCCTGGCCGACACCCCCGGCCACGTGCAGTACACCCGCAACATGGTCACCGGCGCCTCCACCGCCGAGCTCGCGGTCGTGCTGGTCGACGCCCGCAACGGCGTGGTCGAGCAGACCCGGCGCCACGCGGCCGTCGCCGCGCTGCTGCGCGTCCCGCACGTCGTGCTGGCCGTGAACAAGATGGACCTGGTCGACTACGCCGAGCCCGTCTTCGCCGCGATCGCCGAGGAGTTCGGCGCCTACGCCGCCTCGCTCGGCGTCACCGACGTCGTCGCGGTCCCGATCAGCGCCCTGGCCGGCGACAACGTCGTCGAGCCGTCCGCGAACATGGACTGGTACGGCGGCCCGACGCTGCTGGAACACCTGGAGACCGTCCCGGTCGGGACCGACCCCAGCCAGGAGCCGGCCCGGTTCCCGGTGCAGTACGTGATCCGCCCGCAGTCGGCCGACCACCCCGACTACCGCGGCTACGCCGGCCAGCTCGCCTCCGGCGTGCTGCGGGTCGGCGACGAGGTGACCGTCCTGCCGGCCGGGATCACCACCACCGTCGCCGGGATCGACGTGCTCGGCGAGGAACGCGACATCGCCTGGGC
>NZ_FOAZ01000049.1 GCF_900109465.1 Streptacidiphilus jiangxiensis
GTCGTCGAACTGCCGGATGTTGCCCGGGTTCACCCGGACCGCCGCGCAGCCCGCGTCGATCGCGGCGTAGACGTACTTCGGCTGGAAGTGGATGTCGGCGATCACCGGGATCTGCGACTTCTTCGCGATGATCGCCAGCGCGTCCGCGTCGTCCTGCGACGGGCACGCCACCCGCACGATCTGACAACCCGACGCGGTCAGCTGCGCGATCTGCTGCAGCGTGGCGTTGACGTCCGCCGTCACCGTCGTCGTCATCGACTGCACCGAGATCGGCGCACCGCCGCCGACCGGCACGTTCCCCACCATGATCTGACGACTCATGCGACGCGGCGCCAACGGCTCCAGCGGCACCGACGGCATACCCAGCGAGACAGCGGTCATTGCGTGACTCTCCTCAGTTCGGGTGCCAGGTCGCGAGCACCGTCCCGACCTGCTTGAGCGCGCGCAGCGCGCGAATGCCGTGCACGACGGTGGCCGGCCGGACGAGCTCGTACTCGGGGGTGTCCACGACGACCCGGATCGACAGCACCGGCACATCGGGCGCGGCCCGGCAGACGGCGGCGGTCTCCATGTCCACACAGGTCGCGCCCGACTCGGCAAGACGAGTCCGCTCGCCGCCACGCACGACGTGGTCGCTGGTGTGCAGCACCCCTTGGTGGACGGTCAGCCCCGCCGAGACCAGAGCCTTCTCGAGCGTGAACGGGCTCCCCTGCGCGACCACTCCTCGATCGTCCCGCACCTCGGTGGCGAGCACGACGTCCCCCGGACGGATCCCCGTGACGACCGACGCACCGAGGCCCGCGAAGACCAGCGCGGACGGCGCGCACGCCCGCGCGCGGAGCGTCGCCCGCATGGCCCGCTCCGCGCGTTCCGGCCCCATCCCGGTCCGGACGGGGTCTGCCTCCCGCAGCGCCCACGCCTCTATCCCCAGGGCGCAGGCCACGAGCGGAGCAGAACTGTCGCTACCCATCGGCACCACCTCCAGGGGCGCGAGGAACTGCGCGAGCAACCACCGACGTACGGTTGGCCCTGCTCGTTCGGCGACTCGCCACTTCGGTGGCTTGTCGCGCAGTTCCTCGCGCCCCTGAGGTCATCACCGCAGTCGCCTACCTGCGAGTGACGGCAACAGCCGACGGGGCGCCGGAGCGTCCGACGCGCCGCCGGTGGGCAGCGGAAGGCCCGGCCGCGTCTCGCGGTCCGCCTCGCTCGGCGTCAGGTGCGGGGTGCCGTGCAGGTAGCGGCCGAGCGCGGTGACCGGGAAGACGAGCCGGTAGAGGTTGTAGTTGATGCTGAAGTCCCACGGGAAGCCCGTCCCGGTGAACTCCGGCTCGTCCCACGTGCCCTCCGGCAGCTGGGTCTCGGCCAGCCAGCGCACGCCGCGGTCCACGACCTCGCCGCTCTCCCCCGCCGAGAGCAGCGCCATCAGCGCCCACGCCGTCTGCGAGGCCGTCGACGTGCCCCGGCCGGCCCAGGACTTGTCCTGGTAGGAGCGCATGTCCTCGCCCCAGCCGCCGTCGGCGTTCTGCTTCTCCTCCAGCCACGCCACCGCCCGCCGGATCGACCGGTGGTCCGTCGGCAGGCCGGCCGAGACCAGCGCGGGGACCACCGAGCCCACGCCGTAGACGTAGTTGGTGCCCCAGCGGCCGAACCAGGAGCCGTCCTCCTCCTGCTCCTTCAGCAGCCAGTCGATGCCGCGCCGGGTGCGGGGGTCGCCCGCCTTGCCGTCGGCGGCGAGCATCTCCACCACGTGCGCGGTGACGTCCGCGCTCGGCGGGTCGACGACCTCGCCGAAGTCGCAGAAGGGCAGTTTGTTCGGCAGCGTCGAGGTGTTGTCCACGTCGAACGCCGCCCAGGCGCCGTTCTTCGACTGCATGCCCAGCACCCAGTCGATGCCGCGGCGGGTCGCGCCGGCGACCTTGCCGGGCTCGGGGTGGGCGACGCGGCGCAGGGCCAGCACCACCTCGGCGGTGTCGTCGATGTCGGGGTAGTTGTCGTTGTCGAACTCGAACGCCCAGCCGCCCGCCGGAAGGTCCGGCCGCTGCACGGCCCAGTCGCCGCGGCGCAGCACCTCCTCGCCCAGCAGCCAGTCGGTGGCGCGGACCAGCGCCTCGTGGTCGGCGGGCAGCCCGGCGTCGGCCAGCGCGATGAGCGCCAGGCAGGTGTCCCAGACCGGCGACTGGCAGGCCTCGATCCAGCGGTGACCCTCGTCGGTGTGGACCGTGAAGCGGTCGAACGCGGCCAGGCCGGCCTTCATGACCGGATGGTCCATGTCGTAGCCGAGCAGGTGCAGCGCGATCAGCGAGTAGACAGCCGGGGGCTGGATGCCGCCCCAGCAGCCGTCGGCCTCCTGGCGTTCGACGATCCACCGCCCGGCCTGCTGCAGCGCCAGCCGGCGCAGCGACTTGACCGGCATCTTGTGGTAGTAGTGCAGCGCCTTGTCCAGTCGGACGAAGAAGCCGTCCCAGGTGTAGGCGGGGGCGACCGGGCGCGGGCGGTACGGGTTGGCCGGGTCGGTGTGCAGCTCGTCCAGGGCGAACGGCCCGGGGCGCACGGGGCGGTGGGCGGAGACGACCGTCAGCGGGACGATGGTCTGCCGGGCCCAGCAGCCGAAGGAGTAGATGTTCAGCGGGAAGCCGCGCGGCAGGAAGATGACCTCCGGCGGCAGCTCGGGGAGCTTCTCCCAGGGCCACCAGCCGAACAGGGCCAGCCAGATGCGGGTGAAGACACGGGTCGAGGCGATGCCGCCCTGCTCGCGGATCCAGCGCGAGGCCCGCTTCATGTGCGGGGCCTCCGGGTCGTCACCCGCGAGCTTCAGCGCGACGTAGGCCTCGACCGTGGTCGAGAGCTCCGACGGGCCACCGTAGAAGGTGGCCCAGGTGCCGTCCGCCCCCTGCTGCGAACGGATCCAGTCGGCGGTGGCGCGCGTCTGCTCCTCCGTGCGGATGCCCAGGAACTGACGGAGCAGCAGGTCCTCGGCGTCCATGGTGACGTTGGTTTCCAGGTTGCCCTTCCACCAGCCCGTCTCGTCCTGGAGGCCGATCAGGTGGGCGGTGGCCTTGGCGAGCGTCTCGCGTGCCAGGCGGGTGGTTTCCGACTCCGTGGTGGTGGTGCTCTCCGCGGCCGGCTCTGCTTCGTTCTGTGGTTCGAGCCGGCCGTCCGCGGATGCTGTCATCTCGTCACCTCTCCCTGACCACAACGAACTCCGCGAGCGCGGCGAACTGCGCCCGCACCTCGGACGGCATGGCGACCTCGTCCAGGGCCGCCAGGGCCGTGCTGTGCTGGCGGCGGGCCTCCTCGGCCGTCCAGGCGCGGCCGCCCGCCTCCTCGATCAGCGCCGCGCGCACCGCGAGTTGTTCCTCGTCCTCGTCGCCGCGCCCCTCCGGGTCGGCCAGGAGCTCGGCCAGGCGCAGCGACGCCTTGCCGCCCTCGGCGAGCGCGGCGCAGACCGGCAGGGACTTCTTGCGGGCGCGCAGGTCGCCGAAGTTGGGCTTGCCGGTGACCTCGGTGTCGCCCCAGATGCCGAGCAGGTCGTCGACGGCCTGGAAGGCGAGGCCCAGGTGGTAGCCGTAGCGCTCGAGCGCGTCGGCGCCCTGGTCGTCCATGCCGGCCAGCACGGCGCCGACGGAGGCGGAGACGGCGAGCAGGGCACCGGTCTTGTTGCCCTCCATCTCCAGGCACTCCTCGACGCCCACGCGGTCGCGCTGCTCGAAGGAGAGGTCCTGGGCCTGGCCGTCGATCAGCTTGCGGGTGGCGACGGTGATGCGGTGCACGGCGCGTCCGGCGTCGACCGGCGAGGTGGTGCCGAGGCCGGGGGCCTCCAGCAGGATCTCGTTGGCGAGGGCGAACATGGCGTCGCCGACCAGGATCGCCTGGGCGGGGCCGAAGACCGTCCACACGGTGGCGCGGTGGCGACGGGTCTCGTCGCGGTCCATCAGGTCGTCGTGGAGCAGCGAGAAGTTGTGCACCAGCTCGACGGCCACACCGCCGGGGACGCCGACGGCGGCCGGGGCCCCGGCCGCGCGCGCGGACAGCAGGGCGAGGGCCGGGCGGACGGCCTTGCCGCTGTCGGCGTTGGTCGGGTTGCCCTGGGCGTCGGTCCAGCCGAAGTGGTAGGCGGAGACCGCGTCCATGGGCGGGGCGAGACGGGCGACCGCCTCCCTGAGCACGGGCGTGCACAAGGTCCTGCCGTGGTCCAGCAGGGCGGGCACGTCGACCGCCTCCACCGTCGGTGCCTGATCGGGGCGCGCTACCACGCTCGTTCCCTCTCCGTTCGCTCGGGTGTCTCTCGTCGTCGTCTCGGCGGTCTCGGCCGGCTTCGTGTCGGCGGTCTTCATGTCGGTCATCGCAGTTCCCTCAGGACGTTCCGGGCCGCTGCGGTCCCACTGCGCACGGCGCTTTCCATGGTCGCGGGCCAGCCCGTGGCGGTCCACGCGCCGGCCAGGTGCACGCCGGGCGTGCGCGTCGCCGGTCCCGGCCGCAGGGCGGCGTTGCCGGGTGCGGGCGCAAAGGTGGCGGTGCGCTCGCGGGTGACGAAGAACTCGGTGACCTCGGCCCCGCGGGCGCGCGGCAGCAGCCGCTCCAGCGCGGGCAGGTAACGCTGCCGCAGGGTGGCGACCGGCAGGTCGATCTCGGCCTCGGCGGCGGACTGCGACAGGGCCAGGTACTGGCCGGGGCCCTGCAGGCCGGAGTGCGGGGTGCGGTCGAAGACCCACTGGATCGGCGACCCGAGGGCGGCCAGGAAGGGCCCGTCCAGGACGGGGCGGTCGTAGACGACGTGGACGTTGAGGATCGGCGCGTAGCCGAGCTTCAGCAGCGCCTCGGGCTCGTCCAGGCTGCCGGGCGGCAGCAGGTCGTGCGCGGCGTCCTGCGGGACGGCCAGCACGACGGCGTCGAGGTCGCGCAGCGTCTCCGCGCCGCCGTCCAGGCGCTCGCCCTCCAGCTGGACGCTGTGCCTGCCCGTCCCGTCCGTCTCGAAGGGCTTGATCTCGACGGCGCGGGCGCGCAGCAGGACGCGCACGCCGGCCCGGTCGAGGGCGGCGCGCGCCATGTCGTCGTGGATCCGGCCGAGCGGGACCTTGGCGAAGCCGATGTCGGAAGCCCCCGGGTCGGTCAGCAGGCCGGTCTTGAAGACCATGGCGGCCAGGGCGAGCGAGGACTCGTCGGCGGTGGCGTTGAGCGTGGCGACACCGACGAGGTCCCACAGGGCCTCGACGGCGCGGGCGGACTGGCCGTGCGCGCGCAGCCAGTCGCCGAACGAGCGTCGGTCCAGTGCCGGGTCGTCGAGGTCGAGCCGCTTGAGCGCGAGCGCGGCGCGCCCGGTGGCGGCGCGCTCGGCCATGCTCAGGTGCGGGTAGCGCAGCAGGCCGCGGCCCAGGTGCAGCGGCACCGGCAGCGGGTCGCGGCTGATGCTGCCCTCGCGGCCGGTGTTGACGTCCCGGACGGGCACGTCCAGGCGCGGCTGGACGTACACCTCGTCCCGCACGCCGAGGCGCTGCAGCAGACCGCGGTAGGCGGTGCAGCAGCGCAGGAAGACGTGCTGGCCGTTGTCGACCGTCAGCGCGCCGCGCTGGAAGGAGAAGGCCAGGCCGCCGAGGCGGGGCCGGGCCTCGCTGAGGGTGACCGCCATCCCGGCGTCGGCCAGCCGCAGCGCGGCGGTGATGCCCGCCAGCCCGCCGCCGATGACCAGGGCCCTGCCCTGACGCGTGCCGCTCACCGGAGCCGCCCCCTTTGCTGCTTCTCCCCTACCGGCCGCGACGTCGCGCGGCGACGAGTGGTTCCCCGCCGCGCTGGACGGGGAAACGGGATCGACACGAACGGACGGTCCTTCAAGCGGAACGCCCTCCCACCAGACCGGAGAGTGCTACGTAGGCCTTCTCCCAGCCGGGCAGGGAGACGCGGCCGCTCAGCACGGCCTCCGGCTCGGCGACGATGCGCTCCAGGACACGGTGGTAGATGCCGGCCATGGCGCCGACGCAGGCGCGACTGCGGCGGTCGAGCATGGGCAGCAGGCGCAGGCCCTCGTCGAAGTAGCCCTGCGCGCGGCGGGCCTCGAAGAGGATCAGACCGTGGAAGTCCTGTCCTGGAGGCGGAACCGCCAGGCCGAAGCCCTCGGGCTCGCACCCGTAGCGGGCGAGGTCCTCGGCGGGCAGGTAGATCCGGCCGTTGCCGGCGTCCTCCCGGACGTCGCGCAGGATGTTGGTCAGCTGCAGCGCGAGGCCGAGCGTGTCTGCGTACTCGGCGCCGCGCTTCGGGTCGGTGCAGCCGAAGACGGCGAGCGAGAGCACGCCGATCGTCCCGGCGACGCAGCGACAGTAGTGGCGCAGCTGGTCGAAGGTCTCGTAGGTGGTGCCCCGGACGTCCATCTCCATCCCGTCGATCAGCTCGTCGAAGCTGTCCAACGGGATCGGGAAGAGGCTGCAGCTGTGTGCGAGCGCGACCTTGACCGGGTCGGTGTCCTCGGGCTCGACGGAGCCCTCGCGGATCTCGTCCAGCAGCGCGCGGGTGCGGCCGAGCTCCTCGAACTTGCGCTCGTCGGACCAGCTGCCGTCGCCGATGTCGTCGATGCGCCGCGCCAGCGCGTAGATCGCGGACATGGCGCGGCGCTTCGGGAGGGGCAGTAGACGGATGCCGTAGGAGAAGTTCTTGGCCTGGCTGCCCGTCACCGCCTCGCAGTACTGGTAGGCGGCTGCCACCTGGGGTGCCAGCGCCTCCGCGGCCGTGCCGGATCGGTAGCTCTGCGGACTCACCTCATGCCTTTCGAACGACTGCCCCGATCAGTGCCCTGGGTGGTGCGCGCCGGGCCGCCCTGCCCGCTCCCGCCGCGGCCGCGACGGCCGCCGAGCAGCAGCGCGGCGAGGGCCTCGCGGGCGAGACGGCCCTTGCCGGCCTTGGGCGCGCCGGCCAGCACGTCGTACCCGGCGGCCGAGATGGCGCCGAGCGCGGCGTACCCACCGGCGGAGAAGCCGGCCAGCAGGACCCTGAGCCGTCCGCTCACGGAACCCAGCAGGGGCGCGCCCTCGTCCAGCAGGGCGCGGGCGCGCTCCGACTCGAACAGCACCAGCCCGCGCAGGGTTGTTCCCGCGTGCGCGGCGTCGAGATCCGCCTCGGTGACCCCGAACCGCTTCATGTCCTGGGCAGGCAGGTAGATGCGGCCACGGGCGCGGTCCTCGGCGACGTCCTGGAGGTGCTCGACGACCTGCAGCGCACTGCAGACGGCGTCGGACCAGCGCACGCGCTCGGGCGTGGCCAGGCCGGCGAGCTGGAGCACCAGGCGGCCCACCGGGTTGGCGGAGAGCTCGCAGTAGGCCATCAGGTCGTCGAAGGTCTCGTAGCGGTCGACGCGCTGGTCGACGCGGTTGGCCTCGATCAGCCCGCGGAACGGCTCGACGGTGAGACCGTGACGGGCGATCACCGGCACCAGGGCGGCGATCAGCGGGTGCCGCGGGCCCGCGGACCGCGCGTCCAGCACCTGCTCGAAGGCGCGGTCCACGTCGGCGTCGAGGGCGTCCAGCAGGGCGAGCCGGAAGGCCCCCTCCTCCTTGGTGACAGCCGCCTCGCCGCCGGGCCGGGCCGGCACGTACGGGACGTCCAGCAGCTCGGCGGTGCCGCGCGGATCGGGCAGATCGCCGTCCCCGGCGTCGTCGACCAGACGCGCGAATCCGTAGACGGCCATCAGGCCCTCGCGCATGGACGGCGGCAGGAAGAAGGGGGCGACGGGGAAGTTCTCCCGCGCCGCCTTGTCGAGAACCGCGCCCGCTCCCTTGTCGGACATCAGTTCACCTGACTGCTGCTCGCGCACCGCCATGACCGCCACCCCCCCGTTCTACACCGATCTTGACAAGCTGCCCACAGGGGACACGCCTCGGGCGCACCGCCTGTCCACACCACCCATGCACACGATCTTGTTCATACCCTATGCCCGCAGCCTACGTCCCCGCACCGACAGCCGCCGGGGCGGGTGCCCACGGCGGCTGTCGGATCGTTATGGACGGTGTGCTGACCTTCGCGGCAAGCGGGTGACTACGACCGCTTGGAGGTCCAGTTCTCGTACTCCTGGACGACGTCCTCGGTGGGACCGTCGGCGCGGATCAGACCGTGCTCCAGCCAGATGGTCCGGTTGCACGTCTCACGGATGGTCGAGTTGCTGTGCGAGACCAGGAAGACGGTGCCCGCCTCCTTGCGCAGCTCGCGGATGCGCTCCTCGCTGCGCCGACGGAAGGCCGCGTCGCCGGTGGACAGCGCCTCGTCGATCATCAGCACGTCGTGGGTGCGCGCCGCGGAGATCGCGAAGCGCAGGCGCGCGCCCATGCCGGAGGAGTACGTGCGCATCGGCAGCGAGATGAAGTCGCCCTTCTCGTTGATGCCGGAGAAGTCCACGATGTCCTGGTACTTCTCGCGCACCTCGGCGTAGGTCATGCCCATCGCCAGGCAGCCCAGCACGACGTTGCGCTCGCCGGTGAGGTCGTTCATCAGCGCCGCGTTGACGCCCAGCAGGGAGGGCTGGCCGTCGGTGTACACGGCGCCCTGAGCGGGCGGGAGCAGGCCGGCGATGGCGGCCAGCGTGGTCGACTTGCCGGAGCCGTTGGAGCCGATCAGGCCCACGGCCTCGCCCTTGTAGGCGGTGAAGCTGATGCCCTTGACGGCGTGCACCTCGGTGAGCGCCGGCGAGGACTTGCGCCGCATGATCCGGGACAGGGCGCCGGTCGCGCTGCCCTTGCCCGCACCCGCGCCGTAGACCTTGTAGACGATGTGCATGTTGTCCACGACAACCGTCGGGATCTTCTCGGTGGGAGCAGGCGGCGGGCCCTCGGGGGCCAGCACGCTGTCGATCATCTCCTGGTCATCCACGGCCGTACTCCTCCTCTGCCTTCCAGAAGAAGACATAACCACCGAGACCGCCAACCACGGCCCACGCCACGGCCATGATCCAGACGTGGTGCGGCAGGCTGCTGGCGGGGACCGAGTCCATCAGCGAGTAGCGCATGAGCTCGATGTAGATCAGGGCCGGGTTGGCCTGGATCAGGGCGCCGGCCACGTGGGGCAGCTTGGCCGCGACACTGCTGACCGACCAGAAGACGCCGGAGAGGTACATCCAGGTGCGGATGATGAACGGCATCAGCTGGGCCATGTCGCTGGTCTTGGCACCGATGCGGGCCATGAACATCGCGAGGCCGGCGTTGAAGGTCGCCTGGAGCAGCAGGACCGGGACGATCAGCAGCCAGTTGACGGTGATCGGCAGACCGCTGACCAGGACGATGACGCCGAGCACGCCCATCGAGACGACCAGCTGCTGGAGCTGGTTGACGGTGAACGCGATGGGCAGCGAGGCGCGCGGGAAGTGCAGCGCGCGGATCAGGCCCAGGTTGTCGGAGATCGCACGGGTGCCGGAGAGCACGGCGGCCTGGGTGAAGTTGAAGACGAACACACCCGTACACAGGTACGGGATGTAGTCCGGGATGCCCTTGCTGATCCCCAGCAGCAGGTCGAAGATCAGGAAGTAGACGCCCGCGTTGAGCAGCGGCGTCAGCACCTGCCAGACCTGGCCCAGCTTCGACGAGGAGTACTGGACCATGAGCTTGGCGGTCGCGTACGCACCGATGAAGTAGCGCCGCTGCCACACCTGCTTGGTGTACTCCACCAGACTGGGTCGGCGACCGCTGATGGTCAGACCGTACTTGGCGGCCAGTTCCGCGGGGCTCAGACCCGCGTCCGGGTCGGCCACGCCTGCCGCCCGTTGCTCAAACACCGTGGACACGCTACTCCCAAGCTTCGTCCCACTGGACAGGACGAAACGGTATCGTCCCATCCTGGGTAGGACGCTAACGGGGGCAACCGACGAAACGCAAGCGTTGCGTCGGAACGCTGGCGTATCGTCGACCTGGACAGGTGCCGCACAGGCGGCCTACAGGCGCGACCAGTGCTGACAGGGGAGCATATGGGAACTCAGTCGGGACAGGCAGTCGTTGCCGATTCCCCGGTGCGCGAACCGGAGGCCCCGGCCCCGCCCACGGAGGCCAAACGCCCGCCCACGGGGGCCGCGCTGCTGCGCGACGATGTGACGGAAGCCATCCGCGCCGCCGTCTTCGAGGAGCTCGCCACCACCGGGTACGCGCGCCTGTCCATCGAGGCCGTGGCCCGGCGCGCGGGCGTCGGCAAGACCGCCGTCTACCGCCGCTGGCGCTCCAAGCTGCCGATGGTCATCGAGGTCGTCTCCGAGGTCGTCAGCGCCGGCATCGTGCTGCCCGACACCGGATCGCTCCAGGAGGACCTGCGACTGCTGATCCAGGTCGTCTACCGCATCCTGCGCCATCCGCTGGCCGCGCAGATCGTGCCCGACCTGCTGGCCGAGGCCGCGCGCAACCCCGAGATCGCCGACACCCTGGCCCGGGCCCTGCGCGAGTCGCAGCGCGAGAGCAGCGCCGCCCTGGTCCGCCGCGCCGTCGCCCGTGGGGAGCTGCCCACGGGCACCGACTCCGAGCTGGCCCTCGACCTGATCGCCGGTCCCCTCTACTGGCACCTGCTGGTGACCCGCGAGCCCGTCACCCGCGACTACCTCGAGCGGCTGGCCCGCTCCATCGCCGCCGCGCTGGGGGCCTCGTGAGCACCGGCGCCGGGCCTCGCACGGTGCGGGAGCTGCTGTTCGGCCTCCCGATGCTCTCCGGCGAGCTGCCCGGCTTCGAGCCGGACCCGGACCCGGACGCCGCGACGGGCGCCGTGCCGCCGACGCCGTTCCCGCTCTTCCTCGACTGGCTCGGGGAGGCGGTGGCCGCGGGCGTGCGCGAGCCGCACGCCATGTCACTGGCCACCGTCGACGCGGACGGCTGCCCCGACCTGCGGGTCGTCGCCCTGCGCGACGCCACCGAGGCCGGCTGGACCTTCGCCACCCACGCCGCGAGCCCCAAGGGCCGCCAGCTCGCCGGACAGCCGCAGGCCGCCATCGCGTTCCACTGGCGCGAGCAGGGCCGCCAGATCCGCGCCCGCGGCCCCGTCCTGCGCGCCGACGCGGCCACCGCCGCCCGCGACTACCTCGACCGCCTGCCGGGTTCGCGGGCCGCGAGCCTGGTCGGCCACCAGAGCGAGGTGCTGGACGACCCCGCCGCGCTCCCCCGCGCCTTCGACGCCGCCCTGGCCCGGGTGACCGAGCAGCCGGAGACGGTCGACCCGCTGCACGCGCTGTTCACCGTGCAGCCGCTCTCGGTGGAGTTCTGGCAGGGCGTCCCCGGCCGCGGTCACGTCCGCCTGCGCTACCGCGCGGAGCACCTCGGCGGCCCGTGGACCCGCGAGCGGCTCTGGCCCTAGGGGGCTCGCAGGGGGCTACTGCTTCGTCCAGCGGTTGCGGCCGTCGCTGCCGGTCGTGCAGCGGAGCGCCGCGCCGCCACTGTCCGTCGCCTGCTCGCCGCTGGTCGAGCAGAACTGCCCGGCCGAGGCGCTCGCGGTGGAGGTGACCGCCGTGGTCCAGCGGTCCTTGCCGGACGAGTCCTTCTTGCAGGTCATCGCGACGCCGTCCTTCGTCGCCCCGGACGCGCCTTCCGGCGAGCAGAAGGCACCCTGACTCACGTTCTTCTGGACGGCGGCCCCGGACGCGGACGCCTTCGCCGAGACGCTGGCCTTCACACTGGCCATCGCGCTGGACGCCGCGCTCGACGCCTTGGCCTTCTCGCTCGCCGCGACGCTCGCCCCCGCGCTGTGCGCGGCGCTGCGAATGGCGGACGCGCCGTTGCTGACCGCGCCGGAGACAGCGTTCTTGGTGCTGCTGGAACAGGCCGCGGTCGAGGCCAGGGTGGCCGCCGTGATCGCGCACAGCAGGATCGCCGTCGGGCGTCGGGAAGTGAGCATGACGTGGCGCCTCTCCGTCGGAGGTGCCCGCGACCGACGCGGGCGTTCCTTCCGAACCTAGGAGCGAGGTTCGTGCACCGCCCGTCGCGCTAGCCCGATCCGGTGAGCCTGCGGCGCGCCTCCTGCGAACACGGGCCTTCTCTTCTCCGGCCGCCGCGGCCACACTGGCGCGCATGCTGACGCTGCAGGAGATGTCGGACCGTCTGGAGATCCAGGAACTCTTCGCGCGCTACGCGCACGCGGTGGACGGCCGCGACTGGGCCGCGCTCAAGGACGTGTTCACCGAGGACGCCGTCGTCGACTACACGGCGATGGGCGGCCCGCGCGGCACCGTGCCGGAGGTCGTCGCCTTCCTCGAGGAGGTGCTGCCGCTCTTCCCGGCGACGCAGCACCTCGTCGCCAACATGATCATCGAGCTGGACGGCGACCGGGCCACGGCCCGCACCATGTGCCACAACCCGATGCCGCTACCGGACGACGGCGGTCTGCTGCAGTGCGGGCTCTGGTACCTGGACCGACTGGTGCGCACCGAGGCGGGATGGCGGCTCGCGGAACGCGGCGAGGAGAAGGCGTATCAGGTCGTACTGAAGCAGGCCACGGCGGAGTAGTCGTGGCCTGCTCAGCTGAGCGCTGAGGCCCTAACGGCTGCTGCGGCTGCCGAAGAGCGAGCGCTTGAGCCGGCGCAGCGGCGCCAGCAGCACCGTACGGGAGAAGCGGTTCGGGCGTGCGGGGGCCGTGGTCGACGCGGGCGTGCCGAGGCCGCGCGGCGTCAGCTCCCTTATCAGCCCGACCGCCTCGGCGACCTCCACCTGCGAGAGCGCGGGCGCGCCGAGCACCGCGAGGTGCCGGTCGAGCCGACGGCTCGCCGCACCCGTGCCGCACTGGACCGCGGGGATCCGCGGTCGGCTGCGCACGTGTTGCATCTGTTCCATGTCCCACCCCTTGCAAGGCACCAGGGCCGTGGTGCGAAGCCTATCCGCCCCGTGAGGTCGGTGTGCAAGTATCTCCGGTTGCGAAGCCTACCCCGGCACACTGACACCTACTCAGGCGGGGTTGCCCGCACCGGCGGACGCCCCCGGCGCACGGGAGCTCGTACCGCGGGGGAGCGCCTCCGGCAGGATCGTCGAGAGCCCCAGACCCGCCAGGCCCATGCCGAGGAGGAGCATCAGGACCGCCACCACGCCCCAGGCGCCGACGGAGGCCCAGCGCACCTGGTCCGCGTACCGGATCAGACCCACGATGCCGAGGGTGCCGGTGACCACCAGGGCCACCATCCCGTGCCGGACCCGCCGCAGCTCGCGCTCGGCGACGGTGCCGAGCATGGCCAGCCCGAAGACCAGCGCGAACGCCGCGATCACCCGCACGTCGAGCTGGGTGACCGCCCACGGCCAGTGCCGCGCCGGCCAGGCGGGCGCGGCGAGGAGCAGCAGGCCGACGACGGTGAGGAAGAGGCCCGAGGAGAAGGTCGGCAGCGCGATCCACCAGGGCAGCGGCTCGGGCCGGTCCGGCGTATCGCCCCTGGCGCCGAGCAGTTGGACACCCAGCCCCACCGTGCCGATCAGCGGCGCGACCAGGTGCACGCCGAACCAGCCGAACGCGGCGAGTACGGCGAAGATCTCGCCGCCCTTCAGGTGGAGGGTGCCCCGGTCCAGCAGGATCGCGGTCAGCATCAGCAGCATGAACAGGGAGGAGCTGAGCACGGTGACGCGGGCGCGGGTCCACGTCCGGGCTCGCGCGGCGCAGAGCCAGAGCATGGCGCAGCTGCCCGCGTACCCGGCGCCGACGAGGGTGGCGCTGACGGGCGACATGGTCCAGGCGAAGAGCACGTCGGTGTGCGAGGACGCGAGCGTGAGCAGCAGCGCGGCGTAGGCCGCGCCCAGCGTCAGCGGCACCACCATGGTGTAGCGGACGACCGGGCTGAGCGGTCGTGCGGTCGGCTCCATCGATCCCCCCAGGTCGCCCCTTGTTAGACGTGGCGTCAGCATAGGTGCGCCACCCCCCGCTGTCAGCCCTCCTGCACGACCGCGGCACGGAACGCGGCCAGCTTGGGCGCGCGGCTCCTGGGCGAGTCCAGGCTGAAACCGCGGGCGTCCCCGAGCTCGTCGCGCACGAAGGCCTCGGTGCGGGCGAGGGCGTCCTTCAGCGCGGCGTCCTGCGGCACGAAGAGGGCGTGGACCAGCTCGCCCGCCTCGGGGTCGAACTCCCAGAAGCCGACGATCCGCCCGCGGTCGGCGACCACGTGACACTGCGGGTCGGCGTCCGAGCCGAAGACCCGGCCCGCCTTGGCTCCCGGCACGGGACGCTCCGCGTCGGCCGGGTCGACCAGGCGCGGCAGCTCGCGGTGGAGCAGGTGCAGGCCGTCGATCCCGGCCAGCAGCGTGTAGTGCGGCTCCTCCGGGCGGCGGTGGTCGGCGAAGGCGTCGGCGAGCTCGGCCGGGATCAGCAGGTCGGTCCCGGCGACCGAGAGCAGGCCGAGTGGGGCGAGCGCCGCCCTGGCCCGGGCGGCGGTGAAACCGGAGAACCAGCGGAAGTGCGCGAGCGAGGCCGGGGCGGCCCAGCTCCAGTAGCGCCGCGCGAGCTCCGTGTCCGCGTCGTCGAAGGTCTGCCGAGGGGGTGTCCAGCGGACGTAGCCGTAACGCTGCTGGTCGAGGCGCCCGTTGTCGGGGACTCGGCGGATCTCGCCCGTTGACTGGAGCAGCCCCAGCGCCAGGGGCAGCGTGGTGGAGACGCCGCGCTTGCGCCCCGCCTCGCCGAGGCTGCGGACGGCGCCGCCGACGGCGTCCCTGAGGGCGGCCGGGTCCAGCGGACGGTCGGCCTCGGCCAGCGCGGCCAGGACCGCGTCCTTCAGCGTCCCGATCTCGGCCTCGGTCACGCCGAGGTGCTTGCGGGCCGCGGCGAACTCACCCGCGGGGGCGCCGGCGCCGACCGCGAGCCCGAGGGCGAAGTCCTCGGCGGGCAGCACGTAGGTGCAGCCGCGGGCCGAGGGCAGCTCGTGGATCTCCACGGCGGCGACGGCCGCATCCACCTCCGCGCGGCTCGATCCGGCGCGGGCGAAGAGACCGAGGTACGGCGCGGCACCGCCCACGGACCGGGCCCACCCGGTGCGGGCCAGCACCTGTGCGGGCGCGGCTCCGGCAAGCGCGCCGTCGAGGCCCTGGGACCGCGCCCACCAGGAACGGAGACGGGCAGGGTCGAGGTCGGCGGCGACGGCGGCAGCGCTCATGGGATGAGTATCGGCGAGACCCGGCCCGAAAATAAACATGAGGAATACTCGCATTAGCCTTGCGCGCGTCCGTCGGCCGGAGCATGATCGGCGGCCACCCGCCCTTCCTCCGGAGGTGCCCTTGCGTGCCCGACTCCTGGCGGGGGCCGTCGCCCTCGTCGCCGCCCTCTCCACCGCCCCCCTCTCGACCGCCGCCGCCGCGCCGCGGCACGACACGGCGCCGGTGGCCCTCACCGACGGCCACGGCCGCGTGCTGGGCCTGCGCGGCTTCAACGTCGACAAGTACGACGAGACCTCTCCCGCCGACATCCGCGCCATCGCCGCACAGGGCTTCGACCTGATCCGCCTCGACATCACCTGGGCCCGCCTGGAACCGCGACGCGGCCGCTACGACGAGGCGCAGTTCAGCAAACTGCGACAGCTGATGGACGCCGCGGACCGCTACGGACTGCGCGTCGTCGTCGACTTCCACCAGGACGTGTTCGGCCCCAAGTACGGCGGCGGCCAGGACGGCGTGCCCGTCTGGGCCACCCGCGACGACGGCCTGCCCTTCGTCGCCAACCCGAACGACTGGTTCGCCGGCTACTTCCAGCCCGCCGTCCAGCGCGCCTTCCAGCACCTGTACGACGACGCCGACCTGCGTCGCGACCAGGACGACTTCTACGCCCACGTCGCCCGCGAGTTCCGCGGCCACCGCTCGCTGCTGGGCTACGACCTGTTCAACGAGCCGTCCGGGCCCATCGCGGGCGACCCGACCGACCCCGCCGTCCAGATCGCCGCCTCCGCCGCGCTGGAGCGGGGACGGCTGGCGGCGATGTACCGGCGGCTGATCGGCGCCGTGCGGAGCGTGGACTCCTCCTCCTGGCTCTTCGTCGAGCCGACGGTCCTGGTCGGTGAGGGCGTGCCGACCCAGCTGCCCGGCTTCACCGACCCGCGCCACGGCGCCGCACGGATCGGCTACGCGCCGCACTTCTACGACACGAACGTCGAGAACGGGCAGGACTGGAACCCGGCGGACGGTTTCGTCCAGAACTACGTCGCGGCGATCGGCGCGTACCCGCAGGCGCATCGGATGCCCGTACTGGTGGGTGAGTGGGGCCCGCCGAACGCGGACACGCCGGGCAACACCGAACTGGTCTCCCAACAGGTCAGCGCGATGCGGCAGTTCGCCGCCGGATGGACCATGTGGTACTGGGGCAAGGGCGTCGGGGGCTACACGCCCCTCGGCCCGGACGGGAAGCCCCATCCCGGTGACGCGCCGGTCTTCGCGCCCTACGCGCGGGAGTTGGCGGGCACGTTGCTGGGCGAGTCCTACGACGCGGCGACGCGGACGTACACCCTGCGCTACCGCGCCTCGGCCGCGACGACCCGGATCGTGCTACCGCCGAGCGTCTATGCGGACGGCGCGTCGATCGCGGTGACGGGCCGGTCCCGGATCGAGCTGCGGCAACCGCACGCGGGCTGGTACGGCACGGCGGAGGTGAGCGCTCCGCGCGGAGCTGTCGTCACGGTCACCGTCACCGGCCTCTAGACCGGTCCGCCGTCGCGGGGGCGGACCAGGCCGGAGTCGAAGGCCGCCACGGCGGCCTGGAGCCGGTCGCGGACACCGAGTTTGACGAGCAGGCTCTGCACGTGGCTCTTCACCGTCGTCTCGGCCACGTGCAGCGCCGCCGCTATCTCCGCGTTGGACAGGCCGCGGGCCAGGAGCAGCAGGACGTCGACCTCCCGGGCGGAGAGCAGCGCGCGCAGGTCCCGGCCGTCCGGCTGGTCCGGGGCGGCCGCCATCCGGGCCAGCAGGCGCCGGGTCACGGACGGGGCGAGCATCGCCTCCCCCGCCGCGATCACCTTGACGGCCTCGACGAGTTGGTCGGCCGTGGCGTCCTTGAGCAGGAAGCCGGAGGCGCCGGCACGCAGCGCCCGGGCGACGTAGTCGTCCAGGTGAAAGGTGGTCAGGATCAGGACGCGGCACGGCGCCGGGTCGGCGGCGAGCAGCGCACGCGTCGCCGAGACGCCGTCGAGCCGGGGCATCCGGACGTCCATCACCACGACGTCCGGCCGCAGGCGACGCGCGGCCTCGACGGCCTCGGCGCCGTCCGCGGCCTCGCCGACGACCTCGAGCCCCGGCTCGGAGTCGAGCACCGCGCGCAGGCCGCCGCGGATCAGTGCCTGGTCGTCGGCGACGAGGATCCTGATGGTCACGTCCCCTCCTCCGTCACCCGCAGGGTGGCTCGCAGCTCGAAACCCCCGCCCTGCCGGGGCCCCGCGTGCAGCGTGCCGTCGTAGACCGCGACGCGTTCGCGCAGTCCGAGCAGCCCGTGCGCGTCGGGTCCGGGCGCGCCCTGGGGGCCGCGTCCGTCGTCGGCCACGCAGACCCGCACCATCCCGCCCGAGCGGGCGACCGTCACGGACGCGGCGGCCGGACCCGCGTGCTTGAGGGTGTTGGTCAGCGCTTCCTGGACGATCCGGTAGACGGCCAGGCCGACGCCCGGCGGCAGCGACTGCGGCTCCACGTCCAGCCGCACCGGCAGACCTGCGGCCTCCACCTTGGCGACCAGCTCCGGCAGGGTGTCCAGACCGGGCTGCGGCTCCAGATCCTCGTGCTGCTGCGGGCGCAGCACGGCGAGGACCCGGCGCATCTCGGCCAACGCCTCGCGGCTGACGGCGGAGATGGTCGCCAGGTAGGCGGGGACGTCCTCCGGCCGGGTCCGGGCGGTCCGCCCGGCCGCCTCGGCCTGCACGGTGATCAGGCTGATCGAGTGACCGACCACGTCGTGCAGCTCACGAGCGATGCGCAACCGCTCCTCGGCGACGGCGCGCGCGGCCCGCTCGCCCTCCTCCCGTTCCAGGCGCCGGGCCCGCTCCTCCAGCTGTGCGACATACGCCCGTCGGGTCCGCACGGCGTAGCCCGACACCCAGGCGAGCGCCAGGCCCAGGCCGAGCGTGAGCGACGGCCAGGGCACGGCGCCGCCCGCGTGGCTGCGGGCCGTCGGTGCCAGTCCCGCCAGCGCCACGGCGAACGTGGCGACCAGGCAGGCGAGAGCTCCGGACCGTGCGGACCGCCCGGCGCCGTCCGGCGTGGCCGGGTCGGCCGGATCGCCCGGACCGTAGACGGCCACGGCGTAGACGGCACAGATCGCGGCGCCGGTGGCCGACAGTCCGGGAACGCCCGTCGCGATCATGAACGCGCCCAGCGCGGACGTGACCGCCAGGACCGCGAGCGGTGCCCGGCGGCGGAACAGCACGCAGCCCGCCTGGACCGCCGCCATCGGGAACACCGACCACGCCGGCAACCAGGAGACCAGCCGGTCGGTCGCGCCCGAGGCGGTGACGACGAAGACCAGTACCGCGAGCACCGCGTCGACGGCCGTCGTCCGCCGCCCGGTCAGCCTCATGCTCCTCAGCATGCCCGAGGTCACGCGTCGCGCACCCGCAGCGACGCCAGCGCCCCCGCCGCCAGCAGGACGACCCAGCCGGCCAGCGCGAACCCGGCGGGCGTGGCTCGCACCAGGAGCGGCGCGGGCGAGTGCCACAGGGAGTAGCCGAGGTTCGACGGCAACCACGGCACCGTGTGCCGCCACGCCGCACCCTTCGGCAGGTTGTCGACCAGCACCGGGAGCACCAGGAAGAGCCCGAACAGCGTCGAGACGGCCACGGCCGTGCTGCGCACCACCACACCGAGGAAGAGGCCGAACAAGGCGGTGAGCGTCAGGTACAGCGCGCCGCCGAGCAGCGCCCCGGCCGCCCCCGAGCTGCCGAGCGACGCGTGCGGCGCCGTGCCCGCCAACTGCCCCTGGCCGACCAGGAACGCGAACCCGACGGTGATCAGCGCCAGCGCGAGGCCGACCGCCCCGAGCAGCACCGCCTTGGCGGCCAGCACGAGCGGCCGTTGCGGGGTCGCCGCGAACGTCCCGCGGATCTGCCCCGTCCCGTACTCGCCGGTGACGACGAGGGCCCCGAGCGCGCCGAAGAGCAGCGGAGTGAGCTGGAGGAAGCCGAGCGAGGTGTCGACGGGGCGGAAGGCCGCGCGCGTCTCCGGGCCGAGCGAGTGCCAGCGGGAGTGGAAGCCCGTGCAGACCAGGAAGGCCAGGAGGACGCTGAACACCAGGCCGGTCAGGGCCGTCGCGCGCAGCGAGCGGAGCGAGCCCATCTTGATCCACTCGCTGGTCAGCACCGCCCGCCCCCGCCGCAGCGCGGTGACCGGCGGACCCGGCACCGGCGGGCTCCCGTTCGAGATCCGCTTCGAGGTTCCGGGCATCAGACGTCCCTCCTGCGGACGAGGACCAGTGCGGCGCCGGCGGCGACCGCGACGTACAGGGCGAACAGGCCCGCTCCCGTCCACGGCGCGAGGCTGTGCGGCGACGGCGGCACGACCCGCCACAGCTGCGACCCGGCCTCCCCCGGCAGGTAGGGGTCGACCCGCTCACCGACGCTGCCCGGCAGCAGTTGGACCGCTACCGGCAGCACCAGCAGCACCCCGAACAAGGACGCCAGCCCGAGCGGCGTCGACCGTGTCAGGGCGCCCAGCGCCATGCCGAACAGCACCACCAGGGTCAGGAAGATCCCGCCGCCCAGGACGGCGCGCAACACGCCGGGACCACCCGGTGACGCGTGCGGCACCGGTCCGGTGAACTGGCTCTGCCCGATCGCGAAGGCCGCGAACGAGGCGGCCGTGCACAGCGCCCAGACCACGAGGCCGAGCACCAGCGCCTTGACGGCGAGGACCTGCGCCCGCTGCGGTGTCGCCGCCAGCGTCGTCCGGATCAGGCCGGTCGCGTACTCCCCGGTCAACGCGAGGACGCCGAGGGAACCGACGAACAGCTGCGCGAGCTGGACTCCCCGCAGGCTCGTGAAGGTCGGATCGAAGCTCCGCCGGTCGCCTGGCGAGAGCGAGGCCCATCCGGACCGGTAGCCCGCGCCGAGCACGAACCCCCCGACGACCACGACCAGGACCGCCGCCGCCAGCGCGGCGGGCGCCGACCGGACCGACCAGAGTTTGATCCACTCACTGCGCGCCGTCGCGCCCAGCCGCGTCGCACCGGCCCGAGGCCGAAGCCGGGTCCGAACCTGCGGGTGTTCCGGTCTCCGGGGCGGCTCGGTGACGTGCGCACTCATGCCGGCACCGGAGCCCGGTAGACGACGCTGCCCTCGGTGAGACGGAAGTACGCCTCCTCCAGCGAGGAGGTGACGTCCCGCAGTTGGTGCAGGACGTGGCCGCGCGCGGCGGCCAGCTCGCCGATCGCCGCCGAGCCGACTCCGGTCACCTGCAGCGTCCCGTCCGGTTCGAGCGTGACCTCGGCGCCCACCTCACGGAGTTCGGCCGCGAGCCGGGCCCGCTCGACCGCGCGGACCTCGACCCGGTCGCCGGCACCACGGGCGATCAGCTCGTCCAGGGAGGTGTCGGCCAGCAGTCGGCCCTCGCCGATCACCAGCAGGTGGTCGGCGGTCAGCGCCATCTCGCTCATCAGGTGGCTGCTCACCAGCACGGTGCGGCCCTCGGCGGCCAGCGAGCGCATCAACGTGCGGATCCACAGGATGCCGTCCGGGTCCAGGCCGTTGACGGGCTCGTCGAAGAGCAGGATGCCCGGGTCGCCGAGCAGCGCCCCCGCGATCCCGAGCCGCTGGGACATCCCGAGCGAGAACCCGCCCACACGCCGGTGCGCGACGCTCGTCAGGCCGACCTGCTCCAGCACGGCGTCCACCCGCGGCCGGGGGATCCCGTTCGCGGCGGCGAGGCTGTGCAGATGCCGGTAGGCCGTGCGGCCGGGATGCACCGCGCGGGCGTCCAGCAGTGCCCCGATCTCGTGCAACGGCCAGACGATCCCCTGGTAGTCACGGCCGTTGACGAGCACCGAGCCGGAGGTCGGCAGGTCCAGCCCGAGGATCATCCGCATCGTCGTCGACTTGCCGGCGCCGTTCGGTCCGAGGAACCCGGTGACCCGGCCCGGCTCGACCCGGAAGTCCAGCCGGTCGACGGCCGTCGTGGCGCCGTACCGTTTGCTGAGCCCCCGGGCCTCGATCACGTGTGTGTCCATGACCTCGACGCTAGGAGCGGCGCGCGCGGCGCTGCTTCCGTCGCGGGGAGGAAAGGCGGCAGGAAGACGCCGTGGGCCTCCTCCGAAAGGAGGAGGCCCACGGGTTCAGCTGGTGACGGTCCAGCCGGGGACGGGGACGGCTTCGCGCAGGGCGCGGGTGTATTCGTGTTCGGGGGTGTCGAGGATGCGTTCGCAGTCGCCTTGTTCGACGACCTGTCCGCGGCGCAGGACGAGTGCGGTGTCGCAGAGTTGGCGGACGACGGCGAGGTCGTGGGAGATGAGGATGTAGGCGATCCCCGTCTCGGTGCGGATCTCGGTGAGCAGGTTCAGGACCTGGGCCTGGATGGAGACGTCGAGGGCGGAGACGGCCTCGTCGAGGATCAGGACCTTGGGCGAGGCGGCCAGTGCCCGGGCGATGGCGACGCGTTGGCGCTGGCCGCCGGACAGGTCGCGGGGGCGGGCGTCGGCCTGGCGTTCGGTGAGGCCGACCTGGTCGATCAGCTCCTGGGTCGCGGAGAGGTCGCGTTTGTGGTGGCGCAGGACCTCCTCGATCGCGACGCGGGCGCTCTGGCTGGGGTCCAGGGAGGTGTAGGGGTCCTGGAAGACGATCTGCAGCTCCCTGGCCCGGGCGTTGCGTTCCTTGGCGCCGCGCGCGGGCCCGCTGCGGTCGCGGCCCATGACGGTGATCGACCCGTCGCTGGGCCGTTCCAGGCCGACCAGCATCCGGGCGATGGTGGTCTTGCCG
>NZ_FOAZ01000048.1 GCF_900109465.1 Streptacidiphilus jiangxiensis
CGGAGTGAGCACCGCCGGCGACGAGGTCCTGATCGGCCGCTCCTACACCCGGGCGCGGCGCAGCCCGCTGGTGATCGGCAAGCTGCCCGGCGCCGGCCGGCTGCCGGGCGGCCCGTACACGATCACCCAGATCGTCACGATGGTCCTGGTCTTCCTGGTGCTGATCACCACCAAGTCGCTGTGGGCGTACTTCGGGCCCGGCGACGCGCTGGTCCTGATCGTCGTGCCGTGGGGCGTGGCGTTCGGCCTGCGGTACGCGCGGATGGACGGCCGGGATCCGGCCCGGGCGCTGCTCGGGGTCTTCACCTACGCCTCGACCCCGAGGTCCGGCCGGCTGGCGGGCCGGCCGGTCCGGCCGCGGCGCCCGGCCCTGCTCGACTCCCGGATCACGGTCACCCCGCAGGCCCCGGCAGCGGCTCCCCAGCCGATGCCGGCCCGGCAGCCGGCCGCGCGCACCGCACCGTCGTCCGCTTCCGCTCCCGCTCCTGCTCGGGCGCCGCGCCCGGCGCAGCCCGCCCGCGCGCGGGGGACGGCACCGGCCGAGCACCGTCCCCGTGTCGCTGTGGCCTCCCGGCCGGCCGGACCCGTCCGGCCGAGCACCACCGGCCCCAGGTCCAGCGCCCGGACACCGGCCGCCCGAACCGCTCTCCAGGCCCTCCTCGCCGAGCTCGGCGAGGACTGACCGCCTTTTCTTCCTGCCCTCTCCACCAGTTCCTCGGAGGACGACATGCGTCTGCCCGTTCGCCACATCAGCGGCAACCTCATCTGGACCACGAGCGCGTCGGTGTGGGGCGTGTGGCGCGTGGAGTCCGACAACTACGCCCACGCCTCCCGCCAGACCAAGCGCGAGCGCCTGGACCAGCTGGAGGCGCTGTTCAAGGCACTGCGCGGCGAGGTGCTGATGCTCAGCCTGTGCCCGCAGGTCGACGCCGCCTCGGTGGTGGACCGGATGACCTCCGGGGTGGACCTGGACAAGTCCCCCGAGCTGGTCGAGCTCAGCTGGAAGGTCTTGCGCCAGCTGGAGGAGCTGAAGCTGACCAGCCGCGTCGACTTCCTGGCCCTGCCGCTGTCCCACGCCGACTTCAAGGAGAGCTTCCGCGCCGTCACCGCCTCGGCCGCCTCCGAGGTGATGAGCTCGCTCGGGCTGCTGCCGCCAGCCGTCCCTGCGGACGAGGTCGCCCGGCGCATGACCCAGGCCCGGCGCCTGGCGGCGACCTGGCCCTCCGGCGTCCGGCTCCGCCCGGCCAGCGAGGCCGAGATCCTGTGGATCTACGCCCACAGCGCGCGGCGCGGACTACAGGAGCCGCTGCTGCCGGAGGACGGCGCGCCGCGCGGCATCCGCGGCCGCGGCCGGACGGTGGCCGCTCATACCCAGGTCCTCCTGGACGAGGGCGGCCGCGGACAGCTGTCCTCGAAGGCGCCCACCAACCCCCTCAAGCACAAGTACCTGCGCGCCGAGACCGAGTACGGCAGCAGCTACCAGGCGTTCTGCGTGCTCTCCGAGATGCCCGACAGCTTCGTCTTCCCCGGCAGCGAGTACATCGCAGCGCTGGACGAGTTCTCCTTCCCCATCGACTGGTGCATCCGGATGACCATCGAGTCCGGCTCCAAGGCGGAGCCGAAGTCGAGGCGGCGCGCCAACGAGCTGGCCCACCAGTACACCGAGTACGACGGCGACGTCGCCGGTGTGCCTGCGCACCTGGACAAGGACACCGCGTCGCTGGACGAGTACCGGTCCCGCCTGACCTCCTCCTCCACCGAGGTCGAGATCCGGCCCTCGCTGGCCATGTGCGTGTGGGGTGACTCGCCCGCCGACCTCGACGAGCAGATGGCCGCCCTGCGCAACCACTTCGGCGGCAGCGACTACACCGTCGAGCGGCCGGCCGGCGACCAGGTCAACCTCTTCCACGCGATGCTGCCGGGCGCCCGCAGCCCGCGCGTCATGAACGACTACGCCCAGGTCATGCTGGCCCGGGACTTCTCGATGGCCATGCCCTTCTCCGGGCAGGGCCTGGGCGACGACGCCGGCTCCCTCTTCGGCCTGCAGCTCTCCGGCGGCGGCGTGCGGCCCGTGCTGATCGACTTCAGCCACGGCCCCCGGGTCAACGTCGCCGCGAACGGCGCCTTCATCGGCGAGCTCGGCTCGGGCAAGTCGGTGGGCCTCAAGTCCGCGCTGTACTCGATCCTGTCGACCGGTCACCGCCTCGCGCGGGCCGCCAGCCGCGGCCGCGGCCTGGTCATCGACCGCACCCCGCAGCGCGAGTGGGTCCGCTTCGTCGAGGCATGCCCCGGCACCACCCAGGTCATCGACGTCGACGAGAACGCCGGCCTGTCCCTGGACCCCCTGCGGGTCTTCACCGGCCCGCGCGCAGCCCGCTACGCCGAGTCGTTCCTGACGCCGCTGTTGGACATCGCCTCCATGTCGGTGGAAGGCGTCACCCTCGCCGAGGCCATCGAGGCGACCAACACCAGCGCCAACCGCAGCATGTCCGGCCTGATCGACACCCTTGTCGAGCGCGCCCGCACCGTCGACCCGGACGAGCCCAACGACGCCGCTGTCCGCGCCGCGGCCAGCGAGCTGGTCCGCAAGCTCCGCTCCCTGGCCAAGAAGGACCTCGGCCGGGTCATCTTCGACTTGAACCTGCCGGTGGTGCGGGTCTCCGACGCCGACTCGATCGTCTTCGCCGTCTCCAGCCTCAAGCTGCCCACCAAGGAGGAGCTCGACGAGCACCGCCTGTCCCGGCTGGAGGTCGAGAAGAAATTCGGCTGGAGGTTGATGTACCTGGTCGCGGCGCTGTGCCGCGAGATCGCCTTCATGTCGGAGGACGAGTTCACCGGCGTCTTCTTCGACGAGTGCTGGTGGCTCTCCTCCAGCCCCGAGGGCCTGGACCTGATGCTCGAGATCGTGCGCGACGGCCGCAAGCACAACGCCGGCCTCTTCGCGGCCTCGCACGACCCCTACGACATCGGCCCCGACAACGAGCAGGGCGAGAAGATCCGCGGCCTGATCACCCACGTCTTCGTCTTCCGCCAGCGGTCCCGCCAGCTCGCTGCCCGTGCCCTGGAGTTCCTCGGCCTGGACGGCACCGACTCCACGATGCTGAAGATCGTCACCGAGAACCTCTCCCCGGTGAACGTCTCCGACCACGAGCGGGCGATCCGCGCCGGCGAATGCCTCTACCGCGACCTCAAGCGCCGCATCGGCGGCATGAAGGTGCTGATCCCGGCCGACGAGCAGGCCGCGGACGCGATCCACACCACCCCCGGTGAGCTCATCCTCGTCAAGGGCCGCTCATGAGCCGCCCCACCGCCGCCCGCGCCACCGCCGCCCGCGCCATAGCGCCGCGCGCCGCCGCTCCCCGCGGCGGCCGCGGCCGGCGCCTGGTGATGGTCGCGGTCCTCATCGGCCTGCTGGTCGCGCTGTTCACCTCGATCGCCTGGGCCGACACCCCGGTGCCGAGCCCGCAGCCCGGTCCGGGGCCGTCCGCGCCCGGCTCGACCCCGACCAGCAAGCCCACGCCGAAGCCCTCTCCGACTCCGGCGCCCACCTCCACCGACCCGGCCGCGGTGCCGTCCATCAACCCCACCCCGTCGCCCGGCCTGACCGGTGTGGCCAACGACCCGGGCCCGGAGAAGAACCTGGCGCAGCCGCCGTCCAACGGCAGCGGGATCCTCGCGCCCTTCAACGGCCACGACGAGTACGGCGCGCCGCTGCAGGTCTACAACGTCAACGTCGACACCGGCAGCTGGGACGACTTCGACCTGAAGATCTGGGGCTTCCTCACCTCCCTGTTCTTCACCATCGCGAAGTGGCTGATCGGCTTCGTGTGCTGGCTGGTGAGCTGGGCCCTGAACTTCGGCCTGGCGAAGATCATGGTCACTCCCGTCGCCGACATCTCGGCGACGATCCGCGACCAGGTCATCAACCGGCTCGGCCTCGTGGGCCTGTTCCTCACCTTCGCCGCGCTGTACGGCGGCTGGCACATCCTCTTCCGGCAGCGGGCCCGCGGCTTCGCCGAGGCCGGAATCTCGCTGGTCGTCGCCGCGATCGCCGCGACCGTGCTGCTCTCCCCCGCCCAGGTCCTGCTCGGAACCAACGGAGCGCCGGCCGCGCAGGGATCGGACATGCTGCTCAGCGACGACGGCGTGGTGGGCAAGTCCAAGGACCTGTCACTGCAGGTGTCGAACCTGGTGCTCTCCCAGAACCCGAACTCGTCGTCGAGCAGCCCCGACTCGGTGGCCTCGCCGATCACCACCGGCCTGATCGACGCCTTCGTCGTCGAGCCCACCGAGCTGATGACCTACGGGAAGATCTTCACCGGCAACTGCGCCAAGGCCTACGCGGTCTACAGCATCGTCCAGTACAACGCCAACAACCTGCCCTCCGGCCAGTCCCAGGAGACCCGCTACCAGAACCAGATCAACGACGCAGCGAACAAGTTCAAGGACACCTGCCAGACCAAGGACTTCAACCCCAACGCCCAGAAGGCCTCCGCAGACACCGCCTTCAGCGCCCTGTTCGTCGCGATCGCCGCGATCATCTGCGTCATCCTCATCACCCTGGTCAGCGGCGGCTTCCTGGTCGCCCAGGGCTGGGTCGCCTTCGAAGCCATCCGCGCCCCGTGGGCGCTCACCGTCGGCATCCTGCCCGGCGGCGGCCGCGCCACCCTGTGGCGCTGGGTCTCCGCCATCATCAAGGCGATCCTCGCCGTGGTCCTGAGCGTCCTCTTCCTGGCGATCTTCATCCTGATGATCCTCGCCCTGCTCAAGTCCGACACCGGCAACATCCTGGCCGTCAAGTTCCTGTCGATCGACCTCGTCGCGGTGGCCGGACTGGCCGGCCACAAGAAGATCAAGGAAACCGCCAGGCAAGTCGCCGTCGGCATCAACCGCAAGCTCGCCAACGCCAAGGTCGGCGGCGCCCGCCGCAGCGCGTTCGCCGCACCCGGCCGCTACGCAGAGACCGCGCCGTCCCTCAAGCAGATCTGGGGCGAGGGGAAGTCGGAGGCCCGGAAGGTCACCCAGCCTCTGGCCAAGGTCGGCCGCTCGGCCAAGGACCTGTGGGTCGGCCCGCAGGCCGGCCGCCGGGGAGCCGCCAAGGGCGGCCGGCTGGGGAAGGCCGTGCGCGCCGCCACCACCGTGGCGACCGCGGTCGGCACCGGTGGCACCGCTGCCGCTGCCAAGGTCGCCGCCCAGCAGGCATCCAAGAAGGCCCTCACGGCGCGGCTCGCCGCGCGGATGTCCAACACCCGAGGCGGCCGTGCCACCCTCGCCGCCGGCAAGGCCGCAGTCGGCACGACCAAGTTCGCCGCCAAGTACAGCTTCCTCGCCTCCCCCGCCGGCTGGCCCGTCGCCGTCCCCCGCACCGTCGCGGCGACCAAGCGGGGAGCCGCCAACGCCAACGCCGCCGCCGTGCGCGCCGAGCAGGCAGTGGGGGCCGCGGCGAAGCGGCAGTGGAAGCGCGGTTGGACGGACACCACCAAGCCCTTCCTCAAGGAGTACGGGGAGAACTCCATGGCGGCCGGGCGGGCGGTGCGCCGCGGCGCGAAGTTCGTCGCGGACTCGGTCTGGGACTCCTCCTCCGGCACCTCCGGCCCCGGCACCCCGACCGCCTCTCCCCGCAGGCCGACCCCGGGCCCCGCCCGGCCGCCGGCCGCCACCACCGCGCCGACCACCACCGTGCCGGCGGGTAGCACGCCGACGGCACCGGCCACCGGGTCCACGACCGCGCCGAGCCCGACGCCTTCACCGGCTGCAGCTGCGGGACGCCCGCGGCGCCGCGCCACCCGCCCCGCAGGTCCGCCGAGCGGAGGCCGGCCGTGACGGGCAAGCAGAAGGCAATGCTCATCGGCTTCCTGATCGGGCCCTTCGGCGGGTTCATGCTGCTGCTCATCCTGATCGCGGCAGTCATGGGTGCCAACATGTCGGCCCAGGCCGGGGAGGCGGCGCAGCCCGGCGTCGTCTCCAGCGTGGCCGGGATCCCGCCGGTGCTGCTGAGCGCCTACAACAACGCGGTCGCCAACCTGCCGAAGCTGCGCCCGAACTGCACCGGGATGACGTGGTCCCTGCTCGCGGCGATCGGCGAGGTCGAGTCGACCCAGGCCGCCGGGAGCTCGATCGCGGCGAACGGGGACATCAACCCGCCGATCTACGGCCCCGTCCTCGACGGGTCCGGGGTCGGCGGGAACACCACCGCGGTCTACAACACCACCGACGCGGAGAAGCAGCTCGACGGCGGCAGCACCTACGCCCGCGCCATGGGGCCCATGCAGTTCATGCCCGCCACCTGGATCAGCGACGGTCAGGACGGCAACAGCGACGGAGCGCGCAACCCTCAGAACGTCTTCGACGCCGCGCTGACCACCGCGACGTACCTGTGCGGGACCGGGACCACCGACCTGAGCAAGCCCGACCAGGTCAACGCCGCGATCCTGCGTTACAACCACAGCCAGGCCTACGTCGACGAGGTCCTGAAGTGGAAGACCACCTACGACCAGATGGGCCAGAACGCAGGGAACGGCTCGCCGGTGCCCGGCGGCAGCGCCCGCGGGCAGGCCGTGGTCGCCGCCGCCCAGCGCGAGATGGCGGCCAACATCCCCTACTCCTGGGGCGGCGGCGGGACCAACGGCCCCAGCCTGGGCTACTGCGACGGGACCAACGGCTACCTGAACGGCTCCTGCTCCGCCTCGCACACCGTCGGCTTCGACTGCTCCGGCCTGGCGCAGTACGCCTACGCCCAGGCCGGCGTGAACATCGCGCGCACCGCCCAGGACCAGTACGACGGGGCACCCACCAAGATCCCGCTGTCGGCCGGCCTGGCCGCCCTGCAGCCCGGGGACCTCGTCTTCTTCAGCCTCAACCCGGGCACCGGCAAGGGCATCTACCACGTCGGCATCTACATCGGCGGCGGCCAGATGATCAACGCCGCCCACACCGGAACGAATGTTCGCTCCGAGTCGGTGTGGATGAGCAGCTACACCGGCGGCGGCCGGTACTGACCCCCTCCCTTCCCTGCTGACCGAGGAGAACCGTGTCCAACCCCTCTGCCCCCCGCAGTGCCCGGCTTCCGTTCATCGCCGCCGCCTCGCTGCTCGCCCTCGGCGGCAGCATCCTGCTCCTGCCCAGCGGGCACTCCAAGGCCGAGAGTCCGGCCGCAGCACAGCCGGCCCGCTCCGCCGCGCCCGTGGTCGTGCCCGCCCCAGCCGCAGCGCCGGGCACGCCGGCCGCACGTCCGGCGTCCTCCGCACCCACCACGTCGACGCCGAGCCCGACCGCGGCACCGAGCGCCCCGCGGACCGCGCCGGCCGACCTGCTCGCCGGCGACATGCCCGACAGCTACCTCCAGCAGGTCCTCGAGCAGACCCAGCCGGCCGACCTCCCGGCCGACCAGGAGAAGCAACTCGTCGCCCTGGCCGACCAGGTCCTCCTCGCCGACCTCACCGGCGCCGGCCGCGCGGCGTTCCCCTCCTACTTCGCAGGCCAGGCCGCCACCACCTCCTGGACGCACGTCCGCGTCCAGGCCGGCATCGCCCGCCGCCACCCCGGCAGCGGCAACGAGGTCGACGCGCACCTGGTGTACGCCGGCACCGACCCGCGCGGCCAGGCCCAGGAGCGCCAGAGCATCACGATCGTGCTCGCCCAGGCCGCGGGCGGCACCGGCTGGCAGCCCGTCACGGCCCCGTAGTCGCGCCCGTCCGCCTTCTCGAAAAAAATCTTCGCCCTCGCGGTCACACCAGGGTCCCGGCCGCCATCTATGGAGGGCGACCATTCCGACCCGCCCGCGCAAACTGCGCCGGCGCCCGAAGAGGGAAGCTCGCATGACCGTCGTCGACATCATCAACTCTGTTCTCGGTGCCGCCGCGCACGCCCCGCAGCTCGCGCACTCCGCCAGCGCGGCGGCCGCGGCCAACCTCCCCGGCATCGTCCTGGTGACGGTGCCGCTGCTGGCCGCCCTCGCCGCCGGGCAGGTGCTGCTGGCGCGCCGGGCGCTGGCCGACCGGGCCGGCGTGGAGTTCCTGCCCGGCCCGGGCTTCGAACCCGGCGAGGAGGACATCCTCCGATTCGCCCACCAGCTGGCCCGCGCGCAGGCCAGCGCCTCCCGGTGGCACCTGACTCCGCGCAGGGCCACCGCCGTGCGGATCCGCCTGACCTCCAGCGGCGGCCCGCCGTCCTTCCGGGTGGAGGCCCGCACCCGGACCCTGGCCCTGATCAGCCGTCACGCCTACGTCGGATGCCAGGTCCGTGACCCCGAGCAGGAGGTGACCGCCGCCAGCGGCGTCACCATCACCTTCGAGGGCCCGGCCGACCTGGAGAGCACTGGGGTGGCGGCCTGATGAGCACCAGCCTGTCCAACGTGATCTCCCTGGCCAAGCGCCGACCGGCAGACGAAGTGCCCAGCGACCTCGACGCGATACTCGACGCCGTCCCGGACGACGAGGGTGAGGAGAAGGAGGAGCAGCACGCCGACGAGTTCGTCGCCCGCGCCGAGCTCACCCTGGCCATGCCCGACCACCTCGCCCTGCGCAAGGTGCCGCTGCGCCCCGACCCGCTGCAGGGCATCAGCGCCGCGCTGAGCTCGGTCAACCAGACGGACGGCGAGCGCGCCGACGTCGTCCTCGACCTCATCCCCGTCACCGTGCAGCAGCTGAACCGGCGCCGCAAGCAGCTGCTGCGCTCCGGCAAGCGCGGCCGCGGCGCGGAGCCGATCCTGCCCGGCATGCCCGCCGGCGGCCGCGGGTCCTTCAGCCTCGGCGGCGTGCTGGCGCAGGTGGCCCAGGAGGCGAAGCAGTCCGGGTCCTCCGCCGGCGGCCGGGGCGGCTCGATGATCTACAACGAGGGCCTGTCGGTGCGCGCGGACATGACTGCGGTGCTGGGCAAGTACCTTCCGGACGGGCAGAAGCCGCCGTTCTTCGCCTTCCAGCTGCTCCTGCGGGCCTCCTCCCGGGTCGAGGGCCGGGAGCTGATGCTGCTGGACGAGATGATCACCGCGCTGGAGGTGTGGAGCGGCGACAACCAGTGGAAGGAGGTGGGGATCAACCTCCTGGTGCACCGGGTCGGGGCGGACTCGGTGCTGTACCGGCGCCAGTTCGACCGGCGTTTCGAGACCGGGGAGTTCTCCCCGCGCCGGCGCCGCTGGGTCAACGGCGCCGAGATCGCAGGGCTGCTCAAGCCCCCGACCACGAACAACGCCCACGCACAGCTGCCCGACGCGAGCGTGCCCATGCCGCCGCTGGACCTGGTCGAGTACACCGGGCAGCGCCACCTGCTGCCGCTCGGCTTCATCACCGGCGCCGACGGCCGCGAGTTCCTCGTCGGCGTCCCGCTGGTCTACGTGCTGTTCGGGCTGTTCCTCGGCAAGTCCGGCTACGGCAAGACCGAGATGAGCCTGATCCAGGCGATCGCGCTCGCGCACAGCGGCCACGGGGTGATGTTCCTCGACCCGCACGGCGACGGCTGGCGCAAGGCGGCGCGGTTCCTCTCCCACGAGGGGATGTACGACCGGCTGTGGGAGATCGACCTGTCCATCACCGACCCCGACGCGATGGTCGCCTCCTGGAACCCGCTGTCGATGAAGGGCCGGCGGCCCAAGGACATCCCGAAGGTCGTCGGCGCGATCGTCGACAGCTTCGCCTCCGCCCTGAACTGGGGCGACACCAGCGGCCGCGCGAAGACGATCCTGACGCGGTCGGTGCAGTCCCTGGCCTACCTGTCGTACAAGTTCGCCGAGGCCGGCCACCCCGAGCTCGCGCCGACGGTTTTCCAGATCCAGACGCTGCTCATGGACGAGGACTGGCGCAAGCTCGTCGTCTCCTACCTGCCGCCGCGCCTGCAGAGCTTCTGGCGCAACAGCTTCCCCAAGTACCCGGGAGAGGCGGCACCGGTCGTCACGAACATCATCGAGCGTCTGGACAGCTCCGACGCCCTGAAGGCGTTCCTCGGCAGCCCGGAGTCGACCTACGACATCCGGCGCGCGATGGACGAGGGCCGGATCGTGTTCATCTGCCCCGAAGGGTCGGGCGACACCGACCGGATCATCAGCTGCTTGATCATCTACGACCTCTTCCGGGCCGGCCTGTCGAGGCGCAACATCCACCCCTCGCAGCGGCGCGCGTTCTGGACCTTCATCGACGAGCTGACGGCCGTCGACGGCGCGTCGAAGGGCCACCTCGCCGCCATCACGGAGCAGCTGAGGAAGTACCAGGTCAAGCTCCTGGCGATGACGCAGATGATGCAGCGCCTGACCAACACCACCCGGGCCGGCCTGCTGCAGAACCTGTCGGTCCTCTCCACGACGGCCGCCGACGTGGAGGAGGCCGCCCTGGTCACCAAGCGATGGGGCGGCAAGGTCGACCCGAACACCGTGGTCAAGCTCAAGCCCTACAACTACGTGATGTCCGTCAACCGCGGCGACGGCATGTCCGACCCGTTCCGGGTCCGGGGCGCCAGCGTCGAGGAGGTGTACGCCCAGTACGACAACCCCGACGGCGCCGGCCAGCTGCAGGAAGCCCTCAACCGCAACCTGCGCCGGCGTCCGGTCGGGCAGATCCTCGCCGAGCTGGAGACCCTCGACGAGCGGATCTTCGAAGGCGTCACCTCCTACCTCACGCCCGTCCGGGTCTCTGCCCGGATGGCCGCCGCCGACGAGGGCGAATCCGGCTCTGCTCCCGCGCCCAAGCGGCCCCGCTCGGAGCGTGGCCGCGGCAACCCCGGCACCGCGCTGTCCGCTGCGGTGGTCGACCCCGAGCAGGAGCAGTACAGCCGGCCCGACGACGCCGACCAGGTGTGGAACACGGAGATCGAGTGAACGCCGCAACCCTCAAGCGCCCGGCCACCATGCCCGCGCTGTCCCAGTCCGCCATGCAGGTGCTCTACCAGCACCGGCTGATGACCACCGGTCAGCTCCACCGGCTGCTGCTGCCGGAGGCGCGCCGGCCGGTCTACCTCCTGCACGAGCTCAAGCGCCTGGAGGACGGAGGTCTCGTCGAGCGCGTCCGGTCCCTGCACCGCAACCCCCGGCACGCCCAGTTCCTGTGGTTCCTCACCGAGGAGGGCTACACCCACATGGACGGCTCGGAGGAGAGCGTCACCCGCCAGCACCGCACCACGACCGCGATCGCCATCGGCCCGCGGCAGGCCCACACCGTCGCCGTCAACGAGGTCGGCATCGCGATGTTCCAGCACGCCCGGCGCCTGGGCCACGAGTGCGGGCCGCTGGACTGGATGCCGGAGGTCGCGCACCGGATGCGCGACGGCCAGCGCCGGTTCGAGGACGACCACGTCATCAGCGACGCCGTCCTGGACTACACCCACGTCAGCGCCGACGGCCGGCGCACCGTCCTGCGGGCCTTCGTCGAGCTCGACCGGTGCACGATGACTGTCTCCCGCCTCGCGGACAAGGTCGCGGCCTACGGCCGGTACTTCGACTACATCCCGCAGGAGCACGAGCGCTCCCGGCGTCCGAGCAGCACTCGGCCCGCCTGGCAGCAGACCTACAGCCGCTTCCCGAAGTTGCTGATCGTCCTGGACCACCACAGCCAGCGGGTCATGGGCTCGCGCACCAACGACCTCGGGGCCATGACCAGCGCGAACCCGCGCCTGTCGTCCCTCGCGGGTGAGCTGTCCATCGGTGTGACGACGCTGGACCGGCTCCGCGAGAGCGGGCCGTTCGCGCCCATCTTCAAGCCGCTTCTGCGCCACCAGCAGCCCACCGACATGTTCCTGCGCCCGCCGGCCGGCAGCTGAGGAAGGCACCACCGTGACCACCATCGCCACCACCACCGAAGACGTCGCGCCGCACGCCGAGCGCTTCGCCGCACTGACCGACACCCTCCAGCGCTCCGAGCGCCTGCGCCGGCGCCGCTTCGAGATGCTCCCCCTGCGCGGCGCCGTCTCCACCGACATCCAGGGCCGCGGCCCCGGGCCCAGCGTGAGCCCGGAAGGACTCGCCGACCTGGTCTCCTCCATCTCCTCCGTCGGTGTCCTCCACCCCGTCCTGGTCGAGGAACTCGAAGACGCCGACGGCGGCACCCGGCTGCGCCTGGTCCTCGGCGAGCGCCGCTACCGCGCCTGCCGCTGGGGCGCGGTCAACGAGCCCGACAACCCGTACTTCGAGGCGCTGCCGGCCGTGATCTGCCCCGGCCCCCTCTCGGTCGAGGAGCGCCGGACCTGGCAGCTCGTGGAGAACCTGGCCCGCGAGGACCTCCAGCCGGGAGAGCTCGCCGCGGCGCTTCTCCTGGAGCGCTGCGCGATCTTGCAGAACAACCTCGAGCAGGCCGAGATCGTCGTGCCGGAGAACGTCCCGCTGCTGGACGACCCGGTGGCCCGGTTCGAGGCACTGGACAAGCTCCGCGGCACCGACGTCGACCTGGCCGCCCCGTGGACGCTCGTGCTGCGCCGGCTCGGGCTGCAGATCAGCCCGCGGCGGGCGCGGGAGCTCGTCGCAGCCTTCCGGACCCTGCCGCGCGAGCTGTCGACGGAGATGGACGAGCGCGAGGTAGCCCTCGCCGCGCGCACCAACCTGGCCCGGCTGACGCGCGGCCGCCGCGAGGTCGCCAACGAGCTGTGGCAGGCGGTGAAGCGGCTGGGGCGCACCGACCTGTTGACCGCGGCCGCGCGCGCCCAGGCGGGCGACCCCGCCATGTCGCCTCAGGCCGCGGCCGAGGCGGCCAGCGCGGTCCAGGACAACGCCAACGCGGTCCGGGCCGCCAAGCTCACCCGCCCGGCGACTTCCGACGACTCGAACGCCGAGGAAGAAGCGCAGGCCGGCGGCAATCCGGCGGCGGCGCGCACTCCCGAGCCGGCCGAGAGGCCGACGGCGTCCACCGGTCCCGTCCCATCCCCAGCTTCGCCTTCGGTCAACGACGGCGCCGACTCGGTCCCCGGCCCGGAGGAGCCGATGCCGGGCGCAGCGGACGCCGAGCCCGCCGACGCCGAGATCGTCAAGGGCGCCCTGGACGCGATGCGGGAGCTGAACCGCCAGCTCACCGCCGGCCGCGTCCTGCACCGCTTCGACGCCGGCTCCCTGCGCCTGCTCATCACCGACGTCTTCGACCAGCTCCAGCACCGCACCATCTGAGAAAGGCCCGAACCGTGACCATCTCCCTCCCCATGCCGACGCTCGGCCGGCCCGTGCCCGTGCCCGTGCCGGCCGCCGGGTGCAACTGCGCGGTGTGCCCGTTCTTCATCGACAACCCGAACGCGGTCGAGCCGGTCTGCTCCGGCAGCTCCTCCAGCTGCGAATACTGCGGCTGCAGCCGCGCCGAGGACCTGCGCCCGCAGGCCGCGGACCCCATGGCCTCGAGCGCGTGCAGCCGGTGCCCGATCCGCTGCGGCTCCCGTCCCGACATCGCCGCGTGGATGGAGGACATCGGCGGCACCATGCACTTCACCGGGCTGAAGATCCCCGGGACCCTGCCCGAGCTGCCGCCGTTCATCCCCCAGGTCGACGGCCACGACATCGCCGGCCTGGACGCCCAGCTGCAGTGGCCGGCGTACGCCGTGGGCCTGCGCCGCGTCATCAGCCCCGCGACCCACAAGGTGTACCCGCGGTTCCAGGGCACCACCGCCCACCAGGCGCTGGGCCTGCGCCGCGAGCAGAAGGCCGTCCTGGTCGGCTACGCGGAGGACCCGCTGGTCGAGGCGTACTGGACCCGCCGGATGGAGGACCGCCTCGCCGAGAAGCTGGCGGAGCAGGAGTGGGACCTGGTCCTGACTCCGAACACCAGCATGTACTTCAACCAGCCCCGTGCCGAGAACCTGATCAACATGCGGCGCAACGTCATGCTCGCCGCCGAGCTGGCCGCCGGCGGGGTCGCGGCGGTCCCGAACGTGTACTGGCTGCGCCTGGAGGACCTGGACCGGTACCTCGACTGGCTGGACGAGACCCGGCCGCCGGCCCTGGCCGTCAACCTGCAGACCTTCCGCACCCAGGTCGACTGGGAGGAGATGGCGCTGCCGGGGCTGACCTACCTGGCCGCCACGCTGCCGGAGGACCTGCCGATCGTGCTCACCGGCGCCAGCCGCGCCGACCGGATCGCCTCCCTTCAGGCACTGTTCCCGGGCGGCCGGCTGCGCCTGATCAGCCAGAACCCCTTGCAGTACGCGCGACACGGCGCGGTGATGACCGCCGGCGGGCGCGTGGACACCCAGGCCCGCACGGAGGACCTCTTCACCGCCAACGTCCGGTTCTACGCCGGCCTCGCAGGCGCCGGCCAGCACGAGAGCAACGGAGGCGGACATGGGGTCCGGTAGCCGTATCAACCACCAGCACCACCTGGTCGCCCCCACCGCCGGGCGCACCCTCACCGTCCCCGAAGGCACGGAGGGCATCACCCTGGATGAGGCTCACCAGGACCTGCTCGGGCGGGTGATCAGGCTCGGCGGAGCGGTGCAGAGCGGACAGGCCACCCCCGAGGAGCAGCAGCGGTTCGCCGACCTCCGCGACGAGATGCGGACCGCCTACGGCACCGAGCCGGGGGACGAAGCCCCGGGCACGGCCACGGGAGTTGCCTCGGGCGGGACGGCGCAGCCGGCCGCGGGGGCGGCACTGCCACAGGAGTGGGGAGCGCCGGAGGACCGGGCCGTCCAGCGTGCCGCCGCGCAGCAGGTCCTGGACGAGACGCTGGCCGAGCACCAGGCCGCCGCGGCGCTCCAGGTGCAGGCCCGCGACCGGTGGCCGGCCGACCAGGACGTCTCCTACGAGGAGAACTTCGACGCCTTCCGTCAGGCGTACCAGGCCGCTCGCGACCGGGCGGCCCGCGGCGAGGAGGCGGTTCCGTTCCTGACCGAGAACGCCACCGGGGGCCTGGGATCTCGGGAGGGGGGACGCGGGTTCGGCCTGGAGATCGAGTTCGACGTCCCGGACGCCGACTACAACGACCGGCGGGAGGCCATCGGGCGGATCGCTCGCGACCTGCACGAGGCCGGCCTGTCCCAGGACGCCTACCAGCACGGCTACCACTCCCAGGCACAGGCCGGCTACACCGACGCCGCGAACGCCTGGCGTCTGGAGCAGGACTGCACCGTCGCCGGTGAGTTGGTCTCCCCGATCCTGTACGACGAGCCGGACAGCTGGCGCAACCTCGCCACCGCCTGCCAGATCATCCGGGAGCACGGCGGCCGGGCCACCGTCGGCACCGGTGGCCACGTCCACGTCGGGATGCACGACTTCGACCACGAGGTCGGCAACCACAACCGGCTGCTGCAGACGTACCAGACCTACGAGGACGTTCTGTACCGGCTCGCGCAGAACCCGGGCTCGCCGAACAACCGCCACCGGGGGACGAACTGGTGCCGTCCCAACCGCGTTCCCGCGGCCGGCTACTCGCAGGTTCGCGACGCCGCGGGCGCCAACTACCACGGCATGGCCGTCAACCTGAGCGCTGCTCGCGGGTCGCGCTCCGACCACGGCGAGTTCCGGCTGTGGGACGGGTCGCTCAACCCGGGCGTCATCCAGGCCCAGACGAACCTGTCGCTGGGGATGGTCGCCGCGGCAGTGCGGCAAAATCCTGCTGGTCCGGCGCACAGCTCGCTGATGCCCCTGGGCAGCCACCGGGCGCAGCTGCGCGAGGCGGGCCTGAACGGCCGGCGCCTGAGCGGCGATGCGTGGAGGAGCAGCACGTTGAACTTCCGGCGCCTGGTCGACGAGGTCTTCCACCGGGCCCTGGACAAGGAACAGGCGACCAGCCTGTTCGCCGCGACGCGCTGGCAACAGCGATAGGAGATCGAAAATGACCGTCATCCGCATCCGCAACGCCTCCTCCGCCGCTGAGCCGCCGGCCCCGCCGCAGAAGGACGACCAGAGCTTCTACCTGTTCGAGATGATCCACGACGGCGGGAGCTGGCGCGCCTACGCCGACACCCCGGACGAGCTCCTCGACGCGATCATCCCGGAGTACACCGGGCTGACCAGCCCGCGTGAGCGCGCCGCGGCCCGGATCCGCCTCGCCCTGCGCCTCCAGGTGCAGCTGCAGGCCCTGCTCGACACCGCGCCCGAGCTCGCGCAGTGCACCGACGAGCAGCGAGCGGTGCTGCTGTCCAGCCGCGAGAACCCGCCCACCGTCCAGGTGTGGGACGCGCCTGTGCCGCTGGTGCTCGTCTCCACCTTCTACCGGCCCGAGGGCCGGCTGCCGCGGCCGACCGGCCCGACGGAGGCGCTGATCTGGATCGACCCGGGCGACGCCTGGAGCCTCCTGCTCTCCCTGCACAACGCCGGCGTCGTCGCGCTGAACACCACCGAGGGCGTGCTGCCCCCGCTCGTCCCGGAAGGGGGCAACTGACATGGGATCAGGTAGCCGCATCGACCACCAGCACCACGCGGTGGCACCCTCGCGTCCCGCGTCGCAGGCCCTGACCACGGCGCCCGGGGGGGTGTTGATCGAGGAGCCGCCCGAGCGCACGGCTGTGCGGCTGGCCAACGACGTCCCGGACGGTCACGCCGGAATCCACGGGTACAACATCAACGAGGCCGGGAACTTCGTGTTCCTGCCGCAGCGCCTGGACGTCATCCGGGGCAACGTCTCCGAGGACCAGGACGCCCTGGTCGAGCTCGGCGCGTCGGTCGGTGAGGGCGGCGATCGGGTGTACCTGGACGGCGACGCCCGGGTGACGCAGGGCCCGGACGGCCGGCTGGAGGTCGACGCCCGGGGTCTCCAGTGCGGGCGGGGGGACGCCGGCGCGGACGGACCGTGCGAGCATCAGGAGGCCGTCGGCCGGCTGGTCCAGGAGCGGCTGAACGCGAGCGCGTCCACCGCGGCGGACCGGCTGGCCGCCCAGGAGGTCCTCAGCGAGGTCGCGGCCGAGCACGCCGCCTCGATCGCCGCGCAGGAGCAGGTGCGGGCCGACCGCGCCGCCGAGCCGGCCGTGACTTCCTACGCGGAGAACATGGACGCCTTCGACGCCGCCTACAACCAGGCGATGGAGCGGCGCAGGAACGGCGAGCCGCTGGTGCCCTACATGCGGGAGAACGCCACCGGTGGCCTTGGCACCCGTGACGGCGGCCGGGCCTTCGGCGTGGAGATCGAGTTCGACTTCCCCCGGAGCATGAGCCCGTCGCAGCAGGCGGTCGCGAAGGAGGCGATCGCCCGGGAGATGCACGAGGCCGGCCTGTCGCCCGACCCGCACGTCCACGGGTGGCACGCCTCCGCCCGTGAGGGCTACACCGATGCCCCGAACGCCTGGCGGATGGAGTTCGACAGCACCGTGGCCGGTGAGATCGTCTCGCCGATCCTGTACGACGAGCCGCAGACCTGGGACAGCCTGGCCCAGGTGTGCGAGATCGTGCGTCGGCACGGCGGCACTGCCAGCCAGCGGACCGGCGGTCACGTCCACGTGGCCGTGCCGGACTTCGACCACACCGTCGAGAACCACAACCAGCTGATCAACACGGTCGCCGGGTACGAGGACGTCATGTACCGCCTCGCCCACAACCCGGGCAGCCGCCAGCACCGCGGCCTGCGCTGGTGCCAGCCGAACACGCGGCCGAGCAGCCCGTACACGTCGGTCGGCGCCGCGCGCGCGGGCAACAACAGCCACGGGATCGGCCTGAACCTCCAGTCGGTGACCGGCAACCGCAGCGACCACGCGGAGTTCCGGATGTGGGACGGCTCGCTGGACCCCGGCGTCATCCAGGCGCAGGTGAACGTGTCGCTCGGGATGGCCAATGCCGCGCTGCGCGACGCCGGCCGAACTGCGGCTCCTGCGCCCGAGCCGGTGGGCAGCCACCAGACGGCCTTGGCGCGGGAGGGCATGCTGCGCCGCCGGCTCACCGGTGAGCGGTGGGAGCAGAACACCCGGTCCTTCCGGAACATGGTCGACCACCTCTTCGCCCGGAACGAGAACAGGGCGCAGGTGACCGCTTTGTTCGCCGGCACCCGGTGGCACCGAGGCGCGTGAAGCCCGGGGGCCGGGAGTGTGGTCACTCCCGGCCCCCGGGCTTCGATCGTGGATCCGGCGGCCGGTCTGGCCGCCGGTCCGTTCTGCTAGGCGGTCATCCACAGCGGGGTGCGCCAGTCGTCGCTGTCTGCGGGCCCCGGGGTGCGCCAGTCGTCGGTGACGGCGGGGCGCGGGGCGGGCAGCGTCACGTGGGCCACTCCGGCGCGGTCGGCCATCTCGTCCTTCTTGCTGAACCCCCGGTAGGCGACGAGGGAGGCGAGCCGGTCGTCCTTCGCGCGCGCGGTGGCGGTGAAGTCGTACATCCCGGCCCGGGTCGGCTGCCCGGAGGAGAAGTCCACCAGCAGCAGCGTGCCCTCCGGCATCAGCCAGATGCCGTCGCGCTTGAGCGTGACGCCCGCCGCGCGGGCGGCCCGGGGGAACCAGCCCGGGTTGGAGGCCCAGTACATGTTCCCGTCGGTGTCCACCGTGACGGCCAGCGGGCTGACGGCGGTGCGCGCCAGCATCATCAGGCCCGGCCAGCGGCGGTCCGTCCAGACCAGCGCCGCCCGGCCGACGACGGCCTCCAGGACGGCCAGCGTCGGCGCGATGACGCCCCCTTCGCTGTCCAGGGCCTGGAACACGGCCTCGGTGTCCGTGTCGCCGACGGTCTTCGGGAGGTCGAACGCCCTCTGGAGCCGCCAGGCGTCCACGTCGCCGTTGTGAGTGCCGATCAGCTGCCCCACCTGGAGCGGGCTGGCGTTGGCCAGCATGCCGGTGCCGCCCTGGGTGGCCCATCGGGTGTGGCCGATCGCGGCCGGGGCCTCGTTCAGCGCAGCGCCGTACTCCTTGTTCCACACGGTACGGAACCGGCCGGGGCCCTTGATGATGCGCCAGCCCCCGGCCGTGGTGTCGCGGCGGCTGACGACCGGGGAGCGGGTCAGTTCGGTGGTGGGGCGGGTCGTGGCCATGGCCAGACCGGCGGAGTCCAGGCCGCGCTCCTCAGCGAGGTATCCGAGGGCCACGCACATCGCGGTGGCCTTCTCCGGAGCGCACGAGTCGCTGCGGATCATTCCAAACAGGCCGCACATTACTGTCCTTCTGCACCCCCTTCGTCGCCGTCAGGCGTGGGGGTGTCCTTCTCTTTGGTGCCGAGGACGCGCATGACGGCGCGGAACTCGGCGGGGGTGAGCAGTTCGTGCTTGAGGAGCACGTTCGCCAGGTGTTCGGGCGGCATCTCGGCCGCCTCGCGGACCATGGCATCGACAACGGAGCCCATGCTGACGTGGAGCCGCGCTGCGGTGTCCTTCAGCTTGGCCATCCCGTCGTCGGTCACCGCGATCTTGCGCGGCGTGAGCGGGTCGGCGTTGTTGCGGTTGATGACCGGGTTACGCGGCATGCGCGGCCAGCCAGTCTCCGCCGGGGACCTCCGGAGCCCTCGTCAGCCAGCGGCCGCTGAGGGTGCTCTGCGAGGCGAGGTAGACGTACGCGTCGATCTCGCTGCCGTCGGCCAGCTCGACCCGGCGGACCGCGCGGACGTACAGGCTGTTGTCCTCCCGGCCGTGGTAGCCCTCAAGGCCATCGAGGCGATACAGGACCTCGGCCCACGTCGAGGACTCGACGTCCATGACCTCGCCGACGACCCGGTGCCCCTCGCCGGTCACCGCGAACGGCACGCCGGAGTCGAGGAGCTTGTAGCCGTGGAGGACGGCCGGGCGCTCGGATGTGGTGTGACCGGCGAGGATGTGACGGTAGTTGCCCTGTCCGGAGCGCAGCGTCCCGTAGACGAAGACCGGGAGCTGGCGATCGGTGGTCTGCATGAGCCACCCCTTCTACTTCTACGCGCCGCGTCTGAGCGGCGCAGATACAAACCCCTTACACTGGGATGTTGTAACGACCCCTTATAAGGTACCGTTAGTATGACACAGGGTCGGAAGATCCGCAACACCCCTCGGCGGCACCTCGGCTGATGACGCGCCAGCTGCCACGACCGGGGCGGTTTCGAAGCGGGCACCTACGCTGACCCCCGCCCGCGGCCCCTCGCCGCACCCCCTTTGAAGGAGCCCGATGCCCACCGATCTCACCGCCGGCCTCGCCGATCGCGTCGCCGAGGCCCTCGCGGCCGACGGCACCCTGAAGGAGGGCAGCTACTCCGTGGTGCTCTCGCGCCGCAAGCGGGCCGTCGTTGAGACCCGCGCGGACGGACACCACGTCGTGCGGATCGTGGCGACGAGCACGCCCGAGAAGATCGTCAGGTTCGTCCGCGCCAACCGGACCGCCCTGGAGGAGAACGCCCGTCGCATCCGGGAGGCCGCCCCGCAGCGCCCCGCCAAGCAGTTGAGGGACGGTGAGGTGTTCCAGCTCCTCGGCCGGCCGGTCGCCCTGCGCCCGACCGCTTCGCCCGCCGACCCCGCCCCGGCGGGCGCCATGCTGCTGGACGCGGCCGAGCTGGAGCGCCGCGGCGCGCGGGCGGTCATCGACTGGTACTGCGACTTCGGGCTCGGCTGGATGCACTCCACGGCGCCGGCACTGTGGAGCCGGCTCGCCCCCGGTCGGCCGCTGCCGACGCTGGCAGTGCGCGACCTCGGCAAGCGCCGGGAGGGGCTCTTCGAGGACGGGCCGTTCCGGGCGACGCTCCACTGGCGCGTCTTCCAACTGGACGCCGTGCTAGTCGAGTACGCGCTCGCCCACGAGCTCGCCCACGCCGCACGGCCACCGGGCGCTTCGCACGGCCCCGGATTCTGGCGGTGCCTGCAAGGCGCGCTGCCCGATGCCCGGGCGCGTCACCGGGACCTCCTGGTCGCAGCGCGCACGGCGTGGGTCGGCGACCTCACGGAAGGCATTGCAAAAAGGCCATAGAACATGTAGCTTAATGACTACTGGTCATGTTCCCGAGCCGGGAGGACGGCAATGCCGCGCACTCTCACCACCCCCAAGCTGGCGCACTTCGCGGTCGTCGACGTCGAATCCACCGGCACCGACGCGCGCACCGACCGGGTGCTGAGCGTCGGCGTCGTCCTGGCCGACCGCACCGGGGCCGCTATCGAGACCTGGCAGACCCTGGTCAACCCGGGCCCCGGAGTCGACGTCGGCGCGCGCCACATCCACGGAATCGGTCCCGAGGACCTGACCGACGCTCCGGCCTTCGCCGAGATCGCCCCCACCCTCCTGGGACTCCTCGACGGCCGGGTGGCCGTCGCCCACAACACCGCCTTCGACCTGGCCATCATCGACGCCGAGTGCGCGCGGATCGGCCTCGCCCGCGCCGCGGGCCGCACGGTGTGCACGCTGACCACCGCCCGCAAGGCATTCGACGGCAGCCACCGCCTCGGCGCGTGCTGCGAGCGCTTCGGCATCACCCTGGAGCGCCCCCACGAGGCGCTCTCCGACGCGGCCGCCGCAACGGAGCTGCTCGCCCGCTTCATCGCCGACGGCCACGTGCACCCCTGAGTCCTCAGGCCGTTCCGCGCCACCCGATCCCATCTGCCGAAAGACACGCAGTCATGTCCAAGAAGCGCCCGGCCGGTGCATCCCGGCCGGGCTTTCGCATCCGGCCCGCCGAGAGGAACGACGCCTCCGACTTCGCCCGGCTGATCCACCTGGCCGCCCCCGACGAGCTCACACCGGCCACGACGGCCTACCTCCTCGGCCTCCCCGCCCAGGGGTACCTGACGCACAGCCCCTGCGTGTGCCTGACCGCGGAGCTCCCCGACGGGACAGTCGCCGGCGCCCTGCTGGCGCAGCCGCCGGCCTGGATGCACGAATTCGCCGCGGCCGACGCCGAAGCACTCACCGGGCGCGTCGGGCTGATCGTGGCCGTCGCCGCCGATCCGGCGTTCCGTCGCCAGGGGATCGGCAGCGCGCTGATCCGGGCGGCTGAGCGCCGCTACCGCCGCGCGGGCTTCGGCCTGGTGATGCTCTACCACGAGCCCGCGCTGGACGGCTTCTACCAGGAGCTGGGCTTCTCCAGCGGTCCCGCCCTGATGGCCAACCTCCCGCACTCGCTGCTGCTCCTGGGCAAGGAGGACCACCTCCTGACCGGCCTGAAGCCGCTGGACCCCCAGGTCCGCCTCGTCGACGTC
>NZ_FOAZ01000047.1 GCF_900109465.1 Streptacidiphilus jiangxiensis
GCCTGGGCCTCGCGGATCTCGGCGACGATCGCGCGGGCGTCGTCGGCGTCGCGCGGGGTGACGAACCCGAGGTCGGCCGAACGGCCGACCAGGCGGTAGGGCTCGCCGCGATGCGCGAGCGCGGTGACCAGCGGCTGGCCCTGCGGCGGCCGCGGCGTGATGGACGGCCCGCGCACGCTGAACCGGCGACCCTCGAAGTCGATGTAGTGCAACTTGTCACGGTCGATGAAGCGGCCGGTGGCCACGTCGCGGATCTCCGCGTCGTCCTCCCAGCTGTCCCACAGCCGCCGCAGGACCTCGACGTAGTCCTCCCCCTCGCCGAACAGGTCCCGCAGGGCCTCCAGCCCGGCGGGCGTGTCGAAGTCCTCGATGCGCAGGTCGGGTGCCGGGCGGCGGCCGAAGTGCGCCGCCTCGTCGGCGCGCCCGGACACCTTGACCCGCAGGCCGGCCCGGCCGGAACTGACGTGGTCGAGGGTGGCGACGGCCTTGGAGAGGTGGAACGGCTCGGTGTGGGTGACCACGGCGGTCGGTACCAGTCCGATGTGCCGGGTCAGCGGCGCGATCCGGGCGGCGATCAGGACCGCGTCGAGGCGCCCGCGCACCTGGTCGGTGCGCCCGTCGGGTTCGGTGAAGAGGGTGGACTGCAGGCTCAGCGAGTCCTCGATGGTGACCAGGTCCAGCAGGCCGCGCTCGGCCTCGGTGACGAGATCGGCCCAGTAGCGGGCGGTGAACAGCTCCTTGGGTCGGGCGTCGTGCTCGCGCCAGGCGGCGGGATGCCAGCCCGCGCCGTCGAGGGCGACGGCCAGATGCAGGGGGTCAGGGTTTTCGGGCATGGGGGACCGCTTCCTGTGCGGAAAGGCTGTGGTCGTGCCAGGTGCGGGAAGGCGCACGGCACGCCGAGGGAGCCGTCCTCGGCCCCGGGTCTACGGCGACCGGGCGGGGCAGGACGGGAGAACGCGTACGGAGACGCGGACCAGAAGGATCAGCCGCGAAGGGCGGCGGCGTACGGGGACGCCGGACACAGCGCGGTGCTCACGCGCTGGAGGTCGATGTGGAGCCGGGCGCACGTGGTGACGGCGCGGCAGTCGGCCTTGGGGGTGGCGATCGCACAGCGCTGGTGAGTCCGTCGCACTGCCGCCACCTCCGTTCTCGACACTCGTGACCTTGATGCACCGTAACCCGACGGCGGCGTCCGACACAATCCCGTTGAAGGGGCAACGAACTGGCGTGACTTGACAGGCCGTCGACGAGCGCGACCCAGGTCTCACGGCGTGGTCGGTCGTTGACATCGGCCGCAGAACCCTTCTAGCTTTGCCGACCAGAACGGTCATGAGCGTCAGCGTCAAGCCCTGGCTTGCTGACCGGCAACCCTCCCCACGCGGCGGGGTGCCCCAGGTGAGGACCGGACCGAACTGTCGGTAAGCGCGATGCCCCCCGGGGGCGGAACGGCACGGGTGACGGCGATGCACGCAGCTACGGGGACGGCCACGAGCCGCCACCGCGGTCGCGCTGCGGCGTACCTGAACCGGGCCGTCGACCTGCTGCGCGTCAGCAGCGCCCTGTGTCAGGGCTGACGACCCGCAGTACCGCAGCTCGCATCACCACGGTCTGACAGCCGTCCCGGCCGTCGGCCGCCAGGCCTCCCCGGCCTCCCCGGCATGCCCCGCGCGGTGTGCCCTCTCGACTCCCGCCCGCGGCGCGGTGCTCCGGCACGCCCCCGGGCGGTCTCCTCCCGCCGCAGCGGCGGCCCGTCGGCACGGGCTCCGTCGCCGGCCTTCGCTGGAGTACATCCATGAGCGACGCTCTCGCCCCCGCCGTTCCCCTGGACACGGCCTCCCCGTCGGACACCGATCCGCCCCCCGCACACCGGAACCCACCCGTCACCGCCACGGCGCCCGCGTCCGGCTCCTCGCAGCGCGTCGTGCCGCTGCGGAACCCCGGCCGCTGGATCACCAGCGCCGTGGCGCTGGTCCTGCTCGCCCAGATCGTCCACGGGCTCGCGACCAACCCGTTCTACCAGTGGGACCGGTTCCACTACTGGTTCGCCCGGCCGGTCATCACCGACGGCCTCGTCGTCACCCTGGAGGTCACCGCCTACAGCGCCGTGCTCGGTCTGCTGGGCGGCGTGGTGCTCGCGCTCGCCCGGCTCTCGCGCAGCCCGGTGCTGCGGGCGATCAGCTGGGTCTACATCTGGCTGTTCCGCTCGGTGCCGCTGATCGTGGTGCTGCTGTTCCTGTACAACTTCAGCGCCCTGTACCGCACGCTCAGCCTCGGCGTGCCGTTCGGTCCGTCCTTCTGGCACTTCGACGAATCGAAGCTCGCCACCGACATGATGATCGCCGTCGTCGGCCTAAGCCTCAACGAGGCCGCCTACGCCGCCGAGGTGGTGCGCGCCGGGATCCTCTCCGTCGACCAGGGCCAGCACGAGGCCGCCGCCGCGCTCGGACTGCCCCGGCGCTACCAGTTCGCCCGGATCGTCCTCCCGCAGGCGCTGCGCGCCATCGTCCCGTCCTACGTCAACCAGCTGATCGGCCTGGTCAAGGGCACCTCGCTGGTCTTCTACGTGTCGCTGCTGGACCTGTTCGGCTCCGTCCAGAGCATGGGCAGCACCTACCCGGGCGACATCGTGCCGCTGCTGCTGGTCGCCACGGTCTGGTACGTGATCCTCACCAGCGTGATCTCGGTGGTCCAGTTCTACGTCGAACGCCACTACTCGCGCGGCGCGCTGCGCACGCTTCCGCCGACGCCGCTGCAGCGCCTGCGCGCCGGCCTGACCACCCTGATCGTCCGCATCCGGAGGGAGACCGCGACATGAGCGTCCTGAACGCCGAGGCCCGATCCGCGACGACCCACCTCGCCGCCGACGCGGACGAGCCGGCACCCGTGGCGGTGGAGGTCCACGGCGTCCACAAGTGGTATGGCGCCCACCGGGTCCTCGACGGCATCGACCTGACGGTGGCCGCGGGTGAGGTCACCGTCGTCCTCGGCCCCTCCGGCTCGGGCAAGTCGACCCTGCTGCGCGTGATCAACCACCTGGAGCAGCCGACGCTCGGCCACGTCAGCCTGGGCGGCGAGCCCATCGGCGTGCGCTGGCACCGCGGCCGGCTGCGAGAGCTGAGTGAGCGTCAGATCCTGACCCAGCGCGGCCGGATCGGCTTCGTCTTCCAGAACTTCAACCTCTTCCCCCATCTGACCGTGCTGGAGAACGTCGCCGCCGCGCCCGTCGCGACGGGCCTGCAGCGACGCACGGAGGCCGAGCAGTCGGCCCGCGAGCTGCTGGACCGGGTGGGGCTGGGGGAGAAGGCCGACGCCTACCCGAGGCAGCTGTCCGGCGGCCAGCAGCAGCGTGTCGCCATTGCCCGCGCCCTCGCGCAGCGGCCCGGCGTGATCCTCTTCGACGAGCCGACCTCGGCCCTGGACCCGGAGCTCGTCGGCGAGGTGCTCGCCGTCATCAAGGACCTGGCCGCCGGCGGCACCACCCTGGTCATCGTCACCCACGAGATCGGTTTCGCCCGCGAGGTCGCGGACCGCGTCGTCTTCATGGACGGCGGCCGGATCGTCGAACAGGGCACTCCCGCCGAGGTACTGGACCGGCCGCGGCACCCGCGCACCCAGGAGTTCCTGAGCAGGGTGCTGTGAGCGCCCCTCCCCACCGTCAACCCGCCGCACCGTCGAGCCAGCAAGGACCAGCCATGACCCACGCCCGCAGCAGCAGACTCCTCCGCGCCCTGTCCGCAGGCACCGCCGCGGCCACGCTCACCGTGGGCCTCGCCGCCTGCGGGAGCGCCGCCTCCTCGTCCGATGCCGCCTCCGTCGACAACGCGGCGACCGGCGCCGTCACCGTCGCCGCCCTCGCGAACGGAGCCGGTACCCGGACCTACATCAAGGTCAGCGAAGTCGCGTCCCTGCACGCCGAGTTGCCCGCCTCGGTGGCCAAGGGCGGGCAGCTGGTCATCGGTGTCGGCGCCCTGCCCGCCGGGTTCCCGCCGCTCGCCTTCGTCGGCAGCGACCAGCAGACCCTGACCGGCTCCGAGCCCGACTTCGGCCGCCTGGTCGCCGCCGTCCTCGGCCTCAAGCCCGTCGTGCAGAACTCGACCTGGGAGAACCTCTTCGTCGGCATCGACAGCGGCCGCACGGACGTCGGCTTCTCCAACATCACCGACACCGAGGAGCGCAAGAAGAAGTACGACTTCGCCTCCTACCGCGAGGACAACCTGGCCTTCGAGGTCACCAGGACCAGCACCTGGAACTTCAACGGCGACTGGACCACGCTGGCCGGCAAGACCGTCGCGGTCGGCGCGGGCACCAACCAGGAGAAGATCCTGCTGGAGTGGCAGGCGAAGCTGAAGGCCGCGGGCAAGCAGCTGACCGTCAAGTACTTCCCCGACAACAACGCCACCCACCTGGCGCTCGTCGGCGGCAAGATCGACGCCTACTTCGGCCCCAACCCCGGCATCGCCTACCAGATCGCCCAGGACGCCAGGACCCCGAACCCGACCCGCAACGCCGGCACCTACTCCGGCGCGGGCGCCTCGCTGCAGGGGCTCATCGCCGCCACCGTGAAGAAGGGCAGCGGCCTGGCCCGGCCCATCGCCGACGCCATCAACTACCTCATCAAGAACGGCCAGTACGCCAAGTGGCTGGCCGCCTGGAACCTCTCCAACGAGGCGGTGCCCACCTCCCTGGTCAACCCGCCCGGTCTGCCGCTCACCGACTCCTGACCGTACGTCCGGCCTGGGGCCCCGGAACACCTCCTGGGCCCCTCCCACCGTCCTTCCCGAGGGAGCACGTACCCCACCATGTCCACCAGCGTCCGCCCGTTGCCGTCACCCGGCGTCGCCGCCGCGCCGCACCTGCTCGACAACCCCGCCTGGGCCGCGCTCACCGGCCCGCACGCCCACCTCGCCGAGCGCGTCGGGCGTGCCGCCCGCTACCCCGCCGAGGTCTCCCCGTTCGCGGCCCTCGCCGACCCGGCCGACCCGCGCGCCTGGGACGACCTCGCCACCCTGGTCGGCCCGGGCCGCCTGACACCCGTCACCGGCGCGACCGCCGCACCGCCCGAGGGCTGGCAGACCGTGGAGTCCGGCCAGGGCGTCCAGCTCGTCGCCGCCACGCTCCGCACCGAGCCCGCCCCGGAGGCCGTCCGCCTGGGGCCCGACGACGTGCCCGAGATGCTCGACCTGGTCGCCCGCACCAAGCCCGGCCCCTTCCTGCCCCGCACCGTCGAACTGGGCACCTACCTCGGCCTCCGCCGCGACGGCCGCCTCGTCGCCATGGCGGGCGAACGCCTCCACCCGCCGGGCTGGACCGAGATCAGCGCCGTCTGCACCGCCCCGGACCACCGCGGCCAAGGCCTCGCCACCCGCCTCGTCCGCGCGGTCGCGGCTGGCATCAGGGAGCGCGGCGAGACCCCGTTCCTGCACGCCGCCGCCACGAACACGGGCGCCGTCCGCCTCTACGAGTCGATCGGCTTCACCCTGCGCCGGCGCACGGCGTTCCTGCTCGTTCGCACGCCTGGTGAACCGACCTCGATCTGACCGATCCGTTGGCCTACGATGCCCGCCAGGGCGGGGACATGGGTCGGGACGACAGATCGGTTCTCCGGCACGTCGCAGCGGCGGCGGCAGCGGCCGCGCTGCTGTGGGTTGCCGTCGCCTGGCTGGCTCCCCATGCGATCCGCGACCTCCTCGGCGGCTGCTGTGGCGGTCCTTGACCGGCGGTCTGCGCAGGTCAGAGTGGCGGAGGGAGCCTCGGCGCCGGTAGCGTCCGGTCGTCGCGCGCAGGCGCGACGTGAACCCGGGGGAGGAAGAACGGTGCAGACGCCACGACGGGGTGCGCGGTTCTGGGTGGGCCTGGCGGTCGCCGTCGCCGTGGGTGGCACCGTCATGGCCGGTGGTGGGTGGTGGGTCGACTACCGGTTGGTCGACCACACCTGGGCGTTCTGGGCCCCGCCGTTGGACCTCCCTTACTGCGGGCGCGACTTCGTCCTCAGTGACACCCTCCCGGCCGTGCCCGAGGGCGGCTTCACCAAGCCGGTCTACCGCGCCGGGTACGGGGACTGGCAGGTCTACGAGCACAGCTTCGACCCCGCCGACGCCGCCCCCGGCTGTCCCACCGACGGCCCGCCGGGAGGGCTCTACCTGGTCCGTGATCAGCACGAGGTCGACGAGTACGTCCTGTCCGGCGGGCCGTGACGCCCCGTCCCGGCGGGCGAAAATGAAGATCCCTCCTGCGGGTTGAAGCCCGTCGGTGTGGGAAAAAGCCTCTTCGACCGGTATCCCTGCGATCGAGGAGGAGATCGAGATGGCACTGACCAGGCTGATCAAGCGACCGGCAACGCCCCGCCCGCAGCCTCCGCTCGATCTGCGCACACCGTCAGGCCGGCCGCTCCCGTACTGAGGTCACCCGGCACGGCCCGGGCCGGCACATGAGTCGGCCGATCCTGGGCAGGCGCTCGGTATGGCAGCTTATGTGATCTATCTTGTCCTGATCGGACTGCTCGCGGGCGCCGTCGCGCGCCTGCTCGTGCCGGGACGGGACCCGATCGGCATCGTCGGGACGGTCCTGCTCGGCGTCGTCGGCTCGTTCCTCGGCGGTTTCCTCGGGGACGAGGTCCAGCTCCACCACTGGTCGCACACCTTCCACACCAGCGGCATCATCTGGTCGATCGTCGGATCGGTGATCGTGCTGCTCCTCGCCCGACTGGTCTCCCACCGGCGCGTCTGACCGCAGAGGAGTCGGCAGGGCCGAGGCGACCTCGCGTGACCGGGGACGTCGCGCAAGGGTGGTCAGGCCGAGGCCGAGTGACGGATACCGTGGCCGGTGTCCCACGCGGCGCTCGCGTCCGGTTGTCCGTCGGCCTGGTCACGGTCACGCCAGACTCGGACCTCGACCCGGTAGGGCATGGGGCCCTCGCGGCCCCAACGCCCCTGCAGCTCGGCGAGCAGGTGCTGCTCCGCGCACTCCTGCGCGGTCAGCGGCAGGTCCTCGGCGGTGGTGGGGGCGAGCACGCGGATCCGGTCGCCGTACTCGTCCTCGATGATGCGTACCTCGCACCGGAAGGTCATCGGTCGACCTCCTGTCCTCGTCCGGTCGGCGCCGCGCGTGCTTGTCCGCAGCCGACCTCCTGTGATGCCTGTTCCCGCCCGCAGGCGGGTCACACCTGAGGCGGGTGATCCTTCCCCGTCCGGTCAGCGCGGACCGGATCGCCTGGCCGCATACGCGACCAGCCCGATCACCGCGTCGTTCACCAGGGCCCCGACGACGACCGCCGCGACGTACAGTTCCGGATGCCCGGGCGCGTCCGACGACGCCATCAGCACCATGAGGGACACCGGGAGTGTCAGCAGGAGCGCGCTGACCCCGGACATGTTCGCGTCGGGCTGGGTCCAGGTGAGGGTCACGACGAGCCACAGCAGCATCGCGGCGGTGACGACGCCCAGGTAGATCCGCGACGGCCAGTTGCCGACGAGCACCTGTCTGAGAAATCCGACGTACTTCACGGTCCCCCACCCTTCGGATCGCACCCCGGCGGCCGGTACGGCGACAGGATGCAACACGGACCCGAAGGAGGCCAGAACAGCGTCAGCGTCCGGCGCGCCCGGCTGGGGGCTTCAGGCGGTCGAGGGCGCGGGCGGCTGCGCGGTGCACCTTGGTGTGGGGGTGGTCCAGCTGCGCCCGGAGCCAGGCCGCGTCCGTGAGGTCGCCGCACTCGCCGAGGCCGAGGACCAGGGCAGGGGTGACCCGGAGTGGCGACCGGACCTCGGCCCGGGCGCGGCAGACCGTCGCCGGGTCCGTACCGCTGCTGCGCAGGACCCAACGGGCCACCTCCCGCACCGAGGCGGAGGGGTCGGTGACGAGCGGTTCGGCCAGGTCCGGCCTTTGGGCGCGGCGCAGGACCGTGACCGCGGTGGCGCGGACGGCGGCGTGGGGTGCGGTCAGCAGGCGGTCCAGGGCCGCCTCCCCTCCGGGCTCGCGGGCGCGTCGACGCCCGCCGGGACCAGGCGGCGCACCAGGTGCTCCGCCGAGCGCTGGGCGGCCACCACGTCCCTGTGGGACATGGCAAGATCCAGCAACAGCGCCGCGTCGTCACGACCCAGCGCGACCGCCTCGGCGAGCGCGAAGCGCCGGATCCGGACATCCGGGTCGAACAGCAGCGCACGCCACACGCCCGCCGGCGCGTCCGTCAGGTGGCTGGTGACGATCCGCACGGCCGCGGCCCCGCGTTCGCGCCCCGCGCAGCTCCAGGCACCGGCCGCGGCCCGGGCCAGCTCGGCCGGGTCGGCCTCGGCGAGGACGGCGCTCAGGGCGGCACGGGCGGCCGTGCGCACCGCGGGGACCCAGTCGGCGCAGCGCACCACCAGCAGCGGAAGCAGGCCCGGGTGCCCCAGCGGCAGGCGCTCGGCGGCGAGGGCCGCCGCCCGGGTGCGGCCGTCCGCGGCGCAGGCGGCCAGGGCCCACACCCAGAAGCGCGACCGGCCGCCGGACGCGGGTCGCGAGGAGCGGAACGCGGGCAGTCGGTGCCAGGCGGGCACCTTCGCGAGCGGCTCGGAAGCGGCCCGCAGCTGTCCGGGGGTGAGCCGCGCACGCGCGTCGAACGAGCTCCACCAGGACGCCGGGAGCCCGTCCGGCCCGCAGCAGGAGTCGAAGCGGAACAGGGCCTGTGCCAGCCCCTCCCCACAGGGCGTCGCGCTGCGACGAAGGAGGTCGAGCTCGCCGAGCACGGGGACCCCCAGCGCGGTGGTGTCCACCCGCACGCCCGCCCGGACCATACGGGACACGAAGGGGCCGACCGAGTCCGTGAGACCCGACATCCGCCCGTCCGACAGCACGACGTAGGCCGACCGGTCCGGTAGGGCCTGCACACTCCAGGAACCCCGCATCGATCCCTCCCTCGGACCGTCCCGCACGGGCGATCCGCGCGCAGCGACGTCCGCACACCGTAGCCGGTGGTCGGCGCGGGGCTCAGGGAATTTCGGAGCCGCCCGTCGGTCGGCGGCGTGCCGGTCAGTCGGCGCAGACCGAGGGGAGCGAGCGCAGCAGCGCGGCGAAGTGGAGGGTGTCCAGGCCCTGCGCGTGGCGGGCGTGGACGGTGGCGGCGGTCAACAGGCCCCCGCAGGAGGGTGCGTGGATGCCGGGCTGGGCCGTGGCGATCGCCTGGACGAGTTCGGCGTCGATGGTGTTGAGCTCGGCGCGGATGGTGGCCAGGCTGGGCTTGGTGGTCGGGACGAGCGACGGGTCGGCGTCCCACTCGGCGAACAGGGCACGCTGGACGACCTTGCTGGCCTCGATCTGGTCGCGGAAGATCCTCCCGACCGCGGCGGGGTCGATGCCCAGGGCTGTGGCCTGCTGCTCGGCGTCGGCGATCACGATCGCCTCGCGGGCCGGGTCGTCGATCGGGCTGCCCGTCCCGTACTTGGCCGCCGCGACCTGGTCGGCCACCTCGACGCGCTGCGCGGACAGGTCGGCGATCACGGCCAGGGCCGTCGTCCTCGGCGCGGCGGAGGCCGCGCCCGCGCCCAGGCCGACGGCGGACACGGCACCGGTCAGCAGCAGTGCCGCGCCGGTCAGGGTGGCCGTCGACCGCCTCGCGGTGATGAGCATGCGCACGAGAATCCCCCAGTCGTGTACGGAACGTCGCGCCGATCCTACGGCCGGTGGCCGTAGGGCGCGACGCCTTCGTACTCTCCCGCACGATTCCCGCGCATCCGGCTGAGAGCCTGGCAGTTGAGGCCGCGTCAGTGGCCTCGGGCGATCCACTCCTGCAGGTGCGGAGCCTCGGCGCCGATCGTCGTGGTGGGGCCGTGGCCGGTGCGGACGAGGGTGTCCGGAGGCAGGGTCAGCAGCCGGTCGGCGATGGAGCGGACGATCGTGGGGAAGTCCGAGAAGGACCGCCCCGTCGCGCCCGGCCCGCCGGCGAACAGTGTGTCGCCGGTGAGGACGGTGCCGAGCGCCGGCACGTGCAGGCAGACCGCGCCCGGCGCGTGACCGGGTGTGTGCAGCACGTGGAGCTCCGTGCCCGCGACGTCGAGGACCTGGCCGTCCGCCAGGTCGCGGTCGGGCAGCCGGTCCGGGTGGGTCTGCTTCCACAGCGGCAGGTCGTCGGGGTGGAGCAGGATCGGCGCGCCGGTGCGGTCGGCGAGCTCGGGCGCCGCGTTGACGTGGTCGTTGTGCGCGTGGGTGCAGATCACCGCGGTGACCTCGCGGCCACCCACGGCCCGCAGGATCGCCTCGGCGTCGTGGGCCGGGTCGACGACCACGACGGCGCTGTCGTCGCCGACCAGCCACACGTTGTTGTCCACCTCCCAGCTGCCGCCGTCCAGCGTGAAGACGCCGGAGGTCTGCAGGTGCTCGACGCGGGCCGCCATCAGAAGACCACCACGGAGCGCAGGACGTCCCCGTCGTGCATGCGTGCGAACGCCTGCTCCACCTGGTCGAGCGCGATCGTCTCGGTGACGAACGCGTCGAGGTCCAGGCGGCCCTGCAGGTAGAGGTCGACGAGCATCGGGAAGTCGCGCGAGGGCAGGCAGTCGCCGTACCAGGAGGACTTGAGCGCGCCGCCGCGCCCGAAGACGTCCAGCAGGGGCAGTTCCAGGCGCATCTCGGGGGTGGGCACGCCGACCAGGACGACGGTGCCCGCCAGGTCGCGGGCGTAGAAGGCCTGGCGGTAGGTCTCTGGGCGGCCGACGGCGTCGACGACCACGTCCGCGCCGAAGCCTCCGGTCAGGGCCTGGATCGCCTCGACGACGTCACCTTGGCCCGCCCCGGACAGGACGGTGTGGGTGGCGCCGAGCCGCTCGGCCGTCGCCAGCTTCCGCGCGTCCACGTCCACCGCGATGATCTTCGACGCGCCGGCGAGCCGGGAGCCCATGATCGCGGCGCCGCCGACGCCGCCGCAGCCGATGACGGCCACGGTGTCGCCGCGCCCGACGTTGCCCGTGTTGATCGCCGCGCCCAGGCCCGCCATCACGCCGCAGCCGAGCAGTCCGGCGACGGCCGGGGACGCCGCCGGGTCGACCTTGGTGCACTGGCCGGCGGCGACCAGGGTCTTCTCGGCGAAGGCGCCGATCCCGAGCGCGGGGGAGAGCTCCTGACCGGTCGAGGCCAGCGTCATCCGCTGCTTGGCGTTGTGGGTGTTGAAGCAGTACCAGGGCCGCCCGCGCAGACAGGCCCGGCACTGACCGCAGACCGCCCGCCAGTTGAGGATGACGAAGTCACCCGGCGCGACCTCGGTCACCTCCTCCCCGACCGACTCCACGATCCCGGCCGCCTCGTGGCCGAGCAGGAAGGGGAAGTCGTCGTTGATGCCGCCCTCGCGGTAGTGCAGGTCGGTGTGGCACACGCCGCAGGCCTGTACGGCGACCACCGCCTCGCCGGGGCCGGGGTCGGGCACGACGATCGTCTCGACGCGCACCGGCTCGCCCTTGCCGGGCGCGATGACTCCACGGACCTGCTGCGGCATGACGCGACACCTCTCCTGTCTCGTTGTGGGACTTCAGCGTTGCGGGGACTCCGGACGGGTCAGTCGCTGAGCCTTGCCGTCACCCAATCATGGAACGCCCCGATGTGGTGCTCACTGGGCACCAACACACCGCCGCGCGCGTAGGCGCGCGAGTCCATGGCGGGCTGGCAGCGCTCGCAGGCCTCGAAGTCCTGCACGTTGACCCGGTGGAACAGCTCCACGGACCGGTCCAGGTCGGCGCCGGAGTCGACCACGTCCTTCAGGAACAGCCAGTCGCACTCGACGACGGTGCGGTCCGCGGCGAGCGGGATCATCCGCAGCACGATCACGTGGTCCGGCACGAGGTTGACGAACACCTGCGGCTTGATCGTGATGGCGTAGTAGCGGCGGTCCTGCTCCTCGGTCACGCCCGGGATCCGTTGCACGCCCGCGCTGCCGTCGACGGTGAACCCCTGCGCCTCCTCGGCGAACTCGGCCCCGTGGCCCACGTAGTACTGCGCCGCGAAGCCGCCCTTGAACTCCGGCAGCATCTCGGTCAGTTCGGGGTGGATGGTGGCGCAGTGGTAGCACTCCATGAAGTTCTCGACAATGAGCTTCCAGTTGGCGCGCACGTCGTAGCGGATGCGCCGGCCCACCGCGAGTTCGTCGGCCTGGTAGTGGTCGACGGCCTTGGGGTCGCCGAGCCGCTCGGTGGCCGCGCCGATCACGTCCTCCTCGAAGGACGGCGGTTCCTCGGCCAGGCAGACCCAGACGTACCCCAGCCACTCGCGCACGTGCACGTTCACCAGACCGTAGGTGGTCCGGTCGACGTCGGGCATGCTGGTGAGGTTCGGCGCGGCGACGAGCTTGCCGTCCAGCCCGTAGGTCCACGCGTGGTACGGGCACTGGAAGGCGCGCTTCACCTCGCCCGCCTCCTCGGTGCACAGGCGGGCGCCGCGGTGGCGGCAGATGTTCAGGAACGCCTTCACCGCGCCCTCGCGGGAGCGGGTCACCAGCACGCTCTCCCGCCCGACCTGCACGGTCCGGAACTTCCCCGGAGCGTCCAGCTCGGAGGTGCGCACGGCGCAGAACCACATCCGCTCGAAGATCTTCTCCTGCTCCAGGGCGAAGACCTGCGGGTCGGTGTAGGCGGAGCCGGGGAGGGTGGCCCTCAGGCTCTCGGGCAGCAGACTGGCAGGCAGTTCGGTCGCGGTCATCGCAACGAGGTCCCCTCTAGGCGCGGATGCGGGCCATTTCCGGATCGAACAGCGGTTCCTTCGCGACGACGGCCGGGAGCACCTCGCCGAAGTACTCCACGCCCACCGGCGTGCCGGGCGCGGCCAGGGACGCCGGGAGCCAGGCGTAGGCGATCGAGCGGCCGATCGTGTAGCCGTACGCCGCGCTCGTGACGTAGCCGACGGCCGTGCCGTCCTCCGCACGGACCGGCTCCTTGCCCATCACCACCGCCCCCGGGTCCTCCAGCAGCAGCGGGACCAGTCGGCGCGTCGCCGTCTCCTCGCCGATGCCGACGAGCGCGTCCCGCCCGAGGAACTCGCCCTTGTCCATCCGGACCGCAAATCCGAGCCCGGCCTCGTACGGGTTGTGCTCGGCCGTCAGGTCCGTTCCCCAGGAGCGGTAACCCTTCTCCAGCCGCAGGCTGTTGAATGCGCTGCGTCCCGCGGCCACCACGCCCAGCCGCTGCCCGGCCCGCCACAGCGTGTCCCACAGCCGCTGCCCGGCGTCCGCGGTCGTGTACAGCTCCCAGCCCAGCTCGCCGACGTACGACAGCCGCATCGCGGTGACCGGCACCTCGCCGAGGTAGGCCTGCTTCGCCTTGAAGTACCCGAAGCCCCGGTGCGAGAAGTCGGCGTCCGTCAGCGGTTGGACCAGCTCGCGGGCGAGCGGACCCCACACGCCGACGCAGCAGGTGCCGCCGGTGATGTCCCGGATCTGGACGGGAGAGCCCTCGGGGAGTCGGCGGGTGAGCCAGTCCAGGTCGAGCGGGCCGTTGGCGCCGACCTGGAAACGGTCCGGGCCCAGGCGCGCCACCGTCAGGTCGCTGCGCACGCCGCCCGACTCGTCGAGCAGCAGGGTGTAGGTGACCGCGCCGACGGGCTTGTCCAGCTGGTTGGTGGTCAGGTACTGCAGCAGCTCCAGTGCTCCGGGGCCGGTGACCTCCAGCCGTTTGAGCGGCGTCATGTCGTACAGGGCGACCCGGGAGCGCGTCGCCAGCGCCTCCGCCCCCGCGATCGGCGACCAGTAGCGCGACGCCCACGCGCCGCGCCCCGGGACCTCGGTGACCTCGGGCAGGGCCGCGTTGGCCTCGAACCAGTGCGGTCGCTCCCAGCCGGCGCCCTCCAGGAACACCGCGCCCAACTCCCGCTGTCGGGCATGGAAGGGGCTGACCCGCAGCGGGCGGGGCTCGTCCATCGGCTGGAGCGGGTGGACGATGTCGTAGACCTCGACGAAGTTCTGGCAGCTGCGCCGGCGCACGGAGGCGGGCGCGAGCTGCACCTGCTCGAAGCGGTTGAGGTCGCACTCGTGCAGATCGGTCTCCGGCCGGCCGTCGACGAGCCACTGCGCCATCGCCCGTGCCACGCCCGCCGAGTGGGTCACCCACACCGCCTCGGCGACCCAGAAGCCGCTCAGTTCGGGCGCCTCGCCCAGCAGCGGGAAGCCGTCGGGGGTGAACGAGAAGATCCCGTTGAAGCCCTCCTCGACCTTGGTCGCGGCCAGGGCGGGTAGCAGGGCGCGGGCGTCGAGCCAGGAGGGCTCGAAGTCCTCCTCGGTGAAAGGCAGCATCGACGGCATGACCGGGCCGCCGGGGGAGGCGACATCGGCGAGCTCGACGGGCAGCGGGCGGTGCGCGTAGGAGCCGATGCCGATCCGGTCGACGTGCTCGCGGAAGTACAGGTCGCGGTCCTGGTGCCGCAGGATCGGCCTGGAGGCTTCCAGCAGCTCGGAGTTGTGGCCCGCGAGCGCCGCGAGCGGGGTGGTCCGGGCGTACTGGTGGGCGAGCGGCACCAGCGGCACGGTGAGCCCGGCCATCGCGCCGAGCCTCGGCCCCCAGAACCCGGCGCAGGAGACGACGATGTCGGCCGGGAACGACCCGTGCTCGGTGGTCACCGCGGTGACGCGGCCGCCCGCGGACTCGATGCCGGTCACCGCGTGGTGGCCGAGGAACCGCGCGCCGCGGCCGACCGCCAGGCGGGCCTGGGCCTCGGCCGCGCGCAGGGCCTTGGCGAGCCCGTCGTCGGGTGTGTGCAGGCCGGCCAGCACCTGGCCCGGGTCGAGGAGCGGGTGCAGCTCCACGCACCGTGCCGGGTCCACGAGTTCGGCCCGCACGCCCCAGGAGGCGGCGTAGCCGTGCCTGCGCTTGAGCTCCTCGACGCGCTCCGGGGTGGTGGCCACCTCCAGGCCGCCGACCTGACGGAAGCACCAGGCGCCGTCGAGGGTCAGCGCCGTGTACTTGTCGACGGTGTAGTGGGCGAACTCGGTCATCGTCCTGGAGGAGTTGGTCTGGAAGACCAGGCCGGGCGCATGGGAGCTGGAGCCGCCGGTGGCGAAGAGCGGCCCCTGGTCGAGGACGGTCACGTCGGTCCAGCCGCGAGCGGTGAGCTCCTCGGCCAGGGCGCAGCCCACGATCCCGGCGCCGACGATCACGACTTTCGGATGAGCGGTCAAGTGATCCATCCCCTCGGGGAGTTGGGAGATCCACCCTGACTGGTGCCGTGCTGTTGCTTATGGCGCAATCAAATGCGTGATGTGAAACAGAGTCGACGGCAGGGGTGTGCCTGTCAAGGGTTCCGGCCCGTGCCACGACCCTTGACACCCTCTTTGCGCCACTTCCATACTCGGCGGCACGTTGCGAATGAAGGTCAATGTTTCTCATCACGCAACATGCGAGGAGGCGGCTGTTCATGCAGCCCGTGGTCCGCACCACTTCCCTGTTCATCGACGGTTCCTGGACCGCGGCCGCCGACGGTCGCCGACGGACCGTCACCAACCCGTGGGACGCGAGCGATCTGGCCACCGTCCCCGAGGCCTCGGGTGCCGAGGTCGAACGAGCGGTGCGCGCCGCCCGCGCGGCCTTCGACGCCGGCGCCTGGGCCCACGCCCCGGCCGCGCGCCGCGCCGCGGTCCTCACCGCGACCGCCGACGCGCTGCAGGAGCACCGCGAGGAACTGGCCCGGCTGGAGACCCTCGACACCGGCAAGACGCTGGCCGAGAGCCGCTACGACGTCGACGACTCCACCGCGGTGCTGCGCTACTACGCCGCGCTGGTCACCACCGAGGCCGGCCGCACGGTCGACACCGGCCGCGCTGACGCGGTCAGCCGCGTCGTCCACGAGCCGGTCGGCGTCTGCGCGTTGATCACCCCGTGGAACTACCCGCTGCTGCAGATCACCTGGAAGCTCGCCCCGGCGCTGGCCGCGGGCAACACCGTCGTCGCCAAGCCAAGCGAGGTCACCCCGCTCACCACCATCCGTCTCTTCGAGCTGCTGCAACGGCCGTTGGAGGAGGCCGGCGCACCGGCCGGCACGATCAACCTGCTCCTCGGCGGCGGCGCCGTCGGTGCGGCGCTGGCCGAACACCCGGGTGTCGACCTGGTCTCCTTCACCGGCGGCCTGACGACGGGACGGTCCGTCATGCGCGCCGCCGCCGAAACCGTCAAGAAGGTCGCCCTCGAACTCGGTGGCAAGAACCCCAACATCGTCTTCGCCGACGCGGACCTCGACACCGCCGTCGACTACGCCCTGACCGCCGCCTTCCTCCACTCCGGCCAGGTCTGCTCCGCCGGCTCCCGGTTGCTCCTCCAACGCGGGCAGCACGAGCGGTTCGTGGCCGAGCTGGCCCGCCGCGCCGACCGGATCCGGCTGGGCGACGGCCTCGCCAAGGGAACCGAGTGCGGTCCGCTCGTCTCCGCCGAACACCGCGCGAAGGTCGAACGCCACCTCGTGGGCGCCCTCGCGGAGGGAGCCGAACTGCGCGCGGGCGGCGCCCGCCCGGGCGAACCGGAGCTCCAGGCGGGCTTCTTCCTGCGCCCTACCGTCCTCGCCGGCTGCCACCCCGGCATGGCCGTGGTCCGCGAGGAGGTCTTCGGCCCGGTCCTGACCGTCGAGCTCTTCGACGAGGAGGACGAGGCCGTCGCCCTTGCCAACGACACCCCCTACGGCCTGGCCGGCGCGGTGTGGACCAAGGACACCGCTCGCGCCGAACGCGTCGCGCAGCGTCTGCGCCTCGGCACCGTCTGGATCAACGACTACCACCCCTACGTGCCGCAGGCCGAGTGGGGCGGATTCAAGCAGTCCGGCACCGGCCGCGAACTCGGTCCCTCCGGCCTGCGCGAGTACCAGGAGACCAAGCACATCTGGCGCACGCTCGACCCCGCACCCCAGTACTGGTTCGCCGACTGACCCACACCCCCGCACATCTGCCGCACCGGGAGCGCCCATGAGCACCTCCGAAACGACCGCCGTCCCCAGAGAACCCGGCCAGCCCAGAGAACCCGGCCAGGACACGCATGATCTGGCCCGCTTCGGCTACCGGCAGGAACTGGAGCGCTCCCTCGGCTCCTTCTCCAGCTTCGCCGCCGGCTTCAGCTACATCTCCATCATGACCGGCGTGTTCCAGCTCTTCGGCTTCGGCTTCGGCGCGGGCGGACCGGCCTTCATCTGGTCCTGGCCGCTGGTCTTCCTCGGCCAGCTCGCCGTCGCGCTCTGCTTCGCCGAGATGGCCGGCCAGTTCCCGTTGGCCGGCGGCGTCTACCAGTGGTCCAAGCAGATCGCGCGCCCGATCACGTCGTGGATGTCCGGCTGGATCATGGCCATCGGCGCGGTCGTCACGGCGGCGGCCGTGGCCGTCGCCTACCAGGTGATCCTTCCGCAGGTCTCGCTCGCCTTCGAGATCGTGGGTGGCGCCGCCGACGCCGGGCAGACCGCGACGCCGAACGGCGCGAAGAACGCGATTCTGCTGGCGCTGGGCCTGGTGGTGTTCACCACCGTCGTCAACATCGTCGGCGTGCGGCTGATGGCGAAGATCAACAACTTCGGCGTCGCGGTCGAGCTCATCGGCGTCACCCTGCTGATCGTCATGCTCGCCGTCCACGTCCACCGCGGCCCGCAGGTCGTGCTGAAGACCGCCGGCACCGGGGCCGGCCACTCCTGGGGCTACCTCGGCGCGTTCCTGGTCGCCTCCATCATGAGCGCCTACGTCTTCTACGGCTTCGACACCGCGGGCGCCCTCGCCGAGGAGACCAAGGAACCCAGGCGCCACGCTCCGCGTGCCATCATCCGCGCGATCTCGGCGGCGTTCCTGGCAGGCGGGCTGCTGATGCTGATCGGCATGATGGCCGTCGGCAACATCAACGCCCAGGAGCTGGGCACGCTCGGCATGCCCTACCTCATCAAGTCCACGCTGGGTACGGGCCTCGGTGACGCCTTCCTGGTCTGCTCGGCGATCGCCATCACGGTGTGCTGCCTCGCCGTCCAGACGGCCGCGATCCGGCTCCTGTTCGCGATGGCCCGCGACGGCCGGCTCCCGTTCGGTAGAACCATCGCCAAGGTCTCCCCGCGCTCCAAGACGCCGGTCGCCCCGGCGCTGATCACCGGCGTGCTGACGATCGCCCTGCTGCTGGTCAACATCGGCAACCAGCGCGTCTTCTACATCCTCACCTCGGTCGCCATCATCCTCTTCTACATCCCGTACCTGATGGTCACCGGCCCCATGCTGCTGCGCCGCCTGCGCGGCGAATGGCCCCGCCCGGACCACGGCCCGTACTTCAACCTCGGCCGCTGGGGCACCCCGGTCAACGCCTTCGCCGTCCTGTACGGCGCGGCGATGACGGTCAACCTGGCGTGGCCGCGCGCGGCCGTCTACGGCAACGACCACTGGTACTACCAGTGGGGGGCCATCGTCTTCACCGCGGTCATCACCGCGGTGGGGCTCGGACTGTACCTGCGGTACCGCAGGAGGGTGGTCACCGCGTCGACGGCCGGGTGACCCCGCACGACCTGCGACACGCGTGCCAGAGTGGCCGGCATGGATTGGCAGTCCGAGAGTCCGGCCCTCTGGGCGTTCCTGGAGTCCCTGCACCGTGGCGAGGTCCTCACCGGCACCGTCGCGGCGATCGAGCGGTTCGGCGTCTTCGTGTCGCTGGACGACGGACCGGACCATCCACTGTTTCCCGGAGTCGGATTCGTCACGATCCCCGAACTGTCCTGGCGGCACATCGCAGCACCGACCGACGTCGTCGCGCTCGGGCAGCGTGTCTCGTGCGAGTTCCTCCAGTTCGACACGTACAACGCCGAGGCCAGGCTGTCCCTGCGCGCACTGCTCCCCGACCCGTTCCAGACCTTCGCCGACCATACGACGGCGGGTCAGGCCCTCCGCGGGACGGTCGTCAGGGTGCTGCCCTTCGGCGCCTTGGTCGATGTCGGGGCCGGGGTCGTCGGACTGGTGCCCTTCCAGGACGTCCGGGGCAGTCCCGCCGCCGGCACGCCGGAGGGCTTCCCGCTCGGCGCGGAGGTGCCGGTCGTCGTCAGCGACATCGAGCGGCCGGGCCGAAGGGTCTTTCTGGCCGGTCCCTGACGGGGCGTCTGAGTACGTGTACTCAGGCGCGCTGAGCACCGCGGCGGGCAGAGTGGGATCCCACGACCGATGCGGAAGGGGAGCGGGATGGCACAGGGGGAGTGGCGGCCCGGGCTGTCCGGAGCGGCGAGGGTGGTGATCGTCCTGCAGTCGATCGTGCTCGCCTTCGTGCTCGGCCTCGCCGGCGTGCTGCTCAACGCCGGAGGTTGGTTCGCCAACCAGCACGACCACGCCCTGCTGTGGGAGGACACGGCCGTGGTGACCGGTCTGCTCTGCGGCGTGCCGCTGCTCGGGTTCACGCTGCTGCGCCGGTCGTCCGGCGTGTACGCGGAGGTCGTGGCCCTGGTTGTCGCGGGTCTGGCGCTCCTGTCCATGCGACCCGCCTGAAGTCGGCATCTGGCACTCGACCCGAGAACGGGCCGGGCCTGTCTTCGCCTGGCGGCGCAGTGAGCGCGGCGTCCGAAGCCTTGCACGCCGTCACGTGTCCCCTCAGGCTGTGAGTCGCCAGTCACACCACGGGGGACACATGGACACGACCGAACCGCCGACGGCACCGGTGAGAGCCAGGACGGTCACGCTCCGCCGTGGCATCCTGGGTCTCACACTCGCCCTCGGCGCGCTGCTGTTCACCGCCCTCGGCTTCGGCGCTGCCCGCCTCACGGCGGGCAGTCCGCACCGGCCCGTCCCGTCGTCCCTGCCGCCGGGCTACCTCCCGGCCGCCTACGCAGAGGGCTACAACTGGGCCGACCTGGAGACCAGCAACCTCGCCAACCCGATGCCCGTGCCCGCCGTCGACGAGGTGAAGGGCACCTGCCAGCAGGCCGAGCCACAGGACCAGAAGGCCACCTACGTGGTCAGTTGGCTCCTCGGCTGCGAGGACTTCCTCTCCCATCGCCCCGCGAACCCATCGGTTGGCAGTTGAGGACCCCTGACGAGGCATCCGAGCGCGTGACGGAGTGCCGGCGGGCCGTCGCACGCGCCAGGCTTCGCCCGACCGTCCGCCGGGCACCATGTTGACGATTCGTCAGACGCTCTGGGCGAGGGGGCAGCCGTGGACCTGGCGTGGGTCGTGTTCGGTGCGGTCATGGTGGCGTTCTGGCTCTGGTTCATGCACTGGGCGCGGGACATCCCCCGTCGGCGGGCGGGTTGGGCATTCGTCGGTGTCGGCCTGCTGATCGAGTCGCAGGCGGCACCGCGGCTGTGGCACCTGCCGGTGCTCTCCCCGATCCTCCTGGTGGCCGGGCTCGGCCTCGTGGCGGGGGCGTTCGCGGCCGAGCTGCGGGCGGCGCTCGGGCAGGGCCGGGCCCGGCGGAAGAGCGACTGAGACGGCTCAGCCGGTCATGCGCGGGTCCGGACGTACCCCAGCCGGGTCGAGACCTCCTCCGCCGCCTCCCGGACCGCTGTGGCCACCTCCGCCAGGCGGGGCTTGGCGAGGCGGAAGGAGGGGCCGGAGGCGCTGATCGCGGCCACGACCTGGCCGTTGTGCGCGAAGACGGGTGCCGCGACCGCGTTGAGGCCGGTCTCCAACTCCTCGACCGTGCAGGCGAAGCCGTCCTTGCGGGCGGCGTCCAGCTGGCGCCGCAGGCGGGCCGCGTCGGTGACGGTCTGGGGAGTGAAGCGCTCCAGTGGGGCGGCGAGACGGGCGGTCAGGGCGGGCTCCGGGAGGTAGGCGAGGAGGACCTTGCCGCTGGACGTGGCGTGCAGCGGGGTCCGCTGGCCGACCCAGTTGTGGGTGGTGATGGCCGAAGGTCCGAGCACCTGCTCGATGTTGACGGCCGCGTCGACGTCGAGGATCGCCACGTTGATGGTCTCGGCCACCTCGATCGCGAGCCGCTCGCAGACCGGCCGGCTCTGCTGCGACAGGTCCAGCCGGACCGTCGCCGCGCCGGCGAGGCGGACCAGGCCCAGGCCCAGGCGGTACTTGCCGCGCTCGCCGGGCTGCTCCACCAGCCCGCGCAGCTCCAGCGCCGCGACCAGCCGGAACGCCGTGGACTTGTGCACGCCGAGCTCCGCCGCGATCTCGGTGACGCCGGCCTCGCCGCGCGCCGCCAGCAGTTCGAGGATCGTGACCGCGCGGTCCACCGACTGCACGGGGGACTCGCCTGGCTGCACTCCGTTGCTCATGGCGCAACAGTATGCCTGCACGCCCGGCCTGCGGAGCCTCTTGACAGTACTTCAGCGCAAGGAAACCATGTTGCGTATACCGCATCCTGTTGCGTGATACGCGACACTCTGGAGGTTCCGAGTGATCACGGTCTGCCGGATCGAAGACCTGCCTCCCGGCGAGGCCCTCCGCGTGACGGAGGACGTTCCCGCTCCCATTGCCGTCTTCAACGCCGACGGCGACCTCTACGCCGTCGACGACACCTGCACGCACCAGGACGCCTCCCTGGCGGACGGCTGGCTCGAAGGCTGCCTGGTGGAGTGCCCGCTGCACGCGAGCGCCTTCGACCTGCGCACCGGCAAGCCCACCTGCCCGCCCGCCAAGGCCGCCCTGCGCACGCACCGCGTCGAGGTCGTGGACGGCCTGGTGCTGCTCCACGTCGACGCCACTGCCGACGAGCCCGCGTGAGGAGCGTCCTCGTCGTCGGGGCCTCGCTCGCAGGCCTCGGCGCCGTCCGGGCCCTGCGCGAGGAGGGCTACGAGGGGACGATCACGGTGGTGGGGGAGGAGCGCCGACTGCCCTACGACCGCCCGCCGCTGTCCAAGCAGTTCCTGACCGGCCAGCTGGACGCCCAGGCCCTGGCGCTCGGCGACGCCGACGAGTACCAGGACCTCGCCGCCGACTGGCTCCTCGGCGCCCGCGCGGTCCGTCTCGACCCGGCCGCACGGACGGTGGCGCTGTCCGACGGGCGTGAGGTGCGCACCGACGCCGTCGTCATCGCCACCGGCGCCGTCGCGCGCACGCTGCCGCGCGTGGGCGCCCGCGCGCTTGCCGGCGTGCACAGCCTGCGCACCCTGGACGACGCCGAGGCCCTGCGCGCCGACCTCGCCACCGGCCGGCCCACCGTCGCCGTCGTCGGTGCGGGCTTCATCGGCGCCGAGGTGGCCTCCTCCGCGCGCGCCCTGGGCCTGGAGGTCACCGTGATCGAGGCGGCCGAGGCCCCGCTCGAGCGGGCGCTCGGACGGTCGATGGGCCGCGTCTGCGCCTCGCTCCACGCCGACCACGGCGTCCGGCTGCTGTGCGGGGTGGGCGTCGCGGGGCTCGACGAGGGGGACGGACGGGTGACCGGCGTGCGGCTCGCGGACGGCCGTCTGGTTCCGGCCGACGTGGTCGTGGTCGGTGTCGGTGCCCGCCCCGCGACCGACTGGCTCGCGGGCTCGGGTCTGGACCTCGACGACGGGGTTCTCTGCGACGCCGGCTGCGCGACGAACATCCCCGGCGTCGTGGCCGTGGGCGACGTCGCCCGGTGCCTGGACCTGTTCACCGGCCGTCACACCCGTGTCGAGCACTGGACCAGCGCCGTGGAACAACCCCGCACGGCCGCGCGCACGCTGCTGACCGGCGTCTCGACCCCGGCGCCGGCCACCGCCCCCTACTTCTGGTCCGACCTGTACCGCAGTCGTATCCAGTTCGCCGGGCACCTCCTGCCCGGCGACGAGCCGCAGGTCGTCGAAGGCGACCTGGACGACCGCCGCTTCGCCGCGGTGTACCGGCGCGGGGACCGCGCGGTGGCCGTTCTGGCGGTGGATCAGCCCAAGGCCTTCGGCCGCCTGCGCCGCGTCCTCATTCCTGCCGCCGTCGCCCTGCCCCGCCCCGCCTGACCGGAGGAGCACCCACGTCATGAGCCTTCTCGACCAGTCCCTGCACAGCCTCGACCCCGAGGTCGCCGCGGCGGTGGACGCCGAGCTGCACCGCCAGCAGTCGACCCTGGAGATGATCGCCTCCGAG
>NZ_FOAZ01000074.1 GCF_900109465.1 Streptacidiphilus jiangxiensis
ACCACCTTCACCTGGGCGGCACGGGCCTTCGGGCCGCGCACCGGCTGGATGGGCGGCTGGGGCATCATCGTCGCCGACATCATCGTCATGGCCAATCTGGCCCAGATCGCCGGCTCCTACGGCTTCCAGCTGGTCGGCCACGCGTCACTGGCCTCCAGCACCCTGTGGACCACGATCGCCGGGGTCGTCTGGATCATCCTGATGACCTTCATCTGCTACATCGGCATCGAGATCTCCGCCGCGCTGCAGCGGGTGCTGCTCTGCGTCGAGATCGCGATGCTGGTGCTGTTCTCGGTGACCGCCCTGGTCAAGGTCTACGGCAGCAACGCCCCCGGCAGCTCGATCCACATCTCGGGCTCGTGGTTCAACCCCTTCGACGTGCCCAGTGCGAGCGCGCTGACGGCCGGCATCCTCTCCGCGGTCTTCATCTACTGGGGCTGGGACACCGCCGTCTCCGTCAACGAGGAGACCGCCGACAAGACCCGCACCCCCGGGCGGGCGGCCGTGATCTCGACCGTCCTGCTGCTGCTGATCTACGCCCTGGTCTCCACCTCCGCCCAGGCCTTCGCGGGCGTCGGCGACAAGGGCATCGGCCTGGCCAATCCGGACAACTCCGGGGACGTGCTCTCCGGCCTCGGCAGCGCGGTCTTCGGCAGCACCGGCCTGGGCTGGTTCCTGTCCAAGCTGCTCATCTTCATGGTGCTGACCTCGGCCGCGGCCTCCACCCAGACCACGATCCTGCCGACCGCCCGCACCAGCTTCTCCATGGCCCTGCACAAGGCCATCCCGTCCCACTTCGGCCGGGTGCACCCGCGCTTCGCCACGCCCACCTGGTCGACGATCGCCATGGGCCTGGTATCGATCGCCTTCTACGTGCTGCTGACCCGGATCAGCAGCAACGTCCTGTCCGACTCGATCTCCTCGGTCGGCCTCGGCATCGCCTTCTACTACGGCCTCACCGGGTTCGCCTGCTTCTGGTACTTCCGCAAGGTGCTCCGGCGCAGCGCCCGCGACCTGTGGTTCAAGGGCATCCTCCCGCTGCTCGGCGGCATCATGCTGCTCTACTTCTTCTGCTACGCCGCCTTCGACGTCTACGCCGACCCGAACTACGGCCACACCTCGATGACCCTGCCGCTGGTCGGCAAGGTCGGCGGCGTCTCCGTCATCGGCCTGGCGGCGCTGGCCCTCGGCGCCGTCCTGATGCTGATCCAGTGGGCCTTGCAGGGCTCCTGGTTCCGCTCCCCCGACGTCCCGGTGAGCGCGGCCACCGAGCAGGAGGTCGCGTCCGTCGGCTGACGTCACACACCGCACCGCGCACCACCGCACCGCGCACCACCGCACCGCGCACCACCGCACCGCGCACCACCGCACCGCGCACCACCGCACCGCGCACCACCGCCCACGCGCGAACCGCACCTCGCACGTCGGTCCGTTCCTGCACCTGTTCCTGCACCTGCCTTCGTACCGTACGGAGTTCAGGAGGGTTCATGCCTCGCACCAACGGCCGTGCCATGACCTACTCACCGGCGACCAGGCTCATGCAGCGCCTGTTCGCCGCCCATCAGGAATCCGCCCGGACCGGCGTCCCCGTGGACGACGTGCTCGGTGCGCTCGAGGTGCGGGAGGCGGCCGAACGCCGCCTCCGCGCGCTGGGCCGCGAACAGGCCGCGGAGGCGGGACCGAGCCGCCGCGACCTGTTCCGCTACGGCGCCGCGGGCGGCGCCGCCGTCCTCGGGCTCGGCGCGCTGAGCCGGGCCACCCCGGCCCGCGCGGCCACCGCACCCAGAATCGCCATCGTCGGCGCGGGCCTGGCCGGCGTCCGCTGCGCGCACATGCTCTGGACCGGCAGCAGCTCCAAGGGCCCCGTCGCCTCGACCGTCTACGAGGCCGACACCACCCACATCGGCGGCCGCTGCTGGTCGCTGCGCGGGTACTTCGACAACGGACTCGTCGGCGAGCACGGCGGCGCGTTCATCAACAGCAACCAGAAGTCGGCACTCAACCTGGCCCGGACGCTGGGCCTCACCACGGAGATCACCAACGGCGGCGACCTGCCGACCGGCAACCAGATCTACTGGTTCGACGGCAAGCCCTACACCTACGCCCAGGCCAACGCCGACTGGTCCGCCATCGGCTTCCCCGCCTTCAGCGCCGCGGGCAAGGCCGCACCCTGGCCGCAGGCGTACAACAGCTTCACCGCGGCCGGCCAGAAGCTCGACCAACAGACCGTGCCCGAATGGCTGGACTCCACCGGCATCGGCCAGACCACGCTCTTCGGCCGGCTGATGCTGGCCAACTCCGTCTCCGAGTACGGTGGCGACCCGTCCCTGCAGTCGGCTCTCAACCTGGTCTACCTGCTCTACAAGAACAGCCAGAACCAGCTGCAGCCGATGACCGGCTACGACGAGAAGTACCACATCGTCGGCGGCAACGATCAGCTGGTCAGCGGCATGCTCGCGCAGTTGCCGGCCGGCACCGTCCAGCAGGGCCACCAACTGGTCGCGCTGGCCCGCAACTCCGACGGCAGCTACACGCTGACGTTCCAGCAGCCCGGCCGGACCAGCACCACCACGGTCGTGGCGGACCACGTGGTACTCGCCCTGCCGTTCACCGCACTGCAGAAGGTCGACTTCTCGCAGGCCGGACTCTCGGCGTTCAAGACCTCGGTCGTCAACGCCGGCGTGCTCGGCCAGAACGCGAAGATCCATGTCGAGGTCTCGCACAAGACCTGGCCGGCGCTGGGTGACAGCGGCAGCGCCTACACCGACTGGAACGCCTTCTGCGTCGCCTGGGACGACTCCGTCCCCACCGGACCTAACGGTGCCCCCTCCGTCCTGCTGGCCTTCCCGGGCGGCAGCACGGCCCAGCACACGCTGACGGGCGCACCCCACGGCCCCGCCCCGGCAGCGGACGTGAACTGGTTCCTCAACCAGATCGAGCCGATCTACCCCGGCACCACGGCGGCGTACACGGGCAAGGCGTACGAGGACCACTGGTCGGTCGACCCCTGGCACTACGGGGCGTACTCGTACAACAAGCCCGGGTACTACACGTCGATGTTCGGCTACGAGCACGTCCAGGAGGGCAACATCCACTTCGCCGGCGAGCACACCAGCATCCAGGACCAGGCCTTCCTGGAGGGCGGCATCACCTCCGGCGAGGCGGCGGCGACCGAGATCCTCGCTCAGATCTGAACCCTCCACGCGGTCGTCCCACCCCCGCCGACCGGCGGTGTCAGACCCAGCTGATGCAATGTCACAGTTGCTTCTCCTGAGTGGAGTCAGCCGTGTGACGACGGGGGTGTGGCGTGGCGACGGCATCGGAGCGAGTGCTGCGAGAGGCGGAGGCCCGCGGGCTGGGCGACTACCGGGAGAGCTACGCCTACAGCGGGCTCGCCTGGTTCTTCGTGACGGTCCCGCTGCTGGCTCCGCTCCTCGCGCTGATCCAGATACCCGGGCAGGCGGGCCCGGTCGCCCTGCTCGGCGGTGTGCTGGAACTGGCTCTGGTCGGGGCCGGCGTCATCACCCGCCGCCGCAAGGCGGTGCACCTCTTCACCCGGGGTTTCCTGCTGGTGGGCGTCTCGGGCCGGGTCCGGCGGTCCGCCACCTGGCCCGAGGTCTCCGTGCGGATCAAGCGGGTCGGTACGCGGTACTCGACGCGCCCGGTCCACACCTACGGGGTGGACGTCGCCGGTCGGGAGAGCTTCGGCTTCGGGCAGCGCCAGATCGTCCGCGGATCCGAACTCGCCATGGAACTGGCCGAGCTCGGGGCACCTGGCCGGGTCGCCGCGGCCCTGCGCACGATCGACGAGCAGGGCTCGGCCACCCTGGGATTCCTGCGCTTCAGCCGTGACCTCATCCAGGACGACGGGCCCCGCGCGCAGATGCAGCTGCCGGTCGCCGAGATCGCCCGAGTCCAGCTCCGCCCCACCGGTGACCCGGGCGATCCCACCGAGCTGCTGCTCACCGTCCGCGGCTCCGGCACCACCGTCGCCATCGCCTGCCTGCCCGTCGATCGCGTCGCCATGGCCGGCCTGATCACCGCCCTGACCGGGCAGGGCGCCGCCACCCCGGGGGCCTGACCCACGGGACCGGCCCCGAAGGGCGGGCGCCGGTGGGCTACCGGCCGCGCGCGAGCCGGCCGAGCGCCAGCGCCGCCAGCAGCGCCGCACCGTCGGCGAGGACCGCGTCGTCGAAGTACGCCTCCGGGCTGTGGTTGTACGGCGCGGTCGCCGGGTCGCGGTCCGGGGCGCAGGCGCCGAGGAAGAAGTACGCCGAGGGGACCGCCTCGCAGACGTAGGAGAAGTCCTCCGCCCCGGCGAGCGGCTGCGCCATCGGCTGGAAACGGTCCTCGCCGAAGAGCGAGCGGACGGTGCGGGAGGTGAACTCGGCCTCGGTCTCGTCGTTGCGGGTGACGGGGTAGAGGCGCTCGTAGCGGGCGTCGATCTCCAGGCCGTGGGCGGCCGCGACACCGCGCACGACCCGCAGGGTCTCCTCCTCGGCGCGGGCCCGCGCCTCCGCGGAGAAGGTGCGGATGGTGGCCTCGAAGGTGGCATCGTCCGGGATGACGTTGTTGATCGTGCCGCCGTGGATGTGCCCGACGGTGACGACCACCGGATCGAACGCGTCGAAGCGGCGGGTGACCATCGTCTGCAGGGCTGTCACAGCCTCGCACAGCGCCGGTATCGGGTCCAGCGCCGCGTGCGGCGCCGAGCCGTGGCCGCCGCGGCCGCGCAGAGTGACGTGGAGGGTGTCGGCTGCGGCCATCGCCGCGCCGGGCCGGCCGGAGACGACGCCGCCGGGCAGCAGGCCGCTGGTGACGTGGAGGCCGTACGCGGCCACCACCCGCTCCCCTGCCGCGTCCAACAGGCCCTCGTCGATCATGACCTTGGCGCCGCCGCAGCCCTCCTCGCCGGGCTGGAACATCAGGACGACCGACCCGGCCAGCTCCTCGCGCCGCTCCACGAGCAGCTTCGCCGCGCCCACCAGCCCGGCGACGTGCAGGTCGTGCCCGCACGCGTGCATGGCTCCGGGGATGCGGGACGCGAACGGCAGCCCGCTGGTCTCCTGCACCGGCAGCGCGTCCATGTCGCCGCGCAGCAGCACCGCCGGACCCGGTCGCCCACCGCGCAGCACCGCCGTGACGCTGCTCAGCTTCTCCCCCACCGAGACCTCAAGACCCAGC
>NZ_FOAZ01000024.1 GCF_900109465.1 Streptacidiphilus jiangxiensis
ACCGCAGTACGCAGTACCACCCGCGCGATTAGCTCAGCGGGAGAGCGCTTCCCTGACACGGAAGAGGTCACTGGTTCAATCCCAGTATCGCGCACCAGAGCAGGTCAGAAGGGCCCCGACAGCTGTCGGGGCCCTTCTGCATCCCCGCGAGGATGCGACAGAAAGTGCGGGCGGCGAGCCCGGTCAGCCCTCACCGACAGACCGGACCCGCCTCCCGCGGTCCTTGGAGATGCAGCGCGGCTCAGTGGCCGATCAGCTGCACCATGGTGTTCGCCTGAAGGGCGAACTGGTGCCAACCCCCGAAGGCGTAGGCGAGCAGCGCGGCGACAGGCAGCGCGATCGCGAGCGCGACCAAGGGGTTCCTGGTGCCCTCACCCGTCGGCCGACGCCGACGTGGCGGGCGACTCCCGGTCTCCTGCATCGCCATAGCTGACTCCCCCATCCACCGTTTCGTCGTCATCGTCTCGTCATCCGCGTCTGGGCGCGGCGGGCCAAGATCCTCGGGGGACGAGCGTCCTGCCCACCGCGCAACAACAACGTTAGGCGGCTGCTTGTTCCCGGTCGTCATGCCAACGCAGGGTCCTGTGGGCCGCCCCAGGGAGGAGCCTCCGACCTGAGAAGTACTACCCCAGGTGGAGACCGCCCCGGGGAGCGTCTCAGGGTTGTCCCTGAGACGCCCGCGCGCCGTCCCGGCGGGCCGCAAGGTGTTGCGTATCAGCACACCGGCTCGCGCAGTCCGTAAGCTGTCGTCCTGGCAATCGGCAATCCGTGCTCGGGCATGCCCAGCACACCCCCGGCGACGGGGACCTGACGGTGGGACGGCGACGTGACGAAGATGCGGCTCCGGCGCGAGGACCCGCGGCTCGTCGGGCCCTACCGCCTCACCCGCCGGCTCGGCGCGGGCGGCATGGGTGTCGTCTTCCTCGGGTCGGACCGCAAGGGACAGAAGGTCGCGCTCAAGCTGATCCGGGCCGAGCTGGCCGAGGACTCGGAGTTCCGTACCCGGTTCGCCCGCGAGGTCGCCGCCGCCGCGCGGATCCGGGGCGGCTGCATCGCCCGGCTGGTCTCCTCGGACATCGAGGCCGAGCGCCCGTGGCTCGCCACGGTGTACGTACCCGGCCCCTCGCTCTACAAGCGCGTCGGCGACGAGGGACCACTGCCCTGGGCGGAGGTGGCCGCGATCGGCTCGGCGCTGGCCGACGGCCTCGCCCAGGTCCACGACGCGGGGGTCGTGCACCGCGACCTCAAGCCCTCGAACATCCTGCTCTCCCCCAAGGGCCCCCGGATCATCGACTTCGGCATCGCCTGGTCCAGCGGCGCCAGCACGCTCACGCACGTCGGCACGGCGGTCGGCTCCCCCGGCTTCCTCGCGCCGGAGCAGGTGCGCGGCGTCTCCGTGACGGGCGCGACGGACGTCTTCGCCCTCGGCAGCACCCTCGTCTACGCGGCGACCGGCGACACGCCCTTCGGTTCGGGCAGCTCCGAGGTGATGCTCTATCGGGTCGTGCACGAGGAGCCGGACCTGACGGGCGTTCCGGCCGCGCTCGCGCCGCTGATCCGCGCCTGCCTGGCCAAGGATCCGGCCGACCGGCCCACCCCGCTCCAGGTCCACGAGCGCCTGCACGACCTCGCGGTGCGCGGGGCGGCGATCGGGCGCAGCATCGCGCCCGCGCCGCACGCCGCGCGCGGCGGCGCGCCGGAGTACGGCGACGCGGGCCCGCACGGTGGGCCGGAGGGTCCTGCGCACGACGGATACGGCCGCGGCGGAGCGGAGCACCCCGACCGCAACGGTCCGGCGGGCGACCGTCGCGGCGCGGCTCCCGCGCACCCGCGGGTGTCTCCACGCGGTGGCGCGGCCACGCCGCGCCGCGCGGGCGGCCCCGGGAGTGGCGCGGCGGCCTTCCCGGCCGGTTCCCCCGGCGGTGGCGCCGACTCCTCCGGTGCGGGCCGGAGCGGACCGGGTTCCCGTCCGGTCGGCGCGGGCGGGAGCGGTGGACGTGCGGGCGCGCGGCCCGGCGAGGCTCCGCTCTCCCACGACCCGGGCGCGGCCCGGCGCCCCGCGCCAGGGCGACGTCCGCTGCCGCCGACGATGCGCGAGCCCGTCGAGGGGTTCGTTGCCGAGGGCCACGGCAGCGGTCGCAGGTCGGCCCCGGGCCAGCCGCCCCGCAGACCCGGCGATCCGGCACGGCGCGAGCCCTCCGAGGGGTTCGCCGCCGAGAGCCACGGCAGCGGCCGCCGGCCGGCCCCCGGCGAGCAGACCCGCCGACCCGCCGATCCCGCACGGCGCGAGCCCGTCGAGGGGTTCGCCGCCGAGAGCCACGGCAGCGGCCGCCGGCCCGCGCCGGGCGAGCAGACCCGCCGACCCGCCGATCCCGCACGACGTCCCCCCGTCGACGGATTCACCGGCGAGAGCCGCAGCGGTGGCCGCAGGCCGGCCCCCGGCGAGCAGCCGCGGCGTCCCGCGGCGGCGGGCGGCGCACGCACGCCCTCCCCGCGCCCGGCCCGCAAGCCGTCCGGCGCGCCCTCCCGCACCCCCGCACCGGGCCGCCCCGGCGGTCCCGCGGCGCGACGCCGGCTGCTGCGGCAGCGGCTGATCGTCTTCGTCACCGTGACGCTCGGGGTGGCCCTGGCCATCGCCACCGCGCAGGGCTGCGAGAACCGGACGGCCAAGGGCAGCGGCCCGGCGGGGTCGCCGCAGGGCGTCACCGCGTCCGCGGCGGCGCCGGTGTCGGCGCAGGACGCCTCGGCGGGGCTCACCGCGGTCGCCACGGGCGACGCGGCGGCCCAGGCGGTCGCGGCGGTGGACTGGGGTTCGCGCTCCTACCAGGACCCGGCCGACGGCTCGCGGATCGACCTGGCGAACGGTCACGGCACGGGCCCCGGTGCCCCGGTGACGCTCACCACGGTGCTGCCCGCGCGCTACCAGGGCGACACGGCGGCCGTGGTCGTGCTGACCCGTCGGGACCGCGCCGTCCCCGAGGACATGATCGAGCTCTACCGGCTCCGCAGTGGTGCAGAACCGGTTCTGCTGGCCGCCCACGCCACCACCGGCGACCCCAACGGCACCAGTCTCTGGCTGATCCAGAACGGTGCCGTGCTGCGCGAGGAGCGCACCCCGCAGAGCGGCACCCGCACCGTCAGCACCACCCGTTACACGGTGGCCGCGAAGGGCACCATGACCGAGACCTGGCCCGGCACCGGCGCGGCCTCCGCGCCCGCGGCCCCGTCCGCCTCCGCCTCGGGCTCCCCCACCGCCTCGGCCTCCGCCCAGGCGCTCGGCGGACCGGCGACCCCCGGCCCGGGGATCGGCTGACCCAGGCTCTGCCCGTCCCGCTCCGTCGCGGCGATGGCGGCGCGGAGCGTGGCCCGAACCTGGTCGAGCTCGGCGGCGCGCTCGTCGAGGCGGACCAGCTGGCCGCGGAGCCGGTCCAGGACGCCCGGGCAGGCCCGCACCGAGCCGTCCTCCCGGCCACAGGGCAGGATCTGCCGGATCAGCGCCGTGGACAGGCCCGCCGCCAGCAGCGCGCGGATCCGGCGGACGGTCTCGTCGGCCCCCGGCGGGTAGTCGCGGTAGCCGTTCGGCAGGCGCTCGGAGGCGAGCAGCCCGACCCGCTCGTAGTAGCGCAACAGCCGCTCGCTGGTGCCCGTGCGTTCCGCCAGCTGCCCGATCCGCATGCCTGCCGCTCCCCCTCGCGCTTGACCTTGACACGGTGTCAACGTTCGACACTGGGGCCCGCATGCCGCACCCCGCGGCGGTGACCGGTCCCGCCCTGCCAGGAGAATACGTTGATCATCGACGCCCACAGCCACGTCCACGCCCCGGTCGCCGACCACATCGCCCTGCTCGACGAGGCCGGGATCGACCGCGCGGTCCTTTTCGGCACCCGGCCGCATCCGGAGCGGGCAACGGATCTCGCCTCGTTCCGGCAGGAGATGGCGGTGCTCCACGAGACCGTCACCGGCACGGCCGTCGGCGCGGAGGTGTTCGAGGCGGCCCGGCAGGAGCTGGAGGCCGCGATCGCGGCGCACCCGGACCGGTTCATCGGCTTCGCCAAGGTGCGGCTGGACCTGCCGCCCGAGCAGGTCGCGGCGCAGGTCGAGCGGGACGTGGTCGGCCGGGGCTTCCGCGGCGTCGGGGAGCTGACCCCGCCGCCGGGCGGGGCCGCGCTGGTCGAGCCGGTGCTCGCCGCCGCCGCGGACCACGGCGGGCTGCCGGTCGTCGTGCACGGCTACGCGCCCACCACGGCCGAGGACCTCGCCACGCTGGCCTCGCTGGCGCGGCGGCACCCGCGCGTCCCGTTGGTGATCAGTCAGCTCGGCGGACTCAACTGGCTGACCGCGATCGAGCTGGCCCGGGAGACGCCGAACCTGTACCTGGACCTGTCCACCGCCCCGGTGATCCTCGCCGTTCGCCTGGCGGTCGCGGAGCTGCCCGACCGCGTGCTGTTCGGCTCGGACGCCCCCTACGGCGACCCCGTGCTCGCCCGGATGACCGTCGAGCGCGGGACGGAGCCGGGCGCGCTGCGCGACCGCGTGCTCGGCGGGACGCTCGCCGAGTTGCTCGGGCTGTGAGCCCTGTCCCGGTTCAGCCGCGAGTGGCGTAGAACGCCACCGCGGAGGCGGCGGCCACGTTGAGGGAGTCCACACCGTTGGACATGGGGATGGTGACCCACTCGTCCGCCGCCCGCAGGGCGGCCGTGCTGAGGCCGTTGCCCTCGGTGCCGAAGAGCAGCGCGACGCGGTCGTGTCGACGGGCCGCGAACTCGTCCAGCGAGACGGAGTTGTCCGCCAGGCAGAACGCCGCGATGGTGAAGCCCGCGTCGCGCAGCGCGGTCAGCCCGTCCGGCCAGGAGTCGAGGACGGCGTAGGGCAGACCGAGAGTCGCGCCCATCGACACCTTGACCGCCCGCCGGTAGAGCGGGTCCGCACAGCGCGGGCTGAGCAGGATCGCGTCGACGCCCAGCGCGGCGGCGTTGCGGAACGCGGCGCCGATGTTGGCGTGGTCGACGAGGTCCTCGAAGACCGCGACGCGGTGGGCGCCGACCAGGATGTCCTTGACGTCCGCGGCCGGCTTGCGCTGCATCGAGGCGAGGGCGCCGCGGTGCACGTGGTAGCCCGTCACCTGCTCGGCGACGGCGGGCGTCACCGCGTAGACGGGCGCCGGGACCTCGTCGATGACGTCCTTCATCTGGTCGATCCACTTGGCCGAGAGCAGCATCGACCGCATCCGGTAGCCCGCGATCCGGGCACGCCGGATCACCTTCTCGCCCTCGGCGATGAACAGGCCCTCCTCCGGCTCGCGGCGGCGGCGCAGTTCCACGTCGGTGAGCGAGACGTAGTCGTGGAGGCGCGGGTCCTCCGGGTCCTCGATGGTGATGAGCTCGGCCACGGGTCGATCCTGCCTGCTCCGGCTCAGCCTGCCAAGGCGACGACGTCGCCGATCACCACGATCGACGGCGGACGGATGCCCTCCGCCTCGACCGTCTCGGCGACGGTCGCGAGCGTCGCCCGCACCACGCGCTGCGCGGCGGTGGTGCCCTCCTGGATCACCGCGACCGGCGTCTCCGGCGCGCGGCCGCCCGCGACCAGCGCGGCGGAGATGGCGCCGATCCGCTCCACGGCCATCAGCAGCACCAGGGTGCCGCGCATCTTCGCGGCCGCGTCCCAGTTGACCAGCGAGCGCGGGTCCTCCGGCGCGACGTGCCCGGAGATGACGGTGAACTCGTGCGTCACACCGCGGTGGGTGACGGGGATCCCGGCGGCGGCCGGGACGCTGATGGAGCTGGAGATGCCCGGCACGACGGTGACCGGTACGCCCGCCTCGGCGCAGGCGATCAGCTCCTCCATGCCGCGCCCGAAGACGTACGGGTCGCCGCCCTTGAGCCGGACCACGAACTTGCCCGCCCTGGCGTGCTCGATCAGCGCGTTGTTGATCGCCTCCTGCGCCATGTAGCGGCCGTAGGGGATCTTCGAGGCGTCGATCACCTCGACGTGCGGCGGCAGCTCGTCCAGCAGCTCGCGCGGGGCGAGGCGGTCGGCGACGACCACGTCGGCCTCGGCGAGCAGCCGGCGGCCCTTGACGGTGATCAGCTCCGGGTCGCCCGGCCCGCCGCCGACCAGGGCGACGCCGGCCGTGCGGCCGCGGTGGTGCGCGGCGAGGAGTGCGCCGTCGCGCACGCCGCTGACGATGGCGTCGCGCAGGGCGACGGAACGTCGCGGGTCACCGGAGAGCACCGCCACGACGGCCCCCTCGGCGCGCCCGCTCGCCGGGGTCCACGCCGTCGCCGCGGAGGCGTCGTCGCTGCGGGCGCAGAAGATGCGGCGCAGTTCGGCTTCGGCCGCGGCCTCCGCGTTCGTCTGCGGGTCCGAGGTGGCGATCATCACGTACCAGGCCTCGGCGAGGTCCCCGGCCTGGTAACCACGCTGCTCCCAGCGCAGCTCGCCGGCGTCCGCCATCGCCTGGACGGCGGGGGTGGTCCCGGGCGAGATCACCACGACGTCGGCCCCCGCGTTCAGCAGGGCCGGGAGCCGCCGCTGCGCGACGACGCCGCCACCGAGGACGACGACACGTCGTCCGGCAAGGCGCAGGCCTACCGGGTACGGCGGGGTGGTGTCGTCGTCGAGCGGGGCGGTAGGCATCGGCACTCCGGAGAACTCTTTGAAGGGACGTGGGGAACACTCAGGGGCGCGGGGAACTGCGCGAGACACCACCGGCGCGCGGATGGCCCTGCTCGTTCGGCCAGCCAGCTTCGTCGGTGGCTTGTCGCGCAGTTCCCCGCGCCCCTGGGTGGTGCAACTCAATGTAAGTGCAGAAGCGATTCGTCCGGGGACGAGCTAGTGCTTCTCGGTGACGCCCGCCGAGTCGAAGGTCGCCACCTCGTGCATGGCCCGCGCCGCCGACTGGACCAGCGGCAGAGCGAGCAGTGCGCCCGTGCCCTCGCCGAGGCGGAGGTCCAGGTCGATCAGCGGACGCAGACCGAGCTTGGCGAGAGCCGCCTTGTGCCCCGGCTCCGCCGAGCGGTGGCCGGCGATGCACGCCGCCAGGACCTCCGGCGCGATCGCCTTGGCGACGAGCGCCGCCGAACCGGCGATGACACCGTCCAGGATGACCGGCGTGCGCAGCGACGCCGCGCCCAGCAGGAAGCCCGCGATCGCGGCGTGCTCCAGGCCGCCGACCGCCGCCAGGACACCGATCGGGTCGGACGGGTCCGGGCGGTGCAGCTCCAGCGCCTGACGGATGATCGCGACCTTGCGGGCGTGCGTCTCGTCGTCGATGCCCGTGCCGCGGCCGGTGACGGCCGCCGGGTCCTCGCCGGTGAAGACGGAGATCAGCGCCGCCGCAGCGGTGGTGTTCGCGATGCCCATGTCGCCGGTGACCAGCGCCTTGTTGCCCGCGGCGACCAGGTCGCGCGCGGTCTCGATGCCGACCTCCAGCGCCCGCATGGCCTCCTCGCGGGTCATCGCGGGGCCCTGCGTCATGTCGCCGGTGCCCGCGCGGACCTTGCGCGGCAGCAGGCCGGTGGTACGGCCGGAGTCGAGCGCCGGGGGCAGCTCGGAGGCGACGCCCACGTCGACGACGCAGACCTCGGCGCCCAGCTGGTTGGCGAAGGCGTTGATGACCGCCCCACCCGCCAGGAAGTTGCCGACCATCTGCGCGGTGACCTCCTGCGGCCACGGGGTGACGCCCTGGGCGTGCACGCCGTGGTCACCCGCGAAGATCGCGACGCAGGCGGGCTCCGGGATCGGCGGCGGGCACTTGCGGCTCAGCCCGCACAGCTGCGCGGAGATTATCTCCAGCATGCCCAGCGAGCCGGCCGGCTTGGTCATCCGCTTCTGGCGGTCCCAGGCCTCGCCGAGCGCCTTGGCGTCCAGCGGGCGGATGCCGCGCAGGGTCTCCTGGAGCACGCTGTGCGGCTCCTCGCCCGGCAGGGCGCGGCGGCCGTAGGTCTCCTCGTGGACCACCCAGGAGAGCGGGCGCTTCTTCGCCCAGCCGGCCTGCGCCAGCTCCGGCTCCTCCGGGAACTCGTCGACATAGCCGACGCAGAGGTAGGCGACGACCTCCAGGTGATCCGGCAGGCCGAGCTCGCGGACCAGCTCCACCTCGTCGAAGAAGCTGACCCAGCCGACGCCCAGGCCCTCGGCCCGCGCGGCCAGCCAGAGGTTCTCGACCGCGAGGGCGGCCGAGTACGGCGCCATCTGCGGCTGGGTGTGGCGGCCGAGGGTGTGGCGGCCGCCGCGGGTGCGGTCGGCCGTGACCACGATGTTGACCGGGGTCTCCCGGATGGCCTCGATCTTCAGTTCCTTGAACTGCTTGGCGCGGCCCTTGGGGAGCGACTCGGCGTAGATGTCGCGCTGACGCTCGGCCAGCTCGTGCATCCTGGCGCGGGTCTTGGCGGAGCGGATGACGACGAAGTCCCAGGGCTGGGAGTAGCCGACGCTGGGCGCGGTGTGCGCGGCCTCCAGGACCCGGATCAGCACCTCGTGCGGGATCGGGTCGGAGCGGAAGCCGTTGCGGATGTCGCGGCGCTCGCGCATGACGCGGTGGACGGCCTCACGCATGTCCTCGTCGTAGCCGGGGGCGGCGTCGCCGAGCGGTTCTTCCGCGTTGGCAGCCTCCGCGTCCGCGTCGACGTCCGCCGCCGCGGACGGCTCGGACTGCCCGGTGACCGCGTGGGTCTCGGCGCCTTCGCCCGCGACGGCGGCCGGCTCGGCACCGGCCGCGACCGGCGCCAGGCCCGACGCCTCGGCGGCGACGGGCTCGGGGCCGATCGCGGTCTCCTGCTGCGGCGCCTCGGCGGACGCGCCCGGCTGGGCCTCCTGCGACTCCGGCGCCTGCTCGACCACGACCTGATCCGCCACGTTCCCTGCCTCCACGTCCGACTCCACCGACGCCTCGACGACCGGATCGGCCGACGCCCGCGCCTCCTGCTCCCCCACCGACGCTGCGGTCTCCTCGGCGGCCACCTCGTTCTCCGGTACGGCGACCGGCTCCACGACCTCGGCGATCGGCTCCGCCACGGCCTCGACGGGCTCGGTCGGCGCGGCGACCGGCTCGCCGGTCAGCACGCCCATACCCAGGGCGGTCTCCTCCGGCTGAACCGGGGTCCGGGCCGGGGCCTGGACCGGGGCCTGCGAGGGCGGGGCGATGAAGGCGGCGATGCGGGACGTCTGCGCGCCGTTGGCGCGGCCCTGCGGCGGGACCACCGGCTCGGGCTCGCCCTCGGCCTCGGCGGCTCCGGGCTCGGCGAGGGCGACGGGCGTGGCCTCGGTCGCGACGACCGGCTCCATGACGAACGGCCCGGCGGCAGGCGCGGACGGCGCCTGGACGGCCTGCGGTTCGGCGGTCGGCTCGCCCTGGACCGGCGCCTGCTCGGCGGGGAGCTCGAGGCCTGGCTGCTCGGCGGCCGGCTGCGCCGCGACGACGGGCTCGAGCGGCGTGACCGGCTCGGTGGCGACGCTCGAGGCCGCGGCGACCGCGGCCTCGACCTGCGTGCTGGAGCCGCCCAACGTGCTGTCCGGGGACGGCATCTGCACGGGCACGGTAGCGGTGGCGGTGGCGGTGGCGGTGACCGTCGCGGCGACCGCGGACTGGTCCAGGTACTCGGGCGCGCCGGGCATGACACCGACGGCGGCCGGGACGGGCACGACCGGAGTGGGGACGCCGTAGGGGGGCGTGCCGGACGGGAGCGGGCCGTTGCCGCCGTGGCTGCTCGGGCCGCGGTCGGCGAGGGAGCGGACCGGCACCTGGCCCGTCATCAGGGACGGGTCCGGGATGGGCGGACCGGCGTGCAGCGGGCGTCGCGGCGCCGTCCCGGCGACCGGCTCAGGGTCCGACTCCTGGACGGGCGCGGCCTCCGAGGCCGTCTCCGCCGTCTCCGCCACGGCGGGCACGGCGGGCTCGGGCTCGACGACGGGTGCGATCGGCGTGACCGGCACGGGGACGGCGGGCGGCTCGACCACGAGGCCGGCCGTGGCCGCGTACGGCTCGCTCGGGTAGGACGGGGCCGCGTACGGGTCGACGGGCGCGCCCTCGGGGAAGCTTGCGACCGGGGCCGTCAGCGCGGAGTCGTCGACGGCGAGACCCGGCTGACCCAGCGAGGTGGGCAGCGGACCGGTCAACGGGTCGGTCAGCGGGTCGGTCAGCGGGTCGACGGCCAGGGACCCGTGCGGCGGCTGTGCGACGAGCGACTCACCCGTACCGGGAGGCGCCAACGGCGGCCACGAGGGCGCGGGCGGCTCGGCGTGCGCCGGGGCGTACATCGGCACACCCGGCTCGTAGGCGTTCTGCTCGTAGGGGGCCTGCTCGTAGGCGCCCTGGGGGAACGCGACCGGCGCGCCCGGGATGCCCGGCGCCACGGGAACGACGGGGGCCACCGGCGGGATCTGCCCCTGCGGGTACTCCTGACCGCGCGCGGCCTCGTTCCACGCGCCCTGCGGACCGGGCATGAGCAGCTCGTCCTCCTCCTCGTCGACCTCGTCGAGGAAGGTGTAAGCGGGCCGGACTCCCTGGGCCGCGCCCTGCTCGGCCGCGAACCCGTGGGGCTGCGGCACCTGCTCCGGCTCGACACCGGGGACCTGCCCCCCGAAGGGGACGTTGCCGGTCTCGCTCATGTCACTGGCTCCTTCCAGGGCCGCCTGGCGTCCATGGCACCGCGGTCAACGACCACGGCCACGGCACCCACCGTTCCGGTCCTCGCCTCACTGCGACGGACCGGTGCAAACCCCGCCCGCCACAAAGAAGAACGACAGAACCGGGGCAACCGGCACGATCGCCCCGGCCACACCGGCATTCTTCCGTCCCATCAGGGGCCATGGCCAACGCGCACGCCCGCCGGTGCTGTGGCTTCCGCCACGTTGCGCCGAGCCCCTCGGGAACACGGCGTCAGCCTACCTGTCGTCAGTGACGCCGGGCGCCACGGTCTTGCGCCCTGGACGGAGCCGTAGCGGAGTGGTAGCCGCCGGTCAGACCCGGTCGCCCCAGAGCACCCAGCTCGGTGCGGCCGCGCCCAACTGCCCCTCCGCGTCCAGCGGGGAGGACTGAACCAGGCTCCCCTCGGCGCGGTAGCCGGACCGGGCGAAGGCGCGCCGGACCTCCTCCAGCTCCGCCGTGGTGCGCGGGAGCGCGACGATCCGCTCCGGGCGCCGGGTCAGGCAGGCCTGCAGCACGGCCGCGCCCTGGCGGACCAGGACGGTGTCCGGCTCGGGCAGGTCGGCCAGCACGCCGGGTGCGGTGCCGAGCACCGTCTGCACCTCGACGCCCGCGCGGCGGGCGTTGACATCGAGTCGGGCGCAGGCGTCCGGGTCGCGGTCCACGGCGATCACGGCCGCGCCGCAGCGAGCGGCGTCCACCGCGAGCGCGCCGTCGCCGGCGCCCACGTCCCACACCAGGTCCCCCGGCCGCGGCCCGAGCCGGGCGAGCACCAGGGCCCGGACGGGCACGGGCAGCTCGCGCGTCCCCGCCCCGGGCCCGATGGCCGGCTCAGAAGGCAGCGCCCACCCGCGTCCGGCCTTCCCGGGGAAGTCGACCGGCCGCCCCGCGAGCCACCCGGACGGCGGCAGCGGGCCGCCGTTGCCGGAGCCACCTATGACCAGCACGACGTTGGGGTCCCGCCACAGGTGGTCGGGAACCCGGTCGGAGGTCAGCACGGTGACGTTCTCCTCGGGCGCGCCGAGGGCCTCGCAGATCACGAAGGTGCGGTGGACGTCACGCATCATCAGCGCGAGCTCGGAGGGCCCGGCGCCGGGCGCGGTCAGCACGGCCACCTTGGGGTGGGCGCGGCACACGTTCACCGCGCGGCGCAGTCCGCCGCGCCCGTGGGTGGAGACGACCTGCGCGTCGTCCCAGGGCATGCCCGCCCGCGCGAACGCGGCGGCGACGGCGGAGACGGCCGGCAGCACCTCCAGTTCCAGCCCGTACTCGGGCCGGCGCAGGGTCCGCACGACTCCGAAGAATCCGGGGTCCCCGTCCGCGACGACCACCGCGGTCCCGCGGTGGTCCGCGATCCGCCGCGCGACGAGCTCCACGCTGCCGAGCGCCATGCGTTCCACGCCGGGCGCGAGGGTCAGCTCGCGCAGGGGCCCGGGAGAGGCGGCGACAAGGGTGGCGGCGTCGATCGCGGCCCTGGCGGAATCGCTGAGCGGCGAACCGTCCCAGCCGATCACGGTGACCCGGTCAGCCATGGCGGTCGCTCCGCACGTTTCCCCCCACAGTCGATTTCCAGCCGCGGACAGGCTAACCGCAGACGGTCACTTGCACCTACCTCGGGGGCGCGGGGCTCTGCTGACTTGCGGCTCTCTCGCGCGGGCGCGAGAAACCCACCCGAGGGGGATGGCCCTGTCCGCTCGGGATCTCAAGGCCCACGGTGGCTTGTCGCGCAGTTCCTCGCGCCCCTGGGCTGAGCTCTCATCCCCAGTGCGGGTCGAGATCCTCCGGAAGCAGGCTCCAGACGATGAGGTCCGAGCGGGAGCCGTGTTCCGCGTCCGCGCCGCGGACGAGCCAGGCGTTGCGGAGGATGCCCTCGCTGATCGCGCCCAGCTTCTGGGCGACCAGCTGGGCCGCGGTGTTGCCCGCGGCCGTCCGCAACTCCAGGCGTTCGAACTTCTGGTCCTCGAAGAGCCAGCGGGCCACCGCATGCGTGATCTCCCCGGCGTACCCCTCGCCCCGGGCCCACGGCGCCGTGACGACCTGCAGCTCCGTGCTGCGCAGCCGCCAGTCCGTCGCGCGCAGGCGCACCGTGCCGACGAGACGCTGGGTCAGGAACTCCACCGCCGCCAGGGCAAGGCCGTCTCCGGAGACCCGCTGCCCCACCGACCGGCCCCGCACCCACGACTCCGCGTCCGCCACCGCGTACGGGTGCGGCACGGTGGTCCACTGGTGGACCAGCTCGTCGTTCATCATCTCCGCGAGGGAGGGGGCGTCGTCCAGGTCGAAGGCACGGAGCACCAGGCGATCGGTGTTGATCGTGATCTCCGGGAACGCCGGTGCGCATCCGGACGGCCCGGACGCCGCATCGCTGCTGCTCATGGAACGATCATGCTCCAGGGTGGGGGCCGCCGTCACCTCTTTGACTCGGCGTGCCGGGACGAGGAGGTGACGGCGTGTGGGAGAACGAGGCTACTCGCTCCCTCAGAAGGCCGGAATGACCGCGCCCGAGAAGGTCTGGTCGATGTACTGCTTGACCTGCGGGGAGTGCAGCAGCTCGGCCAGCTTCTTGACGCGCGGGTCGTTCTGCTCGCCCTTCTTGACGGCGAGGATGTTGGCGTAGGGGTTGTCCTGCGCCTTCTCCAGCAGCAGCGCGTCCTTCTTCGGGTTCAGCTTGGCGTCGAGCGCGTAGTTTCCGTTGATGACGGCCGCGTCGACGTCGCTGAGGGTGCGCGGCAGCTGGGCCGCGTCGATCTCCTGGAACTTCAGGTGCTTGGGGTTGTCCGTGATGTCGTCCGGGGTCGCCTCGAGGCCGGCGCCGCTCTTCAGCTTGATCAGGCCGTTGGCCGCCAGCAGGTCGAGCGCGCGGCCCTCGTTGGTGGCGTCGTTCGGGACGGCGACGGTGGCGCCGTCGGCGAGGGCGGCGACGGACTTCACCTTGCTCGAGTACAGGCCCAGCGGCTCCAGGTGGACGGTCTCGACGGAGACGATGTCGGTGCCGTGGGTCTTGTTGAAGTCGTCCAGGTAGGGCTGGTGCTGGAAGTAGTTGGCGTCGGCGGAGCCGTCCTGGACCGCGGTGTTGGGCGTGACGTAGTCGGTCACGACCTTGACCTGCAGGTTCAGGCCGGCCTTGGCGGCCAGGTTCTTCTGGATGTACTCGAGGATCTGCGCGTGCGGGGTGGGGCTCGCGACGACGACCAGCGGCTTGCTCGCGTCGTTGGACGAGCTTCCGGAGGACGAGGTCGACGAGGAGGAGCCGCAGGCGGCCAGGGTGAGGGCCAGCGCGGAGGTCGCGAGGGTGGCGGTGGTGAACTTCACGGAGGTGCGCACGAAAAGTGCCCTTCCAAAGAGTTGGTGCGGGTGGATCAGACGCGGGTGGAGCCGGTGAGCTCCGGTTCCCGCGCGGGGGTCTCCGCGGCCTTGGGGGCGGCGGAAATCTGGGGGGTGACCCGGCGTCGGAACGTCCGGCGGGTGGCGGGTCGCTTGTGGTCGAGGCTGCGGGCGAGGCCCTCGCCGACCAGTTGGACGAGCGTCACGAGGACGACCAGCTCGGCCGCGATGACCCACATGAAGGTGGTCTCGAAGCGCATGTAGCCGTAGTTGATGGCCAGGGTGCCGAGCCCGCCGCCGCCGACCGTGCCGGCCATGGCCGAGTAGCCGATCAGCGCGATGACGGTGGTGGTGAGCGACGAGACGAGCGCGGGCAGCGCCTCGGGCAGCAGGACCCTGCGGACGACCGTCCAGGTCGAGCCGCCCATGGCCTGGACGGCCTCGACCAGTCCGCCGTCGACGTCGGCGACGGCGGTCTCGACGAGCCGGGCGAAGAAGGGGATCGCGCCGATGGCCAGCGGCACGGTCGCGGCCTGCCAGCCGAGCGTGGTCCCGACGACCCAGCGGGTGAACGGGATGATCGCCACGATCAGGATGACGAAGGGCAGCGAGCGCCCGACGTTCACGACCGTGCCGACGGCCTTGTTGACCGGCGCGTTCTGCAGCAGGCCGTCGCGCCGGGTGAGCGCGAGCAACAGGCCGAGCGGGAGGCCGACCAGGACGGTGGCGAGGGTGGCCAGGCCGACCATCCACAGCGTCTCCTGGGTGGCCTGCACCAGCAGCGGCTGCATGTCGTTCCATCCCATCAGGCCGCTCCCTCGGCTCGTGCTCCGGCTCGGCTTCGCTCCGGCCGGGTGCCGACTCCGGTCGTGCCTCGCTGCGTCGACCCCCAACCTGCGCTGCGCCTCGACTCCGCACTCGCAATCACCTCCACCTGGAGGCCCTGCTCGCGCAGGTAGCCGATCGGGACGACGTTCTCCTCGAAGCTGCCGGGCAGCGAGACGCGCATCCGGCCGACCTGGCGGCCGCCGACGGTCTCGACGGCGGCGCCGATGATGCTGACGTCGACGTTGTAGGTGCGGGCCAGCTGGGAGATGAACGGCTGGGCCGTCGCGTCGCCCTGGAAGGTGATGTCGACGACGGTGCTGCCCTGCAGCGGCTCGCCCTCGCCCAGCGGGAAGAGCTCGCGGGCGAGCTCGGAGCCGGGCTGCTCCAGCAGCTCGGTGAGTGTGCCGGACTCGACCACGCGGCCGGCCCGCATCAGCGCGGCGGAGTCGCAGACGGACTTGATGACGTCCATCTCGTGGGTGATCAGCAGGATGGTGAGGCCGAGCTGCCGGTTGAGGTCGCGCAGCAGTTGGAGGACGGAGCGGGTGGTCTCCGGGTCCAGCGCGGAGGTCGCCTCGTCGGAGAGCAGCACCTTGGGGTCGCCGGCCAGGGCGCGGGCGATGCCGACGCGCTGCTTCTGACCGCCGGAGAGCTGCGCCGGGTAGGCCTTGGCCTTGTCGGCGAGGCCGACCAGGTCCAGCAGCTCGGCGACCCTGGCGGCACGCTCGCGTCGCGTCAGGCCGCTGAGCTCCAGCGGCAGTTCGACGTTCTCGGCCACCGTGCGACGGGCGAGGAGGTTGAAGTGCTGGAAGACCATGCCGATGGAGCGGCGGGTCTCGCGCAGCTCGGCGGGCGAGAGCGCGGTCAGCTCGCGGCCGTCGACCCGGACGCTGCCGGAGCTGGGGCGCTCCAGCAGGTTGACGCAGCGGATGAGGGTGGACTTGCCGGCGCCGCTGGTGCCGACGACGCCGTAGACCTCGCCCTGGCGGACGTGCAGGTCGACTCCGTCGAGTGCGGCGATCTCCGGATTCGAGCCGGGGCGGCCCTGGGCGCGGTAGACCTTACGCAGGTCAGAGGTGGTGATCACAGTGTTTCCGTGGGTCGGCGCGCGCAGCCGTCACTGCGGCTGGTTCACGCGGGAAGGGTGTGCGGAACGGCCCGGAGCGAGGCTCGACGGGCGCGGTGGTGCTGGGCGGAAGGGCTCAGCAGCCGCACATTCGACAACAGCGCATCATGCTGCGCATGCCACGACCACCTGCCGGCATCGCGCCGGTGATGTGGGTGTGCGTGGTCGTCGTCATGGACCACAGTTAAACAGATGGTCCGCAGATCACCCAAAAGGGACGTTCACACTGTGAGACGACTCATGGGACGAAGGCCGGGAAACCGAAGGGGCGCCTGGGAGGACCGGGATCGCGCCGCCCCGCGAACGTGGGGAGAGCCCGGGGCGGCGCGAGACGTCACGCGATCGCGGCGAACCGGTCGAGCGCCGGTTCGGTCCGCTTCTCCAGCACGATGAAGCTGAGCTTGCTGTTGACCTCCTCCACCTGCGTCTGGCGGTAGCCGAGGCGCTGGTAGAGACGCAGGTTGCCGAGGCTGCGGTGCCCGGTGAACAGCCGGTACCCGACGATCACCGTGCCGTCGGCGGCGAGCTGCTGCTCCATCGCGCGCAGCAGCCGACTGCCGAGCCCGTGCCGCTGCATCCGCGGGTGGACCATCAGCCGGCCGATCCGGCCCACGCCGTCGTCGTCGACCCGACCGCGCACGCTGCCCACGATCTCGTCACCCAGTCGGGCGACCAGCACGTGATGCTCCTTCAGTTCCGACCGCATGCTGTCCAGCGTCTGGGTCAGCGGGTCGATGGACCAGTCGCCGTAGAGCTCGGCCTCGCCCTGGTAGCACAGGAACTGCAGCTTCAGGATCCGCTCGGCGTCGTCCTCGGTGGCCACCGAGGTGGTCACGCTCATGCCCACGCGCGTCCTCCCTTTCTCGTGAGCCCGGTCGCGCGGGACTGAGGGGAGGCGACCGGGTTGCCCTGACCGGAGGTGTGGTCTGCCGGACGATCATGCGTCGTCAGCGGCAGACGTTCCAGTCCCCTTTACCCATCGGCCCCCGGATTGCAACCTCCGCCCAGGGGCCTTGTAATTCATCGACTGATGAATTACTGTCGGAACAGGTCGACACGGAGCACTCGGACAGCAATGGGGGAACACGCCATGGACACCGCACTGAACACCACTCGGAACCTCGACTACGACGTCCTGGTCGTCGGCGCGGGGCCGACGGGCCTGCTGCTCGCGGGCGACGTGGCAGCCGCCGGGCTCCGGGTCGCCGTGCTGGAGCGGCGCGTCGAGGAGTCCCAGCTCACCCGGGCCTTCGCCGTCCACGCCCGCACCCTGGAGGAGCTCGACGCCCGCGGCCTGGCCGAGGAGCTGCTGGAGACCGGCGCGCGGCTGCAGAGCCTCAGCATCTTCGGCGCCGTCAAGGTCGACATGAGCAGGCTCCCGAGCCGGTTCCCCGAGCTGCTGATCACCCCTCAGTACCAGACCGAGCGGGTCCTGCTGCGCCGCGCCCTGGACGCCGGCGCCACCGTGCTGCGCGGCGCCGAGGTCACCGCACTACGCCAGGACGCGGACGGCGTCGAGCTCGACGCCCGGATCGACGGCCAGGTCGTCACCTACCGCGCGGCCTACGCCGTCGGCAGCGACGGCGTGCGCAGCACCGTGCGACAGCTGCTCGGCGTCGACTACCCGGGCGAGTCGGCGATCTCCTCCGTGATGCTGGCCGACGTGCAGCTGGACACCACGCCGGAGGAGGTGCTGACCGTCGGCGCGAGCAAGGAGGGCTTCGCCTTCCTGGCGCCCTACGGCGACGGCTGGTACCGCATCCTCGCCTGGGACCGCTCCGCTCAGCTCCCCGACTCGGCGCCGGTGGACTTCGACGCCCTGTGCCGCCTGGTCACCACGGTCCTCGGCAAGGACTACGGGCTGCGCGACCCCCGCTTCGTCTCGCGCTTCCACAGCGACGAGCGGCAGGCCACGACGTACCGGGTCGGCCGGGTCTTCCTGGCCGGGGACGCGGCGCACTGCCACTCCCCCGCAGGCGGCCAGGGCATGAACACCGGCCTGCAGGACGCCGCGAACCTCGGCTGGAAGCTGGTCGCGGCGGTGCGCGGCTGGGCGGCGCCCGGCCTGCTCGACAGCTACCAGGCCGAGCGTCACCCCGTCGGCGCGCACGTCCTGCGGACCTCCGGGGGGCTGCTGCGGATCGCCATCGGCCAGTCCGCGCCACTGCGGCTCGCCCGCGCGCTGGCCAAGGCGTTCGGCCCGCACCTGACCCCGCTGGCCCGCCGCGGCGGCCTGGAGGTCTCCGGCATCTCCGTCTCCTACCGCGACCAGGCCCCCGCCGGCTCGCACCGCCTCGTCGGCGACCGCGCCGCGGACGTCCCGCTGGCCGCGGACCCGGACGACAAGGGCCCCACCCGCCTCTACGAGGCGCTGCGCGAGGGCCGCTTCGTCCTTGCCGGACCGAGCAGCGCCTCCCTCCCCGAAGACTGGTCCGACCGCGTCGTGTCGGCGACGGCCCCGAGCCTCACCCACGAGTGGGTCCTCGTCCGCCCGGACGGCTACGTGGCCTGGGCGGCCGACAACCCGTCCGCGGAGCAGCTCCAGGCGGGCCTGTCAGGTTGGCTCGGCGAGTAGCCCATCAGGGGCGCGGGGAACTGCGCGACAAGCCACTGATGTGCGGTTGGTCCTCACCAGCAGGGCCGTCCGCACATCGTTGGTTGCTCGCGCGGTTCCCCGCGCCCCTGAACGTCGTTGCACCTAGATGTCCGGGTTCAGCATCCGCCGCAGACAGGCCAGGCAGCGGGAACGCGTTGGCCCGATGCTGCCGCGCGGGATGTTCAGGGTCTCGGCGAGCGAGCCGTAGTCCGCACCCGGGTCGTCAAGCTGCGCAGCCATCAGACGCGCACAGCGGGTGGGAAGGCGTGCGACCGCGGCGCGCAGCGCCGTCGCGCGCTCCCTGGCGAGGTGGCGGGCCTCCGGGCAGCCGCCCGGGCGGGGAAGCCGCAGGCCGACGGGGATCTCCATGCGGGAGCAGACGCGCCCGGGCCCGGGGCCGACTCCCGCCGCAGTGCGGAATCACTCCGTCGGCGTACCGCTCTTCATCCAGTGATCAACGGAATGTAACCCGGGGACAGGTGCCCGCGTACCGATCGGTAACAGAAGCGGACTAGGATCACCACATCCCGCGATCGAGCCTGGCCCACGACGGAGGCACGGTGTTCTACTGGACGCTCAAGAGGATCATTGTCGGCCCGCTGGTCCGCACGCTGTACCGGCCGCGGGTCACCGGCCTCGAGAACATCCCCGTGGACGGCCCCGCGATCATCGCGCCCAACCACCTCTCCTTCTGCGACTCCGTGTTCCTGCCGCTGGCCGCGCCGCGACAGGTCCACTACGTGGCCAAGGAGGAGTACTTCATCGGCAAGGGCGTCAAGGGCCGGCTGATGGCGTGGTTCTTCACCGGCGTGGGCGCCGTTCCGGTGGACCGGAGCGGCGGGCGCGCGTCGATGGCGGCGATCGACACCGGGATGGCCCAGCTGAAGAAGGGTCGGCTCTTCGGCATCTACCCGGAGGGCACCCGCTCCCCCGACGGGCGGCTGCACCGCGGTCGCACCGGCGTCGCGCACCTCGCGCTCGCCAGTGGCGCGCCGGTGATCCCGGTCGGTCTGGTGAACACCGACCAGGTGCAGGCCAACGGCAGCATGCGCTGGCGTCGGCCGTTCCGGGTCCGCCCGGAGATCCACTTCGGCAAGCCGCTCACCTTCGAGCGGTACGAGGGGATGCAGCGCGACCGGTTCGTACTGCGGGCCGTGACGGACGAGATCGTCTCGGAGATCCTGGCCCTGTCGGGCCAGGAGTACGTGGACATGTACGCCACCAAGGCCAAGCTGCTGGCCGCGAAGGCGGCCAAGCCGGCGGACCGGAACCGCGACGGCCTCAAGGACGCGGCGTAGCGGGCCCGGATGTGAACCCGTAGGAGCGCTCGACCTTGGCCACGTGCAGGGCGAACGACGCGTACCAGTGCTCGCGTCCGTACGCACGGGCCAGGGCGTGCTCCATGTGCTCCCGCCAGGCGGCGATCGACTCCTCGTCGCGCCAGTACGACACGGTGACCCCGAGGCCGTCCGCGCGCCGGGCGGCGTCGACCCCGAGGAAGCCGGGCTGATCGGCCGCCAGCTTCATCAGGCGGTCGTCCGTCTCCTGGTAGCCGTCGGGGCCGCCCTCCGCGGCGGCCCCGCTCAGCACGGCGGTGAACACCACGGCGTAGTAGGGCGGGGCGGGCAGCGAGGCGGGCGTGGGATCGGGCACGGAGCTCCTCCTACGGACGACAGCGTCTGTAACGTGTCGAACGATCTTGGAAGCGATCTCGTGCCCGACGCGAGGCCACCCCGCCCCCCACGCGACGGTCAGAGCCGGCGGAAGAGCGAGTTGAGCGACTTCACGGCGGTGTCGGCCAGATTGGTGAGTGCCTGGCCGAGCTCGTCCAGGTCCTCTGCGAGGGTGCTGGGCTCCGCCGAGGCCGAACTCCGCTGCTCCTGCTCGGCCTTGGACACGGCCGTCACGCCCCGGTAGCCGACCGGGCCCTCGTTGACACGCTGCGACCAGCCCTGGAAGGAACTCCCGTTCGGCGTCAGGCCGATGGACGCGGAACAGGCCCGTTGGTCGGTCCAGGAGACGCGGTCGAGACCGGAGTCGTCGCCGGTGGCGAGGTGGAGGGTGAGCGGCCCGCCCTGGTGCCAACGGCCGCCCCATCCCGCCTCAGTGGTGAAGCAGGCTGTCGTCGCCGGGTCGGCGTCGCCGGGGAAGGCCCGGCGGTCCGCCAGCGTGCCGCGCAGTTCGTACCAGCTGCCGTCCACGTCGCGGATGTGGCCGTAGAAGGTGTTCAGCTCCAGCGCGAAGCAGACCGACGCCTCGGCGCCGGAGCGGGCCCGCCAGTCGAGGCGGGACGGCATCGCCCCCTCGCCCGAGTCGATGTGCAGCCGCCAAGCCGCCGCCGGCTCCCACTGCTCCGCGCCGGGGGCGCGGCGGTCGGTGCGGTAGGTGAGCAGGGACGAGGCCACGGAGTCCGCGAGCCACGCGCGTTCGGCGGCATCCCGGTCCCAGACGGCCTCGGCGAACACGCGGTAGAGCCACAGCTGCGTGCGCGCGTCGGGCGCGCTGCGCAGGGTCAGGGTGTTGGTCGCACCCGGGCGGAGCAGATCCGTCGGGACGGCGAAGGTGAGCTGCTGCGGAAGGTCGCCCCCGCCGGGTATGCGGAAGTCGGCGACGACCACCTTGGAGTTGACCGCGAGCTCCAGCGGCGCGTAGCCGGGCCGCGGCCCGAGCTTGGAGACAAGCGCGCGGACCTTCACCGTCAGCTCGTCCTTGACGCCCTCCTTGGGCACCTCGAACTCCACGGTGACGGTCCCACCGGCGGTCACCGCGAAGTGGTCCCGGTCGAACCGGGCGCCGGCGCTGGTGACGACGGCGCCTCCCGCCCGGGGGACGGGAGAGGAGAACTCGACGAAGACAGGCTGCACACTCGACTCCAAGGGACGTTGCACGATCCAGGGCGCGGGGAACCACGCGGCCGACCACTTTAGGTGGATGACCTGCTCACCCCTGCATAGTGCAACGTCCCACTGACACTCAGCGCTTCGCGTCGAGCCAAGCCTGCTGCAGCGTCAGGTCGGTCCTGACCTCCGTCAGCTGGACCGCCACCGCGTCCGGCGCCGTCCCGCCGCGGCCGTTGCGGGCGGCGATCGCGCCGTGGACGGAGAGGACCTCGCGGACCTCGGGGGTCAGCAGCGGGCTGATCTCGGCGAACTGGGCGTCGCTCAGGTCCCACAGCTCCATGCCGCGCGGCTCGCAGTACTTGACGCAGGCGCCGGCGACCTCGTGGGCGACACGGAACGGCAGGCCGCGCTTGACCAGCCACTCGGCGATGTCCGTGGCGAGCGAGAAGCCCGCGGGCGCCAGCTCCTCCAGGCGCTCCTCGTGGACGGTCAGGGTGGCCATCATGCCGATGAACGCGGGGAGCAGGACCTCCAGGGTGTCGCAGGAGTCGAAGACCGGCTCCTTGTCCTCCTGCAGGTCGCGGTTGTAGGCCAGCGGCAGCGCCTTGAGGGTGGCCAGCAGGCCGGTCAGGTTGCCGATGAGGCGGCCGGACTTGCCGCGGGCGAGCTCGGCGATGTCGGGGTTCTTCTTCTGCGGCATGATCGAGGAGCCCGTGGAGAAGGCGTCGTGCAGGGTGATGAAGCCGAACTCCTTGGTGTTCCAGATGATCACCTCTTCCGCGACCCGGGAGAGGTTGACGCCGATCATCGCGGTGATGAAGGCGAACTCGGCGACATAGTCGCGCGAGGCCGTGCCGTCGATGGAGTTGGCCGCCGAGCCGCCCTCGAACCCGAGTTCGGCGGCGACGTACTGGGGGTCGAGGCCCAGCGAGGAGCCGGCCAGCGCGCCTGAGCCGTAGGCGGAGACGGCGGTGCGGGCGTCCCACTGGCGCAGCCGCTCCGCATCGCGGGAGAAGGCCTGGACGTGGGCGAGCACGTGGTGGGCGAAGAGCACCGGCTGCGCGTGCTGGAGGTGGGTGCGGCCGGGCATCGCGGTGTTCGGGTGCGCCTCGGCGAGGCCGACCAGGGTCTGCTGGAGCTCCAGCAGCAGGGCGCCGATGGTCCGGGCGTGGTCGCGCAGGTACATCCGGCCGAGCGTGGCGATCTGGTCGTTGCGGGAGCGGCCGGCACGAAGCTTGCCGCCGAGCTCGGCGCCGAGCCGCTCCAGCAGGCCGCGCTCCAGCGCGGTGTGGATGTCCTCGTCGGCGACGGTGGCGGTGAAGGCGCCGGACTCGACGTCGGCGAGCAGCGCGGTGAGCCCGTCCAGCATGCGGGTCAGCTCGTCGTCGCTGAGCAGGCCGGCGCGGTGCAGGACCTTGGCGTGGGCCTTGGAGCCGGCGATGTCGTAGGGCGCGAGCCGGAAGTCGAAGTGGACACTGGCCGACAGCCTGGCCAGCGCCTCCGAGGGGCCGTCGGCGAAGCGGGCGCCCCAGAGCCGGACGTCCTCGTTCTTGGCACCGGCGGACTCGCTCACGGCTGTCTCCATTCACTCAGGGCGGATGGCATAAGTATGCACGGCACCGTATGAAATTCAAAAGCCGGGGTCGTCGGCCCCCCTCAGGCGAGCAGCCCCCGCAGGGCGCGCGTGACGATGCGGTCGAAGAGCTCGTCCGGCGACTTGGAGCCCTTCGACGGCCGTGCGTCGATCAGCGCCGCGGCCAGGTGGGGCTGCTCGCCGGTGGCCGCCACGTGCGCGAGGTAGAGCTGCTGGGCACGCCGCCACGGTGGCGGCTCCTCCGCGTCCTCCTGCTGGGCGAGTTGGGCCCGCACCAGAGAGGTGATCAGCGACATCAGCACCGAGACGCCCTCCAGCTTCTGCCGACCGCTCAGCGGCAGGTCGACGAGGGTGGCCAGGCAGCGGTCGAGAAAGCCCAGCGTGTGCGGCCCGACCGGGACGCTGCCGTTGAAGACGTCCAGCAGCCAGGGGTGCCGCAGGCAGACACCGCGCGCCTGGCGCGCGAGGAGCAGCAGGTCGTCGAGCCAGGCGCGGCCACCGATGCCCTCGTAGGAGATCTCGGCGTTGACCCGGTCGACCATGAGCTCGATCAGCTCGTCGCGGGTGGTGACGTAGCGGTAGAGCGAGGCGGGCGCGGAGCCGAGCGACCGTGCGACGGCGCGCATCGTCACGGCGGCGAGCCCCTGCGCGTCGGCCAGTTCGACCCCGGTCTCGGCCAGGCGGTCGCGGTCGAACCCGGGGGCCGGTCCGCGTCCGGAGCGCTCCGGACGGAGCCAGATGCTGGTCTCAGACTGCTCGGGCATCGACCGACCCTTCTTTTCTGCGAACGCCGTATGCAGTACCTTAGTGGCATCACTACTGCGAACAACGATCGCAGAACGAGGAGAGGGAACCGCACTGTGGCGATCATGGGACGGCTGCTCAAGAACAAGCGCGCCGGCGAGGAGCGGGTCGCCTGGTACCGCCCCAACCTGGGCGGGCCGGACACCCTGGAGCTGACCAGCGAGGCCTTCGAGCACGAGGCGAGCATGCCGCTGACCCACGCGGGCCGGCGCGCGGGAGGGGACAACACCTCCCCGGCGCTCACCTGGTCCCCCGCACCGGAGGGGACGGCCCAGCTGCTGCTGGTCTTCGAGGACCCCGACGTGCCGATGTCCAACCCCGCGGTGCACACCGTGGCGCTCATCGACCCGAAGCTCACGACGCTGCCCACCGGCGGGCTCGACAAGGGCAGCCCCGCGCAGGGCGTGCAGTTGCTGCGCTCCACCATGAGCAGCGGGTACTTCGGCCCGGAGCCGATCAAGGGCCACGGCCCGCACCGGTACGTCTTCCAGCTCTTCGCGCTCGCCGAGCCGCTGGGCGACGACGCACGGCAGGCCCGGCCGCGGGCCCTCCTCGACGCCGTCGCGGGCCCGGTCCTGGCCCGCGGACGGCTCGACGGGATCTACGAGCGCTGAGCGCTCGCGCGCAGGTCAGGCCAGCGCCTGGGCCAGGTCCTCGTACAGGTCCTCGACGTCCTCCAGGCCGACCGAGACACGCAGCAGCGACGGGTGCGGGCGGGCCTCCGGGGCGACGGGGCGGTGGGTCAGCGAGGCCGGGTGCTGGATCAGGGTGTCCACGCCGCCCAGCGAGACGGCGTGGGTGATCAGCCTGCAGCGCTCGGCCGCGCGGGCCGCCGCGTCGAAGCCGTCGCGCAGCGAGAAGGCGAGCACCGACCCGGGCAGCGACTGCTGGGTGCCGATCAGGCCGAGCGGGTCGCAGTCCGGCAGGCCCGGGTAGTAGACGCGCTCGACGGACGGCTGGTCGGAGAGCCACAGGGCGAGCTTGCCCGCGCCCTCGGACTGGTGGCGCACCCGCAGCGGCAGCGTCTGCAGGCCGCGGTGGAGCAGGTAGGCGGAGAGTGGGTGCAGGATGCCGCCGGTGACGGCCCGCACCGGGCGGATCTTCTGCGCCCAGGCGTCGCTGGTGGCCACCACGCCCGCGAGGACGTCGCCGTGACCGCCGAGGTACTTGGTGGCGCTGTGGACCACGATCGTTGCGCCGTGGCGGATCGGCTGCTGCAACACCGGCGTGGCGAAGGTGTTGTCGACCAGCAGCGGCACGTCGCCGCAGCGGGCGGCCAGTGCGCCCAGGTCCACCAACTCCAGCGTCGGGTTGGCGGGCGTCTCGACGATCACCAGGCCGGTGTCCGGGCGGATCGCGGCGTCGACCTCCTCGGCCGTCGCCCAGGTGACCTCGGTGCCGAGCAGACCGGTGGCCAGCAGGTGGTCGGTGCCGCCGTAGAGCGGACGGACCGCGACGACGTGGCCCTTGCCCTCGGCGCGGGCGGCGAGCAGGCACGCGCTGATCGCGGCCATGCCGGAGGCGAACGCGACCGCCGCCTCCGCCCCCTCCAACTCGGCGAGCGCCTCCTCGAAGCGGGCCGTGGTGGGGTTCCACAGGCGCTGGTAGACGGCGCTGCCGCCCTCCGGGATCAGCCCGCCGGTGGCGAGCGCCTCATAGCTGTCACCGCCCGTTCCGACGCCCGGCAGCGGGTTGGTCGTCGACAGGTCGATCGGCGGGACGTGCACGCCCAGGCCGCGCAGGTCGGTGCGACCGGCGTGGACGGCACGCGTGTCACCGCGGGTCTGCGCTGACAAAGACTGGGCAGACAGCATGGGGAGTCCTCCTCGTCGAGGGCTGTGTGGTGCCGTGGGGTGACCCCAGGATGAAGATCTGGCCTGTTGGACGCCACACTTCCGCAGAAGATTCGGATCCGGCGCGTCGGACGGTGTACATGTTCGGAACCGGACGGCACGATGGGCCCTGTGCCGAAGAATCCGCAGCCCGCCCTCGCGCCGGTCGACCGCGCCATCCTGCGTCTGCTCGCCGAGGACGCGCGGATGCCGAACAACGCGATCGCCGAGGCGGTGGGCATCGCGCCCTCCACCTGCCTGGCGCGGATGCGGGCCCTGCGCGAACGCGGGGTCATCCGGGGTTTCCACGCCGACGTCGACCCGGCCGCGCTCGGGCTCGGGATCCAGGCGATGATCGCGGTGCGGCTGCACGCCCACACCAAGGAGCGGATCTCCAGCTTCACCGCCGAGATCCCGCACCTGCCCGGCGTCGTCGCCGCGTACCACCTGGCCGGCGCCGACGACTACCTGCTGCACGTGGCCGTCCCGGACACCGACGCGCTACGCGACTTCGTCCTGGACCACCTGACCGCGCACCCGGCCGTCGCCCACACCGAGACCAGTCTCATCTTCGGGCACATGCGCGGCGAAGCCGTCTCCTGACGACCACTCTTGAGACCTGGTCCGGCTGCCGTCATCCTGTCGGCGTGACCTCAACTCTGGCCTCCGCCAAGGGAAACACACCCGAGCCCGCCGGCCCGCGCGGCCTGCCGTTGCTGGGCAACCTGCCGGCCCTGGCACGCGACCCGCTCGGCTTCTTCTGCCACCTGCGCGACACCTACGGCGACTGGGTCCCCTGGGCGATGGGGCCCAAGCCGTGCCTCTTCGTCTCCCGGCCCGAGGACGTCAACGAGCTCCTGGGCGGCGTCGAAACCACGTTCAGTCCCTCGGAGTTGGGCTGGGCGTTCCGACACGTCCTGGGCGACGGCGTGGTCACCAGCACCGGCGACGACTGGCGGCGCAAGCGCGCCCTGGTGCAGCCCTCGGTGCGGCCGCGCCAGGTCCGCTCCTACGCGACCACCATGGTCGAGTGCGCCGACGCCGCGGCGTCCCGCTGGCAGGACGGCCAACGCGTGGACGTGCAGCAGGAGATGACGGCTCTGACGCAACGCGTGGCGGTGCGGACCCTGTTCGGCGTCGAGACCGCCGGGCGCGAGGAGACGATCGCGCGGGCCATGGCGGTCGCCCAGCAGGAGATCGGCGCGGAGCTGCGGGGGGCGACGATCTTCCTGCCGCCGTGGGTGCCCACCCCCGGCCGTCGCCGACTGCGGTCCGCCGTGGCGGAGTTGGACGCGGAGATCGCGCGGATCATCGCCGAGCACCATGCCGCCGAGGCCGCGGGCGAGGAACGTGACGACCTGCTGAGCCGACTGCTCGCCGCACGAGACGAGGCGGGCGCGCCCCTCTCCGACCGCGAGCTGCGCGACGAGTCGATCACCCTCTACATCGGCGGCCACGAGACCACCTCGACGACCCTCACCTGGGCCTGGCACCTGCTCGCCGGCTCCCCCGAGGCCCGTGCCCGCCTCGACGCGGAGCTCACCGAGGTCCTCGACGGCGGCCGTCTGCCCGGCTTCGACGACTACGCGCGCCTGCCGTTCACCCAGGCGATCGTCAAGGAGTCGCTCCGCCTCTACCCGCCGATCTGGCTGATCACCGCGGTCGCCCGCGCCGGCGCGACCCTGGGCGGCCGGCCGGTCCCGGAGGGCACGACGGTCTGGTCGAGCCAGTGGTCCGTCCACCGCGACCCCAGGCTCTTCCCCGAGCCGGACGTCTTCCGCCCCGAACGCTGGGACCCGGACGCGCCCACCCCCGTCCCGGACCACGCCTGGTTCCCCTTCGGCGGCGGCCCCCGCACCTGCCTCGGCACCCGCTTCGCCCTGGTGGAGGCGGCCCTCGTCCTCGCGACCCTGGCGCAGCGCTGGCGGGTGGAGACCGACCCGGGCGAGGTCAAGCCCTTCACAGGCCTGACCCTGCAGCCGGCCCGCCCGATCGGCGCGACACTCCGGGCACTTCCACAGCCACGCCGGGCGCCGGAGACCCCGGAAACGAGCAGGGCGCCGGAGCAGGCCTAGCCGCGCCGAGGCCGCCGGAGGAGGCGCCGGGGGCGGCTGGGCACCCCCAGGGCAGGCCCTAAGGCGAGCCAGGGGGCGGAGGTGGAGGTCCCGGAGGTGAGTCGGGCGGCGGGGGTGAGTCGCGGGCCGGCGGCGGGGGTGGTGGGGCGTGGCCGGAGGGAGTGGGCCAGAAGACCGGTCGGCCGGCGGCCGACGGGAGGGCCCATTCCGGCCCGGGCGTCCGTGGGGCGGGCCCGCCGGGGCCCTGGTGGCGCGGCGTGCGTCGGGCCACCAGCAGGCCCGACGCGATGCTGAGACCGAGACCCAGCAGGGCCCCGAGCACGGCCAGGCGGGACGCGGTCGTGAAGCTGTCCGGCGCCGCGGCCGACCAGCCGAGGTACGGGGCCAGGGCCAGGCCGCCGGAGAGCGTCCCGGCGACGGCGACGGTGACGAACCCGCGCACCCCTGCGCGGTCCCTGGCCGGGCGGCTGGCGACGACCGCGCCGACCAGGGCCGCCGCCAGGAGCGCGCCGTAGAGCGCGAGGTCCGGCGCCTGGTACCCGGTGTACGCGTACCGCTCGACCAGCGCGAGCACGGCCAGCGCCGCGAGACCGGAGCCGGGGAGGTAGACGAACGGCCAGCCGTGGTCCAGCCGCCACTGGACGGCACGCCGGACGACCAGGCCGCAGACGCAGCCCCAGACCATGGCCAGCAGGTACTCCAGGCCGACCTGCCGGGCCAAGCCCGTCAGCGGCACCGGCTCCGCGGTGAGGCGCGTGCGGGGACGGCTCCAGTGCCCGGCCGCGTCGCGCACGAGCAGGCCGTCGGCCTGCTCGTCCACGAGGACCGCGAACCCGCCGGGGACCGCCTGGACGACCAGGCCCCGCGCCCCGTATGCCGGCTCGTCGACGGCGTCCTGGAGGAAGCCGGGGTGGACGGACCGGGCTCGGTAGAGGCTCCGACCGGGGCTGAGCTGCCAGGCGTCGCGCCAGATGACCCCGCCGTCGGTGGTCTCCTCCACCAGCGGCTCGGACTGCGGCTCCGCACGGAAGCAGTGCAGCGGCGCCCCAGGCACGCACGCGGAGAGCGTCGCCATGGAGCCGGGTGGGATCTTCTCGCGCAGGGACGCCTTGTCGGTCCGCCAGGTGCGCCCGCCGTCGTCGGTGACCGCCTGGGGCAGCAGCGCGTCCTTGGCGCCCGTGGCGCTCTGGCCTGCGGGCACGAGGTAGACGTGCCCGTTCGCCACCGCCAGGGCCGGGAAGCGCTGGGCCGGGAGCGCCGAGGTGGCCGCGGTGCCGGCGACGAGCAGGGCGACCGCCACCAGTGCCCGCACCCGTCGGGCCCCCGCGGCCGGGACCGGACGGATCCGCGCCCGGCGCCAGGTGAGCCAGGCCAGGGCGAGGGCGGGCAGGGCGAGCAGATCGGTCGGGTCGGCGACCATCCGGGACGGGATGCCCGCCGACGACCAGAGCCGGGAGGCGAGTTCGGCACCCGCGGGCGAGGACTTGACCAGGACGAACCCCACGCCCGTGGTCAGCAGGGCGGCCAGCGCCTGGCGGTCGGAGCTGTGCCCACGGATCCAGGACAGGACCAGGGCCACCAGCGGTGGCGCGACCAGCATGCCGGCCAGGTCGCTGAGCTTGCCGCTCACCGGTCCAGGCCAAGTCTGCTTCAGTACGTGGTCGTTGACGACCAGCACGGCCAACGCTGCCAGCGTGCCCGGCCGGCCCGCCCAGGCGAGCGCGGCACCGGCCTGAAAGCGCCCTCTTCGGGCGTCGGCATCCCCCATGGACCCCAAGTGTCCGCCACGTTGATCACGACGCGGCCACACCGGGGTTGCGCCCGTGCAGAGAACTCAGGACTGGGCGAGCCGCAGCAGGTACTGGGCCAGGTCCTGGCCGCCGTTCGGGTCGCGGCTGATGACCAGGACGGTGTCGTCGCCCGCGATGGTGCCGATGATCTCCTCCACGCCCGACTGGTCGATCGAGGAGGCGAAGAACTGCGCCGCCCCCGGCGGGGTGCGCAGGACGACGAGGTTGCCGGAGGCCGTCGCCGAGACGAGCAGCTCCGCTGCCAGGCGGGCCATCCGGGTCTCCGAGGCCGACTCCCCCATCGGGGCCAGCGGCGTCCGGTTGCCGCCCTCTGCCGGGACCGCGTAGATGAGGGCGCCGTCGGAGTTGCGGATCTTGACCGCGCCGAGCTCGTCCAGGTCACGCGAGAGCGTGGCCTGAGTGACCGTCAGCCCGTCGTCGGCGAGCAGCTTGGCGAGCTGGCTCTGGGAACGGACGGGCTGACGCGTCAGCAGCTCCACGATCCGTCGGTGGCGCGCCGTGCGCGTCTGCGGCAGTTGCGCTGCCGAGGACGTCGCCGGTGCGTCGCGATGGGGTTCGGTCATGGAGCAAGTGTCCCTTACTTGATCGAGCGGAGCACACCCGGGAGGACCGCGAGCAGGGCGTCCACGTCCCGCTCGGTCACGATCAGTGGCGGGGCCAACCGGATGACGTCGGGGGCTGCGGCGTTCACCAGGAAGCCGGCCCGCTGCAGGGCCGCCTGGAGCTCACCCGCGACCGGACGGGTGAGCACGACACCGATCAGCAGACCGGCCCCGCGCACGTGGTCGACGAGGGGGTCGCCGAGGGCGGTGATCCCGGTCCGCAGCCGCTCGCCCACCTTGGTGACGTGGTCCAGCAGGCCCTGCTGCTCGATGGTGTCGAGGACGGCGTTCGCCGCCGCGCACACCACCGGGTTGCCGGAGAAGGTCGAGCCGTGGTGGCCGGGCTTGAACAGCTGCGCGGCGTCGCCGAAGGCGAGGGTCGCGCCGATGGGCAGGCCACCGCCGAGGCCCTTGGCCAGGGTGACCACGTCCGGGTCGACGCCCTCGGAGGCCTGGTACTGGAACCAGTGGCCGCAGCGGCCGATGCCGGTCTGGATCTCGTCCAGGATCAGCAGCGCGCCCTTGGCGCGGGTGATCTCCCGGGCCGCGAGCAGGTAGTCGTCGGGCGGGACGACGACGCCGTTCTCGCCCTGGATCGGCTCCAGGATGACCGCGGCCGTCTCCTCGGTGACGACGGCCCGCAGCGCCTCGACGTCGCCGTAGGGGACGTTGGTGACGTCGCCGGGCAGCGGGTGGAAGCCGTCCTGCTTCTTCGGCTGCGCGGTGAGCGCGAGCGCGCCCATGGTGCGGCCGTGGAAGGCGCCGAGTGCGGAGACCATGTGGGTGCGGCCGGTCAGCCGGGCCAGCTTGAAGGCGGCCTCGTTGGCCTCGGCACCGGAGTTGGAGAAGTAGACCCGCGCGTCCTCCCGGCCGCTCGCGGCGACGAGCCGCTCGGCGAGGCGGATCGAGGGCTCGGCCATGAAGAGGTTGGAGACGTGGCCGAGGGTGCCGATCTGCTGCGTGACGGCGGCGACGATCGCCGGGTGCGCGTGACCGAGCGAGTTGACGGCGATGCCGCCGAGGAAGTCGGTGTAGCGCTTGCCCTCGGCGTCCCACACGTGCACGCCCTCGCCGCGGACCAGCGGCAGCCGCGGCGTGCCGAAGTTGTCCATCAGCGCGTGCTGCCAACGGGCCGTCAGATCACTGTTGTTCGTCATGCCAACCCCCCGGCCATCACGGTCGCTTCGATGTTGTCGGTCTCGGCGTCGGGCATGACCATGGTGCCGATGCCCTCGTCGGTGAAGATCTCCAGCAGCAGGCTGTGCTGGACCCGGCCGTCCAGGACGCGAGCCGTGCCCACACCCTCGCGCACCGCGCGCAGGCAGCCCTCCATCTTCGGCAGCATGCCGCTGGCCAGCGTGGGCAGCAGCTTCTCCAGCTCGGAGGCGGACAGCTGACTGATCACGTCGTCGGAGTTCGGCCAGTCGGCGTAGAGGCCCTCGACGTCGGTGAGGACCACGAGCATCTCGGCCTGGAGCGCCACCGCCATCGCGCTGGCGGCGGTGTCGGCGTTGACGTTGTAGACATGGCCGTCGGAGCCTCGCGCCACCGAGGAGATGACCGGGATCCGGCCGTCCTCGATCAGCGCCTTGACCGCGCCCGGGTTGACGTTGGCGATGTCGCCGACCAGGCCGATGTCGACCTGCTCGCCGTCGACCTCGGCGAAGCGCTTGATCGCCGTCATGGTGTGCGCGTCCTCGCCGGTCATGCCGACGGCGAAGGGGCCGTGCTCGTTGAGCAGTCCGACCAGGTCGCGCTGGACCTGGCCGGCCAGCACCATCCGGACCACGTCCATGGTCTCGGGGGTGGTCACCCGCAGGCCGTTGGTGAAGCTGGACTCCAGGCCCAGCTTGGCGAGTTGGGCGCTGATCTGCGGACCGCCGCCGTGGACGACGACCGGCCGCAGGCCGGCGTAGCGCAGGAACACGACGTCCTGCGCGAACGCGGACTTCAGCTGGTCGTCGACCATGGCGTTGCCGCCGAACTTGATGACGACGGTCTTGCCGTGGAAGCGCTCCAGCCACGGCAGGGCCTCGACGAGGGTGAGCGCCTTGGGGAGCGCGGTGTTGTTGCGGGCCTGTTCGCCCTTGGGTGCGATCTGCACGTCAGGTCCTTGGCTGGTGATCAGCTGGAGTAGGCGCTGTTCTCGTGGACGTACTCGGCGGTGAGGTCGTTGGTCCACACCGTCGCGGCTTCCTTGCCCGCGTTCAGGTCGGCGGTGATGACGACCTCGCGGTCCTTCATGGAGACCAGCTCGCGGTCCTCGCCGACGCCGCCGTCGCGGCAGACCCAGACGCCGTTGATGGCGACGTCCAGCCGGTCCGGCTCGAAGGCGGCGGCGGTGGTGCCGATGGCGGACAGGACGCGGCCCCAGTTCGGGTCCTCGCCGTGGATGGCGCACTTGAGCAGGTTGTTGCGGGCGATGGAGCGGGCGACCTCGACGGCGTCGGCCTCGCTGGCGGCGTTCACGACGTCGATGCGGATGTCCTTGCTGGCGCCCTCGGCGTCGCCGATCAGCTGGCGGGCCAGGTCGGCTGCGACCTCGCGGACGGCGGCGGCGAACTCGTCGGCGTCCGGGACGATGCCGCTGGCGCCGGAGGCGAGCAGCAGCACGGTGTCGTTGGTGGACATGCAGCCGTCGGAGTCGACCCGGTCGAAGGTCTTGGCGGTGGCGCCGCGCAGCACCGCGTCCAGCTCGGGCGCCTCGACGAGCGCGTCGGTGGTGATCACCACGAGCATGGTGGCCAGGCCAGGCGCCAGCATGCCCGCGCCCTTGGCCATGCCGCCCACCGTCCAGCCGTCGCCGTGCGCGACGGCGGTCTTGTGGACGGTGTCGGTGGTCTTGATGGCGACGGCGGCCTGCTCACCACCGTCCTCGCTGAGCGCGGCGGCGGCGGTCTCGACGCCGGGCAGCAGCTTGTCCATGGGCAACCGGACGCCGATGAGGCCCGTGGAGGCGACGGCGACCTCGCCGGCGCTGAGCCCGAGCACCTCCGCGACCTTCTCGGCGGTGGCGTGGGTGTCCTGGAAGCCGAGCGGGCCGGTGCAGGCGTTGGCGCCACCGGAGTTGAGGATGACAGCGCTCACGGCGCCGCCCTTGACGACCTGCTGGGACCAGAGGACCGGCGCGGCCTTGACCCGGTTGGAGGTGAAGACGCCGGCGGCGGCGAAGGACGGGCCCTCGTTGACGACGAGCGCGAGGTCGGGCGTGCCGGAGGCCTTGATCCCGGCGGTGACGCCCGCCGCGCGGAAGCCGCGGGCCGCCGTGACTCCGACTCCGGGGTTGGTCACGGGGTTCTGGCTCACGGTGCGACTCCTGTCTGCGGAAGGCCGAGCTCCTCGGGCAGGCCGAGGGCGATGTTCATGCTCTGGACGGCGCCGCCGGCGGTGCCCTTGACGAGGTTGTCGATGGCGGCGATGGCGATGATCCGGCCGACGCTCTCGTCGAAGGCGACCTGGACCAGCGCGTTGTTGGACCCCTGGACGGAGGCGGTGGCGGGCCACTGCCCCTCCGGGAGCAGGTGGACGAAGGGCTCCCCCGCGAGCGCCTCGGCGTAGGCGGCACGCACCTGGGCGGCGGTGACGCCGGGCTTCGCCTTGACGTTGCAGGTGGCGAGGATGCCGCGGGACATCGGCGCGAGGGTCGGCGTGAACGAGACGGCGACGCGCTCGCCCGCGACGGCGGAGAGGTTCTGCGTCATCTCCGGGGTGTGGCGGTGGACGCCGCCGACGCCGTAGGGGCTCATCGAGCCCATGACCTCGCTGCCCAGCAGGTGCGTCTTGGGCGCCTTGCCGGCGCCGGAGGTGCCGGACGCGGCCACGACGACGGCCTCGGGCTCGGCGAGCCCGGCGGCGTAGGCGGGGAAGAGCGCGAGGGAGACGGAGGTCGGGTAGCAGCCCGGCACGGCGATGCGCCTGCTGCCCTCCAGCGCCTTGCGGCCGCCGGGCAGCTCGGGCAGGCCGTAGGGCCAGGTGCCGGCGTGCGGGGAGCCGTAGAAGTTCTCCCAGTCCTCGGCGCTGTGCAGCCGGAAGTCGGCGCCGCAGTCGACGACGAGCACATCCGGGCCCAACTGCTCGGCCACGGCCGCGGACTGGCCGTGCGGCAGGCCGAGGAAGACGACGTCGTGGCCGGCCAGCGTCTCGGCGGTGGTGGGCTCCAGCACGCGCCCGGCCAGCGGCCACAGGTGCGGCTGCAGCTCTCCGAGCGTCGTCCCGGCGTTGGAGCCGCCGGTGAGCGCTCCGATCTCGACGGCGGGATGCGCCAGCAGCAGGCGCAGGACCTCGCCCCCGGCGTACCCGCTCGCCCCGGCGACCGCCGCCCGGTACGTGGCCTTCGCTGCCATGTGCTGCCTCCTCGTGTTGGGATAACTATACGAAGGACAGCACATTCATGCAATCAAGGTCCGCGAGGTGGGGTACGTGCCATATCTGCGGAATCGGCAGTGCGATCCCCGCCGAGTCAGTAGCGTTTCCTGCGCCCGAAGATCCCTGACCTGAGGCGGTCGACGCGATGCCCACACCTCGTTCCGTCCGCAACCGGTTCGTCGACGCGCCCGGCTCCGTCGGCGAGCGGCTCCGGACGGCCCGCTGGGAACGGTTCCGGCGCTGCTTCCCTCGGATCGAGTCGATGCGGGTGGTGGATCTCGGCGGGACCGCGTCGATGTGGCTGCGCGCGCCGCTGCGCCCCAAGCACGTGCACCTGATCAACCTGGAGCCGCACCCGGCCGAACTCCCGGACTGGATCACCGCGGAGAACGCCGACGTGACCGATCCGGCCGTCCGCGCCGGGCTGGGCGAGTACGACCTGGTCTTCTCCAACTCGACCATCGAGCACGTCGGCGGCCACAGCCAGCGGCAGCGGTTCGTCACCGCGGTCGAGGAGCTGGCCCCCCACCACTGGATCCAGACGCCCTACCGGTACTTCCCGGTCGAACCGCACTTCCTCGCGCCCGGCTTCCAGTTCCTGCCGCTGGCCGCCCGCGCGCGTCTGGTGCGGCACTGGCCGCTCACCCACAGCCGGCCCGGCACGGCGGAGGAAGGACTGAACGCGGTGCTGAACATCGAGCTGCTGACCCGCGCCGAGATGCGCTACCTCTTCCCCCGTTCGGTGCTCACCTCCGAACGGGTCGCCGGCCTGACCAAGTCGCTGATCGCGGTCCGCACTCAGGCGTAGGCGCCGAGCGGGTCCTGATCGCCGTAGGTGCGCAGGCGCAGCGTGCGCGCGTCGCGCTCGCGGATGAGGTCGGCGTCGCGCAGCAGCGCGTCGAGGTCGTCCTGCCCGAGGTGGACGAAGCGGCCGTGGAGCGGGTCGAAGCGGCCGCGCGCCACATCGACCACGGTGCTGACCAGGTACGGGATGCTCCCCCAGTGCACCATGCCCTCGAACATCGCCATGCCGGCGGTCATGTCCGTGGCCACCGCGCCCGGGCTGATGTCCAGCAGGGTCACCCCGTGCGGGCGCAACGATTCTGCAAGGTTGTCGCTGAGCCGCAGCAGCGCCGCCTTCGAGGTCGCGTACGCCGAGTAGCGGCCGTCGGGGCGCAGGGCGAAACCGCTGTTGAGGTTGACCACCCGCCCGGCACCGCGCTGGACCATGCCGGGCAGCACGGAGCGCAGCAGATTGAACGGGCCGCGCAGGTTCGTCTCCACCACCTGCCACCACTGCGTCTGGTCCGCCTCCCACAGCGGCACCTCGGCGCGGTCGACCTGACCGGCGTTGTTGACCAGCAGGTCGATCCGGCCCAGGTCGCGCTGGACGCTGTTGACCGCCGCCTTCACCTGCCCCGGATGTGCGACGTCCGCGGCGAACGCGACGCACTTCACACCGTGGCGTGCGCAGGCGCGCAGGGTGTCGGTGAGGGTGTCGCGGTGGCGGCCGAGCAGCCCCACGTTCATGCCCTCCTCGGCCAGTCCGAGGGCGATCTCCCGCCCGATTCCCCGTCCGGCGCCCGTCACCAGCGCGGACTGCCCTTCCAGTGTCCGCAGGCCCATGGCCCCGCCTCCCTCCCGGTTGGGTGTGATTCGTCCGTTTCATCGTCGCCCGCCGTCGGCAGGTCCGGCGGCGGACACGCGGGCGGCCAGGAGGTAACGTCGGGCCGTTGCACTGAATTGAATGGAAGTCCTAGGACTTTAGGACTCCTCGTCGAACGGAACTGGGGAAGCCACACGTGAGCGACATCGCGCGAGTAGGAGTGGTCGGCTGCGGCCTGATGGGGTCCGGCATCGCGGAGGTCTTCGCGCGCTCGGGACTGGACGTCAAGGTCTCCGAGGCCACCGGCGAGGCGCTGGAACTGGGACGCACCCGCATCACCACCTCTCTCGACACCGCGGTCCGCCGCGGCAAGCTCAGCGAGGAGGACCGCGACGACGCGCTGTCCCGGATCTCCTTCACCACCGAACTGGCCGACTTCGCCGACCGCGACCTGGTCGTCGAGGCCGTCGCCGAGCGCGAGGACATCAAGGTCGCGATCTTCGAGACGCTCGACCGCGTCGTCGAGCGGCGTGACGCGATCCTGGCGTCCAACACCTCCTCGATCCCGATCGTCAAGCTCGCCTCGGCCACCAGCCGGCCCGAGCAGGTGCTCGGCATCCACTTCTTCAACCCGGCACCGGTGCAGAAGCTCGTCGAGATCATCCCGACGCTCACCACCTCCGCGGAGACCGTCGCCCGCGCCGAGGCGTTCACCCGCGGGGCGCTCGTCAAGGACCCGATCCGCGCCCGCGACCGCGCCGGCTTCGTCGTCAACGCGCTGCTGGTGCCCTACCTGCTCTCCGCGGTCCGCATGTTCGAGTCCGGCATCGCCACGGCCGAGGACATCGACAAGGGCATGGAGGCCGGCTGCGCCCACCCGATGGGCCCGCTGCGTCTGTGCGACCTGATCGGCCTGGACACCATCGTCTCCATCGCCGACTCGATGTACGAGGAGTTCAAGGAGCCCCTGTACGCGGCCCCGCCGCTGCTGCAGCGCATGGTCGACGCGGGCCTGCTGGGCCGCAAGTCCGGCCGCGGCTTCTACCAGTACTGAGCGAGCACTGTCCGTACGCAAGATGTCGCAGAGCGTGCGCACAGGGGGGACTGCGGGCGTCCGGTTTCGGTACGCTTCCGGTGTGCACACGCTCTGTCCGACCGCGGGACCGCTGTGGTGACCGCGGTCTGGTGCCTGCTGGCCGCCGTCTGTGTCGCCGGGGCCGTCCTCGTCACGCCGCGGCTGCGGGCGTGGAACCGGCGCAAGGCGGCCGAGCACGAGGCCTGGCTGAACGACATCCAGGCGGGCGACCGTGAGGTCAGCCTGATGGAGGAGATCCACCGGCGGCGCTCGCCGCAGCACGAGCGCCGCGAGTAGTGGGAACGGTGGGGATCAGGCGCCGGTCAGCGCCTCGTCCTTGAGGGCAGCGCGGATCTCGGTGCGGAGCTGCGGGGTGTCCGTCTCCCCGTGGACCGAGACGGCGTGTTCGGCGGCGGCGCGGACGACTTCCTCCTCCGCACCGGAGATGGTCAGCGTGCAGCCCGACTCGCTGGGAAAATCACGGCAGTCGGCAACCTTGCGCATGGGATGCCTCCTCTCCTTGCTGCTCCCAGTATCGACCCGGGGGTCCGCCGCCGCCCGCAGGCGTCAGGCGGTGCGACCCTCCGCGACGTTCGGGTCGGGCCGCAGGCCGTCCAGCGGGTCGCCGGGGCCGCGCGGGTCCGGCGCGGGGACGAAGGTCAGCTGCACCATGCCGCGAGTGGTGCCCTCCGGCGGGTTGCCGGCCCGGTGCAGGCAGCGGGTGGTGTTGACGAAGGCGCCGTGGCCCGCGGGCGCGACGAACGGCACGACCCGCCGGGGGTCGTCCAACTGCCGTCGGGCCGGCCCCTTGGCCCAGCCCTGCCCGAGGAAGCCGCTGCGCATCAGGCGGCGGGTGCTCGGCACGGGGTGCAGCCGGAACGCCCCTCCCTCCGCGGTCACCCCCTCGCTGATCTGCACGAAGTACTTCAGCGTCGAGGTCGGATGCTGGTCGCAGTGCCAGAGGTTGCCGTAGTGGTGGAAGCCGCGTTCGTGCTCCGGGAGGTGGGCGATCCGCCACATCCGGACGTGCTGCACCCGCCACCGGCCGCCGTAGTAGGCGTCGAGCGCGCTCAGCACCGGGGCGTTCAGCAGCTCCCGCAGGACCGGGACCCGGTCCACCGGGTCGAGCACGTAGCGGACCGCGTCCTTGATCCGGCCGCCCATGTCGACGGTGACCGTCGGGTCGTCGATGAGCTTCTCGTAGCCGGCCCGGACCTCCTCGATCAGGCCGGGGCGGTAGCCGGGGTCCAGCACGGCGAAGCCGTTCCGGTCGGCGGCGGTGGCCAGCGCGTGCCCGGCGGCGTCGGCGGGGACCGCCGGTACGGAGCGGGATCGCGCCAACACACGTTGCTGACCGCGGTTGTTCTCGTGCCATGCGTCGTTGCCCCAGTAGAGCCGCGCCGCTTCCAGTGCCACCAGGCCCGGAATCCTGCCGTCCCCCACCTGACCTCCCCCGTCTTTACTGGATCTCCACAAGGTAGAGGCAGCGGACGAGACGATCAATACCCCTGACAAGTAAGGTTTCTGACTCCCAAGCGGCCGTGCACAGGCAAGGACAAGCGGCTATCCAGCCCTTTTGAGCTGGCCTCAGAAGTGTTGTGGATCAGCCGAGTTCCGCAAATCGACGCCCGCCGGACACATGTGTGCTTATTGTGTGGGCGTACGCTGCGTCGAGAACGCGGCCTTCTCTGCACGTCCCTCTCAGCACGTCCTGTCTCCCCGACGCGGTGAAGGACTTGATGACCACCACACGCACCAAGGCCGTTGTCGCGGCCGAGACCGACCTTTCCGCGCTCCTGGACCGCCTGCTGCGGCTCGCCGAGACGGGACTGCCGGCCATGTACCGACCCGAGCGGAAGACCTTCGTCTTCACCCGGGCCGCCGTGACCCCGGCCGTGCTCGGCGCCGAGCCGCGGCTGGAGGACCGTGGCGAGAGCGTGCGCTACGCCGCCATCACCGTGCTGGGCGCCAAGCTGCTGCCCGAGGACCGGCAGCGGCCGATCTTCGGCGGCCTGACCGCGGCGGAGTACGCGGGCGTCCTGGTCGAACAGCTGCCCGGCGTCGGCAATCTCGGCGACGCCGCGCTGGTGACCTGGGCCGCCGCGGACACCCGCCACCCGAAGCTCGACGACGCGCTGGCCCGGCTCGCGGCGCTGGACGACCTCGACGAGGGCGCCGCACAGCCGCGCTACACCGTCGAGGCCGCCTGGGTGCTCTCCGCGCTCTGCGCAGCCCGCGGCCTGACCGACGCGACCGGTGTGGAACGCCGCCTGCAGACCGCCCGGGACCGCCTGCTGCGCGCCCGGCTCGGCGCCGGCCCGCTCTTCCCGCACGCGACCGGCCCCGGCCTGCTGCCCTGGTACCGGGCCCATGTGGGCTGCTTCGCCGACCAGACCTACCCGCTGCAGGCGCTCGCCCGGGCGCACGCGTCCACCGAGGGCGGCGACCCGGCCGCACTGGCCGCGGCCGACGCCTGCGCCGCCCGCATCTGCGAGCTCCAGGGCGAGGGCGGCCAGTGGTGGTGGCACTACGACGCCCGCCACGGCACGGTCGTCGAGGGTTACCCGGTCTACAGCGTCCACCAGCACGCGATGGCCCCCACCGCACTGCTCGACCTCACCGAGGCCGGCGGCGCGGACCACGGTGAGGCGATCCGGCGCGGACTGCGGTGGATGACGCAGGTGCCGGAGCTGCGCGAGGCGCCGGGCGGCGGCACGCCCGAGCCGATGATCCACGACGACCTCGGGGTGACCTGGCGCAAGGTGTTCCGCGGCGACCCGCGCAAGGCCGTCCGCGCGGCACGCGGCGTGGGCAGCCTGCTCGTCCCCGGCCTGCGCCTGGAACCCCTGGAGCGGCTCTACCCGCCGGTCGCGCTGGACCGCGAGTGCCGTCCCTACGAGTTCGGCTGGATGCTGCACGCCTGGCTCGGCTCGCTCGACTCCCCTGAGAGGTAGGGATCGTGACCGAACATCAGGGGCCGCCCCGGCGCCAGGTGCTGGGGGTCGGCATCGACCCGCTGACCCTGGCCCAGGCCGTCGAGGCGTGCGCGCGCGCCGCCGACGAGGGCCGCCGGCTGGAGGTGGGCGTCGTCAACGCCGCCAAGCTGGTCACCATGCGCAAGGACCCGCGCCTGGCCGACGCGGTCACCGGCTGCGACCTGGTGCTGGCCGACGGCCAGGCCGTGGTGTGGGCCGCCCGGCTGCTGCGCGCACCGCTCCCGGAGCGGGTGGCCGGGATCGACCTGTTCCAGCACCTGCTGGCGGAGGCCGAGCAGCGCGGCCTGTCGGTCTACTTCCTCGGCGCGCGGCGCGAGGCGCTCGACGCGATGCTGGCCAACCTGGCCGAGCGGCATCCGCGGCTGCGCGTGGCCGGCGCCCGGGACGGCTACTTCACCGATGCCGAGCAGTCGCAGGTCGCCGACGCGATCGCGGCCAGCGGCGCCCAGCTGCTCTTCCTCGGCATGACCTCGCCGAAGAAGGAGCTCTTCACCGCCGCCTACGGCGAGCGGACCGGCGTGCGGGTCGTCCACGGCGTGGGCGGCTCGTTCGACGTGCTCGCCGGGGTCACCCGCCGCGCGCCCGAGGTCTGGCAGCGCCTGGGCCTGGAGTGGCTCTACCGGGTGGCCCAGGAGCCGCGCCGGCTGGGCCGCCGCTATCTGGTCACCAACGTCCAGTTCGTGGCCATGACCGCGCGGGCGATGCTCGCGCGCACCGCAGAACCGTCGCAACCGCCGGCACCGGCAGGAGGTAACTGATGCGCGTGGTCGTGGTCGGTCAGGGGTACGTGGGGCTGCCGCTCGCGGTGCGGGCGGCCGAGGTCGGGCATGAGGTGATCGGGTACGACGTGGACGGCGGCCGGATCAAGCGGCTGGCGGCCGGCGAGTCCTACGTCGAGGACGTCTCCTCGGAGCGGCTGCGCGCCGTGCTCGCGTCCGGCGCCTACCGCGCGAGCGACGCCGCCCGCGACTGCGGCGGCTTCGACGTGGCCGTGGTGACCGTGCCCACCCCGCTGCGCGAGGGCGTGCCGGACCTCAGCTACATCGAGGAGTCGGCGCGCACCCTCAGCCGCTACCTGCGTCCCGGCGCGACGGTGGTGCTGGAGTCGACCACCTACCCGGGCACCACCCAGGACCTGTTCGGGCCGCTGCTGGAGGACGGCTCGGGCCTGGCCGCCGGGGCCGACTTCCACCTCGGGTACAGCCCCGAGCGGATCGATCCGGGCAACACCGTCTGGGGCTTCCAGCAGACGCCCAAGGTGGTCTCCGGTGTCGACGCCGCCTCCCGGGAGGCGGTCGCCTCCTTCTACGGCCAACTGGTCGACACCGTGGTGCCGGTGGCCTCCCCCAAGGAGGCCGAGCTGGCCAAGCTGCTGGAGAACACCTTCCGGCACGTCAACATCGCGCTCGTCAACGAGATCGCCATGTTCGCCCGCCACCTGGACATCGACGTGTGGCAGGCCATCGACGCGGCCGCGACCAAGCCGTTCGGCTTCATGCGGTTCACCCCCGGCCCGGGGGTGGGCGGCCACTGCCTGCCGATCGACCCGTCCTACCTCTCCTGGCGGGTGCAGCGCGAACTCGGCCAGAGCTTCCGCTTCGTGGAGCTCGCCAACGACATCAACAACCACATGCCCGAGTACGTGACCCGCCGCCTGATCGAGGCGTTCAACGCGCAGCGCCGCTCGGTCAACGGCTCGCGGATCCTGCTGCTCGGCCTCGCGTACAAGAAGAACACCGGCGACGCCCGGGAGTCGCCCGCGCTGCGCGTGGCCCGGCTCCTGCTCGACCTGGGCGCGGAGGTGCACGCCGCCGACCCGCACGTGGTCGAGCCGCCCGAGGTCGACGCGCGGCTCGCCCGCGTGGAGCTGACCGCCGAGGAGTTGGGCGCAGCCGACGCGGTGGTGGTGCTGACCGACCACGACAGCTTCGACTGGGAGCTGGTGCGCAGCCACGCCCGCTACGTGCTGGACTGCCGTCGCCGCCTGGCCGGTGACGCCGCCGCGGTGGACGCGGCGGCCGGTGCCGAGGTAGAGGTGCTCTGAGACTGATGCGGATCGTCTGCGTGGTGGGGGCACGCCCCAACTTCATGAAGGTCAAGCCGGTGATGGACGCGCTGGAACAGCGCGGCGCCGAGGTCGTGCTCGTGCACACCGGCCAGCACTACGACCCGGCGATGAACGACGTCTTCTTCGCCGACCTCGGCATCCGGCGGCCGGACCGAAGCCTCGGCGTCGGCTCCGGCAGCCACGCCGAGCAGACGGCCCGGGTGATGACCGGGTTCGAGCCGCTGCTGGCCGAGGTCGCCCCCGACGCGGTGGTCGTCGTCGGCGACATCAACTCCACCGTGGCCTGCGCCCTGGTGACCGCCAAGGCCGGTCCACTGCTGGCACACGTCGAGGCGGGCCTGCGCAGCCGCGACTGGCGGATGCCGGAGGAGGTCAACCGCGTCGTCACCGACCGGCTCAGCGACTACCTGCTGGCCCCGTCCGAGGACGCGGTGGTCAACCTCCGCGCGGAGGGCTACCGCGAGGACCAGATCCACCTGGTCGGCAACGTCATGATCGACTCGCTGCTGGCGAACCTGCCGCGCGCCCGGGTGGGCGGCGCGCTGGAGCGCCTCGGTCTGCGGCCGGGCGCGTACGGCCTGGTGACGCTGCACCGGCCCGCCAACGTCGACGACCCGGCCGTCCTGGCGGGCATGCTCAAGGCGCTCGGCGAGGTGGCGCAGCACTGTCCGCTGCTGCTGCCCGCGCACCCGCGCGCGGCCGACAAGCTCACCGCGCTGGGGGTTCCCGAGGGGGTGCGGCTGGTGCCGCCCGCCGGCTACCTGGACTTCCTCGCGCTCCAGGCGTCCGCCCGGATCGTGCTGACGGACTCGGGCGGCATCCAGGAGGAGACCACGGCCCTGGGCGTGCCGTGTGTGACGCTGCGGGAGAACACCGAGCGGCCGATCACGGTCTCCGAGGGCACCAACGTCCTGGCGGGGGTGGAGCCCGAGGGGATCGTCCGCACCACGCTGGCGGTCCTGGCGGCTCCTCCGCCCGCGCGGCGCCCCGCGCTGTGGGACGGCCGGGCCGGTGAGCGGATCGCCGAGGTCCTGCTGACCGGCGGTCCCGCGGGCGGGCGTCCACGGCCCACCGACGTGGTGTCCGCCGACCCGCGGCCCGCCGACTCACAGAATCAACCGGCGCAAAGCCCTCTCGTCTGATCACCAAAGCCCATAAGCTCGTTCGTCAGTCGCGTGTCCCCCGTAGCCGCCGACCGACCCACGGACAAGGAGACGGAGTGGACCTCGCCGAGATCGCGCGGGTCATGCGCAGACGCTGGTACGTCATGCTGCCGGGCCTGTTGCTGACGGGCGTGCTGGCGGCGGCGATCATCGTCGTGCTGCCGCTGAAGTACCAGTCGCAGGCCACCGTCGAACTGCTCAACTCGCAGAAGGCGACGGTGCCCTTCGACGGCAACCCGTTCCTCAGCACGCAGACCTCGCTGACCGGCATGGCCGACAGCCTCGGCCGCAACCTGGACTCCGACGCGGCCAAGGCGGACCTCGCGAGCCGGGGCGTGACCGACACCTACAACGCGATGATCGCCGACAACGCGCAGGCACCGCTGATGTGGCTGTCCGTCACCGGCACCGACCAGGCCAAGGTGCTGGCGGAGGACACCACGCTGACCGCGTACGCGGCCGAGCGGCTGCAGCAGTTCCAGACGCAGCAGAACGTCCCGGCGGACGCGGTGATCCGGATCGTCACCATCGTCGCGCCGCAGAGCCCGGTGGCACAGACCAAGACCCGGATCGAGTACACCGTCCTGGCCGGATTGGTCGGGCTCGCCCTGAGCCTGGCGGCGACCTTCTTCGTCGAGGCCCGCCGTCGTCCCCGCCGGGAGGACGAGGAGGCCGGGGCGGAGGAGGCGGACGAGGCAAACACCCCGGACTCGGCCATCGGCCCGGGCTCGAACTCCTCGGAGGCCGGGCCGGCGGGCGCCGGGCCGGCGGCGCCGCTCCGGCCGGAGCGCGAGACCGCCCGGATCCCGGCTCCGCCGGGCCCGGCTGCCGCAGCCATCCCCGTGCCCGAACCGGAAACCCAGCCGGATCCCGAAGCCGGGCTCGCACCGGAGAGCCCGACCGTCCAGCTGGCCGTCCTGCCCCCGTCCGGTACCGCGCCCGCGCCCGTCAAGCAGCGTTCCTCCTGGTTCGGCTGACCTTCGCCGGGCCCCGAGCCGCCCCCGAGGAGTCCCGCCATGGACACCGCGCCCACGTACGCCGTGCCTGAGGACCCGCCCGCCGCGGAACCGCCCGCCCTCGGTACCCGGGTCCGCAACGCCGCCCGGTGGAGCCTGATCAACACCATGGTGATGCGACTCGGCAACTTCGCCGCCGGAGTCGTCCTGGCGCGCTTCGCGCTCGGCCCCGCCGCCTGGGGCGTGTACGGGGTGGCCCAGACGGTGCTGCTGGTGCTGCTGTCCGCCAACGAGCTGGGCGTGGGCCTGGCCGTGGTGCGCTGGGACGGTGACGTGCGGCGCTTCGCGCCCACCGTGCTGACCCTGAGCACCCTGTCCAGCAGCCTCTTCTATCTGGCCCTCTTCTTCGCCGCGCCGCACCTGGCGACCGCCCTGGGCTCCCCCGGTGCCACCGGCGTGCTGCGGGTGATGTCCCTGTGCGTGATCCTCGACGGCGTCTCGCAGGTGCCCGCGGGCATCATGACCCGCGAGTTCGCGCAGGGCCGCCGGATGACCATCGACGCGCTCAACTTCGTGCTCAGCACGGCCGTGACGCTGCTGCTGGCGTTCCGCGGGTGGGGCGCCATGAGCTTCGCCTGGGGCTCGGTCGTGGGCAACGTCGCGGCGCTGGTCGGCTCGGTGCTGGCGGCGCCCGGCTCGCTCCGCTTCGGCTGGGACAGCGGCCAGGCGCGGGCGCTGCTGCGCTTCGGCCTGCCCCTGGCGGGGGCCAGCCTGCTCACCCTCGGGGTGCTGAACGTCGACACCATCGTGGTCGGCTCCACCCTCGGCAAGGTGCAACTCGGTTTCTACGTCCTGGCGTTCAACATCTCCGGCTGGCCGGTGCGGATCATCTCCGAGGCCGCCCGCCGGGTCTCCTTCGCCGGCTTCTCCCGGCTCGCGTCCTCGCCGCAGGCGCTGGCGCAGGGCTTCGGACGGGCGCTGGCCGTGCTGGTCACCGGCAGCGTGCCGCTGTGCGTGCTGCTGGCCGTGCTGGCCGGCCCGCTGATCCACCTGGTCTACGGCGGCCGCTGGCTGCCCGCGGCCGCCGCGCTGCCGTGGCTGATGGCGCTGGGCCTGGTACGCATCGGCTGCGAACTGGCCTACGACTGCCTGGTGGCGATCGGACGGCGGCGGCTGCTCATCCTCACCCAGGGGCTGTGGCTGGCGGCGCTCGTGCCGGTGCTGGCCGCCGGGGCGCACCTGCGCGGCATCGTCGGCGTCTCCGAGGGCCACGTCCTGGTCGCGGCGGGCGTGGTGGTGCCGGTGTTCACGGTGGGCCTGGCCCGCAGCGGGATCACCCCGCGCTCCCTCGCCCGCGCCTGCGCCTGGCCGTTCGTGGCCGGTGCGGTCATGGCCGCCGTGACGTGGGCGCTGCACGGCCTGCTCGGCGACGGTCTGCTTGCGCTGGTGGCGACGGGTGTCGTCGCCATGGCCGTCTACCTCGTCTGCGTCCTGCCGAGCGGCAAGCGGTTGCGCGGGATCGAATCGGCCCACGGCCGGCACGCCCGGCCGTGGCGGGGAAGGTGAACCCGATGCGCAAGAACACCCACAGGACTGCACCGGCACCGGCAGGCCGGTCCGGCCCACGGCGCACTGCCGTGCGGGTGCTGCTGGCGGTCCTGGGCCTGGTCCTGTTACTGGTGGTGGCCGACGCCCTCGGCGCCCACCTGGACGAGCACAGCAGCGCGAACTGCCCGACGGGTGACGCGTCGGTCTGCGGTTCCAGACCCTCCGGCGGGACGCCCGGGAGCGGCGCGGCGACGGCCACGGGCCGTGCCACACCGTCGGCGCGCGCCTCCGGGTCGACCTCCGCGTCGCCCTCCGGCTCGGCGCGCGCGTCGCAGACGCCCGGCGGGTCCGACGCGGCCACCGGCGGCCCCACCGGCCCCTGCTCCTCACCGGCCGCGTGCGGCTTCCCGACCTCCGCGACCACCGGTCCGCGCAGTACGCCGGGCAACCGGCAGAGCGGCAACATCACCATCCGCACGGACGGCACGGTGATCAGCGGTTGGGACCTCACCGGCTCCCTCGACATCTACGCCAACGACGTCACCGTCGTCGACAGCAGCATCACCTCCACCAACTGGTGGGGCGTCAACCTGCGTTCGGGCTACCACGGGCTGCGCGTGCTGCACAGCCGGATCACCGGCGTCCCCGGCAAGGGGCTCGACAACGGCGGTGAGGACTACGCGGTGTCCAACATGGGCACCAGCTCCGTCGAGGTCGGCTGGAGCGACATCTCCGTCTTCGGCGACGCGCTGTCCATGGGCCAGGGCGACCTGCATGACAACTACGTCCACGACCTCGCGCCGTTCGTCAACCTGAGCGGCCAGTGGCAGCACCTCGACCCGGTGATCAGCGACGGCGGCGGCGCCGGGGAGCTGGTGATCCGCCACAACACGCTGCTCGACGAGGCCACCGTCGAACGCGGCGCCTCCGCGGCCGTCGGCCTCTACCCCGACACCGGCACCGTCAACAACGCGCTCGTGGACAGCAACTGGATAGCGGGCGGCGCCTACGCCCTCTACGGCGGCGGGCCCGGCTCGACCGGCATCCGGGTCACCCACAACATCTTCTCCGACCAGTTCCACCCCGCCTGCGGCACCTACGGCATCGTCGCCTACTGGAACGCGGGCGGCACGGGCAACCTCTGGGCGGACAACACCACCGCACAAGGGAAGCCGGTGACGCCCCAGTGAACGCGACCAGGAAGCTGGTGCGGGCTCCCTGGGAGCTCGCCAAGTGGCTGTTCGGCTGGCACGTCCTGTACGAGTGGCGCAACCGGGTCCTGCTCGGCCACACGGCCCGGGCGCTGCGCCGCACCGAGGACGCCGAGGTCGGCCGGCTGGACCGGGCGGCCGCCGAGGCGCGGCCGCGCGCGCTGGTCGCCACCGTGATCGCCACCTACCGGCGGCCCGAGGCGCTGCGTGCCGCCGTCTCCTCCGCGCTCGCGCAGACCGTCACGGACCAGGTCGTGATCGTCGTCGACGACGGCGCCGGGCTGCCGGACCTGCCGGACGACCCGCGGCTCGTCGCCGTCTCGCTGTCGCACAACATCGGCATCGCCGGGGTGGTGCGCAACGTCGGCATCCGGCTCACCGACTCCCGGTTCGTCGCCTTCCTCGACGACGACAACCTCTGGGAGCCGGACCACCTGGAGGTGGCCCTCGCCGCGTTGACCGCCCGGGGCGGGCCGGACGCCGTCTACACCGCGTTGCGCCGGGTCCTGCCGGACGGCACCGAGAGGGACGTGCTGTCGGTGCCCTACGACCGGCGCCTCGCCACGCGCAAGGCGTTCCTCGACACCAACGCCTTCGTGGCGCGGCGCACGCCCGCGCTGCGGTTCAGCCGGATCCGCCGCACGCCGGAGGTCCTGCCCAGGGAGGACTGGGAGCTGATCCACCGCTACGCCCGCCACCACCGGGTCGTCCACGTCCCGCAGGTGACGGTTCGTTATCTGACCAACCCCAGCAGCTACTACACGGAATGGCAGAGCCAGCCATGAGCCCGCAAGTGGTCCACAACGTGTCGTTCCACGGGGTCGGCGCCCCGGGCCCGGAACGCGAACCCGGCGAGCACGACTACTGGGTGAGCCGGGACTCCTTCCTGCGCATCCTGGACGCGTGCGCGGCCCGGCCCGAGGTCCGGCTCAGCTTCGACGACGGCAACGAGTCCGACGTGGCGATCGCGCTGCCCGCGCTCGTCGAGCGCGGCCTGACGGCCGACTTCTTCGTCATCGCGGGCCGGATCGACACCCCCGGCAACGTCTCCGCCGAGGGGGTGCGCGCGCTCGTCGCGGCCGGCATGGGCGTCGGCACCCACGGCCTGGGCCACCGGGCCTGGCCCGACGTCCCCGACACCGAGCTGCGCGCCGAGCTCACGGACGCGCGGACGGCGATCGCCGAGACCGCCGGACGCCCGGTCGACAGCGCCGCCTGCCCGTTCGGCGCCTACGACCGACGGATACTCGGGCGCCTGCGCGCGCTCGGCTACCGCCGCGTCTACACCAGCGACCGCCGCCCGGCGGCGGGCGAGGCCTGGCTGCAGGCCCGCTTCAGCGTCCTGGCCACGGACACTGTCGACTCCTTCCGCACCGCGGTGTTCGCGCACCGCGGCCCGGCCCGGCGTCTGCGCGACACCGCGGTCGGCGCGGTCAAGCGGTGGCGGTGAGCTGGATGCAACGTCCCGAGGGACCCGCCTCGCCCCAGCCGCCCACGGCTTCGCCGCCCGGCACCGGGAACGCCGCCCGACAGGGCCCGGTGCTGATCGGGTTCGCCGACGCCCTCGCCGCGCCCGAGTCCGCGTTCTGCCTCGCCGAGCACGGCTATCGTGTGGTGGCCTTCGCCCGGCGGGGCAGCAGGCCCGCGCTCGCGGCCAGTCGGCGCGTCGCGATCGTCGAGGTGACGGCGCCCGAGATCGACGCCGACGCGTGCGTCCGCGACATCGCCGAGGCGGTGGCCCGGCATCGCCCTGTCGCGGTGCTGCCGCTCGACGACCACGCTCTGTGGGCCTGCGCCCGCAAGGACCTGACGGTGCCGCTGGCCGGGCCGACGGGTGAGGGGGCCCGGTTCGCGCTCGACAAGCGCGAGCAGATCGCCGCCGCGCAGGCGGCGGGTCTTGCGGTGCCCGGCCGGGACGCCGGGGCGGGCCCGTGGATCGTGAAGCCCGCGCTCGCCGTCGTCGAGCACGAGGGCCGACTGCTGCGCCCGACCGGCGCACTCGCCCGCGACGAGGGCGAGATCGAGGCGCTCAGCGCCCGGATCGACGGGCCGGTGCTCGTCCAACGGGCCGTCACCGGGGTCGGCGAGGGCGTCTTCGGGTTCGCCACCGCCTCGGGCGTGCACGCCTGGAGCGGCCACCGGCGGATCCGGATGATGAACCCGCGCGGCTCGGGGTCGAGCGCCTGCCGGTCGGCCCCCGTGCCGGAGCCGCTGCGCGCCGCCGCGGAGCGGCTGGTCGAGGGGATCGGCTGGCGCGGGCTGTTCATGGTCGAGCTGCTGCGCGACCCCGACGGCACGGCCTGGTTCATGGAGGTCAACGGCCGCGCCTGGGGCAGCATGGCGCTGGCGGTGCGGCGCGGTTACCCCTACCCGGTCTGGGCGGTCCGCCAGGCGCTCGAACCGGGCTACGTCCCCGAGGCACCCGACGCCGCGCCCGACCTGCTCTGCCGCCACCTCGGCCGCGAGCTCGTGCACCTCGCCGCGGTCCTGCGCGGCCCCTCCGGCGCCGATTCCGGACGCTGGCCCGGCCGGGCCGAGACCCTCCGGGCCGTGCTCCCCCGCCGCGGCGACCGCTGGTACAACTGGCGCCGCGGCGAGGCGGGCGTCTTCATCCGCGACACGTACGAGACGGTCGCCGGGCAGATCAGGAGTCACACGTGACGCAGTCGAGGCGCGTCCGCGCCGCCGCCCACATCCACTCGGAGTGGTCCGACGACGCGGCGTGGCCACTGGAGAAGCTGGTCGAGTCGTTCCGGCGCCGGCGGGTGGACGTGCTGCTCATGTGCGAGCACAGCAGGGGCTTCAGCAACGCCAAGTGGTCCCGGTACGTCGAGGCGTGCGCCCGGGCGAGCACGCCCGAGGTGCTGGTCGTACCGGGCCTGGAGTACAACGACGCCGACAACGTGGTGCATGTCCCCGTCTGGGGCGAGGTGCCGTTCCTGGGCGAGACCCCGGAGATCGCGGAGGTGCTGACGCGGGCGGAGGCCGAGCAGGGCATCGCGGTCTTCGCGCACCCCTGGCGCCGGGACGCCTGGCGGCGGTTCGACCCTCAGTGGGCCAAGCACCTGACGGCGGTGGAGGTGTGGAACCGCAAGTACGACGGCTGGGCGCCGAACCGCCGGGCGCTGGCCCTGCGGGAGGAGTTGGGCGTGCCGGGCTTCGTGTCACTGGACTTCCACACCGCCCGGCAGTTCTTCCCGCTCGCCATGGAGCTCACCCTCGACGGCGCGACCACCCGGCAGACGGTGGAGTCCGCCCTCCGCGAGGGCCACTTCGAGGCTCTCGCCTTCAGCCGCAGCGCGCTGCGCCTCGCCTCCGGTGCGACGGGCACGGTGCTGGCCGCGGCCGAGCTCCTGCGCGGGGTCGCGGCCAAGGCGCTCCGAGGCTTCCGGTAGGCCGCCCACTGCCGAGGACCACAAGCCGATCAAGAAACCGTCTATGGTGATCCGGCAGATCAGGATCCAACACGGGGGAAGCGGTTGTGGTCAGAACACATGAGATCGAGCTCTACGCGAGTGCGGCGGTCGTGTTCGGGGCGGGCAAGCCGCTCCTGACGGCGTTGTCGGGGACCCGCCGCGAGCAACGGAGCCCGGTGCAGATCATGTCGGCGATCTGGGGCCGCAAGCCGTGGGTCACGGCCGTCGTCCTGGTGACGATGCTGGTGATGATCGCCCTCCAGTACACCGTGCCCGGCCTGTCCGACCACCTGACGCGGCAGCCCGGCGCGCTCCAGGACGGCCAGGGGTGGCGCGTGATCACCGCGCTGTTCATCCAGTCCTCCGGACTGGTGCAGATCGTCGTGAACGTGCCCGCGTTGGCGGTGGCCGGTCCGATCGCCGAGCGGGTGTTCGGCCGCGTGCGCTGGCTGCTGATCTACTTCGGCAGCGGCGTGGTCGCCAACATCGCGAGCGAGGAGGGCTGGAGCCCGCACGGCGGCGGCAACTCCGTCGCGATCTGCGGGCTCGTCGGCGCCCTCGCCGCGACCTGTCTGCTGCGCGCCGACCGGATCGGCCCCGCCCCTGTCCACGCCCCGCAACGGATCCGGCTGCTGGCACTCGCCGTCCCGGCGGCCGGGGTGTTCCTCTGCGCGATCCGGAACAACCACGGCGCAGGCCTGCTCACCGGCTGCGCACTCGGCCTGGTCATCGCCGCCGCGTGGCCCGGCTCCCTGCGCCTGGACGCGGCACCGGCCGTGGCGGAGCGGAACCTGACGCCCGAGGTCCTGGCAACGCGCTGAGTCTCAGTGCGGAGGCTCCGGAAGATCATCCCCCAGGTGATTGTCGGCACAGGTCAGAGCGCTGCGCAGGGCACGCACGCTAGGGGTCCGTCGTGCCACGTTCAAGGGCCGGACCGAACACCAACCGATCGGCGGGGGACATCTTCCAGACAAGCGAACCGAGCCTGGCCGAAATCGGACGCCGCTGCCGCGACCAGGGCAAACACCGAGGTCGCGGCGGGCGCTGTGAGGCCTGCCCGGCTCCCTCAGGGGCCGGGCTTCTCCGCGAGGCGGCGGGAGCTGAGCAGCGCACGGGCGGCGGCGCGGCTGGCCTCGCGGCCGAGCGCGGCGCGGGAGAGCTCCCGCAGCAGTACCGCGGCGCGGAACGCCGTGGTGGCCGCGGCACCGTGGCGGAGCCGGTACAACCGCACCCGGTTGAGGGTGAGCAGCGTGAACAGCCGGGGCGAGACCCGGGAGTCGCCCCCGAGGTGGACCGCGGCCGCGGCTGGCGCCAGGCAGGTGACGTAGCCGCGGTCACGGGCCCGCAGGCAGTACTCGGTCTCCTCCGAATAGAGGAAGAACGACTCGTCCCACGGCCCGCACGCGTCCAGGCAGCTCTGTGACATCACCATCAGCGCGCCGCCGGCCCAGTCCGCCCGGGTGGGGCGGGTGTACGCGGCCGGGTCGGTGATCATCTCGCCCCAGCGGGGGAAGCGGCCGGCGCGGCGGTTGCCGAGCACGGCCTCGCCGAACGCCGTGGCCACGCTGGCCTCGCGGCGCAGCGAGGGGAAGACCGACCCGTCCTCCTCGAGCAGCACCGGCACGGCGATGCCGGTACGCGACCCGTCCGGTTGGGGCGTGTCCAGGGCCTCGACGAGGGTGCGGGCGCAGCCGGGGCGCATCCGCACGTCGGGGTTGGAGATCAGCACCGCCCGGGTGGTGGCGCGGTCGCAGGCGGCCAGGGCGGCGTTGATGCCGGCGGCGTATCCGGCGTTGCGGCCGGTCTGGACGACCTGGGCGTCGGGGGCCAGCTCGTGCAGCACGGCGACGGTGTCGTCGGCGGAGGCGTTGTCCGCGACGACGACGCGCCAGTCGTCGACGCCGTCCATCCCCTCCGCGAGCGAGGCCAGGAACCCGGGGAGCACCGCTGCACTGTTCCAGGTCACCGCGATCACGACCACCTGCCCGCCGACCGCGCCGGCGGGCGCCGCCACGGGGACGGCGGAGGACTGCTGGTCGAGGGTCATCGCGTGGCCTCCAGAACGGGCGCGGGTGCGGTTTCGCGCGCGGGTGCGGGTGCGGGTTCAGGCTCGGGAGTCGGGCGCCGGGCCGCCCGCTCTGCTGCCTCCTCGCGGCGCAGGAAGCCGAGGTGGCTGCCGCCCGTGCCGATGGTGAGGAAGAAGATGCCGGCGAACATCGGGAAGCTGAGCGCGTCGAACGTCGCGCTGATGACGAGGGTGACCACGGCGGTGGCGAGGTAGGCCTGGCCGAGCTCACGGTCGGCGTCGCTGCGGGCCAACCGCCGGATCGCGCCGCCCTGGTGGATGCCGGTGAAACCGAGCACGAGGAGTGCGGCCACGCCCATCGCACCCATCTCGGCCGCGATCAGCATCCACTGGTTGTCGGTGAAGAAGTACAGGTCCGGTGTGAAGGTGCCGAAGCCCCGTCCGAACAGCGGGCGTTGCTCCAGGTAGGGCACGATCTCGGCGTACTTGACGGTGCGGGTCTGGGTGCTGCTGTCGGAGTTGCTGAGGAACGAGCTGAACAGGTTGGTCAGCGTCCCGATCAGACCTGGGATGATCATCTTGAACGCCCCGACCGCGCCCAGCAGCACCCCGATCGCGGTCCAGCGCCGCTGCGGCTTCCACCGCGGCAGCATCACCAGCAGCACCAGCGCCACGCCGATGATCGACGTGCGCGAGACGGTCAGCGGCAGCGCGCCGCCGATCAGCGCGGCCGGGAGCCAGCGCCGCAGTCTCCCACCCGACCGGTTCGGATCCAGCGCCTGCTGGATCGCGAAGGGCAGCAGAATGGCCAGCATCCCGCCGAACTCCAGCGGTTGGGCGGTCGTCGACCGGGGGCGGACGAAGTCGCCCCGGTTCATCGCCTCGATGCCGGAGACGCTGGTGTGCAGGCCGGGGATCTGGATCGAGTCGGCGATGTTGCTGCCGGAGAAGAAGTCGTAGAAGCCGATCGCGGCCACCACGGCGCCGATCACGACCAGGCGGCGCATCAGCACCTCCAGCCGGGCGCGGTCCTGGATCCCGGCCGTGGTCAACACCACCAGTCCGACCCAGACCAGCAGCGCGATCACGCCCCGGTCCGCCCCGAGTTGTTCCTCGTGCGAGCTGTCCCGGGAGGCGTCGGCGATGTAGCTGAGCAGCACGGCCGCCGCGAGCACGCACATGGCCAGTCGCGCCGAACGGGTGCCGGCCGGGGCGGTGATCCGGCCGCCGAGCCAGGAGGCGAGGAACCACAGCAGCCCGAGCAGGGCGAAGACGTTGGCGGGCGTCCCCACGCCGCCGAGCGCGGGCACGGCCAGGTTCGAGGGGATGAACAGGGCCAGGTACAGGTAGACCGTCAGCACCGCGGTCGCGTCCAACGGGCGGTGCAGCAGCCCGCGTCGACGCCGGGCCGGTGCGGGCCGGGTCCGCTCCCCCACGCCACCGCGCCAACGACGGGCGCGGGCGACGGCGTCCACCACGAAGCAGAGCAGGAACCCGCCGGCGAAGCCGACGATGATTGTTCCCGCCACGTCCTGGATCTTCGTCTTCAGCTGGGACACCGGTTGCTGCGGCAGCACGACCGGCGTCGAGGTCACCTGGAACGCCGCGGGCACGCCCGCCTGGAGCTGGAGCGCACGCAGCTGCTGGCCGGCGAACCGGGTCAACGTGGCCGTCTCGTCCAGCACCCGGGTGCGGCCGACGCCGGTCACGCTCAGGGTCAGCAGCGGCCCGGGGGCGTCCACGGCGAAGCCCACCTTGTAGGTGTCGGTGACGCCCAGCTCCTGCAGGGAGCGGGCCGCGTCGGCGGACTGCAGGGTGCGGATCAGCACGTCGGCGGTGACGATCAGCGGTCCGCCGGCGTTGGCGATCGGATTGCCGAACGTCGGAGCCAGCTTGGCGACACCGGTGGAGTCGAGCAGGCTGATGGAACTCTCGGAGGAGTAGCTGACCGGGACCGTCCGGTACAGGTAGCCTCCCGCCAGCAGGCTGAACACGCAGATCGGCACCATCAGGTACCAGCGCCGGCGCAGGGTCGCCAGGATCTCGGCCAGGCTCACCGTCGCTCCTCCCCCCGGAACTCCCGATCAGCCTCATCGATCACCTGGTGTGTGGTCAAGTGGGGCTGGCAGTATCGTCCCTGACGGAAGGACAGTCCGTGTCGCCCGAAGCGTTCGTCGGCGCCCTGCTGCGGCGTTGGTACGTGCTGCTGCTCGCGCTGCTGCTGACCGCGGCGGGCGCCTACCACGTGCTGAAGCCCACGCTCGTCTACCGGGCCTCGGCAGTGGTCGTGCTGAAGCCGCCGGTGACCGGCACCCAGCCGAACCAACTGGCCAACCTCCAGCCCACCTTGGCGACGGTCTCCTACGACGTGGTGCAGCAGCTCGGGACGCCCGCAGGCAAGGCGGAGCTGGCGGCGGCGGGCGTCCGCGGCACGTACACCATGGCGCCGCGCAACAGCGGCACCAACGCCACGCCGCAGTACCTGATCCCGTCGCTGCAGATCACTGCCGACGCGGCGGACCCGACGGCGGCGGACGCCGTGGCACAGCGCGTCATCGACGTCTACACGGCCCACATCACGGCCCTGCAGGACAGTGAGCACGTGGCGACGCGGGCCCGGATGACGGTCTCGGTGCTGGTGCCGCCCAACGCCGGGCTGCTCAGCGGCACCAAGAGCCGCGGCCTGGTGGGCGTGGCCCTGCTGGGCGCGTTCGGCGGCACGGCGGCGGCGCTGTGGACGGACCGCTGGCTGCAGGGTCGAGCGGGGCGGCGTCGCCCCGCGCCCGTACCCGCCTGAGGGCTCGCTCGACGGCCGGGGCGCGCTCACAGGCCCCGGCGCTTCCAGGACTGCCACCACAGCCACTCGCGGCCCCGCTCGTAGACCGCGGACAGCACCAGCGGCTGCAGGTACGGCATGGCCGTGGTGCCGATCCGTCGGCGCAGCCGCAGCGCACGGAACTCCGGGAGCGCCTCGGCGTCCGGGGTGCAGGCACGGGCGAAGTCGACCAGCTCGTCGACGGGGACCGCGTCGGTGCGGCCGCGGTCGTAGGCGCGGTAGGCGCGGCGCAGCGCGTGGCGGGCCAGGCGGCGGTGGACGATCTCGCCCAGGCGGTCGGCGTCGGGGAGCCGGTCGCCGCACTTGGCCAGGGCGGATTCGTAGGCGACCAGGCGCTGGCGCAGGTCGTCCAGCTGGCCGCCGAAGTCGGTGGTGGACATGTTCTGGCCGTGGACGCGGTAGTAGGCCTGGTCCGCGCCGCTGACGTAGCCGACGTCGGCGTGCGCGGCGAGCCGCATCCACATCTCGATGTCGCCGGCGTGCGGCAGCTCGGGGTCGTAACCGCCGATCCTGCGTTGCAACGAGGTGCGCACGACCACTTCGGGCGAGGTGATGCAGCCGGTGCCCTCGCGGAAGCGCCGCTCCAGCCACCAGTGGCCGGGGTAGACGACCTGCCCGCCGGTGCCCGTGCGGGCGGCCGGCAGCGGGCGGCCGTGCTGGAAGTGGATCGGGCGGCCGTAGCAGAAGCCCGCCTCGGGGTGGGCGTCGAGCAGCGCCGCGGCGCGGGTCAGCGCGCCGGGGACGAGACGGTCGTCGGCGGACAGCAGGGCGCAGTAGTCGCCGTCGGCCCACTCCAACAGGCCCTCGTTGTAGGTGGCGATGTGGCCGCGGTTGCGCTCGTGCACCCGGACCTCGATCCGGTCGTCCTGGGCGGCGAGCTTGCGGGCGGCCTCGGCGGAGTCGTCGGGTGAGGCGTCGTCGATGATCAGGACCCTGACGTCGACGCCGGGCTGCTCGTCGAGCACGCTGCGGACGCAGTCCTCCAGGTAGTGGCCGTATTTGTAGCAGGGGATGACGACGCTGACGCTGCTCATGTCGGAGGGGCCAATCCCCGGGCGGCGGGGAGCTCGGCACGAGGGCCGTGCTCCCCGCCGCCCGGTGGGTCGGAACGGACGGGAACGGTGGTGCGGTCGATCTGTCGGCGCTGGATCAGATCAGGGTGGGCAGCCCGATCGGCGGCTGGACCCGCCCCGGAACCTGGTAGGCGAACCGCGTGAACGGCGGGAACGTCACCGTGTTGGTGGCCGGGTGGTGCGGCAGGTGCGGGCGCGGGTAGCCGGTGTGCAGCAGCCACGTCCGGGTGGTCAGCACGTGGCCGTGCTGGTCCGCCGCGGTGAGGGTGATCCGGTAGACGACCCCGTAGGCCAGCGGTCCGGTGGGCCGAAGGCTGACCTGGTGGGTGGCCGGGTCGTACCCGATGAGCGCGGTGTAGCTGTCGTCGTCCGGCCAGTCGCCGACGGACGGGGTGGTGCTGATGTCCGCGTCGAGGTGCGCCGCATCGGTGGCGGCGGGCAGGGTCGCGGTGAGCGGGTGCGTCGCGTCCACGATCCGGTTGGGCCCGGTGGTGGTCGCGCCCCGGCCGGAGCCGGACAGCGGCGAGGCGGACAGCACCAGTCCCCCGGGCGCCGGGGTCGTGAGCGGGGCCACCTTTCCGGCCAGTGCCGTCCGGGCCGCCGCGCCCGTGGTGCCGCTCGGCGAGAACAGCGGACTGACCCAGTAGTTCGCCGAGCCGGACGAGCCGGTCGGGAACGCGGAGGTGCTGCCGTACTGGTAGACGCCGTTGGGCGCGCCGCTCGCGTCCGCCGGGGCCGTCAGCGGGTAGGCCAGGTGGGCTCCGCCGAAGTAGCCCTCGTTGACGGCGTAGTTGCCGTTGGGGGCGTGGTAGGAGACCAGGTAGGTGGTGTTGGCGCTGATCGCGACCGGGGTCGCGAAGGTCAACGTCTGCCAGCCCGAGGCGGTCTCGTTGGTGAAGGTGCCGCTCGCCAGCAGCTGGCCGGAGGACGACCAGAGGCTGCCGGTGTGGGTGCCGGTGTTGCCGGTGCCCTTGTAGAAGGTGACGCCGGTGACGTTGCCGGCCACCGCGGACTGGAAGCGGGCGCCCAGCTCCAGGGAGTTCGGGTCACCGGTGGTGTCCGTGGTGCCCGGGACGGTGGTGCTCGGCCACAGTGCGCAGGGGCAGTTGGTGGCCGGCGGCGTCGCGCTGGTGGTGAAGGTCCAGGTGACCGGGGCGGTCATGGCGTTGCCCCACAGGTCGGACACCTGCACCGAGGCGGTGTAGACGGTGTTCAGCGCGAGCTGCGTCGACGGGGTGAACGTCGCCACGTTGCCGGAGGTCACCGCCGCGGTGCCCGGGACGGTCGCACCGCTCGGGTCCTTGAGGGTGAAGGTCAGCGTGCTCTGGTCGATGCTCTCGTTGAACGTGGCCGACACCGGGCTGGTGATGGAGACGCCGGTGGCGCCGGAGGTGGGCGACTGGGCCGTCACCGACGGCGGCGTGGTGCTGGCCGTCGAGGTGTCGAGCACCACGTCCACCCAGTAGTTGCTGCCGCTCGACGCCGTCGACGGGAAGGCGCTGGTCGAGCCGTAGTGGTAGACGCCGTTGGCACCGGAGGCGCCGCCGCTCTGCAGCTCGGTCAGCGGCGCCAGACCGGCACCCTGGTTGCTGAAGTAGCCGCCGTCGTAGGAGTAGCCGCCGCTGGGTGCGAAGTAGGAGGCGACGTAGGTGGTGTTGGTCTTGACCGGGACCGGGGAGGCGAAGTTCAGCTGCTGCCAGCCGGACGCGGTCTCGCCGCTGAAGGTGCCGGTGGCCAGCAGCTGGCCGGAGGCGGTCCACAGGTTGCCGACGTGGGTGCCGGTGTTGGCGGTGGACTTGTAGAAGCGCACCGCAGTGATCGAACCTGGGCTGCTCGTCTGGAACTTGACGCCCAGCTCGACCGCGCTGCCGTCACCCGCGTTGACCGTGCCGGGCACGGAGTTGGCGGGGAAGACGGTGCACGGGCACTGCTGCGGGCCGACGGTGAGCGGCACCGAGGCCACCGCGCCGATGTTGGCGCTGTCGTCCTCGGCACGGACCTGGATCTGGGTCGAGCCCTGCGCGGTCGGCGTCCAGGTGTAGCTCCAGGACGTGAGACCGGTGGCCGGGTTCCAGGTGGTGCCGCCGTCGGTGGAGACCTCGACGCGGGCGACGACGCCCGCGCCGTTGTCCGCGGCCGTACCGCTCACCGTGACCGGCTTGAGCGCCGGAACGGTGCTGCCGGAGGCGGGGCTGGTGACCGTGACGGTCGGGCCGACCGTGTCGGTCGAGGCGGTCGCCGCGACCAGGTTGCTCTGCAGGGTCAGCGGCTGCAGGCCCATGTCGGCCAGGATGTTGACGGTGGCCTGCTGCATCCGCGCGTCCGCGGTGACCGTCGGCGTGCCGGTGCTCGGGACGTTGGTCAGACCCCAGGACCACTGGACGGTGCCGGAGCCGAAGACGAGCGCGTGCGAGGTCGGGTCGCGGAACTCGACCAGGCTGTGGGTGGCGGTGCCGTTGCCGTAGTTGTTGCCCCAGTCCTCGCGCAGCGTCCCGTTCTCGACGTCGACCGTGGTGGAGGACATGTCGATCTCACCGCTGGGTCGGCTGGCGTCGGCCACGTCGCTGTCCCACTCGTAGCCGAGCGTCCCGGTCGGGAAGACGGCCGTCTGGGAGGGTGTGAGGCTCGCGACCGAGGTGTTGCGCCACAGGCGCATCCTCGCGTAGCTGCCCGGCACCGTGATGGCGTCGCTGCGATAACCGTTGACCTGGAACAGCGAGCCGGTCAGCTCGTTCTCCGGCTCGTAGGACTGGTTGTACTTGGCGCTGGCCGGGTCCATCCAGGTGCCGGTCCAGGTGCCGCTGGGGTCTGCCACGCCGTCCGGGGTGGCGAACTCCAGCTTGGTCATCTTGTAGCAGACCAGCGTCCGGTTGGGCGTGTTCGTCCCGTCGACGCTGGGCGCGAGCCTGGTCTTCCAGAAGACCTCGTTGCCGCTGAAGAAGGCCTCGTTGACGCCCGCCTTGCGGGCGGCCAGCACGTTGTCCCACTGGGACTGGTTCCAGTACTCGTCGTGGCCGGAGGACATGAAGACCTTGTGGTTCAGCAGCAGTGAGCCGTTGGTGGACACGTCCAGCCCGGAAAGGTAGCTGACGTCGTATCCGTTCTCCTCCAGCCAGGAGATCATCTCGAACTCCGAGCCGTAGACGCCGTTGTCGCCGCCGATGTCCAAGGGCCGGTTGTAGCTGACCTGGTAGGCGCGGCCGTCGGGCGCGGGCCCGTTGCCCTGGTAGAGGTTCTGGCCGCCCCACATGTTGTAGGCCTGCCAGGTCTCGTCGGAGGTCTGCACGACCAGGTTCGAGTGGCTGGAGTCGTCGCGGACCACGAACGGGTAGGGCATCAGCCCGTTGCCGTCGGTCTGGTCGAAGTTGGCGATGTAGAGACCGGAGACGGCGTCGCTGGGCACCGTCCAGCTCACCGTGACCGGCCAACTGCCGCAGTCCACCAGACCGGTGGTGCTGTTGGTGGCACAGGAGGCGGCCTTGGTCGTGTAGTTCGCCGGGTAGGTCTGCGCGGCCTGGGCGGTCGTGGACATCTCCCGCGCGCCGTCACCGCCGTAGTAGCCCAGCCGGTAGATCTCGACGTGGTACGAGACCGGCGACTGGATCTTGAACTGTATGGTGGCGCCCGGCGTGACGCTCTCCTGGGTGGAGAAACCCTCGATGTCCCCCCAGGCGTTGGGTGAGAACCAGTCGGACATCGGCGTGCCCGGCTTGGAGTTCTCGCAGACGACCGGGTTGGAACCGGTCCCGCACGGATCGGTGGCCGCATGGGCGGCGGTACCGGTGGTGAAGGGCAGGAGCAGTCCGGCGAGCACGGCGAGTACGCCGAGCAGGCCGAGGCGGACGCGGGAGCGACGTGACGCGGAGTGGTCGCGGGTCGGAACGGAACTCTTCATGGATTCCCCGGGGTACAGCAGTTCGTGCGGCGAAACGCGGAGGCGGCGTCAGGGCCCTGACGCCGACCGCGTGATGACGACGCCTCCCGGCGTCGCGTGACCAGTTCTCCTCGATGAGCCGTGCGGTGGTGCGCTTCTTGCGTTTCTTGCGTTTCCTGCGGAGGTGCCGTGCGGAGGTGCGCCCGTCAGCCCAGTACGCCGGCCAGCGCGTCCACGACGCGCTGCTGCTGGTCGGCGGTGAGGTGCGGGTGGAGCGGGAGCGAGAGGATCTCCTCGGCGGCCCGCTCGGCCTGCGGGAAGGAACCGCGCCCGTGGCCCAGGTGGGCGAAGGCGTCGGTGAGGTGGACCGGTGTCGGGTAGTGGATCCCCGCGCCGATCCCGGCGGCGTTCAGCTTGCCCACGACCGCGTCCCGGTCGGCGCCGGGAACCCGCACCACGTAGAGGTGCCAGACGTGCGCCTCGCCCTCGCCGACACCCGGCAGCACGACCCGCCCGGCGGCCGCGAGGTCCGCCAGCAACTCCTGGTAGCGGACGGCCGCGTCCCGGCGCGCCTGGTTCCACGCGCCGAGCCGGGCGAGCTTCGCGCGCAGCACGACGGCCTGGAGGCCGTCCAGACGGCTGTTGAAGCCGGCGATGTCGTGGCGGTACTTGACCGTGCTGCCGTGGTTGGCCAGCGACCGGACGGTGGCGGCGAGCTCGGCGTCGTCGGTCAGCACGGCCCCCGCGTCGCCGTAGGCACCGAGGTTCTTGCCCGGGTAGAAGCTCGTCGCCGCGATCCCGCCGGAGCCCGGCGTGCGCCCGTCCCGGGTGGCGCCCTGGCTCTGCGCCGCGTCCTCCACGACCCTGACGTGGGACGGCAGCGCGGCGGCGAGCCCAGCGACGGGCGCGAGCAGTCCGTACAGGTGCACCGGCACGACGGCTCGGGTGGCCGCGGTCACGGCCGCCAGGGCCGCGTCCGGGTCGATCAGGTAGCTGTCGGGCAGGCAGTCGACCAGCACGGGCCTGGCGCCGAGGCGCGCGGTGGCCCCGGCGGTGGCGATGAAGGTGTTCGCGGGAAGCACGACCTCGTCCCCGGCCTGGACGCCCACCGCCCGCAAGGCGAGCTCCACGGCGTCCGTCCCGTTGGCCACGCCCACGCAGTGGGCGACGCCCCCGAACGCGGCGTACTCCCGCTCGAACGCGGCGACTTCCTCCCCACCGACGAACGCGGTGCGCGCCAGCACACGATCGAACCCGGTGCGGATCTCGTCGGCGATCTCCGCGTGCGCGGCGGCGAGGTCGACGAGGGGGATCTGGTCCATGGGGCGGAACTCCTGTCTTCAGGGGCGCGAGGAACTGCGCGAGAAACCACTGACGTGCGGATGGCCCTGCTCGTTCGGTGCGCTACGTAGGTGGGTGGCCTGTCGCGCAGTTCCCCGCGCCCCTGGCGAGTTGCAACTCGTTCAGAGCTCCGTCAGGAACCGACCGAAGCTTCCGCGCCGGACTTCCGATCCAGACCTCGCCCGGCGGCAGGTCCTCCAGGAGGAGCGCGCCCATCCCCAGTTGGGACCAGGCGCCGACGCTCACCCCCTCGCGGACCAGCGCGCCGGCGCCCACGTACGCGCCCTCGCCGACCCGCACCCCGCCACCGAGCCGGACACCCGACGTGAGCGTGGCGAAGTCCCCCACCACGTCGTCGTGCGTCAGCACGACCTGAGGCATGACCGCCACGTGCGCCCCCACCCGCACCGACGCGGTCAGCGCGCACTGCGCCAACAGCACCGAGCCCGGGCCGATCTCCGCGCTCTCCGCCACCGACGCGGAGGGATGCACGACCGTGCCGTACCGCTGCTCCGGCAGCCCGAGACGGCGGACCAGGCGGGCACGGCCCGCCCAGTCGCGCGGGTTGCCGACGCAGACCACGACCGGTGCCTCCGGATACGCGTGCACCAGCTCGCTGCCGCCCAGCACCGGGAGCCCGTCGACCTCCGTGCCCTGGCGGGCGGGGTCGTCGTCGAGGTGGCCGAGGACCGCGTCGGGGCCGTTCGCGGCGCGTGCGACCTGCGCGGTCTCCCGCGCGAAGCCGCCCGCCCCGACGATCAGCAGCCCCTTCACCGGCGCACCTCGCGGGCCAGCGCCGCGACCACACGGTCCTGCTGCTGCTCCGTCATGGTGTGGAAGAGCGGCAGGATCAGCGAGTCGCGGGTGATCCGCTCGGTGACGGGCAGGTCGGCCCGCGGGTGGTCGGCGTAGGCGGGTTCGAGGTGGGCGGCCATGATGCCGCGCCGCGCGGAGATCCCGGCCTCGGCGAGGCCGGCCAGCACCGCGTCGCGGCCCTGCGGCCAGCCGTCCTCGGGCAGCACCCAGTAGGACTGGAACGTGGTCGTGCCGTGGGCCGGGTCGCGGACCGGGCGCAGCCCCGGGGCCTCGGCCGCGAGCAGCGCGTCGTAACGCGCGGCAAGCGCCCGCCGGCGCGTGACGACCTCGTCGAGCCTGCCGAGCTGGACCAGGCCCACCGCGGCCTGGATGTCCGTCATCCGGTAGTTGAAGCCGACCTCCAGGTACTGCTCCAGCACCGGCGTGCGGCTGGCGTGGCGTTCGGCCGCGGAGGCGTTCATGCCGTGCTCGCGCAGCCGCCGCAGGCGGGCCGCGACCTCGGGGTCGTCCGTGGTGACCATGCCGCCCTCGCCGGTGGTGATCACCTTGCGCGGGTGGAAGGACCAGGCGGCGAGCAGGGCGCCCGCGCCGACGGGGCCGCCGGCGACGGTCGCGCCGATCGCGCAGGCCGCGTCCTCCACGACCGCGACGTCCCACTGCGCGCACGCCTTCCGCACGCTCTCGACGTCGGCGGGGACGCCGCCCTGGTGGACCAGGACGACGGCGCGGGTGCGTTCGCTGCGCACGGCCGCGATCGTCTCGGCGGTCAGGTTGCCGGTGGCCGCCTCCACATCCGCGAAGACGGGCTCCGCGCCCACGTAGCGGACCGCGTTGGCGGTGGCGATGAAGGACAGCGACGGCACCACCACCTCGTCCCCGGGGCCGATCCCGAGTGCGACCAGGCACAGGTGCAGCGCCGTGGTGCACGAGCTGACGGCGACGCCGTGCGCGGCGCCGACCCGCTCCGCGAAGGCCTGCTCGAACGCGGCGACGCGGGGACCCTGCGCGACCCAGCCGGAGCGGACCGCCTCGGCGGCTGCCTGCGCCTCCTCCTCGCCGAGCCACGGCACCATGACCGGGATCCGGTCCTCCGTCGCGCTCATCGCCCGGCCTCCTGCGCGTCGCGCTCGCGCTCGCCACGCCACCAGGCGACCAGGTCCGACAGACCGGTCCGCAGGTCGATCTCGGCGCGGAAGCCGAGCCGCTGCGCCGCGTTCTCGACCTCGGCGAGCCGCCGGGTCACCCCGTTGACGGCACGGGCCGGGCCGTGGACGGGGGCGAGGTCCGAGCCCATCGCCTCCAGCAGGCCCTGCGCGAGCTGGAGCAGGCTGGTCTCGCTGCCGCTGGCGACGTTGAACACCTCGTCGGTCAGCTCCGACTCCGCGGCCAGCAGGTTGGCACGGGCGATGTCGCGGACGTCGACGAAGTCCATGGTCTGGGTGCCGTCGCCGAGGATCAGCGGCGGCTCGCCGGCCTCGATCCGCTCCATCCAGCGGATCAGCACCTCGGTGTAGAGGCCGTGGATGTCCATCCGCGGGCCGTAGACGTTGAAGTAGCGCAGCGCCACGTAGTCCAGCCCGTACATGGCGTGGAAACTGCGCAGCATGCCCTCGTTGAAGGCCTTGGCCGCACCGTAGTAGGTGTCGTTGTTGTAGGGGTGGTGGCGCTCGGTGGTCGGGAAGGTCTCCGCCAGGCCGTAGACCGAGGCCGAGGAGGAGGCGACCAGCTTGCCGACGCCCGCCTGCACGGCGGCCTCGATCACGTTGAAGGTGCCGTCGACCATCACCTCGTTGGCGAGCCTGGGCTCCTCCGCGCACTGGGTGATCCGGATCGCCGCGAGGTGGAAGACCAACTCGGCCCCCTCGGTGACCTTGCGCACCGTGTCGGCGTCGCGGATGTCGCCGTCGACCACCTCCACCACGCCGCTCGGCATGGCGGTGGCCAGGTTGGCCATCCGCCCCCGGACGAAGTTGTCGAGGACGGTGACCTTTTCCGCCCCGTGCTCCACCAGCAGGTCGACCAGGTTCGAGCCGATGGTGCCCGCTCCGCCCGTCACCAGGATCCGCTTGCCGCGTACGCTGCCCAAGTCGCTTTCCTTCATGAGGTGTTGCCGGTTCTGGTTTCTGAGAGAGCCGTTCAGTGGCCGGTGCGCAGGCCGACGACCGCGCCGTGGTAGGCGAGGCTGCGCGAGGCGGCCTCGAGGATGTCCAGCACGCGCAGCCCGGACCGGCCGTCGGTCAGCGGCGGGCGCCCGGTGGTGATCGCCTCGGCGAACTCCTCGACCATGGACCGCAGCGCCTCGCGCTCGGCGAGCGCGGGCGCGACCATGTCCCCGCTGCGGTAGGAGATGAGCATGTCGCGGCGCTCCTCGGCGCCGATCTCCTGCGGGGCGGCCAGGTCGACGCCGCGGTCGAAGACGGCGACGCGCTGGCCGGGGTTCAGGTCGTCCCAGACCAGGGTGCGCTTCGCGCCGCCCACCATGGTGGTGCGGACCTTGGTCGGCGAGAGCCAGTTCACGTGGACGTGGGCGATCGCGCCGGTGCTCAGCTGGAGCGTGAGGTAGGCGACGCAGGCCTGGCCGGCCCCGATCGGGTCGGCACCGTGGGCGGCGACCGCGACGGGCCGCACGTGCTCGGGCAGGATGACGTCGAGGATCGACAGATCGTGCGGGGCCAGGTCCCACAGCACGTCGATGTCCTTCTGCACCAGTCCCAGGTTGATCCGCACCGAGTCCACGTAGTGCAGCTCGCCCAGCTCGCCGCCGAGCACGAGCTCGCGGATCCGGCCGACGGCCGGGGTGTAGCAGTAGGTGTGGTCGCACATCAGGGTCAGGCCGCGCTGTTCGGCCTCCTCGACCAGCCGCAGGCCGTCGGCATAGGTCGCCGCGAGCGGCTTCTCCACCAGCACGTGCTTGCCGGCCCGCAGGGCCGCCAGGGCGACGTCGAGATGGGTACCGGCCGGGGTGGCCACCGCGACCGCGTCCACCTCCGGGTCGGCCAACACCTCGCCGAGGTCGGCGGTGGTCTGGACGGTGGAGTAGCCCCCGAGGACGCGACGGGCCCGCGCCTCGTCGAGGTCGCACAGCCAGCGCAGCCGGAACCGGTCGCAGGCCTGGAAGTTGCGGACCAGGTTCGGCCCCCAGTAGCCGGCGCCGACCACGGCGACACCGAGCGGCCCACGCGCCCGGCCGTTGTCCTGCACGTCGTTCTGCCCCACCTGTGCGGTCCCCCTCGTCAGTGCGGATGCGGTACTGGCTGTCTTGCGTACGGGCATCAGTAGGCCCCTGTCCCGCGCACCACGGCCGGGCCGGTGCGCCGCAGGATCTCGGCGTCGAGCGCGAAGGACCAGTTGTCGACGTAGGCCAGGTCGAGCCGGACCGCCTCCTCCCAGGAGAGGTCGGACCGTCCACTGACCTGCCAGAGCCCGGTGAGGCCGGGCTTGACCAGGAGTCGACGCCGGATCTCGTTGGTGTAGCCGTCCGCCTCGACGGGCAGCGAGGGACGCGGCCCGACGAGCGACATGTGACCGGCCATCACGTTGATCAGCTGCGGGAGTTCGTCGATCGAGTAGCGCCGCAGGGAGGTGCCCACCCGGGTGACGCGCGGGTCGGCCTTGATCTTGAAGAGCAACCCGTCGCTGTTCTGGTTGAACTCCTCCAGCTTGTCCCTGCCGTGTTCCGCGTCCTCGTGCATGGTGCGGAACTTGAGCATGGTGAAGTGGTTGCCGTACTGGCCCACCCGGCGCTGCCGGAAGAGGGCCGGCCCCCTGCTGTCCATCCGCACCACCAGCGAGACCGCCAGCATCAGCGGGGCCAGCAGGATCAGCAGCACCGCGGCGAGTCCCCGTTCCAGAACCTCCTTGGGCAGCCGGGCGCCGCGGCCCAGCTGCGGCGCGCGGACCCCGATCAGCGCCATGCCGTCGGCCACCCGCACCGTGAGCCGGGACTCGGCCACGTCCGTCAGCAGCGGCGCGACCAGGAAGTCGGCCCCGGCCGCCGCGGCGCTCCAGGAGAGGCGTCGCATCTCGGCGCCGCCGATCTGCGGGCTCGGGACCACCACCACCGTCGCGCTGTCGGTGTCGTGCAGCGCGTTCTGCAGCTCGTTCAGCCCGCCCCAGACCTGCTCGGCCCACGGGCCGAGCGCGGCCGCCTGCTCGGGATCGGCCAGGCAGACGCCCGCCACGCTCAGCGCCGCGGCGGGTGCCCGGCCCAGGCGCGGCAGCACCTGGCCGAGGCCCTCGGCCGAGCCGACCAGGACGGCCGCCCGATGGCGCCGCTCGGTGGCGAAGCGCTTCAGCAACCGTCTGCGCAGGGCCAGCCGCACCAGGACGGCGGTCACCGCGACCGGGACCGCCGCCTGCATCATGGAGTGCAGGACGTCGTCGTCGCGCAGCAGCAGCCAGTAGCAGCTGACGGCGATGGCCGGCAGCGCGACCGCACCGCGCAGCACCCGGCGGAACTCCTCACGCCCGGAGCCGAGCATGTCGGCGTCGTAGGCCCGGTAGGCGCCCATGGCGAAGAGCCAGGCCGGTGGCAGCCCGATCACCAACGCCCAGTGCTCGTGCACGGTATGGATGAGCAGGCCTGCCGTCAGCGCGGCCAGACCGTCCGCGATCAGCAGGGTGCGCCGGTAGGTGCGCAGCCATCGGCGTCGCCGACGAGCGCTCCCCTGCGCGCGATTCGTCTGTTGGAGTCCATGCGTCATCGGTCCGACGATCATGCATCCCCCCGGGTCTACGGCTACCGCCTCAGCCCACGTCTGTCACAAGTCGAACTGGCCGAACAGGTCGATCTGTCGCTGTGCTAGAGGTCGTGCGAGAGTGGTCCCGATGCCCGAACTCGTCGGTCCGGGATGGTGCGAAGCGAGAAGCAGGCCTCCGTCTTCCCCCCGGAGACCGGAAACGGTCAAGGGCAGATCAACCCCGCCGAACCCCCCGCTCGCGCAGCAATCTAGACCATGGCGACGCAACGGAGGGAAAGAATCCAATAGTTCGTCATTCCGGTGGTGCAAGTTCTGGCCATACTTCGTAGGTGACTCGTGAAGAGATCAGCCTGGTGATCCCCGCTCACAACGAGGAGCGGGTGATCGGGCGCCTGTTGGACGCGCTGCTGACCGAGGGCCCCGAGGGACTGGACATCGTCGTGGTGTGCAACGGCTGCACCGACGGCACCGCCGCCACAGCCCGCTCCCGCGGCCCCGCCGTCCGCGTCGTGGAACTCGAACAACCGTCGAAGCACCAGGCGTTGAGAGCGGGTGACGACCACGCCCGGGGCTTCCCCCGGCTCTACGTCGACGCCGACGTGGTGCTGACCGGCGCGGACGCACGACGCGTGGTGTCGGCCCTCTCCCCCGACGTACTGGCGGTCGCACCCGAACGCGAGATACCGCTCTCCGCGAGCGACTGGCGCGTGCGCGCCTTCTACCGGGTGTGGCTACGTCTGCCGACGGTCCGTCACGGACTGTTCGGGCGTGGTGTCGTAGGCGTTTCAAAGGAAGGCCACAGCCGTCTCACAGGCCTTCCCGAGCTGATGGCGGACGACCTGGCATTCTCCCTCGCGTTCCGCCCCGAGGAGAGAAAGGTGGTACCCGAAGCCACCGTGGTCGTCCAACCTCCGCGCAGCTGGCCTGATCTGATGCGTCGTCGTATCAGAGCGACCACATCCACCGAGCAACTGGAGCATCACCAGCGCACGGACGGGGTCCCGGCGCACGGCAGCGGGGCCGCGAGCGCCCGCACGAGCCTCGGTGACCTGCGTGCCCTCGTCCGCGCCGAACCGCGCCTGCTGCCCTCCGTCGTGGTCTTCGCCGCCACGGCCGTCCTGGCCCGCCGCGCCGCGCGCCGCGCGGTCCGGGCCGGCAACCACACCACCTGGCTGCGCGACGAGAGCAGCCGTGGCTGACCTCCCCCTGTCCCCGCCTCCCCTGGGAGAACCACAGATGAGCGAGTCCGTCCACGCCCCCAACGTCCGCCCGACCGCCCAGGTCGACCCGTCGGCCGAGGTCGGCGACGGCACCACGGTCTGGGACCTCGCCCAGATCCGCGAGAAGGCCGTCCTCGGCCGCGAGTGCATCGTCGGCCGCGGCGCCTATGTCGGCCCCGGCGTCCGCCTCGGCGACCGGGTCAAACTGCAGAACCACGCCCTGGTCTACGAGCCCGCCGTGCTGGGCGACGGCGTCTTCGTCGGCCCTGCCGCGGTCCTGACCAACGACCACTTCCCGCGCTCGGTCACCCCCGAGGGCAAGCTGAAGCGCGGCGAGGACTGGGAGGCCGTGGCCGTCGTGGTCGAGGAGGGCGCGTCGCTCGGCGCCCGGTCCGTCTGCGTGGCCCCGGTCCACGTCGGCCGCTGGTCGCTGGTCGCCGCGGGCGCGGTGGTGACCCGCGACGTCCCGGCCTTCGCCCTGGTCGCGGGCGTGCCCGCCCACCGCATCGGCTGGGTGGGACGGGCGGGTGCGCGCCTCACGGAGTCCGAGACGGAGCCGGGCACGTGGGTGTGTCCGCAGACGGGTGACCTGTACGAGGAGCGGGACGGATTGCTCTTCGAACGGCGATGAACCATCAGCGGCGCGGGGAACTGCGCGACAATCCCCCAGCCTTCGGCCGGGAGGTGCCCCCATCTGACGAGCAGATGGTCCCCCAATAACAGGGCCATCCGCACAGGGTGGTTGCTCGCGCAGTTCCCCGCGCCCCTGGGTAGTGCGACTCACCCCTGTGCTTTGGCGATCAGCTCCTGAAACGCCGGGCGGCGCAGCGCCTCCGTGAGCGACTCCTCCCAGTCCGGCTGCACGGCCATCCCCGCCTCCGCCCACCGCGCATGCGACAGCACGCTCGATGCCGGGCGAGCTGCCGGGCGCGGGAACGCCGCGGTGGTCGTGGGGCGGACCCGTTCCGGGTCCAGGCCGGCGTGGGTGAAGACCGCGCGGGCGAGGCCGTACCAGGTGGTGCGGCCGGCCGCCGTGCCGTGGTAGACGCCGGGCGGGGCCTCGCCCGCCGCCGCGGCGCGGCCCAGGGCGACCAGCTGGCCGGCCAGCGGCGCGGTCCACGTCGGCTGGCCGTACTGGTCGTCGACCACCTCCACGCCCGGCCGCTCCGCGGCCAGACGCAGCATCGTGGCCACGAAGTTGCCGCCGTGCTCGCCGTAGAGCCAGGCGGTGCGGACGACGTAGCCCGCGTCCGGCAGTCGCTCGGCGAGCAGGCGCTCGCCGAGCAGCTTGCTGCGACCGTACGCGTTCGCGGGGCCGGTCGGCGCGTGCTCGGGCTGCGGCTCGGGCGAGGTGCCCGGCAGCACGTAGTCGGTGGAGAGCTGCAGCAGTCGCGCGCCGCCGCGCCCGCACGCCTCCGCCAACAGGCCCACCGCGTGGCCGTTGACGGCTTCGGCCCGGTCCGGTTCGCCCTCCGCCCCGTCGACGTTCGTGTACGCGGCACAGTTGACCACCACGTCGTTCCCGGCGACCGCGGCCCGCACCGCCGCCGCGTCCGTGACGTCCAACGCGGCCCGGTCGACCGCGGTGACCTGCCGCTCCCCCGCCGCGCCGAGCGCCGCGGTGAGCTCCTGCCCGAGCATGCCGCCCGCGCCGGTGACGAGCCAGCGCAACGGCACGGGCCGGCTCATGCGGTGGCCGCCCGCTGCTTCAGCGGCTCCCACCAGGCGCGGTTGTCGCGGTACCAGGCGACGGTGTCCGCGAGGCCCTGCTCGAAGGCGACCTGGGGCTCGTAGCCGAGCTCGTGCCGTGCCTTGCCGATGTCGAGCGAGTACCGCAGGTCGTGTCCCTTGCGGTCCTCGACGGGCACCACCCGCTGCCAGTCCGTGCCCGTGGCCTCCAGCAGCAGGCCGGTCAGCTCACGGTTGCTCAGCTCGCGTCCGCCCCCCAGGTGGTAGACCTCGCCGGCGCGACCCTTGAGCAGGGCCAGCGCGATGCCGCGGCAGTGGTCGGCGACGTGCAGCCAGTCGCGCACGTTGGCACCGGTCCCGTAGAGCGGCACGGTGCCGCCGTCCAGGAGATTGGTGGTGAAGAGCGGGATGACCTTCTCGGGGAACTGGTACGGCCCGTAGTTGTTGGAGCAGCGGGTGACGACGACGTCCGCGCCGTGGGTGCGGTGGTGGGCCAGCGCCATCAGGTCCGAGGACGCCTTCGACGCGGCGTAGGGCGAGTTGGGCGCGAGCGGCCACTCCTCCGTCCAGGAGCCCTCGGCGATCGAGCCGTAGACCTCGTCGGTGGAGACGTGGAGGAAGCGGCCGACCCGGTGCCGGCGCGCCGCGTCCAGCAGCACCTGGGTGCCCAGCACGTTGGTGGTGACGAACGGCACGGCGCCGGTGATCGACCGGTCCACATGGGACTCGGCGGCGAAGTGGACCACCGCGTCCTGCCCGGCCGCCACCTCGTCGACCACGGCCGGGTCGCAGATGTCGCCGTGGACGAAGGTGAACCCGGGATGGCCTTCGACCGGGGCCAGGTTGGCGCGCACGCCCGAGTAGGTGAGCTTGTCCAGGACGGTGACCCGCGCACCGTGGAGCGGGGCTCCGACCTCGGTGAGTGTCTGCCGGACGAACTCCGAACCGATGAAACCGGCACCGCCGGTGACCAGAATGCGCATAGTGCGGCCAGCATAGGCAGAGGGTCCGCCCGAGCGGGTCGGAACGCCGGTGCGCGTCGGTGAACGTTCGACCGCTTCTTCGGATCGACCCCTGACTGGACATCAACTCCGGCTACTGTGTGCGACATGCGCGGCATCCTTCTCGCGGGCGGCACCGGTAGCAGGTTGTGGCCGCTGACCCGGTCCGTGTCCAAGCAGCTCATGCCCGTCTACGACAAGCCGATGATCTACTACCCGCTCGCCACCCTGTTGATGGCCGGCGTCCAGGAGATCCTGGTGCTGACCGCACCCGACGACCAGGAGCAGTTCCGCCGACTGCTCGGGGACGGCTCGCAGTGGGGCGTCCGGCTCGAGTACCTGGTGCAGCAGCGCCCCGAGGGCATCGCCCAGGCGTTCGTCCTGGGGGCGGACTTCATCGGGGACGAGACCGTGGCGCTCATCCTCGGGGACAACATCTTCCACGGCAGCGGGCTCGGCACCCGACTGGCGGAGAACAAGGGCCTGGACGGCGGCCACATCTTCGCCTACCCGGTCGCCGACCCCTCCGCGTTCGGCGTCGTCGAGTTCGACGAGACGGGCACCGCCCTGTCGATCGAGGAGAAGCCCGCCCGCCCCAGGTCCCGCTACGCGGTGCCCGGGCTCTACTTCTACGACAACGACGTGGTCGACCTGGCCAGGCGCCTGCGGCCCAGCGCCCGAGGCGAGTTGGAGATAACCGACATCAACCGGGCCTACCTCGCCGAGCGGCGGCTGCGGGTGAGCCGCCTGGACCGCGGCACCGTCTGGCTCGACACCGGCACCTTCGACTCACTGGTCCAGGCGTCCGAGTACGTGCGCGTCATCGAGCAGCGCCAGGGCCTCAAGGTCGGCTGTGTCGAGGAGATCGCCTGGCGCATGGGCTACATCGACGACGCGCGCCTCGAGGAGCTCGCCCGACCGCTGGAACGCAGCGGCTACGGCGCCTATCTGCTGGACCTGCTGACCACCGGAGGCTCGTGATGAAGATCCGCCCGCTCGGCATCGAGGGCGCCTGGGAGATCACGCCGCAGCAGCACGCCGACCCGCGCGGCTCGTTCCTGGAGTGGTACCGGCCCGACCGCCTGGCCGAGGCCGGCCTCACCCCGTTCACCCCCGCCCAGGCCAACCTGTCCGTCTCGGCCGCCGAGGTGGTGCGCGGGGTGCACTTCGCCGACGTGCCGCCGGGGCAGGCCAAGTACGTCACCTGCGTCACCGGCGCCGCCTGGGACGTGGTGGTGGACCTGCGGGTCGGCTCGCCGACCTTCGGTCGGTGGGAGGCCGTCCTGCTGGACACCGTCGACCGCCGTGCGGTGCACATGGCGGAGGGGCTCGGCCATGCCTTCTGCTCCCTCACCGACGACACCTCGGTGGTCTACCTCTGCTCGGAGACCTACGCGCCGCAGCGGGAGCACACGGTGCACCCGCTCGACCCGGACCTGGCCATCACCTGGCCGGTCCGCACGCCGCTCCTGTCGGACCGGGACGCCGCGGCGCCGAGCCTCGCCGAGATGCTGGCGGCGGGCCGCCTGCCCCGCTACGTCGGCGTTCAGGAGAAGGTGTTGCAGGAGGACGGATCGCCGCTGCGGTAGCCCGTGGTGAACCACTGCTGTCGCTGCGCCGCCGATCCGTGCGTCCAGCTCTCCGGGGTGACCCGCCCCTGGTAGCGCTGCTGGATCCGGTCGTCGCCCACGGACGCCGCCGCGTCCAGACCGTCCGAGATGTCCCCCGCGGTCAGCGAGGTGATGAGCGGACGGCCGGTGGACGCGGACGGCGTGGTGGTCGCATGGTGGGCCCACACCCCCGCGTAGCAGTCCGCCTGGAGTTCCAGGCGGACGGATCCGCTGTTCGCGCCCTGGCCACCGCCCTTGGCCATCTGTCCGGTGAGGTTCTGCACGTGGTGTCCGTACTCGTGGGCCAGCACGTACGCCTCGGCGAACGGACCACCCTTCGCGCCGAACTTGGTGCGCAGCTCCTGGTAGAAGCCGAGGTCGAGGTAGACCTGCGCGTCGCCCGGGCAGTAGAACGGCCCGACGGCCGAACTCGCGGCGCCGCAGCGGGTGTTCACGGACCCGCTGAAGAACACCGTCGGGGCGGTGGTGTACCGGCGGCCGTGCGAGGCGAAGTACTGCTGCCAGTAGGACTGCACGCTGTTGACGACGGCCACGGCCCGGCAGTCGTCGCGCGCGTTGGCGTCCCGGCCGGTGCGGCAGGTGGCCGCGAGCTGCCCGGCGCTCTGCACCTGCCCGGTTCCCGCGGCGGGAGTCCCACCCGCGCCGCCGGAGAGGCCGAGCAGGGCGGGGTCGACACCGAACAGCACCGCGACGAGCGCGACGAGCAGGCCGACCACCCCGCCGCCGACCGTCTTCCCACCTCCGGGCAGACCGCCCCAACCGCGCCGGTCCTGCACCTCGGAGGTGTCCAGACCGGCGTCGTCATCGAACTGCATGCGCCCCACGCTGCCATGCGCGCGCGGACGCGGGCCGGTGCGACACCCACGAATAATCACTGGCGGCTCCGAAGACCCGCTCCCTAACCTCGTGCCAGCGGGACGGAGACGCCCGCGCCGAGCGTCGAGTGCTGGGACACAACGGGCCCTCCCCGGCTCTGGCCGGATGGCTCGCGGGGTTCGATTCCCTGGCGGCGCACCACAGAGGACCGATTCCACGGGGGACCACGCATGCCCACGAAGCTGAACCAGATCATCGCCGTCGAGAAGGGCGTGAAGGCCAAGGCCTTCGCCGACCTCACCCAGGCGCACCAGGACGTGCAGAAGGCGGCGCTGCTGACCGGCATCGCCCGGACCTACCAGCCGCGTGACGAGGAGGGCGAGATGTTCCCGCCCGAGTCGACGCGGGTGCAGGTGCACGCAGAGGAGGTGCTGCGGGCCACCGCGGCCTCGCTGACACGGCTCTTCGACGTCACCGCGACGAAGGACTGGGCGAACTGCCAGGCCCGGGCCGACGTGAAGGTCGACGGCCGGACCGTGGTCGCGGACGTGCCGGTGAGCTACCTGCTCTTTCTGGAGAAGCAGTTGGTGGACGTGCACACCTTCGTCAAGAAGCTGCCGGTGCTGGACGCGGCCGAGGCCTGGAGCCGCGACGAGTCGACGGACAGCTGGCGGACCGAGCCGGTCAAGACCAACCGCACCAAGAAGGTCTACCGCAACCACGTCAAGGCCGAGGCCACGGAGAAGCACCCGGCGCAGGTCGAGGTCTACACCGAGGATGTGACGATCGGCCACTGGACGACGGTCAAGTTCTCCGGTGCGCTGCCGGCGCGGCGCGTCAACGAGCTGCTGGAGCGGGTGGAGAAGCTGCAGCAGGCGGTCAAGTTCGCACGTGAGGAGGCGAACGGCACCGAGGTGAGCGACCAGCGGATCGGGGACGCCGTCTTCGGCTTCCTCTTCTCCCGGAACACGTAGGACATACACAGACTCCCCGCCCCTGTGTGGGCGGGGTGCGCCAGGAGCGCAAGCTGAAGCTGAAGCTTGTCGTGACGAACGCGGTACCGGTGGAGGTTCGAGTCCTCCCCTCGGCACTTCGGGCCGAGGTAGCCCAACATGGTAGAGGCAGCCGCGATCAATCTCAGACTCTCGCTCCAGACTCAGCATTCGCCACCCGGCGTCGGATCGACCGAGTGCGGGCAGTACTCGCCGGATGCAGGTTCGACTCCTGTTCTCCGCTCCAGCGTGCGGAGGTAGTTCAAAGGGAGAACACGGCGAATTGAGAATGACCCGCGGCTCTTAAACGTGCCGACGCCACCCAACGGTGGCACAACGAGACCCGGGAGCCGGATATGCTCCCGGGTCTCACTGACGTCTGCGTCGGCTCAGCTCAAGCTCAGACCCGGGCCCAGGCCTGGACGAGCGTGAACGTCGTGCCGCGCCGGTCCGGCGCGGAGAGCTCGGCCTCGGCGTCGACGAGCAGGGCGTCGAGCTCGTCGGCACCGGCGAGTGCCGTCAGGCGGGGCCGCAGCGAGGCGGCCATCGCGAGCGGCGCGCGAAGGAAGGGATGGCCCGGAGGGAGATCGACGGACTCGGTGCGGACGCGGGGGGTGAGCCCGCGGGCGTGGAGGAGCTCCGGGAGGCTGCGGCCGGCGTTCATGTCGCCGCCGGCCGCGCGGAACGCGTCGGCGAGCAGCGCGAGGAGGCGCTGCGTGGCGGGGACCGGGCCGTCGAAGCTCCAGCTGCTGCAGTCCGGCTCCTCCAGGACCAGGACGCCACCGGGCGCCAGCAGCGAGAGGTGGCTGCTGAGTTGCTCCTCCGCCCGGCCCAAGGGAGCGATCATCAACCGGGCGTGGACCAGGTCGAAGCCGCGCCGCTGCAGAGCGGAGGCGAACAGGTCGTCGACCAGCAGCCGCACGTTGAGCAGCTTGTCGCGCTCGGCGACGGTCGCCGCGCACCCCAGCAGGTCGGCGTCGACATCGGTGCCGAGCACGGAGCCGGTGTCGCCGGCCCAGGCGCTGAGCAGGCGGAGCCAGCCGAGCGCACCGCAGCCGACGTCGAGCGCGCGGCGGCCGTGGCCGTCGGCGCCGAGCTGTTCCAGCAGGCGCCGACCGGTGGGTTCCCAGACCTCGGACTGGAGCAGCAGACGTTCCAGCTCGCTTCCCTGACCCGCCAACAGGTAATCGCTCATTGCGTCCCATCCCGAAACCTCGGTACCGGCGCTCCCACCGTAGCAATCCACCCGCGCCGCCGGGGGTCGACTTGACGGACTCAGCGACAGGCTGCGGCCAGGCGGGTGAGGCCGAGGATCGCGTCCACCGTCGGGGTCGGCACCTCGACGAGGCGGCCGATCTCGCGGACCGCGCCGACAAGCGCGTTCAGCTCCAACTCTCGGCCGGCCTCCATGTCCTGGAGCATCGAGGTGCGGAAGGCGCCGAGCTTGCGGGTGACCACGGTGCGGTCGGCGGGGGTCTCGGCGATGGGGCAACCGATGCGCGCGCCGATCTCGGCGGCCTCGCGCATCGCCGCGTGGCAGAAGGCGAGGACGAGTTCGTCGTCGAGGATACGGTCGGCGGTGGCGTGGGTGAGGGCGGAGACCGGGTTGGTGGTCATGTTGCCCCAGAGCTTGTACCAGATGTCCGCGTGGATCGCCGTCGACGCGGTGGCCTCCAGGCCGGCGCCGCGCATCAGCTCGACCAGGGCGGCCAGTCGGGGCGTCCCGGTGCGGTCGGGTTCACCGAGGATGAGGCCGGTCCCGGCGACGTGGCGGACCAGCCCGGGCTCCGGGGTCGCGCAGCTCATGTGGACGACGCTGCCGACGACGTGTCGGACGGGGATCGCCTCCGCGATCCGGCCGCCGGGGTCCACGGCGTCGAGGGAACGGCCCTCGCAGGGACCGCCGAAGCCGTCGAAGAACCACCACGGCACGCCGTTGAGCGCGGGCAGCACGATCGTCGCGGGTCCGAGCAGCGGAGTGACGGCGGGCAGCACCGCGGGCAGTGCCTGCGCCTTCACCCCCAGCAGCACGAGGTCCTGCTCGCCGAGCGCCTTGACGGCGGCGGGATCGGCGGAGTCGGCGAGCGCGGCGAGCGGTGCGGTGAGCAGGGTGCCGTCCGCCTCCCGCACCCGCCAGCCGTGGGCGTCGAGCGCGGTGTACGTCGCGCCCCGCACGACCGCGCCGACCGTCGCGCCGGCGGCTGCGAGCCGCGCGCCGATGAACCCGCCGATGGCACCTGCGCCTATGACCGTGATCCGCATGAGGCTGAACCTACCCCCTTCCGCGCGCGTACTCCCTCGAGAGAGATGTGAGGAGGTGAGCAGGATGCGGCGCATCATCGCGGCAGGGTCGCTGGCGGTGCTGTTGAGTCTGGCCGGCACCGCGCCGGCCTGGGCGGGCGCGGGCAATCCGAGTGGAACCGGTCCACCGAGCCAGTCCTGCCAGACCATCGAGGGGAACGGCGGCACCACGCCGGGCCACGCGTCGGGCTCCCCGGGCTCGCCGTTCAACGAGCCGGGCATCAACACCCCGCTCGGCGGTACCGGTGGACAGCACTACAGCAACAACTCGCAGTACGACGTGGCGTGCTTCCACAACTCGGCCCGCGGCTGACCCGCCCGTGCGGGCGCGCCTCAGCCGCGCACGTGCTGGAGCCAGGCCGGGCGGCCCGCCAGGGTTCGGGCCCGCTTGGCCGCGTCGGCGGCGGCGAGTTCCTCCGCCGTGGCGAAGCAGCGCGGGATCCACTCCGCGGAGCGGGCGACTCGCGCCGACAGGTGTCTGACGTAGGCGGCGCGCAGGTCGTCCGGGGTCGGGTGGCCCTCCTCGGGCACGAGCCACTCCTCGGGGACCTCGGCGACGACCTCGCGCAGCAGTCCGTCGGTCACCAGCGGCGCGAGGACGCCGTCGGCGGCGGCCACGTCGGGGGCGTAGCCGCCCAGGGCGTGAGCGGAGAGGTCGTAGGCCTTGGCCACGGCCTCGTCCGCGCCCTCCCAGCGGTGGTGGAAGATGAGCGCGGCGCCGTGGTCGATCAGCCAGAGGCGGCGATGCCAGACCATCAGGTTGGGGTTGCGGACGGTCCGGTCGACGTTGCCGACGAGCGCGTCGAACCAGACGACGCGGCCGGCCTCCTCGGGGCTGATGTCGACGCCGTCCTGGCCGGGGCGGAAGTCGGTGGCGCCGGGGAGGTAGTCCATACCGAGGTTCAGGCCGGCACTGGCCCGGTGCAGGTCCTGGACCTCCTGGTCGGGCTCGTGCGCGGCGACGGCGGGGTCGAACCGGATCAGCACCAGCTCGGGGACGCGCAGGCCGAGCCGACGCGCGAGCTCGCCGACGAGCACCTCGGCGACCAGCGCCTTGCGGCCCTGCGCGGCGGCGTGGAACTTCACGACGTAGGTGCCGTAGTCGTCGGTCTCGACGACCGCGGGCAGCGAGCCGCCGGTCCGCAGCGGCTCGACGTAGTCGAGCGCGGTCACCTCGGCGAGTTCGCCGTGCCCGGTCATGTCCGTCCTCTCACCCCGTCCGCAGCTCCAGGGCCCGCCGTCGAAGGCGGAGGTCCCCACCAGCAGATCCACCCAGTCAAGCATCCTCGGCCACCGGATCGCCCGTCGGACGGCCGCGGCCGCCGAGCGCGGTCAGCAGCCGGCCCAGCGTCGCCACCTCGGCGTCGGTGCAGCTGGCCGCGAACCAGTCGGCGGCGACCTCCTCCGCGCTGAGCGTCATCTCCCCCAGCCGCTCGCGGCCGGTCGCGGTGAGCGCGGCGTAGGCGATGCGCGCGTCGCGGGCGTCCTTCTCCCGCTCGACCAGGCCGATCCGTTCCAGCGGGCCGAGACCGCGGGTGACCCCGGAGGCGGTCAGGCCGACGGCCCGTGCCAGGTCGACGCGGCGCATCCGGGCGCCGGGCGCGGCCCCGAGGTGCAGCAGCACCTGGAAGTCGGCGTAGCTGATGCCGTGCCGGTGGGCGAGCACCGAGTCCAGCCGCTTGGCCAGCACCGCCTGGGCGCGGGCGAGGCGCAGGGCCGTGTCGAGTGCGTCGTGGGAACTGCTGCCGGTCATGTCGGCAGCCTAGCAGATACTTGAGCACTCAAGGAGATGTTGTTGAGTTGAGGTAGGCCAGCACCGCGCGCACCCGGCGGTTGGTGTCCTCGTCATCGGTGATGCCGAGCTTGCCGAACATGGAGGTGGTGTACTTGCCGACCGCGCTCTCGCTGAGGAAGAGCCGGCGGCCGACGGCCTGGTTGGACAGCCCCTCCGCCATCAGCGCCAGCACCTCGCGCTCGCGGTCGGTCAGGCGGTCCAGGGAGCGGCTCGGGGATCCGGTCGAGAGCAGCTTGGCGATCACCGCCGGGTCCATCGCGGTCCCGCCCGCGGCGACGCGCTCCAGGGCGTCGACGAACTGGTCCGCGTCGAAGACGCTCTCCTTGAGCAGGTAGCCGACGCCGCCCGAGCCGTCCGCCAGCAGCTCGCGCGCGTACAGCTGCTCGACGTGCTGGGAGAGGATCAGGATCGGCAGCCCGGGCACCTCGCGGCGGGCCGCGAGTGCCGCGCGCAGGCCCTCGTCCGTCTGGTTCGGCGGCATCCGCACGTCGACCACCGAGACATCGGGGCGGAACGCGAGCAGCGCCTGAAGCGTCTCGGGACCGGTGCTCGCCGTGGCCACCACCTCGTGACCGCAGGCCTCGATCAGGCGGACCATCCCGTCGCGCAGCAGGTAGAGGTCTTCGGCTACAAGGATTCGCATGGAACCATGATGATCGCTCGGGTGGGGCCACCGCGCGGACTCGTCACCTCCAACGTGCCGTCGAACACCGCGAGCCGACGGCGCAGGCCGTCGAGGCCGCCACCGGCGCGCACCTCGGCGCCGCCCCTGCCGTCGTCCTCGACCTCGACGACCAGGGCGGCCATGTCCCGGCCGATCGTGATCCGCGCGTGGGTCGCGTGGGCGTGCTTGGCCGCATTGGTCAGCAGCTCGGCGACCGCGAAGTACAGCGCCGACTCGATCGGCGCCTCCAACTCCGCTGCGGCCTCGCCCCGGACATCCACCTCCGCCTCCAGCGGGCTGTCCAGCGCGAGCGCGCGCAGGGCGTCGACGAGCCCGCGCTCGCTCAGCACCGGCGGGCTGATCCCCCGGATCAGTTCGCGCAGTTCGGCCAGCGAGGCGGTCGCACCGGCCTGGGCCTCACGCATCAGCGCCCGGGCCGCCTCGGGGTCACGGTCCATCAGCTTCTGCGCGGTCGCCAGGGACAGTCCGAGTGCGACCAACCGCGCCTGCGCGCCGTCGTGCAGGTCCCGCTCGATCCGGCGGATCTCGGCGGCCTGCGCCACCGTCACATCGGCGCGCTGTGCCGTCAGTTCGTCCACCCGCTCGGCCAGCGCCATCGCGGGCGAAGGCCGCAGGAAGCGCGCCGCGACCGGCTCCAGCAGGCGCCAGGCGAAGGGGGCGGCGGCGAGGGCGACCACGAGACCGAGAGCCCCGGCGAGTCGGGCGAACAGCTGTGACTCGTTGAGCCCGAGGACGGCCAGGGCCAGCCCCACCGGCGGCACGGCCGCGACCAGGCCCGCCGTGAACGGCGCGACGGCCACGAACCGCAGGTCCCGCACGTTGGCCGGGTCGCGCCAACGGACCCGCCACCGCTGGTCCATGAGCGCGTCGCGCCGGGTGCGCTCGTAGGAGAAGCCGTTCCACCAGTAGCCGGTGGAGAGTCGGGTCACCGGCCCCGCCTCCCGATAGCCGCCGGGAATCCTCGTCCCGGTCCACCGCGCGACCAGACGCCGCACGGCCTGACAGACCGGACGGGCGAGGCCGACCGTGCCGACGACGACCAGGAGCACCGGTGCCGGCCACGACCAGGGGTTCGCGGCTCCCCACCAGATCCCCAGCGCGACGGCCGCCACCCACGTACTCGGCACCGCCAGGCACACCGCCGCGACGGCACACGACCGCCCGAACCCCGACACCCACGCACCGACCAGCCTCATTGCGCACCCTCCGTGCTCCCGTTCGATGCTCCCACCCTGCCTGCCGCAGGGCCGGGAACGGCCCGGTTCAGCGCAGGAGTGGGGCTGGCCCCACCCTGTCGTGGGCCCGGACGCATACCGGCGCCCTCGGCCGCTCCGTAGCGTCGAAGGCATGGAGATCACGAGCATGGAGAACACCGCGAACACCTCGCTCACGGTGCGGCGCAGCGTCCAGGTCTACGCCGTCCTCAGCACCGCCGCGCTGCTCACGGTCGTCGCCGTGTCCGCGAGCGGCGGCGCGACCAGCACGTTCATGTGGGTCCGGGCCGGTCTGCTGCCGTTGCTCTCGTCGGTGCTGCTGCGGCTGTCGCCGGCGCGGCTGCGCGTGGTCGGTGTCGTGCTGCCGGTCGCGATCATCGGCATCGACCTGGTCCCGGGCGTCTGCCCGCTCTGGTTCGCCGCCGTACAGGCCGTCTGCATGCTGCCGGTGGTGCGGATCGCCGTCGCCGTCAGGCGCTGATGACGCAGAGCAGCAGAGAAAGGGAGGCACCCCGGGCGTCGTGCCCGAGGTGCCTCCCTCTGTCGTTGCCGACCGGCGTCAGCCGCGCAGGGTCGCCCCCACGCGGGCGGTGGCCTCGGCCACGGCCGACTCGCGAGCCGCGGAGGCCTCGTCGGCCGTCAGCGTGCGGTCGGCGGCGCGGAAGCGCAGCGCGTAGGCCAGCGACTTCCTGCCCTCGCCCAGGCTCTCGCCCCGGTAGACGTCGAACAGGCGCAGCGACTCCAGCAGCGAGCCGGCACCGGCGCGCAGCGCGGCCTCGACGTCGGCGGCCTTGACCGCGTCGTCGACGACGAGCGCCACGTCCTGCGTCGCCACCGGGAAGGTGGAGATCTTCGGGCCGGTGGCCTTGGCCGCGCCGCCCTCGGTGAGCAGGTCGAGGTCGAGCTCCATCGCGCAGGTGCGCTCCGGCAGGTTCATCGCCTTGACGACGCGCGGGTGCAGCTCACCGGCGTGGCCGACCAGCTGCTCGCCGACGTACAGCGCGGCGCAGCGGCCCGGGTGCCACGGGGTGTGCTGGTCCTGGCGGACGGTCAGCTCGACACCGGCGGCGTCCGCGACGGTGCGCGCGGCCTCGACGGCGTCGGCCCAGGTCCACGCCGTCGCCTTGCCCCACCAGCCCTGCGGGTCGCGGCTGCCCGCGAACACCGCGCCGACACGGTACGGCTGACGCGGCAGGGCCGCGTCCAGCTGCGCGATCTCGTCCTCGGTGGGACGGCGGTCCACCGGCAGGCGAGGCGCCTGGTACAGCGTCTCCGCCGTGCCGTCGACGCGGAAGACCCGGCCGAGCTCGAACAGCGCCACATCCGTGTTCCCGCGGCCCACGTTGCGGTGCAGCGCGCCCAGCAGGCCCGGCAGCATGGTGGTGCGGAGCGAGGGCTCCTCGTGCGAGATCGGGTTCGCGATCTTCACGGTCGCGCGGCGCGGGTCGCCCGCCTCGATGCCGAGGCTGTCGAGCACGGCCTCGCCGATGAACGGGTAGTTCTGCACCTCGACCTGACCGGCCGAGGCCAGCGCGATGCCGATCCGGCGGCGCAGCCGCTGCGCCTCGGTCAGGCCACGGCCCGCCGGGACGTTCGGCAGCGTGGAGGGCAGGTTCTCGTAGCCCTCCAGCCGGATGACCTCCTCGCAGAGGTCGTTCGGGTCGGTGAGGTCGGGACGCCAGGTCGGCGGGGTGACCACGAGGACGTCGCTGCCGACGACCGTGCAGCCGACCTCCTGGAGGCGGCGCACGACGGTCTCGCGCCCGTACTCCTGGCCCGCGACGCGGTCCGGGAGGTCGGCGGAGATGGAGATCGAGTGCACCGGGTGCGGCGCGGCGATGTCCGTCACGCCCGCCTCGGCGGTGCCACCGGCGACCAGGACCAGCAGGTCCACCGCGCGCTGCGCGGCGGCCTTGGTGGCCTCCGGGTCGACGCCGCGCTCGAAGCGCTTGGCCGCCTCGGAGGGCAGCTTGTGGCGCCGCGCACTGCGGGCGATCGAGACGGGCGCGAAGTGCGCGGCCTCGATGACGATCTCGGTGGTGCCGTTGACCTCGCCGGTCTCCGGGTCGACGACCGCGTCGGCGATCTCGGTGCCGGCGCCGCCCATGACGCCGGCGATGCCGATCGGGCGGGATCCCGAGGGTCCGTCGCAGATCAGCAGGTCCTCGGCGTCGAGGGTGCGCTCCACGCCGTCCAGCGTGCGCAGCTTCTCGCCCGGCGTCGCGCGGCGGACCGTGATCGCGCCGTCGACGCGGTGCCGGTCGTAGGCGTGCAGCGGCTGACCCATCTCGATCATCACGTAGTTGGTGATGTCGACGGCCAGCGAGATCGGGCGCATGCCCGCCTTCTGGATCCGGCGCTGCATCCAGATCGGCGACTTGGCCGCCGGATCCACGCCGACGACGCTGCGCGCGACGAAACGGTCGCAGCCGAACTGGTCCTCGACCTTGACCAGCGGGCCGTAGGCGTTGGCCGGCGGCACGTCGATCAGGGCCGGGTCGCGCAGCGGCAGGCCGTAGGCGATGGCCGTCTCACGGGCCACGCCGCGCATCGACAGGCAGTAGCCGCGGTCGGCGGTCACCGCGATGTCCAGCACCTCGTCGACCAGCTCCAGCAGCTCGATCGCGTCGGTGCCGGGCTCGTACTCCGGCGGCAGCACGATGATGCCGTCGTGGTCGTCGCCCATGCCCAGCTCGCGGGCCGAGCAGATCATGCCCTCGGAGGTCTTGCCGTAGGTCGCACGCGCCGCGATCGGGAACGGGCCGGGCAGGACCGCGCCGGGCAGCACCACGACGACCTTGTCGCCGACCGCGAAGTTGCGGGCACCGCAGACGATGTTCTGCGGCTCGCCGGTGCCGTTGGCGTCGCCGACGTCCACCTGGCAGTAGCGGATCGGCTTCTTGAACTCGGTGAGCTCCTCGATCGCCAGCACCTGACCGACCACGAGCGGGCCCTTGAGGTCGGCGCCGAGCTGCTCCACGCCCTCGACCTCGAGGCCGGCGCGGATCAGCTTGGTCTGGATGTCTCGGCCGGTCTCGCCGGCGGGGAGGTCGACGTACTCCCGCAGCCAGGAAAGCGGGACGCGCATCAGATCTCCATCCCGAACGGAAGGGTGAAACGCACGTCACCCTCGACGATGTCTCGCATGTCCTCGACGTTGTGCCGGAACATGAGCATGCGCTCGATGCCGAAGCCGAACGCGAAGCCGCTGTACTTGTTGGGGTCGATCCCGCAGGCGACCAGCACGCGCGGGTTGACCATGCCGCAGCCGCCGAGCTCGATCCAGCCCTCGGAGGAGCAGGTCCGGCAGGGACGGTCCGGGTTGCCGACGGACTCGCCGCGGCAGACGAAGCAGACCATGTCCATCTCGGCGGACGGCTCGGTGAAGGGGAAGTAGTTGGGGCGCAGGCGGGTGGAGATGCCCTCGCCGAAGAGCGACGCGACCATGTGGTCGAGGGTGCCCTTCAGGTCCGCCATGGTCAGGCCCTCGTCCACGGCGAGCAGCTCGACCTGGTTGAAGACGGGGGTGTGCGTGGCGTCCAGCTCGTCGCTGCGGAACACGCGGCCCGGGCAGATCACGTAGACCGGCGGCTCGGCGGCGGCCAGGAGCGAACGGATCTGCACACCGGAGGTGTGCGTGCGGAGCACGACGGAGTCGGCGTCCTTGAGGAAGAAGGTGTCCTGGGTGGAACGCGCCGGGTGGTCCGGGCCCATGTTGAGGGCGTCGAAGTTCAGCCACTCGGCCTCGACCTCGGGGCCCTCGGCGACGGAGTAGCCCATGGCCGTGAAGACGTCCATCAGCCGCTCGGCGAAGGTCGTCAGCGGGTGCCGGCCGCCGCGCGGGGCGCGGTCGTAGGGCAGCGTGACGTCCACGGCCTCCTCGACCAGCACGCGCGCGTCCCGCTCGGCCTCGAGCGCGACACGGCGCTCGGCGAGCGCCTTGTTGACCGCGCCACGGGCGGCACCGACGAGCTTGCCCGCGGCGGCCTTCGCGGCCGGCGGCAGCGCGCCGATCTCACGGTTCGCGAGGGCGAGCGGGGAGCGGTCACCGGTGTGCGCGACCTTGGCCTCGTGCAGGGCGTCGAGACCGGTGGCGGCGGCGAAGGCGGCGATCGCCTCGTCGCGAAGACGCTCGATCTCCTCCGGCTTCAACGCCTCGACCTCCACCGGGTCGTACGACTTGTTGGGTGCGGACATCTCTCTCTTCCCGTTTGCGGCAACGCGCGGCCAATCGCCGAGTCTAATGGGTTCGGGGACGGATCCCTTTCGCAGTCCAGGCGCCATGCACCTTCAGGGGCGCGGGGCTGGACCGATTTGCGGCTCCGCCGCGTGGGCGCGACAAGCCACCCGAGGCGGGAATTCACCGAACGAGCAGGGCCATCCGCACAGGGTGGTTTCTCGCGCCCCGCGGCGGAGCCGCATATCGGTTCAGCCTCGCGCCCCTGATGTGGCTTACGCCAGTACTTCAGGGATCCCGGGCGGCAGAATAAATCGGAAACTCGCGCCACCCTCGGGCCCGCGGTCGACGCGGATGCTTCCGCCGTGCGCCTCGACGATGCCCTTGACGATGTAGAGACCCAGCCCCGTGCCGCCGCGCTTGCTGCCGCGCCAGAAACGGGTGAAGACGCGCGGGATCGACTCCTCGGGGATACCTGGCCCCTGGTCGCTCACCGTCACCGCCGTCCCTTCGCGGACCCGCCCGGACGTCTCCACGGACTTCGCGGGCTCGACCTCGATGGTGACAGTGCCTTCGCCGTGGCGCACCGCATTTTCCAGGAGGTTGCCCAGCACCTGGTCCATCTTGTCCGCGTCCGCCCACAGCAGCGGCAGCGGCTCCTCGATCCGGATCGAGAAACGTTCCGCCGCCACTCCGGCGGCGACCAGCCCGTCCACATGGCGCTGCACCGCGCCGTCCAGCCGCACCGGCTGCCTGCGGACCTCCAGCCGGCCGGAGTCGATCCGGGAGATGTCGAGCAGCTCCGCGATCAGCCGGGTGACCCGGTTCGCGTCGGCGTCGACCGTCTCCAGCATCAGCTTCTTCTGGTCCTCGGTGAACCGCTCCCACTTCTGCAGCAGCGTCGCCGTGAAGCCCTTGACGCTGGTCAGCGGCGAGCGCAGCTCGTGCGCGACGGTCGCGATCAGCTCGGCGTGGCTGCGTTCGGTGCGTCGCCGCGCCTCCGTGCCGCGCAGCGCGACGACCACGCGCCGGACCGGACCGCAGCCGACGTCGCGGACGTAGCGGGCCGAGACCAGGACCTCGCGCCCGCCGGGACCGGGCAGCAGCAGGTTGCGTTCGGGCTGACGGGTGCGGATGTCGAGGCCGCCGTAGGGGTCGGTGAGCTGCCACCAGCGGCGGCCCTCCAGGTCCTCCAGGGGCAGCGCCTCGTCCAGCGGACGACCGAGTACCGTCTCCGCGGCCAGGCCGGTCACCCGGACCGCCGCACGGTTGAAGACGACGACGCGACCGTGCTCGTCGGCGATCAGCAGGCCGTCGGGGAGTTCCTCGGGGTCGAACGCGATCCGTGGGGGCGCGACGCGCTGCCCCGGTAGCCGGCCCGACATGCGCCCCACCTCCGCTCCCCCAGCCCCCGGATGGCCACCCTAGCGAAAACGGCCCTACCCGCGGCAGTCAGGAACGACACCCTCCGGGCGCACGCTGGGCGCGCGCGGAGGCGTAGAGGCAGACGGCGGCGGCCGTGGCGAGGTTCAGGCTCTCGGCGTGCCCGTGGATCGGCACTCGCACCACCTCGTCCGCCAGCGCACGCGTGGCCTCCGGCAGGCCCCAGGCCTCGTTGCCGAAGAGCCAGGCCGTGGGGGCGCCCAGGGTGCCCTCGTCCAGCTCGGCATCCAGGTCGCGCTCGCCCGCGCCGTCGGCGGCGAGGACCCGGATGCCGGCCTCGCGCAGCCCGGCGACGGCCTGCTCGACCGGCACGCCGACGGCCACCGGCAGGTGGTAGAGGCTGCCGACGGAGGCGCGCACGGCCTTGGGGTTGTAGAGGTCCACGGAGGCGTCGGTCAGCACGACCGCGTCGGCGCCGGCCGCGTCGGCCGTGCGCAGCACGGTGCCGGCGTTGCCGGGGTCGCGGACGTTGGCCAGCAGCGCGACCAGCCGCGGCTTCGCGGCGAGGACCGCCTCGAAGGAGGTGTCGACGAAGCGGCAGATGGCGACGATGCCCTGCGGGGTGACCGTGTCGCAGACGGCGGCGATGACCTCGTCGGTCGCGGTCAGCACCGGGACGCGCTCGGCGCGGGCGCGGGCGAGCAGGTCGGCGTGGCGCTCGGCCGCCTCCGGGGTGGTGTAGATCTCCACCACGGAGTGGCTGCCGTCCGGGAGGGTGCCGAAGTCCACGGCCTCGCGCACGGCCTGCGGGCCCTCGGCGAGGAAACGCCGCTCCTTGCCGCGCTGGGCGCGGCGGGAGAGCCGCCGGGCGGCGTTGACCCGGGGCGAGCGCAGCGAGGTGAGCTCGGGCTGGGACGACGGGTGCGGCAGGGACATCGCGGTGATCATCACTCCAAGACCGGACAAGACCGGAGACCGGTAGAACGAATCGGGCCCGCAGGGGGTCACCCCCTGCGGGCCCGGTTGCATCCACCCTGCGGGTGGAGGTGCTACTGCGCCACCGCGAAGGCAGCTCAGGCGGCGGCGTCGGCCTTCGGCGCGTTGACGTCGGCCGGCAGCGCCTTGCGGGCGGCCTCGACCAGCGCCTCGAACGCGGCGGAGTCGTTGACGGCCAGCTCGGCCAGCATCTTGCGGTCGATCTCGATGTTGGCAGCCTTCAGGCCCTGGATCAGGCGGTTGTAGGTCATGCCGTTCGCGCGGGCGGCCGCGTTGATGCGCTGGATCCAGAGCTGACGGAAGTCGCCCTTGCGCTTCTTGCGGTCGTTGTAGTTGTAGACGAACGAGTGGGTGACCTGCTCCTTCGCCTTGCGGTACAGGCGCGAGCGCTGGCCACGGTAGCCGCTCGCCATCTCGAGGATGACCCGGCGCTTCTTGTGGGCGTTCACTGCCCGCTTGACGCGTGCCACGTTATTACTCCTTCAAAGGGACCGCGGTGGGAGTCACACGGCCCGGTTACGAATGTGGTCGAAAAGGATCAGCGAGCCCCGAGGGGCAGCGATCACTTGCCGAGAAGCTTCTTGATCTTCTTCGCGTCGGCGGGGGCAGCCTCGACGGTGCCGGCCAGACGGCGGGTCAGCGTCGACGACTTGTGCTCGAGCAGGTGACGGCGACCGGCGCGCTGGCGCAGGACCTTGCCGGAGCCGGTGAGCTTGAAGCGCTTGCTGGCACCGGAGTGCGTCTTGTTCTTCGGCATGTCGCCGTACTCTCCTCGTCGGTCCGCTCCCGCCCGTTCCGCCTTGCGGCGACCCGAGCGGGAGCGCTTCGTTTCTGACAGGGACTCTCCGGGTGGGCACTCGGAGAGCCGGGTTGTGCAGGCGCGTCCGGCGATCAGCCGGCCGCGGCCTCCGTGCCGGCCGGGGCCGGCGTCTCGGCGTCGGCGACAGCCTCGGGCTGCTCCGCCACCGGGGCCTCGATGGCCTCGTCGACCTCGACCTCATCGGCCTCGACCTCGTCGACCTCGACCTCGTCGACCTCGTCCGCGCCACCCTGGCGACGCGGGACGACGCCGGCCTGAGCCGCGGCCTTGCGGGCAGCCTGGGCCTCACGAGCCTCGGCCATGGCCTCGGTCTTCTTCTTGTGCGGACCGAGAACCATGATCATGTTTCGGCCGTCCTGCTTCGGCGAGGACTCGACGAAGCCGAGCTCCTGAACGTCCTCCGCCAGGCGCTGCAGCAGTCGGAAGCCCAGCTCGGGGCGGGACTGCTCACGGCCACGGAACATGATCGTGATCTTGACCTTGTCGCCCTGCTTGAGGAACCGAACGACGTGACCCTTCTTGGTCTCGTAGTCGTGCGGGTCGATCTTCGGCCGGAGCTTCATCTCCTTGATGACCGTGTGCGCCTGGTTCTTGCGCGCCTCACGGGCCTTCATGGCCGACTCGTACTTGAACTTGCCGTAGTCCATGAGCTTGCACACCGGCGGGCGTGCGGTCGCAGCAACCTCGACCAGGTCGAGGTCGTACTCCTGCGCGAGCTCAAGCGCCTTGGCAAGCGGCACGATGCCGACCTGCTCGCCGCTGGGACCGACGAGTCGCACCTCGGGGACGCGAATCCGGTCGTTGATGCGGGGCTCGGTGCTGATGGATCCTCCTCGGTTGCACCCACGGCCTGCCGGGCGGCAGCCGCGATCGCTGGCTGGGTACCGCCACACAGAGCTTCATGCGTGCCGCGGTACCGATACTCAATAGCACCGCGGGCACGAAAAAAGCCCCGCATGACGCGCAGGCGGAGCTCCATGGCACAACCGACGGGAACGTTCCCTCCGTATCCTGTCCTGCAACAGGACGGACACAGGCGGGATCGCCTCGTCTGGACCATTTGACCCGACGACCGCGAGGTCGTGACGGGTGGGAAGTCGGAGCCTCCACTTGCGGGCCGGGACTGCCTCAGCCTTGGCGGCGGAGCGGTACCTGGCCGGTCTCAGTCTGCAAGCATAGCAGCGTCGCGCCGTACCGCAGAATTCCCGCTCATGGGGGTGGTTCCGGCAGACTGAGGCCCATGAGCGACTCCCCCTCTCCCCAGTCCCCCGACTTCGACGACCTCACCCGCGACATCGCGGACGTCCCGGCCGTCGAGGTCATCACGACCGTCGCCGTCCACCTGATGAGCGCGGCAGCGGTGAACCTGGGCCTCGCGGAGGGCGGCGAGGCCCACAAGGACCTCGACGAGGCCCGCAAGCTGATCACGGCCCTGGCGGGCCTGGTCACCGCCGGCGCGCCGGAGATCTCCAACTTCCACGCGGCCCCGCTGCGGGACGGCCTCAAGTCCCTCCAGCTGGCCTTCCGCGAGGCCTCCCTGGTCCCGGACGCCCCGGGCGCCGGCCCGGGCGAGAAGTTCACCGGCCCGGTCTACAGCTGACCTTCGGCAGCAGCGACCTCAGGGGCGCGAGGCTCTGCCTGTGCGGCTCGGCCGCGTGGGCGCGAGCAACCACCCGGTGCGGATGGCCCTGCGCGTCGAGGGCCATCTGCCGTCAGGTCAGAGGGGGGCACCTCCCCGGCCGAAGGCAGGGGGACTGTCGCGCAGGCAGTTGATTGGCAGAGCCTCGCGCCCCTTACGTCCGTGCGTAGAAAGCGTTCGTCGGTTCGTTGCCGCCCGGGGCGACGACCGCGAGGTCCAGGCCGCGGTCCAGGCGGATGCGCAGGAGCTCGCTCTCGGTGAGGCTCGCGGCGACGGCCTGGAGCGCGTCCGGCTTGGTGTCCGGGGCGACGATCAGCACCAGCTGCCCGTCCGCCTGCTCGCTCGCGAGCAGGTGCGCGCGCAGGACGACGGCGTGCTTGCCGAGGATCGCCCGCAGTTCGTCCGCGACCGCCGGGTCTCGCAGCGCCGCGACATGGGCGCGACTCTCCGCCACGGCGCGCATCGCCGCGCCGCTCAGCTCGAAGAAGACCGGACCGGCCAGATCGATCAGCAGGGCCTCCGCGTGCTCGGACCAGGCGGCCTGGACGGCCTGGGACGCGGGCACGGGCGCGGGGCGGGCGTCGGCCCGCCACGCGGCGAGGGACTCCAGCGAGGTGAATGCGGGAAGCCCCTTGCGACCGTCGGGGGCCTGGATGGTGGGGACGGCCATGTCGCTGGTCTTCTCATGCCGGAGACCGTTCGCGTCCGTCTCGACCTCTCCGAGCACCGCGACGATCGGGACCATCAGCCGGGCGGTCGCGAGCAGCGCGAGCACCCTCTCCTCGTTCTCCTGCACGGGCTCCGCCGCGTAGGCGGCCAGCGCCGCCGCCAGCCGAGGGTCCGCCGAACCGTCGTCACCCGCGAACCCCGGGTCAGGGATGTTCTTCCGCTCCACCCCGCGAGCCTACGCGACGTGCCCTGACCACGGGGCGCGGCGTCAGTGGTCCCGCACCATGCTGGGCCGGGTCAGGCCCCAGATGATGAAGACGTCGATCGCCATCACGACGATGGCCCAGAACGGGTAGTAGGGAAGCCAGAGGAACTGCCCGACCAGGCTCAGGGCGGCGATGACGATGCCGGCCCAGCGGGCCCACGTCTGGTCGGCCAGCAGCCCCACGCCGACCACGACGGCGACGGCACCGAGGGCGATCTGCACCCATCCCCAGCCCGTCAGGTCGAACTGGTACACATAGCGGGCGGTGGCGATGTAGATCTTGTCCTTCGACACGGCACTCGCGCCCTGGAGGATGCCCAGGGTGCCGTTGATCAGCAGCAGGACTCCCGCGAAGACGGTCGCGCCGGCGGCCCAACCACCCCCTCGTCGGGAAGGGGCGGACCCCGCGTTGCTCGATGTCGTTGCCATGACGAACCTCCTGTGTCGCGCGACCGGGCGCGCACGAGTCAGCTTCCGGCCGCCCCCGGGGGTCCGCCAGTCCGGCAGGGCTGTCCGGGTGCCTTCGCTCCGCGCTGCTCACCGACTCGCCGACACCGACTCGCCTACTCGCCTACTCGCCCTCGGCGAACGTCTCGCGGAGGCGGGCCTCCTCCTCCGTCGACAGGTTCGTCTGGAGGAGTTCGGCTTCCCACCCCGCGAACGCGGGCCTGAGCCGGTCGAGCACGGCGTCCGAGCTGAGTACGAACAGGGCCGAGGTGCCCGGCGTCACCTTCTCCCGCACCTCGCCGATGAAGCTGTCGTCGATGCCGAAGTGGGCGAGGTGGCCGCCCAGGGCCCCGCCGGCGGCGCCGAGCGCCGCGCCCAGGAGCGGGATGAAGAAGATCAGCCCGAAGAGGAAGCCCCAGAAGGCCCCTCCCAACGCACCCATGCCGGTCAGGTCGCTCAGGTGGCGGGTCCTGGGCTTCCGCGCTCCGGCGGGCCAGGAGATCACGGCCCCGTCCTGGATCTTGATCAGTTCCTGGCGCTGCAACTGCTTGAGGGTGTCGAGAGCCTCGTCCGCCGCCGTCGGGGTGGCGAACTTCCATACCGTCAAGGTGGCCATCGGTGTCCTTCGTTCTCCGGGCGACACGCAGACGACCTCAATCGTCGGTCCGGGCCCGTTGCCTCGCCACACGGAGCCGCTCGTCGAGCTGGCGCCCGACCAACGCGCCCCCGTAGAAGACGAAACCGACGCCGATGAGCCAGCACTCCACGACGAGCACGACGCCGACCGCACCGTAGGCCTCGGCATTGTCCGCGATCATGGGATTGAAGACGAGCGAGGAGAAGATCCGCAGCCCACCCAGACCGACGATCGTCGCGACGGCTCCGGGCAGCAGCGCCCGCCACCCGACCCGCCCGCCGAGCAGGAACCGCTGCCCCCACCAGAAGAACAGCAGCCCCGAGGCTCCCAACAGCGCCACCCGCTCGGCCGACACCAGGACGCCTCCCCGCAGCAGCGAGCCGCTCTCTGTCTCGAGGGCGACGTATCCGACCAGTGCGGCCAGCCAGACGACCTGACGCCAGACGGCGCGCCAGGATTGGGGCGGCAGTTCCCACACCTTCTCGTAGACCAGCTGCACCTGCGCGGCGAAGGCCAGTCCGAAGCCGGCGAGCAGGGCGAGGCTGAGAACGCCGGCGGCCCGCTCCGCCTGGTGCGGGGTGGTGAACAGCCGGAAGACCGGACCGGCGGTGTGTGAGGGCAGGCCCATCCCGTCGGCCACCCACTCCGGAAAGCCCCGGTCCTGGAACGGGTCGATCGCGGCCACCACGATCAGCAGCGGCATCAGGGTCACCAGACCCTGCGCCGCGAAGCCCATGGACCGCCCCATCAGCTCGAGCTGCGCGCCCCGGTGCCAGACCTCCCGCAGGGCGCCTCGGCGCCGGTCCGGCGGCCGGGCCGCGTCGGACGGTCCGTCTCCCGCCGGAGGAGTCGGGCCGGAGTTGTCGTCTGCCATACCGTGCCCCCGCCTCCCGCCACCGGCCGGTCCTGGACGGAATACGTCCCGGCAGCACGGTATGCGAGGCGGGCCGCAGGCAGGGATCGCCACGCCAGGCGATGGGGCGGATCCGCCCCGGCGCCTGGCGTGGCGATGGCCTCAGCTCGTGCCCGGGGCCTGGCCGCCGGTGGTGGCGCCGCTGAAGTCGGCGACGCCGGAGACGATCTGGTCCATGACGGAAAGGCTCGGCGCCTTGTCGGCGATGTCGAAGCCGAGGCGGAGCGCGATCAGCTTGTCGCCGGCCTTGTCGGGGAAGACCACCGTCTCGACCGTGCCGTTGTTGCCGACCTTGGCGTCGACCTGCCAACGCACGAGGTAGCCGGAGCGGCCCGCCACGGTGACGGCCTTCTCCTGCAGGACCTGGTGGCCCGTCACGTCGCCGTAGGACTCCTTGACCGCCGCCGTGATGTCCTGCTCCGCGGCCGCCTGGGCGCCGGTGCTGACGGGCGTGGTGAGCGTGACGGTGTCGGCGCCCGCGAGCGAGCAGGTGTTGCCGGAGCTGCCGCTCGCACCGGCGCAGGTGTAGCTGCCGAAGGAGGCGGAGGCGTGGCCGTCGGTCGTGGTGCCGCCGGTCCAGCCGCTGGGGAGCGGGATGCTGAGGCCGTCGGCGGCGTCCACGGCGAGGTTCGAGCCTGCGCCGCTGCCGCCGCCCGTACCGCCGTTGCTGCCGCCGTTCCCGTTGCTGCCGCCGCTGCCGCCACCGAACGGGTTCAGGCCGTCCCCGCCGTTCTGACCGCCACTGCCACCGGTGCCGCCGGTGCCGCCGCCCGCGAAGGGTCGGCTGGTCGCCGTCGACTGCGTGCTGTTGCCGTCCATGGCGAAGTAGGTGACCAGTGAGCCGATCCCCATGCCGACGACCGCCGCGATCGCGCCGACGAGCAGCGGGCCGCGGGGGCGGCGCGGGGCACGGTCGACCGGCGGCTCGCCGGAGATGAACACCGTCGTGTCGTCGGTGCGGGTGCTCACGGTCCACTCGGAGCCGTTCCACCAGCGTTCGCCCGGGGCGTCCGAGTTCGCGGGCTTGGGGTCCGGGTACCAGCCCGCAGGCGGGGGCGCAGTCTCACTCACATCCGAGACCGTACAGGCACCGCGATAAGCATCCAGTCAGTCCGCGCTGTCCGGTCAGGGGACATGGATGTGGATCCCCTTCTCGTGGCCGAGGTGGCCGAGGAGACCGCCGTGCTCGCCCTTCCCCTTGTCCAAGCCCTTCTCCAGGAGCCGGTGGAAGCCGTGCAGGAGCAGCGAGTCGCCGCCCGCCTCGTACCACTGGTAGCGATCGGTGGGAAGGAGTCCGCGGCCGGGGGCGCCGTCGCAGAGCTGGTCGGCGACCACCTTGTTCGTCACGGTGTCCAGGCAGGCCCGGTCCGGGTGGTCGTGGTGGGAGCAGGAGACCAGGGTGAGGGCCAGGGCTCCGGCCAGGCCGAGGGCCGCCCGGCGGGAACGCCTGCGAGCGGGTCCGCTGTCCGGTGCCATGAGGCGCCCTCCCACCTTCTGTCGCCGTGCCTGGAACGGAGGCGGGACCACCGTCCCAGGCGCGGCTAAAGGCAGGCCTACAGCGGCGTCACGTACGCGCCGGAGATGCCGCCGTCGACGAGGAAGTCGCTGGCGGTGATGAAGGAGGAGTCGTCACTGGCGAGGAAGGCGACCGCGGCGGCGATCTCCTCGGCGTGGGCGAAGCGGCCGGCGGGGATGTGCACCAGGCGGCGCGCGGCGCGCTCCGGGTCCTTGGCGAACAACTCCTGCAGCAGCGGGGTGTTGACCGGCCCCGGGCAGAGGGCGTTGACGCGGATGCCCTCGCGGGCGAACTGCACGCCGAGCTCGCGGGACATGGCCAGCACGCCGCCCTTGGAGGCGGTGTAGGAGATCTGCGAGGTGGCCGCCCCCATCTTGGCCACGAAGCTCGCGGTGTTGATGATCGAGCCCTTGCCCTGCCGCTGCATGTAGGGCAGCGCGGCCTTGCAGCACAGGTAGACGGAGGTCAGGTTGACCTCCTGGACCCGGCGCCAGGCGTCGAGGCCGGTGGTGAGGATGGAGTCGTCGTCGGGCGGGGAGATGCCCGCGTTGTTGAACGCGATGTCGACGCTGCCGTAGGTGTCGAACGCGGTCTTGAACAGCGCCTCGACCTGCTCGGCGTCGGTGACGTCGACCTGGACGAAGGTGCCGCCGACCTCCTCGGCCGCGGCCTTGCCGGCCGTCTCGTCGACGTCGGCGCAGACGACGTTGGCGCCCTCGGACGCCAGGCGGCGCGCGGTGGCCAGGCCGATGCCGGAGCCGGCACCGGTCACGACGGCGGTGCGGCCGACCAGGCGGCGGCAGACGGACTCTTCCTGCTGGTTGGTCACGGCTCTTCCTATTCCTCGGTGCTGATGAAGACGTTCTTGGTCTCGGTGAAGTGCGCGAGCGCGTCCGGGCCGAGCTCGCGGCCGAGCCCCGACTCGCCGAAGCCGCCGAAGGGCGTCCAGTAGCGGACGGAGCTGTGCGAGTTGACGGACAGGTTGCCCGCGTTGACGCCGCGGGCCATCCGCAGCGCGCGGCCGACGTCGCGGGTCCACAGCGAGCCGGAGAGGCCGTAGCGGGTGGCGTTGGCCAGGCGCAGCGCGTCGGCCTCGTCGGTGAAGGGCAGCACGACCGCGACGGGACCGAAGATCTCCTCGGTGGCGGCTCGGCTGCCGGCGTCCTCGGGCGCGAGCAGCGTCGGGGCCTGCCAGAAGCCGGGCCCCTCGGGCGCGGTGCCCTGCGCCAGGACGGGCACGTCGTCGGTCAGGTAGGAGCGGACCCGCTCGCGCTGGACGGCGGAGATGAGCGGGCCCATCTCGGTGGCGGCGTCGCGCGGGTCGCCCACGCGGACGGCCTCGATCGCGGGGACGAGCAGCGCCAGGAAGTCGTCGTAGACCTCGCGCTGGACCAGGATCCGGGTGCGGGCGCAGCAGTCCTGGCCGCTGTTGTCCAGGAAGGCCATGGGCGCGGCAGCGGCGGCGCGGGCCAGGTCGGCGTCGGCGAAGACGATGTTGGGGCTCTTGCCGCCGAGTTCGAGGGTGACCCGCTTCAGGTTCGCGGCGCAGCGGGACATGATCTGCTTGCCGACGGCGGTCGAACCGGTGAAGACGATCTTGCGCACGTCCGGGTGGTCGACCAGTGCCTGGCCGGTGATCCGGCCGTGGCCCGGCAGCACCTGGAACAGGCCCTCGGGCAGCCCGGCGTCGAGCGCGATCCGCTCCAGCCGCAGCGCGGTGAGCGGGGTGGTCTCGGCCGGCTTGAGCAGCACGGCGTTGCCGGCGGCGAGCGCCGGGGCGACGCCCCAGGCGGCGATCGGCATGGGGAAGTTCCATGGCGCGATGACGCCGACGACGCCGATCGGCTCGTGGAAGGTGACGTCGAGTCCGCCGGCCACCGGGATCTGCCGCCCGGTCAGCCGCTCGATGCCGCCTGCGGCGTATTCGAGCAGGTCGCGGGCGTTGCCGGCCTCCCAGCGGGCGTTGCCGAGGGTGTGGCCGGCCTCGGTGACCTCCAGGTCGGCGAGCTCGTCGACGGCGGAGTCGACGCCGTCGGCGAAGCGGCGCAGCAGGCGGGCGCGGTCCCCTGGCGCGAAGGAGACCCAGCTCTGCTGGGCCTTCACGGCGCGTTCGACGGCGGCATCCACCTGTTCGGGTGACGTGGTGGGGATTTCCGCGACGAGCTCTTCGGTGGCGGGATTCAATACCCGCAGAACATCAGAGAGATTCTCGGTCATGTCCGGGCTCACATACGCTCGAAGGAGCGGTAGCGCTCCCAGTCGGTGACGGCGGTGTCGTAGGCGTCCTGCTCGACCTGCGCCATGGTCGCGTAGTGGGCGACGACCTCGGGGCCGAAGGCGGCCTTGGCCAGCTCGCTCGCGGTCCACAGCTCGGACGCCTCGCGGAGCGTGGTCGGCAGGTGGGCGTAGTCGGCCTCGTAGGCGTTGCCGGTGCAGGCCTCGGGCAGTTCGAGGCGCTGCTCCACGCCGTGCAGACCGGCGGCGATCATGGCGGCGACGGCGAGGTAGGGGTTGACGTCCCCGCCGGGCGCACGGTTCTCGAAGCGCAGCGAGGGCCCGTGGCCGACGACCCGGAGCGAACAGGTGCGGTTGTCCTTGCCCCACGCCACCGCGGTGGGGGCGAAGGAGCCGGGGCGGAACCGCTTGTAGGAGTTGATGTTGGGCGCGTACAGGAGGGTCAGCTCGCGCATGGCCGCGATCTGTCCGGCGAGGAAGTGGCGCATGAGCGTGCTCATGTGCCCGTGCTCGTCGGCGAAGGCGGGCCTGCCCTCGGCGTCGCGCAGCGAGAGGTGGATGTGGCAGCTGTTGCCCTCGCGCTCGTTGTACTTCGCCATGAAGGTGAGCGCCATGCCCTCCTGGGAGGCGATCTCCTTCGCGCCGGTCTTGTAGACGCTGTGCTGGTCGCAGGTGGTCAGCGCGTCGTCGTAGCGGAAGGCGATCTCGTGCTGCCCGAGGTTGCACTCCCCCTTCGCCGACTCGACGACCATGCCGGCCCCGCCCATCTCGTTGCGGATCCGGGCCAGCAGCGGCTCGATCCGGGCGGTGGCGAGGAGCGAGTAGTCGGCGTTGTACTGGTTGGCCGGCGTGAGGCCGCGGTAACCGCGCTCCCAGGCCTGCTCGTAGGTGTCGCGGAAGACGATGAACTCGAGCTCGGTCCCGGCCCAGGCGGTCAGCCCGAGCTCGGCGAGCCGGTCCAGCTGCTGGCGCAGGATCTGGCGCGGCGAGGCGGCGACGGGTGCGCCGTCCTCCCAGGCCAGGTCCGCGGTGACGAGCGCGGTCCCGGGCTGCCAAGGGGTGAGGCGCAGGGTGCCGAGGTCCGGCACCAGGGCGAAGTCGCCGTAGCCGCTCTCCCAGGAGGCCATCGCGTAGCCGTCGACGGTGTTGAGCTCGACGTCGACGGCGAGCAGGTAGGCGCAGCCCTCGGTGCCGTGGGCGACGACCTCGTCGAGGAAGTGGCCGGCTGCGAACCGCTTTCCCTGCAGCCTGCCCTGCATGTCGGTGAAGGCCACGGCTACGGTGTGGATCTCTCCTGACGCGACCAGGTCGCGCAGCGCGTCGAGGCTCAGCAGTCCCCGGCGGGCGGGCGGCGCTTGAGAAGTCATGGGGTAGTGCCTCCGGGTGCATCTGGACCAGGTCGGGCGCTTTAAAGGTATGGCCTTGTACCATTGGAAGGGAAGGGGGTGCCATGATCGAAAATGGCGCGTCGAACGAGGCGACCGACACAGCGGACCCGTATGCCGCGGTGCTCCGTCCCGTGCGCTCCGGCAACACCTTCGAGGAGACCGTCGAGAAGGTGCTGCAGCTGATCCGGCTGGGCCTCGTCCCGGTCGGCGACCGCCTGCCGCCGGAGCGCGAGCTCGCCGACCGGCTCCAGATCAGTCGCGTGACGCTCCGCGAGGCGCTCAAGGTGCTGCAGGACGCGGGCGTGCTGGAGGTCCGCAGGGGCCGCTACGGCGGCGCGTTCGTCCTGGCCCCCGCGCCGACGCCCGCCGCCGCGAGCGGCGGGGCGGCGCTGCGGCGCCGCGCGGAGCAGTTGGGTGACCGCCTGGAGGACACCCTCCTCTTCCGCCAGGTCCTGGAGCTGGGAGCGGCCGAACTCTGCGCTGCGCGCAGGCCGCAGGGCGTGGAGGCGGAACGGCTCCAGCTCCTGCTGGCGGAGACGGGCGCGGCCTCCCTGGAGGAGTACCGCCGCCTCGACACCCGCCTCCACCTGGCCATCGCCGAGCTGAGCGGCTCGGCGTCGGTCGCCGCGCAGTACGCGGCGGTGCGCGCGACGGTCAACGAACTGCTGGACTGCATACCGCTGCTGACGCCGAACCTGCAGCACTCGCAGCGCCAGCACGAGGAACTGATCGACGCGATCCTCGCGGGCGACCAGACCCGCGCCCGCGTCGCCATGCGCGAACACCTCGCGGGTACGGCGGCGCTGCTCCGCGGGTTCCTGTCGTGAACGAACGGCTCGCTGCAACCACCTCAGGGGCGCGAGGAACTGCGCGACAAGCCACCCACCGACCTGGTGACCGGCACGCGCAGGGCCAATCGCACGCCGATGGGTTGTCGCGCCCACGCGGCGGAGCCGCACATGTCACAGCCCCGCGCCCCTGGTAGTGCAACGTCCCATTCTCTGGAGGTTTCGTCCGTGTCACGCCCGCTGATCGGTGTCTCGACCTACGTCTCACCCGCCTCGTGGGGCGTCTGGCACGACGCCCCCGCCGAGCTCGCGCCCGCCCGGTACTCCGCGTTCGTCCGGTCCGGTGGCGGCCTGGTCGCCCTGCTGCCGCCGGACGAGCACCCGGACGCCGCCGGGGAGCTCGTCTCGCGGCTCGACGGAGTCGTCATCGCCGGGGGGCCCGACGTCGCGCCCGCGCGCTACGGGGAGGTGGAGGGGCCGCACACGCAGACGCCCACGCCGGACTCGCTGACCCGCGACGCGTGGGAGCTCGCGCTGATTCACGCCGCGATCGACCAGGGCGTGCCGCTGCTCGGCATCTGCCGAGGCATGCAGTTGCTGAACGTCGCCCTCGGCGGCACGCTGACGCAGCATCTGCCGGACCTCCTCGGTGGGAGCGAGGAGCACTCCCCCGAGCCGGGCCGGTACGGCCGCCATGTCGTCGCCGCCGTGCCCGAGACCCGCACGGCGGAGATCCTCGGCACGGAGAAGCTCGACGTGCCGACCTACCACCACCAGAGCGTCGCCGTCATCGGCCGGGGGCTGCGCGTCTCCGCCCACGCCGCCGACGGCACGATCGAGGCCGTCGAGTCCGATGCCGGCACGGGCTCGCCGTTCCTCGTGGCCGTCCAGTGGCACCCGGAGCAGGGGAACGATCCACGTCTCGCCCAGGCGCTCGTCACCGCCGCCTCGCTGCAGCCCACAGCACTGCGCTGAGCGAGAAAAGCCGAAAGACACCTGGGCCCACCCTGGCCAGCGGGAGCCCACCGGACGAGACTGTCCGCATGCCGACGACCGACAGCTCAAGCAACAGCGCAAGCAGCAGCGATCCCCACCCGCCGACAACTCCGTTCCACTCGATCGACGCCTTCCTCGCGGCTCGCCGCGTCAGCGGGCTCGCTCTCTCACCGGACGGCGGACGCCTGGTCACCACCGTGGCCGAGCTCTCGGCGGACGGGACCCGCTACCTGAACGCCCTGTGGGAGCTGGACCCGCGGGGCGAGCGGCCGGCGCGGCGGCTGACCCGGTCGACCGAGGGCGAGTCCGCGCCCGGCTTCCGGGCGGACGGGACGCTGCTGTTCCTGTCCGCCCGTCCTGCCGCCGACCCCGGCAAGGGCGAGGCCGACGAGGAGGAGACGGCGCTGTGGGCGCTGTCGGCCGACGGCGGCGAGGCGCAGCGGCTGATGACCCGTCCGGGCGGGGTCGGCGGGTACGTCGCCGCCCGCGGCTCGGACCGGCTGGCGTTCGTCGGCGGGCTGCTGCCCGGCGCCGAGGACGCCGCGCGCGACGCGGAGCTGCGCAAGGCCCGCAAGGAGGCCAAGGTCTCGGCCGTGCTGCACGAGAGCCCGCTGGTCCGGTTCTGGGACCACGACCTCGGGCCCGGCGTGCCGCACGTCTTCTCCGTCGCCGGTGCGGACCTCGACGCCGCCACCGGCACGGGCAGCACCCACCTGCCCGTCGTGGACTGCGGCCCGGGCAACCGGTTCGAGCAGTCCGTCGCCGTCTCGCCCGACGGCACCCTGGTCGCCTACGCCGTCCAGGTCCCCCTCGCGGGCGGCGACTTCCGCGACGCGATCGTGGTCGCCGACGCCGCCACGGGCAAGGAGGTGCGCCGGATCGACGCCGACAACGCGCAGTTCACCTCGCCCGTGTTCACCGCCGACTCCCGCTCCCTGCTGTGCCTGAGCGGCTCGACCGGCGACTGGGAGCAGAGCGCCGACGCGACGCTGTGGCTGGTCGCGGACGCGACGGACCCGCAGGACCACGGCCACGACATCACTCCCGGCTTCGACAACTGGCCGGCCGTCGTCGTCCCCTCGCCCGTCGCCGGGGACGGCACGGTGTTCTTCGTCGCGGACGAGCTCGGCCACTCCCCGGTCTTCCGGCTGGACACCGCCGAGGGCACCGTCACCCGGCTGACCGCCTCCGGCGCCTACACCGACCTGTGCGTCTCCCCCGACGGCGCCACGCTGTACGCGCTGCGCAGCGCCGTGGACGCGCCGCCCACGCCGGTGCGGCTGGACGCGGTGACGGTGGACCAGACGCCCGCCACGCTGCCGACGCCCGCCGACGTGGGAGCGGTGCCGGGCCGCCTGGTCGAGGTGCACACCACCGCCGAGGACGGGCAGGCGCTGCGCGCCTGGCTGGTGCTGCCCGAGCACGCCTCGCCCGAGACGCCCGCACCGTTCCTGCTGTGGGTCCACGGCGGCCCGCAGGCCAGCTGGAACGCGTGGACCTGGCGGTGGAACCCGTGGGTCTTCGCCGCGGCCGGCTACGCGGTGCTGCTGCCGGACCCGGCCCTGTCCACCGGCTACGGGCAGCACATGCACGCCCGCGGCTGGGGCGACTGGGGCGGCACGCCCTACCGCGACGTCATGGCGCTGACGGACGCCGCTCTGGAGCACGAGGCGGTCGACGCGACCCGCACCGCGATGATGGGCGGCTCGTTCGGTGGCTACATGGCCAACTGGATCGCCACCCGGACGGACCGGTTCAAGGCCATCGTCACCCACGCCAGCCTGTGGAACCTGGAGTCGTTCGGCGGGACCACCGACGCGGCCTTCTTCTGGCGCCGCCACTTCGGCGACCCGCTCACCCGGCCCGAGCGCCACCTGGACTCCTCGCCGCACCGCGCCGCGGCACAGATCCGGACGCCGATGCTGGTCGTGCACGGCGACAAGGACTACCGCGTGCCGATCGGCGAGGGCCTCGCCCTCTGGAACGAGCTGGCACGCTTCGAGATCCCGGCGAAGTTCCTGTACTTCCCCGACGAGGGCCACTGGATCCTGAAGCCCAACAACGCCAAGGTCTGGTACTCCACGGTGCTGGCCTTCCTCGCCCACCACGTGCTGGGCGAGGAGTGGCAGCGCCCCGAGCTGGTCTGACGGCCCGCCGGGACCGGGTGCTCAGACCGGGTAGGCGACGCCGGTGAGCTCCTGCGACACCGTCCACAGCCGCTGCTGTGCGGCGGTGTCGTGGGAGGCGGGGATGGAGCGGACCAACTTCGGCGCGCCGCGCATCTGCTGGAATCCGCTCGGACCGTAGTACTGCCCGCCCAGCGCGTCGGGGTCGGTCGCGGCGCGCAGGCTCGGCAGGGCGCCCTGCTCGGCGGGCTGGGCGAACAGCGGCTCGACGAGGACGCGGTTGGCGGGCTGCATCCACGCGGGCAGATGGCGGGTCAGCTCGGTGCTGGAGTAGCCGGGGTGGGCCGCGACGGCGACCGTGCGGGCCTCGGCGGCGGCGAGCCGCCGCTGCAGCTCGTAGGCGAAGAGCAGGTTGGCCAGCTTGGACCGGCCGTAGGCGCCGATCCGGTTGTAGCCGCGCTCGGACTGCAGGTCGTCGAAGTTCACCCCGCCGCGGGCGAACTGGTGGGCGAGGCTGGCCACGACCACCACGCGCGAGCCGGGCACCGGGAGCAGCCGGTCCAGGACCAGCCCGGTGAAGGCGAAGTGGCCCAGGTGGTTGGTGCCGATCTGGAGCTCGAAGCCGTCGGCCGTCCTGCCGTAGGCGGGGAACATCACGCCGGCGTTGTTGACCAGCAGGTCGATCCGCTGGAAACGCTCGCGCAGTTCGGCGGCCGCCGCGCGGACCGAGTCGAGCGAGGCGAGGTCGAGGGCGAGCAGCTCCGCCTTGCCGCCCTGCCCGCCGACGATGTCGGCCGCCGCGGCGGCCCGCTTCGGGTCGCGACAGGCCAGCACCACGGTCGCGCCGCGGGCTGCGAGCACCTTGGCCGTCTCCAGGCCGAGGCCGCTGTTGGCGCCGGTGACGACGGCCACCCGGCCGTTCTGGTCGGGGACGTCGGCTGCGCTCCAGGCCATCGCGGGCCCTCCGGATTCGGATAAGTGAACACTGTAAACACTGGGGTGCGCCCGATGGTGCTCCCCCATGCCCACGGTGTCAAGCGTGCCTGCTCAGCCCGCACCCGTCCCCGCGTCCAACCGGGCGATGTCGGCGCCGTGCGGCAAGATGGGCGCATGAGCCGAACCGCCGCCGGCACCACCGCTGCGCCCACCCTGATGCTGCTGGACTCCGCGAGTCTGTACTACCGCGCCTACTTCGGCGTGCCCGACTCGCTCCGCTCTCCCCAGGGCGAGCCGGTCAACGCGGTGCGCGGCCTGTTGGACTTCATCGCGCGCCTGGTCACCGACCACGCGCCCGACCAGCTCGTGGCCTGCATGGACGCCGACTGGCGTCCGCAGTGGCGGGTCGATCTCATCCCCAGCTACAAGACCCACCGCGTCGCCGAGGACCCGGCCCTGGCCGAGGCGGGCGCGGAGGAGACCCCGGACACGCTGAGCCCGCAGATCCCGGTCATCACCGCCGTCCTCGACGCCCTCGGCATCCCCCGCATCGGCGTCCCGGACTACGAGGCCGACGACGTCATCGGCGCCCTCACCGCCCGGGCCACCGGCCCCGTCGACGTGGTCACCGGCGACCGGGATCTCTTCCAGCTGGTGGACGACGCGCGCCGGGTGCGCGTGCTCTACCCGCTCAAGGGCGTCGGCACCCTCCAACTCACCGACGACGCACTGCTGACGGAGAAGTACGCGGTCACCGGCGCCCAGTACGCCGACATGGCCGTGCTGCGCGGCGACCCGAGCGACGGCCTGCCGGGCGTCCCCGGCATCGGCGAGAAGACCGCCGCCAGGCTGATCGCCCAGTTCGGCGACCTGGCCGGCATCGAGGCCGCCGCCGCCGACCCGGCCGCCAAGCTCACCCCGACCCAGCGCAAGCGCATCCTCGACGCCGCCGAGTACCTCGCCGTCGCCCCCAGGGTCGTCGGCGTCGCCTCCGACATCCCCCTGCCCGACCTCGACCTCACCCTGCCCACCGAGCCGTTGGACCCGATGGCCCTGGAGGAGCTGGCCGCCCGCTGGAACCTCGGCACCTCACTCCAGCGTGTCGTCGACGCCCTCGCCCACCACGGGACCAACACCTGAGGAGCCGGTCGGGGTCGAGGCCGTCACCCCCTGTGCCGGGTGGCCGGCGGCTTCAGCTCGGCCAGCCGGGCGACGAGCGCGGCGTGCTCCTGCTCGGCCTCCTGACGCAGGCCCGTGAGCTTGTCGCACTCGACGGTGAAGGCCGTGATCGCCTGCCGGGCCTTCTCCCGGTTGGCCGCCTTGCGCTCCTCGGCGACCTCAGCGGCCTCGGCGGCGAGCTTGCGTGCGGTCAGCCAGTTACCCTGCCCGGGCTGGGAGCGCTGGTCCACCAGGGCGTCCAGTTGTGAGAGTTGGGGTGCCAGCGGCTGATCGACGAGCAGGGTGACCGACTGTCCGTCGATCTTCGCCTCGACCCGGTCCGGGCGCTCCGGGCAGGCCTCGGCCAGCAGTCGGTCGGCGAGCGGGCCGATGGCACCGGACAGCGCCTGCTGGGCGACGGTCCCCAGCGGAGAGCCGCCCCGCAGGTCCGCCAGCAGCAGGGTCTGCAGGTCGTCGGCCGGAGCGTCCCAGCGCGGTTCGGGCTCGGTCTGCGTGCCGGAGCGCAAACGGCTCACCTCGGCGGAGAGTTGCCCGGCCCGCAGCAGCAACGCCGCCTCCTCCGGGGCGCCTTCGCCGATCAGTGCGTCGAGCAGGGCTGCCGAGGGCACCGGGTGGGACGAGTCGGCAGGCGCGACGGGTCGGAGGAGTCGGCCGAGCTCGGCGAGTTCCCGTACGGCGGCCCTCGCCTGGAAGGTACGCGCCGGGTCGTACTCGGCCTCCGAGCCGCGCGGGCGCGGCCGCAGCGTGGTGTGCAGTTCCTCCACGGCCTCCGGGTCCTGCGCCTGGGCGAGCCAGCGGACCACGACCTCCCGGCCCGGGTCCCCGTACCCACCCGCCCCGGCCAGCATCCACACCTCCCTTACGGCGAGGGTCAGTTGACCGTGTCGGCCGACCGCCGGGCCGAGCGCCCGCTCCAGCCACGGCACCGCGAGCCCGGGCATCCCGGCCAGCGGCAGTGCCAGCGCCAGAAACAGCCCGGTGCGCTGGGAGTCCACGCCCGCTGCCGCCGCCAGCGCGGACCGGGCCGCCTCCGCGTCCCCACCCACCAGGAAGGCGAGACCGTTCGCCGCCTGGGGCAGCCAGTATCCCTGGACCGCCTCGGCCCGCGCCTCACCCGGCCGCCCCTGGACCAGGGCGGCCAGCAGCTGCCGCGCCTGCTCCCGGGCGGCCGCTGCCGGCCCGTGCGCCCCGAGCGCACCCCGCACCGCGGTCAGTTCGACGAAGGCGTCGAAGGCCGCGCCCAGCCTGGCCACCTGCCGTTCGAGCGACTCCTTCTGCGCGGTGACCCGACGCAGCTGGTCCTGGATCCGCGCATCGGAGTCCGCGGCCCGCTCCTCGGCGACCCGCCGCTGCCGGCGGACGTACATGTCCTCGTCCTCGTACCACCTGCGCCTGTTGACCCACCCGTCGGTGTCCCAGTCCATGGTCGCCCAGCCCCCGTCGCTCTGTTCCCGCTCAGGAGCCCGACGCTAGCAGCCGCCCTCGTGGGGGCCGGACGTCCGCCGTCGTTCAGGCGGTGGACTCCACCAGGCCCCGCACGGGGAGGAACACGGCCGCCAGCAGCGGCAGGGCGCCGGCGACGAGGAAGGCCCCGGCCAGGCCGACCCCCTCGGCGAGCGCGCCGGCGAGCAGCGAGCCGATGGGGAAGACGCCCCAGGTGATCCACCGGTAGCCGGCGTTGACCCGTCCGAACAGCTCCGACGGAACCGTCGTCTGCCGGTACGAGACCACGGCCACGTTCCAGACGATGCAGACCAGTCCGTAGCCGAGCAGCCCGGCGGCCACGACCGGAACGGACGGCACGGCGAGCATCAGATAGCTCGCCCCGAGGCCGAAACCCCCGTAGCGCATCACGTGTCCCTGCCCGAGCCGGTCGATCGTCCGACCGGCGAAGGGACCCGCGATCACGCTGCCGACCGCCAGGCAGGCCAGCAGCAGACCGTAGGAGATCTGCGGGAGGCGGAGGGGGCCCGGCGCCACCGCCCACAGCGGCAGCAGCGTGAGCGAGATCGAGTACGAGAGGTTGTTCGCGGCCCCGGCCAGGGCCAGTCGTCGCAGGTCCGGACGTCCGCCCAAGTACCGCAGGCCTTCGGCGAGTTCGCCGGTGAGCGACTTCAGGGACGCGTCGCGCCGCAGGGACGCGGCCCCGGCGGGCGGGGACGCGGGCGGGGCGGCGGCTGGCGCGGACGGGATCCGGCCGAGCGCCACGACGGTCACCGCGTACAGCACCGCGACCGTGGCGAGCCCCTGCCCGGAGCCCAGCGCGACGACGACACCGCCCAGGGCGGGCCCCAGCAGCTGTGCGAGCAGCGTCTGCGCCGACTGCACCGTCGCGTTGGCCTTGGGCAGCTGCTCCGGCCGGACCAGCCGGGGCAGCGCCGACTGCGCCCCGACGTCGACGAATGTGCCTGCACACCCGATCCCGAACGCGATCAGCGCCAACAGCCACAACGGCAGCTCGCCGAGGAAGGCAAGCGCGCACATGGCGGCCAGCAGGACCAGCCGCAGCAGCGAGGCCGCCCGCATCACCCGGACCGGCGTGGCGCGGTCGTTGACCACGCCCGCCGGCAGGGTGGCCACCAGCCAGGGCAGCCGGACGGCGAACCCGACCAGACTCACCGACAGGGCCGAGTGGGTGATGCCCAGCGTGATCAGCGGGACGGCGATCCGGTACATGCCGTCGCCCAGGTCCGAGGTGACGACGGCCGACTGGTAGAGCCGGAAGACCGGACCCAGCGGTTCGCTCCTGCTCGCGGTCCGGTCGGACCGCAGGGCGGTCAGCATGCCCGGTCCAGGAGGTCCACGTCGTCCCCGAGGTCCGCGTCGTCCCCGAGGTCCGCGTCGTCCACGGGACCCGCGAGACCGGCGAGGTCCACCAGCACGGCGGCGTTCATCAGGGCGCCGTGGTGGGCGTTCAGGACCAGCCCGCCGCCGGGAACCCCGTGCCGCACCAGCACGCCGGACGCCTTGCCGCCGAACAGGTACGGCCCCACGACGAACGGCACGCGTGCGTGTTCGACCAGGCCCGTGTCGGTGCGCAGGAACGGCATCTCCAGGCGGTCGGGTTCGGCGAACCGCTGGAGGACGTGGGGGTGCCGCGACTGCGCGGCACCGGTCAGGGCGGCGTCCCACTCGGCGTCGGAGGCCGCGCGGCCGACGACCACACCCGAGCCGCCGTAGCCGTTGGACGGCTTGAGCACCAAGTCCGGGCGGTGGGACCGGGCGTGGGCCAACTGCTGTTCGTCCACCGTGCCGGGCGTGGACAGCAGCACCGTCCACGGGACGTGCTGCTCGACCAGGTGCCGGTCGTCCGCCGTGAGCAGGTCGCGATCCGCCCACAGCCAGGCCAGGGTCGTCTTGTCGCCGAGCACCCACGGCGACTCCGTGGTGTGCATCTTGACCGTCTCGCGCTGCACGGCCCGCACCAGGGCGGCGAGCCCGGGCCCGGCCGGCTGGTCGACCGGCTGGAAGAGCCGGAACACGGCGTCGACGCGCCGACCGTGCAGGCTGATCGACCCGTCCTCGGCGGCGACCAGGTCGTCCAGGGAGCAGGCGACGGTGTCCAGGCCGTGGCGGGCACCGCTGTCGCACATCGGCGCGAGCCAGTCCTTGAAGACCTTCTCGTCCTCGAGACCCGGCACGGTCCCCTCGCTGAACACCGGGATGACGACATGGTCCCCGTCGGACAGACCGAGCGACGACCGGATGACCGCGAACCGCGCGTCGACGGCGGAGGGCGGGGTGCTGAAGACAGGGCTGCCGCCACCCGAACGGCCCTGCAGGAGCGCGCAGAACCGGCGGGCCAACAGGTCCGCGTGGTGGGTGCCGCCCGTCGCGCCGTCGATGTTGAACTCCACGAACTTCGGCACACCGGCGGAGTAGACGACATCGGGGCGCGCGGAGACCAGCAGCGCCTCGTCGAGCGGATCGGCCGCGCGGACCAGGGGGATGTCCGCCCGGGGCACCCGCAGGACGTCCACGAGCTCACCGACGGTGCCCGCGCGGCGGCGGCACGACTCGAGGACCAGCTCCATCAACCGCCAGGAGACCGACGCGAGCCGGTCGTAGCCGGAGGGCTCGAGGTACAGCGGACGCAGCGGCTGCCACGTGCCGGCGGCGCCGGTGACGCCTTGGTTCACCTCGCCGATCCGCTCGGCCGCGTACGCGGTCGTCTCGGCACGCAGCCAGGACGGGAACCGCTCCCACGCGTCGACGGGCCCGCCTGTCTGCGGCGTGATTGAAGTCATCGCTGTTCCCAACCTCTACAGGGCGTACTTCGCCAGCTCGAACTCAAAGGCGTCTTCCAGGTCGGCCAGCAGCTCCAGGCCGCGCGACCTGGCCTCCTCGGGTGTCGCCGCAGCCAGGCAGCAGAAGCCGAAGACGGTGTAGTTGCCCAGCTGGCGCGGGATGTGCTGCCCGCCACGGAGGTTCAGCGAATGGGCCAGCGGCTGATAGGCGGACTTCAGCTCCTCGATGCGCCTCTCCACGCCCGCGGGAAGTGTTCCGCCGGTGATGCTGCCCAGCGCGATCGAGATGCCCGCCGCACCGAACGGCGGCCGGACGATCCTGGGACGCTCGCCCAGATGCTCGCTCACCAGCAGCCGGAAGACGTCGTCACCGGTGATGTGGCGGTAGACGAAGGGCGCCATGCCGCCCATCATCCGTCCGTTGACCTCGACCAGGACGGGACCGTCGGGGCCCATGATGAACTCGACGTGATAGACGCCGACGGTCAGTCCGAGCTCGGCGAAGACAGCCCGCATGTAGGCGTCGACCGCCTGCTGCTCGGCGTCCGTGAGGCCGGCCGGCAGCACGGCCGCCACTTCGACCAGGGGATTGTGGGTCGCCTGCTCCCGCCGCGCGAACATGAAGATCTCGAGGTCGCCGCCGTTGGCGATGATCTCGGCGGAGTACAGGACGCCCTGCACGAACTCCTCGACCACCAGCTGACTGCTGATCCAGGTGTCCAGCGCCTGATGCCGCTCCTGCTTCGCCGTCGGCAGGGCCTCGAAGTACTCGGCGAGTTCGGCCTCGGACCGGATGATCGCCACGCCCTCCTTGCCGGCGCTGCGGCTCGGCTTGACGACCAGCGGCAGGCCGAAGGCGTGCAGGGCGTCGACGGCCTCCTGGAGGGTGGCCACCCGGGCGTGGCGCGCGGAGGGGATCCCGGCGTCCCGCAGGGCGTCCCGGCAGACGTCCTTGTTCACCGCCGTCAGCATGGAGGTGACGGACGTCGCTCTGATGCCCAGTGCCTCGGCGGCCGCGACCGTGGGCAGGACCGCCGGCTCCGAGGTCGTCAGCAGGGCGTCGATGGGCTGCCGCGCCTGGATCTTCCGCAGGGCGCCGACCAGTTCCGACTCCAGGTCGCCGATCTCGACCACCTCGTCCGCGTACGCGAACGCCGCGTCCAGGCGCTCGCGCGGAACGCCCGCGACCGTCAGGAGCGAGTTCTTCGACGGGAAGACGAAGGTGACCGAGTGACCCATGTCGCGCGCGGTCTCCAGGGCCGCCAGCGCCGGACCGGTACTGTCCACAAACACTACGTGGGACACGGTGTTCTTCTCCTACGAGGCGATGTGCGACGCGAATGCGAGAGCGTGGTCGGCCAGGTCCACGGAGATCCGGCCCGGAACGGGGTCGTCCTCGCCGCGCAGAAGGCAGTGGATGAAGACCGGGCCACGGCAGTCCGCGGCCTCGGCGCGCAGGATCGCCTCGAACTCGTCGGCCTCCACGGCGAACAGCGAACGGCGGTAGCCGGCGTCACGGGCCCAGCTGCCCAGGTCGACACGGGCCGACGGCACCCGCTGCCCGCCCGTCGAGGCGTACTCGCCGTCGTCCAGCACCACGTGGATCAGCGGCAGTTCGGGCAGCGAGCCGGCCACCAGCAGGCCGACCGGGTTCATCGTGAGGCTGCCGTCGCCGTCGACCACCACGGCGGTGCGGCCGGTGCCGAGCGCGACGCCGATGCCGAACGAGGCGGCCAGGCCCATCGATCCGGTCATGTAGAAGTGGTTGGCGCGGTCGGCGATGTGGTTGGCGATCCGGCAGGAGTAGCCGGTGGTGAAGACGATCGGTTCGTCGGTGAAAACGTCGATGACGCGTTGGACGGCGGCGGTCTTGTTCATGCGGCGACCTGCCATCCGAAGGCGGCGGGGCCGATCAGGACGGCCGCAGTCCCGCGGCTGTGCCTGATCCGGTCGTCCGCCCACTCCATCAGGGCGCCGAGGTCGCGCTCCCGGGTCAACCGCTCGGTGGGTATGCCCAGTTCTGCCAGGATCGGTTCGGTCAGCCGGCCCATGCCCAGGTTCTCCTGGGTGGTGTCGGGGGCATGGCCGCGCAGACTGACGATCAGCAGCATCGGGATCCGGTACGGCACGACGAGCGAGGCGAGCGCGTTCACCGACTGCCCGAGCCCGGAGTTCTGCATCAGGACCACCGGCGTGCGGCCCGCGAGCGACGCGCCCGCGGCCACGCCCACGGCGTTGTCCTCCCGGGGAATCGTGAGCAGACCGGTCCTGTCCTCGAGGGCCGTGAGCAGCGGGGCGAGGACCCCGCAGGGTGTGCCGAAGAACGGCCCGTAGCCGTGCTGGAGCAGCTGGTCGGCGAAGTCGACGGGCAGGTCGCGCTGCGGCGGAACGGCGCGCTCCGGCTCCCGTACGCCCGCGAGATCGGTGATCATCAGGCCTGCGTCCCGCCTGCCGCGCGGACCAGCTCCAGACCCACCGCGACCTGCTCGTCGGAGAGCGGCGTGAGCGGGGCGCGGAGGTGACCGGCCGGCATGCCGAGCGCGTTCATCACGGACTTGATGCCGATGGGGCTGCGGAACGAGTACAGGTACCGCATCACCGGCCAGACCTTCGTGTACAACTGCCGGAAGGCCTCGACGTCGGTGTTCTCGTCCCAGGGTGTGGAGAGCGCCGCGAACTCGCGGGGCAGGACGTTGCCGCCCGCGCTGGCGATCCCCGCGGCTCCCAGGACCATCGGGCCGATGAGGATGTCCTGGTCCGGGGCGTCGTCCGCCATGAAGCACACGTCCGGGTGCCGCGGCATGAACTCGCCGAGCCGGCCCGTCCGCGACGACCCGTCCTTGTGCAGCATGATGTTCGGGTGGCTGAGCAGCTCGTCCACGGTGGCGGTGTCCAGGTCGGTCATGGCCCGCGCCGGGTTGTTGAAGATGCCGATCGGAATCGGGCTGCGGTCGGCGATGTCGAGGAAGTACCTGGCCGTCTGCGCCTGGTCGGGGCCCATGTACGCGGGCACCGTCAGCACCGCGCCGTCCGCCCCGTGGTCGGCCGCCACCAGGACGCGACGCAGGGAGTCCTCGGTGTACCGGCCGGTGCAGGTGACCAGGTTGGCCAGCGCGCTCTTGTCGCTCAGCACCTTGGCGGTGAACTCGTCGAACTCGGCGTCGGTCAGCGTCGCGCCCTCACCGGCCACGCTGAGGAAGAACAACCCCGCCGTCCCGCCCTCCTCCTGGATGCGGACCAGTTCGGCGAGGGCGCCGTAGTCGATGCTGCCGTCCTCGTTGAACGGAGTGACGACGGCGACCAGAGACCCTTGGAAGCGTGACAAGCTGTCCATCGAAATTTCGCTTTCTTGTTCCGTGTTCGCGCCGACGCGAATGGCCGGCCTTGCCTGGTGGTCGGCGCTCAGCCCCATGTGCCTTCTCCGGGGACCGCGCTGTCGGCGGTGGTACCGGCGACCGGAACCGTCGCGGAAGAGGCCGCGGAACGGTGGCCCTGCTCGTGCTGCCCGGTGGCCGCGGCCACTCCCCCCAGCGAGACCACGCACAGGGTGACGGCGGCGACAACGGACAGGACGGTGGTGCGGAGCATGCTGATTCCTCTGAACTCGTGGGTCTTGGACGGTCTTGGGCCCGACCGATGCTGCCGCCCGGCCCGATGGTTTGACAGCGAAATCTGCTGGCACGAATCGACCCGGCACGACCATGTCAGGCGGGCCCGCCACGTCCGACCTCTGGACGGGTCTTGCGAGGCGACGGGAAGTGACTGATACTCCGCGTCGGAACAAGATCACGGGCCAGGCCCGGACGCAGGGACAAGCCACCCCACAGATGGGGAAAGCGGCCAGCAACGGCGCTGGCCACCGCCGTGCACTGCCATCTCGCGCAGTGTTCCTAGCACGGAGCTGTGCGCATGCTGACGCCGTTCGGACTCACCGAGCAGGCCGACCGGGTGTACCGGCTCCTCCTGAGACGGCCGGGCTGTCCGACCGACAAGGCAGCCGCCGACTTCGGCTGCCCGGAGGCGGAGCTGACCGGCGCGCTGGAGGAGCTCACCCGCTACGGTCTGCTCGCACCGTCGTGGCGGGAGGACGGGTGGTTGCACGTGGTCAACCCCCGGCTGGCGCTCGACACGCTGCTGGCCTACCAGCACGCCGAGATCGCCGAGCGGAACCGGGAGTTGGCACGCAGCCAGGCCGCCGCCGAGATCCTGCTGTCGCGGTACACGGAGCAGCACGGCGGTGAGGACGGGCTGGAGGTCGAACAGTTCCACGGCGCCGAGGCGGTGCGGGCGCGGATCGCCGATCTGCTCGGGCAGACGAACAGCGAGTCCCTCGCCTTCGTCCCCGGTGGCGCGCAGACGCCGGAGGTCCTCGCCGCGAGCAAGGAGACCAACGCGGAGCCCCTCGCCCGGGGCGTCAGGATGCGCACGGTCTACCTGGACTCCATCCGCAACGCCCCCGGCACCCAGGAGCACGCCCGCTGGCTCACCGACCGCGGTGCCGAGGTCCGTACGGTCCCGACCCTGCCGATGCGCCTGTGGATCGCCGACCGTGAACTGGCGATGGTGCCGATCGACCCGTCCGACAGCGGGGCCGGCGCGGTGCTCCTGCGGCAGCCGGGCGCGATCGCCGCGTTCCTCGCCCTGTTCGAGGCGGTGTGGGCGTCGGCCGTGCCGTTCGGTGAGACACCGCGCCGCAGCCTGGACGACCCCGGCTCCCAGTCCCGCGAGCTGCTGCGCCTCCTCGCGCGGGGCTTCACCGACGAGGCCGCCGCCCGCCGCCTGGGCATCTCCCTGCGCAGCGAGAGACGGCTGATCACCGAGCTGATGGAGAAGCTGGACGCCAAGAGCCGCTTCCAGCTGGGCCAGCGGGCCGCCGAGCACGGGTTCGTCTGACCCGCCGGTCCGGAGGCCGGTCCTCACACCCGCGCCGGGCCCTGGCCCACCCTGGATGCGCCGGCCACCCAGTAGGTGGGTGCCTTCGGATCGACGCGTCGTCGGAGGGGGTCGCGCACGACCCGGCCGAGCAGGCCGAGCGGCGTCACCACGCAGCCGTAGAGAAGGGCGAGCAGAACGGTGCGCACAGGTCGACTCCTTGTTTCCTGGGGGTGGTTGACCGGTCGGTCGTCATGTCAGTCGAGCGGGATCTCGTCGCGCCAGTCGGTCTCCTCGTGCCATTCGGGCTGGCCCTCCTTGCGCAGCAGGAAGCCACCGAGGGCCAGGCTGTCGATGTTCGTCCGCATGAAGCAGGCGTACGCCTGGGCCGGGCTGGCCACGATCGGCTCGCCGCGCACGTTGAAGGACGTGTTGACCAGGACGGAGCAGTCCGTGAGCGCCTTGAACTCGGTCAGCAGCCGGTGGTACGGGGCGTTCCGCTCGGCCGTGACGGTCTGCACCCGGGCCGAGTGGTCCACGTGCGTGACCGCGGGGATGGTGGAGCGCTGCACCTTGAGCAGGTCGAGCCCGAGGACGTCGGAGCCCTGCTCCGTCGCGATCCGCCGGCTCGGCGCGACCCCGGTGACCACCAGCATGTAGGGGCTCTCCTGGTGGAGTTCGAAGTAGTCCTTGGCGTCCTCGGCGAGCACCGAGGGGGCGAAGGGCCGGAACGACTCCCGGAACTTGATCTTGAGGTTCATGGCCGACTGCATGACCGGGTCCCGCGGGTCGCCGAGGATCGACCGGGCGCCGAGGGCCCGCGGCCCGAACTCCATCCGGCCCTGGAACCAACCGACGATCTTGCCCTGGGCCAGCTCCGCGGCGACCTCGCGGGCCAGGTCCTGCTCGGTCAGGCGGGTGTACGGGATGTTCTCGCCGTCCAGGTAGGCGGCGATCTCCTCGTCGCTGTACTGCGGGCCGAGCAGGGAGCCGGACATGCCGTCGGTCCCGTTCCCCAGATGGGCGCGTGGCGCTCCCCGCTCCGAGGCGACGACCAGCGCCGCGCCGAGCGCGCCGCCCGCGTCGCCCGCCGCGGGCTGGACCCACACCTCGTCGAAGATCCCCGCGTCGATGATCTTCCCGTTGGCGACGCAGTTCAGTGCTACACCGCCCGCGAGAACCAGGTGACGCTCACCGGTGCGCTCCCGCGCGTTCCGGGCCAGCAGCAGCACCACCTCCTCGGTCACCTGCTGGACCGAGGCCGCCAGATCGAACTCCCGCTCCGTGAGCGGCCCTTCGGGACTGCGACGGGGGCCGCCGAACAGCGTCTCGAAACCGCGGCCCGTCATCACCTGTCCGCGCAGGTACTCGAAGTACTCCATGTGCAGGCGGAAGGACCCGTCGGACTTGACGTCGATCAACTTCTCGCGGATGACGTCGGCGTAGCGCGGCTTCCCGTAGGGCGCCAGACCCATGAGCTTGTACTCGCCGGAGTCGACCTTGAAGCCGCAGAAGTAGGTGAACGCCGAGTAGAGCAGTCCGAGCGAGTGCGGGAAGCGGATCTCCGCCAGGGCGTCGAGACCGGTCCCCCGTCCGTGCCAGAGCGTCGTCGTGGCCCACTCGCCGACCCCGTCGATGCACAGCACGGCGGCCGACTCGTAGGGGCTCGGGAAGAACGCCGAAGCGGCGTGCGACTCGTGGTGTCTGCGGACGTCGATCGCGGGGACGCGGCCGAGGCCGAGCCGGGCCAGCTCCTCGCGGACCACGTCCGTGGTGCGGCGCTTCCACGACAGCCAACCGGGGAGGGTGTCCCGGAAGGAGGCGAAACCGCCCGGCGCCGCGCCGGCGAAGGTGGCGAGGACGCGCCGGAACTTCAGCGCCGGGTCCTCGTAGTAGGCGACGGCGGACACGTCGTCGAGCGAGGCGCCGACCTCCTCCAGGCAGTACCGGACGGCCAGGGCGGGGAACGCCGGATCGTGCCGGACCCGGCTGAACCGCTCCTCCTGCGCAGCGGCCACCGGGACGCCGTCGGCCACCAGGGCGGCCGCGCTGTCGTGGTAGTAGGCGGAAAGGCCCAGGACCAGATCGGACATGGGGTTGCTCCTTGGGTACGCGGAAGGACTGAGGTGCGGGACGGGCCGTGCTCGGGTCAGCGGGACGTCATCGCATGGCGCGTGGCCCGACGCGCGGCCTGCCGGGCCCGGAAGCCGGTCGGCGGGTTGAGGGAGCGGTATCCGGTGCGCACACGCTCCCAGGCGGCGTCGAGCGCACCCGCGCCCTGGGCGGCTGTGAGCGAGGAGAGAAAGGTGTCGATGGCGTCGGCCGCCCAGGCCGAGTGGCCCGTCGCGACGTTGTCGACGGTGTTGTGGATGTCGACGAAGCCGGTGCTGAACCCGTACTTCTTCAGGGCGAGCCGCGCGCGGCGGTAGGTCCCGCCGACCCCCGACAGCTCCATCGCGAGGTTCAGGCCGAGGACCTCGGGCATGAAGGTCTGCGGGAACCGGCCGATGCTCAGCCAGTAGACCGGCAGCTCGAAGGAGGCGTCCCGGAACCCCTCCCACTCGGCGAACGCGCGCGAGGCGGTGGGCGGCAGGTCCACCCCCATCTCGTGGAGGACCTCGCGGTAGATCAGCGGGTGGTTCAGACGCGCCTCGCCGTTGCCCAACTCGTCCCAGTAGGTGTCGAAGAGGGAGTGGCCGACCTCCGACGACGCGTGCGCGTAGTCGGTGAACCCCTTGAGCCAGGCGCCGTCGATCAGGGTGAGCGGGGCGAGCTGCACCGTGGAGTCCACCAGCGCCTCGCGGCTGGGCAGCTCCTGCCCGGATCCCTGCTCGAACGCCTCGCTGTGCCGGTCGTGCATCTCCACCAGCCAGGGGCGGAGCCCGCGCGGGGTCCACCGCGCGGGCAGCGGCGTCCCGGCGTCGTCCAGGCCGTGTCGTGACCGGCCCAGCCAACCGTGCACGTACTCCTTGGCGTACCTGCGCACCGCGGGATCGTCGGTCCGGTTCAGCAGCAGGTGGTAGGCCTCCCGCAGGTCCTTCGGCGGCCTCCCGTCGCCGTCGTGGTGCCAGGCCGTCAGCCGCAGCGGGCGCGCGGCGTCGAGGGCGGCACCGGCCGGCGGGGTGCCCTCCGCCGGGCCGGACAGCGCGCCGATCCAGCGGCGCACCACCTGCAGGTCCTCGGGCGAGAACACCCGGAACATCCGTCCGCCCTCGCCCACCAGGCCGTTCACCAGCGGGCTCCGGTCCGGGCGGCCGGGGCGCACCAGGCGGCTGCGGGAGAGCGCGGCCAGCATCGGCGCGGGATCGGTCCGACAGTCCCCCAGCCATTCGGCCAGCGGGCGTCCCTCCAGGGCGAAGGAGTGGTGGTAGGCGGAACCCTCACGGGCCCGCTGCCGCATCAACTCCGCCATCTCGAACGCCGGATCGCAGGCGGCCGTCAGTTCGGCGCAGAGCCGGTCGGTCCACTCGCGAAGCGCCTGCAGCGCCCAGCGGAAGCCGACGACGATCCGGGCCGCCGCGTCCTCACCGTCGCGCCGCGACAGGCCCTCGACCGCCGCCAGGGCCAGTTCGAGTCCGGTTCGCGCGGACGCGTGGCGGGTGGCCGGGTCGACCACGTCCCAGCGGGTGACCGCCGGCAGTTCGGCCCGCACCAACGTGAGCGCGGGCAACAGTCCCACCTCCCGCAGGCACAGATCCGCACCGAGGATCTCCGCGGTGAGGTCGTCCGGGCGGCGGCTCGTCGCGAGCAGCACGGCCGGCATCCGGAAGTGGCCGTCGTCGATCCGCTGGTCCGCCGCGAGCCGACCGGCGGGCACGGCGTTCTCCGAGACGCCGAGGTGGCGCAGCACCGGAAGATACGCGTCCCCGCGCGAGGCACGGGGGTTGCCCACGCCCAGGTCGGACGCGTAGAGGGCGAGCATGCCGAGAACCGCGGGATCGTCGGCGTTGCCCGGGGAACTCAGCCACTGGAGCCAGGCGCCGGACATCAGGGAGAGCGGCGCGCAGGCCAGGGCGGCCCGCCTGGCCAGGACCGCACGCGTCTCCGCGTCGAGCGGGTCGTACAACTCCCGGAACCGCAGGGCTTGCGCCGCGGACCAGGCGGCGGCCGCCTGCCGCAGTGCGTCCAGGTCGCCGCCGGCCGGCTCGTCGCCGTCGTCGTGCCGCGACAGAGTGAGCTCCGCCCGCAACTCGTCGAGAAGTCCGCCTCCTGGCAGGGTCGCCTCGGGGTCGATGACCCTTCCGTAGACAGCCCGGGCCTCCGCGGTGGGCGCTGACACTTCAGTCCTCCAGGGCCGGTGGGCTCAGAACATCGGGTAGATCGAGGCGTCGTTCTTCGGCTTGGGTTTGCGCCCGAGCAGCTTGTTGATGACGGCACGCAGGAAGGACACGTGCGGTCCCCTTTCACGGTTCACTTCACGGGAGGATGGGGGTGGAGCGAGGTCAGGTGAGGTCGAGCTGTCGCGCGAGCAGCCCGGCGACGAGGTCGTGGCCGTCGTCGGTGAAGTGGATGCGGTCGACGAACAGCCAGTCGTCCTGGCCGATCGCGTCGGCGACGACCGGGTTGAGGTCCAGGAAGCGGACGCCCATCTGCTCGCAGCCGGACCGGAGTTCCTTCGAGTACGCCTCGCGGGCCGCCATGGACGAGATGTCGCCGTAGACCTCGCCGAAGTTGGAGATCGCGTCGAGCTCGTCGAACAGCAGCCGCTCCTGCGGGGCGGGGGTCTCGCGGACCCAGGTCGCCAGCGGCTGGAGCACGAACGTCAGCTTCGCGCCCATGCCCTGGGCGAGCAGCCGCCAGCTGTCGAGATGGCGCAGCGTCAACTCGACGGCCAGCTCGATCTGCTCCGCGAGCTCGGGCACCCGGGTGTCGGCGGGCGCGGGCTCCGCCTGGCGCCGTCCGCCGAACAGGCCACGGCCACCGGAGGCCTTGCGACGGCCGGCGCGCAGCTCCTCCATCTGCCCGTAGAAGTCGTTGCAGTTGAAGAACGCGCCGCTGTCACCGCGGATCGGGGCGGGCAGCCGGCTCAGGCCGAGGTTGTTGAACCCCGAGAACAGCACGATCTCGTCGATCTGGGGAAGCAGGTGCCGGTAGAGCGTGAAGAGCAGCAGCTCCTGGGTGGAGTTGTGGCTGCGGCCGGCGAAGTTGAGCCAGGGAACGGACGGCGCGTGCTTGGACCACAGCCACGAGGGCAGCGTGTGACGGTCGGAGCTCGCACCGATGCCGAAGGCCGTGGAGCTGCCCGCGAGCAGCCGGACCGGCCCCTCGGGCAGCGGCCCGCCGGGCGAGGCGGTCGCGCCGTCCGGGCCGTGCGTGAGGCGGAATCCGAGCCGGTCGGTGTTGACGACCTCGGAGCGGTGGTCCGCGGCGTGGAAGTACATCAGGTAGGGCATCCAGCGGATGTCACCACGGTCGTCGAACTTCTCCGCGTACTGCAGCATCTGCGGGGTGAGGGTGGCGCGATGGGACATGGGTCTGCTCCTCGGGGAGAGTGAAGTGGTGTAGCCGGTGCCACCAGGCACCGCAGGCCCCAGGGGAGATCAGCTCAGCGCCTGGGCGAAGTCCGCCTTCAGGTCCTCGAGGTGCTCCAGACCCACGGCGATGCGCACCGTGCCCTCCGTGATGCCGATCGCGCGCAGCCCCTCCGCGTCCATGGACCGGTGCGAGGTCGCCGAGGGCTGCTGCACCAGCGTCTTGAACCCGCCCAGGGAGACCGCACGGTCGACCAGCCGCAGCCGGCGGGTGAACTCGAGCGTCTCCTTGCGTCCGCCCGCGACGTCGATGGCGAACACGCCGCCGTAGCCGTTCGGCAGCAGGCGCTGCGCCAGCTCGTGCGCCGGGTGGTCGGGAAGCCCGGGCCAGTGGACCTTCTCCACCCCGGGGTGGCGGGAGAGGAAGTGCGCCAGACCGTCCGCGGTCTCGTGGTGGCGCCGCATGCGCAGCCCCAGCGTGGCCAGCCCGCGCAGCGTCAGCCAGGCGGCGAAGGGGTCGGCGATCGCGCCGGTCTCCAGCGAGCGCGACCACACCCGGCGGTGCAGCCCGGCGTCGGCGAAGGAGGCGATGCCCCCGAGGACGTCGCAGTGTCCGGACAGGAACTTGGTGGAGGAGTGCACCACGACGTCCGCCCCCATCGAGAGCGGCCGGCAGCCCATCGGGGAGGCGAACGTGTTGTCGACGACACAGGTGAGCCTCGCCGCCCGGCCGACGGCGAAGAAGGCCGGAAGATCGGTGACCTGGGCGGTGGGGTTGGAGATCGTCTCGAGGTACAGCACCTTGGTCGTCGGCCGCAGGGCGGCGGTGACCTCGGCGGGGTCCCTCCCGTCGACGTAGGTCACCGCGATGCCGAAGCGCGCCTCGAGATCCTTGAGCAGGGCGAACGTGCCGCCGTAGAGGTGTCGCTGGACGATGATGTGGTCGCCGCTGCCCAGCAGGGTGTGCAGCACGGTGTGGATCGCGCCGATCCCGCTCGCGGCGGCCAGGCTGGCCGCGGCCCCCTCCAGCTGTGAGACGGCGTTCTCCAGGGCGCGCACCGTCGGGTTGGAGTTCCGGAGGTAGGCGAACGACTCGGGTCGGCTGATGGCCTCCGCCAGGTCCTCGGGGTTGTCGTACCCGAAGTTGGCGGTCTGGTAGAGCGGCACACTCAGCGGTCGCGCTCCGTTCAGATCCGGGACATCCACATGGATGGCCTGGGTCTCCGGGTGCAGCGGCATGGACACGGACTTCCTCTCGGGTACGGCGCTTCCGGTGCGGCGCTCATCAGACGCGGTGAAGCGCGGCGACCTCAGCTTTGCCGTGAACCGCACCCACTGTCACCGGTCTCCCGGTGCCACAAAGATGCGTGGCATGTGTATGTCGCCGCCCGTACCCCGAGAAGGGCTTGACGATCGGTCACCAGGACTCAGGCGGAGAGGACCCGCGGCCCGGTCGGCTGCCGGCGGGTGCCGAGGGCGCGCCAGCCGACGATGGCGGTGCGGGCGATGACCTCGCCGAAGGCCATCAGCAGGATCGCCGCCGTCCACGCGCCCGGGTCCAGGTGGTGCTCCACCGAGAAGCGTCCGATCGCGGGGCCGCCACCGTGCGTGGCGTAGACCTGGAACGCCAGCCGGCAGCCGACACCGACGACCCACAGGACGGCGGCGGCGATCGTGGCCCGGACGACGACCGCGCCCTCGGCGGTCCGGTGCACCCGGGACAGGACGCCGGCGCCGACGCCGAGCGCCAGGCCGAGCAGCGTGGCGGGCACGATCAGTTCCAGATCACCGCCACCGGTGGGGATGGCGTGCAGGTACTGCACCCCGGCCCAGCCGACGAGCGCGACGGGGAGCAGCAGCGTCCGCAGGGTCAGCCGGCGGCCGCGCAGCTGCAGCACCACCAGCCCGATGAGAGCGAGATCGATCAACCAGTCCGTAAGGCTCATGCCGCCATGGTGCGGCGGAACCGCAGGTCAACGCCTCAACCCACGGGTAGAGGACCGGGTGGAGTCCGGCCTCCACCCGGTCTCTCCACCCGGGCCTCCACCCGGGGACGGGCAGCGGTCAGGACAGGCCGAGGGTCTGCAGTGCGGTGGTCCAGTCGGTGGCGATCGCGTTCTGCGCGTCGGTGAGCTGGACCGTGCCGTTGCAGACCGCCGTCTTGAGCTTGTTCTCCACGGCGTCCTTGTTGGTGGAGGTGTAGCCGGAACCCGTCGCATAGTGGGGCTCGGGCCAGAGGTTGGCGGGGTCGCGCGGGGCGCCGCCGAGCTCCAGGGGGATGAAGTGGTCCTCCTCGTAGTCCGACAGGTTGGTGTCGCTGTAGCCGTACTCGGCGATCTGCTGCCGCTTGAGCGCGGTCGTGTAGGAGGACGGCGGACGCACGGTGGCGGTCCAGCCGGAGACGCAGATCGTGGAGTCGATCGTGTCCTGCGTGACGTCCGGGTTGGTCGCGCCGGGCGTGCAGGTCGGGTCCGGCAGGGGCAGGTAGTCCTGCGAGCAGACGGCCGCGGCGTGCGCCGAGCCCGCTCCGAGAGCGAGTCCGCCGGTGGTGAGGGCGAGGGCGGCGACCGATATGGACAGACGTCGGAGGACGGCAGGCATCAGCAGCTCCGTTCGTGTTGGGGATGCGTACATGACACCACTGGCCGGTGGGGTCGCGGTGGCCGCGCGACGGAACTCCTGATGACAAGTCAGTAGCCGTCCAGTCAACGCGCGGAGACTCCGACGTCACGGCGCGCGTGGCAGGGCGGTTCGAGCGTGGAATGGTGGACCCATGACCCCTCCGAAGCCCGCCGCACCCCAGGAGCCGCAGTCCGGCGGCGACACCGGCTTGCCTATTGGTCGCACATCCAATAACGTGCCCGGCATGTCGTCGAGCGCTCCACCCAAGCGGGTCCGCAAGAGCCCCGAGGCGCGCCGTGCCGAGATCGTGGCTCGAGCCGCCACCATCGCCCTCACCGAGGGCCTGGAGTGCATCACCATGCGCCGGGTCGCCGAGGACCTCACTGTCCGTCCCGGGCTGATCAGCCACTACTTCCCCGTGGCGGAGGAGCTGGTCGCCGAGGCGTTCGGCACCGCGGCGGCGGAGGAGCTCGAGGAGCTGATGCCGGCCGAGCGGCCGGCCGGCGGCGCGCTCGACCAGCTCGCGCTGTTCTTCGCCCGCAGCACCGGCGTCCGCTACGACGACATGAGCCGCCTGTGGCTCAACGCCCGGCACCTGAGCCGGTTCCGACCGGTGCTCGCCGACCGCGTGGCCGTCCAGGAGGCGGCCTGGCGCGACCGGCTCACGCGCCTGCTGCGCGAGGGCACCGCCGAGGGAGCCTTCAAGCCCGCCGACCCGGCCGTGGCGGCGATCCAGATCCTCGTCGTCCTCGACGGGCTCGGCGTCCATGCCAACACCGACCGCACCAACCGGCCGCAGGCCGTGACGGACATGGCCGCCACCACGGCGGAGCGCGAGCTCGGCCTCGCGCCCGGCAGCCTGCTCGCGCTCGTCCGCGCCGAGCAGCCCGTCACGGCGGAAGCCTCGGCCGCCCCGGCCCCGACCACCCCTGCACCGCCTGACCCGTCCGCCCCGACCGCCTGACCCGTCCGCCCCGCCGGACGGGTCAGGCCTGCCGCGCGCCCGCCGCGCACTCCCCCACCGTTCCAAGGAGCCCGTCCGTGCACCTCGACCAGCCCGACCTCGTCCTGCTCAGCGCCCGCCTGCTCGACCCCGCGACCGGCACACTCCTGCCCCAGACCGCCCTCGCCGCCGCGCACGGCGTGATCGTCGCCCTCGGCGACGACCGGGAGGTCCGCGCGCTGGCCGGGCCCGCCACGACGGTGGTCGACCTGCGCGGCGCGGTGGTCACGCCCGGCCTGGTCGACGGCCACCTGCACCCGGTCTCGGGCGCGGAGCGCACCCGCGGCGTGGACCTGTCGGGCTGCACGGACCTGGCCGACGTACGCGCCGCCCTGGCCGACGCCGTGCGCGAGCTGGCGCCCGGCGCGTGGCTGCGCGGCTGGGGCCTGGACCCGAACACGTTCGGCGACGAGCCTGTCGCGGCCGCCTCCCTCGGCCCGGTGCTGGACGGCGTCCCCACCCTGCTCGACCTGTTCGACGGCCACTCCCAGCTGGCCAGCGCCCGCGCCCTGGAGCTCGCCGGGGTCGACGGCCCGCGCTCCTTCGAGCAGGCCGCGGAGATCGTCTGCGACGCCGACGGACGGCCCACCGGCCTGCTGCTGGAGGACGCCGCCTGCGAGGTCGTCGAGGCGGCCGCCCCCAAGGCCACCCTGGACGAGGTGCGTGACGCGACCGCCGAGGTGCTGCGGCGGATGGCGGCGTCCGGTCTGACCGGCGGGCACGCGATGGACGCCGGGGGCGACAGCCTGGCGATCTACGCAGCGCTGGAGGAGCGCGGCGAGCTGGCCGTGCGCCTGCGCGTCGCGCCCATCGCCCAACCGGGCACCGACGAGCCGGCCGTGAGCTCCCTGATCGCGCAGCAGGGGACCGGCGGCGCGCTGTGGCAGGTGGCCGGCGTGAAGCTGTTCATGGACGGCACCATCGACAACGGCACCGCGTGGCTGGAGCAGCCGGACTGCGACGGCCAGTCCACGCACGCGTTCTGGCCCGACCCCGAGGCCTACACCCGCGTCGTCGCCCAGCTGCACGCGGCGGGCGTGCCGACCAACACGCACGCGATCGGCGACGCCGCCGTCCGCCACGTCCTCGACTCCGTCGCCAAGGCCCGCGCGGCACACCCCGAGGGCGGCGCGGTGCGGCACCGCGTCGAGCACATCGAGACCGTGCCGGACGACACCGTGGCGCGCTTCGCCGAGCTGGGCGTCACCGCGTCCATGCAGCCGACGCACTGCTGCGAGTACACCCGGGCCGACCACACCGACAACTGGTCCCGGCGCCTCGGCGAGGAGCGCGCCGCGCGCGCGTTCCGCTGCCGGGACCTGTGGGACGCCGGCGTGCGGGTCGTCCTCGGCTCGGACTGGCCGATCGCTCCGTTCCCGCCCCTCGGCGTCATGGCGGGCGCCCGCCATCGCCGCCCGGGTGACCTCTCCCTGCCCCCACACGGCCCCGAGCAGGCGCTGACCCCGCTCCAGGCCCTTCAGGGCTACACCCTCCACCCGATCTGGGCCGCCGGGGACGAGCACCACGCCGGCCGGATCGCCCTCGGCCACCGCGCCGACCTGACCGCCTTCGCCCACAACCCGCTGACCGTCCCGGACACCGACCTGGTCTCCCTCCCGGTCCTGCTCACCGTCCTCGCCGGCCGCCCGACCCACCGCGACGGCAGCCTCGGCTGACGCGGACGCCGGAACCGATCCGGGCACCCGGACGTCGGAACTTCGGGGTGTCCCCCCGCCCAGCAGGGCCGGGGGTGACGCCCCGCCAGGCGCCCCCTGCCCCGGAGGCGGGGCGCAGGCTGGCAAGATGGGCCCATGAGCATCGTCAAGATCAACGCACTCACCGTCCCGTCGGAGATGCGCGCCACGCTGGAGCAGCGCTTCGCCTCCCGCGCGGGCGCGGTGGAGGGCTCCGACGGCTTCGAGTGGTTCGAACTGCTGCGCCCGGTCGAGGGCACCGACCAGTACCTGGTGTACACGCGTTGGCGCAGCGAGGAGGACTTCCAGAACTGGATGTCCGGCCCGATGCAGGCCGCGCACACCGGCGGCGGCCAGGGCGGTCAGGGTGGGGGCCAGGGCGGCCGTCCGCAGGGCGCGGGCGGTGAGGGCGGCGAGGCGCCGCGTCCCGCCGCGACCGGCTCCGCGCTCTGGTCGTTCGAGGTCGTCCAGCAGACCGGCCCGAAGGCCTCCTGACCGCCGTGCCGCACGCGACCGCGCCCGACGGGACCCGCATCGCCTGCCAGGTCCGGGGCGCGGGCGCGCCGCTGCTCCTGCTCTCCGGCCAGTCGAACAGCCACCGGTGGTGGGACAGCGTCCGCGCGGACTTCGACGCCGAGCGCACCACGGTCACCCTCGACTGGCGGGGCACGGGCGACAGCGAGAAGCCGGACCAGCCCTACAGCACAACCGGCTTCGCCGAGGACGTGATCGCCGTCCTGGACGCGCTCGGTGTCGACCGCGCGGACGTCTACGGCACCTCGATGGGCGGCCGGGTCGCGCAGTGGCTGGCCGCCCGGCATCCGGCGCGGGTGCGCCGACTCGTGCTCGGCTGCACCTCGCCCGGCGGCGTGCACGGCTTCGAGCGCGACCGGGCCGTCAGCACGGCCCTCGCCTCCCGTGACCACCGCGCGGCGCGGGCCACGCTGCTCGACCTGATGTACACCCCCGGCTGGCTGTCCACCCACCCCGGCCCCCACGGCACCATCGGTGACCCCGGCATGCCCGCCTACGCCCGCGGCCGCCACCTGACGGCGAGCCGCCGCCACGACGCCTGGGACGTCCTGCCGGACATCTCCGCCCCGACCCTGGTTGTCCACGGGAGCGCGGACGTCTTCAACCCGGCCGCCAACGCCCCGCTGCTGACGCGCCGTATCCCCGGCGCCCGGATGCACCTGATCCCGGACGCCCGGCACGCCTACTTCGAGGAGTTCCGCGACGTGGCGAGCCCGCTCGTGCTGGACTTCCTCGACGAGCCCGAGGACTGACGGCCAGAGGACGACCGGGGTGGACGAGGCGGGCCAGGTCCACGGCGACCAGGGCACGATCCTCATGCACCGGGTCCAGCAGGGCGTTCCGGTGCGCTACAGCTACGTCTGGCGCCGCCGGGGCGACCGGTGGGCGACGATCCTGCGCGAGTTCAGGCCTCAGGCCCAGCCCCACGCTCGCGCCAGTCCGACCACGGTCGGACACGGCCACGCCAACCGCGCAGCCGACCCCGCCTCCGCGCACACCGCGCACCCGCCCTCGACCTCCGCGTGGTCCCCGAGGACCGCCCGCTCGGCGTCGACCCGCCGCAGCACCGCCTCCGGCATGTGCATCCGGATGTGCGCCTCCGCGGCCCGGGTCTCGGGCGTCGTCACCTCCTGCCCGGCCAGCAGGAACTCCACGGGATGCGTCGGCCACAACAGCACCGCCGGCTCCTTCGCCGCCCGCGCCACCTCCTCGGCCCGGGTGTGGGCGTCCCGCAGGAAGGCCACGGCGGCGTGCTCGCTCATTCCTCCACTCTCCCCCAGCCCGCTGCCGCCCCGCTACCGCCCCGGCACCAAGGCCCTGCCAAGACCCTGCGGGGTTGTCGGGCGAGGCACAGGGTCGCTCCCGAGCATGCCCGCGGGCCTGTGCCAAGTCCGACCACATCATCCACCCGGTCCACCGATCGGTGGACCCTCCAGCGCTCCGTCCCGCCACACGCTGGAGACAGCCACCGAGTCACCCCCACAGATCGGACTCGCCATGTACCAGAACCGCCCCACCACCTCCCGCACCCGCCTGGCGATCCTGGCGACCCTCGTCGCCGCCGGCACCCTCGCCGCGGGCCTCTCCCTCACCACCCAGGCCAGCGCCACCGAAAAGCCCGCCCCCGTCGGCTGCGGCAAGACGGGATGCACGACGGGCTTCGAGGTGTCGAACGCCACCGACCAGACCCTGACCCCGACCAGCGCCCGTACCCAGGTCCAGGACCCGAGCAGGCACGACTCGTGGGAGAGCCCCTCGGGCTGGGGGCCCGGAACGCCCAACCGAGGCGACCTGCTCATGCCCCACAAGTCGCAGAACTGGAAGTTGTTCTACTGGCTCACCACGTCCAACACCGGCACGGTGGAGTACAACCTCAGTGGCGGCGGTCAGATCGTGCTCCACGTCGCCACCGACGGCTTCGGCAGCCCTTCCAGCGATTGCCAGGTCAAGAACACGAACAAGGTCACCTGCGTTGCCGAATGGGACCACATCACGATCTCCCCGGCGTGACGCTGCCACCTGGATCGTCGCATCGAGGGCACCTTGAGGCCGACGATCCCCTGCACAGGTCGGGCCGACTGTTCCCCGTGTGTCGGGAGCAGCCGGCCCGTCGCGCTGTGGTGTGGGGACGGCGGGCGTGGGATCCCCGCAGGCCGTCAGTCGCCTGTCTGGAAGTCCCGCGCCTTGATCTTGGCCATGCGGCCGTCCTCGTGGTGCCAGACGATGCCCTCGGCGCCCAGACCTCCGTACGTCAGAACGGCCGCACGGATGCCCTCGAAGCTCAGCTCCGGACTGGCAAGCCGCTGTGCGTCGGCGTGCGCGATGAGCCGGTGGCTGCGCTCCCGCTCCGGGTTCCCGTTGATCTTCGGGCCGACGAGCTCGTACGTGCCCGGCTTCCAGCCACCCGGGCTGGGCTCCGCCAGGGCCTCGGCGTGGAACTTCGCGAACGCGGACTGACCGATCGGCTCCCAGCCCATGGTCTTCCCGGTGACCTCGTCGACGGTGACCGGGGCGTAGTTCGGCGGCGGGGTCTTGCCGGGCTTGATCTCCCGACGCGCCCACCACTCTCCCTGCTCGTCGAGCATGACGCAGGTGCCATCGTACTTGCGGGTCGGGACGCCTTCTCCGTCGAGGACCCACTGACAGGCGGGGTTGACCTCGGTCAGCACACGGGCGTGGTCGTCGGGGTCCCGCTTGAACAGGGTGGGGATCTTCTTCATGAGGGTCTCCGTGGTGCATGGACTCGGACGGGGCCTGCGCCGTCACGGCCTCTCAGAGCAGGGTCGACCAGTAGTACCAGAAGCGGTCCAGGACCAGCAGGACGATCAGCAGGTAGCCCGCGAACGGCACGACCCAGTACCAGCCCGCCGCCGCGGTGACGCGGTCTCGCCAGGACGCGGGGAGGGGGATGGTGCCGGTGCGCAGGTTGTGGAGGGTGGTGTACCAGAAGAGGGGGATCACCGCGGCCCAGACGACCATGCAGTACGGGCAGACCGCGCCGATGGTGTAGAGCGTCTGGTCGATGAGCCAGCCGACGAAGCAGATGCCGAAGAGCGTGCCCGCCTGCAACCCGAGCCAGAACCAGCGCGGGAGGCGGGCGCCGGTCAGGGCGACGACGCCGACGGTGACGACGACGGAGAAGCCGGCCAGGCCGAGGAGGGAGTTGGGGAAGCCGAAGGCGGAGGCCTGGGCCGTGCGCATGACCGAGCCGCAGCTGATGATGGGGTTGATGTTGCAGCTGGGGACGTAGTGCGGGTTCTCCAGCAGGCGGATCTTGTCCAGCGTCAGCACCGTCGCCGCGGCCAGGGCGAACAGGCCGGCGATGACCAGCAGCAGCGCGTAACCGCGCGAGGCGGCCACACGGGTGGAGGCCCAGCCCTCCCCCGCAGCGGGCTCCACTGCGGGGGTGCCCGTCTCTCTCAGTGTCATCACTTCGCCCCGACGGTCTGCTGGACCAGCGCCGTGTAGGCGTCGGTGCTGATCGGGTTGCCGGTGCTGTCGAAGACGTTCAGCTGCTGCCCGTCCAGCTTCAGCGTGGGCGTGCCCTGGACGCCGCTGGCGTTGAAGGCCTGGGAGACCTTGGCCGCCCACGGGGCGTAGACGCGGTCCTTGACCTCCTTGGTGAACTCCGGAGTCACCAGGCCCGGCACCTTGCCGGCGAGGTCCAGGAGGTGGTTGAGGTCGCCGAAGCCGTCGGTGGTCTCCTCGGGCTGGTTGGCGTAGAGGACGTCGTGGAAGGCCTTGAACTTGGCGACGCTCTCGTTGAGCGCGGCGCCCGCCACCTGGAGCGCGTCCTTCGAGCCGCTGCCGCCGAGGTTGTCGTCCAGGAAGGTGGCCAGGTGGTACTGGATCTTGTAGGTGCCGTTGTCGGCAAGCTGCTGGATCGTCCTGCCGTCGGCCTCCTCCAGCTTGTGGCAGATCGGGCAGCGGAAGTCCTCGTAGATGTCGAGGGTGTGCTTGGCCTTCGGGTCGCCGTAGACGATCACGGTGCTGTCGGTGCTGGAGACGTGCGCCGGAACGACGAGCTTCTGCGAGGCGGCCGCCGCCTGGTCCGCGCTCGAAGAGCCGCCGGACTTCGACGACGAGCCGTTGCCGAGGTTGCTGACGACGACCGCCCCGACGGCGATCACGGCGACGGTCGCTGCGACCGCCGCGCCGAGACCGACCCGGCGGGCGCGCTGCCGGCGCTGCTCCTCGACGGCGCGGGCGGTGCGCAGCCGCTCACGGGCGTCAGCCTGCCCGGCCTTGCCGGAGTTCTGGGGGCTCTGGGAGTTCTGCGGCTTGCGGGTGTTGCGGTTGGTGCTCATGGCCGTCCTCACACGGGTGGTACTGCAGGAAAGTGGACGTGAGGGAACGGGCCCGACGACGAGACAGCACAGCGCGGCACAGCCGCACGGGGCGACCGGCAGAAGAGGGCCGGAAAAGGCCGATAAGGGAAGGACGCGGTGCTGCTCAGCAGGCCCGGGCGAGAGCGGGCGGGCCCCGGCGCGGGGCGGTGCGCGGCAGCGCGTCCTGCGGGCCGAGCACCGTGGGGCGACGGCTGGTCACGGGCGGGCACGGCGGAGCCTCAGGCAGCGCGAGCGGAGCGGCGAGGCGGCGCAGCAGCGCGCGCACGCCGGGCCGGAGGGCCGGGCGGAGCGTCAGGGCGGCGGCGCCGAGCAGCGCGGACAGGGCGGCCTCGCCCCGCCGCAGCCACCAGGCCGCGGCGAGCGCGAGCAGCAGGTGCAGGGCGAGCAGCAGCAGCGCCTGGCCGCCGGTGAGGGCGATCAGTGCGCGCGGCGCCTGCTCGGTCAGGCCGAGCAGGCCCGGACGGATCGAGCCGCCGCCACAGGCGAGGACGTTCCAGCCGTGCAGGGCCGGGCCCGTGCCCGACGTCGGCGGACAGCTCTGCTGGCCCGCGTTGAACAGCGCGTTCATGGCCAGCTGGAGCGGGAGCATGGTGAGGGCGATGGCGCCGTAGCGGCGCTCGCCGCGGAAGACGACCAGCGCGGTCAGCAGGCACCCGCCGAAGGCCAGCAGCGCGACGTCGACCGGCACCGGCTCCCCGGTCACCGCCAGCCGCGCCCCGGTCGGGAGCAGGACGGAGAGCGCGGCGAAGACCGCCGCGCGCAGGAGCCTGATCCCGAATCCGTCCATCACCGGGAGTATGGCAAACCTTCCTGTAACGGGACAGCCCGCCTCCGGTGTCCGTCGCGGTGCCCTTGGCCGGGAACGGTCCACCCAGCATGATCGTTCCCACTTCTGGACCACCGGGGAGAGAGGGGACGCGATGAGCGGGGAACGCGCGCTGGTACTGGGTGGGGGCGGTGTCGCCGGGATCGCCTGGCTGACCGGTGTCCTGGCCGGGCTGGCGGAACACGGCGCCGACGTGACCGACGCGGATGTGATCATCGGCACGTCGGCGGGCTCGGCCGTCGCGGCCCAACTCAACCAGGGGCTGGCACTGGCCGAGCTGCTCGCCCGGCAGACCGACCCCGCCCTGATGAACCGCGAGCTGGCCGTCGAGTTCGACTTCGAGCGCTACGCGGAGATCTGGGCCGAGCTCACCGAGGAGCACCCCGACCCGGCGGAGCGCACCCGCGCGCTGGGCCGCCGGGCGCTCGCGACGGACACCGTCCCCGAGGCGGAGCGCCGCGCCGTCGTGGCGGGGCGGCTCCCCTCCGCCTCGTGGCCGGAGGGTGACGTGCGGATCGTCGCCGTCGACGCGCTCACCGGCGAGCATGTCGTCTTCGAGCGCGCCTCGGCCGTCCCCCTGGTCGACGCGGTCGCCGCGAGCTGCGCGGTGCCCCTGGTCTGGCCGCCCGTCACCATCGGCGCCTCCCGCTACGTCGACGGCGGCGCGCGTTCGGCCACGAACGCCGATCTCGCCGTCGGCCACCGCCGCGTCCTCGTCCTGGCGCCGCTGCCGCTGCCGCCCCTGGAGGACGAGGCCGAACTGCTGCGCCGCGACGCGTCGGTGCAGGTCCTCGCCCCGGACGAGGCGTCCGTCGCGGCGTTCGGCGTCAACCCGCTCGACCCCTCCACCCGCCCTGCCGCCGCGGCGGCGGGCCTCGCCCAGGGCCGCCGCCTGGCCGGCTCCGTCGCCGCCCTCTGGCGCGCGTGACCCGCCCGCGCCGAGGCCGACGTACCTGCTGGTAACCTGCCCGGATCTTCGGGTGGCCGGTCGGTCGGACGGCCGGTCGGTCAGGTGGTCGGGCAGTCGGGCGGGAGGGCAGGATGCGCGCACGGACGTGGCGGCGGCGCGGGCGGGGCTTCGCGGCCGTGGTGGTGTCCGCGCTGGCGGGGGCGCTGCTCGCCGGGTGCGGCGGGCCGCCGCCGGGGCCGGTCGCGGTGGCCACGCGGGCCAGGCCGCCCATCCCTGCCGGGTCGCTGCGCGGGCTGCTCCTGCCGGCCACCCTGCCGCACGGCTGGACCGTCCGGGCCGCCGAGGCCGACGACGCACCGGGCAGTCCGGCCGGGGTGACCCCGCCGCGCGGATGTCAGGTCCTGCTCGGCGAGGACATCGTCGACGACAGCGCCACGGCCGCGGGCTCCTCCGCCTCCGCGCGCGTCGCAGGCGGCCACGGCACGGCCGGAGGGACCATCCCGGGCACGGAGACCGTCTACGCGTTCTCCGGCCAGGCCGCGCGCGCCGCCGTCGCGGAGATGCGCGCGCTCGCGCGGCGCTGCGCGAAGCAGGTGTCGACGGACGGCACCACCACCGTGTTCTCGGTCAGCCCCGGCCCGGCGCTCGGGGACGAGAGCCTCGTCGTCCAGGCACGGCAGACCTACCGGGCCGAGCCGGGCCTCGTGCGGTACGCGAACGCGAGCGTGGTGCGGGTCGGGCCGTTCCTGGTCGTGCTGTCCACCGTGCCGATGCCGCGCGCGGACAGCGAGGCCGTCACCGCGCTGATGCCCCTCGCCGTCGCCCGGGCCCGCAGCGGCAGCGCGCACATCCCCGCTCGGCACTGACCGCGCCACGACCCCGCACGGCGGGCTCCCTCTCCCCCGCCGAACGCGCGCAGACCCGGCACAGGCGTTGGGTGTCGCGGGGGAACCCGGGCCGGACGACGCGCGCAAGCGCCTGCAGCCAGTGAGCTGCGCCGATGAAACAGAACTGACACAGCGTCACCGTGGCCCCGAGGGCACCACGATCACCGTTCGATAACAAGTCTGGTCCAACCGTTCGCTTTGTTTCACTCCCCTGCCACTTTGTTACCGGCCAGTCGTCATCCGGCTGCCGGACAGTCCCCTCGTCGAACCGTCTCGCCCCGGAGGACTCACGTGGCCCCCGTCACCCGCCGTACCTTCCTCGGCTCCGCCGCCGCCCTCGGCGCAGCCCTGGGCCTGGATTCCCTGCCCGGCGCCGCGCCCCGCGCCGCCGCGGCCACCACCGGCACCATCACGGACGTCAAGCACGTCGTCGTGCTGATGCAGGAGAACCGCAGCTTCGACCACTACTTCGGCACGCTGAAGGGCGTGCGCGGTTTCGATGACCGCGCGACGATCGAACTGTCCGGTGGCTACAGCGTCTTCAACCAGCCCAACGGCAGCGGACGGCAGTACCCGTGGCAGCTCAGCGCCACCAGCACCTGGTGGTGGGGCGTGAGCAAGGAGCAGCTCGCGCAGTGCGACGGCTCGCTCGACCACTCCTGGTCGACGCAGCACTCCGCCTGGAACAACGGCAAGATGGACAACTGGGTCTCCGCCAAGAACTCCGCGCGGACCCTGGGCTTCATGAACCGCTCGGACATCCCGTTCCACTACGCGCTCGCCGACGCCTACACCATCTGCGACGCGTACCACTGCTCGATCCTGTCGGCCACCGGCCCCAACCGCACCTACCTGTGGTCGGGTTGGATCGACCCGTCGGGCACGGCGGGTGGCGCGGCCTACGACGGCGGCTCCGAGTCCGGCCTCAAGTGGCAGACCTACGCCGAGGCGCTGCAGAACGCGGGCGTGAGCTGGAAGGTCTACCAGAACGCGAGCGACAACTTCGGCGACAACGCCCTCGCCTACTTCAACCAGTTCACCAGCGCGCCCAGTTCGAGCCCGCTCGCGCAGAACGGCATGGGCTCGGTGCACTCCACCGGCTCGACGCCGGACGACATCGCCAACGCGATCAAGGCCGATGCCGCCGCGGGCACGCTGCCGCAGGTGAGCTGGGTGGTCTCCAACCAGCTGTTCTCCGAGCACCCGGATGGCCCGCCGGAGAACGGCGCGCACTTCGTCAACCTGGTGATCCAGGCACTCGCCGCCACCCCGGACGTCTTCGACTCCACCGTTCTCTTCCTCAACTACGACGAGAACGACGGCTTCTTCGACCACGTCCCGCCGCCGGCCGCGCCCTCGGGCACCGCCGCCGAGTTCTACTCCGGCACCAACATCGGCCTCGGCTTCCGCGTCCCCATGCTGATCGTCTCCCCGTGGACACGCGGCGGCTGGGTCGACTCCCAGGTCTACGACCACACCTCGGTGCTCCGCTTCCTGGAGACCTGGACCGCCGCCATCGGCACCCCGGCGAACTGCACCAACATCTCCACCTGGCGCCGCCAGGTCTGCGGCGACCTCACCGGCGCCTTCGACTTCGCCAACCCCGTCTACGGC
>NZ_FOAZ01000064.1 GCF_900109465.1 Streptacidiphilus jiangxiensis
CAGCGGGATCCACCCGGCGGCCCGGTCCGGCACGTGCCCCCACCGCTCCGCGGTGAGCCGCCCCGACAGCACCCCGTTCTCGTCGCGGCGGACCAGGGCGGTGGCGTGCCAGCCGGGCGCACCGGTGGTGACGGTGGTCCGCAGCCGCCCGCCCGGGGCGAGGCGCTGCAGCCAGGCGGCGGGAATGTGCCGGACGGCGAATGAGGCGGCGATCGCGTCCCACTCGCCGTCGGGCACACCGCGCAGCCCGTCCCGGGCCACAATCCGCACGTCGGCGCCGAGCGCGGCCAGCCGCTGGGCGGCGTCGCGCGCCAGCTCCCGGTCGATCTCCACGCCGGTCGTCTGCCGACCCGTCAGGTCGGCGGCGGCCGCGCTCAGGTAGCCGGTGCACGCCCCGAGCTCCACGAACCGCTCGCCCGGCGCGAGGCGCAGGCCCTGGAGGCTGACGGCCAACAAACCGGCGCCCGAGCTCTGCCCGGACGGAACGCCCCTGTACTCGCGGCCGGCCGCCAGAGGGCCGGTCGGGCGGCCGTCGAGCTGCACGACGACCTGGTCCATCCCGTAGCAGGCTTCGAGGTGCTGCTCGGGCTCGTCCGCGAGGTCGAGCAGGCGCCAGCGCCGGGCGGGGCGGTCCTCGCCGAGCGGCACGAACAGGCGCGGCACCAGCTGGTGCCGGGGCACCCGGGCCAGTGCCGCGACGACGACGGGATCGTGCACGCCGGGTTCCTGGGCGAGCGCTGTGGCGAACGCGGACCGGGCGGTGGTTACCGAATCCGGCCGGGCCGGGGTGCTGGTCGTCTCGGTCACTGGCTCGCCGCCTCGAGCGTCTGGTTCCAGGCCGTCAGGTCCTCGGGGTCCAGGAGGGGGGCGACGGGGGCGGCCAGGTACTCGTGTTCGACGAGGTAGAGGGCTGCGGTGCCCTGGTGCCCGGGGAAAAGCTCGCCGAGCTTCTTGCGGACCTCGTCCTGCGTGACGTCCTCGGTGCCGAGCAGGCGGCGGCCCAGGAGCTTGGTGTTCCACACGTCGAGGCCGACCGCTGCCGGGTCGCGGGAGGCGTGGGAGGCGATGACGCCGGCGGTGTACGGGCCCACGCCCTTGATCTCCTGGAACCGGTCGGTCAGCGAGGGGTCGTCGCCGAGGGCGTCGAGGTTGTTGGCGGTGAAGAAGACGGAGTACGCGGGCATCGACTTGGCGCGGTAGCCGAGCCGGTCGACCTCTTTGAAGGTCTCCGTGGGGATGCTGCTGATCTCGCCCGGGGTGAAGAAGGTGCGCAGCGTGACGCCGTCGAAGTGGACCAGGTGGCCGTAATGGGTTAGGAGATTGCGCATCATCTGGGTGGTGCGCGCGATGGTGGTGTTCTGCAGGAGTAGGGCGACGGTGGCGATCTCGAACAGGTTCTCTGGGCAGCTCTGCCGCATGCCGGCCAGTGCGGCGAGCGGCTCGCGCATCGCGGGGACGCGGGCGGCGAGGTCGGTGAACGCGCTGGGGTCTTCCTGGAGCCCGTAGCCGGTGGCCAGACGCCGGGCGAGGGCCGTGCGGTGGTCGGGCTTCCAGTCGCCGTCGGTGTGCACGGCGGCGACCAGCACCCCGGGGTCCTCCTGGTGCAGGCGCACCCCGCACATCAGGTCCTCGACGCGGAAGGTGCGCCAGCTGGTGGTGGCGGTGTGCACCTCCAGGCCGGTTGCGAAGTGGCTGGGCTTCCAGAGGGTGTGGAGCCGGTCGAACGGGCCGGGGACGGGCAGCTCGATCGTGTCGACCAGGTCGAGGTGGCGGGGCGTCATCAGGGTTTCCTCGGGGTTCGGCCGCGGGTGGAGCGCAGGCGGGAGTCGTCGGTGCGGAAGCCGTCCGGGGCGCCGTCGGCGCCCGGTGCGGGTATCGGCTCGTAGGCGGCGAGCGCGGCGCGCAGGTGGCCGGCGACGGCGTCGCGCAGTTCGGCCGGCTCGGTGACGACGACGTCGGGGCCGTAGCTGGTGACCAGGGGGACGAGCCAGTGCCAGCGGTCGACGAACAGGACGATCAGCAGCGAGCCGTCGGGCTGGTCGTGGAGCTGGGAGGTCGATTTCAGGCTCAGGCGGAGCAGTTCGTCGCGGGCGCTGGGCGCGACGTGCAGCTCGACGCGGGTGGGGCCTTTGCCGAAGTCCTCCATGGCTGCGGTCCACCAGGTGCGCACGTCGAAGTCCTCGGGCGGGGTGAAGCGCAGGTCGGTAAGGGTGAGGCGGTCCACGAGGTTGAGGCGGAACCGGTCGACGGCGGTGCCGGCCGAGGCGGCGGCGACCATGTGCCACTCACCGGCCTTCCACACCGCGGCGTACGGCTTGAGGAGCCGCACCTCGGGTACGCCTTCCGCGCTGTGCAGCGCGGCCTCGACGGCGATGCCGGTGAGCATCGCGTAGCGCAGGGCGGGCAGGTGGCCGGAGCCTTCGTCGCGCCAGTACCAGTCGGCGGTGTCGAAGTGGATGCACCGGGTGAGGCGGCGCATGATCTCTTGGGTGGTCCCGCTGATCCCGGCCTGCCGGGCCCGGGCCTCGAGGTCGGCCCCGTCGGTGTCGGTCAGGCCCAGGACGTACAGGCGCAGCGCGTGGTCGGAGTCGAGGGTGAGCGGGTCGATCGGGTTGTCGGGGGCGAGCCGGTAGCCGCCGTGCCGGCCGGTGGTGGCCTGGATCGGGATGCCGTGGGCGGTGAGCGTCTCGACGTCGCGGTAGATGGTGCGGATGCCGACGCCGAACCGGTCGGCCAGCGCGGTGGCCGACACCGATTCGCGGCTGCGCAGTGTCTGGACGATCCCGAGCTGTCGGGCGTGGGCTTGGTTCACCATCAGATGGCTGCCGCGATCAGGGGGTAGACCTGCCCGGTGGCGTAACGCCAGTGCTCGGCGGTGGCCACGTCGAGGCACACCTGGGCGACCTCGGCCATGGCCAGGGGGCGGCCCCACGGTAGCCCTTGGTAGTAGGTGTCGGGGTTGTTGACGCCCTTGAGCTGCATGACATGGTGGGCGAGGGGCGAGTCGATCAGCGACGGCGCGACGAGGTTGGCGCGCACTCCGTGCTGCTGCTCCTCCCGGGCGAGGGTGACGACGAGCGCCTCCAGGGCGGCCTTCGCCGCGGTGTAGGGGCCGTTGCCCGCCCGGGCGGCGCGCCCGGCGTCCGAGCCGACGGCCAGCAGCGAGGCCCGGCCGGCGCGGGCCGGTTCGGCGACGGCGTGCCAGGTGTGCACGAGGCTAAGCACGTTGGCGCGGTGGACCTGCTCGAACTCCTCCGCCGGGGTCGCCGCGACCGGGCGCTTGGTGGACGGCGCGCCGATGCAGGCGAACACCGCGCGCAGCGCACCACCGCTTGCTTCGACGGCGGCGCCGAGTTCAGCGCCGGGGTTCGGGGCGTCGGTGTCGAACCGTACCCACAGCGACTCCGCACCGGTGCCGGTGGCGGGTGGGCGGGAGCGGTAGGTGGCCACCACCTTCCAGCCGTTGGCGGTCAGGCGGGCGTGGATGGCGGAGCCGAGCGCGCCGCTGGCTCCGGTGACGACGGCCAGCGGCGGCTCGGCGACGTTGCGGGAGGTCACCGGGCGGCGCCGTCGCGCGCCGTGGCCGCAGGGGCGTCGGGGTGGTCCTCGTCGAACATCTCCAGGAACCGCATCTGGTCGGCGGGGATCTTGAACAGCGCGCCGACCGCCTGAGCCCGCTCGCACGCTGCCGCGTCGCCCCGGTCGATCTGGGCGACGATCCCGGGGAAGGCGACCAGCATCCGCTGCTCGTCGAGGAGGTGCGCGTAGTACAGCTCGGGCAGCAGCACCTTTGCCAAGGCGAGCGCGGCCTCGGCGGCCCGCTCGGCGGGGACCGCGCACTCGATGATCTCGATCGGGGTCCGCTCGTCGAGCAGGTGCGGGTAGCGCCGGTCCTCCCACTGCGCCAGGGGCGCGGGAAGGGCACGGCCCTCCAGGCTCTCGGTGATCACGATCGCCCGCATCGGTGCGCTCATCGCTGCTGTCGCCTCTTCTCGGGTCAGTGGTAGGGGAAGGTGAGGACCTCGTGGACATTCCGGCCGGCGCACAGCGCCGCCAGCCGGTCCACGCCCAGGCCCGCGGTGAACACATCCGCCGCCGGGTCCGCGTCGATGTCGGCGTAGAAGTCGAGCGGCCCGGCGTCGGCGGGTATCCCGAACAACTGCTCGCGCAGCTTGATGTTCGTGTCCACCATCGGCCGGTACTCCCGGGAGCTGCGCAGCTTGACGCCGCCGTCGCCGCACTCGACCCCGCCGACGACCACCGAGAGCCGCTGCGCCCGGCCGGTGGCCGCCTCGACGCGGCTGTTGTGGCGCAGCGCGTACGGGAAGCCGGTCAGCACGGTGGGCGTGGAGCACGCCGCCTCGACGGCGTGCTTCATGAACTCCTCCAGCACCTCCCAGTCGGTGCCGGTGGTGGCCGGGGCATGGCCGTGGGCGGCGAGCCAGCCGCGGGCCTGCTCGGTCAGCTGCTCCTCGGTCAGGATCGTTTCGGCGCCGAGGGCTTCGGCGGCGGCCTCGTCGACAGGCCGGACCGTGATGTCGGTCCAGTCCACGCCCGGAGTGGCCAGGGTGCCGTAGGCGGCGCGGACGGCCGCGCGGATCAGGTCGGTCACCAGGGTGACGCCCTGGGCGAGGTCCACGTCGCGGGCGGCGATCTCCAGCAGCATGAACTCCACCGTGTGCCACGGGCTCTCGCTCTCCGCCCGCAGCGCCTTGCCGAGGTCGAAGACCCGGTCGAGGGTGACGGCCAGGCGGCGCAGGTGGTCCTCGGCGGAGTGACGCAGGTGGAAGGGCCGGCCGGTGAGGGGGTGGGTGGTGGTGAACTGCTGGAGCGGGGCGCCCTCGCGGTCCTGGCACAGGATCGGCGTTGCCACCTCCACGTACTCCTGGCGGTGGAGCTCCTCGCGCAGGCCGTGGACGAGGCGGGCCTTGGCCAGCAGGAGCTCGCGCTCGTCCGGGTGGTCGCGCAGGAAGGTGCCGTACAGGCGGGCGTTGGGGTTCTTGATCGCGTTGGTCATCGTGCTCCTAGGCGTTCGAGGGCGCGGGGGTGACCCAGGGGGACTCGATCAGCATCGGGACCTGGGCCTCGGCGTCGATGCGCACGGTGGCGCCGATCGGCAGGGTCCACTTGGTCGGGGTGTGGCCGAACGGCAGGCCGGTGGCGATCGGGAAGGCGTAGCCGTCGCAGACGTCGGCGACCATCTCCATCAGGCCCCAGCCGCCGGAGGGCTCCACGGCGACGGGTTCCCCGACGACCATGCCGGCGATGCGGTCCAGCACCCCGCAGTCGCGGAAGTGGGTGAGGACCTGGTCGAGGATCTCGACGGACTTGAAGGCGTCCTCCCAGGCGAAGATCGCCCCGTCCCAGTCGGGTTCCCACCGGGTGCCGAGCAGGCTGTGCAGGGAGGACAGGCAGCCGGCCACCAGGTGTCCGCGGGCCCGGCCCGGGCGCAGCCAGGCCAGGGGCGCGTCGATGCGGGCGGCCTCGGGGCGGCCGGCGAGGACGGATAGGAAGTGGTCGGCGGTGTGGGCGGGGGCGTCCGGGTTGCCGAGGTCCCAGATCACGGCGGGCCCGTGGAAGGTGGGGATGCCGGTGCGGGCGGTGATCGCGTTCAGCAGCAGCGTGGGGTCGCTGACCCCGACGATCGGCTTCGGGTTCGCCGCGATGCGGGCGGCGTCCAGGTGGCGCAGCAGCCGGTTCGCGTTCCAGCCGCCGCCGGCGCAGACGACCGCGGCGACCGTCGGGTTCTCCAGCATCGTGTAGAGGTCGGCGAGCAGCTGCTTCTCGTCGCCGGCGCGGTAGCCGTGCGCGCCCCGGGCACCGGGCGCCTCCACGATCTCGAAGCCGCGGCCGCGCAGCACCTCAATGCCTTGCACGTAGGTGTCGGGGTGCTGGTGTGGCTCGGGCGCGGAGACGGTGATGACGCCGATCCGGTCGCCCTTGACGGCGGCGGCGGGAAGGCGGGACGGCTGGGGCACGGTGCTCTCCTGGCAGGAACGGGTGGGCCGGGCGGGGCGGGGCCTGTGCGGTCCCGCCCCGCCCGGGGCTTGGTGGGGTCAGCTGGCGGGGGCCAGGCGCATCTGCGTCTGCTCGCGGGCCCGGTCCACCGTGGCCTGCGAGGTCCACGGCGTGAGGCTGGTGTAGTAGTCGAACCTCGACCAGCCCTCCAGGTCCGTCGGCGGGATGAACCCGTGGGCCAGGGCCTCGTCGTACAGCGGGGTGCCCGGGTAGGGGGCGAACAGGTGCACCCGGGTCTCCGGCGTCGGAGCGAGGCCGCGCAGCTCCTCGATCAGCGAGTACGTCTGTTCCATCTCCGCTTCGCTCTCCCCCGGGAAGCCCACGATGAAGGTGTAGGACCCCAGGATGCCCGCATCGGCGATCTCGCGTGCCACATCCAGGACCTGAGCGCGGGTCACGTCCTTCTGCACGACATCGGCCAGGACCCGGTCGGAGCCGGACTCCACGCCCATCAGCAGCCTGCTGCAGCCACTCGCCGCGACCTTGTCCAGCAGTCCGAGCTTGGCCCGGCGGGCCTTGAGGATGTCGTTGGGGTTGATGCTGGCCGCCCACTTCAGGCCCAGATCGCGTTCGGTCAGGCCTTCGCAGAAGCTGACCGCGCGCTTCAGGTTGACGAACCAGTCGGCGTCGTAGAACTTGACGCCGTTGATCCCGAACCGGGCGTGAAGGTCGCACACGTCCGCCAGCAGCACGTCGGCCTGCATCGCGGAGTACTTGCGCTGGTAGGTCAGCTCGAAGCACATCCGGCACAGGTAGACGCAGCCCTGACTGGAGACGTAGTTCAGGGTGCGGCTGGCCACGGTGGGGTCGTCGCGCAGGTAGTCGGCGACGTTGAGCAGATGCCACGGGTAGGCGCCGAGCAGGCCGGTGCGCGGCGGGTTCACCGGGCCGCGCAACAGCTCGCCGGACGGCAGACGGGTGATCAGGCCGGGTACATCAGCGCGCCGCAGCCGGCCGAGCACCGACTCGAGGAACGGCAGCATGGAGTTCTGCCCGGGCCCGGCCAGCACGGCATCGACCAGCTCGTGCCGGGCGGTCTCCTCCGGCAATACCGCGACGTGCGGGCCGCCGAAGACCACCGGCGGGCACCCGGGCCGCTCCTTGGCGGTGCGCACCATCTCCAGGGCGTGGCTGATCTGCCCGCCGCCGGTCATCACGCTGACCCCGATGGCCACCGCCCGATCGAGGTGTTCGTCCAGGAAGCGCGCCCACGCCGCGGCGTCGTGCTGGTTCCCGTCGAAAAGCGCCACGTCGAAGCGGCCGTCCTCCAGCAACGGCTTGGCGATCGTCAGCAGCGAGAACGGCATCCAGAAGTAGACGTAGTCCTTCTCGTGGTCGACCTTCGGGTAGACCAGCACGACCAGCGGCTTCTGCGTGCCGGCCGGTGCGCCCGCCAGCGCGGTGTCCGGGCGCAGCGTCGGCATGTCCAGCATCACGGTCACCGGCCCGCCACCTCCAGCAGCTGCTGCGGGGTGGCGGCACCGGCCCGGAAGTAGGCGTCGGCGTAGACGTGGAACGCCGCCTCGACGGCGGCGTCTACCGCTGCGGTGTCCCCGGCGGCCAGATGCTGGGCGAGGTCGACGGTGACGTCCTCGCGCAGCAGGCAGAACTGCAGGCGGCCGTCCGCGGTCAGGCGCAGCGCCATCAGCGCGTCGTGGCAGGGGAAGATCGGGCAACCCTTGCACACCGATCCGTACCAGGCGCCGGCCGCGGAGTCCTTGACGACGACCTCCATCCCGGACGGCATCGTGAACACCGTCAGCGGATGCCCGAGACCGCCCTGGCTGCGGACCTCCTCGTCCACCGACAGCGCCCGCAGGGTCCCGGTCAGCTCCTCCAACGGCGCGTACAGGTCCGGCAGCGACTTGCCCCGCAGGATCTCCAGCCGTCGGGTGAACGACTCGGAGCTCTCGCCCAGGTCGCGGATCACATCCAGCAGCTTGACCGCGGCGACCCCGGCTTCCTCGCAGAAGGCGGTCAGAGCCGGCACCTCGTCGAGGTTCACCCCGCCCATCACCACCACGTTCACCTTCACCGGGACACCGGTGGCCACGCACGCCCGCAGCGCCTCGACCACCTGGTCGTGGTCGTCGACCGCGCAGATGTCCTTGTGCAGCACCGGGTCCAGGGTGTCCAGGCTGACGTTGAACAGCGTCACCCCGGCCTCGGCCAGCTCCTGGGCACGCTCCCCGATGACCGGGTGACGCGAGATCACCTCGATCTCGGCAAAGCCTGCCTCCTCCCGAAGCCGACGCACCACCTCCACCAGCGGCCCGTACAGCGCCGGGTCACCCCCAGTCAGCTTGATACCGCTTACCCCCTGCCGGCGCACTGCGCCGGCCACCAGCAGCAGGTGGTCCGGGCACAGCTCGCTGCCGGCGGCCGTGGCCACCGCCTCGCCCGAAGGGCGGCAGTAGAAGCAGGCCCTCTTGCACCGCGAGTTCACCGTCACGCGAAACTGCGGCACCCTTTCGCGCTCCGTGGTCATGCCAACCCTGACAGTCATGAAGTCAGCCTCTCGATTCCTCTACCAGCCCAGCAACGTCAAGCGGCACATCCGATGTCAGGGTTGGGTCCGCGCCGAGCGCGAAACCCTGACATCCCTGCCGTTCTTCGGAGGGGATCGGCCGCAGGCGTGGCGAGAGGCGGTCACCGAAGGAACTGGCACCGCCGCTAGTGATCTGCGGAACCGGCATCCGGGGTCGAGTGTCATCCAGGGCACCGTGCAAGAGGCTCTCCAGCTGAGCGCCCGGGGGTCGGGTTGAGGAACGGCCGCCAGTCTCCTTCGTAGAGAACGAACACGGACCGGTCCCGGCTGAGAGAACGCGCCGGGGGCAGTGAAGTAGCGAGCTCTCCAAGGGGCAGCACGGGTCCAACCCCGCGAATGCCGTCGCGGATGACGCAGGTGAGCAGCTCCGTCCAGGTGTAGCTGTGGCTCAGGCTGTGCGAGGAGAGGGCAGCTAGACGGATGTGTCCGATCACCGCGGTGTTTGCGTTCGGCGGGCTGAGAAGCTCCGGGTGTTCCGCGATCGAGCTCCAGACGTCCGGGCTGGCTCGGAGGTCGAGTATCTGGAGTTTGTGGGGCGCGGAAGCCTGGCCGACGGCCTCGGCGAGCCCCCGCAGCGTGATGGCGTGGGACGGCCTGGTCGCCTCCGTGGTGCTGTGAAGGGCAAGAACGCCAGCCTCGGTACGAGTGACCCCACCGGCCGCGTAGGTGATCAGCGGGCCGTTGGCGGTAGTGATCGCCGCATGGACTTCGGAGGCATGGGCCGTCCCGGGGATCCAGGTACAACGGGTCAGCGGTCGACCCACCGCACCCGCCAGAGCGTGAGCCAGCGCGGCATGGCGCTGCTGCGCTGGATCTTGCACGTCAGCACGCTGATACTCGGCGGCCTGCTCGGAGATCACTACGACGACGCTCCCGGGG
>NZ_FOAZ01000014.1 GCF_900109465.1 Streptacidiphilus jiangxiensis
GAGTTCGCGATCAGCACCCGCGGCGCCCACTCGTGGGTCTGCATCACACCCACGGGACGGCCGGACTGCACCAGCATCGTCTCGTCCTGCTTCAGCGTCTGCAGCGTGCGCACCATCGCGTCGTAGGAACGCCAGTCACGCGCCGCCTTGCCCGTGCCGCCGTAGACGACCAGCTTCTCCGGGTGCTCCGCCACCTCCGGATCGAGGTTGTTGTTCAGCATCCGCAGGGCGGCCTCCTGCTGCCAGCCCAGGGTGCTCAGCTCAGTGCCACGCGCGGCACGGATGGCGTCGGTGCGAATCGTCATGTCGAGGTCCTTCGGAGCGATCGAGCGGGAGAAGCGATGGAGCGGGAGGTCAGCGCAGGCGGCCGGTGACGGCCTCGGCGGCGGCGAGGGCACGGCCGTCGGCGACGTACTGGACGGCGGCCTCGATCTCGGGGGCGAGGTAGCGGTCGGTGCCAGGGCCCTCGACGTGCTCGCGCAGGCCGGCGCGGACGGCGTCGGTGGCCGGGGCGGGGGCGAGCGGGGCCCGCAGGTCCAGGGCGCGGGCGGCGGTGAGCAGCTCGATGGCGAGCACGCGGGTGAGGCCGTCGACGGAGCGGCGCAGCTTGCGGGCGGCGGACCAGCCCATGGAGACATGGTCCTCCTGCATCGCCGAGGACGGGATGGAGTCCACGGAGGCGGGCGCGGCCAGACGCTTGAGCTCGGAGACGATCGCGGCCTGGGTGTACTGGGCGATCATGTGGCCGGAGTCGACGCCCGGGTCGTCGGCGAGGAAGGCGTTCAGGCCGTGGCTGCGCGCGACGTCGAGCATCCGGTCGGTGCGGCGCTCGGCCACGGACGCGATGTCGGCGACGGAGATCGCGAGGAAGTCCAGCACGCAGGCGACGGGAGCGCCGTGGAAGTTGCCGTTGCTCTCGACGCGGCCGTCGCGGGTGACGACGGGGTTGTCGATGGCGCTGGCGAGCTCGCGGTCGGCGACGGTCTCGCAGTGGGCCAGGGTGTCGCGGGCGGCGCCGTGGACCTGCGGGGTGCAGCGCAGCGAGTAGGCGTCCTGGACGCGGGTGCAGTTCGCGGGGTCGCGGTGGCTGGCGACGATCGCGGAGTCGGCGAGCACAGCGCGCAGGTTGGCGGCGCTGGCGGCCTGGCCGGGGTGCGGGCGCAGGGCCTGCAGGTCGGCGGCGAAGACGGCGTCGGTGCCGAGCTGCGCCTCGACGCTCATGGCGGCGGTGATGTCGGCGGTGGCGAGCAGGCGGCGCAGGTCGTGGGCGGCCAGCACGAGCATGCCGAGCATGCCGTCGGTGCCGTTGATGAGGGCGAGGCCCTCCTTCTCGCGCAGCACGACGGGGGTGAGCCCGGCGGCGGCGAGGGCGTCGGCTGCGGGCAGCAGTGTGCCTGCGGCGTCGCGGACCTCCCCCTCGCCCATGACGGCGAGCGCACAGTGGGCCAGCGGGGCGAGGTCGCCGGAGCAGCCGAGCGAGCCGTACTCGCGCACGACCGGGGTGATGCCGGCGTTGAGCAGGTCGGCGTAGGCCTGGGCGGTCTCCAGTCGGACGCCGGTGCGGCCGGTGGCGAGGGTGGACAGGCGCAGCAGCATCAGGGCGCGGACGACCTCGCGCTCGACCTCGGCGCCGGAGCCGGCGGCGTGGGAGCGGACCAGGGAGCGCTGGAGCTGGGCGCGGAGCTCGGTGGGGATGTGACGGGTGGCCAGGGCGCCGAAGCCGGTGGAGACGCCGTAGTGCGGCGTGACGTCGTCGGCGAGGTCCTCGATGACCTTGCGGCTCTGCTGGATCTCCTCCTGGGCGTCCAGGGAGAGCTCGACAGCGGCCCCGAGGCGGGCGACGGACACGACTTCGTCGGCGGTGAGGGGGCCGACCCCGATGAGGACCTTGTTCATGGCATCTATGAAGCACCAGGTCAACAAGGTCGTACCAGGGGGTTCGGCAGGCTTGTGTCTGGGATCCCAGACATTGTGCCCTGCCTTCGTCTGGGATCCCAGACGCCGATCCGGCTAGGCTTCTTGCATGTCCATCGTGCCTGCGGCGGCCCAGGTACTGGCCGTGCTCCGGTATCTCGCCCGCCAGGCGGCGCCCGTCCCGGCCGCCGCGATCAGCCGCGACGTGGGCCTGCCCCGGTCGACGACCTACCACCTGCTGGACACGCTCACGGCGGACGGCTTCGTCGTGCACCTGCCGGAGGAGCGGCGCTACGCCCTCGGCGTCAGCGCGTTCGAGCTGGGCTCCGGCTACACCCGGCAGGCCCCGTTCCAGCGCCTGGCCCGGGTGCCGCTGGCCCGCCTGGTGGACCGCACCGGCTGCAACGCGCACCTGGCGGTGCTGCACGGGCGCGAGGTGCTCTACCTCATCGAGGAGCGCGCGCCGGGGCGGGCGCCGCTGGTGACCGAGGTCGGCGTGCGCCTGCCGGCGCAGCTGACCGCGAGCGGCCGGGCGATGCTCGGGCTGCTGCCGACGGCGCAGGTCCGGGCGCTGTTCCCGGACGCGACGGCGTTCGTGCAGCGCACCGAGGTGGGTGGCCCGCGCTCGCTCACGGCGCTGCGCACACGCCTGGTGGAGGTACGCCGCCGCGGCTACGCCACGGAGGAGGGCGAGGTGACCCTCGGCTTCTCGTCCGTGGCGGCCGCGGTGACCGACCGCGCGGACCACCCGGTCGCGGGCGTGGCGGTCACCTTCGAGACCGGCTCGGTCGACGCGGTCCGCCGGGAGGCCCTGGCCGCGGAGGTCACCCGCACCGCCCGTGACCTCTCCCGCCGCGTGGGCGGACGCTGATCCTCAACTCCCCCTCAACAAACGGCGATCTGCGCATGCCCTCACCCGCCCGGGGTACCAAGGTCCGTACTGGCGTGCCCACTCCGTGAGGGGCGCGCGTTCCGGGGGCGGGGGTGACGGGTGTTCGGGGACAGGCGCGTGCCGCGTGGTGTGCTGTTGATCTGCGCGGGGATCGGCCTCTGCGTGGCGCTGTGCATCTGGTTCGCGCAGGGCCTGCCGGACTTCCGGCAGAACCTGCTGCTGAACCTCGCCCCGGAGCTGCTGACCACGATGTTCACGCTGCTGGTCATCCAACCGGTGCTGACGCGCCTGGAGGAGGAGCGGGTGCGCGAGCACCTGCGGCTGGACTACCCGTCGTTCTGCGAGAAGGTGGCGCAGACCGGCGACATCGTCTGCGTGCTCGACACCTTCTCGTACCTGATCTCCGGCAGCACCGCCGGGCGCTTCGCCGAGTCGGTGCGCAGCGCGGTGCGCCGGGGCGCGACCGTGCGCGTCCTGTTGCTGGACCCGGACTCGCTCGCCGCCCGCCAGCGCTCGCACGAGCTCAGCGCGGACGTGCGGCGCGAGGTGATGCGCAACCTACGGGACCTGCGCAGCCTCACGGCGCAACTGCCGCCCGAGCAGCGGGAGCAGTTACAGGTGCGGGTCTACACGGCGGCCCCGTCGATCCAGCTGTACCGGTGCGGCGAGCGGTTGATGGTGAGCTTCTACCCGGTGGACCGGCTGTCCGGCGAGGGCCAGCAGCTCGAGGTGCGGATCACGACGCCGCTCGGCTCCTTCGTCTCCGAGCGGTTCGCCGAGCTGTGGAGCCGCTCACGGTCGGTCAACGAGGTGCTGACGCGCCACGTGCAGGTGGTCGACGAACACCGCGACGGGGAGGCCGGGCAGCCGATGTGGCTGGAGTACGTCGACGGCAACGACGGCCTCTACATGAGCGACCACCGGCTCGTGGTGCAGCTCGCACGACAGCGGGACCGGCCGGTGCGCGTGTTCGTGGACGGGCAGACGGGCGAGGTCTTCGAACTGGAGCTGGTCGGCCCCGAGGAGGAGCCGCTGCAGCAGCGGCTCGCCGCCGCCTATTCCGAGAAGTACGGGGTGGACGCGGAGGTGTTCGTCCGGCTGCGGCCGATCCCCCGTGCCATCATTGAGCAGCAACCGCAGAAGCAGTGACAGAGGTTCAGTGCGTGGCAGCGCAGTACGGTGATCGACCGGCCTTCCGGGCTCTCTCCCTTCCCCACCTCGACGCGCTGCTCGCGCGCGCCGGCCTGGACGCCCAGGACCGGCTGCGGGCCAGGGCCGTCGCCGAGGTGCTTCCGTTCCGGACCAACGCCTACGTCGTCGACGAGCTGATCGACTGGCGGGCCGCCCCCGACGACCCTCTCTACCGGCTCGTCTTCCCGCAGCCGGACATGCTGCCGCGCGCCGACGTCGACCGCGTCGCCGCGATGCTGCGCGACGGCGCCCATCCCGAACGGCTGCGCGAGGACGTGCGTGAGATCCGGCTGCGGCTGAACCCCCACCCCGGCGGGCAGCGGGACCACAACACGCCGCTGGTGGACGGCGAACCGGCCGAGGGACTGCAGCACAAGTACCCCGAGACGGTGCTGTTCTTCCCCCGGCAGGGCCAGACCTGCCACGCCTACTGCTCGTACTGCTTCCGCTGGCCGCAGTTCGTGGGCGAGCCGGACCTGCGGATGGCGAGCGGGGACGCGGAGGGACTGCGCGCGTACGTGCAGGCGCATCCCGAGGTCACCAGTGTCCTGATCACCGGCGGCGACCCGCTGGTCATGAGCAGCGCGGTGCTGGCCCGCTACGTCGAGCCGCTGCTGGAGATCCCGCACCTGGAGTCGGTGCGGATCGGCACCAAGGCGCTGTCGTACTGGCCGCACCGGTTCCTCACCGACCCGGACGCCGAGGACCTGCTGCGGCTGTTCGACCGGGTGGTGCGCAGCGGACGCAACCTGGCCCTGATGGGCCACTACTCGCATCCGCGCGAGCTGGAGACGGACGTCGCCCAGCGGGCGCTGCGCCGGGTGACGGGCACGGGCGCGGTGGTCCGCTGCCAGGCGCCGCTGATCCGCGGGGTCAACGACCGCGCGGAGGACTGGGCCGTGCTGTGGCGCCGGCTCGTCGCGCTCGGCGCGGTGCCGTACTACCTGTTCGTCGAGCGGGACACCGGCCCGCAGGACTACTTCGCCGTTCCGCTGGCCCGCGCGTACGAGCTGTTCCGCGAGGCCTACGCGCAGGTCTCCGGCCTGGCCCGGACGGTGCGCGGGCCGATCATGTCCGCCACTCCGGGCAAGGTGCAGGTCGACGGCGTGACGGAGGTCGGCGGGCAGCGCGCGTTCGTCCTCCACTACGTGCAGGCCCGCGACCCGGACCTGGTCGGCCGGCCCTTCTTCGCCGCCTTCGATCCGGACGCACGCTGGCTCACCGACCTCAAGCCGCTGGAGGGCGCGGCCGCGCTGCCGGGGCTGGGATGACGGCGTGTCGCAGGATGGCGGGATGACACGGGAGTCCGGGCTGCCGGGTGGGGTGTTCGATGTCGGGCCGACGCCCCGTACGGCCGTGGCCTGGCTGCCGCCCGAGGAGTTGTGGCCACCCGTGCAGGCCGTGCGGCGCGATCACGACCCGCAGATCCGGCGATGGCCGCCGCACGTCAACGTGCTGTTCGGCTTCGTCCCCGAGGCCGACTTCGCGCTCGCGGCCCCCTTGCTCGCCGAGGCCCTCGCCGACCAGCCGCCGTTCGCGGTGCGGCTCGCGGGGATCAGGACGTTCCGGCACCGCGCCTCCACCACCGTCTGGCTCGATCCCGCCGCGGCGGGCGGCGCACCGTGGGCGGCGCTGTACGGCGCGCTCGTCGAACGCTTCCCGCGCTGCCGCGGACGCTCGGAGGGCTTCACCCCGCACCTGTCGCTCGGGCGCACCACCGAGCCCCGGCGCGTCGTGGCCGAGTGTGCCGCCCGGCTGGAGTCGTACCCCGCCCGGGTCGACGCGTTGACCCTGCTCTCCCGCCGCGGCGACGGGCCGATGCGGCCGCGGGCGACCATCTCCCTCGGCTCCGGGGAACTGCGCCACGTCGGCACCCCGCCGGCCCCGGAGGGCGACCGCTGAAGCGGGCGCGCACGCCCCACCGTGGTCCGGGACGGCGGCCGGCCCCGGCGGACGGCACACGGCCGACGATCACGCAGCGCCACCGGTACGTCCGGTAGGCGCCCCCAGGCCCAGACCCAGGGCAGCGAAACCGATCATCAGTGCTACGCGCATCCCAGGAGCACAGACGGCTCTCCCCGCGCTGCGGAAACCGATCCTCGGCGGCGTTCGTGATGTACTGGTGGCCGATCGCTGCCCGCGGTCGACGAGCCAGGGCCGGGCGCGTCGACGGCTGCGGCCCGGGCGCCGTTCCGGCCGTTGAAAGCCCTCCGGTCCAGCGTGCGGGGAAGCGACACGAAGGGGAGCGCCATGGCCACCTACACACTCGTCCCCGGCGCCGACGGGCGCGCCTGGTACTGGCACCGCCTCGTGCCGGAGCTGCGGGCCCGCGGTCACCGAGTGATCACCTTGGACCTGCCGACCGAGAGCGACGCCGGGATCGACGTGATGGCCGAGGCCATCTGCGGGGCCGTGCTCGACGGGGGTGTGCGGCCGGGGTCGGCGCGGGCGTCGGAGCCGCTGGTGCTGGTCGCGCAGTCCCTCGCGGGGTTCGCCACGCCCGTGGCGTGCGAGCGGCTGCCCGTGCCGGTCGCCGAGCTGGTGCTGCTCAACGCCATGGTCCCGGCGCCGGGAGAGACGGCGGGGCAATGGTGGGAGAACACCGGCCAGCCGCAGGCCCGCTCCGCGTACGCGGCCGCCCAGGGCCGCGGCGAGGACCCGGAGTTCGATCTGCGCGAGGACTTCTTCCACGACGTTCCGCCGGAGGTGACTCAGGAGGCGCTCACGGCGGGCGGCTCGGCTCCGCCCGCCGCCCTGTTCGAGCAGCCGTGGCCGCTGCTCCGCTGGCCCGACGTGCCGACTCGGTTCCTGCAGGGCCGGGATGACCGCTTCTTCCCGCTGGAGTTCCAGCGCGGGGTGGTGCGCGAGCGGCTGGGCCTGGAGGTCGAGGAGATCCCCGGCGGCCATCTGGCCGCCCTCAGCCGTCCCCGCGAACTGGCCGACCACCTGGTCCGCGCCACCGGCTGACGCCGCGGGTCGGGGCCGGATGAGAAACCCCTTCAAATCGCCCGCCGCGCGCGTGGCGGCCGCGCCTTGCGGGCACGGACTGGGAGGAGGGGGCGCCCGGGCCTGAACGTGGAGGTGGCGCCATGAAGTGGAGCGCAGCCGGACTCGCGACCTGCGCGGTCGCGGTGGCTCTGGGGACCGCCGGATGCTCGTTCACGTCGTCGTCGGCGCCGTCATCGTCGCCGCCGACGGCGCCGGCCTCGACGGCGTCGGGCGGGACCGGCACCACGGGCACGACGGAGTCCTCGCAGGGGGCCACCCTGGCGCAGGTCGCGGCGGGCAGCGTCGACCTGGTCAGCGAGCAGGGCCTCGCCGGCACCGAGGCGGCCGGCACCGGCATCGTGCTGACCCCGGACGGCATCGTGCTGACCAACAACCACGTCATCAACGGCGCCACGTCGCTGACGGGCGTGGACATCGGCAACGGCCACAGCTACACCGCCTCGGTCATCGGCTACGACCGCAGTCACGACCTCGCGCTGGTGCGCCTGCACGGCGCCTCCGGGCTGGCGACGCTGTCGCTCGCGCCGGGTGCGCGGGTGTCCGTCGGGGACGCGGTGACGGCGCTCGGCAACGCGGGCGGGCGCGGCGGGCAGCCGGCGCGGGCGTCCGGCTCGGTGACGGCGCTGGACCAGCAGATCGTGGCCACCGACGAGGCGGGCGGCAGCTCGGAACAGCTGACCGGACTGATCCAGGTCGACGCGCCGATCCAGGCCGGCGATTCGGGCGGTCCGCTGGTCAACGCCACCGGCCAGGTGATCGGCATCGACACGGCGGCCTCGGTCGGCTACCACTTCAGCACGACCCCGACCCAGGGCTTCGCGATCCCGGCCGCCCAGGCACAGAGTACGGCCGACGCGATCGAGGCCGGGCGCGCCTCGGCGACGGTGCACCTCGGCGCGACGGCATGGCTCGGCGTCGCGGTCGAGACCGCGGGGCAGGGAGCCGGAGGCGGCGCGGGCGGCGGCGGTGGTGGTGGCGCGGGCGGAGGCGACGTGGCCGGCGCGACGATCGCACAGGTGGTGCCGGGCTCCCCCGCCGCCGGGCTGGGGCTGGCCTCCGGTGACGTCATCACCGCACTCGGCGGCGCACCCGTCGCCGACCCGAACGGCCTGACCGCGCTCATGGACCGTCATCACCCGGGCGACACCGTGACCCTCGCCTGGACCGACGCGTTCGGCCAGAGCCAGTCGGCCTCCCTCCAGCTCGGGAGCGGCCCGGCCGGCTGAGCTCGTCGACCTGGCGCGGTGGGGAGGCGGAAGTCCGCCTCCCCACCGGGGTTTGAAGCAGGTCCGATCTTGCTGCCTGGATCTTCGCTGTTTCCGCGCGATTCCGCCGGCGTTAAGAGAACAGCGGTTTCCCGCAAGCGATTGACCTGCTGCAAACAAGTCTGCTTCGCTACCACCACGCCAAGTGGTGCACCACTCGGTCCGCTCGACCCGCACGCCCTCACGCACGTGTCCCACACGCCGCCCCCAGCCGGGGTCGGTGCGGAGCGCAGAGAGGATCGACACTTCCATGGGTCACCCCCGCCAGCGTGGCGCGAGCCACAAGCTCCTGACCGCAGCCGCCTCGCTGACCCTGCTCACCGGTGGTCTGCTCGCCGCCGCCCAGTCCGCGGCCACCGCGGCCCCCTCGGCGAACCCCTACAGCCCGAGCTACCAGCACGCCTACCGGCACGGCGCGATACCGACCATCCAGGGCAGCGCCAAGATCAAGGGATGGGCCTCCACCCACGCCACCACGACCACCGGACCGGAGACGCTCTCCTACGGCGGCGGCATCGACGGCATCGGCGTCAACAGCGGCCACGCCAAGGTCTACCTGGTCTTCTACGGCACCCAGTGGGGCACCAAGGGCACGGACGCGAACGGCAACGCGACCTTCACCAAGGACCCGGACCACGCGGCCTCGGCGGCGCAGCAGATGTTCAAGGGCATCGGCACCGGCGGTGAGACCTGGTCGGCCGACCTGACCCAGTGGTGCGACGGCCCCAACGTGGCCACCGGGGCCACCAGTTGCCCGAGCAACGCCAACTTCATCCCCTACCAGACCGGCGGCGTGCTGGCCGGCGTCTGGTACGACAACGCGAAGGCCTCGCCGACCCAGGCGACCGGCCACCAGCTCGGGGTGGAGGCGGTCAACGCCGCGAAGCACTTCGGCAACACCACCGCTGCGGCCAACCGCAACGCCTACTACGTGATCCTCTCGCCCCACGGCGTCAACCCGGACAACTACAAGAGCCCCACCCAGGGCTTCTGCGCCTGGCACGACTACAACGGCGACACCACCCTCTCCGGCGGCGCGGTCAGCTCCACCGTCGGCGACGTCGCCTTCTCCAACCAGCCGTACAACATGGACCTCGGCGCCAGCTGCGGCGTCGGCTTCGTCAACTCCCCCGGCACCCTCGACGGTTACACCATGACGCTGGGTCACGAGTGGCACGAGATGATGTCGGACCAGAACCCGGCGGGTGGCTGGACCAACAACACCGGCAGCTCCTACCAGGGCCAGGAGAACTCCGACGAGTGCGCCTGGCTGAACCCCGGCACCGCCGGCGGCGCGGCCAACATCAAGTTCGGCACGTTCGGCACCTACGCCGAGCAGTCCAGCTGGTCCAACGACACCAACAGCTGCGCGATCTCGCACGCCATCCTGCACTGAGACAGGTCGTAACAGCTCGGGCGTGACAGCCGGGGTGGGCCCTGCCCACCCCGGCTGTCCCTTTTCCTCCACCCCCTTGCTTGATGAATGGCTATTCACTACGGTGGTGAATAGCCATTCACCACCTTTTTCGGGGGGACGCTTCCCATGACCTCTGCCGCTCCGGCGCGCCCTGTCGCCGCCCCGGACCGGGAACCGCTCGCGGGGCCGGCCGTGCTGGGCGTGCTGGCCTTCTCGGGCGTCGCCGCCACGCTCGTGCAGACCTCGATCGTCCCCCTGCTGCCGGCGCTCCCGCGGCTCACCGGCTCCTCCCCCACCGACGTGGGATGGCTGGTCACGGCCACGCTGCTGGCCGGGGCCGTGGCGACGCCGCTGCTCGGACGGGCCGGGGACCAGTTCGGGCGGCGACGGATGATGCTGCTCTCGCTCGCCCTGCTCACCGTCGGCTCGGTCGCCTGCGCGCTCACCTCCGACCTCGGGCTGCTCGTCGCCGCCCGCGCGGTCCAGGGCGCGGGCGCGGGGGTGATCCCGCTCGCGATCAGCCTGCTGCGCACCCGGCTGCCGAGGGAACGCGTCGGATCCGGGGTCGCCCTGATGAGCTCCACCGTCGGCATCGGCGCCGCGCTCGGCCTGCCGCTCGCGGCCCTGCTGGTGCAGCGCTTCGACTGGCACTGGATGTTCTGGGCGACCAGCGCCCTCGCAGCTGCCGCCCTGGCCGGCGTCGCCCTCGCCGTACCCGCGGACCGCCCGCCGGTGGCCGGACGCGGGGGTGCGCGTTTCGACTGGCTGGGCGCGGTGGGCCTGTCCGCCGCCCTCACCGCGTTGCTGTTGGCCGTCTCCCAGGGCAACGCCTGGGGTTGGGGCAGCGCCAGGCTGCTCGGATGCGCCGCTGCCGCCGCGCTGCTGCTCGTCCTCTGGGGCCACCGGCAACTGCGCACCGAGCAGCCGCTGGTGGACCTGCGGCAGACCGCCCGGCGGGCCGTCCTGCTCCCCCATCTGGCGGCGCTGCTGGCGGGGTTCTCCTTCTACGCCAACTCGCTGGTGACCGTGCAGCTGGTCCAGGAGCCGCGCGGCACCGGCTTCGGTCTCGGCCTCTCCGTCGCCGCGGCGGGCCTGTGCCTGCTGCCCAGCGGCCTGGTCATGGTGGCCTTCGCGCCCGTCTCCGCCCGGTTCTCCCGGGCCCGCGGCCCGCGGGCCACTCTCGCCGTCGGCAGCGCCGTGATCGCCCTGGGCTACGTGCTGCGCATCGCCGACAGCCGCGCGCTGTCGGCGGTGCTGCTCGGCTCGGCCGTGGTCTCCGTGGGGACCGCGCTGGTCTACTCGGCGCTGCCGCTGCTGGTGATGGCGGCCGTGCCGGCCGCCGACACCGCCGCCGCGAACGGCATGAACGTCCTGATGCGCACCATCGGCCAGGCGCTGTGCAGCGCGGTGGTCGCCCAGGCGCTCAGCGGCGGCACGCTGAGGGGCTATCAGACGGCGTTCTCGCTGGCCGGGACGGTCGCCCTGGTAGCGTGCGCGGGCAGCGCCCTGCTCCCCGGCCGGGCCCCGCTCCCCGGAAAGGACGGCCCGGCATGACGCGCCAGCGCGATCCCGAGGCCCGGCGCACCGCCATCCTCGACGCCGCCCGCTACTGCTTCGGCCGCCACGCCTACGCCGACACCACCATCGGCGAGATCGCGGAGCGGGCCGGGGTCAGCGCCGCCCTGGTCATCAAGTACTTCGGCAACAAGGAGCAGCTGTTCCGTCGGGTCTTCTCCTTCGCCGACGACGCGGCAGCGCTGCTGGACGCCCCGCTGGAGCAGCTCGCCCGGCACATGGTGCTGCACGTGCTGGCGGTGCAGCAGGGCGAGGCCCGCGACCCGATCCTGCGCATCGCCTTCTCCCGGCAGCACGAGGACCAGGGCGCGCAGGCCCGCGCCGACTTCAAGGCCGCCGTTGTCGGCGGCCTGGCCGAGCGGCTGTCCGGGCCCGACGCCGCGCTGCGCGCCGAGCTCGCGATCGGCGTGCTGCTGGGCCTCGGCGCCCTGCTCGCCATGGTGCAGGCCGACGAGCTCCGCCGCCTCGGCCCGGACGAGCTCGTGGCCCGCTACGAGCCGCTGCTCGATCCGCTGCTCCTCCCGACCGGCTGAGCGCGCCGACGGACCCCGCCGACGGACCCCACCGACTGACCCCGCCCGTCCACCATGGCAGCTGAGCTGGGATGATGACGCCCGGTCGGAGCGGTGGGAACGGGAGGGGCAGGACGCGTGCGGCAGCCGGTGGTGGCGCGGGCGGGACGGTGGGAGGACGGGGCTTGCCGGCATCTGCTGGTGTGGCGGGCCGGTCCCGGCTGGCGGATGGTGAGCAGCGCGGTCCTCGGCGGCGGCATCGGTTCGCGCGCCTGGGTGCTCAACGCCCAGGTGCGGCCGGGATACGGGCGGATGGACCCCGATCGCCACCTGGCCGAGCTGGCCCGCACGCAGGGCCTGACCGGGGACGGGGTGGGCCTGATGACCGCCGCCCAGGTCGACGACGTGACCTGGGCCGAGGACGAAGGCGTGACCGCCGTGGTGACGACGGGGATCGGCGCGCCGACCTGGGCGGCCCACCCGCTGCCGCCCGCACCGGAGGACCGGTACCGACCGGGCACGATCAACATCCTGGCGGTGGTCCCGGCACCGGTCTCGGACGCCGGCCTGGTCAACCTGCTGGCCACGGCGACGGAGGCGAAGGTCCAGGCGCTGCTCGACGCCGGCTACGACTGCTCCGGTACGCCCTCGGACGCGGTGTGCGTGGCGGTTCGGGACCCGGCCGCAGGGGAGCGGCCGGACCCGTTCGGCGGGCCGCGCTCCCTGTGGGGGGCACGGCTGGCCCGCGCCGTCCACGCCGCGGTGCGGCACGGCGCGGCCCGGGACCGCGACCGGCGCACCCGAGGGGAGCCCGCCGTCCACGCCGGTCCCGTCGCGGACTGCGCGCTGACGGACGTGCTGGCGCGGGCTCACGGCTCGGGGCCGTCGGACCCGCCGCACGGTACGGCGGCCGTGGCGGCGGCTGTCGCGGCGGACTTCGCGGCGGGCGCGGATACGGTGGCGGGATGATGAGCCAGGCAGCGCGAGCGCGCACCGTCGTCGACGACCAGGGCACCACCGTCACCCTCCTCGGCGAGGTCAGCCGGGTCGTGTCGCTCGTGCCGTCCCTCACCGAGGCGATCGCGGTCACCGCGCCGGGCCTGCTGGTCGGGGCCACCGACTGGTGCACGCACCCGGCCGAGCTGGACGTGACGCGGATCCGCGGCACCAAGAACCCGGACGTGGCCCGGATCGTGGCCCTGCGGCCCGACCTGGTGGTCGCCAACGAGGAGGAGAACCGCGTCGTCGACCTGCAGGCGCTGCGCGACGCGGGCGTCGCCGTCTGGGTCACCGAGGTACGGACCCTCGACCAGGCCTTCCACTCCCTGGACCGGCTGCTCACGGTGGCCTGCGGGCTGCCGCGGCCGGGCTGGCTGGACGAGGCGCGGCAGGCCTGGGCGGCGGTGCCGCCCGCGGCGCGGCCGCGCCGCGCGGTGGTGCCGATCTGGCGACGGCCCTGGATGGTGCTGGGCCGGGACACCTTCGCCGGGGACCTGCTGCGCCGCCTCGGGGTCCACCAGCTCTACGCCGACCACGCGGAACGCTACCCCGCCGTTCCCCTCGACCAGCTGCGCGCGAGCAGCCCGGAGCTCGTGGTGCTACCGGACGAGCCGTACCGGTTCACCGCGGACGACGGCCCCGAGGCGTTCCCGGGCGTGCCGGCGGCGCTGGTGAGCGGCCGCCATCTGACCTGGTACGGGCCGTCCCTTCGGGAGGCGGCGACGGCACTCGTCGCCGAGCTGTCGGCGGTTGTCGGGGACGAGGAATAGCGGCGGGGCACCCGTCGTTGAGGGGTGCATGCAGGAGCCGATGAAAACGACTCCCATTGCAGCTTCGAGGAAGGCAGGTGCCCGCCATGGCCCGCAGTGAACTGCGCCCCGTCACCAAGCTCCGCTCCACCGCCGGCACCGGGTTCACCTACGTGACCCGGAAGAACCGTCGCAACGACCCCGACCGACTCGTGCTGCGCAAGTACGACCCGGTCGCCGGGCGCCACGTCGACTTCCGCGAAGAGCGCTGACCACCCACCGTCGAGCCTCGAGAGGCAGGACCTGATGAAGCACGGCATCCACCCCGACTACCGTCCCGTCGTCTTCCGCGACCGCGCGGCGGGCGTCTCCTTCCTCACCGCCTCGACGGCCGCGAGCGCGGCCACCGTCGAGTGGGAGGACGGCCGGACCTATCCCGTCGTCGACGTCGAGACCTCGTCGGCGAGCCACCCGTTCTACACCGGCACCGCCCGCGTGCTGGACGTGGCGGGCCGTGTCGAGCGGTTCAACCGCCGCTACGGCAGTCCGACCGCCACGCGCTGATCCGCGGACTCGCCACAGCCGCCCCGACCCCCTGCGGGAGTCGGGGCGGTGGCATGCTGCAGGGAGGAGGTGACCGGGTGCGCACCGCGCTCTTCGTGACGTGTCTCAACGACACACTGTTCCCGCGTTCCGGCCGGGCGACGGTGACGCTGTTGCGGCGGCTGGGGGTCCAGGTGGACTTCCCGCCCGCGCAGAGCTGCTGCGGACAGATGCACTGGAACACCGGCTACCGCGCCGGGACCGCGCGGTTGGCCCGCCACTTCGTCGACGTCTTCGGCGGCTACGACGCGGTCGTCGTCCCCTCCGCCTCCTGCGGCGGCATGCCCGCCGAGGCCTACGCCGTCGCCGCCGAGAGCGCGGGCGACCCGGGGCTGGTCCGGGCCGTGCACGAAATCGTGCCGCGCGTCCACGAGCTGACGACCTACCTGACCGACGTCCTCGGTGTCGAGGACGTCGGCGCCTGGTTCCCGCACCGGGTGACGTACCACCCCACCTGCCACAGCCTGCGCGCCGCGCCGTTGGGCGAGCGTCCCTACCGGCTGCTGCGGGCCGTCGGCGGGATCGACCTCGTCGAGCTGCCCGCGCAGGAGGAGTGCTGCGGCTTCGGCGGCACCTTCTCCGTCAAGAACCCGGCGGTCTCCGGCGCCATGAACGCGGACAAGGCCCGGCATGTGCGCGCGACCGGCGCCTCGGTGCTGGCCGCCGTCGACAACTCCTGCCTGATGAACATCGGCGGCCGCCTCGCCAAGGACGGCGCCGAGGCGGGCCGCGTCGTGCGGACCATGCACCTGGTGGAGATCCTCGCCCGGACCCCCGAGGACGGCCCGGTGCCCGGCCTTCCCCTCGCCGCTGAGGCGACGCGATGAGCCGCACCTTCGTCGGCTGGCCCGCCTTCCCCGAGGCCGCCGCCGCAGCCACCCACGACGAGCGGTTGCGCGCCAACGTCACCCGCGCCACCCACACCATCCGCGGCAAGCGGGCCAGGCTGGTCGCCGAACGCCCCGACTGGGAGGACCTGCGCGACAGCGCCGCCGCCCTCAAGGACGACGTGCTCGCGCACCTGGACAGCTACCTGCTCCAGGTCGAGGAGCAGGTCACCGCCGCGGGCGGCACCGTCCACTGGGCCCGTGACGCCGCCGAGGCGAACGCCCTGGTCACCGCGCTGGTGCAGGCCACCGGCGAGCAGGAGATCGTCAAGGTCAAGTCGATGCTCACCGAGGAGATCGGGCTCGACAACGCCCTCGAGGCCGCCGGGATCAGCGCCCGGGAAACCGATCTCGCCGCCGCCATCGTGCAGTTGGGCGACGACCTGCCCTCCCACGTGGTCGTTCCCGCACTGCACCGCAACCGCGCGGAGATCCGCGAGATCTTCGTCCGGGAGATGGGCCGCCACGGGCGCCCGGCCCCCGACGGCCTCACCGACGACCCGCCGCAGCTCGCCGAGGCGGCCAGGCTGCACCTGCGGGAGAAGTTCCTGAAGGCCCGCGTCGCCGTCAGCGGCGCGAACTTCCTGGTCGCCGAGACCGGGACGGTGGTCGTCGTCGAGTCCGAGGGCAACGGCCGGATGTGCCTGACCCTGGCGGACACCCTGATCTCCGTGGTCGGCATCGAGAAGGTCGTCCCCACCTGGCGGGATCTGGAGGTCTTCCTGCAGCTGCTGGCCCGCAACGCCACCGGCGAGCGGATGTCCCCCTACACCACGACCTTCTCCGGCGTGACGCCCGGCGACGGGCCGCAGACCTTCCACCTGGTCCTGGTCGACAACGGCCGCACCCGGGCGCTGGCCGACGAGGTCGGGCGGCAGGCGCTGCGCTGCATCCGCTGCGGCGCGTGCATGAACATCTGCCCCGTCTACGAGCGCACCGGCGGCCACGCCTACGGCTCCGTCTACCCGGGCCCCATCGGCGCGATCCTCAACCCGCTGCTCAAGGGCCCCGACGACCCCCAGACCGCGTCCCTGCCCTACGCCTCCTCGCTCTGCGGGGCGTGCAACGAGGTCTGCCCGGTGCGGATCCGTTTCACCGACGTGCTGTTGGAGCTGCGTCACCAGGTCGCCGAGGGCGACGCCGCCGTCAAGCACCCCGCCGAGAAGGCCGCGCTGCGGGCGATCGGCGCGGTCATGGAGCACCCCGCCGCGTGGAACGCGGCCGTGCGGGCCGCCGGCACGGCGGGACCGCTGGTGCCGAAGAACCGGTTGCCGGGACCGCTGGGCGGCTGGACCGACAGCCGCAGCGTTCCCGAGATCCCCAAGGAGTCCTTCCGCAGCTGGTGGAAGCGCACGGACGGAGGCACCAGGTGACGGGCGCCCGCGAGGAGATCCTGGCGCGGATCCGCCGCGCGACCGCCGACCTGCCCGCGACGGCCGTGGCCGTACCGCGCGCCTACCTGCGTCACGCCCCGGGCGTGGACCCCGAGGACCGCACCGCCGTCCTCGACCTCTTCGCCGAGCGACTGGGGGAGTACGGCGCGGCCGTGCACCGCACGGACGCGGCAGCGGTGGCGCCGACGCTGGCGAGCGCGCTGCCCGCGGGCCGCGCCGTGGTGCCGCGGGGCTTCCCCGCACAGTGGCTCGCCGACTGGTCCGGCACCGCCCTGGCGGACGAGCCGCTGCTGACCCGCGAACAACTCGACGCCGCCGACGCGGTGGTGACGACCTGCGCGGCCGCGATCGCCGACTCCGGCACCCTCGTCCTCGACGCCGGCCCGGGCCAGGGTCGCCGCGCGGCGACCCTGCTCCCGGACCTCCACCTGTGCGTGGTCCGCGCCGACCAGGTCGTCTCCGCCATGCCGGAGGCCATCGGCCTGCTGGACCCGCGTCGCCCACTCACCTGGATCAGCGGGCCCTCGGCGACGGCCGACATCGAGATGATCCGCGTCCAGGGCGTCCACGGCCCCCGCCGGTTGACGGTCCTGCTGGTGGAGGACTCGGACGTGTCGGACGCCTGACGGGACCGGGGCCCCTCACGGCCCCAGCCTCACTTGCCCCTACTTGCCCTTGCCAAAGCGCTTGGCGAAGCGGGGGTCGGACTCCCACCACAGCCCGTTCGCGGCCGAGACCGACTCCAACTGCGCCGCCCAGCGGTCCTCCGCCGCCTCCGCGCTCGCCGGGCTCGGCCCGGCCGGACCCGTGCTCGCCCGCAGCCGCCAGTAGATGCCCGGAACTCCCCAGTCGACTCCCACCAGCAGCGCGAAGAGCAGTGCGCCGGCAGGCATGCTGACGCTGATCGCCAGTATCCCCACCACGTAGCCCGCGAGCGCGTACCCCAACGACACCAACGGGAGCGATCGCGCACCGAGGCGCACGAGTCCACCTTCGGCGACTTCGACCGTCACCGCGTTGGAGCGGGCCAGCGCCCGCCCGACGCGTACGGTGTGCTGCCCGACCGGTAGCGGCATCCGGAGGTGGCCGACCCGACGGTCGACCTCCGCCACCTGAAGCCCGTCGATCACCACCCACAGCTTGGCCCGCCCCGACGACCTGGGCCACCATCCTCCGCGCGGCAGCCACCGCACCAGGACCTCACCCGTCATCGCTCCCCCACAGCCTCTGTCCCGCTCGATGCCGCGTGATCGTATCCATGCGTGTGGGGCGACACCAGGCGGGGGAAGCTCAGGCGTCCTTGACGCGGGCGTGGAGGCTCCTGTCGTCGCGGACGGCCGGTGGCCACTCCCGCGCCGCGCGCTCCCGACAGGACCCAGTGGCCCGGTCGAACCACACCCGGACCAGGCCTCTGCACAGTGGCCCTTCCCTCGGTAAGTGAACATTGAATAGGCTGACCTCATGGACGCACGAGCCGGGCTGCAACGTACCCGCGCCGGCTATGTGCACGATGACTCGACGAGGCGAGCCCTCCCACCCACCGAAAGGCGAGAGTCAGCATGAAGCGGATCCTCTTCGACGACGAGCACGACGCGTACCGCGAGAGTGTCCGGGCGTTCGTCGAGCGCGAGGTCGTGCCCCACTACGCGGACTGGGACGAGGACGGCATCGTCCCGCGCAGCCTGTTCAAGGGCCTCGGCGAGCTCGGCGCGCTGGGGATCGCGATCCCGGAGGAGTTCGGCGGCGCCGGGATCGCGGACTTCCGCTACAACGTGATCCTCCAGGAGGAGGCCGCGCGCGTCGGGGTCTCCCCCGCGATCCTCGGCCCGGCGCTGCACGCCGACGTCTGCCTGCCGTACTTCCTCGACCTCACCAACGAGGAGCAGAAGGCACGTTGGCTGCCCGGCATCGCCTCCGGCGAGCTGATCACGGCGGTCGCCATGACCGAGCCCGGCACCGGCTCGGACCTGTCCGGCATCCGCACCAAGGCGGTCCGCGACGGCGACCACTACGTGATCGACGGCGCCAAGACCTTCATCACCAACGGCATCAACGCCGACTTGGTCGTCGTCGCCGTCCGCACGGGCGAGCACCCGCACAAGGGCCTCAGTCTGATCGTGGTCGAGCGCGACACCCCCGGCTTCGAGCGCGGCCGCAAGCTGGAGAAGGTCGGCCTGCACGCCCAGGACACCGCCGAGCTGGTCTTCACCGGCGCCCGCGTACCGGTGGCCAACCTGCTGGGCGAGGAGGGTGAGGGCTTCTTCGGCCTGACCCGCAACCTCCCGCAGGAGCGGATCTCCGTCGCGGTCTCCGGGCTCGCCCAGGCCGCCGCCGCGTTCGACTGGACGGTCACCTACGTCCGCGAGCGCAAGGCCTTCGGCAAGCCGATCGGCGCCCAGCAGGTCATCAAGCACCGCATGGCCGAGCTCGCGACCGAGATCGAGGTCGCCCAGCACTACCTGGACCGGTGCGTCCTCGCGCTCAACGAGGGCGAGCTCACCGTCGTCGACGCCGCCAAGGCCAAGTGGTGGTGCACCGAGCTGCAGGGGCGCGTCGTCGACGCCTGCGTCCAACTGCACGGCGGCTACGGCTACATGCTGGAGTACCCGATCGCGCGCGCCTGGCAGGACAGCCGGGTGACCCGCATCTACGCCGGCACGACCGAGATCATGAAGGAGATCGTCGGACGCTCCCTCGACCTCGGCTGAGCAGGGATCGGGGCGGCGCGGAGCGAAGCAGGAGGAGGCAGGAGGAGGCGGTGGACACAGGTACGACGGCGACGCCCGCGCGCGGCACGCGTCCGCGCAACCGGCGGGAGCTGATCCTCGCGGCGGCCCGGGAGCTGTTCTACCGCCGCGGCTACGCCAACGTCGCGATGAGCGACATCGCCGAGGCCGTGGCCATCGGCCCCTCCGCGCTGTACCGGCACTTCCGGGGCAAACAGGAGCTGCTCCACGCGGTCGTCGACGAGGCCGTCGACTCCTGCCTCGGCGGACTGTTCCACGCCCCGGCCGGGGACTTGGACGCCCTCGTCGGCTCCTTCGCCGCGTCCTCGCTGGGACGGCGCGAGCTCGGCGTGCTGTGGCAGCGCGAGGCGCGGCACCTGCCCGCCGAGCAGCACGCCGAGCTGGCGGGCAGGGTCCACGCCGCCCGCACGGTCCTGGTGGAGCAGCTCACCGCCCACCGGCCCGAGCTGGACCCGGCCCGAGCGGAGCTGCTCGCCTGGAGCGTCCTCGGCATCGCGGTCAGCATCGGCTACCAGCACGTGGAACTCCCGGGGCCGCAGTACCGGGCACTGCTCGCGACACTGATGCGGCGGATCGGGACGGCGGACCTGCCCGCCGTGGGCGACCGGCCGGTGGAGGGTCCGGCGGACGCACCCGCGCTGACGCACCGCTCGCGGCGGGAGAGCCTGCTGTCCGCGGCGACCGGGCTCTTCGCCCAGCGGGGCTACGCGGTGGTCAGCCTGGAGGAGACCGGCGCGGCGGTCGGCATCGCGGGGCCGAGCATCTACCACCACTTCGCCAGCAAGACCGAGATACTCGCGACCGCGCTCAACCGTAGCGCGGAGCGCCTCTACCTGGACGTGTCGGAGGTGCTCACCGCCTCCCCCGACGCGGCCGGCGCGCTGAGCCTGCTGGTGCGCCGCTATGCCGAGTTCGCGCTCGCGCACCGGCACCTGGTCGCGCTGATCGTCACCGAGACCGAGCACCTCCCCGAGGAGGAGCAGGCGCGGATACGCCAGGTCCAGCGCGACTACATCGAGGAGTGGCTGCACCTGCTGCGCACCGTCCACCCGACGATGCCCGCCGAGGAGGCACGCGTGCGGGTGCAGGCGGTGCTCACCGTCGTCAACGACGTCGCGCGCACGCCCCGCCTGCGCGGCAGGCCGGGCCTCGGCGCCGGCCTCCACCGCCTGGGCTGCGACCTCCTGGACGTGGAGACCTGCTGAGCGCACCCGGCAGGTCACCGCGTCACGCTGAGCGCACCCGGCAGGTCACCGCGTCACGGCGTCACGGCGTCACCGACGGCGCGGCCAGGCGCTCCTGCTCCTCCGCGATGATCTGCCGGGCGAGGCCGGTGTCGGCGACGTCGAGGGCCTCCGGGCTGACCTCGGCCGCGTCGCTGCGGCGGGCGTAGGCGTCGAAGAGCCGCTCCTTGCGGCCGAGGAGCGTCAGCATGCGCTGGTCCACGCTGTCCGGGGTGAGCAGGCGGTGGACGCGGACCCTGCGGGTCTGGCCCATGCGGTGGGCGCGGGCGACCGCCTGCTGCTCCAGCGCGGGCTTCAGCTGCGGCTCGCACAGGACGACCACGTTCGCCGCCTGCAGGTTCAGACCCACGCCTCCGGCCTGGATCTGGGACAGCAGCACCGCCGGACCGGCGTGGGCGGTGAAGTCGTCGACGGTCTCCTGGCGTGCGGCGGCGGCCGTACCGCCCGTGAGCGGCCCGAAGAGCCCGGGACCGGGAACGGGAGCAGGACCGGTGGCGGAGCGCGCGCAGACGCGGCTCTCGACAGCCTCCAGCACGTCGCGGTAGAAGGAGAAGATCAGCACCTTCTCCCCGGCCGCCCACGCCTCGCGCACGATCTCGTCGAGGCGGTCGAGCTTGGCCGACCGGTCCGCGGCCGCGTAGGCGGCCCGGCGCATGGCCTGGAAGTTGCCCGCGAGCACGGCGTCGCGGTAGGCGGCGGCGTCGGCGGCGCTGAACTCGGCCCACTCGTCGGTGTGGACGACCTCGGGGAGCTCGGTGAGCACGTCCTGCTGGTTGCGGCGCAGGTACGCGGGCGCGACCGCGCGCCGGAACGCGGCCGCGCCGGCCACCTGGTCGGTGTCGCGCAGGTGCGCCGCGAGCTCCGGCTGAAGGTAGGCCAGCAGGTTGCGGAACTCCCCGACGTGGTTCTCCATCACAGTGCCGGTCAGGAACAGGGCCCGCTCGCTGCGGTCGACCAGGGCCGCCACGTGCCGGGCCCGCCGGGCGGCCGGGTTCTTCACGTAGTGCGCCTCGTCCACCACCGTCATCGCCAGCGGCGGCAGCGGCAGCGGCAGCGGCAGCGGCAGCGCATCCTTGGGCCCCGCCGGGCCCGCCACATCGGCCGGGACCGCCGGATCCGGCAGGTCGGTCGGGTCCGGCGGGTCCGTGTCGAGGTGGCGCAGGCCCTCGAAGGTGGTGACCGCCACCCCGCCGCGCCGCTGCCACGTCTGCTGCGCGAGCTCGCGTTCCGGGCCGTGGAGGCGGAAGGCCGTCAGCGTGGAGCGGGCCTCGATCTCCCGCAACCAGTTGACCAGCACGCTCGCCGGACAGACCACCAGGAAGTGCCGCTCACCGGCCGCTGCCAGATGGGCCAGCGCGGCCACGGCCTGGATCGTCTTGCCCAGGCCCATTTCGTCCCCGAGCACCACCTTGCGCCGCGCCAGCGCGTAGCGGGCGCCGAAGGCCTGGTAGCCGCGCAGCGAGACGGTCAGGCCCGAAACGTCCAGGGGCTGGGCGCGGACCTGCTCGGCCAGCTCGTCGGGCAGGTGTCCCTCGGCCGACGCGGCGTCGACGGGGCCCGTCTCCGCGAGGCGGCCCAGGACGGTGTAGAACTCGACCGGCCGGCTGAGGAACTCCCACCAGGCCTGCTCCTCCGATCCTGGGAGGCGCAGCAGGTCGGTGAGCGCCTGGGCGAGGGCCTCCTCGGCGCCGCCGTCACGGGCGTCGGCGAGGGTCGCCTCCAGCGTGGTGAGCGCGTCACGCGCGGCGGTACGCCGCTGCCGTCCGGCGAACCACCAGGCGGTGCGCGACCGGGCGGGAGCCGCCGTGTCGAGCAGCGGCTCGAGCGCGGCGGCCAGCGTGGCAGCCCGCTCGCAGGCGGCGGGCAGCACGGGCCCCGCGTCGACGAACGGGTAGAGCCCGGTGACGAGTTCGGTCGCGGATCCGGTGCGGTGGTCGGGGTCGAGGCGCACGGCCGTGGCCTCACGCGCGGCGTCGGCCAGTGCGGCCGCCGCTGCCTTGGCCTGGGCTGCGGTCGCGCGCCCGATGCCCGGCACCCGCAGCAGGTCGTAGTCCTCGGCGCCGTGGACCGCAGCGACGGTCGCGAAGCCCGCCGCCTCCAGCATGCCGACACGCAGACGGCCCTCGGTCACCTCGTTCAGGCGGCCGACCGGGATGGCCGCGAGCGCCTCCGCCACCTGCTGCTCCCGCAGCCTCCCGGCGCTCCCCCGCACCCGCTCGACCGCGCCGCGCTCCTCGCCGAGTACCTGCCGCGCCGCGTCCAGCAACCGCTGCCCGCGCGCGAACACGACTCTGCGCTCACCGCCCTGCCCCACCTCGGCCTCCCTCACCGGCCGCACCGCCAGGAGAAGCCTGGGCCGGACCGGGGCCCCATCCTGCCAGGGCAAGGAAGGAGAGCGGGACGTGTGCGCGGACGTGAGCCCGCCCCGACCGGCGGGGCGGGCTCGCGTCGTCGTCCCTGCCTCGCCTATCCGAGGGTCCACTGCTGGTTGCTGCCGCCGTTGCAGGTCCACAGCTCGACCAGGGCCCCGTCGGCCGTGGAGGCGCCGGTGACGTCCAGGCACAGGCCGGACTGGACGCCGGTGACCGTGCCGTCGGCGTTCAGGTTCCACTGCTGGTTGGTCTGCCCGTTGCAGGTCCAGGTGATCACCTTGGTGCCCGCCTTGGTGCCCTGACCGCTGGCGTCCAGGCACAGCGTGGTGCCCGAGTCGGTGACGGTCAGTTGGCCGGCGGCGGTGTGCGTGAGGCTCTGGTTGGCCTGCCCGTTGCAGGTGAGGATCTGCGTCTGCACCCCGGGGGTGGTCGAGCCGTTCGGCACGTCCAGGCACTTGCCCGCGCCCACGGCGTGCAGGGCGCCGGTGCTGCTCCCGGCCGTGGTCGTGGCGTATCCGGCGGCGGTGACGTTCGCCTGGACGGAGTTCTCGGTGGCGTCGGCAGGGTAGCCGGAGGTCATCACGCCCTCGTAGAAGGTCCCGGCGGAGCTGTCGCTGTTGTCCCCACCGATGCCGAGGATGATGGCGCCCTCCTTGTGCATCGGGTTGTAGCCGGAGACGTTCGGCCGGGCGCCGCTGTAGGAGGTGGACAGGGCGCCCGACTGCGCGTTGCCGGAGCGGATCGCCCACTGGCCCGGCTCGCCCTTGACGACCGCGGTCAGGAAGCGGTCGTTCACGGTCGGGTCGTTGGCGTTGTAGCCGGCGTTGACGCCGGAGAACAGGCCGTTCTCCTGGTCCGCCATCACCCACGGTCCACTGCCGGTGCCGTAGCCCCAGACCTTGATGTTGCCGAAGTAGATGGCTTCCATGTGGCCGTTGCCGGTGTCGGTGTTGCTGGTCTCGGCGTTGCCGTAGTCGAAGCAGCAGCCGCCGTTGAAGTGGCTCCCGTCGAGGACCGCGTACATGCCCTCGGGCTGGTCGCCGGTGGCGATCCCGGAGGTGTTGTCGTCTCGGTAGCCGGTGCCGGGGGCGACGTAGACGCCGTAGGCCTCGTGGCCGCCGACGGTGACGGGCGCGGCGGTGGCGTTGGCGAGATTGTCCGGACCGCCCGCCGCGCCGCCCGCCGGGGCGTCGGTGAGGTTGTTGCCGTGGCCGGACTGGTCGTAGATCACGGTGATGACGCAGGTCGTGCCGGAGCAGAACGCGTCCTGTGCGGCGGCGTTCGCGTAGCCCCCGGCACTGAGCACGCCGATGTTGTCGGTGGCTCCGTCGGAGGCGCGTCGCACCTGGTAGAGCGATCCGTCGTAGGCGCCGTACAGGGCGCGGGTGGTGCTGTGCGCGGCCACGCACGGCGTGCCGCCCGCGGCGTAGAGGTCGCACGGGCCCTGGGTGGCGGCCTGCGCGTTGCCGGCCTGGGCGGCGGCCCCGACCGCAGCGCCGGCCAGGACCGCGAGGACCGCGCCGATGCGGACGAGCCTCGTTCGGATGGTGCCTGCCATGCCTTCTCCCAAGCTCTCGTCGAGTGCGGCTCATGGGATTGTTAGCGCTAACAATTTGCTCCGACACAGCGGCCGTTCTGCATCGGGGGTTCGAATCGGTGACGATGCCTGACAGTTGATGCACAGTCAAGAGTGTGCGCAGCAATCCGAGACGCCGCTCAGCACGACCACGGGGCCGGTACCGGCTCGGCGGGACTGCGGGTTCAGGTGTCGCCCCGCAGCAGCGCGCAGGTGAAGGCCTCTTCGACGGCGCGCAGTGTGGGGAAGACGGCCGGGGCGGTGCTCGGGGTGATCTGCGCGTTCACCGAGAACGTCATGGAGCGGCGGCCGTCCGGCGTGCCGACCGCGAGCTGGGTGTACCCCGGGGTGTTGCCGCTGTGGCCGTAGACCACGCCGCAGCGCGTGGTGTAGCGGAAGATCGCCAACCCGGCCTCGTTGCGGCCGGGCCCCGGCGGCTCGGAACTCCCGTCGACAAAGCTGAGCTGCTGCCGCCGCACCCACGGATCGACCAGCCGACCGCCGGCGTAGGCGCCGATGAACAGGCTGAGGTCCCTGGGGGTCGAGACGATGCCGCCCGAGGCCCAGACCCCGGAGTTGCCGAACTCCGTGCTGACGTCCTCCGGGCCGGTCCTGGCGGGGGCATAGCCGTGCAGGTAGGGCCGGGGCAGGGTGAAGCCGGAGGGGAGACTGGTCGCGTCGAGCCCGAGCGGGGCGTAGACGAGCCGCTCGAGGAGCGTCTCGTACCGCTCGTGGGTCGCCGCCTCGGCCATCAGGGCGACGGCGATGTTGTCGGAGTTCGAGTAGGCGTAGCGGGTGCCCGGGGTGAACTCCAACGGCTTGTCGGCGACGAAGTCCAGCAGGCGGCGGGAGTCGAACCGGTGGTGCGGATCGCTCCGCAGGATGTTCACGAACGCCGGAGACCGGCTGTAGTCGGGCAGTCCGCTGGTGTGCTGCAACAGTTGCCGCAGCGTCACCTTGCCCCAGCGCGCCGGGAGATGGGGCAGTCGCTGCGCGAGGGTGTCGTCGAGGCCCAGGTGCCCGCAACTGACGAGCGCGAGGGCCACCGCACCGCTGAACGTCTTCGCGACGCTCGCGACCCTCATGTGGTCGTCGATCCGCGGCGGCCGACCGGTCCGCACGTCGCCGTCACCGGCGCGCACGACGACCGTCCGCCCGTCGATTCTCAGCACGGCGATGGCTCCCGGAGGGCCGCCCGCCTGGCGCACCAGCGCATCCAGCAGCCGCTGCAGGCGTTGGTCCTTCCCCGGCCGCTCCGCCTGTGCGGGGACGGCCGCCGTCAGGGTGCAGCAGAGGGCGGTCAGCGCGGCGATCGCGGCGGACCGCCGACGGGCGAGCGGCATGGGACTCCTGCCTCGCGGCTCCCGGGAGAGCCGACGTCAGCACGGGCGGGCGAGCTTCGGCTGTCAACGTCACCAGCCGCGCGCCCGGCAAAACCTCCCTGCCGCCATGTCACCCGCCTGCGACGCCCGCCCACGGCCTCCACCTGACGGACCTACATGCCGTGATCCTGGCCGGTGCAGGCGTCGAAGTAGTGCGTGGTGCTGAAGTGCTGGCCCTTGCCGGGGAAGTACCACTCGATCGCCCGGTAGGCCGTCTTCCCGTGGCACGTGCCCAGGTCGAACGCGACGACCTTGGCACGCTCCTCGCTGCCCTGCGCCACGGACTGCCCCGGAGCGACGTACTCCGCGGTCCCCGTGCCGTCCGCACTCGACCCGCCCCACGACGACCACGTCAGGCCGGTCACGATGCCGGTGGGGTCTCCGCCGTTGTCCAGCCCGGAGGGCCGGGCCGTGCCGTAACCCCGCACGCCCGACGCCCACACGGCCCCCAGGACCGGCAGGGACGCAGGAGCGGCGGGGGCGGAGTGGGTCGGTACGGCCGGCACCGTCGGCGCGGCGGAGGAGCTGTCCCCCGTCCCGGTCCCGGGATCACCGGAGGGGGTGCTCCCCGAAGCGGACGGCGCGGTGCCGGCGGTGGTGGTCCCAGAGCCGGCCCCGGCGTCGGCGGCAGTCTGACTGCAGGCACCGAGCAGCAGCACGGCGGTGACCGCGGTGGCCGCGACGGTCGCACGGCGAGTGGCGGAGCGCATGAGGAATCCCCCGGGATTTCGCAGAGTTTGGGACGTGGTGAGCGATTCCCACCTGTCACTCGAACTCTAGCCAGCCACCCGACCTCGAAGTCCTCATGGCGGCCACAGGCTTGCAACAGCCGTGTGACAGCGGGGCGGGCCGGTCCCGGGACACCGAGCGGAGTCAGGCGGCGCCGTGACGCGCTCCGCCCTCCGGCGCGGGCGGGCTCGCCGACGAGGGCACGGACGGGGTCGCGGACGGCACGGCCGCCGGAGCCCGGACGACGTCGCCGCGCCGGACGAGCAGCAACGCGACCGGGACGGCGCCCAGGCAGACGATCCCGCAGACCCACAGCGCCTGGTGGAATCCGCCGGTGAGCGTGTCGGCGGGGGCGGCGCCGTGGCCGAGCAGGACTCCGGCGCGCGTGGCCGCGACAGTGGACGCGACCGCGATCCCGATCGCGCCCCCCAGCTGCTGTGAGGAGTCGATGAGCCCGGAGGCGACCCCCGCGTCGCGCTCGGCGACGCCGGCCAGCGCTCCGACCGAGACCGGGATGAACACCCAGGTGACGGCGCCCGTGAGGAGGAACGGGCCCGCGAGATCGCCCCAGAAGCCTCCGTGGACCGGCGCCCGGGTCGCCCACAGGATGCCGGCCCCGGTGAGGGTCAGCCCGACCGCCATCACCAGCCTCGCCGACGTGCGGGTGACCAGGACCTGCGCGGGTCCGGCCAGCACCACCCCGGTCAGACCGACCGCCAGCCAGGCCAGACCCGTCGTCATGGCGGAGTAGCGGAGCACCTGTTGCATGTAGAGCGTCCCGACGAAGATGTAGCCGTAGAAGCCCGCTCCGAGCAGGAAACCGACCGTGTTGGACCCGGTGAGGGTCTTCAGCCGGAACAACCGCAGCGGCAGCAGGGGTGCCTCCGCCCTGGCCTCGACGACCACGAACGCGACCAGCAGGGCCGCCGCGACCGCGAGCAGGGCCCAGGTCCGAACGGCCGTCCAGCCGACCGCCGGTGCCTGCGAGATGGCGTAGACCGTCAGGACCAGGGCGCCGGTCACGGTGACGGCACCGAGCGGGTCGTAGCGCCGGTGCGCGGCCGGTTGCCGGCTCTCCGGGACCACGCGTGGGGCGAGCAGCAGCGCGACACCGCCGATGGCGACGTTCAGATAGAAGATGTAGGGCCAGCCCGCGTAGCGGGTGAGCGCCCCGCCGGCCAGGACCCCGAAGGTCGCTCCGCTGGCCCCGACGGCGCCCCAGATGCCGAGCGCCTTGGTGCGTTCCGGGCCCTCGGGAAAGAGGTTCGTCACGATCGACAGGGCCGCGGGCAGCACCGCGGCGGCGCCCAGGCCCTGGACGCCGCGCACGACGATCAGGAGCGTGCCGCTCGTGGCCAGCGCGCAGGCGAGCGAGGCCGCCGTGAACACCGCCAGCCCGGCCATGAAGATCCGCCTGCGGCCGAGCAGGTCGGCTGCCCGGCCTCCGAGCAGCAGAAAGCCGCCGAATGTGATCGCGTACGCGGTCACCACCCACTGCAGGTCCGATTCGGCGAAACGCAACTGGACGCCGATCGTCGGGAGGGCGACGTTGACGATCAGCAGATCGACCGCCGTCATGAAGTACGCCACGGCGAGCAGCGAGAACGCCCGCCACCGGCGCACTCCGCCGGGTGCCGCAGGCGCCCGGCCGCGGACATCGTTCGTGGATCCCAGCGAGGTCATCTCTTCCTCCGGTCGTCGTCGGACACGTCCTCACCGGATGAAGCACCGGCCCGCGATCCGTTTCGCCGCCGCGTCCGCGACGAATCCGGGCCGCCGGCGGTGTTGCATTCTCAGGAGCGGTTGACCAGCAGCCGGGCGAAAGGACAGGACCCCATGACCGAGGCGACCCTCGCCCTCGCCCAGGCGGGCGACGGAGATGCCTTCCGCGAACTCGTCGCGCCCTACCGCCGCGAGTTGCAGGCGCACTGCTACCGGATCCTCGGATCCGTGCAGGACGCCGAGGACGTGCTTCAGGAGGCCCTGTTGGCCGCATGGCGTTCGATCGGCCGGTTCGACGGCCGGTCGCTGCGGGCGTGGCTGTACAAGATCGCCACCAACCGCTGCCTCAACTACCTGCGGGGCGAGTCCCGCCGCCCGCTCCCCGCCCACCTGCCCGATCACGGGGCGGGCCGGCCGGAGCAGGGCCGGCCCGACGATCCGTGGTGGCTCGAGCCCTACCCCGACGGCCTGGACGACCTGGCACCCGATCCCGAGGCCCGGTACGAGGTCCGCGAGTCGATCGCCCTGTCGTTCGTGGCGGGCCTGCAGCAGCTGCCGTCCCAGCAGCGTGCCGTGCTGGTCCTCCGTGACGTGCTCGGCTTCCCCGCGGCCGAGACCGCGGGCATCCTCGGCACCACCCCGGCCGCCGTCAACAGCGCCCTGATCCGGGCGCGCGCCGCGCTCCCGCCGGACCGGCACCCGCACGAGGTGCCGATGCCCAAGTCCCCGGCCGAGGCCGCCGTCGTCGACCGGTTCGTGAGCGCGTTCCAGCGCTTCGACCTCGAGGAACTGGTCGCCCTGCTGACCGACGACGCGAGGCTCACGATGCCGCCGGAGCCCACCGAGCACCGGGGCCCGGAGCCGATCGCCCGCTTCCTGATGCAGGTCCACCAGGGGCACGACGTCAAACTCCTGCCGGCCCGGGCCAACGGGCAGCCCGCCCTGGTCCTCTACCTGCCCGACCCCCACGCACCGATCTGGCGGGCCAACGGACTCATCGTCCTCACTCTCCGGGGGACGCGGATCCAGGCCCTCACCCGCTTCGCCGGCCCCGGCCTCCTCGCCCGCTTCGGCTACCCCCGGACCCTGCCGCGGGACTGAACGACGCCGAACCGACTCGGCGCACCCCCGGCATCATCCCGAGGGGCCACACGATGGTCTCGCCGCAGAAGCAGCGGAGGGTGGCGCCGCTGCCACCCAGATCCAACAGGATCCCCTCGACCTCGGCGCGAACCCGGTCCAGCGGAGCGCCCCCACTGACGACGATGGCCACGGCGGTCGCATCCCACACCGCCGCCACGGCACCGTCCCCGATGCGGATTTGGATGCACACAGGACCGATCCCCCTCGCCTTGGCGCGACGCCCCGCACCGGGAAGCCTCACGGGCGGCGCGTCGACGTTACCGCTTTCGCACCAATTGCGGCTGCAGCGAGGACCGCGACTCGTTTCAACGGAGCCGACCTTGGAGCATCGGGGCGAGGGGGGCGCACCACACCTGCCCCGACACGCCCCCTCATGGCCCCTTGCCCTCCCGGGCAGCCCCCGCCCAGCAAACGGATCTCCCCGACCGCCCCGCACCAAAGGCGCGAGCGGGGAGATCGGTCGTGGCGGGAGACCCGTGCGCCCCGCGAACCGGGCGATCCCAGGCAGCGCGCCTCGCCGGAAACGCGCCGGCCCTCCCGTGACAAGCAATTCGTCACACTGGGTGATGCACAGCTACTTGCCGTTGCCTTCGGAGCGGAGTAGCGTCCGTTCTCACTGGACGACATGTCCCATCTCTTCGGGCGCTGCGCGCGCTGCGCATGCGCCGCCACCGGGCCCCGAGCCCCGAGCCCCGACGTCTTCTTCCCACCGGCCTACCGGTCGGGGCACACCGCGGTTCGCGCGGGGGCGCTGGCCCATCCCGCTCCGACCGGCAGCGGCATCCGGGGGCCACCACCCGCGCCGAGCTCGGGACCTTCCGAGCCGGAGGGCAAGGAGCAGCCCTGGCGGTCGGCCCGCCGACGCCGGCCCAGCCCCCGGCGTCGCCACGACCGGCAGGCGTGCGCCCGAACCGGCGCGCCCCACCGACGCGCCTGCCCGCCGCACGAAGTTGTGTACCTGACACCGGATCAGCGGCCCGCTCACGCAACAATGGCGGCATGCCCACCGCCGAGCAGACCTGTCCGCAGCACCCGCCCGGACTGGCCGCCCTCCTGCAGGGCGTGCTCGCCAAGCACCCCCGGACGACCCCGCGGGACCTGGCCCAGCAGACCGGGATCCCCGCTGAGGTCATCTCGTCCTGGATCGCCGGCAGCGACTCCGGCGCGGGCGCGTCCTCCACCGACCTGCGGGCCCTGGCCGAAGCGCTCCCCGGCCCGCACACCGTCGCATGCATCCTGCGGGCAGCGGGACGGCGCACCCCCGCAGACCTGGCCACCGAACGCGAACAACGGCTTCTCGAGGCCTACCGCGCTCTGGACACCGACAAGCAGCGCCAACTCGTCCGCCTGGCACGCGCGATGTGACAGCCTCAGCGGCGACGCGGCGACGGCAGGTGAGGCGGGCCACCCGGGTACGGGGGGCGGGGTGCGGGGATCCAGGGGGCCGGACTGTCTTCGGTCTCGCGAGGAGCGGGCATCGTCCTGCGCACCAGGGCCGCAGCGGACTCCGGCTCCGCGCAGAGCTGTTCCAGTTGCTGCTCGAACCAGTTGTGGCGTGGGGCGCGCGACGCTTCGAGGACCTGCTCGGCCGCGTCGGGACCCCTGCGTCCCTGCCGCGGTGGCCTCCGCGGGCCAAGGCCTCTGAACAGCCGTGTCAGGAGAGCCCTCATGGTTCCCTTCCGAGGTGGTGCGTTGCCGGGATGCTGCTGGGTCGTTCCTGGCGGGCCGAGACGGCAGGAACGCCTGCCCGCCCGCCGTCATGGGCGCGAGGCGTCAGCCGCGCCCGAAGTAGCGGTAGACGGTCACCCTGGCCTGGTTCTGCGTCAGGGCAGGGACGCCGGGTCCTCTCGGCACCCTGGCTGCGGCAGCCCGCAGGACGACCGTGACCTGGGCGGCGAGTCCGTCGGCCTGCCGTCTGATCTCGATGTCCGGAGCCAGGGAGCGGCCGACTGCGTCCAGCTTGCGGTGGATGTCGGCCAGCGCCTGGCGGTCGGACGCGCGGAGCGTGAAGGGGCGGGGCGTGGAGACGATGAACTGGTAGGCCCCGAAGTAGGCCTGGCAACGGGGACGGTGGACGTGGTCGGCGCACCGGAGGCTCGAGGCGTTGAGGCGGATGTCCGTGCCGGCCATGGTCACGATCCGGAAGGAGAGGAAGACCGAACGGCACAGTGGGGAGGGCCGACCGTGGACGGAGTCGGGCGCGGCCCGGTTGTCGGAGGTGCGGGTGGCTTCGGCGGGGGTGACGACACCGAAGACGGCCTGTGTCTGGCCGGCACCGGCGAGGCTTGCGGGGCCGGCGGTCGGGAGCCGGGCGGCGACCAGGGCCGGCCGGGCGGGGCCGGGCACGTCGCTGCTCCTGGGGTGGCGGCCGGTCGACATGCGACTGTCTCCTTGATGGCGTGCGGTAGGGCGGTTGCTCTCACGGGGTGCGGCGGGCCCGTGGCGAGCGACGAGGGGTCTGGCTTCGTCCCGGGGTGGCCGGGGCGGGCGGGCTCGCCGCCCCGGTACCGGTCGAGGGCGTGGAGGAGGGTGTCCGCGCAGGAGTGGGCGAACCCGTGGGGCTCGGACCGCCCGGGCTCGACGTACCGGTGGGCAGTTGTGTCGGGCCGACCGACGGACCGGTGGTGGCGGCGGTGGCCGATGGGGTACCGGCCGGTCCGGGGTGGGTGCCGGACGGGGACGGAACGGCAAGGGAAGAGGCCGTTGCGGTGGGGGTGGGCGAGGCGGAGGGAGACGCCGTCTCGCTCGGCTTCGAGCCGGACGGCGCGACGGTCAGGGACGGATGGTGGTGAACCTTGGCACGGACCGAGTGCTTCGGCACGACCCGTACCACCGGGACGCCGGGTTGGAGGACGGGGACGATGGGAGGTTGGGGTGGCAGGGGTTTGGGGGTGAGGCCGACGACCCAGGCGCAGCACAGGCCGCCTGCGGCGACCAGCCCGAACGCGCACAGTGCGGCGCGCAGGCGGGGTCGTCCGGCGGTGGCCCGGCGGGCGGCGCGCAGCAGGCGGCCGGCCAGGCGGACGGAGAGGTAGGCCATGCCGGCCAGCGGGCAGACCAGCATCAGGCAGCCGAGCAGTCCCACCGTGCCGGAGGCGAACTGGCCGTGGGTGAACGCGTCCGCGGTGCCGGAGAGTTGCTCGGTCAGCGAGCGGATCCCGGTGGCGAGTATCCGGGGCAGGTTCCACAGGGCGTAGCCCAGGTCGCCCAGCAGCAGCGGCACCATCGTGCAGACCCAGGTGGTGACGATGACGCGGGCGGAACGCTTGAGGTCGGCGACCTCGGGCGGGGTGGGACGGCCCGGGACCATGCTGAGCACGATCGGGCGGATCTTGCCGTAGAGGTCGGGGATGCCGGCCAGGTCGCCGAGGATGTAGTAGCCGTCGAGGCGGACCGCCGGCATCAGCTGTTCGAGCACCTCGAAGTGGCCGAGGTAGACGGCGCTGAGGAAGAACGGCTGACCGGTCAGGAAGTAACAGCCGGTCAGCGCGAGCATGAAGACGACGTTGAAGTAGACCCCGCCGAGGTCGGTGCGGATCCGGCCGGCCCGGCCGATCCGGTAGACGTCGGTGACGTCGGTGTACATCGAGGGCCAGATCAGGAACAGGCCGCAGCCGATGCAGCCCGGTCTCGCGCCCCCGTAACGGCAGGCCGAGGCGTGCCCGAACTCGTGGAAGACCAGCGAGCCCACGGTCAGCGCGAAGACCACCAGCAGCAGCACGGGCTGGTCCAGCACGTGCAGCACCGGCGTCATCGCGCCGTAGTAGCCGAACAGCCACACGTCCATGGCGACCGCCGCGAACAGCACGGCCGCGACCACCGCGGGCCGGTGCAGCCAGGCCAGCGAACGCCCGATCCGGGCCACACGGCGCTCGTCGAACAGCACCCGGTGGCCCTTGAGGGCGAGCAGCAGGTCCGAACGCGGCGCGTCGACCTCGTCGTCCTCCTGGTCGTAGGGGACGCTGACGCCGAGCGGGATGAGCTTGTTCTCGATCAGGTAGGCGACGTTCTCCTCACTGACCTCACGCCCGAACAGGCCGCTGACCCGGTGCGAGATCCCCTCGGTGTCACGCTCCCCGTCGATCGCGCCCGCGACCAGGTGGAGCAGCCGGGACAACTGCACCACCTGACCGTCCCCACGGCGGGCGATGTACCGGGGCTCGTTGAACCCCGACCCCTGGTACTCGCCGTGCAGCCGCAACCCGGCCGAGAGCCGGGGTACGGGGAACACCGGACCTGGCAGGTGCGGCGGCTGCACGGGCGTGGCGAAGCCACCTGGACCGGGTACGACCGCGACCTCGGTCTCCACAGTGACTGTCATCTGCGCGTTTCCTCCCCCGTAGGCGCGGGCCGGCTCCTCCCCCGAGCCGACCCGCGCCGCGGTCGTTTCTGGTGCCCTGACTACTGCGTGGTGCAGGTGATGCGGGTAGTGCTGGTGATACGGGCAGTGCGGGTGGGGCAGGTGATGCCTGGAACTACTGGGAGATGACGATCGACTGGCTGGCCTCGGACTCGGCCGTGGCGCCGTTGGAGCCGACGTTCATCGCGGTGGAGTGGTTGTGGGCGTTGACGGTGGCGACGTGCTTGGTCACGTTGACCGTCTTGTGGAAGCTGAACTTCAGCCGGCCCAGCGCCTCGCGGCCCGGGAGCAGCTCGGCGGACTCGGCGTCGAGCTCGTGCATGTCCATGCTCATGGTGTTCTCCTTGGTGGTTGCTTGTGGCGGGTTGCGAGCGGGCCGGGACTACTGGTGGATGACGATCGACTGCGAGGCGTCCGACGCGGCGGTGGCGCAGTTCGAGCCGACGTTGGTCGCCGTCGAGGTGTTGTGCGCGTTGACGTGGACGACGTGCTTGGTGACCGTCTTGGTGAAGTTGAACTTCAGCCGGCCCAGCGCCTCGCGGCCGGGCAGCAGCTCAGCGGACTCGGCCTCGAGCTCGTGCAGGTCCATGCTCATGAGAATCCCCCTCGGGATGCAGTAGCGACGGCGTCCGATCGTCCAACCCTGTCGGACGCCTTGTCCAACGAGATTGGACAGTAGTCACCCCGGAAGCACCGGCGCAAGGGTTTCGATGGCAACGCTCTGTCACAGACTCGTAACAGAGAGAAATGTGCAGGTGGGCGGCCATGCGGCGGCCCAAGAAGGCGTGATCGCCCTAGAATCGACCCCGCAGGACCGCCGGCCCGGCCGTCCCGGGCGGAGCACGAGGGAGGGAGCGGGGTGTCCAACGAGGCGTCCAACGCACTGCAGGCACTCATGCGGGAGCGACTGGACCGGCAGGGCTGGTCCTACGGCGACGTGGCGCGCCGGGGCGAGATCCCCCGATCCACGGTGCACCACCTGGCGACCACCGACCGCCTGGTGCGGATGCCCCAGCCCGCCACCCTGGAGGGCCTGTCCCGCGGACTGGAGCTGCCGCTGGACACGATCCGCCGCGCGGCGGCGGAGGCGTGCGGCATCCACCTGTACGAGGCTGCGCCCGACCCCGAGGTCGACGTGCTCATCGCGAGCGTCCAGCAGCTGTCGCCGGAGAACCGGCGCCACGTCGCAGCCCTGGTCGAATCCCTGCTCGAACGGAGCCGCCACCCGGAGGGTGAAGCTTCGGACTAGGGTCGGATATTGACGCCCGGTAGCTCGATTCGGTTGCAGCTACGTCCAGGTTCGACCGGAATGAGCGAATTCGGCGATTGCCAGGGGCTCAGACCCTTCCGTCCGGCTAGGTTCGTCGCCAACAGGGACCTCCGAGCCGCCGGCGGCCTCCTGCTGCTCAATGGCAACAAGGCCAGGGGGGACACGTGCTGGTCGTGCAAGGAAGCCCCACCACAGCGGTGGTTCGGGGCCGTACCGGGGAATCCGTGGTGCTGCTCTCCGGGGAGCTGCCCACCGTACTGACGGAGGAGGCCCTGACCCAGGTCCTCGACCTGGCCGCCGCGGTCCTGGACCGCGACGAGATGATCCTCTTCCGCCGCTGCCTCGACGCCCTGCGCCGGGGCGACATAAGCCGCACCCGTCGCATCGCGATCGACGGAGCGGTCCTGACGGTCTGGCAGGACTGAGCCAGGTCAGGAAACGGGACTGCGGCCCGGCTCTCGGCGGCGAGAGCCGGGTCGCCGTTGTCCCCGCTGCCTCAGCTGTCTCCCGCCGTCTCCCGCTGTCTCAGTTGTCTCCGTTGTCTCCGTTCGAACAGCTCGCCGGAGCTCAGGGGCCCCCGTCCAGCGGGGTGGACGCACCGCTGGGGCCATGCCGGATGAGCATCACGACCAGCAGGAGCCCGGGTCCGCACGTGAGGCTCAGCATGGCGACAACCAGCGCCAGGGACCAGCAGTCCCCGCGCCGCCGCAGCTTTGCCGCGCGCTCGGCCTCACCTACCGCCCCGTTCCGCGCGAGCCGCCCCCTCTGGCATCACATGTACGTACAACTCTCTTTTCCAGCAGGAGAGTTCGAGAAACACCCCACCTCTGGAGCGCCACGGTCCGCCGCCCGGGACTATGAGCGGACTGCGGGCTTCCGGCATGATCACCGGTAAAGCGGCGGTCCCCTGCCTGCCGCACTCGTTGCTGCTCGGAGAGGCTCCACCCTTGTTCGTCCCGACCTACCTGACGCGTCGTCCCGACGGGTTCGACCCTCGCGCATTCCAGTACACCGTCGTGGACCTGGAGACGACCGGCAAGGCGACGAGGGCCGATCAGCACGATCGGGTGTGCGAGGTCGCCGCCGTCCGGATGCGCGCCGACGGCACCGTGCTCGACGAACTGTCCACCCTGGTGCACCCCGACAGGCCGATCCTCGCGGCAAGTCAGCAGATCCACGGCATCGACGACGCGGTGGTGGCCGGCGCGCCGAGGTTCGCCGAGATCGCGGGAAACCTCCTGGACCTGATGCGGGACACCGTGGTCGTGACCCACAACCGCGCGTTCGACGAGGCGTTCCTGGGCCACGAGTTCGCCCGCCTCGGCCTCGCGGGGATCCGGATCCCCGGCCTGTGCACCCTGGCGACCGTCCGCGGCCACACGGACCTGCCCGGCTACCGGCTCGCGGGTGTCGTCAAGTCCCTGTCCGGCGCGTGGCCGAAGCGCGAGCACAACGCCCTGGACGACTGCCGCAGCACCGGCCGCGTGCTCGCGACGCTGCTGGCCACCGGCCCGACGCGGCTCACGCTCACCCCGACGGCCCGCGTGGCGCCCCTTCCGGCCCGGTCCTCCGGGCGGCGGCTGTATCCGCGCATGGTCCAGGTGCGCTCGGGGCCGTACACCGGCGTCGAGAACCTCGCGCAGTTCCTCCCCGCGCATCGCGCGGCTGCCCCTGCCTCTTCCTCCGCCGGGGAGGAGTACGCCGCCCTGGTGTTGGCGATGGCCCGCAGCAAGTCTCTCGGCCAGCACGACGCCGCTCGGCTGGCGTCCGCAGCCTCCGAGGCAGGACTGACGCGAGGCGGCCTCGCCGCCGCCCACCTGGCGCTGTGGCAGGCGCGGCACCACAGCATCCCCGCTCCGGTCGGCGCGGCGGACGCGAAGGACCTGCATCACCTCGCCAAGGTGCTCGGCGTGACGGAGCAGGCCGCAGATCGACTTCCGCCCGTCACGGCGGACCTGAAGGGCTGGCGGATCGTGCCGCTCGGCACGAGCGCGGAGGTCCGTGAGGTGGCCTCGTGGGCGGGGTGGCACGGGGCCACCGTCGGCGTGCGCCCGTCCAAGACCACTCGACTCCTGATCGCCGAGGCGAACACCGAAGTGGCTGCCCTCCCCCTGCCCGCCGGGACCGCGATACCGGTGCTGGCCCCCGAGGCGGCGAAGACGTTCCTGAAGGCGAGGATCGCCGAGAGTCGGGCCGAGGCACAGGCCACGCAGGCCACGAAGGCCGGCCGCGAGGATCTGCCCACCGACCCGTTGATCTTCCCGACGTCGCTGCTCGGCGAGGTCTGGCGGCGGTACGAACTGCCGGGGCAGGCCACCCAGGGAACCTTCACGCCCCCGGTCAGGTGGCTCGTGGAGCAGGCTTCCGATCCGACGGCACGCTTCGCCTCCTGGCAGCAGAAGGGCGGCCGCCTCGGTCTGCGGGTCAGGAAGTCCGGAATACCGGCGCACCACCGCCGCCTGGTCGCCGAGGCGCAGCCGGTGCTCGAGGCCGAACTGCGACGGGCGAGCGCTGTGCGCATCACCCCCGCCCCACGCCGCCTGACAAGTCCGGCCGCAAACCAGGCCGGACCGCTCACGCAACTGCTCTCCTGGGTCAAGGACTACGCCCGCAAGGGAAGGTGACCCCCGACACAGGTGTCCGCGACCGCCCCGCGACGATGCGGGCAGCGCCGCAGCACTTCCGCGAGCGTGCCGTCGACGCCCTCGAAGCCTGGGGTGAGGACACCGCCGGCCTGGCGGTCGGACGCGACCCCTGGGCCTTCATCGACGCCGACCTCCCGCGCTGCGCGCTCGACCACGGAACCGGCTCCTGGACCAACAGCGGCGACGCGCCGCCGTTCTGATGCCCGGGCTGGGCAGCACCCGAAGGTGCCGAGGCAGGTGGAAAAGCGAAGCGGCCCCCTGATCAGATCAGGGGGCCGCTTCGACCTACTGTGCGCGAGGGGGGACTTGAACCCCCACGCCCCGAAGGGCACTAGCACCTCAAGCTAGCGCGTCTGCCATTCCGCCACCCGCGCTGGTGGCCTGCGCGGTGACCCGCGCTGACGTGCACAACAATACCAAGAAAACAGACTGCTCCCGACCACTCCGACCTCCGATCGGAAGTAGTCCTACCCGGTCAACATGCATGACAGAACGTGCTTCTTCGGTCACTTTGTGCGCTGACGCCGCTCCGTGGGCAGGACAAGGCTGTGATAGGACGACTTCTCTGTCCAGGAGCGCCGACCACTGCTAGCCGAGGATGGCGGAACGAACCATGCATGTCCGCGGAGACCAGCCCTGCGAACCGCCGCTCACGACCGGAACCGTCACGGGAGGAGCGGATGTGATGCCGCCCGGAGTCGAGGGTGTGTGGCGTTTCGCCGCGCCCGCCGTCGACGTGACCGTGTCGCACGCCCGGCACGCCGTGCGGGACCTGCTGGTGGCCCAGGGGATCAGCGGCCCCGGGTACCAGGAGCTCCTGGACGGGGTGCTGCTGATCGTCTCGGAGCTGGTGACCAACTCGGTGCGGCATGCCGCGCTGCTCTCGCCCGAGCTGGTCGTCGAGGTGGTGATGTCCTCCGGATGGGTGCGGCTCTCCGTCGAGGACAGTCACCCCTACCGGCCCAAAGCGCTCTCGGAGGACTTCAACCGGCTCGGCGGTCGCGGCCTGCTGCTGGTCAAGGCGATCACCGCCGAGTCCGGCGGCACCTGCGACGTCGAGCGGACCACCGGCGGGGGGAAGGTGGTCTGGGTGGAGCTGCCCCTCCCCCGCCCGCGCGGCGCCACTCCCTGACGAACAGGACGTGGCGCTCACGGCACCGTCACACCACCGTGCGCCACCAGTGGTCGAGCTTCGGCGGCGCGGTGACCTCCAGGCGCTCGCCCGGGCGCGGCACGGCCAGCGTCACGCCCGCCGCGTCCGCGGCCTCGCACAGGCGCTCCACCGGCTCGGACCAGTCGTGCAGGCCGAGCACGAAGGTGCACCAGTGGACCGGGACGAGCAGCTCACCGCGCACGTCGAGGTGGGTGCGCAGGCCCTCCTCGGGCGTCATGTGGATGTCGGGCCAGTGCTCGCTGTAGGCGCCGATCTGGACCAGCGTCAGGTCGAACTGGCCGAACTGCTCCCCTGTCTTCCGGAAGCCGTCGAAGTAGCCCGAGTCGCCGCTGTAGAAGACCCGGCGCTCGGAACCGAGGATCGCCCAGGAGCTCCACAGCGTGCCGTTGTTGCTGAAGCCGCGGCCGGAGAAGTGGTACGCCGACGTACAGACCAGGCGTAGCGCGCCGACCTCCGCGGTCTCCTCCCAGTCGAGTTCGATCACACGCGAACGCTCCACGCCCCAGCGCTCCAGGTGCGCGCCGACGCCCAGCGGGACGACGAACGGCATGGACTGCAGCCGGGCCAGCGCCCGGATCGTGTGCATGTCCAGGTGGTCGTAGTGGTCGTGCGAGATCAGGACCGCGTCGATCTCGGGCAGCCGCTCCAGCTCGACGGGCGGATTGTGCAGCCGGCGCGGGCCGACCGACTGGGAGGGCGAGCAGCGTTCGGACCAGACCGGGTCGAGCAGGAGGCGGTGGCCCTCGATCTCGACCAGCGCGCTGGAGTGACCGAACCAGGTGACCGCCAGGTCCTCGCTGGCCTGCTGGGCGATGTCGCGCACCAACGGGATCGGGCGGGACGGCTTGCGCTGCTGCTTGCCGAAGAGCAGCTCACGGGCGACGCTGCTGCTGTCCGGACGGGAGAAGTCGCCCGTCCGCTCCGGGCCCGGTGGGTTGTGGAAGGTGCCCTCGCGATACTGCGGGGAGGCCTTGAGGCGGTCGCCGCGGCTGCCCGACGTCGGGTCGCCGCCGAACGCGACCGGCACCTCGCGCGCCGCCCAGGCCACCGCGGCCGCGCCCGCCGCGCCGACTCCTGCGGCGATCCTGCCCGCCCGGTTGAGTCCCATGCCCCGACCTCTCCTTGCTTCCTGTTCCGGCGGTTCGGCGAAGCCGCCCGCACTGCGGCAACGGTCCACCGGAAGCCGCTGTTCCCCGGCCGCCGGTCGAATTCGTGATCACTGCTGTGACCTGCACCGCTACCCGCAGAGCCGCTGCGCGAACCGGAAACTGCGGGCGTGACCATCCCCACGCGTGACAGGCCGGGGCGCTTCGGGCACTCTGCTGGCATGGATCACCACCCTCATCCTCTCGACGGTGGTTCCACGGCCCCCGCGTCGGCGACCCCGACCGCGGCGGACCTGGAGCTGCTCGACGAGATCCAGCAGCGCGTGCTCTGGCTCGCCACCCGCATCGTCGACTCCGCCAACCACGACCGCGCCACCGGCGACGGTGTGAAGGTCGGCGGGCACCAGGCCTCCAGCGCGAGCCTGGTCAGCACGATGACCGCGCTCTGGTTCGCCCACCTGGACGAGGCGGACCGGGTCAGCGTGAAGCCGCACGCCTCGCCGGTCTTCCACGCCATCCAGTACCTGCTGGGCAACCTGGACCGCTCGTACCTGACGACCCTGCGCGCCCGCGGTGGCCTGCAGTCCTACCCGAGCCGCACCAAGGACCCGGACCCGGTCGACTTCTCCACCGGCTCCGTCGGCCTCGGCCCGGCCGCCCCGCTCTTCGCCGCCGCGACCCGCCGCTACGTCGACGCGCACTTCGGCGCGCGCCCGGCCTCGCGCTTCGTCGCGCTGATGGGTGACGCGGAGCTGGACGAGGGCAACGTCTGGGAGGCGATCGCCGACGACGCGACGCAGGGCCTGGGCAAGGTCATGTGGATCGTCGACTTCAACCGGCAGTCGCTGGACCGGGTCGTGCCGGGCGTCCGGATCGCGCAGTGGACGGCGCAGTTCGCCGCCGCCGGCTGGCACGTCGTCGAGGTGAAGTACGGGCGCCGGCTGCGCGCCGCGTTCGCGCGCCCGGGCGGGGAGGCCTTGCGCGCCTGGATCGACAACATGCCGAACGAGCACTACCAGTCGCTCTTCGGCCTGCCCGAGCAGGACGTGCGCAAGCAGTTCCTGGACGGCGCACCGCGGGAGGTCGCCGACTTCTGCGCGGTGATCCCGGACGCGGAGCTGGCCACACTGGTGACCGACCTGGGCGGCCACGACCTGGGCTCGCTGCTGGAGGCCTTCGCGGAGTGCGACGCGGTGACCGATCGGCCGAGCGTCGTCTTCGCCTACACCGTCAAGGGCTGGGGCCTGCCGACGGCGGGCAACCCGCGCAACCACTCGGCGCTGCTGACGACCGCTCAGGTCGACGAGCTGCGCACTGCCCGCGGGCTGACCGCCGCGACCGAGTGGGACGGCCTGGACCCGGCCACCCCGGCCGGTCGCCTGGCGGCCGAGCGGGCCCGGCTCTTCACGCGTCCAGCCGCTCCGTCGTTCGTCGCCCCGGCCGTACCGGAGGCGAGCGGGGTGCGCACGGGCAAGCCGCTCTCCACGCAGGAGGCCTTCGGCCGGGTGCTGGCGGAGCTGTCGCGGCAGCCGGAGCTGGCACCGCTGCTGGTCACCACCGCGCCGGACGTCGCCACCTCCACCAACCTGGCCGGCTTCATCAACCGCACCGGCGTCTTCGCGCCGGTCGAGCGCCGCGCCTGGAACAGCGACCCGGTGCTGCGCTGGGCCGAGGGCCCCACGGGCCAGCACATCGAGCTGGGCATCAGCGAGATGAACCTGTTCCTGCTGCTGGGCCAGCTGGGCCTGTCCTGGGACCTGTCCGGCCAGCCGCTGGTGCCGGTCGGCACGGTCTACGACCCGTTCGTGCTGCGCGGCCTGGACGCGTTCATCTACGCGGTCTACTCGGGCTCGCGCTTCATCGTCGCGGGCACGCCGTCCGGTGTGACGCTGGCCCCCGAGGGCGGCGCGCACCAATCGACGATCACGCCGTCGGTGGGCCTGGAGCTGCCGAACAGCGTCACCCTGGAGCCTGCCTACGCGGGCGCGCTGGACTGGCTGCTGTGCGACGCGGTCGGCCAGGTGGCCCGCGGAGAGGGCGGGGCGCACTACTTCCGCCTCACCACGCGTCCGCTGGAGCAGTCGCCGTTCGACGCGGCCAAGGCGCGGCTGGGCGAGACGGTCCTGCGCCGGCAGGTGCTGGCGGGTGCGTACCGGCTGGTGGAAGCGCCGGTCTCCGGGGACGCCCCGGTCGTCCGTCTGGCCGCCTCCGGCGCGGTCCTGCCGGAGGTCCTGGCGGCGGCCGCCGAGCTCGCGGAGGAGGGCATCGCGGCTCACGTCATCGACGTGACCTCGCAGGACCTGCTCTACGCCGAGTGGCAGCGCACCCTGCGCTCCGGCTACCGCACGGCCCGCACCCCGGACTCCCCGGGCGCCCTGCGCGCGGCCTTCGGCTCCGGTCGCGCCCCGCTGGTCACCGTCCACGACGCGGCCTCCCACTCGATGGCCTGGCTCGGCGGCGCGCTGGGCGTCCCGACGGTCCCGCTGGGCGTCGACGCCTTCGGCCAGTCGGGCACGGTCGGCGACCTGTACGAGATCAACAGCCTCGACTCGGGCTCGATCGTCAACGCGGCGCTGGCGGCGCTCAGCCTGGCGGAGTAGCCCCTGTTCCGGGGGTGGACGACTGTTCCGGGGGTGGACGACGGTCCGCCCCCGGAACGGGGAGGCGCTAGCCTGCGAGTGACACACGTCACGCCCTGATACCACCTGGAGGAGAGATGAGCGCACTGCCCGTTGACGACTCCCCTCTGGACGACGTCTGGGCGGCACTCGCGCATGTCGAGCACGACCCGGCCTTGGCGGGGTTCCGTGCCGAGCTCCTCGATGGGGTGATCTTCTTGTCCCCACCTCCCGTGCCGGACCACGAGCGCATCATCACGCGCCTGGCCACTGAGATCGTGCGCCATGACGCGAAGGGTGAATTCACCTTCTGGGCCGGCGGGAGTGGTCTGCTCACCGAGTCCGGCAGCGGCGTGCGACCAGATCTGATCATCACCGACACGGACGCGTTCAGTGGTGCCCGCGGCGAGTACAACCCCGTGGCCGGGGAGCCGATCCACCTCGTCGTGGAGGTGACCTCCACGAGCACCCGGGATCAGGACTACCGCCGCAAGCGTCAGATCTACGCCGAGGCGGGGATCCCGTACTACTTGATCGTCGATCGCCAGCAGCGGGTCTGCCTGCTGCACCGGCTTCCCGACGACGGATCCCGCGCCCACGGCGAGCCCGTCGCCCGTGTTCCCTTCGGCAAGCCGTTGCCGCTGCCGGAGCCGCTCTCGTTCGACGTCGACACCTCGACATTCGGCTGACCCGCGCCCGGTAGGCTTACGGGCCTGATGACTGCCACTCTCGTCGCCAAAGATCTTGCCGCCGGACACGGTGAGCGCGTGCTGTTCTCCGGGCTCGACCTGGTCGTCGCCCCCGGCGACGTCGTCGGGCTGGTGGGGGTGAACGGCGCGGGGAAGTCCTCGTTGCTGAAGCTGCTCGCCGGGGTGGACACCCCCGAGGGCGGGAGCATCGCGCTCAGCCCGCCGACCGCGACGGTCGGGTACCTGCCGCAGGAGCCGGACCGCAGGCCCGGGGAGACGGTGGGGCAGTTCCTCGCCCGCCGGACCGGGGTCGCCGCCGCACAGGTCGCGCTGGACGAGGCGACGCAGGGGCTGGTCGACGGCACGCCGGGCGCGGACGACGCCTACGCCGCCGCGCTGGACCGGTGGCTGGACCTGGGTGGCGCGGATCTGGAGGAGCGCGCCGAGGCCGTCGCCGCAGACCTGGGGCTGGCCGTCGGCCTGGACCAGGAGATGACCTCCCTCTCGGGCGGCCAGGCCGCCCGCGCCGGGCTCGCCTCCCTCCTGCTCTCCCGCTACGACGTGTTCCTGCTCGACGAGCCCACGAACGACCTGGACCTGGACGGGCTGGAGCGCCTGGAGGCCTTCGTCCAGGGCCTGCGCGCCGGCACCGTCGTGATCAGCCACGACCGCGAGTTCCTCACCCGCACCGTCACCTCGGTGCTGGAGCTGGACCTGCACCAGCAGCAGGTCAACCACTACGGCGGCGGCTACGCGTCCTACCTGGAGGAGCGCGACCGTGCCCGGCGGCACGCCCGCGACGAGTACGAGGAGTACGCCGACACCGTCACCGGCCTGGAGGCGCGGGCGCGGATGCAGCGCTCGTGGATGGAGAAGGGCGTCAAGAACGCCCGGCGCAAGAACAACGACAACGACAAGCAGGGCCGGGCGTTCCGCAGCGAGTCCACCGAGAAGCAGGCCGCCAAGGCCCGCCAGACGCAGCGCATGATCGAGCGGCTGGACGTGGTCGAGGAGCCGCGCAAGGAGTGGGAGCTGCGGATGGAGATCGCCGCGGCACCGCGCGCGGGCGCGGTCGTGGCGACGGCGCGCGGCGCGCGGGTCGAGCGCGGCGGGTTCAGCTTCGGTCCGGTCGACCTGCAGGTCGACTGGGGTGACCGGATCGCGGTGACCGGACCGAACGGCGCCGGCAAGTCCACGCTGCTGGCGGCGCTGCTGGGCCGGCTCCCGTTGGACGAGGGCCACGCCGCGCTCGGCCCGGGCGTCGTGGTCGGCGAGGTGGACCAGGCCCGTGGGCTCTTCCTCGGCGAGATGCCGCTGGTGGAGGCGTTCAGCGCGGCCGTGCCGGAGCTCTCGCCCGGCGACGTGCGCACGCTGCTGGCCAAGTTCGGGCTCAAGGCGACGCACGTGCTGCGCCCGGCGGCGACGCTCTCCCCGGGCGAGCGCACCCGCGCGGCCCTCGCGCTGCTCCAGGGCCGGGGCGTCAACCTGCTGGTGCTGGACGAGCCGACGAACCATCTGGACCTCGCGGCCATCGAGCAGTTGGAGTCGGCGCTCGCCTCCTACAACGGCACGCTGCTGCTGGTCACCCACGACCGGCGGATGCTGGACGCGGTGGAGACCAACCGCCGCATCCACGTGGCGGACGGGCGGATCAGCGAGAGCTGACCCGCCCGCAGGAACGAACTCGTGGACCCCTGGGCCGCCGACGCGGCGGTCCCTAGCGTGCCGCCGTCGGCACGTACTTGTAGCCCACCCGACGGACCGTCACGATCCGGGCCCGGTAGGCCTCGCCGAGCTTGCGGCGCAACCGCGCCACGTGGACGTCGACGGTGCGGCCGTCGCCGATGTGGCCGTAACCCCAGACGGCCTCGACCAGGCTCTCGCGGGTGTGGACCCGGTGCGGGTGCGCGGTGAGATGGGCGAGTAGCTCGAACTCCAGGTAGGTGAGTTCGAGTTGGTCGCCGTCGAGGTGCGCGATGCGCAGGTCCAGGTCGACGGAGAGGCCCTCGCCCGGCGTGGTCACCCCGACGGGAGCAGGCGTGGCCGCCGGAGCAGGCGCGGCCGCCGGAGCAGGAACAGCGGGGATCGTGGCCAGGGCGGGGGCGACGCCCTCGGGGACCAGGAGCAGGTAGCCGACGAGCGGGGTGCCGTCGGCCGCGCCGAGCGGGAGCTCGCCGACCAGGTGGGGTGGCAGCCGGTAGACGCCGGGCTGGGCGGCGACCGCGGACGCGGTCACGGACTCGTCGGGCCGGACCGCACGCAGGCGCGGCGCGGCGGGCAGGACGGGGCTGAGCGTGGAAACAGACATGACAGGACTCGATTCGCGCAGGACGGACGGGTGGGCGTCTGCGCGCCAAGGGGCCTGAGAAGGCGAAAAAGGGAAGGACTCAGGCCTGCGCGCCGGACGAGCGGCGACAGGTCTGGTCGAAGTGGAACTGCTGGCGCGAGGGCCAGAACGGTTCGAGGACGATGTCCATGGCGCTATTGAACCAGATCGTGGCCGCGCTCGCTCTTCCCTTCTTTCTGGCGGACTGTTAGATACAGCCAGAAAGGAGCCGCCACCTGGAACGAGGAGCCGCCGAGTGACATCCGCACCCGAGAACGTCGACTCAGCACCGAGACCCGAGCCCGACCCGGAACCCGACGCCACCAACCGCCTCGACGGCGCCTCCCGCCTGCGCATCTTCGCGGTGATCCTCGTCGTGGTGCTCTTCGCCGAAATCGCCGCACTGCAGTACACGATGGTCGCCTCCGCGGCGCGCCAGATCGCGCCCAGCTTCCCGAGCGTGGGCGCGAACATCAGTTGGATGGTCATCATCTTCGGCCTGGTGGGCGGGGCCACCACGCCGATCCTCGGCAAGCTCTCCGACCTCTGGGGCAAGCGCCGCACCATGCTGATGACCGGCGTGTCCTTCGCCCTCGGCACGCTCATCTGCGCACTCACCCACACCTGGTGGGTCTTCCTGGTCGGCCGGGCGCTGGAGGCCGTCGCCATCTCGGCGCCGACCGTCGCGTACGGACTGTTCCGCGACATCCTGCCGCGCCGTTACATCCCCGCCGCCATCGGCGTCATCGCCACCGGCCTCGGCATGTCGGCGCTCGCCGCCCCGCTCATCGGTGGCGCACTGATGGACGCCTACGGCTGGCGGTGGCTCTTCTGGTTCCTGCTCATCTTCGTCGGCGTCATGATGCCGCTGATGTGGGTGGTGGTGCCGGAGTCCTCGCTGCGCACCCGGCAACGCCTGGACATCGGGGGCGCGCTGCTGCTCGGCGGCGGCGTGGGCCTGGTCCTGGTCTACCTCTCCAACGGCAACACCTGGGGCTGGGGCCGACTGGACTCGCTCGCCTACCTGTTCGGCGGCCTCGCGGCGCTGATCGCGTTCCTGCTCGTGGAACGCGTCGTCGCCGAGCCCATCATGGATCCGAAGCTGCTCTTCTCCCCGCGCGTGTTGGTGATCCTCGGCGCGGCCACGCTGGGCAGCATGGTCATCGGGATCCAGGGCTACAGCATCCCCTACATGCTGCAGACGCCGACCCAGTCGCAGCTGCACGCGCAGATCCTAGGCGTCGCGCTCTCGGGCAGCGGCGGCCAGACCCTGCCACCGGCGATGGCGCCGCTGTTCCACACCATCTTCAACTCCACGCTCGCCTTCGGCCTCGGCGCGACGCTGCTGGCCTACGGCTACTACTCCGCCGTCTACTCCGGCGGCGTCGGCATGCTCTCCGGTGCCGGCGCGGGCGAACTCGCCCGCAAGACCGGACCGCGGCTGCCGCTGATCATCGCGATGACGATGTTCACCCTCTCCACCGTGCTCTACGCGTACTTCCCACACTCCAAGTGGCAGTACGGGCTCTTCGCAGCGGTCTTCGGGATCGGCTTCGGCGCGTTCTACGCGGCCTGCCCCAACCTGATGATCGAGGCCGTCCCGGCCCGGCAACAGGGCATCAGCGCCGGCATGCTCGGCGTCGTCAACAGTCTGGCGACCGCCGTCGGCACCGGCGTGCTGACGGCGTTCCTGTCCGGACACCCGCTGAAGATGGAGGTCCAGATCCAGGGCCTGCCGGAGTCGGCGACCGGCGGGGGCTTCCACGTGATCCCGCAGCTCTACGCCTTCTCCGGCTACCAGCAGGGCCTGCTGGTAGCCGCCGGGTGCGGGGCGGTGGGCCTGATCGTGGCCCTGCTGATGCGTCACGGCCGCTCCCCCGCGACCGGGGGTGAGGCCACCGACCAGGGCGTGCCGGCGCAGCGCACCGCCGCGTGAGGTTCTGGGCTCGGGCCCGGGGCCTCAGGAGGCGAGGAACGCGGTGACGCGATCGAGCAGGAGCGCGGTCGCGTCGGCGTCGTAGGCCGGGATGGAGGAGTCCGTGAACAGGTGCTGGTCGCCGGGGTAGAGGAACAGCTCCGCCTCGGCGGCCTCGGCGACCAGTGCCTGCGCGGCGGCCTCGTCCTCGGCCCAGAACGGGTCGTCCTTCGCGGCGTGGATCTGGACCGGCACCCGCGACGGCCAGGCGTCACCGAACTCCGTGACCGGAATGCACCCGTGTATGAGCAGGGCGCCCCGCGCGTCGGGGCGCGTCTGCGCGAGCATCTGGGCCGGCAGCACACCGAGCGAGAAGCCCGCGTAGACGGCCTCACCGGGCAGCTCCTCGGCCGCGCGCACGCCCCGGGCGACGACCTCCGGGAAGCCGATCTCCTGGGCGTGGCCGACGCCCTCCTGGACGGACGCGAACGTCCGCCCGTCGAACAGGTCGGGCGTGTGGACGGTGTGCCCGGCCGCCCGCAGCGCGTCGGCGAAGGCGACGACACCCTCGGTCAGCCCCAGAGCGTGGTGGAACAGAACGACCTCGACCACGGCGGTACCCCCCTCGTGCATGTGGTGCAGGACCGCTTTCGGCGGACGATTCGGAACCTAACCCACGTCACTGACAACTCCCGGGAAGCCCGCTCACCCGAGCCGCTCGGCCGTGCCGAGGATGTGGGTCGCGGAAGGCGACGGGAGCCGCAGGTCGGGGAAGGCGAAGGTGTCCAGGGTGCGCACGGAGAACCCCGAGGCCTCGATCGCCGCGAGCGTGTCCCGGCCCGTGTGGCAGCCGCCGCACAGGCACGGCCAGACGGTCGCGTCGAGGGCCCGCTGCACCCGGCGCATCCCCGGGGTGGGCGCCTGCACGTGCTCGAAGAACCGGATCCGCCCGCCCCGCCGCAGCACCCGGTGCAGCTCGGCCAGCGCGGCGCGCTGGTCCGCGACCGAGCAGAGGGTGAGGCAGACGACGGCCGCGTCGAAGGACCCGTCCTCGACGGGGATCCGCTCGGCGCGCCCGGCCACCACGTCGACCCGGACCCCGGAGTCCCGCGCGGCCTGCTCGGCGAAGGCGCGCAACGTCGGCTCCGGCTCGACCGCGAGCACGCGCGTGACCGCAGCCGGGTAGTAGGGGAAGTTCAGCCCGCTGCCCGCGCCGATCTCGACGACCTCGCCGGACAGGCCGGCCAGCAGCCTCCGACGGTGCTCGGTGACCCCGGCCCGCGCCAGGGCCGGCCCGGCGACGCGCGCCCAGAACCGCGCGAACACGGGGTGACGGACGGTCGATCCGGCTGATGGCACGGGCATGGATGGTTCACCCAATCCTGTGAGGCCGACCCTGGTGGGGTGATCCCGACGATACGCCCGTCCCACGCGACGACTACTCGACGCGGATCAGGCCGCCCTGCGGGTCGATCCGGTCCGCGCCCGCGTCGTCGAACCAGACGCCACCCGTCGCCAGGTAGCGGAAGCGGTGCTCGCCGGGCGGGAAGGAGACACTGACCGTACGCGTGCCGTCCCGGCGGCGCACGAGTTCTGCCGCGCCCGGCTGCCAGCCGTTGAAGTCCCCCACCACGCTGACGACGCCCATCGGCTCCGCCGCCGGCAGACGGAACGTCACGCGGGTCTTGCCGCCGAACAGTCGCGTCCGCGAGAGCATCGCGACCGCCTCCCTCCCGGTTCGTCCGCACGGTCCTTCGGTTCGCTCATCCGTGCGTCGCGCACCAGCATGGCCGAACCCGCGCCCGCATGAAAGGCGGCCTCGTCCGGTCACCGGGACACCTCGGCGTCGAAGCTCTTGGTGGCAAGGCGTCGGCGGTCGACCGGCGACGGGCCTGCCCGCGCTCCAGGCGGCGCCGGCAGGTCAGGCGCGGTAACGAACTTCCAGCATGACGCAGCCCTGCTCCGTCCGGTACGGGCCGTGCGGCATACCCGGAGGCCGGGAGGCGAAATACCCCGTGCCGAAGGTCTGGTCGAGCGTGACGTCGGACAGGTCGCCTTCGAGTACGTAGACCTCCTCGGCCCACTCGTGTCGGATCACGCCCTCGAGGGTGGAGAAGCCCGGCGCCCAGCGGACCAGTCGGGTCAGCACATCCGGATCGGCCGGGTCCCGGCTCAGGATCCTCTCCGCCGTGCCCGGGATTGGTCCGTCGTGCCAGGGGCCGGCGGCGACAGCGAGGAACTCGCGCGCGTCTTTCATGATGACCTCCTGCCCACTCGGGGAGCTCAGTGATCGCCCGTGACGTTGCCCCGAGGTGTGCCGAGTGGCTCGCCGTCAGGTGCGACAAACCGCTTCAGGGCTTCGCGTGCGGCGAGTTCCCCCGCGGTGCGGAACCCGCGTTCGCTGGAGTCGACTTCGTGGATGACGATGCGGCGCACGAGCACGCGGGTGGCGGGGGTTGTTCGAGCCTCTGCGGTGAGTTCCGCGCGTACACCTGCGGCGATCGCGTCGAGGTAGCCGAAGAGCTCCTGGTGATCGACGTATCCCTGGTATCCGAGTTCGACGTCATGGGGTACGGCGAGGCGCACGCCGGTGCTGGAACTCGGCAGGGGCTCGAAGTCGACGGTGATGATGGCGAAGGGCCCACAACTGGTCTGCTTGACGTGGCGGATGTGGATGTCGCGAATGGCTTCGACCGGAAAGCGAACAGGTTCCCCAGGCATCACCCCATGGTAGTGACGCCCCGGGCCGGAGATCACCGGGGACCGGGAAATCGGCCCGAATCCTCGCTTGCCGGGCGCTGTCGACGCGAAGGCACCCCGATCGCACGGCCAAGCCCCCTCCCCACTCCTGCCCTGCCCTGGTTACCCTGCGGTAATGACCGTTGAAGCCTTCTTCCTCCCCCTCGGTGCGCAGCGTTTCGCCGCCACCGCGGCCGCCCGTGGGCCGTGGTCCCCCGACAGCCTGCACGCCGGACCGCCGGCCGCGCTGCTCGGCCGTGCCGTCGAGCGGCGGTCCGGGGCCCGGGAGGCGTTCCGGGTGGTGCGGATGACCTTCGAGATCCTGCGGCCGGTTCCGCTCGGAGAGGTCGAGGTCGCCGTGCAGGAGGTGCAGATCGGACGGAGCGTCGAGCTGGTCGACGCCGAACTGCGCACCGCGGAGGGCAAGGTCGCGATGCGCGCGCACGCGTTGCGGATCCGCGTCGGTGACGAGTCGGAGCTGCCCGAGCTGCCCGCGATCGAGTCGCCGGTCACCGTGCCCGGCCCCGAGCAGTCGCGGCCCGAGACCTTTCCGCTGCCGTGGGACGAGGGCTACCACACCAGCATGGAGATGCGGTTCGCCCACGGTTCGGCCGTCGAGCCGGGGCCGGCCGCGGCCTGGTTCCGGATGCGGGTGCCGCTGGTCGCGGACGAGGAGCCGTCCGGGCTGAGCCGGGTGCTGATCGCCGCCGACTCCGGCAACGGCATCTCCGGGGCACTGGACTTCCGCCGCCACACCTACGTCAACCCCGACCTCACCGTGCACCTGCGCCGACCGCCGGTCGGTGAGTGGGTCGGTCTGGACGCGCGCACGAGCGTGGACCAGGCCGGCATCGGGCTCGCGGACGCGGTGCTGCTCGACGAGAAGGCGGTCATCGGGCGTTCGGCGCAGAGTCTGTTCATCACCTCGCGCTGAGCACGAGGACGGCGCCGAGCCTCAGCGGTGGCTCTTGGCGTGCCGACGGGTGCGGAGCCGGTCGCGCTCGTCGGCGGCGCGGCGTTCGTAACCGGGAGGGGTGACCGTGTAGGCGCACTGCCCGCAGACGTAGCCGCCCTCGGGGCCGAGCTGGACCGCGGCGCCGCACCACACGCAGTTCGTGCTGTCGTAGTCGTCGGGGCTCGTGGTCATGTCCGGAGCGTAGCGGGTGCGTCCAGGGAGCGTCCGGCGGTCGTCGTAAGGTGTGACGGGCGCGTCGCCGGAGCGAGCGCGCCGGGAACCGACTCCGTGAGGAATGAGCTCTCAGGTGATCATCACCACCGTGAACGTCAACGGCCTGCGCGCGGCCTCGGGCAAGGGCTACGTCGAGTGGCTCGCGAACACGCAGGCGGACGTGGTCTGCCTGCAGGAGGTTCGCGCCGAGACGACGCAGCTCGCGGCGGAGGTCGCGGAGCCGGCCGGATGGCACGTGCTGTGGGCTCCCTCGCAGACGGCGAAGGGCCGGGCGGGCGTGGCGGTGCTGTCGCGCCGCGAGCCGGAGCGGATGAAGGTCGGCTTCGGCTCGGACGAGTTCGACCGGTCGGGCCGGTACGCCGAGATCGACCTGCCCGGTGTCACCGTCGCCAGCCTCTACCTCCCCTCGGGCGAGGTCGACACGCCGCGCCAGGACGAGAAGGAACGCTTCATGGTGGAGTTCCTCGACCACCTGAAGCAGCTGCGCCAGCGCGCCGCCGAGCAGGGGCGCGAGGTCGTGGTCTGCGGTGACTGGAACATCGCCCACCGCGAGGCGGACCTGAAGAACTGGAAGGCCAACCAGAAGAAGGCGGGCTTCCTGCCCGAGGAGCGCGCCTGGCTCTCCCGCGTCTTCGACGAGCTCGGCTACGTCGACACCGTCCGCAGCCTGCACCCGGACGTCGAGGGTCCGTACTCGTGGTGGTCCTACCGCGGGCGCGCCTTCGACCAGAATTCGGGGTGGCGGATCGACTACGTCGTCACCACGCCGGGCCTGGCCGCGCGGGCGACCTCCGGCGTGGTCGAACGGGCGGACTCGCACCCGGAGCGCTGGAGCGACCACGCGCCGGTCACCGTCGCCTTCGACTGGGACCCGCCGGTCGGCTGACGTCCGTCACGCCGAGAGCCTGCGCTCCGCCGCGACCACCACGGCGGTGTAGCGCATCGTGAAGGCGCCGCCCATCGCGTCCACGGCCTCCGCCACACCCGCCAGCACCTCCGCCAGCCGTGCGGCGGGGAGGCGGGTGTGGCCGCCGGTGGTGGGGAGCTGGTCGAGCCACTGATCCCGGGTCCAGGTGCGCTCCCAGCCGAAGTGCCACTCCTGGGGGTCACCGAAGGCGCCGCTCGCGCGGATGCCGTCGGCGGCGCGGGTGGTGAGCCCGCCGTAGCGGGACTCGCCCGGTGCCGCCCACTGGCCGGCGGCCAACGAGCCGGGCAGGACGCGCCGGTAGACGGCGTCGAAGGCCTCGGCCACCTCCGACGAGGGCTGGTCGACGTTCCAGAACGCGGCGAGACGGCCGCCGGCTCGCAGCGCCCGGGCGGCCCGGACCGCTCCGGCGGCGGGGTCGATCCAGTGCCAGGTCTGACCGGAGACGACGGCGTCGAAGGCGCGCCCCGCCGGGTCCCAGTCCTCGAAACGGGCCACCTCGACCTCGAATCCGCCGTGCTCGCGCGCCCAGGCGGCCATCCTCGCGTCGGCCTCGACGCCCAGCACGCTGCAGCCGGCCGCCCGGAACTGCCGGGCCACAATGCCGGTGCCGATGCCGACGTCGACCACGGACGCTCCGGCGGCGGCGTCCAGCACGGCGGCAACGAGGGCGTCCGGATAGCGTGGGCGGGCCCGGTCGTAGCGCTCCGGGTCGACACCGAAGGACTCGGCGACTTCCCGTGCCTGGTGCGGCTGTTGGGAAGGGGGAACGGCCCCCTCCGGAGGCAGGGTGGGCATGTGCCCACTATGAGTGGGCAATCGCCCACTCGTCAAGACTCGTCACGACTCGTCAGGACTCGTCAAGGCTGACGGCCAGGCGGAAAGGACACCACGTGCCCACAGGAGTGGCCCTCGGCGACCCCCGCCGTCTGCTCTTCGACGCCGCCGAGCGCGTGCTGCTGCGCGACGGCCCGAGCGCGCTGACCAGCCGCGCCGTCACCGACGAGGCCGACTGTGCCAAGGGCGTGCTGCATCGGCACTTCACCGACTTCGACGCCTTCCTCGCCGAGTTGGTGCTCGACCGGATCGCGCGGCTCGACGTCCAGGCCGAGCGCCTGCGCCTCGCGACCGGGCAGGGCGACGTCGTCGACCACCTCACCGACGCGCTCGACGCGATCCTCGACCCCGTGGCCCTGGCCGTCGTCGGCCTGGTCATCTCCCGCGACGGCCTGCGCGCCCGACTGCGCGTGACACGGCCCGTCGGCATTCCGCTCCTGGGCGACGCGACGGCCGTGCTGGCCCGGCACCTCGCCGCCGAGCGCGACCTCGGCCGCCTCTCCCCCGGCGCCGACGTCGACACCCTCGCCCCGACGCTCATCGGCGCCGGCCACCTGCTCCTCGCCGACCGCACCGGCACCCCGCCCGACCGGGAGGCGCTGCGACGCGTCGTCGCGGGGGTTCTCGCCGCCTCACTCGACTGAAGCCGCTGTGACCGACACCACCACCTTCGGCCGGATTCGCCACTTCCGCCCGTGGTGGCATGGCAGGTCCTGCTCATAGAGTGTGCCCAGCCTGCTCACTGGAGGCGGGAACCGGAGCGGGGGGGCACCATGCGCGCAGGACGTTGGACCGGGACGGTGGCCGTGCTGGCACTGGCCTCAGCGGCGGTGTCCGGCTGCTCCAGCGCGGCGAAGCCCGCAGCCACGCCCGCACCGGCACTGCACCTGAACGCCGCTCAGTCCTCCGCTCTCGCCGTCGTCGACGACTACGAGCGCTCCAGCGCCGCGGTCAAGTCCGGGCAACCGAAGAAGGCCGACCCGGCCGGGCTGACCGCCTACGTCCTGAACGGGCAGGTCCGGTCCCGGATCCAGGGCAGCGGCGGCATCGGCGCGCCGCTCGGCTGCGGCGCCGCGTCCGGCAAGGCCGTCGTCGACGGCGCGATCGTCGGCACGCCGGTGGCGCACGGGAGCGGGATGGCCGTGCCGGTCAGCCTGTACGTCGGCACCCGGTCCGCCGCGCGGCTGACCGTGGACACCGACGCGGCCGGCCTGGTCACCGACTTCTCCTGCGGCCCGGCCACCGACCCGGGGGTGCCCGGCAGTGCGACGGTCGTCGGCTACTACGGCGGCGCGGCCGCCGCGTTCGGCGGTGCGAGCGCCGACGCGACCCTCGCCCGGCTGCGGCAGCAGTACCTCACCCCCGCCTTCGCCTCCTTCAGCCGCCCGGAACTGGACGGCGACCAGACCACCTGCGACGAGGACGGCTCGATCCCCTACTGGCACGCCGTGTACGCGCCGGGCCGGACGGGGACGGGCGCCCAGTGGTACTTCTGGCCCGGCGGGAACAACCAGGTCCTGATGTCCGTCGCCGTGGACCGCAGCGCGCCCAAGGTCGACTGGGTCTACTGCGTCGGCCAGCTCGCACCGCTACTGCCGCCCGCGTCGTACTCGGACGACCAGGTCCAGTCCTACGCCGGCGACCTGTTCGACTCCTACGCCTACCTGCTGGCGCTCAAGCCCTACGGTGCGGACACCTCCCCCATCGCCGGCTACTTCACCACCCCGGCCGCCTACCGTGCCGCCCTCGCCTCGACGGGCGCCGAGCCGCTCGAGTGCGCGGCGACGCCCGCCGGCAGCATCGACCCGGACAGCGTGCAGGTCAGCGGTATGACAGCGGTCGTGAAGCTGGTCGCCAACCCGACCGCGCACGCACTGACACCCGGCGAGCACGCGCTCGGCCACCCCGTCGTCGCCCTGGACCTGCGGACAATGAAGATCGCCTCCCTCACCTGTGCCTGACGCCGGCGCCTGGTTGAATGGCGATCAGCCCTGCCGTCCCACTCCCGGGAGCTGATCGCCCATGTCCACCCAGCCGATCGGACCGGACGACGTCGAGGCCGCCGCGCGGCGGATCCAGGGGCGGGTGCGCCCGGTGCTCCTCACGCCCGCCGAGTCGGCCGCGCCGCTGGGCGCGGCAGCCGGGCGGATCGGCTTCGCGCTGGAATACCTGCAGCACACCGGCACCTTCAAGGCGCGCGGCGCGGCCAACCTGGCCGCCGTGCATCTCGCGGAGGGCAGCATGCCGGAGGCGGGCATCACCATCGCCTCCGGCGGCAACGCCGGTCTGGCCTGCGCCTGGGCCGCGCAGGCCACCGGTACGCGGGCGACGGTCTTCCTGCCGGCCACCGCACCCGCCGTCAAGATCGCCAAACTGCGGGAGTACCGGGCGGAGGTCCGGCTGGTCGGCACGGAGTACGCGCACGCGCTGGAGGCGTCCCAGGAGTTCGCCGAGAAGACGGGTGCGCTGCTCTCCCACGCCTACGACAACCCGTACATCGCCGCCGGCGCGGGCACCCTCGCCCTCGAACTGCTGCAGCAGGCACCCGACGTGGACACCGTCGTGGTCTCCGTCGGCGGTGGCGGGCTCTTCGCCGGGACGGCGGCCGCGCTGACCGCACGCGGGGTGCGGGTGGTGGCCGTGGAACCGGAGCGCTGCCGTGCGCTCAACGCGGCGCTGGAGGCGGGCGGCCCGGTGGACGTCGCGGTCGATTCGGTCGCGGCCGACGCCCTGGGCGCGCGGCGCGCCTCCCGGACCGCGTTCGAGCTGGCCCGCAGCCCCCTGGTCTCCAGCGTGCTGGTGCCGGACGCGGAGATCACCGCCGCCCGCCGGGCGCTGTGGCACGGACGCCGCCTCGCGGTCGAGTCGAGCGCCGCAGCGGCGTTGGCGGCGCTGCGCTGCGGCGCGTACGTCCCGGCCGAGGACGAGCACGTCGTGGTGGTGCTCTGCGGGGCGAACACCGACCCGTCCGATCTGGCCTGACGTCAGGCCGCCGGAACGGTCACCACCCCTCACCGCCTCACCGCTCTCACCGCCGACGGCGCAGTCAGCGCCGTCAGCGCCACAGGGCCGCGACGCCGGTGAGGCCCGAGGCGCGGGCCAGGTCCGCGATGGCGTCGCTCTTGACGAACCAGGCGGCGCCGAAGGCGAACACGGCGATCGACTCGCCCGCGAACACCGGTGTCACCCCGCCCGAGCCGGCGTAGTGGACCAGGCCGGTGACGACGATGCCGACGATGCAGAGCAGGATCACGATCCCGCAGCCGAGGTAGACCCGCTGCCGCAGCGGACCGTCCGGCTCGGCGGGGTCACGGAAGAGGCGCAGGCAGAAGACGGCGAGGGAGGCGAAGACCAGCGCGGCGGCGGAGGTGTGGACGACGCCCAGCACCTTCTGCGTCGTCGACGCGTGGGCGACCACGGACGCCGGCGGCTCCATCGGGCACATCGCCACCACCAGCGCGAAGAAGCCGGCCACCGAACTCCACAGGTCCTCGCGGCGGTTGTGGCGGTAGCAGAGCAGGATCACCCCGATGGCGCAGAGGCCGCCGACGAAGACGTTGCGCATGTGCGTGTAGTAGGAGCCGCTCAGCGAGTCCAGCAGGCCAAGGTGGGCGGAGATGATGCTGTTGCCGATGGGCAGCACGACCGGCAGGGCGAGGCCGACCACGCCGACCCCCACCCGCAGGCGCTTGACCGTGGTGGCGTCCTGGTCCGTCACCGCCGCGTTCGTCTGAACGGCCATCATGTTCCGGTCATACGCGCGCCCTGAGCACCTGTCAATCATCTCGACACCACCGCGCGACGGCACACTGACACCACCCGACGGTGTGTCAGGACGTGACGGACATTGGGTCCGAGCTGTCAACAGCCTGGCATGAACACTTCCCCCAGCCTGTTACCGACTGGTAAACAATTGCGTGACGCGCGTCGCACTGTGCCCCACCCCCCACAGTCAGGCACCACCACCAAAAGTGGAGGCTCCCATGCGCACCCCCACACCCCGGCGATTCCTGGCGGGCACCCTCGCCGTCGGCGCCGTGCTCACCGGCGCCCTCGCCCTGGCCCCGAGCGCCCACGCGGTCTCCGGCGGTTACTCGGCCCTCGGCGACTCCTACTCCTCCGGCGTCGGCAGCGGCAGCTACACGTCCGCCAGCGGCTCCTGCTACCAGAGCACCCTGTCTTACCCCTACCTGTGGCAGCAGGCCAACTCCCCCGACAGCTTCGACTTCGAGGCCTGCTCCGGGGCGACCACCACGGACGTGCTGAACAACCAGCTCGCCAACCTGAACAGCGCCACCACCGAGGTCAGCATCACCATCGGCGGCAACGACGCCGGCTTCTCCTCGGCCATGGAGACCTGCGTGCTGGACGGCACCAGCTCCTGCCTGTCCGCGGTGAAGACGGCGGAGAACTTCATCAACACGCAGCTCGCCCCGAAGCTGGACGCGGTCTACTCGGCCATCAGCGCCGACGCCCCCAACGCGCACGTGGTGGTGCTCGACTACCCCCACCTGTACGCGGTCCCCGGTGACTGCCTCTTCGGCATCAGCAACACCAGCCGCACCGCCATCAACGGCGCCGCGGACGACCTCGACGGGGTCATCGCCAACGAGGTCGCCAAGTACGGCGGCTTCAGCTTCGCGGACGTCCGCTCGGCCTTCTCCGGGCATGAGATCTGCACGGACGACGCGTGGCTGCACAGCACCACGCTGCCGATCTACGAGTCGTACCACCCGACCGCCACCGGCCAGGCCGACGGCTTCCTGCCGGTGTTCAGCGCGAACGCGTGAGTCCAGGCTGCGAGCCGTCCGGGCGACCACGGACGGCTCGCAGCCTACGGCCGGCCGCTCCGTGCCGGCCGGTCAGAGCCGGGCCCTCATGCGCTCGCAGACACCGTGGACGTCCTTGATCCCGTACGTGCGGCCGTCCTCGCCGCGCAGCGTGCCCCGGTAGCGCCCGAAGAGCTGGAAGTAGTCGATGGCCAGCACGCCGAACTGGTGCTTGACCGCCTTCCGCCCCTCCGGCTCGAAGACCACGTCCAACCGGCCGTCGGCCGAGGCGATCCGCCAGGGTGCCGCCGGGGCCGCCGACTCGGGCGTGAAGGTGATCTCCCCGAGGGCCTCGCACGCGCCCGGGGTCCACAGGCAGGACTCCTCCGGCTCCCCCGGCAGCTCGGGCCGGGCTGCGAAGTTCGCGCCCAGCGGCACGCCGTCCACGAGCGTCGCGAAGGTGCCCCAGGTCCACGTGGTGCGGTACGGGAGCAGCGAGCGGTGCTCGTCGAGGACGGCGAGGTCGCGCGCGGGGTCGAAGACGATCTCGGCCTCACCGACACGGAGCGTGCCGGCGGCGGGGAAGGCCGCCTTGTGGGTGTACATGCTGCCGCCCGGGAGCCGCGAGCTCACCGAGAGCGGCGCGGTGGCCGTGGCGGCGTGGAGTTCGAGCTCCCCGGTGATCGCGGGGGCCTTGGCGGTCGCGGCGATGTCGAGACGGATGCGGTGCCGGCCGGTCGCGGCGGAGAACTCGTAGGCGATCCGGTATCCGGGCCGCTCGAAGCGGCACTCGTCGTCCAGCAGTCGGGTCGGCAGAGCGGGCGCGCCTGCACGGGCGTTGGCGGCGTGCTGGTGGAGCTCGGCGCGGGCCCGGTCGTACGCGTAGATCTCCGAGCTCGCCAGGTAGTGCGCGTCCTGGATGATCAGTGACGAGTACCAGTCGGGGTGCAGCAGGGTGAAACCGACCCACTCCTTGAGCCGCAGCCCTCTCAGGCGACGGGAGAGGCCGGTGAACTGGTCCAGCGGGTTGGCGTCGGCGGGCCGGGCGGCCAGGCGGCCGTAGTGCCGGGTGCCGGACTCGACCAGGCGCGTGGGAGCGGGGGTGGACATGGCCCGTAGCTTGCCCAGGGCGTGCCCGCAGGTCAACGACTCGCGCGGGGGCCTGGTCGGACGGGCGGTCGAAACGCGGGAAAAAGTTCCGGCAAGTGCCGTAAGACCTTCGGCCCTCCCCGCTCTCTTCTGCTGAGGCCGCTGCGGCGGCGGCCTCGGAAGGGACGGATGAGCATGCGCATCTCGCACGACCTGATCGCCTACCAGGTGCTGTCGGACCGACGCAGCCGCGCGGTGGCCACACGGCTGGAGTACGACGACCGCCGGCCGCACGAGGTCCGCGTGGTGTTCCACACCGACCGCCGTGACGCGGTCGCCTGGGTCTTCGCCCGCGACCTGCTGCTGGACGGGCTCGGCGCCCCGAGCGGCTGTGGTGACGTGCGAATCCAGCCCAGTGCGCGTGGCGACGGGCACCTGCTCTCCCTGCTGCTCACCGGCGAGGACGGGGTGGCGCTGATCGAGCTGCCCGCCGCCGAGGTGGGTGCCTTCGCCCTGCAGTCGCTGCGCCTGGTCCCGCGCGGCCGCGAGCCGCAGCCGCCGGACCTGGACGCCCTGACCGCCCAACTGCTCGCGTGAGTACGAGTACGAGTACGAGTACGACCGCGAGCACGAGCACGAGCACGAGCACGAGCGAGCACGGGAAGCCCGAGGGCCCCTGCCGACGCGCGATGCGCGTCGACCGAGGCCCTCGGGATGTGGGGGTGTGCGGTGAGTGGTGCGGTGGTGCGGTGGTGCGGTGGTGCGTCCCGGCGTCAGCCGGTGAAGGCGGTCAGGCCGTTCGGGGTGCCGAGGCCGGTCGGGCCGTCGTAGCCGGTCTCGGCCGTGCACAGGTACGCCGGGGAGCAGCTGGCGGTCGAGCCGGTGGTGACGTCGTTGAGCGAGGTGGTGTGCGCGTACAGGTTGGCGGCGGGGATCGCGGTGCTGTGCGTGCCCGCGTCGGCATAGACGCCGGCGATGAGCGGGGCCGCGACGGAGGTGCCGCCGTAGACGGCCCAGCCGCTGCCGCCGTAGGTCTGGTAGACCGCCACCCCGGTGGCCGGGTCGGCCACGGCGGAGACGTCCGCGACGGTCCGCTTGCTGCAGCCACTGTCGGCCTGCCAGCTCGGCTTGGGCTCGTAGGCGGAGCAGCCGGAGCCGGCGCCCTCGGTGGAGCTGGTGGACCAGACGCTCTCGCTCCAGCCCCGGCTGTTGGACGACTTGGTGAGCGAGGTGCCACCGACGGCGGTGACGTTCGGCGAGGCGGCCGGGTACTCGACGCCGTAACCGCCGTCGCCGGAGGAGACGGTGATCGGGATGCCCGGGTGGTTGAAGTAGGTGCTGTCGTAGCCGGTGTCGGCGGAGGACTCCGAGCCGCCGTAGCTGTTGGAGACCTCGGTCGCGCCGAGCTTGACGGCCGTGTTGACCGCGGTGCCCAGGTTCGTCATCGACGCGGACGACGCCTCGACCAGGATGATCTTCGCATTGGGGGCGATCGCGGAGACCATGTCCAGGTCGAGCGAGATCTCGCCGGACCAGGAGGCGTTGTTGCGGGGAAGGCTGCTGGTGCCGGACTGTCCCACCTGCTTGAAGCAGCCGCTGGCCACGGTGCATGCCGGCAGACCGTACTGGGCGCGGTAGGTCGCCATGTCGGAGGCCGCGTTGGGGTCGTTGTAGGCGTCGACGATCGCGACCGTCTGGCCCGCGCCGCCGCCCGACGGGATGTTGTAGGCGGAGAGCAGGTCCGAGGGCCCGAAGCCGGACGGGGTGGCGTTCGGGGTCACCCCCGTGGCACGGACGTGCTCGGCGGTACCGGTGACGTGCAGGGCGTTGCAGAAGACATGACCGGGCGTCAGATCGACCGCGCACGCGCGGGTCCAGGACACGCTGTGGGTGGGGGCGGCCTGGGCGGGCGCGGCGGCGGCCAGGGCCGCGACGCCGAGGGCGACGGCGGTGGCCGCGGCGGATATCGACGAGGTGCGCAACGTACTGCCTCCTGTGGGAGTAGGACGCCGTTCGCACAGCAGGCACACAGCTTTCCACCTGCACGAACAGCATGACGAAGCGAGATTCCTCTGAGAACCCTCTCAAGGGGTGTCAGCTGGCGAGAACCGTATCTGCGGTGTCAGGGAGCTGACAAGACACGTGCGCCGGATGAATTCGACGTTTACTTGCGCGCAACACGAAGGGCCCCACCCCCCGTGCGGGGTGGGGCCCTTCGGGGTCCCTGAAGGCGCAGCGCAGGCTACTGCCAGGGGCTCGGGGCCGGCGGCGGGACGACGGTGGGACGGTCGTCACAGGTGATCGTGTTCGGCAGCTCCCACGGCGCCAGCCAGGGGCCGGTGGTGCCGCCGCCGGTGTTGCCACCGAGGTCGGTGAGGTTGAACTCCGAACCGGCCGAGGTGAAGTGGAAGGACCCGCAGTTGTTCACCCCGACCGCCCCGACGTTGCGCGCCACGACGTTCTGGAACGTGGCACCACCGGCTGCGCGGGCGCTCACCACGTCGGTCCCGGTGCCGTCGACGCGGATGTTGCTGAAGTGCACGTTGGTGATGGAGTACTGGTCCTTCACCCCCCAGTCGGAGACCAGCATGATCGCGTCGTAGGTGTTGTCGAGGAAGTCGTCCCCGGTGACCTGGACGTTCGCGTCCAGGCTGTGCTCCAGCGCGTACAGCCAGATGGCGCCGAGCCCGATCTTCCAGTTCAGCTCGAACGTCCCGGCCCGCACGGTGGTGTTGTCGGCGACCGAGATCGTGCCGCCGAACGGCACCGCCCCGAAGCGGGTGCCGAGTTGGATGGCACTGCCCTCGCGGATCGGGTCCGCCACCAGGTTCCCAGAGACGGTGAGGTCCGAACCGCCGTACAGGGCGATCCCGTTGGCGAGCACGGGTGTCTGCACGGTGTTGTGGTCCACCACGTCGTTCGCGTCCGCGGCGGGCGCGGACCACAGGGCGATACCGTCGTCGCCGGTGTTGCGGACGAAGTTGTTCGCGATGACCGAGTCCGTCACCCCGCCATGGAAGTTGATCCCGTCGGCGATCTGGTCCGCGATCTGGTTGTTCCTGATCCGCAGGTCCGTCATCGGCCCGTCGAGCCAGATGCCCACCTTGGTGTGGTGGATGTACAGCCCCTCGATCGAGGAGTCGCTGAACGCGCCGCCGACGCCGTTGACCTGGTCGGTGTCGATCCGCTCGCGCACGTCGCCCTCGATGGCGAAGTCGCGCAGGTGGACGTCGTGACTGCCACCGGCGGAGGCGTCCTTGCCGTAGAAGCCGACACCGGTGTGGACCGAGCCGTCGGGCGCGGGCGTCGGCAGGGTCACCTGGTGACCCTTGATGACGGTGTACCAGTTCCCGGCACCCTGGATCGTGACATGGTCCACGATGATGTGCCGGTTCACCTGGTACGTCCCCGGCGGCACCCACACCGTCCGCCCGGTGCGCTGCGCGGCGGCGACCGCCGCGTCGAACGCGTCGGCGGAGTCCGTGGCACCGGACGGGTCGGCGCCGAAGTCCCGCACGTCCAGGGAGTGGTCGGGCCGGCGCAGCGGGGCCGGGACGTTCTGGGTGTCCAGCACGTCGATCGTCGTGGTGGCGGCCGGACTTCCCGCGGGCACGGCCAACCGGATCACATCACCGGCACGGTAGGTGTGGTCCAGCAGCAGGCGCTGCTCGTCGTAGAAGTGGCTCGGCCGGAACGGCGTCGGAAAGACCGGCGTCGGCGTGGTCTGGTCCGGCACGCAGCCGCACTCGGTGGTCCACCAGTCCGGGTGCAGGGGCCCGGCCGTGGGGTCGTTGGTGAACGGGTACTCGTTGTAGAGCCAGGCGTACTGGGAGGTCAGCGTCATCGTCTGCCGGTGGTGCCCGTTGACGGTGACGTCGAGCGGGGCGGTGATGCCGCCGCCGGTCGGCGCGTCCGGGATGCTGTAGCGCACGGTGATGGCGTTGGTGTCCGCGGGCAGGGTGAACTCGACGTACTGGCCGGGCGTGAGCGAGACGGCCTTGCGGCCGGTGGCCTCGGACGCGAGCGTGTACGGCGTCGTGTCGGGCCCGATCACCGTCCCGTCGGTCCGGGCGTTGAACGCGTTCTGCTCGGCGAACCCCAGGTCCGCGCCCCGCCCCCGGGTGAGGGACGGAGCGATCCCGGCCTTGGTCACCACCGCGCCCGGCGCATTCGCGACCGCGTGCGCCGTCCCGGTGCCCCCGACAGCGGCAAGCAGAGCCACCGTAACGGCGGCCGTGGTGAGTTGTCTCTTTCTGTGCGACATTGCGGCTCCTTAGGCAGATGGGACGTACCACCAGGGGCGCGAGGAACTGCGCGACAAGCCACCCACCAAGCCGCGCACCGAACGAGCAGGGCCATCCGCGCACGGTGGTTGCTCGCGCAGTTCCTCGCGCCCCTGGGGAGGTGGTGCAACTTCTCAGAGCTCCAGCCAGACCGCCGTGTCGGCGGGAAGCACCGGCTGCCCGTGCAGCTCGTCGCTGGCCAGCAGCACGGTGCCGGTGAGCGGCAGGGCGACCGGCTCCGCGGAGAGGTTCACCACGCAGGCGAAGCCGTCCCCCCGCCGGAAGGCCAGCAGCCCCTGCGGCGTCCCCTCCAGCCAGGCGAAGCCGGAATCGCCCAGCCCCCGGCGCAGCCGGAGCGCGGCGCGGTAGAGGGTCAGCATCGAGCCGGCGTCCGCGGCCTCCGCCTCGACCGTGCACTCCTTCCACGCCTCCGGCTGCGGCAGCCACGGCGCCGCGCTCGCGCCGTCCGGGCTGAACCCGAACGGTGGCTCACTGCCCGACCACGGCAGGGGCACCCGGCACCCGTCCCGCCCGGGGTCCGCCGGGTTGCGGCCCTTGCGTTCCCACATCGGGTCCTGGCGCAGCGCGTCGGGGATGTCCTCGACCTCCCACAGGCCGAGCTCCTCGCCCTGGTAGATGTAGACCGCCCCGGGCAGTGCCTGCGTCAGCAGCGCAGCCGCCCGCGCCCGGCGCGTGCCGCGGGCGAGGTCGACGGGGCGGCCGTGCTGTCGGGCGTAGATGGCGAAGGAGGTGTCCTCGCGTCCGTAGCGGGTGACCACGCGGTCGACGTCGTGGTTGGACAGGACCCAGGTGGGCGGCGCGTCGGCCTCCGCGTGGAAGCGCAGCGTGTCGTCGATGACGGCGCGCAGCCGCTCGGCGTCCCACGCGCACTCCAGATAGGGGAAGTTGAAGACGGTGTGCATCTCGTCGGGGCGCAGGTAGCGGGCCATGCGCGCCTGGTCGGGCAGCCAGACCTCGCCGATCAGGACCCGGGCGCCGCCGTAGCTCTCGGCGACGCGACGCCACGCGCGGTAGACGTCGTGGACGTCCTCCAGGTCGGTGAAGGCACGCTCCTCGGGGTCGCTCACCGGCAGTGCGGGGTCCTTGACGAGCAGCGCGGCGGAATCGATGCGGAACCCGTCCGCACCCCGGTCGAACCAGAAGCGCAGGACGGACTCGAACTCGGCCCGGACGTCGTCGTGGTCCCAGTTGAAGTCGGGCTGCTCGGGGGCGAACAGGTGCAGGTACCACTCCCCCGGCGTGCCGTCCGGCTCGGTGACGCGGGTCCAGGTGGGGCCGCCGAAGAAGCCCTGCCACTCGGTGGGCGGCAGCTCGCCGTCCGCACCCCGCCCGGGCCGGAACCAGAAGCGGGCGCGCTCGGGTGAGCCGGGGCCGGCGGCCAACGCTGCCTGGAACCACGGGTTCTGGTCGCTGGTGTGGTTGGGGACGATGTCGATGACGACGCGGATCCCGAGGTCGTGCGCCCGGCGGATCAGCTCCTCGGCGTCGGCGAGGGTGCCGAAGAGCGGGTCGATGGCGCGGTAGTCGGCGACGTCGTAGCCGGCGTCGGCCTGGGGGGAGGCGTACCAGGGGTTGATCCAGATCGCGTCCACGCCGAGGTCGGCGAGATGGGGCAGGCGCGCGAGCAGCCCGGCCAGGTCGCCCACCCCGTCGCCGTCGCCGTCGGCGAAGCTGCGGGGGTAGATCTGGTAGATGGCGGCGTTCCGCCACCACGGGAGCTCGCGCTCTCCGGTTTCGGGCACGACGAACCTGCTTTCTGGAAGCCTTGGACAGGCGAGGGGAGGCGTGCGGAGGCATGCGCGAGGGGCATGCGGAGACATGGGGGGAGCCGCCGCCCCGGCCCGCCCCGGTCAGGGCGGGTCGCGGGCCGGGACGACGGGGACCACGCGCGGACGAGCCCGGGCCTCAGCCCTTGAGGCCGCCCGCGGTCAGCCCGGCCATGATGTTGCGCTGGAAGACGAGGAACAGCGCGATGGTCGGGATCGACGCCAGGAAGAGCCCGGCGATCAGTGAGTTCTCCGGCATGGAGGTGGCCGCGGTGTTGACCCCGACGTTGAGCGTCTCGTGCGAGGGCACGGTGATCAGCGGCCAGAGGAAGTCCTTCCAGACCGCGACCACCCCGAAGATGGAGACGACGCCGAGGATCGGCCGCGACAGCGGCAGCACCACGGACCAGAGCACCCGGACCGGGCCGGCGCCGTCGATGGCCGCGGCGTCGAGGAGCTCGTTGGGGATGGAGTCGAAGAACCGCTTCAGCAGGAAGATGTTGAAGGCGTTGGCCACCGTGGGCAGCCAGATCACCCACGGGGTGTCCTGCAGGTTCACGTGGATCAGCGGCAGGTCGAGGACGGTCAGGTACTGCGGGATGACGAGCGCGGCAGCCGGGATCATCATCGACGCCAGCATCATGCCGAGGATCACGTTGCCGAGGACCGGCCTCAGCTTGGAGAGCGAGTAGGCGGCGGCGACGCCGAAGAGCAGTTGCAGGAGGAGCGCTCCGCCGGCGTAGACGACGGTGTTCAGCAGCAGCTGACCCATGCCCAGGCGCGACCAGGCCTCGGTGAAGGCGTGGGTGGCGGGGTGCTCCGGGAAGAGCGTCGGCGGGGTGCGCACCAGCTCCTGGGAGCTCTTGAAGCCGCCGGTCGCCATCCAGTACAGCGGGCCGACGAAGACCACCGTGGTGACGATCAGGATCAGCGTCAGCACGATCCGGTAGATCAGTCGGCCGCGCGGCTGGTTCAGCCGGACCGGCGAGATCAGGGTCCTGGTCGCGGAGTTCGGGACGGTCGTCGCCATGTCACGCCTCCCGTCCGCGGCGTTCCAGCCACAGGTAGATCGCGGAGAAGCAGCCGAGCACCAGCAGCATGATCACGCCGAGGGCGGCCGCGGTGTTGAACTTGTCGTAGTTGAACGCGTAGTTGTAGAGCAGGTAGACCACGGTGGTGGTCGACCCCTCGGGCCCGCCGCCGGTCAGCACGAAGGACTCGGTGAACATCTGCATGGTGGCGACCACCTGCAGCATCAGCATCAGCGACAGGATCAGCCGGGTCTGCGGCACGGTGACGTGCCAGATGCGCTGCAGCAGGTTCGCGCCGTCGAGTTCGGCTGCCTCGTACAGCTCACCCGGGATGCCCTGGAGTGCCGCGAGGTAGACCAGGGTGGCGCTGCCCATGTTGCCCCAGGTCGAGACGAACACCAGCGAGGGCATCGCGCTGCTCTTGGAGGCCAGCCAGGAGGAGGTGGGCAGGTGCACGGCGTGCAGGACCTGGTTGAACAGGCCGTAGCCGGGGTCCATGAAGTACTTGAAGAGCAGGATGCCCGCCACCGGCGGCAGCATCACCGGCAGGTAGACCAGGACCCGCAGGTAGCCCTGTGCGTGCCGGCACTCGTTGATCACGATCGCGGCGGCGAACGGGGCGGCGAAGCCGAAGAACAGAGCGATGCCGGTGAACTCCAGCGTGTTGCGCCAGGCGGACCAGAACTCCGGATCGGCGGTGATCTGCCGGTAGTTGGCGAGGCCAACCCAGCTGGTCTCGCCGTAGTGGACCCGCTGGAACGACATGACGATCTCGCGGATCATCGGGTACCAGGTGAACAGCACGAAGCAGAGCAGCGCGCCGATCAGGAAGGCGTGGGCGCGCAGGTTGCGCACCAGCGCGCGGCGCAGGGCCGCGAGCGGCGGGCGCGAGCCGTCGCGGGCCGCGTCGACGCGGGCCTGACCTCGCGTCAGCGTGACAGCCATGAGTGACTCCTCGTCAAGGTGTGTCGGCCGCCGGCCGGACCGCAGCGGGGAGGAAGCGGTCCGGCGGGCGACACGTCACGGGTTCGCCAGACGTCACTGATTCGCGAGAATCTGGTTGGCCTGGGTCTCGGCGGTGGCGAGTACCTGGTCGAGGTTGGCGTTGGGGTCGGTCATCGCGGCCGACATCGCCGTGTCCAGGACCTTGTACAGCTGCTGCGCAGCCGGAGGCTCGTTGACGCTGCTGGTCGGGTTGTTGACGTAGGGGTCGTAGTTGGACAGCGGCAGGTTGCCGTTGGTCTTCAGCGACGTGGTGATCGCCTGGATCTGCGGCGAGCTCGCGCTCCAGAAGTACGGCTGCGGGATGGCGATCGCGACCGGGTCCTTGCTGGAGGCGGCCAGGGTGGCGGAGCGGGAGAAGTTGAACTGGCCGGCGTCCGGGGTCAGGTACTCGAAGTCGATCCAGGCGATCTCAGCCTTGATCTGGTTCGGGGTCTGGCCCTTCTTGAAGTAGTAGAGGTCGCCGCCGCCGAGGCTGTTGCCGGGGCCGGTGGCGCCGGGCATCGGGCCGAGGCCGAAGGCGTTCTTGTCGGCGCCGAGCACCTCGATCAGGTGCTTGACGACGTCGGGCGCGCCGATGAACATGCCGACCTTGCCGGTGGCCAGCGGCGGGAAGGCGTCGGCCCACTGGGTGACCGGGGTCGCACCGATGCTGTGGTCGGTGAAGCGCATGTCGTGCAGGCGCTGCAGCACGGCCTTGCCCTGCGCGGAGTTGAACGCGGCCTTGGTGCCGTCGGAGCTCACCATCTGGCCGCCGAGGCTGTAGAGCTCGGAGGTGAAGTGCCAGCCGCCGGTGTTGCCGCCGCTGTAGTCCTCGTAGCCGCTGATGCCGTTGCCGAGCGCGGCGATCTTCTTGGCGTCGGCCTGGACCTCGTCCCAGGTGGTGGGCGGCTGGTCCGGGTTGAGGCCGGCCCTCTTGAACAGGTCCCGGTTGTAGACCAGGCCGGTGGAGTAGTAGTTGATCGGCAGCGCGTAGGTCTTGCCGTTGACGCCGAGGTTGTTCTTGACGCTGCTCAGCATGGACGAGTAGCCGGGCACCGTCTGGTCGTTGAGGTAGGAGCTGATGTCCACGGCGTCGCCGGAGTTCAGCGTCTGGCCCTGGTCGGTGAAGTAGGCGTGGAAGGCGCCGGTCTCGTCGTGGGCCTTGTACTCGGCGGTCTGCTGGGCCGGCACCTCGCACTGGCCGACGTACGGCTTGGCGTCGATGGTGACGTTCGGGTACTTGACCTTGAACAGGGCCAGGTCGTCGGCGTAGTTGGCCTTGCCCGCCGCCTGGTCGGCGCCGGGGGCGCAGTCGATGGAGATGGTGACGGTCGCGTTCGGGTCGAGCGGCTTGCCGTCGGCCACACCGTCGGCAGCGCTGTTGCCGCTGCTCCCGGACGAGCCGCTGCTACTGCAGGCGGCCGTGCCCAGACAGAGCCCTGCCGCGAGAGCGATGGCGGCGAACTTGCGCGATCTGTTCAGCATCATGCGTACCCCATGGACGAAGAGACGTGGTGGGTGGGGGAAAGCCGGCGTGTGAGGAACGTAGGCCGCGGCGACAGCAAGCGCAAGACCTCGACGCAAAATTGAAAAGTCACGACTGTGCTTCGGCGTGACACGACCCCGACAGGCAGTGCAACCAGCACCGCAGGCCGCTCACTCCGGCCTGACCTGGCCTTTTGCGGAGGTACGGCTAGTTCTTGCAATCGCTTGCCGAATCCTGCTCTACTCTTTCGCCATGAAGAGCAGACTCGCCGAGGTGGCACAGAAGGTCGGAGTCAGCGAGGCCACGGTGAGCCGCGTGCTCAACGGACGGCCCGGCGTCTCCGAGGGAACCCGCAACGCGGTCCTCGCCGCGCTCGACGTGCTCGGCTACGAACGGCCCAGCCAACTGCGCGGCGAGCGCGCCCGGCTGATCGGACTGGTCCTGCCGGAACTGCAGAACCCGATCTTCCCGGCGCTGGCCGAGGTGGTCGGCGGCGCGCTCGCCCAGCGCGGCTTCACCCCCGTGCTGTGCACCCGCACCGCGGGCGGGCTGTCCGAGGCCGACTACGTCAACATGCTGCTGGACCAGCAGGTTTCCGGCGTCGTCTTCGCCGGTGGACACTTCGCCGAGGCCGACGCCCCGCACGAGCACTACACGCGCCTGCGCGACCGGGGCATCCCCGTCGTGCTCTTCAACGGCGCCGTCGAACACCTGGGCTTCCCCCAGGTCTCCACGGACGACGTCGTCGCGGTCGAGCAGGCCTTCGGCCACCTCGCCGCACTCGGCCACGAGAACATCGGCATGATCGTCGGGCCGGAGGACCACATCCCCTCCCGCCGCAAGCTCGACTCCTTCGCCGCGCAGTACGCCCGCCTGGGACGAGAGGTCCAGCCGGACTGGGTCGCCCACGCCCTCTTCGCCCTGGAGGGCGGACATGCGGCGGCCAGCCGGATGCTGCGCGCCGGCGTCACCGGCATCATCTGCGGCAGCGACCCGCTGGCCCTCGGCGCCATCCGCGCGGCGCGGCGCGCGGGCCTGTCGGTGCCGAGCGACGTGTCCGTGGTCGGCTTCGACGACTCGGCGTTCATGAACTGCACCGAGCCGCCGCTGACGACGGTGCGCCAGCCGATCGAGGCCCTCGGCCGGGCGGCGGTCGCGCTGCTGGTCAACCAGATCGAGGGCGCCACGGTGGCGGCCGAGGAGCTGCTGTTCGAGCCGGAGCTCGTGGTCCGCGGCTCCACCGGCCCCGCGCGGTAGATGCCCGGGCGTCCGCCCTGCTGGTCGTCAGCGGCCCGCCCGGAGCGGGCAGGACGACGCTCGCGCACGCCCTGGCCACGGCCCTGACCCGGCCGCTGGCCTGCCGCGACGAGCTGAAGGAACGGCTGGTCGCGGCGGGCGCGAGCCCGGCCGACCAGCTCGACCCGCTCGCCAACGAGGCGTTCTTCCGCACCCTCGGTGAAGAGCCGGCGGCGGGCCACAGCCCGGTGGCGGAGGCGGCCTTCCAGGACCGGTTCTGGCGTCCCGGTCTCGCGCCGCTCGCCGACCTGGCCGCGATCCGGGCGGTCCGCTGCGTCGTCGACGCCGCCGTCGCCCGAACCCGCATCACCGACCGCGCCGCGTCCGATCCACGCCGCGCGGCCCGCGCGGACGCCGAGCTACCGGACCGGGTCGCGCGCGGGGAGCGTCCGATCCAGCCGGGGGCACCGATCGCGCTCGACGTCCCATCCCTCGTCGTGGATTCCACCCGGGGCTGGATCCCGGGGCTACCGGAGATCGTCTCGTTCGCGCGTCTCGTCTGACGCTTGCGCTTTCCTCCAACGCTCGCCTGTCCGTTCCATTGACTGCGTGCGCTCACGTCTGTAACTTCCTCGCGAAGTGTTGGAAATCCACGACAGCATCGCGGAATTCCAACGCTACCCAGCGAGGGGGCCCGGGTCAGGGGCGCGGCTCGCCTCGGCGTCCGCCACACAGGAACCGAGGGACGATGAACCACCCACGAACACGCGGGCAAGCGCTACTCGCCGTGCTCGCGACGCTCTTCGCACTGCTGCTCGGCACCGCCACCACGCCCGCCCACGCCGCGGGCAGCAATCTCGCGGCGGGCAGGAGCGCCAGTGCCTCCAGTGCCAACGGCCAGTACGTCGCCACCAACCTCAACGACGGTGACCAGTCCACCTACTGGGAGAGCACCAACGGCGCCTTCCCGCAGTGGGCGCAGATCGACCTGGGTCAGGCGACCTCCGTCAGCCAGGTCGTGTTGAAGCTCCCGACCGGCTGGGGCGCCCGCACCGAGACACTCAGCGTCCAGGGCAGCACCGACGGCACCACCTACGCCACGATCGTGGCGTCCGCCGGATACACCTTCGACCCGTCCACCGCGAACACGGTCACCATCAACTTCGGTGCGACGACGACCCGTTACGTCCGGGTCAACATCACCGCCAACACCGGCTGGAGCGCCGCGCAGCTCTCCGAGTTCGAGATCTACGGCAGCTCCAACGCGCCGACGAACCTCGCGCTCGGCAAGACCATGAGCGACTCCGGTCACGCCCAGAACTACGTCGCCGCCAACGCCAACGACGGTGACGCGACGACCTACTGGGAGTCGACCGACAACGCGTTCCCGCAGTGGCTCCAGGTCGATCTCGGCGCCTCCGTCGCCGTCGACCAGGTCGTCCTGAAGCTGCCGCCCTCCACCTCCTGGGCCGCCAGGACGCAGACCCTGGCGGTGCAGGGCAGCACCGACGGGAGCAGCTTCAGCGATCTCGCCGCCTCCGCCGGCTACACCTTCGACCCGGCCACCGGCAACACGGTGACCATCAACTTCAGCCAGGCCACCACCCGTTACGTCCGGCTGAACATCACCGCCAACACCGGCTGGCCGGCCGGGCAGATCTCCGAGTTCCAGGTCTACGGCCCCTCCGGCGCCGGGCAGCCGCCCGCCGCGCCGACCAACCTGGCCTACACCCAGAGCTCGTCCGGCGCGGTCACGCTGACCTGGTCGGCATCCAGCAGCACCGGCGTCACCAACTACGACGTCTACGCCAACAACGCGCTGCTGACCTCCGTCCCCGGCACGGTGACGACCTACACCGACAACCCGTCGACCACCGCCACCGTCACCTACTTCGTCCGCGCTCGCGACGCGGCCGGTGACCAGTCCGCCAACAGCAACAGCGTGACCCGCACCGGCGCCTCGGCCACCCCGCCGACCGCGCCGAGCAACCTCGCCTACACCCAACCCGCCTCCGGGAATGTCGCGTTGACCTGGTCGGCCGCGTCCGACCAGGTGGGCGTGACGGGTTACAACATCTACCGCAACGGCAGCAAGCTCGCCTCCGTGAGCGGGACGACGCTGTCGTACACCGACTCCGTCGCCGACACCCTCACCGTCTCGTACGACGTGACGGCCACCAACGCCGCAGGCCTGGAGTCCGCCGCGTCCAACACCGTCACCCGCACCGGGTCCGGCGGCACCTCGACCAACCTGGCCCTGCACAAGCCGATCGACGGCACCGCCTACACCTACACCTACGCGCCCGCCAACGCGGACGACGGCGACGTCACCACCTACTTCGAAGGGTCCTCCTACCCCTCGCAGTTGACGGTGCACCTGGGTGCGAACGCGGACCTGTCCTCGGTGGTCGTGAAGCTCAACCCGGCCTCGGCCTGGTCGGCCCGCACGCAGACCATCGCGGTGCTGGGACGCGAGCAGAGCGCCTCGACGTTCACCACGCTGGTGCCGGCCCAGTCGTACTCCTTCGACCCGAGCGCCAACCAGAACACCGTCACCATCCCCGTCTCCGGCCGGGTCGCGGACGTGGAGCTGTCCATCACGTCCAACAGCGGCGCGCCCGGCGGCCAGGTCGCCGAGATGGAGGTCTACGGCACTCCGTCGCCCAACCCGGACCTGACGGTGACCTCCAGCTCGTGGTCGCCCTCCGCGCCGGTCGAGACGGACTCGGTCACCACCTCCGCGGTGGTGAAGAACGGCGGCACGGCGGCCTCCGTCGCCACCGACGTCAACTTCTACCTCGGCACCACCAAGGTCGGCTCGACCACGGTCGGCGCGCTGGCGCCGGGTGCCACGCAGACGGTCTCGGCGACCATCGGTACGCAGAGCGCCGGGACGTACCAACTGACCACCAAGGTCGACGAGTCGAAGAAGAACTTCAACCTCACCGCCGACCAGGCCTACACCAACCCGACCAACCTGGTGGTCACCCCGGTCCAGTCGGCCGACCTGGTCGGCACGCTCGCCTGGACGCCCAGCAACCCGGCCGCCGGCAACACCGTCACCTTCACGGCCACGGTGAAGAACCAGGGCACCATCGCCACCACCAGCGGAAGCCACGGCCTCACGCTCACCCTGCTGGACGGGACCGGCAACACCGTCACCACCCTCACCGGCTCGGTCAGCGGCACGATCGCGGCCGGCGCGACCAGCGCGCCGATCAGCCTCGGCTCGTGGACGGCGGTCAACGGCAAGTACACCGCGCACCTGGTGCTCGCCACCGACCCCAACGAACTGCCGATCAAGCAGCCGCACCTGACCAGCGACACCCCGCTCTTCGTGGGCCAGGGCGCCAACATGCCCTACGACGCCTACAAGTCCACCGACGGCGTCCTCGGCGGCTCCGCCGCGATCGTCGGCCCGAACCGCACCATCGGCGACATCGCCGGTGAGGCCACCGGACGCGAGGCGGTCACGCTGGACAACACCGGCGACTCGGTCAGCTGGACCTCGCGTGAGTCCACGAACACCTTCGTGCTGCGCTACTCCATCCCCGACGCCCCGGGCGGCGGCGGCATCAACGCGACCCTGGACCTCTACGCCAACGGCCAGTTGGTCCAGCCGCTCAACCTCACCTCCCACTACGCCTGGCTCTACGGCTCGGAGACCAGCCCCGGCGACAGCCCGAGCGCCGGCTCGCCGCGCCACATCTACGACGAGTCCAGCTTCCTGCTCGCGCAGTCGTATCCGCAGGGGACGCTCTTCACGCTGAAGAAGGACGCCGCCAACACCTCCCAGTACGCGATCGACTTCATGAACCTGGAGCAGGCCGCCCAGACCGCCAACCCCGACCCGGCCCACTACGTCGTCCCCGGCGGCTTCACCCAGCAGGACGTCCAGAACGCGCTCGACAAGGTGCGCATGGACACCACCGGCACGTGGACCGGCGTCTACCTCCCGGCCGGCCAGTACGCGGTCACCGGACGGCTCTCGGTCTACGGCAAGCCGGTCAAGGTGGTCGGCGCGGGCGTCTGGTACGCCCAGTTCGTCGCCCCGCAGAGCCAGACCGACACCGACACCGGCTGGGACCTCCAGGCCGGCGCCAGCGGCTCCACGTTCACCGGCTTCGCCTGGTTCGGCAACTACACCACCCGCCAGGACGGCCCCGGCCACACCTGGGACCTGCGGAACCAGTCGAACATCACGATCGACAACGTCTGGATCGAGCACAACGTGGTCGGCGTCTGGGGCGCCTCCAACGTGCAGAACTCCACCTTCACCAACATGCGCATCCGTGACACCTACGCGGACGGCATCAACCTCACCAACGGCAGCCAGGGCAACCTGATCTCCAACGACGAGGCGCGCAGCACCGGCGACGACAGCTTCGCCCTCTTCGCGGCCCAGGACCAGAACCCGGGCAGCAAGCTGGAGAACAACACCATCCAGAACGTCACGGCGATGACCCCGTGGCGCGCGGCGGGCGTCGCGGTCTACGGCGGTGGCGGCAACACGATCCAGAACTTCGTGGTCTCCGACACCCTGTGCTACTCGGGTCTGACCATCTCCTCGCTCAACTTCGGCTACGCCTTCGAGGGCTTCGAGTCGACGCCCCAGACGACCATCTCGAACTTCTCGCTCACGCGGGACGGTGGCCACTTCTGGGGTGCCCAGGTCTTCCCGGCCATCTGGGCCTTCTCGGCGACCCAGCCCTTCCAGGGCATCCGCGTCAACGACGCGACCATCACCGATCCCACCTACAGCGGCATCATGTTCCAGACCGACTACTCGGGAGGCTCCGCCCTCAACCCCGTCTCGGACACCGTCTTCACCAACACCACCATCACCGGCGCCCACGCGGACAACGACGCCTACGGCACCGGCAAGTCCGGCTACGGCATCTGGGCCAACCCCCTGCCGGAGTCGGGGCAGGGCCCGGCCGTGGGGTCGGTGACCTTCAACCACCTGGTGGAGAGCAACAACGACGTCAACATCCAGAACACGACGTCGACGTTCACCATCACCGTGAACCCGTAACCCTCTGATCACCGTCCCGGGCCCCGACCGGGAGGTCGAAGCAGGAGGCCCTGGCTACCCACTTGGGAGCCAGGGCCTTCGGGTGTGCGCGTCCAGATCAGCGTTGACGTCCGCAACCCGGCCGTTTGTCGCCATGACTGATCACCCGACGCGGCGGGAGCATTCAGCTGATCCAGATCGGCCAACTCTGTGCGTTGCCGTAGTAGCCGTACTGGCCGTTGATGGTGGACCAGAACCCCTCTTGCAACACGTACTCGCCGGTGCCCGGCCGGAAGATGGTGCCGTTGCCCCATTCCTGGTAGCCGAAGTTGGAGTTGTAACCGCTGGACGCCGCCACCCACTCGCCCGGCTCGCAACCGAAGTCGTGGACCTGCCCCACGCCCACCTTGATGAGCTGAGCGCACGGGAAGATCCCCTGGCTGCCGCCGTTGAAGTACCACGCCGGCCGCACGTACCCGCTGCCGTCGTCGTTGAGGCACGGCAGCAGATACACGCCTGCGGGTTCCTGCGCCCAGGCCCCGGTCGGCCATTCCGCGTTGTCGTTGTTTCCGCCGCCGCGGCAGCCGCCGCCGGTCGTGTCCGCGCTGGCCGGGGAGGCCGTTACGACCGCACCGGTTACCGCGAGGATCGCAGCGGCAACGGTCGTGGCAACGCGTCGGGTGTTGCGGAGCTTGAGCATGGTTGCTGTCTCCTGTTCGACAATCGGCCTCTCCCCCCGTGGGGAGGCCGGCAGCGGCTGCTGGGCAGCCGTGCGCATGCCAGTCTGTGTGCTACCAACTCCCGCTCCAAGGAGTCCGGTTGAACCCGGTCGGATCCGGTTGACGGAGAAGATCCTGCGGCAGCCGGTTCAGTCTGACCCTTGACCGCCGTACGGCTCCTACTCGCCCCCGGGCGATCCGCATGCGGTCGGGCAAGGGTGGGAAGAGGCCTGGTACTCATGCCCGCAGAGCGAGCAGTCCACGGGGGGAATCATGCCGGGTGACCGTCACGACACGGCCGGCCCGGCTCGCCGCACCCGGCGCCAGAAGATGCCGGCTCGGTGGGCTGCTTGGTACGGCCGCCATCCGGGAATGACCGTCATAGGCGGCTATCTGCTGCTGCTGGCGGTGCTGTGCCTGATTGGGCAGCTCACCAACAGCAACAGCGCGAGCGAGCCGTGCCCGCCCGCCAAGGTCTGTGACTTCGTCCGTTGAAGTTGCCGAACCACGTGCTGCCTGGACCTGGCCCGGATCGAGACGTTGCTCGGAGGACGCTGCCACAAGTCGTTCACGCTCTCGGACATCTCGCAGATGCTGCGCCGCCCACCTGACTGTTCGTACTGCTGGGCGATCAGTCCCATCGTGCGGCGGGCGCACCAGCAGGCCCTCGGCTGCCGGTGATCCTGCGTTCGATGATGCTCATCCCTTCCCGGCGATCGCTCCGGCGAGTGTGCGACGCGCCGTCAGGCCCGCCTCACCCCGCCCCCGTCGCATGGCGTTCGAAGACGGCCGGGCGTGCGCTGCGCAGCGCGCAGGTGATGGCGCCGAGGAGGACCGCGTCGTCGCCGAGGGTGGATTCGGAGACTTCCGGGCGCAGCGGCGTCATGCGGTGCAGGGCGTCGCGGACCGGGTCCAGCAGGAGGTCGGCGCTGTGGCCGACGCCGCCGCCGAGGACGACGAGGTCGGGGTCGAGGACGGCGGAGACCGCGGCGACGACGAGGGCGAGGCGTTCGCCCTCGCGGGCGACGGCCTGGAGGGCGCGGGGGTCGCCGGCGCGGGCGGCGTCGAAGACGTGCTTGGCGCTGGGGGCGTCGGCGAGGCCCAGCTCGCGGGCGGTGCGGACGATGGCGTCGGCCGCCACCGCGTCCTCCAGCGCACCGCGGCGGCCCGCCGCCACCGTGGCCGGATCGGGGGAGGTGAGCGAGAGCGGCAGGAAGCCGATCTCGCCCGCCGCACCGTGCGCGCCGGTGAAGAGCTGGCCGTCGGCGACGACGCCCATGCCGAGACCGGTGCCGACCAGCACGTAGACGAAGAGGCGGCTGCCCTGCCCGGCGCCGACGGCATACTCGCCGAGCGCGGCGAGGTTGGCGTCGTTGTGGATGGACAGCTCCGGCCCGCCCAGCTGCGCGCGCAGCTGCTGGACGAGCCCGACCCGGCCCCAGCCGGGGAGGTTGACGGCGTAGCGGACGCGGCCCGACTCGGCGTCGAAGACGCCGGGCGTGCCGACGGCGGCGTGGACGACGCGGTCGGCGGAGACCCCCGCCTCCGCGAGCGCGCGTTCCGCCGCCGCGGCGACCGCGTCGGCGACGGCGTCGGCCGTGGTGCCCTCGTTGGGCACGTCGACCCGGGCCTGGATGTCCCCGGCCAGGTCGGCGACGGCGACGCGCAGGCGGGCGCGGCCGATGTCGACGCCGAGGACGTAGCCGGCCGTCGGGTCCGGCTCGTAGAGGACCGCGCTGCGTCCGCGCTCGGGGACGATCGTGCCGACCTCGCGCACCAGGCCGCCCTGTTCCAGCGCGGCGAGCGCGCTGGAGACGGTCGGCTTGGACAGGCCGGTCTGTCGGGCGAGTTCGGCACGGGTGGCGGTGCCGACGCCGCGCAGGTGCTCGAGCAGCAGCAGCTCGTTGTTACTGCGCAGCCGCTGCCGGCTCCAGGGTTGCTCGTCCACGGGCTCCTGCAGTCTCTCGGGTGGTCCGGCCTCGGGCGGTCCAGCCTCGGGTCGTCGTCCGGCCCCCAACTCTAGACAACGGGTCGGGGCGGTCGTGATCGTCCTGAGCCTTGACGGCACAAGTAAAGGAATTTAACTTTACAGCCTGCCCGCCCTCACGCTCCCCCACGGAGGTACCCGATGTCCGACCCGGCCGGATCGCCCGGACTGTCCAGAAAGGTCGGCCTGTTCCAGGCGACCGCGATCAACATGAGCCAGATGTGCGGCATCGGGCCGTTCGTCACGATCCCGCTGATGGTGGCCGCGTTCGGCGGCCCGCAGGCCGTGATCGGCTGGATCGCCGGCGCGATCCTGGCCCTCGCGGACGGCCTGATCTGGGCCGAGCTCGGCGCCTCGCTGCCCGGCTCCGGAGGCACCTACGTCTATCTGCGCGAGGCCTTCCAGTACCGCAGCGGCAAGCTGATGCCGTTCCTGTTCGTCTGGACGGCCATGCTCTTCATCCCGCTGATCATGTCGACCGGCGTCCAGGGCCTGGTCCAGTACCTCGGCTACCTCTTCCCGAAGCTGACCACCGGCCAGGGCGACATCGTCGGCGTCGGTGTGGTCGCCCTCGTGATCCTGCTGCTCTGGCGCAAGATCGAGAACATCGGCAAGGTCACCGTGGTGATGTGGGCGGTGATGATCGTCTCCGTCGCCGCCGTCATCCTGGCCTCGTTCACGCACTTCCACCCGTCGCTGGCCTTCACCTGGCCCGCGCACGCGATCCAGCTGACCCACGGACAGTTCTGGATCGGCTTCGCCTCCGGCCTGACCATCGGCATCTACGACTACCTCGGCTACAACACCACCGCCTACATGGGCGCCGAGATCAAGAGCCCGGGCCGGGTCATGCCGCGCTCCATCATCTGGTCCATCGTCGCGATCATGGCGATCTACCTGCTGCTCCAGATCGGCGTCCTGGGCGTGGTGCCGTGGCACGACATGCTCGACCCGAACAACGTCGCCTCCCAGTCCGTCGCCTCCGCCGTGCTGGAGAAGACCTTCGGCAAGACCACCGCCGACGTGGTCACCTGGCTGATCCTCATCACCGCCTTCGCCTCCGTCTTCACCGGCCTGCTCGGCGGCTCCCGGGTGCCCTACGACGCGGCCCGCGACAAGGTCTTCTTCAAGTCGTTCGGGCGACTGCACCCCAAGCACCAGTTCCCGGTGCTCGGCCTGCTCACCATGGGCGTCGTCACCGCAGCCGGCTTCCTCTTCGCCCGCCACATCGGCAACACCGCCACGCACCCGCCGCTGACCATCCTGATCACGCTGCTCACCACGGTGATGGTGATCATCCAGGCGCTCGCCCAGATCGCCGCCGTCACGGTGCTGCGCAAGCGGCAGCCGGGCCTGGCCCGCCCCTACAAGATGCTGCTCTACCCACTGCCGAGCGTCGTCGCCGGCATCGGCTGGCTCGTCATCTACGGCTACGCCGACAAGGCCAACCCAGGGGTGCATCCGATCGAGTGGTCGATCGGCTGGGTCGTCCTCGGCGTCGTCGCCTACCTGATCTGGTCCCGTGTGGAGAAGGTCTGGCCGTTCGGCCCCAAGGAGATCCGCGAGCAGTACCTGGAGGAGCAGCGGGCCACCGAGCTCGCCGACTCCGCCGCCTGATCCGCCTGATCCGCCCGTCGCAGCGGGCCGGCTCGGCAGTCCTTCCCCTGCCCGGCCGGCCCGCACCACGAGGAACTTCCTGATGCCCGTGATGCTCGAAGAACCCACGCCACTCCCCCATCCCGAAGAGGCCCCGGCCGACACCACGTACGACGCCACGTACGACACGACGGCCGACACGACCGCCCCGAACCACCCGCCGATCGACGCCCACGGCCCCCGGGACGACACCCCGGCCCTGGTCATCGGCATCGACTTCGGCGGCACCAAGACCGAACTCGCCCTGGCCGACCACCGCGGCGCACTGCTCGCCCGCGAACGCCTCGACACCCTCGCCGAACGCGGACCCGAGCAGACCCTGGCCCGCACCGCCGAGGCGGTCCGGCGGTTGGCCCGCGAGGCACGCGAGCGGTTCGGCGCCCCCGTCGCCGCGCACGCGGCCGTCGCACCGGGGATCGTGCAGGCCGACCGGATCCTGCTCACCCCCAACCTGCCCGGCTGGGAGGAGCTGGCCCTGTCGGCGCGCCTCGCCGAGGTGTTGGGCGTCCCGCAGGTGCCCGTCGCCAACGACGTGCGGGCCGGGGCACTGGCCGAGCTGCGCCACGGCGCACTCCGCGACGCCGATCCGGGGCTGTACGTGAGCCTGGGTACCGGCATCGCCGCCGCGCTCACCGTCGGCGGCACCGTCCTGGCCGGGGCCCATCAGGCGGCCGGGGAGATCGGCTACGTCAACCCCGGCGGCGCGCCGTTCGACGCCGTCGCGGCCGGGCACGCTCCGCTGGAGGAACTGATCGGCGGCAAGGGCCTGGGCGAACGCGCCGAGGAGTTGCTGGGCCGGCCCGTCAGCGCGACCGAACTGCTGCGCAGCACCGACCCCGCGGCGCGGGACCTGGCCGACCACGCCGTCACCGTCCTCGGTGTCACCCTGGCCAACCTGTGCGCGTTCGCCGACCCGGCCCGGGTCGTCCTGGGCGGCGGCCTGATGGCGGCCGCGGACGTGCTGCTGCCCGCGCTGGAGCGGGTGCTCGCCGCCGCCACACCCTTCCCGCCCGAGCTGCGCCCGGCACGGTTCCGCCGCGACGCGTCCCTGCACGGCGCGGTCACCCTCGCCCTCGACGGCCTGCGCCCGCGCGAGGAGCGCGCCCGTCCCCGCCCCACCGCGCCCCTGGGAGCCCACCGATGACACTCACCCCGACCACGTCCCTGACGGTTCCCGGCGTTCGCATGGAAGCCGAGATGCGCGAGCAGCCCGCCGTGCTGGCCGCGCTCGCCGACCGCTGGCCGCAACTGACCACCCAGGTGGCCGACCTGGTCGGTGACGCGCCGCCACTCGGGGTCGCCTTCCTCGCGCGCGGGTCCTCCGACCACGCGGCGCTGCTCGGCCGCTACGCCGTCGAGCTGCAGACGGGCCTGCCGACGTGCCTGGTCGCGCCGAGCGTGGCCACCGCGTACGGCCGCGCGCCGGAGGGCTTCCGGGGCTGGCTGCTGGTGGCGCTCTCGCAGTCGGGGCGTACCCCGGAGATCGTCGACCTGACCCGCCGCTACGGCGCCGCCGGCGCCCGGGTGATCGCCGTGACCAACGACGGCGGCTCCGCGCTCGCGGGCGCGGCCGACCTCTCCGTCCCCCTGGACGCAGGGCCGGAGCTCGCGGTCCCGGCGACGAAGACGGTCACGGCGCAGCTGCTCGCGCTGCTGGCCGTCTGCGCGGGGCTCGGGAGCGGCGGACTGACGCATACTCAGGCTGCTTCTCTGCCTGCGGCCGTGGCCCGGCTGCTGGACGATGCCGAGAGCCCGGACCGGGCAGCCCGCCCGCTCGCCGGGCACGACCGGCTGGCCGTCGTCGGTCGGGGCGCCTGCTATCCGGCGGCGCTGGAAGGCGCGTTGAAGCTCCAGGAGACCACCGGTCTGATGGCGCACGGTTTCTCGACGGCCGACTTCCGCCACGGTCCGATCGCCGTCTGCGGCCCCGACGCGCCGGCTCTGCTGCTGGCAGGTTCGGGCCCGGCGGACACCGACACCCTGGACCTGCGCACGGCCCTCGCCGCGCGCCGTGCCCCGACCCTGCTGGCCGGCACCGCCCCGGAGGCCGATCTGCCCTGGCCCGCCCTCGGCCACCTCGGCGAGTGCGTACTCGCCACCGTCCGCGCCCAGCAGCTCGCCCTCGCCACCGCGCGCCACCTCGACCTCGATCCGGACCGCCCCGACGGTCTCAACAAGGTCACGATGACCCACTGACCGCCCTGCCACCGGAACCGCTTGACGGATCGTCACGTCCGAGCTGCGCACGCTCCGCGCAACTCGGACAGCCGACCTATCGGGGAAGGTGGCAGCCATGGAGCCCTCGGGGCGACCCGACTCACCTGCCGTCAGCACACGCGTGACCGGCGCGATCCTCATCGTGCTCTGCCTGGGTCTGGCCTGGATGGTCCACTCCTGGGTCACCAGGGAGATCACCGGCAGGAGCTGGGACCAGGACCCGGCCGGCCCGGTCTACCTCTCGCCCGACGGACGCACCCTGCTCGCCGTCGGTTCACCCATGGACCGGGGGCAGGCGCTGGGCGGGTGCGGTTCCAACATCACCGTCGACCTGGAGGCGCAGCAGACCGCGCACACGGTCGCGCTCCACTATCACCTGCGACAGGTGGGCGATCCGCATCCGGTCATGGGATCGTGCGCGCAGAGCCCCGGATACTTCCTCACGCTTGGACACCCCCTGAGCGCCCGCACCGTGACGGATCGCCAGGGGCACACCCTGGCGATCGTGGACGGCCGCCTCGCGCCCCAGCTCCGCGACCCGCAGCTCCTCGAGCCGACAGGGCCCGTGCCCTGCCCGACCCCCCGGACCGGACCGTACTGTCCGCACGGCTGGTTGATGTCCACCCACACCTACGCCGGGCGCGGCGCCACCTGGACCTTCACCCAGATCATGGGCGGCGGCCCGCCCGGGCCCACCGGCGGCGAACCGTCGACCCGCGTGGGCGGTGCCCCCGCCGTCTGCAACCTGGCAGCCAGGACGGAGCCGACGCTGTCGTGGAGCCACGGCGACTTCCAACTGATCCTCTCCCGCCGTTCGCTGGACCCGCCCGCCTCGGATCAGGCGGTCTGCACAGTCCTCGTCCAGGAAGCCGGGTTCGTCCGGTGACGCCGTCGCGTGCCCGCAGGATCTCGGCCGTCCTCGCCGTGGCACTGCTGTGCGTACTGGCGGGGTACGGCGTCTACGCCGTCTCCCGCCCGGCCGCCCCGAAGGAGTGGTACGCCGACCCGACCGGGCCGGTCTTCATCTCCGCCGACGGCGTCCACCTGCTGGTCACCGAGGGCGAGCCCGGAGCAGCGGGGCAGTGCTCCGGGGGCGGTGAGCCGGTGGCGCAACAGCGTGACCGCACGGTCGTACTGCGCTGGCACTTCGAGGTGTTCCCCGACAACCCTGGGATGCCGGGTGTCTGCGCGGTGAGTTACGGCTACCCGCTCGCACTCGAACAGCCGCTCGGCGCCCGCACGCTGACGGACGGCCACGGCCACCCGCTCGCGGTCTTCGACGGACGGCGTGCTCCGCAGCTGCGCGATCCCCTGCTGACGGAGCTGGAACAGCCCCGGCCGTGCCGACCGGAGCCGGAACAGTCGCCGCAGGGCGCCTGCACCGGCCCGCTGAGCCTGTTCCTGCGCTACGAAGGGCGCGGGGCGCAGTGGAGCTTCTACCAGGACCAGACACCAGGGCCCGGCCCCGTTCCGAGCCCGTCGCTCCGGCCGGCGTCGGGCGTGATCGTCACGGTGCACGGGAACCCGGCCCTGTGCACCATGAACACCTCCGCCGGCGAGATGCTCCAGTGGCGGCAGGCCGGGTTCACGCTCACCCTCGAGGCCGGCCTGCCGGAACTGTCGGGAGGGCTCTGCACCTCCCTCGTCCGAGAGGCGGAGGGTTTCGTCCGATGAGGGCCCGGACAGTCCACGCCGCCGTGCTCGCGCTCGCCGCAAGCGCGCTCGCAGGCCTGCTGGCCGCGCAGGTCGCGGCGCCGTCGGACGGGACGGTGGCGCGCGCCGTCGGCTCGGCGTTGGTCTCCGCGGACGGGCGGCAGGTGAGCGTCACCGAGACCGGGCCGTGCCTGGGTGCCGGGGAGTTGACGGCGCACGAGTCGGACACCTCGGTGACGCTGGAGCTCCGGGTCGTCCCGCATGCCGGCTCCGGCCCGTGCCTCGGCGGCGCGCAACTGCTGGTCCGGTCGGTGGCGTTGTCCGCGCCGCTGCGCGGGCGGCGGCTCGTCGACCGCGCCTCCGGCCTGGCTGTGCCGTTCTTCCGCGGCGCCGACCTGCTCCATGCCGGGCCCCTGCCGTCCGGCTTCCGCTTCGCCTACGTCGCGCCGGGTTACGCCCTGGGCGGATCAACCGAGCAGTGGGATCCGGCGGCGTCGACGCTCTACCTCGGCGGTCCGGTGGGAGCCGCGTCCGGCGCCGGCGTGGACGGCGCCGCCGCCGTCTGGCTGGTCGAGGAGTACGGCGGGCACTGGCCCGACGGGTGGCCGAACGACGCGCCGCTGGTCAGCGCCCACGGCAGGCTGGCGCGGGTGGGCCCGGACGGTCTCGCCTGGCGGGATCGGACGGCCGACGGAAGCGTCCTGAGCGTCGCCCTGCTCGCCGATCCGCCCCTCCCCACGGCCGTGCTCACCACGATGGCGGACGGTCTCCGGCCGGACGCCGACGGGCCGCCCGGCGGAAACCCGTCGCTCACAACTCCTCCACCGGCGACCGGCGTGGAGTAGTCTCACTGCCATAACTGCTCACGGCGGGCGCAAGGATGTTCATATGTCGGCTGCGGAACGCGCCAAAGAACAACTCGTCAACTGGCCGGATCTGACTGGCAGTCAATCCTCTTGCGGCACAGGCTCGGCGCTCTGCTTCGACGGTCGGGAGATCGTCCATTTCCACAGCGGCCCACAGGTCGACGTGCAGTTGACCCCGGCCGCCATCGCCCGCCACGACGAGCGCCTGCGCGAGTCCACGGCCGTGCGGCTGCATCCGGGGTCCGGGTGGGCGACGGTGCTCGTCGAGTGCGACACGGACATCGACCTGCTGTCGACGCTGGTGAGCGTCGCGCTCCAGGCCCACAGCGCCCAGCGGCCCGCGCCGGCCGCGACGCCGTGCAATCTCGATCGCACGACCATTCTTCGCCCCGAGGCCCCGCAGCGGGCGGCCGAGAGCCGCGGCATGTTGCGGGGCCTTCGTCGTCGCGGGATCGTGCGCCACCGCCACGCGGCCTGAAGGGTGTTGTAGAACCCAGGGCGCAAGGCCGCTCCTCGCGGCCGATTCACAGGTGTAGGGGACAACTGTTCACCCGCCTGACGCGAACCCGTCAGCCCGGTGGCATCTGCGCGGTCGACCATGCCGAGTGACCGGAAGTCAGGCCGTGCACGATCACCTCTCCACCGGGAGTGACCCATGCGCTCGAAGTCCCGCCTCCTCACCGTCTGTGCCGTCGCCGCGGCCGGCGCGGCCGTCGCGGCGTTCTCGCTCGCCCCGCAGGCCGGTGCACAGACCGCCGCGCCGAAGACCGGCGCCGTGCACGCGCAGCTCGCGGCGTCGACGCTGCCGACGCCCGCGCACATCGTGGTCGTCATGGAGGAGAACCACGCGTACAACGAGATCATCGGCAGCAGCTCCGCGCCCTACATCAACTCCCTGGCCACCGGCGGCGCGCTGATGACCCAGTCGTTCGCCGTGACGCACCCGAGCGAGCCGAACTACATGGCGCTCTTCGCGGGCAGCACCTTCAAGCTCACCTCGGACAAGTGCCCCGTCAGCGAGGGCACCACCGCCAACCTCGGTTCCGAACTGCTGGCCGCCGGGGGCACGTTCACCGGCTACTCGGAGGGCCTGCCGAGCACCGGCTCCACCGTCTGCACCTCCGGCGCCTACGCGCGCAAGCACTCCCCCTGGGTCAACTTCAGCAACGTGCCGGCCGCGGACTCGGTGCCGTTCAGCTCCTTCCCGTCCAGCGCCAACTACGCGAACCTGCCGAAGCTGTCGTTCGTCATCCCGAACCTCAACGACGACATGCACGACGGCACGGTCGCGCAGGGCGACACCTGGCTCAAGAACAACCTCTCCGCCTACGCGACCTGGGCCAAGGCCAACAACAGCCTGCTCGTCGTCACCTGGGACGAGGACGACTCCACCGAGAGCAACCAGATCGCCACCATCTTCTACGGCGCCGACGTCCTGACCGGGCAGTACTCCGAGAAGATCAACCACTACAACGTCCTCTCCACGCTGGAGGGCATCTACGGTCTGGCCAAGACCGGCAGCGCCGCGTCCGCCACGCCGATCACCGACATCTGGGGCTGACGCGTTGACCGTTCGCCCCTGGTTCCGCCGTCCGCCGCTCGCCGGGGCACTCGCCCTGGCGGTGGCGGGCGGCGCCCTGGCCGTCGCGTTCACCTCGGACGACGCCCCCGCCTCGGCCGGAGCGTCGACGCTCACCGTCAGTGTCGACAAGCACGGCTGCGGCGCGCCGCCCGCCCGCCTGCCCTCCGGGCCCGTCGTCTTCGAGGTCACCGACGCGGCGACGACGTTCGTCACCGTCTACCTGACCGACCCCGGCGGCGCCCGCGCCTACGCCGAGATCCGCTGGCTGGGCCCGCGCCACTCGCTGCCGCTGTCCGCCTCGGTCGCGGCCGGCCGCTACGCGCTGCGCTGCGTCTTCTCCGACGGTCCGGTGGTGACCTCCCCGCCGGTGGCCGTCACCGGCAGCGCCCCGGACACCGAGCCCGGCTACCGGCCGATGACCAGCACCGACCTGGAGCAGCCGGTCACCGCCTACCGGGCCTGGGTCTCCGCCGCGCTGCCGCGCCTGCTGGACGCGGCCCGCGCCCTCGACGCGGACGTCGCCCGCGGCGACCTCGCCGCCGCGCGCACCGACTGGCTGAGCGCGCACCTCGCCTACGAGCGCCTCGGCGCCGCCTACAACTCCTTCGGCGACTTCGACGACGCGATCGACGGCCGCCCCGACGGTCTGCCGGGCGGCGTCGACGACCCCGGCTGGACCGGCTTCCTCGCGATCGAGCACACCCTGTGGCACGGCTCCACCGCCGACCGGGTGCGGCCGCTGACGCAGAAGCTGGTGAGCGACGTCACCGGGCTGATCGCGGACTTCCCCAGCGAGGACATCGACTCCGAGGACCTGCCGCTGCGCGCCCACGAGATCCTGGAGAACGCCCTGCAGTTCCAGCTCACCGGCCACGACGACCAGGGCTCGGGCACGACGCTGGCGACGCTCGACGCCAACGTCCAGGGCACCTCGGAGGTGCTTTCGCTGCTGACGCCGCTGCTGAACGAGCGAGACCCCGGGCTGGTCGACCACCTCGACCAGGCGCTCACCGCACTCCGCACCTCGCTGCAGGCGGCCTCGGCCGCGGGGTCCGGTGGCACGGGCGGCTGGACCGCGGCCGACGCGCTCGACCGCGCCACCCGGGAGCGTCTGGACGGCGCGCTCGGCTCGTTGCTGGAACAACTGGCCCGCATCCCGAACCTGCTCGCCGCGAGGAACGCCGCATGACCACGAGTGACCCTCACCAGACCATCGGGCGGCGCGGGTTCCTACGCAACGCCACGGCGGGCGTCGTCGGCGTGGCCGCGCTGGGCACGGCGGCGGCGGACACCGCCCGGGCCGCCACGGCCGCAGCCGGGGCGACGGCGGGCTCCGGACGGGTGATCGCGTTCGAGGGTCCGCACCAGGCCGGGATCCTGACTCCGCCGCAGGCGGCGGCGAGCTTCGTCTCCTTCGACGTGATCGCCCCCGACCGGGCCGCGTTGAAGGACCTCTTCGCGGTCCTGACGGACCGGGTGCGCGCGCTCACGGCCGGCGCGCCGGTCCCCGCCACCGACCTCGCGTCTCCGCCCGCCGACAGCGGGACCCTCGGTCCCCTGCCGCCGGCGGACGGTCTGACCGTCACCGTCGGCGTCGGCGCGTCCCTCTTCGACGACCACCGCTACGGCCTCGGCGCGCGGCGCCCGGCGAAGCTCGCCGCCATGCCGGTCTTCCCCGACGACGACATGGCGCACTCGACGGAACTGCACGGCGACCTCTCGCTTCAGCTGTGCGCGGACTCCCGCGACACCGTCGTCCACGCGCTGCGCGACATCACCCGGCACACCCGTGGCGCGATCCAGGCCCGCTGGAAGATCGACGGCACGCACTCCGCCCCGCGCCCGAGCGGCGCGCCGCGCAACCACCTCGGCTTCAAGGACGGCATCGCCAACCCGGACACGACGAACCAGGCCGTCACCGACGCCCTGGTGTGGACCCACGGCGGAGCCGACGGCGAGCCCGCCTGGACCGAGGGCGGCTCGTACCAGGTGATCCGCATCATCCGGATGCTGGTGGAGTTCTGGGACCGCGTCTCGCTGGACGAGCAGGAGCGCATGATCGGCCGCCGCCGCGACTCCGGCGCCCCGCTGGACGGCTCCGCCGAGACCGACCTCCCGGCCTACAAGGCCGACCCGCAGGGGCTCTACGTCCCGATGAACGCCCACATCCGCCTCGCCAACCCGCGCACCGACGCCACCGCCTCCCAGCAGATCCTGCGCCGCGGCTACAACTACGAGCGCGGCCTCGACACGGACGGCAACCTCGACCTGGGCCTCGTCTTCTGCTGCTACCAGCAGGACGTCTCCCGCCAGTTCGCCGCGGTCCAGTCCCGCCTGGCGGGCGAGCCGCTCGTCGACTACATCTCCCCCACCGGCGGCGGCTACTTCTTCGCCCTCCCGGGCGTGCGCAACCCGGGTGACACCTTCGCCTCCGGCCTGCTGGCAGGCTAGGACCTGTGCGACACCTCGACGGGGCCGCAGCAGCCGAGGAGTCCTGTCGCCGTGTCACGGCGGGCCGGTGACGGTCGTGCCGGTGACGGTCGTGCCGGTGACGGCCGTGCCGGTGACGGCCGTGCCTGTGACGGCGTGCCGGGGTGGCCCGTGGCGCCGGATGCCGGGTTCCGGTTCGCCTTCCGGCATCCCGGTCGGGCGGCGGGTCAGGGTGCAGTGGCGGCGGTGGGCCGACCCGGGTGGGTCACCTCGTCGGGGCGTGCGCGCCGAGCCCGTGGGCCCGGAGGTCACGGAGGAGGGCGATCTCGCCGCCGTGGTGGGCGGTCTCGTCGATGGCGTGGGTCGTCAGCAGCAGATGGCTCTCGTGGCCGTACGGGCCGCCCAGCGGGCCCATCGGCGCGAGCAGACGGTCGTCGCCGAGGGACGCCACCTGAGAGCGGAAGCGGGCGAAGTCGTCCGCGAGGACGGCGGTGGCCTCCGCGGCCGTCGCGGGCCAGACCTGCGGATCGGTGCCCGGGGCCGGCGTCTCGCCGAAGAAGCGGCCGTAGCCGCGCAGGCAGTCGGAGCCGATGTGCCACATGCGCCAGGCGATCGTCGAGAACGGCGCGAGGCCGGTACCGCCGCGCGGTCGGTCGTCGGCCCGGGCCGACCCGTCCGCGCCGACGCGGACGGAGAGGCAGTCGGGCACCGGCTCCCACAGGTACTCGGCGTCGGACAGGCCCTCAAGCCGGGCCAGGATCCGGTCCCGCACCTCGTCGAAGGTCTCCAACACGTCGGTGGTGACGGGATTGTGGCGCTCGCTCACATCAGGCTCCATTCGGGTGTCCGGACGAGTTTTCCACAGGCGATTGACCGCGTCACAGTCGCGACATATCGTGTTGCCGTTCGTCCGAAGCTCCCACCGACCAGGAGTACCTCCGCCGTGAACGAGCCTGCTCCACGCCCCGCCCCCGCCGCCGAGGGGCCCGCGCTGCGCGCCGGCGACGCCGACCGGGACCGCGTCGCCGCCGTGCTCGCCGACGCCCTCGCGACGGGCCATCTCGACCCGGACGAGCACGCCGAGCGCCTCGAGGCCACCTACGCGGCCCGCACCCTGGCCCAGCTGCACCCGCTCACCGCGGACCTCGCCGTCTCCGCGACGGAGCTGCAGCCCGTGGCCCCGCCCAGCACGATGCCGGTGACGGCGCTGTTCAGCAAGGTCCGCCGGGGCGGGCAGTGGCCGGTGCCGCCGGCCAGCGTCGCCCGCGCCCGCTGGGGCAAGCTGGTGATCGACCTGCGCCACGCGGTCTTCACCCGGCGCGAGGTGGTGATCGAGGCCGACGCCTTCTTCGGCCTGGTCGAGCTGGTCCTGCCGGCGCACGTCCGCGTCTACGACGAGGGCGGTGCCCTGTTCGGCAAGAGGGCGCTGCCGTCCGCGGCCCTGGACGAGACGCAGGCGGACGGACCGGTGCTGCGCGTCACCGGTCGGGCCGTCTTCGGTCAGGTCCGGATACGCCGTGCGGGCGACGCGCGCTACCCCTGGCGGGAGTGGCGCTGACGTCCACCGGGCGGCCACTCAGCGCGTGCCGATGTCGTGCCTGGTGCCGTCCGCGACGGCACGGAGCTTGTCGGGGTTGGCGACGTTGTGGATCGTCACGATCCGGCCCTCGGCGTCGAAGTCGAAGGTGACGGTGGCGACCACCCGGTCCGGTCCGCTGAACAGCAGGCCGGGGGCACCGTTGATCTCGACCAGCTCGGCCCTCATGTCGGCCGGTTCGATGCCCTGGTAGGTCACCGTACCGATGGCCGCGAACCAGCCGGCGACGGTCGTCGCCCCGACGACCGGGCGCAGCGCCTGGCGGACCTTGCCACCTCCGTCGGTCCACAGGGTGACGTCCGGGGAGAGCAGCTCCATCAGCGCGTTGACGTCTCCGCCGGACGAGGCCGCAAAGAACCGCTCGGTGGCCTGCCGCTGCTGCGCCCGGTCGGCCTCGAAGCGGGGACGGCGCGCCTGCACGTGCGCGCGGGCCCGGTGGCCCGCCTGGCGAACGGCCGGCTCGGAACGCTCCACCATCTCGGCGATCTCGCCGTATCCGAAGGCGAAGACCTCCTTCAGCACGAACACCGCCCGCTCCAACGGGCTGAGCGTCTCCAGCACCACCAGCAGCGCCATCGACACCGACTCGCCGGCCAGCGCGGTCTCGGACGCGTCGCCGCCGGTGAGGATCGGCTCCGGCAGCCACGGCCCGACGTAGGTCTCCCGCTTGTGCCGGGCCGAGCGCAGCCGCTCCAACGCCTCGTTCGAGACGATCCGGGTCAGGTACGCCTTGGGATCGGCCACCCGGGAGCGGTCCGCGGCGGACCACTTGAGCCAGGCGTCCTGCACCGCGTCCTCGGCGTCGGCCGCGGTGCCGAGGACGCGGTAGGCCACGGAGAACAGCAGTCGGCGGTGCTCGTCGAAGACCTGCTGGTCGGGGTGGCCGGAGAAGAGGTCGGTCACGTGGCGCTCCGGCCCCGGTCCGTGCGGCTGTAGCGGCCGCCGTGCGGCCAGAACGCGCCCGAGGCGGGCATCTTCTTCATGCGGCCGTAGGTCGGCCAGGGCGAGGCGGTCACCGTCTCCTTGTACCGCACGGCGAGACCACCCGTCAGGACGATCCGCCGGGGCCTGTCGTCGGGCCGCGTGAACTGCACCACAGCGTCGCCCCGGCCCAGGCTGACGGGGGTGTGGTAGTAGCCGAACCGGAACGGGTTGGGCTCCTTGCCGCGCAGCGCGCGGTCGATGCCGAGCGCCGCGTGCACACCGGTCGGCATGCCGCCCTGGCAGGTGCCGTGCATGACGCCGTATCCCTGGGTGATCGCGGCGGCGTCACCGACCGCGTACACGTCGGGGTGGGAGACCGAGCGCAGCGTCGCGTCGACGACGATCCGTCCGTGGTCGTCGACGTCCAGTCCGGCGGCGGCCGCCAGCGGCGAGACCCGCATGCCGCCCGCCCAGAGCACCGCGTCCGCGGCGAGGTTCTCCCCGTCGGCCAGGTCCACCGAGCCCGGCAGCACCTTCACGACCTCGACGCCGGCCCGGACCTGGACGCCGAGACGGTCCAGTGCGGCCCTCAGGTACGCCTTGGCCTTCGGATGCATCGTCGCCCCCGGCTCCTGCCGGCCCAGGAGCAGCACCGTCAGGTGGGGGTACCGCTCGGCGATCTCCGCGGCCGACTCGATCCCGACCAGGCCACTGCCCGCGACGACGACCGTGCCGGTCTCCCGCCGCGCCAGCCGCTCCAGCCGCTCGGCCAGCAGCTCGGCCTCCTGGGGGCTGCTGAGCGTGTACGCGTGGTCCTCCGCCCCGGGCACGGCGGCGGTGTCGGCGACCGCGCCGAGGCCGTAGACCAGCGTGTCGTACTCCAGCACCCGGTCGTCGTCGATCCGCACCGTCTTCGCGGCCGGGTCCACGGCGGTGACCCAGCCGCGCACGAACCGCGCCCCGGTGCCGTCCAGCAACTGCGTGATGCTGAGCTCGGACAGCTGCTGCCCGGTGGCCGTCATCGGCAGCCGCATCCGCTCGGTGAACCGCTCCTGCGCGTTCACCACCGTGACCTCCACGGCGCCGCGCCCCTTGTCGCGGGCGGCCAGCTGGACCGCTGCCGCCATCCCCGCGTACCCGGCCCCCAGGACCACCACGCGGTGCGCCTTCGCCGTGCCGGCCTTGCGCTGCTCCTGCTTCGCGTTCATCGTTCCGTCCCCTCGTTCGCCCTGCCCCGCTTGCTGACGACCACCAGACGGGAGCGACGAGCCGGAACGTGACACGGCCCGAATGTGACCTGGGTCACATCATTGTCCCCGCGCCTCCTCGGTGCGCTCGGGGAGCAGCAGGACGGAACCGACGAGAAAGCACAGGGCGCCGATCAGGGTCTGCGTGTTGGCCCGGTCGAGGTTCTTCACCTCACCGGTCACCGGGTTGATGTACCCGGCGACGGCCGAGACGCCGAAGGCGACGGAGCCGACCAGGTTGGCCAGGGTGATCCACCAGGCCCAGGTGCGCGGCCGCCAGGCGAACCAGCCGTGGCACGTCTCGTACCAGGCGAGCAGGCTGGACACCAGGAAGCAGACCGAGCCGATCGCGTCGGGGCGCCACACGTGCTGGTGCGCGGCCTGCGCGGACAGGTCGAGGACCATGGCGAGCCCGGTGCTGATGTTGAAGTAGACGGTTCCGACGAGCTGGACCGCCGTGGCCCACCAGTCGATCCGGCGGGGCTGGAGGACGAGCAGGCGCCGGTGCCGGGGGTTCTGTCCCGGGGTGGAGCTGTCCACGGCCTCCCGGTAGCAGAGGAACGAGGCCGTGGTGAAGAAGAGCGAACCGACGAAGTAGGTCACGGTGTCGCCCTGGGCGCCGACCGCGTCCGCGTAGCCGGGCACCGAGCCGATCGCGAACAGCAGCGAGCCGACCGCGAACAGCACCGCGATCCACCAGCCGCGCGCGGTCGGCGCCCACCAGGTGGACCCCTCGGGCGGCCGCTGGTGCTTGCGGTGGTGGCGCGTCCCACGGCGGACGGTCACGCCGTCCGGGCCGACATGGTCGACGAAGGTCGCCGCCGCAGCGGCGCGCAGGGCCCGGGCGAGGCGGCCTCGGCCGGCCGTCACGGCGTCCTGTCCGGCCGGTCCGCGCGCGTCACTGCGGGGGCTCCGGCTCCGAGCGGCCCTGCTGGGCCCTGGCCTGCCGTTGTCCACCTCTCCGGGCCGCGTCGACGGTGATCCTCACCGCCAGCCCGAGGACCGCGAGGTCGGCGAGCATCTGACCGGTGACGACCGAACGAGCCAGCTCGGACTTGGCGGTGATGTCACCGAAGCCGACGGTGGCGAAGACCGTCACCGTGAAGTAGAGGCCGTCCGAGTGGGACAGGGGCCCGCCGAAGTTGGCCGGGGACAGCGCCGCCAGCACGACATAGGTGCTGGCGAACAGCAGCAGGAAGAAGGACACGCTGGTGGCCAGGGCCTGGACCGCGCGCGCCGTGGGACGTCGCGATCGGACGATGATGCGCACCTGGGCGGCGACCAGGGCGACGAACCCCACCAGCCCGATGACCAGGGTGGTGATGGCGAACTGCGTGGAGGAGTGGTCCAGGGGCAGCAGGTAGTACAGGGTGCCCAGGGCGAAGATCGTGCCCGCCACCCGGACCACCATCCACGCGATCCGGCCGGAGGTGAGCCGCGCGGGGGCCTGCCCGGGCTCCGGCGCACCGCCGCTTGCGTCCATGTCACCCCCTCAGCCCACGTGTCACCACACTCTGTGCTCATTTAGCCATCGGGTGGGAGGAGCCGCATCCCGTGCCGCGCGGCGCGCGACCGAAAGGGTCTCGGGAGCGGCCTTCCGCAACGACGGGAGCCCGCGTCGGCGGTTGCCGACGCGGGCCCGGGACGGACGCCGAGCGTCACCTCCGGGTGCGCCCGAAGTAACGTGCCCGCACCCGGTCCAGCAGGATCGCGACGCCCAGCACCGCACCCTGCACGACCTGCTGGTCGTACGGGCTGACCTTGAGCGCGAGCAGGCCGTTGGTGATGAACTCCAGCAGGATCGCACCGGCGGCGATCCCGGCGATCCGGCCCTCGCCGCCGAAGAGGGAGACGCCGCCGACGACGGCCGCCGCGATCGCGGTGAGCTCCCAGCCGGGCCCCACCGACGGGTCGGCGACATTCATCCGGCCGATCACCAGCATCCCGACCACACCCGCCAGGACGGAGCTCGCGACGTACGTCGCCGCGATCCGACGACCGGTCGGGATGCCGGCCAGGCGGGCCGCCTCCTTGTTGCCGCCCACCGCGTAGATCTGCCGGCCCACGTACGTCCGCTCCAGGACGAACCACGCGATGACCACCGCCGCCACGAAGAACAGCGCCGGCACCGGGACCTCGCCGATGTAGTACTGGCTCAGGTTGCTGAACAGCGGTGAGATGTTGTTGATCGGCGACCCGCTGGTGATCGCCAGCGCGAGACCCTGCGAGACCGTGTACGTCACCAGGGTGATGACGAACGGGGGGACGTTCAGCCGGGTCACCATCATGCCGTGCCACAGACCGACCAGGCCGCAGACCACCAGCGTGACCAGGATCGCCAGCGGCGCCGGCATGCCCTGGTTCACGTTGAACCACGCTGCCAGGATGCCCGCGAGGCCCGCGAGCGCACCGACGGAGAGGTCGATGCCGCCGGTCAGGATCACCAGCGACTCGCCGATGGCGAGGATGCCGACCTGGGAGAGGTCACGGCCCATCACCTGGAGGTTGCCGACCGAGGTGTAGGTCGGGGCGTCCAGTGCGATGGCGACGAAGACCAGCACGCAGGCGATGATGACGCCCGCCTCCGGCGACTGCGCCAACCGCCGGACCAGATTGGCCCCCGCCCCGGCGCGCGGCGCGCTGCGCTCAGGTGGTGCCAGGGTGCTCTGCGCGCTCACGTGCTCGCTCCGTTCGTCATCACTTCTTCCTCGGTGTGGCGCACCGCCGTTCCCGCCGCGGCGGTCATGATGCGCTCCTTGGTGCAGTCGGCGCGGTCCAGGACCGCGACGATCCGGCCGTGGTTCATCACCGCGATGCGGTGGCAGATCCACAGCAGCTCCTCCAGCTCCGAGGAGGCCACCAGCACCCCCGTCCCGCCCTCCGCCGCGCGGTCGATCAGCGCGTAGATCTCCGCCTTCGCGCCCACGTCCACACCGCGCGTCGGCTCGTCGAGCAGCAGCAGTCGCGGCTCCGCCGCGAACGCCCGCCCGAAGATCGCGCGCTGCTGGTTGCCGCCGGAGAGCGAGCCGACGGGCTGCTCGACCGACTGCATGCGGACGTTGACGTTCTCGGTGATCCGCCGCGCCTCCGCTCGCTCGCGGCGCGGACCGAGCAGGCCGCCCGGCCCGCTGATCCGCTTGAGCACCGAGACCACCACGTTGGCCCGGATCGAGGCGAACAGGACCAGCGACTGTTCCTTGCGGTCCTCCGGGATCAGCGCGATCCCGGCCGCCACCCCGTCGCCGGGGCCCTTGGGTGCGTAGGGCTCGCCACCGACGCGCATGGACCCGCCCGTGGCGGGCTGCGCGCCCGCGACGGTGTGGACCAGGCGACTGCGACCGGAGCCCATCAGCCCGGCCACGCCCAGGATCTCCCCCGCGCGCAGCGCCAGGTCCACCGGGCCGAGGCCGTCGGCGGTGAGGCCCTGAACCTCCAGCAGCACCGGACTGTCGGGGGGTGGCGTCCGCGGCTCGTCGTGGGCGACCTCGCCGCCGACCATCTCCCGGATCAGCCTCTCCTCGTCGGCCTCCTCCGGCGTCAGGTCGGCGACCAGCCGGCCGTTGCGCAGTACCAGGACGCGGTCGCTGACCGCCCGCACCTCGTCGAGCCGGTGTCCGATGAAGAGCACCGTGCCGCCGTTGTCGGCCAGTTGGCGGGCGAGGCCGAGCACCATCTCGGCCTCGACCGGCCCGAGGGAGGAGGTGGGCTCGTCGAGGATCAGCAGCTTGGGGTCGCGCCCCCAGGCCTTGGCGATCTCGATCATCTGCCGGGTCGGCACCGGCAGCGTCCGCACCTCGCGGCCGACCGGGATCGCCTCGGGGGAGAGGCCGATCCGCGTCAGCATCGCGGCGGCCTCGGCCCGCTGCGCCGCCCGGTCCACCAGGACCCGGCGCCGCGACGCGCGCGGCCGTCGCCCGAGCAGCAGGTTCTCCGCCACGGAGAGCTGTCCGACCAGCGGGAACTCCTGGGACACCAGCGCGACACCGAGTTGCTGCGCCGCCTCGGTGGAGCCCGGGACGAGCGGGCGGCCGTCGATCTCGACCTCACCGCCGTCCCGGTGCACCGAACCGGAAAGCGTCCCCATCAGCGTGGACTTGCCGGCACCGTTCTCCCCCACGACACCGACCACCTGGCCGGCGTAGAGGTCGAGCTCGGGCAGGTCCAGCACGCGGACGGGTCCGTAGGACTTGTGCACCCCCCGGAGCCGCGCGAGGACCGCGCGGCCGGGGGCGTTCTCCGCCGTCGTCATGTCGGCTCCGTCATCTCGGCTCCGTCATCTCTGTTCGGGCCTCACCCTCAGCCGATGCCGAGCTGGGACTGGAGGGACTGGTAGGCGCTCAGGTCGGACTGGGTGACCAGACCGACACCCGAGCTGAGCGTCGAACCGTCCTGGTCGAGGTAGGGCTTGACGATGGCCATCGTGGCGTCCTTGCCGAGCACCTTCTCCGCGGCCAGGAGGTAGGCGCCGGTGTATCCCTGCTGGTAGGGCATCTGCACGACCGTGCCGGAGATGGTGCCGGACTTGATGAACTGCAGGGTCTGCGCGTCGGAGTCGTCGGAGACGATGTGCACCGAGGCGGTCTTGCCCGCCGAGGTGACCGCCTGCGCCAGCGCCGGGCCGTCGTAGGAGTAGACGCCGTAGAGGCCGTTGACGTCCGGGTTGTTGGCGAGGATGGTCTCCGCGTCGGAGGTGGCAGTGCTCGCGGAGAGGTTGTCGTTGACCTTCTGCGCGATGGTGATGCTGGTGCCCTTGAGCGCGTCCTCGAAGCCCTGGATGCGCTGGGTGGCGTTGGACGCGGTCAGCGAGCCGACGAGGACCGCCACCTTGCCGTTGCCGCCGAGCACCTGCTTCATGGCGGTGCCCGCCTGGAATCCGGCCTGGTAGTTGGGTGTGCCGAGGTAGAGCGAGGCGGCGTCGGTGCCGGGCAGTGGGGAGTCGATCGCCAGCACGTCGACGCCGTTCTGGACATCGGTGTGGATGGTGCCGGCCGCCGAGGTGGGGTCGATCGCGGAGATGGAGTAGCCGGTGACGCCCTGCGAACGCAGCGTCTCCAGCTCCGAGTTCTGCTCGGTCAGCTTGCCGTTCGGCGGGGCGAAGTAGGTGCACTTGCCGGAGGAGATGCCGAGGTCGGAGCAGCCCTTGAGGAAGCCGACCTGGCCCGCCTTCCAGTAGTCCGCCGCCACGTTGACGACCATGGCGATGTCGACCTTGGACAGGTCCTTGCCCGCCAGCGCCGACTTGAGCGCGGCGTCGAGCTTGGCGAGGTTGTCCTGGTTGAACGTCACCGAGCCGGAGAGCTGGACGGCGGCCGGCGCGGAGCCGCCGCCGGACGTGGCGGGAGCGGCGGACCCGCCCGGGCTCTTGGAGCAGGCGGCGGCCGACAGCGCGACAAGGGCGGCGAGCGCGACGGCGGTGGTGCGAGATCTGGCCGAGCCGATCATCTTCGATCGATTCCTTCCTGACGGTGGTGGTTGGTGGTGCCTCTCACGGAAATGTGATCGCTAACAATTCGCCATCATCCAGGTCGCGAAGGACTGTTGAACGATGTCGTGCCGGTGTGGTCAGGGTCGGCCAAGTACGGCCGAAGGCGGCCGAGTTGCGGTCAGCCGCCTGGGCGGGCGGCGGAGGCGCGGACCACGAGCGTCGGTTCGATCGCCACCCGTGGCGCCTCCGCTCTCGACCCTCGCGGCCCCCGTCCCGGTCCTGTCGCCGGGCCGCCGGGCCCCGCGGCGCCGATCATCTCGATCAGCGCCCGCAGTGCCCGACGCCCCACCTCGTCGAAGTCCTGGCGGACGGTGGTGAGCGGCGGCCCGAAGTACTCCGCCTCCGGGATGTCGTCGAACCCCACCACGCTGACGTCCTCCGGGACGCGGCGCCCACCCTGCTGCAACGCACGCAGCAGACCCAGCGCCATGTGGTCGTTGGCACAGAACACCGCGGTGACGGAAGGGTCCGCCGTGATCCGCACCCCGAACTCGTAACCCGTTCGGGCCGACCAGTCGCCACCCGCCATCGGATCGACCTGCGGCGCTCCGCGCCGTTCCAGGCTGCGCCGCCAACCCGCCTCGCGTTCCTGCGCGTCGAGCCAGGACCGGGGGCCGGCCAGGTGGTGCACGGTGCGGTGGCCGAGGTCGAGCAGGTACGAGGTGGCCCGCTCGGCTCCGGCCTGGTTGTCGACGGCCACGGAGGCGAGCGAGGCATGGGTGCCGCAGCCGACCGCGACCACGGCCACGTCCGCCGGGACCTTGGCCAGCGCGCCGACGGCCGTCGTCTGCGGGGCGATGACGATGATGCCCTCCACCGCCTGGTCCCGCAGCCGGTCCACGGCCTCCAGCACCGACCTGCGGTCCAACGCCGCGAGCGCGGCGACGGTGACGAAGTAGTCGTACTGGCGGGCCGCTTGCTCGATGCCGTAGAGCATCGAGGCCGGACCGTAGAGCGTGGTGTTGAAGCTGATCACACCGAGCGTGCGGGTACGGCGGGTGACGAGCGTCCGCGCGGCGGCGTTGGGCCGGTAGCCGAGCTCCCGGATCGCCACGAGCACGCGGTCACGGGTGGTCGGACGGACGTTGGGGTGGTCGTTGAGCACCCGCGAGACCGTCTGGTGCGAGACCCCGGCGGCCCTGGCGACATCGGCCATGACCGGCGCGCGTTCGAACTCCACGGACCCGACCCTCCCCTCACGACTGCTCACGACCGCTCTCGACTACGGCGTTGGAGGGAATTGTTAACGCAAACATTTCGGAGGGTCAAGGCATCGCGCAAACCCTTCGCCCAGGTGACCTTCCGGTGCGTCAGCAAGCCTCTTCCGTGGCCTAGCTGTGACCCGCCGGGCGCTTGCCAAGCGTTGCGCGGGGCAGGATTGTTAGCGCTAACACCCGCCGGAAATCCTGTGGCCCCGCCGTGGGCAGCCCGCTACGCTGCGGCTTTCCCGCGCGCGGACTCTCCCCGCCTGCGGTTTCCCACCCGCGCACCTCGAGGAGACGCGTGACCGGCACCAGGATGCATGCCGACGAGATCGACATCGACACGGCACTGGTCGCCCGACTGATCGCGCGTCAGTTTCCGGCGTGGGCAGGACTGCGCCTGGTCCGGGTGCCGTCCGCCGGGACCGACAACGCGATGTTCCGGCTCGGCGACGACCTGGTCGTCCGCCTGCCGCGCATCCCCGACGCCGCGTCGGGGATCGCCAAGGAGCAGCGCTGGCTGCCGCACCTGGCCCCGCACCTGCCGCTGGTGATCCCCGAGCCGGTCGGCCTCGGTGTCCCGGACGAGTCCTTCGAACTGCCCTGGTCGGTGTTCCGCTGGCTCGACGGCAGCGACGTGCACTCCCGACCCGTCGGCGATCCCGTGGCCGCCGCGCGGCAGTTGGGCGGTTTCGTCACGGCCCTGCGCGGCGTCGACGCGACGGACGGGCCGCGCTCCTACCGTGGCGGACCGCTGCTCGCACGCGACGCGGGCGTCCGCCGCGAGATCGCGGACCTGCATGCGGACGCCACCCTCGACGGCGCGCTCGCCACCGCCGCATGGGAGCACGCCCTCGCGCAGCCGCAGTGGGACGCGGCGCCGGTGTGGCTCCACAGCGACCTGCTGCCCGGCAACCTGCTGGCGCGCGACGGCCGGCTCAGCGCCGTCATCGACTTCGGCGCGCTCGGCGTCGGCGATCCGGCCTGCGACGTGATGCCCGCGTGGACGGTCTTCGCGGAGGACAGCCGCGCCGCGTTCCGCGAGGCGGTTGCCGTGGACGACGCGACCTGGGCGCGCGGCCGCGGCTGGGCGCTCTGCTTCGGTGTGGGCGCGTACCACTACTACCGCGAGACCAACCCGGTGCTCGCCTCGGTCGCCCACCGGGCGATCACCGAGACGCTCGCGGAGTTCGCGGCCCTGACCGGCCACTGACGCGCGGATCAGTCGACGGGCTCGCCGGCGAGGGTGTTCCAGAACATGAGCTCGTAGGTCTGCAGCAGGCGGCCGTACTCCAGCACGTCCAGGGCGTTCGCCGCCGCGTCCGTGCGGGCCTGCCACTCCTCGACCACGGCGAGCGCGCGAGCCTCCGCGTCCGGATCCGGGGTGGCGAAGAAGTCGAAGAACGCGCAGGCCCGGTCATCGAAGCCGTAGTGGGTGCGGAGCGCCGTGGACACCGTGGCGCAGTAGCCGCCCCAGGCGGCGAAGTTGGCAGTGAGCGCGAGGACGACGCCGGCCGGTTCGCCGTTCAGGGCGAGCCACGCGAGGTAGGCCGGGTAGGCCTGGCAACCGGCCAGCGGCGGATGGGCACGCAGCGCGGCGTCGTTCAGGCCGCAGGCCGCCGCGAAGGGCGCGAGCAGACCGAGCGCCTGGCTCTCCCCCGCGGCGAGCTCGGCAAAGTACGCACCCGCGGGTGCGTCCGCGCAGCGGGCGGCCAGAACCAGGAAGCTGCGCCGGTCGCTCGCGATGATCCGTCGCTGTTGCGCGGCGAGCCCGCCGAGCAGGCGCAGCGAGGCGCTGCCGTCCCCGATCCGTTCGATCAACCGGTTCTCGTCGGCACCGGGCGCGAGCTCCTCGCGCACGCGTGCCAAAAGATCCGTCGCGCCCTGCGTCGTCATGAAGTCGGCCCCCTCGCCTCGGTGGTGCGTCGTCCCGTCCCAGTGGGACCAGAACCGGCGTATCACAGCGGGCGGCGCGGGGCGGCGAGGCTGGCCGGGTGTCCGCGTCGCTCCGCCCGTCGGAGTAACGCCGCGCGTGCGGGACCCGGTGGCTCGGGACTCGGTGACTCCGGGCTCCTGAGCTCCGAGACTCCGAGGCTCCGAGGCTCCGAGGCTCCGAGGCTCCTGGGCGATATTCAGTACTTGACACTGCCTAGTACCTGGGACAGTCTAAGTCCTGTGACCTCCAGCCATGACCCCCAACTGCTCAAGGGCGTCCTGTCGCTCCTGCTCCTGCACCTGCTCGCCGAACAGGAGTCGTACGGGTACGAGGTGGCCCAGCGCCTGCAGGCCGCCGGCTTCACCGACGTCCTGGAGGGCACGGTGTATCCCGCCCTGGCCCGGCTCGAACGCGAAGGGCGACTGGCCACCCGGCTGGTCGCCTCCAGCAGCGGGCCCGCGCGCAAGTACTACCGGCTCACCGAGGCGGGCGAGGAGGCCTTGGCCGCCGGCTCCGCCGGCTGGACCCGGCATGTCGCCGGGGTCGACGCCGTCCTGTCCCGCCCCCTGCCCGCAGCTCCGCAGAAGGGTTCCTGACATGCCGCACACCGTCACCTGGCTCGACCGACTGCGCATCGAACGGGTCGTCTGGTCGCTCGACCAGCGCCTGTACGACCTGCCCTCGCGGACCCGCGTCGCCCTGCGGCGCGAGGTCCGTGCCAACCTGCTGGCCGCCGCCGCGGAGGTGGGCGTCACCGAGGCCCTGCACCGCCTGGGCGACGCCCGTGCGCTCGCCCGCGAGTACCTGGACGCCGAGCTCGGCGAGGGCCCGCGTCACTCGTGGATGGCTGCGCTGCTCTTCCTGTTCACGACACCGCTGGTGCTGAACTTCTTCCTGAGCGAGGCCACGAACGCCTACCAGCAGGCCCTGACCGCGACCGGCGCACCCGCGGACGGCACCTTCAGCTGGGGCGGCGTCGCCTGGCTGCAGAGCTCGGTCACCTTCGCGATCCACCAGGGCCAGGCCACCCACACGGGCGGCGCGTGGACCCCGCTGGTCTACATCCTGCTCGTCGTCGGCTCCATCGCCTGCGGGCGCCTCTGGCGCGCGCTCCCCCGTCGCGGCAACGGCGGCCCGGCCACCACCGCGACCGGCGCGGCGGGCTGACACCCTCCGGCGAGGCGCGAGGCCCCGCCCCTGAGGGGCGCGCCCGATGTCGCGGGCGGCTCCTGGCCGCGTGTCGAGATGCCCCGACGGCCTGCGGTCCGCCCACGTTCCCGGGCACCGGGCCCTCCGCGCGACCGTCAGCGCTCCGGGCCCCCGGGCCTGGGACCTCAGGGCTCAGGGTCAGGGCTCAGGGGACATGGCCCAGGAGGCAGGGCTCCGGGGACAGAACTCGGCATGCCTCAGGGCTCAGGGCCCCGGTACCTCAGGGCAGCACGAATCGGAACCACACCAAGCCGAGCGCGCCAGCTGACAGTTCGTCGAAGGCTGGGTCGTTCGCGAGACTACAGGCCAGCTCTGGCCAGCAACTCTTCTGCCTGCTGACGACTACGCGCTGCGGGGATGGGGGCTGGTGCTGGGCAGGCGTGGGGTTGACGGGTGGAGCCCAGGAGCCACGTCAGCTGGGGGTCGTCCGTCTCAAGCGTGCTTGCCAGGTCCTCGCGCATCCCGGCAGGGGTGTCGGCACGGGCTGCGATGGCGTTGCGGACGAATATGTCCGGGTCCTGGGCCAGTCGATCACGCATGTCGGCCGGCAAGGCCGGATGGTCGGCAAGGGCCAGCCGGACCACCACCTCCGAGTCGGTGGCCATGTCCGCTGCCGGTTGCGCATGCCGAACCGCAGCGGCACGGGTGGCAGGGTCGGCCATCAGCTCCGACAGAAGGTCTGGCGGCGGTGGGAATGCGTGGACGGCCGCCCTTCTGAGTCCCTCTTGGACCGCCAACTCCTGCAGCTCAACATCCAAGCTCCTGGCCTGAAGGCTAAACGAAGTTATTCCGATCGTGTTCGATGGTCAAAAGGCGATGGAAGAGCGGGCGGGCAGGCCGTGGCAGTCTGGGCTCCTACAAGGGAGGGAAGGTACGGGCATGGGGACAGCTAGTCAGCTCTGCAAGCGCATTGAGGCCGGAGATGCAGCCGTTCGTGCCTTTGTCGGCAACGGGGAGACAGATTCCGCCCGGCGAAGGAGGGTCCAGGCAGAAGAAGGAGTTGTTCGGGAACGGTGGGGCTCCCCTGCACAGCGGCCACCGCTCTTCTGCGTTCCTGTCGCGGTCAAGGACATTGTCCGGGTTGACGGACTGCCCACCCGGGCCGGTTCCCGGCTGCCGGCGGACGTGTTTGCGGGAGCACAGGCATCGGCCGTCGACCGGCTGCGGAGCGCTGGAGCCATTGTCGCAGGGAAGACCGTCACCGCGGAGTTCGCCATGAGCGCGCCCGGCCCCACTCGTAATCCGCACGATCTCGAGCACACGCCGGGTGGGTCGAGCAGTGGCTCCGCGGCTGCCGTGGCGGCCGGGATTGTGCCGCTCGCCATCGGTACGCAGACCGTAGGCTCCATCATCCGGCCTGCCGCCTACTGCGGTGTCGTCGGGTTCAAGCCGACCTTCGGGCGGATCCCCAACGACGGGGTCGTGCCCAACGCCCCTTCTCTCGACACCCTTGGGGTGCTCGCCGACGGCCTTGCGATGGCGGAGGCCGCAGCCAGCGTGCTCTGTGACGGGTGGTCAGCGGTCGGAGTCGTCGCCGCACCCGTCTTGGGCGTGCCCGACGGGCCCTACCTTCAGCGGTCCGACGCCGACGGGCTCGCCGCGTTCGAGAAGCAGGTGCGCGTCCTCGTCGACGCCGGGTTCACCGTCCGCCGCGTACCGATGCTCGACGACTTCGACAACCTCATGAGCGGTCTCCGAGCTGTCAACCGCTACGAGGCCGCCCGTAGCCACGCCGAGTGGTTCCCCCGGTACGGACACCTGTACCAACCGCAGTCCGTCGCCACCGTGCAGCAGGGGCACGCCATCACACGGGAGGAATACACGATGGGACTCAAGCAGCAGGAAGTGCTCCGGGCGCGGCTCGGCCACGACACCAATGACGCCGGCGTCGACCTGTGGATCGCCCCCTCCGCCACCGGGCCCGCGCCCCGCGGCCTCGACAGCACCGGCAGCCCCGTCATGTGTGCGCCTTGGAGCTACGCCGGATGGCCCGCTCTGTCTCTGCCCGCTGGCCGCAACCCCCAAGGGCTGCCGTTCGGACTGCAGTGCGTTGGCCCCGCCCACTCCGATGAGCTTCTCATCAAGTGGGCGGAGCCTATCGCCGCCGCGCTGACGGGCCGCCTCGGCTGAAGACCCCCGCAGGTGGGTGGTGGAGCGGACTTCTCCTGGTTGGGGCGGTGCAGACGGTTGACACGGGACTACGAGCGCAAGACCGCGCACGCCGAGGCAATGATCAAGGTCGCGATGATCCGGCTCATGGCCGCCCGCCTCGCCGGCGAGGAGATCGAACCGCACGGCCCCATCGAGACCGAAGCAGCCCGCCGCCTCGCCGACGACCTCATCAGCCAGTAGTCATCTACTAACCCAAAACTTTCTGAGCCGAAGGGTCCACGACACCATGGGCAGCGCCCTGGAGGTTGAGCCGGAGATCATCAAGAGCGTCCCGCCGGTCTGAAGGCGAACCGGAACGGGGCGGATCAGGACAGCGCCCGCCGCAGCGAGCGGAGACGGCCTATTCCGGCTGCCCTGGGACCTGTCACGACCGACAGCGCGAGCGGCGCGAGCGTCATACAGGCGGGGGTGTAGAGAAGCAGGTTGAGCCAGTAGAAGGGGGCCTGCGGGTCACTGCCCACGCCGCTGATCCAGACCAGCCCGGCCACGCCACGCATGCCGAGGCCAGCGGCCACCGCGAAGCTGCCGAGCGCCGCGAGTTGGCCTCCGCGGCCGTGGGACCGGGCGAGCAGCGCCGTCGCGCCCGTCACGAGCATTCCCGCGATCGGAAGCAGTACCGGCGCGTTCCATCGTACGTCCGCATTGAGGACCGCCAGGGACAGGGACGTGAGCGAGTGGGCGGGCCAAACGGCTCCGGTCGCCCAGTAGGAGTGGATGGCGGCATCCAACATCAGCACCGTCGCCACGGTTCGCGCCTTGGTGTGCACCTTCATCGGAACCTCCGTCGATCGCCGTGCCGCTCTCGGTGGTGAGCGGCTCCGCCACAGAGAGGCAGGCCGGCGGCCGGACGTTCCGTCGGGGGCCCCGGAAAGCTGAGGAAAAAAATCGGCGGGAGTTCGATGGAACCTTTTGCAGACTTCGCTCCTCCTCCACATGTGACCGATGACGACCTCTCCGTCGTGGTGCGACGCGCCCAAAGGGGTGACACCGTGGCGATGAGCAGTCTTCTTGCTCGGCTGACCCCTTTGGCGGCGCGCGTCTGCGGGCCGATCGCCGACGCCGACGGGCCGGACGCGACGCAGGAGACGCTGATCGCGGTCTTCCGCAACCTGCGCTCGTTGAAGGATCCGAGCGCCTGCCAGGGCTGGGTGAGGGCCATCGCCGTGCGCGAGGCGGTGCGGCTGGCGAAGCGCGCGGCGCGCACCGTTCCCGTCGATCCGGGGGAACGGTTGGACCGGATCCCCAGCCGACGGGACATCGAACAGGCGGCGGACGTGTCGGACGTGCTGGCCAGGCTGTCACCAGAACACCGGGCCGTGATCGTGCTGCGGGACGTGGAGGGCCTCGACGAGTCCGAGGCCGCGGAACTGCTGGAGCTGCCAGTGGGCACGGTCAAGTCCCGGCTGCACCGGGCGCGTGACAACTTCCGAAAGGCGTGGGGCGTATGACGCCGAACTGGCCGGTGGCCGACTTCGACCCGGTGCGCCGCCTGCGGGTCCTGGCGGCGGGGATCTCCGGCGCGGTGGTCGCCGAACGGGCGATTCCGGTGCCCTTCGACCGGCTCTGGAGGATCGTCAGCGACCTGGAGCACGAGCTCGGCACCTTCGAGGTCGACATGCGCAACATCACCCTGCGCGAGGTCGACGGCCGACTCGAGGCCCACGCCCGAGGGCGGCTCGGGTTCCGGGCCCGCTTCGACGTCCAGTTGGAGTCAGGCTGGTGCTGGATGCAGAGCCGCTTCCTGCTGATCGGGATCGCTGCCGTGCCGGCGCGGGGCGGCACCCTGGTCGCCGCGACCGGCGGCTTCCGCCTTCCCGGCCGCGCGGCTCTCTTCCCCCTGGGCGTCGGTCGCGCCAACGCCCACGCCTTGGTCCGCCTGGCCCGCCGAGCTGCGGAGCCGGACCGGACAGGTCCTGGCGGCGCAGGAGAGGAGTGAGGGAGCTCGCCCACGGCTTCAGAGCATATATTGAACATGTTCAATTTCTGCGCCATGATCTCCTGGCTGGATCGCGACGATCGAACGGCGGGGGCTTGGTCATGGTGAAGGCTGGGCGAGCACCTGGCGCGGTGCTCCTGATTGCAGGCGTCTTGTGGGCCTGCGTCGGCTGCGGGGGAGCGGGTGGCGCCGCAGCCTCCGTCACCGAAGGCCAACTTCTCGGCACGTGGAGTGCCGGCTCGGGCGGGCAGATGACGCTGTCAGCAGACCACATGTTCACGGCGATCGGTCTGGAGCGAACCGTCCCCGACGGCGACTGCAATTCGACACTGATGCGAGGCACGTGGGAGTTCTTCGTACCCATGCCAGGTGATTCGAGTGGCCACAGCCACGTGACAGACGCCTCGGCAACTCAGGGGCAGAGCTTCGGGGTGATCTTCGGCTCCGGTCAGTCGCCTGTCTGCTCAGGGCTGACGGGCGAGATCCAGCGTGACGCAGCCGGGCTCGACATCTGTCTGGTCGAAGACGGAGACGAGGCCTGTGCTGACGACGAGATCCTGCGCCACCAGTGAGACGTGAGTCCCGTGCCGAAGGGAGATACGCATGGAGATCCTTGCCTACGGCTTCGTCGTCGCACCATGTTTCGGCGTCGTCCTGTTCACCTGCTTCGCAGCGTGTCGCGCGCTGGAGCACAGAGCGTTCAAGGTGCTGACGGCAGGATTCTTCCTTCTGGGTCTGGTCTGCCTTCTGGTCCCCGTCCTCGTCGCCGTCTGGCTGGCTCAACTGATGGCCTGAGCGCGACCCCGACGTGGGCTGATTGGGCTTGAGTGGCTGTTGTCCTTCCGGGCTTGAGAGCTGCGTTTCCGCTGGTCGGGCATAGGATCGGCGGCCTCGTGGCAGTGGTGACGTGTCGTGTCGTCGCTCGGGTGGAGGTCGGGAGGCCGTCGGTCGTGGGGCTGCTGGAACAGCGCGAGCTCACTGCTCGCCGCCGTGTGGACGAACTGCGCGAGGAGGCCGACCGCATCCATGCCGAGCTGGACGTGGCCGAGCGGGAGTGGAACGGGTGGGTCGTCGCCCGTTCACGCGTCGGCGAGGGGCTGACCTCGGACGACGACGCCGGGGACCGGCCGGCTCCCGCTGGACAGCCGTTTCGGCCCGAGCCGGCTGACGCGGCGAAGCCGAAGTCGGTGATCCCACAGCGACAACAGGGCCTCCCGGACAGCTTTTTGGCGTAGGCACCCTTTGAGCTACCAAGAGGCCCTGTTTTCATGCACGGCAGGCGTCGCAGTCACCCGACCGAGACTCGCGGCCGAGAGACATCCGCCCTCGCTGGCGTCGGCATTCGCTGTCGGGTCGGCAAGGCTTACCCAGGCGCGGCGCGACCGTCGACTACCACCGGCTCGGTGTGTGATCCAATGCACCTTGCACTGTGGGGCCGTTCGGCCACGCCTGGGCATGCGGTGACCCAGACTTGACGGCATGGTCGAATGGTACGAGCAGCATGAGATCGGCGATGGAGTCGTTCGGATCACCGAACCACACGTCGACCCGCTGCTGAAGGCGAACCTATGGTGGCTGCGTGGTTCGGATCGTGATGTCGTGGTGGACGCCGGTCTCGGCGTGGTCGGACTCCGCCAGGCGATCCCGCAACTGTTCGAGCGAGATCCGCTGGTCGTTCTCACCCACGCGCATCTCGACCATGTCGGTGGAGCACATGAGTTCAGCGAGCGGGTCGCCCACAGATCTACAGCCGGGATTCTCGCGCGCGGAGTCCCGGCGAGTCTGTACGGCACCGAACTCTACGAGAAACTCGGGATCGATACTGTGGGAGAGGATGTCCCCGACCTGCTGATCAGCACGCTGCCGCATCCCGAGTACGACCCGGGGGCGTACGGCGTGGCACCAGTGACCCTCACCCGTGGGGTTGAGGACGGCGACAAGATCGATCTGGGCGATCGGACGCTGACCGTCATCCATCTCCCCGGCCACACGATGGGATGTATCGCTCTCCTGGAGGAGCGCACTGGCGTGCTGTACTCGGGTGACACCGTCTACGACGGCTACCTCATCGACGAGCTCCCCGAATCGGACATGCCTTCGTACCGGCAGAGCATGGAATTCCTCGCGCAGGTGAACGTGTCCGCCGTCCACCCTGGCCACGGGCGCAGCTTCGACCAAACCCGTCTCCACGAACTGGCACAGGCATACATACGGCGCACCCCGTGATTCTCCTGGCCACCGCCAGGCGGTGCACGTCGCCAGTGCGCGGCAACCGCCGCTGTCACCCGATCGGGACTGCCGTTCGACTGACAGCCTTCGAGATCGGAACGACAACAGCCCTCAGGACCCCGGTGCCTCAGGGCCCAGGGCTCGGGGCTCGGGGCTTCAGTGGTGCGGCGCCCCGCTCTCCGGTGCGGACGCCTGCAGTGAGTCGACGAGCGCCAGCGCGTCGTCGACGGAGCCTGCCGGGTCGGCCACCGGATAGAGAACGCCGCGTACCGTGCGGGTGGAGTCGAGGACCAGGGTCAGCCGCTTGAGGCGGTCGACGCCTGCCGCGCGGAAGGTGGGGAGCCGCAGGGCCGCGGCCAGTTGCAGGTCTGCGTCGGAGAGCAGCGGGAACGCGATCCGGGCGTGGTCCGCGAAGGCGTCGAGCTGGTCGGGGCGCTGCGTGCTGACCCCGTGGACGCGGGTGTCGCGCCGGGCGAAGTCCGGCATCCGGTCGCGGTAGGTGCAGGACTCCAGCGTGCAGCCGGAGGCGCCGGGGATCTGGCCCCAGCCCGGCGGGTAGTCGTGGCCACCGGGCGCGAAGGCGCCCGGGTAGCAGTACAGGACCGTCCAGGCGTGCTCGGCGGAGACCGGATCGACAGGCTCTCCGTCCCGCCCCGCGAGCGCGAGCTCGGGCAGGCGGTGTCCGACCAGCGCGTGCACACGCCGGGTCTCGGCGGAGTCCGCCGTGCTCGTGGCCGAGAGCGTGCCGTCACCCATCACGTGGCGTCCGCCCCAGTCCTGGAGGGCGACGAGGACGGGCAGCAGCCCGCGTCCGGTCGGCGTCAGGTGGTAGGCGTAGCGGGGCGGGTGCGCGCTGTAGAGACGCTTCTCCAGCACCCCGTCGCCCACCAGGGATTTCAGGCGCTCCGTCAGCACCTTGCGGCTGATCCCGAGTCCGTCGCGGAGCGCGTCGAACTGGTGCGTCCCGCCCGCGACGTCGCGGACGAGGAGCAGTGTCCACGGGTCGCCGACCACCGCCAGCGCCTGGGCGATCGCGCAGTCCGGGTCGCCGAGTTCTGTGTACCGCATGATCCATGAGTATAGTGAGTTCCCTAAAGAGACTCACTTGACGGCGCACGGGGGACGGCATGACCACAGCGGTACGGCAGCAGGTGGGGCAGGAGGCGCCTCCGAAGGGCGCGGCCCGGGTGGCGGCGTTCTGGCGGTACTGGAGTGCCTCCACCGTGAGCGGGGTGGGCGACGCCGTCACCGCCGTGGCCCTGCCGCTGCTGGCGGTCCTGGCCCTGCACGCCTCCGCGTTCGAGGTCAGCCTGATCACGGCCGCGTCCTACGTGGCCTGGCTGCTGATCGGTCTCCCGGCCGGCGTGCTGGTGCACCGGCTGCCGCTGCGCGGCACGCAGGTGGCGATGGACCTGGTCCGGGCCGCGGCGGTGGCCTCGGTGCCGGTGGCGGCCGCGCTCGGCGAGCTGAGCCTGACGCAGTTGATCGTGGTGGCGCTGGTCGTCGGCCTGGCGTCGGTGGTCTTCGACGTCGGCAACTCGACCTTCCTGCCCGGCATCGTCAGCAAGGAGGAGCTCACCACGCGCAACAGCCTGACGTCCGGCGCCCGGGCGGCGACCCAGCTCGGCGGCCCCTCGCTCGGCGGCGTGCTGGTCCAGTTGCTCGGCGCGGCAACGTCGATGGTGGTGGACTCGGTCAGCTACGTCCTGTCCGCCGCGCTGATGGGCAGCCTGCCGCAGGTGGCACACCCCGCGCAGGAAGGCCCGCGCCGCGGCATGGGCGAGATGATCCGCGAGGGCTGGCGCTACGTCACCCGCCACCCGGTCATCGGCCCCTGCGCGGCGTATGCGACCGCCGTCAACTTCGTCTGCGGCGGCCTCATGGCACTGACGCCCGTCTTCCTGGTCCGCAGCGTGGGCGCGCCGCCCGCGCTGGTCGGACTGCTGATCGCGACGGAGGGCGTCGGCAGCCTGGTCGGCGCGGCGCTGACGCCCCGGATCGTCGCCCGCCTGGGCAGCGGCAGGGCGCTGCGCCGGGCCGCGGTGGCCACCCCTTGCTTCGCCCTGCTGATGCCGCTGGCCGGCAGCTCCCTGACGCTGGGCCTGTTCGCCCTGGGCAACGCCGGCTTCGCCGCCGCGGTGGTGGTCACCAGCATCGTGACGCGCACCTTCCGGCAGGCCGCCACTCCCCCGGAGCTGCTGCCGCGCGTGATGGCAACGGTCCGCTTCGTCTCCTGGGGCGCGATCCCCTTCGGAGCACTGACCGCGGGCGGCGCCGCCGCGCTGTGGGGAACCCGTTCCGCTCTCGTCCTGATGGCTGCGCTGGCTGCGATCAGCCCCCTGATCCTTCTCGCGAGCCCGATCCGCCGCATGCGCGAGCTCGCGTAGCCGGACGACCGGACGACCGTGATCCAGCGACAGCAGCCAGGCGGCCAAGGGCGCTTGGGAGACCGGGAGACCTTGGCCGCCGTGGTGTTCGTGGCCACATAGGGCTGCACCCGGGCGGCAGCTCCCGGGGGGCTCACACCGCGGTGGCGAAGCCGTCATTGACGCCAGCAGGGCGGCCGCTTTCCCAGATGCGGTAGAACTCGTCCCGGAAGTGCTGGTACCAGCGGGCATCCTTGAGGCGTGTCAGTGTCATCACCGGGTCCGCGGCTGCTGAACGGTGAACATACAGATCGACGTAGATACGTCCTTCGTCCGTATCGGCATCGAGGAGGGCCAGCCCACAGGCGGGCAACAAGGGCAGGAAACGTACCTGGATCCGGCCGCCGGCACCGGGGGTCGCGGCGAGTTGCCGTAGCAGATCGACCGAGGGCCGAAGATAGTGCTCGTAGCGGTCGGGCGAGTCAGGAATACTGCTGCGGCGAGCTGCCTCCTGCGGAACCGTCGACATCGGATCGATGACGGCAATGTGAATCGACGCGCCGTTCAGCAGAAGCCGCTCCAGGTCGGCCATGTGGGTGCGCAGAGTGCGCGACAGGGAAACCCCCACGATCAAGACTTCCCGCGCGTGCCGCAGTTGCTCCTCGAAGCCGACCTTCGTTGTGGTGAGGAATCGATCGGCCGAAACCTCCTCCGCCACCCGTTCGCGGACCAGCTGCGCCAGTTCTCTGTGACTGCGCTCAAGACGCTCGCCCGCATGTCGACCCTCGAGAGCACTGCCGGCCAGCAACGCCAGCGTGGCGAGGGTGGCTGCGGAGAGTATGCCGGGCGAGACGGTTCCCAGCACTCCCAGTACCGCCAGCGACAAAGAAACCAGTCCAGTGGCGTAAATCTCCAGGTTCTTGCCGTCGCGGACATCGGTGCGGAGCTGTCGCCAAAGTGACATACGCTCATGCTCCTCAGGCGCCCAACGGCATGTCAATGACCGTGCTTTGAAGCGCTGACCGGCCAGGGTCGACGGCGCTGATGCAGCAGCTGTCCCCTGTGGCGCGGCAGATGCGGTCGATGTCAGGACAGCGTGCAAGCAAACCCGGCCGTTGCCACTCGAAGGAGTGAGCGCTGTCGGACCCCGCCGGTACAACGGCAGACAGGACATGCAGAAGCGTGTGCTCACGTCGAGTCTGCCGGAGCGTGCCTGTGACTCTGGACGCCACCACCGATTCCACCCCTGATTCCACCGATTCCACCGTCGACTCCTCCACGGCCGCCACCGATGAGGCCCTGCGGTTCGCGCTCCAGGGCGAGGACCTGGAGGGCGACGCGCAGCGGATGACGACCGCCGGGATGGCGCGGCGGTTGCCGCGGCTGCTGCGGGAGGCGCTCGCGCTCGCGTGGCGGGTGGACCGGCGGGCGGCCGTCGCGCTGCTCGCCTGCCAGTTGGTCTCCGCGATCACCGGCGCCCTGGGGCTGCTGGCGACCAATCAGACGATCACCGCGCTGGTGGCCTCGGGGCACATCACCGCGCGGCTGCGCCAGGCGGTGCCGGCCATCTGCGTGCTCGCCGGCGCGGCGGGGCTGCGGGCGCTGTTCGGGATCGCCATCACCGCGCTGTCCAACCGACTCTCGCCGATGGTCACCCGCGAGGCGCAGTTCATGATGCTCGACGCGGCCACCAACGCCGAGCTCTCCGCCTACGACCACCCCGGCTTCAACGACCGCTGGGATCTTGCCGACCGCGGCGCGGCCACCGCCTCCGACATGATCGGCCTCTCGCAGAACCTGATCTCCTCCGCGGCCTCGCTGGTCTCCGCCGCGGTGGTGCTCGCGATCATCCATCCGCTGCTGCTGCCGCTGACGCTGCTGGCCGCGATCCCCCAGGCCGTGGCCGCGACCAGAGCCGCGCGGGTGGCCTACGAGGCGATGATCGCCACGTCCGGCCTGCGTCGGGTGATGGGCATGCTGCGCTGGCACCTGGGCGACAAGTGGCAGGCCGACCAGATCCGCAGCGACACCATCGCGCCCTACCTGCTCGGCAAGTACTCGGCCGCCGCCGAGGAGGTGGAGCGGCAGACCAACCGGGCCGTCTGGCGCGGGGCGCGGATCAGCCTGGTCGGGTCGGTCGCGGCGGGGCTCACCTCGGGGGCGGTCTGGGTGACGCTGGCGCTGCTGCTCTCTGCCGGGCTGATCAGCATCGGTTCGGCCGGCACGGCCGTCTTCGCGCTCCGCGCGGCGTCCCAGGGCCTGCAGGGCATGGTGGGTTACGGCGCCCAGCTGTTCCGCAGCGGCCTCTACCTCGACCACTGGTCCACCTTCGTCGCCGAGGCCTCCGGCATGCGGCTGGCCCGCGGCCACGGCGTGCCCGAGGCGCCCGCCGTGGTGGCGGCGCGCAAAGTCTCCTTCACCTACCCGACGGCCGAGAAGGAGACGCTGCACGAGGTCGACCTGGAGATCCGGCGCGGCGAGATCGTCGCCCTGATCGGCGAGAACGGCTCGGGCAAGTCGACGCTGATGCGTCTGCTCTGCGGGCTCAACCTGCCGACCGCGGGCGCGGTCGAGTGGGACGGCGTCGACACCCGCGAGCTCGACCCGCACGCCCTCTGGCGTCACGTCGCCGTCGTGCCCCAGGAGTTCGCCCGTTGGCCGATGAGTGCGCGGGAGAACATCCATCTGGGTCAGCCGCGGCCCGACGGGGACACCTCGGTCCTGCGCGCGGCCGCGGCCAGCGGCGCCGACGACGTGATCGCCTCGCTGCGCAGCGGCCTGGACACGCTGCTGGCCAGGGAGTTCTGGGGCGGGGTGGCGCTCTCCTCGGGGCAGTGGCAGCGCTTCGCGGTGGCCCGCTCGCTGCACCGGGGCGGCGGCCTGCTGGTACTCGACGAGCCGACCAGTGACCTCGACCCGCGCGCCGAGCACCGCATCTTCACCGGCCTGCGCGAGATCGCCGCGGACCGCGCGGTCATCCTCGTCACGCACAACCTGGCCAACGCCTCGGTGGCGGATCGGATCGTGTGCATGGAGGGCGGACGGATCACGCAGTCGGGGAGCTTCGCGGAGCTGGTGAACCAGCCCGGGATCTTCCAGCGTCTCTGGAGTCTCCAGAGCGACCGTCCGATTCCAGAGCAGCGACACCAGGACCAGAAGGACTGAGGAGCCCGGACCATGACCGATCCCGAGTCGTACCTGAGCGGCATCGCCCGCGCGTTCCCCGCCGTCTCCTGCGTCGTCACCGACCCGGCCGGCCGGGTTCTGCTGGTGCGCTGCTTCAACCGCGAGCCGTGGGGCTGTCCGGGCGGCGTGATCGATCCCGGGGAGACGCCCGAGCAGGCGGCGGAACGCGAGCTGGCCGAGGAGACGGGCCTGCGTCTGCGGGCCGGTCGTCTGCTCCATCTCGCCTGGGCGGTCGGCGACGCCTCCGACCTGCCGAACATGCCGGGCGTCCAGTTCTACCTGGACCTCGGCACGGTCCCGCTCCCGCACCCGCCGCTGCGGCTGCAGCCGGACGAGATACGCGACGCGGCGTGGGTCGCCCCGGCGGATATCCCCGCCTACATGGGTTCGCTCCGCGTCTCCCGCCTCCGCGCGGCGCTCGACGCCCGGGCGTCGGGGGAGGTCCGCGTCCTGTCCGCGACCCGCCGGGAGCTGGCCGCGGACGCGGCGGGCTTCGTCCCACGCATGTCCGACAGATAAGTCCGATATATCTCCTTTACGCATCCCATATGCATAAAGGAGCATTCGCCCTATAATCACTTCCGGACTGACGAGTAGGTCCCCGTCGGCCCGGGAGCAGCAAGATGACCTCCCCGCTCGACGTGACAGGCTCCGCAGCAGAGGCGCAGCCCGAATCCGTGCTGGCCGGAGTGGACCAGGAGAAGATCGAGGGCCGCTCCCTCGGCCAGATCGCCTGGATCCGGTTCAAGCGCGACAAGGTCGCGATGGCGGGCGGGATCGTCGTCGTCTGCCTGGTCCTGCTCGCGGTGCTGGCCAAGCCCATCGAGGGGATCTTCGGGCTGGACCCGAACGCCTTCCACCAGGAGCTCATCGACCCGGTGCTACTCAAACCCAAGGGCAGCTTCGGAGGGATCAGTTGGGCGCACCCGCTGGGGGTCGAGCCCCAGTACGGGCGCGACCTGCTCGCGCGGATCATCGAGGGTTCCTGGGTCTCCCTCGCCGTCGCCTTCGGCGCGACGATCCTCTCGGTCACCATCGGCACCGTGCTCGGGGTGGCCGCCGGGTACTACGGCGGCTGGGTGGACACCGTGATCAGTCGCCTGATGGACATCTTCCTCGCGTTCCCGCTGCTGCTGTTCGCCATCGCTCTCTCCGCCTCCCTGCAGGGCGGCGCCTTCGGACTGCACGGGCTGACCCTGCACATCAGCGTGCTGATCTTCGTCATCGGGTTCTTCAGCTGGCCCTACATGGGCCGCATCATCCGAGGGCAGACGCTCTCGCTCCGCGAACGCGAGTTCGTCGACGCGGCGCGGAGCATGGGCGCCCACGGGCACTACATCCTCTTCAAGGAGCTGCTGCCGAACCTCGTCGCCCCGATCATCGTGTACTCCACGCTGCTGATCCCCACCAACATCCTTTTCGAGGCCGGTCTGAGCTTCCTCGGCGTCGGCATCCAGCCGCCGCAGGCGTCCTGGGGCGGGATGCTCAACCAGTCGATCAGCCTCTACCAGGCGGACCCGTGGTTCATGGTCGTCCCGGGCCTCGCCATCTTCATCACCGTCCTGGCCTTCAACCTGCTCGGCGACGGTCTGCGCGACGCGCTGGACCCGAGGAGCAACTGAAAGCACGCGAGGAGGAGGCAGTCACCATGAGGACCATCAGAAGCTCGAAGACAGCCGTCCTCGCGGCGGCCGCCGCCGCGGTGGTGCTCGCGGCGACCTCCTGCAGTTCCAGCGGCGGCGGCACGAGCAGCAGCAGCTCGAGCTCGTACAACGCGGGTATCACCGGGGTGGTCAACCCCTCGACGCACGCCGGCGGCACGGTCGCCTACCAGCTCTCCAGCACCCCCGACTCGATGGATCCGGGCAACACCTACTACGCGTTCATGTGGGACTTCTCCCGGCTGTACGCGAGGGCCCTGACCACGTTCACCCCGGCGCCCGGTACCGGCGGCCTCAAGCTCGTACCGGACCTCGCCACCGGCCTCGGCACGCCGAGTGACGGCGGCAAGACCTGGACGTACCACATCCGCACGGGCCTGAAGTTCTCCGACGGCACGCCGATCACCACCGCGGACGTGAAGTACGCGATCGAGCGCAGCAACTACGCCCCCGACGTGCTCTCCAACGGCCCGACCTACTTCCACCAGTACCTGGTCGACAACTCGACCCCGTACCCGGGGCCGTACAAGGACAAGACCGGCGGCCTGGACTCGATCCAGACCCCCGACACCCACACGATCGTCTTCCACCTCAAGCAGCCGTTCGCGGACTTCGACTACCTGGTCAGCAACCCGCAGACGGCGCCCGTCCCGGCCGCCAAGGACACCGGCGCCTCGTACGTGAACAACATCGTCTCGTCCGGCTCCTACATGTTCAGCAGCTACACGGACGGCAAGGGCGCGACCCTGGTGAAGAACCCCAACTGGAGCGCCGGCAGCGACCCGCTGCGCAAGCAGTACCCGGACAAGATCACCATCGACTTCAACATCGCGCAGACCACCGTCGACCAGAACCTGATCGCCGGCAACACCACGCTCGACATGGCCGGCGCCGGCATGGCCGCCGCCACGCAGGCGACGGCGCTGTCCAACCCCAGCCAGAAGAGCCACATCGACGACGCCCAGAGCGGCGCGCTCGCCTACGTGGCGATCTCGACCAACGTGGCGCCGTTCAACAACATCCACTGCCGCCAGGCGGTCGAGTACGCGATCGACAAGACCTCCGTGCAGACCGCGACCGGCGGTGACGTCCACGGCGACATCGCCTCCACCGTGCTGCCGCCGACCGTCAACGGCTACACGCAGTACCCCGACCAGTACCCGACGCCGGGCAACGCGGGTGCGGACAGCACGCAGGGGCTGAACTCCGCCAAGCAGCAGCTGTCGATGTGCGGCATGCCGAACGGCTTCACCACCAACCTGTCGGCGCGCTCCGACCGGCCGAACGAGATCGCCATGGCGCAGGCCATCCAGGCCTCGCTGAAGAAGGTCGGCATCAACGTCGACATCCAGCAGTACCCGTCCGGCAAGTACTTCACCGACAACGCGGGCGCTCCCGCCTTCGTCCACTCCCACGACCTCGGCCTGATGATGATGGCCTGGGCCGCCGACTGGCCGACCGGCTACGGCTTCCTGGAGCAGATCCTGGACGGCGCCACCATCAAGGCCTCCGGCAACAGCAACCTCTCCGAGCTGAACGACCCGAACATCAACCAGATGCTGTCGTCGGCGATCCAGAACACCGACGAGTCGGCGCGGCTCCAGGCCTGGGGCACCATCGACAAGGCCGCGATGCAGCAGGCGGCGATCGTGCCGCTGCTCTACCGCAAGGACCTGCTGTACCGGCCGGCCGCCGCCACCAACATCTACGTGACCGAGGCCTACGGCATGTACGACTACCTCAACGTCGGCTCCACCAAGTGACCCCGGCCTAGTGATTCCGGAGCCGTGCGGTGACCGCGTACATCGTCCGCCGGGTGATCGCGGCGATCTTCCTGCTGATCGCCGTCACCATGATCACCTTTGGCATCTTCTTCCTGGTGCCACGACTGGCCGGCGAGACCAGCACCCAGCTCGCCGCCCAGTACGTGGGCCGCGACCCGAGCCCGGAGGCGCTCGCGGCCGTGGAGAAGAACCTCGGCTTCGACCAACCGATCTACCAGCAGTGGTGGGAGTTCGCCCACGGCATCGTGGCCGGCCGGACGTTCCGCTACGGCCCCGACGCGTCGGTGTGCCACGTCCCCTGCTTCGGCTACTCGTTCAAGAGCCACCTGCCGGTCTGGCCGGAGATCGTCTCACGCCTGCCGGTGACCATCTCGCTGGCCGCCGGCGCGGCGGTGATCTGGGTGGTCACCGGCGTGGCGATCGGCGTGCTCTCCGCGCTCAAGCGCGGCTCGGTCTTCGACCGGCTCTCCATGGGCCTGGCCCTGGCCGGCGTCTCGCTGCCGATCTTCTTCACCGCGCTGCTGTCGCTGGCCCTGTTCAGCTACAAGTGGCCGATCTTCCCCAACCTCCAGTACGTGCCGCTGACCCAGGACCCGCTGCTGTGGGCGAAGAACCTGGTGCTGCCGTGGGTCACCCTCGCCTTCCTCTACTCCGCCCTCTACGCGCGGCTGACCCGCGCCGGAATGCTGGAGACGATGAGCGAGGACTACATCCGCACCGCGCGGGCCAAAGGTCTGCCGGAACGTCAGGTCGTGGTCCGGCACGGGCTGCGCGCCGCGCTGACCCCGATCATCACCATCTTCGGACTGGACCTCGGCCTGCTGCTCGGCGGCGCGGTGCTGACCGAGACTGCCTTCTCCCTGCCCGGGGTGGGTCAGTACGCGGTGGAGGCCATCACCGACAACGACCTGCCGCAGATCCTGGCGGTGACCACCCTGGCGGCCTTCTTCATCGTGGCCGCCAATCTCGTCGTCGACGTCCTCTACGTCGCCGTCGATCCTCGTGTCAGGTACAAGTGAGGGGCGAGCGATGAAGCGTCCCCATCTGCGCACCGGCACCGGCACCGTCACGGCCGGGGAGGGCCCGCCCGATTCGGCCTTCCTGAGCGTGCGGGACCTGCGCATCCACTTCGACACCGACGACGGCCTGGTCCGGGCCGTGGACGGCCTGACCTTCCGCCTCGACCGCGGCCGCGCCCTCGGGATCGTCGGCGAGTCCGGCTCGGGCAAGTCGGTGACCTCGCTGGGCATCATGGGCCTGCACCGCTCCGGTCGGGCCCGGGTGACGGGCGAGGTGTGGCTCGACGGGGAGGAGCTGGTCAACGCCGATCCCGAGCGGGTGCGACAGCTGCGCGGCCGGAAGATGGCGATGATCTTCCAGGACCCGTTGACGGCCATGCACCCCTTCTACAGCATCGGTCGGCAGATCACGGAGGCCTATCGGGTCCACCACCCCGACGTCCACCGCAAGCAGGCCCACGAGCGGGCCGTGGAGATGCTCGCCCGGGTCGGCATCCCCCAGCCGGACAAGCGCGTCGACGACTACCCGCACCAGTTCTCCGGCGGCATGCGCCAGCGCGCGATGATCGCGATGGCGCTGGTCAACGACCCGGACCTGCTGATCGCGGACGAGCCGACCACCGCGCTCGACGTCACCGTCCAGGCACAGATCCTCGACCTCATCCGGGACCTGCAGCGCGAGACCGGCTCGGCCGTCGTCATCATCACCCACGACCTGGGCGTGGTCGCCGAGATCGCCGACGACATCCTGGTGATGTACGCGGGCCGGTGCATGGAGCACGGGCCGGCCGAGCAGGTCTTCTCCCGTCCGCAGCACCCCTACACCTGGGGCCTGCTCGCCTCGATGCCGCGGATCAACCGCGAGCGTCAGGACCGGCTGCTGCCGATCGAGGGCAATCCGCCAAGCCTGATCCGCGTCCCGCCGGGCTGCCCCTTCCACCCGCGCTGCCGCTACGCCCTGCTGACCGACGGCCGCTCGAACACGGAGGTACCGCCGCTGGTCCCGGTGGACGCGGACGACCCCGACCACACCGTCGCCTGCCATCTCACCCCGGAGGATCGGCAGCGCATTTTCAGTGAGGACGTCGCACCGGGACTGTGACCCTGCGGGTCTCGCCATGGAAGGAGGCCGCTGCGATGACGACCGAGACCGTGCCCGCACCGGGCACCGCACCCGTGGACGGCGAGGCCCTGCTCCAGGTCGACGCCCTGGTCAAGCACTTCCCGATCCGTCAGGGCCTGCTCCAACGCCAGATCGGCGCGGTGCGCGCGGTCGACGGCGTGGCCTTCACCGTCCGCGCCGGGGAGACACTGGGGGTCGTCGGCGAGTCCGGCTGCGGCAAGACCACGACGGGCCGGCTGCTGGTCCGCCTGCTCGAGCCGACCGCAGGCTCGATCCGTTTCGAGGGCCGTGACATCACGCACCTGAGCACCGGCGCGATGCGCCCGCTGCGCCGCGACATCCAGATGATCTTCCAGGACCCGTACTCCTCGCTGAACCCCCGCCACACCGTCGGCACGATCGTCGGCGCGCCGTTCCGCCTCCAGGGCGTGAAGACCGAACACGGCGTCAAGAAGGCCGTGCAGGAACTGCTGGAGCTGTGCGGGCTGAGCCCCGAGCACTACAACCGCTATCCGCACGAGTTCTCCGGCGGCCAGCGCCAACGCATCGGCATCGCGCGGGCGCTGGCCCTGCGTCCCAAGCTGATCGTGGCCGACGAGCCGGTCTCGGCGCTGGACGTCTCGATCCAGGCGCAGGTGGTGAACCTGCTGGACGACCTCCAGGGCGAACTGGGTCTCACCTACGTGATCATCGCCCACGACCTGTCCGTCGTCCGCCACGTCTCGGACCGCGTGGCGGTGATGTACCTGGGCAAGGTCGTCGAACTGGGCGGCCGCGACTCCCTCTACCACGCCCCGCTCCACCCCTACACCGTCGCCCTCATGTCCGCCGTCCCCGTCCCGGACCCCAAGCGCAAGCAGCAACGCGAACGCATCCTCCTCACCGGCGACGTCCCCTCCCCGGTCAACCCGCCACCGGCCTGCCGCTTCCACACCCGTTGCTGGAAGGCCCAGGAGATCTGCCGCCAGGTCGAACCGCCCCTGCGCGAACTGCGCTCGGGTCACCTGGTCGCCTGCCACTTTCCGGAGAACGAACCTTCGCCGGGGTGATCTACCCCGGCCGGCCCTCGGGGCGGTAGGCGAGCAGGTCGCCCGGCTGGCAGTCCAGGGCCTCGCACAGACTGGTGAGGGTGGTGAAGCGGACCGCCTTGGCACGACCGTTCTTCAGGATCGACAGGTTGACGGTCGTGACGCCGACCCGTTGGGCCAGTTCAGTGAGAGTCATGCCCCGTTCGGCAAGCAGCCGGTCGAGGTGGACCTCGATGCCGTGGCCTTCCGGGGGTTCGGTCGACGACATCACACGGTCCCTTCGAGGTCCTCTCGCATGGCCGCGCCCGCGCGCAGGATCCGCGCGAAGGTGAACAGCCCAAGAGCAGTGAACACCATGCCGGTTGGGAAACTCCAGGTGGAGAGCCAGGACGCGGCCGTGGAGGTGGCCCGCCCGGTCAGCGTCGCCAGCAGCGCGGCCTGCGCGGCGGCCTTCGCCGCGGAGACGACGAGACTGCCGACGAGCAGCCACCAACCGAACCGCTTGATCCCGGCCGTCGTCCGCAGGGTGTAGACCCCGTCCCGGGCGGCGCGGCGCAACAGCGCGTTGAGCCAGAGCAGGGAGCCGACGGCCATCAGGAGGGTCGGCAGCTGCTCGAACGTGACCAGCAGCCGCTGGAAGCCGCTCGGGTTCGAGGTGCAGAACTGCGGATGCAAGCCGACGGTCGCGCCGCCCTTGGGCAGGAACTCCATCTGGTCCAGGGTGCTGTCGCCGCTGGTGCTGCTCAGGAAGTTCTGGTCGGTGGCGCAGACGTTCCCCGAGCTCCAGCCGACATGAACGTTGCTGTTGAACAGGCTCAACACGAAGCCGAGCGCCAGTAGGGCGATCACCAGCTTGAGCACGAACCCCACCGCGGTGGCCAGCGGTTCGAGCAGTTTCGGTTCCTCGGTCATGGCAACACCCTCGCCCGTATCGTTTATCGATGCTATCGATAAACGATACGGCTGCGGATGGCCTCAGGGAACCCCTACTGATGCACGCACGGCCGAGGGTGGTGAGCGGTCAGCCGGCGGCGAGGATGCCTTCGGCCTGGTCACAGGCCCGAGACCGCACGACGTCCCGGGCACCGCGGGCCGCCAGTTCCGCGGCATGCGCCACAGGCTAAGCGGTCGTGTCATGTGGCCCGGTAGTCCCCCTCACCGCCAGAACCAAGGCCGACTCAAGCCCTACCCAGCAGGTGATCAGTGGGACCGTAATCGATCTTCCAATCGGCACAGGACTCGACGGCGCCGTCGTGCTGGCACCGCAGGCCAAGCGTCACCCAGCGGACCGGCCCGTCCTCCGCCAGCAAGAACGCAACGGCGTCCTCGAACTCCTCGCTGTCGGCGATGAACGCCCGCCTGCCGCAGCCGGGGCACTCCCGCTCAGCTGCGCCCTCCATGCCGTCGACGAGCACGGAGAACCAGCGGCCGCCGCACCCGTCGCACACGGCAGGGGCGATCTTCGCAGGACGGTCGTCGACGGCCCCCCGGAGGAATTCCGCGAGCTCCGCCGAGACACCCTCGCCGATCCGGTCGTCAACATGCACGGCCACATCGTCCCAGACGCCCGAACCGGCCCCCCCCGAGCCCTCCCCTCCACCCGAATTCCGTTGCGTGAATCGGCATTTCGTGGCCCTTTCGAGGGGTCGGTACGGTCGGTCCATGGAGTCGAACTTTCCGACCGCCGAAGAGCTCGTCGCCGCGCTGCGGGCCGGCGACGTGTCCTCGGTGGAGCTGACCGACGAGGCGATCGCCCGAATCGAGCGGGACGACAAGACGATCAACGCGATCTGCGTACCGGACTTCGACCGGGCGAGAGCGGCCGCGCGCGACGCGGACCGGGCGCGTGCTCGGGGGGAGGATCTGGCGCTGCTCGGCATCCCGGTGACGGTCAAGGAGTCCTACGACGTCGCCGGGCTGCCCACGACGTGGGGCATCCCGGCGTACCGGAACCACTTGCCCGCCGAAGACGCCGTGCAGGTGTCACGGCTCAAGTCCGCGGGCGCGGTGGTCCTCGGCAAGACCAACGTGCCCTTGGGTCTGCAGGACATTCAGAGCTTCAACGAGATCTACGGCACCACCAACAACCCGTGGGACCCCACCCGCACGCCGGGCGGATCCTCAGGTGGGTCGGCCGCGGCCCTCGCCGCCGGGTTCGGGGCGCTGTCGATCGGCTCCGACATCGCCGGTTCGCTGCGCACCCCGGCACACTTCTGCGGCATCCACGCCCACAAGCCGAGCCTCGGGTTGCTGGCGAGCCGCGGCATGGTCCCACCGCCCGGACCGGCCCTGCCCGCCGACCAGGACCTCGCCGTCGTCGGCCCGATGGCGCGCTCCGCGCGTGACCTCACGCTCCTGCTCGACGTCATGGCCGGCCCGGACCCGCTGACGCACGGGGTGGCGTACGACATGAGGCTGCCGCCGCCGCGCCACCAGCGGCTGGGCGACTTCCGGGTCCTGGTCGTCGAGGACCATCCGCGCATCGCGAGCGGGGTCGCCGTGCGGGCGGCAGTGAACCGGGTGGCCGACGCGCTGACCGAGGGCGGTGCCCGCGTCGAGCGGCACAGTGCGCTGCTCCCCGACCTCGGCGAGGCCGCCACGATCTACATGCAGCTGCTGGTGTCGAACTCCGCTGCGCGGTTCCCGATGGAGGCGTACGAGCAGGTGCGGGCCCGCGTGGCCGGGCTGAGCGCGGACGACGACAGCCTCGAGGCGGCGCGGCTGCGCGGCGTGGTGCTCAGCCATCGCGACTGGGTCGGGCTGAACGGCCGCCGCGAGCTCCATCGCCACGCGTGGCGGCGGCTGTTCGCCGAGTTCGACGTCGTGGTCTGTCCGGTCACGCCGACCCCCGCGTTCCCGCACGACCACCATCCCAACCCGATGGAGCGCCGGATCGACGTCGACGGGGTCGCCTTCCCGTATTTCGACCAACTGGTCTGGGCCGGGTTGGCCACCATGCCCGGCCTGCCCGCCACCGCCGTCCCGGCGGGGCTGTCCCCGGAAGGCCTTCCCGTGGGCGTCCAGCTCATCGGCCCGATGTTCGAGGACCGCACCCCACTGCGGCTCGCCGAACTGCTGGAGGAGACGATGAGCCAGTCCCGAGCCCAGCACTGATTACCGTCCCCTGCGCGTGCCGGGCGCCGCGAGCCGGCGCCCGGCACGGCTGTCACTCCGTGAGGGCCGCCAGTTCGCGGGCGACCGCTGCCTCGTGGGCCTCGGCGTCCTCGCGGGCGCGGCGGGGCCTCCAGCGGCCGGTCATGGTGAAGACGAAGGGGATGAAGAGCGCCTGGCCGGCGAAGCAGATCCACCACCAGGTCTGCCACTGGCCGGGGCCCTGGGCCGCCGCCTTCTGGACCTCGGGGCCGTAGGTCTGCAGGATCGTCAGCTGCGGTTGGGCCTTGGCGACGAGCTGCAGGTTGGCGGGGCCGACCTCCTGGGCGGCCTGGGCGAGCAGGGCGGGCGGGATGGCCGTCGGCGGGTACTTGCCGAGCTCGGCGAAGAGCTGGGGGTGGGCCTGGACCACGGCCAGGGCCGGGCCCGCCTCCGCCTGTGCGGCGGCGACCTGGGAACCGTGCTCGACCAGCGGGGTCACGGCGGTGACGACGACCGGGACGAACGCCGCCGAGACCGCGACGACGATGCGGATGATCCAGCCCCACACCGCGAGGCCGGTCGCGGTCGCGGCAGGGTTGTGCTTCTCGACCGTCTCGGTGAAGCTCGCCATCCACGGCGCGTAGGCGACGCCGCTGAGGACGCCGACGCACGCGCACAGCAGGGCGAAGGTGTAGTAACCCGTGGTGGGATGCGTGGCGCGGGTCGCGAAGACCGCGGTCGCGGCCATCGTGCCGAGCGCTCCCACGATCATGAAGGGCTTGCGGACCCGCAGCCGGTCCGAGAGCAGGCCGACGACGACCAGCGCCACCGCGTTCGGCGCCCAGTACCAGTTGGCGAGTGCGTTGGCGCGCTGCTCGGAGTAGCCGAAGGTGGTGGCGAAGTAGACGACGAAGTTGCCGACGGCGGCGAAGTAGAAGAGCAGGAAGACGCTGATCGCGAACGCCGAGCCGACCACGTCCAGGCGCATCATCTGCCGCCAGTGGCCCTTCAGTTGGCGCTCGGGGTCGATCCCGGCGGCGCGGGCCTCGACCAGGGCGCGGTCGCGCAGGCTGACCATGATCTGGTCGCGCAGCCGCGGTGAGAGCTCGCGGAGCCCGAACAGGGCCAGGACGAAGACGAGCAGGCCCGCGTAGCCGGAGTAGCGCAGCTCGTCCTGCCAGCCCGCCGTGGAGAGCGTCGCGCTGGTCACCTCGGTGACGACGAGGCTGCCGATGACCGGACCCATCGTCCAGTAACCCATGGCGGTGGCCCGGCCGAGCTGCGGGGAGAAGTCGCGGATCAGGGCCGGGGTGGCGACCAGGACGATGCCCTCGACGAAGCTGACGGCAGAGAAGAGCACCAGGTAGACGTTCTTGTCGGGCGCGTTCGGCAGGCCGAGGACCAGCAGCAGGGCCGCCACCAGCAGCCCGTAGACGACGAGGTTGGCGCGTCCCCACCGGTCGGCGAAGCCGGCCACGAGCGAGGCGAAGGCGCCGACGGCGTTGCCGATGACGCTGATCCAGACGAAGGTGCGGAAGCTCATGTCGTAGTGGCGGATGATCGAGGTCGCCACCGCGTACTGCACGTACAGCTCGTAGTAGAGCACCACCGTGGTGACGACCACGATGCCGAGATAGAGATAGCGGCGCGCCGTGTCGGGGTAGTGGGCGAGTTCTCTTCGCCACAGCCGGGCGAGCGGGGTCGGGGCGGTCAGGGGCACGGACACGGACATGCGGAGCCCTCCTCGCACCCGGCGCGCACGCGGGAAGACGCGCGCGTGCGGCCAGGACGGATTCCAGTCGTCTGTGAAATGGAATTCAGCACACCTACCGGTCGGTATGGAGGAATGTAGAAGTCGCTCCGGCGCCGGTCAATGGTGCGGGCAGAACGCGTGCAGAATCGACCCATGGAGATCACCGCCACCGGCACCGTGCCCTACTGCTCCCAGTTCGGCTCCCCCGAGCTCGTCCCCGAGCTCATCTCGGGCACGCTCGCCGCGCAGGACGACCCACGCTGGGCCGAGTCGGGCGCTTCGACGCCGCAGGAGTACGCATGGTGGTGCCGACGGGTCTGCGGGATGGCGTGTCTGCGGATGGCGTTGCTGCACTGGCGCGGCTCCGCCCCCGGCACGGTCGAGCTCGCGCACCAGTGCGTCGCGGCCGGCGGCTACGTCGTGGACGGGGAACGGGTCGAGGGGCTGATCTACGCGCCCTTCGCCCGCTACGCAGGCGAACGCTGGGGACTGGCGGCCACGGTGGAGACCTCGCTCGACCCGGCCGGGATCCGCGCGCATCTCGACGCAGGACGGCTGCCGATGCTCTCCGTGCACCCGTCCATCCGCACCCTGAATCCCGAACCTCCGTTCCGTGGCGGGCACCTGGTGCTGGCCGTGGACCACGACGACGAGGCGCTGTACGTCAACAACCCCTCCGGCTACCCGGGGAGTCAGCACTACGCGCGCGTGCCGTGGGCGGACCTGGACCGGTTCTTCGCTCGACGCGGCGTGGTCCTCGGCGCCGACGCAGACGTCCGGCCCGGCGGGTGAGCCGGGCCGGACGGTGGAGCGGGTGGGGTCAACCGACCGCCTCGAGGGTGCGGACGATGTCGCGGTCGCTGGTGGCAGCCTCCAACTCCTCGCGGAACTCGGCGTTCACGAGCTTGCGGGACAACTGCGCCAGGATCCGGAGGTGTTCGTCCCCGGCCATCTCCTTCGGGACGGCGACCAGGAACATCAGCTTGGCCTTCTCGCCGTCCGGCGAGCCCCATTCGACGCCCTGCGGCGAGCGGGAGAAGGCGACGACGGGCGCGGTGACGGCGTCGGTCTTGGCGTGCGGGATGGCGATGCCCTCGCCCAGACCCGTCGATCCCTGCGCCTCCCGGGCCTGCACGGCCGCCACCAGCGCGTCCTGATCCGCCACCCGGCCTGTCCCGGCGGCGAGTTGGACCAGCTCGCCGATGGCGTCGGCCTTGGCTTCGGCCTCCAGCTCCAACTGCACGGTGTCGGTGGTCAGGTAGCCGGAGAGCACCTCGTCCTCGGCCACCTCGGCCGTTTCGGTCACCTTGACCGTCTCGGCCACGTCGGCCACCTCGGCCGTCCCGGCGGACGCTGCCGCCGCCTCGGACGCGCCACGGCGACGCTCCGAGCGCTCGATCAGCGCGACCGCGGTGAAGGCCGTGACGGCGGTGCCCGCAGCGATCGCGGCGAAGTAGAGCGGGACGCCGCCCACCGCGCCCAGGACGGCCACGATCGGGCCGCCGTGCGGCACCGCGTCGGTGACGGCGAAGACCGCGCCGAGACCGCCGGCCACCATCGCGCCGGCCATGTTCGCGGGGATGACCTGCGCCGGGCGCCCGGCGGCGAACGGGATCGCGCCCTCGGTGATGCCGAAGAAACCCATGAAGAGCGCCGCGATGCCGGTCTCCTGCTCCTGCGCGTTGAACAGGCGCTTGCGGATCAGTGTGGCCAGGCCCATGCCCAGCGGCGGCACCGCGATCGCGGCGGCGACCATGCCCATGACCTCGTGGTTGCCGGAGGCGATCAGGCCGGAGCCGAAGAGGAACGCGGTCTTGTTGACCGGGCCGCCCATGTCGAAGGCGATCATGGCACCGAGCACGATGCCGAGGATCGCCGCCGAGCCGCCCTGCAGGCCGTTGAGGAAGTGCGTCAGCGTGGTGAACACCCAGGAGATCGGCGAGCCGATGACGTAGACGAAGAAGGCCCCGACCGAGACGGTGGTGAGCACCGGGATGAAGATGATCGGCATCACCGTGGCCATGGCCCGTGGCACCTTGATCCTCTTGATCGCCAGCGCGACGTAACCGACCAGGAAGCCCGAGACGATCGCGCCGAGGAAGCCCGTGCCGGACTCGCTGTGGTAGAACGTGCCGGTGTTGGCGATGAACCCGACGATCAGACCTGGTGCGAGGCCCGGCCGGTCCGCGATCGCGTAGGCGATGTAGCCGGAGAGGATCGGCACCATCAGCGAGAAGCCGAGCGCGCCGACGTCGCTCATGGTCTTCCACACCGTGCCGTCCGGGATGACCATGCCGTCGGGACCGGCCTGGCCGCCGAAGGCCATCGCCACGGCGATGAGCAGACCGCCGACCACCACGAACGGGATCATGTAGGAGACGCCGTTCATCAGCGCCTTGTAGACGACGCTGCGCTCCTTGCCACCACCGGAGCCACCGGACCCGCCGGACGCACCGGACCCGCCCGAGGCGGCGGCAGCGGCGGATCCGCCGCTCGCCTGCGGCGTGGCGCTGCGCGCCTGCTCGAAGAGCTCCACCGGCCGCCGGATCGCGTCACCGACCCCCACCGAGACGACGGGCTTCCCGGCGAACCGGCTGCGGTCCACCTCCTTGTCGGCGGCGACGATGACGGCGTCAGCCGCGGCGACGTCCGCCGCGGTCAGCACGTTCTCCGCCCCGATGGAGCCCTGGGTCTCCACCTTGATGGTGTGGCCCTGTGCCGCCGCCTCCTGTTGGAGTTTCTCGGCGGCCATGTAGGTGTGCGCGATACCGGCGGGACAGGCCGTCACCGCCACCAGCCGCAGTGGGCCGGCGTCACTGGTCGGGGGCACGGATCTTCTCCTCGCAGGGGGTCCTGAAGAATTAATCGGACTTTCAGAGTCCCTCTGCGGGCCGGTGTGCCATCAGGGTCCGCCGACCCGAACCGGAACGGGTCCAAGGCCCCTAGGCCGCCTCCGAAAGCCCCCAGCAGGCTCCCGCCTGCGCGCCCACGACCGTGGCCCGGAACGCCGTCGCGTCCGCGCCGCGGGCGGTCAGGGTCACGGCGGGGCTGTCGGCGGCGATGAAGCAGGACTGCCCCGGGGCGAGCGGCACCTCCTCCCCCGTGGCGTCGGTCAGCACGACCCGGCCGCCCGTGCACAGCACGATCTGCGGGGTGTCCGTCGGCAGCGGCCAGCCACCGGACCGGTAACGCGACAGCCGGAACTCGTCGATCGGCGCGGGGTAGAGCTCCTCCCCCGGATGCCCCGCCACCGACCGCGGCCGGATCACCCCCGGCTCCGTCGCCGCGAAATCCACCACCCGCAGCAGCTCCGGCACGTCGATGTGCTTCGGCGTCAGCCCGGCCCGCAGCACGTTGTCCGAGTTGGCCATCAACTCCACGCCCAGGCCCCGGAAGTAGGCGTGCGGCACGCCCGCCCCCAGGTAGACCGCCTCGCCCGGCGCCAGCACCACGTGGTTCAGCAGCAACGCCGACAACAGGCCCGGGTCGGCCGGGTAGTGGTCCGCCAACGCCGCGTAGTCGCGCAGCATCAGCGCCTCCCGCGCGTCGGTCGACTCCCCGGCGAGACGCAGCAGCGCGTGCCCGGTCGCCCCGACCAGCCGCGCCACGGTGTCGGGGTGGAGGGTGAGCACCCAGGTGAGCGCCTCGCGCAGGGCCTCCGTCTCGGGCTTGGCCCGCAGCACCTCGATCACCGGACGCAGCCCGGCGACCCCCAGCCGCTCCAGCAGCGCCACGGTCGACAGCGGTGCGCGGAACCCGCACACGCCGGTGAACTCCCCCAGCGCGCACAGCATCTCGGGCTTGTGGTTCGCGTCCTTGTAGTTCCGCTCCCGCGCCTCCAGCGGCACCCCGGCCGCCTCCTCCGCCGCGAACCCCGCCCGCGCCCGCGCCAGATCCGGATGCACCTGCACCGACAACGGCTCACCCGCCGCCAGCACCTTGAACAGGAACGGCAGCCCCGCACCGAACCGCGCCACCACGCCCGCGCCCAGCTCCCGCTGCGGGTCCGCCGCGATGACCGCGTCCAACGTCAGCGTGCCGCCCGTGCCCCGGTCCACCCCCGACGGCGCGCCCGGATGCGCGCCCATCCACACCTCCGCCTGCGGCTCCCCACTGGGCTCCTGGCCGAGCAGGGCCGGGATCGCGGTACGCGACCCCCAGGCGTACGGGCGGACGGTGTTCTCCAGGCGGTCCATGGGCGCCTCAGTCCCTTCGGGCAGTCGCAAGCGGGGGGTCCGGGCCCGTCCCGGGCCACTCCACGACGCTAGGAGCCCTGGCGGCCGCCGGGGCAGGGCGTTCCGCCCCGACCGCGGGTGCCGAAAGTCCCACGGCCGGGGGCGCGACGAAGGGCCCCCACGTTCACCGGCCGGCCCGGACCTCCACCACCGCGCCTTCGACGCGGGCGCGCTCCGCGGCGAGCACCGCGAGGTGGCTGAGCAGCGACTCGCGCGGGCCGGACCGCACCAGCGAGGGGTCGCCCGCCGCGACGGCAGCGACGAACGCCTCCATCAGTCCCGCGTCGCCGCCGCCGTGGCCGCCCGCGGCGGACATCGCCGCGGTGGCCTGCGTGTCCAGGGTCTCCGTGGTGTCGGTGCGGAAGTCGTGCACGTGGAGCAGCCGTCCGTCGCCGCGGATCTCGCCGCGCGTGCCGTAGATCTCGGTGCGGCGGTTACCGATCTCGGTGAGGCCGGTCATGGTGAACGTCGCGGTGGCGCCGCTCTCGAACTCCATCGCGACGACCTGATGGTCGACGACGTCGTTGTCGCAGGCGAAGACGCAGCGGCCGTAGGGGCCGGTGCGCAAGGCGGTGTCCAGGGCCTCGTCGGTGAAGTCCTCCACGACGACGGAGAGCGGCCAGCCGTGCTCGCCCTCGGTGAGCCGGGTGCCGTAGAAGCGAACGGCGTCGAAGGCGCACTGCGACCGCACCGGGCACTCGACGCAGCGGTCCGTGGCGCCCTCGGGCCGGTTGGCGGCGGTGAAGTAGGAGAGCCGGCCGAAGCTCGCGACCCGGGTGGGCGCCGCGCCGACGACGTACTGCAGCCAGTCGAGGTCGTGGCAGGACTTGGCCATCAGCATGGTGGTGGCCTCGTCGGCGCGCCGCCAGTTGCCGCGGACGAAGGAGTGGGCCTGGTGCCAGTAGCCGACGGGTTCGAGGTGGCGCACGCTCACCACCTCGCCGATCCGGCCGCTGTCGAGGAGGGTGCGCAGGGCGTCGGTGTAGGGGGTGTACCGCAGCACGTGGCCGACGGACAGGATGACACCGGCCTGCTCGACGGCCTCGACGACGGCCCGGCAGGACTCCTCGTCGAGGGCCATCGGCTTCTCCAGCATGACGTGGTAGCCGAGGGCGGCGAAGGCGAGCACCGGCTCCAGGTGGTCGCAGTCCAGGGTGCAGATCAGGACGGCGTCGGCGATCCGCTCGCCGCGGGCGGCCAGCTCGCGCCAGTCGACGACGGCGTCGGCCGCGGCGACGCCGTGCTCGGCGGCGATCCGCTCCCGCCGCACGGCACGCGGCTCTGCGACGGCCACCACCCGCGCCAGCTCGGGGTGTTCGAGCGCGAAGCGGGCGTGGCGGGCGCCACGGTCGCCCGCGCCGACGACGACCAGTGAGACCTGGGGCATGGATTCGACTCCTGGGCAGCTAGGTGGTCGCGGCGTTCCTCTCGGAACGTCATCCCCCGTGGAGGTGCGCTCCGCACCCGCTACGGCCGCATCCGTCACCCGGCTCCACGAGGTCGGCGGCCTCCGGCTGCTAGATTCGCGCCGCCCGGCGCCGGGATTCCGGCCGGACCACCGGCACACCCCTCGCGGGTCGACTCGAAAGGAGCACCATGACAGCGGTTCAGCCGATCACGCCACACGAGGGGGAGGTGGCCGTGGCCCCGAAGCGACGCAGGTGGGTGTTCCGCCTGGCCCTCGTGCTGCTCGGTCTCGGCACGGTGCTCACCGTCACCGGCGGTGCCCGGACGCTCGGGCGCGTGCACGACTACGCGGTGCCCACCACGTCGATGACCCCGACCCTGCGCTCCGGCGACCACGTGATGACCGTGCCCCTGGACGGGGCGGTGCCCCAGCGCGGGGACCTGGTCGTGGTCGACGGATCGGCCTGGGGCATACCGGGCCTGACCCTCCGCCGGGTCATCGGTGTGGGCGGTGACCGGGTGGCCTGCTGCGCCGGGGGCGGGCTGACGGTCGGCGGAAGGGCGCTGGTCGAACCGTACGCGGCGTCGGCGAACGGCGGCCTGCCGGGCTACTCGGTCACGGTGCCCCCGGAGCGGCTCTTCCTGCTCGGGGACAACCGGGCCGACGCGGTCGACTCCAGGATGCACCTGGCCCAGGATCAGGGCACCCTCCCGCTGACCGCCGTGAGCGGACGGGTGATCTGGTCCTCCCGGGGCGGCTGGATCGGCCGCAACGGGGACAGCTCAGTGATCGCGTACTTCGTCGCCCTGGGCGCCGGACTCCTGCTCTTCGTGCTCGGGCTGGTGGTCCTGCTCGTGTCCGCCGTCCTCGCGCTCGTGCGGCGGTCCCGTCAGCGGCAGGCCGTCGGACCGGCCGTCCGGGACCGGACGATGTGAGCCCGGGACGGCCCTCGCCCGGACCGCGGTCATCGATGGGTCCACGGTCATCGATGGGTCTGCGGTCATCGATGGGACTGCGGGATCTCGTAGCCGAAGCGCTCCGCGAGGGCCCGCACGTCGCCGCGGTCCTTGGGGGCGGGCGGGTAGGCGGTCTTGAAGCGGAACATCCACTCCGGGGCGATGCAGCGGACCTCCTGACCGGCCAGCACGCCGGTGCCGGTGAGGGAGGCAGCCGGGTAGGCGACGCCCCAGACATGGGCACCGTCCGCGTCGAAGGCGAAGACGTGGACGTCCACGGCCCGGCCCCGACCGTCGTCCAGGACGAAGTTCGACTCCGTCGCGCCCACCTCCCCGCGCGGCGCGAAGCCCTGGGTGGAGAGGAGCGCCACGAGCGCGGACACGTGCTCCCGGGGGACCGCGAGGTCCAGGTCCGGGTGGGGGCGGGTCTCCCGCCCGAGCAGCGCGTCGACGCACCAGCCGCCGTCGATGCGGACCGGCACGCCCGCCGCGTCCAGGTCCGTGTACAGGGCGAGCACGTCCTCGACCCTCACGTCAGCTCCTCGGCGAGCAGGTCCATCAGCAGGCCGTCGTGCCAACGGCCGTCCTCGCCGCGCTCGTAGGCGCGCAGGATGCCGACGCGGCGGAACCCGACCTTCTCGTAGCAGCGGATCGCGGCGGCGTTGTCGGCCGCCGGGTCGATGGTGAGCCGGTGGTGGCCCAACTCCCGGACGAGGTAGCGGGCGAGGGTGCGCACCGCGTCGGTGCCGAGACCGTGGCCGTGATGGGCGGGGTCGAGGTAGACGTCGATGCCGGCATGGCGGTAGTCCGGCTCCTCCTCGGCGTGCCACTGGATGGCACCGGCCACCCTGCCCTCGTGCTCGATCACGAGGGTCGGGGTGGCGTCGTCGGCGAGGTCCGCGGTGACCTCGGCGGCCAGGTCCGGACCGCCGCGCCACCAGCGGTGGACCTCGGGCGTCTCCCGGATGGCGGCGAGCGCGGGAACGTCCGCCACCCCGGCGGGACGCAGGGTGACGGACGTTCCGTGCAGGGTCGGTCGCTCCATACCCCGCAGGCTACTCGGACAGGTCGGCTACCAGGTGTCGGTCAGCGTGCCGTTGCCCGAGGCGCCGGTGGTGAAGGAGTGGTTGTTGCCGGGCTCCCAGGTGATCGAGCCGTCGGAGTTCTTGAGGATGTACTTGTACTCGACGTAGGTGTTCGCGGGCAGGGTGACCGTGCCGCGCCAGACGGGGTAGCCCGAGGAGGAGAGCGGGATCGCCTGGGCGGTGTTCCAGCTGCCGAGCGCCGGGATCGAGCCGACCAGGTAGACGTTCTGGCCCCAGCTCGTCGTCTGGTTGACGCCGAAGCTCTCACCGACCGTGCCGGACGCGGCGTTCGGGAGGTAGAGGGCGACCGCGTCCATCGCGGGGACGGTGACGGTGGCGGTGCCGTTGCCGGCGACGGTGACGGTCGAGCCGGTGCAGGCGCCGGTCGAGGGGGTGAGGTCGCCGTGGATGACGTCGCAGTAGCTGCCGGCCGGCAGGCCCGTCTCGACGGTGACGGTCTTGGCGGCGGACTCGTTGTTGATGGCGATCCAGCCGCGGTCGCCCCGGCTGAACGCGATCAGGTTGGTGCCGTCGTCGTACCAGTTGGCGACGGACTGTCCGGCGGTGGCGTTGTGCCAGCCGACCATGTTGGCGACGCCCTGGTTGCGGTCGGTGCAGAACCACCCGTTGGAACAGTCGGTGTTGGTGACGAAGCCGTTGGCGTCGGCGGGCGGCGAGTCGTCGCTGTTCGTCCAGTCGAAGCTGGCGTAGACCTGCGGCACGTCGTAACCCCAGGCCAGCTCGAACAGGTTGGCCAGGATGTAGTTCGCACCGGACTTGTAGTTCAGCGTGCTGCCACTGCGCTCGGTGTCGTGGTTGGTCACCATCGAGGTCGAGGCGGACGACGGCTCCAGACCCCAACTCTGGCCGAACGTCTTCAGGTTGGCGATGTCGCCGGTGAACTGCGCCTTCAGGTCCTGGGCATAGGTGAACTCGATGACACTGCCGTTGGACTCGAAGGCGGCGGGCTGGAGCGCGCCGTTGGTGCTGCCCGGGATCACCTCCTGGTAGACGTAGGGCCGGGAGTTGGTCCAGGTGGTGTTGCTGACCTGGGCCAGGATCGCGGCCATGTCGGCGGCGTTGATGTGCTTGGCGGCGTCCATCCGGAAGCCGTCCACGCCGTCGGCGACGAGGCTGTTGAGGTAGCCGGCCTCCGTCTGACGGACGTGGGTGGTCTCGGTGTAGAGGTCCTCCAGGTTCGACAGGTCGCACTCCTGGACCTGCGCCTGGTTGTTCCAGTCCGTGATGGACAGGTCGGAGTTGGGGCAGTTGGCGGGCGAGGCGTGGAAGTCCGCGCTGGTGTAGCCGGGCTGCGAGTAGCTCTCCGTCGACGAGTTGAAGCTGTCGCCGCCGTAGGAGTCGGTGCTGGTGTTGTTGTTGCCGGCCATGTGGTTGAGCACGGCGTCGGCGTAGACCTTGACGCCGGCGTTGTGGCAGGTGGTGACCATCGACGCGAACTGCGCGGCGTTGCCCATGCGGCTGTTCAGGTCGTAGCCGATCGGCTGGTAGACCTCCCACCACGGGTGGCCGCTGAGCCGGATCGAGTCCTCCGGCGGGGCGACCTCGACCGCCCCGTAGCCCTTGGGGCCGAGCACGTTGGTGCACTCGCTCGCGACGGAGGTCCAGTTCCACTCGAAGAGGTTCGCGATGACGTCTCCGCCGTCGGGCGCGGTGGCCGCCCGGGCCGGAGCGGCCTGCAGGGTCAGCGGCAGGACCGCACCGGCGAGGAGGGCGCCGACGGCGGCCCAGCGGGGTCTGGCTCTGCGCTGCGACGTGATGCGCTTCATGGTGGCTCTTCTCTGTGCGCACGGCCCGGCCGACGGTCGACCGGACGGACCGGGGCCGCGGAGGAGCCAGAGGGTGGGGACGCGACGGCGGCCACGCCCGCTGTGGCCGCCGCGCCGCGTAGCAGACCATCCCGCAGCCGGAATGAGCGCGTCAATAACTCCGTGGAAATTCTTACGGCAAGTTTCGGCAAGCGATTACGAACGATTTCTCGTCGCTATCACCCCTGGGGCACCGGAAGGACCTGGTCCCGGACGGGGGCCAGGCACTGGTCCGCGCTGCAGGCGCCGAAGCTCACCACGGCCTCGGCCGCGCCGGTCGCCCCCGCCGTGCGCTCGACCGGGAGGGTCAGGGTGACCGGGCCGTCCGGATAGACGGGAAGGTCCACGCCGAGTGCGGCCAGGTGGAGGGTGCGGACGGGGACGCTCGCCGTCAGTGCGCCGGTCGCCGTCAGACCGTGCCGGACGCGCAGCCGGGTCGGCACACCCAGACCGTCGACTCCGCCGTCCGGCAGCGCGGCACTGTAGAGGTGGAAGCCGGGACGGTCGGGCGTCAGCGTGACGGCGAGCCGCGAGCCCTGCAGGGCCACGACGACGTGCACACCGCCCAGGTCGACGCCCGCGCGCGGCGAGGCGAGGACGGGGTGGGGCGCACCGGTGACGGATTCCGCACGGGAGGCCGAGGGGGACGCCGGGCCCGCGCAGCCCGCCAGGGCCAGCGCGAGCACGGGCGCGAGACGATGGAACCTCACTGCCCCGCCGCCGACCACTGCGTGAGGAACGCGGCGACCTGAGCGGGGTCCATCGTCCGCGCGTTGGAGAAGGCACCGTCGTTGGTCACGTGGCGCACCTTGCCGTCCGCCCCGATCACGACCAGCGCCGGAATCCCGCTGGTGCGCAGGTCGAGCCGGTAGGCGGCGGCCAGGGCCAGGTTGTGGTCCCAGTTGCCGACGTCCACGGGGACGACCCGGAAGTGCTGCTGCAGGAGCGGAGCGACCTCGGGGTCGGCGAAGAGCTTCTCCAGCACCCGGCAGTCGGGGCACCAGTTCGCACCGAAGTCGAGCAGGACCTCGCGGTGGTCCTTGGCGGAGGCGGCGAGCGCGGCGTCGACCTGTGCCTTGGCGTCCGCGGCGGGATCGTAGCCCGTCGGGAGCGGCAGCGGGGACGCCACCGCGGCGGTCGGCGACGAGGCGGCAGCGCTCGGCGCGGCGATGTTCGGCGCGGCCGCCTGCGGGGTTCCGGGGTCCGCCGGCGCGACCGCCGTCGTCCCGGAGGCGCACGCGGCGCTCATCAGGACGGTGGCCGCGGCGACGGCGAGGGCCGCGAGACGGGACGGGCGTGGCATGGGACTCCCCCTGGGACTGTGAGGCCGCTGTGCGGCAGGTGTGCCGCAGGAGGATAGCCAGCCGCGATTCGGGGTTGATCACCGGGTCCGCTGCGGTCCCCACCCGCGCCGCGGGGCGACGGGAAGGTCGTGGGCTTCCACGCCGTTGCTTCTCACGTGACGAACGCTGCGTTGAAGCTCTCCCTCCTCGACCGGTCCGTGCTGCGCGAGGGGCGGTCCGCCGCGCAGGCGCTGCGCGACACCCTGGCACTGGCGCAGGAGGCGGAGCTGCTCGGATACGAGCGATTCTGGGTGGCCGAGCACCACGGCGTGCCGGGGATCGCGGGATCGGCGCCGACGGTGCTGGCCGCGGCGATCGCGTCGGCGACATCGCGGATCCGGGTCGGGACCGGCGGCGTGATGCTGCCGAACCACCGGCCGCTGGTCGTGGCCGAGCAGTTCGCGGTGCTGGGCGCGCTCTTCCCCGGGCGCATCGACATGGGGCTCGGGCGCTCCGTCGGCTTCACCCGCGCGGTGCAGGAGGCACTCGGGCACAGCGTGCGCGACGTGGAAGACTTCCCCGCGCAGTTGGCCGAGCTGCTCGCGTGGGCGCGCGGCGACAGCGAACGCCGTGCGGGAGAGCAGGTCCGACCGGGGGTGCGGGTGCAGCCCTCCGACGGGCTGCCGGTGCCGGCGTTCGTGCTCGCGCTGGGCGCGGGGGCGCGGATCGCCGCCGAGGCGGGGCTGCCGGTCGTCGTGGGCGGCCTGCACGACCGGGCCCGGCTGCTGGCGGCCGTGGCCGAGTACCGCGAGGCGTTCACCCCGTCCGCATGGAGCGCCGAGCCGTACGTCGTCGTCGCGGCGCCCGTGGCCGTGGCGGACACCGCTGAGGAGGCCGGCGAGATGCTTGCCGCCGAGGCCTGGGCGCTGGCCGAGGCCCGCACACGCGGCGCGTTCCCGCCCCTGCCCTCGCCGGAGCGGATGCGGACGGCCGAGACGAGCGCACGGCAGCGCGGGTTCTTCGCGCAGGCGCGGGCCGGCCACATCGCCGGCACCGAGGCGGACGTGCGCGAGGCCCTGCAGACGCTGGTCGCGCAGACGGGCGCGGACGAGGTCCTGGTCACCGCGAGCGCCTACGATCCGGCCGCGCTCCGCTCCTCGCTCGCCCGGCTGGCCGCCGTCGCCCAGGAGCTTGAGCATCAAAACTATTGAGCACCTCATGTAACCTGGACGGAGCAGGACGAACAGAAGTGAGGAGCAAGACCGTGCGCGTCGAGATCTGGGGCGACATCAACTGCCCGTGGTGCTACATCGGCAAGGCACGCTTCGAGAAGGCCCTCGCCGCCTTCCCGCACCGCGACGAGGTGGAGGTCGTCCACCGCTCGTTCGAGCTCGACCCGAACGCCCCGCACGAGGCGCGCCCGGTCCTCCCGGCGATCGCCGCGAAGTACGGCATCACCGTCGAGCAGGCCCAGCAGGCCGAGGAGCGGATCGCCTCCCACGCCCACGGCGAGGGGCTCGCCTACCGCGGCGCCGAGCGCGACGTCGCCAACAGCTTCGACATGCACCGCCTGCTGCACTTCGCGCACGAGCAGGGCCGCCAGGAGCGGCTGCTCGACCTGCTCTACCGGGAGAACTTCGACGGCGACGTCTCCCCCTTCGCCCCCGGCCGTCTCCAGGCGCTGGCCGTCGAGGCGGGCCTGGACCCCGCCCGAGCCGCCGAGGTCCTCGCCGACCCGACGGCGTACGCGGACGCCGTCCGCGAGGACGAGGCGACCGCGGCCGCGCTCGGCGCCACCGGCGTCCCCTTCTACGTCTTCGACCGCCGCCTCGGCGTCTCCGGCGCTCAGCCCCCGGCGGCCTTCGCCTCCGCACTCGAACAGGCGTGGAGCAGCCGGGCCGTCCCGCAGGCCTGACCTGGCCGCGGCGGCCCGGGCGTCACCCGGCCGGACCTCCCGCGGTTGTGGGCCGCCCGCGCCTGGCCAAGGCTGGGACGAAGGCGTGGGCGTCCGGATGAGGTGAGGATGTGCTGACTGCCAAGAGCGTGTTCCAGGAGATCCTGGACGACGACGAGGCGTTCCGGCTCTTCTGCTCGATCGCGGCGAGCGGCGAGGCCCAGGGGGGCTGGGAGAACGGGCGGATCGCGGCGCTGCTGCCACCCGGCATGGACTACCTCGCCCCTCGGGTGGCGCGACACGGGGCCGACGAGGACAAGCATGGCCGGATCTTCAACGCGCTGCTGCACCGGCGCGACCTCACCCCGGTGCCGGTGCCGCCGGACACCGACTACACGATGATCCTCGAGCGCCAGGGCATCGGTCTGTCCCACCGGAAGCTGAGCGCCGACGACCGGTTGGACGAGCACGATGTCGTCGCCTACCTGGCCCACAGCCGGGTCACCGAACAGCGGGCCTCGGAGCAGATGCGGATGCTCGCGCACTACTTCGGCGACGACCCGGGCATCGGCAAGGCCGTCCGCATGATCTGCCGCGACGAGGACAACCACCTCGCCTACTGCCACGAGGAACTGCTGCGTCTCGCGGCGGCCGGACGCGGCCGGGAGATCAAGGACCTGCTGGACGCGAGCGCGGCGGCGGAGATCCGCGTCTACCGCGACGTCAGCCTCGCGGTGATGGGCCGGATGGCGGAGATCCTGCGGTGGCCGCGGGCCAAGGCCGCGGTGATCACCGCCGGCATCCACGGGATGTACGCCTGGGAGCGGCTCGGCGGCTGGTACCGGATGGTCAGCCTGCGCATGCCGGAGCGGCGCGGAGCCCTCGACGGTCCCGCACCCACCCCGGCGGCACCCGAGTTCGCCTGAGCCCGGCCGAGCCCGCTGGAACGCGCCGGACCGTGCCCGCCTCTGCAGTACAGTGCGTACACGGAGTCCGGGGCGGCGTAGTGCACCTGCTCGATTCGCCAGGTTTCGCCGCCCCCGCGCCACTACCCCACACCCCTGGCGGCGGCACCAGGCTGGTGACCATGAAAGCGAACGTGACCCCGCGCCACCAGCCCGTCCGTCTCCCCGCCGCCTTCGTGCACTGGTGGCTGTCCGACACCGTCCCCCCGCATGGACCTCCCGGCGACCCGGCGCCCGCCGACCGTATGGCCGCTGCGCTCAGCTCAGGCCCCAGTCCTGCCCCGGATCCAGCCGCTCACGACGCTGGGTGAACGAGAACCAGTTGCCGGAGTCGTCGCGGAAGATCGCCTCCGTGCCGTAGGGCCGCTCCTTCGGATCCTGGAGGAACTCCACGCCGCGCGCCTTCAGGGCGGCGTAGTCGGCGTGGATGTCGTCCGTGGCGAAGACCCCGGCACCGAGGACGCCCTTGGCGACCAGTTTCCGCAGCTCCTCCGCCGACTCAGGGTCGAGCGCGGGCGGGCCGGGGACCATGAGCGTGATCTCCAGATCCGGCTGGTCCTTGGCGCCGACCGTGAGCCAGCGCATGCCGCCCTCGCCCATGGTCATGTCGGTGCGGACCTCGAGCCCCAGCTTCTCGGTGTAGAACGCCTTGGCCCGCTCATGGTCCAGGACCCAGACGTTGGCGATGGACATTCCCTTGATCACGACGGCCTCCACGTGCCCGGGCGGGCGCCGCGCGCGTCCGCTCCCCCACCACGGTAGGGACGGCCGGGCTCAGTCGGCTTCTCCGGAATTGCGGAACGCCGTGAAACCGCCGTGCCAGAGCAAGGCGTAGCAGCCGGGCACGAGGGCGCTGCCGCGCCCGACGTGCCGGGCGCGGTACTCGCTCGGAGCGAGGCCGGTGTGCCTCCGGAAGCTCGACGAGAAGGTGCCGAGGCTGCTGAAGCCGACCAGCGTGCAGATCTCGGTGACGGACAGGTCGGCGGTCCGCAGCAGGTCCTCGGCGCGCTCGATCCTGCGGCGGCTGAGGTACTGCCCCGGGGTCTGCCCGTAGGCGGCCCGGAAGAGCCGGATGAAGTGGTAGCGCGAGTACCCGGCCTCGCGGGCGACGGCGTCGAGGTCGAGCGGCCCGGCCCAGTCGCGGTCCATCGCGTCCTTGGCCAGCCGCATCCGGCGCAGCCGGTCGAGGTGCGCGGCGGCGTCGCCCGCCGGAGTCGCGAGACTCGGATCGACGGGCTGCGGATCGACGGGCTGTGGATCGACGGGACCGGCCACCCGTCGATCCTGGCACACGCCTCGTCCCTGCGCCGTCCCGCTCAGTCCTGGACCGGCAGGATCGCGCTGAGCGGCAGCACGCTGTGCTTGAGGTCGGGGTCCACCGGGCCGTTGAACGGCGGGTACTTGGGGGCGCCCGCGCCGCGGCGGTAGACCTCGGTGGAGATCTCCGGGTTCCGGTCGAACTCCGGGATCACCCGGTCGCCGAAGAGCTCCACCATCTCCAGGTGCTCCTCGAAGGTCATGCCGCCCGCCAGGCCGAAGACCAACTGGTCGCAGCCGACCCGCTGGTAGGCCTCGACCTGCTCGCAGACCTCGTCGGGCGTGCCGCACAGCAGGTAGCCGCCGGCGATCAGCTCGTCGAGCAGCTCCTCGCCGCCGAAGGCGCCGAGGTTGATCGGGGGCTCCGGCCAGGTGATGCCGTCGGCCGACTTCGGCATGGTGTCGTGGTAGAGGTTGACCAGCGTCACGATGTAGGCGTTGCCCGCCGAGAGGGCGATCTCGCGGGCCCGCTTGCGGTCGTTGAGGCAGACCACGGCGTTGGTCATCATCACGTTGTTGTTCTGGTAGTCGCCGAGGATCTCCACGGGGTTCTCGGCCGCCTCCTTGTAGGCCTCGATCCTGCCCTTGAGGTTGTAGATCGGCTCGAAGTTGAAGGCGATGGCGCCGATCCCGAGCGAGCCCGCCTTGGCGAAGGAGGGCGGGTTCCCGCAGGCCATCCAGATCGGCGGGTGGGAGTGGCCGTAGGGCTTGGGCAGGATGTTGTGCGGGGTCGGCACGGTGAAGTGCTGTCCCTGGAACGAGTAGTCGTGCTGCTCCCACATCCGCACGATCTCGCGGGAGACCTCGTCCCACTCCGGCTTGGTGGAGTCGGTGTCCATGATGTTGAAGGACTTCAGCTCGTGCGAGCCGGCGCCGCGGCCGGTTCCCCACTCGAACCGACCCTCGGTGATGTGGTCCAGCATCGCCGCGCGCTCGGCGAACCGGACCGGGTGCTCCTTGCGCGGCGAGAGCGAGTTGATGCCGGTGCCGAGGTGGATCCGCTCGGTGCGGGCCGCGACGTAGCCCATCACGACCTCGGGGGCGGACATGTGGCTGTACTCGGTGAGCGAGTGGTGCTCGCCGAACCAGACGAACTTCCAGTTGTGCTTGTCCGCCTTGATGGCGATCTCCATCTCGCGGCGGAGCGCGAGATGCTCCGAGGCCCGGTCGTGCGCGGCCGGGCCGGGGATGAACCCGTTGACGAAGATGCCGAATTCCACGGTGGGCCCTCCAGGCTGTGACGGAGTCGCGCTGCGCGCGCCACAAGAACATCTGACTATCCATCAGATTTGGCGACAAGGCAACGGCCTGGGCGAGCTGAGCTGATGCTGCGTCAGATCACGGCGATACCAACGTCATGGGGTGACGAACGTGTACCCCTCGTCCAACAGGCGCGGCAGCACGATGCGCAACGCCGCTACCGTCTGGGACCGGTCACCGCCGCCGTCGTGCTCCAGGATGATCGAGCCGGGACGGGTGGTGCGCAGGATCGTGTCGGTGATGTGGCCGGCTCCGGGCCGCGACCAGTCACGCGGGTCGACCGACCAGGCGAGCGGCGTGAGGTTCTGCCGCCGGCACTCGTCCAGGACCTGACGCGACCACGCGCCGTACGGGGCCCGGAAGAACGTCGGTTCCACTCCGGTGACCTCCTCCAACGCCTCGCTGGTACGGGTCAGTTCGTCCCTGATCGCGGGTGCGGTGGCGCGCGTGAGGTCGGCGTGCGTCCAGGTGTGGTTGGCGAGCAGGTGCCCGCGCGCGGAGACCTCGCCCACCAGAGTGGGGAATCGGCTCACCTGCTGTCCCAGCTGGCAGAAGGTGGCGGTGATGTCGTACCGCTCCAGCAGCGCCAGCACCTGCGGGGTGTAGCGCGGGTCCGGACCGTCGTCGATGGTCAGCGCGATCGCGTGCGGACCCTGGTGGACGTAGAAGACCGGCTCACCGTCACCGCTCCCGCTCGCGCCGGGTGAGGGGCTCGCCACCGTGGTGCCGAGGCCCGTCCCGGTGCCCGGAACGGGCGAGGGGGACGGACCGGCGGACGCGCCCGTCGAGGCAGCAGCCGACGGCGAGGCCGAGCCCGCGCCCGCGGACGGACGGCCGCCCGCGGTCCGGGCCGCGGCGGGCGAGGAACAGCCGGTCAGCAGGCTGAGTCCGCCCAGGGTCAGCAGCGCCCGGCGGGACAGGCGCGGGCGTATGAGCTCGTTCACGGGCGCGCACACTACCCGGCCCACTACCCGCTCCAACAGACGCGTCCGCCCCTCGACCGCCCCGCGGCCGGCTGTTCACCCACCCGCCACCAGGTGGGTGGCCACGCGTCACCAGCCTCGCGAGGCCCGCTGCTCCTTGTCCAGCAGGGCGGCGCTGCGAAAGCGCCGGGTGGCCAGCCAGGCGAGCGGGCGCCAGGGGAAGAGGGTCCGGCTGACCGGGCCGCGGAGGTCCAGCCCCTCTCGCGCCAGGCCCGGAAGCAGGTACCGGGCGAACGCGAGCCCGGCCTCGTCCGCGAGCCGCCCGACGGCCGCCCAGTCGCTTCCCCAGCCCGGCAGTTCCAGGACGCGGTAGCCTTCCGCGTCCAGCAGGGCCAGCCAGGTCCGCCGCCAGGTCGGCGTGTCCGCCCGGAACTCCTCGTACAGGACCAGCTCCGCGACGGGATGCCGGGCGAGCGCGGCCCGCACCCCGCCGTCCGGTGCGGGTGCGCCCACGACGGGCAGCACCAGCTGACCTGCGGGGTGGTGGAGCTTCAGTTCCCGGTGCTCGGGCGTCCAGCGCAGCAGCCGCTGGTGACTGCGGCAGTCCACCTGGTCCGGGGCCGGTCCCTTGCGGCGACGCGCCGTGTGGCCGGGCAGCGGGGAGGGTCGACCCGCGGCTCCCGCATCGGGGTCGAAGCCGCCCAACGCCGCCACGGTGGCCGTGACCGGCGCGCCGGGCGGCAGGAAGGGTGCGGGCGCGGCGCCCGGACGGCGGCGTGGCCGCCGGGTGCCCGCCGGACGCCAGTTCGGCTGTGCGGTCGGCCGGGCCGTGGGCAGGGCGGCCGGGCGCGCGGCCACCGCCCCGGCCGCCGCCCGGTCCGACCGGCGGCGCTGCGGCCAGAGCCGCCCCGGCCCGATGGCCACCTCCAGGTACCGCTGCCCGCCCCGGGCCCGCCGGGCCGCCGAGCGGATCGAGGCCGGCCAGGCGCGCCACACCAGCGGGTCGACCAACGGGGGGACGACGCAGCCCAGAGCGAGTGCCGAGGCCGCAGCCCCCGGGCCCACCTCCAGCCGCACCGCGACGGCGGCGAACAGCAGCACGCACGTGGCCCGCCACGCGATCCGCCGCTGTCTGCTGCGCAGCCGCAGCGGCTCCGGCTCGCCGTGGTGCGGCGCGCGCCAGACCGGCCAGGTGAGGGTGGCGCAGAGCACCGCCGCGGCGGCGAGCCGCAGATCGGTCCGACCCTCGTCGACCAGGACCGTGAACGCGACCACGCCGAGGGGGATCCGCAGCGCCCGCCCCCATCCGCGGCCCAGCCGCTGGGCCCGGGCCCGGACGCGGCCCGCCCACAGCCGCACCACCCGCAACGGCCCGGCCACCCACGCGCACATGTCCCGCTCCCCCCTGTCGCTCCGCGCCTCGAAGGGCGCCACGGTGACACGGACGGGGGCGGGCCGTCCAGAGCCGCACGGTCCGCCCGCACCCGGACTCACGCCAGGTGGAAGACAGGGCCACGCGGGGTGAAGGGCAGCGTCGCGCCGCGCGGGACGAGGTAGGCGTGCTCACGGCCGCGCACCCGCAGCACGTCGCACTCGCCGTCGGTGATGATCAGCAGCGGCGCGGCGGGCGGGAAGTCGGGGGCGCGACCCAGCAGGTCCACTCCCGGCTGCAGCACCGTGCCGCCGCGGCCGTGGACGCGGACCCGGGCCGCGATCTCGGCGACGGGCAGGTAGCCCGCGTCGAACGGCGCCGCGTCGCAGAAGACGACGCGGGCCGCCGGGACGTCGCGCGAGGCGGCGTAGGAGGCGATCGCGCCGAGCGCCTTGCCGAGCAGGGTGCGGCTCATCGAGCCGGAGGTGTCCAGCAGCACCCCGAAGGTGCAGCGGGCCACCTCCTCGGGCGGGAAGTACCGGCCCGCGCGCGGGATGTCGGGCGTCGAGGCCTGGCGGCGGGCCGGGCGCGCGTAGGAACGCACCGGCTCCGGGCGCGGGACGAACTCGTCGAACCAGCGAGCCAGTCGTGCGTCCCAGGGCAGCGGCGGCTGCGCGAGCGCGCGGATCTCCTCGACCAACCCGGCCGGCAGCAACCCGCGTTCGCGCTGGTGGAGCTCGAACCCCTGCTGCAGGCCACGCCGGTAGAACTCGTCGAGGTCGACGAACGTGCCGCCGCGCCCGTCACGACCACCGCGCGACAGCGGTTCGCCGAGCACGTCGCCGAGGCCCTTGCCGCGCAGCGTGGCCAGACGGCGCAGCCGCCGCTGGTCGCGGGCGATCCGGTCGTAGACCTCCTCCGTCGACAGGCCCTTCAGCTCCGGGTCGTGGAGCAGCCCTTCGGGCATCTCGCCGACGCCCATCTCCAGCAGCCAGCCGTTGATGACGTAGTCGGCAGCGACGTTGAACAGGTAGGGGTCACGTCCCCCGGTGCGCTCGCCGTGCCGCAGGGCGGCGTGCAGCATCTCGTGGGCGAGGATGAAGCGCCACTCCTCGTCGCTGTGCCGGCGCAGCGGGTTGACGTAGATCTCGCCCGCCTCGGCGTTGACGGCCGCGATGGCGATGCCGTGCGCGCGGGCCAGTTCGGCGTCGGCGACGAGCGTCAGCCCGGCGGCGATCCCGCCCAGCAGCGGGTAGGAGGAGACGAACCAGCCGAGTGCCCGCTCCCAGGGCCGCTGCGGCAGGCGCGGCCCGCCCAGCTCCTCACGGCGGCCGGCCGCCAGGTCCATGGCGGCGGAGACGGTGCGGGTGAGCGCGTGCGCGAACGCGAGGGTCCAGTCCTCGGGCGGCTGCTGCCAGGCCGCCCAGGTCTCCAGCACCTGGTCCGGCTCGCCCCCGGCGACGCCGCAGTCGGCGTACTCGGCCGGGACGCCGTCGCGGCGCCAGCGGGTCGCGAGCCGCTCCTCGTCGTCGCCCGGATGGACGGCGGGCAGCGTGTCCGGCGCCCGGCCCACGCCGAAGCCGGACAGGAAGCGGTTGACCACCGTGCAGCGGGCGGCCAGCTCCGCCCGGTCCGGCTGCTCCCGCCGCCCGCGCGCGGCCGGGACGTGGCCGAAGCCGAGATGCAACAGCGCGTGCGCGAGCGCCCAGGCCCACTCCTCCGGCTCCGCGCGGCGCCGACGGTTGTGGTGCAGCACGCCGTTGGAGGTGACCACGACCCAGCCGTGCGCGGGGTGGTGGGGGCAGACGTCCTCGGCGGCCCCGCAGACCGTGGCCGGGACGGCGTCCAGCGCCGTGTTGCGGCGCACCAGCGCCAACCCGGCGCCGAACGCCGCGACGGCCGGGTCCGCCGGGGTGTCGCTGCCGCCCGCCGGTGCGCGGCCGGTCCGGCGGCGCCCGCTCACCGGCGGGCCTCGACCAGGCGCGGCATGTCGCGCGCGGCCTCGATCAGGAACCACGAGGGCAGCACCGGGTTGCCGTCGGGCCCGTCGGCGATGACGGTCTGCGCGACCTCGACGGAGATCTCCGCCAGCTGCACCAGCAGCGACTTGGCCCGGTAGCCGGTCTGCCGCACGGCCGCCGAGGCGTGCTCCTTGCTGGCCGGCAGCTCCTTGACCAGGCGTCCGCGGAAGGCGTCGGCGAGGTAGTAGAGCAGGTCGCGGTCCTCGACGCGGTTCGGCCAGGAGGCGTCGCCCTTGAGGATCGCGTCCAGCCCGTAGGAGTTACGCACGATCTTGGCGTAGCCGCAGAAGGCGACCGCGTGCGCGGGCGTCAGCAGGCCGTGGGCGAGCACCTTCAGGGTGGGCTCGTCCAGGGTGGGGCCGAAGGAGTGCAGCGTGTCCGAGAGCATGTGCCAGGCACGCGGGGTGGAGAAGGGCTCCTCCGTCTTGGGCGGGGCGGACCACAGGTGGTCGGGGCGGTCGGTGAGGTGGTCGGTGATCCACGGGTGGATCCCCGCGCCCCCGGCCCAGGTGAGCCAGTCGTCGGCGCTCGCCCGCAGATGGACGTGGACCAGGCGGTTCAGCAGCGCGGACGGCATGGGGCGCGCCAGCGCGCCGTCGGTGGACCGGTTGCCCGCGCCGATGACGATGCTGCCGGGCGGCAGCTCGTAGGAGCCGATCCGGCGGTCCAGGATCAGCGAGTAGAACGCCTTCTGCACGTCCGGCGTGGCCGCGTTGAGCTCGTCCAGGAAGAGGCAGTAGGGCTCGTCGCGGGCGATCGCCTCCGGCGGGCAGAACCGCGACCGCCCCTCGGGAGTGATCTGCGGGACACCGATCAGGTCCTCCGGCGCGAGCTGCGTGCCGAGCAGCGAGACGCACTCCAGGCCGAGCGACTCGGCGAACTGGCCCACCAGCGACGACTTGCCGATCCCGGGCGCCCCCCAGAGGAACACGGGCCGCACCGTCGCCAGCCCGAGCAGCAGCTCGGGCACCTGGGAGGGGGACACCGTGACGGAACTCTGCACAACTCTCCTCAAGGAGGGGGATACGGGGATGACCGGCCGCCTGTCGGTGGCAGGCCGGGCCGGGGCTGCCAGTGTGAACCGCCCGTGCCCGTGCATGCACCGGGTTTTCCGCGCCGCCACGCCCCTCTCCCCACGTCGGAGGGTCAGTTGCAGGTACCGCTACCGCTGTAGCAGGGCTGGTGGTCGCCGGTCGGCGCGGGCGCGGGGGTCGGGTGCGTGCGGTCGTAGCCCTGCTGGGCGAGGGTCAGCAGCACCGTCAGCGCGGCGGCGGCGAGCAGCTGCGACCCGAACGTCCACGGCGCCCGCAGCACCGCGGCCACCACCACGAGAGCGAGGGCGGCGAAGAGCAGCCACTGCGTCCGGGCCAGCTCGGTCCGCAGCGTCGCGTCGACGCTCGCCGAGTCGTCACCCGCGGCCCAGATCTGCAGCCCGCCACCGAGCCACAGCCACACGTAGAGCAGGACCTCGACGCCCAGCAGGACGCAGCTCGCCACGACGTCCACCGGGAGCGGTGCCCGCGGGACTCGGAACCGGCCGCGGCTCGTCGGGGTCTCAGGGTTCAACACGATCATGCCCGCCACCCTGGCCCACCCGCTCCCCGGATCGCCTGAGTACGGATACTCAGACGCCTTCCACGTTCCCACCTGCGCGTCGCCGCAGTGCCGGGCTAATCTCGTTCAGGTTGGTCACTGCAGAACAGGGGGGCTATGTCCAGCGGTGCCGTGTCACTGATCGTTGCCATCGTCGGCGTCCTCGGAACCCTTGGGTCATCCGTGTGGACGCAACGTCTGGGCCAACAGACGAAAGCCCGGGAGATGGCGCACGAAGCAGAGCGCGCCACGATCCAGCACTCTCGCGAGCAAGAGGCACGGCAGTACAACGAACTCCGAATTACGTGCAGCAACCTCAACGTCCGGGCCCGGGAGTACCGTGACGCGCTGAACGAGCTCTTCTTCGCGCTGCGCGACAGGAGCGTGACCGCAGAGATCAGGGAAGAAGTCGCCCGATCGAGGCGCGAGTACCGCACCACCCGCGGAGAAGCCCAGATGATCATTGGCGATGCCGTCCTGGACGCCAGTTCGATCGTCAATCGGGAACTGGGGCGCGCTTACGGGATTCTGATGCGGATGGACCGAAGCCAGCCTCCCCGCCGGGACGACAGCCTCGACGAAGCAGAACGCATCCTGCAAAGCGTGATGGTGGCGACCAACGTGATGCGACAGCAGATGCGGAACGAACTTGGCGTCAGCGCCTCTGCCGGTCCACCCCGTCGGCCGACAACGGACCCTGCCGTCGCGGAGAGGGGAAAAGCAGGGCGATTCGGCTCGACATCTACTTGATTCCGGATCGAGCGCGCAGTTGGCCGACCTAGTGCGCCAGGTACGCGAGGGCGTCCGGGGCGAGGTCGCTCGCGCGCTGCTTGTCGTGGATCGCGCTCCCGAGCCGCGCCTCGACCAGGAACCGGTATGCGAAGACCTCCACGTTCGGCGCGCACCAGAACAAGTCGCTGCGCGGGACCACGAACTCGCCGTCTGGCCCGTACATCACCTCCGGCCGGCAGGCGAAGTCGCGGTCGGAGCAGACGACGGCGGACCGGCCGCTGTGGTGCAGATAGAGGTACCAGATGATGCAGGACTGCTGGTCACGGGAGAAAGAAACGAGGCGATCGCGATCGTCGACGGGACTGGGCAGCGGCCCCCCCACGTCCGTTGGGACGACCGCTGCCTCATCGACGTCTCCCCCGACGGTCGCGAGTTCATGACCGTCGGGCACGATGCGGACAACGCCGTCTTCCACAGCTTCCCGGACGGCACCGAGCTGTGCCGCTTCGCGGTCGACCGCTTCGTCGCCCAGGCAGGAGCCAATGAGGACGCGAGCATCGGTGACGAAGAGGACGACGACGCACATGTCGCGTGGAGCGGGGGCTACCTCGACAGCGCCACCGCGGTGATCACCATCGCCGGAGAGACCGAGGACGACGAATGGAGCGTCCCGTACGTCGTCGACTGCCCAGCGGAGCGGTCCGAGGCCGCCTTCCTGCCGACCCTCGGCTGTGCGGCGACGGCACCTGGACCACCGTCGACGAGAACGGCCGGCTGACACTCTGGAAGCTCGGCTGATCGCCTCCCGGCACTGCCCCGCCCCACGCCGGGCCTGACCGCCTGGGGCCCCGCGCGCAGCACCCCCTGTTCTCTCGGAACAGGGGGCTCACGCAGGTCACGCCGTCACGCCGTCAGCGCCGCGGTCACCACGTCCTTCGCCTCGGCCTGGACCCGGGTCAGGTGGTCGGGGCCGAGGAAGGACTCGGCATAGATCTTGTAGACGTCCTCCGTGCCCGAAGGGCGAGCGGCGAACCAGGAGTTGGCGGTGGTGACCTTGATGCCGCCGATGGCCGCGCCGTTGCCCGGGGCCTCGGTGAGGATGGCGGTGATCTTCTCGTCGGCGAGGGTGTCGGCGGTGACCTGGGCCGGGGAGAGCCGGGCCAGCAGCGCCTTCTCCTCGCGGGTGGCGGGGGCGTCGACGCGGGCGTAGGCGGGCGCTCCGAAGCGGTCGGTCAGGGCCGCATAGCGCTCCGAGGGGGTCTCGCCGGTGACCGCGGTGATCTCGGAGGCGAGCAGGGCGAGCAGGATGCCGTCCTTGTCCGTCGTCCACACCGAACCGTCGCGGCGCAGGAAGGACGCGCCGGCGGACTCCTCGCCACCGAAGCCGAGGGAGCCGTCGACGAGCCCGTCGACGAACCACTTGAAGCCCACCGGCACCTCGACCAGCTCCCGGCCGAGGTCGGCGGCGACCCGGTCGATCATCCCGGAGGAGACCAGGGTCTTGCCGACACCGGCCCGGGCCGGCCAGTCGGCGCGGTGACGGAAGAGGTAGTCGATCGCGGCGGCGAGGTAGTGGTTGGGGTTCATCAGCCCGGCGTCGGGGGTGACGATGCCGTGGCGGTCGGCGTCGGCGTCGTTGCCGGTGGCGATCGTGTAGCGGTCACGCTGCCCGATCAGCGAGGCCATGGCGTAGGGGGACGAGCAGTCCATGCGGATCTTCCCGTCCCAGTCCAGCGTCATGAAGCGCCAGGTGGGGTCGGTGAGCGGGTTGACCACCGTCAGGTCGAGCCGGTGCTGTTCGGCGATGCGGCCCCAGTACGCGACGGAGGCGCCACCCAGCGGGTCGGCGCCGATGCGCACCCCGGCCGCGCGGACCGCGTCGAGGTCGAGGACGTTCGGCAGGTCGGCGACGTAGTCGCCGAGGAAGTCGTGGCGGCCGGTGCCGGGGGCGGCCAGGGCCCGCGCGTAGGGGATCCGTCGGACGTCCGTCATCCCGCCCGCGATGATCTGGTTTGCGCGGTCCTGGATCCAGGCGGTGGCCTCGGAGCCGGCCGGCCCACCGCTGGGCGGGTTGTACTTGAACCCGCCGTCGGCGGGCGGGTTGTGGGACGGGGTGACCACCACTCCGTCCGCGAGACCCGAGGTCCGCGCCCGGTTCCACGTCAGGATCGCGTGCGACACGGCCGGGGTCGGGGTGTACCCGTCGGCGGAGTCGATCAGCACGGTCACGTCGTTCGCCGCGAACACCTCCAGGGCGGTGACGCGGGCGGGCTCGGACAGGGCGTGGGTGTCGGCGCCGAGGAACAGCGGGCCGTCGGTGCCCTGCGCGTGGCGGTACTCGCAGATGGCCTGGCTGGTGGCGGCGATGTGGTCCTCGTTGAAGGCCGTGGCCAGGGACGAGCCGCGGTGCCCGGAGGTGCCGAAGGCCACCCGCTGCGCGGGGTCCGCCGGGTCGGGGTGGAGCGCGTAGTAGGCCGTCACCAGGCGGGCGACGTCGACGAGGTCGTCGGGACGGGCCGGTGTTCCGGCGCGTTCGTGCGGCATGCCATCACTCCTGATCGAGCCCGCACGCCTGGTCGAGCCAGAGGCGCGAGGCCAGCAGTTCGGCGACAAGGGTCTCGGTGAGCAGGCGGACGTCGTCGTCCGTGTCGCCACGGTAGCGCAGGGTGTACGCCGCCCCGGGGACCTCGGCCCCGACGGCCACCACCGTGGACCCGCGTTGCCGGACCCAGTCCATCATCTCGTCCTCCCACCGTGCGCCTGACAGGAGCAGCAGCCGGTAGTCGGTGGTCCTGGTGAGGTAGACGTCGACGTGCGACCAGTCGCCGGTCTCGCAGGCGTAGGCCTGACGGCGCGGGCCTTCGCGCAGCATCAGCGCCGACTGCTGCGCGGAGGAGAGCCGGTGGGCGGGGGCGGCGACGTGCATGCCCTGCGGGCCGTCGAGCAGGCGGCGCACCTGGGGCAGCCACTCGGGCGCGCGGCCGGCCAGGTCGAGGGTGGCCGCGGCGGCGGCCCGGACCAGTTCGGTCAGATCGCGGTCCAGGCCGAGCAGGTGGCGTTCCAGGGCGAGCAGGTGCACCAGCGTGTGCTGGAAGGAGCGGCAGGCCACGCCTCCGGCCTCGGTGCCCGCGTGCATGTCCACCACCAGCGGCAGGGACGCGGCGAGCGCCGACTCCGGCTTGTTGGTCAGCAGCACCAGCGGCGCGCGGTCGCGGTAGTGCTCGACGGCGGCCAACGTCTCGCGCGAGCCGCCGCCGGCGGAGACCGCGACGACGACGTCCCCCTCCCGGACCGCGGGCAGCAGGCTGCTGGAGGCCAGGACGCTCACGGCCTCCTGGCCGCGTGCCTGGAGACGGGCCGCGGCGACACCGGCGGCGTAGGCGGAGGAGCCCATGCCGACGAGGACCACGCGGCGGATCTCGTCCGGTAGGCACTTCCACGGGTCGGTGTCGGCCAACTGGGCGGCCAGGTTCATGAGATGGGCGGGCTTGGACGCGAGGTCGGCCGCGAACAGCGAAGGCTCCACGATCAGTCCTTCAGTCTTTCCGGAAGCAGGTCGGTCAGGGAGAGGTCGGGCACGTAGACCCAGTGGGGAAGATGTCGCACGGCATAGAGGTACTCGCGCACCTCCTGTGCGTAGCGGAGGGGCGTCAGCAGCCGATCGTCGAACAGGTCGTCCGCGTCCAGCCTCGCCAGCGTGGTGCGGTAGGCGTCGAGGAAGGAACGCTGCGCGGCAGCGATCCAGGCCCGCACGGGGGCCGGATCGACGTCCGGCGTCCGGAAGACGACGACGCGCCCGACGTGGTCGAGGCTCGCGGTCATGCCGACGACGTCCAGCGCGGCGGGCTGACGGGCGGCCCGCTGATCGGCGGGCAGCACGGGGTTGCCATCGAAGTCGACGACGGCGTACCGCCCGTCGGCTCGCAGGATCTGTCCGACGTGGAAGTCGCCGTGCACGTCGATCAGCGGCGTCCCGGCCAGCGCGTCCAACTCGGCGTAGACGTCCGCGATACGCGGCGCCCAAGCCTTCAGCCGTTCGCCCTCGGCGCCCGGGACCGAGGCCACGGCCTCGTCGAGCTCCTCCCGCATCCGGACGCCCCACGCGGCGACGTCCGCCGCGGTGGCGGGAGTTCGGCCGCGGGCGGCCAGGGCGGCGTGCATGCGGGCGGTCAGCGTACCGAGCTGTGCGGCCGGAAGCAGAGCTTGATCCATCGTCAGCTCGCCCCGGGCGAGGCGGCGGACGTCGTCGACGGCCCAGTCCCAGCCGTCGAGCGCTCCCGGCAGGTAGGCGACGACGCTCGCCAGCAGTACCGGTTGCGCACCCTCCGCGAGGGTGAGCAGGCCCCAGGGCCGGGGCATCTCCGTGAAGCCGCCACGGGCGAGAGCGGCGATCCGCTGCGCCGCCGGGCTGCCCGGCTCCCCCTCGGCAGGCAGGCGGACGGCCCACTTGACGACGGCGCACTCGCCGACGATGACGCTCTCGTTGGTCTGGTCGACGATGATGCCGCGCTCGCCCGTCACCGGGGCGGCACCGGTGAAGGCCTCCAGCACGAAGGCCGCGTCGGGCGTCGCGCCCCGGCGGGCCAGGGCGGCCACCAGGTGTTCGGCGGTGCCGTCGCCCGGCCGGGACCGGCGGACGCCGCCGGCGCCGTCCCGCACGAGCGGGACGGTCCACCGGGCGGCGTCGGCCGAGCGGACCACGCCGACGGCGTGGCCCTCGCCCAGGTCGAGGAGTGCGTCGAGCCGGAGCGGGCCGGGGACCGCCACCTCGGCGCGCCGCTCTCCCGAGGGCAGCACCAGGGCGGGGTCCGCGGCCGCGACCAGCTCGGACCAGTTCGGGGTCACGAGCCCGATGCTTCCACGTGCGTCCGCCCGACCTGCTCGATCACGTCGGCGGCACGGCGCAGTCCGTCGCGGTCGCGGACGGCCTCGCCGACCTTGACGGCGCGCTCGCGCACCTTCGGGTCCAGCACGTGGGCGAGGGCGGCGTCCATCTCCTCGTCGGTGAAGTCGTAGGTGCGCAGGCGGACGCCGAAACCGGTCTCGTCCATGCGCTGCGCGTTGTCGTGCTGGTCCCAGAAGAGCGGGAGCACGATCATCGGCTTGCCGAAGTGCAGGCACTCGGTGGTGGTGTTGTTGCCACCGTGGGTGATGACCGCGTCCACCTGCGGGATCAGCGTGGTCTGCGGCAGGAACTCGGCGCCGACCATGTTGTCCGCGAGCTCGTACTCGGCGTGCTGCGGACCCTTGCTGACGATGTAGCGGTGCGAGGTCCGGCCGAGCGCGTCGACGAGCCGCTTCATCAGCTCGACGTCGGCGCTGCCGAGCGAGCCGAGGGAGAGATAGATCAGCGCGCTGCCCTCCGGCCGGTCGGCGACGGAGGCCGGGATCTCGTAGACGGCGTCGGTCTCGCGCACGCTGGAGTCGATCCGGTGCCAGGTGGGGCCGAGCGGGCGCGCCTCGGTGTAGTCGGTCTCCTCGGGGAAGACGTAGAGGTTGGCGTGCCGGCTCTCGTGGATGAACTCCAGGTCGGGCAGCGGCGGCGCGCCCTGCTCGACGACCCAGGCGTTGAACTCCTCCCACATGGCCCGGTGGGTGCGGTCGTACTCGTGCCGGAACGAGCCCCATTCGCTGCGGTCGTCGCACGGCAGGCCGGAGTAGGGCGGTGCCACGTCCGGGCCGGAGACCTCCAGCGGGTTGCAGGAGACGATCCGCACGAACGGCACGCCCGCGGTCAGCAACGCCGGGAAGGCTATGACGTTGTCCTCGATGATCACGTCGGGGCGGGTGCGCCCGATGATGGCCTTCAGCTGCGGCTCGCAGTAGCGGGCACCGTCGATCAGGGCCTGCCAGGTGGGCTGCATGAAGGTGGCCAGCTGGTCGACGGTGGGCTTGCGGAACTCCGGCGCGGTCTCCCGGATGAAGTCCTTCCAGAACTGTCCGGCGTCCTGCTGGGTCTCCGCGTCGCTCTCCTCGGCCGGCGGTGCGAGGTCGACGAGGTCCTCCTCGAAGCCGAGCGCCGTCAGCCTGCCCTGCCAGGACGCCTCGGCGGCGAACACCACGCGGTGTCCGCGGCGGCGCAGGATGTCGCCGACGCCGATGCACTGGTTGGTCGGACCGTAGGCCGACTCGGGCATGAAGAGGATGGTGAGCGGACGGACGGTCATGGGTCGCTCCTGATCGTGGGGGGTCAGTCGGCGGGCAGCGGGTGTCCCGTGGCGAGGCGGGCGTAGTCGAGGATCAGCCGGCTCGCGGCGGCGTGGTCGATGGAGGGGTGACGCGCCATCATGCGGTAGCCGTAGGCGTCCTCGAGGGCGACCAGGTTGCGGCCGATGGTCAGTGACGGGTCCTTGAGGGAGAAGACGCCCTGGGCGGCGCCGATCTCCAGGATCACCTGGTACATGGAGACCTGACGGTCGTACAGAGCGGTGAGCAGTGCGGCGTAGACGGTGTTGCGGCCGGCGGCCCCGCCGAGTTCGCACAGCAGGCGGACGTCCTCGTCCTCACTGTCCACGGGCAGGCCGCTGGTGATCGTCATGACCAGTTTGCGGACCGGGTCCGTGACACCCTCGACGGCCCGCAGGCGCTGGTCGTAGAAGCGCTCCATACCCGCCCGGTGGGCCTCCAGGAGCAGTTCCTGCAGGTCCGGATAGTGGTAGAGAACGGCACCGGACGTCAGTCCGGCGACCTCGGCCACCTGGTTCAACCGCACGGCGCTGCCGTGTTCCAGCATGGCGCGGCGCGCGGCGTCCACCAGGTCCGCCCTGCGCTCGGTGCGCCGCTGCTTGTTTCGAGCCACTTGCACTACCCCTGCCTCCAGTGCGCCGTACCGTATCCGCCTCCGCTCTTTGAATCCGCATTCAGAACGAAAGGAAAAGGCCTGTTCTCTTGACGTTCTGCAGCCTTGTCCGGCCTGAACCCCGATGCAAGACTCCCGCAACGCTTCCGCTGGACGACGAGGCTCCCGAAGGGGGGACACGATGGGTCAGCACCCCGTCACGAAGGCGGTCATCCCCGCCGCAGGCCTGGGCACCCGCTTCCTACCGGCGACGAAGGCCACGCCCAAGGAGATGCTGCCCGTGGTCGACACCCCGGCCATCCAACTGGTCGTCGAGGAGGCCGCGTCCATCGGCCTGACCGACGTGCTGTTGGTGACCGGCCGGAACAAGCGCGCCCTGGAGGACCACTTCGACCAGGCCGCCGAGCTGGAGACGATCCTGGCCGCCAAGGGCGACGCGGAGAAGCTGGCCCTGGTGCGCCGCAGCACCGACCTGGCCGACGTGCACTACGTGCGGCAGGGGGAACCCAGGGGCCTCGGCCACGCCGTGCTGTGCGCGCGCCGGCACGTCGGCGACGAACCGTTCGCGGTGCTGCTCGGCGACGACCTGATCGACGCCCGCGACGAGCTGCTCTCCCGCATGGTGGCCCTGCGCGAGAGCTTCGGCGGCAGCGTGGTCGCGCTGACGGAGGTGCCACGCTCGCAGATCCACCGCTACGGCTGCGCCGCGTTCGAGGCCTTCCCCGACGCCGGGCACCCCGACGTGGTCCGGGTGACGGACCTGGTCGAGAAGCCGGCAACGGACCAGGCGCCCAGCACCTACGCGGTCATCGGCCGCTACGTGCTCGACCCGGCGGTCTTCGACGTCCTGGAGGGCACCGCGCCCGGTCGCGGCGGCGAGATCCAACTGACCGACGCCCTGCGCGAGCTCGGCTCCCGCGTACCGGCTTCGAGCGGCGGCGGCGTGCTCGGCGTCGTCTTCCGCGGCCGCCGCTACGACACCGGCGACCGGCTCTCCTACCTCCAGGCGGTGATCCGCCTGGCCTCGGAACGCGAGGACCTCGGACCCGACCTCAACGACTGGCTGCGCTCGTTCGTGGCCGAGCGCCTCGGTACCGGATCCCGCAGCTGAGCTCTCTCCTCAGACCGCTCTGGAAGGAACAGACATGACCGACGGTCAGCACGTCGACGGGCTGCTCATCGACGGCACCTCCCGCCCCGGCGGCGGCGCGGTGCGCACCCTGCTGGACCCGGCCACCGGCGAACCGGTCGCCGAGATCACCGAATCCAGCCCGGCCGAGGTCGCCGCCGCCGTCGCCTCCGCGCGCACGGCCGCCGCGGGCTGGGCCGACCACACCGCGGGCGAGCGCGCGCGGGTGCTGCTGAAGCTCGCCGACCTGGTCGAGGAGCACGCCGAGGAGCTCACCGAGCTGGAGGTGCGCGAGTCCGGCAAGCCCTGGGCCACCTTCCGCGACGGCGAACTGCCTTTCGCGGCCGACAACCTCCGCTTCTTCGCCGGCTCCGCCCGTTCCCTGGACGGCACCGGCGCCGGGGTGCTGAGCAAGGGCTACACCTCGATGCTGGTCCGCCGCCCGATCGGCGTGATCGGCAGCATCGCACCGTGGAACTTCCCGCTCGTCATGGCGGTCTGGAAGCTGGGCCCCGCACTGGCGGCGGGCAACACCGTCGTCCTCAAGCCCGCTCCCACGACGCCGAGTTCGACGCTGAGACTGGCCGAGCTGGCCCTGGCGGCGGGCCTGCCGGCGGGCGCGCTCAACGTCGTCACCGGCGGCGCGGAGGTCGGCAGCGCGCTGGTCACCGACCCCGGCACCGACATGATCTCGGTGACCGGATCCACCGGCACCGGCCGCGCGATCATGACCGCGGCGGCGCAGAGCGTGAAGCGCGTCCACCTCGAACTGGGCGGCAAGGCCCCCGCCCTGGTCTTCGCCGACGCGGACATACCCGCCGCCGCCCGAGCGATCGCGATGGGCGCGACCTACAACACCGGCCAGGACTGCACGGCCGCCACGCGCGTCTACGTCCACCGCTCCCGCTACGCCGACCTGGTCGACCAGCTGCGCGCGACGCTCGCCGGCATCCGCGTCGGCGCCCCGCGCGACTCCGCCACCGACATCGGCCCGCTGGTCTCGGTCGAACAGCGCGACCGCGTCCACGGCTTCGTGGAGCGCGCCCGCAAGGCGGGTGCCCGCACGGTCGCGGGCGGCGAGCTCCCGGACGGTCCCGGCGCCTTCTACCACCCGACGCTGATCGTCGACGCGCAGCAGGACAGCGAGATCGTCCAGGGCGAGGTCTTCGGCCCGGTCCTGGTCGTACTGCCCTTCGACGACGAGGACGAGGCCGTGCGCCTCGCCAACGACAGCCGCTACGGTCTCGCCTCCTCGATCTGGACCAACGACGTCGGCCGCTCCCTGCGCGTCGGTCACCGCCTCGACGTGGGCGTGACCTGGGTCAACGACCACCTCCCGATCGCCTCCGAGGCCCCGCACGGCGGCGTCAAGGGCAGCGGCTTCGGCAAGGACATGAGCCACGAAGCGATCCTGGAGTACACCGTCACCCGCCATTTCATGATCAAGCACAGCGTGTTCGAGCATCCGGCGAGCGGGTCGGACACGTCCTCCTTCCGCCCGGCCTGACGCCTCACCCCGGCGTCGGCCATGCCACGGGGAGCGAGACCGGCCGGGCGGCCGGGCCGTCGAGGTCCCAGGGGACCTCGCGTTCCGCGATCGCCAGGAGCAGGCCCGGGAGGCGGGTGAACAGGGCTTCCAACGCCACGCCGACGAGCAGGCGCGTCAGCGCCGCTCCCGGCTCGGGCGTGGCCGCCGTCGGGTCCTCGCGGTGACGGTGGAGGTCGAACCTGTATGCCGTGTCGTGACCGGCCGCGGACCGGACGGGCACACAGACGGCCTCGCCGCGCCGGATGGTGACACCATGGAGGGTGAGGTCCTCGGTGGCGATGCGGGGTCGGCCGAGCACCCCGGCGTGGTGGCAGCGCAGGATCTCCGCGACGGCCTTGGGCCACAAGGACGGGTCCGCCAGACACACGCGGACGGCGCGGGGGTTGACCAGCAGCGTGAACGCGCCGACGGCGAGCGCGGAGACCGGGGACGCGTCCGCCGCATCGGGCCACTGCTCCTGCAGCGGGCCGACGTAGGCCGGTATCAGATCGATCAGGTTCGGGCCCGCCGCCATGGCGTCCAGGAGTCGTGAGGTGCGGCGAACGATGACGGGACGCTGGGCCGACACGCCCTGGTCGGTGAGGTGCGGCGCGTGCCCGTCCGGTTCGACGGGGACGAGCCGCGGGTCGCTCAGTGCCCGGGCGATGTCGTCGTGCCGGGTGAGCATCCACACGGAGCGTCCCGACGGCAGGCGCACCGGGCAGACGGGCCGGTGCTTGCGCGCCCACTGCAGCACGGTCGGCGGCGTGCCGAGGGGTCCGGGCTCGAAGGGGTAGCGCAGGGGTAACTCGGGTGTCCGTCCGCCCCGCACTCCGGTCGTGCCGGTCCCGCCGGTCATGCCGCCTCCACCAGGGACCCGGCCGGGGTGACGACGGCGTAGCCCTGTCCTGCGGCGGGGGCGAGACGGGTGCTGCGGCCGTCGACCATGGGCTCCACGAGCTCGATGCGCCGGTGGTAGACGAACACCGAGCTGGGGACGGAGAGGATGGCCGGGGTGTCCAGCAGCAGCGGCAGTTCGGCGAGCGCGTAGCGCGCCGCCAGGTCCATGTGCGCGTCGGCGCGCTCCTCGCCGCCCGCGGCGTGCCGCACGGCGGTCCTGGCGACGGCCCGGCAGGCGTCCCTCACGACGGGGTCGTGCGCGTAGGCCTCCTCGGCCGCCGCCCGCAGCGCGGCGTAGGCGGGACGGTTGGCCAGCTCCGTCCAGGAGTGCACCCGCTGCCGCCAGTCGGCGATGCCGGCCCGCTGCAGCGCACGGTAGGCCGGATTGCGCAGCTGCGGCCCCACCTTGCGGGCCCGGTGGACCGCCTCCAGGGTCTCCATGCCGCCCGCCATCAGCGTGTAGGCGGCCTCGTAGCCGGGCACCAGGACGTCGACGCTGCGGAACTCCCGGCAGGCCCAGGCCACCAGCTCCTCGATCCGGCGCGGCCGGTAGTAGCTGTTCCAGGGCGAGATGCCCAGCAGTGCGTGGTCGCGCCGGGCCACCATGTCGACGCTCGCGGGTGAGAAAGGCTCCACGACGAACGTGGCGGCGGCCGTGCTCACGACCCCGACTCCGCGTCTGCTCCCTGCTCGCGCTCCTTCGCTTCCAGCGCGTCGTTCAGGCCCCGGGTGATGAAGTCGATCGCCTCGATCGTGTAGATCCACTGCTGACGGTCCCTCATCTCCTCCGTCAGCTCCACCAGTCGCCTGTTCTCGCTGTTGCGGATGGCAGCCCGCACATCGTCATCGGTCAGCCTGGGCCCGGCCACGTCGAACTCCCCCGTTGTCGACGAACAAGCGTTCCGCCCCATCCTGCCCGGGAACACCGTACGAGAACCATCGTCCTTCGCGAATCAGCAGCGATCCGGCAGCCGGGAACAGGGGGTCCGCCCGACACCGTTGCACTGGTCGACGCACCAGGAACGTTCTACCCGGAGGACTGCTTGATGAATGCCCGCCCCCTGACCCTGATGGCGGTGCACGCCCACCCCGACGACGAGGCCACCGGAACCGGCGGCGTCCTCGCACGCTATGCACAGGAGGGCATGCGCACGGTCCTCGTCACCTGTACCGACGGCGGCTGCGGCGACGGCCCCGGGGGCGTCAAGCCGGGCGACCCGGGGCACGACCCGGAGGCCGTCGCGGCGATGCGCCTCGACGAGCTCAAGGCCAGCTGCGAGGTCCTGGGCGTCAGCCACCTGGAGACCCTGGGTTACGCCGACTCCGGGATGATGGGCTGGTCGACCAACGACGCCCCCGAGTCCTTCTGGCAGACGCCCGTGACGGAGGGCGCGGCCCGCCTCGCCGAGCTCCTGCACCGCTACCGGCCCGACGTGGTCGTGACGTACGACGAGAATGGCTTCTACGGCCACCCCGACCACATCCAGGCGAACCGCATCACCATGGCGGCCCTGGAGCAGTCCGGGCTGACGCCGAAGGTCTACTGGACGACCGCCCCGCGCTCGATGATGCAGCGGTTCGGCGAGGTCATGCGCGAACTCGGCTCGGACTGGGACGAGCCGGCCGCCTCCGAGGGCGCCGACGCCGAGACGCCCGAAACGCCCGAGGTGCCGGAGATCGGGCTCCCGGACGAGGAGATCACCACCTGGGTGGACACCCGCGAGTTCGGCGGCCAGAAGTTCGACGCGCTGGCCGCGCACGCCAGCCAGGGCGAGAACATCTTCTTCCTCAAGATGGGCAAGGAGAGGTTCACCGAGCTGATGGGCGTGGAGACCTTCGTCCGGGTCCGGGACACCACCGGCGCGCCCGTGCCCGAGAACGACCTCTTCGCCGGCCTGCGCTGAGCCCGGCCACGTGACGTCGGGGCTCGACTGGAATTTCGAGCCGAGCCCCGACGCCCCTCTTTTGCTCGCCTCCTCGCACCCCTACGCTCAGAACCACACACAGCTCAACAGGTTCCAACAGCGAGGATCCTCCATGCCTGCGGCGATCCACCACGACCCGACGTCCGGCACCTGGCTGCTCTCCACCCGCGCCGGCAGCTACGCCCTGCGCGTCGACGAGGACGGCGTGCCGCGGCACCTCCACTGGGGCGGGCCGCTCTCCCTGCACGACGCCGTCTCCCTGCCCCTCGCGGGCACCGGCCCGCGCAGCAGCTTCGACGGCCGGACGGCCGCCTCCGAGGAGCTGGCCGTGGACGGCGCGGACCGCTTCGGGCCACCTGCGCTACGGGTCCGGTTCGCCGACGGCACCCGCGCACTGACCTGGCAGGCCGACGGGCACGCACAGCCCGACCCGCACACCCTGCTGCTGCGCTTCCGCGACCCGCACTACCCGCTGCGCACCACCCTCGGCTACCGACTCCACCCCGACACCGACGTGATCGAGCGCTGGACCGAACTCACCCACACCGGCACGCCCGACACCGCCTCGCCCGACACCGGCGCGCCCGACACCGACACCGCCGACGACGCACTCGTACTGCTGCGCGCCGACTCCGCCACGCTCCCCCTGCCGCCCCGCGACGACTACCGCCTCAGCCACGCGGTGGGCCAGTGGGCCGCAGAGACCCAACTGCGCCGCACCCCACTGCCCTACGGCGAGACCGTCCTCACCAGCCGCACCGGCACCACCAGCCACCGCGCCCAGCCCTGGGTGATCCTCGACGCGGGCGACACGACCGAGACCCACGGCGAGGCCTGGAGCGCGGCCCTCGCCTGGAGCGGCTCCTGGCAGATCACGCTGCAGCGCACCGCCGACAACCAGCTCTCCGTCAACACCGGCGCCGGCCACGACGCCGTCACGGTCACCCTGCGCCCCGGCGAGACCCACACCACCCCGTCCGTCCTCGCCCTTCACACCGGCACCGGCGGATTCGGCGCGCTCAGCCGGGCCTGGCACGCGCACCTGCGCGCCCACGTGCTGCCGCACCCGCAGGAGACCCGGCCGGTCCTGTACAACTCCTGGGAGGCCACGTTCTTCGACGTCACCCTGGAAGGCCAGCAGCGGCTCGCACGGATCGCCGCCTCCCTCGGGGTCGAGCTCTTCGTCATGGACGACGGCTGGTTCGGCGCGCGCCGCGACGACCGAGCCGGCCTGGGCGACTGGACGCCGCACGTCGGCGCCTTCCCCGACGGCCTGAAGCCGCTGGCGGACGATGTCCACCGGCTCGGCATGGCCTTCGGCCTGTGGGTCGAACCGGAGATGGTCAACCCCGACAGCGACCTCTACCGTGCCCACCCCGACTGGGTCCTGCACTTCCCCCACCGCCACCGCACCGAGCTGCGTCAGCAGCTGGTCCTCAACTTCGCCCGCCCCGACGTGGCCGCCTGGGCCTTCGACTGGCTGGACCGGCTCGTCGCCGCGAACGACGTCGACTACCTGAAGTGGGACATGAACCGCCCCTTCACCGAGGCCGGTTGGCCCGACGAGCCGGGCGGGCGCGGCGACCGCCTCTGGTACGAGCACGTCCGCGCCTACCACGCCCTGCTGGACCGCCTCCGCGCCGCGCACCCGCAGCTGCGCGTCGAGGCGTGCAGCGGTGGCGGCGGCCGCGTCGACCCGGCCGTGCTGGCGCGCACGGACCAGGTGTGGATCTCCGACAACACCGACGCCGCGGACCGGCTGACCATCCAGCACGGCTACACCCAGCTGTATCCGGTACGGACGATGGCCGCCTGGGTGACGGACGTCCCCAACCAGCAGACCGGCCGCACCGTCCCGCTGCGGTTCCGCTTCCACAGCGCGATGAGCGGTGTGCTGGGCGTCGGCGGTGACCTGACGCGGTGGCGGCCGGAGGAGTTGAAGGAGGCGGAGCAGCTGATCGCCGACTACAAGGCCGTGCGCCCGCTGGTCCAGCACGGCGAGCTGTACCGGCTGCGCCCGCCGGGCGACCTGCAGGGTCTCACCGCCGTCCAGTACGTCTCCGCCGACGTGGACGCCTCCGAGACGGCGGTCTTCGGCTGGCTCCCGCAGCCCCGGTTCGGCCTCCCGCCCGCGCCGGTCCGCCTGGCGGGCCTGCCCCGCGACGCGCACTACCGCGACCCGCGCACGGGCCGCGTGCACAGTGCCGCGGTCCTGCTGGAGCGCGGCCTCGACCTCCAGCTCCCGCACGAGGACTGGGCGAGCACCCTGGTGCATCTCGTCCGGACCTGACCACCTGACGTCGGTTCGGTTCAGCGCGGTCCGAGCAGCGCGGCCACCACCGCAAGGGTGCCGAGGGAGAAGGTGGTGGAGACGATGACCGCGCGGTTGGCGAGGGCCTCGCCGACGCCGTACTCCTGGGCGAAGATGAAGGTGTTCTGCGCCGTCGGCAGACCGGCGCAGACCACCACCGCGAACAGCTGCGCGTGCGTCAGGTGGAAGAGAAGACCGACGAGCAGCGCGACGACCGGTTGGGCGACCAGTTTGAGGCCCGCGATCACCCCGATCTCGGCTGCGGTCGCGGGCCGGGCGTCCTCACTGTGCAGCGAGGCGCCGAGCGCGATCAGCGCGACGGGAACGGCGGAGGCGCCGAGCAGGCCGAACGTGCCGGACACCACGTGCGGCACCGGTAGATGCCCGGCGGACCACACCACGCCGAACGCGGACCCGAGGATCACCGGATTGCGGAACGGCAGGCCGGCCAGCCGCCTGAGCCGGATCCGGCCCGCCGCGTCGGTGTGCCGGTCCAGCGCGGTGAGGATGACCGGCGTCACCACCAGCACCTGGACGAGGACCACCTCGACCAGGAACGAGACGCTGTGAAGCACCTGCTGGGCGATCGGGATGCCCAGGTTCGCCGAGTTGACGTAGCCCGCGGCCATCCCCCACACCGGCCGCTCCCCGGCCTTGCGGCCGAACAGCCGCGCGGCACCGAACCAGCCGACGCCGACGACCACGGCCGTGCTCACGCCGAACACGCCCAGCCCGCGCAGGTCGAAGCTGCCCAGCGGGGTCACCGACAGGGTGAGGAACAGCGCGGCGGGCATGGCCAGATGGAAGACGTACCGCCCGAGCACCATCGCGGCGCCCTCGCCGAGCAGTCCCCGGCGCCGCGCGAGATAGCCGACGGCGGTCAGGGCCCAGATCGGTATGAAGGCGTCGACGAGGTTCACGTGATCATCATGTGGCGCGTCTCGCCCGCTGGACCAGGGGCACCGTGGCGCGGTGGCGCCGTCGATGTGGACAGCGCGTCAGGGTGCTCGCGCCAGTGACCGGCCGGAGCAGGTGATCGGTGATCGGTGCGACCGGAGGCTGCGTCAGAGACGCATGTGTGCTCCGTCCTCGGCGAAGTCGGCCAAGGCCCGCTCGGTGAGGGTGGGCCGGGTGTCCGCGATGGCCGCGAGATAGTCGTCGGTGGCGGGCGGGGCACCGCGGCGGTGGGCGATCTCGTGCTCGAAGGCCCGCTGGGAGCCCTTGCGGGCGGCGTACTCGATGTCGGCCGGGGTGAACATCTCACTCGCGGCGACGAGCCGGTCGAGGTCGACCCGCTGCCCGGCCGGACCGAGGTAGCGCCGCCAGATCGCCTCGCGGGCACTGGGGTCGGGCGGTCCGACGGGGATGACGTAGTCGAACCGGCCCGGACGCAGGAAGGCCGGGTCCAGGGTGCGCAGCGAGTTGGTGGCGCAGATCAGCAGGCGGTCGTCGTGGTCACGGAAGGCCGGGATGAGCTTGAGGAGTTCGTTGGTGACTCCGTGTCCCGGGTCGACGGCCGTGCCGGAGCGGGCGGCAGCGATCTCCTCGACCTCGTCGATGAAGAGCAGCACGCTGCCCAGCTCGGCCAGGTCCGCGAAGACCTCGCGCAGCGACGCGGCGAGGGCTCCGTCGGCGTCGGCCGCGAGGCGGGAGGGGAACAGCTCCACGAACGGCCAGCCCAGCCTGGAGGCGACCGCCTTGGCGAAGCTGGTCTTGCCGGTGCCCGGTGGCCCGAACAGGATGACCGCCTTGGGCGGGCGCACTCCGTAGCGTTCGGCCACCTCCGGCTCGGCGAGTGGCAGCACGATCCGCTTCTCGATCGTCTCCTTGGCCTCGTACATGCCCGCGAGCTGCTCCCACAGGCCCTGCGGCATGACCCGGCCACCGAGTTGGGCGAGCAGCCCCGCGTCCGCCGCGCCGAGGTGTTCGAGCTTCTCGTAGTAGACCAGGCCGTCCAGGAGGCGGTAGCCGGAGTTCTCCAGGGCCGTCGTACCGGCCGATCCGGGAGTCAGGACCGCGCCGATCCGCCGCACGCCCTTGGCTCGCAGGCGCTGCTCGACCTGGGCGATCAGCGCGCTGCCCAGGCCCCGGTTCCGCCAGGCGCCGGACAGCGCGACGATCATGATCCAGCCGCGCTCGCCCTCCGCGCGGGCGACGACCATCCCGACGAGCTCCTCCCCGACCACGGCGACGACGGCCGGCTGGCCGCCACGGGCCGCACCGACGACCTCGGAGACGGGGAAGACGGGCAGCGACAGGTCGGCCTGCCGGCCCTGGTCCCACAGCTGGACGGCCTGGTCGAGGTCGTCGTCGTGGAAGTCCCGCAGGTGCCACACCGACACGGCAGCCTCCTCGAAGGGGTTCTTCCGGTCATTCTCGCGCCGCACGGCCGGAGGCAGGATGTGGTCGTGACCGCCGGCGATGAACAGCCGTGGCCGGGACCGAGAAGCGACCGCACGAACGCTCCGCCGAACGGGTGACCCGAGATGGTCGGCTTCGTGTCCGGCCCGTCCGATGCCGGCGAGCTGCCCGACGGGCACGTCCTCATCGAAACCTCAGGTCCGGTGCGGGACGCTGACGCGTCCGAGCGCGTCGCCGCCGTTCGAGGAGGCGGCGGTGGCGTGCTGAGCACCGTCTGAATCGAGTGGTGGATGACGTACCGTCGGGTCCGACCGCGGCTGCTGGGTGGGTTGTTGTCGCTGGGCGTGGTGGCCGGGCTGGGTCTTGCCGTCGCGCCCGGGGCGCACGCGGACGACGGGCACACGCCGGGGTCCTCCACCGACTACGCGTTCCCGGCCGGGACGAGGCCGCTGCACGACGTGACCTGGACGACGACGCCCACCGTGGACCCGGGCTGGACCGCGGACGTCTTCTGGAGCCACCAGTTCGACCTGGACGACGGCCGGACCGGCTCCATCGGCCTGCGGAGCAACGGCGGCGACCCGCGCTGGATGCTCTTCTCCGTCCGGAACGCCACCCAGGCGGTGCCGGGTGCGGGCAGCCACTGCGAGAGCTTCGGCGGCGAGGGCACCGGTGAGCACTGCGCCGCCACCGTCGACTGGACCACCGGCCACACCTACGCCTTCACCGTCAGCGCCGTCGGCGACGGCTGGTTCGAAGGCAAGGTGACCGACCAGCAGACCCGCAGGACCATCGTCCTCGGCCGGATCAGGACCACCGCCCACGCGGTCTCCACGCAGAACATGGTCGACCGGACCGAGTACGTCGAGTGGAACGACCCGCGCTCCACCTGCTACGACCAGCCCGGCTCCGGCGTCCGGTTCGGCCTGCCGAGCGGCGACGGCGGCCGGGTGCACGCCGGGGTGTCCGGCACCGGGCTCGGCCCCGCCTGCGACCCGCAGTCGCGGGTCGCCCGCGTCGCGGGCGGCAGCGTCCAGCGGAACGGGATCGGCAACTCGGTGCGGGGCGAGGTGGGCAAGGGCAAGGCGTGCCTGGGCGTGCACGGGACCGTCGCGGACGGGGTCGTGGCGGCTCTCGTCCCGTGTCTGCCGAGGGCGGACCGCGGCTGGGTGCACGGGTCCGACGGCACGCTGCGGCTGCCGTCGAACTACTGCCTGGGCGACGGCCGGACCGGCGTCCGGATCCGTGACTGCAAGGGCGCGAAGGACTCCGGCCGGGTCACCGATCCGGCGAAGCTGTGGACCTACGACCCGGCCCGCGGCGAGCTGCGCAACCGGCAGACGGGCCGGTGCCTGGCGGCCGACGGCTCCGGCCTCGCCTCGCGTCGCTGCTCGGCCGACCCGAGCGACCGGGGGTGGACCCTGCCGACACTCGACGGGCGGACGCCGCGCACCCCGCAGGCCGGAGCCCTGTCCGCGTCCGCGGTCTCCCTGGACCCGACCGGCCTGCTCGCCCGGACCGGTGTCGACGGTCGGGTCCTGGCGACAGCCCTGGCCTCCGTCGGCCTGGTCGCGGCGGGGTCGACGGTGGTGCTGCTGGTCCGGCGGCGGCGCCGCGACGCGCGCTGACGCGCGCCGAAGCCCCGGCCCTCATCAAAACCTCAGCCCGGCCACCCCACGCTGCAAGCAGCGTCGCACCGCTCGGTGACGCGCCCGGCTCGACACGGACGGACAGATCCACCATGCACGCACCCAGGTCCACCGGAACCATACGCGCGGCCCTCGCCGCCGCGGTCGCAGGCGCCGCCGCCCTCGCGGGCTGCGCACCGCAGCTGACGGTACCCACTGCGCACACCGACCCCCTCCAGCGGTTCTACGCGCAGAAGCTCACCTGGACGGCCTGCGGGGAACTGCAGTGCGCGCGCCTGACGGTCCCGATGGACTACACGCACCCGGGCAACGGCAAGACGTTCAGCCTGCCGCTGGCGAAGGCTGCGGCGACCCACCCGTCGGCCAGGATCGGTTCGCTGGTGTTCGATCCCGGCGGCCCCGGCGCGTCCGGCGTCGCCACGCTGAAGGCGGGCGGGACGGACTCCTTCAGCGCCACGGTGCGCGCCCGGTTCGACATCGTCGGCTTCGACCCGCGCGGGGTCGCCGGGAGCCGGCCGTCCGTGGACTGCGGCGACAGCGGTCCTGCGGCGACTCCCACCGGCGACCCCGCCACCGCCCCCGACCCGGCCACCGACGCAGCCCCGCTCGTCCCGCGGACCGCCGCCGACCGCGGGGCCGCCGTCGCGAGCGCGGACGCCGGCACGGCCGCCTGCCTGGCCCACAGCGGGGACCTGCTGCGCCACGTCGGCACCGAGGACGCCGCCCGCGACCTCGACGTGCTGCGCGCCGCCCTCGGCGACCCGAAGCTGAGCTACCTGGGCTGGTCCTACGGCACCTACCTGGGCACCGTCTACGGCGAGCTGTTCCCGCAGCGCGTCCGCGCGCTGGTGCTGGACGGGGCCGTCGACCCGAGCAAGGACTGGGCCGCGCGCGACCTCGAACAGGGCGCGGCCTTCGCGCACGCGGTCGACGCCTACGCGGACCGGTGCGCCACGGTCGTCACCACCGGCTGCCCGGCCGGAGGCGACCCCGCAGGGATCCGGCGGGTCCTCGCCGACCTCGCCACGCGGACTGCAACCGACCCGCTCCCCGTGCAGGGCGGCAAGCAGCCGCCGCTCGACGCCGTGACCTTCAACAGCGCGCTCACCACGGCGATGTACACGCCGGAGGCCCAGTGGCAGGAGCTGTCCGACGGCCTGCGGGCCGCGGCCGAACAGGGTGACGGGACCGGGCTCGCCACGCTCGCGCGGTCCGGCACGAACCTCCAGGACGACGGATCCAGCCCCTCGCCCGGAGCCGCGACTCCCTCGCAGGACGAGCAGGCGCCCGACAACAGCACCGCCGCGCTCACCGCCGTCGACTGCCTCGACGTCCCGCACCCCCGTGCCCCGGACGCCTACTGGCGGCTCCTGGACCGCGCGACCGCCTCCTCCGGTGACTACGGCGCCACCACCGTCCTGTCCGACCTCGCCTGTCGCACCTGGCCCGCCGGGACGGCCGAGCCGCACCGCGTCCACGCGCCCGGACTGCCGCCGGTGCTGGTCGTCGGCACCACGGGCGACCCGGCCACGCCGTACCAGGACGCGCAGAGCCTCGCGGCGCAGCTCCCGCACGGCATGCTGCTGACCTACGACGGCCTGGGCCACACCGCCTACGGCCGCAGCAACGGCTGCGTCACCGACGCCGTCGACGGCTTCCTCGTCGACCTGCGTCCCGTCGCGGACGGCACGACGTGCTGAGCGTCGCGTACCCGTACCGGATCCAGGGCCGGACCGGGGACCGGATCGTCCTGTGGCGGCCGGGGACGGGTGACGCACCCGACACGCTGGCCCTGGACGGCGACGCCCGGCTGCTGACCTTCGGCTCGCGGACCGAACTGGACGCCCACTGCGCGGCGCACGGCCTGCACCTCGTCCCGGACGGCGAGGCGGAGCTCGACCTGGAACCGGTCCGCGCGTGGGTGCACGCGCCCGTGCCGGACCCGGCCCTGGCCGGTGCGCTGCTGGCCGCGTGGAACTTCTTCGACGACCTGGCCCGCAGCCTGCCGCCGGGCCTCGGCCCCGGGCTGCCGGCGCAGGGCGCGGTGCACGATGCCGCCTACGAGAAGTTCTTCCACGGCAGCGCCCTGGATCCGGCCGCGGGCGCGCACGCCTGGTCGCCGGACGAACGCGCGGCGGTGCGCGAGCTGCTGCGCGCCGGGCTGACGCTGTGGCGGTCGGCGTCGGGAAGGAGCGCCGACCGGTGAGGAAAAGCGCGCCCGACCTGGGCGGATATTCTGATCCTATGCGCGTACTGGTGGTCGACGACGACGAGGACCTGCGTTTCTCGGTCGTGGCCGCGCTCCGCTCCGACGGCCTGGCCGTGGACGAGGCGGCGGACCTGCCGGCCGCCGACGAGGCGCTGTTCGTGACCGCCTACGACTGCGCCGTCTTCGACCGCGGGCTGCCCTCCGGCGACGCCCTGGACTACGTGCGCGAGCTCCGGCGCTCCGGCCGCAACGTCCCGGTGCTCTTCCTCACCGCGCGGGACGAGGTCGCCGACCGCGTCGACGGCTTCGCGGCCGGTGGCGACGACTACCTCGTGAAGCCCTTCGCCGCGCCGGAACTGATCGCGCGCGTGCGCAACCTGTGCCGCCGTTCCGGCGGCGTGCGACCGACGACCACCCGGGTGGGCGATCTGGAGGTGGACGCCGCACGGCGGCAGGTCCGTCGCGCGGGGGTGCTGCTGCCGCTGACCGCCAAGGAGTTCGCGCTGCTGGAGCTGCTCGCGGCCCGACCGGACGAGGCGGTGCCGCGGGGCGAGCTGATCGAGAAGTGCTGGGACGAGATGGCCGAGCCCAACTCCAACGTGGTCGAGGTGCTGGTCTCCCAGCTGCGCCGCAAGCTCGGCGACCCGCCGCTGATCCACACCGTGCGCGGCGTCGGCTACCGCCTCGCCGCCGATCCGCACGCCGCGCCCGCCGGGTGAACGCGCCCACCCGGGTCCGACGTCTGCGACGCCGGCTCACCGCCCTGTACGCGCTCACCAGCGCCGTCGGCCTGGTCGGGCTGGCGACGTTCGCCGTGCACAGCGACGCCGTCTCCCGGCACAAGGAGCTCGACAGTTCACTCAACATCGCCACCTCGCAGGCGATGTCGGGGATCAGCTACACCGCCGACGGCAAGGTGGACGCGAGCACCATGCTCGGCTACCTCTCGCCCGACTGCCCCTCGCTCTTCGTCTACCTGGACCTGAACCACAAGGTCACCCGCGGCTACGCGCCCCCGTACCCGTGCGCGCACGTCGCCGACGCCGACCTGAGGGCCGCCACCGAGCAGTTGGTCCGCACGAACGACGCCGCCACCTACCGGAGCGTCCGCGGCACCGACGGTCACCCGCTCCGGCTCTACGCCGACGCGTTCGACGACGACAACAACACCACCGTCGGCGCGGTCATCGCCGTCGCCGACACCTCCTCCGACGAGGCCGCCCACCAGCACCTGGAGCTGCTGCTGTACTCCGGCTGCGCGGTCCTGGTGCTGATCTCCGCCGTGATCGGCCACCTGCTCTCCGGCCGGGCCACCCGGCCCGCGCTGGCCGCGATCCGGCAGCAGGAGGAGTTCCTCGCCGACACCGCCCACGACCTGCGCTCCCCCGCCGCCGCGCTGCGCGGCCTGGCCGAGACGGCGCTGCGCGACGACTCCGCCCGCGACGCGGCCCTCCAGCGCACCGTCCGCCTGGCCGGCCGGATGGGCGAGCTGGTCGACGACCTGCTGACGCGCGCCCGTCTCAGCAGCGGCACGGCGGACGTCGCCGCCGAGCCGGTCCGGCTGGACCTGCTCGTCGAGGCGGCGGCCGAGGACGCGCGGGCATCGGCCTCCTCCGCCGACACGATCACGCTGACGGCCCAGCCGGTGATCGTCACCGGCGACCCGGCGCTGCTGCGCCGCGCGGTCGGCAACCTCCTCGGCAACGCCCTCACCCACGGCCACCGGCCCGGCGAGCCCGCCCACGTGGCACTGACCGTCGACGCCGACGGCACCGTCACCGTCGACGACGCCGGCCCCGGCATCCCGCCGGGCGTGGCGGAATCCCTCTTCGAGCGGTTCCGCAGCGGCTCCGGCTCCACGGGCCTCGGCCTCTCCATCGCCTCCTGGGTCGCCCGTGCCCACGGCGGCAAACTGACCGCCGGCCCCTCACCCCTGGGCGGCGCCCGCTTCACCCTGCGGGTCGCCACCCGGCGTTGAGGCCCCCGTACGCGAAGGTCCCGGCCCCTGAGCAGGGGCCGGGACCGCTCTGTCGGTGCGTCAGCCGCGGCGGACGGGCTGCCAGATGCCCGTGACGGGCTGGGCGTAGAGGTCGTTCTTGGTCAGGCTGGGCAGGTGCAGTGCCGCCTCGATGGTGCGCAGCATGCTGTAGTGCGTGTAGCGCAGGTCGCTGGTGGAGCCGGCGCGGACGCCCTGGGAGCCGAGGACCAGCGTGGGGATGCGCTGCAGCTGCTGCTGGCCGTCGGCCGCGTCCTCGTCCCAGGTGAGGATGAGCAGCGAGCGCTGGCTCTTCCAGGCCGGGGAGTTGAAGATCGGCGTGAGGGTGTTCTTCAGCCAGGTGTCGCCGGCGGCGACGCCGCAGCCCTCCATGTCGTCGCAGTCGTCGGCGCTGAGCCAGGAGAACGTCGGCGTGGTGGAGGTCTTCTGCAGGTCAGTCGTCAGCTGGGTCTGCGGCAGCAGGTGGGCCTTGCAGTTGGCCGGGTTGTCCTTGACGTCCTTGAAGAAGTAGAATGGCAGGTCGTCGATGGTGTAGGCGCCATGGGCGGTGGTGTCGCAGGGGCCGGCCGCGTTCTCCATGTAGCCGCGCCAGCTGCCGCCCGCCTTGGTGACCAGGTCGCCGATGTGCGGCGCGTCGACGGTGCTCGCGAACGGGGTGTTGTCGTTGACGCCGAAGAGGCTGCCGCCGGCGAGGGCCACGTAGTTGGGGTCGCTGGGGTGGGTCTCGGCGATCGCGTTCGTGAGGTTCGCGCCCTTGGGGACCAGGCTGTTGACGAACGGCGCGGACTTGTTGCCGATGATGCCGTTGTAGTCCTGGTTCTCCATCATGACGACGAAGACGTGGTCGTAGCCGGGCACGTGCGCGACGGGCGGCTTGACGGGCTTCGGGGCCGGGACGGGCGCGGAGATGTGCAGGGCCAGGTTGTCGACGTAGCCCTGGGCGTGGCCGAGGCGGTCGTGCGGCTGCGGGCCGGTGATCGTCATGACCGTGCGGACCTTGCGGGTGCCGCGCGGCAGCTTGCCGATCGCCTGCTCGGGCAGCAGCTCGGTGGCGAAGCCGCGCATCTGGCGGGTGACCGGGCCGAGCGTGGCGTGGCCCAGGACCTTGCCGTGGGCGTCGAGGAAGTAGCTGGTGACGGAGGACTCGTCAGTGATCGCGCCGGAACCGCCGAGGTAGCCGGTCAGGTCGTAGGTGACCTGGCCGCGGTCGATGCGCTTGGCGGCGGCCGAGACGTCGGCGGTCTGGGTGCCGGTGCTGACGCCGCCGCCACCGCCCGAGAAGACGTTGTGGCCGCGGTTCTTCGGGCCGGGCGTGGTGGCGGTCGGGAAGTCGGTGATGCCCTCGCCGCCCTTGGCGCCGTAGGCGACGGAGTTGAGCAGGCCGGTGACCTGCCAGCCCGGCACGGTGTTGGTGTCGACGCCCACCTGCGTACCGGCGCCCGTCTCGGCGTCACCGTTCACGATCAGGTTCGGCCCGGGGCCGACCTTCGGAGCCGGCGGCTCGGGCGTCGGCTTCGGGGTGGGGGCCGCGTTGACGGCCAGGGCGATCGGCCCGGACAGCACGGTGTAGCCGTTGTTGGCGAACAGGTAGACCTGGTAGGTACCGGGGGTCAGCGCGCTGGTGTCGAAGGTGACGTTGCCGCTCGCGTCGGGGGTGTACTGCCAGCTGGTGGAGCTCTGCACGCCGGGCTTCGCGCCGGGCGCGTAGAGGCCGACCCAGTTGGTGGAGCTGAGGTCCGAGGCCGGCACCGCGTAGGCGAAGCCGACGGTGTCGCCCTTGTAGACCGGACCGGTGGTGGTCTCGGTGAGGGTGGGCGCCGACACGGAGGCGGTGGCGGGCGCGGGGAGCGCGACGGCCTGGTAGCCGCCCGCCGCGACGAGCGCGAGGGAGAGCGCGGCGGCGGCGACGAGGGCGCGATGCTTGCGAAGACCCGAAACTTGTTCAGACATGTGGGCGATCCTGGCCGCCCTCACGGGGGTGAACGGCGGCGTCCGGGTAACGGACACCCGTCGCCGCGCGGAACACTTGGGCCGCCGGTCCGGACCTGACGTGACCCTCGAGTAGCGCGCTGTTCAATGCGGCAGAGAGCGCGCGAATCTCTTTCCACCATGGACCTTGACGCGGCATCCTCCTGGACTTGTCCGGACAAGGTTCGAGAAGGAGTCGGGCATGGCGCCGTAGGGGGCCGGCTGCTCGGCGCTCCACGGGGCGCCGTTCCGGCGCGCCGGAACGGCGCGACGCCCGGGTGATCGGGGCGGAACCACGGCGAGGGGTGTAAGACGAACCCTTCCCCGGCGCTGACCTGCGGCGATAGGCTGTCGGGACTGGTTTTGAGCGGCCAGTACGGCCCCGGTGCGACCCCCCGACGCCCCGGGGCCTCTTCCTGCCCCGGCCTCGCCCGCCCGCAACGGGCCGGTGCTGCTACGGTCCGTGTACCAGGCGACGGGGAGCACGTGGTGACCGAAGTGACGGAGACATCAGGGCCGCGCTTGCGGCGGCAGCCGCAGCAGGCGCGCAGCCGCGCGCGGGTCGAGGCGGTGCTGACGGCCGCCGACCGGATCCTCACCACGGACGGTTACGAGGCACTGACCATGCGCCGGATCGCCGACGACGCGGGGGTTCCGGTCGGCAGCATCTACCAGTTCTACCCGGACAAGGGCTCAGTGGTGTCCGCGCTCGGGGAGCGCTACATCGGCAGCTTCGAGGCCGCCATCGGCGCGCTCGTCGCGCAGGCCGACCGGGGTGAGCTCACCGACATGGTGGGCACGGTGGTGGACGTCTACGCCGACCTGTTCCGCGCGCAGCCGGGCTTCGTGACCCTGTGGTCCGGCCGCCACCTCAGCCCCGAGCTCGCGCGCGCCGACGAGGCCAACAACGCCGCCATCGCCGACGGCCTGCGCCGCATCATGGAGTCGTTGACGGGCCGGCCCGGAGGCGAGCTGATGGAGCGGGCGACCCGGATCATGGTCCGGGTCGCGGACACGGTCCTGCACGACGTGTTCCGGGCCGACGGCGAGGCCGACCCGGAACTGCTGACGGAACTCAAGCGCATGATGCGCCTGTACTGGGCGGACCTGCAGGCCGAGTTGGGGTCCGGCCCGCAGGGCTGATCTGGCCGCCCGTCAGTTACTGTGCGTAGACGCCCATTTCGTAGAGCGAGTAGCCCCAGCCGGTCCCCCGGCCCACCCCCGCCATCCGGACGTAGCGGGCGCTCACCGGTGTGAACGCGTCGTCGTCGGTGCCGCCCCGGCCGTTGGCCGTGGACCAGACGGTGGTCCAGTGCTGCCCGTCGTCCGAGACCTCGATCCGGTAGGCCTTGCCGTAGGCCTTCTCCCAGTCGAGGACCACGCGGCCGACGCGCCGCTGGGTGCCGAGGTCGACCTGGATCCACTCGCCGTCGTCCCAGTTGCTCGCCCAGCGGCTGCCCTGGTTGCCGTCGACGGCCAGGCCGGGCGAGTAGGTGGGCTGCAGGATCCCGGACTGGTAGCTGGACGCGGTGGCCGTGTGCCCGAGCGCGAGGTCCGCGATGGTGTCGCCGCGGTGCGCGGGGAACTGGACGACCTGCTGGAAGGTGGGCCGGTTCTGCCAGTTGGTCTCGGCGTCGGTGATGCCGCCGAGCGGGTGCTGCTGGATGGAGTCCGCGCACCACTGGTCTCCGGCCGAGCAGGTGCCGTCCGCCGGGTAGACGGTCGCAGCCGGGGTGGCGGCGGCCGTCGAGAGCGCGGAGAGGAGGTCACCGCGGCACTGGACGAGGTCACCGCCGCCGCAGAAGGTCTGCGTCAGACCGCCCTTGACCGGCTCGCCGAGGACGGCGCGCAGGTCCTTGTCGACGTAGGACCACCAGCCGAACTGGAAGCTGGAGCCCGCGTGCGAGACGCCTTCCTGGCCGCCGGACGGCGGCTGGTCGACCTGCAGCGCGTTGGTCAGCGCGGTGTAGAGGTCGGTGCCGAGGCCCGGGGCGAACTCCGCCTTCACCAGCAGCGGCCACCAGGCGTCCATGATCCGGATCGCATCGGCGTCGGTGTACTGCTTGCTGCCGGCCGAGGACTCGACGCGCTTGGCGCCGTGCGCGAGCCAGGTCTTCAGCTCGGCGACGGCGGCGGCCTGGGTCGGGTCGGTGGGGGTGCCGATGACCTGGAGCAGCTCCGGCAGGACCGCCTCACCGCGCAGGTCGGTGACGGCGGCGTCCTCCATCTGCTGGGCGAGCGCGGCGCGGGTGATCTTGGTGCCGCTGTTGATCAGCTTCTGGATGCGGGTGTTGAGCAGGTTACTGCGGTAGACCGAGCCGTCACCGAAGTTGGCGACGCTGTAGCCGGCTGCGATCTTGTTGTTCCAGGACTCGTAGTAGTCCTGGTCGGTGGAGTTGGGGTGCTGGTCGGACGGGGTGTTCGCGACCGTGTAGGTGGCGGGGTCCCAGTTCTGCCAGTCGGTGGAGCCGTCCGCTGCGGCGGCGACAGGCAGGTTGGGATCGACGTCCGCCGCACGGGTCGGGTTCAGGCCCGAGTTGTAGTAGGCCGTGTGGTGCGCGTCCACGTAGAACCAGTTGAAGGTGTAGCCGATGTTGGACGCGGCCTGCTGGAAGCCGGCCGGACCGGTGACGACGTCGGGGTCGTTCAGCATCTGGAAGCCCACCATGGAGTCGCCCTCGTGCCCGTAGGTGGAGCGCAGCGTGGTGTAGGCGACGGGCTTGCCGCCGATGGTGGCCCGGTACTGGACGATGCCGTAGTGGGTCCGGAACGCGACCAGTTGGTAGGACCCGGCCGGGGTCGAGTCGGCGACCGTCGGCGACCAGGAGTCCGTGCGCACGAGCTTGTCCATCGGCGTGCAGACACCGTGGAAGAGGTAGGCGCTGGAGTCCTTGGTGGCCGCCGACCCGTCCGTGTTGCACAGCGTCACCGCGTAGGTGTCGGTGATGTCCTGCCCGGCGCTCGTCGCGCTCCACGCGTAGTCCTGGCCGCGGCCGAGCTCGACGTACTGGTTCAGGCCTGCGAAGGCGGCGCCGCGCGCATGGATGCCGGGGCCCTGGATCTCCTCCAGCATCAGCAGCTGCGGCGCGAAGTAGCCGGTCTGAGGTCCGAAGACGGCGACCGGGTTGCCGGAGTCGGTGTACTGGCCGGACACCACGAGGGCGTTGGACATGCCGTGCTGGGTGCGGAAGAGGTTCGCGGGCAGCACGCCCTTGGCCGGGGCCGGGGCCGACGCCCCGGCCGTGGCGGTCCCCGCTCTCGCCGCCGCACCGGCACGCGGCGCCGCGGCGACGCCGGGGCCCGAGGTGGCCGAGCCGGTGGGGTTGTAGACGACCTGCTGCGGCGTCACCGAGCCCGGGTCCGGCATGGCGACGCCGGCCGGGTTGTCGGGGCTCTGCGCGTAGGGGAAGGTCGACCCGTCGTGCAGGGTGAGGTCGGCCTCGGGGTCGTTCTCCTCACGGAAGGCCTGCCACACCTGGTCGCCCCGGGTGGCACCGTACTTGGCCTCGGCCGCCTCCTTGACCAGCGCCGAGGCGACCTGGTTGCCGCCTCCGGAGCCGAACAGTGCGCTGATGACCGTGCCGATGGCCAGCAGGTCCGACGGCTGGAACGGCTGGATGCCCGCGCCGGTGACGATGTTGGCGTTGCCGGTCAGGTTGTACTCACCGGGCCAGTTCAGGTGGGACCTGGCGTCGGCGATGTACTGATTGAGGCCGGACAGGTAGTCGCCCATGTCCTGCAGCACCTGCGCGCCACGCGGCCCCGAGTTCTGCAGCCGGGTCAGCTGGTCCTGCGCGTCCTGGTCGGTGTAGGCGCCGTTGAGGTAGAACTCCTGCTCCAACTGCCGGTTTCCGGCCGCGCCTCCGGCGAACCCGCTCAGCTCGCCGCGTCCGAGGTGCCGGAACACGTCCATCAGCCACAGCCGGTCCTGCCCGGCCGCGTACCCGGCACCGTACTCCGTGCCCGAGCGGGTGGTCCCGTTGATGTGCGGGATGCCGGTGGTGTCACGGGTGATGGTGACGTCGCTGCGCCCGCCGGGGTTGATGACGCTCTCGACGTCGGCGGCCGGAACGCCGAAGGAGGAGTCGTTGAAGAACGAGCCGAGGTTCTGGTTCGTCAGCCCGGTGTAGCCGTCGACGAGGCTCGCGTACTTGCCCAACTGGTCGTCCGTGTGGGCGGGTTTGGTGCCGAAGAGTTTGAAGCCGATGATCTGGGTCTGGGTCGCCGAGCCGTTCTCGCCGGGCGGCAGGATGTCGTTGCACTGGCCGAGGCAGTAGTCGCCGTCGGCTGCGTAACTGCTGGTCGATGTCGTCGCCGCGCCTGCGGACGGTCCGGTGACGAGGGCGGCCAGGGGAAGGGCCGCCGCGAGCACACAGGCCGCCAGGGCGCGTTGACGTTGCCGTCGGCGCATGAGGCGCTCCTTTCGGGGTGAGGGTGGGGACATACCGAACAGGCGCCGCACGCGGGCAGGTTGACGAAGCCTCAGTCCCGGTGGGGCGGGCCTGCGGCGGCAGGGGAGGGTGCGAATTGCGTCCCATAGTGGGACTGTGCTGACGGTCTGTCAATAAGAACCGAACGACGGTTCATGTTTTCTGCGCGGTTTTCTGCGACCCCCCCGGGGAACGCGTCCGGGGTGAACCGCGTCGAAGCGGTATGAGGATCCCGGTACGCGCGCTCGGATCGATCGTGGGAGTCGCCGCCCTGCTGCTGGCGGGCTGCGCCAAGGGAGCGTCCGTCGTCGCACCCTCCGGGACGGGCGAGCAGGCGACGCCGCCCGGAGAGCTGCTGTTGTTGTTCCGCGCGCCCCAGGGCGCGGTCCGACTGGGCGGGGAGCCGTCCGGCGTACCGGAGGCGATGAAGGGGCCCATGTCGGAGCCCGCCGTGGACCACCTGCTCCTCACGACGTCCTGGTGGACCGTCGGCATGACGCCGCAGCAGGTCGAGAGCTGGCTGCTGGCCCATCCACCGGCCGGTTCGACACCCAACGCCTCGATGGTCGGGGGCGGATCGGGCACGGCGTTCGGGGAGACCTTCGCCCTCCCCGACCAAGGCGCCTACCAGGAACGCTCGTTGGCGACGAGCGCGACCGCCTGGCACGGCGGCGCGCTGCTGCGGGTCGATGCGATGGAGGTGCGGGTCGGGGTCCGCAGCGCGCGGAACGAGGTGCCGTCCGGGGTCACCCGCCTGAAGGCCCGGACGTCGCGCCCCGGCCCGGGAGGGTCGCCGGTGACGCGCACGACGTCGGTGACGGACGTCGCGACGGTGCGGCGGATCGCGGCGCTGACCAACGGCCTGCCGCCCCTCCCCCCGGGTATCCGCAACTGCCCGATGGACAACGGCGGCAGGCTCACCCTCGACTTCTACACGCCAAACTCCCCCACGCCGGCCGCGACCGTCACCGTCGGCCTCTCCGGCTGCCGCGACGCGACCGTCACCACGCCCCAGGACCCCGCCGGAACCGGCCTGAACGCCACGCCGAGCGACTTCGGGGACCAGGTGTTGCGGCTGCTGGATCCGACCCTCTGACGCACCCGAACCGGTTCAGCCGGTGACGCTCAGGCCGCGTTGGGGTCGAGGGAGACGCCGTCGGGCGCGTACACCCAGCCGCCGGACGGCTGCGCGACGTCGGCGTTGACCTGGTTCGTGTCCTGCGAGGCAGCGGCGTCGGCGCGGGCGAAGACGTCCGCCGTGTGCGCGGCCGGCCCGACCAGGGCCGCTGCGGCGATGGCCGCGCAAGCGAGGGCCTTGACGGCGCCTCCGGTCATACCTCCGGGCATGGTGTCCCCCTCGGTCGTGGCCGCACCCTGACCGGCGGCCGAACAGGGGTGATCCAAGCAGCGGAGTCGGCCCCTCAGCACCGCTGACCGGCGGGCCGGTCACCCACTGGTCGGCGGGGCACGGGGCACGGGGCGGTTCCCGCGACGGAGGCCCTGCCCGGAGCAGGCCCACCAGCCCGATGACCGGAGCCGGCGCCGCGACGAAGGCGGAGGCAGTGCCGGGGTCGCGGTGGCTTCCGCCTGCGCCGTCCCCCCTCGGGAGCACGTCAGCTCGCCGAGTCGCTACGGTTGAGGCGTGACCGCCAAGCCGCCCCCGCCGCCGGAGCAACCCTCCGACGGAGTTCCGGCACCGGCCACGACCGATCCTGACCGCAGCCGAACCGAACAGAGGCCGGACGTGCACATCGAAGACGTCCTCGAATCCGCCGCCGAACTGCTGCCGAGCAGCGGGGCCGAGCTCGCCCGTGCGCTCGTCGCCAAGGGCGACCACGCCGCCGCGCTGAAGGCCCTCGCCGAGGCCGCGGACCAGCACCCCGCACCGCCGCGCTTCTGGGAGTTCCTCACCGACGCCGCCGAACAGCTCCCCGGCGAACCCGAGGCCGCGTGGTACCGCTGGCGCACCACCGAGGCACTTCGCGGGTACCTGCGCATCGACCTCACCCTCACCACGGACACGGGTATCGCGCCGATCCCACCGGGTCGAGGCCTGCAACCCCAGTGGGACCTGGGCGAGCACGCCGTCAGCAGTTACCGCGCGGTGCGCGTGGCGGCGCTCTGGCTGGAGGGCGAGGAGCCGCTCCGCAGCGGCGGCCGGGCCTTCGGACGGTTGCTCCCGCTGGACGACGCGCACTGGCACAACCTGATGCCGGGCGATGTGATCACCCTGCGCGACGGGGATCGAGCCGTCGGCAGCGCCACCGTCCTCGATGTGGCCTGGCCCGATGCGCCCGCCGAACAGCAGCCCGCCCCCCTGCCGGCCGGCTTCGGCGACCTGCCCCTCCCCCCGCCGCCGACGCAGCGCGTCCGCGCCAGGACCCACACCGAGCACACCACCTGGCCCAACCCCGACTGCCCGGTCCAGGTGTCCGCCCTGATCCCGGGCCTCCGTCACCGCTACGTCCGCGTGATGCGCGAGAACGGCTCGGTCGGCCAGCCCTACCCGTGCGCCACCCACGCCGAGTTCGTCCGACGCGTTTCCCACGAGCGCCCGGATGTCGACCCCCTGGACCCGGCCGAGATCCACTGGGACAACCAGCCCGACGTCTGGCCCGCCCAGGGTCCTCGGCCTGGCCGCGACTGAACGACGCCGGCCCCGAACCGGTCTCCGTCCCCAGGTCCGTGCCCGCGCGGACGGGGGCACAGTCCGTGGGCGCGCCCAGTGCTGTGACCGGGAAGGTTCGCCGGGGTGCTGGTAGATCTGCTTGGCGTGGCGGTCCCGAGGGTGTGGCGCCCTTGGGGCCGGCGGCTTGTGCGTGGAGATCAATTCCGTTGCGGGCGTCTGAGTGGATCACTAGGGTGCGGATGTTCTGCGCTCGACGACGTAACGAAGGTGGCGCCCCCGCATGACCTCGACTGATCTGCTCCCGCCCATCGGGCCGGTCACGACGGACGACCTTGCCGAAGGTCTCCGGCTGGTGGTCGCGCTGCTGCGCCAGCCGACCGCCCTCTCCGCGGACTGGAGCCGTCCGGCCGGGACGCTGGACATGGACTGCTGGGAGACCGCCGAACACCTCGCTGACTGCTTCTTCTTTTACGGCACGCAGCTTGCCCAGCAGTCACCGCCCGTCGAGGACTTCCTGTCGTTCGTCAATCATCAGTCCGCACCGGGCAAGCCGTGGAGCGTGATCTCCAGTGAGCGCGAGTCCGGGGTCGAGGGCCTGGTGCAGGTGGTGGAGGCCTGCGGGGCGCTCCACATCGCAATGGTGCGGACGTCGGCGCCGGAGGCCCGTGCCTTCCACTCCATGGGGACGACGGACCCCGAGGGTTCGGCGGCCATGGGCCTGGTCGAGCTCTTCGTCCACGGTTACGACCTGTCCTGCGGGCTCGGCCTGGACTGGACTGCCCCGGCCGGCCTCGCCGCCCGGGCGCTGCACCGCCTCTTCCCCGACGCTCCGGCGGACACCGACCCCTGGGAGACCTTGCTCTGGGCCACGGGCCGCGGTGACCTGCCCGGACGTGAGCGGTTGACGGCGGACTGGCGCTGGCACAGCGCACCCCGCTGAGACGGGTCCCGGCCATGCGCTGCGACTGACCGAGCGCGGTTGGGAACAGGGCGTCGGGCCGGAGCCGAGCTTCGCGGGCTATTCGGGGTTGAGCGGGTCCAGGTCTACGTTGTGAGTTCTCGGTTGGTGCTGGGCGAGCTGCTCAGTCTGATCTGGAGTCGCGTTGGTTGCGTGGGCAAGCTGCCAGCCGGAAGGCACCTGCTCCGAGCGGCCCTCCTCTGAGGATGTCCGCCCCAGCGAAGGCCCTTCTCGCTGCGGACGCGAGCCCGCTCCTTCCGCTGGGCGGCGAGGACGTCGGGGTGGCGGGCGTTTTTGTTGCGCCAGCGTAAGTAGGCGTGCAGGGATCGCCCGCCGGAACCGCACCGAACTGGTGCTGCCCCGGCGCACGATCTGCTGCAGCCTCTGCCCCTCCTGGTCGGTCAACCTGCGCACACGGACAGGCTCAGCCACCGCACCCCCAACGGTCGGACTCGCGGACGTCACCGCACATCCAACCGCCCGACAACCAACCCGGCGAACCTTCCTGGTCGCAGCACTAGACGGCCCCGTACCAGACCGTCGTGATGTTGCAGAACTCCCGGATTCCGTGCTCCGACAGTTCCCTCCCGTACCCCGAGCGCTTCACCCCGCCGAAGGGGAAAGCCGGGTGGGAGGCCGTCATGCCGTTGAAGAAGACTCCGCCGGCCTCCATGTCCCGGACGAAGCGGTGCTGTTCCTCCTCGTCGCGGGTCCACACGTTCGAGCTCAGCCCGAAGGGCGAGTCGTTGGCCACGTCCAGGGCCTCGTCCACGTCGCGCACCCGGTACAGGGTGGCCACCGGACCGAACGCCTCCTCGTGGTGGATACGCATCCGCGGCGTCACCCCGGCCAGCACCGTGGGCTCGTAGTACCAGCCGTGGGCCAGGGCTACGGGGCGCTTGCCTCCGCACAGGGCAACCGCCCCGTGCTCGAGCGCGTCGTCGACGAGCTCCTCCAGGTCGGCGCGGCCCTGCTCGGTGGCGAGGGGGCCGACGTCGGTGGACGCGTCCATGGGGTTGCCCACCGTGAGCGCGGCCATCAGCTCCGCGAAGCGTGCCGCGAAGGCGTCGTAGACGTCCGTGTGCACGATGAAGCGCTTGGCCGCGATGCAGGACTGGCCGTTGTTCTGCACGCGGGCCGTCACCGCCGTGCGCGCGGCGCGCTCCAGGTCGGCCGACGGCATCACCACGAACGGGTCGCTGCCGCCGAGCTCGAGTACCGTCTTCTTGATCTCGTCGCCGGCGATCGCGGCGACCGAGCGGCCGGCGGGCTCGCTGCCCGTCAGCGTCGCGGCGGCGACCCTGCGGTCGCGCAGGACGGCCTCGACGGCGCCGGAACCGATGAGCAGGGTCTGGAAGCATCCCTCGGGGTAGCCGGCCCGGCGGAAGAGGTCCTCCAGGTAGAGGGCGGTCTGCGGCACGTTGGAGGCGTGCTTGAGCAGGCCCGTGTTGCCGGCCATCAGGGCGGGTGCCGCGAACCGGACCACCTGCCACAGCGGGAAGTTCCACGGCATGACGGCCAGGACGACCCCCAGCGGCCGGTAGACGACACGTACCTGCCGGCCTCCGGAATCCTGCACGTCCGACTGGGCGGGCCGCTCGTCGGCCAGCAGGGCCTCGGCACGGTCCGCGTACCAGTGCATGGCCTTGGCGCACTTGGCGGCCTCCGCGCGAGCGGCGGCGAGCGGCTTGCCCATCTCGGTGGTCATGGTGCGGGCGATGTCGTCGCGGTCCTCGTCCAGCAGGTCCGCGGCGCGGTGGAGCAGCCGGGCCCGTTCGGCGAAGTCCGTGACGCGGTGGCGGCGGAAGGCGGCGTGGGCGGCGGCCAGACGCCGTTCGACCTCCTCCGGTCCCATCGGGTCGAAGGTCTTGAGTGTCTCGCCGGTTGCGGGGTCGACCGTTGCAATGGGCATGGGCTGGGTCCTTCCTCATGCTGCCTCGTACGCGTCACACCTTCCCTCGGGATGATGCCGCGTCCACCGCCCTTCCCGCAGCACCACCCCTCGAACGGGCTATCCGAGCGGCGGCGCGTCACACGGTCAGACCTTCGAGCCAGGAGACGAGAAGTCGGTTGACCTCCGCCGGCCGCTCCTGCTGGACCCAGTGGCCGCAGCCGTCGAGGACGTGGGAGGAGACCAGCCCCGGCAGGGTGACCGGGTACGCCGCGATCGCGTCGGCCAGCCAAGTGGTGGAGGCGTCCAGGCTGCCGCCGATGAACAGCGCCGGCTGCGTGATCGGAGCGCCGGCGAAGTCGGCGAGCTCCTCCCAGTCGCGGTCCATGTTCCGGTACCGATTGAGCGCGCCGGTCAGGCCGGTGCGCTCGAACTCACCCGCGTAGAAGTCGAGTTCCGGCTCGCCCAACCAGGCCGGCAGCCGGCCCGTGGGGAACCGGTCGCGCAGCGTCGCGCCGCGGCTGACGAAGTGCGGATCGGGGGCGTCGGACGCAGGCATCGTGTCGGCGGACAGAGCCGCGTAGAAGCCCGCGAGCCAGCCGCGTACATCGGGTTCGATCTCCGCCTCGGCGCGGCCGGGCTCCTGGAAGTACGAGACGTAGAACTCCTCGTCCCCGCCCATCGCGGCGAAGACCTCGCTGGGACGCGGCCCGCCGGGCGGGGTGTAGGGCACGCTCAGCAGCCCGACCGCGCGAAACACCTCCGGGCGGATCAGGGCCGAGTGCGCGGCAATGGTCGCGCCCCAGTCGTGGCCGACGACCACGGCGGACTCCTCGCCCAGGGCACGCACGACGGCGACGCCGTCCTCGACCAGCTCGAGCATCCGGTAGGCGTCGGTGGCGGTCGGCTCGGACGAGCGGCCGTAGCCGCGGACGTCGATCGCCACGGCGCGGTACCCCGCGGCGGCGAGCGCCGGCAGCTGGTGCCGCCAGGAGTACCAGGACTCGGGGAACCCGTGGACCAGGAGCACCAGGGGCCCGGCTCCCAGTTCCACGAGGTGGATCCGGTTCCCGGACGAGGGAACCGATCGGTGGGTGAGGCCTGCAAGCTGCTGGAACACGTGTCTCCTCCGGGGGTGGACCGCCGCATGCCGCGACGATGGGAGCGGGGCGGGCCGCCCCGGCGCGCGCTACCACCCGATCATGCGCACGGAACCGCCAGGAAGGACGGATCCCTTGCCGTTTCGGCAAACTGCGGCCCTGCCGACTCAGCGGTCGCGGGACCGGTCGCTCCAGTAGGTGAACTCCTTGAGCGGATCCCCCGACAACTCCCAGGGCCAGGAGGTGACGGCGCCACCGATCGCCTGGAAGACCCCGGCGGCGTCACGGAGCCGCTCGGCCCGGACGAGCGCGTAGGCGAGCAGGTTGAGGTCGGCGAGCGCCGCCGCGTGGACGAGGTGACCGGGGCGCGGCCAGTAGGTCACGGCATCGTCGAGGACGGCGGCGTCCAGGGGGCGGCTCCAGCGGCGCTCCGCCCCGATCGAGGCGACCCCGCCCGCGGCGACGGTCGCCTCGTAGCGGTCGACCAGCATGGTCAGCTCCAGTGCGGCGACCGGGCTCTGACGCGGCGCCCGGCTCCGGGCGGCGTCCACGAACTCGAGCAGCTCCGGGTGCGAGCCGCACTCCTCCGGTGACAGGTAGCCCAGCATCTCCAGGTGCGCGGCCCGATGCCAGCGGTCGCGCGCGACGATCTCCCGCCAGACCGGGAAGACCTCGGCCTGCGGGCGCCACAGCGTACGCAGCGTCCCGAGCAGGACGGTCCACGGCGTCGGATCGTCCGGTCGGGCCTCGATCGCCTGGTGACAGCGGGCGATCAGCGCCCCGGGGTCGTGCAGCGCACCCTCACGTCGCCCCTGCAGCAGGTCCATCCAGGCTGAAAGAAGGATCAGGCTGGCATCCTTCGGGCGCTGTCGAAGCCAGGCCTGGGCCACAGTCCTGGGCACGGTCCCGGCCAGGACGGAGAGGCGGTGGCAGCGGCGGTCCCAGTCGGTCCCGACATCCCTGAGCAGCCGGTCGACCAGTGGCGCGTAGGCGCTTGCCGCTGCCGTGAGCTCCAGTTGACCGGAGAATCCATGGGCCGTCAGCTTTTTTGTCAGTTTGCTCAGCTGATGGTCATTCAGCTCGGGAGTCAGGCGCGGACGGCGGCCGAAGAGAGACATGGCGAGCGAGCATAGGGGGCGGAACGGACACTGTCGAGTGCCGATTCGTCGCATCGCGGGACCTTGACTGAAATTTCAGTTGACGCCAGTATGTCGGCTCACCGGAGCGCTCTGCCCCGGGTGACGGCCCATCACAGCCTGGAGGCGTCCCTCATGCCTGCCCCCGCCCGTGCGAACCTCGTCGAGACCGAAGGGCGCCCGTCCGCGCCTCCGGAGGGCGGCGTGGAAGTCCACTCCGTCGACTGGATCCCGGTCGCCGAACGCCACGGTCGACCCGCCCACCTCGGGGCCGTCTGGTTCGTCGGCAACATCAACCTCACCGGCATGGCCACCGGCATCACCGCGCTGAGCATCGGCGCCGGGCTGATGTGGACCGTCGTCGCCGTCGTCACCGGCTCGCTCTTCGGCACCTTCTTCATGGCCTTCCACTCGGCCCAGGGGCCCCAGCTCGGGCTTCCCCAACTCGTGCAGTCGCGCCCGCAGTTCGGCTACCTCGGCGCCGCACTGACGATCTGGGTCTTCGCGCTGGTCAACTACGTGGCCTACAACACCTCCGACGCGATCCTCTCCGGCGACGCCATGCACACCCTCTTCGGCCTCGGGAACTCGGTGGGCTACTTCATCGCCGCCGCCGTCGCCGCGCTGATCGCGCTCTTCGGCTACCACTGGATCCACCGGGTGAGCCGCTGGCTGACCTGGCCGCTGGTGGCCGTCATGGCCGTGCTCACGGTCGCCGCGCTGCGCGACTCCGGCCTGCCGGACGGCGCGTTCGCATTCGGCCCCTTCCACGTCGCCGCCTTCATGACGGTCTTCGTCATCGCGGCCGGCTTCCAGCTCGGCTGGGCCCCCTACGTCTCCGACTACTCGCGCTACCTGCCGCCCACGGTCAACGTGCGCACCACCTTCTGGTGGACCTACCTGTCCAGCGGGATCTCGGTGATCTGGGTCTTCGTGATCGGCGCGCTGGCCGCCGCCGCGCACCCGAACGCGACGCCGGTGCAGGCTTTCCGCGAGGCCGCCGACTCGCTGGTGCACGGGCTCGGCTGGGTGGTGGTGCTCGCCCTGCTGGTCGGCCTGCTGTCGGTGATGGCGATCAACCAGTACGGCGGCATGATGTCCATGATCTCGATCAAGGACTCGTTCTCGCCGGTCGTTCCCAGCCGCCGGATCCGCGCGATCTGCATCACCGTGATGTTCGCGCTGGTCTGGGCCGTGGCCCAGTTCGTCGGCGTGGACCGGTTCAACGCCTTCTACGGCAATGTGCTGATCTTCCTCGCCTACGTGTTCACCCCGTGGACGGCCATCAACCTGGTGGACTACTTCTTCGTCCGTCGCGGCCGCTACTCCATCAAGGAGATCTTCAACCCCCACGGTATCTACGGACGCTGGGGCTGGCGCGGAAACACCGCCTACCTGGTCGGCGTGGTGGCGATGGTGCCGTTCATGGTCTCCGGCCCCTTCGTCGGGACGTTCGCACACCTGCTCGGCGACGCCGACTACTCGATGTTCGTAGGACTGCCCGTCTCGGGCCTCCTCTACCTGTTCCTCTGCCGCGGCCTCGACCTCGATGCCGAGCGGCGCGTCGTCGACGCGGAGGGTCTCCTCGCCGAGATCCACTGACGCCCACCCCCGCTTCGCCGCCCCTCGGCACGACCGTCCCCTCGGCACGACCGTCCCACCGCACGACCACAGCAAGGAGCTCCCCGATGAACACCCCAGAGATCTCCCGCCGCCGCCTGCTCCAGTTCGGCGCGGCCGCCGTGCCCGTCGTGGCGCTCGGCCTGGCCTTCCCCGGCGTGGCCCGCGCCGCCGGCACCACGCCCGCCCTGCGCATGCCGGCCGAGAGCGACCCGCACACCCTGACGTTCATGGCCTGGCCCGAGTCGACCGCGGCCTGGGGCACGGACCTCTCCCCCGTGCGGCGCGACATCGCCAACCTGGCGAAGGAGATCTCCCGCTACGAGCCGGTCGTGATGGTCGCAAGCCCGGACGCCGTCCCCTTCGCGGAGTACCTCTGCGACACCAGCACCATGGGCTTCTCCTACGGCATCACCTTCCTCCAGATCACCAACGACGACCTGTGGATCCGCGACTTCGGCCCGACCTTCCTCGCCGGGCCCGGCGCGATCGCCGGCGTGGACACCAACTTCAACGGATGGGGGAAGACCGGCACGCCCTACTACCAGGCCTACTCCAACGACGCCAAGGTCGCCGCGTCCCTGCTGGCCCAGTACAACGTCAACCGCATCCAGGCCCCCTTCGTCGGCGAGGGCGGTGCCCTGGAAACCGACGGCCAGGGCACCCTGCTGGCCACCGTCAGCTCGCTGGTGAACCCCAACCGCAACCCCGGGCTGAGCCAGGGCGACGTCGAACAGCGGCTCAAGTCCACGCTCGGCCTGGACAAGGTCATCTGGCTGGCCGGCCTGGCCGGCCAGGACATCACCGACGACCACGTCGACTGCCTGGCCCGGTTCAGCGCGCCCGGGCGCGTCATCCTCGACCAGCCGGGTCCGGGCACCGCGCAGATCTGGATCGACGTCTACCACCAGGCCAAGCAGGTGCTGCAGTCCGCGACCGACGCCCAGGGCCGCTCACTGACGATCGTGGAGCTGCCGGGACCCGACCGCACCAAGATCCGCGGCACCGGCAACGCCTTCCTCTCCAGCTACACCAACTACTACACGGCCAACGGCGCGGTGTTCGTGCCGCAGTTCGGCGACGCCGCCGCCGACGAGCAGGCCCGCGCCATCCTGGCGGCCGAGTACCCGACCCGGACCGTCGTCCAGCTGAACATCGACGTCATCGCGAGCGGCGGCGGCGGGATCCACTGCTCCACCCAGTCGCAGCCGGCCGTGCCGCCGGCGGCCTGAGACGACGTCATGAGACGACGTCAGACGAGCACCGACGTCGGCGTGGGCGTGGGCACCGGCAGGTAGGGGGTGATGTTGCGCCAGGCGCGCTCGACGTACTCCGCCTTCTCCCCGACCGGGGCGACGTAGCGCAGTGCGGCCTCGGCCTCGTCGCGGCCCCGGAGCCGGGTGATGACCCAGGCGGCCAGGTAGTGCGAGGCCAGGCAGCCGCCGGCGGTCGCGATGTTGTCGCGTGCGTAAAAGGGCTGGTTCAGCACCTCGACGCCGGCGGCGACGACCCAGGGCCTGGTGATCAGGTCGGTGCAGGCGGGGATCCGGTCGAGCAGGCCGAGCCTGGCCAGCACGAGAGCGCCCGAGCACTGGGCGGCGATCAACTGGCGCGTCGGATCCAGGCCGCGCAGCACGTCCATGACGGCTGCGTCCTCGACGACCTCGCGGGTGGCGATGCCGCTGCCGACGATCACAGCGTCGGCAGCGCACGCCTCCTCCAGCGTGGACATCTGTTCGATGGTGATGCCGTTCATCGAGGTGACCCGCGGACCGGGCGTGGCGATGGTGACACGCCACCCCTCGGCCTTGACGCGGTTGAGCACACCGAGGGCGATCAGGGAGTCCAATTCGTTGTAGCCCTCGAAGGTGAGGATGGCGATGTGCACGGCGGCTGCCCTCCGGACGCGTGGACGTGGATCCCGACGCTAGGGACCGGAGAGCAGGACAGTCAAAGAATTGTCATGGATTCACTGCGGCGCATGGCAGCCCCGCGGTACAAGACCCTGGTCGACGCGTTCGCGTCCGACATCCGAACCGGCCGCCTCCCCGCGGGCACCCGACTGCCGACCCACCGCGCCCTCGCCGCCCGCGAGGGCATCGCGCTGGTGACCGCGACACGCGTGTACGCCGAGTTGGAGGCGATGGGTCTGGTGAGCCGCGAGCAGGGTCGCGGCACCTTCGTGCGCGACATCGCGGTGCCGCCCGGGCACGGCATCGACCAGCAGGTCGTGGCCACCGGCGCGGTCGACCTGAACTTCAACTACCCCTCGTTGCCCGGCCAGGCCGATCTCCTGCGGCAGGCCCTGCGGGAGCTGACCACCGCCACCTCCGGCGAACTCGACTCCCTGCTGCGGTACCAGCCACATCCGGGCCGCACCCAGGACCGGGCGGCGATCGCGGCGCATCTGAGCCGCCGCGGGATCACGTCCGATCCCGACCGGGTCCTCGTCGTCAACGGCGCACAGCACGGCCTGGCCGTCACCGTCATGGCCACGCTGAACGCCGGGGACGTCGTCGCCGTCGACGCGCTCACCTACCCGGGCTTCAAGGTCCTCGCCCACGCGTTCCACCTCGAGCTGGCGCCCGTCCCCACGACGGCCGAGGGGCCGGACCTCGACGCACTGGAGCGGCTCTGCACGGCCCGTCCGGTGCGCGCGATCTACTCCATGCCCACCCTGCACAACCCACTGGGCTGGGTCATGCCGCAGGCCGCCCGCGGCCGGATGATCGGCATCGCCCGGCAGCACGGCGCCCTGCTCGTCGAGGACGCCTCGTACGCCTACCTGGTCGAGGATCCGCCACCGCCCCTGGTCACCCTCGCACCGGACATCACCGTCCATGTGTCGGGGCTGTCGAAGAGCATCGCGACCGGCCTGCGGGTGGGCTTCGTCGTCGCCCCGCCCTCCCGGGTGCCCTCACTCGAACGCGCGATCCGGGCGACCACCTGGAACACCCCGGCCCTCACCACCGCGATCGTCTGCCGCTGGCTCGCGGACGGCACGGCGGAGCGCCTGGAGGCGCAGAAGCGCGCGGACGCCCGGGCCCGCCAGGCGATCGCCCGCCGGGAGCTGGCCGACCTGCCGATCGTCGGCCACCCGGCGTCCTACTTCACCTGGCTGCGGCTGCCGGACGACGCCCGCGCCGACCGCCTGACCGCCACGCTGGCCCGCCGGAACATCTCGGTCACCGGCGCCGAGCCGTTCAGCACCACGACGCACACCCCGCAGGCGATCCGCCTCGCGCTCGGCTCGACCGACCTGGACACCCTCAGCCGGACGCTGCGCACGGTGCGGGAGGCCGTCGTCGAGGACGCGCGCACGTGACTCCCGTACCGTGGGCGTGCACCGCGTCGGGGGTGTCAGAGCTTTGTCATGGCTGTGAACGGCGTGGAGATGCGCCGGTGGGTCGTGCCGAAGTCCACGATCACCGAGGTGTCGTCCTCCACCGCGACCACGCGGCCAAGACCGTGCTTGTCGTGTGTCACCCGGTCACCGACAACGTACTGTTCGGGGGCCGGCGTGGTCCGGCGGATGAACGGACTGGCGGGCAGACTGCGTCGGGGTCCCTCAGATCTTGTCATTACCGCAAGTATGCGGCCACGGAGCCGATGAATCACCCCCGTCCTGGTCGGCTCCTCGCAGGCAGCCCGGACGCGGCGTGCGCGGCGCCACGCCGGAGGGGTCTCCACGCACGAGGTGCTACGGCCTGTTACGCTGTCTTCAGTTGCAGTAGTGGTTCCCATGAACTTTGTGTGCGCCTGCTCTAGCGGGCGTATTTTTGTTTCCCGGCTTGATGCCCGGGTGGGTGCTCATCGCGGCGACTCGGGGCGTGCAGCGTGCATGCTCCGGACAGCCCTTGAAGGAGATTGTTTTTATGGCTAATGGCACCGTGAAGTGGTTCAACGCGGAAAAGGGCTTCGGCTTCATCGAGCAGGAGGGTGGCGGCCCGGACGTCTTCGCCCACTACTCGAACATCAACGCCCAGGGCTTCCGTGAGCTGCTCGAGGGCCAGAAGGTCGAGTTCGACGTCACGCAGGGCCAGAAGGGCCCGCAGGCCGAGAACATTCGCCCGCTGTAGTTCTTCTGCCTTGGCACCCGCCTAGCAGCGAGGGGCCCGCACCGTGCTTCGTGCCCGGTGCGGGCCCTTCGGCATTACCGCTGGATGTCCCCATGATCGTGTCGTCGACGTCCGGGAACTCGCGGGCTGCCTGCGCGATCACCTCGGAAGCCGACAGCTCCTGGCCCGGGGCGAACTTCCTCGCGACAGCGGCGAAGGCCTCGTTGGGCCGCGGTGTCCAGTCAGGCTCGGAGTCGGTGGCGGCTTCCCAGGGACCGAAGCCACCGGCGAGCAGCCACAGGAGGTCCCCGAGGCTACGGGCCACGACGCCGGTCTCACCCTCGGAGCCGAGGACCACGACGGGCTGGTCGGCGAGGGGTCGGCCGGGTCGGACCAGCCAGAAGGCCGCGTAGCCGCCGGCGCCGTTCTGGCCGAACACGCGGAAGGCGTCACCAGTCAGTTGCGGGTTCCCGGTCCAGGCCCGGAACCAGTCGGTGGTGTCCTCCGCGGCAAGGAAGGCGCGGAAGGGTTCGAAGTCGACCCCGTCGCCATCGTCGTAGTCAAAGGGGACGACAAGGGCGGCAGCCAGCGCTGCGGGAAACTCTCGGCCATCGGTGGAGGTCACGCCGACAGCCTAGGGACGACCAGTGACAGAGGTCGGCTCCTGCCTGGCCTGATCGCGGGGGCTCGGACGCCTTCCCCGGGCGCGTGACCGAGAGCTCTGTCGACCTCGGGGCCGGCGTGACCGGTGCGCCCGCCGGGGGCACCGGTCACGACGGTCCGCTCCGAGGGTCAGGGCAGGTGCCACAGCTGGTTGGCGGAAGCCGTGCAGTCCCAGATGATGAGCTGAGTGCCGGCCGGGCCCGAACCGGAGTCGTCGAGGCACTTGCCGGACTGCGGGTTCTTCAGCGTCCCGTCGGTCCGGGCCTGCCAGACCTGGTTGCCGCCGCCGTCGCAGTCCCACAGCTCGATCTTGGTGCCGTCGGCCGTCGCGCCGCCGGTGATGTCCATGCACTTGCCCAGGGTGCGCAGGGTCCCGTCGGGGCCGACGGTCCACTGCTGGTTCGCGGCGCCGGAGCAGTCCCAGACCAGGACCGGGTTCCCGTTGGTGGTGCTCGCGCCGGAGTCGTCGACGCACAGGCCGTTGAAGCCGGTGATCGGGCCGGTGGGCCCGGTCCTGTCGACGCCGATCTGGACCGTGCCGAGGTGGCTGACGATCGTCGCCGGGGTTCCGGTGAGCTGGGTGAAGGTCATACCGGACACCGGCGCGGCCACCGGCTGAACCAGGTACGACGTGCCTGCCACCGTCGGGATCGAGAACTGGGCCGCCGTCGTCGGGGCGAGGACGACGGTCGACTCGTCGGTTCCGTCGACGACCTCGACGCTCTGTCCCGGCCAGGGGTTACGCATCGTGACGCTTCCGGTGGAGCCCGCGTGGATGCCGACGGTGCCGATGACGCCGCCGTGGACCTGCACCGAGACGGTGTCGGCGCCCTGGATGTACTCGGTCCCGTCCGCGTCCCAGCCGGCGGGTACGGCGGGGTCGATGCGCAGCACGCCGTCGTAGTCCTGGACCAGCGATTCGTTGACGGCCAGGGCGACGTTCGCGGCCTGCTCGATGTAGGGCTCCGTCTCGTTGGTCCTCCCCCAAAGGTCACCCATGCCGTCGGGGTAGGCCTGGTACTGCTGGGTCAGCTTGGTCATGTCCGTCGCGACCTCCGAGGGCAACTGGAGGCGGGCGGCCTGGACCGCGTCGAAGCTCCAGTCGTTCTGCTGGACGTTGACCCGGTGGGTGTAGGTGCGCTGGGCCAGCGAGAACAGGGGGGAGCTGTCGCCGATCAGGCCGTAGGGCCAGACGGCTTCGAGGTCGTCGTTCTCGGTGTTGTTGACGGCGGCGGTGGGCTGGGAGGACTGGCCGAGCACGTCGGTGCCGGAGGCGTCGGCGGAGACGGTCAGGTTCTGCCGCCGGGTGGCCGCGTCGGTGCGCGGGTAGTCGGGGATCTGCCCGATCGCCGACTGGAGTTGGGAGACGAGCGACGCGTCGGTGTTCAGGGTCCGGGCGGCGGCGACGGTGGCGGGGAACAGCGCCTTCATCGCGTCGATCATGTTGACCGGGTCCTGGACGTTCCACTGGTTCTCATGGGCGTTGGCGACCGCGTGACGCCTGCCGTCGGTTCCGACAGCGGTGTAGGCGAGCAGGAACTCGCTGGCCTGCTGCATCAGCGGGTAGTTCGCGGCCAGGAAGTTCCGGTCGCCGGTGGTGAGGTACTGCTGCCAGGCCCACAGGCCGATCTCGGCGCCGGAGGAGACGGTCCGGCCGTTCCAGGTGCTCAGGGCCTGGTCGCAGGAGGCGTCACTGAAGGGACTGCTGTCGTCCTGGAAGCCGTTGCCGTTGAAGCGCATCGTCTCCGGCACGCAGATGCCGGGGAGGCTGCTGCCCATGTAGGTCCTCGTCCAGGCCTGGATGTCGGCCAGGTTCGAGGTGTAGAGGTTGAACAGACCGGTGTTGAGCGCGGACGCGCCGGCGCCGATGTTCGCTGCCACCTGGCCGCGCAGGTTCCAGAACCAGTAGGCGGCCGGGTACCAGTTCTGGGTGTCCTTCGAGAAGTTGAACAGGTCGCCGACACCCGCCTGCGAACCCGGCAGGGGTCCGCGGGACTCCTCCGCGGTGGTGAAGTAGTACAGGGTGCGGAGCTTCTCCAGGTAGTTGGCGGTGCCGTCGGCCGAGGAGAGCTTCACCAGGCCGAGGTTGGCCCAGTAGCTGTGCCACCAGGCCAGATGGCCCGCCTCCAGCGAGGCCGAGGTGGCCGAGGCGTCGCTGCCGAGCAGGGTGGACGCCGTGGCGGCCGCGTCTCCCCCGGTCCACTGCGGGCTGCCGACGATCACGCGGAAGCTGCCGTCGGAGTCGGGGGTGAAGCTCACCTTCACGGTCTGGGAGTCGACGACGGACGCGCTGACGTTGCGTCCGCCTGCGGTGAGCGCCGCGAGGGAGCCGAAGGTCCTCCCGGACCCGGTGGTGGCGTCGTTGTCCGCCCAGGTCTCGGCGAGCGTGCCGACGCTGCCGGAGGCGGCGGCGGTCGGTGTGCGCCCCGACCAGAGGTTGACGGTCGCGGTCTGGGCAGCGTTCGGGTCGGCCCCGGTGACGTCCACGACGAGTTCGTCCTTGTCGGCGCGGACGTAGACGGTGGCCGTCATGCCGCCGCCGGACTCGCGCAACACGCCGTCGTAGGGGTCCACCACGCCGGAGAAGTCCGAGGCGTCGGTGATCTGCGACAGTCCGGGGATCTGCAGCCAGCCGGGCGACTTGCGGCTGGGGAGGGTGTCGGCCCGGTTGAGCTGAGCGGTGAAGCCGTTCGCCGCCCACACGGCCGCCCCGAGGGTGCCGTTCCCGAGCGGCATCGACTGCTGCGCGGCCGTGTTCGGTCCGGCGAGCACGATGTCGGCTTCGCGGACCAGGTTCGCGGCGTCGACCGAGAACGCTCCGTTGGTCCAGGCGGTGGAGGTCGACGCCGCAGCGGACGCCCCGGGCGACCAGACTCCCGTCGACACGCACAGCGCGAGGGCGGCGAGCACCCCCGTGACCGTTCTTCTTCGCACGAGTGGATCCTTTCCTGGGTCGGGGCGGTGGCAGTGGCCATGTCTCCGGGGAGCCGTCAGGGCAGTTTCCACTGCTGGTTGGCGCCGTCGTTGCAGTCCCAGATCTCAAGCCGGGTCCCGTTGGTGACGCCGGCGGCGGGGTCGTCGAGGCAGAGCCCCGACTGGGTCCCCTTCAGGGTGCCGTCCGGCTGGGGCGTCCACTGCTGGTTCGGGCCGCCGTTGCAGTCCCACAGCTCGACCAGGGTGCCGTCGGTGGTGCCCTGGCCGGTGACGTCGAGGCACTTGCCGTCGTGCGTGAGGGTGCCGTTGGACCAGGTCCACACCTGCGAGGCGGCGCCGTCACAGTCCCAGAGCTGCACCGCCGTGCCGTCGACGGCGGAGTCGCCCGCGTCGTCGACGCACGTGCCGGGCAGGGCGGAGGTGATCGGGCCGACGTGCGGCGGGGCCGGAGTGCCGGGGGTCAGCTTGAAGTTGTCGAACTCGTCGGTCTGGTATCCGGTCACCCCGAGCCCGGCCTGGCCGTTGGTGAAGCTGCCGTCGGTGGCGCTGCCCACGACACGGCCGTCGATCTCGGCTGTGAGGGTGGTGTCCTGCATCGTGAGCGAGACGGTGTGCCAGCGACCGGTACCGAGCGCGGTGGCGGTGCCGCTTGCGAGCGTGGTGACGTTCCAGTTGGTGTCGCTCTTGTCGAGCGACCAGGCGCCGGTGTCGCTGACGCGCAGGTGGTAGGCGTTCAGGCCGTTGTTGTTGCGGCCCTGCTGGTTGACCCGGCCCAGGAGTTCGATCGTGCTCGACTGCTCGAAGAGGGTGTCGGCGGAGACGGTGTAGTTGGTCCAGTCACCGTCCCCCATGATCGTGTACGGCGCGTCGTAGGGCTCGTCGGTCCAGCGGATCGGCGTGCTCGCCGCCATCTGCCGCAGGCAGGTCCCGGCCCGGCCTCCGCCGCAACGGACGGTCTGGAAGGCGCCGTTCATGTCGGTGAAGTACTTCGGGGAGGTCGTGGTGGCAGGCCTTTGGAAGGTGTCCGCGTAGGGCAGCCCGAGCGGTGCGGACGCCGGGGAGGTGGCGGTTCCCTTGCCCTGGCCGGTCGTCGTGGTGACGGTGTAGACGTAACCGGGCTTGAGCGTGAGCGCGTAGTGGCCGTGACTCGGGGTGATGTCCTGCGTGTGGACGAACCAGTCCGCGGAGCGGGTCGAGCCCAGGTCCGTGGCCCAGACGTGGACCTTGCCGGTGGACAGGCCGCCGCTGACGGCGAAGCGCGCGGTCTGCGGGGCGGTGGCGTCCATGGTCTCGATGACGGTGCTGTAGTCCCGCTTGTCCGGGGACTTGAGCGTCACGAAGCTGCCCTCGGCACGGTTGCCGCCGAGGTAGCCGGAGGCGGCGTCGATGTAGTGCCAGCCCGGCTGGGCGAACTGGGTGGTCTGCGCGGTGACCCAGGTGGTGGTGCCGATGCTGTACCGGCCGGACCAGGGCTGGTTCGCGATCGACATGCCGTCGGAGGAGAAGGAGAGGTTGGGGTAGAGCGCGGCGATGACGGGCCAGTTGATGTAGGAGGTCATCCTGCCGTCGATGTAGTCGCGGTTGATCGCGCGGGCCACGGCCGGGGCGCCGGCGTTCGCGTCCTCGGAACCGTTCTCGCTCGCCCAGAGCGGCTTGCCGAGCGCCTGCGCGGTCGCGGTGCTGGGGCAGGACGTGAAGGAGCCGAGGTAGCCGCAGGGGTAGTGAACGCCGACGATGTCGACGGCCTTCTTGAACGCGGGGTCGGTGGCCATGTCGTCGGCGACGGACCAGTCACTGTCCGCGGCGACGATCTTGGTGGCGCCGTGGCCGTGGGAGACCAGGGCGGCCTTGAGGTGCTCGTACCAGGTCTTGTCGTAGCCGCGCTCGTTCCAGCCGCCGAGGTAGTCGACGGTGAGGTGGTGCTTGGCGGCGCAGCCCATCCAGGACATCAGGTAGTCGATGGTGTCCTGGGTCCAGAAGTTGCCGGAGCCGTTGTCGATCCAGCCGGGCGCGCCCCAGGCGAGGCCGTAGAACCTGATGTGCGGGTTGCGGGCCTTGGCCTGTTCCGCGAGCCACCACTCGTAGCCGTTGTCGCAGTCGACGACGCCCTTGGTGTGCTCGATGCTGGGCTCGGCGCCGTCGGTGGAGTTGGTGTCGCCACCGATCTCCAGTTTCAGCGTCTGCAACGAGGCGCCGTAGCCGGGCTTGAACAGGTAGTCCAGCAGCTGGTTGCGCTGTCGAGGCGGATAGTCGGCCAGCAGGCGGGAGTTCCCGCCACCCCCGGAGATCGCACCGACCCCGTCGAAGGTCAGCCCCGGATCGGTGCCGTCGACGGTGATGGTGGTGGAGGTCGGGGCTGCGGCTTGCACGCCGGGCGCGGCGCCCAGGGCACCGGCGACGGCGAGGGCCGCGCTGAGCGCGACACGACAGAAGAAGGGCAGGCTTCGGTGACCCATGGTTGGTCTCCCGGGTGAGGAGGACGGTCGGGGCCCGCGCACGGGCGCGGTGGTGCCTGGTGCACACGTCGTCTTACGGGTCGTGCTCGTGGAGCCGGCCGACCGGCGGGTCGGCCGGCTCCACGGTGCGTCGGCGTCGCGTCAGCCGAGCGTCCACTGCTGCAACGCGGCACCGCTGTCCGCCTGCTGGGTGACCGGCGCACCGTCGGCCGTGGAGGCCGTGGTCAGCAGGAGTCCGGTGTGGACGTTGGTGACGGTGTAGGCGCCGGAGGCCAGTCGCGTCACCCGCCACTCCTGGTTGCTGCCGCCGCCGCAGGCCCACTGGATGACCGCGGTCCCGGCGGCGGTGTTGCCGCCGTCGTCGTCCAGGCAGAGCTTGGAGTTGGCGTTGGCGATGGTGTAGGAGCCGTCCGGCTGGTGGGCGAGGGTCCAACTCTGGTTCTGGCCACCGTTGGCGGACCAGGTGTCCAGTTGGGTTCCCTGTGTGGTCGACCAGTTGGGGTCGTCCAGGGCCTCGCTGCCGATCGTGAGCGTGTGGGTGCCGTTCAGGTCGGCCGCGACGCTCCAGGTGAAGGCGGTGCGGGCGGCCGAGCCGCTGGAGTCCTGCACGGTGACGATCACGGTGGCCGTGGTGGCGGTGGTCGGGGTCCCGGAGACGGTACCGGTCGCCCGGTCGAGGGAGAGTCCGGCGGGCAGGCCGGTTGCGGACCAGGTCAGGGTCGGTCGCGGGGCCGAGTCCGTCGCGCTGAGCGGGAGAGGTGTGATCGGCGTTCCGGCCAGCGCCGTCTGGTCGCCGGGCGGTGCGATGGCGACGGTGTTCCGCGCGGCGCCTCCCGCGGCGGTGAGGCGCAGGGTCTGCGCGGCGACGGAGCGGGTGTCGCCCGCCTTGGCCACGTTGTCGCCCGCGCGGGCCGCCAGGTTGTTCCAGTCGCGCTGCGGGGCCGTCGCGACGGCGTGGGCGCCGCCGGTCAGACTGAGGGCGAGGTCGCTGTACCGGTTGACCAGCCGGAGGCTGCCCGTCGGCCGGGAGGCCCCGTGAGCGGCGGGGCTGCGCGTCTCGCTCTGGATGGACCACTGCTGGCCGACGGTCGGCCGCAGGCCGGGTGTGCCGAGGGAGACGGAGGCGTCCCAGGCACGTCCGGCGTTCGTGGTGGAGTCGACCCCGAGGACCTTGCCGCTCGCTGCGTTCGCAATGGTCCAGAAGCCGTCGCCGGTCGGGGTGAAGGTCCACTGCGCGGACGCGCCGCCGTTCGCCGACGCCGTCGTGGTCAGGGCCTTGCCCTGCTGCGTCAGGTACGCGCCGTCACCGGCGCCGATCCGGTAGCTGACGCCGCTGCTGACCGGCGGCCTCGGCAGCGCGCCCGAGGCACTCGGTGCCACGGTGAACTGCGAGTACTCCACGTCGTCCGGCGGGCAGGAGTACTCGCAGTAGGAGCGGAAGGTGCGGCCGACGACGGCGCTGCCGGTCAGGTTGGCCGGGTCCAGGAACCAGCGGTACCAGGAGCTCTGCGGGAGGCCGGCCGAGCCGATGTCGGTCCACTTCTCGGTGGCGAGGTCGTCGGTCACGTAGAAGTGCTGCGGCTGGTCGGAGCCCGCCTCGTTCTCCGGGGTGCCGATGTACTCGCCGAGGTAGGCGTCCCAGGCGATGTTCAGCACCGAGAGCTGCGAGGTCACCGGCGTGGTGCCCGCGGCGATCTGGCTGGCCGCGCTCCCGGGGGTCTTCGGCGAGTAGCTCTGGGCGGGAGGCACCCATCCGGAGCCGACGCCGTCGGCCGGGATCACGTCGCTCTCCTTGCCGCCCCGTCCGGGCTGCGACCACGATCCGTCGTACCACTTGCTCCACGACGCGGAGCTCATCTTCCGCGCGATCGGCGCACGGGCCACGTGCTCCTGGAAGCCCGCCCAGCCGCCCTTCTTGTCGACCAGCCGGGACATGTAGAAGACGTAGAAGTACCCGGAGCGGTGGTCGACGAAGAGCCGCGGGTCGCCGTCACCGTAGTAGTACGTCGCGTTCGGGAACGCCTTGGTGTCGCCGCGGGTGGTGCTGAACGGCGAGGTGATCGCGTGGCCCTGGATGGTCCAGGTCGCGCCGTGGTCGGTCGAGGAGGCGTAGTCGATGGCGTCGTAGTGGAGACCGTCGCCGAAGGGCTGCGGGGTGAACTCGTTGTGGACGAGCCCGTACCAGGTGCCGGTGTCGGGGTCGACCCAGACACCCGCCAGATCACAGTAGTTGCGGTGCGCGTATCCGGAACCGGAGGGCGCGTCGGTGGCCTCGACGCCCGTCGGGCTGGTGTCGCAGAAGGCCGTGGTGTCCTTGTTGGTGCCGGTGTTGCTGATCGACGCGGTGGTGGCGGTGTCGAAGTCCGTGCCGGCGTAGAAGTCCCAACTCCGGCTGTCGGTCGCGCCGTAGAGGGAGTGCGCCGACTCGTAGTAGAACTGGCCGTTCCGGTCGAGGTAGGGGAAGGACGGGGTGTCGTCCCCGTCGCCTCCCGCGGCGGGCGTGCCGACCGAGACCGTGTACCGGAACGCCGGCGCGCTCGCCGCCTGCCACTGCTCCAGCGCCTGCGCGGGGTTGCACGGCTCCAGCCCGACGGCGGCACCCTCGGCGGCCGAACCTCCTTGCACCTGAAGGCACTTGCCCGACTCGGCGCTGAGGACGGTCGTGTCGGGCTGGTACGCGAAGCGCTGGTCCGGAGCCGCGTGGTCGCATCCGGCAAGGTGGACGAGCGCGCCGTTGGCCACGGAACCCCCCTCGACCGCCAGGCACTTGCCGTCGACGCGGACCCCACCGTCGGCGTTCCACGTGAACTTCTGCTCGGCGGATCCGTTGCAGGCCGCGAGTCGGACCTGCTGTCCGGAGGCGGAACCGGCGGCGGTGGCGTCCAAGCACTTGCCCCCGACGACCACCGGACCCGCGGCCGCGGTGGCGGACGGCTCCGCGGCGGCGGGGAGGGCGGGCAGGCCGGTGACCGTCAAGGCTGCCAGGGCAGCCAGGGCCAGGAGGCGTGGACGAGGGGATCTGTTCATCGGATCCTTCCACTGAGGCGAGCGGGATGTGCGCCGAGGGTGGCACCTGCGTTCAGTTCTGCTCAATATGGTTGGCTTCTGAGCATGCGTCAACACATTCCATCAAATTTGCGCAGCCCGGCCACCCTCCAGGAAACGCCTCGGCCCACCCGTGGGCCTCGCTAGGATCTGCTGATCATGGACGTGTTCACGGGGAAAGAGCTGGTCGCCATCCCGCCGGGAACGGTGACGCTGTCCGACCGGAGGACGCAGCGCCGTTGGCCGGTCGAACTCGCGGCCTACCAACTCGGGGCGTTCCCGGTCACGCAGGCGTTGTACGCCCGGATCACCGGCGAGCGCCCGAGTACCGCGCACGGGGACCGGCTACCCGTCGAGTGCGTCTCCTGGTGGGACGCGGCGCGGTTCTGCAACGCCCTGTCCCTGGCCGACGGGCTCGTGCCCGCGTACACCTTCGACGCCGACGACGAAGGCGTCGAGTGGGACGTGTCCGCCGACGGGTACCGCCTGCCGACCGAGGCCGAGTGGGAGTACGCCTGCCGTGCCGGTACGGCGGGACCGCGATACGGGGCCCTCGACGAGATCGCGTGGCATCGCGGAAACTCGCACGAGCGCCTCCACGACGTGGGTGGCAAGCGCCCCAACGCGTGGGGCGTTCACGACATGCTCGGCAATGTCTGGGACTGGTGCTGGGACGTCTACGACGCCGAGGTCTACGGCACCTACCGGGTGCTGCGTGGCGGCGGTTGGTTCGACGAGCACTGGAGCTGCCGGGCGTCCGCACGACGCCGGAGCCACCCGACCTTCCGGGTCGACGACGTCGGATTCCGCATCGCGCGGTCCGTTGTGTGACGCCGTTCGCGTCAGTCCTGGAGGCGGACCCGGCAGGCCAGTTGGAGAGCGAAGGAGGTGTCGGGGTCGTCGAGGTCGGCGCCGAGCCGGGTGGTGATGCGACGGATGCGGTAGCCGACCGTGTTGGGATGCAGGCGGAGCCGGGTGGCGGCGGCCTTGAGGGAGCCGCGGGCGTCGAGGTAGGCGCCGAGCGTGGTGATGGCCTCTGCGGCTTCGGCCGGGCCGAGGGTGTCCAGGGGGGCGAGCAGTTCCTCGACGGCGCGGCGCGAGAGAGGTGAGCCCGACACCGCGGCAAGGATGCGGCTGAGCCCGGTCGCGTCGAAGGCGTGAACGCCGACGCGCTTGCGCACGGCCACGTCCAGCGCGGCCTGCGCTTCGAGCGTGGACTGCCGCAGGCCGTCGATTCCCCTGTGCGCCGTCCCGATCCCGAAGTGCAGTTCTGCGGCCGGGTGTTCGGCCAGGAGCTCGGCCCGCACGTGGGCGACCGCCTCGCGGATGCGTTGCTCGGGCAGCTCGGTGCGGCTGCTGGCGACCAGCAGGAGGTCGGCGGCCAGGCGGGCGGCGGTCCAGCGCTCGTGGGTGGGGTGCCGGGCCTGGTGGACGTGGAGGGCGAGGGTCTCGGCGAGCCGCCGGTCCTCGGCCAGGTCGGCCTGGGCCGCGCCGACGCCCACCGCCATGCCCGCCCCGGGGCCCACCGCCGTACTCGCCCCGGCGCCGGTCCGGACTCGGACCACGGTGTGGACCTCGTCGACGGGAAAGCCCAGCATCCGGGCCCGTTCGGCGAGTTGGCCGGCCTGGCTGCGCTCGGAGACGATCAGCTCCGCGACGACCTCGGCGCGGGCCGCTCCCGGTGCCGTCTCGCGTTCGAGTGCGCGGGTGCGTTGCAGCGACACGGCGGCGGCCACGGCGGGAAGCACCAGACGGACCGCGTCGTCCTTCGGCCCGACCACGCCACCCCGGCAGCGGCCCGCGACCCAGATGGGCTCTCCCGAGTCCGGCTCGTCGGTCAGCGTGAGCGGACGGCCCAGGGCCTCGCCCACGCGCGCGAGCAGTTCGGTGGGCGAGTCGCCCGGCGCACGGAGCACGGCGAGCGCGGCGTCGGCGCGGGCGAGGGCGTCGGCGGCGTCGCCGCGGATGACCTGGCCGAGGTGGAGCACCACCTTGGCGACGTCCACGTCCTCGGGGACGGACAGCACCGCGACACCCGCGCGGGTGGCGAGATGCACCGCGGTGAGCGGCAGGGTGGTGACGCCGATCAGCAGCAGGGCCGGGAGGCCGCGCTCGGCGGCGGTGCGGATCGCGACGTCGACCTGGTACCCGGCCGCGCGCGGGGTCGCCCGCCCGGTGACGACGGCCAGCGCCCCCGATGGGACGTGCTCCAGCGCACGCAGCGACTCCACGGCGGCGACGGAGGTCAGCTCGGTCCGCGCCGCCGGGCCCGCGAGGAGCGCGAAGGGGATGAGGGACCCGGATCCGAGCAGGTCGGCGACGTGCGGCATGCCAGGAGTGTGCCAGCAGCACAACGGCTTGGAAAGACTTGTGCTACCGCCACTATCCCGCCGGTTCACCGCCGGGCCACTCTTCTCGGCATGCAATCCATTGATCGGATCACACCCGACGACCTCCCCGCGTTCGCGCGTGGCTGCGGCGTCCTGGGGACCGGTGGCGGCGGGAGCGTCGACAGCGGTCTGCTGGCAGCGGCCCACGCGCTGGCCGAGTACGGCGACGTCCCGGTCGTCCCGCTCGACCGGATCGCGGCCGACGGCCTGGTGCTACCCCTGTCCGGGATCGGCGCGCCCACCGTCTCGCACGAGATGCCGATGAGCGGCGAGGAGCCCGTGCTGATCGCGGCCGAGGTGGAGCGGATCTTCGGCCGCCCCGTCTCCGCGGTGATGGCGAGCGAGATCGGCGGCAGCAACGGCGTCGGCGCGGTGGCGTGGGCGGCCCGGTTGGGCCTGCCGCTGGTGGACGCGGACGGCATGGGCCGCGCCTTCCCCGAGGTCCAGATGGTCTCGCAGAACGTCGCCGGTCTCCCGGTCAACCTGATCGTGCTGGCCGATGTGCAGGGCAACCTCACCACGCTCCGTCCGGTCGACGGCCCGTGGTCGGAGGCCATCGCCCGCGCGGTGACCGTCGCCTGCGGCGGCTCGGCCCTGATGGCGGACTACGTGCTGACCGGCGCCGAGCTGCGCGGCGCGGTCGTCGAGGGCTCGGTCAGCTCGGCGCTGCGGATCGGCCGGACCGTCGCCGAGAGCGGCGAGCCGGTCAAGGCCCTCGTCGAGCTGCTGCAAGCGACGACGCTGCTCACCGGCAAGGTCGTGGACGTGGAGCGCCGCACCGGCGGCGGGTTCGTGCGCGGCAGCCTCATCCTCGACGGCACCGGCGCGGACCGCGGCCGGATGCTGCGCGTGGAGATCCAGAACGAGAACCTCGTCGCGTTCGAGGACGGCCGCGTCCGCGCCTGCGTCCCGGACCTGATCACCGTGGTCGACGTGGAGACCGCCGACGCCGTCTCGACCGAGTCCCTGCGCTACGGCCAGCGCGTCACCGTCCTGTCCTGGCCCTGCGACCCGCTATGGCGCACCCCGCGCGGCCTGGAGATCGCCGGGCCCCGGGCCTTCGGCTACGACCTCGACTACACCCCGGTGGAGCACCTGCGATGACCCCGACCACGCCCACCACGACCACGCCCACCACGACCACGCCGTCCGCGACCATCCTGCGCGCCGACGTCCCGGCCCGCACCGCCCCGGGCGCCCGCGACCTGCGCGTGGGCATCGACGTCGGCGGCACCAACACCGACGCCGTCGTGCTGACCGCCGACGGCCGGGTCGTGGCGCGCACCAAGCAGCCCACCAGCGCGGACGTCACGACCGGTCTGCGCAGCGCGCTCACCGCGGTGCTGGACTCGCTCGGCGAGCACGCGGGCCGCGTCGGCCGGGTGATGCTCGGCACCACGCACGCCACCAACGCGATCCTGGAACGGCGCGGCCTCGGCCGGGTCGCCGCGATCCGCCTCGGCGGCCCGGCCACCACCTCCGTCCCGCCGCTGCAGTCCTGGCCGGGCGACCTCGCGGCCGCGCTCTCGGCGGGTTCGGTCGTGCTGCCCGGCGGCCACTACGTCGACGGCCGCCCGATCAGCGCACTGGACGAGGACCGGCTGCGGGCCTTCCTCGACACCGTCGCCGGGCAGGTCGACGCGGTGGCGCTGACGGGTGTGTTCAGTCCGGCGTTCACCGACCACGAGCTGGCGGCGGCCGAGCTGGTCCGCAAGCACCTCGGTGACGCGGTCCAGGTCTCGATGAGCCACGAGGTGGGCTCGCTCGGCCTGCTGGAGCGGGAGAACGCCACCGTCCTCAACGCCGCGCTCTACCAGGTGATCGCCACGGTCCGCGACGGGCTGCAGCAGACCCTGGCCGCACGCGACCTGGACGCGGCGACGTACTTCGCCCAGAACGACGGCACCTTGATGACGATGGACTACGCCGCGGACTACCCCGTGCTGACCATCGGCTCCGGTCCCTCGAACTCCATCCGCGGCGCGGCCTGCCTGTCCGGGCTGGACGACGCGATCGTGGCCGACGTGGGCGGCACCTCCACCGACTTCGGGGTGCTGGTGTCCGGGTTCCCACGCGAGTCCGCGGCCGGGGTGGAGATCGGCGGGGTGCGCACCAACTTCCGGATGCCCGACATCCTCGCCCTCGCCGTGGGCGGCGGGACCGTCGTCGGCCCCGACGGCCAGGTCGGACCGCAGTCCGTCGGCTACCGGATCAGCCGCGAGGCCTTCGTCTTCGGCGGCGCCACCGCCACCCTCACCGACGCCGGCGTCCTGGCCGGACGCGGCACGGGCCTGTCCGCCGAGCGGATCCCGGGCCGCGCCCACGCCCGGCTGCGCCAGGCCCTGGCCGACGCCGAGGCCATGCTCGCGGACGCCGTGGACCGGATCACCCTCGGCAAGGCCGACCGGCCGCTGGTCGTCGTCGGCGGCGGGGCCTTCCTGATCCCCGACGACCTGCCCGGCGTCAGCGAGGTGGTCCGCCCGGACCACGGCGACGTGGCCAACGCCGTCGGCGCCGCGATCGCCATGGTCAGCGGCACCGTCGAGACGATCATCCCGGCGGGCCACGGGCGGGCCGAGACGATCGCCGCCGCCGAGGAGGCCGCCTGCCACCGCGCGATCCAGGCCGGGGGCGCGCCCTCGGGGGTCGAGGTCGTCGAGATCAACGAGGTCCCGCTCAGCTACCTGAACGAACCCGCCCTGCGGCTGCGCGTCAAGGCCGCGGGCCCGCTCGGCGACCTGTAGCCACCCCCGCCCGTCACCCCCGGTCCTCTCCCCCACCCCAGCAGGAGGCCCCCATGGCACGGCGACTTCGCCTGCCGGCGCTCGCAGCGGCCCTCGCCGCATGCGTCGCGTCCGTCGCGGGCTGCGCAAGCGGCACGCCCCCGGCCACCACCGCCCTCACCCCCACCTTCACCTACTCCTACCCGCTGGACGTCATCACCGACTGGGACCCGGCGACCTCGTACTCCAACGAGCTCGTCGCCCTCCAGAACGTCTACGAGTCCCTGACCCGCTACGACCCGGGCACCGGGACCGTCAAGCCGCAGCTCGCCACCTCCTGGAGCTCCACGGCGGGCGGCCTCACCTGGACCTTCCACCTGCGTGAGGGCGTGCGGTTCCACGACGGCAACCCGGTGACCGCGCAGGCCGCCAAGGCGGCGATCGCGCGGACGATCGCCGCGCAGGGAGGCGCCGCCTACATCTGGGGCGCCGTCAGCTCGATCGACACCCCCGACCCCCACACGCTGGTGTTCCACCTCTCCTACGCGGCGCCGATGGACGTCATCGCCTCCTCCGACTACGGCGCCTACGTCTACGACACCGCTCCGCCCGGGGTGAAGCCCGGCGCGCTGAAGAGCTGGCTGGAGGCCGCGCACGACACCGGCACCGGCCCCTACACCGTCGCCGACTGGAACCAGGGCCAGGAGGCCGAGGTCACCCTCGACGCCTTCCCCGGCTACTGGGGCGGGTGGAGCGGACGGCACTACCGCCAGGTCGTGTTCGACCACACCCCCGACGTCACCACCGCATGGCAGACCCTGGAGACCGGCGACGTCGACTTCCGCTCCCAGCTCAACCCCGAGCTGTTCAAGGAGGCGACGCACTTCCGCGCGCTGGGCACCCAGGCGACCGCCTCGCTGCAGAACCTGATCGCGTTCTTCAACACCGCGGCCGGCCCGCTGACGGACGTGCGCCTGCGCCAGGCCGTGCAGAACGCCGTCGACTACGACGGCCTGCTCGCCGCCCTGCACGGCTCCGTCGGCCCGGCCCAGGGGCTCATCCCCAGCGGCCTGCCCGGCAACGACCCCGCACTGACCCGGCACCAGAACCTGCCCCTGGCCAGGAAGCTGCTGGCCGAGGCCGGCTACGGACCGGGCGGCAGGCACCTGAATCTCAGCCTCACCTACGCGCAGGGGGACGACGCCCAGCAACTGTTCGTCACCCTGCTCTCCTCCGACCTCCAGGCGCTCAACATCACCGTCGACGCCAGGCCCATGCAGTGGAACGCGCAGTGGGCGCAGGCCAAGGCCACCGACCCGGCCCACCGCCAGGACATCCTGCTCATGTACTGGTACGCGGACTACGCCAGCGCCTACAGCTGGTTCGTCAACCTGTTCCACTCCGCGCAGCCGGTCTCCTTCAACCTCAGCTACCTCGACGACCCGGTCGTCGACAAGGAGATCGACGCGATCCCGCAGCTCACCGCGACCGACCCGGCCGCGGAACGCGCCAACTACGCGCTGCTCCAGCGGCAACTGCTGGAGCAGGACGCGGCGGCGGCCCCGCTCTTCGTCAACACCTACCAGCGGGTCTACGCCAGCGGCATCACCGGCTACCGGGACAACCCCGCCTACCCCGACGTCGTCTTCGTCCACGACCTGGAGCCGTCGCCATGAGATTCCTGACCCAGCGGCTGGCCCAGTCGGCCCTTGTCATCGCCGGTGTGGTGGCGCTGACCTTCGTCATCACCCGGCTCGTCCCCGGCGATCCGGCCGTCACCTACGCGGGCCCCCGCGCCACGCCCGCCCAGCTCACGGCCGTCCGCAGGCAGCTGGGGCTCGGCGCGTCGCTGCCCGACCAGCTGTGGCGCTACGTCACCGGCCTGCTCCGCGGCGACTGGGGAACCAGCCTGCACACCCGGCGCGGCGTCCTGACGGACATCTCCACCGCCCTGCCCGCCTCGCTCGAACTGGTCGGCTGCGCCATGGTGCTGGCCGTCGTGGTGGGGGTGCCGCTGGGCCTGCTCGGCGCGCACCTGCGCCTCGGCGGCGGCCGGAGCCGCGGCCTCGGGCGGTGGGGGCGCTGGGGCCGCTGGGGGCGTGCCGCAGGTGACGGATCGGTCCGGGCCACCTCCATGCTGGCGGTGTCGGTCCCGGTGTTCCTGCTGGCCCTGGCGGTGCAGAACCTGTTCGCCGCGCAGCTGGGCTGGTTCCCCGTGGCCGGGGAGTACACGTCGAAGCTGAACCAGACCAGCCCGCTGGAGCACCTCACCCACCTCACCGTCGTGGACGCGCTGCTCACCGGGAACTGGCCGGTCCTCGACAGCGCCCTCGCGCATCTGGTGCTGCCCGCGCTCGTGATGGCCGCCTACCCCGTCGGCGTGGTCGCGCAGATGAGCCGGGCCGCGCTGTTGGAGGAGTCCGCCGCCCCGCACGCCCGACTGGAGCGTGCCTACGGCTTCTCCCGCCTGCAGGTGCTGACCCGCTTCTCGCTGCGCCCGGCCTCGGGTCCGCTGCTGGCGCTGCTCGCCCTGGTCTTCGCCTTCTCGCTGGTGAACGCGTTCCTGGTCGAGGAGGTCTTCGACTGGCCCGGGCTCGGGCGCTACGCCTCCGCCGCCATCACCTCCTCCGACGCCCCCGCCATCGCCGGTGTGACGGTCGTGGTCGCCCTGACCTACGTGGTGACCAACCTGCTGGTGGACCTGACCCAGGCGGTCATCGACCCGAGAGTGAGGCTGTGATGACCGACGTCTCCCCCACCCTGGCGCCGCCGGCGCCCGCCCCCGACCGCAGCGCCCCGCCTACTCCTGCGGCGCGCGGCGGGCAGGCCCGACGACTGCTCGCCCTGGCGCGACGGGACCTCCCCGCCACCGTCGGCGCGGTCGTCCTGCTCGCGATCGTGCTCGCGGCCGTCCTCGCCCCGTGGCTCGCCCCCTACCCCGGCGACGGGTCCCATGCCACCCACCCCCTCGACACCCTGGCCGGCCCCGGCGGCCGGCACTGGTTCGGCACCGACGCCGTCGGCCGGGACCTGCTCACCCGGGTGATGTACGGCGCCCGCACCTCGCTGACCGTCGCGGCGGCCGTGCTGACCGTCTCCGCGCTGGTCGGCGTGCCGCTGGGGGTGATCGCCGGATACACGGGCGGCGTGGTCAAGGACGTGATCATGCGGATCACGGACGTCTTCCTGGCCTTCCCCGCGCTGCTGCTGTCCGTGGCGCTCGCCACCGTGCTGCACCCCGGCACCGGCAGCGCGATCATCGCCATCTCGGTGGGCTGGTGGCCCTGGTACGCGCGGATGGCCTGCGTCACGGCGACGGGTATCCGGAGCCGCGGCTTCGTCGACGCCGCGCGCTGTCTCGGCGTCTCCCGCATCCGGATCATGGCGCGACACGTCCTGCCGAACGCCCTCACGCCCGTCCTGGTCCAACTCTCGCTCGATGCCGGGGGCGTCATCCTCACCTCCGCCGCCCTGTCCTACCTGGGCCTGGGCCCGCAGGAGCCGACCGCCGAGTGGGGCCTGATGGTCCAGCAGGGCCAGGACCTGTTCATCACCGACTGGTGGGTCGTCGCCTTCCCGGGCCTGGCCATCCTGCTCACCGCCTTCTGTTTCAACGTGCTCGGCGAGGGCCTGCGCTCCGCCCTGGACCCGCACCGGGAGCTGACCCGATGACACCCCCTCGGTCGTCCCTGACCGTCACCGACCTGAAGGTCCGCGCCGGCGAGGGCGAGGACGCCCGGCTGCTCGCCTCCCTGCCCCACCTCGACGTGGCCGCCGGGACCTGCGTGGCCATCGTCGGCGAGTCCGGCTCCGGCAAGAGCACCACCCTGCACGCCATGCTCGGCCTCACCGACGGTCTGGCCGTCTCCGGCCGGATCATGGTCGGCGACACCGACGTGGTGACCGCCCCGGAGAAGGCCCTCACCACGCTGCGCGGCTCCCGCGTCGCGCTCGTCAGCCAGAGCCCGCAGTCCTCCCTCAACCCCACGATGCGGCTGGGGACCCTGATGCGGCGGGTCCTCGCCCGCCACGGCATCCGCGGCGCCGTGGCCCGGCAGCGTGCCGACGACGCGCTGCGCGACGTGATGCTCGATCCGGAGCTGCTGCGCCGCTACCCGCACCAGATCTCCGGCGGCCAGGCCCAGCGGTTCGCCATCGCCCTGGCCGTCGCGCTGCGGGCGGACGTCGTCCTCGCCGACGAACCGACCAGCGCGCTCGACGTCACCGTCCAGGCGGCGGTGCTCCAGCTGCTGGACCGGCTGCGGGCCGAGCACGGCATCGCGCTCGTCCTGGTCTCGCACGACCTGGCGGTCGTCTCCCGGATCGCCGACCACATCGTCGTCATGCGGCACGGACACGTCGTCGAGTCAGGACCTGCCGCCGACGTGCTCGGCGCACCGGCGGCCGACTACACCAGGGAACTGCTCGCCGCCGTTCCGACCCTTGGAGAGTGAGCGCATGCTGACGGCCGACAACCTCACCGTCGCCTACGGGCGCAAGACCGTGGTCCACGGCGTCTCCCTGTCCCTCGATGCGGCGACGGGCGCGCCGGCCGCCGGGGCGCAAGGTGGCGTCGCCCTGATCGGCGAGAGCGGGTCCGGCAAGACCACCATCGCCCGGGCCCTCCTCGGCCTGGTCAAGCCCAGCTCCGGCACGGTGCGGTTCGCGGACCAGGACATCCACCGGCTCCGCCGCACCGCCCGGACCGACTACCGCTCCCGCGTCCAACCCGTCTTCCAGGACGGCTCGGAGGCACTCAACCCCCGGATGACCGTGGGCACGTCGCTGCGCGAGGCCCTGCGACTGCGCTCGGACGCGGGCCCGACCGTCGACGCGCTGCTGGAGGCCGTCGGCCTGGACCCGCAGCTCGCCGCGCGCCACCCGCACCAGCTCTCCGGCGGCCAGCGCCAGCGCGTCGTGATCGCCCGCGCCCTGGCCGTCGACCCCGAGCTGCTCATCCTGGACGAGCCCACCAGCGCCCTTGACGTCACCGTCCAGGCGCGGGTGCTGGACCTGCTCGAAGAGCTGCGCACCACCGCAGGCCTGCGCTACCTGCTGATCACCCACAACCTCGCGGTCGTCCCGCGCCTGTGCGACACCGTGCACGTGCTCTTCGCCGGCCGCGTCGTCGAGTCAGGCCCGGCCACCGAGGTCCTCACCTCCCCCGCCCACCCCTACACGGCCGCCCTGCGCGACGCCATCCCCCGCCTCGGCACACCGGACGCCGCGGACACCCGTAGCAGCGCCCCGCCCGCCCGACTCGAGCGCTCCGACGCGCAGACCGCGGCCACCGGCTGCGCCTTCCGGCTCCGCTGCCCGGCAGCCCTCGACCGCTGCACCACCGAAGCCCCGACCCTGCGCCCACTGACCGACCACCGCGAGGTCGCCTGCCACCATCCGCACGGACCGGCATGACGCGGCAAGGTCGATTCCCGTTCCCACCGGGTTCCGTGGGGACACGGCCAACAGCCTGCGGGTCGTCGGCGCGCGCCACCGGCAGGCCCCATGAACGAAAGACTTTCGCCGCCCGGACGTGACAGCGAAGTGGAATCGCCAAATACTGAGGCCCGTCCGCAGCCGAGGTCCGGCCACCCACCATGGCTCACGAATTCCGGACCTCTGTGAAGTCATCTCTTCGGGAGGCGCAGTGAAAGGCAAGCGAACAGGTCTACGGAGTGCTGTGGGTGCGATTCTGGCCGTCGCCGCGGTGCTGTGGTCGCTCGCAATGCCGGCACAAGCGTCCACGCCGATTCCCGCCACTCTCTACCAACTCCCGGGAACCGCATCGTGCACGAAGTCAGTCACCAACTGCGTTCTCTACCCGAAGGCGGCCGCGCTGCCGAGCGGGCGCCTCGTGGCGGCATTCGAGAAGTCGACGGTGACGAGCTCGGGCTCCGCCGACGGCCAGACGATCCCGATCTACAAGAGTGACGACAACGGCACGACGTGGCAGCATCTGACGGATGTCGAGGCGCCGGCCTACGCCTCGTCGAACTCCGCCTATGCGCAGTACGTCAGCAACTGGACCAACCCGTATCTCTACGTGCTCCCGCAGGCGGTCGGCAATCTCGCTTCCGGCACCTTGTTGATGGCCACCGTCGTGTCCGGCGACGACCACAACTACCTGGACCAGAAGACCGGCAACCCCAATTACACGCCGACACACGACGGCGACCGCAACAACACGGCCATTGCGCTCTACTCGAGCACGGACTCGGGTTCGACGTGGAACGTCGTGAACGTCATCACCACCGGCGGCTGGTCGAACGGGCTCAACTACCCGGCGACGGCCAATACCTACCACCAGAGCGACCCCGTGTGGGAACCGTATCTGCTGGTCTACGACAACCAACTCGTCGCCTACTACTCAGACGAGAACGACTACACCGGATATGACCCGACAACGGGTGCTCCGACGCTCGACCCTCACAACGCCACGACCCCGGACGCGGGTACACAGATCCTGGCCCACCGGACCTGGGACGGCGTCGCTTCGTCGTGGAGCAGCCCGGTCGTCGACGTCTCCGGAACGACGATCACCAACTCCTCCGGCTACAGCGAGATCGGCGGTGGTCGGCCGGGCATGACCAACGTCGTCCGGACCAGTGACGGACAGTGGATGATGACCTTCGAGTACTGGGGCGGCGGCGACAACGTCCGCTACAAGATCGCAAGCGATCCGCTGCACTTCTACTCGGTGGGCGGTGTCGCGGGCACCGGTATCACCTCGCTTCCGGTGACGTCGGGGTCCGGTTCCCTGGCGCGCGGGGGCAGCCCGGTGCTCCTGCGGCTGCCGAACGGGCGGATCCTCTTCAACGCCGCAGGCAGCGGGGATGTCTGGACGAACGCCGGTGGGAGCAGCAGTGGCGCGTGGACCGAGCAGCACACCACGATGCCGTCGGCCTACAGCCGCAGTCTGACCTACGTCCCCGGTACGGGCCGGGTCGAGATCGTCGGCGGCACGACCACGATCTCCTACGCCGACACCGACTTCGGCAGCTCGGTCGGTGCGTACGACAGGCTCGTCAACGTCAACAGCGGCAAGAGCCTCGGCGTGTTGGGAGCGGACCTGCTCGACGGGCAGAGCGTCGTGCAGTGGACCGGCAACGCGTCGGCCGACCAGCTGTGGCACGTCACGGATCTCGGCAACGGATACGACACTCTCCTCGACAAGAACAGCGGTCGGGCCCTGGGCGTCTGGCAGGCCGGTACGGCAAGCGGCGCGAACGCCGTGCAGTGGGTCCAGAACGGCAGCAACGACCAGCAGTGGCGTCTGGTGGCCGTCGGCTCCGACTACGAGCTGGTGAACCGGAATTCCGGCCTCGCCCTCGGCGTCTCCGGAGCGTCGACGGGAGACGGCGCGCAGATCGTCCAGCAGGCGTACACCGGCGCGACCTCCCAGCTCTGGTCCCTGGTTCCGGTGTCCTCCTGACCGGCTGACGGCCCCTCGTCCGGAGCCGTCCGAGGCAACCGCGGCTCCCGCCCAGTCCCCCGACCGGGCGGGAGCCGCGGTCGTTCCGCGTGCGGTGATCCAGGGCCCGCCGGTTGCCTGCGGCCCCCAGGCCGACTACGTTGCCGCGAAATGCGAGCGAACGGGTGCCAGGTGACAGATCAGAACGGGGCGCAGCTGGACACCCAGTACGGGCTGCTGACCACGATCGCGGCCGAAGCCGGCCTTTCGCTGAGCACCGTGTCCAAGGTGGTGCACCGCCGGCGCGACGTCGGCGCGGCCACCCGCGAACGAGTCGAGGGCCTCCTCGCCCGGTACGGCTACGTCCGCCCCGGCGAGAACACACCGGCGGGCACCCCGCAGATCGTCGCCGTGTTCCGCGACCTCTCCGGCCCCTACACGCTCGAGGTGGTCCGGGGTGTCGTCGACGCGGCGGAGGCCCTCGGCGTCGACGTGCTGACCGGGACGACGAGCGTCCGTCCCATCTCCCAGTGGCTGGAGAAGTGCCGCTCCGAGCGGGTCGCCGGGCTGATCATCGTGATCTCGATGCTCACGGATGAGGACCAGCAGAGCATCGTCGACCACCACCTGCCCGTCGTGCTGATCGACCCGCTCAGTGCCCCGTCGCAGAACATCCCGAGCATCGGGGTGACCAACTGGGCCGGCGCCAAGGACGCCGTCTCCCACCTGATCCAGCTGGGGCACCGCAGGATCGGGATGATCGCCGGTCGGTCGCACTCCCTCACCGGAGCCGCCCGACTCCACGGCTACCGCGCCGCGCTGGAGGAGGCGGGGATCGACTACGACCCCGCGCTCGTACGCTCGACGGATTTCGACTTCGCCGAAGCGCTCGTCGTCAGCCGGCGGATGCTGCTCGGTGACGCGCCGCCGACGGCCGTCTTCGCCGCGAGCGACGCCCAGGCCCTGGGCGTGCTGGAGGCCGCGCGGCAGGCGGGCCTGGACGTACCCGGGGACCTGTCGGTCATGTCCTTCGACGACACCCTCGTGGCCGCGATGGCCTGCCCGCCCCTCAGTACGATCCGGCAGCCCTTCGAGGAACTCGGCCGTGAGGCGACCCGGATTCTGCTGCAACTCTCCCGGGGCGAACGGCCGGTGTCCGATCGCATCGAGTTGGCCACGCGCCTGATCCAGCGCACCTCGACCGCCCCGCCGCGCGGCGCCCACACCGGCTGACGCGGGCACGAAAGGTTTTCGCCCGACAGCCGGCGCCGCGGCGCTCGTTCGCGTGCGCGCAGATGAGCGAGGCCTCCGCTTGCGAAAGTCTTTCGTAGTCCACAGGACTCGGAGTATTGCCGCCCTGTTTCACGCACGTTTAGCGTGACGGCACGTCGCGGGCCGGTCCGCCCGGCGCAGCTGAAACGCCGCACCCGGCCCTCCCCGCATCCCCGCGCGAATCCCGCGGTCACCGTGCCGAATCGAAAGGCCTCCATAATGAACTCCGCGTCCAGAACCGCTCTCACCGCCTTCGTGGTCTGCTCCGCCCTCCTGGCGGCCGGTTGCGGCTCCTCGGGTGGCAGCTCGGCGAGCTCCCCCACGGGGAACGTCCAGTTCTGGACCATCCAGGACCCCACCAACACGGTGCAGCAGGCCCAGGTCGACGCCTTCAACTCGGCCGGCACGGGCAAGGTCTCCATGTCGGTGATCGCCGTCGACGGTTTCAAGGACAAGGTCCGCACCGGCATGGGCTCCTCGCAGATGCCCGGCATCTTCTTCAACTGGGGCGGCGGCAGCCTCGACGACTACGTCAAGGCGGGCAAGCTGGTCTCGCTGGACCCGGCCGTCTTCAGGTCCCACTTCCTGCCCGCCGCCCTGGAGGCCGGGACCGTCGACGGGAAGCTGGTGGGCATCCCCGCCCGCGGAACCCAGCCGGTCTTCCTCTTCTACGACAAGAAGGTCTTCGCCGACGCCGGGGTACAGCCGCCCAAGACCTGGGCCGACCTGACCCGTCTGGTCCAGGTCTTCACCGCCAAGGGGATCACGCCCTTCGCACTGGCCGGCAGCGCGACGTCCTCGTGGACCGAACTGATGTGGATCGAGTACCTGGTGGACCGGCTCGCCGGGCCGGAGCTCTTCAAGAAGATCGCCGCCGGGGACTGGTCCCAGTGGAACGACCCGGCGATCCTCAAGACCGCGCAGATGGTCAAGCAGCTCGTCGACAGCGGCGCCTTCGGCAAGAACTTCGCCTCCGTGAACTACGGTGCCGGCGGCTCCTCCACCCTGCTGGCCAAGGGCAGGGCCGCGATGCAGTTGATGGGCTCCTGGGAGTACGCCATGCAGCAGGGCGCCGACCCGAACTTCGCCAAGAACGACCTCGGCTACGTCGCCTTCCCCTCCGTCGACGGCGGCCTGGGCAACCCCGCCGACGTCGTCGGCAACCCGACCAACTACCTCTCGGTCACCACCGCCGCGGCGAAGACCACCGCCGTCGACTTCCTGAAGACCACCTGGAGCGACAGCTACGTCCAGGGACTCGTCGCCAAGGGCGAGGTGCCCGTCACCGACAACGCCCAGGCGGCGCTGGCCAAGGCGCCGGACCCGGCCTACGCCGAGTTCCAGTACAACCTGGTGCAGTCGGCGCCCTCCTTCACCCAGTCCTGGGACCAGGCACTCGGCCTGTCCCTGGGCACCCCGCTGCTCACGGAGATCCAGAAGCTCTTCAACGGGCAGTCCAGCCCGCAGCAGTTCGTCAGCGGCGTGCTCGCCATCAAGCACTGAAAGGCACGCGCGTGGCATCCTTGATCGCCGGGCGGACGGCCCGCAGGCAGCAGGCCCGTCCAGTCGCACCCACCCTGGAGCGGCCGGGGGCGGGCTGGGCCGTGCCCGGTCTGCTGTTCTTCGCCGTCTTCGCCCTGGCCCCCATGGTCGGCGTCCTCTACCTCTCGCTGACCAGCTGGGACGGTCTCAGTGCGCCGCAATTCACCGGACTGGCCAACTGGAGCCGCTTCCTGACCGACGGCCAGGTGCTCCAGGCCACCGCGGTCACCGGCGCCCTGCTGGTCGGCAACATCCTCGTCCAGGCGCCCGTCAGCATCCTGTTGGGCGTCTGGTCGGCCGGACGCCAGCGCAACCGGGCCGTGCTGTCGGCGGTGTTCTTCCTGCCGCTGCTGCTGTCCACCGCGGCCACCGCGGTCATGTGGCAACAGCTGCTCGACCCGAACTTCGGCCTGCCGGCCCACCTGACCTGGCTGTTCGGCAACGCCAACCCGCTGGGCAGCCAGTCCGGCGCGGTCGCCTGCCTGGTGCTGGTCACCAGCTGGCAGTTCGTCCCCTTCCACAGCCTGCTCTACCAGGGCGCCACCCGGGCCATCCCGGAGACGCTCTACCAGGCGGCGGCCATCGACGGGGCGGGCCGGGTGCGGCAGTTCTTCCACATCACGCTGCCGCAACTGCGCAACACCATGATCACCTCGACCACCTTCATGGTCGTGGGCGGACTCACCGCCTTCGACATCGTGCTGCTGCTCACCAACGGCGGGCCCGGCACGGACACCACGATCCTGCCGTTCCTGATGTACCAGACGGCGTTCCGCACCTACGACTTCGGCTACGCCAGCGCGATCGCCGGCTTCCTGCTGCTGCTCGCCACCGGTGCGTCCGTCCTGCTGACCCGGCTCAGCGGCTACGACCGGATGACCGGAACTCTGGAGGGGCTGTGAAGACGCGTCCCAACTACCTGGCGGGAGCCGCCGCCTGCGTCTGGCTGCTGATCGTCGGCGTCCCGGTGTACTCGCTGCTCTCCGCCGCGCTGCAACCGCAGGACCAGTACACCAACGACGGCCCGCTGGCCCTGCCGTCCAAGCCGACCTGGGCCAACTTCGACACCGTGCTGCACAGCGGATTTCCCGGGTACCTGTGGAACACGCTCGTGGTGGCGGCGCTGACGGTGGCGCTGGTGCTGCTGTTCGGCGTGCCGATCAGCTACGCCGTGGTGCGCGGCCGGGGCTGGTGGTCCGGCGGGGTGTTCCGGATCTTCCTGGTGGGCCTGGCCATTCCCTCCCAGGCGGTGGTGATCCCACTGTTCCTGATCGTCAACCGGCTGGGCCTGTACGACAGTCTCTGGGGCATCGCCCTGCCCACCGCAGCGTTCGCGCTGCCGGTCACCGTGTTGGTGATCAGCGGCGGCATGCGGGAGATCGACGCCTCCCTCTACGAGGCCATGGCGCTCGACGGCGCCCCGCCGGCCCGGGTGCTGCGGGACCTGGTGATCCCGCTCTCCCGCTCCGGGATCGCCACCGCCTCGGTCTTCGCCGCGCTCCAGGCCTGGAACGGCTTCCTCTTCCCGCTGATCATGACGCAGTCGGAGGGGAGCAAGACCGTCACGCTGGGTCTGTACAACTTCGTCTCCCAGTACAGCGACAACGTGCCGGCGCTGCTGGCCGCCGTCCTGCTGTCGGCCGTGCCGATCCTCGTCGTCTACCTCTTCGCCCGCCGCGCGCTCGTGGCCGGCCTTGTGGGCGCCGGCGGCAAGTAGCCGCCCGGCTCCCCCTCCCCTCCTCCACACCCGCGCCCCCGGGCGCAGCGCCGTGAACGTAGAGAAACGGACCAGACTGTGACCATCAGCGACGAACGCCCGAAGACGGGAGAGTGGAACGACCCCGCCCTTCCCGCGCCCGTCCGCGCCCGGGCCCTGCTCGCGGCCATGACACCGGCCGAGAAGGTCGGCCAGCTCGGCAGCACCTGGCCTGGCCACGAGGGCAGCGGGGACGTCGCCCCGATGCAGGAGACCTTCCGTGGGGCCGAACCGTTCGACGAGGCCATCAGCGGCGGCCTGGGCCAGTTGACCAGGGTCTTCGGCACCAGCCCGCTCACCGCCGAGGAGGGCGTCGAACGCCTGGCCGCGCTTCAGGCGCGCGTCGTCGCGGCCAACAGGTTCGCGATCCCCGCCATCGCCCACGAGGAGTGCCTGACCGGTTTCACCACCTGGCAGGCCACCGTCCACCCCACCGCGCTCGCCTGGGCGGCTACGTGGAACCCGGCCCTGGTCCGGGAGATGGCCGCGGCCATCGGCGCGGACATGGCCGCGGTCGGGATCCACCAAGGGCTCGCGCCCGTCCTCGACGTCGTCCGCGACTACCGTTGGGGCCGCGTCGAGGAGACGATGGGTGAAGACCCTTATCTCGTCTCGGAGTTGGGCCTCGCCTATGTGCAAGGGCTCCAGTCCGCCGGCGTCGTCGCCACGCTCAAGCACTTCGCCGGCTACTCCGCCTCCCGTGGCGCACGCAACCACGCGCCGGCCGCGCTCGGCCCCCGCGAGCTCGCCGACGTCATCCTCCCCCCGTTCGAGCGGGCCGTGGTGCACGGCCCCGTCCGCTCCGTCATGAACGCCTACAACGACGTCGACGGCACCCCTTGCGCCGCCGACACCCGCCTCCTCACCGACCTGCTCCGCGACACCTGGGGCTTCACCGGCACCGTCGTGTCCGACTACTGGTCCGTCGCCTTCCTCGCCTCCATGCACCAGGTGGCCGCAGACCTCCCCGACGCGGCCCGACAGGCGCTGCGCGCGGGCATCGACGTCGAACTCCCGCACACCGCCGGCTACGGGACCGCCCTGGCGCAGATGGCGGAGGACGGACGCATCCCCGCCGAGCTCCTCGACCGCGCCGTGCTCCGGGTCCTCACGCAGAAGGCCGACCTGGGCCTGCTGGACCCGGACTGGACCCCCGGCCGGTACCGGGCGGTCGACCTGAACTCCGACCGCAACCGCTCGGTCGCCCGGCGCATGGCAGAGCAGTCGGTGGTCCTTCTGGACAACCACACCGGACTGCTCCCGCTGCGGGCCCCCCGCTCCATCGCGGTCATCGGCCCGGCCGCCGACGACCCGGGCTGTCTGTTCGGCTGCTACTCGTTCCCCAACCATGTCCTCCCCCACCACCCCGAACTCCCCCTGGGCATCGACGCGCCGACGATCCTGGACGCGATCCGAGCGGAGTTCCCCGACGCCGAGGTGCACTACACGCCGGGCTGCGCCATCAGCGGGCCGGACCGCTCGGGCATCGAGGCCGCCGTGGTGGCCGCCGCAGGCGCCGAGGTGACCGTCCTCGTCGTCGGCGACCGTTCCGGCATGTTCGGGAACGGCACCTCCGGCGAGGGCTGCGACGTCGACACCCTCCAACTGCCGGGCGTCCAGGAGGAGCTGGCCGATGCGGTGCTGGCCGCCGCGCAGCGCGCCGTCCTGCTCCTGATCTCCGGACGCCCCTACGCGATCGGCCGCCACGCGGACGCGGCCGAGGCGACCGTGCAGGCGTTCTTCCCCGGCCAGGAGGGCGGCGGCGCTGTCGCGGGTGTCCTCTCCGGCCGGGTCAACCCCTCCGGCCGCCTCCCGGTGCAGATCCCCGGCGAGAACTCCGGCCAACCCGGCACCTATCTCGCCCCGCCCCTGGCACTGAGGAGCGACGGCGTCAGCAACATCGACCCCACCCCGGCCTTCCCTTTCGGCCACGGCCTCTCCTACGGCGTCTTCCGGATCGACGACGTGCGGGCCGACGCCGACGAGATCCCCACGGACGGCACCGTGGTGCTGCGGGTGAGCGTCACCAACGACGGGGACCGGACCGGCACCGCCGTGCCGCAGCTGTACCTCACCGATCCGGTGGCCTCGGTGACGCGACCGGTCCGGCAACTCATCGGCTTCGCCCGGGTGGACCTCGCGGCGGGCGAGACCGCGACCGTCCAGTTCACCGTCTCCGCCGACCTCGCCGCGTTCACCGGCCGCGACCTGCGCCGACGCGTCGAACCCGGACGGCTGCTGCTGACCGTCGCCCAGTCCGCCGCCGACCGGGGCACCGTGGCCACCATCCGCCTCAGCGGAGAGACGCGCTACCTCGATCACCTGCGCGTCATGTCCGCCGAGGCGCGACTGCTCGACCAGGGCCTGTCCGGCGGTCTTGGTGGCTAGGCTCCGGAGGCGGGGAACAGCCGGGCCGCCACGACGATGGCCGACCACCTCGTCCCCATCCCCGGCAACCCCGGCCGCGTCGCGCAGAACACCGCCGCGGCCGACCTTCCCCTCACCGCCGGCGACCTCGCCCGCATCGCCGAGGTCGCTCCTGACGGCGGCATCGGCGGACGCCTGAACTGACACTCCTCTCCGGCAGGTCCCGCCAGGGGACTCCGGTGCGGATCCGGAACGAGACCCCGTCAATGGGTTGGTGCAGCCGGGTCACCGCGCCGGGTCGCGGGAGGCCGAGCCGGCGAGGCCCAGCGCGCACACCGCGCCGAGCGCGCAGACCACGGCCGTCGCCCGGAAGATGTCGCTGTACTCGGTGTGCAACGCCAGGTGCAGCGCGTGCTGGTAGGCCGACCACGCCGGCCCGAAGCCGGCCGTGCCCGGGATCGGCATGTCGAGGTGGGCCGTCAGCGTCTGGAAGCGGTGCAGCCCCCAGGCGGACAAGGCGGCCACGCCGACCAGCATGCCGACGGTCCGGGCGATGACCGCCGCGGCCGAGGCCGTGGTGTGCTGTCCCGGGTCCGTCGAGTCCAGCACCGCTCCCGCCGTCGGCGCGATCACCAGGCCCAGGCCCAGGCCCGCGATCGCGAGGTCGGTCTGCACCAGCGGCAGTGGGCCGACGTGAGCGGTCAGCGCCGCCGGTGGCCAGGCCGCGATCAGGACGTAGCCGCCGGCCGCCACCGCCATGCCGACCCCGGCCACGACCGGGTGCCCCAGCCGGCGCCCGGCCAACCCGCCGAGGACGGCGCCCACCGGCAGAGCCGTCAGGAACCACATCAGCAGCAGCGCGCCGCCCACCGAGCTCTCCCCCAGCAGCGACTGCGCCACCAACTCCCCGTCCACCAGCGTGACCAGCAGCGCCACGCCGGCGCAGAAACTGATCGCCATCGCGGCCGCGAAGGGGCGCCGCCGGATCCGCCGGGTGTCGATCAGGCGGACCTGGCTGCGGCGCTCCCACAGCACGAAGAGCGCCAGCACGACCGCGCAGCCCAGGAGCATGGGTGGGCCCCAGCTCGGCAGCACCGACCGCTGCGGGTCCTGGTTGTCCAGGGCCGCCACCAGTAGCGCGAGTGCCACCGCCAGCAGCAGGCCGCCGACGAGGTCCGTGCGTCGGCCCCCGGCCGGTTCGCCCGACTCGGGCGAGGCCTCCGCAGGCACCGTGAACCGGGCCACCACCGCGGCCACCAGCACGAGCGGGATGTTGACCCAGAACACCCCGCGCCAGCCGATCAGCGCCGCGACCCCGGCCCCGTACAGCGGGCCCAGCACGCTCCCGAGCTCCTGTGCGGCGCCCACGGAGCCGAGCGCCACCGGCTTGGCCCGGCCGCGGAACAGACGCCCGGCCAGCGCGAGCGTGACCGGCAGCAGCCCACCCGCGGCGGCGCCCTGCACCAGCCGCCCCGCGACCAGCAGGGGCAGACTCTGCGCGCTCGCGGTCAGCGCCGAGCCGAGCGCGAAGACGACGAGGCACCACTGCAGCACTCGCCGCGGCCCGAACCGGTCCGCGGTCTGCCCGAGCAACGGCATGGCGGCGACGTAGCCCAGCAGGTACGCGGTGACGATCGCCGTGGCCCGCTCCAGGTGGTTGAGCGGGATGCCCAACTCGTCGGTGATCGGGTTCAGCAGGGTGACGATGACGTACGCGTCCAGCGACCCGAGCAGCGTGACCACGGCGGTGACGCCGAGGACGACGTACCGCCGGGCGGGCGCCGTCCCGGTGTCGACGGCGTCGACGTCCGTCACGACGACGGGGCGGTGATCGCGGCCGGCGCGTCGAAGTCGGAGAACGAGGCCGTGACCGAGCCGCTGCCCCCCGACGCCGTCCGCACCGGGAAGGAGACCTTCACGAGCTGCGACGAGGAGACCGTCAGCCACAGGTCGCCCTGCTCGCTCTGCGAGTCGCCGGGCACCAGCGTGGCCAGCACGGGCTGCGCCAGCTGTGCCTTCACGTGGTAGACCGCCTGCCCGTCCAGCGTCTCCCGGTCCACCGTCCGGGCGGCGGTCGCCGTCTGGAGCAGCTTCACGACACCCTTGTCCGGGTCCAGGATCGCCTCGGGGTTGTAGAGCGAGGCGGCGACCGCGAGCGGGACCTTGCTGTAGCCGCCGGTCGCGCCCTTGATGTAGGCGGTGGAGCCGATGATGACGAAGTCGATCTCCACCAGCGTGCCGCTCTCCGAAACGGACGCCTGCCCCTGCGCGTTCCCGGCCCGGGTCAGCTGCCCGGTGGCGCTGCGCAGGGCCAGACCCGCGATCTGGCCGCCGGCGTCGATCGAGAACCGCAACGACCGCACCGCGGTCATCGCCGTCGCACCGCTGCTCAGCAGCTGCGCGGCCGCCGGAAGGTTGGTGGTCTCCGTGGCGCCGCCACCGCCGCCCCCGCTGGAGCAGGCGGCGAGCGGGAGCGCGAGGACGACCACGACGGCCGCGAGGATCCTGGGGGTTCGCATAGTCGGATGCTAGAGGTGACCCGAGGTCAGCGGCAGTGGTTCCACGGCACAACGGGCCACCGACCGACGATGCATCACCTGCCATGCCGAACGGTTGCCCGGCCGACGCGGGAGCGGCACGGCGACGTCGCAGGGCGCACGCGGTGTGTCGGATCCGACCTGACCGCCGCGCGCACGCGCAAGCCGGTCTGAGTACGTGTACTCATGTCCGGCAGGCCCGAACCCGTCACACTCTGCGGCATGACCGGCTTCTCACCTCCCTGTCCCGACTGCGGCGCGCCCCTGGTGCGGGGTGGACGGACCCGCTGCGCGCAGTGCGGACTGCCCCTGGTCGGCCCGGACGCGGCAGCGCTCTGGCAGGTCACGGTGGCGCTCCAGGCGCTCGACCACCAACGGTCGACGTTGGTGGGGCAGCGGGAATGGCTGCTGGGGCAGTTGCGGGCCCGGCGGGATGCCCCGGACACCCCGTCGGCCGACGCGCCGGGACCGGCCGTGCCGGGGCCGGGCTTCCAGCCCGGCCCCACATGGGCCGCGCCGGTGCGGGAGGTGTCCGGGCGGTCCGCACAGGCCGTGCTCCTGGTGCTGGGCGGGCTGTTGGTCAGCCTCGCTGCGCTGGTGTTCACGGTCGTGAGCTGGGGTGCCATGAGCCTCGCCGCGCGGACCGCGATTCTGCTCGGACTGACCGCCTGCGCACTGAGCCTCCCGGTGGTGCTACGACGGAGGCAGATGTCGGCCACCGCCGAGGCGTCCGCCGCCGTCGGGTGGGGGCTGGTTCTGCTGGACTTTCTCGGCGCCCGGGCAGCCGGGCTGGGCGGTCTGCGCACGGTGAACGCCTTCGGCTACTGGGCCGCGGCCGTCGCCCTGGTCAGCGTGCTGGCCATGGCGCACGGCTGGGTGCTGCGGCTGAGGTTCCCGCTCGCGGCGGGCTTCCTGCTGACCCGGCTGCCTGCGCTGTTGTTCGTCGCGGCGAGCGGTTCGGAGCGCATCGCCGCGTACGCCGCCGCGCTCGTCAGCGCGACAGTATGCGACAGCGCGCTGCTGTGGAGGGCGCACGCGCACGGCGCGACGTCGCCCGGCAAGGAGACGCGGGAGCGGTTCGGCGGACCGGCGGTGTACCAGGCGGCGGCCGCGTTCGCCGTGGCCTGGGCGGTGATCGGCGGGGCCGTCTCCGCGGGCGCGTCGCTCAAGGCGGAGCATCTTGCCGACGCGACCTGGGCTGCCGTGCCGCTCGGGGTGCTCGGACTCCTCGGCGTGCTCGTGGCGCGGCGGTATCCGGGCGTGCCGCTGTTCGGTCGTCAGGTGGCCGCGGGAGGAGCGGCCGCAGCACTGCTGTCGGCGGCGGGCGGCTTCCTGCACGTGGTCCTCCCCGCGCCCGCGTGGACTCCGGTGGCCTACGCCGTGCCGGCGGCCGCTCTTGCTGTGGCGGCGGCCGCCGTTCTGCGCTCGCGTCAGGCCGCCGGTCCGGACCCGCTCGCCGTGGGGGCGGGCTGCTCGGGCGGCGCGGTGCTGCTGCTCGGTTCGCTGGTCGTGGTTCCGGAGATCCTGCGCGCGGCTCTCGAGCCGATGGGGCAGCTCCCGGCAACCTGGGCGGACGGCTCGGCGACCGCCTGGGACTGGCACGTCGCCGCCTCCGCTCTGACCGGTCTCGGACTGCTCGCCCTCGTCCTCGGCATCGGTGCGGTGATCGGCGTCCCCGGAGTGTCGCGCACCGTCCTGGAGGTGTCGGCCGTGGCGGTGGGGGTCCCCGTGCTCGCGCTGCTGCCGGTAGGCGTCGGGCTCCCGTACGCGGTGGCCGTCGCGATGGCGTTGGTGATCGCCGTCGTCGCCGCAGGGGCAGCCCTGCTGAACCCGTCGCGCGCGTCCCGGCTGCCGATCCCTTCCCGTCCGGCCCAGCTGACGGCGTCGCTCCTCGCCACCGGGATCGCCCTGCTGTGGGCCTCGGCCGACCGTGCCGCGAGCATCGCCGTCCTGGCGGTCTGCGCCCTCCTCGGCGCCGCCCTCGCCTGGCGCCGGAGCGCCGTCGCGCCCGTCGCGGCCGCCTGCACGGTGCTCGCGCTCGGCGCGGAGGCCGCGGCTGTCGCCACCACGGTCGGTCTCACGCTCCCGGGGACGGCGCTCGCCGTGCTCGGCGTCGGCATCGCGTCGGCGCCGGCCGCAGCCGGCATCGCCCGGGCGGCCCGGACCGCATCGGGCGGGCCCGAGGCGACGACCGGTCTCGCGCTCACCGCCGGCGCAGTCGAGGGCACCGGGTACGGCCTGGTCGCCCTCGCCCTGATGTTGGACATGCGTCACCCGGGCAGTCTGGCCTTCGCGCTGGCGGTCTCCGGGGTGGCCGCCCTCGGCGTCGCGCTGCGGACCGATCGCCGTCGGACGGCAGCGATCACGTCGTCCTGCCTGTTCATCGTGGCCTCGTGGATCCGGCTGACGCTCTGGGGCGTGCACACCCCGGAGGCCTACACCGTGAGCGTCGCCGCCGTCGCGCTGACGATCGGTCATCTCCACCACCGCCGCGACGCATCCACTCCGTCGACGGTGACCTACGGCCCCGGCCTCTCGCTCGCGCTGCTGCCGAGCCTGCTGACGCTGTGGACGGACGGACACTGGGTGCGTCCGCTGCTGCTCGGGCTCGCCGCGCTGCTCGCCGTCGTACTGGGCGTGCGGTTCCGACTGCGCGCGCCACTGCTGCTCGGCGGAGCCGTGCTCCTCCTGACCGGCGCCCACGAGTTGGCGCCGACCGTGCTCCAGGTCCTGGGCCTGCTCCCACGCTGGGTCCCGCTGGCGGCCGCCGGCCTGCTCCTGCTCCTGCTCGGCGCCCGCTACGAGCAACGCCTGCGCGACGCCCGCCGACTGCGGGCCGGCCTTCGCCGGTTCCAGTGACGACAGCGGCCTGCCACGCGCGGCCTGGGCGTGGAACCGAAGCGGGCGTGCCAGGGCCCGGGCGAACGATCGGCGTCGACGCGCTCGGCCCGACTCGTGAATCGTAGGATCCCCCCATGCTCAGTACTCGTCGGCTCGGCCTGCTCAAGGATCTCGCCCAGACCGGGACGATCGCCGGAGCCGCTCAGCTGGCAGGCTGTACACCCTCGGCCGCCTCGCAGCAACTCGCTGCCCTGGAGCAGGAGTTGGGGGTCGCGCTGCTGGAGCGGTCCAGCCGGAGCGTTCGCCTCACGGAAGCGGGCCGGGTGCTGGTCGAGCATGCGCATCGTGTCTTCACCGAGCTCGATGCCGCCGAGGCCGCGGCACGGGCCGTGTCGGGGCTACGCGGCGGGAGGATCCGCGTCGCGGCGTTCAACAGCGTGGCCACCGGCCTGGTCGTTCCTGCCCTGATGGCCTTCCGGCAGCGCCACAGGGACGTACGCATGACGTTCACGGAGGCGGAGCCCGAGCTGTCGATGCCGGCCGTCGCCAACGGTGATCTGGACCTGGCGGTCACCCACGAGTACGGGCGCCTGCCGCAGCCCGATCTGCGGGGCCTGCGGCAGGTGCTCCTGCACCGCGATGAACTGCTGCTGGCCGTTCCCCCGCACCTCCAGCGCGCCGGACAGACCAGCGCGAGCCTGCGGGACTACGCGGAGGCGACCTGGTTGTCCGCATTGCCCAGCTCCGGTTTCCAAGCCGCGACGGAACTGCTCTGTCGCGCGGAGGGCTTCGAGCCGGACATCGCGTTCCGCTCGGACCAGTACGACCTTCTGCTGCTGATGGTGGCAGCGGACTTCGGTGTCGCCCTCGTTCCCGCTCTGGCCGCCGAACCTCGCCGCGGTGTGACCTACCTTCACGTGTCCCGGCCCACCGGCCTCACCCACGACATCCACGTGACGACCCGCGAAGCCGACACCTCACCGGCGGTCGAGGCCCTCACCGCGCTGCTCGTTCAGCGCGGGGTCGGCGGCACCCGTCGACCGGGTGACCGCCCCGGCGGCAGCCGAGGCTGACACGCGATCGGCGCGCTCGTACCGGTCCGAGGCCGTGCCCGGAGCATGGGCGTCTACCGTTCTGCGGCCTTGGCCTTGATGGCCGACCCGTCCTCGCCGAGAGCGATCAGGGAGATCAGCTCCCACGCGGTGTGTGCCGCAGCGAGCCCGGTGACGTCGGCGTGGTCGTAGGCCGGCGCAACCTCGACGATGTCGCATCCGACGATGTCGAGCCCCGCCAGTCCCCGCAGCGTGGCCAGCAGTTCGCGGGTCGTCAGGCCACCGACCTCAGGGGTCCCGGTGGCCGGTGCGTGGGCCGGATCCAGGACGTCGATGTCCACGGACACGTAGACGGGCCCGGCTCCCAGCCGCCGACGGATCTGGGCGACGACGTCGCCGATCGACCGGTCCTGGAAGTCCTGGGCATCGATCCTCTCGAATCCGGCCTTCCGGTCGTCCACGAGTTCGGTCGCGTCGTAGACACCACCGCGGGTTCCGACGTGCTGGCAGTGGTTCAGATCGATGATCCCTTCCTCGGCTGCGCGCCTGAAGGGCGATCCGTGCCATACGCTCGCGCCGTGGCACGTGTCCCACGTGTCCAGGTGAGCGTCGAAGTGCAGGACGGCGAGCGGGCCGTGGGCCGCCGCCGCGGCCCGCATGAGGGGCAGGGCGACCGTGTGATCGCCTCCGAGCGCGACGACACGGGTCCCCTGCTCGACCAGGCTCCGCGCGGCCCTCTCGATCGCCGCGACCGCGCGCTCCATGTCATACGGGCCGACCGCGACATCGCCCGCGTCGGCGACCTGCTGGCGGCCGAACGGGTAGACGTCCAGGAACTGGTGGTACGGATGCAGCTGCCGCGAGTTCTCACGGATGTGCGCGGGCCCGAACCGGGCCCCGGGGCGGAAGCTCGTCCCGCTGTCGAAGGGAACGCCCAGGACGGCCACGTCGGCGCGGGTCACGTCCTCGAGGCGTGGCAACAGCGCGTAGGTCGCGATGCCTCCGTAGCGAGGCATCTCGGAGTCGTCGCGCTGTCCGATCGGTGTGGGGGTTCCCATGGGGTGATGCTCCGTTCGTTGCCGTCCGAGGTTGCTCTGGTGGCAGGCCGACGCCGCCTGCCCGAACAGCCTGACTCAGCAGCAACCAGCAGAAAAGACTGTGCTTCTACTGCTGAGCTGAAGTTCTTCTTATGCTCAGGCGCCGGCCCGGCCGCGGACCGGTCGCTGCGGCGGCCGGGCGGGCGCGGCAGTCGTACTCCGCCGCGGCGTACCGCTCAGCCGCGGGGCTCGGCCATCGTGGCCAGGATCTCGTGCACCGCACCGAGAGTGATGTCCGGGTGCAGGAAGGCCAGGCGGGCCACCGTCTCACCTTCCCAGACGGTCGGTGTGACGAAGGCGATCTGCCGTTCGAGCAGCTCCTTCGACCAGGCGTAGTAGTCGTCGTGGCTCCAGCCGGTGCGACGCAGCAGGACGACGGAGAGATCCGGTTCGCGCAGCAGCTCAAGATGCTCGGCGGCGCGGACCAGCTCGGCCGCCTGCAGGGCGGTACGGCGGGTGGCGTCGACGGCGTCGCGGTAGGCGTCGGTGCCGTTGACCGCGAGGGAGAACCACAGTGGCAGGCCGCGGGGGCGGCGGGTGAGGTGGTAGGCGTAGTCGCTGGGGTTCCACTCCTGAGGCGCCTCGGTGTGGAGGCAGTCCAGGTAGCCGGCGTCCTGCGTGTGGACGGCGGCGGCCAGGGCCGGGTTGCGGTAGAGCAGCGCGCCGCAGTCGAAGGGCGTGTACATCCACTTGTGAGGGTCCATCACCACCGAGTCGGCCTGCTCGATGCCTGCGAACTTGGAGCGCAGCTCCGCGGAGAAGAGCGCGCCTCCGCCGTACGCCGCGTCGACGTGGAACCACAGGCCCTGCTCGCGCGCCACCTCGGCGATGCCGGAGAGGTCGTCGATGATGCCGGCGTTGGTGGTGCCCGCGGTGGCGACGACGGCGACGACCGTCTCCGGATGCGGGTCTGCGGCGAGTGCCGCGCGGAGGGCGTCCGCGGTGAGGCGGTGGTCCTCCACCGGCACGACAAGCGCCTCGACGCCGATGATCCGCAGGGTGCTGCTGATGGACGAATGGGCCTGGGAGCTGACCGCGATCCGCGGGTTGGCGATCCGGTCGCCGGACGCGGTGCGGGCGGTGTCGCGGGCGACGACGAGGCCGGAGAGGTTTCCCGCCGAGCCGCCGCTGACGAAGCAGCCGCCGGCCTGTCCGGGCATGCCCGCCAGGTCGGCGAGCAGCCGCAGCACCTGGTTCTCCGCGGCGACGGCACCGGACGCCTCCAGCCAGGACACGCCGTGCAGCGAGGAGGCGGCCAGCACCATGTCGAACAGCGCCGCGGCCTTGGTGGGTGCTCCGGGGATGAACGAGAGGAAGCGGGGGCTGTCGCAGGAGATCACGGTCGGTTCGATGTGGTCGGCATACAGGCGGATCACCTGGTCGGCAGCGGAAGGACGGGCCCCTATGGCCTCCTTGAGGGCAGCGTCCAGTTCGACGGGGTCGCCGGGCCCGCCCAGCGGAACCGGGTCCAGCGCCAGCCGGTGCTGGACGTGGCCGATGACGACCTGGGCGAGGGCTGCGTCGTAGGTGTGCAAGGCGAACTCCGGAATCGGCAGACGGGACGTGGGCAGGACGGCACTGCGGGGGCGGCCGCCCCGGGAAAGGAGAGCCGCCGCCCCGACCCCCGTTCAGCGGGCCGCAGGCGTCATCTCGGCCTTGCTGCGGGCGGACAGGCGGGAGAGCAGTGCGGTGCGGTGTTCCGGGTCGAGGGCGAGGTCGGCTGCGGTCCAGGCCATGGCGAGGCCGCCGTCGAGGAGGGCCCGGTCGGCCTGCGCGCTGGTGCCGAAGCGGGTGAACTCGGGGTTGTGCATGATCGTGTCCCCGCAGTCGTAGCCGATCATCGGGTGGATGGCGGGCATCACGTGGGAGACGTTGCCCATGTCGGTCGAGCCGCCGAGGATCGTCGGGTCCTGCTGGAGGACGGTGCGCCCGAGAGCTTCGGCCGCGGCCTGGTAACGGCGGCTCATGGCGAGGTCCTGGCGCAGGTCGGCGTAGTCGTGGCCGAGACCCTCCAGGGCCAGTTCGGCGCCCGTGGCCAACGCGCCGGCCTCGAAGCAGGCCCGGACCCGGGCCTGGAGTTCGACGAGCTCCTCCGCGGTGCGGGCGCGGCAGTCGTACTCCGCGCCGGCGTGGGCGGGGATCACGTTGGCGGCCTCCCCCGCGGAGGTGACGATGCCGGAGACGACCGCGCCGGGCGCCATCTGCTGGCGGTAGGCGGCGATCGCGACCTGCGCGATCATCAGGGCGTCGGCCGCGTTGATCCCCCGGTGGGGCATGGCGGCCGCGTGCGCCGGTCGGCCCGTGTAGGCGACGCGGAGGCTGCTGATCGCCAACGAGCTCATGCCGATCGAGTCGCTGGGCGCGGCGTGCACCATCATCGCGGCGGCCACGTCGTCGAAGGCCCCGCCGCGCAGCAGGTCCACCTTGCCCCCGCCGGACTCCTCGGCCGGGGTGCCGATCAGCTTGACGGTGATGCCGAGCTCGTCGGCGACCGGCGCCAACGCGAGGCCCGCGGAGACCGCGGCCGCGGCGTTGACGTTGTGCCCGCAGGCGTGCCCGATCCCCGGCAGGGCGTCGTACTCCACACAGACACCGATCACGAGGTCGCCGGTGCCGGCGGTCGCGGTGAACGCGGTGGGCAGGTCGCAGACACCACGCTCGACCGCGAAGCCGCTGCCCTCGAGGAGGTCGGCCACCTTACGGGCGGAGCGGTGCTCCTCGTAGGCGAGTTCGGGTTCGGCGTGGAGGCTGTGACTGAGCCCGATCACGTCGTCCTGGCGCTTCGTCAGCGCGGCGCGGGTGAGCTCGCGCAGGGAGGCGAGAGTGGTCATCGCTTGGTTCCTCGGTGCAGCAGGGACAGGACGGCTCCGGCGGCGGCCACGGCGGCGCACAGGAGCCAGGAGGTGGTGTAGGCGCCGAGGCGCGGCAGGACCTGGCCGGCCGGCGTCTGGGCGGCGAAGACGGCGAGAACCACGGCGGCGCCGATCGATCCGCCCACGTTGATCAGCAACTCGTTGATGCCGGAGCCGACCGACGTCTGCTCGGGCGGGACCGCCTCGACCGCGAGGGTGCGGGTGGCGTGCTGGAGCAGGCCGCTGCCCAGACCGGCCACGGCGGTCGCGGCCAGGAAGGCGACAAGGGAGGAGTGGCCCGCGAACTCGGCGACGAAACCGACGGCCATCAGCAGCGAGCCCGTCACCAGGACCAGGCGGTCGGTGATCCGGGACGCGACGGCGGGCGCGATCAGCGCGCCCAGGGTCAGCGCCAGCATGTTCGGCAGCATCGCCAGGGAGATACCGAGGGGATCCAGTCCCAGGCCGTAGCCGGCCTGCGCCTTGGACGTCCCGAGGAAGACGGGGTTGGCGACGAGCAGGCCGAGCATGCCGAAGGTGAAGGTGAGCGCCACCAACGAGACCACCACCACGTTGCGGTGCCGGAACAGGCGGACGTCGATCATCGGCTCCGCGGTGCGCAGCTCCACCACCGCCCACACGGCGGTCACCGCGGCGCCGCCCAGCAGGCACCCGAGGGTGCGCGCGGAGGTCCACTCCCAGCCCGGCGCGCCGCCCTGACCCAGGCCCAGCATGATCGCGACCAGGCCCACGCACAGCAGCAGGCCGCCCGCCCAGTCGACCCGGCCACCGGGGCGGTACTCGGTCTCGGGCAGCAGGGGCCAGGTGACGGCGAGGGCCAGAGCGACGGCGGCCGTGGGCACCCAGAGTGCGGCGGTGGGACTGGCGGAGTACTTGGCGAGCAGTCCGCTGGCCACCAGGCCGACGGCGACGCCGGAGGTCAGCGCGGCGACCATGAAGCTGATCCCGCGTCGGCTCTCGGCCCTGTCGCTGCGGTTGCGCAGGATCCCGACGAGCAGCGGGAAGAACCCGGCGAAGGCGCCCTGCAACAACGACCCGGCCAGCAGCAGGCCGAACGAGCGGCTCAGGCCGACCAGCACCGAGCCGAGCAGCACGATGGCGAGGTTCCAGCGCAGCACCTTGCGGTGCCCGTACAGGTCTCCCATCCGGGAGAGCACCGGGGTGAACGCCACACTGGCGAGCAGGCTCGCGATGCTGACCCAGTTCAGGTCGGCGGCGGTCACGTGCAGCACGGACGTGAGGCTGGCCAGCAGCGGGGACAGGAATCCCTGCGTGATACCGCTGGACAACTCCACCAGGACCACGGAGGCGACGATGGCCGCCGCCGGGGTGGCCCGGACCGCGGGTCTGGGCCGGGCCGGGCGGAGGGTGCCGATCTCGGGCATGGCAGCACCTGTTCTCGAAAAGGGTGGGGGTGGCCGCGTCCCGGCCCCGGAAGGCTCCGGGCCGGGACGGGATGCCCTCGCCGTCGTGGCCCGGAAGGGGTGGGCCGGCGGCGTAAGGTACACACAATGTCCGGCTGTGGCCTCGATCAGGGCAAGACTTGGGGCAGAAGTCGGACGATGGAGGCACAGGCGACCATGCAGACGGCGGATTCAGGCAGACCGGCCGGTCCCGACAGGGGCCTCGCGGGAGATCCCCTCCCTCTCGACGCCCTGGATCACGCGATCCTGCGCGCGCTGCACCGCGAACCTCGCGCCGTCTTCTCCGACATCGCCGCCGCGACCGGCGTGCACGAGCGCACCGTCGCCCGGCGCCTGGAGCGCATGACGGCCACCGGCGAGGTCCGCTTCACCGCCTCACTCGTCCCCGAGCGGCTCGGCGAGGGTGTCATCGCCGAACTCGCGGTGCGCTGCGCACCGGGACGGCTCCACGAGACGGCACTCGCGCTCGCCCGCCGCCCGGACACCCGCTCGGTCGAGGTCGCGACGGGTTCCCTCGACGCGTTCGCCGAAGTCACCGCCCCCACCCCGGAGCACCTGCTCGCCGCGATCGACGGCTCGATCGGCCGGATGGACGGCGTGGTGGGCGTCCATTCCGCGATCGTCCTGCAGCTCCTGCTGACCGCGAACGACTGGGCTCCGTACGACGACGAGCCGACCCCGATCCGACGCCTCGTCGCGGAGGGCGCGCCCCTGCCCGCACCGATCACCATCGACGACCTCGACCGAGAACTGGTCCGGCTCCTCCAGGACGACGCGCGGATCTCCACCACCCGGCTCGCCCGTGAACTCAACGTCGGCGAGACCACCGCCCGCCGCAGACTGGGCCGCCTGCTCTCCGCGCACGTCCTGCACCTGCGGCTGCACGCCGAACCGTCGTTCCTGGGCTACCCGGTGGAGGCGCGCCTCCGCCTCACGGTCGCGCCGCGGCACCTGGACGCGGTGCTCCGCCGTCTCGCCGGCGAACCGGCCGTACGCCATCTGGTCATCACCACCGGCTCGAGCAACCTGCTCGGCTACTCGAGCCACCGCTCTCCGGCCGACTTCGAGACCTTCGTCCGGCGGGGCCTCGCGGACGTCGACGGCATCGTCGACCTGGAGACCGCCCTGCTGCTGCGCCACTACAAGCGTGCCTGGATCCCCACAGCGGGCCCCCGCTGACCGGCACGTCAGCCGCACACGAAAAATCGGGCGACAGGGCCTCGCAGGAGTGACGGCGCTCACCCTGACGGCGACCGCCTTGGGCTTCCCCGGGCTCTCATGTCATCATTCGAAGACATCATGTGATGACAATCTTGGGAGAACCTCGATGACCGCCCTGCACGCCGCGCCCGGCCGCCTTCGAGAGCGCGCCCTGGTGCCGGTCCTGGTGTTCCTCGGCATGGTGGTCGCGGTCATCAGCAGCCTGGGGTCTCCGCTGGTGCCCACCATCGCCTCGGTCGACCATGTCTCCCTGTCCGACGCGCAGTGGTCGCTGACCATCACCTTGCTGGTCGGCGCGGTCGCCACACCCACGATGGGACGGCTCGGCGACGGGCCGCACCGGCGGCGAGTGATCATCAGCGCCCTCACGGTGGTGCTGCTGGGCAGCGTGCTGGCGGCGCTGCCGCTCGGGTTCGCGTGCCTGATCGTCGGACGGGGGCTGCAGGGCCTCGGCCTGGGCCTGACCCCGCTGGCCATCGCCACGGCCCGCGACGCGTTGCCGGCCGAGCGGTCGCGCCCGGCCGTCGCGCTGCTCTCCATCACCACGGTGGCCGGCGTCGGCCTGGGCTACCCGCTCACCGGGCTGATCACCGAGTCCTGGGGCGTGCACGCCGGCTTCTGGTTCGGTGCGATCATCAGTGCCCTGGCGTTGATCGCCGCCGTGCTGGTGGTACCGACGGCGCACGGCCGGGAGAAGCGTCCGCTGGATGCGCTCGGCGCCGTGCTGCTGGGCGTCGGGCTGGCCGGGCTGCTGCTCGCGCTGAGCGAGGGCGGGATCTGGGGCTGGGGCTCGCCCCGGCTGCTCGGCCTGACCACCGCGGCCCTGGTCCTGCTGGCCTGGTGGACCTTCCACGAGCTGCGCACCACGCACCCGCTCGTCGATCTGCGGTCGCTTCGGAACCGGGTGGTGCTCACCGCCGACATGTCCGGTCTGATCGCGGGCGTGGCGATGTACATGTTGATGTCGATGGTCACCCGCTTCGTCCAGACGCCCGCCGCCGCCGGCTACGGCTTCGGGACCTCGGTCCTGGTCACCGGCCTGGTGCTGCTGCCGTTCTCCGCGGCCAGCGTCGCCTCCAGCAAGCTCGTGCCGCTGCTGGCCCGGCGCACCTCCACCGCCCTGGTGCTGCCGGTCGGCTGCGTCGTCTCGCTGCTGTCGATGGTGATGTTCCTGTTCTGCCGGAACAGCCTGTGGGAGCTGTTCGTCATCATGGGCATCGCCGGGCTGGGCGTCGGCTGCACCTTCGCGGTGATGCCCGGACTGATCGTCAGCTCCGTACCCGCGCACGAGACCGGTAGCGCCATCAGCTTCAACCAGGTGCTGCGGACCGTGGGCTACTCCACCGGAAGCGTGCTGAGCGCGGTCATCCTGGAGGCGCACACCCCCGCCGGCCGCCTGCTGCCCGAGAACAGCGGGTACCAGGCAGCCGCCTGGCTGGGCTGCGCGGTGTGGGTGGTCACCGCTGTGGTTAGCATCGTCCTGCCGCGACGCGGAGCCCCGGCACGGAGCACGGTCGCCATGGACGAGGAGCTGCTGATGGACGAGAGCATCGCCGACGCCGAGACGGCGGAGGACAGCGCCACCGCGTCGGCCGGCCGGGCTCCCCGGTGACCGCGCCCAAGCGACGGGACTCGGCCCGAAGTCGTGAGCTCCTGCTGACGGCCGCGACCGAGCTCTTCGCGGAGCGCGGCTTCGACCGCAGCACCATCCGGGAGATCGGCGAGCGGGCCGGCGTGGACCCGGCCCTGATCGCCCGCTACTTCGGCGGCAAGGCACAGCTCTACCTGGCCACGCTCCAGCTCGACCAGTCCGGCGCCAATCCGGCCGACCTGCTGGAGCCCGAGCGGGCCAGGGCCCTGCTCGACCACGCGGCCCGACGCGGCCCCGGGCCGATCCTCCGAGCCGCGGTCGCCCCTCACGAGGATCCCGAGGTGCAGGCGGCCGCCGCCGAGCAGCTGCGCCGACGGCTGGTCGACCCGCTGTGCGAGCGCTTCACCCGCGAGGGCCTGGACCGCCCGCAGCTGCGGGCGGAGCTGACCGCGGCCGCCTTCGTCGGGGTGAGCCTGTCACGGAGCAGCGGCACCTTCCAGGCGCTGGCGGAGGCCGGAACCGAGGAGATCGTCGCGCTGGTGCTGGAGCTGCTGGCACCGCGCTGACAGGTCCTCCCCCGGCCCCCGCTGGCAACCAGCTCAGCGGCCAGGCGTTCGCCTCGTGTCCACGTTCGCTCGGACACGTGCGGCTTCGCTCTTCAGGCCGAGGTGTTGGAACATGTCGAAGGCCTGGTCGAGGTGCGTTCCGCTGTCCGCGATGCGTCCGAGGTGCTGGTAGCACTCGCCGATACCGGCATGGGCGGCGGCTTCGACCGCGGTCATGTGGGTCCCGCGGGCCAGGTCCAGGACGTCGCGGTAGAGCCGCAGGGCGCGGGCGTGGTCGCCGGTGGCGGCGACGGTACCGGCATAGAGGTCCAGGGCCCAGGCCTCGTTCCCCCGGGCACCGATGCGGCGGAAGATGTCGAGGGCGTCCTGGAGATCCGGGAGCCCGTCCTCGGGGTCACCGGCCAGGCGCTTGAAGTAGCCGAGGTTGCCCAGCGCGTTGCCTTGGCCGTTGGGGTCGGCCAGCTCGCGGAAGAGTTCGAGCGCCCGTCGCCCCGCGTCGATGGCGGCGAGGTGGTCTCCGGCGCGGGCGTAGGCCTGGCCCAGTCCCAGGAAGGCCCTGGCCTGGCCGATCCGGTTGCCGGCCTGGCGGTGCAGTTGCAGAGCCTGCTGCTGGTAGCGGGTGGCGGTGGAGTAGTCGCCGGTGGTCTCGTGGACCACGCCGAGATGGGACAGGGCGGTGGCCTGCCCCTCCCGGTCCCCGAGCGCGTCATACCCGGCAAGGGCGGCGTGGAGGTCGCGTGCGGCGGCCGGGTAGTCACCGTTGAGCCGGTGGACGGTTCCTCTCTGGGTGTGGGCGTTGGCCAGTCCGAGACGTTCGTCGAGTCGCGCGTACCGCACGATCGCGTGGTGGAGGTGCCGCTCTGCCGGTGCGCGCGAGCCGGTGAACGCGCTGATCTGGGCCAGCAGGGTCAACGCGTTGGCGTGCCCGAGGTGCGCGCCGGCCCGTTCGCAGTGGTCCACTGCGCCATGCAGGTCGGCGGCCGCGCCGGTGAAGTCTCCCGTCAGAGCCCGCACATAGGCCAGGTCGGTCAGCGCCGCACCCAGGACGGCGGGCTGCCCGAGCCGCTCGGCCAGGCCGACGGCCGTGGCGTGCACGGTGATGGCCTCGTCCCAGGAGCCGTCGGTCGCCAGCAGGGAGGCTGTCGCCCCCGCGAGCCGCACGGCCCGGAGCGGGTCGTCGGTGGCGGCCTGGCGGAACGCGGACAGCAGGTTGGCCCGCTCGGTGCGCAGCCACGCCCAGGCCGCGGTTCGGTCGGCCAGCGTGGGCGCGACCCTCGGCGCGGGCCCCTCGACCGGGAGCCGTGGAGTCGAGGTGACCAGAGCCTGCGCGCACCAGGCGGTGTGCTGGTAGTAGTCCAGCAGTCGGGCTGCGGCGGGGCCCGACTCGCCGGGTGCCTCCTGCACGGCCAGCGCACGGGCGTAGGCGCGGACGAGGTCGTGCAGACGGTAGCGGCCGGACTGGTGCTGCAGCAGCAGGTTGTGGTCGAGCAGGGATTCCAGCAGTTCCTCGGCCGTACGCACGTCGCCCAGACCGGCCAGGTTCGCGGCGGCGCAGGCGTCGATGTCGTCGCCGGGGAGCAGACCGAGCAGGCGGAAGAGGCGCTGCTCCGCCTCGGGCAGCCGGGCGTAGGAGGTGGCGAAGACCGCGGTCACGTCGCGCTCGGTGTCGCGCAGGTGGACCAGGCGGTCGGTCGCGCCCCGCAGTTGGGCGACGAGGTCCGCGACGCGCAGGGCCGGACGGTGGCGCAGTCGCGCTCCGGCGATCCGCAGCGCCAACGGGAGCCGGCCGCACAGCTCGGCCAGTTCGGCGAGGGCCTCCGTCTCGTCGTCGGCAATCCGCTGCGGCCCGGCGACCTGACGCAGCAACGTCGCGGCCTGATCGACGTCGAGCACGTCCAGCGTCAGCGTGTGCGCGTCGTCCAACCCGGTCAGGCGACTCCGGGAGGTGATCAGGACCAGGCATCCGGCCTCGCCCGGCAGCAGTGGTCGAACCTGGGCGGCATCGAGGGCGTTGTCGAGCAGGACCAGCGTGCGGGTACCGGCCAGCCGGGACCGGTACAGGGCGGCGCGCGCCTCCACACCAGGCGGGATCGCCTGCGCCGGCACCTCCAGGGACCGCAGCAGCGTCTCCAGGGCGTCAGCCGCGGACATCGGCTCCCGCCCGGCGGAGTGGGCGTGCAGATCCACGAAGAGCTGGCCGTCGCCGTAACGGTCCTTCAGTTGATGAGCGGCGTGAATCGCCAGCGCGCTCTTGCCGATCCCGGCCATCCCGTCCACCGCGGCGATCACCAGCCAGCCGACGGATTCCGACGCGGTAGCAGCCGCGGTGAGCACGGCCGTCTCGCGCGAGCGGCCGGCGAACAACCGTGTCGCGGCGGGCAGCTGACATCGCGCCTCAGGGGAGTACGGGCCCACTGAGCCGCCGTCGCTGAGGAGACCGGACGCCGCATCGACAACAGCCGACACCTGACTGTGTGTCATCTCCTGGACGACGCCCAGCACCCCGGAGATACGACGCATCGTGCTCGGGTGCGGTCGTCGGGTCCGGCCGCGCTCGATCTCGCTGATCGCGCGCACACTCACCCCGGCGCGCGTCGCCAACTCCTCGATGGACAGGCCCCTGCCCCTGCGGAGGGCGCGGAGGTCACCGCCCAGAAGCTCCGGCGTCATCGTCGTCCCTCCTCTCGTGGCGTGCCCGGGCGATCAGTCCGACCACGAAACTGCCTGGTATTCCGCCGGAAAGCATCATCCGACTCGTCATGGTCGGCGGCAAGAGCGCGTTCATAGGGTGACAGCGGGCGAATCACAGGTGTTCTGCCGACGAACAGCAACGCTGCGGCATTCCCTGCGCGGTTCACACGTTCTCTGGAGGTCCTGCTGGTGAGAGCACTACCATCAACGTCGGTCCGACAACTGCGAAAGCGCGGCCGCGTCAAGGCCGGCCTCGCGCTGGCCTGCGCGACCGGATTCGCGCTGGCTCCGCCGGCCGGCAGCGCGTCGGCCTATGCGACGCCGTCGGCGAGCGCCTCGCCGCCGCCCGGAGTACCACTCCCGGGCGCGGCTCCGGCTTCGGGCATCACCCTGCCGGGCGGTGACCGAGTCGTTTATCAGGGGGCACGTGGGAGCCGGACCTACAACGTGGTCGGGCACGACGGCAGAACCGTGCCGTTCCTGAAGTTCGATCCGGGCAACGGACACACCTACGTCATTCCGGCCTCCGCGCTCTCCCACGTCGCATCGCTCGACACCGCACAGTACGACGTGCCGCAACTGTCCCGTTCCACAGCCCCGGTCGCCGTGACGCGGGCGCGGCAGGCCCCGTCGGGCTATCCGCTGCACATCGTCCAGATCAACGCCAAGGACCTGGCCTCGGCTCCGGCCCAGAATGCTCTGAGCTTCGTGATGAACGTCGACTCCGCCGGCAAGTTCGCCGCGGTGATCCCGGACATCGGCGGGGTGGCCCGCGTGGCCCTGCCGGTGGGGAACTACGCGATCTACACCGGCTTCGCCGAGTACGACGCGAGCGGCAATGCCACCGGGTTGCGCCTGGTGCTGCAGGACAACCTGGTGGTCCCGAACACCACCGGCGTCTCCATGGTCACCGCCGACGAGCGCGCCGCCACCGCCCAGGTCACCGCGGCCACGCCGCGGCCCGCGACGTCGGACAACGTCACGCTGGACGTGACCCGGACCGACGCCGTCGGCAACGCGATCCCGGTCCAGGCCGTCGCGGCAGGGAACGTCTTCGTCTCCCCGCAGGGCGCACCGACGATCGGGAGGCTGAGCTCCCAGGCGATGTGGGACGGGGTGAGCCCGGCGGGCACCCGCGCGCCGTACCGCTACGACGTCCTGCTCCCGCAGTCCGACGGGGTTCCCGCGAACGAGACGTACCCGGTGTCGGCGAGCGGACTGGCCTCGCTCCACTACACGTTCGACACCGATGCGGCCAACACCGCCCACACGGGCCTGTACCAGATCGGCGTCCGCAGCCAGCAGCTCGGCGGCTTGGTCGGCACCTATCCGGTGACGGTGCCCGAGAGCCTGACCGACTACGTCACCGCGCCCCTGCCCGCCGGATTCGCATGGCTCCAGAGCTACTTCGCGGAGCTGGGCAGGGCGCCGGACGAGGGGTTCGCGGGCCTGCAGCCGGGCGACCTGCCGAGCTTCACCGGCGGGCAGCAGGTCTGGCGCACCTGGGGGCACGGACCGTTGGCCCCGCAGGTCGGCCAGTTCCACGGCCCCAACCTCTGCTTCGCCTGCGTGGCCGGCACATCGATGGGCATCGGCTTCAACGGTGACTTCACCGACAGCGCACCCGAGACGTCCGGCTACTACGAGGTGCCCTTCGGGTACCCCAACCCGACCGTCGAGAACGTCACGGTCTACCGGGACGGCCGGCAGATCGCCCAGGAGCCCAGCGTGGGCGCGTGGTTGTCCGACATCCCGCAGCAGGTCGACACCTACCGCGCGGTGTTCGACGTGGACGCGAGCGGGATCAGCTCGGTGTCCCAGGCCACGAAGACGCACACGGACCTGACGTTCGTCTACAACCCGGCCGCCGACCCGCACTTGACGCTGCCGCCGGCCGACTCCTGCTACGAGGGGTTCAGCGATCCCACCTCGTGCCGGATCCTCCCCATGCTGAACCTGAACTACCAACTGAGCACCGACGGCAGCAACACCGGCCACGCCGTTTCGGTGCTGAGTCTGACCGTGGGTCACGAGAGCTACGACGGACAGGGTTCGCAGGCGCCGGCCACCTCGGCGAAGGTCGAGGTCTCCTTCGACGGCGGCGCCACCTGGACGCCGGCGGCGACCGTCCCGACCGGTCGGAACCACTACCTGGCCATCTGGCCCGACTCCGGAGCCAAGGGCAGCATGCCCTCGCTGCGGGTGACCGCGACCGACTCGATCGGCGGCTCCATCACCCAGACCATCACCAACGCCTACACGATCGGCTGACGGGAAGTGACCATGAGGCTGATATCCAGATCCCGCTTCCGTCTCGGGGCAGCCGCGGTGGGCGTGGCGGCCCTGACGGCGACCGCCTCGATGGCGGCCCTGTCCACGACGGCCTACGCGGGACCGACCGCCGTCGCGCACACCGTCTCGTCCCCCGTGCGTCAGGTGTGCGGGGCGGCGAAGGCCGGGTACGACCGCTGCCTGGCCGAGGTCCGCACGGACGTGCACGAGGGCCTGGGCGTGCGCGGCAGGGCGGCCGCGGCCGTCACCGGCCGTGCGACGGCGCTGCCATCCGGCTTCGGCCCGGCCGACCTGCAGGCGGCCTACAAGCTGCCGAGCACCGGCGGCACGAACCAGACCGTGGCGATCGTCGACGCCGGCGACGACGCGACCGCCGAGGCGGACCTCGCCGTCTACCGCTCCACCTACGGCCTGCCGGCCTGCACCACGGCCAACGGCTGCTTCCGGAAGGTGAACCAGACCGGCGCCTCGGCGCCGCTGCCGAAGGACCAGGGCTGGGGCATCGAGATCGCCCTGGACGTGGACATGGTGTCGGCGGCCTGCCCGCAGTGCCACATCCTGCTGGTGGAGTCCGACGACGCCTACTCGCAGAACCTGGCCGCCTCCGTCGACACCGCCGTGCGGCTCGGGGCGACCGAGGTGTCCAACAGCTACGGCGCCACCGAGGGCAACGGCGTCCAGGCCTACGCCCACGACTACGCCCACCCCGGGGTGGCGATCTTCGCCTCCTCCGGCGACAGCGGCTACGGCATCCCGATCGTGCCGGCCGCCTACAGCTCGGTGATCGCCGTCGGCGGCACCTCGCTGACCAAGGACTCCAGCGCGCGCGGCTGGAGCGAGACGGCGTGGGGTGGGGCCGGCAGCGGCTGCTCGGCCTGGATCGACAAGCCGACCTGGCAGAAGGACCCGGACTGTCCCGGACGCATGACCGCCGACGTCTCGGCGGACGCCGACCCGAACACCGGTCCCGCGGTCTACGACACCGACCCCCACGACGGCACCCCCGGCTGGGGCGTCGTCGGCGGCACCAGTGCCGCCTCCCCGTTCCTGGCAGGCGTGGTCGCGCAGGCCGGCAACCCGGCGAAGTTCCCGAACGCCTCGGCGCTCTACGCGCCGTCGGCCACCGCCGGCCTGAACGACGTGGCAGGAGGAGCTGACGGCTCCTGTGCCGGGGACTACCTCTGCACCGCCGTCCCGGGGTACGACGGTCCGACGGGGCTCGGGACGCCGAACGGCCTGTCGGCCTTCTGAGGACGCCTACGCCCCGACATCGCCTGCGGTCGGCACGCTGCTGCTGCCTGCCGACCGCTGTGCGCTCTTGAATCCGTAGGCAGGCAGATCGCGGGCGCCCTTCCGGAAGTGGAAAGGCGCCCGCTCTGAGCGGCCGAACACCGTGGCCAGGCTCTCCGGCCTGGTCACCAAGGCCGACTGGCACGCATGGACCACGGACGACCTGCGCCGTGCCGCCGACATCGCGTTCACCGCGTTGGGGCCGCAACGGCGCCTCCTCGGCTCCGACTGGCCCGGTGACGAACCTGGCAGCCGGAATGACCGGAGCACCCTGGACCATCAGGAAGTCCTCCAAGCCAGCCGTGACGCGGCCTCCCGCATGGGTGAGCCGCTCGCTCGGCTGCTGAGGGCGCTCTGAAACAATCCCGCCCACCGGTCCGACCGTGCGCGAACCTTGAGTCGGGCCCCCACCCACTACCAGGAGTACGTCATGCAATCCATGCAGTCAGCGTTCACCCCCCTGACCGACGGTGAGCGGACTCACCTGCTCGCAGCCATCGACCTCGCTGCCGGCGCACGCGAGCACGGCAACCATCCGTTCGGCGCGCTCCTCACCGATCCGGCCGGCAACGTCCTGCTGACGGCCGAGAACACCGTCCTGACCGAGCACGACGTCACGTGCCACGCGGAGACGAACCTCGTACGGCTGGCCACCCGCACGCTGACACCCGATCAGCTGGCCACCGCCACCCTGTACACCAGCACCGAGCCGTGTCCCATGTGCTCGGGCGCGATCTACTGGAGCGGCATCCCCCGGGTGGTCTACGCACTGGCCGCGACCGAGCTGAACGTCATCGCCGCCGCGGACCCCGACGAACCGCTGCTCGACCTGCCCTGCCGCCAGGTGTTCGCGGCGGGCGGCAACACCGTCGCCGTATCGGGACCACATCTCTTCGAGGAGTCCGCCGCCGTGCACGAGGGGTTCTGGGCCTAGGCACTCCAGAAGATCGCGCCGCGCCTCGGCGGTCACGAGCCGCAACAGTCCCCGGAAGGCTCCGCCGCACATGGGCGCCGGGCGGAGCTCACCGTCACGCCCGCCTGGGCCAAGCCGGCTCGGAGTTTGCTCCCGTGTCGCGGAGTGGCGATCTCGTCAGAGTGCTTTTGACTGCGCTTTCGATGCACGAGAGTGCTGGGGCGATGCAGCACGATTCCAAAGTGGATCTACCAGTCCGCTACCACTCTGCTCCATCGACATCTCCCAGCGGCGCTGAAGCGACTCCTGGATCCGCCGCTCCATCTCGGCGGACACGTGGCTATACGTACCCCCTGCCCCCTGGACCTTGTGCCCCATCCGCGCCTCGACGGCCACTACAGGGTGGCCATCCTCATCGCACCAGACCTTGTGTCTGTGGCGCAGCCCTGGGGCACCATGCCCGTCACGTCTGGCACCGCGAGCAGCTCTGGACGGCCCGGCGTGCCCTTGCGTCGTGGCTCGGCATCCGCGCCGTCGACAATCGCGCTTGTGCGAGGTGAACAGGTACTCGCCGCCGTGGGACGCCATGAGCTCGCCCAGCAGCCCAGCGAGAACGGCGGCAATACGAGGCGTCGGTAGCTGCCGTACTTCGGCGGATTCAGCTTCCATCCCGTCTGCGCGGCCGACCCGTGTTGCCGCGTGACACGGGCTCTGGCTCCGCCGCTGGGCTACTTGACCAGCCTGAAGCCGGGCTGGTCGACCCAGGCCCGCAGGAAATCCGCAGTGCCGAGCACCATCGGACACTCCTCGTCGGCGAGGCCCAGCACCCCTGGAAGTCCGGCGACCACCGCCCCCTGGCCTTTCAGAAGTTCGGCCTTGACCACACCTCCCAGGACGTCGACGACTGCCGCGGTGAGCAGGGCAGTGGCCGTGTGGTCGATCCCACGGTTGCAGCCGGCGCTCACATTTACGGCATGGGTCGGTTTGAAGCCGAGGACAGCTTCCACCTCGGGCTCGTCCGCGTGCTCGGCCTCGAAGATGCTCTCGTCACCGACCCCCGGCCCCATCAGGTAGACCAGAAAGGGCCGACGACCGTCCACCTCCCGCGCATCGAGCGCCGTCGCCGCATCCATGCCCAGCCGTTCCACGGGCACGTTGACGTCGAAGTATCCGAGGCGCCGCTGCTCGAAGTGGGTGGAGAGCCCTCGCATCAGCGCACTGAACTCAGCCAGCGCAGCCGAGGTGACGGGCTCCGCCAATTCGATCACCAGGGTTGGACCAGCCATGCCGGGAGCCTAGCCCGCTGCCTGGCTCGACACCGCTGAAATTCTCACGACCTCGCATCCAGTCGGCCGAGCATCGAGCCGCCATCCCGGCGAACGATCCCGGTCAGAGCACCAGCGGCAGACCGCGCGCGTGCTCGGCATCGGCGAGCGCCACGTGCAGATCCACGACCGGCCCTGCCCATGGTGCGGCGGCATCCTGATGTTCCATCAGGTACTGGACGGGTCCCCGTTCGTGATCTGCCAGACCGGCCGCGGCTGCACCGCCCCCGGCGAACGCGACCCGCGCGGCCGAGCCTGGTGGAACGGGCGGCTCCTCGGCGCCCTGGCCGGCGCCCTCGACGCCCGCGAACGGGACGCAGGATGACCAGGACCGCGCCCGGGTGTCAGCGCCGCTGCCTGCTCGAATACCACTTCAACCGCGAAGTCCTCGCCCGTTGCGGAGCCGCTCAGGGGGTCGTGCGGGTGATTGGCGGAAGGGTGTAACTGCCGTCGAAGACTGCCGGCTTGGGTTCGTACATGCGCAGAATGGGTCGGAACGGCCCTGCCGGCGTGGGGAGCCAGTTGGCGCGGGCAGCTGGGTCGGTGGGGGCGTCGGGGCGCAGGTGGAGGCTGAGCGAGCCGTCGTCGGCGTAGCGGAGGCCGGGGGTGCGATCACCGATGGAATACCGGTCGATGGGGTTGGCGACCAGGTAGTAGTCCGGCAGGTCGTACATGGTGACGGACCAGAACGCGTCGACCGGGGGCGGGGTGTCGAAGCGGAGCGTGTAGGCCTGATGGCCGTCCAGGGCTTGTCCGCTGCCGTCGTTCCAGGTCATGGTGTAGGCGGCCTCGTAGCCGTGGTTGCCCCACAGGCCGGCGCGGGCCGCCGCGGCGCGCACGAGGTGGGCGGCGGCGCGGTCCTGGATGATCCAGCGGGGGTCGTTGAGGGTGCCGGGGCCGAGGTTGTCGAGGTTGTAGTCGAAGGCGTGGTAGGTGAGCTTCCAGCCGTTCTGGGTCGGGCTGCCGCCGTTCGAGGTGAAGGTCTCCACCTTTTCCTGGCCTGCCTTGAAGCCGGCGATCAGGGCCTGGTGCAGTTCGGTGGAGGGCGCGGTGAAGGGGTCTTCGGTGTCGAGCAGGCCCAGCGGGGCGAAGCGGCGCTGCTGGTCCTGTTCGGCGGCTGAGGGCGGGAACGCCTTGAGGTAGCTGCGCAGGCGCCGGTAGAAGGTGAGTGCCCGTTCGGTGCCGGGTGGGATCGCGGGCAGGCCGCGGCCTGCGGACGAGGCCTCGATGGTGAGGCCTGCCTGGAGTGCTGCGACGGTGGGCAGGTCGTCGGGGCCGTCGCAGGCCCAGCGGCCGACGATGGTGAACACCGTGGTGGGGGCGCTGATCACGGTTGCCCCGGCGGGGACGTCGCCGTGCCAGCCGGGCGGGGTGAGCAGAAAGGTGCCGGCCTTGGTGCCGGTGGCCCGGCGGCCGACGTAGGCGAAGTTGTTGGTCCAGGCGTCGACGAACTGCAGCACGTAGTAGCGACCGTCGGCATCCGGGACCCGCAGCAGGGCCGGTCCATCGCTGACGTCCATCTGGGCCATGGAGTAGATCGTGTCGTTGTTGATGCTGACGAAGGTGTCGTCCGGTCCGGCGAGCTTGCCTGCGTGGCTGAACCTGTTGAACGGGGCCGCGGCCATGCTGCCCATGCCCTGGGTGGTGAAGCGCTCGACCTGGTCCAGGTTGAACACGAGGGGGAAGCCGTACACGTAGGCCTCGGTGGCCAGCTGTTCCAGATCCTTGCTCATCGCGCACCTCGGTTCGCATCGGGCTGTCTGATCTTGCATCCTGACCCGCGGCTGGGCACTACGCCACTTGGGCGTCGGCTCGCCGCGTGCTCGGTCCGCGCGTGTCGCGGTGATGGCCGGCCCCCGCGCGGTGGAGGGGCTGTCCCGTCAGCTGCCGGCGTGCGGGATCGTGATGACCTCGGTCCGGGGTCGGACGGCAATGCCCTGCTGTTCGGGCAACAGCCAGCGCACCAGGACCGAGCCCTCCCGGCGTCCGCCGGTGTTGAGCCAGTTGGGTGTGCCCGGGTCGCGGTGGGCCACGACGAGGCGGACGGAGCCGTCCGGTTCCAGGGTCGCGTTGCCGTGGTTGATCGAGCTGTGGGGGCTGCGGTCCTCGAGGGACTGCCACCAGATGTTGCTGAGGTGGACGCCCCAGTAGCGGCAGGCGGGTGGCGAGCGTGCAGGCGAGGGGGTCCGCTTCGACCAGATGCTGGCAGCCCACTAAGCCATGGCCGCCATCCTGCTCCGTGCGTTCCAGGAACGCTTCCACGGCGGCGCCGCGGAACTCGGCGCCTTCGCGGAACGTGTGCAGCAGGGCACGGGTCTGGCCATGACGGTGTCCCTGCAGGCCTTCCAGGACGAGACGCAGGCCTCGCTCCTGGCCGGGGCCGACCTCGCGGTCGAGCTCGCCGAAGACCTGCTCGCCGGACGCCCAGCAGCCACGCGAGCCGCAGCACTCGGCATCCGCCTGCCGCAGGACTTCACCGTGCTGGCACTCCAGATCGGCCAGGACCCCGAGGAAGCCGCAGCCTCTCCCGGCTACCGCGGCACCGCTGCCGCTCGCAAGGCGCGCCGGGTCCGCGCCGCACTGGCCGCGGAGCTGCCTGGCCCCCTCCTCAGCGCCGCCCGCCCAGGCCACCTGCTCGTCCTCGCACCCGGCCCGGCCGAACGGGCGCTGCTGACACGAATCCACCGCCGGATCGCCCGTACCGTGACCGCGCCCCTGCGCGTGGGTGCCGTCTGGGCCGCGCGGCCCGCCGACATCCCTGCCGCCGCCGCGAACAGCGCGATTGAGATCACCCGCCTTGCGACCGCTTTCGACCTGCCCGAGGACGCCTTCCAACGCCCGCGTCGACGCGGGCCAGACCGGAAGCCAGGGCGTCTCGGGAGCGACGGCGGTCTCCGGCCTGGGCAGTGTGAGAGCCATGGTCCGTCCTCCTCAGGCCGCACGCACAGCGGCGTTGTCCTGGGTCAGGGAGGCCCAGCCGTGACGGGAGTCGGAGTGCAGCGGCACGGCGGGTGCGGCCACCAGCTGGGGGTCGACGACCAGCTGGGCGACGCCCAGTTCCGCAGTCATCTGCCGGACCGCCGCCTCGGAGATCACGATCGAGCGCTGCTGCGCGCCGAGCACGGCGGACAGCTGCCGCCGGCTGGTGAAGCCGACCACTGTCCGCACGCCCAGCGCGGTGCGGAACAGTCGGAGCACGTCGCCTGCGAGACCCGACCGGACCGGGACTGCCAGCAGTCCGGCCGGGACGAGTTCCTCAGGTTCCGGGTCGTCGCCGTTCAGGTGTCGAGCCATCGTTCTCGCCCCTCCGATGAGCATGAGAAGTCGTCAGCATCCCGTCTGCCATGGGCAACTCTGGCCGCAGACCAGACGCTATTCCCGCTGCTCCCGGCGCTGTGAGCCGTCCTGACGCGTTCCTGACGCGGCTCCTGTGAATGTTGTCGTCCCAGTGGCGGCGGGGTGGCTGCAGTCACACCGCACGGCGCTCTGCACCCCTGCGAGGCCCGGTCCGGGCGTCCGATTCGTTGTCCCGGACGCCCCACGCCGCGCGGGCGTCAAGGCGGCGTCAGAGTCGGACGCTCGGGCGCAGTGATCTCGTCAAGGCAGACCGCACAGCAGCCCGCCGAGTGATCCCCTGGATCTTGAAGAGCGGCGACGAGAGTGTGCGCCGCGAACCCCGGAGGCGAACGGCCATGAGCCAGTCAGTCATCACTGCCCCACTCGAGCCGGCAGGGCAGTGGGAGCCCCTGTGGCCCCTGCCCCTCCTGCCCCTGCCGCAGCCGCAGCCGCAACCGCGCGCGGCCGACGACACCGATGACGGCGCCGAGCCCAACTTCCACGCCGACTGTCGCATCGCCGCACGGTTCCTGATGTAGTCGTGGGCGCAGCGCGTCAGGGACGCGCAAGGCATCGACGCGGAACAGCAGACCCCGACCGACCGACCAGGACGAATCCCGCCGGCCGAGGAGTCCGGGCGCCCCGAACCATGACCGGAGACGACGAGGACATCGGCTGATCACCGAACCGGACGTCGGTCACCGCTCAGAGCCCCGACCGTGGCTGGTGACCCGTCGCCGCGCCAGGCGGGACGTGCGGGGTTAGCCTGAGCTGAGGGCGTGCCGTGCAGACCGATCGGCGCCGACGCGCGGGCGTCCCTGGGCGCTGCCGTTCCCGCCGGAGATCCCGATGCCGCGCACCTCCCGTTCCCGCAGCAGGGCCCGCGCGGCCGACTGGCGGCGTGAAGCGCGCCGCACCAACCTCTGGCTCGTGCCCGTGCTCGAGGCGCTCGCCGCCGCGGGTCTGTTCGCGATCACGCTGGGTGTGGACCGTGCCGCCTACAACGGCACCGTCCAGCTGCCCAGCTGGGTACTCAGTGGTAGCGCCGACGGGGCACGGCAGGTCCTGACCACGATCGCCGCCGCCGTCATCACCGTCGTCGGCTTGGTCTTCTCGATCACCATCGTCGCACTCACCCTGGCCTCCACCCAGTTCGGGCCACGGATGCTGCGCAACTTCATCCGCGACCGCGGCACCCAGCTCACCCTCGGGACCTTCGTCGCCACGTTCCTCTACGCCGTGCTCGTCCTGGTCGCGATCAGTCCCGGCCCGCACGGCGACTTCGTGCCGCACCTGTCCATCACCACCACCCTCGCGCTGACCCTGGTCGACCTGGCGACGCTGATCTACTTCATCAACCACATCGCCCGTTCCATCCAGCTGCCACAGGTCGTCGCCTCCATCGCACACGACCTCGCGGACGCCATCGAGGACCAGAGCGCCCTGGGTGCGACAGGCACCGACGCGCCGGAGCGCCCCGAGCGCGGGCTCTCGCCGACCGAGCTGCTCGACCGGATGCGGACCGAGGGCGCCGTCATCACCACCTCCGCCAGTGGCTACCTCCAGTACCTGCGCCATGACCGCCTGGTCCGCATCGCCCGCGACGCCGACGCCGTGATCCACGTTCCCTACCGGCCCGGCCACTTCCTGGTCCAGGGCCACCCGCTGGCCTACGTGTGGCCTCCGCAGGCCGCGGCCCAGGTCACCGCGACCCTGCGCCGCGGCCACGTCACCGGCCCCTACCGCACCCTCACCCAGGACGTGTCCTTCGGCTTCGACCAGCTCGTGGAGATAGGTCTGCGCGCCCTGTCCGCGGCCGTCAACGACACCTTCACCGCGATCACCTGCATCGACTGGCTCGGCGACTGCCTGTGCCGGATCACCACCACCTGGCAGCCCCAGCACGTGCACCGCGACCATCACGGGTACGTCCGCGTCATCGCCCACCAACCGGATTACGACCGCCTCGTGCGGCGCTCCTTCGAGAAGATCCGGCAGGCGTCCGTCGGCATGCCCGCCGTGATGATCCGCCAGCTCGACGCACTCGACAAGGTCATGCGCCAGACCCAGGCCCCTGAACGACGCAAGCTCCTGATGGAACAGGCGGACCTGGTCCTGCACACCTGCGAGGCCACCGTTCCCGAACCCTCCGACCGCGCCGACGTCGAACGCAGCCACCAGGCTGTCCGCACCACCTACGAACAGCTCGGTTGAGCCCCAGCCGCTCGGGGCCGGGCTCGTCGGTCGGGGCCGGCTCCTGCCGGTACAGCCCTCTGCGCCGCTCGCGGCGGACCAGGACCCGGTCCCCCGCGAGCACGGCGATGAGCAGGACGACCAGAAGCGCTCCCGCGAGCAGTCGTGTCACGACCGCAAGCCTTCCAACAGGTCGGCCATGCCTGCGGCGTGACGCAGACGTCTTGACTCGCACCGAACGCTCCGGGCGTGATTGCCAACGGCGTCGATGCGCCAGGCTCTGTCCGCAGTCATCTGCTGCTGTGAGCTCGATCAGCTGCGGCTCCAGCGCCAGGTAGGCCGCGAGGCCGGAGCTCAGGGCAGAACCACTGTGCGCCCCGTCGACCCTGATCCGGGCAGTCCGGCGGCGAGCCGCGCCAGGTCTCGTCACCCGAGCGGAAGATCCGCGACATCCACCACGCGGTGACCTTCCTGCCAGGGCTGAGGAAGGTCGCCCCGCAGCGCGTCGGCGCCGCGCATCACGGCACCCGGCCTCCTCGTGCACAGCCATCGCCGACGGGGCGGAGCGATTCCGCGCGGCGATGAGGGCGGAGAAGGAGCTGGTCCGGACGAGCGGCACCCAGATCGACTTCTACGACGCCGAGGCCACGGCCGCCGAGGCTGCGGGCCGGGTCGCCGCGCACTTCATTCGCACGCGGGTCTGACCGTCGGCCGGGGACACCATCGCTGACCTGGGCTCTCGCCAAGATCACATCAAGACCTCAGCCCCCGGCGTCAGGGACCCGTCAGGGGCCGTGGCCGCCGGGCGCCGTCCGGTGTGGAATACCTGACGGCGGGGCCCGCCGCGCGCTTCGTGCTCACAGCGCGGCTTGCCCCGCCCCCAAGCCCCTGCGGGCCCGAACCTGACCCGACGGCCTTCCTCGGGCCCGCAGCGGAAACCCGGCCGGCCGGGACCACGGGAGCACTGCGCCGCTTCCCCGGATCCCGGCCGGACGTTCGTCACACCTCGATGTGCGAGCCCATGATGACCGTGCGGTCGCGCGGGAGGCCGAAGTACTCCGCGGCGTCGGCGGTGATGTCGGAGGTCGCGATGAAGGGGGCACGGTCTCGGTCTCCACGGAGAGGATCACGATCTTCTGGTGCCGGACGTGGTTGTGCTCGACGTTGGCGCGCAGCGCCAGCGGCGCGGAGCCCGATCACGATGCCCTCCCGCGGGGAGGCTACTCGTGAGCCGCTCGGTCTGTCGTCGGCTCAGCGGGGAGGTGTTCGACCAGAACCGTCACCGCCTTCAGGAGTTCGACGAGCAGCTCCCGGTCGGTCAGCGCGACGCCGCCGTTAGCCTGGGGCGGGACGGCGGTCGCCGCTCGGTGCTCGGCGAGGACCCTGAGGCTGCCGGCGATCCGGTCGGGCAGCTCCCGCTCCGAGGGTGCTCGCAGGAAGCTCCACGCCTTGACCACGCGTTCGCGCGTGGAGGGGAGGACAGCGAACACAGCCAGCAGGACCACGTTCGCGGCGGCCACCGCGGCGACTCCCAGGCTGCAGGCATCCACCCAGCCCGCTGTGGGCGTGAAGAACGGATGAGCCGTGCCGAGCGCCCACAACAGGAGCAGTGGCGCCGCCACCGCGCTCAGGTCGACCGCACTGAGCACGAAGACGATCAGTTTGGTCCGAGCGCCCGTCGGCAGGTCCCCGCCCAACACGATCCCCAACCCGGCGAAGCCGATCGTGAAACACACGGCCAGCGTGCCGGCGAGCGTACTGAGGAACAGCGACGGGTCGGCCGACGGGCCGACGGCGACAAGTGACATGAGCTCCCCCTCCGTCGCTTCCAGCGTGCCAGGCCCCACCGACAACGGGGAACCGGTAAACCGCTGCCGGGCGCCCAGGCCCACCTGTGACGTCCACATCAACGCCCCGACAAGGGACTGTCAAGATCGGCCGCTGGGGTATACGGGCGGCGTCAAAGCCGTCTCGGGGCATCCCTGTCTGCGATGGAATGGCGCCGAACGGCGGCCCCGACGAGGGCTCGCCTTGACTGACGGGGGATCAAGTGGCGCGTGTGCTGCTCGAAGAGAACTTCCAGCACCTCGACGGTGTGGACGTGGAGGAGCTGATCGAGGCGTTCGGCGAGCTCGGCATGAGCGTCGAGCCGACCCAGCCGCGCAGCGCTCAGCCGCGCCGGGGCTGGGTGCTGCAACTGCACTCGCTCAGAGACGACGCCTCCCTGCTCACGGAGGCGTTTCTCTCAGGGCCGCTCGCGGACGCGGTGCGCGGCGTGCTGCTGCGTCAGCATGCTGTCGGAGGAGGCGGAACGAACGTGCGCGAGCGCACGCTGCCGTCGCGGATCGAGGTCCACGGACGGGACGGTCGGCTGCTCGTCGGCGTGCCGCTCGGCTGACGTCCGGTCACTTCACCTGCCCGGGGCACGGCGTCACCATCCGCCGACGCCGTGGTTCCGGCGTCGGCCGGACCACTCCGATTCCACCCGGGCCCAGTCCTGCTCCCATGCCCTCCAGTCGCGCTGGTCGAGCCTGTGCCGGGCCCATGCAGTCCCCACGGCGACCAACACTAGGCCGCCGCTGGCGGAAGCCAGGGCGAGAAGGGAGGCGAGCAGGACTCGGTCCCCAACTCCTGCCAGGCCGTCCGAGAGAAGCGCGGCGCCGAGAAAACCGCGGGCCGGTTCGCACTCTGACGTGCTGGTGACGGCGCCGGTCGCCTTCCGAACGCGTCCTTAGCCAGGAGCGTGCGGCGGCCGCTGCGCACCGAGACCGCATGCTGGGTCGGCCACCGGATCGATCCCGCGGGCCCCGCGGCAAAGCTGCGTCAAGCGCAGACCTGGTCCCGTATGAGCGGCGTCAGAACCGCCTCGCGTTGCTCCCCCTGGGACGCCCCTCGGTGTTGACTGATCACGGTCGGCCCGCCGTTGACTCCCGCCGGCAGACACGTCGTCGGGCAGACCGTGTGGGCGGCCCCGGGTCCGCCCACACGCATGGCAGCAGCCATTGGTCGGGAGAAGAGGTGCGAGGTCATGGCGTCGCAGTCCCGCGGGAGCGTCGTCGTCGGAGTCAGCGGCAGCCGCGGCAGCCTGGAGGCGTTGCGCGTCGCCACCCGGGAGGCCCGCACGTCGCAGCGGCCGCTCGTCGTGGTCCTGGCCTGGTCTTCTCCCGGCGGCGAGTTCGCCCAGCGGCGCGCGAGCGCGCCCTCGCTGATCAAACTGTGCGAACGCGAGGCGAAGGCCCGGCTGGCCCGCTGCTTCGACGAGGCGATGGGTGGCCCGCCGACCGACCCGGTGCCGCTGCCGTTCGTCGTGCGCGGACGCCCGGGGCCGGTGCTGCTGGAAGTCGCGGACGACTGCGAGGACCTGCTGGTGGTCGGCGCCGGAGAACGGAGCTGGCCGGGCCGGCTCGTGCACGGTGCGACGGCCCGCTTCTGCCTGGGCCGTGCGCGCTGCGCCATCCTCGCCGTGCCGCCGCCCCCGCTTCTCGACGCTCTCCCCCGCGCGGCGCGCCACCGCGTCCCGTACCTCTTCGACGAGGCGGAGCGCGACGAACCCGCGCGCTCCCTCTGACACCCCAGGCCGGTCCGGCCTCCAGGCTTGCTTTGACTCCTATGAAGGGACTCCTCAGGTGACGGTCAGCTACCCGCGTGCGGCAGGGCACTGCCGGCGGTACATGCTCCGGGATCTGCCTCCGTCCGCGATGCTCCCCGAGGCGCCGGCACCGCTGGCCGGTCCGGTCCACGTGGACCAACTGCGCCACACGGCTAGTGCCGGAGGTCGTCCGCTGACCTTGACCAGACTCGAGTTCGACCTGCTCGCGCAGCTGGTGGCCGAGCCGCTGCGGGTGTTCACGCGCGTCCAGCTCCTCGAAGGAGTCTGGGGAATGGCCGCTGTCGGAGATCTCCGCACCGTGGACGTCCATGTCACCCGGCTGCGGCGGAAACTGGGGCCCGGGTTCCGGCAGATGATCGCCACGGTTCGCGGGGTCGGCTACAAGTACGACCCGTCCATGGCGTAGCAGGAGCGCCGGAGGGGCGCGCATCCCGGATTCCCGGGGACGCGCCCCTTCTGTGTGCCGCCATCGCCGTTCAGAGCTCGTAGCGATAGCTCATCCCGGGCTCCGTGAGGAGGTGCCGGGGGGGGTGGGCCGGGTCGCGCTCCAGCTTGCGGCGCGGGCCGGCGAAGTAGACCCGGAGGTAGTCGGTCTTCTGCTCGTGGCCTGGCACCTCAGAGCTGTTGCAGTATTTGACGGCCGGTCACCAAAGCGCCCCTGGTGGGCGAGCAGGACAGCGAGGATGCGCCACTCCGTCGGGGTGAGGGCGCCTGCCTGGAGGGGGCTCATGTCGAGCAGGTTGTCGACAAGCCGGTTGAGTATGACCAGGGAGACCTCCGCATTGCCGAGGAGCTCGTCCCGGTCGTGGCCGCTGAACGCAGCCGGCACCGACCCCGCACGCCCACGCCACCTCGTCACCGAGCCCGGCATGGGCTACCGCTACCAGCCCTGAGGTGCTAAGCCGAGATCAAGAAACGCATCCCGGACATATCCCCGGCATCAGGGCTCCGCGCGGCCGCTTGTCGCCGGGCATCCGCCCCGCTGGAATGGTCCGCATGGACCTCCTCTGCAGCCTCGTCCGCGCGGTCACCGCGCCGGGCTGCTCCGCCGTGGCCTTGGCCCGGCTCGAGGACCGTCCGCCTCATCGCGTGCGCTGACGCTGCACGGCAGCGCCCTCGCGCGCCCCAGATCCGCGCCGGCTGACGCCTGCGTGGATTCAACCCCATCCTTTCCGAATGGATCGACGTGTCCACTGACACCTTCGCCTTCGCCGGCCGCACCGCGCTCGTCACCGGCGCCACCAACGGACTCGGCCTGCAGACCGCCCTGCGACTTGCCCTCGGTGGCGCCCGTGTGATCGTCCACGGGCAGACCGCGCAGAACACCAGCACCGCCGTCGCCGCCCTCACCGAGCTGGGCGCACCGACAGGGCGCCTGGAACAGGCCGTCGCCGACTTCCGGCACCTGGACCAGGTCCGCGCACTGGCCGAGCAGCTGACGGAGCACCACGAGCGGCTCGACCTGCTGGTGCTCAATGCCGGCATCGCCGCACCGGAGCGACGCACCCTCACCGAGGCGGGCAACGAGCTGAGTTTCCAGGTCAACTACCTGGCGCCCTACCTGCTGACCCGGCTTCTGGAGCGCCCGCTCGCGCGCGGCACCGACACCCGCATCGTCGCCCTCGGCTCGTCCCTGCACCGCACCGCCAACATCGACTGGACCGACCTGACGCGTGCCAAGCGGTACTCACGGATCGCCGCCTACGGCCAGTCGAAGCTGGCGCTCGCCACCTTCGTCACCGCCCTCGCGCACTGGCTGCCGGCCGGGCACACCGCCGTGACCGTACACCCGGGCGTCGCCGAGACCGCGACCCGCCCGCTCTACGGCACTGTCGGCCGCCCGGTCGGCGAGGTGGCCGACATCGTCGTCCAGCTCTGCGACCCGGCCTTCCCGGTCGTCAACGGCGGCTACTACGAGGGCCTGGAGATCGCCCCGGCCGGCCAGCAGGTGAGCGAGAAGCGCTCGGTGGACCGCCTGCTCAAGCTCAGCGAGAAGCTGACGGCCGCTCCCGAGCCCGCCGTCTCCGCCGTCTCCGCCGTCTCCGCCGTCTGAAGGTGCGGCACTCCGCCTTCCAGCAACCACCGACGAGCACGAGGAACCCCGAAGAGATGTCCAAGCGCGCCCGTAAGAAGCACGACCGGCGCAAGAAGGCCGGCAACCACGGCAAGCGCGCCGGTTCCTGACGGAGCCTGCGCCGCCGTGACGGTCCGGGATGCGCCCTGAAGGGCGAATCCCGGACCGTCGCCGTTTGCGGTCCCGTGCGGCCGGTGACGGATCCCGTCTGATCCGGGCGCCGGTACCCCGGACAGAGTCGAAGTGCGGGGCTGTGGCCCTCCGTTCCCTCCTTCGAGGGCCGCTCCCGCGCGGGCACGACGCTGCACCTCGCCCTCGCCCGCGGCTTCGCCGACTGTATGGGAGCCACCCTCACCCCGGAAGACACCCCCGGCGGCGGCCTGACGATGGTCCTCGACCTTCCCGCCTGGGAGGCCTGAGCCCGATCAGCGCCTGCCCCGCGATCGGTCGGTCGCTGCACAGTCCCAAGCAGTGCCCTGTTCAGCCGAGCGCATCTCGCAAAGCTACATACGAGGAAAGGCTGCACTCCAGGGCCCCGTGCACTGCCGCCGCGAATTCGGGGAGCCGGACCGTCAAGCATGGTGGCCTCCGCCCGGAGTGAGGGCGGAGGCCACCATGCGGATGGCTCTCTTGATTGGTGAGGTCGGGGGGTCAGCGCAGGTCGGCGAGGAGGGTGGTGAGTTCGGCCTCCTGCTGGGTCGCTGCCATCGGCGGGTTGGGGTGGTCGATGCCGAAGGTCTTCAGGACCTTGTCCATCTGGGCGTCGACGGAGGTCCAGCCGGTGTCGTCGAGCGGCTGGAGCGAGGGCTGGTCGGCGTCCCAGAGGTCACGCAGGGACTGGGCGGCCGCGTGGGCCCCGGTCGCGTTCCCGGACTGGGCGTCCTTGAGCGAGGTCGATGCCAGTGCCCGCAGTCCGTCGACCTTGGCGGCGGGGAAGTTCTTCACAGCCTGGCCAGGAGCGAGCTGGACGGCCGAGGTGGTGTCGGCCTCCGGCGCGGGGCCGGTGTGCGGCCGGCCGTGAGCCCAGACCAGCAGGCCCGCGGTGGCGACGGCGAGCAGGCCGAAGCCCGCCAGCGCGACGCGCTCCCGCGCGCGGTTGGTGGTGACCTGCGGAACGTGCGTGGCCTCGAACGTCTCCGTCACGTCCGAGCGCGTCACGGTCAGGTAGACGACGGTCGCCAGGATCAGTCCGAGGAAGATCAGGCTGGTGGTGAAGGTGCCCAGGGCGAGACCGGTCGGGTCGCCGGGGTTCTGCGCGACCTTCGGGGAGGCGAGCCAGTCGCCGATGTTGGCGCCCAGCGGGCGGGTCAGGATGTAGGCGAGCCAGAAGGACAGCACCGGGTTCGCGCCGAACTTCCACAGCAGCGTGATCGCCGCGATGAGGCCGAGCGGCAGCAGGACCGACACGCCCGGGCTCCAGCCGGTGAGCTCCAGGGTCCAGTCGCCGGTGGCGGTGCCGAGCGCGAACGTGACCAGGACGGTGAGCCAGTAGAACGACTCACGCGACAGCGTGGTGACCGAGTGGATCGACAGCGTGCGCTCGCGCAGCCACCACACCCCGAAGACCACCGCGAGCAGCACCGAGAACACCGCGGAGCTGATCCACAGCGGCACGTTGAGCTGGTCGGTCAGGATGTCGGTGTACAGCGTGCCGGTGACGCTGACGACGACCACGGTGAGCCAGTACGGGAACGGAACGTACCGCTTGAGCCGCAGCTGGACGCCGAGCACGACCACGAAGACCGCGGTGAAGATCCAGGCCGTGTTCACCAGGCCGACGCCGAGCGTCATGTTGATCCAGTCGGCGAAACTCTCGCCGACGGTGGTGCAGAGGATCTTGATCACCCAGAACCAGACGGTGACCTCGGGAACCTTGTTGAGTTGGAGCCGTCCGCGACGCCGCGTCCGTTCCGGGCTGGTCGTAGTCATGGAGGCAGACTGGCCGGACGAACCTGCACATAACCTGACTACGGAGTCGCCACCGGTGCGGGGAAGGTCACCTCGACACTGCCGTGACCGCCCGCGATCGCGCGGACGCCGACACCGGCGGATGCGGCGAGGCGCCGCACCACGGCCAGTCCCAGCCCGTGCCCGGAGCCGGCGGTGACGCCGGCGTCGAAGACGCGGTCGACCTCTGCGGGGTCAAAACCGGGGCCGTCGTCCAGGACGTTGATGACGACGCCCTCGGGCTCGGTGCGCGCGGTGACCCAGACGCGCGAGCTGGCATGCCGCAGGCCGTTGTCCAACAGGGGCGAGAGCACCGCGACGACGAGTTCGGCCGCCACAGCGACATCGAGGTCCGCCGGGACGGCGAGGTCGACGCGCCGGCCGGCGATCGCCTGCCGGGTGGCCGCCCGCAGGTCGCAGCGGGTTCCGGCGTCTATGCGGGTCCGGGCGGCGCGCAGAATCGTGGTGACCGCGGTGTTCAGGCGGTCGACCTCGTGCAGGACCACCTGCGGTGCCAGCTGCCGGCCGGACAGCTGAGCCAGCTGGGCCTCCCCCCGCAGGACCGTCAGGGGTGTCCGCAGCTCGTGAGCGATCTCGTCGGTGAGCCGGCGCTCGTCCGCGAGCGCGGTCTCGACACGGTCGAGCAGGCCATCGAGGGTTCGGCCGAGCTCGCCGAACTCGTCGCGCGGGGTGCCGAGGTCGAACCGGCGCCCGGGTTCGTGCTCGCCCCAGTCGTCGGCCAGGGCGGCCATCTCGTGCACCACCCGCAGCGCGCGACGGACCACGAAGTACGCCACAAGGCCGGCCAACAGGATGGTCAGGCCGCCCAGTATGAGAGAGAGAACCGCGTTGCGCCGCTCCGAGGTCTCGTACGGCGTCAGATCGACCCTGACGACCACCACCACACGGTGGCCGTCGAGTGGAACGGGCTGGGCGTAGAGCAGGGTGTTGTCGATGGTCGTGGTCCGGGCCTGTCCGGAGTCGGCGAGCGCTTCGACGCGGTCCAGGACGCTGCCGGGCACGTTCCCGTCGATCAGTTGCCCGTCGGAGTACACCCAGGAGACGTTGTCCAGCGACTCGCTGTCGTTCTCAGCCAGGACGACGCGGCCGTGATCCACAGTGACGCTGCCGGCCACCGCCTCGGCGCGGGTGCGGGCGAGGTTCGTCGAGTCGGCCTCGGTCACCCGGCTCAGCAGCACGTGCGAGACCACGACCAGGACCGCGACCACCGCCGTGGCGATCAAGACCGTGAGGGCCACGACCCTGGCGGGAAAGCCCGTCACTGCCACCGGTAGCCCACCCCGCGGACCGTGGCCAGCCGCTCGGCCACGCCCAGCACGTCGAGCTTGGTCCGCAGGCGACGCACGTAGGAGTCCAGGGTGTTGTCGCTGACCTGGGCACCATGCGGCCAGCCGGCGGCGACCAGGGCGTGGCGGCGCACCGCGTCGCCCTGCGAGGCGATGAGTTTGCCCAGCAGCCGGAACTCCGTCGGGGTCAGGCCCTCGCTCAGCAAGCCGTAGGTGACGACGTGTTTCGCGGGATCGAGGACGACGCCGGTGGGCGCGGGCGTCGTGGTGGCCCGGCGCAGCAGCGCCCTCACGCGTACCAGCAACTCCGGGATGTCGAACGGCTTGGTCATGTAGTCGTCCGCGCCGGCCTCGAAACCGCCCACCTTGTGGTGCATGCCGTCCAATGCAGTGAGCATCAGCACCGGCGCATCGACGCCACGGGCCCGCAGGGCCACACAGACATCCCGTCCGTCGGCGTCCGGAAGCCCCACATCCAGCACGACAAGATCAGGAACCGGATCGAGGCGCCGCAACAGGCCGTCCGCGGTGGGAGCGCCTTCGACCGTGTGGCCGTCGTGCTCCAGGGCACGCCTGAGGACGCCGCGCACCGCCGCGTCATCCTCACACACCACAACAAAAGCCACATGCGCACCCTAGACACTCCGCCGAGCGATCTCCATCTCCGCAGGTCAATCGGGACATCGGCGCCTTCTGGGCACCGTGGCGGCGTACTCGACGCCTCTGTCCGCGCCCTGCTCTTCTTCAGCCGGTCCAGCCACGCCCGGCAGACCATCACGCCGAATTTCCCCGGCAGCGAGGACTCCGGCGCCCAGACCAGCTCCGTCATCGACGGCGCAGCCCCCTCACTGCCGCCTGGCGACCTGAGCCGGCCGGCACACCAGCGGTTGACTTGGCCGAAACGCGCGAGCGGAGATCGCCGGCACTCGGCGGACGCGTCACCAGGTCACAAGAGCCGGTGGCGGGGGCTGGACCGAGAGCATGACGTGCGAGGTGCGGCATTCGCGGCACCGCGCCCGGACGGACACACCAGCCGATGCCAGACCACCCCACATTGCCTTTCCCGCGGACGAGCGTGCCCCCAAGGAGCCAAAGCCCCACCACATCCAGGGCAGGCAAGAAGTGTCTGGACGTTGCAGTCGTGGCCCAGGCGGCTGAGGATGATCTCGTCGCCCGCCTTCCAGCCCTTGGCCAGGTGCCGGGAGAAGTCGTACGTGAGCTGGGTGGCGCTGCGTCCGTGGACGATGCCGCCGGCGGGTACGTTGAGCAGGTCGGCGTAGGCGGCGCGGAACTTCGCGATGGCGCGCCTGCCCCGACGCTGCACCCTGCAACCCGCCATTTGATCTTCACCGGCGAGACTGCTGGTCAGCTACAGGGACCGGAATCCAAGCAGAAACCGACGGGTCCCAGCGCAGCCGATGGCCCCAAAGGGCCTTGTCGCGCGGATCAAGCTCGATCAGGGCAAGTCTGGCCTCGTCCGAGAGGTCAGGCGCCAACTCAACAACTACTGAACTTGATCGGGTGATGTCGGGCTGTTTGCCGGACAGCGGTGCGGGTCGCTTCGGTAGTCCTGGTGGGGTGAGATATCCGCAGGGCGGCGGCTTGACCGACGCCGAGAGGGCCGGGCGAGAGCGGGTTCGGCTCCAGGCCGTGACTGGCTTCGAGGCCAGCGAGAAGAACCGGGAGATCGCTGCCTCGTTGCGTGTCTCGGAGCGGTCGGTGGAACGCTGGCGGCGCCAGTGGCGCGAGGAGGGCCTGGCCGGACTGGCGTCGAAGGGGTCTCCTGGCCGGCCTCGACTGTCGGACAGGCAGATAGCTGGGCTGGAGCGGGAGTTGGAGCGCGGGCCGTTGGCCCACGGGTGGGCCGAACAGCGGTGGACGCTGGCCCGGGTGAAGACGATGATCGGCCGCCTGTTCCACGTCTCTTACACCGTGGAGGGGACGTGGCGGCTGCTGCGGCGGCACGGCTGGTCCTGGCAGCGGCCCGCCCGGCGCGCGATCGAGCGCGATGACGATGCGGTGGAGCTGTGGAGGCGGGAGGTCTGGCCGCGGGTAAGAGCACCGCGGCGGTGAACAACGCCTGGGTGGTCTTCGAGGACGCGGCCGGCCAGTCGATGACGCCGCCGCGTGCCAGGACCTGGGGCCGCCAGGGCATCACCCCGGTCGTCCGCGTGCGCGGGCGCGGTTCGGGCCGGGTATCCATGGCGGGGATGACCTGCTACAAGCCCGGCGAGCGGTCTCGTCTGATCTACGCGATCCGCGAGTATCGGGGCCGCAAGGACGAACCGAAGGGCTTCGATTGGAAGGACTATCGCGACCTGATCGTCCGGGCCCACACCCAGCTCGGTGGCCCGGTCGTCCTGGTGTGGGACAACCTGCGCATGCACCTGGTCTCGCCGCTGCGGGAGTTCTTCGTGGCCAACATCGCCTGGCTCACCGTCTTCCAGCTACCGACCTACGCCCCGGACCTGAACCCGCAGGAGGGCGTGTGGTCGCTGGTCAAACGCGACATCGGCAACCTCGCCGCCGCGGACCTGAGCCAGATCACCCGAGCCGTGAAGCGTCGCCTCAAGAGGATCCAGTACCGACCGGATCTGGTCGACGGCTGCCTGACGGCCACGGGTCTGATACCGGAGGGCTGACGTGCTTCAGTCTTCCCAGTTCGCGTAGTCGCCCATCGCGACGTCGTCGCACAGAGTCTCCCATAGCCCGTTGTGTGCGAGCGCGGTGTCATCGAGGGTGGCGAGGAGCTCGCGAAGGTCGTCCGCTGCCTCGTCGAACCTGCCCTCCTCGCCTTCCTCGTAGAACGGGAAGCGGGCGATGGTGGCCGCGACGCACCGGTGGAAGGCTTCGAGGTCCTTGTTCACGTGATTGGCGGTCGAAGACTCGGTTGTGGGGATGTGCACGATGCGGC
>NZ_FOAZ01000054.1 GCF_900109465.1 Streptacidiphilus jiangxiensis
ACTGGACCTGGCGTGCAGCGCCGGTCGATACAGCGCCCTGATCGCGCGGAGGGCTGCGGTGAGCACCGCACTGTCTGCTCGCGCCGGGCCGATTCCCTGTCGGATCTGGGCGCTCTGCTGCGTCACGTAGGAGGGTCGCTGCTGGTCGGGAGCGTGATTTAGCACGGTTCGCCGTGGGCTGCGGAAGCTCGGCTTGGGCAAACGACCTGGCACCGGCATGGCGTGCCCGGCCATTCGGCGTCGACCATGCTGTCGAAGCAGTCCGGTTCTTGCTCCTCGGCAGGAGGCTGGAGTTCCAGGCCGGTCCGGGGTGCGTCAGCGAAGGGAACTCGCCGCGGCTCGCTGTGCACCCAGGCCGCCGCGGATTCGGTGGACGTCGTACGTGGTCTCGCCGCCGTCGGTCTCGAGGCGGCTCAGCTCGCGGTCGAAGGTGTAGAAGGTGCCCATCACGCCGAACAGCTGCCGGTTCCGGACCCGGACCGCGTGGCAGCCGTCCAGTAGGTGAGGGCACTCGCGCACGGCGATCTCCGCGCAGGGCATACACAGCGGTTTGGGTGCATGGTCTCGACGTCGCGGGACCAGGTGCTCGCGTCGTCTTCGATCAGCCACAGGGTGCCGGCCTCGGTGTGCGAGGCTGGGCCGCCGCAGACCTGGCACCGGTTGCGGGTCACGCAGCGGCGCTGGCGCCGGGCGTGGACCTTGCCGTATTTGCGGGCGCCCTCGGTCCCCCGCAGCCGACACGATCGCGTGTCGGCTCCACAGGCCCCGTAGGAGTCTCGGTCCCCTAGGAGTCCACCGACATCCGCCGAGTTAGCCGCTACTGCGGCGGGGAGCATCCCGCTGCCTGCCCCGGTATGCCTGGCCAGCTCACTTCGCGGCCTCGCGCTCCAGCTGGTCCTCGAACACACCGATGATGCTGGCCAGCGTCGTCGGACTGAACAACTTCGCCTCGGGCCCGCGAAGCCACCGCCCGGCCGCCGGGTGGATCAACCCGGGCATGGGGCAGACGAGGTATCGGCCCGTTCGCAGCAATTCACAGTTGTTGCTGAGCCACTGCCAGGTGAAGTCGTCGGTGTTCGGCACCGTCAGGAAGTACATCCAGGGGGATGCGTGCAAGACGGGCCCGCACAGTGCGCCATGGCCCCAGGTCGCGAAGATGCGCTCGCCGAGGGCTTCGGGCAGACGGATCGCGTCGAAGAAGCGGCCGCACTCGACGGTGACGAGACCGCCACGGGAATGCTGCCAGTTCCAGTGATCCTGGGCGCTCGTGTTCGTCATGGCGGGCGTGCGCTCCTCCCGGGGCAGTGAGCAGCGGCTGGCGCCGCACAGTATCCGGAGATGCCGGCGCTCCGTCAGCGCCAGCTTGTATATCCAAGCTGCTTCCACGATAGGAGCTGGCTGCATGGATATACAAGCCGGTAGCTGGCCGACGGCCCCTCAGGAACGTGCCGGCAGAACGGATCTACGGAATGTCGATCACGAACTGGAAGCTGTGCCGGTCGCCGGGCATGCGGGAGTCGAGGACCTCGAGGATCTCGCCGGAGGCGGCGTGGCCGACACGGAAGACGCGGGCGAGCGGCACCCCGTCCGGGATTGCGAGCAGGTCGCGCTCGTCCGGCCATGGCATCCGGATTTCCAGCTCCTCGACGAACTGCACGAACCGCTGACGAATCGGCCCGGCGGGATCCTCGATCAGCGCGCTCACTCCGCCACGGATGCGACGCTGCTCCTCGACGGGCGTGCCCGAGAAGCGCGCGGCCAGATAGTAGGCGTTGACGAGCTGCATGGGTTCATCGTCGACGAGGTAGCGGAGGCGTCGGACGATGGCGGGGGTGCCCTCCGGCACGTCGAAGCGCGCGGAGATCTCGGCCGGCATGGGGACGTGCTCGACACTGCGGAGTTCTTGGCGGGCGACGTGGCCTTGGGCCGCGGCCTCGGCGTTGTAGTTCGCCTCACCGGTGCTTCGGCGTCTTCGCCAGTTGGCGCCGGTGGTGAGCATCTGCACGGCCGGGCGCGGCCGCACGGTCGTCGGCTTTCCCTGCTGGGTGGCGAGCAACCCGTCGGCCTTGAGGAGCGCGATCGCCTTGCGAACCGTCACGCGGGTCGTCTCGAACCGCGCCGCAAGCTCGTGCTCGGACGGGATCGGCTCGCCTGGCGCGAGCTCCCCGGAGAGTATGGCGTCGCGCAGGGCGTCGGCGATCCTGCGGAACAGGGGCACCTGGGTCATGGGCACGCGCGACCTCCGCTTGCGTATACAAGCTCCAGCCTACGGGAGCATCTGGCCGTCAGTCTCTGTAGGACCAGCCAGAGATGTGGTCGATCGTGATGGCCACGACGGCGCCGGCCGGACGCGCCTCGGCGTACTGGGGGTACTTCGCGGCCAGGAGGTCCAGGGCGCGCTCGCGCTCGGGGCCCTCCTCCCAGATCTCCGCGTCGCCGTCGCCCCGGACCCACCAGAGCTGGGTCCAGTCGTCGTCGTAGAAGTCCGCAAGGACGCTAACTCGCGGGTTGTCACGGATGTTCTTAAGGCGGCGCAGCGCGGTGGTGCTCTTCGGCTTGTGATCAACGGCGAAGTAGAGGCGGCTGCCCTCGGCAGCGAAGGTGATGGGAACCAGGTGAGGCTGGCCCGCGGGGGAGACGGTGGCGAGACGGACAGCGCGGGCAGCAACGAGTCGCTCACGGGCCTGCTCGGACGTCAAGTTCATAGGGGAGACGCTAGTGGGCGGCTGCGATGGCGTGGGTATCACGCTTGGCGCGGACGCGCCGTCACGTCTGTGCACTCCGCCACCTGAGGCCTCGCCGCTGCCGAGTAGGCGCCGAGCCGCTCCCTCCGCCGCCAGGTTGCGCACTCTGAGGATAATTATCTATTATTTGGCTCTCACACTCTGTGGAAGAGGAAGGACCCGGTCATGCCCGGTACTGGCATCGACTTCGACGCCATCGTTGCCGTCTACGGCATCGCGCCGACGCGGCTGCGCTCACTCGTGACGCGGAGCGCGGTGACCGGGTTCCCTGCTGCTGGCCCTGACGGGCAGTGGTCCGCGGAGGAGGTGGAGCTCTGGATGGGCGAACTGGTGTCAGCCTCCCAGATCGCCGGCCTTCTGGAGCTCAAGCGCGCCCAGACCGTTTTCGCCTACGAGCAGCAGCCCGGCTATTTCGTTGAGCCGGACCTGGTGGAGACGACGAATGCCGGGCGCAAGCAGCGGCGGTGGCGCCGGGGCAAGGTCCTGGCGTGGGACGCCAAGCGGCCAGGCCGCGGAAACCCCGAGCCTCGCAAGCCTCGGTCGGTTGCCGAGGTGCCGGCCGATGTCGACGTCAGCCAGGCCACCCTCAGTTCCAGCGAGGCGGCCGCGGTCCTCGGCTACGCGAGCATCAGCAGCTTCACCTCCGCGCACGCGCAGGGCCAGTTGCCGCAGCTGGGTGAGCCGGGAGCCCCCGAAGCCGGGCCTGGCCGGCCGAGCCGCCGGTGGGACACGAACCTGGTCCTGGCGGAGGCAGCCCGCCGACGCGTGACAGCGGCCGGGCACCAGGCGCGCTTGGAGGCGTGCTTGGAGGCGTTGCGCGCCGCCTGCGGAGCCGCAGTGTCCGCTGTGGCCCTGAAGGAAGCGGACCAGGGCGACGCCACGCTGGCCCAGTGGAAGTCGGCGATGGCGCAGGCGCGGCGTCAGTTCAAGCGGGAGCAGCTGACTGACTGACTGCGGCCGGGCAGGACAAGCGGCCGGCTCCTCGTCCCGCGGGGGCGAGGGCGGGAGGTTGGCTTCCTCCCCCCGGCCGCACTCTCCGGCCGACCGGGACCGCTGGACCCTTACCGGAGGTGTGATCCAGTCTAGCGGCGCGAGTCGCCGTTCCGGGGCGGCTCACCGGGCGCGGTCCGCTGTGGCGCAGGCACGGCACAACGCCTCGCCGACGGTGAGAGGGCGGCCGCACAGGCCGTCGTCTCCGGGGCACTCACGATGAACGCCGCGATCGGCCGGTCGCTGGGGCGCGGGCGGCGGACTGTCCTCGGCCGGGGGCACGGGTGTGGCGAGCAGGTCCTCGATGCGCCAGGCGAGAGCACCGCGGGGATGGCTGAGGTCCTCGGTGTCTGCGGTCAGCACGGTCAGCAGGCGGCTACGGCTCCAGCCGCGGCACAGCAACTCGTCCGCCTTCGGGCCGAGGCGGCGCAGGGCCGCGCCGGTGAGGGTGAGCTGCGGGATCCGGTCGGATGCCTCCCACAGCAGGTTCTGACCCGCAGTCGTCTCGGGCGCCTGCGGGTGGGCGCCTGTCTCCCGGGAATCGTCTCCCACCTCTCCTCCCCGGAACGGTCCGCCGTCGCGCGGCCGGCCGGGACGGGGTCGGGTGGGGTTGGTGTTCTTCGTCTTGGTGTTCTTGTTCTTGGTGTTCTTAGGGGTCGGATCAGCCGCTGGCGGCCCAGCCGCTAGCGGATAATCCACCACCGGCCGCGACCTGCGGTTTTGTCCGTCGCGGCTGGTCGGGGCCGGTGACGGGTTTTCCACCACCGGTGCTGAGCTGGGCTGGAGCGGCTCGGGGGTGTCAGTGATGAAGTACTCGACCGGGCCCAGCGTGCCGTCGGGCCGACGTCCCTGGCTGCGGTACAGGTACCCGCATGCCTCCAGCTCCCGTAGTCCGGTCTTGACGGAGTCGAGGCCGTCGGTGGACTGCTCAGCCAGGCGGTTCGGGGTGATGCCGTAGCCGTCACGGTGGCTGGCGAGGAGACCGAAGATCCCCTTGGCCTTGAACGACAGCCGGGCGTCGCGGAAGAGGTCGTTGGCGATCTGGGTGAAGCGGTCGGCGGCCATGGTGCCGCGGCGGATCCGCGGATACGTGGTGGTGCCGCTCACAGCCCGGTCCACCCCCGTGCCGTCGTGTCGTCACCGGCGAGCGGTGTCCAGACCGGCGCCGACGGTCCGTGGGCTTCGAGTTCCTCGAGGATCGCTGCGCCGAGGGGGACCTTGCGGGCCAGGCGGGCGGCCATCGGGTTGCCGGCCGCCATCGCCCGCAGGTCGTGGATGCGGTTGTTCAAGGTGGTGGGCTTCGCGTCGGTAAGCACGAACAGGACGCGGGGGAAGACCGGGTAGTAGCGCATCCAGGTGGGATGGGCTTGCCGTGCGCCGGCGGCGCGGCGCTGGCCTGGGGCGGGGAGCGGGGTGTGGTCGAGGAACCGGGCGTAGGTCATCAGTTTGGCGGCGAGGCGTTCGCTGCTCATGGTGGCGCGATCGACTTCGACGAAGGCTCGCAGCTGGGTACGGCCGCCGGGCTGGTTGGCGGTGTAGCGCAGCAGGGCGTCGGCGACCAATGCCTCGGCACGGGACTCGGACAGGCGGTGGTAGACCTCCGGGGTCCAGTCGAGGGGGCCGTAGTCGTCGCCGTGGCGGCGGGCGTCGGCCAGGAAGGCCAGGTGGGTGCGCAGCACGGCGAGGGTGTGCGGGGCGCGCAGGCGGACTGTGGTCTGTTCGGTCGGGGCCGCGGGGAGGTCTTGGTCGCGCAGTTCGGGCAGCTGCTGGGCCAGCTCCCGGCCTGCCGCCGTGAGGTACCACAGGCGCCTGGAGCTGGGCCGGCCGAGGAAGACGTGGTCGGCGAGCTGCTGCTCGCGTAGGCGCTGCAGGTGAAGCCGGGTCGCGTTGGGGCTCCGGCCCGTGCCCGTCAGCGCGTGCAGCTGGTCGGTGGTGGCCAGGCGGTGCTGAGCCAGGCAGGCGACCAGCAGATAGGTGGGGGTCTCGGTCACTGAAACTCCGTGGTCCGGGCGGGGTGGGGGCGCTCGGGGCGCGGCGGCGGGGTGCGGTCGGCCGGGCTGGTGAGGAAGGCGAGGACGGCGGCGTCCTGCTGGTCGGCGAGCTTGTGGAGGTAGGTGGCGGTGCGGGCGCCGACGGCTTGGATGCTGGTCTGGGTGAGTTCGCCGAGGTGCTTGCTGCTCTTGATGGCGCCGAAGACCTCGGCGGGCTGGGGGCCGCGTACGGTCAGGGGTCCGCGCTGCTTGCCTCCCGCGGTGAAGGACAGGGCGTGGTGGTAGCGGGGCAGTTCGGCGACCTGGCGGATGCTGAGCGCGCCGTGCCACTGCTCGGTGATGGCGCCGACCGAGTCGGTGGAGCCGGAGGTCGTCGACAGCGCGGAGGCGTTCTGCAGCAGGGAGGCGCGGGTGGCCGGGTTGATGCGCTCCAGCAGCTGGGCCAGGACGTGGAGGCGGATGCCGAACTTGCGCAGCTGCTCGGTGATGTCCGCGATCGTGGATCCGGTGCCGGCCTGGTCCAGCGAGATCAGCTCGTCCATGAAGACGTGGAACGGCTTTCGCTTCTTCTCCGGCAGGTCGCCCCGGGACAGGCCGGCGCGGAACACGTCGCGCATCAGGAGGTTGACCATCAGGCGCTGGGTGGGGCCGGTGCCGCCCAGGCACAGCCACACGATGCGGCGCTTGTCCATCGCCGCCCGCGCGTTCCACTTGCCGGTGGGGGCGCCGAGGAGGGCGTGGGCGACGGGGTCGGCGGCGAGGCGGTCCAGGGGGTTGAGGACGGGGGCGAAGGCGTCGTCGCCGTAGGCGGTGAAGGTGGTGCTCCACCAGGCCCTGGCCTTGTCGGGGAGCTTGTCGAGGACGGCTTCGCGGAATGTCGGGTCGGTGAGCAGTGTGCGGACCTGGAACACGGTGGCCTGCGCTGCGGGTTTGCCGGCGGCGACGGCCTGCCGGTTGACCTCGACCAGGGCTTGAAGGGCTTTGAAGAAGACGGTGGTGGCGCGGGGTGCGGTGTGGTCGTCCCAGCCGAGCACGATCGAGAAGGAGTCGACCGCCGCTCGCACGACCTCGTCGCCGCGCTGGCCGGCGTCCATGCCGAGGAGGTTCCACGAGGGCAGGCGGGAACCCGTGTCTCGTCCGGTCAGGTCGATCCGCCAGACCCGGTCTCTCAGCGACTCGTGCGCCAGGTACGGGGCGGCCGCGTCCCAGGAGTCGGCGTGGGGGTCGACGAAGAACACGCCGTCGCCTGCGAGCGCGACCGCGAGTGCCTGGACGACGGCGCGCGTGGTCTTGCCGTAGAAGGACTTGCCCACGGATACCGAGAAGAGGGTTTCCTCGAGCGGTGAGGCGATCAGCCGGGTCACCCCGTCCGGGCCGTGGTACCAGCCCTGCGGCATGAGCGGCGCGCCGAGTTCGTAGGCGGGCAGGACGGCTGCGGTCAAAGGCTGGCGGCAGTGCACGGTCGGGGGCTTGAGCAGACCGGAGAGCTCGCTGATGTTCAGCCAGGAGTCCGCGCGCGGCGCTACCTGGCCCGTGGTCCAGCGCCGGTCGAAACCGCGCCGGCGCAGGGGGTGGTTGGCGCTCCACTGCCACGGGCCCAGCCGGGTGCCGTCCACGCGCAGGCGGGACCGGCCGGCGAACACGTCCATCGCGGCCGTGAGCGCCTTCAAGGAGCGTTCGGCGCGACCCTTGACGTCGGAGGCGCAGCGCACGAGGAGCTGGAGACGGACCAGGCCGACGTCGTCACCGAGCCTGCCCCAGACCTGCGCGGCGTCGACCGGGCGAGGCCGGACCGTCATCGCCATGCGCCGGCCCCCGTGGCCGCGGTGGCCTGCGAAGTCCAGGAGATGCGCGAGTTGGACGACAAGCGAGTCCTCGATGGCGTCGGTGTCGGCGATCGCCCGACGGGTCGCCTTGCGCGCCTCCCTCTGCGCGCGGGCCCGCGCTGTGGCGGCGAGGTGCCAGCGCTTCAGGCGCAGCCGCCACGTCGGGACAGGCTGGAGGTCGACGATCACCTCGGCGAGGTCGCCGAGATCCGCGCGCACGTGCGCGACGGCGTCCACGATCGGCTGGAGCGGATCGGGCTGCAATGGCACCTCGCGCAACGGGGCGCCCGGGTCGCCGCGCAGCACGAACTGCGCGCGCAACGTGTGCTCGCGTTCCCGGTCCCGGATCGGGCGGCAGCGCTCCACCGTCACCTGGCCGTAGGGCGTCGTGGACAGCAGGTGGCGCGCGCTGGTGTGTCCCTCCAGGCTGTAGGCGAGCGGCGTCTCCCCCGTGCCGTCGGCGCGCAGCCGGATCCGCACCGACTTCGAACGCGCGGGCGCCCACCACGGCCCGGAACGCGCCGCACGCAACAGGACCGCCGCACCACGCCAGATCTCCTCCTGGCAGGGGTCGAAGGAGCGGGTCGGGGTGAGGGTGTAACGCACGCGCTCCGCGAGAACCCTCCGCGTCAGCCACTCACGCCAAACCAAGCCGCCGGCGATCAGCGGCAAGCCGATCAAGGTGAGCAACAGTCCGTGCACCGCAAGCCAGGCCGGCAAGTGCAACAGCCACAGTGTGAAGCGGACAAACAACCGCACCAGGCCGGTGGTCAGCCCGGTCACCGCGCACACTCCCGGCCGGCCGGGGAAGCGCCGAAGATCGGCAAGAGGTTCAGAATGTGATGCACAGTCGCCTTCCATGGGGATCGATGGGATCCAACGGAAGGAGAAAACCGGCGCGAGGTCACCGACACAGTCACCAGACCCACCCGGCCGGCATCACGAAGAGGCAACAGCTGCGGTCACCACCCGGGCTGGCTGACGGGTCACCAGTCCCGGCATGACCTGTCTCAGTGAAAGTGGGGCGCGTCTCACCGAGTCGAGACCGGCGGAAGTTCGTCTCACCCAAGTTGGGATGAGTGGCAGTTCTTCTCATCGAAGTTGGGCCCACGGCGGCTGGGAATGCTTGCCCGAGGCTGGTCGTCGGTCGCGGACTGAACCCGGCCACCTGCTCAGGGATGCCAGGGCTGTCGAGTGTCTGTGCGGTGCAGCAGAATCACGGACATGTCGTCCTCGGTTTACCCCCGTGCTGCCCCCAGCCGACATCGCGGACTGACCGCAGGCGCTGCGGAAGGAAATCTGGCCGGTCTAACTCCGCTACTGGGAGAGCTGGTTGGTGGCGCTCAATACGTCGCCCCGGAGTGGTGACCCCGTCGCGCGCCGGAGCGCGCCGACCGCCGGGTCGGCGAGGGAGACGGTGAGCGTGTAGGGCGCCGGGCCGGTGATGGTGTTCGTCGAGTCGATCGGCGGGCTGAGGCGCTGCTGGACACCGAGCGCGTCGATGCCCGGGCAGAGCGCCTGGGCGGGGAGCGTAACCTCGGCGGTTGCCCCGTCCGGGGATCCGATACTGATCTTGCCCTGCGGGGTGCGCGCCGTGCCGTCGCCGAGCTTGACCGGCAGGTCGTACGCTCCGCCGACCAGCCCGTCGGGGCCCTCAATCTCCACGGCCACGCCCTGCGGGCCCAGCGGCGTGGACAGGTCCAGCGACCGACTCGCGCCCGGTCCGAGCAGGAGATCGATGGTGAAGTGCCCGGGATCCCCGGGCGAGTCCTGGGAGAAGCCGTAGGAGCCGAGGGCGAGTTGCGGTCCCGGCGGCGGGGTGTCGGACCGTCCGTCGGCAGACGCAATGGCGGCGGGGCCTGCGGGCGCGGAGGTGGCCGTCTGAGCGAAGTGGTGGAAGCCCCGCATGCCACACTCGCTGCCGTCGGAGGTCCCGCCGCCGCTCAGCGCGACGTCCGTCGACGGACGCGGTGAGCCCGGCACGTGCGAGGGCAGGACGCCCTGCGGGGAGTCGCCGAGGGAGCGCGGGCTGCTACCTGAGCCGAAGCCGATGGCCGCGACGGCGACGGAGACCGCGATCGCGATCAGCACCCCTGAACGGAGCTTGGACGCGAGCCCCGCCCGCTTCGTACGCGAGCGGGTCGAGCCGGGGGAATCCAGTGACCAGCGGCGGCCGCCCGGATCCACCGGCGGCTCCAGCCGCCAGCGCGCCGCGAGTATCCGGGTGCGTGCCGCCTGTTCCTTGACGCCGGCGCCGCGAACGAAGTCCTCGTCCAAGACGAGCCCGTCAAACGGGTCCGCAGCTGTGGGCTCCGGCTCGCCGGAGGGGCGCGGGTCAGGGTCTTCGGCTATCGGCACCGCGTCAGTATGCCGGACCGCCCTGACGCTCTGACCAGCGAGGTGCCCTGGGTCCTGGGCGCCGTGGCGGGTGCGGCGTGATCAGGTGGCGTCGACGAACAGGGGAACGACGATGAACATCTGACTTCCACCCTGGGTGGGAGCCGGTTGGGGTCGAGGATCAGCACGAGCCTGGTGAGGACAAGGTAAGCGCCAGCGCTCCGGTCCAACCTCTTTGAGACGAACCGGCGTACGACAACGTCACCTACCCGGAGCTGAGCGCACCGACCCAGGCGGTGGCGGTCGCGCACGACATGGTGAGCCGGGCGCTGGGCTTCGTGGAGGAAGCGGCCCAGGCCCGCGAGTTCCACGCGGGGTCGATCGAGGACTTCGCCTTGGAGGGGCAGCTGGAGGAGGATCGGATCGAGGAGCAGGTCCACAAGCTCGTGCTGGACGCGCCCGCGGACTGGACGGAGTCTCTGTACCTGTTTAATCCCTCGCACCGGTGATCGCGCGCCGGGCTGGGGAGGGCGGCAAGCGAGTCGAATATGTGATGCACGCCCTGCTGGTTCGCCTCTAGGGTGGCCGCCGTGCCGATGACTGACTTGCCCAGGTCCACGTATCCCCCGTTGAACGTGCAGGTTCATGGGCCGCGGTTGTCTTTGCTGGGAGCTACGGATGAGCTCCTGGAACGCTTGGTCCCGACGGTCCGGAAGGGCGTGGCCACTCAGGCCCCGTGGCCCTTCGATGATCCGATGTCCCTCTATATGGATGGGCATGAGCGCGAATGGGCCTGGCTGCGCGGAATATGGTCCGGTCGAGGTCATGTCAATGCCAGCTTCTGGCGCCTCTACTTCGTTGTCGTCATCGACGGCGAGCCGCTGGGCATGCAGGATCTCATCGGCACCAACTTCGCCGCGTTCGGAACGGTCTCGACTTTCTCCTGGCTCAGTCCCGAGGCGCGGGGCGGCGGCCTGGGTAAGGAGATGCGGCAAGCGGTGCTGCATCTGGCCTTCGACGGGTTCGGGGCCCGTGAGGCTAACAGCGAGGCGTTCATCGACAACCACGCGTCAAACCGCGTCTCCGAGGCGGTGGGCTACGTGCCGAACGGCATCACCTGGGCCACCCGGCGGGGCGAGTCAGCGCAGCTCAGCCGATGGAGGCTGACCCGCGAGCAGTGGATCAAACAGCGGCGTGACGACATTGAACTCGTCGGTATAGGCGACTGCCTGCCCGTGCTCGGGATCGACCCGTCATCAGCAAGCTGATCAGCAAGTCTTCTGCATGCGGTAGTCAGCAGGGCCCGAGCCATAGTCGGCTCCGGGCCTGCCGGGTATGCATAGGCTGTGAACCCAGATGATCCGAGCGGTGAGGACAGGCACTCTGCGCGGGGCGGTGGTTCTGGCGCTGGTGTGGGACGTGGCCGACCTGGTCGCGCAGATCGCGCACCTGTCCGTGCTGGACGCGCTACCCACGCCGCTGCTGCAGCAGCACCCGGGCGGTGAGCATGCCTGCACCAGCGCCCGCGTGCCGGACACCGATTTGTTGGTGTGGGCCCGGATCGAACTGGAGGAGTACGAGGGCAAGCCTTTGTGGAGTCAGGCTCTGCCCCAGGAGCGGTTGCGCTGGTCGGTCGGCTGGACCGGTCGCGAAGGCCAGCGCTTGTGGTTTAAGGGCCGGCGAACCGGGAGCATTGCCGCTGCCCGGTGGAATGCGGAGCGCGTCGCGCAGTGGCTGCTGGCTAACCGGTACCGGGTCACCAGTCCGCAGAACGGCGAACGGCTGATCCTGCCTGGCTGAGCGGGACGGCCGAGTCGGTCGGTCTTCGGTGGTGTCCGGTCAGGGCGCGGGGGTGTGGGGCATCCCGGCCGAGGCGAACAGCCGGGTCACCGAGGCCACGAGCACAGCGGTGACAGGGTCCGTCGCCTCGGCTGCGCGGGCCTTCGTCCACAAGGCGGTCGCGCGGTCGAAGGCGGCGCACGCGCTCGGGTGCTCGGCGCCGAAGTTCTGCGCCCAGCCCGTGGCGGCGCGCGCGTATAGCCGCACGGCACGGATGTCGTCGCCGATCTCGCGGCAGACGTGCGCGAGGAGCTCGGTGGCGTGCCCGAGCTGGCTGCTGTTCGGACCGAAGGTGAACTCCACGTCCCATACCAGTGAGCGGGCGCCGAGGACCGCGTCCAGGAGCCGGCGCTCTGTCAGCGCGCCGACGACGCGTGCGGCGGCGGCGTCGACCCACTGCGCATCGCCCGCGGCGGCGTCGACCACGCTGGTGGGCTGCGCGAGGTACACCGGCAGCTCAGCACCCTCGTCGTCGCTGCGCATCACGGTGCGCAGCGCGCTGCGCTGGGCGCTGCGCCGTGCGCGCGCACGGGTCGGCCGGTGCGCGCGGGCGGCAGCTGCGCGCGGATTGGAGTTCTGGGTGGTCGTCCAGAGCAGGGCGGCCGGCCACAGAGCCACGCACGCGACCACCGTGATGACGGCGCCCAGGGCGCGCACGGGCTCGATGCCGAACCGGTAGTCGTCCGGATGCGCGTGGTGCGCCGGGAGCGGCAAGGTCACCAGAGCGCAGACCGCGATCCCGACGAGCACGTAGAGCGTCACCGCCGTGGCGGACGCGGGGGGCTGGGGCAGCAGCAAGGGAATGCCGGACACGGAATCCTCCTCCAGGATGTGCCCCCACTCCATGCCGCGCGGGTCACCGCTACGGTCACCAGTTCGGCGGCCGCCGGTTGCGATGCCGTAACGGCCCGTCACGCGCCGGTGTGCAGCCCGGTCTGTGCTGCTGCCCGCCTGGGACGTAATCATGCCTTTGACTTGCGCTGGGTACCTTGGCGGAGACCTGGGCCGGTGCAGGTAACCAGTCCCGAACTGGCCTCCAGCACGGTCGGGAAGGGTTCGAGACCGGAACGCGTCGGCCTCGTTGGACATCGCATGAGTTCCATGAGCACGAAGTTCTTGCTCATCGCGATGACCGCCTCGGTCCTCGCGGTCGGCGCGGCAAGCGCCAGCGCCATCAGCCAGTACCAGACGATCTCGTTGGACGCGGCATCAGGCGATGGGTCCGTCACTGGTCATGCGTAACTGGACGTCACGCGCGCGCAGGCGGCTTCCGGCCCGGCTCCGTAGGGCGCAGTTCCGCGCCCTTTGCCCCGCAGGCGCCAGCCCGACACCACGCCGCAGCGCACAGCACGGTCGGAGCCCACCACCACCGTGACACCAGCCATTCAGCGGGCAGGCACAGCCCGTCCCCCTGCGACGCACTGGCCAAAGAAGGCAGCCGGCCCGGCAAACTGTATACGCAGTGCCGCCACATCTACGGGTGAGCACCGTGCACGCTGGTGCTGTGGCGACCGCGCGCCGCCTGCCCTCGCCATCAGCAGGCCGCAGCAACCGCGCCGTCAGTGAGCACGCCGCCCTGGTTCCTCACGCCTCAAACTGCCCGTGAAGGGTGCTGACCTCACTATCCACCGAAGGTGGTCAATTCCCCCTCCAGCTCATGTAAGTCGGATTCCGACCTGGAAAATCGTCCATGCCAAACGGGTTTTCTACCGATCCATCAATTAGACTTGCAACGAAACCAGAAAATCCCATCCGGTAGTATTTCCATGGATTTTCGCCGCGTTCCACATCTCGGGTGCACACGACAATATTCCAGGAATTTGCCTCGCCTTCATTGGCATGCCAAAAGATAGCATCGCTGCTTGCCGTCACTCCGACCAGAATGAGCCGGTCTCGAATTCCAAGCGAAACATCTCGCAGCCCTCGATGCTCTTGGGCACCAAGTTCAATCGGCTGCCAGTCTGAGATTTCCGAGTAGGGAGATTCGCTCACCGACGGAGTCGCGATGGCCAAGTAGCCCGCCACGCTTCCCCCTCCGTAAATCCTAACGAATTCCTTGTAGTCTGAAGGGAAAACAAGAGCCAGCCTCTCCTCCTCGGCTTCCCAGTCGATGTCATCACCGCCACCAACGGGCGGCGGAAGGATCAGGCGCAAACGCTCTATGCCAGGGTGCATGCCACTCCGTCAAATGAAAGGGCCGCCAGGTCCTGCAGGATGCAGGCCTGGCAGCCACTATATCAGCCACTTAGATTGACACGGCTGATATCACCCGTCAATTGAAGTCGGAACCTGCCTTCCGTTCCTGCTGTCCGTCACCGTCCCCATATTTGTCCACTGATCCTTTCCGCTGCGCATCATGTTCGACACTCGCGTCGAGTCCGCCCCATCGAGTCGACCGAATGCATCCCAAGACATGTATGACATTTCAAATGCATATGGAACCGTCCTCGCCCCTCGGTAGAGCGGCGTCACTTGATAGAGGACCGTATTGCCGTCATTGATGAAGCCGAGAACCTCATTTTCGAAGTCGTGCATGGAATAGAGCGGATTCTTCTTGCCGACATATGAATTTCCATCGGCACCGCAGGTGACGAGGTTCTCCAGATCCGTGCCCGACCCGCCCATCTGCCTAGCCAAAAGGTGGCAGTTGTTTACGGTGAATTCCGGCGCTTGCTTGAGATAGCCAGCGTACTTTACAGCCCAGTCATACCCAGGGGGCCTGATATCAGACTGTGTCTTAGTTCCTTTATGCGTGTCCAGATATGTACTGTTGAGACACGCCGTCATTGTGGTCGACCGGCTGCCATTGCCGACGTCCCTTTGGCCGTAATTGACCCATCCTTGCCCGTTAAACGCGCAGGTGGGACCCGTGTCGTCGCGTGCCGTGCCATCAGTTCCGGCGGTGAGGAGCAGATACCAGGGCTGGACGAACGCCTTGGGCAATCCCTTGGGACTAGGCTTCGGCTTGCCGTCACGGGTCCTGTCAGCCGCTCGCCCGTCTTGGTGGCCAGGCTGCTTCGTGGTCGTGCATGCACTGGGCGGGCAGGTCTTGGGCGGAACGGTGTGCCAGTCGATCGGCCGCACGACGGGACGCGGCGGCGCGTCGAGCACGCAACTGCCCGAGCTGAAAGCGAATGCCAGGCCTCCCCACTCCAACATGCCGAGGAAATCACCAGCGGCTGCACCACCAGCCCATGAAGCTCCACCGCCGCCAGCACCCAGGAGCCAAGGCGCACTCTGGGAGGGGTCCATTCCTCCGCCGTAGCCGCCCCACCCATATATGAGTTGGTTCTGGGCAGCGAGGTCCATCCCGTTCTGGAGCCACGCATTGTATCCATAGGCGTACTGGTAGTACTGGTCGTACGAATCGAACGAGTAGCCGTTGCCGTAGCCGCCGTAGTCCCAGGCAGGGTAGCCGTTGGGTTGGGTTACGGGATCCGGTGTGCAGCTGCTGTTGCCGCTGGGATCGGCCATTTGCACCGGATTGTCGTTGCCGTAGGCGTAAAGGTTCCCGCTGGCGCTAGTCGCGGGGTCGAGGGACGCTGTGTCGCGACTGGTGAAGTCTGCGGTTGCCGGGTTGTACCAGCGACTGGCGGTGTTGACCTGTCCGGAGCTGGGGTCGGTCCAGCCACCCTGGAAACCGACATCGTGGCTGCTTCCCGTGCTGGTCACCGGCTGGCCCCACGGGTCGTAGCTGGCGGAGCTCGTGAGCGTCGTCGCGGTGCCGTTGAAGGTGCCGACGAGGTCGCCGTGCGTGTCGGTGTAGGCGAAGGCTGACGTGCTGCCCCGGGTGAGGCTCGCCAGGCCGCCGTCGGGGGTGCGGGTGTAGCTCTCGGCTCCGTCGGACATGACGGCGTCGCTGGTGTCGTCGTAGTTGAGAGTGTTCGTTCCGGCAGTGGCGAGGCGGCCGGCCGCGTCGTAGTTGTAGTTCTCGGGGCCCTGGGTGATTAGTTGGTCGAAGGCGTCGTAGGCGGACGTGGTGGTGGCGGTCCCGCCGATCACGGTGCTCTTGAGTGTGCCGCGCGCGGTGTAGTTGTAGCTGGTGGTGCCGCTGGTTGTGAGCTGGTTGCGTGCGTTGTAGGCGCTGGTGATGCTGCCGCGCTGGGTCAGGTTGCCGTTGTCGTCGTAGGCGTAGTTTGTGGTGTTGGTGCCGTTGTTCCAGCTGCTGATTCGGCCGGCTTGGTCGTAGGTGTAGGTGTTACTGCTGGGTCCTGCGAGGCCGGTGTTGGTCTGGGTCTTGATTCGGCCTGAGGGGTAGTAGGTGTAGGCCTGGGAGGCGATGGTGCTGCCGCTGCCGGTGGTGAGGGTGTTCTGGGTTACCTGGTGCTGGGCGTTGTAGGCGTAGGTCTGGGTCGGGCCGCCGGTGCCGTAGTTGACGGACTTGAGGTCGCCGTTGCCGTAGTAGGAGTAGTTGAGGGTGGTGCCCGTCGCGGGGTCGGCGAGTGTAGCGAGCTGGCTTGCGCCGTTGTAGGTGTAGTTGGTCGTGCCGTTCTTGTCGGTTCGGCTGGCCTGGCGGCCGTCCGCGTCGTAGGTGAAGCTGGCGGTACCGGAGGGTCCACTGGAGTTGGTCAGACTGCCACGGTCGTCGTAGGTGTAGCTCTCGGTACCAGTGGGTGTGGAGAGGCTGGTGACGCGGCCTTCTGTGTCGTATCCGAAGGTGCGGCTGGTGGTTGTGGCCTCTGCTCCCGCGCCCGTCTGGCTGATGAGTTGGCCGTCGGCGTTGTAAGCGCTGGCCTGGCTAACGCCACCGGGTTCGGTGTAGCTGACTGCCTCGCCGGCCGTGTCGTAACTGGTGGTGTAGGTGCGATCGGCGGCGTTGGGATAGGCACTGGTGGCGGGGTCAACGACGGACTCGGGCAGGCCGAGGGTGTTGTAGGCCGTGTAGGTGGTGTTGCCGGTGGCCGACTGGTAGCTCGGATCGTGGCCGTTGCCGTCGGTGTAGGCGGTCCGGTTTCCAGCGGCGTCGTACCCGAAGGTCGTGGTGATGCTGTGGGTGGCGGAAGTGGGCTGGATCTGCTGGGTGAGTCGGTCCATCGCGTCGTAGCTGGCGGTGCTCGTGCTGGTGGTGCCGTCGTCCGCCGTGGCTCCGACCGAAATGGGGTTGCCGTCGAGGTCGTAGAGCGTGGTGGTACTGGAGATGGTGGCGCCGGTGCCGTCCAGGTTGGTAGCCGTCAGGGCGTTTCCGGCCTGGTCGTAGGTGGTGGTGGTGGAGGCGCCGTTGTGGGTGCTGTCTGGCGCGGGCTCGGTGGCCTTGGTGACGTCGCCAGCTAGGTCGTAAATGAAGGAGGAGGTGCGGTTGAGGGGGTCAGTGGCGGTGAGGGTTTCGCCGGCTGCGTCGAAGGTGGCGCTGCTGGACTGGCCTGCGGGGTCGATGGTGGTGGTCTTGTCGCCGGCGTCGTCGTAGCCGAAGGCGCCGGTGTAGACCACGGTGGGGCCGGGGCTGGCGGTGCCCTGGGCGGGCTGGCGGACCAACTGGGACATGGTGATCGTGCGCCCCAGGTCGTCGTAGGTGGCCTGGGTTTGCGCACCGGTCGGTGAGGTGGTCGACAGAGCCTCACCGTCGAGGTCAAAGGTGGAGGTCCAGGCCGGGGTAGCGCCGTTGACAGTTGGCAGGTCGGTTTCGACAGTGTTGCCGAGCTGGTCGTACTTGTAGTTGGTGACGCGATCGAGACCGGTGGGGTCGACGGTGGTGCGCAGGGTCCGGCCGAGTGCGTCGTAGTCGGTCTGGACGACCGCGGTAACCGCGGTGCTGGTGCCGGGGGCGGTGTAAGTGTTGGAGGCGACGGACAGGTGCGCGCCAGCAGTGTCGAAGGTGTGAGTGTAGGTGCTGATATTGCCATCGGCGTCCTTGGTGTCCGCGATCTCACCGAAGGTGTTGTAGCCGGTGGCGGTGATGGCACTGGCCGTGCCGGTTGTGGCGGTGCCGCTGCCGGCGCTGAAGGTGGTGGTGCTGACTGGAGGAGCGATGGTCTGGGTGGGCTCGCCGAGGGCGTCGTATGTATAGCTGGTGGTGTAGTTGGCGGGCGTGGCGCCGGTGGCGCTTCCGTTGGGGCTAACGCTGCTGGTCAGCTGCCCCGCCTGGTCGTAGAAGCGGGTGGTGACGGAGTTCGCCGGGGTGTTGACGACGGTGGTCTTGG
>NZ_FOAZ01000021.1 GCF_900109465.1 Streptacidiphilus jiangxiensis
CAGGCCTTCTGGCTGGTCGACCTGCTGGAATCGGCCGGCTACGACGGCCCGCGCCACTTCGACTTCAAGCCCCCGCGCACCGAGGACCTCTCCGGCGTCTGGGCCTCCGCCGCCGCCTGCATGCGCAACTACCTGCTGCTCGCCGAACGCGCCCGCGCCTTCCGCGCCGACCCGGACGTCGTCGCCGCGCTGACCGCCGCCCGCCTGCCCGAACTCGCCCTCCCCACCGCCCAGGACGGCCTCGCCGGCCTCCTCGCCGACCGGGACGCCTTCGAGGACTTCGACGTCGACACCGCCGCCCGCCGCGGCATGGCCTTCGAGGTCCTGGACCAGCTCGCCATGGAACACCTCCTCGGCGCCCGCTGAGCCCCGTGCCCCGCCCCGCGGGCACGCCCCCACTCAGGGCCGTGCCCGCGGAGTAAGACGACTGACCAGCGAGTTCAACATGCTGTTTATGCTCGGGCGGTCCGATCCGACCTGCCCGGAGCTCGTTATGCCGCCGCCCCCTGCCGCCAAGCCGTCGCACCCGTTGCAGGCGCTGCGGGCGGCGGTCTTCGCCGCGGGCGCCCTGTCGGTTCTGGTCGGTGTCGGCGTGCTGCTCCACCAGCCGATGCTGATACCGCCGCTGGCCGCCAGCGCGGCCCTCGTCCACGGCGCTCCGGGACTGCCGATCTCGCAGCCCCGGAACCTGATCGGCGGACAACTGCTCTGCGCGCTCATCGGGTTCGGCACCCTCGCGGTGACCGGCAGCAGTGCCTGGGGCGCCGCGGTCGCGGCGGGCCTCTCGCTCGGCGCGATGCTGCTCACCCACCTCTCCCACTCACCGGCGGCCGCGACCTCGGTGATCGTTGTGCTCCAGGCCCCGCACCCGGTGCCCTTTCTGGGCCTGCTGGCCCTGGCCACGCTGCTACTCGTCGGCGTCGGCCTGTTGCCGGCGCGCATCGGCGGCCACCCCGTCCGCTACCCGGTCACCTGGGGACGTCAGCGCGCCACCGGTCACGAGTGAGCCGCTCCGGCTCGGGGCGCAGGCGCCGGCGACGGCGCCGAGGAGTGACAGGACGGCGAGCGCGGCGACGGCCGGGCGGAACCCGGCGGCGAACCGGGCCGGGCTCTCCAGGGCGCCGTAGTGGGTGAACAGCGCCAGCGCCAGGGCGATGCCGAAGGCGCCGCCCAGCTGGCGGAAGGTGTTGCTGCTGCCCGCCGCCTTGCCGATGCCCGACGGCGGAACCGCGCCGAGGATCACGGTCTGCACCGTCGGCAGCGCCATCGAGATCCCGACGCCGGCCGCGACCAGTCCCACCGCCAGCGCGGCGTAGGACGGGGACGTGCCCGCGGTCAGCGCCACGAAGGCCAGCCCGGCCGCCTGAAGGGCGAGCCCGGAGGCGAGGATCCAACGCTCGCCGATCCGGTCGGAGAGGTTGCCCGCAATCGGCGCGACGACCATGGGCGTGGCGGTCCAGGGCAGCAGGCGCAGCCCCGCGGCGAGCGGGTCGTCGCCGCCGACGATCTGGAAGTACTGGGCCATCAGGAAGACGGCACCGAACAGGCTCGCCGTCATCAGGAAGCCGGCCGCGTGCCCGGCGGAGAAGGCGCGGGAGCGGAAGTACGGCATCGGCAGCATCGGCGTCCGGGTCCGCAGCTCCCAGAGCACGAAGGCCGTGAGCAGGGCCGCTCCGCCGAGGAGCGCGGTGAGGATCTCGGGGCTGGTCCAGCCGGAGGCGTTGCCCCGGACCAGGCCCCAGACCAGGCCGAGTGCGCCCAGGGCGACGAGCGCGAGGCCCGGAAGGTCCAGCGGACCGCCCGGCCCCCGGCTCTCCGGCACGTGGCGGACGATCAGCGGGACCAGGACCACGCCGAGCACCACGTTGATCCAGAAGATCCACTGCCAGCCCAGTCCCTGGACGACCGCGCCGCCGATCAGCGGCCCCGCGGCCACGGCGAGACCGGTCAGGCCGCCCCACACGCCGATGGCCCGGCCGCGCTGCGCGGGCGGGAACGTCGCGCCGAGGATGGCGAGGGTCAGCGGCATGACGGTGGCGGCGCCCACACCCTGCGCCGCACGGGCGGCGATCAGCGGCCCGATCGAGGGCGCGAGCGCGCACGCGGCCGAGCAGAGCGAGAAGAGGGTCAGGCCGACGACGAGCACCCGCCGCCGTCCGTAGCGGTCCCCGAGCGCGGCGGCGGGGAGGATCGAGACGGCGAGCGCGAGCGTGTAGGCGTTCACTGTCCAGCCCAGCTGCTCGGGCGTCGCCCGGATCGCGTGCTGGATCGTGGTGAGCGCGGTCGTCACGACAAGGGTGTCGAGTACGGCCATGAACGCGGCGGCGGACATCAGGGCGAGGACCCAGCCGTGGCGGTCGGTCGAGGCCGCGCCGGGGGCGCGGGCGGTGGTGAGCTGCTGCGTGGTCATCGGAGGCTCCCGTTCGGGACGCGCGGTGGAGCGCGTGCTCTGCCTCTGGACGAACGGCGCCGCGGGGAAAGGACAGCGCGGAGGGACCGGCCGGGAAGTTTTCTCTGCCCGAATGTCCCGCGCGTCAGGCCTCGTTCGTCCCTAGGGTGAGGACGAGGGCGCCCGCCCGGTCCGGACAGCGAGTCCGAAAGGTTGACCGTCATGCTCTACGCCGCGCTCATCTACACGCCCGATCTCGACTTCGCCGAGCCCGAGATCGCCAAGGAGTGGCTTCCGCAGTACGCCGCCTTCCGCAGTGAGGCGGACGAGCACGTGGTCGGCGGCAAGGCCCTCGCACAGACCGCCACGGCGACCACCGTGCGGGTTCTCGGCGCGCGTGGCGGCGAGGTGGTGGTCAGCGACGGCCCCTACGCCGAGACCAAGGAGGCGCTGACCGGCTTCTACCTGCTGGAGTGCGAGGACCTCGACGAGGCCGTCGCCCTGGCCGCGAAGATTCCCGGGGCCTGGCACGGCGCGATCGAGGTGCGGCCCGTCGCCGACTTCAGCGCGGTGCAGTCGCTGCTGACGTCCGAGTAGCCGCAGGGGCCCCGACAGAGGCCCGAAGGGAACGCCCGTGGAGGACCCGCTCGCGCGGACCGTCCGGCTGGAGGGGGCCAGGATCCTGGCCACCCTCGTGCGGACGGTCGGCGATCTCGGCATCGCCGAGGACGCGGTGCAGGAGGCCACCATCACCGCGATGCGCGAGTGGCCGGTCTCCGGCGTGCCCGAGAGCCCGCGGGCCTGGCTGACGGTGGTGGCCCGCCGCAAGGCGACCGATCTCGTGCGCAGGGAGGGCCTGCGCGGCCGCAAGGAGCGGGAGGCGACGCAGTTGCTGGACCAGACGGCCCCCGAGCCGCCGGAGCCGGTCGGCGCGGTGGGCTCCGACGACCAACTACGGCTCATCTTCGTCTGCTGCCATCCCACGCTCGCTCCCGAGGCCCGGGTGGCGCTGGCCCTGCGCACACTCTGTGGCCTGGAGGTGCCGGAGGTGGCCGCCGCCCTGCTGACCAGCGAGGCGGCCATGGCCAAGCGGCTGACCCGGTCCCGCCAGAAGATCAAGCAGGCCGGCATCCGGTACCGGGTGCCCGCCGAGGCCGAGCTGCCCGCCCGGCTCGCGGCCGTCTGCGGCGTCCTGCACGGCCTCTACACCGCCGGCCACACCCGGCTCGACGGCGCGACGCTGCTCGACGTGGACCTGTGCGACGAGGCGGTGCGGCTGGCCCGGCTGCTGCGCGACCTGCTGCCGGGCCGGCCCGGGCCGGAGGCGCTGCTCGCGCTGCTGCTGCTCACCGAGGCGCGCCGCCCGGCCCGGATCGACCCCGACGGTGCGCCGGTCCTGCTCGCCGCCCAGGACCGCGGCCGCTGGGACCGGGCCGCGATCGACGAGGGCCTGCACCTCCTGGCCACCTCCCTGGAGCGCACCGAGGGGCAGGCCGACCCGTACCAGCTCCAGGCGGCGATCGCCGCCGTGCACGCCCTCGCGCCGACCGCCGAGGCCACCGACTGGCCCGAGATCGTGCGCCTCTACGACCTGCTGATCTCCGTTCAACCCGCGAGCACGCCCGCCGCGCTCGGCCGGGCCGTCGCCGTGGCCGAGGCCTACGGTGCCCCGGCCGGCCTGGCGGCCCTGGACGCTCTCGACGCGCAGGCGCCCGATCCGCACGACCACCGTCGCACCGCTATCCGCGCCGAGCTCCTCGCCCGCACGGGCCGCCTTGCCGAGGCCGCCGCCACGATGCGCCGCTCCCTCGACGGCCCCCTCCCGGACCCGGAACGCGCCCACCGCCTGCGCCGCGTCGCGGAGTGGGAGACCGCCGAGGACCGGCCCTAGCTCCGCCGATTACCGACCGCTACTTGCGTGGTCACAGGTGTGCAGGTTAAGGATGGGGGGTGCGCAGACGCCACCGCGAGGCCTCGACGCACCGTGACCGCGGTGCGTCGTCCGAGCCGGGCTCGAACAGTCCGAGCGGTCCGCGCCGCGGGCGCGGGCTGAGCCGGATGCTCTCCGCCCGGAGCCTGGCCGGGCGGATGTTCCTGACCGGCCTGCTGATCGTGCTGCTGCTGGTGGCGGCGGCCGTCACCGCGATGGTGCTCCAGGCCCGCTCCAGCACGGTCAGCGACGCCCGCCGGGTCACCCGGGGCGTCGCCGAGGCGTTCGCGAGCGGACCGGGGCTCGCCCAGGCCCTGGAGAGCTCGAACCCGTCGGCGGTGCTGGAGCCACGCGCCGAGGCGGTACGGCAGGCCACCGGCGTGGACTCGGTCGTGGTCTTCAACACCCGCTACGTCCAGCTCACCTCGCCGGACCCGACCTTCGTCGGTCGCCCCTACCAGGCGCCCCCCTTCGTGACGCAGGAGGTGGTGCCGAAGCTGCTGGCCGGCCAGACCGTCACCTTCACCCTGAGCGAGCCGGGGTTCAGCTCGATCGCCACCGCCGTCCCGATCTTCGACCCGGCCCACCGGCCGCTCGGCGTGGTCGTCGTCAACATCACCGTCGGCCGGGTCAACTCGCTGGTCGACACCCACCTGCCGATCCTGATCGGCGGCGCCGCCGTCGGGCTGGTGCTGGCGGCCGCAGGCACCGCCTACGCCTCCCGGCGGCTGCTGCGGCAGACCCGGGGCCTCGGCCCGACCGAGCTGTCCCGGATGTACGAGCACCACGAGGCCGTGCTGCACGCGGTCCGCGAGGGCGTGCTGATCATCGGCGGTGACGGACGCCTGACGCTCGCCAACGACGAGGCACGCCGGCTGCTGGACCTGCCGGCCGAGGCCGAGGGCCGATCCGTCGCCTCGCTCGGCCTCGACCCCGCCACGACCGAGCTGCTCACCTCCGCGGACGAGGTGACCGACGGCATCCACCGGGCCGGTGACCGCCTGCTCGCGGTGAACAAGCGCCCCACCGCGCCCTACGGCGGCCTGCCCGGCAGCGTCGTCACGCTGCGCGACACCACCGAGCTGCACGAGCTCACCGACCGCATCGAGGTCGCCGGGCAGCGCCGGCAGTTGCTCTACGAGGCGGGCATGCGGATCGGCCGGACCCTGGACATGACGCGCACCTGCGAGGAGCTCGCAGAGGTCGCGGTCGGCGGGTTCGCCGACACCGTCACCGTCGACCTGGTCGACGCCGTCACCCGCGGCGAGGAGCCGCCGCGGACGGCCGCGTTGCTGCGCCGTACCGCACTGCGCGGTCGTCCGGGCGTGGGCTCGCCCGGGTCCGCCGCGCCGGTCGGCGCCAGCGTGACCGTCACCGCCGGCAGCCCGCAGGAGCGCGCCGTGACCAGTGACGAGGCGGTGCCGGACGACCACCACGGGACGCTGACCGTCGCCCTGCGGATGCGCGGAGGCCTGCTCGGCCTGGTCCAGTTCCGCCGCGCCGTCACGAGCGCGCCCTTCGACGCCGACGACCTGCTGCTGGCGAAGGACCTGGCCGCGCGCGCCGCGATGTCCGTCGACAACGCCCGTCGGTTCACCCGCGAGCACGGCACCGCCGTCGCCCTGCAGCGCAGCCTGCTGCCGCGCAGCGTGCCCGAACGCACCGGGCTGGAGGTGGCGCACCGCTACCTGCCCGCCACCGCGGGCGTCGGCGGCGACTGGTTCGACGTCATCGCCCTGCCCGGCTTCCGCACCGCCCTGGTCGTCGGGGACGTGGTCGGCCACGGCATCAACGCCGCCGTCGCGATGGGCCGACTGCGCACCGCGATCCGGACCTTCTGCGCCCTCGACCTGCCGCCCGACGAGGTGCTGGGCCGACTGGACGAGCTCGTCTCCCAGCTCGACGAGGAGTCCACCGACGTCAGCTTCACCGGGTCCACCTGCGTGTACGCGGTCTACGACCCCGTCGTGGGCGTCTGCACCGTCTCCCGTGCCGGGCATCCGGCGCCGGTCGTGCTGACCCCGGACGGGCGGCTGGACCGCCCCGAGGTGGCCGTCTCGCCGCCGCTGGGCGTCGGCGGGCACCCGTTCGAGACCACCGAGATCCCGCTCGCCCCCGGCTCCCAGCTGCTGCTGTTCAGCGACGGCCTGGTCGAGTCCCGCGAGCAGGACGGCGACCAGGGCCTGGAACGCCTGCGCGCGGCCCTCGAGGGCCGCGGCGGCACGAGCCCGGAGGAGACCTGCTCCGCCGCGATCCAGGCCGGCCCGAGCCCCCACCCCACCGACGACATCGCCCTCCTCGTCGCCCGCACCACGCTGCTGCGCCCGGACCAGGTCGCCACCTGGGACGTGCCGAGCGACCCCGCCGCGGTCGGACCGGTGCGCAACGCCTGCGTGAAGCAACTGGCCGAGTGGGGTCTTGAGGAGATCTCCTTCAACACCGAGCTGATCCTGAGCGAGCTCATCACCAACGCCATCCGCTACGGCGCCTCACCCGTCCGTGTGCGCCTCCTGCGCGACACCGCCCTGGTCTGCGAGGTCTCCGACGCCAGCAGCACCGCTCCGCACCTGCGCTGGGCCGCGACCACCGACGAGGGCGGTCGCGGCATCTTCCTCGTCGCCAAACTCGCGCACCGCTGGGGCACCCGCTACACCCCCACGGGCAAGGTCATCTGGTCCGAGCAGTCCCTGACGGAGAGCGCACCCGGGGACGGGCCGCTGTTCGCCTTTGAGGAGGACTGGTGACGGACCGTCGCACGGGCCGTGGTGATCAGGGCTTGCGGGCGACGCCGACGGCGGCGAGGCGGAGCACGGGGTGGTCGGCGGGGGAGGGGGTGTCCGCGTCCGGGCGCCACTCGGCGACGCCGACGACGCCGGGGTCGAGCAGGTCCAGGCCGGAGAGGAACGCCGCGACCTCGTCGCGGGTGCGGAACTGGCCGCGTCCGACGCCCTGCCGCAGGGCGGCCTCCGCCTCGGCGGTGTCGGCGTCGACCTCCGGCCCTGCGGTGGTCAGGTGGTGGACGAAGACGTAGCTGCCGGACGGCAGCGCGTCGACCAGGCCGCGGACCAGGCCGTAGGGGTCCTCCTCGTCCAGGACGTAGTGCAGGATGCCGCAGAGCAGCAGCCCGACCGGCTGGTCGAGGTCGATGTGGGCGCGCAGCGTCGGGTCGGCCAGGAGCTCGGCGGGGCGGCGCAGGTCGCCGTCGGTGACGACGGTCTGCTTGTTGTCGGCCAGCAGCGCGCGGGCGTGGGCGAGCACGGTCGCGTCGTTGTCGACGTAGACGACGTGCGTGTCGGGCGCGATGCGCTGCGCCACCTGATGCACGTTCTCCGCCGTGGGCAGCCCGGAGCCGATGTCGACGAGCTGCCGCAGGCCCTCGACGCGCACCAGATGGTCCACCACCCGTCGCAGCACCGCGCGTTGCTGCTGCACACCGAGGTGCACCTGCGGGAGCGCGCCGGCGATCCGCTCGCCGAGGGCCCGGTCGGCCTCGAAGTTGTCCTTGCCGCCCAGGAGATAGTCGTAGACGCGGGCGATGTTCGGCGGCGGGGTTTCCACGGTGCTCCACTCCAGTCGGGTGGGCCTGATCGTACAGGCGTGCCAGAAGCGGTCCGATCGCCGTCAGGGCAGGGCGAGTTCGGTCCCGTCGGGGAGCAGCTCCACGCCGGCGGCCTTCAGCTCCGTGTGGGCGGCCGAGGCGGGGTCCAGCAGCGGGTTGGTGTTGTTGAGGTGGGTGTAGATCCGGCGGACGCGCGGATGGCGGGCGAGGGCGGACAGGCTGCCGTCCGGGCCGGAGATCGGCAGGTGGCCCATGGAGCGTTGGGCGCGAGCGCCGGGGGCGCGGGTGCCCAGCTCGTCGGCGGAGAGGAAGGTGCCGTCGAGCAGGGCGCAGTCGACGCCTGCGACGAGCGCGTCCAGGGCGGGCGTCCAGCGGCCGAAACAGGGCGCGTAGAGCAGGGCGGCTCCCGTCGCCGGCTCCGCGATGCGCAGCGCGCTGACCCACGATCCGTCCGTCGCGGGGGAGTCGACGAACTTCGGCGCCTTGCTGCCGAGCTGGTGGACCGTCACCGAGAGCCCGCCGACGAGCTCGTGCGCCGCGCCGCCCGGCACGAGCGCGGTCCAACGCCAGGGCGTGTAGCGGTCGATGGCGTCGCGCAGCGGCACCGCGCCCAGGACCGTCGAGGTCGCGAGGACCTCGAGGCCGGGGCCGCCACGCAGCAGCGGCAGGCCGAGGGTGTGGTCGGCCTCGGCGTCGGTGAGCAGGACGCCGCGTAGCGGGGTGTCGCGCGGACCCGGGCCGGGGGCGAGCTCCGGGGCGGCCAGGAGCTGTGCCCCCAGGTCCGGCGAGGCGTTCAGCAGCCACCAGGAGCGGGAGTCGCCGCTGACGGCCACGCAGTCCTGGGTGCGCCCCGGCAGCCGTCCGGCCCGCGCCCTCCGGCAGAGCGGACAGGCGCAGTTCCACTGCGGGAAGCCGCCCCCGGCGGCGGTACCGAGCAGGAGCACCCTCACGTCAGCACCCGCATCGCGTAGTTCGGCCGCAGCTCCGGGCCGGCCTCGGCCAACGCGGCGTCGACCAGCGGACGGTCGGGGGAGAGGCCGCAGACCGGGTCGGTGCGGGCGGCGTCCCCGGTGAGCTGGAAGGCCTGGCAGCGGCAGCCGCCGAAGTCCTCGTGACGCTGCGGACAGGAGCGACAGGGTCCGGACATCCACTCCGTGCCACGGAAGGCGTTGAACGATGCCGAGGCGTACCAGATCTCCGCGAGCGGGCGCCGCAGCACGTTCTCGACCGGCAGCGTGCGGATCACCGATGCGGCCGGGCACGGCAGCACGTCGCCCGCCGGGGTGACGGTGAGCTGCCGCCGGGCCCAGCCGTCCATGCACGGCTTGGGACGGTCGGCGTAGTGGTCGGCGACCACGTGGACGATCTCCGGCCCGCCGTCGGGAGCGGCCCCGTACCGGGCCCGGGCCCGCGCCACGGCGTCCCGGGACGACTCGAGCTGGGCGCGCGTGGGCAGCAGCGCCGCGCGGTTGCGCAGGCCCCAGCCGTAGAACTGGGTGTTGGCCAGCTCGATCCGGTCCGCGCCGAGCGAGACCGCGAGATCGACGATCCGCTCCGTCCGGTCGATGTTGGCCCGGTGCAGCACCACGTTGACGGTCAGCGGAAGCCCGGCGGCGGTGACGGCCTCCGCAGCGGCGAGCTTCGCGGCATGCACCCGTGCGCCGGCCACCCGGTCGCCGTCGGCCGCGTCGGCGTCCTGGAGGGAGAGCTGCACGTGGTCCACGCCGCGCTCGGCCAGGAGCAGGGCGCGCTCGCGGGTCAGGCCGACCCCGCTGGTGACCAGGTTGACGTAGGCGCCCAGGCCTCGTGCGTGCGCGGCGAGTTCGGGAAGGTCCGGGCGCGCGAGCGGTTCCCCGCCGGAGAGGTGGATCTGCACCACGCCCAGGGCGCGGGCCTGGGCGAACACCTCGCACCACTGGTCCGTGCCCAGTTCCGCTGCCCGCGCCACGAGTTCGAGCGGATTGGAGCAGTAGGGGCAGTGCAGGGGGCAGCGGTGGGTCAGTTCGGCGAGCAGCCCGAACGGGGCGGGTGCCGCGTCGGCCGCAGGTGCCGTGTCAGCCATACGCCACCACGCGGCGTGCCGCGAGACGGGCGAGCAGCTCGTCGACGTCCGCGCGGCTGACCTGCGCGTACCGCTCGCCGAGGGCCGCCACGACGGCGTCCACCGAGCGTCGTCCGTCGCAGAGCGCGAGCACGGCGGCGGCGGTCGGGTTGAGCACCAGGACACCCTCCGGCTGCAGGACCAGGTCCGCGCCCCGGGTGGCGTCGTGGGACAGCCGGACCCCGCGTCGCAGGCGCGGCGCGGCGGGCTGCTGAGCGGGCGCGGGCGCGGGCGCGGGCGCGGCGCTCATGGTCGCGCCCGCAGGGAGGTCGCGCGGTGGTCCACCGTGTCGAGCACCGCCTGCAGCACGTCGCACTTGAACGACAACGCGGCCACGCAGGCCTCCTGATCGGCGCGGGTGGTGGCATGACGGACCACCAGGTCCAGTGTGGCGGCGCCCTCGGCGTCGACGACGTCGATGCGGGCGGTGAAGTACGCCAGCCCTTCCTCGGAGATCCACGGATAATGCTCCCGCATCCGGCCGAGCCGGTGGCGCAGCAGGCCCGGCGAGAAGAGCTCCGTCAGCCCGGAGGCGACCGACTCCAGCCAGGGCCGCTGCCGCGCGAAGGTGACGTAGGCGTCGACGGCGAAGCGCACCCCGGGCAGGACGTGCTCCTCGGAGAGCACCTCTGCCCGGCTGAGCCCGACCGCCTCGGCCAGCCGCAACCACTTCTCCGCGCCGCCCGCCCCGGCATCCGCGCCGTCGTGGTAGACGATCCGCGGCAGCCACTGCCGACGGACCTCCGGCAGCGGGCAGTTGGCGAGGATCGCGGCGTCCTTCTGTGGAATGCACCGCTGGTAGTACCACCGGTTGGCGGCCCACAGGCGCAGCTCGTCCTTGCCGAGCAGGCCCGCGTGCAGACGTGTGTGGAACGGGTGACCGTCCCAGTAGCGGGGCTCGAGCGCGTACAGCGCGGCACGGAACTCGGCGTCGCCGAGGACGGGCGCCCCCTCGGGGGCGGCGGTGAGCAGGCTCATGCGCTGCGGCCCGCTCAGTCGCGGGCCGAGTAGGCGGTGACCTCCAGCGCGGTGTCGTACGCCTCGAAGTCCGGCCGGACCCAGACGTCCCGGACCGGCGGCCGGTCGGCCGCCCGCTGCTGCGGCGCGGCGTCGTTCCCGGTCGTGCCGTGGGAAGAGACTGTGCTGGTGGAAGAGAGGGTGGGGACCACGGGAATCACTCCTCGCATCGCGATCGGCCTCGGCGGGCGACGGCGACCGCCGCGACGGTGCGCGGCGGCCCACCACAAGCGTGCATCCGGCCGCCCGTGCCCGCTCCTCGGACGCGCCCCGAGCGGGTGTCACGCGCCACCCGCTCGGCCCAGTCCGGTGGCGGCCGTCGGGGCGCCCGCGGACCGTGCCCGGGCGGGGGTGGGGCCCGGCGGTCCCCACCCCCGCCCGGGACGATCCGCGGGCGCCGGCTCGTCGGCTCAGATCTGCTTCAGATCGGCCGTCAGGGTGGCGATGTCGATGCCGTTGACCTGCCCGGCCTCGCGGTACTCCTGCGCCAGCACCGCCCACGCCTCGTCCCCGTAGGTCTGCCACCAGTCCCAGGCGACCTGCTGCACCGCGCCCCAGGTGATGACGTAGAGCCAGTCGGCGTCGTACCCGAGCAGCGGGATGGCGTGGCCGCCCTCGATGGGCTGGGTCTGCCAGTCGGGCGCCAGCGTCCAGGGCTTGCCGTCCTGGAACTGCGTCTGGGCGTTGGCCGGGACCTGGATGCCCGCGTACACCCCGCCGAAGAGCGCGATGGTCTGCTTGATCGCCGTCTGGGCGTGGACGTTGACCGGCGCGTAGCCGATGACCTGGTTGCCCCACAGGCCCGTGGTCTGCCAGCTCGACAGGACCTGGGACTCGACCAGCCCCGTGTCCTTGCCGCCGGAGAGCTGGAAGTACTGGTCCACGACCTGCTGCTCCGTCGGCACCGTGTCGCTCTGGCCGGTCTGCGCGTTCCACGACTGGATCAGGTGCGCGGCCGCGGCCATGGTGCAGTCGCCGTACTGGTCGTTGCCGTCCATCGGCCAGGTGCCGACCTTCGTGGCCCAGTCCACCGCCGCGGGCGGCGCGGGCAGCGGCGCCTTCGCGTAGGCGGTGAACTCCTTGAGGCCGACCGGGAACTGCGGTCCGAGCTTGCCGAACTTACCGGTGACGCGCGCCATCTGTGATCTCCCTCCGGGAGTGGGCGGCCGGACCGCCCCCCTGTGGTCGCTTTCCACCATTCCAGATCAACTGGGCATGTACGAGACATTTGGTGCACTCGTCCGGGTGAAGTCCGTTTCGCGACGTAGTCGCGGCGCTCCTAGGGTGGGGCCTTCAGTGGCCTTCAGCGGCCATCCGGGCCGGACGGAGGGAGCCGTCGTGGGAGCTTGGCGTCGGACGGGCGCGGCGGTGGTCCTCACGCTCGCCCTGTCGAGCTGCGGCGGCACTGCCGGTTCACGGACCTCCGCTGCGGACCCCGGGACCGCCCTGGCGGTCGGTCCCGGGCCGCAGAGCGCGTACCAGGTGGCCCCGCAGCCACCCGCCGGGAGCTGCCACTACGGTCAGGGTTCCGGCGCGCAGCCGCTGCCGGACCGTCACTGCACGCCCGGCGCCGTGAACCCCGCCGTCACCCAGGCCAACCTGCGCCAGACCCTGTGCCGCCGCGGCGGCTACACGGCGAGCGTCCGGCCCCCGAAGGCGGTGACGGACGTCGAGAAGCGCCTGAATGCGACGTCCTACGCCTACAAGGGCCGTCTCTCCGACGCCGAGTACGACCACCTGATCCCGCTGGGTGTCGGCGGCGACCCCAACGACCCCCGCAACCTCTGGGTCGAACCGCCCTCCCCGGGCCACACCCCGGGCTCCGGCCCGGCCAACCCCAAGGACGATGTCGAGTCAGCCCTCCACGACGCCGTCTGCTCGGGGCAGGTGGGTCTCACCGCCGCCCAGTCGGTGATCGCCTCGGACTGGACGACCGCCCTGGCCGCCCTCCACGTCACGCCTTCCCCACGCCGGTGAGGGCGCCGGGCCGCTGCGGCAGCGTCGGCGGGTGCCAGTCGAAGGTCGGGGCCATGCCGCGGACGACCGCGGATTCCGGGAGCAGGCCCGCGAGTGCGAGGGCGGTGTCGCGGAGGAGGACGCCCGGGCGGGAGTGGACTGCGACGGCGCGGGCGACGCGGGACGAGCGGAGGAGCACGTCGGTGGCGCGTGGCAGGCGGGCGGCGGAGTAGGCCCGTAGGGCGTCCGCGAGGGTGGGCGTCGCGCGGAGGGCGTGGGCGAGGACGACCGCGTCCTCGATCGCCTGGCAGGCGCCCTGCCCCTGGAACGGCGTCATGGCGTGGGCGGCGTCGCCGAGCAGGGCCACGCGGCCACGGTGGAAGGCGGGCAGCGCGGTGGTCATCTCGTGGACGTCGTTGCGCAGCACCAGCTCGGGCCGGGCGGCGGTCAGCAGTTCGGGCACGGGCGCGCACCAGGCGCCGAAGCGGCGCAGCAACTCGGCGCGCTCGTCGCCGTCTGCGGCACGTTCGCCGGCCGGGGCGAGCGCGGCGGCGTAGAGGTAGGTGCGCCGGTCGGGCAGCGGCAGCACGCCGGTCAGTGCGCCGGCGCCCCAGACCTCGCCGAGCGGGCCCGGCCGACGCCCGGTTGCCCGCTCCGGCCTCGGGATGACGGTGCGCCAAGTGGTGAACCCGGAGTAGCGCGGGCCGGGGTGCTCGGGGAAGAGCAGGCTCCGGGTGGGGGAGTGGATCCCGTCGGCGGAGACGATCAGCTCGGCGGCGAGCCGGGAGCCGTCGGGGGTGACGGCGACGGCCGGCCGGTCCGGGTCGGCGGGGTCTCCCGGGTCCAGCACGCGCAGCGCGCTGCCGGTGTGGAGGGCGCCGGCGCGCAGGTGTGCGGCCAGCAGTGCGACGAGTTCCGCGCGGTGGACGACGGCGAGCGGGTCGCCGAACGTGCGGGCGATGCCCTCGCCGCTGGTCCGGGCGAGCCAGCGGCCACTCGGGCGGCGCAGTCCGCCCTCGCCCTGGACGGTGGCGACGCCGCGCACCTCGTCGCCGAGGCCGAGGGTGTCCAGCGCCCGCAGGGCGTTCGGCGCGATCCCCAGGCCCGAGCCGACCGGCTCCAGCGCGGCCGCGCGTTCGTGCACCCCGACGTGGAACCCCGCCGCCTGCAGGGCGAGGGCGGCGGTGAGTCCGCCGATGCCGGCGCCGACGACGAGTGCGTGCGGGCGGTGCTGGGCTTCGCTCATGGCGGCCCCCCTTCGGCTCACTACGGATGTAGTCCATCGTACTACGGATGTAGTGACCGCTGGGAAGGGGGCATGATTTTGACCATGACCTCGCCGCGCACCCGCCTGATCGCCGACACCGCTGTCGCTCTGCTCGCCGACCGCGGCCTGCGTGGCCTGACCCATCGCGCCGTCGACGAGGCGGCGGGCCTGCCGCCCGGCTCCACCTCCAACGTCGCCCGCACCAGGGCGGCGCTGCTGACGCTGACCCTGGACCGGCTCGCCGAGGTGGAGGCGGCACCGTTGCAGACCTCGCCCCCCACGGCCGAGCTCACCCCCGAGGCCGCGCGCGGACTGCTCGTCTCCTTCCTCGTCGACGGGGTGGGCGCCGCGCTCACCACCGGCCGCGCCCTCACCCTCGCCCGCTTCGAGTTGGCCCTCGAGGCCGGTCGGGACCCCGAGGTCCGCGACCGCTACGACGCGCTCGGCGCGGGCTTCCGCGCGATCGCCGCGTCCCTCCTCGCCGCGGCCGGCGGTGAGGACGCCGAGCGTCGCGCGCGCTACCTGATCGCGTGGTGCGACGGCATCCTCTTCAACGCCACCGCCGGCTCCGGCCAGGCGGCCCCGCCGACCCCCGACGAGCTCCGCGAGCAGGCGGAGCTGCTGCTCCGTACCCTGCTCCAGCCCTGAGCGCAGTACGGTCGAACGGTGATCCTCCCCAAGGAGCGGGACCCCCGGTTCATCACCCTCCGCCGCGGCGGCTCGCTGACCGATGCCGACCACCACCTGCTGGCCCTGTGGGCGGCCGACTGTGCCGAGCACGTGCTGCCCCTGTTCGAGTCGGCGCAGCCGACGGACCTCCGACCGCGCGAGGCGATCGCGCAGGTACGGGCGTGGACGCGCGGCGAGATCCGCATGTCCGACTCCCGCGCGGCGGGCGGCCACGCCATGGCGGCGGCACGGGTGTTGACCGGCCCGGCACGCCACGCGGCGTTCGCGGCAGGTCAGGCCGCGGTGGTGGCGCACGTCGCCGCGCACGAACTGGGCGCCGCGGCCTACGCGATCAAAGCGGCGCGCGCGGCCGCGCCCACGGCCGAGGCCGAGAACGCGGGACGCCGAGAGTGCGCCTGGCAGCGCGACCGCCTCCCGGCGGCGATCCGCGCCCTCGTCCTGGACGACCAGCGCCTGCGCAACGACATCTGCTGGTCGGTGTTCGACTGACGGGGCGTCCGCCGATGCGGCGCGTGCGCCGCCGTGTGGGGGCCCTTGCTCCGCGCGTGGCCGTGTCGGGGCGCGCCGCTGCGCGTTCGCCGCGCGGCCGCCGCGCCTGCGGTTGGCGGCGTGGTCGTGTGACGGCCTCGCGCTCACGCGGCGGCCGCCGCCGCGCGTGCGCCGTCGTGTGGGGCCCCTGCTCCGCGCGTGGCCGTGTCGGGGCCCGCTCCTGCGCGTTCGCCGCGCGGCCGCGCGCCTGTGGCCCGGGCGTCGACGTCCGCCCGGGGCGCAGCCGGCGGCTACTGTCCCGTCGTGCCCAGCGCGGCCAACCGGCGCTCCAGGAAGGCCCGTTCCGTCGCGTTCGTGGTCAGCTCGAGGGCGGCGCGGTATGCCGTCGCGGCCTCGTCCTTGCGGGACAGGCGGCGCAGCAGGTCTGCGCGGGTCGCGTGCAGCGGCTGGTATCCGGCCAGGGGTTCGCGCAGGGCGTCCGTTGCGGCGAGGCCGGCCGCCGGGCCGGAGACCTCGGCGAGGGCGACCGCCCGGTTGAGGGCGACCACGGGCGTCGGCGCCAGTCGCAGGTGCAGGTCGTAGAGGGCCAACACCTGCGTCCACCGCTCCGGTTCGGCGAGCGAGCCGTCGCTGTGCGCGGCGTTGACCGCGGCCTGGATCTGGTAGGGGCCGGGCGCACCGCGTCGCAGGCAGGCGCGGACCAGGGTCTGGCCCTCGGCGATCTCTGCGTGGTCCCAGCGCGAGCGGTCCTGCTCGGCCAGCAGCACGAGCGTCCCGTCGGCGCGCGTCCGCGCGTCCCCGCGGGCGTGGGTGAGCAGCAGAAGGGCCAGCAGGCCGACGGCCTCCGGCTCGTCCGGCATCAGCTCGACCAGCACGCGTGCCAGCCGCAGCGCCTCCGCGCACAGGTCCTCACGCAACAGCCCCTCGCCGGCCGAGGCGGTCCAACCCTCGTTGAAGACCAGGTAGATCGTGTCCAGCACGGCCTGCAGCCGGTCGGGCAGCTCGGCCTCGCGCGGGACCCGGTAGGGGATGCCCGCGTCCTTGATCTTGCGCTTGGCCCGGACCAGGCGCTGGGCCATCGTCGCCTCGGGCACCAGGAAGGCGCGGGCGATCTCCGCGGTCTGCAGGCCGCCCAGCAGACGCAGCGTCAGCGCGACCTGCGCCGCCGGGGCGAGGGCGGGGTGGCAGCAGGTGAACAGCAGGCGCAGCCGGTCGTCGGACACGGGCCCCTCCTCTGCCGCACGGTCCTGTGGGGTGATGGTCGTCGCGTCGAGCAGCCGCTGCGCCTCGCGGTGCCGGTCCTGGCGTGACGACTCGCGGCGCAGCCGGTCGACGGCACGGTTGCGGGCCGTCGTGGTGATCCAGGCGCCGGGGTTGGGCGGCAGGCCCTTGGCGGGCCAGTGCTCGAGCGCGACGGTGAAGGCGTCCTGCACCGCCTCCTCGGCGAGGTCGATGTCGCCGAGGAAGCGGATCAGGGCGGCGACGCACCGCCCGTACTCCTCGCGGAAGACCTGTTCGGTCTCGCGCTCGGTGGCATGGCGGGCGATGCGCTGCTCGTCGTCGGTCAAGGCTGCTCCGGTTCGCTTACAGCTCGGCCGTGTCGTCCTGGAACGGACGCACCTCGACGGGCCCCTGGCAGGCCTTGCTGCCCGCCGCGGCGAGCTCGAGCGCGGCGTCCAGGTCCGCGGCCCGGACCACCCAGAAGCCGCCCAGGTGCTCCTTGGTCTCGGCGAACGGGCCGTCCGTGGTGACGACCCTGCCGTCCGGCTGGGTCCGCACCACGGTCGCGATGTCCGCGGGGAGCAGACCGCCGGCGAAGACCCAGGCGCCGTCCGCCTGCAGCTTCTTGTTGAACCGGTCGACGTCCGCGTACATGGTCTGCATGGTCTCCTCGGACGGCGGCTCCTGGCCTTCGACCATGTGGACCGAGAGCAGGTACATCTTGGTGGCGCTCATGACGACTCCTCGTTGCCTTGTGTTCCGTGTCGGCCTCGGCCTCCTGCCGGGCTGATACCACCACTACGAACGGGGACCGGCGGGATCGACACTCCGCCGAGGATTTCTTCCGGATTCCTTTCCTGGCCCTCAGGCGCGGGGCCGGACCCTGGCCGCGAGCAGGGCGATGTCGTCCTCCGCCTCGCTCGGTGTCGAGCTGTGCAGGACCGCGTCGAGCAGGTCGTCCAGGTCGCCCGCGGCCGGGAGCGGGAGGCGGGCCAGCCGCTCGAGCGAGGCGTCGATGTCCTCGTGTCGGCGCTCCACGAGTCCGTCGGTGTAGAGGAGCAGCACCGCGCCCGGAGCGAGCTCGCGGACCAGTTGCTGGTAGCCGCCGACACCGGTGCCGAGCGGCGGGCCGCTCGGGACGGGGACCAGCTCGGTCGCCCCCGACGGGCCGACGAGCGCGGGCGGCAGGTGACCGGCGCTGGCGAAGGTGACCCGGTTACGTGGCGGGTCGACCAGGGCGAGCAGGCAGGTGGCCGGCCGGGACGCCTCGTTCTCGGAGATCATCGCGTCGAGCTGGCGCAGGATCCGGTGCGGCGGCAGGTCCATCACCGCGACGTACCGCAGCATCGACCGGTACGTGCTCATGTCCACGGCCGCCTCGACGCCGTGGCCCATGACGTCCCCGATCACCAGCAGCGTGCGGCCGAAGGGCAGTCGGACGCTCTCGTACCAGTCGCCGCCGACCACCGAGCTGCTGCCGGAGGGCAGGTAGCGGCAGGCGATCTCCATGTTGGGGTGCGGGCTGGCCGGCTCCGCCAGCAGCGCGCGCTGGAGCTCCAGGGCGATGCCCTGGGAGCGCATGTAGCGGCGGGCGTTGTCGATGCTGAGCGCGGCCCGCCCGGCCAGGTCCTCGATCAGCGCGAGGTCCTCCTCGGAGTAGGCCTCGCCCGTGGTGTCGGTGGACGCGGCGGCGCGGGCGAGGGTCAGCGCGCCGATGAGGTGGCCGCGGGCCGCGAGCGGGACGGCGACGACGGAGCTGACCCCGGCGGCGGCGTAGACCGCCAGGGTCGCCGGGTCGGAGATCGGCGCGGCCTCCTCACCCTCCCGCCCGTCCACGCCCGTGGCGGCGAGGTCGAGCACGATCGGTTTGCCCGCCAGCAGGCTCCGGGCGACGAGCGAGCCCTCGCGGTGCCGGACCGACTCGCCGGGGTGGGCGAGCGTGGCGAGCTGCTGGTGCAGTTCGGGACGGCCCGCGACGGCGGCGCGCAGCAGGCGCAGGGTGCCCAGCGGGACACCCACGCGGTGCTCGGGCACGCCCGGCGGCAGGATGTCCACGGTGGCGAGGTCGGCCAGGCCGGGCACGGTGAAGCGGGCCAGCTCGGAGCAGGTGGTGTCGGTGTCGAGGGTGGTACCGATGCGTTCCCCGGCGGACGTCAGCATCGCGAGCCGCCGCCGGGCGAGCCGCTCCGCTTCGGACGATGGAAGGGGCTCGGGCAGCTCCCCGGTCCCGAGCGCGGTCTCGGCCCCGGTCCCGGCCCCGGCCTCAGTGGGCCCGCCTGCTCGGCCGACCGTCCCGTCCCGGTCCGCGCGGGACAGGTTCGCCCCGCGCGGGTGCGCCTCGGCCACCGGCTCGCCACGCCCACCGGCTGCGCGCTCACCGGCCGGGTGCTCGTCGGCTACGTGCGCGTCGGCCTCGCGGACGTCCGCATCGGGCCGCTCGTCGGTCGACGGCGCGGAGCCGGCGTCCAGCAGGGCCACGACGAGCACCATCGCCCCCGCAGCCGCCGCAGTCCCCGCAGCCGCCGCAGCCCCCGCAGCCCCCGCAACGGCCGTCGCAGCCGGGCCCGAGGCCCGGGGCACGGCCTCGGGTACGGCGGAGAGGGGCGTGCCCGCCTCCGGTGAGGTCGGCGGCTCGGGGTCGAGACGCTGCAGACGCATCCGGACCCGGGCCTCGGGCGGGCCCACGACCAGCTCGCGGGTCTCGCCGTCCGCGAGCACCTGGGCCGCGGTCCGGGTCGCGGCCGCGCTGTCGAAGTCCGTGAGGCGGAGGAAGGCCTCGTTGGCGTAGGTCCGGCGCAGGTCCGCGTCGAGCAGGGCGACGCCGACCGGCAGCGCGGCGAGCAGGCGGGTCGACAACAGGTCCGGCGTACCGGCCATGGCTGAGGACGCCGCGTCCATGGCTGCCGCGGCGGCGTCCCGCTTCGGGGCCTCCGCGCCCACGATCTCTCCTCGTCCCCCCGGTCGGCAGAGCTCACTCCATGATCACCCCAGAGCTGGGGCCGCTGCATCCGTGCCCCGCTCAGAGGGTCCATCTTGCCCGAGTGCGCGGGCGACACGCCCCCCGAGAGGGGGAACCTGTGAGCTGAATCGCAGGGGAGACACAGGGAGACGGCCGGGAGACGTGGGGACAGAATCGGGTAAGGAACCTTTACGGGAATCACCTGGAGTTGTCATGATTCCATCCCGTGAACATCCGTCATAAGCGCCGAGGCAGGCGCACTCTGCTGATCACCTCCGCCGCGGTGCTCGTCGCCGGGGCCGGGTTCTTCGCCGCCGCTGAGGCGGGAGCCTCCGTGGCCGGGGGCGCCGCGAGCGCGCACGCCGCCTCCGCCGCGACCCGCACCCAGTGGATCTCCTGGTCCGGCGGCAGGCTCGTCTACGGCCACGACGCGCAGGGCAACCGCGTCCCGGACTACTCCTCCGCGGGCTACGAGGGCGGCGGCGTCGCACTGCCCGTCGCCCCGGTCAAGGAGCGGGTCGCCGCGCCGAGCGGCAAGGACGACACCGCCAGGATCCAGGCCGCCATCGACGCGGCCTCCCGGCTGCCGGTCGGCGCCGGCGGGCTGCGCGGCGCGGTCCTGCTCGCCCCGGGCGCCTACCGCATCGACGGGACCCTGCACATCGGCGCCTCCGGCGTGGTCCTGCGCGGCGCCGGCAGTGGCGCGGGCGGCACCCGCCTGGTCGCCCACGGCGCGACCGCCCGGGCGCTGATCACCGTCGGCGCCGGCTCCCGCTACACCGCCGTGGGCTCGCCGACCCGCGTCACCGACGGGTACGTGCCCGTCGGCGCGACCACACTGGACGTGGCGAGCACGGTGGGTCTGACCGTCGGCTCCCAGGTCGTCGTGCAGCGGCCGACCACCCAGGCGTGGATCGACGCGACGGGCATGCACGGCCTGTGGTCCCCGAACTGGAGCCTGTACTCCGAGCGCCGCGTCACCGCCGTCAGCGGCCACCGGCTGACCCTCGACGCGCCCCTGACCACCGCGCTGGAGGCGAAGTACACGCAGGCCACCGTCTACCGCTACACCTTCCCGCGGATCGACCACGTCGGCCTGGAGTCGCTGAGCGCGGACGGCCGGGCGATGGCCGCCGACCCCAACTACGCCAAGGACTTCTACGGATCGAACCTCTCCACCTTCGGCGCCGTCCAGGACTCCTGGGTGCAGAACGTGACCGGCTACCACTTCGGTCAGGACGGCGTCACCGGCCTCGGCTCGCAGAGCCGCCGGATCAGCGTGCTGCACACCGCGACGCTCGACATGCTGGTCAACACCGCCACCTCGGCCCGCTCCGACGGCTACACCCTGGAGGGCCAGCAGAACCTGATCCAGGACTGCCTGGTCACCGCGCCGAAGATCCACGCCTTCACCACCGAGGCGCACCAGTCCGGCCCGAACGTCTACTCGCGCTGCACCGCGAAGCTGACCCAGACCGACTACGACGCCGGCGGCCACCAGCGCTGGGGCAGCGGCACCCTCTACGACCAGGTCACCGTCGACGGGACGCTGCTGCTGGTGAACAACGGCAGCCGCGGCACCGGCCACGGCTGGTCGGACGCCAACAGCACCGCGTGGAACTGCGTCACCACCGGCGGCTACGAGGTGCAGCAGCCGCCGACCGCGCACAACTGGGCCTTCGGCTGCACCGGCCCGCTGCTCTCCGGCTCGAACGGCGAGGTGACGAGCGGGGGAAAGCCCGAGCTGCCCGCCAGCCTCTATGCGGAGCAGCTGCGCGAGCGCGGCCTGTAGCGCCCGAACGCTTCAGAGGTCGGGCTTGGTCAGGAAGCGCTTGAGCTTCTGCCAGGGCCAGGCGTTGATCACGTCGTCCGGGCCCAGCCAGGCGCGCTGGGCCGTGCCCACGCCGAAACGGGGGTTGGCCAGCTGCACGGTGGAGTGCGCGTCACTGTCGATGGAGAAGCGCACTCCTGCCGTGCGCGCGGCGCGCACGTGGTCGTCGTTCAGGTCCATCCGGCCCGGCGCCGCGTTGATCTCCAGCGCGGTGCCCGTGCGGGCCGCGGCCGCGAAGACCGCCGGCCAGTCGACGTCGATCGGCGCCCGGCGCCCCACGCGCCGGGCGCTCGGATGCCCGATGACGTGGACGTGCGGGTTCTCGCAGGCGCGGATCAGGCGCCTGGTCTGGGTGGCGCGGTCCGCGCCGAAGTGGGAGTGGACGGAGGCGACGCACACGTCGAAGCCGGAGAGGAACTCCGCGTCCCAGTCGACCGAGCCGTCGGGGCCTATGTTGAGCTCGGTGCCGTGCAGCAGCCGCATCCGGCCGTAGTGGCCGGCCAGCTCCTGCAGGCGGGCGCGCTGGGCCAGCATCTTCTCGTCCGTCATGCGCTGCATGACCAGGTCCGGCGCGTGATCGGTGACGGCGTAGTAGGCGTAGCCGCGGGCCTTCGCGGTCGCGAGCATGTCCTCCAGGGAGGCGACGCCGTCGGTGAGGTCGGTGTGGGTGTGCAGGTCCCCGCGCAGGTCGCGCTCGGTGACGAGCACGGGCAGCTCGCCCGACGCCGCGGCCTCCACCTCGCCCCGGTCCTCGCGCAGCGTCGGCGGGATCCACGCCAGGCCGAGCGCGGCGTAGACCTCCTCCTCGGTGGCCGAGGCGAGGTTCTCGCCCGTCCCGGCGTCGAAGAGCCCGTACTCCGAGAGCTTGAGGCCCGCCCGCACGGCCAGGGTCCGCAGTTTGATGTTGTGGGCCTTGGAGCCGGTGAAGTAGACCAGTGCCGCCCCGAAGGCCTCGGGGGAGACGACCCGCAGATCGATCTGCAGGCCCGCGCCGGTGCGCACGGAGGTCTTCGTCGGCCCGCTGACGATCACCTCCGCGACCGACGGCAGCGCGACGAAGGCCTCCATCAACGGCGCGGAGTCGTGTGCGGCGGCGAGGACGTCCAGGTCGCCGACGGTCTCGCGCATTCGGCGCAGTGAACCCGCCCAGGTGCAGCGCAGGCAGCCGGGAACGGCGGACAGTGCGGCGGTGACCTCCTCGGCGAGAGCCGTGGCGGTGCCCAGGTCGGCACGGCCCGCGGCCTGGTGCAGTACCTCCAGGCCGTGCAGGATGTTCTCCTCCGTGCGGCCGCCGAACCCCGGCAGGTCGTGCAGCCGCCCCGCCTGTGCGGCGGCGCGCAGGTCGTCGATCGTCGACACGCCCAGGTCCTGGTGCAGGGCCAGCGCCCGCTTCGGCCCCAGCCCGGGCACCTTCATCATCGCGCGGACCCCGGGCGGGATCTTGGCGCGCAGCTTCTCGACCGCGTCGATCGTGCCGGTGCGTCGGACCTCGTCGATCTTGCCGACGGTCGACTTGCCGACGCCCGGGATCTCCAGGATCGCCTTCGGGTCCATGTCGGCCAGGTCGGTCGGCCAGCCGCCGATCGCCCGCGCGGACTTCTCGTAGGAACGCGCCCGGAACGCGTCCCCGCCGGTGATGGTCAGCAGGTCGGCGTACTCCTCCAGGAGCGCCTGGACCTGGTCGTTGAGCCGGGCCATGGGCTCAGCGTAGGGCCGGGCCCTACGCCCTGCCTGCCAGAGCCGCGCCGCAGCGCCAGCAGTGGGCCGGGCGCTCGGCGTCCTGGACCGCGTCGCACTCCGGGCAGAGCCGGTGCAGCCAGCACGCAGGCTCGCCGCCCTCCTCGGCCTGTCCGCCCTCGTCGGTCGGCTCGGTCGGCTGGGTCGTCCCGTCCGGCCGGCCCCCGTCGCTCTCCTTCACGTCTGCCACGTTAGACCCGGGGGCCGACAGTGCGGCAGGCGCAGTCGGGCGGGCGAGCGGCCGACGATCTACGGTAAGAACGTGGCTGAAATAGGGCATATAGGTCAAAAGGTGCGCCCGAGTGGGCGGATGAGCCCCGCCGGCAGTGTCCTCTGGGCGCTGCTGCCGCTGTTCACCGTCGGCATGGGCACAGCCGCCGTGATCGGCTGGGCCGCGTGGCGGCTGCGGTCGCGGGCGGTCGCGATGCTGGCCGGCGGCGCGGGGGTGCTCACCGTCGTCTCGCTGTGGCTGGCCCAGTCGCCGCAGAACAGCGCGCGGAACTCGCTGGCGGGCGGACTGATCGCGGTCGGCCTGGTCGGTGGCGGTCTGGTGACGACGTTCGCGCTGCGCCGCAGGTTGATCGGCCAGGTCACGCAGGACCCGGCCGTCACCGCCGCACTCGACCGGCGCGCACGCCGGGCGCAGGCACGGGCGCTGGCCGAACGCGATCCCGCGCTCGCCCGCGAACTCGGCATCGGGCGGCCCGACCTGCCGCACCAGTACGACGACGGCGGACTCGCCGACGTCAACCACGCCCCCGCGCCGGTGCTGGCGGGGCTGCCCGGGATGACGCCGGAGGCCGCCGACCGGATCGTCGCGGCGCGCGGCGAGTGCGGCGGCTTCGGCAGCGTCGCCGAACTGGAGGTCTGGGCGGAGCTCCCCGCCGAGCTCGCCGAGGAGCTCGCCGACCGACTCGTGTTCCTCCCCTAGGCTCTGGAGCCCTGCAGGTCCGCAGGTCCGCAGGTCCGAAGGTCCACAGGCCCGCAGGTCGGTGGACCTGCGGGCCTGTGGCCAAGGCCCCCTGGCCGCCCGATACCCTGAGCCGACAAGGGCGGGCATGAGGGGGACCACTGACGCAGGCGGCCGGGAAGAGCGATCTGCAGGTGCTGCGCGCGCTCGGAACCGGCCTCGGGGGACTGGACGAGCAGCAGGCGGAGCTCCGGCTCGTCGCCCATGGCGAGAACACGCTGCCGCTGCCGGCCGTACCGTCCTGGCCCCGCCGGGTCCTCGCCCAGCTGCGCGACCCCTACACCGCGACGTTGTGCCTGCTGGTCGCGGTCACCTGCCTGTCGGGCGCGTTCAGGAGCGCCGTCGTGCTGGCCGCACTGGTGCTCGCGGGCTGCGCGCTGCGGCTGGTCGGCGAGGTACGGGCCGAGCAGGACGCGGCGGCGCTGCGCGGACTCGCCGAGGGCACCGCGACGGTGCTGCGCCACCGCGCCGGGCCGCACGGTCGCGCCGAACGCCGGCTGCTGGCCCGGGAACTGCCCTTCGACCAGTTCGTACCCGGTGACCTGGTCCGGCTCGCACCCGGCGACCGCGTCCCCGCCGACCTGCTGCTGCTCCGCTCCAGCGGACTGACGCTCGACCAGTCGGCCCTCACCGGAGTCAGCACGCCGGTCTCCAAGCACGCGGCGGGTGTCTCCGCGGCGGCGGCGCCGGACGCCTGCTCGCCCGAGAACGACCGCCTCTGCCTGCGTGGCAGCACGGTCGTCCATGGCTCGGGCACCGGCGTGGTCCTGGCCACCGGCCCGGACACCTACCTGGCGGGCGGGCCCATGCCCGGCGTGCCCGGGGCGCTCACCTCGTCTGCCGCCTCCCCCGCGGCGCCTGTGCCCGGCACCTCGGAGCAGGTCCGGGCGCGTCCAGGCGCGCGGCGGACCGCCTTCGACCGGACCGCGCGGGCCGTCTCCGGGCTGCTGTTGCGGCTCGCGCTGCTGTCCGGGGCCGCCGGGCTGCTCGTCGGGGCGGTCGCCGAGGGGCACACCTGGGAGGTCGTCCCGTACGCGGCCGCGGTCGCCCTTGGTCTGACGCCGGAGATGCTGCTGCTCGTGGTCACCTCCGCGCTCGCGCGGCAGGCGGACGCGCTGCGGCGTGGGGGCCTCTACGCCCGGCGGCTCACCGCGGTGCACGACCTCGGCATGCTCGACGTGCTGTGTACCGACAAGACCGGGACGCTCACCCGGGACCGGCTCACCCTCGATGTGTCCCTCGACCCCGACGGTCGGCCGGACCCCGCCCCGGCCCGCTGGGCCGCGGTCACCAGCCTGGTCTGCACCGACCTGGGCGACCCGCCGCTGGTCGACGCGGTCGACGAGGCGCTGCTGGACGCCGCGTTCGACGCGGATCCGCAGTTCGCGGACCGGCTCACGGGCATCGCCGCCGTCCCCTTCGACCCGAGCCGCCGGATCGCCGTCGCCGTGGTCCGCGGACCCGTCGGGCTCGGGGCGCGGACGATCTGCGTCACCGGAGCGGTGGAAGACGTCCTGGAGCGCTGCGCGGCGGAGCGCGTCGACGGCCGGGACCGGCCGCTGGGCGAGGCGCGCCGCGCCGAGGTCGTCGCCCTCGCCGACGCGCGCGCCGGGGCCGGCCTGCGGGTCCTGGCGGTGGCCACCGCCGGGACGGAGGCCCCCGTGCCGGGCGGCAGCGGAAGCCGCGCGGTCCGACGCCGTGAGGAGGACCCGTACGGGCTCACCCTGCTGGGGCTGGTCGGTCTCGCCGACACGCTCGAACCGGATGCCGCCGCCGCGCTCGCGGAGCTGGCCGCCGACGGGCTCGTGGTGAAGGTCGTCACCGGGGACCGCCCGGGCGCCGCCGCGCACGCCTGCCGTGCGGCGGGGATCGAGCCCGGTACCCCCTTGCTGGGGGCGCAGGCACAGGTCATGGACGACGACGAACTGCGCCGGGCCGCCGAGCACACGACCGTCTTCGCCCTGTTCGCCCCCGCGCAGAAGGCCCGCCTGGTGCGGGCCCTGCAGGCAGGGGGCCACACCGTCGGGTTCCTCGGTGACGGCCTCAACGACATGCCCGCGCTGCACGCCGCCGACGTCGGCCTCGGCTCACCCACGGCGCTCGACAGCGGCCCGCGCCGCACCGCCGATCTCGTTCTCGGCGCCCAGGCCCTGCGCCACCTCGGCGGCGCGCTGCGGGCGGCCCGCACCGGCGTCGCGAACGCGGGCAACTACCTGCGGATCACGCTCGCCTCCAACCTCGGCAACGTATTCGCGATGCTCGCGGCCGGTGCGCTGGTGCCGTTCCTGCCGATGCTGCCCGCGCAGGTGCTCGCGCAGAACCTCTGCTTCGACGCGGCGCAGCTCTCCCTGGCCTTCGACCGTCCGCTGCGGGACGGCGGCGCCTCGCCGCTCCCGCAGCGCCTGACGCGCGGTGCACTGGCGCGCTACGCCCTGGCCTTCGGCCTGGTCAACGCCTGTGCCGACCTCGCGACTTTCGCGGTCCTGCACGCGACGACGGCGGGGCTCGGGCCGGTGCGGTCGGAGGTGCTGTTCCACTCCGGCTGGTTCACCGAGAACCTGATCACCCAGGCCGTCACCGTCCAGCTCCTGCGCGTGGGCGGGCACGGGCTGCGCAGCGGCGTCCCGGCCACCTGGCCGGTCCGCGCGGCCAACCTGGGCCTCGTCCTTGTCGGCCTGCTGCTCCCGGCGACCCCGGCCGGCGCGGCGCTGGGCCTGGGCGTGCTCCCGCTGTCCTTCTACGCCCTCCTGACGGCGATCATCGCCGCCTATGCGGCGGCGTTGCTCGTCACCCGCCGATGGGTCTCGGCCTGACCGCAGGACCGGCCCTCGCCGGAAAGCGGCCCGGTCAACGCGGCGCGGGGCCCCAGCGGGGAGTCAGCTCGCGCGGGCGCCAGGTGTGCGGCGTGTCCGGGGCGGGGTTCGGGGTGGCGGACGGGTCGGGGGCGTGGGTGCGGGGACGGAAGAGGTGCGGGGCGGGGACCGGCCCGGGGACGGGGCGGCCCGGCCGTCGGCCGCGGTAGCGCAGGGGAGCGGGGGACTGGCGCAGGAGCGCGGTCAGCAGCTCCGCCGTGGCACGGCTGTCGCCGAGCGCGGTGTGGGCGGCGGTGAACGAGGTCGCGGTGAGGCTGCGGTGGAGCGCGGCGAGGCCGAAGCCGGGGCCGGCCAGCTGTGCGCGGGCGGTGACCAGCGTGCACAGTCCGGGCCAGCGCGGCACCGGCCGCCCCGCCGCGCGGAACTCCGCCGCCAGGAACGCGTCCTCGAACGCCAGGTTGTGGGCGACCACCACCGTGCCGGCGAGCAGCCGCTCCAGCCCAGGCGCGAGCTGGGCGAACGTCGGCGCGTCGACGACCTGGTCGGCGGCTATGCCGTGGATGGCCGTGGCGGCCATCGGGCGCTGCGGGTCGACGAGGGTGGTGTACTCGCCCAGCACCGACCCGTCCGCGCGGAAGAGCACCACGCCGATCTCGCAGACCCGGTCCACGCCCGGCTCCAGGCCCGTCGTCTCCAGGTCCACCGCCGCGAACACCAGCGAGCGCGGGTCGACACCGCCACGGCGCCCGCGTCGCAGCGAGCCCGCGTCGAAGCACCGCAGCGCCGCCCGTCCGTCGCGTGGGACGCGCCGGACGCGGCCCAGCAGGCGCCGGACCCAGCCGGGCGTGCGGGCCTCCTCGTGGGCCGGTGCCCGGCGTCGGGCGGTGGCCTGGGCCTGAGCCCGGGCCGGCTGTTGCGGATCGCGCATCGTCGTCTCTCCCGGCCGTGCCGTCGGCCTCTCGGGTTGATCTTCCTGGCAATCTAGCCGCAGGGTCTGACACCCGCCCGTCGGTCGACCAGGGCTCGTCCGTCGGTCGCCGGATCGGACCGAACGGTGAGAGTGCGCCGCGAATCTGTCCGTTCCGCCGCCGACGCGCCTACTCTGGAGGCGTCCGGCACGGACAGTGCCGGCGCGCGGTTCGGTGCTCTCACGGAGGCGATCACCGTGCGGTCTGACTCCACTTCTCCTCGCTCCCGGTCCCGCTTCGCCCCGGACCGCCAGCTCACGGTGCGCATGGTCACCGTGGTGTTCCTGCTCGGGTTGCTGTACGTGGTCTTCGCGGCGGTGCTGGTCGTGCTGCTGAAGTCGGCGGTGCTCGTCGTGGTGGTCGTGGGCGGCCTGCTCGCGTCGCAGTTCTGGTTCTCGGACCGGATGGCCCTCTTCGCCATGAAGGGCCGCGAGGTCACCGCCGAGGAGGAGCCTCGGCTGCACGGCGCCGTCGACCGGCTGTGCGCCCTCGCCGACATGCCCAAGCCCCGTCTGGCCATCGCCGACTCCGACCTGCCGAACGCCTTTGCGACCGGCCGCAACGCCGACCACGCCGTGCTCTGCGTCACCACGGGCCTGCTGCGCCGGATGGAGAACGACGAGCTCGACGCCGTGCTGGCGCACGAGCTCTCGCACATCGCGCACCGGGACGTCGCGGTGATCACCGTCGCGTCGTTCCTCGGGGTGCTGGCCGGACTGGCGGTGCGGGTCGGCTTCTACTCGGGCCTGATCGGTGGCAAGGGACGCCGGGACCAGAACACGGCGCTGCTGATGGCGGCCGTGGTGGCGGTCTCGGCGGCGGTGTACGCGCTGAGCTTCGTCATGATCCGCGCGCTGTCGCGCTACCGGGAGCTCGCCGCGGACCGCTCGGCCGCGCAGCTGACCGGCAAGCCCTCCGCGCTGGCGTCCGCGCTGGTCAAGGTGACCGGCGCGTCCGGCCGGATCCCGACCAGGGACCTGCGCACGGCCCAGGCCTTCAGCGCGTTCCTGTTCGCCCCGGCGCCGTCCGGCCCGGGGGACGAGGGTGACGGCCAGGGCGAGTCGACGCTCGCCAGGCTCTTCTCGACGCACCCCACCCTGCAGTGCCGGCTCGACGCGCTGGAGCGCCTGTCGACCGACCTCGGCGAGTCATGACCGCGTGCGGGTCATGACAGGGTGCGGGTCATGAAGGTGCTCAGCGGATCGGGCCGGTAGTCGCCGAACGGCGGGCAGTCGGCGAAGCCGAACTTGGCGTAGAGGCGCCGCGCGGGCAGGAAGAACTCCGCCGAGCCGGTCTCCAGGCTGACCCGGGTGAAGCCGCTCCGCCGAGCCTCGGCGAGGATGTGCTCCAGCAGCCGCGAGGCGACGCCGCCGCGCTTGCGCGCGACGGCCGTGCGCATCGACTTGAGCTCGGCGTGCTCGGCGTCGATCCGCTTGAGCGCGCCGCAGCCGACGAGCTCCTCGCCGTCGTACAGGGACCAGAAGGTGATCCCAGGGCGGCGCAGGCCCTCGAGGTCCAGCGCGTGCTTGCTCTCCGGCGGGGAGATCTCCCGCATCTGCTGCACGTGCTCCTCCAGGAACGCGGCGATGGCGGGGCCTGACAGGTCGTCGACGATGATTCTCACGACATACAGACAAGTCGACACAGGTTTCGCGGCGGTTTCCGCGCCGTTGCACCGGGTCGCACCGGGTCGCACTGCGCCGTCCGGGTGAGCCGAGTCGCCGCCGCCACGGGCGCGTGTGAGCATCGGGAGGACCGGAGGCAGGCACGGAGGGAGCGCGCGGGGTGCTGACGTCCCAGCAGGTCCTGGTGGGCGCCGGACTGACCGTGGTGCTCGCGGTCGGCTCGCAGATCCTCGCCTCGCGGCTGCGGATCCCGGCCATCATCGTGCTGCTGCCCGCCGGGTTCGTCGCCGGCGTCGCCACCGACTCGGTGCACCCGGACAAGCTCATCGGCCCGTCGTTCGCGCCGCTGGTCTCCCTGGCGGTCGCCGTCATCCTCTACGACGCCGGTCTCGGGCTGGATCTGCGTCGCCTCACCGGGCACACCCGGCGGACGGTGCTGCGGCTGGTCTGGTTGGGTGCCGGGCTGACTCTGCCCTCCGCGGCGTTCCTCGCCTCGCTGATGCTGGGGATGAGCGGGCAGGCCGCGACCATGCTGGGCGCCGTGCTCGTGGTCTCCGGCCCGACGGTGGTCGGGCCGCTGCTCGCCTTCGTCCGGCCCACCGAGCGAGTGCGGCGCGTCCTGCTCTGGGAGGGCACGCTGATCGACGCGGTCGGCGGCATCCTCGGCGCGCTGGTCTACGGTGCCCTCGTCTCCGATCGGGGCCATACCCTGCCCGGCGCCGTGGGCGAGTTCCTGGCCAGCACCTTGGTCGGCCTGGCGGGCGGCCTGCTGGGCGCGGTGGTGCTGTGGTGGCTGCTGAGCGTGCTGCGGCTGGGCGAGATCCTCGGCACCACCGCGCAGCTCGCCACGGTCGTCGGGGTCGCGGCGCTGTGCGACGCGTTCCGGGACGACGCGGGGCTGGTCGCCGCGATCGTGATGGGCGTGGCCGTGGCCACGCTCCCGCGTTACGACCTGCCGGCGCGTCAACCCTTCTTCGAGACGCTGGTCTCGCTCGTGGTGGGCCTGCTGTTCATCTCCATCTCCGCCTCCGTCACGCCCACCTCGCTGCACCACGTCGTGCTGCCCGCGCTGGGCCTGGCGGCCGTCCTGGTGGCGGTGGTGCGGCCGGTGGTGGCGGAACTCTCCACCCTGGGAACGGATCTGGCCCGGGGCGAGCGCGGCTTCCTGGCCTGGATGGCGCCGCGCGGCATCGTCGCGGCCTCGACCGCGGCGACCTTCTCCAGCGGCCTCACCGACGCGGGGATCGGCGGCGCGGACAAGATCCTGCCCGCGACCTTCGTCGTCATCGTCGCCACGGTGACGCTCTACGGCCTCACGGCCCTGCCGGTGGCCCGGCGTCTGCACGTCGTGCGGCCGGCGCGGTCCCGCCCGCTGCTGGTGGGCGGTGCGCCATGGGTCGTGGACCTGGCGCTGGCGCTGCGCGAAGCGGGCGTGGAGGTGCTGGTGTGGGCCGGACGCCGGGGCGACCGCGAGCGGGTGGCGGCCGCCGGTCTGGAGCTCGCCGAGGGCGAGCTGCTGGCCGCCGTCACCGAGACCGGCGCGGAGGAGCTCGGCCTCACCTCGGTCTTCCTGCTCGGCGACGACGACGAGTTCAACGCACTGGCCTCCAGCGTGATCGACGGCCAGGGCTTGCCCGTCTACCACCTGGGCCGGGCCCCGTGGGACGACACCCCGGTCGCGGCCGCCACGGGCGCGGTCCTGTTCGAGGGCGCCCTCGCCGGCGGCTCGGCGTCCGCCCGCTACGCCTCGGGCGCGCGCATCACCGCGCGCCCGGCCCCGGCGGAGGTGCCGGCGGGTCACGCGCTGCTCTTCACCGTCGACGCGACGGGCAAGGTCACCCCGGTCACCGACGACGACCCGTCCGGCGGCGCGGACGCGCGCACGGCGGTCACCTTCGGTTCGGTCGCGGTGCCGGCGGTGGACGGGGTGTGACCGGCGCGCGGCCGAGGACCCGGCCGGGGACGGGCTCTAGTCGAGGCGGAAGCCGACCTTCAGGCCAACCTGGTACTGCTTGACCTCGCCGTCCTCGATGGCGCCGCGGATCTGGGTGACCTCGAACCAGTCCAGACCGTGCAGGGTCCGGGCGGCGCGGGCCAGACCGCTGCGGATCGCGGCGTCGACGCCCTCCGACGACGTGCCGACGATCTCCGTGACGCGATAGGTGTGGTCGCTCATCTCAGCCTCCAAAGAGGGTCAGCTCACTCCACCTTCGCGCAGTGCGCGGCCCCCCGCCACGCGGGCCCGCTCACCGGGGCGCTCACCCGGACGGCAGCGACCGGGCTGCGGCGCGGGCGGGTCGCGCCTAGCGTCGGGAGCAGGGCCGCAGGGTCGCAGGGCCCGCGCAGCCGCGCCACCGAGCACCGGGAGGAACAACGATGTCCCGCAGCCGATCAGTCGCCGTCCTCGTGGGCGGGGCCGTGCTCGTCGTGGCACTGGCGGGGTGCTCGGACCCGCCGCAGGGGACCGTCGTGGCGACCAACGGGAACCTCGTGCAGGTCATCTCCAATCCGGGTGACACGTACTGCCACCGGTTCATCCCCGGGGGCGTCAACGCGGTCCAGGACGGCACGCTCGCGGACATGCGGCTCTACCGGTCGACGGACTGCTCGGGCCACAACGACTATCTCTCCACGCAGACGTCCGTCGGGCCGCAGAACACGCTCTTCTACCGCAGCTACTCGTTTGTGGGGCAGTGACGGGCCCTCAGCATCCGTGAGCTGTGGACCGGCTCCCCGGCCAGGGTGAACGCCGTCGGCAGCATCCCGTGGAGGGCAACCCATTCCGGGCGCGCGGCGATCCGGTCGAGCCAGGGCCCCGGCGGGTGCCCCACCTCGTGGGAGTCGGCGAACTTGCCCAGCGGCTGGTCGTAGTGGAGCGTGCACGCGACCTCGACCGGCGCGCCGCCCGGTGTCTCGAACCACCGGGCCAGCACGAGCGTGGCCGCGCCCACCCGGACGGTGAGGCGCTGCGCGCCGGGGGCCGCGACCTCGCGCTCGGCGATCCGCGTGAACGCACGCCACGCCTGCCCTGACACCGGGTGCTGGTCCTCGCAGTCCTCCCAGGACAGCAGCGACTCCCAGGCGGGCGCGACCTCCTCGACGTCGAGCGGTCGCACGAGGAGGTCGGGCCGCAGGCCCGGGTCGGAGTGCGCGAAGGAGCCGTCGCAGAAGTACTCCTCCTCGTCGTCCCCCAGCAGCCGCGCGCCGAGCCGCCGGGCGACCTCGGCCAGCGCGCCGGAGTCGACGGTGTACGCACCCGTGCGGACCTGGCCGGCGTGGCAGATGAACTCCGTGTCCGCGAGCGACTCCGGCAGCCCGGCGTCGACGACCGCCTGCCACTCGCGCGCGGAGATCGGGTACTCCGCGCTGCGGGTCTGCCATGCCGCGCGCGTGATCCGCAGGTCGTATCCCATGGCGGACAGTGTGCACGGCGCCACCGACACTCAGCCGGGACTCACGACCGCCTCCAGACGCGGGACCGCGTCGAGCAGCGCGCGGGTGTACTCGTGCCGGGGCCGCGTCAGCTCCGCCGCGGCCAGGGTCTCGACGACCTCGCCGCCGCGCATCACCGCCACGCGGTCGCTGACCGAGCGGACCACGGCCAGGTCGTGGGCGATGAAGACGAGCGTCAGCTCGAACTCCTCCCGCAGCTCCCGCAGCAGCGCGACGACCTGGGCCTGGGTGGTGACGTCGAGCGCCGAGACCGGCTCGTCGCAGACGATCAGCTTGGGGCGCAGGATCAGCGCGCGGGCGATCGCTGCGCGCTGGCGCTGGCCGCCGGAGAGCTGGTGGGGGTAGCGGTCCGCGTGCTCGGCGCTCAGGCCGACGCGTTCCAGCAGGCCGACGGCCTCGGCGCGCAGCGCGGCCTCGTCGTGGCCGCCCTGCACCCGCAGCGGCTCGGCGACGGAGTCGCCGATCAGGCGGCGGGGGTTGAGCGAGGAGGTCGGGTCCTGGAAGACCATCTGCAGCTCGTGCCGGCGGCGCCGCAACTCACGCCCGCGCCAGGCGGCGAGGTCCGCGCCCTCGAACCGGACGGCACCGGCAGTGGGATCCTGCAGGCGCACGAGCGTGCGACCGAGCGTCGACTTGCCGGAACCGGACTCGCCGACGATCCCCAGCGTCTCGCCCCGACGCACCGTCAGATCGACGCCGCGCAGGGCCCGCACGGAGCCGAAGTCGACCCGCAGGCCCTCGACGGAGACGAGCACGTCGTCGGCGGCGGGCGCCTTTCGTTCGGGCAGCGGCGCGTCGAGGCGCGGGACCGCCTCCAACAGCTGCCGGGTGTAGGGGTGTTCGGGTGCGCCGAGCAGGCGCCCCGTGGCGCCGCGCTCGACGGGCCGGCCCTGCCGCAGCACGACGACCTCGTCGGCCAATCCGCCGACCACACCCACGTCGTGGCTGACCAGCACCAGCGCCATGCCCGTCTCCGCGCGCAACTCGTCCAGCAGGCGCAGGATCTGCGCCTGGACGGTGACGTCGAGCGCGGTCGTCGGCTCGTCCGCGACCAGGACGCGGGGCCGCAGCGCCAGCGCCATCGCGATCAGCACGCGCTGGCGCATGCCCCCGGAGAACTGGTGCGGGTAGTCGCGAGCCCGCTTCGGGTCGATGCCGACCCGCTCCAGCACCTCCGCAGTGCGCTGCCTCGCCTCGGGGCGCGAGGCGCCGGTGTGCAGCCGGTAGGCGGTGGCGATCTGGGTGCCGATCCGGCGGTACGGATCGAGGCTGGTCAGCGGCTCCTGGAAGACCATGGCGAGTTCCGGGCCGCGCGCGGTGCGCAGCTCGGCGTCGCTCGCCGCGTTGACGTCCAGGACCGGGCGGTCCGGGCGGTGCAGCAGGATCTCGCCGGTGACGGTCGTGGCCGTGCGGCGGTGCAGACCGAGCAGCGCGAGCGCGGCCGCCGACTTCCCGGAGCCCGACTCGCCGACCAGGCCCAGCACCTGCCCGGGCGCCAGGTCGAAGGAGAGCCCGTCGAGCGCGGTGACCGGTCCGGGGTGGACCACGCGGAGGTCCCGAACCTGTAGGACGGGGGAGACCTGGACAGCGGGGGAGACCGGCAGATCGGGGGAGACCTGCAGAACGGGGTCGGTCATGGTCAGATCCTGACTCGGGGGTCGAGCGCCGCGTGCAGCAGGTCGGCGGCGGTGTTGGCGACGACGATCAGTGCGCCGGCCAGCAGGGTGATCCCGCAGACCACCGGCAGGTCGACGGTGCTCGCCGACTCCACGGCCAGCTTGCCGAGGCCGGGCAGGCCGAACATGGTCTCGGTGAACACGGCCCCGGCCAGCACCATGCCGATGTCCATGGCGGCCACCGTCACCACCGTCGGCAGTGCGCCGCGCACGGCGTGGCGCAGCACGATGCGGCGCTCGGGGTAGCCGTAGGCGCGCAGGGTGCGGATGTGGTCCTGGTTGAGCGTCTCCAGCACGCCGGCCCGGGTGAGCCGGGTGTAGCCGGCCGCGCTGACCAGGGCGATGGCCAGCCACGGCAGCAGCAGGTTCTGCGCCCACTGCGCCGGATCGTCGGTCAGCGGCACGTAGTTCGGGAACGGCAGTACCTGCAGCCAGACGCAGGCGCCCATGAGCAGCAGCAGCGCCATGACGAACACCGGGGTCGATCCCAGGGTCAGCACCACGGTGTTGGTCACCCGGTCGCGCCAGCGGCCGGGCCGCAACGCGGCGAACAGGCCGGTGCCGACGCCGATGAGCAGCCACAGCGCGGCCGAGCCCAGCGCGAGCGACACGTCGACGGGCAGGCGTTCGACGAGCATCTGGGTGACGGGCTCGTTGCTCTGGTACGAGTAGCCGAGGCAGGGCGCGGAGCACCAGACGGTGCTCGGACCGGTGCTGAAGCCGTGGCCCAGGACGAGCGTGGTCAGGAACGTCCAGAACTGCCGCGCGAGCGGCTGGTCGGTGCCGAGCGCGTGCCGCACCTGGGCGAGCTGGTCCGAGGTGCAGCTCTTGCCGCAGGCGAGCTGTGCCGGGTCGCCGGGCATGGCGTAGAAGAGCAGGTAGGTGAGGGCCGCGAGGGCCAGCAGCACGGCGGCCGCGCCGAGCAGGCGGCGGAGCAGGAAGCGGATCATCGGGCCTCGCCCTTCTGGCTCGGGACGGCGGTGGCGACTGCGGGGTGGCCGGCCTCGGGCGCGGTGGTCGTCGCGCCGACCGGCCGGGCCGGGGCCTGCGCGGCCCCCGCGGCCTTCGCCGCCTTGCGGCGGATGCGGATGCGGCGTGTACGGGTCGGGACCGGGGCCTTGGGGTCGAACGCCACGCGCAGCGCCTCGCCGAGGCCGGCGAAGGTGAGCACGCAGACGAGCAGGGTGAGCGCCGGGACCAGCACGTACGTCGGGTCGACCTGGAACCAGGTGGTCGCGGTCGACAGCATCTGCCCCCATGAGGACGTGGGCGGCCGGACGCCGAGGCCCAGGAAGGACAGGCCCGCCTCGGCCACCATGTTCTGCGGCAGCACGATCGCCGTGTAGGTGGCCACCGGAGCCACGAGGCCCGGCAGGATCTCGCGACGCGCGATGCGCCAGGTGCTCGCGCCGGTCAGCACCGCGGCGGCGACGTACTCGCGTTCGCGCAGCACCCGCGTCTCGGCCCGGACGATCCGGGCGATCGGGGCCCAGCCCAGGCCGCTGAGGATCAGTCCGAGCAGCAGCGGCCGCGGGAAGGATGGCGGGACCACCGCCAGCAGCGCGATGGAGAAGAAGAACGTGGGCAGCGCCAGCGCCAGGTCGGTGACCCGGCTGAGCAGCGCATCGGCCCAGCGTCCGCCCCGCCCTCGGTTGGCCAGCCCGGCGGCCAGGCCGACGAGCAGGCCCAGCAGCAGCTGGCCCAGCGTCGCGCCCACGGCCACGCCGAGGGAGACCCGGGCGCCGTAGACGAGGCGGGCGAACAGGTCGCGGCCGGTGGTGGGTTCGACGCCGAGCCAGTGCTGGGCACCGATCCCGCCGAAGGCGCCGTTCGGGCTGCCGCCGGAGGCCGAGTTGAGCAGGGTGTCGTGGAAGCTGTTCGGGTCCTGGCCCTCCAGCGCGGCGAGCCAGGGTGCGGTCAGGGCGACGAGGACGAGCAGGCCGACCGCGACCAGGGCGGCCCGCCCGCTGCGCAGGGCCCACAGGCGGGCCCACACCGCGGCCGGCCCGCCGGCCGGCCGCTGCCCTGCGGGCGCGGCGACCGACTCGGCGGGGGTACCGGTTCGAGTGTCGGTGAGAGTCACTTGACCGACACCGTGGCAATGTCGTACCAGCCGCGCCACTGGTCCAGGTAGGCGTTCTTGACGTGCGAGCCGGTAAGGACGCTGGTGGCCTCCTCGTAGAGCGGCACGGTCAGGGCCAGCTTGCCCAGCTGCGCGTCCAGCGCGGCCCACTGCTTCTGCGCGGCGGCGTAGTCGGTGATCTGGTTGATCTTGTCGATCTGCGCGTTGACGGCGGGGTCGTTGTACTGGGCCAGGTTGAAGTTGCCGCCGCCGGTGACGATCTGACGGCCGTCGAAGATCGGCGTCAGGAACGGGCCGCCGCTCGGCCAGTCGGCGCCCCAGCTGGTCAGCGTCAGCGCGGGCTGCGTGGCCGGGGTGTTGACCGTGCCGGAGAAGTCGGCGTCGCTGAGCGGCTGGAGCTGCAGGGTGATGCCTGCCTTGGCGAAGGCCTGCTGCAGCGCGGTCGCGGCGGGCGCGCCGGTGCTCGTGTCGTCGGTGTCGTAGGCGAGCGGTACGGTGATGCCGTTCGGGTGTCCGGCCTGGGCCAGCAGCTGCTTGGCCTTCTCCGGGTTCCCGGTCGCGCCCGCGGGGAAGTCGTCGTAGTCCTGGTGAGCCGCCGTCAGGCTCTCGGGGGTGAACGTGGTGCTGGGCACCGCCAGCTGGGTGCCGCCCTCGGCGTTGACGAGTGCGGTGCGGTCGACGGCGTAGGAGAGCGCCTCGCGCACCAGCTGGTTGTCGAACGGAGCCTTCTTGAGGTTGAAGGCCAGGTAGTAGATCTGCGGGAACTTGCCGGTCACCACGCGCTTCTTGAGCGCCGGGTCGGCCGAGACCCGGGCCAGGGTGGGCGCGTCGAGCGAGGTGTCGGTGGTGATGGCGTTGGCGTCCTGGCCCACCGAGGAGCTCAGGCGCTGGTTGATGACGGCGGGGGAGAGGCCGAGCGAGACGTCGATCCGGTCCGGGCAGGCCAGGCGCTGCTGGTCGGTGCTGCGCGACCAGTAGGGGTTGCGGACGAGGTCGAGCTCACGGCCCTTGGTGAAGCCGGCGATGGTGTACGGGCCGGAGGAGACGGGGTCGGCGTTGTACTCCTTGCCGGTGTCCTTCGCCTTGGGCACGGGTGCGAACTGCGTCTCGGCCGCCAGGTAGGGGAAGTCGCCCTCGCTCTTGCGCAGGTGGAAGACGATGGTGCTCGCGTCGGGCGTGGCGATCGAGGCGAGGTCGGTGTTGCCGCTGCCGTAGGGGCCCTGGTAGTCGGCGCCGCCGACGAGCCAGTCGCGCAGGTAGGGCGGCCCGCCCGCGAGCTGCGGCGAGAAGGAGCGCTCGACGCCGTACTTGACGTCGGCGGAGGTGATCGGGGTGCCGTCGGCGAACTTCAGCCCCGCCTTGAGGTGGTAGGTCCAGACGGTGGCGTTCTCGCTCGGCTTGCCGGTGTCGGTGGCCAGGTCCGGTACGACCTTGGTGCCGTCGACGCCGGGCACGCTCTGGCGGGTCGTCAGGGTGCGGAAGAGCAGGCGCGGGATCGCGCCGCCCCCGGAGGTGTAGAGGACGGCCGGATCGAAGCCCTTGGAGTTCTTGGCGCTGTCGAGCACGCGGAGCGTGCCGCCCTGGCAGTTCGCGGCCGAGAACGCGTCCGAGGAGCCACCGGCCGAGGAACCGGAGCCGGCGCCGCAGGCGGCGAGCGAGCCGGTCAGGGCGACGGAGGCAGCAGTGAATAGCGCTATTCGGGCAGGGCGAAGCATCGTGATGTCCTCGATCGGGCGTCGGGCCCGGGCAGGGGGAGACCGCGCGGCGGAGCGCGCACGCGGCGAGGCGCGGCGGCAGGGCCGGGCCTTGAAGGGAGAAGTCCCGGACAGAAAGGGGTCGGGACGAAAGACAGCGGGCGGCGGAGCCGCCGAAGCATCAGCGGCGACAGAAGTTGTCGCACAGGCTGTGGGCGCACATCGCCAACAGCGCGACCCGGTAGGCCGGCTGGGACGAGGAGATGTGGTGCGCGTGCATGGTCATGGACTGTATGTGGGCTGAATAAGGCCAGTCAAAACGACGCCCCGTCTGGTCTCACTCCGTGGACTCCGTTTTGGACACGAGTGCGGTTCTCGGGCCCGGACGCCCGTCAGGAGCGGTGGCCGCGCAGGCGGGCCCAGCCGTCGCGGACGAAGGCGATCGGGTCCCAGGAGCCCGGGCGGCCGCGGGTCAGCGGGTAGCAGGCGAGGCCGAGGAGGACGGCGGTGAAGTGCCCGATGCTGGTGAAGTCCCGGCTCTGCACGACGCCGAGCCCGTAGAAGAAGAGCAGCCCGACGAGGTAGACGTAGCGCCAGGGCTTCGCGATCAGGTAGACGAGCACCGCCTCGATCCCGGCGAGGGCGTAGCTGACGCCGTAGTCGAGGGTGAAGCGTGCCCTCTCCGGCGCCATGCCGTGCTGGATCGCCCAGTACAGGACGCCCTCGCTGATGTAGGTGGCGCCGACGTGGGCGATCAGCAGCGCGGCCAGCCAGCGCCAGGTGCCGAGCCAGCGTTCGGCCGGTACGTGGAAGATGTTGTAGAGCACGAAGTAGAACCACCAGCCGCCGCCCGCGATGTAGAACCCGCTGGTGATCAGCACCCGGATGGGCTGCTGGGAGAGGTAGTGCAGGTTCGTCGAGTGGCGCTCCAGGATCCGGTCGGCGGTGTGCGGGTCCACGTGGCGGATCACCACCGTGGTGACGAAGAGGATCGCCAGCCAGATGTAGGTGCCGGGGGCCTTGCGGATGTAGGCCCACACGGCCCGCCCCACACGGCCGACCCGGGACTCCGTCGCGACGAGTTCCATGATCCCTTGTAACCCGGTCGGCGGACGGCGGCAACCGCAGGCGGCGCAGCGAGCCGGCGGTTGTCCCGCGCGGCGCCGGGGGGCCGAGCGGGCGGGGACACGGCGTGCGGGGGTCCCCGGGAGGAACGGAGGCGCGGCGTAGGATGGTTCGGAAGCGACCCAAGGTGGGCGTGGCACTAGCGCCGCCGCTGATCCGGGAGGCGAGGCGCACCGATGCCTGGAGACATTCCGGTCCATCCGGACCCCGACGTCTCGCCGCCGAGCGAGCCCGCGCCCAGGCCGGGCCCCCCGCGACCGGTCCCGCCCGCACCCACGCCGCCCGGCCCACCGGGCCGTCCCGAGCCGCTGCGTCCGCCGGACCCGGTGCGGCCGCCCGAGCCCGCCGAGCCGAGCGAACCCGGTGACCCGGGTGGCCCCGGAGAGCCGGGCGAGCCGGGAGAGCCGGGGGACCCCGAGGCGGCCCGGCCCCGGGTGCGCGGTGCGCGGGTGCGCGGGGTGAACGGCGCGCCGTCGTGGGTCAGCCTGATCGTGCGGGACCTCGCCGAGGCCGAGCGGTTCTACCACGGGCTGCTGGGCTGGGAGTTCGAGCAGGGCCCCGAGCTCCTCGGTCCGTTCGTCTACGTCGTCGTCGACGGCCGTAGGGTCGCCGGTATCAGCGAGGCCGGCGGGCTGGGCTTCGGCACCGGCTGGACCACCTTCTTCGGGGTCGGCGACGCCCACGAGAGCGCCCGGCGGATCGCGGACCGGGGCGGCACGATCGGGGTCGGTCCCGTGGCCATCGACGCCGGGCGCATCGTCGTCGCCAGGGACCCGGACGGTGCGAGCTTCGGTCTGTGGCAGGGCCCGGAGGAGCTGCCCGAGGCGTCGACCGCGCTGGCCGGCGTCCCCGCCTGGATCGAGCTGCGCACCGGCGACCCCTTCAAGTCCGCCCTCTTCTACGGCGAGGTCCTGGACTGGGACCCGGAGCTGTCCGACCGCACCGAGGTCGTCTGGGAGAACGAGCGCGTCGTCCTGCGCATCGACGACCGCAGCGTCGCGGCCATCGGCGGCCCCGAGCCGGTGACCGACGTGAGCACCCCGCCCGCCGCACCGGCCTGGCGCGTCTTCTTCGCCACCGCCGATCTGCCCCGCGCGCTGGCCCGCGCCGTGGAGCTCGGTGGCACGGTCGTCTCCGGACCCACCCCCACCCCCTACGGTCCCGTCGCGCAGCTCCAGGACCCGGTCGGCGCGCGCCTGTGCCTGATCCAGCCGCCGACGCCCAACGGCCCGTGAGCGACATCCCCTGCGTCCCCTATGTCGCGGTGATCGGCCCTGGTGAGGCGACCCCTGCGGAGTGCGACACGGCCGGGGAGGTCGGCCGCCGTCTCGCCGAGGCGGGCGCGGTGCTCGTCTGCGGCGGTCTCGGCGGCGTCATGGAGGCCGCCGCGCGCGGCGCGAGCGCGGCCGGTGGCACGACCGTCGGCCTGCTCCCCGGCCGCGACCGCTCGGCCGGCAACCCCCACCTCACCGTCTGCCTGCCCACCGGTCTCGGCGAGCTCCGCAACGGCCTGGTCGTCGGCACGGCCGACGCCGTGATCGCCGTCGGTGGCAGCTGGGGCACGATGAGCGAGATCGCGCTGGCCCTGCGCACCGGCAAACCCGTCGTCGCCCTCGCCGGCTGGGACCTGCGCCCGCCCAGCGGTGACGCCCCCGGCCCGCGCCCGGCGGCCACGCCCGAGGAAGCGGTGGCGCTGGCGGTCGGCCGTCCCCCTCAGTTGGAAAAGTCCTGAGTCAGCCAGACGTTGCCCGAGCTGTCGCGCATCACCGCGATGCCGACGTGGTGGAAGTCCGGGCTCAGGATGTTCTTGCGGTGGCCGTCGTCCGGTGGCTGCTCCGCCAGCATGGACCGGGTCAGGCCGACCGCCATGCCCGCGATGCCGGAGGTGGTGTCGGAGACCGGTCCGCCGGTGCCGATGTTCTCGCCCGCGTTGCTCCACTGGACGCCGGCGGCCGACTCGCGGCTGCCCAGCTGGGCCTCGCCCGGACAGTCGTGGGAGAGGCCGCAGCCGGTCGCCATCCGCTGGTTGTGCGCGGTGGAGCTGCTGCCGAGGCCCGTGCTGAGCTGGAGGGGTGCCAGCCCCTGCTGGGCGCGGGCCTGGTTGATGACCGTCAGGACCTGCTCGGCCGCGGCCTGGTCCGGGCTCGGGGGCACGGTGGTCGCCGAGGGCGTGGCGCTCGGCGACGGGGACGCCGATGCGCTCGCCGAGGGGCTCCGGGTCGGCGAGGGAGCGGCGGACGACGCGACGGAGACCGGTTGGGCCGCCGCGCTGTGCGTCCTCGTGCCGGTGGCCGCGGCGAGCCCCGCCGGCGCGCCCGGCGAGCCCCCGCCGCCCAGCAGGAGCGCGCCCGCGCCGACCGCGGCCGTGACCGTCGCCGTCGCGGCGGCCGCGAGCAGCAGCGGCTTGCCGGCGAACGGCCCGAACCGACCGTGGCCGCCGACCGCCCGGCGGTGCGAGGTCGGCCGGCGCTGCCCCGGTATCCGAGGCGCCTGCGGTTCCTGAGGCAGGTGCGGCCCCTGAGGTGTCTGGGGCACGTGCGGGCCCTGCGGTCCCTGGGGTCCATGCGGTCCATGCGGTTCCTGCGACGCCCAGGTGGCCTGGTGGGCGGGCACGGACGGGTGGGTCGTGGCGTGTGAGTCCGGGGCCTGGTCCGGGTGCCACGGGAGCGCGTCCGCCGCCGCAGCCAGGTGGTCGCCCGCGCCGACCCGACTGAGCAGCCACCCCAGATAGCCGACCGGCAGCGGGATCAGCGCGAGTCCCACCAGCAGCCGCTCCGGCGGCACCAGGTCCGCGCCGAGCGCGCCGCAGCGCCCGCACTCGCGCATGTGCCGGGCCAGTCGCTTGCGCCACAGGGCGCTCGGCCGCCCGTCCCACAGGTGCACCGTCCGGGCCAGCTCCGGGCAGCCGGGCTGGGCGGCGAGCGCGCGTACCACCAGACGGGCGCCCTCCAGTTGCGCCTTCATCCGCCCGACCCGGACCGTGACGTGGTGCGGGTCCAGACCGAGTGCGCCGGCCAGCTCCGTCCGGGTCAGGTGCCCGGCGGTCACCAGCCACCACAGCGACAGCAGCTCGCGGTCGTCCTGGTCCAGCCACCGCGTCGCCTCGACGGTCTCACGCCGCTGCCCCGACAGGCCCAGCTGCGTCAGCGTCAGGTCCTCGAAGTCCGCGCCCGGATCGGCGACCGCCGCGAGCTCGTCCAGCGCGCGCTCGTGCGTGTGCGGCGCGTTCGCGCGCGCCTGGGTGTGCCGACGTATCTGGTTCATGGTGACCGCGGCCAGCCAGGACCGGTACGCGGAGTCGTCCCGCAGGTCGGGCAGGCCCCGCAGCACCCGCAGCATCGTCTCCTGCACCACGTCGTCGACGTCCGCGCGGCCCGACAGCGCCCTGCCCACGATGTTGTAGACGAGCGGCAGGCTCTGTCCGACCAGCTCGTCCAGCGCCTCCTGCCGCCCGCCGCGCGCCGCCGCGACCAGCCCGGCCTCCACCGACCAGCCCACCATCCCGCGCTCCTCGCTCACGTCGGTTCCATCCGTACGTGAGAGGAGACCCTACGGAACGCGGGAGGTCACAGAAATCGGCCGGTCGGCGGCAAATTCCCGCCACTGGGGGGCATCCACGCCGGCGCGCCGCTCGCGCACCCGCTCGCACACCGCCCGCGCACCGGTCGCCCGGGGGTCCGCGCGCCGGTCGCGGATGGGTGGCTCACCACCCGCCGAGAACCGCCTCGGGGTCGTCCGTGGTGTGCATCGCGGCCTCTTCCGCGGTCGCGGCACCGCCGGAGATGCCCACGTCGGCGGCGATCAGGTGGCTGCGGGAGCCGTCGCTCTCCACGAGCCGCCCGGAGCGGGTCTCGCCCGCCTCCGGGTCCACCGGCTCGCCGTCGGTCCCGACGCAGTCGCCGATGCCGTCGCCGTCCGGCTCGCACACGTCCGGCGTCTCGGCGGCGAGTCGCTGGTCGAGCGTCTCGCGGTCCCGCTGCTCGGCGGCGGTGTTGCCGTACTTCCCGACCGCGAGCGGCCGTTCGGGTGGGGCGTAGCCCTCGTCGAGCGCGTCCTCCAGGCCGCGGTCCACGAGGGTGTCCTCGGGCTCCAGCTGGGCGAGGCCGTCCTGGACATCGCCGTCGTTGCTGGGCTGGTAGACGTCGTCCCCCATCAACTCGTCGTTCGACACGGTGCGCATCCCTTCCGGCCCGGCCATCCGGCTCGGGCCTCTCGGCGGAGCCGCGGAGCGAACCCGGCGGCGCTGACGGAGGCTGTTTCGATACTCCCACCAGCGGCCCCCGCCCGCCCGGCGGTGGCCGGGCGGCGCGCGGGGCCCGGCCACCGCCACCAGGCGGCAAACGGGCATCGAGTGGCCTTGATCGTCGGCACCTCCGCGGCCGCCAATCCGCGGCCGCCAACCCGCGACTGCCGACCGAGCGACTGCACGCACTGCTGTGTTCCATCGGACTGCCTCGGGAACACTCCCTGTAGGAGCCAAGGAGGCGGGGCGCGATGAGGGGTTCGGCGCCGTTCGGGCACCTGTTCGGGATACCGGTGCGGGTGCACTGGAGCGCGCCGGTGCTGGTTGCTGTGCTGGCGTTCGGGCTGGGTGGGCAGACACTGCCCGTGTGGCTGCCCGGGCGGGGTGGCGGTTTCTACACGGGTGCCGGCCTGCTCGGGGCCCTGCTGCTGGTCGCGAGCCTGATGGCGCACGAGCTCGCGCACGCGCTCGCCGCTCGGCGCGCGGGGACCAACGTGGACTCGATGACGCTGTGGGCCCTCGGCGGTGTCACCCGGATCGGGCGGCTGACCGCGCCGGCCCGGGAGCTGTGGGTGGCCCTCGTCGGCCCGCTGACGAGCCTCGCGCTGGCCGGCGTCGGCCTCGGCCTCGGCTGGGTCGCGATGCGGCAGCTGGCGTGGGACGTGCCGGCGGCGCTGCTGATCTGGTGCGGCGTGGTGAACCTGCTGCTCGCCGTGTTCAACCTGCTGCCCGCCGCGCCCCTGGACGGCGGGCGCGTGCTGCAGGCGCTGCTGTGGTGGCGGGCCGGCGATCGGGAACGCGCGGAGCGCCAGGCGGGCCGGTGCGGTCAGGTGCTGGCCGTCCTGCTGCTTGCGGGTGGCTGGATCGCGCTGGTGCGCGGTGCCGGCGTGGGGCTGTGGATGCTTGCGATGGGCGGCTTCCTCGCGCTGGCGGCGGCCGCGGAGATCCAGCACGCGACGATCGCCATGGCGCTGCGCGGCCGCCGGGTGGACGAGGTGATGACCGCGCCCGCCCCCACCTGGCCGGACTGGACGTCGGTGGGCCGCTGCCTGGCGGAGAGCGGCCCGTGGCGCGCGACCGGCGCGGTGCCGGTGGTCGACTTCGACGGCCGCCCGAGCGGTGTCGTACGGCTACGGTCGCTGATCGCGGTCCCGGACCGGCTCCGCGAGCAGGTGCGGGTGCGGGACGTGGCCGTCCCGCTCTCCGGGTGCGCGACGGCCGCGCCGGACGTGGAACTCGCCGGCGCGACCCTGGACGCGGCCCTGTCGCGGCCGCCGCTGCTGGTCCTGGACGCCGGCCGCCTGGTCGGCGTCGTCACCAACGCCGACCTCGCGGTCCTGGTGAACGCCCGCCGTCGGCGTTAGCTCGCGAGCAGGAAGGCGTAGGCGGCCTGGCGGCCGAGGTCGCTCGCCGCGTGCGTCTGCACCGAGTGCGACGCGCCCGGGACCACGACGACCTTGCCGTTCGCGACGAGCGCGGCCTCCTGGTAGAGGCAGGCGAGCGGCGTGGACAGGTCCCGGTCGCCACCGATCAGCAGCACCCGGACGTTGCCCGGGATGTGCCGGTTCGCGGCCGGGGCCGGCGGCACCTGCTCGCGGGGCCAGGACAGGCAGGCCAGCAGTGAGCCGAAGCCCGTCGCGGTGGCGGCGTCGAACGGGGCCACCTCGACGGGCGTGAGTCGGTCGCGGGTGGCGGCCAGGGCGGCCGGGCGCGTGGCCACGGGGGTGTCGCCGGTGCCCCAGGGGAAGACGCCGTCGGCGCAGAGTGTCGAGGCGTGCAGTCCTTGGCTGAGCTGGTCCGGGGTCGCCGCCGAGCCCTGCTGCACGCCCGCGACGATCCCGTCGAGGGCGCCCGTCGAGCCCTGCGCCGCCTGGTGGATGGCGGTCAGCATCGCGGTGTAGTTCGGGTCGACGAACTCGTAGCTGGTGAGGGTGTCCAGCAGCACGACGCCGTCGTGGTAGTGGCGCACGACGGCGGCGACGTCGGCGGCCGGGTCGAAGCCGCAGTTCACCGCCGCGCAGGAGGCCCGCAGCACGCGCGGCACGGCCTGGATCGCGGCCAGGTCCAGCGCGTCGTAGCCGGTCTGCGGGACGACGGAGTCCAGGACCATCCGGGAGACGTGCGCGGGGTGGGCGAGGGCGTAGCGCTCGGCGGTGAACGTGCCGTAGGAGACACCGTCCAGGGAGACGCGGTCGTCGCCGAGGGCGCGCCGCAGGTCGTCCAGGTCGGCGACGGTGTCGGCGGTCGAGTAGAAGCGACGGTCGGGACCGAGCGCCGCGGCGCAGTCGGTGACCGCCCCGGCGGTGGGCGCGGTCAGGTCCGAGGAGCCCATCTGCGTCTGCAGCTCCGGGCACTGCAGCGCGTTCGCGCCCGTCCCGCGCTGGTCGATGAAGACGATCCGGTACTGCGCGAGCAGGGGCTGGATCCTCGGCAGCACCCGGGGCGCCAGCGGCTCGTCGGGCTGGCCGGGGCCGCCGGACAGGAAGACCAGATCACCCTTGGCCGGGTGGGCGTTGCGCGTCACCGCCACGCGCAGGTCCAACGTGCCGCGGACCGTCCCGCTGTGGTCCAGCGGGACGGTGAGGGTCGAGCAGATCAGGTCCGCCTCGTCGGGGCAGGGCGCGGTGCCCGTCAGCGCGGGACGTGCCCGGGCCGCGTCGGTCGACGGGTGCGCGGCGGGGGACGACGCGGCGCAGGCCACGGTCGCGGTCATGGTGACCGCCACGGCCAACCCGGTCGCGGGGAGAAGTCTCATGGGCCCAGCCTGGGCCGCGGCACTGACGGCGGGCCACCGACTGTGCCACGATTCGACCACGTTCGAAGGTTTCGGGCGGGTGGGTGCGCGGGGGCGCAGAGTACGGGGGCACAGCGGGGATGATCCAAGTCGTTCTGGACGCGGACGCGTTGGCGCGCACGCGGTTCGTCGTCTCACCGCTGCACGAGCTCGTGGCGACCCTGTTCGCGTGGCCGCACCAGCCCCGGCCGCAGGCCCGCCCGATGCTCGTCCGCGCCCGGGCGGCGCTGCGCGGCCCCGGCCTGCCGCTGCTGACCACGCTGGCCGGTACGGGCACCGGTTACATCCCCGACTTCCTCTCCCCGCATCCCGACAGCCCCGCGCCGAGCGTCGCCGAGCAGCTGGACCAGGTCGCGGCGACACCGGCCGAGCGTGTCGAGGCGGAGTTGGAGGCGCTGACGCGTGGCCGCCCGCTGGCCGGCCTGGCGCCGAGCGACAGCCCCGGAGCGGTCGCCGAGCTGCTCGCCGCCGGCGGACGGCGGCTTGCCGTGCAGGCGGCGGAGGAGCTGCGCCGCTACTGGCAGCTCGTCGTCGCCCCGGAGTGGGACGCGGCCCGCGCCGTACTGGAGGCGGACGTCGCCCACCGTGCGCAGACGCTGGCGCGCCAGGGCGCCGGGCAGCTGATCCCCTCGCTGCATCCTTCGCTCGGCTGGGACGGGCGGGCGCTGAGCATCGAGAGCCGCTACTACGTGACGCTCCCCGCGCCGATGATCGTCTTCGTGCCGTCCCTGGTCGCCTCGGCGGTCGGCGCGGCGATCGACCCCGTCTACGAGCTGGAGCCGCGGGCGCCGGTGATCACCTACCCCGCCGTCCCCTCCGCGCCCTCCGGCCCGCCGGCCTCCGCCGACCTGCGCCGTCTGCTCGGCGTCACGCGCGCCGACCTCCTCGCGACGCTGACCGCCCCCGCGACGACGGGCACGCTCGCGGAGCAGCACTACCTCACCGCGCCGACGGTCTCGTACCACCTCGGCATCCTGCTGCGCGCGGGCCTGGTCACCCGCGAACGCGCGGGCCGCGAGGTCCGCTACCGCCGCACCGAGCGCGGCACGCGCCTGACCCGGACGGGCAGCTGAGCCAGGAGCCGCACGTGCACCCCCAGGGGTGCGAGCAACCACCGGCGTGCGGCCGGCCCCGCTCGTTCGGCGCGCTACGTGGGTGGGTGGCTTGGCGTGCAGTTGCCCGCGCCCCTCGGGTGGGTGCAAGTGAGCATGCCGAGCAGAGCAACCGGGTCGTTGGTGATGATGACGTCCGCGCCCAGGCGGGCCAGGCGTGCCATGCGCTTGGGGCGGTCCACCGTCCAGACGCTGACCGCGAGGTCGTGGCGGCGGGCGAAGGAGACCAACGGGCGGGTGAGGCGGTGGTGCTCGACGTTGAGGTACTGCGGGCGGATGCGGGCCAGCACGCTGCGGCGCGGTGGGAGGAAGGACTCCCAGCTCAGCGCGATGCGGGCGGTCGGGCTCGCCGCGCGGACGCGCGCCAGCGCGGCACGGTGGCCGGCGAAGACGCAGGTGTCGAGGAGGCCGAGCTCGCGGACCAGGGCGAGGGAGGCGTCGCCCTCGGCGGGGCCGGGGACGTCGACCATGACGGTGACGCCCGCCTCCGCGCAGAGGGTGAGGCCCTCGCGCAGCGTGGGGACGCCCGCGCCGGCCGGGCCGGGCAGGGCCGCGAGCTCGGCGGCGTCGAGGTCGGTGACGGGGCGCGGGAGACCCCAGAGACGCTGCAGCGTGGCGTCGTGGAGCAGCACGGGCGTGCCGCAGCGGGCGAGCCGGACGTCGACCTCGACCCAGTCGGTGCCTGCCGTCAGCGCCGCGCGCAGGGACGGGAGGGTATTTTCGCGGGCGAGCCGTGGCGCGCCCCGGTGCGCGACCACGGCGATGCGTCGGGCGGCCGCAGGCGCCGCGCCGAGCAGCCCGGTGTCGTCCTCGGCCGCCGCCATGGGAACCCGTCCCCTCCGCTGTCCGCCACCGGCTGTCCGGTGTGCGGACAGGCTACCCGGGTGTTGACGCGGGACGGTGGATGATCTGTCATGGTGCCTCGACCGGGGGCATCGCCGCGATCAGCCAAGGAAGCGAAGGAGACGTCGCATGGAGCCGGATCGGCCCGAGGAGCTCTCGGTGCCCACGTCGAAGGCCGAGTCGGAGCCCGTCACTCCGATGTCGATGCTGGACGCGGTCGGCCGCCTCAGCCCGGAGCAGGCGGGGCTCCTCGGCGTCCTGATCGGCCTGCGCCGCCTCGACGACGGCCCGCCGCGGGAGGCATGAGCCGGACCGGCGCTAGTCGCGCGGCGGCAGGACCGGGCGGGCGAGGCGGGCGAGGTTGACGCCGTAGCCGACGCCGAAGGCGTGGGGCGTGAACAGGGCGTTGTTGTCCGGGTCCCAGAACTCCGCGCGCACCCGCGCGGGCGTGGGCGGCCGGAAGTCGTAGGGCAGGCCGAGGATGCGCCCGTGCCAGGTCCGTTCCTCCGGGGGCTGCCGCAGCTCCTTCAGTACCGCGGCAGCCACGACACCGACCACGGTGAGCAGGACGACACGGTTCAGGGTCCGATTGTCATGACGGGTGGTCATGGCACGACGTTACCGCCGTGTGCTCGCAGCGGGTGTTTTCCGGCGGCAGATCTTCCCCTGGCCCTTCCCGCGTGGCGCACTGGAAGCAGACGTTCCGCGCGGCGCGGTGCCCGCAGCGGCGCCGCGCTGATAGGAGAAGACCATGGACGAAAGCCCCGACCGCCCCCCTGAGACCCAGGGCCGGCACACGAAGACCTGGACGGTCCGCGTGGACCTGTTCGAGGACGGCGACGTCACCAGCGCCCACGCGGTGATGGACTGCGGGGGAGATCGGCTGCAGGCGCATTCCGCGTCGCTGCGCGACCCGGTGGACCGGCCGGTGGCGGAGATCGGGGACGAGTTCGCCGCCGGGCGGGCACTGGTCGACCTCGGCTACCAACTGCTGCGCGCCGGACAGGCGGGCACCCGGGCGAACACCGTGCTGCCGGGAGAGTGATTCAGCCCTGCTCCTCGGCTCGCCGCTTGACGCCGAGCAGCATCTTCCGCTCCATCACCAGGCCGACGGGTTCCACCACGTAGAGGGCGACGAGCCGGGCCGTGGGCGAGGCGCCCGGCTGCTCGATGCGGTTGCGGCTGACCAGCCGGGTGCTGCGGCCGCGCGGGTGGAGGGAGAAGGACCAGACCCACTGCCCGTCCTGCGAGCGCAGCACGAGGAACTGCTCGGGCTCGACCTCCGCGACCTCCAGCGCAGGTCCGCGGCGTCCGAGCGGGAGCAGGTCGCCGGGCTTGGGCTCCCGGTAGCCGGGAACGGGTTCCCCGGCTCCCGGGGTGGAGCCGTTCTGCCGGTCCAGCCCCCGGTGCCGGTCCAGACCGACGAGGCTCTCGATCCAGTCGTAGGTGTAGACGCCGCCGCGGCCCGGCCCGAGCCGGACGAGCCAGGGCCAGACGGCCGAGGGCCGGGCCCGGACGGTGACGGCGCGGGTGGAGACCACGGGGGCGGCCGGGAGCAGGTCGTCACCGGGCATCGCCCGGCCGACCTCGACCGCGCTCGCGCCCCAGGTGAGGCAGGCGCGGCGCCACAACCACGGGTAGCCCGCGGTGGCGACCACGGCCGCCGTCGCACCGGCTCCCAGCAGGCTCCTGGCTCGCATGGTTCCCTCCCTGGTGTCGTCGTGCCGAGGCCGATGCCGAGGCCGCCACCGCCGTCGCGGGTCCGCGACCGGTCAGCCGAAGCGGCCGTCCTCCTCCGCCGCGGCGTCGACCATGCCCGCGCGCAGGAGCTGGCGACCGAGTTCGATCAGGGCGCGGCCCGCCGCGTACTCGTCGCCGATGTCCGCGATGGCGAGGTCGTGCGGGTTGCGGTGGGAGGAGCCGTTGCCCTCCAGGGTGCGTTCGGCGGTTTCCAGAACGGCGTGCGCGCGGGTGTCGTCGCCCTCCTCGAAGAGGTCGATCGTCAGGGACCAGCGCTTGGCCTGGAGTGGGGCGGGGATGGTCGGCGATGTCATGGCGGTGTCCCGGGGTCGTGGTCGCCGTCCGCGTGCTGGCCCCCCACGCGCGGCGCGACGACGCGTCGCTGCTTCGCGCGGACACTCCCACGGTACTCAGCTTCGCCCTGCGGGGACAGGGGTCCGACGGATACCCCCTGGGGTACGATCGAACCATGAAGGTGGACGAAGAGGCTCAGGGTGCCGTGCTCAACCGGCTGCGCCGGGCGCAGGGTCAGCTCGCCGGTGTCATCGCGATGATCGAGGCCGGTCGGGACTGCAAGGACGTCGTCACGCAGCTCGCCGCGGTGTCGCGGGCGCTGGACCGGGCGGGGTTCAAGATCGTCGCGAGTGGCATGCGGCAGTGCATGGTCGCGGCCGAGGAGGGTGGTGCGGCCGACGCCGCGCCGATGACCGAGGCCGAGCTGGAGAAGCTCTTCCTCACCCTCGCCTGAGGGTCCGTCGGGGCGCGGGCGCGCACGATACCGTGAGCGTTCGCGCCATTTGCATACTTCGGCAATTAACGATGTGCGACTGAGTGGTCACGCCTAGCGTCCATTCCATGGCGAACACGGACATCGCACTCAAGGAAGCCATGACCATCGACGGCGCGCTCGGCGCCGCGCTGGTCGACCTGGCCAGCGGCATGAGCCTCGGGGTCCTCGGCGGCACCTCCGAACTCGACCCGGCGGTCGCGGCCGCCGGCCACACCGACCTGGTGCGCGCCAAACAGCGCACCATGCAGATGCTCGGTGTCGACGGGCAGATCGAGGACATCCTGATCACCCTGACCCGGCAGTACCACCTGATCCGCCCCCTCACCGCCAAGACCGGCGCAGGGCTCTTCCTGGTCCTCATCCTCGACCGACAGCGCGCCAACCTGGCCATGGCCCGGCGCAGGCTGCAGCTGATCGAGGGCGAGCTGGACCTGTGAGCCCCCAGTCGAGGCGCAGCGGAGGCTGGGGAGCGCCGGAGCGGGGTACGGGTGCGGACGGCGCCCTGCCGATCGGGGCGCCACCGGCCGAAGGCCGGGGGTGGGGCCGGGACGGAGAGCGTCCGGAAGTCCAGCGCTCGCAGAGCATGCCGCCGCCGCTGTACCAGCGCAAGGCGGAGTTCTTCCGGCTGCTCGGCCACCCCGTGCGGATCCGGGCGCTGGAGCTGCTGAGCATCGGTCCGACGAGCGTGCGGGCCCTGCTGGACGACATCGGCGCGGAGCCCGCCTACCTCTCGCAGCAGCTCGCAGTGCTGCGTCGGGCCGGGGTGGTCACCTCGCACCGCGAGGGCGCGCTCGTCGTCTACCGGCTGACCGGCCCGGACGTGGCCGACCTGCTGCGCGTGGCACGCCGGATCCTCGCCGAGCTGCTGGCCGGGCAGCAGCGACTGCTCGACGAGCTGCGGGCCGACCCGGAATTCGAGGTCGACGCGGTGGACGCCGCCGGCCCGGACGTCGACCCCGACGGCGACGCACAGGAGGTCACGCCGCGTGCCGACGCGGCATGTGGATGACCTGGTGGTTGACCACCTCGGCCTCGGCGGCGCGCTGCTCCTCGGTCAGGCGCACCCCCATGTGGTAGTCCTGCACCAGGATCCAGCCGAGAAAGCCCGCGGCGGCCGTGGTGACGACGCCGACGGAGGCGAGCACGATCCCGAGGACCGCGCTGACCGGCGGGCCGTTCCAGTGCGCGGCGTAGCGGCCGAGCGTGATCGCGAACAGCACGAGGGCGAGGACGTTGAGCGCGCCGTGGGCCTGCGCGACGTTCCTGGCCGCGGTGCGGTTCGGGATGCCGTACACGGCGTCGGCGAGACCGGGCATCGCCGCCAGCAGTGCGCCGCCCACACCGGCGACGTTCATGGCGATGGCGAGGTTGAGCCAGAACTGGTCGCCGCTCGCCCCGTAGACGGCGAAGGCCACCAGTGTTCCGGTGTAGCCGGTGACGGGGTAGGCGACCAGCATCGGGTGCAAAGGGTGTCCGGCGATATTGATCCTGCTGGGCATGGTGCCTCCAACCCTCGGCACCATTCTCCCGCCTTCCCGCCCCGCCGGGGTGGGCGAACCGGGGTGGCGCGGCTGGCAGGATGGGCGCGTGAGCGCCGGAAGCATGACACCCGTGACACCCCTGCAGATCGATGACGCGGCCGACGTCTCGGCCTCGCCGTTCCAGGTGGAGGCCGCCGCGGTCGCCGCCGAGGCGGCGGGCTACGACGGCTTCAGCGCCTCGGAGACCCGGCACGACGTCTTCGCCTCGCTGATGCTCGCGGCCAGGGCGACGGAACGGATCACCCTGCGCACGGCCATCGCCGTCGCCTTCGCCCGCAACCCGATGACCGTGGCCACCCTCGCCAACGACCTGCAGCTGGTCTCCGGCGGCCGGTTCGAGCTCGGCCTCGGCTCCCAGGTGCAGGCGCACATCGAGCGGCGCTTCGCGATGCCGTGGAGTCGGCCCGCCGCGCGGATGGAGGAGTTCGTCCGGGCGGTCCGGGCGATCTGGGCGGCCTGGGCGGGGGAGGGCCGGCTCTTCTTCAAGGGCGACTTCTACCGGCACACGCTCATGACGGAGTTCTTCGACCCCGGCCCCAACCCGCACGGCACCCCGCCGATCCTGCTCGCCGCCGTCGGCGAGCGGATGACGCAGGTGGCCGGCCGGGTCGCCGACGGTCTGCTCTGCCACGCCTTCACCACCCCCGCCTACCTGCGCGAGCGCACCCTCCCCGCGCTGCTGGACGCCCGCGGCGGCTCCCTCGACGGTTTCACCGTCTGTCTGCCGGCCATGGCCGTCCTGGGCGCGGACCCCGTGGCGCGCGCGGCGGCGGAGCAGGCCGTGCGCGGGCAGATCGCCTTCTACGCGTCCACCCCCGCCTACCGTCCCGTCCTGGAGCTGCACGGCTGGGGCGACCTTGGCGAGCGCCTGCACCTGATGTCGCGGCGCGGCGCCTGGCAGGAGATGGCGGCGGAGATCCCCGACGAGGTCCTCGACGCGTTCGCGGTCGCGGGCGGCCCGGCAGAGGTCGCCGACGCGTTGGCGTCACGCTTCGGCGGCGCGGTGAGCAGCGTCTCGCTCTACACCCCGTACGCCGTGGACCCCGCGCTGACCCTCGAGGTCGCCGGGCGGCTGCGCGGTCAGGGCTGACGTCCGGACGGGAATGGCTCCGCGGCGCCGGTCGTTGGAGTTGTCGGTATGAACAGCAGCGAGAACGAGGAGGGCCCCGTGGCCACGCAGACGCAGAAGGCCGTGCTGGCGGGCGGTTGCTTCTGGGGGATGCAGCAGCTGATCCGGCGCCGGCCGGGCGTGCTGGACACCCGCGTCGGGTACTCCGGCGGCGACGTCCCCAACGCGACCTACCGCAACCACGGGACGCACGCGGAGTCGATCGAGATCGTCTTCGACCCGTCGGTGACGGACTACCGCGCGATCCTGGAGTTCTTCTTCCAGATCCACGACCCGAGCACGCGTGACCGACAGGGCAACGACATCGGCAGCAGCTACCGCTCGGCGATCTTCTACCTCGACGACGAGCAGAAGCGCGTTGCCGAGGACACCATCGCGGACGTGGACGCCTCCGGACTGTGGCCCGGCAAGGTCGTCACGGAGGTCGCCCCGGCGGGCCCCTTCTGGGAGGCCGAGCCGGAGCACCAGGACTACCTGGAGCGCTACCCCAACGGCTACACCTGCCACTTCCCCCGTCCGGGGTGGACGCTGCCGCGTCGCAACGGCTGAGCTGACCCCTACGGGGTGAACCGCTCGGTGATCCAGTCCGCGCCTCGCTGGGCGGCGAGCGCGCGGCGGGTGCGGCGGGTGCGGGGGAGCGGGCGGCCGGTGCGGTCGCCCGCGGCCTCGGCGGCCAGGCGCGTGCCCGCGGCGGCGAGTTCGAGCAGGAGTCGACGCCTGCGGGCCGGTTCGCGCGCGCGGAGCCACGCGGTGTAGACGCCCTCGATCTCGCCGATCACCGCGGCCAGCCGCAGCTGTGCCTGTCGCCCCTGCTTCACTCCGCCCCGTTCCGTTGCCGTCAGATCGTGCTCGTACCATGCCACTTGCTCATGTGCGCAAGTATAGGAAGCAGCGCGGTGCGACACGCCTCACACGGAGGGGAAGCGTCGGACAGGCTTCGGGGCGAGGAGTTACCCTGCCGTTATGTTGGGGGTCTTCGCGGCGGTCGCCGCGTTGTGCGGTGCGCTCGCGCCGTGGTCGGGGCTGCCGCTGGTCGTGGCGGTCTGCTGGGGGTGCTACGACGGGTTCGTCGTCCGTCACGACGGTGCCCCCGGTTGGCAGGCCGGGCCCGACCTGCGCACGCTCGCACTCTTCGGCGCGATCGCGCTGCTGGCACGGCTGTTGGCCGGTCCGGTGGAGCGCGCGGCGGGCCGCCGTGCGGCCGTGGCCCGGGCCGCCGTCGAGGCCAACCCGCTCTTCCGTGCCGACGACCGGCGCCGCGCGCGGCTGCGGCGCAGCCGGGTGCGGCTGATGGCGGTGTCCGTGGGCCTCGGGCTCGCGGTCGCCCTGGCCGTGCAGGCGCGGGACGCGGCGGAGGCGGCCGTCGCCCGGCGCCAGGGCCACCCCGTCACCGCCACGACGCTTGCCGACGCCGTCCCTCCGCCCGCGACCAGGCTCGCGGCGCGCGGTGGCGGCGCCACGGTGCAGAGCGTCCCGGCGGCGTGGGAGTACCCCGCGGGCGTCCGCCACACGGGGCGGGTCGTCGTCTTCCGGCGACAGGCCGCGGGGACGCGGGTGACGGTCTGGGTGGACGACGCCGGCCGGCCGGCGGTCGTGCCGGCCTCCGCCCCGGACCGGGTCGCCTCGGCCGTCCTCGTCGGCGTCTCCGCCTCGGCGGTCCTCGCGCTCCTCTGCGCCCTCGCCTCCTGGGCGGCCGGCCACCGCCTCGACCGGCGCGCCTCGCGCGCCTGGGCCGAGGACTGGGCCCGCGTCGAGCCGTACTGGTCCGGCCGCCGCCGCAACGAGGACGCCCCCGGCGGCCGCTGACCCGCCTGCGGCGGACTGCCTCTGCCGCTGACCCGCCTGCGGCGGCCTGCCTCTGCCGCTGACCCGCTTGCGGCGGCCTGCCTCTGCCGCTGACCCGCTTGCGGCGGCCTGCCTCTGCCGCTGACCCGCTTGCGGCGGCCTGCCTCTGCCGCTGACCCGCTTGCGGCGGCCTGCCTCTGCCGCTGACCCGCTTGCGGCGGCCTGCCTCTGCCTCTGAGCCGCCTGTGGCCTGCCTCTGCGGCTGAGCCGCCTGTGGCCTGCGGGCCCGGCTCTGCCGCTGACCCGCCTGCGGCCTGCGGGCCGGGCTCTGCCGCTGACCCGCCTGCGGCGGCCTGCCTCTGCCGCTGACCCGCCTGCGCCTCTGCCGCTGACCCGCCTGCGGCGGCCCGGCTCTGCCGCTGACCCGCCTGTGGCTTGCGGCCCGGCTCTGCCATTGAGCCGCGTGTGGCCTGTGGCCTGTGGCCCGGCTCCGTCGCTGGCCCATGCCAGGCCCGAAGCGGGCCTTCCGCGGCCGGTGCATCTCAGGCCCCTGTTCCGCCGCCGCCTCTGGTGCCCGGCGCCGGGGTGTGGGTGCAGGGCGCCGTCGCCGGGCTTCCGGGGCGGAGGGTCAAGTCAGCGGCTGGGTCTCGTCCGTGTGGGTCGGGTCCGGCGGGGCCGGGGTCGTGGGTGGCGTCGGGACGTGGTGGCGCAGGCGTCGCGGGAGGCTGCGCAGCAGGTTCGGCGGGGGCACGGTGAGGACGCGGCAGGCCGCGTGGGAGACGCAGTAGCGGGCGGTTGCGCCATGGAACAGGCGGGCCGGCAACTCGCGTGGCCCTGAGCCGACGACCAGCAGGTCGTCCTCCTGGTCGGCGGCGTCCACCAGCGCGGCACCCGCCGGGCCGCGGATCAGCAGCAGTTCGACCGCCAGGTCATCCGGCACGCCACCGAGCGCCTCGTCGAAGGCGTTGCGCAGCCGCCACGCCGCCGCCTGCTCCCACTGCGCGAGCAGCGGCGGACACGGCGCGTGCCGGTAGGCGGCCTCCCCGCCGAGCGGGACCCAGGCCAGCACGGCGAGCAGCGGAACCCGCCCGCGCCGCGCCTCGTCCAGACCGACGCGCAGCGCCTGCAGACTGCTGGGGGTTCCGCTGACCCCGACGACGACACGCCGCACTTCCGGCATGACGGACACCTGCTCCTCGAGTGGACACCGACCTGGACCGAGGGAGCATTCCACCGCATCAGCAGGGCTCCGTGGGAGGGGTTTTGACGATCTCCAAACCCAAGGACCGTGTGATCTGCCGCACGTCAGCCCGTGACGCCGTCCCGGTCGAGGATCGCGTCGATCAGGGCGTGGCCGGGGTAGTCCATCAACACCACGCCCGTGCGCGTCAGTTGCGTCCCGCCGGCGGTGAGGTCGTTCAGGGCGAGCTGGTTGACGCCGGTGGTGAACCAGGTGCCGCCGGCGACGGCGGCCGGTCCCGCGCCGAAGGGGGAGCAGTTGGCGGACAGGTAGGTGGTGAACAGCGCGCCGGTGGTGTCCGCCGAGGCCGCGGCGAGGTTGGTGCGGGCCTCGGACCACTTGGTGCCGGTGTCGCACTGGGTCCAGTCGTTCTCGACGTAGGAGCCCCAGTTGCCGGTGGTGAGCTGGGTGAGCCCGTAGCCGGGGTAGATCTCGCCGACCGGGCCGGAGAACGTCGTCAGCACGATGTGTCCGCGGACCTGCCCGAGCTGCGGCATGGCGGCCGTCGAGCTGCCGGTGACGGTCGGCGCGTAGAACAGGCCGGGGTAGCGGGCCAGGTAGCCCTGGAGGATCCGGATCCGGTCGGCGGTGGTGGTCGAGGCCGGGTCGTCGGCGCAGTGGCCGACGGAGGCGGTGCCGCTGCCGCCCTCGGCGGTGTCGGCATCGCACTCGCCGTGCAGGTTCATCAGGATCGTCTCGCCGGGGTGGGCGGCGAGGAAGGCCTGCGCGTGGGTGAGCACGTCGTCGAAGTTGGCGTTCTGGTAGACGTCGGTGTGGTGGATCGCGAAGGCGGTGCCGTTGTTCACCACCCGCACCCGGATGTCGATCGCGCGGATGCCCGCGGCCAGCTGCGCGTCGAGGGTGGCGGCGCCGTCGCCGTGGTCCTCCTGGGCCTCGTAGGCCCACGGGGCGAGCCCGCCGTGGATGGCGAGGGTGTCGTGGGTGCCGGGGATCGACAGGGCGCCGAGGCCCAGGCCGTCGGGCAGCGAGGCCATCCAGTCCGGGTGGGAGGTGCCGGTGAGGCTGTCGAACGCGGGCGAGGAGCTGCTCGGCTGGGCCGAGGCGGTCCCGGCTCCGGCGGCCAGTGCCACGCCCGTCACCAGGGCCACCGCGGCTGCGGCTGCCAGTCCTCGTCGAGTCGTGCCGATCCGGTGTCGCATCGTGTGCCGTCCCCTCAGCTCGTTCCGCTCGTTGCGCAAGGCTTCGGTTACCGGATGGTAGGGACCCAGGGTGGAGTTGAGAAGGCCACGACAAGAATGCGGCCCCGACGGACCGAACCTCTACCGTTGGGGTCATGGACCTGCTGCGCCGACTCCGGCTCTTCGTGCGCGCGCACCCGTACTGGGCCGACGCGCTGCTCGCGGCCCTGCTGTACCTGGTCACCGTGCTGTGGCCGACCGGAGGTCGCCCCAGCACGCAGTGGTCCAACTTCGATCCCGACGAGGTGCTGCTCGTCGCCGGGTTGTTGGTCTACGCGCCACTCGCGCTGCGCCGGCGCTACCCGATCCTGGTGCTGGTCTGCACGGTCGCCGCGACGGTCGGCTACATGTTCGTCGGGCCGGTGCGCGGGCCGATCCTGGCGGGCTCCGGGCTGGCCATCTACACCGTCTCCTCGGTCGTCGAGCGGCGGCTCGCCCTCGCGATCGGCGGCGTCGCCGTGCTGTCCGTCGGCATCGCGAGCATGGCCCTCTCGCCGGAGAAGTGGGACAAGAGCGTCAACGGCATCGCCTTCGCCTGGACCGCGATGACCGTCGCCGTGGGCGAGTCGGTGCGCAGTCGCCGTGCCTTCGTCGCCGCGATAGAGGAGCGCGCGCGGCGCGCCGAACACACCCGCGAGGAGGAGGCACGCCGCCGCGTCGCGGAGGAACGGCTACGGATCGCCCGCGAGCTGCACGACATCGTGGGCCACCACATCGCGCTGATCAACATCCAGGCCGGGGTGGCCTCGACGGTGCTGGAGACCCAGCCGGACACCGCGCGCCAGGCCCTCGCCCAGGTCCGCGAGGCGGGCCGGGCGGCCCTCAGCGAGCTCGGCGCGACGGTCGCGGTGCTGCGGCAGACCGGCGAGCCGGAGGGCGCGGCCAGCCCGCGCGAGCCCGCGCCGGGCCTGGCCCAGCTGCCGCAGCTGTTGGCCTCCTTCGAGCGGGCCGGGCTGACGGTCGAGTGCCGCACCGAGGGTGAACCGGTCACGGTCCCGGCCGCGATCGACCTGACCGCGTACCGGGTCCTCCAGGAGTCGCTGACCAACGTCGGCAAGCACGCGGCCGCGTCCTCCGCCACGGTCCTGCTCGCCTACCGGCCCGGCCGGCTCCACATCGAGGTCGACGACGAGGGCCAGGCCGCGGCGCCGTCCTCCCGCAAGGGCGCGGAGAGCGCCGGCGGCTACGGGCTCATCGGCATGCGCGAACGCGCCGCCTCCGTGGGCGGCTCCTTCTCCGCCGGCCCCAGGCCCGGCGGCGGCTTCCAGGTCACCGTGGACCTGCCGACGGGCGCGGCGACCCGCGCCGCACCCCGGCCCGCCACGGTCACCCCGGGCCGCGGCACCGAACAGCCGCAGGACCAGACCCAGCGCCGGGGTGCGGCCGTGCCCCGGATGTCCCTGCCGAACCTCCTTGCCACCCGACGCCAAACCTCAGACGACCCCACGACAGGAGACGCATGACCATCCGGGTGCTGCTCGCCGACGACCAGGTGCTGGTGAGGGCCGGGCTCAAGGTGCTCGTCGACTCCGCGTCCGATCTCGCCGTCGTCGGTGAGGCCGCGAACGGGTGGGAGGCGGTGCGGTTGGCCAAGGAGGCGCGGGCCGACGTCGTGCTGATGGACATCCGGATGCCCGAGCTGGACGGCCTGGAGGCCACCGCGCGGATCATGGCCGACGAGGACCTGGCCGGTGTGCGCGTGCTGGTGCTGACCACGTTCGAGACCGACGACTACGTCTTCCAGGCCCTGCGGGCGGGCGCCTCCGGGTTCCTCGGCAAGGGCGCCGAGCCCGACGCGCTGCTGGACGCGATCCGGGTCGTCGCCCGCGGTGAGGCGCTGCTGACGCCCGCCGCGACGAAGGAGCTGATCGCGCGCTACCTGTCCCAACCCGAACGGGGGACTGCGGCCGCCGCGCCGCCGAGCCTCGCGGTGCTGACCGACCGGGAGCGCGAGATCGTCGCGATGGTGGCCACGGGCGCGTCCAACGACGTCATCGGCGAACAGCTCGCGGTCAGCCCGCTGACGGTGAAGACGCACGTCAGCCGCGCCCTGATCAAGCTCGGCGCGCGGGACCGGGCGCAGTTGGTGGTGCTGGCCTACGAGAGCGGGCTCGTGCGCCCGAACAACGCGGGCGCCGCGCATTCCGGTGACGGCGGGTGATTCACCCCACACAGCTCGCACCCCGTCAGGTCTTGCGAAGCCTGCGGAGGTGCGTGGCACACTGACACCAGCAGTACGACGTTTGCGCACTCCGGGGTCGGTGAAAGTCCGAACCGGCGGTTACAGTCCGCGACCCGACCGCTTCCAGCGGCCGGTTGACCAGGTGAAATTCCTGGACCGACGGTTAAAGTCCGGATGGGAGGCAGTGCGCGGCGGACGTCGGGCTGCGGCGTCGTCGCCTCGCGCGCACCCTTCCCGGGGTGTGTTCCCGAGCGGCCCTGTCGTCCCGACGGGGCCTTCGGGCCCCGCGTGCAGCGTCGTCGCCGTACCCCGTGGCAGTCGTCCGTTGTCAGCTCCCGACCCAGCCCCGGAGACCGCGCAGTAGGCGCAAGGTCACGGGAGAGCTGAATGTTCACGGGAATCATCGAAGAGCTGGGCGAGGTCCTCGCGATCGAGGATCTGGGCGACTCCGCCCGTGTCCGCCTGCGCGGTCCGGTCACCACCGCCGACGCCCGCGAGGGCCAGTCGATCGCCGTGAACGGCGTCTGCCTCACCGTCCTCGACACCGACGACGAACTGGCCGCCCACCCGGGCGAGTTCAGCGCCGACGTGATGCGCGAGACGCTGGAGCGGTCCAGCCTCGGCGCGATCGAGGTCGGTTCGCGGGTGAACCTGGAGCGCGCCATGGCGCTCGGCGCCCGCCTCGGCGGCCACCTGGTCCAGGGCCACGTCGACGGCACCGGCGCCCTGCTCTCCCGCACGCCCGGCGAGGCCGGCACGGACGGGAATCCCCAGTGGGAGGTCCTGCGTTTCAGCCTGCCGGCGCACCTGTCGCGGTACCTCGTCGAGAAGGGCTCGATCACCGTCGACGGCGTCAGCCTGACCGTGGTGGAGGCGGCCGTGGACTCGTTCACCGTGAGCCTGATCCCGGCGACCCTCGCGCACACCACCCTCGGCCTCAAGGGGCTCGGCGAGCCGGTGAACCTCGAGGTCGACGTGCTGGCGAAGTACGTCGAGCGGCTGCTCGGCGACCGTGCGCTCCCCGCGTTCGACAGCGCGCAGCAGACGGGAGCCTGACGGGCCATGAGCAGTGTCGTCAACGACCTCAACAGCACCGCGTTCACCCTGTTCGGACAGCAGATCAAGTGGTCCGACATGGTGGGCAACCTGCTCGGCCTCGGCGCCCTCGCGCTCGGCTGGCGCCGGTCGATGCTGACCTGGCCCGTCCAGCTCCTCTCCGGCGTGGTGCTCTTCGCCGCCTTCGCCGCCGGGCACCTGAGCGGCAGCGCCGGCAAGCAGCTGATCGTCATAGCCGTGTCGGTCTGGGGTTGGTTCCAGTGGCAGCGCGGCCGGAACAGGACCGGGGGTGACGTCGCCGTCCGCTTCGCCACCTGGACCGAGCGCGGCGTCCTCGTCCTGGCCACGGCCGTCCTGACGGTGGGCCTCGCGGAGCTCTTCAAGGCCTACCCGTGGATGTCCTGGAGCCCCTGGGCCGACGCCTACATCTTCACCGGCACGCTGGCCGCGATGTACGCGCAGGCCCGCGGCTGGGTCGAGTTCTGGTTCGCCTGGCTGGCCGTCGACCTGGTCGGCGTGCCGCTCAACTTCACCAACGGCTACGCCTTCTCCGGCTACGTCTACAGCATCTACTTCGTCCTGGTCATTCTCGGACTGCGCTCCTGGTGGCTGCGCAGCCGCACCGCCACCCAGCAGTCCGTGCTCACGGAAGGGGCCGTCGCATGAACGCCATCGAGGAACTCGCCGTGCAGCACGGTGAGGTGTACGAGGACCTGACCCTGGACAGCATCGAGTTCGCGATCTCCGAGATCGCGGCCGGCCGCCCGATCGTCGTCGTCGACGACGAGAACCGCGAGAACGAGGGCGACCTCGTCTTCGCCGCCGAGCTGGCCACGCCCGAGCTGGTGGCCTTCGCGATGCGCGAGTGCCGCGGCCTGATCTGCGTGCCGATGATCGGCGAGGAGCTGGACCGGCTGGAGCTGGGCCAGATGGTCGCGCAGAACACCGAGTCGATGCGGACCGCGTTCACCGTCTCGGTGGACGCCAAGGAGGGCGTCACCACCGGCATCTCCGCCGCCGACCGGGCGCTGACCATCCGGCTGCTGGCCGACCCGGCCAGCGTCAGCGGCGACTTCGTCCGCCCCGGCCACGTCTTCCCGCTGCGTGCCCGTCCCGGCGGCGTGCTGGAGCGCGAGGGCCACACCGAGGCCGGTCCGGACCTGTGCCGCCTGGCCGGTCTGCGGCCCGCCGCCGCGATCTGCGAGATCGCCAACGACGACGGCACCATGGCGCGCCTGCCCGAGCTGGTCGTCTTCGCCCGCCGCCACGGTCTGGCGCTGGTCTCCATCGAGGACCTGATCGCCTACCGCCGGCGCGTCGAGGCCAAGGTCACCCGCGCCGCGACGACCTCGCTGCCCACCGAGCACGGCTCCTTCACCGCGCTCGGCTACCGCAGCGAGCCGGACGGCGTGGAGCACATCGCGCTGGTCGCGGGAGGGCTGGACGCCGACGGCCGCCTGCCGGACGGCGAGGAGGTCCTGGTCCGGATCCACTCCGAGTGCCTGACCGGCGACGTCTTCGGTTCGCTGCGTTGCGACTGCGGTCCGCAGCTGGCCGCCTCGCTGGACCGGATCGCGAGCGAGGGCCGCGGCATCGTGCTCTACCTGCGTGGTCACGAGGGGCGCGGCATCGGCCTGGTGCGCAAGCTGCGCGCCTACGAGCTGCAGGAGGGTGGGCGGGACACCGTCGACGCCAACCTGGAGCTGGGTCTGCCCGCCGACGCCCGCGACTACCGCGCCGCCGCGCTGATCCTGCAGGACCTGGGTGTCCGCTCGGTGCGGCTGCTCAGCAACAACCCCGACAAGCACGTGGCGCTGACCGACCACGGGCTGCAGGTGCACGGCCGCGAGTCGGTCCGGGCCGGCGTCGGCGAGCACAACCTGCGGTACCTGCTGACCAAGCGTGACCGGATGGGCCACGACCTGCCCTGGCTCGACGAGCTCAGCCCGGTGCACAGCGCCTGACTCTCCACCAACCAGCCTCCACCCACCAGAGAACCACCGAAGGGAAGTACGCAAGTGAGCGGCGAGGGAGCTCCCAAGCTCGACGTGCAGGGCGCCAAGGGCCTGAAGGTCGCGGTCGTCGCGGCGCAGTGGCACACCGTGGTGATGGACGGCCTGATCGCGGGTGCCGAGCGCGCACTGGACGAGTTCGGCGTCACCGACTACCAGGTGCTGCGCGTCCCCGGCAGCTTCGAGCTGCCGGTCGCCGCGAAGGCGCTGGCCGCACGCGGCTACGACGCGATCGTCGCCCTCGGCGTCGTCATCCGTGGCGGCACGCCCCACTTCGACTTTGTGTGCGAGGCGGCGACGATGGGTCTCACCCAGGTGAGTGTCGACTCCGGCATCCCGGTCGGGTTCGGCCTGCTGACGTGCGACAACGAGCAGCAGGCGCTGGACCGCGCGGGCCTTGCCGACTCCAAGGAGGACAAGGGCCACGAGGCCACCACGGCCGCGCTCAGCACCGCCGTGCTGATCCGGGGCCTGGGCGCCTGAGAGCGGATTCGTGTCCACGCCACCGTCCGTACGGTGGGACGACACGACCTGTTCCCGGGGAACCACGTAGGGTAGGCCCATCATGGCGCAGAAGACATTCGAAGAGCTCTTCAACGAGCTGCAGCGGAAGGCCGCCGCGGGCGAGCCCGGTTCTCGTACCGCCGAGCTGGTCGGGCTCGGCGTGCACGCCATCGGCAAGAAGGTCGTCGAGGAGGCGGCCGAGGTGTGGATGGCCGCCGAGCACGAGTCCGACGAGCGGACCGCCGAGGAGATCTCCCAGCTGCTGTACCACCTCCAGGTGATGATGGTCGCGCGCGGCCTCACCCTGGAGGACGTCTACGCCCATCTGTAGACCCCGCGTGTAGTGACGCAGCGGGGCACCGAGCCGTTTCGGTGCCCCGCTTTCGTATGTCCGTTCCACTTCAGAGAGGCCAGACCATGCTCCGCATCGCCGTCCCGAACAAGGGCTCACTCGCCGAACCGGCGGCGGGCATGCTCCATGAGGCCGGCTACCGCCAGCGCAAGGACAGCAAGGAGCTGGTCCTGGTCGACCCGGAGAACCGGGTGGAGTTCTTCTACCTGCGTCCCCGCGACATCGCGATCTACGTCGGCTCCGGCCGTCTCGACATCGGCTTCACCGGTCGTGACCTGCTGCTGGACTCCGGTGCGGAGGCCGAGGAGGTGCTCTCGCTCGGCCTGGCCGGCTCGACCTTCCGCTTCGCCGGCCCGCCCGGGGTCGCGACCAGCGTCAAGGACCTGGAGGGCCGCCGGATCGCCACCTCCTACACCGGTCTGGTCGAGAAGCACCTGGCCGAGGCGGGTGTGACGGCCACCGTCACCAAGCTCGACGGCGCCGTCGAGACGGCCGTGCAGCTCGGCGTCGCCGACGTCATCGCCGACGTCGTGGAGACCGGCACCAGCCTGCGCAACGCCGGGATGGAGGTCTTCGGCGAGCCGATCATGCGCTCCGAGGCCGTGGTCATCCGCCCCCTCGGTGCCACCGAGGACCCGGCGGTCGACCAGTTCATGCGCCGCCTGCAGGGTGTCCTGGTGGCCCGCCGGTACGTGATGATGGATTACGACATCCGTGCCGAGCGCGTCGCGGAGGCGGTCGCGCTCACCCCCGGTCTGGAGTCGCCCACCGTCTCCCCGCTGCACAGCGAGGGCTGGGTGGCGGTCCGGGCCATGGTGCTGCGCAAGGAGGCCCAGCGGATCATGGACGACCTCTGGAGCATCGGCGCCCGCGCGATCCTGGTCACCGACATCCACGCCTGCCGCCTGTAGGCGCCGGCATGACCGCGAGCCCGAGCGTCACCACCGCCCCCCCGCTGCCGCACACCTGGCAGCCGGTGCTGACCCGTGTGGTGCTGCTCGGGCTCGCGGCCGTCTCGGTGGCCTTCTTCGCGCTGATCGCCGTGGTCGGCGCGCCGGACTGGCAGCGGCACGACCGGATCGGCATAGGCGGCAGCGGTGTCGTCTTCGCCCTGGTCCTGGTGGTGCTGGCCCGCCCGAAGGCGCGGGCGGACCGCGCCGGTCTGACGGTCGTCAACTTCCTGCGGACACGGCGGCTGGAGTGGCCGCAGATCCTTGCCGTCAACCTGCACCAGGGGGACCCCTGGGTCACCCTCGACCTGGCGGACGGCGGCACGCTGGCCGTGGTGGCGATACAGCCTGGCGCGGGTCGACGCCAGGCCTGGCGGATGACGCAGGAGTTGCGTGCCTGCGTCGACGCCTACGGCACGGCGGAGCGCCCCTGAGGTCCGCGGGTTTCCTGTGCTATAAGGTGGAGTCTTTACCAAGCCTTTGGAGAATTCCCACCTTCCATGGACCCTCACAGTATTTCCGTGGCCTGGCTGCTGCTCGGCGTCGCCGTGCTGCTGATCCTGGCCAACGGGCTCTTCGTGGCCGCCGAGTTCGCCCTGATCACCGTCGACCGCGGGGAGGTGGAGCGGGCGGCCGCGGCGGGTGACCGGCGGGCGGCCCGCGTCGGCGGCGCCCTGCGCACGCTCTCCTTCGAGCTGTCCGGCGCGCAGCTCGGTATCACCGTCACCTCCCTCCTGGTCGGCATGCTGGCCAACCCCGCGCTCGGGCTGCTGCTCACCTCACCGCTGGAGTCGGTCGGCGTGCCGGCCGGCGCCGTCAGCACCGTCGCCGCCGTGGTCGGGATGCTGCTGGCGACGGTCGTCCAGATGGTCGTCGGCGAGCTGGTGCCCAAGGGCTGGGCGATCTCGCGACCGCTGCAGGTCGCGCGCGCCGTCGTCGCGCCGCAGGTGCTGTTCTCCAAGGCCTGCCGGCCGCTGATCCTCGTCCTCAACGGGGTCGCCAACCGCATGGTCCGCTCCTTCGGCATGGAGCCCGCCGAGGAGCTGGCCTCCGCCCGCAGCGCCGAGGAGCTCGTCGCGCTCGCCCGCCACTCCGCCCACGAGGGCGCGCTGGAGCGCGACACCGCCGACCTGTTCGTCCGCACCCTCGGCCTCGCCGAGCTGACCGCCGAGTCCGTGATGACGCCCCGCATCGACGTCGCCGCCCTGGAGGACCACGCGACCGCCGCCGACGTGCTCAACCTGACCCGCGCCACCGGCCTGTCCCGCTTCCCCGTCTACCGGCAGACCATCGACGAGGTGGTCGGCGTGGTCACCCTCAAGGACGCGCTCGCGGTCAAGGCCGACCGGCGCCCGCACGTGCGGGTCGGCGCGCTGGCCTCGCCGCCGCTCCTGGTGCCGGAGACGCTGCCCGCCGAGCGGCTGCTCGACATGCTCCGGCGTCGGCAGCAACTCGCCGTCGTCGTCGACGAGTACGGCGGCACCGCCGGCGTCGTCACGCTGGAGGACATCGTCGAGGAGATGGTCGGCGAGGTCCAGGACGAGCACGACCCGCAGGACCTGCCCGAGCTGCGCCCCGCCGACCCCGGTACGGGCCACGAGGCCTGGGTCGCCGAGGGCCGCTGCCGCGTCGACGTGCTGGAGGCCGTCGGTCTGCACGCCCCCGAGGGCCCCTACGAGACCGTCGCCGGCCTGCTCGCCGACCTGCTCGGCCGGATCCCCGCCCCCGGCGACAGCGCCGAGCTGCCCGGCTGGCGGCTCACCGCGCTGGAGGTCCACCGCCACCGCACCGAACTGGTGCGGCTGGAACGCCTGGAGGCGCCGGAGCGTCTCCGAGGGCGGGGCCACGAGGAGGGCGGTGACCGATGAGCGCGCTCGCTCTCTTCTTCGCCGTGCTGCTCCTGCTGGGCAACGCCTTCTTCGTCGGCGCGGAGTTCGCGCTGGTCTCGGTCCGCCGCAGCCAGGTCGAGCCCCTCGCCGAGGCCGGCGACAAGCGCGCGGCCACGGTCGTGCGCGCGCTCGAGGACGTCTCCGCGATGCTGGCGGCCACCCAGCTCGGCATCACCGTCTGCTCGCTGCTGCTCGGCGCCGTCGCCGAACCCGCCCTGGCCAAGCTGCTGGAGGCGCCCTTCCACGCGCTCGGCCTGCCGCAGGGGCTGCTGCACCCGGTCGGCTACGCGCTCGCCCTGGTCGTCGTCGTCGCCCTGCACATGGTGATCGGCGAGATGGTGCCGAAGAACATCGCCCTGGCCACGCCCGAGCGGGCGGTGCTCTGGCTCGGCCCGCCGCTGGCGACGCTGGCCCGCTGGCTGCGGCCGTTCATCGCCTTCCTCAACGCCTGCGCCAACCTGCTGCTGCGGCTGCTGCGGGTCGAGCCCAAGGACGAGATCGCCGCCGCCTACACCAGCGAGGAGCTGACGCACCTGCTGCACGCCTCGCACGCGGCCGGGCTGCTCGGCCGCACCGCGCAGGAGCGGCTCGAGGACGCGTTGGAACTCGGCCTGCACCCGGTGCGCGAGGTCGTCATGCCGGCGGCCAGGCTCGTCACCGTCGACAGTGCCGTCACCGCCGAGCGGATCGAGGAGCTGGCCGTGCGCACCGGCTACTCGCGCTTCCCCGTCGTCGGCGACCACGGCGCCTTCCTGGGCTACCTGCACGTCAAGGACGTGCTGGAGCTGGACGACCCGGCCGCGCCGGTGCCGCAGCGGCTGTGGCGGCCCATCATCACCCTCTCCGGCGACCTGCCGCTCGACGACGCGCTCGGCGCGATGCGGCGCTCGGCCGCGCACGTGGCCGGTGTGGTCGACGCCGACGGACTGACGCTCGGCCTGGTCGCGCTGGAGGACGTGTTGGAGGAGCTGGTCGGGGAGGTCCACGATCCGGACCACCGCGCCCACCATGGCTAAGCTGACCGTCGATCAAACAGATCAGAGCAGTATCAGAACATTCGGGGGAGTGTGAGCAGGTGAGCGATCGACGTCTCGAGGTCGACGCCCTCTCCAAGCGCTACGGCGACACCGTCGCGCTGGACGGGATGACCTTCGACGTACGGGCCGGGGAGATCTTCGGCTTCGTCGGCAGCAACGGCGCGGGCAAGACCACGACGATGCGGATCATCCTCGGTGTGCTCGCGGCCGACGGGGGCGAGGTGCGCTGGACCGGCGTGCCGGTCTCCCAGGAGACCCGCAGCCGGATCGGCTACATGCCGGAGGAGCGCGGCCTCTACCCGCGCATGAAGGTCGGCGAGCAGCTGACCTACCTGGCCCGCCTGCACGGCCTCGGCGCCGAGCGGGCCGCCGCGGCCGTGCGGGAGTGGACCGAGCGGCTGGGCGTGCAGGCCCGCATCGGCGACGAGGTGCAGAAGCTCAGCCTCGGCAACCAGCAGCGCGTGCAGCTGGCCGCGGCGCTGGTGCACGACCCGGAGATCCTCGTCCTCGACGAGCCCTTCTCCGGCCTGGACCCGGTGGCCGTCGACGTGATGAGCCAGGTGCTGCGGGAGAAGGCCGCCGAGGGCATCCCGGTCATCTTCTCCAGCCACCAGCTGGACCTGGTCGAGCGCCTGTGCGACCGCGTCGGCATCGTCCGCGCGGGCACGATGGTCGCCTGCGACACCGTCGACGAGCTGCGCGCCTCCGGCGGCGAGGAACTCCTCGTCCACGCGCCCGACGCGGGGGAGGGGTGGGCCGTCGGCCTGCCCGGCGTCACCGTGCGGGGCGTCGAGAACGGCCGTACGGTGCTCGCGCTCGACGAGGGCGCCGACGACCAGGCCGTCCTGGCGGCGGCGCTGGCCACCGGCCCGGTCCGTGAGTTCGCCCGTCGGCGCTCCACGCTGACCGAGCTGTTCCGGCACGTGGTGAGCGCGGACGCGACGACTTCGGGGGAGAACGAGAAGTGAGCACCACCAACCACCAGAGCACCCATCTGAGCAACGTCGAGGCGGTCAAGCTGGTCGCCTCCCGCGAGCTGTCGGTGCGGCTGCGCTCCAAGGCGTTCCTGATCATCCTCGGCCTCACGGCCGTGATCTTCGCCGCCCTGCCGATCGTCCTCAAGCTCGCCTCCCCGGGGACGCCCACGCAGCACGTGGCCGTGGTCCAGGCCGACGCCGCCTACGGGCAGACGCTCGAGGACGTCGCCGGCAAACTGCACCAGAAGGTCTCCATCACGGTCGTCCCGGACGCTGCGGCCGGCACCGCCGCCGTCCGCGACGGCAAGGCCGACGCCTTCGTCACCGCTCACGGCGCGGACGGCACGCAGGTGACGGTGAAGAAGTCCCTCCCGGACAGCCTCAACACCCTCTTCGCCGTCGTCGGCGACGCGACGGCGGCGCCCTCCCAGCACGTCCAGGCCACCCCGCTGGAGAAGTCCGATCCGCAGCAGGGCCAGAAGATCGCCATCGCGATCGCGGCCGGTCTGCTGATGTACATGATCCTGATGACGGTCGGCCAGATGGTGGCCCAGGGCGTCGTCGAGGAGAAGAGCAGCCGGGTGGTCGAGCTCCTGTTGGCCACCATCAAGCCGTGGCAGCTGCTCGCGGGCAAGGTGATCGGGGTCGGGGTCGTCGGCGTGATCCAGCTGATCGTGCCGGCCGTGATCGGCCTGGGCATCAGCATGGCCGACGGCCAGCTCAGCGTCTCGTTGAGCGCGTCGGTCGGCAGCTTCGCCTGGACGCTGGTCTGGTTCCTGGCGGGCTTCTGGCTCTACGCCATGATCTTCGCCTCGGCCGGGGCGATGGTCTCCCGTCAGGAGGACCTCGGCGGCGTGATGGCCCCGATCATCATGCCGCTGGTCGCGGGCTGGGTGGTCGCCATCTCCGTCCTGCCCTCCGACCCGCACAGCTCCCTGGCGGAGGTCCTCTCCTTCGTCCCGCTGACGGCTCCGGAGATCATGCCCATGCGCTGGGCGCTGGGCGTCGCCCCGCTCTGGCAGGTCCTGGCCTCCCTGGCCGTCACCCTCGCCTTCGGCGTCGTGATGCTCCGCTTCGCGGGCCGCATCTACCGCAACTCCGTCCTGCGCAGCGGCGCCCGCGTCCCGCTGCGGGAGGCACTCAAGGCCGCCTAGCGGCCCGAGGGTGGAGGCTCGGCCCGTACGGCGGAGCCTCCACCCCGTTCGGTCAGTACCGCTGGAAGTCCCAGCTCGACGAGTCGGCGACGGACTGCTTGCCGCCCGTCATCTCCGGGTCGGGCTGGAAGGCGTGCACGAACCCGATCACGCCGGCGACGACGGACCCGGCCAGTGCGAGCGCGGCGACGGAGCGGCGCATCCTGGCGAAGTACTTCATGATCCCCCTCTCGTGTGCGAGGGCACCAGTGTCGCTGCCGCGTCGCAGCGGACGAAACCGCTCCGTTGCGCGCGCCGGAGCGGTCGGCTCATCGGCCGTCGATCAGTTCGCCGTAGGCCTGGAGGATGTCGGGAAGGCGCAGTGCGGCGAGGTCCTGTCTGGTGGGGACGTCGGAGAGGACCGAGAGACGCAGGTCGCGGTAGGCGCAGGACTTCTCGTAGAGGGTGCGCATGAAGCGCCCGTTGCCGAGATCGTCGATCCAGCCCTCGCGGACGACGTGGGCGCAGATGCTGCGCAGCTCCTCCAGGGCCTCGTCGTCCCAGAAGTCGCCGTCGTGCCCGGCCAGGGCCTGGCCGATCGCGGACAGTTCGATCGGGCGGTAGCTGGGGAAGTCGACGCGGGTGGTGAAGCGGGAGCTGAGGCCCGGGTTGGCGGCCAGGAGACGGTTCATGCCCTCGGGGTAGCCGGCCAGGATCACCACCAGGCGGTCGCGGTTGTCCTCCGCGCGCTTGAGCAGGACCTGCAGGGCCTCGTCGCCGTAGGCGTCGCCCTTGGAGTAGCCGGAGTTGGCGAGGCTGTAGGCCTCGTCTATGAACAGCACGCCGTCCAGCGCCGAGTCGATCAGCTCGTTCGCCTTGACGGCCGTCTGGCCGAGGAACTCGCCCACCAGGTCCGCCCGTTGGGCCTCGACCAGGTGGTCGCCGCTGAGCAGGCCGAGGGCGTAGAAGACCCGGCCGAGGATCCGGGCCACCGTGGTCTTGCCGGTGCCGGAGGGGCCGGAGAAGACGAAGTGCCGCTTGGGCGGCTGCACCGGCAGGCCCTGGTCGGCGCGCAGGCGCGACATCCGCAGCTGCGCGGAGAGGGCGAGGACCTGTCGCTTGACGGGCTCCAGTCCGACCATCCGGTCCAGCTCCGCCAGCGCCGCGTCCAGCCGCTGCTGGTCCGGGGCCTGGTCGCCGGAGCGTCCGGCGGAGACGGGGACGAGGGCGCGATCGCGCGCTGCGGGGATCGCGGCAGCCTCGGACGCGTCGTCCAGTGTCGTGGTGCCGGTCGCGCCGTCCGGCTCGCCCTCCTCCTCGTCGTCGGCCAGGGGGAAGCCGGGCAGCGGGTCGTAGAAGACCGGTTCGAAGCCGACGTCGAGGGGGGAGTCCAGCGGGGAGTCCAGGGCGTCGGACAGCTCCGTCGGGTCGAAGCCGCCGGGCTCCGCGAGGGGGATGCCGCCCGCGCGGCCCGGGCGCAGCAGGCCGGGCTCCTGCGGGGACTCCAGCAGGGCCGGGTCGACTCCGTCCTCCGCGGTGATCGCGGCGAGGCGGGCCGAGGTGTCCATGAAGCCCGGGTCGACGCGGTGCACCGCGCGGTAGAGGGAGAGCGCGGCCGCGCTGCGGCCGACACCCTCGTACGCGCGGGCCAGCCAGTAGCGCAGCTCCTTGCGCTGGGGCTGTTCGGAGCGGCAGCGGGCGAGGGAGGTGGCCAACGGCAGCTCGGCCTGCCCGCACATGTCGAGGCGTACCCGGGCCATGCCGCTGAACAGGCCCGCCTCGATGCCCAGCAGGGCGTCGTCGAGCAGGCCGTCGGTGTCGCGGATCAGCTGCTCCCAGTCCTTGGTCAGGTAGGAGCGGCAGGCGTGCAGGAAGCGCACCGCGTTGTCCTCGGCGGCGCCGGGGCACTGGGACAGCGCCTGGTCGAGCTCGGTCAGGTGGCGGCCGTCGAGCCAGTGCGAGGCATGGGCGAGGGTCAGGTCACGCTCGGTCTCCAGCAGCGGCTGCACCCACCAGCCCAGCCAGTACCAGGAACTGAGGGGGCGTCGGTGACTGCGCCGCTGCTCGCCGAAGCGGTCCCGGTGGCGGTACATGGCCAACAAGGCGGCCGAGGTGTCCGACCGCAGCGCGTGCAGGCCGAGCCAGGCGTCGGCCATGCCGGGATCGAGCCGGACGGCGGCGCGGAACTCCTCCTCCGCGCGGGTGTACGCGCCGGCGGTGTAGGCGTCCATCGCCCGTAGCCAGGCGCGATCGGCCAGGCTCCGGGAGCGCCTGTCGCCGTTGTCCTCTGTCCCCACCGCTTCGCCCCCTGCTGTGAAGCGTCCCCGCTGCCCGCTGGAGGGGCTGACCCGGGAGGCCTGCAGACGCCGCACCTTGACGGTCCGTGAGCGCGCCGGGCTTCGACGCCCCCACGCTCAGGGGAATCGTACCGGGGTCTTGCTGATCCGGAAGAGTGCCGCGCTTGCGTATCGGCTGGTCGGGACACGCACAAACGGCCCTCACAAGTGGAGGGCAGGCCTTCGTGTGTCACGCTCGGTCACTGGTGCCAGTGGTGCGGAGCGGACGGATGGGCCGGAAAAGGACGAGCTGCCGGCCACGGGGGAACGGCCGGCAGCTCGTGTCTTCGGGGCGCGATCACCGTGTGTCGCGCTGATTCAGAACGTAGTTGGTGCCAGGGGTGCAGGTCAAGGGCCCCTTCGGCGGTGCCTGGCCCCGGAATTCGGCGCCTGGGGCTGCTATTCGCTGGCTCGCGGACAGGCTACCGGGTACACGCTGTAGCGATTACGCGGCGTGAGTGATCGGCTGCCCGGTGGCCCCGCCACTGTCGGCCACCAGGAAATCGGCGAAGGGTCGGCTCGGGTCGACACGGAAGTGCTCGGTCTGCTCGGCGAACCAGCGCTGCCAGAACTCCGCCAGTGCCGGACCGTCGCGCCGCTCCCCGCGGTCACGGGCCGTCGCGGCGTCGAGATCCATCCACAGCAGCGCGGCCAGGTGGGGCCGTACCGCGCGCCGTCCCGCACCCACTCCCTCCAGGACCAGGAACGGCGGCGCGGGCGGCAGCTCGCGGACCGCGCCGAAGCGGGCCAGCTCCCAGTCGTAGACCCGGTGCCGCACCGGTCGGCCCGCTGCGAGCGGGTCGAGGATCTCCGCCTCCAGCCGGAGGGGCCAGCCGAAGAACTCCTCGTGCGTGGCGAGGTCGTCCAGATGCACGACGGGGGCGTGCTCCGGGCCGCCGAGCGCCGTGGCGAGGAGGCCGGCGAAGGTGGTCTTTCCGGAGCCGGCGTAGCCGTCGACGGCCAGCAGACGGGTCGGGCCGCAGGACGGCGTGAGCCCGGCGAGGCGCTCGACGAGGGAGGGGAGCGTGAGCATGGTGCCCCGAGCCTACGCAATGAGGGGCGGTGTCCGCCCTGGTGGAAGCACCGGCTCCGGCGTGGTGCGGGCTGCCCCGAATGGGGCATACTTCCAGCGCCACATGTTAGCGATCGTTCACCGAGACCCGGTGCCGTCGTACGTGTCGTCGCCCGGCCTCCCCACCTGGGGTGTCGGGCCCCGAGACCAGGAGGCAGAGCCGCCATGACCGCGCCCGCGACCAAGCCCGTCGAGCGTCAGCTCCCCACCGACGAGGCGCGTGAGCTCCTCGCCCTCACCAGGGACCTCGCCGACAACGAGGTGCGGCCGTCGGCGGCCGAGGACGAGGCGGCGGCCGAGTTCCCCCGCGAGGTCTTCCGCACGCTCGGGCGCAGCGGTCTGCTCGGTCTCCCTTACGACGAGCAGTTCGGCGGCGGCGGCCAGCCCTACGAGGTCTACCTCCAGGTGATCGAGGAGCTGGCGGCGGCCCGCCTCACCGTCGGCCTGGGCCTCAGCGTCCACACTCTCTCCTGCCACGCGCTCGCCACCTTCGGCTCCGACGCCCAGCGTGAGCAGTGGCTCCCCGACATGATCGGCGGCGAGCAGCTCGGCGCCTACTGCCTCTCCGAGCCCCAGTCCGGCTCGGACGCGGCCGCGCTGCGCACCCGCGCGGTGCGCGAGGGTGACACCTACGTCGTCAACGGCACCAAGGCGTGGATCACGCACGGCGGCGTCGCCGACTTCTACAGCTCGATGGTTCGCACCAGCGACGACGGCTCGCGCGGCATCAGCGTGCTGCTGGTGCCGGCCGGCACGCCCGGCCTGTCCGCGGCGGCGCCGGAGCGGAAGATGGGCATGAAGGGCTCGCCGACCGCCCAGGTCTTCTTCGAGGACGTCCACGTCCCGGCCGAGCGCCTGATAGGTGAGGAGGGGCAGGGCTTCGGCATCGCCATGGCGGCGCTGGACTCCGGCCGCCTCGGCATCGCCGCCTGCGCGGTGGGTGTCGCGCAGGCCGCACTCGACTACGCCGTCGGCTACGCCAAGGAGCGCGAGCAGTTCGGTCGCGCGATCGCCGACTTCCAGGGCCTGTCCTTCCTGCTCGCCGACATGGCGACGGCCGTCGAGGCGGGCCGCGCCCTCTACCTGGCGGCTGCACGACGCCGCGACGCCGGGCTCTCCTTCAGCAAGGAGGCGGCGATGGCGAAGCTGTTCTGCACGGATGCGGCGATGAAGGTCACCACGGACGCGGTCCAGGTGCTGGGCGGCTACGGCTACACCCAGGATCACCCGGTGGAGCGGTTCATGCGCGAGGCCAAGGTGCTGCAGATCGTCGAGGGCACCAACCAGATCCAGCGCCTGGTGATCGGCCGCACGCTGACCCGCTGACGCGCCGATCCGGCAGGAGGCCGCGGCCCGCGCGGAGAACCGGTGGCCGGTCGCGGAAAACCGGTGGCCGGTCGCTGCCGGGTGGGTCATGGTTTCCGGGTGACGAGGTCCGACACCGCATTCGTCCCCGGACGCGCCCTGGCCCGCCTCCTGTACGAGGAGGCGGTGCGGCCGATCCTGGCGGAGGAACATCCGGGGATGCCGCACGCCGCCGCGCTGCTCGGCGCGGGCTCCGAGGTCCTGGGGTTCGACACGGCGCGGTCGACCGACCACGACTGGGGCCCGCGCCTGCTGCTCTTCCTCACCCCGCAGGACGTGACCGCGCACGGTGCCCGCCTCCACCGCGTCCTGGCCGAGCGCCTGCCCAAGCACGTGCGCGGATGGCCCACGCACTTCCGGCAGGTCGACGAACGGGTGGGCCACCTGGAGCCCACCGACGGCCCGGTCGAGCACCGCGTGCTCGTGCTGGATCCGGGCTCCTGGTCGACCGGGCACCTCGGTTTCGACGCCACCTCGGCCGAGCCCACGGTCCGTGACTGGCTGGCGGTGCCGCAGCAGCGCCTCGCGGAGATCACCGAGGGAGAGGTGTTCCACGACGGCCTGAGCACGCTCACCACCGTCCGCGCGCGACTGGCCTGGTACCCGGACCAGGTGTGGCGGTACCTCGTGGCCTGCCAGTGGCAGCGGATCTCCCAGGAGGAGGCCTTCGTGGGACGCTGCGCGGAGGCCGGGGACGACCTGGGGTCGGCGGTCGTCGCCGGGCGCCTGGTACGCGACCTCATGCGGCTGTCCCTGCTGCTGGAACGCCGGTACGCCCCCTACGGAAAATGGCTGGGCAGCGCCTTCGGGCAGCTGGCGGTGGCCGAGGCGCTGACGCCGTCGCTCCGGGGAGCCCTGGCGGCCACGGAGTACCACCGCCGGGAGAAGCACCTGTGCGACGCGTACTCGACCGTGGCCACACTGCACAACGAGACCGGTCTGACGAGCCCGCCGGCGACCACCTGCCGCCCGTACCACGGCCGCCCGTACCAGGTCCTCTTCGCCGAGCGGTTCGCGAACGCCACGGCGGAGACGGTGACGGACCCGCAACTGCGCACCCTGCCGCGGATCGGGAACGTCGACCAGTGGGCCGACAGCACGGACCTCCTGGGCGCGCAGGAGCTGGGACGGGCCGTCGTCGACGCCCTTCCCTGACCGCCCGGCGGAGAAGAACCCGAAACCCGGGTCTGGCCCCCTTCAACGGATCTGACGTACCGTCAGGCAAATGATCCGGCAAGGAGGTCCCTGTGACGTTCCGCCCCGTCCCGCTGGACGAGTACCCCGTCCACCAGGCGCCGCTGTCCATGCGGCACGTCGCCACCGGTGACCGCAACGCGTACGACCGGTGCATCTTCCACGTCTTCGACCACGCGGGCCGCGCGCTGCTGATCGCCGGGCTCGGCGTCTACCCCAACACCGGCGTGATCGACGCCTACGTGACGCTGAAGGTGGGCGACACCCTGCACGCCGTGCGGGCCTCCGACGCACTGGGCGAGGACCGGACGACACTCGCCGTCGGGCCGATCCGGATCGAGGTGGTCGAGCCGCTGCGCACCCTGCGTCTGGTCTGCGAGGGCGGCGAGGACGGGGAGTTGGCGTGCGACATCACCTGGCACGCGGAGTTCCCCGCCGTCTGGGAGCCGCACCACCTCGGCTACAGCGGGGACCGGCTGACCCTGGAGGGCCGGCGGTTCGTGCAGGCCGGGGGAGCGAGCGGCTGGATCCGGGCGGGCGGGGAGGAGTTCACGCTCACCCCGCAGGAGTGGACCGCGACGCGCGACCGCAGTTGGGGTGTGCGGCCGATCCCGGGCGAGCAGCCGGGACGCGCCGCGGAGGAGCACCGCACCGAGGGGTTCCACTGGGTCTGGTGCCCGATCCGGTTCCGGGACCGCTTCGTCATGGTGATCCTCCAGGAGGACGCCGACGGTTACCGCTCCCTCAGCGAGGCCGTCCTCGTCCACGCCGCCGGAACCCGCCGCGACGAGGCCCGCCCCGATGAACAGCTCGGCTGGCCCTACGTCGACATCGCCTACACCCCCGGCACCCGCGTGCCGACCGACGCCACCCTCCACCTGACCGACGCCGCACGGAAGCAGGTGGAGATCCGCGCCGAACTTCTCGGCGGCACGCCGCTCGCCGTCGGCGCCGGCTACCCGCCCGCGCAGGACTGGCAGCACGGCACCTGGCAGGGGCGCGGCTGGGTGGACCGCCGCCGCTACGACCTCACCGACCCCGCCGACCTCGGCCTCGCCGGGTACGGCGTCACCGACCACGCCGCCCGCTTCACCCTCGACGGCGAGGTGGGTCACGGCATCTTCGAGCACGGCAGCTTCGGACGCCACGACCCGTCCGGCTTCGCCGACTTCTCCTCCGTCGCCCAGTAGAAGCGGGAGCTCCGACCCATGGCCACGCCCGACGCGCCACGCCCCCGCACCACCACCCGCGACCCCGAGCTGCTGCGGGCCCGGCTCCGGACGTGGGTGTCCGGCTGGCGGCCCGGGGCGACCGTCACCGAGCTGAGCGCCCCTCAGTCCAACGGCATGTCCAGCGACACCGTCCTGTTCGACCTGCTCGCGCCGGACGGCGTGACGCAGCCGTGCGTGCTGCGGCTGGCCGCCGACCCCGACGCCTACACCGTGTTCCCCGCCTACGACATGGAGCGCCAGTACCGCTGCATGGAGTTGGTCGCCGCCCACACCAAGGCGCCCGTCCCGCGGCTGCTGCGGCTGGAGCCGGACCCGGGGCCGCTCGGCGCGCCCGGGTTCGTCATGGAGCGCGTCGACGGGCGGGTCCCGCCGGACCTGATGCCCTACACCTACAGCGGCAACTGGCTGCACGAGGCGAGCGGCGCCGAACGCGCGCAACTCCAGCGTGAGAGCGTCGAACTGCTCGCCGAGGTGCACCGCGCACCCGTCGCCGAGGCCGGCTTCCTGCGCTCGGGCGCGGCAGTCGGTGCGTCGCCGCTGCGGCGGCACGTCGACGAGGCGCGCGCGTACTACGCGTGGGTCGTCCAGGGCCGCGCCGCCTCACCCCTGATCGAGCGGGCCTTCGCGCGGCTGGAGCGGCTGTGGCCCGCCGACGAGGGCGAGACGGTGCTCAACTGGGGTGACGCGCGCATCGGCAACGTCATCTACCAGGGCTTCTCGCCCGCGGCCGTGCTCGACTGGGAGATGGCGGCGCTCGGCCCGCGCGAGCTCGACCTCGGCTGGTTCGTCTTCCTGCACCGCTTCTTCCAGGACCTGACCGTCGCCTTCGGCCAGGAGGGCCTGCCGGACTTCCTGGGCCGCGACGAGGTCGCGGCCCAGTACGCCGAGGCGAGCGGGCACACCCCGCACGATCTGGAGTTCTTCACCCTCTATGCGGCGCTGCGCCACGCGGTGGTGATGCTGCGGATCGGCTACCGGCAGGTCCACTTCGGCGAGGCCGAGCCCCCGGCCGACCCGGACGCGCTGATCCTGCACCGGGCGACGCTGGAGGCGATGGTCGAGGGACGCTACTGGCCGTCCTGAGGCTGGCGGCCGACGAGACCTCAGGCCGCTTGGCGGGCGAGCGGCGTGGGCCGGCCGACGTGCGAGAAGGGCTGGCGGCGCCAGTCGAGCTCGGCGGGCAGCGTCAGGAACTCCGCGAGCGTGGGCTCGTGGTCCGGCAGCGGCGTCTCCTCGTCGGCGTCGTCCAGCCAACGGCCGGAGCCCTGGCAGACGGTGGCGGAGAACGGGTGCCAGGCCGTGGTCACCACGGCGTGCTGCGGGAAGCGCTCCTCGTCGTCCAGAACGGCGATGGGACGGTGGCAGTCGGGGCAGCGGAACCGGGTGATCTCCCAGTTCTCGGCGTCGCCCGGGTCGATGCCCGGCGATCTGACCTCGACATCGGCCTCGTCGTTCCGGACAGCACTCAGCTGCTCGACAACAGTCATGTGAACTCCCCCTGGAGCAGGCACGCGAACCTGAAGTGGTCGCGACCATAGCGAGCACTTCCCAGCCGGGGCACCCGATAATCCTGGTGGTGCCACCGACATGATCAGGGGGCTGTGTCCTTGCTCACACGCCGGGTCGGATAGGTTGTCCAGGTGGAGGAACTAGACCGACAGATCGTGCAGCTCCTGGTCGCCGACGGGCGGATGAGCTACACGGACCTGGGCAAGGCCACCGGCCTGTCCACCTCGGCGGTGCACCAGCGGGTGCGGCGCCTGGAGCAGCGTGGTGTGATCCGCGGCTATGCCGCGATCGTCGACCCCGACGCTGTCAACCTGCCGTTGACGGCGTTCATCTCGGTCAAACCGTTCGACCCGAGTGCCCCGGACGACACCCCCGAGCGGCTCGCTGGGATCGACGAGATCGAGGCCTGCCACAGCGTGGCGGGTGACGAGAACTACATCCTGAAGATCCGTGTCGCCTCCCCGGGCGACCTGGAGGACCTGTTGGCCCGTATCCGCTCCGCCGCGGGCGTCTCGACCCGCACCACGGTCGTGCTGAGCACGCCCTACGAGGCCCGCCCGCCCCGGCTGAAATAGCCGGCCCGCAGGGCGTGTGCGGCGGTGTCGGCGGCGTCTCATAAGGTGGACCGCATGACCGCCGCCGCACCGCTCTCCGCCCTCGACGCCTCCGCCGCACGCACCGTCCTGCTGCGCGGCGGCGACGTCTACAGCCCCGCCGACCCCTTCGCCACCGCCCTGCTGATGCAGGACGGTGTCGTCGCCTGGGTCGGTGAGGAGGGCGCGGCCGAGAGCTACGCCCGGGACGCCGAGCTGGTCGTCGACCTCGCCGGCTCCCTGGTCACGCCGGCGTTCGTCGACGCCCACGTGCACGCCACCTCGACGGGCCTCGCGCTCACCGGGCTGGACCTGACGGCCTGCCCGAGTCTGGGAGAGGCCCTGGAGCGCATCCGCGCCTTCGTCCGGGCTTCCGGCGTCGCGCCCGGCGGCGTGCTGCTCGGCCACGGCTGGGACGAGACCAGGTGGCCCGAGCGCCGCGCGCCCGGCCTCGCCGAGCTGGACGAGGTGGCGGGCGGCACCGCGCTCTACCTCTCCCGCACCGACGTCCACTCCGCGCTGGCCTCCTCCGCGCTGCGCGCCCTCGCCGGGCCGGAGCTGCCCGCCGCGGCCGGATACCTGCCCGACGGCCCGCTCAGCCGGGCCGCACACCACGCCGTGCGCGGCGCCGCCCTCGGGCACCTGACGCAGCAGCAGCGCGAGGCCGCGCAGCGCGCCACCCTCGCCCACGCGGTCACCCTCGGCATCGGCGCCCTGCACGAGTGCGCCGGCCCGCAGATCTCCTCGGAGGCGGATCTCACGGGCCTGCTCGCGCTCGCCGCCGCCGGAGGCGGCCCGGAGGTCTTCGGTTACTGGGGCGAGCTCGGCGCGGTCGACACCGCCCGCCGCCTCGGCGCCGTCGGCGCCGGCGGGGACCTCTTCATCGACGGCGCGCTCGGCTCCCACACCGCCTGCCTGCACGCCCCCTACACCGACGCCGAGCACACCGGCGCCTCCTACATCGGCGCCGAGCAGATCGCCGAACACGTCCGCGCCTGCACCGAGGCGGGCCTCCAGGCGGGGTTCCACGCCATCGGCGACGGCGCGCTCGGGGCGCTCGTCGAGGGCGTGCGCGCCGTCGCGGCGGAACTCGGCCTGGAGCGCGTCCGCGCCCTGCGCCACCGTGTCGAGCACGCGGAGCTGCTGACGCCGGAGCAGATCGCCGCCCTCGCCGAGCTGGGCCTGACCGCCTCCGTGCAGCCCGCGTTCGACGCCTTCTGGGGCGGCGGGTCCGGCATGTACGTCGACCGCCTCGGCGCCGAGCGCGCCCGCACCATGAACCCCTACGCCGCGCTGCTGCGCGCGGGCGTCCCGCTCGCCTTCGGATCCGACGCCCCGGTCACCCCGCTCGACCCGTGGGGCACGGTCCGGGCGGCGGCCTTCCACCGCACCCCCGAGCACCGCATCTCCGCCCGCGCGGCCTTCACCGCCCACACCCGCGGCGGCTGGCGCGCCCTCGGCCGCGACGACGCCGGCACCCTCGTCCCCGGCGCCCCCGCCTCGCTGGCGGTGTGGGCGCCGACCGAGCTGGTCGTCCAGGCCCCCGACGAGATCATCCGCAACTGGTCCACGGACCCGCGCAGCGGCGTCCCCGGCCTGCCGGACCTGACGCCGGGGGGCGCGCTCCCGCAGTGCCTCGCGACGGTGGTGAACGGTACAACTGTGTACCTGCGTTGACGCGTCATTCATCAAGGGGGAGTGGTGACGGAGAGGTCCGGCACGGAGGAGAAGCAGCTCGACTTCGTCCTGGGGGAGGTCGACACCCGGCTGCGGGGGATCAAGCGGCACCTGCAGGGGGACCGCCGGAAGGCCTTCGGGCTGGAGATGGCCACGGTGTCGCTCTCCGCCTGTTCGACGGTGCTGCTGGGCGTGCGGGTCGGTGACCCGACACGGCAGGTGCTGCTGGACGTCGCGCTGGGCATCAGCGCGCTGATCACGGTGCTGGCGGCGTGGCAGGCCTTCTTCTCCCACCGCTCCCTGTGGATCCAGGCCAGCCGGACGGTGGCGCTCCTGGAGACCCTCAAGCGCGAGATCGAGTTCACCCGGGCGGGTGGGACGGGCGACGCCGGGACCTTCCTCACCCGGCTCGAGGTCATCCTCAAGGACCACCAGGAGGCCTGGACGAAGCTCCGTCAGCGAGGGGACGCCGCGCCGGAGGGGTAAGAGAGGCGCGCACCGCGTGCAACCTCCCGCCCGCCCGCGGCATCAGCTCTGCGACAGGGAACACACGGAGCGGAGCAGGGGGTGGAGATGACCGCAACCGGGTTCGGCCCATCATTGGCCGGACGACGGGACGAGGAGTTCGCCGAGTTCGTCAGCACCCGATCAGGATGGCTGCGCAAGGTCGCGTATCTGCTGACGGGTGACTGGCACCGGGCCGACGACCTGGCGCAGGCGACGGTGACCAAGCTGTACGTGCGGTGGCACCGGCTCGGCGGCGTCGAGAACGTGGACGGCTACGCCCGCCAGACCTTGGTCAACAGTTTCCTCGCGGAGCGGCGCTCGCCGTGGGCGCGTGTGCTGCTGGGCCGGGGCGAGAACGGCGGGGACGGGCCGCCGCCCGTCGTGCCACAGCCGGATCTGGACGCCGTCCTCGACCTGCGGCGTGCGCTGGCCGAGCTGCCGCCCCGGCAGCGGGCGACGGTCGTGCTGCGCTACTTCTGCGACCTGACCGTCGAGCAGACCGCCGAGACACTCGGCTGCACGCCGGGAACGGTCAAGAGCCAGACCGCACGCGGCCTGGACGCCCTGCGCCGGGTGTTGACCCCGGACTCGGAACCCACCGCGACAGGGGGTGGCACGTCATGAACGACTGGGACACGGACACCGCAGGACTGGAGGCACGGCTCGCCGAGGGGCTCCTCGCGCTGGCCGACGCCCCGGCCCCGTGCAGCGGCGTGGACGCCGCCCGCGCCCGCGCGCAGGGCCTGCGCGTGCTGCGCCGCCGCCGGATCGCCCTCGGAGCCACCGCCGCCGCCGTGGCCTCGGCGGTCGCCCTGGGCGGCGTCGCCCTGGCGGGGACGACCGGCTCGGCCCACGGAAAGGCCGACCAGCCCGCAGCGAGCGCCACCGCCAAGGCCTCCGGGCGGCACGATCCGCTCACCCAGGGCGTCGAGTTCGGCTGGCTTCCGGCGGGCATCCAGCAAGGGACGATCCAGGACACCGAGTGGGACGGGCAGGCCTTCACCGCGGCCGGCAGCGCGAGCACCCCCGGGGTCATGGCGAGCGTGCAGCTCAAGGGCCACGACTTCGTGGTGGACACGCCCAGCCCGATCCACCCGGCGATGCACGCCGTCCCCGGCCCGCTGGTCCACGGCAGGCCCTCGCACTGGATGGTCGACCAGGGCGGCCGCAGTTATCACGGGGGTGAGTACATCCTGCGGTGGTACCTGCCTGACGGTCGCGGTGCTCAGGTGCTGCTCGCGGGGGCGAAGCTGGGCGAGGCGACGGCGCGGGCGACAGCGCTCCGCGTGGCGGAGAACCTGCGCTTCCCCGCCGCTCCCGAGGGCACCCCGCTGCCGTACTACGTCACCGGCCTCCCAGCCGGTGAGCACCTCGTGTCGGTGTCGTTCGTCCAGCACACCGCGGGCCTCGGTCGCCCGTGGCAGGTGAGCGCCGCCTACACCACCCGCAACGCGGCGGACTGGCAGTCGACGGCGGGAGGCGAGATCGACTGGCAGATCGCCCCGCACGTGGCGGGGAAGCCGCTCATGGGTGGTGACCGCTGCGTGACCCGCGACGGGCTGGACCTCTGCGTCGAGGGCGGGGGCCCCGCCCTCGAGGCGGTCGGCGGCCTCGACGGGCTGCTCAACAAGATCACCGTGCTCGGCACCGACCCCGCCCACTGGACGACCGAGGTGAACCGCTGACCGCCCTGCGGCCACGCCGCGCTGCCGGTCCGACCGCCGACGAGGGGGGTGGTCGGTCCGGCATCGTGGCACAGGCGTGCCGTCCGCGCGCGGATACCGCCGAACGATGGGTTGGACCGGACCAGCAAGGGGCCCGGGCGCACCGCGTTGACCTGCGGTGTTAGCCCGTCTGCCCAGGTCGCGCGCCGGTTGACAGGGGCGCCGGGAGCGCGAGTAGGTTCGTCGTCGTCCACCGGACAGCAGACTCACGCCAAACCCGTGACCGCCGTTGGCCTCCGCCGCCAGGAGCCCGCGTAGACGGACCGGGGAGCGTGGGCCTCGGCACGGGGCACGGCAGCGTGCTCCGCGCCGACAGGTGTGGACCCCGGGCTCGGCCCGGACGCTCAGTAGACAACGGCTTCTGGTCGACCCGCAGCCAGCAGGTCCCGAGTCGGACCGAAGGGCGTCCGGGCCGTTTCCGCGCGTTGCGCGCCGCGGACCGGAGGCATCTCTCTCACCTGCACTTAACCGCAGGATGTACCGTCATCCCACAGCCCATGGACCCCACTGCTGCGGATTGGCGGCGAACGTGCCCTTGACCCTGGAATCGGAGGACCGTTCCAAGGACCTCGCGGAGGCCGGAGCGCGCCCCTCGCGCCTTCGCCGCATCGGTGCGCGCCTGTGGCGCGGCGCCCCGCGCAGTGCACTGGCCGCCCTCTGCGGGATCGCGCTCGCGCTGTCGTTCCCCTCGGCGGGCATCTGGCCGCTGTCGGTCCTCGCGGTCGCGGGGCTCAGTCTGCTCACCTACGGCCGCACCGCCCGTCAGGGCGCCTGGACGGGATTCGTCTTCGGCCTGGTCTTCATGCTCTGGCTGCTGCTCTGGATCGACGTGATCGGCTACGACGCCTGGGCGCTGCTCTCCGTCGCCGAGGCCGCGTTCCTGGCGTTGATGGGTGCGGGGCTCGCGGTCGTCTCGCGGGTGCGCTTCTGGCCGCTGTGGACGGCCTGCCTGTGGGTCGCCCAGGAGTGGGCGCGCGACCGGGTGCCGCTCGGCGGCTTCCCGTGGGGGCGGCTCGCCTTCGCCAACACCTCCTCGCCGTTCACGCCGCTCGCCGCGCTCGGCGGGGCGCCGTTGGTCAGCTTCGCGGTCGCGCTCAGCGGGGCGCTGCTGGCCGCGGTCGTCCTCGCGCTGCGGACCCGTGAGGGCCGCGCCCGGAGCACCCGGCTCGCCGCCGCGTGCGGCGTCGGCGCCGTCGCGGCCGGTCTGGTCGGCTACGCGATCCCGCTGCCGACGGCCGGCACCACCGCCGGGGGTCCGGCCTCCGCGCAGATCGCGGTGATCCAGGGCAACGTCCCGCACGCCGGCATGGACTTCCTCGGCCGCCCGATGCAGGTGCTGCAGAACCACGTGCAGGCCACGGTCGCGCTGATGGCCGAGGTCGAGGCGGGCAAGGCACCCCGCCCGCAGCTGGTGATCTGGCCGGAGAACTCCTCCGACGTCAACCCGTACACGACCCCCGAGGCCTACGGCGCGATCCAGGCGGCCGCGCAGCTGACGGGCGTGCCGATGCTGGTCGGCGCCCTCGTCGACGGCCCCGACGCGCAGCACGTGCTCAACGAGGGCATCGTCTGGGACCCGGTGAAGGGCCCCGGCGCGCACTACACCAAGCAGCACCCGGTGCCGTTCGGCGAGTACGTGCCGTTCCGGTCGATCCTGATGAAGTACATCACCCGCCTGCAGCGGGTCGCCCGGGACTTCTACCCCGGTGACAAGACCGGCATCCTGCAGGTCGGTCCGGCCAGGATCGGCGACGTGATCTGCTTCGAGGTCGCCTACGACGGCATCGTCCACGACGCGGTCGCCAAGGGCGGCCGAGTGATCGTCGTGCAGACCAACAACGCCACCTACGAGCACACCGACCAGCCCGACCAGCAGTTCGCCATGTCCAGGCTGCGCGCGATCGAGCACGGCCGCGCCGTGGTCATCGCCGCGACCAGTGGCATCAGCGCGGTGATCGCGCCGGACGGCTCGGTCGTGGCCCGCACCCGGCTGGCCACCCAGGCCGAGCTGGACGTCAAGGTCCCGCTGCGCGACGGCCTCACCCTCGCGGACCGGCTCGGCGCCGGTCCGGAGTGGGCGCTGTCGTTCGTCGGCCTCGGCGCGGTCGCCTTCGCGGTCTGGACGGGCAGTGCGGTGTGGACGCGCCGCCGGAAGCGTGCTGGAACACCCGCCTGACCTCGGGCGTTCTACGGTGGAAGCCTCTACCGACCCATGAAGGGCTCTGCCGTCGTGCGCGCGTCCCGACTCAAGCGTTTCCTGCCCCTGCTGGTGGTGGCCTACGTGCTGCTCGAGCTGTGGCTCGTGGTGGCCGTGGCCGATCTGATCGGCTGGCTGCTGGTGCTGTTGCTGCTGCTGGCCGGGTTCGTGGCCGGCGCGTCCGTGATCAAGCGCGCCGGGCTCAAGGCGTTCGCGGCGGCGCGGGCGGGCAACATGCCCGAGGGCGAGGCGCGGACCGCGGTGACGGTCGCCGGAGGCGTCCTGCTGATGGTTCCGGGCTTCCTCACCGACGTCCTGGGCCTGCTCTGCCTGCTCCCGCCCGTCGCCAAGCGCCTCCAGCGCGTCCCGATGGGGCTGCTGCGGCGCGGCCCGCTGGGGGATGCGGTCCGCCTCCAGGAGCAGGTCCGGATGCACCGGCCCGACGGCAAGGTCGTCCCGGGCGAGGTCATCCACGAGGACGGCACGCCGACGGACCGCTACGACTACTCCCGCCGCGACGACGCCCAGGGGCGCGGAGAACTGCGCGAGTAACCACCCGGGGCGGATGGTCCTCCGCGTTGAGGACCATCCGCACGCCGGTGGTTGCTCGCGCAGTTCCCCCGCCCCTGGATGGTGCAACGCATCCTGAGCGCACAGGAACGACGAGGCCCGGGCTCCCCTGGAGGGGGAGCCCGGGCCTCGTCGTCAAGGGCGGGCGCTAAGCGCTCTTGCGGTCCCGCGGGTGCACCGCGATGTTCATGCCGCCGGAGCGGAGAACCTCGAGACGCTCGGCGAGGACCTCTTCCAGCTCCTCGCGCGTGCGCCGTTCCATCAACATGTCCCAGTGGGTGCGGACCGGCTTGGTCTTCTTCTCCTCGGGCTCGTCACCGTCAAGCAGCAGGGCCTCACTGCCGCAGAACCTGCACTCCCAGATGTGCGGGATCTCGGCCTCAACCGAGAACGGCACCTCGAACCGGTGTCCGTTCTGGCATGCGTACTCGACGGTCTGGCGAGGCGCCAGATCGATACCGCGGTCGGTCTCGTAGCTGGTCGCCCCGAGTCGCGTGCCGCGGAGAGCTCGCTCACTCATGAATCGTGCCTCCCGGGCTCTTGGCCCACAAGCCTGGATGTCGCTGTCTTCGTCGTCGGTCCGTACAACGTGCGGCAACCGTCGAAGATTCCCGCCGTGGTCGCGTGACTTACGTCGCGCCGCCCAAGTTTGTACCCACCCGCGTCCGATTTGTCACATCTGGGGGCGATTATCACCCTCAGTGGAGGAATCGTGTCGCGCAGTCACGAAAGGCGCACATCACTCACGAGACATCCGGAACCGGATTGCCCACCGCCTCGATGGCCCGCCGCACCGGCACCCGCGACAACAGCAGAAAGCCGATCGCGAAGAAGACCAGCAGCGAGATGATCGCGATCCGGTAGCTGTGGGTCACCTGGAAGGCGAGACCGAAGACCAACGGCCCCATCCAGCTGGTGCCCCGGTCGCTGATCTTGTAGAGGCTGAAGTACTCCGCCTCGTGCCCGGCCGGGATCAGGTGCGAGAAGAGCGAGCGCGACAGCGCCTGGCTGCCGCCCAGCACCAGGCCGATCGCCGCCGCCAGCGTGTAGAACCAGATCGGCTGGTGCGCGGGCATGACGTAGCCGAAGGCGAGGGTGACCACCCAGGCCACCAGCGAGCCGAGGATGGTGCGCTTGGCGCCCCAGCGGCCGGCCATACGGCCGAGCAGCAGCGCGCCGCCGATGGCGACGATCTGGACCAGCAGCACGCCCGCGATCAGCGTGGTCTGGCTCATGCCGAGCTCCTCGCTGCCGTAGAGCGAGGCCTGCGAGATGACCGTCTGGATGCCGTCGTTGTAGCAGAGGAAGGCGATCAGGAAGAGCAGTGTCAGGGGGTACTGGCGCATCCCGCGCAGCGTCCCCACGAGCTCCTTCAGCGTCCCGCCCGCGTGCTCGTTCACGGGCTTGGCGACGGGCGCGAGGCCGGCGCGCTGCGGCAGGCGCAGCATCGGGAAGATGGTGAAGGTGGCCCACCACAGACCGGCCGAGGCCAGGCAGAGGCGGACGGCCGTGCCGCTCGTGAGGCCGAGCGAGCTGTGGCCGAGGAAGAGCGCGAGGTTGACCACCAGCAGCAGGCCGCCGCCCGCGTAGCCGAAGGCCCACCCCTTGGAGGAGACCGCGTCGCGCTCGTCCGGTGCGGCCAGGCCCGGCAGGAAGGCGTTGGCGAGCGCGGCCGAGACGGCGTAGCAGACGTTCGCGAGGACCAGCAGCGCGCCGCCGAGCAGGTACCGGTGGCCGCCGAGGAAGAACATCCCGATCGTGGCGGCCGCGCCGACGTACGCGAACGAGCCGAGCAGCGTCTTGTGGCGTCCGGTCCGGTCCGCCGTGGCGCCGGCCAGCAGCATGACCACGACCGAGATGATCACCGAGAACGAGACGGTGTAGGGGAAGAACGAGCCCGCGGGGACGGGAACGCCGAGCGGGTGGACGTTCCCCTGGGAGTCGGCGGCGCTCTTGGCGATGTCCGTGAGGTAGGGACCGAGGAAGACCGTCAGCACCGTCGCCGAGAAGGCGGCGTTGGCCCAGTCGTTGAGGTACCAGCCGAGCTGGGTCCGCTTGAGGTCGGTGGTCGACGACTCGGGCGTCGACGCCGGTGCAGAAGTGATCAAATCCAGGCTCCGCGCTCGGTCAGGACATCGCGCAGGGTGTCGATGCGATCCGTCATGATGCCATCAACGCCCAGATCCAGCAGTGACCTGATTCGCTCGGCCTCGTTCACCGTCCAGACGTGCACCTGGAGGCCCAGTGCGTGGGCGGTCTCGATGAACGCGCGGTCGACCAGGCGCGGCCCGGTGTCGCCGCCGCCGGTCAGCCGCTCGGGCACCTGCAGGCAGATCGCGTGGCGGCGTGCGGAACGAGCCAGCGGCAGGCGGCCGCCGGTCAGCGAGCGCAGCCGGACCGCCGCCACCGCGCGGGGGCCGGCGGAGGTGGCCAGGCGCGGCCCGGCGGCGGCGCGGACGGCGGCGAGCCGGGCCTCGGAGAAGGAGCCGGCGCAGACGCGGTCCCAGGCGTTGGTGCGCCGGACCGCGTCGACGAGCGGGCGGACGGCGGCAGGCGCCTTCACGTCGATGTTGAACCGGGCCTCGGGGAAGGCGTCGAGCAGCTCCTCCAAGGTCGGTATGGCCTCGCGTCCGGCGATCCGGGCCGCGGAGACGGTGCGCCAGGGCAGCTGGGCGATCGCACCGGTGCCGTCGGTCACCCGCTCCAGGCGTTCGTCGTGGAAGGCCACCAGGACGCCGTCGGCGGTGGTGTGGACGTCGGTCTCCAGATATCGGTAGCCGAGCCGGACCGCGCGCGCAAACGCGGCCATCGAGTTCTCCGGGCCGCCGAGGCTCCCGCCCCGGTGGGCGAACGCGAGCGGGCCGGGGTGGTCCAGGTACGGGTGGCGCACGGCCGGGCGGCCTGGAAGCAGGGCGGAATTGCTGGTCACGGGCAGCAGTATGCCGTTCCGTGCAGGTCGGGGGCGCCCGCCGGACGGCGGGGATGAGGGCACCGCGCAGGGGGTGGCGCGCAGTTACCACACTGCCACCAAAAGTCATCAATCGCTTGACGCGCCTCACCCGCCCGGATGAAATTGAGGCGCCGACCGGGGGTGGCATATTCCACGGTGAGCTCCCGTCATTTCCGGGTGTCTATTCGGCATGCCTTTCTGCGCACTCTGTCATAAGCATCCGACGGAATCTGATCGAAATTGATAGGTCGATGTCTGAGCGAGATCGAATGGCTTGCGCCCTGCCCGCGGCAGTGGTGGCGGAGCTGACCGCGCAGAGCCGCGCCGGCACCACCGGCACCCTGTCGGCCGTCGGCGACCCGGGCGGGCTGCTGCGGCTGGACGGCGGCCGGGTGACCGGCGCCGAGAGCCCCGGCGCGCCGGGCGTGGAGGCGCTGCTGCTGCGTTCGGGCCGGGTCCTGGAGGCGTCCTGGGTCGCCGCCTACCAGGCGGGCGCCTCCCACGGGCGGCTCGCCCTCGAGCTGGTGCGCCGCGGACTGGTGGGAGCGGCCGAGCTGGAGGCGGTCTGCCTGATGGCCCTGTTCGACGCGGCCTTCGCCATCGCGGCGGGCACCGTCGAGGAGTGCCGCTGGGCCCCCGCCGCACCGACGCCCGCGTCGGCCGACGCGCCCACCCCGGGCCCGACCGCCGACTGGCCGCCGGAGCGCTCGGGCTCCGCCGGCCGGGGTGGGCGGGAACCATGGACCTGGGAGGTGGCCCGGGTCGACGTCGCGGAGCTGTGCGGCGAGACCGAGCGGCGCCTGGTCGCGCTCGCCGAGCTGCCCACCCCGGTCCGTCCGGGCCGGGACCGGCTCTCGACCGCGCCGGCCGGGGCACCATCCGGGTCGACTGCGCCCGGGTCGACGGCGCCCGGGGCGGGGTCGCACGGCGCGGGGGCCACATCCTGGAGCGGCACGGGGGCGTGGGGCGGTAGTGGCCTGCGCGCCGCGAGCGGCCTGCGCCGGGACGTGCTCGGGCTCGCGGACGGGCGGCGCACCGCGCGCGACATCGCCTTCACGCTCGGCCGCGGCGTCTACCCCGTCACCGTCGAGGCGTCCCGGCTGCTCGCCGACGGCCTGCTGCGGATCGGTGGGCCGAGCCAGGAGGGCGGCGAGGTGCGCGCCCTGCTGGCGCCCCGCCACGCGGCGCCGCCCGCCGTTCCGGCGACGGGCGCGTCGTCCGGCGGGGCGCACGCCTCGGCCGGATCCGGCCCGGACGCCGCACGCTCCGGTGCCCCGGCCGGTGGCCCGTTCGCCGGGCCCGTCCAGCTGCCCCGGCGGCCGAGCAGGGCGAGCGGCTCATGACGGGCGGCGGGGCCTGGCCGGAGACGACGCGCGAGGAGGCTGCGCCGGGCGCACTGGAGAGCGCCATGCGCATCCCCGGCGCCGTCGCGGCGGCCTTCGGGGACCTGGGCAGCGGGCGGGTCCTCGGTACGACGTCGCGCCCGGCGCAGACCGGAGGGGTTCCGGTACCGCTCGGGAAAGTGGCGCTGGGAATCGCGATGGGCGCCATCGCGGATTTCGCGGGAACCACGTCGATCGACAGTACAGCGGAAGGCGGAGAAGCTGAACAGGCCGTCGAAGAGGTCATTATCACGGGCCGCCGCTATTTCTGCCTCTGGCAGGCGGCGCGTATGCGATCCGGGGACTGGCACGCGTTCATCCAGATTTCCCTGGACCGGACGAAAGCCAATCTCGCGATGGCCCGACTGGATCTCCGCGCAGTCGCGGAATGCCTGCCCGGTGCCGTCGAGTACCACCGCCGTTTCGACCTCGACGCGGACGGACCGAGCGGCGGACGCCACGCGCGGCCCGCTCCCGCACCGGAGCCGGAGCCGCCGCCGCTGGAGGACGGGGAGGACCTGCCACGTCGCGACCCCGGCCGGCAGATCCCCGGCGCGGTACCGCCCGCACCCGCCGCGGCCGTCTCGGAGTCGATACTCCGTCAGATTCTTTGGGGACTCAAGCGGTACCGGTAGCCGGTGCCTGGGGGAGGGAGAGAGTGGATGAGCCAGGAGGCGCTCGTCGCCGAGATCCGCGGGCTGCGCGAGCGGCTGCCGGGGATCACCGACGCGGCCGTCGCCGCAGTCGACGGCCTGCTGGTCGCGGCGGACACGGCGGCGGAGGTGGACCCGGAGTCGCTGGCCGCGTTGGCCGCCGCGAGTCTGGGCCTGGCCCGCCGCACCGCCACGGTCTCCGGCCGCGGTCCGCTGCGCCGGACCGTCACCTACTGCGCCGGCGGCTATGCCGTCATCTACGCCGTGGGCGACACCGCCCTGCTCACGGTCCTCGGTGACGAGGGACTGGACCTCGGGCGGCTGCACCTGGAGACCGGCGCGTTGATCGAGCGCCTGAACGACCTGCTGTGCGGGCGCGCGACGTGAGCACTGCATTTCATTGAGAAGGCCGACATGGGGAAGATCATGAACAACGCATCAGCGAGTATGTCCGACCGCATCACCGAACTCGTCAAGCATCTGCGCAACGACGTGCCCGACTGCCTTGCCGCGGGCGTGATCGACCTGTCCACCGGCATGCTGCTGACCGTGGAGACCGTCGACACCCACCCGCCGGAGGTCCTCGACCTGCTGGCCGCAGCGACCTTCGAGCTCTTCCAGGGCCGCAACGTGGTGATGATCGAGAACATCTTCAAGGAGCGCCGCGGGGTCTCCTCCGACCGGCACTACTTCCAGGAGGTCCTGGTCAACAGCGACAACCTGACCCACCTCTTCATCCGGATGGAGGGCCAGGACGAGATGGTGTCCGTCGTGGTCTGCCGCCGTACCGTCAACGTCGGCATGCTCTTCGCGCAGACCCGTCGGGTCATCAAGGAGCACGGCCCGATGTGAGGGTCTACTCCGTGAGCGTCAGCCCCCGCGCATGCAGGGCCAGCCTGAGCAGGCGCAGCGCGCGGGGGCCGACGCCGGGAAGCTGCCGCAGCTCGGACTCGGACCGGCCGTCGAGGTCGCCGAGGCGGCGGTAGCCGGCCGCCTGCAGCGCGCGACGCGCGGAGTCGGCGAGCCCGGTCGGCAGGTCGTCGGTCGTCATGGCGGGAGGACCTCCGTCGGGAGCGGGCAAGGGAACCACGAGCGTTCTCTACCCGCTCCCACCGGACGTCACAAGCCGACGCGGTTCACATGCCGCCGAGTTCGCGCTCCACGGCAGCCAACTCCTCGACCGTTCCCTGCACCTTGGGCCCGGTGAACCAGTGCCGGGCCGACAGCGCCCACCACCCGCCGGCGAAGCCGAGCACCACCAGCACCGCGATGGGCGCGTAGTTGAAGCTGGCCCAGGTGACCGGACTGGTCGTCGGGAGCATGAACAGCAGCGTGATGACGGCCACCCACGCCACGGCGGCGACACCGACCGGACGGCTCCAGCGCCCGAGATGCCAGGGCCCGCGCACGAACGAGCCGCCGAGGCGGACCCGCAGGAAGGTCGGGATCACGTAGGCGATGTAGAGGCCGATGACCGCGATCGAGGTGACGGCGGTGTAGGCGGTCACGTTCCACAGATACGGCAGCCCGAGCACGAACGCGCCGACCGCCGCCAGCCAGACCCCGTTGGTGGGCGTCTTCGTCCGCGGGTTGATGCGGTGCCACAGCGCCGAGCCGGGGATCGCGCCGTCTCGCGAGAAGGCGTAGATCATGCGGGAGTTGGCCGTGACCGAGCTCATCCCGCAGAACAGCTGGGCGCCGATCACCACCAGGAGCAGCAGCTTGCCGCCGGTCAGGCCGACGGCGTCCATGAAGATCTGCGCAGGCGGCTCGTTGGTGTTCGTGGCGAGCTCGCCCTTGTAGTTCTGGATGGCGAAGGTGATGCCGATCAGCAGCACCCAACCCGCCACCAGCGAGACCAGGATGGACATCACGATGCCCTTGGGCCCCGAACGTGCCGCGTCCTTGGTCTCCTCGGTCATGTGCGCCGAGGCGTCGTAGCCGGTGAAGGTGTACTGGGCCAGCAGCAGGCCGAGCGCGGCGACGTAGAGCGAGCTGCTCCAGCCGGTGCCGTTGACGAAGTGCCCGAAGACGAAGCGCGCGGACTGGTGCTTGCTCGGGACGATCGCGAGCGCGCCCACGATCACCACCACGCCGATGATGTGCCACCAGACGCTGACGTTGTTCAGCAGCGCCACCAGCTTGACGCCGAAGGTGTTCAGCGCGCCGTGGACGAGCAGGATCACCCCGAAGGTGATCACGGTGTTGCCGGGTGTGGCCCTGTACCAACCCTGGAGGGCCGCCAGGGCGGTGATGAACTGCGCCGCGCCGAAGTCGATGCCGGCGGTCACCGCGACCTGGCCCAGGAAGTTGAACCAGCCGGTGAACCAGCTGTACACGGGCCCGTTGTTCGGCGACAGCTTCGCCGCCCAGTAGTACAGCCCGCCCGCGGTCGGGTAGCTGGAGCAGACCTCGGCCATGGCGAGACCGACGAGCAGCGTCATCAGGCCGACGATCGGCCAACCCCACACCAGGACGGCGGGTCCGCCGGTGGTCATGCCCGTGCCGTAGAGGGTCAGGCAGCCGGAGAGGATCGAGATGATGGTGAAGGAGACCGCGAAATTGGAGAACCCGGACATGGTCCGGTCCAACTCCTGGGCGTAGCCCAGTTCGTGGAGGCGTTGCTCGTCAGTGGGGGCGTCCGCGTGGGACAGCGCGGAGGGTTCGGTGGACGACATGCGCACCTCTGGCGTGTGGGGTGCGGACCGCTCAATGGTATGAAGGCAGTCCATTGGCGCCCTATTCAGCACCCCGCCCCACGGCGGCGTCAAGAGGGGTTTCCGAAACAGCGCTCCGCCCCGCCGGATCCGAGGCGGGGCGGAGCAGAGGTGATGGAGCGTCAGTTCCGGTTCAGAGGAACCTCGGTGCCTCGGTGGGCAGCGGTGGCACCTGCGGCATCGGCGGCAGCTCGACCGAGGGAAGATCCAGTGGCGGATGGTCGATCGCCGACAGGTCGGCCGACAGGGACGTCTCCGCGAGCGACGGGGCCTGGACCGGCGGGGCCGGAACCGGGGGCACCTGCACCGGGGTGAGGTCGGCCGTCGACTCGGTGCGGGTGTCCGCGTGGGGGAGCAGGGCGATCACCGCGTCGCGCTGGTCGATCGGCGCCTCGTCGTCCAGCGGGTCCGGCGTGGCCGGGACCTGGAGGCGGACGGGGGCCGCGTTGTTGAGCCGTGCATAGCCGCGGCCCGGCGGGGTGTGGCTGGAGGGGGTGATGTCCAGCGGCGCGCCCAGCGCGTCCAGCGCCAGGTGCTGGCTCAGCGGACCGAGCACCACACGCGCCTTGCAGCCGCCCCGGACGGCCGGACGGATCCGCTCCAGCGCGTCGAGCCGGTCCACCACCACGACGGTGACGTGCGCGGTGCGGCCGTTCCGCAGCGGGACCTCCAGCAGCTCCTGCGGGTCCGGTCGGCCCTCCGCCTGGGCCAGCTCGCTCAGCTCCGAGGGGTGGTCCAGCAGGAGCCACAGTGGCCGGGTCGTGTCCGCGGGCGGCATGCCGCCGGTGCGCTTGGCCAGGTTGTGCGCGTCCAGGCGTCGCTGCGTCTCGGTCGCGGCCCACTCCAGCGCGGCGAGCGCGCCGTGCAGGCTGGTCTCCACCGTCAGCACGCCCGGGCGGCCCACGAGGCAGGCGTGCTCGCCCGTTCCGGCGCCGTCGACGACGACGATCTCGCCGTGCGGCAGCGCCTGCAGTGCGAGCGAGCGCAGCAGCGTCGAGGTGCCGAAGCCGGGGGTGCCCAGGGCCATCAGGTGCGGCTCGGCCGAGCGCGGCCCGGTCCGCCACAGCACCGGTGGCTGGTGGGTCTGCGCGCCGTCCTGGTGCACCGGGATCATGCGGTTGGTGCTGGTGGTGTCGGTGAAGCCGAGCACCAGCTCGCCGGCGGCGGTGACGAAGCGCTGGGCGGCGATGTCGCCCGGCAGCGGCGGCAGTGCCGTCACCTGGAGGCGGTTGACCTCCTCGTCCCAGGTGAACCGGTACTCGCGACTGCGCCCGACCTTGCCGTGGATCACCTGCTCGATCCGGGCGCGGGACTGCGGCTCGGTGTCGGTGAAGTAGGCCGGGTAGCGCAGCTCGAGCTGGACCAGCCGGCCCTCCTCGTCGAACTCCCAGCTGCTGAACGCGTCCTTGAAGTCCCCGCCGTGCGCGTAGAGCGGCTCCGGGTCGGACTCGTGGACCAGGTACGGCGTCAGCGCGGTGTAGATGGCGCCGAGTTTGAGGTTGCTGGTGTCGGGCGCGGGCGGCGGCGGGGCGACGCGTTCGCGTCCGGCCCAGGCGGCGCTGCCCATCAGGGCGAGCAGCGCCAGCAGTGGCCCGTAGGGCAGCAGGGCGACGGCGGCGACCACCGCGACGACGAGGAAGAGCGCGGGACCGCGCTTGTCCTTCGGCGTGGTCGCCCACCAGTTCTTCGTCCAGGCCGCGTGGGCGCGCAGGCCACGGCCGATGGTGATCAGCGGGCCGAACATGTCGGCGGCGTGATCCCCGGCCGTGCGGGCCAGGCTGCGGCCGCGGGCCAGGTGCTCGGTGAGGGTCATCAGGTGCTCCGGGGCAGGTGCGGGTGCGGTCGCGTCAGAACTTGATGCCGCCGAGCAGGCTGGCGAGGCTGGCGCCGCCCGCCTTGATGCTGGGCGCGATCGCGGTGCCCGCGAGGTAGAACCCGAAGAGGGCGCAGACCAGGGCGTGGGAGAGCTTGAGGCCGTCCTTGCGGAAGAAAAGGAACACGATGATTCCCAGCAGGACGACGCCGGAGACGGAGAGGATCACGAGGGGCTCCTCGGCTTAGGGACAGCGGGCTGGTGGGGTGGTGACGGTCTTGGTGCCTTCGGGCCTGGTGGGTCAGGCCGGCAGCACGGTCCGGTGTGACGCACGGTGAAGCTGTCGTCACGAAAAGTAATAAGTACTGGATAGCATGAGATCTGGTGATTCGCCGGGTCTGCACCTGCTTGCACGGGGATCGTGTCCCGTGTCGCCCGTCCGGCGGCGGCGGCGCGCGGGAGGTTCGCCCGGATGGCTGATCACCCGATTGGCAGGGGGTGCCGGGGGCGGCGCGGGTAGGGTGCCGGAATGACCGAGGAACTGACTGGCTGGCAGCTCGCCCAGGTCAACATCGCCAGAATGCGCGAGCCCCTCGACAGCCCGCTGATGGCGGACTTCGTCGCCGGGCTCGATCCCGTCAACGCCGCGGCCGAGTCCGCGGACGGCTTCGTCTGGCGGCTCACCGGGGAGGGGAACGACGCGACGTCGCTGCGGTTCATGGACGACCCGTGGCTGATCGTCAACATGTCCGTCTGGCGGGACGGCGAAGCGCTGTTCGAGTTCGTGTACAGCGAGGAGCACCGGCCGTTCCTGAAGCGGCGCCGGGAGTGGTTCGCGCGGATGCAGGAGGCCGTCACGGTGCTGTGGTGGGTTCCCGCAGGCCACGAGCCGACGGTGGCGGAGGCGGAGGCCCGACTGCGGGCCCTCCGGGAGGACGGGCCGACCCCGTACGCTTTCACCTTGGCCGACCGGTTCCCCCTTCCAGTTCCAGCGACGGAGAGCGCAGCAGAAGATGAGTGACCAGATCGACCCCGAGGTCGTCGAGCTCGCGGGCAAGGTCTTCGACCTGGCCCGGTCCGGCGACGCCACCACCCTGGCCGGTTACCTCGACGCCGGTGTCTCGGTGGAGCTGACCAACGAGAAGGGCGACAGCCTGCTGATGCTCGCCGCGTACCACGGCAACGCCGCCGCGGTCCGCGAGCTGCTCGGCCACGGCGCGGACGCCAACCGCATCAACGACCGCGGTCAGACCCCGCTGGCCGGAGCGGTCTTCAAGGGTGAGCGCGAGATCGTCTCGGCCCTCCTGGCCGCCGGCGCCGACCCCGACGCCGGGGCGCCCTCCGCGCGGGCGGCGGCGGAGATGTTCGGCAAGACCGACCTGCTGGTGTAGCACGACCACTTGCGGCGATGCCGCCGCTCGCGGCGGCGGGTCTCCACGCTGTCGGGCGCCGCCCGTGGGTGGCCGGCTGCTTCGTCGCAGCCGGCCTCCCGGGCCGCTTCCTGGGCCGTCGGTGGGCGGCGTCGAGGCAGCGCGTCGGGGGGTGGCGGGCGCTGCGTAGACTCGACCGCGCACGTGGCAGCCGCGTGGCGGAAGAGAACAGAGGGTGTGGGCGTGGAGCAGATACGAGTCGTCGGGTACGCACACCCGGACGCGCGACTGCTGATGGACGAGGTGCAGCAGGAGTACGTGGTGCGCTACGGCGACGGTGACGCGACCGTCCTGGACGCGGCCGAGTTCGAGCGGCCGAACGGCATCTTCGCCGTCCTCTACGACGTCGACGGGAGCACCCCGCTCGGCACGGGCGCGTGGCGCGCCCAGGAGTCCGGCGAGATCGGGCTCGCGGACGGCGACGCGGAGCTGAAGCGCATGTACACCCGTACCTCGGCGCGGGGCCGCGGCCTGGCCCGGCGCATGCTGCGCTACCTGGAGGACGACGCCCGCCGGGCGGGTCGCAGCCGCATGATCCTGGAGACCGGCGACCAGCAGCCGGAGGCACTCGCGCTGTACGCGTCCGAGGGCTACGAGCCGATCGTCAAGTTCGGCTTCTACCGCGAGTACGACTCGGCCATCTGCCTCGGCAAGGCGCTGTGAGGCCGTGAACCGGGGCGAGCCGCCCCGGGCGGCCTAACCGGAGCGGCGGCACGGCGTCCCCGACCGAAGACTGGGAGTGTCTGCGTTCCCACCGGACGCCGCGTCCTCGCGGCGTCCGGTGCAGCCTCCCTGGGGGCTGCGCCCACGAAAGGACGGCGCCATGGCCTGCCTGAACCGTAAGGACCTCGGACTGCTGGCCCTGCGCCTCGGCACCGGCGGCGTGCTGTTCGCGCACGGCGCGCAGAAGCTGTTCGGCTGGTTCGGCGGTGGCGGCCTCCAGAACACCGCGAAGGCCATGGAGTCGATGGGCTTCCGTCCCGGCGATCAGGCGGCGCTCGCCGCGGGTCTCGGCGAGGCGGGCGGCGGCGTGCTGCTCGCGCTCGGCGCGGCGACCCCGATGGCGGGCGCGGCGGCGGCCGGCGCGATGGCCGGCGCGGTCGCGGTGCACCGCCCCGGCGGCTTCTTCGCCATCAAGGGCGGCTACGAGTACCCGGCCTACCTCGGCTTCATGGCCGCGGGACTGGGCCTGTCCGGCCCCGGCCGCTACTCCTTCGACCACGCCACCCGCCACCGCCTGGACCGCCCGGCGATGGTCGTCCTCGCCTTCGCCGCGAGCGCCGCGGCGGCGGCCACGGTCGTCAACCGCCGCGAGGCGGCTGTCGCCGCCCAGGCGGACGCCGCGACGGAGGAGGCCGAAGCCGAAGCCGAGGCCCAAGGCCCCTCCGGCTCCGCCTGACCCGCCCCGCGCGCCCGCGCCCCACCCGCGTCGGTCCCGCTCGCCCTCCGTCCCTGCGACCGCCGCGTGCGGCCGCCTGCGCCGGGGCAGGCTCTGTGCAGCGCTCCGTGCGCCGGCGTCGGCCCGTTTGAGCTCGGTCCTGGCGACCGATGGGGGCCTCGGCCCCCAGGCTCGGCGGCCCTGCGGCCGGGCGGGGGCCGGGTGGGGTTCCGCGCGCCCGCGCCCCACCGCGTCGGTCCCGCTCGCCCTCCCTCTCGCTCTGTGCAGCGCTCCGTGCGCCGGCGTGGGCCCGTTTGCGCTCGGTCCTGGCGACCGCTGGGGGCCTCGGCCCCCTCGGAGGCCTGCGGCCGGGCGGGCGCCGGGTGGCGTTCCGCGCGCATTCGCTCCACCTGCGCCGGTCCCGCTCGCCCTCCGTCCCTGCGACCGCCGCGTGCCGGGGGCCTCGATGCTGCTGCCTCGGGGACGTCGGCTGGCCCGGTTGGGGCAGGGTCTGCCGGGGAGTGCGTTGGCAGGATTGCTACTCGTCGGTAATATCGGCCGCATGACCCAAGCCATGCCTTCGATCGCCGAGCTGCTGCCCGCCACCGTGCCGATGGTCCGCACGCTCAACCTCGCCTTCGACGAGTGCACCGCGACCCGCGCGGTGCTGCGGATGCCGGACCAGGCGCCGTTCCACAACCACGTCGGTGGGCCGCACGCCGGTGCGATGTTCACCCTGGCCGAGTCCGCCAGCGGCGCGATCGTCCTGGCCGCCTTCGGCGACCAGCTCTCGCGTGCCGTGCCGCTCGCCGTGGACGCGCGGATCGCCTACAAGAAGCTCGCCATGGGCGAGGTCACCGCCACCGCCGAGCTCGGGCGCCCCGCCGCCGAGGTCGTCGCCGAGCTGGACGCGGGCCAGCGGCCTGAGTTCCCGGTCGAGGTGACGATCCGTCGCGCCGACGGCGAGGTCACCGGCGAGATGACGATCACCTGGACGCTGAAGCCCAACCGCCCCGCCGCATAAGTGAGATGACCCCCGGCGCCGATCCCCGGCGCCCCGGAGCCCCGGGGTTCAGATCCCTTCCGTCGGGTCGTAGGTGCCCGTCGCCCAGGCCCGCAGCCTGATGCCGTCGATCAGGGTGATACCGACCTCGCCTGCGAACGAGGCCGCGGCGTCGGTGAACGTGGAGGTGGTGACGAACAGCGCCAGGTCCGCCCGGTGGACGGCGAACACGGTTCCGGCGAAGCGCTGCATGTCGGGGGACCCGACGGGTCGGCGGGGGTCGTAGCGCTTGCACTGGACGACGATCTTCGATCCGCGGGGAGTGGTGGCCACGACGTCCGCGCCGAGGTCGCCGGTCCCTCCGTTGCGTTCGGCGGCGCAGCCGTTGGCGCGCAGGAGAGCGGCTATCGCGTGCTCGAACTCGTCGGGGGCCAGGGCGGCGAAACCTGCGGCGGGGGCGTCCCGGGGCGCGGCATCGGTGATGCCGAGGGTCCGCTCCAGATCGGCCGCGACGGCCGGCAACTGCTTCTGGGCCATCTCCATGCGGATGGTCACGAAGGTGGGGCCTTGGCGCTCGTTCTCGATCTGGAGCCGCGCGTGGAGCATCCGCAGGGTCTCCGGCAACTTCGCGTCCTCCTCGCGGCTGAACGAGCGGAAGAACGAGTCGTGCTGCGTGGCGTCCCCTGCCCGGTCGAGGGCTTCGCGGGCGAGGGCGAGACAGTCGGAGACCGTGTCGAGGCTCTCGGCACGGTACTGGGCGACGACGTCGGGCATCGTCAGGTCCAGTGGGCGGGGTTTCCAGCCGGGGGCCTTCGCCGGATGGCGGTCGAGATCGAGACGCAGGAGTTGGACGGCCTCCAGAAGGTCGAAGTAGGCCGAGCAGGCGGTGAGTTCGGATTCGACGCCCTCGCTCCGTGCGTCCAGGACCGCGTCACGGAGGTCGAGATCGTGCTCCCAGAGGTCCTGTTGGATGTCGCCGATCGTCTCGCGGTCGACGTCGGGCCGGTCCAGACGCTCGGCGTGGCCTTCGACCCGGAACTGCAGGAGCCGCAGCGTCCGCCAGTGGTGCGCGTCGATGCCGGACGCCGTGCGCAGCTCGAGTTCGGAGGCCTCGTAGGCGGCGTGGTGTTGCTCGAGGTGGTCGACGTCGAGGAAGGCGACAGCTGCTGCGGTCTCGGTCACAGCCGCGTGCAGGAGGCGGGCACGGTCGACGATCCCCTCGGCGTGGCGGAAGACGTTGAAGTCCTCGAGATAGCCGGGGATGGGCGTGTCCAGGCGGGGCGTCCGGTAGACCCGCAGCGCTTCGCTGACGGCGGGTGCCCAGTCGCCGTGGACGGCCCGGACGTCGGAGTCGGAGACTCGGAAGCGGTCGAAGCCCTGGGAGGGGCGAAGGAAGCGGGAGTGTGCGGCCTGCCGCTTCTCCGCGGCAATCGCGCCGCGAACCCGTTCGAGGAGGGCGGCAAAGGAGGCGAGGCGGTCCACGGCTTCCAGCGGGTCGGTGAATATCTGCGGGAAGTCGCGTAGGTCGGGGAGGATCTGGCGGGCGGCGCGCAGGGCGGGGAAGCCGCGGGTGACGGTGCAGGGCGTGTCGCCTCCCGGCACGCCCTCCTGCCAGATGGCCCACGAGGCTTGCAGCAACTCGTCGGTCTCGTCGGACTCCTCCTCGCGCGTGAGCATGGCGTGGGCGGAGAAGAACAACGACCAGTTGCCCGGCGGAGTGGGGCGGAACAGGGACACAGCGGGTTCTTCCTGGTGAGTACTCGTCATGGAGAAGCCCCCGTCGCGGTGGACGGGGGCGCGCCGATTTCAGCGACCGGTTTACCAGACCACCCTTCCGCCCGTGGGCGGGCGCACGATACGTGGCCGGTTGACTACGCTGTGCACCATGGTCGACAACCGCATCCCGCCCCTCGTGCCGGCCCGGAAGCGCCGCCCGCCGGTCGAGGAGGAGGCCCCCGCCGCGGGGTCCGGCAGTTGGATCCTGCGGGCGGGGCACCGACGTCTCTATGTCGACCTCGGCGAGCCGCCGCTCGCCTCGGACGAGGACGAACAGCTGTCCTAGGCTGCTGGCTTGTGACCTCGAACGACGCGACGATCCGTCCCTTCCGCATCGATGTTCCCGAGGAGGAGCTCGACGACCTGCGTCGGCGCCTGGACCGGACCCGCTGGCCGGACGAACTACCGGGCGTCGGTTGGGACTACGGCGTGCCGGTGGACCACCTGCGCGAGCTGGTGCGCTACTGGCGGCACGGATACGACTGGCGCGCGGCGGAGGCGCGGCTCAATCGTTGGCCGCAGTTCCTGACCACCATCGACGGCACGACCGTGCACTTCGCCCACCTCCGCTCGCCGGAGCCCGAGGCCACGCCGCTGATCGTCACCCACGGTTGGCCGGGATCCGTCGTGGAGTTCGAGCGGATCGCCGGTCCGCTCACCGACCCGAGGGCGCACGGCGGCGACCCGAAGGACGCGTTCCACCTGGTGCTGCCGAGCATTCCGGGCTTCGGCTTCTCCGGGCCGACCCGCGAGCCCGGGTGGGAGTACCGGCGGGTGGCCGCGGCCTTCGGGGAGTTGATGCGGCGTCTCGGCTACGAGCGCTACGGCACGCAGGGCGGCGACTGGGGCTCGGCGATCTCGCGCGAGCTCGGCCGGATCCGGCCCGACCGGGTGATCGGCGTGCACCTCAACCTCATTCCCGGCGCCGCCCAGAGCGCCGAGCCGACGCCGCAGGAACTGGAAGCACTCAGCCCGCCGGAGCGCGAACGCACCCTCGCGTCCTGGGCGCGGATGCAGGAGTGGAACCGTGACCGGCAGGGCTACGCGGACCTCCAGGCCACTCGGCCGCAGACGCTGGCCTACGCGCTCACCGACTCGCCGGTCGGTCAGCTGGCCTGGATCGCCGAGAAGTTCGCGGAGTGGACCGATCCTGGCGACGGTCCGCGCGGGGAGGCGGTCGACCGCGACCACCTGCTCACCAATGTGATGCTGTACTGGCTCACCGGCACCGCGGGATCTTCCGCGCGCATCTACTACGAGCGGGCCCACGCCGACTACTGGGGCCTGCCGCCGGAGCCCTCGCCCACGCCCACCGCCTACGCCGCGTTCCCGCAGGAGAACTTCGTCGTGCTCCGGCACATCGCCGAGCGCAGCAACACCATCGTCCGCTGGACGGAGTTCGACCGGGGCGGGCACTTCGCGGCCCTTGAGCAGCCCGATCTGCTGGTCGGCGACATCCGCGCGTTCTTCCGCGAGCTGCGCTGATCCGGGAGCTGCGCCGACACGGTTCGGTCGCTCACGCCCGGTCACTCGTGCGGCAGTGACGGCACCCCTGGCGGGGCGCGAACTGGGTCTCCGGCGCGCAGCGTTGCTCCAGCGCGTCCGCCAGGGCGTCCACTGGCACGTTCAGGCAGGGCGACCTGGCGGGCGGTGCCGCGGCGAGGAACTGGTTGAAGGTGAAACCAGCCGATGGCGCGGCCCGGCCTGCTCTCCGGGCGAGGGCGGACGGCGACGACGCAGTGGACCGAGCGCGGGCCCGCCGCCGGTTCGGCCGCAGGGCGACAAAGGGCGAGGAAAGGGGGCAGAGCGCTAAAATTCCCACCATGGCAGAGCGCTCGGCAGCGCCGCAGCTCCTGCTGGAGACCGACGGCGACGCGCAGCTCATGAACCCGGACCGCAGTTACCGGTTCGGGCGCGATCCGGACAGCGACGTGGTGCTCGCCGATCCGCGGGTCTCCTGGCACCACGCTGTGCTGCACACCGCACCTGACGGTCACTGGATGCTCGACGACGAGGGCAGTACCAACGGCACCTACGTCGACGGGTACCGGGTCCACCACCTCGACCTGTGGCCGGGCACGCTGCTGCGCTTCGGCGACGCCGTGGACGGCGCCTGGGCGCAGCTGGCGCCGATGCCCCCACCGGAACCGGAGCCGACGCCCGCGCCGGATCCCACCCGGGTCAACCGGCGCCCCTCCGCGCTGACGGTGCTCACCGGCTCCTACCGGCCGCCGACCCGCATCGCGCCGCTGCCGCAACGGTTGCTGCGGATCGGGCGCGCGGCCGACAACGACCTGGTCGTCGACGACCTGGTGGTCTCGCGCCACCACGCCGAGCTGCTCGCCGACCGCGTCGCGGGAACCTACGAGATCGTCGACCTGGGCAGCCACAACGGCACCTTCGTCAACGGGCAGCCGGTGGACCGCGCGCCCGTCGGCCCGGCCGACCTGATCGGGATCGGGCACTCGCTCTTCTGCCTCGTCGGCGACGAGCTGCAGGAGTACGTCGACACCGGCGCCGTCGGCCTGGACGTCACCGACCTGACCGTGCGCGTCGGTGGCGGGCGGACGCTGCTGGACGGCGTCACCTTCCCCGTCGCCGAGAAGTGCCTGCTGGCCGTCGCCGGACCGAGCGGCGCCGGCAAGTCGACCCTGCTGAACGCGCTCACCGGGCTGCGCCCGGCTGAGCAGGGCAGCGTCCGCTACGACGGCCGCGATCTCTACCGCGACTACGCGGAGCTGCGGCAGCGCATCGGCCTCGTCCCGCAGGACGACATCCTGCACACCCAGCTCACCGTGCGCCGCGCCCTCGGCTACGCCGCCGAACTGCGCTTCCCCGGTGACACCAGCAAGGCCGAGCGGCAGGCCAGGGTCGCCGAGGTGATCACCGAGCTCGGCCTGGAGCAGCGCGCCGGCCAGGTGATCTCCTCGCTCTCCGGCGGGCAGCGCAAGCGCGTCTCGGTCGCGCTGGAGCTGCTGACCAAGCCCTCGCTGCTCTTCCTGGACGAGCCGACCTCGGGCCTGGACCCCGGCATGGACCGCTCGGTGATGCACATGCTGCGCCGCCTGGCCGACGACGGACGCACCGTCGTGGTGGTCACCCACAGCGTGCTCAGCCTGGACGTCTGCGACCGGCTGCTGCTGCTCGCCCCCGGCGGCCGGATCGCCTTCTACGGGCCGCCCGCCGAGGCGCTGCCGTTCTTCGGCTTCCCCGACTGGCCGGACGCCTTCGAGGCCTTCGAGGACGACCGCACCCGCGACTGGGCGGGGGAGTACCGCGGCTCCGAGCCGCACCGTCGCTACATCGCCCAGGCCATGGCTCGCCCCGGCCCGCTCGGCGGTGGCAGCACCGGCCTGGCCCAGGGTGAGGCCGAGCCCGCGCTCAGCCCGCCGCCTCCGCCCGCGCAGAGCTGGGGCGCCCAGCTCGGCACGCTGGTGCGCCGCTATGCCGCCGCGCTGGCCGCCGACCGGACCTTCCTGGTCATCATGATCGCCCTGCCGTTCGTCATGGGCGCCATGGCCCACGCACTGGCCGGCAGCCGACTGGACCAGAACTCGGCACTGAACGCCCTGCTGATCCTGTGTGTCGGCGGCGTGCTGACCGGCGCCGCCAACGCCGTGCGCGAGCTGGTGAAGGAACGGACGATCTACCAGCGTGAAAGAGCCGTCGGCCTCTCCCGCTCGGCCTACCTCTGCTCGAAGATCGTGGTGCTGGGCACGATCACCGTGGTCCAGGCGGTGGTGCTCACCATGGTCGGCCTCTTCGGCGTCCGGCTGCGTCCGCACGGCGGGCACGGTGTGCTGACCGCGCCCCTGCTGGAGATCACGCTGACGGTCGCGCTGCTGTCGTTCACCGCGATGATGCTCGGCCTGCTGGTCTCCGCCCTGGTGCGCAAGGAGGAGGTCACCATGCCGCTGCTGGTGCTCCTCGCCATCGTCCAGGTCGTCTTCTGCGGCGCGCTGCTCAAACTCAACGGTGTGCCGGTGCTGAACCAGCTCTCCTGGCTGGTGCCCTCGCGCTGGGCGCTCGGCGCCATGGCCGGCACGATCGACCTGCACAGCGTCGTCCCCGGCACGCTGACCGCCGACCCGCTCTTCGCCCACCGCACCGGCACGTGGCTGCTGGACCTCGGCATGCTGGTCGTCCTGTCGGCGGTGCTGGCCCTGGCCATCGCCCGGCTGCTGCGGCGCCACGAGCCCGTGGTGATGCGGGGATAGGGGTTGTCGTTCATGGACGCCCCAGGCACCCCCTCCGGCCTGACCGGCCGGCGGATCGCCGGGTACCTGCTGGAGCGCGAACTCGGCCGCGGCGGCATGGCCGTCGTCTACCGCGCCCGCGACCTGCGGTTGGAGCGGACCGTCGCGGTCAAGTTGCTCGCGCCGCAGCTCGCCCTGGACGAGACCTTCCGACGGCGTTTCGAGCACGAGTCGCGGGTCGCCGCCGCACTGGACCACCCGCACATCGTCCCGGTCTTCGAGGCCGGCGAGGCCGACGGCGTGCTCTACATCGCCATGCGCTACGTCCACGGCCGCGACCTCGCCGCCCTGCTGGACCGCGTCGGCGCCCTGCCGCCGGCACAGGCGGTGCGGATCACCGCGCAGGTCGCCTCGGCGCTCGACACCGCGCACGCCCACGACCTGGTCCACCGCGACGTCAAGCCCGGCAACATCCTGCTGGCCGAGGGCACCGACCCGGAGCACCCCGAGCACGTCTACCTCACCGACTTCGGCCTGACCAAGAAGTCGCTCTCGCTCAGCGGATTCACGACCGTCGGGCAGTTCGTCGGGACCCTCGACTACGTCGCGCCCGAGCAGATCAGCGGCAAACCGGTCGACGGCCGGTGCGACGTCTACAGCCTGGCCTGCGTGGTCTTCGAGATGCTGAGCGGCGCGCCGCCGTTCCGGCGCGAGGACGACCTCGCGCTGCTCTGGGCGCACCAGTACGACACCCCGCCCGCCCTCACCGCGCTGCGCGCGCAGGTGCCCGCGGCCGTCGACCCGGTGGTCGCCCGGGCCCTGTCCAAGACCCCGGACGAGCGCTACGACAGCTGTCTGGACTTCGTCTCGGCACTGCGCGCCGCGTGCACGGGCGGCACCGTGGCGGCGGTCACCGCGCACCCGCCGACGCAGATCGTCACGGCGCCGCGCCGCCACGGCTCGGGACTGTCCGAGCCGTCGGCGAGCCGCTCGGGGGAGGCACCGCTGCCGCCGCGGTGGGCCTGGCCGGTCTTCGCGCCGGGGGTGGATCCGCCGGGCCTGGACAAATGATCTCCACGCGTGGAGGATGAGCGCGCCCGCCCCGCTCGTGCTGCTTCCCCCGTCTGCACGAGCGGGGCGTTCGTCTCTTCTGAACCCCCACCCACCTGCATGTTTGACGGTCCGTCCGCCCTTCCATCACTATTCCACTATCAGATTAGTGAAAGGGTGGTGGTGGGACGTGATCGAGTACCGGATCGACAGGCGCTCCGGGGTCGCCACCTATCTGCAGATCGTCCACCAGACCAAGCAGGCGCTCCGGCTCGGCCTGCTCCAGCCGGGGGACAAGCTCCCCACGGCGCGCGAGGTCGTGGAGGCCACGGCCATCAACCCGAACACCGTCCTCAAGGCCTACCGCGAGCTGGACCGGGAGGGGTTGGTCGAGCCGAGGCCCGGCCTCGGCACCTTCGTCCGGCGCGCGCTCGGCAACGCGGACGCCACCGGCGACGCCGCGCTGCGCGCGGAGCTCGGCGCCTGGGTGGACCGCGCGTACGCGGCGGGGCTGGACCGGGAGGACGTGGCGGCGCTGATGGCGGCCGTCCTGGACGCAACCGAACAACGCAGGTCCGCCGCGGCCGAGTCGGCCACCGGCGGCAGGGAGGAGAACACCTGATGGGGGAACCACAGTCGGCAACGGAGTCGGCGGTCGTCGGCACGGGGGTGGGGAAGCGCTACCGCCGCCGCGAGGCGCTGCGCGGGTGCGACTTCGCGATACCCGCCGGCGCGGTCTGCGGCCTCGTCGGCCCGAACGGCTCGGGCAAGAGCACGCTGCTCTCGCTCGCCGCGGGCCTGCGGCAGCCGAGCGAGGGCGAGCTGCGCGTCCTCGGCCTGCGCCCCGGCCTGGACGAGGAGCTGCGGGCGCGGATCGCCTACGTCGCCCAGGACAAGCCGCTCTACCCGCGTCTGACCGTCGCCGACACCCTGCGTCTGGGCCGCGAGCTCAACCCGCGCTGGGACGAGGAGCTCGCCGCCGAGATCCTGCGGCAGGGACAGCTCCAGCCCGGCAGCCGGATCGGACAGCTCTCCGGCGGACAGCGCAGCCGCGTCGCGCTCGCCCTGGCCCTGGGCAAGCGCCCCGAGCTGCTGCTCCTCGACGAGCCGATGGCCGACCTGGACCCGCTGGCCCGCCACCAGCTCATGGGCACGCTGATGGGCCAGGCCGCGGAGCACGGCACCACCGTCGTCATCTCCTCGCACATCCTGAGCGAGCTGGAGGGCGTGATCGACCACCTGCTCCTCATCGACGGCGGCCGGGTCCGGCTGGACGGACCGGTGGACGGCATCCTCGAGTCCCACCGGCTGCTGCACGGGTCGGAGGGCCTCCCGCTCGACGGGCACGGCGTCGTCGAGCTCCGCCGCACGGGGCGCGGCAGCGCCGCGCTCGTCCGCCCGTCCGGCCCGATCGCCGAGGGCTGGCAGGTGGAGACGCCCAGCCTGGAGGAACTCCTCCTCGCCTACCTGCGCGCACCCGAAGCCACCCCCACCGCCCACGCCTCACGCACGGAGGCCGCCGCATGACCACCGCCGTCCTCACCGCCCGTCCTGCCGCCCGCGGGGGTTTCCGTCCCCGCGGGATCGCGTGGCTGATCTGGCGCCAGAACCGGATCATGTTCGCCGTCCTGACGATCGGCTTCGCGGCGCTCGTCGTCTACCTCCTGCACGAGCGCTCCGCGCTGGACACGGCCGTGGCTCGGGTGCAGGCGCTGCACTGCAATTCGACCCAGCCCTACAGCCCGGCCTGCGGCGATGCCGACATGGCGCAGTACGCCATCCCCGAGGCGTGGCACCAGACCATGTTCGGACTGGCCCTCCTCCCGGGCGTCTTCGGTGCGGTCCTCGGCGCGCAGCCCCTGGCGACGGATTTCGAGCGCCGCAGGACCCTGCTGCTGTGGAGCCAGTCGGTCTCCCCGCGCCGCTGGCTGACCTACCGGCTGGCGCTGCCGAGCGCCGTGCTGCTGGTGCTGAGCACGGCCCTGTCCGTGACGGTCCGCTGGGGCGGCTTCTGGTCACGCCCACCCGTGCACCTCGCAAGCTGGGGTTCGGGCGAGGATTTCATGGCGCTCGTGCCGCTCTACCCCTTGCTGACACTGGCCGCTTTCGCCCTGGGCGCGCTGGTCGGACTGCTCCTGCACCGGCCCATCGCGGCGCTGGGGGTGACCTTCATCCTCTACGCCGGCCTCCTGTGGTCGCTGGACGTCGTGCGCCCCTACCTGCTCCCGTCCTACTCGATGGTGGAGCGGCCGGGTTGGAACCAGCCCGACGGCGCCTGGGTCTTCGACATCGGCGTGGTGCTGGGCGGCAAGCAGGTCCCCTACAGCCAATGCCCTGACATGGGCTGTGGTGACGTGCCGAACTGGGTCCGCTTCCACTTGATCAGCCAGTTCGGTCCGATGCTCTGGATCGAGACCGGCATCCTCGCCGCGCTGACCGGGCTCCTGGTCCTCGCCTGCTACCGCCGGCTGCGGGCGCTCACCCGCTGAGACGGGTCGAACCGGGCGGTTGGCGGGCCGTCCGGTATGACCGTGTTTCTCACTCGCTGAGACGGCACGTCCCGCGCCTTGGGAGCGCTGGCATGCTGGGTGCGTGAGCACGGTCCTCGAAGCCCCTGTCCCGCGCCCGGTTCGCGTCGCGACCGGGTCGACCCTGATTGCCACCGTGGTGCCCGGGCGCGGTCTGCTCGGCCGCCTCGCGGCGGTGCTGAGCGCGCACCCGGTGCAGGCGCTCGCCCTGCGGACCCCGTCCGCCGGTCCGGCCGTCGTGGAGGTGACCGTCGCCGACGCCCACCGCGCCCGGGTGCGGGCCAAGCTGCTGCGCATGGTCGACGTGCTGGACGTCGTCGACGGCGGCGAGCCGGTCTGACGCGCGGCCGGTCCGAGGCTCGCCGGTCCTGACGGGCAGGGCCCGCGACGCGGGCGCATCCTGGAAGGACCACCGGACCGATCCCGGGGCGGCCCCGGGGCCGGCGGTCGAGGGAGGTGCCTCGCGATCATGACACTCTTCATGGACGTCCACCGCGGCATGACCGGGATCACCGCCGATCAGCTCATGGCGGCGCACCAGGCCGACCTTGCCATCGAGGCCGAGGAGCACGTCCACTTCAAGCAGGCCTGGGCGGACCCGGAGTCGGGGACCGTCTACTGCCTGTCCGAGGCGCCCTCGAGGGACGCCGTCCAACGCATCCACGAACGCGCCGGACACATGGCCGACGAGATCCACGCGGTTCCGCTGAGCGTCTGAGCGGCTTCCTGCTTCACCGCGTCCGCGCGCGCCCCCGGGGAAGCGGGAGGAGCGCGGGGACGCGCAGGCGGTAGGCGAGGAAACGGTCGCCGAACTCCGCCGCCATCATGTTGTCCTCCACGCGGACACGGTTCAGCAACCACGGGACCGCCGCCACGGCGTAGAGCAGCCACACCCCGAAGCCCAGACCCAGCGTCGCCCCGAGCACCACACCCAGGAACCCCGTGTAGATGGGGTGCCTGACGTGGCGGTAGGGGCCGGTCGTGCGCAGCTCGTGCCCCTCCTGGACCAGCGGGACGCTCGCCCACATGGCGCCCAGTACGAGCCGCGCCCAGACCAGCAACGCCGTCGCTGCGACAGCGAGCGCGGCGCCGGCCACCCCGAGTGCCGGGTTCCAGTACCGCAGGTGGCTCCAGAAGCCGCTGCCGCTGTCCGAACGGCGCGTCAGTGCCATCAGCACCACCACCCCGGCCGCCAGGGCGAGGCGCGCCGGCAGTGACGCGCGCAGTCCGCGCAGCCACGCCCCGCGGCGCTGCTGCGACCCCGCGCTGACCAGCCCGAACCAGATCGCGCCCGCCACCCAGGTCGTCCCGAACACCGCGAGGCAGCCGTAGATGACGCCGTGGACGGCCGTCTGTACTCCGCTCATGGCTCCACTGTCGCGCCGGTGCGGGACCGCCTGCCTCCACCCGGAGGTGGAGGCTGCGTGCTGCCCGGGTGGAGAGATTCAGGCCGCGCCAGTTGATCCGGTCACGATCGGGCAACTATGGTTCACTTTCGAACCGTTGCGCAGTCGATCTTCGAACGGAGATCCGCGACGGTTCCCGTCGAGTCCGTCGAGGGCTCGGACGCTCCGCGCACGCCGCGGGCGCCGGGGTCGGAGACGGAGCCGGGGACCCAATTCCCCGGGGTGAATCGGCATCAGGTCGACCGCGGCGCGCGGGTGCCCACAGGGGGCGCCGGTACCGGGGTCGTGAGGTGTCGTAGGGCGAGACTTCCGGCCCGAACCCGTCAGCTCACCCGGTAGACGGCCAGGAAGAAGGAGCCCGTCCAGGTGGCGTCCCACCGCCGTCCCGCCGCGCCCAGCCGCACCCGCACCCGAATATCCGCGCTCACCGTCGTGGCGGCCACCAGCGTCGGTCTCGCGACGCAGACCGCGCAGGCTGCGCCGCAGCCCACGACCGGGCAGCTGAAGTCGCAGCTCGACCAGCTGAACAGTCAGTCGGACAAGGCTGTCGAGGCCTACAACGAGGCCCAGGCCAAGCAGCAGCAGCTCCAGAAGAAGGTGTCGATCCTTCAGGACGAGATCGCGCGGGACCAGGCCAAGGCCAACGACCTGATGGACAGCGTGGGCGCGATGGCCGCGAACCAGTACACCGAGGGCGCGGTCGACCCGACACTGCAGTTGCTGCTGACCAGCGACCCCACCGCCTTCCTGCAGAAGGCCACCTCGATGGACCAGATGTCCAGCAACGAGGCCGCCAAGCTGCAGACGCTCGCCGCCGAGGAACAGACCCTCAACCGCGAGAAGGCCCAGGCGCAGCAGGAGCTCCAGGCCCTCCAGGCGGTCACCCAGCAGGCCGCCGCCCTCAAGGCGGCCGCGGCCGACAAGGTCAAGGCGACGCAGAAGCTGCTGGACTCCATGACGCCCAGCCAGCGCACCCAGCTGACCGGCGGCACCGGCTCCAACCTCCCCCACGGGGGCAAGGCGGGCGACTCCGTCGAGGCGGCGGCGTTCGCGGCGGCGCAGACCCGCATCGGCTACCCGTACCACTACGGCTCCACCGGTCCCACCCAGTTCGACTGCTCCGGCCTGATGATGTGGTCCTACGAGCAGGCCGGCTACCAGCTGGGCCGCGACACCTACGCGCAGATGGGCGACGGCACGGTTGTCGCCTCCGAGGCCGACCTCCAGATCGGCGACCTGGTCTTCTTCAACGGTGGTGAGCACGTCGGCATGTGGGCCGGCAACGGCATCATCCTGCACGCCCCGCACACGGGCGCGCTCGTGCGGTACGAGTCCATCACGACGATCGGCTCGATCTACGCGATGCGCCACATCTGAGACACACACGCGGGCGCCTGCCCGTTGCGCCGCCCCGGAGCCTTGAGGCGCCGGGGCGGTCTGTGTGTGCGCCCGTCAGAGGTGCCAGTGCAGGACCGTGGCGTCGTCGTGGCGCTTGCCGTGGAAGGCGCCCTCGGCGAGGGCGAGTTCCGCCTTGCGGACGGAGTCGACCAGCTGGGTGGGGCCGTTCGCGGCGAGGGTGTCCAGCAGTTCGGTCCAGGTCCAGCCGAAGCGCTCGACGAGGCGGCCGACCCCGTCGGACAGCGCGGCGGCCTCGCGGATGTGGCTGAGCGGGAACGACGCCGTCGCCGCGTGCTCGGCCGCCTCCGGGCGGGTGGAGGCGACCCAGAAGCCGCCGGGCGTGTTGCGCAGTGCGCTCACCGACGTGCGGTCGTAGGCCGGGAGGTGGTCGATGCGGTCGTCGGAGACGACCTCGATCCGGTCGTCGATGGTGCGGACCACGACCGGGGAGTCCGCGAGGACCAGGCAGTCGAGGCGGTCGGCCACGGCGTCCGCGCGCAGGAGTGCGACGGTGCTGGAGGGGCTCTCGGGGTTGCCGTGGTCGCACTGCGGGTGCAGGTCGCGGGTGCGCAGGATCGCCTGCCGCAGCACCTCCGGCAGCGGTTCGTCCGGGTGCGCGAGCAGGAACGCTCCGAGTTGGCCGGCCAGGCGCGCGACGAACCACGGGACGTCGTGGACGCAGCCGGTGGGCAGCCCGCTCGGGGTCGCCCCGTCGAGGACCAGCGCGAAGTGCGGCCCGGCCAGGACGAAGTCCTCGTTGGCGATCGTGTCCGGGCTCGGCTCGCAGCTGTAGCGGATCTCCACGGCTCTCCTCCAGGCTCCGCCCGTCGGGGCATATGCGACCTTCTCCGATCATGCCCCGAGTGGCCCCGGAGACGCAGGAGGCTTCTCTAGTCTGCTGGTATGGATCCCGAATCGGAGCCCATGACACCGGAGCCCTTCACATCGGAACCCGCGCCGGAGCCGGCCACTCCACCGGATGACCGGTCGCTCGACCAGTTGGTCGCCGACCTGTTCGACCAGCCGAGCCCGCCCGCCGCCGCCGAGCCGCCCGACGAGCCGCCCGCCGGGCCTGGTGCCGGGCCTGGTGCGAACGCCGCCGACGGTCCGGGCGGGACGTCGGCCGAGGCCGCCGCCGTGCCCGGTGCCGACGCCACCGAGGGCGTGCTCGGGCCGCGCAGGCTGGACCCGCCCGCGGCGGCGGCCCTGCTGCGCCTGGCCGCGCGCGTGGAACGCGACCTGCTGGCGGCCGGGCTGAACGCCAAGCCCTACGAGGTGACCCCGTCCTCGCTCGCGGGCGTCGAGGTGGAGGTCGACGCCTTCGACGACGCGGTCGGCGGCGTCTGGCTGCACTGGCGCACCCACCCCTCGGTGGCCGCGGAGGGGCAGGACTCGACGTCGGTCCGCGTGGTGATGGCCGAGGCCCTGGTCCGCACCCTCGCCGCGCTCGGCTACCGCGCCGAGCACGGCGACGACAGCCTCCGCCCCTTCGCGGTCCACGTGCTGGCCGGTCCCGCGTCAGCGTGACGGCGTGGTGGCCGAGGTGACGCCGGACGGCCGGGGCGATCGCAGCTCGCAGAAGCCGTCGGAGCCGATGTTCATGGAAGACTGGTCGGGATGAACGACGAGGAGTGGCTCGCAGCGCAGTTCGAGGAACACCGGCCGAGGCTGCGGGCGGTGGCCTACCGGATGCTCGGATCCTTCGCGGATGCCGAGGACGCCCTGCAGGACGCCTGGGTGCGGATCGCCCGCGCCGAGGTGAGCCCGGCGGAGATCGACAACCCGGCCGGTTGGCTCACCACGATCGTCGGCCGGGTGTGCCTGAACGCGCTGCGCAGCCGCAAGGCCCGCCGGGAGGAGACCTGGGACACCTGGGACGGGCACCTGCCCGACCCCGTCGTCACCGACGAGGGCCCGCTCGGGCCCGAGGAGTCGGCCCTGCTGGCCGACTCCGTCGGCCTCGCGCTGCAGATCGTGCTGGACGCGCTCTCGCCGGACGAGCGGCTCGCCTTCGTGCTGCACGACATGTTCGAGGTGCCGTTCCCCGAGATCGCCGCCGTGCTGGACCGGGAGGCCGCGGCCACCCGCCAGCTCGCGAGCCGCGCCCGCCGCCGCGTCGCCGACGCGGGCGCGCCCGCACCCGACCGGGACCTGGCCCGGCAGCGTGTCGTCGTCGACGCCTTCTACGCCGCCGCGCGCGAGGGCGACCTCGACGCCCTGGTGTCCGTGCTCCACCCCGACGTCGTCGGCCGCGCCGACTTCGGCGCCCTGCAACTGCCGCGCCCCGCGCTGATCCGCGGCGCGGAGACCGTCGCCCAGAACGCCCGCATCGGCTACACCCCGGGCGCGGAGCTCCGCCCCGTGCTGGTCAACGGCGCCGCGGCCACGCTCGTCCTGCGCGAGGGCCGTCCGTACGTGCTGATGGCCTTCACCGTCGTCGAGGAGCGCATCGTCGCCATCGACATCTACGGCGATCCGTCCCGGCTGAGCGAGGTCGCGGCGTCCGTGCTGTGAGCCGGCGACCGGCCTCAGTTCTGGCGCAGCGCAGGCATCGGCACCGGCACGCTGTAGGTGGACGAGCCGACCCCGACACCGCCCTGGCAGGAGTTGGGCGGGTCGGTGGTGACGCCGCGCGTCGACGGCATCTCCGCTGCCCAGAACATGTAGCCCAGCAGTCCCGGCGTCGTCCCGGCCCCGGCGGGCGCGGCGCTCTGCAACCAGCTGCCGGTCGTGTTCTCCAGCGAGGTCGAGAACGTGGTGCACTCGGGCCGCACGGACGAGCCCTCGGCGATGTACAGGCTGCCGGTGAACTTCGCCGGTGCGAGCGGCGGGATCGGCGGGCTGTAGGTCGGCTTGCCGGTCAGGTGCTCCTGCCAGTTGGACTCCGCGCCTGCGGCGTTGCCGGGCTGCTTGCTCGGCACCATCGCGTTGGCGTAGTCCAGCACGGGATTGCTGGTGTTCAGCCAGTTCGCGGTGGCGTACTGGTCCAGCCCGACCAGCCAGCGGTCGCCCGCGGCGACGTCGATCGTGAGCCGGGCGGTCGGGTCCGCGCCGGTCGCGTCGTAGGGGTGCGCGGCGCGGTAGGCGCTGATGAACGACTGCAGCCCCGTCAGGTTCGGGCTGGAGGAGTTCTCGTAGTCGATCTCGATGCCGACCCCGAGCTGGGTGGCGAGCGCTGCGGCCTTCTGCCCGAGCAGGGTGGGGTTCTGCGAGAGCGCGGTGTCCCAGTCGTTGGCGTAGGTGATGCCGCCGATCGAGAGCATCACGCGGATGCCGTGGCTGGTGTAGTAGTTGACGATCGCCTGGGTCATCCCGTTCGGCACGCCGCCCGTGTCCCCGGCGTCGGTGGTGCCGTTCAGCAACCGCAGCGGGTTGACGAAGCTCAGCACGACCAGGTTGACGGAGGGGTGCCCGTCGCCGCGGTCGATCAGCCAGTGGTTCTTCTGGTCGTAGTCCGTCATGTCCCGCACGGCCGCCCAGGTGCACGCGTCGTCGGAACACGCCCAGGCTCCGTACACCTGCATCGGACTCGTTGCCGTGGGCGCGGCCGCCTGGACCGCTGCGGTCCTCGTCGCGGCCTGCCCGGGCTCGGCGCCGCCGAGTGCGGCGCCGGTCAGCGCGAGCGTCGCGGCGGCGAGCAGGGTGGGGGTTCTGCCTATGTGCATGCGCATCCATCGCCTCCCGGCGAAGAGGGCTGAATAGGTCGCCCCAAGGTTGATGATCTGCTGATGCCCTGTCAATGGTCCGGACCAATACCGGGGTGAGGGCGGAGGACGTGCGGGGCTCGCGGGCCGTGTGAGGCATCCTGCTCGCGTCGCCGTGGCGCGGGTGACCCGGGAAGGTCGACCATGAGGCCATGACCTCCTCACCCCGCCCGCCGCACGCCGAAGGCCGACCGGATCCGACCGGCGGGACCGCCGCGCTCGGCGGAGAGTCCGCTCCCGCTCGCGGGTACCTGCTGGACAACGCGCGTGCCGAGGCGGGGGAGCGTTTCGTCTGCTTGGCCGAGCTGTTCGACGGTGTGACGCGCGGGCACTTCGACCGCCTGGGTGTCGGCGCCGGCTCGCGCGTCTGGGTGGTGGGGGCCGGCGGCCCCAGCATCCCGGAGGCACTGGCGGCGACCGTCGGTCCGACCGGGCACGTGCTGGCCACGGACATCAACCCGTCGTGGCTGAAGGACGGTGACGGGTACGAGGTGCGCCGGCACGACGTCGTCGCCGATCCGCCGCCGGAGCCGGGGACGTTCGACCTGGTGCACGCCCGGCTCGTACTCGTCCATGTGCCGGACCGAGCCCGGGCGCTGGCCAACATGGTGGCGGCGCTGCGGCCCGGTGGCCGACTGCTGGTCGAGGACGCCGACACCGCGCTGCAGCCACTGGCCTGCCTGGACGACAGCGGGCCCGCGCAGCGGCGTGCCAACCGGATGCGGGACGCGATCCGGGAGCTGTTGGCGGGTCGTGGCGCGGACCTGCGCTACGGCCGGACACTGCCGGGAGCCCTGCGTGAGGCCGGCTTGGTGGATGTCGCCGCCGCGGGTTCCTTCCCCGTCGGCGGCCTGGCCTGCGACCGCCTGGAGGCGTCGACCGTCCGCCACGTCCGCAACGAGCTGCTCGCGGCCGGCCTGGCCGACGACGCCGAGATCGACGCGCACCTGGCCGCGATCCACGCGGGCGAACTCGATCTGACACTCGCGCCGCTGATCTCGGCCTGGGGCCGCCGCCCGGCCTGACAGAGCACTACCAGCCGCTGTCCAGGGTCCCCAGCCTTCGGCCGAAGGCTGGGGACCCTGGACAGCGCCGGGCCGACAGGCTTACTGCGGCGGGGTGAACTGGATCCACTTCTCCGCGTAGTTGCCGTTGCAGAACCACAGTTCGGTCCAGCTGCTGGGGCTGGTGCCGTAGCCCGAGACGTTGAGGCACAGGCCGGAGTTGGGGTTGTAGATCGTGCCGTCGCTGCGGAGCTGCCACTGCTCGGCGGGGTTGCCGTTGCAGGCCCAGATCTCGGTGTGAGTGCTGGGACTGCTGCCGTAGCCCGGGGTGTTGAGGCAGAGGCCGGAGTTGGGGTTGTAGATGGTGCCGTCGCTCCGGAGCTGCCACGACTCCGCGTTCTGGTTGACGCAGTTCCAGATCTCGCCGTGGGCGCTCGGGTCCTGGCTGTAGCCCGCGACGTTGAGGCACAGGCCCGAGTTCGGGTTGAACAGGTGGACAGCCGCCGAGTCCTGGGGTGCGTTCTGCGGGGCGGCCGAGGCCGAGCTGACGGGTGCGGCGGCGAGGACGGCCACCGTGGCGCCGGCCAGGGCGAGGCCTACCTGGCGACGGCCGTGGCGAGCCCGCTGGGATCGTGTCATGGGAGTTCCTCTTCCATGGGGCGAATATGTCCATGACAATTTCTGCGCTGGCCGAGGCCCGCGCCACCGCCTTCGACCGTGGTCGAAATCGGGAGCAAGTACCCCCGCCTACTGGCAGGTAGGCAAGCTCGTGCCGATCGGATAACGTCCACTTGTCGCGCACATGACCTTCACATGTGACCCGGGGGGCTGATGCTTCGAATCCACTTCACCGCCGACGACCTGCGACGGATCAGCTGGGCATCCCATCCGGAGCCGCTCATGGAGACCGTGCTCAGCGTGCAACTGCTCCAACAGCCCCAGGCGGACGCCAGGCCGTTCGCCGGCTGGTCCGCCCGGGTCCGCCGGGGCCTCGGACGCCGCGAGCGGCCGGTGTTCGACCTGGCCACGCCTGACGACGGCACCGTCCCCGAGCTCCTGCTCGCCCCGACCGGGGCCAGGACCCTCGCCGACGGCCTGACCGCCGTCCGGTCCAAGCCGACGGCCCAGGCCGTCTCCGACCTGGCTGTGGCCCGCAGTCGGCGTCCCGATCTGCCGCAGTGGGTCGTCGACGTCCACCACCGGCGTCCGGCCGCCACCAGTCGACTGGCCGCGCTGCTGGACACCTACCACCGGCTGGCGATCGCGCCGACCTGGCGGCGGGTGAACGACGCCTTCCGGGCGGCGTTCGCCGGCGCGTCCGCCGCCGAGCCCGAACGGGGGCTGGGTGGTCTTCACCCGTCTGTCAGCTGGGATTTCCCGACCCTGACGGTCCCGTGCCATATCCCGCACGACGTGGACGTCCGGCTCCGTGGCCGGGGTCTCGTCCTGATCCCGGTCTTCTTCCTGCGCGTCCCGACAGCGCGCGTCGACAACTACGACGAGCGGGCGCCGGTGGAGCTCTACATCCCGGTTCACCAGCGGTTCTCGGCTGCCGGCGGTGATCCGTACGACGACCCGGGCCTCACCCACCTGCTGGGCCGCACGCGGGCGGCGGTTCTGACCGACCTCACCGACATCCGCAGCACCACCGAACTCGCCGCCCGGCTCGGCATCTCCGCGTCGACGGCCAGCCACCACCTCAACGCCCTCCGCGAGGGTGGCCTGATCACGACCGTGCGCGAGCACGGCGCCGCTCGGCACAGCCTCACCCATCTCGGGCTGCGCCTGCTCTACCGGCCGGCCCGCCGCTGAGCGCGCCGTCGCGGCACGTGGCCGATTGCTCCCTGTCGGATCGGGTGAAAGCACGGTAAAAGTGGAGAACTCGCAAGAAAACCAATCTAATTGGGGGGAATCATGCGTTTACGTTCACGTGCCTGGATCCTGACCAGCGCGAGCCTGCTGGCCGCGGGCCTCGGCATCAGCGCCGGTTCGGCGGACGCGGCGGACACGGCGGGTGCGGTGGGCGCCGCCGGCGCGGCGTCCGGGCAGTACTCCGTGCAGGACCTCGGCACCCTCGGCGGCAGCCACAGCGAGGCGACCGCCATCGACCGCACAACGGTCGTCGGCGACTCGCTGACCGACGGCGACGCCGCCGAGCACGCCTTCGCGTACGACCTGCGCCGCCACACCATGACGGATCTGGGCACCCTCGGCGGTGCCTCCAGCTGGGCGACCGGCGTCGCGGGGGAGTACGTCGTCGGCCAGTCGGACGTCGTGGGCGGAGGCGCGACCCACGGCTTCGCCTACGACCTGCGGACCCGCCGCATGGTCGACCTCGGCACCCTCGGTGGCAGCACCACAACCGTCGCGGGCCTGAGCGGCGACACCGTGGTGGGGACCTCGTCGCTGCCGGGCGACACGGTCAGCCACGCGTTCGCCTACAACCTGCGCACCGCGACCATGACCGACCTCGGCAGCCTCGCCGGGCCGTCCGGGGACAGCACCGCGGCGGCCGTCAACGGTGGGATCGTCGTGGGCAGTTCGTCCCTCCCGGCCACGCCCGCCGCCACGAGGCACGGCTTCGCCTACAACCTGCGGACCGGGGCGACGACCGATCTCGGCACGCTCGGCGGCAGCGCCAGCACGGCCACCGACATCAGCGGTTCCGTCGTGGTCGGCCAGTCCCGGACGGCCGGGAACGGATACGCCGGTTACGCCTACGACCTGCGCACCGGCGTCCGCACGGACCTGGGATCCCACCTGCTGACCGGCGAGCTGATCAGCGGGAAGGTCGTCGTTGGCGGTGACAGCGTGCTCGCCACCACCTACGACCTCACCACCGACACGACCGCCACGGTCGGCCCCGGAAAGGGGGTCACCCAGGTGAACCAGATCCTGGGCACCGTCATGGTCGGTGACAACTTCGCGCCCAACTCCCTCGCCTTCGTCGCCCGCACCGAAAACGGCGAGTTCACCTACCTGGCCTCCCTCGGCGGCCTCAACTCCTACGCGACGCAGGTCAACCGCCAAGGCGTCGTTGCCGGCAGCGCAGCGCTCGCGCCCACGGAGCCGTTCAACGCCAACGGCCCGTTCCACGCCACCGTCTGGGTGCCGGACACGCAGGGCTGAGGCACTAGCTGCTCGCGGTCAGCACGGCCTGCAGGGCTCGGGCCTCCTTCAGCAGCCGGGAGGAGCCGCGCTGCGCGGCGAGGGACGTGATCTCCGGCAACGGACCGGTCGCGCCGCAGTGGGCGGCGCAGTCGGTGGCGACGGCGAACAGCTCCGGGACGCCGCGTATCGGCTCCGGTGCCAGGAGCCCCGGCAGCGCGGCGCGGAGGACCGAGAAGACCGTGGCGTGGGCGCCGGAGTCGGCAGCCTGGCGGAGGGCGAGGGCCACCTTGTTCAGCTGGGCGACGCCGGAGCGGACCGCCTCGGCGAGGTCGGTGCCGAGGCGGGCCGGGTCCAGTGCGCCCTGGGCGGCCAGGAGCAGGAGCGCGTCCACGGCGGCGGTGCGGTCGGGCGCCGACGCGGCGCCGAGCGTGCACGCCACCGTCAGGTGGACCGCCGGGCCGGCCGGGCCGCCCGCCTCGACCAGTTGGAGGAGCAGCGGGGACCGGTTCGCGGTGGAACGGGCGTTGTCGATGATCGCGTAGCCGAGCCGGGCCGCCAACTCCTCGCGGTGGCACGGCAGCACCGCGAGCGCGTAGGGCGTCACGATGTCGCCGACAGCGAGGATCGGGCGCCCCTCCGGATCCACCAGCGGCCCGAGCGCCCGGCGCAGCACCGGATGCAGCAGGGCCTGGTGCTCGGGGGCGAGGCCGGGTTGGGTGACCATCGGACGGGCACCGGGCCTGGCCGGCACCCGATCGGTGCGCTGGCCGGGCAGCCCGCCCTCGGCGATCCACTGCGCGACCGCCTCGCCCTTCACCGTGCGCAGGCGCCCGGCGGCCTCCAGCACCGCCCGGTCGTCGGTCGGCAGGACGCGGAGCAGCGCCTGCCCGAGGTCGACCGCGCCGAGACGACCGTCCACGGCCTCCAGCGCGGCAAGGCGCTCCACCAGGACCGCCGCCTCCAACGTGCCGTCGGCGTGGCTCGGTGTGGCCAGCAGGAACGGAACCGTCCCGAACACGACCAGCGCGGCGGCCTCCTCCACCCGGGCGGCCGTCACGGCGCGGAACCGCTCCTGGTGGTCCGTCCGCAGCGGGCCCTGCCCCTGCAGCATCGCGTGCGCCCGCACGGCCGGGAGGTCACCCATCGCCGCAGCCGCGACCAGGGCGATCCACCAGTGCTGCGGCGACCAGTGGTTGAGCTCCGTGGCCCAGGGACGCTCGCCCAGCACCGGCTTGAGCGCGACCCGCAGCGCCTCGCCGTCCCGGAAGGACTCGCGGACCAGCCCGTCCAACGTCCGCTCGAAGGCGGCGACGCTCGGGTCGCCCGCCAGGACGGCGGCCAGCTCCTGCGCGACCGCGACCGGACCGTCCAGGCTCTCCCCGAGCGGCACCCGCTGGGGGAGCGGCGGCAGCAGCTCGACGTAGGGCCCGCTCCCGTCCGTCGCGGCCGGAGCGGCGAGGCCGAACAGCTCGGCCGCGCGAGCGGCCTGGGCCGGGCCCAGCAGCTCCGTGGCCGCCTGCAGCTCGGGCACCAGCGCCGAGCCGGCCGCGTCGAGGTGACGCGCCGCCACCTTGAGCGCCCGCTCCTGCAGGTCGACGTCGCTCTGCCCGAAGACCTCCACCGCACCGCGCACCGCGACCGCCGCCCACGCGGGCGAACGTCGCCCGGACCGGTCCAGCCAGGCGAGCTGGGCGCGCAGCAGCTTCTTCTCGCTGCGGAAGGAGACCGTGGCCGAGGCCTCCGCCAGCTGCTCCGGCTCCAGCAGGCCCGCGGCGTCCGCCTCGGCGAGCTGGGCCTGGCCGAGCCCGGCCACCGGCGACAGGCCGTCCAGCAGCGGAAGGTAGGCGCGGACCCGTGCGGCGATCTCCTCCGGAGTCGGCGCGAGCTGCTCCAGCAGCCGTTGGAAGCCGCGCTGGTCGCCCGGGCGTCCGCCGCGGCCGAGACGGGCCAGGCAGCGGTCGAGGATCTCGTCGCGCGGGACCACGCCGGCCTCGACGAGCCCGAGGATGGCGCCGCGCCACGCCTCGCCCAGCCGGTCGCCCGTGCCGGCCACGTCGAACAGACCCAGGACGAGGGACGGCGTCGACGGCGCCTGGATCAGCCGTTGCAACATCTCGCGACGGTGCTCGTGCGTGGCGGAGGGCCAGTCGTGGTGGCGCTGCCACGCCAGCACCACGCCCTCCGTCACCGGCACCGGCTCGCCCGCGGCGTGGGCGATGCGTTCGACGGCCGGGTACTCGTCGCCGAACCACACGCCAGGCCGCCGGTCGGCGATCCGGTGCAGCAGTTCGGCCTGCCACTGCGGACTCTGCCGGTCGACCACGGTCAGGGCGGCCCCGCTCTGCCAGACCACGATCCCGGCGGCGGAACCGATGCCGTTCGCCCAGGAGAACGCGGAGGAGGGCGCGGTGTTGCAGCCCAGCCCTGCCACCAGCAGCGCCAGGCTGCGGGGCCCCGCGTGCTCCCACCAGGCGACGGCCATCTCTTTGCGGCGGCGCTTCAGTTCGGGCAGCAGGGCGCGGCGTTCCGTCGGGCCGAGCTCGGCGAGCGCGGCCACCGCGCCGTCGACGTCGCCATGGTCCACACAGTCCAGCAGGCTCATCGCGCCGCCATCCCCCTCGCGTCGTTCACTTCGTTCACGTCTTGCTCGTCCTGCGCGGCGGATGTCTCCGCCGCCAGGCCCACGGCCAGCACGTGCTTGCACGGCCCGCGCCCGCCCCGGTACTTGGCCCACCACAGGCAGGTGCAGCCCAGGGAGCCGTCGGCGGCGCGTCGGACGCGCTGCACATGATCCTCCACCTGGACGAGGGCCCCGCCGTCCGCCTCCGGCCGGACCGCGCCGGCGGCGACCAGCGCGCGGGCGGCCCGCAGCCGCGGGTTGTGGGACTCCGCCCGGCCCGCGTCGTAGGGGAGTCGGCGGTGGAAGAAGGCCGCCTCGGCCAGCACGGAGGGGCGCAGGTAGCGGTATGCGTGAGCGGCGGCTTGCGTCATGTCGGGAACGCTAGGGCAGGCCACTGACAACGCCCGGGCCGCCCTCGAGGGAGCGGCCCTCGAGGGTGCCGCTCCCGGCCGGCTCAGTGCGCGGCGAGGTGGCGGCGGCGCAGCACCCGGCAGGGGAGGTAGGCCAGGAGCGATCCGCCGAGGCAGATCGCGATCTGCAGGCGGTCGGACGTGCTGTCGCCGGCGAGGGTGGTCCACGCGGCCCAGACGACGATGCCGGTCAGGGCGGTGGCGAGCAGCCCGAGGCCGAACCATCCGCCGGGCACCTTGTAGGGGCGGGGCAGGTCGGGCTCCTTGACGCGCAGCCGGACCAGGGCGGCCAGCTCGCCGAGAATGGTGAGGTTGGTCAGCAGTACGTCGAAGGTGAGCAGGTTGGTGAAGGAGTCGTTGCACATCAGGGCGTAGACGACGGAGCACAGCACCAGTGAGAAGACCGGGGTGCCGTAGCGGGGGCTGAGTCGCACCAGTCGCTTCGGCACCCACCCGTCCTCCGCCATCACGAAGGGGATGCGGGCGTTGGACATGAGCAGGGAGGCGAACAGCCCGCAGGCGGCGAACATCGCGCCGACGCTCACGGCGTACTGGAGCCACGGGCCGCCGAGGTCGCGGGCCACGTCGACGAACGAGCCGTCCTGCCAGCCAGCCCATCCCTTTGTCGCCATCGCGCCGAGCGCGGGCAGCACGTAGGCGGCGATGATCACGACCATGGCGAGGCCCAGGGCGCGGGGCAGGTTGCGGCGCGGGTTCTCGATCTCCTCGGTGATGGTGGAGACGGAGTCGAAGCCGTTGTAGTTCCACATCACCACCGACATGCCTGCCGCGGCCGCGGTCCACAGGCCGGTGTGCGGGGGCGTCAGCGGGCCGACGGGGTTGACGTGATGGGTGAACAACTGTGGGATGCCGAGCACCGCGATGGCGACGAAGGGCGCGAGGGCGAGGCCCGCGAGCAGCACGGAGCTGTCACCGACGCGCTTGGCGCCGAGGATGTTGAGGGCGGTGAGCGGGACGATGACGCAGGCGACGCCGATGAGCCAGTGCAGGTCGACCCGGAATCCGCCGCCGAAGCCGAGCGGCACGGTGAACAGAACCGTCGTCCCGTCGCCGGCGGGCGCCCAGATCCGGGCCAGGTAGTCGGCGAACATGACCGGGTAGAGCGCCATGTCCACCCAGCTGGTGAGCCAGGACAGGAAGCCCTGCTGGAAGCCCCAGAAGTGACCGAAGGCCCGCTTGGTCCACTCGTAGTAGCCGCCCTCGACGGGGATCGCGGTGCCGAGCTCGGAGGTCAGCAGCGCGACGGGGATGCCGTACAGGACGGGCGTCACGAAGAGCAGGATCATCCCGAGGCCGGGGCCCGAGGCGCTGAACAGGGGCTCGAGGCCGTAGGCGCCGCCCGACACCGAGAAGAAGATCAGGGCGACCAGGGGCAGTAGCCGCACCGAGGGCTTGAGCTTGGTGGCCTCGGTGGCCTGGGCAGGGGCTTCGGTGGACAAAGGCGGGCTCCCCGTCGACGTAGTGGGCCAGCCCAGTGTCGAGGTGAAACGTGTAACTCGCCATTGGCGACCTGTTCGGAACAGGTCTGCCTGCCTGACACCCTGTCCGTCGACCGACCCGCTGTCAGGTCAGGTCGAGGTGGGGCTCGAAGGCGCTGAGCAGCAGCGAGCGCATGCGGTCGGGGTGCATCCCGGTCGAGTGGGCGAGGATCTGGATGGCCAGACCGTCGACCATCGCGGTGAACCGCTCCGCGAGGGCCTCGACGTCGGTGTCCGGGGCCAGGCCCTCGGCCTGGCAGTCGCGCAGCAGCCCGAGGACGACCTCGTACCAGCCGGAGTAGACGCGGCGCTGCGCCTGGCGCAACTGGGGTTCGAGCATGGCCTGGTTCCAGAACTGGATCCACACCGACCACTCGTCGACGTCGTCCGTGGTGAGCGGGAGTTGCACCTCGATGAGCCGGCGCAGCCGGTCGCGGGCGGAGGTGGCCTGCTCGAACTCCACGTCGAGGCGGGAGCGGAAGCGCTGCGCGTAGTACTCCAGGGCGGCGTGCAGCGTGGCTTCCTTGCTGGGGAAGTGGTAGTGCACCGTCGCCGTGCTGGTGCCGCAGTAGCGGGCGATGTCGGAGACGCGGACGTTGTGGTAGCCGCGACGGGCGATCAGCACGGTCGCGGCCTGGAGGATCTGCTCGCGGCGCTCCTCGGCCGACACCGCCTCGGCACGGTCCCGGCCGGCTTCGGGCGGGAGGACGGGGGCCGGGCCGGTGCCGTCGAGGAGGTAGCCGGTGGAGACGCCGCAGGCCTTCGCGATGGCCGCGACCTCCTGGTCGCGCAGCCGGCGCGTCCCGCGCAGCGCCTTGGACAGGGCGGTCTGGTCCATGCCGATGCGCTCGGCGAGCTCACGCTGCGACAGCCCGGCCGAGCGGATCGCGGTGCGGATCCGCTCCGGCAGTTCGGCGGGCGGCGCTTCCCCGGGGCCGCTCGTGCTGCTCGTGCTCGCCATGCTCGTCATATCGGGGTCAGTATGTCAGGCACGGTGTGCCGTTCATCCGGGCTGCCGCACCACGGGGCCCAGGGCCGCGGCAACCTCGCGCGCGGCACGTTCGCCCGAGGAGATCGCGCCGTCGATGTAGCCGTTCCAGACGGACGCGGTCTCGGTGCCGGCCCAGTGGACGCGTCCGGACGGGCTGCGCCAGCCGTCGCGCCCGTGCGAGGTCCAGCCACCCGGGGTGAGGAAGCACTCGTAGCCGCCGATGGTCCAGCCGGTGCGGGGCCAGATCTGCTCGACATAGTCGATCGGTTCGCCGGCCCTCTCCCCGACCACCTCGGACAGGCAGGTCAGCACGGCGCGGCGGCGTTCGGCGTCCGGTGCGGCGGCCCAGCGGTCGACGCGGTCACCGTAGACGAAGGCGACGAGGACGCCGCGTGACGCGTCCTGGGGGGAGTTGTCGAAGACCACGCCGACCGGTCGCTCGCCGTAGAGCGTGGCGATGCCCGAGCGGCCGGCGTCGCGCCAGAAGGGCTCCTCGTACACCGCGTGGACCTTGGCGACCCGACCCATCGGTGCGTGGCGCACCCAGCCGAGCCGCGCGGGCGGCAGCGGCGGGTCGAAGGCGATCCGCTCGACGGCCGCGGGGGGCACGGTCACCACGGCCCGCGCCGCGTGCACCACGGTGCCTCCGCCGGTGTGCACGTGGACTTCGGTCTGCGTCTGACGGATCGACAGAACGGGTTCGCCGAGCCGGATCCGGGCCCCCAGCGACCGTGCGAGGGCCCGGGCCACCGCGTCCGCGCCGTCGCCGAGGCGCGAGTCCTGCGCACAGCCGGACGTCTCCATCAGCTGTTCGTAGCCGCCCCCGGAGGCCAGGTAGAACAGCACGTGGAAGAAGGAGATCTCCCGGGGCTCCGCGCACCAGACACCCTGGACGGCGAGGGCCAGCCGCTGCAGGGCGTCCTTGTCGTCGGTCTCGGTGCGGAGGAACTCCTCGGCCGAGAGCGCGTCGAACTCCGCGAACCGCGGGGTTTCCCAAGGGCGTTCGAGGTCGACGGTGCGGGCGAGGGTGTCGAGCAGGGCGGTGATGCGCTCGTACTCGGCGATGCCGGGCCCGCTCTCGGGTGCGCCGCCCGTGTAGTCCGCGCGGGTGCCGTCGGCGCGGATCTCGACGTGCCGGCCCGTCTCCCAGGTGGGGAAGGTCGGGCAGTCGAACTCGGCGGCCAGGGCCTGGAACCGGCGCTGGGTCGGGCCGATCCACTGGCCGCCGTGGTCGAGGCGCACGCCTGACGCGCGCACCTGGCTGAAGACCCGGCCGCCGACGCGGTCGGCGGCCTCCAGCACCACGACGTCGATGCCGGCGTCGGCGAGCCGCCGTGCGGTGGTCAGCCCCGCGTAGCCGGCGCCCACGACCACGACCTCGGCGTGGACGGCAGAGGGTTCTCGTCTTGTCGCTGTCACATCGCCCACCATGTCGCAACACTGTTTTGACAGTCAAGAGTACTGGAATATTGCGATCCGTGTCTTGACAGTGCTCCGGGCGGCCATCAGGCTGACTCACCAATCGGTCGTTGCGTTCGTCAAGAGTGCCTTTGTTTCCTTCCAGTCGGGAGCGGCAATGCCAAGAGAATCGCAAGACAGCCCGGGTGTGGGTGAGCCCTCGGACAAAGGCCTGCGCTCCGGCGCGCTGGGGATGGCCACCAGCCTGATCCTGGCGGTGGCGTCCGCGGCGCCCGCCTACAGCCTCACCGCGACGCTGGCGTTCATCGTCGGCTACGTCGGCGTCCAGGCCCCGGCCGTCGTCGTGGTCGCCTTCGTCCCGATCCTGTTCGTCTCCTTCGGCTACGCCGCGCTCAACCGACGCGACCCGGACTGCGGCACGATCTTCACCTGGGCCTCGCGGGTGCTGAACCCGAACCTCGGCTTCCTGGGCGGCTGGGCGATCATCGCCTCCTTCGTCCTGGTGATCGGCAGCCTCGCGCAGGTCGCCGGGCAGTACGTGTTCCTCCTGGTCGGCGCCAAGGGGATCGGCTCCACGCCGGCGGACCCGCGGGTGCTGCTGGCCGGCCTCGGCTGGCTGCTGCTGATGACGCTCGTCTGCTACCGCGGCATCGAGATCGCGGCGGCCGTCCAACGCGCGCTGCTGTTCCTCGAGTTCGCCATGCTGCTGGCGCTGTCGGTCGTCGCGCTGGTCCGGGTGTACGCCGGCAGCGCGCCCACCGGCATGCACCGTCCGCAACTGTCCTGGCTCGACCCGTTCCACGGCGTCTCCATGGGTGCGTTCGTGAGCGGACTGGTGCTCATGCTGTTCATCTACTGGGGCTGGGAGACCGCACTCACCGTCAACGAGGAGACCGCCGACCGGCGCCGTGTCCCCGGGCGCGCCGCCACCTGGTCGACCGTCCTGCTGGTGGCGCTCTACCTCGTCGCCACCTACGCGGCGATCTCCTTCGCCGGCATCGGCGACACGGGTATCGGGCTGAACAACCCCGACAACTCCGGAGACGTGCTCTACCCCCTGGGCACCGCCGTCTTCGGCGCCGGTGGCCTCGGCTCGGTGCTGTGGCACCTGCTGATCCTCATGGTCCTCACCTCGGCGGCCGCCTCCACCGAGACGACCGTGCTCACGCTGAGCCGCACCATGCTGTCGATGGGCGACCAGGGCGCCCTGCCCCGCGCGCTGGCCCGGGTGCACCCACGCTTCCGGATCCCGCACGTCGGCACGGTCGCGGTGGGCGTCGTCGGAGCGGTCGTCTACACCGTGATGAACTTCCTCGGCCACGGCCTCGCCATCGGCGACGCGGTCTCCTCCTGCGGCGTCATGATCGCCTTCTACTACGGTCTCACCGGCGTCACCTCCGCCTGGGCCCACCGTGACGGTTGGCGCACCGGCGCGGCCGACCTCTGGCTGCGGCTGGTCTGCCCCCTGATCGGCGGGGCCGTCCTGCTCGCCGCCGGCGCCTGGAGCCTGGTCCACGCCTGGGACCCCGCCAACAGCTACACCAGTTGGACGTTGCCGTTCACCTCCGGCACCCGGGTCGGCGGCACCTTCGTCATCGGCACCGGAACCGTCCTGCTGGGCGTGGTCGTCCTGCTGGTCTGCCGCCGCGTCTACCCCGACTTCTTCCGGCACCGCTCCGTCGCCCAGCAGCCGGAGTTCGTCCACGCGGAGGTGAACCCCCGTGCCTGAGCCGACTCGTGCCGAGCGGCTGCCGCGGGCCTTCGTGGACCCGGCCTCCGTCGCGGTCGTGGGCGCCAGTGACGACCGGGCCAAGTGGGGTTACTGGCTCGCCCGCGGCGCTCTCGCGGGTGCCGGACGACGGGAGGTGTGGCTCGTGAACCGCCGTGCCAGCACCATCCTCGGCCGAGTGAGCCACCAGGACGTGACCGAACTGCCGGGCACTCCCGAGCTCGTCGTGCTCTGCGTCCCGGCCGCCCAGCTGCGTCCCGTCGTCGAGGCCGCCCTCGCCAAGGGCTGCCGGGCGTTCCTGGCGATCACCGCCGGGCTGGGGCCCGAGCACGACGACCTCGTCGCGCTGCTGCGCCGCTCCGGCGCCCGGATGATCGGCCCGAACAGCCTGGGCCTCTTCCGTGCCGCCACCGAACTCCAGCTCGCCTGGGGCGAGTTCACGGCCGGACGGCTGGCCGTCGTCTCGCAGAGCGGCCAGCTCGGCTCGGAGATCGCGAGCCTCGCCGCGCGGGTGGGGCTGGGCGTCTCCTGCTTCTACTCCGTCGGCAACCAGCTCGACGTGGCCGCCGTCGACATCCTCGAGTCCCTCGTGGACGACGCGGACACCACGACCGTGGCGCTCTACCTGGAGAGCTTCGCGGGCGGCGGACGGATCGTCGCCGCACTGCGGGCGCTGCGGCGTGCCGGCAAGCACGTGCTGGTCCTGACCACCGGCGCGAGCGACGGCAGCCGCCGGCTCGCCCGCTCCCACACCGGATCGATGACCTCGGCGCTCGACGTCGTGGACGCGGCGTGCCGCGCGGCGGGTGCCCTGCGGGTCGCCACCCCGGCGGAACTCGTCGATGTGGCCCGCCTGCTGGACGTGGACGCCATGCCCGGCGGGCGCCGGGTCGCGGTCGTCAGCGACAGCGGCGGGCAGGGCGCGATCGCCGCGGACGTCGCCGCGGCGCAGGGGCTCGTCACGCCCGTCTTCAGCGAGGCCCTGCAGGCCCGCCTGCGGGATCAGCTGCCCGCCTCGGCGGCGGTCGCCAACCCGGTGGACCTCGCCGGCGCGGGGGAGGCGGACCTCCAGGTCTACGCACGGCTCGTGGAGCTCGTCGCGGCCTCGGGCGAGGTCGACGCGGTGCTGCTCTCGGGCTACCTCGGCTGCTACGGCGAGGACTCGCCGAGCCTGCAGGACGCGGAGCTGGCCGTCGTCGACCGGTTGGGCTCGCGCGGGCCGGTGCCGCTGGTCGTGCACAGCATGAGCGCGGGCTCCGCCGCGGTCGCGCGGATGGGGGAGCACGGCATCCCGGCCTTCCCGGCCGTCGACGCCGCCCTGTCCGCCCTTGGCCGCGCAACGGCCTTCGGCCGGGCTTCCGGCGTCGACCCGACCGCTGCGGGCGGCCCCGCCACCCTCCTTGCCCACACGGCCGAGCACGCCCCGATCGCGGCCCCCGGCTCGGCCGCCCCCTCAGACGGCCCCGCATCCGCCCTCGGGGGGACCGCTGCCCTGAGCCCCGCCGACGGGCGCGACCGCGCCGTCGGGCTCGGCTCGGCAGTGGCCGTTGGCTCAGCCGTTGAGGGCGGTCCGGCCGACCCCGGCCGTGGATCCACCTTCGCCGGGACCGCTGTCCCGAGCACTGCCGTCGGGCTCGGCGTGGCCGCAGGGTTCGGATGCGGGTCCGCCGTGGATCCTGCGGCGCCGCCGTGTGCCGCGGAGGTGCCGGGGTCCGGGTACTGGGCGGCGCGGGAGTTTCTGGCCGCCCACGGCGTCGCGGTGCCCGACGCCCGGCGGGTCAGCGATGACGCCGAGGTCGCGAAGGCCTGCACGGAGCTGCGGTCGCCGTTCGTGCTCAAGGCCGCCTGGATCGAGCACAAGAGCGAACTCGGCGCCGTCCGGACCGGGTTGACTCCCGACACCGCCGTGGCCGCGTTCCGCGGGATGTTCGCACGGCTCGGACCGGGTGCGTACGTGCTGGAGGAGCAGGACACGCGAGGCGGTGTGGTCGAGATGCTGATCGGCGGCCGTCGCGACCGCGACTTCGGTCCCACCGTCGCCGTCGGGTTCGGTGGCGTCCAGGCGGAGCTGTGGCGGGACGTCGCGCTCGAACTGGCCCCCGTCGACCGGGCCACGGCGGCCCGGATGCTCGCCCGCCTGCGCTCGCACGCCCTGCTCGACGGCTGGCGCGGGCAGCCGGCCGTCGACGTCGACGCCCTGACGAACGCGATCGTCGCGGTGTCCGAGGCCATCGCCCGCACCGACGAGATCGACGAGATCGAGATCAACCCGATCCGGGTCGCCCCCGAGGGCGCCCTGGCGGTCGACGCGCTGGTGCTCTCCCGAGGCGCCACCACCACAACCATCAACCTCCACGACGAGGCAGGAGCACCCGCATGACCAGCACCTCCACCGAACCCTGGCCCCTGAGCGACGAGCAACGCGCGATCGTCGAGCTGTGCCGGACCTTCGCCGCCAACGAGATCCGGCCCCGCGGCCGCGAGGTCGACGAGGCGGACGTCGAGTCGCCGCTCGACGTCTTCCAGGCCGCGGCGAAGGTCGGCATCACCGACTTCATGCTGCCGGAGGAGTACGGCGGCGGCGGATTCACCGACCTGGTCACCCAGTGCCTGGTCCAGGAGCAGCTGTGCTGGGGCGATCCGGGGATCGGCAACTTCGTCTGCTCCAACGGCTTCTTCGCCGACCCGCTGCTCGAACTGGGCACCGAGCGGCAGAAGGAGGAGTGGCTGCGTCCCCTCGCCGGGCCGAACCCGCTCTACACCGCGCTGGCCACCACCGAGCCGGGCTCGGGCTCCGACGCCGCCTCCATCGTCACCGCGGCGACGCGCATCGACGGCGGCTACCTGCTCAGCGGCCAGAAGGCGTGGATCTCCAACGCCGGCCTCGCCGACCAGTACGTGGTGTTCGCCAAGACCGACCCCGCCAAGCGGTCCTCCGGCGTCTCGGCGTTCCTGCTGCGCAAGGGCGCCGAGGGCATGCGGTTCGGCGAGCCGATGCGGAAGATGGGTCAGCGCGCCATCGTCTGCCGCGAGATCTACTTCGACGAGGTCTTCGTCCCCGAGGCCGATCGGCTCGGCGCGGAGGGGCGGGGCTTCCTCGGGCTGATGAAGACCTTCGACGTCTCCCGCATCGTCCTCGCCGCGGCGGCGACCGGGGCCGCCCGCGCGGCCTACGAGTACGCGCTCCGGTACGCCCGGGAGCGCAGCCAGTTCGGCAAGCCGATCATCGAGCACCAGGCCGTGGCCTTCCGCCTGGCCGACATGGCGACCCGGATCGAGTCGGCCTGGCTGCTCACCCTGCACGCGGCGCGGCAGTTCGACGCCGGCGCCGACACCACCAAGCTCGCCGCGATGGCCAAGCTGCAGGCCTCCGAGACCGCCATGGCGGTCACCTGGGGCGCGGTGCAGACGCTCGGTGGCTGGGGTTACTCGCGCGAGTACCCGGTCGAGCAATGGATGCGTGACGCCAAGCTGGAGGAGATCGAGGAGGGCACCTCGGACATCATGCGCCTGATCATCTCGCGCCGCCTGTGACCCGTCCGATTCCCCGACCTGGCAGCAGGAGTGACATGAGTTTCGACAACGAGTTCACCCGGATGTTCGGGGTCGAGCACCCCCTCGTCTGCGGGGGCATGCTGGCGGTGGGCACCGCCGAGCTGATCTCCGCCGTGGCCGAGGCCGGCGCGTTGGGATTCCTCAGCGCGTTGACCCAACCCACCCCGGAGGCACTGGCCAAGGAGATCGCACGCTGCCGCGAGCTGACCGACCGGCCCTTCGGCGTGAACCTCACCATCCTGCCGACCATCGAGCCGGTGCCCTACGAGGAGTACCGGGCGGTGATCGTCGACTCCGGTGTGGGGGTCGTGGAGACGGCGGGCAGCAACCCGGCCCCGCACCTCGCGGCCTTCAAGGCCGCCGGGGTGAAGGTGATCCACAAGGCCGTCTCCGTCCGGCACGCGCTCAAGGCCGAGGCGCTCGGCGTCGACGCCGTCAGCATCGACGGCTTCGAGTGCGCCGGCCACCCCGGGGGCGACGACGTGCCCGGCCTGGTCCTGATCCCGGCCGCGACAAGGCGGCTGAGGATCCCGGTCATCGCCTCCGGCGGCTTCGCCACCGGCAGCGGCCTCGTCGCGGCGCTGGCGCTGGGCGCCTGCGCCGTCAACATGGGCACCCGGTTCGAGGCGACGCTGGAGGCGCCGATCCACCCCAACGTGAAGGCCCGGATCGTCGCCAACGACGAGCGCGACACCCGCATCGTCTTCCGCGAGTTCGGCAACACCGCACGGGTGGCACGCAACGCGGTCTCGGAGGAGATCGCGCGTCTCGGCGCCCGGCCCGGTGCCACCTTCGCCGACGTCGCCGCGCTCGCCTCGGGCCGGCGCGGCCGCCAACGCGTGCTGCGCGACGGCGAGGTGGAGGACGGCATGTGGTGGGCGGGCCAGGCCCAGGGCCTGATCGACAGCGTCGAGAGCTGCGCCACGGTGGTCGACACCATCGTCCGTGAGGCCGAGTCCGTCATCCGTGGGCGGCTTCCGCAGCAGCTCGCACGGCACGGGGTCGGGTGAGCTCTTAACGCGTCCTTAACGCCTCCCTGACGCCGGAACGGATCCGCGCGGTCCGGGCGGGACGCTAAGGTCGGCGAGGCCGATCATCGAATGATCGTTTTGTCGACAAACCCTCTGGGAGTCCTGGTGTCCGCGTCCCCCCGATCGGGCACCGCGCCCGCACGTCCCGAACGACTGATGAGCTGGCTGCTCGAGGACATCGAGCAGGCCACGCAGTCCGGCTCCGGGTCGAGGTCGGCGCCTGCGCCGGCCGAGAGCCACGAGCAGCACGACAAACAGGTCTGGTGGAAGGTCATGTGCCTGACCGGCCTGGACTACTTCTCCACGCTCGGCTACCAGCCGGGCATCGCCGCCCTCGCGGCCGGGCTGCTGTCGCCGCTGGCGACGGTCGTGCTGGTGGTCGTGACGCTGCTCGGCGCCCTGCCCGTCTACCGGCGGGTCGCCGAGGAGAGCCCGCGCGGGGCGGGGTCCATCGCGATGCTCGAGAAGCTGATGCCGTCCTGGCGGGGCAAGCTGTTCGTCCTCGCCCTGCTGGGCTTCGCCGCCACCGACTTCCTGATCACGATCACCCTCTCGGCCGCCGACGGCGCCGCGCACCTGGTCGAGAACCCGGGGCTGAGCGGGTTCCTGCACGGTCACCAGATGCTGATCACCCTGATCCTGGTCGCGATGCTGGGTGGGGTCTTCCTCAAGGGCTTCACCGAGGCGATCGGCCTCGCGGTCTGGCTGGTCGGCGCCTACCTGCTGCTGAACGTCGTGGTGGTCTGCGTCGGGCTGTGGAAGCTGCTCCAGGCCCCGCACCTGACGGTCCACTGGGCCGACGCGCTGACCCTCCAGCACGGCAACCCCGCCGTCATGGTGGGCCTCGCGCTGCTCAGCTTCCCGAAGCTCGCGCTGGGCCTGTCCGGCTTCGAGACCGGCGTCGCGGTCATGCCGCACATCAAGGGAGACCCGACCGACGTCGAGGCCAAGCCCGCCGGGACGATCCGCGGCACCAAGAAGCTGCTCACCACCGCGGCCGTGATCATGAGCGTGTTCCTGATCACCACCAGCTTCATCACCACCGTGCTGATCCCGCAGTCCGCGTTCCAGGACGGCGGGCCGGCCAACGGTCGCGCGCTGGCGTACCTCGCGCACCTCTACCTCGGCCCGGTCTTCGGCACCTGCTACGACTTCTCCACCATCGCGATCCTCTGGTTCGCCGGTGCCTCGGCCATGGCCGGCCTGCTCAACCTGATGCCCAAGTACCTGCCGCGCTACGGCATGGCGCCGCACTGGGCGCGGGCGATGCGGCCGATGGTCATCGTCTTCATCGTCATCGCGTTCGTCGTCACCTGGCTCTTCGACGCCAACGTCGACGCCCAGAGCGGCGCCTACGCCACCGGGGTGCTGGTGCTGATCAGCTCCGCGGCCGTGGCCGTGACCATCGCCGCCTGGCGGGCGCGGCAGCGCAACCGGGCCTGGCTGTTCGGGGTCATCGCCGCGATCTTCTTCTACACCACCGTCGCCAACGTCATCGAGCGCCCGGACGGCGTGAAGATCGGTGCCTGCTTCATCGCCGGGATCATCCTGGTCTCCATGCTCTCCCGCCTGGTCCGCGCCTTCGAGCTGCGGGTCACCGACGTGGTGCTGGACGACCTCGCGGCCGGGTTCGTCCGCGATCTGGCCCGCCGCCGCGTGCAGTTCATCGCGGTCAAGCCCGAGCACGACAGCGCCGCCGTCTACCGGGACAAGCTGGAGCAGATCCGCGACGACCACGGCCGCCCGGACGGCGAGGACTTCGTCTTCGTCGAGGTCAGCGTCGGCGACCCGTCCGACTTCGAGACCGAGCTCAACATCCGCGGCGAGATCCGCCACGGCCGCTACCGGGTGCTGACGCTGCAGAGCTCGACCATCGCCAACGCGCTCGCCGCGTTCCTGCTGGACGTCCGCGACCGCACCGACGGCAGGCGGCCGCACATCTACTTCGACTGGACCGAGGGCAACCCGATCTCGCAGCTGCTGCGCTTCCTCTTCCTCGGTCAGGGCGAGGTCGCGCCGCTCACCCGCGAGGTCCTGCGCGAGGCCGAGCCGAACCGCGCCACGCGCCCGAAGGTCCACGTGGGCTGATCACCGGAGCGGCGCCGGGTGGCGCGCGGCCACGACGGTGGTGACGCGGCCCGAGTCGACGTCGTAGACATGGCCGGAGACGCTGACGTCGGGGGAGAGCAGTGGCGCGGCCAGCAGCCGGGTGACGTCGGTGCGGACCGTGACGTGGGGGTCGGCCACCTCCGAGGCCGCGAGGGCGGCCTCGGAGAGCCCGGTGGCCTGCGCCGCCTCGCTGCGGAAGGCGGGGTCGGCGAGAAAGCCGGTGCCGCACTGGGTGTGGTGGACGACGGCGACCTCGAACAGCGGACCGGTCAGGCCGAAGACCCGGCGGGCCAGGAAGGCCAGGTAGGCGAGGTCCTCGATCACGGACGCGGTGACGCGACCGCCGGCGTTGCGGATGACGGGGGCGTCGCCGAGTTCGAGGCCGAGGACGGTGGCCGGGTCGACGCGGTGGTCGAGGCAGGTGAGCACGATCAGCTGCGCGGCGGGCGGCGCGAGCGGGATCGGCGTGTAGGTGCGGGCGAAGACGTCGTTGCGGGCGAGCAGCGGGGCCATCCGGGTTCCGGCGGCCGGGGCGGGCTCGGTGGTTTCGGGCTGGGTCATGGCACGGACCTGTTCCGGTTCGTTCGAGCACTTTGTGGACACTGTCCACGTTAGCTCGGGAAGTGGACAGCGTCCACGTACCGGTATCCTGCTGTCGTGGCAGCCCGAACAGGAGCAAGCGGGTCAGGAGCAGACGAGCCGCCCACCAGCACCGGGCGGCGCCCGCGTGGCGCGGTCCGCGCCGGGCTGGTCGCCGCCGGGGTCGAGTTGGCGCGGGCCGGCGGCCCGGACGCGGTGGTGCTGCGGGAGGCGACCCGCAGCGTCGGCGTCGTCCCGAACGCCGCCTACCGGCACTTCCACGACCGCGACTCCCTCCTCGCCGCCGTCTGCGCCGCGGCGATGGCGGAGCTCGGCGACCGGATGGCCGCGGCCGTGGCCCGAGTCCCGGGCGAGCCCGCCGATCCGACGGCGGCGCGGCTGCGTCTCGGCGCGATCGGCACCGCGTATCTCGCCTTCGCCCGCGAGGAGCCGGGCCTGTTCGCCACCGCCTTCGCGGTGCCGCAGCAGCATGCGTACGTGGTGCCCGCCGATGCCGCCGAGGACCGCAGCCCCCTCGGTCAGCTGCGGGCCGCGCTGGACGCACTCGTCGCCGCCGGGGCGCTCGACCCGCGCCGCCGTCCGGGCATCGAGTTCCCGATCTGGTCCGCCGTCCACGGCCTGGCCGTTCTCACCGGACCGGGCCCGCTGCGCGACGTCGGCGCCACCGAGCAGGCGCGCCTGCGTGAGCTGACACTCGCCTTCATCGGTGACGGCCTCGCTTAGCGGCCGTGCCGTCCCGTGTGCTGGGCGTGCCGTAGCCCGGTCCGGTCGTCGGGCGGGTCGCTCGCCCGTCCGGCGCACAAGCGGTGACGCTGCTTCCGGTTCTCCGAAGATACTGGTGCCATGCACCAGCCCGGCATGACGCGGCGCGCCCTCCTGCAGACCGGACTCGGGCTGGCCCTGGGCACGGCCCTGGCGGGCTGCAGCTCCGGGGCCGGCTCGGATGCCGCGCTCTCCGACACCGGCGGCACCGGTGCGCCCGCCGCGAGCCCCACCCCGTCCGGTTGGGCGATGCCCGCGGAGTGGCTGGAGCACGAGCGCACGTTCATGGCGTGGCCGGCCCTGACGGAGGTGTGGGGCGACCAGCTCACCGCCGTCCGCGCCGACATCGCCGGCCTCGCCCAGGCCATCGCCCGGTACGAGCCGGTCGTGCTGATGGCCCGCGCGGACCAGGCCGACCAGGCGCAGCAGCAGGTGGGCAACGACGTCGAGGTGCTCGCGCTCGAGGTCGACGACCTCTGGGCCCGCGACACCGGGCCCACCTTCGTCACCGGGCCCGGTGGCCTCGCGGGGGTCGAGCTGAACTTCAACGGATGGGGCGACAAACAGACCCACGCCAACGACGCCCACGTCGCCGCCAACCTGCTCGCCCACTACGGCGTCCGGCGGATCCAGGCGCCGATCACCGGGGAGGGCGGCGCCATCGAGACCGACGGCGACGGCACGCTGATGGCGACCGAGAGCTCCCTGGTCAACGACAACCGCAACCCCGGACGCAGCCGCGACGAGATCGAGGCCGACCTGAAGACCCTGTTCGGGGTGGAGAAGGTCATCTGGTTCAAGGGCGTCGCCGGACAGGACATCACCGACTGCCATGTCGACGCACTCGCGCGGTTCGTCGGACCCGGCGTCGTCGCCCTGCAGCGGCCCGGTCCGAACACCCCGCCCGACATCTGGTCCACCGCCTCCGACCAGGCGCTCACCGTCCTGAACGCGGCCACCGACGCGCACGGCCGCCCCTTGCGCGTGGTCCCGATCACCGATCCGGACCTCGACCTGATCCAGGGCACCGGCAAGGACTTCCTCGCCACCTACCTCAACTTCTACGTCTGCAACGGAGCGGTGATCGTGCCGCGCTTCGGCGACCAGCAGGCCGACGACAAGGCCGCCGCCACCCTGCGCGACCTCCACCCGGGCCGCGACGTCGTGCAGGTGTCGATCAACGCCATCGCCTCGGGGGGCGGCGGCATCCACTGCTCCACCCAGCAGCAGCCCAAACTCGGCGCCACCACGCCCACGCCGGAGGCCTCGTGACGAGGCCGGGCTCCACCCGGCTCGGCCGGGCCCGCCGCCGCGTCCCGGGCTGGCTCCTGGTCACCTGCCTCGTGCTCGCGCTGTGCGGCGCCGGTGTCGGGCTCTACCTCAACGAGCGCAACAGCCGTCAGCAGGTCGTCGTCGTCGGCAACCCCACGGCCGAGGACTGGATCGAACTCGACGTCACCGCCCAAGGGGTGGACACCTCGGCGCTGGAGGTCTCGCTCTCCGTCGACGCGATCCCGCACGGCAGTCTGGCCGAGGGGCCCGACTCGTACGTCTTCACGCGGGAGGTGGAGATCACCTCCGTCGGGCTGACCGCCTCCACCTTCCGCACCACGGCCGGCGACGTGGCACCGCTCCAGGTCGTCACGGCCGGCCTGAACAGCGGGACCCCGACGGACTACCCGTTCGACCACTACTCCATCTCCGCCGGCTGGGCCGCCACCGATCACGGGAAGACCGTTCCGCTGTCCATCACCTACAGCGACTCCGACCCGTTCTTCGTCGTGCGGCCGACCAAGTCCGCGACCGGCGGCTCCGTCGCCCGGCTGGAGGCGCGGGCCGGTCGCTCGCGGGCGACGTTCATCCTGGCGTGGTTCATGATGGCCGCGATGTGGGCCCTGGCCCTCGCCGTCCTCGGCGGGGCCGAGGTGCTGGCACGCAAACGCCAGGGTTTCGTCTGGCCGGCGCTGGGGTGGATGGCCGCGACCCTCTTCGCCCTCGTCGGCCTGCGCAACGCCGCGCCCGGCAGCCCGCCGATCGGGTCGCTGATGGACTACGTGGCGTTCTTCTGGGCGGAGGGCATCATCGCGGCGAGCCTGGCGGTCACGGTCGCACTCGCGGTGCGCAACGAGCGCCGCGACCGCGCGGAAGCGTCGACGACATGAGCAGCCCGAGCGCGAACCCGATGGCAGCCGCCGTGAGGTGACCGATCGTCGTGAAGTCCGGCAGCCGCATCGTCCACGCGACGCCGGCGAGCGGCCAGGCCAGGACGGCGACGGCCCAGAGGACCCGCGCGGCCCGCCCGCGCACGAGGGTGAAGGTCGCGCAGGCGAGGACCGCCTCCGCCCCGTAGCTGATGCCGACGTCGTGGGCGGCGCGCAGGCTCGCCGGATACCACCCGTGGGCGATGGCCAGCGCGATGACGGGTGCGACCAGCAGCGTCGCCCCGATGTGCCCGGCGGCCAGCACACCGCAGGCGCGGGCCGTGCCGTAGCGGCGCTCCAGAGCGGCGAGGACGACCGTGATCCCGGCGACGAGGGTGATCAGCGTGCCGCCGAAGGCGAGGGTGAACGGGTGGCCGAGCGGGCTGTCGACAACCAGACCGCTGCCGAGCAGGGCCAGGAGCGGATGGTCCTCCAGGTTGTCCAGGTTGGTGCTCAGGTACTGCTCGGCGCTCGCGGCGGCACGGGCGGTGAGCACGTGGTCGAGGACGAGGTGGACGCCGACCAGGACAAGGAGGTACGCCGTGGTGGCGGGGCTTGCGCCGACGCGGGCCCAGGCCCTTTGACGGACGCTCATGCCGGCGTGGGGGCGCTGTTCCACCGGTCCGGGGCGGGTGCGGCTGCGGGGGCGCGTGCGGTCGCCGGGAGCCTCGGGCTGGATCATCGGGCTCGACTGTAGCGGGCGGTGGAGCGGAGGGCGGCGTTCGCCTGCCCGACGCCGACTGTGCATCTTCGGGACCGGCTCAGTCCCTACAGGGCCACGACAATCGTGTCCCGGTGATTGGGCTAGCCCAATGACCGGACCGTCGTCCCCCTCCGTCAGAAGGACGCCCGCGATGAGACGATCCGCTCTCCCGCCGCGCACCGCCCGCCCCCTCCCCAGGCTTGCCGCCGCCGCCACGCTGACCGCGCTCGTCGCGGCCGTCGCGCCCGTCGCGCTCGGCTCGGCGCAGACCGCCTCGGCCGCCACCCAGAGCGCGAACCTGCTGCTCAACGGCAATGCCGAGACCTCGCAGTGCAGCCCGGGCGGATGGGAGGAGACCACCGTCCCCGGCTGGAACATCACCTCCGGCGACCCGGTGATCAACTGCTACGGCGTGCCCACCGGCGCCTCCACCAGCACGCCCGGCTCGCCCACCAAGGGCACCGCATACTTCCAGGGCGGCTCCCGCGGCTCCTCCGAGATGACACAGGTCACCGACGTCTCCTCGGCGGCCACCGCGATCGACGCGGGCGGCGTGCACGCGACCGTCTCCGGCTGGCTCGGCGGCGTCGGCTCCTACAACGACGCAGCCGCCGTCACCATCACCTACCGCAACGCCTCCGGAACCTCGCTCGGCACCTCCACGATCGGCCCGGCGCTCGCCACCGACCGCGGCAACACCACCGAGTTCGTCCAGCGCAGCACCACCGGCGCGGTCCCGGCGGGCACCCGCTCGATCCTCACCACGGTCGACTTCACCATGACCGGCACGCAGAACGACGGCATGGCCGACGACCTGTCGCTGACGCTGGACACCCCGATCACCGCCCCGACGCTCACCGTCCCGGCCTCCAGCGTGCCCGGGTACGACCACGTGTTCTTCGTGATGATGGAGAACAACAACTACTCCGCCTCCTCCAACACCAAGGACGGCGGCGCCGGCGTCATCGGCAACTCCAGCGCGCCCTACATCAACAACACCCTGGTGCCGATGGGGTCGCTGCTGACCAACTACCACGCCAACACGCACAACTCGGACCCGAACTACGAGGCCATCGCGTTCGGCAACTCCTACGGCCGCAGCGCCAACGCGGTCGGCGGCAACAACTCCAACTGCATCACCAGCACCTCCTGCACCGCGACCAACAACGGTCTGGGCGACAACCTGGACGCGGCCGGCAAGAGCTGGAAGGAGTACATCCAGACGCAGACCAGCAACTGCCAGACCACCAGCAGTGGCCAGTACGAGAACGACGACGCGCCGTTCTACTACGCCGCGAAGATGAAGAACGACAACGCCTACTGCCAGGCCCACTGGCAGCCGCTGCCGCGGCTGCTCAACACCGACCTCGCCTCGGCGGCCACCACCCCCGCCTTCGTCTGGGCCGACGCCGACTCCTGCAACGACATGGAGGACTGCGGCATCGCCGCCGGTGACACCTGGCTCTCGCAGACGCTGCCGACGATCTTCAACTCCCCGGCGTGGACGCAGCAGAAGTCGCTGCTGATCGTCAGCTGGGACGAGGACGGCGCCAACTCGCCCGGCGGCTTCGGCCCCGGGCAGACCAACCAGGTCGCGACCATCGTCGTCGGCTCGCAGGGCACCGTGAAGGCCGGCTACCAGGACGCCAACCGGTACGACCACTACAGCACCGCCCGCGTCATCGACAGCGCGCTGGGCCTGCCCGCCATGACCAACAACGACAAGTGGGCCACGCCGTACAACGAGGTCTTCACCGGCACCCAGTCGACCGGCAACACCGTGACGGTCACCGACCCCGGCAACCAGACCGCGACCGCCGGCACCGCCGTCTCCTCGCTCCAGCTCGCCGGCAGCGACTCCGCCTCCGGTCAGACCCTCACCTGGTCCGCCACCGGCCTGCCGGCCGGGCTGAGCATCAGCAGCTCCGGCCTGATCTCCGGCACGCCGACGACCGCCGGCACCTCCACCGTGAACGTCACCGCCACCGACGGCACCGGGGCCTCCGGCTCGGCCTCGTTCACCTGGACGGTGGCCTCCTCCGGCACCGCCTACCAGGTGCCGATCGCCAACCCCGGCGCCGAGACCGGCTCCTGCGGCACCGGCGGAGGCGGCTACCCGGCCCAGGGCTGGACCGCCACCTCCAACCTGCCGCAGCAGGTCTGCTACGGCGCCCCCACCTACCCGACCACGGCGCAGGGCCCGCAGGCCCCGGCCACGCCCGGCAACGCGTTCTTCGACGGCGGCCCCTACGCCTCCTCGCAGATGACGCAGACCGTCGACGTGTCCAGCGAGTCGACGCAGATCGCCACCGGCACCCTCCCGTACAACCTGTCGGGTTGGCTCGGCGGCTACAGCACCCAGGGTGACAAGGTCGGCGTCGTCGCCACCTTCCTCGACGCGAGCGGCACCTCGCTGGGCACCGCCACGCTGGCCCCGGTCACCCCGGCGATGCGCGGCAACGCGACGGAGCTGCTGAACGAGCAGGCCACCGGCACCGTCCCGGTCGGCACCGTCTCGGTCAAGTTCACCGCCTCGTTCACCCGCTCCGCGGGCACGGACGACGACGGCTACCTGGACGACCTGGGCATGTCCTTCGGCAGCTGACGTCCTGTCGCTCGCCGGTCCGGACGGACGGCCCTCACCCGCTCCCCGGGTGAGGGCCGTTTCCGCTCACCGCAGGACCAGCAGATCCATCCAGCTGACGGCCGGTTCCGCCGGGTGCTCGGCGGCGGCAGCGCGCAGCCGGGCGAGGCCGCGGGCGTACGCCTCGTCACTCAGGGCGCGGAGCTTCGAGTCCGCGTCACGGCTGAGCCGGTCGGCGAAGACGCCGAGCGTGGACGCCGACTGCTGCGGCAGGCTCCGCAGCGCGGTGCGACGGAAGCCGACGCTCTCGAAGGCCGCAGTGACGCGCTCGACGGTGGGGTAGCCGTCCACGCCCTCGGCGGTCTCGGGGAAGAAGCGGACCCGCAGGTCGTCCTGGCTGCGGCCGGGAAAGGTGTTCCGGACCAGCACGGGGGCGCCCGGCACGAGCACGCGCCGCAACTCCCGTGCCGCCTTGTCCAGGTCGGCCAGGTGGTGCACGACGGAGCCCAGCCAGGCGGCGTCGGCACACGCGTCCGGCAGCGGCAGCGCTTCGGCCCGTCCGTCGACCGGCTCGACCCCGCCCGACACGGGCGCGATGAGCGCGCGCATCGCCGGGGCCGGCTCGACGGCCAGGACCCGCACGCCGAACCAGTCGTGGAACGCCGCCGCGAACGCGCCGGTCCCGGCGCCGACATCCACGACGGTCATGCCGGGGGCCAGGCCGGCCTCCTCGGCGACGGCCTCCCGCCATGCCGTCAGCCCCTCCCGGGGAAGCTCGCGCGAGGCCCGGTAGGCGGCGGCGGACTCGGCGTCGTACGACGTGGCAGCCATGAGGGGCGCGGCCTCCCAGGCCTCGGTGCCGGCCGCCCGGTCGGTCCCGGGGCCGTGCGGATCACGACGGTAGTCAGCGCGACGGGATGTTGTCTAGACCAATCCGACGGCCTCACATGGGCAGGGAGAGCAGTCGCACCGGCCCTGCCGGCCAGTGGTCCCCGTTGTGCAGCGGTGTCACCATGGTCCGCAGCGGCATGGTCGCCAGACGGCCCTCGGGTTGTCCGACGAGGACATCGCCGTCGAGCGGGTGCCAGCCGAGTCGCGCGTAGAGCGGCACGAGGGGCGGGCGGCAGAACAGGAGCGCGTGCCGCGGGCCCATCGTGCGTGCGTGCTCCAGCGCGGCCGTGACGACGAGTCGTGCCAGGCCACGCCCCTGCATGTCCGGCGCGACGGCCACCCCGCCGACGCCGATCACCTCGGTCCTGGCCTCGCCGATCGCCACCGGCAGGCGCAGCAGGCCGGCGTGGGCCACGAGCCGGCCCTCGTGCCGGACGGCGAAGTGCTCGTCCTTCGGCAGCCAGGTCAGGCCGGTGAAGGCGATGCCGAACGGGTCGTCGCCGCTGCCGAGGATCTCTGCCTGATCCGTTTTCGAGTACGCGGCGAGTCGCACCACGACCGGCGCCGGCGAGGACGGGTTCTCGGGGATTCCCACATGATCACTTTAGCGGACCGGCCAGGGCGCGGTGTCGCCCTGATGGACCAGCCGAGGTCATTGTCATCTCAGATCTGAGATAGTGTGACCCGCGTGACTGAAGACTACCTCGTGCGCATCGGCAAGCTCATCCGTACCGCCCGTCAGCACAAAGGCTTGACGCAGGCCGAGCTCGCAGAGGCGTTGACCACCAGTCAGAGCGCCGTCAACCGGATGGAGCGGGGTCAGCAGAATCTCAGCCTTGAGATGATCGCCCGAATCGGTGAAGCCCTCGACAGCGAGATCGTCTCGCTCGGCTACGCCGGTCCGATGCACCTGCGGGTCACCGGCGGACGTCGGCTCACCGGCGCGATCGACGTGCGCAGCAGCAAGAACGCCGGCGTCGCCCTGCTGTGCGCCTCGCTGCTCACCACCGGCAAGACCACCCTGCGTCAGGTGGCCCGGATCGAGGAGATCTACCGCATCCTCGAGGTGCTGACCAGCATCGGCGTCAAGGCCCGCTGGATCAACAACGGCAACGACCTCGAGCTCACCCCGCCCGCCCGGCTCGACCTCGAGGCGATGGACGCCGACGCCGCCCGACGCACGCGCAGCGTGCTGATGCTGCTCGGTCCGCTGATGCACCTGGAGCCGCACTTCCGGCTCCCCTACGCCGGCGGTTGCGACCTCGGCACCCGCACCGTCGGCCCGCACCTGGCCGCGCTGCGCCAGTTCGGACTGCGCGTCAACGCCACCGACGGCCACTACCACGCGGACGTCGAGCCCGGCGTCACGCCCACCCGCGCCATCGTGCTGACCGAGCGCGGCGACACCGTCACCGAGAACGTGCTGCTCGCCGCCGCCCGTCACCCCGGCGTCACGGTGATCCGCAACGCCAGCCCGAACTACATGGTCCAGGACGTCTGCTTCTACCTGGAACGGCTCGGCGTCAAGGTCGAGGGCATCGGCACGACCACGCTGACCGTGTACGGCGTCGAGAAGATCGACTGCGATGTCGACTACGCCCCCGCCGAGGACCCGGTCGAGGCGATGAGCCTGCTGGCCGCCGCCGTGGTCACCTCCTCCGAGCTGACGATCCGCCGGGTGCCGATCGAGTTCCTGGAGATCGAGCTCTCCGTACTGGAGGAGATGGGCCTCGACCACGACCGCAGTGAGGAGTACCTGGCCCGCAACGGTCGCACCCGCCTGACGGACCTGACGGTCCGCCCGTCCAAGCTGACCGCGCCCGCGGACAAGATCCACCCGATGCCGTTCCCCGGCATCAACATCGACAACGTCCCGTTCTTCGCCGCGATCGCCGCCGCCGCGCACGGTGACACGCTGATCCATGACTGGGTCTACGACAACCGCGCGATCTACCTGACCGAGCTCAACCGCCTCGGCGCCAACATCAAGCTCCTCGATCCGCACCGCGTCCTCGTCCAGGGCCCGACCACGCGCTGGCGCGCCGCGGAGATGATGTGCCCGCCGGCCCTGCGCCCGGCCGTGGTCGTGCTGCTGGCGATGCTCGCCGCCGAGGGAACCTCGGTGCTGCGCAACGTCTATGTCATCAACCGCGGCTACGAGGACCTCGCCGAGCGCCTCAACTCGATCGGCGCGCGGATCGAGACCTTCCGCGACATCTGAGCCGGCCGCCGCGGAGTTCAGCCCAGTCCGCGGTGGGCACCCCACTGCGAGGCCGCCCGGTCGGCGGCCTCGGCCGCGAGGGCGGCCAGCTCGGGCCGGTCGGGCAGCGGGAACGAGACGTAGGCGCCACGACCGCCCGCGGTCGGTCGGCCGTAGGCCTTCGCCGCGAGGTGCCCGTCCGGCAGCAGCCGGACGGTGATCGTGGTGAGGGTGAACTCCTCGCCACGCCGGGTGTCGGTCCAGCGGAGAGCCTCCGGGACCGCGACATTGATGGCCAGGGCGTTCACGTCGATGGTCGCGTCGCTGCTCATGTCGGCATGCTCCCACGACGTGCGCGGATCAGGAGCGGGGCCCTACGGCTCGGCCCGCTCGGTGGGGTCGGCCGCACTCCACTCGATCGCCGGGGGCACCACCCGTCCGCAGACCGGGTTGCCCTTGGCGTCGGTGAGGCCCAGGCGCCCCACCAGTGCGCCGCGGCGGCGGGCCTCGTCGAGGACGGCGGGTGGGACGTCGGCCAGCATCAGCTTGGCGCGGCGGAACATCCGCGGCGCCTCCTCCTGCGGCTGCCGCCCGCTCCAGGAGAGGTAGACGAACCGTCCGCCGAGGCGGTTCTGCACGTACGGGCCGCGCAGTTCGCCCTCGGGCGTGAAGGAGCAGGGAAACGTCCAGGTGGCGGTGGAGGCGTCACCCGGCTGCGGGTCCAGCAGCTCCGCCGGGCGGTCCTTGCGCTGGACGGCCACGGCGATCCCGCTCACGCCGGGAAAATCCGGCCCCGGTCCGCAGGCCCGTCCGGGGAGCGTGTGGGCCTCGATGCGCAGTTGCATGCTGCCAGTGTGGGTGAGGCGGGGGAGCGGACGCCATCGGTGGCGAGCGGGAGTTCGAGAACCCGGCCGACAGCGGCCGACAGCGGCCGACCAGGCACGGCGCGTCGCGTACGGGGAGCTGTCGACCGCGCTCGCGCCGCCCACCGGGACTGCGACCTCGTGCACGTGATAGCGCAGTTGATCCGTACTCACGCCCGGTCGGCGCATCGGGTGGCGTCCGGTGGCGTCCGGTGGTCTTCCGTGGCGAGCACCTGCGTCCGGTGCGGTCCGGCTCACCGACCGGCGGGTGCCCAGAGCGGGAGGCGCAGGTCGAGCCCGTCGGCCTCGCGGCCGGTGCGCGCGAGGGCCTTGGTGACGGGCTCCGGGAAGGCCCAGGCGCCGAGGAGCGCGCCGGTCAGCAGCGTGGTCAGGCGGTGCCAGGTCGGGGCGCGGCGGACCATGGCGTGGTCGCTGCCGGAGATCACGCAGCGGGCCACCTGGGCGCCGACGGTGCGGGCCCGGGCGGCGAGGTCGAGCGACTCCCCGGGCGGGGTCACCCGGTCCTCGTCGGAGTGGACGATCAGCACCCGGCGGTCGGCCAACTGCATCACCGGCTCGTTGTTCGGACACCAGGGCGCGAGCGCGACGACGCCGGCCACGGAGGTGTGCCCGCCGATCCGCAGCGCGGCGCGACCGCCCATGGAGTGGCCGAGCAGGACCACCGGCATGCCCGGGCCGACCTCCCGGACCAGCTCGGCGAGCGCGTCCTCGGCGTCGACCGCCGCGTCGGCTCGCTCGCCGTTCCAGCCTCGGCAGCGGTAGCCGACCTCGGCCACCCCGAGCGTGTCGCCGAGCGGCGACCGCCGAAGCGCCCGCTCGAACGGCCGCATCCGCTGCAGCGGCGGGTTCAGCCGCGACGGCGGCCTCGTCCCGTGCTCCTCCCCGCCGTGCAGCACGAGGACCACCCCGGCGGGCGGTGGTGCGGGGCGGTGACGCCAGAGGAGCGACACGGCGGCGGGCCTCCCACGATCACGACGACGAGGCGACCGGACCGGAGGCCTCTCCCTCAGAGCCTATGCGCCCACGCCGGGTCCCCGTGACCGGCCCGGGCCGGGTTGCGGCGCGGATCACACGGTCTCCGAGTCCGGTGCGAGCACGAGGTCCCCGGCTCCGGCCCGTTCGCTCGGGCCTGCTCGCTCGGGCTCGTTCGCTTGGGCCTGCTCGCTCGGGCTCGTTCGCTTGGGCCTGCTCGCTCGGGCTCGCTCGCTCGGGCCTGCTCGCTCGGGCTCGCTCGCTCGGGCCTGCTCGCTCGGGCTCGCTCGCTCGGGCCTGCTCGCTCCGGCCTGCTCGCTCGGGCCTGCTCGCTCCGGCCTGCTCGCTCCGGCTCGCTCGCTCGGGCCTGCTCGCTCCGGCCTGCTCGCTCCGGCTCGTTCGCTTGGGCCTGCTTGCTCGGGCTCGTTCGCTCCGGCTCGCTCGGGCTCGTTCGCTCCGGCTCGCTCGGGCTCGTTCGCTTGGGCCTGCTCGCCCCGGCCCGCTCGCCCGGCACGGCTGCCCGGCCCGGCCGCGTGCCTCGCTGCCCGGCGGCGGGCAGACGTGCCCGCCGCCGGGCAGCGTCAGTGCTGCGCGAGGCGGGCCAGCAGTGCGGGGCGCAGGGCGGTGACGTCCACGTCGAGGGCCGTGAGGACGTCGACGGCCGTCGCGTGTTCCGTCCCGCTCGGGCCGACGGCCAGGACGCCGAGGAGCATGTGCTCGGTGCCGAACCGCTCGTGGCCGAGCTCCTTCGCCTCGCGCAGCGTCTGCTCCAACGCGGCCTTGGCGTGCGGGGTGTAGGCCGGGCGCGGGAACTGGAACGCGCCCTCGCCGAAGCTGTCGTCCGCGCGCCGCTGGATCTCGGCGACGTCGATGCCGAGCGCCGCGAGGGCCTCGCGGGCCGGTCGGCCGCCGGTCGCGGGGACGCCGGCGGCGGTCAGCAGGCGGACCGTCGCCTCGCGGGTGCGGTCGAGGTCGACGCCGTGCGCCGCCAGCACGGCGCCCGCCGTGCTCTCCGGGTCCGTGACGAGGCCGAGCAACAGGTGCTCGGTGCCCATGAAGTCGTGGCCGAGGGCGATCGCCTCGTCCTGGCCCGCGACGATCGACCGCTTGGCGCGGTCGGTGAAAAGGTCGAACATCCTCAGCTCTCCTTACCGGTGGCCTTGCGCCTGCTCGCATGCTTCTCGTGGACCGACTGCCGACTGACGTTGAGCGCCGTCGCGATGCTCTGCCAGGTCCAGCCCTGGTCACGCGCGTTGTCCACGTGGAGGCGCTCCAACTCCTCCAGCAGCCGCCGCAGCGCGACGACCGCGCTGAGCCCGACGGCCGGATCCCTGGCCGTGACCTGCCCGAGCAGGTCGGCGGCCCCCGCTTTGTCGGCGTCCTCAGGAACTCCCATGCGTGTCAGGGTAGCCTGACAGCCGGTGCGCGTGTCAAGGATTCCTGACACGCGCACCGGCTGCGGGCCGGAGGGCTACGGAGGGATTGCGCTGGTTACTTGGCCAGGCGGCCGAGGAGCAGCGATGCGGCGGTCACTCCGAGCGCCGCGGCGACGACCAGGACGGCGAAGTCGGCGCCCAGGTGCGCGGGGATGCCGAGGAGCAGTCCGCGCAGGGCGTCGACCTCGTAGCTGAGCGGGTTGGCCTTGCTGATCGCCTGCAGCCAACCCGGCATCACCGAGACCGGATACAGCGCGTTGGAGCCGAAGAACAGGGGCATGGTGATCGCCTGGCCGATGCCCATGAGCCGGTCGCGGGTCAGCACGATCCCGGCGATCGACATGGACAGGCAGGAGAAGAAGGCCGAGCCGAGCACGACCACGGCCGCGACGCCGAGCAGGCGCAGCGGGTTCCAGGTGAGCGCCACCCCGAGCAGCGCCGCGAGGACGACCACGACCAGCGCCTGGATCACCGACTTCACCCCGGCCGCGAAGGCCTTGCCGGTCACCAGCGCCGCCCTCGGCGTCGGGGTGACCAGGAGCTTGGTCAGCACCCCGGAGTCCCGCTCCCAGATGATCATGATGCCGTAGAAGATGGCGATGAACATCGCGGACTGGGCGATGATGCCCGGTGCGAGGAAGTCCAGGTAGGGGATGCCGCCCGTCGGGATCGCCCGGATGCGGGTGAAGGTCTCCCCGAAGATCAGCAGCCACAGCGCCGGCTGGACCGCGCGGGTGTAGAGCTCGGTGCGGTCGTGGCGCAGCTTCTGCAGCTCGACCATGCACATCGCGCCCATGCGCGCGAGCACCAGGCGCCAGGCATGGCGGGGCGGCGGTGGCGTGAGCAGCAGCCGCAGCTCCACCGGCCGCGGGCCCGCGAGCAGCGCGGTACCGCCGGCGGGGGCGGTGGGCGGGGCGTGTTCAGCGGCGGGCTGCGGCACGGGAGCGGCGGACATCGCGGAAGTCCCCTCCTTCGTCGGGTCGGTCGGCACCGGTGAGCCCGGCGCCGGCGTGGTGGCGGAACACGTCCTCGAGGCTGACCCGGGCGGGGTCGGCGTCCAACTGTGCGGCCAGCTCGGCGCGCAGGTCGCCGGGCGCGCCCATGGCGCGGATCCGGCCGCGGTGCATCAGCGCCACCCGGGCGCAGTGCTCGTCGGCCTCGTCCATGTAGTGCGTGGTGACCAGCACGGACATGCCGGTCGCGGCGCGGACCTGGGCGATGCAGTCCCAAACCCCGGCGCGGGCCAGCGGGTCCAGGCCGATCGTGGGCTCGTCGAGGATGAGCAGACGGGGTGCGCTCACCAGCGCCTGCGCGAGCTCCAACCGGCGGACCATGCCGCCCGAGTAGGTGCCGGCCAGACGTCCGGCGGCCTCCGAAAGGTCCACTGCGGCCAGCGCCTCGTCCACGCGGGCACGACGTTCCGCGCGCGGCACGTCGAAGACCCGGGCGAACAGCTCGACATTCTCGCGACCGGTCAGGCCGCTGTCGGCGGACAGCTGTTGGGGGACGTAGCCGAGCAGGCGGCGCACCTGCATCTTCTTGCGGGCGCAGTCGAGGCCGAACACCGAGACCATGCCGGCCGGCACCGGCAGCAGCGTGGTGATGGCACGGATCGCGGTCGTCTTGCCCGCGCCGTTCGGCCCGAGCAGCCCGAAGACCTCACCCTGCTCGACGGTCAGGTCCAGACCGTCCACCGCGCGGGTGGCGCCGAAGGAGTAGGTGAGCCCGGTGCAGCGCACCGCGGCCTCCGCCTTGGGAGCGGGCGTGGTGTCGGCGGTCATGACGCGGCCTCCTCGCGCAAGCCCTCGGCCAGACGGCGCAGCGCGGGCAGGGCGCCCGCGAGCGCCTCGTGGTCGGCGGCGTCGAGCCGTCCGAGCTGGTCGGCGAAGAGTGCGCCGCGCCGCGCGTCCCAGTCGGCGAGGCGGGCCAGGGCCTCCGGCTGGGCGTGCAGGCGGGCGGCGCGCCCGTCGGTCGGGTCCGTCTCGCGCCGCAGCAGCCCGGCTTTGGTCAGCTGGTTGACCAGCGTCGACACCGAGTTGTCGGCAAGGAAGAGCTCCTGCGCTGCCTCGGAGACCCGCAGGCCGGGCCGGGCCGCGACCAGGCGCAGCAGCTCGATCTGCGCACCGCGCAGCCGCGGCTGGGCGAGGCCGGTCCGCAGCCGCCGCCGTACGAGCCGCTGGATCGCCGGCAGCAACTCCGCGAGCTCGGCGGAGGGATCGGGTATGTCTGTGCTCACTCCACTATTACCTCTCAATGAGAGGTAATAGTCCATGGGTGCCGACTGGGAGATTGCTGGGAGGACTGTTCAGGGGTTCGCAGGCGCGCCCGGCGCGGCGGACGCTGTGCCCCTGGCCCGTCGCGGCGCTCGTGGGGGCGTTCTGGATCGGTGTCCGCCAACCTTGCGCGACAGCTTGGCCCGCAGGATGCTGCACAAGCACGAGCGGATTTCCCCTTGCGAGGCACCTGGCGACCCGCCAAAGGGGGTCAACGGATGAGTGACACGAGTGGTCGGCCTCAGGCAGGAGACGGGAGCGAACAGGCCGGCGGGCATGAGCATGAGGAGCAGCGGGACGGTCGAAAGTTCGACATCCGGATCGGCAGCGTGAGCATCGGCGTCGGTGTCTGGCTCGGCGTGCTGATCCTCCTGGTCGGCGGAGCGGGTGCGGGGATCGCGATCAGCGACGCGGCCGCTCCCTCGCTCGACTTCTCGAAAACCGTAGGGGTTTGGCAGTACGACGCGCAGGTGAACAGTCCTTCCGAGACCGGCACCATCACCCTGACGATCCGCATCGATGCCGACCGAACGTTCACGGCCGCTGCTCAGGCCACGATGGTGGGCGATCCCGCGGCGAACGGAACGATCAGTCAATCCGGTGAGTGCTCGGGCAGCGTCGAAGTGAGCGGCGACCATCTCGTGTTCCATGCGACGGGAGGAGCTGCGTGCAGCGGGGAAACGGCCAAACTGGTCCGGAACGACACCATGCTCGAGCTCGGCCACCCGCTGATCGCCACCGACAGCTCGGGTACCACCCGCGAGACGATCGACCTCGTTCGAGGGCACTGAGCAAGCCGTAGGTCTCCTCGAAGGGCGAGCGTTTCACCCTGGTGTGCCGCTTGCGCCGTTCGCACGTGGCACCCTCCTCGAACTGGTCATGTACGGCGAAATGCCCGGCTTCTGGACCATGGGGGGAATGTGAAAGAGAAGACAGTTGGAGCGATCATTGTTGCGGTGATCGGTGCGGTGGCATCGATCATCGCGGCCACCATCATGGCCGGCGGCGGCCAGGGCTCGTCGGCCTCCGCCTCCGGGGGTGGAGGCGGGAATGGCGGTTCGTCCGGCGGGCCCACGGTCATCACTCTCCCGCCGCCGTCCAGCGGGATCGATTTACCGACGGCGAACTCCAATGCCGTGACCAGACCGGTCACCGTTTCGGCGGCCATACTCACGATGACCGTCACGAAGGTCACGCTTTCCGGCGGGCAGACGACGGTCGACTTCAGCATCGCCAACACGAGCGGCAATCCTGTGTCATTTCCATTTGCCGCCAAAGAGCTTGAGGTTCCCGGCAGTCCCACGCTCCAGCCGCATGACTTCCAGGGGTCGTGGTCGGACAGTGTCCAAGGTGGCGGGACCGTGAACGAGGAACTGATCTTCGACGCCCTGCCAGCGGGGACCCGGCAGGTCACCCTCAGCCTCACAGGCATTCAGACATTCCATGTCTGCGACGCCTGCCCGCAGCAACTCGCGGTCGACATACCGCTGAGCAGTTGAGTGCTCCTGAGTTCCAGGGGGCGTTTCAGGCCTCCTAAGCCGCGACGGCCGAGGCGCGGTCGGCGGCGATGCGGAGCGCGAGTCCGGCAAGGACGGTGCCCATCGCGTAGCGCTGGATCCTCAGCCAGGCCGGGCGGCGGGAGAAGAAGGCCGCGATGGTCCCGGCGCAGAGGGCGATCAGCGCGTTGACGCTCACCGAGACGGCGATCTGGGTGAGGCCCAGCAGCAGGGTCTGCTCGCCGACGTGGCCGCGCGCCGGGTCGACGAACTGGGGGAGCAGGGAGATGTAGAGGATTGCCAGCTTCGGGTTGAGCAGGCAGGTCAGCAGGCCCATGGTGTAGAGGCGGCGGGGAGAGTCCGGCGGCAGCGGCTGCGGGGCGAACACCGCAGTGCCGCCCGGCTTGACCGCCTTCCAGGCGAGCCGGAGCAGATAGGCGGCGCCGGCCAGCTTGATCGCGGTGTAGAGCACGGGGACCAGGGCGAAGAGCGTGACGATCCCGGCGGTGACGGCGACGAGGTAGACCAGGAACCCGGTGGCGACCCCGGCGAGCGAGACCAGCCCGGCGCGGCGGCCCTGCACGATCGACCGGGAGACGAGGTAGATCATGTTCGGTCCTGGGGTGAGCACCATCCCCAAACCGACGGCTGCCAGGCCGAGTTCTGCGTGCAAGCTGATCGCGTTCATGGCAGCGATGCTAGGGTCGGCATCTGCTCGGTGCAATATGTGTATTACCCTCGGTGCAATCGAGGAAGGGCCTGCGCATGGACGACTACCGCCGACTCGCGGACGAGATCGCCGCCGCCATCGCGGCCGGCCGCCTGCGTCCCGGCGACCGTATGCCCACCCAGCGCGCCTTCGCGCACCGCCGCGGGATCGCCGCGTCCACGGCCGGACGCGTCTACGCCGAGCTGGTGCGGCGCGGCCTGGTCGTCGGGGAGGTGGGTCGGGGCACCTTCGTCCGTGCGACGGGCGGACTGCCCGGCGCGGGCGTTCCGCTGCTCGAGCCCTCCCGGGCCCGCATCGACCTGGAGCTCAACTATCCCGTCGTGCCGGAGCAGTCGGCACTGCTCGGCGCCGCCCTCGCACCGTTGCTGCGGCCGGACGCCCTCGACCTCGCGCTGCGGCCGGTCCGCGCCGAGGGCACGGCCGCCGCGCGCGAGGCCTTCGCCGCCCTCTGCGCGCGCGAAGGCGGAGAAGGTGAAAAAGGTGAAGACGTCGCGGGCGAGGGCGGTTGGGCGCCCGCGCCGGAGGCGCTGCTCTTCACCGGCAGCGGCCGACAGGCCATCGCGGCCGTTCTCGCGGCCCTGGTCCCGCCCGGACAGCGTCTCGGTGTCGAGGAGTTGACCTTCCCCGTGGTCAAGGCCGTGGCGGAGCGGCTCGGCATCGTCCCGGTACCGATCGCCATGGACGGCGACGGCCTGGACCCGGCCGCCCTTGCATCCGTCCACCGGGCCACCCCGCTGCGGGCCGTCTACCTCCAGCCGCGCGTCCACAACCCGCTGGGCTTGAGCATGTCGCCTGCACGCCGCGCGGAACTCGGTGCCTTGCTGCGGCAGCTGGACCTGCCCGCCGTCGAGGACGCCGTCTGGTCCTTCCTGCGCCCGGAGGTGCCGCCGCTGGCGGCGACGGCGCCGGAGCGGGTCGTGCTGGTCGACAGTCTCTCCAAGCGGCTGGCACCTGGGCTCAGCAGCGGATTCGCCGTGGTCCCGGACGCCTACCGGGAGCAGGTCGCCGCGTCCGTGCGGGCGGGCGGTTGGCTGGCGGGCGGATTCGCCCTGGAGGCGGCGGTCCGCTGGATCGGCGACGGCACGCTCGCCGCGATCGAGGCGGCCAAGCGCGCCGACGCGACGGAGCGCCAACTCCTCGCCCGAGAGCTGCTGCCGGATGCCGTTCTGCGCGCCGACCCCGGCTCGTACTACTGCTGGTGGGAGCTGCCGACGCCCTGGCGTGCCGAGACCTTCGTCGCCGGAGCCGCGCGCGCCGGCATCGGCCTGACCCCGGCCGCGGCCTACGCGGTAGGGTCCCGCGTACCGCCCGCCGCGGTCCGGCTCGGACTCGCCTCCCCACCCCTCCCGCTCCTCGCCGAGACCCTGTCCACCCTCGCCCACCTGGCCCGCGGCGGACCGGTGGACCAGCCGGAGTGACGCCCACGGCGTGCGCGCCTGAGGACCGCTTGCGCTCGGGGCGCTCACGCCTCGGGTTGCTCTCGCTCGGGTTGCTCTCGCATCGGGCCGCTCACGCTCGCGCCGCTCGGACCGCTCACGCTCGGACCGCTCACGCTCGGACCGCTCACGCTCGGACCGCTCACGCTCGGGCCGCTCACGCTCGCGCCGCTCGGACCGCTCACGCTCGGACCGCTCACGCTCGGACCGCTCACGCTCGGACCGCTCACGCTCGGGCCGCTCACGCTCGCGCCGCTCGGACCGCTCACGCTCGGACCGCTCACGCTCGGACCGCTCACGCTCGGACCGCTCACGCTCGGACCGCTCACGCCTCAGGCTGCTTGCGCTCCGGGCCGCTCGCGTCCGGGCTCGGTGAGTCGGCGGCCGGTCAGTCGGCGGTCGGCTGACCGGTGGTGGGCTGACCTGTGGTGGGTGGGGCCGGGGGTGCGGTCCCGATGCGAGCGGCCACTGCGCCCGCCGCCGTCGCTGCGGCGATGGAGACGAGCGCGCCGAGCAGCAGCGCCGCCGACTCGCCGGGGTGCAGCAGGTGCAGCTGCGTGCCCAGCGTCGCGGCCGCCACCGGCACGCCCAACTGCGCCGACGCCAGCACGCCGTAGGCCAGCGGCTGGCCGGTCAGCCGCATCGAGGCGTGCGAGAGGACCGTCGCCGCGCCGAGCAGCAGGCCCAGCAGGATCGCGGACGGGTGGCTGCCCAGCTGCCGAAGGTCCAGCGAGGCGCCGAGCCACACGAAGAAGAGCGGACCGAGGAAGCCCTCGGTGAGGGCGAACAACTGCCTGGCCAGCCGACGCGGCTCCCCGATCGCGGCGACGACCAGTCCGAACGAAAAGCCCGCCAGCATGATCGACACGTGCGTGTGCGTCGCGAGTGCGGCGAGCGCGAAGACGATCGCCAGGCTGATCCGCAGCTCCAGTGCGAACTTGCGCTCGCGCGAGAGCCGGTGCACGCGTCGGTGCCAGCCGCGCCGCTCCGCCTGCCGCAGGATCAGGAACAGGACGAAGGAACTGCCCAGCACCGCCACCGCCCCGAGCGCGGCCCGCGCCGCGTGGGCCGGGTCCACGGCCAGCGGCAGCGCGACGATGCACACGGTGTCCGCGACTGCGACCTGCGGCAGCAGCGCCAGCACGTCCGGACCGCCGGACAGGTGCAGCGAGTCGAGGATCGGCAGGATCAGCGCCGCCGAGGAGGAGGCGAGGAGCACCGCGTACAGGGCGGTGTGCCCGGTGTGGAAACCCTGCGCCAGGGCGAAGGCCGGCACGATGCCGACCGCCGCGACCGCCACGGCCCGCAGTGCGCCTTTGGCCAGCCCGCCGCGCAGCGCCTGGTCCCGGACGGGGACATGGGCTCCGGCCACGAACATGATCAGGGCGAAGCCCATGTCGGCGAGGAACGCGAAGGTGGGGTTCGCGGCGTGCAGGTACCCGGCGAACGTCGGCCCGAGCAGCACGCCGGCCACGAGCTCGCCGATGACGACGGGGATGCGCCAGCGCGTGGGCAGGGCCAGCAACGGGCCGAGCATCCCGGCCACCACGACGACCGCCAGGGTCGAGAAGTCCACGCGCCGTCACCCTTCGCCGCTGCCGCCGTCGCTGCCGCAGGTCAGGTCGGACCCGTCGGCGTGGGGGAAGCGTAGTCCCCGGCGTGGCGCGTGCCGGTCAGGCGCAGGCGCGGAAGACCGGCAGGTGAGTGTGCGGGGCCGGCGGGGCCAGGCGCACCCGGGTGCCTTCGGGCACGGTGCCGGGCAGCGCGTCGTCGAGGGAGGCCTGCACGGTGAAGCCCTCCTCCATGACGACCAGGCAGATGGTCTCGCCGTCGGTGTACTGGCGGTGGCGTGGTGTCAGCAGCCGGTGCACGATGCCGGCGCCGGCGCTGGCCTGCTCGTCCAGTTCGGACGAACCGCAGATGGGGCAGAGCAGGGTGGCGCGTCCCGTGGGCGAGCCGCACCAGCGGCAGCGGTGGTAGCGCAGGACGGGGGTCGACGCCTCGTCGCCCGCAGGGACGACGGCGAGGGGCATGAGGGTGGAGGAAGGCATGGGGGCTCCAGTGAACGCGAACGGAGGGGTCGTTCAGCGGCGCAGTGCCGAGAAGGACTGTATGGCACTCAGTGCCCCTCGTAAAGGCACTCAGTGCCCTTGCTTGGCCGAGCAGTGCAATCTGCGTAGTTCGGCTGCGTTCGCCCGCCGGATCTACTCCCCGAGCGCGCCCTCCACGTCGCGCACCACGCGCCACAGCGGCGTGCCCTTGCGGGCCAGCAGCACCACGACCTGCTCGTCCTCCCCGCCCGCGCCGTCCACGGCCCCGGGCGTCGCGGCCCGCGCAGAGGGCTGGGCCGACTGCTGGGCAGGGGAGAAGGCCCGGGCCACGTACCCGAGCGCCTCGTCCATCGCCGCCTGCACGTCGCCCTCGCCGCCCGCGCGCAGCCAGGTGCGCAGCGCGTGGTTGTGCGCGGCGACCACGGCAGCCGCGACCACGTCCGCGCGCAGCGCGCCGTCGGCGCGGTCCGCGCCGCGCTCGCGCAGGTGCTCCGCGAGCGCGCGCTCGTAGCGCCAGACGACGGAGAGCTCGTGCGCGCGCAGCCCCGGCACCTGCCGGGTCAGGCGGTACCGCTCCACGGAGAAGACCGGATCGGCCGCGTACATCCGCAGCACCAGTCGGGAGGCGTCGCAGGCCTGGGTGACCGGGTCGCCGTCGAGGGGGGCGCCGCGCAGGAACGCGGTCATGTCGGCCAGGCAGCCCTCGTGGTCGGGGAAGACCACGTCCTCCTTGGAGGGGAAGTAGCGGAAGAAGGACCGCCGCCCCACGCCGGCCAGCGAGACGATGTCGTCGATCGTCGTCTGCTCGAAGCCCCGTTCCAGAAAGAGCTGGAACGCGGCGCGGACCAGCGACTCCCGCATGGTCGGTTTCGGGTCGTCCCCGGAGGTCACAGCAGCTGCCATGTGCAGAACGTAACACCAGATCGGGGTCCGGAGCGCCCCCACGATGGCACTGAGTGTGCATAATCGAGGGTACTGAGTGCCATATGGGTGCCATAGGGGTGCCGACAGATCTCGGGAGCGACCGTGAGCGCAGATTTCGACCTGTACCAGATCTCCGAGGAGCACCAGATGCTCCGCGAGACGGTCCGGGGCCTGGCCGAGGCGAAGATCGCCCCGTTCGCCGCCGAGGTGGACGAGCAGGCTCGCTTCCCGCAGGAGGCGCTCGACGCGCTCATCTCCTCCGAGCTGCACGCCGTCCACGTCCCCGAGGAGTACGGCGGCGCCGGCGCCGACGCGCTCGCCACGGTCATCGTCATCGAGGAGGTGGCCCGCGTCTGCGTGTCCTCCTCGCTGATCCCGGCCGTCAACAAGCTCGGCTCGCTCCCGGTGATCCTCTCCGGCTCGGAGGAGCTCAAGCGTCAGTACCTGACCCCCCTCGCGGCCGGCGACGCGATGTTCTCCTACTGCCTCTCCGAGCCCGACGCGGGCTCCGACGCGGCCGGCATGAAGACCCGCGCGGTCCGCGACGGCGACGACTACATCCTCAACGGCGTCAAGCGCTGGATCACCAACGCGGGCGTCTCCGAGTACTACACGGTCATGGCCGTCACCGACCCGGAGAAGCGCTCCAAGGGCATCTCCGCGTTCGTCGTCGAGAAGGGCGACGAGGGCGTCTCCTTCGGCGCGCCGGAGAAGAAGCTCGGCATCAAGGGCTCCCCGACCCGCGAGGTCTACTTCGACAACGTCCGCATCCCCGCCTCGCGGATGATCGGCGCCGAGGGCACCGGCTTCGCCACCGCGATGAAGACCCTGGACCACACCCGCATCACCATCGCCGCCCAGGCGCTGGGTGTCGCCCAGGGCGCGCTGGACTACGCCAAGGGCTACGTCCAGGAGCGCAAGCAGTTCGGCAAGGCGATCGCCGAGTTCCAGGGCATTCAGTTCATGCTGGCCGACATGGCCATGAAGCTCGAGGCCGCCCGCCAGCTCACCTACGCCGCCGCGGCCAAGTCGCAGCGCGTCGACGCGGACCTCACCTTCTTCGGCGCCGCGGCCAAGTGCTTCGCCTCCGACGTCGCCATGGAGGTCACCACCGACGCCGTCCAGCTCCTCGGCGGCTACGGCTACACCCGTGACTACCCGCTGGAGCGCATGATGCGCGACGCGAAGATCACCCAGATCTACGAGGGCACCAACCAGGTCCAGCGCATCGTCATGGCGCGCAACCTGCCGTAGGGATAAAAGCGCAGGTCAAGTGCCTGATCGTCGGTGCCGAACGGGCGCCCTTCCGTATCCGGAAGGGCGCTTGCCTGCATGAATGTTCCGTATATGCGAGGGCACCACCGCCCAACTGCTCACCGCGGTCGGCGCAGTCTTGCTCGTCGTTGCTGGTCAGCGGCTTGCGGTGGTTCGGATCGCTGGTTTCGCTCCGCGTTCCGAAAGGCCTGTGGGTGCGTCTGTTGCGCGTATGTTGCGACGCAGGCTTCGACAGGAATACAGCTTGCCACGGGGCAGCTGATCACCGGTACATGCTGATCGCGGGGCGGACTGGTCGGCGATCTTCGCGCCGCCGCCCGCCCCGAGGACCTCTGCGTCGGGCGCCACCCTGGGCGCCGGTGCTGACCTGCCGCATCCGGACGCGTTCCGGCCGGGGCGACGCCTTACCTGTCCGGAACGATGTCGGCCGTGGGTGTCGAGCAACAGTGCGTGTCCGCTTCAGCCGGTCTGCGGGCCGCGGACGACGACGATGGGGCAGGTGGCATGGTGGGTGAGGTGCTGCCCGACGGAGCCGAGCAGGGCTTCGGAAAATCCGCCGTGCCCACGGTTTCCCACGACCAGCAACGCGGCGCCGTTGGCTTCGTCCAGGAGTACGCCGGCCGGGTGGCCCTGAACAACTCGGGTTCGGATCTCGATGACCTGATCAGTCCCGAGAGTCTCATCGATGGTTGCGGCGAGGATGTCGCGAGCGCTGTCCTCCCAGTCGAACGAGGGCTCTCCGGGCGGGGACCAGCCGGTCCAGTTGTGCGGGAAGTCCCAGGCGATCGCGGCCACAAGGGCGTATCCGGTCAGTTCGGCCTGCCGGACGGCCCAGCGCAGGGCGGCCTTCGAGGGTTCGGAACCATCGACGCCGACCACGATGAGTGGGGCTGGTATCGCAGTCGTGTCGCTCATTGGGTACCTCCGTATCCGCTGCCGACGTTCATCTCAGCCTGTGTGCCTTCCACTGTTTCCGGAGGTCGGCGTGGCTGCCGCTCCACCGGTTGACGTCCTCTCAGAAGACGAGCTGTTGCCCTCCGTCGATGTCGTAGGTGGCTCCAGTGAGTGCCGTGTTGGCCATGAGATGGACAGCGAGCGCGGCGACGTCGGCAGGAGTGACGACGCGGCCGACCGGGAGCCTTTCGGTGAGCTCGGCGCGGCGCCCCTCGAGTCGGTCTTCGAGCACCGCCGCCGACAGCGGAGTGTCGACCAATCCAGGCGCGATGGCGTTGACGCGGGCGGGAGCGGTCTCCAGCGCCAGCGCGGCGACGAACAGGGGCATCACGGCGCTCACAGCGGAGGCGATGCCGACGCCAGGTGCGACGCGGCGCGAGCCGGCGTCACCCATGAAGATCAGCGTCCCCCCGGGCCTCATCTTGCCGACAGCGTTGCGCGTGACCTCGAGCCCCAGTTCCACTTGACCGCCGAGGGCGTCGCGCAGGTGCGGCGAGTCCACCTCGAGCAGTGGGCCGTAGCCCGTCGCCATCGCGCAGCGGGTCGGCTCCGTCGCGAAGTGTCACCTGACAGCAGCTGACCGAACCGGGCTCTCGCTTGGTTCGAGGGAACCTCGTGGATCCGCGGATGCGGGCCGGATTCCTCGGCCGATCGCATGGGTAGGGCACAAGCCTGTTCCCTTCCGCAGAACCTTGTCGCTCGATCAGGCCCTCGTGATGGTTCTGCCTGGCATCGGCTCCGCGAGTTTCGTTCGCCATTCGGGCGCGCCGAAGGCGTCGGCGAAGTACTGGGTCTCGTGGATAACATGCTCGTGTTTGAATTCCATGATGCTTACCGAATAACTGGGCACACCGTCGTACCTGATCAGGCACTCACTCACCCACAGACTCCCGCCGCCGGTGATTCGCCGAACCGTGAAATGGCGATTCGCGGGGTGTCCGCCGCGCTGGGCCGAAATCGCTGAACGGCCTCGGAATCGCTCGCCCGACTGCGGGTAGTCGAGGATCGCGTCATCGGCGTACACAGCATGTTCGGCTTCGCTGTCCCCACGTTCCGATGCTCGCCAGTGTTCTTCGACAGCGGCTCTGGTACGGGCGTCCGGATCCATCAAGGCGCCTCTCTCCTGAACTTCCGAGGTTCCACGGCAACCGCCCAGATTTCATCGTAGGCGTGCGCGCAATCATGCGCATCGGGACGGTGTCTCGTAGTGGTCGCAGCGCCTTCCGTGGACGAGTTGCCTGATCTGAAGCTCGGTATGTCGTGGTCGTCTTCACGGGCGCTCCTCGGTGATCGAGCAAGATCCCGGCCGACGTTCAGGCTGGGCCGGAGGCGGATCGGGGGGGGCCTTTTCATCCGACGTCATCGTGTTGTCCCGGCGGCGATCCATGGGTGCCGATCCCGAGGGCACGGAGCCGGTTCATTCCGAGAACCCAGAACTCGAAGAGACGGGATCTTCGTACCATGTGGACAACTGTTTGTTTCGTACTTCCGCGAGCCAGGTGATGGACGAGGAGCGCTCCGCAACCGACACCCCCGCCAACGGGCCGGGACGGCTGGTCCTGTCGGCCGACGCGGTCCGCCGCAGGCGTCGCGCGCTGCGCCTTCTCGCGCCCGTCACCGTCCCGCGTCCGGCTCGGGATGAGTGCGACTCGGACGTGTGGCTTGTACGCAACGTCTGGCGCGGAGCCTGTTGTGATCTTCGACCGAGGGGAAGCGGCCGGGGTTGAGGACGGGGTTCGGACGTCGGCACCGCGCCGACAGGAGCGGATGACGAGGCTGCCCGAACCAGTAGCAGACCGAGACAACCGGGATGCCGGGCACCGCGCGGTGGTGAGCTGTCAGTGGCCCGCGCTCTGGCCACCGTCCACGTGCAGGATCTCGCCGGTGACGAACGGCGCGTTCTCCAGGAACACCACCGCGTCGACCACATCACGGATCTCGCCCATGCGGCCGAGCGGATGGAGCCGCGCCAGAGCCTCGCGGTCGGCATCGACGTTCGGGAACGTGTCGATCACCCCGAGCGAGACGGCGTTGGCACGGATGCCTTGCGCCGCGTACTCGATGGCCAGGCCCTTGGTGGCGGCTTGCAGACCGCCCTTGGTGAGCGAGGCCAGCAATGCCGGGGCTGCGGACTGCGCGTGGTCGACGAGGCTCGTTGTGACCTGGACGATGTGGCCGCCGCCCTGGGCGATCATGTGCGGGACTGAGAGCTGGGTGATGTGGAAGAAGCCGCCGATGTTGACGGCGGTGACTACTTCGTAGTCGTCCGTGGTGTAGTCGCTGAAGGGCTTCCCGATGAAGCGGCCGGCGTTGTTGACCAGGGTGTCGATCCGGCCGTAGCGGTCGAGTGCGGCCGCGACGACGCGTTCGGCGGCCTTCCGATCGGCAACATCGCCCTGGACCGTCAGCAGATCGGCCTCGTCGGAGGAGGCGATGGTGCGTGAGGTGGCGACGACGGCGTACCCGAGTCGGCGATAAGCCTCGACCAGACCCGCGCCGATGCCCTGCGAGGCGCCCGTCACGATGGCGACTTTGGGGAACTCCTCGACCTTATCCATGTCCTGAAGCTATCAACGTGTAAGGAAGCCACAACTCGAACACGACCGGTGGACCTTGCGCCGGCGGAAGCGGAGGCCGGATGTGACCCGACCCCTTCTCTCCGGCAGGTTCCACTACGACCGAGCGCGCCTTCAACGACGCCTGGTCCGGGACCGACCACCTCGACCTTGCGCACGCGCACGCTGGGCTCCGCCACCATCACGGCTGTGCGGTGGCGCGCGAGGTCTTCGCGAAGTACGACGCGGCGCGCGGCGCAGCCAGCGACCAGGGTTGACGCCCAGTCGGCGCTGTCAGGGATCGAGGAGCATTCGCACTCGACGCCACGCCGGGCGGAAAGGGCGGCGGGCCCCCTGTCTCCTGACGTTGCGTCAGTGTTGAGTGGGAGGGCCGAAAGCCATGGCAAGCGGTGCGAACTCATGAAGGGAGTTCGCGCAGGTCAGCCGGGCTGCACAGGGCAAAGCCCCAGGTGGCCCGGCTTTACCTCCAAGACCACCCAGATCTACCAAGGCACCAACCAGGTCCAGCGCATCGTCACGGCGCGTAACCTGCCGTAAGGGTAAATGCCCAGGTCAGCGGCCTGATTGCACGACCACAACAGGCGCCCTTCCGCCCCGGAAGGGCGCCTGCCTGCGTAGATCCCGGAGATCTACGAGGGCGCGGCTACGCGACCCCTGATGCAGGCCCGGGGCCGACGAACCACGTCCAGGCCCGATCGGACCCCGGAGTGCTGGCCGTGCCGTCACCGGAAGGCCGGCACCGTGGCGGGCAGGCCCATCAGCACCGCGCCCGCCGCGTCGTACATCATCGGACTGAGGAACGCGTGCGACTGTGGCACGAGGGCATCGCCGAGCAGTTCCTGCAGGGGGTGGCCGGTGAAGATCGGCGCGGTGCCGGACAGGCCGACCACCTTCGCGACCACCTCGGCGGACGTGCGGGCCAGATGGGCCGCCGAGAGCCGCAGGTGGGCGTTGAGGTCGTCCCGTACGGCCGCCCCGTCGGGCACGCTGTCCCACGCCTCGTCCGCGGCCTCGAAGAAGTAGGCGCGCGCGGATCGCAGCATCGCCTCAGCCTCGGCGATGCCTGCGCGGTAGTACGCCCGGTCGGCGAGCCGGGGCGCAGCGGTGATACCGACACGCCCGGCACCGGTCTCCTCGGCGAAGTCGAGCGCGGCCCGTGCGACACCGGCGGAGACGACGGACAGTGCCTGGGCCGCGTAGGCGATCGGGGGGTAGCGGTAGATCGGCTCGTCGATGGTCGGCGCGCCGCCCCTGATGAAGGTGCGCCGTTCCAGCACCGGCACCTCGTCGAGGACCAGGTCGAAGGAGCCCGTCGCCCTCATGCCGATGACGTCCCAGTCCTCCACGATGGTGACGTCCGCGGGCCGCACCACTGCCCCCCGCGGCTTGCCGTCCGTCGAGTCGTCGCCGGGGATGCCGACGCAGAGCACCTCGGCGGCCTTGCAGCCGCTGCCGAACTTCCACCGTCCGGTGACGGAGAAGCCGTCGGTCGTCCGGCGGGCCTCCTGCACGGGATACAGCGCGCCGGCGAAGACGACGTCCGGGCCGTCGGCGTAGATCTCCTCGAGCGACTCCAGCGGCAGCGACCCGAGGTAGGTGGTCTGGCAGCCGAAGGCGGCGACCCAGCCGGCCGACCCGTCGACCGTGGAGATCCGCTCGACCAGGCGCAGGAAGTCGGCTGGCCGCATCGGGTCGCCACCGAAGCGCCGCGGCGTCGCTGCCCGGTAGACGCCGATCTCCTTCAGCCGGGCGACGAAGTCGGCCGACACGAACCGCTGCTCGTGGAACTCGGCTCGGCGCCGCCGCAGTTCGTCGAGGACGTCGTCGACGGTGGTCCTGGTGTGGGTCATCGGTGCGCTCCCCGGGTCGTAGGCAGTTCTTCGACCATAGAAGGCGAGCGCCGGCGACGAGATCGCCACTCCGCGACAGGGGAACAAACTCCGAGTCGGCTTGGCCCAGGCGGGTGTGACGGTGAGCCCCGCCCGGCGCCCATTGAGCGCGGACGGCTGCCGCACTGGCGCGCCGGGCAGCCCGATCTTGTTGATTCATGACCAAGCATTCTGACGCTCAGTCAATTCCTGGATCCTTAGGCGATCACATGGCTGGCAAAGGCCATGCCATGATGTGCCCCGCAATCGATCACATCACCGGCTGATGTTGTCATGAGAGGACCCCATGAGAGTCTCGAACGCAGCAACGCTCGCAACGGCCGTCGGCCTCGCCGCAGCGATGACCGTTTCGATCCCCTCCACGGCGCAGGCTTCGACGATCGTCGGCACCTTGAGCCGGAGCATCTATCTGGCCGCATCCTCGAACGGAGGGTTCAACATCCCCTACTCCGGCACGGCGTACTGGAAGGTTCCCGCCACTGCCTGGTACTCGTGGTCGATGTCGCCGATCCCCACTGTGGGTAACGGTACGCCACGCTCGATCTACCTTGCCGCGGGCACCTACACGGTATCCTGCTCGTTCTCCGGCACCGGCACGGACTGGCACGCCGGGAACAACTACTCCGGCGGCTGCGAGATCATCAACCCCTCAACCGGTGGCTACGCCGACCTCCCGTACAACAGCTCCATGTACTTCGACATCCCTGCAGGTACCTACAACTTCGAAACCCAGCTCGCGACGGCCTGAGTTCCACTGCGCCGGCTCGGTGGGATGAACCTCCGCTACTGAACTTGTCAGCGCAAGCAGCCTTTCTGGCGCGCGCAGTGAGCACCCTGGCGTTCTGCGCTGCAGCTGGCAGGACTGCCAGCTGGATGGCGGCAGTCTTGACCCTGGATATTCAACAGCTGGGTTGATCTGACGTCGAGTTGGCAAAAGGTGCCCTTGACCTGTGAGGATGCGATTGCGACGTCGTATCCGTGCGGCAGTCAAGGGCACCTTTGTCGTCAACCACCTGTCCCGCCTGCTGGCCGTACACCGTCACCGGATCAGTACCCGGAGGGGCTCTCGGCCGCTGGGCCCGTTCCGCCAGGCCGTGCTGGTGCTGCGCTGCTTCCGCGAACGTGGCTGCGTGCACTGCATGGCCCGTGACGTCGGCGTCTTCCAGGTCGTCGGCCACCGCCTTATGACGTTGCGTCAGTGTTGCGTAAGAGGGCAGAAAGTCGCGGCAATCGCTGCGAACTCATGAAGGGAGTTTCGCAGGTCAGCCGGGCTACTGAACTTGAATCCGTGATGTCGGGTTCTGCCACGCGGTGGTGGGGCCCGGCTCGTGGCTTCCCCATGACGCGGGAGGGCGAGGATGATGTCCGCGTGATTCGAGACCTGCCGCCGTTGCCGTTGCCCCAGTACGTCGTGGTCCGTCTCGGCTGCTCACCAGAGGTGCCCAGTGAGATCGCCGCCGATCTGCGGCAGATCGGCGTACCAGCAGGGCTGATCGGCTACGAGTACCAACCGCTGACCGAGGCGGCAGTCCTCGGCGGCATCGACGAGAGCGGTTTGGTCGTCTTCGGAACCAGCGGTCTGTTTGGACTCATCGCCATCGATGTGGCTTCGCGCCGCATCGTGCACATCCCCACAACCGAGTCTTCGACCGCCAATCACGTGAACAAGGACCTCGAAGCCTTCCACCGGTGCGTCGCGGCCACCATCGCCCGCTTCCCGTTCTACGAGGAAGGCGAGGAGGGCAGGTTCGACGAGGCAGCGGACGACCTTCGCGAGCTCCTCGCCACCCTCGATGACACCGCGCTCGCACACAACGGGCTATGGGAGACCCTGTGCGACGACGTCGCGATGGGCGACTACGCGAACTGGGAAGACTGAAGCACGTCAGCCCCCCAGTATCAGACCCGTGGCCGTCAGGCAGCCGTCGACCAGATCCGGTCGGTACTGGATCCTCTTGAGGCGACGCTTCACGGCTCGGGTGATCTGGCTCAGGTCCGCGGCGGCGAGG
>NZ_FOAZ01000004.1 GCF_900109465.1 Streptacidiphilus jiangxiensis
CGTGTTTCGGTGGTCATAGCGTGAGGGAAACGCCCGGTTACATTCCGAACCCGGAAGCTAAGCCTCACAGCGCCGATGGTACTGCAGGGGGGACCCTGTGGGAGAGTAGGACGCCGCCGAACAACTTTTACAGTGAAGCCCCCTGACCATCGGTCAGGGGGCTTCACTGCGTTACGGACTCACATCAGCAGCCGCAGGGCGAGACCGGCCGCGAGTGCCCAGACCGGCGCCCCGACCCCGTAGGCCGATACCCCGGATGCAGCAACGACGAAGGTGAGAACCGCTGCCTCGCGTCCCTTCTCCTCCGCGAGGGCGGCGGCGAGTGCGGAGCCGAGCGTGGGGAGCAGGGCGAGACCGGCGATCGCCTCGACCAGCTGGGGCGGGGCCTGGGTCAGCAGGGCGGCGGAGACGCCGGCGGTCAGGCCGAGCAGGATGTAGCAGGCGCCCGCCGTCACGGAGGCGATCCAGCGGCGACCGCGGTCCGGGTGGGCGTCGGGGCCGGCGCACAACGCGGCGGTGATCGCGGCGAGGTTGACGGCGTAGCCGCCGCCGAGGGCCGTCGCGGTCGTGGTGAGACCGGTGGCCGTCAGGACGGATCGGATCGGCGGGTCGTAGCCGAAGTGACGGAGCACGGCGATGCCGGGGATGTTCTGGGAGGCCATGGTGATGACGTACAGCGGCACGGCGATCCCGATCACCGCCGACCAGGTGAGCGTCGGTGTCGTGAGGGTGACCCGCGGCAGCAGGGAGTCGGCGGTGCCGCCGAGGTGCAGGGGGGTGCGGACCGCGAGGACCACCAGCAGCGCCACGAGAGCACCCGGGGTCGCCCACCGGCGTGCCCAGCGCAGCAGAAGGGCCCACACGGCGAGGACCGGCAGCATGAGGCCGGGCAGGTGGAAGGCGGCCTGGACGGGGGCCAGACAGAGCGGCAGCAGTACGCCGGCGAGCAGCCCGGTGGCCAGCCCCGTCGGGATGGCGGCGACGAGCGAGCTGAGCCGGGGCCAGAGACCCGTCAGGGTCAGCAGCAGTCCGCAGACCAGGAACGCGCCCACCGCCGCCCGGTAACCGCCGGCCGGGATGCCGGCGCTCGCCAGCAGCGCGGCGCCCGGCGTGGACCAGGCGATGCTGATGGGTTGGCGGTGACGCAGGCCGAGCCAGACCGCGAGGCCGCCCATGCCGAGGCAGAGCAGCAGCAGGCCGCTGACGGCCTGGTCGCGGTCGGCGCCGACGCCGCGCAGGCCCGTAAGGACCAGGGCGAAGGAGCTGCTGAAGCCGACCACGGCTGTGATCAGTCCTGCGGTCAGTGGTTGGACGGGTATCCGTCCCGGCGAGTGTTCCATAAACGGAACGCTATCGGGCGCGAGATACTCGGGGCCATGGAGAATTCCGGGCCCTGGTCGGCGGAGGCCGCCGTAGCGACGGGCGGACGTATCCGTGCGCTGCGTGCCCAGCGCGGGATCAGCCTGTCCGAGCTGGCACGGCGGGCAGGGGTCGGCAAGGCCACGCTGTCCGGCCTGGAGACGGGCACCCGCAACCCCACCGCCGAGACGCTCTACGCGATCGCCGGACAGCTGGGCGTCCCCCTGGCGATGCTGTTGTCCACGCCGGGAGGGCCGCTGAGCGTCCCCGAGGTGCGTGGCACGGCCGTCGCGGCGCAGTTGTTGGAGGCCTTCCAGGACGGCGGGGTCAGCACGGAGCTCTACCGTCTGGAGATCCGGCCGGGCGTGCTGCAGACCTCGCCCGCCCATCCGGCCGGCGTGGTCGAGTACCTGACGGTGTTCTCCGGCACGGCCCAGGTGGGCAGGGTCGGGGAACCGATCGTCGTGCGCGCCGGGGAGCACGCGTCCTGGGACTCCGACACGCCCCACACCTACGCCGCGCTCGGCGACGAACCGGTCCGGGCCTCGCTGCTGATCCGCCACCCGCTGGAGCCGGTGGGCTGAATCCGACCCGGCGCGCGCATCGTCACAGGTAGGCACTACGGTGAGCGCATCGAAAGGGGGTCGGCGCCGTGCAGAACCTGACGCTGGACTGGCAGTCGGCGGGCACGCTGGCGGTGGCGGCCTTCGGGGCGTCGCTGGCCGCGCGGCGCGTCGGCTCGCCCTCGCCGCGGCGGGTCAATGTGGGGCTCGTGCTGCGTGAGGCGGCGACGGTGATCGCGCTGTTCGCGGTCTGGCAGTACGCCGGCCAGCTGTCGGTGATGAGCACGGACGGTGCCTTCTCCCGGGGCCAGGCGATCTGGGATGCGGAGCGGTGGCTCCATCTGCCCAGCGAGGCGACTCTGCAGAACTGGGTGCTGCCGCATCCGTGGTTGGCGCAGGCGGCGAACTACTACTACGCGTCGATGCACTTCGGCGCCGTCATCGTGATGCTGGTCTGGCTCTTCCTGCGACACCGGCAGGCGTATCCGTGGGTGCGCATGTCGCTGGTCCTGGTCACGGCCTGGTCGCTGCTGGTGCAGCTGATACCCGTGGCCCCGCCGCGGCTGCTGCCTGGCAGCGGCATGGCGGACCTGGCGGTCCAGTACGGGCAGTCCGTCTACGGGACGACGATCGGTGGGCTGCAGGCCGACTCGTACTCGGCGATGCCGTCGGTGCACGTGGCCTGGTGCGTGCTGGTGGCCGTCGCGGTGATCAAGGTGAGCAGCAGCCGGTGGCGCTGGCTGGTGATCGCCCACCCGCTCCTGACGGTGGCCGTCGTCGTGGTGACCGCGAACCACTACTGGCTGGACGGGGTCGCCGCGATCGCGCTGCTGCTGCTGGCCTATCTCGTGCAGTGGTACGCGGCCCGGTTGCGGGCCGCGTACCTGCTGCGCCATGCCCTTGCAGGCGAGGCGGAGGCTCCCCTCGGGTCTCCGCCCGCCCCCGTGCGATCGGTCAGCGGACGGGGAGATTGAGCCCGGCCCAGCTGCTGCCGCCGAGCGAGACCGTCGCCGCGTACCAGGAGAGCAGGCCTGCGACCGCGGCCACCCAGCCGGCCGTCTTGTCGAGGCCGGAGCTGCTCGCGAAGGCGCCGACCGCCCACAGCACCAGGGCGACGGTGAACAGACCGTAGACCCCGCGGAGCAGCAGGCTCGCGCCGCGCCACTGCGATGCGGTGAGCGCGAGTGCCAGCAGGGCCCAGAGGATGAAGAAGAGTCCGGCCGCGTTGGCCGACGAGGGTGAGGTCTCGGCGGCGACGACCCAGAGGGCGCCGAGGCCGGCGAAGGCGGTTCCGGTGGCGTTGCTGCCGGCCCGGAACTCGACCAGCCCGCAGATGAACAGGGCGATCCCGCCGACCCAGAAGGTCAGGGCGTGGGTGTCGGCGGCGGTGGTGTTGTGGATGACGCCGGTGGAGACGATGCCGTAGGCCAGGAGGGTGAGGCCGAGGGCGAGGTAGCCGAGCGATCCTGCTGCGGCACCGAGAGTGAGGGAGCGGTTGTTTGCCACCGCGGCTTCGTTGCTCACGGGGGCTCCTTTCACTGGTGATGCTGGTCGACGGTCGGGTCGGTTTCCGGCCGCCGGTGTCCGACAACTGTCCAGTACCCGACAGTGACGGGGCGTCAACATACCGTAATCAGAGTGATATCGAGCAATTCCGAAAATCTGCCGCAGAGGCGCTGGTGACGGGTGTAAAGGGCGTGTCCGATCGATGGCCGGGGCGCCTCAGCCGATGGACAGGCGGTAGTCACCGGCTGCACAGCCCGTGACGCGCCACCCGCCGGGCACCTGGTGCACGGTCAGCTGGGTGAGTCCAGTGGCGGTCGGCGTCGGTTTGGTCGTGCCGGGGTACCAGACGTCGAGGGTGCAGGCCGGGCCGGTCGTCGTCGCGAGCGGGGCCACACCGGTGAGCGAGAAGGCGCCGCTGACGGTGTCGGAGGTCAGCGCGGTGAGGGTGCCGGGGGCGGTGCGCGGGTAGGCGCGGGACAGTACCGCGACGGTCCCCGCCGAGGGGGCGACGTCCTTGCCCGTCGCGCAGTCGACGCCGACGAGGTTGCCGACCACGGTCGCGTGCTGGTCGCTCTCGGGGCTGCCGCAGGCCTGCTTCCAGACCCAGTAGGCGTCGCCGATCCGCGCCTGGTCCTCGGCGGCGGCGAAGCGGTGCAGCATCGCCGGGTTGCCGGCGGGGTCCGCGGGGCTGCCCGTGGTGGACGTGGTGGAGCCGAACCAGCCCCACTCACCCGCCCACAGTGGCATCCCGTAGACCTTGGCCTGCTGTTCGGCCAGTGCGAAGCCGCGCTCGACGGATACCAGCGTCAGGCCGAGCGACTGGTCCATGGTGATCGACTCGCTGTACAGGTGCGGTGCGAAGACCAGGTAGGGGTCCGTGCTGAAGCCGCGCGGCGGCGCGGCGTCGAAGCCGAGCCCCGACCAGAGGACGCTGGGCTCGATGAAGACCAGGTGCGGGAAGCCGCCGGTCGCCTGCCGTTCGGCGGCGCGGATCGCCTGGACGGCCCGGTTCTCGTAGGCGCCCAGCAGCACGGAGGAGGTGGCCGGAGCGTCGTCGCCGACGCCGGGCTCGTTCAGCACGCCGTAGCCGGCGACGGCCGGGTCGTTGGCGAAGGTGCGTGCCACCAGGGACCAGGTGCGGACAAGTTCGCTCTGGATGCCGTCGGTGTCGTGGTAGAAGGCGCTGAACGCACGGGTGTTGGCGGGGGTGAGGTCGCGGCTGAGGGCCTGGCAGCGGGAGGCGCCGTCGATGAGGGTGGCCCAGGCGGGTGCGCCGTCGTAGCCGAGGGAGGGGGTGCTGCCGCTCGGGCAGGTCGTGCCGGCGGGTGCGGCGAGGGCCGGGCCCCAAGCGTCCTCGTGCATGTCGATGTCGGTGTAGAGGCCGTGCCGGGCGGCCATGGCGACGGTGGCCTTGATCCGGTCCAGGTAGGCCTGGTCGAACTGTCCGCGGCTGGGCTCCAGCGCCGACCAGGAGACGTCGAGCCGCACCACGTCGAAGCCGAGGGCCGCCATCCGGGCGAAGTCGCTGTCGCCGAGCGGGCGGACGGCGGCCCGGCCGGGCGTCGGCGGGGCGGCGTAGTCGACGAGTTGGTTGACGTTGACGCCGCGCAACAGCACCTGGCGGCCGTTCACGTCGCTGATCAGGGCGGGCGCGGTCGTGGTGGCCGGTCGGACGGTGAGCGCGGGCAGCGGCGCCCCGGCGGTGGCGCGGGCACCGGCGTCGACGACGGGTGTGGCGGTCGCCGTGCTGGGGGTGGCCTGGGCCAGCAGCCAGGAGCCGAGAGCCAGCGCGGTGGCCGAGGCGAGGACCGTCGCGATGCGGCGCCGCTGCCCGGAGATCACCTCGAGCAGGCGGCTGATCAGCAGCAGTGTGGGGACGACGCCCCAGCCGAAGGCCACGCCGAGGGAGAGCCCGGTGCCGATGCGGAGCCCCGCGTCGGGGATCACGAACAGGTCGGTGCCCTGGAGATCGCGAGGCAGCGCGAGCAGGGTCTGCACCACTCCGGCGGCCGCGCCGCCGCCGAGGGCGGCGAGCCAGCCGCCCAGCAGCAGGTCGGCCGGACGGGTGTAGTCGAAGCGCCGCGAGGACCGGGCGAGCAGGATCGCGCCCACGATCGCGGCCGTCACCAGCTCCACGGCGAACCGTGCGGGTCCGAGGTCGAGCCCGAACGGCTGGCGGCGCAGGCTCAGTTGCTCGCCGTAGAAGGCCGCGGCGGGGGAGCCCTCCCAGAGCATCGGCCCGACGAGCGGGCCGAGCAGGGCGAGCGGCAGCGCCGTGCCGGTGAGGCACCAGCGCCACCCGTAGTGCGGCTGCGCCGACAGGCGGCGTCGCTTCGGCTCCTCGGGCCGGGGCCGGTACCGGTGCGCGTAGGCGCCGAGCACGGCCGGGATCCACCCGATCAGTGCGACCCGCGAGGCGGGCAGTCCGCAGTCCCACAGGGCGGTCGCGACGAGCGTCCGGGCGCCCCCGTGCACGCCTGCACCGGCGGTCTCGGCGACCATCTGGGCGAGGCGCGCGAGGGCGGTGGCGAGGACGGTGACGCCCCACAGCCGGAACACCATCCGCTTGCGTCCGGTGCTCTCGGCCGCGCCGCGGAAGGAGACGGCGGTGCCCCACGCGGTGACCAGCACCAGCACGGGCAGGAACACCGCGACCCCGGCGACGGACCAGAGCCCGCGGAGGGGCGTCACCTGGAACGCGGACCACGGCAGTGGTGCGAAGAGCGAGGTGGGATCGGCATAGGCGGCGGCCGCGCAGACCGCGACCAGCGAGCCGGCGGTGACGACGGCTGCGAACGGGGCGCGGCGTGAGGGGCGGGACACGCGGCCGATGCTAGGGACGCGCGTAGGCGCGCAACAGGGGTCACTCCTGTCTCACAGCAACTCGGCGTGCCCAGACCCGGACAAGCCGGGGCGACCCGGCTGTGAAAGTTTGGCGCAGGGAACCGGGCTCGTGGTCCTCGCCGTCCTGGGCTGTCATGACTGCTCTCGGGCAACTCTTCCGTTTCGGCTGGACCCAGGCGCAGTGCTGCGCGTTCTCGGTTCTGCTCTTCGCCGGCATGGCCGCTGTCCGCCTCGCCCCGGCGCTGCCGCTCGCGCGCTACGACCTGCTCCTCGCCTGCGGCATCGCGCTGACGGCGCTGATGTGGACGCTGGGCGTCGAGTCCGGCCGCGACGTGCTGGCGGTGCTGGCCTGCCACGTGCTGGGGCTGGCGCTGGAGCTGGTGAAGGTCCACGTCGGCTCCTGGAGCTACCCCGAGCACGCCCTCACCAAGCTCGCCGGGGTCCCGCTGTACAGCGGCTTCATGTATGCGGCGGTCGGCAGCTACGTCTGCTGCGCCTGGCGTCTCCTCCGCCTGCGCGTCACGGGCTACCGCCCGCTCGCCGTCCCGCTGCTCGCGGCCGCGCTCTTCGTCAACTTCCTCACCGACCACTGGCTCCCGGACGTCCGCCTGCCTCTCGCGGCTCTTCTTGTCGCGGCGCTGTGGGGTACCACGGTCCGTTTCACTGTCGGCGGCCGCGACCACCGCATGCCGCTGACGCTCTCCTTCGTCCTCATCGGCTTCTTCCTCTGGCTCGCCGAGAACATCGCCACCTTCCTCGGCGCCTGGCGCTACCCGTACCAGCGTCACGGCTGGCAGCCGGTCTCGACCCACGAGTGGGGCTCCTGGACCCTGCTGATCGCCGTCCTCTTCGCCCTGGTGCGCCTCTTGGCGCCGGGAGCGCAAGAGAGGAACGGGCGGCGTGTCCGAGCAGCCCGCTGACGCGGGAGGACTGAGGGCCGGGCTCGTCAGCGCGCCTGGGGTGCCGGGGCGCCCAGGACCCGTAGGGCCAGGATCGCCATGTCGTCGGAGGCGGGGTCGGCGGCGAAGCGTTCCACCGCGCGCAGGACGCGGGTGGCGACGGCGCCGGCGGTGAGGCCGGTGCAGGTGGTCAGGACGGAGGCGAGGCCGTCGTCGCCGAGCATGCGGGGTCCGTCGCGGCGTTCGGTGATGCCGTCGGTGACGCAGAGGAGGACGTCGCCGGGGTCGAGGACGAGGGTCTCCGTCTCGAGGTCGAGCTCGTCGAGGACGCCCAGCAGCGGCTGCGGCGAGGCTGCGGGGGTGACGGTGCCGTCGGGGCGCAGGCGCAGCGGCAGGGGGTGGCCCGCGCAGACGGTGCGCAGTTCGACGGTGCCGTCCTCGCGCGGGGTCATCTCGCCGTAGAGGAGGGTGAGGAAGCGGCCGCGGTCGCCCTCGTCGAGGATGGCGGCGTTGAGACGCTGCAGCACTTCCGGCGCGGAGAGACCCTCGCGGGCGAGCAGCCGCAGCGAGTGGCGGGCCAGGCCGGTGACCGAGGCGGCCTCGGGGCCGGTGCCGCAGACGTCGCCGATGGCGAAGCCGTAGGTGCCCTCGCGGATCGGGAAGATGTCGTAGAAGTCGCCGCCGACCTCGTTGCCCTCGCCGGCCGCGCGGTAGATGACCTCGACCTCGACGCCGGGCACCCGCGGCACCGCAGGCGGCAGCAGACTGCGCTGCAACGCCCGTGAGGTGGCCGTGCGTTCGAAGTAGAGGCGGGCGTTGTCGAGGGCGAGCGCGGCCCGCCGCGACAGGTCCTCGGCCAGCTCCAGGATCTCGCGGCGGAACTTCTCCTCGGCGGGCTTGCCGAGCGTCAGCATGCCGATGACGCGGTTACGGGCGACCAGCGGCAGCACCACGGTGTCGCCGCCGACGGTCGCGACGGTGGCCAGCGCGGTGCGCTGGGCCGCGGTCTCGCCCGCGCCCTGGGTGCGGGCGCGCAGGGTGGCACGCAGCGCGGCGTCCTGGGCGGCGTCGGTGGGCGCGGGCCACTCGCGCGCGCCGGGCGTGTTCAACGGCTCCGGGGGCGCGATGCGCTCCAGCAGGGCGCGCAGACCGTCGATCTGCTCCTCGTCCTCGTGCAGGACGTAGGCGAGCTCGGGGACGGAGGGGTCGACGCCCGTGTAGGTCGTGTAGACGGCGCACCAGGAAGCGAGCGTCGGCACGGTCATCTGTGCGACGAGCGCGAGGGTCTGGTCCCGCTCCAGCGTGCCGGCCAGCAGGTCGGAGGCCTCGACGAGGAACGACAGTGAGCCGCGTCGCAACCGCTCCAGCTCCGTCAGCCGGGCGCTCTCGACGGCGAGAGCGATCCGGTCGGCGGCGAACTGCAGCCGCAGCGCGTCGTCGTTGCGGTACTGGCCCGGTGACTGCGCGGCGACGCCGAGGGAGCCGGTGAGGCGGCCCTCGACCTTGAGCGGCACCGTCACGACCGAACGCAGACCGGTGCCACCGAGCAGCGGCACCGCGCCGGGGGAGTCGGCGAGGTCGTCGTGGACGGTGGGCAGCCGGGCGGAGTCGTAGCGGCCGACGCCGGACTCCACGGGCACCCGGGCGAAGCGCTGTCGGCCGGACGGCAGTCCGCAGCTGGCGCGGACCTCCAACTCGGTCTCGTCGTCGGTGGCGAGCAGCAGGTAGGCGGCGTCGCCGTCGAGCAGGTCGCGGGCGCGCTCGACGGTGCGCTGGAGCAGGCCGTCGAGGTCGTCGGGCGCCTGGCCGCCGGTGAGCGGGCCGAGGAAGGCGTCGAGGGCGGGGCCGTCGGCACGGGTGCCACCCTCCGCGCCACCCCCCTTGGCGGCGCGCGAAGGGGTCTGCAGCACCGCGCGCTCCTCCTCGCGCACGAGCAGGCAGACGGTGGAGGGGTTGCCATGGGTGTCACGCACGCGCAGGTGCGCGCCGTAGACGCCGAGCAGGCGGCCGTCGCCGCGCCGCATCGCGTAGCTGCCCTCCCAGCGCGACAGCCGCAGCGCCTCGTCGACGCCGAGACTGGTGCCGGGCGTCTGCGGCCACGCGGCCAGCTCCGCGAAGGGGCGGCCGACGGCCTTGACGGCGGGGTGCTGGAAGAGCAGCTCGGCGTCCTGGTTCCAGGCGGAGACCAGGCCTTCGCCGTCCACCTGCACGACGGCGACGTGGACCTGCTCCTCGGCCTCGGGCAGCTGCGCGTCGGGGGTGACCGGGCCGGCGGCGCGGGTGCCGGTGGGGCGTGCGGGCAGGTCGAGGGTGAACCAGACGCGCTTGTCGGTGGCGGTGTAGTCGACGCCCCAGCGCGAGGCGAGCGCCGCGCACAGCAGCAGGCCGCGGCCGCCCTCGCGCTCCAACTCGGCGGTGGGGGCCGGGCCCTCGTCGGCGCCGGGGTAGATGGGCAGGGCGCGGCGCGGGTAGCGGTCGCCGACCTCGATGCGAACCTGCTCGCCCTGGCGCAGCAGTTCGACCAGGGCGGCGGTGCCCGCGTGCACGACCGCGTTCGTCACCAGTTCGCTGACCAGGACGACGGCGTCGTCGACGACCTCGCCGAAGCCCCAGCCCTGGAGCGTGTCGCGGACGAAGGCGCGTGCGCCGGCGACGGAGCGGCCGACGGGTTCGAACGTGGCGGCGGCCCGCGCGGTGGCCTCACCCACGAGCGCCTCCTCCTTCATCTGGGCTGCCGGGTCACTGGGACAAACACCGACCCACGCCGCCAGGTTACTGATCCGCGGTACCACTTGGGGAGCTAAGCCGGTACGTTCGGTGACTCGATCTGCACCTGACAGGCAGGGTCGGACCAGGTGACGCGGTTCAGCGGAGCCGATACCCGTCCACGGCCCTCCCTCAACCCGTCGCGGTCGTTAGATTGTGTGGAAGCGTCCCACGCGCGGCAATCAACGCAACTCTGGAGGCACGCCGGTGGATTCGAGCAGGGCGACGGCGGTCGTGGCGAAGCCCGGCGGCACGCGGCCACCGCGCCGCAGCGGCCCCGGCGCGGACGCGGCCGATCTGCGCAAGCTGCTGACCGCGCTGACGGCCATGCGCGACGGCAACTTCCGCAAGCGGCTGACCGTGCCCGGGGACTCGGTGATCGCGGAGATCGCCGCGGTCTTCAACCAGGTCGCCGAGCGCAACCAGCACCTGACCGGGGAGTTGGCCCGGGTGCGGCGCGCGGTGGGGCGTGAGGGCCGGCTCGGCGAGCGGCTGGAGGTGGGCTCCTGCGAGGGCGCCTGGGCGACGGCCATCGACAACTCCAACGCGTTGATCGACGACCTGGCCCGACCGATGGCCGAGGTCGGCCGGGTGCTCGGCTCGATCGCCGAGGGCGACCTGCAGCAGCGGATGGAGCTGCGCGCGCTCGGCCCGGACGGCGGTTCGCACCCGCTGCGCGGCGAGTTCCTCAAGGTCGGCCGGACCGTCAACGGCTTGGTCGAGCAGCTCTCGGAGTTCACCGACGAGGTGACCCGGCTCGCCGTCGAGGTCGGCACCGAGGGCAAGCTGGGGGGCCAGGCGCGGGTGCGCGGCATGTCGGGCTCCTGGAAGGACCTGACCGACTCGGTCAACATGATGGCCAGCCGGCTGACCGCGCAGGTGCGCGACATCGCGCTGGTCACCACGGCCGTCGCCAAGGGTGACCTGTCGCGCAAGGTCACCGCGCAGGTCGCGGGCGAGATGCTGGAGTTGAAGAACACCGTCAACACGATGGTGGACCAGCTCTCCGGCTTCGCCTCCGAAGTCACGCGCGTGGCGCGCGAGGTGGGCACCGAGGGCAAGCTCGGCGGCCAGGCGCAGGTGCCGGGCGTGGCCGGCACCTGGAAGGACCTGACCGACAACGTCAACCTGATGGCGGTCAACCTCACCGACCAGGTGCGCAGCATCGCCCAGGTGACCACCGCCGTGGCGCGCGGCGACCTGTCCCAGACCATCGAGGTCGACGCCCGCGGCGAGATCCTCGAACTGAAGAACACCATCAACGCGATGATCGGCCAACTCTCGGCGTTCGCCGACGAGGTGACGCGCGTCGCGCGCGAGGTCGGCACCGAGGGCATCCTCGGCGGCCAGGCGATGGTGCCCGGTGCCGCGGGCGTGTGGCGCGGCCTGACCGACAACGTCAATCTGATGGCGTCGAACCTCACCTTCCAGGTGCGCAACATCGCGACCGTCGCCACGGCGGTCGCGCGCGGTGACCTCACCCAGCGGATCACGGTCGACGCCCGCGGCGAGATCCTGCAGCTGAAGACGGTCCTGAACACGATGGTCGACCAGCTCTCCGCTTTCGCGGACGAGGTGACGCGGGTCGCCACGGACGTGGGCACCGAGGGGCGTCTGGGCGGTCAGGCGCGGGTGCCGGGGGTCTCCGGCACCTGGAAGGACCTGACCAACTCGGTCAACCTGATGGCCAACAACCTGACCAACCAGGTCCGCAACATCGCCGAGGTCACCACGGCGGTGGCGCGCGGCGACCTGTCCAAGAAGATCACCGTCGACGCGCGCGGCGAGATCCTGGAGCTGGTCACCACCGTCAACACCATGGTCGACCAGCTGTCCGTCTTCGCCGACGAGGTGACCCGGGTGGCCCGCCAGGTGGGCACCGAGGGCATCCTCGGCGGCCAGGCGCGGGTCAAGGGCGTCGAGGGCATCTGGCGCGACCTGGCCGAGAACGTCAACGGCATGGCGTCCAACCTCACCTTCCAGGTGCGCAACATCGCCCAGGTCGCGACGGCGGTGGCCGGCGGCGACCTGTCGAAGAAGATCACCATCGACGCGCAGGGCGAGGTCGCCGCACTGGCGGACACCCTCAACACGATGGTCGACCAGCTCTCCGGCTTCGCCGACGAGGTGACCCGCGTGGCCCGCGAGGTGGGCACCGAAGGCATCCTGGGCGGGCAGGCGCGGGTGCCGGGCGTGGCCGGCATCTGGAAGGACCTGACCGACAACGTCAACCTCATGGCCGACAACCTGTCCGGCCAGGTCCGCAACATCGCCCAGGTCACCACGGCCGTCGCCAAGGGCGACCTGACCCGCAAGATCGACGTCGACGCCCGCGGCGAGATCCTGGAGCTGAAGACCACCATCAACACCATGGTCGACCAGCTCTCCGCCTTCGCCGACGAGGTCACCCGCGTCGCCCGCGAGGTCGGCACCGACGGCCGCCTGGGCGGCCAGGCCCGCGTCCCCGGCGTCGCCGGCACCTGGCAGGACCTGACCGAGTCCGTCAACGAGCTGGCGGGCAACCTGACCCGCCAGGTGCGCGCCATCGCCCAGGTCGCCACCGCGGTGACCCGTGGCGACCTGAGCCTGCGGATCGACGTGGACGCGGCCGGTGAGCTCGACGAGCTCAAGGACAACATCAACCAGATGATCGCCAACCTGCGCGAGACCACCCGGACCAACCAGGAGCAGGACTGGCTGAAGACCAACCTGGCCCGGATCTCCGGCCTGATGCAGGGCCGCCGGGATCTGGAGGCGGTCAGCTCGCTGATCATGAGCGAGCTGACCCCGGTGGTCTCCGCCCAGCACGGCGCCTTCTTCCTGGCCATGCCGGCGCTGCGCAACGAGATGACGGTGGACGCGGGCGAGGAGGCGATCGAGCACGACACGGTGCTGCGGCTGATCGGCTCCTACGGCTACCAGCGCCGGGCCATGCCGACCTCGTTCCACCTGGGGGAGGGGCTGGTCGGGCAGGCGGCGATCGAGAAGAAGCCGATCCTGCTCAAGGACGCCCCGCCCGGATACCTGAAGATCGCCTCCGGGCTCGGCGAGGCCGCGCCGGTCAACGTGATCGTGATGCCGGTGCTGTTCGAGGGCCGGCTGCTGGGCGTGATCGAGCTGGCCTCGTTCAACCCGTTCACCAAGATCAGCATGGACTTCCTGGACCAGATCGCCGAGATGATCGGCGTCACCGTCAACACCATCGCGGTCAACACCAAGACCGAGGGCCTGCTGCTGGAGTCCCAGCGCCTCACGGCCGAACTGTCGATGCGGTCGGCGGAGTTGGAGGCCCGGCAGGAGGAGCTGCAGCGCTCCAACGCCGAGCTGGAGGAGAAGGCCGAGCAGCTCGCGGTGCAGAACCGCGACATCGAGATCAAGAACTCCGAGATGGAGGAGGCCCGGCAGGTGCTGGAGGAGCGCGCCGAGCAGCTCGCCCTCTCCACCCGCTACAAGTCCGAGTTCCTCGCCAACATGTCGCACGAGCTGCGCACCCCGCTCAACTCGCTGCTGATCCTGGCCAAGCTGCTCTCCGACAACGCCGACGGCAACCTCAGCCCCAAGCAGGTGGAGTTCGCCGAGACCATCCACGGCGCCGGCTCCGACCTGCTCCAGCTGATCAACGACATCCTGGACCTGTCCAAGGTCGAGGCGGGCAAGATGGACATCCGTCCGGCCCGGATCGCGCTGGTGCAGCTGGTCGACTACGTCGAGGCGGGCTTCCGGCCGCTGACGGCGGACAAGGGCCTGGACTTCGCCGTCCGGGTCTCGCCGGAGCTGCCGGTCACCCTGCACACCGACGAGCAGCGGCTCCAGCAGGTGCTGCGCAACCTGCTCTCCAACGCGGTCAAGTTCACCGACTCCGGCGCCGTCGAGCTGCTGATCCAGCCCGCGGGCGGCCCCGGCGGCGAGCACCCGGTGCCGCAGGCGATCCGCGAGCAGCTGCTGGAGTCCGGCGCGATCGCCGACCCGGAGGAGCCGCTGATCGCCTTCTCGGTCACCGACACCGGCATCGGCGTGCCGCAGAACAAGCTGGGGGAGATCTTCGAGGCGTTCAAGCAGGCCGACGGCACCACCAGCCGCAAGTACGCCGGCACCGGCCTCGGGCTCTCCATCTCCCGTGAGATCGCCCGGCTGCTCGGCGGCGAGATCAACGCCGAGAGCGAGATCGACCGGGGCTCCACCTTCACCCTCTACCTGCCGTTGCGCGAGGCCGCCGAGAACGAGGCCGTCGCTGCCGACGGCCACGGTCAGGCCGGGGTGAGCCCGGCGGAGCTGTGGGCCCAGGAGGTCATCGAGGCGGCCCACGAGCGCCGTCGCGCACCTTCCGTCCAGACCGGCGGCTCCCACGCGGGCTCCGCCGACCGGTTCGTCGCTCCGGCCCAGGTCGCCGCGCCCGCGCCGGAGCCGACCTCCCTGGCCCGTCCGGAGGAGATCGAAGCCGGGGAGCAGGAGGGGGCGCGCGAGGGGACATTCGCGCCGTTCTCCGGCCGGTTCAGTGGCGAGAAGGTGCTCATCGTCGACGACGACATCCGCAACGTCTTCGCGCTCACGAGCGTGCTGGAGACGTACGGGCTCTCGGTGCTGTACGCGGAGAACGGGCGCGAGGGCATCGAGGTGCTGGAGCAGCACGAGGACGTCGCGCTGGTGCTGATGGACATCATGATGCCGGAGATGGACGGCTACGCCACGACCGAGGCGATCCGCTCCATGCCGCAGTTCGCGGGTCTGCCGATCATCGCGCTGACGGCCAAGGCGATGAAGGGCGACCGGGAGAAGAGCCTGGCCGCCGGGGCGTCCGACCACGTCACCAAGCCGGTCGACACCGACCACCTGCTGGGGGTGATGGAGCACTGGCTGCGGGCCAGGCGGCCCTGAGGGCCGATCGTCCAGGCGTGCACGGGACCGGGGCATATGCGTCGCACACCGTGCGCGGGACGGTTGGCGGGGGTGGACGAGAGGGCATCTGACCGGAGCCTGATCTCCCGTGATCCCCCAACGGTCCGTCAGTACCGAGTTGTCCCCACTCGTCAGGGTGGTGGCTCGGTGGCACAGGAACGGGATAAGGTCACTCGGCGTTGCCAACGGTGCTGGGACGGTGACCGGAGGCGGGCAGTTCACCGGGTGCGGGCAGTGAGGTGCGGCTAGCATGACCGTCGGCAGGACAGTGGTGGACACACGGGTGACGTACGAATCCGACACGTACCGCGGCGCGGCCGCGCCCGCGGTGGGGGCGGCGCGAGGAGGGCAGGCCAAGGTGCAGAAGGCCAAGATCCTCCTGGTCGACGACCGGGCGGAGAACCTGCTCGCGCTGGAGGCGATCCTCTCCGCGCTCGACCAGACCCTGGTCCGGGCCGGCTCCGGCGAGGAGGCGCTCAAGGCGCTGCTCAACGACGACTTCGCGGTCATCCTGCTCGACGTGCAGATGCCCGGCATGGACGGCTTCGAGACCGCCGCCCACATCAAGCGCCGCGAGCGCACCCGTGACATCCCGATCATCTTCCTGACGGCGATCAACCACGGCCCGCACCACACCTTCCGCGGTTACGCGGCCGGCGCGGTGGACTACATCTCCAAGCCCTTCGACCCGTGGGTGCTGCGAGCCAAGGTCTCCGTCTTCGTCGAGCTCTACATGAAGAACTGCCAGCTCAAGGAGCAGGCCGCGCTGCTGCGTCTGCAGCTGGAGGCCGGTCAGGGCCCCGGCGCCGGGCTGCTGTCGGAGCTCTCGGCCCGGCTCGCCGCCGTCGAGGAGCAGGCCGAGGCGCTCACCAAGCAGCTCGCCGAGGGCACCGACCAGGCCGCCGTCGCCACCGCCACGCACCTGGAGCGCCGCCTCGCCGGTCTGCGCCGCGCCATCGACGCCCTCGAGCCCGGCAACCCGAACCGGAACGGCACGACGGACGCCTGACGGCGTGTCGCGCTTGACGGGCGGCCCTTTCCCGCCCGTGCCGCGACACGACCGGAGCAACCTCGTGCAGCACGTGTTGCGCCCCTGCCCACGCTAGTAATCTGAACGCCATGGCCACACGCACGTCCGGAAGCGGTTCGTCCACCCGAGGCGCGGGGACGGCGAAGAAGGCCACACCCGCCAAGGCGCCCGCGAAGAAGGCCGCGGCGAAGGCACCCGCCAAGAAGGCCGCCCCCGCGAAGAAGGCACCCGCCAAGAAGGCGGCGCCCGCCGCGCCTCCGCCGAGGCCACCGAAGCCGATGGCCTACCGTGCCGTGCGCGGGAGTTGGCTCGGCGTCGCCAACGGTGTCGGCGCGGTCGCCCGGGGCTTCGGCAACGGCGCCAAGAACCTGCACCCGGCCCACCGCAAGGACGGGCTGGCGCTGCTGCTCATCGCGCTCGCGCTGCTCATCGCCGCGGGCTCCTGGTCCGACCCGCAGGGCTGGCTCGGCATCGCCGTCACCGACGTGGTCAAGGGTGCCTTCGGCAAGCTCACCGCCGTCGTGCCGGTGCTGCTCTTCGGCATCGCCGTCCGGCTGATGCGCCATCCGGAGCGGCCCGAGGCCAACGGACGGATCGTCATCGGCCTCGGCGCGCTGACCGTCGGCGTCCTCGGCCTGATCCACATCAGCTACGGCGCGCCCAGTCTGTCGGCCGGTGCCCCGCGCATCCGCGAGTCCGGCGGGCTGATCGGCCTGGCCGCCTCCCGCTGGCTGATGGCCGCCGCGGGCCCCGCGCTCGCCGTGCCGTTCCTGACGCTGGTCTCCTTCTTCGGGCTGCTGGTCGTCACCGCCACGCCCGTCAACCAGATCCCGCAGCGGCTGCGGCTGCTCGGTGAGCGGCTCTCGATCGTCGAGCCGCGCCCCGACGCCTACGGTCACTTCGACGAGGAGGCCGGGCTCGACGGGCTGGACGGCCTCGACGGGATCGGCTTCGGTGACTTCGAGGGGGAGCCCGGCACGCCGGAGGAGCGCGCGGTCCTGGAGGCCAAGCGCAGGCAGATGGAACGCGACGGCGAGACCGCGCCGCGCCGTCGCCGCCCCCGCCGCCGCGTGGGCACGGCCGCCCCGGACGGGGAGCAGCCGGACCCCTTCGACACCATCGGCGTCGCCGCCGCGGCCGCCGCCGAGCTCGACGGCGCCGTCATGCACGGCGTCCAGCCCTCGGCCGCGCTGGCCGACATGCTCGGCCGCGTCAAGGACCGCACCCCGCCGTCCGACCTGCCGGTCGACGTCCCGCCGATGCCGGACCACGCGCCCGAGGCGCCGGTCCCGGCCGCGCGCACCGAAGCCGCCGACCACGAGCGGGGCGCCGCGACGCCGGACGACGCCATCCCGCCGCTCCGCTCCGAGCAGCTGAAGCTGCCCGACGGCAACCACTACCGGCTGCCCTCGGTGGACCTGCTGACCCGCGGTGGCCCCGGCAAGGCCCGTTCCAAGGCCAACGACGACGTGGTCGCCTCGCTCATGGGTGTCTTCGCCGAGTTCAAGGTCGACGCCGCGGTCACCGGCTTCACCCGCGGCCCGACGGTCACCCGCTACGAGGTCGAGCTCGGCCCGGCGGTCAAGGTCGAGCGGATCACCGCGCTCGCGAAGAACATCGCCTACGCCGTCGCCAGCCCCGATGTCCGGATCATCAGCCCGATCCCGGGCAAGTCCGCGGTCGGCATCGAGATCCCGAACACCGACCGGGAGATGGTCAACCTCGGCGACCTGCTGCGCTCGCCGGCCTCCACCAGCGACCCGCACCCGATGCTGGTCGGCATGGGCAAGGACGTCGAGGGCCAGACGGTCATGGCCAACCTCGCCAAGATGCCGCACATCCTCGTCGCCGGCGCCACCGGCGCCGGCAAGTCCTCCTGCATCAACTGCCTGATCACCTCGGTGCTGATGCGGGCGACGCCGGAGGAAGTGCGGCTGGTCCTGGTCGACCCCAAGCGCGTCGAGCTCACCGCCTACGAGGGCGTGCCGCACCTGATCACGCCGATCATCACCAACCCGAAGAAGGCCGCAGAGGCGCTCCAGTGGGTCGTCCGCGAGATGGACCTGCGCTACGACGACCTGGCCGCGTTCGGCTTCCGCCACGTCGACGACTTCAACCGCGCGGTGCGGGCCGGCAAGGTCCAGCCTCCGCTCGGCAGCGAGCGCGTGCTGCAGCCCTACCCGTACCTGCTGGTGATCGTCGACGAGCTCGCCGACCTGATGATGGTCGCCCCGCGCGACGTCGAGGACTCGATCGTCCGCATCACGCAGCTCGCCCGTGCCGCCGGCATCCACCTGGTGCTCGCCACCCAGCGTCCCTCCGTGGACGTCGTGACCGGTCTGATCAAGGCGAACGTGCCCTCCCGACTCGCTTTCGCCACCTCCTCGCTCGCCGACAGCCGCGTCATCCTCGACCAGCCCGGCGCCGAGAAGCTGATCGGCAAGGGCGACGCGCTCTTCCTGCCGATGGGCGCCGGCAAGCCGGTGCGCATGCAGGGCGCCTTCATCACCGAGGAGGAGATCGCCGCCGTCGTCGAGCACTGCAAGGCGCAGCTCCAGGCCGAGTACCGCAGCGACGTCACGGTCGGTTCGGGCCCGAAGAAGGAGATCGACGAGGAGATCGGTGACGACATGGATCTGCTGATCCAGGCCGCCGAGCTGGTCGTCTCCACCCAGTTCGGCTCGACCTCGATGCTGCAGCGCAAGCTGCGGGTCGGCTTCGCCAAGGCGGGCCGGCTGATGGACCTGATGGAGTCGCGCGGCATCGTCGGTCCGAGCGAGGGCTCCAAGGCCCGCGACGTACTGGTGCAGCCGGACGAGCTCGACGGGGTTTTGCTCACCCTCCGGGGGGAATGAGCGCGCGTACGCGTATCCGTTCGGTTCTGCTGGTCGTTGTCAGGACCTGGCGGGAACCATCGTGCGCGCTTTTGCGTGTCGACTTCCGACACTCCGTCAACACGTGCCTCAGCGGTGCGCGGAAGGTCCTGATAACGATCAGGACGCAGAGCTTCCCTTTCGGCCGAATCCCGGTTGAGCGGGGCTCAGACCCGCCCCCTAGACTGGTGTTTCGACGGCGTTCCCGGGGGGTCGCGACTTCCTTGCGAAGCCCCTGAGAAGCCTGGCCGCCCACGTTCGAAAGGCGCCCCTTGTGACCACCGGCACGACCGCCACCGGATCGACCGAACCCCTCGCGAACGAGCCCTCCATCGGTCAGGTGCTCGGTAACGCTCGCGTGGCCGCCGGGCTGACCGTCGACGAGGTCAGCGCCGACACGCGGGTCCGCGTGCCGATCGTGCAGGCCATCGAGGAGGACGACTTCAGCCGCTGCGGCGGCGACTTCTACGCCCGCGGCCACATCCGCGCGCTGGCGCGCGCGGTCGGCGTCGACGGCGAGGAGCTGGTGCGTCGCTACGACGCCGCCCACGGCGGCGCGCCGCAGGACGCCAAGGTCCCGCTGTTCGAGAACGTCGGCGACCGCCGCATCTCGGCCGAGCGCCGCCGCCCGAACTGGACCGCGGCGATGGTGGCCGCGATCGTCGTGGTCGTCGCCGTGATCGGCTTCAACCTCGCCCAGTCGGGTCCGCACTCGACCCCCGCGGCGGCGAACACCCCCTCCGCGGCGGCCACCCCCTCGATCGGCCCCGTCCTCCACCCGACCCTCCCGTCCTCCTCCCCGGCCCCCGTCAAGGGCAGCGCGATCGCGGCGGCCCCGGCCGGCAAGGTCACGGTGAAGCTGCTGGCGCAGAACGGCGACAGCTGGATGATGGTCAAGGACGGAACCGGCCAGGTCGTCTTCGAGGGCGATCTGGCCCAGGGGCAGAGCAAGACCTTCACGGACAACAAGCAGCTCAAGCTCGTCTTCGGCAACGCCGGCGGCGTCCACGTCTGGGCCAACGGCAAGGACCTCGGCACCGCCGGCGGCGACGGCCAGGTCGTCAACGTGACCTACACCCCGGGCGACCCGGTCGCCGGCTGACCTTTCGGCAGTCGGCGCGGTTGCACCATCAGGGGCGCGGGGAACTGCGCGAGCAACCACCCGGGGCGGATGGCCCTGCACGTTCAGGACCATCCGCTCGTCGGTGGCGTGTCGCGCAGTTCCCCGCGCCCCTGTTGGGCTTCTCTCCTGCCCAATGCTCAGGCTTCCGGAAAACCTCGGTAACCTTGGCGACATGCCCGAACGCCGTACAGTCGCTCTCGTCACCCTTGGATGCGCCCGCAACGAGGTGGATTCCGAGGAACTCGCCGGGCGGCTGGAGGCCGACGGGTGGGAGCTCGTGGCCGACGCCGCCGATGCGGACGTCGCCGTCGTGAACACCTGCGGCTTCGTCGACGCCGCCAAGAAGGACTCCGTCGACGCCCTGCTGGAGGCCAACGACCTCAAGGGTCATGGCCGCACCCAGGCCGTCGTCGCGGTCGGCTGCATGGCCGAGCGCTACGGCAAGGAGCTCGCCGAGGCGCTGCCCGAGGCCGACGCCGTGCTCGGGTTCGACGACTACGCGGACATCACCGAGCGTCTGCAGACCATCCTCTCCGGCGAGAAGCACATCTCGCACGTCCCGCGCGACCGCCGCAAGCTGCTGCCGCTCTCGCCCGCCGACCGCCAGTCCGCCAAGGACGACGTCGCGATCCCCGGCCACGGCGAGACCCCCGAGCAGAAGATCGACGACCTGCCGGAGGGCCTCGCGCCCGCCTCCGGCCCGCGCACGCTCCGCCGCCGCCTCGACGACAACCCGGTGGCGAGCGTCAAGCTCGCGTCCGGTTGCGACCGCCGCTGCAGCTTCTGCGCGATCCCGGCCTTCCGCGGCAGCTTCGTCTCCCGCCGTCCCTCGGACGTGCTGAACGAGACCCGGTGGCTCGCCGAGCAGGGCGTCCGCGAGGTCATGCTGGTCAGCGAGAACAACACGTCCTACGGCAAGGACCTCGGCGACATCCGCCTGCTGGAGACCCTGCTGCCGGAGCTCGCCGCCGTCGAGGGCGTGGAGCGCGTGCGGGTCAGCTACCTGCAGCCCGCGGAGATGCGGCCGGGCCTGATCGACGTGCTGACCTCCACCGAGAACGTCGCGCCCTACTTCGACCTCTCGTTCCAGCACTCGGCGCCGAACGTGCTGCGCCGCATGCGCCGCTTCGGCGACACCGACCGCTTCCTGGACCTGCTGGACCAGATCCGGGCCAAGGCGCCGGAGGCGGGGGTCCGCTCGAACTTCATCGTCGGCTTCCCCGGCGAGACCGAGCACGACCTGGCCGAGCTGGAACGCTTCCTCACGGGCGCGCGTCTCGACGCCATCGGCGTCTTCGGCTACTCCGACGAGGAGGGCACCGAGGCCGCCGGCTACGACGGCAAGCTCCCCGAGGACGAGGTCGCCGAGCGCCTCGCGCGCTTCAGCCGCCTCGCGGAGGAGCTGACCTCGCAGCGGGCCGAGCAGCGGATCGGCAGCACGATCCGGGTGATGGTCGAGTCCAACGACGGCGAGGACGGCGTGATCGGCCGCGGCGCGCACCAGGCGCCGGAGACCGACGGGATCACGATCCTGCTCGGCGACGTCGAGGACCTCGCACCGGGCGACTTCGTCGAGGCGAAGGTCACCGCGAGCGAGGGCGTCGACCTGTACGCCGAGGTGACCGGGCCGGTCGGAGCGCGAGCGTGAATCAGACCTCGGGGGGCGGGGTCGCGAGAACCGGCACCGGCGCTCCTCCGGCCTCGGAGCCCGGTGACACCGGCGGTCAGGCGGGACTGTGGAACATCCCGAACCTGCTGACGATGCTCCGTCTGGTGATCGTCCCGATCTTCGCGGCGCTGTTGTTCGCTGACGGCGGACACGACCCGAAGTGGCGCGCCTACGCGTGGGCCGCCTTCGCGATCGCGATGATCACCGACCTCTTCGACGGCGAGTTGGCCCGCCGGATGGGTCTGGTCACCGACTTCGGCAAGATCGCCGACCCGATCGCCGACAAGGCGATCATGGGTACGGCCCTGATCGGCCTCTCCGTGCTGGGCGATCTGGCCTGGTGGGTGACGGTGGTGATCCTGGTCCGGGAGATCGGCATCACCCTGATGCGCTTCTGGGTGATCCGCTTCGGCGTGATCCCCGCCAGCCGCGGCGGCAAGATCAAGACGCTGACCCAGGGAATCGCGGTCGGCATGTACGTGTTGGTGCTGACGGGCCCGCTGGCGTCGGCACGCTGGTGGTTGATGGGCGTCGCCGTCCTGCTCACCGTGGTGAGCGGCCTCGACTACGTGCGCCAGGCGCTGGTGCTGCGTCGTGCGGGCCTGGCGGCACGCGCCGGGCAGCCGGCGGCGTGAGCGCCGAGCGGGCGCTCGCGGAGCTGGTCCGCGTGGGCGCGACCCTCGCCGTCGCGGAGTCGCTGACCGGCGGCCTGCTGGCGGCGGAGTTCGTGGCCGTGCCGGGCGCCTCCAAGGCGTTCCGCGGCTCGGTCACCGCTTACGCCACCGAGCTCAAGGGTTCCGTCCTCGGGGTGGATCCGGAGTTGCTGGCCGCGCGCGGCGCGGTCGACCCGGACGTCGCCGCGTCGATGGCCCGCGGCGTCCGTCTGCTGATGGGTGCGCATTTTGCGCTCGCGACGACGGGCGTGGCAGGACCGGACCCGCAGGACGGTCAGCCGGTCGGCACGGTCTTCGTGGCCGCATCATGGACCACCCCCGCCGGGGAGAGTGGAGAATCCGTCTCTGCCCTACGCCTGTCAGGGGATCGTGCCACAATCCGACGCAAGGCGGTTTCGGCCGCCGTGGACTTGCTCGTCAGCGTACTGGAGGGCAAACCGGTGGGTTAGGAACGCCGTTCCCACCGGGAAGAACACAAGGGATGGGCCGGAAAGATTCGCGGACGATACCGCGAACAACAGGGGAGGGGCCATGGATGCAGCCCAGAGTGAACACGACCAGGCTCCCCGCACGTGATGCGGGGCAGGCGGTACGGTGGGGCTGTGAGGTTCCGAGCCGCGGTCCAAGGAGGGAGCAACCGATGATCCTGCTCCGTCGTCTGTTGGGTGACGTGCTGCGTCGGCAGCGCCAGCGCCAGGGCCGCACCCTGCGCGAGGTGTCGGCTGCCGCGCGGGTCTCGCTCGGCTACCTCTCGGAGGTCGAGCGCGGACAGAAGGAGGCCTCGTCCGAGTTGCTCTCCGCGATCTGTGACGCCCTGGACGTGCGCATGTCCGAGGTCATGCGAGAGGTCAGCGACGAGCTCTCGTTGGCCGAGCTGGCCGCCGGTGAGGCGGTCCGTCCGGCCCTGCTGGAGCCCGTGCCGGTACCGCCGGCCGAGCGTGTGCCCTCGCTGGTGCCCAAGTCCAGCGCGATGGACGTCGTCGCGGCGTAACCGCTGCCGCGTCGTGTCAGCCCCTCTCCCGAGCCCCGTGTGGCCCAGGGGAGGGGCTGTTCTTGCTGCGCACGCATACGCTGAGGCTGGTTCCGTTCCCCGTGCGGGAGGAGATCGATGCTCTCGATACCCCGGCGCAGGCCGCTCGTCTGGGCGCTGTGCGCGGTGCTCAGCGCCGCCGCATGGGCGCTGCTCCTCACCGGCGCGCTGACCGGCCGTGAGACGGCCGGGGTCGGCCTGCTGTTCGCGGGCGGCTGGAACGTGAGCCTGCTACCCGTCCACGCGCGCCCGTGGGCCGCGCGGCGCGATCGCCACGCGGCCCCGACGGAACAGGTCCCGCCGCAGGAGCCTCAGAACGCGGAGGCGTGATCGCGCACCCAGGAGTGGAAGCTCCGCGCCGGACGGCCGGTCACCTTCTCGATGTCCGCCGTGGTCGGGACCTGCCGGCCGACGGAGCCGGCCCACAGGGTGAGCATCGCGTCCAGGATCGGCGCCGGCACGTGGGCACTCAGGGCCTGCCGCACGGCCTCCACCGGCAGCTCCTGGTAGCTCAGCGGGCGACCCAACGCCTCGCCGATGATCCGCGCCTGGTCGGCGTGGGTCAGCGATTCGGGTCCCGTCAGCCAGTAGATCTGCCCGCCGTGCCCGTCCTGGGTGAGCGCGGCCACCGCGACAGCGGCGATGTCCGCCTCGTGGACCGGCGCAGACGCGGCCTCGGCGTAGGCGCCACGCACCACGTCCCCGGCCTTGGTCTGGCCGGCCCACATCAGCGTGTTCGCGGCGAAGACCTGCGGCCGCAGGAAGGTCCACTCCAGCGAGGAGCCGCGGAGCGCCTGCTCCGCCTCGTGGTGGTAGGCGGCGATCAGGTCGCTCTGCGCCTCGGCGTCGTCGTCGACCGCGCCGGAGGAGAGCAGCACGACCTTGCGGACGCCGGCCTTCTCGGCCGCCGCGACGAAGCCCGCGGTCGCGCCCGGCACGGCGAACAGGAACACCGTCTCGACACCGGTGAGCGCCTGCTCCAGCGAGGCCGTGTCCGCGAGGTCCCCGGTGGCGACCTCCGCCTCGGCCGGCCAGGCGGAGTCCTGCGGGGCCCGGCTCAGCGCGCGGACCGAGTGGCCCTGCTCGACCAGCTGCTCCAGCACGTTGCGGCCGACGTTGCCCGTGGCTCCGGTGACCAGAATCATCGCGTTCCCCATTCGCAGATCCGTTGTTCCGCCGTCCTTCCTGGGCGGCAGAAGAGACACTAGGACCCGTTGCGGACAGGTCCGGTCCTCAAGGGACCGGAGGAGTCGAAGGGATTTCGGGACCTTGCTGGAGACCTCGGCACGGCTGCTGCGTCTGCTCTCCCTGCTCCAGTCACGGCCCGACTGGCCCGGCGCCGAGCTGGCCTCCCGGCTGGGCGTCACCACCCGGACGATCCGCCGCGACGTCGACCGGCTGCGGGACCTCGGCTACCCCGTCGAGTCCACGACCGGTACCGCGGGCGGCTATCGGCTCGGCGTCGGCGCGGCACTGCCGCCGCTGCTCCTGGACGACGACGAGGCGGTCGCCGTGGCGGTCGGCCTGCGGGCCTCGGCGGCGGGCTGCGTGACCGGCAACGAGGAGAGCGTGCTGCGGGCGCTCGCCAAGCTGGAGCAGATGCTCCCCGCACGGCTCCGCTACCGCGTCAGCGCCATCCAGGCGGCGGTGCAGCCGTTGACGGCGCCCGGCGGGCCGAGCGTCGCCCCCGATCTCCTCGCGGCGCTGGCCGGCGCGTGCCGGGCCCATGAGGGCGTCCGCTTCAGCTACCAGGGCCGCACCAGGCGGGTCGAGCCGTACCGCCTGGTCCCCACCGGCCGCCGCTGGTACCTGCTCGCCTTCGACCTCGACCGTGACGACTGGCGCACCTTCCGCGTCGACCGGGTGGACGGCTCACTGCAACCGGGCGCCCGCTTCACGCCTCGACCGGCACCGGCCGAGGACCTGAACGCCTACCTGGGTGACCGTCTCACCTCCAGCCCGTACCGCTTCCAGGCGACGATCCGGTTCTTCGCCCCGCTGGAGCAGGTCGCCGAACGGACCTCGCCGACGGCGGGCCGGCTGGAGCCGGAGGGTGAGTCCACCTGCCTGTTCCACGCGGGGGCGTCGTCACTGGACGAGCTGGCGGTGCATGTGGCGCTCAAGGGAGTGGACTTCGAGGTCCTGGAGCCGCCCGAGCTCAGGCACCACCTGGCCCACCTGGCCGAGCGCCTCAGCCGGGCCGCGAGCGCCGCCACGCGCGAAACCGCGTGACGGCCCCCGGGCCTGCGGGCCTGCGGCCCTGGCCCTCGGCGCTGCGCGCGGAGCCCGGCTTCGGCCTCGGGGCCGGGGGCTTCCGGTCTCTGGCGCCGTGCCGGGCCTCCGGCCTGCGGGCCTCGGCGCTGGGGGCGGAGCCGGGCTTCGGTCTCGGGGCGGGTGGTCGCCGGTCTGCGGCGGTGTGCCGGGCGACCGGCCTGTGGCATTCGGGGCGTGGCGCGGGTGGAGGGCCCGGCTTCGGCCTCGGGGGGCTTTCGGTCTCTGGCGCCGTGCCGGGCCACCGGCCTGTGGGCCTCGGCGCTGGGGGCGGAGCCGGGCTTCGGTCTCGGGGCGGGTGGTCGCCGGTCTGGGGCGGCGTGCCGGGCGACCGGCCGGGGCCTTCGGGGTGTGGTGCGGGTGGAGGGGGCGGGGTGGGCCGGGATGCCTGCGGCCGCGCTTGCGACGGGCGGTGGGGCTCAGCCCCGGACGCGGAGCCCCCGCGGTGTCGGGACGAAGCCTGCGGCTTCGAGCGTCGGGCCGAGCGAGGACGTGAGCGCGGGCTCGCCGTTGATGCGTTCCACGACCAGGTCCCGCAGCGCTCCCTCGTGCACGGCCCGGACCAGCGCCGTCGCCGCGTGGCCGAGGCGGACCGGATCCGTCGCCCAGGTGAGGAGTGTCTTGCCCCCGCGTTCGACGTAGGCGACCAGCTCGCCGTCCACCAGGGAGACCAGCGCGCCCGCCTTGCGGCCCGGCTTGTGGGCCGACGCGCCGCCACCGCCCGGTGGCTCCGGCCACCCCAGCGCCGCGCCGTAGGCGTTCGCCGGGTCGGCCGCCGCGAGGACCACCGCCTGCGGTGCCTCCTCGGCACCGCCCTCCGCGCGCCGGTCCAGCGCGGTACTCACCGCGCGCAGCCGGTCGATCGCGCCGTCGGAGGCGAACTGGGCGGCGCCGAGGCCGTCCACGACGTAGCCGCGGCGGGTGCGGCCGGTGTCCTCGAAGGCGGACAGGACCCGGTAGACGCCGGCGAAGCCACCCGGCGCCCGCTCGGCCTGGACCGCGCCGCGGGTGACGACGCCGTGGCGGTCCAGCAGCGTCTGGGCGAGCGCGTGGGCGCGCTGCGTCGGGTCGGTGACCGCCGCGGGCAGGAGCGACCAGCGGCCGGCCGTCGTCGGCAGCTGCGGGACGCGCGGCATGGGGCGGGCGACGCCGTAGCGGGCGCGCGGGGTCGCGCGCGGGGCACGGTGGGCCGTCGCGCCCGGGGTGCGGCCGGAGCCGAGCACCGCGCGGAGCGGGGCGAGGGTGTCGTTGGTGATCCGGCCCGACCAGGTCAGGTCCCACAGGGCCGCGGCGAGCTCAGTCGGCGAGGTCTCGGCCCCGGGCAGCTGCCGCGCGACCTCCTCCGTCAGCTGACGGAAGAACAGCCCGTAGCCCGGCGCCAGCGCCGCGAGGACCGCGTAGTGCAGGGGGGTGAGCTCCAGCGGCAGCGCCTCCGGCAGCAGCAGCGGGGCGGCGTCCGCCGGGTGCAGGGCGACCCAGCCGTCCTTGCCGGGCAGGGAGCCCGCACCCGCCCAGAAGACCTCGCCCTGGGAGGTCAGCTCGTCGAGCATCGCGGGGCTGTAGTCGGCGACGCGGGAGGGCAGGATCAGCCGCTCCAGCGCGGACGCGGGCACGGGAGTGCCCTGGAGCTGCTCGACGGCCCGCAGCAGCCCGTCCACGCCGCGCAGCCGGTTCCCTCCGCCGAGGTGCTGCCACTGCGGCAGGAACGCCGCCAGGGCCCGCGGTGGCACCGGCTCGACCTCGTGCCGCAGCGCCGCGAGCGAGCGGCGGCGCAGGCGGCGCAGGACCTCGGCGTCGCACCACTCGGTGCCGGAGCCGCCGGGGCGGAACTCGCCCTGGACGACGCGGCCGGTGGCGGCGAGGCGCTGCAGGGTGCCGAGGACGACGGCCGGGCCGAGGCCCAGCCGGGTGGCCGCGTCGGCGGCCGCGAAGGGGCCGTGGGTGCGGGCGTGGCGGGCCAGCAGGTCGGCGAGCGGGTCCTTGACGGGTTCGGTGAAGGCCTCCGGGACGCCGACCGGCAGGGGCGTGCCCAGGGCGTCCCGCAGCCGGCCCGCGTCCTCGATCGCGGCCCAGCGCTGCTCGCCCGCGATGCGCACCTCGATCGCTCGCCGCGAGGCCTGGAGCTCGCGCGCCCACCCCGCCTCGGCGCCGCGCTCGGCGAGCTCCGCGTCGGACAGCGGACCGAGCAGGCGCAGCGCGTCGGCGACGCCCTCGACGTCCTTGACGCGGCGGTCGGGGGTGAGCCGCTGCAGCTCCGCCTCCAGCTCGGCCAGCACGTTCTCGTCCAGCAGTTCGCGCAGCTCGGCCTGGCCGAGGAGCTCCGCGAGCAGCCGCGAGTCCAGCGCGAGCGCGGAGGCGCGGCGCTCGGCGAGCGGTGAGTCGCCCTCGTAGAGGAACTGGGCGACGTAGCCGAAGAGCAGCGAGCGGGCGAAGGGCGAGGGTTCGGGGGTGGTGACCTCGACGATGCGGACCCGGCGTGACTCGATGTCCCGCATCAGCTCGACGAGCCCGGGGACGTCGAAGACGTCCTGCAGGCACTCGCGGACGGCCTCCAGCACGATCGGGAAGGACCCGAACTCGGCGGCTACGGAAAGCAGTTGGGAGGCCCGCTGGCGCTGCTGCCAGAGCGGGGTGCGGCGGCCCGGGTTGCGGCGCGGCAGCAGCAGCGCCCGGGCGGCGCACTCGCGGAAGCGCGAGGCGAACAGCGCGGAGCCGCCGACCTGGTCGGTGACGGTCTGTTCGATCGTGGTGGCGTCGAAGACGACGGCCTCGGCGCCGACGGGCGCCTCGTCGGCGGCACCGGCTTTGAGCGGGGCCTCCGGGTCGGGGAAGTCCAGCAGGTCCGCGTCCGGCAGGCGCAGCACGATGCCGTCGTCGGCGTGCATGACCTGCGCGTCCAGCCCGTGACGCTCGCTCAGCCGGGCGGCCAGCGCGAGCGCCCACGGGGCGTGGACCTGCGCGCCGAAGGGGGAGTGGACAGCGATCCGCCAGTCACCCAGTTCGTCGCGGAAACGCTCCACCACGATGGTGCGGTCGTCGGGGAGGTGGCCGGTGGCCTGGCGCTGCTCGGAGAGGTAGGCGAGCAGGTTGCCCGCCGCCCACGCGTCCAGCCCGGCTTCGGCGAGGCGGCCGGTGGCCTTCTCGGTCGGCAGTGCGGCGATCTCGCGCAGGAACCCGCCGACGGCGCGGCCGAGCTCCAGCGGGCGGCCGAGCGCGTCGCCGTGCCAGAACGGCAGCTTGCCCGGCACGCCCGGGGCGGGGGAGACGAGCACCTTGTCGTGGGTGATGTCCTCGATCCGCCAGGAGCTGGTGCCGAGGGTGAAGACGTCGCCGACGCGGGACTCGTAGACCATCTCCTCGTCCAGCTCGCCGACGCGACCGCCGCCCTTCTTCGGGTCGGCCCCGGCGAGGAAGACGCCGAAGAGCCCGCGGTCGGGGATCGTCCCGCCGGAGGTGACGGCGAGCCGCTGGGCGCCCGGCCGGGCGGTGACGGTGCCGGTGACGCGGTCCCAGACGATGCGGGGACGCAGCTCGGCGAAGGCGTCGGACGGGTACCGCCCGGCGAGCATGTCGAGCACACCCTCGTAGGCGGAGCGCGGCAGCCCGGCGAACGGCGCGGCGCGCTGGACCAGCGTGAGCAGCTCGTCGACGTCCCACTCGTCCATGGCCGTCATCGCGACCAGCTGCTGCGCCAGCACGTCGAGCGGGTTGCGCGGCACCCGCAGTGCCTCGATCTTCCCCGCGCGCATCCGCTCCGTCACGACGGCCGACTGGACCAGGTCCCCCCGGTACTTGGGGAAGACGACGCCGGTCGACACCGCGCCGACCTGGTGTCCGGCGCGGCCGACGCGCTGCAGCCCCGAGGCGACGGACGGCGGCGACTCGACCTGCACCACCAGGTCGACCGCGCCCATGTCGATGCCGAGCTCCAGGCTGGAGGTGGCGACGACGGCCGGCAGCCGGCCGGACTTCAGCTGCTCCTCGACCTCGGCGCGCTGCTCCTTCGACACCGAGCCGTGGTGTGCGCGGGCGAGGACGGGCGGTGCGGCCTTGTTCGCCCCCGCCTGCGCCATCAGCTGCGCGGGCGCGTGGGCGGCCGGGAGCGCCTCGCCCGCGGCGCGCTCGACGGCGATCTCGTTGAGCCGGTTGCACAGCCGCTCGGCAAGACGGCGGGAGTTGGCGAAGACGATCGTCGACCGGTGCGCCTGCACGAGATCGGTGATCTTCTCCTCGACGTGCGGCCAGATGGAGGCGGCCTGCTGCGGGTCCTCCTCGGGCGTGCCGTGGGTACCCCGACCGCCGGAGAGCTCGCCCAGGTCCTCGACCGGGACGACGACGGAGAGGTCGAACTGCTTCTCCGACGGCGGTTGGACGATCGTCGTGCTGCGGCCCGGGGAGAGGTAGCGGGCGACCTCCTCGACCGGGCGGACGGTGGCGGAGAGCCCGATCCGTCGGGCGGGCTTCGGCAGCAGCTCGTCGAGGCGCTCGAGGGAGAGCGCGAGGTGGGCGCCTCGCTTCGTCCCCGCGACGGCGTGGACCTCGTCGAGGATCACCGTCTCGACCCCGCGCAGGGCGTCCCGGGCGTTGGAGGTGAGCAGGAGGAAGAGCGACTCGGGGGTGGTGATCAGGATGTCCGGCGGGTGCGTGGCGAAGCGCCGCCGCTCGGCCGGCGGGGTGTCGCCGGAGCGGATCGCCACCTCGATCTCGGGCTCCGGCAGCCCCATCCGCGTGGCTTCCTGCCGCAGGCCGGTGAGCGGCGCGCGGAGGTTGCGCTGCACGTCCACCGCGAGCGCCTTCAGCGGCGAGACGTAGAGCACCCGGCAGCGCTTCTTCGCCTCCGCGGGCGGCGGCGCGGACGCGAGCCCGTCCAAGGCGGAGAGGAACGCGGCCAGTGTCTTGCCCGAGCCCGTCGGCGCGACGACCAGCACGTCGCTCCCGGCCGCGATCGCCCGCCACGCCCCCTCCTGCGCCCCGGTGGGCGCGTCGAACGCCCCCTCGAACCACGCCCGTGTGGGCGCGCCGAAGTTCTCCAGGGCGGACGGTGCGGGCTTTGCGCGTGCCATGCGCCCATCGTGCCCGCTGGGACTGACAAACGCGGGCCTTCACTTGCAGCGACCCCAGGGGCGCGAGGAACTGCGTGAGGAACCCTCCCCAGGCGGACGGCCCTGCTCGCTCGGGATCGGACTGCCCGGGGTGGCTTGTCGCGCAGTTCCCCGCGCCCCTGGGGCTGCGCCCCTGAAGGCCCCCGGCTGGCGGAGCTCGACGGGCGAAATCCGGCAAACCGTACATATCGTCGGAACATCCCTCGCCCGGGGCGCGGTCACGCGCCACGACCTCTGGAGGCCTGGTGGCGCGTGCCGCGAAGGGCCTGCGATCGGCGACGGCGCGGTGCGCCGTCGTGCTGGCGCTGGTGACCCTGCTCCTGGGTGGCGCCGTGCCATACGTCGGCGGCACCGGCCGTCTGTACCTCGCCTACCTCGTGGTCGCCGACCGCGCCGACTCCGGTGGGGTCGCCGTAGCGGACCAGGCGATCAGGGACGAGGAGGGCATGGTCGGCCAGGAGTACCCGCAGATCGGTGTCGTCCTCGCCTACGCCTCCGCCGCCGACTTCGGCGCGCGGGTCCGGGCGCACCCCGGGATCGCCGCGGCCGGTGCGAGCCGGACCGCTCCGGTGCCGGATCCGCGGGTGGGTACGCCCTACGGCGGGGCGCAGGGCACGGCCTCCGTGGTGTCCGCCAAGCGCGGCGGCGACGTCGCGTCCGGCGGCGACCTCGCCCCCGCCGACGACGTCCCGCTCGCCGCCGACCCGCACGGCCGCACCCAGTGGAACCAGCAGATGGTCGGCGAGAGCGACCGCCTCTCCGCCGCGGACAGCGCCGCCCTGAAGGACGTGGTCGTCGCCGTGCTGGACTCGGGCGTCGACGACACCCACCCGGACCTGCACGCCGCCGTCGACCCCTCCCGTTCCACGTCCTGCGCGACGGGCACGCCGGACACCCGGGCGGGCGCCTGGCGGCCCGACCCCTCGCTGGGCGAGAGCGGGCACGGCACGCACGTCAGCGGGATCATCGCCGCGGACCGTCCGGGTGACGGCGTGGTCGGTGTCGCGCCCGGCGCCCGGATAGCGGCGGTGCGGCTGCTCGGCGAGGCCGGCCAGTACTACGGCGAGAACATCGTCTGCGGCTTCCTGTGGGCCGCCGACCACGGCGCTTCCGTGATCAACGACAGCTACTTCGCCGACCCGTGGAAGTACAACTGCCCGGAGAACGCGGACCAGGCGGCCATCACCGCCGCCGTCGGTCGCGCGGTCAAGTACGCGCAGGACAAGGGCGCCGTGGTGGTCGCCTCGGCGGGCAACGACGGTCAGGACCTGGCCGGCGCGCGGATCGACGACCGCAGCCCGAACGACCGCGCGGACGGTGCCGCCGCCCCGATCCGGCACCTGGGCGCGGAGTGCATCCGCCTGCCCGGCGGCCTGCCCGGCGTGCTCGACGTGAGCGCGCTCGTCGCGGACGGCAGCCTGGCGGCCTACTCCAACTGGGGCTCCGGCCAGATCGCGCTGGCCGCCCCGGGCGGCGACCCGGACGGCGGCGTGGCGCAGGCCATCGTCTCGGACTGGCCGGGCGGCCGCTACGCGGCCCTCGCCGGGACCTCGATGGCGGCGGCGACGGTCAGCGGCGTCGCCGCGGTCGAGGCGGCCCGCCACCCGGACGTCCGCGGCGCGGCGCTTGCGCGCCTGCTGGAGCAGCGGGCCATGCCGCTGGGCTGCCCCTCCCGCAGTCCGACGGGCAAGGACTGCCCCGGCGGCCCCTACTACGGATACGGCCTGGCCGACGTGCGGTGACCCGGCCTCAGACGGTGAGCAGCCGTTCGAAGTAGCCGACGAACAGGTCCTGCAGCTGTTGTGTCAGGGCCGGGACCTGTTCCTCCGGGGCCTCGACCAGCAGTGGCAGCACGCCCTTGTACGCGGCGAGCATGACCGTCGCGCCGAGCTCCAGTCGCGTCGCGGGAAGGTCCGGCCCGTAGAGGGTGAGCAGGGCCGTGATCCGCTGGTGGGTGCGTGCCATCAGTGGCGCCTGGAGGTCCATCACGTGACCCGGCGCGCTGCCGCCGACGAAGAGGACGATGCAGGCCGGGTTGACCCGGTGGAACTCGACGATCGGGCCGAGCGAGACGGCGAGTGCCTGCTCCAGCGTGACCACGGACGGGTCCAGCACCGCGAACGGGGCGAGCAGCGCGTCCAGGTTGTCGGCGTAGTACTCCGCGAGGGCCGCCGCGATCGCGTCCTTGTTCGGGAAGTACTGGTAGAGCGAGCCGGGGGAGACGCCCGCCCGTGCGGCGATGGCGTTGGTCGTGGTGGCCGCGTACCCGGACTCGGCGAAGACCTGGCCGGCGGCCTCCAGCAGCTGGGCGATCCGGCGCTCCCCGCGGGCCTGACGCCGCTTCGGGCGTTCGGTGGCCGGCGGTTCGACGGGGGACGAGGTCTCGGCTGTCACCTTGCCGATGGTAGGGCCGTTGACGAATGCGAGCAATCACTCGTAATCTCGTGAACAGGAAATGCGAGTAAAGACTCGCGTTCTTGTCCGGGCCTTGACCTGCCCTTTTTCGGTGCATCGCGCCATCTGCCACCTCTTCCGCTCGTCCAGGGGGACACCCATGTCCGCAACCGTCGACACCGTCGGCACAACCGCTCTCGCCGCGCCCGCGCCCGCGCCGGGCGAGCGTGCCCCGGGCCGGGGCTGGACGCTCGCGATCGTCTCGATCGCGACGTTCATGCTGATGCTCGACCTGACCGTCGTGAACGTAGCCCTGCCCGACCTGCGCAACGCCCTGCACGCCGACTTCTCCGGCCTCCAGTGGGTCCTCGACGCCTACGCGCTGACCCTCGCCGCCTTCCTGCTGACCGGCGGCTCGCTCGCCGACCGGCTCGGTCGCAAGCGCGTCTTCATCGCGGGCTTCGCCGTCTTCACCGCCGCCTCCCTGCTCTGCGGCCTCACCCCGGACGTGCTGACCCTCAACCTCGCCCGCGGCCTCCAGGGTGTCGGCGCGGCCGTCCTCTTCGCCGTCGGACCGGCCCTGCTGGGCCACGAGTTCCGCGGCAAGGACCGGGCCATGGCCTTCGGCGTCTTCGGTGGCGTCTCCGGCCTCGCGATCGCCTTCGGCCCGCTCATCGGCGGTGCACTGACCAGCGGCGTCGGCTGGCGGTGGATCTTCCTGGTGAACGTCCCGATCGGCGTCGTCGCCATCGTCCTGAGCTCGCTTCGGATCCGCGAGTCCCGCGAACCCGGCACCCACGGCGTCGACTGGGCAGGCCTGGGCCTCTTCTCCGTCGCCCTCGGCGCGCTCGTCCTCGGCTTCCTGCGCGGCGAGGCGGAGGGCTGGACCAGCCCGCTGATTCTCTCCCTCCTCGCCGGATCCGTCGCGCTGCTCGCCGTCTTCGTCCTGGTCGAGCGGCGGCTCGGTGCCGCCGGGATGCTGGACCTCGCGCTCTTCCGCAACCGCACCTTCAACGGCATCTCCGCGGCCACGCTGCTCGGCAACGCGGCCGGCATGTCGTCGATCTTCCTGGAGGTCTCCTACGTCCAGAACGTCCTCGGCGCGACGCCGTGGCAGGCGGGCCTGCGCTTCCTGCCGCTGACGCTGATGCTGTTCGTCGTCGCGGCGGTCACCGGCAGCCTGACGGTGGCGGTCCCGCCGCGGCTCCTCGTCGGCACCGCGATGGCCCTGATGGCCGGCGGGCTCTTCGCGATGCGGTTGATCGACGTGCACAGCGACTGGACCGCGATGCTGCCCAGCATGCTGCTGACCGGCGCCGGGATGGGCATGTTCAACCCGCCCCGCGCGTCGCTCTCCATCGGCGTCGCGGAGCCTGCGCGGGCCGGTATGGCGGCCGGCATGGGCGAGACGTTCCAGCAGGTCGGCATCGCGATCGGCATCGCCGGGTTCGGCGCGCTCTTCCAGCACCGCGTCGGCGACCTCTTCGCGGCGGCGGTCCCGTCGCTCCCCGCGTCGGCGCGGGAGGCGGTCGCGGCGGGTGCGGGCGACCAGGTCGCCCGCACCGCGGGCCCGCTGCGGACGGCTGTCGCGGAGGCGGCACGGGCGTCCTTCGTCCACGGGCTCTCCGACGTCCTCACGCTGTGCGCGATCTGCGCGGCCCTCGCCTCGGCGATCGCCTTCGCGACGATCCGCCGCCGCGACCTCCACGAGAGCGCGATCGCTGGGCACTGAGGCCCAGTTGCACCCTCCGGCGGCGCAGCCGCCAGGGGCGCGAGGAACTGCGCGACAGGCCACCCACGGCCTTGAGATCCCGAGCGGACAGGGCCATCCGCCCCCGGAGGGTTGCTCGCGCAGTTCCTCGTGCCCCTTGGGGTGGCAACCACCTGCGGGAGCACGGCCCTGACCGGTCGCGCCCACACGGAGGAGCCGCACATCAGCAGAGCCCCGTGCCGCTCGGGCTCTGCATGGCGGACGTTTCAGCACCGCTCTCCGGTGGCGTGGGAGTCTTCCTGGAGGGGAGGGTGATGTCATGGGCGAAGAGCGCGCACACTACTGGCAGCATCCCGCGCTGCCGGGCGTGGACCTGCTGCGGGCGCACTACGTGCACCACACCTTCGGCAAGCACACCCACGACACCTACGTGCTCGCCGCCATCACCGAGGGCGTCGAGGCCTTCCAGTACCGCGGAGCGCTCGAGATCGCCCCGGCGGGGAGCGTCGCCCTCGTGGAGCCGGACCGCGTGCACACCGGGCACGCGGGGGAGCCGGACGGGTGGAGCTACCAGGTGCTGTATCCGAGCGCCGAGCAGGTCGTCGCCGTCGCCGCCGAGTTGGGTGCCACACCCGGCGCCCCCGGTTTCGGGACGGCGGTCGTGCACGACGACGAGCTCGCCCGGCTCGTTCTGCGGACCCATCTGGCCGCCGAGCAGAACCAGGCGCTGGCCGCCGGGACCTTCCTGCGCCTCGCGCTCGCGCGCGCCGTGCGCCTGCACTCCTCACAGCGGCTGGTCCGCGACCTGCCCGCGGCCGGGCGCGACGCCGCCCGCACCGCGCGGGACCTGCTCGCGTCCGGGCTGGAGGCGCCGCCCACCCTGGAGCAGCTCGCCGCCGCTGTCGGGACGGGACCGTTCCCGCTGCTGCGGGCCTTCCGGGAGGCCTACGGGCTGCCGCCGCACGCGTGGCTCACGCAGTACCGGGTGCGGACCGCGCGCACGATGCTCGACGCGGGTGTCGCACCGGCCGACGCGGCTGTGGCCGTGGGCTTCGTCGACCAGGCGCACCTGACCCGGCACTTCCGGCGGATCGTCGGCGTCCCGCCCGGCGCCTACCGGCGGGCGCGCAAGAACGTACAAGAAACAGGCGGGCCTGCACCGGCAGCATGAGCCGCATGACGGCACCCGCTCACCCATCCACGACCACCCCGCCCCCACCGACCTCCACCACGACCACCAGCACGACCGCGAGCGCTCGGACCGACCGCGCCGTGATTCGGGACTCGCTCGGGGTCGGCGTGGCGGTCGGGGTCTCCGGCGTCGCCTTCGGCGTGGCCGGGACCGCCGCCCACCTGACGGTGTGGCAGACCTGCGCGCTCAGCCTGCTGGTCTTCACCGGCGCCAGCCAGTTCGCGCTGATCGGCGCGCTGGCCGCGGGTGCCGCGCCGCTCGCCGCCGTCGTGGGCGCGCTGTTCCTCGGGGTGCGGAACTCCTTCTACGGGCTGCGCCTCGCGGAGCGGTTGGAACTGCCGCGCTGGGTGCGTCCCCTGGCGGCGCAGACGGTGATCGACGAGACGGCGGCGGTGTCGCTGGTCCAACCCGACCGGCGCTCGGCGCGGCTCGGTTTCGCGGTCACCGGGATCAGCCTCTACCTGATCTGGAACGCGACGACCCTGGCCGGGGCGCTGGGCGCCGACGCGCTGGGTGACCCGTCCCGCTACGGACTGGACGTGGCCGGTCCCGCGGTCTTCCTCGCCCTGCTGGCCCCCCGTCTGCGCGAGGGCGGCGCGGAGCGGGCGACCGCGCTGGTCGGCGCGGTGCTGGCGTTGGTCGCCGTGCCACTGGTCCCGGCGGGCGTCCCGGTGTTGATCGCGCTCGCGGCCGTGCCGGCCGTGCTGCTGCTCGGACCGCGACGGCAGGCGCAGGAGCAGGCTCGGCACCAGGCGCAGGAGCAGCAGCAGGAGCAGGCACGGGAGGACGGACGATGAACACGACCTGGCTGGCGATCCTGGGCACCGCGGTGGGCTGCTACGGCCTGAAGCTGCTCGGCCTCTCCGTCCCGACGGGCCTGCTGGACCGGGCCGCCGTTCGGAGGTTCGCCGCGCTTGCGCCCGTCGCCCTGCTGGCCGCGCTGACCGCGCTGCAGACCTTCGGGCAGGGTGCCCACGGGCTGACCCTGGACGCCCGGGCCGCCGGCCTCGCCGCGGCCGGGGTGGCGGTCTGGCGGCGGGCACCGTTCCTGCTCGTGGTGGTGGTCGCCGTCGCGGTCACGGCCCTGGTCCGCGCGGTGGCCTGAGGGCGAGGTCGGCCGCGCGGGCGGGAAGACCGCCGTCAGCCCGCCGCGCGCGGCCCGTCCAAGGGGGCGTCGGACGGGACGCCCAGCCGGTCGGCGTCCCGCTCCGGGCGGACCAGCAGGGCCACCAGGACGCCCGTGACGCCGACCATCGCGGCGCTCAGCAGGTAGGCCTCGCGGTAGCCGGCCGCCAGGTGACTGCCCGTCGTCAACGAGCCCACGACCAGCGGTGAGAGGACCCCGGCGAGGGAGTAGACGAAGGCCGTCGCGCCCAGCACGACACCCCGGCGGTCCGGCGGCGTGATCCGGGCGACCGCCGTCTGCGCGAGGATCAGCATGATGGTGGAGAGCACGCACGGCCCGACCGCGAGGACGATCTTGAGCGGCACCGAGTCGGTCAGCGCGAACCCCGCGCCCGAGACCGCCGCGACCACCGCCGCGGTACCGGTCCAGCGCGACAGGGCGGTGAACGTCCCGCCGCCCAGACGCGAGCGCTGGGCGAGCAGGCCGAAGCCCGTGACGGCCAGCGCGGAGCTGAGCCCCGTGCCCATGGTGACCAGGCCCGTCTGCGTCGCCGTCAGCTTGGCGACGTTGCGCAGGTAGTCCGCACCCCAGGTGAGCGAGGAGACGGTGGCCCAGTAGGAGGCGAAGGCGCCGAGCGAGCAGGCGATCCAGGTGCCCGTCAGCAGGATCCGCCGCAGCGGCAGCGCCGCAGCGGTGGGCGGGAGGGCCCGTGATGCCGCCTCGCCGCGGATCGACTCGGGGCCCTCGCGCCCCAGCCGCAGCCAGACCACGGCCCAGGCCAGGCCCGCCACGCCCACCGCGCCGAAGCCCCAGCGCCAGCCCGCACCGTTGATCACGGCCGTGAGCAGCGGCGCGGCGACGGCGACCCCGGCCGCCGAGCCGAGGCCCAGCACCGCCGTCGGCAGGCTGCGCTCACGGTCCGGGAACCAGGTGTAGAGGCTGTGGGTGGCGACCGGGAACGCGGGCCCCTCCGCCGCGCCGAGCAGCACACGGGTGGCCACCAGTGTCCCGAACCCGGCCGCGCCGAGCAGCATCGGCAGCTGCGCGACGGACCACAGCAGCGCCAGCACCAGCAGCAGCGTCGTGGTACTGATCCGGCGGGTGAGCGCGGAGACGCCGAACGCCGCCAGGCTGAAGAGCGCGAAGAAGGCGGCTGCGGCGCGCCCGTACTGGGCGTGAGTGATGCCGAGGTCGTGCATCATCGGGGTCGCGGCGAGCCCGAGGACGGTCTTGTCGGCGAAGTTGACCAGCATGAACGCCAGCAGCAGCCAGGTGGCCCGCCAGCCGGCGGACCGGACGGCCCGGCCCGAGGAGCCGTCGGCCTGGACGGCGGGACCGTCGGCCGCGTCCGGGGTCACGGTGGTCACGAGGTACCTCCACACGATCATGCCTGCCTGCTTGCACGCGCTGCGTGCAAAGGAGCCTGCCTGCCGTCGGCGGACGGCGACAACGGACGGCGTCACACATGACCGCCCCGCATACTGTGATGCGTCACAGAGGGGTCGGAGGAGCACGGATGGCCGAGGATGGCTGAGGGCGCGTCCCAGCTGCCGCTCTCGCCGCAGGCGCGGGCGCTGGCCGCGCGCTGCGAGGGGCAGGTCAACGAGCTGGCGCGGCGGATCACGCGTGAGGACTTCGCCGTCTTCCCCGGCTACGAGGTGCTGCCGGAGGACATGAAGCACACCGAGATGGCCGCCACGGTCCGCTACGGCCTGCGTCTCTTCTTCACCCTGGTCCGGGAGGACCGGGTCGGCCGTGGCGAGGAGTTCCGGCTGTTCCAGGAGCGCGCGGCCCAGCGCGCCGAGGAGGGCTGGCCGCTGCACCTGCTGCTGCGCACGCACCTGATCAGCCGTCACGCACTCTTCCGCACGCTGCGTGCGGCGGCGGAGCCGGGGGAGGAGGCGGCCCTGGCCGAGCTCGCCGACCTGCTGCTCGGCAGCTCGGCCGAGGTGATCGGCGCGGTCGCTGAGAGCTACCAGGTCGAGCAGTCCGCGCTGCTCGTGGAACGGCGCGAGCAACGCCGCACGCTCGCCCGCGCACTGTTGGCCGGGTTCCCGGTGCTGCCCGGACGCCTGGAGGAGGCCGGCCTGCAGCACGGAGCGCTGGTCCTCGCCTTCGACGTCGCGGCGCCCCGGACGCACTCGCCGGAGCAGCCGCCCTCCGTCGCGCTCGGACGTCGGCTGCGACGGGTGCAGGCCGTGCTGGAGCGGACCTTCGAGACGGAGGTGCTCGTCGTCGCCGAGGCGGAGGGCGGGTACGCGCTGGTGCCGGCCGAGGCCCTCGGCCCGCGCGGAGCGGAGCCGGCCCGGGTGCCCGACACGCTGGCCGCGCGGCTGGGCCGCACCTGCGAGGCCGACGTCTGGCTGGCCGCCGCCGCGGCGCCGGACGGCCCGCGGATCGCCTCCGCGGGCCGCACGGCGAGCGAGGTGCTGCGGCTCACCCGCGCGCTCGGACGTCGCCCCGGCGTCTACCACCTCGACGACGTGCTGCTCGAGTACCACCTCTCGCGCTCCGACGAGGCGAGCGCGCCCCTGGCCGCGCTGCTCGACCCGCTCGCCGACCGCCCCGAACTCCTCGACACCCTGCGCGCCCACCTCGCCCACCAGCAGGACCGCAGGGCGACGGCGCGCGAGCTCGGCCTGCACCCCAACACCGTGGACAACCGGATGGCCCGCGTGGGCGAGTTGATCGGCATCGACGTCACCGCGCCACGCGGCTACGCCCTCGCGCTCACCGCGCTGACTCTGCGCGATCTTCGTGGACCGGCCTGAGCGGACGCGATACTGGGCGCATGCGCCTGACCGAGTTCTGGAAGCGGATGTACGCCCACTTCGGCGAGAGCTATGCGGAGAGCTTCGCCACCGACCACGTGATGACGGAGTTGGGTGGCCGCACCGTCCAGGAGGCGCTGGCCGCGGGCTGGGAGGCGAAGGACGTCTGGCGCGCGGTCTGCGTCAGCATGGGAGTCCCGGAGTCGAGCCGGTAGTTGCATCCGCCCCTGGGTGGTGCAACTGCCTCGTTTGCCGGAATTCGACCTGTCTGCGTAAGACTGTCCGCGTGGCAAGCAGTGAACAGACCCCCGATCCCGTCGTCGACCCCGCCCGCCCGCGCCCGAGCGGCATGCCCCGCTGGCTGCCCCGCGCCGTCGTGCTCGTGCTGCTGCTCGTCGGGCTGTTCCAGCTCGCCAGTTGGGCCTTTCTCCAGCTGACCGGATTCCTTGCGACACTGCTCGTCTCGTTCGTGATCTCCCTGGCCATGGAACCCGCCGTGGACCGGATGGCGGCCCGTGGCATGCGTCGCGGGCTCGCCACCTTCCTGGTGTTCCTCGTCACGATCGTCGTCACCGCCGGCTTCGTCGCCGCGATGGTGACGCTCCTGGTGGACCAGGCCGGCCAGGTGGCCACGCAACTGCCGCACCTGCTGCAGGAGGCGCTCGACCGGTGCAACAGCACCTTCGGCACCGACTTCTCCATGGACAAGCTCCAGCAGGCCCTGCTGAACAACGCGGGCAGTGTCGAGCAGTGGGCACAGAAGGCCGCCAACAACATCTGGGGCGTCTCCAGCTCTCTCCTCGGCGGCGTCTTCCAGCTCTTCACCATCGCCCTGTTCACCTTCTACTTCACCGCCGACGGGCCCCGGCTGCGGCGGGTCGTCTGTTCGGTGCTGCCGCCGCACCGCCAGCAGGAGGTGCTGCGGGCCTGGGAGGTGGGCATCGAGAAGACCGGCGGCTACCTCTACTCCCGCGCGTTGCTCGCCTTCTGCTCCGCGGTCGCGCACTTCGTGGTCCTCGCACTGCTGGGCATCCCCTACGCCGCCGCGCTGGCGATCTGGGTCGGTGTGGTCTCGCAGTTCGTGCCGACCATCGGCACCTATCTGGCCGGCGCGCTGCCGATCCTGGTCGCTCTCACGGTGAACCCCTGGTACGCGCTGTGGATCCTGGTCTTCGTGATCGTCTACCAGCAGGTCGAGAACTACCTGCTGCAGCCGCGGATCACCGCGCGGACCGTGGAGATCCACCCTGCGGTCGCGTTCGGGTCGGTGATCGTCGGTGCGGCGCTGCTCGGCGCGGTGGGTGCGCTCATCGCAATTCCGGTGACGGCGACGGTGCAGGCGTTCGCCGGCTCCTACATCCGACGGTACGAACTGGTTGATCATGCGCGAGTCGGACGGGAGGCTGGACCGAAGAAACGGGAAGAAGCGAACAATGCAGACAAATAACCGCTTGACTTAAATTCGAACGCACGTTCCCTATACTGGATTGCGGCACGTTATCCACAGGCTTGCCCTCAACGGGGGCCGTTTGTCAGTGGTGCGCGCTAGCGTCTTCGGTGATGAAGCGTTCAGCACAGACCCCCAAGGTGGCACCCATGGCAGCAGCGAACGATCGCGAGCGGGCCCTCGAGACAGCCCTCGCACAGATCGAGCGACAGTTCGGCAAGGGCTCCGTCATGCGCCTCGGCGACGAGGCCCGAGCTCCGATCGCGGTGATCCCCACGGGGTCGATCGCCCTCGACGTGGCGCTCGGCGTCGGCGGCCTGCCGCGCGGCCGCGTCGTCGAGGTCTACGGCCCCGAGTCCAGCGGTAAGACGACGCTGACCCTGCACGCGGTCGCCAACGCGCAGAAGGCCGGCGGCGTCGTCGCCTTCATCGACGCCGAGCACGCGCTCGACCCGGACTACGCCAAGAAGCTCGGCGTCGACACCGACGCCCTGCTGGTCTCCCAGCCGGACACCGGTGAGCAGGCGCTGGAGATCACGGACATGCTGATCCGTTCCGGCGCCGTCGACCTCATCGTCATCGACTCCGTCGCCGCACTCGTGCCGCGCGCCGAGATCGAGGGCGAGATGGGCGACTCCCACGTCGGTCTGCAGGCCCGGCTGATGAGCCAGGCGCTGCGGAAGATCACCGGTGCGCTGAGCCAGACCAACACCACCGCGATCTTCATCAACCAGCTGCGTGAGAAGGTCGGCGTCATGTTCGGCTCGCCCGAGACGACGACGGGTGGCCGCGCGCTCAAGTTCTACGCCTCGGTCCGCCTCGACATCCGCCGGATCGAGACGCTGAAGGACGGCACGGAGGCGGTCGGTAACCGCACCCGCGTCAAGGTCGTCAAGAACAAGGTGGCCTCGCCGTTCAAGCAGGCCGAGTTCGACATCATCTACGGCCAGGGCATCAGCCGCGAGGGCGGCCTGATCGACATGGGTGTCGAGCACGGCTTCATCCGCAAGTCCGGCGCCTGGTACACCTACGAGGGCGACCAGCTGGGCCAGGGCAAGGAGAACGCCCGCAACTTCCTGCGGGACAACCCGGACCTGGCCGACGAGATCGAGAAGAAGATCAAGGAGAAGCTGGGCGTCGGCCCGAAGCTGGACACCCCGGCCGAGGCCGCTCCGGCCGTCGGTGAGGCTCCGGCCGCCGCCGCCGCCGCCGGCGCCAAGGCGCCCGCCGCTCGCGGCAGCAAGGCCAAGGCCGCCGAGGCCGTCCCGGCGGAGGTCAAGGCCTGAGCGCGGTGACGCCGTCGTCGACCGAGAGCGCGTGGGGTCCGCGCGATTGGTCCTCCCACGGGGGCGGCGGCAGCTGGCCGGAAACGCCGGCTGACCTCGCCCCCGCCCCGGGCTCCAGGCCGAGCCCCGGGGCGGAGCCCCAGCCGGGCGAGGCCCGGTTCGGCGACGCCCCGTTCGGCGAGGCTCGCTCCGACAAGCCGGCGCCCGGGCGCGGTGCACGCGGGCGGCGGTCCGACCGACGGGGCGGCCGACGATCCGCGGACGCGGCCGGTGGGGCGTCCGACGAGGCTTCGGGTGAGGACGCGCCCGTCGGGGCCGCGGCCGATCCCGCCTCCCGGGCCCGGGACATCTGCCTGCGGCTGCTGACCGGGCAGGCCCGCACCCGGCGCCAGCTCGCCGACGCGCTGCGGCGCAAGGAGATCCCCGACGAGGTCGCCGAGCAGGTGCTGGACCGGCTGACCGAGGTCGGGCTGATCGACGACGCGGCCTATGCACGCTCCTGGGTGGAGCAGCGGCAGCGCAGTCGGGGCCTGGCCCGGCGCGCCCTGGCCGGGGAGCTGCGGGCCAAGGGCGTCGACAGCGCGTTGGTCGCCGAGGCCGTGGCCGAGGTCGATCCGGACGACGAGGAGGCGGCGGCCCGCCGCCTGGTCGAGCGCAAGCTCTCCTCCACCCGCGGTCTGGACCGTCAGGTCCGGCTGCGCCGCCTCGCGGGCATGCTGGCCCGCCGCGGCTATCCGGAGGGCCTGGCCCTCCGCGTCGTCCGCGCCCTGCTCGACGAGGAGGCCGCCGAGGACGACGAGTCCGCCGTCGGCCTCGAGAACGACCACCTCGACTCCGGCGAGGAGTGACGCGGGTGCGTCCCGGTGCTGTTGCGTACCGGTGTTGCCTCCTGAGGCGGACGCGACCCGCGCCGCCGCTGCTACCGAACGGTCAGGAGCAGTCGCCATCTTGACCGTTTCGTAACCCGGACCTAGCCTCACCATGAGTGATGAGGGGCCGATGCCAGCCTCGCACCGAGATCGCACTGTGATCACGGCGTGATCCCGCGCCGGACGGGGAGGGCTGATGACGCTGGCAGTCGGCACGACGACGGCAGTCCCGATCCTGATGCTGGTTCTCGGCCTGATCCTGCTCTGCGTCGCGGCGTTGGCGGTGCGCCAACTTCTGCACGGTGCCCGGGAGCGGGCGTTGGAACTGGACCGGCGCGAGGAGCGCAGCGCGGAGCGCGAGGCCCGCATCGACGAGGAGCAGCGACGGCTGCTGCAGCGGGAGTTGGACACCGCCCAGGCCCAGGCCGAGGTCTCCGTGCGTACCGAGGAGCTGCGTGCCGAGCGGCGGCGGATGCTGGAGGAGGTGGCCGGCCTCAGCGCGGCGGAGGCGCGGGCCGAGGTGGTCCGCTCGGCCGAGCAACAGGCCAAGCGCGAGGCCGTGCTGACCGTCCGCGAGATCGAGCGGCAGGCGCGGGCGGACGGAGAGGCCCGGGCCCGGGAGATCGTGGCCTCCTCGATCCAGCGTGTGGCCGTCCAGGGCACCACCGACTACGTCGTGACCGCCGTGCGCCTGCCGGGCGAGGAGATGAAGGGTCGGATCATCGGCCGCGAGGGCCGCAACATCCGCTCCTTCGAGTCCGTGACGGGCGTCAACCTCGTCATCGACGAGACGCCCGAGTCGGTGCTGCTCTCCTGCTTCGACCCGGTTCGTCGGGAGGTGGGCCGGCTCACCCTGGAGGAGCTGATCGCCGACGGCCGGATCCATCCGCAGCGCATCGAGGACGCGTACCAGCGCAGCCTCGTCGAGGTGGAGCGGCTCTGCCAGGCGGCGGCGGAGGAGGCCGTCGCCCAGGTCGGCATCGACGAGCTCCACCCCGAACTGCTGCGCCTGCTGGGCCGGTTGCGCTACCGCACCTCCTACGGGCAGAACGTGCTGGGCCACCTGGTGGAGTCCGCGCACCTGGCCGGGACCATGGCGGCGGAACTCCACGTCGATCCGACCCTGGTCAAGCGCTGCAGCCTGCTCCACGACATAGGCAAGGCCGTCACCCACGAGGTCGAGGGCAGCCACGCCCAGATCGGCGCGGAGCTCGTCCGGCGCTACGGCGAGTCGGAGGAGGTGGTGCACGCGGTGGCGGCGCACCACAACGAGATCGAGCCGCAGACGGTCGAGGCGGTCCTCACCCAGGCCGCGGACGCCTGCAGCGGCGGACGCCCCGGCGCGCGCCGGGAGTCGGTGGAGCTGCACGCGCGCCGTCTGGAGAAGCTGGAGCAGATCGCGCGGCGGCACGAGGGCGTCTACAAGGTCTACGCGATGCAGGCCGGTCGCGAGGTGCGGGTGATGGTCCTGCCGGAGGCGGTGGACGACCTGCAGGCGCAGGTCATCGCGAAGGACGTGGCCCGCGAGGTGGAGAACGAGCTCACCTACCCGGGCCAGATCCGCATCACGGTGATCAGGGAGAGCCGGGCGACGAGCTTCGCCCGGTGAGACCCCCGGGTGGGCCGCTACTTCGAGACGGTCAATCCCTCCGCCTTCCAGGCCTGGAAGCCGCCGATGAGGTCCGTTGCGCGGTGGAGGCCCAGGGCCTGGAGGGAGCGGGCGGCCAAGGAGGAGGCGTAGCCCTCGTTGCAGACCACGATGACCAGGCGGTCGTGGTCCGTCGTCTCGGGCGAGCGGTGGCTGCCCTGGGGGTCCATGCGCCACTCCAGCTCGTTGCGCTCCACGACGAGCGCGCCGGGGATCAGCCCGTCCCGGTCCCGCAGTGCGGCATAGCGGATGTCGACCAGCAGCGCGTTCTGCTCGACGAGCGCGGCGGCGGCCTCCTGCGGCGTCAGCCGGTGAAGGTGGGTGCGCTCCCGCTCCAGCAGCGCGTCGATCCCGATGGGTGTGCTCACCAGTCCTCCTGCGTCTCGACCGCGGCCACGCTCAGCACGTCGCCCTGCCGGGCGTAGCGGCGCAGTTGCGGCAGCGGCGGGTGGTAGACGTGCACCGAGACGGCGTGGCCGGTCGCGGACGGGTTGATCACCTGGTGCACGTGGTGGGGGCCGAAGGCCCGGCCGCGGCCCGCTTCCAGTGTGCGCTGCCGGTCGACGCCCTCCTCCAGTTCCAGGCTGCGCCAGCCCGCGCTGGGCAGCGGCATCACGAGCGACAGTTCGCTCAGCTCACCGAGCGCGGTGACGAACGCGCCGCTGGAGCCGCCGTGGTCGTGCCAGCCGGTCTCGGAGCCGGGCGGCCAGCCGATCAGCCAGGCCTCGCTGCCGCCGGGGCCCTCCAGCCGGATCCAGGTCCGCTCGGTCGGATGCAGGGCGAGCCGGGCCAGTACCTCCGGATCGGTGGCGGTGGCGCGGGCGAACTCCAGCAGCGTCGCGAGGTCGGGTGCGGAGGATGAGGATGAGGGTGCGGGCACGGGTGACGGGGGTGCGGAAGTCTGCAGCACGGTGGCGTCCTGGGGTCGTCGGAGCGATGACGGGGCGCCGCCGGGCAGCGGGACCGGGCGTGCGTGCGCGTCAGGGCGCGACGGATGCGGTCAGCGGGCGCGGCGGCGTGGGGTGCCGTGTGAAGGGCTGTCCGTGACGACAGCGAGAAGTGTTCTTCTCCAGCCGGGCGTCAGGTCAGCCCGGGGTACAGAACAGGCGGGGGCACCGGACGACGTCCAGTCGCGTGCTGCGGACTGACCGCAAGACGATGATCCCCATGGCGGGAGTAGAGCACGCGCTCAGAAGATGGTCAAGAAGGCTTCCACCATGAGGACGGGCCTCAGGGCTGTCCGGCAGGAAGCGTCTCGAGCCGAGGGGCGCCCTCGCCGGTGCCGGCGCCGCGGGGGACGGGTAGCTCGGAAGCGGCGTTGCGGGCCCGGTCCGCCAGTGCCACGAGCTCCTCGGGCCGGCTCCCGGGTGTGGCGGCCACCAGGTGCCCGTCGGGGCGGATCAGCAGCACGGTGTGGGCGGGGGCGCCGGGGTAGCTCTCGGTGACGAGCAGTTCGGCGGGGACGGGCAGCTCCTGGGTCACCTCGGTGAGCTGCGGCATCAGCCCGGCGCCGAGCCAGTGCTCGGTGGCCCACACGCCCGTGCCCGGGGCGACGAGTACCACCAGGAAGCCGCGCCCGAGCCGGGCGCGCAGCCGGTCCCGGGTGCCGTCCGCGGTGATCACGGACAGGTCCTGGACCAGCACGCCCGGGCTGGTCGGGCTGAGCCCCGGCGTGAGCGCGGCGCGGCCCTGGCCCGGCGCCGGGTAGGCGGGCGCGCCGCCGAGCCGGCCGGTGCCGAGGCTCCCGTCGGAGAGCAGCTCGGCGTTGCGGCGCAGCGAGCCCGAGAGGAGGCTGCGGCGCGCCTCCAGCAGCGGGGTGCTGGGCTGCAGCAACGGCATCGCCTGGTCGACGGCGCGCAGCCGCGCGATGACCGCGCTGCGGCGCTCCTGCTGGTAGGTGGTCAGCAGGCGTTCGGGCGCGTGACCGTGCCAGACCAGGCCGAGCTTCCACGCGAGGTTGTCGACGTCGCGCAGGCCCTCGTCGAGGTTCTGCATGCCGAGCGCGCCCAGCAGGTGCGCGGCGTCCCCGGCGAGGAACGCGCGGCCGACCTGGAAGCGGGTGGCGAGGCGCTGCTGCACGACGTGGTCGGCGCTGGAGATCAGCTCGTAGCCGGGCACCCGGCCGTCGTTCCACGCCGCGAGTGTCGCCCGCAGCTGTTCGATCAGTTGGTCCGGGCTGAACCCGGGCGCGCGCGGGGGCAGGCGCCAGTCCAGCCGCCAGACGCCGTCCGGCAGCGGCCGGGCCACGACCTCGCGCGCCGAGGGCGCGCCGGAGTGGCGCGGCTGGTCGCGGTGGAGCAGGGCCTCGCCGGGGAACGGGAGGTCCGCGCGGATCGTCGCGACCGCGTAGTGGTCGGCGGCGGCACGTCCGGGGAAGCGCAGCGCGAGCCGCTTGCGGACGGTCGAGCGCGGGCCGTCGCAGCCGACCAGGAAGCTGCCGTGCAGCCAGGTGCGCTGCGTGCGCACGCTCACAGCGGCCTCGCCGGGCTCCTGCTCCAGCTCCAGCAGCGCGGATTCGGGCATCAGCTCGACCAGCCCGGTGGCGGAGACGGCGTCCCGCAGGCCGCGCAGCAGCCGGTGCTGGGCCAGGTGCAGGACGTCGTCGTGGCGCAGCTCGACGCTGTGCAGTTCGCGGCCCCGACGCAGGGTCCGCCAGGCGGTCCAGCCCCGACCGTCGGCGGTGACCCGGCCGTACCCGATGCGCTGGAGCAGTTCGACGGTGTCGGCTCGCAGGACGGTCGAGCGCGCGCTCTCCGGGGCGAGCCCCGTGCCCTCGTCCAGCACCAGGCTCGGCACGTCGTGCCGGGCGAGGGCGAGCGCGAGCGCGAGGCCGATGGGACCGGCACCGGCGATGATCACGGGGTCGGAACCGGAGGGGGCTGGGCCAGTCATAGAAGGAAATGGACCAGATCGCCTGTACCGCCGTCAAGCAGCGTCAGGCGTACGCCGGTTCACTTCACACGCCCGTGCGAACGGCTACCCGTTTCTGCGAGGCTGAAGATGCACGATCAGGGGTGCGGGGAACTGCGCCACAAGCCACCCACGCAGGTGGTGCACCGAACGCGCAAGGCCATCCGCACAGGGTGGTTTCTCGCGCCCGGGCGGCGGAGCCGCATGTGTCGGAGCCTCGCGCCCCCGGGGGTGCAACCGCAGGAGGGGCCTATCTCCTGCGGAGGCGGGAGACGAAGTCGCGGGCGCGGAAGGTGCGGGGGGCCGAGAAGAACTGCTCCGGGGGTGCCGATTCGACGATGCGGCCCCCGGACATGAACAGGACGCGGTCCGCCGCGGCGTGGGCGAACCCGGGGTCCTCGGTGACGATGAGCATGGTGCGGCCGTCGGCCGCCAGCTCGCGAGCGAGCTCGTGGAGGTCCGCCGCGGGTTCGTCGAGGACCAGCACCTTGGGGTCCAGGACCAGGGCGCGGGCCAGCGCGACCCTGCCGCGACCGGACGGGCCCAGCTGCCGGCCGCGCAGGGCCGCCTCCGACTCCGCGCCGACCTTCCGCAGCGCGCCCGCCGTGCGCTCCGCGGCCACCTCGGGCGCGGTGCCGCGGGCCTCGATCTGGCAGCGGGTCAGTTCGCCGAAGACGGTGCGGCCGAGGCCCAGCGCACCGGCCAGGGCGTGTTCGACGGTCTCCGGCGGCGGCACCAGGCCGACGTCTGCCCGCGCCCTGCGCCGCGCGCGCCCGCGCCCGCCGGTGGGGAGGGGTGCGCCGTCGAGCAGGATCTCCCCCGAGTCGATGCGCTCGGCGCCGTGGATGGCCCGGCACAGGGTGGTCTTGCCGGCGCCGGGCGGCCCGACCAGGGCGACCACCTCGCCGCGCGAGAGCTCCAGGTCCACCTCGTGCAGGGCCTGCACCAGCCCGTGCCGCTTGCTCACGCCCCTCAGCTGCAGCAGCCCGGCGGGCGGCGCGGCGGCGGAGGTCACGGCGGTCCCACTCCTCGGGGCGTTGCAGGGGCGTTGCGTCGGTGCGGAACTTCAGGCGGTTCGGTCGGGCAGACTCCAGGTCTTCCGGATGGAGGTGGAGGACGCCCGTTCCCGACTCTACGGGGCCGTTCGCGCGCGCATCACACTTCTGAGGGTGATTTGAGGATCATGTGTTCTCCGGGTGCCGATCCGCGCTCCGGATCATCGCAGCTCGGTAACGGAACCCGCCGGTCACGCGCCGCCACTTGACCTGAGCCGGTCCGATGAGGGTGGATGCCTGCTGGAGACCGACCCAACCCTGGCGGGAGGAGTGACCCGTGCGCCTGCTCCTGGTCGAGGACGACGAACACGTCGCCGCCGCCTTGATGGCCGTGCTGGGCAAGCACGGGTTCGAGGTGCGCCATGCCCGTTCGGGGAACGAGGCGCTGGACGCCCTCGTGCCCGACGGCCGTCCGCAGTTCCGGGTGGTGCTCCTCGATCTCGGGCTGCCCGACCGGGACGGGTTCGACGTGTGTGACCAGATCCGGCGCCGCTGCGGCATCCCGGTGATCATGGTCACCGCGCGGGCCGAGGTCCGCGACCGTATCCACGGGCTGAACATCGGCGCCGACGACTACATCGTCAAGCCCTACGACATGGGCGAGCTGCTGGCCCGGATCCACGCCGTGGCCCGTCGCGACGCCGCCGCCCGCCCGGTTCCGGCGCAGGCCCAGGCTGCGGGGGACGACGCGCAGGGGCTGCTCGACCGGGCCTTCGGGCTGGTGCTGGACCAGGCGTCGCGCCGCGCCACCGTGCACGGCGAGGACGTCGCGCTGACCCGCAAGGAGTACGAGCTGCTGGCGCTGCTCGCCCAGAGCCCCGGCGTGGTCTTCCGGCGCGAGCAGATCATCAGTGAGGTGTGGCGCAGCAGCTGGGACGGGACGGCCCGGTCGCTGGAGGTCCACGTCGCCTCGCTGCGCCGCAAGATCGGCCTGCCCGGCCTGATCGAGACGGTGCGGGGCATCGGCTACAAGCTGGCCGTGCCCGACCATCTGGTCCGCGACTGACACGACCGCCGGAACCCTCCCATGCGTACCCGCCTGCTCGGCATCCTGCTCGTGCTGCTCGCCTGTGTGCTGCTCGCGCTCGGCGTTCCGCTGGCCGCCAGCGAGGCCCAGACGGAGCAGCAGCGCGTCGTGGTCGACCGGATCGACGACACGGCGCGCTTCGCCGCGCTCGCACAGAACCCCTTCGGCCAGCCGGACTCGGCCGACGCCGGCGAGCAACAGCGCACCCTCGACGCCGAGCTCCGTCGCTACCACGACGTCTACGGCATCTCGGCCGGGATCTTCGACCTCTCCGGCAAGGAACTGCACGCCTACCCGTCGAGCTGGCAGAACGCGCTGAGCGGTGACTCCGCCGAGCCCTTCCGCGAGGCGCTGGACGGGCGCCGCAGCCACGACCCCGCCCAGGTCTGGCCGTGGGACGGCCCCTCGGCCCGGCTCGTGATCGCCTCCCCGGTCGTCTGGGACGGGGACGTGGTCGCGGTGGTGGTCACCGAGTCGCCGACGGACGGGCTGCGCGCCCGGGTGCTGAGCGCCTGGCTGTGGCTGATCGGCGGGGAGTCCCTTGCCGTGCTCTTCGCGGTCGGCGGCGCCGTCGTGCTGACCCGGTGGGTGCTGCGGCCGGTGCACGACCTGGACAAGGTCACCCACGACATCGCCACCGGACGCCTCGCCTCCCGGGTCGCCCCGGCCGGCGGACCGCCGGAGCTGCGCCGTCTGGCGCACGCCTTCAACGAGATGGCGGACCACGTCGAGCTGGTGCTCGACCAGCAGCGGGCGTTCGTCGCGGACGCCTCGCACCAGCTGCGCAATCCCCTGTCCGCGCTGATGCTGCGGGTCGAGGTGCTGGGCATGGAGCTGCCCGACGGCCACGACGAGGAGATGGCGGGCGTGCGCGAGGAGGGCCGCCGCCTCGCGCAGGTCCTCGACGACCTGCTGGGCCTCGCCCGCGCGGAGAACGCCCGCCCGGCGGCGCTGCCGACCGACGTGGGCCGGATCGTCGCCGACCGGGTCGAGGGCTGGAGCGCGTACGCGCGGGAGCGCGGTGTCTCCCTCGACCTCCGCGTGCCGCAGGGCGACCCGCTGACGGCGCTGGCCGATCCGGTGGGGCTGGGCAGCGCGCTGGACGCGGTGCTGGACAACGCGCTCAAGTTCACGCCCGAGGGCGGCGCGGTGCGGGTGGAGACGCAGGCGGAGGCCGCTGCGGTGGTGATCCGCGTGACGGACGGCGGTCCGGGCCTGGACGAGGACGAACTCGCCCGCATCGGCGACCGTTTCTGGCGCAGCCCGCGCCACCAGAACACCGACGGCTCGGGCCTCGGCCTGTCCATCGCCCGCGCCCTGCTCACCGCGAACGGCGGCGCGATCGACTTCGCGGCCCAACAGCCCAAGGGGTTGACGGTCACCGTGACGCTGCCGGTCGGATAACCGGAGCCTCGCGGCCCCGAGTGGTGCAACCCATTGACCGAGCCAGTGGGCACTGGGACATTGGCCGATGGGAGCGTCAGCCCGGCGCTGCGGGGAGGGCCATGATCGACGGGGCGCGCGAGCATCGGGTCGTCACCGACGACGGCGTGGAGCTGGCCGTGGTGGAGGCGGGTGATCCGCTGCGGCCGACACTCTGGTTCCTGCACGGGTATCCCGACTGCCGGGATGTCTGGGCGCCCGTCATGGACCGGCTGCGGGACCGCTACCACGTGGTCGCCTACGACGTCCGGGGCACCGGTCGCTCCACCGCGCCGCCGTCGGCCGACGGCCGGGACGGGTACACGCTGGAGCGCCTGGAGGAGGACTTCCTCACCGTGCTGGACGCGCTCGCGCCGTACGGGCCGGTGCATCTGGTCGGGCACGACTGGGGGTCGGTGCAGGGTTGGGAGTTCGCGACCTCGCCGCGGCTGCAGGGCGGGCTCGCGTCGTTCACCAGCATCAGCGGGCCCTGTCTCGACCACGTCGCGCTGTGGGCGCGCACGCGCCTGCGCCGGCGGACCTCGGCGGACCTGCGGGCCCTGCTCGACCAGGCGGTGCGGTCCTGGTACATCACGGCCTTCCGGCTGCCGCGGCTGCCGGAGGCGCTGTGGCGCGGACCGCTGGCGCACGGCGGGTGGGCGGCGCTGTGGCGGGCGCTGGAGCGGACCCGGGTGCCGGGGCATCCGGCGCCGACACTGGCCCGGGACGCGGTCGCGGGTCTCTGGCTCTACCGTGCCAACACCCGCCGTCGTGCCCGCGAGCCGCGCCCGGACCGGGTGGCGCGGGTGCCGGTGCAACTGGTGGTGCCGGAGCGGGACCCGTTCCTCGGGCCGCGCCTCTACGACGACCTCGACCGATGGACACCGGTCCTGCGTCGGCGCACCGTGGACGCGGGGCACTGGCTGCCGCTGACCCGCCCCGCACTGGTGGCCGACCTGATCGCCGAGTTCGTCGACGCCGTTCGCGTCGGTAGCATCCCGTCCGTGGGTCGCGATCATCTCGTGGACCCTTCCCCGGCCCTCGGCCGGGGGCACCCCCATCCGGCGCTCTGACGGCGCCTGACGGAGCGTCGCGGGCAACCAGGCAGGCGGCGGGAGCGGAGGAGGACGTCATGAGCGACGGCATGAACACGGTGCCGCGCCCGAGCCGGGAGTACCTGATCGACCACCTGGCCCAGGCGGCCGGGACCACCGTGCGCAACGTCCGCGCCTACCAGGACCGCGGCCTGCTGCCCCGCGCCGACCGACGCGGCCGGGCCAACGTCTACGACGACACCCACCTGGAGCGGCTGCGTCTGATCGCCGCCCTGCTGGACCGCGGACACACCCTGGCCGGCATCAAGGAGCTGCTCGACGCCTGGGAGGACGGTCGCAGCCTCGGCGGGGTGCTGGGGCTGGTGGCCGAGGTGACCGCGCCCTGGTCCGACGAGCGCCCCGAGTACCTGGACCGGGCCGACCTGACGGCCCGCTTCGGCGGCCTCCGGGACCCGCAGGCCATCGCCGCCGCCGTCGGCCTCGGCGTGCTCGAGCCCGTCCGGGACGGGGACGGCGCGGCGGTGGCGCAGCTGATTCCGCAGCCCAGAGCCGTCCCGGAGCTGGGAGCGCTCCCGGACGCGAGTGGCGGTTCAGGGGGCGACGAGGAGCCCTTGGCCGAGCGTTACCGGGTGCCGAGCCCGGCCCTGCTCGAGGCTGCCGCGCGGCTGCACGAGCTGGGTGTGCCGCTCGCGGCCAGCATCGCGCACCTGCAGGAGGTACGGCGCGACATGGAGCACCTCGCCCGCCGGTTCGTGCACTTCGCGGCCGTCGAGGTGTTCCCGCGCTACGTCGGCTCCGCGCCGCTCACCGACGCCGACGCGGCCCGCGCGGCCGAGGTGGTGCGCCACATGCGGCCGCTCGCGCAGTCCGTCGTCGACGCGGAGCTGGCCCGCGCCATGCGGCACGAGGCGACGCTGCTGCTGGAGGCCTCCGTCGCCTCCCTGCCGGGCCCCGTCCGCGACGCGGTCGCGGAGGAGCTGTGAGAGCCGCGGGACAAGCGGTGGGCGTCAGGGCTTGACCGAGACGTAGTAGCGGCGGGCGCCCTCCGCCAGCGGCAGCGGTTGCGTGTAGATCGCGGACCGGACGTCCACGAGCTGGGCGGCGTGCACGCGCTGGCCGATCGCGTCGCGGCTGCTCATCACGACCTCGGTCATCCGCTCCACCAGTGAGCTCGGCACGTCCGCGCGGGTGACCAGCAGGTTGGCCACCGCCAGCGTCGAGACGGACTCGTCCGGCTCACTGGCGGGGTAGGCCCAGCGCGGCACCGTGGACGCGCGGTAGATCTGGGTGTTCCGGGCGCCCGGGTCGACCTGCTGCGCCAGCTCGTCCATCTGCGTCGAGAGCGTGCCGAGCGGCACCAGCCGCACGTGGTCCTGCTTGGTGAGGGCGATGATGCCCTCGGTCGGCAGGCCACCGGACCAGAAGAAGGCGTCGATGCGGTGCGCCTTCAGCGCGGCCGGCGCGTCCGCGATCCCGTACGGCAGCTCCTGCAGGTCCCTCCCGGCCTGCAGATGGGAGATGGCCAGCACCCGGTGGGCGATCAGCTGCACGCCGCTGCCGGGCTGGCCGGTGCCCACGCGCAGGCCCTGGAGGTCCTTGACGGACTTCACGGGGGAGTCGGAGGGGACCACGAGCTGCACGTAGTCGTCGTAGAGCTGGCCGAGCGCGCGGAGCTGGTCCTTGCCCGGTCCGGAGAAGTGGGCGACCGCGTCGGCGGTGGCGATGCCGAAGTCGTCGCGTCCGTCGGCGACCCGGGCCAGGTTGTCCGGACCGCCGACGCTCGGGTCCAGCGCCAGCCGGACGCCCGGCAGCCCGTGGTCCACCGCGGCCTGCAGCAGCGTCCCGTAGAGCGCGTACACGCCCGAGGGCGCGCCGGTGGCCATCCGGAAGGTGCCGGTCGGGTAGTCCGGACCGCTGTCGGTGCCCAGCCAGCCGCCCAGTGCGGTCACCGCGACCAGCGCGAAGGCGAGGCCCAGCCGCACACGGCGCAGCCCGAGCAGGCGGCGCAGTCGGGGCGGCAGGGTCACAGGCATGCCGGGATCCTGTCAGCCCCGAAGGCCAGGGCCAAGGGGGTGACCGAGAATCGGACGGAGCGGCCGCGTCGTGGGGCGGGCGGACCGGTCAGCCGCGGGAGCGCTCCCGCGGGGCATCCGCCCGTGGGGCCTTGCCCCGGCCGCGACCGGCCCGGGCGGCTGTGGTCCCGGCCGTGGTCGGTGTCTTCCCGGACCCCGACCCGCCCGACTCGGACTGGGCCTCGACCTCGGCGGTCGCGCGCTCCGCCTCCTGGTGTGCCCGGACCAGCCGTTCGCCGCGGTCCGGTGCCATGTCCAGCCGCACCAGGATCGACGGGACCGCGATGCTGGGCAGCAGCAGCTGCTGCATGCCGGCGATGTACTCGGGCAGGTCCTGGTAGCCCGTCAGCAGGCCGGACATCATCTGCAGGCCGGCGAAGGCGCCCACGCACAGACCCGCCGTCCTCGGCACGTCGACCTGGGGCAGCAGCTCGCCCTGCTCCCGCGCGGCCTCCAGGACGCGCAGGATCGAGTCGTTCCAGTCGTGGAACGGCTGGGACCGCGCCGCGATGGGCGTGCGCTCGTCCAGGGTGAGCCGGACGCTCGCCCGCACCAGCGGTTCCGTGCGCAGCCGCTGGGCCAGCACCTGGGCCGTGTCGATGAACTCCTGGAGACGGATGGGCTGCGGCAGCACCGCGGACTCGTCGCTCTGTGCCTCCAGGACGGCGTTCGCCAGTTCCTCCTTGGAGGCGAAGTGGAAGTAGAGCGCCCCCTTGGTCACCTGGGCGACGCTCAGCACCTCGGCGATGGTGGCCGCCTGGTAGCCGTCCCGTTCGAAGACCGCCGCCGCCGCCTCGATGATCTTCCGTCGTGTGGCGACGGCCCGCTCCTGCTGGGCCAAGAATCCGTCCTTCCGCGCGTAACCGGTATCAGACCTATCAGTTTGTTCCTCGCCAGGTTACCTCTTTGTGTCGTCCCCGGGGAGCCTTGAAAAAAAACCACGTGCCTCGTATGTTTTCAGTCGCGCTAGCCAGTCCGGGGCATTCCATCCGAATCAGCACCATCCGACTGGAACGGGGAACCGCAATGAGTCCCAGCCTCACCGCCTCCGCCTCCTCCCTCGCGGAGCTCACACACCGGATCGAGCAGGTCGAGGTCCTGCCGACCGACTGGATCAGGCTCGGGGGCGATCGCTACCTGATCTCCGCCCGCTGGCTCCACCCCTTCTTCGTGCCCGTGCACGGCTACTCCTTCGACCCCTTACTCGTGGTCGAGAGCATGCGCCAGAGCAGCATCCTGGTCAGCCACGTCGGCTTCGGGGTGCCGACCGACCATCGGTTCGTGATGAACAGCATGTCCTTCGCCGCGGAGCAGGGCGCGCTGTCCGGCGCGGAGCGGGGCTGCACCGAGACGGGCGGCGACGCCGTGATCGAGGTGCACTGCACCGACGTGCTGCACCGCGGCCGCCAGCTGGCCGGGCTGCGCACCGAGGTCCAGGTGCGGTTCGGCGGACGGCTCGTGGCGACGGGGGCCGGGAACATCGGGTTCGTCCGCCCCTCCGTCTACGAGCGGCTGCGCGGACACTGTCCGCTCAGCACCGATGCCGCGGTGCGGACGGCGCCGCTCCCCACGCCGCTGGACCCCTGGCTGGTGGGCCGGGCGAGCGAGGAGGACGTGCTGCTCGCGCCGAGCGGCCAGCAGGACTGCTGGCAGCTGCGGTGCGACCCCACGCACCCCGTCCTCTTCCACCGCCCGAGCGACCACGTCCCCGGGATGATGTTGTTGGAGGCCGCCCGGCAGGCGGCCCACGCGGCCACCGTGTCCAGCAGACCGTTCGTGCCCCTGGGCGGCGGGCTGAAGTTCCACCGCTACGCCGAGCTCGACCAGCCTGTCTGGATCCAGGCGTACGCCGTGGACCTCGGTCGGGACGGCTGTTCCGTCGTCGTGCGCGGGCGGCAGAACGACACCCTGGTCTTCGAGGGCGTGCTCGCGGCCGGGGCCGACGCGTGATCCTGGTGACCGGTGCCACCGGCCGGGTGGGCCGCGAGGTGGTGCGTCTTCTCGCGGACCGCGGTCCGGTGCGGGCGCTCGTGCGCAGCCCCGAGCGCCTCGCGGCACTCGGTCCGTGCGGGGCCGGGGTGGAGGTGGCCGTCGGCCGCTACGAGCAACCGGAGACGATCGCCGCCGCGTTGCGCGGGATCCGCCGGGCGTTCCTGGTCACCACCGACCCCTTCCGCCCCGACGACGAGGTCTTTCTCGGCGAGGCGCGCAGGGCGGGGGTCGAGCACGTGGTCAAGCTCTCCGCACTGGCCGCCGCCGAGGAGGACGCCCAGGACCTGATCAGCCGTCGGCAACGCGCGGCGGAGCAGGCGCTGCGGACCTCGGGCCTCGGTTGGACGCTGCTGCGTCCCCGCGCCTTCATGTCCAACTCCCTGGCCTGGGCGGACGACATCCGCTCCACGGGCGTCGTGAGCGCGCTGCACGGTGACGCCCCCGCTGCCGTGATCGACCCGCGGGACGTGGCCGAGGCGGCCGTCCACGCGCTGACGCAGGCCCGGTGCGTGGACACCGCGCTCGCACTGACCGGCCCCGAGGCCCTCTCCGCCCGGGAGCGGACCGCCCGGCTCGCCGGGCTGCTCGGCCGGCCGCTCGGCTTCCGCGAGCTCACCGTCGAGGAGGCGCGGGCGGGCCTGGTCCTGCGCTACCCGCCGCAGGTGGTGGACGCCCTGCTGGAGAGCGCGGTTCGGCTCCTGGACGGCCGCAAGGCTGCCGTCGAGCCGGACTTCACCGCGACGACCGGCCTGCTGCCGCGCTGCTTCGACGTCTGGGCCGCCGACCACCTGTCGGCCTTCGCGGCGGTGGCGTGAGGCCGCTGCGCCCCCACGGCCCGCCGGTCCGCGCCCCTGTTCCGCCCCACCCCTTCCGCCGCACCCCTTCCGCCGCGCACCCGCTCCGACCGTGACCCGGCCGGAGCGGGTGCGCGGCGTTGCGGGCCGCCGCCGCGAGCCCGGCACCGGGTCACTGGACCGGTGCCGGCCCGCTCGCCGACGCCAGCAGCGTCGCCGCCTGCGGGGTGGCGATCCGGGGCAGGACGAGGCGCCAGAAGGAGCCGAGCCTGCTCGGCTCCAGCCAGCACAGACTCTCCTGGCTGAGCATCACCAGGCCGTGGAGCAAGGCTGTGAGCACGGTCTCCAGCTCGTCGAGGGCGGCCTCGTCGGTGAGCTCGCCCTCCTGCCGCGCCCGACGGAGCAGCGAGGCCACCAGCTCCTGCCAGGCCTGGCGCAGGCGCCCACCGCTGCGGTGGCGTTCGAAGCCGAGCCGGACGCCGGCGCGGACGACCGGGTTCACGCTCAGGGTGTCCATCACCCGGTGGGAGACCTGGATCAGTTCTCCGAGCGCGCCGCCGGGCGTCCCGTGGGCCGCGGCACGGGCGGTCGCCACGCAGCGGCGCAGGTCGTCCTCCGCGTACTCCTCCACCGTCGCGGCCAGGGTGGCCTTGCTGTCGAAGTGGAAGTGCAGGGCCCCCGTGCTGACGCCACAGCGCAGGCTGATGTCGTTGAGCGTGGTCTCGGCGTACCCGCGACGCTCGAACTCCTCCGCGGCAGCTCGGATCAAGGCGGTACGGGTCCGCGCCGCACGCTCCTGCTTGGTCACTGTGGCCTCCTGACGCCAGGCAGCGGCGTGTGATGGGTGGTGCGTACAACTGAGTTGTCCGCATCAGCAAATAATAGACCGTACGCGCTGTTTTAGGGACCGGTGTGCCGGTGTTCGGACCTCGTTCGACCCTGGTGGTGGGCGTGCTCGGAGTGGTCGAGGCCTGATCTGGTGGGCCCCGTAGCGTCCTGAGAGGTTCTGAGGTTTGACAAACGGACCGCGCGGTTTGTAAATTTTCAGCCAGACACCCGCGCCGGCGTGGACCGGAAGCGAGCGAGATTTGGGGGATTGATCGTGAGTCTTCCTCTACGAAATCAACAGGACCAGGCGTTCGGGGCGTGGCGGGTCCTCGTCGTCGAGAACGACGAGGTGGAGGCCCAGTTGCTGGCGCTCCGGCTCAGACGCCACGGACACGAGGTGGAGAGCGTCGCGACCGGCGACGCCGCGTTACGCCGCTGGGACCAGGCCGATCTGGTGCTGCTGGACCTGGAACTGCCCGACCTCGACGGGCTCGAGGTCTGTCGGGGCATCCGCGAGACCAGCATGCTGCCGGTCATCGCGGTCACCTCGCGCGACTCCGAGCTCGACTGCGTCCTGGCGCTGCAGGTCGGCGCCGACGACTACATGGTCAAGCCCTACGGCTTCCGGGAGCTGATGGCCCGGATCGAGGCGGTGATGCGGCGCTCCGGCCCCCGTCGGGTGTTGCCGGTGACGATCGCCTACGGGGAGCTGCGCATCGACGCGGGCACCCGCGAGGTCTTCCTGGCGGGGCAGCGGATCGAGCTGACCCGCAAGGAGTTCGACCTGCTGCGGCTGCTCGCGGCCAACCCCGGCGTGGTGCTGGAGCGCGAGCGCCTGTTGGAGGAGGTCTGGGGCCAGACCTGGTCGCGCCGGACCCTCGACACCCACGTCAGCAGTCTGCGGGCCAAGCTCGGCGCGAGCGACTGGGTGATCACCGTGCGCGGCGTCGGCTTCCGGCTCGGCCCGGCCGAGCGTGGCGCCGCGCGCGACGGCCGCAGTGACGACGAGCGCGACGGTGACCGCGACGACGATCGGAGGTCGGCATGACGCCGGCGGCGTACGGGGAGGAGGGGCTGCCGCGCTGCGTCGGCCACGACTGCTCCGAGGGGGAGCGGGCGCAGGAGGGCGCGGCACGGGAGGGCGCGACCTCGGCGGAACCCGTCGGCCGGACGGTCCTGCCGGACCTCCGGCTCTGTCACCGCTGTCTGCGCCGCTTCCGCGTGCGTCTGACCGAACTCCCGCAGCTCCACCGGAGTCTGGAGGACCTGCTCGGCGGTGGGCCGCAACGGGGTCTGCGCGAGCGGGTCTCGGGCGCCGCCCGGGCTCCCGGGCTGTTCTTCAACGAGCGTGCGGCCGAGGCGCGTTCCGGGATCCTGACGACACTGGGCAGCTGGGCCGGCCTGGTCGCCGCCGAACGCGGCGTCGGCGTTCCGGAGCGCAGCGTCGAGGCGCTGTCCCGGTTCCTGCTGCGGCATCTGCTCTGGCTCGCCGCACACCCCGCGGTGGCGGACGCGACGGGCGAGACGGCCCGCCTGGTCGGTGCGGCCCGTGCCGTCACCTATGCCGAGCCGGTGCGCCGGACCTTCGTGGGCGACTGCGAAGTACAGGACTGCAGCGGCCGGTTGAGCGTCTCCGTGGGCGGTGGCCGGGCGGTGTCGGAGGCCGGCGTGCGATGTGACGCCGATCCGGCGCACCGCTGGACCGTCGAGCAGTGGTCCCAGCGGGAGGGCGCCGCCCGGGCGCCCGAGCGCTGGCTGGGCGCCAAGGACGTCTCGCTGCTGTGGGGCGCCTCCATGGGCACCGTCTACCGGCTGGCGAGTGAGCAGTCCTGGCGCCGGGTGAGCCGCGGCGGTCGCACCTTCTACGCGGAGAGCGACGTGCGTCGCTGGTTCACCCGCCGCACGTCAATTCTCTGACAGTCGGCTGCGCAGGATTGACCCAGCTCTGAAATCAAGGGCGTTGAGCCCCGGACCCGGACCGAAGAACATATTCATCAGGGTCCGGTGCTCTGTCCGCACGAGCATCGGGCCCTTCTTCACGGGCACATTCCCCGCCGTCAACGAAAGGGAATCCAATGTTCAGCACCCTGATCGTGGCCCGCATGCAACCCGGGTTCAGCGACGATGTCGCCGGGCTTTTCGGTGAGTTCGACGGGACCGAGATGCCGGAGCTCATGGGGACGCGCGGGCGGCAGCTCTTCAGCTACCGCGGCCTCTACTTCCACCTGCAGGACTTCGACGCCGACCACGGTGGTGCGGTGATCGAGGAGGCGAAGACGCACCCGCTCTTCGTGAACATCAGCGAATCCCTGAAGCCGTTCATCGGCGCCTACGACCCGGCGACCTGGCGGTCCCCCGCGGACGCGATGGCGACGCGTTTCTACCACTGGCAGAAGAAGAGCTGACGAGCCGACCGGAAGGGAGTGCGCTACATGTCACGCCGTGTAGTGATCACCGGAATAGGCGTTGTCGCCCCCGGTGGAATCGGCGCCAAGGAATTCTGGAACCTGCTCAGCCAGGGGCGTACGGCGACCCGTGCCGTCACTTTCTTCGACGCCTCGCCGTTCCGTTCCCGGGTGGCCGCCGAGGTGGACTTCGACCCGCTGGCGCACGGGCTCGGCCCGCAGGAGATCCGCCGGATGGACCGGGCCGCGCAGTTCGCCGTGGTGGCGACCGGCGAGGCGCTGGCCGACAGCGGGATCGGCGCGGACGGCATCGACCCGTACCGCACCGGCGTCAGCGTCGGCAGCGCGGTCGGTGCCACGATGAGCCTGGACCGGGAGTACCGGGTCGTCAGCGACGGCGGCCGGCTGGACCTGGTCGACCACCGCTACGCGGTGCCGCATCTCTACGACGCCTTCGTGCCCAGCTCGTTCGCCCGCGAGGTCGCCTGGGCGGCCGGGGCCGAGGGCCCGGCCGCGGTGATCTCCACCGGCTGCACCTCGGGCCTGGACTCCGTCGGCTACGCCGTCGAGCTGATCCGCGAGGGCGGCGTGGACGTCATGGTCGCCGGCGCGACCGACGCGCCCATCTCGCCCATCACGGTGGCCTGCTTCGACGCGATCAAGGCCACCACCCCGCGCAACGACGACCCCGAGCACGCCTCCCGCCCCTTCGACCGCAGCCGCAACGGCTTCGTGCTGGGGGAGGGGTCGGCGATCCTGGTGCTCGAGGAGTACGAGCACGCCAAGCGCCGCGGGGCTCACCTCTACGCCGAGATCGCCGGGTTCGCCTCCCGCTGCAACGCCTTCCACATGACGGGCCTGCGGCCGGACGGTGCGGAGATGGCCGAGGCCATCAAGGTCGCCCTGACCGAGGCCAGGATGAACCCGGAGGAGATCCACTACATCAACGCGCACGGTTCGGGCACCAAGCAGAACGACCGCCACGAGACCGCCGCGTTCAAGCGCAGCCTGGGGGAGCACGCCTACCGGACCCCGGTCAGCTCGATCAAGTCCATGATCGGGCACTCGCTGGGGGCCATCGGCTCCCTGGAGATCGCCGCCTCGGCGCTGGCGATCGAGCACAACCTGGTCCCGCCCACGGCCAACCTGCACGAGCCGGACCCGGAGTGCGACCTCGACTACGTGCCGCTGACCGCCCGCGAGCAGACCACCGACGCGGTGCTCTCCGTCGGGAGCGGGTTCGGCGGCTTCCAGAGCGCGATGGTGCTGCGGAGGGTGGCATGAGCCCGACCGACACGAGGACCGAGGCGGAGCAGGCGGTGGCCACGGAGCAGGGGGGCCGCGCCGCGACCCGGCCGGCGCCGCCGGTGGTGACCGGCCTCGGCGTGGTCGCGCCCAACGGCCTGGGCACCGAGGCGTACTGGGCGGCCACCCTGCGCGGTGAGAGCGGGATCGGCCCGGTCTCCCGGTTCGACGCCAGCGGCTACCCGCTGCGGCTGGCCGGCGAGGTGCCGGGCTTCGCGGCGGAGGAGCTGCTGCCCGGGCGGCTGCTGCCGCAGACGGACCACATGACCCGCCTGGCACTGGTCGCCGCCGACTGGGCGCTGGCCGACGCCGACGTCCGGCCGCAGGAGTGGCCCTCGCTCTCCCTGGGCGTGATCACGGCCAGCTCGGCGGGCGGCTACGAGTTCGGCGAGAACGAACTGCGGGCGCTGTGGAGTCGGGGCGCGCAGTACGTCAGCGCCTACCAGTCCTTCGCCTGGTTCTACGCGGTGAACACCGGTCAGATCTCCATCCGCAACGGGATGCGCGGACCGAGTGGTGTCGTCGTCGCGGACCAGGCGGGCGGGCTCGACGCGGTGGCGCAGGCGCGCCGGCAGATCCGCAAGGACACGATGCTGGTGCTGACCGGTGGCGTGGACGGCTCGGTCTGCTCCTGGGGCTGGGCCGCCCGCCTCGCCGGTGGCCAGGTGAGCACCTGCGCGGATCCCGCGCTGGCCTACCGGCCCTTCCACGCCGAGGCGGCCGGGCACGTGCCCGGCGAAGGCGGCGCGCTGCTGGTCCTGGAGGACGCCGGTTCGGCCCGTGAGCGCGGTGCCCGCGTCTACGGAGAGATCGCGGGCTACGGCGCCACCTTCGACCCCGCTCCCGGCAGCGGCCGGGTCGGCGGGCCGGAGCGGGCGATCCGGGCCGCGCTGGCCGACGCCGGTGTCGCAGCCGAGGAGGTCGACGTCGTCTTCGCCGACGCGGCGGGGCTCCCGGAGAGCGACCGGGTCGAGGCCGAGGCGATCGGAGCCGTCTTCGGGCGGCACGGCGTGCCGGTGACGGCACCCAAGACGATGACCGGACGACTGCTCTCCGGTGCCGCCCCGCTGGACCTGGCGGCGGCCCTGCTGTCGATCCGGGACGGTGTGATCCCGCCGACCGTGAACACCACCGCGGCCGCCGAGCTCGGCCTGGACCTGGTGGCGGGCGGGCCGCGGGTTGCTCCCGTCAAGACCGCGCTGGTGCTGGCCCGCGGCGAGGGCGGCTTCAACTCCGCCATGGTCGTCCGCCGCTGAGCGCGGCGCCGACACCCCCGCACGCAGCAACCAGACCTACCGAAGAGAGGTTCCGCTCATGCCCAGCAAGGTGATGGCGGCGCAGCCGGCCGTGCCGGCCGGCGCCAAGCCGACCGAATGCGACGTGCTCATCATCGGGTCCGGCCTGGCCGGATCGGTGAGCGGCGCGATCCTCGCCCGTCAGGGCGCCTCCGTCGTGCTGATCGACGCGGCGCAGCACCCCCGGTTCGCCATCGGCGAGTCGATGACCCCGCAGCTGGTGGAGTGGCTGCACATCCTGAAGTCGCGCTTCGACGTCCCCGAGATCGGCCACCTGATCGACACCAGGTCCGTGGCGGAGCACATCGGTCCGCAGCACGGCAAGAAGCAGAGCTTCGGGTTCATCAAGCACGAGGCCGGTCAGGAGCCGGACCCGGAGCAGGCGAACATCTTCGTCATACCCAAGGCGCTGACCGAGGCGAGCCACCTGTTCCGGCAGGACACCGACGCCTACTACTTCAACGTCGCCGCGAAGTACGGCTGCACCACCCGGCAGAACTGGCGGGTGCAGGACCTGGACTTCGACGACGACGGCGTCACCGTCACCGGGGCGAACGGCGAGCAGTTCCGCGCCAAGTACCTCATCGACGCGAGCGGCTTCCGCTCGCTGCTGGCGGAGAAGATGAACCTGCGCGAGCAGCCGGCGCGGTTCAAGCACCACGCGCGCTCGATGTTCACCCACTACATCGGGGTCAAGCCCTTCGACGAGGTCTCCCACCACCCGCAGAGCCTGCGCCCGCCGGCGCCCTGGCACGGCGGCACGCTGCACCACCTGATCGAGCGCGGCTGGTTCTGGATCATCCCCTTCGACAACCTGAAGGGTTCGCGCAACCCGCTGTGCAGCGTCGGCCTGACCATCGACGAGCGGACCTACCCCAAGCCCAAGGACCTGACCGGGGAGCAGGAGTTCCGTCAGTTCCTGGACCGCTATCCGGCGGTCAAGCGCCAGTTCGTCGGGGCCAAGCGGGTGCGCGAGTGGGTCTCCACCGACCGCCTGCAGTACTCCTCCTCGCACTCCATCGGCTACCGCTGGTGCCTGATGTCGCACGCGGCCGGCTTCCTGGACCCGCTCTACTCGCGCGGCCTGTCCAACACCTTCGAGGTCGTCTTCGCGCTGGTCACCCGCATCCTGGACTCGCTCAAGGACGACGACTGGTCGGTCGAGCGCTTCCAGTACGTCGACCAGCTGGAGCGCGGCCTGCTGCAGTACAACGACGACCTGGTCAACGCCTCCTACATCTCCTTCTCCCACTACCGGCTGTGGAACGCGGTCTTCCGGGTGTGGGGCGGCTACCTCACCCCCGGCGTGATGCGGCTGCACCGGGCCCGTGTGCAGTACGAGCTGGACGGCAACGAGCAGCACCTGCGGGACCTGGAGAAGGCGCCGTACCCGGGCCTGTGGTGGCCCACCGACGAGTTCAGGCAGCTGCTGGAGCTCACCTCGGACGCCTGCCTGCGCTACGAGGCCGGCGAGATCGACGGCGACAAGGCCGCGGACCTGGTCTTCGAGGCGCTGAACAACTGCGAGGGGCTGAACCCGGTCTTCGGCTGGAAGGACGACGAGGACACCCGCTTCGTCTACCCCTCGACGCAGATGGTGGCCAAGTTCATGTACTGGTCCCTGCGCAAGGCCCCGAACGGCGAGATGCGCGACCTGGCCCACTCGCTCGTGGGCAGCGCGGTGCGCTCCGCCCTCCGCGGCCGCAAGCCCCTGTGACCCCTCCCGGCCCGCGTACCGAAAGGCGACCTCCCGTCATGTCCGAAACGACGATGCCCAAGACCGGCGGCCCGGAGACGGCACCGCAGGCGGCCGCGGACCAGAGCGCCACGCTGTCGTCCTGGTCCACCACCCGGCCGCAGATGGAGAACACCTCGGCCCTCACCCAGGCGTTCACCCGCTTCAACGTGTACCTGTACTCGAAGCCGCCGTCCCCGGCGATCAAGAAGATCAACCGCTCCTTCCTGCACCTCAACATCTTCCTGTACCGGGCGTCCAAGGGCCGGATCCTCGGCCGCTTCGGTCGCCTCGACGCGATGCTGCTGACCACGAAGGGGGCCAAGTCCGGCCTGGAGCGGGTCACCCCGGTCGGCTACATCTACGACCGCGGCCGCTACATCGTCTGCGCGGCCCCGGGCCACTTCGACGTGCCCGGCGGACCGCAGGCCAAGCACCCGGCCTGGTACCACAACCTCCGCGCCAACCCGGGCGCCCACGCCCACATCGGCCCGGAGCAGCTGGCGGTGACCGCCGAGATCCTCAAGGGCGAGGAGCGCGACCGGATGTGGACGCGCTTCACCGAGGTCTTCCCCTTCATCGCCGAGTTCCAGAAGCGCGCCAGCCACCGGATCCCGGTGATCGCGCTGACCCCCGACGACCGCGACCCCCAAGAGCTCTGACCGCTCCCGAGATCCAGGAGACCCGCATGAAGATCGACCACCTCGACCCGGCCGTCCCGCTGATGGCCCAGTTCGGCACCGAGACCGGCCCGATCGTCCTGGTCAACACCTTCGTGGTGCCCGCCGACCTGTACGAGGAGTTCCTCACCATCTGGAAGGAGGACGCGGCCTACATGAAGTCCGCCCCCGGCTGCATCTCCACCCAGCTGCACAAGGGCACCGCCGGCAGCAGCCTGCTGGTCAACGTCGCCGTCTGGGAGTCCACCGCGGCGCTGTTCGCGGCCTTCAGCAAGCCCGAGTTCCAGCAGTCCGCCGCGAAGTACCCCGAGGGCATCGTCGCCTACCCGCACATCTACGAGCGCATCGCCGTCGAGGGCATCTGCGTCGCCTGACGCCCCTTCCACCGAAGAGATCGAAGGAGCAGGGGAAGCCATGAAGCAGGGCAAGGTCGCGCTGGTCACCGGCGCGTCCCAGGGGATCGGCCGGGCCGTCGCAGCCCGGCTCGGCGCGGACGGCCACAGCGTCGTGGTCAACTACCGCGCCGACGCGGCCGCCGCCGCCGAGGCGGTGGCGGCGGTGGAGGCGGCCGGCGGCCGCGCCGTCGCCGTGCAGGCCGACGTCACCGAGCCGAAGGAGGTCGTCCGGCTCTTCGACGCGGCGACCGAGCACTTCGGCGGCGTGGACGTGCTGGTCAACAACGTCGGCGGGATCCGCTTCGCGCCGCTGGCGCAGGCGTCCGACGAGGACTTCGACTGGCACTTCGACCTCAACACCCGTTCCACCTTCACCGCCCTGCGCGAGGCCGCCCGGCGCATCGGCGACGGGGGACGGATCGTCGTCATCTCCAGCGGCATGACGCTGACCCACCGGGCCACCGCCGGGCTCTACATCGCCAGCAAGGCGGCGATCGAGGCGCTGGCCGGTGTGCTGGCCCAGGAGCTCGGGCCGCGCGGGATCACCGTCAACAGCGTCCGGGCCGGGCTGACCCTGCAGACCGGATCCGAGCGCGACCTGACGGACGAGATCGCCGCCCAGGTGATCGCGCGCACCCCGCTGCGGAGGCTCGGCCTGCCGGACGACATCGCGGAGGTCGTCGGCTTCCTCGTCTCCGAGCAGGGCCGGTGGGTCACCGGCCAGTCGATCTCCGCCGGTGGCGGCGGGTTCTGACGCGCCGCCCCACAAGGACGACCGCACCCCAGGAAGGGCCACAGCCATGTCGCACAGCCACCCCGGCTCCGCGCCGACCGCCGGTCTCGACGGCTGGGAGCGTGCCCCGTTCACCGCGGCCGGGATCACCCACGAGGTCCTGCGCAAGGGGAGCGGCCCGGGTGTGGTCCTGCTGCCCGAGCTGCCCGGCATCACCCCCGAGGTGCTCGGCCTCGCGCAGCACCTGGTCGACGCCGGCTTCGCCGTGGCGGTCCCCTCCCTGTTCGGGACGCCGGGCCGGCGTGCCACGGCGGGCGCGATGCTCACCGTGACGCCGAAGGTCTGCGTGGCGAAGGAGTTCCGCGCCCTCGCGACCGACGCCGAACGGCCGGTGGCCGCGTACGTCCGGGCCCTGGCCCGGGACCTCGCGGGACGGACCGAGGGGCCGGGCGTCGGGGTCGTCGGGATGTGCTTCACCGGCGGCTTCGCCCTGGCGGCGGCGGTCGAGAAGAGCGTCCTCGCCCCGGTGCTGAGCCAGCCCTCCGTGCCGCTGCCGCTCGGATCGGCCCGTCGGGGCGATCCGGGCGTGTCCGAACGGGAGCTGGCCGAGGTACGGCGGCGTGCCCGGGAGGACGGACTGTGCCTGCTGGGCCTGCGGTTCAGCCGGGACGGGCTCAGCCCGGCGGAGCGCTTCACCGGGCTGAGGCGCGCGTTCGGCGACGCCTTCGAGGTCATCGAGCTCGACTCGGGCCCGGGCAACCCGGCCGGCCTCCCGGCGAGCGCCCACGAGGTGCTCACCGTCCAGGTGCGCGAGCAGGAGGACCATCCGGCCCAGCAGGCCCGGGCCCGGGTCGTCGCCTTCCTGCGCGAGCGGCTGGGCTGACGTCGTCGGCGCGCGGAGCCGACACCCCATCACCATCACGAAGGAGGAACTGTGTTCCGCAAACTGCACGGCAACCCGTGGGCGATCCTGGTCGTCCTCAGCCTCGGGTTCTTCATGACCCTGGTCGACCTGACGATCGTCAACATCGCCATCCCGAAGCTCACCGACGACCTGCACGCCTCGCTCGACGAGGTGCTGTGGGTGGTCAACGCCTACACGTTGGCGCTGGCCACGCTGATCATCACCGCCGGTCGCCTGGGTGATCTACGCGGCAAGTCGCGGATCTTCATCAGCGGTGTGGCCCTGTTCACCCTCGCCAGTCTGGCCTGCGGCCTGTCCGCCAACGCTGGGGAGCTGATCGCGTTCCGCGCGGTGCAGGGTCTCGGCGCGGCGATGCTGATCCCGCAGACGCTGTCGATCATCGCCGACGTCTTCCCGGCGGAGAAGCGCGGCGCGGCGCTCGGCATCTGGGGCGCGGTCGCCGGTGTCTCCGGCGCGGTCGGCCCGACCCTGGGCGGCCTGCTGGTCAGCCACTTCTCCTGGCGCTGGGTCTTCTTCGTCAACATCCCGATCGGCGCCGTGGTGCTGCTGTTCGCGATCCCGGTGATGCCGAAGGCCACCCGCAGGATCGCGCACAAGCTGGACATCCCCGGGGTGGTGCTGATCTCGGCCACCCTGTTCTGCCTGGCCTTCGCCCTGACCGAGGGGGAGCGCTACAACTGGAACGGCTGGATCGTGGCGCTGATCGTCGCCGCCGCGGTGCTGCTGGTCGCCTTCCTCGCCTACGAGCGCAGCCGCCAGCACGACGAGCCGCTGCTGCCCTTCTCGCTCTTCCGCGACCGCAACTTCTCCGTGGTCAACGTGGTCGGCGTGGCCGTCTCCTTCGGTGTGCTCGGCCTGCTCCTGCCCACCACCATCTACCTGCAGTCGGTGCTCGGCTTCAGCCCGCTGAAGACCGGCCTGACGCTGGTGCCGCTGGCCATCGGCTCCATGATCACCGCAGGTCCGGCCGGCATCCTCGCCGAGAAGTTCGGTGGCCGGTTCATCCTCTTCGTCGGCCTGGCGGCCTTCGGCGGCGGCATCACCTGGATCCTCGCCGAGGCGAGCACCACCAGCTCCTGGACCGCGTTCATCGGCCCGCTGGCCCTGTGCGGCCTCGGCGCGGGCTGCACCTTCGCGCCCATGGGCTCGGAGATCATGCGCAACGTGCCACCGCGACTGACCGGTGCCGCGTCCGGTGCCAACAACGCGCTGCGGCAGATCGGTTCGGTGGTGGCGGGGGCGATCCTCGCCGCCGTCCTGCAGAGCCAGCTGCTCTCCCAGCTGCGCACCCACGCGCAGACCAGCGCCGCCCAGCTGCCCGCGGCCTACCGGGGCGGCTTCGTGGACACCTTCGCCCGCGCCGGTGCGAAGAGCCTGGAGGTCGGCACCAGCGGCAACCAGGGCGGCTGGAGCACCTCCGGCCTGCCGGCCGACGTGGCCGCCACCTTCCACCGGCTGGCGGGCGAGGTCTACCAGGGCGCCTTCGTGGACGCGCTGCGGCCGACCATGCTGATCCCCGCCGTGGTGATGTTCGTCGGCGCCCTCTCCTGCCTGCTGCTGAAGGGCGGCCCCGTCCCCGGCGGCGGCGGTCACGGCATCCCGGCCCCCGCGGCCGAGGGCGCCGAGCGGTCGGACGCCGAGCCCACCGCGGCGCACAGCTGACCCGCTGACACCTTCCGCACCCACCCCCACCCGCGGCCCGGGGTCCCCACGCCCCGGGCCGCCCCATGCGACGAACCCCACGAACCCGACGGACAGGAACGACGATGATCAGCCGAAGAACCCTTCTCGGTGCGGGTGCCGCCACCCTCGGCCTCACGACGCTCGGGGTCACCCGGGCCCCGGCGCTGACCTCGACGCAGTGGAGCAGCCTCGCCTCCCGACTGACCGGGACCCTCGTCCTGCCGACCGACAGCACCTACGCCACGGCCAAGCAGATCGAACTGATGCAGTTCGACTCGATCAACCCCCAGGCGATCGCCTACTGCGCCACCCCCGCCGACGTGTCGCTCTGCCTCGGCTTCGCCCAGCAGAACGGCGTGTCCATATCCGTCCGCAGCGGCGGCCACAGCCTGGGCGGCTACTCGCTCGGCAGGGGCCTGGTGGTCGACGTCTCGCGGATGAACTCCGTATCCATATCCGGTGGTTCCGTGCAGGTCGGCGCCGGCGCGGAGAACGTCGACGTGCTGGACGCGCTCGCCCCCTCCGGCCTGGCCCTGGTCGGCGGGGCCTGTCCGACCGTCGGTGCCGGCGGCTTCGTCCAGGGCGGTGGCCTCGGCTTCCTCAGCCGCAGCTACGGCATGGCCTGCGACCAGCTGACGGCGGTCCAGCTGGTGACCGCCTCCGGCCGGCAGCTGACCGCGTCCGCGACCCAGAACACGGACCTGTTCTGGGCCCTGCGCGGCGGTGGCGGCGGCAACTTCGGCGTGGTCACCGGGTACACCTTCGCGCCGGCTCAGCTGAGCATGGTCTCGATCAACAACCTGGTCTTCGATCCCGCGAACACCGTCGACATGCTGGACGGTTTCCAGAACTGGCTGGTCGACGCACCCTGGACGATCGGCGGGGCGGCCGTGGTGGCCCTGAACGACGCCGCTGCGGGCAACCCGGTGAGCCCCACCGTCCTGCTGGTGTCCACCGGCACCGCCACCGAACTGGCCGCCGAGGTCACCCGGCTGCTGACGTACACCGGCGCGGCCGTCGCGCAGAACCCGGCGACCATGCCCTACCAGGCGCTGATGACGAACATCTACGGCTGCGCCTCGCTGACCGAGCTCCAGTGCCACCTGGTCACCGCGCCGAGCGGACAGCTGCCGCGTACCGCCTACGCCCGCGAGCGCAGTCGGCTCTTCAGCGGCCCGGTCTCGCGTGACATGTGGTCCGCCGCGCTCTCGGTCTTCGACAAGGACCGGATGACGGGGCAGACCCACGAGCTCCAGGTGATCTCGATGGGTGGCGCGGTCGGCGACCTGGCCCGGACCGACACCGCCTTCGTGCACCGCGACTCGCTGTTCACCACGGTCTTCTCCGGTGTCGTGCAGGGGAGCAGCGCGAGCACGACGGCCGCCGGCACCGCGCAGGCCTGGGTCGACGCCGGCTTCAACGCGATCGACCCGTACTCCAACGGCGAGACCTACCAGAACTTCATCGACCCGGAGCTGAGCGGCTGGCGCAGCGCCTACTACGCGGAGAACTACTCGCGGCTGGCGTCGATCAAGCAGTCCTACGACCCCAACGGGGTGTTCCGGTTCGCCCAGAGCATCCTCTGACCGCCTCGAGGACGCTCCGAGAAGAAGCTCCGAGAAGGAGCTTCGAGAAGAGGGGACATGACCGTCTCGGACATCCAGCAACCCGACCTCTCGCCCGCCGTCGACGGCCGGACGCTGCGCAGCGTGTGCGGGCTCTTCGTCACCGGCGTCACCGTGATCACCAGCGGGGCGGGCGACACCGCCACCGGGACCACGGTGAACTCGTTCACCTCCGTCTCGCTGGACCCGCCGTTGGTGCTCTTCTGCCTGCACCGCGACTCGCGGCTGCGTTCCGTGGTGGAGCAGTCGCAGGCCTTCGCCGTCAACTTCCTCTCCAGCCGGCAGGAGCAGCTGGCGCTGTCCTTCGCCGGCGCGCAGACGGCGGACTTCGGCGGGGTCCGGCACCAGGGCTCGGCCACCGGCGTGCCGGTGCTGAGCGAGGCGCTGGCCTACCTCTCCTGCCGTCTGGTCAACGAGTTCGACGGCGGGGACCACGCGATCTACCTGGGCGAGGTGGTGGAGCTCGGCCTGCCGCAGCGCCACCACGACCCGCTGATCTTCTTCCGCGGTTCGCTGGGCGCGCTGGAGGACCAGACGCCGCCGCACCACCCCATCTTCGACGGCTGAGCGCGTCGAGAGCTCACCGAGAGGGAGTACCGATGACGACCAACCAGAGGCGGGCGGCCCGCTTCAACAAGGCGTTCGGCAACCGCCTTGCCGGGCCACTGCTCTCCCGTATGCCCGGCTTCGGCGCCGTGCTGCACAAGGGCCGCAGGTCCGGACGCGTCTACCGGACGCCGGTGAAGATCTTTCGGACCGCGGGCGGCTTCACCATGTCGCTGCCGTACGGGCCGAAATCCGACTGGGTACGTAACGTCCAGGCGGCCGGCGGCTGCCAACTGGTAAGCCTGGGACGGCGGTTCGATCTGGTGGAGCCGCGGGTGTACCACGACAGGGAACAGCGGGTGATTCCCCGGCCGCTGCGCCCGCTGCTCGCCCGGTTCAAGGCGTTCGACTTCATCGAGCTGCGGCTCGCCCCGGCGGGCGCCGGGCGGGCTGAGCGATGAGCGCGCCGTTGGCGCCGGAGACCGTCGCCATCGCGGACGTCGCGGTGGTGCTGCTGGTGGCCCTGCTCGTGGGCCGGTTCACCCGTCGGCTGCACCAGCCGCCGGTTGTCGCCGAGATCCTCACCGGCATCCTGCTCGGGCCGAGCCTGCTGGGCCTCTTACCGGGGCACCTGCCGGCCCACCTCTTTCCCGACCAGTCCCGTTCACTGCTGAACGGGATCGCCCAGGTCGGCCTGGTGGTCTTCATGTTCCTGGCCGGCTGGGAGCTGGACCTGCGCAGCTTGCGCGGACGGGGCCGCTGGCTCGGCGCGACCGCCGGGCTGACCATGGCGGTGCCCTTCGCCGTCGGCGCCGGCGCGGGTGCCCTGCTGGTCGGCGGCTTCGGGCCGAAGGGGGTGAGCCACGGAGACTTCGTGCTCTACCTGGCCACGGCCTTCTCGATCACCGCCTTCCCGGTGCTGGCCCGGGTGCTGCGCGACAACGGTCTCTCCCGCAGCCGGGTCGGTAATCTCGCCATGGCCTGCGCCGCCGTCGGGGACGTGCTGGCCTGGTGCCTGCTGGTGCTGGTGGTGGCGCTGGTCTCGGCCAAGGGACAGTCCCAGTTCTGGACCGTGCTGGCGGAGACCGCCGGCTACGGGCTGGTCCTGGTGGTCGTGGTGCGTCCGCTGCTGTCCCGGCTGGTCGACCGGGCGGGAGCGCGCGGAGGCTACGGGACGCTGTTCACGGCGACCGCGGCCGGGCTGATGCTCTCCGCCTACGCCACCGGGTGGATCGGCATCCACACCATCTTCGGCGCCTTCGCCTTCGGCCTGGTGATGCCGCGGCGTCCGGCGACCGAGCTGCACGAGCAACTGGGCGTCCCGATGGAGCGCCTGGCCGCGCTGCTGCTGCCGGTCTACTTCGTGGTGACCGGGCTTTCGGTGGACGTCAGCGCGCTCGGCGGACGGGGCCTGGTGGCGCTGCTGGTCGTCCTGGCGGCCGCGGTGAGCGGCAAGGCCGTCGGCGCGGTGGTCCCGGTGCGGCTGTCCGGACTGGGCTGGCGCGAGTCGTTGGCCTTCGGGGCACTGATGAACACCCGCGGCCTGACCGAGCTCGTCGTGCTCGGTATCGGGCGCCAACTCGGCCTGATCACGGGCGAGATGTTCACCATCATGGTGCTCATGGCGCTGCTCACGACGGCCATGGCCGGCCCGCTGCTGCGGGCGCTGAGGATGGTCCCGGCCGCCGTGCCGGGCCGGGCCGAGGCGGAGACGGTCACCGACCGCCAGCCGCGCCCGGCCGCGGTGAAGTAGGCCCTGGACAGGGCCGGGCGCTCACTCGTCCGGATCCGAGTTGAGCGAGCCGAGCTTGTCGGGGTTGGTCACCGCGTAGATGCCCTGGACCCGGTCGCTGGTCGGCTCCAGGTCCACCACCAGGACCGCGTAGGGCGCCTCCGCGGAGAAGATCACCGCCGAGGGGTCGCCGTTGACCGGTCGGTAGCGGATGTCGAGGTCGTGCGGTGCCCGGTTCGCGTAGCCCGCGAGCAGGCGCATCACCTTCTCCCGGCCCGCCACCGGGCGCAGCCCGGCGGTGCGCACCTTGCCGCCGCCGTCCGTCCACATGGTGACGTCCGGCGCCAGGATCTCCAGCAGGGAGCTCAGGTCGCCGCCGAGCGCGGCGGCGATGAAGCGCTCGGTCACCTCCGCCTGCACCCGCGGGTCGGTCTGGTAGCGCGGCCGGCGGGCGTGCACGTGCCCGCGGGCCCGGTGGGCCAGCTGGCGCACCGCCGAGGGGCTCCGCTTGAGGATGTCCGCGATCTCGGTGTGCGCGTAGCCGAACACCTCGTTCAGCACGAAGACCGCGCGCTCCAGCGGGGTCAGCGTCTCCAGCACCACCAGCATGGCCAGCGAGACCGACTCGGCGCGCAGCGCCCGCTCGGCGGTGTCCGAGACCGGGCCGGCCGCCATCTCCTCGGTGATCAGCGGCTCGGGCAGCCAGGGGCCGACGTAGGTCTCCCGGCGCCGGGTGATGCTGGCGCGCCGGGCCAGCGCGTGGTTGACCGCGATCCGCACCAGGTAGGCCCGGGGGTTCTGCACCTCCTCGTGGCCCGCCTCGTCGGAGCGCTGCAGCCGGCTGGTCCAGGAGAGCCACGTCTCCTGCAGCACGTCCTCGGTGTCGGCCACGCTGGCCAGGAGGTTGTAGACGATCGAGAACAGCAGCTCCCGGTGGCTGACGAAGACCCGCGTCGCGCCGTCGAGGCGCTCCGCCTCGTCCGCCGCCCGGGCCTCACCCGGCTCGTCGAATGACCCGTCGAACATCCGCGTTCCTCCTGTCCCGCAACCCTTCGCAGCTGAGATGCCCGCAGGGGCGCGAGTGTGACATCCGCCCGCGGATTGTGTTTCGGGTCACACTCGCCCGCCGTCACGTCACGCCTGCGGGCCCCCGAACCCTCTGATGAACGGACCCGCCCGGACCCACCGGACGCGTCCCCTCCCGGATCGAGAAAGGCACGACCATGGTTGCCACCAAGGAAAAGATCAACTTCGCCGTCATGTACGCGACCCACGACGCGTTCCGGCGCGACCTGGGCCGCCTCGAGCGCGCCGTCACCGCGGGCCGGGCCGCCACCCCCGAGGTGCGCGCCGGCTGGGAGAACTTCAAGCGCCAGCTGCACGTCCACCACACCGTCGAGGACGCCGAGCTGTGGCCGCGGGTGCAGCGCGCGGTGGCCGGGCGGCCGGCCGATCTCGCCCTGATGGGCGAGATGGAGGCCGAGCACGCCAAGCTCGACCCGCTGCTCGTGGCGGTCGACAAGGCGATGGCCGTCAACGCGCCCGACCTGCCCTCCCTGGTCGGCGAGCTGTCCCAGGTGCTGCGCGACCACATGAAGCACGAGGAGGAGAGCGCCCTGCCGCTGATCCAGGAGGTGCTGACCCTCAAGGACTGGGGGGCGTTCCGCGGCGGCATGGCCAAGGCCCAGGGCCCGAAGGGCGCCGCCGTCTACATCCCCTGGATCATGGACGGCGTCAACAACCAGGGCCGCGAGGAGTTCCTCGCCGAGATGCCCGCCCCGGTCAAGGTCATCAACAAGCTCTTCTGGGAGTCCCGCTACCAGAAGCGCAAGCTCTTCGGCGCCTGAGCCGTCCTGAACCGTCCTGACCAGATCGCGCCCCTGGCGTGTCCGCCTCCCCTCGCGGACCGCCGGGGGCGCGGTCGTTTTCCGACCTGCATCGTCCCGAAGGGAAATCACCCATGAGCAGCTCCGCCTTCACCCTCGACGACCTGCGCCGCATCCTGCTCGAGGGCGCCGGTGCCGACGAGGCCGTGGACCTCGACGGCGACATCCTCGACAAGGACTTCGAGGAACTCGGCTACGAGTCGCTGGCCCTGCTGGAGACCGGCGGCCGGATCGAGCGCGAGTACGGCATCCGCCTCGACGACTCGGTGCTGACCGAGGAGCCCACCCCGCGCTCGCTCATCGAGGCCGTCAACACCGCCCTGGCCGCCCAGCGTCCGGCCGCCGCCTGACCGGCGTCCCGAGCGCCCCGCAGGAAGGAGCGAACATGTCGCAGCAGGAGCAGCACGAGCAGCAGAAGGGCCGGGTGGCCCTGGTCACCGGCGCCACCAGCGGCATCGGCCTCGCGGTCGCCCGGCTGCTGGCCGGCACCGGTCACCGTGTCTTCATCGGCGCCCGCAGCGCCGAGACCGTCTGGGCCACGATCAAGCAGTTGCGCGAGGAGGGCCTCGACGTCGACGGCGCCGAGCTGGACGTGCGGTCCGGCGAGTCGGCCACGGCCTTCGTACTCGCCGCCGTCGAGCGGTTCGGTCCGGTGGACGTCCTGGTCAACAACGCCGGCCGCAGCGGCGGCGGGGTCACTGCCGACCTCACCGACGAGCTGTGGGACGACGTCGTCGAGACCAACCTCACCAGCGTCTTCCGGATGACTCGTGAGGTCCTCAACTCCGGTGGGATGCGCCACCGGACGTGGGGCCGGATCGTCAACATCGCCTCCACGGCGGGCAAGCAGGGCGTGATCCTGGGCGCCCCCTACTCCGCGTCCAAGCACGGGGTGGTGGGCTTCACCAAGGCCCTGGGCAACGAGCTGGCCCCGACCGGCATCACCGTCAACGCCGTCTGCCCCGGCTACGTGGAGACCCCGATGGCCCAGCGGGTCCGCCAGGGCTACGCGGCCGCCTACGACACCACCGAGGACGCGATCCTCACCAAGTTCCAGGCCAAGATCCCGCTCGGCCGCTACTCGACGCCCGAGGAGGTGGCCGGTCTGGTCGGCTACCTGGTCTCGGACACGGCGGCGTCCATCACCGCGCAGGCGCTCAACGTCTGCGGCGGGCTCGGCAACTTCTGACCGTTCCGTGGCGCGGGCCGGCCGGAGGACCCGGTCCGGCCCGCGCCACGGTCCTGCCCCGAGGAGGACCGGAATGACCACGTACGACCTGCGTGAAGTCGAGCACGAGATCACCGTCGACGCCCCGGCGGAGAAGGTGTACGCGTTGATCTCGGCGGTGGAGAACTGGCCCCGCGTCTTTCCGCCGACCATCTGGGTGGACAAGCTGGACGAGGAGGGGGCCGAGGAGCGGATCCAGATCTGGGCCACCGCCAACGAGCGGCCCGCCGGCTGGACCTCGCGCCGCCGGCTGGACCCGGAGCAGCTGCGGATCACCTTCCGCCAGGAGGTCTCCACCCCGCCGGTCGCGGCGATGGGCGGCGCCTGGCTGATCGAGCCGCTCCCGCAGGGCGGCACCCGGGTCCGGCTGCTCCACGACTACCGTGCCGTCGACGACGACCCGGCCGGCCTGCGCTGGATCGACGAGGCGGTGGACCGCAACTCCCGCAGCGAACTGGCGGCCCTCAAGCGCAACATCGAGGAGGTCGTCGCGGAGGACGAGCTGACCTTCTCCTTCGAGGACACCGTGCACGTCGCCGGGTCCGCCAAGGACCTCTACGACTTCGTGCTGGAGGCCGACCGCTGGGCCGAGCGGCTGCCGCACGTCGCCTCGGTCACGCTGGAGGAGGTGCAGCCCGGCCTGCAGAGCCTGGAGATGGAGACCCGGGCCAAGGACGGCTCGGTGCACACCACCAAGTCCTACCGCGTCTGCCGGCCGCACCACCGGATCGCCTACAAGCAGGTCACACTGCCCGCGCTGCTGGCCCTGCACACCGGCTACTGGACCTTCACCGAGGTCGAGGGCGGTGCCACGGCCTCCTCGCAGCACACCGTCGTGCTCAGGCGTGAGGCGATCACCACGGTGCTCGGCCCGGACGCCACCGTCGCGCAGGCGCGGCAGTTCGTCCAGGACGCTCTGAGCACCAACAGCCTGGCGACGCTCGGCCACGCCAGGGACTTCGCCGAGGCCCGGGCCTGACCGTGGCCCCGACCAGGTGGGACACCGACGTCGTCGTCGTGGGCGCGGGACCGGTCGGGCTGCTGCTCGCCGGTGAACTGCGCCTCGGCGGCGCCGAGGTGATCGTGTTGGAGCAGTTGGGCGCCCCGACGACCGAGTCGCGGGCGTCCACCCTGCACGCCAGGACCCTGGAACTGCTCGACAGCCGGGGCCTGCTGGAACGTTTCGGCGCCATGCCCCGGGAGTTCCGCGGCCACTTCGGCGGGCTGCCCCTGGACCTGGCCCGGCCCGGCCCCTGGCCCGGTCCGTACCCGGGCCAGTGGAAGGCCGCGCAGACGCTGACTGAGAAGGTCCTCGGCGCCTGGGCCGCCGACCTCGGTGCCCGGGTGCTGCGCGGCCACCGGCTGCGGGCGCTGCGGGCGGACGACACAGGGGTCGAGGCGGTCGCCTCGGCCCATGGCGGCCCGGTGCGCGTGCGGGCCCGCCACCTGGTGGCCTGCGACGGCGAGAACAGCACCGTCCGCCGGCTGCTGGACGCTCCGTTCCCCGGCCAGGACGCCCGGCGTGAGCTGCTGCGGGCCGACGTGGCCGGTCTCGACATCCGCGACCGGCGCTTCGAACGGCTCCCGCAGGGCCTCGCCATCGCCGCCCGCCGCCCCGACGGCGTCACCCGGGTCATGGTGCACCGCTTCGGCGAGCCCTTCCGCACCCGCCCCGGCGCGCCCGACTTCGCCGAGGTCGCCAAGGACTGGCTGGCCGTCACCGGCGAGGACATCTCCGGCGGCGAGCCGCTGTGGGTCAACGCCTTCGGCGACGCCAACCGCCAGTTGGCCCACTACCGGCACGGACGCGTGCTGTTCGCGGGCGACGCCGCCCACGTGCAGATGCCGGCCGGTGGACAGGCGCTCAACCTCGGTCTTCAGGACGCGTTCAACCTCGGGTGGAAGCTCGCCGCGCAGGTCCGCGGCACCGCGCCCGAGGGGCTGCTCGACAGCTACCACGCCGAGCGCCGGCCGGTCGGCCGCCGGGTGCTGGCCGACATCGCCGTCCAGGCCGACCTGCTCATGGGCGGTACCGAGGCCCAGTCGCTGCGCGAGCTGCTCGGCGAACTGCTCACCCTCGGGCCGGTCCAGGAACAGCTGGCGGGCCTGATCAGCGGTGTCGACGTGGACTACGGGCGCGAGACGCCCGACCTGCTGGCCGACGGCGCGTGCGGCCGCCGACTGCCGCCCCTGCCGCTGCACACCGACGCCGGCCCGACCACCACCGCCGCGCTGCAGCGCACCGCCCGCGGTGTGCTGCTGGTGCTCGACGAGGAGGCGGCCCAGGCCGCCGTCCTGCACGCCCGCGCCTGGGCCGACCGCGTCGAGCTGGTCACCGCCCGCGCGGACGCCGACGGGCCGGGTCCGCTCGCCGGGGTCGGCGCCCTGCTGCTCCGCCCGGACGGCCACCTCGCCTGGACCTCGGACGACGGGGACGACCCCCGTCCGGCCCTGCGCCGCTGGTTCGGGGCGCCCGTCACCCCCGCACATCCCCTCCCCGCCGCACCTCGGTCTGTGAAGGACAGTCGATGAACACGAACCTCACCGGCCCCGCGCCGGAGAAAGCGCCGGAGAGCGCGCCGGCCACGTCGCCGGAGAACCGCTACGACGTGGCCGTCCTCGGCGCCGGCATGGCCGGCGGGATGCTCGCCGCGGTGCTCGCCCGACACGGCGTCAAGGTCCTGCTGCTGGACGCCGGCACCCACCCGCGCTTCGCGGTCGGGGAGTCGACCATCCCCTACACCTCGACCATGACGCGGGTCATCGCCGAGCGCTACGACGTGCCCGAGCTGCTGCCGCTGGCCAGCTTCGCCGGGGTGCGCGAGCACGTCGCGCCGATGTCCGGTCGCAAGCAGAACTTCGGCTTCGTCTACCACCGCGAGGGCCACCCGCAGGACCCTGAGCAGATCAACCAGCTCGTGGTGCCCGAGTGGCAGCGCACCGAGACGCACCTGTTCCGCCAGGACGTGGACGCCTACCTCTTCCACCTCGCCGTCCGCCACGGCGCCGAGGCGCGCACCGCCACCAGGATCACGGAGATATCCGTCGACGCCGCCACCGGAGCCGTGCTGCGTTCCGACCGCGGCGAGGAGTTCCACGCCTCCTACGTCGTCGACGGCAGCGGCTTCCGCTCGCCGCTCGCCGACGCGTTCGGCCTGCGCGAGCAGCCCACCCGGGCGCGGCACCACTCCCGTTCGCTGTTCACGCACATGGTCGGGGTCACCCCCTACGACGACGCCCCCTCGGCACGCGGCCACAAGCAGCCCAGCCCCTGGCATGCGGGCACCCTGCACCACGTCTTCGACGGCGGCTGGCTGTGGGTGATCCCCTTCGACAACCACGACGGCGCACTCAGCCCGCTGTGCAGTGTCGGGCTCACCCTGGACGAGCGGGTCTTCCCCAAGGGCGAGGCCGACGCGCAGCAGGAGTTCGACGCGTTCCTGGCGCGGTTCCCGCAGATCGCCGAGCAGTTCCAGGACGCCCGGGCGGTCCGGCCGTGGGTGAGCACCGGCCGCCTCCAGTACTCCGCCAACCGCACCGTGGGCGACCGCTTCTGCCTGACCGCGCACGCCGCCGGATTCATCGACGCGCTCTACTCGCGCGGCCTGACCAACACCATGGAGATCGTCAACGTGCTGGCCTGGCGCCTGATCGAGGCCTCCCGCGACGGGGACTGGTCCACCGAGCGCTTCGCCCACGTCGACCGCCTGCAGCAGGGGCTCTTCGACGTCCACGACGACGTCGTCTACAGCTCCTTCGTCGGCTTCCGCGACTACGAGCTGTGGAACGCCGTGCTGCGGGTCTGGGAGGCGACCAGCATCATGCCGACGATGACGCTGGAGCGCGCCTACCGCAGCTTCCTGCAGTCGCGCGACGACCGCGTCTTCCGTGAGCTGGAGGCCTCGGACACCCCCGGCCTGCCGGCGCCCGTCGGCGCCGACGTCTCGGCGCTGCTCACCTTCACCCGCGAGACCTGCCAGGCGGTCGAGGCCGGGGAGTTGGCGTCCGGCGAGGCCGCGGCCCGGATCCTGGCGCGGGTCGAGGCGGCCGACTTCCTGCCGCGTCCCTTCGCACTGGGCGACCGGGACAACCGCTGCTTCGAGGCGACGCCGGAGCTGATGCAGCGGGCCATGGAGTGGGGTCGCACCGAGGCCCCCGCCCACATCGGCGCACTCTTCGGCTGACGGCCGTCGACTGATCACAGAGGAGGACTGATGGACACGGACGTGATCGTCGTCGGGGCCGGACCCACCGGGCTGATGCTCGCCGGGGAGCTGCGTCTCGGCGGCGCGCGGGTGATCGTGCTGGAGCGACTGACCGAACCGACGGGCCAGTCCCGCGGGCTGGGCTTCACCACGCGGGCCCGCGAGTCGTTCGAGCAGCGCGGTCTGCTGCCGCGGTTCGGAGAGGTCACCAGCAGCCCGCAGGGACACTTCGGCGGCATGCAGTTCGACTACGCGGTGCTGCCGGGAGCCGACTTCGGCGCCCGCGGGATACCGCAGTCGCGCACCGAGGCCGTGCTCGAGAACTGGGCGCTGGAGCTGGGCGCCGAGGTGCGCCGCGGCGTGGAGTTCCTGGACGCGGTCGACCTGGGTGACTCCGTCGAGGTGACCGTGAGCACCAAGGACGGCGTCCGCCGGATGAGCGCCGGCTACCTGGTCGGCTGTGGCGGCGGGCACAGCCCCGTCCGCAAGGCGGTCGGATTCGACTTCCCCGGCAGCGCGCCCTCGCGCGGGATGTACCTCGCGGACGTGTCCGGCTGCCGGATCCGGCCGCGCTTCCTCGGCGAACGCCTACCCGGCGGCATGGTGATGGCGGCGCCGATCGGGCCGGACACGCACCGGATCATCCTGGTCGAGGACGGCGCGCCGCCGGCCGAGCGCGGGCGCGTGCCCGACTTCGTCGACCTGGCCGCCGCCTGGCAGCGGCTGACCGGCGAGGACATCAGCTCCGGGCGGGCGGACTGGGTCGGCACCTTCTCCGACGCCAACCGCCAGGTGATCGAGTACCGGCGCGGCCGCGTCCTGCTGGCCGGCGACGCGGCGCACGTCCACCTCCCGGCCGGCGGCCAGGGGTTGAGCACGGGCGTGCAGGACGCCGTCAACCTGGGCTGGAAGCTGGCCGCCACGGTGCGCGGCTGGGCCCCCGAAGGACTGCTGGACAGCTACCACAGCGAGCGGCACCCCGTCGGGGCCCGGCTGCTGATGAACACGGCGGCCCAAGGGATGCTCTTCGTCGGGCCCCCGCAGTTCGACCCGCTGCGGGAGCTCTTCGGCGAGCTGATGAACTACGAGGACGTGCGGCGGCACCTGGCCGGCGTGGTCAGCGGCGTCGACATCCGCTACGACGTCGGTGACGGCGACAACCCGCTGCTGGGCCGGCGGCTGCCACCGCGCCGCCTGGTCGGCGGCGCGCCCGCGGCCACCACCGCCGAACTGCTGCACCCCGCCCGGGGCCTGCTGCTCGACCTGGGCGACGACCCGCTGCTGCGGGAGGCCGTGGCCCCCTGGGCGGACCGGCTCGACGTGGTGACGACCCGTCCCGAGGCGGAGGGGCCGGACGACGCCTTCGCCTCCAGCGTCGCGCTGCTGGTCCGCCCGGACGGCTACATCGCCTGGACCGACTCGGACCGCGACCGGCTGGAGACGGCACTGACCCGCTGGTTCGGCGCCCCGGCCGCGCCTGGCGTCGCCGGGGTCGGCGGTGCCCCGGCCGCGGTCGGCGCGGGCACCGGCGTGGCGTCCGAGGGGAGGTGAGCGGGCGGATGACCGTCACCACTGAGGCACCCCGCCGGGACGCCGCCGCCGTCGGCACCGTCGCGACCACCCTGGACGCCGCGGGTGTCCCGCTCTCCGCCCTGCTCCAGGAGCCGGACCGGACGCCTCCGCGCGCGGTGATCGTCGCCCTGCACGGCGGCGGCATGCGGGCCGGCTACTTCGACGGGCGGGCGCATCCGGACGTCTCGCTGCTGCGGCTCGGCGCCCGGCTCGGCTACAGCGTGCTGGCGGTGGACCGTCCCGGTTACGGCCGGTCCGCCGCCCGCTTCCCGCAGGGCCGCACCCTGGCGGAGCAGTCGGCGCTGCTGCACGCCGCGCTCGCCGACTTCGCCCGGCGTTACCCGGTCGGTGCGGGCTTCCACCTGCTCGGCCACTCCTACGGCGGCAAGCTCGCCCTGACCGCCGCGGCCGAGGACGGCGACAGCACGACGCCGAGGGTCCTCGGGGTCGACGTCTCCGGGTGCGGGCACCGGTACGCGGACGACGCCGTGGACGCCGGCGGCAGGATCCGGCGGGTGCCGTGGACGTGGAACTGGGGCGCCCTGCGCTTCTACCCGCCCGACACCTTCCGCTCCAGCGCCGCCATCGTCTCCGCCATGCCCGAGCAGGAGGTGGCCGAGGCCGCGCGCTGGCCCCGGCTCTTCCGCGGGATCGCCGCCCGGATACGGGTGCCGGTCCGGTTCACCTTCGCGCAGTCGGAGAGCTGGTGGCGCCACGACGAGGCCGCGACGGCCGAGCTGTCCGCCGCCTTCCCGCGGGCACCCCAGGTGGTGATCGACCGTCAGCCCGACTCCGGCCACAACCTCAGCCTCGGCTGGGCGGCCCGCTCCTACCACCTGCGGGCGCTCGGGTTCTTCGAGCAGTGCCTCGGCGCGCCCGAGATCCAGCTCGCCCAGGCACCCCTGGCCGTGGGCTGATGGGGGCCGCTGCCACGCGTCCGGTCCCGGGCGCCGCGCTGACGCTGCCGACCGTCGGCTCCCAGCTGCACCTGTGGGTGCTCTGGCACGAGTGGCTCGGCGACCGTCCCGAGGAGATGGTGACGGCGGAGCTGAGCGAGCAGGAGCAGCGCCGCGCCGCCGGTTTCGTCCGCGACTACGAACGGCTGACCTACTTGTCGGCGCACATCTCACTGCGCCGGGTGCTCTCCGCCTACACGGGCATCGCGCCCGGAGATCTGCCACTGGCCCGGGAGCCCTGCTCCTGCGGCCACGGCGGCGGCCAGCACGGACGGCCCGTGCTGGCCGGCCCCCGTCCGCTGATCCAGTTCTCGCTCTCGCACAGCCACGGGGTGGTCCTGATCGCCGTCGCCCGCGAGCGCGTCGGCGTCGACGTGCAGCGGGTTCCCTCCGCGCGGACCACCGAGCGGTGCATCCCGGAGCTCCACCCGCGGGAACAGGCGGAGCTGAACGCCCTGCCCGACGAGGACCGCCCGCTCGCCTTCGGCGAGCTCTGGAGCAGGAAGGAGGCCTACCTCAAGGGGCTCGGTTCGGGGCTGACCCGCAGTCCCGCCCTGGACTACCTCGGGCGCCACAACGACGGACCGCAGGGCTGGCAGGTGCGGAACGTGCCGAGCTGTCCGGTGCACGTCGCCGCGGCGGCGCTGCTCTCCCCGGACCCGATGGACGTCGTGGCCCGCCGGCTGCCGACCGAATCCCTCTACGTGGACGACGCCACCCAGCTGATCGCCTCGGAGCGGCGCGTCTGCCCCAACTCGACAACCTCGAGCCATCAGGAGTGAGCGAACATGCCGACAGCGCACACGGGGGCGACCGGACTGGCCGCGAGACCGCTCGGGCACGAGCCGGCGGCGGCACCGGCCTCACCACCTCGGGACCGGCCCGCCGAACACCCCGGTGACGGGGCCGCCGGACACCCTGGCGACCAGGTGCCGGACCTGGAGCGGATCAGGGCCTCGGCCCATGCCGGTCCGGACGAGTCGGCGACCGAACGCCAACACGCCAAGGGCAAGCTGACGGCCAGGGAGCGCATCGGGCTGCTGCTGGACGAGGGCAGCTTCACCGAGATCGAGACGCTGCGCCGGCACCGGGCCACCGGCTTCGGGCTGGAGAAGAAGCGGCCCTACACCGACGGCGTGGTGACCGGCTGGGGCACCGTCTTCGGTCGGACCGTCTTCGTCTACGCGCACGACTTCCGGATCTTCGGCGGCGCACTGGGCGAGGCCCACGCGCAGAAGATCCACAAGTTGATGGACCTCGCGCTGGCCTCGGGCGCACCGCTGGTCTCGCTCAACGACGGCGCCGGCGCCCGGATCCAGGAGGGCGTCAGCGCGCTGGCCGGCTACGGCGGCATCTTCCAGCGCAACACCCGGGCGTCGGGCGTGATCCCGCAGATCTCGGTGATGCTCGGCCCCTGCGCCGGTGGCGCGGCCTACAGTCCCGCGCTGACCGACTTCGTCTTCGCGGTCCGCGGCATCTCGCAGATGTTCATCACCGGCCCCGACGTGGTCCAGGCGGTGACGGGGGAGAAGGTCACCCAGGACGGTCTGGGCGGGGCCGACGTCCACGCCGCCAACTCCGGTGCGGCCCACTTCGTCTACGACGACGAGGAGACCTGCCTGGCGGAGGTGCGCTACCTCCTCTCGCTGCTCCCCTCCAACAACCGCGAGCTGCCCCCGGCCGCCGCCTGCGAGGACCCGGCGGACCGCGGCAACGAGGTGCTGGAACGCGTCGTGCCCGCCAGCGGCAACCAGTCCTACAACATCCGCGAGGTGATCGAGGAACTCGTCGACGACGGCGAGTTCATGGAGGTGCACGCAGCCTGGGCGCCCAACCTCGTCTGCGCACTGGGCCGCCTGGGCGGCCACGTGGTCGGGATCGTGGCGAACCAGCCGGCGGCGATGGCCGGGGTCCTGGACATCAAGGCGAGCGAGAAGGGCGCGCGGTTCGTCCAGTTCTGCGACTCCTTCAACATCCCGCTGGTCACCCTGGTCGACGTCCCCGGCTTCCTGCCCGGCGTGGACCAGGAGCACGAGGGCATCATCCGGCGCGGTGCCAAGCTGCTGTACGCGTACTGCAACGCGACCGTGCCACGGATCTCCGTCGTGCTGCGCAAGGCCTACGGCGGCGCCTACATCGTCATGGACTCCCGCTCGATCGGCGCGGACCTCGCCTACGCCTGGCCCACCAACGAGATCGCGGTGATGGGCGCCGAGGGCGCGGCCAACGTCGTCTTCCGCCGCGAGATCGCCGCCGCGCCGGACGCCGAGGCGATGCGGCGCGAACGGATCGAGCAGTACAAGCGCGAGCTGGTCCACCCCTACTACGCGGCGGAACGCGGACTCATCGACGAGGTGATCAGCCCCGCCGAGACCCGATCGGTGCTGGTCCGCGCGCTGGCGATGCTCGGCCGCAAGGACGCCGCACTGCCCCGCCGCAAGCACGGCAACCCACCCCAGTGAACGGAGTCGACGATGGAAGCCACGAACGAGGCGCCGACACCCGTCGTGCTGCGGGTGGTGCACGGTCGGCCGACCGCTGAGGAGCTGGCCGTGGTCACCGCGGTTCTGCTCGCCCGCGCGGCGGCCGCGGCCGACGCCCGCACGGCGACGGTGCTCTCCCTGATCTCCCGCTCCGACCAGGCCGGCTGGCGCCGGCTGGAGCGGGCGGGTGGCTTCGAAGGCCCCCGCAGCTGGCAGCGTGCGGCCGCGTGACCGTCCCCGGTCGACCCGCGCGCCCGACCGGCCGTCCCACGATCCGACCCCGATCCGACCCCGATCCGACCCACGAGGAGGCTCCGCCACCATGTCGATGACCAACGACGACATCGCCGGGATGCTGTTCACGCAGCTGCGTGAACTCAGCGACCGCGACGAGGTCACGCGGCTCTGCGACCGCTACGTGTTCCACCTGGACCGCGACCGCTACGACGACTCCTGGCTGGGCACCGTCTTCACCGACGACGCCCAGCTCAGCTTTCCCTTCGGTGAGTACCACGGGCTGTCCGGCATAGCCGAGTTCCAGGAGATGACCCGGCGGGTCGAGCGCACCCACCACATCAGCGCCAACCACGTGATCGAGCTGGAGGGCGACAGCGCCCGCGTCCGTGCGCAGCTGACCGCGGTGCACGTGCCCCGCGCCGCCGCGCCGAGCGAGCACTTCGGCATCGGCGGCCACTACCACGCCGACCTGGTCCGCGGCGAACAGGGCTGGCGCATCCGTAAGTTCGTCTTCGAGCTGGCCTGGCAGTCCGGGCACGCGCCGGGGATCGAAGAAGCGGCCTGAGCATGGACGCGCCGGCGACTCCCGCCGATGCCGATGATCCCTCCCCACCCGACATCGGCAGAGCCCTGCGATCCGCGGGGCTGCGGCTCGCGCAGCTCAACCGCCGGATCGGCGTCGCGCTCGGGCTGCGCGACGTCGACATGGACTGCTTCGAGCTGATCACCCGGCTGGGCCCGATGACGCCCGGCGGGCTGGCTCGGGCGGCGTCCCTGCACCCGGCCACGGTCACCGGCATCCTGGACCGCCTGGAGCGCGCCGGATGGGTCGGTCGCACGCGCGATCCGGCCGACCGGCGGCTCGTCCGGATCCAGGCCCTGCCGGAGCGCTACACCGAGGTCTTCACGCTGTTCGCGGGGATGAACGACGCCGTGGAGCGGATCTGCTCCGGGTACCGCGACGATGACCTCCGGCTGATCGCGGACTTCCTGCAGCGGGTGGCGGAGGCCGGCCGCGTAGCCGTCGCCGCCCTCGCCGAACGCCCGGCCGCCCCACGTCCCGCCGAGCGACCGACCGATCGTCCGACCGCGTCCGCCTGACCGCGGCAGCCGCCCGGCCCGCACCGCCGGGCGGCTGCCCGGTCCTGCCCGGTCCTACCCGTTCCCGCCCGTTCCCGCCCGTTCCGGCCCGGAACTCGAACCGGACCGCAACCTGGAGCCACGCCGATGACCGACCTCGCCCTGCCCCGTTCGCTCGACCCCCTCGACCTGTCCCGTCCGCTCGCCCTGGCGAGCGCCCTCTCCCTGGCCGCGGAGGCCTTCCCCGTTCTCGGGGTCGACTCGGTGGAGTTCGCCGTCGGCAACGCCAAACAGGCCGCCCACTACTACTCCAGCGCCTTCGGCCTGCGGCTGGTCGCGTACCGCGGGCCGGAGACCGGCTGCCCCGAGTCCGCCTCCTACGTCCTGGTCAGCGGCCGCATCAGGTTCGTGCTGACCTCGGTGGTCCGCGCCGAGACCGAGCGGGCCGAGTGGCTGGCCGACCACGTCGCCCGCCACGGGGACGGGGTCGTCGACGTCGCCATCGCCGTCCCCGACGCCGCGCGGGCGCACCGGCTGGCCGTCGCCCGGGGCGCCACCAGCCTGCTCGAACCGACCGAACTCGCCGACGAGCGTGGGTCGGTGCGGATGGCGGCCGTCGCCACCTTCGGCGACACCCGCCACAGCCTGGTCGAGCGCGGCGCCTATCCCGGTCGCCACCTGCCCGGCTTCGTCGACCGCGAGCCACTGACCGCGCCGCCCGCCCGGGAGCTGCTGACCGCCGTCGACCACTGCGTCGGCAACGTCGAGCTGGGCCGCATGGAGCACTGGGCCGAGTTCTACCGCCGGGTCTTCGGGTTCCGCGACATGAAGGAGTTCGTCGGCGACGACATCGCGACCGAGTACTCGGCGCTGATGTCCAAGGTGGTCGCGGACGGCGCACTGAACGTCAAGTTCCCCCTGAACGAGCCGGCCGCGGGGCGCCGCAGGTCCCAGATCGACGAGTACCTGGAGTTCTACGGCGGTCCCGGTGTCCAGCACATCGCGCTCGCCACGGACGACATCGTCACCGCGGTGCGCCGGCTGCGCGCCTCCGGCGTGGAGTTCCTGACCACCCCGGGCAGTTACTACGACACCCTCGGCGAGTGGGTCGGGGAGACCAGGGTGGCCGTCGACGAACTGCGGGAACTCGGCATCCTCGCCGACCGCGACGAGGACGGCTACCTGCTGCAGATCTTCACCAAGCCACTCCAGGACCGGCCGACGGTCTTCTTCGAACTGATCGAGCGTCACGGCGCGGAGGGCTTCGGCAAGGGCAATTTCAAGGCGCTGTTCGAGGCGATCGAGCGCGAGCAGGCCCGGCGCGGCAACCTCTGAAGGGAGAGGACCCCATGACGACACCCACCGTTCCACAGGCCCGGAGAGTCGGGCAACTGCCCTCGCTCACCGGGCTGCGATTCCTCTGCGCACTGTCCGTCTTCTTCACCCACGCCTGGTTCGTGGCGGACATCTTCGCCGGTGCCCATGCGCAGCAGGCGGTCAAGGCCGTGCTGCCGCTCGGCATGGTCGGCGTCTCGGTGTTCTTCGTGCTGAGCGGGTTCGTGCTCACCCTGACCGCCCCCGCGCAGGAGTCCGCCCGGCTCTTCTGGCGGCGTCGCGCGGCCAAGATCTACCCCAACCACCTGGTGGTCTGGGCGCTGCTGCTGGTCTTCGTCCTCGCCACCGGCCAGGCCGTGACCGGCGGCAAGGGCGGCGCCTTCCCCTGGCTGCCGGCCCTTTCGAACCTCCTCCTGGTCCACGCCTGGCTGCCCGGGCCCGGCTTCACCGCGGGCCTGAACATCGTCACCTGGTCCCTGTGCGTCGAGGTGTTCTGCTACCTCATGTTCCCCTGGCTGCTGCCGAGGATCCGCAGGATCCCCGCGGCCCGGCTGTGGATCGCCGCCGGGGCCACCGTGCTCGTGGTCTGGTCCGTGGCCGCGATCGCGGCGCAGTTCACCGGCGGCCGCACGGTGCCGGGGGTCGGCGTCAACCAGTGGCAGTTCTGGATCCCCTACTTCTTCCCGCTGGGCCGCCTGCCCGAGTTCGTGCTCGGCATGCTGCTCGCCCGGATCCTGAGGGAGCGTCGGGTGCGCGTGCCCGGCATGGCCCTGTCCGGTCTCGCCGTCGTGCTCGCGCTCGGAGCGGCCCTGCCGGTGCTGCCCTTCGCCTTCCTGCCGGCGGCCGTGACCGTCGTCCCCGTCGGCGCGCTCGTCCTGGCGGCGGCCCGCGCGGACCTGGAGGGCCGGCGCTCCTGGCTGCGGCGCCCAGGCCTGGTGCTGCTGGGCGAGGCCTCTTTCGCCTTCTACGTCGTGCACTGGCCGGTGATCATGGTGGCGCACTGGGCCGTCGGCGGAGGCCGCTGGTCAACGCCGGTCGCCCTGGCCGCCACCGGCGGCTTCTTCGTCCTGGCCCAGCTCGTCGCCCTGGCACTGCACCGCGGCGTGGAACTGCCCGCGATGGCCCGCTTCGCCCGCCCGCGCCCGCGCCCGCACCTTGCGGTGGCGGCGACGGCAGCGGCAACGGCGACGGCGACGGCGACGGCCGGGACGCAGGCAGCGCCCGTCGCCGAGGTCCGGGTGCCGGCCGCCGGCGTCCCGACCCGGAGGTGACCGGTGAGCGGCACCCTGCCCCGCACCTCCCCGCCACCCGTCGTCCGGCCATACGTCCCGGCACCTGTCGTCCCGGCACCGGCTCCCCCGCCGGCCGAACGTCGCCTGCTCGCCTTCGTCCGGCTCGGCCGCCCCAAGTTCCTGGTGCAGAGCCTGATGGTGGTCGGCCTCGGCGTCACCATGGCGGTCCGTGACGGGCACCCGTTCCGGCCCGGGTGGTTCCTGCTGACCCTCGGCTTCGCCTGGTGCACGCACCTGATGACCCACTACTGCAACGAGTACTTCGACCTGGAGGCGGACCGTGCCAACGCCGCGCCGACCTCCTGGACCGGAGGCAGCCGGATCCTGGTCAGCGGGCAACTCCAGCCCGAGGTGAGCCTGTCGGCGGCGTTCGTCCTGGCCTTCGTCGCCCTGGGCCTGATCGCGCTGATGCCAGGAACCGAGGCCCGGCTGACCGCGGCCGCCATCGCCACCCTCGCCTGGTTCTACACCGCGCCGCCGCTGCGCCTGAACTACCGGGCGCTGGGGGAGCTCGCCTGCGCCGTCGTCCTCTACGGCCTCGGTCCGCTGCTGGCCTGCCTGCTCCAGGCGGACCGGCTCACCGCCGACGACGTGGTCGGCGCCGGCCTGGTCTGCACCCTGCAGTTCCTGCGCATGTCCGTGATGAACCTGTCCGACATCGACGGTGACCGGGCCACCGGCAAGCGCACGCTGGCCGTCGCGCTCGGCGAGCGCCGCCTGGTCGCGGTGTACTGCCTCGGTCAACTGCTTGCCCCTGCAGTCCTGCTGACGGCCTGGGCGCTGAGCCGGGCGCTGCTGCCGGACCTGCTGGCCGTCGCGGTGACCGCCCCGGTCGCCGCCTGGGTCGCCCGGGAGCTGCTGCTCGGCCGGCTCCGCGACCCGGCGCGGGCCAACGCCATCACCTTCCGCGCCTCCATGCACATGCCGCTGACCGCGTGCGCGCTCACGCTGGCCCTGCTCGGTGACGCGCTCACCGGTCCGCACGGCGTCCCGGTCTCCTGGCTCGCCGTCTACGGCATCGCGCTGGCGGGTTTCTGGACCTGGCTCGGCCGGGCGGTCCGCGCCAACGGCGTCGCCGCCCACGGCGTTCCCGCCGACCCACCGACGACGCAGGAGGATCCGCGATGACCACGACCGTGCAACCCGCGTCCCCGCCCGCGTCCACCCGGGCGCTCGCGGCCGACCTGACCGGTCGGGCGCGGGACCTGGTCGAGCCGTACCTGCGCGAGTCGGTGGCCCTGCTGGAGCCCGGCCTCGCCGCCATCTGCGGCTACCACCTGGGCTGGACGGGCCCGGACGGCTCACCGGCCGTTCCCGCCGTCCCGGCGGGCAAGGCCGTGCGTCCCGCCTTCGCCCTGCTGGCCGCCGAGGCCGTCTGCGGATCGGTCCGCCACGCGGCCCCGGCCGGCGCGGCCGTCGAGCTGATCCACAACTTCAGCCTGATCCACGACGACATCATGGACCGCGACGAGGAGCGTCGTCGTCGCCCCACCGTGTGGAAGCAGTTCGGCGTGCCCGCGGCCATCCTGGCCGGCGACGCCCTGCAGACGCTGGCCTTCGACGTCCTGCTGCGCCACGGCGGTCGCCGTGGCCCGCAGGCGGCCGAGCGCCTGGCGGACTCGCTGCGCGAGCTGGTCGACGGGCAGGCGCGGGACCTGTGCTTCGCCGAGCGCCCGTGGACCGGTCCGGAGGCGGTCACCGTCGAGGAGTACCGCGCCATGGCCCTCGGCAAGACGGGAAGCCTGCTGGCCTGTGCCTCCGGGCTGGGCGCCCTGCTCGGCGGCGGCACCGCGCTGCAGGCCGCCACGCTCGCCGAGGCCGCGGGCCAACTGGGCCTGGCCTTCCAGTGCGTGGACGACATCCTCGGCATCTGGGGCGATCCGGCGCTGACCGGCAAGCCGGCCCGTGGCGACCTGCGGGAACGCAAGCGCAGCCTGCCGGTGCTCGCCGTGCTCTCCGGCGCCGATGCCCCGGCCCGCCACCTCGCCGACCTGCTGACCGCCGAGCCCGGCGAGGCGGAGCTGCTGGTCGCGGCGGACCTCATCGAGGAGCAGGGCGGCCGCGCCCTGTGCGAACACGAGGCCACCACGGCCCTCGCCCGCGCCCACGCGCTCCTCGACCGAGTCGCCATGCCCGCCTCCACCCGCGCCGGCTACGCGGCCCTCGCCGCCGCCTGCGTCGCCCGCACGAGCTGAGCCCTCCGGGGCCCTCGGGGGGTGTTCCGTCCCGTTCGCTCCGGATCACCTGCGACGAGTCCTCAGGGAGGGCCTCTCATGACCACTGTTCAGAACGGCCTGCCGCGCCCTGGGCGCGTCGAGCCCGAGCGGGCTGCGTCGACGACGGCCGACGCCGTCAGCGCGGCGAGCGGGCGGCTGCTGGCACTGCAGCGCGAGGACGGGTCCTGGGACAACCCGCGCCCCGGCGCGGTGTCCGGCGCGGGCGGGGCCGTGCTCGCCTTCGTGCTCGCCCACGAGTCGGGCGAGCCGGGGGAGCCCGGGGACGTCGCGTTGACCGACCGTGCCTGCGCCTGGCTGCTGCGCGTGCGCCGCAGCGACGGTGGCTGGGGCACCCTGGACGGCTGCCCCTCCGACGTCGTCGCGACGTCCATGGCGGCGACCGCCCTCGCCCTGTGGAGCCGAAGCCGTCGAGGCTCGGAGCTCCCGGACGCGGCCGCCGCCGTCAGCGAGGCCCTGGCGTGGCTCGGCGAGCACGGCGGCGTGCCCGGCATCGTCGACCCGACGGTACGTCAACTCTGCGGACTTGTCCTGGCGGCGGCCGATCTGGCCAGACCCCGGGGACTGCCCGGGGTGCCCGTCGAGGTGGTCCTGCTGCCGGCGCGGCTGCGGCGGCGCGCGCTGTCCTACCTGTCGCCGCCGCTCGTCGCACTGGCGCTGCTGCAGCGCCGTTTCGGACACCTCGGCCCGCTGCGCCGGGGCGTGCACCGGCTCGCGCGCCCCGCGGCGCTCCGGCTGCTCCACGAGGTCACCCGGGCCGAAGGCGGCGTCGGCTCCTTCGGTGGCGACCCGTGGCTCACCGGCCTGGTCACCGCGGCGCTCGCGGTCAACGGCGCCGCGCCCGACCTGGTGCGTTCCGGCCTCGCCTACCTGCGTCGCACCGCGCAGCCGGACGGCTCCTGGGCGATGATCCACGGCATGGAGGCCGAGCGGGTCGAGCTGACCGGCCCCGCCTTCGCCGCCGCCGCGCTGGGCGACGCGGGACACGCCGCCTCCGCGCGGCTGACCACGACGCGCGCCTGGCTCGCCGACTGCCGGCAGAGCCGACCCTTCCCGCTGTACGACTGCCCGCCCGGCGGCTGGACCTGGTCCGGTGCGAAGGGCTGGCCGAACGTGCTGGACTCACTGGCGGTCCTGGAGGTGCTGGCCCAGGGTCCCGCCGACGGGCCCGCCCTGACTGAGGGCCTGGCCTGGCTGCGCTCGCGCCAGGACCGTCGCGGCACCTGGAGCACCTTCGTGCGCAACACGCTGGTGCCGCTCGACGGCCCGTGCCCCTACATCACGGCGAGGGCGTTGCGGCTGCTGTTCCGGACCGGGGTGCCCATCTCCGATCCGGACTGGAGCCGGGGGCTCCGCGCGCTCTTGAGCCGCCAGCAGGCCGACGGGGGTTTCGAGGCGCTGTGGCACCGAGGGCCGGTTCCGGCCACCGCCGCCGTCCTGCGGCTGCTGGCCGAGCTCGGCCTCGCCACGACGCCGGCCGCCCGCCGGGCCGCCGCGCGGCTGGTCGCACTGCAGCGACCCGACGGCTCCTGGTCGACCGAGGACCCGGCCGAGCCCGGCACGGTGGACGAGACGGCCCGGGCGGTCCTCGCCCTCACCGCCCACGGCGCGCACCCGGCCGCCGCGCGCGGCGAGCGGTGGTTGGTCGACCGGCAGCGGCCCGACGGTTCCTGGGAGCCGGGCCAGACCTGCGTCTACATCCGCGGCCACGTGCACTACAGCGACCATCTGATGGCCCAGGGCCTGGCGCTGTCGGCCCTCGCCGCCCGGCTCGACACGGAAGCGAGAGTCTGATGCGCGACCTGCCCCCTGCGAACGGGACATGCTGGGACGTGATCGTCTGTGGTGCGGGCGTGGCCGGACTGTCGGCGGCCCGCGCACTGGAGCTGCTGGGGCTGCGGGTGCTGCTGCTGGAGAAGCAGCGGGTCCCCGTCGCGATCGCCAAGGGCGAGGTGCTGCAACCCAGTTCACTGGAGGTGCTGCGGGAGTGGGGCGTGCTGCCGCTGCTGCGGCGGCGTGGCGCCGTGCCGCTGCACGGCCTGGCCGTGCGGGAGCCCGACGGGCGGGCCCTGATGCATTTCGACTACCAGGCCGTGCCCGGCCGCGATCGAGGGCTGCTCTCCCTGGACTATCCCGCGATCCTGGACGCCTTCCGCGAGTCCCTGGGGCCCGGCGTCGACACCCGCGCCGGGGTGTTGGTGGACGCGCCCGTCATGGACGGCGACCGGGTGGTCGGCGTCCACTGCCGCGCGCAGGGCAGGCCTGAGCTCTTCCACGCCCCGCTCGTGATCGCCGCCGACGGTCGGTCCTCCCGGCTGCGCCGGGCGACCGCCGTCACCGCCGAACCGAGCGGATACCCCCACCGGTTGCTCTCCTTCGAGCTGCACGCCGCCGGCCCCGAGGGCCAGGAGGTGACCAGCTACCTCAGCCCGCAGGGACTCCGGCTGCTCTACCCCCTCCCCGACGGCCGGCTCCGCCTCTACGCGCAGGTCCGCCCGGAGGAGCTGCGCGGCGCCGGGCGGGCCGAGTTGGAGCGCTGGTGCGCCGACGCCGTCGCGGGCACGCCCGCGCTGGCGCCGCTGGCGGCGCCGCTGCGCGCCGCGCTCGGGACCCGGCAACTGCTGACGCTGTGGCGGTTCACCGCCACGGCGCTCACCGCGCCCGGCCTCGCCCTGATCGGCGAAGCCGCCCACTGCGTCCACCCGATGGCGGCGCAGGGCATGAACACCGCGATCGCGGACTCGGCGACGCTCGCCCGCTCCCTCGCGGCCTGCCGCCGCGTCACCGGCGCCGCGGACGGCGTGCCGCTGGCCGCTTCGCAGGTGGACCGGGCCCTCGCCCTCTACGCGGCTGAACGCCGCGACTGGGTGCGGCACATGGACCGGATGAGCCACGACGCCACCCGGCTGGTCACCCAGGTCTCCTGGCCCGCCCGCGCGCTGGGTCGCCGCGTCCTGCGCCGGATCGACGCCAACCCACGGCTGCGCCACCGCGCCACGGTCAACATGGCGGGCCTGGTGATGGAGCCGTTCACGGTCCTCGACAGACTCCACCAACTCGGCCTCCCGGACCCCCGGTCCCGCCGAGTCCCGACCAGCTGACCCCCCTGCACCCCGGGTGCTTCGCACCCGTGCCCGCGCGCTGCGCCGGTGACCGCGCGCACCAACGCGCGCACCCGTCGCCACGCGTTGCGCCCGTCACCGTCCGCACCCGTGACCGCGCGCTGCGCCCGTCCCCATGCGCTGCGCCCGTGATCACCCGCCACGCCAGTCATCACCGGTCACCACGCGCTGCACCCGTCATGACCCGCCGCGCACCTCATCACCCGTCACCAGGAAAGGAAGGTCGACCATGACCGGAACCGGCCACGCCGTCGTGCTCGGCGCAGGCTTCGCCGGGCTGCTGGCCGCCGCCGCGCTTGCGGACCACGCCGAGCGGGTCACCCTGGTGGAGCGGGACGTGCTCCCGGCACAGCCCCCCTGGCCGGCGGGCCCGTTCTGCGGGGTGCCGCAGGCGCGACACGGGCACCTGCTGCTCCAGTCGGGCGCCACCGCGCTCGAGCGGCTGCTGCCGGGCTTCACCGCCGAGCTGTCGCAGGCGGGAGCACGGCGGCTCGCCATGCCGGGGGACCTGCTCGCGCTCACCGCCGCCGGCTGGCTGCCGCGGACCGGGGAGGCGTCCCACGCCTGGAGCCTCAGCCGGAACCTGCTGGACTCCCTGGTCCGCACCCGGACGCTGCGGCGGCCGGCCGTCACCGTCCTCGCGCGGACCCGCGCCACCGGGCTCGTCGGTGACGCCCGCCGGGTCACAGGCGTGCGGCTGCGCTCGCTCGACGCCGGGACGGACCGCACCCTCGCCGCCGACCTCGTCGTCGACGCGACCGGCCGCGGCTCCGCCGCGCCGCGCTGGCTGGAGGAGCTGGGTCTCACCCCGCCGACCGAGGAGCGGGTCGACTGCGGGCTCGTCTACGCCACGCAGCTGGTCCAGCCACCCGAGCCGCTCGCCCACGACTTCCCCAGCGTCTCGGTGCAGACCGGAGCCGGACACGGGCCCGGACGGTCCGGCGTCGTCTTCCCGATCGAGGACGGCCGCTGGCTGGTCTCCCTGTCCGGCACCCGCGGCGCCGAACCGGGCCTCGGCCAGGCCGCCTTCCACGCCTTCGCCCGCGCCCTGCCCTCCCGGCTGCTCGCCGACCTGCTGGAGCTGTCCGAGCCGCTGGACCGGATCCACCGCTTCGGCAACACCGCCGACCGGCGCCGCCGCTATGACCGGCTGGTACGCGGCAACGGCCACTGGCCCGAGGGCTTCGTGGTCGTCGGCGACGCCGTCGGCCACACCAATCCCTCCTACGGCCATGGGCTGTCGGTGGCGGCCCTCGGCATCGCCGCATTCGCCGCCGAGCTGGACCGGCGCGGCCTGTGCGCCCCGGGGCTCGGCCGACGCGTTCAGCAGCGCCTGGCGGTCGCCGGCCGGGCCGCGTGGACCTTCGCCGTCGGCCAGGACCTCCTCTACCCCGGCGTCGTCGGAGCCTCCCCGACCACCGCCGACCTGCGCGCCGCGCGGCTGGGGGAGCGACTGCACCGGGCCGCGTTCCGGCCCGAGGGGCGCCGGCCCGCGGACGACGCCCTCCTCGCCGACCTGGTCCGGATCGGCACCCTGACCGCCTCCCCTGCGGCCCTGCTCCGCACCGCCCCCCGCGCCCTGCTGCGTCGCGCCGGGGCCGCCTCCGCGACCGCCTCCGGCGCCGCCTCCCGAGCCGCGGTCCGGGTGCCGGCCGTCCCCGCGCCACCGCTGACCGCCCACGAGCGCTCGGCCCTCTCCCTGGCCCGGGCGGTCGCGCCCGTGTGAGCCCTTACCCTTGCTGTGTGAGCGAGGGTGTGATGAGCGACAGCAGAAGCTACGAGATCCGTACCTACGGATGTCAGATGAACGTCCACGATTCGGAGCGGCTCTCCGGTCTGCTGGAGGACGCCGGCTACGTCCGTGCCGCCGACGGCGGTGAGGCGGACGTGGTCGTGTTCAACACCTGCGCCGTGCGCGAGAACGCGGACAACCGCCTCTACGGCAACCTGGGCCGCCTCGCCTCGGTCAAGGCGCAGCACCCGGGCATGCAGATCGCCGTCGGCGGCTGCCTGGCCCAGAAGGACCGGGACACCATCGTCAAGAAGGCCCCCTGGGTCGACGTCGTCTTCGGCACCCACAACATCGGCCACCTCCCCGCGCTGCTGGAGCGCTCGCGGGTCCAGGAGGAGGCCCAGGTCGAGATCCTGGAGTCGCTGGAGGTCTTCCCCTCGACGCTGCCGACGCGACGCGAGTCCGCCTATGCGGCGTGGGTCTCCATCTCCGTCGGCTGCAACAACACCTGCACCTTCTGCATCGTCCCCGCCCTGCGCGGCAAGGAGAAGGACCGCCGTAGCGGCGAGATCCTCGGCGAGGTCGCGGCGCTGGTGAACGAGGGCGTCGTCGAGGTCACCCTGCTCGGCCAGAACGTCAACGCCTACGGCTCCGACATCGGCGACCGTCAGGCCTTCGGCAAGCTGCTGCGCGCCTGCGGCGAGATCGACGGCCTCGAGCGGGTCCGCTTCACCTCCCCGCACCCCAAGGACTTCACCGACGACGTCATCGCCGCGATGGCGGAGACCCCGAACGTGATGCACCAGCTGCACATGCCGCTGCAGTCCGGCTCCGACGAGGTCCTGCGCGCGATGCGCCGCTCGTACCGGCAGGAGCGCTACCTCGGCATCATCGAGCGGGTGCGGGCGGCGATGCCCGACGCGGCGATCACCACGGACATCATCGTGGGCTTCCCTGGCGAGACCGAGGAGGACTTCGAGCAGACGATGGAGGTCGTCCGCCGCGCCCGCTTCGCGCAGGCCTTCACCTTCCAGTACTCCAAGCGTCCCGGCACGCCGGCGGCGGAGATGGAGAACCAGATCCCCAAGGAGGTCGTCCAGGCCCGCTACGAGCGCCTGGTCGAGCTGCAGGAGCAGATCTCCTGGGAGGAGAACAAGAAGCAGGTCGGCCGCACCCTGGAGGTGCTGGTCGCCGAGGGCGAGGGTCGCAAGGACGAGGCCACCGCCCGCCTGTCCGGGCGGGCGCCCGACAACCGGCTCGTGCACTTCACCCGTCCCGAGGAGCCGGTCCGACCCGGTGACATGGTGACGGTGGAGATCACCTACGCCGCCCCCCACCACCTCCTCGCGGAGGGCCCCACCCTCTCCGTCCGCCGCACCCGCGCGGGCGACGCCTGGGAGCGCCGCCAGGCGCAGGCCGCGGCGGCGAGCGCGAAGCCGGCGGGCGTCATGCTCGGCCTCCCCACCATCGGCGCCCCGGCGCCGGCGCCCGCGGCGGAGTCCAAGGGCTGCGCCTGCTGAACCGGGTTTCGGCACGGGAGCCGGTTGCCCGGTGCGGACGGCCCTGCGCGTTGAGGACCATCGCATGTCGGCGGCCTGTCGCCCCCGCGCGGCGGAGCCGCACAGGCAGAGCCTCCCGCCCCTGGCGGCCACGCCGCCAGGGGTTGCTGCAACTGGCCGGTTGTCGTGCGGCGTTCTGCGGGTAGGGTCGGGATCATGTTCGTCGCCGCCGCAGTCTGCCCCTGCCCGCCGCTGCTGGTGCCCGAGGTCGCCGTCGGGGCCGCACCGGAGCTGGATCCGCTGCGGGAGGCCTGCGACGAGGCGTTGCGCGAGCTGCTCGCGCAGAAGCCGGACCTGATCTGGGTGATCGGCCCGGGCCCCGACCACCGGCTGTTCGACCGGGGTGGGGTCGGCGGTTTCCAGGGCTTCGGGGTCGACCTGACCGTGGGTCTGGGGGAGCGGCACGAGGGCGACACCCTGCCCGCCTCCCTCGCCGTCGGCGCCTGGCTGCTGGAGCGTGCGGGCTGGGCGGGCCCGGCCCGCGCCCTCGCGGTGCCGGACTACCTGGAGTGGCCGATCTGCCGTGAGAACGGCACCGAGCTGCGCGATGCCGCGCCGCGCGTCGCGCTGCTCGTGCTCGGCGAGGGCAGCGCCCGCCGCACCGTCAAGGCTCCCGGGTACCTGGACGAGCGGGCCGAGCCCTTCGACGCCGCGGTCGCGGCGGGCCTCGCCGCCGGCGCCCTGCCGGAGCTCGACGCGGAGCTGGCGTTCGAGCTGATGGCGTCCGGCCGCGCCCCGTGGCAGGTGCTGACAGGTGCCGCCGGCAGCGACGAGCAGCCGGCCGCTTCGGCTCGGCTGCTCTACGACGACGCCCCGTACGGCGTCGGCTACTTCGTCGCGTCCTGGTTGTCCTCGGGCGTCTGATCCGGGGCCGCGTCGGTCGGCTTCTCGTCCTTCGGCTTCTCGGTCGCCTCGCCCTGGATGGTCTCCTGCGGTCCGCCCATCTTGTTGACGGCGTCCTTGGCCTTGTTGCGGCCCAGGTCGATCTGGGACTTGTACTTGCCCTTGGTGGCCTTGTCGGCCATGTCGCCGACCTTGTCCACTCCCGCGCCGATCTGTGACTTGTGGCTGCCGGCGTAGTCGGTGGCCTTCTTGGTGGCCTGGTTCATGGCTTCCTTGAGGGAGTCCGTGATGCCCATGACCGCTCCGTTCCTTGCCGAGGGCTCGAGAGCCCAGAACCGGGCAATAAGCCCATCAATACCCATATGGTATTTCCGCTCGACGGATTTGCCAGACTAGAGGGGTGACCAGTCCCGCTCCCGCGTCCCCCGCACCGGCCCTCGGCCGGGCCCGCGTCGTCGCCGTCGTCGGCGCCACCGCCGTCGGCAAGTCCGACCTGGGCGTCGCCCTTGCCCGGCATCTCGGCGGAGAGGTCGTGAACACCGACTCCATGCAGTTGTACCGGGGCATGGACATCGGCACCGCCAAGCTCACCCTGGACGAGCGCGGGGGCGTGCCGCACCACCTCCTCGACATCTGGGATGTCACCGAGGCCGCCAGCGTCGCCGAGTACCAGCGTCTGGCGCGTAAGCAGATCGACGCGCTGCTCGCCGAGGGTCGCACGCCGATCCTGGTCGGCGGATCGGGCCTGTACGTGCGCGCCGCGATCGACGAGCTGGAGTTCCCCGGCACCGATCCCGAGGTCCGCGCCCGGCTGGAGGCGGAGCTGGAGGAGCACGGCTCCGGCGCGCTGCATGCCCGCCTCGCGGCGGTCGACCCGCAGGCCGCGCTGGCCATCCTGCCCAGCAACGGCCGCCGCATCGTCCGCGCGCTCGAGGTCGTCGAGATCACCGGCCTGCCGTTCACCGCCAACCTGCCCGGCCACGACTCCGTCTACGACGCCGTGCAGATCGGCGTCCGCATGCCGCGCCCGCTGCTGGACGAGCGGATCGCGCTGCGCGTGGACCTGATGTGGGAGGGCGGCCTGATCGACGAGGTCCGCGCGCTGGAGGCCCAGGGTCTGCGCGAGGGGCGCACCGCCGCGCGGGCGCTCGGCTACCAGCAGGCCCTGGCCCAGCTGGACGGCGACTACGACGAGACGGAGGCCCGCGCCGAGACGGTTCGGGCCACGCGGCGGTTCGCGCGCCGCCAGGAGTCGTGGTTCCGCCGCGATCCGCGCGTCCACTGGTTGGACCGCGACCCCGCGACTCCGGCCGCCGAGATGCTGGAGCAGGCCCTCGCCCTGTTCTGAGCGGTCCCGTCCACCTGTCGACCGCTGGTCGGCCAGCATTCGCACGTCTGTTGCCGACGATCGGACGCCCGGTTACGACCTGATCACGTCATGGCCACGGATCACCGAGAACGCCATGTGCGGGCGTCGCCGCACACCCGCGCCGTGCCATCATCGAGCATCGAGAGCATCGGTGGTCCGGTGGAGCGTGAACTCCCCGGCGAATGGCGCAGGGGAGGCCGCGTGTCCATGGATACCGGCCCCGACACGCATCGCCTCCCGGACGACCCCTTCGACTCCGAGGACCAGGACGCGGTGCAGGCACAGGAGCTTCGAGCACGGGAACTGACGCCGCTTCCGTCGCTGCCCGCGCAGGACGAGAACGCGCTGCACCCCCGTGAGCTGCGCCCCGAGGGGCGCCTGCGGGTCTGGCAGGTTCTCCCGATCGCCGCGCTGGCCATCCTCGGCTCACTGATGTTCGCCTTCCCGTTGGCCTTCGAGGGCGGCGCAGGCGGTTCCGGCGACTCCGGCGGCAGTCTGGTCGGCATGCTGGGTCTGCTGCTGACCGCCGCCTCCGCGGGCTGGGGCGCGATGGCCGCGCGCCGAGCCGGCTACGTCTTCCCCGGCCTGCCGCGCGCCGGTTCCGGCAAGCGCGCCGGCTGGCGGCCGTTGCTCGCCTACACGGCGACGGCGCTGGTCCTGCTCGCCCTGGGCCTCTGGCGCGTCGCCCACCTGCACGGGTAGTTCCCCCGCACGGTCGGCGCCGGAGGCTGCTGCAGCCGCCACGTGGGGCGCGATGTGATCACCCGTACCATGGATCACGTGAACGACATGGTGAAGGGCATCCGCTTCCTCAAGGGCCACGGGACCGAGAACGACTTCGTCATCCTCCCCGACCCCGACGGTCTGCTGGAGCTGAGCCCCGCCCAGGTGGCGCTCCTCTGCGACCGCCGCGCCGGTCTCGGCGCGGACGGCATCCTGCGCGTGGTCCGTTCCGCCGCGCACCCCGAGGCGCGCGAGCACGCCGAGGCCGCACCCTGGTTCATGGACTACCGCAACGCCGACGGCAGCATCGCCGAGATGTGCGGCAACGGCGTCCGCGTCTTCGCCCGCTACCTCGTCGAGGCCGGGCTGGTCGAGCCCGGGGAGTTCGCCGTCGCCACCCGCGCCGGCGTGCGCCACGTCCGCACCTCCGCGGAGGGCGACGTCACCGTCGGCATGGGCAGGGCACTGCTGCCCGGCCCGGACACCGGTATCGAGGTGACCGTCGGCGACCGCCACTGGCCCGCGCACAACGTGAACATGGGCAACCCGCACGCGGTCGCCTTCGTCGAGGACCTCGCCCACGCCGGCAACCTGTTCGGCGCACCCGAGGTCGCCCCCGCCGCCGTCTACCCCGAGGGCGTCAACGTCGAGTTCGTCGTGGACCGCGGCCCGCGCCACGTCGCGATGCGCGTGCACGAGCGCGGCTCCGGCGAGACCCGCTCCTGTGGGACGGGCACCTGCGCGGTGATGGTCGCGACGGCCCGCCGCGACGGCGTGGACCCGGCCGTGACGGGTGAGCCCGCGACGTACACCGTCGACGTGCCCGGCGGGCGCCTGGTCATCACCGAGCGCCCGGACGGCGTCATCGAGATGACCGGCCCGGCCGTGATCCTCGCAGAGGGCGAGTTCGACGCCGACTGGCTCGCCCGCGCCTGACCTCCGAGGGGCCGCCCCCGCGCGGCGTGAGGCCACCTGGTCCGGGTTGGTTCGGCGCGATCCGCCGTGATCCAACGGATCCAACGGATCAAGCGGATCCGCCGTGATCCGGTGAACCTCTTATCCTTGCCAACCGAGGGCCGGTTCAAATCCCCCGAATGGGTGATCAAGGTGACGTTGGGAACACGTGGCGTCGCTGTGTGTGTTGCACTCGCTAGCATGGACCACCGGAGCTGCCGCCTGCGCCGGTGATCGCTGCCGGAGGTGCGCATGAATGCCGGTGATCTCCACGCCGTACCGGGCGTCCCCGGCGTCCCCCTGGAGGGGGCGCCGCTGGAGGGGCGCAGAACCGTCTCTGCAGTGTCGGCCTCTGCGGTGTCCGCAGTCCGCGCGCTGCCCGGGCTGCGCCGCGCCGCCCTCGGCCGGACCGGCCTCGGGCGCGCCGGGATGGCCGCGCTGCTGGCCGGAGGGCGTGCCCAGCCGCCGAACGCCCTGGTGCCCGTGGTCCGCGCGCACCGCCTGCACCATCCCCAGGCGCGCCTCGACCTCGCCCTGCTCGACCGCGCCTACCGCGTCGCCGAGGCCTCGCACCGCGGTCAGATGCGCAAGAGCGGCGAGCCCTACATCACCCATCCGCTGGCCGTCGCCATGATCCTGGCCCAACTCGGCGCCGAGACCACGACGCTGGTGTCCGCCCTGCTCCACGACACCGTCGAGGACACGGCCATGACGCTGGATCAGGTACGTGCGGACTTCGGTGACGAGGTGGCCTACCTCGTCGACGGTGTCACCAAGTTGGAGAAGGTCGACTTCGGCGCGGCGGCGGAGGCCGAGACCTTCCGGAAGATGCTGGTGGCCACCGGCCGGGACGTCCGGGTCATGGTCATCAAGCTCGCGGACCGGCTGCACAACATGCGCACGATCCGCCACATGAAGCCCGCCAGCCAGATCCGGATCGCCACCGTCACCCGAGACGTGCTGATCCCGCTCGCCGAGCGCCTCGGCATCCAGGTGGTCAAGACCGAGCTCGAGGACATCGTCTTCGCCACACTCCACCCGGAGGAGTACGCGGCCACCAGCGTCCTGCTCGGCGCCCACAGGGCCCGTTACGAGGGCGGCGGCCCCGGCCCTTCCCCCGCTGTCGCCCCGCCGGGCGCTGCGGGCGCTACGAGCGCTACGGGCGCTGTGGGCACGGCGGGTCCGGCGGGCGGCGCGGGGTCGGCGGCCGGCCTGGTGCCCGCCGCGAGCACCGCCACTGCTCCCGTCCCCGGTGCCTCCGTCGACGGTGCTCCCGTTGACGGTGACGGGGTCGCCGCGGCTCCCGCCGCCGGTGCTGCCGCCGACGCGGAGGGGCCGGTCACGGCCCCCCTGGAGCTGTTCGCCGCACAGCTGCGCCGTCAGCTGCGCGACGCCCGGGTGTCCGCCGAGGTCAGCATCCGGCCCCGGCACTGCGTCTCGCTCCAGCGCGCCCGCCTCCGGGGCCGCGCCGAGCTCGGGCCCACGGACTTCGGCCGCCTGCTGGTCGTCGTCGAGGAGAACGCCGACTGCTACGCCGTCCTCGGTGAGCTCCACACCTGCTGGACGCCGCTGCCCGGTGAGTTCAAGGACTTCATCGCGGCCCCCAAGTTCAACCTCTACCAGTCCCTGCACACCTCGGTCGCGACCGAGCAGGGCGCGGTGGTGGAGGTGCTGGTGCGCACCGCGCGCATGCACCAGGTCGCCGAGTTCGGCGTCGTCGCCCTCGGTGCCGACGCGACGGGTGATCTGCCGGGCGGCACGTCCGGAGCCCCGCTCGCCGAGGTCGACGGCCGCGACCCGCTCGACCACACCGACCCGGCCCGGCCGGGCTGGCTCGCCCGGCTGCTGGACTGGCAGCGCGAGACGCCCGACCCCGACACCTTCTGGTCCCAGCTCACCGCCGACCTCGCCGGCGACGGCGAGATCACCGTCCTGGCCGGTGACGCCCGCGACGGCGGCCGGCCCGCACGGCTGCAGCTGCCCGCCGGCGCCACCGGCGTCGACGCCGCCTACGCCGCCGGCGAGGAGCAGGGCCACCGATGTATCGGCATGCGGCTGGGCGGCCGCCTCACCGCCCTGTCCACCCAACTCCGCGACGGCGACACGATCGAGCTGCTGACCGAGCCGCCGGGGGAGGAGACGGTCGGGCCCGCCCCCGAGTGGCTGGCCCACGCCCGCACGCCCGGCGCCCGGATCGCCATCGAACGCTGGCTCGCCACCCACCCCGACCAGGAGTCCGGCCTGTCCACCGGCCCGCTGCTCGGTGCCCCGCGCGGCCACCAACTGCTCGGCGGCGGCCCCGTCGACGTGGGCCGCGCCGTGATCGCCGCCCCCGCCCTGCCTGAGGCCTCCGTCCGTCTGGCCCGCTGCTGCACGCCGGTGCCGCCGGACGAGCTGCTCTGCTTCGCGATCCGCGGCGGCAGCCTGGCGGCCCACCGCGCGGACTGCCCCACCGGCACGGCCATGCGCGCCGCCGGGCGCCCGCCGGTCGAGGCCCGCTGGCTGGAGAGCCCGACCCCGACGGGTTACCGGGTGACCATCCAGGCCGACGCGCTCGGCCGTCCCCGCCTGCTCGCGGACCTCACCGCCGCCATGTCCGGCGCGGGCGTCGACATCATCTCCGCCGAGGTCGAGCCCCCCCGCGAGCTGCAGGTCCGCCACACCTACACCGTCGAGCTGCCCGACCCCGAGGCGCTGCCGGAGCTCATGCGCGTCATGCTCCGCGTGCCGGGCGTCTACGACGTCTACCGGGCGGCGGCTCCCGGCGGGCTGCGCGGTTTCGGCAGCCTCGGTGGGCTCGGCGGGCTGTCCGAGCGCTCGGGGCTCTCCGGGCGAAATGATGGTGACCGGAGCCCGAGGGGCGTGCGACCATCGAGGGGATCGAGGGGAATGCGCGGCAGACCTGCTGCGTTGTCATCCCTGGGGGATTCCTCCCAGCAGGAAGACTGCGACCCTGAAGACCGACTCCTCTAAGGATGCGATGACCTCCACGTTCGAAACCCGCGACGCCGACGCGAACGACGGCCGCGGCGCCCGCCGCCCGGCCGACCTGCGCGCAGAGGCACTGATGGACGAGGACCTCGCGGGAATCGACGGGGTTCCCGGGCGCCTCTACACCAACGACTACGACGGCGACCAGTACGACCGTTCCGACCGCGCCTCGCTGCGCCGTGTCTCCGGGCTCTCCACCGAGCTCGAGGACGTCACCGAGGTCGAGTACCGACAGCTCCGTCTGGAGCGTGTGGTGCTTGTCGGCGTGTGGACGGACGGCACCGTCGAGGAGGCGGAGAACTCACTCGCCGAGCTCGCCGCCCTCGCCGAGACGGCCGGCTCCGAGGTGCTGGACGGCGTGATCCAGCGCCGTGACAAGCCCGACCCCGCCACCTACATCGGTTCCGGCAAGGCTGCCGAGCTGCGCGAGATCGTGCTCTCCACCGGCGCCGACACGGTGGTCTGCGACGGTGAGCTCTCGCCCGGCCAGCTGATCCACCTCGAGGACGTCGTCAAGGTCAAGGTGGTCGACCGGACCGCGCTGATCCTGGACATCTTCGCCCAGCACGCCAAGTCCCGAGAGGGCAAGGCCCAGGTCTCGCTCGCGCAGATGCAGTACATGCTGCCGCGCCTGCGCGGCTGGGGTCAGTCGCTCTCCCGGCAGATGGGTGGCGGTGGGTCCGGCTCCTCGGGCGGCGGTATGGCCACCCGTGGTCCCGGTGAGACCAAGATCGAGACGGACCGGCGCCGGATCCGCGAGAAGATGGCGAAGCTTCGCCGGGAGATCGCGGACATGAAGAAGGGTCGCGACACCAAGCGCCAGGAGCGCCGTCGCAACCAGGTGCCCTCGGTCGCGATCGCCGGCTACACCAACGCCGGCAAGTCCTCGATTCTCAACCGGCTCACCGGAGCCGGCGTGCTGGTGGAGAACGCCCTGTTCGCCACCCTGGACCCGACGGTCCGCCGCGCCGAGACGCCTGGCGGCCGCGTCTACACCCTGGCCGACACGGTCGGTTTCGTCCGGCACCTGCCGCACCACCTGGTCGAGGCGTTCCGCTCGACCATGGAGGAGGTCGCCGACGCGGACCTGATCCTGCACGTCGTCGACGGCGCGCACCCCGAGCCGGAGGCCCAGCTGGCCGCCGTGCGCGAGGTCATCGTCGAGGTCGGCGCGCACAACGTGCCCGAGCTCGTGGTGATCAACAAGGCGGACGTCGCCGACCCGCTGGTGCTGGCGCGCCTGCTGCGGCGCGAGCCGCACGCGATCGCCGTCTCGGCCCGCTCCGGCATGGGCATGGAGGAGCTGCTCAAGCTCATCGAGTCCGAGCTGCCGCGTCCTTCGATCGAGGTCACCGCGCTGGTCCCGTACACGCGCGGCGACCTGGTGGCCAAGGTTCACCGCGACGGCGAGGTGCTGGGCGAGGAGCACAACGGCGAGGGCACCGTGCTGCGCGCCCGCGTCGGCGCCGAACTCGCCGCCGAGCTGGAGGCGTTCGTGCTGGAGCCGCTGGCCCTGGCGGCCGCCGAGGGCTGAGCCCCGCAGCCGTCCCTGGTCACAGGCCCGCACGTCCCCCGAACCCCGGGGACGTGTGGGCCTTCGCCGTTCCCGCAGCTACGTGCAGCTGGTGTGCGGGGTTTGTGCAAAGCCGTTTCTCCTTGGCGCTCATGGTCGTTGAGCCGGATGGAACGTCACCCGAAGGGGGTGCGTACCACCGCAACCGGGGCTGCTCGTTCGGGTGGTTGCCCGTCCGCGAGGAGGTACTTGAGCCCATGTCCAGCAGGGCCCCCAGGTCTGCCACGGCGCCGACGACCGCGAGGAACCAAGGGAGCGCGAGCAGTCGCAGCGCGAACAGCGGTACTGCGGACAGCCTGAGCGCGAACAGCTCCGGTGCGAGCAACTCCGGCGCGAGCACCCTCGGCGCGAACAGCTCCGGTGCGAGCAGCTCCGGTGCGAACGCTCTCGGCGCGAGCAGCTCCGGTGCGAACGCTCTCGGCGCGAACAGTGGTGGCGCGGAGGCGATCCTCGGGCGGCAGGCCGCGCGAGAGTCGGCCGCCCGTACCTACGCCCGCTCGCTGCCGATCGTGCCGGTCCGCGCCCGAGGCATGACCGTCGAGGGGGCCGACGGTCGCCGCTACCTCGACTGCCTGGCCGGCGCCGGAACCCTCGCGCTCGGCCACAACCACCCCGTGGTGCTGGAGGCCATCCGCGCCGTGCTGGAGGCTGAGGCCCCCCTGCACGTCCTCGACCTGGCCACGCCGGTCAAGGACGACTTCACCACCGCGCTCTTCGAGACCCTGCCGCCGTCGATGGCCCGCGACGCCCGCATCCAGTTCTGCGGCCCCGCCGGGACGGACGCCGTCGAGGCAGCCCTGAAACTGGTCCGCCTGGCGACCGGCCGCAACGGCCTGCTCGCCTTCACCGGCGGCTACCACGGCCAGAGCGCCGGCGCACTCGCCGCGACGGGCGACGTCGCCGTCCGTGCCGGGCTTGGCGAGGGGGGTGGCGCGGGCGCCTCGGTGACCCGGCTGCCCTATCCGTACGCCTACCGCTGTCCGTTCGGTGTCGGTGGCGCGGCCGGCGCCCGCTTGGGCACCCGCTGGACCGCCTCCCTGCTCGACGACCCGAAGGGCGGCGTCGAGCGCCCCGCCGGCATGCTCGTCGAGGTCGTGCAGGGTGAGGGCGGTGTCATCCCGGCACCCGACGCATGGCTGCGCGAGCAGCGCGAGTTGACCGCGCGCCACGGCATCCCGCTGATCGTCGACGAGGTGCAGACCGGCGTCGGCCGTACCGGCGCCTTCTGGGCCGTCGAGCACTCCGGCGTGGAGCCGGACGTGATGGTCGTCTCGAAGGCCGTCGGCGGCAGCCTCCCGCTCGCCGCCATCGTCTACCGCGCGGAGCTGGACGTGTGGTCGCCCGGCGCCCACGCCGGCACCTTTCGTGGCAACCAACTCGCCATGGCCGCAGGCGCGGCGACCCTCCGCTTCGTCCATGAGCAGGGCCTTGCCGCCCGCGCCGCCGAGCTCGGCGCCCGCATGCTGGCCCGCCTGCGCGGCCTCCAACGCGAACTGCCCGTCATCGGCGACGTGCGCGGCCGAGGCCTGATGATCGGTGTCGAGCTGGTGGACCACCAACTCGCCCCCGACGACCTGGGTGCCCGCCCAGCCGCCCCCGAGCTCGCCCAGGCGGTCCGGGCGGAGGCCCTCCGCCACGGCCTGATCGTGGAGCTCGGCGGCCGCCACGGCTCAGTGGTCCGGCTGCTGCCCCCGCTCACCATGACGGACGAGCAGGCGGAGGCGGTGCTCGAGCGTCTCGCCGACTCCATCGTCGCGGCCGGCCGCGCGCTGTACGGCCCGGCCTGGCTGTCGGCCGCCTCGGCGGTCCCAGGCACCCTCGCGTCTTCGGTCTCCCCACGGGGCGAGGCCACAGCACCACACCGCGTCCCTGCCGCCCGATCCGCCGCGCCGGAGCCCACGACTCTGCCCGGGTCCGCCGCCGGGCCTGCGTCCGCAGCCGGGTCCGGGTTCGCTTCCGGGCCTGCGTCTGCTGCCGGGTCCGCTTCCGGGCCCGCATCTGCTTCCGGGCCTGCGTCCGCCGCCGGGTCCGCTTCCGGGCCTGCGTCCGCCGCCGGTCCTGCGTCTGCTTCTGGGCCAGGGGCCGCCGCCGGTCCTGCGTCTTCTTCTGGGCCTGCGTCCGCCGCCGGTCCTGCGTCTGCTTCTGGGCCAGGGGCCGCCGCCGGTCCTGCGTCTTCTTCCGGGCCTGCGTCCGCCGCCGGGCTCGTGCCGGCTTCCATGCCCATGCCCATGCCCCGTTCCGGCGGTGCGACGTGAGCCCCGGACGCCCGCGTGGCCAGGGCCCTGAGGAGGGCGGCGCGATCGAGCGCGGTGGCGTTGCCGATGCCCGCGACGCGGCTGGTGCCGATGGGTCCGACGGCGCCGACGGCTCTGCGGAGACGGTCGGCTCGGGTGGTGAGCAGCTTGCGGGCGGCACCGACGTCACCGGCCGACGTCTGGGCGAGCTCCCCTTGGGAGCGGCGACTGCGACCACATCCCCCCACGCGCCTGCAACGGGGGTGGTGACCGGATCTGACCCAGGGCCGGCGCCGGCCCGCCTGCGGGGGGATGTCGCCGGCATGGAGGTCGCGCAGCGCAGCCTCGCGCCGCGCAGCCTCGCGCCGGGCGCCGCGCTCGCGGGGGGAGCGGACGGCCCGGAGGCCCTCGCCCCCTACCTGGCCCAGGTGTTGGGCGCGCTGCGGGTCGGCGCGGAGGCGCGTGGCGGGCCCCTGCCCGCCGGCGGGCCGACCGGTGTGGCGAGCGTGCTGCGTGACCTGCTCACTCCCGGCGCCCTCCTGCCCGAGACGGGAGACCCGGACGCCCTCGCGGAGCTGACCCGCGCGCTCGCGTCGACCGCCGTGGATCCCGCCGATCCGCTCTGCGCGGCCCACCTGCACGTCCCGTCGCTGGCTGTCGCGGCCGCGGCCGATCTGGCGGTCGCCGCACTGAACCCCTCCCTCGACTCCTGGGACCAGGCGCCGGGTGGGACCGAGTTCGAGACGGCGGTGCTGCGCCTGCTCGCGGAGACGGTCGGGTTCGAGCGGCCCGAGGCAGCCCGCGGTGTCTTCACCACGGGCGGCACCGAGTCCAACCTCATGGCCCTGCTCGTGGCCCGCGACGCGGTCCTGGCGCGCGAGTTCGGTGTGCAGGGGGGTGGCGCGATCCCCACCGAGGCCGCCGGACGCCTCCGGATCTTCTGCTCGGCGGTCGCCCACTTCTCGCTCGCCCGTGCCGCCGGGGTCCTCGGCCTCGGCGCACACGCGGTCGTCCCGATCGAGACCGGCGACGACGGAGCCCTCGACCCGCGCCTGCTCGACTGGAGCCTCGCCGACGCCCGCACCGCCGGGAACGTCCCGTGCTGCGTCGTCGCGACAGCCGGAACCACGGACCGTGGAGCGATCGACCCGCTGCGCAGCATCGCCGCCGTCGCCCGCCGCCACGCCGTGCCGTTCCACGTCGACGCCGCCTACGGCGGCGGCGCGCTGTTCTCCCGCCGCCTGGCTCCGCTGCTGGACGGGCTGGGCCTGGCCGACACGGTCGCCCTCGACCTGCACAAGCTCGGGTGGCAGCCGGTCGCCGCGGGTGTCCTGCTGTCCGCGGACGCGGCCACGCTGAGCCCGCTGGAGCAGCGCGTCGCCTACCTCAACCCGGCGGACGACGAGGAGGCGGGCTACACCTCGCTGCTCGGTCGTTCGCTGCGAACGACCAGGCGCCCTGACGCCTTCAAGGTCGCCGTCACGCTGCGAACCCTCGGCCGGTCCGGCCTCGGTGCCCTGGTCGACCGCTGCCACGATCTCGCACGCCACGCGGCTCGCGTGATCGCAGCCGAACCCCGCCTCGAACTGGTGGCGGAACCGGTGTTGACGACTGTGCTCTTCCGCTATCTCCCGGAGGGCGAGGGGGGCTCGGACGACACCGTCCGCGCGTCCGAGAGCCCGTCGCGGCAAGCCGCTTCGGCGGCATCCCTGCCGACGGCAGTCCCTTCGGCGGCGGCCTCACCGGCAGCTCCTTCGGCAGATCCTCCAGCAGCTCCTGCGGCAGTCCTCTCGGTCGGCGACGAGGTCAACGCCGAGTTGCGGCGACTGTTGCTCGCCAACGGGACGGCCGTCGTCGGACGCACCGAACTGCCCGGGCCCGGCGGGGGAGTCCGGCTCAAGCTGACCCTGCTCAACCCTCACACGACCGAGGCCGATCTCGACCGCCTGCTCGCCCTCGTCGTCGCGGCCGGTGCCGCCGTCGAGCGCGACCGACGCGGCGGTGACGGACCCGGCCGGCGCCGCCCCAGCACGACCCAGGAGAAGCCCGCGTGACCACCGTCCCCGCGCAGCAGTCCCCCGCCTCCAGCACCCCGGCCGAGCCCGTGCGCCCCGAGTCGGTTCGTGAGGGGCGCGCTCGCGCCGAGTCGGCCGAGGAACCGTTGCACCATCCCGATCCGTCCGTCGTCGCGGACGCTGCGGCCACCGAGAACCTGCTGCGGTGCTGGGTCCGTGAGACCGGGACGGCGGTGCCCGAGGCCGGGCAGTGGTTGGACGTCCCCGTGGCGGACGGGCTGCTGCTGCGCGCACCCGTCCGCTACCGTTCCGCCGCCGGTTGGCACCGCTTCGGCCGGGCCGTGCTGCAACCCGCGACAGGAACGGCCACCGGCCCTGCCGCCGCCGACGCCGTCATCGTGGCTGCCCTGCTCGCCCGTACGGCGGGGGTGCGCGGAGGCACCGAGCACCACCTCGCCGACTCGCCTGGTCCCGCCGGCTCCGCCCATCCCGTCGCTCCCGCTGATCCCGCCGAGCGGGCCGACTCCGCGGACCTCGCCGGTCGCGTCGCCGACTCGGTGCGCCGCACCGCCCGGTTCGTCGCGGAGCGGAGAGCGGCCGCCGAGCCGGGGCCGGCCGCGACGCCGTTCCTCCGCTCCGAGCAGGCCCTGCTGCTCGGACATCCGCTGCACCCGACCCCGAAGAGCCGCGAGGGTCTCGGCGACGCCGAAGCCGCCGCCTACGCGCCGGAGTTGCGCGGCGCCCTGCGGCTGCACTGGTTCGCCGTCGACCGCGCGCTGGTTGCCGCGGGTGAGGGTCTGCTGCCGGCGTGGGCGGCGTCGTCGGGGCACACCACCGGTCGGCCCGACGGCTCCGTGACCTGCGCCGGTCCGCAGGACGACCGGCTCGGCGTGGACGGCACCGCGCGGATCACCGCCGCGCTGCGTGGCGAGGACGCGCCACCCCCACCGGAGGGCACTGTCCTGGTCCCCGTGCATCCCTGGCAGGCCCGTGAGTTGAGCAATCGGCCGGAGGTGCGTGCGCTGCTCGACGACGGGCGGCTGCACGACCTCGGGCAGGCGGGTGGCCTCTGGTACCCGACCTCCTCCGTGCGCACGGTCTACCAGCCGGGCACCCCGTGGATGCTCAAGCTCTCGCTCGGGCTGCGCATCACGAACTCCCGGCGGGAGAACCTGCGCAAGGAACTCCTGCGAGGTGCCGAGGTGCACCGCCTGCTGGAGGCCGGGTTGGGCGCCGAGTGGCGCCGTGCGCACCCGCGGTTCGACATCGTCCGCGACCCGGCGTGGATCGGCGTCGACCTCCCCGGCACGGCCGGTGACCCGGGTGCGGCCGGAGGCTTCGACACCGTGCTGCGGCAGAACCCGTTCGGCGCCCAGGACCGGGCCCACTGCCTGGCCGGTCTCGTCGCGGAACGGCCGTGGCGGGGCGGGTACGCCTCGCATCTGGCCGAGCTCGTCCTCCGGCTCTCCGCCCGGACCGGTCGGCCGGTCCCGACCGTGGCGGCCGAGTGGTTCCTCCGTCACCTCGACGCCGTGGTGCTCCCGATCCTCTGGCTGGACGGCCACGCGGGCATCGCCCTGGAGGCGCACCAGCAGAACACGCTCGTCATCCTCGACGAGGAGGGCTGGCCGGTCGGCGGCCGCTACCGGGACAACCAGGGGTACTACTTCCGCGAGTCCGCAGCGTTGTCCCTCGATCGGCGTCTGCCCGGTCTCGGACGCGCCAGTGACACCTTCGTCCCGGACGCCGTCGCTGACGAGCGGTTCGCCTACTACCTGGGCATCAACCACCTCCTCGGTCTGGTGGGCGCGTTCGGCTCCCAGGGGCTGGCCGACGAGCGCGTGCTGCTCGCGGCGCTGCGCAGCTTCCTGGCCGGGCGCGCGGCCGGTACCGGATCTCCGCTGCCCGCCCGGCTGTCGCAGACGCCCACCCTGCGCTGCAAGGCGAACCTGCTGACGCGCCTCCAGGGCCTGGACGAGCTCGTCGGCCCGGTCGAGACACAGTCGGTCTACGTCCCCTTCGCCAACCCCCTGGCGGTCGCGCCGATCACCGGTTCCGCCCCCTGCGGGCCGACGGCGGGGCACGAGGCGCTCGCGGGGGCCGGCGCGTGAGTGACCAGCACCACCCCTGGGCGGGCGTCGACCCCGTCGGGGCCCCGGCGGGGTCCGCAGCCTCGGCGCCTCTCTCGTCGGTCCGTCCGGCCGTCGGGGCGCCGTCCTCGGCACCGCTCTCGGCGACGAGGTCCGCAGCCGCGCTGCCCGCGCAGCACCGACCCCCGGCACCGGCCAAGGCCGCACCGACGCTCTGGTCGCGCCCGCCCCGGCCGCGACGGGACGACCTGCTCGACGGGGTGGCCCGCTGGGGGGTGATGCACACCCGCCACGGGGGCTTCCGGCTCCAGCCCGTCCGGCTGCCGCGAGATCTCGCTCTCCTCGTGGAGTGGATGAACGATCCTGTCGTCTCCGCCTTCTGGGAGCTGTGCGGGCCCGCCGACCTCACCGACCACCACGTCCGCGACCAGCTCGACGCCGACGGGCGCAGCATGCCCTGCCTCGGGCTGCTGGACGGGACGCCGATGAGCTACTGGGAGGTCTATCGGGCCGATCTCGATCCACTGGCCCGGCACTATCCGGCCCGGCCGCACGACACCGGTCTGCATCTGTTGATCGGTCCGGCCGCACAGCGCGGACGCGGCCTCGGCGGGACCCTCATCGCCGCCCTCACCCAGCGGATCCTGCGCGAGCGACAGGCCTGCCGCCGCGTCGTCGCCGAGCCCGACGTGCGGAACCTGCCCTCCGTGCGGGCCTTCCTCCGGGCCGGATTCCGCTACGACTCCGAGCTGCTGCTGCCGGAGAAACATGCCGCGCTCATGGTCTACGACCGGGTGCGATGAGCGCCCGCGTCCGCAGGCCGCGACCATCCTGTCCCCTCCCTTCCCCCTCCTCAGTCGTCGTGCAGTCACGCTGCAGTCACCGTGCGAAAGAGCCATCCCGTGGATCCCTCACGTTCACCGGTCGGAGCCGGCGCCCACCGCCGACCGGACCAGCCCGACCCGTCCCGCCGTCTGCAGCCCCTCGAGCCGCTGCCCTTCGTGTCGCAGCCCTTCGAGTCGCAGCCCTTCGAGTCGCAGCCCTTCGAGTCGCAGCCTCTCGCTCCGCTGCCCCTCGGCCCGCAGCGACTCGACGGTCAGCGCCAGGCCTCGCAGCCCCTGGGCACACCCGGCGTCGTCCATGACCTCGTCGGCGTGGGGCTTGGCCCCTTCAACCTCTCCCTGGCGGCCCTGGCCGACCGGGTACCAGGACTGCGATCCGTCTTCCTCGAGGCCAAACCGGAGTTCAGCTGGCACCCCGGCCTGATGATCGAGGGCGCGCGGATGCAGGTGCCCTTCCTCGCAGACCTCGTCTCGCTGGTGGACCCGACCAGCCCATGGTCGTTCCTGGCCTACCTCGGTGACCGTGACCGGCTCTTCCCGTTCTACTTCGCCGAGCAGTGGCACCTGACCCGCCGGGAGTACGCCGACTACTGCCGCTGGGCCGCCACCCGCCTGCCGAACTGCCGCTTCGACAGCCCCGTCAAGGCCGTCCGCTGGAACGCGGAACAGGCGCTCTTCGAGGTCGAGGTGCCGGGCTACGAGCCCTACCTCGCCCGGCATCTGGTGCTCGGCGTCGGCACCGAGCCCGTCGTCCCGCCGGCCTTCGCCGAACTGCTCGCCACCGCAGGCCCCGTGCTGCACTCGGGGGAGTACCTCACCTCTCCTCGCTCACCCCTCACGCCGGCGGAGGGCAGTGACAACGGTGGCGGCCTGCGCCCACTCGGTGACGTCACCGTCGTCGGCTCGGGCCAGTCCGGTGCGGAGGTTTTCCTCGACCTGCTGCGCCGGCGGGGCCAGGCGGCCGGACCGAGGCTCCGCTGGATCACCCGGAGCGCCGCGCTGGCGCCGATGGAGTACTCCAAGCTCGGCCTCGAGCACTTCACCCCCGACTACACGCGGTACTTCCACGGCCTCCCGGAGCCCGTGCGGGACACCCTCGTGCCACGTCAGTGGCAGCTCTACAAGGCGGCCAGCGCCGAGACCCTCGCCGCCATCCACGAGGCCCTGTACGAACGCACCGCGGCTCACGGCGCGCCGGACGTGGAGATCGTCCCGGGCACGGAGGTGCTCGCGGCCCGTCGGGGCCCCTGCGGTGGGCTCGAACTCCACTGCGTGCACCCGCAGTCGGCCGCCGAGTACACGCTCCGCACCGATCTCGTCGTCCTCGCGACCGGCTACGCCGCACGTCGACCGGCCCTGCTCGACCCCATCGACCACCTGGTCGACTGGGACGCCAAGGGCCGGTACCGCGTCGGCCTGGACTACCGGGTCGGGCTCTGGCCCGGAGTCACCGCCGGCCTGTACGTCCAGAACGCCGAGCTGCACACCCACGGGGTGGGCACGCCGGACCTCGGCCTCGGTGCCCACAGGGCCGCGGTGATCCTCAACGCCGTCTGTTCCGATGTGCTCGGCCGTCCGGCGCACCGGCTGCCCGAGGCCACGGCATGGACCACCTTCGGTCGCCCGGGGAGTGCTCGGGACCTCCCGGCCGAGCACGTCGAGCGCTCCGCTCCTGAAAGCCCCGCAGCCCTGGTTCACCCCTGACATCCAGAGCCGGGAGCCACTAGGCTCGCCACATGGATGATCTTTCCCGGGTGCCCTCGGCCCTGCCCACCGGCCCACTGACCGTGGCCGCCGGCCAGGCCGCCTGCACCGCCCTGGACCTCGTCGCCAACGCGGCCACCGCCGCCGACCTGGTCCGCCGCGCCGCCGATCGCGGCGCCGACCTGCTCGTCCTGCCGGAGCTCTTCCTGACCGGCTACGAGCTGCCCGGCATCACCGCCGACCCGGACCGCCACACCAGCGGCGCAGCCGACCCTCGCCTCGACCCCCTGCGCGAGGCCTGCGCCCACCACCGCACCGCCCTCGTCGTCGGCGCGCCGACCCGCACCGAATCCGGGGCGCTGCACATCTCCGCGCTCGCCTTCGACCGTGACGGAAACGTAGCAGCCACCTACGACAAGCAGCATGCGACGCCCTCGGAGCGTGCGGCCGGCTTCTCCGCCGGCTCCTGCGGCGCCACCGTGGTGCTGGACGGCTGGCGGCTCGGCCTCAGCATCTGCTTCGACTCGTCCTTCCCGGAACACGCCCGCGCCGCCGCGCTCGACGGCTGCCACGCGTACCTGAACGGTGCGATGTTCAGCGGCCCGTTCGCGGCCAAGGCGGGCGGCTTCCTCTTCCCGGCCCGCGCCATGGACAACACCTCCTACACGGTGCTGGCCAACCACTGCGGTCCCAGCGGCCCCTATGTCGGCGGCGGGCGCAGTGCGATCTGGGGTCCGCTCGGCGAACTGCTGGCCGACGCGGGCACGGCCGATCCGGGCCTGGCCGTGGCCGAGTTCTCCCCGCAGGTGCTGCGCGCGGCGCGCGAGGAGGAACCCGTGCTGGTGGATCCGGGTCTGAGCGCACCCGTCCGGCCGCGAATTGTCGGTGGTGCCCTCTAGGGTGGGAGGGCTATGAGTGACAGCATCCTTGAGCCCGAACCGGCCGTTTCCGGCGCCGCCTCCCAGTCGACGGTCGAGCCGACGGTCGAGCCGACCGGCGAGGCCGGTCCCGACGCGGACAACCCCTCCCGCATCCGCGAGCTGCTGCATGCCGCAGTGACCGCGGTCGGCGGTGTCGAGCGGCCCGGCCAGGTCGCGATGGCCGAGGCCGTCGCCGCCGCGGTGGACAACGGGGAGCAGTTGCTCGTCCAGGCCGGCACGGGCACGGGTAAGTCGCTCGCCTACCTGGTCCCGTCCCTCGCGCACGGCGACAAGGTGGTCGTCGCCACGGCGACGCTGGCGCTGCAGCGCCAGCTGGTCGAGCGCGACCTGCCGCGCACCGTCGACGCGCTCCATCCGCTGCTGCGGCGCAGGCCCACCTACGCCATGCTCAAGGGCCGGTCCAACTACCTCTGCCTGCACCGGGCCCACGAGGGTGCGCCGAGCGACGACGAGGACGGTCTGTTCGATCCGGCCGAGGTCCTCGGCGGCCCCAGCAGCAAGCTGGGCCAGGACATCGTCCGCCTGCGCGACTGGGCCGACGAGACCGAGACGGGCGACCGCGACGACCTGTCACCGGGGGTCTCCGACAAGGCCTGGCAGCAGCTCTCGGTCAGCTCCCGTGAGTGCCTGGGCGCCACCAAGTGCCCCTACGGCGGCGAGTGCTTCGCCGAGAAGGCGCGCGAGCGGGCCAAGCTCTCCGACGTCGTGGTCACCAACCACGCGCTGCTCGCCATCGACGCGTTGGAGGGCGCGCCGGTCCTGCCGGAGCACAGCCTGCTCGTCGTCGACGAGGCCCACGAACTGGTCTCCCGGGTCACCGGTATCGCCACGGCGGAGCTCACCACGACGGCGGTGAACCGGGCCGTCAAGCGCGCGGCGAAGCTCGCCAACGAGAAGGCCGTGGACAGACTCCAGGCCGCCGCGGAGAACTACCACGGCCTGATGGAGATCGCCGACGGCGGTCGTGTCGAGGAGCTCCCGGAGAACCTCTACTTCGCCGTCGCGGCGATCCGCGAGGCCGCGCGTGAGGTGATCACCTCGCTGGGCGAGATCCGCGACCGGGGCGTCACCGACGAGGACGCCGTGCGCAAGCAGGCGATGGCCTCGCTCGAGACGATCCACGACACCACGGATCGGCTGCTCGAGGGCAGCGTCTACGACGTCGTCTGGATCGACCGCAACGACCGCTTCCTGGCCGCGCCCGCCTCCCTGCGGGTGGCTCCGCTCAGCGTCTCCGGCCTGCTGCGGGAGAACCTCTACACCGAGCGTTCCGTCGTACTCACCTCCGCCACCCTGAAGCTCGGCGGCGACTTCACCGGAGTCGCGGCGTCGCTCGGGCTCTCCTCCACGGGGCGCGACGACGTGGGGGAGACCCTGGACGGCACGGCGGCCGTGCCGGTGTGGCGGGGGCTCGACGTCGGCTCGCCCTTCGACTACCCCAAGCAGGGCATCCTCTACGTGGCGCGCCATCTGCCGCCCCCCGGCCGCGATCCCGAGCGCCCGGAGATGCTGGACGAGCTGGCCGACCTGATCGGTGCGGCCGGCGGCCGCACCCTCGGTCTCTTCTCCTCCATGCGCGCGGCCCAGAATGCCGCGGAGGCGCTGCGTGACCGGGTTCCCGGGGAGATCCTGCTCCAGGGCGAGGACACGTTGGGCGAGTTGATCAAGCGCTTCTCGTCCGACGCGGAGAGTTGCCTCTTCGGCACACTGTCGCTCTGGCAGGGCGTCGACGTTCCGGGCTCGGCGTGTCAGCTGGTCGTGATGGACCGGATTCCCTTCCCGCGTCCGGACGATCCGCTGATGAGCGCGCGCCAGAAGGCGGTGGAGGAGCACGGCGGCAACGGATTCATGGCTGTGGCGGCCACCCATGCGGCGCTGCTGATGGCGCAGGGTGCCGGGCGCCTGGTCCGGTCGGCCGCGGACCGTGGCGTCGTCGCCGTCCTGGACTCCCGTCTGGCGACGGCCCGTTACGGCGGCTTCTTCCGGTCCTCGATGCCGGAGTTCTGGTACACCACCGACCGGAACCAGGTTCGACGCTCCCTGGCTGCCATCAACGCCTCGGCGGAGCCGATTCGAGTGCGCTGACCGCGACCCGCCCGGAGGCGTCCGGAGGGCCGACATGCGAATAGCGGGCCGTCATCCCGGTGCTGCGAGGCACCGACGGCCCGCGGTGTGGCGACGCGTCTTCGACTGCGCGTCGCCACCCGACCTCAAAGACGCCGGAGAACGGCTACGACCTTGCCGAGAATCGTGGCGTTGTCGCCCGGAATGGGCTCGTAGGCCGAATTGTGCGGCATGAGCCAGATATGTCCGTCTTCGCGCTTGAGGCGCTTCACCGTGGCCTCGCCGTCGATCATCGCGGCGACGATGTCACCGTTCTCGGCGACGGGCTGGCGGCGGACGGTGACCCAGTCGCCGTCGCAGATCGCGGCCTCGATCATCGAATCGCCGCTGACCTTCAGTACGAACAGCTCACCGTCACCGACGAGCTGGCGCGGGAGCGGGAAGACGTCCTCGACCGACTGCTCGGCGAGGATCGGGCCGCCGGCCGCGATACGGCCGACGAGCGGCACGTAGGAGGTGGCCGGGCGACCGCTGTTGGCCTCGGGGACCGGGCGGGCGACCTCCATGCCGCGCACCTCGTAGGCGCGCGGACGGTGCGGGTCGCGACGCAGGAATCCCTTGCGCTCCAGCGCCATCAGCTGGTGGGCGACGGAGGAGGTGCTGGACAGGCCCACGGCCTGGCCGATCTCCCGCATGCTCGGCGGATAGCCGCGACGCTGCACGGAATCCCGGATGACCTCGATGACGCGGCGCTGGCGCTCGGTCAGCCCCGCCTCATCCGTACGGATGCCCGGCGGGCGCCCCGGGAGCGCGCGTGCGGGGCTTTCTTGAATATCCAAGGAGTGTCCCGAGGAGTGCGTGACGGAAGCGCCGCTAGCCTGGTCCGGAACGAGCCCGGAGGCGAGGTTTCGCGTTTCTTCCTGGGTGGCGAACTGGGAGCGTTCCTGCACCGGGACGGTGCTGCTTTCGGCGATGGTCACGGCGGCCCCTCTCAACCTACGGACGTTCTCCCTTGAATAGGCCAACGGTAGGTCCTATCGAAAGGTTGCGCCAAACACACGTTCGAGTGAATTATTGCCAGAAACCCTGAAGTGATCAAGGTTCCGGGTGTATTTCTACTCGCTCGTACGATCGCTTGTTCGAGTCGAATCCTCTCACGGATCACCTCCGGATGTGCTCGAAACCCCTTCCTTGCGACCGGTCGGCGCCCCTTTCGCGGCGCCTCGCGACTGACCTGCACCGATCGCGAAGCGTGAGCCGATCGACACGACACGCGGTGGCGCGTCGGTGCGTGACACACCAGATCTAGTGGTTAGATAGGGGACCGCAGCCCACAGATTGTGGTCTGCCTCGGAACGAGCACAGCCAGGCCAGGAGGGGAGCGGGACGTGCACTGCCCCTTCTGCCGTCACCCGGACAGTCGAGTCGTGGACTCCCGTACCACCGACGACGGCAGCTCGATCCGACGCAGGCGCCAGTGCCCCGACTGCAACCGCCGGTTCACGACGGTGGAGACCGCCGCCTTGATGGTGGTGAAGCGCAGCGGGGTCACCGAGCCCTTCAGCCGCGACAAGGTGATCAACGGGGTGCGCAAGGCCTGTCAGGGCCGGCCGGTCACCGAGGACGCCCTCGCACTGTTGGGTCAGCGGGTCGAGGAGGCCGTCCGCTCCACCGGGAGCGCCGAGCTGTCCGCTCATGATGTCGGCCTGGCCATACTGGGCCCGCTCAGGGAGCTGGACGTCGTGGCCTACCTCCGGTTCGCCTCGGTCTACCGGGCCTACGACTCGCTCGAGGACTTCGAAGCCGCCATCGCCGAGCTCCGCACCGAGCTGCCCGGCGAGCGGACCCCCGTGCCCGCGCCCACGCCCTGACCCTCGGCACGTCCCAGGCTGCGCGCGGCACCACCATCGGCACTCTGTGCCGATCTGTACGACATGAACCAAACGAACCAGCAGGCGACCCCGGGAAGCAGCGGGGCGCTCAGGGCGTTTGCCCAGGAGGAGGCGGCAATGACAGACACCACGAGCGGCTCCCGCGCCGGCCGGAACGGAGCGGCCAAGGGCAAGGCCGAGGCGAAGGCCAAGGCCGGCGCCGGGCTGACCGTCGAGCGCATCTTCACCACCCCGGGCGTGCACCCCTACGACGAGGTGACCTGGGCGCGTCGTGACGTCGTCATGACCAACTGGCGTGACGGCTCGATCAACTTCGAGCAGCGCGGCGTCGAGTTCCCCGACTTCTGGTCGGTGAACGCGGTCAACATCGTGACCAGCAAGTACTTCCGCGGCGCGGTGGGCACGCCCCAGCGCGAGTGGAGCCTGAAGCAGATCATCGACCGCGTGGTGAAGACCTACCGCGCCGCCGGTGAGAAGAACGGTTACTTCGGCACCGCCGCCGACGCCGAGATCTTCGAGCACGAGTTGACCTACGCCCTCCTCCACCAGGTCTTCTCGTTCAACTCGCCGGTCTGGTTCAACGTCGGCACCACCCAGCCCCAGCAGGTCAGCGCCTGCTTCATCCTCGCCGTCGACGACTCCATGGAGTCGATCCTCGACTGGTACAAGGAAGAGGGCATGATCTTCAAGGGCGGCTCCGGCGCCGGCCTGAACCTCTCCCGCATCCGCTCCTCCAAGGAGCTGCTCTCCTCCGGCGGCAACGCCTCCGGTCCGGTCTCCTTCATGCGCGGCGCCGACGCCTCCGCCGGCACCATCAAGTCCGGTGGCGCCACTCGCCGCGCGGCCAAGATGGTCGTGCTCGACGTGGACCACCCGGACGTCGAGGCCTTCATCGAGACCAAGGTGAAGGAGGAGGAGAAGATCCGCGCGCTGCGCGACGCGGGCTTCGACATGGACCTGGGCGGCGACGACATCACGTCGGTGCAGTACCAGAACGCCAACAACTCGGTGCGCGTCTCGGACGAGTTCATGCAGGCCGTGGAGAAGGGCGAGCAGTTCGGTCTGCGCGCCCGGATGACCGGCGAGGTCATCGAGACCATCGACGCCAAGGGCCTGTTCCGCAAGATGGCCGAGGCCGCGTGGGCCTGCGCCGACCCGGGCATCCAGTACGACTCGACGATCAACCACTGGCACACCAGCCCCGAGTCCGGCCGCATCAACGCGTCCAACCCCTGCTCGGAGTACATGCACCTGGACAACTCCAGCTGCAACCTCGCCTCGCTGAACCTGATGAAGTTCCTGCGCGACGACGACAGCTTCGACGCGGAGACCTTCGCCAAGGTCGTCGAGCTGGTCATCACTGCGATGGACATCTCCATCTGCTTCGCCGACTTCCCGACCGAGAAGATCGGCGAGACCACCCGCGCCTTCCGCCAGCTGGGCATCGGCTACGCCAACCTCGGCGCCCTGCTGATGGCCACCGGCCACGCCTACGACTCCGAGGGCGGCCGGGCGTTCGCCGGTGCCATCACCTCGCTGATGACCGGTACCGCCTACAAGCGCTCCGCCGAACTGGCCGGTGTCGTCGGCCCGTTCGACGGCTACGCCCGCAACGCCGAGCCGCACCAGCGGGTCATGCGCCAGCACGCGGAGGCCAACGACGCTGCCCGGCGCATGGACGACCTGGACACCCCGGTCTGGGCCGCGGCCACCGAGGCCTGGCAGGACGTCGTCCGCCTCGGCGCGAAGAACGGTTTCCGCAACGCGCAGGCCTCCGTGCTGGCGCCGACCGGCACCATCGGCCTGATGATGGACTGCGACACCACCGGCGTCGAGCCCGACCTGGCCCTGGTCAAGTTCAAGAAGCTCGTCGGCGGCGGCTCGATGCAGATCGTCAACGGCACCGTCCCGCGGGCGCTCAAGCGCCTGGGCTACCAGGACGAGCAGGTCGAGGCGGTCGTCGCCTACATCGGTGAGCACGGCAACGTCGTGGACGCCCCGGGCCTGCGGCCCGAGCACTACGAGGTGTTCGACTGTGCGATGGGCGAGCGCTCCATCTCCCCGATGGGCCACGTCCGGATGATGTCCGCGATCCAGCCCTGGATCTCCGGCGCCATCTCCAAGACCGTCAACATGCCGGAGAGCGCGAGCATCGAGGAGGTCGAGGAGATCTACTTCGAGGCCTGGAAGCTCGGCGTCAAGGCCCTCGCGATCTACCGCGACAACTGCAAGGTCGGCCAGCCGCTCTCGGCCAAGACCAAGTCCTCGGACGAGGCCAAGGCCGTGGCCCCCGTGTTCGCCGCTCCGGCCGCGGTCACCGAGAAGGTCGTCGAGTACCGCCCGGTCCGCAAGCGTCTGCCCAAGGGCCGTCCGGGCATCACCACCTCCTTCACCGTGGGTGGCGCCGAGGGCTACATGACCGCCAACTCCTACCCGGACGACGGCCTCGGCGAGGTCTTCCTGAAGATGTCCAAGCAGGGTTCGACCCTCGCGGGCATGATGGACGCCTTCTCCATCGCCGTCTCGGTCGGCCTGCAGTACGGCGTGCCGCTGGAGACCTACGTCTCGAAGTTCACCAACATGCGCTTCGAGCCGGCCGGCCTGACCGACGACCCGGACGTGCGCATGGCGCAGTCGATCGTCGACTACATCTTCCGTCGCCTGGCGCTGGACTTCCTGCCGTTCGAGACCCGCTCGGCGCTCGGCATCCACTCGGTCGAGGAGCGTCAGCGCCACCTGGAGACCGGTTCGTACGAGCCGGCCGACGAGGAGGACGTCGACGTCGAGGGCCTGGCCCAGTCCGCCCCGCGCGCCGCGGCGGCCCCCGCCCCGGTCGTCATCCAGACGGCGACCGCGGCCCCGGCGGCCCCGCACAACACCGCGGAGCTGCTGGAGATCCAGCAGGGCATCAACTCCGACGCCCCGCTCTGCTTCTCCTGCGGCACCAAGATGCGCCGCGCGGGCAGCTGCTACCTGTGCGAGGGCTGCGGCTCCACCAGCGGCTGCAGCTGACAGCCGGCCTGACCGCCGCGGCGGACCGGTGACGGTTCGCACGGATTGACCGACAGTGTCCCCCGGAGCCTCCGCTCCGGGGGACATTTCGTCGTTGCACGGAACAACGCAGGTCACTAGGGTGCGCGCGTGACTGCGGATGATCAGGGGACGGGCGACGAGCTCTGGGACGAGTTCGTCCGGGAGTTCCACAAGAGCAAGGGGATCCACGAGCCCAGTGCGGCCGAGCGCACGCCGGTGGCTCAGTCGGCCGGGCGCTCGTGGCGGCGGTGGCTGCTGATCGGGGCCGCCGGTGCCGGGACGCTGGCCGTGCTGGCGGGTGTCGGCCTGTTCTCCAGCTCGCCGCGGCACTCCGCCGCGGCGGGCACGGCGGATTCCTCGCCCCGTCCGGGAGGGAGCACCCCTGTCCAGGCGGCTGCCAGGACCCCGTCGGCGGGCGGATCGGCTGAGGCGGTCACAGCTGCGCAGGCGTTCCCGGCACGGGTCGGCGGATACACGCGGGTCGCCTCGGTCACGGACAAGGTGTGCACCGGGACGGACACGGTCGGGCCGACCCTCGCCGGGCTGATCACCCAGAGCCGCGGTTGCCGGGGTGTCGCCATCGCCCTCTATCGGGATGCGGCCGGTGACGAGTTCGACCTCGACGTGTTCAGCATGAACGACCCACAGGACGCGGCCCACCTCGTCTTCGCCCTCGGAGCGAACCCCACCGACGACGAGGTGGTGGTGCAGGTTCCGCCCGCGAACTCCGGGCTGCGGGCGCTGCCGGCGGACAGCGGCCTCGTGCAGGCGTTCGCCGGGACCAAGCGCCTTGCGGTCGTCGGTCTCGCCCAGTGGTCGGACGGACGTTCGAGGGACTTCCAGGCGCTGACCGACAAGCTCTCGCCGCTGCTGGACGCGGTGACCAAGGAGGCGGGTGGCCATGCCGGTGCGTGACGGAGCGCAGGGTGGTCCGGGGCTGGTCACGGCCGACGATCTGGCGCACGGGGTCGCCCTGACCGTGGCCATGCTGCGGCAGCCCGCCGCCCTGGAGGCGGACTGGAGCCGTCCCGCCGGATCGCTCACCTGGGACTGCTGGGAGACCGCCGAGCATCTGGCCGACGACCTGTTCGCGTATGCGGCCGAACTCGGGTCCCCGGTGGGGGCCACTCCGGAGCCCGTGCCGTTCGTGTTGGCCCGCACCGCTCCGGACAAGCCCAGGAGCACGATCTTCGCGCAGCGGGACGCCGGGCCGTCCGGGCTGCTCCGGGTGCTGGAGTCCTGCGGAGCGCTGCTCGTCGCCATGGTGCGGACCGCTCCGCCCGAGGCCAGGGCGTTCCACGGGTTCGGAATCGCCGACGCCGAGGGCTCGGCGGCCATGGGGCTGGTGGAGACGCTCGTCCACGCCGACGACCTCGCGCAGGGGCTCGGGATTGCCTGGGAGGCTCCGGCGGACCTCTGTGCCCGGGTGCTGCACCGACTCTTCCCGGACGCCCCGGGCGGCTTCGCGCCCTGGCCGACGCTGTTGTGGGCCGCCGGCCGCGGTGAGCTGCCGGGGTTGGCCCGGCAGGAGTGGTGGCGCTGGGACAGCTCGGTGCGGTGAGACGGCGAGGCCCGTCGGCCCCCACTGGGTTACGGTGGCCGGTATGGCGCGGCCGAAGCGAATTGTCCTGATCCGACATGGTGAGTCGGAGGGCAACGTGGACGAGACGATCTACGAGCACGTCCCGGACCACGCGCTCACGCTGACCGCCCGGGGACGGGAGCAGGCCCGCGCGGCCGGTGCGGAGCTGCGGGCGCTCTTCGGCGTGGAGCGGGTGCAGGTGTACGTCTCGCCCTACACCCGCACCTGGCAGACCCTGGAGCTGCTCGGCCTGGAGCAGGCGCGCATGCGCGTGATGGAGGAGCCCCGTCTGCGCGAGCAGGACTGGGGGAACCTCCAGGACGTCGACGACATCCGCAGACAGCGCAAGCTCCGTGACGCGTACGGGCACTTCTACTACCGCTTCACTCAGGGTGAGTCCGGAGCCGACGCCTACGACCGGGTGGGCGCCTTCTTCGAGACGTTGCACCGCAACTTCCAGCGAGCCGACTACCCGCCCAACGTGCTGCTGGTCTGCCACGGGCTGCTGATGCGGCTGTTCTGCATGCGGTGGTTCCACTGGAGCGTGGACGAGTTCGAGGTGCTGTCCAACCCCGACAACGGGGAGATGAGAACGCTCGTTCTGGGGACGGACGGCCGCTATACGCTGGACCGTCCGTTCGACCGCTGGACCTGATCCGCCGGTCCTGATCTGCTGGTGTCGCACCGGCTAGGAGCCCAACCGTGTTCATCGTCACCCTCTCCTACACCGCCCCGATCGAGCAGGTGGATGCGCTCCTGCTGGAGCACCGGGCCTGGTTGGACGAGCAGTACGCCAAGGGCGCGATGCTCGCCTCGGGTGCGAAGGTGCCGCGCACGGGCGGCATCCTCCTCGTCGGCGGCCTGGACCGGGCCGCCCTGGACGCCCTGCTGGCCGAGGACCCCTTCGCCAAGGGCGGCGTCGCCCACTACGACGTGGTCGAGTTCACCGCGACCAAGACCGCCGAGTGCCTCGCCGACTACCGGGAGCAGCCGGCGTTCTGAAACGCCGTTCGCAGCCGGTCGCGCAGGTCCGGATCGGCCTCGACCAGCGGGGGCCGGACGGGGCCCGCAGGCAGGCCCGCGTCGGCCAGCAGCGCCTTGGCGGTCACGGTTCCCGGCGCCTCGTCCATCATCGTCTGCACCAGCGGCAGCAGCTGCTGGTGCAGACGCAGCGCCTCCGCGTTGTCCCCGCGCGCGTAGGCGTCGAGCACGGCCAGGGTCTGCCGGGGAGCCACATTGGCGACGGTGCTGACGACCCCGACGGCGCCGATCGCCAGCAGGGGAAGGTTGAGCTCGTCGGCGCCGCAGTAGTAGTGCAGGCCCGTGTCGGCGATGGTCCGTGCCGCTCCGGCGAGGTCGTAGCTGACATCCTTGACCGCGACGATCCGCGGATGCTCCGCAAGGGACCGCAGGGTCTCCCCGGACAGCCGGGTCCCGGTGCGGTGGGGGATGTCGTAGAGCATCACCGGGAGTGAGACCGCGTCAGCGACGGCGCTCAGATGGCGGCGCACGCCCTCCTGTTGGGGGCGGCTGTAGTACGGGGTCACCACGAGGAGGCCGTCGGCGCCGGCACGCTCGGCCGCTCGGGCGAGAGCGACGGACTGCGCGGTGTCGCTGGTCCCGACGCCCGCGATCACCCGGGCCCGTCCACCCACGGCCTCGACGACGGAGCGCGTCAGCAGGTCCTTCTCCGCGTCGGTGGTGGTGGGCGATTCCCCGGTGGTTCCGCTGAGGACGAGGCCGTCGCATCCGGAGTCCACCAGGTGCGCGGCGAGCTTCTGTGCGCCGTCGGCATCGAGCGTTCCGTCCGGATGGAACGGCGTCACCATGGCGGTCAGGCAGCGGCCGAGGGGGAGGGCGCGGGAACCGCGGAGGCTGGTGTCGTTCATGCTTCCAGCCTGAACGGCACCAGCCGTGTAGCACCAGCAATGATTACTGCAGCCAACAGTTCACAGTTGCTCATCGATGTGAGGGCTGTGACCCGTGGGGCTCGTCATGCGGCTTCAGCATGGGGTGGATCCGAGGAGGTGGGCGGTGCGGGCGGCGGGGCCGGCTGCGCCATCAGACCGAGGCGTTGCGGAGGCTTCATCACGAAGAGCGCCATCAGCAGGGCGATACCTGTGAAGACCAGGGACACCTGGAAGGCGGAGGTCATGCCGTGCACGAAGACCTGGTTCGGATCACGGTGCGGGAACAGCGCCTTGGCCTCGTTCCGCTGGGCGGTCGCGAAGACCGTCACCAGGATGGCCAGTCCGAGGGAGCCGCCGACCTGTTGGGTCGTGTTGAGCAGGCCCGTTGCGGAGCCCGTCTCGTGCGGGGCCACCCCGGAGACGGCGGTCAGCATCACCGGTACGAAGATGCAGCCCATGCCGAAGCCGAAGATCATCGTCGGGCCCAGTACGCCGCCCGCGTAGCTGCTGTGCACGTCCAGCTGGGTGATCCAGTAGGCGCCGCCGTTGATCAGGACGGTGCCGAGGATCATGAACGGTTTCGCGCCGAATCGGGTCTGCAGCCGCGCCGAGAGCTGCGCGGCCACGATGATCGAGAGGCTCATCGGCAGGAAGCCCAGTCCGGCCTGGATGGGGCTGAAGCCGAGGATGTCCTGGATGAACTGGGTCATGAAGAAGAAGATCCCGAACATCGCGGCGGCGAGGCAGAGCATCAGCACGTAGGCGCCGGAGCGGTTCCTGTTGCGGAACATTCGCAGCGGGGTGATCGGCTGGGCGGTCCGCGACTCGATCACCAGGAACGAGATCAGCAGGACGGCGGCCGCGGCGAACGAGGCCAGGGTCCAGACGTCGGACCAGCCGTCCTCGGCGGCGCGGATGAATCCGTAGACCAGCGAGACCATCCCGAGCGTGGAGGTCAACGCGCCAGGAAGGTCGAACCGGCCGGGGTGGCGTTCGGAGTCGTTGATGTAGAGGGGGGCCAGCAACGCGAGCGCGATGCCGATCGGGACGTTGACGAACAGCACCCAGCGCCAGGAGAGCCAGGAGGTGAGTATGCCGCCCATGAGCAGACCGATGGCGCCGCCGGCGCCGGCCACGGCCGAGTAGACGCCGAAGGCACGGTTCCGTGCGGGGCCCTCCTTGAAGTTGGTGGCGATCAGCGCGAACGCCGTCGGGGAGGCGATCGCGCCCCCGATGCCCTGGAGGGCCCGTGAGGCCAGCAGCATCCAGGACGTGGTGGAGAGTCCGCCGAGCAGCGAGGCGCCACTGAAGATCAGCACGCCGGTGATCAGTGTGGGTCTGCGGCCCAGGATGTCGCCGATGCGGCCGCCGAGCAGCAGCAGGCCGCCGAAGGTCAGTGTGTAGGCGTTGAGTACCCACGAAAGGCTGGTCGGGGTGAAATGCAGCGCGGTGGAGATGTGGGGCAGCGCGATGTTGACGATGGTGATGTCCAACACGACCATCAGCTGCGTGGTCGCGATGACCGCCAGGGAGATTCCGGCATGCTGGCCACGCTTGGCCTGGGCCGGAACGCTGCGGGTCAGGGTCTTCGAAGTGGCCACGGTTCCCCCTGGGAGGTGTGCCACGGTGGATGGTTTCGGGAAAAGGCTTGGAATGAACGGAGGCGTTCACTAACGTCGACCCTAGACCCGGACAAATACGGACACAAGACTCAGATGCCGTCAGCTTCGGGGGTGGAGAGGAATGCACAGGACAACGCCCCCCGTCCCGTCACCCCCGGTCGCGGTCAGGCGCCGGGGTCGAGCTCTTGAGCAGGCGATCTTCGAAGCCACCCTGGAGCAGCTGATCGCCTCCGGCTACGCCCGGCTGAGCATGGAGGCCGTGGCCGCGGCCGCGCAGACCGGCAAGGCCTCCCTCTATCGCAGATGGGGGAGCAAGGAGCAGCTGGTGCTCGACGCACTGGGCGCCAACCTGCCGCCCACCGGAGCGCCTCCGGACACCGGGGGCCTGCGCACCGACCTCCTGGCCGTGCTCGACCGGCTGCGCACGGCCATGAGCTCCCGCCCCGGCTGTGCGGCCCGCGCGGTGATCAGCGAGCTGGACCACGAGCGCGCGGCGGCCTTCATCGGCCTGGTCCACCAGCTGATCCTGGACCCGGCCCACCTGCTGCTCCTGCAGGTGGTGCGGGCGGCGGCGGAGCGCGGTGAGATCCATCAGGAGGCCGCCACGCCGATGGTGCTCGACATCGTTCCCGCGATGATGATGTACCGGGCCAAGACCCGGCAGGGGCGCTTCACCGAGGCCGAGGCGCTGGCCCTCGTCGACGAGGTGCTACTGCCGGTCCTGGGATTCACCGGCCGAGCCTGATCCGCCTCGGACGGGGCCAGGTCCGGGTGGGGCCGGGAGGGCAGGATCGTGCCGTTCCGGGGCCGTTAGGCTGAACGCATGCCTGTGGATCCGCCCTCCCATTCCGTCGAACGCTCGCTGCGCCGAGCCGGCGCCCAGCTGGTCGCAGGAGTCGACGAGGTGGGACGCGGTGCCTGGGCCGGTCCGGTCACGGTCTGCGCCGCGATCACCGGTCTGCGCAAGCCACCCGCGGGGCTCACCGACTCCAAGCTGCTCACCCAACGGCGCCGGGAGGAGCTCGAGCCGCTGCTGGCCAAGTGGGTCCACGCCTACGCCCTCGGGCATGCCAGCCCGCAGGAGTGTGACGAGCTCGGCATGACCGCCGCCCTGCGCCTCGCCGCCGTCCGGGCGCTCGAGGCGTTGCCCGAGCAGCCCGACGCGGTCATTCTCGACGGCAAGCACGACTACCTCGGCGGCCCCTGGCGGGTCCGCACGGTGATCAAGGGCGACCAGTCCTGCATTGCCGTCGCCGCAGCCTCGGTGATCGCGAAGGTGCGTCGGGATGCGCTGATGGCACAGATGGGGGAGCGCTACCCCGACTTCGCCTTCGCGGACAATGCCGGCTACCCCTCGCCCGTGCACCGGGCCGCGCTCGAACGGCTGGGGCCGACCGAGCAGCACCGCCTCTCCTGGGCCTATCTGGAGGAGTTGCCCGAGTGGCGGCACCTGAGGGTCCACCGTGAGCCGGTCGACGCCGGCGAGCAGCTCTCGCTGGGGTTCTGACCGAGCGGCTCTCGCCGGTGTTCTGACCTGGCGTCGGCAGCGGTGACCGGCATTCCGGTACCGGTCCGCGATGGCCTGGAGGCGACATCGGGTCTGCTTCCAGGAGACCCGCGCGTGCACGTTCGGCCATGGAGCTGTCCGACGGGCGAGCCCCCCTATCCGCTGCTCACAGGCAACGAGTAAGCTCTGGGGCGCTGTTCGGCGCCATCCAGTGCGCCGCCAGAAATCGTGCCGAGGAGCTGGAGATCCACAAGACCGACTCGGGCCAGGGCGTTCCATCCACCGACGAGACGGACCCGGTAGCCCGCACCGCCGCGACCGCAGTACCTTCCCCTACCAGTGTGGCCGCCGCGCCGCGTCCCGGGCCCCGTCCCGGTCCGCCCGCCCGGCGTCCCGTTCCCGGCCCCCCGGCCGGGCCCACGCGCTCCGCCAAGCCGGGATCCCCGGCCCGCCGGAGCGCCGACGCACTGCCGACCCTGCCGGAGCTTCAGTTGCTTCCGGCTGCTCCCGACACCGCGCTGGACCGCGCGGACGAGGCGGTCGACCTGTTGCTCGACGCCGGTCGCGCACCCGGGCAGATCCTGGTGCTGACGACCGATGCCGCACACCCGTGGCAGCAGCACGAGCAGTCCTTCGGCGCGGAGCGCTACTGGGCTCAGCTCGAGGCGGGTGACGACGTCTTCTACGCCTCCGCGCAGGACTGCAGGGCGACGCGCCGCGAAGCCGTCGTGCTGGCGGTCAACGGCGGGGACACCAGTACCGTCCAGGACGCGCTCGCCGTCGCGCTGGCGCGAGCCACGACGCTGCTGATCGTCTGCGGGGAGACCCCGCTGCCGGCGCAGCGTTAGGGCCTGTCCGGCATGGCCGTCCCGGCGGTTCCGGTCCTCGGACCGGAACCGCCGAGGCGCTGTGCGAGAAGAGGTCGCTTCGGGTGTCAGTGGGCTACGGCCTGCGCGACCGGGGCGGCCGGCATCAGCGCGGGGCGAGGCCGTGTGCCCTCGATGGCGACCGCCATCGAAGAGAGTGCGGGTGCGCGTTCTCTACTGGGAAGTTCGCTGACCGTGCTCACGGCGCGACGTGCCCAGGACCCGGCCTGCGGACTGCGTCCACGGCGGTGCTCGCCAAGGACCTGCCAGCCCTCCTCGGTCAGCGTGATGTAGGCGCCGCACCGCAGCCCGTGCAGGACCGAGGCGTCCTGGAGGGCCCACATCCAGGCGCCGTCGAGTTCGGTCCAACCCGCCGGGGTGTCGCGGCACTGCAGGACCACCGTACTGTGCACCGGCGACTGCCGACGCAGGCCGTGCGGGACGACGTGACGCAGATGCGCGAGCAGGACGTTGCGCAGATGCCAGCCGTCGGTGATCCGCTCCGGGACCACGAAGGAGGCGCCGGCCACGACCCGCCCGTCGCCGGCGAGTACGCCGAGCACGGTGACCCCGGGGTGGGGGAGGTGGATGCGGTGCAGCTCGTCCACCACGGATCGGGGGTCGAGCAACGTGGGCAGGCTCGACTCGGCCCAGGTGGTCGGGTCGACTGAACGCTCCGGTGCCGGGATGCGCGACTCCCCGGACAGCTTGAGGGGATGGCCGATGCTCAAGATCCTCCTTCCCCGTGCCCGCGCGCGGGCACCTCGCACACCAGCCGTGGACGGAGCGTCTGGCCGGGATACCTGCCAATTCTCACGTGCTCCGCACGGACCGGCAACGGTGATCCCGCCGGAAGTGTCCCTGCTTCTGGTGATCCGGTGGATAAGTCCCGCTCGGCACGCCGCATGGTCTCCACCGTTCGGCCGTGCTGACGGCCGACAGCGGGTCAGGAGGACTGCGCCAGAACCAGCGGGAGCACCGCAGGCGCGCCGGCCCGGCGAAGCAGCCGCGAGACGACCGCCAGCGTCCAGCCGCTGTCAGCGAAGTCGTCGACCAGCAGCAACGGACCACTGCGGGCTCCGTCCTGGCCGCCCTCGGCCAGGGCGGAGACCAGATCGGCGGGCAGCACGAAGGCGTCGTGGAGCTGATTGAGGCGCTGGGCGCTGTTGCCGCGCCCGCCCCGTCGCATGTCGACGCCGGGGGCGTACTCGACCTGGCCGAGCAGCGGCAGCCTGCCGATCCGGGCGATCCCTGCGGCCAGGCTCCCGATCAGTTCAGGCCTGGTCCTCGAGGCGATGGCCACGACGGCCGAGGGGCGCTGCTCCCAGGCGGAGGGTCCTCGGGACCAATCCGCCAAAAGGGTGACGACGCCGTCGAGCACCTGGGACGGCACCGGTGCGTCAGGTGTCTCGGGGGAGAGCAGGGCACGCAGTCTCGTGCCCCAGCCGATGTCGGAAAGACGCCCCAGCGCCCGCCCGGTCGCGGCCTGCTCACCGGCCGGGATCCGCCCCTTGAGCGCGACTCCGACGGCCGACATGCCCGTTGGCCACATCCGGCGGGGCTCGATCTCGATGCCCGGCCGGCCCAGAACGGCCCGTGCGGCCGTGAGCGTCTCGGCGCTGACCTCCGTGGAGCGGTGCTCGCCGGTGCAGTTGTCGCACCGCCCGCAGGGCGCCGCTTCGGGGTCGTCCAGCTGACGACGGAGGAACTCCATGCGGCAGGTCTCGGCAGCCGCGTAGTCGAGCATCGCCTGCTGCTCGGCGACCCGGGTCTCGTTGACCCGGGCGTATCGGGCCGTGTCGTAGGCCCAGGGCTGCCCCGTGGCCACCCAGCCGCCTCGTACGCGACGGACCGCGCCGTCGACGTCGAGCACCTTGAGCATGGTCTCCAGGCGGGTGCGCCGCAGATCGACCCGGGCCTCCAGGGCGGGGGTGGAGAGCGGCAGCGGCTCCCCCGCAGGGGTGGCGTGGCCGGCGAGCGCCTCGAGCGTCGTTCGGACCTGCTCCTCGCCGGGGAACGCGAGCGAGGCGAAGTAGCGCCAGATGGCGGCGTCCTCGGCTCCGGGCAGGAGCAGCACCTCCGCGTGCTTGATGCCGCGCCCGGCCCGGCCCACCTGTTGGTAGTAGGCGATCGGGGAGTTGGGCGACCCGAGGTGGACCACGAAGCCGAGATCCGGCTTGTCGAAGCCCATGCCCAGGGCGGAGGTGGCGACGAGCGCCTTGACGCGGTTGGCCAGCAGGTCCGCCTCGGCGGCCTGTCGCTCCGCGTCCTCGGTGCGACCCGAGTAGGACGCGACGGTGTGGCCGCGCTGCCGCAGGAAGGACGTCACTTCCTCGGCTGCGGCGACGGTCAGCGTGTAGATGATGCCGGAACCGGGGAGCTCCTCGAGCCGGTCGGCGAGCCAGGCGAGCCGGTGAGCCGGGTCGCCCAGGTGGAGGACCCCGAGGCTGAGGCTCTCCCGGTCCAGCGGGCCGCGCAGGACCAGGGCCTCTCCTCGGGCACCGGGCTGCCGTGCCGGCCCGGTGTGGGTGCCGAGCTGCTCGGCGACGTCGGCGGTGACGCGTGCGTTGGCCGTGGCCGTCGTGGCCAGGACCGGGACACCGGCCGGGAGATCCGCCAGCATGGTGCGCAGCCGGCGGTAGTCGGGGCGGAAGTCGTGGCCCCAGTCGGAGATGCAGTGTGCCTCGTCGACCACCAGGAGACCGGTGGCGGCCGCGAGCCGGGGCAGTACCTCGTCCCGGAAATCCGGGTTGTTCAGCCGCTCGGGGCTGACCAGAAGGACGTCGACCTCTCCGCCGGCGATCTCGGCGTGGACCGACTCCCACTCCTCGGTGTTGGAGGAGTTGATGGTGCGCGCCCTGATCCCCGCACGGGCGGCGGACTCGACCTGGTTGCGCATCAGGGCGAGCAAGGGCGACACGATGACCGTCGGCCCGGCGCCGGAGGCCCGCAGGAGGGCCGTGGCGACGAAGTAGACGGCGGACTTGCCCCAGCCGGTGCGCTGCACCACCAGCGCCCGACGCCGGTCGACGACGAGCGCCTCGATCGCGCGCCACTGGTCCTCGCGCAGCCGGGCGTCGCCGCCGGCGAGCGAACGCAGCACCGCGTCGGCCTGCGCCCGCACGGCGGTGCGGTTCTGGAGCTGGGTGTCATCCATGCGCTCATTGATAGTCGGCGGCGCCGGCAAAGGCGAACCCGGCGCGTCAACCTGTGGATAACTGGCCTGCGCGATCAGGACTCACTGGATCGGGTGATCGGGTTTTCCACAGCCCCCGTGTTGTCCACAGATTCGGGGCGGTCCGCACGCGACGCCTTGCCTTTCGACACGCTCGCCGCATGAACGAGCACAGCACTCCGCCGCACTCCGCGGCCTCGCCCTCCCCGTCCGACCCTCCCGTGTCGGCCTTCTCCGCCTTCGAACCGCCCGTGGTGCGGATGAAGTCCCCGGCCGACATGGCCGACGCGCTGCCCTACCTGTTGGGCTTCTATCCGAGCGACAGCGTGGTGGCGCTCGGGCTGCAGGGTTCGCGTCGCCGGCAGGGAGGTTCCGTCCGCGTCGACATCCCCGCCTCGTCGGCTTGGCCGGCCGCCGCCGAGGAGGTGGTCGGATTCCTGCTGGCGCTGTCGGAGCAGCGCGACCGCCCGCCGGACGCGGTCATCCTCTACCTCTGCCAGGACCCCGAGCTCGGCGGGAGCCCCCGCGCGGTCGCCGAGCGCCTGCGGCCCCTTGCCTCGTTGCTGGCCGAGGGGTTCGCCGCCGCCGGCGTCCCGGTCCACGAGTCCCTCTGCGTCTCGCAGGGGCGGTGGTTCTCCTACACCTGCACCGACTCGGCCTGCTGTCCCGCCGAGGGGGCTCTGGTCCGGCCTCCGGGCAGCACCTCGGCCGTCGCCGCTGCGGCGGCCTTCGCCGGGATCCAGGTCCGCGGCAGCCTTCGGGACATGCACCGGGAGTTGGAGCCGGTGGTGGCCGAGGCGGCGGGTCCCCTGCTGCAGGCCTTCGAGCGGGAGATGCCCGCGATCTCGGCCGAGCTCGCCCGCGAGGGGGGTCGCGAGCGGCTGCGGGAGGCCACGGCCGCGCTCGTCGACGCCGCGGTGCTCCGGTTCGGGCGCGGCGACCGCGAGCTCGACGACCACGACGCCGCACGGATCGTGTTCGGCCTCCAGGACCGGCTGACCCGCGACCGGGCGGCCGAGTGGCTCGACCCGCCCGACGTCGCCCACGCCGCGACCTTGTGGCGCTATCTCGCCAGGCGCTGCGTCGGCCCCTTCGCCGATCACGCCGCCGCCCCGCTGTCCCTGCTCGGTTGGACGGCCTGGGTGACGGGTGACACAGTCACCGCAAGGGTGGCCCTGGGGCGTGCCCTGGCCGTCGATCCGACGTACACCTTCGCGAACCTGCTGTACGAGGCGATCAACTGCGGAGCGGTCCCCGACACGCTGTGCGCCACCCTTCGGGCGGAGCGCGCCGCCCGCATCCGGAGGGGCGGCCGGCGTCGGCGGGGGAGGCTTCCTCGCTGTCTGGGCCGATCAGTCGATTGAGGCCCCACTGTTTATCGTCACTGAGACGACTAAGATGCGGCGCATGTCGCGTTACGATCCGTCGGCCTTCCCTCCTTTTGCGGTCACCGTCGACCTGGTGGTCCTGACCGTGCGCGACCACGTCCTGTGCGCGTTGATGGTCCGCCGAGGCGAACCGCCCTTCCAGGGCTTCTGGGCACTGCCGGGCGGATTCGTCCGTCCCGACGAGGGCCTGGTCGAAGCTGCCGCCCGTGAGCTGGCCGAGGAGACCGGCCTGCGCGCGCACGGCGCTCCCGGCCAGGGGCCCGGCGTCGGCGCCCACCTGGAGCAGCTCGCCACCTACGGTGACCCGCAGCGCGATCCGCGGCTCCGTGTGGTCAGCGTGGCCTACCTGGCCCTGGCTCCGGACCTGCCCACTCCGAGGCCCGGCGGTGACGTCCGCAGCGCCCGCTGGGCGCCGGTCGAGGAACTGCTCGGCCGTGGCAAGGGGGACGACGGGATGCTGCTCGCCTTCGACCACAGTGCGATCCTGGCGGAGGGAGTCGAGCGGGCCCGGTCCAAGATCGAGTACTCGGCGCTGGCCACGGCCTTCTGTCCCACGGAGTTCACCGTCGGCGAGCTGCGCCGGGTGTACGAGTCCGTCTGGGGCGTGCAGCTGGACCCGCGCAACTTCCACCGGAAGGTCACGGGGACGCCCGGCTTCCTGGTGCCGGCCGGCGGCACGACGACGCGTCAGGGCGGCCGACCTGCGCAGCTGTTCCGCGCGGGGGGAGCCACGGTGCTGAACCCGCCGATGCTCCGCCCGGACAACTGACGTCGGCCGACGGTCGACGCCCACGCGCCGTATCGGTCAATCCCACGCAAAGTAACTATGTCGGTCTATCGTGCTGGCGTTGGGGGTGATCAGCGCGGAGGTGCCCGACCGTGGCTCAGACTGTCCAGACCCAGGCCGACGAGGCCGCCCGGGGCCAGCAGGTGCGGCAGGGGCACCACCCGTTCCAGGCGATCGGGTTGACCAAGGCCGGGCGGCGAGGCCGCCCGCCGGTCCTGTTGGATGTGTCCTTCGACGCTCGGGCGGGGCAGGTCACCGTCCTGCTCGGCCCTGAGGGGTCCGGGCGCACCACCGCTCTGCGTCTGGCGCTGGGGCTCGACAAGGGGCAGGGGGCCGCCCTGTTCCACGGGCGCCCCTACCGGCGCCTGTCCCGCCCCGAACGCGAGGTCGGGGTGGTCCTCGGCGAGGCCGACCGGCCCGCCGGTCACCCCGGACGCAGAGCCAGGGCACACCTTCGGATGATGGCCGCCGCCGCAGGCGTCCCGGCCCGGCGGGCCGACCAACTGCTGGAGCAGACCCGCCTCGGGCCCGCGGCCGAACACCGGCTGCGGACCTTCTCGCCCGGCATGAACCGCCGCCTGCAGCTGGCGCAGGCGCTGCTGGGTGATCCGGGCACGCTCGTGCTGGATGAGCCCACCGAGGGGCTCTCGCCCAAGAACGTCGAGTGGTTCCATGCCTTCCTGCGCGCCTTCACGGCCGGCGGCGGGGCGGTTCTGGTCACCTTGCGCAGTCCGCAGCAGGCGGCGCAGCTCGCGGACCGGGTGGTCACCATCGACCTCGGCCGGGTCCTGGCGGACCAGCCGGTCGAGGAGTTCCGCCGTACCCGGCTGCGCGACGAGGTGTCGGTCCGTGGCCCGCAGGTGGGCCGCCTGGCGGACCTGTTGTCGGCGAGCGGCGCGACGGTCCGCCACGACGGCGGTAACGCGATCGCCGTCGAGGGGATGGCCCGGACCGAGATCGGCGAGCTGGCCTTCCGGCACGGCATCCTGCTCCACGAGCTGGCCGACCACGTCGTCGAACACGCCCCCGCGCCGGGGCCGCGTCCCGCCGAACCCGCGGGCGCCACCCTCGCGCGCGCGAGCGTCGCGCTCGGCCCCGGGGAGACGGTCACCACACACGTGATCGTCCCCGCCGAGCCGGGCCCGGCCGTGCTGCCCGCACGGCGCGCCCCGGAGGTCGGCGAGCCGCTCTTCGACGACGAGGACGACTGACCGCCGGGGAGCGGTGCCGCAGCCGATACCGGGAGCCGGGCCACGTGCCCGCGCACCCGGGAGCGGGCGTCCGGGCCGAGCGCGGGAACCGCGCGCCGGAGCCGAGGAGCCCCTCTCCGGGGACGGCGGACGCGGCCCGGAGGTCGGTCCGGAGGCGCGTCCGCGCAGGCAGCGGCTGCGTCGGTCGGCGCCCCGAGGCCCCGAGGCCCCGAGGCCCCGAGGCCCCGAGGCCCCGAGGTCCCGGGTCCCGGGTCTTGGAGCCCTCATCCCGGGCGTCACCCCTGAGATCCCGGGCGTCGCCCCCGACGCGGCACAGCGACGGCCACAGCCAGACAGCGATGCAGAAGAACCGCGACGGACGACGAGAGCGAGCGACCCGTGCACGCACTGACCTATGAGCGCCGACGACTGACCGGGGTGCGATCCACCTGGCTGGTGCCGGTCGTGGTGCTGGCAGCCAGCGCCACTGTGGCCGCGCTGACGCTGCGGCAGGCCGCCGCAGCCGGCTCGCCCGCAGCCGATCCGCTGCGGGTGCTCACGGCGGGGCTGCCCCTGCTCCCGCTGCCGCTCGCGGCCCTGGGGGCCGGGGTGGTCGGGGCGCTCTCGGCCGGTCACGAGTTCCGGCACCCGGCGCCGCTCGCGCTGCTGCGGCCGCTTCGGCGCCGGCTCGCGCTGCTGGTGGCCAAGCTGGTCGTCGTCGGCGCGTTCGGAGCGCTGCTCGGCGCTGCCACGCTCCTGCTGGACGCGGCCGTGCTGCACGTCGCCGACCACGGCGCGGCGGCGGCGCTGGAATCGGCGGCGCTGCACGGGCATCTTCCGCCCGCCCTCGGGGGCTATCTCGCACTGGTCCTCGCAGGCGGCTGGATCGGGCTGCTCGGTGCGGTCCTGTTGCGCAGCGCCGCCGCGGGGATGCTCGTGCTGATCACGGTCCCGGTGCTGATCGAACCGGTCGCTTCGGCGGTGTTCGGGCAGGCGGCGGGCGGGAACGGAGGGTCGGCGTTGCACTGGCACCGCCTCTTCCCCGTCGACGGGCACCACGCCTGGCTCTACGGCGCCGTGTCGGGGCTGCACAGCGGGACGACCGTCTCGGACCTGGGCCTGGCGATCGCGGTCGTCGCGCCCGTCGCCGTGCTGCTCCTCGCCTACCTGGTGCTGCTGCCGCGCCGCAGCGCCCTCTGAGTCGATGCGGGGTCTCCGCTGGGCCGGGAGATGCGGTCCGAGCCGCACGGGGCGGTGACGTCAAGAGCGCGTCGTGGCATGAGCGGGGCACAGGTGGGGCAATAACAGCCGATATGGCGTCAATTGTGTAGTGATGCGCGATCACCCTTTCGTGTGCTTTTCACGAAATTCCTCAAGGGCGCCCGCGCCATCGCCGACAAAGGAGACGTGAGTACCGTTGCGCACCCCACGATGCCCCCCGCCCAGATGACGTCCACTCAGCTGGACCGCTTCCCCGTAGGCGCTTCGCACAGCTCGGCCCCTGGTGTGTCCCACGCCACGAGCGGCGCTGCGCTGCACTGGGACAGCTCCGACCCCGACCTCGGCCGGGTCGGCCGCCGCGCCGCCGGAAGTCGCGGTCGAGGCCTGCACGGACAGCTGGTCCAGCAGCTCGGTCAAATGATCGTTTCCGGTGACCTCGGCGCTGACCGCCCGCTGGTGCCCGAGGAGATCGGGCAGCGGTTCGAGGTCTCCCGCACCGTCGTCCGCGAGTCGCTGCGCGTGCTGGAGGCCAAGGGCCTCGTCAGCGCCCGCCCCAACGTCGGCACCCGGGTGCGCCCGGTGTCCGACTGGAACCTGCTCGACCCGGACATCATCGAGTGGCGCGCCTTCGGACCGCAGCGCGAGGACCAGCGTCGCGAGCTCTTCGAGCTGCGCTGGGCCATCGAGCCGCTGGCCGCCCGCCTCGCGGCCGGCCACGGCCGGGACGAGTCCCGTCAGCGCATGCACGACATGACCGAGATCATGGGGCACGCGGCCGCGCAGGGCGACGCCCTCACGTACAACCGCGCCGACGCGGAGTTCCACGCGGTCCTGATGGAGCTCGCCGGCAACAAGATGCTGGAGCACCTCGCGGGTATCGTCGGCTCGGCGCTGCAGGTGTCGGGCGGCCCGGTCACGGCTTGCGACCGCCCGTCGGAGCCGTCCGTGGGCCTGCACGTCCGCCTCGTCGACGCGCTCGGCACGGGGGACGGCACGGCGGCCGAGGCCGCGATGCGGTCGCTGCTCATGGTGCACCCGGAGGTCGACCCGCTCGTCCCCGGCCCGCGCGAGCACTGAGGCCGCTCCGGCCGGGCCGTTGCCGCCCGGCCGCGCCATCGGACGGCGGCTCCGTCGTACGGCCGCGCCGTCGCGCATCCGTGCCGAGCAGTGCCGCACCACCGCACGACTGCTCCACCGCCGCACCACGACCGCCCGTACGACCTTCGGCAGGCCGCCGCCGCCATGAGCGATCACGTCATGGCCGCGGCGGCCTGCGGCGTTCCCGGGCCGTAGGGCGTGTGCCGGGGAGCAGGGCGGCGCGGGGCGCCCGTCGGGCGGATCGCGCTACCCGATTCAGGCGACACTCGGAATGAGCCCGGATCTGGCATCGTTGAACGGGGTAGACCTCCGTTTGGCAAGCGACTCCCGAAGTATGTGACCTGCGCCACGTAAGTAGGGCGTAACGCTTTGCCGCGCCGAGCGATGTGTACCAGGGCGGTGACTGATCCGTACTGATCCGCCAAGATCCATAGTTTTTGCAGTCTCCGGAAGGCCGCCATCGCGGCCGGCCTTCTGTCCACTCACGTCCGAGAGGTTGTTCGTGTCGGCCAGCACATCCCGTTCTCTCCCTCCCGAGATCTCCGAGTCCGCCGCTCTGATGGCGCTCATCGAGCGGGGTAAGGCTCAGGGGCAGATCGCCGGTGATGACGTGCGGCATGCCTTCGAGGTGGACCAGATTCCGGTCACCAAGTGGAAGAACGTCATGCGCAGCCTCAACCAGGTCCTCGATGAGGAGGGTGTGACGCTGATGGTGAGCGCTGCGGAGTCTTCCGCCCCCAAGCGCCCCCGGAAGAGCGTCGCGGCGAAGAGCACTGCCACGAAGACGACGGCGACCAAGTCCGTCGCTCCGCGCCCTGCGGCCGCGAGCACGACCCGTACCGCTGCTCCGCGCGTCGCCGCCGCGTCGCCGGTGACCGTTTCGGTCACCGAGACCGTGACCTCCGTCGAGGTCGAGGCGACCCTGGTGGCTGCCCCGTCTGATCCGGCGAAGAAGGCCGTGGCCAAGAAGGCCGTGGCGAAGAAGGCCGCGCCGGCGGCCAAGAAGACCGTTGCCAAGAAGACCGCCGCCAAGGACGCCCCCGGCGCCGAGAAGGCCGAGGGCGAGGAGGAGCTGCTCAGCGACGACGAGCTGCTCGAGGGTGGCGCCCCGGCGGCTCCCGCCGAGGGCGAGGCTCCTGCCGAGGGCGAGGAGGAGTCCGAGGGCTTCGTCCTGTCCGACGAGGACGAGGACGACGCACCGGCTCAGCAGGTCGCCGTGGCCGGTGCCACTGCCGACCCGGTCAAGGACTACCTCAAGCAGATCGGTAAGGTCCCGCTGCTCAACGCGGAGCAGGAGGTCGAGCTCGCCAAGCGCATCGAGGCCGGTCTGTTCGCCGAGGACAAGCTGGCCACCGAGGACAAGCTGGCGCCGCGTCTGCAGCGCGAGCTGGAGATCATCGCCGAGGACGGTCGCCGCGCCAAGAACCACCTGCTGGAGGCCAACCTCCGTCTGGTGGTCTCGCTGGCCAAGCGCTACACCGGTCGCGGCATGCTCTTCCTGGACCTGATCCAGGAGGGCAACCTCGGTCTGATCCGCGCGGTCGAGAAGTTCGACTACACCAAGGGCTACAAGTTCTCGACGTACGCCACCTGGTGGATCCGTCAGGCGATCACCCGCGCCATGGCCGACCAGGCCCGCACCATCCGTATCCCGGTGCACATGGTCGAGGTCATCAACAAGCTGGCCCGCGTCCAGCGCCAGATGCTCCAGGACCTGGGCCGTGAGCCCACCCCGGAGGAGCTGGCCAAGGAGCTGGACATGACGCCCGAGAAGGTCGTCGAGGTCCAGAAGTACGGCCGCGAGCCCATCTCGCTGCACACCCCGCTCGGCGAGGACGGCGACAGCGAGTTCGGTGACCTCATCGAGGACTCCGAGGCCGTGGTCCCGGCCGACGCGGTCAGCTTCACCCTGCTCCAGGAGCAACTCCACTCGGTGCTGGACACCCTGAGCGAGCGCGAGGCCGGCGTCGTCTCCATGCGCTTCGGCCTGACCGACGGTCAGCCGAAGACGCTGGACGAGATCGGCAAGGTCTACGGGGTCACCCGTGAGCGCATCCGCCAGATCGAGTCCAAGACCATGTCGAAGCTGCGCCACCCGTCGCGTTCCCAGGTCCTGCGCGACTACCTGGACTGACGGTCGACGGATCCCGTCGCCGAATCCGAGAGGCCCCCGACCGCACGCGCGGCCGGGGGCCTCTCCGGTTGCGGGCCCTCAGGCGCCTTACTGCTGCTTGCGGCGCTTGAAGAGCCGGACGATCCAGGCGATCAGCACGGAGCCCACCCCTCATTCCATGGACGGTCCATCAGGGGGTGAGTGTAGGGGCCGAGTTGGGCCCCCGGGCAGGTTCCGCTCACCCTTCGTGCGGATGTTCTGGCGCCCGGACGTGCGTGGTTGCGGGAACGGAGGGTGATCGCCTGGATACCCTGTGGCGCGACGGGAGTGTGTGCGGCGAAGGGAACAGGGTGGGATCCAGGCGGCAGAGGTGTGGGGAGCCACCGAAGCGCAGGCGGACGCTGATGGTGCTGTTCGCGGCGTTGCCCGCGGCGTTGGCCACCCCGGCGACGCCGGCGGCGGCGATCGTGGGCGGCGTGCGGGCCAGCACCACGGACCATCCGTGGATGGTGGCCGTCGCCAGTCGGTCCGTCTACGGGGACTCCCGGTCGGGCCAGTTCTGCGGCGGTACGCTCGTCAGTCCCACCAAGGTGGTGACCGCCGCGCACTGCCTCTACGACGAGACGACCGGCGAGCGGGTGAACCGGCCCGACCTCGACGTGATCGTGGGGCGGACCGACTTGGCGGGCTCCGTGGGGCAGGAGGTCCCGGTCGTCAGCACCTGGGTGGATCCGGACTACGCCATGTCCACCAACGAGTGGGATGTGGCGGTGCTCACCCTCGCCGAGCCGCAGGATCCGAGCAGCGTGCTGCCGATGGTGGCTCAGGGCGCCACCGCACCCTATGCGGCGGGTACCGCCGCCACCGTGTTCGGCTGGGGAGACCTTCGCGGGAACGGCACCTATCCGACCACCCTGCACCAGGTGCAGGTGCCGATGGTCGCCGACTCGACCTGTGCGGCCGACTACCACTCGGGGCCCTCGGGCAGTTACGACGGCCGCACCATGGTCTGCGCGGGTCTGCAGTCCCTGGGCGGGCGGGATGCCTGCCAGGGGGACAGCGGAGGGCCGTTGGTGGTTGCCGGGCGGCTCGTGGGCGTCGTCTCGTGGGGCGAGGGCTGTGCGGAGCCCGGCCATCCCGGCGTCTACACCCGGCTCGCGGCGATGGCGGACGCCGTGCGCGGCCAGCTCTGACGGCGCCGCCGGCGCGGAGGGTGCGCCGGTCCCAGGAGGGCCGTCGGCTCCGAGGGCGGGTGCGCGGTGTGACGAACGCGACGCACGCAGCGAGCACGACGGACACGTGAGCGGGACGGACACGTGAGCGGGACGAAGGGGAGAGCGGGACGAACACGACGATGGGCGGCGGACCGGTTGGTCCGCCGCCCATCGCCCGGGACAGCTCTGTTCGTCAGTTCAGCTCGTCTTCAGCGAGGCACTGAACCCTGGCGCTGCTTCGGCGCCTTGCGGCTTCGCACGGGTGCCCACTGTGCACCCGGCGTGTCCGCCTGGATGCGCACGGTCAGCGCTCGTCGGCCTCGACCGTGGCCGTGGTGGCCGTCAGGCGGCCGCTCTCGTCCTGTATCTCGGCGGCGATCTTCTTCAGCTCCGGCTCGAACTTCCGGCCGTGGTGAGCGCAGAAGAGCAGCTCTCCACCGGACACGAGCACGACGCGGAGGTAGGCCTGGGCGCCGCAGCGGTCGCAGCGGTCGGCCGCAGTCAGCGGGGTCGCGGGGGTGAGAACGTTAGTAGTCACGTCGCCTCTTCTCTAGCTCGACGAGCTGTCTTACCAGGGTCAACATCCAACCAGGCCGGTTTCGTTCCCGCTCGGTCTTTCTTTTTGAGCGACGTCCGGGGCTTTGGATGGAGACGGCGGTCTTGGTAGCGATGCTGTCGGTGGTGCGTGTGGTGCTTTGATCTGTGTTGCGTTGTTGTACTGGAGGACGTGCCCGGAGCGCGAACGGTTCATGCCTGCCGCCATCGATGACCGACCTTCACTCGAACGTGTTATCGAACGCTCGTGCGAGGTGCGCGTAGCATAAGCCACGATGAGCTGGAAGCAATAGCCCCAGCCCACGCACCGGTAGCCTGCATCCCGGCAGCATTCCTGCCATGGTGCCTTGGCCCCCTGCCTGGAAGCCAGGGAAGGGGCGTTTGTTCGCAGCCAGCGGAAGTGCGCATGACTTCCGTCACCTGAACGGACAAGCAACAGTCGGAAAACCAGTAGTCCCGTAGTAGCGAAGTCCCAGCCAAGTCCCAGCGAAGTCCCGCAGTAGCGATGGTTGCAGTAGCGAAGGTTAAGGAGCAGGACCGCGTGACCGCCGAACAGACCGTTCCCGCAAGTGCCCAGCAGGACGGCTCCAACTACACCGCGCGGCATCTCCTCGTCCTCGAGGGCCTGGAAGCGGTCCGCAAGCGTCCCGGCATGTACATCGGCTCCACCGACAGCCGGGGCCTGATGCACTGCCTCTGGGAGATCATCGACAACGCCGTCGACGAGGCCCTGGCCGGCTTCTGCGACCACATCGACGTGTTCCTGCACGGGGACGGCTCCGTCGAGGTCCGCGACAACGGTCGTGGCATCCCGGTCGACATCGAGCCGAAGACCGGCCTGTCCGGCGTCGAGGTCGTCATGACCAAGCTCCACGCCGGCGGCAAGTTCGGCGGCGGCTCCTACGCCGCCTCCGGCGGTCTGCACGGTGTCGGCGCCTCCGTCGTGAACGCACTCTCCGCCCGCCTCGACGTCGAGGTCGACCGCAGCAGCCACGTGCACGCCCTCAGCTTCCGCCGCGGTGCGCCCGGTTCCTTCAAGGGCGACGGGCCGGACGCCGCCTTCACCCCCGGCAGCACGCTGGACAAGAGCCGCAAGGCCCCGCGCGGCAAGACCGGCACCCGCGTCCGCTACTGGGCGGACCGGCAGATCTTCCTCAAGGACGCCAAGCTCTCCCTGGAGCACCTCCACAACCGGGCCCGGCAGACGGCCTTCCTCGTGCCGGGCCTGACGATCGTCGTGCGCGACGAGCGCGGCGTCGACGGCGCGCCCGTGGACGAGCAGGTCTTCCGCTTCGACGGCGGCATCGCGGAGTTCTGCGACTTCCTCGCCCCCGACAAGCCGGTCTGCGACACCCTGCGCTTCACCGGCCAGGGCACGTTCAAGGAGACCGTGCCGGTGCTGGACGAGCTCGGCCACATGACGCCGACGGAGGTCGTGCGCGAGCTCGGCGTCGACATCGCGCTGCGCTGGGGCACGGGTTACGACACCACGGTTCGTTCCTTCGTCAACATCATCTCCACGCCCAAGGGCGGCACCCACGTCGCCGGCTTCGAGCGCTCGATGGCCAAGACGTTCAACGAGGCGCTGCGCGCCGCGAAGCTGCTCCGGGTGGCCGAGGACGACATCACCAAGGACGACGCGATGGAGGGCCTGACCGCGGTGGTCACCGTGCGTCTGGCGGAGCCGCAGTTCGAGGGCCAGACCAAGGAGGTGCTCGGCACCTCGGCCGCGCAGCGGATCGTTGCGGCCGTGGTGGCCAAGGAGCTCAAGGAGTTCCTGACCTCCACCAAGCGCGACGCCAAGGCGCAGGCGCGCACGGTGATGGACAAGGTGGTCTCCGCCGCCCGCACCCGGGTCGCAGCCCGTCAGCACAAGGACGCGCAGCGTCGCAAGACTGCGCTGGAGACCTCCTCGCTGCCCGCCAAGCTGGCCGACTGCCGCAGCGACGACGTGGACCGCACCGAGCTGTTCATCGTCGAGGGTGACTCCGCGCTCGGCACCGCCAAGGTGGCCCGCAACTCGGAGTTCCAGGCGCTGCTGCCGATCCGCGGCAAGATCCTGAACGTGCAGAAGGCGTCCGTCTCGGACATGCTCAAGAACGCCGAGTGCGGGGCGATCATCCAGGTGATAGGGGCCGGCTCGGGCCGCACCTTCGACATCGACCAGGCCCGTTACGGCAAGGTCATCATGATGGCCGACGCCGACGTCGACGGCTCGCACATCCGCTGCCTGCTGCTGACCCTCTTCCAGCGCTACATGCGGCCGATGGTCGAGGCGGGCCGGGTCTTCGCGGCCGTCCCGCCGCTGCACCGGATCGAGCTCACCAACCCCCGCAAGGGCCAGGAGAAGTACATCTACACCTACTCCGACAGCGAGCTGCGCAACACGCTGCTGGAGCTCCAGCGCAAGGGCCAGCGCTGGAAGGACCCGATCCAGCGCTACAAGGGTCTCGGCGAGATGGACGCCGACCAGTTGGCGGAGACCACCATGGACCCGCGGCACCGCGTGCTGCGCCGGATCAACCTGGGCGACCTGGACGCGGCCGAGAAGATCTTCGACCTGCTGATGGGCAACGACGTCGCGCCGCGCAAGGAGTTCATCGTGGACTCCGCCTCGACGCTGGACCGCTCCCGCATCGACGTCTGACGAAGATCGGCAAGGCTCGTCCACCCGGGGGTGGAGAGGCGGCGTCGCCGCTTCTCCACCCCCGTCTCCATCCCTGCTCCGAGGCCCGGCGGGCCCCGTGTCCGTAGCTTCGAAGGTGTCGGCGGAACCCCGCCGCGGAGCCCAGGGAATCGAAGCAGGAGACGATCGAGATGCCCGCCGTTGCCAATACAGTGCTCATCATCGCGGTGGTCGGTTACGTACTCTTCCGCCAGTTCCAGCCGCGGCAGTGGAACCCCAATCCGCGGCGGATGCTGGTGGTCCCGGCGGTGCTCGCCTTCATGGCGCTGCGCGACCCGCACCTGCTGGACGCGCACCACGAGGCGCTCTCGGCGGCCTTCCTGATCGGCGGGGTCGTGCTGGAGATCGGCCTCGGCACGGTGTGGGGCTTCACCACCCGGATCTGGGCCGACGCCCAGGGGGCGGTCTGGTCCAAGGGCACCATGGCCAGCTTCTTCGCCTGGATCGGCATGATGATCGTGCGGATCGCGCTCTACGCCGCCGCGGCCGCGCTGGGCGTCGCCCAGGGACAGTCCGGCCTGCTCCTCGCGCTGGCCGCGCTGCTGCTGGTCCGGGGAGCCGTCGTGACGTGGCGGGCAAGGGAGTTCGCCCCGGCGTACCGTAGCCCTGCCGGAGCGCTGTGAATGCCGGGAGCGCTGTGAGCGCTGTGAGTGCCGTGAGTGCGGCGAGCGTCGGCGGGAAGACTGAAGCCGCCGGCACGCGGACCGCGAGCGGCGCCGGGCAGCCGCCGGACGGCACGGGGAACGGCAGGAGTGACGTGGACAGCTGGACGGAATGGCCCTCCCGGGAGGCTCTCTCCCGGGAGGGCCTCGCCGTGGGCCGACGCATGCTGGGCTGGGTCGGGCGGATCGGCGGCCTCGTCGGCGGCCTGTGGGCGACCTTCGCCAACGAGCACCTGAGCGCGCAGCAGGTGGGCACGGTGCTGGCGGTCACAGCCGTGGGTGTCTTCGCGTTCGCGGGCTTCATCCGGTCGGCGCCGCGGATGAACCTGCGGCGCAGCCTGCTCTGGCTGACGTTCGCCTACGTCCAGGCGATCCTCTGCGGGCTCAACCACGCCCCGGTCATGGGCATCATCCTCATGTGCGGCATCGCCCTCGCCTCGATCCAGCGGCTGCCGATCATCGCAGCAGCGCCGTTCACCCTGATCGGGACCACGATCTTCCTGGCGGTCGTGCCGCACGACGTCCGGAACTGGGGCAACGCCGTCACCATCCTGGGCCTCGGCATCCTCGGCTACATCACCCGCCAGGACTGGGAGGCGCGCGCCCAGACCCAGCGCACGCTGTCGCAGGAGCGGGCGCTGCGCACCGCCGAGGCGGAGTCGGCGGCGTTGGCGGAGCGGGCCAGGATCGCCAGGGAGATCCACGACGTGCTCGCGCACAGCCTCTCCGCGCAGCTGGTCCACCTGGAGGCGGCCCGGCTGATGGTCGAGGGCGAGGCCTCGCGCGAGCAGATCCGCGAGCGGATCGTGGCCGCACGCCGCATGGCCCAGGACGGACTGCTGGAGACCAGGGCCGCGCTCTCCGCGCTGCGTGGCGAGTTCAGGCCGATCGGCGAGTTCCTGATCAACCTGACCGCGGACGCGTCCGCCAAGCTCGAGGTGGTCGGCACGCCGCGTCCGCTCACCGCCGAGGCCGGCGTGGCGGTCCGACGGACGGCCCAGGAGGCGCTGACCAACGTCCGTAAGCACGCGCCCGGCGCGGTGTGCTCGGTCCGGTTGTCGTACCTGGACGATAGTGTCGAGCTCGAGGTGGTCGACCAGGGCGGCTCGGGCCCCAAGGGCGGCAGTGGTGGTTCGGGCCGTGGCGAGCTGGCGTCCTCCGGCAGTGGTCTCGGGCTGCTCGGCATGCGCGAGCGGGCGGAGCTGCTCGGCGGGTCGCTGGAGGCCGGGCCGACGCAGGGTGGGTTCCGGGTGCTGTTGCGGATCAAGGGCTGACGGCGCGTCGGCCCACGGTGGTTACGATGGGTCAGATGAGCGAGCAGCCGGTGCGGGTGGTGGTCGCGGACGACCAGCAGGTCGTGCGCGAGGGGATCGTCATGCTGCTCGGGCTGCTGCCCGGCATCGAGGTGGTCGCGGCGGCGGCAGACGGCGAGGAGGCGGTGGCCCTCGTGGCCGAGCACGCGCCGGAGGTGGTGCTGATGGATCTGCGGATGCCGCGTTGCGACGGTGTCGAGGCCACCCGCCGGATCCGTGCCGAGCACCCGGGAACGGCGGTCATCGTGCTCACCACCTACGCGGACGACGACTCGCTCTTCCCCGCACTCCAGGCCGGGGCACGCGGTTACCTGACGAAGGACGCGGGCAGCGAGGAGATCGCCCGCGCGATCCGCGACGTGCGGTCGGGTGCGGCGGGCCTCTCGCCGCAGGTGCAGGCCCGGCTCCTGGAGCGGCTGTCGGCGGCGCAGCCGCCACCGGCGCCGGAGTCCGCGCCCGCGTCCGAGCAGGCGCCCGAACCGGGGCTCGCCCCGGCGCCCGCTCCGGCGAGTGCGCCCGGGCCGTTGCCGGACGGGCTGACGGCACGTGAGGCGGAGGTGCTGGGGCTGATCGCGGCAGGGCTCTCCAATCAGGAGATCGCCGCCCGGCTCTTCGTCAGCGTCGCGACGGTGAAGACGCACATCAACAATCTCTTCGCCAAGACGGGCGTCCGGGATCGGGCACAGGCCGTGGGGTACGCGTACAAACACGGGCTTCATCACCTGATGGGGTGAACGTCCGTACACCCGGCCACGGCGGTCGGCCGGGCTCCTCATCCTTGTGGCGTGAGTCCTCAAGAACTGCAAGACCTCGCAGCTGCCGAGGCGCCGACAACGGCGGCCGACGATTCGACCGAGCATCCGACGGAACTTCAGGAAGGCTCCTTCGACTGGTGGTCCGCGCCCGCCGCCGTGCGGGAGAAGCAGGAACAGCGCCGGGAACAGGAGCCGACCACGGCTGACGCGTCCGCCGACGCGCCCGCCGCGGCGGACATCTACCGTGCCGTGCACGAGAGCCCCGAGTTCCGGGAGATCCGCGCCCGGTACCGGAGCTTCGTCTTCCCCGCCACCGCGGCATTCCTGCTCTGGTACCTGCTCTACGTGGTGCTGGCCGTGTCCGCACCCCAGTTGATGGCCCGTCCGATCGCCGGACCGTTCAACACCGCCTGGCTGCTGGGCCTGCTCCAGTTCGCCAGCACCTTCCTGCTGACCTGGCTGTACGCCCGGCACGCCCGCGCCCACCGGGACCGCGCCGCGCTCGGACTGCGCTGGGAGACCCAGGACCGACTCCGGTGACGCCGTGGCTGCCGCTGCCGCTGCGGCCTCCGCTGACCTGCGCGGGCCCCACGAGGGGGGATTGACCATGGCCGCTGGCCTCTTCGTGCTCGTCGTCCTGGTGACGTTGGGCATCACCTTCTGGGCCGGCCGTCGCAGCCGCGCCGCGGAGGACTTCTATGCCGCGGGGCGGGATTTCAGCCCGATGCAGAACGGTTTCGCCATCAGCGGCGACTACATGTCGGCCGCCTCCTTCCTCGGCGTCACCGGACTCATCGCCCTGTACGGGTACGACGGGCTGCTCTACACGATCGGCTTCCTGGTGGCCTGGCTGCTGGTGCTGATGCTGGTGGCGGAGCTGGTGCGCAACTGCGGCCGCTACACCCTGGCCGACGTGCTGGCGCTGCGCATGCGCGAGCGGCCGGTACGCGTCGCGGCCGGCGTCTCCGGAATCGTGATCTCGCTGCTCTACCTGCTCGGGCAGATGGTGGGCGCGGGCACGTTGGTCTCGCTCCTGCTGCACCTGCACTCCTCCGCCGCCCGTGCCGGAGCCGTCGTCGGGGTCGGCGTGCTGATGGTCGTCTACGTGACGGTCGGCGGGATGAAGGCCACCACCTGGATCCAGATCGTCAAGTGTGTTCTCCTGCTGGGCGGAACGGTTCTGCTGACGGTGCTCGTCCTGCTCCGGTTCCACGGGGACGTCGGTTCGCTGATGCACTCGGCGGCCCAGGGCAGCGGCCAGGGGGCGGCGTACGAGCTGCCGGGGCTGCGCTTCGGGCACAAGCTGACCGACCAGCTGGACTTCGTCAGTCTCGGCCTGGCGCTGGTGCTGGGCACGGCGGGCCTGCCGCACATCCTCTCCCGCTTCTACACCGTGCCGACGGCGCGCGCGGCACGACGCTCGGCGGTCTGGGCGATCGGTCTGGTCGGCGTGTTCTACCTGATGACGATCGTGCTCGGGCTGGGTGCGGCCGCACTGATCGGCGCACCGGCGATCAAGGCCGCCAACGGCGCCGGCAACACGGCGGTGGCGCAGCTGGCCGACGCGCTGGGAGGAACGGTTCTCTTCGGCGTGATCTCGGCCGTCGCCTTCGCCACCATCCTCGCGGTGGTCGCGGGCCTGACCATGGCCTCCTCGGCCTCGTTCGCCCATGACCTGTGGGCGCAGGCGTTCCGGCACCCGGAGGAGGAGCCGCCGACGGAGCGGCAGGAGGTGGTCGTCGCGCGGATCGCAGCCGTGGTGATCGGCGCCGTCGCGATCGTGCTGAGCCTGTACGCGCAGAAGCTCAACGTGGCGACGCTGGTCGCGCTCGCATTCGCGGTCGCCGCCTCGGCGAACCTGCCGGCGCTGCTGTTCACGCTCTTCTGGCGGCGGTTCACCACGCGCGGGGCGGCCTGGGCGATCTGGGGCGGGCTGGTTCCGGCGCTGGTGCTGGTGGTCTTCTCGCCGGTCGTCTCCGGCAACGCGGCCGCGGTCTTCCCCGGCGCGCACTTCGACTGGTTCCCGCTGCAGAATCCGGGCCTGGTCTCGGTGCCGTGCGGGTTCCTGGCCGGCTGGCTGGGGACGGTGACCTCGCGCGAGCGCGCCGAGCCCGACGCCTACGCGGAGCTGGAGGTCCGGGCCCTCACCGGCGCCGGCGCGGTCTGAGGCGGGCCCGCACCGGACACGGTCCGAGCGGGCAAGGGTGCCAGACACCCGGCAAGGGTGCCGGAGACGCACCGGACACGCATGGGCCCCCGGGCGCGACGGGGGAGGCGCGCCCGGAGGCTTACTTCCAGCGTATCCCTCGTCCGCTCCGGGAGTGAGTCTCTTCGGCATTTCCCGCGTTACCGAGGGTTCTGCTCGTTCTGCGCACGGTGACAGGGGTAGGCAAAGCGCCGCCCACCAGGCACAATCGCCGGGACGCGGGCGTGGCAACGGGGCTTTCGCCCCAGTTCACCCGGGTTGGAGGCCGAGATGTTCTCTCGTCGCAAACTCTCCGGCCGCATCCTGGTCAGCCAGCTCGCGATCCTCGGCGTCACCAGCGTCATCGGATTCGTGCTGCTGGCCTTCGCCCAGCGTGCGCAGATCGACCACGTGAAGGAGCAGCAGGCGCTCTCCATCGCCCAGGTCGCCGCGTCCGACCCGCAGATCGTCGCTGCCATGAGCGGGGGCGACCCGAAGCCGGGCCCGCACGGGCCGGTCCAGACGGCCGCGAACCGGATCATGGACGCCACGCGCGCCCGCTACGTCGTCGTGATCGACCGGAACAAGGTGCGGCACTCCCATCCCCTACCGGGGCTGATCGGCCAGACCGTCACCGAGCCCGTCGTCGCCCTCGACGGGCAGGACCACTTCTTCATCGACAACGGTTCGACCGGCCGCTCGGCCAACGCCCGCACGCCGTTGAAGGACTCCTCCGGCCGGATCATCGGCGAGGTGTCCGTCGGCATCGACGAGCGCAACGTCTTCGCCACCCTGCTCAGTGAGCTCCCGCCCTTCGCGCTCTACATCGGTGCGGCGCTGGCGGTCGGCGTGCTCGCCTCCTACGCGCTCGCCTGGCGGCTCAAGCGGACCACCTTCGGCCTGGAGCTGGAGGAGATCGCCGGCCTGCTGCAGGACCGGGAGGCGATGCTGCACGGTATCCGCGAGGGCGTGCTCGCCTTCGACCAGAGCGACAGGGTCAGCGTGGTCAACGACGAGGCGCGCCGCCTGCTCGGGCTGGGCACGGCGCTGGGCTCCCGGCTGGAGGACCTGATGCCGGAGGGTCGGCTGCGGCGGGCGCTCGCCGGCGAGCTGGGCCCGGACGAGATCCACGTCCTCACCGACAGCCACTGCCTCGCCATCAACCGGATGCCGGTGGTGCTGCACGGGCGTGCCCTCGGCGCCGTGGTCACCGTGCGGGACCGCACCGAGATCGTCGGCATGTTGCGCGAGCTGGACTCGGTTCGCGGCCTCACCGACGCGCTGCGGGCGCAGCAGCACGAGTTCGCCAACCGCATGCACACCCTCGCCGGGCTGCTGGAGCTCGGGGAGCAGGAGCAGGCGCTGGACTACGCGGTCGAGCTGGCCTCCACGGACCGGACCCAGGCCGCGAAGGTCCGGGAGCGGATCGCCAACTCGCTGATGGTCGGTCTGATCGTCGCCAAGTGCACCGTCGCCGCCGAGCGCGGTGTCCGGCTGACTCTCGACCCGGCCTCCAAGCTGAGCGCCGACCCAGGTCACCTGCGTCGACTGCTCACGGTCGTGGGCAACCTGCTCGACAACGCCGTGGACGCCACCACCGGGAGCAGCCCCGCCAACGTCGAGCTGCTGATCCTGGAGACCCCGCACGCGATCACCGTCCGGGTCTCGGACAGCGGTCCGGGTGTCCCGGACGAGGCCCGCGCGCACATCTTCGAGGACGGGTGGTCGACCCGGCCCGATCGCGGCACCGCCCGGCGCGGGCTCGGCCTGGCCATGGTGCACCGGCTGGTCACCCGGCACGGGGGAGAGATCACGGTGAGCCAGGGACCCGGGGCGGTCTTCACCGTCCGTCTGCCGCTGCCGGACACGGAACCGGCCCCGCTGGGAGCGGTGTTCATCTCCGCTCCACCGGTTCTCGATCTGGAGGCCGGCGCGGCGGTGAGCGCCGGGAACGGGGGAAGGCCCAGGACGACAGCGACGACAATGACAACGACGGCAACGACGGCAACGACAACGCCGACCGCAGGAACCAACTCGGGAAGGACGCGCTGGTGATCAGAACCCTGGTCGTGGACGACGACTTCCGGGTGAGCGGCATCCATGCCGCCTACGTGGCCAAGGTGACGGGCTTCGAGGTCGTCGGGCAGGTCCCGACGGTGGCGGCGGCCGAGGACGCCGTCCGCGCGCTCCGCCCGGAGCTGCTGCTGCTCGACGTCTACCTGCCCGACGGCACCGGCCTGGACCTGCTGCGGCGCCTCGCTGCGCAGCCCCCCGACCCTTCGGCGCCGCACGCGGGCCGCCCCGACGCGCTCATGATCACGGCCGCCCGCGACCTTCACTCGGTGCGCGAGGCGATGCAGCTCGGGGCCATCGGCTACCTGGTCAAGCCGTTCGGCTTCGCCGCGTTCGAGCAGCGCCTGGTGGCCTACGCGGAGCTGCGCCAGCGCATGGACGCGCTCGTCGGCGCGGAGGAGACCGACCAGGCCGACGTCGACGCCCTCTTCAGCGCGGGTCGCTCCGCGCCGCTGCCGACGCTGCCGCCGAAGGGCCACTCGGCGCCCACGCTCGCCCTCGTCCGCGACGCGGTGCGCACCGCGCGCCGCGACCTGTCGGCGGCGGAGGTCGCCGAGCTGACCGGCGTCTCCCGGGCGACGGCCCAGCGCTACCTGTCCTACCTGGTCCGGGAGGGGCTGGCCCGCCTGGAGCTCCGCTACGGCACCACCGGCCGCCCGGAACACCGCTACCGCGCGGCCTGAACGCGGCGCGCGCAGCGGGGGAGGCCGGCGCGGACGCCAGAGCGGGGACGGTAAGGACGGCGGCACGGTCCAGTCGCCCGTCGGTGCCCCGCGCATGCGCATGTCCCCGCGTCCCCGGGGCTTCGGCGTCCAGGGGCCCTCGCGCCGCGCGTGCGGGTCTCGGGGCCCCGGCTCTGCGCACGCCCCCGTGGGCGTGCCGCTCGGGCCTCAGGCGTGCGGGGGCCGGGACCGTGCCGCGTCGCGGCGGATGCGGTAGAGGACGCCCGCCTGGAGGGGCCCCTCGGGTGCGGTCGGGTCGACGAAGTCGTCGGCGGGGTCGTAGGTCATGCCGATCCGGCGCATGACGGCCTGGGAGCGAACGTTGCGTTCGATCGTCGTGGCGAGGATCTCGTCGAGGCCCAGCCGGTCGAAGCCGAAGTCGAGGCAGGCCAGTGCGGCCTCGGTGGCGAAGCCGTGGCCCCAGGCCGAGCGGGTGAGCCGCCAGCCGATCTCGACGCCGGTGAACGACATCTCCTCGTCCGTGTCGTCCAGGCCGGCGAAGCCGATGAACCGGCCGCTGTCGCGGACCTCGACCGCCCACCAGCCGTAGCCGCGGGCTGCGAACTCCTCCTGGAACTTCCGTACGGACGCCTCGCTCTGCTCGCGGGTCATGACCTCGCCCAGGTGCTCGCGCACCTCGGGGTCGGCGTTCATCGCGGCCCAGGGGGCGAGGTCCGAGTCGCGCCAGGGGCGCAGCAGCAGGCGGTCGGTGCTCAGTTGGGTCGTCTGGGTCATAGGGACAAGCGAAGGGCAGTACCTGACGGAGCGCAATCGCTTTCTCGCCCGGGGCACGGTTCGCGGAGCATGAAGACGTCGACCGGGTCCTGGGTCTCCAGGGTGAAGCCGACGCGCTCGTAGAGTCGGCGGGCGGGGCTGCCCTGGAGGACGTTGAGGCGGACGCGGGTGGCGTCCCGGTCGCAGCGGGCCAGGAGGTCGCGGAGGACGGCGGTGCCGATCCCGGCGCCGTGGACGGCGGGGGAGAGGTAGAAGTGCTCCAGCCAGTGGGCGTCCGGGTCCGGGCGGAGGGAGACGCACCCGACGAGGGTGCCCGAGGACTCGATCACCCGGGTGTGGCGGGGCTCGTAGGCGTCACGGAACCGCTGTCGGACGCGGTGGGGGTCGTAGCGGCCCAGGCGTTCCAGGTCCGGCCGCATCGCGGCGGCGCGGATCTCGACCAGGGGTTCGAGATCGTCGGAGCCGGCCGGACGGAGGTTCCACTCGATCATGGGCGGACAGGCTACGCGGTGGCCGCCCAGGCGGTCACGGGCAGGGCGCCCAGCGAGAGCACGTCGTAACGGTCCGGGGTGGTCGGAGCCTTGAGGCAGCTCTCGGGGCGGGCGGGGGTGGCGGCGCTGCGGCGGACCTGGGCCTGCCAGGCGCGTCCGTCGCGGTGCTGGACGCGGACGAGCCAGCGGTCGGGGTCGGCGGGCGCGGCCGGGTCGCCGGTCTGGGTGACCGTCAGGGCGTCGGCCTCGTCGACGGCGTGGTTCTGACGGACGGCCAGTTCCGCCGCCTGGCCGGGGCGGTCCCAGTAGGACCGGCCGCGGCAGAACTCCGGGACGATGCGACCGTGGTGGGTGGCCTCCAGGACCTCCTTGGCGGTCGGCGCGGTCAGGCGTCCGTAGGTGTAGCCGTAGGGCAGCACCAGCATGGTGGGCGCGAAGCGGTGGCCGCCGAGGTGGGTGACCTCCCAGACCTCGGCGTGGCCGGCGGCGGCCAGTTCGCTCGCCAGAGGACGGCCGAGCAGCGCGCAGCAGCGGTCGCGGCGGCCGTTGGTGCAGACGAGGGCGAGCGGGTCGCCCTCGTGGGCGGTGCCGAAGCCGCCGTGCTCGCCTGCGCCGACCGCGGCGAAGTCGAGGTCGCGCAGGGTGTGCGGGTCGGCCAGCTGGGTGGTGCGGACCCAGCTGCGGCCCGGGGCGGTGTGGGCGAGGTGGACGGTGCGTTCGCCGGTGGGGGGACGGTCGGCGTGCTTGCCGGGGCGCCGGATCAGGGCGATCTCGACGCCGGTGCCACGGGTGAGCTGCTGCAGGTCGCGGCCGAGTTCGGGGTGGAAGTGGCTCTCGGTGAGGGCTCGCGGCCCCCACGGGCCGGTCTGCTCGATCAGCAGCCAGGAGGCGGCTCGCGGCGCGCTGCCGCCGAGCGGTTCCGCCAGCTCCTCCGAGACTCTCGCACAGATGCTCACAGAGGCAAGGTTAGCCTTACCAACATCACCGTTGTCCACCGGAGTGACGCCACTTGAACACCGGCGGCACCGCCGGATGCGACAGCCGGACGCGATGGCCGGACGCGACGGCCGGGCGCGACCGCCCGGGGCCCCGTGCCCCGGAGCCCCGGCACCCCGGAGCCCGGCCCCGGAGCCCGCCGGTGGTCAGGCAAGCGGGTTCGGCACCTCGGTCCAGTGGTCACCGGACGGTCGGCCGTCCAGGCGCATCAGGGTCAGCGCCTTGACCGGCAGCGGATCGGCCAGCAGTGCCCGCCGGTCCGCGGGGTCGCGGAGCACCGCCGTGGCGGCGAGTCGCGCCTCCGTGGCGATCGCCCGCCACAGGCGGGCCTCCAGAGCCCGGTCTCCACCGCCGAAGCCGGACACCAGGCCGCTGAGGACGCCGCCGACCAGCGAGCCGAGCAGCTTGCGTCGCAGCACCTCCGGGTCGTCGCTGAGGTTGTGGCCGGTCAGGGGGGCGTGCTGCGGGGCAGCCACCAGGCCGGCGCGGGCCAGACGCGCGGGGCTGACCCGGATGTCGGCCAGGTCGCGGTAGACCAGCCGGACCGGGCGGTCGGTGTCGTCCAGCACCAGCAACAGGTTCTGGCCGTGGGCCTCCAGCGCCACGCCCCGGTCCCACAGTGTGAGCAGCGGCGGCCAGGTGAGGCGGGCGAAGGCGGCGCACCAGGCGACTGGGTCCTCGGTCTTGAGCGGGTGCGCGGCGAGGGCTGCGAGCGGGACGACGCGCTCGCCCGGCCGCAGCCCCGTTGCTGGGGACTCGCGGACGATCACCGCGAGGTCGGCGGAGGGCTCGCCGTCCAGGAGCGCGGCGCCGGCGGCCAGGTTCCGGGTGACCCGCAGGGTGCCGCGGAGGGGGGCGACCAGGCTCTCCAGCAGGGCGGAGACGGCGAGGGCGTTGCGGACCGAGGCGCCGGAGATGTCCCGGACGGCGGAGGTCATCCGCAGCGACAGCGAGGTCTTCAGGTGCGGGCCGCCGTCCCGGGGCGCGAGGGTGCGCACGGACATCAGCGGCGCCGCGGGCAGCGTCGGTCCGAGGGGCAGCACGCCCAGCCGGGGCAGGACCTCGCGGGCCTGCCAGGGGTGGACCGGGAGCAGCACACCGCCCTGTTCGTCGCGCAGTCGGGCGGGCCAGTCACCGACGACGAGCGCCCGCCGCGCGGGCAGTGGGGCGAGTTCCAGCGCGACGTCGGCACCGTGCTCGGGGGCGTAGGCGAGCTGGTCGGCCACGGTGAAGCCGGGACGGCTGCGGGAGCAGGGGTGGTACGGGTGGCCGTCGACGATCGACCGTTCGGCCGCCACCAGCGAGTGCCGGGCGTTCCGCGCCTGCGTGGACGCCCCGGCGCGCTGGGGGAGCGGACCGTCCGCCGCGTCCGGCAGTGCGGGAGCGGTGACGGCACCCGCGCGGGAGAGCGCGAGCGAGACGACGCTGTGCTCGAGCTCTGCGAGCAGCGTCGCGGAGCCCGGCAGCGACAGCGCTTCGAGCAGCGCCGCCGGATGGGTGAACGGGGTCTCGCCGAGGTTGACGGTGTAGCCGGGGGCCGGGGCGTCCGCGTCGTGGGGGCGGCGCTCGGGTCCGGTGAGCCGCCCCCGCACCTCTGCGGGCAGCGGCAGCGGTTCGATCTGCAGCGCGCGCCACAGCCGCGCCAGCACGGCGGCGCGGGCGCCGGGGAGTGCGGTGGCGAACGCGGCGTCGAGGCTCGGCCGCACGTCGTGCAGCTCGGCCGCGAAGGCGGCCTCGGCCGGGCGGAGGTCGGACGGGTGAGTGTGGTCCGTGGCGCGCATGAAGGTGAGGTACCCCGGATTGGGAGAGGATGCGTCTGGACAGATCATCTGCTGTCTGCTTCGACACGGACAAACCGGTCCGCGTCGGCGAGGAGGTCGGGGCCGACACGGCGGACTTCGACGGGGTACGGGGTGCGGAGGGCGAGTATGCACGGCGGCGGAGCGACCCGAACCGATATGGCGTCCAGCGGTGCGGCGTCCGGAGGTGCGGCGTCCGGCGGATCCGAGAGCGGTGGCGCCGCGTCCGACGGGCCGGTGACGGCGCCCGTGCCCGCTGTGGCGGTCGTCGACGGCGGGACCGCCTGGCAGGGGTGGGCCCCCGGGGAGGCCGAGGCCGGGACGGCGCTGCTCAACTGCCTGGTACGGGAGTTGGCCGAGCCGCGCCGGGGCGGTGCGTCCGGGTACCGGCTGACCGGGACCGGGCGGACGCTGAGCGTGGGCCAGGGACGGTGGCCGCAGCCGCCGCTCGCCGTGGACGGCGTGCCGGTGCCCGGTTTCGACGCGCTCCTCGCGCTGGTCGAGGACGAGGCGCGGGCCCGTACCGGCATGGACAACGCGACGCTGGCGGCGGAGATCCGTGACAGCCGCGACGTCGTCGCCACCCTGCTCGCCGCCCGGGCGTCGACGACCCCCGCGAGCCACGAAGGCGACCGGTCCGACCCGGGCGACCGGCACGAGCAGCACGACCCGTACGACCTGTACCTCCGGTCCGAGCAGGCGCTGCTGGCCGGGCACCGCTACCACCCGGCGCCGAAGACGCGCGGGGGCGGGGTCCCCGAGAGCTGGCTGCCCTACGCGGCGGAGGCGGGGGCGCGCTTCCCGCTGACGCTGCTCGGTGTCCGTGAGGACCTGCTGGGCGGGGAGGGGTCGACGGGTGCGGTCGACGCGCTGTGGGGTGACGCCGCGCCGCCCGGCTACCGGGTGCTGCCGGCGCACCCGTGGCAGCTGGACCTGCTGCGGACCGGGCCGACGTCGGCGCCGGCGCAAGCGGCCTTCGCCGACGGGCGGTTGCGGGTGCTCGGCCGGACCGAGGAGCTCGTGCACGCGACCTCCTCGCTGCGGACGGTCTACCTCCCGGACGCCGACCTCGCGCTCAAGTTCAGCCTGGAGGTGCGGATCACCAACGACATCCGCCGCCTGTGGTTGCGCGACCTGCGCTGGCTGCGGCCGGTGGACGAGGTGTTGGCGTCCCTGCCGATCGCGCCGCTGGTCCTCGCCGACCAGGGCTACCGCACGCTCGCCGGGCACGGTGAGGACGGCTGGGAGGCCTATGCGGTCCTGCAGCGCGAGGGCTTCGCGCGGCGGCTGCGGCCGGGGCTGACGCCGCTGCTCGCGGCGGGCGTCAGCGAGGGCTTCGCGGGGAACCCGCTGGACGGCCTGACGGCCGAGCAGGCCTTCGTCTGGTGGCTCCGCTACGTGGAGCTGCTCGCCCCGCCCGCGCTGGACGCGCTGCGCGACCACGGTGTGGTGCTGGAGTGCCACCTGCAGAACGTCCTGGTCGCGGTGGACGGCGAGGGCCGGCCGGAGCAGGTGCTGTTCCGCGACCACGAGGGCGTCAAGCTCACCGTGGAGCGTCACGGGGCGCTGCTCTCGCGCTTCGGGCCAGACGTGCCGAACCCGGGCGTCACCGCGGCCAAGGGCCGGGACCGGCTGCTGTACTGCCTGGTCGTCAACAACCTGTCCGAGATCGCAGGCGCGATCACGGCCCGCCACCCGTCCCTGGCCGACGAGCTGTGGCCGGCCGCGCGCCGCCTCCTGACCGGCCTGGGCGACCACGCCGCTCACGCCGCTCACGCCGCTCACGCCGACTACGCGGACGTCCTCGACGTCCCGCACATCCCGGGCAAGACCAACCTCCTCCTGCGCTGGCTGGACGCGGACGGCGGCGACTCGACCTACACCCCGCTCCCGAACCCACTCGCACGCTGAGCGAGAAAAGGGGATTGTGCGGCTGCTCACCGCCATGGAAAGATGATCATCAGTTCGCGCCGTCTGGTGCGCCCATGTGATGAAGGACTGAGCCATTTGATCTCGGCGACCCGCAGCGGCCGCCGGCAGGACTGAGCGTCACTCGCTCGTCCGGTGCCTTGAGTGCGGCCCCACGACTCTCTGTCATGACTTTTGCGCCCGGCGCTTCGGCGTGCCCGGGCAGCCAGACATCGTGAGGTCAACACATCGTGGACATCTCTGTCCAGAGCTTTGCCGTCGCCCATCTCCGTTGCCGTCCTGAGGTCGTGGAACGCGGCGGATTCGTCATGGGGTTCGACCCCGGCACGACCAACCCGTACGTCAACTACGCGACTCCTGTCCTCGGCGCCGAGCCGAGCGCCGAGGACGTGCGGTCGCTCGTCGAGGAGTTCCGGAGCCGGGGGCTGATGCCCCGGCTGGAGTTCGCGCCCGACAGCGCACCGGGCGTGCAGCCCGCGCTGCTTGCCGCGGGGTTCGCGGTCGAGCAGGAGCACGAGTACCTGGTGTGCACGCCCGCGACGTTCGTGCCGGCGCCACGGGGAGAGGGCACGCCGGTCGTGGCCGCACCGGCGTCGGACGAGGACTACGTGGCCCTGGACTCGGCGCTCGCCGAGGCGTTCGGCGGGGAGTTCCCGGCGTCGGCGGAGGGCGCGGCACGGTTGCGGCGCACCGCGGAGAGCGGGGGAGCGGCGCGTCTGGTGCGGGCGCCCGGGGGCGTGGTCGCGGGCGGGGCCATGTGCACGGCCCCCAAGGTGGGGACGGCGGAGCTCGCCGGGGTGGGGACGCGCCCGGGGTTCCGCGGGCAGGGGATCGCCCGTGCGGTGACGGCCGAGCTTGCGGCGACGCTCTTCGCGCGCGGCGCGGGCAGCGTGTGGCTGGAGTACTCGGGTGAGGGCTCGCGGCGGGTCTACGAGCGGGTCGGCTTCCGTCCGAGTGGCACCCGGCTGTACGTCTCGCTCCCGGCGGACGACGATCGTGGGTAGGCCTATACCCACCTGAGCTGTAGGTTCCGGTCCATCGCGCCCGTGCTGTCCGGCGCAGCAGCATGGGCGCGTGGCCGCGGCGTGCGGCCCCGACGACGAGAGGGGGCGGACATGCCGCCGGTGCTGATGGACCGGGAGCCGTGGACCCTGGTGGTGATCGTGGTGCTGACCGCGGTGTGCGGGGTCGTGGCCGTGCGGGCGGAGCAGGCCGGGGCGCACCCCGGCGGCTCGGACGGAAAGGATCGCTTCCAGGTCCTGCTGGGGCGGGTCGGTTGGCCGCTCGCGGCCGCGCTGGTCGGGGCCGCCGCGTACGCGGCGGTGCTGGCGATGCTGATGGACCTGCACCTGCCCGACAGCTCCGGTACGGAGATCACGGTGGCGGGCTTCGGCGCGAGCGGCTTGCTCGCGTCGGCGCTGCTCGTGACGGGTCTGCTGGTGGCGGCCCTGCCGTCGCCCCCGCGGACGGCCGTGCGGTGGCAGCTGCCGGTGGTCGCGGTCGTGAGCTGCGAAGCGCTCCTGGTGTCCGGGCCGTTCACGATGCCGCAGGGCCGGACGCCGATGGACCTGGTGGTCGGCGGCACGAGTGGGCTCGTGCTCGCGCTGCTCGCCTGGTGGGGCCTGCTGTGGCTGACTCGCCCCCGAGCCGGCGGAGCCGCCGCCGGAGTCGGAGTCGGAGCCGCTGCCCGAGCCGGAGCGGCAGCTGGTTCCGGGGCCGTGCCCGGCCCCGGGCACGCGTTCGGGTACACGTTCAGCGCCGGGCGCTGGGCGTTGCTGCTGCCGGGCCTGGTGGCGATGGTCGGGGACGTGCTGGGGCTCGAACTGTGGGTGCCCGCGTCGCCTGCGAACGGGATGCTCGTGCCCGCCTTGGCAGAGCTCGTGGTGGGTCTGCTGGTCCTGGCGTGGGTCGGCGTCGTCGTCCGGCGGTGGCCGGGTCCGGCGGCGGACTTCGTGGCCCTGGCCCTGACCGGGGTCGGCGCCTACGGGATCGCCCAGGGGGCGTTCGGGCGGACGCTGGTCGTCGTGGGGACGTTCGGCTCTCCCGGCGACCTGATGCCGGTGCTCCCTGCGGGCTTCGGTCACAACGCGGCGGTCCTCGGCGGGATCCAGGGAGCGATGCTGCTGGCGCTCGGTCTCTGGCTGGTGCCGCGCACGGTGCTGCCGGACGTGCGGCGTCTGCTGGGGCGTGCGCCGGACCCGGCGCTGAGTGCGCGCGTCCAGGTGCTGACCGAGACGCGGGCGGAGGCCGTCAGCACGGCCGCCGCCGAGCTGCGGCGGATCGAACGGGACCTGCACGACGGCGCGCAGGGGCGGCTGGTCGCCATCGGGATGAACCTGCGGGTGGCCGAGGGGCTGCTCGCCGAGCGCCCGCAGGAGGCGGCGGCGCTGATCGTGGAGGCCCGCCACGCCTCCGCCGCCGCGCTGGAGGAGCTGCGCGACCTGGTCCGCGGGATCTACCCGCCGATGCTGGCCGACCGAGGGCTCGGGGAGGCGCTGCGGGCGCTGGCGCTGGACCTGCCGCTGCCCTGCGAGACCGAGATCGAACTGCCCGAGCGGCTGGACGCGCCGGTGGAGTCGGCGGTGTACTTCGCCGTGGCCGAGGTGGTGACCAACGCCGTGCGGCACGCGGAGGCGACGGGTCTGCGGATCCGGGCGGAGCTCTCGGACGGCCTGCTACGCGTCGAGGTGACCGACGACGGCGTGGGTGGAGCGGCCCCCGCGGCCCCCGCGGACCCCACGGCGGGCAGCGGACTGGCCGGGGTGGAACGGCGGTTGGCGGCGTTCGATGGCATTCTGGCGATCAGCAGCCCGCCCGGGGGGCCGACGATCGTGGTGATGGAGGTGCCATGCCCATAGGGCACGCCCGGCTGCCCGAAGGGCCGGTCCGGCTGGTCGTCGCGGAGGATCTCTACCTGTTGCGCGAGGGCCTGGTGCGGCTGCTCAAGGCGCGCGGCTTCGAGATCGCGGCGGCGACCGACAGCGCGTCGGCCCTGCTGGACGCGCTGCTGGAACACCGGCCCGATCTCGCGATCGTGGACATCCGGCTGCCGCCGACCAACACCGACGACGGCCTGCGGGCGGCCCTCGCCGCGCGGGAGCGACTGCCCGGGCTGCCGATCCTGCTGCTGTCGCAGTACGTCGAGCCGGTGTACGCGCAGGAGCTGTTGGCCGACCAGGAGGGCGGGGTCGGCTATCTGCTGAAGGACCGGGTCTTCTCCGACGACCAGTTCGTCGACGCGATCCGGACCGTCGTCGCCGGTGGCACGGTGATGGACCCGCAGGTGGTCACCAAGCTGCTGGGTCGCCGCAGCCGCAGCGAGCCGCTGGCCCGCCTGTCGGAGCGGGAGCGCCGGGTGCTCGAGCTGATGGCCGAGGGCCGGTCCAACAGCGCGATCGCGAACCGGCTGTTCGTCAGCGAGAAGGCCGTGTCCAAACACAGCACCAGCATCTTCACCAAGCTGGAGCTGGCGCCGTCCGACGACGACAACCGCCGGGTGCTGGCGGTGCTCGCCTACCTGATGGCGACCCCGAGGTAGCCGCGGGGCGCGAGAGGGCGGCAAGGCCGAGGCCTTGCCGCCCTCCCTCGTCACGACCGGATCAGGTCGCGGTCGCCACGCAGGTGATCTCCTTGGCCAGCGGGACACCGGAGCCGTCGCGGCGCGGGTCGCGGGCCGGGAGCTCGGCAGGGGATCCGTTGGCCGTGGCCGCACGGGCCGGGGTGGAGCCGGCCCAGGCGAAGACGAGCTTGTCCTCGCCCTTCAGGAAGCGCTGGCAGCGGACGCCGCCGGTGGCCCGGCCCTTGCGCGGGTACTGCTCGAACGGCGTGGCCTTGGCCGTGCCCTGGCCCATCCCGTCGAGCGCGTCCGTGGCGCCGGAGACGGTGACGACCACGGCGTCCTGGGCCGGGTCGACGGCCGTGAAGGAGAGCACCTTCGCATCGTCGGCGAGCTTGATGCCCGCCATGCCGCCCGCCGGGCGGCCCTGCGGGCGGACCTGGCCGGCCGGGTAGCGCAGCAGCTGCGCGTCGGAGGTGATGAAGACCAAGTCCTCCTCGCCGGTGCGCAGTTCGATGGCGCCGACGACGCGGTCGCCGTCCTTGAGGGCGATGATCTCGAACTCGTCCTTGTTGTCCGGCCAGTCGGGCACGACGCGCTTGACCACGCCTTGCTCGGTGCCGAGGGCGAGGCCGGGCGAGGACTCGTCGAGCGTGGTCAGCGCGAGGACGGACTCGCCGGTGTCGAGCTTGACGAACTCGGCGACCTTCGCGCCGCCCGCCAGCGCGGGGGTGTGCGCGCTGGGCGGCAGCTGCGGCAGGTCGATCACCGGCAGCCGCAGCACGCGGCCCGCGTCGGTGACGACGCCGATGTGGCCGCGGGCGGTGGCCGGGACCGCCGAGACGATCACGTCGTGCCGGGCGCGCTTGCCGTCGGAGCCGTCCGGGCCGTCCACGTCCGGAGCAGGAGCCTCGGCGTCGGCGGTGCGGGCCAGCAGGCCGGTGGAGGAGAGCAGCACCCGGCACGGGTCGTCCGCGACCTCCAGCGGAACGGCGGTGGTGGCCACCGAGCCGGCCTCCAGCAGCACGGTGCGCCGCTCGGTGCCGAACTTCTTCGCCACGGCGGCGAGTTCGTCGGAGACGAGCTTGCGCAGCACGGCGTCCGACTCGAGGATCTCGGTCAGCGCCGCGATCTCGGCGTTGAGCTTCTCCTGCTCCGCCTCCAGCTCGATCCGGTCGAACCGGGTGAGCCGGCGCAGCGGGGTGTCGAGGATGTAGGCGGTCTGCGTCTCGGACAGGCCGAAGCGCTCGATCAGGCGCTCCTTGGCCTGCCCCGAGTTGTCACTCGACCGGATGATCGAGATGACCTCGTCGATGTCGATGAGCGCGGTGAGCAGACCCTCGACCAGGTGCAACCGGTCCTGGCGCTTGCGGCGGCGGAAGTCGCTGCGTCGGCGGACCACCTCGAAGCGGTGGTCGACGTAGACCTCGAGCAGCTCCTTCAGGCCCAGCGTCAGCGGCTGGCCGTCGACCAGGGCGACGTTGTTGATGCCGAAGGTCTCCTCCATCGGCGTCAGCTTGTAGAGCTGCTCCAACAGCGCCTCGGGCACGAAGCCGTTCTTGACCTCGATGACCAGACGCAGGCCGTGGGCACGGTCCGTCAGGTCCTTGACGTCGGCGATGCCCTGGATCTTCTTGGCGTTGACCAGATCCTTGATCTTGGCGATGACCTTCTCCGGGCCGACCGTGAACGGCAGCTCGGTGACGACCAGGCCCTTGCGGCGCGGGGTGACGTCCTCGACGGAGACCTTGGCGCGGATCTTGAACGTGCCGCGGCCGTTCTCGTAGGCGTCGCGGATGCCGTCCAGGCCGACGACCAGACCGCCGGTGGGCAGGTCGGGGCCGGGGACGAAGCGCATCAGCGCGTCGAGGTCCGCATTCGGGTAGCGGATCAGGTGGCGGGCGGCGGCGACGACCTCGGAGAGGTTGTGCGGCGGCATGTTGGTGGCCATGCCGACCGCGATGCCGGAGACGCCGTTGACGAGCAGGTTCGGGAAGGCGGAGGGGAGGACCTCCGGCTCCTGCTCGCTGCCGTCGTAGTTGGGCCGGAACTCGACGGTGTCCTCGTCGATCGTCTCGACCATGGCCATGGCGGCCTCGGTGAGCCGGGCCTCGGTGTAACGCATGGCGGCCGGCGGGTCGTCGTTGCCCAGCGAACCGAAGTTGCCGTGGCCGTCGATCAGCGGCAGCCGCATCGAGAACGGCTGGGCCATGCGCACGAGGGTGTCGTAGATGGCGGTGTCGCCGTGCGGGTGCAGGCGGCCCATCACCTCGCCCACGACACGGGCGCTCTTGACGTGGCCGCGGTCGGGCCGCAGGCCCATTTCGTTGGCCTGGTAGAGGACACGCCGGTGGACGGGCTTGAGACCGTCCCTGGCGTCGGGGAGCGCCCGGGAGTAGATCACCGAGTAGGCGTACTCCAGGTAGGAGCTCTGCATCTCGTCCACCACGTCGACGTCGAGGATGCGCTCCTCGAAATCCTCTGGCGGAGGGGTCTGCGAACTGCGGCGGGCCATCGCGGCGGCGCTCCCTAGGACGGCATGCGCGCCTCCGGCGGAACCGGTCGGTGGGCATGGGTGGGCATGGTCGGGGACCATTCTGGACCAGCGGGGTGACAAACCCGGCCACCGCGTCCCCTGCCGGTGCAGCACAATGGGGCTTTCGGGGGTTCATCACCCCGGACGACGAGTCTCGATCGTGTGCAGACCGGAAGGAACGACGCGGATGGCCCAAGGATTCACCATCAGCGAGCACACCCTGGCCAACGGGCTGAGGGTCGTGCTCTCCGAGGACCACCTCACCCCGGTCGCCGCGGTCTGCCTCTGGTACGACGTCGGCTCCCGCCACGAGGTGGAGGGGCGCACCGGGCTGGCCCACCTCTTCGAGCACCTGATGTTCCAGGGCTCGGCGCAGGTTTCCGGCAACGGCCACTTCGAGCTGGTGCAGGCGGCCGGCGGTTCGCTCAACGGGACCACCAGCTTCGAGCGCACCAACTACTTCGAGACCATGCCCGCGCACCAGCTGGAGCTGGCGCTGTGGCTGGAGGCCGACCGGATGGGCTCGCTGCTCGCCGCGCTCGACCAGGAGAGCCTCGACAACCAGCGCGCTGTCGTGAAGAACGAGCGCCGCCAGCGCTACGACAACGTGCCCTACGGCACCGCCTTCGAGCGGCTGACGGCGATGGCGTTCCCCGACGGCCATCCCTACCACCACACGCCCATCGGTTCGATGGAGGACCTGGACGCCGCCACCCTCGGCGACGCGCAGGACTTCTTCCGCACCTACTACGCGCCCAACAACGCGGTGCTGGCCGTGGTCGGCGACATCCACCCGGAGCAGACGTTCGCGTGGGTGGAGAAGTACTTCGGCTCGATCCCCGCCCACGACGGCAAGCGCCCGCCGCGCGACGGCGCCACCATCGTGCGCCCCGCGGACGCGCCGATGCGCGAGCACGTCGTTGCCGAGGTCCCCTCGCGCGCCGTCATGCAGGCGTACCCGCTGCCGCTGGACGGCACCCGCCAGGCCGACGCGGCCGACCTGGCGCTGACCATCCTCGGCTCCGGCGAGTCCAGCCGCCTCTACAACCGCCTGGTCCGCCACGACCGTTCGGCCGTCACCGCCGGCTTCGGCCTGCTGCGCCTCGCGGGCGCGCCGTCGCTCGGCTGGCTCGACTCCAAGACCTCCGGCGAGGCGACGGTCGAGGCCGTCGAGGCCGCCATCGACGAGGAGCTCGCCCGCTTCGCCGCCGAGGGCCCCACGGCCGCGGAGCTGGAGCGCGCGCAGGCGCAGATCGAGCGCGAGTGGCTCGACCGGCTCGACACCGTCGGCGGCCGCGCGGACGAACTGTGCCGTTACGCCGTCCTGTTCGGCGACCCGAAGCTCGCCGACACCGCCCTCGCCCGGGTGCTGGGCGTGACCGCGGAGGAGATCCAGGCGGTCGCCCAGAAGTACCTGACGCCGGACAACCGCGCGGTGCTGACGTACGAGCCGTCCGTCACCGCCCAGGACTCAGAAGGCCAGATCGACGAGGACGAGGAGGTGCAGGCATGACCATCGCCTCCACCATGACCTTCCACCCGCGCCCCGAGCCGGGGCAGCCGACCCCGTGGAACTTCCCGGCGCCGACCCGCGCCACCCTGCCCAACGGCCTGACGGTGCTGCGCTGCGACCGTCCCGGCCAGGCGCTGGTCGCCGCCGAGCTGGTGCTGGACGTACCGCTCGCGGCCGAGCCGCGCGAGCAGGAGGGCGTCTCCACGATCCTGGCCCGGGCCTTCTCCGAGGGCACCGAGTCGCTGACGGCGGAGGAGTTCGCCGCGGAGCTGGAGCGCGCGGGCGCCAACCTGGACGCCCACGCCGACCACACCGTGCTGCGGGTCTCCCTGGAGGTCCCGGCATCGCGGTTGGAGCGCGGTCTCGCGCTGATGGCCGACGCGGTCCGCGCGCCGGCCTTCCCGGAGCACGAGATCGAGCGGCTGGTCGCCAACCGCCTCGACGAGATCGTCCACGAGCAGGCCAACCCGGCCCGCCGCGCCGCGATCGCCTTCTATGCGGAGCTGTTCGACGCCGCCGACCGCCTGTCGCGGCCGCGGTCCGGCAGCGCGGAGACGGTCGAGGCGATCGACCGCGCCGCGGTGACCTCGTTCTACGCCGCGCACGTGCGCCCCGCGACGGCCACCCTCGTCATCGTCGGCGACTTCTCCGCCGTCGACTTCGACGCGGTGCTGGCCGCCACGATCGGCCAGTGGACGGGGACTCCCGGCACCCACGCCGGCTTCGCGCCGGTGCACGGCGACGACACCGGCCGCGTCGTCATCGTCGACCGCCCCGGCTCGGTGCAGACGCAGCTGCTGATCGGCCGGGTCGGCCCCGACCGCCACGACCCCTCCTGGGCGGCGCAGATCCTCGGCACGTACTGCCTGGGCGGCACGCTGACCTCCCGTCTGGACAGGGTCCTGCGCGAGGAGAAGGGCTACACCTACGGTGTCCGGGCCTTCGCCCAGCCGCTGCGCTCCGGCGCGGACGGCTCGGGCCGGGCGCTGCTCGCCATCTCCGGCTCGGTGGACACCGAGTCCACCGCCCCTGCCCTGGCGGACACCTGGCAGATCCTGCGCACGCTCGCGGCGGAGGGCCTGACGGACGAGGAGCGCGACGTCGCGGTCCAGAACCTGGTCGGTGTGGCACCACTGCGCTACGAGACGGCGTCGGCCGTCTGCTCCACCCTGGCGGACCAGGTGGAGCAGGAGCTGCCGGACAACTACCAGGCCGAGGTCTACCGCGAGTTGGCCGAGACGACGACGGCCGCGGCCACCGCAGCCGTCGTCGCCGCGTTCCCCCCGGAGCGCCTGGTCGCGATCCTCGTCGGTGACGCTGCGACGATCGCCGCACCGCTGAAGGACCTGGGCCTGGGTGAGGTCACCGTCATCACGGCCTGATGGCCAGGGGCGCGGGGCTCTGCTGATGTGCGGCTCCGCCGCTCAGGCGCGAGCAACCACCGGCGTGCGGATGGCCCTGTTACTCGGGGACCATCTGCTCGTCGGTGGCCTGTCGCGCAGTTCCCCGCGCCCCCGAGCGTGGTGCAGCCTCGGGACGTCCGCTCAGCACCCGCCAGCCCAACAGCGCGGTGAGCGCCAGGCACACGCCCGAGACGGAGAAGCCCGCCCGCGCGCCCAGGTGCTGGATCACCGCCGCCACCGCCACGCCCGTGAGTGGGACGGAGCCGGGGAGGGCCATCGACCACAGGCCCATGACGCGGCCGCGCATCTCCGGGGCGGAGCGCAGTTGGGCCAGGGTGTTGGCGGACGCGATGAACCAGATCGAGGTCAGGCCCGTCAGGGCCATCGCGGTGAAGGCCAGCGGGGTGGTTGGCGCCCACGCCGTCAGCAGGATCGACGCGCCCGTCGCCAGGGCAAGCGCGCGGACCCTGCGGCCCGTCGGTTCCGGTGAGCCCGCCGCCAGCAGCGCGCCGGGGAGGCCGCCCACGCCGAACGCGGCCAGCAGCGCGCCGTAGCCGCCGCCACCGAGGTGCAGCGCGCGCTGGGCGAGCGTCGGCAGGGCGAGGTTCATCGTGAAGAGGATGCCGCTCGCCGCGGCCATCGGCAGCAGCACCCGCAGCAGCGGCGTCGACCAGGCGTAGCGCAGGCCGGCGCGGATCGCGCCCCGCTCCCGGGGCGGCCGCGCGGACGCGGGGACGGCACCGGGGACCCGGAGGCGGCGCAGCACCAGCAGCGGGGCGACGAAGGCGGCAGCGTTCACCAGGAAGCACCAGGTCGCGCCGCCGGTGGCGAGCAGCGCTCCGCCGAGCGCGGGGCCCATGACGCGGGACGCGTTGAGGGCGACCTCCCACAGGCCCACCGCGCTGGCGACCGCGTCACGGCCGACCAAGTCGACGACCAGGACCTGGCGGGCGGGGCCGTCCACCGAGGAGACCACGCCGAAGAGCAGCGCCACGGCCATGATCACCCAGACGCCGAGGTGTCCGGTGGCGTTCAGCGCGGCGAGCAGTGCGCCGAGCGCGAGCATCAGCGCCTGTGTGACGAGGAGCAGGCGCCGCCGGTCGTGTCGGTCGACGAGCGCTCCGGCCCAGGGGCCGAGCAGCAGCAGCGGACCCCAGGAGCAGATGGTGAACGCGCTGAGCCAGAACGCGTCCCCGGTCCGCTGGAGGATGACCCAGGACAGGGCCACGCTCTGTGTCATGCCCCCGGACGCGGACAGCACCTGGGCGCCGAACCACCACCGGAAGTCCCGTCGTCGCAGCGCGACGCCCACTGTGGCTAGCGTTTTCCGCATCGAGCCCTCCCCTGTTCCGCTCCCCAATTGGACTAGACCTTAGCCTCTTCACAGAAGTGTGACGTAGGTCACATTCGATAGGGGCATTTCCGGGGAGCATCTCCCCGTTTAGCTGTTTGAATAGAAAGCGGGGACAGCATCCCCGCTTCTGCACCGGAGAAAGGAGTCGCCGTGGTCCAGGTACCGGTCACCGAGAAGGCCGAGAAGCCCGCCACGGGGCTTCGCCGGCGAGCCGACGCGGCCCGCAACCGGGCCCGCATCCTCGAGGCCGCACAGGACGCCTTCATCGAGCACGGCGCGGACGTGCCGCTCGACGAGATCGCCCGCCGCGCCGGGATCGGCAACGCCACCGTCTACCGGCACTTCCCGGACCGGCGCGCGCTCGTGCGCGGCGTTGTCCTGGAGGTCATGGAACGAGCCATCGGCGTGGCCGAGCAGGCCTACGCGGAGGAGACCGACCCCTTCGAGGCGCTGAGCCGCCTCGTGCACGACTCCGTCAACTGGAAGATCGGCGCCCTGTGCACGATGCTCTCCGAGTGGACGGACCTCGAGGAGCCCGAGGTCTTCGCGACCAAGGAGCGCCTCGACACCATCGCCCGGACCATCGTCGGTGCGGCGCAGGCAGCGGGCAGCATGCGTGAGGACGTCGGCAGCGACGACGTCTTCATGGCGGTCGCCCAGTTGGTGCGACCGTTCCCCGGCGCCCCCTACGACAGCCTCCAGCCTTTCGTGCACCGCCACCTGCAGTTGCTGCTCGACGGTCTCCGGGCACCCGCCCGGACGCCGCTGCCGGGCAGCCCGCAGACGCTGGAGGACGTCCGCCGCGAGTGTCTGCTGTCGCGCGCCGCGCGGCGCATCTGCCGGCAATGACGCCGCAGCCCTGATCCGTCACCCTTTCGCTTTCGTCTTCGCTTTCGCCTTCGACTTCGACGCGCGCGCCGACACGCCGCGTTCGCGTTCGCGAGCAACACCGTCATCGTCACCGTCACGCCCGCCGACCGTGGGCTCATGCCGTCCTGTTACGGGGAAACACTCATGTCTGCTTCCGCATCGGTCGCGCCTGTCGATCAGGCCCAGCCGGACCCGAGGCGCTGGAAAGCGCTCATCTTCATCGCCATCGCGCAGCTGATGGTCGTCCTGGACGCCACCGTCGTGAACATCGCCCTGCCGCACGCGCAGGCCGATCTGCACATCTCCGACGCCAACCGCCAGTGGGTCATCACCGCCTACAGCCTGGCCTTCGGTGGCCTGCTGCTCTTCGGCGGTCGCGTGGCGGACCTGTGGGGGCGCAAGAAGGCCTTCATCGTCGGCCTGATCGGCTTCGCGCTGGCCTCGGCCATCGGCGGCGCGTCGGTCAACGCCGGCATGCTGCTCGGGGCGCGTGCCCTGCAGGGTGTCTTCGGTGCGCTGCTGGCCCCGGCCGCGCTCTCGCTGCTCGCGGTCACCTTCACCGAGGCCAAGGAGCGCGCGACCGCGTTCGGCATCTTCGGCGCCATCGCCGGCGCCGGCGGCGCGGTCGGCCTGCTGCTGGGTGGTGCGCTGACCGAGTACGCCAACTGGCGCTGGGCCCTGTATGTCAACATCATCTTCGCGATCGTCGCGGTGGCCGGTTCGATGGTCTTCGTCCACGAGCGTGAGGACGAGCGCAACCGCAACCGCCTCGACATCCCCGGCGTGCTGCTGGCCACCTCCGGCCTGGTCGCCCTGGTCTACGGCTTCACCAAGGCGGAGGAGTCCGGCTGGGGTTCCGCCGTCACCATCGGCCTGTTCGTGGCCTCCGCGGTGCTGCTCTCGCTGTTCGTCCTGGTGGAGTCCCGCACCAGGCACCCGCTGCTGCCGCTGCGCGTCGTGCTGAACCGCAACCGCGGTGGCGCCTACCTCGGCCTCGGCCTCGCCATCATCGGCATGTTCGGTCTGTTCCTGTTCATGACCTACTACCTGCAGGGCATCAAGCAGTACAGCCCGGTCATGACCGGCGTCGCCTTCCTGCCCATGGTCGTCGGCATGATCACCGGCTCGACGCAGATCGGCGCCCGCCTGATGAACCGCGTCCCGGCGCGCTGGCTGATGGGCCCGGGCCTGCTGGTGGCCGCGCTGGGCATGCTGATGCTCACGCAGATGCACGTGGACAGCAACTACTGGACGCTGATCCTGCCGGCCGAGTTCCTGCTCGGTATCGGCATGGGTACCTCGTTCATGCCGGCCATGAGCCTGTCGACCCTCGGCGTGCAGCCGCAGGACGCGGGCGTCGCCTCCGCGATGATCAACACCTCGCAGCAGGTCGGCGGCTCCATCGGCACCGCGCTGCTGAACACCATCGCGGCCAGCGCCACGACCAGCTGGCTGGTCGCCCACCACTCCACCGACCAGCACAACCCGCTTGCGGCGGTGCACGGTTACGACGTGGCCATCTGGTGGGCCGTGGGCATCATGTTCTTCGCCTCGCTGCTGGTCTTCGTCCTGGTCAACGCGGGCCGTCCGGAGCACCACACGGTGGCCGGCTCCGGCGCCGAGCAGGACGCGGGCGTCCCGGTCGTCATGCACTGACGCTGACGCCTCGTCAACGACGAAGCCCCCGACCCCTCCGGGTCGGGGGCTTCGTCGTGCCCGTCGTCGTACCCGTGATCGGTAAATGCGTTGCGACCCCTCCCACGCCCATGGCTAGATAGGCGCAGCGACCGGACGTGACAGGCCGGTCCCCGAGACGGTGGAGAGGAGGCAGTCCCATGCGGGTCGAGAAGCAAGCCCGGTGCCACATCAGCACCGAGGCCGCCTCCCTGCGGCGACGCCCCTCCACCGCCCTCGGCTTCCGCCGCTGAGGCGGCGATCCCCTCCCGCGCGACCGCGCTCCTCCGCGCCGGTGCGCCCTCAGACTTGTAGCCTGTTCCCAGGAGAACACTTCCCATGTCGTACACCGAGATTCCGGGCATCAACGTGCCCATCCGCATGTGGACCGACCCCGCGACGGTCGAGGGCCAGGCCCTCCAGCAGCTGCGCAACATCTCCTCGCTCCCGTGGATCCACGGCCTCGCCGTCATGCCCGACGTCCATCTGGGCAAGGGCGCGACGGTCGGTTCCGTGATCGCCATGAAGGGCGCGGTCTGCCCGGCCGCGGTCGGCGTGGACATCGGCTGCGGCATGAGCGCGGTCAAGACCTCGCTCACCGCCCGTGACCTGCCCGACGACCTGAGCCGGCTGCGCTCGAAGATCGAGCAGGCGATCCCGGTCGGCCGCGGCATGCACGCCGACCCGGTCCGGCCGGGCAGCATCCACGGCTTCGCCACCGGCGGCTGGGACGACTTCTGGTCCCGCTTCGACGGCCTGACCCCGGCGGTGAAGGCGCGGCGCGAGCGCGCGTTGCAGCAGATGGGCTCGCTCGGCTCGGGCAACCACTTCATCGAGGTCTGCCTCGACAAGTCGGGCGCGGTCTGGCTGATGCTGCACTCGGGCTCGCGCAACATCGGCAAGGAGCTCGCCGAGTACCACATCGGCGTGGCCCGCTCGCTCCCGCACAACCTGAACCTGGTCGACCGCGACCTGGCGGTCTTCATCGCGGCGACCCCGCAGATGCAGTCCTACCGGGACGACCTGTTCTGGGCGCAGGAGTACGCGAAGCGCAACCGCGCGGTCATGATGGCGCTCTTCCAGTCCGTCGTGAGCAGGGAGTTCCGCAAGGCCAAGGTCACCTACGACCAGGTCATCTCCTGCCACCACAACTACGTGGCGGAGGAGCGCTACGACGGCGAGGACCTGCTGGTCACCCGCAAGGGCGCGATCCGCGCCGGCGCGGGCGACTACGGCATCATCCCCGGCTCGATGGGCACCGGTTCGTACATCGTCCGCGGCCTGGGCAACGTCGACGCGTTCAACTCCGCCTCGCACGGTGCGGGTCGCAAGATGTCCCGTTCCGCGGCGAAGCGCAAGTTCGGCGTCCGCGACCTGGTGGAGCAGACGCACGGCGTGGAGTGCCGTAAGGACTCCGGCGTCGTCGACGAGATCCCGGGCGCGTACAAGCCGATCGAGAAGGTCATGGCGCAGCAGACCGATCTCGTCGAGGTCGTGGCGCAGCTGAAGCAGGTCGTCTGCGTCAAGGGCTGACAGCGGCGGGCACGAGCACGAGCACGGGAATCAGGGGGAGCCGGAGCGTGGCCGAGGACGTGCTGTGGGAGCGGGACCTGCATCAGCGGGGTTCCGGGCGCACGCTCGCCGTCGGAGGCGACTGTGTCGTCGTCCACGAGCGCTGGACCCGGCTGGTCTGCCTTGAGCGGCAGGACGGCCGGGTCCGCTGGGACGCGCCCTTCGGCCTCTGGCCGCGCTCCGTCGTGGTCCACGGGGACCGCTGCTACGGCATCGCGCAGAACGTCGATGCGCTCACCTGCTGGGACGTGCGCACCGGGGCGGTCCTGTGGACCGTCCCGCTGCCGCGTTTCACCGGTTACCTCACCGCGGTCGACGACACCGTGCTCGTCGGTGGCTGGCGCGGCTACACCGACCTGACGGCCCTCGACGCGGACACCGGGCAGGTGCGGTGGAGCACGTTCGGGCGCCCGGCCACCGTCCACCCCCTCGCCGTCGGCCAGGGGGTTCTGGTCGCGGCACCCGATGGCGACGAGGTGCGCCTTCTCGACGTCCGGGACGGCCAGGTGCTGCGTTGCTGGACCCTGCCCGAACCGCTGCGGTCCCAGGACTACGCGCAGATCTTCACCCGCGCCGGCTCCGACCGGATTCTCGCCCCCTGCGGGCGGCGCACCGTCGTCGAACTGCGCCCGGACACGGGTGACCTGCGCACCCTGCTGCGACACGATCGGGACCTCGCTCCGGTCCGGGCGCGGGTCGCCGGGGGACTGCTGTGGGTGTGGGACACGGCGGGTTGTGCCGCCTACGATCCCGAGGACGGGGCGCCGCGGTGGCGGGTCGACCTCCGGCAGCGACTGGCTCCCGGCGTCGTGGCTGTCGGGGACGGGTATGTCCTCGGCGGGGACCAGGGCACGCTGCTGCGGCTGGACCGTGCAGGCCGGGTGGCCCGACGCACCTCGGTCAGCCGGCGCATCGCGGCTGTGCGCGGGGCGGGTCCGACCGAGGATCCCGACATTCTGGAGGGTTCCGGTGAGCCGGTCGGCGTCGCGCAGCCGCAGCACCCAGTTGCACCAACTGGTCGCCGGGTCGGGGGACCCGGCGACCAGTCGCGCGTAACGGGCCCGGAGCTCGGCCGTGGTCTGCGGGGCGCCGCCGATGAAGGTGTGCAGGTCCGGGTCGGCCAGGACGGTGGCCATCTCCTCGGCGTGCTCGACCCGCAGGGGTAGCACGTCCAGTCGTGTGGTGGTGAAGGCCTCGGGTCGGATGATCGACATTCCGGCAGCCTCGCCGGACCACTGACGTGGCGTCAAGCCAGCGCGACACCTGTCTGTCTGCTGTGTGATCGCCCAGAAGCTTCCGGCTTCGACTGGGTTCGCCACCAATCGTCCTGAAGCACCCCGCCTTGCTTGAATCGGGCCCGCCCGGTCCGACCAACAACGGAGGCATGCATGGCCCACCGCTCCCTCACCCGCTTCACCAGTCGAAAGGCGCTGCTCGTCGGCGCTCTGCTGGTCCTGGCGACACCGGGTTCCGCGTATGCGAACAGTGTCGCGGTCACCGTGCGGACTCCGGGAGCCACCGCGGGCCCGACCGCGATCGACTCCTCCGTGTCCACCGACGCCCAGTGCGGCAGCGGTCTCGTCTCCGGCGGCGGGATCGACCAGGCCATCGGCACGGGCGCGGGCGTGAACGGCAACCACGTGCTGAGCAGCGAGCCCAGCTCGGACGGGACGAGCGAGTACACCGGCACGACGGGTGTCGTCGGCACCGACGTCGCCTACTGGATCGCCAGGGGCGGCAGTGGTGGGCAGGTCAACTCCTCCTTCTCGACCACGCCGTACGCGATGTGCCTCACCAGCACCCTGATCGGCCACACCCAGGTCGTGATGAACAAGGCCAACACCCCCACCACTGCCGCGACCGTGGGCCTGGCGACCGCGACCTGCCCGTCCGGCACGGTCCTGCTCGGTGGCGGTGCGCTGGTGACGCCGGGCAACACCGGCAACTTCAAGGTGATCGGCAGCTTCCCGACCTTCGCCGACAGCGCCCACGACCACGGGAAGATCGCCGCCGCCGACGGGGCGACCAACCCCGACTCATGGACGGCCGTCGGGTGGGACAACAGCACCAACGCCGCCAACGAGACCTACGCGTACGCGATCTGCAGCGGCAGCGGGATCAACGTCAGCGGCGTCACCGTGACCGTCCGGTTCGGTGAGGTGAGCGGGCCGAACACCGGCAGCACCGGCCAGAACGCGACCGCGACCTGCGGCAGCGGTGACGGGAAGCTGGTCAGCGGTGGTGCAGCCATCAGCAGCGGCGGCGTCAGCACCACGGACTTCACCGGGCCGGGTTCGGGAGGCGACCACCTCAACGGCAGCTTCCCGAGCGACTCCAGTGGCAACCCCGTCGCCAACGGGGCCACCACGGCGGCCTCGTGGACCGCGTTCGCGCACACCGGCGGCATGGCCTCGACGAGCAACCACACCGACGTCTGGGCGCTGTGCGCCAACGACGGTGTCTGAGAACGACGTTCACCCCCTGAGAGGCACAGGCTCCATGCAGCACACGAAGAACGACGACCGGACCACCCGCGCCGCACTGCTGCGCAGGGCGCTGGTCCCCGCCGCCGTCCTGGTCCTGGCCCTGCCCGGGGCCGCCGACGCGCACACCGCGAGCGTGACCGTCGCGAGCCCGGGACCGACGATCGGACCCGGGACGCCGTTCACCGGCGTCTCCTCCCATGCCGACTGCGCCCAGGGCCTGGTGACCGGCGGCGGTGCCGACCAGTCCACCGGCGACAACCGGGCCGGGAACGGCAACCACGTGATGGGCGTCGTTCCCAGCGCGGACGGCGTCACCGAGTACACCGGCACCCCGGGCGTCGTCGGCACGGACGCCACGCACTGGCTCGCGTTCGGCGGCAGCGGCAGCAACTCCAGCCCGGCGTTCGCCACCACCCCGTACGCGATGTGCCTGACCAGCAACGGTATCCGGCACACCCTGGTGGTCATGGCGAAGGCGCCCGGGCCCAGCGTCGGGCAGACGGCGCAGCTCGTCGTCGCCACCTGCCCGGCCGGGACGGAGCTGCTCGGCGGCGGGGCGCGGTCGACCCCGGCGAGCGTCGGCAGCCTCAAGCCGATCGCGAGCTACCCGACGTTCGCCGACGCCGCGCACGATTTTGGTGCCAAGGCCGCTGCCGACGGGGAGACCGACCCCGACTCCTGGGCGGCGGTCGGCGGCATCGGCGGCGGGCGTGACGACGACAACACCACCTACGCGTACGCCATCTGCACCGGTGAGGGCGTCGACGTGCGCCATCTCGCCACCACCGTCCGCTTCCACGAGGTGACCGGGCCGACGGCTGCCAGCACCAGCCAGGCGGTGACGGCCGGTTGCACCGACGACGACGGGGTGCTGGTCAGCGGTGGCGCCGCAGCGAGCGGCGGGAACGTGACGACGACCGACTTCACCAAGGCCGGGTCGGGGGGCACCCACCTGATCGGCAGCTTCCCGAGCGACGCTGCGGGCACCCCCGTCGCCGACGGGACCACGGCCGCCGACTGGACCGCCGACATCCACGCCGGCGGGTCGCCCTCGCCGAACACCTCCTCCGACGTCTGGGCGCTGTGCCTGAACGTCCGTCAAGGGCCGCGCGAGTAGCGCGGCGGGTGCGGCCGGGCCCCGGCCGCCGGGTCAGGGTCCAGCCGGACAGCCGAGTGTGATCGTGTACTGACTGTGAGTAGCATGGCCGCGTGGACAGCGACCTGGACGGGAGCGGTACGGCGGGTGTGCGGGTGGTCGTCGTGGACGACCACCCGCTGTTCCGGGAGGGGCTGCGTGCCGCCCTGGAGAGCACGCCGGACGTGCGGGTGGTCGCCGAGGCCGAGACGACGGCGGCGGCGCTGGACGCGGTGGCCGCGCAGCAGCCCGACGTGGTCGTGATGGACCTGTCGCTGCCGGACGTCTCCGGTATCGAGGCCACCAAGCGGCTGGCGCAGCTGCATCCGGGCCTGCCGGTGCTCATGCTGACCACCTCCGACGACGACGGCAGCCTGCTCGGCGCGCTGCAGGCCGGGGCACGCGGCTACCTGGTCAAGGGCGCCGGGCGCGACGAGGTGCTGCACGCCGTGCGGACCGTGGCGCACGGCGGCGCGGTCTTCAGCGGCGACGTGGCCGCGCGCATCTCCGCGCTGCTGACCGGCGGCGCGCGCCGTGACGCGGAGCAGCTCTTCCCGGAGCTGACCGCGCGGGAGGTCGAGGTGCTGGACCTGGTGGCGCGCGGCCTGGACAACCGGCGCATCGCCCGCGACCTGTTCCTGGCGGAGAAGACGGTCCGCAACCACATCTCGCACATCTTCGACAAGCTCGACGTCGCCTCCCGGGCCGAGGCCGCCGCGCGGGCGAGGGACGCGGGCCTGGGCGAGCCGTCCCGCCCGGCGGGTCCCACGCAGTGACGCGGACGGGACCGCCGCCCCATGCGCCCGGGACGGGCCCCGCAGCAGGATGTCAGACCCGCCATGGCGGACGGGGGTGGGAGCGAGAGGGGCCGCAGCGCCATGGCCGAGCCGAGTACGCCGAGCATGCCGAGCACATCGCCGCCCGCCGTGCGGGCCGGGGGCCGACGGATGGGAGCGGCCTACGCCGCCTGCGGGGTCGCGCTCGGCGCGTGCTTCGTCTGGCTGGCGCTGGCCTGGACAGGCCTGGGCGGCTCACGGCTGGCCGGGCTGGACTTCGGGCCCTCGGGCTCGCACATCCTCTTCATGCTGGCCTGCGTCCTCGCGGGCACCTTCAGCCTGGCCCACCCCGCCGGAGGGGCGGTCGGTCGGCTGCTGCTGGTGGCCGGAACCGGCGAGCTGGTCGGGCAGGCCGCCGGCATCGCGGGTGCGGCGCTGGGGAGTGCCCACGGCGTGCGGACCGGTGTCGTGCTGGTCGGCTTCGTCGGCGACTGCCTGGCCATCTTCCTGCTCTACGGCCTGCCGTTCTGGCTCCCCGACGGGACGCTGCCGGGACGGCGCTGGGGCCGGCTGCTGGTCGCGGGGATCGCGGTGTGGACGGTCGGGGAGGTCTACCTCGACACCGGCACCGGCGCCACCTGGTACGGGATGCCCAACCCGCTGGCCACCGACGAACCCTGGGTCACCGTCAAGAACGCGCTGGGGCCGGTGCTGCAGGCGCCGATGGTGTTCATGCCGGTCAGCCTGTCGGCGCTGGGTTTCCTGGTGCTGGCGGTCCGGTCGTGGCGGTGGCGCGGGTGGGGTCGCCGCACGGACGCTCCGCACGGCCGGTCGCGGCTGCCGGGCGCGCTGCTGGTGCTGGTGGTCCCGTTCCTGCTGCTGACCGTGGGGAGTTACGTGGACTACTTCTTCCCGCTGCCGACCGCCGCGCAGCTGGTGCTCTTCTACGGCCCGCTGGCGCTGTTGCCGCTCGGCCTGGTCCTCTTCTTCGCCCGGGACCGTTCCGCGCACCTGGACCGGGCCACCCGCCGGGTGCTGGCCGTCCTGGTCATCCTCGCCCTGCTGGTGGTCGGCTACTTCGCGCTGGCGGTCGGGCTCTCCGACGTGCTGCCCGGCACGCGGACACCGGGCGCGCTGGTGCTGGCGGTGGGCTCGCTGGTGATCGGCCTGCTGCTGCGGGCGACCGGCGGGTGGGCGGTGCGCGTCGTCGACCGGTCCTACTACGGGGACCGGGCCCGGCCCTACCACGTGGTGGGCGAGTTGGCCGGGCGGCTGAGCCGGACCGTGGCGCCGGGGGAGGCGCCGCGGCTGCTGTGCGAGAGCGTGGTCAGCACGCTGCGCTTTCCCGCCGCGCGGGTGCTGGTGCGCACCAGCGAGGGGAACCGGCCGACGGCCGTGCTGGGGGAGGCGCCGGGGCGTGCCTGGCACCGCTTCGCCCTCGTCTTCGAGGGCGAGCAGGTCGGCGCGCTGGAGGTCGCCGCCCGCGTGGGTGAGCCGGAGCTGGACCAGCAGGACCACGACGTGCTGCGGCTGCTCGCCGACCAGTCCGCGCCCGCGATCGCCTCGCTCGGCCTCTACCAGGAGCTCCAGGAGAGCCGCGAGCGGATCGTGGTGGCCCGGGAGGAGGCTCGGCGCCGTCTGCGCCGTGACCTGCACGACGGCCTGGCGCCGGCCCTGTCCGGGCTGCGCCTCCAGGTCGACACGGCGCGCGCGGGCCTGGCCGGGGACGACCCGGCGAGCGGGCGGCTCGGCGGCGTCTCGGAGGGCATCGGTGACGCGATCACCGAGCTGCGCCGGATCACCGCCGGGCTGACGCCGGTGGCGCTCGACCGCGACGGCCTCGGTCCTGGACTGTGTCAGCTGGCCGCCGGGCTGGCCGGGCGGCTGCGGATCGGCGTCGAGCTCACTCCGGACCCGCTGCCCGGCCTGCCGGCCGCGGTCGAGGTGGCGCTCTACCGGATCGCGGCCGAGGCCCTGCACAACGTCGTCCGGCACGCGGGCGCGAGCCGCGCGTGGGTGCGCCTCTGCGTGGCGGACGGATCGGCCGCGCTCGAGATCGGCGACGACGGGACCGGTCTGGACGTGCCGCAGCGCGGTGGCGGCACGAGCCCGGCGCCGGGCGGCGGGGTGGGCCTGCGGTCGATGGCGGAGCGGGCCGAGGAGCTGGGCGGTTCGCTGCAGGTCGTCGGCGGCCCGGGGGAGGGCATGGGCGTGGTGGTCCGCGCCGAGATCCCGATCCGGCACGCCGGATGACCGGGTGCGGGCGGACCGGCGTCCGGATGCCCGAACGGGACCGGTCCGGGACGCTGGTCCCATGCGCCCGGGACCCCCGGCGGCGGACAGTCGAGGTCGGAGGCGCTTCCCGTCTCCGACCACAGGGGGCAAGACAGCGAGGAGCCACCCATGACCGTCCATCCCACTGCCGGTCGCAGCGACGCCGTGAGCGCGACGGCGTGCAAGCATCCACCGTGCCCGCCGACGTGCAAGCACCCGCCCTGCCCGCCCGAGGAGTGCAAGCACCCCGGCTGGACCTGCGCACCCGCGCCGGGCGACCGGGACGACTGATCCCGCACGCGACAGAGCGCCTCGCCGACGGCGAGGCGCTCTGTCGCGTGCGGGCTACATGCCGCCCATGCCGCCCACGTCCATGACGGCACCGGGCATCACGGCGAACTCCCGCATCATCCCGGCGTCCTCGTGCTCCAGGATGTGGCAGTGGTACATGTACCGGCCCGAGGCGCCGCGGAACTGGCCGGCGACGGTGACCATGGTGCCCGGTGGCACCCGCATCACGTCCTTCCAGCCGGTCAGCGTCGGATCGATCGGCAGCGACTCCAGGTGGGCCACGGGGGCGCCCGGCGCGGTGCCGCCCTGGGACTGGACGAACGCGGCCGTGTCGTAGCCGTCGACGGAGAGCGGCTGGAAGCGGGTCAGGTGGATGTGGACCGGGTGCAGGATGCCGCTCAGGTTGAGGATCTTCCAGACCTCCCAGCCGTCCTGACGGACCCGCCAGTTGAGTTGGTCGTCGAAGTGCCGGGCGAGCCGCCGGTAGGTGGTGGTCACGCCGTTCTCGTCGGTGACCTGGATGATGCCGTCCTCGACGCCGCCGGTCGGCGCCTGCGACGCGGGGACCTCGCCGAGCTCCCACAGCCCGAGCGTCCCGTCCGCGTCGGCGGCGAGGGCGAGGACGCGGTGCATGTGGTCCGCCGGGAGCAGCTCGTGGGTGAGCCGGTAGTAGGACGCCGAGAGGGTCTGCGGCAGCTCGAAGGTGTCGGCGGGCGGCAGGTCCGCGACGCGGAACTGCAGCACGTCCGGCTCCGGCAGGCGGCTCGCGGGCAGCGGGTCACCGGGTTTCACCCCGGGCGGCAGCGGGTCACCGCGGAAGGGGGCCTGCGCCGAGTTGACCAGCCGCAGCGTGCGGCCGCGCAGTGCGCGGAAGTCCACCAGCACGTCGGCGCGTTCGGCCGGGGCCAGGGTCAGGCCGTCGCCGGTGACCGGCAGCGGCGCGCCCAGCAGGCCGCTGTCGGTGCCGATCAGCCACGTGGCGCCGGTGACCACCGCGCCGGCCTCGTCCAGCAGGTGCAGCCGGTAGGTGCGGGCGTTGGACGCGTTCAGCACCCGGAACCGGTACCAGAGCGGCCGCACCTCCAGGTGGGGCCAGATCGCGCCGTTGACCAGGGTGTACGGGCCGAAGAACGGCAGCGTGCCGGTGGTCTTGTGGAGCAGCCGCCCGGTGAACCGGCCCGAGGCGTCGGTCTCCAGGTTGCGGTCACAGACGATCAGCGGGATCTCCCGGTCGCCGCCCGGCAGGTGGAGCGCCTCCTCCTCGTCGTCCCGCAGCAGGTACATCCCGACCAGCCCGGCGAAGACGTTGAGACGGGTGATGTTCATGGCGTGGTCGTGGTACCAGAGCGTCATCGCCGGCTGGTCGTCCGGGTACTCGGACAGCTGGGCGTCGCCGTGCAGGACGGCGTTCTCCATCCAGCCGTCGTTGCCGCCGCCGGTCACCGCGCCGTGCAGGTGGGTCACCTGCCAGGCGGGCAGCGCGGCCACACCCTTGACGGGCCGGGCGAGGCCGATGCCGGGGTCGTTCATCGCGAGCGAGGGGTTGCCGGGCCCGTCGGCGAGGAAGGCGGACACCACCGGGTAGGGCGTCGTGGTGCCGTTCTCCCAGGTCATGTGGACGCGCTGGCCGCGGTGCAGGTCCAGCACGGGGCCGGGGAAGTGCCCACCGTAGGTCCACAGCGGGGTGGGCGGCAGCTGCGAGTGCAGCCGCAGGCTGACGCCCTCGGTGCGGAGGGTGAACCGTGGTCGCGGGTCGGTCCGGTCGGCGCGCATCCGCGGTGGGATCGGCAGCGGGTCGACGAACTTGGCGAGGACCGTGGTGCCGGCGGGCGTGTCGACGGTGGCTGTGCCGGTGGTGGCTGTGCCGACGGTGGACGGGTCGACAGGGGATGGGTCGGTGACGGTCATGGCGCCTCCTCGGAACCGGTGACTGTGGTGGTGTGTGTGGCCGCGGTGACACGGCTCCGACGCCCGGCCGTTCCAGGCTCCCGAACCCGGGGACGGGTGGCATGAACGCCACGACTTGTCGGTACGGGGAACCGAAGCACGCGGGGCGCACGGGTTCGTGGCCGCACCCCCGCACGGCCGTCGGGTGCGTTCATCGGGGCACGAGGTCGCCGGGACGGCGCGCGTCGAGCCAGCGGCCGTCCGGGGAGCCGAACTCCGCCTGTCCGTCGGCGTGGGAGTAGACGGTCTCGCCCCGGCGGACGGTCCGCAGCACCCGGCCGGTCATCGTCCAGCCCTCGTAGGCGGACCAGCCGCACTTGGACTGGATCGCGCCCGGTGCGAGCATCCAGCGTTCGTCCGCGTCGAAGAGCACGAAGTCCGCGTCCAGGCCCGGACGCAGCCGGCCCTTGCGCTCGTCCAGGCCGAACAGCCCGGCCGGGCGCTCGGCCAACAGTCGCGCCAGGCAGGAGAGCTGGGCGTCGGGGGAATCCTCGGGGGCGCGGCGGCGCAGCCCGGTGTGGACGGCGGTCAGCATCTCCTGCACGCCCGGCAGCCCGGGCGGGGCCTCGGCCGGCGGGCGCAGCTTCTCCGCACGGGTGTGCGGGGCGTGGTCGCTGCCCAGCGTCGCCACCTCGCCGCCCACGACGGCCTGCCAGAGGCGTTCCCGGTCCGAGCGGTCGCGCAGCGCGGGGCTCAGCCGCGCGCGTGCTCCCGTCCGCGAGGTCTCGGTGGCGGTGAACGAGAGATGGTGGGGCGTCACCTCGAAGGTGACCGGGAGTCCCGTATGGGCGGCGGCGGTCAGCAGGTCCGCCTCCTCCGCGCTGGAGACGTGCAGCACGTGGACCGCCGTGCCGTGACGGCGCACCAGCTCCACCACCCGGGCCACCGCCACGATCCCGCCGCTGCGCGGCCGGTGTCGCTCGTAGCCGCCGTAGCCGGCCGGGGCGCCGCGCCAGGAGTCGAGCAACCCGAACACGGCGTCGTCCTCGGCGTGCAGCAGCAGGCGCAGACCCGCCTCGGCGGCGGTGCGGAACACCTTCTCCAGCTGCGCCGGATCGCGGACGACGTCCGGAGCGGTGTGGTGGCCGGCCAGGAAGACCTTGACGCTGGTCGCCTCGCGCGGGCCCACGGAGCGCAGCGGGGACGGGTCGTCGCCCGTGACCCCGAGGTGGAAGCGGTGGTCCACCAGCGTGGTGCCGGCAAGCAGTTCGGCTTTGCGGTGGGCCTCCTCGGCGGTGTGCAGCGGCGGCAGGGTGTTGGGCATGTCGATCACGGTGGTCACACCGCCCGCGACGGCGGCGCGGCCGGCGTGCGCCCAGTCCTCCTTGTGCGTCAACCCGGGTGTGCGGAAGTGCACATGGGAGTCGATCAGCCCCGGCAGCAGGTGCCGTCCGCCGCCGTCGAGCGTCCGCCGGGCGGGCGGACGCTCGCGCGGTCCGAGCAGGCAGGCGATCCGGCCGCTCGACACGGCCAGCCCACCCGCCACCACCCCGTCCCCGCTGACCAGGCGCACACCCGTGACCACCAGGTCGTAGGGCTGCTCCTGCCCCGGGCCCTCCTGTCCCGGCCCCTCGTGGGCCGGCTGCTCGCTGTTCCCCGGCGCGTGGACCGGTTGCCCGTGGAGCTCAGTCATCGCCGACACCCACCGCGACCGTGCCCAGCGCCACCGTCTCCTTGCCGCCGACACTGACGTAGAGCAGCTCGTCGTCGGGCCCGTCGCCGGTGGCGGCGTAGGACGCGACCACCTGACGGGCGGGGGTGTCGATGACCAGCCGTCCAGGAGCGGTCTGCACGCCACCGGCCGCCGCCAGCAGGCGGTTGGGGACGGTCCCGTGCAGCGCCGACGCGGCGGCCAGGCAGACGGCCCCGGTCAGCGCCAGCTCGGGATGCCAGCCGCCGACCGTCAGCGCGCGCACCGCCAGGTGTCCCGGTGCCACCGGCACCACCGCAGCGACCTTCGGGAACGCGCCGTTCAAGGGCCAGCCCAGGCGCGCGGCCTGCCGCCTGCGCAGCCGCTCCAGCGTCGCGTACAGCTCCGGCTGCTCGCCACGGAACAGGGCTTCGCGGTCCCGCACGCCCAGCCGGGCCCCGTCGACGAACAGGTACGGGTTGGCCATCCGCACCACCCGGCCGCCGTCACGCAGCAGGGTGCCCAGGCGGGTGCCGGGTGGGGCGACGAAGTGGGCGGTGAAGACGGTGTGCCGCGCGGAGGCCTGGTCCACCTGGCACACCACCTGGTCGCCGTTGTTGAGCACCCGGGCCCGGATCCGGTCGCCCGCCCGCAGTGCGGGCAGCCGCCCGGCCTGCGCGGCGGCGGTCACGGCCGCGAGCAGCGAGTGCCCGCAGGTGCCGCTCAGGTCGAAGTGGTCCGGGGCGTCCGGCATCGCCTGGACGAAGCGGTAGTCGACGTCGAACAGCGGGTGGGCGGAGGGCGCGATCAGCGCCCACTTGAGCACCTCGCCGGCGCCGCGCGTGCTGGCCAGGGACGGGAGCCGGCGGCGGATCCGGGTGAGCGCGTCGACCAGCTCGTCGCCGTCGGCCGGGAGCGCGTCGGCGTCCAGCACCAGGGTCGGGCCGGGGGCGCCGATCGCCCGCGCGAGCGCGGCGAAGCCGAGGCGGGTGTCCGCACGAGCGGCCAGGGGCGGTGCGGCCAGTGGGGTGGTCAGGGTCGTGGCGGTCATGACGCCACCTCCAGCAGTTCTCGGTCCTCGGCCGGGCGCGCCGGGGCGCGGCGCACCGCGAACTCCTCACGCCACAGCTCGAACATCAGCAGCGACCAGGTCGCCAGGGCCAGGCAGTCCGCCGGACGGGTCTGCTGCGCCCGCAGCAGCCGCTCCACGGCCGCCGGGTCGAGCAGGCCGCCGGTGCGCAACCGGGCGGGGGAGAGCACCTCACGGGTGAAGGCCCACAGGGGGGTTCCGGGCGCGAGCATCGCGGTGACCGGCAGGGTGAAGGGCTGCTTGGGCCGGTCCAGCACGCTGCGCGGCAGCAGGCCGCGCGCGGCCGCGTAGAGGGCGACCTTGCCGCGCCCGCCGTCCGGCGAGAGCCGTTGCGCCTGCGGCAGCGCGCGGGCGAGCTCGCGCACCGGCCGCTGGCAGAACGGCAGCCGGACCTCGACGGCGTGCGCCATGCTCAGGTGGTCGACCCGCCGCAGGTGGTAGGCGGGCAGCCGGACCTGCGTCTCGAAGTCGGTGAGGACGTCGAGGCGCGGCCGGTGCTCGGCCTGCTGCCGCAGCTCCTCGGTGATCGCGTCCGAGGCGCTGCCGCGCTCGGCGACGAACGCCCGGTAGTCGGCGCTGTAGAGGCGCGGCCGGGCCTCGGCCGGGATCGCCGCGAGTGCGTCCACGTAGGCGGGCAGCCACGCGCCGGGCGCGGTGGCGGCGGCGTGGACCCGCCCGTACCCGGCGAAGACCTCGTCGGCGGCGTCGCCGGTCAGCGCCACCTTGAACCCGGCGCGGTGCACGGCCTCGAACAGGCCGTAGGTGCTGAGCGTGATCGGGTCCGCGTTGGGCTGGCCGAGGTGCCAGGCCACGGCCGGCAGCAGCTCGGGGAAGCGTGCCGCGTCCAGCTCCACCTGGTGGTGCGCGGTGCCCGCGCGCTGTGCGACCTCGCGGGCGAAGTGCCGTTCGTCGTGCGGCCATTCGCCCCGGTAGGCGATGTTGAACGAGTGGACCCGCCGCGCCCCGGCCGCCGGGTCGGCGGCCATCATCGCGGTGACCAGGCTGGAGTCCAGGCCGCCGCTGGTGATCGCGCACACCGGCGCGTCGGCGATCGCCAGTCGCCGGACCTCGCCCGTCAGCGCCTCCCGCACCTGCTCGCCCGGCTCCCCTCCGGTGACGGCCGGGCGCTCCGGCGCAGGACGTCGGTACAGCCGCAGGCCGCGTGAGCGCGAGCAGACGGCGGTGGTGCCGGGCGGCAGCACCCGCACCCCGTCGACGAGGGTCTGCTCGCCGAACGGCGTCTTGGTCGCCAGGTAGCTGTCCAGCCCCGGTTCCCACAGCGCGGGCCGCTCCTGTCCGAGCGCCAGCAGTGCGGGCAGCTCGGAGGCGAAGCGCAGGTGCCGGCCGTCCCAGCGGTAGTAGATCGGCTTCATCCCGGCGTCGTCCGTGGCGAGCACGAGCGTCGGCTCCGCGCGCAGGTCGACGAGGGCGACGGCGAACATGCCGTCGAGGTGCTCGGCGAAGTCCTGGCCCAGCTCCTGGTAGAGCGCGGGGAGGACCGCCCCGTCGCAGTGGTCCGCGAAGCGGTGGCCGCGGCCCTCCAGCCGGGCCCGGAGCTCGGCGTGGTTGTAGATCTCGCCGTTGAAGACGGCCTTGAGCCGCCCGCCGTCCCCCTCGTAGGGCTGGTGTCCGCCGGCAGGGTCGGTGATCGCGAGCCGGTTGCTGCCCAGCGCCCAGCCGGGCCCGTGGGCCAGCCGCGCCTCGTCCGGTCCGCCGTGCCGCTGGAGCGCGCCGGCGGCGCGCAGGTCGTGCGGCGAGAGGTCGGCGTCGAAGTGGCCGTGGATTCTGCACATGATCGCCATGCCTTCCTCCCCCGGCCTTCGGCCAGGGGCACCCTCAGGGGTCTCTCGGTGCCTCCAAGTTCTCCGGCCCGCCGTCCCGCCCGCCTGAGCCCACGGTCCCGTCCGCGCCCGGGTCCGGGTCCCGTCCGGGCCCGGGTCCGGGTCCCGTCCGGGCCCGGGTCCGGGTCCCGTCCGGGCCAGGTCTGGGTCCCGGGCTCCGGAATGCGGGCGGGTGGTGTCGCGGGAGGCGGGGCTGTGGCAGGATGCGCCGCACAGGATCGGTTGACATTTTGTTGAAGGCGGGGGGATGGACGCTTCGCTGGGCAGGCGTGCCGGGGTGGAGTTCGTCGGGACGCTGGCGCTCGTCGCGGTGGTCGTCGGGTCGGGTATCCAGGCGGTGCGGCTGACGCCGGACATCGGCGTGGAACTGCTGGTGAACGCCCTGGTCACCGCGTTCGGGCTGGGGGTGCTGATCACGCTGCTCGGGCCGGTCTCCGGGGCTCACCTGAACCCCGTGGTCACCCTGGCGAGTTGGTGGACCGGGCGGCGTGAGGGCGGACCCCGGCCGGTCGAGGTGGGCGTCTACGCACTCGCGCAGACCGCCGGCGCGGTCGGCGGGGCGTTGCTCGCGGACGCGATGTTCGGCGGGCCGACGCTGCGGTTCTCCCGGCAGCCGCACGACGGTTGGCACCTGTGGCTCGGTGAGGCGGTGGCCACGGCCGGGCTGGTGCTGCTGGTCGTCGGGTTGGGCAGGATCGGCCGGGAGGCGCTCGCGCCCGTCCTCGTGGCCGCGTACATCGGCGCGGCGATCTGGTTCACCTCGTCGGGCTCCTTCGCCAACCCCGCCGCGACGGTCGGCCGGGCCTTCACGGACAGCTTCACCGGGATCGCCCCCGCCTCCGTGCCGCCCTTCGTGGCCGCCCAGGCGGTCGGCGCCGTCGCCGGACTCGTCCTGGTGACGCTGCTGTTCGGCCGGGTGACGGAGGCGGCGGGGAGACGAAGCCGCGTCGCCATCGATGCCGATCCGTGCTGTCCCGCCCCGCGGGCCGCTGCGGACAATCAGGCGGTGTGAGCCCAGCCCCCGACCAGAAGCCCGCCCCGGTCCGAGTCCGAGTCCGGGACCGAAGCCGAGAGCCCGAGCGGGACCGCTACCTGGACCTGCTGCGGGCGCTCGCCATCTCCTGCGTGGTGGTCGGGCACTGGCTCATCACCGCGCTGACACACCGTGACGGTGCCCTGGCCGCACCGGAGTTGCTGGCGACCGTGCCCTGGACGCAGTGGCTGACCCTGGTCTTCCAGATCATGCCGCTGTTCTTCCTGGCCGGCGGCTGCGCCGCAGCCGGGTCGTGGAGCCGCGCGCAGGGCCGTGCGTGGCCGTGGATCCGGCAGCGGACGGTCCGGCTGCTGCTGCCGACGGGCGTGTACGCGGGCCTGGCCCTGCTCGCCGTCGCGGTCTGCGCGGCAGTCGGGGTGGATCCGGGCCTGCTGGCCATGGTCGGCTGGGCGCTGGCCATGCAGTTCTGGTTCCTGCCCGTCTATCTGCTGATCACCGCGCTGACCCCGGCCCTGCATGCGGCGCACCGCCGGTTCGGCCTGGCCGTCCCTGCCGTGCTCGCGCTGACCGCTGTCGCCGTCGACGTCACCGTGCTGCGGGCCGACGCGCCTGTGCTCGGGTCGCTCAACTACGTGCTGGTCTGGGCCGTCGCCTACCAGTTGGGCTTCTGCTGGGCCGACGGACTGCTGACGCGCCACCCCGCGCTGCCGTGGGCGCTGGCCCTCGGGGGAGGGCTCGGATTCGCGCTGCTCGTGGCCTGGGGCCCGTTCCCGGTCAGCCTGATCCTTGTCTCCACGGAGACCGTCTCCAACACGGACCCGCCGTCGGTGGCGATGCTGGCCTGGGTCGTCGCGCAGTGCGGCCTCTGCGTCGCGATCGCCCCGGCGGCACGCCGCCTGCTGCGCCGGGAGTGGTTGTGGCGCGTCGTCCGGCCGGTGGGCCGGGCGTCGATGTCGGTCTACCTGTGGCACATGGTCCCTGTCCTGGCGGCCGCCGGACTGTTCTACCTCACCCGACTCGCCCCCGAGCCTGCGATCGGATCGGGTGCCTGGTGGGTGCTGCGACTGCCCTGGCTCGCAGTTCTGACGGTCCTGCTGCTGGCCCTGCTCGCGGCCCTGACCCCCCTCGAACGCGCGCTGCGTGCGCTGGCCTCCCGGCTGCGGCCGGAAGCGACGGTGCGCTTCCGGCCCGCCTTCGTGCTGGGCTTCGCGGCGGTGGTCTGCGCCCTCGCCGTCTTCGCGCGCCACGGCTTCGCCTTCGACGGCCGCTTCCCGCTCCTGGCGGCTGCCTCCTTCGTCACCGGGCTGCTCCTGACCTGCTGGCCCGGCCCCGCGCCTGCGCTGGAGCCTCCGCCGGAGGCGGAGGTCGTCGGCGCGTAGGGGCGCGCCCCGGCGCCCCGGCGGCCGGCGGCCGATCGGCCGGGCGGGTCGGCGCCCTGGCGGCCGGCGGGTCGGCCGGGTCGGGCTACGGGAGGCCGGCCTGGTTGGCGAGGAGGCGCAGCGCCTCGTCGAGCGCGGCACGCTGAGCAACCGTGAGCCCGGCGGCGAGCTCGTCGTCGAGGGCGCGGCCCGCAGCCTCGCAGCGGTCGAGGAGGCGGCGGCCGTCCGATGTCAGGGTCAGCACCTGGCGTCGGCGGTCGTGGGGATCGCGGACGCGCTGCACGGCGCCGAGCTGCTCCAGATGGTCCGCGAGGGAGACGACCAGGCTCGGGGCGACGCCCATTCGGGCAGCCAGCTCCTGCTGGGACGCGGCGGCTCCGGCGCCGAGGACCACCATCACGGCGACGTGTTTGGGCTTCAGGCCGAGCTCGAAGGCGTCCAGTGCGCGAGTGAACCGGTCGGTCGCCACCGTGCCGAGCGTGCCGAGCTTGAAGACCAGCGTGGCGGTGAGCCCCGGGAGTTGATCCGTCCGCGGGCTGTTGACATCACTCATGGGTTGAATGATAGCGTGTCGATATCGTTCACAGCTCGAATGATTCAGGGGGAGATGCACTGTGGCATCGTCATCCGTTCTGCTGACCGTGCTCCTCGGTGTCAACGCCGTGGCTGCGCTGGTCTCTTCCGGCTCTGCTCTCGCGGGCATGCTGCGACCCGGCCTGGCGCTCGCGTCCGGCGAAGCCGTCACCGGAGGCGTGCGGTTCTACGCCTCCGCCTACGCCCTGCGGGCCGTGCCGTTGGGTCTGCTCACGGCCGCGCTGGCCGTCGTGGGGGATCGCCCCGCGCTTGTGCCGGTGCTCGTCGTTGCGGGGCTGGTGCAGGTCGGCGACTCCACGCTCGGCGCCCGTCGGCGCCACCTCGGCATGGCCTTCGGAGCCGGGCTCTTCGCCGCTCTCCATCTCGCCACGGCCCTCTGGCTCAGCATCCGTTGACACACCCCGAAGCCAACGTTCCCATTCACGAGGAGAGACGACGATGACCACGAACGCCACCCGCCCCCAGTCCCCCGCGGTCCGGCCCCGCCGCTCCGCGCTGCTGCACCCGCTCGCGCTGACGGGTATCGCCTACACCGTCAGCTGGACCGCCGGACTCTCGATCGGTGCGCCGAGCCCCGGCATGCACGACTCCGGATCCTCGATCGTGGCCCAACTGCGGGGCCACAGCGGCATGATGGACCTGCAGTTCGTCCTCACCGAGGGGTTGCCGGCCATCGGACTGGTCCTGATCTGCCTCGGTCTGGCGCGGGGGGCCGCAGGAACGCGCGGGGCCCGCACACTGGGCGCGGCCGGGCTGGCGGCTGCGCTCGTCTCGGCCGTGCAGTGCGTCCTCGGCCTGCTGCTCGTCTCGGCGAGCGCGCCCGGCACGGTGCAGGCGCTGTGGCAGACCACCGTGCGACTGGACGGCGCGAAGATGCTCGCGCTCGCCGTCGTCGGGGCGGTGACGGCTGCGAGCGCGTCCTTCCCGAGGTTCCTGCGGCTGCTCGGCGGCGGGCTCGCCGTCTCGCTCATCGCCTCGGCTCTCGCCTACGGACTGCTGCTGCCCTCCCTTGCCTGGCTGGCCTACCCGGGCGGGCTGCTCCTGCTGGCCTTCGTCACGGCCGCGGGTATCGTGCTGGCCCGCGCCCGCGTCGGCCGGTCGGTCAGCTGAGGCTGAGGCTGCAACCCTCCGACACCGGTGCGACCGGGGGTGATGCGGCCGCGGACGCGCCCGGGGCGTCTGCGGCAAAGCGGGCGAACGGCCTCGGGCGGTCGAGGCTCCGGCGCCGTTCCGGGGTCGGACGGGGGCGCGGACGAGGGGAGTGAGGCAGTTGATGAGCGGGACGAACGCCGGGGTGGGCGCGATGGGCGAGAGGGGTGGGTCGGTGGTGCTGGAGAGCGGCGTGACCTACGGGGTGTCGGGCGAGGCGATGGACGTGCACCGCCCAGCGGGGGAGCCGGTCGGGACGGTGCTGCTCTGGCACGGGCGCGGTCCACGGGAGCGGGACGTGCTGGGGGCGCTTGCCGCGGAGGCTGCGGCGCGCGGACTGTTGGTGCTCGTGCCGGACTGGCGCCCCTACGCGGAGGACGCCGGGTGGACGCAGCTGCGGGAGTCGGTCGCGTTCCTGCGCGCCCACGCGGCCGAGTGGGGCGGGGACGCCGACCGTGCCGTGCTGGCGGGCTGGTCGCTGGGTGCGCGGGCGGCGGCGGCCGTGGCCCTGCGGGCCGACGCGCTGGGTGCTGGCGTGCTGGGGGAGGCCGGCGTCGGCTGGCGTCCGGCCGCGGTGGTCGGGATCGCGGGGAACTACCTGACCTCGCACGATCCGAGGATGGGGCCGCCCGCGATCGAGGACCTGGCGGGCACGCGGCAGAAGCCGATCCCGGTTCGGCTGGTGCACGGCACGGCGGATCCGGTGGTGGACGCGCGGAACACGCAGGAGTTCGCCGCCGCGCTGGAGGCGAGCGGGTGGCCGGTGGGCCTGGCGCTGCCCGGGACCGACCATGCGGGCGTGGTGATGACGGAGTTCGTGCCGGAGTTGGGCCGCTGCCGTGCGCTGCTCACGGGTCACGCCCGCGAGGGCGGATTGGCAACCGTACGGGCCCTGGTGGAGGCAGCGGAGGCGGTGGAGGCAACGGAGGAAACGCGTCAGGCCTAGGGGCGAGAGCGTCGCTCACAAACGAGAGCACTGCTCTTGACTGCGCCGCCCGCTCTCCTGGACACTGGTCTCAGGCGAGAGCGGTGCTCTCGAACTGCCTTCGATCTCGACCGAGGAGCACGCCGTGATTCCCAAGCCACTGCACCACGCCAACGAGCTGCTTGCGTTCGTCCTGGAGCTGGTGGCCCTGGGCGGGCTCGCCTGGTGGGGCTTCCACACCGGCCACAACCTCGCCCTGCACCTGCTGCTCGGTATCGGTGCACCGCTGCTGATGGCCGTGGCCTGGGGCACCTACGCCGCCCCGCGGGCCAAGCGCCCCCTGCCGATCCCGGCGCTGCTCGTCTTCAAGCTGGTCGTCTTCGGCCTGGCGGCCGCCGCGATCTACGCCACCGGCGCGCACACCTTCGGCCTGGTCTTCGCCGCCGTGGCGGTGGTCAACACCCTGCTGGCCACCGCCGACCGCAACTCCCTGGCCCGCCAGACCCACTGACCCGACCGGGCGGGCCCGCCGGGCGCTGCCCGGGCGGGCCCGTTTCCGCGCGGCTCCTACCCGCGCGGCAAGTCCTCCTCCCAGAACTCACGGTCGCCCCGAGGCGTGGCTGCGCCTGCACCGTGCAGGTCGTGGAGCTTCTCTTCCTGGCCGCGCAGTTCGACGCGGCGGATCTTGCCGGAGATGGTCTTGGGGAGGTCGGCGAACTCGATGCGGCGGATGCGCTTGTAGGGGGCGAGTCGCCGGCGGCAGAAGGCGAGGATGGAGCGGGCGGTCTCGGCGTCCGGTTCGTGCCCGGGGGTCAGGACGATGAACGCCTTGGGCACGGAGAGCCGCAGCGGATCGGGGGAGGGGACGACCGCTGCCTCAGCCACCGCCGGGTGCTCGATCAGCACGCTCTCCAACTCAAACGGCGACAGCCTGTAATCGCTGCTCTTGAATACGTCGTCACTCCTACCGACGAAGAGGTAGTAGCCGTCGGCGTCTCGCTGGGCGACGTCGCCGGTGTGGTACCGGTCGCCGGCCATGGACTCGGCGTGCCGCTTGGGGTCGTCCTGGTAACCGGCCATCAGGCCCAGCGGCCGGCTCGTCAGCGGCAGGCACAGTTCGCCGTCGACCCCGTCCTCGGTGATCTCAGCGCCGGTCACCACGTCGACCAGGACCACGTCGTAGCCGGGCAGCGGGCGGCCCATGGAGCCGGGCTTGACCGGCTGACCGGGGGCGTTGCCGATCTGTGCGGTGGTCTCGGTCTGGCCGTACCCGTCGCGCAGGGGGACGCCCCAAGCCTGTTGGATCCGCTCCACCACCTCGGGGTTGAGCGGCTCGCCGGCCCCGACGAGTTCGCGCAGCGGCGGCTGCCACTGGGTGAGGTCCTCAAGTAGCAGCATCCGCCAGACCGTGGGCGGCGCGCAGAACGAGGTGACCTCGTGCCGGACCATGGCGTCCAGGAGCGGTCGGGCGGCGAAGCGGGGCTGGTTGACGATCAGGATCTCCGCGCCGGCGTTCCAGGGGGCGAAGAAGTTGCTCCAGGCGTGCTTGGCCCAGCCGGGGGAGGAGACGTTGAGGTGGACGTCGCCGGGGCGCAGCCCGATCCAGTACATGGTGGACAGGTGGCCGACGGGGTAGGAGCGGTGGCTGTGCTGGACGAGCTTGGGGCTGCTGGTGGTGCCGGAGGTGAAGTAGAGCAGTAGCGGGTCCTCGGCGCGGGTGGGCCCGTCCGGGGTGAACGCGCCGGTGTGGTGGGCCGTGTCGGCGTAGTCGAGCCAGCCCGCGACGGGGGCACCGACAGAGATCCGGGTCCAGTCGCCGTCCAGTCCGGTGAAGCCGGGAGTGAGCGCGGACTCGGCGACCACGTGCCGCACACGGCCGCGGGCGAGCCGGTCGGCCAGGTCGTCCGGGGTCAGCAGGGTGCTGGCGGGGATGACGACGGCGCCGAGTTTGATCGCGGCGAGCATGACCTCCCACAGGGCGACCTGGTTGCCGAGCAGCAGCAGGATCCGGTCGCCGCGGACCACCCCCTGGGCACGCAGCCAACCGGCCGTGCGGTCGGAGCGCTCGCGCAGTTCGGCGAAGGTCAGTGCGGTCTCGCGCAGCAGCGTGCCGTCCGCGTCCAAGTCGACCACGCGCAGGCCGACCGCGTGGTTGTCTTCGGCCTCCACGTCGAACCAGTCCAACGCCCAGTTGAAGTGCTCGCCCTCCGGGCGCGGGAACGCCCGGGCGGCCTCCAGGTCGCCCCGGCTCGCCAGCAACTGGTCCCGGGCGGCCCGGAAGTCGCGGTAGGCGGCAGAATCCCGTCGAGCGGTCGTGCCCGATGCCATGTCGTCGTCCCTCGGTTTCGGCTGCCCGGTCGCATTTCCTGCGGTCAGCGGTGGGTTCATCGGCACGCTGCCACTCCTGCCGAGTTCTGGTCAAGGACCCACGGTTCAGCGGTGCCTCCGCGTCGGGCTGCCCGAGGGTGGCCCGGGGCCTTGATCGTCCGGCCAGGCGCGGCTCAACGATTCGTGGAGCAGACCGGGTGCGACCTAGACCATCTGCTGCTCCCGAGGATCGATCGGATGTCAGAAGACGGCCGGTGTGCCGTTTGACAGGCTCTTCAGCAGATGGCGATTCGTCAAAGAGGGGGAACGACATGGAAATGAGCGACCTGATGGCCGAGGGCCTGACTGTCGACGACCTGACCATCGAGGAGCTGAACGACGTGGCTGCGGGCGGTTGCGTCAGCTCTGCGTCCTCCGTCAGCACGCCGGTCAGCAGCGTGGGCAGCCTGGCCTCCGCCTGCCTCTGATCTCCGCCGTGCCTGCGCCCCGGGCGGAGTCGTCATGGCGAGCGAGGCCCTGACCGCCCAGCTGAACAGTTCGTTGCCGATGGCGTCGGCCGGCTGACGCCATCGGCAACACCACGGAGAGAGTTGGCAGTTGATGGACGAGTTGGCAGCATCGGTGCTCCGCTTCATCGCGGACCCGAAATCCCAGCCGATCGGCGACAACGAGATGTTCGCGCGGCTCGTGGTCGAGAAGCCGTTGATGCGGGTGGGTGAGGTTTGGGTCGCCTCTCGGCATGACGTGGTCAGCGCCCTGGCCAGGCACCCGAACTGTGTCCTGCGGATGCCGGACGGGTGGTCCGGGAGCCAGCACGCCGACGACAGGATCGGCGAGTTGCTGGAGGGACTGCTGCCCATCCAGCCGACCGCCGACCACCGGCGACTGCGACGCCTCGTCTCCGGCGGATTCAGTGCCAAGTCGATCTCCGGCCTGCGGCCGGTGGTTCAGTCCATCGTGGACGAGTTGTTCGCCGAGCCTCTCGAGCGGGGCGAGTGCGAGTTCATCGGTGAGGTGTGCGGTCCGCTGCCGGTGTACACGACCGTCGCCATGCTCGGTCTCCCCGAAGCAGACCGTCCGCAGGTCTTCGAGTGGGCCCGTGCCGTCAACGCTCTGGTCCTCGCCGAGGTCACCGGCCGGTTCGGCGGCTGGTCGGGAGCCGCAGCCCCCAGCGAGGCCGGCACCGCCGGCCTGACCGAGGTGGTCGGCTACGTCGAGGACCTGGTCCGACGGCGACTGGCCGATCCCGGCGAGGACCTGATTTCCCGCCTCGCCCGGGAATCCTCGGGCGAGGACGGCAAGCTCTCTCATGCCGAACTGGTGTCCATGGTCCTCACCCTCTTCATGGCCGGCATCGACACCGTGGGCAGCGGGCTGGCCAACGTCGTGACGGCGCTTGACCAGAACCCGGAGGCGTGGCGGCGGGTGGTGGTCGATCCGAGCCTGGCCCGCGCCGCATACGTGGAGGGCACGCGGCTGCTGCCGGCCCTGCCGATGATGGGACGGATCGTCGACGCGGATGTCGAACTGCACGGAATCGTCATCCCCGCGGGCAGCACGGTGCTGCTGATGTACGGGGCTGCCAACCTCGACCCCGCCGCGTTCACCGACCCGACCCGCTTCGACCTGGACCGGACCGAGACCAACCACCTCTCCTTCGGACACGGACCCCACTACTGCCTCGGCGCGGGCCTCGCGATGCTGCAGGGCGAGATCGTTCTGGAGACGCTGGCCCGGCGGGCCCCGGGGTTCCGCATTGTCGACGGGCCCGCCGAGCGCCGGGGCGAGTTGGCCTTCCACAGCAGGGCCAGCATGCGGCTTCGGTTCGCCTCCGGGGAACCGCTCGTGGGTGCTGTGGCATGAGCGTTCTGGCCGGCCTGCGGGCCGTCGCGCGTAGCCCGGGCAGACCGGGGGACCGAGACCCCGATCGTCGCCCAGGCGGAGGAAGCCGACTGCGGCCCCGCGTGCCTCGGCATCCTCCTCGGTCATCGTGGAACGCCGGTACCTGCCGCCCAACTGCGGTCGGACTGCGGAGTCTCGCGCGACGGGACGACGGCAGCGGACCTGATCCGTGCCGCCGGGAAGTACGGCCTCGTCGGCCGGGGCGTGCGGCTGCGCGGCGTCGGAGCGGGAGGACGAGCAGGAGCAGGAGCCGAGGCTGTACTGGAGGCCCTGCGAGCGCTGGGCCGCCCCTCGATCGTGCTGATCCGCACGAGTCACTTCGTCGTTCTGGAGGCGGTGGCCCCGGACGGGACGGTGTCCGTCAACGACCCAGGCCGCGGCCGTTACCGACAGTCCGGGGCCGACTTCCTCACCGAGTTCAGTGGCGTCGCGCTGACCTTCACGGGCGGGGCGCCGGCGCGGGGCGGGCGTGCCCGGCTGCCGTGGGTGAGCATCTGCAGGGCCTGGCTTGCGCCGGCGCGCAGGAGCGTGGCCCTCGCGGCCCTCCTCGGTCTGCTGGGCGGCACGCTCCTGGCGGCGGAGGCGCTCGTGCTCGGGCGCGTCGCGGCGGGCGTGGCGACCGGGCACCGGGTGGACGGCCCCGCTCTGGTGGCTGCCCTGGCCATCGCCGCGGCCGCGACGGCCGTCGGCTTCGGTCAGCGGCGACTGCTCACCTCGACGCTCGCCGGGGTGTCCGCCGTACGTGTCCGAGGCCTGCTGGAGCGGATCCTGACGCTCCCGACCTGGTTCACCCTGCGTCGTCCGGTTTCCGCCCTGCTCAGCCAGGTCCGCTTCGCCGAGACCGCCGCAGTTCTGCTCGCCCACCGGGTGGTTCCGCTGGTCAGCGGTACGGCCTTCCTGCTGCCGGTGACGGTTGTGCTGTACGTGCTCTCACCCGCTCTGGCACTCACCGCCGTGATCGGCGTCGCCGCGGCCGGGGTGCTGCGGGCGACCGGGGACCGGCGCTCGGCTGCGCCTCGTCGACTGCTCGTGAACGAGGTCACCCGGCGCAACGCGACGGCTCATGCCGCACTTTCGCGCATGGCGGCCATGCACGCTGCCGGCTCCGACAGCGACCTGTTCGCGGAACTGACCGGGCTGCAGGGGCGCGACCTGCACGCCCGGGACCAGGCAGCCGCCCGGGCGCGCCCGTGGCAGGCCGCCGCCGCGGCGACGGAGACGGCCATGGTGGCCGCGGCCTGCGTCCTGGCGGCGGAGACGGCTGTCGCAGGCTCCGCCGCCATCGGGCACGCGGTTGGCGCCCTCGTCACGCTGGCCCCCTTCGCGGTGACGGCTCGGACTGTCGTCGACACGCTCCAGGAACTCCCGGAGTTCGTCGGCCGGATCGCCGTCCTGGACGAGGTGGCGGAGGCGGTTCCCGAGCCCCGCTACCAGAGGCACGCCAGGGCGGACCGTCCGGCTCCCAAGCTGCAGGGTCGGCTCGAGGTGGCCGACCTCGCCTTCGGCTACGCACCCAACCGCCCGCCCCTGCTGGACGGCCTCGACGTCACGCTCGCACCGGGCGAGCGCATCGTGCTCCTCGGAGCCGCCGGCAGCGGCACGTCGACACTGCTCCGACTGCTGGTCGGGGCTCTGCAGCCGTCACGGGGGCGGATCCTGCTCGACGGCACGCCCATCCAGGACCTCCCGCGCGAGGTTCTGCTCGGCTCCGTGGGGTATGTGCCCCAGACCCCGTGCCTGTACCCGGCGAGCGTCGCGGACAACGTCACGCTGTTCGACGACGCGATCGACGCCGCACAGGTGGTGCGGGCTCTGCGCGACGCCTGCCTGGACGAGGTGGTCGCCCGGCGCGGTGGCCCGTCGGTTGCCCAGGTCGCCCCGGGCGGCCGGAACTTCGGTGGTGGTGAACGCCAACGCATGGCGTTGGCGCGGGCGTTGGTCAGGGAACCGTCGATCCTGCTGCTCGACGAACCTGTCAGCGCGGTGGATCCGTCCCTGGCCGCACGTCTGGACGCCATGCTTCGCCGCCGGGGTGTGACCGTCGTCGTCGCGACGCAGCGCGCTGAGATGATCGGCCCCGCCGATCGGGTCCTGAGACTTGAGAACCGCCGCCTCACGCCCAGCACCCCCGTTGACGCGGGAGCCGTCAAAGCGGTGCTCCGGTGAGCGGGCCGGGGCGCCGGCCCACCGCCGACCGGCAGGTCCTCGACCCCTGGGAAGCGGTGTTCCGGGAGGCGTTCGACCGTCTCGACCCGACTCCTGTGGACGAGTGGGCAGCGTCGGTGCCACCGACATGCCTGGACCCGGTGAGCGCCGCCGCGCTCGCATGCGGTGCCCGGGCCGTGCGCATCGCGCCGACCGACCTCACCTCGCCGGTCCTGGCACCGGCCCTGGTCATCGACGCCGTAGGGCGGGTGGCCACTCTGCTGCCGGGTGAGCGCCGTTCGGCGGAGGAGGCTGCGACCGATCGGGTCGCCTGGCGTCTCCACCGCAGACTGCCGGAGGAGGTCGGCGGGCTGCGGGGCCTGGTCGCGCAGGCGCGGGCCGGACTGGGGCGGACGGCGCCGCTCGTGGTGCTCGCGGCCGGCCTGCTCGCGGCTGCCGTCGTTGCTCTCCTGCCCGTCCTCGCGGTCGAGCTCGGCGAGCGCCACGGGACGCAGGCGTTCCTGGTCGTCGCGCTCGCCGTGCCGTTGCTCGCACTTGTGCTCGGGCTCCGCGAGCGGGCCGCCACGAGTGTGCAGCGGGGCGTCCACGCCGCGTTGGAGCCGGCGCTGTGGGACCGGGTGCTGGACCCGCAGTCGCGCGCGCTACGGGGCCGCTCGCCGCGCACCTTGCTGGGTGCCGCGGGTGTGGTCACCCAACTGCGCAGTCTCGTGGCGGGAGCGCTGCTCGACGGACTCCTGGCGTTCTCCCTGGTCGGCTGCACCCTCGCGCTGCTCGCCGTGGTGGAGGTCCGGCTGGCGATCGCGGCTCTGGCGGTGCTGGTCTCCGGGATGGGCCTGCTCTGGTTGCGTGCCTCCTCGGTCGGAGTGCCCGTCGATTCGGGCGGCCCGACCGAGGAGGCGGGCGCCCTGGTGCAGGCGGCGCTGACCGGTCTCGACGAGATCCACCTGTACGCCCGTGAGGCCGCGGTCCTCGACCGTGCCGCCGACGCGCTCCCGGCCGCGCGGACCGATGGAGCCGAGGAACAACTGGCGGCCGTTCGAACCGCCTTGTGCATCCTGCTGCCCATCGCGGTTCTCGCGACCGGGTGGTTCAGCGGTGTCGGCCAGGCTCGGCTGCTCGCGGCCTGCGCGGCGGTCACCCAACTGGCCTTCGCCTTGGGGCGTGTCGACAACCTTGCTCGGCAACTTCTGATACTCGGCCGGGATCTGGTCGGCGGAACCCTCGCGGTGCTCCGGGCGACGGACCGGCCGGCAGAGGACCGGCTGCCTGCCGGCGTCCTGCGCGGCGAGATCGAGGTTGCACGGGCGACGTTGACGTACGACGGCGCCGACCGGCCCGCGCTCGCTCAGGTCACCCTGCGCGTCGAACCGGGAGAGTTCGTGGCCTTCGTGGGCCCGTCGGGCGCGGGAAAGTCGTCCCTGCTCCGCCTGGTTGCCGGGCTCGAGGATCCGGAGCACGGCGAGGTCCGTCTCGACGGCACGCCGCTGTCGCGCCTGATCCCGGCCACGGTGCGGACACAGACCGGGTTCGTGCCGCAGGACGCCGAGGTCCCGAGAGGCACCGTGCGCTCCGTCGTCCTGGGGACGGACTTGCCCGGACTCGACCAACTGGCGTGGGAAGCGCTGGGGGACGCCGGTCTCGCCGACCAGCTCCGGGCGCTTCCGATGGGACTTGCCACGGGCGTCTCCGGCGGGACCAGCGGCTTCTCCGCCGGTCAGCTCCAGCGGATGCTGCTGGCCCGGGCATTCGCCCGCCGGCCGCGACTCCTGCTGCTGGACGAGATCGATGCCGTGGCCGGGGAGCGGCTCTGCCGTCACCTGCGGGGCCTGCGAATGACCAGGATCGTCGTCACTCACAGTGAGCTCCTGGCGCGGGCGGCCGACCGGGTGGTCGTGCTGGACGGCGGGGCCGTGGCGGAGACAGGGCCCTACGACGAGCTGATGGCCGGCCGAGGCGCACTGTTCCGCCTGTTCCATGCGATTTCCGAGGTTGATGACTCGTGAGGAGAGCTCTGAGGATGACTGTTCGATTCAAGAGGTTCATGCGGGCCGACGTGGTCGCCGGCGACGGCGTCTACCTGACGTCCGAGCGATCCGGCCAGATCCGGTTGCAGGGCGCGCTCGTCGAGAGCCTGGCCCCATGGCTGGACGGTAAGCACGACCGGGGCGAGATCCTCTCCGCTCTCGCCGACCGGTTCTCCGTCGAGCGCGTGAACGCCGTGCTGGACAAGCTGGTTTCGGTGGGGCACGTGATCGAGGGGGAGCTGGCGGAGGACGAGCGGGCGGCCGGCTTCTGGGAGATGCACGGCAGGAACGGCGATGCCGCCCTGACGTCGGTGCGCGACAGCAGGGTGCAGTTCGTCCGGTTCGGGGACGTCTCCGAGGAGGGGATCGCCGCTGCCGCGGCCGCTGCCGGGCTCAGCCTGGGTGGGACGGACCCCTCCCTGACGGTGGTCCTGGTCGACGACTACCTCCACCCGGAGCTGCAGGCGTTCAACGAGGAGTCCCTGCGTGCCGGGAGGCCATGGCTGCTCGCCAAGCCGATCGGTGGTGTGGTCTGGGTGGGGCCGGTGTTCGAGCCGGGCCGGACGGCCTGCTGGTCCTGCCTGGCCGTGCGCCTGAGCTCCAACCAGATGGTCATGCACTACCTGCAGCAGCGCAACGGACTGGCCTCGCCGCCGGTGACCTCGCTCGCGGACCTGTCGGCGACTCGCCGGATGGGCGTCGAGTTCGCCGCCCTGCACGCGGCCAAGTGGCTCGCGGGCGGTCTGGCCGCGGAGCTGCCGACGTCGGGGCCGGATGCGGGCACCGGGTACCGACGCACCGAGGTCGTCACCTTCGACCTGGTGGGGCTGCAGAGCCAGAAGCATGTGCTGACCCGTCGCCCGCAGTGCCGTGCCTGCGGCGACCCGGGCCTGCAGAGCCGCTTGCAGGAGACGCCCGTGCGGCTGACCAGCCGCCCCAAGCTGGAGGTGGTGGACGGCGGCCACCGGTCGAAGTCGCCCGAGAAGCTCCTGGCCGAGTACGAGCCGCTGATCAGCCCGATCACCGGTCCGGTGAAGCAACTGATCAAGACGCCGATGGAGATGGAAGGCCTGCACACCTACTACGCAGGTCAGAACTTCGCCGTGCCGATGGGGCATGTCTCCGACCTGCGAGCAGGGCTGCGCAGCGCCGCGTCCGGCAAGGGGATGAGCGATGTCCAGGCCCGCGCCTCGGCGGTCGGTGAGGCGATCGAGCGGTACAGCGGCCTGTTCCGCGGCGACGAGGCCCGGATCACCGCGTCCTATCGCGAGTTGGGGCCGGAGCGGGCGATCGCTCCCAACGAACTGCACCAGTACAGCGACGCCCAGTTCGCCACGCGCGACGAGTGGAACGCCCGAGGGTCGCACTTCCAGCGGGTCTGCGACCCGTTCGATCCGGAGCAGCGGATCGACTGGACCCCGGTGTGGTCGCTGAGCCGACAGCAGACCCGGTATCTGCCGACCGCCAGCCTGTTCTTCGGCTACCCGCTCGAGCGAGGCAACCGGTACGGCGGCGCCGACTCCAACGGCAACGCGGCCGGCACCTCGTTGGAGGACGCCGTGGTCCAGGGCTTCATGGAGTTGGTGGAGCGCGACAGCGTGGCGATCTGGTGGTACAACATGGTGCGCCGGCCCGGTATCGACCTGGCCGGCTTCCAGGATCCGTACTTCGAGACCTGGCAGCAGCGTTACCGCGCGGCGGGGCGTGAGACGTGGGCCCTGGACCTCACCACCGATCTCGGCATTCCGACGGTGGCAACGGTCTCGCGCCGCATCGACAAGCCGGTCGAGGACATCCTGATCGCCTTCGGCGCGCATTTCGACGTGAAGATCGCCATCTCCCGCGCGATGACGGAGATGAACCAGTTCCTGCCCGCGGTGATGCATGCGACCGCCGAGGCCGAGAACTACACGTTCCCCGATCCGGACCAGCACAACTGGTGGCGGACCGCCACCCTGGCCAACCAGCCGTACCTGAGGCCTCTCGACGGGCGACTGCGGGCGGCGTCCGACTTCACCGCTCCCGGCACCACCGACCTCGTCGAGGACGTGCGACTCGCCCAGCGGATCGTGGAGGGGGCGGGCATGGAGATGCTGGTGCTGGACCAGACCCGCCCCGACATCGGTCTTCCCGTGGTGAAGGTGCTGGTCCCCGGGATGCGGCACTTCTGGACGCGGTACGCCCCGGGGCGCCTGTACGACGTCCCGGTGGCCATGGGCTGGCTCGACCGGCCGATGTCCGAGGCGGATCTGAACCCTGTCGCGATGTTCCTGTGAGGACCGTTCTTGTGAGGACCGACATGCAGAACAGCTCCACCCTTGCCACCCTTGCTCCGCCCGCTGCGCCGGCGGAGATCCGCGAGTGTCCGGTCGGCTTCCGTTCCGACGTGGTGATCGACGTCCGCGACGGGGTGCTCCGGCTGCTCAGCCCCATCGGCGGCTACGCGCTGAACGGTGTCGCCCCAGCGGTCGTCGAGGCGCTGCGCGACATCGTGGCATCCGGCACCGCGCTGGCCGACGGCGTCGAGAAGCTCTCGGACACCGAGGCGGGCCAGTTGTACACGATCGCGGAACGGGCGCCCAAGCTGGCCGAGTTCGGCATCCTTCTCGGGGGCCGACTGCTGGTGAAACTGGAGGCGACCGCCCGGGACGCGCACTACGAGAAGGCGGCAGTACCGCTCGACGTCCGCGTCAAGCTGTCGAAGTTCGTGCTGCTCCGCTCGCACGCCGGGGCCCTGGTGCTGGAGTCGCCGCTCGCGCGCCACCGGGTCACGCTCGTGGCCCCCGCAGCCGGTGCGGCGATCACCGCCCTGGGAGGGGGCTGCACCGGAGCGGATCTGCTGGGAGAGCTGCCGGAGGCGGCGGTCAGCAGCCTACTGGGGCACCTGGTCGGGGCGGGTTTCGTGGAGACCGAGGCCGTCGACGGCGGGGTGAACGGCTTTCCGTCCGACACCGATCCCGTGCTGCGCCAGTGGGACTTCCACGATCTGGTGACTCACTCCCGGGCCCGCACCGGCCGGTTCGACCAGCCCTTCGGGGGCATTTTCCCCTTCCTCGGCGAGATCGAACCGCAGCCGGCGCTGAAGCCGGTTCCGACGGGTCCGTCGATCGTGTTGGACCGGCCCGAACTCGAGGACATCCTGGCGGTCGACCCCTCGCTCACCACGGTTCTCGAGGCCCGCACCTCGGTCCGGGACTACGGCGAGACCCCGCTGTCCGTGGCGCAGATCGGGGAGTTCCTCTACCGGACAGCGCGGGTGCGGGCCGTCTACGGCCCGTCGGAGGCCACCCCCTACGAGGCCTCCACCAGGCCGTATCCCTGTGGTGGCGCCGCCTACGAGCTGGAGCTGTACCTGACCGTGCGCCGGTGCGACGGCATCGAGCCGGGATGCTACTACTACGACCCCGTCGGGCACCGTCTCGTGCTCGTGAACGAGGACCCGAGCGATCGTCAGGCGATGTTGCACGCCGCCTCGGTCGCCACCGCGATGCAGGCCAACGCGGACATCCTGATCACCATGACCGCACGGCATCAGCGCCTGTCGTGGAAGTACCGGTCCATGGCGTACTCGGTCAGCCTCAAGCACGCCGGTGTGCTCTACCAGACCATGTACCTGGTGGCCACCGCGATGGGACTGGCGCCCTGCGGCCTCGGCAGCGGTGACGCCGACCTGGCTGCGAGGGTGCTGGGGCTGGACTACCTGACCGAGTCCAGCGTCGGCGACTTCATCCTCGGTAGTCGTGCCGTCCCGCAGGAGGGAGCGACCGCCAGGCGGCTGCCGGAGAACTGGCGGCCGGTCAACGACCCCCAGTGGGGTGTGCAGTCGCAGTCGACGCTCTTCCGGCGGTTCCGAGGACCGGCGTGACGGCGCTTCGCGTGCCCGACATCGGAACCCTGCCGCCCGCTCAGGACGCCAAGCCTCACGTGTCACTCGTGACGGTCCTGCGCGCGGCGGGCCTCCCGGCGGCGGCGGTGGACGAACTGGCGGCCCCCGGGACGATGCGTGCCCTGCGGGAGGCCGCCCGGCACGAGTCGACGGCAGCGGAGCTGGCGGCCGTCCTGACCGACGACCTCTACCGGGTGGTGCCGTCGCTGGAGGACAAGCGAGGTCGCAGAGCCGCAGTGGCCCTGCGCCGGGACGTCCACAACGGCCGCCTCTCTGCTGCGGGCGAGGCCCGCCTGCAGGTGCTGGCCCCGTCCCTCTCCGACGCGTTGCACGGCCGCATCGAGCGATGGGCCGGGCTGCTGAGGACGGCGGGGGAACGCCGGAGCGAGGCCGCAGACCTGCTGGACGCGGAGGCTGCCCGGGCCGGAGAGGCACTGGCCCGGCACCTGTCGACGCCGCGCATCACCTCCGGGCTGGCGCTGGCCAGCCCGGAGTTCACCGACCGTCTGCTGGCAGGCCCGCTGTCCTGGCGGCCGGAGTCGCGCGCGGCGCGCAGCGCCACCGCCTATCTCACCCGGATCGCGCTCAAGACCAGCCCGTTCAGCTCGCTGACCAGCGTCGGGGTCTCGTCCTTCGCAGGAAGTGCTCCCGGCGGCGGCGCCCTGCCGACCGCCGGAACACGGGTCGTCAGCTCCGCGCGCCCGCTCGCGGTGGCGCTGCTGCTGGCCATGGTCCGCCACCCGGAGGCCGCCTCCGTACTCGACGTCGCCCGGGTGCACGGACTGCGTTCCGTCGACGGTCGACGGCTGGCCACCCTCCCGGACCGTTGGGTGTCGCAGCGCACGGCCTTCCGGGTGGACGCGCTCACCGACTGCGGCCTCTACGCGTGGCTGCTCGACCTGCTGCCCGAGAAAGGCGTCCGGTTCGGCGATCTGGCGGTGAACGCCACTCCGGTCGGGGCCGACGCCGGGCTCGCCCGCCGTCTGGTCGAGATCGGACTGCTCCAACCCGTGCTGCCCTGGCGTGCCGCCTCGGGCCGCGACTTCCGCGCGCTGGCCCAGTGGGCCGGCCGCCGGCTTCCCCCCACGCTGAGCCCACTGGCCGAGGCGCTGGCCGGGTTGGCGGAACAGGAGCGGATCGTCGTCGAGGAGACGGCCGCGGCGCGACGTACCGTCGCGGTCAGAGCCGCTCGATCGGCTGCGGCGGACGCCTTCGAGGCACTCGGTCAGGCGACGCCCCCGTGGGTGCGTGATCATCCGCTGTTCCACGAGGTCGACGCCTCACCTCGGACGGCGGGCCCGGAGCTTCCCCCGCCCGTCCGCGACGATCTCGCGGAGGTGGGGCGTTGGCTGGTGCCCCACACCTGGCGGCATCCTCTCTACGACGAGCTGCTGCGGTGCTTCGTCCGACGCCACGGTGCCGGCGCCACGGGGGTGGACCTGGTGGAGTTCCTCTACGCCTTCCTGGATCGCGCTGATCCGACCGCGCTGGCCGGCCTCGTGCCGAAGGCCGACCGGGCGACAGCGGGGGACCCGCAGCGCCTGCTGGGCGACGGCACGGTCGCGCCCGCTCATCACACGGTCTTCTTCCAGGTGTCCGCGGGCACGGCGGCCCAGGTCGCGGCCGGGGAGCACGAGACCGTGGTCAACGCGGTCCACACCGGCGGGATGGGCCTGCTCGGCCGATGGGCGGGTGTGCCTGTGATCGGGGAGCGGCTCGGTGCGCCCCTGGCTGACTGGGCGTACCAGCTCCACCCCGGCTGCCGGGTGTACCAGGTGTCGCCGTGGGCGGACTGGTCGGACCTGCAGCGGCCGGTCCTGCGAGCCCTGCCTCTGTTGCGTGCTCCGGGTGATCTGCCCACTCAGGGTGACCTGGAGGACGCCGAAGAGGCGACCGGGATGGACGGCCTGACCTTGGCGCACCAGCCTCGCGGCGCAACCCTGCAGGTTCTGGGACGCGACGGTCATCCGGTGGCCTTCAGCTACCTCGGCTCCATCCCCCAGCACCTGTTGACCGGCTTCGCCCAGCTGCTCTGCCTGTTGTCCAATCCCTGGCTCACCATCGGCCGGATCGACCGGGACCGGCATGTCCTCGACGACGACGACGGGGGACGGCCGGTCTTCCGGCCTCGGCTGCAACAAGGACGGATCGTCTGGGCGAGGGCGCGATGGACCTTCCCGGCCGAGGCGCTTCCGCGACCCCAGGAACACGGTTCGGTCCTGGACTTCATCGATTCCGTGCACCGATGGCGGGAGCAGCACGGTCTCCCGGCGGAGGTGTTCGCCACGCGGCTCAGCCGTTCGCCGGGCCGGGTCGTCAAGGAGAAGCCGCAGTGGCTCGGCTTCGACCACCCGCACGCGATCTGGGCCGCGCTCGGACACATCCCGCCGGGTGTCACGGCAGTTGACTTCGCCGAGGCTCTGCCGTCCCGGAGCGGGCACTGGGCGCTGGACTCGGAGGGGCGAGGGGTTGCGACGGAGTTTCTGGGGATGATGCGGCATGGGTGAGCGCCTCGCGACGACGGCGGTCCCGGCGGACGAGTGGCTCTACTACCGGATTCACGTGGATGCCGCTGACGCCGGGGACCGCCTGCTACGTGAGGTCGTCTCCCCGGTGATCGGACAGCTGAGCGCCGGGCTGCCCGAGGACTCGCGATTCCGATGGTTCTTCCTCCGCTTTGCCGACCCCTCGGGCCTGCACATCCGGCTGCGGCTGAACGCGTCACGTCATTCGCTCGGTGAGGTCGAGAGGACGCTGGACGCGGCTCTTTCCGCCGCGGCCCGCCAGGAGACACCGATCTGCGATTCGTACAGGAAATACCTCTATGCGCCCGAGGGGTGGAAATTCGGCGCAGGAGCCGGAATCCGCCACGCGGAGGAACTGTTCCAGGCCGGCAGTGAAATGGCGCTGGAGGTTCTCGCGGAGCCGGGGCCGGCCTCGCGGGTCGACTACGGTGCGGCTCATCTGCTCATGATGGTCGGGGCGTTGCCGCCGGCCCAGCAGGCGAGCTTTCTGCATCAGTACGCCTGGTACTGGTCGGGCGGACCGACCAGGCGACCGGGCATGGCCCCCAGGGGCGGACCGTTGCACCGTGACCGCTCAGCCGGAGAGTTGGAGCGTCTCCTGGCCGGGGCGCGCCGCGCGCTGGACGCGCCGGCGGGAGGCTTGGCGCTGCTCCGGTACGGCCATCGGGTCCGCAAGGCGATGCGGGCGAGCGGCAGGAGTCCGATCCCCAGGTCCGACTACTTCCTCCTGTTCCACCACCTCCACCTCACCAACAATCGCATCGGCGTTTTCCCGGCTGCGGAGTCCGCGCTGGCGAGAATGCTCTGGCTGGCCATGCGCCGAGGAATTGTCCAGCCGTCAACGCCCGACATGACACATGTCATGCCGAACGCATGAACAATGCGTACGGAGCTGGTGACCTCTACAACTGGTGGCCGCGCGACGAAATGACATAGCATCATTCCATGCTCAATGAGTCAGTCATCGAGGTCCGCGATCTCCGCAAGAAATACGGTGATTTTCCGGCGGTCGACGGAATTTCGTTCGAGGTACGACGCGGCCAGATCTTCGCGCTGCTGGGTACGAACGGCGCGGGCAAGACGACCACGCTCGACGTGCTGGGAGGCTTCCTGCGACCCACGAGCGGCTCGGTCCGGGTACTCGGCCTGGACCCGGCCCGGGACCGGGCCAAGCTCGGCTCCCGCCTGGGGATCATGCTGCAGGAGGCCGGCTTCTTCGAGAGTCTCACCGTCGCCGAGACGATCGACGCCTGGCGTCGGTTCACCCCAGGGGCGCGGCCCCGCGCGGAGGTGCTGGAGCTGGTCGGGCTGACCCACAGGACGTCAACCGGGGTCGGTCGTCTGTCCGGTGGCGAGCGGCGGCGCCTCGACCTCGCGCTGAGCCTGCTGGGCGGACCCGAAGTGCTGTTCCTCGACGAGCCGACCACGGGGCTGGACCCGGAAGCACGACGCAACACCTGGAACCTCCTGCGGGAGTTGGCGCAGCGCGGGATGACCGTCCTGCTCACCACCCACTACATGGAGGAAGCCGAGTTCCTCGCGGACCGCCTCGCGATCATGGATCGGGGCAGCATCGTCCGGGAGGGTTCGCTCGCCGAGATCCGGGCGAGAACCGCGTCGACCATCACCTTCAGTCTCCCGGCACCGCTGACCCTGGCAGACCTGCCCCGGCCGGAGAACACGCAGGTGGAAGAAGAGGCGGGCCAGGTCAGCGTCACCACCCGGGAGCCACAGCGGACACTCGGGCTCCTGCTCGGTTGGGCCGACACGCGGAACCTGGACCTCACCGACATCCATGTGGACGCCGGCTCGCTGGAGGACGTCTTCCTGGACATCGCGACCGGCGAAAGGACGACTCGATGACCTGGCTCACCTACGCCGCCGCCCAGTTCCGGCTGTCCCAGCAGGTGTACTGGAAGCGCATCGGCATCGCGCTGACGGGCACGGCACTGCCTCTGGGGCTCGGAGCGTTCCTCCCGCTGCAGGCCCGACACACCGTCATCTCGCGTATGCCGGGCAGCCTCTACGTGCTCACCGGGCTCATGGCCTTCGCCCTGTTCTTCACCGTCTACAACCTGGTGAACGCGGTCACCTCGCGGCGGGACGCGTTGATCTACAAGCGGCTCCGGGCTTCGGCCCTGCCCGACAGCTCGATCTTCGCGGGCGAGGCCCTGGCGGCCGCGATCCCGAGCTGTGTGGTCGCCAGTCTGCTGATGGTCTACGGCGCGGTGTTCCTGGGCTCGGGGGCACCACATGACATCGCTCTGCTGGTCCTGGGCATCCTGCTGGGTTCAGCCATGTTCACCATGCTCGCCATCGGTGTCTCGGGCGTCCTGCCGGGCGCGGACACCGCCATGTGGATCGTCACGCCGGCCATGGTGGTGTCCATGTTCTGCTCCGGGGTCTACTCCCCGGTCTCCCAACTACCCGCCTTCCTGCGGCTGGTCGCGCCCTACCTCCCGATGACACCGGTCGTGCGCGTTGTGCGTACCGCCTACCTGGGGCAGGAGTCCTTGCCGACGGATCTCGGTGATCTCGGTGTTATGTTGGCATGGACCGTCATCGGCTTCGCCCTGGCCCGGAGACTGTTCCGCTGGGATCCCAGGCGGACGAGTTGACGACACGACGGAGCCCGCGGTGACCCCGTCGGCGGCGTGGAGGTGGGGGAACGATGGGGACACGGTCGCGCCTGGCCGCTGCCCGCTCGGTGACCGTCCTGCTGATGTCCCTCTGCGTCCTCTACGGCGTGGAGCCGCTGTTCTCCTCCGGGTTCAGCCGGTTGAACGCTGCCCAGTCCGGTGTCGCACTGGGGGGCATGGCGGCCTTCTTCGCAGCTCTGCTCCTCGCTGTTCGGCACGGCGGCCAGGCCGGTCCGAGATGGGGCAACAAGCCGTGGTCCCTGGTCTGCCTCGGCGTCATCGCTGTCGGCCTCTACCTGCAGTTCGGTCCGGCGCTGGTCGCACTGCCGGCCCTCTTCGGCGGAACCGCCGGGTTCGCCCTGAGCCGCTACCGGGCGGTGCCGGTCGTGCTCGGCACCCTGGCGAGCATCTATCTCGCGATCTCGCACCAGGGGCTCCCCGAGGCGCAGGTCGTGGATCTGATGGGACGTGCGGTGATCGAGATGTCGGTGATCTACGCCGTGGGGAAGATCGCCTTGCTGAGCCGCGAGATCGAACGCAATCGGGTGGAGTTGGCACGGCTGGCGGTGGTCGAGGAGCGTCTCCGGTTCTCTCGGGACCTGCACGACGTGCTCGGCCACAGCCTCTCGGTGATCTCCATCAAGGGCGAGGTCGCGGCGAGGCTGACCGACCGGGACCCGTGCACCGCGACCGAGGAGATGAACGCCGTGGTCGAGATCGCCCGGCGGTCTGCAGGGGAGATCCGCAGTCTCGTGCGCGGCTACCGCGGGCAGTCCCTGGACGCGGAGCTCGAAGGAGCGGTCAGTGTGCTGGAGGCGGCGGGAATCCGGAGCTCGGCGGATGCCGTACCGCGGGCGCTGCCGGCCCAGGTTCAGGAAGTCCTGAGCTGGGTGATTCGGGAGGGCGTGACCAACGTGCTCAGACACAGCCGGGCCACCCGGTGCGAGATCACCATGCGCGCCGTCGGCGGAGACCTCGTCCTGGACCTCGTCAACAACGGGATCCGAGCGGATCGGCAGGCCCAGGGGAGGGGGGCGGGCAGCGGTCTTGTCGGCCTTGCCGAACGACTGGCCGGTATCGACGGGAGGCTGTCCGGTGAGCGGATCTCCGAGGACGAGTTCCGGCTGAGGGCCACGGCACCGCTCGTACGCGGCGGGACCCACGACCCGACCGGGGAGCCCTGGGGCCAGGCGGAGAAGGAGGGAGAATCGTGATCCGGGTTCTGATCGCGGAGGACCAGGAGCTTGTTCGCACCGCACTTGCGAGACTCGTCTCACTGGAGGACGACATCACCGTGGTGGCCGAGGCCGCCGACGGTGAGGAGACGATGGTGCTTGCGACACAGGTCGCTTGCGATGTGGCGGTGCTCGACATCGACATGCCGGGCATGGACGGTCTGATCACCGCGGAGAAGCTCCGCGTCGCCCACCCGGAGATCTCGGTGCTCCTGCTGACCAGCCATGGGCGCCCTGGCTATCTGAGACGCGGGGTCCAGGCGGGGGCCCGGGGATTCGTCACCAAGAACATCTCCGGCAGCCGGCTCGCCGACGTCATCCGAGAGGTCCACGCAGGTGGGCGGTACCTTGATCCCGAGATTGCCGCCGACGCCATGTTCATCGGCGAATGCCCGCTGGGACCAAGGGAGTTGGAGATCCTTCGGCTTGCCGAGGACGGTCGGCCGCTCGCGAGCATCGCGCACGACCTGGCGCTGAGCGAGGGGACCGTCCGCAACTACATGTCGGCGGCCGTCACCAAGCTAGGGGTCGGCAACAGGGCCGGCGCCGTCCGATACGCCCAGAGCATGGGCTGGCTGTAAATACCACCAGAATGGGAGAGGCACGATGAGTCTGTTCCGGAAGAAGGACGAGAACAAGGACGACTCCGGCCACGAGCCGCTGGAGAAGGTCATCGGCTACAAGGGCGACAAGGGCAAGAAGAAGTCCGAGGACAAGGACGACGCCGCCGCTCGCAAGGACAAGATCAAGCGCATCTCGGGCGGCTTCGGCGCCAACGCGAGCTGATACACAAGAGTCCCGGTGGCGTGGAAGTCGCATCGACTTCCACGCCACCGGGACTTTTGCTCGGGAGTGCCGTTACCTCATTTCCATGGCGAGCGAGGAAAGCCCTAATTCATAGGCGGCGGCGACCGCCTGCGCCCGGCTGCGTACCGAGAGTTTCTGCAGAATGTGATGCACGTGCGATCTGACCGTGGATCCGGAGATGAAAAGGCGATCGGCCACCTCGGAATTTGAAAGGCCTCTCGCCAGCAGACCGAGGACATCAGTCTCCCGCTCGGTCAGTTGCGTGATCGAGGCACCGACCCGGGAAGCGGACGAGTTCTGCATGACGGAATCGATGTGCCGGGAGACCGTGAGGGGTATCAGGACGGCATCTCCGGCTGCGACCACCCGAATCGTCTGGATGAGCTCCCCGGGCGTCACGCTCGGCGTGAGCACGGCCCGCGCGTTGAGTGTCAGCACGTCAGAGGGGCTGAGCTCTACTCCGATGTCCGCGAGGGTCACCACCTTGGCAGCCGTCGCCATCTCTCGGTGGGCCGCGATGTCGATCTCCGACAGCGACACGACGGCCACATCCGGACGTGTGTCCCTCATTTTCTGGACCGTCTCGCCGGCGCTCGAGGACTGGCCGATCACCTCGAAATCCTCCTGCGCCGCCAGCAGTGCGCCCAGTCCCGCACCGGAGAGCGGGTCGTCGGAACAGACGGAGATGGTTATCCTCAAGGTTTTTCCCCCAGATTGCTTGAGACCGGCGCCTATCCTGTTCTTGTATCAGATCATGCATCATCGATGTGCACAGATCAAGAACTGGACGGTTGCTTGAGCATCATTTGAGACTCAAGGGTCCAGGGTTGCAAGATGCTGGACAAACAGGACATAGCGTCCATGAATCGGATGGGCCGACTCCACTTCTTCTGTATTGTTGAATACTGTCCCAACGAATTCATTCGGAAAGTCGGCGGATTCCAATTCGCTCCGGACTGAAATGCAGGTGTCCCGGCCGTTGGCCTGTCGGTCGGCAGCTCCTCAACGAAAGGCTGAGTGCACGGGCGTCGCGTAGGCCATCCGCTGCTCCCGAAGATCGATCGGATGCCAGAAGACGGCCGGCGTGCAGTTTGGCAAGCTTTTCGGCAGAGAGCGATTCGTCTGGGAGGAGGGAACGAAATGGAAACGACTGAGCTCATGGTCGAGGACCTGACCATCGAGGAGCTGAACGACGTGACCGCGGCTGACAGCTGCGCCGGCTGCGCGTCCAGCGTCAGCACGCCGGTCAGCAGCGCGGCCTGCGTCGGCACCGCCAGCTTCTGATCCACACCGGGCACATGCCAAGGGAGGGGACGTCATGTCCAACGAGAACCAGATCACCGGCGACGCGCAGGTCCTGACGGTTGAGGACCTGGGCATCGAGGAGCTGGACGAGGTCGCGGGCGCGGGCTCGTTCAGCTGTGTCGGCACGGCCAGCACCCCGGCGAGCCTCGGCAGCGCCGCCTGCTGGAGCAGCCTCTAGGCTGACGACTGAAGGGGCCCCTCTGTCAGAGGGGCCCCTTCGGGCTTCCGTCGGGCTGTCGGCTCGCTCCTCGGTCAGAGTGTGGGCTCGAACGTGGGCCCTGAACCGTCTGGGCCCTGTCCCGGGTGTGCCCAGCGACCGCGCCGACGAGTGCGCGCCGCGCAGCCGGTTGGCCACCTGTCGGAGCGCGAGCTCGGGGCGGCGAAGCTCGGCTGGTCGCGCGCCACACGGAACTCGGTGTCATCGCGTCCTTCTCCCGCGGCGGAGCCGCAAGTCGGCAGAGCCCCGCGCCCCTGGATGGTGCAGGGGCAGCCTCAGGCGGCGGGCAGCTCGTCGAGGCCCTCGCCGACCAGCTTCGCGAGGCGGTCCAGTGCCGCGTCCGCGTCCGCCGCGTCGGAGGCGAGGACGACCTCCTCGCCGGCCTGGGCGCCCAGTCCCAGCAGGGCGAGCATGGACGCGGCGTTGACCGGGTCGCCGCCGTTCTTGGAGATGGTCACCGGCACGCCCACCGCACCGGCGGCGCGGACGAAGATCGAGGCGGGACGGGCGTGCAGGCCCTCCGGCCAGCCGATGGTGACGCGGCGCTCAGCCATGGTGCGTGCCTTTCGCGTGGTGCAGGAAACTCGGACAACTCAGGATATTCGGAACATTCGGCTCCACGGTGGAACCTCGTCCCATGTTGTCTAGACCATTCTGGCACGCCTCCCGCTGGAGCGGACCGTCCTGCTCCGGATCGGGACCTATTCGGGCCCAACGTCCCGCCCGGTCCCACCGGAAAAGTCGCCCACGACCGCTTCTGCGTCGCACCGTACCCGTGCCGGTTCCGCGGTTAACCTGAGCGAGTGAGCGAGAGCCGCGAGAGCTACCCGGCCCACTGGGAGGCCGACATCGTGCTGCGAGACGGCGGCACGGCCCGGATCCGCCCGATCGTCCCGGACGACGCGGACCGGCTCGTCGCCTTCTACCAGCTGGTGTCGGACCAGTCGAAGTACTACCGCTTCTTCGCTCCCTACCCGCGGCTGTCCGCCAAGGACGTCCGGCACTTCACCCACCACGACTTCGTCGACCGGGTCGGCCTGGCCGCGCTCGTCAACGACCAGTTCATCGCGACCGTCCGCTACGACCGCATCGACGAGACCGGCCGGCCGTCCGGCACCGGCACCGAGGCGGAGGTCGCGTTCCTGGTGCAGGACGCGCACCAGGGCCGCGGTGTCGCCTCCGCGCTGCTGGAGCACATCGCCGCGACCGCGCGCGAGCGCGGCATCCGCCGCTTCGTCGCCGAGGTGCTGCCGGAGAACCGCAAGATGGCCAAGGTCTTCACCGAGGCCGGCTACACCCAGCAGCGCAGCTTCACCGACGGCGTGCTCCATTTCGAGCTCGACCTGGCGCCGACCGAGGAGTCCCTCGCGGTCATGCGCGCCCGCGAGCACCGCGCCGAGGCGCGGTCGATGCAGCGCCTGCTCGCACCCCGCTCCGTCGCGGTGATCGGCGCCGGACGCAACCCCGTGGGCGTCGGCCGTACGCTGCTGCGCAACCTGCTGGCGGGCGGCTTCACCGGCCCGCTCTACGCGATCAACCGTGCCGCCGCCGACCCGACCGCAGAGCTCGGTGAGCTCGACGGCGTGCCCGTCCACGCCTCGATCGCCGACGTCGCGGAACCGGTCGATCTCGCCGTCGTCGCCGTCCCCGCCGAGCAGGTGCCGGACGTCGTCGCGGACTGCGGTGCGGCGGGCGTGCGCGGGCTGGTCGTGATCACCGCCGGGTACGCCGAGACGGGCCTCGACGGCCGTGCCCGCCAGCGTGAGCTGGTCCGTCAGGCACGCGCGGCGGGCATGCGCGTGCTCGGCCCGAACGCGTTCGGGTTGATCAACACCGATCCCGCCGTGCGGCTCGACGCCTCCCTCTCGCCGCAGCTGCCCCGGCGCGGGCCGCTCGGCATCTTCACCCAGTCCGGTGCGATCGGCGCCGCGCTGCTGGAGGCCGCGCACCGACGCGGCCTCGGCATCTCCTCGTTCGCCTCGGCCGGCAACCGGGCCGACGTCTCCGGCAACGACCTGCTCCAGTTCTTCGAGGAGGACGAGGCCACCGGCGTCGCACTGCTCTACCTGGAGTCCTTCGGCAACCCCCGCAAGTTCAGCCGCCTGGCGCGGCGGGTGGCCGCGCGCAAGCCGCTCGTCGTGGTCAAGGGCGGCCGTGACACCCGCAGCATCCCCGCCGGGCACGCGGCGGCGATCCGTCGCATCGCCGACTCCACCGTCGACACCCTCTTCCAGCAGGCGGGCGTCATCCGCGTGGACACCATCACCGAGCTGTACGACGCGGCCGACCTGCTCGCCCACCAGCCGCTGCCCGCGGGCCCGCGTCTGGCCATCGTCGGCAACTCCGACTCCGTCGGCCTGCTCACCCACGACGCGGCGCTCGGCGCCGGGCTGCAGCCGCTGCTCCCGCACGACCTCACCACCAGCGCCACCCCGGACGACTTCCGCCGCGGCCTGCGTGCCGCGATCGACCGCCCCGACAGCGACGCGGTCGTCGCCGTCGTCATCCCCCCGATCGGCGCAGGCGGCTTTCCCAGCTTCCCGGGCTCCGGGCTGATCAGCCGCACCAACCTCCCGCCGGTTGCGGAACGCCTCCCCCTCCTCGACCTCGCCCCTCTCGCCGCCGCCCTCCGCGACAGCGCGGCGCGCGCCCGTGACGCGGGCAAGCCCATGGTCGTCGTCCACCTCGCCATGCCGGAACTGGTGGACCTGATCAGCGAGCCCCCAGCAGAGCCGACCACGCCCGCCCCCGCTCCGGGCTCCACGCCGGGTGTCGCGCCCGGGCAGGCGGCTGCCTTGGTGCCCGCTGGCTCCGCGCCGGGTGCCGCGCCCGCGCAGGCCGCTGCCTCGGTGTCTGGTGGTTCGGTGCCCGCTGGCTCCGCGCCGGGTGTCGCGCCCGGGCAGGCGGCTGCCTCGGTGCCCGCTGGCTCTGCGCCGGGTGTCGCGCCCGGGCAGGCGGCTGCATCGGTGCCAGCTGGCTCCGCGCCGGGTGCCGCGCCCGCGCAGGCCGCTGCCTCCGGTGGGGCGGGCGTGCCCACGGTCGGTGGCCCAGCGCCCTCGGCCGCGCCGGGAGTGCGGGGCGCGCCCGCGGTCACTGCCGCCGAGCCCGTGCCAGGCGGCTCCGCCGCCTCCGGCGGGCCGGGGGAGGGGAACGAGCCCCCGGCCCAGCCGCGGGCCGGGAGGGTGCCCGGGTATCCGCGCCCCGAGCGGGCGGTGCGGGCGCTCGCGCATGCCGCGCGGTACGCGCAGTGGCGGGTGTGGAGTGCCGAGCCGCGGGCGTTCCCGGAGTTCGACGACGTCGCCGAGCAGCGGGCGCGCGCGATCGTCGCCGAGGCGCTCGGGGGCAGCAAGGAGGCGGTGCTCGACGCGGCGACCGCCGCCCGGCTGCTGGCCTGCTACGGAGTCCGGGTCGAGAGCGGCGATCCCGGCCCGAAGGAACCCGGCGCCGTCGACACGACCGTCTCCGCCAGCGTCGATCCGGCGGTCGGCGCGATCCTCGCCTTCGGGCTCGCGGGCGTCGCCTCCGAGCTCCTCGGGGACGTCGCACACCGGCTCGTTCCGGCCACCGCGGCGGAGTCCGCCGGGCTGATCCGGGAGATCAAGGCCGCACCGCTGCTCTTCGGCTGGCACGGCTCGGAGCCGGTCGACACCGACGCGCTGGAGCTGCTCCTGCTGCGCGTCTCGCAGCTCGTGGACGACCTGCCCGAGGTGGCCTCGCTCACGTTGGAGCCTGTTCGGGTGGGGCGGAAGGGCCTGACGGTGCTGGGAGCGGAAGTCCGGCTGGCCCGGTTGCCCGCCCGGACCGACCTCGGACCGCGCGCGCTGGCATGAGCCGGGCCCGGCTCGTGCCAGGATGGTAGGTATGGCGAAGACCGGTACGACGACCACCACCCAGGGGCTGCGCTCCGCGATCGAGCGCAGCGGCTACTACCCGACCCTCGTGTCCGAGGCCGTCGAGCAGGCCGTGGGCAACGAGGGTGTCGAGGCCTACCTGGTGCACCAGGAGACCACCTTCGACGCCAACGAGGTCCGCCGCCACGTCACGGTGCTGGTGCTGACCGACACGCGCTTCATCGTGAGCCACACCGACGAGCAGGGCGCGGACGACACCTCGCCGGTGCCGTACGCGACGACCTCCACCGAGAGCGTCAAGATCGGCCAGATCTCCTCCGTCGTCGTGAGCCGCGTCGTGGCGAACCCGGAGACCTACGTCCGTGGCTCGCTGCCGCGCGAGGTCGTGCTCACGATCGGCTGGGGCGCCGTCTCCCGGATCGACCTGGAGCCCGCCGCCTGCGGCGACCCGAACTGCGACGCCGACCACGGCTACACCGGCTCCACGACCGCCGACGACCTCTCGCTGCGCGTCAGTGAGGCGGGCGACGGCCCGGAGACCGTCGGCCAGGCGCTCGCCTTCGCCCGCGCCCTCTCCGAGGCCACGGCGCGTACGGCGGACTGACCTCGGTTCCCTGCGCAGCCCGTCCGCGTCGTCCACGTCGCCCGTGTCCCGTAGAAACGACTTGATGACTCTCCCTCACACCGCCGCGCCCGTCCCCGCCTACGGCACGGCCGCCCTGGCGGACGTCCTGCCCGCCGTCGCCGCGGGCCTCGGGCTCACCGAGGCCGACGGCGTGCCCACGACGGGCCTGACGCTCCCCGCCGCCGACCGCGTCTGCGTCTTCCTGATCGACGGTCTGGGCTGGGAGCTGCTGCGCGGCCACCCGGACGAGGCGCCGTTCCTCACCTCGCTGCTGCCCAGCTCGCTCGCGGGCACCGGCCGCCCGCTGACCGCGGGCTTCCCGGCGACGACGGCCACCAGCCTCGGCTCCTTCGGCACCGGCCGCCCGCCCGGCGAGCACGGCCTGGCCGGCTACCTGGTGCGGATCCCCGGCCAGCGCCGGCTGATGAACCAGCTGCGCTGGCAGCCGCACGTCACCCCGCGCAGTTGGCAGCCCTATCCGACGGTCTTCCAGCGCGCCCACGCGGCCGGTGTGGCCACCTGCCAGGTCTCCTCGCCGACCTTCGAGTTCACCCCGCTGACGGAGGTCGCCCTGTCCGGGGGCGAGTTCCACGGCCGGCTGACCGGTGAGGAGCGGATGGACCTCGCCGCCGAGCGGCTGGCCGCCGCCGACCGCGCGCTCGTCTACACCTACTACAGCGAGCTCGACGGCATGGGCCACCGCCACGGCGCCGACTCCGACGCCTGGCGCGGCCAGCTGATGGCCGTGGACCGGCTCGCCCAGCGCCTCGCCGAGCAGCTGCCGCCCCGCTCCGCGCTCTACGTCACCGCCGACCACGGCATGGTCGACGTGCCGACGGACCCCGCGGTCGGGGCCCGCATCGACCTGGACGCCCCCGAGCAGGAGGACCTGCGCGCGGGCATGCTCCTCCTCGGCGGCGAGGGCCGCGCCCGCCACCTCTACGCCCGCCCGGGCGCCGAGGCCGACCTGCTCGCCGCCTGGCGCGAACGCCTCGGCGACCGGTTCTGGATCGCGTCGCGGGACGAGGCGATCGCGGCGGGCTGGTTCGGCCCCGTCGTGGAGGACCGGGTGCGTGAGCGCATCGGCGACGTCGTCGCCGTCGCGGCCTCCGACGCGGCGGTCACCGCGACCCGGCGCGAGCCGGGGGAGTCGTCGATGATCGGCATGCACGGCTCGCTGCTCGACTCGGAACTGCTGGTGCCGCTGCTGGAGGTGCGTCGTGGCTGAGCTGGTCTTCTTCTCCGGGACCATGGACTGCGGCAAGTCCACGCTGGCGCTGCAGATGGACCACAACCACCGCGCCCGCGGCCGGGCCGGCATCATCTTCACCCGCAACGACCGCGCGGGTGAGGCGACGCTGTCGAGCCGGCTCGGGCTGAGCACGGCCGCCGTCGAGGTCGACGACGGCATGGACTTCCACCACCACGTGGTCAAGCTGCTGTCCGCCGGCGAGCGGATCGACTACCTGATCTGCGACGAGGCCCAGTTCTTCGACGCGACCCAGGTCGACCAGCTGGCCCGGATCGTCGACGACCTCGCCATCGACGTCTTCACCTTCGGCATCACCACGGACTTCCGGACCCGACTGTTCCCCGGCTCGGCGCGGCTGATCGAGCTGGCGGACCGGGTGGAGGTGCTGCAGGTCGAGGCCCTGTGCTGGTGCGGCGCGCGGGCGACGCACAACGCGCGCACGGTCGGCGGCGTGATGGTGGTCGAGGGCGCGCAGGTCGTCGTCGGCGACGTGGTCGTCAACGACGACCAGATCGGCTACGAGGTGCTGTGCCGCCGGCACCACCGCAAGCGCATGACGTCCGCGACGGCGCGGGCAGGTGCCCTCTCGCCGGACGTCCTCCCCTTCGACGGCGCCCACCCGATGCTGGGTCAGCAGCGCTAGACCCCGGTCGGGGCGGCAGCTCTGACGGGCCGAGGCCCGCCGGTCGGACGGCAGGCGCACAACACCGACATGACCGTCGACCTGTTGAGCCGCCGGGCAGGTTCGTCAGACCGTCTGGAACTCCGCTGCGGCGCGCGCGGCGGAGGCGGCGAACGGGAGGCCGTCGAGGGTCCAGTGGCGGTCCGGGGTGAGGCCGAGGGAGGCGAAGATCTGGGGGACGACGTCGACGTGCCGCAGCGGGCCGGTGACCGAGCCGGGAGTGAACTCCGGGCCCGCGCAGGCGATCCACGCCGTGCGCTCCAGCAGGCTGTCGCCGCCGTGGCCGCCCTCGTCGACGTGGCCGTGGTCGGTGACGACGATGACCGTCCAGTCCTCGTCGGCGTAGGTGGGCCGGGCGCGGACGGCGTCGAGGAGACGGCCGAGGCGCTCGTCGGCGCGCAGGATCGCGGCACGGTAGTCCGCGCCGCAGCCGCGCAGGTGCGCGGTCTCGTCGACGGCACCGAGGTAGACGAAGGACGCCTCGGGGTCCTCCTCCCGCAGCACCGCGACCGCGTCGCGGACCATGCGCTCGTCGACGGCCTCCCAGTCCTCGCAGGTCTCCGCTGCGGGGGCGACGAAGCTGAGCCGCCCGGGGCCGTTGAACAGAGGCCCGCCCGCGCGCGCCAGCACCAGCGGCTCCCAGGCGGCGGCGACGTACGTGCGGCGGCCGAACCCGTGGGTGAGGCGGGTGAGGAAGTCGGGGAAGACCGCCAGGCGGTGCCCGGTGAAGTCGTTGTTCCACACCGCGTGCTTGGTGACGTGTACGCCGGTCGCGATGGTGGCCCAGCACGGTCCGGACATGGTCGGCGTGCCCGGGTCGATCAGCACGGGGGCCAGGAAGCCCGCTGCGGCGATCTCGTCCAGCCGTGGCGTGTCCAGCTCGCCGAGCAGGTCGAGGCGGACGCCGTCGATGCCGACGACGAGGACGCGACGGGCGCGCGCGTGCGGGTCGGACTGGTGCGGGAGGTGCATGTGGTGCCCCTGGGCTTCGGCGGGCGATCGGACTCCCGTCACCCTAACGGCGGAGCAGGGGGTGGGTAAGCGCTTTCCATGCCTTCGGGCCGGTGAACTTGTCACGACAACTCGGTGAACGCGGGCTCACGGCTCCGAGAGGCGGACCAGCGCGAACGGCCCGCCCTGCGGGTCGCGCAGGAACGCCGCGGCGCCGTAGCGGGCCGGGGGCGGGGTCTCCTCCAGGCTGCCGCCCAGCGCCAAGGCCGTCTTGACCGACACCTCGAGGTCGGCGACGGCGAAGTAGACGCGCCAGCGAGGGCGGGGATCCCCGGGGCCGGTCTCGCGGATGCCCGCGACACGGTGGCCGCCGTAGCGCAGCAGCATCGCGCCGTCGTCGCGGCCGATCTCGGCGCGGCCCGCATGGACGGCCGCGAGCCCGAAGGTCTTGGCGTAGAAGTCGGCGGCGTTCAGCGGCGAGGGGGTGCGCAGTTCGCTCCAGACGACAGAGCCGGGCGCGCGGCGCAGCTGCCAGCCGTAGTGGGCGCGCGGCTCCCACAGGCCGAAGACGGCGCCGGCCGGGTCCGCCGCGACCACCAGCCGACCGGCGTCGTCGGCGGAGTCGATGGGGCCGAGCGCGACCGTACCGCCGCAGTCGCGTACCCGGCCCGCCACCTCGTCGGCACTGTCCACGGCGAAGTAGGTGATCCAGTCGACGGGGAAGCCGACCGAGTCGTCGACCTGCCCGATCCCCGCGACGAACAGGCCGTCCACCGTCGCCCGCACGTACGGGCCGAGCCGGCCGGGGCCGCGATGGAACTCCCAGCCGAGCAGGGCGGCGTAGTAGGCGCGGGCCGCGTCGAGGTCGTGCGCCATCAGGCTCACCCAGCAGGGGGTGCCCTGCGGTAGCCGCAAGCTCTCCGTCACCTCCCTGATGCTGCCACCTCGGGACGGCGAACGCTGCGGTTGGCGCGAGAATGTCCCCTGGCGGGGCGTATCGGGATACTGGGGCCATGACTCAGCCCGCCTCCCTCCTGATCGGCCCTGACGACCTCGCCGCCCTGCTCACCGGGGAGCACCCCCCGGCGGTGCTCGACATCCGCTGGAGTCTGGGCGGACCGCCCGGCGCGGAGGAGTACGCCAAGGGCCACGTGCCGGGCGCGCACTACGTCGACCTCGACCGAGAGCTCGCCTCCGCGCCCGGCACGGGCGGCCGCCACCCGCTGCCGACGCCGGAGGTGCTCCAGGCGGCACTGCGGCGCGCCGGGGTCCGCGCGGACCGCGAGGTCGTCGTCTACGACGCGGCCACCTCGATGTCGGCAGCCCGCGCCTGGTGGCTGCTGCGCTGGGCCGGCCACGGTCACGTGCGGGTGCTGGACGGCGGCCTGCAGGCGTGGACCGAGGCGGGCCACCCGCTCTCGCTGACGGAGCCGGAGGCCGAGTCCGGCGACTTCACCGTCGTCCCCGGCTCGGTGCCGACGATCGACGCCGACGGCGCGGCGTCCTGGGCGGACGGCCACGCCCGGGTGCTGCTGGACGCCCGTGCGGGGGAGCGCTACCGCGGCGAGACCGAGCCGGTGGACCCGCGCGCGGGCCACATCCCCGGTGCGACCTCGGCGCCGACGTCGGAGAACGTGGACGCGACCGGCCGCTTCCTGCCTGCGGCGGACCTCGCCGCCCGCTTCCGCGCGCTGGGCGCGCGCGAGGACACGGAGATCGCCGTCTACTGCGGCTCCGGCGTCACGGCCGCGCACGAGGCGCTGGCCCTGGAACTCGCGGGCCTGCGGGCCACGCTCTACCCGGGCAGCTGGAGCGAGTGGTCCGCCGACCCCTCCCGCCCCGCAGCCACCGGCCCGGACCCGCGCTGAGGGAAGCCCTCGGGGCGCGGGGAACTGCGCGACAACCCACCGACCTGCGGACGGTCCTCACCGAGCGGGGCCATTCGCACGCCGGTGGTTGCTCGCGCAGGTCCCCGCGCCCCTCAATGGTGCACCTAGCTGAAGGAGCACAGCCGGCCAGGTCGCGCCCGCACGGCGGAGCCGGTTGCGCCGATCTGCGGCTGCGCCGCGTGGCAGCAGAGCCTCGTGTCTCCGGAGAGTGCTCAAGCTCAGGCAAGAGCGAGAAGTGACAGAGCGTCAGTCCTGCTTCTTGCGGCGGGTACCGAAGACGATCTCGTCCCAGCTCGGCACGGCCGCCCTGCGGCCCGGGCGGACGCCGTCCGCCTCGGCCTGGCGGTCGGTGGAGCCGATGAGGCGGTCGCGGTGGGGGGTGGCCATACGAGGCATCAGGATGTCGGCGTAGGCCGCACCCGCACCCGCACCCGCTGCAGCCGCCGCGGACGGGATCTCGGTCTCGGCCGCGGTGAGGGTGGACTCGTCCGCCAGCGCCGACGGCAGAGCCGTGGGCACGACGTCGAGGAAGTCGACCGAGTCCAGTTGGTCCGCCACCGATGCGGAGGCCGCGGACGCCGCCGCGCTCGCCGCGGGCGACACCGCCGGCTCCGGCCCGCGCTCGACGCGTTCCACGCGCTCGACCCGCTCCGGCCGCTCCAGTGAGAGCCGCTCGATGGAGGGCCGCTCGGGCGCGTGCGGGCGCATGCCCATGCCGCGGTCGGCTCCGGGGAGCCGGGCGATGCGGGGGACGAAGGGGTGGGTCGGCTCGGCCGCCAGTGCGGGTGACTCGCCGATCAGCGCGCGGGCCTCGTCGTCGCAGGGCTGGACCAGCCGGCGCGGCGGGTCGTAGGTCCAGCGCGCCTGACGGGCCGTCGCGTCGGCGCGGAAGCCGAGAATGATCTCCCAAGTGCCGTCGTCGCGGCGGTAGGAGTCCCAGACCGTGCTGTCCTTCTCCGCGCCGCGCAGCAGCAGGCGCTCGGCGACGGCGTCGCCGAGCTGCGGGCCGGTGGACTCGCCCGCGCGGCGCACAGGCGTCTTGCGGGCGCGCTCGGCCATGAACGCGCGCTCGGCCAGGACGGGGCCCTCGAAGCGCCGGACGCGCTCGACGGAGATGCCGGCCTGCTGGGCGACCTCCTCGGCCGTCGCGCCGGCGCGGATGCGGGCCTGGATGTCACGGGGGCGGAGGTGGCTCTCGACGTCGATCTGACCGAGGCGGGGCCGGTCACCGCGCACGGCGGCGCGCAGCCGCTCGTCAATCGGAAGGAAGTATTCCGTCGAATCGGCAGCCTTGAGCACCAGTCGTGAGCCGTCACTGCTGACGGCTACGACGCGCAGTTCGGGCACGGTTACCTCCCGGGTGGTGCCTGCCGACGTCACCTGCGTCGCTGCTCCCGTAACGAGTGTGGCGTGCCGACGGGCGGCGGACCACAACATTGCAGAGTTACCCGGCGGGTCAGCCTCGGTCCGCGACTCACCGTTATGGCACAGTTACTTCTTTTGACTGCCTGTCACTGTTCCATTGTTCCGACTCCCGGGCGTCGCGCCTTGCGCGGCGAGCACCCCGGGACGAGCGTCGCCGACCGCGCGCAGCCGGGCTTCACGCAACACTACTCCAAACGTGGCCCCCGGATGGTGCGGCTCGCGGCTCAAGTCTGCCGCGAATCGCTGGATTCTCAAGGGTCGCCACTCCGATGGCGGTCGTCCGCGCGGCTTACGGTGATCATCTTCACACATTTCGGCCATCCGGAACCACGGGGTCCTTCGAACGGTCGTACCTGGTGCACCATGGACAAAAGGCAGCATCGAGGGGCGTTGATGGAGGATCTGGACAACAAGGGCGGGAAGCCCAAGCGCAGGACCCTCGATCTGAGCCTCACGCAGGTGGCCTCGAGCGCGCTCGCGGCCGTGGTCGGTGCGGTGCTCGCGTCGCAGTTGGGCGTCTACGGGACGTTCCTCGGCGCGGCCGTGGTCAGCATCGGGGCGACGACCGGAACGGCCGTGTTCCAGCACGTGTTCCGGCGCACCGGCGAGCAGTTCCGGGAGATGGCCACGACGCCGACGCCGGTCGAACACGCGCACCGCGCGGACGCACCGGCCGAGGCCGAGAAGGCGCAGGTCTTCGACCCCTTCGACCCGGGCGGCGAGCACACCCGGATGATGGCGCGAATCAATCCCCCGGAGCAGGGCGAGGCCGTCGGCGTCTACCGAGGTCGCACCAGTCTCAAACCCAAGAGTTGGAAGGTCTACGCCGTCACGGCCACGATCGTCTTCGTGGTCGCGATGGCCACCGTCGGGATCATCGAGCAGGCCTCCGGCACGCCCGCTTCCCAGTTCTTCGGTGGCGGCGGTGGTGGCGGCACGCCGGACACCGGCACGTCCGCCCCGGCGGATCCCTCATCGGGGGCGTCGACGGAACACTCGGGCGGCAGCGGTGGGAAGAACGGCGGCGCGTCGACGGAGCCGAGCAGTCCGAGCACCTCGCCGAGTCCGCACCCGAGCGGCAGCGCCGGCCCGACCCCGGACCCGGCCCCGCCGACCCCGAGCCCGCAGGGTTCCACGGGCTCGGGCGACTCGGGCTCCGGCAGCTCGGGCTCCAACTCGGGTACGGGCAACTCGGGTTCGGGCGGCGCGGATTCGGGCAAGGGCACGTCCGGGGACGCCGCCACCCCGCAGGGCGCGCCGTCCCCGTAGCGGCGGCCGGCCCCCGGGCTCAGTCGCCCAGGACCTGCCGCAGGTAGTCGTTGGCGAAGCGGCGCTCCGGGTCGACCTTGTCGCGCAGGGCGGTGAAGTCGCCGAAGTGCGGGTAGGCGCCCGCGAGGTACTCCGCGTCGCGGGTGTGCATCTTGCCCCAGTGCGGTCGGCCCTGATGGGCTGTCATGATCCGCTCCACCTCGGTGAAGTAGCTCTGCTGCGCGCTGCCGCGGTACAGGTGCACCGCGATGTAGGCGGTGCTGCGGCCGCTCGCCGTGGAGAGCCAGAGGTCGTCGGCGGGGGCCACGCGGACCTCGACAGGGAAGGAGATCTTCCAGTCGGAGCGCTCGACCGCACGCTTGAGCTCGCGCAGTACCGTGGTGGCCGCCTCGCGCGGGACGGCGTACTCCATCTCGACGAAGCGGACCCGGCGCGGGCTGGTGAAGACCTTGTAGGACACGTCCGTGTAGGTCCGGTCCGACCAGGCCTTTCCGGCGATCTTCGCGATCGTCGGGATCGTCTTCGGGAAGGTCCGGCCGACCCGGCAGGCGCCCTCCCAGACGGTGTTGGAGAGGAAGTCGTCGTCGAGCCAGCGCTTGAAGTCCGGCAGGGGGGCGGCGGGGCCGCTGCTGCGGTTGTTGCGCTTGGTGGTGCAGCTCTCCGTGTGCGGGAACCAGTAGAACTCGAAGTGCTCGTTGCCGTTCGCGAGTTCGTCGAAGCGGTCGATCACCTCGGCGAACGACATCGGCGCCTCCTTCGCGGTCAGCAGGAAGGCCGGCTCCACGCCGAAGGTGATCGCGCTGACCACGCCCAGCGCGCCGAGCCCGAGCCGGGCGCCGGCGAACAACTCGGCGTTCTCGGTGGGGGAGCACTGCGTGACGGTGCCGTCCGCGAGGACGATCTCCAGAGCCTTGATCTGCGCGGCCAGCGAGGCGGAGGTGCGGCCGGTGCCGTGCGTGCCGGTGCTGGTCGCCCCGGCGACGGTCTGCACCATGATGTCGCCCATGTTGGTCAGGGCCAGGCCCGCGTGCTCCAGCAGCAGGTTGAGCCGCTCCAGTGGGAGGCCGGACTCGACGGTGACGGTGCCGCCCTTGTGGTCGATCTCCCTGATCGCCGTCAGCCTGTCGGGGCGGACCAGGACGCCGTCCGTGGCGGCTATCGCGGTGAACGAATGACCGCTGCCGACGGCCTTGACCGGGAGTCCGGCGGCCGCGGCCGCGGCGATCAGCTCCGACAGTTCCGCGACGGAGCCGGGTGCGACCACCCGCCTCGGCCGTGCCGTCTGGTTACCGGCCCAGTTGCTCCACAGGCCTGGCTGGGTCGTCTGACTCGACACGTGCACCCTCCTGCTGCTCCGGCGCCGACCGGAGCCGGCGCGACCCGAGGAACGCCGTGACGACCGAGAGCGCCGCCGCGGCCACGGTCACCCAGTAGCCGGCGGAGGCACCCGCGGCGTCCACCACCCAGCCCGCGGCCGAGGAGCCGAAGGCGACCCCCACGGCCAGCCCGGTGGTGGTCCAGGTCATGCCCTCGGTCAGCTTGGCCGGAGGCACGATCCGTTCCACCAGCCCCATGGTGGTGACCATGGTGGGGGAGATGGACAGCCCGGCGACGAACAGCGCTGCCGCCAGGGCCACGAGGTTCTTCACGAATAGGAGCGGCAGCATACTCACCGCCAGTGTGATGATCCCCACCAGGAAGCGACGGGAGAGCGGACCCTTCAGCTCGAGCGCGCCGAAGACGATGCCGGCGATGCAGGAGCCGAGCGCGTAGACCGCCAGCACGACGGAGGAGAGCGCCTTGTGGTGCAGGTGGTCCGCGAAGGCCACCGTGGTCACCTCGACGCTGCCGAAGACCGCGCCGGTGCCCACGAAGGTGATCACCAGAACCAGCAGGCCGCGGGTGCGCAGTGCGGAGCTGCCGGAGGCGTGCGCATGCGGGTGGACGGGCGGCTCGGTCCGCCCCTGGGCGCAGAAGAGCAGCGTGCCGACGGCCAGCAGCACCGTGGCCAGCAGCGGCCCGGCCTCGGGGAACCACGAGGTGGACAGGCCCACCGCGAGGATCGGGCCGACGATGAAGACGATCTCGTCGACGACCGACTCGAACGAGTAGGCGGTGTGCAGCAGCGGCGAGCCCTGATAGAGGTGGGCCCAACGGGCCCGGACCAGCGAGCCCATCGCGGGCATGCAGCCGACCACGAGCGCGCAGACGAAGAGCGTCCAGTCCGGGGCGCCGAACGCGGCGCACAGGAGCAGCGCGCCCATCGCGGCCACGGTGACGCCCGTGGCCCGCAGCGCGATCCGGCTCTGCCCGTAGCGGTCGACCAACCGTGCGACCTGCGGCCCGAGCAGTGCCGCCGCCAGGGCCATGGTCGCCGAGACCGCCCCGCCGAGCGCGTAGTCGCCGCGCAGCGAGGAGAGCATGGTCACCATGCCGATGCCGACCATCGACATCGGCATCCGCGCGATGAATCCGGCGGCGGAGAAGGCGAGGCTGCCGGGAGCCTCGGCGAAGATCCGGCGGTAGGTGGAGAGCGCGGACGACGCGGCGGACACAGACAGCTCCGTAAGGAATATGGGTGGTTTAGACAGCTTACGTGGAGCCCTGGCGACCCGCCCGGGGATTCCCTCATCCGAGACGGCGGCCGTGGCGGCGTGGACAGGCCGCAGGTCCGCGGCGGGTGCGTGCAAAGATCGGGGCATGTCCGACGCGCATGCTCCGTACGACGCCCTGCTCCTGCTCTCCTTCGGCGGCCCGGAGGGCCCCGAGGACGTCGTGCCCTTCCTGGAGAACGTCACCCGGGGGCGCGGCATCCCCAAGGAGCGTCTGGCCGAGGTCGGGCAGCACTACTTCCTCTTCGGCGGCGTGAGCCCGATCAACGCCCAGAACCGCGAGCTGCTGGCGGCGCTGCGCGCCGACTTCGCCGACCACGGGCTGGACCTGCCGGTCCACTGGGGCAACCGCAACTGGGCCCCCTATCTCGTCGACACGCTGCGCGAGATGGCGGCTGACGGCCACCGGCGCGTGCTGGTCCTGGCCACCAGCGCCTACGCGAACTACTCCGGCTGCCGCCAGTACCGGGAGAATCTGGCCGCCGCACTCACCGCGCTGCGCGAGGAGGGCGCGCCGGGCGCGGCCGAGCTGCGGGTGGACAAGCTGCGGCTCTTCTACAACCACCCCGGCTTCGTCGAGCCGATGATCGAGTCCACGCTCGCCGCGTTGGAGTCCCTGCCGGAGACGGTCCGGGCCGGCGCACGTCTGGCGTTCACCACGCACTCGATCCCGGACGTCCTGGCGGACACCTCCGGCGCACCCGCGGACCCGGCCCGGAGCACGCCCGGCGGCGCGTACGTGGCCCAGCACCGGGAGGTCGCCCGCCTGATCGCCACGGCGGTCGCGGAGGCCACGGGCGTGGTGGACCGGCCGTGGGAGCTCGTCTACCAGAGCCGCAGCGGCGCCCCCCACATCCCGTGGCTGGAGCCGGACATCTGCGACCACCTGGAGGCCGAGCAGGCCGCGGGTGCGGCGGCGGTCGTGATGGTGCCGATCGGCTTCGTCTCCGACCACATGGAGGTCAAGTACGACCTCGACACCCAGGCCCGGGAGAAGGCCGACGAGCTGGGCCTGCCGGTGGCGCGGGCCGCCACGGTCGGCGCGGACCCGCGCTTCGCCGCGGCCGTCCGCGACCTCGTCCTCGAACGTGCGGCCCGCGAGCGCGGCGAGCGGGTCGGCCCTTGCACGCTGGGAGCGCTCGGGGCTTCCCACGACGTCTGCCCGGTCGGCTGCTGCCCCGCCGCGCGCGGCGCGGCACCGGCAGCGGCAGGCGAGGACTGGATCAACTGAGGGCCAGTTGCAACGCCCTGAGGGGCGCGAGGAACTGCGCGGCCAGCCACCCTGCGTGGCGAGTCCCCGAACGAGCAGGGCCACCCGCACACCGGTGGTGTCTCGCGCAGTTCCTCGCGCCCCTGGGGGAGTGCAACCCATTCACGGAGGCAAGTTCAATGACTGATCGTCAGAACCTCTACGCCGAGCTCCTCGACGTCGCCGTCGAGGCTGCGTCGCGAGCCGGGGTCCTGCTCAGGGACGGCCGCCCGGCCGATCTCGGCGTCGCGGCGACGAAGAGCTCCGCGGTCGACGTGGTCACCGAGATGGACCTCGCCGCCGAGAAGCTGATCACCGAGCTGCTTGCCGAACGGCGCCCGGACGACGGGCTGTTGGGGGAGGAGGGTGCTTCCCGGCAGGGGACCAGTGGGGTGCGGTGGGTGATCGACCCGCTCGACGGGACGGTCAACTACCTCTACGGGCTGCCCGCATGGGCCGTCAGCATCGCCGCCGAGCTGGACGGCGAGGTCGTCGTGGGGGTCGTCGAGGTGCCGCCGCGCGGTGAGCGCGTGCAGGCCGTGCGCGGGCAGGGCGCGGCGTTGAACGGGCGGGCGCTCGCGGTGAGGACCGCGCCCCCGATGGACCGGGCGCTGATCGGGACCGGCTTCGGCTACCTGCAGGCGCGCCGCGCGCGCCAGGCTGAGGTCGTCGCCGCGCTGCTGCCGCGCGTGCGGGACATCCGCCGGGGCGGCTCCGCCGCGGTGGACCTGTGCGACGTCGCGGCGGGGCGGCTGGACGGGTACTACGAGCGGGGGCTGAACCCCTGGGACTACAGCGCGGGAGCGCTCATCGCCGCGGAGTCGGGCGCGCTGGTCTCCGGGCGCCCGGGTGAGCCCGCGAGCCCGGAGCTCACCGTCGCGGCGCCGGACGGGCTCTTCCAGCCCCTCCAGGACGCCTTGGAGAGCCTCGGCGCCTGGCACGACTGAACGGAAGCCCGGCGGGAGCCGAGGCCCGCGCAGCCCTCGCCCCGGCAACGACTGCGCCCCGGACGTGGTCCGGGGCGGGCGGGTGCGGGGCGAGGGTGGCGAGGGTTGTGTGGGACCGGGAAGGTTCAGGCGGCCGTGCGCGGGGCGGCGGGCATCAGTTCGATGCCGTGCTCCGCGGCGAGCCGGCGCAGGTCGTCGAGCTCGGACTGTTCGACCTCGGCCAGGAAGTCGTCACCCGACTCCAGGGCCCGATGCAGGTCCTGCTCGGCGGTGCGAATGCGCTGGAGGATGCCGGCGGTGAAGGCGTCCATGAGGCTGACCCCCTTGCTGGTGTCGTGGCGGCCCCGGGATCACGGGGGACCCGGCGCGGATGGCCGCACGGCGGGCGGGTGCGAGGCACGTGTGGAAACGCACGTGTGACTGGAGCGCACAGTGCGCTTGTGCATCGCGGGTGTAATGAGCGTCCTGCCCAAGCGGCCCGAGGCGGAAACCTCGCCGCGAAAGCGAAATGGGTCACACTCGCCGGTTCCGCGCCGGGGTCGACCCGTCCCACGCCCCGGGTCGTCCCTTGTCACGCCCTGCTTACCAGTGCTTTACGGCGGGTCGAGGCAGGATGGAAGCCTGGCCGGACCTGCCGTGCCACCCGTGTGCACGCCCTTGCCGGGGCGTGCCCGTTCCGAAGGGACCCTTGGTGCGAGTTCTCGTGGTCGAGGACGAGCAGTTGCTCGCCGACGCTGTCGCCACCGGCCTGCGCCGTGAGGCCATGGCCGTGGACGTGGTCTACGACGGCCAGGCCGCGCTGGACCGGATCGCCCTCAACGAGTACGACGTCGTGGTGCTCGACCGGGACCTCCCGCTCGTCCACGGCGACGACGTCTGCCGCAAGCTCGTCGAGGAGGCGCTGCCGACCCGCGTGCTGATGCTGACGGCCGCCGGTGACATCAGCGACCGCGTCGAGGGTCTGGAGCTGGGGGCCGACGACTACCTGCCGAAGCCGTTCGCTTTCAGCGAACTCGTCGCGCGGGTGCGGGCGCTGGGGCGGCGGGCGACGACGCCGCTGCCGCCGGTGCTGGAGCGTGCCGGGATCTCGCTGGACCCGGGCCGCCGGGAGGTGCTGCGCGACGGCAAGCCGATCGCGCTGGCGCCCAAGGAGTTCGCGGTGCTGGAGGTGCTGATGCGGGCCGGTGGCGCCGTGGTCTCCGCCGAGCAGCTGCTGGAGAAGGCCTGGGACGAGCACACCGACCCGTTCACCAACGTCGTCCGGGTCACCGTGATGACGCTGCGCCGCAAGCTCGGCGAGCCGCCGGTGATCATCACCGTGCCGGGTTCGGGATACCGGATCTGAGCCGTGGCCAGTGCAGACACCTCCGGCGGCCGGACCGATCACTCGGACCGCATCGACATCAGGGAGTCGCTGCTTCCCTTCCGGCCCACCCTGCGCATCCGGCTGACCATGTTCTACGGCGGGATGTTCCTGCTCGCCGGGCTGATCATGGTCCTGGTCATGTACCTCTTCGTCGACCAGGCCTTCGGCAGTGCGACGCAGTTCCCGCCGATCAGCATCGGCGCGAACGTGCAGGTGCACCTCTCCGACGGCACGCCGCTGACCGGTGACCAACTGCGTCACTACCTCGACGCCTACCAGCGGGCCCACACCGACGCCGCGCTGCACCTGCTGGTGTGGAAGTCGCTGGCGGCGCTGCTCGCGCTGCTGATCCTCGCGGTCTTCTTCGGCTACGCCATGGCGGGCCGGGTGCTCAGCCCCCTCGGGCGGATCACCCGCACGGCGCGCCAGGTGGCCTCCTCGGACCTGCACCGCCGGATCGAGCTGGACGGTCCGGACGACGAGCTCAAGGAGCTCGCCGACACCTTCGACGACATGCTCGACCGGCTCGACCGGGCGTTCGAGTCGCAGCAGAAGTTCGTCGCCAACGCCTCGCACGAACTGCGCACGCCGCTGGCGATCAACCGGACCCTGCTGGAGGTGCAGCTCTCCGACCCGGCGGCGCCGCCGGAGCTGACGCAGCTGGGCAAGACCCTGTTGGCCACCAACGAGCGCAGTGAGCAGCTGGTCGAGGGCCTGCTGCTGCTGGCCCGCAGCGACAACGAGTTGACCGAGCGCAAGCCGGTGGACCTCGCCGAGGTGGCCCGGCAGGCGCTCGAACAGACCCGTGGCGACGCCGCCGCGCGGGGGGTGCGGATCCGCTCCGCGCTGCCGGAGCCGGCGGGCGAGGTGATGGTCTCCGGCAACGGCGTGCTGCTGGAGCGGGTGGCGCTGAACCTGATCCAGAACGCGGTCAAGTACAACCTGGCCCAGGACGGCTGGGTGGACGTGCAGGTGCACTCCGCGGTCAACGGCGGCGGCGAGCTCGTGGTGGTCAACAGCGGGCCCGTGGTGCCCGGCTACGACATCGAGAACATATTCGAGCCGTTCCGGCGCGGAAAGGGCCGCGAGCGGACGCGGAGCGACAAGGGCGTGGGTCTCGGGCTCTCGATCGTCCGCTCGGTCGTGCGGGCGCACAACGGCGCCATCGAGGCCGTGCCGCGCGCCGAGGGCGGTCTGCTGATCCGTGTCCGGATTCCCGCCGCCAAGGCGCCGACGCTGCCGCCGGCGCCCGTCCGGGGTGCCATCGGCTGAGACCCGGCCCCACCCGTCACCAGGCCGACCTGCGGCGCTGCGGAATTCACCCTTCCGCGCCGCGGGTCGGCTTTCGTTTGCCGACCGGCAAGTAACCAAATCCCCAGGTTGTGACCTTGCACCGGCGCCCTTGCCAGGGTTCGCCTCGTCAACCTACGGTGGCGTAACCTACGGAACCGTAGGTGAGAGTGCTCCACGCCGTGTGCACCGCCGTCCGCAGTGCCGCACTGCGAGCCGTACCGAGAGTTGGATTGCCGTGACGATCGCCCCCGACCGCCCCGCCGGCCGTACCCACTGGTCCGACGCGCAGCTCCTCCACGCCCTGGAGGAGGTCGTCGAGCGCGAGCTCAACCGTCACCTCGGCGTGGCCAAGGAGTGGATGCCGCACGAGTACGTGCAGTGGAGCCTCGGCCGCGACTTCGACGGGATCTTCGGCGGCGAGGCCTGGGCGGTCCAGCAGTCCCCGGTCACCGACGTCGCGCGGGTCTCCCTCGTGGTGAACCTGCTCACCGAGGACAACCTCCCGAGCTACCACCACGAGATCGCCTCGATGTTCGGTCGTGACGGCGCGTGGGGCACCTGGGTGCACCAGTGGACGGCCGAGGAGGGCCGCCACTCCATCGTCATGCGCGACTACCTGCTGACCTCGCGCGCGGTCGACCCGGTGGCGCTGGAGCGCGCCCGGATGACGCACATGGCCGAGGGCTTCGAGTCGGACAACAACCACTCGATGCTGCACTCGGTGGCCTACGTGGCCTTCCAGGAGCTCGCCACCCGCATCTCGCACCGGAACACCGGCCACAACTCCGGAGACCCCGTCTGCGACCGGATGCTGGCCCGGATCGCCACCGACGAGAACCTGCACATGGTCTTCTACCGGAACCTGCTCAAGGCCGCCCTGGAGATCGCCCCGGACCAGGCCATGCGCGCCATCGCCGACGTGGTGACCGGCTTCCGGATGCCCGGCCACAGCATGCCCGGCTTCGAGCGCGCGGCCGTGCAGATCGCCGTCGGCGGCATCTACAACCTGCGGATCCACCACGACGACGTGCTGCAGCCGGTGCTGCGCAAGCTGAAGGTCATGGAGATCACCGGCCTGGGCCCCGAGGGCCTGGAGGCCCAGCAGGAGCTCGGTCTCTTCCTCGACGGGCTCGACACCCAGGCGACCCGCTTCGACGAGCGCCAGGCGGCCATTCTGGCCCGCCGACAGGCCGCGCAGGAGCGCCGCGCGGGCTGACCGACGGCTGAACGTCCGCTGGGTGTCCGCTGAGAGCCTGCTGACCGTCCGCGCACTCCGGCTCGCGCAGGGTAGCGGGAGGGCTCGACGGACGCCCGACAAGTCCGGACTTTCCAGAACCGTGATGAAGCTCACAAAGAGGTGTGTCACTGTGGGTGTGCGCACATTTTCAGCCAAAGTGGCGCGAGAAGGCTGATGACGGACAGTGATCGAGCGGGTCGGCGCACGGCCCCTTGGTTTCGGTGTTTCCGCTCGTCATGATCACGGTAAGTGGTCAGTGGAGGGTATCCGCCGGAGCCCTCGTGACCTCCCCGAATCGACCTCGCGATCACCTCTTCGGGGGTCTGGTCGGGTGTCGATTGAGTAACGGGCCTTGAAGTAAGGCAAAATCTCGCCCTCGGGTCGGGCACAAGTCCGACTCCCTGCGCGTTACGTGCGCTGGAGACAACCGCAACACGCCCAAAGGGGGAGAGTGATATGGCGACTGACTACGACACCCCACGCAAGACCGACGACGACCTCGAATCGGACAGCATCGAGGAACTCAAGGCACGCCGGAACGAGAAGACGACCAGCTCGGTCGATGTCGACGAGTTCGAGGCTGCAGAGGGTCTGGAGCTGCCCGGAGCGGACCTCAGCAATGAGGAACTGTCCGTGCGGGTCCTGCCTCGTCAGGCCGATGAGTTCACCTGCTCGAGCTGCTTCCTGGTGCACCACCGGAGCCAGCTGGCCAATGAGAAGAACGGCCAGCCGATCTGCCGGGACTGCGCCGCCTGATCGAGCGGTGCGAGGAAGGGGACTTCATGGGACCGTTCCGCAAGCCGCAAAGATCCGTAGGCGCCGGGCAGGAACCTGCCGTGGACAAGTCCGTCGAGGACGAGACCACGGCCGACCTCGCCCGGATCGCCGACGAGATGGAGGTCTGGGACGGGTCCGCGGGTGCGGACTCCGTCCCCGCCGCCGAGCAGGGCCGTATGGCCGCGCTCGCGCGGAAGCTGGGGCGCAGCCTCGGCAGGGGCGCCAAGGACGGTGCGGTCGGCCTGGTCGACCGCCTGATGGCGGCGGCGCCCCGGATCAAGGTGCGCGACGTCGCGACGTTGCGCGCCCACCACCCCGACGCGCGTAGCGCGGAGGAGCTGGCCGACCGGATCGCCGCGGCCGGCGCACGCGCGTCCGGCGCCGTCGGTGCGGGCGCGGGCGCCGCCGCGATGATGCCGGTGCCGGCCGCCATGCCCGTCGAGATCGCAGCCGAGCTGCTCGCGGTCGCGTCGGTCGAGTTCAAGATGATCGCGGAGCTGTACGAGGCCTACGGCCAGCCCGCGCAGGGCAATGCCAAGCAGCGAGCCCTGGCGTACCTGTCCGTCTGGTCCGAGCGCCGCGGCCTCGATGTGGCCTCACCGGCGACGATCCTGGCCCTCAGCAAGACTGCGGGCCTGCGCACGGCGCTGCGCAAGCGGCTCACCCGTGCGGGCGTCCGCAAGCTGCCCTCCCTGGCCCCGCTGATGGTCGGCGCCGCGGCGGGCGCCTACGTCAACCGCCGCGACACCGCCAAGCTCGCCGCCGAGATCCGCCGCGACCTGCGCGAACGCCGCCCCTCCGACCCGTCCTACTGGCTCACGGCCCGCCCGGACCCCGACGAGCCGTAGCCACCCCGCCGAGCCCTGCCGGCGACCCCACGCTGCCCGAGGGGCTTGTGGACGCCAGGAGCGGGCTTCCGCCATGCCCTGGCGGCCCCTGAACGGCATGACGTTCCCGGGGCCTCGGCCCTTTGGCCCCCTGGGCCCCGACCCTTCAGCCTTGGGCCCCTCCCTCGGCCCCGGGCCTGCCCCCGGTTTCCCGGCCCGTGGCCCCCGCGCAGCCGCTCCGGGCGGTGCCGCCGCCTCGCGCTGCCCCGAGGGGGCTCGTGGACGCCGCGAGCGGGCTTCCGCCATGCCCTGGCGGCTCCTGAACGGCGTGACGTTCTCTGGGCCTCGGTCCGTGGCTTGGCCCCTTGGGCCCCGGCCCCGGCCTTTCAGCGCTGGGCCCCTCCGGCTGCCTCTGGGCCTGCCCTCGGCTTGCCGGCCCGGGCCCCGCGCAGCCGCTCCCGGCGCTGCCGCCGCCTCGCGCTGCCCCGAGGGCCTCGTGGAGGCCGGGAGCGGGCTTCCGCCATGCCCCGGCGGCCCCTGAACGGCATGACGTTCTCTGGGCCCCGCCCCTTTGGCCCCCTGGACCCCGGCCCCGACCCTTTCAGCCTGTGGGCCCCTCGGGCTGCGCCTGGGCCTGCCCCAGTTCCTCGGCCCGTCGCTTGGCACCTGGCCCCAGCCCCAGCCCTCCAGCCGGTGGGCCCGCCCGCGGCCCCTGGCCCTGTCCTCGGCTTCCCGGAGCTTGGCGCCGCCCCCAGCTCCTCGGCCCGTGGGCCCCCGGCTCCCGCCACCGGCCCCTCGGTCCCCCAGCTCCTCGGCCTCGGCCCCCCAGCTCCTCGGCCTCGGCCCCCCAGCCCCGGGGCCCGCACCCGTCATGGGTGACGGTGTGGCCGCGGTTGCCGTCAGGGAGGCTGTCAGGAGGGTCAGGACGGACCAGGGAAGGCTGGCGGGCCGACGCTGTTCAGGAGGGCGCCGCCGAGGCGCGTGGCGGTGTTCCAGGTGGCGACCAGGGGCGGCTGGGCCCGGGCGCCGCCGGTGACGGCCGAGGCGGTGGGGAGGGAGGGTGGAGGCTCCGCCCCAGTGGAGGCCCCAGAGGGCCGTGGCGGCGTACAGGAGGGCCGCGGAGTGGCCCGGGAGGGTCCGCAGCGCGGCGGCCAGCAGGGAGAGCACCACGCTCGCGAGCGTCAGCGCGCGTAGCGCGGTCGATGAGGGCGACGGTGACGGCTGTGCCGACGACGGAGGCCCCCCCGGGCACCAGCAGCGCCCCACCCCGGCGGCCGAGGAACGCCGCGATGCGTCGCCGACGCCACCGCGGAGACCGTCGCCGCCATCGCGGCCGCGCGCGACAGGGTGGCCGCGCGCGTCGCGTGCCGGTCGCGCAGTCTGGCGGCGGTCTCGGCCTACTTGGAGGCCGTGGCGGCGTCCTGACGGGCTGCCTCCAGGGCCGCGGCGAGGCGGTCCGGGGTGCGCGTGGAGAGGTACAGGTACGGCGTCGGGTCCTCCGGGTCGGTGACGACGACGCGCAGGGCGGTCGGGATGTATCCGCGCATCAGCATGAACGCGCGGGCGTCGGCCTTGGTGGTGCGCCAGGCGAAGGCCGCCTCCCGGTCCAGCGGCTCGGCCTCGCCGAGCGCGGTGACGGGGATCTTCGCCTCGCCGGCGAGCAGGTGGCCCTGGGTGACCCGGATCCGCGGCGAGCCGTAGCTGCTCAGCAGCACGGCCCCGCCGACGCCGCCCGCGACCAGGCCCAGCAGCGCCGCGATCGGGCTGAAGACGAGCAGGACCAGCATGAAGGAGATGCCGCAGCCCACCGGCAGCAGCCACAGGACCGCCGGGGCGGAGAGGCGTTCGTCGTACATGGCGTCCATTGTGCGCCGCGCGGGCGGCGCGCCCGACCGCGGGGCGGGTGAAACGTCCACTGCCTGTAGGGTCACCGAGTGACCGATGCAGCACGACCCAGCCTCACCCCGCCGCCGGACGCGGTTGCGCCCGTCCGCCACCCGGACGCGCCCGCGCCCGGGCAGTTGATCGAGCCGCACTACGAGTTCTGCTTCGGCTGCGGTCCGGCCCAGCCGTCCGGCCTGCACCTGGCCGCGCGGGCCGGTGAGGGCGTGGAGATCTTCGCGGAGTTCACCGTCGCGCCCACCCATCAGGGCGGCCCCGGTCTGGCCCACGGCGGTGTGCTGGTCACGGCCATGGACGACGCGCTCGGCACGCTGAACTGGCTGCTGCACTCCACCTCGGTCACGGCGCGGCTGGAGACCGACTTCCGCCGCCCCGTCCCGGTCGACTCGACCCTCTACCTGCACACCTGGGTCGAGGCCGTCGCCGGCCGCAAGATCTTCTGCCGCGGCGAGGCCCGGCTGGACGCGCCGGACGGCCCGCTCGCGCTGACCGCGCAGGCGCTGTTCATCCAGGTCCCGCTGGAGCACTTCGTCAACCACGGCCGTCCCGAGGACATCAAGGCGGCCATGGACAACCCCGACCTGCACAAGCGCGTCCGCGCCTTCGAGGTGAACCCGTGAGCTCCGACCTGCACCCCGTCGACGTCCTGATCCGGCGGATCGACGAGGACCTGCCCGTCCCCGCGTACGAGCACCCCGGCGACGCCGGTGCGGACCTGCGCACCACCGTCGACGCCGTCCTGGAGCCCGGCGAGCGGGCCGTCCTGCCGACCGGTGTCGCCATCGCGCTGCCGGACGGGTACGCGGCCTTCGTACACGCGCGCTCCGGTCTGGCCGCGCGGTGCGGCATCGCCCTCGTCAATGCCCCCGGAACGGTCGATGCCGGGTACCGTGGTGAGATCAAGGTGATCGTCGTCAACCTCGACCCGCGCGAGCGGGTGGTCTTCCACCGGGGGGACCGGATCGCCCAGCTGGTCGTCCAGCGGGTGGAGAAGGTCCGCTTCCACGAGGTGGCGGAACTGCCGGGGTCGGCGCGCGCCGCAGGAGGCTTCGGGTCGACGGGGGGCCATGCCGCGGTTAGCATTCCCGCGGCCGGGCAGAAAGACTCTTCGGTACCCGACCGGGAAGGACAGTGACCGTGTTCCGTCGTCGCGCCAAGGGCGAGGACGCTGGCAATCAGCTCGACGAGCTGGCCGACGCCGACAGCAACGAGTTCGAGGACGCCTCCGACCTGGAGGACGGCGAGGGGGAGCGGGTCGGCCTGCCGCCGGCGCCGCGTCCCGAGGGCCCGTTCGACATCAACGAGGTCGAGGGCGCCGCCAAGGACGGCCGGGTGGACCTGGGCGGTCTGCTGGTCCCCGGCGTCGACGGCATGGAGCTGCGGGTCGAGGTCGCGGGCGACGCGATCGTCGCGGCCACGCTGGTGCTCGGCAACAGCGCCATCCAGCTGCAGGCCTTTGCCGCGCCGCGGTCCGAGGGCATCTGGGGCGAGGTCCGCGACGAGATCGCGGACGGCATCCGGCAGCAGGGCGGTGTGGTCGACGAGGAGGAGTCCAACCTCGGCTGGGGCCTGCGCGCCCAGGTCCCGGTGCAGCTGCCCGACGGCACGCGCGGGGTCCAGCTGGTCCGCTTCGTCGGCTGCGACGGGCCGCGGTGGTTCCTGCGCGGCGTGATCAGCGGCCAGGCGGCCATGCAGGACGATGCGGCGGCGGTGCTGGAGCAGGTCTTCCGCCAGACGATCGTCGTCCGCGGTGACTCGCCGATGGCGCCCCGCGACCCGATCGTGCTGCGCCTTCCCGAGGACGCCCAGATGGTCCCGGACGGCATGCCCCAGCAGGGGCGTCCCGCCTCCATGGGCGACCTCAACCCCTTCGACCGGGGCCCGGAGATCACCGAGGTCCGGTAGCGCACCACCCGTAGGGGCGCGGGGAACGGCGCGAGCAACCACCCTGTGCGGATGGCCCTGTCCGATGAGGACCATCCGCAGGTCGGTGGCTTGTCGCGCAGTTCCCCGCGCCCCTTGGTGTGGCAACTACCTGCGGGAGCGCACGCTCACCAGAGTGACGGCTTGCGGGTGGCCCACGGGCGGGCGGATTCCAGTTGGGCGGACAGGGAGATGAGGGTGCTCTCCTCGCCGTAGCGGGCGCCCAGCATGACGCCGATGGGCAGGCCGTCCGCCGTCCAGTGCAACGGCAGGCTCACCGACGGCTGGCCCGTCGCGTTGTACAGCGGGGTGAACGGCGTGAACGACGCGATCGCGTCGAACTCCGCCGCCGGGTCGGCGTCGTTGCGGAGGCCGCCGACCGGTGCCGGGGGCTGGGCGAGGGTGGGGGACAGGATCACGTCGTAGGCCTCCATCAGCTGGGCGACCAGCAGGCCCACCGCGCGGAACGCGTAGAGCGCCATGGCGAAGTCGGGGCCGGGTACCTCGCGGCCGAGCGCCCGCAGGTGCCGGGTGAGTGGCATCAGCTTGGACTCGTCCTCCTCCGCCACCGGCGTCTGCGTCGCCATGACCGCCCAGACCTGGCCGAAGACGTTGCGCAGGGTGTCGTCCGCCGGAAGGTCGAGGGTCTCGACCGAGTGCCCGAGCGAGGCCATCAGCTCGGCCGCGGACTCCGTCGCGGCCAGGCAGTCCGCGTGGACCTCCACGCCCGGCACGGGCGCCTGCGTCAGGACGGCCACCCGCAGCGCGCCGGGCTCGCGGTCGGCGAAGCCGCGGAAGGTCTCGCCCGCCCCCAGGGAGGGCGCCGCGTAGGGCTCCCCGGGCATGCTGCCGGCCAGGACGTCCAGCAGAGCGGCGGCGTCCCGCACGGTGCGGGCCAGCGGGCCGGAGGTCGAGAGCCCGGAGATGTCGTAGAACGTAGGCCCGGACGCGACGCGCCCGCGGCTCGGCTTGATGCCGAACAGCCCGCACACCGACGCGGGGATGCGGATGGAGCCGCCGCCGTCGCTTCCGTGGGCGAGGGGGGCGAGGCCGGAGGCCACCGCCGTGCCCGCGCCGCCGCTGGAGCCGCCCGCGGAGCGCTCCAGGTCCCAGGGGGTGCGGGCGGGGGGAGCGACGAGGTTCTCGGAGTAGCAGGGGAGACCGAACTCGGGGGTCTGGGTCTTGCCGAGCAGGACCGTCCCGGCGGAGCGCAGGCGGGTGACGACGTGGTCGTCGACGGCCGGAACGTTCTCGGCGTAGGCGACCGAGCCGAGCGTGGCCCGCACGCCCGCGACGAAGTTCAGGTCCTTGACGGGCACCGGGACGCCGAAGAGGGGCGACAGCGGGCGCTCCTCGCGGCGGGCCTCGGCCGCGTCCGTCTCGGCCTGGCGGGCCTGTTCACGGGCAATGTCCGCGGTGACCGTGACGTACGCGCCGACCGTTTCGTTGAGCCGGTCGATCCGTTCCAGGTAGTGCTCGGTCAGTTCGACGGGGGAGAGCTTGCCCGTCGCGATCAGCTCACCTTGCTCCAACGCGGTCAGGTCGTGCAGCTGGGTCATGCCCCGGCCTCCTCAACGTCCCTACTTATGGGTAACTCCCGGCGCGATCCTCGCACCGGGAGTCGGAGACCCGCCAGGGGCCTGCACGGAGGAGCGCTCTACAGCCCCTGCCAGTGCGGCTTCGCCGCGTAGGTCGCGCGGAAGTAGTCGGCCAGCTTCAGTCCCGCCGCCGCGGCCTCGTCCACGACCACGGTCGCGTGCCGGTGCAGCTGCAGCGCGGAGGCGGGGACGAGGGCGGAGACGGGGCCCTCGACGGTCGCCGCGACGGCCTCGGCCTTGCCCGCGCCGGTGGCCAGCAGGACGAGGTGACGGGCGTCGAGGATGGTGCCGATGCCCTGGGTGATGACGTGGTGCGGCACCTGGTCGATGTCGTCGTCGAAGAAGCGCGCGTTGTCGACCCGGGTCTGCTCGGTGAGCGTCTTGATCCGGGTGCGGGAGGCCAGCGAGGAGCACGGCTCGTTGAAGCCGATGTGGCCGTCGGTGCCGATGCCCAGCAGTTGCAGGTCGACGCCGCCGGCGTCGGCCAGGGCCTGGTCGTAGGCCTCGCAGGCGGCGGTGATGTCCGCGGCGTTGCCGTCGGGGCCGAGGAAGGAGGACTCGCCGAGGCCCAGCGGCTCGACGACCTCGCGCAGCACGGTGGAGCGGTAGGACTCCGGGTGCCCGGCGGGCAGGCCGACGTACTCGTCGAGCTGGCAGATCCGGGCGCGGGAGGCGTCGACCCCGCCGGAGCGGACCTTCGCGGAGAGCGCGGTGTAGATCGGCAGCGGAGTCGAGCCCGTGGCCACGCCCAGAAGCGCGTCCGGCTTCCGGGCCAGCAGGTCGGCGATCGCCGTGGCGATGAGCTCGCCGCCCGCTGCGGCGTCAGGAACGATCACAACTTCCACGCTGGCCTACCGATCTGGAGAGAGTGGTGCCACCTGCACCATGTGGTATAGACCAATCTAGCAGCAGCGCACCCGCCCGCGCTCCCCCTCTTTCGTAACAGCGTCCGAGGTCAGCTGCCGCACCACTACTCCGCACGGGTGGCCAGGTCACGTACCCTCGTGGGGGCCGAAAGCGGCTCGGGCAGGAGAATGGTCGGCATGGGACGCGGCAGGCTGCGCATCTATCTGGGGGCGGCCCCGGGTGTGGGGAAAACCTTCGCCATGCTCGGCGAGGGGAAGCGCCGTGCCGAGCGCGGCACGGACGTGGTCGCCGCGTTCGTGGAGACGCACGGACGGGTGCACACGGCCGACCAGGTCGAGGGCCTGGAGGTCGTGCCCCGCCGGACCATGACCCACCGCGGTGCCGACTTCACCGAGATGGACCTCGACGCGGTCCTGGCCCGCCGCCCCGCCGTCGCCCTGGTGGACGAGCTCGCCCACACCAACGTGCCCGGCTCGCGCCACGACAAGCGCTGGCAGGACGTGGAGGAACTGCTCGACGCCGGGATCGATGTCATCTCCACGGTCAACATCCAGCACCTGGAGTCGCTCGGCGACGCCGTCGAGGGCATCACGGGCGTACGGCAGCAGGAGACCGTCCCCGACGAGGTGGTGCGCCGGGCCGACCAGATCGAGCTGGTCGACATGGCGCCCGAGGCGCTGCGCCGCCGCCTCGCCCACGGCAACGTCTACGCGCCCGAGAAGATCGACGCCGCGCTCGCCCACTACTTCCGTCCCGGCAACCTCACCGCCCTGCGCGAGCTGGCGCTGCTCTGGGTCGCCGACCGGGTCGACGAGTACCTGCAGCGCTACCGCGCCGAGAACCACATCGCCTCGACCTGGCAGGCCCGCGAGCGCATCGTCGTCGGCCTCACCGGCGGGCCCGAGGGCCGGACCCTGATCCGCCGCGCCGCCCGGATCGCGGCCAAGGGCTCGGGCAGCGAGATCCTCGCCGTCTACGTCTCCCGCAGCGACGGGCTGACCAGCGCCTCGCCCAAGGAGCTGACGGTCCAGCGCGGCCTGGTCGAGGACCTCGGCGGCACCTTCCACCACGTGCTCGGCGACAACGCGGCCGAGGCGCTGCTCGATTTCGCCCGCGGCGTCAACGCCACCCAGATCGTCCTCGGTTCCAGCCGCCGCAAGCCGTGGCAGTGGATCTTCGGCCCCGGCGTCGGCGCGACCGTAGCCCGTGAGGCCGGCGACATCGACGTGCACATCGTCACCCACGAGCAGGTGGCCCGCGGCCGCGTGCGACCGATCCGGCGGATCGCCAACCTCGGCCTGCCGCGCACCGTGGCCGGCTGGCTCGTCGGCGTCGGCGGGCCGCTGCTGCTGACCTGGCTGCTGGGCTACTTCCCGGACACCAGCTCAAACCACACCGAGATGCTGCTCTACCTGGGCCTGACCGTGGGCGCGGCGCTGCTCGGCGGGCTCTTCCCGGCGCTGGCCTCGGCGGCGGTCGGCTCCCTGCTGATCAACTGGTTCTACACCCCGCCGCTGCACACCCTGACGATCAGCTCGGTGCAGAACATCATCGCCGTGGCGGTCTTCCTGGCCGTGGCGCTCTCGGTGGCCTACGTCGTCGACCTCGCCGCCCGCCGCACCGCCGAGGCGGCCCGCAGCCGGGCCGAGGCGGAGACGCTGAGCTTCCTCGCGAGCACCGTGCTCGGCGGCAACAGCGGGCTGCCGGCCCTGCTGGAGCGGGTCCGGGAGACCTTCCAGATGGAGTCGGTGGTGATGCTGGAGCGCCCCGACGAGTTCACCCCGTGGCGCACCGCCGGCTGCCTCGGGCCCAACCCCGTCAGCCGCCCCGAGGACGCCGACGTGGACGTGCCGGTCGGCGACCACCTCGCGCTCGCGCTCAGCGGGCGGGTCCTGCCGGCCGGCGACCGCCGCGTGCTCGTCGCCTTCGCCGCCCAGGCGGCCGTGCTGCTGGAGAAGCGCCGCCTGGAGGAGGAGGCCGCCGAGGCGCGCCGCCTGGCCGAGGGCAACCGCATCCGCACCGCGCTGCTCGCCGCCGTCTCGCACGACCTGCGCACGCCGCTGGCCGGGATCAAGGCGTCCGTCACCTCGCTGCGCTCCGACGACGTGGCCTGGGAGCCCGAGGACGAGGCCGAGCTGCTGGCCGGGATCGAGGCCGGCGCCGACCGCCTGGACCACCTGATCGGCAACCTGCTCGACATGAGCCGGCTGCAGACCGGAACGGTCGTGCCGATCGTCCGCGAGATCGATCTGGACGAGGTCGTCCCGCTCGCCCTGCTCGGTGTCGCCTCGGACGCGGTGCGCACCGAGATCCCCGAGACGCTGCCGATGATCTCCGCCGACCCGGGCCTGCTGGAGCGGGCGCTCGGCAACGTGATCGAGAACGCGGTCAAGTACAACGCCGGCAACCGGGCCGGCGCCGACGGCGGGACCTGCCGGGTCGCGGTCTCCGCGAGCGAGCTGAACGGCCGCGTCGAGGTGCGCGTCGCCGACCACGGCCCGGGCATCCCGGACGAGGCCAAGGACAGGGTCTTCGAGCCGTTCCAGCGCTACGGGGACGCCCCGCGCGGGGCCGGCGTCGGCCTCGGCCTCGCGGTGGCCCGAGGCTTCGTCGAGGCCACCGGCGGCACGCTGACGGCCGAGGACACGCCAGGCGGCGGGCTCACCATGGTGTTCACTCTTCCGTGTGCGGCCGCGGCTGTGGCCGTGGTTCCGCCGCTCACCCACCCAGCGCTCACCCCTGAAAGGCAGCAGCTCACATGACCCGGGTCCTGGTCGTCGACGACGAACCCCAGATCGTCCGCGCCCTGGTGATCAACCTCAAGGCCCGGCACTACGAGGTGGACGCCGCCCACGACGGCACCTCCGCACTGGAGCTGGCCGCCGCCCGCCACCCCGACGTGGTCCTGCTCGACCTCGGCCTGCCCGACATGGACGGCACCGAGGTGATCCGCGGCCTGCGCGGCTGGACCAAGGTGCCGATCATCGTCCTGTCGGCCCGGCAGACCTCCGACGAGAAGGTCCAGGCGCTGGACGCCGGCGCCGACGACTACGTGACCAAGCCCTTCGGCATGGACGAGCTGCTGGCCCGGCTGCGTGCCGCGGTCCGGCGCGGGGCGCCGGTCGGACCCGAGTCCGAGAGCGCGATCGTCGCGACGGACACCTTCACCGTCGACCTGGCCGCCAAGCGGGTCACGCGGGAGGGCAAGGACATCCGGCTCACCCCGACCGAGTGGCACCTGCTGGAGGTCATGGTCCGCAACAGCGGACGGCTCGTCAGCCAGAAGCAGCTGTTGCAGGAGGTCTGGGGCCCCGCCTACGGCACGGAGAGCAACTACCTGCGCGTCTACATGGCGCAGCTGCGCCGCAAACTGGAGCTCGACCCGAGCGCGCCGCGGCACTTCGTCACCGAACCGGGCATGGGGTACCGCTTCGAGTTGTAATGCCTGCGGGTAAGGCCTCCGGGTCACGTGCGGGCTGTACCCTTCGGGCATGAGCAGTGAGATCGCCGGGGCGCGCCCGCAGGGCCGGTTGCGCCGCATGTTCAGCAAGCTGAGCAGCAGCAACGAGGAGCTGAACGCGGAGCTGCTGCGACAGGACGTCGAAGAGACCGGCGCCATCCCGATCGCGGCCTGCGGGGACCGCCAGGAGGTCACCGTCTCCGGCACGCTGCGCGCGGTCACGCTGCGCCCGCGGGCCGGCGTCCCCGCTCTGGAGGCCGAGCTCTTCGACGGCAGCGACGCGCTGGACGTGGTCTGGCTCGGCCGTCGCTCGATCGTGGGAATCGAACCGGGCCGCAAGCTCATCGCGCACGGCCGGATCAGCCACGCGCGCGGGCGCCGGGTGCTGTTCAACCCGCGCTACGAGCTGCGCCCCCAGGGACAGGAGTGACCGGGTGAGCCACCGCGCCCCCTCCGCCGACGCCGCCGATGCCGGCGACAACGGCGCCGCCAGTCTGATCGAGGCCTTCGGCGGCGTCCGCGGCATGATCGACATGACGCTGCCGGGTCTGGTCTTCATCGTCGTCTTCACGATCACGAAGGACGTCGCGGTCTCGTCCTGGTCCGCGCTGGGGCTCACCCTGGTGCCGGTCGCCTGGCGGCTGTGGCGCCGGGAGACCCTCAAGCACGCCTTCGGCGGCGTGCTGGGCGTCGGGATCGGCGCGTTCATCGCGATCGAGTCCGGCAAGCCGCAGAACTTCTACCTGACGTCGATGATCTACGGCCTGGTGCTGCTGGTCGCCTACGCGGTCTCCGCGCTGGTGCGCTGGCCGCTGCTGGGCGTCATGCTGGGGCCGGTCCTCGGCGAGAACATGACCTGGCGGACCCAGAACCCGGGCCGACTGGCCGCGTACACCAAGGCCACCTGGGTCTGGGTCGCGCTGTTCGCGCTGCGCGCCCTGATCCTCTTCCCGCTGTACTGGGCGGGGCAGGTGACCTGGCTCGGCGTCGCCAAGATCGCGCTGGGCGTTCCGCCGTGGTTGGTCGCGATCTACCTCTCCTGGCTGATCCTGTCGAAGGCGCCGCCGCCCATCAAGGTGAACCTCGAGGACGACCACGAGACGGAAGCCCCGGAGCAGCAGGCCGCCCGTGCGGTCGATGACGCCGTCGAGGGTGCTTTCCACGACCTGGCGTCGAGCCCGGTCCCGCAGGAGCGCTCGGAGCGGTAGTGGCCACGCGCCAGGGGCGCGGGGAACTGCGCGGCAAGCCACCCTGTGTGGTGACTCGCCGAACGAGCAGGGCCATCCCGGCAGGGTGGTTGCTCGCGCAGTTCCTCGCGCCCCTGGACGTTGCGACTAACTCTCAGCCGCGAAGAGAGCCTCGAGCTCCGTTTCCTTCTCCGCCGTGGCGACGAAGAGGAGCTCGTCGCCGGCCTCCAGGACGTCGCTGCCGGAGGGGACCAGGACGCGGCCCTCGCGGATGATGGTGACCAGCGCCGTGTCGTCCGGCCAGGCGATGGACTTGACCTGGGTGCCCACCACCGGCGCGTCCGAGCCGAGGGTGAGTTCGACGAGGTTGGCGTCGCCCTGGCTGAAGCGCATGAGGGTGACCAGGTCACCCACGCTCACGGCCTCCTCGACCAGCGCGGACATCAGGCGCGGCGTGGAGACGGCCACGTCGACGCCCCAGGCCTCGTTGAAGAGCCACTCGTTCTTCGGGTTGTTCACCCGGGCCACGACGCGCGGGACGCCGTACTCGGTCTTGGCCAGCAGCGAGACGACCAGGTTGACCTTGTCGTCGCCGGTGGCCGCGATCACGACGTTGCAGCGCTGCAGCGCGGCCTCGTCGAGGGCCGTGATCTCGCAGGCGTCGGCCAGCAGCCACTCCGCCTGGGGGACCCGCTCCACCGAGATGGACTTGGGGTTCTTGTCCACGAGGAGCACCTCGTGGCCGTTCTCCAGCAGCTCGCCCGCGATGGAACGACCCACCGCACCGGCTCCGGCGATTGCGACGCGCATCAGTGCTCCTCCGGGCCCTTCGCGAAGGCGGCCTCGACGGCCTCCAGATCGGCGGTGCGCAGCATCACATGCACCAGGTCGCCCTCCTGGAGGACCAGGTCGGCGGTGGGCAGGATGCCCTGGCCGAGCCGGGTGACGAACGCCACGCGCACGTCGGCGTCCTGCTCCAGCTTGGTGACGCGGTGGCCGATCCACCCGGAGGCGAAGGGGACCTCGGCCAGCTGCACGGCGCCGCTCGGGTCCTGCCAGTGCGGTTCGGCACCGGAGGGGAGCAGACGGCGCAGCATCTGGTCCGCGGTCCAGCGGACGGTGGCGACAGTGGGGATGCCCAGGCGCTGGTACACCTCGGCCCGGCGGGGGTCGTAGATCCGGGCGGCGACGTTCTCGACGCCGAAGTTCTCCCGGGCGACGCGCGCCGCGATGATGTTGGAGTTGTCGCCGCTGCTGACCGCGGCGAAGGCTCCGGCCTCTTCGATCCCGGCCTCGCGCAGTGTGTCCTGGTCGAAACCGACCCCGGTCACGCGCTTGCCTGCGAAGTCCGACCCGAGACGGCGGAACGCCGTGGGGTCCTGGTCGACGACGGCGACCGAGTGACCCTGCTTCTCGAGGGTGCGCGCGAGGGTCGATCCCACGCGTCCGCATCCCATGATGACGATGTGCACGACCGTCCTTCCGGTGTCGGTTGTTCGAGGTCGATGGTGACACCCTCTTAACGCTCTCTTGTCACCAGGGTGGCACTGTCGGGAGGATTTGGTACCCAGAGCGCAGCAGTTGGACCATCTTCCCCTCGGAACCCTCACACCAGGTCACCAGGGCTTTCCGCCTGCGATGCCGCAGTTTTGGACCCTCACTACCTGCGAACCTTCGGAAGCATCTACCATCCTCTGCGTGCCAAAACTCACTGACCTGCCGAAGCGAATCCTTATCGGCCGCGCGTTGCAGAGCGACAAGCTCGGCGAGACCCTGCTGCCCAAGCGGATCGCTCTGCCGGTCTTCGCCTCCGACGCGCTCTCCTCGGTGGCCTACGCCCCCGAGCAGATCTTCCTGTCCCTGTCGGTGGCGGGCATCGCCACGATCCACTTCTCCTGGTGGATCGGCGCGATCGTCGGCCTGGTCATGCTGGTCGTCGTCGCGTCCTACCGACAGAACGTGCACGCCTACCCGAGCGGTGGTGGCGACTACGAGGTCGCCACCGTCAACCTGGGCGGCAACGCGGGCCTCACCGTGGCCGCCGCGCTGCTGGTCGACTACGTGCTCACCGTGGCCGTCTCCACGACCTCGGGCGTCGCCAACATCGTCTCCGCCGTCCCGTCGCTGCACGGGCACGAGGTGGCGCTGTCGGTCACGCTCGTGGTCGTCCTGATGGCGATGAACCTGCGTGGCGTGCGCGAGTCGGGCACCGCCTTCGCGATCCCGACCTACGCCTTCATGGGCGGCATCTTCGTGATGATGGTCTGGGCGGCGGTCCGGAACTTCTTCTTCGACTCGCACATGCACGCCGCCAGCGCCGGCTTCTCGCTGGTGCCGCAGGCCGGGCACGTGGACCCGACCGGCATCGCGATGGTCCTGCTGCTGCTGAAGACCTTCTCCTCCGGCTGTGCCGCGCTGACCGGTGTCGAGGCGATCTCCAACGGCGTCCCGGCCTTCCGCAAGCCGAAGAGCAAGAACGCCGCGACCACGCTGCTGATGATGGCCGTGATCGCCGTCACGATGCTCATCGGCATCATCTGGATGGGCAACCTGACCGGCCTGAAGATGGCCGAGGACACCAGCCAGCTGCACGGCGCCCCCGCGGGCTACCAGCAGAAGACGGCGATCGCGCAGATCTCCGAGGCGGTCTTCTCCAACTTCCACCTGGGCTTCTACTTCATCGCCGCGGTCACCGGCCTGATCCTGGTACTGGCCGCCAACACGGCCTTCAACGGCTTCCCGGTGCTCGGCTCGATCCTCGCCCAGGACCGTTACCTGCCGCGCCAGCTGCACACGCGCGGTGACCGGCTCGCGTTCTCCAACGGCATCATCCTGCTGGCGAGCGTGGCGATCGTCTTCATCATCGGCTACGACGCCGACCCGAACCGTCTGATCCAGCTCTACATCATCGGCGTGTTCGTCTCGTTCAACATGAGCCAGACCGGCATGATCCGGCACTGGACCCGCCTGCTGAAGACCGAGACCGACCCGGCCGAGCGCCGCCGCATGATCCGCAGCCGTGTGATCAACGCGGTCGGCCTCACCTGCACCGCCTGCGTGCTCGTGGTCGTCCTGGCGACCAAGTTCATGTCCGGCGCCTGGATGTCCTGCCTGCTGATGGTCGTCTTCTTCATCACCATGAAGGGCATCAACAAGCACTACACCCGGGTCTCCGCCGAGCTCGCGCTCGACGACGCCCAGGCCGAGGCGGAGGCGCTGCCGGCCCGCGTGCACGGCGTGGTGCTGGTCTCCAAGCTGCACAAGCCGACCCTGCGGGCGATCGCCTACGCGCAGCTCTCCTCGCGCAGCAGCGCCCGCCTGGAGGCGGTCACGGTCGACGTCGACCCGCTCGACACCAAGGCACTCCAGGAGGAGTGGGAGCGCCGCGGCATCGAGGTGCCGCTGAAGGTGCTGCACTCGCCCTACCGCGAGATCACCGGCCCGATCGTGGAGTACGTGCGGCAGCTGCGCAGCAGCAACCCGCGCGACGTGGTCACGGTCTTCATCCCCGAGTACGTCGTGGGCCACTGGTACGAGCACCTGCTGCACAACCAGAGCGCGCTGCGACTCAAGGGCCGTCTGCTGTTCAAGCCCGGCGTGATGGTGACCTCGGTACCCTGGCAGTTGGAGTCCTCCGAGCGCCGCCGCAAGCAGCGCCCGTGGAACGCGCCGGGCCAGATCCGGCGTGGCGATGTCGGACGCCGCGAGGAGCGGCCGAAGGCGTCGAGCTCCGTCGCATCCGCTTCTGCCGCTAAGGACGACCAGGCGTGACCTCCCGCCGCAGCACCACCGCCCGTCGCACCGCCCCTTCGGACTCGCCGTCGCTCGTCGGTGAGCGCTACGAGGTCGAGGTGGGCCCGGTGGCCCACGGCGGCCACTGTGTCGCCCGCCACGAGGGCCGGGTCCTGTTCGTCCGGCACGCGCTGCCGGGCGAGCTGGTGATCGCCGAGGTGACGGACGGCACCGCGACCTCGCGCTTCCTGCGCGCCGACGCGGTGGAGGTGCTGCGGCCCGCCAAGGAGCGTGTCGCCGCGCCCTGCCCCTACGCGGGGCCGGGCCTGTGCGGCGGCTGCGACTGGCAGCACGTCACGCCGGGCGGGCAGCGCAAGCTCAAGGTGGCGGTGCTGACCGAGCAGCTGAAGAAGCTGGCCGGGATCACCCCGGAGGAGGCGGGCTGGGACGGCAGCGTCGAGCCCGCCCCGGGCGACAAGCTCCCGGCGGGCCAGGTGCCGGCCTGGCGCACCCGCGTCCAGTACGCGGTCGACCCGAAGACCGGTAAGGCCGGTCTGCGCCGTCACCGCTCGCACGAGGTGGTCCCCGTCGAGCAGTGCCTGATCGCGGCGCCCGGCGTGCAGGAGCTCGGCATCGAGCGGCGCGAGTGGCCGCAGATCGCGAGCGTCGAGGCGATCGCCGCGACCGGCTCCTCGGACCGCTCCGTCGTGCTGGTGCCGACTCCGGGCGGCCGGCTGCCGATCGTCGAGCTGGACCGGCCCGTCTCGGTGCAGCGCATCGACGACCACGGTGGCTACCACCGCGTCCACGGCCGCAACTTCGTGCGCGAGCGCGCGGCGGACCGCACCTGGCGGGTCAGCAACGGCGGCTTCTGGCAGATCCACCCGGCCTCCGCCGACACGTTGGTGAACGCCGTGCTGGACGGGCTGGAGCCGCGCGACGGCGAGAACGCCCTCGACCTGTACTGCGGCGTCGGTCTCTTCGCGGGCGCGCTCGCGGACCGGCTGGGGGAGTACGGCGCGGTGCTCGGCATCGAGTCGAGCAAGCAGGCCGTCGAGGACGCCCGCCACAACCTCTCCGACCTGATCGGCGAGAAGCGGGTCCGCATCGAGGTCGGCCAGGTCGAGAAGCTGCTGCCGCGCACCGGCATCAGTGAGACGGACCTGATCGTCCTGGACCCGCCGCGTGCGGGCGCGGGCCGCGAGACGGTGAAGCACCTGGCCGGTCTCGGCGCCCGTCGCATCGCCTACGTGGCCTGCGACCCGGCGGCGCTCGCCCGCGATCTCGCCTTCTTCGCCGACGCCGGCTACCAGCCGGTCACGCTGCGCGCCTTCGACCTGTTCCCGATGACGCACCACTTCGAGTGCGTGGCGATTCTGGAGCCCCGCAGCGGGGAATGAGATCCCTACTGGCCTGAATGTCCTTGTCTCAAACTGACCCCTTCCTGTGCTAGCGGAATCGCGCTAGCTTCAACGTATGAGCAAAAAGCAGTTGAATGTCCGGGTTGATGCCACCACGGCGGAGATCGCACGGACCAGGGCGGAACAGGAAGGGATCAGCATGAACCAGTACATCGAGAAGCTGGTCCAGCAGGACTTGGGCGAGACAGGGCGGGCCTTCGTGGATGCCGCGGCGCAGTTCATGAAGGAGTACGAGGCGGTCTTCCTCGCGGAGTTCGGTGGAGATCGAGAGGTCACGGCACAGCGTCGCTGAGGGGGCTCCGTCGTTGAATGTGAATGTCGAGATCGACCTGTCCTGGCTGCTCATGGTCGCCGAGCAGTACACACCGGGCGACCCCCGGGTCACCGACTACGGCTCCCTGGTCGCGGCGGTGACCCGGCATCAGGCGGAGATCTTCGACGTGCTCGTCTACCCCGAGCCCGAGGACCGCGCGGCGGCGCTGATGCACCAGCTCATCCGGGTGCCCGCGCTGGAACGCAACAACGAACTGTTCGCGACGGCCGTGGCCTTCGCCTACCTGGTCGCCGGTGGCGCCACGGTGGCCACCACGACCCGCGAGATGCGCGCCCTCTCCCGGGCCGTCCGGGAAGGGCGCCTGGGTGTCGGCGGTACCGCGGAGCGCCTGGCCGCGTGGGTCGTCGACCAGGCCCCCGAAGGCGCGATCGAGGGCGCCGAGGACTCGGAGGACTCCGAGGCCGATCCGGACGACGAAGGCCCCGACGAGGACTGAACCGCACCATGCTCCACGACATCGTCTCCTGGCTCCGCTGCCCCGTCTGCGCCGACGGGTTGACGCTCGACCAGAACGCGCTGCGCTGCCCCGCCCGCCACTCCTTCGACGTGGCGAAACAGGGCTACGCCAACCTCCTCCCCGGCGGCGCCCACACCGGCACCGGCGACACGGCCGCGATGGTCGCGGCCCGCGTCGACTTCCTCGGCGCCGGTCACTACGCGCCGATCGCCGAGGCGCTGGCCCGCGCCGTGCCGGGGGACACCCGCCGCGTGGTCGATCTGGGCGCCGGCACCGGCTCCTATCTGGCGCGCGTGCTCGACGCCGTCCCCGCGGCCGCAGGACTCGCCCTGGACATCTCCAAGTTCGCCCTGCGCCGCGCGGCCAGGGCACACCCGCGCGCCGGCGCGGTCGTCTGCGACGCCTGGCAGCCTCTGCCGCTGCGTGACGGCGTGGCGGACGTGGTGCTGAACGTCTTCGCCCCGCGCCGCGGCGAGGAGATCCGCCGTGTCCTGCGGCCCGGCGGCCGCCTGCTCGTGGTGACCCCGACCCCGGCCCATCTCGGCGAGCTGGTCCGCGAACTGTGCCTGCTCGGCGTCGACGACCGCAAGGACGAACGTCTCGCCAAGGCGCTGGAGCCCCACCTCGCTCCGCGTGGCGCCGAGGAGGTCAGGTTCACCATGAAGCTCTCGCACGCGGAGGTCGCCACGGTCGTCGGCATGGGCCCGAGCGCGTGGCACACGGACGCGGACGCGCTGACCGCGAGGATCGCGGGGTTGCCGGATCCCGTGGAGGTGACGGCCGCCGTCCTGGTGAGCGAGTTCGTTGCAGGACCATAGGGACGCGAGGCTCCGACCGGTGCGGCCCCGCCGTGTGGGCGCGAGTGACCACCGGCGTGCGGATGGCCCTGGGCGCCCCGGCCCGACTGCACGCCGGTGGCTTGTCGCGGAGTTCCTCGCGCCCCTGGCGTGCTGCAACTTCCCTCGGCTGAGTGGATCACCCGTCGCCGTGACGTTTCCGCTTTCCGACGTCCGCATAGCGTCAGGGGCATGCCTCTTCGCCCCGCGGTGACCGAGCTCCGGCTGACCGCGTTCAAGTCCTTCCGCGACGCCGTCCTCCCGCTCGAACCGGTGACGCTGCTGCACGGCGCGCCCGGCGCGGGGAAGAGCAACGCCCTGGAGGCGCTCGTCGCGCTGGCCGCCCTCGCCGAAGGTGAGCCCGTGGACGCCGCGTTGGGAGCGGTCCGCGGCGCCGCCGCGGACTGTGCGCCGTTCGGGGAGGACCTGATCCGGCTCGGCTGCACCGTCACCGGCCCCGTCGGTGAGGCGCGGCTCGACGCCAACCTGCAGGTGCGGCGCGACGGCGCACTCGTCGTCGCGGAGCGACTCACGCTGGGCGGGCGGCTGCTGGTCACCACCGGCACCGTGGACCCCGCCGGCGGGCGCGTGGACGTCGCCTGGCACAGCGACGGGCGGCAGGGGGACATTCGGGCGCCGCTCTCCGCGTCCGCGCTCGTCACCGCGCAGCTGCCGCTGCGCGTCGCGGGGGCGACCAGTGGGGAACGCCTGGTGCTGGGCGCCTCCGAGCAGGTGGTGACCGCCCTGCGGGAGAGCTTCGCGCTCGATCCGGCCCCGGCCCTGATGCGTACCTGGGCGCGGGCGGACGACGCCGCCCGGCTCCGCGGCACCGCCGAGAACCTCTCCGCCGTCATCGCCCGGATCGAGGGGGAGTGCCGAATCCGCTTCGGCAGACTCGTGCAGGCGGCCCGGGACATGGGCGCCGTCCCGGTCACCGGCCTCGGCGCGCTGCGCCGCACCGCGTCGGACGGGACGCAGCGGGTGTGCGCGGGCCTGGACGAACCCAGCGGTCGCCGCGTCGGCGCGGACGCGCTCTCCTCCGGCGTCCTGCGTCAACTCGCGTTCGCCACCGTCCTGCTGACCGGTCCCGGAGTGCTGCAGATGAGCCCGGCGCTGGAGATCCCGGATGCGGAACGCCTGCTGCAGGTCCTCGCGGACGACCTCGACCTGGGCCTGCCGGGCGACCGCACCGCCGCGCTGCTGCGGCTGGCCACGGAGGTCGCCGCACGCGGCCACGTCCGCCTGCTGGCCACGGCCGGCGCGGAGCCACTCGTGCCCGTGCCCGGGGTCCGCGCGGTGCTCTGCAGTCGCGACGGAGCCGGACGGAGCCTCCTTCAGCCCGCGGTGAACTCGTCGTTCCCGGCGGCCTCGACGGCTTCGGCAGCCTCGGCCGCGTCGACCTCGGCGCTGCCCTCACGGTAGATCTTCGCCGAGCTGATCCGGCCGTCCCGCAGGTGGTAGAAGCCGGCGACCGGGGCCTCGCGCCGGTGGCCGGAGACCGTGAAGTGCTCGACCATCTGGCAGGCGGCCCGGTCGCCGTCCACGAGCAGGTTCTCCAGCGTCAGCGTGGGGAGCAGGTGCTCCAGCGCGCCGGTGAACAGCTCGGTCAGTTCGGTGCGGCCGCGGGCCACGGACCTGCCGGTGATCCACACCGCGTCGTCGGTGAACCCGGCCAGCAGGGCCGGGAGATCCCGGTCGTTGAAGGCACGCAGGTGCTCGCGGATGGCGGTTTCCGTCGCGGTGGCGTTCACCTGGGCAGTCTCGCACGGGCCGGGTCGGACAGGGGAGAATCGGCGCATGGACGCTTCCACGCCGCAGGGCGAGCAGGGCCAGGAGCAGGGACTGACCGTCGAGGTGCTGATGGGCCGACTGCGGGCCTTCGCCGCGGCGCGGAACTGGCAGCCGTACCACACGCCCAAGAACCTCGCGGCGGCGCTGAGCGTGGAGGCGGCCGAACTGCTGGAGATCTTCCAGTGGCTGACGCCGGAGCAGGCGGCCGAGGTGATGAGCCACCCCAAGCGCGCGCACCGGGTCGAGGACGAGGTCGCGGACGTGCTCGCCTATCTGCTCCAGTTCTGCGGCGCCCTCGGCGTCGATCCGCTGGCCGCGCTGGCGGCGAAGATCGAGCGCAACGAGCTGCGCTTCCCGGCGGCGGAGCCGCAGCCGCTGGACTGATCCCGTCACACCTGCGGGTGGCCAGGTTTTCCACACCCCCGGCGTTGTCCACAGATCACGGGCGGTTCGGAGCGGGCGTCGTTGGTCGGGCGGAGTCTGGGCGCAGACGGAGATTCCGTCGCCTCGACTCCGAGGGGTGGGTGGCGTCATGGACGCGCTGCGACTGATCAGGACGACCCGGCACGCACTGGCGGAGGCGCGCTCGGCGGCGGACGTGACGGCGGAGGCCTGGCAGGCCTGCCGGGTCACCGAGGCCGTCGCGCTGACGGCGGCGCTGGCGCTCACCGAGCGGGCGCTGGAGGGCGGCACCGGCTGCGGGCCGGTGGAGGTCGCCCGCGCGTTGGCCGAGGCCGCCGCCCACGCGGCCGAGTGCGTCGGCCGCCCACCGGACGAGCCGGTGACGGGCGACCGGGCCGCCAGGCTCAGTGCGCTGGCGGATCCGGTGGCGACGGTGCGGGAGCTGCGGGTGCTGCTGCGGGAGGCCTGCCAGTCGCTGCTGGTCGTCGCCCTGGGGGCGGACGAGCAGAGCCTCTACTGGTGCTGTGTCGACGGCGTCGACGCGGCGTTCGAGGCTCGGGAGCTGGCCACCGAGCTGATGCGGGCGCTGGGCGCGGAGCCTGCGCAGCTCGCGGGATCCGAGGAGCCGCGCGATCTGCGGGAGCCGCCGCAGGTGCCCGAGGGGGTGGAGCCGGCCCGGGTTCGGGTGGGGATCAGGGTCGAGCCGCCTCCGGGTTGAAGGCCCCGTCCTCCCTCTGCTCCTCGGGGCGGGGCGCCGCGGGCTGGAGCTCGGCGTCGAGCTGGACCAGGTCGGCGTTGAGGGCGGCCAGCATCCGCTCCATCTGCGCCAGCAGGTTCTGCGGGCTCTCGGGTGCGACCGGTGCGTCGGACATGGCTGGGCTGAACCTCCTGGGAGCGGGAACGGACCCGGCAGACGGCCGGTCCCGTGCGGCCAACGAGCCAAAACGCCGCGCGGTCACTCCCTGTCACTCCCAGGTGGGACCCCAGGGGCGCGAGGCTCTGCGCGAGCAACCAACCTGTGCGGATGGCCCTGCTCGTGCGGCGACTCACCACACAGGGTGGCCTGTCGCGCAGCTCCTCGCGCCCCTGGACAGTGCAACTTCCCGGAGCTGGAAGGCTCAGTTGTGGGCGTGCAGCTCCGCGTTCAGGCCGCCCCAGCTGCCGCTGCGGGCGATGACCTCGACCGCGCCGGACTGCGAGTTGCGGCGGAACAGCAGGTTCGACTGGCCCGACAGATCGACGGCCTTGGCGATCGCGCCGTCCGGGGTGGTGACGCGGGTGCCCGCGGTCACGTAGAGGCCGGCCTCGACGACGCAGTCGTCGCCGAGCGAGATGCCGATGCCCGCGTTCGCCCCGAGCAGGCAGCGCTGACCCACCGACACGACCTGCTTGCCGCCACCGGAGAGGGTGCCCATGATGGACGCGCCGCCGCCGATGTCGCTGTGGTCGCCGACGACGACGCCCGCGGAGATGCGGCCCTCGACCATCGAGGTCCCCAGCGTGCCGGCGTTGAAGTTGACGAAGCCCTCGTGCATGACCGTGGTGCCCTCGGCCAGGTGTGCGCCGAGGCGGACGCGGTCGGCGTGGGCGATACGGACGCCGGCCGGGGCGACGTAGTCGGTCATGCGCGGGAACTTGTCGATCCCGTAGACGGCCAGCTGGCCGCCCTCCGCGCGTACCGCGAGCCGCGCGGACTCGACCTGGGCGACGGGGGTGGGGCCGATGCTGGTCCAGGCCACGTTGGCCAGCAGGCCGAAGATCCCGTCCAGGTTCTGGCCGTGGGGCTGGACCAGGCGGGCGCTCAGCAGGTGGAGGCGCAGGTACACGTCGTGGGTGTCCAGCGGCTTGTCGTCGAGCGAGCCGATCACCGTGCGGACCGCGATCACCTCGACGCCGCGGCGCGGGTCCACCCGCAGCGCGGCGGCCGCGCCGGCGCCCAGCTCGGCCTCGGCCTGCTCGGCGGTCAGTCGGACGGTCCCGGCCGGGCCGGACTCCTCCGAGCCCGCCGCGACCAGCTTCGGCGCGGGGAACCAGGTGTCGAGGACGGTGCCGTCGGTGGCGACGGTGGCCAGGCCGACGCCGACGGCGCCGCCCTTCGGAGCGGTGAGGGTCTCAGTAGTCACGCCTGCACGCTAACCAATCGGGTGGGCGGATGCCGAACCCGTCCCGCTGGACGGACTGCGTGTCCAACCTGCGGAGCCCTGGTCGTCGACCGGGCCGTTCGGTGACCGGATCGTTCCGGGCCTCGACCCGATGAGGCCTTATCCGAGGGGATACCGCCAGGCCAGACTGGATGTCATGAGTCGCGCACTGATCGTCATCGATGTCCAGGAGTCCTTCCGCGCCCGGGCCGAGGGGCCCGAGGGGTGGGCCGGGATCGACAACCCCAAGATCGCCGAGCCGGTCAACCGCCTGGTCCGGTTCGCCCGCGAGCAGGGCGACACCGTGGTCTGGGTCCTCCACTCGGAGCCCGGGACCGACACCGAGTTCGACCCCGCCAACGGGCACGTCCGTCTGCTGGAGGAGCTGGAGCAGCCCCTCCCCGGCGAGGTCACCGTCCACAAGACCAGTCACAACGCGTTCACCACCACCAACCTGCAGCAGCAGCTGACCGAGCGGGGGGTGACCGAGCTGGTCCTCTGCGGCATCCGCACCGAGCAGTGCGTGGAGACCACCACCCGGGTGGGCAGCGACCTCGGCTACCGCTGCACCTTCGTCACGGACGCGACCACCACCAACCCGATCGGCTCGCTGAGCGTCGCCGCGATCATCGAGCGCACGGAGGCGGTGCTGCGGGACCGCTTCGCCGAGATCACCACCGTCGACGAGCTCGTCGGCCCGGCTGCGCGATGATGCGGGGGTGACGCGCCGCATCGCCTTCCTCCTGGTGCCAGGGGTCCATCTGCTGGACCTGGCCGGCCCCGCCCAGGTCTTCGGGACGGCCGGGGCCTTCGGGTACCCCTACGAGCTGCACTACGTGGCCGAGCGGGAGCTGGTGCCGAGTGCCCAGGGGCTCCCGCTCCAGGCCGGCACGGTCTGGCCGGAGCTCGGGCCGGACGATCTGCTGATCGTGCCGGGCTGGCTCGTCCCGGACCCGCCGGCCGTCACCCCGCTCCCGCTGTTCGACCCCGCCTCGCTGGACGCGCTGCGGGCCCACCACGCTGCGGGCGGCACCGTCGCCAGCGTCTGCGCCGGCGCCGAGGCCCTGGCCGCGGCGGGCCTGCTCGACGGGCGGCGCTGCACCACCCACCACGACCTGCAGGACGACCTGGCCCACCGGTACCCGCGGGCGCAGGTGGTGCGGGACGTGCTGTTCACCACCGACGACCGGGTGGTGACCTCGGCGGGGATCGCCTCGGGGATCGATCTCGCGCTGCACCTGGTGGCGGGCCACCACGGACCGGCCGCGGCGGCCCAGGTGGCGCGGGACATGGTCGTCTACGCCCGACGCAACGGCCACGAGCCGCAGTCGAGCGCGATGCTGCGCCACCGCTCGCACCTGGACGACACGGTCCACCGGGTGCAGGACCTCATCGACGCCCGGTTCGCCGAGCCGCTGCCGCTCTCCGTCCTGGCGGCCGCGGGTGGGGTCAGCGAGCGCACGCTGACCCGCGCCTTCGCCCGGGCTACCACGGGCCTGACGCCGCTGCGCTACCAGCAGACGTTGCGGGTCGAGCGGGCGGAGCTGCTGATCGGCCATGGCGCCACGATCGAGGCGGCCGCTCGCGAGGTCGGCTTCGACGACGCCCGGATGCTGCGTCGGCTGCGCTCTCGCACGACGTCTGACGGCTGATCAACTCCCAGGTAGGGCACAGGTAATTCACAGCTCTCTCTCAGTCCTTACTCTCTTGCCCCTTGTTGTCACCCCGAATCGGGGTGTGTGATGTGGACTCGTCAGAACTCCACTCCCTTCCCCACAACGGAGGCATGAGGATGTTCAGGATCCGACGCGGCACGACCGCGTCCATCGCAGTGGCGAGCGGCTTAGCCTTAGCGGCGCTCTTCGCCGGGGCACCCTCGGGTGTCGCCGCCGCGCACCCCACCCCGCGGCCCGCCGCCCCCCAGGCGGGCGCCGTCCACTACGTCCGTTCCCACGGGCACGTCTACCGGGTGGAGACCCACGGCCGTCACGGCGTGATCCCGATGCGCGGCGCGCGCGGCGACGCCGTGCGCCGGCAGGTCGGCCGCGCACCCGCCGACAGCACGCTGGTCTACAACGGTGGGCCCGTCCAGCACCAGGTCAGCGTCTACCTGGTGTTCTGGGGCAATCAGTGGGACAGCGACAGCAACGGCGTGGAGCAGTACCAGACCGACCTCTTCAACGGTCTCGGCACCTCGTCGGACAGCTGGTCCACCGTCACCTCGCAGTACACCGACAGCAGTGGCCAGGGCCCGTCCTTCGGCGGATCGGTCCTCGGCGGCACCTGGGTGGACGACTCCGCTCCCGCCCCGGCCAACGCCCAGCAGTCCGACATCGCCGCCGAGGCCGACGCCGCCGCGTCCCACTTCGGCGTCGGCGGCCCGGACGTGCAGATCGTCGTGATGAGCCCGAGCGGCACCTCGCCCGACGGCTTCCCCAACAGCGGCTTCTGCGCCTGGCACGACTACGACGGCAACGTCTCCTACACGAACATGCCCTACGTCCTCGACGCCGGCTCGGGCTGCGGTGCCGGCTCGGTGGCGAACCAGCTGGACGGGTTCAGCATCGTCGGCGGCCACGAGTACGCCGAGTCGCTCACCGACCCGCAGCCCTCCAGCGGCTGGGTCGCCTCCGACGGCGAGGAGGACGGCGACCTCTGCGCCTGGCAGAACCTGGGCACGATCTCCCTGCCCACCGGCGACTTCGCGATGCAGCCGACCTGGAGCAACGCGGCCGGCGGCTGCGCGATGTCGGGCTGATCCACTCCCGACGGCTGCACCAGCAGGTGGCGGGCCGGGCACGGTCAAAAGTCCGTGGGCGAAAGTCGAACGCTTGGTCATACTCGACTCTGTGTTCCTGACGATCAGCACCATCGGCACCGACCAGCGGCCCGCCACCGACCTGGGCTTCCTGCTGCACAAGCACCCGGACAAGTCCCAGTCCTTCACGACCGCGCACGGCCTCGCGCACGTCTTCTACCCGGAGGCGAGCGCCGAGCGCTGCACGGCCGCGCTCCTGTTGGAAGTGGATCCGATCTCCCTGGTCCGCCGGGGCCGCGGGGCGAAGGGACGCGGCTCCGGCTCCCCTGACTTCGCGCTCTCCCAGTACGTGAACGACCGCCCCTACGCGGCGTCCTCGCTGCTCGCGGTGGCCCTGAGCGCCGTCTTCAAGAGCGCCATGAAGGGCGACTGCAAGACCCGCCCGGAGCTCGCCGCCGAGCCGCAGCCGCTGGTGATCGAGCTGCCCGCCGTCCCGGCCAAGGGCGGCGCCGAGCTGGTCCGCGGTCTGTTCGAGCCGCTCGGCTGGCAGGTCGAGGCCGAGCCGCTGCCGCTGGACGTGAGCTTCCCGGAGTGGGGCGACTCCCGCTACGTCGGGCTGCGGCTGACCGGCGCGCTGCGCCTCGCCGAGGCGCTCAGCCAGCTCTACGTGCTGCTGCCGGTGCTCGACGACGCCAAGCACTACTGGGTCTCCCCGGACGAGGTCGACAAGCTGCTCGCCCGCGGTGAGGGCTGGCTGGCCGAGCATCCCGAGCGACAGCTGATCGTCCGGCGCTACTTCTCCCGGCGCTGGTCCCTGGCCCGTGCCGCGAACGACCGGTTGGAGCTGGCACGTCTGGCCGAGGCCGACGACCGCGAGCCCGAGGAGCTGGACAACGCCGTCCCGGAGGAGACCGCGACCGCCGAGGGCGAGCCGGAGGAGCCCAGGCCGGCGCCGCTGGCGGTGCGCCGCCGTGCCGCGATCGTCGAGCGGCTGCGCGAGGCGAACGCCAAGCGTGTCCTCGACCTCGGCTGCGGAGAGGCGGCGCTGGTCGCCGAGCTGCTCAAGGACCGCAGCTTCACCGAGATCGTCGGTGTCGAGGTCTCCGCCCGCGCGCTCGCGATCGCCGCGCGGCGGCTGCGCCTGGAGCGGATGAACGAGCGGCAGGCCGCCCGCGTCAAGCTGATGCAGGGTGCGCTGACCTACACCGACGCCCGCCTCACCGGCTACGACGCCGCCGTCCTCTCCGAGGTGATCGAGCACCTCGACGAGGAACGGCTGCCCGCGCTGGAGTACGCGGTGTTCGGTGCGGCCCGCCCCGGCACCGTCGTGGTGACCACGCCGAACGTCGAGTACAACGTCCGCTGGGAGACGCTCCCGGCCGGTCAGGTCCGGCACGCCGACCACCGCTTCGAGTGGGACCGGGCGCAGTTCCGTGCGTGGGCGGAGCGGACCGCCGGGACGTACGGCTACACCGTGGCCCTCGGACCCGTCGGCGACGAGGACCCGGAGGTCGGCCCGCCGACCCAGCTCGCCGCCTTCACCCGCATCGACGACACCACCGCGACCACCACCCCGAAGGGAGAGTCCCGATGACCGACACCGAGGCGCGCTCGCCGCGCACCCTCTCCGTTCCCGACCTCTCCCTGGTCGTGCTCGTCGGCACCACCGGCTCCGGCAAGTCCAGCTTCGCCGCCAAGCACTTCCTGCCCACCCAGGTCGTCTCCTCCGACGCCTGCCGCGGCCTGGTCTCCGACGACCCCAACGACCAGACCGCCACCGGCGACGCCTTCGACGTGCTGCACTACATCGCGGGCAAGCGCCTCGCCGCCGGCCGGGTCACCGTCGTCGACGCCACCAACGTGCAGCCGGAGTCGCGCCGTCAGCTGATCCAGCTGGCCAGGGAGCACGATGTGCTGCCCGTCGCCATCGTGCTGGACCTGCCGCCGCAGCTCTGCGCCGAGCGCAACTCCCGCAAGCCGGACCGGGCGCACTTCCCGCCACGGGTGCTGCAGCGCCAGCAGGGCGAGCTGCGCCGCTCGCTGCGCCACCTGGAGCGCGAGGGCTTCCGCAAGGTGCACGTGCTGCGCACCGAGGAGGAGGTCGACGCGGCCCAGGTCGTCTACGAGAAGCGGTTCAACGACCTCAGGCACCTGACCGGCCCGTTCGACGTGATCGGCGACATCCACGGCTGCCGCTCCGAGCTGGTCACCTTGCTCGGCCGGCTCGGCTACGCCGTCACCCGGGACGCCGAGGGTCGCGCGGTCGACGCCGCGCACCCGGACGGCCGCACCGCCGTCTTCGTCGGCGACCTGGTCGACCGCGGTCCCGACACGCCGGGCGTGCTGCGCCTGGTGATGGGCATGGTCGCGGCGGGCCACGCGCTGTGCGTGCCCGGCAACCACGAGAACAAGCTCGGCCGCGCCCTGGCGGGCCGCAAGGTGACCGTCAGCCACGGCCTGCAGGAGTCGCTGGACCAGCTGGCCGCCGAGCCGCCGGAGTTCGTCGCCGAGGTGCGGGAGTTCATCAAGGGACTGGTCAGCCACTACCTCCTCGACGGCGGCCGGCTGGTGGTCTGCCACGCCGGTCTGCCGGAGAAGTACCACGGCCGCACCAGCGGCCGGGTGCGCTCGCACGCCCTCTACGGCGACACCACCGGCGAGACCGACGAGTACGGGCTGCCGATGCGCTACCCGTGGGCGGAGGAGTACCGGGGCCAGGCGCTGGTCGTCTACGGCCACACCCCCACCCCGACCGCGAACTTCCTGAACAACACCATCTGCCTGGACACCGGCTGCGTCTTCGGCGGCAAGATGACCGCTCTGCGCTACCCGGAGCGGGAGCTCGTCGAGGTCGAGGCCGAGCAGGTCTGGTACGAGCCGGTCCGGCCGCTGATCAGCGACGCTCCCGGAGCCCGCGAGGGCCGTCCGCTCGCGCTGGGCGACGTGGCCGGCAAGCGCATCGTGGAGACCACCCACCACGGCCGGGTGGCCGTGCGCGAGGAGAACGCCGCCGCCGCGCTGGAGGTGATGAGCCGGTTCGCGATCGACCCGCGCCTGCTCGCCTACCTCCCGCCGACCATGGCGCCGGTCGCCACCTCCCAGCGCGAGGGCTACCTCGAGCACCCGGACGAGGCGTTCGCCGCCTACCGGGCCGACGGCGTGCGCCAGGTGGTGTGCGAGGAGAAGCACATGGGCTCGCGCGCGGTCGTCCTGGTCTGCCGGGACGCGGAGGGGACGGCGGCGGAGAAGCGCTTCGGCACGGCGACCGGCGGCCAGATCTGGACCCGTACCGGACGTGCCTTCCTCGACGACCTCACCGTGCCGGGTCTCCCGGCCGAGCACGGCGCCCTGACCCGCGCCGTCCTCGCCCGGCTGCGCGCGGCGGCGGAGGACGCGGGCCTCTTCGACGAGCTCGACAGCGACTGGCTGCTGCTCGACGCCGAGTTGCTGCCCTGGTCGCTGAAGGCCGAGGGCCTGCTGCGCCGTCAGTACGCCGCGGTCGGCGCGGCGTCGGGCGCAGCGCTGCGAGCGGCGCGGACCGCGCTCGCGACGACGGCCGGGCGCGGGGTCGAGGGCCTGGACGTGGCCGACCTGGCTGAGCGCCAGGACCACCGTGCGCAGGACGCGGAGGCGTTCACCGAGGCCTACCGGCGCTACTGCTGGACCGTCGAGGGCCTGGACTCGGTGCGCCTCGCACCGTTCCAGCTGCTCGCCGCCGAGGGTGCGAACCTCGCCGTGCGCCCGCACGACCAGCACCTCGCCTGGATCGACCGCCTGGTCGACGCGGACACCTCGCCGCTGCTGCGTCCGACGCGTCGGCTCGTCGTCGACACCGAGGACGCGGAGTCCTGCGCCGCCGGCGCCGCGTGGTGGGAGGAGCTGACCGCGCGCGGCAGCGAGGGCATGGTCGTCAAGCCGATGGCCGCCCTGGTGCGGACGGAGGGCAGCCGCCTGGTCCAGCCGGGCGTCAAGGTCCGTGGCCGCGAGTACCTGCGGATCATCTACGGCCCCGACTACACCCGTCCCGCGCACCTCTCCCGCCTGCGCTCGCGCTCGCTCGGGCACAAGCGCTCGCTCGCGCTGCGCGAGTACGCCCTGGGCATCGAGGCGCTGGACCGCCTGGCGGCCGGGGAGCCGCTGTGGCGGGTGCACGAGACGGTGTTCGCGGTGCTCGCCCTGGAGTCGGAACCGGTCGACCCCAGGCTGTAGTTGCACAACCGGGGGCGCTGCGCGCGCCCCCGGTCCGACCGCACGGAACAACCGGACAACGGAACGACAGAACAGCCGGCAAGGGCAAGGAACAGCACATGACCTACCGCATCCACCGCGTCCAGCCCGAGGACTGGGAGCGCGTTCGCGACATCCGCCTGCGGATGACCAAGGACACGCCCCTGGCGTACCTGGAGTCCCACGAGGACGCCCTCGCCCACGGCGAGGACGAGTGGCGGTTCCGCGCGGCACGCAACACCCAACCCGGCAACACCGGGTACGCCGCCGTGGTGGTGGAGACCGGTGAGTGGGTCGGCTGCATGAACTCCTACGTCCCGGCCCCCGATCCCGGCGAGGCGCCGGACCGGGCCTGGCTGGTCGGGGTCTGGGTGGACCCGGCGCACCGCGGCCGTGCGCACGGTCTGACCGACGTGCTGCTGGACGCCTGCCTCGCCTGGGCCCGCGAGGAGGCGGGCGTGCCCGAGCTGTACCTGGAGGTCCACGAGAGGAACGAGCGCGCCCGCGCCTTCTACGAGCGCCGCGGCTTCGTGGGGACCGGCCACACCCAGCCGTACGACCTCGATCCGACGACGCTGGAGCTGGAGATGAAGCTCACCCTCCGGGATGCATAACCATTCATTAGGGCGTACGTATATGCTGGTCCGGCAGTGACCCCTTCCCGCCCGCTCACGTCCGCCAGGAGACCGGCATGGCCTTCAATCTGCGCAACCGGCACTTCCTCAAGGAGCTGGACTTCACCGCCCAGGAGTTCGGCTTCCTGATCGATCTGTCGGCCCAGCTCAAGGCGGCCAAGTACGCGGGGACGGAGCAGCCGAGGCTGCGCGGCAAGAACATCGCCCTGGTCTTCGAGAAGGGCTCGACCCGCACCCGCTGCGCGTTCGAGATCGCCGCGGCGGACCAGGGCGCGCACACCGTCTACCTCGACCCCTCGGGCTCCCACCTGGGGAGCAAGGAGTCCGTCAAGGACAGCGCGCGGGTGCTGGGTCGGATGTTCGACGGCATCGAGTACCGCGGTCACGGCCAGGAGATCGTCGAGGAGCTCGCCGCGTACGCCGGCGTTCCGGTCTGGAACGGTCTCACCGACGAGTGGCACCCCACCCAGATGCTCGCCGACATCCTGACCGTCCGCGAGCACAGCACCAAGCCGCTGCGCGAGGTGGCCCTCGCCTACCTCGGCGACGCCCGCAACAACATGGGTAACTCCCTGCTGATCACCGGCGCCCTCCTCGGCATGGACCTGCGCATCGTCGCGCCCAAGGCGCTCTGGCCCACCGACGAGGTCCAGGCCGAGGCCCGCCGCCTCGCGGCCGGGAGCGGTGCCCGTCTCACCCTCACCGACGACGTCGCCGTCGGCGTCGCCGGCGCGGACTTCCTCTACACCGACGTCTGGGTCTCCATGGGCGAGCCCAAGGAGGTCTGGGCCGAGCGCATCGAGCAGCTCACGCCCTACCAGGTCTCCATGGACACCGTCCGCGCCACCGGCAACCCGGACGTCAAGTTCCTGCACTGCCTCCCGGCCTTCCACGACCTCGGCACCGAGGTCGGCCGCCAGATGCACGCCGCCACCGGCATGTCCGAGCTGGAGTGCACCGACGAGCTCTTCGAGTCCGAGCACTCCGTCGTCTTCGACCAGGCGGAGAACCGACTCCACACGATCAAGGCGATCATGGTCGCCACCCTCGGCGGCTGACCTGCCCGGTTCGGTCGGTCACCCGGAAGAGGGCGGGCGCTACGCCGTAGCCGCGCGCGCCCGTTCGCCGAAGGTGCGCAGCCGCTCCACCAGGGCCGGGGGCGACTGAACCGTGAACGGCAGGTCCAGCATCAGCAGGCGGACCGCCATCCAGTCGAGGCGGTCGGCGTCGACGGACCAGCGGGAGCCGCCGTTCGGCAGAGGTTCGAGCTCGCCGGTGGTCGCCTGCCCGAGGTGGGCGCGGACGGTCTCCGGCTCCGCGGCGAAGTCGACCACGACCGGGGCGGACGGCCACATGCCGCGCAGCTTGTCCTGCACGAAGGCGGCCGCGTCCGCCGCCGGCAGTTCGCGGGCGGTGGCCCGCGCGCCCGTCGCCGTCGGGTCGGCCAGGCGGTCGACGCGGAACAGGCGCCAGTCGTCCCGGTCGAGGTCCCAGGCGACGAGGTACCAGCGGCGGCCGTTGGCCACCAGGCGCTGCGGCTCGATGTGCCGGCGCGTCTCCGTACCGGCGGCCGCGCGGTAGGAGAAGCGGACGCGTTCGTGGTTGGTGATCGCGCCGGCGAGAACCGTCAGGACCGCCGGTTCGACGCGTGGACCGCCGCCGGTCATGGCGACCACCGCGGTGCCGAGCGCGCCCACCCGGTAGCGCAGCCGGGAGGGCAGCACCTGCTCGAGCTTGGTCAGTGCGCGCAGCGAGGCGTCCTCGATGCCGTCGACCGCGCTGCCCGCGGCCGCGCGCAGACCGACCGCGATGGCGACGGCCTCCTCGTCGTCCAACAGCAGCGGTGGCAGCGCGCGGCCGGCGATCAGGCGGTAGCCCCCGATCGTGCCCATCGTCGCCTCGACGGGGTAGCCGAGCTCGCGCAGGCGGTCGATGTAGCGCCGGATCGTGCGGGTGCTGACGTCCAGCCGGTCGGCGAGCTCGGTGCCCGACCACTCCCGCGGGGTCTGCAGCAGCGAGAGCAGGTTCAACAGGCGCGCCGAGGTGTCCATCATGCCGTCCAGGGTTCCAGACGGCGCGGACAGTCGGCCTCCCGGCGGGCGCTCCCAGGCGCACGCGCTCGGACGGACGCGCTCGGACGCACGCATTCGGACGGACGGGTTCAGGCGGACGGGTTCAGGTAGACGCGGGGGATGCGGGCACCGATGCGCGTGACGATCTCGTAGGGGATCGTGGCGCAGGCCGCCGCCCAGTCCGCAGCGGTCGACTCCCCGTGGTCGCCGGGGCCGAACAGCACCACCTCGCTGCCCACCGGGGGAGTGTCGCCGCCCAGGTCCACCACGCACATGTCCATGGCCACCCGGCCGGCGATCGTGCACCGCTTGCCGTCGACGAGCACCAGCTCGCTGCCCGACGCCGCCCGGGGGACGCCGTCCGCGTAGCCGACGGGCAGCAGGCCGAGGGTGGTCTCGCCGGCGGTGACGTAGTAGTGGCCGTAGCTCACGCCCTGGCCCTCGGGAACCTGGTTGACCAGGGCCAGCGAGGCGCGGAACGACATCACCGGGCGCAGCCCGTACTCCTCCGGGGCGCCGAGACCGGGGCCCGCGGAGACGCCGAACATGGCGATGCCGATCCGCACCATGTCGAGGTGGGTCTCGGGCAGTGTGAGGGCGGCCGCCGAGTTGGCGAGGTGGCGCACCTCGGGGCGGACGCCCTGCTCCTCCGCGTACGCCGTCATCTCCCGGAACAGGGTGAGTTGCGCCGCGATGGAGGGGTGTCCGGGCACGTCGGCGCAGGCGAAGTGGGAGTACAGCCCGACGATCCGGACCAGTCCCTCGGCCTGCGCGCGCAGGGCCGCCGCCACGAACTCGGCCCAGGCCTCACCCGGCCGGACACCGTTGCGGCTGAGTCCGGTCTCGGCCTTGAGGTGCACGCGCGCGGGGCGCCCCGCTGCCCGGGCGGCCTCGGTGACCTCCTGCAGGGCCCACATGCCGCCCAGGGAGACGTCGATGTCGGCCTCGATCGCCTCCCGCCACGGCCCGCCGGGCACCCAGAGCCAGCACAGGATCCTCGCGGTGAGCCCTGCCGCGCGCAGTTCCAGGGCCTCCTCGGCCGTGGTGGTGCCCAGCCAGCTCGCCCCCGCGGCCAGTGCCTCACGGGCGCAGGTCACCGCGCCGTGGCCGTACCCGTCGGACTTGACGACGGCCATCACGGCGGCGTCCCCGACCCGGGCGCACAGCGTCTCCATATTCGCGCGCAAGGCGCCCAGATCGACTTCTACCCGTGCCCGCACCGCCGCGGTGTCAAACATTCTTTCCCCACGTTCTCGGAGACCGATCGAGGCGGCCCCGACTGTTTGCCTGACATTTCATCGGTACACGCTCCGCAGCTTCTGTGTGTTGGCGACTTCGGGTGCCGACCAAAGGGCGCCGGGTATCGCCGTGTCAAGATCGCGGAGTCGGCCGCAGTGTAGACGGCTGTTCCTGTCGGCGTGAAGAGCCGCTTCCTGTACGCAAGTTGGACGACCGTTCAAGTCACATGCCTTCAACTGCGTTCTGTGTCTCGGATGTTAAGACTCCGAAACGGATGAAGAACCTCCGTTGCGTCTTGTCATGTGAGAAACAGGCCCTTGGCGGTGGGTGTTCTGATACCAAATGGCCCTTTTAGAAACCGAACAAACAAGGCATATCACTCGAATGGGATGCACCCTGAGTAGTCGTGCCGGATCGGGGCGCGCGGATCCGGCCGGCTCGGTTTCCTCTTGATGTCCCCCCGGTGGGCATGCCAAGATCCGAGGACCGCCGCCGAGCTGACCGACCATAGGGCAGTCGCCGGCGACGTGCAGGCGATTCGCTCCACGCAACATCCATTCGGGTGCAATCAAGGGGACCGCACTGAACAGCGCTCGAGTTGTGAACCACGTGCAGGACAGCAATGGCAAGCAGAGGCAATTCGACGACGAACGACTGCCCGTCACGTTTGGGCGGTACGCGCCGCGCCTGGTCGAGGCCCTTCCTCCGGTCGACGTCGAAGGTCGGATCCTGAAGGCCTATGCGATGTTCGCGAATCCGGACGGCTCGCAGCTCCGACCGGAGCCGGAGTGGCTGCGACAGCAGGCCGCCTCGGTGCTGGTCGACCCCCTGCAGGAGGGGGACCATCCGGCCGGTTTTCTGATTCTCCATCACGGTGCCGACGGCACCTACCTGTTGGTGAGCCAGTGGTTCGGCGGCGACATGCTCAAGCACTGGGTGCGCGGCTCCGTCGTCGACGCCGAAGGGAACACGACGTTCGCCCCCCTGGACCAACGCGACCTCGTCGCCTGCGTCTGGGAGCTGGAGGTTGTCAGGTTCGAGCGCGACGCCTGGGTGAACACCGTGCTGGTGCCCGGTCGCCTGGACGGGGACACCCTCGACGCCTATCTCGCCACGACCTTCTCAGGATGGGTATGAACCGCGACATACGCGTGCAGCCGATCGAGCCGCACCACCTGGACGCGCTGCTGGAGCTGTGCCGCGAGCACGCCGCCTACGAGCAGTCGGACTTCCGGGAGAACGGCCAGGTGGAGCGCTGGAAGACGGCGTTCTTCGCGGAGCGACCGGCCCTGTACGGCTGGGTCGCGACCGACGCCGGGACACCCTGCGGCTTCATGACCGTCACCGTCGACTTCGCCACCTGGGGTGCCGAGCCCTTCGCCTACATGGACTGCCTCTATCTCCAGGAGTCGTACCGCGGGCTGGGGATCGGCCGGGTGTTCTTCGAGCGACTGCGGGAGTTCGCCGCCGCCAAGGGCTGCGGCCGGGTCGAGTGGCAGACCCCTCCCCACAACGAGCTCGGCATCGGCTTCTACCGCCGCATGGGTGCCGGCAGCAAGACCAAGGTTCGCTTCCACTTCTACGTCGATGGGCAGGGCGTCTCGTGACGCAGAGTGTTGGCGCGGCGCCGGCCGCGATGCCGCCGTGGTCCGTCGACCCGGCCGACCAGGCGAACCCCGCGCCGGCGCTGGGCGACCTGGTCCTGGCCGCAGCGACCAACTGGCCTGACCGGCCGGCTCTCCATGACGGACAACTCGGCTTGAATTTCGCTGAGTTGGAGCAGCAGGCACGGGCCTGCGCCGCCTGGCTGCGCGAGCAGGGGGTCGTCGCCGGGGACCGGGTCGCCGTCCTGGCGGAGAAGTCCGCGATCGTGCCGGTGCTGGCCATCGGGATCTGGAAGTGCGGCGCCGTCTACGTCCCGCTGGACGCGACGCAGCCCCTGCCGCGGCTGCGCGGCCTGCTCGGCCGGCTGCAGCCGCGCGCCGTGCTCGCGCTGGACGACCGGGAGCCCGCCGTCGAGGACGTCCGCTGGACCGGCCGCACCGAACTGGACGCGGCCCTGTCGCGCCCCGTCGGCGAGGTTCCGTCGGTGCCGCACGGTCCCGAGGACCCGGCCTACATCATCTTCACGTCGGGGTCGACCGGGACTCCCAAGGGTGTCGAGATCAGCGCGGGCAGCCTGGTCGCGTACTTCGGCAACCACAACCAGGTGCTCCGGTTCGTGCCCGGGTCACGCGTCTTCAGCCTGTCCCCGTTCCACTTCGACGTGTCGATCGAGGACACGCTGCTGCCGCTGTCCCTGGGGGCGTTCGTCCACCAGTTCCGCGGCATGCACGCCGGTGCCATCATGCGCGCGATCATCAAGCGCGAGCGGATCACCCACCTCATCGCCGTCTCCACGCTGCTCACCATGATCACCGAGGGTGGGCGACAGGTCAGCAGGGAGAACTTCCCCTTCCTGGAGATGGTGATGACGGGTGCGGAGGTGTGCGACCCGGGCGTGATCAACGTCTGGAAGGACGCCCTGCCCGAGGTCCGCGTCATCAACGTCTACGGCCCGACCGAGGCGACGATCGTCTGCGTCGCGCACGAGATCGTGACCGCGGATCCGGAGCGGCGCAGCTCGTACCCGATCGGCCGACCGCTCCGCGGGGTGGTCGCGCGCTTGGTGGACGACGAGGTCGAGGTCCACGAGCCGGGCCGGATAGGCGAGTTGTGGATCGGCGGCGAGCAGGTGATGCTCGGGTACTTCGGCCAGCCGGAGGAGACCGCGCGGCGCGTCGTCGAGGTCGACGGCGTCCGCTACTACCGCACGGGTGACCTGTGCAGCTACGACGAGAACGGCGACCTCGTGTTCTGCGGCCGGAACGACGACGAGGTGAAACTGGCCGGGCGCCGGATCCACCTGGGCGAGATCCGGCAGACGGTGCTGAGCTGCCCGGGTGTCGAGCGGGCGGCCGTGGCACTGGTCCCGCGCAACGGTCACGACGTGATCGCGCTCGTGGTGCTGGCGCCGGAGCAGGCCGTGGTGGCGCAGGTGGAGCAGCTTCTCGCCGACCTGATGCCGGAGTACATGCGCCCGACGGTGGTGGCCTGGTCGCCCGAGCTGGCGGTCTCCTCGACCGGCAAGACGGACGAGGGCCGGCTGATGCGCGCGCTCGCCGAGGTCACCCGGGAGTCGAACGCCACCCACTTCGTGCTCTCGGCCGAGGGGGAGTTCGCGGCCGTCGACGGGGGCGTCCGTGTCTGATCCGGCACAGCCGCCGCTGAACGCCGAGTTCCGCCGCCTTGCCGCCGCCAGGAAGATCATGGCGGGTCCGTCGACGACGGGCTCGCCGACGGTGGACCGGGCCAACGCCGAGCGCTGGATCGCCCGCTTCGGGGGTGTGGTCCAGCCGGACGACGGCGCGTCGGTCGAGGCCGGCGCGCACTCGGTGACCGTCCGGCCGGCGCAGGAGGACCCGGACAGCCCATGGGTCCTGTACATCCACGGCGGCGGGTTGGTCTACTACTCGACGGCCGTCTTCCAGCCCTTCCTGCGCACCCTCGCGAACGACCTGCGCGCCCCGGTCGAGGCGTTCGACTACCTGAAGGCGCCGGAGCACACCGCCGAGGAGTCGGTCGAGCAGCTGCAGCGCCACATCGCCGAACGCTGCCGCGCCCTGGCGGGCCGGCCGCTCGTCCTGGCCGGGGACAGCGTCGGCGGGCTGCTCACCCTCTACCTCGGTCTGCGGGCGCTGCCCGACGTCTTCTCCCGGCTCGTGCTGATCTACCCGGTGCTCGACCTGAGCACCGAGCGCGAGTCCTACGAGACGTTCGGCGAGGGGTACTTCCTGGACCGGGAGCACATGCGGCGGTTCCGGTCGGTGCTGGAGCCCTTCTTCACGGCCCGCGGCTTCGACCCGTTCGCGCTGACGGACAGTGAGCTGGCCGGGCTGCCGGCGTGCTCGGTCGTGACCGCCGGCTGCGACGTCCTGCGCGACGAGGGGCTCGCCTGGGTGGAGCAGTTGGCCGACCGGTCGGCCCGGCCGCACCACCAGCACTTCCCCGACCTGCCGCACGACTTCTGCCTGTACACCGGAAAGCTCGAATCCGCCCGGGGCGCCGTGCTCCGGATCGCCGCCTCGGCCTTCTCCGCCGAGGCCTCGCACCACCGTTGATCCGCACCCTAGTCAGAGGGCAGAACCCAGATGTCAGTCACAGCCGAGGCGGCCGCACTCCCGCCGTGGTCCGTCGATCCTGCCGACGCGGGCAACCCGTCGCCCGCTCTCGGTGACCTGCTCGCGGCTCCCGCCCGCAGGTGGCCGGACCGGGACGCCGTCAACGACGGGGAGGCGAGCTACACCTTCGCCCAACTGGAGCAGGGCGCACGGACGGTGGCCGCCCGGCTGACGGAGCGGGGCGTCGCCGCGGGGGACCGCGTCGTCGTCCTGACCCAGAAGCGCGCGGTGATGCCGATCCTCGCCCTTGCGGTGTGGAAGTGCGGCGCCGTCTACGTCCCGCTCGACGCCGGCGAGCCGGCGGGCCGCCTGGAGGGACTGCTCACCCGCCTGCGGCCGACGCTGGTCGTCGCCCTCGACGACCGGGATCCGCTGGCGCCGGCCGACCGCTGGCTCGGCGGGACCGAGCTGGCCGAGGTCCTGGCCGGACCGGCGGCGACCCACACCACCGTGCCGCACCCGCCCGAGCAGGCGGCGTACATCATCTTCGCCTCCGGCCCGACCGGTGAGCCCCAGGGAGTCGAGAACAGCGCCGCCGCGCTGCTCGCCTACTTCGGGCGGCACAACCAGGTGCTGCGCTTCACCCCGGAGTCCCGGGTGCTGAGCCTGTCGCCGTTCCAGGTCGACGTCTCCTTCGAGGACACGCTGCTCCCGCTCTCGGTGGGCGCGTTCGTCTTCCAGTTCCGCAACCTGCCGGCCGGCGCCGTGGTGCGTGCGGTGCTCTCCCGGGAGCGGATCACCCACCTGATCGCGGTCTCGATGCTGCTGGCCATGATCACGGGCGACGGGCGACAGCTCACCCGGGCGAAGCTGCCCGACCTGGAGTTCGTGATGACCGGCGCCCAGGTCTGCGACCCCGAGGTGCTCGGGAGCTGGGCCCGGCAACTGCCCGACGTCCGCGTCGTCCAGGCCTTCGGACCCCCGGAGGCCACCGTGTTCGGCCTGAACCTCGAGATCGGGCCGGACCTGCCGGAGCGGGGCGACGCCGTCGGCCCGATCGGCCGGCCGTTCGACGGCCTGCGGGTGGCGCTGGTCCAGGACGGGGTGGAGATCCGGCAGCCCGGGGCCGAGGGCGAGCTGTGGGTCGGCGGCGACCAGGTCATGCTCGGCTACTTCGACCAGCCGGAGGAGACGGCCCGGGTGGTCGTCGAGCTGGACGGGACCAGGTACTTCCGCACCGGCGACATCTGCAGCCTGGACGACGCGGGCGCCCTGGTGCTGCGCCGCCACGGCGACGCGGACATCCGCTGGTTGGCCGGCCGCCGGACCCACCTGAGCGAGATCCGCCGGGCGGCCCAGAGCTTCCCCGGCGTGGCACGGACCCTGGTGGCCGAGTTCCCGCGCAACCGCCGGGACACCCTCGCGCTGGTCGTCCTCCCCGAGGAGGGGCAGGCACCGCAGGCCCCGGCCGACCTGGACGCGCACCTGCGGGGCCTGCTGCCCGACTACATGCGGCCGACCGTCCTGGCCTGGGCGCCGGCGGCCGCCGCCGCGCCGACGGTGCCGGACGGCGACGAGCGGCTGGTCGAGCAGCTCACCGCGGCGGCCCAGCAGTCGAATTCCCCCTACTTCGCAGTGTCGGCCGACGGTGCCGTCGAGACCATAGATTGAGGTGGAGAGCAATGTCTGATGCAGTGAAGGACAAGGTCGCCGAATACCTGGAGGCGGCTCTGGGCGGCCCGGTCGACCTGGCCCCCCTCCCCGACGACACGGCGCTCAGCAGCCTGGGCCTGGACTCCCTGCTCACCATCAGCGTGCTGGTCACGCTGCTCGAGGACTGCGGCGTCGACCTCGGTGAGCACGCCGACTCCCTGGTGACCCCGAGCACCCTCGAGGATCTGTACGCCATCGCCAACCGGTTCATGGCACCGGAGGAGCCCGCCGCGGAAGAGAGCGGCCTCTCCCGGGAGCAGCGCTCCCAGCTGGACTACTACCAGGAGAAGTTGGCCTACGAGATCGACTCGGCGGACCTGCAGGCGGCGCTGGACGACGGCCAGGACATCGTGGTCGTCGACGGCCGCAGCAGCGAGAACTACGCGGAGGAGCACATCCCCGGCGCGGTCAGCATTCCGCACCGGTCGATCTCCCAGGAGTCGCTGGCCGGCCTCTCCAGGACGTCGCTGTACGTGGCGTACTGCGACGGCATCGGCTGCAACGCCTCGACCAAGACGGCGATCAAGTTCGCCTCCGCCGGCTTCCGGGTCAAGGAGCTGATCGGCGGACTCGACTGGTGGAAGCGCGACGGTCACGCCACCGAGGGGGAGGCGGGCCGCCACGCCGGCCACGCCCTGGTCTCCTGCGGCTGCGCGGGCTGAGCAGAGAAGAGGGGAAGTCACAGGGTGAGTACCACGGAGATCGACCAGTCGCAGTTCGACGTCGCAGTGGTGGGCGGGAGCATCGCCGGATGCGCCACCGCGATCCGGTTCAGTCAGATGGGTTACCGCGTCGGCATCTTCGACAAGAAGCCGATGAACGACGAGTTCCACAAGCGGCTCTGCACCCACTTCATCCAGCCGCATTCGGTGCCTCTGCTGGCCGGGCTCGGACTGGCCCACCTCACCGAGCCCGAGTGGTCGGTGCGGACCAAGGCGGTCTTCGTCACGCCCGGCGGCGTGATCGACGGTCCCGGCGGCTATGTCGCCGGCCCGCCGGACTCCTACGCGCTCAACCTGGAACGGCGCGTGCTCGACCCGGCCCTGCGCGCGGCCGCCCGGAAGCAGGGCGTCCAGTACCTCGACTCCACCCTGGTGGAGTCGCTGGTGGAGGACGAGTCCGGCTGGATCCTGGACACCACCGGCGAGAGCGGCTCCCAGCGTTTCCGCGCCCGCCTGGTGGTGGCCGCGGACGGCCGTCGGTCGAGCCTGGCCAAGGAGCTGGGCAACCCGGCCGAGAGCCACCCCAACGACCGCGCAGCCCTGTTCGGCTACTTCACCGGGATCAGGCCCCGGGAGGACAACCGTTCGATCTTCATCATGAACGACCGGGACCTGGCCTGCGTCTACCCGCTCGTCGGCGGCCGGACCCAGCTCGTCCTGTTCGCCGAGAAGTCGCGGGTCGAGGGGTGGTCGGGCCAGGACGGCCGGCTCCGGGAGTTCCTGAAGTACTTCGACGACCTGGCCGACGCGCCCTCCACGGCCGAGGCGGTCCCGGAGTCCGGTCTGCTGGGCTACACCGACTACCCGAGCCAGGTACGCCAACCGGTGGTCGGCTCGGTCCCGTTCGTGGGCGACGCCGCCCTCTCGGTGGATGCGATGAGCGGCGTGGGCTGCGGATTCGCACTGGTCACGGCCGATCTCCTGGCCCAGTCCTTCGCCGACCGCTCCCTGGACAAGGCCGGTGTCGCGGACGGTCTGGAGGAGTACCGGCGGCGGTACGCCGAGACGGTGCAGCCCCACATCGAGGGCATCTACGGCGACTCCCTGGTCGAGAAGAACGAGGCGACCAGGAAGCGGATGTTCACGACGATCTGCGCCAGTGAGGACCTGAGCCAGAAGTACCTGTCCCTCAGCGGACGCCTGCTGATGCCCGGCGAGTTCCAGCGGGACCTGATGCGGGCGCTGATGACCCGGGGCAGCGCCGGACTCAAGCGCTGACCGAAGAGACGCCGAACACCGAACGCCGCACACCGAACGCCGAACAAAGAGACAGAGATATCGCTATGCAGAAGACTTCGCCCCTCGTGGGCGTGCTGTTCGGCGTCACCGCCAACATGATCTGGGGGCTGGCGTTCCTGCTGCCGGCGGTGCTGCCCACCTCGGACGCGGTCGGGCTCGCCGTGGCCCGGTACCTCTCCTTCGGGCTGCTGTCGCTCGTGGTCGTCGCGGTCACCCGCGGCGCCGGGATGCGCGGACTGGGGCGACGGGTCTGGCTGACGGCGTTGGCCTTCGCCTTCGCCGGTCACCTCGGGTACTACCTGTTCCTGGTGCAGGGGATCGGCCACGCGGGGGCGCCCATCACCACCGTGATCATCGGCACCCTGCCGGTCACGGTCGCGCTGGCGGGCAACTGGGCCCGTAAGGAGTTCCCCCTCTCCCGCCTGGCACTGCCGCTCGGGGCCATCGTGGTCGGCCTGGTCCTGGTCAACCTCGAGGAGGTGGACTGGCACAACGTCTTCAGCGGCCACTCCGGGTCGAGCTGGGTGCTGGGCATCGGGGCGGCGCTGACGGCCCTCGGCATGTGGACCTGGTACGCGGTGGCCAACGCGAACTTCCTGCGGCGGCATCCGGAGATCGCGCCGATCACCTGGTCCACCATGATGGGCGTCGGCGCCCTGGTGCTGTCCCTGGTCGCCCTGCCCATCGCCGCCGGCGCGGGCGCGATCCACGTCGGCGCCGGACACTCGCTGCTCCCGGTGCTGGGCGGAGGCCTGCTGCTCGGCATGCTCGTCTCCTGGTTCGGCACGGTGCTCTGGAACCGCGCCTCGGGGTCGGTGCCGATCTCGATCGCGGGGCAGCTCGCCGTCATCCAGATGATCTCCGGGCTGATCTACGTCTTCACCTGGGACAGCCGGATGCCGCCGCCGGTGGAGCTGGTCGGGATCGCCCTGCTGATCGGCGGAGTGCTGCTGGCCATCCAGCGCATCCGCACCACCCCGGAGGCCCGCCGCGTGACGGCCGACGCCGCCCCTGTTGCCGACGCGCCCGCCGCGGCGGTCGAGTCCGGCCGCTAGGAAGAGGAGAGAAGCCCATGCCCCGTGTCGCGTTCACGACCTTCGCGATCCTGAAGAAGCCCTACGGGAACCCCGAGGTCCAGGAGTTCGACGACCTGACCCCGCCCACCTTCGAGCAGGCGGAGAACAGCCCGGGGTTCATCGCCCGGGCGAAAGAGGCACCCGAGCAGAGCCAGATCACCAACTTCGAGCGTGACTGGGGTCGTTGGGGCAAGTTCGAGGTGCCGCGCTTCTACACCGGCGGCCGGACCGACGACACCGACAGCCGCGCCTCCACCCTGTCGCTCTGGCAGGACCTCGAGTCCGTCCTCGCCTTCGTCTACGACGGCCTGCACCGCTCGACCCTGAGCCGACGGCACGAGTGGTTCCTGAAGCCCGAGTGGCCCAGCTACGCGGCCTGGTGGGTGGCCGACGACGAGATCCCGACCTGGTCCGACGCCTGCGCCCGGCTGGAGCACCTGCACGACCAGGGGCCCACTCCGTTCTCGTTCACGCTCCGTCAGCCCTTCGACGCCGACGGCGCCCCGACCCAGCTGCGCCGCCCGGCCGAGCGGCAAGCGCCCCGTTCCTGAGCACCGCCCTCCGCACGACACCACACCACACCACACCACCTGGGGATGTCTCCGTGATCTCACGCTCCTTCGACCGATCGGCGATGAGCTGGTCCTACGAGATGCACCTTCAGCCGCTGCTGTCCGCAACGGACATCGAGGGACTGCCCTTCGGCTCTGTCTTCGGCAGCGTGCCGGCGCACTCCGTCTCCAAGCGGCACGCTCACCACGACGGCGAGATGTTCATCGTCCTGGCCGGCAAGGCCGTCGTCGTACTCGGCGACGAGGAGCGTGAGTTCGGCCCCGGCGAGGTCGTCCACCTCTCGCCCTTCGGCTTCCACGAGATCCGCAACGAGTCCGACGAGCCGTTCGACATCGTCTCGGTCTACTGGGAGCACATCCCGAGCGCCGTCGCGGCCCTCGACAAGCTCCCCCCGCACGAGCAGCTCCCCGCGCGGGCGCTGGTCTTCTGCCCACCGCCCACGCCCAACGGCGGCCTGCACCTGGGCCACCTCTCGGGCCCCTACGTCCGCGCCGACATGCTGGTCCGCGCGCTGCGCAGCATGGGTCGTGACGCCCGCTACGTCACCGGCACCGACGACCACCAGTCGTACGTGGCCTCCGCGGCCCGGCTGCGGGGCACGGAGCCGGGCGCCGTCGCGAAGGCGGAGGGCGACACCGTGATCGCCACCCTGCGCGCGGCCGAGGTCGGCTGCGACCGGCTCACCCGGCCCGCGGGGGACCCGGAGCACGCGGACCGCATCAGGGCGCTGTTCGACCGCGTGGTCACCTCTCCCGCCGTCACGGAGCAGGAGCACCCGACGGCCTACTGCCCGACCTGCGACCTGTCCCTGCACCAGGCCTTCGCCCGCGGCTTCTGCGCCCACTGCGAGGCCTCCAGCGACGGGGAGATCTGCGAGGCCTGCGGCCGGCCCAACGAGGCCCGTGAACTCACGGGCCTGAAGTGCCGGATCTGCGGCACCCCGGCGACCACCCGCCCGGAGCGGGCGCTCTGGCTCGACCTCAACGCCTACGCCGAGCAGCTGCGCGAGTACCTGCGCGGCGCGTACACCTCGCCCGACCTGCAGGCGCTGGTGGAGCGGCTGCTCGACGAGGGGCTGCCCCCCTACCGGCTGGGCCGCACCACCGACTGGGGCGTCTCCCTGGGCGAGGGCCAGGCCCTCGACGCCTGGGCCGACCTCGCGCTGACCTTCCTGGACGCGGCCCGGGCCGAGTCCGAGCAGGGCGGTCCGGCGAAGATCACGCTCTTCCTCGGCTACGACAACAGCTTCTACTACGCGGTCCTGCTGCCGATCCTGGCCTTCGCGGCCGGACTGGCCGACCACCTGCCCGCCGCGTTCGTCACCAACCAGTTCCTCCACCTGGAGGGCGAGAAGTTCTCGACCAGCCGCGGCCACGCGGTCTGGGCCGACGACGCCATCGCCGCGGCGGGACCGGACGCGGTGCGCCTCGCCCTGCTCAGGAACGCCCCCGAGGGCCGGGTCACCCAGGTCAGCCACGAGAGCGCCGGGCACCTGGCGCAGGACCCGCTGTACCGCGGCGCCCACGCGTGGCTGGCCGGCTTCGCGGCGCTGGACGAGGAGTGCGGCGGCAAGGTCCCGGGCACCGGCGCCTGGACCGACGCGCACCGCGAGTTCTACCGGCACCTCAACCTGATCACCCGGCAGCTCGACGGCCTGCTGCTGCCCGAGTCGTTCAGCGCGCGCGGCTACGTCCAGCTGCTGGAGTCCTTCGTGGTCCGCGCCGCCGAGTTCCGGGCGACGGACACGCCGATGCGCCGGGTGGGCTCTCTGGCGGAGGAGGCCCGTACCAGCCTGGCCCTGGAGTACCTCGCGGCCAAGGTGTTCGCGGCGCTGGCCTGGCCGGTCACCCCGGTCCTGGCCCAGCAGGTCTGGGACTGGCTGGGCCTGACGGGCCACCCGGTGCGCGAGACCGACTGGTCCTTCCTGCCGACCGGCGCCACCTGCCTCGCGCCCGCGCCCGAGCTCGCGACGGCCACGCAGGCCGCTGCGGGCGAGCGACCGTGAGCCAGGACCGCGTCCTGGCGTCCGGCGACGGGGAGCTCCCCGCCCGCGCGGACGTCGTGGTGGTGGGCGCCGGGATCACCGGCGCCTCCGTCGCGCACCAACTCGCCCACCGCGGGGTCTCCGTCCTCGTGATCGAGCAGGCCCCGCGGTCGGGTGCGGGTGCCACCGGCGCCTCCGGCGGCATGGTGCGCGCCTACGACCAGGACCGGGTGGTCGCCGGGCTCGCGCTGCCGAGCCTGGCCGTCTACCGCGATCCCACCCGCTGGGCGTCCGGACGGTCCCCGCTGCACGCCGTCGGCGCCGTCACCGTCGCCGATCCGGACCGGGCGCCCGCATTCCACGAGGCCGCCGAGCGCATCAACGGCGAGCTGGGCACCTCGGCGCACCTGGTCGCCGACCGGGCCGAGGTGTGCGGCATCGGGCTGGCCGGCGGCGTGGCTTTGGTCGAGCCCGAGGCGGGTTGGGTGTCGCCGACCGAGGTCACCGAGGACTGGCTGCTCCAGGCCCGCACCGCCGGCGCGGTGGTCCGCCACGGCGTCCGGGTGCTCGGCGTCGCCGGGCGCGGCGGACGCCCGGTGGTGGTCACGGACGCGGGCGAGGTGAGCGCCGGGGCCGTGATCGCGGCCGTCGGGCCCTGGGCGGCGGACCCGGTGCCGGGCCTGCGGCCCGCAGCGCCGGTCCGGTCGCGCTCCATCCAGGTGACCATCCTCGAGCGGCGCCCGCCCGCACCCGAGCACGCGACCTTCGTCGACCTGCGCACCGGGCTCTACGCCAAGCCGGTCGGCCGGGACCGGACCCTGGTCGGCATGCCGCACCTCGTCTGGGACTCCCCGGTCGACGCCGAGCCGGACCCCGCGCACGCACACGCCACCGTCTCCGCGCTCACCGCGCACTTTCCCTGGCTCGGCTCGGCGCGGCAGCTCCGCACCGTCCGCGCCGCCGACGCCTACGGCGGGCCCGCGGCCGAGGGCCGCGCCACGTCGCTGCTGGAGCCCACCGGGATGCCGCACACCTGGTCGGTGCGCGGCTGGGACGGCGGCGGGGTCAAGACGGCCCCCGAGGCCGGCCGCCGCATCGCGGCCGCCTGTCTGGCCGACGCCCTCCCCGAGCTCGCCTGATCCGACCGCGCACGGCGGGACCGACGTCGCGTCGGTCCCGCCCCGCACGCATGACCTCGCCCCACGCTCGCTCTCCGTCCAGGAGGAACAATGACCCACGTCCACGATGTCATCGGCATCGGCTTCGGCCCGGCCAACCTCGCCCTGGCCATCGCCCTCGAGGAGGAGGGCTACGACCTCGACGTGCGCTTCCTGGAAGCGCGGCCGGGGCCGTCCTGGCAGAGCGCCATGATGCTCGACGGGTCGGACATCCAGAACCACCCCGTGCGCGACCTGGTCTCGCTGCGCAATCCGCGCAGCCGCTACAGCTTCATCAACTTCCTCTTCGAGACCGGGCGCCTGCTCGAGCACCTCAACGTCCCGATGGAGTTCCCGCTGCGCAAGGAGTACGCGCAGTACGTCACCTGGGCCGCCGGCCACTTCGAACGGCTCGTCGACTACGGCGTGCACGCCACCGGCGTCACCGTCGAGCGGGACGCCGAGGGCAACCCGGTCCACACGGTCACCACCTCGACCGGGGAGACCCTCCGGGGCCGCGCCCTGGTCATCGGCACCGGGCGAACCCCGTTCGTCCCGGAGCCGTTCGACGCGGTGGAGTCGCCGCGGGTCTTCCACCTGACCCGCTACCTGCCCGCACTGCGGGAGTTGGAGGAGCTGAGCCTCGCCGCCCGGGGCGAGCGGGCGCCGCGTGCCGTGACCGTCGTCGGCGGCAGCCAGAGCGCGGTCGAACTCACCCTCGACCTCGCCCGCCGCTACCCCGAGGCCCGGGTGACCACCCTCGCGCGCTCGCTGACGCTGCGCCAGAAGGACACCAGCCCGTTCAGCGAGGAGGGCTACTTCCCCGAGTTCACCGACTACTACTACCGCGCGCCGCGCGACCGCAAGAACGCCATCGACTCGTTCATGCGGCTGACCAACTACTCCTCGGCCGACGGCGACGTGCTCCGCGAGCTGTACCGGCTCGTCTACGAGCAGCGCCTGGACGGGGACCAGAAGGTCGTCGTCAGCGGCAGCCGCCAGGTGCGCAGCATCGAGCCGGGCGAGGACGGCGTGCGGCTCGGCATCGAGGAGCTGAACACCGGGGCGGTGGAGGAGAGCCAGGTCGACTTCGTGGTCCTGGCCACCGGCTTCCGTGACCTCGGCCCTGCGGCCCACCAGGAGCGGGTGCCCGCGCTGATGCGCGACATCGCCGACGAGTTCGCCTTCGACGGCGACGGCTACCTGTCGGTCGGCCAGGACTACGAGGTGCGTCCGCTGGTGGCCGGAACGCCCGCGCTCTACCTCAACGGCCTGTGCGAGTCGAGCCACGGGATCGGCGACGCCGGCTCGTTCAGCCTGCTGTCGCTGCGGGCCAAGACCATCGCCGAGAGCCTGCGGAAGCGTCTCGACTGATGGAACCCGTACCCAGGCCGGAACCGAGGATCGCCGCCGGGCTGGCCGGCGGCGTCCTCGGCGCCGGGATGCTGGTCGCGCCACCGGTGGTCGCGGCCCTGGCGGCGGGCGACAGCCTCCTGGTCTGGGCGGCGCACATCCTGCTGGGCGGGTCGGTCAGCCTCCTGCTGTCCGCGCTGGTCCGGGCGCGCCTCGGTCCCGACACGCTGTCGGGGGCGGTCGGCGCGCTGCTGGGGCGGTGGGCCCGGCGGGCGGTCGACGGAGTCTTCGCCGTCGCCTTCACCGCCGGACAGGCGGCCATCGCCTGGTTCGCGGCCACGTGCCTGCTGACGGCCGCCCACGGGACGGTGCCACGCCCGGGGGCGGGAGTGCTGCTGCTCGCGCTCGGCATGCTGGCGATGGCGGTGGCCGCGGCGCTCGGTCCGTTGTCGCTCCCGGGCGCGGTGCTGCGGCTGCGTCCCTGGGTCGTCGGGGCGTTGGCCCTGGCGGACGCCGTCTGGGTGTGGCCGGCCGTGCACACGGCGGGCCCGCCCACACCGCTGGCCGTGACCGGGTGGTCCCCGTTCGCGGTCCGGTGGCTGGCCTTCGCCGCCCTGTTCTTCGCCGGCGTGGGTTGGGAGGCGGTCACCCGGGTCGTGCCGACGGCCGCAGCCGGACCGCGCCGCACCGTCGTCGGCGTGGTCCTGGGCACGGCCACCGTGGCCGTGGTCTACCTGGGCCTGGCCGAGGCCCAGCGGCTGGCCGCCGGACCGGAGCCGGAGTCGGCGCCGGCACCGCTGCGCTGGTTGCTCGCCGGTGCCACGGCCGTGGTGCTGACCTCCTACTGCTTCACCAACGTGCGCACCGCCGCCCGGATCGCCGCCCGGCTGCGTCCCACCGAACCGGGTCGCACCGAGCCGGGTCGCACCGAACCGGGCAAGGCTCTCATCGGTGCCGTCGGCGCCGCGTGCTGCGCCTTCGCCTGCCTCGGAACGCGCGACGGCGCCGTGCCGCTGCTGCTGCTCGGGCCGGCCGCGGCCGCGGTGACCGGCTACGCCCTGGCGGCGGTCGCGGCCGTGCGCCGCGGCCACCCGCTCCTGCGCGTGGGAGCGGCCGTGGTCCTGCTCGTGCTCCTGGCCACGGCGGTCCTCGCCGTGCCCGCCCTGTTGGGCGGTTGACGGACGGGCGCGATCCGCCCGCACCGCCGACCGTCCCGCAGTACTCCCCGTTTTCTCCTTCCCGACCGGCCATCTGACCGAGCCACAGCTCCGAGGGGACACCATGAACGTCACCACCATCGAATCCGAAGTCCGCACCTACTGCAGGAACTGGCCGGTGGAGTTCGAGCGGGCGGCCGGGAGCCGCATGTTCGACCGCGACGGGCGCGCCTACCTGGACTTCTTCGCCGGGGCCAGCGCCCTGAACTACGGTCACAACCACCCGGCGCTCAAGCGGGCGCTGATCTCGTACCTGGAGCAGGACGGGGTCACCCACAGCCTGGACATGCTGACCGTCGCGAAGCAGGAGTTCCTCACCGAGTTCGCGGCGCGGGTGCTCGGCCCGCGCCAACTCGACTACCGGGTGCAGTTCCCCGGCCCCACCGGGACCAACGCGGTGGAGGCCGCGCTCAAGCTGGCCCGCAAGGTGACCGGCCGGCAGTCCGTGGTCGCCTTCACCGGCGGCTTCCACGGCATGTCGCTGGGCTCGCTGGCCGTCACGGGCAACGCGAGCAAGCGCGGCGGGGCCGGCGTCCCGCTCGGACACACCTGGCGCATCCCGTACGACGGTTTCGCCGGGGGCGAGGTGTCCGGGCTCAAGCTGCTGGACTCCATGCTGTCCGACAGCAGCAGCGGCATGGACCTCCCGGCGGCCGTCATCGTGGAGACGGTCCAGGGCGAGGGCGGCGTCAACGTGGCCGGTCCGGTCTGGCTGGCCGACCTCGCGGAGCTCTGCCGCCGCCGGGGCATCCTCCTGATCGTCGACGACATCCAGATGGGCTGCGGCCGCACCGGCTCCTTCTTCAGTTTCGAGTCGGCCGGGATCACCCCGGACATCGTCTGCCTGTCCAAGTCCATCAGCGGCTACGGCCTCCCGATGGCCCTGACGCTCTTCCGCACCGAGCTGGACGTGTGGCAGCCGGGGGAGCACAACGGCACCTTCCGCGGCAACAACCCGGCGTTCGTGACGGCGACCGCCGCGCTGCGCGAGTTCTGGGCCGACAGCACCCTGGAGAAGCAGACCGCCGAGCGTGGTCTCCGCTTCGAGGAGGTGCTGGGGGAGCTCGCCGCCCAGTACCCGGAGCACGTGTCGGAGCTGCGCGGCCGCGGCCTGGTCTGGGGCCTGGCGTTCCGGGAGCCGGACCTGGCCCGGCAGGTCGCCGCGACCGCCTTCGCCGCCGGACTGCTGGTGGAGACGGCGGGCTCCAACGACGAGGTGGTCAAGCTGCTGCCGCCGCTGACCTCGACGGACGAGGAGCTCGCCGAGGGCCTCGGCATCCTGCGGGAGTCCGTGCGGTCCGTTGCGGAAGCGTATTGATCCACTTCGGTACCGCCCGTAGGCTGCGGCGTGTACGGACTGCGTGTTGAACTACTGACCGGAGGAGTTCCGTTGGACCGTCAGCTCGGGCGTAGGCCCGCCCTGGTCGTGATGAGCGACCTGGCCGCTCTGGCCCGTCAGCACCGTCTGATCGTCGACATCGCCGAGCGCGGGTTGACGGTGCTGGTCGTGGTCGGACCGTCGACCGACCTGGAGAAGCTGGACGGCCACATCCGGGACGGCGGGCATCCGCTGTCCCGGATCGCGGAGGTCCGTCAGCTTCCTGATGCCGCAGTCGGTGCCGTGCTGGCATCCGTGCAGGACTGGATCACGGACTACGACGTGCGCGGCGTGATCTGCGCCGGCGAGGTCTTCGTCGACGCGACGGCCGTCCTGGCCGAGGTGCTGGGCCTGCCCAGCACCGGGACCTGGGCGGCCCGGGTGTGCCGCGACAAGGTCATGCAGCGCGTCGTGCTGCGGGACCACGGACCGAAGTGGCGCGCCTACGCCCCGCACGACCGGCACCGCGCCGCCTCCGAGGTCTACCCGTGCGTCGTCAAGCCGGCCGGGCGGATGTTCAGTTCGGGTGTCGTCCGGTGCGACGACGCCGGGCAGCTGCAGGACGCGCTGGGCCAGTACGGGCCGGACGAGACGATCCTGGTCGAGGAGCTCGTCACCGGTCCCGAGTTCTCCGTCGAGGCCCTGGTGCACCGCGGCGAACTGCTGTGGAGCGGCGTCACCGGCAAGACCACGAACGAGGACAGCGGCCGCTTCTTCACGGAGATCGGCCACACCAGCCCGGCCAAGCTGCCGCCCGCCGACACGGAGGCGCTCGTGGCGGCGAACGCGGCCATCCTGAAGGCGTTGCGCTTCGAGAGCGGGATCACCCACGCGGAGTTCCGGCTCCGCGACGGGCAGCCGGTGCTGATGGAGATCGCCGCGCGACTGCCCGGCGACGCGATCACCATGCTCTGGAACCTCGCCACCGGTCTGCCGTTGGAGCCGGCCATCGTCGACCTCGCGCTCGGGGTGCGGCCGGACTACCCGGCGCCGACGCGGCGGGCGCTGCAGCGCTTCACCGAGCACCGCCCCGGCCGGCTGGTGGACGTCACCTGCGCGGAGGCGCCGGTGTCGTGGATCTCTGAGGACGCCTTCTGGCCGATCGCGGTGCCGTCGGCGGACCCGCAGGCTCCGGCCCGTGCCGTGTCGGTCATGGTCGGCGTTCCGCGCGGCACCGAGCTCGGGGCGCTGAACGACTCCTACGGGCGCTCGGCGTCCGTGGTCGTCGACCTCCCCTGGGAGGCGGAGCCGGACCGTGAGGCGCACACCTTCACGGACCGGGTCGAGTTGGTGATCGAGGGGGGCTGACCCCCGGTCTGCCGCGCAGGTGCGGCCCGGCGTCACCGCGGCTTGCGGACGCCGGGCCGCACCTGTCTGCCCCGGAGGGAATCAGACCGGAGCCGACGCGGACTCCGGCTGGGCCGCTGCCGAGGCGGCGACCCGCCGGTCCAGTGCCGTGCCGATACGCAGTTGGGCCGCGCCGGCGACCAGGCCGGCGACGAGGCAGCCGGTCCAGAGCGGCGCCGCGCCCCAGGCGTGGATCACCGATCCGCCGAGCAGCGGTGCCAGCACCGCCGAGCCCGTCCAGGCGACCTGGTACAGGCCCTGGTACCGGCCGCGCAGGTGGTCGGGGGAGAGCCGCGCCACGAGCGCGAAGCCGGTCGGCGTGTTGCCGATCTCGCCCAGCGTCCACACCACGACCGAGAGCGCGTAGACCCCGGCCGAGTGCCCGAGCAGCAGTACCGCGTAGCCGATCCCGATCACCGCCGACGAGGCGGCCAGCACGCGGGATTCGGGGAACTTCCGGTAGAGCCGGGTGAGCGGCAGTTGGGCGAGGGCGACCACGATCCCGTTGAGCGCGACCACGCGTCCGAAGGCGCTGGGGGAGAACCCGTCCACACCCATGGAGATCGGCAGACCGCTGTCGGCCTGCGCGAGGATGGTGAGCACCAGGAAGCCGGCGACGACGAACGCCACGAACGTCCGGTCGCGGAGCACGGCCCCCATCCCCTGGCCCGCCGCGGCCTCGTCCGCCGCTGCTGCGGCCCGCTGCGGGCCGGCGACCCGGGTGGCGATCAGCACGGCACTGAGCACGGTGGTGCCGGCGTCCAGCCAGAACAGGGCGGTGTACCCGGTGAGGGTGACCAGGCCGACCGAGAACATGGCGACGGAGTAACCGATGTTGATCGCCCAGAAGTTGAGCGAGTAGGCCCTGGCCCGGTCCGGCTCGGGGATGACCTCGGCGATGAGCGCGTTGTTCGCGGGCCGCGTCGCGTTGTTGGCCAGGCCGACGGCGAAGCCGCCGAGCAGCAGCGCCCAGGGCGAACGGCCGTACGCGAGGGCGACCATGCAGGTCGCGGTGGCGACCTGGGCGCCCACCAGCGTCGGCTTGTGCCCGAGGCGGTCGGCCAGCACTCCGCCGAAGGGCCCGGAGACGAGCGACCCGATGCCGATCGCCGAGACGACGGCGCCGGCGAGGACGGTGCCGCGGTGCAGCTCGCCGGTGACGTAGTAGGCGAGCAGCGGCATCACGAAGCCGCCGGCGCGGTTGACCAGTTGGGCCGTCCAGAGCCACCAGAAGTCGCCGGGCAGTCCGCCGAAGGTCGCCGCGGCCGCCGACCGCGCTCGTGCCACTGCTCGCATCTGCACAAGACCACCCCGTCAGAACCATGGTGCAGGTGAGTGGATCTTACGAGACGGGCTGCCCGGTGAACCAGTGCGCCCGGACGGCGTCCGTCGGTCGCTGCTCGCCCATGCTGTCCAGCCCCCAGCCGGCGAGGGCCTCGACGACCTGGCGCAGTGCCAGGCCGCGTTCGGTCAGCTCGTAGACCGTCGCGCTCGCGGGCGGCTCCAGCCGCCGGCGCGTGACCACGCCCTCGGCCTCCAGCTGCTTGAGCCGCGTGGCGAGGATGTCGGTGGAGACGCCCGGCAGATCCGCGTGCAGGTCGGTGTAGCGCCTTGCGCCGCGCAGGAGTTCACGGACGATCAGGAGGCTCCAGCGCTCTCCCACCGCGTCCAGGGCGCGGGCGACGGCGCAGTACTGGTCGTAGCTTCGGCGTGACATGGGCGTCAGCATAGCCAAAAGGTTGGACTTTCAAAGTGCGAGCTTGGTAGAACAAAGCAGTCGCGTCGGTTCGGGTCCGCAGCAGGAGTGACGGTCGGGAGGCCGCAGATGGAGTTTCGGCAGTCCAGCAAGCTGAAGGACGTGTGCTACGAGATCCGTGGCCCGGTGGTCGACCAGGCCAACGCGCTCGAGGAGGCCGGCCACAGCGTGCTGCGCCTGAACACGGGCAACCCCGCGCCGTTCGGTTTCGAGGCGCCGGAGGAGATCCTCCAGGACATCATTCGCAACCTCCCCAACGCGCACGGCTACAGCGACTCCCGCGGCATCCTGCCCGCCCGGCGCGCGGTCGTGCAGTACTACCAGCAGCGCGGCGTCGCGGGCGTCGGCGTCGACGACGTCTATCTCGGCAACGGCGCGTCCGAGCTGATCCAGATGGCCGTGCAGGCGCTGGTGGACGACGGCGACGAGGTGCTGGTGCCCGCGCCCGACTTCCCGCTGTGGACGGCCGTGGTGCGCCTCGCCGGGGGCAAGGCCGTGCACTACATGTGCGACGAGGAGGCCGACTGGTACCCCGACCTCGCCGACATCGCCGCGAAGATCACCGACCGCACCAAGGCCGTCGTCGTCATCAACCCCAACAACCCGACCGGCGCGGTCTACTCGAAGGAGCTCCTTCAGGGCATCCTCGAACTCGCCCGCCGCCACGGCCTGATGGTGTTCGCCGACGAGATCTACGACAAGATCCTCTACGACGGTGTCGAGCACCACTGCCTGGCCGCGCTGGCCGACGACGTGGTGACGCTGACCTTCAACGGCCTGTCCAAGGCCTACCGGGTGGCCGGCTTCCGCAGCGGCTGGCTGGTCGTCTCGGGGCCCAAGGAACAGGCCCGGGACTACCTGGAGGGCCTCACCATGCTGGCCGCCATGCGGCTGTGCCCGAACGTCCCGGCGCAGTACGCGGTGCAGGCCGCGCTCGGCGGGCACCAGTCGATCCACGACCTCACGCTGCCGAACGGGAGGCTGACCGAGCAGCGCGACATCGCCTGGCGGACCCTCAACGACATCCCGGGCGTGAGCTGCGTCAAGCCCAAGGGCGCGCTCTACGCGTTCGCCAAGCTCGACCCGGCCGTCCACAAGATCGTCGACGACGAGCGCTTCGTGCTGGACCTGCTGCTCCGCGAGAAGATCCACATCGTCCAGGGCACCGGCTTCAACTGGCCGGCTCCGGACCACTTCCGCTTCGTCACGCTGCCCCGGGCCGACGAACTGGAGACCGCCGTCAACCGCATCGGCCGGTTCCTCGCCACGTACCGCCAGTAGTCCGCTCCTGTAGGACATAGGCCGTCCTACATGCCTCATAGCGTGGTTCCTGTCAGGGAGAGCGCAGCAGCAAGGGGCAGGAGAGAAGAGATGAGCACCACCGACCGCAGGCGTTGGATCGCCCTCGCCGTCGTCATGACGGCGAGCTTCATGGATCTGGTCGACGCGACGATCGTCAACATCGCCATTCCGAGCATCCAACGCGACACCGGCGCCGGGTTCAGTGCGATCCAGTGGATCACCGCCGGGTACGCGCTCGCCTTCGCGGTCGGTCTGATCACCGGCGGGCGCCTGGGCGACATCTACGGCCGCAAGCGGGTCTTCCTGCTCGGCACCGCCGGCTTCACCGCCGCCTCCCTGCTGTGCGGGCTGGCCGCCAACCCGGAGATGCTGGTCGCCACCCGGATGCTGCAGGGCGCGACGGCGGCGCTGATGGTGCCGCAGGTGCTGTCGATCATCCACGCCACCTTCTCCGGGGAGGAGCGCGGCAAGGTCTTCGGGATGTTCGGCGCGATCATCGGCCTGGCCGCCGTCACCGGTCCGCTCCTCGGCGCGCTGCTGACCACCTGGAACGTCTTCGGCCTGGAGTGGCGCCCGATCTTCCTGATCAACCTGCCCTTCGGCATCGCCGGCCTGGTGCTCGGCCGTCGCTTCATCGACGAGTCGAAGGCCCCGCAGGCGCTCAAGCTGGACCTGGTCGGCGTCGCGCTGGCCACGGCCGGTCTGCTGATGGTGATGTACCCGCTGGTCCAGGGTCGCGAGAACGGCTGGCCGGTGTGGGGCTGGGCGCTGATGGCGGCGGGTGTGGCGACGCTCGGCGGCTTCGTCCGGTACGAGCGGTTCAAGGGCGCCAAGGACGGCTCCCCGCTGGTCGAGCTCGGCCTGTTCAAGGCGCGCAGCTTCGCCGCCGGCATCGGCGTGCAGCTGGTCTTCGGCATCGGCTGCGGCATCTTCTTCCTGGTCTGGACGCTCTACATGCAGATCGGCCTCGGCTGGACCCCGCTGCACGCCGGCCTCACGGGCCTGCCGTTCACCGTCGCCTGCTCCGCGGCCGCCGGGATGTCGGTCCAGCTGCTGGTGCCGCGCCTGGGCAGCCGCCGGGTGCTCCAGCTCGGCGCGCTGACCACGGCCGCGGGCGCACTGATCTACGTCGGCGAGGCCTACCGCTACGGCCAGGGCGTCCACTCCTGGCAGATGGCGCTGCCGCTGCTGGTCATGGGCGCCGGGATGGGCATGGTCTTCTCCCCGCTGACCGACGCGGTGCTGTCCGAGGTCCCGAAGCAGCACGCGGGCTCGGCCTCCGGCCTGATCAACACCACCAACCAGCTCGGCAACGCGTTCGGTCTGGCGCTGGTCTCGGTGGCCTTCACCGGCTCGACGGTGGTCCGCTCCTTCGGGCACGCGATGTTCTGGATGGTCGGCGCGCTCGCCGTCGTCACGGTGCTGCTGGCCGCCCTGCCGAACCGCGGCGGACAGAGCGTCGAGGCCGTCGCCGGCGGCGCGGCGGACACCGTCGACCAGCCGGTTCTGGTCGGCTGACGAGGCTCTCCCCATCGGGTGGCCCGGCCGCTCGCGACCTGTCGCGGGAGGCCGGGCCTCCCGGTTTCGCGTGATTCACCGGCGTGTACTAGGGTGTTATCTCGACATCAAGATATCTGCCGCTACACTCGACCTGGATCGCGTGAGCAGCGCGCCCGGAAGACCCAGAACACAGGGAGAAGTCGTGTCCGCGAACAGCTTCGACGCCCGCAGCGCACTGCAGGTGGGCGACGAGTCGTACGAGATCTTCAAGCTCGACAAGGTCGAGGGCGCCGCCCGCCTTCCCTACAGCCTGAAGATCCTCCTGGAGAACCTGCTCCGCACCGAGGACGGCGCGAACATCACCGCCGACCACATCCGGGCGCTCGGCGGCTGGGACCCGAACGCGGAGCCCTCCGAGGAGATCCAGTTCACCCCGGCCCGCGTGATCATGCAGGACTTCACCGGCGTGCCCTGTGTCGTCGACCTCGCCACCATGCGTGAGGCCGTCAAGGAGCTCGGCGGCGACCCCTCCCGGATCAACCCGCTGGCCCCGGCCGAGATGGTCATCGACCACTCGGTCATCGCCGACAAGTTCGGCACCAAGGACGCGTTCACCCAGAACGTCGAGATCGAGTACGGCCGCAACAAGGAGCGCTACCAGTTCCTGCGCTGGGGCCAGACCGCGTTCGACGAGTTCAAGGTCGTCCCGCCGGGCACCGGCATCGTGCACCAGGTCAACATCGAGTACCTGGCCCGCACCGTCATGGTCCGCAACGGCCAGGCCTACCCCGACACCTGCGTCGGCACCGACTCGCACACCACCATGGTCAACGGCCTGGGCGTGCTGGGCTGGGGCGTCGGCGGCATCGAGGCCGAGGCCGCGATGCTGGGCCAGCCGGTCTCCATGCTGATCCCGCGCGTGGTCGGCTTCAAGCTCACCGGCGCGCTGCCGGACGGCGCCACCGCGACCGACCTGGTGCTCACCATCACCGAGATGCTGCGCAAGCACGGCGTCGTCGGCAAGTTCGTCGAGTTCTACGGTGACGGCGTCGGCTCCGTGCCGCTGGCCAACCGCGCCACCCTCGGCAACATGTCGCCGGAGTTCGGCTCGACCTGCGCGATCTTCCCGATCGACGGCGAGACCATCAACTACCTGCGCCTGACCGGCCGCAGCGAGCAGCAGCTGGCGCTCGTCGAGGCGTACGCCAAGGAGCAGGGCCTCTGGCACAACCCGGCGGTCGAGCCGGTCTTCTCCGAGTACCTGGAGCTGGACCTCGCCACCGTCGTGCCGTCCATCGCCGGCCCGAAGCGCCCGCAGGACCGCGTGATCCTGGCCGAGGCCGCCACCAAGTTCCGCTCCGCCGTGCGTGACTACATCACCACCTCGGACGAGTCCGGCGAGGAGTCCTTCCCGGCCTCCGACGCCCCGGCGTCCTCGAACGGGATCCACAACCCCTCCGTGGTCACCGCCCCCGACGGCTCGACCTACGAGATCGACAACGGCGCCGTCGTGATCGCCTCGATCACCTCCTGCACCAACACCTCCAACCCCTCGGTCATGCTGGGCGCCGCCCTGCTGGCCAAGAAGGCCGTGGAGAAGGGCCTGACCGTCAAGCCGTGGGTCAAGACCACGCTGGCGCCGGGCTCCAAGGTCGTCATGGACTACTACGAGAAGGCCGGCCTCCTCCCCTACATGGAGAAGCTGGGCTTCAACCTGGTCGGCTACGGCTGCGTGACCTGCATCGGCAACTCGGGCCCGCTGCCCGAGGAGGTCTCCAAGACCGTCAACGACCACGACCTGGCCGTCGTCTCGGTGCTCTCCGGCAACCGCAACTTCGAGGGCCGGATCAACCCCGACGTCAAGATGAACTACCTGGCCTCGCCGCCGCTGGTGGTCGCCTACGCCATCGCGGGCAACATGAACGTCGACATCACCCGTGACGCGCTGGGTGCCGACGCCGAGGGCAACCCGGTCTACCTGCACGACATCTGGCCGACCGAGCAGGAGGTCGCCGACGTCATCGCGACCTCGATCGACCAGGACATGTTCACCAAGGACTACGCGGACGTCTTCGCGGGCGACCACCGCTGGCAGTCCCTGCAGGTGCCGACCGGCAACACCTTCGAGTGGGACGCCGAGTCCACCTACGTCCGCAAGCCCCCGTACTTCGAGGGCATGGCGCACGAGCCGGCTCCGGTCACCGACATCACCGGTGCCCGCGTCCTGGCCAAGCTGGGCGACTCGGTCACCACCGACCACATCTCCCCGGCCGGCAACATCAAGGACGGCACCCCGGCCGCCGAGTACCTCAAGGCCCACGGCGTCGAGAAGCGTGACTTCAACTCCTACGGCTCGCGCCGTGGCAACCACGAGGTCATGATCCGCGGCACCTTCGCCAACATCCGTCTGCGCAACCAGATCGCGGCCGGCACCGAGGGCGGCTACACCCGCGACTTCACCCAGGCCGACGGCCCGGTGTCGTTCATCTACGACGCCTCGCAGAACTACCAGGCCGCGGGCACCCCGCTCGTCGTCCTGGCCGGCAAGGAGTACGGCTCCGGCTCGTCCCGCGACTGGGCGGCCAAGGGCACCGCGCTGCTCGGCGTCAAGGCCGTCATCGCCGAGTCCTACGAGCGCATCCACCGCTCGAACCTGATCGGCATGGGCGTCCTCCCGCTGCAGTTCCCGGAGGGCCAGACGGCCGACTCCCTCGGCCTGACCGGCGAGGAGACCTTCTCCTTCACCGGCGTGACCGAGCTGAACGAGGGCCGCACCCCGAAGACCGTCAAGGTCACCACGGACTCCGGCGTCTCCTTCGACGCCAAGGTCCGGATCGACACCCCCGGCGAGGCGGACTACTACCGCAACGGCGGCATCCTGCAGTACGTGCTGCGCTCGCTGATCAAGTAATCGGCGCCCGCTAGCTCTCCGAGCGGCCCTGCTCCCCTTCGTCTTCGGGGGAGCGGGGCCGCTCTGCTGTTCGCGCCGCGCGGCTGAGCAGGAAGAACGCGACGAGCGTGACCGCGATGACCACGACGGCCACCGCGATGTATCCCCACCAGCAGGCGAGGGCGAAGCCCACGGCCCCCACGGCCAGGACCGTGGCCGAGGCCCAGCGCCGGCCTGTCCACGGCGCCTCGCGCCGCCGGTGGGCCTGGACGAGCTGCCCGAGTGCACTCGCCGTGATGATCAGCGGCGGAACGCGCGTCCACAGCGGGGAAGCCTCCTGCCGCAGCAGCAGGTGCCCCTGCCCGCGGATGGTCAGCACCAGCCCGGCGACGAAGACACCCGCGCCGGCCACCGCGAGGAGCAGACCCATCACACGCATCAACGCGACCCGGACCTCCGAGACCGGCTGGTCGCGCGTCCACAGCCGCTGGTCCTCGACGTACTGCTGGGTGTAGCCGTTGCGGTTCGCGAAGAGCAGTGCGCCGAAGGTGCCCATCAGGCCACCTCCGACGAGCATGATCACGCCGCCGCCCGTACCGGTCATCGTCGCCCCCGTTCGACTGTGTCCGCGCTCGGATTGTGCTCCGCCCAAGTCGTTGACGGTTATAACCCTGCATGTAACCCTAAGGGGGTTATAGATGCTCGGAGCATCCGTCGGAGGCCCGCATGCCCAAGATCAACGTGTATCTGCCCGACGACCTCGCCGCCGCGGTGAAGGCGGCCGGGATCCCCGTCTCGGCCGTGTGCCAGAAGGCGCTGGCCGACGCGGTGCAGGTGGTGACCGTCGCCCGTAAGGGCGTCGCCGCCCTGCGCGACCCCGGCTTCGACCCCGGCTCCCGGCCGGAGTTCGCCGGGCGGCTGGGCGAGCGCATGACCGCCCGGCTCCGCGCCGCGATCGACCTCGGTCGGCAGGCTGCGGGGGAGGGTCCGCTCGGCACGGCGCAGCTGCTGGTCGGCCTGCTCGACGAGGGCGACAACCTGGCTACCCGCCTGCTCCCGGTGATCGGCGCGGACGCCGACGCGCTGCGCGAGGCGGCGGTGGCGATCGCCGTCGAGGAGTCGCTGCCCACGGCCGCGGCGACCGAGGGCGGCTTCTGGGCCGGCATGACGATGGCGGCCCGCGGTGCGATCGCCGCGTCGCTGGAGGCGTCGATCGAGCTCGGCCACAACTACATCGGCTGCGAGCACCTGCTGCTCGGGCTGCTGGCCGAGCCCGAGAGCGGTGCCGGTCAGGTCCTGCATGCGGCCGGTCTGGACGCTCCTGCCGTCCGCCGAGCCGTCGGCTCCGCGTTGGCGGGTTTCGCCCAGGCCCGCCAGACCGCGACGCCCGCCGGTGGGCAGGCGCTCCAGCAGGTCCTCGACCGCCTGGAGGCCATCGAGACGCGCCTCGGCGCGGCGGGGCTGTGAGCGGTCAGCCCGCGCCGCGCCCGCTTGCGCGCCCGGCGCGCGGAGTCGGCCGGATCCGGCTACCGGATTCTGCCCTTCCGTAACCCGGCAGGGGAAGGTCTGTGGTCGAACCGTTATCGGCGGGGCTCGGTCCGTCAGCTGTCGGCGACGCCGGTGAGGAGGGCGCCGCCGACGGAGAAGAGGCGGGCGCAGCGCTCCGTCATGGCCTCGGGGGACTGGTCGGGGTGGTGGATCCACCAGCGGACCAGGGCGGTGGTCAGGCCGCGCCAGGCGAACATGAGCGCGTCGGCGTCGAGCGGGTCGTCCAGTCCTGCCCCGCGCAGCAGGTCGGCGGTGCCGGACGCGGCGAGGGCGTCGATGGCGCCGCGGTAGTGCGCCGCACGGCGGGCGGCCTCGCTGTCCGGTGGCAGCGGGTCGGCGTAGAGGACGAACCACGCCTCGCGTTGGCCCTCGAGCTCGGTGAACAGCCCATGCAGGACGCGCAGGGGCGTGGACTTCGCGGTCGGCGCGGTGGCCGCCGCCATCGCGGCACGGATCGCTGCCAGCAGCCGTTCGCCGACCGGCTCCAGGCAGGCGAGGAAGAGCTCCTCCTTGCTGCCGAAGTACTGGTGCACCAGTGGCTTGGTGACGCCCACGCGCGCCGCGACGGCCGCCACGGTGGTGGCGTCGTATCCGTGGCGGCCGAACTCCTCGGTGGCCGCGGCCAGCACCTGACGTTGGCGATCCGCGCGGGGGACGCCCTTGGTGCCGGCCCTGGAGGCAGTGCTTGTCATGGGCTCAGATCTTACCCTAGGGTAATTTACCGCTGGGTAAATTGACCTCCGCTGGGAGCCCCCTCATGCCGCCCGAGACCTCGCCCGACGCCCCCCTCACCTCCTCCCGCACACGCTCCTGGTGGGGCTGGGGCTACGCCGACGCCCACCCCGACGACGCGGAATGCCTCGCCATGGGCGCCCTGCTGCCCGGCACCCTGGCCCGGCCGCTGCCGGTGCCGCGCGTCGCCGACCTGGGCATCGGCAGCCCTGCCGTGACGCCCCCGCCCTCCTTGGCGCAGCTGGTCTCCGCCGATCCCGAGGACCGCGCCGCACACGCCCTGGGCAAGGCCTACCGCGACGTCGTCCGCGCCCTGCGCGGGCGGCCGGGCCGGATCCCCGACCTGGTCGCCCGTCCGGCCGGCGACCAGGACGTCGCCGACCTGCTCGACTGGGCCGGCGGGCAGGGGGTGGCCGTGATCCCGTTCGGTGGCGGGTCCTCCGTGGTCGGCGGCGTGGAGTACCGCGGCGACGCCCACCGCGCCGTGCTGTCCCTGGACCTGACCGCGATGGACCGGGTGGTGGAGATCGACGTCACCAGCCGTGCGGCCCGGATCCAAGCCGGCGCGCTCGGTCCCGTCCTGGAGGGGCAGCTCCGGCCCCACGGCCTGACCCTGCGCCACTTCCCGCAGAGCTTCGAGTTCTCGACCCTCGGCGGCTGGCTCGCCACCCGCGCCGGCGGTCACTACGCCACCGGCCGCACCCATGTCGACGACTTCGTCCAGTCGATGCGGGTGGTCACCCCGGCCGGCGTGAGCGAGTCCTGGCGGCTGCCGGGGTCCGGCGCCGGGCCGTCGCCCGACCGGCTCTTCCTCGGCTCGGAGGGGACGCTCGGCGTCATCACCGAGGCGTGGATGCGCCTGCAGGAGCGCCCCCGGCACAAGGCGTCCGCGTCCGTGGCCTTCACCGACTTCCGGCGCGCGTTGGACGCCGTCCGGGAGATCGCGCAGTCCGACCTCGCACCCGCCAACTGCCGTCTGCTGGACCCCGGTGAGGCCGCGCTGTCCGGCGCGTCGCGGGACGGGTCGAGTGTCCTGGTGCTGGGCTTCGAGTCCGCCACCGCTCCGGTCGGCGACCGCCTCGCGACCGCGCTGGAGCTGGCCCGCGCCCACGGGGGCACGTCCGACGGCGACACGTCCCGTGAGGCCGACGCCGCCGATTCCGCCGTCGGCGCCTGGCGTTCGGCGTTCCTGCGGATGCCCTACCTGCGCGACGGCCTGGCCCGGATGGGTGCCGTCGTCGAGACCTTCGAGACGGCCGCCACCTGGGACCGGATCCCCGCCCTGATCGACGAGGTCCGCACCGAGGTGGGCGCCGCAGCCGTGAAGGCCACCGGACACCCGGCCACGATCAACTGCCGACTGACCCACGTCTATCCCGACGGCGCCGCCCCCTACTTCACCGTGCTCGTCGCCGGCCGCCCCGGCGGCGAGGTCGAGGTCTGGGACGAGATCAAGGCCGTCGCGAGCGAGGTCCTGTACCGGCACCGGGCCACCGTCACCCACCACCACGCCGTCGGCCGCGACCACCGCCCCGGGTACGACCGCCAGCGCCCGGAGCCGTTCGCCCTCGCCCTGCGCGCGGCGAAGGACGCGCTGGACCCGCACGGCATCCTCAACCCCGGAGTGCTGCTCGACTGAGACCCCGAAAAACCAGGTGACGTGCGACATCGCACGGGGATAGCTTCGGGTTGTGAACGTCATGGGCCGAACCACCACCGCGACCGCGCGAGCGACCAGCTCGCCGGTTGCCGCCGCCTGACGTCCAGTCACTCCACACCCTCGGCGACCGGGAACGGTCTGCCGAGGGTTTCTCGCGTTCACCCCCGTGGCTTCGAGTTCTTCGACGCCCGTGCAGGCCTTTCCCCGGCGCCTCCCGCTGCCGTACGTGAAAGGACCCGCCATGAACACCATGACCACCGACATGACCACCGACGAGATCGTCCGCAGGTTCGTCGAGTACTACGAGGGCCGCGGCCACCGCCGGATCACCGGCTCGACGCTGCTGCCGCCGCCCGGGGACCCGGTGCTGTTCACCACCTCGGGCATGCATCCGCTCACCCCCTACCTGGAGGGCCGCCCGCACCCGCTCGGCCGCCGCCTGGTCAACGTCCAGCGCTGCCTGCGCACCACCGACCTCGACGAGGTCGGCGACCGCACCCACCTCACCGTCTTCGAGATGCTCGGCAGCTGGTCGCTCGGCGACTACGAGGGGCCGCAGAGCCTCGACTGGGGCTACGGGCTGCTCACCGAGGGCTTCGGCATCGACCCGCGCCTGCTCCATGCCACCGTCTTCGGCGGCGACGAGCAGACCGGCCCGGACACCGGCTCCCTTGAGCTGTGGCAGGGGCTCGGCGTCCCCGTCGAGCTCACCGTGGAGGACAACTGGTGGTCGAACGGGCCGACCGGCCCCTGCGGGCCGGACTCCGAGATCTTCCTGTGGACGGGCGACGGCCCGCCGCAGTCCACGCCGACCGGCGACGAGCGGTGGGTGGAGATCTGGAACCACGTGATGATGCGCCACCGACGCCTCGACGACGGATCGCTGGTACCGCTGCCGCAGCGGAACGTCGACACCGGCCTCGGTCTCGAACGGCTCTCCTCGCTGCTCCAGGGGCGCCGCTCGGTCTTCGACTGCGACGTCTTCGACCCGTGGCGCCGGCTCCTGCCGCCGCTGTGGCCGCTGGGCGACGACTCCTCGCTGCGGCTCGTCGGCGACCACCTGCGCTCGTCCGTCGTGGTGATCGGCGACGGCGTGCGCCCGTCCAACACCGGCCGCGGCTACGTGCTGCGCCGCCTGGTGCGCCGCGTGCTCACCGTCCTGTGGCGCGAGCACCCCTCCCGCACGCTGGGCGACCTGCCCGAGGAGCTGGTCCGGCACACCCTGGACCGCTTCCGCCAGGACGTCGACCCGGGCGTCGTCCTCGGCGTGCTGCGGGAGGAGGAGCGCCGCTTCGTCTCCCTGCTGGAGCGCGGGCGGCGCATCCTCTCCCGCCCGCGCTTCCGCGGCCCGTTGGGCGAGGAGGACTTCCACCACCTCCACGACACCCACGGCCTGCCGCGCGAGCTCGTCCTGAGCCTGCGCCAGGAGTGACCTGCGCCCGTCGTCAGCCGTTCCAGGCCTTCATGGAGTTGCCGTTGACGAGGCTGTTGGCGCCGCTGGTGTCGTCGAAGGTGTAGCCGGAGGCGCGGCACGGGCCGTTGTCCCCGTAGAAGGTGACCAGCAGCGTGTTCCCTGCGCGGACGGCTCGGAGCGCCCGTGCGTCCGGGCTGTCCGCGCAGCCGCGGGCGAGCGCGGCGGACAGGCCGAGAAGGCGCCAGGAGGCCATGGGAGTTCCCTGTGACAAGCGCCACGGCCTGAGCGCGTCCGTCGCCGCTGTTCCGATGGGCGGCTCGCTGTGGTAGTCACCTGCCTGACGGAGGGGGAGACGGATGGGAAGTCCGACACACCACGGGCCGGGGCAAGTCTCCTGGCCGGTTCGCCTGGTGATGGTGTGTTCGGTTGTCCTGCTCCTGATGGGCGGGGGCTTTGGAGCCCTGCTGTTCCTCATGGCCGGCATGTCGGACGGTCCGGGGCCGAAGCCGTCCTGGCCGGGGCTCGGCGTCGGCGCAGTGGTGATGCTGCTGTCCGTGGGCACGCTGGTCTGGTGCTTCGAGTCGGGCCGCCGCGGCAGAAGAGCACGTCTGGCTGTGCTCTTCTCCGTCGCGGGCGCCTATCTGGTCTGCTTCGCGCTCGCCCGGCTCCTCCTCCCGTGAGCCCGGGTGCCGGTTCCTGCGCGTGCCATGCCTGCTCTGCCGTCGTTCCGCCTGGTGGCGCGGTGCAGCCCACGCCTGGGGCGGAGCGCCCCGCGGTACCCCCGATCCTGTCGGCGTCGCTCGAAAATCGAAAATATGTTCCTATACTGGTGGGGTGAACACCTCGCCCGTCCCGCCCGGCTGGCCGGAACGCGTCCAGCCCCCTGGCAGCCCCGGCTGGGAGGAGTCCGCCCGACGGTGGCTCTACGACCAGGTGCCGGGCGAGTGGCGCCGCTACCACGTGCTCTACAAGCACCCACTGATGCTCGCCCGCGACGTCCGCTACCTCACCGACGGCTCGCTCCAGGTCGCCCGCAGCGCGTACTCCCGCGCCCGGGTGGAGCTCGCCGACCACTTCGAGCCCCACGCCATCGAGGAGCGCCTCCGCGCCTATGCGGAGGAGGGCGCCCGCCTCAGCGTCCTGGCGCGGCAGGTGCAGCTGGTGGAGGACGCCCTCTCCGGCGTGCGCTGGGTGCCGAAGCTGTAGCCGGAACCCGCTACGCCCCCTGGGCGAAGGCGCGGGAGAGGCGGCGCAGGCCCTCGGTGATCTCGGCGGGGGTGTGCGTGGTGAAGGACATCCTCAGGGTGGCCCGGTCCGGATGGGTGGCGAAGAAGGGCGCGCCCGGGACGTAGGCGACGTCGTGGGTGACGGCGGTGCGGAGCAGAGCGGTGGCGTCGCGGCCGTCGGGGAGGCGGACCCAGAGGAACATGCCGCCGTTGGGATGGTTCCAGGTGCTGCCCGCCGGGAGGGCGTCCGGCAGGCCGGCCAGCAGGGCGTCGCGGCGGGCGCGGTAGGCCGTGCGGACCGTGGCGAGGTGGGCCTCCAGATCCGCGTCGGCCAGGTAGCGGGCGGCCGCCGCCTGGTCGACGGTCGAGCTGTGCAGGTCCGCGGCCTGCTTGGCGATGACGCAGGCGCGGCGCAGCGCGCCGGGCGCGCGGAGCCAGCCGAGGCGCAGGCCCGGAGCCATGATCTTGGAGAAGCTGCCCAGCAGGACCGTGCGGTCCTCCGCGCCCGGGAAGGCGGAGATCCACGGCAGCGTCTCGCCGTCGTACCGGAGCTCGCCGTAGGGGTCGTCCTCGACGACCCACAGCCCGCGTCGGGCCGCGATCCGTGCGACCTCGGCGCGGCGCTCCGCCCGGAGGGTGCGGCCGGTCGGGTTCTGGAAGGTCGGGATCAGGTAGAGCAGTTTGGGCCGCTCCGACGCCACCAGCGCGTCGAGCGCGTCCGGCAGGATGCCGTCCGCGTCGCTCGGCACTGGGACGACCCGCGCTCCGGCGAAGCCGAAGACCTGCAACGCGGCCAGGTAGGTGGGGTCCTCGACGAGCACCGTGTCGCCCGGCTCCAGCAGTGCGGTGGCCAGCAGCGACAGGCCCTGCTGCGAGCCGCCGGTGACGAGCAGGTCCTCCGCGTCGGTCGGCAGTCCGCGCGCGGTGAGCCGGGCGGCGACGGTTCCGCGCAGGGCCGGATCGCCCTCCGTCGTGGAGTACTGCAGCACATGCCGCGGCGTCTCGCGCAGCACCGCGTCGTACGCGGCGCGCAGGCCGGCCGCGTCGAACAGTTCGGGGGCGGGCAGGCCGCCGGCGAAGGAGATCACCTCGGGGCGTGCGGTCAGCGCCAGGATCTCGCGGACGGGCGAGGCCCCGACGCCCGCGGCGCGGGCGGCGAGCGCGGGGACGGCGGCAACTGCCTCGGCGGTTGCGGTTGCGGTTGCGGTGGTGGCGGTCTGCGTCATGCGCAGCGAGCTTAAGCACGAATGCTCGGACGTCCGACGGTATTTCACATCGCGGGCAGCTTGTCCTCTCACGCGGGCGGTGATACCCATGCGCATAGCTGACGCATCGTCAGCTATGGCGCCTCGGAGGGACGGAACCCGTGACGGTCACCACGCTGCGCTTCAACCAGGTCACGCCCGGCCTGGACCGCAAGGACGTCGCCGCCCGCTACCACGCCACCGTCGAGATGGCCGTGTTCGCGGAGGAGCGCGGTTTCGACCTGATCACCCTCGAGGAGCACCACGGCGCCGCCGACGGCTGGAGCCCCGCCCCGACCCTGACCGCCGCGGCGATCGCCGGCGCGACCCGCCGGATCCCGATGATGCTGTGCGCGCTGATCACCCCCCTCTACGACCCGCTGCGCCTGGCGGAGGAGCTGACGGTGCTGGACCACCTCAGCGACGGACGGGTCACCACCGTCGCCGGGATCGGCTACCGCCCGGCCGAGTACGAGCTGTTGGGCGTGGAGTGGAAGGAGCGCGGGCGCATCCAGGACGAGGTGCTGGGCGCGCTGCTCGCGGCCTGGACCGGCGAGGAGTTCGACCACCGCGGCCGCAGGGTGCGTCTCACGCCGCCCCCGCTGACCACTCCGCACCCGCCCCTGATCGTCGGCGGCTCCTCCAAGGCGGCGGTCCGCCGCGCGGTCCGCCTGCGGCTGCCGCTGTTCACCGCGGCGTACCTGCCCGAGCTCGTCGACCACTACGCGGCGCTGGCGGAGGCGGCCGACTGGCACGAGGGCTTCGTCCTGCTGCCGCCGGAGCGCACCCGCATGGTGCACTGCACCGAGGACCCGGACCGCGCGTGGGCGACGCTGGGTGAGCACTTCCTGCACGAGGCGCGGACGTACGCCTCGTGGCAGACCGCGGACATCCGCTCGGCGGTGGCGACGAAGGCGCTGACCGTCGAGCAGCTGCGAGCGGAGGGGGTCTACTGCTGCCTCACCCCGGACGAGTGCGTGGCCGTCGCGGCGGAGGAGGGCCCGATGGGCACGTTGCTGCTGCATCCGATGTGCGGGGGCATCCCCGTCGAGACGGGCTGGGAGAGCCTCCGCCTCTTTGCTGAGCGCGTGATTCCCAGGCTGTAGTTGCACCACCCAGGGGCGCGAGGAACTGCGCGACAAGCCACCCAGGCAGATAGGGCCCCGAACGCGCAGGGCCATCCGCACGCCGGTGGTTTCTCGCGCAGTTCCTCGCGCCCCTGGAGGCTACGCCTCCTGGAGGGCGCAACCACCTCTACTGCGCCAGGTAGCCCCGGAGGAGCTTCTTGCACTCCGCGATGAGGACCGGGTCGCCCTCCGGGTCCTGCCGGAAGGCCAGGCGGAGGACCGCGTCCGCGCATTCCAGGGCGACGTGCAGCGAGATGCGCGCGGCCGCGCGGTCCTCGCCGCCGATGAGGTCGCCGAGGAGCTCCCAGAGGCGGTCGGCGACGGCCGCGTTGTTCTCCAGGACCGCGTCCAGCAGGTGCACGCTGCGTGGGTCCTCGCGGCCCACCGCGCCGAAGTCGACGACGCCGAAGCCGGGGACGGAGCGGTGCATCGCGACGTACTCCTCCACGGCCAGGTCGACCATGGTGGTGATGTCGGAGGGCTGCTCGGCCTCCATGCGGCGGGTGAGCCGGTCCATGAAGTGCTTGAGATTGCGCTCCGCGAGCGCGCCCAGCAGGCCGTCGACGCCGGTGAAGAACTGGTAGAGCGTGCCGATCGGCACCTCCGCCCGGCGGGCGACCTCCTTGGTGGTCAGCGCCATGTAGCCGACCTCGTCGAGCAGCTGCGCGCTGACGTCGAGGATCCGGTCGAAGCGCTCCTGGCTGCGCCGCTGCACGGGTCGGCGGCGGACGGTGCCCGGGCTGGGAGCGGGTACGTGCATGGTGCCACTGTGCCCGATCGAAAGCGGGCTTGGCGAGCCCCTTACGTGAGCAGTTCTCATGTTCGTCTGTCCACTGCCGCAGGGGTGGCACCTGAACACAGGGACTGCCTTCGCCTGTGGCAAGGGGAGGGTGGCCGTGCCCGGCCGCGATTCGGCAACGTTTGGCGTATCAGTTTCCGTTCAGCCTTGACATGAGATCACCCCATTGGCTCTGCTTGAAGTTCAGAAGTTGTATTCAAGGCCGAAACCAAGGCCCGCAGGATGGAAACGATCATGTCCGTGGAAACGCCGGGTTCACAGTCGTCGCTGCACAGGGCCAACCTGGAGCGTGTGCTCCGGGCGGTCCGGATGGCCGGATCGCTGACCCAGGCCGAGATCGCGCGGAGCACGGGGCTCTCCGCCGCGACGGTCTCCAACATCGTCCGCGAGCTCAGCGAGGCCGGGACGGTCGTCGTCACGCCCACCTCCTCCGGCGGGCGCCGCGCCCGCAGCGTCTCGCTCAGCGCGGACGCGGGCATCGTCGTCGGTGTCGACTTCGGCCACTCCCACCTGCGGGTGGCGATCGGCAACCTCGCGCACCGCGTGCTCGCCGAGGAGAGCGAGCCGATCGACACCGACGCCTCCGCCGACCAGGGGTTCGGACGCACCGAGCAGTTGGTGGCCCGACTGCTGGAGCAGACCGGCTTTCCGGCGGAGAAGGTCATCGGCGTCGGCCTCGGCGTGCCGGGCCCGATCGACGTGGAGACCGGCGCGCTCGGATCGACCGCGATCCTGCCGGGCTGGACGGGCATCGCCCCGGCCAAGGAGCTCTCGCGGCGCCTCGGCATGCCGGTGCTGGTCGACAACGACGCGAACCTCGGCGCGCTGGGCGAGCTGGTCTGGGGCGCCGGGCGCGGCCTGTCGGACCTCGCCTACATCAAGGTCTCCAGCGGCGTCGGCGCCGGCCTGGTGATCTCCGGGCAGATCTACCGCGGCCCGGGCGGCACCGCCGGCGAGATCGGGCACATCACGCTCGACGAGGCCGGTCCGGTCTGCCGCTGCGGAAACCGCGGCTGCCTGGAGACCTTCGTCGGCGCCCGGCACATCCTCGGCCTGCTGCAGCAGAGCCACGGCGTGGACCTGACCATGCCCAAGGTGGTGCAGCTGGCCCAGCGCGGCGATCTGGGCTGCCGCCGTGTGATCGCGGACGTCGGCCGCCAGATCGGCACCGGCGTCGCCAACCTCTGCAACCTGCTCAACCCGCGTCGGGTGATCCTCGGCGGCGACCTGGCCGAAGCCGGGGACCTGGTGCTGGACCCGATAAGGGAGTCGGTGGCCCGTTACGCCATCCCGAGCGCCGCGCGGCAGCTCTCCGTGGTACCCGGAACGCTCGGCGGACGGGCGGAGGTCCTTGGAGCCTTGGCGTTGGTGATGTCCGAAATGAGTGATTCCAACGCATTGCCGACGGCCTGACGTCCGCATTCCGGCAACCCACGCGCCGCCATGTCTTCAGGAAGATAACGAAAGGATTCGGATCAGCTGTTCATCGACTTTAATTATTGACGCCAACCGGGTGTGCGGGGTTGACTCCTCACACCTCGGTCGCAGTGTGGCGACCGCGTCAGGGAGGCACCCCAAACGATGAACAGCACACTGCGCACCGCGGTCGTGGCGACCACCGCCGTCTCGATCGCTCTCGGCCTCGCCGCTTGTGGCAAGGCCGGCAGCAGCTCCTCCAGCTCTTCTTCCTCCTCCAGCACCGCCGCCGCAGGCGGCTCGCAGGTCATCGGCCTGCTGCTGCCGGAGAACACCACCACGCGCTACGAGCAGTTCGACAAGCCGCTCTTCGTGGCCAAGGTCAAGCAGCTCGCCCCGAACGCGACGGTCCAGTACGCGAACGCCGGCGGCAGCGCGCAGACCCAGGCGCAGCAGGTCCAGACGATGATCAACGCGGGCGTCAAGGTCCTCGTGATCGACGCCCAGGACTCCGCGCAGATCAAGTCCTCGGTCGCGGCCGCCAAGGCCAAGGGCATCAAGGTCGTCGCCTACGACCGCCTCGCCCAGGGCCCGGTCGACGCCTACGTCTCGTTCGACAACGAGAAGGTCGGTGAGCTCCAGGGCCAGGGCCTGCTCGCCGCCATGGGCTCCGCCGCCACCCCGTCCGCCAAGGTCGTGGAGATCGACGGCGACTCGGCCGACCCGAACGCCGCCGACTTCAAGAAGGGCTTCACCACCGCCGTCGCCGGCAAGGTGAACATCGCCTACGACGCCTCGGGTCTGTGGAAGCCGGACGTCGCCGCGCAGAAGGCCACCGCCGCCTTCAACCAGCTCGGTGCCAAGAACGTCGCGGGCGTCTACTCCGCCAACGACGGCATGGCCGCCGGTATCGTCACCTCGATGAAGAACGCCGGGGTCAAGGCGCCGATCGGTGGCCAGGACGCCCAGCTCGACGCGGTCCAGCGGATCGTGGCCGGCACCCAGTCCTACACGGTCTACAAGGCCTACAAGCCGGAGGCCGAGGCCGCCGCGCAGCTGGCCGTGGACCTGCTGAACGGTCAGTCCATCACCTCCGTCGCCACCGCCACCAAGACCAGCGGCTCCGGCGACCAGGTTCCCTCGGACCTGCTCACCCCGGTCCTGCTGACCAAGGCGAACATCAAGGACACCGTCGTCGCGGACGGCCTCTACACCGTCGCGCAGATCTGCACCGCGGACTTCGCCTCCGCGTGCACCGCCGCCGGCCTTCAGTGACCGCCGGCCCCCTCGGGGCCGACTGATCGTCAGTCATTCGTCCGCGCACGGGATTCCCGTGCGCGGACGGGTGCGGCACATTCAAATCGAACGCTTTATGCACGACCTCGCAGGCGCCACGGACGGCGCGGCATCCCACCCGAGGCACCGGGTGGGAAGAAGGAGTTGGTTCACGTGACAAGCGCGCCCGTACTGGCGTTGCGCGGAGTCTCCAAGCGGTTCGGCGCCGTCCAGGCGCTGACCGACGTCGAGTTGGAGGTCCACGCCGGAGAGGTGGTGGCGCTCGTCGGTGACAACGGCGCCGGTAAGTCCACCCTGGTCAAGACCATCGCTGGGGTTCACCCCATCGACGAGGGTCAGATCGAGTGGGAGGGACGGCCCGTCTCCATCCACAGGCCGCAGGATGCACAGCACCTCGGCGTGGCGACCGTCTACCAGGACCTCGCGCTCTGCGACAACCTGGACGTCGTCAACAACCTGTTCCTCGGGCGCGAGCTGAAGCGCCGCGGCACCCTCGACGAGGTCGCCATGGAGCAGAAGGCCAGGGAGCTGCTCAGCACCCTGTCGATCCGCATCCCGAGCGTGCGCATCCCGATCGCCTCGCTCTCCGGCGGTCAGCGTCAGGTCGTCGCGATCGCCCGTTCGCTGATCGGCGACCCGAAGGTCGTCATCCTGGACGAGCCGACCGCCGCCCTCGGCGTCGAGCAGACCGCCCAGGTCCTCGACCTGGTCGAGCGGCTGCGCGAGCGCAACCTCGGCGTCATCCTGATCAGCCACAACATGGCCGACGTCCGCGCCGTCGCGGACACCGTCGCGGTCCTGCGCCTGGGGAAGAACAACGGCACCTTCCCCGTCCAGCAGACCACGCAGGAGACCATCATCGCCGCCATCACCGGTGCCACCGACAACGCGGTGACCCGGCGCGCGGCGCGCACGACGGAGGTCGCACAGTGAGCAACGACACCAAGACCCCCGCGTCCGCGCCGATCCCGGCCGTCGACCCCCGCCTGCTCCAGCGCGAGGCCGGACTGCAGGGCTACGTCAACGAGTTCGTCCGCAAGGTGCGCGGCGGCGACATCGGCTCGCTGCCGGTCGTCATCGGCCTGATCGTGATCTGGCTGACCTTCGGTCTGAGCAACAGCCAGTACTTCGCCCCGTCGACCGCCACCTACATCGCCTACTGGATGCCGGGCGTCGGCCTGCTCGCCGTCGGCCTGGTGTTCGTGCTGCTGCTGGGCGAGATCGACCTCTCGGTCGGTTCGGTCAGCGGCCTGTCCGCGGCCGTCTACGCGGTGCTCGCGGTGACCCACGGCCTCAACCCGTGGCTGGCGGTGTTCACCACCATCCTCACCGGCGCGGCGATCGGCGCGCTGCACGGCTGGATCTTCGCCAAGATCGGCGTGCCCGCCTTCATCGTCACCCTGGCCGGCTTCCTGGTCTGGCAGGGCGTCATGCTCTGGGTGCTGGGCTCGACCGGCACCATCAACCTGACCGACGTGGGCCTCAACCACTTCCTGTCGGGCAACTCCTACGTCCTCAACGGTGACGTCTCCGGCGGCTACATCCTCGCCGTGCTGGCGGTCGCCTCGATGGCCTACGGCAGCTTCGGCGAGCAGGCGCGCCGTCGCAAGGCCGGTGTGCCGTTCAAGCCGACCAGCGAGCTGCTGATCCGCGTGGGTCTGGTGGCCGTGGGCGCGTTCGTGGCCGCCTACGTGCTGAACCAGGACCGCGGTGTGCCGGACGCGCAGGTCATGTTCCTCGCGCTGCTGATCATCTGCGACTTCGTGCTGCGCCGGACGTCCTTCGGCCGCAAGATCTTCGCGGTCGGTGGCAACATCGAGGCGAGCCGTCGCGCGGGCATCTCGGTGGCCGCGATCCGGATCTCGGTCTTCTCCATCTCCGGCGCCTTCGCCGCGCTGGGCGGTCTGACCATCGCCGCCGAGACCGGCGCGGCCAGCCAGTCCGGCTCGGACCCGAACAACCTGATGATGGCGATCGCCGCGGCGGTCATCGGCGGCACCAGCCTCTTCGGTGGTCGCGGCCGCGTCTGGTCCGCGTTCCTCGGCATGCTGGTCATCTCGTCCATCCAGTACGGCCTCAACATGGAGAGCCTGAACCAGGACGTCGAGTACATGATCATGGGCGTTGTGCTGCTGGCCGCAGTGATCGTCGACTCCCTGGCCCGCCGCACCCAGAAGTCCTCGGGCCGCGGCTGACCCCGGCCCCGTCAGGCCCCGTCCGTCCATCCGGTTCGTCCGAACGGACGCACGAAAACGCCGTCGGCCCTCCGCAACGTGGTCGGCTCTCTTGAGGGGGAGAGCCGGTCACGGGGCTGACGGAACGCAAAATGACCGCCCGGCACCGATACCGCTCCGGTGCCGGGCGGTCGCGCGCGTGCAGGGGACAACTAGACTGAGCGAACTTGGGCGTCCACGGCCGCCCGGGTGCGAGAGGGCGGCGGGCGAGGAAGCCCGGCGCCGGACAGAGACAGAGGAGGAACGGGTGGCCCTGCTGACCCGCATTCGGGGACCGCGCGATCTTGACCGTCTCAGCCCCGGACAGCTGGCCGTTCTGGCCGAGGAGATCCGCGGCTTCCTGGTCGAGGAGGTCTCCAAGACGGGCGGCCACCTCGGCCCCAACCTGGGCGTCGTCGAGCTGACCATCGCGCTGCACCGGGTCTTCGAGTCGCCGAAGGACCGGATCCTCTTCGACACCGGGCACCAGTCCTACGTCCACAAGATCCTCACCGGCCGTCAGGACTTCAGTCGGCTGCGCACCAAGGGCGGCCTCTCCGGCTACCCCTCGCGTGCCGAGTCCGAGCACGACGTCATCGAGAACTCGCACGCCTCCACCGTGCTGGGTTACGCCGACGGTCTGGCCAAGGCCAACGAGCGCCTCGGGCACGCCGACCGCACCGTCGTCGCCGTCATCGGCGACGGCGCGCTGACCGGCGGCATGGCCTGGGAGGCGCTCAACAACATCGCCGAGAGCGACCGCCCGGTCATCATCGTCGTCAACGACAACGAGCGCTCCTACTCGCCGACCATCGGCGGCCTGGCCAACCACCTCGCCACCCTGCGCACCACGCAGGGCTACGAGCGCTTCCTGTCCTGGGGCAAGGACGCGCTGCAGCGCACGCCGGTGGTGGGCCAGTCGCTCTTCGAGACCCTGCACGGCGCCAAGAAGGGCCTGAAGGACTTCATCGCCCCGCAGGGCATGTTCGAGGACCTGGGCCTGAAGTACGTCGGCCCGATCGACGGCCACGACGTCTCCGCCCTGGAGTCCGCGCTCAAGCGCGCCAAGGGCTTCGGCGGGCCGGTCATCGTCCACTGCCTCACCCAGAAGGGCCGCGGCTACCGCGCCGCCGAGCAGAACGAGGAGGACCGCTTCCACGCGGTCCCCGTCATCCACCCCGACACCGGCCTGCCGGTCAAGACCGCCGGCCAGGACTGGACCTCGGTCTTCGGCGAGGAGATGGTGGCCATCGGCCGCGAGCGGGAGGACATCGTCGGCATCACCGCCGCGATGCTGCACCCCGTCGGGCTGGCCCCCTTCGCCAAGGAGTTCCCGGACCGCATCTACGACGTCGGCATCGCCGAGCAGCACGCCGCGGTCTCGGCGGCCGGCCTCGCGACGGGCGGCCTGCACCCCGTCGTCGCCGTCTACGCGACCTTCCTGAACCGCGCCTTCGACCAGGTGCTGATGGACGTGGCGCTGCACAAGTGCGGCGTGACGTTCGTGCTGGACCGAGCCGGCGTGACCGGCGCCGACGGCGCCTCGCACAACGGCATGTGGGACATGTCGATCCTGCAGGTTGTGCCCGGCCTGAAGCTGGCCGCCCCGCGCGACGCCGACCAGCTGCGCGCGCAGCTGCGGGAGGCGGTCGCGGTCGAGGACGCGCCCACCGTCGTCCGCTACTCCAAGGGCAACGTCGGCCCCGCGGTCCCGGCCGTCGGCCGGGTCGGCGGCATGGACGTCCTGCGCGACGGCGGCGCGGACGCCGACCTGCTCATCGTCTCCGTCGGCGCGATGGCCCAGACCTGCCTGGACGCGGCCGAGAAGCTGGCCGCCCAGGGCATCGCCGCCACCGTCGTCGACCCCCGCTGGGTCAAGCCCGTCGACCCGGAGCTGGCACCTCTCGCCGCGCGGCACCGCGCGGTGCTCACGGTCGAGGACAACGGCCGCGTGGGCGGCGTCGGCGCGACGATCGCGCAGGCGCTGCGCGACGCGGGTGTGGACGTCCCGCTGCGGGACCTGGGCATCCCGCAGGAGTTCCTGGACCACGCCACCCGCGACGAGATCATGACCCAGATCGGCCTCACCGTCGACGGCGTGGCGGAGAAGGCGGCAGCGCTGGTCGCGAAGGTGTCGCTGGACCCCGCGACGGTGCTCTGAGTACTGGCGCACGATTGAGTTGCACTCTCCAGGGGCGCGGGTCGGAGCCGTTCAGCGGCTCCGCCGCGGGGCGCGACAAGCCACTGACGAGCGGATGGTCCTGAACGAGCAGGGCCGTCCGCGCAGGGGGCTTTCTCGCGCAGTTCCCCGCGCCCCTGTCCTGTGCCTCCTCCTCGCCGTTGTCCTGGTGACCCGGGTTCCGTCGTTCCTGCGACCGTTCTGGAACCCCGACGAGGGCTACCTCGCCACCGAGGCGAGGATGCTCGCGCACGGCGGGACGCTCTACGGCGACGTCGTGGACCGCAAGCCGCCCCTGCTGCCGTGGCTCTACCAGGGCGCCTTCGCCCTCTTCGGCTCGCACTCGCTGTGGCCGCTGCGCGTCCTCGCCGTCCTCGCCGTCCTCGTGACCGCGCTGCTCGTCGCGTCCGTGGCGCAGCGACGGTGGGGGGCCGGGACGGTGGCGGGCCTGCTCGCCGCCGCGCTGAGCGTCTCGCTCGCGCCCGCGGACACCCAGGCGGCGACCTTCGAGGTCTTCATGCTCCCCGCCACCGCCGCCGCGTTCTGGTGCGCGGACCGCAAGCACTGGGCGGGCGCGGGCCTCGCCGTCGCCCTCGCCGCGATGGTGAAGCAGACCGGGGGAGTGGTGCTGCTCCCCGCGCTCTTCCTGCTGTGGCGCACGGACCGCCGCCCCGCCGCCGTCGCGCGGCTCCTGCTCGCCGCCGCGCTGCCGGTCCTCGCCCTCGCGCTGCTGACCGGTCCGAAGAACTTCCTGTTCTGGGTCGTCTCCGGCTCCGGCGACTACGCCTCCCTCGACGGCGCCTGGGCCACCGCGCTGGGCCGGGCCACCGGGAACGCCGCGATCCTGCTCGCCGCGGTCGTGCCCGCGGTCGTGCTGCTGGCCCGGCAGTGGCGCGCCTCGCTCCGCGAGGACGCCGACCTGTGGATCTGGCTCGCCGGGTCGGCCGTGGGTGTCGCGGTCGGGTTCCACTTCTTCGGGCACTACTACCTCCAGCTCGTGCCACCGCTGGCGCTCCTCTGCACCGGCGCCCTGCACCGGGCCGGCTCGCCGGCCTGGACGCGGGCCGCGCTCGGTTGGGCGGGCGTCGCGGCAGCGGTGTTCGTCACACTCGGTCTGACCGCGTCCACGCAGCCGGTGACCCGTGTGCAGACCGTCGCGGCGGCCGTCGACGCGAACACCGCGCCGGACCGGACCGTGCTGGTCTGGGGCATGCACCCGGAGATCTACTGGCTCGCCGACCGCGCCCCCGCGAGCCGCTACCTCACCGCCGGACTGCTGACCAACTTCGCCGGCGGCCGCGACGGCAGAGGAGTGGGCGTCCAGAAGGCCGTAGCGGGCTCCTGGGCGACGTTCGAGCGCGAGATGAGGGATCACCCGCCGACCCTCGTCGTGGACGACTCCCAGGGCGCTCCGTACGCCCCCGCGGCCGTCCCGCCGATCAGGGATCTGCTCGCGGCACGGTACGAGCGGATCGGCACCGCCGGAGGCGCCGTTATCTACCGGCTACGCGGCCGTTAGCCGGAGATCCGGTTGAAGTCTTCACACGTTCGCATGAGAGGCTGACCCCCGTCCGTCCGCCGACCGAGCAGTGGGCCGGTACGGGAACGGGACACCCAGCAGGGACCGAGTAGTCGAGGACAGGTGGAAGTGAAGCCCTCCACGGACAAGAGCCCCCAGGAGCCGGCCGGGGCGTCGGTTCGCAAGACCCCGTGGCGACGCTGGCTGACGGCCGGCGGCATGGTCGTCGCGATCTTCGTGGTCGCGGGCCTGATCGGCTCCGTGGTGCGGGCCCACAAGGAGACCCAGCTGGCGCCGCCGGAGGGCGCGACCGGTGCCAGCGCGCTGGCCGTGCCGCAGTGGGGTCACGCCGCGGTCACCCTCACCGTCTACGAGGACATGCGGGACCCGGCCACGCTCGCCTTCGAGAACACCTACGGCGCGACCCTGCGCCAGCTGGTCGCCTCCGGGGTGGCCAACGTCTACTACCGCGAGACGACGGGCGTGGACAAGGCCCAGGGCGGCAGCGGCTCGCTCCAGGCCGGCAACGCGCTGGGCTGCGCGCTGGACGCGAAGAAGTTCGCCGACTACCGCGCGGTGCTGCTGAACAACCAGCCGACCGAGTCGGACGACGCGTTCGGCTCCGACAGCCACCTGATCACGCTGGCCAAGAAGGTCAAGGAGCTGGACACCGACGTGTTCCGCGCGTGCGTGGACAACGGTGACCACAAGGTCTGGGTGCAGGACTCGAACAAGGCCTTCACCGCGTCGAACTTCGGCCCCGGCCCGGTCCTGACGATGCTGGTGGACCAGACGAACACCAACGAGGCGCAGGCGCAGGCGATCATCTCCTCGACGCTGACCCTCACGCCCAAGCAGCTGCAGGACCGCGTCCTCGCCGCCGCCGTCCAGGCCACGCCGACCTCGGCGGACCTCCCGTCCGTAGCGGTCACCAACGGCGCGACCCCGACCCCGGCTGCCGCCCCGACCACGCCGGCGCCTTCGCTCTCGGCGAGCGCGAAGCCGGCCAAGGCGAAGAAGAAGCCGACCGCTTCCGCGTCTCCCTCCCTGCACTAGGCACCACCTCAGGGGCGCAGTTCCCCGCGCCCCTGAGGACCAAAGGCGAAGGGCGGCTCCCCCGATCACTCGGGAGAGCCGCCCTTCGGCGTTCGTGCAGGTTACGCCGGGACGCTCGCGACGCCCTGGGCGAGGAAACGCTTGCCGTTGACCCGCTCGGAGACGCCCTCGCGGTCCAGGTACGGGGTGATGCCGCCCAGGTGGAACGGCCAGCCCGCGCCGGTGATCAGGCAGAGGTCGATGTCCTGCGCCTCGGCGACGACGCCCTCGTCCAGCATGAGCTGGATCTCCTGCGCCACCGCGCCCAGCGCGCGCTCGCGCAACTGCTCCTCGGTGAGGACCTTGTCGCCCAGCTCCAGCAGCGCGACGACCTCGGGGTCCAGCTCCTGCTGGCCCGACGCCCAGGTGTAGAAGCCGCGCTTGCCGGCCTTGACCACGCGGCCCAGGTTCTCGGAGACGAAGAAGCGCTCCGGGAAGGCGTTGTGCAGGGTCTCCGACACGTGCAGGGCGATGGCCGGGCCGACCAGCTCCAGCAGCACGATCGGGGACATCGGCAGACCGAGCGGCTCGACGCCCTTCTCGGCGACGGCGATCGGCGTGCCCTCGTCGATGATCTGCTGGATCTCACCCATGAAGCGGGTGAGAATACGGTTCACGACGAACGCCGGGGCGTCCTTGACCAGAACCGCGGTCTTCTTCAGCTTCTTCGCGACGCCGAAGGCCGTGGCCAGCGAGGCGTCGTCCGTCTGCTCGCCGCGGACGATCTCCAGCAGCGGCAGGACCGCGACCGGGTTGAAGAAGTGGAAGCCGACGACCCGCTCGGGGTGCTCCAGCTTGGACGCCATCTCGCTGACGGACAGCGAGGAGGTGTTGGTCGCCAGGATGCAGGTGGGCGAGACCACGGCCTCGACCTCGGCGAAGACCTGCTGCTTGACGCCCATCTCCTCGAACACGGCCTCGATGACGAAGTCCGCGTCGCCGAAGGCGGCGGCCTTGTCGAGCGAGCCGGTGACGAGGCCCTTGAGGCGGTTGGCGTTGTCGCCGTTGACGCGGCCCTTGGCGAGCAGCTTGTCGATCTCGCCGTGGACGTAGCCGACGCCCTTGTCGATGCGCTCCTGGTCGATGTCCGTGAGGACGACCGGCACCTGGAGGCGGCGGGCGAAGAGCAGGGCCAGCTGCGAGGCCATCAGACCGGCGCCGACGACGCCGACCTTGGTGACCGGGCGGGCCAGCGCCTTGTCCGGCGCACCGGCCGGGCGCTTGCCGCGCTTCTGGACCAGGTTGAACGAGTAGATGCCGGCGCGCAGCTCGTCACCCATGATCAGGTCGGCCAGCGCGGCGTCCTCGGCGTCGAAGCCGGCCTGCAGGTCGCCGTCCTTGACCTGGGCGATGATGTCCAGCGCCCGGTAGGGGGCCGGAGCCGCACCGTGGACCTTGCCGTCGACGACGGCGCGGCCCCAGGCCACGGCGTCGTCCCAGGCCTGGCCGCGGTCGATCTCGGGACGCTCGACCGTCACGGCGCCGGTGAGGACCTGGGCGGTCCACAGCAGCGACTGCTCGACGAAGTCGGCCGGCTCGAAGATCGCGTCGGCGATGCCGAGCTCGAAGACCTGCTTGCCCTTGAGCTGCTTGTTCTGGGCCATCGAGTTCTCGATGATGACCTGGACGGCCTTGCCCGCGCCGATCAGGTTCGGCAGCAGCGTGCAGCCACCCCAGCCCGGGACCAGACCGAGGAAGCACTCCGGCAGCGAGAAGGCCGGCAGGCCCGAGCTGACGGTGCGGTAGGTGCAGTGCAGGCCGACCTCGACGCCGCCGCCCATCGCCGCGCCGTTGTAGAAGGCGAAGGACGGGACGGGCAGGGCCGCGATCCGCTTGAAGACGTCGTGGCCGCCCTTGCCGATGGCCAGTGCGTCGCTGTGCTCCTTGAGCACCTCGACACCCTTGAGGTCGGCGCCGACCGCGAAGATGAACGGCTTGCCGGTGATGCCGACGGCGACGATCTCGCCGGCCGCGGCCTCACGCTCGACCTGGTCCAGCGCCTCGTTCAGCTTGGCGAGGGAGCCCGGGCCGAAGGTGGTCGGCTTGGTGTGGTCGAAGCCGTTGTCCAGGGTGATCAGCGCGAAGCGGCCGGCACCCAGGGGCAGGTCGAGGTGACGCACGTGAGCGGTCGTCACGACCTCGTCCGGGAACAGCTCGTGAGCCTTGAGCAGCTGCTCGGTGGTGGTCGTCATCACTTGCTCCCGTGACCGTCGAAGTGCGGGTTCTCCCAGATGACCGTCGCGCCCATGCCCATGCCGATGCACATGGAGGTGAGGCCGTAACGGACGTCCGGACGCTGCTCGAAGCGGCGGGCCAGCTGCGTCATCAGGCGCACGCCGGAGGAGGCCAGCGGGTGGCCGAAGGCGATCGCGCCGCCGAACGGGTTGACCCGCTCGTCGTCGTCCGCGATGCCGAAGTGGTCCAGCATGGACAGGACCTGGATGGCGAAGGCCTCGTTGATCTCGAACGCGCCGATGTCGGCGATCGTCAGACCGGCCTTGGCCAGCGCCTTCTCGGTCGCCGGGACCGGGCCGATGCCCATGACCTCGGGCTCCACGCCGACGAAGGCGTAGGAGACCATGCGCATCTTGACCGGCAGGCCCAGCTCGCGCGCGACGTCCTCGGCGGCGATCAGGGAGGCGGTGGCGCCGTCGTTCAGACCGGCCGCGTTGCCGGCGGTGATCCGGCCGTGCGGGCGGAACGGGGTCTTGAGGCCCGTCAGCGACTCCAGCGTGGTGCCCGGGCGCATCGGCTCGTCGGCGGTGGCCAGGCCCCAGCCGGTCTCGCCGCCGGCCGGGTCGGTGCGGCGGATGGCCACCGGCACCAGGTCGGGCTGGATGTTGTTGTCGGCGTAGGCCTTGGCGGCCTTCTCCTGGCTGCGGACGGCGTAGGCGTCGCAGCGCTCCTTGGTCAGGTGCGGGAACCGGTCGTGCAGGTTCTCCGCGGTCATGCCCATGAACAGGGCGGACTCGTCGACCAGCTTCTCGGAGAGGAAGCGCGGGTTCGGGTCCACGCCCTCACCCATGGGGTGACGGCCCATGTGCTCGACGCCGCCGGCGAGGGCGATGTCGTAGGCGCCGAAGGCGATGCCACCGGCCACGGACGTCACGGCGGTCATCGCGCCGGCGCACATGCGGTCGATGGAGTAGCCCGGGACGGTCTTGGGCAGGCCCGCCAGCAGCGCGGCCGAGCGGCCCAGGGTCAGGCCCTGGTCGCCGATCTGGGTGGTGGCGGCGATGGCGACCTCGTCCACGCGCGCCGGGTCCAGGTTGGGGTTCCGGCGCATGAGCTCCCGGATCGCCTTGATCACCAGGTCGTCGGCGCGGGTCTCGGCGTAGATGCCCTTGGGGCCGGCCTTGCCGAAGGGGGTGCGGACGCCGTCGACGAAGACGACGTCCCTCGCGGTACGAGGCACGGTGGCTCTCCTCCCAAGCGCCCGTTTCGCAGCGGGCACGGTGTGGTCACAGCGGAACGGCGAACGTCCCGAGAGTGATGCTACCCGCCGGTAACCAACGCGCCAAGGAGGGGAGGGATGAGCTCTGGGTCACTCCCGCCGGGAGCCGTTGGCGGCGCTGTCGGCGGCGATGCCGTTCGGGCTCACCTTCGCGGTCACGAACGCCTTGGCGATCACCGGGGAGACCTGCTCGACCTGCCAGGCGCGGGCACCGAGGGCGGAGAGCGCGTCCGCGACCGACTCGACGGTGACGCGGGTGGGCGGAGCCCAGGCCAGCCGTCGCACCAGCTCCGGGGTGACCAGGTTCTCCTGCGGCAGGTGCAGCCGCTCCGCGAGGGTGGTCACCGCGGCGCGGGCGGAGGAGAGACGAGCGGCGGCGAGGGGGTCCTTGTCGGCCCAGGCGCGCGGCGGCGGCGGACCCTCGTGCGCAGCGGTCGCGGGCGGCAGCTGCGCCTCGGGCACCGCGCGGGCGGCGTCGATCGCGGCTATCCACTGCTCCAGTGCGCGCCGGTGCACGCGCGGCCCGAAGCCCGCGACGGCCTGCAGCGCGTTGATGTTCGCTGGCATGGCGAGCGCGGCGGCCACGATGGCCGCGTCGGACAGCACCCGGCCCGGGGAGACGTCCCGCTCGCGCGCGACCCGGTCACGCGTCTGCCACAGCTCGCGCACCGCGGCCAACTGACGACGACGGCGCACCTTGTGCACGCCGGAGGTACGCCGCCACGGGTCCACCCGCGGCGGCGGCGGGGGAGCGGCGACGATCGCGGCGAACTCCTGCTGCGCCCACTCCAGCTTCTGCTGGTCCGCCAGCTCCCGTTCGAGTGCGTCCCGCAGCTCGACGAGGACCTCCACGTCCAGTGCGGCGTAGCGCAGCCACGGCTCCGGCAGTGGGCGCGTCGACCAGTCGACGGCCGAGTGCCCCTTCTCCAGGCTCAGCCCGAGCACGTTCTCCACCATCGGCCCGAGGCCGACACGGGGGAACCCCGCGAGGCGGCCGGCGAGCTCGGTGTCGAACAGGCGCGTGGGCCGCATGCCCAGCTCCGCGAGGCAGGGGAGGTCCTGGTTGGCGGCGTGCAGCACCCACTCGACGTCGGCGAGGACGGCGCCGAGCGCGGACAGGTCCGGGCAGGCGACAGGGTCGATCAACGTACTGCCGGAGCCTTCTCGCCGCAGCTGCACCAGGTACGCCCGCTGGCCGTACCGGTAGCCGCTGGCCCGCTCGGCGTCGATCGCGACGGGGCCGTGGCCCTGGGCGAACCGGTCGACGATCGCGGCGAGGGCCGCCTCGTCGGCGACGACCGGCGGAATGCCCTCGCTGGGCTCGAGAAGGGGGACCGCGTGGACCGCTTGCCCGGGGGCGTCGCTGCTGACTTGGTCGATGGCGTCTTCACGGGCGTCGGTCACGGAAGAAAGACTACGCCCGTAGGCGGTGGATGACCTTCCGCACGTCCGCCACAGGGGCACCAGGCAACACCCAGGGGCGCGGGGAACTGCGCGAGCAACCACCCTGTGCGGATGGCCCTGCTCGTTCGGAGACTTACCACCTGGGGTGGCTTGTCGCGCAGTTCCTCGCGCCCCTGACAGTGCAACCAGCTATGGGAACGAACCTGGAAGGCTTGTCGCGCCCAGGCGGCGGAGCCGCAAATCAGCAGAGCCTCGCGCCCCTGGGGGCTTGTCCGCTGAAACGTTCCCGCGAGCTAGTGGATGATGCCCGTGCGGAGAGCGACAGCGACCATGCCGGCGCGGTCGCCCGTGCCGAGCTTGCGGGCGATGCGGGCCAGGTGGGACTTGACCGTCAGCGCGGAGAGCCCCATGGCGACACCGATCGCCTTGTTCGACTGCCCCTCGGCCACCAGCCGCAGGACCTCGACCTCGCGGCCGGAGAGCTCGCGGTACGCCTGGGGTGCCGGCTGGCCCTGCGCCGGAGCAGCCTGCGGCATGCCCGGCGCGCCACCGGGCGGGATCTGCGCGCCCGGGAGGCCCGGACGACGCATGTGGGACGCCGCGCCGGGAAGGCCCGGACGCAGGGCCGGCACGCCGTTCATGCCGGGGCGCTGCGGGACGCCGTTGCCGACCCGGGTGCCGGTCACGACGTAGCCCTTCACGCCGCTGGCCAGCGCGCTGCGGACCGCGCCGATGTCGTCGGCCGCGGACAGCGCCAGGCCGTTGGGCCAGCCCGCGGCGCGGGTCTCGGCGAGGATGGCGAGGCCGGAGCCGTCCGGGAGGTGGACGTCGGCCACACAGATGTCACGGGGGGTGCCGACCCGTGGCCGGGCCTCGGCGAGCGAGGAGGCCTCGATCACGTCGCGCACACCAAGGGCCCAGAGATGCCGGGTGACCGTGGAGCGAACGCGCGGGTCCGCGATGACCACCATGGCGGTGGGCTTCGTCGGACGGTAGGCGACCAGGTTTGCGGGGTGCTCAAGGAGAACGGACACCAGGCCTCCTGTGGTGAGGTGCCGGGAAGAGGGTCACTGTCTGCTTCGGCACCATCGGTGCCCGGCTTTAGCGAATGATCACGATTGAGTGAGCGGCAAATCGGGCAGTTCGGATATTTTGTTCAGCTCGATTGAGCCTAAGTCACCCGTAAGTGATCAAAAGCGGTCGACACGCCGAACACGTGACCCAAATGTCCGAAATCGGATACCCCAGCGTACGCCGAAGCTGACGAACCTTCACCTGAACGAGAGAAGGAAACTCACGCCCCACCGCGCGGCTGCCGCCGCGTCGGCATCGGCACCACGCTGCTCGCGGGCCCCGACGTGACCGCACCACCGGCGCCCGGAGCGGGCAGCGGGAGCGGTGACGGCGGCAGGCCCGCGCACTGGCACAACAGCTCGCCCCACGCACGCAGGTGTGCCCCGAGGTTCAGGCCGGCGTCACCGCGCGCGATCGGCGTCCAGGACGCCCGGATCTCGATCTCCGTGCTGGACGGACGATCCGCCATGCCGCCGAAGTACTGCGAGTACGCGCGCGAGACCGTGCCGCTGGGCTCGGTGTAGGCGCAGCCGAACTGCTCCAGCGCGTCCGTCAGCCAGGACCAGCCGACCTCCGCGAGCAGCGGGTCGTCCGCGATCTCCCGTTCCAGGTCCGCCTGCGTCAGCGAGACCAGTCGGAACTCGCCCTGCCAGGCCTCGTGCCCGGACGGGTCGTGCAGCAGCACCAGCCGGCCGTCGGCCAGCTCCTCGCCGTCGGCCTCGACGGTCGCGGTCAGCGCGTGGGCGTAGGGCGCGAGCCGGCGCGGCGCCGGGGTCTGCCCGAGGGTGATCTCCGGCCGCAGCCGGGTGCCGAGCAACTCCGCGACCGCGGCACGGAACACCTCGGGTACCGCTTGCTCCCCCGATGCCCCGTCGCCGAACGCGGATCCGCCCTCGTGCCTCGGCTTTCCGCCGCTCACCCCAGCCATGCCGGAAGACTATGCGCCCGGCTCGTCCGCGCAGCGCAGACACCACGGAAGAGCGCCGCTTCGGGCGTGCGAAGATTTCACCGTGACCGAGAGCGCAAGCAGCAAGAGCAGCCCCACGTACGACTCCGCGTTCATGCGCGCGTGCCGAGGGGAGGAGGTCCAGCACACCCCTGTCTGGTTCATGCGCCAGGCCGGTCGTTCGCTCCCCGAGTTCCGCAAGGTCCGCGAGGGCATCGCGATGCTGGACTCCTGCATGATGCCGGAGCTGGTCAAGGAGATCACCCTGCAGCCGGTCCGCCGGCACGACGTGGACGCGGCCGTCTACTACAGCGACATCGTGGTGCCGCTCAAGGCCATCGGCGTCGACCTGGACATCAAGCCCGGCGTCGGCCCCGTCATCGCCCACCCGGTGCGCACCCGCGCGGACCTCGCGCAGCTGCGTCCGCTGGAGCCGTCGGACGTCCCCTACGTCACCGAGGCCATCGGCCTGCTGACCGCCGAGCTCGGCGAGAAGCCGGTGATCGGCTTCGCCGGTGCGCCGTACACGCTGGCCAGCTACCTCGTCGAGGGCGGCCCGTCGCGGACCTACGAGAACACCAAGGCCATGATGTACGGCGACCCGGAGCTGTGGGCCGAGCTCGTCGACCGCCTGGCCGTCATCACGGCCGGGTTCCTGAAGGTGCAGATCGAGGCCGGGGCCTCGGCGATCCAGCTCTTCGACTCCTGGGCGGGCGGGCTGGCCCCGGACGACTACCGCCGCAGCGTGCTCCCCGCCTCGCAGAAGGTGTTCGCGGAGGTCGCCTCCTACGGCGTCCCGCGGATCCACTTCGGTGTGGGCACGGGCGAGCTGCTGGGCCTGATGAGCGAGGCGGGCGCGGACGTCGTCGGCGTCGACTGGCGCGTCCCGCTGGAGGAGGCGGCCCGCCGGATCGGCGGCACCAAGCCGCTCCAGGGCAACCTGGACCCGACGGTCCTGTTCGCCCCCGAGTTCGCCGTCCGCGCGAAGACGGACGAGGTCCTCGCCTCGGCGAAGGCCTCCGGCCGCGGCCACATCTTCAACCTCGGCCACGGCGTCCACCCGACCACGGACCCGGACGCGCTGACCCGCCTGACGGCCTACGTGCACGAGCAGACCCAGCGCTAGCCGAAAGGGGCGCGGGGAACTGCGCGAGCAACCACCGGCGTGCGGATGGCCCTGCTCGTTCGGCAAGTCACCACACAGGGTGGCTTGTCGCGCAGTTCCTCGCGCCCCTGCTGTCACTCCTCGTCTGCCTCGGGCTTGCGCCGACGGGTGAAGCGGTACGCGCCGTAGGCGATCAGTGCTGCGAGGGCCAGGAACGGGAAGCTCGCGCTGACAGCGATCAGCAGCCCCCGCCCGACCATGTACAGCGCGTGCCAGCCGGAGGCCAGCGCATGTCCGGCCGCGCTCCACGCGCCGTCGGTCTTCGGCTTCGCCGGCGGCGGGGGCGTCGCCGTCTGGAAGAGCTCCACCGTCACGGTCGACAGCGCGACCTGGCCGCGCAACGCCGCGACCTGGGACTCGAGAGAGTTCAGATCGGACTCCCGCGAGGTGACCGCCTGCTCCAGGGTGATCATGTCGCTCAGTGAGCCCGCCTGCTTCATCAGCGTGGTGAGCCGGTCGATGCTGGCCTTCTCGCTCGCCACCCGCGCGTCGAGGTCGACGACCTGCGAGGTGACGTCCTGGCTGGACCGCTGCTGGGCCAGGACCGTGCCGAGGGAGCCGAGCTGCCCGAAGACGGTGTCGTACGACGCCGAGGGGATGCGCAGCACCATGATCGCGCCCTCGCCCGCCGCGTTCGACGGGATGGGCAGCGTGGAGGCGGCCGTCGTGTCGCCCACGGTCCACGACAGCGTGCCCGCGTCGCCGACCTGCTCGGAGTCGAGGTAGCCGCCGACGGACTGCACCAGCGTCTGGGCCTGCTTCACCGCCGCGTCGACGTGCGCGCACCGCAGTTGGATCTGGCCGCTGTAGATGACGGACCGGTTCGATGCCGCAGCCGCCGCGCCCGACGACCCGGGCGAGGGCGCCGTGCTCGCCGCTCCTGCCGAACCCGCCGCGCCCCCCGCCGAAGCCGCCGCGCCCCCCGCTGCCGCGCCGGGTGCGTGCACGGGGGCCGCCCCCGCCGCGCTGCTGTTGCTGCTGCCCGCCTCGGAGCAGCCGGTCAGTGCCAGCCCCACCACCAGGAATCCCGCCGCCAGCGACGCCCCGAGCCGGCGTCTGTGGTCCCTCGATCGCATGTGTTCGCTCCCCTCGTCACGGATCTCGCGGATTGGATGCCCGATCCGGGGGTGCGGTTCCCGACACCGTGTCAACAAGGCGGTAACGAAAGGATCGAGCCCCGGCCACGGTCAGCGGCGCGGAGCCGGTGTGCGAGAGTGAAGGACATGGACCGCACGACGCACACCCCCACCACCGACCAGTCCCGACCGCTCCCGCACGTGGTGGTGGTCGGCGGCGGGATCGCCGGACTCGCCGCCGCGGCGCGGCTGCGCGGCGTCGTCGGCGGGGGCGCCCGGGCGCGCGTCACGGTGCTGGAGGCCTCGCCGCGGTTCGGCGGCAAGCTGATGTCCGGCGAGGTCGGCGGGGTCGGTGTGGACCTCGGTGCCGAGTCCGTGCTGGCCCGGCGACCCGAGGCGATCACGCTGGCGCAGGCTGTCGGCCTCGCGGACGCCCTGCAGCCGCCGACCACCGCCAAGGCGTCGATCTGGACCCGTGGCGCGCTGCGCCCCATGCCGACCGGCCACCTCATGGGCGTCCCCGGCGACCTCGACGCGCTCGCCGCCTCCGGCGTCGTCTCGCCCGAGGGCCTCGCCCGCGCCGCCGAGGACGCGACGCTGCCGCGCACCGAGGTCGGCGCCGACGTCGCCGTGGGGGAGTACGTCGCCGCGCGGCTCGGCCGCGAGATCGTCGACCGCCTGGTCGAGCCGCTGCTCGGCGGCGTCTACGCCGGGCACGCCGACGCGATCTCGCTCGCCGCCGCCGTCCCGCAGTTGCTCGCCATCGCGCAGCGCGAGCGCTCCGTGATCGAGGGCGTGCACGCGGCTCTCGCCACCGCCGCGCAGAACCCGAACCCGGCCCCCGTCTTCACCGGCATCGACGGCGGCATCGGCCGCCTGCCCGGTGCCGTCGCGGACGCCTGCCGCGCCGCCGGGGCCGAGCTCCGCACGGACACGCCCGTCGCCTCGCTGCGGCGCACCGCCGAGAGCTGGACGGTCACCACCGAGGGCGGCGAGGAGTTGGCCGCCGACGCCGTCGTGCTGGCCGTCCCCGCGACCGTCGCGGCCCGACTCCTGGCCGAGCTCGCGCCCGGCGCCGCGGCCGAGCTGGGCGGGATCGAGTACGCGGGCATGGCCCTGGTCACCCTCGCCTACCACCGCGCCGAGCTCGGCCCGCTGCCCGGCAGCGGCTTCCTCGCGCCGCCCGTCGACGGCCGGGCGATCAAGGCGTCGACGTTCTCCAGCAACAAGTGGGGCTGGCTCGACAAGGCCGCCCCCGAGAGCTTCGTGCTGCGCACCTCGCTGGGGCGCCAGGCCGAGGAGGCCGTCCTCGACCTCGACGACGCCGAGCTGGTCGCCCGCTCCCGTGCGGACCTGCGCGAGGCCGCGGGCATCACCGCCACCCCGTACGCGACGGCGGTGACGCGCTGGCACGCGGGCCTGCCGCAGTACCCCGTCGGGCACCCGGAGCGCGTCGCCCGCGTGGAGTCGGCGCTCGCGGCGCTGCCCGGCCTGGCGCTGTGCGGCGCGGCGTACCACGGCGTCGGCATCCCCGCGTGCATCGCCGACGGGTGGCGGGCGGCAACCGCGGTGACTGCCGGCGAGGTCTCGCCGGACCTGGTGTCCGGCACGAAGTGAGCAAGGGAGACAATGGCCCCATGAGCGACCAGAACACTGAGCACACCGAGAAGGCGAAGCCGAAGGCTCGCGAGCTGAACGACGTCATCCGCTACACCCTGTGGTCGGTGTTCCGCCTCAAGGACGTGCTGCCGGACGACCGCACCGCGCTGGCGACCGAGGTCGAGGAGCTGTTCGCGCAGCTCGCCGAGAAGGACGTGACCGTCCGCGGCACCTACGACGTCTCCGGCCTGCGCGCCGACGCCGACCTGATGATCTGGTGGCACTCCGAGAGCAGCGACAACCTGCAGGAGGCGTACAACCGCTTCCGCCGCACGGAGCTGGGCCGCCGCCTCGACCCCGTCTGGTCGAACATGGCGCTGCACCGCCCCGCGGAGTTCAACAAGTCGCACATCCCGGCGTTCCTCGCGGACGAGACGCCGCGCGAGTACATCTGCGTGTACCCGTTCGTGCGCTCGTACGACTGGTACCTGCTGGAGGACGCGGAGCGGCGCGAGCTGCTGGCCGAGCACGGCAAGATGGCCCGCGGCTACCCCGATGTCCGCGCCAACACGGTCGCGTCCTTCGCGCTGGGCGACTACGAGTGGCTCCTCGCCTTCGAGGCGGACGAGCTGTACCGCATCGTCGACCTCATGCGCCACCTCCGCGCTTCCCGCGCGCGCCTCCACGTCCGCGAGGAGGTCCCGTTCTACACGGGTCGTCGCAAGGCTGTCGCCGACCTGCTGGCCGGTCTGGCGTAGCCGGACAGGGGCGCGAGCAATCACCGGCGTGCGGATGGCCCTGTTACCGGGGGACCATCCGCACGCCGGTGGCTTTTCGCGCAGTTCCCCGCGCCCCTGACGCCTGCACCTACCTGCGGGAGCGAATGGTCAATCCTGCCCGCAGCCGCGCGTCACGCAGCGCCCTCGGGCCGCGGAAGGTGACGGTGGTGAGCGGGTCGGGGTTACGGCGGCCCGGGCTGAGGGCGCGAAGCAGTTGCTGGCCGGCCGGGGCCGCCCAGGGGGTGACCGGGTGGAACTCCGCGCGGGCCATCAGCAAGGTGCCGGCCGTCAGGATCAGCGGCAGGAGGAACCACGCCGCAGGCTCCAGCAGGCTCTCGTGCGCGCCGGTGAGCAGGTTCCGCACGCCGACGGTGGCCAGCGCCGTCGTCCCGAGAGCCACCGTGGCGAGCAGCGCGACGCGGACCGCCATGACTGCCTGGGCCATCGCCGCGCGGGTGCCGGGGGAGACCGCGAGGCCGACCTCGGCGAGGGAGCGGGCCAGGGTGACGACGGACGGGCCGACCGCGACCTCGCGGCGGACCTCCTCGGTCCGCCGCTGACCGTCGGGGCCGAGCGCCGCGATGACCTCGGACTCCAGTTGGGTGTCGGGCACCGGGCGGGCCACCGAGGTCCAGCCGGTGTGGGCGATGTGGAGCAGGCCGCGGCCGGTCATGTCCAGGAGCGTCACGTCCACGACGCGTTCCGGACCGCCCGCGAGGTACGCCGCCTCCGCGGTCGACGCGCGCGCCTCAGGCGGGTTCGGCGCCGACGCGGTGGTCAGCCGGGGGTCGCTCGCGGCAGCCAGTCGGCACAGCCGGAGGGACGACAGCGCTGCCAGCAGGAACGCGGGCACCAGGAACAGGTACGGCATGATGGCCAACCAACCCGAGTGGCGGCCGCTCCTCAAGATGCGCCCGGCGACGGATACCCAACCGTGATCGACCGTCACTCCTCCGGCGCAACGCCACGGCCAGTGCGAGCCAGGCCAGCGCGGCCAGCACCACGAAGCCGGCCAACGGCGGCCGGGCCGCCGGTGAGGCCGCCGGTGACGCCTCGGACGCGGTCGTGCCCATCGTGGCGTGGGACCAGCGGAACGTGGCGATCGCCGCGAGCAGCAGGGCCAGTAGCAGTGCGCCGAGCAGAAGTCGTCGGGCCGCGCGGAAGGCGCGGGCACTGTGGCGGGCGCCGGAGCTGGTCCACAGGACCAGCCCGGCGGCCGGGCCGACGCCGACCGCCGCCGCGACGAACAGTGGATCGAGGCTCATCCGGACACCTCCTCCGAAGAGGGAAGGAGCCAGGTCCCCCGCACCTGGCTCCACAGTGGAGAGCATGTCCGCCGGCAGGCGCTCCGGGAAGAGCCGGACGGGATTCTCAGAGCTAGATTTGAGCTTTCCCCGGCCTTGCGGTGTCGAACTCGTGCGGTCCCGAACTGATCCGGTGGAGGCGGCGGCCGGCCTCCGTCATCCGTCGCAGCAGGTCGTGGGCCTCGACGGGGGTGATCAGGCGTTCGCGCGCGGCTGCGGCGGCCAGGTCGTAGGTCTCCAGGGTGGTGATCCCGCGGCGGCGGGCGTAGCGGGCGGCGTCGCGGTCGTCGGAGATCCAGACGGAGCGGCGGAACTCCGGTTCCTTGGTGATCAGGGCGAGCGTCTCGGCCTCGCCGAGATGCTGGGTGGGGCGGCGCCGGTCGCCGCCGAAGACGGCGCGGCGCAGCCGTTCGACCTCGGTGCGGACGCCCGCGTCGGTGATCTCGATCGGTTCGCCGAGTGCGCCGCCGTCCACGAGACCGGTCAGCGGCGGCAGGTGGCGGGCGGAGAGCCGGGCCTCCCGGGCGACCGCCTCGGACCAGCGGCCCCGACCGTCGAGCACCTTCTCCAGTAACGCGAGCCGGTCGACGGCCGCGAAGTTGCAGAGCACCGTGTTGTCGGGGAACCACCACTGGGTCCGACCGGTCATGGCTGGTACATCAACTCCCCCTGGGCGGCCGACGACTCGGACGGCTCCAGGCGGCCCTCCAGTTCGTCGGGCGCCATGCCGAGCAGGGCGGCCAGCGGTCGCAACGTCGTCTCGCCCGCCTCGAACGCGGACCAGAGGCCCTCGGCCAGCCGAGCGGGCGGGCGTTCGGCGGCGGCGACGGCGGCCTCGCGCAGGTAGGTGTCCATCGCCGCGGTGGCCAGGTGGCATTCGGCGGTGGTGCGACGGCGCAGCCGCGCGTGCTCGGCGGCGCTGATCAGGTCCAGACGGCGCAGCCGGGCTGCGAGCGCGCTCGGGGACACCCGGAAGCGGACCACGAGTTCGGCGAAGTCGAGGGCCTCGGCCGCCACCCGTACCTCCGCCTCCGGCATCAGCAGGGCGGCGGCGAAGGCGTTGGCGCGGACCTCGTCCGGTTCGGCCTGGCGGCCCGGGGCGACGGGCGACTCGGCCAGTGGCTCGGCGGCGTCGCCCGCCAGGAGGTGCCCGAGCTCGTGCGCGAGGGTGAAGCGCTGCCTGGTCCACCGCTCGTCGCGGCGGGCCAGGGCCAGCCGGAAGCCGTCCTCCTGCCAGGCGAAACCGTCCACGGCGCCGGGCAGTTCGGTGACGGCGAAGTCCACGCCGAAGGCGTGCTCGCAGGCGGAGAGCAGCTCGCCGGTGGCGAGCAGCGCGGGCTCGGCGTCCACCAGTGCGTGGACGCGCCCGCGCGCGTCGAGGGCCAGCAGCTCGCCCTGCCGGTCCGGGTCGCCCGCCGGCAGCGGCGGCAGGTCGGGCAGGGCCGGGGCGCGGCCCAGCAGGTCGAGGACGTCGTAGGCGGAGGTGAACCGTTCGGCGCGCTCGGTCAGGCTCGGCCCGTGCCCGGCGGCGTCCCCGCGCGCGGCGACGCCGACGGGGGAGTGCTGTCGACCGGTCAGCAGCCAGTCGACGCTGACCTGGGCGGCCTCCGCGATGAGCGCGAGGTCGAGAGAGCTGAAGCGGCGGATGCCGCCGAGGGACTTGGAGAGCTTGTCGGGCGTGATTCCCGCGAGCGCGGCGAAGGCGGCCTGGCTCAGCCCGGCCCCCCGGATCACCTCGCGTACCCGCCCGGAGACGGATTCGTCCATGCCCTACACAGTACGACGGTGTTGCGAGAATCGCAACGCTGCTACGGTTCCGGTCAGGGGTTCCGAAGAGTGAGGGGGAGGCGGCCATGAGCACGCCCGGGTATCAGCAGGTCCAGATCTCCGAGGTCGCGCGCGGCCGGCTGGACGGTTCGCGGCAGGGGCGCCCGTGCTTCACCTCCGACCTGTCCGTCAACGAGTTCGTGCTCGTCACCGAGTCGGGATTCGAGCCGCTCGGCATGGTGATGGGCACCAGCGTCTACCACGTCGGCGTCCAGTACGGGAACTGGAAGGTCAGCCAGGAGCTCGGCGTCCTCACCCAGGCCATGTACAACGTCCGTGAGTTGGCCATGGCCCGGATGGAGGCCGAGGCCGCGCAGCTCGGCGCGGACGGCATCATCGGCGTCTCGCTGCGCCCGATGAACTACGGCTTCCTCGCCGACGTCGTCGAGTTCATCGCGGTCGGCACCGCGGTCAAGGCGACCGACGGCACCAACTACCGCGCCCCCAACGGCAAGCCCTTCACCACCAACCTCTCCGGCCAGGACTTCTGGACCCTCTGGCAGCACGGTTGGCTCCCGCGCCGCCTGGTGCTGGGCAACTGCGTCTACCACGTGGCCCACCAGACGCTGCGCCAGACGCTGGCCCAGGTCGGCCAGAACGCGGAGATGCCGCAGTTCACCCAGGCCCTGTACGACGCCCGCGAGCTGGCGATGGCCCGCATGCAGTACGAGGGCCAGCAGTTGGGCGCGGACGGCATCGTGGGCACGTTCGTCGACGACTTCCGCTACTGGGGCGAGCACGGCGTCGAGTTCTTCTCCCTCGGCACGGCGGTGAGCAAGGTCCGCCCGGACGTCAACCCGATCAAGCCGACGATGACCATGCCCTTGAACGGGTAGCGGCACCCCTCAGGGGCGCGAGGCTCTGCCGATCCGCGACTGCTCCGCCGGCCTTCGGTCGGGAGACGCCCCCTGCGGGGGCGCCCCTGGGGTCAGCGTCGGAACAGCCACGAGCCGACGCGTCCCGTCCGTTTCTCCGCCTCGCGGGACGCGGCGACCGCCGCGAAGCCGTAGTCGCGCATCCGCTCCTCGTAGGCGCCCACGGCGCCGACCAGCGCGGCCGGGGAGTCGTCGCGCCGCTCCGCGAGTGCGCGGCAGAGCAGCGCAGCGTCCTGCAGCGCGGTGTTCGCGCCGGAGCCGCGGGCGGGGCTCATGGCGTGGATCGCGTCACCCAGCAGGGTCACCCGTCCCGGTGGCCAGGCCGGGACCCGTTCCGCGCTGCGGATCACGGCGAGGAAGGTCTGCTCGACCTCCGCCGCGGCGACCAGTTCGCGCAGGTCCGCGTGGAAGGTGCGGACCGCGCGGCAGGCGAGGGCGTGCAGTGCGGCGGGGTCGGCCTTCTCCAGCTCGGATTCCGCCGCGCCCAGGTCGCGGGCCCGCGCGGTGACGGCCCACATCAGGTAGTCGGGCGCGGGCGAGAGCCGGATCTCCGGCGCCAGTCGCGCCGCGGCCGCCGGGGGCTGTTCGCGCAGCCGGACCAGGCCGGTGGCCAGGCCGACACCGCCTCCGACGAACGCGGTGAACCCCTCCAGCAGCGCGGCCGGCAGCAGGGCCCGGGTCCGGTCGGTGAGGAGCGTGCGCCCGTACAGGCAGCGTCCGCCGGTGTCCTCGACGACGGCGTGCGGCAGCAGTTGGCGGCGCACGGTCGAGTGCACGCCGTCCGCGCCGACCAGCAGGTCCGCCCGTGCGGTGTCCCCGTCGGCGAAGCGCACCTGCACGCCCTGCCCGTCGATGGCGTAGCCGGTGACCGCGCGGCCGTGGTGGATCCTGTCCGCGAGCCCGGCGCAGAGCAGCTCGCGCAGCGTCCTGCGGTGCACGGAGGTGCTCAGGGTGCCGGGCGCGTACGGGTCCTGGCCGCTGTCGCCGGTGACCTCGTGCAGGACCCGGAGTCGTCGGCTCAGCACGGTGAAGCGGCGGCTGGGCTGTCCGCAGGTCGCCTGGAACAGCTCGAAGAGGCGCGGCGGCAGGCATCGCTCCAGCGCGAGCCCGGCGCGCGCGTCGAGATGCAGCCGGTAGCCCTGCGGCCGGATGTCCGGGCCGGTGTCCCGCTCGTAGACGTCGACCTCGATGCCGATCCGCCGCAGGCCCTGGGCCAGGCAGAGCCCGCCCAGTCCGGCTCCGGCCACGGCGACCCGCAGTTCCCCGTTGCGTGCTTCCCCCATGCGCGCCTTCTTCCCGTCCTCGGCGGGGGTAATCGGGCGGGCGCGCCGGGGAGTCATTTACCAAGATTCGTGGCATAAATGCGGTTATGTACGATTCGTGAATAATCGTCTTCTTGCCGCCTCCATCGGTGGTGTCTGCTGCATGCTGGGTGTCGTGGCGGTGTCGGCGGGCCTGGCCCCGGCGCGCGCGGCCGTCCCGGTGTCCGCCCTGGCCAGCTCCGTGCTCGTCCAGTTGACGAACACCCAGGTCGACGCGATCGGCCTGACCGCCTACGCGGGCAGCTACGGCACCGCTGTGAGCACCTCCGTCGGTCAGGACGACCCGGGCGACTTCAGCGACCCCGACGGGATGCTCTCCAGGATCAGCATCGCCACGCAGAACGCCCGCACCTCTGCGCAGACCTCGAAGTACTACGCCCAGGCCAACCTGACGGCGCTGCAGGTCGACTTCAACAGCAAGGCCCTGGTCCGGCTCGGGGAGGCGGCCGGATCGGTCTCCTCCTTCGACTCCTACGCGGAGTGCGTGCCGCCGCCGGTCGGGCCCTACGCGCTCGCCTACAACCGGTCCGCGGGCAGCGTGATCACCGTGCTGGGCCGGCAGGTGAGGATCGGGACCACGAAGCTCGACATCACCGGCGCCGACCTCGGCGTGCCGACGATCGGGACGAGCACCCTGACCGTCGTCGTCGCCCCGCACGAGAACCCCGCCGCGCAGAACCGCCAGTCCTCGGCGGACGCCTGGCTCGACATCGACGTCTCCGGCACGCTGAACGACACCTCGGGCACACAGGTCTACCAGGGCGCCATCACCCGGCTCCGCCTCGGCGAGGTCCACGCCAACTGCGCGGAGAACGGCCCGACGCCGACGCCGACGCCGACGCCGACGCCCACGCCCACGCCCACCGACACGGGCACTCCCACGCCGACGGACACCGGTACGCCGACCCCCACGGGTACGCCGACCCCCACGCCGACGGACACGGGCACGCCCACCCCCACGCCGACCAACTCCACCAACAGTGGCTCACCGACCCCGACCGGGTCGCCCACGGGCACGGTCACTCCCACGCCCCCACCCACGCCCACTCCGACCGGATCGGGCACCACCGCGCCGCCCGTGACGCCGACCCCCACCGATTCCGAGGGCGGCGGGGACCTCGCCCACACCGGTGCTGACGGCCTCACCCCGGTGCTCGCGGTCCTCGGCGCGGCCCTGGCCGCCGCCGGTGCGGGCGTGCTGCGGATCGGTCGCCGCACCGGTCGCGCCCGCCACCGTTAGTCGCAGCCACCGCGCGTGCCGCCCCGGCCGTGCAGGGCCGGGGCGGCGCCTCACACCGTGTTCAGTGCCTCGGTCGGGGAGAGCCGGGCCGCGCGGGTGGCGGGGTAGAGGCCGGCCAGGGTGCCGATCAGGACGGCGGAGCCCAGGCCGGCCGCCAGGCCCTGCGCGGGGACCGACGCGGGCCAGTGGCGCCAGACGGCGTATCCGGCGCTGATCGCCGCGCCCAGGGCGACGCCCGCGAGGCCGCCGCCGCCGGAGAGCGCGACCGACTCGGCCAGGAACTGGAGCCGGATCTGCCCGCGCCCGGCGCCCAGGGCCCGGCGCAGGCCGATCTCCTGACGGCGCTCCAGCACCGAGATCACCATCGTGTTGGCCACGCCCACCCCGCCCACCAGCAGCGCGACCGCGCCGAGGCCGAGGAAGAGCGAGGTGAACGCCGACTTCGCGGCGAGCTGCGCCGCGAGCGCGTCGGAGGGGCGGCTGACGTTGACGTCCTCGGGGTGGCCGGGGTCGGCGGTCTGGGCGAGAACCCCCCGCACGGCGTCGACCTGCTCGTCCGTGGAGCGCTCGTACACCGTCGTCGGATGCCCGTCGAATCCGAGGTCGCTCTGCGCCTCGGGCCAGCCGACCAGGGCGGAGCGGTCCAGCTCCGGCGCCAGCGTGACGGGTGCCAGCACGCCGAGCACGGTGAACCAGCGCCCGGAGAGGTAGACCTGACGGCCCGGCCGGTCGATGCCGAGGGTCGCGGCGGCCTGGGCGCCGAGCACCACCGCCGGATAGCGCTCGGTCGCGCCGTTGAGGAAGAGGCCCTGGGCGAGGGTGCCGCGCACGGTGCCCAGCAGGTCGGTGCGGGCGGCGACGACGGCGATGCCGCCGTTGGCCAGCGGGTCGATGCGGTCCGTGCGCCGGACCGTCGCGCCCTGGACCAGGCCGGTGTCGGTGGCCGACTGGACCGGGCCGATGCGGCGCACCATCGCCGCCGCGTCCAGCGGCAGTTCCGTCGGGTGCCCGAACACGTCCTGGCCCGGCGAGACGGTCAGCATGTTCGTGCCCAACTGGCCGATCCGGGCCAGCAGATCGGCCCGGCCCGCCTCGCTGATGCCGAGCACGGCCACCATCGCGGCGATCCCGATGGCGATCCCGAGGCCCGACAGCAGCGCCCGCAGCGGCCGCCCGCGCAGACCCGCGACGCCGACGCGGAGCACGTCCGAGGCCCGCAGCCGGCTCGGCTGCGGCAGTGCGACGGTCGTGGTCACGGACATCGTTCCCGAGCGCGGGCTCATCGCGCCGCCTCCCCGCCCGTGACCGTCGCGCGCTGTCGGGCCGGGCCGCTGTCGGAGCGCAGCCGACCGTCCAGGATCTCGACGACGCGCGGCAGCTGTTCGGCGATCGTGCGATCGTGGGTGATCACGGCGATGGTGGACCCGCCCTGGTGCAGTTCGTGCAGCAGCGTCATGATCCCCGACCCGGCCGAGGAGTCCAGGTTGCCCGTCGGCTCGTCGGCCAGCACGACGGCCGGCCGGGCGACGATCGCGCGGGCGATCGCGACGCGCTGCCGCTCCCCGCCGGAGAGCTGCTGCGGGCGATGGCGCAGCCGGTGGCCGAGGCCGACACGGAGCAGCGCCTCCCGGGCCGCCTCCCGTCGGCGGCGCGCCGCGACGCCGCTGTACAGCAGGCCCTGCGCGACGTTCTCCACGGCGTCGAGGCCGGGGGAGAGGAAGAACTGCTGGAACACGAAGCCGATCGAGCGCGCCCGCAGCGCGGAGAGCCGCCGGTCGGGCAGCAGCGCGGTGTCGTGGCCGAGCAGCAGTACCTGCCCCTCGGAGGGGCGGTCGAGCGTGCCCATCAGCTGCAGCATCGTCGACTTGCCGGAGCCGGACCGGCCGACGATCGCCAGCATCTCGCCCGCGTCGACCCGCAGCGAGACACGGTCGAGCGCCCGCACGCCACCGGGGTAGACCCGGCTCACGGCGCGCAGCTCCAGCACGGTGGTGGCGGTGGTGGAAGTGGTGGCGTTCGTGGCGTTCACGAGGACGGCACCTCCACCGGCAGACCGGGCGTCAGCCCGGGGCCGCTGACCTCGACGCGTCCCTGCGCGAACATGCCCAGCGTGACCGGCAGCAGCGTCGTCGTCCCGCCGCTGCCGACCCGCTCGACGGCGTAGCCGCCGCCGGCCAGGGCGAGCAGAGCCGACACCGGGACGGTCAGCACACCGGTGTGCACCTCGCTGGTGAACGAAACCGTGACCGGTGCCCCGTCGAGCGACCCGGCCGCGTTCGGCTGGTCGAGGGTGATGTGGACGGGCAGCGTCGCACCCTGGACGGAGCCGCTGGCGGCCGTGCTCCCGGGGTCGGTGCCGCCCGACCCGGACGCTCCGGTGGGACCGTTGGCGCCGCCTGCCGCGCCGGAGCCCCCGGTGGAGGCCACCGTGCCGACGTCGGCGATGTGGCCGGTGACCGTCGCCCCGCCCGGCAGCGCCACCGTCACCGCCGCCCCGGCGCGGGCCAGCTGCTGCTGGTCCACCGGCAGCGGGACGGTGACCAGTCGCCGGGTGGAACTGAGCGAGAGCAGCACGCCCGTCGCGGGCGCGCCCAGCACGGCGCGGACCCCGGTCACCCGCACCTGGCCCGGCTCGACCACCACCTGGCCGGGCGCGAGGGTCCCGGTCTGCGGCCGGCCGAGGTCCGACTGCCACTGACCGACCGCGTCCGCCGTGGCCTGCGAGTAGTGGTCGTCGTCCGCGAGATCCGGCCCGTAGCCGAGAGCCCGCAGCGCCCGCTTGAGCTCCCTGACGTCGGGCCCGTCGTCGACGCCGACCTCCAGGGTGCGCCACAGCGGCACCGAGCCGTAGACGAGCGGCACCGGCAGCCCGTCCACCTCGTAGACCCGTGAGCCCTCCGAGATCCGGTCGCCGACCGAGGGCAGCCAGGTGAGCGTGCCGCCGCCCGGGGCGGCCGGGACGTCGTAGCTGTCGGCGTAGCCGAGCGTCCCGTCGATCTGCTGGTACTGCCGCAGGTCCGCGCGCGTCACCGGCGCGGTGACGAGGTGCGCCGGCGCGGCGGCGGGCGCGGCGGAGCGGCCGCGCCAGGCGAGCACGCCACCGGCGGTGGCGCCGCAGCAGAGCACCAGCACCAACGCTCCGACCGCGATCCGGCGGCCGCGGTGCCGCTCCTCCTCCTCGACGACGGTGACCGGCGGGGTCTCCACCTCGGTCATCCGTTCACCCCCCGCTGCCCGGCGCGGCCGAGGCCGAGGAGCCCGCGGCGCGGCAGGCCAGGACCGCCTGCTCGGTCTTCGGGTCGCCCGCGCCGCTGATCCGCAGCGGCTGGCCGGGCTGCGGGTCCGGCACCGAGATGCCGTGCGCGCGCAGGCACTCGGCGAGCGCCACCGCGCGGGCGACGGCCGTCGGGTCGCCGCCGCCCTTGCCGTCGGCGCCCAGGAAGTGCTGGCAGGTCTGCAGCGCCGCCTGGGTCGCCGCGTCGCCCTTGGTGCCGGCCGGCAGCTGCACGGTCGTGGCCCCGGCCTGCGGGTCGGGCACGTTCACGCCGTGCTGCCGCATGCACGAGGCGAACTGCAGCAACTGCGTGGTCCGGTCGGCGGTGGCGGAGGCCGAGGGGCTCGCCCCGGCTGCGCCGGTGCCGACCGCGGCGACGCCGGGGGATGGCGTGGAGCTGCCGCAGCCACTGAGCACGACCAGCGCGACGGCGGAGGCGAGCGTGGAGGCGAGAGCGCTCGGGAGCGGACGACGCGGTCGGCGACGGCCCGCTCCGGGTACTGACGATGTGGTCATGCCCCTGGTGTAGTGAGTCGGATGTTGCACAGCCGTCTCCGGCCACGGATACGGCGGCGAAAGGTCGCCGCCGATAGGACGGAGTGACGAAGGGGGTAGCAGGGATGCGGGTACTCGTGGCCGAGGACGAGGCGGTTCTCGCCGAGCTGGTGGCCGAGGGGCTGCGCGCGCACGCGATGGCGGTCGACGTCGTCCTCGACGGCGACGACGCACTGGAGCGTCTGGACGTCAACGACTACGACGTGCTGGTGCTGGACCGGGATCTGCCGGGCACGCACGGCGACGAGGTCTGCCGGGAGCTGGTGCGGCGCGGGGCACGCACCCGGGTGCTGATGCTCACCGCCTACGCCGGGGTCGGCGACCTCGTCGAGGGGCTCGGCCTGGGCGCCGACGACTACCTGGGCAAGCCCTTCGACTACGAGGAGCTGGTCGCGCGGGTGCAGGCGCTGGGCCGTCGGGCCGGGCGGGCGCTGCCCCCGGTGCTGCGGGTCGGCGGCCTGGTGCTGGACCCGCCGCGTCGGCAGGCGTCCCGCGACGGGCGTCATCTGCGGCTCTCGCTCAAGGAGTTCGCCGTGCTCCGGGAGCTGATGGCGGCCGAGGGAGCGGTGGTCAGCACCGAGGAGCTGTTGGAACGGGCCTGGGACGAGAACGCCGACATGTTCACCAACGCGGTCCGGATCACGATGAGTCGGCTGCGGGCCAAGCTCGGCGAGCCGCCGATCATCGAGACGCTCACCGGGGTGGGGTACCGCATCCGGACGGAGTCGCCCGCGTGAGCGGCCCCCGGCCGGGCCCCCGGCGACGCGCCCGCCGCCGCTCGGTGCGGCTGACGCTCACCGTCCTGTACAGCGCGCTCTTCCTGGCGGCCGGCACGGTCCTGCTGGGCCTGGTCTACCTGCTGTTCCGGCAGGGGCTCAGCCACAACGTCACCGTCCTGCCCAAGTCCGACCTGCCGGGCCACAGTGTCAGCGGGCTGAGCGCCCGGCAGATCAAGGAGCTGGCGGACCACTTCAACCAGGCCACGCTGCACCAGCTGATCGTCACCTCGGCGTCGGCGCTCGCGGCGACCATGGCGGCGGCGGTGCTGCTGGGCTGGTGGACGGCGGGGCGGGTGCTGCGTCCGCTGCACCGGATCACCGCCACCGCGCGCCGGCTGTCGTTCGAGAACCTGCACGAGCGGATCGCCCTGGACGGCCCCGCCGACGAGCTGCGCGAGCTGGCCGACACCTTCGACGCGATGCTGGACCGTCTCGACTCGGCGTTCGACAGCCAGCGCCGGTTCGTGGCCAACGCCTCCCACGAGCTGCGGACGCCGCTCGCCGTCCAGCGCGCCGCCATCCAGATCCGGCTGGCCCGGGCCACCCCGGCGGAGATCCCGCGCGTCCAGGCCGAGCTGCTCGCCGCCAACCGGCGCAGTGAGCAGCTGATCGAGGGACTGCTGCAGCTGGCGCGCAGCGACCGGGGGCTGACCAGGCGCGAGCCCGTGGAGCTGGTGGAGGTCCTGCGCGAGGAGACCGAGGCGTGTCGGGCGGTCGCCCAGAGCGTCGGACTGTCCCTGCGCCGGGTCGATCCGGAGGCGCCGGAGACTCCCGCGACCGTCCTGGGCGACCGCGTGCTGCTGGCGCAGCTCGTGGTGAACCTGCTGCACAACGCGATCCGCTACAACGTCCGAGGCGGTGCGGTCGCCGTCGGCGTGACCGTCGACGGCGCGCAGGCCCGGCTGAGTGTCGCCAACACCGGCCCCGTCGTCCCCGTCGACCAGGTCGAGCAGCTCTTCGAGCCGTTCCGCCGGCTCGGCCGGCGCGGTGAGCCCGCCGGCCCGACGGCGGAGCTGGGCTTCTCCGCCGGGCTCGGCCTGTCCATCGTCCGGTCGGTCGCCACCGCCCACGGCGGCACGGTGACGGCGACGGCCAACCCCGCCGGCGGTCTCACCGTGGAGGCCGTCCTGCCGCTGGCCGAACCTTCCGCGCGCCGCGACCCCGGCTCCCGTCGGACGGCGGAGCCGCGCCCGGCCCGGGCCGCCTCGTGACGGCCTCATCCGGCGGGGGCGTCGAGGCCGCGTGCCGCGAGAGCGGCGGCGATCTTGGCGGCGCGGACCGCGTCCGAGCCGGCGGGCGAGGCTGCCGCGTCGGGGCCGAGGTAGGCCTCCGCCTGGAGCGCGAAGAGGCGGGCGTAGCGGCCCCGCAGGGCCATCAGCTCCGGGTGGGTGCCCTGTTCGGCCACCCGGCCGTCCTCCAGGACCAGGATGGTGTCGGCCTCGCGGACCGTGGAGAAGCGGTGCGAGATGTACACCGTGGTGCGCCCGTGGGCGAGTTCGCGCAGGCGGGTGAAGAGCGCGTGCTCCGCCTCGGCGTCCAGCGCGGAGGTCGGCTCGTCCAGCACCAGCAGCGGCGTCTCCCGCAGGAACGCCCGCGCCAGGGCGACCTTCTGCCACTCGCCCCCGGACAGCTCCACGCCCGCCGCGAACCACTTGCCCAGCGGGGTGTCGTAGCCGGCGGGCAGCGCGTCCAGCAGGGCGTCGGCGCCCGCGCGGCGGGCCGCGTCCGCGACGGCGGGGCGGTCCTCCAGACGGGATACCTCGCCCAGGCCGATGTTCTCGGCGGCCGTGGCCTGGTAGCGGACGAAGTCCTGGAACAGGGCGGCCACCTGGCCGCGCAGCGCGTCCGGGTCGAGGCGGCGGATGTCCGTGCCGTCCAGCAGGATCCGGCCCTCGGCCGGGTCGTAGAGCCGGCACAGGAGCTTGATCAGCGTCGACTTGCCGGCGCCGTTGCGGCCGACCACGGCCAGCGTCCGCCCGGGCGCGAGGGTGAAGCTGACCTCGCGCAGCGCCCACGCGTCGCTGCCCGGGTAGCGGAAGGACACGTTCTCGAAGACCACCTCGCCGCGCAGCGGGGCGGGCAGCGGCAGGGGTTCCTCGGCGTCCGCCTCCGGGGCCTCGACGGCGAGGAGTTCGTAGAGCTTGCTGAGGTAGAGGTTGTTCTCGTACATGCCGGTCAGGCCCTGGAAGACGCCCTGGATGGCACCCTGGAGCGCGGTCGCCGCCGCCGTGTAGAGCGTCAGGTCGCCGAGCGAGAGCCGACCGTGGACGGCGGCCAGTGCGACGTAGAGGTAGGTGAGCGACCCGGCCAGCACGGTCAGTCCGCTCCAGGCGGCGCCCACCAGGTAGCGGCGGGTCACCACCGAACGCAGCCGGCGGTAGGCGGCGGCGCCCAGCAACCGGAAGCGGTCCGTCAGGTACGGCGCCAGACCGAAGACCTTCACCTCCTTGGCGAAGGTGTCCGTGGTCACCAGCCGGGAGAGGTACTCCATCCGGCGGCGCACCGGCGAGGACCACTGGGCCAACAGGAAGCCGCGCATCCCGTACCGCGAGTCGGAGACGAACGCCGGGACCGGTGCGACCAGGGCGACCAGGGCGAGCCACGGGCTCAGGCCGATCAGCAGTGCCGCCATGCCGACGAAGGTGATCACCGTCTGCACCAGCCCGAAGGCGCCGCCGATCATCGTGACCGGCCGGGTCGCGGCCTCCTGCTGCGCCTGGCGCAGCAGGTCGTAGGAGTCCGGGCCCTCGAAGAACGGCAGCCCGAGCCGGCCCGCGTGCCGCATCACCCGCAGCTGGACGCTCTGCGCAGCCTTCTCCTGCAGCAGTTGCTGGGTGATGTTGCGCAGCGCCGCACAGCCGGTGCTGACGGCGTAGATGGCGAACTGCGCCCCGGCCAGCACCACGATGGCGCTCGCGCTGCTCATCTCCGGCAGCCGCACCTGGCCCCAGGGCAGCGGCAGCGCGAGCGGCACCCGGTCGGGCAGGTGGCGCACCCGCAGCTCCACCGCGCGCACCACGGTGTTGACCAGCAGCCGCCCGGTGACGGCCACGGCCGCCGGGACCAACCCGGCCACCACCGTGGCCAGCCCGAGCAGCACCGTCAGCAGCGGCCCGGCCCGCCAGACCAGCGCCAGGACCCGGCCGAGCCCGACGACCGTCGCGCCGACCGCGCGCAGCCCGCGCGGGGCGGCCGTCGCGGGCCCCGGCACCGTCGTGAGGTCGGCGTCCTCCTGGCCGACCGGCCCGGTCAGGCCGCTGCCGCCGGTCACGGCGGCCCGCGAGGTGTGCACGATCTGGACCATCAGCTCTCCACCAAAACCGCAAGGGACAGGACAGGGGGAACGTCATGACGGACGGCCAGCACGAGGTCCCGCTCATACCGCGCGAGGTGTTGTTCGGGAACCCGGCGCGGATGAGTCCCGCACTCTCCGCCGACGGGGAGCGGATCGCCTTCCTCGCGCCGCACGAGGGGGTGCTCAACGTCTGGGTCGGCTCCTGGCGCAAGGGCGACCACCGGCCGGTCACCGACGACCGCGGTCGTGGCGTGCGCACCTTCGCCTGGGCGCACGACGGACGCCACCTGCTGTGGCTGCAGGACCAGGACGGTGACGAGAACACCCGCCTGTACGCGGTCGATCCGGCCGACGGCGTCACCCGGGAGCTGACCCGGTTCCCCGGCGTGCAGACCCGCATCTGCGGACTCAGCCGGGAGGTCCCGGGCACCGTCCTGGTCGGCCTCAACCTGCGCCGCCCGGATCTGCACGATGCCTACCGGCTCCACCTGGAGACCGGCGAGCTCGTCCTCGCCGCCGAGAACGAGGGCTTCTCCGGTTGGATCACCGACGCCGCGCTGCGGGTGCGCGGAGCGGTGCGGGCGCTGCCCGAGGGCGGCTGCGAGATCCTGGCCCGCGACGACGAGCAGGCCCCGTGGCGGGTGGTGCACGCCGTCGGCGCCGAGGACGAGTCGACCACCCGGCCACTCGGCTTCGACGCGGAGGGGCGTCGGCTGCTGCTGCTCTCCTCCAAGGACGCCGAGACGGCCCGGCTGCTCTCCCTCGACCTGACCGACCCCGACGCGCCGGGCGAGGTGCTCTACGCCGACCCGGAGTTCGACGTCGTCGGGGTCGGCTTCGAACCAGGCGGGCGCCGCCCGCAGTTCGTGCAGGTGCGGCGCGAGCGTGGCGAGACCGAGGTGCTCGACCCGGCCCTCGCCGAGGACTTCGCGCTGCTGGACGCCCACGCGCCCGGCGACCTGACGGTGCTCGGCCGCGACGACGCCGACCGGTACTGGCTGGTCCAGTACAACAGCGACCGGGCGCCGGCCGCCTACTGCGTCTACGACCGCGTCGGGCGCACCGTGGAGTTCCTCTTCAGCCACCTGCCGGAGCTGGAGGGCTATCGGCTGGCGCCCATGGAGCCCTTCTCGTTCCGCGCCCGCGACGGGCTGACCGTCCGCGGCTACCTGTCCTTCCCGCCCGGCGCCGAGCGGCGGGCGCTGCCCGTGGTGGTCTGCGTCCACGGCGGCCCGTGGACCAGGGACGTGTGGGGCTACCGGGCCGAGCCGCAGTGGCTGGCCAACCGCGGCTACCTGTGCGTCCAGGTCAACTTCCGCGGCTCGACCGGCTACGGCAAGCGGTTCGTCAACGCGGGCGACCGGCAGTGGGGCGCGGCGATGCAGGACGACCTGCACGACGCGGTGGCGCACCTGGTCGCGTCGGGGCTCGCGGACCCGGACCGGGTGGCGATCCACGGCGGCTCGTACGGCGGTTATGCCGCGCTCGCCGGGGTCGCCTTCACCCCGGACGCGTTCCGCTGCGCGGTCGCCGTGGCCGCGCCGTCCGACCTGCGGTCCTTCATCACCTCGGTGCCCGCGACCTGGGGTCCGCTGCGCGGCACCCTGCACCGCCGGATCGGCGATCCGGTGGTCGACGCCGAACTGCTCCGCGAGCGTTCGCCGTTGGCGTCGGTGGACCGGATCCGGGTGCCGCTGCTGGTCGCCCACGGCGCCAACGACCCGCGGGTGCGGCAGGAGGAGGCGGAGCAGCTGGTCGCCGCGCTGGAGCGGAACGGGGTGCCGCACGAGTACCTCCTCTTCCGGGACGAGGGCCACGGGTTCGTCCGGCCACGCAACCGGCTGGCCTTCTACGCGGCCGCCGAACGCTTCCTGGCCGAGCACCTGGGGGGCCGGGCCGAATCGAGCGAGCAGCCGGACTGACGCACGAGCGGAGCGGGGCCGGTCCTCACGGACCGGCCCCCGGGCCCTGCTCCGGCGCTCAGCCGAGCGTCAGCAGGCCCTCGCGCAGCAGCCGGCGGACCAGGACGAGACGGCCTTCGTCGTCCAGGCGGCCGGGCAGCGACGCGGGGGTGAAGCTGCCCTCGCCGGAGACCGCGAACCGGACGTCCTCCGCGACCTTGGCGGGGAAGCGGAGCACCTTGCCGTGGAACTCCAGCCGCACGCCGGCCGAGTCCTCGGTGAGCTGCCACAGCAGGTCGGACCGCCGCCGGACCCGGGTACCGGTCTCCAGGGAGCTCAGCCGCTCCAGGTCCACCAGGTGACCCCGGAGCACGGGCTGACGGCCCACCAGGGCCCGGCTGACGGCCCGGTCGATCAGACCCTCGGGCGCTGCCGCGTCCGGCACCGACCGCAGCAGCGCGTCCAACGTCCGGCGGGCCTCCTGCCGCAGCGCCTCGTCGCCGACGAAGCCGGGCGGCAGGGCCTCCCGGTAGCGGGGGTCGCTCTCCAGCACCTGGTCCAGCGCCTCGCGCAGCAGCGTGGCGTAGAGGACCGGCAGTACTCCGACCGTCAGGTGCAGCGAGGCCTCGCCGTTCGAGGTGGCGTCGTGCACGGTGCCACGCGGCATGTACATCAGGTCGCCGGCCCTGAGGTCGAACTCCTGGACCGGTTCGCCGGGCCCGCCCTGCGGGCGGACGTACGGCTGCGAGGTCAGCGGCAGCCGGGTCGGCGAGTCGTACAGGCGCCAGTGCTTGGAGCCCCAGATCTGCAGCACGAACACGTCGTGCGTGTCGTAGTGGGTGTGCAGCCCCTGCTGGCCGGCCGGCGTGAGGTAGGCGTTGGCCTGCATGGCCGCGCTGAACTCCTCCGACAGCGCGCGCACCAGCGCGCCCAGCGGCTCCCAGCGCTCGTGCAGGAACTTGAAGACGACCGTGGACCCCTGGCGGTACTGCTCGTAGAGCACCTCCAGGGCGTTGGCCTGCCCGCCGGGACCGGAGGCCACCATCTCCGCCAGCGGGATCTCCCGACCCGACACCACCAGGCGCAGGTCGGAGGAGCGGATGCTGGAGGTGGAGAGGATCCGGTCGACGTCGTGCAGGGTCAGCGGGTCGGCGTAGTAGTCGGGGTCCTCGCGGTGCACCACGAGCGGCTTGCGCTCCCAGTACTCGCGCTTGAAGGACGCGGGGTCGAGGGGACGGAGCAACCTGGTGAGATCGAGGGAAGGCCGCGCCGAGGGCGCGGCCTTCCGTCGATCGTGCGTGACCGTCATCCGGTCAGATCACCGGGTCGCGCGGGTCGTTGTCGGAGATGACGATGACGCTGTCGGACGGGTCGTTGTCGGAGATGACGAACTCCGGCTTCGCCAGCGGCGGCTGGCCGACCTCGATCTCCTCGGGCGAAAGCGAGAAGCTCTCTTCCATTTCGATCCCCCAGTTCTCCTGGACTCCCCGGGGCGGTCGCCTCGGGACGCCGAGAAGCATGCCCCGGGCCGTGCGTGTACCGTCAAGCGGCGCCGGAACCGGAATGACCGGTATTCCCCCTGGTCAGCGTCACAGAAGTCCTGCGTCCTGTACGCCTTTCCCGGGACGCCGGAGGCCCCGACCGTATCCGTGCATCCGAGACATGAGAGGGAAACGGACTGGAGACGTCGACGAAATGTACGCCGGTCTAGACAGGTTCTCGCTGTACGAAGGAGAGCCATGGCAGATACGACGAGCAGCGCGGAGCAACGTCTCCGCGCTGTGCAGGAGATGCTGGCGGGGGAGCCGGTGGCCGAGGTGTCGCGCAGGTATGAGGTCTCCCGACAGTCGCTGTACCGCTGGCGGAGCCGATACGAGAAGGAGGGTTTGGCGGGCCTTCAGGCCCGCTCCAGACGACCGCACAGCAGCCCGGGGCGGTTGCGCGGCTCGGTCGAGTCGCTCATCTGCGCGTTGCGGGCGGAGCAGCCCGGATGGGGTTCGCGGCGGCTCGTGACGGAGCTGGCCCGGCGCGGCATCGTGCCGTTGCCGTCCCACTCCACGGTCCACCGGGTGCTGGTGCGCAACGAGTTGATCGCCAAGGTCCGCGACGGAGCGGCCTCGCACTGGGCGGAGGCCGGCGACGAGCGGGACCGCCGGATCGCCCGCCTGGAGGAGGAGGTGCGACGCCTCACCGCGCGACTGGACTCGGCCGCCCCGCGTGATCCCGCGCCCTGTCACTGATGTCACCGGGCGTCCCGCACGTGCCGCCCGTCCGGGAACGGAACGGGCCTCGACGGGGACGACCGAAAACCGACGGTCGACGGATGGCGTCCCTCCGGTCGGCGGGGTCTCCCCGCCGACCGGAGGTCGGGTCGAACGGCCGGCGAACGGGACAGCGGCGCCTCCCGGGAGTCCGGGAGGCGCCGCCGGGGTCCGCGAGTCCGGGCTCACGCCTCCTTGGGGCGCAGCGTCAGGGAGATGGAGTTGATGCAGTACCGCTGGTCCGTCGGAGTGTTGTAGCCCTCGCCGTCGAAGACGTGGCCCAGGTGGGAGCCGCACTTCGCGCAGCGGACCTCGACGCGGCGCATGCCGTGACTGTCGTCCTTGATGTACTGGACGCGGTCCTCCGCCAACGGCGCGAAGTAGCTCGGCCAGCCGCAGTGCGACTCGAACTTGGTCTCCGAGCTGAACAGCTCGTTGCCACAGGCGCGACAGGCGTACACGCCCACCGTCTTGGTGTCGGTGTACTCACCCACGAACGCCCGCTCCGTGCCGGCCTCGCGCAGCACCGCGTACTCGGCCGGGGAGAGCTGCTCGCGCCACTCCGCGTCGGTCTTCTCGATCTCGTAGCCCATGGTCCGCGCTCCTTCGGTCGGTCCGGCTCGCTCAGGCGAGGGTGTCCAGGCGGGAAAGGATCTCCGGGCCGAGGAAGGTGACGTCCCCGGCGCCCATGGTCAGAACGAGATCGCCCGGCTTCGACATTCCCGCGACGATCTCGGGCACGGCCGCCAGCGAGTGGGCACCCTGCACGTCCGTGCCGGCGGCCCGGGCCGCCTCGATGACGATCTCGCTGGTGATGCCGGGGATCGGGTCCTCGCGGGCCGGGTAGATGTCGAGCACGACGACCTGGTCGGCGAGCGCCAGCGCCTGGCCCATCTCCAGGCCCAGCTCGCGGGTGCGGCTGAACAGGTGCGGCTGGAACACCACGACGACCCGGCCCTCGCCCGCGGCCTCGCGGATCGCCTGCAGGTCGGCGGCGATCTCGGTGGGGTGGTGCGCGTAGGAGTCGATCACCTGGACGCCGGCCGACTCGCCCTTGAGCTGCAGTCGGCGCCGCACGCCCTGGTAGCTGCTGAGCGCGGGAGCCAGCTCCGCGGCCGGCACGCCCAGGCGCACACCCGCGGCGAGCGCGGCGACGGCGTTGTGCGCGTAGTGGCGGCCCGGGACGTTGACGGTGAAGGTCAGCTCGTCGCCCGTCGGCAGGGCGAGGGTCACCTCGCTGGTCATGCCGCGCGGGGCGATCTTCACGATGCGGAAGTCGGCGCCCTCGGCCTCGCCGACGGTGACGATGTCGAACGCGCGGCCCGCGACGCGGGACGCGAGCTCCGCCGCGCCCGCGTGGTCGACGTCGACGACCAGCGCGCCGCCCGGGACGATGCGGTCGGCGAACGCCTCGAAGGACTCGTAGATCTCGTCCATGGAGGCGTAGTTGGCGTGGTGGTCCAGCTCCACGTTGAGGACGATGGCGACCTCGGGCGTGTACTTCTGGAAGCTGCGGTCGCTCTCGTCCGCCTCGGCGACGAAGATCTCGCCGGTGCCGTGGTGGGCGTTGCTGCCGGGCTCGTTCAGATCCCCACCGATGGCGAAGGACGGGTCCAGCCCCAGCGCGGTGAGGCTGACGGCCAGCATGCTCGTCGTGGTCGTCTTGCCGTGCGTCCCGGCGACGGCGAGCGCGCGGCGCCCCTCCATCAGCGCGGCGAGCGCGTCGGAGCGGTGCACGATCGGCAGGCCTCGGCGGCGGGCCTCGGCGATCTCCGGGTTGTCCTCCCGGATGGCGCTGGACACGACGATGGCGCTGGCCCCCGCGGGCACGTGCTCGGCGGCGTGCCCGATGTGGACCTCCGCGCCGAGCTGGCGCAGGGCCAGCACGACCGTCGACTCCTTGGCGTCGCTCCCGGAGACCTGCGCGCCGCGCAGCGCGAGGATCTTGGCGAGCCCGGACATGCCGGCGCCCCCGATGCCGATGAAGTGCGGGGCGTTGAGCGGGGCGGGCGAGGCGGTCATGGTGTCGGGCTCCGGGGGGCGCATCGACGACGGGCGGTCGCCTCGATTCTGCCGTATCCGCGGGGGCGGACGATGCAGGCGGGGACCGTCAGGGGCGCGGGGCCCCGCCGATGTGCGGCTCCGCCGGGTGGGCGCGAGCAACCCCGGAGTGCGGATGCTCCTGCCCGTTCGGCGCCCCACGTGGGTGGGTGGCTCGTCGCGCCCACGCAGGGGGCACCCCCGGCCGAAGGCCGGGGGAGGAGCCGCGCATCAGCAGGGCCTCGCGCCCCTTGGCGGCCGCCTAGTCCTGCTGGGCGAAGAGCTGGAGGACCGGGACGCCGACCTTGTGGCGGGCCTGGGAGGCCCAGTCGCGGTGGAAGAGGCCCTCGACCCAGTGCGGGGCGGCCAGCACGATCACCTCGTCCGCCGAGACGTCCTTGATCAGGTCCTGCAGCCCCTCCAGCGGGTTGTGGTCCACCACCGCGCCCTCCGCGCCGCCCGCCCCGCCGTTGCGCAGTGCGTGCAGCGTGTGCGCGAGGGCCTGGTCCGCGGCGCTCAGCGCCGCCTGGCCGTGGGGCTCCTCCCGCTCCTTCGCGGCCTGCTCCAGGTAGCCGAAGGCGACGTCGTCGATGGCCCGCAGCAGTTCGTCCTGCTTGCCGCGCGGCTGCATCACCACGTGGAAGAAGACCGGCTCGTCGCCATGGAGCGTGGTGACCAGCTCGACGTCGGCATCCGACAGCGCCTTCTCGATCAACAGAACGGTAGTGAACACGTGCGTCCTTCTTCCCTCGTCAGCAGGTGAACCTGTGCGCTGCCTTTGCATCCTCCCGCAATATGCGGAGGGTATCCCTCCGTTATTGCGCAATCTTCACGCTACGGGCGTACCGGGCGAAGAGGAAACCTTTCTCCTCCAGGAGCCCGATCAGTTCCATGCGCTGAGCGATCGACTTCGCACCATGGGCGATCCGGGGTGCGTCACCCGAGGCGATCAGGGGTGCGAGCGTCGCACAGAGTTCGTCGAGATGATCACCCTCGGCCAACTGACCGAGAAGCCGGGGGCCGCCCTCCGTCAGGATCCGGGGCAGGCCGCGGCCGGCCAGCGCCGCGACCGCGCGGCCGACGTCCACCCGCGCTTCGCCCGCGACCACCACGTCCGCGACCTCGCGGACCCGGGCGAGCCGGTCCGCCGGAGCGGCGTCGGCCGTCACGACGATCGTCGGCACCAGCGGGGAGGTGAACAGCGGCAGCGACAGGTCCAGGTCCAGGCCGGCGCTGACGATCGCGATCACCGGCGCGGGGCCCTGCCCGCGCGCCGCCCGCTCCGCGGTGAACTCCGCGCGCGCCTTCGCCGGGCGGTACCCCTCGGCGCGCACCGTCTGGGCGCCCACCAGCACCACGTCCGCCAGCGCCCGCAGCACCCCGAAGATCCGCTTGTCGGCGGGGGAGGAGAGGCCCTCCGACAGACCGTCCAGACGTGCCGCGCCGTCCAGGCTGGTCACCATGTTGGCCCGCACCCACGGCCGACCGGCGTCGGTGACCTCGGCCGGGTACGCGTAGGCCTCGGCGAGCGCGTCGAGACTCCACGGGACGTCGTCGTTCTGGCCCGGTCTGGAGGTGAGGTCCGTCACATCCGGGGCGTACGGAAGCAGTCTGCGCACATGGGGCAGTCTTCCACGCCCCCGAGGACCGTACCCTTGGGACTCGTGTCGCCTGCCCCTCACATAGCCCTCGCCGAGCGCCGGCCCGTCGTCGCCGCGGAGCGGCTGATCGCCGAGATGGTCCCGCCGCCCCGCTTCCAGCAGGCGCGCTTCAGCACCTACATCCCGGACCCGCAGCAGCCCAGCCAGGCCGAGGCCGTCCGGGTGCTGGAGGCCTTCGCCGCCGGACTCACCTCCCGCGACACCGCCGCCAAGCCGGCCAAGAAGCGCTGGTTCGGCCGGGGGACGCAGCCCGCCGAGACCTCCGGCCCCGGCGGCGTCTACCTCGACGGCGGCTACGGCGTCGGCAAGACCCACCTGCTGGCCTCCCTGTGGCACGCCACCCCCGGTCCGAAGGCCTTCGGCACCTTCGTCGAGCTGACCAACCTCGTCGGCGCGCTCGGCTTCCAGCAGGCCGTGCAGGCCCTCTCCGGGCACACGCTCCTCTGCATCGACGAGTTCGAGCTGGACGACCCGGGCGACACCGTCCTGGTCTCCACCCTGCTGACCCGCCTCGCCGAGGCCGGGGTCAAGCTCGCCGCCACCTCGAACACCCTGCCCGGCAAGCTCGGCGAGGGCCGCTTCGCGGCGACCGACTTCATGCGCGAGATCCAGGGCCTGGCCTCCCGCTTCCGCAGCCTGCGCATCGACGGCCAGGACTACCGCCACCGCGGCCTGCCCGAGGCCCCGCCCCCGTACAGCGACGCCGAGGTCACCACGCTGGCCGCGTCCCACGGCGAGGGCGCGTCCCTGGACGACTTCGACGCCCTCCTCACGCACCTCTCCGACGTCCACCCCAGCCGCTACGGCGCGCTCCTCGACGGCGTCGACGCCGTCTTCGTGCGCGGTGTGACGCCCGTGCCGGACCAGAGCACCGCCCTGCGCCTGGTCGTCCTCGCGGACCGGATGTACGACCGCGAGCTGCCGATCGTCGCCTCCGGCGCGGCGTTCGACTCCATATTCAGCGAGGAGATGCTGAACGGGGGGTACAAGAAGAAGTACTTCCGCGCCATCTCCCGCCTGGTCGCGCTCGCCCGCGACAGCAAGCAGATCGCCGCCGCGGGCTGACCGGTTGATCCACCCGCTGCTCGCCGAGCGCTTCAGCCCGTACGCCTTCGAGCCCGGCCCGGTGGCCGACCGGGAGCTCACGCTGCTGCTCGACGCGGCCCGCCGGGCACCCTCCGCGGGGAACTCGCAGCCGTGGGGGTTCCTGCCGGTGCGGCCGGGGGAGGCCGCCCACGACCGGGTCGTCCCGTACCTGGCGCGCAGTTCCGCGCGCTGGGCCGTGGACGCCGGGCTGCTGGTCGTCGCCCTCGCCCGCCGTTGGGTCGACGACCCGGAGATCACGTACTCCGAGTTCGCCGACTACGACCTCGGCCAGTCGGTGGCGCACCTGACCGTCCAGGCGCAGGCCCTCGGACTTCAGGTGCACCAGTTCCGGGCCTTCGACCTCGACGGCCTCACCGCCGAGCTGAAGCCGCTGCCCGGGTGGGAGATCGTCTCCATGCTCGCGGTCGGCCGCGCGGCGGACGAGCCTCCGCCCACCCGCGAACGCCGCAGCACCGTCGACCTGACCACGGCCCCGTTCCGCGTGTCCGAGGCCTAGACCCGGGCCACGGCCGGGACGTGGGCACCGGAGGCGATCAGCGCCGGGCCCTGGCGTTGCGGTCGGGATGCCGCCGGCGCTCTCCCGGGCGGCGCCTCCCGATTTCGGGGCCGTTTGTCAGTGCCGGGCCGTACGGTTGGTGGCGTGAGGCCTACCACCGATCTTCAGCGGTCCATGGCGCCCTTCGAGGTCGTCAGTCCCTACCAGCCCAACGGCGACCAGCCCGCCGCCATCGCGGAGCTGGAGCGCCGCGTCCGCGCGGGCGAGAAGGACGTCGTCCTGCTCGGTGCCACCGGTACCGGCAAGTCCGCCACCACCGCGTGGATGATCGAGAAGCTGCAGCGGCCCACGCTCGTCATGGCGCCGAACAAGACCCTCGCCGCCCAGCTGGCGAACGAGTTCCGCGAGCTGCTGCCCAACAACGCGGTCGAGTACTTCGTCTCGTACTACGACTACTACCAGCCCGAGGCGTACATCGCGCAGACGGACACCTACATCGAGAAGGACTCCTCGATCAACGAGGAGGTCGAGCGGCTGCGCCACTCGGCCACCAACTCGCTGCTCACCCGGCGGGACGTCGTCGTGGTCGCCTCCGTCTCCTGCATCTACGGCCTCGGTACGCCGCAGGAGTACGCGGACCGGATGGTCCAGCTCAAGGTCGGCGACGAGATCGACCGGGACGCGCTGCTGCGTCGCTTCGTCGAGATCCAGTACAACCGCAACGACGTCGCCTTCACCCGCGGCACCTTCCGGGTGCGTGGGGACACGATCGAGATCTTCCCGGTCTACGAGGAGCTCGCGATCCGGATCGAGATGTTCGGCGACGAGATCGAGGCGCTCTCCACGCTGCACCCGCTCACGGGCGAGGTCATCAGCGAGGACGAGTCGGTCCACGTCTTCCCCGCCTCCCACTACGTGGCCGGCCCGGAGCGCATGGAGCGCGCCATCGCCGGGATCGAGACGGAGCTGGAGGAGACGCTCGCCCGGATGGAGAAGCAGGGCAAGCTGCTGGAGGCCCAGCGGCTGCGCATGCGCACCACGTACGACATCGAGATGATGCGTCAGATCGGCACCTGCTCCGGCATCGAGAACTACTCCCGCCACATCGACGGGCGCACCGCCGGCACCGCGCCGAACACCCTGATGGACTTCTTCCCCGAGGACTTCCTCCTCGTCATCGACGAGTCCCACGTCACCGTGCCGCAGATCGGCGCGATGTACGAGGGCGACGCCTCCCGCAAGCGGTCCCTGGTCGAGCACGGCTTCCGGCTGCCCTCGGCGATGGACAACCGGCCGCTGAAGTGGGAGGAGTTCGTCGAGCGCATCGGGCAGACGGTCTACCTCTCCGCCACCCCCGGCAAGTACGAGCTCTCCCGCTCCGACGGCCAGGTCGAGCAGATCATCCGTCCGACGGGCCTGATCGACCCGGAGATCGTCGTCAAGCCGACGGAGGGCCAGATCGACGACCTGGTCCACGAGATCCGCAAGCGCACCGAGAAGGACGAGCGCGTCCTGGTCACCACGCTGACCAAGAAGATGTCGGAGGACCTCACCGACTACCTCCTGGAGCTCGGCATCCGGGTCCGGTACCTGCACAGCGACATCGACACGCTGCGCCGCGTCGAGCTGCTGCGCCAGCTGCGCGCCGGCGACTACGACGTGCTGGTCGGCATCAACCTGCTCCGTGAGGGCCTCGACCTGCCCGAGGTCTCGCTCGTCGCGATCCTGGACGCGGACAAGGAGGGCTTCCTGCGGTCGCCCACCTCGCTGATCCAGACGATCGGCCGTGCCGCGCGTAACGTCTCCGGCCAGGTGCACATGTACGCGGACCGGATCACCCCGGCCATGGACCATGCGATCTCCGAGACCAACCGGCGTCGCGCGATCCAGCAGGCGTACAACACCGATCACGGCATCGACCCGCAACCGCTGCGCAAGAAGATCGGCGACATCCTGGACACCCTCACCCGCGAGGACATGGACACCGCCGAGCTGCTCAGCACCGGCTACCGCCAGTCCGGCGGGGGCGGTCGGGGCCAGAAGGCGCCCGTTCCGGTGCTCGGTCTGAAGGCCGACGCCAAGGAGGCCAAGAGCCTTCCGGCCGCCGAGCTGGCCGAGCTGATCGCCGAACTGACGGAGCGTATGCACAATGCCGCGGCCGAATTGCAGTTCGAGGTGGCGGCGCGTCTGCGTGACGAGGTGAATGAACTGAAGAAGGAGTTGCGCCAGATGCGCGAAGCCGGAATGGCCTGAGTGTTCGACGCCCGATTCCTCCGTACGCCGGTCCCATCGAGCGCTTATGGTGCTCGATAGAGGATGCACAGGGAACGGACAAGGGTCCGCGGGCGTTCCGACACCATTGGGGAGGGCCGAGCCATGTCGGTGAGTCTGAGCACGGGCCAGCGCATCCGTCTCGAGGGGCAGTCGGGCCCGCCGGTCATCCGGCTCGGGCTCGGCTGGCAGGGGGCGCCGCGCAAGCGGCTCTTCGGGTCGTCGCGCCGACGTGCGGTGGATCTCGACGCCTCCGCGGTGCTCTACGCCAGCGGCACCCTGGCGGACGTGGTCTTCTTCCGGCATCTGGTCAGCAACGACGGGTCGGTGCGCCACGCCGGGGACCTGCGCGTCGGTACCTCCGGCCCGTCGGAGCAGTCCGAGGACACCGAGTCGATCACGGTGGATCTCGGACGCATCCCGCCCCGGATCACCCAGATCGTCTTCACGGTGAACTCCTACAACGGCCAGAGCTTCGCCGAGGTGCAGCACTTCCACTGCCGACTGGTCGACGAGGCATCCGGGGCGGAGCTGGCCCGGTTCACCCTGAGCGGCGGCGGGGAGCACAGCGGCCAGGTGATGGCGAAGGTGGACCGCGACGAGGACGGCGCCTGGCAGCTCACCGCGATCGGGGTGCCCGCCCAGGGGCGCACCTTTCGGGACATGCTCCCGGTGATCGAGCAGTACCTCTGAGGCCTGGTGTGAGAGAAGTCTCTTCACGGGACGAATGTTTGGAGTCGATCTTTATATCTGCCTAATGTGCGGGGGTCCGTCCCCACAGCCGACGGACGCCGGCATCGGGCACGCCGAGTCCAGCCCCTCGACGCCGGGAAACGACGAGTCACCAGGGCCGGAGCGGGGGAACCACAGGTAAGCCGCCCCTGCCCTTTTCCGGGTCGGGGCTCGGGGTGAAGCCGCGTCCGCGCGGCCGGGCCACACTTCTCCGGTCCGAATCCGACAGCTCACCTCGCAGGCGTCGGAGAGGCCCGCCCCATGCGCCGCACCCTGTCGACCCCTGCCCGCATAGCCGCGCTCAGCGCCGCACCCGCCCTGCTGCTCGGTGGCGTCGCCGCCACCCAGGCCCAGGCCGCGACGCCCCGCGTCACCGAGACCGGCCTGACCGCGACCACCACCGCCTCCGGCACCACCGCGAAGCTGACGGTCACGTCGAGCTCCTGCGTGACCTTCCGTTCCCTGGGCGTGGCCGTCCGCGACGCGGCCGGCCACAACCTGGACTTCCCGCAGTGGCGCAGCAACGCGCGCGTCTGCTCCGGCGGCCTGACCCTCACCGCCTCCCGTCAGTTCCCGGCCGGCAGCTACACCATGTTCGGTGCGTACCTGGACACCGCCGGCACCTGGCACAACCTGGCCTCGAAGACGCTGACGGTCGGGGGCTCCTCCGCCAAGCCGACGCCCGCTCCGACGCCGACGCCGACGTCCACGCCGACGCCCTCCCCGTCGACCCCGGCCGCCACCGGCTCCATCCCGGCGGGCGTCGCCTCCTCCACCACGCCCATCTGGTCGGACGAGTTCAACTCGCTGAACACGAGCCGCTGGGTCTCCAGCACCACGACGTCGTACCAGTACGGGAACCACAACCCGAACGACAACAAGCTCGACTGGCTGGACCCGAACGACGTCTCCGTCGCGAACGGCGTCGCCACCTTCACCGCGCAGCCCAGCTCGCACACCCTGGAGAACGGCCAGCAGGCCTGGACCACGGGCCTGCTCACCACCGAGGGTTCGCAGGAGGGCTTCCAGGTCAAGACCGGCGACTACGTCGAGGCCCGCGTCAAGCTGCCGAGCCAGCAGGGTGCCTGGCCGGCGCTGTGGACCTGGAAGAACGGCAACGGCGAGATCGACTCCTTCGAGTACCACCCGGACAACCCGAACCTGCTGGAGCTCTCCAACCACGTCAACGCCGCGCACGACTACTACACCGACGCGAACGCGATCAAGCCGGGCGGCTGGGTCACCATCGGTACCAAGTACGGCGCGAACTCGGTCGACTGGTACATCAACGGCGTCAAGGTCTACTCGGACAACACGGGCGTGGGCGCGAACTGGTCCGCGTACCTGATCCTGAACCTGTCCCTCTCCGCCGGTCAGTACCACCCGGCCCCGAGCGGCAGCACCCCGATCACGTTCGCGGTCGACTACCTGCGCGTCTACCACTGAGCGGGATTTGTTAGCCTGGTCGGGTAAGCGGAGGGGAGTACTCCCTGAAACGACGCGTCCGTCATCACGGCGGTGCCACGGCACCTCCCGGGCGCGTCGGCCCGGCCAGGCACTGGCAGGGCGGAGGAGACCTCCGGCAGTGAAGCGCGTGTCGCTTCTGCCGGAGGAAGGACGTCCATGGACGTTTCCATCGCCATGTGGGTCACCACCATTGTGGTCCTCGCCGCCCTGATCGCCGTCGACTTCTTCGTCGGCGGACGCAAGCCCCACGAGGTCTCCGTCCGCGAGGCCGCCGTCTGGTCCGCGATATGGATCGGCCTCGCCGGGCTCTTCGCCGGTTTCCTGTGGTGGCACTCCGGATCGGCGCCCGCCGGACAGTTCCTCGCCGGCTACGTCACCGAGAAGTCGCTCAGCGTCGACAACCTCTTCGTCTTCGTGCTGATCATGGCGAAGTTCGCTGTTCCCCGGATCTACCAGCAGCGGGTGCTGATGATCGGCGTGCTCATCGCGCTGGTGTTGCGGGCGGTCTTCATCGCGGCCGGTGCGGCCGTGATCGCCTCCTTCTCGTGGATCTTCTTCCTCTTCGGCGCGTTCCTGATCTGGACCGCCTGGAAGCTGATCAAGGAGGCCCGGGCGGGCTCCCAGGACGAGGAGTTCCAGGAGAGCAAGCTGCTGCGCGCCGTTGAGCGCCGCTTCCCCACCGCCGACGGCTACCGGGGCACCCGGCTCACCGTCGTCGAGGGTGGCCGCCGTCTGATCACCCCGATGCTGCTGGTGATCCTGGCCCTGGGGACCACCGACGTGCTCTTCGCGATGGACTCGATCCCCGCGATCTTCGGCCTGACCCAGGACGCGTACATCGTCTTCACGGCCAACGCCTTCGCGCTGATGGGCCTGCGCCAGCTGTACTTCCTCATCGGCGGCCTGCTGGACCGCCTGGTCCACCTCTCCTACGGCCTGTCCGTCATCCTCGGCTTCATCGGCGTGAAGCTGCTGCTCCACGCGCTCCACGAGGCGGGCGTCCACGCCGCTCCGGAGATCGGCACGCCGCTCTCGCTCGCCGTCGTGGTCGGCGTGCTGGCCGTCACCACGGTCACCTCGCTGGTCTCCTCGCGCCGCGCGGCGGCGCGGGAGAGGGGTCGGCAGCAGGATGACGCGACTCCGTCGGCGAGGATGGGGGCATGAGCGAGACGGAAGAGACCGCGAAGAAGCCGGCCCAGCGCCGCACGGGCCGCCGGCCCGGCGGCGCGGACACCCGTGGCGCGGTCCTGGAGGCGGCCCGCTCGGAGTTCGCCGCGCGCGGCTACGAGAGGAGCAGCATGCGCGGCATCGCCCGGGTGGCCGGGGTGGACGCGGCGCTGCTGCACCACTACTTCGGCAGCAAGGAACAACTGTTCCTCGCGGCGCTGGACTTCCCGATCGAGCCCGGCCAGGTGGTCCAACTGGTCCTCTCCGGCGAGCCGTCGGAGCGGGGCGAGCGGCTGGCGCGCTTCGTTCTCGCCCTCTGGGAGCAGCCGGAGGTGCTCGACCGCCTCCTCGCCGTGCTGCGCACCGCGGTGGGCAGCGAGCAGATCGCGCAGGTCCTGCGCGAGTTCATGGTCGGCGAGCTCATCGTCCGCCTGGCCGCGGAGCTGGGCGGCGACCAGGCCGAGCTGCGGGCGGAGCTGGTCCTCTCGCAGATCATCGGCCTGGCGGTGGCTCGTTACGTGATCCGTGCCGAGCCGATCGCGTCCGCGACGGCGGACGAACTCGTCCCCTTTCTGGGCGCGACCCTCCAGGGTTATCTGGGCAACTGACAGGTGCCTGCACCCTCCAGGGGAGCCTTGACGGGAAGCCTTGCTCGGCACGAAACTCAACGCATGGTGAATTCAACTCCCGCCGTCGACGTGCGCGGGTTGCGCGTCACGCGGGGTGGCAGGCCGGTGCTGGACGGGATCGATCTGGTCGTCGAGCGGGGATCGGTGACGGGCCTGCTGGGTCCGAGCGGGTGCGGGAAGACGACCCTGCTGCGCAGCGTCGTCGGGGTGCAGCGCATCGAGGCCGGGGAGGTGCGCGTGCTGGGCCTGCCGGCGGGGGCGCCGGCCCTGCGGGACAGGGTCGGGTACGTGACGCAGGCGCCGTCCGTCTACGCGGACCTGTCGGTGCTCGCGAACCTGCGGTACTTCGCCGAGGTGCTCGGCGCGCCGAAGGCCGACCCGGAGCGGGTGCTCGAGGAGGTCGGCCTGCGGGAGCACGCCAAGGACCTCGTCGGACAGCTCTCCGGTGGGCAGCGCGCCCGCGTCTCCCTGGCGGCGGCGCTGCTCGGAGCGCCCGAGCTGCTGGTGCTGGACGAGCCGACCGTCGGGCTGGACCCGGTGCTCCGCCAGGAGCTGTGGCAGCTGTTCCACCGACTCGCCGCCGGTGGCGCGACATTGATCGTCTCCAGTCACGTCATGGACGAGGCCGCGCGCTGCACCGCGCTGCTGCTGATGCGCGAGGGGCGGCTGCTCGCCCACGACACCCCGCAGGCGCTGCTCGACGCGACAGGAGCCGCCGACATCGAGGCCGCCTTCCTCGCGCTCGTGGCCGGGGAGGGGGCGCGATGAACCCGCACCGCACCCTCGCCACCGCCCGCCGCGTCCTGCTCCAGCTGCGCAGCGACCCGCGCACGGTCGCCATGCTGCTGCTCGTCCCGTGTCTGCTGATCGTGCTGCTCAAGTACGCCTTCGACGGGCGGCCCGAGGTCTTCGACAGCCTCGGCGCGCCGCTGCTCGGGATCTTCCCGATGATCGTGATGTTCCTGGTCACCGCGGTCGCCACGCTGCGCGAGCGGACCACCGGCACGCTGGAGCGGCTGCTGACGATGCCGCTCGGCAGGATGGACCTGCTGCTCGGCTACGCGCTCGCGTTCGGACTGGTGGCGTTGGTGCAGGGAGTGCTGGCCTTCGGGCTGACGGTGGGGGTGCTCGGGCTGAGCGTCACCGGGCCGAGCTGGGCGCTGCTCGCCGTCGCCGTGGCGGACGGGCTGCTGGGGATGGCCCTCGGGCTCTTCGTCTCGGCCTTCGCCGCGACCGAGTTCCAGGCCGTGCAGTTCATGCCGGCGTTCCTGCTGCCCCAACTGCTGCTCTGCGGGCTGTTCACGCCGCGCGACACCATGGCCGACTGGTTGCACGCGATCTCGGACGTGCTGCCGCTCAGCTATGCCGTCGACGCGATGAACAGGATCACCTCGCAGAGCGGGTTCAGCGGTGCGCTCGCCGTCGATCTGGCCGTGGTGCTGGGCTGCACTCTGCTGGCGCTCGCTCTCGGCGCGGCCACGCTGCGCCGCCGAACGGCCTGATCAGGACTGGCCCCCTTGTCCGGATTGTCCTAAGGTCCGAAGAGACTCGAGGGACGAAAGGGGCGAAACATGATGATCCTTGCGATGATCGGATTCTCGATCGCCGTCATCGCCATCTGCACGGGCCTGCTGGTCTTCATGATGGGTGGCTTGAAGTTCCCCGACGAGGGCCGGTCCAAGCCGTGACCGCCGCCTGCGGCGAAACATCAGCGCCCCGCACCGGGCAGGCCGGTGCGGGGCGCTGATTCGTGCTGCTGAGGCTGAGGTCAGCTCTGCGGGACGATGTTCTCGGCCTGCGGGCCCTTCGGGCCCTGCGTGACGTCGAACTCGACCTTCTGGCCCTCGAAGAGCTCACGGTAGCCCTGCGAGCTGATGTTCGAGTAGTGGGCGAAGACGTCGGCGCCGCCGCCGTCCTGCTCGATGAAGCCGTAGCCCTTCTCGGCGTTGAACCACTTCACGGTACCGGTGGCCATAGGAATCCCCATTCTCCAGAGTTGGTCGGCCGCAGCAGAAGCGCGCAGCCGAGTCGCCGGAATGATCACCCTGGTCGGAGAGACCTCAGAAAGCACGAACGCCCGTGATCGCGACCACGGGCGGTGAAGCTTAGGGAACCACGACTGCAACTGATTCAAGACTACAGGATCTGGTTCACGTCACTCTTCGGCGTGGCGTACCGCGAACTTCGTGGTCCGTTGATCGAGAACCGTGTACCGTCATGGCTTGCATCACCGCAGAATGAGTGGAGAAATACAGATCATGGCGACCGGTACCGTCAAGTGGTTCAACGCCGAGAAGGGCTTCGGCTTCATCGAGCAGGACGGCGGCGGCGCCGACGTCTTCGCTCACTACTCGAACATCAACTCCACCGGCTTCCGTGAGCTGCTGGAGGGCCAGAAGGTCGAGTTCGACGTCACGCAGGGCCAGAAGGGCCCGCAGGCCGAGAACATCACCGTCATCTGACGGCACCCGGCTCACGCACGACGCCCCACAGCGGTTTGTCCGCCGTGGGGCGTCGTCGTTCCCGCCCTCCGCTGCGCGAAGCCCGTCCTTCAGACCGAGAACCGCAGGAACTCGCTGGTCGCGCGCTTGGGCGCGGCCGGGTCGGGGAGGATCGCCAGCGCCTCCAGGCTCGGCTGCCGTTCGACCCAGGCCAGGCCCTGTTCCGGGCCCATCGCGAACGCGGCGGTGGCGAACGCGTCGGTCCGCGCCAGGCGCGCCGGGCCGGAGGAGACCAGCGTCAAGGAGAGCAGGCCGGCTGCCGACTCGCCGGTGCGCGGGTCCAGGATGTGCGCGCCGCGCTCCGCAGTACCGGAGGTGGCGACGACCAGGTCCCGCCCGGCCAGCACGGCCGCGAGCGAGCCGGGGCGGAAGGGATCGGCGACGCCGACCCGCCAGGGACCGCCGACCGACTGCACGTCGCCGCCGCCGTTGACGCAGTGCTCCGTCGAGCCGGCCTCGCACAGCAGTGCGCAGGCTTGCTCCACGGCCCAGCCCTTGACCCAGCCGCTCGGGTCGAGCCGCCCCTCGGGGTAGGCGCTGAACCAGCCGTCGGTCAGCTGCTCGACCTCCGCGCAGCGCTCCAGCACCTCGGCCAGCTCCGGGCTCGCGTCGTCGACGCACGCCTCACCGTGGGCGATCCGACCCACCTCGCTGTCGGCCCGATAGGGCGAGAAGCGGGCGTCGATCGCGTGCAGCCGGGCGACGGCCGCATGCAACGCCTCGTCCACGGCCGGGCTCGGGTCGCGGACCACGAACGAGAAGACCGTGCCCATGACGTGCTCGGCGTGCCTGGTGATCACTTGAGTCCGGCCCGGTCGAGGGCGCTCTGCAGCGACTGCGTGTAGCCGTCGCTGGTGTAGGTGGCGCCGGAGACCGCGTCGATCTGCGCGCTCTGGGCGGCCAGCGCCTCCTGGTTGAGGACGGGCAACGCGTAGCTGTTGATGTCCTGGTCCCGCTGCATCCCGTTGGGGTACTGCAGCACGTCGATCTTGCTGATCCTGCCGCCGCTCACGTCGATCCGGACCTGGACCGGGCCGTAGCGGGTGTCCACCGCGTCACCGGTCCAGCTGCCGGTCTTCGTCGTGCCCGAGGTCCCCGAGCTCGCCTTGGCGGACGGCGTGCTGCCCCCCTTCGACGAGCCCGACGAGCCCGACGAGGTCGAGCCGGACGAGCCCGAGCCGGACGAGGTCGAGGTCGACGAGGAGCCCGAGTCGGCCGCCGCGTTGCCGCCGGAGCTGCTGCTCGTGTCGCTGCCGGAGCTGATGACCGGCGCCTGGGACGAGGCCGACGCGGTGCCGTGCGGCTTGAGTGACAGCAGCAGGACGACGCCGGCCGCCGTGGCGGTGGTGGTGACGATGGCGCGGCGCATGGCAGGCCTCCGAGGGAGCAGGGACGGGATCAGAAGCTGAAGGACTCGTGGTGGATGCGGTGCCGGGGCACGCCCGCCGCGCGCAGCGCGGTGACGGCGTGCTCCATGAACGACTCCGGCCCGCAGACGTACACGTCGTGGCCGACCAGGCCGGGCACCAGGCTGGTCAGCACGCGCGGCTGGATCGGGTCGCCGACCTCGCTGCGGCGTCCCACCAGGAACTGCAGCCGCGCCCCGCGCGCCTCCGCGATCGCGGTGAGCTCACGCCGGAAGAGCAGCTCCTCCTCCGCGCTCGCCCGGTAGAGCAGGGTGAGGTCGCCGCGCCTGGCCGGCAGGGTCTCGAACAGGGCGCGCACCGGGGTGATCCCGACACCGGCGGCCAGCAGCAGCACCTGTCGCGAGCGCCGACGTCGCGCGGTGAACGCCCCGTACGGGCCCTCGGCGCGGACCTTGGTTCCCGGCGCCAGGCGGGCCACGGCGGCGCTGTGCCCGCCCAGGTCCTTGACCGTGAAGCGCAGGTAGTCGCGGGTCGCCGGGGCCGAGAGCGAGTAGGGGTTGGCCGCGAGGCGCAGTCCCTTGGCCAGGAACTGCAGCCGGAAGAACTGGCCCGGCTCGGCGCCGAGCTCGTCTAGGTGGCGGCCGGTCAGGAAGAGCGAGACGGTGCCCGGACCCTCAGTGCGGACCTCGGCCACGCGCAGCTGGTGGCGACGGTCGAACCGCCACGGTCGCACCAGCCGGAACCAGCCCAGCAGGACGGCAGTGCCGAGGTACAGGCCGTACCAGAGCAGCCGCTCCGGGCCCTCCCCGAGGTCGGCGCCGTTGCTGAGCTGGTGGGCGAAGCTCAGGGCGACGGCCAGATAGGTGGCCAGGTGCAGGTAGTACCAGGTCTCGTAGCCGAGGCGCCGGCGCGCGGCCCGGGCGGAGAAGAAGCCGGTGGCGAGCAACAGCAGCGTGCCGAAGGTCGCCTTCAGCATGTCGGGGTAGGTCAGCACCATGGTGACGCCCTCGCCGATCACGTTCTTCCGGGCCGTCAGCGCGTAGCCCCAGATGATCGTGACGATGTGCGCGCTCACCAGCCCGACGAGGTAGCGGCCGCCCATCGCGTGCCAGCGGGCGAGCCGGTCGGCGCCGACCTCGCGCTCGAGCAGCGGGATGCGAGACATCAGCAGCAGCAGGACCGGCGCGGTGAATCCGGCCAGCAGGCCGGTGATCCGCCCCGCGTTGGTCAGCCACTGGTCCAGGCCCACCACGCCCAGCGTGTTCTTCCACCAGAAGCCGACGACGGCCAGGGCCCCGACGGTGATGGCGGCCAGCACCAGCCGCGGCACGGTGTCCACGGGCAGGCTGGACCCGGGCGGGCCGCCGCGGTGGGCGCCCGCCCGTGCGGCGTGTTGTTGCGTGGTGGCGCTCATCGGCTGCTCCCTCCGGACGGTGGACGTTTTCGGTAACCCTGACAGCGCAGGTTCAGAATTCCCTATGAGTAAGAGCCCGATCAGAGGCCGAGCGGGCGCTGTTCTTGCTGGTCAGAAGCGTGTCGGGCGATGGCGTGCGGGCTTCTGCGGGCGAAGTGATCTCATTGCTTTCTCATGGCTGCTCACTCGACTGCAGCAGAATGGCCCCATGTCCCAGGAGACCCTCATGTCCACGCCCACGCGGCGCATCCTCGTCGTCGACGACGAGCCGGATCTCGTCGAGGTGCTGTGCGGTGCGCTGCGCTACGAGGGCTGGGAGACCCGCGGCGCGGGCAACGGCGCGGAGGCCGTGGAGCTCGCCGCACGCTGGCAGCCCGACGCCATCGTGCTGGACATGATGCTCCCCGACTTCGACGGTCTGGAAGTGCTGCGTCGCGTCCATGCCGCACGGCCGGAGGTGCGGGTGCTCTTCCTGACCGCACGGGACGCGGTCGAGGACCGGATCGGCGGCATCTCGGCGGGCGGGGACGACTACGTGACCAAGCCGTTCAGCCTGGCCGAGGTCGTGGTCCGGCTGCGCGGCCTGCTGCGGCGCGCCCAGCCCGTCTCCGGGCCGTCCGGTGCGGTGGACGAGGCCGCCGACACCGAGGACGTGCTCACTCTGGCCGACCTCGTGCTGGACGAGCGCGCCCACGAGGTCACCCGCGGCGGCGAGCTGATCGACCTCAGCCCGACCGAGTACGCGCTGCTGCGCTACCTGCTGCGGCACCCGCGCCGGGTGCTGAGCAAGGCGCAGATCCTCGACGCGGTCTGGTCCTACGACTTCGGCGGGCAGGCGCACGTCGTCGAGCTCTACATCAGCTACCTGCGCAAGAAGGTCGACCACGGCCGCGAACCGCTGATCCACACCGTGCGCGGCGCGGGCTACCTGATCAAAGCCCCGCATGCCTGAGCAGCACCCGCCCGGCCCGGAGTCCCGGCGTCGCTGGTTCGTCCGGCGCCGCTGGTTCGTCCGGCCGCCCCGCACCCTGCGCGGACGTCTGGTCGCCGGCCTCCTGGCTCTGCTCGCGCTCGCGAGCACGGCCATGGGCCTGGTCACCGTCTCCGAGCTGCACAGCTTCCTCGTCGCCAAGGTCGACCAGCAGCTCGCCGAGACCGGCGGCCGGTACGCGGCCAGCCTGGATTCGGTCCGGCACGGCGACACCCGGGCCCAGTCCACCGGCACCCTCGGCGTCACCCTCCAGGGCGGCCGCGTCACGGGCGCCGGCGTGGTCGACGGGGACGCCGACGACCGCGCCGGCGGTGACCCGGACGACCATCCCGCGTTCGGCCCCACCACCCAGGCCGTCCTCGCCGCCCTCCCGATCGGCGGCGGACCGGTCACCCGGCACCTGGGCGCGCTGGGGGAGTACCGCCTGGTCGCCCAGCACGGCGCCGAGGGGGAGACCCTCGTCACCGGCCTGCCGCTGACCCAGGTCGACGGCACCGTGCACCGGCTGCTCCTGGTCGAACTCCTGGTCTTCGCCGGACTCTTCGCCCTCACCGCGGCCGGCGGCACCTTCTGGGTGCGGCTCGCGCTGCGCCCCCTGGAGCGCGTCACCCGCACCGCCGAACAGGTCAGCGCGTTGCCGCTGGCCAGCGGTGAGGTCACCCTGCGCGAACGCGTCCCCGACGCCGACCCGCAGACCGAGGTGGGACGCGTCGGCCTCGCCCTCAACCTGATGCTGGGTCACGTCGAGGACGCCCTCGCCCAGCGCCAGTCCGTCGAGGAACGCCTGCGCGGCTTCGCCGCCGACGCCAGCCACGAGCTGCGCACCCCCGTCGCCGCGATCCGCGGCCACGCGGAGCTGGCGCTGCGCAGCCCCGAGCCGACACCGGAATCCGTGCGGCACTCGCTGCGCCGCATCGAAGCCGAGTCGCAGCGGATGGGCGCCATCGTCGAGGACCTGCTGCTCCTCGCCCGCCTCGACGCCGGCCGTCCGCTGGCCCGCGAGGAGGTCGACGTCACCCGCCTCGCCCTCGACTGCGTCACCGACGCCCGCGCGGCCGGCCCCGACCACAGGTGGCAGCTGGAGCTGCCCGAGGAGCCGGTCCTCGTCACCGGCGACGCCGACCGCCTCCGCCAGGTCGTGGCGAACCTCCTGGCCAACGCCCGGGTCCACACCCCCGCGGGCACCCGCGTCTCGCTCGCCCTGCGCGCCACGCCGGACCGGGTCCGCCTGACCGTCTCCGACACCGGCCCGGGCATCCCGCCCGACCTCACCCCGCACGTCTTCGAACGTTTCACCCGCGGCGACCGCGCCCGCTCCCGCGCCACCGGCTCGACCGGCCTCGGCCTCTCCATCGTCGAAGCCGTGGCCACCGCGCACGGCGGCACCGTCACCGTCGACTCCGAGCCGGGGCGCACCGTCTTCGAGGTCGTCCTGCCGGTGTAGTGCGCCGGCTGCTACGCCTGCGCGAGCAGCGCGCGGAGTTCGCGGACGCGGATGTGGTCCGGGCCGAAGAGCTGCTCCGTGGTCGTCTGGACGGCGTGCAGAGCGGCGGTGGCCTCGTCGCGGCGGTTGAGGGCGCGCAGGGCGCGGGCCTGGGTGACGGCCGTGGCGGCCGCGGTCTCGACCGTGAGGTGCGGGGGCCGGGGCGTCGCGGCGAGGACGTCGAGGGCTTCCTGATGGCGCCCCTGCGCGGTCAGCGCGGAAGCCAGGTTGACCGTGAGGACGTAGGCGTTGCTCGTCGCCGCGACGCCGCCCTCGACGGAGGCGATCACCAGGCCCTGGCGGGCCGCCGACTCCGCCTCGACGGCGCGGCCCTGGCCGGTCAGCGCGACCGAGAGCAGGATCAGTCCCGACAGGCGTACCGCGACGCCCGCGGCACCCGCGACGCTGGCGGCCGAGTCGATGAGGAGGCGGCTCTCCGTCTCGGCCTCGGCGAATCGCTCCGCGTGGCACAGCGCGGCCGCGCGCTGCGCGCGCGTCACCCGGACGAGGGCGCCTTGGTCGACACCGTTCCCCGCGAGCTCGGCCAGCTCCACCCAGGCCTGCGCGGACTCCTCGTGACGGCCCAGGGTGTCCAGCGTCCCGGCGTACAGCACCCAGGCCTGCAGCAGGGTCTGACTCGTCCCCAGCCGCTCCCTCTCCGCCACGACCGCCGCTGCCTGCTCGCTCGCCTCCGCGACGGCGCCCGTCGCGCGCAGTGCCCCGGCGAGGCGGTAGCGCAGCTCCAGCGTCACGTCGTGCTCGGGCCCCAGCCCGGCCAGGGCCTGGTCCAGCCAGGTGCGCAGTGGGTGCACCATCTGCCCCTGGCGGCCGGACGCGAAGTACGGCTGCGTCCCCAAAGCCTTCGCGGCCAGGTCCGAGGCCAACCGCTGCCGCGCCCGCCAGTCCTGGAAACGCCCCATCCCCAACCCCTCCTCGGTTCCCGGCGCGCCATTGTGCCAGGTGACTCGGGACGCCTCGGGCCCCCTATGCCGCGACCGAGGTCTCGGCCAGCAGAGCCCGCAGGCGAACGACGCGGGGGTGCGCCTCGGTGTGACGACCCTGGGCGGTGAGGGCCGACGCCAGGTTGACGTCGAGGATGCGTTGGAAGTTGCCGACCTGGACGGTGCTCGTGGCCGATTCGGCCAGTGCCGCGCGCAGGGTCTCCTCAGCCTCGGCCGGGCGATCCTGGTCGACGAGCGCCTTGCCGACGGAGTTCAACGCGGACAGCCTCGGATACACCCGCAACCCGACCGGCATCCGGTCGACTTCTTCGAGGAACTTCCGCGCCTCCGCCTCCTCGGCGCGGCCCATCATGCAGAGCTGCGCCGCGATGCAGGAGAGCGCGTAGAAGCGGGCGATGCGCCCCTGCCTGTAGTCGTCTGCCCCGTCCGCTACCGTCCGGAACTCGCGAATGGCCTCCTCGCTCCGGCCTTCGTCAGCGAGGGCCCGGCCGTGGAACTGCCGGATCTCCAGGGTCAGGGGGTGTCTCTCACCGAGCGCCCCGGCGTCGTCGGTCGAACAGTCCCATGCCTCACCTCTCCGGGAACAGCACTGCCCGTCCACGGCAACGGGGGAATGGCGTGGACGGGCAGGCGGGAGAAAATCTCGCACAGGAGATGATCACTTGTCGAGAGCTTGCGGAGCCCGATCTTCCACCGCAGTGAAACCGTGACATTCACGCACGGGCAGACGCGGGTAGCGCGGCAGGGTGTCGTCCGATGCCGCGCCGCCGCAGCGCAGGTACGCGGTGCCGCGGCGGGTCTCGTTCAGCAGCCGGTGGGCGCAGCCGAGGCAGAGCCCCGGGTGGGCGCCGAGCTTGGCGAGGGCGCTCGTGGCGTCGCTCACCAGCCCCGGGCCTCCCACTCGGCCAGGTGCGGGCGCTCCGCGCCGAGGGTGGTGTCGTCGCCGTGGCCGGGGTAGACCCAGGTCTCGTCCGGCAGCGGGGCGAAGAGCTTGGTGGTGACGTCGTGGAAGAGGCTGCGGAACGCCGCCGGATCGCCCCAGGTGTTGCCGACCCCGCCGGGGAAGAGGCAGTCACCGGTGAACAGGTGCGGGTGGCCCTGGGGGTCGTCGTAGAGCAGGACGATCGCGCCGGGGGTGTGGCCGACCAGGTGCCGGACGGTGAGGCTGACCTCGCCGACCTTCAGCGTGTCGCCGTCGTCGAGCGGGAGGTCCGTCGGGACGGGGATGCCCTCGGCGTCGATCCGCCCGGCCGCCGTCCGCGCACCGGTGGCGCGGACGACGTCGGCGAGGGCGCTCCAGTGGTCCTGGTGCCGGTGCGTGGTGACCACGGTGGCAAGGCTGTCGCCGACGGTCTCCAGCAGGACGGGCGCGTCCGCGGCGGCGTCGATCAGCAGCTGCTCGTCGGTGGCGCGGCAGCGCAGCAGGTAGGCGTTGTTGTTCATGGGCCCGACGGCGACCTTGGTGATCACCAGATGCGCCAACTCCCGGACGTCGGGCGTCCCGCCGACCTTCACCGCTCCGTGGTAGCTCATGGGATCAGCCTAGCGGCGGGAGCGCCGGCAGGGCCGCCTTCGGGTCCTGCGCCTGCGCGCGGCCGATCAGCACGTCGAGGCCGCCGCCGTCGGAGCGTCCGGTGAGCCAGGCCAGCAGCGCGGACCCGGGGCCGATCACGGTCACGTCGGGGGTGCCCGAGGGCCTCGGCGCGCCCGTGTCGTGGACGGACCGGGGGTCCGGCTCGTTCTCCTCGTCGGCCGGGAAGTCGGTGTCGACCAGGCAGAGGCTCGGCAGCCCCTCGCGGCCGGCGAACCTCGCGCTGACGCGCGCCAGCTGCTGCCGCACGAACGCCTCCGGCCAGTCGCCCGGGGCGCAGGCGTCCTGCAGGCCGAGGTCGACGTGGTGGTACTCGACCTCCTCGATCCGCCTGGCGACCACCTCGTGCGCGGGGAACGAGCCGAGGCGGTGCGGGACGTCGACCGCCCACGCGGCGTCCGGCATCGCGGCCGCCGCCGCGTCGAAGCGGGCCGCGCTTGCGCGCAGATCGGCCGCGTGCTCGGCGAGGGTGCGCTTCGCGCCCGCCTGGATGTCGTGCTCGCGGGCCTCGAGGCTCGGGTACATGGGGGTGGGCACGCCGGTGCGCGCGCCGGTCAGCAGGTTGGTGAGCCCGTCCGCGTTGCGGGCGAGGTGGGCCAGGACGTGGCCGCGGGTCCAGCCCGGGAGCAGCGACGGCTCGGCGAGCTGCTCCTCGCGCATGGCGTCCACGGTCGCCAGCAGGCGCGAGGTCGCGGCGGCCAGGACGGGAATGTCAGTGGTGGGTGCGATGCTCAAAGGATGTCCCCCATAGCCGTAGCCGGTTCGGTCGTTACGCGGAGCACTTGTCCGTCGTTCCCACGAGCGGAGCGTTCCACGCGCTAGCGTTTCACCCGATCGGGCGAACACGGTCGATTGCCTGAAAAATCGAACACGTGATCCCATTACTCTTGACTATCGATACTCATTTAGTGGTTCCCGTCCGTTCATCCCGCTTTTGAAGGGCGCAGTAGCGTGGCAGACCGCCTCATCGTCCGCGGTGCTCGCGAGCACAACCTCAAGAACGTCTCGCTGGACCTGCCGCGTGACTCCCTCATCGTCTTCACCGGCCTCTCGGGCTCCGGCAAGTCCTCCCTCGCCTTCGACACGATCTTCGCCGAGGGCCAGCGGCGCTACGTCGAGTCGCTGTCCTCCTACGCCCGCCAGTTCCTCGGGCAGATGGACAAGCCCGACGTGGACTTCATCGAGGGCCTCTCCCCGGCCGTCTCGATCGACCAGAAGTCGACCTCGCGCAACCCTCGCTCGACGGTCGGCACGATCACGGAGGTCTACGACTACCTCCGCCTCCTCTTCGCCCGCATCGGCCACCCGCACTGTCCCGAGTGTGGCCGCCCGATCGCCCGGCAGTCGCCGCAGCAGATCGTCGACAAGGTGCTGGAGCTCCCCGAGGGCACCCGGTTCCAGCTGCTGTCGCCGCTGGTCAAGGGCCGCAAGGGCGAGTTCGTCGACCTCTTCGCCGACCTCCAGACCAAGGGCTTCTCCCGCGCCCGGGTGGACGGGCAGACGATCCAGCTGACCGAGCCGCCGACGCTCAAGAAGCAGGAGAAGCACACCATCGAGGTGGTCGTCGACCGCCTCACCGTCAAGAAGAGCGCCCAGCGCCGCCTGACCGATTCCGTCGAGACCGCGCTCGTCCTCTCCGGCGGCACGGTCGTGCTCGACTTCGTCGACCTCCCCGAGGACGACCCGGAGCGCGAGCGCATGTACTCCGAGCACCTCTACTGCGTCTACGACGACCTGTCCTTCGAGGAGCTGGAGCCGCGCTCCTTCTCCTTCAACTCGCCCTTCGGCGCCTGCCCGGAGTGCACCGGCATCGGCACCCGCATGGAGGTCGACCCGGAGCTGATCGTCCCCGACGAGGAGAAGACCCTCGACGAGGGCGCCCTCCACCCCTGGTCGCACGGCCACATCAAGGACTACCACCTGCGCCTGATCAAGGCGCTGGGCAAGGAGCTCGGCTTCCGGACCGACATCCCGTGGGCGGGCCTGCCGGCGCGCGCCAAGAAGGCGCTGCTGTTCGGGCACAAGACGGAGATCGAGGTCACCTTCACCAACCGGTACGGCCGCGAGCGCTCCTACACCACGGGCTTCGAGGGCGCGGTCCCGTTCGTGCAGCGCCGCCACGCGGACGCGGAGAGTGACAGCGCCCGCGAGCGCTTCGAGGGTTATATGCGCGAGACGGCCTGCCCGGCCTGTCACGGCGCGCGCCTCAAGCCGGTCGTCCTCGCGGTCCGGATGTCCGGCAAGTCGATCTCCGACGTGTCGTCCATGTCCATCGCGGACTGCGCCGAGTTCCTCGGCGGCATGGAGCTGAACGACCGCGAGAAGACGATCGCCGAGCGCGTGCTCAAGGAGGTCAACGAGCGGCTGAAGTTCCTGGTCGACGTCGGCCTGGACTACCTCTCGCTCGACCGCGCCGCCGGCACGCTCTCCGGTGGTGAGGCGCAGCGCATCCGCCTGGCCACGCAGATCGGCTCCGGTCTGGTCGGCGTGCTGTACGTGCTGGACGAGCCGTCCATCGGGCTGCACCAGCGCGACAACCACCGCCTGATCGAGACCTTGGTCCGCCTGCGCGACCTCGGCAACACCCTGATCGTCGTCGAGCACGACGAGGACACCATCCGCACCGCCGACTGGGTCGTCGACATCGGCCCCGGCGCGGGCGAGCACGGCGGCCGGGTCGTCCACTCCGGCTCCCGCGAGGGCCTGCTGAAGAACAAGGAGTCGCTGACCGGCGCCTACCTGTCGGGCCGCAGGGCGATCCCGCTGCCCGAGGTGCGCCGTCCGCTGGACACCAAGCGGCAGATCACGGTCCACGGCGCGCGTGAGCACAACCTGCGCGACGTCGACGTCTCCTTCCCGCTCGGTCTCTTCACGGCCGTCACGGGTGTCTCCGGCTCCGGCAAGTCGACGCTGGTCAACGACATCCTCTACACGCACCTGGCGCGCGAGCTGAACGGCGCGCGCAGCGTGCCGGGCCGCCACACCCGCGTCACGGGCACGGATCTGGTCGACAAGGTCGTCCACGTCGACCAGTCGCCGATCGGTCGCACCCCGCGGTCCAACCCGGCCACGTACACGGGCGTCTTCGACCACGTGCGCAAGCTCTTCGCCGAGACGACGGAGGCGAAGATCCGCGGCTACCTGCCCGGTCGCTTCTCCTTCAACGTCAAGGGTGGCCGCTGCGAGAACTGCGCGGGCGACGGCACGATCAAGATCGAGATGAACTTCCTGCCGGACGTCTACGTCCCCTGCGAGGTCTGCCACGGCGCCCGCTACAACCGGGAGACACTGGACGTCCACTACAAGGGCAAGTCCATCGCCGAGGTCCTGGACATGCCGATCGAGGAGGCGCTGAGCTTCTTCGAGGCCGTCCCGGCGATCGCGCGCTACCTGAAGACCCTCTCCGAGGTCGGTCTCGGGTACGTCCGTCTCGGCCAGTCCGCGACGACGCTCTCCGGCGGTGAGGCGCAGCGCGTCAAGCTCGCCTCCGAGCTGCAGAAGCGCAGCAACGGCCGGACCATCTACGTCCTGGACGAGCCCACCACGGGTCTGCACTTCGAGGACATCAGCAAGCTGATCAAGATGCTGACGGGCCTGGTCGACAAGGGCAACACGGTCATCGTCATCGAGCACAACCTCGATGTGATCAAGACCGCGGACTGGGTCATCGACATGGGCCCCGAGGGTGGCTCCGGCGGCGGCATGGTCGTCGCCGAGGGCACGCCGGAGGAGGTCGCGGCGGTGGGCGAGAGCCACACCGGCAAGTTCCTGCGCGACATCCTCGGCGAGGAGCGGGTCTTCGACTCCGTTCCCAAGCCCCGCAAGAAGCCCGCGGCGCGGAAGAAGGCCGCGACGGCCGCGGCGGCGAAGAAGTAGGCCGCTGAGCCCGCTCACAGGGACGGCGCCTAAGGTTGACGGCGGTTCCCCGCGAGGGCGGGGATCCGCCCGATACCGAGGAGAGCCCGCCGCCGTGAACAGCGAGAACACTTCCGAATCGGTCGGCTGCTGCCGTCGCCGGCTGCTGCGCGGCGCGGCTGCGGTCGGCATCGCCGGGGCCGGCGCCGCCGTGCTCTCCGCCTGCGGCGGTTCCTCGGCGGCCTCCTCGCAGAAGGGCCCGGTCACCCTGGGCCCGACGAGCGACGTGCCCGTCGGCGGCGGCAAGGTCTACCGCACGGAGCAGGTCGTGGTGACCCAGCCGAGCGCGGGCACGTTCAAGGCGTTCAGCGCGGTCTGCACGCACGCGGGCTGCGTGGTCGACGGGGTCAGCAACGGCGTGATCAGCTGCCCGTGCCACGGCAGCCAGTTCAAGACCACCGACGGTTCCGTGGCCCAGGGCCCGGCCCAGACGGCCCTGCCCTCCATCCCGGTCACCGTCCAGAACGGCAAGCTCGTCGCGACGCTCAGCTGAAACCGGGGGCGCGAGGAGCTGCGCGACAGGCCACGGACGTGCGGATGGCCCTGCGCGTTGGTGACCATCTGCTGATCAGTGGCTTGGCGCGCAGAGCCTCGCGACTCTAGAGGTGTTGCAACAACTTCTCGGCGGCGAGGGCCGCGCCGATGCGGCGGTACAGCACCAGCGCCTCCCGGAGCTCCGTTCTTGAGCGAGCCGTCTCGCCCAGCGCAGCGTGGGCGCGGCCCAGACCCTCCAGGGCGCGCGCTTCCTCCAGCGGGCTGCGGACGCGGCGGGCCAGCACCAGGGCCTCCTTGTGGCAGGCGAGCGACGCCTCCGCGCCCTCCGTGGCGAGCCGCAGCGCGCCCGTGCTGTTGAGGACCTCCGCCTCGCCGTGCGGGTCGCCGAGGTCGCGGAAGAGCTCGCGGGCCTGGGCGAGCAGCTCCGCCGCCTCCGAGGTGCGCCCCAGCGCGTGCAGCGCGCGGCCGAGGTCGTGGCGGACGTTGGCCTCGCCGTTGCGGCTGCCCGACGCCTGGAAGATCCGCAGGGCCTGCTCGTTCAGGTCCGCGGCCCGCTCCGGCGCACCGGCGGAGAGACTGACGCGGCCCAGGTCCCACAGCGAGCGGGCGATCGCCTGCTCCGCGGCGGTCGCCCGGAACAGCCGCAGAGCCCGCCCGAACAGCTCGGCCGCGGCGTCGAGTTCGCCGAGGTCGTGGTGGATGCGGCCGAGCGCCTGGCAGGCGGTGGCGGCGCCGAGCTGGTTGTCGATCGCCTGGAACGCGGCCAGGCCGCGTTCGCCCAGCTCGACCGCGGCGCGCAGGTCCCCGCCGAGCTGGTGGACGCGGGCCAGGTCGCACAGCACGTGGCCCTCACCCCAGCGCTTGCCCATGGCGACGTAGAGCCGCAGCGCGCGGGCGCCGCTCGCGCCGCCCTTGGCGAGGTCGCCGGTGAGCCGGTAGGCGCGGCCCAGCTGGAAGAGTGCGTTCGCCTGGCCGAGCTCGCTACCCATCTCCCCGAAGAGCTCGAGGGACCGCTCCAGCAACGGCAGGGCCGTCGCGTAGTGGCCGGTGAACAGGTGGACCGTCCCGCTCTCGTAGATCGCGCCGGCCTCGCCGAGCCGCTCGCCCTGCGCGCGGTAGAGCTCCAGGGCGTCCGTGTGGGCGCGCTGCGCCTCGGTGAACTCACCGCGCTGCATGTGGATGCGGCCCAGTTCGGTCAGGCACTCGGCCCGGCCGAGCCGGTCGCCGCCGGCACGCGCCGCCTCGGCGGCCTGCCGCAGCAGGGCGACGGCGTCGGGCAGTGGGCCCTCCTGGTGCAGCAGCGGGGCCAGGGCGAGGGCGAGGGCGATGCCGGAGGCGCGCCGACGGGGGAGCCGCCCGCCGGCGAGGGCGAAGCGGGCGAAGGCGAGCAGGTTCTCCCGCTCGGTGCGCATCCAGGCGAGTGCCGCCTCCTCGCCGCGCTCGTCCGGTTTTCCAGCCGTCGCCGTCGCCGCTCGGGGCGATCGGCGCAGCCGGGCCGCGGCCTGCTCGGCGTCGCGCTCGTAGTGGGCGAGCAGTCGGTCGAGGGCCGTCCGGTACTCGTCGGCGTCCCAGTGGCCCGGTGCGCGGCAGTAGAGCCGGATCAGGTCGTGGAAGCCGTAGCGGCCGGGGACGTGCTGGGTCAGCAGGTTCTGGTCGAGCAGGGAGTCCAGCAACTGCTCGGTCAGGACGGTGTCCGCGCCGAGCAGGGCCGCTGCGGCGGCCACGTCCACATCGGCGCCGGGGATCCCCGCGAGCAGGGTCAGCAGTCGCTGTTCGGTGGCGGGCAGGGCGGTGAACGAGGTCGCGAAGACGGCACTCAGGCCCCGGTCCTCGCGCTCCGCCTCGCGCTGCGTCCTGCGCTGCGTCCCGGGCTCCGCCTCGCGGTCCGTGCCGTCCAGCTGGTCGAACCGGGGGAGCCGGTGGTGCTCGTCGCGCAGTCGGTCCACGAGATCGGTCAGCCGCAGCGAGCGACGGCGGCGCAGCTGAGCCGCCGCGATGCGCAGGGCGAGCGGTACGAACCCGCACAGCGCGGCGAGTTCGCGGGCCTCGGGCTGGTCCTCGGGCACCCGGTCCGGGCCGGCCACGCGGCGCAGCAGCGTCAGCGACTCGTCCTCGCTGAGCACCCGCAGCGGGACGGCGAGGGAGTCGTCCAGACCGGTCAGCCGTTTGCGGCTGGTCACCAGGACCAGGCAGCGGGAGGTGGCCGGGAGCAGCGGGCGGATCTGGGCGCTGCCGACGGCGTTGTCCAGGACGATCAGAGTGCGCGTCCCGGCCAGTCGGTCGCGCAGGCGCCGGGCACGTTCGGCCGGGTCCTTGGGGATCGTCTGCGGCGGGACGTCGAGGGAGCGCAGCAGCGCGTCGAGGGCCTCGGCGGTGGTCATCGGGGTCGCGTTGGGCGTCCAGCCGCGCAGGTCGAGGAAGAGTTGGCCGTCGGGGAAGTCGCCGCGCACCCGCTGGGCCACGTGCACGGCGAGCGCGGACTTGCCGACGCCGGCCATGCCGTCGACGGCCGCGACGACGGCCCAGCCGGTCTCCTCGCCGTCCGCCGCGTGTCGGGCGCAGGCGAGCAGGCGCTCCACCTCCGCCTCGCGTCCGGTGAAGGCCCGGGCTTCGGACGGGAGTTGGCAGCGTGCCGGCGGAACGGCGCCGGTCGCGCCCGAGGCGGCCGTGGTGGGAGCTCGGGCCGGATCCGGTGTCAGGGCCGGGTTGTGCGAGGTGCGGGGCGGCGCGGACACGGCGGCGGCCGGGATCCCGGGGGAGTCGGTGATCGCGGCGGGTGGTTCCTCGGTGAGGGCCTGGAGGTAGACCTTCTGCACGGCCGCGCCCGGGTCGACGCCCAACTCCTCACTGAGCCGCAGCCGCAGGCGGGTGAAGACCTCCAGGGCGTCCGCCCGGCGGCCGTCGCGCAGCAGGGCCGTCATCAGGTCGCGCTGGAGCTCCTCGGCGAGCGGGTGCTCCGCCGCCCAGCTGGCGAGCTCCGGGATGAGGTCGTGGTGGCGGCCGAGCCGCAGTTCGGCGGCGGCGCGCCAGGAGCGCAGTTGCAGCCGGGAGGTCTCCAGGGCGTGCTGGAACGGGTCTGCGGGCTCCGTCTCGGCCAGCGTGGGCAGGTCCTCCAACAGGCGTCCCCGCCACAGCCGCAGGGCGGCCGCGGCGGCGCGGCTGACGGACTCCCAGTCGCGGGCGAGCCGCGCGCTGCGGGCGTCCTCGGCAAGGCGGCGGAACTCCTCGGTGTCCAACTCGCCCGGCTCGACCCGGATCAGGTAGCCGGAGGCGGTGGTGCGGATGCGGTCCTGCTCGGCGGGCCCGAACAGTCCGCGCAGGCGGGCCACGTGGTTCTGCAGCGAGGCGCGGGCGGTCGGCGGGACGGCATCGCCCCACAGGGCGTCCAGCAGGCCGTGTGTGGGCGCGGTCTCGTTGGCCCGCAGCAGCAACGCGCCGAGCAGCAACCGGCCCTTGCGCGAGGTCAGCGGCACCACCGTGCCCGCAGCGCCCTCGACCAACAACGGCCCGAGCAGCCCGAATCGCATCTCCACCCCACCCTCGGATCGCCCCGGCGACCGAGAAGGAGCCCAGGCGCGTTGGATGCTAACAGTCCGGTTCGACTGCGGCCGACCCCGCTCCAACTGCGGTTTCGGTCCTCGGCCGGTGGACTGTTGGTGATCCGTTGGCGCGTGCGTGGAAGATCCCGTTATCGGCCTGGCCGACGGTCCGGGGGGAGCGTCGGCCCGGCCAACGGGGGCACAGGCGTCCCCAGCACGCACCGTCGTGCCGAGCCGGGGGACGCGCCGGAGGGCTCGGCACCCGCTCCGGGGCGGTGGGACGCCGCCGCACGGGCTCGCATCGGGGGATACGAGCCCGTGCGGCAGATGCCTCTGCCGCGGGCCTCCGGGCGTGGCGGACGCCTACTCGACGACCGACTCCACCGTACCGGCGGCGACCGTCCGGCCGCCCTCGCGCACCGCGAAGCCCAGTCCGGGCTCCAGCGGCACGGCCTGACCGAGCGTCACCGTCGCCTCCACCGTCTCGCCCGGCCGCGCGACCGCGACGTCCTGCGGCAGCAGCACGTCGCCGACGACGTCCCCGGTCCGCAGGTAGAACTGCGGGCGGTAGCCGCTGGCGATCGGCGTGCGGCGGCCGCCGTCCGCGGCGGGGAGCAGGTGCAGCCGCGCGGTGAACACGTGGTGCGTGGAGGCGCTGCCCGTCGCCGCGACCACCATGCCGCGTCGCACCTGGCCGCGCTGGACGCCGCGCAGCAGCAGGGCGACGTTGTCGCCCGCCTCCGCGCTCTCCATGGTCCGGCCGAAGGTCTCCACGCCGGTCACGACGGAGGAGAACTCCGCGCCGTAGCCGCGCACGTCGACCTTGTCGCCCAGATGCACCGTGCCGCGCTCGACCGCGCCGGTCACCACCGTGCCGCGGCCGGTGATGGTCAGCACGTTCTCGACCGGCATCAGGAACGGCACGTCGGTGTAGCGGACGGGCGTGGGCACGTGCACGTCCACCGCGTCGAGCAGGTCCAGCAGTGCGGCCGACCAGACCGGGTCGCCCTGCAGCGCCCGCAGCCCCGACACCCGCACGACCGGCAGCCCGGCGCCGTCGTAGCCGTGGGCGCTCAGCAGCTCGCGGACCTCCAGCTCCACCAGGTCCAGCAGCTCCGGGTCGCCCGCGTCGGCCTTGTTCAGCGCGACGACGACGTGCTGGACGCCGACCTGCCGGGCCAGCAGCACGTGCTCGGCGGTCTGCGGCATCACGCCGTCCTGCGCGGAGACCACGAGGATGGCGCCGTCCAGCTGGGCCGCGCCGGTGATCATGTTCTTCACGAAGTCGGCGTGGCCGGGCATGTCGACGTGGGCGTAGTGCCGGGTGGCCGTCTCGTACTCGACGTGCGCGATGTTGATGGTGATCCCGCGGGCGGCCTCCTCCGGCGCCCGGTCGATCCGGTCGAACGGCACGAAGGCGGCGCCCCCGTGCTCGGCCAGCACCTTGGTGATGGCGGCGGTGAGCGTGGTCTTGCCGTGGTCGACGTGACCCATGGTGCCGATGTTGAGGTGCGGCTTGGTCCGCACGAAGGCCTGCTTGGCCATGACGCTTCTCTTCTCCGGGTGTTGACTCCTGACGGGACCTCAGGGCGGGGCCGACCTTCCCCGGCAGAGGTCCCGGGGGATCGACCCGGGGAAGGTCAGCTTCGCGCGCCGTCGAGTGCGGCTGCGGCTGCGATCGTCAGGGCAGCAGCCATCGCACCCGCGACTGCGGGGAACTGGGCGATGGCGTACCGGAACATGCGCACCATCGTGCCGGTCGGCCCGTGCCGCACGCCAACGGTTTTCGGGTGGCGCCGGGGCCTCGGGCGGCGCCCCGCCCTCGGGCGTAGCCTGGGATGGAGGTGTGCGAGATACGGAGGCACATCATGCTCGGCGACCTGATCGGCGAGGAGCAGGGGCAGGTCACGGCCCAGAGAGTCGTCCCGTCCGAGCACGGGCTGCCCCCGACCGTCGAGAGCTCGTTCCAGGCCTCGGGCACCCTGCTCGGGGTCACCGTCACCGACCTGGGGACGTATGTCGGCACGCTACGTCACGACGGGACGCTGTACGGCGAGGGGACGGGTGTGATCATGAGCCCCGACGGGGCGACGGCCAGTTGGCGGGGCACCGGTGTCGGCGTCTTCACCGAGGGCGGATCGATCTCCTGGCGCGGTTCCATCGTCTACCTGAGCGACGCGCCCGCCTTCGCCGGACTGCGCGGCGTCGCCGGCGCCTTCGAGTGGGAGACGAACGCGTCGGGAAAGGCGAACGGAAAACTCTGGGCCTGGCGTTGAGGCTTCGGGCATGACGAGGGCAGGGACCACCGAGGACGTGGTGATCCGGGTCTGCGGACTGCGGATGCGCTACGGGCCGTTCGAGGCCGTGCGCGGGGTGGACCTGGAGGTCCGGCGCGGCGAGATCTTCGCGTTCCTGGGACCCAACGGGGCCGGCAAGACCACCACGGTGGAGATCCTGGAGGGCTACCGGCGCCGGACCGCGGGGGAGGTGAGCGTGCTGGGGGAGGACCCGCAGCGCGCCGGACCGGCCTGGCGGGCACGGATCGGCGTGGTCCTGCAGGAGTCCCAGCCCGAGCGCGACCTCACGGTCGCCGAGTGCGTGCGTCTGTACGCGGGGTACTACCCGGCGCCGCGGCCCGTCGGCGAGGTCCTGGAGCTGGTCGGCCTCGCCGAGCAGGCGGACTCGACGGCCACCCGGCTCTCCGGCGGACAACGCCGCCGTCTCGACGTCGCGTTGTCGCTGGTCGGTGACCCGGAGTTGCTGTTCCTCGACGAGCCGACCACCGGTTTCGACCCGAGCGCCCGCCGGGCCGCCTGGGACATGATCGCGGGCTTGCGCTCCCTGGGCGTGACCGTCTTCCTCACCACGCACTTCATGGACGAGGCCGAGCACCTGGCCGACCGGGTGACGGTGATCGCGGACGGCCTGATCGTCGCCGAGGGCACCCCGGAGACCATCGGCGGACGTGAGCGCGCGGCCGCGGAGATCCGCTTCTCGCTGCCGCCGGGGACGGCCCTCGCGGACCTGCCGGCGCCGGTGCTGGCCGCGCTCGCGGACGGCGAGGGCGACGGGGCACGCCTGCTGCTGCGGGCGGACCGCCCGCTGACCGTGCTCGGGCCGCTGGCCGGGTGGGCCGAGTCCCTCGGCCACGACCTGCTCGACCTCGAAGTCCGGCGCCCCAGCCTGGAGGACGTCTACCTGGCGCTGACCGCGAACGAACGGGAGGCGGCGGCGTGACCTCGACGAACGGCACGACCTCGACGAACGGCACGACCTCGACGAACGGCACGACCGCGGCGCACCGCGCGGCGACGGATCGCACGACCTCGACGCACCGGGCACCACCGGGGGACGTGGCCCGGCTCGCCCTGCACCAGTTCCCTTACGACCTGCGGGCGTTCCTGCGCAATCCGCAGTCGCGGTTCTTCACCCTCGCGCTGCCGGTGCTCTTCCTGGTGATCTTCGCGTCCGTCTTCGGCGGTCACAACACCGTGAAGGTGCCCGGCGGGACGATCGACACCTCCGTCTACTACGTGCCGGGGATCATCGCGCTGGGGATCATCGGCGCGTCCTTCGTCAACCTGGTGATCTCCGTGACCGCGCAGCGCGAGGCCGGCGTGCTCAAGCGGCGGCGCGCCACGCCCGTCCCGGCCGCCTCGGTGATCGCCGGGCGGGCGCTGACCGCGGTGGTCGTCGCCGTGGTGATCACGACCCTGCTGCTGGTGATCGGCTGGGCCCTGTACGGCGCGCACATCCCGGCGCGGACGGCGCCGGCCATGGCGGTCACGGTCGTCCTGGGCGCGCTCTCGTTCTGCTGCCTGGGCTACGCGCTCGCCTCGGTGATCCGCAACGAGGACGCGGCCCAGCCCGTCACCCAGGCCGTGATGCTGCCGCTGTACTTCATCTCCGGCGTCTTCATCGCCTCCTCGGTCCTGCCCCGCTGGCTGGTCGACATCGCGAACGTCTTCCCGGTGCACCACCTCGTCGCCGCGCTGCTGACCGCCTACAACCCACATACCACCGGCGCGGGCTTTGCCTGGACCGACCTGCTGATCGTCGCGGCCTGGGGGCTCGGCGGACTGCTGATCGCCCTGCGCCGCTTCAGCTGGCTGCCACGCGGCGGCTGAGGAGGCACGCACCCATGGCCATCGAGACACAGACCCGACGCGGACGGTGCCCCCGCCACGGCACCGTGGAGGCCACCCGCGAGGTGCCCGCGATCACCTTCCCGTGGCTGTACCACTGGGTGCGCCGCAGCCTGGCTTCGCGCAGCGAACCGTTCCGCTGCCCCGACTGCGGCGCACCCGTGGAGGCATAGTCGTCGGTCAGTCGCAGGGACCGTCGGCCTTCCATACGGCCCAGGACGTCGGGTCGCCGGGGACGGCGCCGGTCGAGACGTACGTCGCCGTGTAGTTCTTGCCGGCGTACGAGACGAGCGCACCCGAGGTGTAGGTCGTGGTGGAGTTCCACGGGGTGGCGCAGGTGCCGCCGGTCGTGGTCGGGGTGGGCGTCGGTGTGGGGGAGCCGGTCGGCGTCGGTGTGGGCGTCGGAGACACGGTCGGCGAGGTGGTGGGCGTGGGGGTCGGCGTGGGTGTGCCCCCGCCGCCGTACGGGTCGGCGATCACGGTGACCGTCCGGTCCTGCACGCCCCAGTTGTTCGCCTGGTCCCCTGGGAGCCAGATGTCGACGGTGTCGTTCTGGATCCAGGTGCCGAGGTCGGCGGCGTAGCAGGTGCCGTAGCCCGGCACGGTGAAGTACGTGCCCCACGGGATCACCCGCGGGTCGGTCGCGCAGACGCCGAGTTGGGCGTTGTAGCCGGAGGCGTCCTGGCCGGTGTTGTCGTAGGAGGTCACCATCACCGGGATCTGCGTGCCGACCGCCACGTCACCCGCGCCGGGGGCGAGCGTCCCGTTGGCGCCGAGCCAGTAGGGGACGGACAGTCGGCCGAGCGAGGCGTCTGAGTTGCTGGTGTCGTACATCGCGACGACGTCGTAGTACGCGCCCTGGCACGGCGCGGTGTCGGTGACGGTCAGCGGGCCGGTCTGGCCCCAGTAGCTGATGTAGCCGATGTCCACGCCGTCGCGCCACACCTTGTAGGCGACGGCGTTCGGGACGGGCGCGACGGTGACGGTGACCTGTCCGTTCGCCAGCGTGCCGGTGAGGGTCGGCGCCGCGGGACGGGTGGAGAAGTTCACGGCCCCGGCGGTCTGCAGCGGCGCCACCCAGGGGGTGACGCTCCGGGCGGGCGGCGTGATCCCGGCGGCCCAGAACGGGCAGGCGGGCAACGTGCTCGCCGCCTCGCCCGCCTGCCCGGCGCGGACGTCGGCCGAGGCGGGGGCGCCGGCGAGCAGGGCGAGGAGCGCGACGAGCGAGGCGGCCGCAGCCGCCACCGTGAGCCATAACCGGGTGCGTGAACGGGCGCCAGCGCGCATGGGGATGGGAGGCATGGCCTGCTTCCTGCCGGCGGGGTGTGGGGGAGGCGCCGCAGGGTGGGCATGGCATGTACACCCGTAGGCGCTGCAGGCCAGTGAATCCAATCGCCTGAGTACCCGTCAAGGGGTCTAGACCACTATTGTCCAGACCAATTCCTGGCCGGAGGGAGCCCCTCCGGGGCGAGGTCGGGAAGTCCCGGTGCTGGTCGGACAGGCCTACAGCCAGCCGCGGCGCATGGCCTGGGTTCCGGCCTGGAAGCGGCTCGTGGCGCCGAGCCGACTCGTCAGCTCGGCGAGTCTGCGCCGCAGCGTCCGGTCGCTGAGGCCCAGTTGGCGGGCGATGGCGTCGTCCTTGAGGCCGCTGTTGAGCAGGTGGAGGAGGGCGCGGTCCTCCGCGGACACCTCGTCCGTCGGCGGGGCCTCGGTGAAGATCGGGGTGGCCGTCGCCCAGTTCGCCTCGAACAGTTCCACCAATGCGTCGCAGAGCGTCGAGCGGCGGACGAAGACGGCGGTGGACCGCAGGCCCTCCTCGCTCGCGGTGAGCGGCAGCATCGCGTCGCTCCGGTCGACCAGCACCATCTTCATCGGCACGCGCGGCATCACCCGGGCCCGCTCGCCGAGGCCCACCATGGCCCGCAGCCGGTCGGCGAGCACCGGGACGGTCAGCACCTCGGTGGCGTAGATCGCGCGGACGCTGACGCCGCGCGCCAGTACCGGATGCTCGATCTCGGAGGCGCTCCGGTGCGGGGTGACGTACGGGGGCGCGTCGAAGGCCAGGATCTCGTGCTGGGCGCCGGCGATCAGCTCCTGGACGCGGTGCGTGATCTCGGCGGGGCCTGCGATGACCTCGACCAGCCGGTGCGGATCGGTGCGCAGGGTGCGCTCGTGGTAACGGGCGGCGTAGGTGTCCACCGCGGAGGCGACCCGTTCGAGCCCGGCCTGGTGGGAGCGGATGAGCGCCGAGAGTCCGGCGCGCGGGTCGACCGGGACGTAGCGGGGGGTGCGGCCGGGGAGGCGCTCGGCCAGGCCGTCCGCCGTGAGGGTGTCCAGCGTCCGGCGTGCCCGTTGTGGCGAGACGCCCAGCTCGTCGGCCATGGCGGCGGGGGTGGCCGACTCCTGGTGCAGCAGGATCTCGTAGGCACGCTCCGCCACGTCGTCCAGTCCGATCGAGTCCAGCACGGGCCTCACTCCAGCAATTTGTCATTCGAAGATACAAAAGTCCGAGGCGGGCAGGTTATCCGACTGGCCTAGGGTGGCCAGCGGCCGGGTGCGGCCACGTTCTGGCCTGTCATCGGCCCTGTCCGGGCTGCAACAGTGCGTCCACCCCCATCGTGGTGACAAGGAGTGGACGTGTCGTCAACAAGACGTCGAAGGACAGGCATACGCTCGGCGGCCGCCGTCGCCGTACTGGCCGCCACCGCGGCCGTGAGCGTCGCGCCGGCGGCCCGTGCCCAGGGCCCGGGCGGTTCCGGCACCGTGCGGCTGACCGCCGCCAAGCTGGCCGAGCTGAGCGCCAAGTACACTCCGCGGGCCGACGGCACCCCCGGTCTGGTGGCCGCGGCGGCCGAGGCGAACGGGGCCGGGACGTCGGGCTCCAGCGGCACCAGGAACGCGACCGGAACCGCCGGCGGCACGGGCGGCACCGCCGCCACGGGCGCCGCCGGCAGCGCCTCCACAGGCACCGGCGTCACCCAGGAGTCCGGCTGGCAGACCGCGCGCGGGGCGGCGTCCACCCTCGCGCTGGGCGGTACCGGCGACTGGGTCTCGGTGTTCTCCGGCGGCGGCCTCGCCCGCTACGACAAGGCCGGCAAGCCGGTCTGGACGACCACCGGTGAACAGCTGTACGGCGACTGGCAGGTCAAGCCCACCGTCGCCTACCAGGACGAGCCGTTCACCGCCGTCATGTACGAGGGCTACGACCCGTACCAGCCCGGCTCCGTCGGCACCCACCCCTACGCCCAGGCCGACTTCAACCACGACGGCGTCGCGGACGTGGCCGTGGCCTACTCGGTGGGCGCCAGCCCGGACCGGCCGTTCACCTCGCCCGGTTCGGACCTGTCCAGCGGCACCTTCCTCTCCGTCCTCGACGGCCGCACCGGCAGGATGCTCTGGCACACGCTGGTGCCCGGCACGGTCGGCTCGCTGCTGACCGAGGGCGGCAAGCTGATCGCCGCCGAGCAGACCGGCCCGGACTGGTCCTACAACCCGGTCGCGACGCAGGGGGACAGCCGTTCCTCCCTGCTGGCCTACTCCTTCGCCCCCGGCAAGGGCGGCACGCTGACCGGCAGCACCGCCTGGACCTACTCCACCAAGGCGCCCTGGGCGTCCTGGGGCGACCTGACCGCCATCAGTGGCGACCGGTTGACCACGAGCTGGTCCGACACCCCGATGGGCCTGGGCAGTCCCCGCCCCGCCGACGGCCACGTGCTGGTGGTGGACACCGCCACCGGCAAGGCCGAGGTGGACGTGAGAACCCCTGGCTACCCGCGGCTGATGACCCAGCAGCCGGGCTCGCAGAACATCCTCGTCGCCGAGCAGAACGACCCGCTGGACGCCGTCCGCTGGGACCTGACCTCGATCAACTCGGTGACCGGCAAGCGCACCGTCGTCACCTCGCGCAACGGCACCATCCCCGAGGCGTTCGTGGTCAACCCGACCGCCCACGGCGACCAGGCCGCCATCGGCGTGGCCGAACTGGGCATCAACGCGGACCTGAGCGACGGCCAGTCCACCATCTCCGGCTGGAGCAGCAGCGGCAGGACGCTGTGGAGCCACCAGACCGCGAGCACCGTGGGCCAGGCGAACGCCCCGACGCTGTCGCTCACCTTCGACCCGCACGGCAGCGGTGAGGTCTACGCCGCGGTCAGCGACGCCACCGGGATGACCCTCACCAACCCCGAGGGCATCTACCACAACCAGCTGCTGACCTTCGACGGCAGCAACGGCAAGCTGCTGTGGCGCCGGGACGGCGACGTCGTCGGCGACCAGGTCACCCCCTACCGGGGAGGGATCCTGACGGTGGGTTACGACCTCACCGCCCACGTCTCCTCGGGCCGCACCGGCGCAGGCGTCACCGAGCCGCTGCTCGGCGACACCTACTCCGCGGTCTCCGTGGACGTCAACGGCGACGGCGTGAAGGACCTGGTCGTCGCCGGCCAGAGCCACGGCGTCCTCGCCCTGGACGGCCGCACCCTGAACGACCCGGCGCCGCGCATCCTGTGGTCGACCCCGGTCAGCGCGGCCGTGCACCAGCTGAAGCTGGCCGCCGTGACCGACAAGCACGGGCGCACCGCTCAGCGCCTGGTCGCCGCCACCTCGCACGGCATCGCGGTCCTGGAGACCGACGGCCGGCTCGACAGCGACGTGGACACCGGAGCCTTCCAGTACGGCACCGCCGTCACCGGCGGCGAGATCGTCGCCAACGGAACCGCGGGCGTCTCCGCCTACACCGCCGACGGCACCACCAAGTGGACCTACCAGCCCAGCGCCGCCGTCGGAAAGAACGTGGCGTACTCCACCGCGGCCGTCGACGTCGACGGCCGGCTGATCCTGGAGTACGGCGGCGTCGCCGCCGGGTTCAACCAGGGCATCACCGACCCGGCCCCGACCGCCGTGTCGCTGGACGCGGCCACGGGCCAGGAGATCTGGTCCGAGCAGCCCGACGTGGACAACGCGGGCTGGATCGAGGCGCAGTCCGGCGTCTTCGCCGGCGCCGACATCCCCGGTACCGACGGCCACGGCGTGGCCCTGGCCTGGGGCGCGGACAAGCCCGGCCTGGCACACCTGGTGCAGATCCTGGACAGCCGCACCGGAAAGGTGGTCACCACGCACCTCTCCGTCGGCGCGCAGACCTTCAACGGGTTCGTCGCCTCGGCCAGGTACGGCCTGATCGAGCTGCACTGGTACGACACGACGACCTTCCCGGCGGACGGCTCGGCGCCGTACGACTCGCGGGTCTACGTCAACGACCAGCAGGGCGCGATCGCCACCACGACCGACGGCCACGAGGTCCTCGTGGGCGGCGCGGGCGGCCTGGAGGAGTACAGCCTCCCGCTCACCACGCCGGCCGGCGAGTCCGACATGATGCCCGACAGTGAGGCGTTCTCCGAGTTCGCCGGCACGGTCACCCCGATCGGCACCGGCAAGGACGGTGCGACGCAGCTGCTCGGCCTGCCCTTCGACTGGACCGCCTACGCGCTGTCCTCCTCGGTCGGTGCCTTCGTGGTGGACTCCTTCGCCCTCGACAGCTACTTCCACGGCATCACCGTGAACGAGGTCGTCGGCAGCGGCTCCGCAGCCTCCACCTCGTCCGCCACCACGGCGCCGGCCGCGACGACGGACGCCACCGCTGCCCCGGTCCCCGAGCAGACCGTGGGCACCGGCACCGCCACCACCTCGCTGCGGATCAGGTCGGAGCAGCTGGCGAGCGCGGTGAAGGCCGACGCCGCCGGCAGCGACGCCGCCGCCGCGATCCGCGGCTACACCCCGCAGCAGATCCAGGGCCGCCTCGGACTGACCGGTGACGGCACCGGCCAGACGGTCGCCATCGTCGACGCCTACGACTACCCGACGGCGACGGCGGACCTGAACGCCTTCTCCGCCCAGTTCGACCTGCCGCAGACCTGTGGAAGCGCGAACGCGACCAGCGACTGCTTCGACTTCTCCCAGGTCTACGCCGACGGCACCCAGCCGGCCGGCAACACCAGCTGGAACGAGGAGGCGGCGCTGGACATCGAGTGGGCCCACTCCATCGCCCCGCACGCCCGGATCGTGCTGGTCGAGGCCGCCGACGCCTCGGCGCAGGGCCTCTACCAGGGCGTGGACAAGGCCGCCTCGCTGCACCCCGCCGTCGTCAGCAACAGCTGGGGCATGACCGAGTTCTCCGAGGAGTCGTTCTACGACGGCCACTGCAAGCTCGCCGACTCCGTCTGCACCCAGTCCACGGGGGACGCGGGTTACCCGGCCGGTTACTCCAGCACCAACCCGTACGCGCTCGCCATCGGCGGCACCAACCTGAAGTTGGACGCGAGCGGCGCCACGCTGGGCGAGTCCGCCTGGTCCTCCACCGGCGGCGGCCTCAGCTACTTCGAGAAGCGCCCGGCCTACCAGGACGGCGTCCAGTCGTCCGGCTACCGGGCCACCCCGGACGTCAGCTTCGTCGCCGACCCGCAGACCGGCGTCGCGGTCTACGTGACGCTCTCGGGCCGCGGCTACTGGATGGAGGTCGGCGGCACCAGTCTCTCGGCGCCCTCCTGGGCCGCGATCATCGCCGACGCCGACCAGCTCCGGGCGGCGGCGGGCAAGCCGCACCTGGCCGTCGCGGGCCCGTCCGGCGACACTGCCCACGGCGACGTGTACGCGCTCGGCACGAAGCTCAACGACATCACCACCGGGTCCAACGGCGGCTGCGGCAGCGAGTGCACGGCCGGTCCGGGCTACGACACCGTCACCGGCCTCGGCTCGCCGCTGGCGGGCGTGGACACCGCCCTCGCCGGGCTGCGGTAACCGCCCCCACCGGCAGCACACCCACCGACTGGCCCCGCCCGCCTTCCCCACCGCACGGGGAAGGCGGGCGGGGCCGCACGGGCCTGCGACAATCGGCCATATGACTGTCGAGGCCCTGCCGTTCGCACCGGAACACGCTTCTTCGGACGAGCTGGGTGACTGGTACCGGCTCCTCGTAGAGGTGGACGGCGCGGACTTCCCGAGTTTGCCCGTGCCGCCGTTCGAGACCTACGAGCGGCGCATGCGCACACCCACGACGAGCCTTCGGACCCTGCTGCACTGGGGGGTGGGGCACGCCGGCGGATTGCTCGGCACGGCCGGCGCCACCATCCTGACGGGGGAGAACAGCGAGTTGGCCCATCTCGTGGTGCGGGTGCCGACGGCGGGCCGCCGGGCCGGCGTGGGCACGCGGCTGCTCCGGGCGGTGCTGCCGGCGATCCGCGGACGTGGCTGCAGGACGGTCTCCGGTCACGTCAAGGCCGGGGCGGACGGCGAGGAGTGGGCGAAGGCGCTCGGCTTCCGCCAGGTCCTCCGCATGACCTCGTTCCGGCTGGACGTCGCCGGTACGGACCCGACGCGCTGGCAGACGGAGCCGGTCCCCGGGTTCCGGCTCCACCAGTGGGCAGACGTTGCGCCGGACGACCTTGTGGAGGGATTCGCCCGGGCACGCAGTGCCATGGCTGACCAGCCGCTCGGCGAGTCGGCCTACCGGCCCCCCACCTGGACCGTGGAGCGCGTACGGCAGTTCGAGGCCGAGATGCGCAAGGCCGGGCAGTCGTGCCGGTATGTGGTGGCCGTCGACGAGCGCACCGGAGCGGTGGCGGGCTTCACCGAGGTCGCGATCGATCCCGGGGACGAAAGCCACTGCCGTCAACTGGACACGGGCGTCGTGGCGGAGTTCCGGGGGCTGGGCCTCGGCCTGGCGATGAAGTCCTCGATGATGCGCCGGCTCACCGCCGAACTGCCGCGGCTGGAACAGGTGCACACGGAGACGGCACCCGAGAACGTTCCCATGATCCGCGTCAACAGCAGGCTCGGTTACCAGCCCGAGCACACCGAGGTGAGCGTCCAGGCCGACGTCGGCGCGCTGGAAGCCCTCCTGGACTCCCGCACCCCCTGACCGTCTCGCGCACACGGGACGCGACCCGGTCGTCACTCCTGGTCGGTACGGTAGGGGGCATGGCCGACCCGTCCACCTACCGTCCCGCGCCCGGGCAGATTCCGGACTCGCCCGGGGTCTACAAGTTCCGCGACGCCGACTCGCGCGTGATCTACGTCGGCAAGGCCAAGAGCCTGCGCCAGCGCCTGGCGAACTACTTCCAGGACCTGGCCAACCTGCACCCGCGCACGCGGCAGATGGTCACCACCGCCGCGTCCGTCGAGTGGACGGTGGTGGGCACCGAGGTCGAGGCGCTCCAGCTGGAGTACACCTGGATCAAGGAGTTCGACCCGCGCTTCAACGTGAAGTACCGGGACGACAAGAGCTACCCCTTCCTCGCCGTCACCATGAACGAGGAGTTCCCGCGCGCGCAGGTGATGCGCGGGTCCAAGAAGAAGGGCGTGCGCTACTTCGGGCCCTACGGCCATGCCTGGGCGATCCGCGAGACGCTCGACCTGATGCTGCGCGTCTTCCCCGTCCGCACCTGCTCCGCGGGCGTGTTCAAGCGCGCCGAGCAGATCGGACGCCCCTGCCTGCTCGGCTACATCGGCAAGTGCTCCGCTCCCTGCGTCGGCCGGGTCTCGGCCGAGGAGCACCGCGACCTCGCCGAGGAGTTCTGCGACTTCATGGCCGGCCACGCCGGCACCTACGTCAAGCGCCTGGAGGCCCAGATGCGCGAGGCGGCCATGGAGATGGAGTACGAGAAGGCCGCCCGGCTGCGCGACGACATAGAGGCGCTCAAGCGGGCGATGGAGAAGAACGCCGTCGTCCTCGGCGACGGCACCGACGCCGACCTGCTCGCCTTCGCGCAGGACGAACTCGAGGCCGCCGTGCAGATCTTCCACGTGCGCGGTGGTCGGGTGCGCGGGCAGCGCGGCTGGGTGACGGACAAGGTCGAGCAGATCGACACCCCGCTGCTGGTCGAACACGCGCTGGTGCAGCTGTACGGCGAGGAGAGCGGCGAGGGCGTCCCGCGCGAGGTGCTGGTGCCGGCGCTGCCCGAGCCGGTCGAGCCGGTGCTGACCTGGCTCGCCGAGCGGCGCGGCAGCAAGGTGGACCTGCGCGTCCCGCAGCGCGGCGACAAGCGCGAGCTGATGACCACGGTCGAGCGCAACGCGCTGCAGGCGCTCGCCCTGCACAAGACCAAGCGCGCCGCGGACCTCACCACCCGCTCCGTCGCGCTGCAGGAGATCGCCGACGCGCTGGGGCTGGACACGGCACCGCTGCGGATCGAGTGCTACGACATCTCGCACCTCCAGGGGCAGGACGTGGTCGCGTCCATGGTCGTCTTCGAGGACGGGCTCGCCCGCAAGTCCGAGTACCGCCGGTTCGCGATCAAGGGGTTCGAGGGCCAGGACGACGTCCGCTCCATGCACGAGGTGATCACCCGCCGCTTCCGGCACCAGGAGCAGGCCCCGGCCAAGGACGAGGAGACCGGCAAGGCCCGGCGTTTCGCCTATCCGCCGCAGCTGATCGTCGTCGACGGCGGGCAGCCGCAGGTCGCCGCCGCGCAGCAGGCGCTGATGGAGGCCGGCGTGACCGATGTGGCACTCTGTGGACTGGCCAAGCGCCTGGAGGAGGTCTGGCTGCCGGACGAGGACGACCCGGTGGTCCTGCCCCGCTCCAGCGAGGGGCTCTACCTGTTGCAGCGGGTGCGCGACGAGGCGCACCGCTTCGCCATCACCTACCAGCGCCAGAAGCGGGCCAAGCGCGCCACGAGCAGCGCCCTGGACACTGTTCCGGGCCTCGGGGAGTCCCGGCGCCAGGCGCTGCTGAAGCACTTCGGCTCGCTGAAGAAGCTGAAGGCGGCGACCATCGACGAGATCTGCGAGGTTCCCGGCGTGGGACGCCGCACGGCGGAGGCCGTTGCGGCAGCGTTGGCCTCACGTACACCGAGTGCTCCGGCGGTGAACATGGCCACCGGCGAGATTATGGAAGAGTCGGACATCATGGGCGTCACATCCGCGGGCGATTTCACTCCGGAGAGTGATCAGGGGAAGCCCTAGACGACATCGCGCGTTGTTTGTACTGATGTGACCGAAAGCGGGGAGAAAGCAGTGAGTACGCCTGAGAGGCTGGTGCCGGCCGAGCCACAGGACAGCTCCGAGGTGCCGGAGCTGGTGATCATCTCCGGGATGTCGGGAGCCGGTCGCAGCACCGCCGCCAAATGCCTGGAGGACCTCGGCTGGTTCGTCGTCGACAACCTGCCGCCCGCCTTGATACCGACCATGGTCGATCTCGGTGCCCGCTCCCAGGGCGCGGTGGCGCGGATAAGCGCCGTCGTCGACGTGCGCGGTCGCAGCTTCTTCGACGACCTGCGCACCGCGCTGGACGACTTGGAGAAGAGTGGCGTCCGGCTGCGCGTCGTCTTCCTGGAGGCCTCCGAGGAAGCGCTCGTCCGCCGCTTCGAGAACGTGCGCCGTCCGCACCCGCTGCAGGGTGACGGCCGGATCGTCGACGGCATCGAGCGCGAGCGGGAGCTGCTGCGCGAGCTGCGCGGCGAGGCCGATCTCGTGATCGACACCTCCAACCTCAACGTCCACGAACTGCGCGCCAAGATGGACGCGCACTTCGCCGACGAGGCCGAGCCCGAGCTGCGGGCGACCGTCATGTCCTTCGGCTTCAAGTACGGCCTGCCCGTCGACGCCGACCTCGTGGTCGACTGCCGCTTCCTGCCGAACCCGCACTGGGTGCCGGAGCTGCGCGCCCACACCGGCACCGACGAGGAGGTCGCCCGGTACGTCTTCGACCAGCCCGGTGCCAAGGAGTTCCTCAACGGCTACGCCGAGCTGCTGCGGATCGTCACCGAGGGCTACCGCCGCGAGGGCAAGCGCTACATGACGATTGCCGTAGGCTGCACCGGAGGAAAGCACCGCAGTGTGGCGATGTCGGAACGGCTGGCCAAGCGCCTGACCGCCGACGGCCTGGAGACGGTGCTCGTCCACCGGGACATGGGGCGAGAGTGACGAGGCGGCGGCACGGTCGGTAGCCGGCCGCCCCTCGCCGCACTGAGGCGATAGGGGCGCGGGTTGGCGGGTAGCTACAGCAGCGCGGCCGGCGGGCCGGGCGGGGCGTTCCGAGCGGCGCGCCGCCGCGGCAGACGGGCCCCGCGGATCGTCGCCCTGGGCGGCGGTCAGGGGCTCTCCGCCTCGCTGCGCGCCCTGCGGCGGCTGACCGCCGAGCTGACCGCCGTGGTCACCGTCGCGGACGACGGCGGCTCCAGCGGCCGGCTCCGTGACGAGCTGGGCGTGCTGCCCCCCGGCGACCTGCGCAAGGCGCTGGCCGCGCTCTGTGGCGACGACGAGTGGGGCCGTACCTGGTCCGAGGTGATCCAGCACCGGTTCCAGAGCGACGGCGAGCTGCACGGCCACGCCGTCGGCAACCTGCTGATCGTTGCGCTGTGGGAGAAGCTGGGTGACCCGGTCGCGGCCCTGGAGTGGGTGGGCCGTCTGCTGGGCGCGCACGGGCGGGTGCTGCCGATGTCGGCGGTCCCGCTGCACATCGAGGCGTCGGTGCGCGGACTGGACCCCGCCGAGCCTGATGTGGTGAGCATCGTCCACGGCCAGGCCGAGGTGGCCGTGACGCCAGGTACCGTGGAGGCGATCAGGCTGCTGCCCGAGGACCCGCCCGCGGTCCCCGAGGCGGTGGAGGCGGTGCACGCCGCGGACTGGGTCGTGCTCGGCCCCGGTTCCTGGTTCACCAGCGTGCTGCCGCATCTGATGGTCCCTCAGCTGCGCGACGCGGTGGCCGGGACGCAGGCCCGCAAGGTGCTCGCGCTGAACCTGGTCGCCCAGCCCGGTGAGACCGAGGGTTTCTCGCCGCAGCGGCACCTGGAGGTCTTCCTCGAGCACGCCGGTGGCGTCGAGCTGGACTTCGTCCTCGCGGACTCCGCGGCGGTGGGCGCCGTCGCGGACTGCGAGGCACTGCGGGACGCGGCGAAGCGCCTGGGCGCCGAACTCGTCCTGGCGCCCGTCGCGGCGAGCGACGGAGCGCGACACGACCCGGAGCTTCTGGCCGCAGCGTACGACCGGATCTTCAGAACGCATGGAAGGATCGCGCCATGGCGATGACGGCAGCTGTGAAGGACGAAATCAGTCGGCTTCCCGTCACCCGGGCTTGCTGCCGCAAGGCAGAGGTGTCGGCGATCCTCCGCTTCGCGGGCGGTCTGCACATCGTGAGCGGACGCATCGTGATCGAGGCCGAGCTGGACACCGGAGTAGCGGCAAGGCGGCTGCGCAAGGATCTGCTGGAGATCTTCGGACACTCCTCGGACCTGGTGGTGATGGCCCCCGGCGGGCTGCGCCGCGGCAGCCGGTACGTGGTGCGGGTGGTCAAGGACGGCGATCTACTGGCCCGACAGACGGGCTTGGTGGACGGGCGTGGACGCCCGATCCGGGGTCTCCCCCCGGCGGTGGTCTCCGGCGCGACGTGCGACGCGGAGGCGGCATGGCGAGGTGCGTTCCTCGCGCACGGCTCCCTGACGGAGCCGGGACGGTCCTCCTCCCTGGAGATCACCTGCCCGGGTTCGGAGGCGGCGCTGGCGCTGGTCGGCGCGGCGCGCCGACTGGGCATCCCCGCGAAGGCGCGGGAGGTGCGGGGTGTGGACCGGGTGGTCATCCGTGACGGTGATGCGATCGGCGCGCTGTTGACGCGCCTGGGGGCGCACGAGTCGGTCCTGGCGTGGGAGGAGCGGCGCATGCGCCGCGAGGTCCGGGCCACGGCGAACCGACTGGCGAACTTCGACGACGCGAACCTGCGCCGCTCCGCGCGGGCCGCGGTGGCAGCGGGAGCCCGGGTCGGGCGAGCGCTGGAGATCCTGGGCGACGACGTGCCGGAGCACCTGGCCGCGGCCGGGCGTCTGCGCATGGAGCACAAGCAGGCCTCCCTGGAGGAGCTCGGCTCCCTGGCGGACCCGCCGCTGACGAAGGACGCGGTCGCGGGCCGGATCCGCCGCCTGCTGGCGATGGCCGACAAGCGCGCGACGGAACTGGGGCTGCCGAACACCGAGCACAGCCTCACCGAGGAGATGGTGGCGGGCTGAGCTCCCGCAGGTAGTTGCACTTCCAGGGGCGCGAGGAACTGCGCGACAAGCCACCGTCTGTGGTGAGTCGCTCAGCGGGCAGGGCCATCCGCAGAGGGTGGTTGCTCGCGCAGTTCCTCGCGCCCCTGTTGTTTGTGCTACTTTCCCTAATGAATTAGGGAAAGGGGTCAAGCGATGGAGTTCCGCGTGCGCAAGGGGAGTGGCATCCCCGCCTACCAGCAGATCGTGCAGCAGGCCGAGCAGGCCCTGCGGGTCGGCGCGCTGCGGCCCGGTGACAAGCTGCCCACGGCGCGTGAGGTCGTGGCCGCCACCGCCGTGAACCCGAACACCGTGCTGCGGGCCTACCAGGAGCTCCAGCGGGCGGGGCTGGTCGAGTCACGGCAGGGCCTCGGCACGTTCGTCGTCGGCACGCTCGGCCGTGCCGAGGGCGCGGCCGAGGAGCTGCGCGGAGAGCTGGACGCCTGGGTCGCGAAGGCGCGCGAGCAGGGCCTCGAACGCGAGGACGTGCTCGCGCTGACGGCCGCCGCCGTCGACCGGCAGTTCCGGACCGCGGATGCCGGGGAGCCGGCGTGATACCCGGCACCGCCGCCCTGGAGATGGTCGGGCTGACCGTGCGCCACCGGCGCCGCACCCTCCTCGACGCCTGCTCGCTGCGGCTGCCCCGAGGCGCGGTCTGCGGACTCGTCGGGCCCAACGGCGCGGGCAAGAGCCTGCTGCTGTCGGCGGCTGCCGGCCTCGTCGCCCCGGACGCCGGTCGGATCACCGTGCTGGGGCGGTCCGCCGGGAGCGACCGGGCACTCCCCGAGGTCGGCTTCCTGGACCAGCACCGCAGCCTGTACCCGCGGATGACCGTCGCGGAACTGCTGGAGACCGGGCGGCGGACCAACGTCCGCTGGCACCAGGACCGGGCCCTGGAGCTGCTCCGCCTCGGCCGGGTGCCGCTCGGCGCGAAGGTCGGGGCCCTCTCGGGCGGGCAGCGCACGCTCGCGGCCCTCGCGCTGGTGCGCGGCAAGGCGCCGCAGCTGATGCTGCTGGACGAGCCGCTCGCCGAGCTCGACCCGCTGGTGCGCCGCGCGGTCCTCGGCCTGCTCCTGGCCGACGTCGCCGACCACGGCACCACCGTGCTGCTCTCCACCCACATCCTCACCGACCTCGACGAGGTCGTGGACCACCTGGTCCTGCTCGACAGCGGGCAGGTCCGGCTGGCGGGCGAGCTGTCCGAGCTGCTCGCCGCGCACCGCTACGTCGACCGGGACGGCGGCCGCGTCCTGGTCCGGCAGGAGACGGGCGCTCCGGGCGACGACGCCCCGACCCTCGACGAGCTCGTCGTCTGCTACCTCCATGCGCCCGGGACGGGCCGCTGGCTCGCCCCCGGCATGCGCCCCGACGCGACGCAGGGAGCGCTGATCGCATGAGCGCGCCCACGTGGCAGCTGGTGCCGCTGAAGGTGAGGCGCATCGAGGAGCAGCCCGCTCGCATCGGCGTCCTCGTCGTGGCCGGGCTTGCCCTGCGCCGTCACCGGCGGCTGATCGTGACGACCGGCCTGGGCCTGCTCGTCCTCGCCTGCTGGACGCTGACCGCGGCCCGGTCCGTCGCCGCCTCCCAGGCCGACTGGTTCGGGGCCGACTGCGGCGACGCCCGTGCGACAACCGCCTGCGAGGCGCTCGGCTTCGACCTGACCGGGGCGGTGCGTTCGGCCCTGTACGCGCAGCTCGCCCTGGTGACGGTCCCGCTGCTGGTCGGCGCGCTGCTGGGGGCGCCGCTGTTGGCCAGGGAGTACGAACAGGGCACGCACCGGACAGCCTGGACCCAGGCCGTCACCCGCGGCCGGTGGCTCGCCGGCCAACTGCTGGTCCTCGGCGGGACCTCACTGCTGACCGGCCTCGTGGCGGCGGCGCTGGGCGTCCGGTTGATCCAGGCCTCCAGCCCGGCGGTCTTCCCGGAGTCGTCCGGCTTCGGACCGGTGCTGTTCAACTCCTTCGGCCCGCTGCTGGCGGCCGGCACGCTGCTCGCCTTCGCCGTCGGGGTGCTCTGCGGAGCACTGTGGCGGCGCACGCTCCCGGCGATCGGCGCCACCGTGGCCGGATACGGCGGCCTCGCGCTGCTGCTGACAGCGATCCGGGGCCACCTCTGGCCGGCCCGGACGATCTTCCCGCCGCACGGCTACGACCTGCGTCCGGACGACTGGCTGATGTCCGACGGCGTTGTCACCGTCGACGGCCATCGGCTCTCCTACGCGCAGTGCGGTCCCGAGGGCGACTGTCCCGCCGGATCGCGCACCTTCGAGATCTACCACCCCGCCGCCCAGCTCTGGCCGATGCAGTGGACCGTCGCCGCGATCATGCTCGCGCTCGGTCTGGCCGCCGTGCTGCTCAGCTACCGCGCGCTCGAACGCAACCGCCTGTAGCCCACCTCGCTCCCCACCCCTCGTCCCCGCGTCCGCGCCGGAGGAGTACTTCGTCATGCCCACTTTCACCCGCCCCCGGCTGGCCGCCGTCGACGGACTGCGGCTGCTGGCCGCCGCCGGCGTCGCCGCCTACCACTACCTGGGCACGCCGACCCCCGACTTCTGGGGAGTCGGCCGCGACCTGCCGACGGCCGCCCCGCTGCTGCACGCGGTCAGCGGGTACGGCTGGCTCGGTGTCGAGGCGTTCTTCCTGATCAGCGGCTTCGTCATCTGCATGAGCGCCTGGGGTCGCACCCCCGCGCAGTTCGCCGTCTCCCGGATCGCCCGGCTCTTCCCGCTCTACTGGGCGGTCGTCGTCCTGATCGTGCTCGTGGGCAGCCTCGCCGGGGTGGCCGGGCAGCACTCGGGCGCCCCGACCGATCTGCGCACCAGCCTGGGAAATCTGACGATGATTCCGGGACCGTTGGGGCTGCAGGCCACCGACGGCGTGGCCTGGACGCTGTGGGTGGAGGCCCGCTTCTACCTGCTGATGGGCGGGCTGCTGCTGGTCGGGCTGACCTACCGGCGCGCCGTCGCCTTCGGGTTCCTCTGGCTCACCCTCGCCGCCATCGGCCGCGAGCTGCACTCGGCGGTGCTGGACGAGTTCCTGCTCAGCCAGTACGCGGGGCTCTTCGTCACCGGCATCGCTCTCTACCTGATCCACCGTTTCGGGCCCGACCTGCTGTTGTGGCTGCTGGCCGGCTTCGCCTGGTGCTACACACTGACGGTGCTGCACGACAGGGTCGCCCAGCACGCCGTCCCCGCCGCACGCGGGGCGAGCCCGAGTTGGCCGGTGAGCGCGGCCGTGCTGTCCGGATTCCTGGTGCTGCTGGCGCTGGCCGGTTCCGGCCCGTTCAAGGGCCTGCGCTCCCGGGTACTGATCCACGCGGGCGCGCTCACCTATCCCTTCTACCTGGTGCACCAGAGCCTCGGCGTTCCGGTGGCCCGCGGTGTGCTCAAGATGCTGCCCGGCGCCGGGCTGCTGCCGGCGGTCGGAGCGGGCCTCTGTTTCTCGTTGCTGCTGGCCACGGCGCTGAACCGGTGGGTGGACCGCCCCCTCGGCCCGCTGCTGCGCCGCCACCTCACGGCGGCCCTGGACGCGCGGCCCCATGCGCGTTCCCTACCGGAACGCATCCCCCTGTTCGCAACTGGAGAGAGTGCCAAAAGTCCCCTGTCCACGGGCCGGTCGGATGTGCTCAAGAACACCTTGCGGAGGTAGGGTCGTAACCGGTCGGGGACATCCCAAAATTTCCAGCTCGTCGGCCGGCGAAGGCCGACGTACCAGCGAGGAGATCGGTTCGTGACGATCCGGGTAGGCATCAACGGTTTTGGCCGAATCGGCCGCAACTACTTCCGAGCGATCGCGTCCCAGGGCGCCGACATCGAGATCGTCGGTGTCAACGACCTCACCGACACCAAGACCCTGGCGCACCTGCTCAAGTACGACTCGACCCTGGGCACCTTCCAGGCCGAGGTCACCCACACGGACGACACCATCACCGTCGATGGCAAGACCTTCAAGGTCACCGCGGAGCGCGACCCCGCCAACCTGCCCTGGGGCGAGCTCGGCGCGGACATCGTGATCGAGTCCACCGGCATCTTCACCAAGGCCGACGGTGCGAAGAAGCACCTGCAGGCCGGCGCCAAGAAGGTCCTCATCTCGGCTCCCGCCACCGACGAGGACATCACCATCGTCATGGGCGTCAACGACGACAAGCTCGACGTGGCGACGCAGAGCATCATCTCCAACGCCTCCTGCACCACCAACTGCGTGGCGCCGCTGGCCAAGGTCCTGCACGAGGCCTTCGGCATCGTCACCGGCTTCATGACGACCGTGCACGCCTACACCAACGACCAGGTCACCCTGGACTTCCCGCACAAGGACCTGCGCCGCGCCCGCGCCGCTGCCCTGAGCATCATCCCGACCTCCACCGGTGCCGCCAAGGCCACCGCGCTGGTGCTGCCGGAGCTCAAGGGCAAGCTGGACGGCACCTCGCTGCGCGTCCCGGTGCCCACCGGCTCGATCACCGACCTGGTGGTGACCCTGCAGCGCGAGGTCACCAAGGACGAGGTCAACGCCGCCTACCAGAAGGCCGCGCAGGGTCAGCTGAAGGGCATCCTCCACTACAACGAGGACCCGATCGTCTCCCGCGACATCGTCAACTCGCCCTTCTCCTGCATCTTCGACGCGCCGCTGACGATGGTCCAGGGCAACCAGGTCAAGGTGTTCGGCTGGTACGACAACGAGTGGGGCTACTCCAACCGTCTCGTCGACCTGACCGTCGCGGTCGGCGACCAGCTCTGAGCTGCGGCTGACGAGTACGAAGTCGGATAAGCCAGTGTGAAGCAGACAGGGTCCGGACGGTATCGTCCGGACCCTGTGTGCGTGTCACCGATCAACGCCCACTCCACGAAGCAGAAAAGGGACTCAGCCCGATCATGCAGACCATCGACGACCTGATCGCCGGCCCCGGCGTCGCCGGCAAGCGCGTCTTCGTCCGCGCCGACCTCAACGTGCCGATGTCCGACGGCCTGATCACCGACGACGGCCGTATCCGTGCCGTGCTGCCGACCATCGTCAAGCTCGTCGAGGCCGACGCCAAGGTGATCGTCGCCTCGCACCTGGGCCGCCCGAAGGGCGAGCCCGACCCGAAGTTCTCGCTGCTGCAGGCCGCCGAGCGGCTCGCCGAGCTGCTGGGCAAGCCGGTGGCCTTCGCCCAGGACACCGTCGGCCCGGCCGCGCACGACGCGGTGAACGGCCTGGAGCCCGGCCAGGTGGCCGTCATCGAGAACCTCCGCTTCAACGCGGGGGAGACCAGCAAGGACGACGCCGAGCGCGGCGAGTTCGCCGACCAGCTCGCCGCCCTCGCGGACCTCTACGTCGGCGACGGCTTCGGTGCGGTGCACCGCAAGCACGCCTCGGTCTACGACCTGCCCGCCCGCCTGCCGCACGCGGTCGGCCTGCTGATCGGCACCGAGGTGGGTGTGCTCAAGCGCCTGACCGAGGACGTCGAGCGCCCGTACGTGGTCGTGCTCGGCGGCGCCAAGGTCTCCGACAAGCTCGCCGTGATCGACAACCTGCTCGGCAAGGCCGACCGCATCCTGGTCGGCGGCGGCATGATGTTCACCTTCCTCGCGGCCCAGGGCCACCAGGTCGGCACCTCGCTGCTGCAGGAGGACCAGATCGCGGTCGTCAAGGAGTACCTGGCCCGGGCCGAGCGCGAGGGCGTGGAGTTCGTGCTCCCCGTCGACGCGCGCGTCTCCGCCACGTTCCCGGACCTCAAGACGAAGGCCCCCGTCGACGACGTCGAGGTCGTCGGCGTGGACGCCATGCCCGCCGGCAAGATGGGCCTGGACGTCGGCCCGAAGACCGAGGAGCTGTTCGCGGCCAAGCTGGCCGACGCCAGGACGGTCTTCTGGAACGGCCCCATGGGCGTCTTCGAGCACCCGGCCTTCGCCGACGGCACCAGCGCCGTCGCCAAGGGTCTGCTGGACTCCGACGCCTTCACCGTCGTCGGCGGCGGCGACTCGGCCGCGGCCGTGCGCCTGCTCGGCTTCGACGAGACGAAGTTCGGCCACATCTCCACGGGTGGCGGCGCCAGCCTGGAGTACCTCGAAGGCAAGACCCTCCCCGGGCTTGCCGCACTGGAGAAGTGATACCTGACATGACCGACATCGTTCGCAAGCCGCTCATGGCCGGCAACTGGAAGATGAACCTCAACCACCTCGAGGCCATCGCCCACACCCAGAAGCTGGCGTTCGCCCTCACCGACAAGGACTACGACGCGGTGGAGGTGGCGGCGCTGACGCCGTTCACCGACCTGCGCTCGGTGCAGACCCTCGTCGACGGCGACAAGCTGAAGATCAAGTACGGCTCGCAGGACATCTCGGCGCACGACTCCGGCGCCTACACCGGCGAGATCTCCGGTCCGATGCTGGCCAAGCTGAAGTGCACCTACGCGACGATCGGCCACTCGGAGCGCCGCCAGTACCACGGCGAGAACGAGGAGATCGTCAACGCCAAGGTCAAGGCCGCGTTCCGCAACGGCATCACGCCGATCCTCTGCGTCGGCGAGGGCCTGGACATCCGCAAGGCCGGCAACCAGGTCTCCTACACCCTCGCCCAGGTCGACGGCGCCCTCGCCGACGTCCCGGCCGAGCAGGTGGCCACCATCGTCATCGCCTACGAGCCCGTCTGGGCCATCGGCACCGGCGAGGTGGCGACCCCCGAGGACGCGCAGGAGGTCTGCGGCGCGATCCGGGTGCGCCTGGCCGAGCTGTACGACCAGGCGGTCGCCGACGCCGTCCGCGTCCTGTACGGCGGCTCCGTCAAGGGCAGCAACGCGGCCGGGATCATGGCCAAGCCCGACGTGGACGGCGCCCTGGTCGGTGGCGCCTCGCTGGACGCGGAGGAGTTCGTCCGCATCGTCCGCTACCGCGACCAGGCTGTCTCGTAGCCGAAGCCCTGGTCGAGAATGTTGCAGCCCCGAGCGGCTTTCCACTTAGGATGTCGCACGCCTAAGGTGATAGGGCCCGGGCTTGTCGCCCGGGCCCTGTCGCCAGCACGTTCCACACCCGAAAGATAGGTCCGGTTGTGATCCTCGGTTTCTCCATCGCGCTGATCTTCTTCAGCGTGATGATGGTCATCCTGGTCCTGCTCCACAAGGGCAAGGGCGGCGGCCTGTCCGACATGTTCGGTGGCGGCATGTCCTCCACCGGTGGTGGTTCCGCGGTCGCCGAGCGCAACCTGGACCGGATCACCATCTTCATGGGCGTCGGCTGGTTCGTCTGCATCATCGTCCTCTCGCTGCTGATGAAGGCCAAGAACGGCTGAGTCACCGCAGCTCAGCGGGGTGAAGTCAGGACTTCTGACGGAGCGTCGCCACCACGCCTATCATGGGTGACGGTCGTCTCCGAAGAGGGTGTGGGGCGACGCTTATGCGTTCCGTACACTAGGACGACCTTGGCCCGGGGAGCGCCACCCGGGACGACTTTCGCAGTACCGCACCATCACGCAGGGAGTCAGACCGTGGCAAGTGGCAACGCCATTCGTGGCAGCAGGGTCGGGGCCGGGCCGATGGGAGAGGCCGAGCGTGGCGAGTCCGCCCCGCGCCTCCGCATCTCCTTCTGGTGCGCCAACGGACACGAGACGAAGCCGAGCTTCGCCTCGGACGCGCAGATCCCGGACACCTGGGACTGTCCGCGCTGCGGTTTCCCGGCCGGCCAGGACGAGGAGAACCCGCCCGCGCCGCCGCGCACCGAGCCGTACAAGACCCACCTCGCCTACGTGCGTGAGCGTCGCAGCGACGCCGACGGCGAGGCGATCCTCGCCGAGGCGCTCGCCAAGCTCCGCGGCGAGATCTGACCGGTGCGGCCCGGAGGCCTCTCCGACGGGATGTCAACTCCCGTACCGAGGAGGCCTCCGGTGACTTCTGACCCGTTACCGGTCGAGCCCTTGCCCGCCACGGCCTGGGCCGTCCTCGGGCTGCTCTCCTTCGGGAGGGAGCTGACGGGTTACGAGCTGAAGAAGTGGGCCGAGCTGACTCTCGCCCACTTCTTCTGGAGCCCCTCCTCGGCCGAGCTCTACGCCGAGCTGCGCCACCTCGAGCGGTCCGGCCACGTCGCCGTGGACACCCTCCCGGGTGAACTCGGTGCGCGACGTCGCTACCGGCTCACTCCCTCCGGCGAGGACGCCCTGCGCCGCCGGCTGGCCCACACGCCTCTGCCGCCGGTCGACCCACCGCCGGCCTTCCATCTCTGGCTGGGACATCTCCACGACCCGGCCCGCCTGCGCGAACTGCTGCGCGCCGCCCGGGCCCTGGCCGACAAGCGCGCCGCCCAGGCCGAGACCGACGCGCTCGCCCTCGCGGACTCCCCGGAACTCACCCACGCCGCCCGCGCCCTGCGCCTCGCCGCCCGCGCCCACGCGGACGAACGCGACCGCCTCGACGCGGCGTTGGACGACCTCGAAGCCTGAGCGTCAGCCGCTGCGCTGCGCCCGCCGGGCCCGGTGGGCGGCGACGGTGGTCCGGCTCGCGCAGGCGTTGCCGCAGAAGCGGCGGGTGCGGTTGCGTGACTGGTCGACGAAGAAGTGCGGGCAGCCCTCGGCGGCGCAGCGGCCCAGCGTCAGGCCGGGGTCGCGGGTGGCGAGGTGCGCGAGGGTGGCCGCGACGGTCCGCCCGATCCACGGCACGGCGGGGGAGCCGTCGGCGGCGAAGTGGATGTGCGGGGCCCCGGCCCCGTCGTGGTCGGAGAGGCGCATCTGCGGCGGGAAGCGCTTCAGCAGCAGCTCGACGGCCGCCGGTGACGCCTCGTCGGCGATCTGTCCGAGTGCCTCGCGGAGCAGGGTGAGCAGCGGAGTGAGCTCCGTGCGATCGGGACGGGCGATGCCGTGCTGGGTCAGCATCTCCGCCGAATCGTCCGACAAGTCGTCGGCGTGACCGGTGTTCACGAGCTCGACCGCGAAGCGGGTCACGTTGCCCAAGTAGTCGACGTAGTGCACTTGACCACCTACATGAAGATCCATACGGTAGGCGCCATGATAACTGACGCCACCTACGCTGCGGTGCCTGCCGCCCGGCAGCTGCTGCTTCTCGGAGCCTGGGATCTCGCTCTCGGCCTGTTGGCGGGCGCCGACGGCGAGGGTGTGCCGGAGCTGCGGGCGCAGATCCTGGTCGAGCGGAACTGGTGGCGTCTGGATGACCCGGCGGCCGCGCTGGCGGCAGCCGACGCGCTGCCGCACGCCCCTCTGCTGCGCGGCCAACTCGCTTACACGCGCCTGCTGTTCGACCCCACCCCGAGTGACGACGACGCCGCGCTCGCCGGGTCGGCGTTCCAGTCCGCCGCGGACGACCCGGCGACGGCCGGCTGGGGGAGCTTCTGGCAGGGAGTGCTGCGGCAGAACATCCACGAGGACGACGCGGCGGCACGGCCCTCCTTCGACGAGGCGCTGCGTCGCTCGCGCGAGGAGGGCGACCTCCTCCTGGAGTCCTACGTGGTGCGCCATCTCTCCGACTACGAGGCGGACCCGACGCCGCTGCTGCGCCGCTCGCTCCAGCTGCGGGCCGCCCTCGGCGCCCGCCCGCAGGTGGCCGCCGCGCAGATGTCGCTCGCGGGGGAACTGCCGGAGGGCGCGGAGCGCGCCCTCCTCCTGGAGGCGTCCCGTGCCACGGCCGAGGAGTTGGGCCTGACCTGGGTGCTCAGGTTCCTCGTCTGAGCGGCTGAGCCGCTGAGCCGCTGAGCCGCTGAGCGGTCGGTCTCGGCTAGACCGGGACCTTCTCCGGCTCGGCAGCCGTCAGCTCCGCCGCCGTCGCAGCCGCGCGGCGGCGCCGACGCCAGGCCAGCGGGAAGTAGAGCAGCGTCGAGCCGCCGACGGCGAAGAGGCAGTAGGTGACCGCCTGGGTGCCGTTCGCGACGTACTGCTGCCACGCCGCCCAGGCGCAGACGCCGGTCAGGCTGAGGGTGATCAGCGAGAGTGAGAGCGCCCCGCCGGGGATGCGGTAGGGCCGCTCCAGCTCCGGTTCGCGGATGCGCAGCGCGATCAGCGCGGCGACCTGGAGCAGCAGCGAGATGTTGGTGAGGAAGACGTCCACGATGATCAGGTTGCTGAAGCTGCTGAGGCAGAACAGCGCGTAGATCACCGAGGAGCCGACGATGGAGACGACCGGCACCTGACGCCGGGCGCTCTTCCTCGCCACCCACTTCGGGAAGTAGCCGTCCTCGGCGAGGACGAAGGGCAGACGGGCGTTGGAGGCCAGCAGCGCCGAGAACATCGCCACCGAGGCGAACATGCCGCCGACCGTCACCGTGATCTGCAGCCACGGCCCGGCCAGGGCCTTGGCGACGTCGGAGAAAGAGCCGCTCTGCCAGTTCTTCCACCCGGCGGTGCCGTCCGCGCCGACCGCGAGGGAGGCCAGCGAGGGGAGCAGGTAGCCGACGGCGATGAGGACCACCGAGATGGACAGTGCCTTGGGCAGGTGCTTGCGCGGGTTCTCCATCTCCCCGGCGACGGTCGAGACGCTGTCCCAGCCGCTGTAGTTCCACATCGCCAGGAAGAGGCCGGCGCCGAACGCGTTCCAGGTGGACTGGTTCGGGGCACTGGTCAGTTCGCCCACGGGGTTGGTGCCGTGGGTGAGCAGGTGGACGAAGCCGACGACGCTGAGCAGCAGCATGGGGGTCAGGCAGACGATCGCGAAGATCACCGAGGAGTCGCCGACCCAGGCCGCGCCCATCAGGTTCACCGCCGTGAAGACGACGATGACGGCGAGGCAGATGAACCAGTTCAGGTCGAAGGCGAAGTTGCCGAGGTGGAACAGCACGTGCTGCCCGGGTGCCACGACCGAGGCCATCGACTGCAGGTAGCTGGTGAACAGCACCGGGTAGACGGCCATGTCGACGAAGCTGCACAGCCAGCGCAGGACGCCCTGCTGGAAGCCCCAGAAGTCACCGAGCCCGCGCCGGACCCAGTGGTAGAACCCGCCGTCGACGGGGATCGCCGTGCCGAGCTCGGCGCAGACCAGCGCGTGCGGAATGCTGTAGATCAGTGGCGTGACCACGATCAGCAGCAGGCCCATCCCGGGGCCGGAGGTGGAGAACAACCCCTCGATGCCGTAGGCACCGCCGGAGACGCTGAAGAAGATCAACGCCACCAGGGGCATCAGTTTCACCCGACGGGGTGCGGGCAGAGACGTCACGGCCGGAACAGCGGCGGTCGGTGGCATTCCCACCCCGATCTTGCGATTGTCGAACAGAGGAGCGGAAGGATTATCTCCGGATTTCTGGGCTTCGGGGCAGTTTGCACTGCGTCAACCGTCTGTGTACATCCATGACACCTTGTCGCCGCTGAGGCGCTGGACGGCGAAGGGCCCGTCTCCCGGTGCGGGGGAGACGGGCCCTTGACGCAGGACGCCTACGCGACGTCCGGCGGGTAGAGCTGGGGCGGGATCTTCGAGGCCGCCGCGCGGTCCAGCAGCCACAGGGTGCGGCTGCGGCCGACCGCGCCGGAGGCCGGGGCAAGGATCGGCCCCGGGCCGGAGAGGGCCAGGGCGACCGCGTCGGCCTTGTCCTCACCGGCGGCCAGCAGCCAGACCTCGCGGGCGTGGCGGATGGCCGGGAGGGTGAGCGAGACCCGGGTCGGCGGGGGCTTGGGCGCGCCACGCACGCCGACCACCGTCAACTCGGTCTCCCGCACCCCCGGGTGCTCCGGGAAGAGCGAGGCCACGTGCGTGTCCGGCCCGACGCCCAGCAGCAGTACGTCGAAGCTGGGCACCGCCACCCGGTCGGTCGGCGAGGCCGCCTTGGCCAGCTCCGCCGCGTACGCGGCGGCCGCCGCCTCCGCGTCGGTGCCGAAGGCGCCGCCGGAGGCCGGCATCGGGTGCACCCGGGCCGGGTCCAGCGGGACCGCGTCGAGCAGCTCCGCGCGTGCCTGGGTGTCGTTGCGCTCGGCGTCGCCCTCCGGCAGGAACCGCTCGTCGCCCCACCACAGGTCCAGCCGCGACCAGTCGATCGCGTCCCGGGCGGGGGAGGCGGCGACGGCCGCGAGCAGCGCGTTGCCGTTCCGACCACCCGTCAGCACCACCGAGGCGAAGCCGCGCGCGGACTGCGCGTCGACGATCCGGGTGATCAGCCGTGCCGCCGCGGCAAGGGCCATGAGCTCCTTGTCGCGGTGCACGACCAGCTGCGGCGCCGTCACTTCTGCGTCCGGGACGCCGAAGCCGTGGACTTCTTCGCCGCCTTCGCCGGAGCGGCCGGGGCCGCCTCGGGCGCGTCGACGACCTCGCGGGTGGAGGAGGTGGAGTGGAGGTTCTCCACGCCGTACCGCACCGCCGACGCGTAGATCAGGTCCGGGTCCAGACGGCGCAGCTCCTCGGCGATCAGCTCCGAGGTCTCGCGCCGCTTGAGCGCGACCATCCGGTCCGGCTGGCCCGGCATGGACAGCTTGGCCAGCAGGCCGTCCGGACGGTCCAGGCAGACGTCCCCGTCCGCCGTGTGCATCCGCACCGCGGTGATGCCGGGGCCCTGGCTGACCTTGCGCTCGACCTTGATGCTGAGCCGCTCCGCCAGCCACAGCGCCAGCAGCTCGGTCGAGGGGTTGTAGGACTCGCCCTCCACCGTCGCGCTGTCGACGGTGACGTGCTTCTGGTCCAGCGCGGCGGCCAGCATCGAGCGCCACGGGGTGATCCGGGTCCAGGCCAGGTCGGTGTCGCCGGGCGCGTAGGACGCGGCCCGGGCGGCCAGCTGGTCCACCGGGTTCTCCGCCGTGACGGCGTCGGTGATCCGGCGCTGGGCCAGCGCGCCGAGCGGGTCCTTGGCCGGGTCCGCCGGGGCGTTCTCCGGCCACCAGACCACGACCGGCGCGTCCGGCAGCAGCAGCGGCAGCACCACGGACTGGGCCTGACCGGCCAGCTCGCCGTGCAGACGCAGCACCACCGTCTCGCCGGTGCCCGAGTCGGAGCCGACCCGGACCTCGGCGTCCAGGCGCGCCTGCGACCGTGCCCGGGGCGAGCGCCCCGGACGGCGGATGACGGCCAGGATGCGCGAGGGGTGCTCGCGCGAGGCGTCGGAGGCGGCCTTGAGCGCGTCGTAGGCGCTGCCCTCGTCGGTGACGATGACGAGGGTCAGCACCATGCCGACGGTCGCCGTGCCGATGGCCCGGCGGGCGTCGATCAGCGCCGCGTTGATCTTGCTGGAGTTGGTGTCGGTGAGGTCGATCTTCATGGGCGGCGCCAGCTCCTGCCGTCTCGTGCGAGCATCTCGTCCGCCTCGGCCGGACCCCAGGTCCCGGCCTGGTACTGCGCGGGCTTGCCGTGCGCGTCCCAGTACTTCTCGATCGGGTCGAGGATCCGCCAGGACGTCTCGACCTCCTGGTGGCGCGGGAACAGGTTCGCGTCCCCGAGCAGCACGTCCAGGATCAGTCGCTCGTAGGCCTCCGGGCTGGACTCGGTGAAGGACTCGCCGTAGGCGAAGTCCATCGTCACGTCCCGCACCTCCATCGAGGTGCCCGGCACCTTGGAGCCGAAGCGCACCGTGACGCCCTCGTCCGGCTGGACGCGGATGACCAGCGCGTTCTGCCCCAGCTCCTCCGTCGCCGCAGCGTCGAAGGGCAGGTAGGGCGCCCGCTGGAAGACCACCGCGATCTCGGTGACGCGCCGGCCCAGCCGCTTGCCGGTGCGCAGGTAGAACGGCACGCCCGCCCAGCGGCGGTTGTTGATCTCCAGCTTGATCGCGGCGTAGGTGTCGGTCTTGGACTTGGGGTTGATCCCCTCCTCCTCCAGGTAGCCCGGCACCTCCTCGCCGCCCTGGAAGCCGTGCGCGTACTGCGCCCGCACGGTGTGCTTGCCCAGGTCGTCCGGGATCTTGACCGAGGTCAGGACCTTGAGCTTCTCCGCGACCAGCGCCTTCGGGTGGAAGGAGGCGGGCTCCTCCATCGCGGTCAGCGCCATCAGCTGCAGCAGGTGGTTCTGGATGACGTCACGGGCGGCGCCGATGCCGTCGTAGTACCCGGCACGGCCACCGATGCCGATGTCCTCGGCCATGGTGATCTGCACGTGGTCGACGTAGCCGCGGTTCCAGATCGGCTCGAACATCGCGTTGGCGAAACGCAGCGCCAGGATGTTCTGGACCGTCTCCTTGCCCAGGTAGTGGTCGATCCGGAAGACCTCGTCCCGCGGGAAGACCTCGTGCACGACCTGGTTCAGCTCCTGCGCGGAGGCGAGGTCGTGTCCGAACGGCTTCTCGATGACGGCGCGGCGCCAGGAACCCTTGGGCGGGTCGGCCAGACCGTGGGCCTTGAGCTGCTGCACCACCTGCGGGAAGAACTTCGGCGGCACGGACAGGTAGAAGGCGAAGTTGCCGCCCGTGCCCTGCGCCTTGTCCAGCTCCTCGATGGTCTCGCGCAGCTTCTCGAACGCCGCGTTGTCCACGAACTCGCCCTGGACGAAGCGCATGCCCTTGGCCAGCTGCTGCCAGACCTCCTCGCGGAACGGCGTGCGCGAGTGCTCCTTGACGGAGTCGTGCACCACCTGGGCGAAGTCCTCGTCCTCCCAGTCGCGGCGGGCGAAGCCGACGAGCGAGAAGCCCGGCGGCAGCAGGCCGCGGTTGGCCAGGTCGTAGATCGCCGGCATCAGCTTCTTGCGCGACAGGTCGCCCGTCACACCGAAGATGACCAGGCCCGACGGCCCCGCGATGCGCGGGAGCCGTCGGTCCGCCGGGTCACGCAGCGGGTTGATCCACACGTTGGTCTCGCCGAAGTCGTCCGCCACCACGTCGTCGAGGACGGGGTCGTCGGATACCGCTGCGGGATCGGTCACTTCGTTGCGCCGCCCTTCGCGTCCAGGGACTGCTGGACGGTCTCCAGCAGCTCCTTCCAGGAGATCTCGAACTTCTCGACGCCCTCGTCCTCCAGCACCTGGACGACGTCGTCGTAGGAGATGCCGAGCGCGGCGACCTGGTCCAGCACGGCCTTGGCGTCGGCGTAGTTCGGGGTCACCGTGTCGCCGCGGACCACGCCGTGGTCGGCGACGGCGTCGAGGGTGGCCTCCGGCATGGTGTTGACGGTGCCCGGCGCGGCCAGCTCCACGACGTACATGGTGTCGTCGTAGTTCGGGTCCTTGACGCCGGTGGAGGCCCAGAGCGGACGCTGCGGCTTGGCGCCCGCGGCGGCCAGCGCCTTCCAGCGGTCGCTGCTGAACACCTCCTCGTACGCCTCGTAGGCCAGGCGGGCGTTGGCGATGGCCGCCTTGCCCTTGAGGTCGAGCGCCTCCTCGGTGCCGATCTTCGTCAGGCGCTTGTCGATCTCCGTGTCCACGCGGGAGACGAAGAAGGAGGCGACCGACTCGATCGTGGCGAGGCTGTGGCCGTTGGCCTTGGCCTGCTCCAGACCGGTCAGGAAGGCGTCCATGACGGCCTTGTAGCGGTCCAGCGAGAAGATCAGCGTGACGTTGACGCTGATGCCCTCGGCCAGCACCGCGGTGATCGCGGGCAGGCCCTCGACCGTGGCCGGGATCTTGATGAAGGTGTTCGGGCGGTCGACCAGCCACCACAGCTGCTTGGCCTCGGCGACGGTCGGCGCCGTCTCGTGGGCCAGGCGCGGGTCCACCTCGATGGAGACCCGGCCGTCGCGGCCGTTGCTCGCGTCGTAGACCGGGCGCAGCACGTCGGCCGCGTCGCGGACGTCGGCGGAGGTCATCATGCGGACGGCCTCGTCCACGGTGACGCCGCGCACGGCCAGGTCGGCGAGCTGGGCCTCGTAGCCGTCGCCGGAGCCGATCGCCTTCTGGAAGATCGACGGGTTGGTGGTCACGCCCACCACGTGCTTGTCGCGGACCAGCTCGGCGAGGTTGCCGGAGGTGAGCCGCTTGCGGGACAGGTCGTCCAGCCAGATCGCAACGCCTTCGTCGCTGAGGCGCGCCAGGGAGTCAGTCATGTTGATGCTCTTTCCTCTGCGTTACGTCTGGTTCAGCTACCGGCCGCAGCCAGAGATTCCTTCGCGGCGGCCACCACGTGCTCGGGGGTGAAGCCGAACTCGCGGAAGAGCACCTTGGCGTCGGCGCTGGCGCCGAAGTGCTCCAGGGAGACGACGCGGCCGGCGTCGCCGACAAAGCGGTACCAGGTCAGCGCGATGCCGGCCTCGACCGCGACGCGGGCCCGGACGGCCGGCGGCAGGACGCTGTCGCGGTACTCCTGGGTCTGCTCCGCGAACCACTCGATCGACGGCATCGAGACCACGCGGGTCGGGATGCCCTCGGCCTGCAGCGCCTCGCGGGCCGCGACGGCCAGCTGCAGCTCGGAGCCGGTGCCGATGAGGACGACCTTCGCGTCGCCACCCTCGGCCTCGGTGTGGACGTAGCCGCCCTTGGCCGTGTCCTCGTTGCGGGCGTAGGTGGGGACGCCCTGACGGGTCAGCGCCAGGCCGTGCGGGGCCGGGTTGGCGCTGTGGCGGCGCATGATCTCCTCCCACGCCACCGCGGTCTCGTTGGCGTCGGCCGGGCGGACCATGTTCAGGCCCGGGATCGCGCGCAGCACGGCCATGTGCTCGACCGGCTGGTGGGTCGGGCCGTCCTCGCCGAGGCCGATGGAGTCGTGCGTCCACACGTAGGTGACCGGCAGCTTCATCAGCGCGGCCAGGCGGACCGCCGGGCGCATGTAGTCGGAGAAGACCAGGAACGTGCCGCCGTAGATGCGGGTGTTCCCGTGCAGCGCGATGCCGTTCATCGTCGAGCCCATGGCGTGCTCGCGGATGCCGAAGTGCACCGTGCGGCCGTACGGGCTCGCCTCCGGCAGCGGGTTGCCGACCGGGAGGAACGACGAGGAGGCGTCGATGGTGGTGTTGTTCGAGCCGGCCAGGTCGGCCGAGCCGCCCCACAGCTCCGGCAGCACCTTGCCCAGACCCTGCAGCACCTTGCCGGACGCGGCGCGGGTGGCGACGGAGGAGCCGACCTCGAACGCGGGGACGGACCGCTCCCAGCCCTCCGGCAGCTCGCCCGCCTGGACGCGGTCGAACAGCTCGGCGCGCGCCGGGTTGGCGGTGCGCCAGTCGGCCAGCTGCTTCTCCCAGACGGCGTGGGCCTCGGCGCCGCGGTCGCCGACCTTGCGGGCGTGCGCGAGCACCTCCGGCTCGACGACGAAGGACTGCTCCGGGTCGAAGCCGAGCACGCGCTTGGTGGCGGCGACCTCGTCCTTGCCGAGCGCGGAGCCGTGCGCGGCCTCGGTGTTCTGCGCGTTCGGGGCCGGCCAGGCGATGATCGTGCGCATCGCGATGATGGACGGCTTGCCGGTCTCGGCCTTGGCGGCGGTCAGCGCGTCGTTGAGGGCGTTCACGTCGATGTCGCCGGACTCCGACGGCTCGATGCGCTGGACGTGCCAGCCGTACGCCTCGTAGCGCTTGAGCACGTCCTCGGAGAAGGCGGTCTCGGTGTCGCCCTCGATCGAGATGTGGTTGTCGTCGTAGAGGAAGACCAGGTTGCCCAGCTTCTGGTGGCCGGCCAGCGAGGACGCCTCGGAGGCGATGCCCTCCTCCAGGTCACCGTCGGAGACGATGGCCCAGATGGTCTGGTCGAACGGGGAGGCGCCCTGCGGGGCCTCCGGGTCGAACAGGCCGCGCTCGTAGCGGGAGGCCATGGCCATGCCGACGGCGTTGCCGACGCCCTGGCCCAGCGGGCCGGTGGTGGTCTCGACACCCACGGTGTGGCCGTGCTCCGGGTGGCCCGGGGTCAGCGAGCCCCAGGTGCGGAACGACTCCAGGTCCGCAAGGGTCAGGCCGTAGCCCGACAGGTAGAGCTGGATGTAGAGCGTCAGCGAGGTGTGGCCCGGCGAGAGCACGAAGCGGTCGCGGCCGACCCACTGGGCGTCCGCCGGGTCGTGGCGCAGAAAGCGCTGGTAGATGAGGTACGCGGCCGGGGCCAGGCTCATCGCCGTACCGGGGTGACCGTTTCCGACCTTCTGGACCGCGTCCGCAGCCAGCACGCGCACGGTGTCCACCGCGCGCTGGTCGAGCTCGTCCCATTCGAAGGTGTTACTCGGCGTCGTGCTCACCCTGAATCAGGGCTCCTTCCGTAACGTCTTCCGACTCGAGCCAGGAGCCGACAACGGCGGCGGTTTCTGGGCACAGAGCGTTGACCCGCTTTACAAACGCGAGCCTACCGCTCATGCGTGCGTGCGTTCCCGCTGAACGACGCAGACCGGTTACGCGCTGCGATGACCGTTCGCCCCACGTTCACCCTGCTGACGACGGGGTTTGTGCCGACACGGCCCCCCGCCGCAATAGCGGAGATATGGAACGTCTAAGGTGGCGTGGTACTGCTGAGCTTCATCAACCAGGGGTGTTCGTGACCGCCGTCGAATCCCGTCCGGCCGGTCTGGTCGAGGGGACCCCCGGGCAACGGCCGCTGACGGCCCGCCTCGGGGCCTTCATCGCACTGACCAAGCCGCGGATCATCGAGCTGCTGCTGATCACCACCGTTCCGGTGATGTTCCTGGCGCAGCGCGGAGTTCCCGACCTGCTGCTCGTGCTGGAGGTCGTCGTCGGCGGCTACCTCTCCGCGGGTGGTGCCAACGCGCTCAACATGTACATCGACCGCGACATCGACGCGTTGATGACCCGCACCGAGCGCCGCCCGCTGGTGACCGGCATGGTCTCCCCGCGCGAGGCGCTGGTCTTCGGCATCGCGCTGGCGATCGGCTCGACGCTGTGGTTCTGGGCGTTGGTCAACCCGTTGAGCGCGGCGCTGTCGCTGGCGGCCCTCCTCTTCTACGTCGTCGTCTACACGATGGGGCTGAAGCGCCGGACGGCGCAGAACATCGTCTGGGGCGGCATCGCCGGCTGCATGCCGGTCTTCATCGGCTGGTCCGCGGTGACGAACTCGCTGGCCTGGCCGCCGGTCGTGCTCTTCCTCGTCATCTTCTTCTGGACGCCGCCGCACTACTGGCCGCTGTCGATGAAGGTGAAGGACGACTACGCCAACGCCGGCGTGCCGATGCTGCCGGTGATCGCGACGAACGAGGCGGTCGCCAAGCAGATCGTCGCCTACAGCTGGGTCATGGTCGCCGTCTCGCTGACGCTGTGGCCGCTGGGCCACACCAGCGTGGTCTACCCGGTCACGGCGGTGGCGCTGGGCGCGCTGTGGCTGAAGGAGGCGCACGGCCTGCTGGCCCGCGCCAAGGCCGGAGTGGTGGGCGCGAAGCTGAAGGAGATGCGGCTGTTCCACTGGTCGATCACCTACCTCACGCTGCTCTTCGTCGAGATCGCGATCGACCCGTTCTTGAAGTAGGCGAGCCTGAAGTAGCCCTCACCGTTTTCTCGACCGGGCCCCGATGTGCAATAACGCACATCGGGGCCCGGTCGTATGTCGGCGTACCCCTGAGTAATCTGCTGTTCATGACCACCGAAGAGACCACCGCCGCCGTCCTCTCCCCCCGGGACGAGAAGCGCGCGCAGCGGATCGCCAAGAACGTCAAGGCCTTCGCCGCCGAGCACGGTGGCACTGCGGACGGCGTCGTCGAGTACGTCGGCAAGATCGCCACCCGCATCGCCCTGGTGGGCGCGGACGGCCAGTGGGGCGACCAGGTCGCCCCGTCCATGGCCGTCGCGGAGCGCGCGGTGGAGCTGTCCGGTGTCACCCGCCACGACAGCTTCGAGGGCGAGTTGGGCCTGAAGGTCAAGACGGGCGAGTACGAGTGGAAGCGCATGGCGGGCATCCAGATCTGATCCACAGACGAAGGAGCCCCCGGCCGACGGCCGGGGGCTCCTTCGTCTGTGTGCGTCAGGCCGTCGCGACCAGCGCCTCGATGTCGGTCGGTCGGCTGAGCTCGCCGACCTGGGGCCGCACCCGCAGCGAGAGGTGCAGGCGCAGCACGGCGACCCAGCACAGCGCGGCGCCGAGCATGTGGATGCCCACCAGCAGCTCAGGGACGTGCGTGAAGTACTGGACGAAGCCCAGCACGCCCTGCGCCAGCAGCACGACCAGGAACTCCTTGGCCAGGCGCCGGGGGGCCGTGGGTGCGTCCACGGCCATCAGGACGAAGATCAGGGCGACGGCCAGGCCGACGGAGATCATCGCGAAGTCGGCGTGGAACTGGGTGATCTTGTCCCAGTTGAACGGCATGCGCTTCACGTCGCTGCTGTCGCCCGGGTGCGGGCCCGAGCCGGTCACCAGGGTGCCGGCGGCGATCAGCAGGGCCGTCATGGCGACGGTGACGCGGGAGAGGTGGATGATCGGGCGGCCGACGGTGCGGACCGGCTCGCCGTCGCCCTCCCGGGTGCGCTGCCACATCGCCAGCGAGGCGAGGATCTGCAGCATCGACAGCAGGAAGTGGCAGGAGACCACGTAGGGGTTCAGGTGCGTCAGCACCGTGATCCCGCCGACGACCGCGTCGCCGACGATGATCCAGAACTGGTACCACCCGAGCCGGGTGACCTCCTTGCGCCACGGCTTGGCGCAGCGCGAGGCCAGGATGGCGATGCCGACGACGATGCAGATGACGTCGGTCAGCATCCGGTTGCTGAACTCGATGATCCCGTGGACGCCCATCGCGCCGGTGGGCGCGAGGGTCGTCGAGGTGCAGGTGGGCCACGTCGGGCAGCCGAGGCCGGAGCCCGTGAGGCGGACCGCGCCGCCCGTCACGATGATCAGCACGCTGCACACCAGCGTGGCCAGCGCCGCGCGGCGGACCCACTGGTCCGGCACGGTCACCCGCTCGGCGAGGTAGGAGAAGGGGGTACGCACGACGTCCATCGTAGGTGCCCCGATTCGCGATCTTTGCCCGGGGTGACGCGTGCCACGGCAGGTCGCTCGAAGCGTTCGAGGACTGCCGTGGCACGCGTCACATGTCAGTCAGGGCGTCAGGCGGTGTGACGGCCCCGGCGCTTGCGGAGCAGGAACACCGCCGCGCCACCGACCAGCACGAAGCCCGCGCCGACACCGGCGATGACCGGGGTCGCGCTGCTGGCGCCGGTCTCGGCCAGCGGCGGGTGCGAGGCCGAGGGGGAGGGGGTGGGCTTGGTGGTCGGCAGGTGGCTGCCGCCGGTGGGCTTGCACGTCAGCGCGCCGGTGAAGGTCTTGCTGAAGTTCGGGCCGGTCACGGTGATCGTGTACTTCTGGCCCTCCTTCTCCTTGACCAGCACGGTCTTGGTGGCGCCCGGCGCCACCGTCACCTTGAGGGAGCCGACCGAGGCCGTCCACGGCTGGTCGCCGCCGTTGGTCAGGGTGACGTCGACGCCGCCCTGCTTGCAGTCCTCCTTGGCGTTCGCGGCCGGCACGGGGCCCTGCGGGGCCCACTGCGCCTGCGCGACGGCCTTGACCGAGACGGGCGCGGTGCCCGCGAGGATCATGGTCTGGCTGGAGCCGTCCACGGCCTTGAAGGCCCGGCCGACCGGCAGTGCGGTGGTGGTCGTGGCGTCGACCTCGGCGGAGCCGGCGGCGGTGCCCTGGGGCACGTCGACGTAGAGCTTCTCGCCGTTGACGGCCGTGGTGACCGGCTTGCCGGTGCCGTCGACCAGGGTGACGCCCGCGGGGGCGGAGAGCGAGAGGTCCACCGACGAGCCGCTGGTGGTCACGGTGACCGGGCCGAGCTTGCCGCCGCGGCCGGCCACGGAGGCGGGGGAGAGGGCGAGGGAGGGGGCCGGCTCGGCGCTGTCCTGCGCGTTCTTCTCCAGCCAGGAGGCCAGAGCGTTGGCGTTCTGGTCCTCGGGCACCGCGTTCGCGTTGTCGGAGTAGAACCAGATCGCGGCCTGGGTCGCGGCGGCGGCCTGGTCCGCGGACAGGCTCGCGACGTTGATGTCGCCGGCCAGCACCGAGGGGGAGACCACGGGGTAGGAGTGCTGCAGGATCCACTGGATCTTGCCGCGGTTCGGGTTCTGGGAGAGCGTCGACTGCGCCCAGCCGGTCTCCTGGTACTGCACCCCGTTGTGCGTGTCGTGGTGCAGGTCGATGCAGTAGACCGCGAGCTGCTGTCCGCCGTCCTGCAGGGCCACGGTGCCGCCGTAGGCCTGGTGGCCGTCGACGTCGATCGCGCCGGCGTGGATGAAGTCGCCGAGCGTGGCCGTGGCGCTGCCGTTCTGGTCCGCGTGCGCCGTGCCGCCTACTGCCAGCGTGCCGAGCGCGATCGCTCCCGCCGACACGAGACCCGCCGCGATGCGGACGGCCCCTCCCCGCGACGATATTCCGAGCATGGACGTGCCTCTCCCCTTGTGCAGAACATGCCAAAGACCTGGAACCGGAGTTGCGGCGTCTGGTGGCAATGCTCCGGATGACTCTCGATGTGGGCGGAATCCTAGTGAACTCTCGGGTAGCTGTGTGACGCGGGGGTCGGAAGTGACCGCAGCTGTTACAGAGCTGTCGAGAAACTCTCAGTTTCCTCTGAGGTGGCGTCATATAACAAATGCAAATGAATATTCCGGGTGATCCGGACATTGGTCACACAGTAGCCCTTACACACATTGACACTTTGTTCACACCATCCTTACGTTTCATCACCACAGCGAGGCGCGGGGAGCGATGAAGATGCGCATAGTGGTGACCGGTGGTGCCGGGTTCATCGGATCGCACCTGTGCGACCGGCTGATCGCGCGCGGCGACGAGGTGGTCTGTGTCGACGACCTCTCGTCCGGCCGCCCGGACAACATCGCCGGCCTGCTGGGCTCCGAGCGCTTCACCTTCCTCGACCAGGACATCATCGAGGGCCTGGACGTCGCCGGCCCGGTCGACGCGGTGATGCACCTGGCCAGCCCGGCCTCCCCGCCCGACTACCGGCGCCGGCCCCTGGAGACCCTCGCGGTCGGCAGCCGCGGTACCGAGAACGCGCTGCGCCTGGCCCACCGTCACGGGGCCCGGTTCGTGCTCGCCTCCACGAGTGAGGTCTACGGCGACCCGGTGGTCCACCCGCAGCGCGAGGACTACTGGGGCAACGTCAACCCGATCGGCCCGCGCAGCGTCTACGACGAGGCCAAGCGCTACGCCGAGGCGGTCACCTCCGCCTACCGCCGCACTCTGGGCGTCGACACCGGCATCGTCCGCATCTTCAACACCTACGGTCCGCGCATGCGTGCCGACGACGGTCGCGTCGTCTCCAGCTTCCTGGTGCAGGCGCTCAGCGGCGAGCCGCTCACCATCTACGGCGACGGCAGTCAGACGCGCAGCTTCTGCTACGTCGACGACCTGGTCACGGCCCTGGTGGCGATGATGGAGAGCGACCAGGCCGGTCCGATCAACTGCGGCAACCCCGCCGAGCGAACCATCGCCGAGCTGGCCACGCTGGTCGGCGAGATCACCGGCTGCCCGGTGGTGACGGAGCACCACGAGCTGCCCCAGGACGACCCGACCCGCCGGCGTCCCGACATCGGTCGGGCGCAGGCCCTCCTGGGCTGGTCCCCGCAGGTCGAGATCGAGGACGGCCTGCGCAGCACCGCGGCGTGGTTCGCCTCCCGCCCCGAGGAGGTCGCCTCGGCCGCCGCCGACCTGCGCGGCGGTCAGCTCGACGAAGAGTCCCGCGTCGGTGATGACCTTCGCGCTGTCCCCGCGTTGGCCGGCTGAGGCGGGGCCGAACGTGGTGATCTCGTCGCCCTCTCGACAACACGACGACCGACCGCAGCCGCCCTCCGAGGAGGAGCAGCTCGGTGACGCCATCCGCGAGCTGTCCGGTGGCAACGTGCGGGAGATCCGGCCCAGCGGTCCCACCTTCGGGGACAGGCTGGAGCTGCGCGCACTCAGCGCCGACCTGATGACGCCCGCGCTGCGGCGCGGCGACCGCATCCGGATCGCGCTGTTCTCCGTCGGCTGGATGGTCTGCTTCATCTACTTCTGGTTGTGGTGGCTCCAGCCGCAGAACCGCAGCAGCTTCACCGGCATGATGCTCAACAGTGCCGTGCTGCTCTACGTCACCGCGATCCCGCTGTACTTCCTGCTGTCGGTGGCGTGGCTGCGCAAGCCCGACCCGAAGGTGGCGGTGCCGGAGCTCCGGGTCGCCTTCGTGGTGACCAAGGCCCCCTCGGAACCGTGGGAGACCGCCCGGCGCACACTCGAGTGCATGCTGGCGCAGGAGTACCCGCACGCCTACCACGTGTGGCTCTGCGACGAGGACCCCACCGACGAGGTGCTCGTGTGGTGCCGGGACAACTACGTGGGCGTCTGCACCCGCAAGGGTGTCGAGGCGTACCACCGGACCTCCTGGCCGCGGCGCACCCGCTGCAAGGAGGGCAACCTCGCCTACTTCTACGACAACTACGGCTACCAGTACTACGACGTGGTGGCCCAGCTCGACTGCGACCACGTGCCCGAGCCCGGCTACCTCGCCGCGATGGTGCGTCCCTTCGCCGACCCTGCGGTCGGCTACGTCGCGGCCCCCAGCATGTGCGACGCCAACGCCGAGGACTCCTGGGCCGCGCGCGGCCGCCTCTACCGTGAGGCGGTCTGGCACGGCCCGGTGCAGCTCGGCCACAACGGCGGCCTGGCACCGATGTGCATCGGGTCCCACTACGCCGTGCGCACCGAGGCGCTGCGCGAGATCGGCGGGATCGGCCCGGAGCTGGCCGAGGACTTCTCCACCACCTTCCTGCTCAACTCCGCCGGCTGGCAGGGCGCCTTCGCCATCGACGCGGAGGCCCACGGCGACGGCCCGCTGACCTTCGCGGACGCGCTGACCCAGGAGTTCCAGTGGTCGCGCAGCCTCACCACGGTGCTGTTCGGCCTGCTACCGCGGCACCTGCCGCGCATGCGCGGCCCACTGAAGGTGCGCTTCGGCTTCTCGCTGGTCTACTACCCGCTCAACGGCGCGGTGCTGACGTCCGGACTGCTGCTGGCACCCGTCGCGGTGCTGGCCGGCATCCAGTGGGTGCACATCGACTACCTGTCCTTCGTGTGGCACATGGCGTCGGTCTCGGTCTGGCTGCTGCTGCTGGTCCGGCTGCTGCGGAAGCGCGGCCTGCTGCGGCCGGCCGCGGCGCCCGTGCTCAGCTGGGAGAACTGGCTGTTCACGCTGACCGGTTGGCCCTACGTGGTGCGCGGCGTGGTGGCCGGGGCGATGAGCGTGATCCGGCCCCGGCAGATCACCTTCAAGGTCACCCCCAAGGGCTTCGGCGGCATGCCGGAGTTGCCGGCCAAGCTGCTCGCGCCCTACCTGACGTTCACCCTGTTCCTCTCCTCGGTCGCGCTGTACGGCGAGTACCGCGGCCACGTCCTCGGCTACGTGCTGCTGTGCATCTTCGGCGCGACCTCCTACAGCGTGGTCAGCATCCTGGTGCCGCTACTGCACATCCGTGAGGCCGCGCGGGCCGCCGGGGCGCGCTGGAGCAAGGCCCTGCGCACCGCGCGGCTGCCACTCGCCCTCGGCCTGGCGACGCTGGTCCCGCTCGGCTTCGCGATGGCGCACTACGTGCCCCACCTCGCGGCTGTGCTCGACGTGCACCTGCACCTGCCCTAGTCGTTCCGAAAGGCCCACTGATGTCCACGCTTTCCGCATCCGTGCCCACCGTGCTGGTGACCGGCGGGGCCGGGTTCATCGGCAGCCACACCTGTGTGGAGCTGCTGGAGCACGGCTACCGGGTGGTCGTCGTCGACGACCACTCCAACAGCTCGCCCGAGGCGCTGCTGCGGATCGAGAAGACCGCCGGCCGTGCGCTGCACGCGGTGCACATCCTCGACATGCGCGACGTGGAAGCGCTGGCCGAGGTGTTCCGCACCCACCGGATCGACGCGGTCGTGCACTTCGCGGCGAAGAAGGCCGTCGGCGAGTCGGTCCAGATCCCGCTCGACTACTACGAGGTCAACGTCGGCGCGACGGTCTCGCTGCTGCGCGTCATGCGCGAGCACGGCGTCGAGCGGCTGGTCTTCTCCTCCTCCTGTTCCATTTACGGCGACGCGCGTCCGGTGCCGCTGGACGAGCACGAGCCCGCCCGTCCGACCAACCCCTACGCCCGGTCCAAGTGGATGTGCGAGCAGGTCCTCGCCGACACCTGCCGGGCTTGGCCGGAGCTGTCCGCGCTGGCGTTGCGCTACTTCAACCCCGTCGGCGCGCACCCGGGCGGGCTGCTCGGGGAGGACCCGCGCGGGGTCCCCAACAACGTGATGCCCTTCGCCATGCAGGTGGCCGTGGGTCGCCGGGAGCAGCTGAGCGTCTTCGGCGGCGACTACCCGACCGAGGACGGCACCGCCGTGCGCGACTACATCCACGTGGTGGACGTGGCCGACGGGCACCGGGTGGCGCTGGAGCAGCTCGGTGTTCGCCCGGACAGCGCGGGCGCCGCGGCCCGCACCGGTCTGCAGGTGCTCAACCTCGGCACGGGAGTCGGCACCTCGGTGCTGGAGCTGGTCGCGGCCGTCGGCCGGGCCTGCGGCCGACCGGTCCCGCACGAGATCGTGGGCCGCCGCGAGGGCGACGTGACCCGCCTGGTGGCCGACCCGAGCGCGGTCGCCGCCGCCTGGGGATGGCGCACCACCCGCACCCTCGACGACATGTGCGCCGACGCCTGGCGTTTCCAGCAGGCGAACCCCATGGGCTACGACGCAGCCCCCTGACCCCCTATCACGTACGCGAACAGCCGGCTGAGGAGAACACCATGCGCATCACCGTCATCGGGACGGGTTACCTGGGCGCGGTGCACGCGGTCTGCATGGCCAAGGCAGGGCACGAGGTGCTGGGCGTCGACCAGGACGCCGCCAAGATCGACGCGCTGGCGGCGGGCCGGGCGCCGTTCTTCGAGCCGGGCCTGCCCGAGCTGCTCGCGGAGGGGTTGGCCAGTGGCCGGCTCTCGTTCACCACGGACGCGGCCGAGGCCGCCACCTTCGGCGAGGTGCACTTCCTGTGCGTGGGAACCCCGCAGCAGCCCGGCTCGAACGCCGCCGACCTCCGCCACCTGCACGCCGCCGTGGAGGCGCTCGCCCCGCACCTGCACCGGCCCTGTCTGGTCGTCGGCAAGTCGACCGTGCCGGTCGGCACGGCGGCGGCGCTGGCCGCGAAGGTCGCCGAGCTCGCCCCCGTCGGCGCGGCCGCCGAGCTCGCCTGGAACCCCGAGTTCCTGCGCGAGGGCTTCGCCGTCGAGGACACCCTGCGGCCGGACCGCCTCGTCGTCGGCGTCACCGGCGAGCACGCCGAGGAGGTGCTGCGTCGGGTCTACGCCCCGGTGCTGGCGCTGGGCACGCCGTGGATCAGCACCGACCTGGCCACCTCGGAGTTGGTCAAGACCGCGGCCAACTCCTTCCTGGCCACCAAGATCTCCTTTATCAACGCGATGGCGGAGATCTGCGACGCCACCGGCGCGAACGTCACCACGCTCGCCGACGCGATCGGCCACGACGTCCGCATCGGCCGCCGCTTCCTCGACGCCGGCGTCGGGTTCGGCGGCGGCTGCCTGCCCAAGGACATCCGGGCCTTCCACGCGCGCGCCCAGGAGCTCGGCGTGGGGTCCGCGTTGGACTTCCTGGAGCACGTCGACACGGTGAACCTGCGTCAGCGCGCGCGGACCGTCGACGCGGCCCGCGAGCTGCTCGGCGGTGAGCTCGCCGGTCGCCGCGTGACCGTGCTGGGCGCCACCTTCAAGCCGGACAGCGACGACATCCGCGACTCGCCGTCGCTGCACGTCGCCGAGCTACTGCTGGCCGAGGGCGCGGAGGTGCGCGTGCACGACCCGGAGGGGTTGGCCAACACCAAGTCCGCCCACCCGGGCCTGGAGTGCGTCGAGTCACTGGAGGACGCCTGCACGGGCGCCGACCTGCTGCTGCACCTGACGGCCTGGCAGCAGTACCAGGAGCTGGACCCGGCAGAGGTCGCCGCCTCGGTGCGCACGCCGCTCCTGCTGGACGGCCGCAACGCCCTCGACGCAGGCCGCTGGGCCGCCGCCGGCTGGACGGTCCGCCTGCTCGGCAAGCCCGCCCCGGCCCCGGCGGGCTGACCCCGCTCGCTTCCGCTCCGCTCGGCCCGCGCTACGGCGCGGGCTGAGTCGCTCCGACAGCCGTCGCGACGGTCAGCGGCGCGCCGAAGTAGTCCGTCGCGCCCGGGTCGTCGCCGAAGAGCGCCCTCAGATCCAGCCCGGCCTTCAGCAACGCGGAGCCGACGGGCAGTTCGGGCGCCGGGGTGCGCGTCGGGTCCCACGAGGCCGCACGCGTCCACCGCAGCCTGGCCGGGGCGATCGTCGCCGTTCCCTTGCCCTGCGCGACCTCCTGGTGGCTCACCGCGCGCCAGGCGGTCAGCGTGCCGTAGTCCGAGGTTCCCCAGACGACCCGCCAGGCCGCCGCGGGTGTGTCGTACTCGTTGCCCTGGAGCAGAAGCTGCGCCGTCGTGTAGGCCTGGTGCGAGTCGACGACCGCGCCGCCGCGCGGCGAGAGCAGGTTGTCCCGCACCGTCGAGTTCGTGATGTGCAGCCCGAACTTGAGCAGCGGCGCCTTGGAGTTCGCCTTCGTCTGGACCACGGTGTTGTGGTGGACGTCGATGGAGTCCAGCCAGCCGGACAGGTCGACGGAGCCGTAGCCGGGGAACTTGCGCGAGTCGTCGCGGCTGACGTTGAAGCGGATGGTGTTGCGCGCCGACGGCTGGGCCTTGACCGCGGAGAAGTCCATGAAACCCGGGCCGTCGTTGTCGAAGGACAGGTTGGCCTGGATGACGGAGTCGGTGGTGTTGCGGTCCAGGTCGAAGCCGCCGCCGTCGGCGCTGCCGCCGGTGTGGTTGTCGTGCGAGACGTTGTGCTGCATGACGACCTTGGTCGCGTCGTACGCCCAGATCCCGACCGGCCCGTTGGCGGCCACGCCGTGCGTCCCGTTCCCGAACGCGACGCAGCCCTGGACCAGCGCGCCGTCGGCGCTGCCGACGGCGATGCCGCTGCCGGAGTTGCTGGTCCTGTTGCGTGGGTTGCCGAGGTTCGCGTACGCCTGCACCCCGGTGACCCGGAGGTTCTGCACCGCGTAGCGAGGGGCGGCCGGGTCCAGCGGGCCGCCGTAACTGACCAGGCCGTTGTCGCGGTTGCCGTGCAGGGTGCTGTCACTGATCGCGACATCGCTGAAGCCGACGGCGCCGTTCGCGGCGCTCACCGCGATCCCGTCGCGGAAGCCGGAGACGTCCACGCGGGCGACGGAGACGTGCGCCAGCCGGGCACCGGTGGTGAGGTCCGTGAACACGTCGATGCCCGCGTCCAGGCTCCTGCCGACGCCGGGTCCGGTCAGCACCAGGTCGCTGATCTCCACGCCCGCGGTGTCGAACACCGACAGCCCAGGTGTGTCCGTGCCGACGATCGTGGCGCGACCGCTCCCGTAGGAGCCGACCTGCACGGGCTTCGCCGCCTGGCCGGCCTCCCCGGCCTTGAGCGTGAGATGGCCGGTGAACCGGTCCCCGCCGTGCAGCAGCAGCCGCTCACTGGGCTTGAAGACGTGCTGGTCGACGCGGGTCAGGGTGCGCCACGCGGTGCCGGGCGTGGTGCCGGACGCGTTGTCGTCGCCGGTGGCGCTGACGTAGAACGTCGGTATCTGCGGGCCCTTGGCCCTGGTGCTGGCGTCGCCGTGGTTCTCGATCGCGAAGTTCACGCCGAGGACGGCGACCCCGGTGCCCAGCAGCAGCACCAGGGTGCGTCGGCGCGGATTGCCGCGGAACGGCCGGAACCAGGCGTGTCTACCCGATGGAAGGGAATCAGTCACCGGGTCGAACCTCCTGCCGCACGCCGGGCGCGGGCAGTTTTTCAGGTGACCCCATGAGCAGTCAACGCAGGTCCGGCTACTCCCAGCGGAAGAAGCGCGCCGCCGCGGCGAGGCCGACGACGGCCCAGGCGGCGAGGATGCCGAGGTCGCCCCAGGGCATGGTCGCGCCCTGCTGGAGGACGGTGCGCAGACCGTCGGAGAGCGCGCTGATCGGCAGCGCCTCCAGGACCGGGCGGACCGCGCCGGGGAACTTCGACAGCGGCACGATCACGCCGCCGGCGAGCAGCAGCAGGATGAAGACCAGGTTGGCCGCGGCGAGGGTCGCCTCCGCCTTGAGCGTGCCGGCCATCAGCAGGCCGAGGCCGGAGAAGGCGGCGGTGCCGGCGACGATGAGCAGCGCCACTGCGAGCGGGTTGCCGTGCGGGTGCCAGCCCAGCGCGAAGGCGATCGCCGTCAGCAGCACGACCTGCAGCACCTCGGTCACCAGCACGCTGCCGGTCTTCGCGGTCATCAGGGCCCAGCGGGGCAGGGGGCTCGCCCCGAGGCGCTTGAGCACGCCGTAGCGGCGCTCGAAGCCCGTCGCGATGGCCTGGCCGGTGAACGCGGTGGACATGACGGCCAGCGCCAACAGGCCGGGCGCCAGGAAGTCGACGCGCTTGCCGGGACCGGTGGTGGACACGATGTCCACCGCGCTGAAGAGGAGCAGCAGGACGCTGGGGATGACGATCGTCAGCAGCAGCTGCTCGCCGTTGCGCAGCAGCAGCCTGGTCTCCAGCGCGGTCTGCGCGCGCAGCATGCGGCCGAGCGGGGCCGCGCCCGGGGCGGGGGTGTAGGTCGTCGTCGTGGTCACGAGCGCAGGTCCCGTCCGGTGAGTTCGAGGAAGACGTCTTCGAGGGTGCGGCGCTCGACCGAGAGCTTCTCCGGGAGCACACCGGCCTGAGCGCACCAGCTGGTGACCGTGGCGAGCAGCTGCGGGTCGACCGGCCCCTCGACGAGGTAGCTGCCCGGCGTCAACTCCGCGGCGGAGGAGCCGTCCGGCAGGGCCTTGAGCAGCGCGCCGAGGTCCAGGCCGCTGCGGCCCTGGAAGCGCAGCGTGTTCGCGGCTCCGCCGCGGCACAGCTGCTCCGGGCTGCCCTGGGTGATGACCTTGCCGCGGTCCACGATGGCGACGTCGTCGGCGAGCTGCTCGGCCTCGTCCATGTGGTGCGTGGTGAGCACGATGCTCACGCCGTCGCGCTTCAGGTCCCGGACCAGGTCCCAGGTCGCACGCCGCGCCTGCGGGTCGAGCCCGGCGGTCGGCTCGTCGAGGAAGACCAGCTCCGGCCGCCCCACGACGGCCATCGCGAGCGCGAGCCGCTGTTGCTGGCCCCCGGAGAGGCGGCGGTAGACGGTCCTGCCGCAGGAGCCGAGGCCGAGGCGCTCGGCCAGCTCGTCGACGTCGAGGGGGTTCGCGTGCAGCCGGGCGGTGTGCCGCAGCATCTCCATCGCGCGGGCGCCGGGGTAGACGCCACCCGATTGGAGCATCACGCCGATGCGCGGCTTCAGCTCCGCGCCCTGGGTCACCGGATCGAACCCGAGGACCCGGACGGTGCCGGCGTCGGGGCGACGGTAGCCCTCGCAGGTCTCGATGGTGGTGGTCTTTCCCGCACCGTTCGGTCCCAGGACCGCGGTGAGCGATCCGCGCCGAACCGTGAGGTCCAGGCCGTCGACGGCGGTCTTGGCGCCGTACCGCTTGATGAGGCCCCGAATCTCGACGGCGGGGGCGTGGTCATGCATGCGGTCGAGTCTACGAACCACCCCGCCGCAGGCCACAGATTAGGTAACCCTTAGTGATGGACCGCACTTTCCGCTGCGACCTGCGGCGCTTGTTCGTCCGGACGGAATTACGCAACAATGGTGTTGTGAAAAACGTGCGCGAGCAGGCTGAGGGACGCGAGGCGGTCGACACGACCGCCCCCGCGGGCTCTTCGCGCGAGCGTGTGGCCAGGTCCATCCTCGACCACGGCCCCTCCAGCGCGGCCGACCTCGCCGTGCGCCTCGGCCTGACCCAGGCCGCCGTGCGTCGGCACCTCGACGCGCTGACCGCCGCCGGCTACGTCACCTCGCGGGAACAGAAGGTCTACGGCCACCGCGGCCGCGGCCGCCCCGCCCGGGTGTTCCTGCTGACCGACTCCGGCCGCAGCACCTTCTACCAGGCCTACGACCAGCTCGCCGCGGACGCGCTCGGCTTCCTCGTGGAGGCCGTCGGCGGCGGTGAGCAGGGCAAGGAGGCGCTCGTGGCCTTCGCCCGGGCGCGGCTCGCGCGCGACGGACAGCGGTACGCGCATCAGCTCGGCGACTGCTCGGACACCGAGGCCAAGGCGCAGGCCCTGGCGGGCGCGCTCAGCGCGGACGGTTACGCTGCCACGGTGCGCAGCGCCCCGCTCGGCGAGCAGCTCTGCCAGCACCACTGCCCGGTGGCGCACATCGCCGAGCAGTTCCCGCAGTTCTGCGAGGCCGAGACGGAACTCTTCTCGCAGCTGCTGGGCACCCACGTGCAACGGCTGGCCACGATCGCCCACGGCGACGGGGTCTGCACCACCTTCGTGCCGCGGGCGGCCCCGCCGCCGCAGCACGAGAGACACACACCAGAGACCACCAGCACGACCGATTCGACCGCCGCATCCGGGAGGAACCCCGCATGACCACCACCGCTCACCCGGAGCTCGAGGGCCTCGGCAAGTACGAGTACGGCTGGGCCGACTCCGACGCGGCCGGCGCGGCTGCCAAGCGCGGTCTGAACGAGGACGTCGTCCGGGACATCTCGGCGAAGAAGAACGAGCCCGAGTGGATGCTGAAGCTCCGCCTCAAGGGCCTGAAGCTCTTCGGCAAGAAGCCCATGCCGACCTGGGGCTCGGACCTCTCCGGCATCGACTTCGACAACATCAAGTACTTCGTGCGCTCCACGGAGAAGCAGGCGGAGTCCTGGGAGGACCTGCCCGAGGACATCAAGAACACCTACGACAAGCTCGGCATCCCGGAGGCGGAGAAGCAGCGCCTGGTCGCCGGTGTCGCCGCGCAGTACGAGTCGGAGGTCGTCTACCACCAGATCCGTGAGGACCTGGAGGAGCAGGGCGTCATCTTCCTCGACACCGACACCGCGCTGAAGCAGCACCCGGAGCTCTTCCAGGAGTACTTCGGCACCGTCATCCCGGTCGGCGACAACAAGTTCGCCTCGCTGAACACGGCCGTGTGGTCCGGCGGATCGTTCATCTACGTGCCGAAGGGCGTGCACGTCGAGATCCCGCTGCAGGCCTACTTCCGGATCAACACCGAGAACATGGGCCAGTTCGAGCGGACGCTGATCATCGTCGACGAGGACGCCTACGTCCACTACGTCGAGGGCTGCACCGCCCCGATCTACTCCTCGGACTCGCTGCACAGCGCCGTCGTCGAGATCATCGTCAAGAAGGGCGGCCGCTGCCGCTACACGACGATCCAGAACTGGTCGAACAACGTCTACAACCTGGTCACCAAGCGCGCCGTGGCGTACGAGGGCGCGACCATGGAGTGGATCGACGGCAACATCGGTTCCAAGGTCACCATGAAGTACCCGGCCGTGTACCTGATGGGCGAGCACGCCAAGGGCGAGACGCTCTCCATCGCGTTCGCGGGCGAGGGCCAGCACCAGGACGCCGGCGCCAAGATGGTGCACATGGCGCCCAACACCTCCTCCAACATCGTCTCCAAGTCGGTGGCGCGAGGCGGCGGCCGCACCTCCTACCGCGGCCTGATCGAGATCGGCGAGGGCTCCAAGGGCGCCAAGTCCAACGTGCTCTGTGACGCCCTGCTGGTGGACACGATCTCCCGCTCCGACACCTACCCGTACGTCGACGTCCGCGAGGACGACGTCTCCATGGGTCACGAGGCGACGGTCTCCAAGGTCTCCGAGGACCAGCTCTTCTACCTGATGAGCCGCGGCCTGACGGAGTTCGAGGCGATGGCGATGATCGTCCGCGGCTTCGTGGAGCCGATCGCCAAGGAGCTGCCGATGGAGTACGCGCTGGAGCTCAACCGGCTGATCGAGCTGCAGATGGAGGGGGCTGTCGGGTAACAGCCTGGCGTCTCCGATCTGCCCTTAGTCCTTTCCAGAAAGCGAGTAGCACGACAGCCATGGCTGACGTCACCACCACCCCCGGGGGAGCCACCACCTCCGGCTCGATCAAGGTCGCCGGTGTGCCCGGCGAGTTCTCCCAGCCGGCGGACGCCCGCAGCGAGGCCCTCGCCTCCTACGACGTCGCGGACTTCCCGGTCCCGCACGGCCGCGAGGAGAACTGGCGCTTCACGCCGCTGCACCGTCTCAAGGGCCTGCACGACGGCACCGCCGAGGCGACCTCCGGCGCGATCAAGGTCGACGTGACCGCCCCCGAGGGCGTCCTCGTCACCGCCGTCGAGCGCGACGACGCCCGGGTGGGCGCCGCCGGCAAGCCGGTCGACCGCGTCGCGGCGCAGGCGTTCTCCAGCTTCGGCAAGGCCGGTCTGGTCTCCGTCCCCAAGGACGCCCAGCTGACCGAGCCGATCCGGATCACCATTCACGGCCAGGGCGGCGTCGCCTACGGCCACCAGGTGATCGAGGTCGGCGCGTTCGCCGAGGCCGTGGTCGTGATCGAGCACACCGGTGACGCCGTGCTCGCCGCCAACGTCGAGTACCTGATCGGCGACGGCGCCAAGCTGACCGTCGTCTCGGTCCAGGACTGGGAGGACACCGCCGTCCACGCCGCCCAGCACACCGCGCTGGTCGGCCGCGACGCGAGCTTCAAGTCCGTGATCGTCACCCTCGGCGGCGACGTGGTGCGCCTGCACCCGCGCGTGATCTACGGCGGCACCGGCGGCGAGGCCGAGCTCTACGGCCTCTACTTCGCCGACGCCGGCCAGCACCTGGAGCACCGCCTCTTCGTCGACCACGACACGCCGCACTGCCGCTCCAACGTCGCCTACAAGGGCGCGCTGCAGGGTCAGGACGCGCACGCGGTCTGGATCGGCGACGTGCTGATCCGCGCCGAGGCCGAGGGCACCGACACCTACGAGCTCAACCGCAACCTGCTGCTGACCGACGGTGCGCGGGTCGACTCGGTGCCGAACCTGGAGATCGAGACCGGCGAGATCGTCGGTGCCGGCCACGCCTCCGCCACCGGTCGCTTCGACGACGAGCAGCTCTTCTACCTGCAGTCGCGCGGCATCCCGGCCGACGAGGCGCGTCGCCTGGTGGTTCGCGGCTTCTTCGCCGAGCTGGTCCAGCAGATCGGCCTGCCGGAGCTCCAGGAGCGCCTGATCGAGAAGATCGACGCCGAGCTGGAGGCGTCCGTCGGATGAGCAGTAACGGCTTTGTGCGCGTCGCCGCGCTGAGCGAGCTGGAGGAGGACACCCCGAAGCGGGTCGAGGTCGACGGCGTCGCCGTCTCGATCGTCGCCGCCGAGGGCGAGATCTTCGCCATCAACGACATCTGCTCGCACGCCAACGTGTCGCTGTCCGAGGGCGAGGTGGAGGACTGCATGATCGAGTGCTGGCTCCACGGCTCGCGCTTCGACCTGCGCACCGGCAAGCCCTCGGGCCTCCCTGCCACGCGGCCCGTCCCTGTCTACCCCGTAAAGATCGAAGGGGACGATGTGCTCGTCTCCGTCACCCAGGAGTCCTGAGTCCATGGCAACGCTTGAAATCCGCGACCTGCACGTCTCCGTCGAAGCCGAGAACGGCCCGCGCGAGATCCTCAAGGGCGTCGACCTGGTCGTGAAGCAGGGCGAGACCCACGCGATCATGGGCCCGAACGGCTCCGGCAAGTCCACCCTGGCCTACTCGCTGGCCGGCCACCCGAAGTACACCATCACCTCCGGCACGGTGCTGCTGGACGGCGAGGACGTGCTGGCCATGTCCGTGGACGAGCGCGCCCGCGCCGGCGTCTTCCTGGCCATGCAGTACCCGGTCGAGGTCCCCGGCGTCTCGGTCTCCAACTTCCTGCGCACCTCCGCCACCGCGATCCGCGGCGAGGCCCCCAAGCTCCGCACCTGGGTCAAGGAGGTCAAGGAGGCCATGGCCGACCTCCAGATGGACCCGGCGTTCGCCGAGCGCAACGTCAACGAGGGCTTCTCCGGCGGCGAGAAGAAGCGCCACGAGATCCTGCAGATGGAGCTCCTCAAGCCGAAGATCGCGATCCTCGACGAGACCGACTCCGGCCTCGACGTCGACGCGCTGCGCGTCGTCTCCGAGGGCGTGAACCGCGTCCGCGAGACCGGCGAGGTCGGCACCCTGCTGATCACCCACTACACGCGCATCCTGCGCTACATCAAGCCGGACTTCGTCCACGTCTTCGCCGGCGGCAAGATCGTCGCGTCCGGCGGCCCCGAGCTGGCCGACCAGCTGGAGGAGAACGGCTACGAGCAGTACGTGAAGGGCGGTGCAGCCGAGTGATCCATACCTCTCGCACGCTGGACGTGGACGCGATCCGCAAGGACTTCCCGGTCCTGTCGCGGATCCTGCCCAACGGCAAGCCGCTGATCTACCTGGACAACGCGGCCACCTCGCAGAAGCCCAAGCAGGTCCTCGACGCGCTGACGGCCTACTACGAGCTGCACAACGCGAACGTCCACCGCGGCGTGCACACGCTCGCGGAGGAGGCCACGGCGCTGTACGAGGGCGCGCGTGACGCCGTCGCGTCCTTCATCAACGCGCCGAGCCGCGACGAGGTCGTGTTCACCAAGAACGCGAGTGAGTCGCTGAACCTCGTCGCGAACATGCTCGGCTGGGCCGAGGAGCCGTACAAGGTCGACGCCGACTCCGAGATCGTCATCACGGAGATGGAGCACCACTCCAACATCGTCCCGTGGCAGCTGCTGGCGCAGCGCACCGGCGCGAAGCTGAAGTGGTTCGGTCTGACCGACGACGGCCGGCTCGACCTGTCGCACATCGACGAGATCATCACCGAGAAGACCAAGGTCGTCTCGTTCGTCCTGGTCTCCAACATCCTGGGCACCGTCAACCCGGTCGAGGCGATCGTCCGCCGCGCCCAGGACGTGGGCGCGCTGGTCGTCATCGACGCCTCGCAGGCCGCCCCGCACGCGGTGTTGGACGTGCAGGCGCTGGAGGCCGACTTCGTCGCCTTCACCGGCCACAAGATGCTGGCCCCCACGGGCATCGGCGTCCTGTGGGGCCGTCAGGAGCTGCTCGAGGACCTTCCTCCGTTCCTGGGCGGTGGCGAGATGATCGAGACCGTCTCCATGCAGTCCTCGACCTACGCCCCCGCGCCGCACAAGTTCGAGGCGGGTACCCCGCCGATCGCGCAGGCGGTCGGTCTGGGCGCGGCCATCGAGTACCTGAACGGCGTCGGCATGGACGCGATCGCGGCCCACGAGCACGCGATCACCGAGTACGCGCTCGGCCGCCTCCAGGAGGTGCCGGACCTGCGGATCATCGGCCCGACGACGGCCCAGGACCGTGGCGCGGCGATCTCCTTCACCCTGGGCGACATCCACCCGCACGACGTGGGCCAGGTGCTGGACGAGCAGGGCATCGCCGTGCGCGTCGGCCACCACTGTGCGCGCCCGGTCTGCCTGCGCTACGGAATTCCGGCGACCACGCGGGCGTCGTTCTATCTGTACTCCACCGAGGCGGAGGTGGACGCCCTGATCGACGGGCTGCACCACGTCCGCGCCTTCTTCGGCTGAGAAGAGAGGGACAGCGGCGCTGTGAAGCTCGACTCGATGTACCAGGACATCATCCTGGACCACTACAAGAACCCGCACGGCCGTGGCCTGCGCGACGGCGACGCCGAGGTGCACCACGTCAACCCGACCTGCGGTGACGAGATCACCCTGCGGGTCAAGCTCGACGGGACCGTGCTGAAGGACGTCTCCTACGAGGGCCAGGGCTGTTCGATCAGCCAGGCCAGCGCCTCGGTGCTGAACGAGCTGCTGGTCGGCAAGGAGCTGGGCGACGCCCAGAAGATCCAGGAGGCCTTCCTGGAGCTGATGCAGTCCAAGGGCCAGCAGGAGGGCGACGAGGAGGTGCTGGAGGACGCGATCGCGTTCGCCGGCGTCTCGAAGTACCCGGCGCGCGTCAAGTGCGCCCTGCTGAGCTGGATGGCCTGGAAGGACGCCACGGCGCAGGCCCTGGCCGGAGCGCCCGTCAAGGAGAGCGCATGAGCGAGACCACTGCGGAGACCGCCGAGACCCCTGAGGCCTCGGAGGGTCCCGCGTTCGAGAGCGTCAGCAAGGGCTCGGTCGCGGTCGACGACCTGATGGAGGCCCTGATGGACGTCGTCGACCCCGAGCTCGGGATCGACGTCGTCAACCTGGGCCTGATCTACGCCGTCCACATCGACGAGGGCGACGTCGCCACCGTCGACATGACGCTGACCTCGGCGGCCTGCCCGCTGACGGACGTCATCGAGGACCAGGCCCGCACGGCCACCGACGGCCTGGTCAAGGACCTGCGGATCAACTGGGTCTGGATGCCGCCGTGGGGCCCGGACAAGATCACCGACGACGGCCGCGACCAGCTGCGCGCCCTGGGCTTCAACGTCTGATCGAAGCTCCCGGTCGTACTCGGTAGTAGCGTCTCAGCGGCGCGGGGCCATGCCCCGCGCCGCTGACGTTTGCAACACAATGTGACTCATGAGGTTTCTTGCGGTTCTGTGCGGAGCGCTGCTGCTGATCACCGTTGTCGGCAGCGTGCTGCGTACGCTCGTGGTGCCGCGGGGCCTCTACTCGGCTCTGGTGTTCCGGCTGACGAAGTCGCTGCGGACGGTCCTGCGCTGGAGCGCGGCCCCGCTCGGCACGTTCCGGGCCATGGACCGCGCGCAGGCGTGGCTGGCCCCGCTGGTGCTGCTGGGCATGCTCACCGCCTGGCTCGGCGGCATGCTCGTCGCCTACTCGCTGCTGCTCTACGGCCTCTCCGACTTCAGCTTCAGCACCGCCGTCCGGGAGGCGGGCTCCAGCCTGTTCACGCTCGGCTTCGCCAGTGGTGACCGGCTGAAGCTCTCCGGTCTGGACTTCGTCGCCGCCGCCACCGGTCCGCTGGTGATCGCCCTGCAGATCGCCTACCTGCCCACCCTCTACAGCGCCTACAACCGCCGTGAGACGGAGGTGACGCTGCTGGAGTCCCGCGCCGGTGAGCCCGCCTGGGGGCCGGAGCTGCTGGCGCGACAGTGGCTGGTGGACACCCAGACCGCGCTGCCCACCCTCTACAAGGACTGGGAGCGGCTGGCCGCGGACATCGGCGAGAGCCACTCCAACTACCCGCTGCTGCTCTCCTTCCGCTCGCCGCGGCCGCAGCGCAGCTGGGTCGTCGCGCTGCTCGCCGTGATGGACGCCGCGGCCATGCAACTCGCCATCGCGCCCAAGTCCGCGCCGCCGGAGGCCCGGCTGGTGCTGCGCGCCGGCTTCAGCTCGCTGCGCGACATCGCCCGGACCATGCGGGTCCCCTTCGACCCCGACCCGGAGCCCACCGCGCCGATCCGGCTCACCTTCGCCGAGTTCGACGCGGCCTGCGCGATGGTCTGCGCGAGCGGGTTCGCCAAGGAGCGGTCGGTCGAGGAGGCGTGGGTGCACTTCCGCGGCTGGCGGATCAACTACGAGGGCATCGTCTACGAGCTGGCCCGCTGGACCGACGCCGTCCCGGCGCTGTGGAGCGGCCCGCGCGACTTCGCGGTCACGCCCATCCCGCCGCGCCGCCCCCAGGACCGTCGCCCCGCGGAGCGGTACTGACGCACGGTGTTGGGTAGGAGCCCAAGCAGGAGGCGGCCATGCACTTCGCCCTCGGCCGGCCCGCGCACCTGCGCCCCCGGCGGCCGGAACGTGACGGCTCGGAGCCCAGCACCGCGCTCAGTGACCTGCCGGCGCGGCGGCTGCTCGCGGGCATCTTCGGGCCGGTCTACGCAGCGGGCGCGGTGCTCTTCTCCCTGATGGCGGCCGCCGCGAAGCCCACCGACAGCGCCGCCAGGAACACCTGGATCGGCTTTGCCGCCGTGTGCGCCGTGCTCGCGGTGATCGCGGCGGTGGACCTGCTCGTCATCCGGGCCCGCATGGCGGCCGAGCGCCGCGCGGGCCTGGCCTGGCGCCACGACCGCCCGTGGGTCATGCGCGGCGACGTGGTCCGACGCGGCGAGGACCGCCCCGGCGGGCGGGGCGAGCTCCCGCCGCCCTGACGGCCGGGCTCAGGACGCTCCCACCCGCAGGTAGTAGGACCAGTAGCCCAGGTGCTCGCCGTAGTGCCGACGCAAGGCCGCAGGGTCGACGGGTCCGCCGTAGACCGCGGCCGCAGGCACGGCGAACTGGCGCATCTCCAGCGGCACGTGGTTCATCCGGCCGAGGCCGCGCAGCAGGATGGCGCTCGCGGTCCAGTCGCCGACGCCCTTGACCGAGCGGAGTGCGGCGTAGGCCTCCGCGTAGGGAGCGGTGCGCAGGTACGTCTCGCCCATGCCGGCGAGACCGCGCAGCAGATGGCCGAGATACAGGGCCTTGCGTTCGTGTCCGACCAGATCGAGCCAGTCCGCATGCGTGAGGTCGGCGAGCAGGTCGGTCTCGGGGAACGCCTGGAACCGCGTGCCGTTCAGCGTCAGCGTGGGGCCGAGGGCGGTGATCGCGCGCTTCGCGCCCAGCGCGTCCGACCGGCTCGTGCGCTGGGAGACCAGGGCCCAGACCGCGATCTCCGCGAGCGTGAGGAACCGGACGTGGTGCAGGCCGTGCAGGCGCCGGACGAGCGAGGCGTAGGCCGGGTGGTCCGCCTGGGCCAGGGCGTAGAACGGGCGCAGGTCGTCGGAGAGGCTCAGGTAGGCGTCGAGGGCGGTCCGCACACGCAGCTCTGCGTCGGCGGCCGGCGGGGAGTGCGAGCTCAGTTCGTAGCGGACGCCCTCCGGCACCGGGGTGAGCTGGAAGACGACGGCGCGGCCGTCGAGGGAGAGCGCCTTGGTGATGCCGGTGTCGGTCAGCACCTGGTCGCCCTTGCAGGCGCCGAAGCCACGCAGGAAGCGGACCGAGGCCCGCAGGTCGAACGGCTGGACGGCGGGCAGGGTGCCGGTGAGGAACGTGGTGGACACGGTGGCGGGCACGAGGGACTCCCTGGTGTGGTGTCGTCGCTGTGCCCACCACGCTAGGAGCGGAGTAGGACAGCGCCTGTCCTACTCCGTCCGTGCTGCTCCACCCCGGTCACCCCGTTCGGTCCCGGTCAGTCTCGGGCGCGCAGAGCGCCTGCGGCCAGGGCCAGGCAGGCCGTCGCGGCGACCGCGGCGAACGTCGCGAACGCCGGGAGGATGCCGTACGCGCGGGCCAGGAAGCCCACGCCGACGATCGGGAGCGAGCTGCCGAGGTAGACCACCACCCACAACGTGCTCAGCTGCGACGCCCGCTGGCCGGGCTCCAGCGCCGCCGACGCCTGGGTGAACAGCGCCCGGAAGGCCAGCCCCTGGGACGCGCCCGCGAGCACGCTGCCGACGAAGAGCAGCGCCGGGACGTGCGCGTATCCGGCCAGGACCACCAGGCCGAGGCCGGCCGCCAGGCCGGTCATGCCGAGCGCGGGGACCACCCGCGAGCGCGTCGGACGTGCGAGCAGCTGCGCGGACGCGGACGCGCCGAGCAGCAGCGCGGCGACGCCCGCACCCGCCAGCGGAGCCCGCGTGTGCAGCAGGGACGCGGCGTAGCTGGGGGCGAGGCTCAGGTACACGCCGAAGACCGCGTAGGAGACGAAGCCCGTCGCCGCCGCGAGCAGGAAGACGCCACGGCCCCGCCGGGGCAGGCTCAGCGAGCGCGGGCGCAGGCTGGTGCGGGTGGCCGCGACCCGCGCGGCCGACGCGGTCGCCTCGCTGCCCGGGGAACGGGGGTGCAGCAGGGCCAGCGGCACACACAGGGCCAGCAGCGCGATCGCGTGCAGCAGGAACGGGGTGACCACCGGGTCCGCGCCGCGGGCCAGCGTGGCGCCCAGCAGCGGGCCGAGTGCGACGCCGCCGGCGGACGCGGCGAGGGTCAGCTTCGCGGCGACGGAGGGGCGGTCGGGCAGCAGGTCGGCGAGGGCCGCGCCCGCCGCGCCGGTGGCGAGGCCGACGGCGACACCCTGGATGCCGCGGCCGAGCGCCAACTCGCCGAGGCTCCCGGCGGAGGCGAAGACCGCGTCGCCGGCGGCCGCGAGGGCGACGGCGGGCAGCACCAGGGCGCGGCGGCCGAGCTGGTCGGACCAGTGGCCGACGGCGGCGAGCACGGGGACGAGCGCGAAGACGTAGACCGTGAACAGGACGGTCGTGTCCACCGGGGTGAGGCCGAGACGGGCCTGCAGCGCGGGGTAGAGGGGCGTCGCCAGGTTCGCGCCGATCAGCAGGAGCAGCAGCACGGCGACGGTCAGGCCGACGCGGACGCCACGCAACGCGTTCCAGCGGCTCAGCGAACGAAGGCGGAGGCGGTCGCGCGGGGCGAGTTCGAGAGGAAGCAGGGCCTCGGTCAGTCGGGTGCCGACCGGGGTCAGGTCCGCCATGGCAGGGTTCTCCTGGCGTCTGTGCTCCGGGCCCGTCCCACGGGGTGTGTGGGGGAAGGTCCGGGTGGAGCAGGCGTGCGGGGGACGTGCGGGCCGTCAGCGCGTGGGTGTGCACGTTCAGCCCAGCGGAGGATACGTGCTGGTCACCCGTCAAGGGAAACGACGCCCGGCCCCGCCAGGGACTACCCTCGGCGTCAGGAGCGGTGTTCGTGCGTCACACAGGTGTGAAGGACGGTCGGGATCATGGCAGCGCGCAGCCGTAAGGACGGCACCATCGGCGAGGGCGTGCCCCTGCCCGCCGACCTCGATCTGGAGACCCTCTACGGAGCCGGCGCGGGTGACGGGCACCCGGACGCGGACGACCTGGACGCCACGGACGAGGACGACCTGGTGCTCGTCCCGCCGGTGCGGCTCGCCGCGGCCGAGGAGCTGGCCGCCGCCGCGCTGGCCGCGCCGCTGGTCGCGCAGACCGTCGCGCTGGCCCGCTGGGTCGGCGAGGGCAAGCCCGTCGACGAGTGGGGCGAGCTCTCCGAGGAGCAGGCGTCGGCCGCGGCCGCCGCGATGGGGCTGGACGGGGACGACGTCGGCGAGGTCGAGCGGGCCTGGGCGCTCGCCGTCGACCTGGAGCTGATCGTCCTGGAGTCCGGCCAGGACAGTGCCGAGGACGCACCGGAGCGCGGCCTCGCCGGTCCGGAGCTGGCGCGGCTGGAGGCGGGCGACCCGGAGGCCGTCCTCGACGCCTGGCTCACCGCCGCGTCGGTGATCGCGCAGACGGCGGTCGAGGCCGCGATCGAGGACATCGAGGCCGCCTCCCGCGAGGACGAGGACGAGGACGAGGACGAGGACGACGGCCCGCAGGGCGAGAAGGCCGACGAGCTGGAGGCGGACGACGAGTCCGAGGAGGAGTACGCGCGACTGGAGGAGGCCCGGGAGGAGGCCCAGGGCCTGCTCGACGACGCCCTCCAGGTCCTCTACGAGACGCGGGCGCTGGCGCCGACCGCGGCCGAGCAGACCCTGCCGCTCGGTGTGCTGGCCGCGCTGCTGGTCGTCCCCGAGGGAGAGGACCCGACCGAGGAGCTGCTTGGCGAGATCACCGAGACGATGGTGCTGCTCGACCCGATGCTCCAGGAGCTCGCCGACCTCGGCATCCTCGACTACCGCCCGATCGACCCGAGCCTGTTCGAGGAGAGCGAGGACGGCGACGCCCCGGTGGCGGAGTCGGAGGAGCTGGACCCGGAGGAGGTCGACCGCTTCGGCCACGTCCGGCTGACCGACCTCGGCCTCTTCGGTGTCCGGCAGTGGCTGCTGGAGGACGGCATCGACGCGCCGCTGGTGGGCGCGCACGCCCAGGGCGACGCCGCGGAGCTGCTGCGCGGCATCTGCGAGTCGGCCAACGTGCTGCCGGAGGAGGAGATCGTCGAGTGGATCCAGGGGCGTGATCCGCTGGCGGCCGCCACGGAGCTGCTGGCCGCCGCGCGCGGCGACGACCTGGTGGCCCCCGTCCGCCGCCTGTACTGCCAGGTCGCGCTGCGACGCCTGGGTGAGCCCGCGGTGCCCGCGGTTCGCGAGGTCCTGGGGGACCCGGAGCTGGTCGGCATCGCCGGCGCGTGGCTGACCGAGCTGGGCGCGACGGACCTGCCGCAGCCCGAGCGGGCCACCGTGCTGTGGACGACGGTCGACGCGCTGGCCGCCCAGCTGATCGACACCGGCGGGCAGGCGGAGGCGATGCGCGAGCTCGTCGAGATGCTGCCCGGCCCCGACGGCCCGGACCGCTTCTTCGACGACCTGTGGCGGGTGGACCACACCTACACCCGTGCGGTCCTGGAGGCGGTGGGCGAGCTGCACCCCGACAAGTCGGTGGCGAAGATGGCCCGCAAGGCGGCATACAAGGCGAAGTCGCAGGGCCGGTGACGATCGTCACAAAATCCTCGCAGTACGGCATTGGTGTTGTTGTCGGGGTACTGACTACTACGTAGTAGGGTGCGCGGGTCACGCAGAAAGAGGCCCTTTTGTCCCGCCCCTTGCTTCCCGAGTCGCCCACCGTCCAGCTGCGAGCCCTGACGTCGTCCCCCCCGCCGCCGTCCCCGTCGCAACCGGAGCCCGTGTCCGAGCGGATCATCCCGCAGCCGCGCCGCCCGCGGCTGTACGCGCTCGACGGGCTGCGGCTGGTCGCCGCGTTGGCGGTGGTCGTCTTCCACTTCGTGGGGTACGACCACTTCGGCTACCAGGGCGCGTGGCACAAGCCGACGGGTGTGGTCTTCCCGACGCTGCACTCGATCGCGTCCTACGGCTGGCTCGGGGTCGAGTTCTTCTTCCTGCTCAGCGGCTTCGTCATCTGCATGTCGTGCTGGGGCCGTTCGGTCCGGGACTTCGCGGTCTCCCGTGTCATGCGCCTCTACCCGGCGTACTGGTGCTGCGTGTTGCTCACCGGCGTCGCGCTTCGTCTGAACGGCGACACGACCATGACGCCGGAGCGGATCCTGACCAACCTGACCATGCTTCACGAGCCGCTCGGCGTCGGGCACGTGGACCCGGTCTACTGGTCGCTCTGGGCGGAGATGCGGTTCTACCTGATCTTCTCGGTCGTCGTGCTGATGGGCCTGACCTACCAGCGGGTGCTCGGTTTCTGTGCGATCTGGCTGGTCGGCGCGGTGCTGGCGCCCGCCTCCGGGCTGTCGCTGCTGGTGACGCTGTTCCAGCCGACCTACGCGCCCTTCTTCGTCGGCGGCATCCTGATGTTCCTGATGTACCGGTTCCGGCCCGGCCCGCTGCTCTGGCTGATGCTGGGAGCCTCGTGGCTGCTGGCACAGCACCAGTTGCTCATCCTGGTCAACGAGGAGGGCGGCTGGTCCGCTCACCTGCGTCTGTCCTGGACGGTGGGCGTGGCTCTGGTGACCGCCTGCTACGCCGTGATCCTCGCGATCGCGCTCGGCAGGCTGACGTTCCTCAACCGCCGCTGGCTGGTCACCGCCGGGGCCCTGACCTACCCCCTCTACCTGCTCCACGAGGAGCTCGGCTGGCTGGTCATCGGGCGACTGGCCGGCAGGGTGGCCCCGGAGGCACTGCTGGCCGGTGTGGTCCTGCTGATGCTGCTCGGCGCCTACCTGATCCACCGGCTCGTCGAGCGACCGCTCGCGAGCCGCCTCAAGACCTGGCTCACGCTGCCCGTGCCCGTGCGGCGCGGCCCGGGGGCGTCGACCGCCGCCTGAGCCGTCCCGCGGACAGCCCGGACCACCGGCCGAAGCGGTTCCGGCGCGAACGGAACTGGCCCCCTCACGAGCGCGTGTGCGAGAGTGTGCGCCGGTTCCGTGGAGGGGGCAAACAGGGATGAACGGTCAGAACGCTCCGGGCGAGATCTACTTCAGCAACAACTACCACGACCTGTGTCAGCAGTACGGCACAGGTGCGGGCTTCCAGTTCGAGTTCGGCTGTTCGCGCTGCCACGACACCTGGCGTTCCGCGTTCCAGCCCTACGCCAGCGGCCGGGTCTCCGGTTGGCTGGACAAGGCCGTCGGCAGCGCCTGGGGGGCGCTCGGCCGGGCCGGCAGCGAGGCGTCCGCCGCGCTGGACGGGTTGGTCGGCGCGAACTGGGGCCCGGCCAAGGACGCCGCGTTCCGGCGCGCCATCGCGGACGCCGAGGGCCACTTCAACCGCTGCGCCCGCTGCACGAGTTACGTGTGCGAGCGGTGCTTCAGCCAGGCGCAGGGCCTGTGCCACGGCTGCGCGCCCGACACCGCCGCCGAGGTCGCGGCCGCCCAGCAGCGCGGCCTGAACGACGCGGCCACCTCCCGCGCCTACGACCTGGGCGGCAGCCAGGGCGCCTCCTACGACCTGGACCGGCCGTTCCAGCTGGTCTGCCCGGAGTGCCGCACCGAGACGCACGGGGCCAACTTCTGCCCCTCCTGCGGACACCGGCTCGGCGGACAGGACGCCTGCGCTTCCTGCCACGCCGAGCTCCCGCCGGGTGCCGCGTTCTGCCCCCACTGCGGCACGCGCCGGTAACGGATCACCCTCGGGCCTGTCCGACGGACGGGCCCTACAGGACGGCGGGCGCGAGCTCGTCGCCGATGGGCCGGTCCTCGTCGGCGCCGCGCATGCGGCGGTCGGGGCGGCGCACCAGCAGGTAGGCCAGGCCCGCGAGGGTGACCGTGCCGACGCCGAGCAGCGCCGCCCAGACCTGGTACCAGGGCGCGCCCACCGGGGCGAGGATGCTGCGCGGCCAGCAGATGTTGACCACCTCGAAGCCGGTCCACACCACCGCGAGCAGGTTCAGCGGGGTGCCGAGCCGGCCGTAGCCCACCGCTCCGGCCGGCTTCCAGGTGCCGCGCAGCCGCGCGACCAGCGCGACCACCGTCAGCAGGAAGAACGGGACGAAGGTCGCCGCGCTGCCGAAGGTGATCAGGCTGCCCATGGCCGAGGTGCTCAGGCCCAGCGGCAGCGCGGCGCAGCTGACCACCGTGGCCGCGACGAGGCCGCCGATCGGTGCCTTGTGCTTGTTGACCTTGCGGACCTGGCGGGAGAAGGGAAACACCTCGTCGCGGGCGAGCGAGTACAGGCCGCGGGCGGCGCCGCCCTGGGAGGCCATCAGGCAGGCGGTGAAGCTGACCAGGACGACCACGACGAACGGCTTGTCGGCCCAGCCGCCGAAGGCGTGGGTGACGGCGGTGGTGACCGGATCGAGGTCCTTGCCGGAGACGACGTCGGCGGGGTTCGGGTGCGCGAGCTCGACCGAGACGGCGTTGAGGATCACCACGAGACCGACGCTGAGCAGCGACCACCACATCGCCCTCGGCACCTGGCGGGCCGCGTCCTTGGTCTCCTCGGCGGTCGAGACGCAGGCGTCGAAGCCGATGAAGGCCCAGCCGGCCACGGCCACGGCGGCCAGCATCGCGCCGGTGTCGCTGACGCCGAGCCCGGCCGGGGCGTGCAGGAAGTCGGTGAGCAGCGAGAAGCCGTGCTGCCGGAAGACCAGCAGCAGCGTGAAGCCGACCAGCACGGAGGCGACCGCCTCGGCGGCGATGCCGAGGCTGACGAACCAGCGCAGCAGGTCGATGCCGTAGGCGTTGACGAGGGTGCAGAAGAGCATGAACCCGGCGGAGGCCAGCACCTGCTCGGTGGGCGTCGGGACGGCGCCGAAGAGCGAGAAGAGCCAGGGCGAGGCCAGGTAGGCGACCGTGGTGTTGCCGAACATCACCGCGAACTGCCACATCCAGCCGCTGAGCCAGGCGAAGGCCGGGCTCGCCAGGCGGCGGCTCCACTGGTAGGCGCCGCCGGCCAGCGGCCACTGCGAGGCCAGCTCCGAGTAGACCGCCACCACCAGGCACTGCCCGATGAGACAGATCGGCAGGGCCCACACCCACGCGCCGCCCGCGATGCTCATACCGACCTGCGCGGCGGCGTAGAGGCCGACCACGGGGGAGACGACGGCGAAGCCCATGGAGATGTTCCCGAGGACGCTCAGGCTGCGTCTGAGCTCCTGGCGGTAGCCGAGCGCGGCCAGCCGGTCCGCGTCGGTCGTGGTCTCGTCGGTCAGGTCGGTCATGGGCTCCCGTTTCCTCGGCTGTGTCGGCTAAAACTAACTTAGTTAGTCACTGGTGTTGAAGTGGGACGATAGCCGCCGAAGGCGGAGAGCGGAAGAGGGGATTTCGGGGTGGGTCGACCCAGCAGGGCACTGCTGACCCGCGAGCGCATCGCGCTCGCCGCGCTGCAGGTGGTGGACGAGGAGGGCCCGGACGGGCTCACCATGCGGGCGCTGGCCGAGCGGCTCGGAGTCAAGGCGGCGTCCCTCTACAACCACGTCGAGAGCAAGGAGGCGCTGGTCGACGACGTCTCCGAGCTCGTCAACGAGGAGATCGACCACGCCCCCCTCGACGACCCCGACTGGCGCGCGGGCCTCGCGGCGTACGCGCGCGGCTATCGCGCGGTCTTCCTGCGCCACCCCAACACCATCGCCCTGCTGGCCCGTCGCCGCGTCGAGGCCTCCCGCGCACTGCGCGGCTACGACGCCCTCCTCGCGCTCCTCGGTCGGGCCGGCCTCGACCCGGCGGACGCCGCGGAGGTCGCGGCCGCGCTGGACTACCTCGTCCTCGGCTCCGCGCTGGAGACCTTCACGGCCGGCTTCACCCGCGAACCGGCCGCGTACCGGCCCGAGTACCCGGCCCTGGCGGACGCCCTGTCCGCCTCCTTCGCCCGCGGCGGCGCGGCACCCGGCAGCGGCGCGCCCGGCCTGGACGACCGGGGCTTCGAACTCGGGCTGCGCCTGCTGCTCGACGGCGTCGCGGCGCGCAGGCCGTAGGTCCTGCTCCTGCTGTCAGCTCGTCACGTCGACCCCGAAACCGGCGCCGTGGAAGACCACCGGGTCGAACGGGTCCGTGGCGGTCACGGTGCCGCCGTTCAGGCGGGTGCCCGGGCGGGCGGACGGGGCGATGGTCAGCGGCAGCTCCTCGGCCTCGTCGCGCCAGGTCAGCGGCGCGCCCGGGTAGCGGCAGGTGAGGACGGTGGCGGAGGCGTCGGGCGTGCAGCGGTAGGCGGAGGGCCTGGCCCAGTGGGTCCGCGTGGGGGCGCGGAAGGTGAAGACCGCCGGGCCGGTGTACTCGTTGGAGGGCCCCGCGTTGCCCAGCACGGCCACCAGCGGGACGGTCTCGCCCGGCTTGCCGCGGGCGGGGAGGACCGTCGCCACCACGTGCACCACGGGGGCTCCCGTCACCACGTCGTAGACGGCCGTCGCCCGGTCGGCTCCGTCCGGGCCGTCGGCCGCGGTGACCGCGCACCGCTCGGTGGCGTGCGGCGGGACGGACGCGCCGAGCTCGACCGTCACCGTGCGGCTCACGGTCTCCCCGGGGGAGACGCCGGCCGGGATGGCGAAGGAGACACCGCCGGCGGGCAACGGCGTCAGGGCCGGCCCCGGATCCGCGGTGTAGGTGTTCGGCTGGAAGCCGTGGACCACGACCGTCGTGGCCCGGTCCGTCGGCAGGGAGCCCGTGTTGGTCACGTGCACGCCCAGCGCCTGTGCCGTGCCCGGCGGGACGGCGACATCCGGCCAGTCGACGGCGAGGTCGAGGGCGAGGTCGAGGGCCCGCCCCTCGCCGACGTGCGCGGGCGGGGTGCAGTGGGCGGGGTCGGCGGTGTCGGCGGGTCGTGCGGCGGCCGTCGCCGCGGGCAGTGCGGCGAGGGCGAGCGTGGCGGCGAGCAGGATCTGGCGGATGGACTGAAGGGGCGTCATGACCCCACGGTCCGCCGCAGGACGGCGCGGGGACGGGTGACGTGCGGGTGGCGGGTGTGGCGTCAGTCGATCGGGGGAGGGGTATCGAAGAGCCGACAGGCCCTAGGGTTGGCTGCAGCGACGGCAGGGGAGGCGCGGTGAGGTATCGCAGCGGCGGGTCCGAGCCCCCGGACGGTCCCGACGGCCCGGACGACCTGTGGCGCGGGGCGGCCGCGCGCGACCAGGAGATGCTCGCCGCCGCCGCGTTCCCGCTCCACGTCCCCACCGCGCCCGTGTTGTCCCCGGTCGCGCTGACGGAGTACCAGCTGACCGACGGCGAGCTGGTGAAGGTCGAGCTGGTGCACGGCGACTGGTTCGCCGGGCCGTCGGTGCAGGTGGTCTCGCTGAGCCCCGGCCGTGGCGGCGAGGGCGTCGGGGAGAACTGGGCGCTGCTGGAGGACCTGCTCGCCACCGAGCGCGAGCGGCTGCGCGAGCCGGGCGTCGCGCGCGCGGCGACCGCCGAGGAGGGCCCGGCCGAGCTGGTCGTCGACGGTGTGCCCGTCCCGGCGACGCTGCGTCGCGAGGGCGCGCTGTGGGTGGCCCGGCTGCGCCTGCCCGACGGGCGCGCCCGGCTGCTGGTGACCGGCCGCGGCGTGGCGCCCGAGGAGGTGGCTCTCGGCCTCGTCGAGGATCTCGCGCCCTACGCGGAGGGCCGTCAGGCGCTGCTCAACGAGCTGACCGTGCGCCGCGCGGCGCGCGCCAAACGGCAGGAGCGGAGCAGCGGGTCGGTCGCCGAGGAGCCGTTGGGGCTGGCCGACCACCGGCGCCTGGTCGACTTCTGCGTCGCCGACGCGGTCCGCGTCGAGACGGCGGTGCGCGCCCATCGGCTGCCGGTCTCGGGTGCGGCGCACGGCGAGGAGCACGGCAGGCTCTGGGAGCGGGCGGTGCGTCAGCAGATGCGGCTGGCCGGGGAGGACCACTCCGAGGCCGACGAGTCCGTGACGGCGCTGGTCAACCAGATCTCCTCACTCGCCCAGCACTCCGACTGGTTCCTCGACCCGGCGAACGCGGACGCCGCCGAGGCGGCGATCGAGGAGAGCATCCGCTTCACCGCCCTCGCCGGTGACGTCCGCAGCGCCCCTGCCCAACACGCCTGGCAGCGCCAGTGGCACAGCCTCGACGAACCCTCGTTGCCGGGCGCCTCCCTCACCCCGGAGGAGCGCCGCCTCCGCGTCGAACTGGCCCTCCAGGCCCGTACGAGCTGGCTCGACCTCTGGCGAACCTGGCTCGCAGCGAGGTGACCTCACGGTCCCGGGTCACGGCTCCGAGGTCACGCTCCCGGCGGCAGGCGCAGCTGGAGCATGGCCAGGACGCGTTCCTCCGGGCGGGAGAGGTCCAGGGAGGTGAGCTGCTCCGCCCGGCGAACGCGGTAGCGGAGGGTGTTGGGGTGGATGTGCAGGGCCGCCGCCGCCTCGCGGACGTCGCCGAAGGCGTCGAGCCAGGCGAGGACGGAGGGGGCCAGTTGGCCGCCGTGCTCCGCGTCGTGGGCGAGCAGGGCGGTCAGCCGCGGGTCGCGGACGCTGGGGGCGGCGGCGAGCAGGTCCAGGGTCTCGGCCAGCAGGACCTGTGCGCGCACCTGGGCGAGGTCCGCGACCTGCGCGTCGACGTGGCCGGCGACCATCGCGTCGAGGATCCGGTCCGCCTCGCGGCGTGACGCGGCCGTACCGGACAGCGTGGGCGCGACCTCGCCGAGCGCGCCGTGCACGGCGACGGAGGGCAGGCCGCTCGGGGAGAGGTGGCGGGTGGCGGCCTCGGCGAGTTCCCGGGCCCAGCCGAGGAGGGTCGCGGGCGCGACGCCGCGCGGGAGCTCGGGCAGCAGCACGTAGACGCGCTCGTCCACGGCCGCGGTCAGCGCGCTGCGGTGGCGGGCGGCCGCGTGGACGGCCATCAGGCTCAGCGTCTCCTCGCGGTGCAGCTCGTCCGAGCCCGGCCCCGAGCCCGGCAGGGCGAAGCCCAGCACCGCCGCCGGGCGCTTCGGGTCCAGGCCGAGGTGGCCGGCCAGCGACTGCGCGCCGGTGGTGCCCTCCAGCACGCCGGAGAGCAGGTTCTGGGTCAGTCGCAGCTCCGAGCTGACCGAGCGGCGCCGCCGCATCAGCTGCAGCGCGGCGACCCGCGCCGCGCCCAGCAGCGCCTGGTCCGCGCGTTCGGTCAGCGGCGTCGCGCCCTCCTGGACCCAGATCGTGCCCAGCTGCCGCTCCCCGGAGCGGATCGCGACGACCAGGCGGCGCCGCAGGCCCAGCTCCGGGTGCTCGTCGATGGCGACGACCGTGTCGCCCGCGCGCAGCTGCTGGAAGACGCCCCACTCGCGCAGCTTGGACAGGTACGGCTCGGGTCCCTGCCAGCCGAGGATGGTGAGCCGGCGCAGGTCGTCGATCTCGTCGGAGTCGGCGGAGCGGGAGTAGGCGAGGATGCGGTTGGCGGTGTCCTCGATGCTGACGATGCCGCCGGTCAGCACGGCGGTGGTCTGCGCGAGGGCGAACAGGTCGCCCTCCTCCGCGCCCGCCTCGGCGGCCAGGGCCGGGCGCCCGCTGCCGAGCGCGGCGCGGGCCAGCGCGTCCAGGTGCTCCCAGCGGACCTCGCGGCGCACCGACAGCAGCGCGATCCCGGCCTGCTCGGCGAAGTCGCGCAGGGTGTCGCGCTGGGCGGGGGAGTCGATCCGGACCGCGACCGCCGCCGCGCCCGCCGCCGCCGCGGCCCGCAGGGCCGGGATCGCGGCGCGTCCGCGCACGCCGATGGCCAGCACCAGCTCGCCCGGCCGCGCGGCCGGGGGGTCCTCGGGGTCCAACAGCCCGACGTCGACGGCCTCCACGTCCAACCCGGCCGGCGCGCACTGGAGCTCGACGACGGGCTCGCCCAGCGACATCAGCAGCTGCCGCAAGGAGATCCCGGCAGCGCCGGGCCCCGGCAGGGGGACGCCCGCGTCGATGTTGTCCGACCCGACATGCTTCATGTCCAGATGCTATGCGATCGGACAAAGAGGAGGGCCGACTCCTGGGCCTAGCGTGAGCACCGGCGCGAGAACCGCGTCGTCCCGATCCGCTTGCGGAGCGTCCACCGCTTGCACCACGACTGCGTGCGGTGGCGATCCGGGGGACAGATCCTGAGGACAACTCGAGAACCCCACGACTCGACGAGGAGCACGCGCGTGTTGGACGCTGTGACCCAGATTCCGACGCCGGTCAACGAGCCGGTGCACAGTTACGCCCCGGGTTCGCCCGAGCGTGTCCGCCTGGAGGCGGAGCTGAAGCGGCTGGGCTCGCAGCCCCCGGTCGAGCTGACCATGACCATCGGTGGCGTGAAGCGCCTCGGTGGCGGCGAGCCGATCGACGTGGTCCAGCCGCACCGTCACGCGGCCGTGCTCGGCACCATGCGCAACGCCACCGCGGACGACGCCCGCGACGCCGTCGACGCGGCGCTCGCCGCCGCTCCGGCCTGGCGCGCGCTGCCCTTCGACGAGCGCGCCGCCGTCTTCCTGCGCGCCGCCGACCTGCTCGCCGGCCCCTGGCGCGAGACCCTGGCCGCCGCGACCATGCTCGGCCAGTCCAAGACCGCGCAGCAGGCCGAGATCGACACGCCCTGCGAGCTGGTCGACTTCTGGCGCTTCAACGTCCACTTCGCCCGCCAGATCCTGGCCGAGCAGCCGATCTCCTCGCCCGGCGTGTGGAACCGCACCGACCACCGCCCGCTCGAGGGCTTCGTCTACGCGATCACGCCGTTCAACTTCACCGCGATCGCCGGCAACCTGCCGACCGCCCCGGCCCTGATGGGCAACACGGTCGTCTGGAAGCCGTCCCCCACGCAGCAGTTCGCCGCGCACCTGCTGATGCAGCTGCTGGAGGAGGCGGGTCTGCCCGCCGGTGTCATCAACATGGTGACCGGCGACGGCCTGGCCGTCTCCGACGTCGTGCTGCCCCACCGCGAGCTGGCCGGCATCCACTTCACCGGCTCCACCCCGACCTTCCAGCACCTGTGGAAGACGGTCGGCGAGAACATCGCCTCGTACCGCAGCTACCCGCGCCTGGTCGGCGAGACCGGCGGCAAGGACTTCCTGATCGCCCACCCGTCGGCCGACCCGGCCGCGCTCACCACGGCGATGGTCCGCGGCGCGTTCGAGTTCCAGGGCCAGAAGTGCTCGGCGCTGTCCCGCGCCTACGTCCCGGCCTCGCTCTGGGCGCAGATCAAGGACGACGTCAAGGCCACGACCGAGTCCCTGACCATGGGTGACGTCTCGGACCTGTCCAACTTCATGAGCGCCGTCATCGACGCCCGCGCCTTCGCGAAGAACAAGGCCGCGCTCGAGCGCGCCGCCGCCGACCCGCAGGTCGAGATCCTCGCGGGTGGCACCTGCGACGACAGCGTCGGCTACTTCGTCCGCCCGACCGTCCTGGTCGGCGCCGACCCGGCCGCGGAGTACTTCCGCGACGAGTACTTCGGCCCGATCCTCGCCGTCCACGTCTACGAGGACGCGGAGTGGGACGCGACGCTCGCGCAGCTGGAGTCCGTCTCCTCCTACGGCCTGACCGGCGCCGTCTTCGCGACCGACCGCGCGGCGGTCGCGCACGCCGCCTCCGTGCTGCGTTTCGCGGCGGGCAACTTCTACGTCAACGACAAGCCGACCGGCGCCGTCGTCGGCCAGCAGCCCTTCGGCGGCGGGCGCGCCTCCGGCACCAACGACAAGGCCGGCGCCGCGCAGAACCTGCTGCGCTGGACCTCGTCCCGCTCCATCAAGGAGACGTTCGTCCCGCCGACGGACCACCGCTACCCGCACATGGGCTGACGCCCCCGTCGTTTCGTCCGCGTCATCCCTCCCGCGTCGTCCTGACGCCCCCTGAACCGCCGCGCCCCCTCAACTCCCCCCGTGGAGGGGGCGCGGCACCCGGGCCACCCACCCTCGTACTTCTCCTGCCCTGGAGTTCTTGACATGCTCCGTTCCACCCTGCTCGCGGCGTCCCGCTCCCCGCGCTCCCGCAAGCTGATCGAGCAGCTCCCCCCGACCCGCGCCATCGTCAACCGCTTCGTCGCGGGCGAGACCCTGGCGGACGGCGTCACGGTCACCGAGCAGCTGGTCGGCACCGGCCGCCGGATCACCCTCGACCACCTCGGCGAGGACACCGCCGACGCGTCCCAGGCCGCGGCGACGGCCGAGGCCTACGAGAAGCTGCTCGCCGCGCTGGCCGAGGCCGGCCTCGCGGACCGCGCCGAGGTTTCCGTCAAGCTGTCGGCGGTGGGCCAGTTCCTGCCCCAGGACGGCGAGAAGGTCGCCCTGGAGAACGCCCGCCGCATCTGCGAGGCGGCTGCCGCCGTCGGCACCACGGTGACCCTCGACATGGAGGACCACACCACCACCGACTCCACCCTGGGCATCGCCCGCGACCTGCGCGCGGACTACCCCTGGCTCGGCGTCGTCCTGCAGGCCTACCTCCACCGCACCGAGGCCGACTGCCGCGAGTTCAGCGGTCCGGGCAGCCGCGTCCGTCTCTGCAAGGGCGCCTACCAGGAGCCGGCCTCGGTCGCGTTCCAGAAGAAGTCCGAGGTCGACCTCTCCTACGTTCGCTGCCTCAAGATCCTGATGGCGGGCCAGGGCTACCCGATGATCGCCTCCCACGACCCGCGCCTGATCCGGATCGCCGGCGAGCTCGCGGCGGCCAACGGCCGTGAGGCGGACTCCTTCGAGTACCAGATGCTGTTCGGCATCCGCCCGGAGGAGCAGGAGCGCCTCATCGCCGAGGGCAACACCATGCGTGTCTACCTGCCCTACGGCAACGAGTGGTACGGCTACTTCATGCGCCGCCTGGCGGAGCGCCCGGCCAACCTCACGTTCTTCCTGCGCGCGCTCGCGACGAAGAGCTGAGCCGCACCCCTCCTCGTACGCCTGCGGCGGAGCCCTCCTGGGCTCCGCCGCAGGCGCGTTGAGAAGGGCTGCAGCATCCGGCGGCCGGATCCGGAGTCGAGCCTCCCCGTCAGCAGCTGCTGGGAGAGGCCGCCACCGGGTCGCTGCCGTTGGCGTAGGCGTGAACCGAGCCTCCTGCGGCGTAGCGACACGAAGCGCCGTCATCGCCGGTGACCAGGGCGTATGCGAACCACTCGTCCGGGTTGGCGTTGTGGATGTTGGTTCCGCCGGAGTAGACGTTCTGGTTGTCGATCGCGTTCAGGTCGGAAGCCTGGTCGGTGACCTCCGGGTAGTTCCCCCACGAGACCGCCTGGACGTCAACGCTCGCGTACGGGTGGGCGTTGCGGTACCCCGTCGACCACTGCCAGTGGGCCATGACCGTTCCGTTGCACGTGTTGTACTCCTGCTCGACCTGGCCGGCATACGAGCCTTCGAGCGTGTAGTTGCCGGGGCTGCCGATGTTGATCCAGCCGCAGGCGGGTTGCCTGGTGGCCGCGTTCGCATCGGCTGCGGTCGCGGTCAGGCCGGCCATGGCGATTGTGGTGGCCGCGAGGGCGGTGGCGACGCGTCGGGCCTTGGGGAGCTTGAGCATGGGGTGCCGTCTCCTGTTCGACGATCGGCCTCGACCCCTGCGGGGAGACCGGCGACGGCCGTCCGTGCGGCCGCGCGTACGACAGTCTTCGGCACCACCAGCTCACCTTCCAGCGCCCCGGTCGGACCCGGTTGAATCCGGTTGCCCGGCCACGCGCGCCGCCGTCGTCGAACGGGGAGCGGCGTGCGGGCCGAGGGGCGAGAGGTCACTGAAGGTCCTCGGGCTGCGGGGTGATCCACTCGTCGACGACCTCGAAGACCGCGAAGTCGGCGTCGGCGTGGAGACCGTGGAGGAGCCCGTGTGCCGGGCGCTCACGCATGGCGTTCAGGAAGGAACGGTCCTGCCAGAGCGTCTGGATGCGCCAGCGGCCGTCCGGGCCGCGCAGGAGTTCGGTCTGGAGGAGGCCGTCGGGCAGTGGCTGGGCGATCAGGCGGTGGTAGGCGGCGATCAGGTCGGCCTCGCGTCCGGCCGGGACGCGCACGTTTGCCTCTGCCAGCACCCACTCGATCATCATCAGCCCCTCGTGAGGCCCCGGGACCAGCGTAGGCCCGGATCGCCACCGCAACGACCGGTGAGTCAGCGGCGGCGGAAGCGCAGCGACAGGGCGGCGGCGATCACGACGCCGACGGCGAGCGTGAGCCCCATGGCCGGGCGGTGGGCCGACGGGGCGACGATGACGCTGCGGACGCCGAGGAGGGCCGCGAACCACAGGGCGGCCAGCGCCCGGCGGTGTCGGGTGCGGGCCGGCTCGGGAGTGCCGGGCGCGGCGACCTCGGTCCACGGGTGCCAGACGAGGACGCCGACGGCGTAGAGGACGACCAGGACGATCGAGATCACGCGCGGGAGCGGTTCCCGCTGGGAGTAGGTCTCCTCGACGCCGGAGCCGAGCAGGAGCGCGAGGACACCGAGGAAGATCCAGGCGCCGGCCGGTCCCCGGCGCGGCGGCGCAGGGCTGGGTGGGGTCACGGCCCCCGAAGGTAGAGCGCCCAGCCGTCGGTCGGAAGGGGTCGCGCGGTACGGCTGCGCGAGAGACTGCGGGGATGGAGTTCTTCTGCTACCACCGCGACCGGCGGGGATCACTCGCCCTGCGCGGCGAACTGCTCGAAGCGCACTGGTCCTACATGGACGGGTACGCCAAGGAGATCATCGCCCGTGGGCCGACGCTGGAGGCGCACGGCGGTGCGCCGACCGGCAGTGTGCACGTCGTCGACCTTCCGAGTGTCGCCGCAGCGCGTGCGTTCGCGTTCGACGAGCCCGGCTACCAGGCCGGTGTGTACCGGGATGTGATGCTGCGTCGGTGGCGGAACCTGCTGGGCCGCACCATGTGGGAGTTCTCGGGCGGCCGGGAGGGCGACCGACGGTTCCTGGTGCTCGGCCTCGGGCCGACGGCGGGCACGGAGCTCGCGTTGCCGCAGGTCGGGCGGGAGGAGCTGATCGCGTTCGGGCCGCTGCTGTCCGACGACGGCGACACCTGGCTCGGCACCGCCGTGCTGGTCAGGGCCGTCGACTCCGACGCGGCCCGCGCGATTCTGGATACCGGTGACTACGCCGAAGTCGAGCTCCACGACTGGCAGTTCGGCGGACGTGCCTGAGCGGTGACCGGCCCGGCGCTGGTCGGTGACGGCCGCTATGATCCGCAGCCACGACTCATCGGAGGGGGAGAGACATGCGATCACAGCGCAAGCGGGTGCTCGGCGTGCTTGCGGCGGCGGGGATGCTTCTCGGACTCGGAGCCACGCCGGCCGGGGCCGCGCCGACGTACATCGGCAAGCAGCACCACATCTACAGCAAGTTGTACGGGGTCCCGACGTCGGAGCGGACCGGGAGCACCTTCTACGCGAACGCCTGGTACATGCAGGACAGCTCCGAGGTCCTGGGCGCGCTCGGGTACCGGCTGTCGCTGTGGAGCCCGAGCGCGGGCACCGATCGCGGGTTCAGTGTGAGCTGGCTGAACCCGCAGACGCACAAGTGGCAGACGTCGAGCCGGACCGACTTCGAGGGCTCGATCCTGTGGATCAGCCTGCCGCTCGGCCTGCCGATGGCGCCGCACCGCTGGTACAAGATCGAGTTGAATCACCGTGGGGAAGGCCGCCCATGTCGGCACCTGGCACGTGAACGAGGGCGTGGTCGGCTACACCGGGCCCAACGGGACGCAGGCACCGGACATGGACGTGGTCAGCGGCCCCGACCGGCTGCTGCGCGTGCACCACTGAGGCTGTCCCGCGGTCGACACCCCGGCGCCCGCTCACCCGTCCGCGTGAGCGGGCGCCGGTTTTCGTCGTGAGGGACCTCCCGTCTGCGCCACCATGGACCCGTACACGGATCCGGGCCCGAGTCGGGGCCGCTGACGGGAGGACACCATGCCCAACCCGCCCGACTGGCGGCGCTTCGTCGACCACGTCGCGTCGATCCCCGAGCGTGTCTACGAGCACTGGGTGGCGGGCGTCGGCTGGGACAACGTCACGCAGTTCGGTGCGGAGTACGGGTGGAACGGCGTGCCGTGGTGCGCGATCTTCGAGTGGTGCATGTTCCACGACGTGGGGATGGACGCGATCGTGCCGAAGACCGCTGCCGTCGCCGAGTTGATGTCGTGGGCGCAGGCCCACGGGCAGTGGTCCGAGTACCCGTCCGTCGGCGCGCTGACGATCTTCGGTGCGGACGTGCACACCGAGATCGTCATGGGGTTCGACGCGGACAGCGTCTACACCAAGGGCGGCAACTCGATCCAGGCCGGGGCGACGGACAACGGTCAGGGCAACGGCGTCTGGTCGCACCAGCACGCGCGACGCGACCCGTATGTCACCGGGTACCTCGCGCCGCGCTTCCCCGACGGGGTCTGCCCGCCGACGGCGGACCCGGCCGACCCGCGCGGTGGTGCCGCGGTCGCGTCGTGGCGGTGGACGGCGCCGGTGGCGGCGCCCGCGTTCGTGGAGGAGACGGTGCTCGCGTACCTGCCGCCGATCCCCGCCGGCGCGGACACCGACGTCCCGGTCGAGCCCGCCGGGACGGAGACCGCCCCCGCGGGTGGGGCGCGCAACGGTCCGATGTGGCTGTGCGTCAGTGCGCAGGGTGCGGACGGCAACGTCGCCGTGTCGATGCGGAGGTCGGGGGGCGCGGGCGGTTGGGGTGCGCCGGTCGAGCATCCGGTCGGCGTCGCGTCGGGCAAGCTCGTGCTCACGCTGCCGACGGACGGTTCGGTCGACGTGGTGCGGCTGCATCCGACGGTGCCGCTCCAGGGTTACGTCACCGGGCGCCAGCCGGTCTGAGCCGAGTGGGGCCGGACGGGCCTCAGCCCGCCAGGCGTTCCTCCGCCGCGCCGAGCCAGATCTGCGCGGCGGTCCCTACGGGCAGCTGCAGTGCCTCGCAGAGGCCGACGACGGTGCCGAACCCCGGGCTGGGCATGCGCCCGGCCTCGATCTTGCGCAGGGTCTCGGGCGAGATGCCCGCGGCCCGCGCGATCACTTCGGGGTCCCGTCCGGCGCGGGCCTCGCGCAGCAGGGCGCCCAGGCGGCGGCCTGCCTCGATCTGCTCGGGCGTGAGGGGGATGCGGACCATGGCCTCATCGTAGTCGCTCGCCGGTATTAAAGTACCCCGGTATTAAAGTACCCGAGCCGTGCTACGCTCCGACTCGGGCTCGGTATTTAAATACCGACCCCCGGGACCGACGAGGAGGCGCAGTGATCGAGTACAAGACGGACCAGGCGATCGACAGGATGGCGGTCACCGGCCGCTTCGTCGCCGAGACGCTCGCCGAGCTCGCCGACCTGGTCCGGCCCGGGGTCAACCTGCTCGACCTGGAGCGCCTGGCCCGTCGGCGCGTCGAGGAGCGCGGCGCGGTCTCGTGCTTCTGGGACTACGCGCCCTCCTTCGGCCGCGGGCCGTTCCGCAACGTCATCTGCCTGTCGGTCAACGACGCCGTGCTGCACGGCCTTCCGCACGACTACGTCGTGCGTGACGGGGACGTGGTGAGCCTGGACTTCGCCGTCTCCGTCGACGGCTGGGTGGCCGACTCCGCGGTGACGGTCGTCGCGGGGACCGCCCGCGAGGAGGACGCGCGGCTGGTGGCGTCCACCCGGGCCGCGTTGGAGGCCGGCATCGCCGCGGCCGTGCCGGGAGCGCGCCTCGGAGACGTGTCCGCGGCGATCGGCGCCGTCGCCGCCGCGCACGGGTACCCGGTCAACCTCGACTTCGGCGGCCACGGCCTCGGCCGCACCATGCACGAGGACCCGCACGTCCCGAACGCCGGCCGCCCGGGGCGCGGCCTGCGCCTGCGCCCCGGGATGACGCTCGCGCTCGAACCGTGGTGGTCCGCGAGCACCGACGAGCTGGTCGTCGACCCGGACGGCTGGACCCTGCGCTTCGCCGACGGCTCGCGCGGCGCCCACGCCGAGCACACCGTCGCGATCACCGAGGACGGCCCCCGCGTGCTGACCCGCCTCGACTGACCCGCCTCGACCGACCCGCCTCGTCCGGCGTGCCTCGACCGGCGCGGGGTCGGTGACCGACCGGAGTGAAGGGCGGCCGAGGCGGGCCGGTTCAGGAGCTCAGGCGCTCAGGAACCGGCAGGCCAGCTGACCTGCGTCGAGTGGTAGTAGTTCACCCCCATCGCCTTCCAGCGCGGGCCCTGCGCCCCGAGCCGTGCGGTGAACGCCGTCTGGTCGTGCGTCGACCAGGGGGACCAGCCCAGCTCCGCGAGGGCCGGCAGGCGCGGGAACGCCATGTAGTCGATGTCGGCGGAGGTGACGATCGTCTCCGTCCACAGCGGGCCCTCCACGCCGGCGACCTGCGAGCCGCTGACGCCGGTGAGGTAGTTGCCCGGGTCCCAGCCGTAGGCGGTGTCGACGTCGACCAGGCCCGCCCAGGTCTGGCCGAGCCTGGTCTTTCGGGTGTACTTCATGTCCAGGTAGGCGTGGTTGGCCGGGGACATCACCACCTCGGTGCCGTTCGCCGCCGCCGCGGCGAGGTTGGGCGCGCTGGTGGTGGTGCCCCAGAACTGCGCCTGAGCGCCCGCGGGCGGGGTGCCCGCGTTGGTGATGTCGTGCCAGCCCATCACCGACTTGCCGTGGGCGGTGACGATCGCCTCGGCCTTGCCGATGAACGTCGCGTAGTCCGAGGCCGAGGTGGAACTGGCCTCGTCGCCGCCGATGTGGAGGTAGGGGCCGGGGGTGAGCGCGGCGAGCTCACCGAGGACCTGGTCGACGAAGGTGTAGGTGAGCGGCAGCGACACGCACAGCGAGCTGAAGCCCACGTTGGTGCCGGTGTAGAGGGCGGGGGCGACGCCGTTGCAGTTCAGTGAGGCGTAGGAGGCCAGCGCCGCGTTGGTGTGACCCGGCATGTCGATCTCCGGGACGACCGTCATGTAGCGGGAGGCGGCGTAGGCGACGACCGCGGAGTAGTCGGCCTGGGTCCAGTAGCCGCCCGTACCGCCGCCGACCTCCGTGCTGCCGCCGTAGGTGGCCAGGTCGGGCCAGCTGTTGACGGCGATGCGCCAGCCCTGGTCGTCGCTCAGGTGCAGGTGCAGGTAGTTGACCTTGTAGAGCGCCAACTCGTCGATGTAGCGCTCCACCTGCGCGGGTGTGAAGAAGTGGCGGGCGATGTCGAGCATCGCGCCCCGGTAGCCGAAGCGCGGGTGGTCGAGGATCGTGCCGCCGGGCAGCGTCCACGGGCCGGGCTGGACCGTCGGGCTCATCACCGAGCCGGGCAGCAGCTGCAGCAGCGTCTGCACGCCGTGGAACAGCCCGGCGGCCTGCTGCGCCTGGATCAGCACGCCGCCGCTCGTGCTGACGGTGAGCTGGTAGCCCTCGGCGCCGACGGACGCCGGGGCGCCGGAGAGGGAGAGGGCGATCGTGCCCGGGCTCGCCGCCCCCACCGTCAGCGGGAGCGCGTATCCGGTGGAGGCGCGCAGGATCCCCGCCAGGTAGCCGCCGGTGTTCGCGTCGTCGGAGGTGATGGTGGCGGTGGCGGGCAGGGTGAAGGTGGTGCCGTCGGCGGTCTCGCTGACCGGGGCCGGGACGACGACGTTCGGGAAGGTGCTCGCCGCGACGGCCGGGCCCGCGCCGGCACCGAGGCCGGCGCAGACCAGACCGAGGGCGGTCAGCACCACGACGAGCAGCCGTCGCGCACTGAGTCGCTTCATGCGCTGATCACCCCGCGACCGTGTCGGTCTTGGCGACGTTCCAGCCGGAGAGGCTGACGACCGGCGTTGCGCCCTGCAGATCGGCGGAGCTGTAGCTCGCGGTGAGCGTCTCCGACTCGCCGGGCCAGAGGGTGACGTCGTTGTCGCTCCAGATGGACGACTGCAGCTCGTTGTCGCCCGCCAGCTCGGTGCCGCTCGCCGTGCCGCGGCGCAGGTCGGCGCGGAGGAAGAAGCCGACGGCGGGGGTGGTGGAGGTGTTGGTGACGGTGACCGTGACCAGCTTGTCCGAGCCGTTCGGCCCTGCCTGGTTGCTGGTTGCGGCGGTGACGGAGACCGTCGCGGGGGCCAGACTCCGCAGCGCGCTCAGGTTGGCGTAGGAGCTCATGGATGCCTGCGGCTGACCGATGGTCTTGGTCCAGTTGACGGCGTCGGTCGTGGTGTTGTTCCAGTAGACGTTGCGGTCCACCAGCACTCCGTTCTGACGCAGCAGCAGTTCGACGAAGTACACCGTGCCCGCGGCCGTCGGGATCTTCGGCGTGAGCACCTTGTTCTGCACCTGCTGCGAGGCGAGCGAGAGCGTGCCGCTGGTCTGGTCGTCCAGCACGCTCCCGGCGGTGTTGTAGACCTTCGCCTCGACGGTCAGCCCACTCTGCGCCGCGCCGCCGAGGTTGTCCACGGTCACGGTGTTGTTGTCCAGGGCGTAGAGCGCGTGCAGCGGCCGGTTGGCCTTCTGCGCTCCGAAGAAGGCGCCGGCCTGGTCGCCGTCGTTGTTCCACAGCGACCAGAGCATCGTCGGCCAGCCCTTGTTCAGCTGCCAGTAGATCGTGCCGGTGGAGGGCTGGGCGGCGTTCGTGGAGTGGTCGACGAAGGCCTCGAACTGGGCGCGGGTGTCCTCGTAGTTCTGGACCTGCGCCTCCTCGACGTACTGGGCGAGACTGGTCGGCGCGCCGTAGCGGTCGGTGACGGCGGTGTCGAGGTTGTCGTTGGTCCCGAAGTGGTAGCCGGTGTGCCGGGTTCCCTCGTAGTTGTCGTGGTACTGGTTGGCGCTCGGGCTCTGCCACAGCGCCGTCTGGTCGGCGGCGGACAGGAAGCGGTTGATCGAGTCGAGGGTGGGGATGGTGTTGCCCGCGCTCTGCTCGCTGTCGTAGCCCCAACTGCCGCCCGCGTTGGTGAGGGTGGCGTCACCGCTGGGGTAGTGCGTGGTGTCGTACCAGTAGTTCGGCGGGACCCAGTCGTACGGGCCCTCCTTCTCGCCGGAGGCGCCGAGCTGCGGACTGGAGTTGTACTCGGCCGAGGAGATGAACGGGCCGGTGTAGTCGGCGGCGGCGAAGCCGTTCAGCGCGAGCGTCTCCTGCGTCGCGGTCGGCGCGTTGTCGCTCCACTGGAAGCTGAAGACGGAGGGGTGGTTGCGCAGGATCTGGCCCAGCGACTGGGCCGTCAGCTGGTAGTCGGCCTGCTGGGCGGTGGTGTAGCTGGTGTTCTCCCAGAAGTCGCAGCACTGGTAGCCGGCGTTGACGAGGATGCCGGCGGCGTCCATCTGCTGGTACCAGTCGGCGGGCATCAGGTGGCCCTCCAAGCGGATGGTGTTCACGCCCATCGCCTTGAACAGCCCGATCTGCTTCGCGGTGTCGGCCGGGTCGTAGCGCAGGAACAGATCCGGATCCCAACCGCCGCCGCGGACCACCAGCGGCACGTTGTTGATTTTGAACGCCCGCACCCCGCTCGGGGCCATGGTCGAGGCGCCGGTGAGGTAGGAGGTGACGGTGCGGATGCCGAAGGTCTCGCTCGTCGAGTTGAGCGTCGTCCCGCTCTGGGCGACGGACGTCGCCAGCGTGTAGAGCGGCTGCGCGCCGAGCTGGTAGGGCCACCAGATCTGCGGCGACGCGAGGGTGAGGGAGGGGAACGCGGTGGGGGTGAAGCTCACCGTCTGCGTGCTGCCGGCCGGGACCGTGACGTTCTGGCTGACGGTGACCGGGGTGCCACCGGTGCCGGGCGGCGTGACCGTCGCACTCACCGTGCCGGTCTGCGCGGCGGTGGTGGTGTTGGTGACGGCGGCCTTCACGGTGAGGGCGGAGCTGGAGAGATCGGCGGCGGTGCTCTGGTCGACGTGTGCGTCGCCGATCACCAGCGCCCCGGCGGTCTGGAGCTGGACCGGGAACTGGATGCCGGTGTTGTTGTCCGGGGGGATCTGGGTCCAGTCCACGTCGTCGAGGGTGAGCATGGTGGTCGGGTTGTTCGGATAGACCTCGATGGCCACGGAGTTGGTGCCGGAGCGCAGCAGGCTCGTCACGTCGAACACGTTGCGGGCGTAGTCGCCGCTCACGGTCGCCGAGGTGGCGACCTCGGTGCCGTCCACCCAGACGTCGGCCTGCCCGACGACGCCGTTGAGGATCAGCTTGGCGTCCTGCCCGGCGGGCGGCGCGGTGAAGTCGGTGCGGTACCACCAGGGCGTGGAGAACTGCGCGATGCTCTCCGCGCCGACCTTGGTCATCTGGCCGAAGCAGGTCTTCATGGTGGTGGAGACGAAGACGTTGGGGCAGCCGCCGTTCTGCAGCAGCGCGTTGATCTCGGTGCCCGGCGCGCCGCCGCCGTCGTTGCCGACGGACAGCCAGTTGGTGGTGCTGAAGCCGGGGGTGGAGATCGCCGCACCGCCCTGGGTGGCGGTGGCGGAGGTGAGCACCCGCCACCCGCCGGTGGCGCCGAGGTTGCTGACGGCGGTGGAACCGGTGGCGGGGTCGGCGAACGCGACAGGCGCGGCCGAGGGGGTGGGGGAGTGGGTGGTGTGGTCGGGGACGGTGAGGGAGACGGCGGCGAGACAGGCCGCGGCGACGAGGACTCCGGTGCGGGGGAGACGGGTTAAGGCCATGGTGCACTGCTCCTCTCTTGTTAAGTTAAATAACTTAATTTGAACGCCGCGAGAGGACAAGAGAGAGGAGCGCAGCAGAGTGGTTCCGCGGTCGCACGGTGGCCCGTGACTGCGATCGCCGCCGCCGTGCAGGAGTTGCTGGAGGTTCAAGGCGCTTGCGCAGCCCGGGAGTTGATCGACCCTCGTCGGTACCGCCCGGCGGCAGCTGCGCCGGGCCTGGGATCAGGCGGCGGCGGCTATCTCCCGGACGCGCTCCTGGCTCTCGGCCTGTCGGGCGGAGTGGTACTCGTCCAGGAGCAGCGCGTAGCGCTCGCGCTCGGTGGGCGTGAGCGCGCGACCGCGGGCGCCCGAGACCAGGGCGCGGATGCGGGAGTTGGCCAGCTCTGCGGGCGAGAGCGGCGTGATGACGTGCGCGTTCAGCATGGGAGAAATCTATCGGTCGGCACTGACAATGCGCTCGCGAGTTTGCGGCGGCCATGTTTGCCGAGGCTCCGAGCCGGGGAGGAGGACCGATTCGGCTGACGGCAGAGGGGGGCGGAGGCGTGACCGAAAGCGTGAGCGGGGGCGGGAGCGAGGAGCGTCGTGAGGAGGCGTCGGTGCGGCTCAGGGCCGAGCCGGGCCGGTACGTGGACGCCGTGCTGCGTGCGGACGGCGCCCTCGTCCTCAAGGGGCAACTGCTGCGACCGGGGCTGCCCGAGTACGAGTACGTCGTGACGCTGCCCGCCGAGCAGGTGCCGGCCCTGCTGGACTCGCTCGGGGTGGCGGCCGTGGGCGGCCTGCTGCCGGCCCTGCTGGACCGCAGTGAGGAGATCACGCCGCGGACCCACGCCTGGTTGCGTGAGCTCGGGCTGCGGCCCGAGCTCTGGGTGCACCTCGAGGACTGACGGGGCCGGCCCGCCGTGCCGCAGGCCGGCGGAGGCGATCACCCGCCCCGGTCGGGGCGTTGGCGTTCCTTCAGCTGGCGGCGGCACTCCGCCGCGAGGTGGGGATAGGTCGCGCCGATCGCCTCGTAGACGCGGCGGCGCAGCGCCTGCTCCGCCTCGACGCGGCCGGCGGCGCCGTGGAGGCCGTCGAGGACCGCGTCGTACTCGGTGAGCGCGTGGCGCAGGTAGTTGACCTGCCACCGGCGCAGCGCGCCGGGCTCGGCGGCGTCGGCGCGGGCCGGGGCCGCGTGGTGGTCCTCGCGGCGGCAGGCGCGTTGGGCGTCGCGCTGGTTGCGGTGGGCGACGGCACGACGGGTCAGGCACTCGGGCGTCAGCCGGGGCACCTGGATGCGCACGCCCTCGACCTCGGCGAGGATCTGGCGGCGCCGACGTTCGGAGGCGAGGCGGGAGCAGCCGGCCCGGCGGGACGCCGCGGTGGCGAGCGCGGCGAAGGCGTCCGTCGCCTCGGCGGCCTCGACCCGGGCGACGGCGTAGAGCCGGGACGGCGCCGCGCCGCGGAAGTGCGGGTTGCGGACCGTCAGGTCGGGCGGGCCGAGCAGTTTGGCGACCATGCTGGGCGTCCAGCCGCGGTGCCGGAGCCCGGCCAGGGAGAGGTGTCGCGCCCGGGGCGCGCTGGGTGTGCTCGGCGTGCCGGCCGTGTTCGGGTCGTTGGGGAGCTGATGGGCGTTCATGGCGACCCCCGCGGGAGGTGGGCTGGTCAGGGCCTGTGTGATCCGGTCTAGCGGGGACCACTGACAGCGCTCGCAGTAACCGGTAGAGTCATGTGACATTGCACGGCGACGGACGGCAGGAGGCACGACGGTGGGCGCTGAGTCGGTGTGGAGCGTGGACCCGCGATCGGGTGAGCGGCGCGGGGACCGGCCGGTGGCGGTGGTCTCCGGAGCGGGCGCGGTGGACGCGACGGTCCGGGCGGCCCACGCGGCGCTGCCGGCGCTCGCGGATCGCGCGCGCCGGTCCGCGCTGCTGCGCGCCGCCGCCGAGCGCCTTCACGCCGCAGGTCCGGAGCTGATCGCCGCCGCCGACGCGGAGACCGCCCTCGGCGGCGCCCGGCTCACCGGCGAGCTCGCCCGGACCGTCTTCCAGCTGCGCTACTTCGCCGAGCTGGTCGACGCCGCCGCCGAGGCGGGCGGCTTCCTCGACATCCGGCGCGACGGCGCCGACCCCGCACTGACCCCGCCCCGCCCCGACCTGTACCGGGTCAAGGTGCCGCTGGGCGTCGTCGGCGTCTTCGCGGCCAGCAACTTCCCCTTCGCGTTCAGCGTGCCCGGCGGCGACACGGCCACTGCCCTGGCCGCCGGCTGCCCCGTGGTCGTCAAGGCGCACCCGGACCACCCCGAGACCTCCGAGCTGGCGGCGGCGGCCCTGCGCGCCGCGGCCGTGGAGGTCGGGCTGCCGGAGGGGACCATCGGCCTGGTCCACGGCTTCGAGGCGGGCCCCGAGCTGGTGCGGCACCCGCTCGTGGCCGGTGTCGGCTTCACCGGCTCACCGCGCGGCGGTCGCGCCCTCTTCGACCTGGCGGCGGCCCGGCCGCGGCCGATCCCGTTCCACGGCGAGCTCGGCAGCGTCAACCCCGTCCTGGTCACCGCGGCCGCGCTGGCCGAGCCGACCGCCGCGGAGGAGCTGGCCCGCGGCCTGGTGGGCTCGTTCACCCTGGGCATGGGTCAGTTCTGCACCAAGCCCGGCCTGGTGCTGCTGCCCGCCGGGGCCGCGGGGGACGCGTTCGAGAAGGCCGTCGCCGACGCCACCGCGCAGGCTCCGGCCGGTGTCCTGCTCGACCCGCGGATGCGCGAGGCCTTCCTCGACGGCTTCGCCGCCCGCGCCGGGCTCGCCGACGTGCAGACCCTCGCCCCGGCCGGCCCCGCGCCGACCGAGGGAGCCCCGCTCGCCGTCCGCTCCGGCGTGCTGAGCGTTCCGGCGGCGAGCGCGCTGCGCGGGTCGCACGAGTCCCTGCTGGAGGAGTGCTTCGGCCCGTCCACGGTCCTGGTCCGCTGTGCGGACGCCGCCGAGGCGGACGCCGTCCTCTCCCGCCTCGACGGCTGCCTGACGGCCACCCTGCAGACCCCCGCCACCGACCCGGACGCCCCGGCCCACCTCGCCGCCCTGGCCCGCTTCGCCGGCCGCGTCCTGTTCGGCGGCTGGCCCACCGGCGTCGCCGTCGCCGACGCCATGCACCACGGCGGCCCGTACCCGGCCTCCACCTCGACCTCCACCTCCGTAGGCGGCACCGCCGTCGAGCGCTGGCTCCGCCCGGTCACCTTCCAGACCGTCCCGGACGCGCTGCTCCCGCGCTGATCGCGCGGCGGAAAGCAGGGGCCCGATCAGCGAGGGCCCGATCAGCAGGGGCGCTCTGTCAGTGGCGGCTGGCAGGATGCCCCGCCGTGGCAGAGCTGAACGATCATCGTGAGACGTCCGCCGAACGCCGGAGCGGAGCCGGCGTCAGGTCGCAAGGAGGCCCGGCCGGGGCCGCTGACGTGCCGGAACCCCGGACGGCCCGGTCGGCGCCGAAGGACCCGACGCGACCGCACGGCCCGGCCCGGTCGGCGGCCGGGGCGCCGGACCCAGGCGCCCGTACCGGGGACGACGGGCCACCCCTGCGGCGGACCCCGGACTACCTGCTGCTCTGGTGGGGCCAGAGCAGCAGCGCCGTCGGGGACGCGGTCAGTTCGATCGCGCTGCCGCTGCTGGCCATCGAGACGCTGCACGTCGGCGCCCTGCAGAACGGTGCGTTGCGGGCTGCGGAGCAGGTGGCGGCGCTCTTCGCGGCGCCGTTGGGGGTGGTGGTCGACCGGCTGCGACGTCGGCGGTTGATGATCGGGGCGGATCTGGCCCGACTGCTGTTGACCGCGCTGGTCGCCGGGGCGGCGCTGACCGGTTGGCTCTCCTTCCCGCTGGTGATCGGCGCCGCGCTGTTGATGGGGCTGCTCGACTCGCTCTTCGGCGTCGCCTACCAGAGCCACCTGCCCGACCTGTTGGAGGAGCGCCACCGGGTGTCCGGGACGGCCCAGTTGGGGACCGGCCGGTTCGGTGCGCTGACGGCGGGCTTCGCGCTCGGAGGCGTGCTGGTGGCCGCCGTCGGCGCGGCCCGCGCGCTGCTGGTCGACGCCGGATCGTTCCTGGTCAGCGCCCTCACCCTGCTGGCCGTGCGCCGTCCGGACCCGCATCACACCGCATCGTACGAGCACGGCACGCAGGCACGGGGCGCGGGCTTCGCCGAGGGGATCCGGCATCTGCGCGCGAACCGGAGCCTGGCCACGCTCGCCCTCGCCATGACGGGGATCTCCTTCGCGCTCTCCCTCTCCATCGCCGTGGAGATGCTGTTCCTGGTGCAGGGCCTGCACGCCTCCGCGTTCGCCGTCGGCGTGGTCTACGGCGTCCCGGTGGCGGCGGGCGTGCCGGGCAGCTGGCTGTCCGTGCGGCTGATGCGCCGCTACGGCCCGCAGCGCGTGATGACGGGGACCCTGCTGCTGTACGCGCCGGTGCTCGCGGTGCCCCCGCTGGTGCCGGGCGGCGTCGCGGGGCTTGCCCTGATCGGCGTGGCGTGGGCGGTGTTCATCCTGCTGGCGAGCGCCTACAACGCGGCCAACAACGTGCTGCGGCAGGAGCTCACCCCGCCCGACGTCCGCGGCCGGGTCAACGCGCTGATCCGGTCGATGGGCGCCGCGGCCAAGCTGGTGGCCGTGCTCGCGGGTGGTGTGCTGGGCACCGTGGTCGGACTGCGCGGCACGATGCTCGTGGCGGCGGTTGCGGTGCTGGTGCCGACCGCGGTGCTGGTGGGCGCGCGCGGTTTCCGCGCCCGCGGCGGGAGCGGCGCCCTCGCGGGGAGCGGCGGCCTCGCCGGGAGTGGTGTCGCGACGACGCGGCCGCCCGCGCCTTCCATCCGCCCCGGCCGGGAATAGCATGATCCCCATGCCAGCCCTCACTCGCACCGAAGCGGAGGGGCGTCGACGACTGCTCGACGTCCGCTGCGTGTCCGTGGACCTCGATCTGACCGTCGGAGCCGAGGTGTTCCGCTCGGTCACGGTGATCTCGTTCGGGTGCCGGACGCCCGGGGCGGAGACCTTCGTCGACATCAAGCCCGCCGAGCTGCGGCGGGTGGTGCTGAACGGGCGGGAGCTGGACCCGGGCGCGCTGGCCGAGGGCCGGTTCCCGCTGGAGGGCCTGGCCGCCGACAACCAGCTGGTGGTCGAGGCGGACATGGCCTACTCGCGCACCGGCGAGGGCATGCACCGCTACGTGGACCCGGCCGACGGCGAGGTCTACGTCTACACCCAGGCGTTCCTCGACGAGGGCCCGCGGATCTTCGCGGCCTTCGACCAGCCGGACCTGAAGGCGCCCTACGAGGTCGCCGTCACCGCGCCCGCCGAGTGGACCGTGGTCGCCAACGCGGACGCCGCGGGCGAGCGGGAGCCGGTCGCCGACCGCGTGGACGCCGCCCGGACGCGGTTCGCTCCGACGGTGCCGATCAGCAGCTACCTGGTCTGCGTGGTGGCCGGGCCGCTGCACTCGGTGCGCTCCGAACACGACGGCATCCCGCTGGGCCTGCACTGCCGCCGCTCGCTCGCGCCCTACCTGGACGCGGACGCGGAGGAGCTGCTCGCCGTCACCCGGCAGTGCTTCGACGCCTACCACGCGCTGTTCCGCCAGCGGTACCCGTTCGCCGGCTACGACCAGTGCTTCGTGCCGGAGTTCAACGTCGGCGCGATGGAGAACCCCGGCTGCGTGACGCTGCGCGACACCTTCCTCTTCCGCTCCGCCGTGCCGGACACCGAGCGCGAGCACCGCGCGATCGTCGTCGCGCACGAGATGGCGCACATGTGGTTCGGCGACCTGGTCACCATGCGCTGGTGGGACGACCTGTGGCTGAACGAGTCGTTCGCCGAGTACATGGGCTTCCGGGTGATCGCCGACGCGACGCGCTTCACCGACGCCTGGACCGGCTTCGCGGCCACCAAGGCGTGGGGGCGCGACGCCGACCAGCGACCGTCCACCCACCCGGTGGCGCCCGAGGCGGTCGCGGACACGGCCGCCGCGCTGCAGAACTTCGACGGCATCTCGTACGCCAAGGGCGCCGCCGCGCTGCGGCAGCTCGTCGCCTGGCTCGGCGACGAGGCCTTCTTCGAGGGCGTCAACCGTCATTTCGACGCCCACGCCTTCGGCAACGCCACCCTTGACGACCTGCTGCAGTCCCTCGCCGGCTCGGGCGGTCGGGACGTGCACGGCTGGGCCGAGCTGTGGCTGCGCACCACCGGCCTGGACACCCTCCGACCCGCCGGCGGGGTGCTGCGGCAGACGTCCGCCGACGGTGTCCTGCGACCGCACCGGATCACCATCGGCGGCTACGACCGGATGCCCGACGGCACCCTGATGTCGCGTCACCGCACGCCCGTGGAGCTGCAGGACGGCAAGGAGGCCGTCCTGCCGGAGCCGCGCGGCGAGTTGCTGGTGCCGGACGTCACCGACCTGGCCTTCGCCAAGATCCGCCTGGACGAGGGGTCCTGGGACGTCGTGCGGGAGTCGCTCGGCCAGGTACCGGACGAGCTGGCCCGGGTGGTTCTCTGGAACAGCGCCCGCGACCAGGTCCGCGACGGCGAACTGTCCGCCGCCGCCTACCTGGAGCTGGTCGCCGCTCACCTCCCCGGCGAGTCCTCCGTCCACCTGGTGCAGGACGTGCTGGCCTTCGCCCGGACGGTCGCCGCCGACCAGTACCTGCCGCCGGAGCACCGCCCTGACGCGCTGGCCCGCCTCGGCGAGGTGTGCCGGGCGTTGCTGCGCCGCACCGAGGGCGCCGCCGCCGCCGTCGGCCTGCGCCTGGTGGCCGTGCGCGGTCTGATCGACGCCGCGGCGACCCCCGTCGAGCAGGCCGAGCTGCGGGAGTGGCTCGCCGAGGGCGCGGTGCCCGGCGGCCCCGAGCTGGACCCGGCGCTGCGCTGGCAGCTGCTGCTGCGCCTGTGCGTGCTCGGCGCGGCCGGAGAGGCCGAGATCACCGCCGAGGCGGAGCGCGACCCGAGCGCCACCAGCTCCGAGGGCGCCGCCCGCTGCCGCGCGGCCCGCCCCGACCGTGACGCCAAACTGGCCGCCTGGGAGGCGGTGTTCACCGGCGAGCTCTCCAACTATCTGCTGGCCGCCACCATCGACGGCGTCTGGCAGCCGGAGCAGTACCAGCTGCTCGACGAACTCGGCCTGCCGGAGCGCTTCTTCGCGGACGCCGGCGCCGTCGCGGCCCGCCGCGGCGCGGCGGTGGCCCGGCTGCTGACCTCGGCGGGCGGCTTCCCCGCCTACGCCGCCACGGCGGAGGTGCTGGCCGCAGGGGAACGCGAGCTCGGGCGCGAGGAGCTGGGCGTCGCCCTGCGACGCGGCCTGACGGACCGTCTGGACGACCTGCGCCGCGCGGTGCGCGGACGCACCCTGGTCGAGCCTGCTGTGGAGCCTGGTGCGGAGGGGGAACGATGAGCACGGTGCTGCACGTCACCGGTCGGGTGCTGGTGGGCCCGGAGGACGTCCGCGACGAGCTGTGGGTGGTCGACGGCCGGATCAGCTTCACCGCCCCGGTCAGCGGCGAGGTCCGCTCGGTCCGCGGCTGGGTGCTGCCCGGCCTCACCGACGCCCACGCCCACGTCGGCCTCGACGGGCACGGCGCCGTCGACCAGGCCACCAGCGAGAAGCAGGCCCTCGCCGACCGCGACGCCGGCGTCCTGCTGCTGCGCGACGCCGGCTCCCCGGCGGACACCCGCTGGGTCGACGACCGCGAGGACCTGCCGAAGATCGTCCGTGCCGGCCGCCACATCGCGCGCACGCGCCGTTACATCCGCAACTACGCCCACGAGATCGAGCCCGATCAGCTCGTCGCCTACGTCCGCCAGGAGGCGCGGCGCGGCGACGGCTGGGTCAAGCTCGTCGGCGACTGGATCGACCGCGACCTCGGCGATCTCGGGGCCTGCTGGCCCCGTGAGGCGCTGGAGGCCGCGATGGCCGCCGCCCATGAGGAGGGCGCACGCGTCACCGCCCACGTCTTCGGCGAGGACTCGCTGCGCGACCTCGTCGAGGCGGGCATCGACTGCATCGAGCACGCGACCGGTCTGACGGAGGACCTCGTCCCGCTCTTCGCGGAGCGCGGCGTGGCGATCGTGCCGACCCTGGTCAACATCGCCGGGTTCCCCGAGCACGCCAAGGCGGGCGAGGCGAAGTTCCCCGCGTACGCGCAGCACATGCGCGCGCTCCACGCCCGCCGTTACGACACCGTCGCGGCGGCGTACGACGCGGGCATCCCCATCTACACCGGCACGGACGCGGGCGGCTCCCTCCCGCACGGGCTGATCGCCCAGGAGGTCGCCGAACTGGTCCGCGCGGGCCTGCCGCCGATCGCCGCCCTCTCGGCGACCACATGGGGCGCGCGGGCATGGCTCGGCCGCCCGGGCCTGGAGGAGGGCGCGCGGGCGGACTTCGTCGTGTACGAGGAGGACCCGCGGGCCGACGTCCGGGTCCTGGCGGCGCCTGCACAGATCGTTCTCAACGGGCGTCCGCTCTCCGCCTAGGGACGTCGCACCACCCAGGGGCGCGAGGAACTGCGCGACCAGCCACTGACGTGCGGGCGGGCCTCATTGAGCAGGGCCATTCGCACAGGGGGGGTTTCTCGCGCGGTTCCTCGCGCCCCTGGGTGGTGCAACTGCATGCGGCAGCGCATGTGACGGGACTACGCTCGAACGCGAAAGCCAGGAGGTCGGCGTGTACGGTCTGCTCGAACGTGAACACGAACTGGACGCCGTCCGCGCCGCGGTCACGACGTTGCGCGCCGAACGGGCCGGCGCGCTGGTCGTGGTGACCGGAGCGGCCGGACTGGGGAAGACCAGCGTGCTCGCGGCCGCGCGGGACGCCGCGCGGGACGAGGGCCTGTTGGTGCTCACCTCCCGAGGCGGTGAGCAGGAGCAGGGATCGGCCTTCACCGTCGTCCGCGGGCTGCTGCGACCGCTGCTGGAGGACGTCGGGGACGAGGAGCGCGACGCGCTCCTCGGCGGTTGGAACGCCATCGTCGGCGCGGCGTTGGGCGTCGCGCCCAGCGGCGGTGCCGCTCCGGACCCGCAGGGTGTGCGGGACGGGCTGGACTGGGTGGTCACCAACCTCGCCTTCTCACGGGGCCCGCTGGTGCTGGTCGTCGACGACGCGCACTGGGCCGACGCCGAGTCCCTCAGCTGGCTGGCCGGCTTCTCCGCACGCGTGGCCGACCTGCCCGTGCTGCTCGTCGTCGCCTATCGGCCGGACGAGCTGCCGGAGTGGGCCGACGCCTTCCGCGGTATCGCGGGGGACAACGGGGTGACGCCGCTCGGCCTCTCCGCGCTGACGCCGGAAGCGGTGGACTCCCTGGTGCGCTGCATCTACGCGGAGGACGCCGAGGGCGGCGAGGACGGCGATCAGGCCGAGGCCGAGGAACGTATCGAGGAGGTCGTCGGCCTCGATGCCGAGGACGACGACGCCGACCTCCTGGGCGCCTTCGCGCGCGACGTGTGGGCGCTGACCGGGGGCAACCCGTTCGAGACGGTCGAGCTGGTGGCCAAGGCACGGGTGCGCGGCATCGTCCCGAGTGCCGCCTCCTGGGCGGAACTGCGGGCGCTGGCGGCGGAGAACACCGGCAGCGGGCTGATCTCCCGGCTGCGGCGGCTCGGTTCGGGGCCGGTCCGGCTGGCCCGCGCCGTCGCGGTGCTGGGGATCGCGACCCCGGTCGAGCAGGCCGCCGACGTCGCCTGTCTCGGTCCGGCGGAGGCGGACGCCGCCGCCGAGCGGCTGCGCCACGAGCGCGTGCTGACGGGACGGCAGATCCTGGAGTTCGTGCACCCGTTGATCGCCACCAGCGTCTACCGGAGCATTCCGGAGGAGGAGCGGACGGACCTGCACGACCGTGCCGCCCGGACGGTGCTGGAGGCCGGGCGCAGCCCGATGGTCGCGGCGCGGCACTGGCTGGAGGTGCCGCCGCGCGGTGACTCCCGGGTGGTCGGGCAACTACGCGAGGCAGCCCAGCTCTTCATGCAGTCCGGCGCGCCCGAGACGGCCCAGCGCTGTCTGGCGCGGGCGGTGGAGGAGCCGCCGCCGGTGGGCGAGCGCGCGCACGTGCTGTTCGAGCTCGGCTGTTCCACCCTCCTCTACGACCCGGCGGCGACCGCCGACCAGCTGCGCATGGCGCTGGACCAGCCGGTCATCCCGACGCCGCTGCGCGAGGAGGTCAGCGTCCGGCTGGCCCAGTCGCTGGCCCACAGCAACAGCCTCGCCGAGGCGGCGGCCATCATGGCGGACGAGGCGCAGCGCGCCGAGGACGCGGCCGTGCGGCTGAAGATGCAGGTGTGGCAGTTCATGTGGGGCGCGTTCGACGCCTGGGAGGACGGCTCGGAGGAGCGCTCCAAACGGCTCGCCGAGCTGGCCGAGCGTCTCGACGTCGAGGGTGACCGCTCCATCGCCGCCCGGTACGTGCTGGGTCTGCGCGCCTGGGACGCGACGGTGCGCGGCGAACCCGTCGACGTGGCCCTGCACTACAGCGACCGCGCCCTGGAGGGGGAGCTGCGCTGGGCCCACCCGGAGTGGGGCTTCGAGGTGCCGGTGCTGGTCGCGCTGACCTACATGTACGGGGACCGGCGGGAGCGCGCCCTCGAGCTGTTCGTCAAGGGCATCGAGGAGTACGAGCAGGCCGGCTGGCGCGGTGCGCACCTCTCCTTCGGGCACACGATCCTCGGCTACGTGCACTACCGCACCGGAGACCTGGCCGAGGCGGAGAAGGAGGCACGCTACGGCCTGGAGTTGGCCAACCGTGTCGGCGAGGGCACGCCCGTCCACTGGTACGCGGTCGGCACGCTGATCGCCACGCTCACCGCGCGTGGCGCCAACGACGAGGCACGGGCGCTCGCGGAGCGCTACCGCTTCCACGCGCCGTACTCCAACGCCGTCGTCTTCCCGGACTCGCAGACCGTGCGGGGCGGCCTGCTGCTGGCACTGGGTCGGTTCGTCGACGCGGAGGCGGAACTCACCGAGGCCGGTGCACGTCTGGACGGGCGCGGTATGCGCAACCCCGGCTGGTGCGGCTGGCAGCGCGGCCTGGCGGCCGCCTGCGCGGGCCTGGGGGACCTGGACCGGGCGCGGGAGGAGGCGGCGGACCAGCTGGAGCGGGCGGAGCACTACGGCACGCTCTCCGCGATCGGCGTGGCGATGCGCGCCGCGGGCGAGCTGGAGTCCGAGCCGCAGGCGCGTGCGGCGAGCCTGGAGGCCGCCGTCCAGATCCTCGAGCAAGCCCCGGCCCCCTACGAACGCGCCCGCGCGCTCCACGACTTGGCGCTGGCCCGGGCGGCGGCCGGCCAGGATGCCACCGCGGCCTTCCGTCGAGCCGCGGAGGCGGCCGAGGCCTGCAGCGCGGACGAACTGGCCCGCAGCGCCCGCGCGCGGCTGTAGCAGTCCGGTGAGCGTCCTGGGGCGGATCCCGCCCTCCGTCCCGGGGTGTCGGTGCGGGCGACTAGGCTTCTCGCCGTGGCAGCACGTCCTTTGCATGAGATCGTCGAATCAGGTTGGGCGCAGGCCCTCGCTCCGGTCGCGGGCGATGTGGCGGCGATGGGGGATTTCCTCCGCGCGGAGAACGCCGCCGGCCGGGGCTACCTCCCGGCGGGGGCCAACGTGCTGCGCGCGTTCCAACAGCCCCTGGCCGACGTCCGGGTGCTGATCGTCGGCCAGGACCCGTACCCGACGCCCGGGCACGCCGTGGGGCTCTCGTTCTCGGTCGCGCCGGAGGTGCGTCCACTGCCGGGCAGCCTGATCAACATCTTCACCGAGTACCAGCGCGACCTGCAGCTTCCCGCGCCCGGCAACGGCGACCTCACCCCGTGGACGCGCCAGGGCGTCCTGCTGCTCAACAGGGTGCTGACCACGGCCCCGCGCAAGCCCCGCGCCCACAGCGGCAAGGGCTGGGAGGCCGTCACGGAGCAGGCCATCCGCGGCCTGGTCGCGCGTCGCACGCCGATGGTGGCCATCCTGTGGGGCAAGGACGCGCGTGGCCTCAAGCCCCTGCTGGGCGACGTCCCGTGCATTGAGTCCTCCCACCCGAGCCCGTACTCCGCGGACTACGGCTTCTTCGGCTCCCGCCCCTTCAGCCGCGCCAACGACCTCCTCACCAAGCAGGGCGCCGCGCCGGTGGACTGGCGTCTGCCGTAGGGCTGCGTGGCTGTCAGTTGACGTGTCCCCGAACTGGTCGAGGCGCTGCGGGACCGCAAGGAGTTCGAACTCGACCTGTATCCCCAAAGCCGTACCTGCTGGGTACCGGACGCCGCTGTGGAAAACGCGGTTGGCAATCCGGGGCGGCGCGGAGCATCATCCACCTCATGACGACACGAGAGGGCGGTCAGCCCTCCGGCCGATGACCGGCCCGTGGTGGGCGTGCGACGGCGGTACCGCCGTCGGACGTTCCACCCTTCTCGATCACGCGCTCACCCTCCGAGACCGTCACGGACCCGGTCCGTGGCCGAGGTTCGGCGACCCGCTGCGCGATGCCCGTCCCGGCGGTTCCCGCCCCGTCTTCGTCGGCGGCGGTGACGACGCCCTGACGACCCTCACGCGATGGCCCACCGACTCTCTCGCCCCGGAGGAGACACGCCGGTGACCGCTCACCCCCATCGTCTGGCGCACTACGCCTCCCTGCCCGACCGCTACCGCGACCAGCAGGTCGCGGCAGCGACCGTCGATGCGCACGGACGCGTCGTCACCCTGCTCGTCCCACCGGGCGCGACCTGCCATCGCCTTGTACCCCCGGAGCAGCGTCGGCCCTGTGACGCGCTCGTCGTCGTGACGGACGGCAGCGACGTCCACGAAGTGCACCTGCCGGAGCTCGACTTGCACTCTCCCCGGATCGACGCGCTGGGGGACGGGTTCGTCCTGGTCGCCGCACGTTGCCGCATGCCCTCCGGGCCGCCGGCGGCCACCTTCGACGCTCTCGAGCGAGAGATCCCGCACAACGCGCTCGTCGTGGGCGGGGACGGCGCACCGTTGACGACCTTCCACGCGGGTGACGACGTCCAGGACCTGCTCACCGACGAGCACGAGAACATCTGGACCGGTTACGGCGACCAGGGCGTCGTCTGCGCGCAACTCCCCGCCCGCCGCCGACCCGCGCGCAGCTCCGCGGCGACCACGCGTCAGCCCGCGTCGCGGATGACCATGTCGATGCCCGGACTCATCCGTTGGACCCGCGACGGCTCGCCCGCCTGGTACGCCACGTTCGACCCTCTCAGCTACGGCAGTTGGGTCGACTGCTACGCCCTCAACGTCGGCGCCGACAGGGCCTGGGCCTACCCCTACACCGGGTTCCCCCTCGTGGAGATCGACGCCGCCGGCATCCGCTGGACGCGGCGCACGCCCGTCCACTTCGCGTCCGCCGTCCTGATCGACGGGGAAGGAGTCGCCTTCCTCGCAGCGGACTCGGGCCGCAGCAGGATCCCCGGCCACTACACCGTCACCCGAACCCGGGAGCAGGACGGCGTTCTTGAGCCGGTGGCCGCAGCCCCCCTCCTCCTCCCGGACGGAACCCGCCCCGACACGTGGGCTCGCCGCACGGTCTGTCGTGGCGATCAGGTCTGGCTGCAGTTCCCGGACGACCGAACCTGGTACCGCATCGGGCTCTGACCACTGTTCGAGGACCCGATACCTCCTCCCGGCTGCGAGCGAATATCCGGATACGGAATGGACTGAACCATTCCGTATTACTGGTTTCGCCACCACGCGCCGTGGTGGCCGACGGCCCGTCAGGACGGCGTTGTCGCAGTTCGGGTGGGTGGTCGGTGGCGCTCCGTGCACAGTGGAATGGATCCATGCAGCTCGCCGCGCTGGTGGGTCGACCTTCGCTCTCGCTCTCCGGGTGTTCATCGCGATGTCGCCAACCCGTTGACCCCCCTCTCAGTGGTTGCTAACGTCGCCGATCGCAAGGCAGCGGATCTTGGCCGTCCCACCGGTCCGGAGATGCTTGTTCGTCAGCTCAACTCCCTTATTGCGGAGACCGGTTCGTTGCCGCGGCGATCCCGCATGCCTCGACCCGGTGTACCGACCCCTCGACAGTGCCACCGCAAGCACGAGCGGTGGCACACCCCCTCGAATCGAGAGGCAGCACATGACGCTCGGACTGTTCTCGCGCCACCGCACCGGAGCGGCGATCCTCGGCGCGGCCGCCCTGGTGGCCGCCGGCGCCGCGATATCCACCGGTACCGCCTCCGCCGCGACCGCCGGTGACAACGCGTCCCACGCGTTCACCAACCGCGGCCACGGCTACATGCCGGAGCTCGCCAACTGGAAGGCGGCCCAGAAGGGCGCCCGCCACACCTCCGGCACCCTGACCTACGGCGGTGGCACCGCCGGCGTCGGCGTGATGAGCGTCCAGCCCAAGGTCTACCTGGTCTTCTACGGGAACCAGTGGGGCACCCAGGGTACCGACGCCAACGGCAACCTGACCTTCAGCAACGACCCGTACAACGGTGCCCCGGTGGCCCAGAACCTGTTCAAGGGCATCGGCACCGGTGGCGAGCAGTGGTCCGGCACCATGACGCAGTACTGCGAGGGTGTCGCCAAGGGCGCGACCACCTGCCCCTCCACCGCCGCGCACGTCCCCTACCCGAGCAACGGCGTCTACGCCGGCGTCTGGTACGACAACTCGGTGGCCTCCCCTGCCCAGGCCACCGGCAACCAGCTCGGCACCGAGGCGCTCGCCGCCGCCCACCACTTCGGCAACACCACGGCCGCCGCCAACCGTGGCGCCTACTACGTGATCCTGTCGCCCCACGGCACCAACCCGGACAACTACGAGAGCCCCACCACCGGGTTCTGCGCCTGGCACGACTACAACGGCGACACCACCCTGAGCGGCGGCGCCGTCACCTCCGACGTGGGCAACTTCGCCTTCTCGAACCAGCCGTACAACATGGACGCGGGCGCCAACTGCGGCGTCAACTTCATCAACTCCGGCACCACGGGCACACTCGACGGCTGGACGATGACCCTCGGCCACGAGTACTCGGAGACGGTGACCGACCAGTTCCCGTCCGGCGGTTGGACCAACCCGACCAACGGCCAGGAGAACGCGGACGAGTGCGCGTGGCTCAAGACGGGCACCGGCGCCGCCGGCAGCGTCACCATGGGCAACGGCAGCTACACCCTGCAGGGCAGCTGGTCCAACGACACCAACGCCTGCGCGCTGACCCACCCCACCGTGGGCTGAGTCGGCACCTCCTGAGGTAGGCACGACCTGACGGGCTCCCGGGGACGGGAGCCCGTCGGCGTTTCGGGCGCGTGGCTCAGAACCAGTCCGGGGCGGTCTGGGCCGCGGTGCGGTCCAGGGTGTCCAGGAGGTCGAACTGCGGTCCGGTTCGCGGCAGTTCGACGCGGTAGAAGGAGCGGGCGGCCTGGCGCTTTCCCTCGTGGAAGGGGTCCGCGTCCTCGCCGGTGGCGAGGTACTGCTCCAGCCAGATCCACGCCAGGACGACGTGGCCGACCGCCTCCAGGTAGACGGAGGCGTTGGCGAGCGCGGTGTCCGGGTCGCCGGTGGACCACAGGCGGGCGGTGGTGGCTGCGACGCGGCCGGTGGCGCGGGTGAGGGAGGCGGCGAGTTCGGCGGCCTCGCCGCCCGAGGCGGTGGCGCGGTCGGCGGTCGCGGCAATCGTCTCCAGCAGCAGCCGCAGGCCCGCGCCGCCGTCCATGACGACCTTGCGGCCCAGCAGGTCCAGGCCCTGGATGCCGTGGGTGCCCTCGTGGATCGGGTTGAGGCGGTTGTCCCGGTACTGCTGCTCGACGTTGTACTCGCGGGTGTAGCCGTAGCCGCCGTGGATCTGGATGGCCAGGTCGTTCGCGGCCAGGCACCACTGCGAGGGCCAGCTCTTGGCGATCGGCGTCAGCACCTCCAACAGCTGCCGGGCGCGTGTGCGTTCCGCCTCCTCCGGGGCGGTGCGCTCGTCGTCGATGAGCAGGCTGCAGTACAGGCTGAGCGCCAACGCGCCCTCGACGTAGGACTTCTGCGCCAGCAGCATGCGCCGCACGTCCGCGTGCTCGATGATCGGCACCTGCGGGGCCTCGGGGTCGCGGCCGGTGAGCGGGCGTCCCTGCGGGCGGGTGCGGGCGTAGTCCAGCGAGTGGAGGTAGCCGGTGTAGCCCAGGGCCGTCGCGCCCAGGCCGACGCCGGTCCGCGCCTCGTTCATCATGTGGAACATGTAGGCCAGGCCGCGGTGGCGCTCGCCCACCAGGTGGCCGACCGCGCCCGGCGCGCCGCCGGGGCGGTGCACGCCCTCACCGAAGTTGAGCAGCGTGTTGGTGGTGCCGCGGTAGCCCATCTTGTGGTTCAGTCCGGCCAGCACCACGTCGTTGCGCTCGCCGAGCGAACCGTCGTCGCCCACCAGGTACTTGGGCACCACGAAGAGCGAGAGCCCCTTGACCCCGGCGGGGGCGCCGGGGGTTCGGGCCAGCACCAGGTGGACGATGTTCTCGCTCAGCTCGTGGTCGCCACCCGAGATCCACATCTTGGTCCCGAACAGCCGGAAGCTGCCGTCCGCCTGCTCCTCGGCGCGGGTCCGCACGTCCGCCAGCGACGATCCGGCCTGTGGTTCGGACAGGCACATCGTGCCGAAGTAGCGGCCCGCGACCATCGGGCGCACGTAGCGGTCGACCTGCTCCGCGCTGCCGTGCGCCAGCAGCAGGTTGGCGTTGGCGACGGTCAGGAACGGGTACGCCGAGGTGCCGACGTTCGCCGCCTGGAACCAGGCCATGCAGGCGTTGGCGACCACCGTCGGCAGTTGCTGGCCGCCGACCTCGTGGTCCATCGCCGCGCCCATCAGGCCCGATTCGGCGAAGACCTCCAGCGCCGCCTTGACCTCGGGGATGATGTGCACCTTCTCGCCGTCGAACCACGGCTCCTCGGTGTCGTTGCGCTTGTTGTGCGGGGCGAAATGCCGGGTGGCGATGGCCTCGCTGAGGTCGAGGACGGCGTCGAAGGTCTCCCGGTCGTGCTCGGCGAAGCGCGGACGGGTGGTGAGCGCGGTGACGTCCAGCCAGTCGTGCAGCAGGAAGTCGAGGTCGCGCCGGGAGAGGAGCAGGGAGTTCATGGCGTCCGTTCCAGGCGTTGCTGAGGTGGGGAGCGTCAGACGGTGGTGCCGATGCCGCCGTCGACGGGGATCACCGCGCCGGTGACGTAGGAGCCCGCGCGGCTGGAGAGGTAGACGGCGATGCCGGCCATGTCGTCCGGGCGCCCGATCCGGCGCAGCGGCGCGGCCGCGGCGATCTGGTCGCCGACCGCCTCGAGCGTCGCCGCCATCATCTTCGACTCGAACGGGCCGGGCGCGATCGCGTTGACGGTGATGTGCTGCGGCCCGAGCTCCTTGGCCAGCACCCGGGTCAGGTGGTGCAGGCCCGCCTTGCTCGCCGCGTACGAGTACGTCGGCAGCGGGCTGACGTGCAGGCCGTCGATCGACCCCACGTTGATCACCCGTGCCGGGCTGTCGAGCGTCCCGGCGGCGCGCAGCAGCGGCAGCAGCGCCTGGGTGAGCAGGAACGGGCTGCGCAGGTTGAGGTCCATCACCTTGTCCCACCCGGCCGTCGGGAAGGAGTCGAGCGGGGCGCCCCAGGTGGCGCCGGCGTTGTTGACCAGGATGTCCAGCCGCTCCTCGCGGGCCGTGAGCTCCTCGGCGACTCGGGTGATCTCCGCCTCCTCGGAGAGGTCGGCCGGGAGGGCCAGGACCTCGCCGAACACCTTCAGCTCGGCCACCGCGGCCTCGCACGCCTCCGCCTTGCGGGAGCTGACGTAGACCTTCGCGCCCGCCTGCAGCAGACCGCGGGCGATCATCAGCCCGATGCCCCTGGTGCCGCCGGTGACCAGGGCGGTCCGGCCGGAGACGGAGAAGAGATCGCTCACAACTGCTCCCGGGAAGATCTTGGTAGAGGTCTGCGACCCCACGCTAGGGCGCCAGGAGCTGTCCGGCCATGGGCATCCGCACCTCGATGGCGGTCGCGCGTGTGCATTCTGCCCTCGGATCACCGTTCGAGTGCGCGTCACCCGCGCGGGGCGGGTGAGATTCTAGGGGCCCGATTGACCGCCGTCTCCACTGAGCTGCTGGGACAGGTGGTATTCCTGGGCGAGTATCACCCTTAAGAGTGAACTGACTGCGTGTGCTGACCTGGTGACGGACGGTTCGCAAGAATGAACGGCGTCCGACTCCGTGCCTCGCCTGACCGTTCCCGGCGGGCACGTTCGTTCCCAGGTGGGGGTTTACTCCGTGCTGTCCCGTCGTCGCTTCGCCATGCCCTTCGCCGTCTCCGGCGCGCTCGCCGCGGTCTCGCTCCTGGGGGTGGCCGAACCCGCGCACGCGACGGGCGGGTCGGGGACCGCGGCCGCCACCACGGCCGAGGTCGCCCTCGACGTGAAGCTGCTCAACTCCGTCGACATCCCGGTCGACGTGTCCCTCAACAAACTCACCGCTCCCGCGTCACGTAGCGGCGCCGCGCTCACCGCCGTCGTCGGCAGCGGCGTCGAGGCCGACCGCCCGGTCAACCTGCTGATGGCGCAGGTCGGCCAGACCGACGCGACGGTCGACGCGCACGGCTCCCACGCCGCCGTCAACCTCGTCGACGCGCACCTGCACCTGCCCGGCCTGCCGCTGACGGACCTGCTCGGTGTCCGCGCGGTGTCCGCGGTGGCCGACTGCCCGGCCCACGGCATGCCGACGGCGAGCGCGGAACTGGCGGGCGAGGTCACCGTCCTGGGCCTGCACGTGCACCTCAGCGTCGACGGGGTGACGAAGGTGCCGGTGCCGGCGCTCGGCGAGGTCGACCTGAAGCTCTCCCAGCACAGCACGACCTCCGACTCGGCGGCGGCCACCGCGCTGGAGCTGGACGTGAACGTGAACCCGCTGGCGCTGAACGTCGCGGCGGTGAGCGGCAAGATCGTCCTCGCGGACGTCTCGTGCACCAAGGGCCTCGGCTCGGGTGACGGCGGAAGTGGCGGGGCCACCGGCGGCAACGGCGGGGCGACGGGTGGCGGAACGCCGTCCGGCGGTCCGTCGCAGGGGGTGACCGGCGGGACCGGGGGCGACGGCGGCACCGGCGGCGTGAGCGCGACGGGCGGCGGCTCCGGCGGTGACGGCGGCAACGGCGGCACGTCCGCGAGCCCGGTCGCCGCGGTCTCCAACCCGCCCCAGGGCGGCGGGGACGGGACCACGCACCTGGCCATGACGGGCAGCAGCAGCGCGACGCCGGTCATCGGCGGCGCCGCGATCGTGCTCGTCGCGGCCGGCGGCGGCGCGCTCGTCCTCACCCGCCGCCGTCGCCGCGGCTGAGCCCGCGCGGACGCTCGACGGTTACGCGTGCCCGCGCGGCGGAGCCCCGTACGGCGGGGCCTCGCTCCCCTGAACGGCCGCTGTCAGCGCCGCGCAGAACGCGTCCGTCGTGGTGCGGTCGCGGACCGCGAGGCGGAGCCAGTCCGGGCCGAGGCCCGGGAAGGTGTCGCCGCGGCGGACCGCGAAGCCGGCCTCGCGCAGGCGGAGCCGGACCTTGTCCGCGCCGGGGAGTTCGACCAGGACGAACGAGCTCGCGGGGGTGCCGTGCACGCGGAGCCCGGGGATCTCGGCCAGGCGCTTCAGCAGGTACGCGCGGTCGACCGCCGTCGCCCGCGCGGCGGCCTCCGCCTCGGCCAGCGCGGCGGGCGCGCAGGTCGCGATCGCGGCCGCCAGCGCGGGCGAGGAGACCGGCCACAGTGGCTGCGCCGCCTCCAGCCGGGCGATCAGCTCGGCGGAGGCCAGCACGTAGCCGATGCGCAGGCCCGCCAGACCCCAGGTCTTGGTGAGGCTGCGCAGCACGACCAGTCCCGGCAGGTCGCCGCGGGAGGCGAGGCTCTCCGGCTCGCCCGGGATCGTGTCCGCGAAGGCCTCGTCCACCACCAGGACGCGGCCCGGGCGGGCCAGCCCGGCCAGCGACGAGGCCGGGTGGAGCACGGAGGTGGGGTTGGTGGGGTTGCCGACCACGACCAGATCGGCATCGGAGGGGAGCGCCGAGGGGTCGAGTCGGAACCCCGCCTCCGGCAGCAGCGCCAGGCGGTCCACCGGGTGTCCGGCGTCGCGCAACGCGGCCTCGGGCTCGGTGAACTGCGGGTGCACCACGACGGCGCGGCGGGGGTGCAGGGCCCGTGCGAGCAGCACGAAGGCCTCCGCCGCGCCCGAGGTGAGCAGCACCTCCTCGGGCGCCCGCCCGTGTCGGGCGGCCACCGCCGCCCGTGCGGCGGAGCCGTCGGGGTAGGCGGCGAGCCCCCCGAGGCTCGCGGCGAGGACCTCGCGCAGCCACGCCGGCGGTGTGCCGGTGCGCACGTTGACCGCGAGGTCGACCAGGCCGCCGCCGACCTCGCGGTCGCCGTGGTGGCGCAGCAGCGCGTGCGGGTCCGCCGCGGGCTCAGTGGGCATGGGAGTGGCTGCCGTGTCCGTGTCCGTGCCCGTGGTCGTGATCGTGGTGGTGCCCGTGACCGCCGTGGCCGTGGTCGTGGGCCGGGTCGTCCGGGTGGTGGTGCGGGCGCTGTGGCGCACCGACCTTGGCCTCGAAGCCCGGCATCGCGATCCGGTAGACGCAGGTGTCGCAGTTCATCCGCAGGTCGCCCTGCTGGGTCTCGCGGTAGCGCTCCAGGACCAGCTCCGCCAGCTCCTCGGTCGCGCCGAGGACGCCGGCCTGACGCACGTCCAGGTCGGCGTGCGCGGCCGCCCACTCCCGGGTCTGCTCGACGACGCGGTCCGGCAGGATGCCCGTGAACAGGAAGTACGGCAGGACCACGATGCGCTTCGCGCCCAGCAGGCGGCAACGCGTCAGGCCGTCCGGGACGCTGGGCGCGGCGAGGGAGACGAAGGCCGTCTCGACGCCTGCCAGCCCGCGGCCCTCCCAGAACAACCGGGCCACCTTGGCGACCTCGGCGTTCGCGTCCGGGTCGGTCGAACCGCGGCCGACGAGCAGCACGGTGGTCTCGGCCCGCTCCTCCGGTGTGACCACCTCGTCCAGGCGCCGGTCCAGCACCGTCAGCAGGGACGGGTGCGGGCCGAGCGGACGGCCGTAACGGAAGCTGGTGCCGGGGTGCCGCTCGCGCTCACGCACCAGCGCGGCCGGGATGTCGCCCTTGGCGTGGCCGGCGGAGACCAGCACCAGCGGTACGGCGGCGAAGCGGGTGGCCCCCTGGCCGACCAGCTCGGCCACGGCGTCGGCCAGCGGCGGCGGGGACAGCTCGATGAAGCCGCCGCCGACGGGGGTGTCGGGCAGACGGGTCTTCAGGATCTCGACGAACTCGCGGAAGGCCTCCGCGCCGTCGTCGTCGCGGGTGCCGTGGCCGACGAGCAGCAGCGCGGGGGAGGTCACAGGTTCTCCTCGGAGATCGGGGTGGTGAGATCGTCGTACAGGTCGGGGTAGAGCAGGGCGTTGACGGCCGCCGCGGCGACGGCCGAGCCGCCCTTCTCGGAGATGTTGCTCACGCCGGGCAGCCCTGATGCGCGCAGCGCGGCCTTGGACTCGGCGGCGCCGACGAAGCCGACGGGCAGGCCGATCACCAGGGCCGGGCGGGCGTCGAGCACCAACAGCTCCTCCAGGGCGGTCGGCGCGCAGCCGATCACCCAGACCGCACCGGGCCCGACCTCCGCCAGCGCCATCCGGACCGCGGCGGCGGAGCGGGTCAGCCCGGCGGCCGGATCGGCCTTCGCCTGACGCACCCGGCACACGGACTCGCGGGCGGTGATGCCCGCGGCCACCATCTCCACGTCGGCGACGATCGGGGCACCCGCCGCGAGCGCGTCGGCGGCGGCGCGCAGCACGGACTCGTCGGCGAGGACCAGGTCGTCGAAGTACTCGAGATCCGCGCTGGCGTGCACGATGCGCTCCGCGACCGCCCGGGTCAACGGCGGCAGGTGGGACGTGTCGTGACGGGCGCGCAGGCGTCGGTAGGACTCCTGCTCGATCGGGTGGACCTGACGGCGGCTCATGAGGTGGGCTCCTGAAGGGACGCGACGGACGCAGCGGACGCGGCGGACGCGGGAGGCGCGACGGGCAGCAGGTCGATCGCGTCGACCGGGCAGACGTCCAGGCAGTCGAGGCAGCCCGTGCAGAGGTCCGCGAGGACCAGCAGCGGGTTGCCGTGCGGGCGGATGGCGTGGGTGGGACAGGTCAGCAGGCAGGCCCCGCACCCCTGGCAGCGGGTCGACACCCGCACCGGGGCCGTCAGGGCCTGTCCGGCACCCGTCACTCCTGCCACCGGTATCCGCGCGGCGTGACGAAGCGTCCGGCGATCTCGCGCGAGGCGGTGTTGCCGACGGTCACCACGGTGAACATGTCCACCTCGGTCGGGTCCAGGGTCGCCAGCGTGGTGACCTTGTGCCACTCGTCCGGGCGGGAGACGCTGCGGGCGATGCCGACCGGTGTGGTGGGCGCCTCGCGGTGCTCGGCGAGGATGGACAGCGCCTTGGGCAGCTGCCAGTCGCGGGCGCGGCTGCGCGGGTTGTAGAAGGTGACGACGAGGTCCGCCTCGGCCGCCGCGCGGACGCGGCGCTCGATGACCTCCCACGGGGTGTGCAGGTCGGAGAGGCTGATCGAGACGTGGTCGTGCCCGAGCGGCGCGCCCAGCAGCGAGGCCGCGGCCATCGCGGCGGTGACGCCGGGGACGCCGACGACGTCGATGTCGGCGCCCGCCTCCGCCAGCGCAGGGGAGGCCATCGCGTAGACGCCCGCGTCGCCGCTGCCGATCAGCGCGACCGCCAGGCCCTGCTGAGCGAGGCGCACCGCGCTGCGGGCGCGCTCCTCCTCCGCGCCGAGGCCGGTGGCCTCGATGCGGACGCCGGGGCGGAGCAGGTCGCGGATCTGGTCGACGTACTGGTCCAGGCCCACGATGACGGCGGCACGGCGCAGTTCGGCGCGGGCGCGGTCGGTGAGCAGGTCACGCGCACCGGGGCCGAGCCCGACGATGGCGAGCCGGCCGCGCACCGGGCGGCGGGCGACGGCGACGGTGGCCATCGCGGCGCGGCCATCGGGCGTCGACTTCCGCTTGGGGACCAGCAGTTCGCTCGCCTCGGCGGCGAGCAGCGCGGCGGCCTCGGCGACGCTCGGCGTGCCGACGGCCGCGAGCGGCGCGTCCGACGGGTTGGGAACGGTGACGGCGGCCAGCTCCTCGGCGGTGAAGAACTGCACGGGGACGCCGAGTTCGGCGGCGGCCGCGAGCAGGCCGGGCTCCTCGGCCTTGGCGTCGACGCTGGCGAGGCTGCGCAGCGAGCGCGCGTCCAGGCCCGCGTCGGCCAGGGCGGCGCGGACCAGGCCGAGGATCTCCTCGGTCGGCGCGCCCTTGCTGGCGCCCACGCCGACGACCAGGCTCGGCGTGAACAGCCGCACGGTGGGCACGCCGCCCGGGCGCGCGGCGGCGTCGGCGGCAGCGCCATGACGGGCGGTGCCGTCCTCGCCGTCGGATGCGACGGGAGGCGCGGATTCCGCCGGGGCGGGCGCCGGCGCGAGCGCGTCACCGATCACGATGGTCGGGGCGTCTGCGGCGGCGTCCGGCGAGACGTTGTCGGGCAGGGCCGGGAGCGGGAAGAGCTCCGCGCCGACCAGGCGCACCGGGGAGCCGTCCAGCAGGGCGCGGCTGACCGCGGCGAGGTCGCCGGAGACCGGCAGCCCGAGGGTGTCCAGGCCGGGGACGTCGGTGGCGTCGGTCGCGGTGGTGACGACGGCCTGCGCGTCCAGTGCGGCGGCGACGCGCGTGGCGAGCGCGTTCGCGCCGCCCTCGTGGCCGCCGACCAGCGCGACGGCGAAGCGGCGTGCCTCGTCGACGCAGACCACGCCGGGGTCGGTGTGCTTGTCCGAGCCCTCGGCGGCCAGCAGCGGCGCGAGCAGGCGGACGGTCGCGCCGGTGGCCAGGAAGCAGACCAGTTGGGCGCACTCGGCGAAGGCGGCGCGGACGGCGTCGCCGACCGGACTCTCGTAGACGCGGCAGTCGTCGGGCCCGAGGGCCTCGGCGAGCTGCGTGGCGGCCTGGCGGCCTGCGGCGGTGGCGGCGATCAGGCCGATCACGTCGATACTCCCTGGGAGACGTTTGCTGTGGCGGGGCCCGCTGCGACGGGACGCAGACCCCAGAGGACGAAGACGGGGTTGGTGGCGGCGAGCCGGGTGACATCACCGGGCAGCGGCGCCAGCCGGTTGGCCTGCAACTGCACGCCCTCGACGGTCAGTCCGGCCGCCAGCAGGGCGCGCCGGGCCTCCGGCACGCGGTCGAGCGCGGCGAGGGTGACCACGACGGTGCGGCGGGCGCGGGCCGCGGCCAGGGCGACCACGTCGGCCAGGTCCGCGCCGCCTCCGCCGACGAACACGGCGTCGGGGTCCGGCAGATCGGCCAGCGCCTCGGGGGCGTGGCCGTGGACGACGGCGACGGCGTGCGCGACGCCGTGGGCGGCGGCGTTGGCGCGGATGCGCTCCACGCCGTCCGCGGCGCGTTCGACGGCGACGGCCGCCGCGCCCAGGCGCGCGCACTCGACGGCGACGGAGCCGCTGCCCGCGCCCACGTCCCAGACCAGTTCGCCGAGGCGCGGACCGAGCCGGGCCAGCGCCACGGCGCGGACCTCCGCCTTGGTGAGCATCGCGTCGCGGTGCGCGAAGGCGGACTCCGGCAGCGCCCAGCCGCCCTCCGGCGGGCCGGGGTGGCCGGCGACGGAGCGCATGGCGGTGGCGACCGGTGCGGCGGTGTCGGCCAGGCAGAGCACGACGTTGACGACGGGCCAGTCGCGGGCGGCGGCTTCGGCGGGCGTCAGCTCCACCAGGGCCTCGGCGGGGCCGCCGAGGTCGGTGGCGACGACGAGGCGGCGGTGCAGGCCGGGCATGGCCGTGAGGGCGGCGCCGATCTCGGCCGGGCCGGCGCCGGGTGCGGTGAGCACGGCGACCTTGGGTTGCGCGCGGCAGATGTTGAGCGCCGGGCGCGGGTCGCGGCCGTGGGCGCTGACGACGACGGCGTCGTCCCATGGCACGCCGAGGCGGGCGAAGGCCTGCGCGATGCTGCTCACGCCGGGGCGCACGTCGAGCGCGTCCGCGCCGAAGCGTTCGGCCAGGGAGCGGACGATGCCGAAGAAGCCGGGGTCGCCGGAGGCGAGGACGAGGACGCGGGCGTCCGGGTCCTTGGCCAGAAGCGCGGCGACGGTGTCGAGCGCGGGCGCGAGCGGCCCGAGCGCGAGCGCGCGGTCGGCGGGTACGCCTGCCGCATCGAGGTGGCGGCGGGCGCCGATGACGAGGTCCGCCGCGTTGACGAGAGCGGCGCTCTCGTCTGGGGGCGATGTTCCGATCTGTCCCAGGACGGTGATCACGGCAGCAGAACACCGCCCGTCGACGCGATCACTGCTCTCCCGGTGAAGTCCACCATCGCGACCTCGGACGCGAGCCGGCCCTCCGAGAAGCGCGTCATCACGTCCGCGACCCGCTCGCACAGCAGCAGCCCGGCGGGGGCCAGCACCCCGGCCGCGTCCCAGAGTTCGTACGCGTGCCGGGCCGTGTTCGCCGCGGCCACCGCCGCCACGACCTCGGCCGGCGTGCCCACCTCGGCCGTGATCTCGGCCAGCACGTTCGTGTCCACCTTCGAGCGCGTGTAGTGCGTCATCAGCACGCCCGCCGCCAGCTTGGTCAGCTTGCCGACCATGCCGACGAAGACCGCGCGCTCCATGCCGCCCTCCACGGCGCGCCGCAGCGCGGCGCCGGTGAAGTCGCCGACCTCGACGAAGCAGACGTCGGGCAGCGAGGGGATCAGCGCCATCGCGCCCTTCTCGGTGCGCCCGCCCGTGCACAGCACGATCGCCGTCTCGCCCTGCGCGGCCGCGACGGAGACCGCCTGCTCGACCGAGGCCCGCCAGGAGGCGGTGGAGAACGGCCGGACGATGCCGGTGGTGCCGAGGATCGAGATGCCGCCGAGGATGCCGAGCTTGGCGTTGGTGGTCTTGCGCGCCCGGATCTCGCCGTCCGGCACGCTGATCGTCACGTCGACGCCGCGCGTGGCCACGTCCACGACCTCGCCGACGGCCTGAGTGATCATCGCGCGCGGCACCGGGTTGATGGCCGGACCGCCGACCTCCAGGCCCAGGCCGGGCTTGGTCACCACGCCGACGCCGACACCGCCGTGCAGCTCGATGCCCGGCTCCTCGCGCCAGGCGACGGTCGCGGTCAGGTGGGCGCCGTGGGTCACGTCCGGGTCGTCCCCGGCGTCCTTGACCACGACCGCCTCCGCCCGCCCCGGGCGCAGCAGTTCGCACCGCTCGACGGCGAAGCCGACCCGGTTGCCGGACGGCAGCGCGACGTCGACCTGCTGCTGCGGCTCACCACCGACGAGCATCAGCGCCGCCGCGCGCGCGGCGGCCGAGGCACAGGTGCCCGTCGTCCAGCCGCTGCGCAGCGGCCCCTGGCGCACCTTCATGGTGCGCGGAAGATCCGGCTCCCGCAGCTCAGCCATGACCGTGGCCGGCGGCGGCCGTCGAGGGATCGGCCGTCACCGGCGAGGCGCCCTCGGTGCGCAGCTGCCTGCGGGCGGAGCGGTCGGCCTTGCGGAAGGTGTGGAAGTGGCCGGGGTGGTAGAGGTGGGAGCGGGTGCCGTGGGCGCCGAGCGCGGGCCCGACCAGGAACAGCGTGTGCTTCCACAGCTTGTGCTCCTTCACCGTCGCCTCCAGCGTGGCGATGGTGCAGGTCAGCAGCAGTTCCTCGGGCCAGGTGGCCTGGTGGGCCACCACGACGGGCGTCTCGGGCGCGTAGCCGCCCTCCAGCAGCTCTTCGACCAGCTGCTTGCTGCGGGCCGCCGAGAGGAAGATCGCCATGGTGGTGCCGTGGCGGGCGAACTCGCGCACCTCCTCACCCGGCGGCATCGGCGTCTTGCCGCCGCCCAGCCGGGTCAGGATGACGCTCTGGGCGACCTCCGGGATCGTCAGCTCCCGCTGCGCGAGCGCGGCGACGGCGGAGAAGGAGGAGACACCGGGGATGATCTCGGTCGCGAGGCCAAGGTCGCGGCAGCGCTCCAACTGCTCCTGCACGGCGCCCCAGAGCGACGGGTCGCCGGAGTGGATGCGGGCGACCTTGATCCCCTCCTGCGCGGCGCGCTGGTAGACGTCGAGCACGGCCTCCATCGGGACCAGCGAGGAGTCGAGGATCTCCGCGCCCTCGCGGGCGTGCTGGAGCACCTCCTCCTGGACCAGGCTCGCGGCCCAGATCACCACGTCGGCCTCGGCGATGGCGCGGGCGGCGCGGAAGGTCAGCAGGTCGGCGGCGCCGGGGCCGGCCCCGACGAAGGTGACCTTGCCCGTGGTCAGGGCAGTCGAGTCGCTCACAGCTTTCCCCCTCGGCCTTCGCGTCGCACCGGGGCGATCAGCGTGGACAGATACGGCAGTTCGGCGGGCAGCGGCGTTCCGGCGGCGCTGACCTGCTCGTTCGTCAGGCCGAGCGCGGCGCCCCAGACGGCGTCGCCCTCCCGGCCGGATTCGCGCAGGGCGGCGGCGACCTGCTCGGCGAAGCGGCCGAACTTGTAGGCGACGACGGTGCCGGGGCCGGCCAGGGCCTCCTTCAGCACCTCGGCGCCCGCGGTGACGGGCACCAGCGTCAGCGGCTCGGTGCCCTCGGCGAGGACGGTGCCGCTGCGGGCGGCGAGGTCCTGCATGGCGGTGATGCCGGGGACGGTCTCGACCGTCAGGTCGGCGACGAGCTCGCGCAGCGTGTGGGCCAGATAGGTGAAGGTGGAGTACACGTTCGGGTCACCGATCGTCGCGAAGGCGACTGTCGCGCCGTCACTCCCGCGCAGCAGCTCGGCGACCTGTGCCCCGGCCGCGTCCCAGGCGGCCTCGCGCCGGGCCCGGTCCTCGCGCTCGTTCAGGGCGAACACCACCCGGACGATCTTCGCGGCGTCGGCGTGGTGGCGCACGGTGGCCTCGGCCCGCCCGACCTCGCCGGTGTCCATGACCGGCACGACCACCACGTCCGCCTCGCGCAGTACGCGCACGGCCTTGACGGTGACGAGTTCGGGATCACCCGGGCCCATGCCCACGCCGACCAGGCGGGGGCCAGACGCGCGTTCGCGCACGGCAGCAGTCCTCACTCGGGGTCCGCGCCCCGGCTCGTGGTGACGGCGGCCAGAGTTCCTGGCTCACGGGACGGCCTCACGCCTCCCGCTGACAGTGGCGGGACCGCGCCGGATTCGCACCGGACTTCCTCGTCATTGCCGCCGTTTGAAGTGAACAAGCAACAAGCAGAGCCAGTTCTTCTCAGGTCGTGAAATCCCACCATGCTGCGCGTATGGCAGTCAACCGGACCTGTTGTGTGCTGAGCCACGTCTGCGCGCCGCAGCGGCCCGGCGCCCACCAGCCGAGCTCCCGTTCGGTCCAGTGCGCGCAGCACCAGCAAGCCGCTCGCTGTGATCCGCGCGAGGGGGTCTGGTGAGGTGTTCACGTCTCTGCTGTGATGGGCCGCGTCGCTGGTTCTCGGGCAGGGGGACGCATGGCCGACGGTGCCGACGAAAAAACGGTGCGCTTCTTCATCAGCCACGCCGGTCCGGATCGGGCCTGGGCCGAGTGGGTCGCCTGGCAGTTGGAGGAGGCGGGGTACCTCACGGAGCTGGACTGCTGGGATTGGGGTGCGGGGGACAACTTCATTCTCAGGATGAACCAGGCTCTCGAGCGCGGCCGACTACTGGCGCTGTTCTCTGCGGCCTACTTCGACCCCAAGCGCTTCACCACAGAGGAATGGAGTGCCGTGCTGGCTGCGCGGGGCGGACTCGTGGCCGTCCGTCTCGACACCGCTGAAGCCCCTCCCCTTCTTCGTTCCGTTCTCGCCACCGATATCCACGGCCTCGACGAGAGGCAGGCGCGCGCCGCACTCCTGCAGGCCGTGGAGGGTCCAAGGCGGCCCGAACGATCCCCGGGGTTCCCCTTGTCCGATGCGACTGGACGTTTGACCGACCGGGGCCGGACCCACCCGCGTCTTCCCGGTACGTTGCCCGCTGTCTGGAACCTGCCCCCGCGCAACCCGGGTTTCACCGGGCGTGAGCCGCTTCTGCTCGGACTGCGCGAAGCCTTGACTTCCAACGCGACGGTGGCCGTGAAGGCGATGCACGGACGGGGCGGTATCGGCAAGACGCAACTGACGATCGAGTACGCCTACCGTTCCGCCAGTGACTACGACCTCGCCTGGTGGGTCAACGCCGAGGATCCCGCACTGGTCCCGGACCAGTTGGCCGAGCTCGCGACGCGATTGGGCTTAGCGGTGCCTGATGACCCGACCTCGGTCGCGTGCGATGCCTTGATTCAGGAACTGCGTTCCACAGACCGCTGGTTGCTCGTCTTCGACAACGCCGAGGAGCCCGCGTCGCTGGCCCCCTGCCTGCCGGGCGGCGCCGGGCACGTGCTCATCACGTCGCGGAACCCCCACTGGAGCGGGCTGGCGGCCACGCTCGAAGTCGACACCTTCACGCCAGACGAGTCGACAGCGCTCCTGCGATCTCGTGTCGCCGTCCTCAACGAGCCGGAAGCGGCGATGCTCGCGGCGACCCTGGAGAATCTGCCGCTCGCGTTGGTCCAGGCCGCCGGAGTTCTCCTGGACGGGGTCACCCTTGGCGAGTACCACGAGCTGCTCCGGCGGCAGGCCGCCGAGGTCCTCGGGGAGGGGCGGCCCATTGGCTACCCCATCTCACTCGCAGCTCAGATCCGCCTCAGCGCCGAGCGTGTTCGTGCCGAGAGCCGGTCTGCCGCCGCACTGCTCGAGGCATGCGCGCTCCTGGCTCCGGATCCCTTCCCGCTGCATGCATGTACACAGCCGACGGACAGGCCCGGATCGGACATCGCCGAGCTTCTGACGAGTCCTCTGGCTCGGCAGAGGGCGCTTGGGTTGCTGAGCCGAAGCGGCCTTGCCCGGCTACAGGGCGGGGCCGTCCAACTGCACCGTCTCACTCAGGCCGTGGTGAGGGACCAGCTCGGTCGGGAGCAGTACACCGCTGCCGCGGGCGTCGCCGACAGTTTGCTGTCCGCCGCTTACCCGGGCGAGGTCAAGGACCCGTCCACCTGGCCCGCCTGGCCTGCTCTGCTGCCCCACCTGCTGGCCGTGGCTCCGGAAGCACTCAGCTCCGAACGGGCGAAGGACGCGGCCCTGGGTGCGTGCTGGTATTTGATGTCGCGTGGAAACGGTGCGAATGTCCTGGACCGGCTCCAGGAACTGCACCGAGAGTGGACGGACCTCCTCGGCAGCGACGACGTGCACGTGCTGAAGGCGGCCAACTGGCTTGCCCTGGCGTACTTCCGTACGGGCAGTCACACCCGTGCCCGCACGCTCGGCCAAGACACGCTCGAGCGCAGACGGCGCGTTCTGGGGGAGAGCCATCCCGACACCCTGGGCAGTGCCAGTAATCTCACGAACTGGCTTGCCGCCTCCGGGGACGAGAGCGAGGCGTTCGCGCTGGAGCGTGACACGTTCGAGCGTGCACGTCGCGCTTTCGGTGAGGACCATCCGGCCACGCTCAACAGCGCGGCGAATCTGACATTGCGGTTCGCTGCCCTGGGGGACCTCGGGAGCGCGGCCGGGCTGGGCCGTGACGCTCTGGAGCGGCGCAGGCGCACACTCGGAGAGGATCATCCCGACGCGCTCACCATGGCCAGGGTCGTCTCCGAGATTCTTGCCGAGGTCGGCGACCTGCGGGAGGCAGCCGACCTCGCGAGGGACACGTTCGACCGCCAGCGCCGGGTTCTGGGCAGTGACCATCCGGCTACGCTTCGAACAGCTCACAGTCTCGCCGGGCACCTTGCCGCGCTCGGTGAACACGCCGCTGTTCTGGACCTGGGCCGCGACACCCTTGAGCGGCGCCGACGCGTTCTGGGAGACGACCACCCCAGTACGCTCCTGAGTCTGCGTCTGGTGGAACGGTTTGAGGTGCCGAGCGGGAACACCACGGAAGGCTGAGGCGTCAGCGGACGGCCACGGACGGGGCGTCAGTCGCGGATGTCCCCGTCGACGTAGACCCAGGCGCCGTCCTCGCGGCGGAAGCGGCTGTTCTCGTGCAGGATGCCGGTGGTCCGGCCCTCGCGGAAGTGGGCCCGGAACTCGACCGTGCCCTGCTGGTGGAACGGGCCGCCTTCGGTCGTGTCCACGATCTCGAGGCGCTCCCAGCGGAGGGCTGGCTCGAGGTCGATCGCCGGGGGACGGGTCTCCGGGGCCCAGGTGCGCAGCAGGTAGGGGACGTCCCGCCGGGCGAAGGCCGAGAAGCGGGAGCGCATCAGCGCCTCGGCGGTCGGGGCATGGGTGTTGCCCGCGTGGATGGGACCGCAGCAGAAGCCGTACGGGCGGCCGGTGCCGCAGGGGCAGGGAGCGGTGGGGCTGGTCATGGGGTCATTGTGCCGCGTGGGCGCGGGCGTTCCGGACGAGGCGGAGGGCGACGGACGGGGCGGCGGTCCAGTGGAGGTGGAGGTAGGAGGCGTGCAGGGTGGGGGAGGTGAAGCCCTCGGTGGCGAGCTTGCCGTCGTGGGTGCGCCAGCCCCAGGCGGGCGCGGGGCCGGCGGCCGGGGTGGTGCGGGTGCGGTGGAACTCGTGGCCCGGCAGGCGCAGGCCTGCCGGGGCGAGGGGGCTGTCGGTCAGGGCGACGGCCTCGCGGTAGCCGAGGGTGAGGCGCGCGGACATCTGCGCCTCGGCGTCGACGACGCCGCACATCGGGCGGCCGTCCAGGGCCTGGCAGAGGTACAGGAGACCGGCGCACTCGGCCGCGATCGGCGCTCCGGACGCGGCGAGAGCGGTGATCTCGTCGCGGAGCGCCTGGTTCGCGGACAGTTCCGAGGCGTAGACCTCGGGGAACCCGCCGCCGATGACCAGCGCGGACGTGCGCTCGGGCAGCTTCTCGTCGTGGAGCGGGTCGAAGGTGACCACCTCCGCGCCGGCGGCGGTGAGCAGCTCCGCGTTCTCGGCGTAGGAGAACGAGAAGGCAGCACCGCCCGCCAACGCGATCACGGGACGCGGTTGTGACGGCTGCTCGGGATCGAGAGCGGTGATCTCCTCGACCGGATCCCAGGGGAGCTCCGGCAGCGCGGGAGCGCTGCGGGCCAGTGCGAGCAGCGCCTCCAGGTCCACGCCCGCCGCGACCAGCTCGCCCATCGCCCGGACGGCCTCCAGTGCTGCCGCGTCCCGCTCCACCGCGGGCACCAGGCCCAGGTGCCGCGACGGCGTCGCGACCGCGTCGGTCCGCCGCAGCGCGCCGAGCACCGGGACTCCGCCGCCCTCCTCCAGCGCCTCGCGCAGCAGCGCCTCGTGCCGGTCGGAGGCGACCCGGTTGAGGATCACCCCGCCGAGCCGCACCTGCGGGTCCCACGAGGCGAAGCCGTGCACCAGCGCCGCCACCGAGCGGCTCTGCGAGGAGCCGTCCACGACGAGCACCACCGGCGCCCGCAGCAGCTTCGCGACGTGCGCCGTCGAGGCCAGCTCCCCGCGCCCGGACGCCCCGTCGAACAGCCCCATGACGCCCTCGACGACCGCCACGTCCGCGCCCGCCGCGCCGTGCAGGAACAGCGGAGCGATCCGCTCCGGGCCGCTCATGAACGCGTCCAGGTTGCGGCCCGGACGCCCCGTCGCCAGCGCGTGGTAGCCGGGGTCGATGTAGTCCGGCCCGACCTTGTGCGGTGAGACCCGCAGCCCGCGGGCGGTGAGCGCGGCCATCAGGCCGGTCGCCACGGTCGTCTTGCCCGTGCCCGACGCGGGCGCGGCCAGGACGACGCGCGGCACGGCCGTCACCACTCGATGCCCCGCTGTCCCTTGCGGCCGGCGTCCATCGGGTGCTTGACCTTGGTCATCTCCGTCACCAGGTCGGCGGCGGCGACGAGCTTCTCGGGCGCGTAGCGGCCGGTGATCACGACGTGCTGCGAGCCGGGCCGGTTCGCCAGCACCTCCAGCACCTCGTCCACGTCGACCCAGCCCCAGTGCATCGGGTAGGTGAACTCGTCCAGCACGTAGAAGCGGTAGGTCTCGGCGGCCAGGTCGCGCTTGACCTGCTCCCAGCCCTCGCGCGCCGCGTCCTCGGACTCGGCGATCTCGCGCTGGACCCAGGACCAGCCCTCGCCCATCTTGTGCCAGGCGACGGTGCCGCCCTCGCCGCTCGCGCCCAGCACCTTCAGCGCGTGCTCCTCGCCCACCTTCCACTTGGCGGACTTGACGAACTGGAACACCCCGATCGGCCAGCCCTGGTTCCAGGCGCGCAACGCCATGCCGAAGGCGGCGGTCGACTTGCCCTTGCCCGGTCCCGTGTGGACGGCGAGCACGGGTTGGGTGCGGCGCTGCCGCGTCGTCAGGCCGTCGTCGGGCACGCTGGTCGGCTGTCCCTGGGGCATCGCTACGCCGCCTTCTTCTGCATCGTCTTCTGGGTCGTCATCGTCTGCACCAGCGCGGTCATGGTGTCCGCGCGCAGCTCGTCCAGCCGGACGGCCGGGGCCTGGAGCACCCCGGCCAGCTCCCCGGCGAGGCCGAGCCGCACCGGGCCGCTCTCACAGTCCACCACGACGCTCGCCGCCCCGGACGCGGCCAGCAGTCCGGCGGCGCGCCGCGCGTCGTCCAGCGCCGAGCGGGCGCCGGTCGCGCGGCCGTCCGTCACCAGGACGACGAGCGGACGGCGCAGCGGGTCGCGCAGGCGCTCGACGCGCAGCGTCTCGTGCGCGCGGAGCAGTCCGGCCGCCAGCGGGGTCCGCCCGCCCGTCGGCAGCAGCTCCAGCCGTGCCGCGCCCGCCTCGACGGACGAGGTGGGCGGCAGCAGCAGCTCGGCCGAGGCGCCGCGGAAGGAGATCATCCCGATCTTGTCGCGCCGCTGGTAGGCGTCCATCAGCAGCGACAGCACCGCGCCCTTGACCGCCGACATCCGCTGCCGCGCGGCCATCGAGCCCGACGCGTCGACGACGAAGAGCACGAGGTTGCCCTCGCGGCCCTCCCGCACCTGCCGGCGGAAGTCGTCACGGCGCAGCACCAGCGCCCGGCCGTCGCGGCCGCGCGCGAGCTGATGCGGAGCGGCGGCCTGGAGCGTGGCGGCCAGGTGCAGCCGCTGGAGCGCACCGGACGGGCGTGCGGCGCGGATGGTGTGGCCGCCGTCCGTCTCGGCGCGGGAGCGCCGTCCCTGGACGCCCTGGCCGGTACCGGGGACCTTGAACAGCCGGGTCTTGTACGGCTGGTCGGACGCGACCGGTGCCGCCTCGCGCGGCGCGGGCGCGCCGGCGGCGGGCTGCTGCGGCTGGTCCGCGGGGGCGTCCGCCGGGCTCTCGGGGGCGGACGACTCCAGCTCCGGCCCGCTCGGGGCGTCCTGGCCGCCGCCACCGCCACCGCCGTTGTCGGGCCCCGAGTCGTCCGGTCCGTTCCCGTCGGGGTCGCCGTCCGGATCGGTCTCGGGGTCCTCACCCGCGAACTGCTGGAGCGTCTCGTCCAGCTTCTCCTCGTCCAACCCCGGCGCGTCGAACGGGTTGCGACGCCGCCGGTGCGGCAGCGCGAGCTGGGCCGCCACGCGCACGTCCTCCGCGAGCACCTGCGTCCGCCCGTTCCAGGCCGCCAGCGCGACCGCCGTCCGCGCCATCACGATGTCCGCGCGCAGCCCGTCGACCTCGAACGCCGCGCAGACGGCCGTGATCTGCCGCAGCGCCGCGTCGCCGAGCACCACCTGCGGCAGCAGCTCCCGGGCCGCGACGATGTGCTGCGCGAGCGCCCGCTCCTCGTCCTGCCAGCGGGCGGCGAAGCCCTCCGGGTCGGCGTCGTGGCCGAGGCGACGGCGGACGACCTCGGCCCGCTGCTCGGGGTCGCGGGTCGCGGCGATCTCCACCGTCAGCCCGAAGCGGTCCAGCAGCTGCGGCCGCAGCTCGCCCTCCTCCGGGTTCATCGTCCCGACGAGCAGGAACCGGGCGGCGTGCCGCACCGACACGCCCTCGCGCTCGACGTAGGACCGGCCCATGGCGGCCGCGTCGAGCAGCAGGTCGACGAGGTGGTCGTGGAGCAGGTTGACCTCGTCGATGTAGAGCACGCCGCGGTGCGCGGCCGCCAGCAGGCCGGGCTCGTAGGCCTTGACGCCCTCGGCGAGGGCGCGCTCCAGGTCCAGCGAGCCGACGATGCGGTCCTCGCTGACGCCGACGGGCAGCTCGACCAGGGAGGTCGGCCGCTCGTCCGCTGCGGCGTCCAGGTGCGGCCCGTCCGGGCACTGCGGGTCCGGTGAGGCCGGGTCGCAGGCGAAGCGACAGCCGGGCACGACGCCGATCGCGGGCAGCAGCCCGGCCAGCGCACGGACCATGGTCGACTTGGCGGTGCCCTTCTCGCCGCGCACCAGTACGCCGCCGACCTGCGGCGAGACGGCGTTCAACAGCAGCGCGAGCCGCAGGTCGTCCATGCCGACGACGGCGGTGAAGGGGTAACGGGCCTCCACGCGGGTGGTGCTCACTCCGAGTCCCCTTCCAGGTCGCCTTCGAGCTCGAGGTAGGTCGCGCGCAGCTGGTCCAGCGTCTGCTGGTCGGGCTCGGCCCACAGCTTGCGCTCGGCGGCCTCCAGCAGGCGTTCGGTGATGCCGCGCAGCGCCCAGGGGTTGGACTTGCGCATGAACTCCTGGTTGGTGGGGTCGAAGACGTACTCGGCCGCCAGCTTCTCGTACATCCAGTCGTCGACCACGCCCGCCGTGGCGTCGTAGCCGAAGAGGTAGTCGACGGTCGCGGCCATCTCGAACGCGCCCTTGTAGCCGTGGCGGCGCATTGCGGCCATCCAGCGCGGGTTGATGACGCGGGCGCGGAAGACGCGGTGCGTCTCCTCGCCCAGGGTGCGGGTCTTGACCTGGCTGGGCGTGGCGCTGTCGCCGACGTAGGCGGCGGGGGAGTCGCCGGTCAGGTGGCGGACCATCGCCACCATGCCGCCGTGGTACTGGAAGTAGTCGTCCGCGTCGACGAGGTCGTGCTCGCGGGTGTCGACGTTCTTGGCGGCCACCGAGATGCGGCGGAACGCCTGCTCCATGTCCCCGCGCGCCGCCCGGCCGTCGAGGCCGCGGCCGTAGGCGTAGCCGCCCCAGACGGCGTAGACCTCGGCCAGGTCGGCGTCGGAGCGCCAGTTGCGGGCGTCGATGAGCGGCAGCAGGCCCGCGCCGTAGGCGCCGGGCTTGGAGCCGAAGATGCGGGCGGTGGCGCGGCGACGGTCGCCGTGCTCGCCGGTGTCCTCGTCGACGTGCGCGCGCACGTAGTTGGCCTCGGCCGGCTCGTCCAGCTCGGCCACGGCCCGCACCGCGTCGTCCAGCAGCGCGACGACGTGCGGGAACGCGTCGCGGAAGAAGCCGGAGATGCGGACGGTCACGTCGATGCGGGGACGGCCGAGCTCGGCGAGCGGCACGACCTCGAAGCCGGTGACGCGGCGCGAGGCGTCGTCCCAGACCGGGCGGCAGCCGAGCAGGGCCAGGATCTCGGCGATGTCGTCGCCCTGGGTGCGCATGCAGGACGTGCCCCAGACCGTGAGGCCCACGGACTTGGGGTAGGCGCCGGTGTCCTGGAGGTAGCGGGCGACGAGCGAGTCGGCGAGCGCCTGCCCGACCTCCCAACTCAGGCGCGAAGGGATGGCCTTGGGGTCGACCGAGTAGAAGTTCCGGCCGGTCGGCAGCACGTTGACCAGGCCGCGCGTCGGCGAGCCGGACGGGCCGGCCGGGACGTAGCCGCCGCGCAGCGCGCGCAGGATGTGGTCCAACTCGTCCGTGGTGCGGGCCAGCCGGGGCACGACCTCCTCGGCCGCGAACTCCAGCACGGCGACGGCGGTGTCCAGCGGTCCGCCCAGCACCTCCAGCACCAGGCCCGGCGCGGCCTCGACGGCCCAACCCCGCGCCTCCATGCCCTCGGCGAGCCTGCGGCACAGCTGCTCCAGCAGGTCCAGCGCGTCGGCGCCGGTCCGTGCCGGGCCGTCGACGAGCGCCCGCAGGGCGTCGGAGACCACGACGGCCGCGCCCGGCTCGGCCAGCAACTCCTTCTCGACCAGCCCGAAGTGCGCGGCCAGCGCGGCCCGCAGACCGGGCAGCGCGTCGGCGCGCCCACCCCAGATCTGCGCCGAACGCAGCACCGCCAGCACCAGGTTGACCCGCGCCTCGTCCACCGGGCCGCCGCCCAGGATGTGCAGGCCGTCGCGGATCTGCACGTCCTTGATCTCGCACAGGTAGCCGTCGATGTGCATGACGAAGGAGTCGAACTCGTCGTCGTCCGGCTGCTCGTCGACGTGCAGGTCGTGGTGGAGCTCGGCGGCCTTGACGATGGTCCAGATCTGCGCGCGGACGGCCGGGGCCTTGGCCGGGTCCAGGTCGCTGACGAGCGCGTACTCGTCGAGCAACTGCTCCAGCTTGGCCAGGTCGCCGTAGGTGTCGGCGCGGGCCATCGGCGGCACCAGGTGGTCGACGATGGTGGCGTGGCCGCGGCGCTTGGCCTGGGTGCCCTCGCCCGGGTCGTTGACGATGAACGGGTAGATCAGCGGCAGTTCGCCGAGCACGGCGTCCGGTGCGCAGCCACGGGAGAGGCCGAGGCCCTTGCCCGGCAGCCACTCCATGGTGCCGTGCTTGCCGAGGTGCACCACGGCATCCGCGCCGAAAGAGTTCTCCAACCACCGGTAGGCGGCCAGGTAGTGGTGCGAGGGCGGCAGGTCCGGGTCGTGGTAGATCGCGATCGGGTTCTCGCCGAAGCCGCGCGGCGGCTGGATCATCAGCACCACGTTGCCGAAGGCCAGCGAGGCGAGCACGATCTCGTCGCCGTCGACGTAGAGCTGACCGGGAGCCTCGCCCCAGTGCTCCCGCACGCCCTCGCGCAGCTCCTCGTCGAGGGCGTCGAACCACTGCTGGTAGTCCTTGAGCGGTACCCGCGCGGGCGCGGCCCGCAGCTGCTCCTCCGTCAGCCACTCGACGTCGTGGCCGCCGGCGGCGATGAGCGAGTGGATCAGCTCGTCGCCGTTGTCGGGGTAGCGGTCGACGCTGTAGCCCGCGCCGCGCAGCGCGTCGAGCAGCCGCACGGCCGAGGCCGGGGTGTCCAGGCCGACGGCGTTGCCGACGCGCGAGTGCTTGGTCGGGTAGGCGGTGAAGACGATCGCGAGCTTCTTCTCGGCGTTCGGCTTGTGGCGCAGCGCGGCGTGCCGCAGCGCGATGCCCGCGACCCGGGCGGCGCGCTCCTCGTCGGCGACGTAGACGGGGATGCCGTCGGCGCCGGTCTCCTTGAAGGAGAACGGCACGGAGATCAGGCGGCCGTCGAACTCGGGAATGGCGACCTGCATGGCCGCGTCCATCGGCGACAGCGCCGCGTCGGACTCGTCCCAGACGGCGCGGGAGGTGGTCAGGCAGAGGCCCTGGATGACGGGGATGTCCAGCTCGGCGAGCTGCCCGACGTCCCAGCTCTCCTCGCCGTCCCCGCCCGCCGAGGCGTCGGCGGCGACGGTGCCGCCGGCCGCCAGCACCGTGGCGACGAGTGCGTCGCACCGGGCCACCAGCTCGAACAGCCCGGGGTCGGCGCCACGCAGCGAACCGCAGTAGATCGGCACCGCGTTGCCGCCCCTGGCACGGATCGCCTCCGCGAGCGTGTCCACGAACGCGGTGTTCCCGGACAGTTCGTGGGCGCGGTAGAAGAGCACGCCCACCGTGGGGGCTCCAGGCCGCAGTTCGACGCCCCCCCGGACGCCGAACTGCGGCATGGTCTGCGGCGGGGCGAACCCCTCGCCGGTCAGCAGGACCGTGTCGGACAGGAATCGGGCCAGCTCGGCGAGGTTGGCGGAGCCGCCCTCGACGAGATAGCGCAGCGCCTCCGCCACGACACCGGCCGGGGCGGTGGACATCCCCATCAGCTCGGCGTCCGGCACCGCCTCGCCGCCGAGCAGCACCGTCGGCACGCCGGAGGCGGCGACGGCCGCGAGCCCGTCCTCCCACGCGCGGCGGCCGCCGAGCAGCCGGACCACGACCACGTCCGCGTCCGCGAGCAGCGCGGGGAGTTCGGTGGAGACGTCCGTCCTGGTCGGGTTGCCGATCAGGTAGCGCGCGCCGGACGCGCGGGCCGCGAGCAGGTCGGTGTCGGCGGTCGACAGCAGCAGGACTGTGGTCCCGCTCTCCGCCGCGTCCTGCTGGGTCTCGGTCACCCGGTCAACTCCCTCGTCGGTCGTGCTCGTTGTTGATGTGGTCATGACGGCGCCCCCGGCGGGACGAACGGCAGGCCCTGCGGCGCACCGCCCTCGATCAGCCGCCACAGTGCGTCGGTGTCGGCGTGCTCGGCGATCAGATCGCCGAGGCGGTCCAGCCGCTCTTCGCGGGCGGCGGCGAAGCAGGTGTCCGGAGCGGGCACGAAGTCGCGTCCGGTGACCGCGGCGACCTCGCGCAGAAAAGCCCGGCGGAAGCCGTCGTTCTCCAGCGCGCCGTGCCAGGTGGTGCCCCAGACGGAGCCCGCGTGGCAGCCGTCCAGCCAGGGCTCGCCGCCCTCGACGGTGGCGACGCCGTGGTGGATCTCGTAGCCGTGGACGACCTCGCCGTAGCCCTCGCCGACCGGCCGGGCGAGCGTCTTCTCCTGCGCGAAGGCGATTCTGACCGGCAGCAGGCCGAGGCCGTCGACCTCGCCCCGCTTCGACTCGACGGGGTCGTCGATCGTCCGGGCCAGCATCTGGTAGCCGCCGCAGACGCCCAGCACGGGCAGGCCCCGCGCGGCGTGTTCGGCGACGGCCCGATCCAGGCCCTGGTCGCGCAGCCAGGCCAGGTCGGCGACGGTGGCGCGGGTGCCGGGCAGGACGACGAGGTCGGCGTCGGCCAGCTCCTCCGGGCGGGTGGCCCAGCGGACCAGCACGCCGGGCTCCTGGGCGAGCGCGTCGATGTCGGTGAAGTTGGACAGGCGCGGCACGCGCACGACCGAGACCCGCAGCACGTCGCTGCCGGCCGGTGGTCCGGAGGTGCCGCGTGCCATCACACCCGCCAGGTCGAGCGAGTCCTCGGCGTCCAGCCACAGGCCGGACAGCATCGGCAGCACACCCAGCGCGGGACGGTGCGTCACCTGCAGCAGCATGTCCAGGCCGGGCTGGAGCAGCCGGGCGTCGCCGCGGAACTTGTTCACCAGCCACCCGGCGATGTGCGCCTGGTCCTCGGCGGACAGCAGCGCGAGCGTGCCGAACATGGAGGCGAAGACGCCGCCGCGGTCGATGTCACCGACCACGACGACGGGCAGGTCGGCGGCGACGGCGAGGCCCATGTTGGCGATGTCGCGGTCGCGCAGGTTGATCTCGGCGGGGGAGCCGGCACCCTCGCAGATCACCACGTCATGACGGCTGCGCAGGTCGGCCAGGCAGTCCAGCGCGATGCGCAGCAGCGCCGGCTTGCGGTCGCGGTAGTCCAGCGCGCCGACCTCGGCCACCGGCTTGCCCAGCACCACGACCTGGCTGCGCCCGTCGCCGCCGGGCTTGAGCAGCACCGGGTTCATCGCCGCCTCCGGCAGGGCCCCGGCGGCGGCCGCCTGCATCGCCTGCGCACGGCCGATCTCGGCGCCGTCGAGGGTGACGAAGGAGTTCAACGACATGTTCTGCGCCTTGAAGGGCGCGACCTTGACGCCCTGGCGCTTCAGCCAGCGGCAGATGCCCGCCGTGACCACGCTCTTGCCCGCGTCCGAGGTCGTCCCCGCGACCAGCAGCGCCCCGCTCACTTCTGTGCCCCCCTCAGCAGCGCGACGGCGACAGTCGCCGTCAGTGCCAGCGCGCCGACCCGGCGCGAGAGCCGGCACGCGCGTTCCACGTCCGCGACCGCGACCGGCCGCAGCTCGGCCCCGAGCACGGGCCGGTGTTCGGTTCTCGCCCCGTACTGGAGCGTGCCCCCGAGGCGGACGCCCAACGCGCCCGCGAAGGCCGCCTCGGCATGCCCGGCGTTCGGGCTCGGGTGCGCGGCGGCGTCCCGCCGCCACACGCGCCAGGTCCTGGCCCGGTCCTCGCTCGCGGCGACGGCCAGCAGCGCGGTCAGCCGCGCGCCGGGCCAGCCGGCCACGTCGTCGAGGCGTGCGGAGGCCCAGCCGAAGCGGATCAGCCGCGGGTTGCGGTGACCGACCATCGCGTCCAGCGTGTTGACGGCCCGGAAGGCCAGCAGGCCGGGCGTGCCCGCGAGGGCGCTCCAGGTCAGCGCGTTGACGACGGCGTCAGCGGTGTTCTCCGCGACGGACTCCACGACGGCGCGCGCGAGCTGCTGCGCGTCGAGGGCGCTCGGGTCGCGCCCGCACAGGTGCGGCAGGCGCTCGCGCGCCGCCTCCACGTCCCCGCGCTCCAGCGCGTCCGCGATCACACGCGCCTCGCGCGTGAGCGACGCGCCGCCCAGCACCGTCCATGTCGCGGCGGCGGCGAGTGCGGCGTGGGCCGCCGGGCGGCGTCGGGTGGCGCGCTGCGCGAGTGCGGCGGCCGCGGTGACACTGCCGACGGCGGCGAGGGTGAAGGCCGCGCCGACGCCGCGGTGGTCGCGGTACAGGCGCCGTTCCAGCGCGCCCGCGAACCGTCCGAAACCCGCTACGGGATGACCCCGCCGGGGGTCGCCGAACAAGGCGTCGGCGGCGTAACCCGCCACGGCCCCGAACGCGAATGCGCTGCTGCGCATGGTGCTGGTGCGCACCGGTGCGTGTCCTCACTCAGGGTCCGCGCCCTGGATCGACGATCCGAAGGCGAGAGTCTCCTGGCTTCCGGATCGACGCACCGGCGGGCCTTCCAGCAGCGTGAAGCCGCCGTGGCCGTTGTTCGCAGGTACTCCCCGGTGACAGTGGCGGGACCGCGCCGGATTCGCACCGGCTTCCTCTGCTTGCCTCCGATTGGCGTAAAGATCCCACCATGTCGCCGGAGGCAGCGTCAACCGCGCGGTTTGTTGAGGAGCTCGACGGCCTTCTGCAGAGCCTGCTCGGCGGGGCTCGCGGGCGGACGGAGGACGTGGTCCTCGAACCAGGAGAGACCGAGGATCAGGAAGAGTCCCAACGGGGCGACAAGCAGGCACAAGATGACAGACATGGGCACCCCAAGGTGTCGAATGCTGCTGCGGCCTGGACGGACCCCGATCCGTCCTTGCACCAGAATCCGACAAAAGGGTCACCTGCGCACGTTGGGGAGGGAACCCCCAGGGGCGCGGGGAACTGCGCGAGCAACCCACCCGAGGGGGATGGCCCTGTCCGCTCGGGACCTGACCGCACTGGGTGGCTTGTCGCGCAGTTCCCCGCGCCCCTGGAGGTGCCTAGTGCCGTCCCGAGATCACGTCGGCGACGCGTGCCACCGGCGAGGTGTGCGCGCGCCCGCCCCGCTCCTGGGAGTCGGCGAAGTGATAGGCCGCGTACATGCCGTGGACGCCGATCCAGCGGAAGGGCTCCGGCTCCCACTTGCGGACCTTGTGGCCCACCCACGGCAGCGCCGTCAGCTCGGTGTGCTCGCCGAGCACCAGGTCGCGCAGCGTCCGCGCGGCGAGGTTCGTCGTGGTGACGCCGCTGCCGACGTAGCCGCCGGCCCAGCCCAGGCCCGTCGCGGGGTCGGCCGCCACGGTCGAGCACCAGTCGCGGGGGACGCCCAGCACGCCGGACCAGGCCTGCTCGATCGCCACGCCCTGCGCCGCCGGGAAGAACGCGGTCAGGATGTCCGTCAGTTGCGCGATGGTCTTCGCCTGCGTGGAGCCGTCGTTGTCCGTGCGCGAGCCGAAGCGGTAGGGGACGCCGCGTCCCCCGAGCGCGATCCGGTTGTCCGCCGTGCGCTGCGCGTACATGTACGCGTGGGCGAAGTCGCCGAGCGTCTCGCGGCCGTCCCAGCCGACGGCGTCCCAGAAGGAGTCGGGCAGGGGTGCGGTGACGATCATCGAGGAGTTCATCGGCAGCCAGGAGCGCTTCTCGCCCTGCAGGTTGGCGGTGAAGCCCTCCGTGCAGCGCAGTACGAACTTCGCCGAGACGGTGCCGTGCGTGGTGACCGCGCGGGCCGGGGCCGCACCCTGCGCGGGGTGGATCTCGGTCACCGTCGTCTGCTCGTAGATCTTGACGCCCAGCCGCTCCGCCGCCTCCGCGAGGCCGCGCACCAGCTTGGCCGGCTGGATCCGCGCCCCGTGCGGGGTCCAACTCCCGCCCAGCGCACCGTCGACGCCGATCCGCTCGGCCGTCTCCGCAGCCGTCAGCCGCTGCACGTCCTTCTCGCCGTAGGCGTGCTCGCCCGCGACGAACGCGTCCAGGCGCTCGACCTGGGCGGGGGTCCGGGCGACCTCCAGGACGCCGCCCTTGACCTGGTCCGCGTCGATGTCCTCGGCCGTGCAGACGTGCAGCACCTCGTCGACGGCGTCGTTCATCGCCTGCTGCATCGCGATCGCGCGCGCCTTGCCGTAGCGCTTGGCGAACACCGAGCGGCCCGCGAAACCGTTGTAGAGCCAGCCGCCGTTGCGGCCGGAGGCGCCGTAGCCGCAGAAGCGCTGCTCCAGCACGGCCACGCGCAGGGACGGCTCCGCCTGCTTGAGGTAGTACGCCGTCCACAGGCCGGTGTACCCGCCGCCGACGACGGCGACGTCGACCTCGACGGACCCGTCCAGAGCCGGACGGGCCGCGGGGAGGCCGATGGCGGAGTACCAGAAGGAGACGCCGCCGTTGACGGTGCTGGGCGTGGCCACTGCAGACCTGCTTCCGTGCGCACTTTGGTTCGGTCCGGGCACGTTATCCGGGCCCACGAGCTGCGGCAATGCACAGAGTGTCAAGGTCCGCGCGTTCTGTTCGGACAAACCGTCGACTGGACGTCGGGCCCCGTTCGGCCCCGTCCGGCCCTGTCCGGGCCCGCTCCGGTGGCGGACCCGGCCCGGGGGCACTGGGATGGAGAAAACAGGTGCGAGCGTCCGTCGGGAGAGCGACATGGGATGGGGCAAGGCAGCCGCCGTGGTCACGGCCTCCGCCGTCGGCGCGGGTGTGGTGGCTCTCGTGGCGGGGCGGGTGGTCTCCGAGATCTCGGTGCGGTCGAGCGGTTCGGCACCGGCCTCGGTGGGTGGGCTGCGGGTCCACACGGTGTCCCCGGAGCGGGTGGAGCTGACCCGCGCTCCGGAGACCGAGCGGCCCGGCGTCTGGGCGCTGGAATGGGGCACGGACGGCCACGTCGTCGTCGGCGACGTGCTGGCCACGTCGGCGCAGACGGTCGTCCGCGCGATCCGGCCCGGCATGGGCGGCACGGCGCTGCCCGCGCCCGGCGAGACGGTGGTGCTGACGCCGTGGGTGCTGCGCGGCGACCCGCGCTCCGCGCTCGGCATGGAGTACTCCGAGACGGCGGTCGCGACCGAGCTGGGCGCGATGCCGGCCTGGTACCTGCCGGGCCTGCGCGACCCGTGGGTGATCGCCGTGCACGGCATGGGCGCGGACCGGGCCCAGGTGCTGCCGCTGCTGCCGCTGTTCGCACAGTTCAAACTGCCGGTGCTGAGCATCAGCTACCGCAACGACCCGGACGCGCCCGCCTCGCCCGACGGGATCGGCCACTTCGGCGAGACGGAGTGGCGGGACGTCGAGGCGGCGATCCGGCTGGCGGTGGACTCCGGCGCGAGCCGCGTGCTGCTCTACGGCTGGGGTGTGGGCGCGACGACGGCCCTGCAGGCGGCCGAGCGCTCGCCCTGGCGGGAGGCCGTCCGCGGCCTGGTCCTCGACTCCCCGGTCCTGGACTTCCGCGGCTCCGTCCGCCGCCAGGCGCTGCGGCGCGGTGTCCCGCAGCCCCTCGCGGAGCTCGGCATGCTGGCCGCGGAGGGCCGCACGGGCGTCGACACGGCGAGCTTCGACCACCTGGCCTCCGGCGACGGCCTCCACGTCCCGGCGTTGGTGCTGCACAGCCCGGACGACACGATCGCCCCGATCGAACCGGTCCGCAGGTTGGCCTCCCGCCGGGACGATCTTGTCCTCTTCCGCGAGTTCCCGGGCTCCGAGCACGAGGCGCTGTGGAACTCCGACCCTTACGGATACGAGGACATTCTGCGCCGATTCGTCACCCCCTTGCTGTAGTTGCAGCACCCCTGGGTGGTGCAACCGTACGCGGGCGCGAACAGGGGGAGCCTCGCGCTCCTGGGTGGTCCAACGGAGCCGACGAGCGGTAGGGCCCCGCGCCCCCCGGAGTGCAACCATGCGCCTCTTGTGTCACGCCCGCCGCAGGTGGAAGGCCGCCACGCCTGGGAATGTGACAAGTTGCCGTATGACGGGGAAGACTGCACCGCGTGACGTCCCGGAATCCGCGTGACCGTGATGCCGATATCCCTGCCGCCCGTGTGGCCCGGCTGCCCCGCCCCAAGGGGCACGTGCGCCGGACGCCGCCGGCTGACCTGCCCGGGCCGGGCAGCCTCGCGCCCCCGGCGCGGCGGTTGCTCGCGGACGCGGTGCGGATCGCCCGCTGGGCGGGCGAGCTCGCGGCGGTGGACCGCCGTGGGGACCTGATGCCGACCGATGCCGCGGACGCGGCGACCGCGCTGGGCCTGACCGTCGACCAGGCCCTGGCGGCCTGGGAGCGGGCGCGGCTGACGGGGCTGGTCGAACTGCGGGGTGCCGGGGCCGGCCCCGGCTGGCGGTTGCACGCCTGGGCCCACGACGACGAGGCGGTGCTGCGCGGCTGGGCCGCGCTCTTCGACGCGTGGACGCTGCTGGTCTCCGTCCCGGACCGGGCGCTGACCCGGTTGGCCGGCCAGGCCGTCGACCACGCGCCGCAACTCCTCTCCTTCCTGCACCTGGTGGACGGGCCCGTCGCCGAGACGGAGCTGCTGGAGCTGCTGCGTCGCGGCATGGAGGAGCAGTGGCACGCCGGCCTGCACCCCACCGCGGTGACGCCGGTGCCGCACGCCGCGCTCGCGGTCTCCGCGGTGCGCGCCGACGCGCGCGACGGGGACGCGGCGCTGCCGCCCTCGCAGGGCGAGGTCGTGGCGGTGCTGCGCTGGATGCTGGACGGCTTCAGAGCCGTCGGAGCCGTGGTCCGCAGACCCCAGCCCGACGAGGAGGACAGCTTCGAGCTGACCCCGCTCGGCCACTGGGCGGTGCGGGCCAAGCTGGAGGAGATCTGCACGGTCGCGCAGACCGCCGCCGGACACATCGAGCAGTCCGCCCTCGAGCTGCTGGGCGCCTGCGCCGGCTACTCCCCGGGCCCGGCGCGCGCCGAGTACCGGGCCTGGTTGGCGGCCCGTCAGGTGGACCGCGCCGTCGCGGACCTGCTGGACGTCGCGCGCGGCGAGGACGCGCTGCTGCGCGGCCTCGCGTTCGAGGCGCTGCGGGTCGCGGGGCAGCCCGCCGAGCCGTCCGTGCGGCACGCGCTGGACGAGCCGATGCTGCGCCCTTACGCGCTGCTGTGGCTGGCCGAGCAGAGCGACGAGGGCGTGCTGCCCGCCGACGTGCTGGGGCAGCAGGACGCCGCCTGGCTGTGGGTGGACACGGGCGCGGCGGTGCTGGAGCACGGCGACACCGGCATGCTGGTGCGGCACGTGCAGGGCGCGGCCGACGGGGATCCGGGGCGCCTGTTCGCTCTCGCGCGCCAGGTGGGTCACCCGCGCGCCGGGCATGTCCTGGCGGCCGTGGCGTCCGCGCACCCCGATCCTGGAGTGGCACGGGCCGCCCGGCGCAGCGCGTTCAGCGTGCACGACGGCGGCGCCTGACGGACCAGGAGGCGCAGGTGGACCAGGGCGGGGTGCCGCGGGCAGGGGACCAGTCACGTGAGGAGGCCCGCGCGGAGGCGCGGCTGACCGCCGCCCGGCTGAGCGGCGAGGGCGTCGTGGCCCTCGCGCTCACCTGGGTGGACAACGCCGGGATCGCCCGCGTCAAGGGCGTCCCGCTGCGGCGGCTGGCGGAGGCGGCCGTCGAGGGCGTGGGGATGTCGCCCGTCTTCGACGTCTTCCTCGTCGACGACACGATCACCACCAGCCGCTACCTCGGGGGCCCCGACGGCGATCTGCGGCTCTTCCCGGCGCTGGACCGGGCGGTGCCGCTGGCCGCACAGCCCGGATGGGCCTTCGCGCCCGCCGACCGGTACCGCCAGGACGGTCTGCCGCATCCGGCCTGCCAACGCCGCTTCGCCGCACGGATGGTGGAGCGGGCTGCCGAGCGCGGCCTGAGTTTCCGGGCCGCCTTCGAGACCGAGTGGATCGTCCGCCGCGCGGACGAGGACGGCCTTCCCACCGACGGCCTGCCGACCGACGGGCCCGCCTACGGCCTGCACCGCGTCACCGACTGCTCCGACTACCTGCGGGACCTGCTGCTGGCCCTGGAGGCCCAGGGGTTGACCGTGCAGCAGATCCACCCCGAATACTCCGCCGGGCAGTTCGAGGTCTCGGTGGCCGCGAGGGACGCGCTGGGCGCGGCCGACGACGCGGTGCTGGTCCGGGCGACGATCCGGGGCGTCTCGGCCCGGCACGGCCTGCGGGCGTCCTTCGCTCCGGCGTTCGAGCCGGGTGGCGTCGGCAACGGCGGCCACCTTCACCTCAGCGCCTGGCGCGAGGACCGGAACCTGCTGGCCGGGCAGGCCCTCACTCGTGACGGGGAAGCGTTCCTGGCGGGCGTGCTGCGCGAGCTCCCGGCCCTGCTCGCGCTGGGCGCGCCCAGCCCCGCCAGCTACCTGCGGCTGGTGCCCTCGCACTGGGCGGGCTGCTTCCAGTGCTGGGGCGTGGAGAACCGCGAGGCCGCGCTGCGCCTGGTCCAGGGCCCGGACGAGCAGGCGAACGTCGAGGTCAAGTGCTTCGACCAGGCGGCCAACCCGTATCTGGCGGTCGGCGGCGTGATCGCGGCGGGGCTCGCGGGGCTGGACGCCGAGGCGGTGCTGCCCGAGCCGGTCCAGGGCGACCCGGCGCTGCTGCCGCCGGAGCGGCAACCGGCCCGACTGCCCACCGGCCTGGACGAGACGCTGACGGCGTTCCGCGCCTCCACGGTGCTGCGCGACGCCCTCGGCGACGTCCTGTTCGAGGCCGTCGCCGCCGTCCGCGCCGCCGAGAACGCCGCCTACGGCGGGCAGCCGTCGGGCGCCGTGATCGCCGCGACCCGGTGGCGGTACTGATGCCCGCCGACGGCTCCGAGGTCGGCCGGGCGCTGGTCGACCAGCACTGCCACAGCGTCGTCGGGACAGAGCTCGCCGCGGCCGCGTTCGCCTCGCTGCTCACCGAGTCGGACCGGCCGTCGGCCGTCGGCGCCTCGCCGTGGGACTCCGCGCTCGGGCTGGCCGTGCGGCGCTGGTGCGCGCCCGTCCTGGGCCTGGAGCCGTTCGCTCCGGTCGAGGCGTACCTGGAGCGTCGGCGGGAGTTGGGCGTGGCCGAGGCGACGCGGCGGCTGCTGCGCGCGGCCGGGCTCTCGGCGTGCCTGGTGGACACCGGGCTCACCGAGGCGGCCGGGCTGCCGCTGCTCTCCCCGGAGGAGCTGGGCGGCCTCGCGCACGCGGAGGTGCACGAGATCGTCCGGGTCGAGTGGGTCGCCGAGCGGGCCACCACGCCCGACACCGCCGCGCACACCTGGGCGGAGACGGTCTGCGCGGCGCTGCGCCGGGCCGCGCGGCACGCGGTCGGGCTCAAGTCCGTGGTCGCGTACCGGTGCGGACTGGACTTCGACCCGACGCGGCCCTCGCCCGCCGAGGTGGCGAACGCGGCGGCGGAGCACCTGTCCGCGGGCGCCGGCCGGCTGACGCACCCGGTGCTGCTGCGGCACCTTCTCTGGGAGGCCGTCGACCTCGGCCTGCCGCTGCAACTGCACACCGGCTTCGGCGACCCGGACCTCACGCTGCACCGCAGCGACCCCTCGCTGCTGACCGCCTTCGTGCGGGCCGTGGAGCCGTACGGGACGCCGCTGGTGCTGCTGCACGGCTGGCCCTACCACCGGCAGGCGGCCTGGCTCACGCAGGCCTTTCCGCACGTCCACTGCGATCTCGGCCTGACGCTCACCCATGTCGGCACCGGGGCACGCCGCGTGCTGGCGGAGACCCTCGAACTGGCCCCGTTCCACAAGCTGTTGTTCTCCACCGACGGCTACGGTCTGCCCGAGCTCCACCTCGTGGGCGTGGCCGCGTTCACCGACGCCCTCGACGCCTGGCTGGGCGAGGCGCTGCCGGTGGCGTCCGAGGCTACGCGCGTCGCCTCTCTCATCTATGGAGAAAACGCCCGAAGGCTCTACAAACTCTCCTGAGTCGACGTGAGTTGGACAGGTGACTCACCGGTATCAGTAACGTTTGCGTAAACCGTCAGTCCTTTCCGTAGCTGTCACCCTCGCGAGTGTGGTCAAGTCGCTCGCGGCCTGTATGACGGGCCGTGCACGGCGCGCACCAACCGGTGGAGAACACCCACACTCCCGGGGAGGACCCGTTGACCACACCGCACCGCGGCAGAAGGCGCATTGTCCTGCTGACCACTGCCATCGCCGCCGCAGGCGGGCTCGTGGCCACCACGCCCGCGATCGGCATGCCGATCCACCACCGCCACATGACCAGCGGCGGCATGCACGCCCAGGTCAACGGGGGCGGTGACGACGGCGGCGGCGAGGAGTCGGACTCCATCCAGGAGGGCGCCGACCAGCGCACCGAGGAGCGCATGTCTCCCGGTGTCGTGAACCCCGGCGCCTACGGCGCAGCCTGGGCCTCGATGCAGAACCTGCCGCGCACCGGCGGGGACTGGCGTCAGGTCACCAAGCTGCCCTACAACTCCGACGACCCGCGCTACCGCGACTACAACTCCAACTCCACGGCCGGCATGGGCAACGTGACCGGCCGCGCCTCGGCCGTCGTCGCGGACAACCACGGCAACGTCTACGCGGGCGCGGCCGGCGGCGGCGTGTGGCGCTCCACCACCGGCGGCGGCGACTGGAAGTCCATCAGCGACCAGCTGCCCGCCCAGGCCACCGGCGCGCTGGCCCTCGACGGCAAGGGCCGCCTGTGGCTCGGCACCGGCGAGGCCACCACCAACGCCGACGCCTACCTGGGTGCCGGCGTCTACATGCTGGACGACCCGGCGCACAGCCGCTTCTCGCCGCACGACCGCATCGGCGGCGACGAGCTGCAGAGCAGCAGCATCCACGAGCTGCGCATATCCGGCGACAAGATCTGGGCCGCCACCACCGAGGGCCTGTGGTCGCACTCGATCACGAACCTGCGCGGGCCCTGGAAGCTGGAGTTCGCGCCGAACCCGGACTACCTGCCCGGCCACTCGAAGGCGGGCGACCCGAACGCCGCCTACGAGAACATCGTCAGCGACGTCGCGTTCGACCCGGCCGACCCGAGCCACGTGCTCGCCGCCGTCGGCTGGCGCTCCGGCACGCTGGCCAACGGTTCGAACTACAACGGCTACTACAGCAACACCGGCGGCACCTGGCAGCTCGTCACCTCCGGGATGGGCGACCTGCCGACCGACGCCGGCGACGTGGGCGCGGTCACCTTCGCGGCCTCCGCGGACCACCAGCGCTACTACGCGATCACCGAGTCCCCGGCCTCGCTGGCCGCGGGCGGCGGCCTCGGCGGCATCTACGTCTCCAAGTCCGGTTCGCCCTTCGGCCCGTGGACGCTGATCGCGGACGCCGCCAAGCTCGCGGCCTCGGGCTCGGCGCTGAGCAACGTCGGCGGCCAGTCCTGGTACGACGAGTCGCTGACCGTGGACCCGAACAACCACGACCACGTCTACGCGGGCCTGGAGGAGGTGTTCCAGACCACCGACGGCGGCGCCACCTGGACCACCCCCGGCATCTACTGGAACTTCCCGCTCGCCTGCTGGAGCCTCGACCCCAACGCCCAGTCGGGCACCTGCTCGCAGACCACCCACCCCGACCAGCACGGCCTCGCCATCGGCAGCCTGAACGGTCAGAGCTACGTGGTCGCGGCCAACGACGGTGGCCTGTACAAGCGTCCGGTCAACGGCCAGGCCGACTCCCTCGGCCACGCCACCGACTGGACCTCGCTCAACGACGGCACGATCGACACCCTGCAGTACTACTCCGTGGGCGTCGGCACCGACCCGGCGGGCAAGGGCGTCGTCGTCACCGGCGGTCTGCAGGACAACGGCCAGTCGGTGCTGCGCGGTTACGGCTCCAAGGCCGTCGACACGGTGATGGGCTCCAACTTCGGCGGCGACGGCGGCATGACGCTGGTCGACCCGAAGAACGGCTGCAACGAGGCCCAGGAGTACGTCTACCTGGAGATCAACGTCACCCAGAACTGCGCCGTCAACAACGGCCTGGGTGCGCCGACCACCTACGACGTGCCGCCGCCGGACCAGGCCAACTCCGCGGCACGCTTCATCGCCCCGTTCTCCGCGGACCAGCTCAACCCGAACACCTGGGTCGCGGGCGGCCAGCACGTCTGGGTCGAGAACCAGGGCTTCGGCATCCGCTCGTCCTCGCAGTGGACCAGCGCGTTCGACCTCGGCGCGGGCCACGTCGCGACGGCCGTCGCCTCGTCCGGCGGCAAGGTCTACGCGGCCTGGTGCGGCCCGTGCAACTCGCAGGGCTTCACCCACGGCGTGGCGGTCGGCAACGCGGACGGCACCGGCTGGTCGCAGCTGACGCTGCCCGCCAACCTGCCCAACCGCTACATCAGCGACCTCACCATCGACCCGGCGGACAGCTCGCACGTCTACATGACGTTCAGTGGCTTCTCCCGTGAGTGGAACGAGGGCCCGGGTGCGGGCATCGGCCACGTCTTCGAGTCCCACGACTCGGGCGCGACCTGGACCGACATCTCCGCGAACCTGCCGGACGTCCCGGTCAACTCCCTGTCGCTGACCCCGCAGGGCGGCCTCCTCGTCGGCACGGACCTCGGTGCGGTCTACCGCGCCCCGGGCCGCACGAAGTGGCGCGCGATCGCCGAGCTGCCGGCGGTCTCCGTCGACCAGATCCTGCTCGGCCCCGACGGCCGCGTCTACGCGGCCACCCACGGCCGCGGCATCTACGCGATCGAGCTGCGCGACCTCGGCCGCGACTGATCGCACCCGGCGCACGAACCGGATCCCCCGCCCTGTTCCCGGGCGGGGGATCCGTCGTTTCCGATAGCGTCGTGGACGACCTGTCGCCCGCACCGGAGGTTTCCGTGCCGCAGATCCTCGTCGACCACTCCGCCGAACTCCACTTCGACCGCCAGGCCTTCGCGAAGGAGCTGCACCCGCTCGTCGCGGAGGTGATCTCCAGCGACATCGCCGACTGCAAGACCGTCTTCCGCCCGGCCGCCGACCACCTCGTCGGCGACGGTTCCACGCAGCGCCCGCTGGTGCTGGTCGAGATCAAGCTGCTCTCCGGCCGCAGCACCGAGCTGCGCGCCGAGCTCACCTCCCGGGTACTCACCCTGCTGGAGTCCCACGTCACCGCCCCGGTCTCCCTCGCCGTCGAGGTCACCGAACTGGACCGGGCCACCTATCGCGCAGTCCACGCGGCGGGGGAGTAGCCGGATGAGCGACTACCGGATGCGTCCCGTCGGGCACGTCGAATCACCGCTGACCGACCGGTCCACGGCACCGCGGCAACCGGACGAGGGTGCGCCCGACGCCTGGCTGGTCTTCGAGGACCGGTTCGCCCCCGCGCTGCAAGGTCTGGCACCCGGCCAGGACATGCTGCTGTTCACCTGGCTCGACCGCGCCGACCGGGACACCCTGGCCGTGCACCCGCGCGGGGACGCCGACCGTCCGCTCGCCGGCGTCTTCGCCACCCGCGCCCCCGACCGTCCCAACCCGATCGGCCTGCACGACGTCCACATCCTGGCCGTCGCCGGTACCCGGGTCCACGTGCGCAACCTGGAGGCCCTCGACGGCACACCGATCCTCGACCTCAAGCCGGTGCTCACCCGCGACCGGTGAGCATGCACCGCCCCGGAGGGTAGTCGGTGACCCACGGGCTGTAGCGTGTGCCTGGTCCCCTGGGGAAGGAGCGCATCATGCCCGCTACCGCCATCAGCATCGAGACCGCCGCCGACGCCGTCGCCGACGAGCGCGTGCAGGCCTTCGGCGTGCTGTTGACCGCCGCTGCGCGGCTGGAGCGGTTGCTCGGCCTGGCGATGGAGCGGGAGAGCGGCATCTCGCACGCGATGTTCGAGGTGCTGCTGCGGCTCGCCGCCGCGCCCGACGGGGTGACCATGGGCGACCTGTCCCGCGACGCCGTGCTGACCAGCGGCGGTGCGACCCGGCTGGTGGACCGCATGGTCGACGCGGGCCTGGTGCTGCGGCGGCGCTCCCGCACCGATCGTCGGATCAAGGTCGTCACCATCACGCCGCTCGGCGAGCGCAAGCTCGCCGAGGCCGCCCAGCGGCACGCCCGCGCGATCGACGAGCACGTCTTCCAGGTCCTGGAGCCCGAGCAGCTGGCCGCGACCGTCGCCGGCCTGGACCGGCTCGGCCACCACGCCGAGGAGGCGCTGCCGCCGCTCGGGTAGGACCGGCGTGAGGGCGGAAGGGGCCGAACGTCCCGACCGGGACGCGGCCAAGGCCCGTACTGCGCGGCGGCGGCGAGGAGCACGGTGGAGGTAACGAACCGAACGGCTCCCTTCCACTGCCGAGGTGACGAGCGCCATGCCGAAGCCCACCGCAACCCCCACCCCCGCCGAGGCCGTCGACGCCCTCGTCGCCCTCGCCCAGGGCGCCCTGCGCGCCTATGACGGTTTCACGCAGGAGCAGGTCGACCACATCGTCAAGAAGGCCTCGCTGGCCGCCCTCGCCGAGCACGGTCGCCTGGCCCAGCTGGCCGTCGAGGAGACCGGTCGCGGCCTGTTCGAGGACAAGGCGGTCAAGAACCTCTTCGCCTGCGAGCACGTCACCAACTCCATGCGCGAGCTGCGGACCGTCGGCGTCGTCAGCCGCGACGAGCTGAACGGCGTCACCGAGATCGCCGAGCCCGTCGGAGTGGTGTGCGCGATGACGCCCGTCACCAACCCCACCTCGACCACGATCTTCAAGGCGCTGATCGCGCTGAAGACCCGCAACCCGATCGTCTTCGCCTTCCACCCCTCCGCGCAGCGCTGCTCCGCCGAGGCCGCCCGGATCGTGCGCGACGCCGCGATCGAGGCCGGCGCGCCGGCCGGGTGCGTGCAGTGGATCGAGCAGCCGTCGATGGAGGCGACCGGCCTGCTGATGAACCACGACGGCGTCTCCACCATCCTGGCCACCGGCGGCAACGCGATGGTCCGCGCCGCGTACTCGTGCGGCAAGCCCGCCCTCGGCGTCGGCGCCGGCAACGTCCCGGCCTACGTGGCCAAGGACGCCAGGCTGGCCCGGGCGATCCACGACATCACCCTCTCCAAGGCCTTCGACAACGGCATGATCTGCGCCTCCGAGCAGGCCGTCATCCTCGACACCGAGGTCTACGAGGCCGGCCTCGCCGAGTTCCGGCGCCTGGGCGCCCACGTGCTCAGCGCGGCGGAGAAGGCCAAGCTGGAGGAGTACGTCTTCGGCGTCACCGCCGGCGGCGCCAACTGCGGTGGGGCGAAGCTGAACGCGGCCGTGGTGGGCAAGTCCCCGCAGTGGATCGCCGAGCAGGCCGGGTTCGAGGTGCCCGAGGACGCGGCGATCCTGCTGGCCGAGTGCGCCGAGGTAGGCCCGGGCGAGCCGCTGACCCGCGAGAAGCTCTCCCCGATCCTCGCCGCGCTGCGCGCCTGCGACACCGCGCACGGCATCGAACTGGCCGCGCAGATGGTGGAGTTCGACGGGCTGGGCCACTCCGCCGCGATCCACACCGAGGACGAGGCGCTGGCCGAGGAGTTCGGCAGGGCCGTCAAGGCGGTCCGCGTCATCGTCAACGCGCCCTCCACCTTCGGCGGCATCGGCGACGTCTACAACGCCTTCCTGCCCTCGCTGACCCTCGGCTGCGGCTCCTACGGCCACAACTCGGTGTCGAGCAACGTCACCGCGGTCAACCTGCTCAACATCAAGCGGATCGGGCGGCGCAACACCAACATGCAGTGGTACAAGGTCCCGCCGAAGATCTACTTCGAGCGCAACTCGCTGCGCTACCTGGGCGAGATGGCCGGCATCCACCGCGTCTCGCTGGTCACCGACAAGACCATGGGCGCCATCGGCTTCGTCCGACGCGTCACCGAGATCCTGAACTCCCGCAAGGAGCCGGTCGCCCTCCAGGTCATCGACAACGTCGAGCCCAACCCCGAGCTGGAGACGGTCGTCCAGGGCGCCGCGATGATGCGGGACTTCGAGCCCGACACCATCATCGCGCTGGGCGGCGGCTCGCCGATGGACGCCGCGAAGATCATGTGGCTGATGTACGAGCACCCCGAGGTGGCCTTCGCGGACACCAAGGAGAAGTTCTTCGACATCCGCAAGCGCGCCTACACCTTCCCGCAGTTGGGCGAGAAGGCGCAGCTGGTCGCGATCCCGACCACCTCCGGCACCGGCTCCGAGGTCACCCCGTTCGCGGTCATCTCCGACCCGGCCGCGGCCCAGAAGTACCCGCTGGCCGACTACGCGCTGACCCCGTCGGTCGCGATCGTCGACCCGGTGCTGCCGATGAACCTGCCGCCGACCGTCACCGCCGACTCCGGATTCGACGCGCTGACCCACGCGACCGAGGCCTACGTCTCCGCCTATGCCAGCGACTTCACCGACGGCCAGTGCCTGCAGGCGATCCGGCTGATCTTCGAGAACCTGGAGCGCTGCGTCACCGACGGCGCCAAGGACCCCGAGGCGCGCGAGAAGATGCACAACGCGTCGACGATCGCGGGCATGGCCTTCGCCAACTCCTTCCTGGGCCTGGTCCACGCGATGGCGCACACCCTGGGTAACACCTTCCACGTCGCCCACGGCCGCACCAACGCGCTGCTGCTGCCGCACGTGATCCGCCACAACGGCACGGTCACCCACAAGGCCACCCCGTGGCCCAAGGCGGAGACCTACCGCGCCCCGGAGCGCCTGGCCGAGATCGCCCGGATGCTGGGCCTGCCGGCCTCCACCACGGCGGAGGGCGTCGAGTCCTACGCCAGGGCCGTGGAGGAGCTGCGTGACCGCTGCGGCATCCCGCGCTCCTTCCAGGCCGAGGGCGTCGACGAGCAGGCCTTCCTGGCGGCCCTGCCGCAGCAGGCCCTCAACGCCTATGCCGACCAGTGCGCCCCCGCGAACCCGCGGATGCCGATGATCGACGACATGAAGCGCCTGATGACCCGGGCCTACTACGGCAGCTGAGCGCCGTCCGCCCCGCGAGACCCCGAAGTGCCCCGCCGCGAACCCGACCGCGCGACGGGGCACTTCGGCGTCCGCCGCCGTTACGCGAGCGCGGGCCGAACGACGCGCTGTGCGCGGCGGGTGACCAGGTAGAGGGCGCTCAGTGCGAGGAGGGCCGCGCCACCGAGGGCGATGTCCCGGTAGAAGACGGTGGTGATCAGTGCGGAGCCGGTGGCCATGCCGAGAGCCTGGCCCGCGGTGGTGAGGAAGACGTCGGCGCCGGAGACCCGGCCCAGCAGCTCGCTCGGGGTGGTGAGCTGAACCGCCGTCATGGAGCCGACGATGATACACGGCAGGGCGAAGCCCAGCAGCAGCGCGCCGGTCAGCACGACGGGCGTGACCGGGACCGCGAAGGCGAGCGCGCCGCCGCAGCACAGGGCGAGGCCCAGCGCGGTGAGGCGGCCCGCGCCGAGGGGCTTGATCAGCGCGCCGACCAGCAGGCCGCCGACGACGCCGGACACGCCCATCACGGTCACCAGCACGCCCATCCAGGTCGGCGCCCGGTGCAGACCGACCGTCACCACGGCGAAGGCGAGCGTCTCGAACATGCCCGCCACGAAGAGGCCGACGAAGAGCGCGGTGCTCAGCTGGCGCAGCGAGGTGGTTCGCAGCAGGAAGCGGAAGCCCGCTGTGGTCTCCGTGCGCCAGTTGGCGGAGCTCGGCACCGGGCGCGGGTCGTCGACCTTGACGAAGGCCCAGCACAGGATGCCGGCGGCGAAGGAGGCCGCGTCGACCGCGGCCACCGCCCCACCGCCGAAGGCGGCCAGCAGGCCGATCCCGAGGGCCGGCGTGATCAGGCGCTGGCCCTGGGTCAGCGCCTGCGTCAGGCCGTTGGCGGCGCCCAGCAGCTCCGGCTCGACCATGGCGGGGAGCAGGGCGGTCGTCGCGGAGCCGGTGACGGACAGGGCGAGGCCGTTCACGAACATCACCGCGTAGATCAGCCAGACCTGTCCCGGGCCGTGCACGAGGGTGAGGCTCAGCACGAGGAGCCCGGTGACGGCGTTCGTGGCGAGCAGCAGCGGCTTGCGCCGCATGCGGTCGACGAGGTAGCCGCCGGCGGGCGAGAGCAGCGTGCCGAGGATCAGGCTGAGCATGCACAGGCCCGCCTGCGCGGTCGAGCCGGTGAGCTCCTTGACCCAGACGCCCGAGGCGAGCCAGAGGGCGTAGCCGCCGATGGTGCTGAGGGTGGTGCCGAGGAAGTACAGCCGCATACGGGGCTGGGCGAGCAGGGTGCGCATGGAATCTCCCACAGTCAAGGCATGGGCATGACAGGCCGACCCTCGTCGCTGGACAGGGCCGTGGTGCGGTGGGGCTCAGCTCTCCGGGCTCGGCTCGGGCTCGCCGAGGGTGAACGGGACGGCGGACATGACGACCTCGAACGGCAGCGAACCCTCGGGGCGCGCGCCCCGGTCCTCGATCCGGTCGTAGTAACGCATCACGACGGCCAGCAGCTCGTCCTTGACCTGCTCCATCTCCTCCGGCGTCACGAAGAGAATCGCCTGACTCTCGCCGGCCGCGCGGCGCACGGCCTCGGGGTACTGCTCGCGGGTGAGCTGGAACCGGCGCCGCCGCTCGGCCCAGCGCTCGCTGAGCACCTCCGAGAGGGCGGACGCCGCCTGGGCCACGCCGGGATCCTCGTCGTCCTGCTCGAAGGTCATCCCGACACCGTCCAGTCGCCACGGGCGTTCGCGGCCCGCGCCGCCCTCGGCCTGCGTGACGTACCCGTGCGAGGCGAGCGTCCGCAGGTGGTACGAGGCATTGGAGGCGTTCCCGCCGACGAGGGCCGCGGCTTCCGTCGCCGTCAGCGTCCCGTGCAGGGCGAGCGCCTCCAGCAGGGCCATCCGCGTCGGATGCGCCAGCGCGCGCAGGCTCCGCGGATCCTGGACGGACCTCAGCGGCGGGGTGGGCTCGGATCGGCTCATGGAAGGAGCGTAGCGAGCCGCGCGACCGATGGAAAGAGTTCTTTCGAAAGAACTCTTTCGATACTGCTCAGGCCAGCACGAAGCACCCGCGGGCGGAGAGCCCGGCAAGCAGCGGCGCGTCCGGGTCGACATCCGTCCAGCGCAGGTCCAGCTTCTCGAGCGAGGGCAGTCCGGCGATCCAGTCGGGCAGGGTGGCGATCCGGTTGCCGCGCAGGTCGAGGTGGCGCAGCCGTGGAAGCGCCCGGAGGGCGTCCGGGACGGCGGTGAGGGCGTTGTCGCGCAGGTGCAGCTCGCGCAGGTGGACCAGGCGCCGCAGCGAGCCGGGCAGGGCGGTCAGGCCGCAGCCCTGGGCCCGCAGCTCGAGCAGGGCCGTCAGGTCGCCGACCGACTCCGGCAAGGCGCGGAGCGGGTTCTCGCCGACGTTGAGGTAGCGGAGCCCGGTGAGCCGGCCGAGGGAGTGCGGCAGAGCGGTGAGGCGGTTGTCGTGCAGGTAGAGGAAGTCGAGGGCGTCGAGAGCGCCCAGTTCCTCCGGGACGGCGGTCAGCGCGTTGTGCCCGAGGTCCAGGACGCGCAGCCGTCGCAGCGTGCCGATCCGGGCCGGGAGGGAGACGATCCCGGTGTCGGCGAGGATCAGCGCCTCGACCGCCGGGTCTGCCCACGCCTCCTCCGGGACCTCGTCGAGGCGTTGCCGCCAGAGGTTGATCGTCGTTCGCACGGTCGCCGATCGTAGCGGAGCGGCAGCGGTTCGGGTGGGACTGCGCGCTCGAGTGTCCTTCCGCGAACGCCAAGGGCCCGGGACGGAATCCGTCCCGGGCCCCCGGCGTTCGTGGCGAGGCTCAGTTCGTCGCGCTGCGCGCCTCCGCGCGCTTGGCGCGGACGTCGCCGACCTTGCGGCGGATGACCATGAGCGGGGCCATCAGCGCCAGGGCGACCTGGAGCGAGGCACCGATCTGCAGCAGGGTCGCGCCGCCGGGCAGGCCCGTGGCCCACGCGGTGAGGCAGCCCATGGAGACGACGATCCAGCACAGCGTGGCCGTGGCCAGCTTGCCCTGGGGCTTCGGGTACTCGACCTGGCTGACCATGAGCGCCGAGACGGCCACGATGCCGACCGCGCCCAGCGCGAACGGCGGGTTCAGCAGCACGATGGAGATCACCGTCAGCGCGCCCATCGGCGAGGGCATGCCCTGGAAGACACCCGGGCGGGCCGCCGTGCAGGAGAAGCGGGCCAGGCGCAGCACCACGGCCAGCAGCACCATGATCGCGATACCCGCGCTGACGCGGTGGTGCGCGCCGCCCGCGGTCATGCCCCAGACCACGACGAAGTACGCCGGGGCGATGCCGAAGCTGATCAGGTCAGCCAGGTTGTCCAGCTCCGCGCCCAGCGCGGACGAGCGGAGCTTGCGCGCCACCAGGCCGTCGAACAGGTCGCACATCGAGCCGATCAGCAGCAGCGTCACCGCGGCCGCAGCACTACGGCGGTCCCCGCTCGTCGCCACACCGGTGAGGTGCGGGATGAGGACGCCCGTCGTGGTGCAGTAGATCGCCAGGAAGCCGCAGACGGCGTTGCCGAGCGTGAACAGGTCCGCGGTGGAGAGGTGCTGCGGCGAGAGCGGACGGCGCAGCTCGCGGTCGCGCGCCCAGCGCAGCCGGCGGACGACGCGCTCGATCTCCTCGTCGTCCTCGTCCTGGTGGGACTGGTGCGAGTAGGCCTCGGGGTCAGTCACGGTCAAGGCGGGTCACCCCTGCCGTCGTCTTCTGGCCCACCTCGACACCGGGCTCCACGCCCGCCGGGAGGTAGGTGTCCACGCGCGAGCCGAAGCGGATCAGGCCGACCCGCTCGCCGCGCCCGACCTTGGTGCCGCTGGTGACGTAGGGGACGATGCGTCGGGCCACCGCGCCCGCGATCTGCACCATCTCGATGTCGCCGAGCTCGGTGTCGAAGTGCCAGACGACGCGCTCGTTGCGGTCACTGTCCTTGTTGAACGCCGGGACGTAGCCGCCGGGCACGTGCTCGACGGAGCGGACCACGCCGTCCAGGGGGGCCCGGTTGACGTGCACGTTGAGCGGGCTCATGAAGATCGCCACGCGGGTGCGGCCGTCGGGCCAGGCGTCGATGCTCTGCACCACGCCGTCGGCAGGAGAGATGACCCGGCCGGCGCCGAGCTCGCGCTCGGGGTCGCGGAAGAACCAGAGCATGCCCGCGCTGAGCGCGGAGACCGGTACCGCCGCCAGAGCCCACTTGCCGTTGCGCCGGGTGAGGGCGGTGCACGCGGCGGCCGTGAGCACGGTCGGGACGAGCCAGGGGGACGCACCACGGGCCAGGGTCACGCGCGGCCGGGTGGCGTCGGTCGAATGGGACGGACGAAGGGGCATCGAAGACCTTTGTCGCGACCGACAAGGTCGCGGTGTCGAGGGGTTCGGGGACGGATGTGTCATTGGCGACACACGGTCGTCCGAGGGGATGCTATCGGCAGCAGGTGGTGCCGTAGCAAGCTCCGGGAACCCGGGTGGGGTGCTCCCGCGTTTCTCTCTGCTCCGCCAAGGTAAGCCGGTGAGGGGGCCAGGGCCAAGGGTTGTGGGCGAACGGTGACAAAGCACTCAGGTCGCTGGCACGCAAGGCAGTTGGGCAATACACGAAAATGGGGGCGCGAACCGTGTGATCCGCGCCCCCACGTTGCCGAAATGCGCTGTGCTCCCCAGCCCGCGCCCCGGCAAGTCTCCCCTCGCCGTGCGAGTTACTCGGCGAGCTTGTATTCCTCCAGCAGGCGGCGTCCCACGATCATTTTCTGGATCTCCGCCGTACCTTCACCGATGAGCAGCATCGGGGCCTCGCGGTAGAGGCGCTCGATCTCGTACTCCTTGGAGAAGCCGTAGCCGCCGTGGATCCGGAACGAGTCCTCGACGACCTCCTTGCAGTACTCGGAGGCCAGGTACTTCGCCATGCCGGCCTCGAGGTCGTTGCGCTGGCCGGAGTCCTTCTTGCGGGCCGCCATCACCATCATCTGGTGGGCCGCCTCGACCTTGGTGGCCATCTCGGCCAGCTTGAACTGGATCGCCTGGTGCTCGGCGATCTTCTTGCCGAAGGTCTGCCGCTGCTGCGCGTAGCGGATGCCCAGCTCGAACGCGCGCTGCGCGACACCGCAGCCACGGGCGGCGACGTTGACGCGGCCTACCTCGACGCCGTCCATCATCTGGTAGAAGCCGCGGCCGGGGACGCCGCCCAGGATCCGGTCGGCGGGCAGCTTGACGTCCTCGAGCACCAGCTCGGTGGTGTCGACGCCCTTGTAGCCCATCTTCTCGATCTTGCCGGGGACGGTCAGGCCCGGGACCGTCTCGTTCGGGCCGAAGCCAGGCGTCTTCTCGATCAGGAAGGTGGTCAGGTTCTTGTACGGGGAGGCGTGGCCCTCGTCCGTCTTGACCAGGCAGGCGATCACGGAGGACGTGCCACCGTTGGTCAGCCACATCTTCTGGCCGTTGAGGACGTAGAACTCGCCGCTCTCGTCCTTGACGCCCTTGGTGGAGATGGCGGAGACGTCGGAGCCCAGACCCGGCTCGGACATCGAGAAGGCGCCGCGGATCTCGCCGGTGGCCATGCGCGGGAGGAAGTAGTCCTTCTGCTCCTGCGTGCCGTGGGCGTTGATCATGTAGGCCACGATGAAGTGGGTGTTGATGATGCCGGACACCGACATCCAGCCGCGGGCGATCTCCTCCACGGTCAGCGCGTAGGTCAGCAGCGACTCGCCGAGGCCGCCGTACTCCTCCGGGATCATCAGGCCGAAGATCCCCATCTCCTTGAGGCCCTCGACGATGTCGGTGGGGTACTCGTCGCGGTGCTCCAGCTCGGTGGCGACCGGAATGATCTCCTTGTCGACAAAGCTGCGAACGGTCGCGAGGATCTCCTGCTGGATCTCGTTGAGACCTTCGGTCTGGGCGAGGCGTCCCATGGATCGTGTCCTTCTCTTCTGACCGGCCTGTCCGGGCGCTCCACGGGCGTGGCATACACCGTGGAGCGCCCGAGCACTGTGGGGGAGGGTTACGGCTGCTCGCGCAGCTCGGGGCGGCCGGGCTGGTCGCCGCCGCGCTCCTTGAGGTACTGCTCGGTGGGGACCATCACCTTGCGACGGAAGACGCAGACCAGCGTCCCGTCCTGGTTGTAGCCCTTGGTCTCGACGTAGACGATGCCGCGGTCGGGCTTGGAGGTCATCTTCTTGTCGAGGACCTCGGTCTGGCCGTAGATCGTGTCGCCGTGGAACGTCGGGGCGACGTGCTTGAGCGACTCGATCTCCAGGTTGGCCAGGGCCTTGCCGGAGACGTCCTCGACGCTCATGCCGAGCAGCAGCGAGTAGATGTAGTTGCCGACCACGACGTTCTTGCCCTGCACGGTGGTGGTCGCGTAGTTCGCGTCCATGTGCAGCGGGTGGTGGTTCATCGTGAGCAGACAGAAGAGGTGGTCGTCGTACTCGGTGACGGTCTTTCCGGGCCAGTGCTTGTAGACCGCGCCGACCTCGAACTCCTCGTAGGTGCGTCCGAACTGCATGGCTGGCCTCAGCTCTCGGGAATCTCGAACTTGGTGGTGCGCTGCATGCCGGCGGCGCGGCCCTTGCCGGAGATGACCAGGGCCATCTTGCGGGAGGCCTCGTCGATCATCTCGTCGCCGAGCATCGCGGAGCCCTTCTTGCCGCCCGCCTCGGAGGTGCACCAGTCGTAGGCGTCGAGGATCAGCTCCGCGTGGTCGTAGTCCTCCTGGGAGGGGGAGTAGACCTCGTTGGCCGCGTCGACCTGGCCGGGGTGCAGCACCCACTTGCCGTCGAAGCCAAGCGCGGCGCTGCGGCCGGCGACCTCGCGGTAGCCGTCGACGTTCTTGATCTGCAGGTAGGGGCCGTCGATGGCCTGCAGGTCGTTGGCGCGGGCGGCCATCAGGATGCGCATCAGGATGTAGTGGTACGCGTCGGCCGGGTAGCCGGGCGGCTGCTCGCCGACGACCAGGGACTTCATGTTGATGGAGGCCATGAAGTCGGCCGGGCCGAAGATGATCGTCTCCAGACGCGGGCTCGCCTCGGCGATCGCGTCGACGTTGATCAGGCCCTTGGCGTTCTCGATCTGCGCCTCGATGCCGATCTTGCCGACCTCGAAGCCCATGGTCTTCTCGATCTGCGTCAGCAGCAGGTCCAGCGCGACGATCTGCTGGGCGTCCTGGACCTTGGGCAGCATGATGCAGTCCAGGTTCTGGCCCGCGCCCTCGACGACGGTCACGACGTCACGGTAGGTCCAGTGGGTGGTCCAGTCGTTGACGCGGACCACGCGCGTCTTGCCGGTCCAGTCGCCGTTGTTCAGGAAGTCGACGATGGTGTGGCGGGCGCCCTCCTTGGCCAGCGGCGCGCAGGCGTCCTCCAGGTCCAGGAAGACCTGGTCGGCCGGGAGGCCCTGGGCCTTCTCCAGGAAGCGCGGGTTCGAGCCGGGGACGGCCAGGCAGGAACGGCGCGGACGGAGGCGGTTGACGTTGCTCATGAGGCGAGGGTCTCTTCCTTCTGAGTCTTACGGGTGGTGAAGATCGGGTCCAGGCCGTGGGCCAGACGGATCTCGTCGACGATATGGCCGATGATCGCGGTGATCCCGAAGTCCTTCGGAGTGAACACCGCGGCCACGCCCTGGGCAAGCAGGGCCTGCTCGTCCGCGGCCGGGATGATCCCGCCGACGACGACCGGCACGTCCTCGGCCCCGGCGCGTCGCAACCGCTGGAGCACGTCCGGCACCAGCTCGGCGTGGGCGCCGGAGAGGATCGACAGGCCGACGCAGTGGACGTCCTCGGCGATCGCGGCGGCCGTGATCTGCTCGGGCGTCAGCCGGATGCCCTGGTAGACGACCTCGAAGCCGGCGTCGCGGGCACGGACGGCGATCTGCTCGGCGCCGTTGGAGTGGCCGTCCAGGCCGGGCTTGCCGACCAGCAGCCGCAGCTTGCCGCTGCCCAGCTCCTGCGCGGTACGGGCGACGGCCTCTCGCACCGTGAGCAGCTCGGAGCCGCTGTCCGGGTCGATCACGCCGGTGATCGGCGCGCCGCCGACGCCCGTGGGCGCCCGGTACTCGCCGAACACGTCGCGCAGCGCCTGCGACCACTCGCCGGTGGTGACGCCGGCGCGCACGCAGGCCAGGGTGGCGGTCATCAGGCTGGCGTCGGTCTGCGCCTGCGCCTTGAGCTCGGCGAGCGCCGCCTGCGCGGCGGCCTCGTCGCGCGCGGCCAGCCAGCCGGCGAAGGCCTCGGCCACGGCGCGCTCGGCGTCCCCGTCCACCACCATGATCGCGGTGTCCAGGTCGGCCGTCAGCGGGCTGGGCTCGGTGGTCTCGTAGCAGTTGACGCCGACGACCTTGTCCTCGCCCGACTCGATCCGGCCGCGGCGCTCGGCGTGCGAGGCCACCAGCGCGGCCTTGAGGTAGCCGGACTCGACGGCGGCCACGGCCCCGCCCATCTCCTGCACCTTGGCGATCTCGGCCTCGGCGCCGGCCAGCAGCTCGGCGACCTTGGCCTCGACCACGACGGAGCCGGTGAACAGGTCCCCGTACTCCAGCAGGTCGGACTCGAAGGCCAGCACCTGCTGGATGCGCAGCGACCACTGCTGGTCCCAGGGCCGGGGCAGACCCAGTGCCTCGTTCCAGGCGGGCAGCTGCACGGCGCGGGCGCGGGCGTCCTTGGACAGCGTGACGGCGAGCATCTCCAGCACGATGCGCTGGACGTTGTTCTCCGGCTGCGCCTCGGTCAGGCCGAGCGAGTTGACCTGGACGCCGTAGCGGAACCGGCGCTGCTTGGGGTCGGTGACGCCGTAACGCTCCAGCGTCACCTTCTCCCACAGCTGCGCGAAGGCCCGCAGCTTGCACATCTCCTCGACGAAGCGGACGCCCGCGTTGACGAAGAAGGAGATCCGGGCGACGACCTCGCCCATCTGCTCCGGCTTGACCTGGCCGCTGTCGCGGACCGCGTCGAGCACGGCGATCGCCGTGCACATCGCGAAGGCCAGCTCCTGCACCGGCGTGGCCCCGGCCTCCTGCAGGTGGTAGCTGCAGATGTTGATCGGGTTCCACTTCGGGATGTGGGCGACCGTGTACGCGATCATGTCGGTGGTCAGCCGGATGGAGGGCCCGGGCGGGAAGACGTGCGTCCCGCGCGACAGGTACTCCTTGATGATGTCGTTCTGGGTGGTCCCGGTCAGCTTGGCGATGTCCGCGCCCTGCTCCTCGGCGACCACCTGGTACATCGCCAGCAGCCACATGGCCGTGGCGTTGATGGTCATCGAGGTGTTGGTGCGCTCCAGCGGGATGCCCTCGAAGAGGGTCCGCATGTCGCCCACATGGCTGACCGGGACTCCGACCCGCCCGACCTCGCCGCGGGCGAGGACGTGGTCGGGGTTGTAGCCGGTCTGCGTCGGCAGGTCGAAGGCGACGGAGAGGCCCGTCTGACCCTTCGCCAGGTTCTTCCGGTACAGCTCGTTCGAGGCGGCCGCGGAGGAGTGCCCCGCGTACGTCCTCATCAGCCAGGGCCGGTCCCGATGGACAGTCATCTTCGTGGACTCCGACTACTACTCGCCGCGGAAGCGGTTGATGGCCGGCAGGTGCTTGGCGCGCAGCTCGTGGTTGGTGACGCCGAGGCCCTCCTCGGGCGCCAGGCACAGCACGCCGACCTTGCCCTGGTGCTTGTTGTGGTGCACGTCCAGCGAGGCCTGGCCGGTCTCGGCGAGGGTGTAGGTCTTCGACAGCGTCGGGTGGATCTTGCCCTTGGCGATCAGACGGTTGGCCTCCCACGCCTCGCGGTAGTTCGCGAAGTGCGAGCCGACGATGCGCTTGAGCGACATCCACAGGTAGCGGTTGTCGTACTGGTGCATGTAACCGGAGGTGGACGCGCAGGTCACGACGGTGCCGCCCTTGCGGGTGACGTAGACCGAGGCGCCGAAGGTCTCGCGGCCCGGGTGCTCGAAGACGATGTCGACGTCCTCACCGCCGGTCAGCTCGCGGATCTTGCCGCCGAAGCGCTTCCACTCGCGCGGGTCCTGGTTGTGCTCGTCCTTCCAGAACTTGTAGCCCTCGGCGGAGCGGTCGATGATCGCCTCGGCGCCCATCTCCTCGCAGATCTTCGCCTTGGCGGGGCTGGAGACGACGCAGATCGGGTTGGCGCCACCGGCCAGCGCGTACTGGGTGGCGTAGGAGCCGAGGCCGCCGGAGGCGCCCCAGATCAGCACGTTGTCGCCCTGCTTCATGCCGGCGCCGTTGCGGGAGACCAGCTGGCGGTAGGCGGTGGAGTTGACCAGGCCCGGGGAGGCGGCCTCCTCCCAGGTGAGGTGCTCCGGCTTGGGCATCAGCTGGTTGGACTTGACCAGCGCGATCTCGGCCAGACCGCCGTAGTTGGTCTCGAAGCCCCAGATGCGCTGCTCGGGGTCCAGCATGGTGTCGTTGTGGCCGTCGGCGCTCTCCAGCTCGACGCTGAGACAGTGGGCGACCACCTTGTCGCCGGGCTTCCATGCGTGCACGCCCGGCCCGGTGCGCAGCACCACGCCCGCCAGGTCGGAGCCGAGGACGTGGAAGTCCTGGTTGTGACGCGCGGTCTCGGGCGAGAGGCGGCCATAGCGCTCCAGGAATCCGAAGGTGGAGACCGGCTCGAAGATCGAGCTCCACACGGTGTTGTAGTTGACCGCGCTGGCCATCACCGCGACCAGGGCCTCGCCCGGGCCGAGCTCCGGCAGGGCGATGTCGTCGAGGTGCAGGGACTTGCGCGGGTCCTTGTCGCGGCTCTCCTGGCCCGCGAACATCTCCTGCTCGTCCTTGTGGAGCGTGATCGCGCGGTAGGACTCCGGGAGCTCCAGTGCCGCGTATTCGGCGGCGGTGGTGTCCGGGTTCTGGATCGCGGCGAGGATTTCCTTCATGGCTGCCATGGCTGCCTCCGGCGGCGTACCTGCTGAGGGATGCAGGGTGCGTCAATGGGACGGGGGGGTGGTGCATGGAGTCGCCGGGAGCGGACGCCGGCTGTCTCGTCAGTCGCGAAGCTTGGGTGTGTTTCGAGCTTGGGGCCTGCGCAGGGGTGGCGCGCGGGCGGTAGGTCGAGGCGCGCCGGGTGGGGAGCCGCGGCGCCGCGACCAGTGGGTAACAACGTACTGGCACCCTGTGCCACTCGTAAAGACACTGCGTGCCACCATTTGCATCGAGTGTCACGTGAGTGTCATCACGTTGCAACACGACACAAGGGCGCCCTGTCGGATGTGACGGGACGCCCTTGTGGAGGGTTGCGAAAATATGGCTCTGAGCTGCGGTTATACCTCGTTCTGGCCGGTCAGGGCGGCGCGGATGCCCGCCATGACCTCGTCCAGCGGTGCGTCCGCACGGGCGACGGTGATGACGTAGTCGCTGCCGCTGCTGGCACCCGGTGCCAGCTGGAGTGCCGGGCGGTCGCCGCGGCGGGTGGTCAGGTCGCCCCAGAAGGTCCGCCGGATCGCCTCGAAGGCGTGGTCCAACTGGGACTCCACCTCGCCCCGCCCGCCGGCCCGCAGCCAGCGGCGCAGCACGTGGTTGTGGGCCGCGACGACGGCCGCCGCCGAGACCTCGGCCAGCATCGCGTCGTCGCCCTGGTCGGTGTCGAACCGGCCCAGCAGGTAGCGGGTGAAGAGCCGCTCGTAGCGGGCGACCACCGCGATCTCGCGCTCGCGCAGTGTCGGCACCTGGCGGATCAGCCGGTAGCGGGCCACCGAGACCGCGGGGGTGGCCGCGTACATCCGCAGCACCTCCTTGATGCCCCGGCAGACCACGTCCAACGGATGCTCGCTCGGATCCGCGCTGGCCAGCAGGTCGGCGACCCGGACCAGGGTGTCGTCGTGGTCCGGGAAGATCGCCTCCTCCTTGGACCGGAAGTACCGGAAGAAGGTGCGCCGGGCCACGCCCGCCGCGGCGGCGATCTGGTCGACCGTCGTCTCCTCGTAGCCCTGGGAGGCGAACAGGTCCATGGCCGCCGCGGCCAGCTCCTGGCGCATCAGCTGCCGTTGGGCCGTCGCCCGGCGGGCGGGACCGCTGGCCGCCTCGCTCGTCAGGCCCGACACGCCCGCCTGCTCCAGCAGCTGCTCTTCCGTGGTCATGACCGGAAGGCTACCTGGCCTCATCGACGCGCGTGGTCGCGAAAGCCGCGGCCGGTCTTGCGGCCCAGGCAGCCCGCGGTCACCAGGTGCTCCAGCAGCGGCGCGGGCGCCAGGCCCGGCTCGCGGAACTCCGCGTGCAGCACCTTCTCGATCGTCAGCGAGACGTCCAGGCCGACCACGTCCAGCAGCTCGAACGGGCCCATCGGGTAGCCGCAGCCGAGCTTCATGGCGGTGTCGACGTCGTCGACCGAGGCGTAGTGCTCCTCGATCATGCGGACGGCGTCGTTCAGGTAGGGGAAGAGCAGCGCGTTGACGATGAAGCCGGCCCGGTCGCCGCACTCCACCGGGTGCTTGCGGACCTTGGCGCACAGGTCGAGCACGGTCGCGGTGACGTCCTCGCCGGTCAGGACGGTGCTGACGACCTCCACCAGCTTCATCGCCGGGGCCGGGTTGAAGAAGTGCATGCCGATGACGTCCTGCGGGCGGCTGGTGGCCGTCGCGCACTGGATCACCGGGAGGGAGGAGGTCGTGGTCGCCAGCACCGCGCCCGGCTTGCAGATCTTGTCGAGGGTGGCGAACAGCTCGCGCTTCACGGCCAGGTCCTCGGCGACGGCCTCCAGGACCAGGTCGACGCTGTGCAGGTCCTCGTAGCTGCCGCTCGGAGTGACCCGGGCCAGCGTGGCGTCGCGGTCCTCCTCGGACAGGCGGCCCTTGGCGACCATGCGGTCCAGCGACTTCTGGATCGCCGCCTTGGAGCGGTCGGCCTTCTCCTGGCTGCGGGCCACCTGCGTGACCGTGTAGCCGGCCTTGGCGAAGACCTCGGCGATGCCGTTGGCCATCGTGCCCGAGCCGCAGACACCGACGCTGCGCACCTCGCGGCCCGCGACGCGCACCTTGGCGGTGGCGCCCTCCTCGGCCACGACCTCGGAGGAGCCGGGGGCGGCGTAGCTGTAGAAGCCGCGGCCGGACTTGCGGCCCAGCAGACCGGCGGCGGAGAGCTGGCCCAGGATCGGCGCGGGCGCGTGCAGTCGGTCGTGCGACTGCGCGTACATCGCCTCCAGCACGGTCTTGGCGGTGTCGACGCCGATCAGGTCCAGCAGCGCCAGCGGGCCCATCGGCAGGCCGCAGCCGAACCGCATCGCGGCGTCGATGTCCTCGCGGCTGGCGTAGCGCGACTCGAACATCGCGGCGGCCTGGTTCAGGTAGGCGAACAGCAGCCCGTTGACGATGAACCCGGCCCGGTCCCCGGCGGCGACCGGCGACTTGCCCAGCGAGCGCGCGAACTCCGCCACGTCCTCGGCGGCCTGCGGGTTCGTCAGCACCGTGCGGACCACCTCGACCAGCTGCATCACCGGGGCCGGGTTGAAGAAGTGCAGGCCCAGGATCCGTTCCGGACGTCCGGTCGCGGCGGCGATCCGGGTGACGGAGAGGGCGGTGGTGCCGGTGGCGAGCACCGTCTCCGGCGGGCAGATCTTGTCGAGCTCGGCGAAGATCTCACGCTTGAGCTCCAGCTGCTCCGGCACCTCCTCGATCACGAGCTGGGCCTCGGCGGCGGCGGAGAGCTCGTCGGTGACGCGGATCCGCGCCAGCAGCCCGGCGCGCTCCTCCTCGGTGAGCCGGCCACGGCGCACGGAGTGCGCGGTCGCCTCCTCGATCCGGGTCCGGGCGGCGTGCGCGTCGGCGGCGGACGCCTCGATACCGATCACCTGCCGACCACTGCGGGCGACGATCTCGGCGATCCCGGCACCCATGGTGCCCAGGCCGACGACGGCGACGGTGGGAAAGGGACTGGTCATGGCGTGACTCCTGGGAAGCAGGGAGTACGCCGCGGTCGTTCCGCTCCGACACGGCGGCGAGAGAAAAGGGATCCACGGGCGACTGAAGGCCGTGGTGAAAAGAAAGATCGCCGAGGGCGCAGCTCAGCGTGAAGAAGACCGTGGTGATGAACCACATGAACGCTCCGTCGCGGCGGCTCCCAACGCCGACGGAGGTGGTGCCGACACCATACCTCGCCTACCGTCCGGTAGGAAGGCCGCCCTGCCTGGTGAGATCGGTCGGGGTGTCGAGCCGGGTCAGCTTCTGCGGGTTGGACGTCGCGTAGATCCGGGTGATGCGCCCGTCCTCGACCAGAAGGCTCACGGCCGCCGCGCCGGTCGGTGTCTCGATCCGGATCGCGGCGGCGCCGTTGAGCCAGACCACCGACGTCTCGGAGGCCGCCCGGTCGGTGCCGGCGAGCATCCTCGCGATCAGTTCCGCTCCGTGGACGGGCGCGAGCGCGGCGGCGCTGCGTCCGCCGCCGTCGGCGACGAGCACGACGTCCGGCGCCAGCACGTCCAGCAGGTCCTGGAGGCGTCCGGTGTGCAGCGCGGCGAGAAACCGGTCGGTCACGGCCCGGTGTTCCGAGCGGCTCACCCGGACGCGCGGCCGTCCGGCGGTGACATGGTCCCTGGCCCGGCGGGCGATCTGCCGCACGGCGGCGGGGCTCTTGCCGACGGCCTCGGCGACCTCCTCGTAGGGCGTGTCGAACACCTCCCGCAGCACGAACACCGCCCGCTCGGCCGGGCCGAGCGTCTCCAGGACGGTCAGCATCGCGATCGAGACGCTCTCCGCGAGCTCGACGTCCTCGGCGACGTCCGGGTGGGTCAGCAGCGGCTCGGGCAGCCACTCGCCCACGTACTCCTCGCGGCGCCGCGAGAGCGCACGCAGCCGGTTCAACGCCTGCCGGGTGACCGCCCGAACCAGGTACGCCCGCGGGTCGTGGACCTGGGACCGGTCCACGTCGGCCCACCGCAGCCAGGTCTCCTGCAGCACGTCCTCCGCGTCGGCGGCGGAGCCGAGCATCTCGTAGGCGACGGTGAACAGCAGGCCGCGGTGGGCGACGAAGGGGTCCTCGGTCATGCGGCGGACCCGTCCCGGGGCGTCGCCGACGGAGTGGCCGACGGCGGGGCCAACGGGATCTCACAGGCGTCGGAGAAGCCCTGCGAGGTGACCCCGTTCGCCACGTTGGCCCTGGTCGCGAGGTTGACGTAGGCGACGAACGCGGTCAGCTCCACCATCGCCGGTGTTCCCAGCCGCGCCAGGAGGGCGGCGTACTGCTCGTCCGTGACGGTCGGCGGGGTGTTCGTCATCGCCTCCGCGTACTCCATCACTCCGCGCTCCAGTGGGGTGAAGACCTCCGCCTCGTGCCAGCGCGGTACCTGGCTCGCCTTGGCCAGGTCCAGTTTCCCGTGCTGCGCCTGGAAGTACCCGACGTCCAGGCACCAGCTGCAGCCGACCTGCGCGGCGACGGCCATGTGGGCGAACGCCTTCAGGCTCGGCTCGACAGCGTCCCAGGCCCCCACCCTGGCGCCGAACTCCAGGTTGTCCCGGGCCACCCGCGGGCTGTGCCACAGCACCTCGACGTTCTCCGGTACGGCGCCCAACTGCGCGACCATGTTCTCCCTGAGCTCGGCGGGGAGCTCTGCCTTCGCCAGGCGCAACGTCATGTCCGTCTCCTCGTGCGTGTCTTCCTGGACCGTTCGGCATGAAGACACCGGTGGGCCCGCGCCTGTGACACCCCGGAACGAACGAATCAGGCGGACTTCAGCTGCGCGTGCTCCCTCGCCGCGCGGGCGAAGGCCTCGACGAAGGGGTGGGGACGGGTGCCGTCGCCGGCCAGTTCCGGCTGGAAGAGGGTGGCGAGGAAGAAGGGGTGCGTCGACTGCGGCAGTTCGGCGATGCGGGGCTCTCCGGCCGTGTCGTGGCCGGAGAAGACGAGGCCGTGCTCGGCCAGGCGGGCGGGGAAGTCCGGGTGCAGGCCGTAGTTGCAGTGGTAGCGCTCCACGCTCCCCTCCGCGCCGAGGAGGCGCTCCGCGAGTGTGCCCGGGGCGAGGGTGATGGGGAGCTCGTGGCCGACCAGGCTGCAGGCCAGCGGGGCGATCAGCAGGTGCTCGGCGTCCGGGTCGTTCTCGGCGTGCGCGGCGTCCGTCAGGCCGCAGACGTCGCGGGCGAACTCCAGCAGTGCGTGCTGGAAGCCGGCGCAGGTGCCGAGGAACGGGATGCCGTTCTCGCGCGCCGCGCGGGCCGCGGCGAGAGCGCCCGCCTCCGAGCGGTAGGGGCTGCCGGGCAGCAGCCAGACGCCGTCGAAGCCGCGCAGGTCCTCGGGGGAGCCGACCTCGTCGGAGCCGATCCAGTACAGGTCCAGGGCGAGCCCGTCGCGTTCCAGCAGGGCGGCGGCCAGCTGCGGGACGCGCTGGTGGGAGCGGACCTTCGGGTCGCGGTCGCCGACCAGGGCGAGGCGGGGGGCGGTGGCGGTGGTCGAGGTGGTCGAGGTGGTCGAGAGGGTCGCGGTCGTCGCGGTCGTCGTCATGCGTCCATGGTCGGCGCGGTCCGCCGTTCAGGTCCAACGATCATCCGTGGTGGTTCGATCAGCAATACTTATGCCGCGTGGATCCCCAGCAGCTGCGCACCTTCCTCACCGTCGTCCGGCTCGCCTCCTTCTCCGGCGCCGCGCGCGAGCTCGGCTACACCCAGTCGGCCGTCTCCCAGCAGATCGCCGCACTGGAGCAGGAGCTGCGCGCACCCCTGCTCGAGCGCCGTCCCGTCGCCCCGACGGAGGCGGGCACGCGCCTGCTCGAGCACGCCCCGGGCATCCTGCTCCGCCTCGACGCGGCCCGCGCGGACGTCGCCCGCGTCGGCGGCTCCCCGCGCGGCCGGCTGCGGCTCGGCGTCACCGCGCTGGCCTCGCCCGCGCGGGTGGCCGCGGCCCTGGCCGTGACGCGACGGGAACTCCCGCGCGCCGAGCTGGAGGTGGCCGTCCTCGGCCGCACCGCGGCGGTCGCCGCGGTGGCGTCGGGCGAGCTCGACGTCGCCGTCGTCGACGGCCTCGCCGCGCCGAGCGACCCCCTCGCGCTCCCGGCGGGCGCGCCGGTCCGCGCGCAACGCGTCGCCGAGCAGGCACTCGCCGTCCTCCTGCCCGTGGACCACCCGCTCGCCCCGCGCCGCCGCCTGCGCATCGCCGCCCTCGCGGACGCGGGGTGGCTCGACGCCCCGGACGCCGCCGTCCCCCTCGCCGACCTGCGCGCCGCGACCGGCTCGGACGCGTTCCCCGCGACGGTCACCCTGACCGGCCCGGACCCCCACGCCGTCACCGCCTGTGTCGCCGCCGGCCTCGGTCTCGCCCTCGTCCCGTTCCCGGCCACCCCTCCACCGGACGTCGTCCCCGTCCCGCTCGTCGATCCGGGCCTGCTCCACCGCACCGAGGCGGTCTGGTCGGGAACGCTGACGGCGCCCGCGCAGGCGTTCGTGGAGGGGCTGTCCTGATCGGAGGGGAGATGCGGTACCGTCACCCGCCGATTGGGGGTTTCCATGACCGACGCACAGCCGCCCTCACCACCGGTTCCGGCATCGCCGTCCGCCGAGCCGTTCGAACACCCGTGGACCCCGGTCCAGCCGGTGCCACCGCCGAAGTCCGGCCGGAACGCGAAGGCGGCCGCCTCCATCGCCCTCGGTCTCCTCGGCCTGCTCGCCGTCGTGGTCTGCTTCTCCCTCTCGGGGCTCCCGTCCGCGCTTCCCGGCTTCGGTGGGAGTGCGCAGCAACAGGTGGCGAGCATGCCGATCGGCTCCTGCTACGACGAGCCCGCCCAGCATCCGGTGAACCGGGTGACCGTCGTGCCGTGCAGCGGCCCGCACGATCGCCAGCTCTTCGCCCGCGTCCGGGTGGGCGGCTCGTACCCGGGCCTCGCCGAGGCCGAGTGGAAGTCGCTCGTCGTGTGCCAGCAGGCCCTGTTCGCGGACTTCGTCGACCCCTGGGCGCTGCGGTCGAAAGGGGTGGAGCTCCGGTACTACTACCCGGTCCAGAGCTCGTGGGACAGCGGCGGCGCGGCCTGGTGCACGGTGGGCCCCGCGAACGGCTGGCCTGCGGTCAGGGGGGACCTGCAGCAGTCGGCGGCGAGCCGCACCGCACAGCAGCGGGCCTACCTGGACACGGTCCGGCAGACCGGCCTGCTGCGTCGGGAGCTGGGCGCCCTCACCCCCGGCGGCTGGCGCCAGGGCCCGGCGCTCGCCGCGCAGCTCGCCGTGGCGGACCGGGCCGAGGCACGGGCGCTCGGTTCGCTGTCCGCACTGGACTCGGACTTCCTGCGGGCCCAGGGTTCGGGACTGGCCCGGTCCGACCTCGCCGAGGCCACCCGGGCGGAGGCGCTCGGCGCCGTCACCTCGCAGCAGGACTGGACCGCCGGCATCAAGGGGTTCTGGGACGGGTCGCTCGCATCCGAGAACGAGACCATCCGGCTCAACATCGGTCTGCCGACCAGCTACTGAGCTGCGGGTTTCACTCTCGCGAGTGATGGCTTCCGTCTGCCCGGTGAGGACTTCCAGGTGCTGCGGCTCAACCTCGACCTGAACGAGGCGTCAGGGGCCGGAGGTGGCGCCGCGCGGACCCGGGTCAACCCTGCTCCGCGCTCCAGGCGCTAAGCCGCCGCCAGGCCTCCAGACCGTCCGGGACCATGTCCCAGCCGGGGAGGGCCGCCTCCAGTTCGGCTTCCGTCAGGAAGGCGTGCCAGGCGACCTCGCTGACCTGCGGGGCGACCGTCACCGGGGTGGTCGCGCGGTAGACGGCGGAGAACCACTCGTGGTCGGCGCTGCTGTAGAGGAAGGTGAAGAGGTGCTCCGGCTCGATGCCGGTGACGCCGAGCTCCTCCTCCGCCTCGCGCTTGGCCGCCTCGTCGTAGGACTCGCCGGTGCCGACGACGCCACCGACGAAGACGTCGTACAGCGACGGGAAGACGATCTTCTGCGGCGTGCGTCGGTGCACGAAGATCCGGCCGTCGGCGTCCGTGGCGAGGATGAAGACGCAGCGGTGGCGCAGGCGCTTCGCCATCACCTCGGCGCGCGGGGCCTGGCCGACGACGTGGTCGTCGGCGTCGACCACGTCGAGGATCTCGTCGGCGTTCAGAGGTTGGGTCATGCCCGCAAGGATGCCGCAGCCTCGCGCAGGTGCGTGTGCAGCCCCAGGTACGGGTCGTGGCCGCGCGGCAGGTACGCCTTCCGGACCTTGGCCACCGAGGTGTAGTTGGTGTCGCAGACGTTGGCCAGCGGCGACTCCACGGCCTGGGAGAGGAACTGGTAGGCGTCCATCGCGGAGAATCCGTAGTCGCGCACCAGCCACTGCACCAGGTCGAGTTGGGCGATGCGGAAGGCGTCCTCCAGCGGGCGGGCGGAGCCGGTGGAGACGAGGTGGGTGTCGGACTCGATCCGCGGCCAGGGCGTGCTGACGCCCTTGAGCAGGTCCACGATGACGACCGTCTCCATCGCGCACTCCACCGCCACCCCACAGGTCTCGCCCTCGCCCTGGCGGGCGTGGCCGTCGCCGAGGCTGAACAGGGCGCCCTCGACGTTCACGCCGAGGAAGCAGGTGACGCCGGCGCGCATCTCCGGGGTGTCCAGGTTGCCGCCGTGGGCGTCGGGGACCAGCGCGGAGCGGACCTCCAGGTTGGCCGGGGCGACGCCGACGGTGCCGTGCATCGGGTCCATCGGCAGGTCCAGGACCAGATCGCTGTCGTGCGCGGAGAAGCGGCACAGGCGGGCGGCGCGGTCCAGCTCCCAGATCCAGACCCGCTCGGGCAGCGGGTCCTGCAGCGTCGCGGTCGTGTGCGTGGAGGTCAGCGCGCCGAAGAGGGGGACGGTCGTCGATGCCGCCCAGTCGCGTGCGGGCTCGACGGAGACGAAGTGCACCGCCAGCGTGTCGCCGGGCTCCGCGCCCTCGACCCAGAACGGGCCGGTCTGCGGGTTGAGGAAGGGGAACTCGCACACCTCCGAGACGAGGGTGCGGGTGGAGGTCACCCGCCCGGCGAAGCAGTCCTCGGTGGTCAGGTCGAGCACCGTCCCCGGCGCGATCCGCGCCACCGGCGCGGCGCCGCCGAAGGTCCAGGCGTACTCGTCCGGCTTGGGACGCACGGTCAGTCGTGGGCGCTCGGTCGTCATGTCGTCACCTTGGCAGCGGAGGCGCCGAAGCCGCCAGAGGGCCGGTGTGGTTGGCTTGTCGCGGAACGACACCCCCCTCTTCCTCCCTTACGCAAGGAGCACGTCATGGGCCAGGTCTACGCCGTCACCGAGCGGGTCATCGAGGCCTCCCCCGAGCGGGTCTTCGACGCCGTCGCCGACTACGAGAAGGTCCGCCCGACCCTGCTGCCCTCCCAGTACAGCGAGTACCAGGTCCGCGAGGGCGGCCGCGGCGCCGGTACGGTCGTGCACTGGAAGCTCCAGGCCACCGA
>NZ_FOAZ01000044.1 GCF_900109465.1 Streptacidiphilus jiangxiensis
CCGGTGGAGGCGTCGACGGCGATGATGTCGTCGCTGCCCGAGCCGGTGGTGTTGCCGACGCCGACGATCTGGGACATGGTGTTCCAGCTGGTGCCGATCTGGGTGCGCTGGGAGCCGTAGTAGTTCGGCGCGTGGTAGCGGAACAGGTTGCCGGAGCCGTCAACGGCGAAGATGTCGCCGGTGCCGTCGAAGGTGCTGGTGACCTGGGTCATGGTGTTCCAGCCGGTGCCGACCTGGACGCGCTGCGAGCCGTAGTAGTTCGGGCCCGAGTAGCGGTACATGTTGCCGGAGGTGTCGATCGCGAGGATGTCGCCGTTGGCGTCGTCCAGCGAGATGAGCTTCGTCATCACGTTCCAGCCGTTGCCGACCTGCACGCGCTGCGAGCCGTAGTAGTTCGGCGCGGAGTACCGCCACAGGTTCCCCGACTGATCCACCGCCAGGATGTTCCCGTTCCCCACGCTCACCAGGTTCGACATCGGCTGCGTCACGGCGGGGTCTGTGATGTTGTTGTAGCGGTAGGGCAGGTAGCCGTTGGCCGTGAGGAAGCTGCGGGTGTAGTAGGAGTCGTCCTCGCGGGCGGTGGCACCGCTGTGGGGCTCTTCGAGGACCTCGGCGGTGGTGTGGGAGGAGTCGGTCCAGCCCTTGAAGAGCACGACGTGGGTGGAGATGTTGTCGATCATGTCGCCGGGCTGCAGGTCGTCCAGGCTGGACAGCTGCGTGGCGAAGTTCGGCAGGGTGCTGGTGGTCTCGCCGTAGTTGTTGGACGAGCTCGCAGGCAGGTCCCAGGCCATGGAGATGAAGCCGGAGCAGTCGGTGCGGTACTGGTAGCCGGAGTCCGAGGGGTCCGCGTAGTACGCCGACTCGCTGTAGGGCACCGCCGCGTTCACCCAGGCCTCGGCGCGGGCCATCACCGTGGTGCGGCTGATCGGGTCGCCGGCGTGGGCGTCCCTCGGGGCGATTCCGCTCCGGTGCGTGGACTTCTTGGCTGCCGCGAGGGCGGCGGCGATCTGCGCCGGTGTGCCGTTGGTGGGGTTGGCGACGGTGGGCTTGAAGGGGACGGTGTGGCCCTTGGGCACCGCGGCCGCGATACGGCCCTTGTGCGCCTTGGCCTTCGACGTGACGTGGTGCGCTGCGACCGGGGCCTTGGGGGCGGCGGCATTGGCAGGCAGGGCGGTGAGCCCGGCGATGGCGGCGGCCGCCACGGTGGTGGCGATGGCGGACGTCTTCAGGCGCTTGCTGAACGAGGACATGACGTTCCGTTTCGTGGAGAGCACGCGGTGTGCGGTGGATGAGTGGTCCCCGGCCCGGGCTCGTCGCCGGTGGCGGCTGTCCTGCAGGAACAGCCGCAGGCGACATCGCGAGGGCAGGGCGGGGCTGCGCGCGGAGCGCGCGGACGGTGCGGTGGGGCAGCCTTCGTCTGGTTGGCGGCTCGTCAGGTTCCCCTCTCGGGGGCATGAGCCAATGGACGGCTGTCCTGCAGGAACAGCGGTCGTCGGGCGAGTCGGGCCTTCGGGACCTGGTCCCGGGCTACGCCGCAGTCAGATGGGGCGGCAGGTAGCGGTCGCGCAGCAGGGGCGAGGCCTGATGGCTGCGGCTGAGCAAGGCTTCGGCCCGGTGGAGAGGGCTGCGGAAGTCCGTGGTGTCTTCGGGACGGGTCAGGAGGTAGAGCAGGAGGTCGATCCGGTCGGCTTCAGGGCGGCAGGAGGCGTGCTCGAGGCCGTCGTCGGGGATGGCGTGCGCCCACAGGGCTCCGAGCACCTCGGCGGGCTCGCTCGACGGGGGCGGTTCGGCCAACGCCTTGCGGTGGAGGCTGGCATAGACGATGTCCATCGACTCAGCCCCACGTGAGGTCGTTCGGGGCGACGGTCTGCGTGATGGGGGCCGGCGCGGTCTGGGCGGAGGCCGCCGTGGTGGCCGGGGCGGCGACGGCGGCAGACGGAAGGAGGATGACGGTGCCCAGCGCAAGGGAGGCGACCGCGGCGGCCTGAGCGATGCGAGTGCGGATCATGGTGATCGTTCCTTTCAGAGCGAGTGAAGTGGCGTCCTGTTCCGGTCTCGCGTCCCGCGGTTGACGCTTCGTCCGGCTGCCTCTCGGGGTGTTCCCTGCTGGCGATGAATAGCTTCGCCGCAGATCAGAACCACCGGAAGGCTTTCCCAGCGTCCTGAACAGGGCTTATCCGGATCAGGACATAACCACGTGCTCATGACAAGAGTGATTGCAGATGGAATGCCCTTGATGTCGCCAGATCGAAGGCGGGCGATCTGCCCAATCGCGACAGGTAGGAGTGTCCACTCATATGCCCTGAGCTGCGCGAATGCCAAAAAGAGGATCTTGAATGACCGTGTCCGGACTGGGAAGCTGATGCTGGCGCGGCCGGGGGGCAGCGCCTGGAGAGGACCACCAGGCCATGCTGCAAGCACTCGGAGTCAGCACCGACGCCGCCGCCGTGTACCAGATGATGCTCGACCACCCTCACCACAGCGTCGACCAACTCGCCGCCGTAACCGGCCTGACCCCGACTCGGGTCCACGACTGCCTTGAGGAACTCGGGCAGCTCATGCTCGTGCGCGCCTCCAGCGAGAACCCCGGGCAGATGCGCGCCGTCGACCCCGAGATCGGCCTGGCCGACATGGTTGCCCGCCAGGAAGCCGAACTCGCCGCACGGCAGGCCCAACTCGCCGCCTCACGCGCCGCAGTCACCAAGATGGTCGCCGACCGAGCCGAGCAACGCTCGACCCACGGCGAGCGCCTGATGGGCATGGACGCCGTCCAGAACCAGCTCGAACACCTCGGCCGCATCGCATCCACCGAGGTCATCGGCGTCCAACCCGGCATCCAGCAGCCAGAAGACCTCGCCGCCGGCCACGCCCAGAACCTCGCTGCCCTCGACCGCGGAGTGGCCATGCGCACCCTCTACCAGGACCACGCCCGCACCCACATCCACATCGAGACCCACGCCCATGCCCTGCTCAGCCATGGCGGCGAGGTCCGCACCGCCCCGACCATCCCCCAGCGCATGGTCATCGTCGACCGCGCCCACGCCCTGGTCCCCATCGACCCGGCCGACACCCGCAAGGGTGCCCTCCACGTCACCGAACCCGGCCTCGTCCATGCCCTGATCGAACTCTTCGAGCAGGCGTGGAGCACCGCGGTGCCGCTCGGCGCCGTCAGCCCCTCCGACCCCGCCGCCGGCCTGACGGACCACGAGCGCGAACTACTGCGCCTCCTCGGCTCCGGACTCACCGACGAAGGAGCCGGCCAGCGCCTCGGCCTCACCGACCGCACCGTCCGCCGCCAGATGGCCTCCATCATGGAACGCCTCGGCGCCACCAGCCGCTTCGAAGCCGGCATCAAAGCCGCCCAACGTGGCTGGCTCTGACAAAGCCGCCAAGCCGCGAGCAAGTCACCGACAGCCGACAGGCGGGCAGCTCAACAGCAGTTGCCCGTTCGGACTCCGAATCAGGACTGCCGCCACTCGCCGCGTCCCGAAACAGCCCCGGACTTCCTTCTGTGACACTGAGTTGCCACAGCCCCTTCAAGCGCCGGCGCCTTCAATCACCCGATCCGGCGATCGTGCGACATCTGTTGCATTGAGTACCGTTGCGGGAACCGGCACTGAGCTGCACACACCCGCCGTCCGACGTACTGCTGCACTCATCCGCCCCAGAGAACGAAGCCCTACATCCTGCTGCGGGACGTGATGCGCGACTCCGGCCTGGTCGCGGTCACGAAGGTCACCATGCGCGAGCGCGAGTCTCTGGCAGTGCTCCGCGTCCTGGGCGACTTGCTGGTGTTGCAGACGCTGCGCTGGCCCGACGAGATCCGCCCCAGCGCCGGCATCAAGGTCCCCACGGCCGAGGAGCCGGTCCACAAGAACGAGATCGCCATGGCACTGCAGCTCGCCGCGTCGATGTCGAAGAACTACGTGCTCGACGACGAGCGCGACGCCTACGTCGTCGCGATGGGCGAGCTGCTCACGGCGAAGGCCGGCGGGGGAGACGTCCGCAGCACGGAGGCGACCGCGCCGGCGGCTCCCGTGGTGGACCTGATGGCGGCGCTGCAGGCCTCGATCGCGGAGTCGAAGGAGAAGCGCGGCGAGACCGCGCCGGCGAAGAAGCCCAGCACGAAGACGACCGCGAAGAAGGCCCCGGCGAAGCGGGCCGCCCCGAAGCGCGCGTCGTAGCCGGGCGACCGGCGGTCGCGCCGCTCCTCCCGGGGGTCGGCCTCCGCCAGGCGCCTACGCCTCGCCGTCGGCGTTCTCGCGGCCGGCCTTCTGCAGGGCGAACTGCGTCTCCTTGCCGCAGCCCTCCGCCAGGGCCTGCTGCATGACCGGGTGCTGCCGGATCTGGAGCGCAAAGGTGTCGCGCTCGGCGCGCAGACGGGTGAGCTCGGCGCGTTCGGGCCCGTCTTCGGGCCACACAGCGCGCTCGCGCCACTGGTCCTCGCCGGGGAACAGCTCCCGCCGCTCGGCGGCGACCTTGTTGCCGTAGTCCTCGACGGCTTGCCGCGCCGCGTGCAGGGCGCGCTGGAGTTCGATCAGGTCACTGGGAAGGGGAAGTGCGTCGGCCACGGCGAGGATGCTAGGACCGCCCACTGACATCAGCCGTTGATCACCCGGCCCGACACGCGGAAGTTCCCGCCTGCCGCGGCCGCCGGGCGGCGCGCCCAGGGACGACCACAGGTACCCGGCGCCCTGCGGAACCGGGAGAAGCGAGGTGGGCGCGCCGGATGCAGCGCGTCCGGCGCAGGCTCGCGCCCCTGTCGCCTGTTCGGGGGACTGCTGTCCCGGCTGCCCCGCTGGTAGCCTGCGGATCACTCTATTAGCTCATCTGTTCGATTAAAGCCTATGCTGAGGGGAGACAGTCCAGGGAGCGAGGGGAGACCCGGCACGGCACGAGCACGGAGGAGGCGGTCACGGTGAGCTTCACGCACCTGCGCGCCTACTCCGGCTACTCGGCGAGGTTCGGTGCTTCCCTGCCGGACGTGCTGGCGGAGCGGGCGGCCGAGCGGGGCCTGGACGCGCTCGCGCTGACCGACCGTGACACGGTCGCCGGGGTAGTCCGGTTCGCGAAGGCCTGCGCGCGGGTCGGGGTGCGGCCGCTGTTCGGCGTGGACCTGGCCGTGCCGGAGTACCTGGACCCCGTCGCCGGGGCGGGGGAGCGGCGCCGGTCCCCGGTGCGGGGCGGGGCGTTCGTGGACGAGTCCGCACCCAGGTTGCGGTTCCTGGCGCGCAACCGCGCCGGGTGGGCGGCGGTGTGCCGCCTGATCACCGCGGCGCACGCCGACCCGGACGCGAAGCCGGCCCTCGCCTGGTCGGACCTGGAGCACGCCGCAGGTGGGGGCGTCTACGTACTGCTGGGGCCGGAGTCGGAGCCGGTCCGCGCGCTCGCGGCGGGCCGCCCGGACCGCGCCGCGAAGCTGCTTGAGCCGTGGATCGACGTCGTCGGGGACCGGCTGCGCCTGGAGGTCGTGCACCACGGCCGCCCGGGCACCGGCCCGGGCAGCATCCGCCTGGCCGCGCGGACCTTGGCGCTGGCCGCCGAGCACGGTGTGGCGGCGGTGCTGTCGAACGCGGTCCGCTACGCCGATCCCGGGATGGGGGAGGTTGCGGACGTCCTGGACGCCGCACGCCTACTGGTGCCTGTCGACCCGCGCAAGCCCGACCGGCTCGACAGCGGCGAGGGGTGGTTGAAGGACGAGGGCGACATGATTCGCGCCGCCCAGCAGATCGCGGACGCGGCCGGCACCGGCCGCGACGGCGCCCAGGCCCTGCTGGCGCAGACGGCGCGGATCGCGGCGGACTGCCGGGTCGACCCGCGCGAGGACCTCGGCATCGGGAAGATCCATTTCCCGGAGCCGTCCACCGTCGGCGCCAGCGGCCGCCGCACGCCGGACCTGCTGCTGCAGACCCGCTGCAACGCCGCGATGCTCACCCGCGGCTACGCGGACGATCCGGTGCGCCGGGCGAGGCTGCGCGCCGAGCTGAAGACGATCAAGCAGTTGGGGTTCGCGACGTACTTCCTGACCGTCGCCGACGTCGTCGCGGACGCGCGCGCGGCGGGGATCCGGGTCTCCGCGCGCGGGTCGGGCGCCGGCTCCTTCGTGGTGCACCTGCTCGGGATCGCGATCGCGGACCCGGTCGAGCAGGGCCTGCTGATGGAGCGGTTCTTGTCGACGCGTCGGGTGGAGATGCCGGACATCGACATCGACGTCGAGTCCGCGCGGCGCCTCGAGGTCTACCGCATGATCATGACCCGGTTCGGGGCGGAGCGGACCGCCACGCTCGCGATGCCGGAGACCTACCGGGTCCGCCACGCGGTGCGCGACGTCGGCGCGGCCCTCGGTATGGACCCCGATGTCACCGACCGGTTGGCGAAGGCGTTCCCGCACATCCGCGCCCGCGATGCCCGCGCGGCACTGGCCGAGTTGCCGGAGCTGCGCGACGTTGCCCTGGAGCAGCACGGGAAGTTCTGGACGCTCGTCGAATCCCTGGACGGGTTGATCCGCGGCTACGCGATGCACCCGTGCGGCGTCATCATCTCCGACGCCGGCCTGCTGGACCGCACCCCGGTCGTGCCGACCGCGACCGAGGCCTTCCCGATGTCGCAGTTCGACAAGGAGGACGTCGAGGACGTCGGCCTGCTCAAGCTCGACGTCCTGGGGGTGCGGATGCTCTCCGCGATGGCCCACGCCCTCGACGAGGTCGAACGCGTGGCTGGGCAGCGCCTGGACCTGGACCGCATCCCCGACGGAGACCCGGCCACCTACCAACTCATCCAGAGCGGCGAGACCCTCGGCTGCTTCCAGATCGAGTCGCCCGGGCAGCGCGACCTGGTCGTACGGCTGTGGCCCGAGAACTTCAGGCACCTGGTCGTCGACATCTCCCTGTTCCGTCCCGGCCCCGTGCAGGCCGACATGGTGCGCCCGTTCATCAACCGCCGTCACGGCCGCGAACCCGCGTCCTACCCGCACCCGGACCTCAAACCCGCGCTGGAGGAGACCTACGGCGTCGTCGTGTTCCACGAGCAGCTCATCGAGATCATCGCGACGATGACCGGCTGCGACCGCGCCGAAGCAGATGAGGCCCGCCGCGCCCTGTCCAAGGAGGACAAGGTCGGGCAGCTGCGCGCCTGGTTCGGCGACCGCGCCCGCGAGCGCGGCTACAGCATCGACACCGTCCGCCAGACCTGGGACGTGATCGCCGCGTTCGGCTCCTACGGGTTCTGCAAGGCCCACGCTTGTGCGTTCGCCGTGCCCACCTACCAGTCCGCGTGGCTCAAGGCTCACCGGCCGGCCGCGTTCTACGCCGGGCTGCTCACCCACGACCCCGGCATGTACCCCAAGCGCTCGATCCTCGCCGATGCGCGCCGCCGCGGCATCCCGGTCCTGCCGGTCGACGTCAACCACTCGACGGTCGACTACCGCGTCGAGGAAGCCCCCGGGAAGCTGTGGGGGCTGCGTCTCGCGCTCGCCGACGTCCAGGGCATCCACGACGACGAAGCCGCCCGCATCGCCGCCGCGGCCCCCTATACCTCGCTGCCCGACTTCTGGCAGCGGGCCAGGCCGTCGCGGCCGACCGCCGAACGGCTCATCAACATCGGGGCCCTGGACACCGTCACCGACCGCGCCAGCCGCCGCGACCTGGTGCTGCAGCTGACCGAGCTGCACCGCGCCGAGCGCGCCGCCGGCGCCGACGGCCAGCTCCCGCTGCTCGACGCGGAGAACTTGAGTACGGCGCCGACCGGCCTGCCGGACATGGACCAGGTCCAGCGGCTGCGCGCCGAACTCGGCATCCTCGGCATGGAGGCCATCTCCGGCCACGTCATCGCCGAATACGCCGGGCTGCTCGAGGACCTCGGCGTCACCCCCGCCCGCTCCCTGCCGACCGCGCGGCACGGCTCCAGCGTCCTGGTCGCCGGCATCAAGGTCGCCACCTCCACCCCGCCCGTCCGCTCCGGACGGCGCGTCATCTTCCTCACCATCGAGGACACCACCGGCTTGGCCGACCTCGCCTTCTTCGAGGACTCCCACGCATCTTGCGCCCACACCGTGTTCCACAACGGCCTGCTGTTGGTGCGCGGCACCGTGCAGCGCCGCAGCAAGAACTCGACCACCCTGGTCGGCACCGCGGCCTGGCCGCTCGACGAACTCGACCGGCTGCGCCGCGACGGCGGCCTCGAGGCGGTCGCCGCGCGCCTGGCCGACCGCCCCATCCCCGGCCCGGAGAACCCCACCGACCCCGACGACACCGCCGAAACGGAGACCGCAGCCGACGCCGCGGCGGCCCCTGCGGCGCGGCCGCTGGGCCGCAGCATCCACCTGGAGACCGGCTACGACCTGCACCCGTGGGCCGACCTCCAGCCCCCCGGCCAGCGCGCCGCCAACGGCCGCAACCTCTGGCACGCCTCCCCAGGGTCGGCTGGATGAGCGCCGCGCAGCCGCACGTCCTGTACGTGCAGATCGTCACCGAGCACCGCCGCATCGCCCCGCCGCCGGTGGACTTCGAGAAGATCCTCGACCTGGCCGCCGACCTCACCCCGGTCGTCGAGCAGCTGCCGCCCGACGCGTTCCTCCTCGACGTCGCCGGCAGCACCCGGTTCTTCGGCCGCGGCCCGGCCGAGCTGGCCGCCCGGCTGCGGGTGCGCGCGCTCGCCTTGCACGACCTCGACCTCACGATCGGCGCCGCCACCAACCCGCTGCTCGCCCGCATGGCCGCCCATCAGGGCCGCCCCGGCGCCGTCCGCGTCCTCGACGACGACCAGGTGCGGCGGTTCCTCGCCCCGCTCCCGGTGATCGCCCTGCCGGGTGTCGGCCCGGCCACCGCCGCCACCTTGTCCGGGTACGGCATCGAGCTCATCGGCCAGCTCGCCACCACCCCGGTCGGCACGCTGCAGCGGATCCTCGGCACCGCCGCCGGCCGCCGCCTGCACGAACGCGCCCAGGGCCACGACCCGGCGAAGGTCACCATCACCAGCGTCCTGCGCGCCCTGACCGCCGACCGCGAACTCGGACGCGACGAACTCGACCCCGCCAGGCACCGCCGCGCCCTCCTCGGCCTGGCCCAGGACCTCGGCCTGCAACTGCGCACACAAGCGCAGGCCGCGACCGCGCTCACCCTGACGGTCCGCTACGCCGACCGGACCTCCACCGTCCGCACCCGCAAACTCACCGAGGCAACCGCCCACACCACCACCCTGGTCGACTCCGCCTACCGCCTCTACAACACGCTCGGCCTGCAACGCGCCCGAGTCCGGGCCTTCACCCTCAAGGCCGACGGCATCCGCCCCGCCGAACACGTCACCCAGCAGCTCACCTTCGACCCCGGCGACGAGCGCCAGCGCCTGGTCGAAGCCGTCGCCGACCGCGCCCGCAAGCGCTTCGGCCCAGACAGCATCGGCCCCGCCGCCCTCTACGGAGCAGCATGACCACCACCGCACCCCACCCGGCCCCAGCCGCCCCTCCCCGCCCAGAAGATTGCGGGGTAGCCTCACCGCCACGATCAAGCAGACCAGGAAGGACCCGCTGATGGAGACGACACCGTCGCGCGGACGGCCCGCCGGCCTGAACGCCCTCAGCGCCCGCGGCCTGACCACCCGCCAAGAAGCCGTCCTCGACGCGATCGCCACCTGGTGCCAGGCCCACGGCTACCCGCCGTCCCTGCGCGAGATCGGCAAGGCCGTCGGCCTGGCCTCCACGTCCTCGGTCTCCCACCAGGTCCACGCCCTCGAACGCGCCGGCTACCTGCGCCGCGACACCCACCGGCCCCGCTGCTACGTCCTGACCCGCCTCGCCCGCACCGACGACGAGCCGCTGCTCGGCGAAGACGAGGACGCGCTCGCGGGCACGCCGGTGCTGGTGCCGCTGGTCGGGCAGATCGCCGCCGGCGCCCCGATCACCGCCGAGGAGCACGTCGAGGAACTGCTCCCGCTGCCGCCCGCGATGCTCCCCGCCGGTGGGGAGTTCTTCGCGCTGCGAGTGCGCGGCGACTCCATGACCGGCGCCCGGATCCTCGACGGCGACACCGTCGTCGTCCGCGCCGCCCAGGCGGCCGACCACGGCGACATCGTCGCTTCTCTGGGGGCGGATCCATGTTGCGGCACATCGGTCGGCTGATTTGTGCAGCTCAACAGCGGTGCGGTCAACAGTACTCAGCGCAACAGCTGTTGCGCGATCGCCGAATCGGGTGAAACGTCGGCCGGAGGTGGTGTCTCTCGGTCAGCTCGATTGCTGGGGCTGAAGCTGGATTACACCCACCGAGGTGTCCTCGTTCGGTGAGGCGTAGACGGCGCGGACCTTCCATCTGCCGGGCGGTAGGGAGACGGGGGCCTGCTCCGGGATGTCGGTGCCGTTCGGGTATTCGATGCTCAGGTCGGCCCCGGCCGTCACGGAGTCCAGGAGAACCGCGGGCCCGTCCGTTTCCCAGATGCCGCACTCCTCCCACGAGGTGGCGGGATCGGCCAGCACTGCGTAAGCCGCGGCGATGAGATCGGCCTCGCTGTTGGCGCCCAGCCAGCGAACGAAGGCTTGATGTTCCGGCAGATAGAAGCTGCTGGCAGGCTCGTCTGCCAGGACAAGCCCTTGGGCTCCCTCATCGCCGACGGCAATTACGCCGGCCAAGCCTTCCACCTCGCAGGCGCGGTCGTAGTCGTCCAGAACGTCACCACTGCCGGCGGCCATCCCCGACTGGGTGCAGCCATGCCACCGGGTCAGCGCGGAGGCTGGCACTACAATCAGCGGGCCGCCCATCGACTCGACCCAGGTAGGGGAGGGCTCGGGCGAGCTGGCTGCGGCGGAGGGGAACGTCGTCACCACGTCAGTATCCCCAGGTGCGCCGACAACCGGCCTCCAGATGTTGCCCAGGCCAAGTTTCCCTGCTCTGGCAGGGCGATCTGAGCGGCCCCGTCCCCGGCACGTGCGAGCCATCGGCGGGGGCCCGCGGGCTCTGGGCTGGGCCTGGTTCTCCACATCAGGAGGACCGGACTGGTCGTGGCGATCAACGATCCGGACTAGGGCGCGTATCGAGTCGTGATCAATCCTTGGGTATGGCCCCACTCCGTGGCGCCGATCGGGTAGATCGTCTCGTGTGACTCGCGTGCAACTGACGGACGAAGAGTGGGAGTTCATCGGGCCGTACCTGCCGATCGGCAAGTACGGTCCGTACCCCGAGCGCCTGCGGCAGCAGTTCGAGGGGGTGATCTGGCGGTTCAAGACCGGCGCGCAGTGGCGGGAGATGCCGCAGGAGTTCGGCGCCTGGTCGACCGTCTTCAACCGCTTCCGGCAGTGGCGTGACGCGGGCGTGTTCGAGGCCCTGCTGGAGGGCCTGATCGCGGAGGCCGCGAGGCGGGGTCAGGTGGACCTGTCCCTGGTCAGCATCGACTCCACCACCGCGCGGGCCCACCACGATGCCGCCGGGATGCACCTGAGCGAGGACCTGCTCACCTCACTGGAGAAGGCCGCCTCCGAGGAGGAGAAGGCCAGGTCAAAGGGGGCGACGGCGAAGAACAAAGCGGACGAGACACCGAAACGGATCCCGAGCGGGAGGAGCGACGACGCATCCGACGCCGCCGGAGGCTCCGCCTGAAGGCCGCCCTCCTGGGACGTTCGCGGGGCGGGCAGACCAGCAAGGTTCACCTCGCCGCCGACCGCAGGTGCCGCCCGCTGGCGTTCATCTTGACCGCGGGCCAGGCAGCAGACAGTCCGCAGTTCATCCCCGTCCTGAGGAAGATCCGGGTCCGCGGGTCGGTCGGCCGCCCTCGCACCCGGCCCGAGGCCGTCGCCGGGGACAAGGCCTATTCGTCCCGCGGCAACAGAGCCCACCTGCGCAAACGCCAGATCAGGGCCGTCATCCCCGAGAAGGTCGACCAGGCCGCCAACCGGAAGAAGAAGGGCTCCAGGGGCGGTCGGCCCGTCAGCCACGACGCCGAACTCTACAAGGAGAGGAATACCGTCGAGCGACTGATCAACAAGCTGAAGGCCTGGCGAGGCATCGCCACCAGGTATGACAAGACACCGGAGAGCTACCTTGCCGGCCTCCACCTGCGTGCCTCGATGATCTGGATCAAAGACCTGACCAGAGCGGCCGGTTGATCACGACTCGTGTCAGCGGCCAGTTGGGATTCCCCGCGTACGGCCACCTGATGGGGAGTCATCTGGCCGCGTGGCTTCTCACTGTCGGTGACGGATTCCGAGGGTCACCCAGCGGCCGCAGCAGTGCCAGCGACGGCTGGCCCGAGGCCGGCGGGGAGGTGGGCCGCTGCCAGGGCGACGGCCTCCGCGGCCGTGGCGGCTTCTCCGATGACACTGGAGTGCAGGTGCTCCTGAACTCGGTAGGGGCTGCCATTGTGGGAGGGGGCGATGGCCACCTCGACGCGGAACGGGTACCCAGTGCAGGAGCTGAAGCCAAGCGTCCAGTGACTGGAGAGCACGTAGAGCTGTCGCAGCCGCGGGTCGTCATGAGCCGCTTCCACGAGTGCTGCGAACTCGTGGAAGTCCGGAGCCTCGGCCGCCTGCTCCCGCATCATCAGCCACTGCAGCTCGACCACTTCGGCCGGCCCACGTTCGTGGGCCTCGGCACGCGGAGAGGTCCGCAGGAACGGCAGCTCCTCCCGCAGTTCCCGCAGGCTCCTGCCCTCCCCCCAGGCCACGCCCGCCCTAACGATGGCCGCGAGGTCGGATGTCCCTCCGGTGATGAGTTCGACGCCCTGGCTCCAGCCGGAAACACCGAACCATCGACTCTCTGCTCCAATATGCACGGACAGAGGCCGCCGCTCGGGCACCGAGGATGCGATGCCCGCCGAAGTGAGCGATCCCCACTCGCCAGGCGCCACCACGAGAGAGACATCAAACTCGGCCGCCGTCTGCTCCAGCAGCGCGGACAGGCTGCCCGCGGCAGCAATGTCGGGATAGAGATCAGAGTCCACCTCGACAGTCTGCCGTCCGCGCCCAGGGAAGCAAACGGCATCCTGGATCGCGACGACGTGACGGTGCGTGCTCAAGGCTCGCGGGCTGGGGAGCATAACTGGCCGCCGGTGGGGACCGCTGGCGGGGAGTCGCTGGCCGTATGCGGAGAAACGATCTTGGCCGCTGACAGACTCGCTCGGCACCCTAGCGCCGTCGTCCGCGTCCACCCTGCCGGCTCCCCGTGTCCCTGCTGGGTCGTCTGCCCTTGACTTTGCCGCTGCGCGTGCTCGGAGCCTGCACTGGGCGCCCCTGCCAGTCGATGCTGTCGTCCTCCGACAGGCTCGCCGCATACGAGAGCGCATGCTGGACCAGCAGCGACAGCAGGCGCTTGGACTCCACCGAGGAAAGCTCGCCCTGCCAGGGGCAGACCGAGTACCAACCCTGACCCGGATCAGTCAGGGGCGGGCAGGGTGCTGCGGACTCCAGGGGCTCGGTCGGCACTTCTGGAAGGCGCACCAGCAGCATTCCCATGCCACAGGCGACGACCGCGGCGATGCCCTTGGCGGCAAGCACCGGCACCCCGAAGGTCGCCAGGACGGGCCAACGGGGAGCAAGGTCCACAAGTCTCTCGACCAGGTCGGGGTGGGTATGCAACTCCCACCCCTCATAGGCATAGGCACCGCGCTCCTGCGGAACGCCCTGTGCCCGCAGCAGGTCGAGCAGCGTCGTGTTCTGAGGCAGGTTCGGCAATGCCGTCATGCCTCGACACGCTACGCGCCCTTCAGAAGCTGAGGCAGTGGCGGTGCTCGACTTCCACCGCCCACCCGGACCGCACCGTGAGCATGCTGATTGATCAAAACTCGATACGCGCCCTAGCGCCAGCGGGAACCTTTACGCCTACGGCAACGACAATCCGGTGCAAATGGCCGATCCCAGCGGCAACAGCAGCTGCACACCGGATCCCGTAACCCAACCCAACGGCTACCCTGCCTGGGACTACGGCGGCTACGGCAACGGCTACTCGTTCGATTCGTACGACCAGTACTACCAGTACGCCTATGGATACAATGCGTGGCTCCAGAACGGGATGGACCTCGCTGCCCAGAACCAACTCATATATGGGTGGGGCGGCTACGGCGGAGGAATGGACCCCTCCCAGAGTGCGCCTTGGCTCCTGGGTGCTGGCGGCGGTGGAGCTTCATGGGCTGGTGGTGCAGCCGCTGGTGATTTCCTCGGCATGTTGGAGTGGGGAGGCCTGGCATTCGCTTTCAGCTCGGGCAGTTGCGTGCTCGACGCGCCGCCGCGTCCCGTCGTGCGGCCGATCGACTGGCACACCGTTCCGCCCAAGACCTGCCCGCCCAGTGCATGCACGACCACGAAGCAGCCTGGCCACCAAGACGGGCGAGCGGCTGACAGGACCCGTGACGGCAAGCCGAAGCCTAGTCCCAAGGGATTGCCCAAGGCGTTCGTCCAGCCCTGGTATCTGCTCCTCACCGCCGGAACTGATGGCACGGCACGCGACGACACGGGTCCCACCTGCGCGTTTAACGGGCAAGGATGGGTCAATTACGGCCAAAGGGACGTCGGCAATGGCAGCCGGTCGACCACAATGACGGCGTGTCTCAACAGTACATATCTGGACACGCATAAAGGAACTAAGACACAGTCTGATATCAGGCCCCCTGGGTATGACTGGGCTGTAAAGTACGCTGGCTATCTCAAGCAAGCGCCGGAATTCACCGTAAACAACTGCCACCTTTTGGCTAGGCAGATGGGCGGGTCGGGCACGGATCTGGAGAACCTCGTCACCTGCGGTGCCGATGGAAATTCATATGTCGGCAAGAAGAATCCGCTCTATTCCATGCACGACTTCGAAAATGAGGTTCTCGGCTTCATCAATGACGGCAATACGGTCCTCTATCAAGTGACGCCGCTCTACCGAGGGGCGAGGACGGTTCCATATGCATTTGAAATGTCATACATGTCTTGGGATGCATTCGGTCGACTCGATGGGGCGGACTCGACGCGAGTGTCGAACATGATGCGCAGCGGAAAGGATCAGTGGACAAATATGGGGACGGTGACGGACAGCAGGAACGGAAGGCAGGTTCCGACTTCAATTGACGGGTGATATCAGCCGTGTCAATCTAAGTGGCTGATATAGTGGCTGCCAGGCCTGCATCCTGCAGGACCTGGCGGCCCTTTCATTTGACGGAGTGGCATGCACCCTGGCATAGAGCGTTTGCGCCTGATCCTTCCGCCGCCCGTTGGTGGCGGTGATGACATCGACTGGGAAGCCGAGGAGGAGAGGCTGGCTCTTGTTTTCCCTTCAGACTACAAGGAATTCGTTAGGATTTACGGAGGGGGAAGCGTGGCGGGCTACTTGGCCATCGCGACTCCGTCGGTGAGCGAATCTCCCTACTCGGAAATCTCAGACTGGCAGCCGATTGAACTTGGTGCCCAAGAGCATCGAGGGCTGCGAGATGTTTCGCTTGGAATTCGAGACCGGCTCATTCTGGTCGGAGTGACGGCAAGCAGCGATGCTATCTTTTGGCATGCCAATGAAGGCGAGGCAAATTCCTGGAATATTGTCGTGTGCACCCGAGATGTGGAACGCGGCGAAAATCCATGGAAATACTACCGGATGGGATTTTCTGGTTTCGTTGCAAGTCTAATTGATGGATCGGTAGAAAACCCGTTTGGCATGGACGATTTTCCAGGTCGGAATCCGACTTACATGAGCTGGAGGGGGAATTGACCACCTTCGGTGGATAGTGAGGTCAGCACCCTTCACGGGCAGTTTGAGGCGTGAGGAACCAGGGCGGCGTGCTCACTGACGGCGCGGTTGCTGCGGCCTGCTGATGGCGAGGGCAGGCGGCGCGCGGTCGCCACAGCACCAGCGTGCACGGTGCTCACCCGTAGATGTGGCGGCACTGCGTATACAGTTTGCCGGGCCGGCTGCCTTCTTTGGCCAGTGCGTCGCAGGGGGACGGGCTGTGCCTGCCCGCTGAATGGCTGGTGTCACGGTGGTGGTGGGCTCCGACCGTGCTGTGCGCTGCGGCGTGGTGTCGGGCTGGCGCCTGCGGGGCAAAGGGCGCGGAACTGCGCCCTACGGAGCCGGGCCGGAAGCCGCCTGCGCGCGCGTGACGTCCAGTTACGCATGACCAGTGACGGACCCATCGCCTGATGCCGCGTCCAACGAGATCGTCTGGTACTGGCTGATGGCGCTGGCGCTTGCCGCGCCGACCGCGAGGACCGAGGCGGTCATCGCGATGAGCAAGAACTTCGTGCTCATGGAACTCATGCGATGTCCAACGAGGCCGACGCGTTCCGGTCTCGAACCCTTCCCGACCGTGCTGGAGGCCAGTTCGGGACTGGTTACCTGCACCGGCCCAGGTCTCCGCCAAGGTACCCAGCGCAAGTCAAAGGCATGATTACGTCCCAGGCGGGCAGCAGCACAGACCGGGCTGCACACCGGCGCGTGACGGGCCGTTACGGCATCGCAACCGGCGGCCGCCGAACTGGTGACCGTAGCGGTGACCCGCGCGGCATGGAGTGGGGGCACATCCTGGAGGAGGATTCCGTGTCCGGCATTCCCTTGCTGCTGCCCCAGCCCCCCGCGTCCGCCACGGCGGTGACGCTCTACGTGCTCGTCGGGATCGCGGTCTGCGCTCTGGTGACCTTGCCGCTCCCGGCGCACCACGCGCATCCGGACGACTACCGGTTCGGCATCGAGCCCGTGCGCGCCCTGGGCGCCGTCATCACGGTGGTCGCGTGCGTGGCTCTGTGGCCGGCCGCCCTGCTCTGGACGACCACCCAGAACTCCAATCCGCGCGCAGCTGCCGCCCGCGCGCACCGGCCGACCCGTGCGCGCGCACGGCGCAGCGCCCAGCGCAGCGCGCTGCGCACCGTGATGCGCAGCGACGACGAGGGTGCTGAGCTGCCGGTGTACCTCGCGCAGCCCACCAGCGTGGTCGACGCCGCCGCGGGCGATGCGCAGTGGGTCGACGCCGCCGCCGCACGCGTCGTCGGCGCGCTGACAGAGCGCCGGCTCCTGGACGCGGTCCTCGGCGCCCGCTCACTGGTATGGGACGTGGAGTTCACCTTCGGTCCGAACAGCAGCCAGCTCGGGCACGCCACCGAGCTCCTCGCGCACGTCTGCCGCGAGATCGGCGACGACATCCGTGCCGTGCGGCTATACGCGCGCGCCGCCACGGGCTGGGCGCAGAACTTCGGCGCCGAGCACCCGAGCGCGTGCGCCGCCTTCGACCGCGCGACCGCCTTGTGGACGAAGGCCCGCGCAGCCGAGGCGACGGACCCTGTCACCGCTGTGCTCGTGGCCTCGGTGACCCGGCTGTTCGCCTCGGCCGGGATGCCCCACACCCCCGCGCCCTGACCGGACACCACCGAAGACCGACCGACTCGGCCGTCCCGCTCAGCCAGGCAGGATCAGCCGTTCGCCGTTCTGCGGACTGGTGACCCGGTACCGGTTAGCCAGCAGCCACTGCGCGACGCGCTCCGCATTCCACCGGGCAGCGGCAATGCTCCCGGTTCGCCGGCCCTTAAACCACAAGCGCTGGCCTTCGCGACCGGTCCAGCCGACCGACCAGCGCAACCGCTCCTGGGGCAGAGCCTGACTCCACAAAGGCTTGCCCTCGTACTCCTCCAGTTCGATCCGGGCCCACACCAACAAATCGGTGTCCGGCACGCGGGCGCTGGTGCAGGCATGCTCACCGCCCGGGTGCTGCTGCAGCAGCGGCGTGGGTAGCGCGTCCAGCACGGACAGGTGCGCGATCTGCGCGACCAGGTCGGCCACGTCCCACACCAGCGCCAGAACCACCGCCCCGCGCAGAGTGCCTGTCCTCACCGCTCGGATCATCTGGGTTCACAGCCTATGCATACCCGGCAGGCCCGGAGCCGACTATGGCTCGGGCCCTGCTGACTACCGCATGCAGAAGACTTGCTGATCAGCTTGCTGATGACGGGTCGATCCCGAGCACGGGCAGGCAGTCGCCTATACCGACGAGTTCAATGTCGTCACGCCGCTGTTTGATCCACTGCTCGCGGGTCAGCCTCCATCGGCTGAGCTGCGCTGACTCGCCCCGCCGGGTGGCCCAGGTGATGCCGTTCGGCACGTAGCCCACCGCCTCGGAGACGCGGTTTGACGCGTGGTTGTCGATGAACGCCTCGCTGTTAGCCTCACGGGCCCCGAACCCGTCGAAGGCCAGATGCAGCACCGCTTGCCGCATCTCCTTACCCAGGCCGCCGCCCCGCGCCTCGGGACTGAGCCAGGAGAAAGTCGAGACCGTTCCGAACGCGGCGAAGTTGGTGCCGATGAGATCCTGCATGCCCAGCGGCTCGCCGTCGATGACGACAACGAAGTAGAGGCGCCAGAAGCTGGCATTGACATGACCTCGACCGGACCATATTCCGCGCAGCCAGGCCCATTCGCGCTCATGCCCATCCATATAGAGGGACATCGGATCATCGAAGGGCCACGGGGCCTGAGTGGCCACGCCCTTCCGGACCGTCGGGACCAAGCGTTCCAGGAGCTCATCCGTAGCTCCCAGCAAAGACAACCGCGGCCCATGAACCTGCACGTTCAACGGGGGATACGTGGACCTGGGCAAGTCAGTCATCGGCACGGCGGCCACCCTAGAGGCGAACCAGCAGGGCGTGCATCACATATTCGACTCGCTTGCCGCCCTCCCCAGCCCGGCGCGCGATCACCGGTGCGAGGGATTAAACAGGTACAGAGACTCCGTCCAGTCCGCGGGCGCGTCCAGCACGAGCTTGTGGACCTGCTCCTCGATCCGATCCTCCTCCAGCTGCCCCTCCAAGGCGAAGTCCTCGATCGACCCCGCGTGGAACTCGCGGGCCTGGGCCGCTTCCTCCACGAAGCCCAGCGCCCGGCTCACCATGTCGTGCGCGACCGCCACCGCCTGGGTCGGTGCGCTCAGCTCCGGGTAGGTGACGTTGTCGTACGCCGGTTCGTCTCAAAGAGGTTGGACCGGAGCGCTGGCGCTTACCTTGTCCTCACCAGGCTCGTGCTGATCCTCGACCCCAACCGGCTCCCACCCAGGGTGGAAGTCAGATGTTCATCGTCGTTCCCCTGTTCGTCGACGCCACCTGATCACGCCGCACCCGCCACGGCGCCCAGGACCCAGGGCACCTCGCTGGTCAGAGCGTCAGGGCGGTCCGGCATACTGACGCGGTGCCGATAGCCGAAGACCCTGACCCGCGCCCCTCCGGCGAGCCGGAGCCCACAGCTGCGGACCCGTTTGACGGGCTCGTCTTGGACGAGGACTTCGTTCGCGGCGCCGGCGTCAAGGAACAGGCGGCACGCACCCGGATACTCGCGGCGCGCTGGCGGCTGGAGCCGCCGGTGGATCCGGGCGGCCGCCGCTGGTCACTGGATTCCCCCGGCTCGACCCGCTCGCGTACGAAGCGGGCGGGGCTCGCGTCCAAGCTCCGTTCAGGGGTGCTGATCGCGATCGCGGTCTCCGTCGCCGTCGCGGCCATCGGCTTCGGCTCAGGTAGCAGCCCGCGCTCCCTCGGCGACTCCCCGCAGGGCGTCCTGCCCTCGCACGTGCCGGGCTCACCGCGTCCGTCGACGGACGTCGCGCTGAGCGGCGGCGGGACCTCCGACGGCAGCGAGTGTGGCATGCGGGGCTTCCACCACTTCGCTCAGACGGCCACCTCCGCGCCCGCAGGCCCCGCCGCCATTGCGTCTGCCGACGGACGGTCCGACACCCCGCCGCCGGGACCGCAACTCGCCCTCGGCTCCTACGGCTTCTCCCAGGACTCGCCCGGGGATCCCGGGCACTTCACCATCGATCTCCTGCTCGGACCGGGCGCGAGTCGGTCGCTGGACCTGTCCACGCCGCTGGGCCCGCAGGGCGTGGCCGTGGAGATTGAGGGCCCCGACGGGCTGGTCGGCGGAGCGTACGACCTGCCGGTCAAGCTCGGCGACGGCACGGCGCGCACCCCGCAGGGCAAGATCAGTATCGGATCCCCGGACGGGGCAACCGCCGAGGTTACGCTCCCCGCCCAGGCGCTCTGCCCGGGCATCGACGCGCTCGGTGTCCAGCAGCGCCTCAGCCCGCCGATCGACTCGACGAACACCATCACCGGCCCGGCGCCCTACACGCTCACCGTCTCCCTCGCCGACCCGGCGGTCGGCGCGCTCCGGCGCGCGACGGGGTCACCACTCCGGGGCGACGTATTGAGCGCCACCAACCAGCTCTCCCAGTAGCGGAGTTAGACCGGCCAGATTTCCTTCCGCAGCGCCTGCGGTCAGTCCGCGATGTCGGCTGGGGGCAGCACGGGGGTAAACCGAGGACGACATGTCCGTGATTCTGCTGCACCGCACAGACACTCGACAGCCCTGGCATCCCTGAGCAGGTGGCCGGGTTCAGTCCGCGACCGACGACCAGCCTCGGGCAAGCATTCCCAGCCGCCGTGGGCCCAACTTCGATGAGAAGAACTGCCACTCATCCCAACTTGGGTGAGACGAACTTCCGCCGGTCTCGACTCGGTGAGACGCGCCCCACTTTCACTGAGACAGGTCATGCCGGGACTGGTGACCCGTCAGCCAGCCCGGGTGGTGACCGCAGCTGTTGCCTCTTCGTGATGCCGGCCGGGTGGGTCTGGTGACTGTGTCGGTGACCTCGCGCCGGTTTTCTCCTTCCGTTGGATCCCATCGATCCCCATGGAAGGCGACTGTGCATCACATTCTGAACCTCTTGCCGATCTTCGGCGCTTCCCCGGCCGGCCGGGAGTGTGCGCGGTGACCGGGCTGACCACCGGCCTGGTGCGGTTGTTTGTCCGCTTCACACTGTGGCTGTTGCACTTGCCGGCCTGGCTTGCGGTGCACGGACTGTTGCTCACCTTGATCGGCTTGCCGCTGATCGCCGGCGGCTTGGTTTGGCGTGAGTGGCTGACGCGGAGGGTTCTCGCGGAGCGCGTGCGTTACACCCTCACCCCGACCCGCTCCTTCGACCCCTGCCAGGAGGAGATCTGGCGTGGTGCGGCGGTCCTGTTGCGTGCGGCGCGTTCCGGGCCGTGGTGGGCGCCCGCGCGTTCGAAGTCGGTGCGGATCCGGCTGCGCGCCGACGGCACGGGGGAGACGCCGCTCGCCTACAGCCTGGAGGGACACACCAGCGCGCGCCACCTGCTGTCCACGACGCCCTACGGCCAGGTGACGGTGGAGCGCTGCCGCCCGATCCGGGACCGGGAACGCGAGCACACGTTGCGCGCGCAGTTCGTGCTGCGCGGCGACCCGGGCGCCCCGTTGCGCGAGGTGCCATTGCAGCCCGATCCGCTCCAGCCGATCGTGGACGCCGTCGCGCACGTGCGCGCGGATCTCGGCGACCTCGCCGAGGTGATCGTCGACCTCCAGCCTGTCCCGACGTGGCGGCTGCGCCTGAAGCGCTGGCACCTCGCCGCCACAGCGCGGGCCCGCGCGCAGAGGGAGGCGCGCAAGGCGACCCGTCGGGCGATCGCCGACACCGACGCCATCGAGGACTCGCTTGTCGTCCAACTCGCGCATCTCCTGGACTTCGCAGGCCACCGCGGCCACGGGGGCCGGCGCATGGCGATGACGGTCCGGCCTCGCCCGGTCGACGCCGCGCAGGTCTGGGGCAGGCTCGGTGACGACGTCGGCCTGGTCCGTCTCCAGCTCCTCGTGCGCTGCGCCTCCGACGTCAAGGGTCGCGCCGAACGCTCCTTGAAGGCGCTCACGGCCGCGATGGACGTGTTCGCCGGCCGGTCCCGCCTGCGCGTGGACGGCACCCGGCTGGGCCCGTGGCAGTGGAGCGCCAACCACCCCCTGCGCCGGCGCGGTTTCGACCGGCGCTGGACCACGGGCCAGGTAGCGCCGCGCGCGGACTCCTGGCTGAACATCAGCGAGCTCTCCGGTCTGCTCAAGCCCCCGACCGTGCACTGCCGCCAGCCTTTGACCGCAGCCGTCCTGCCCGCCTACGAACTCGGCGCGCCGCTCATGCCGCAGGGCTGGTACCACGGCCCGGACGGGGTGACCCGGCTGATCGCCTCACCGCTCGAGGAAACCCTCTTCTCGGTATCCGTGGGCAAGTCCTTCTACGGCAAGACCACGCGCGCCGTCGTCCAGGCACTCGCGGTCGCGCTCGCAGGCGACGGCGTGTTCTTCGTCGACCCCCACGCCGACTCCTGGGACGCGGCCGCCCCGTACCTGGCGCACGAGTCGCTGAGAGACCGGGTCTGGCGGATCGACCTGACCGGACGAGACACGGGTTCCCGCCTGCCCTCGTGGAACCTCCTCGGCATGGACGCCGGCCAGCGCGGCGACGAGGTCGTGCGAGCGGCGGTCGACTCCTTCTCGATCGTGCTCGGCTGGGACGACCACACCGCACCCCGCGCCACCACCGTCTTCTTCAAAGCCCTTCAAGCCCTGGTCGAGGTCAACCGGCAGGCCGTCGCCGCCGGCAAACCCGCAGCGCAGGCCACCGTGTTCCAGGTCCGCACACTGCTCACCGACCCGACATTCCGCGAAGCCGTCCTCGACAAGCTCCCCGACAAGGCCAGGGCCTGGTGGAGCACCACCTTCACCGCCTACGGCGACGACGCCTTCGCCCCCGTCCTCAACCCCCTGGACCGCCTCGCCGCCGACCCCGTCGCCCACGCCCTCCTCGGCGCCCCCACCGGCAAGTGGAACGCGCGGGCGGCGATGGACAAGCGCCGCATCGTGTGGCTGTGCCTGGGCGGCACCGGCCCCACCCAGCGCCTGATGGTCAACCTCCTGATGCGCGACGTGTTCCGCGCCGGCCTGTCCCGGGGCGACCTGCCGGAGAAGAAGCGAAAGCCGTTCCACGTCTTCATGGACGAGCTGATCTCGCTGGACCAGGCCGGCACCGGATCCACGATCGCGGACATCACCGAGCAGCTGCGCAAGTTCGGCATCCGCCTCCACGTCCTGGCCCAGCTGCTGGAGCGCATCAACCCGGCCACCCGCGCCTCCCTGCTGCAGAACGCCTCCGCGCTGTCGACGACCTCCGGCTCCACCGACTCGGTCGGCGCCATCACCGAGCAGTGGCACGGCGCGCTCAGCATCCGCCAGGTCGCCGAACTGCCCCGCTACCACCACGCCCTGTCCTTCACCGCGGGAGGCAAGCAGCGCGGACCCCTGACCGTACGCGGCCCCCAGCCCGCCGAGGTCTTCGGCGCCATCAAGAGCAGCAAGCACCTCGGCGAACTCACCCAGACCAGCATCCAAGCCGTCGGCGCCCGCACCGCCACCTACCTCCACAAGCTCGCCGACCAGCAGGACGCCGCCGTCCTCGCCTTCCTCACCAGCCCGGCCGACCGCACCCCGCCGCCGCGCCCCGAGCGCCCCCACCCCGCCCGGACCACGGAGTTTCAGTGACCGAGACCCCCACCTATCTGCTGGTCGCCTGCCTGGCTCAGCACCGCCTGGCCACCACCGACCAGCTGCACGCGCTGACGGGCACGGGCCGGAGCCCCAACGCGACCCGGCTTCACCTGCAGCGCCTACGCGAGCAGCAGCTCGCCGACCACGTCTTCCTCGGCCGGCCCAGCTCCAGGCGCCTGTGGTACCTCACGGCGGCAGGCCGGGAGCTGGCCCAGCAGCTGCCCGAACTGCGCGACCAAGACCTCCCCGCGGCCCCGACCGAACAGACCACAGTCCGCCTGCGCGCCCCGCACACCCTCGCCGTGCTGCGCACCCACCTGGCCTTCCTGGCCGACGCCCGCCGCCACGGCGACGACTACGGCCCCCTCGACTGGACCCCGGAGGTCTACCACCGCCTGTCCGAGTCCCGTGCCGAGGCATTGGTCGCCGACGCCCTGCTGCGCTACACCGCCAACCAGCCCGGCGGCCGTACCCAGCTGCGAGCCTTCGTCGAAGTCGATCGCGCCACCATGAGCAGCGAACGCCTCGCCGCCAAACTGATGACCTACGCCCGGTTCCTCGACCACACCCCGCTCCCCGCCCCAGGCCAGCGCCGCGCCGCCGGCGCACGGCAAGCCCATCCCACCTGGATGCGCTACTACCCGGTCTTCCCCCGCGTCCTGTTCGTGCTTACCGACGCGAAGCCCACCACCTTGAACAACCGCATCCACGACCTGCGGGCGATGGCGGCCGGCAACCCGATGGCCGCCCGCCTGGCCCGCAAGGTCCCCCTCGGCGCAGCGATCCTCGAGGAACTCGAAGCCCACGGACCGTCGGCGCCGGTCTGGACACCGCTCGCCGGTGACGACACGACGGCACGGGGGTGGACCGGGCTGTGAGCGGCACCACCACGTATCCGCGGATCCGCCGCGGCACCATGGCCGCCGACCGCTTCACCCAGATCGCCAACGACCTCTTCCGCGACGCCCGGCTGTCGTTCAAGGCCAAGGGGATCTTCGGTCTCCTCGCCAGCCACCGTGACGGCTACGGCATCACCCCGAACCGCCTGGCTGAGCAGTCCACCGACGGCCTCGACTCCGTCAAGACCGGACTACGGGAGCTGGAGGCATGCGGGTACCTGTACCGCAGCCAGGGACGTCGGCCCGACGGCACGCTGGGCCCGGTCGAGTACTTCATCACTGACACCCCCGAGCCGCTCCAGCCCAGCTCAGCACCGGTGGTGGAAAACCCGTCACCGGCCCCGACCAGCCGCGACGGACAAAACCGCAGGTCGCGGCCGGTGGTGGATTATCCGCTAGCGGCTGGGCCGCCAGCGGCTGATCCGACCCCTAAGAACACCAAGAACAAGAACACCAAGACGAAGAACACCAACCCCACCCGACCCCGTCCCGGCCGGCCGCGCGACGGCGGACCGTTCCGGGGAGGAGAGGTGGGAGACGATTCCCGGGAGACAGGCGCCCACCCGCAGGCGCCCGAGACGACTGCGGGTCAGAACCTGCTGTGGGAGGCATCCGACCGGATCCCGCAGCTCACCCTCACCGGCGCGGCCCTGCGCCGCCTCGGCCCGAAGGCGGACGAGTTGCTGTGCCGCGGCTGGAGCCGTAGCCGCCTGCTGACCGTGCTGACCGCAGACACCGAGGACCTCAGCCATCCCCGCGGTGCTCTCGCCTGGCGCATCGAGGACCTGCTCGCCACACCCGTGCCCCCGGCCGAGGACAGTCCGCCGCCCGCGCCCCAGCGACCGGCCGATCGCGGCGTTCATCGTGAGTGCCCCGGAGACGACGGCCTGTGCGGCCGCCCTCTCACCGTCGGCGAGGCGTTGTGCCGTGCCTGCGCCACAGCGGACCGCGCCCGGTGAGCCGCCCCGGAACGGCGACTCGCGCCGCTAGACTGGATCACACCTCCGGTAAGGGTCCAGCGGTCCCGGTCGGCCGGAGAGTGCGGCCGGGGGGAGGAAGCCAACCTCCCGCCCTCGCCCCCGCGGGACGAGGAGCCGGCCGCTTGTCCTGCCCGGCCGCAGTCAGTCAGTCAGCTGCTCCCGCTTGAACTGACGCCGCGCCTGCGCCATCGCCGACTTCCACTGGGCCAGCGTGGCGTCGCCCTGGTCCGCTTCCTTCAGGGCCACAGCGGACACTGCGGCTCCGCAGGCGGCGCGCAACGCCTCCAAGCACGCCTCCAAGCGCGCCTGGTGCCCGGCCGCTGTCACGCGTCGGCGGGCTGCCTCCGCCAGGACCAGGTTCGTGTCCCACCGGCGGCTCGGCCGGCCAGGCCCGGCTTCGGGGGCTCCCGGCTCACCCAGCTGCGGCAACTGGCCCTGCGCGTGCGCGGAGGTGAAGCTGCTGATGCTCGCGTAGCCGAGGACCGCGGCCGCCTCGCTGGAACTGAGGGTGGCCTGGCTGACGTCGACATCGGCCGGCACCTCGGCAACCGACCGAGGCTTGCGAGGCTCGGGGTTTCCGCGGCCTGGCCGCTTGGCGTCCCACGCCAGGACCTTGCCCCGGCGCCACCGCCGCTGCTTGCGCCCGGCATTCGTCGTCTCCACCAGGTCCGGCTCAACGAAATAGCCGGGCTGCTGCTCGTAGGCGAAAACGGTCTGGGCGCGCTTGAGCTCCAGAAGGCCGGCGATCTGGGAGGCTGACACCAGTTCGCCCATCCAGAGCTCCACCTCCTCCGCGGACCACTGCCCGTCAGGGCCAGCAGCAGGGAACCCGGTCACCGCGCTCCGCGTCACGAGTGAGCGCAGCCGCGTCGGCGCGATGCCGTAGACGGCAACGATGGCGTCGAAGTCGATGCCAGTACCGGGCATGACCGGGTCCTTCCTCTTCCACAGAGTGTGAGAGCCAAATAATAGATAATTATCCTCAGAGTGCGCAACCTGGCGGCGGAGGGAGCGGCTCGGCGCCTACTCGGCAGCGGCGAGGCCTCAGGTGGCGGAGTGCACAGACGTGACGGCGCGTCCGCGCCAAGCGTGATACCCACGCCATCGCAGCCGCCCACTAGCGTCTCCCCTATGAACTTGACGTCCGAGCAGGCCCGTGAGCGACTCGTTGCTGCCCGCGCTGTCCGTCTCGCCACCGTCTCCCCCGCGGGCCAGCCTCACCTGGTTCCCATCACCTTCGCTGCCGAGGGCAGCCGCCTCTACTTCGCCGTTGATCACAAGCCGAAGAGCACCACCGCGCTGCGCCGCCTTAAGAACATCCGTGACAACCCGCGAGTTAGCGTCCTTGCGGACTTCTACGACGACGACTGGACCCAGCTCTGGTGGGTCCGGGGCGACGGCGACGCGGAGATCTGGGAGGAGGGCCCCGAGCGCGAGCGCGCCCTGGACCTCCTGGCCGCGAAGTACCCCCAGTACGCCGAGGCGCGTCCGGCCGGCGCCGTCGTGGCCATCACGATCGACCACATCTCTGGCTGGTCCTACAGAGACTGACGGCCAGATGCTCCCGTAGGCTGGAGCTTGTATACGCAAGCGGAGGTCGCGCGTGCCCATGACCCAGGTGCCCCTGTTCCGCAGGATCGCCGACGCCCTGCGCGACGCCATACTCTCCGGGGAGCTCGCGCCAGGCGAGCCGATCCCGTCCGAGCACGAGCTTGCGGCGCGGTTCGAGACGACCCGCGTGACGGTTCGCAAGGCGATCGCGCTCCTCAAGGCCGACGGGTTGCTCGCCACCCAGCAGGGAAAGCCGACGACCGTGCGGCCGCGCCCGGCCGTGCAGATGCTCACCACCGGCGCCAACTGGCGAAGACGCCGAAGCACCGGTGAGGCGAACTACAACGCCGAGGCCGCGGCCCAAGGCCACGTCGCCCGCCAAGAACTCCGCAGTGTCGAGCACGTCCCCATGCCGGCCGAGATCTCCGCGCGCTTCGACGTGCCGGAGGGCACCCCCGCCATCGTCCGACGCCTCCGCTACCTCGTCGACGATGAACCCATGCAGCTCGTCAACGCCTACTATCTGGCCGCGCGCTTCTCGGGCACGCCCGTCGAGGAGCAGCGTCGCATCCGTGGCGGAGTGAGCGCGCTGATCGAGGATCCCGCCGGGCCGATTCGTCAGCGGTTCGTGCAGTTCGTCGAGGAGCTGGAAATCCGGATGCCATGGCCGGACGAGCGCGACCTGCTCGCAATCCCGGACGGGGTGCCGCTCGCCCGCGTCTTCCGTGTCGGCCACGCCGCCTCCGGCGAGATCCTCGAGGTCCTCGACTCCCGCATGCCCGGCGACCGGCACAGCTTCCAGTTCGTGATCGACATTCCGTAGATCCGTTCTGCCGGCACGTTCCTGAGGGGCCGTCGGCCAGCTACCGGCTTGTATATCCATGCAGCCAGCTCCTATCGTGGAAGCAGCTTGGATATACAAGCTGGCGCTGACGGAGCGCCGGCATCTCCGGATACTGTGCGGCGCCAGCCGCTGCTCACTGCCCCGGGAGGAGCGCACGCCCGCCATGACGAACACGAGCGCCCAGGATCACTGGAACTGGCAGCATTCCCGTGGCGGTCTCGTCACCGTCGAGTGCGGCCGCTTCTTCGACGCGATCCGTCTGCCCGAAGCCCTCGGCGAGCGCATCTTCGCGACCTGGGGCCATGGCGCACTGTGCGGGCCCGTCTTGCACGCATCCCCCTGGATGTACTTCCTGACGGTGCCGAACACCGACGACTTCACCTGGCAGTGGCTCAGCAACAACTGTGAATTGCTGCGAACGGGCCGATACCTCGTCTGCCCCATGCCCGGGTTGATCCACCCGGCGGCCGGGCGGTGGCTTCGCGGGCCCGAGGCGAAGTTGTTCAGTCCGACGACGCTGGCCAGCATCATCGGTGTGTTCGAGGACCAGCTGGAGCGCGAGGCCGCGAAGTGAGCTGGCCAGGCATACCGGGGCAGGCAGCGGGATGCTCCCCGCCGCAGTAGCGGCTAACTCGGCGGATGTCGGTGGACTCCTAGGGGACCGAGACTCCTACGGGGCCTGTGGAGCCGACACGCGATCGTGTCGGCTGCGGGGGACCGAGGGCGCCCGCAAATACGGCAAGGTCCACGCCCGGCGCCAGCGCCGCTGCGTGACCCGCAACCGGTGCCAGGTCTGCGGCGGCCCAGCCTCGCACACCGAGGCCGGCACCCTGTGGCTGATCGAAGACGACGCGAGCACCTGGTCCCGCGACGTCGAGACCATGCACCCAAACCGCTGTGTATGCCCTGCGCGGAGATCGCCGTGCGCGAGTGCCCTCACCTACTGGACGGCTGCCACGCGGTCCGGGTCCGGAACCGGCAGCTGTTCGGCGTGATGGGCACCTTCTACACCTTCGACCGCGAGCTGAGCCGCCTCGAGACCGACGGCGGCGAGACCACGTACGACGTCCACCGAATCCGCGGCGGCCTGGGTGCACAGCGAGCCGCGGCGAGTTCCCTTCGCTGACGCACCCCGGACCGGCCTGGAACTCCAGCCTCCTGCCGAGGAGCAAGAACCGGACTGCTTCGACAGCATGGTCGACGCCGAATGGCCGGGCACGCCATGCCGGTGCCAGGTCGTTTGCCCAAGCCGAGCTTCCGCAGCCCACGGCGAACCGTGCTAAATCACGCTCCCGACCAGCAGCGACCCTCCTACGTGACGCAGCAGAGCGCCCAGATCCGACAGGGAATCGGCCCGGCGCGAGCAGACAGTGCGGTGCTCACCGCAGCCCTCCGCGCGATCAGGGCGCTGTATCGACCGGCGCTGCACGCCAGGTCCAGT
>NZ_FOAZ01000013.1:0-105591 GCF_900109465.1 Streptacidiphilus jiangxiensis
GGCCCCCTCGACGGCGAAGGCAGCTACGGGACCACCGACTCCGGCGACGACAACGAACGCGTCCTGCGCTACATCGCCAAACTGACGATCAACCCCGCCATCGCCCACGGCCTCGCCCACGAGATCGGCTCCATCGAGGTCGGCAAACTCGCCGACATCGTCCTCTGGCGCCCCGACCACTTCGGCGCCAAACCCCAACTCGTCCTCAAGTCCGGGTTCCCCGCCTACGGCGTCACCGGCGACCCCAACGCCTCCACCGACCGCTGCGAACCCCTCGTCCTCGGCCCCCAGTTCGGCGCCCACGGCGCCACCGCCGCCGACATCTCCGTCGCCTTCGTCGCCCGCGCCGCCGTCTCAGGCGGCGACCAACTCCCCACCCGCCGCCGCCGCGTCGCCGTCCAACACACCCGCGGCATCGGCCCCAAGGACATGCTCCGCAACCACCGCCTCGGCGCCGTCGACGTCAACCCCACCACCGGCCTGGTCACCCTCGACGGAGACCCCCTCCAGTCCGAGCCGGCGGACTCGGTCGCGCTCAGTCGGCTCTACTTCCTCTAGACGACGAGAATGGCTGCGGCGAGGGTGTCCTCATCGCTCGTCACAAGACGAGCTTGGACACCCTCGTTCTCGTCTCCGCAGGCCCCCCTTGGACCACACCATCAGGAGGAACCGGTGTCATACCCGCCACCGCTCACCCCCGAGGAGAAGCTCGCCGACGCGAAGCAGCTGTTGAGCCTCCCGCGCATCGTCGTGATCTGCGGCTCCACCCGCTTCATGAGCGAGATGACCCAGGCCGACCTGCGCGAGACCAAAGCCGGAAAGATTGTCGTCAAGCCGGGCTTTGACATGAAGTCGCCGCACGAATGGTCCCACCCCGCCGAAGCCGAGGCGCTGAAGGCTCGACTCGACGATCTGCACCGGGCGAAGATCCGGCTCGCCGATGAGGTGCTCGTGGTCGGCGACTACATCGGGGACAGCACCCGAGCCGAAATCGCCTACGCCCGGTCGCTGGGCAGGCCCGTGCGCTTCACGCACCCCCAGGTCGACCCTGACGCCTGACCACCCGCTGCCACCTCGACGACCAGGCCGGAGTCCCCGGTGCCTCCTGGTGAGTGAGCCGCCTCTCCTGCCGAATTGATCGCGACGCCCACGTCACTCGATTCGGGCTCCGGCGGTCTGCCTGCGCCAGTGGTCCGTCACGGCGTCGGTGAAGGCCCGGGCCAGCGGCGAGAGCGCGTCCCAACTGCGCACCGACCAGCCCACGCTGAGGGCGGGCAGGGCAGGGATGGGGATCAGCCGCAGGTCCGGGTGATCGGCACCGGACCAGGCCGGGAGAGCGGGGACGACGGCGAGGCCGAGCCCGAGTTCGGCCAGCAGGATCGCGGTGTCCCAGTCGGTGACGCTGGTGTCGAACACCGGCCGGATCCCGGCTTCGCCGAGCCAGGCGCCGAGTTGCAGCCGGGAGGTGGAGTTCTGCGGCAACCCGATCAGCCGGGCGTCCTGAAGGTCCGCCGGTTCGACCCGGTCCTTGGCCGCCAGCGGGCTGGACGCCGAAACGGCCAACGCCCAGGGGACTTCGACCACGGGCCGCTGCTCGACGGCACGGTCGGTCGGCCCCAGCGTGATCCAGGCGAGGTCGACGCGGCCCGCGGCGAGCGCGTCGAAACAGCCGCGGCTGGAGGTCGCGGTCTCGAACTCCAGGCTGGCGCGCGGAAAGCGGCGCCGGAAGTCGACGACCGCCGCGGACATGAAGTGGCGGATGGTCGTGGCGCCGGTCGTGACCCGCACCGACCCGCCGTCCGCGCGCGCGGCCCCCTCGATCCGGCGCAGGGCGTGGTCGATGCCGCCGAGGCCCTCGGTGACCGCCGCGCTGAGCATGCGCCCGGCCGGGGTGGGCACCACGCCCCGGGGGTGCCGCTCCACCAGGCTCAGGCCCACCTCCCGCTCCAACCGCTTCACGTGCTGGCTGACCGCGGACTGCGTGCAGGACAGCTCCCGGGCCGCAGCACTCAGGGAGCCGGCCCGGCAGACGGCGGCGAAGACGCGGAGGTCGTCGAGGGTCACGGGGATCCAAGATATTGCTTGGGTGGATCGCAGTAAATCCGCTGATTGACTTGGATCTCGGGCACGCTTGATCATTGCTTCAGGGCCCAGGGCGGCAACCCGCCTGTCGCTCACCGGATCCGGACGTGGTGCGGCGAGGGGCAGGCGGGTGTCGACCCGCCCGCGTTCTGACGACCCGAGAGGCGCGACGACGATGGGGCGATCCACACCGGCCGAGGACCTGCTGCGCGCCCGTGGCGCCGCTGAGACGGAGCATCCGGGCGGCACCCTGCTCGACCACCTGACCCGCGTCACCCGCCTGCTGGCCGGGTGGGGCGCCGGGCCGGACGTGCAGGCGGCGGGTTTGTGTCATGCCATGTACGGGACGGACGGGTTCGACCACGCCCTGATGGGCCCGGACGAGCGCCCCCTGCTGGCCGAGGCGATCGGCGAGCGTGCCGAGGCACTCGCCTACCTCTACGCCAGCTGCGACCGGGGTTTCGTGTATCCGCGGCTGGCCGGCGGCGGCCTGCCGGTCGTCTTCCGCGACCGCTTCACCGGCCGGGAGCACACCCCGCCGGCACCGGACCTGTGTGCCTTCATGGAGATCACCGCCGCCAACGAACTCGACGTCCTGGCACACAACCCCGCTCTCGCCGACCGCTACGGCCCTTTCCTGCAGCGGCTGTTCGCGCGGGCGGGCCATCTGCTGACCGTGCCCGCCCAGGAGGCCTGCGAGCAGCGGCTCGGGCGGTACGCCGCGCCCGGGTGAGCGCCCGCGTCACGCCGGAGCCGGTCAGGCCGCCAGGCGGGCCAGCTCCGCGTCGACGGCGCCGACGACGAGGTCGCGGGCGTGGCGGAGCGGGAGGCTGCCGCTGAGCCAGCGGCTGCTGAGGCCCTCGACCAGGGCCGTGAGGCGCTCCGCGGACATGGCCAGCGCCGCCGCCCCCGCCTGCGGGTGGACGTGGCCGAGCAGCTCGGCGACGTCCTGGACCCAGACGAGGGTGGACTTGGCCACGTCCTCCTGGAGGTCGGGCTCGAAGACGGCGCAGGCCCGCAGCTCACCCCAGGCCGTGCTGTTCTCCCGGACCTCCAGGTCGTCCTGGAACTCCAACAGCAGCGTCTCCAGGAGCTCGCCGCGGGCGTCCAGCGGGGGCGCGTCCGGGTCGCGTTCTCCGGTGTAGCGGTCCGCCCGGTCGTTGATGAACTCCAGCGTGGCGCGGAGGATGCCCATGCGGTTCTTGAAGTGGTAGTAGATCAGCGCCGTGGACACACCGGCCTCGGCGGCGAGCTCCTCCACCCGCAGGCCCCGCACGCCGCGACGGGCGATGACCCGCGCGGCGGCCTCCAATAGCATCGTCCTGCGGTCGGCCACGCCCCGGCCATCCTCTCGCATGTGGTCCTGGTGGGAGGTCTACTCCTTCTGACTGAAATTGTAGTCCGTGTGCGACAGGGATCTCCAGGACGTCTCACGAGCCGGGCGGAGGCCGGGTCACTGCGCGGGTTGCCGCGCGGGTTGCCGCGGGCGGGCTACGGCGCCGGTTGGGGCTGCGTGACGCAGTGGATGCCGCCGCCGCCCAGGCCGATGTAGTCGATGTTGATCTGCTCGATCACCCTGCCGGGGAACATGCCGGCCAGCACCGCCTTGGCGTTCGCGTCGCTCGTGGTGTCGCCGAACTGCGCGGAGATCACCGCTCCGTTGCAGACGTAGTAGTTGGCATAGGAGTCGACGAAGTTCGTGCTGGTCTGCCGGATGTAGTTGTAGTCCGGCGCCTGCAGCTTGGTGACCTGCATGGCGGTGCCCTGGGCGTTGGCGGCCGCCGACAGCAGGTTGTACTGCTGCTGCTCGTCGTTGGACCAGATGTCCGCGGGGTCGGCCGGGTTGGGTGTCTGGACCAGGGCGGTGCCCGCGCCGACGAAGCGCGAGGTCGCGTCCACGTGGTCGTTGGTGATGTCCTGGCCGGAGATGCCCGGGAACCAGATGACCTTGGTGGCGCCGTACGCGGCGCACATGGCGCTCTCCAGTTGGGCCTGGGTCATGTTCGGGTTGCGCTTGGGGTCGACGATGCTGCTCTGTGTCGCCATCAGCGTGCCGAGACCGTCGGCCTCGATGGCGCCGCCCTCGCTGACGAACCCGGCTGCCGTGAACGGCACCCCGGCGTAGGCGGCGACGAGCTGCGCGACCTTGGCGTCGTTGGTGACCGTCTGCTGGCCGCCCCACCCGTTGAAGTTGAGGCCCACCGCGTCGAGGCCGCCCGCGCCGTTGGTCCGGAAGACCGGGCCGGAGTCGCGCATCCAGCAGTCGTTGACGGGGATCGAGGTGATCACGGTGACGTTGGGGTTGGTGCAGGCCGCCCGCGCGGACGAGGCGCTCGCCGGGTTCGCGCACATGATCACGGGCTCGTACTTGGCGATCGTGTTCGCCACCCGGGCGATGTTCGACTGGATCTGGGCGACGGAGGGCGACGAGCCGCGCCGGCCCCCGGCGCCGCCGGTCCAGATGGTCGGGTCGTCCGGCCAGGCCATCCAGGTGCGGGTGTGCTTCGCGCTGTCGATCGGCACCGCGAACGTCCCCGTGCCGCCTCCGGTGGACGTCGGGGTGGGCGTCGGGGTCGGCGACGGCGAGCCGCACGGGTCGGGGACGGTCGCGGCCCGGGCCTGCTGCGAGCCGCTGTTCGCCGCCCACACCACGCCGACGGTCGTCAGTCCCGCGATCGCCAGAAAGCCACGACGGTCCATCCGTCGACCCTGTCGCGCCGCCGGCTCCGGCGTCTCCTCGGCGGACTCCACCGGCTCCACGTGATCGGTCATGTCGTGCCTCCATGTTCGACATCCGACGGGCTTCCCGTCGGCTGCCGCGAAAGCTATAACTGACCAAGCGCTCGGTCAATAGTTGGGACGGGCGGACCGAACGAAAGGGAATCCGATGCTCGAGAACCGCGGGTTGGAGATCGTCGTCATCGCCGTCGTCGTGCTGCTGCTCTTCAGCGCGAAGCGCCTGCCCGACTCCGCCCGCGCCCTGGGCAGATCACTGCGGATCCTCAAGTCCGAGGTCGGCGCGATGCGTCCGGGAAGTCCGGAGAGTCCGGAGAGTCTGGAGCAGCACGACCACACGGCTCGATAGCGCCCGCACGCGCCGGTCAACGCCTCGGTGTGCGGGCGGAACAAGGAGGGACGCGGGCGCTCACTGCGGCAGCCCGCGCACGCCGACCCCGGGCTACTCGCCCGCGCCGGCGCGCAGGGTGAGCAGGGTGATCTCGCTCGGCGCGAAGACCCGGAAGGGCGGACCCCAGAAGCCGGCGCCCCGGCTGGTGTACAGCTGGGTCCGCTCGCCGTGCCGGCTCAGGCCGTGCACCACCGGCTGGTCGATCCGGACCAGGAAGTTGAACGGCCAGATCTGGCCGCCGTGCGTGTGCCCGGAGATCTGCAGGTCGATCCCGGCGGCCGCGGCCTGGGGCACGAACTTGGGCTGGTGGGCGACGAGCAGCACCGGCGCGGCCGGGTCCGCGCCCGTCAGCGCGCCGTCCAGGTCGGTGCGGTGCCCGTCCAGTCCGGAGGACTCGGCGGTCACGTCGTCCACCCCCGCGAGCACGAGGGTGTCCCCGCCGCGCTCCACCACGACGTGACGGTTGTGCAGCGCCTCCCAGCCCAGCTCGGCCATGCGGTCCAGCCAGCCCTGAGCCTCGCTGCCGTACTCGTGGTTGCCGGTCACGTAGACCCTGGCCAGCGTCGACCGGATCGCGCCGAGCGGCGCGGACTGCTCCCGGCGCTGGACGGGCGTGCCGTCGGCGATGTCGCCCGCGTGCACCACGACGTCGGCGTCGAGCGCGTTGACGGCCTCGGTGACGCGTGCCGACCAGCGCGCCCGGTCGATCGGCCCGTAGTGGGTGTCGGCGAGCACCACGACGCGCGTCCCGTCCAAGCCGCTGCCGAGCCGCGGGAGGTGGACGTCCAGCCGCTTCACGCGCGGCACGCGCATCGCCTCGTAGTGGCCCCAGCCCAGCAGCACGGCCGCGACCGCGGCGACCGCCACGGCCACCAGCCTGCCGCGGTCGGCGCCACCGACGCCGAGCCCGGCGAGCACGAGGCCCACCAGGCCGCCCAGCAGCGACCAGGTGAACAGCACCCAGACCACCCCGAGGGAGGTGTCCGCGAAGCGGGCCGCCCGGTCGTCGCGTCGGCGCCCGTGTCCCCTGACCATCAGGAAGGGGAAGGAGACCATCCACGCGACGAGGACCAGAGTGCCGGCCACGACGACCGGGACGGGCCAGCCGGCCCCGGCGACCAGCGTCCACCACGGCGGCAGACACAGCACCACGAGGACGACGACGAGCACGCCGATCCGCCGCCGCAGGCGCCGAGGGCGCGCGGACGCGGTCGGCTCCGCCTCCGGCCGGGGCCCCGGCCCCGCCTCGGACCCCGCCTCGGACCCCGAGCGGATGGATTGGATGTCTGCCACGTCGTCTCCTCACGTCCTGCGCCCGACTCAATCATCCGGCACGCGGGAAAGGAGGGAATCGCCCGGGTGCGGCAAGGGCGTTCAGCAGCAGGTGGCGACGCTCGCGGCCCCGGCGGACCCCCGTACCGCCGGGGACATGCGATCGTGTTCCGAACCTAGCCAACGCCGCGCGGCCCGCCCAGTTCCACTCTGCACAGGCAGAGCGGGGCCGGAGGTTCCACTCTGCACAGTGAGCGGCCTCGACCGGTAGCCTCTCCCCATGCCTCCCCGGTCCGAGCCCGAGCCCGAGTCCGCGTCGGAACGGGCCTACCGGCGGGCCGAGGACATCCTCGCGATGCAGCGGGCGGCACGCGGTGGCGGCAGCGGATCGGTGCTGAACTGGCTGACGGCCCGCACCCACGCCCGGGTACTCCTGGTCGCCCCCGACGGCGACCGGCTCGGTGACGGGGACCGGCAGGGCAGCGACGACCGGCAGGGCGGCGGCGACGAGGGTGTCGTCCTCGCCCACCGGGCGGCCGGAGAGTTGCGCACCCGCGGCCTGGACTCCCTCGTCCTCGACGAGGGCAACCAGGCGGTCGTGATCATCTCCCTGGGTGGGGACGACGCACCCGTGCTGGCCGCGGTCGCGTCGCGGCCGCTGCCGGACGGCCTGTCCACCCTGCTCGCGGACGCGTCCTCGGTGCTGGACCTGTGCTGGCGCACCGAATGCGCCGAGCAGCGGTGGCGGCGCCTGGAGCTCACCGAGGCGAGCAACCGCGAAGCGGTGCTGCACCTGCTGATGAACGGTCACGTCACCACGGCCCGGCAGATCGCCGACCTGCTGGAGCCCACGCTGCCGGACGTGATGCGGTTCCATGTCGTGGAGTCACCGCCGCACCTGCGCGACGACGTGACCCGCCGGTGCGTGGGGCTGGCGCCGGGCGCGTGGGTGGTCCCGTGCCCCGTCTACCACGACCATGTGCTGGTCCTCGCCCCGGCGTCCCTGACCACCTCGGCCTCGGCCCCGGCCTCGACGCTGGCCTCGACACTGGCGTCGACGCTGGCCGCGGCCCTGGACGACTGCCTGGTGGGCGTCAGCGACTGCGTTCCACTGCGGGACACCGCCCTCGGCTACGAGCAGGCGTTCCGCGCCCTGGTCACCGCGCGTGGCCGCGCGGGGCGCTGGGCGACGTTCGCCCACCGACCTGATCCGGTGCTCGTCATCGGCCCGGAGCTGCGACCCTGGGCCCGGGACCTGCTGGCTCCGCTCCGCTCGCACCGGGCCCGACGCCCGCAGGATCCGGACAGCGCCGAACTGGCCGTCACGGCCGCGTCCTGGCTTGCCTTCTCGGCGCAGGCCGCCGCCCTGCTCAAGATCCACCGCAACACCGTGTCGGCCCGGCTGCAGCAGGTCGAGGGCCTGCTCGCGCTCGACCTGGACCGGCTGCCCGACCAGGCCCTGCTCTCCCTGGCGCTGCGCGCCGAGGCGCAGCTCCCCGCTCCACCGGACGACGACGCGCCGCCCGGCCCGCCCGCCGGGCTCGACGCCCTGCTCACCCGCCCCACCGTGCTGGAGTGGGCCCGAGGCCTCCTGGCCCCCCTTGATGAGGCGGGACTCCGGCCCACGCTGGACACCTGGCTCCGTCACGACGCCCGGCTCGCCCCGACCGCCGCCGAGCTGGGCCTGTCGACCACCGCGGTGCGCAAACGTCTCGGCCGGGTCGAGCACCTCCTCGACCGGCCGGTCCTGCGTCCCCCCAGCGACCGGTTCGACCTCTGGCTCGCCCGCCGCGCCCTGCGCCTCGCGGACGCCCCCGCCCCAGCCGCCGACCTCCGGGAGACGCGCGTGTGAACCCCTCGCCCGCCGCGCGAGCGGCGCGCGAACTGCCGGTTGCCGAGCACTGGTTCCGTCGCGGGCCGCACGCCGAACGGGAGAGCGGCCGGGTGAGCCGGGGTCAGCGCGGCCCGGCGCAGGATCATCCGACCGGGCGGGCCAGCAGGGCGCGCGCCGCGATGTCGACCATGCGCTGGTAGCGGGTCTCGCGCGTGGCCGCGTCCATCGCCTCGCCGGTGCGGATGTGGTCGCTGACGGTGAGCACGGTGAGGGCCTCGCGCTGCTCGGCGGCGGCGACGGCGTACAGGCCCGCGGCCTCCATCTCGACGGCGAGGGTGCCGAGTGCCGTCAGCCGGTCGATGACCTCGGGACGGTCGAGGTAGAAGTAGTCGGAGCTCAGCACCGGCCCGACCTGCGCGTCGTCGCCCGCCGCGGCGAGCGCGTCGACGAGGAGCCGCGGGGACGGCGCCAGGGAGAGGGTCACGCCCGGCACCCGGACCGTGGCCGCGGTCGCGTCGGTGTGCGCGGCCGAGACCACGATCACGTCACCGAGGCTCAGCGACTCCTGCAGGGCACCCGCCGTGCCGACCCGGATGATGCGCTGCACCCCGTAGAACCGGAAGAGCTCGGTGGCGTAGATGCTCATGGACGGCGCTCCCATACCGGAGGCCATCACGGACATCGGTTCGCCCCGGTAGGTGCCGGTGAAGCCGAGGATGCCGCGCACGTCCGTCACCTGCCGGGCGTCCGTCAGGAAGTCCTGGGCGATGCGGCGGGCGCGCAGCGGATCGCCCGGCATCAGCACGCGGGGCGCGAAGTCGGCGGGCCCCGCGGCGATGTGCGGCGTGACCATCAGCCGAGGTCCTTCAGGTCGGGGAGCTTGTCCATCACCTCACCTTCGGTCAGGCGGGTCGACCTCGCAACAGCTCGGCTTGATCCGCGTCCCGATGGACAGGAATCCCGCATGACCGACAGCAGCGGTGAACTCACCGTTCCCGAGATGATCCATGCCAACCGGCGCAACTGGGACGCCCGCACGCCCGTGCACACCGCGAGCGCCTTCTACGGCCTCGACGGCAGCCGCCGACCCGACGACTGGTTCGCCCCGTTCGAGTGGACCGATCTCGGCGAGCTGCGCGGGCGATCGGTGCTGCACCTGCAGTGCCATCTGGGGGCCGAGACCCAGGCGTTCTCCCTGCGCGGCGCGGCGCCCGTGGTCGGGCTCGACCTGTCCGGGGCCTCGGTCGCGGAGGCCAGGAAGCTGGCCGCCGGGGCGGGGCTGGACACCGGTTTCGTCCAGGCCGACGTGTACGACGCGGTCGCGGCCCTCGACGGGCGGCGCTTCGACGTCGTCTACACCGGCAAGGGCGCGCTGTGCTACCTCCCGGACCTGGACCGCTGGGCCTCGGTGGTCCGAGAGCTGCTCGCTCCCGGCGGCCTGCTGTACGTCGTGGAGTTCCATCCGCTGCTCAACGCGCTCGGCCCCGTCCCTGACCCGGACGAGCAGGACGGCGAACTGCGGCTGCGCAACGACTACCTGGGGGGCCGGGGGCCCGAGCGCCACGCGTCCGGCCGCACGTACACCGACGGACCGTCGCTGGAGCGGGACCAGGTCAGCTACGAGTGGCGGCACGGCATCGGCGACGTCGTCGACGCGCTGGTGGGTGCGGGGCTGCGGCTGGAGTCGCTGCGGGAGACCGACCTGCTCCCGTGGCCTCGGTTCGCGGCGATGACGCGTGACGAGAGCGGCTGGTGGCGCCTGCCGGGCGACCGTCCGCGCGTGCCGCTGATGTTCGCCCTGCGGGCCACCCGACCGGCCTGAGTCGCCCCGCGCCCCGAGCCCCGGCCGGTCCGGGAGCCGCGCCCCGCGCCGTCCGCCGGGCCGTCCCGGGACGGACCCCGGACCGGCCCCGACCACGGCACCTGAGGTCGCTACACTCTGCCCGGACGCGGCCCGGCGGCATGCGCACGAGCTGCTCGGGAGAGCTTCATGAACCTCAGGTCCTCGCAGTGGCCGCTGACCGCGCGCGACGAACAGCTGGCCGACTTCGACGCCGCGTGGGGCACCTGCCGGGGGCTGGTGGTCTCCGGTCCAGCCGGTGTCGGCAAGACCCGGCTGGCCGAGGAGTTCCTGGCCCGAGCGGTGCGGTCGGGCTTCCGGGGTGGCCGGGCGACGGCGACGGCCGCGGCCGCGGAGATGCCGTTGGCGGCGATCGCCCACCTGATCCCGCCGGGTGTGGACCTGTCGGATCCGGTGGCGGGCTTCACCGCCGTGGCGCGGCGGCTGGCCGGCCCGGGCCGGGACCGACGCTGGGCGCTGCTCGTGGACGACCTGCATCTGCTCGACTCGGCCTCCGTGGTGCTGCTGCGCCAGCTGACGGACGCCGGCGTGGTCCGGCTGCTCGGCACCCTGCGGACCGGACAGCCACTCGGCGCCGCCGTGGTGGCGCTCTGCGGCGATCCCTCGGTGCGCCGGGTGGACGTGGGCGCCTTCACCCCGCAGCAGACCGACGCCGTGCTGCAGCAGGCCCTGGGCGCGCCGGCGGCGCGGCGCACGTCCTTCGAGCTGCACCGCGTCTCCGGCGGCAACGTGCTGTTCCTGCGCGAGCTGGTGGAGGGGGCGTCGGCGGCAGGACGGTTGACCTTCGACGGCGAGCTGTGGTCGCTCACCGACGGGGAGCCACAGGCGACTTCGCGGCTGACCGAGCTGGTCGACGCCCGGTTGGGCGCCGTCCCGGAGCAGGGCCGGGCCGTGCTGGAACTGCTGGCCCTGTGCGCGCCGGTGCCGCTGGCCGACGCGCAGGCGCTGGCGCCGCTCCCGGTGCTGGCCGATCTGGAGGCGGCCGGTCTCGTCCGTACAACGACGGACCGTCGCCGGACCGAGGTCTGCCTCGCGCACCCGCTGTACGGGGAACTCCTCCGGGCCGGCCTCGCACCGCTGCGCCGTCGCCACCATCTCCTGGCCCAGATCGAACGCACCACCGCGGGTGGCGCGCGGCGACGCGACGACCGGCGTCGGCTGGCCGCGTGGCAGCTCGCCGCCACCGGCACCGCCGATCCGGCGCTGCTGCTGGAGGCCGCGTCGCTGGCCCGCTACGCCCACGACTACCCGCTGGCCGCCAGGCTGCTGCGCGCGGCCGAGGCCGAGGGACGGCAGTCGGTCACCACGCGGCACCTGCTCGGCGAGGTCCTGTTCGAGCTTGGCGACACCGTCGAGGCGGAGGCGGTGCTCGCCGACGCGGACGCCGCCGCCGTGAGCGAGTCGGACGTGGTGGCGGTGGCGATCTCGCGCACCATGAACCTGTTCTGGGCCGCAGGCCGCACCGACGACGCGCTGGCGGTGATCGCGCGGGCCCAGGCCCGGGTCACGGGGGAACCGTGGCTGCGGATGCTGCGCTACAGCGAGGCGGCGGTCCGCATCCCGGCGGGCCAACCCGAACACGGGCTGGCCCTGTTGGACGACCTGCACCCCGAGCTCGACGCGCACCCCGACCTCGACCCGTCGGCCGAGCTGCGGCCCGCGGCCGACGCGCGGCCCGGTCCGGACGGCGGCGCGGACCCGGCCCCATGGCTCGCGGGGGCCATGATGAAGGTGGCCGGCCTGGACCTGACCGGTCGCAGTGCCGAGGCCGCCGCGTTCGCCGAAGCCGTCCACCGCAGTCACGAGCGGCTCGACCAGCGGAGCCTGTATCCGCACCCGGCCTCGCAGCTCATCGGCCTGAGCGCGTCGCTGCGCGGACTGGGTCGACTGGCGGAGTCACGCGAGGTCGGCGAGCGGGCGTTCAAGCAGCTGACGGAGGCGGACATATCCGTGCCCGCCATCTGGCTCGCCATCAACCTGGGCCTCACCGAGTGGCTGGCCGGGCGGCCGGCCACCGCCCGGCGCTGGTACGCCGAAGCCGCCGCCCGGGCCCGGACGCAGCGCAGTGCGAACGCCCTGCACGCGGCCCTGCACGGCATCGCGGCCTGCGTCGCCGTCCTCGGCGACGGCGCGGCCGCCCGCCGCCTCCTGGCCGAGGCGGACGCCGGGACGGGGCTTCCCCTGTACCGCGACACGGCCTATCTGGCCCGGGCGTGGACGGCCGCGGCCGGTGGCGACCTGGACGGTGCCCGCCGCGTCCTGCGGGTCGGGGCCGCCGAGGCGGCCGCGGCCGGCATACGGACCACCGAGTCGCTGCTGCTGACCGAGACGGCCCGCCTGGGCGGCGCCCGCGAGGTCGTCGAGCGGCTGCGCGAGCTGGCCCCGTCGTGCCAGGGGGCCTGGCCCGCCGCCCGGCTGTCCCTGGCCACCGCCCTGGCGTGTGACGAGCCGGACCAGCTGCTCGCGGCGGCGGTGGAGCTCCAGACCCTGGGCGCCGACCTGACGGCCGCCGAGGCCGCCAACAGCGCCTCGGTCGCCCTGCGCCGAGCCGGCCGCACCCGTGCCGCCACCGCTGCCGCCCGCCAGGCGGCTTCCTGGGCGGCCCACTGCGAGGGCGCTCGCACCCCACTGCTGCTCCCCGCCGAGACCACCACCGCGCTCAGCGGCCGGCAGCGCGAGATCGCCCTGCTCGCCGCCAACGGTGCGACCAACAAGAGGATCGCCGGAATGCTCTCGCTGTCGGTGCGCACGGTGGAGAACCAACTCCAGCGCGCCTATGTGACGCTGGGCATCGCGGGACGCCAGGAACTCCCCGCGGCGCTGGGCGTATCGGGCGTCACATCCGCAGGGCGACAACCAGAATGATCGCGACGAGCATGGCGCCGACGGCCCAGGCCAGCGTCCGTGCGGATTCGTTGCGCCACAGAGTCCTGACGATTTTCTCGCGGAGCACGGACAATCTCCGTTCAAGTATTCAACGGGGCAAGCGGAAGAAGCCTCACGGTAGGTCTCCGGGATGCGGCCGGGCGTGAGTAGTCGGTACTCACAGTTGCCGGTGAAGTAGCAATTACTCACGCGTGGGCGGATGCGTCCCGCTACTTTTCTCCCGGCAGTTCCTTACTACGCGCCCGGAGGCGCTCGTGAATGTCAGAAAGACCGGACGGCTGCTGGCGGTCGGCGCTTCGGCGACGGCGCTGGCCCTCGGTTTCACCGGAAGCGCCTGGGCGGGCGGCGTCCTGCCGAACGGCACCGCGGTCCAGTCGACGGTGGCCCAGGGGTACAACTACGCCACGTCGTACGCCTACTGGTCGGTGTCCGCGGTCCAGCCGGCCGCGGGCGCGAACGACGGACTCACCCTGCTGAACGCCGGCGGCGGCCTCGCCGGCAGCAGCAACGTGGGCGCGGACCGGACCAACTTCGTCGCCGTGGACTCCAACGCCGGCACCAGCCCGTTCGGCACCTGGTACCCGCAGGTCGTCCAGCACACCGCCGGTTCCTACTGGGTCGAGGCCCAGTACGGCGCGAAGATCACCACCATCCCGACGCCCACCCACCACGGGACGACCGGAGCCGGCGACCCGGACATCGCCTTCTCCGTGCTGAACGGCAGTCAGGTGGCGACCGTCTCCGACATCTACCTGACGGCGGGCGAGTCGTTCTGGGCGTCGTCGCCCACCGCGGCGCAGCAGTTGTACCTGCTGGAGGCGACGCCGGGCCAGGCGTCGACGTACGTGCAGGGCCGCAGCGCGGCCGCCGCGGGGCAGAGCACCAAGGTCGTCGACAACTGCACTCTCTACACGGCCAAGCAGACCGGGTGGCACGCGCTGCTGCTGGTCGGGGACTCCCCGCTGACCGGCAGCTCTCAGGCGGGTATCGCGATCGGGATCCACCAGTACGACCCGACCCAGCCGACGTACTGCCCGATGGCGGACTTCCCCGGTCCCACCCCCTGATGCTTCAGCGCCCGTCCCGGGCCGCCCCGTTCGTTCAGGGCGCGGCCCGGTCCGGGCGCCACCGCCGGGGGCGGGTGCTCAGCAGACGCAGGAGATCGTCAGCGTGATGCTGGGCGGCGGGGGCGGCGAGTTGAGGTAGGGGCCGATCCAGGCGATGACGCCCGGCTGGCCGTCCGTGTCCCGCCACGTCCAGCGCTGGTTCGGGCCGAGCGGGGTGCCGTCGCCGTTGGTGATGGTGACGTTGTCGGCCGGGTGCAGCCCCTGGGGGCACAGGGCGGTGACGCCGCTCGGGGAGCCGGTGGCGGCCACCGTCTCGGGCAGGTTGTCGGCCTGGGCGGGTCCGGCCAGGGTGGCCGCCAGCGCCACCGCCGCCAGGCCCGCGCCGACGAGTCGTCCGGGGAGCATGGATGTCCTCTCGCTCGACGATCCCTCGGATGGGGACCGCGCGGGCACATCCGTAACCCCGAGCGGGCATGCACACACCAAAGGCCGAAGGCTCCACTCGTTTGCGGCAGTGGACCGTCAGCGCCTTCCGGGACGGGACCCTGACGGACCCAAAGGGGTGAGCGGATCTCCAGGGTGACGCCACCGGTCCGCACCGGCACCCCGCAGGTGCGGCAGACCCAGGCCGCGTCGAGGGGGTGGTCCTGGTGGTCCGCAGGGTGGTGCTGCTGCACCACCGGCGGCTCGGCCGAGAGCTAGCGGTCCCCCCATGCGAGCAGCGACTGAACGAGTGGGACGAGGTCCCGCCCGGCTTCCGTCAGGTGGTACTCGTAGCGCGGGGGCCGCTCGCTGTGTCGAAGCGATGGTTGCGGTAGAGCAGTTCACGCACGGCGAGCAGGGCCCACTTCTCGCCGACGATGTGGAGGGCCTCGGCGACGGAGCAGGGGCGGCCGGGCAGGGGCGCGGCGCCGGCCTTGGAGTCGGGACTCGTCGGGGTCACCGCACCAGCCCCCCATAGAGGGTTGCGTATTCAAACTCACTACCGCTAGCGTTTCGCGCCATGGACTCAGTAGGAATATCAAACCTAGTCGCGGAGCCGCCCACCCGGTCCGCGCCGCATCGCCGCGCGGCGTTCCTGGTCGTCGCGGCCGCGGTCTTCGTCGCCAACCTCGACCTGTTCATCGTCAACGTCGCGCTCCCGGCGATGCAGCAGCACTTCCAGGGCAGCAGCCTGGCCACGCTGTCCTGGGTGCTCAACGCCTACGCGATCGTCTTCGCCTCGCTCCTGGTCGTCGCCGGACGGCTGGCGGACCGGGTGGGGCACCGGACCGTGTTCCTCGCCGGGCTGGCGGTCTTCACGGCCGCCTCCGCGCTCTGCGCCCTCGCTCCGGCGGTAGGCCTGCTCGACGGCGCCCGCGTGCTCCAGGCCGTCGGGGCGGCCGCGATGATGCCCACCTCGCTGGCTCTCCTGCTCGACTCCACTCCCCCGGCCGAGCGCCCCGGCGCCATCCGGTCCTGGGCCTCCATCGGCGGGATCGCCGCCGGCCTCGGCCCCGTCCTCGGCGGACTGCTGGTCGAGGCCGACTGGCGCTGGGTCTTCGTCGTCAACGTGCCGGTCGGCGTCCTCGCCCTCGCCGCCGGCGCCCGCGTGCTGCCCCGGCCGCTCGCCAAGGAGGCCGGGCCGCTACCCGACCTCCTCGGGGCCTTGCTGCTCACCGCCGCCATCGGCGCCCTCGCGGTGGCGCTCGTCAAGGGCGACGAGTGGGGCTGGACCTCGGCCCGGGTGCTCGGCGGGCTGCTCGCCTCGGCGCTGTTGACCGCCTGGTTCCTGCGCCGTTCGGCGCACCATCCGGCGCCCGTCGTCGAACTCCCGTTGCTGCGGGTGCCCGCCTTCGCCGCGGCCAACACCGCCGCGCTGCTCTTCACCGTCGCCTTCGCCGGAATGCTGCTGACCTCGGTGCTCTGGTGCCAACACGCCTGGGGCTACTCGGCGCTGCGCACCGGGCTGGCCATCGCCCCCGGGCCCTTGCTGGTCCCGCCCGTGGCGCTGGGCAGCGCCGCGCTGGTCCGCAGGCTCGGCGCCGGACGCCTGGCGGCACTCGGCACCCTGCTGTTCGCGGGAGGCGTCGGCTGGTGGTCGGCCACCGTCGGGCTCCAACCCCACTACGCCACCGAGCTCCTGCCTGGCATGCTGTTCACCGGCCTGGGCGTCGGCCTGGTCCTCCCGACGCTGATCGGCGCCGCCGCGGCCTCGCTGCCCCCGACCCGCTTCGCCACCGGCTCCGCCGTGACCACGATGGCCCGTCAGATCGGCGCGGTCCTCGGTGTCGCCGTGACGGTCAGCCTGCTCGGCACCCCGGGCGGGCCGCAGACCGCCCTGGACGCCTTCCGCCGTGGCTGGGCGGCGGTGATCACGGCGGTCCTGCTGGCCGGCGCGGCCTCCCTCGCCCTCGCAGCCACCCGCCGCACGCAGCGGATAATGGTCGCGACCGGCGAGCCGGCCGCGCCTGCTGCCGCGGCGGCGCCGATCGACTGAGCAGGCGATCGAGAAGGGGAGAGAACGGATGACCCTGGAGGAAGGCCGACGCGTCCGGCTGACGCAGGACCTGGCGATCGGTGAGGCGGTCGCGGACGAGCCCGGGGCCGTCGTCGGGTTCCTCTCGCTGGGCGCGGGGATCGAGGGCACCGTGGAGCGGGTGGACGGGGAACTCCCGGAGAGCGAGGAGGTCCGCGAGTACCAGCGGCTCAAGGCGCTGTTCGACAGCTACGGGCACACCATGCCGACTGCGAGCCGGGAGCGTCTGGGGGCGGAGATCGCCGCGCTGGAGCCGGTGTGGACCGCGCACGAGGCGCGAGGTGCCCGGGTCACGGTCCGGGTCCGGCTGGACAACGGCTTCGTCCTCGACGGGGCCCATCAGGACGTCCTCGCCCCCCTGTGACGGGCCGGGCCGATCCGGGATGACGCCCCCGACGCCCGACCGGCGGGCGTATCTTCGACGCCATGGGCTTGCTCGACTCCTGGACCGAGGCCGACCACACAGCCGACGGCGTCACGCATCCGACGTACCGCAAGGGCAGCGGCCCGGCGGTGATCGTCATCCATGAGATCCCGGGGATCACCCCCGCCGTCGTCGGCTTCGCCGAGGAGGTGGTGGCGCGGGGCTTCACCGTCGTGCTGCCGTCCCTGTTCGGTCGGGACGGGGCCCCGGCCACCACGGGCGAGCTGCTGCGCAGCATCGCACGCGTCTGTGTCAGCAGTGAGTTCACCATGTTCACCCTCGGGCGGACGACTCCGGTGGCGCCATGGCTCCGCTCCCTGGCCCGCGAGCTGCACGCCGAGCTCGGTGGGCCCGGACTGGGAGCCATCGGCATGTGCTTCACCGGCGGCTTCGCACTGGCGATGCTCGCCGACGCACCCGTCGCCGCCCCGGTCCTCGCCCAGCCGGCCTCACCCGCCCCGCTGGGCCGCGCGCGACGAGCCGACCTCGGCCTGAGCCCCGACGACCACGCGGCGGTGCGGGCCAAGGTCGCGGCCGGCTGCCAGGTGCTGGGCCTGCGCTACGCACAGGATCCGGCCGTCGGCACCCGCTTCGAGACCCTGCGGCGCGAGCTGGGCGAGAACTTCATCGCCGTGGAGTTCCCCGGCCGCAAGCACTCGACGCTGACCGAGCACCGGCAGCAGGAGGGCGTGGACCGGGTGCTGTCCTTCCTCGACGAGAAGCTGCGCGTCCCCGAAGGCCCGTCGAACACGTAGCGTGAAGGTCGTCCGCACCGCGGTGGCGACGGGCCGCGACGCGCGGCGCCGTGGGGCCTCGCGATGCCCACGGCTGCTCACCTCCGCCGGCGAGATCGCGGCTCCCTTCGGGTGAAACTCCGGCACCACCACGGGGCGAAGGTCACCGGAACGGCCGACGAGCCGGACGGACGACACTTGCATTCGTGTACGTTCTGAGTCGCCCGTCCCGCACGACTCCGGCACCCGGAGGAGCATTCGTGCATTCTCCCCGTCTCCTCATCCGGCGCCCAGGACCTGTGCGAAGAGCCGGTGTTGATCGGCATTCAGCGGCCGAGCGACCAGCCGGGACTCACCGTGGGCGACGTGATCCGAAGAACGTACAAGGAGAACAGCATGACCACGATGGACCTGGACAACCCCGACACGGTCGACGTCACCCTGATGATGGTCGGCGACTCCATCAGCCACGGCTCGACGGGTGACTTCACCTGGCGCTACCGCTTCTGGAAGCACCTGCGCACCCAGGGCATCGAGGTCGATTTCCTCGGCCCGAAGAAGACGCTCGACACCGTCGCGACCGGGCAGATGGGCGACGAGGACTTCGAGTACGCCGACCCGGAGTTCGACCGGGACCACGCGTGCCAGTGGGGTCTGACCTACGCCAACGCGCAGAAGGAGATCGGGGATCTGGTCTCCAGCTACCGCCCGGACTACCTGCTCGTGCTGCTCGGCATCAACGACATCGTGTGGAACGACGTGAAGCCGGACGAGTTCGAGGCCAATCTGCGGGCCTTCATCGACCACACGCGTGCCGCGCGGCCCGATTCCAACATGATCATCGGCACGGTCCTGGACACCAACCGCGCTCACGACGAAGTCGACTTCAGCCGACGGGTCTTCCAGTGCAACGAGGTCATCCGCAACGTCTGCGCGGAGCTGTCCACCGAGGAGAGCCCGATCGCGGTCGCGGACAGCTGCCGCGAGTTCTTCGCTCCGGACCACACGTGGGACGGCGTGCATCCCAACGGTCGCGGCGAACTGCGCATCGCCGCCGCCTTCGCGGACATGCTGGCGCTGCGCTTCGGCCTGGGACAGCCGTACGCGCGACCGCTGCCGCACGTGGAGGACATCAACGCCGAGTTCAAGCGCAACGCGAAGGCGGAGATGCACTTCGAGGCACCGATGGGCGGACTCTACCGGGCCACCCCCAACTGACCGCGCGAGAGGCCGTCCGCGCATGTCACTGTGGTTGCTCAACCATCTCAGCACCCTCACCCTCGCTCTCGTCACCGTCGGCGGGACCGTTCTCCTGGCCGTCGTCGGCAGTGTGCTGCTGCGCCGGCGGCACCCGTCGCTGGCGCAGGGCGAGCACAACGACATGGTCGGCGTGACGCTGGGGATGTTCGGTGCCATCTACGGGATCATCCTGGCCTTCGTGATCGTCACGTTGTGGACGAATCTGGCCCAGGCCCAGACCGTGGTCGCCACCGAGGCCACCGACGCAGCGCTGATCACCCGTGACGCGGCCGCGTTCCCGCCACCGGTACGGGCAGGGCTCGACTCCGCGGTCAGCGGCTACGTCCATGCAGTCGTCCTGAACCAGTGGCCCAGGATGCGTTCGGGGCAGGCCAGTTACGGCGCCACGGAGACGAATCTGCAGAGCGCCTACCAGGTACTGCAGGCGTACGAGCCGAAGAGCCAGCAGGAGCAGGTCTTCTACCAGCAGACGGTCAACCACCTCGACGACGTGGCCGCCCAGCGGCGCGCCCGCATCACCATGGCCGGGCAGGAACTGCCCTGGCTGCTGCAGGCGTTGGCCTTCGGCGGGGCCTTCGTGCTGATCCCGCTCACCTTCCTGTACGGCACGCGCAGACTGCGGGTCCAGGTGTTGTTCGTCGCCTCCGTCGCCGGACTGATCGGGTTCAGCCTGCTGCTGATCGTCGTCATGGACCGCCCGTTCTCCGGCGACCTCAGCGTCAGTCCCGCGCCTTTCCAGCAAGGAGCCCTGACCCAGTACTGGCACGCAGCAAGCGCCTTGCGCTAGCCGGTGGGCGCCGGCTCGCGCCCACCACCGCCCGGCAGGCGACCACGATGCGTTCGGCGTCGACGTCGGTCAGTGCGGCGTGGAGCGAGAGCCGGACCATGGAGCGCCGTCGCACCGTCGCAGGCGGACAGAAGACCGAACCGAAGATCCCCTCGCGCTCCAGGTCGTCCCGGAGTCGCATGACCTCGCGCTCGCCGCCCGCTTCGATGGAGACGATCTGGCTGCGCGAATCCCGAAGATTCAGCCCGGTGTCGATCAGCCCGCCCCGGACCAGGGCGGCCACCTGGTGCAACCGGTCACGACGCCACTGCTCCGCGCGCACCACGTCCAGGGCCGCGGCCAGACCGGCCACGTCGTGGGGCAGCAGCGTGGAACTGAAGATCGCAGGATAGGAGGACATTTTGAAGTAACGGGCGAACCGGGGCTCGCCTGCGGCGATGATTCCGGCGCGCCCGGCGAACGCCTTGGAAAGGCTGGCCGTGATGAAATGAACATTTTCGGAGATTCCGAGCTCCGCGACCATTCCTGCGCCGCGCGGGCCGTGCGTCCCCAGAGAATGGGATTCGTCCACGACCAGGACGCAGTCGGCGGCGCGGGAGCTCGCGGCGATCTCCGCCAGCGGGCTGACACTGCCGTCGGTGCTGTAGACCGAGTCGACCAGCACCACTCCGCGGCCGTGCCGGGCGACGAGGCGGGCCAGGTGTCCGGGGTCGTTGTGCCGGAACGGGTGCACCGTCGCCCCTGCGGAGCGGGCGCCCGCCCACAGTGACATGTGGGCGAGCACGTCCACGTAGACGGGGGTGTCCGGACCCGCGATCGTCTGGAGCAGTCCGGCATTGGCCGCCCAACCGGACTGGCACAGTACGCCGGTGGGGTAGCCGAGGTGGGCCGCGAGGCGCTGCTCGAGCAGCGCCTGGGGATCTCCGTCGGCAAGGAACACCCCGGACATGAGAGTGGCGCTGCCGCGGGAGGCAAGGGCTCGGGTCATCGCGCAGGTGATCCGGCGGTCGTGCGCCAGCGCGAGGTAGTCGTTGTTCGTCACGCAGACAGAACCCGGCCCGGGGATCGACCCCTCGAAGATCCATCGGCCGTCCCACGCACCCTGCACCCTGGCTGCGTAGAAGTGGTCGATGCGTTCACGGAATCCGGCCGGCAGGCGCGGGGGACGATTCATGTCTTCCTGTCGTCAACGGGCGGATGGGAGCTTCACTCCTGACACGAACGGAATATAGGCGGCCGGCCGCCGGAATTCTCCTAGCGTTTTCCGTGCCGCGCCGAACCGGCCGGAGGAAATAGACCCTGAGGTGGATGGCCATGATCACGGTTGACGGAGTCCTGGACCGCAAGCTCGACCGCGTCTACACGATGCTCGACTCCGACGGGGACGGCGGGCTCGTCGAGACCGACGTCACGGCGCTGGCGGACAACCTGGGCGCCGCCTTCGGGCTCCCCGCCGACTCCCCCAAGGTCCGGGCCCTGCGCGCCTCCCTCGCCGAACTCTGGAACGCGGACGTCCGGTTCATGGACAGCGACGGCAACGGCGTGGTGGACCGACAGGAGTTCATCGCCGGCATGCGCCGCTCGGCCGCCGACGACCGGGAGGCCTACCTCGATCGGCTGGACGTGATGGTCGAAGCATGGATGGGCATCTGCGACGCCGACGACAACGGCCTCATCGACCAGCACGAGTTCGTCACCATGTACACCCGCACCCTGGGCGCTTCTCCCACCGACCTCGTCCTCGCCTTCTCCGAGCTCGACCTCGACGGCAACGGCACCCTCGACCGCGAGGAGATCCGCAAGGCCACCGAGGAGTACTACACCAGCGACGACCCGCAGGCGCCGGGCAACTGGCTCTTCGGCCCCTTCTAGGTCTTCTCGGCCCCGCGCGCGCCCCCTGGGGACGGGGCGAGATTCTTTGAGAATGTCAACCATGTATGCTCTGCAGTTCATGAGGTTCAACAGCACCGTCGACCACCGGTCGGCCCTCGCCGCCGAGACCGCCCGGTTCGTCGCCGTCGTGGAGCGCGCCGACCTGTCCACCCCCGTCCCGACCTGTCCCGACTGGACGCTGAGCGACCTGGTCCGGCATGCCGGCAGCGTCCAGCGCTGGTTCGCCGTGCTGCTGCGCGGACGCATCCAGCAACCGCCGACCAGCCGTGACGTCGAGCTCAAGCTCCCCGAAGAGGCCGCCGGCTACCCGCAGTGGCTGGCCGACAGCCTCGCCGAGGCCACCGGCGCCATCGAGGCGGGGAATCTCGACGAACCGATGTGGGCCTGGGGCATCGACCAGCACGCCCGCTTCTGGGTGCGGCGCATGCTCTTCGAGACCCTCGTGCACCGGGCCGATGCCGAACTCGCCCTGGGCCTGCCCGTCGAGATCGAGCCGGCGTTGGCCCTGGACGGCGTGGACGAGTTCCTGGTCAACCTGCCGAACGCCTTCTTCTTCGCGCCGAGGACCTCCGAACTGCGCGCCGAGAACCGCACCATCCGGTTCAGCTGCCCCGACGGCAGCCGACTGGTCCGGCTCCGCCCCGACGGCTTCGGCCTCGAACCGGACACCGACGCCCCGGCCGACGCCGCCGTCCGCGCCGCCACCGCGGCCGACCTGCTGCTGCTCCTCTACGGCCGTCGCGACCGCAGCACCGCCGCCTTCGAGCTCTCCGGGGACCACGGCCTGCTCGACCACTGGTTCACCCACTCGCAGTTCTGAGGGTGGGCGCAACCTGCCGAGCAGGTTTGGAGAAGCAGGCCGTCCCAGGGGCGCCCTACGGTGAAACCGCTGCCGGAGACACCGGCGGCGGAACCTTCTGGAGCGTTTTCCATGGCTGACAACTTCACCGCGATCATCTACCCCACCAAGAACCTGGAGCAGGCGAAGGCCCTGTTCACGACACTGATCGGCGAGCCGCCGGCCCAGGACACGCCGTACTACGTCGGGTGGACCGTCGACGGACAGAACATCGGCCTGAACCCGCACGGCTTCGAGCAGGGCATGACCGGCCCGATCCCGTACGTGGACGTCGACGACATCAAGGCGCGCTTCGACGCCCTGGTCTCGGCGGGGGCCGCCGTGCTCCAGGAGCCCACCGACGTGGGCGGCGGTGCGCAGATCGCCACGGTCAAGGACGCCGACGGCAACACCATCGGTCTGCGGAGCGCGCCCGCCGCCTGAGCCCCGGCGGCACAGGCCACCCCTGCTGCCTCAGGCGTTCGGCACGTCGAAGGGCTCGTCGTGCCAGCGCCAGCCGGCGGTGCCGTCGTCGTGGATGTGGAGCAGGAACTCCGGGACCGGGTCGCCGTCGGGGAAGGTCATGGTGAGCGCGGCGCGGATCGCGAGCTGGCACTCGTCGACGCGCTCCCAGTCGTCCGTGTCGGCGGCGCGTTCCTGGTCCGCGAAGAGCGGGGCGAACTCCTCGAAGCCGGGGAAGGCCTCGACGCTCGCGTACATCCAGGGCCAATCAGCGTCGATCACCCGCAGGTTGGCGAGCTCCTGCTCGCCGCGGTGCAGCCGCCAGACGCTGCCGGTGGTGGTCGGACGGGAGGCGGTCATGCTCCCTCGGCAAAGAGCTTGTTGACGGCGGCGCGGAGCTGCAGCCAGGTGGGATCCGTCGCATCGGCCTCGGTCACCGTCGAGAGGTCGTCGGCGATCCAGGTACGGATGCCGTCGGTGAGGACGAGGTCGGAGTCCAGGTCGGCGTCGGCGGGGAGTTCCGAGGTGCCGGCCAGGAACGCGCCGACTGCGGCCTCGGCGAGCTCGCGGCTGTCCGGGGTGTCCGCCGTCGTCGGCGCGGGGTCGTCGAGCACGGAGAGCAGGAACAGCAGGCCGCCGTCGGTGGCGGTGAGGAGTTCGCCGGTCGCCGTCACCGCGAGCGCGGTCAGGCGGGAGTCGACCGGAACGTTGTGCTCGGTGGTTTCGCGGGTTTCGACGTCCACTGCGAGCAGGGAGCCGTCGGGCGTCGCGATCCACAGGACGCCAGGGCGGGCCGCGAAGGCCAGGTTCTGCCTCGACCAGGACTCCATCTGGCTCTGATCGCCCAGGGGCGTGAACAGGACGCGGCGCAGCGAGGGGAACTCGAAGACCTCCACGTAGTTGCCGTACGCGTTGCCACGGATCGCGAAGTGGCGTCCGTCCGCGCTGAAGACGGGGGCCTCGTAGCCGTCGCAGTCCAGGATCAGCGCCTGCCGCAGCGGCCGCATCGCGGCAGGCGCGGCGCCCTCGTCGGCCTGGGCGCGGCCCTCGGCTCGGGCCTCGGCTCGGGCGAAGAGGCAGTGAGTGGCCCCCTGGTCGCTGACCAGGGTGGCCACGAGCCCGCCGCCGGGATGCGTTGCGACCCCGGTGTCCCACCCGGGCCCGGCGCCGACAACCCCCGAGCCGAGATCGATCACGTCCGAGCTCTCCCAGTCCTCGCCCTCCTCGTCCGCCGACGGCGAGGCCCACAGGGCCCGCCCGTCTGGGCTGAACGCCAGAGACCGGTAGGAGGACCCGCCGTCCGCGGCGGACACTCCGTCAGGAGTCCACTGCCGCAGCCCCTCCGCCGTTGCCACGACCAGCAGCGGCCGCTGCGGATGCCACGCCGCAGCCGGCGTCAGCTGCATCCGGTCCCACCCGAAGACGTCCCCGTACTCCTCCTCCTCGGCCCCCACGACCCCGAGCTCCCGCAGCTGCCCCCCGCCGCAGTCCCAGACACGGACCGCCGGCCGCTCGGAGTCCCAACAGGCCACCAGCGGCAGCCGCGGATGACTCACCAGCCGCTCCACCGCACGCCCGTCCCCGACAGATGTCCGTGCCACTACCTTGAGATCAGTCACACCGGCACGGTAGCCAGCGGCACTGACAGCACGGCGATCACGGCCTCACCCCGCCTCCTGAGCGACCGCCAGATGATGCACGACCAGCGACGACTGCGGCGACGCGGAACCGCATCCGGGGCGGAGAGCGTCGTCAGGACGGTTCGTGGCGCGGGTCTACCAGGGGATGGTCCCGTTGTCGTCGAAGAAGGACCCGCTCGGGCCGCCGTCCGGCAGGGTGGCGAGCCGGATCGCGGTGGCCGCGCCCTGCTCGGGGGTGCGGGGCCCGTGGAAGCCCGTGAAGTCGGTCGCGACCAGGCCGGGGCAGGCGGCGTTGATCAGGATGCCCGTGCCGGCGAGCCGGCGGGCGTACTGCACGGTGACGGCGTTGAGGTACGTCTTGGACGGCGCGTAGGCCGCCATGACCGGGCCGATGTCGATGTTCGGGTCCGCCTGCAGGGTCAGGGAACCCACCGAGCTGGAGATGTTGACGACACGCGGCGACGCGGAGCGCCGCAGCAGCGGCAGCATCGCGTTGGTCACCTGGATGACGCCGAGCACGTTGGTCTCCACCACCGCCCGGACCACGTCGAGGTCGAGAGTCGTCGGATCCTGGTCCCACCCCGGCCCCATCTCCCCGGGGACACCGGCGTTGTTGACCAGGACGTCGAGGCGCCCGGCCTCGGACTCGACCAGTTCGGCAGCCTCGGCGACGCTGCTTCGGCTCGTCACGTCCAGCGCCACGCCGAACGCGTCGACCCCGGCGGCGCGCAGCTTCCCGACGGCGTCCTCGCGCCGGGCCTCGTCACGGGCTCCCACGCCCACGCGGTGTCCTCGGGCGCCGAGGCCGGCCGCGATCGCGTACCCAATTCCCTTGTTCGCGCCGGTCACCAGCGCGATCCTCGCTTCGTTCATGTCGACGATGCTCGCCCCCGGCCGAGGAGAGCGTCCAACACCGAAGCGGTATTCTGTGATACCCGCCAGGTATCAGCCCGGGGAGGGGACGGCATGGACACCTTGGAGACGCGCGAGCTCAGGTACTTCGTGGCCGTCGCCGAGGAGCTGCACTTCGGCCGCGCCGCCGAACGCCTGGGCATGGCCCAGCCGCCGCTGTCCAGAGCCGTCCAGCAGCTCGAGAGACGCCTCGGGGTCTCTCTGCTGGAACGCGACCGCCGCGGCGTGCGCCTGACCGGCGCCGGTCAGGTGCTGCTGCACGAGGGCCGCACGGCCCTCGACGCGACCGCCGCCGCGGCTCGACGCACCCGCCGCTTCGGCAGCGCAGACCATCCGGACGGGCCCCGAGAACGCCTGGTCATCGGCGTGAAGGCCGCCGCATCCCACGATCTGTTGCAACGGCTGCTCGACGCCTACGCCGCCGAGCCCGACGCCGCCGAGATCGAGGTGCTGGCCGGCGGTTTCAACGAGCAGGAGCAGATGCTGCGCGACGGTCGCGCCGATGTCGCTCTCCTCATCGTGCCGTTCAACTCCCTGGCGGGGTTCGACAGCGAGGAGTTGCTGACCGAAGGGCGGATCGCCGTCCTGCCCGCACGGCACCCGCTCGCGGCGCGCAAGGTTCTGTCCATGGCCGACATCAGCGACGTCCCCGATCTCCCGATCGCCCGCTGGCCACGGCATGGCAGCTACGAACCCGGTCCAGGCCCGGAAGTCCGCGACCACACGCAGCTGGCCCAGCTGATCGCCCTTGGACGCACCGTGGCCGTCGTCCCGGAATCAGCCCGCACCTGGCTGTGGCACGAGCACGCCGCCGTGCCACTGAGCGACGCGCCTCCCGTCTCCACCCACATCGCCTGGCCCGCGCACAGCCGCTCGCTCGCCCTCGCCGGCCTGATCCGCACCGCGACGCGGCTGATTGCGGACCCCGCGCCGACGCACTGAACCGCCGGACCGGACAGGGCTGGCGCCAGGAACAAGCCGGTTCCGTCCGGCCGGAGGGCGTGAGGCCGAGCCCCCGACCGGACGGTCACGTCAGGCCTCGCCGGCTCACCACCTCATGTGGCGCCGGTGCTTGCCGTTGGTGGTGGCGGACGCCGTGGGGATGGGAGAGCCGTTGGCGGCCGTGTCCGTCGCAACAGGCGCGGGAGGCGCGACAGCCGTGGCGGAGGTGGCGGACATCGGGGTGGGGCAGGCCGACGCCGGGGAGGATGCCGCGGGGTTCGCCGGCGTGGACGGGCCGGTCGGCGCGGGGTTCGCCGGCGTCGTCGGGCCGGTCGGCGAGGCGGAAGTGGTGGTCCCTGCGGCGGGGTTCGGGGAGACGACTGCGCAGGTCGTGGTGGGAGTCGCCGCGCCGACCGCGGGGGCGGGAGGGGTCTGGCCCAGCGGGGTGAACGTCGCGTTGACGACGACGCCGTTGCCGTCCGTGGTCAGCGTGATCGGGTTGGCCGCCTTGAGCAGCCCCCCGCAGTTGAGGTTGGTGAAACTCTGGTTGGCGCGCATGGCCAGGAAGGTGAAGAGGTTGTTCGCCATGGCTGCGTCGACCGAGGGGCCGTTCATGAAGAGGGCCTGGTCCTTGAAGACCCGTTGGATACCCATCGCGTTGCCGAACAGGTTCTGGCAGTAGGTCGTGCCGTTGCCGTTGTCCGCCGCGCCGATCGGGGTCATGTCGACGCCGGCGCGGTAGAGGTTGACCTTGGTGCGGTTGGCGTTGTTGTTGTTCAACGTCATCGGGTCGGTCAGCGGGACCAGCGCGATCGGTGCCTGCTGATTCGCGGCCGCGGAGAGCTCGTCGAGGGGCAGCGCCGCGCTCGCCGTACCGTCGCTGGACTGGTCGGGTCGGGTCCAGGGGGTGCACCCCAGGGCCGGGTCGATGAACTGGGTCAGCAGGAGGTTGTCGCTGCCGTTGGCCAGGTCCACCAGCTGCTGGTTCTGCAGCGTGGCCTTGTTGGCGGCGTTGTTCTGCGCGGTCCGGCCGTTCGCGGTGGCCAGGTAGTGGGTGACCACGTTGTCGCTCTGGTCCTGGTCCACCACGGAGAAGTCACGGGTCGTCGGGCAGGGCAGGCCGTCCTTGGCGGTGCCGGCGGCGGGAATCTGCAGCTGCCCGGCCGCCACCTGCCGATTCGCGTTGCGGAAGAACGCCGGGGCGTTGCAGTCGGCGAACTGCCCGAAGATCGAGCCTCGCAGGCCGTTCACGCATCGCCCCTGGCCCAGGGAGTTGGTGCCGTTGGTGCTCTTCAGGGTCAGACTGGTGCCGTTGAAGCCGAACCAGATCCCGACGGTGGAGCCGGCCGGAACGGTCGCGGGCGCGGTGGGCGCAGCGGGCTGGGTGCCCTGGTCGACCACCAGGGGGTCGTACAACGTCACCTGCCCGCCGGGCGCGACGATCGCGGCCTCGACGAATGCGGACTGGTTGGCGTTGGCCTCGTTGCACGGACCTGCGGCCGGGTCGGTGGCCACCAGCTGGTACGGAGTGGCGAGGCCCTGCGCGCCGAGCGGGTTCGGCGGCACCACCAGGGTGCAGTTGGGGTTGGCGGCCGCAGCCGCCTGCTGGTTGTTCGCGGCCAGCGCGCTGGCCAGCCCGCCCGCGATCAGGGGCAGTCCGACGAGCAGGGCGATCCAGGTGAACTTCCTCCCACGGCGTCGGCGGCGCCGGTCGGGTGTGAGGCGCGGGCGTCGGGACGTGTCCGAATGGCGCATGTGCGAGTCAACTCCAATCCGGCCCGCGGTCGGCGGGCCGCGATCCACCCGGCTCTACGGCCGGAGCCCTGGCCCCCGTGGTTCGGGGGCCAGGGTCGGGCGAGCCGGTCAGAAGTGCGTGCCGACCGCCGTGCTCGGTGCCGTGCTCGGTGCCGCGGGGAGGCTCGGCATCGATGTCGGCATCGAGGTGGGCGTGGGCGTCGTCGTCGGAGCGGGCGTGGGGAAGGCCGAGCCACCCACGACGAGGCTCACGTGCAGGTGGGCCAGGAAGAGCGAGGTGACGGTCGGCCACCGGTTCATCCGATGCCCGTAGAGGGGCGTCTGCCGCACGAACGCCCAGACCAGGTCGCCGTTGGCCAGCACGCCGATGGGACCGGAGACGTGCACGCCGAGCACGAGATCCGGAGTGAGGAACCGGCCGTTGAGGTCGACCAGTCGGAAGTGGGTGCCGGTGAAGACCCCGTTCCGGACGGACTCCCAGCTGACCAGCAAGGCCGTCCTGCCGTACGGCGCCAGGTGGACGTTGATGTTCTCGGTCCCGGCCGTAGTGGTCAGGACGACGGAGCGTGCGGTGCGCGAGCCGGTGTCGACGAAGAACAGCACGGTCCGGTGGCTGCTCCAGCGCGGGGTGATGTCCCAGGTGAGGAGGTTCTTCCGGGAGGAGACCGGCCCGCGCGAGGAGAGCGCCGTCACCCAACTCCCGTTGCCGGTCCGCACCATGTCGTCGCCGCTGGTCAGCGCCGAACCGGCGGCGGTTCCGTCGTCGTAGCAGGTGTACGCCGCCGACGGGCCCGACCAGCCGAGGGTGCGCCCGGTGTCGCCCCGGCACCCCCACGCACGCCCTCCGGGCAGGATCCGCCCGGCGTCACTGACGTAGACCATCTTGTCGCCCCAACGGCCGTTCTGGGCGCCACCCGCTCCGTGCACGGTGAAGACGGCGGCGTAGCGGCCACCGCTCCAGGCGAGTTGACCGTCGAGCATGGGGGCGGTGTCGTGACTGGTGGCGCCGGTCAGTTTGACGACGAACGCGACACGACCGTCGCGTACGCGGATCAGCGCGGCAGCGGTCTCCCCCCAGCGGTTGTGGTCCGCCACGCGGGTGAGCAACGCGAAACCGTCGTCGAAGGCCACCAAGCCGCCGATCTCGCGTGCACCGGTGATCACGGTGTCCGGGCCGGTGCGCCGAAGCCGGCCGTCGACGCGGGTGACGTGGATTCCGTTCGCAGCCTGCCAGGCCACGTCCACTGTGCCGCCGGGGGCGACCGCGGTGACCGTGCGCGTCCACTGCGGCATCCCGGCGCCGTTGGGGGAGAGGTAGTTGAAGGCGCTGCTCAGCTTGATGGTGGAGACCGAGATGTTCGCCGCGATGACGCCGGCGTTCATCATCGACGGGGCGTTGACGGCCGTCCGGCTGGTGACCGCGCCCCAGTTCGTGGGCGTGGCGGCCACCCCGGTGCCGGGAGGGGTTGTCGGGGTGACGTCGGCGAAGGCCAAACCTCCGCCGACGACCACCGCCAGGGCCAGGGGTAATCCGAACAGGAGACGGTGCTTGCGCCGCTCCGATCGAGCCCTGACGGCTGTGAGTCGTTTGCCAGGCATGTCTGCTCCTTTCCGCTCGGGTGGGGAACAGACTGCCGCCGCGGGGGGTGCGCGGTCTGCGGTGCGCAAGCCGCTGTAAGAGACGTGTAATGCCTTACGTGGTCGGAGAAACGCAAGGTGCGGATGATGCGTCCCCGAGGCCCGTCGGCGGCGCGCACGCGGCCTGCCTGGGCGTTTGCCGCCCGCGGCGGCACCGGCGGCAACTCCCTGGGCGGGGGCCAATGTCCGCCGAGATTCCGGCTTCCGTCGGCGAGTTCCCCGGCGATGTCGAGGTGCCCGGAGTAGGCGACCGTCTCCTCGATCATGTGCAGCACGACCCGGCGCACGCCGTCCGGTCGGGCGAAGGCCACGGTGTACTCTGCGGCTCGGCGGTCTCGACGCGGTGCGGTCGTCGCGTGGAGCGTCGCTGCTTGCCATGAGGCACGCGCATCCCATCAACGCCTGCAGCCGCCCGCCCGTGGCCGGCGCGAGAGGATCTCGGCATGTTCGACAAGCTGCTGCACCACAAGCTGCTGCACGAGGGTCTCGAGAGCCAGGGAGTGATCACCAAGCAGAAGGTCGAGGGGATGAAGGGCGACAGGGCCTTCTCCGGCTTCTACCTCGGCATCGAGGGGCACATGAAGTTCGAGGACGGCACCGAGGGCGCGTTCTCGTCCATGGGCCTCGACACCTCGAAGCTCGGTGACCTCGAGGTCGGGATGATCGTCCCGGTCCGCTACAGCGCCGACCACAAGCATGTGGTCCTGGACGTGCTGAAGCTGGAAGCCAGGCACAAGGCCTGGAAGCAGTCGGCGGCCGATTTCGACGAGCAGCGCCGGCAGCAGGAGATCGCCGCTGCCGAAGCCAAGTTGGCCGAGGCGAACAAGCACCGCCACCACGACTGAGTCCTGACCCGGCCTGACCCGGTGCCACCCCGGCGGGTCGCGGTGGCGGCCCGGCGGTGCCGCCGAGCCACGTCTCGACCGTCGCCATGCACCCTGTGTATTGAAGTGACTGCGGAGAGTAGGGCGGATCGGGCAAGCTACGTTCGACGCTGGGTCCTCCGTGATCGGCCGACCGTGCGCATCGTCCGACCGCTCCCGCCAGGGTGCGAAAGCGAGGTCCAGTGATGTCCTTACGCCGAGCAACGCCTGTTCTTGCCCTGCTCGCCGCGCTCGTGACCGCCATAGCCGCTTTGGTGTTCGCCGCTCCGGGCTCAGCGGCCCTGGACCGGCGGGTGCGCGAGTGAGACAAGCCCGAAGTGCGTGCCCTACTCCTGGGGTGCCGGCCACGGCGTGAAGCCCGGCCCGTCGATGGGTCAGTGCGAAGCTTGGACCCGGCCCAAGGGCGCCCCGAAGACACTGCTGGCCGGTCCCCGGTGCCAGGCCTCCACGGCCCACCCCATGGGGACGTCCTGGGCAACGGGAACAACAACTCGCAGCGGGTCATGCCCCACATGGTCAAGGTGCCCACGGCGCAAGCCATGCCCGGAGATCTGGCGTACTTCGAAGGACACGTCGGGATCCTGATCGGCAAGTCCGCAAAGACGGTCCAGATCCTGGCCGCGCCACACGCCTACGACCACGTCCAGCGCACCAACACCTGGACCCTGGCCTATGTCCGCACCAACCATGCCGGGCTCTCCACCGTCCAGGGCTTCTACCGTTACGTCCCCCCGACGACCGGGCCGAGCCCGTCGCCCAGCCCGTCCCTGCCCCACTTGGCGGCGTCGTACAGCGGCACGGTGCACAACATCACCTACAACATCGACTCCACCTTCGGCCTGAGCTCGATCACCGAGGACGCGCAGGGGCACATCGCCGGCCAGATGACGGTCGCTCCCCCGCTGTACGGCAGCGGCAGCTTCTCGGGCACCGTCACGGCCACGTCCATCAACTTCACGGTGACCAGCACGACGCCGAATCCTGCCGGAGCAGTCTCGATCGCGTTCGTCGGAACGATCAGTCCGACATCCATGGCCGGCACCTACACCGTCCAAGCGACGGGTGGCACCCAAACCGGTTCGTGGCAGCTGAACGGATCCACCGGCTGACCGCGGACCCGCTTCCCACGCAGTAGAGCCCTCTTCACCCTCCGGCGCGGCTCAGGATCCAGACGCCATAGGTGTCGTTCGCGGGGTGCAGTTCGTAACTGCCCGCCCGCAGGTCGACGCGCAGGCCGACGGAGGCCACGTCCGCCTCGAACTCCGCCGCCGTGTAGACGCGGGCGTGCGGCGGCGGGTCCTGGAGGTGGAAGCCGACCAGGATGCGACCACGCTCACCGAGCACGTCGCGCATCGCCGCCAGCGCCGTCCGCTCCGTACCCTCGGCCAGGTAAACGATCACGTTGCCGACGCAGACGACCAGGTCGAATGGACCGTCATCCGGACTGAGATCGAGGATGTTCCGCTCCTCGATGGGCAGTCCGGGGTACGTCTCCCGGGCCTGCTCGACCAGCGCCCCGTCAGGCTCGATCGCGACCACGTCGTGCTCACGCTGCACGAGCGCCGCGGCCACCCGGCCCATGCCCGCGCCGGCGTCGAGCACCCGGGCGCCACGGGGCAGGAGCGCGTCGGCGAGCCGAGCCTCGCCGTCGACATCCTTGCCGGCGGCGATGAGCTCAGCGAACCGCTTGCCGAAGTTCCCGCTCGCCCCCGCCTCCTGCCAGCGGGTCGGCCGCGCGGTCATCGGCATGCCGCCCGCGCGCGGCGGTGTGACCTTGTCCATGTCCGCATCCTAGGAGCTCGTGACACGATCATGGTGCGGCGGACGGTGACGAGGCCGTCGTGGCGGTCGTGTGGACCACGGCGCCGGTCACCAGTGGATTCCCGCCCTTCAGTGGCAGTCGCTGCGAAAGTCCAGCGGCATCTCCTGGCAGGCGGTGCAGGCGAAGACGTAGAAGCCGCCGTTGTCGCCGAAGCTGACCTCCAGCGGGTCGCGGTTGGCCCGCGCCTCGGGCCCCTGGTCGGCGGCGCGTTCGATTCCGCCCGCGTAGCCGTTGAGGGCCCACTCCTCGCGCGGTATCCAGTTCCGGTCGCCTTCCCAGCCGGTGAGCGTGACCAGGTGTTCGGTCTCGCCTCCGCAGCGCCCGCAGATGGGCCAGTCCGGGTCCTGCGTCCAGGAGGGGAAGCCACCGACCTTGCAGCCGCGGACGATCAGCAGGTCCCACATGCTCCACCCCTGCTCATCCTCGACAAAATGCTCGTCGTGGGCGAAGAGCTGCGCGCGCAGCTCCTCCGGGGCGTCCGCGTAGGGGTAGTCGGTGACCGGCTCGGGGTCGAGCACACACGGGTGCGGCACCACGTTGTCGTCCGCGTCCGGGTGCAGCGCGGGCGGGAGTTCGAGCAGGGGGCCGAGCGCGGTCGAGTCTCGCCACAGCAGGAGCGGGCGGTCCAGCGCGTGGAACTCCTCCACCGGGCACCACAGCACCTGCAGCAGGTCGGCTCCGGCCGGGTGCGGCAGTGCCGGCACGTCCCGCACGAACAGCTGCAGCACCGGCACCAGCGGCACCGGCCCGGCCACCTCCCGCCCCCACACGGTCTGGTGCGAGGCTTCCGGGCACACCGGCCAGGACTCACCCGCCGGCCACAGCACCGGGCCGCCGATGGAGCTCTGCTCGACTGTCGGCGTCCCGCGCCGCGGGTGCAGCCGGGTGGCGTTCCGGGCGAGCGGCGCGAGTGCGGGGAACCGCGCCCCGACATCAAGGGGGCGCGGCGGGGTAGTGCGGGTCATGACGGCACTCCTGACAGCGGTTCAACAACTACGCTGATCGTCTCGGCTGGCAGACGGCAGCCTAGATCACTCCGCTGACACACCGGCCGGCCTTGGGGGCGCGCCCTCGACGTCAGAGGCTGGTGGTGCTGCTCCAGCCTGTGGGGAGCACGGTGAAGTACTGGTTGGGCACCTGCCAGGCCGGATCGGGAAGGTTCGCCAGCCGGGTGCTGTAGGCCTTGAAGATGTCGACGGCCTTGGTCAGGCAGTTGTTGGTCGGCAGGCTGTAGCCGTTGGTCGCCTCATCGGCCGCTTGCTGGGCGGCGCCGCCCGAATTGTCGTCCGGCGTGGTGTCGCACCGGTAGCGGGTGTAGAAACCCGCACCGTGGCCGGACTCCCCGCTCCGGAACGCGGCGAGCATCTGATCCCAGCCGCCGTCCCGGGTCCAGCTGCCGGTGACGGCGGGGTCGGAGCTGGGCGGGACGGACCAGGCACCGCCCGGGTTGTCGGTGGAACCGAACCGCCAGGTGCCGTCGTCGCGGCGGAATCCCCAACCGATGTGCCCCAGGCCGTCAGCGCCCGACGGCGCGCTGAACATGCAGACCTGACCCGCGTTCTGGGCGTGCGCCACCGGGGCGTTCGCGACGGCCAGGCCCGCGCCGCACAGCAGGGCAGCGGCCACCGCCCTGCCCGCCCGCGCGGGACGAGGGGCGACCAAGCCGGGGGTACCAGGGCTCGCGGGCATCACGCAGCGCCTCCAAGGGGTGGGCGTGGGAACTCTGCTCCCAGTCTGTCGCCGACCGGGGCGCCACCCCGGCTCTGTGGGACGGCGATCGACTCTTTCCACCCGGACGGGCCACCCGGCGCCCGCCAGATCCCGGTGGCCCTCGCATGGAGCGTGTACGCGGAAGGTCTGCCCGGGTGAGGTCTTCCGGGGTGAGGTCTTCCGGGGTGAGGTGCCCTCGGGCAGGCAGCGGGAGGGTCAGGTCGAGGCGTCGTAGCCGCTGGCCCAGAAGCGACCGTGGACCGCGAGGTCCAGCAGCATCCGGGTGGCCTCCTCGGCCGGCATGGGCGCGGGGTCCTGTTCGAGCCACCAGTGCAGGACGGCGAGCTGTTCGCCGACCCAGGCGCGGGCGAGCAGCTCGGCAGGGAGCCGGGGTTCGGCGCCCGTGTGCGCGGCGCGCGCCGTGAAGACCTCGGCGACCCGACGCACGGACTCGTCGTGGAAGGTGCGCAGGGCCTTGCCGTCGCCCTCGCCGCGCAGGATGACGCGGTACAGGTCGCGTTCCTGCTCGGCGTGGCGGAACAGCTCCAGGAGCGGCTTGCCCGTGAAGCCGATCTCGGTCTCCTCGGCGAGCGGGTGCATCCGCTCGTCGAGTTCCTGGAGCAGCTCGGTGGTGACCCTGGTGAACAGGTCGTCCTTGTCGCGGTAGTGGCTGTAGAAGGTGGCCCGCGCGACATCGGCACGCTCGGTGATGTCCTCCACGGTCAGGCCTGCGTAGCCGCGCTCCAGGACGAGCGCGACCAGCCCGTCACGCAGCGAGCGCCTGGTCCGTCGTGTGCGCCTGTCCTCGGCCAACGTCACCCTCCGTATTCGGACGTTCTCGTGTCGGATGACAGCCTAGCCGACTCTTGACAGCAAATACGTTACTGGACACTCTGTCTGGAACTGGTCTCTGAGTCGTGTTTCTAGGGAGCCCCATCCGGCTCCCGGTTTCGGATGGTGTGTCGTGAACCTCGGTGTGTACCTGACCCGTAGCGCTCGTTACTGGCCCGACCGGCCGGCCGTGGTCTGTGGCGAACGGAGCTGGACCTTCCGACAGTTGGAGGAGGACGCGAACCGGCTTGCCGCCGCGCTGCTGGCCCGCGGGCTGGGCGGGGGTGACGCGGTGGCGAGCCTGGCGTGGAACCGCGGTGAGCTGATCGTGGTCGAGTTCGCGCTCTACAAGGCCGGGTTGATGCGGGCCCCGATCAACGCCCGCCTGGGCCGGGCCGAGATCACGCACCTGCTGGGATACGCGCCGGTCAAGGCGCTGCTGTTCGACGCCGCCCATCGTGCGGACGCGCTGGCGGCGATCGACGCGTCCGGCGTGGACTGCCTGCCGGTGGAGTTCGAGTCCGGCTTCGCCACGCTGCTCGCCGAGGGCGGCACGGCGCCGGTGCGGGTGGAGGTCGGCGAGGACGGCCCGTGCGTCCTCAACTTCACGTCCGGATCGACCGGCGCGCTCAAGGCGGCCGTGCAGACCTTCGGCAACCGGCTCGCGAACCTGCGCAAGCAACTGATGACCGAGCCACGCCCGCACGCGGGCTCGCGCTACCTGGCCTGCGGGCCGATCACTCACGCCACCGGCATGCCGCTGCTGGCCTGCGTCTTCGCCGGCACGACCATCCATGTCCTGCCCACCTGGGAGCCGGAGGCGTTCCTCGCCACCGTGGAGCGGGAGCGGATCGACGCCACGTTCCTCGTCCCGGCCATGCTCGCGACCGTGCTGGCGCACCCGGCGCTCGGCCGGTACGACACCTCCACCCTCCGGGATCTCCGCGTCGGCGGCGCGCCGATCTCCCCGCAACGGCTGCGCGAGGCGGTCGCCGCCTTCGGGCCGGTGGTCGGCCAGGGCTACGGGCTCGCCGAGACCACCTCCGTCGTCGCGGGACTCACCGCCGCCGAGATCGCCCGCGGCGTCGCGGAGGACCCGGAGCTGCTGCAGTCCTGCGGACGGGCCGGCTACGACACCGAGATCCGCGTCGTCGACGAGCAGGGAGGCGAGGTCGCACCGCGCGAGATCGGCGAGATCGTCGTGCGCGGCCAGGACTGCGTCACCGCCTACTGGCGCGAGCCGGAACTCAGCGCCGAGACCTTCGAGGAGGGCTGGGTGCACACCGGCGACCTGGCCTGGATGCGGGAGGACGGCTACCTGTTCATCGTCGACCGCAAGAAGGACATGATCATCTCCGGCGGCTTCAACATCTACTCCACCGAGGTGGAGGCCGCCCTCGACGAGCACCCCGCCGTGCAGGAGTCCTGCGTGGTCGGCGTCCCGGACGAGCGCTGGGGCGAGGCCGTCCAGGCCGTCGTCGTCCTGCGCGCCGGAACGCAGGCGGACGCCGACGAACTCATCGCGTTCTGCGCCGAGCGGCTCGACCGCTTCAAGAAGCCCCGCGCCGTCGACTTCCTCCCCGCACTCCCCCACAACCGCAACGGCAAGCTCGACCGCAAGGCCGTCCGCGAGTCGTACTGGGCCGGCGTCGCCCGCCGCGTCAACTGACCAGACCCCCCGTCGAAAGGCCGTCCCATGCTCTTCTCGCTGCGCCCCGACTACGCCCACGATCCGCTCCTGGCCGACCTGGTGGGCAAGCTCCGCACCTACCTCGACGGTGAACTGGCCGACTACGAGCGCGCGCACGACGTCACCCCGGAGACCCCGATCACCCGCGCCCTGCTGGAACCGGTCTGGCGCCGCAGCCGCGAGCTGGGCTTCTACGGCATCCACCTGCCCACCGAGCTCGGCGGGCAGGGCCTGACCTACACCCAACTCGCCGCCCTGAAGGAGGAGCTCGCCGCGAGCGGCCGGGTCCTCGCGCACAGCGTGCTGGGCGAGATGGGCGGCCCGCTGCGCGTCGGCGACATCCTGGCCGCCGCCACTCCGCACCAACTGGAGCGGTACTTCCTGCCGGTGGTGCGCGGCGAACGCGCCTGCTGCTTCTCCCTCACCGAGACCGACGCCGGCTCCGACGTCCGCGCCATGCGGACGGTCGCCGTGCGCGACGGCGACGCCTACCGGCTGACCGGGCACAAGGTGTTCTCCAGCGCCGGGCCGGTCGCCGACTTCGCCATCGTCATCGCCCGCATGGACGGGACGGAGAAGACCTTCTCGGCGTTCCTCGTCGACCTCGACGCCCCCGGCTGCGAGGTGCTGGACGGTGCGACGCCGATGTCGGGCGAGCACATCGAGAGCGACATCGTGCTGACCGACTGCCGTGTCCCGGCCGCCAACCTGCTCGGAGGTGAGGGCGACGGACTGCTCCTCGGGCTGGGCCGGGTCAACGTCAACCGGTTGCTGCACTGTCCGAGCGTGCTCGGCCTGGCCCGTCGCGCCCTGGAGCTCACGCTCGAGCGGGCCCGCACCCGGATCGTCGGCGGCGCGCCCCTGGCCGAACTGCAGTCCGTCCAGCACAAGCTGGCCGACATGGCCACCTCCTACTACGCGGCGCGTGCCATGACCTACGCGGCGCTCGCCGCACTGGACACCGGCACGGTGCCCCGGCTGGAGGCGTTCATGTGCAAGCTGAACGTCGCCGAGGCCGCCTTCGAGATCCTCGACGAGGCCGTGCAGATCCACGGCAAGGAAGGCCTGACCCAGGGCAACGAGGTCGAGTTCCTCTTCCGCAAGGTGCGCATGTTCCGGGTGCTGACCGGCACCTCGGAGATCCAGAAGAACGGCATCGCCAAGCTGCTGCTCCGACAGGCGACGTGACGACCGCGCGCAGCAGGCGCAGCTGAGCACACCCCACCCCCACCCGAAGGAGTGCCTGTGATGTCCGCCCCCGTCCTGTCGGTCCGGGACCACGCCCGCACACTGGCGCCCGAGCTGACCGCTCTGCGCCGGGAGCTCCACGCCGAGCCGGAACTCGGCCGCCACCTGCCCCTCACCCAGCAGCGCGTGCTGGACGCCCTCGCCGGAATGCCGCTGGAGATCACCACCGGATCGGCGCTCTCCTCCGTCACCGCCGTGCTGCGCGGCGCCCGACCAGGGCCGACCGTGCTGCTCCGTGCCGACATGGACGCCCTGCCGCTCACCGAGGACAGCGGCCTGCCCTACGCCTCCCGCGTCCCGGGCGTGATGCACGCCTGCGGCCACGACCTCCACACGGCGATGCTCGTGGGCGCGGCCCGGCTGCTGGCCGAGCGGCGGGCGGACCTGGCCGGGTCGGTGGTGTTCATGTTCCAGCCCGACGAGGAGGGCACGGACGGCGGCGGCGCCGTTCCGATGCTGGCGGAGGGCCTGCTGCACGCCTCCGGCGAGAAGCCCGCCGCGGCCTACGCCCTGCACGTGGCATCGAACCGACTCCCGTTCGGGGTCTTCGCCAGTCGCCCCGGAACCGCGGCGGCCGCCTCCGACGGGCTGACGGTGACCGTGCGGGGCAAGGGCGGGCACGGCTCCGCCCCGCACAAGGCCGCCGACCCGATCCCGGCGCTGTGCGAGATGGTGACCGCTCTGCAGACCTTCGTCACCCGCAGCTTCGACATCCACGACCCGGTCGTGCTGGGCGTCGGCGTCATCCGGGGCGGGACCAAGCGCAACGTCATCCCCGACCACGCGGGGTTCGAGGCGACCGTGCGCACCTACTCGACGGCCGCACGCGACCGGATGCGCGAGGGCACCCGCAGGCTGCTCACCGGCATCGCCGCCGCGCACGGGCTCACGGCGGAGGTCGACTACCAGGACGGCTACCCGGCCCTGGTCAACGACCCGGCCGAGACGGCCCTGGCCGCACGCACCGTCACCGACCTCTTCGGCCCCCGGCGCTACCTCGACGCCTCCGCGCCCACCCCGGGCGCGGAGGACATGGCCTTCGTGCTCGACGAGGTACCCGGCACCTATCTCATGCTCGGCGCCTGTCCGCCCGGGGGCGACTTCGCCACCGCGCCCTACAACCACTCACCCCAGGCCGTCTTCGACGACTCCGTCCTGCCCGACGGCGCCGCCCTGCTGACCGAACTGACCCTTCGCCGCCTCGCCCTCGCCCTCGCCCTCGCCCCCGCCGACGGCGACCGGACCACCGTCGGATGAGCGCCACGCCCCTCCCGCTGGCCGGGGCGCGCTCCCGCCCCGGCACCTCCGACGCACGGGAGCTGCGCCGGAGCCTTGCGGTCCTGCTCTTCGTCGAGCTGTTCAGCGGCTTCCAGCAGAGCTACTTCGTTCCGCTCCTGCACACCGTCGGCGGGCAGTTCCACGTCGGCGTCACCGCGCTGGCCTGGACCGTCACCGGTCCGGCCCTGGCGGCGGCGGTCGCCACCCCGCTGCTCACCGCCCTCGGGGACCGGCACGGACACCTACGGCTGCTTCGCGCGACGGTGGCCGTGGTGGCCGTCGGCGCGGTCCTCATCGCGACGGCCCCCGACTACCCGCTGCTGGTGACCGGGCGAGTCCTGCAGGGCTGCCTCGCCGGCTTCCTGCCGCTGATGTTCGGCTTCGTCCGCCACCGACACGGGATCGGGCAGACCCGGCGGGCCATCGCCCACCTGTCCGCGGCGCTGATGCTCGGGCTGCTTCTCGGCAGCGCCTGCGCGTCCGCGCTGCTGCGTACCACCGGCAGCGGCGCCGTGCTGTGGACGCCGGCCGTCGGCACGCTGGTGGGGCTCGGCCTGCTGTGGACCGGCCCGCGCGGCCAAAGCGCCGCGTCGGGTCCCGCGGCTTCCTGCGGCACCGACCGCATCGACTGGACCGGTGTCGTGCTGCTGTCCTCCGGCCTGGTCCTGCCGGTGCTGGCCCTGCACGAGGGCGCGACCTGGGGCTGGAGCTCACCCGCGACGCTTCTCTGCTTCGGTGCGGGCGCGCTCCTGCTCGCCGGCTGGGGTGCGAGCCAACTGCGCGCCCCCGCACCGCTGATCGACGTGCGGCGACTACTGCGCCCGCAGTTGCTGCCGGTCTTCGCGGTCGGCTGCGGTGTCCACTACATCGTCCTCGGCGGGCAGGTGTCGTTCTCGACCTACCTCACGTCCCACGACGGACTCGGCCTGCCCGCCTCCGCCGTGGGCCTGGTGCTGCTGCCGGCGTTCTGCGGGATGACCCTCTTCAGCGCCGTCACCAGCAGACTCGGACGCATCCTCGGCTACCGCAACGTGACCGTCCTCGGATCCGTCCTCCTTGTTCTGGGCACCGCGGGGCTTCTCCTGCGGCACTCGAGCGCGGCCGACTTCGCCCTCACCCTCGCCGTCACCGGCGCCGGGATGGGCTTGATCTCGGGCGCGTCCCGCATCCTCGTGGTCGACCACGTGCGGGCCGAGGAGACCGCGGCAAGCGAAGGGCTGTTCGAGCTCCTGGTCAGCCTCTCCGCCGCCGTCGGCTCCGCGGGCACCGCGTCCGTCCTCGCGGCCCACGGTGGTGGAACGCACGCCTACCTGACCGCCTGGGCCATCAGCCTCGGCATCGCCGCGCTGGGCCTGGCCGCCTCGCTGCTGCTGCCACGCCACCGCCCTCCCGTGCGAAGGGACAGGCCGTGATCGATGCAGCACCGAGGCGCCCCCCGCAGAGGGCCCGACGGCCCTACCGCTGCTGCGCACCCGCGAAATAGGCGACCAGGTCCGGGTCCAGCGGCGGAATGTCGTACGGCCTGCCTCCGTCGCGCAGGGACATCGTCGCCATGTAGCCGGCGGCCACGCTCATCCGCGCCGCGACCGGAGAGGTGTCCGTCGGGCCGCCCTCGCGGACGAAGCGGGCGAACTCCTCCATGATGGCGACGTCGCTGCCGCCGTGCGTGCCGGAGACGTCGGGCACCAGGTAGGAGATGTCGCAGTCGGGCCGGTAGCGCGAAGGTCCGGTGTTCCAGACCCGGACCTCCGCGCCGGCCTCGTCACCGAAGTTCTCCAAGCGTCCCTCCGTGCCGATCACGGTGTAGTTGCGGAAGTAGTCGGGACTGAAGTGACACTGCTGGTAGGCGGCAATGACGCCGTTGTCGAGCCTCATGTTCATCACCGAGACGTCCTCGACGTCGATGTGGTGGTGCAGGCCGGTCCGGGCGGTCGGCGGCCACTCGTACTCCTTGAGCCAGTTGTCCGGACGCGGCGTCCCGGGCTCCCGGCGCGGCAGGTCGCCGTGGAGCATCAACGAGCCGAAGGCGTTGACGCGTTCGGTGTAGCCGCCGGCCAGCCAGTGCACCACGTCGAGGTCGTGGGCGGCCTTCTGCAGCAGCAGGCCGGTGGTGCGACGGCGGTCGGCGTGCCAGTCCTTGAAGTAGAAGTCACCGCCGTAGGAGACGAAGTGCCGCACCCAGACGGTCTTCGGCTCCCCGATGTCGCCGCGCGCGATCACCTCCCGCATCTGCCGGACCACACCCATGTGCCGCATGTTGTGGCCGACGTAGAGGCGGGTCCCCGTCTCGTACGCGGCCCGCAGGATGGCGTCGCAGCCCTCCACCGTGATGTGCATAGGCTTTTCGAGATAGACGGGCTTGCCCGCGCGCAGGCAGTCGACGGCGATCCGCTCGTGGGTGTCGTCCGGGGTCACCACCAGGACCGCGTCCAGGTCGTCGCGGGTGAGCAGCTCCCGGTGGTCGGTCACCGCGTCCTGCGGCTTCAGCGAGTCGAACCGCTCCAGGCCGCGGCGCAGCGCCGCGGGGTCGTTGTCGCAGACGGCCGCGACCACGGTGCCGCGACCGGGACGGTGGGCGGCGGCGGGCAGGGAGATGCGCAGGCCCAGACCGATGACGCCGAGGCGCACGTCTTCCACGGTCACAGAGTTCCTTTCACGAAGGGGTGCCGCTCCGGACGGGGTGTCACTTGGAGCCGGTGAAGGCGATGCCTTCGGTGATGCGGCGCTGCGCCATGATGAACAGCAGGATCATCGGCAGGCTGGCCAGCAGCGAGCCGGCCATCAGCACGGGGTAGTCGGTGCTGTGCTCGCCCTGCAGCGTGGCCAGGCCGACCGAGAGCGGCATCTGGTTGGCGTCGTTGGCGACCACCAGCGGCCAGAGCAGGTCGTTCCAGGACCAGAGCACGGTCAGCACGCCGAGCGAGATCAGTCCGGGCCTGGCCAGGGGCAGCATCACCGACCAGAAGATCCGCACCGGTCCCGCGCCGTCGAGCCGGGCCGCCTCCTCCACGTCCAACGGGAGCGAGAGGAAGAACTGCCGCAGCATGAAGGTCCCGAAGGCGCTGAAGAGGCCGGGCAGCACGATGCCGGTGAGGGTGTTGAGCAGGCCGAGGTGCATCAGGATCTGGTACTGCGGCAGCAGGTAGACCTGGCTGGGCACCATCAGCACGGCGAGCAGCAGCACGAAGATCGTGTTGCGTCCGGGGAACCGCAGCCGGGCGAAGGCGTAGGCGGCCATCGAGCAGAAGAGCAGTTGCGCCGCGACCCGGACCACGGTGATCAGCACGGTGTTCAGGAACTGCCGCAGGAACGGCATGCTGGTGAACACCTCGGAGTAGTTGGACCAGCGCCAGCCGGGAACGAAGTCCGGTGGCACGCTGGTCGCCTGGGCGGGCGACTGCAGCGAGGTCAGCAGCTGCCAGAAGAACGGGGCGATCATGGCCGCCGCGCCGATCGCCAGGACGACGTGGACCGGCCAGAGCCGCTGCCCACCGAGCCGTTGCCCGCCGAGCCGCCGCCCACCCAGCCGCTGCCCGCTGATCTGCGGACTACTCATAGTGCACCCACTTCTTCTGCAGTCGGAACTGGACGGCGGTGAGCACCAGCAGCACCGCCATCAGCACGACCGCGATCGCACAGCCCATCCCCTGCCGGTTGTCGAGGAAGACGTCCTCGTAGAAGAGGTAGGCGATGGTCTTGCTGCCGGCCAGGGCCGGGTTGGCCCGGCCGAGCATCATCAGCACGGTGTCGAACATCTGCAGCCCGCCGATGACGGTGAGCACCGAGACGAAGAAGATGCTCGGACTGAGCAGCGGCAGCGTGATGGAGAAGAACTGTCGGACCCGGCCCGCGCCGTCGAGCTCCGCCGCCTCGTAGTAGTGGCGCGGGATGCCCTTGAGACCCGCCGAGAAAATGATCATGTTGTAGCCGAGGCTGGACCAGATGCCGACCACGGCCATCGCGTACACGGTGAACCTGGGGTCCGAGACCCAGTGCGGGCCGTGGACGCCCACCAGCGACAGCAGGTAGTTGATCAGGCCGTAGTCGCCGTTGTAGAGCCAACGCCAGACCATGGCCACCGCGGCGGGCATGCTGACCACCGGCAGGAAGTAGAGCGTCCGGTAGAGCCCGACATGCCGGCCCCGCAGTTGGTTGAGCAGAGCCGCGAGGACGATCGAGAACGGGATCGCCAGCAGCATCAGCAGCGAGTAGAGCACCGTGTTCCAGGCCGCCTTGGGCAGCTGCGGATCGCTCAGGAAGGCACGGTAGTTGGCAAGGCCGACCCACTGCTGACCGCCGAAGACGCCCCAGGTGGTGAAGCTGTAGTAGCAGGACTGGGCGATGGGCCAGAGATAGAAGCAGGCGAGCCCGGCGACCAGCGGCAGGATCATCAGGTAGCCCCAGATCCATTCGCGCGGGTGCCCGTTCTGCTCGCCCACCCGCACGCCGAGCCTGCGGCGAGGCCCCGTGGCCGCAGCCGCGGGAACGGCGGCGGGGGCGGAGGGTGCTTTGGCGAGGGCCACGGTCACCCCTTCGCCAGGTCGGCGTTCATCGTGGAGGTCAGCTGCTGCGCGCCCGCGCTCAGGCTGAGCTTGCCGCCCCAGATCTGGTCGAGCAGGGCCTGGTTGTCGGTGATCCAGGGGCCGCTGTTCGCCGAGACCGGGTACGGCACCGCGTACTTCAGCTCGTCGACGAAGGTCTGCAGGTGGAACTGGGGGACGGCCTTCACCCAGCCGTCGGAGAGGCCCTGGTAGGCCGGGATGACCGCGCCGCTGGCCGCCTGGATCCGGTTGGCCTGCTCGCTGCCGAGGAACTTGACGAACTGCCAGGCAGCGGCGGCATGCGGGGTCTTGGCGTAGATGACGTTCGCCAGGCCGTTGATCACGGTGGCCCGGCCGGCGGGCCCGGCGGGCAGCGGCGCGACGTCGGCGTCGAGACCCGGTGCGTTCTTGTAGGTCAGCGTGTCCCAGTCGCCGTCGGTGAACATGGCCACCTTGCCGGAGGCGAACAGCTGGGAGGGGTCCGTGTCGGTCATCTGCTGGGCGGTGGGCGAGGTCTTGTACTTGGTGATGAAGTCCAGGGCGTACTGGAGCCCGGCGAGGGTCTTGGCATCGCCGAAGCCGGCGGACTTCTTGTCGGCGGAGATGACGTTTCCGCCCGCCTGGTAGATGTCGTTGTACAGGTTCTCCTGGGTCCAGTCAGGAGAGGCGATGCCCCAGACACCCTTGGCCGGACTGGTCAGCTTCTGGGAGGCGTCGATGACGTCCTGCCAGGTCCAGGAGGCCGTGGGGTACTTCACCCCGGCGGCGTCGAAGAGCTTCTTGTTGTACCAGAGCCCGATGGTGTCGAAGTCCTTCGGCATGCCGTACTGCTTGCCGCCGACGGTGTAGATCGAGTTCAGCGAGGCCGGGAAGGGCTTGTTGTCGAAGCCCGACTCGTCCGAGAGCGGCAGCAGTTGGCCCTGGCCGGCGTAGAGACCGATCCGGGTGGTGCTCATCCAGAAGACGTCCGGGGCGGTGCCGGAGGCGGCCTCCGTCTGCAGCTTGGTCCAGTAGTCCGCGTTCGGCGTCAGCTCGACGTCGACGGTGATGTTCGGGTGCAGCTTCTCGAAGGCGTGGGCGATCTGCTGCATCGCGGGCTTCTGGTTGGGGTCCCAGATGCCGTAGGTGAGGGTGACCGGACCGTTGGCGTCGCTGCCGGATCCCGCGCCGGCCGACGAGCAGCCGGAGGCGGCGGCCACGAGCACGGCGGCGCAGAGCAGCGCCGGCACGGTTCTGGTGATCTTCGATCCCATGGTTCGGTCCCATCGGTCGTTGCGGTGAGGGCGTGACCGGGACAGTAGCCGAGCATTTATGCTGAGAACTAGCGTTAATTGAGCAAGAGTGCGCAGCCGAGACCTCGTCGAGACATTTTCGTGACCCTACCGCCTGGTTAATATCAAAGTTATTGACGAAAGTACGCAAGCGGTCGAGCGTCTCAGGACGCGAAGAGCCGCCGTTCGGCCTCGTTGAGCCCGTGTCGGACCGCACCGAGGCAGACGGCGTCCGCGCCGAGCTCCGAGACCACGACCTCCGGCGGATAGAGGCAGACCGCGCTCAGGTGGTCGCCGACCGGCCCGGTGATCCACTCCCCCGCCTGGGCCAGCACGCCGCCGATCACCACCAGCTCCGGATCGAGCGGCGTCACCAGCGTGACCAGGGCCTCGGCCAGGTCCTTCGCCAAGGCCCCGAGAGCCCGCGCCGCCTCCGCGTCGCCCTGCTCGGCCCGGGTGAGGGCGAAGAGCGCCGCCTGCGCGGGAGCCCGCAGCTCCCCCGGGTCGACGGCCAGCGCGTACTCCATGACGTGCTGGAACGCCCGCCACTTGCCGTCGGGGTGCCCGCCCAGCTCGCCCGCCGCCGCGTTCGAGCCCCGGTACGGGACGCCGCCGAGCAGCAGCCCGAGCCCGATCCGACTGCCGGTGTGCAGGTAGAGCACCTCCGACCGGCCACGCGCGGCGCCGAGCCAGTGCTCCGCCAGCACCGCCAGCCGCATGTCGTTCTCGACCAGCACCGGCACCGCCAGCCGCCGGGCCAGCTCGGCCTGGAGCGCCACCCCGGTCCAGTCGGCCAGCACCACGCTCTTGACCACCCGGCCCTCGCCGTCGATCACCCCGGTGGTGCCGACACCGACCACGGTCAGCTGCCCGAGACCGATCCCGGCCTCCGCACAGGCCTCGGCGACCAGCCGCGCCACCGCGTCCAACCGATCCGCCGCCGGAAGGTCCCGAGGAACGCCGACGCTGCCGCGGGCCGTGACCCGCCCGCGCAGATCGGAGACCATCACGGTCAGGTGCGCCGCGCCGATCCCCACGCCCGCGACGTGACCCACCCCCGCCCGGAAGGCGAACCGCCGGGCAGGGCGGCCGCGCAGCCCTTCCGCCGCGCCGGCCGCGAACTCCTCGGCCTGCCCCTCCCGCAGCAGCGTCTCCATGACCGCCTCGGCGGTGGCCCGGGAGACCTGTGCCGACCGGGCCAGCTCGGCCATCGTGGCGCTCTCGGTCTCGTGCAGGGCGCGCAGGATCGCCACCTGGTTCAACCGGCGCAGGAAACTCGCGTCACCGCTCTCCCGTGCCACGAACCCTCCCGCTGCCTCGCCCGGCTCGCGCCGCTCCCGGCCGCGACTGTTGATCCTAAACGCAGCTCGGCACCGCGAGGCCCACCGATGACGTTCCGCGAGTGGCGCGAGGAGCGCCGGCGCCCGGTCCTGTTCGGCGGCGCACCACCGATCGGGCTCAGCTGTCGTCCGTCAGCCGCCTCCGCAGTTCGGTCTTGAGGACCTTTCCGGCCGGTGAGAGCGGGAACGCGTCCAGGAACTCCACAGCCCTGATGCGCTGGTAGGGCGCGACCCGTTCGGCGACGTAGGACATCAGCTCCTGTGCCAGGGCCGAGGTGGCCGCGCCGGCCTCGGACTTGAGGACGACGAACGCGACCGGGACCTCTCCCGCGTCCGCGTCCGGCCGGCCGACGACCGAGGCCTGGGCCACCGCGGGGTGGGCGCGCAGGATGTTCTCCAGCGGGCCCGGATAGACGTTGTAGCCCTTGTAGATGAGCATGTCCTTGGCTCGGCCCACCAGGGAGAGCCAGCCCTCCTCGTCGACCGTGCCGAGGTCGCCGGTGCGCAGCCAGCCGTCGGCGTACTGCCCCGCGGTGAGCTCCGGGTGGCCGTGGTAGCCGCCGGTCGTCTGCGGCCCGCGCACCCACACCTCCCCCTGCGCGCCGCTCGGCACGGGAGCCGCGCCGTCGACCGAACGGATCTCGATCTCGGTGTCGAAGATCGGCAGTCCGGTGCTGCCCGGCGGACGGGGCTGCGCGCTGTCCAGCGGGCTGATCGCCACGCCCATGGTGGCCTCGGTCAGCCCGTAGCCGTCGCTGATGACGGCGTTGGGCAGGATCTCGCGCAGCTCGTCGAGCACCGCCGGACTGATCGGCGCCGAGCCCGTGGTGACCAGACGGACGCAGGACAGGTCGCGCTCGCGGACGCCGGGGACCGCCAGCAGGGCGTGGCACAGGGCGGGCGCCCCGTTGATGGCGTGGACCCGGTGGCGCTCGACCGCGTCCAGGTAGCGGACCGGGTCGAACCGGCCGAACACCACCACGGTGACGCCGACGGCGGCGAAGCAGGACTGGGTCACCATGCCCATGCCGTGGAACAGCGGCGAGACCGAGATGCCGGTGGCGCCGCCGACCGGGATGTGGTGCTCGGTGACGGCCTCGGGCACGGGGCGCAGGTGGATCCGGCCCTCGGGGTCGGCGTGCGGGGTGGCGGCGCTGCGCCAGCAGGCGACCTGCAGCACGTTGGTGATGAGGTTGCGGTGCAGCACCCGCACAGCTTTCGGCACGCCGGTGGTGCCGCCGGTGAAGGCCAGGTGCGCGACGGAATCACCGTCCAGCTCCGCCGGGGGCATCGGCTCGGACTCCAGGAGTTCCGCGAGGGAGACCGCGGAGCCGGGGAACCGCGGCACCTCCCGGAGTGAGGGGCCGGGCGCCGCCTCGGTGGTCGGGGCCACCACCGCCAGGCGCACCGCAGGCAGGTCGGCCACGGCCGCGACCAACTGCGCCGCGACCGCCGGGTGGGTGACGGCGGCGACGGCGCCGGAGTCCTGGAGTTGTTGCCGGACCGCCGACGGTGGCTGCGTCGGGTTGACCGGCACCACAACCGCACCGGCGAACAGGACGCCGTAGTAGGAGACGGTGAACCAGAGTGAGTTGGGCAGGTGGACGGCGACGGCCTCGCCGGGGCGCACTCCCCTCTCCCTGAGCCCCTGCGCGACCCGCAGGGCACGGTCGTACAGCTCGGAGTAGGTGAGCTGCTCCGCACCGTCGATCAGCGCGATGCGGTCGGAATAGCGGTGCGCGCTGCCGGCGAGCAGGTCGGCGACCGTGCCCGCCGGATAGTCGAGGCTGCGCGGCAGGCCCTTGGGCCAGGCGGTGCTCATGGTCGGAACTCCCTGGTCAGTTGCTGCTCCAGCGGGGGGCACGCTTCTCGGCGAACGCGAGGGCGCCCTCCTTGGCGTCCGGTGAGGCGAAGACCTCGGCGCAGGCGGCGGTGTTGCGGGCCCACACCTCCTCGGCCGGCCAGTCGCCGGACGAGGCGAGGATCGCCTTGCTGACCCGCACCGCCAGCGGGCCGTTGGCGGCGATCTGCCGCGCGAGCGCGAGCGCGCCGTCCAACGCCTCGCCCGTTGAGGTGAGTTCGTTGACCATGCCGAGCTCGTACGCGCGCCGGGCAGGCATGAAGTCGCCGGTCAGGGCGTACTGCATGGCCACCGCGTAGGGAATGCGCCGGGGCAGTCGGACCAGGCCGCCACCGGCGGCGACCAGCCCGCGCTTGGTCTCCGGCAGGCCGAAGACCGCACTCTCGGCGGCGACGATCAAGTCGCAGGCGAGCGCCAGCTCGCTGCCGCCGCCCAGGGCGTAGCCCTCGACCGCGGCGATCAGCGGCTTGACCGGCGGGGTCTCGGTGACGCCGCAGAAGCCCCGGCCCGGGATGCCCGAACGCTCGCCCGCCGCCAGCGCCTTGAGGTCCGCGCCGGCGCAGAACGAGCCGCCCGCGCCGGTGATCACGCCGACGACGAGGTCGTCCCGGGCGTCCAGCTCGTCGACGGCGGCGGCGACCGCCTCGGCCACGGCGCGGTTGACGGCGTTGCGCGCCTCGGGGCGGTTGATGGTGATGACGGCGACGCCGTCCTCGAACGACGTCAGAACCGGATCCGACATGGGTACCTCTTCGATCTCACGTGAGCGGGTGGTCAGTTGGTGCGGGCAGAGCTTCTGGTGCGGTCAGAGCAGTTCGAGGATGGTGGCGTTGGCCATGCCGCCCGCCTCGCACATCGCCTGCAGCCCGTAGCGGATGCCGTTGTCACGCATGTGGTGGACCAGGGTCGTCATCAGCCGGGCACCGGAGCCGCCGAGCGGGTGGCCGAGGGCCATCGCGCCACCGAGCGGGTTCATCCGCTCGTAGTCGGCGCCGGTCTCCTTGAGCCAGGCGAGCGTGACCGGGGCGAAGGCTTCGTTGATCTCGAACGCGCCGATGTCGCCGATCGACAGGCCGGACCGCTTGAGGGCCTTGGCGGTGGCCGGTGCCGGGCCGAGCGCCATGGTGACCGGGTCGCAGCCGGCGAGGACCGCGGTGTGGACCCGGACGATCGGGGTCCAGCCGTTCTGCCGTGCGATCTCGGGAGTGGTGATCAGCAGGGCGGCGGCGCCGTCGGAGATCTGCGAGGAGTTCCCGGCACTGACCAGGCCGTCCTGCTTGAAGGGGGTCTTCAGGGAGCCGAGCTTCTCCAGGGTCGACCCGCGCCGGACACCCTCGTCGGTGTCGAAGACGTGGGCGCTGCCGTCCTCGCGGGTGACGGTGACCGGGGTGATCTGGGCGGTGAAGCGGCCCTCGTCGATGGCGCGGGCGGCGCGCTCGTGCGAGTCCAGGGCGTGCTGGTCCAACTGGGTGCGGGTCAGACCGTACCGTTCGGCGATCAGCTCGGCGCCGATGCCCTGGTCGAACGTGCCCGTCCCGTCGGGGAAGTACCGGCCGAGCACGGTCGGGCCGTAGGCCTCTCCGGCACCGGGGACGCTGCGGGACGCGCCCATCGGCACCCGGGTCATCGACTCGACGCCACCCGCGATCGCGATGTCGTACTGGCCCGCGGTGACCAACCCGGCCGCGAAGTGCACGGACTGCTGGGAGGAGCCGCAGGCCCGGTTGACCGACACACCCGGCACCGACTCAGGCCATCCGGCGGCCAGCACCGCGTACCGGCCGACGACGCCGGCCTGCTCGCCGACCTGCGAGACCGTCCCCCAGACCACGTCGTCGACGGTGGCCGGGTCCAGGTCGTTGCGCTCGGCCAGCGCCGTCAGGACGTGGGCGGAGAGATCCACCGGGTGGATGCCGGAGAGGGAACCGCCGCGCTTTCCGATCGGGGTCCGGACGGCGTCGACGATGACTGCGTCACGCATGGGGTGCTCCTTGGAGCAGTAGGGCCAGGGCAGCAATAAGTTAAGTCAAGCTAACCTTGCTGTCCAGGGCCCATTCACCATTGACAGAGCAGCACAGGCGCGCAAAAGTGAAGCCACACTAACTGTTGCAGAACTTCACAAAGGAGCGGCACCCATGCAGATCAGCGGAGTCTCCGCCGTCGTCACCGGTGGCGCCTCGGGCCTGGGTCTGGCCACCGCGACCCGGCTGGTCGAGCGCGGCGCGCACGTCGTCGTCCTGGACCTGCCCACCTCGAACGGCGAGGCGGTCGCCAAGGAGCTCGGCGAGCGAGCGCACTTCGTCGCCGGAGACGTGCGCAGCGCCGACGACGCCGCGCGCGCCGTGGCCACCGCGGCCGCGCAGGCGCCGCTGCGCATCGCGGTCAACTGCGCCGGTCTCGGCAAGGGCGGCCGCACCGTCGGGCGCGACGGAACGCCCTACGCACTGGAGGACTTCGAGTTCGTCATCGGCGTCAACCTGGTTGGCACCTTCAACGTGCTGCGCCTCGCGGCCGCCGAGATGGCGAGGACCGAGGAGGTCGACGGCGAGCGCGGCGTCATCATCAACACCGCCTCCGCCGCCGCCTACGAGGGCCAGATCGGCCAGTGCGCCTACTCGGCCTCCAAGGCCGGCATCGTCGGGATGACCCTGCCGATCGCCCGCGACCTGGCCGCCGCCAAGATCCGCGTGATGACCATCGCCCCGGGCCTGTTCTCCACCCCGCTGCTGAACCGCAAGCCGCAGGAGTTCCTGGACGCCCTCGGCGCCCAGGTGCCGCACCCCTCGCGCCTCGGCGACCCGACCGAGTACGCCCACCTGGCGCTCGCCATCGTCGAGAACCCGATGCTCAACGGCGAGACCATCCGCCTGGACGGCGCCATCCGGATGTCCCCCAAGTAGAGCCAGTGGCAACCACGTCGAAAGGAACGGCCATGGCCGACCTCGAGTACACGGTGCGCGACGGGATCGCGACCATCCTGCTCAACCGCCCCGAGCGCAAGAACGCCTTCACCATGGCGGTGGTCAACGCCTGGGCGGACGCCCTGCTCCAGGCCGATCAGGACCCGGAGGTCCGGGTCGTCGTGGTCACCGGCGCCGGCGGCTCCTTCTGCTCCGGCGTGGACCTGTCCGAGTTCAAGGGCGAAGAGCGCACCCCGCTGGCCGAGAAGCAGCTGCTCACCCGGAACGTGCACCGGGTGGCGCTCGCCCTGGAGGGGCTCGACAAGCCGGTCATCGCCGCCGTCACCGGCCCGGCCGTGGGCGCGGGGATGGACATGGCGCTGCTGTGCGACCTGCGTTTCGCCGGGCGCAGCGCCCGCTTCTCCGAGGGGTACATCAAGGTCGGCCTCGTCCCCGGTGACGGCGGCTGCTGGCTGCTGCCCCGGGTCGTCGGGACGTCGACAGCGCTGCGGCTGCTGTGGACCGGCGACTTCGTCGGCGCCGACGAGGCGCTGCGGATCGGCCTGGTGGACGAGGTCCACGAGGACGAGGACCTGATGGACGCCGTCCACGCCTACGCCGCACGGCTCGCCGAGCGCCCGCCGGTCGCCGTTCAGACGATCAAGCGCGCGGTCCGCCAGGGGGCCCGGCACGACCTGCGCACGCACCTGGACCTGATCTCCTCCCACCTGGCCGTGATCACCGCGACCGAGGACTCGAAGGAGGCCTTCGCGGCCTTCCAGGAGAAGCGCCCCGGCGTCTTCACCGGTCGCTGAACCCGACCCCCCGTTCCACCGCCCAACCGCACCACCGATCGAGAGGCCCGCTGCTGTGCCCCACTCCCCCGGCCCGGACTCCTGCGCCGAACTGCGCACCCAGGTCCGGCAGCTGACCGCCGAGTGGCGGTCGGCCGGACGCTACGTCCCGCGCAGCGACTCCTGGCTGCGCTCCTTCGACCTGGAGTTCAGCAAGGAGCTCGCCGCGCGCGGACTGATCGCCATGACCTACCCGGTCGAGTTCGGCGGCGCCGCCCGCACCCACGTCGAACGCCTGGCCGTCACCGAGGAGTTGCTGCGCGCCGGCGCTCCGGTCGCCGCCCACTGGATCGGCGACCGGCAGATCGGCCCGGCGATCCTGCGACACGGCACGCGCGAGCTCCAGGAGGAGATCGTCCCGGCGATCGCCTCCGGCAAAGCCGTCTTCTGCCTGGGCATGAGCGAGCCCGAGGCGGGTTCCGACCTCGCCTCCGTGCGTACCTCGGCCGAGGCCGTGGCCGGAGGCTGGCGGATCAACGGCCACAAGATCTGGACCACCCAGGCCCACCACGCCACCCACGCCTACCTGCTGGCCCGAACCGAGCGCACCGGCCGCAAGCACGAGGGACTCACCGAGTTCGTCGTCGACATGCACGCCGAGGGCGTGACGGTCACCCCGATCGTCGACCTGAGCGGCGAGCACCACTTCAACGAGGTGCGCTTCGACAACGTCCTGGTCCCCGCCCACCGGGTGATCGGCGAGGTCGGCGGCGGCTGGCGGCAGATCGTCGAACAGCTCTCCTTCGAGCGCGGCGGCGCCGAGCGGGTGCTCTCCAGCTACCCCGTGCTGGTCGAGTTGATCGCCGAGACGGCGCGCCAGGCCGGCGACCGCGAGCTGCGGGCGCTGCTCGGCTCCCTGGTCGCCCGGCTCGCGGTCCTGCGCCGGCTCTGCTTCGAGGTCGCCCAGGCGATGGACGACGGCCAGGCGCCCGTCCAGCAGGCCGCCGCCCTCAAGTACCTCGGCAACGCCTTCGAGCACGACGTCATCGAGGCGCTGCGCCTCACCGACCTGTGCCAGGACCCCGCCTTCGACAGCACCTTCGGCCAGGCCTTGCTGGCCTCGCCCGCCTTCAGCCTGCGCGGGGGCGCGGCGGAGGTCCTGCTCTCCCTCATCGCCCGCCAGGAGGCCCGCTCATGAGCCAGATCGCCGACGAGCTGCGGAGCCTGGTGGACGAACTCGCCTCGCGCGACGACAGCAGCACGAGCGCGGTGGACGGCCTGTGGGCCCAGCTCCGCGAGCTCGGTCTCCCCCGGGTGGGCATCCGCGAGGAGCGCGGCGGCTCCGGCGGCAGCCTCGACGACCTGCTCGTCCTGGTCCAGTCACTGGCCACGCACGGCAAGGGCGTCCCCCTCGTCGAGTCCGCCACCGCCGACTGGGCGCTCGCCCACGTCCAGGACCTCGACGAGAGCCTGACCACGGTCCTCCTGCTGGAACACGCCCTCGACGCGAGCGACGGCACCGTCACCGCCGAGCTGACGGCCGTGCCATGGGCCCGCGACGCGGACCGACTGCTGCTCTGCGCCCCGGGCACCGCACCCCTGCTGGTGGACCTGCGCCACCCGTCCGTGCGCGTGCTGCCCGGCGAGAACCTGGCCGGGGAGCCGCGCGACACGGTGGTCCTCACCGCCAGCCCGGCGGCGCGGCTCGCCGCAGCTCCTGACCACGACGCCGTCCGGGAGCGGCTGGCGCTGCTGTGGTCGGCGGCCGTGCTCGGTGCCGCGCACGGCGCCTACCGGCTGACGAGGACCTACGTCTCCGAGCGGCGCCAGTTCGACGCCCCGCTGGTGAAGATCCCGGCGGTCGCCGGGAACCTGGCCCTGATGCGCGTGCAGCTCGTCCAGGCCGACGCGGCCCTCGCCCTCGCCCGCGAGGCCGACGCGTTGAGCGGCGCCGTCGACATCGCCCGGATCACCACCGCTGCCGCAGCCACCGAGATCGCCCGGATCGCCCACCAACTGCACGGCGCCATGGGCATCACCGAGGAGTACCCGCTGCACCGCCTCACCCGCCGCCTCTGGTCCTGGCGCGACGCCGTCGCGACCGAGCGCCACTGGGCCGAGAACCTGGGCCGCCGCGCGGCCGAGGCCGGCGAGAACGGCGTCTGGACCCGCCTCACCGCCACCGGCTCATAGCCCCGCCGACCACTCACATCCCGCACACCCAAGGCAAGGACGCCCGTATGAAGCGCACCCTCTACACGGAGGAACACGAGGACTTCCGGATGATGATCCGGGACTTCATCGCCAAGGAGGTGACGCCGCACTTCTCCGAGTGGGAGACCGCGCGGCGCACCCCGCGCGAGCTGTTCCACAAGCTCGGCGCCCTCGGCGTGATGGGCTTCGACATCCCGGAGGAGTACGGCGGGCCGGGCGAGACCAGCTTCAAGTACCAGGCGATCATCACCGAGGAGTGCGCGGCAGCCGCGGTCTCCTTCGCCCACTACTCGGTCACCACCAGCATCGTGCTGCCCTACCTGCTGAAGCTGGCGTCCGAGGAGCAGAAGCAGCGCTGGCTGCCCGGGATCGCCTCCGGCGCGATCGCGCTCTGCATCGCGATGACCGAGCCGGGCACCGGCTCGGACCTGGCCGGCATCCGCACCACCGCCAGACTCTCCGAGGACGGCACCCACTACGTCCTCAACGGCGCCAAGACCTTCATCACCGGCGCCCTCAACTCCGAGCTCTGCGTCGTCGTCGCCCGCACCTCCCCCGCCACCGACGAGGACCGCCGCGCGGGCCTGACCCTGCTGGTCGTGCCCACCGACAGCGAGGGCTTCGCCTTCGGCCGTCAGCTGGAGAAGCTCGGGCTGCATGCCCGCGACACCTCCGAGCTGTCCTTCACCGACGTGCGCGTGCCCGTCGCGAACGTCCTCGGCGAGGTCGGCCGGGGCTTCTCCTACCTGGGCCAGAACCTGCCCCGGGAGCGGCTCTCGATCGGGGTCACGGCCGTGGCCTCCGCAGCGGCCGCGATCGAGTTCGCCAAGGCCTACGTGAAGGACCGCCAGGTGTTCGGCAAGCCGGTCGCCGCGTTCCAGAACACCAAGTTCGTGCTGGCCGAGTGCGCCGCCGAGGTCGAGGCCGCGCAGGCGATGACCGACAAGGCCATCGAACTGGACGACTCCCGCGAGCTGAGCGCCGCCGACGCCGCGCGGATCAAGCTGTTCTGCACCGAGGTCGCCGGCCGCGTCATCGACAAGTGCCTCCAACTGCACGGCGGCTACGGCTACATGACCGAGTACCCGATCGCGCGCCTGTACGGCGACATCCGCGTCGCGCGCATCTACGGCGGCACCAGCGAGGTCATGAAGACCATCATCGCCAAGGACATGGGTCTGTAGAGCATTGGAGAGACAGCAAGGAACCCGGGTCGGCATCGACCCGGGTTCTCCGTTCTGCCGGCTCATCGACGCGGCGATCGAGGCCTGCCGTGACTCCCGCGAGTCGTTGGCCCAACTGGAACAGGGCCTCGTCGAGTTGCGGGACGATCGGTTGGGCGGCGCGGCGCCGCGACCCCTCGGCGGACCCGAGCGAAAGCTGCACTGGCAGCACTTCTACCGCACCGCCCAGGTGCTCAAGAGGGCGCTCGCGGACGCGCGGGCCGAGGCCTACCGCGCCGCCGTCGACGAGCAGGGATTCACCATCACCGGGCTGACCACGTACGCGGGGAACTCCCGACAACATGTCAGCCGCATGGTCGCCAAGGGCCGGGAGGCACTGGAAGCGCTGGAGGCCCACACGGAATGACGTCGGCCCTCCTGCCCCGCCGGGCAGGAGGGCCGATCCGTGGGTGCGTCAGCCGGCCACCGCGGCGCCGGCGAAGGCGGCCTTGGCCGCGTCGGCGGGGAGACCGGTGAACAGCGGCGGGCGCATCGCGCCCGGGGTCAGCCGGTCGAGCACCCAGCCGCCGCGGTTCACGGTCGACGAGTCCAGGTTGTAGGCGCTCGCCAGACCGGCGTACAGCTCACCCTTGTCCTCGAAGGGCAGGAAGACGCGGACGCCGTGCTCCGAGCTGTCGCCGAACCCGTTCAGCGTCTCCGCGACGGCCGGCTGGTTCGGGTCGTCCATCCGCCACACGTCGCCGCCACCGAGCGTGGCCTTCAGGGAGGGGCCGACGACGTTCTGCAGCAGCTGCTCGGTCGTGCTCGTGAAGCCGATGTCGGTCTTGGTGAACGGAGCCGAGGGGCTGATCAGGCCCGTCTCGTCGAAGGTCGCCATGTAGAGCTTGTTCTGGAAGACGGTGAAGGTCCAGGCGTAGGCGTTGCCCGGGTTGCCGTTGAAGCCGGACGGGCCGAACTTGGGAGTCTGGCCCAGCAGGTTGGGCTTGTTGCCCCAGGTCTTGGTGGTCGGGTCGTAGACCGGCAGCGTCTTCTCGCCGTAGAGCAGGGTCGTCGTCTGCTGCGCGGTGCCCGGGGCGTGGATCCGGAAGATCGTGACGGCGCGGTTGGCACCGGTCATGTCGCGCATCTTGGCGACGTCACCGCTGGGCTGGCCGTAGGTCTTCCACAGCGTCTCGACGGCGCCCAGCGCGGCCGGGTTGTAGCTGCCGACGTAGAGGTCGCCGTTCCACTCCTGGATGCCGCCGAAGTCGATGCCCTTGGCAACGGCCGGGTCCGGGTCGTACTGGTCCCAGGAGAAGATCGAGTTCCAGGAGCCCGCGTCGGCCGTGGTGAGACCCGTGGACGGGATCGCCGGGCTCATCCAGATCTTGGACGGGCCGCCGACGACGGCGCCGTTCTGACCGGCCGGCTGGGTGCCCCAGCCGGAGACCACCAGGTGGTTGCCGAACGTGGCCAGGTAGCCGGCGTCGTTGGGCAGGGTGCCGACCGTGTCGAACTGGAACGGGTTGGTCTTGTTGCCGGTCCACTTGAGCACCTCGCCGCCGAGCCCGCCGGCCTGGCGCGCCGCGACGTAGAGGTTGCCGTCGGAGGCGACCACGCCGTTGCGGGCGCTCACGATGTTCGAGAAGGCGTGCGAGCCCAGGAACTTCCCGGTGCTGCCCTCGAAGGCGAACGCGGCCAGCCCGCTGTTGAGGTTCTGGCTGGTGTCACCGACCAGCTGGCCGAAGAAGAGCACCACGTCGTTGTTGGACGCGGCGGCGCGCAGGCCGAGGGTGCGCTGGAGGATCGGGTCGCCGGTCGGGGTGATGTCCTCGACCTTCTGCGTGTCCGCGTTGACCCGCAGGACGCGGGGAATCCGGGTGTCGCCGTACTCGGCGCCCAGGGTCGAGGCGGCCGGGCCCTTGCCGAACTCGCAGACCTGCGCGCCCGGGACCGTCTCCGGCGTCGTGTCGCCGTCCCAGAAGGAGGCGCCGCAGGTGAGGTTGGAGAGCGTGCCGTAGTAGCCGTAGTCACCGGAGCGGGCAGCGCTCCAGACGTAGTTTCCGTCGATCTTCGGCTGGTACCCGGTCGGGCAGGTGCCGTTGGCGGACGGCACGGGGTGAGCGCCGCCGATCGAGGCGAAGCAGTCGTCGACCGGAGCCTGGGCGACCTTCTGCACGTTCAGGATGGGCCCGGGGGCACTGGAGCCCGAGGCCGGAGTGGCGGCGACAGAGGCCGTGGCGGCAGGACCGATCAGGGCTGCGGCCGAGGCCACTCCTGCGGCGATCCACGCGTTGCGGCGGGCGCGGCTCTTCCTGGCGGTGGTTCGGACGTTCATGGGATCTGCACCCTTCAGGTCGGATCCCGCCCTTGCGGCGGGGTGAGCCAGATCCTGAAGGCGCACGGGGGAGGTGCGGCAAGTGCTGTTGCGGAAACTTTTGATGGTCGGCATCAGGCGCTTGACAGTGGGCCTAAAGCACTAGAAAGTGAAGCAGCGCTAACCTGCGCCGTGGCCCTTTTCAAGAAGGTGTGCTGAACCGTGCCCATCGACCCTGCCGTCATCGGCAGCCGCTCGCCGCAGCACAGCCAGGAGGTCGAGCGCGGACGCCTGCGCTTCTTCGCCCACGCGACCGGCCAAGCCGACCCCGTCCACACGGACCTGGAGGCCGCGAAGGCCGCCGGGCACCGGGACCTGCCGGTGCCGCCGACGTTCCTGTTCTGCCTCGACATGGACAACCCGCGCCGTGGCGACTTCCTGGCCGGCCTGGGCGTCGACGTCCGCACGGTGCTGCACGGCGGCCAGAAGTTCGAGTACCACGCCCAGGCGTACGCCGGGGACACCCTCACCTTCGCCACCGAGGTCGTCGACGTCTACGCCAAGAGGGGCGGCGCGCTGGAGTTCATCGTCCGCGCCACCGAGGTGACCCGCGACGGCGAGCTGATCGCCACCCTGACCGGCACCATCGTGGTGCGCGACCCGAAGGCGGCAGCGTGATGAAGACAGGCGACACGCTCACCCTCGACGCCCCCGAGATCACCCGCACCGTGCTCGCCCTCTACGCGGGCGCGTCCGGGGACCACAACCCGGTGCACATCGACAGCGACGCCTGCCGCGAGGTCGGCATCCCGGACGTCTTCGCGCACGGGATGCTCTCGATGGCCTACCTGGGCCGCCTGCTGACGGACTGGGTGCCCCAGCGACGCATCCGCTCCTACGAGGTGCGCTTCTCCGCCATCACGCCCGTGCACGCCAAGCCTCGCTGCACCGGAACCGTCAGCCGCGTCGAGGACGGATTGGCCCACCTCGACCTCACCATCTCCCTCCCCGACGGCACCGTGACCCTCGTCGGGTCCGCCGTCGTGCTCGCCAACTGACATATCAGACAAGGACACCACGCAATGGGCACTCTCGACGGCAAGGTCGCCATCGTCTCCGGCTCCGGTCGCGGCATCGGCCGTGAGGTCGCGCTCAAGCTCGCCTCCGAGGGCGCGGCGGTCGTCATCAACGACCTCGACAAGGACCCGGCCGAGGAGACCGTCGCCGACATCGTCGCCACCGGCGGCCGTGCGGTGGCCTGCGTCGGCTCCGTGGTCGACGAGGACTTCGCCGAGCGCTTCGTGAACACCGCGATCGAGTCCTTCGGCGGCCTGGACATCATCGTCAACAGCGCCGGCTACACCTGGGACACCGTCATCCAGAAGATGACCGACGAGCAGTGGGACGCCATCCTCGACGTCCACCTCAAGGCCCCCTTCCGGATCCTGCGCGCCGCGCAGCCGTACATCAAGGCCAACCCGACCGACTACCACCGCAAGGTCGTCAACGTCTCCTCGGTCTCCGGCCTCTTCGGCAACGCGGGCCAGGCCAACTACTCCTCCGCCAAGGCGGGCGTCATCGGCCTGACCAAGACCATGGCCAAGGAGTGGGGCCGATACAAGGTCAACGTCAACGCCGTCGCCTTCGGCTGGATCCTCACCCGGATGACCGAGGCCACCGCCGACGACGACTCCTTCATCGAGATCGAGGGCCGCAAGATCAAGGCCGGTCTCAACGCCGACCTGGCCAAGCACGCGGCCGCCCGCATCCCGCTGGGCCGCCCGGGCACCCCGGCCGAGGCCGCCGGCGCGATCTACCTGCTCTGCACCCAGGAGGCGAACTACGTGTCCGGCCAGTGCCTGACCGTGGACGCCGCAGGACGCTAACCCCCACAACACCGACCACAGGGACCAGAGATGAAGCGCACCCTCTACGACGAGGAGCACGAGGCCTTCCGGGCGATGATCCGGGACTTCATCGCCAAGGAGGTGAAGCCCCACTTCGAGCAGTGGGAGCAGGAGAACCTCGTCGACCGCGAGCTGTTCCGCAAGCTCGGCGAGCTCGGCGTGATGGGCTTCGGCATCCCCGAGGAGTTCGGCGGCGCCGGCGAGACCAGCTACAAGTACCAGACGGTGATAGCCGAGGAGGTGGCCAGGCAGGCCGTCTCCTTCGGCCACTACACCGTCTCCACCGGCATCGTCCTGCCCTATCTGCTCAATCTCGCCACCACCGAGCAGAAGCAGCGCTGGTTCCCGGGCATCGCCTCCGGCGACACCATGCTCTGCATCGCGATGACCGAGCCCGGCACCGGCTCCGACCTGGCCGGCATCCGCACCACCGCCATGCTCTCCGAGGACGGCACGCACTACGTCCTCAACGGCGCCAAGACCTTCATCACCGGTGCCCGCAACTCCGAGCTGTGCGTCGTCGTCGCCCGCACCTCCGCGCCGACGCCGGAGAACCGCCGTCACGGGCTCAGCCTGCTGGTCGTCCCGACCGACAGCGAGGGCTTCGCCTACGGCCGCAAGCTGGACAAGATCGGGCTCAAGTCCTCCGACACCTCCGAGCTGTCCTTCACCGACGTCCGCGTGCCGGTCGAGAATCTCCTCGGCACCCAGGACCAGGGCTTCTCCTACCTGGGCCAGAACCTCGCCCGCGAGCGCCTGTCGATCGGCGTCGGCGCCGTGGCGTCCGCCACTGCCGCGATCGGCTTCGCCCGCGACTACACCCTGGAGCGCCAGGTCTTCGGCAAGCCGGTGGCCGCGTTCCAGAACACCAAGTTCGTGCTGGCCGAGTGCGCCGCCGAGGTCGAGGCGCTGCAGGCCATGGTGGACAAGGGCATCGAGCTGGACGACGCGCACGAGCTGAGCCCGGCGGACGCGGCGAAGATCAAGCTCTTCGGCACCGAGGTCGCCGCCCGCGTCATCGACAAGTGCCTGCAACTGCACGGCGGCTACGGCTACATGCTCGAGTACCCGATCGCCCGCCTCTACGCCGACACTCGCGTCTCCCGCATCTACGGCGGGACCAGCGAGGTCATGAAGACCATCATCGCGAAGGATCTCGGCCTGTAGGCCGATGTTCCTCCGTCGGGGCCGGCTCAGTGGTGGGGACCGCAGCCGGCCCCGACGGCCATTCCGCACACCGAAGCAATCGCCAGGGAAGGCAGCACAGTTGTGAGCACGGACCGCACCACGTCCCGCACCGGGCCCTTGGCCGGGCTGCGGGTGGTCGAGCTCGGTGGCATCGGCCCCGGCCCCTTCGCCGGGATGCTGCTGGCCGACCAGGGCGCCGACGTCATCCGGATCGACCGACCTGCGGAGGCGGGTCGGGCCTCCGCCCACCCGATCCTGCACCGGGGCCGGCGCTCGGTCACCCTCGACCTCAAGGACCCGGCGAGCGTCGAGGCCGTACTGCGGATCATCGACACCGCCGACGCGCTGATCGAGGGTTTCCGGCCCGGCGTCACCGAGCGCCTGGGCCTCGGGCCCGAGGCCTGCCTCGCCCGCAACCCCAGGCTCGTCTACGGCCGGATGACCGGCTGGGGCCAGGACGGCCCGCTCGCGCAGGCCCCCGGCCACGACATCAACTACATCGCCGTCGCCGGCGCGCTGGGGGCGATGGGCGCGGGCGACGAGAACCCGCCCGTCCCGCTGAACCTGGTCGGTGACATGGGCGGTGGCGGCATGCTGCTCGCACTCGGCATCACCACCGCGTTGGTGCACGCTCAGCGCACCGGCGAGGGCCAGGTCGTGGACGCGGCGATGACCGACGGTACGGCCGTCCAACTCGCGCTGATCCATGGCCTGCTGGCGACCGGCCGGTGGACCGACGAGCGCGGCGTGAACCTCTTCGACGGTGGGGCGCCCTTCTACCGCACCTACCGCACCTCCGACGGCGGCTTCATGGCCGTGGGCAGCGTCGAGTCGCAGTTCTACGCCGTGCTGCTGGGGGTGCTGGGCCTGACCGACGAGGCGCTCTTCGCCAAGCAGCACGACCGCGACGCCTGGCCGGCGATGGCGCGGCGGCTGGCCGAGGTCTTCGCCTCCCGGACCCGCGCCGAGTGGACGGCGGCCTTCGACGGCACGGAGTCCTGCGTCACCCCGGTCCACGGACTGACCGAGGCCGCCACCGACCCGCACAACCTCGCCCGCGGCACGTACTACACCGAGGGCGACGTGCTCCAGCCCGCCCCGGCCCCGCGCTACCAGGGCACCCCGGCCGCCACCCCGCAGCCCGCCCCGCTCACGGGAGCCCACACGCGTGAGGTGCTGGTCGAGATCGGCCTCGACGCGGACGTGGTGGACGCCCTGGCGCCGCAGCTCTGAGACGCCGTCATGCCGAAGGCCCGATCCCTGTGGGATCGGGCCTTCGGCATATCGGGCCTGGCGTCAGGGCGTCGCCGCCCGCAACTGCCGCAGCACCGACTCCTGCACCACGCTGGCCACCAACTGGCCCTCACCGGACCAGACGTCGGCGAAGGCGAGGGAGCGGCCGTCGGCGGCGGTGGGGCTGCGCTGGGCGAAGAGCAGCCAGTCGTCGGCGCGGAAGGGTCGGTGGTACCAGACCGCGTGGTCCAGCGAGGTGACGTACACCGAGGAGGGCTCGGTCCGCAGCGCGCGGGGGCGCTCCACGTCCAGGGCGCCGGTGGGGGCGAGGAAGAGGTCCGAGGCGTAGGCCAGGGCGCAGGCGTGCAGCATGGGATCGTCGGGCAGCGTGCCGGCGGCCCGGATCCAGAGCTTCTGCTCGGTCAGGCCGGGGGTGCCCTGCCCCGGCGGCACCTCGATATGACGCAGCTCCAGGGCCTCGGCGTAGCAGACCTGTTGCAGGTCGCCCGGGGCCGAATCCGACCAGAGCCCGAAGAGGTCGGGCAGCTCCTCGGGGCCGGACGCGGTCGGCATCGCGATCTGACGGTCCCAGCCGTCCTCGGCCGCCTTGAAGGAGGCCGAGAGCGTGAAGACGATCTGCCCGTCCTGCGAGGCGGAGACCTGGCGGGCGAGGTAGGAGCCGCCGTCGCGCACCCGCTGCACGGCGTAGTCGAGCGGGCGGCGCGTGTCGCCCGCCCGGAGGAAGTAGCCGTGCAGGGAGTGCACGGTGCGTCCCTCCGGCACGGTGCGCCCGGCCGCCGTCAGCGCCTGGGCGGCGACCTGGCCGCCGAAGGCCCGCAACGGCAGGCCGGCGTGGCACCAGCCACGGAAGAGGTCGTCCCCGAGCTCCTCCAGGCTGAGGAACCCGAGCAGGCCGGAGGCACGACCGGGGACGGTGTCCAGCACGGCTTCCCCCGGGGTCACAGGAGTTCGAGAACGGTCGCGTTGGCCATGCCGCCGCCCTCGCACATGGACTGCAGGCCGTAGCGGATGCCGTTGTCGCGCATGTGGTGGACCAGCGTGGTCATCAGGCGGGCGCCGGAGCCGCCGATGGGGTGGCCGATGGCCATCGCGCCACCGAGCGGGTTCATCCGGGCGTAGTCGGCTCCGGTCTCGCGCAGCCAGGCCAGCGAGACCGACGCGAAGGCCTCGTTGATCTCGAAGGCGCCGATGTCGTCGACGGACAGGCCGGACTTCGCCAACGCCTTTGCCGTGGCCGGGATCGGGCCCTTGAGCATGGTGACCGGGTCGGTGCCCGTGACGACGGCGGTGTGGATCCGGGCCATCGGGGTCCAGCCCTGGGACCGGGCGAACTCGCTGGTGGTGACGAGCAGCGCGCCGGTGCCGTCGGAGACCTGGGAGGCGTTGCCCGCGGTGATCGAGCCGTCCTCGCGGAAGGCGGGCTTGAGTCCGCCCAGGGTCTCCAGGGTGGAGCCGCGGCGGATGCCCTCGTCGGTGTCGAAGACGCGCGTCGTGCCGTCCTCGTCGGTGACGGTGATCGGCGCAATCTGGCCCTTGAACCGGCCCTCGTCGACCGCGCGGGCGGCGCGGGCGTGGGAGTCCAGGCCGTGCTGGTCCATCTCGGTGCGGGTGATGCCGTACTGGTCGGCGATCAACTGCGCGCCCATGCCCTGGTGGAATCGGACCCCGCCGTAGCGGGCCCAGACGTCCGGGCCGAAGGGCTCGCCGAAGCGGCCGTCGCCGCGGGTGCTGCCCAGCGGCACGGTGCTCATGATCTCCACGCCACCGGCGACGGCGACGGCGTACTGGCCGGAGATGACGCCGGCCGCCGCCTGGTGCACGGCCTGCTGCGAGGAGCCGCACTGGCGGTCCACGGTGACGGCGGGCACGGACTCGGGCCAGCCCGCGGCGAGCACGGCGGCGCGGCCGACGCAGCCGGCCTGCATGCCGACGGCGCCGGCGCAGCCCCAGATCACGTCGTCGACCAGGGCCGGGTCCAGGCCGGTGCGCTCGACCAGCGCGTTGAGCACGTGGGCCGAGAGCGAGGCCGAGTGCAGCTTCGACAGCGAGCCGTTGCGCTTGCCGACGGCGGTGCGCACGGCGTCGACGATGACTGCGTCACGCATGGGGTGTCTCCTGAAGGCAGTGGGAGGAAAGGGAGCCGGCTCGTCAGAGACCGAGATCCTTGGCGATGATGGTCTTCATGACCTCGCTGGTGCCCGCGTAGATGCGGGAGACGCGGGTGTCCGCGTAGAGGCGGGCGATGGGGTACTCCAGCATGTAGCCGTAGCCGCCGTGCAGTTGCAGGCACGTGTCGATGACCCGGCCCGCGAGCTCGGTGCAGAAGAGCTTCGCCTTGGCGGCGTCGGCCGCCGTCAGTTCGCCCGCGGCGTGCAGGACGAGGGCCTTGTCGACCATGGCCTGCGCGGCCTCCACCTCGGCCGCGCACGCGGCGAGCGCGAACTTGGTGTTCTGGAAGGCGGCCACGGGCTTGCCGAACACCTGCCGCTCCCGCACGTAGTCCCTGGCGAAGCCGATCGCGGCGGCGGCGGTGGCGTAGCCGCTGATCGCCGCGCCGAGCCGCTCGACGACCAGGTTGTGGGTCAGGTAGGAGAAGGCCGCGCCCTCCTCCCCCAGCAGGTTCGCGACGGGGACGCGGACGTCGGTGAAGGAGAGCTCGGCGGTGTCCTGCGCACGCAGGCCGATCTTGTCCAGCTTGCGGCCCACCGCGAATCCCTCGGAGGTGGTGTCGACGCAGAGGATGGACAGCCCGGCGCGGCGGTTCTGCGGGTCGTAGGGGGCGGTGCGGCAGATGACCAGAATGAGGTCCGCCTCGGCGCCTCCCGTGATGAAGGTCTTGGCGCCGTTGAGGACGTAGTGCGTGCCGTCCTCGGACAGTCGGGCGCTGGTGCGGATGCCGGCCAGGTCGGAGCCGGTGCCCGGCTCGGTCATCGCGATCGCGGTCATCGTCTCGCCGGAGAGGAACGGCGGCTGCCAGCGGCGCTTCTGCTCCTCGCTGCCGAACTCCAGCAGGTACGGCAGCACCAGGCAGGTGTGCACGACATCGGCGCCGAAGGTCACCCCGGCGCGTGCGGTCTCCTCGCGGAGCACGGCCAGGTAGGTGAGGTCGGTGACGCCCGCGCCGCCGAACTCCTCCGGGACCTGGATGCCGAACACCCCGAGCTCGCCGAGCCGTCGGTACAGCGCGCGCGGCACCTGGCCGTCCCGCTCCCAGTCGGCGTAGGACGGCACGACCTCCTTGGCGATGAATTCACGGATGGTCGACCGGAAGGTCTCGTGGTCCTCGGTGAACACGCTGCGCCGCACGGTGGGCCTCTCTCGCAGGTCAGCAGACTCGTCGAACGGCCTAAAGTTAATCTCTGATAACCACTGTGTCCATAGCCTGCTCGCCACACCCCTTTCAAAACCAACGGAGATCCGCGAAAGTGAAGCGTCCGTAACTCACGATCGGTGCCTCTATGAATCTCACGCAGCAACTCCACCGCGCGCTGCAACTGGCTCCCGACCAGCCGTTGACCATCTGCGGGGACCGGGTCCGCAGCGCTCGGGAGTCCGCCGACCGGGTGGCCCGGCTGGCGGGCGCGCTGCGGTCGCTGGGCGTGGAGTCCGGCGACCGGGTCGCCCTGCTGGCGACGAACTCCGACCGCTACCACGAGGCCTTCTTCGCCACCTGGTGGATCGGCGCCGTCGTCGCCCCGCTGAACATCCGCTGGAGCCTGGCCGAGATCGGCCTCGCCCTGCGGGACGCGGGCCCCCGGGTCCTGCTCGTCGACGACGCCTTCGCGGCGCACGTCCCGCGCCTGCGCCAGGAGTGCCCGGCCGTGGCGGAGTTCGTCCACTGCGGGGACGGCACGGCACCCGACGGCACGACCGGGTACGAGGAGCTGATTGCCGGGTCCGAACCAGTCGAGGACCTCCGCGTCGGCGGCGACGAGCTGGCCGCGCTGCTCTACACCGGTGGGACGACCGGCGCGCCCAAGGGCGTGATGGTCAGCCACCAGGCGTTGACGTTCTCGACTCTGGGCACCCAGGTCGCCGGCCACTCCAGCATCCCCGGCGGGCTGCTGTTGACCTGCGCGCCGATGTTCCACATCGCCTCGATCGTCAGCTGGCTGGGTCAGCTCACGGTCGGCGGGACGATCGTCTTCCTGCCCGGCTTCGGGGCGGCGCAGGTGCTCGACGCCGTCGCCCGACACCGGATCACCACACTCAGCCTGGTGCCCACGATGATCCAGATGCTGCTGGACCACCCCGAGGCGAGCGCCCACGACCTGAGCAGCGTGCGCAGCCTGCGCTACGGCGCCTCGACCATGCCGGCGGCCCTGCTGGAGCGGGCCATGGCGGCCTTTCCGCAGGCGGGCTTCACCCAGGGCTACGGCATGACCGAGACGGCCATGGTCACCCAGCTCGGCGCCGAGGAGCACCGCGCCGGCGGCCACCTGCTGCGCTCGGCCGGGCGGGCCACGCCGCACTGCGAGATCCGGATCCTCGGCCCGGACGGGACGGAGCTGCCGCGCGGCGAGGTCGGGGAACTGGTCGTCCGGGGTGCGAGCCTGATGCTCGGCTACTGGAACCGCCCCGAGGAGACCGCCGCCGTCCTGCGCGACGGCTGGATGCACACCGGGGACGGCGCCTCGATGGACCAGGACGGCTACGTCTTCGTCGCCGACCGGATCAAGGACATGATCATCTCGGGCGGCGAGAACGTGTACTCGGCCGAGGTGGAGAACGCCCTCGCGCTTCATCCGGCGGTGGCCGCGTGCGCAGTGGTCGGCCTGCCGGACGCCCGGTGGGGCGAGCGGGTGCACGCCGTGGTCGTCCTGCGGCCGGGGGCGACGGCGGGCGAGGACGACCTGCGGGCGCACACCCGCGAGCTGATCGCGGGCTACAAGGTGCCGCGCAGCGTGGAGTTCACCGACGCGCTGCCCCTGTCCGGAGCGGGAAAGGTGCTCAAGCGGGAGCTCAGAGCAGCGCGCCTCGCGCAGCGGTGAGTCAGGACCGCGCGTACGGCATCAGCGCCGGCTCGCCGTCCACCGTGTAGTCGCCGTCGACGAGGGCGGTCGCCGCGTCCGCAGGGGCGCGGACGCCCTCGGCGTAGGCCGCCTCCGCCGCGGTGACGCCCGGGGCGTACAGGCCCAGGCACGCGCCGAACGGCAACCGGCTCGGGTTCGCCGGACCGCTGTGGGACAGGGCGTCGAGCACGAGTTGGTAGACCACGGAGTCGTAGAGGAATCCGAGGTGGGTGACCACCCGGCCGGGGCAGACGTCCTGGATGGCGATGTTCGTCGCCCCGTTCGTGATCGCGGTCGTGGCGGGCACGATGGCGGGGTCGGTGAGGCTGTAGACGGAGGTGTAGGCGACGGGACCCGGGGTCTCGTCCCCGGAGTTCAGCGCGGCGAGGAAGTGCGAGCCGCCACTGAACTGCGCGGCGGCCGGCGTGCACGGCAGGACACACACCAGATTGCCGCCCACGATGCCGTGCTCCGGGGCGGCGAGGTCGACGACGTCCGCGACCTCGCTCTGCAGGTGCGGCCACCACTTCAGCGCCCAGTGCGCCTCGAGGTTGCCCTCGCTGTGCGCGACGACGCCCACGCTCCGGCCGGTGGCCGCGTGGATGGCGTCGATGGCGTGGACGACGTACTCCGTGGAGAGCTGGATGTCGCCCAGCGCGTGTTCGGGCAGGTCGATCCCGCACACGTCGAAGCCGGCGCCGCGCAGGGCCGGGGCCATGCCCCAGGCCCAGGAGTCCTCGTAGGAGCTGGCGAACCCGTGCACGAGCAGCACCGGCTCGTGGTTCGGATGCGTGAACGCGGACGGGCAGCGCAGCGCGGCGTCGAGCGTGGCCGTGGGCGTGGTCAACGCCGGCTCGGTGGACGCGAACGCCCGGCCACCGAGGAACGTGGCACCGAGCAGGGCGGTGACCGTCGCCAGGACGGCGAGCACCGCCCGCAGGCGTCCGTCTCGGGCGTATGGCAGCAGTCGGCTCACTGGAGTTCCTTTCCCTGGCTGCGCACGACGGGTGGGGTGCGCGATCGGGAGCATGCGACCGACCGACCGTCATGGTCCATAGTCGGCGGCCCGCACTGGGCAATCGTGTGCGGCACGACAGCAGGACGCCCGCCGGGGTGTGCAGTCGGACATCCCGATGTACATGAAGGTTGCCCGCACTGATCCGTGTTTCCAAAGAGTTACCGCGTGAAGCATGGCAACGTTAGAACAAGACGTGAATAATCACTAACCATCTGATGCCCAGCGGAGGCACCCATGCAGAGTCTCAGTGCCCGGCTGGCGAGAGGCGACCGGGCTCCCCTTCGCGCACTGCCACCGGTGTGGTGGTACCCGCTCGTCACCGACCCGGCCGACGACGGCCTCGACGACCCGCGCGCACGCGAGCTCCTCGGGCACGCGGCCGGCCTGCTGACGGATCGGCTGGCGGAGATGACCGCCCGAGCCCTCTCCGTGGTCCGCACCAAAGTCCCCCACTACGCGGACCCGCTCCTGTGCCCGGCGGATCTCGACGCCACCGCGCACGCGCTGCTGGAGGCCGCGCTGGTGTCGCTGCGCTCGCCGGAGCGGCGCGGGGAACTGCACGCCTACGCCTGGCAGCTGGGGGCCCGTCGTGGCACCGAGGGCGTCCCCCTGCTCGCCGTGGTCCAGGCCCAGCGGGTCGGGGCGGCCGTCGCCTGGCGGGCGCTCGTGGACACCGTGCTGCGGGAACTGCCGGACCGGGCCGGGCTGATGGCCCACGCGGCCACCGACTTCTGGCGTCAGGTGAGCCGGGACGCCGCCCTGCTCATCGACGCGCACCGCCGCAGCTCCGGCGCGGCGGACTCCCACGCCGGCCGCAGCCTCGACCCGCTGCTCAAGGTGCTGCTCCGGGGCGGGCTCGACCCGGCGGCAGCCTCGGGGGTCGCGGTGGCAGTGGGACTCCCGATGCGGGCCCGGTACGCGGTCGTGCTGCTCTCGGGCCCGCAGGCCGCGACCGTCGTCGAGCGCGAGCCGCTCGGGGAGTTCCAGATCCACTGGTGCCTCCAACGCGACGGGGTGGCCGGCATCGTCCTCATGGGCGAGGGCACCCCCGCCGATCTCGCCGACCGGCTGGCCCCGTTGCCGGAGCTCGGCCTCCAGGTGCGCGGGGGCGTCAGCCCCGTGGTCGGCGGACTGGCGGAGCTCGGCCGGGCCAGGGAGCTGGCCGGGCTCGCCCTCGGCACCTGCCGTCACGACGGCGAACTCGCCCTCGCCGAACAGCGTCTGGGCACCGCGCTCGCGGTCTCCCGGCCCGATCTGGCCGCCGAGCTGCGCACCCGGGTACTCGGCCCGGTCCTGGCCCTGGAGCCGCAGGAACGCGCTCTGCTGCTGGAGACCCTCGGCGCCTGGCTCGACTGCCAGGGCTCGGCCACCAGGGCAGGCCACCGGCTGTACTGCCACCGGAACACCGTGCTGAACCGGCTGCGCCGGCTGGAACGCCTGACCGGGCGCTCGCTGAACCGACCGCGCGACATCACCGACCTCACCCTGGCCCTCGACGCCCAGCGGCTGGGCCTGGAGTGATGCCGGCCGCGGCGCACGCGCCGCGGCCGACACCACGGGAGCGTCAGTGCTTGCCGGCGAGGTAGTCGGCGACCAGCGGGGAGGTGGCGCCGTCCTGGACGGTGGTGAGACCGCCCGGGACTCCGGCCGCCGGCTGGAGGATGTAGGTGCGCTCGTCGGTGGCCCTGGCCGGGTCGGCGAAGTCGTCGGGGCCGATGATGCCGTCGTCGAAGGTGGTCAGCGTGCGCAGCCCGGCGGTGATCCCCTGGCGGCTGAGGTCCTTGGCCGTGCAGGCCGCCTTCAGTGCGTCGACCAGGATGTCCGCGCTGTAGGCGCCGAGCTCGACGGTGGCGCTCTGCTGCTCGGCCGGGTACTTCGCCTTGTAGGCCGCGACCAGCTTGGTCAGCGCGGGCGCGCTGCCGTTGAGGGCGGGGACGCCGGAGGCGACGTAGAGCATCTTCTCCAGCGCCGGGGCCGCCGGGGTCGCCAGCAGCTGCGGGACATAGGCGGGCTGGTCGGCGATGACCGGGACCCGCAGGCCGGTGGCGGCCGCCACGCCCACCAGGGACGCCGTCTGCGCCGGGGTCCCGGCGAAGGAGACCGCCTTGACCCCGGCCGCCTTCAGCGCGGTGACCTGGGCGGTCATGTCGGTGGCGGTCGGCGCGATCTGCTGCTCGACCAGCGTCCAGCCGTTCTTCTGCGCCACGAACCTGGCGGCGGCCAGCACGTCCGCGCCGTACTCACCCGGCTGGTACACCACGCCGACCTTGTCGCCGGAAGCGAGCTTCGCGGCCTTCGCCAGGAAGTCCAGCCCGTTGACCATGGTGATGTCGTAGGTGGCGCCCACGACCTGGACGTGCGGGTGGCCGAGCAGGGCGGAGGCGGGGCCCGGCGGCAGGGTGAGCAGCTGGTCCCGCTCGATCTGGTCGACCAGCGCGTCGGTCTCCGGCGAGCCGACGAGCTGGCCCATCGCGGCGATCTGCGGCTCCATCTCGGTGTAGAGGGAGACGGCCTTCTGTACGTCGTAACCGTGGTCGCGGACCAGCAGCTTGATCTGGCGTCCGCAGACGCCGCCAGCGGCGTTCACCTGGTCGACGTAGAGCTGCTCGGCCTGCAGCGCCGGCTTGCCGAGCGGGGCGACCGGGCCGCTGAGGTCGGTCAGGATGCCGACGGTGATGCTGGTCGCGGTCACGCCCGGACCGGTCTTGACGCCACCGCTGCTGGTGGCGGCAGCGGCGCCGCCGGTCGCCTTGGCGCTGCAACCGCTCGCGGCGAGGACGACGGCGACCGCGAGGGCCGTGGCGGCGGTGAGGTGGTGGTGCTTCACAGTGTCTGCTCCTTGAGGGTGTCTCCGACGGCGGGTTCTCCGACGGCGGATGTCTGCGGGGTGGCCGCCCGGAGCCGCGGACGCGGCAGGCGCAGGCGGCGGAGGAGTCCGGCGAGGCCGTCGGGCGCGAAGACCAGCGTCAGCACGAGGGCGGCGCCGTAGAGGAAGTCGGCCGCGTCGGAGGCGTCGAGGCCGGTTCCGGTCGAACCGGGGGCGACGACCAGCGGGATCCGGTCGGCGAAGTGGCCCAGCAGCTGGGGCAGCACGGTCACGAAGACCGCCCCCGCCGCCGCACCGCCCACCGAGCCGAGGCCGCCGATGACGACCATGGCCAGGAAGCTCATGGACAGGCCGAGGCTGAAGTAGTCGGGCACGATCCGCTGGAACACCAGGGCCAGCAGCGCTCCGGCGGCGCCCGCGTACATCGAGGAGACGGTGAACGCCGCCGCCCGGTAGCGGGCCGGGTGGACGCCCATGACCGCCGCGGCGGTCTCGCTGTCCCGCAGCGCGCCGAGCGCCCGGCCCGGACGGCCGCGGAGCAGGTTGCGGGCCAGCAGGCTCGCGACCGCCACCAACAACAGCCCCAGGTACCAGAGCCGTTCGAGCCCACCAAAGGGCACGTCGAACACCGTCAGCCCGTCGTCGGTGTCGCCGAAGACGAAGCCGAACACCGTCAGCGGCGGTACCGAGCGCCCGTTGAACCCGCCGGTGACCGAGGTGGCGTTGAGCAGGATGTGCTGGCCGACGAAGACCAGGGCGAGCGTCGCCACACCGAGGTACATCGCCCGCAGCCGTCCGGAGACCGGGCTGAACAGCGCGCCCGCCACCCCGGTCAGCAGCACCGCCGCCACGAAGGCAACCGCCGGCGGTAGCCGCAGGCCGGACAGCCCCTCGTCGGCGGCGGGCGAGCCGGCCAGCCAGGTGTAGCCGTAGGCGCCGACGGCCAGGAAGAACGCGTGGCCCAGGGAGAGCTGACCGGCGGTGCCCACCAGCAGGTTCAGCCCGATCGCGGCGATCACCGCCGCCATCGCGAACAGGCCGGTCTGGAGCCAGAAGGCGGACAGGTAGAAGGGGGGCAGCAGCAGGACCAGCCAGCCGACCGCGAGCAGGGCCGGGCCGAGACGCCGGCGGGCGGGGGGTTCAGACACGACTGGACTCCTTGGCTCCGAGCAGGCCCTGGGGCCGGGCGATCAGCACCAGCACCATGACCAGGTAGGGCGCGACGTCGGACAGGCCCGAGCCGAGCGGGCTGAGCTGGTCCTGGTAACCGGCCGAGAAGGCCTCGGCCAGGCCCACGAGCAGGCTGCCGACCAGGGCGCCGCCGACCGAGCCCAGCCCGCCGACCACGGCGGCCGGGAACGCCTTCAGCGCGACCTGTCCGGTGGTGCGGTCCAGGCCCGGCGTCGGAAAGGCCGTCAGGAAAACGGCCGCCACAGCGGCCAGCAGACCCGCCAGCGCCCAGGCGCTCGCGCGCAGCCGCTCGCCGCGCGCGCCCATCAGCGCCGCGGCCTCCCGGTCGGAGGCGTTGACGCGCATGGCCAGCCCCCAGCGGGTCCAGCGGAACGCGGCCAGGAAGGCCGCGACCAGCAGGACCGCCGCCACCAGTGAGGCGACGCGGGCCTGGGCCACGGTCACGCCGGCGAAGCTCGCGACGCGCGCGCCCCAGGGGTCGCCGAGGTTGAGCACGTCGGTGCCGATGCGCCGCGCGAGCTCGGTGAAGAGCAGGATGTCCACGCCGATGGTCAGGATCGTCGGCACGGCCGCGCCCTGCGCCCTGGCCGCGCGCAGCAGTTGGCCCACGGTGACGGCCGCCAGCGCGGTCGCCGCGGCAGCGACCACGAGTGCGCCGGGGAAGCCGAGCGAGGTGTGCAGCACCGCGACCAGGTAGCCGCCGAGCAGCAGCAGCGAGCCGTGGGCGAAGTTGACGGCGTCGGAGGCCTTGTGGACCAGGGTGAAGCCGAGCGAGATCAGCGCGTAGACGGAGCCCAGCGCGAGCCCGTTGAAGAGGGTCTGCACCAGCGTCGTCATCGGGTCTCCTCCCCCACCGGCGCGTCCGTGGCGCCGCCCAGATAGGCGGCGATCACGGCCGGATCGCGCTGGACCTGCTGCGGCGTCCCACCGCTGATGCGTCGGCCGAAGTCCAGGACGGTCACCTCGTCCGACATCCGCATGACCAGGCCCATGTCGTGCTCCACGATCAGGACCGAAAGGCCCAGCGCGTCCCGGACGGAGGCCACCGTCCGTGCCATCGCGGCCCGTTCGGCGGTGTTCAGGCCGGCCACCGGCTCGTCGAGCAGCAGGAGCTTCGGCTCCATGCACAGCGCCCGCGCGAGCTCGACGCGCTTGCGCTCGCCGTAGGAGAGCAGCGACACCGGAGTGTCGAACCGGGCGCCGAGCCCGGTGAAATCCGCGATCTCGCGCACGCGCTCACGGTGCGCCCGTTGTTCCCCGCGGACGTGCGGCAGGCGCAGCGCGCTGGTCAGGAAGCCGGCGCGGGTCAGGGTGTGGCGGCCGAGCATCAGGTTGTCGGCGACCGTGCCGCGCGTGAGCACGATGTTCTGGAAGGTGCGGGCGATGCCGAGCGCCGCGATGCGGTGCGGCGCCAGCGCGGTCAGCTCCGCGTCACCGAAGCGGACGCTGCCCGAGGCCACCCGGTAGACGCCGGAGAGCACGTTGAAGGTCGTCGACTTTCCGGCGCCGTTCGGCCCCACCAAGGCGTGGATGCTGCCGGGGGCGACAGTGAAGGAGACGCCGTCCAGGGCGGTGAGCCCCGCGAAGCGCACCGTGACGTCGTGGACGCGCAGTTCGGGCACGTCGATGCCCGCGCTCACCGCTGCCACCGCCCGAGGGCGGGGACCGACGCGGGCACGTCCTCTGTCCCCGGCTCGTCGCCCTGCTCGCCCAGGTACAGCCGCCGGACCTCGTCGGAGGCGGCCAGCTCGGCGGCCGGACCGGACAGGCGTACCGCGCCGACCTCCAGCACGTAGGCGTGGTCGGCCAACTCCAGTGCCAGCGCGGCGTTCTGCTCGACCAGCAGCACGCCGGTTCCCCGGCGGCGGATCTCCTGGACGGTCTCGCTGATCCGCTCCACCATCAGCGGCGCCAGCCCGAGCGTGGGCTCGTCCAGCAGCAGCAGCCGGGGGCGGGCCATCAGCGCCCGGCCCATCGCCAGCATCTGCTGCTCACCGCCGGACATCAGCCCCGCCGTCTGACGGCGGCGCTCGGCGAGGACCGGGAACAGCGCGTAGACCTCGTCCAGCGTGGCCCGCGCCTCGGCACGGCCGCGCCGGACCAGTCCGAGCCGCCCGGCGCGCAGGTTGTCCTCGACGGACAGCTCGGCGAAGACCCGCCGCCCCTCCGGCACCTGAACGACCCCGGCCGCGACGACCTGCGCGGCGGATCGGCCCGTCAGGTCGGCGCTGCCGAAGCCGACCGAGCCGGAGACGACCGCGCCCTGGTGCAGCGGGAGCGTTCCCGAGACCGCCCGGAGCAGCGTGGACTTTCCGGCTCCGTTGGCGCCGAGCAGCGCCACGATGCCGCCCGCCGGCACCCGGAGGGACACCTCGTGCAGGGCCCGGACCGAGCGTCCGTAGGCCACCGTCAGCTGATTGACGTCGAGCGCCTCCCGGGTCTCGGCCCGGGCGGGCGCAGGTGGGGGTTGGGGCATGGGGGTACTCCTCGCGACTGGGAGGTCCCCGTGACGACGCACGGGTCTGTTCTCGCACCTGGGTCGGGCGGATCGCGCCGACAGAGGCAGGCGAGGGGCTGCGGTGCGCCACCCTCGCGTGCAGGCACAGCCGACCACGCGGGGCCTTGCGGAGGCGAGGGAATCGGCGCAGGTCGGTGCAGCGATGGCCGATCCCGCGACCCCGGCTGTGCCGGCGCACAGTTCGTGCCCGTTCGCAGGGGTCACCGCCGCTGAGCGTGCCGGGCCGCGCGCCAAGACGCGGTGGCGCCGCCTGCTGGCGGACGAGGAGCTCAGCGGCTAGCGTCCGCAACAGCAAATAGGACAAGTCAGACATAAGCCCCGCCCGGACGGAGAACGCCTTGACTGATCCCAAGCAGGCGACCCCTTTCACCGCCGACATCAACCGGTCGGCCGCCTCCCGCTACGCGATGGAGGACGTCGCAGACTTCGCCGACGTGGACCGCGGCTTCGTCGCGGGCTTCCCCGACAAGCTGTACAGCGACGAGGGCGAGCTGCTGCGCGACGGCCAGATGCTCGACTACGTGAGCGACGACGCCCCCGCTCCGGACTCGGTGAACCCGAGCCTGTGGCGGCAGTCCCAGCTGATCAAGCGTGAGGGTCTGTACCGCGTCGTCGACGGCCTCTACCAGGTGCGGCTGAGCGCCAACATCACCATCGTCGACGCGCCCGAGGGCCTGGTCGTCATCGACTTCGGCACCGACGTCGGGCTGGCCAAGGCCGGCCTGGAGCTGTTCCGCCGCGAGCTGGGCAACGACAAGCCGGTGGTCGCCGCGATCTACACCCACACGCACTTCGACCACTACGGCGGCATCAAGGGAATCGTGGACGAGGCCGACGTCGCCTCCGGCAAGATCCCGATCATCGCTCCGGGGACCGTCGAGTCGTTCAACAAGTACGCCATCGGCGAGAACGTCATCACCGGCAACGCGATGTCGCGACGGATGGCCTACACCTTCGGCCTGCTGCTCCCCCACTGCGACTGCGGCGTCGTCACCGGCGGCATCGGCTCCGAGGACGACGGCTTCCGCACCAAGTTCAGCTACATCCCGCCCACCGACCCGATCACCCGTACGGGCGAACGGCGCACCCTCGGCGGCTGGGAGTTCGAGTTCCTCTACGCCCCGGACACCGAGGCGCCCGAGGAGATGCACATCTGGATCCCCGCGATCAAGGCACTCACCTGCGCGGAGAACGCCAACCACACCATGCACAACATCCAGACCATCCGCGGCGCGCGCACCCGCGACGCCCGCAACTTCGCGCGCTACCTGGACGAGACCCTGGTGCGCTGGGGCGCGGAGGCCGAGGTGCACTACGGCCCGCACACCTGGCCCGTGTGGGGCAACCAGAACGTGGTGACGCTGCTGGAGTCCCAGCGCGACCTCTACAAGTACATCCACGACCAGTCCCTGCGCCTGGCCAACCAGGGCCTGACCCCGCTGGAGGCGGCCGAGATCGTCGAACTGCCCGACGCGATCGGCAGGAAGTGGTTCAACCGCTACTACCACGGCGGCCTGCACCACAACGTCCGCGCGGTCTTCCACAAGGAGCTCGGCTTCTGGGACGGGGACCCGGCCACGATCCTGCCGTTGCTGCCCGCCGACCACGCCAGGCGCCACGTCGACCTGATCGGCCGCGACAAGATCCTCCAGGAGGGCCGGGACGCGATCGACGCGGGCGACTACCGCTGGGCCGTACAGGTCCTGCACCACCTGGTCTTCGCGGACGCCGACGACACCGAGGCCAAGGAGCTGCAGGCCGACGCCTACGAGCAGCTCGGCTACCAGCAGGAGGTGCCGCAGTACCGGGCGATCTTCCTGACCGCCGCCCAGGAGCTGCGCGGCGGCGTCCCGACCGAGAGCGTGGTCCACACGGACAACCTCGACACGGTCCTGGCCATGCCGATCGACCTGCTCTTCGACTTCGTGGGCGTCCACCTCGACGGCGGACGGGCGGCGGGCCTCGACCTCCGCATCAACCTCACCTTCGCCGACTCCGGCGGCCCGTGGACGATGTGGGTGCGCAACGGCGTGCTCAACGCCCGCCCCGGGCACGCCCCGGACGCCGGCCTGAGCGTCACCGGCCCCAAGGCGGCGCTCGCCGCGCTCCTGCTCAAGCCTGCCGCGGCGAAGGACCTCGTCGAGAAGTACCGGCTGACGACGGAGGGTGATCTCGGCGTGCTGGGCGCCCTCGCCTCCGCGATGGACGACTTCGACCCGCAGTTCCCCCTGGTCACCCCGTAACCGCTGCGGGAGACCGACACGACGACGGCGGGCCCGCGCATGCGCGGGCCCGCCGTCGTCGTGTCGGTCGGGTGGGGTCAGGCGATGTCGATCACGGTGCGCAGGGCCTCACCGGTGTGCATCTGCCGCACGGCCTCGTTGATCTCCGTCAGCGGCACGTGGTGCGTGATCATCGACTCCAGGTCGATCCGCCCGGCCCGCCACAGGGCGAAGATCGTGTCGTAGGTGCGCCGGATGTCGTCGCCGCCGTAGAAGGACGGCAGCACCGCCTTCTCGGTCATGACCAGCTCGCCCATGCTCAGGTCGGTCAGGTCGCTGCGGGAGCCCGCGCCGACGAGGCAGACGGTGCCGCCCAGCCGCACCGCGTCGTAGGCGGCGCGCAGCGTGCCGGGCTTGCCGACGGCCTCGAAGGCGTAGTCGACGCCGAAGCCGCCGGTGACGCGCTTGACGGTCTCGGCCAGTTCTTCCGGCGCGATCGCCTCGGTGGCGCCGAACTTGAGCGCCCACGCGCGGCGGTTCGGCGTCGGGTCCACGGCGATGATCTGCGCCGCGCCCGCAACCTTGGCACCTTGCAGGATGCTGATGCCCACCCCGCCCAGGCCGATGACCACGACCGAGGACCCCGGCTTCACCTTGGCGGTGTTGAGCGCCGCGCCGATCCCGGTGGTGACGCCGCAACCGACCAGAGCGGCGATGTCGTAGGGGACGTCGTCCGGGATCGGGATGGCCGCGTAGGCGGCGATGACGACCTCCTCGGCGAAGGTGCCCGCGCCGAGCATGCCGGGAACGATCGTCTCGCCGTCCTTGAAGTTGGGGTTGGCCAGGTTGCCGTAGCCGCTGCGGCACAGGTGGCCGTCGCCCGCCTTGCACGAGGGGCAGGCGTCGCACGGCGGCATCCAGCAGACGATGACGCGGTCGCCCGGCTTCACGTGGGTGACGCCCTCGCCGACCTCGACGACCTCGCCCGCACCCTCGTGGCCGGGGACGAACGGCGCGGGGTGCATGAGCACACCGCTCATTGCGGACAGGTCGGAGTGACACAGCCCGGCCTTGTGCATCCTGACCCGGACCCGGCCGGGGCCGAAGGACACGGTCTCGACCTCGCGGACGTCCAGCGCCTCGTCCCCGGTCTTGTGCAGCACTGCTGCGCGCATGCTCAGTTCTCCTTCGTTGACGGTGGGGTCAGGCCTGGGCCGGAGCGGGCAGGTTGACGGTCTGGTACTCGAAGTACGCGGCCAGGCCCTCGGGGCCGAACTCGCGGCCGATGCCGGAGTGCTTGTAGCCGCCGAAGGGCGCGGCCAGGTCCAGCCGGAAGCCGTTGACGGTGATGGTGCCGGTGCGCACGCGGCGGGCCACGGCCGCCGCGCGCTCGGCGTCGGCGGAGAAGACGGCGCCCGACAGGCCGAAGTCGGAGTCGTTGGCGATCGCGACCGCCTCGTCCTCCGTGCCGTAGCGGATCAGGCAGACGACCGGGCCGAAGATCTCCTCGCGGGCGATCCGCATGTCGTTGGTGACGTCGCCGAACAGAGTCGGCTCGACGTACCAGCCGGTGGTCAGCCCCTCCGGGACTCCGCCGCCGGTGAGGAGCTTGGCGCCCTCCTCCTGGCCGATGCGGATGTAGTCCAGATTGCGCTGCTGCTGACGCCTGGTCACCATCGGCCCGACCACCGTCGCCGGGTCGGCCGGGTTGCCGACCGAGAGCGCGCCGAAGGCGGCGGCCAGCGCGCCGGCGACCTCGTCGTAACGCGAGTCCGGCACCAGCACGCGGGTGAGCGCGACGCAGGCCTGACCGCTGTTGGCCGCGCAGGTGCCGCCGACGACGGCGGGCAGCGCGACGGACAGGTCGGCGTCCTCCAGCAGGATCGCGGCGGACTTGCCGCCCAGCTCCAGCGAGACCCGGGTGAGGTTCTGCGCGGCGCCCGCCATGATCGCCTTGCCCGCGCCCACCGAGCCGGTGAACGCGACCTTGTCGATGCCGGGGTGCGCCACCAGGTACGCGCCGGTCTCCCGGTCGGCGGGCAGCACGCTCAGCACGCCCTCCGGCAGCCCGGCCTCCGCGCACAGCTCCGCCAGCCAGAGCGCGTCGAGCGGGGTCTCCGGGGACGGCTTGAGGATGACGGTGCAGCCGGCCAGCAGCGCCGGGGCCAGCTTGCCCGCGATGGTCAGCTGCGGGACGTTCCACGGCGTGATCGCGGCCACCACCCCGACCGGCTCGCGCCGCACCAGCACCGGCCCGCCAGTGCCCTGACGCTCCGACTCCTGCGTGAACCGCTCGGCGGCGGCGAGCGCCACCGCGAAGACCCCGACGGCGGACAGCGCCTGGCCGCGCACGGAGAACAGCATCGGTGAGCCGTTCTGCAGCGTCACCAGTTCCGCCAGCTCCTGGTGCCGGGCGGCGAGGGCGTCCTTGATCCGGGTGACGACCGCGATCCGCTCGGCCATGGGCAGGCGCGGCCACGGGCCGTGGTCGAAGGCCTCGCGGGCGGCGGCCACGGCGCGGTCGACGTCGGCGGGCGCGGCGTGCGGGACGCGTCCGACGACCTGCTCGGTGACCGGCGAGACCACCTCGATGGTGTCGGTGCCGGCGGGCTCGACCCACCGGCCGCCGACGAACAACTGCGTGTACTCGACGATGTCGGTCATGTGCTGTCTCCTCACGGGAGCGCGATGGGGAAGTTGCGGGCCGGCTCGTCCAGCAGGCCGTAGAAGGTGGCGAGCACCGTGGCGTCGCCGTCCAGCACGATCGCGCCCGCGCCGATGCCGTCGGCGAAGGTCGTGCGCTTGGCCAGGATCCGGTCGAGCGTGGCGCGCTCCAGGCGAACCGTCAGCTGCGGCGCCTCGCCCCCGGGCGCGTCGCCGCGCATGGGGGTCAGCACGCCGTTGCCGACCAGCAGTGTCCACACCTCGTCGGTGTCACCGAACTCCCAGCGCAGCAGCAGCCGGTGGGCGGCGGCGCGGGGGCCGTTCAGCCGGACGGCCATGGACTGGAAGATCTGGCCGGTGCCCAGGGCCGCGATGAGGTCCAGGCTCTCGCTGTGGTTCTGGGTGTCGGCCGCGCGCTGCGAGGCGGAGAGCTCCTGGGCGCCGCTCAGGTAGAAGTTGCGCCAGGTGGCGTTCTCCTGGGCGAAGCCGAGGCGGGTGTAGGTCTCGATCTGGAGCGCGCGGGCGGCGGCGTGGTCGGGCTCGGCGAAGAGCACGTGGTTGACCACCTCGGCAACCCAGCGCAGGTCGCCCTCCTCGAAGGACGCGCGGGCCTTGGCGACCACCGCGTCCGCGCCGCCCATGAAGGCCACGTAGCGCTTGGCCTGCTCGACGGGCGGGTGCTGCCACAGGTGGGACGGATTGGCGTCGAACCAGCCCATGTAGCGCTGGTAGACGGCCTTGACGTTGTGGCTGATGGAGCCGTAGTAGCCGCGCACGTTCCAGGAACGGCCCAGCTCGCCCGGGAACTCCGCCAGTTCCTCGGCGATCTCGGCGCCGGTCAGGCCGCTGTTCATCAGCCGGACCGTCTGGTCGTGGAGGTAGGCGTAGGCGTCGCGCTGCTGGGTGAGCATGGTGACGACCTGCTCGCGTCCCCAGGTCGGCCAGGTGTGCGAGCCGATCAGGATGTCCGCGTCCTGGAAGAGCAGGATGCACTCGGTGATGTACTCCGCCCACGCCCGCGCGTCCCGGACCAGCGCGCCGCGCAGGGTGAGCACGTTGTGCAGGGTGTGGTTGACCATCTCGGCGATGAGCAGGACCTTGTGGTCCGGCAGGTAGAAGTTCATCTCCGAGGGCGCCTCGGTGTCCGGCGCCATCTGGAAGACGATCCGGACCCCGCCGAAGCTGAGTTCGGTGCCCGTCTCCTCGACCGTGACGGTGGGCGGGACCAGGCCGATGGTGCCGCTGGAGACCCATTGGGCGATGCCCATGCCCACCGATCCGTCGGCGGCGGCCGGGAGCAACTTGCCGTACTGGTACACCGCGCGGCGCCGCATGGCCGGGCCGGCGAAGATGTTCTCGCTGACCGCGTGCTCCATGAAGCCCGAGGGCGCCACGATCGCGACCTCGCCGGCGTCCACGGCCTCCTGCGTGGTCACGCCGAGGACGCCGCCGAAGTGGTCGCCGTGGCTGTGGCTGTACAGGACGGCCCTGACCGGGCGGTCGCCGCGGTTGCGGCGATACAGCTCCATACCGGCGGCGGCGCACTCCTTGGAGACCAGCGGGTCGATGACGACGATGCCGCTGTCGCCCTCGACGATCGTCATGTTGGAGACGTCCAGGCCGCGCAGCTGGTAGACGCCTTCGCAGACCTCGAACAGGCCCTGGGCGGTGTTGAGTCCGGCCTGCCGCCACAGGCTCGGGTGCACGGTCTCCGGGCACTCCTGCGCGGTGAGGAAGCTCCAGCGGTCGTTGTCCCAGACGACCCGGCCCTCGGCGTCACGGATGACGCAGGGGTCCAGCTTGTCGACCAGGCCGCGGAAGGCGTTCTCGCGGTCGGTCGGGTCCGCGAAGTCCAGTGCGGTTCCGGCGCTTCCGGGGGTTCCGGCGGTGACGGCGGCGAGCCGCTTGCGCAGTTCGGTCTTGAGGATCTTTCCGGTGGGCGTCAGCGGCAGGGCTGGCACCACGTGCAGCTCACGGACCTTCTGGTAGGGCGCGACCTGCGCGGCGACATGCGCCATCACCTCGTCCAGGAACGCCTGTCCGCGCTCCGCCTCGGCCGCGGCGTTCGGGCGCAGCACGACGAAGCCCACCGGGATCTCGCCGACCTCGGGCGCCTTCCGGCCGACCACCGACGCCTGGGCGACGGCGGGGTGGGAGCACAGCAGCTCCTCCAGCGGCTGGGGATAGACGTTGTAGCCCTTGTAGATCAGCATGTCCTTCGCTCTTCCCACCAGGAAGAGAAAGCCGTTCTCGTCGAAGTGGCCGAGGTCGCCGGTGCGCAGCCAGCCGTCGACGAACTGAGCGGCCGTCAACTCCGGCTCGTCCTGGTAGCCGTCGGTGATCTGCGGGCCGCGGGCCCAGATCTCGCCGGTGGCGCCCTGCGGCAGCACCGTCTCGCCGTCCTCGGCGCGCAGCTGGAGCTCGGTGCCGGGGATCACGGTGCCGACGCTGCCGAGCGGGGGCTCGATGGGGGCGCCGGGGAAGGTGGTGGTCAGGCCCATGGTGGCCTCGCTCAGGCCGTAGCCCTCGACGATGCTCGCGCCGGGCATGGCGGCGCGCAGCTGGGTCAGCGCGGTGGTGTCGATCGGCGCCGCGCCGGAGGTGACCAGGCGCACCGAGGACAGGTCGCGCTTGCCCAGCTCCGGGCTGCGCAGCATCGCGTAGAACATGGCGGGCGAACCGGCCATGTTGGTGACGCCGTAGCGCTCGATGTCGACGATGAACTGGTCGGCGTCGAAGCGGCCGCCGGTGATCACCGCCGTCCCGCCGAGCAGGGTGTTGATGTTGTGGCCCACCAGGCCCAGGCCGTGGAAGAGCGGTGCGATGGCGATGGTGACGCCCTCGCCGGGGAGCATCGCCTGCGGCGCCGCGTCCGCCGACCGGGTCACGCGGAGACCACCCTGCTCGTCGAGGCCCGCCACCGAGCCGGAGCGCCCGCAGCCCGACTGGACGACGTTCGCGACGAGGTTGCGGTGCAGCACGCGCACGGCCTTGGACCTGCCGGTCGTCCCGCCGGTCAGCTGCAGGTGGGCCACCAGGTCCGGATCGACCCGGTAGCCGTGCAGCGGGTCGGCGGCCAGCAGGTCCGTGAGCGGGACGGACCCGGCGAGCGGGACCGCGCCCTCGGGTGCGGGGCCGGCGGCGGTGCCCGGCACGTGCACGACCAGCTGCAGGTCCGGGCCGGCGGCCTCGACCAGTCCGGCCCAGTTGGCCGGGTGCGTGAAGACGGCCTTGGCGCCGCAGTCGCGCAGCTGCGCGCGGAGGGCGCCGACGGGCTGCGCCGGATTCAGCGGCGCGACGGGCAGGCCCGCGCAGAGCGCGCCGTAGTAGGCGACGAGGTACCAGTAGGTGTTGGGCATGTGCAGCGCGACGGGGTCGCCCGGACGCAGCCCGCGGGCTCGCAGGCCGCCGGCCACCCGCAGGGCCGCGTCGTGCAGCTCGGCGAAGGTCATCGACTCGTCGCCGTCGAGGAGGGCGACCCGGTCCGGATAGGCGCGAGCGGCACCGGCGAGGAGAGCGTCGGCACCGACTCTCGGGATGTCCGGCGACGGCGGCGAGGTCTGGGGCCGGGTGGACGCCACGAGCACTCCTGAAGTAGTTCGAAGTGAATGATTGCTGTCCCTCGCAACGATCACGACGCACGGTCGATCGTGGCTTCGACAGCCGCCTGCGCCGGTGCTTCTTCGAGGAAGAGCATGCTTCGGCAGTGAAGCGGGCAGCTGCAAAGTTAATTCAGACTAACGCCGATGTCCATACCTCAGCGGCGGCCCGGCCGACCCGACCCAGAGCGTGCGAAGACAAAGGAACGCCGGGACCGCAGCTGCGGTCCCGGCGTTCTGGGCGATCGGTGGGCGTCGGGCTATCGGGCCAGGAGCAGAGCCGTCCCGATCTCGAACAGGCGGTCGTCGAGGTCCGGGCGGCTGCGCAGCCGCCCGGTCCGGGCGGCGCTGTCCACCACGGAGAGCACGGCGAGGACGACGATCTTCGCTTCGGTCGCATCGAGACCAGGCGCAGCCTGGTCCAGGACCTTGACCCAGAGCTCGACGTACTCCCGCTGAACCTGAAGGCTGCGCTTGCGCTGCTCCTCGGGGAGCTGGTCCAGTTCACTGAGCAGCAGGCCGAGCAGGTGGCCGTTCTCCAACGCGAAGTCGATGTGGGCATGGAGCAGCAGGTCCAGCGTCTGTCGCGGATCGCCCCCACGCGCCAGAGCCTGGGCGGTCCCGGCGGCCCGCCGTTCACCGCCGCGGACGACCCCGGCGACCAGGAGGTCCGTCTTGCTGGGGAAGTGCTTGTAGACGTTCGGCCCGGACGTGCCGACGGCCTCGCCGATGTCGTCCGTGCTGACGGACTGGAAGCCACGCTCGTCGAAGAGCCGGATCGCCTCGGTGAGCATCTGCTCCCGACGGGACAGCGCGAAGGGCTGCGCGAGCTGAGCCGGGTCCGGTACCGCCTCGGTCGGCTCGGAGGGAGCGGCCGTGCCGAGCTCGCAGCGGACGACCGTCGAGGTGAGCCGGGTCAGCAAGGCCTCGAGTCGGCGACGCGGGAGGCTGTACCGATGGCCGGCCAGGCTGGCCAGGACCCCCAGCAGCGACCAGGCGAGCAGCGTGCTGTCCGCCTCCGGGAGATCCGGCCGCTCGGCGCGGATCAGCGCGGCGTAGCGGCCGGCGATCCCGCTCAGGTGGTGGCGCAGCTCCTCCCGCTCCGCCTCGGGCAGGTGGCGGGCCTCGCGGCGCCACAGGGTCGCCAGCCCCCGCTGGTCGGCGACGAGGGCGATCGCCGCGCGGAGCAGTTCGTCGAGGCTCTCGGCCTCGCGCCCGATCCTGTCCATGACCTCGAGGCCGTCGCTGACGACGTAGCCGAGCAGCGCCTGCTTGTTCTTGAAGTGCCGGTAGAGCGCGGGCGCGGTGATGCCGACGGCCTCGGCCACGTCGGCGACCGAGACGTTGCGGAAGCCACGCTCGCGGAAGAGGTCGGCCGCGGCCGCGGCGATGCGCTGCTTGCGGTCAGGAGGCCTGCGGACTGCCACGCGTGTGTTCTCCCTGCTCGCCGGTCGACTTCCGCCCAATCCTAGTCATCCGGGCCTCACCCGGGATGAACTCGGCCCATGGCCCGGCAGGGCAGTCACTCACCCCGGCAGGACAGGCGGCGGTAGTCGGATTTCACTTGGGGGCGATGGCGCGGCTCAGGCCACGAAACCCTCACAGATCCCGGCGCCGGCCCTCAGGTGAATCCGCAATAACCTACGCACGAGAAGCAGACAGCCCTTCGGCAGCAGCGCGGAGACGCGCCGCATCCCGCTCGGGGTGCACCAGGACGAGGGCCGGCACGCCACCGGCGAGCAGCGCGACGCCCAGCCCCAGGAACCCGCGCGTGTAGCCGTCCAGAGGCACGGCGCTGCCGTGCACCAGGCCGCCCATGACGGCCGGGCCGATGATCCCGCCGAGCGAGTAGACGGCCGTCACCACGCCGAAGGCCAGGCCGCGCTGTCGCGCGGGGACCACGTCCGAGAGACCGGCAAAGCTGATTCCGTAGCCCGCAGCGACCAGCGAGGCACCGAGGACGATCAGGCAGAGCGCCGGCCCACCCCTGCCGGCCAGGGGGAACAGCAGATTGCCCAACGCCCCTACCGCCACCAGGATGCCGGGCAGCCGGCCGCGGGTGGCCCGCAGCGACCAGCCCCTGCGGGTGAGCCGTCGGGAGAGCACACCGAAGCCGATCAGCGAGATCGCGGCCGCGAGGAACGGCAGGGCCGTCAGCCTGGACGCCGTGGCCGTGGAGTAGCCGAGGCCGTCGTGGAAGTAGAGCGGCAGCCAGCTCAGCTTGACGGCCGTGTCCGCGTACGAGGCCAGCGCGAGCACCGTCAGGCCGACCAGGGTGGGGGTGGTCAGCAGCCGGGCCACGGGCACCCGCTCGGGCAGCGGCAACGCCTGTGGGTGGGCCGCGTCCGCCACCGCGAGCGTCCCGTCACGGCCAACGAACGCCCAGGCCAGGGCCACGACCGTACCGACCACCGCCAGCACCGCGAAGGCCGCGTGCCAGGACTGCCGGGCGATGAGGGCGTTGAGCGCCGGCGCGGACACCAGCGGCCCCACCGCGGCACCCGCGACGATGAGTGCCGAGGGCAACGCCCGGCGCTCGGCCGGGAACCAGGCATGGGCGATCTGCAGGGCCAGGGCCACGGTCGGCCCCTCGGCGAAGCCGAGCACGACCCGGCAGGTGATCACGGTGCCCAGCCCCACGTGCCACGCCATGGGCACCAGGCTGACCACCCACAGACCCGCGCTGACCGCGAGCAGTCGGTGCGCCGACACCCGGGTGGCCAGCCAGCCGCCGAGGATCGCGCCGGCCGCGAACAGCCAGAAGAAGCTGCTCTGCACCACGCCGAAGGTCGATGTGCCGATACCGAGTTCGTGCATCAAGGGGTCCCCCGCCAGCGCGGGCACCACCTTGGTGGCGAAGTTGACCACCATCAGGCAGAAGAGCAGCCCGAGCACCACCCAGGCCCGCGGGCCGGGTCTCGCCACCCCGCCGCCCGTCGAATCGCCCCCGGGGGCGTCGACCTCTGCTCTCTCATTGATCGTCACGGGACCTCCAGCATCGCGCGCACCAGGCGGGGGAACGGCAGAAGTGAATCACTGCTCACCACCGGCGACAAGGCTCCGCGTGAGATTTCCGGTGCCGGGCCTTCGCGCGGCGGCGCACGGTGGACGACCTGCCCTCATGGTGGAAGGGTTGGTTCCGGCCGACAGTTCGAGCCCGACGAAAGGCGGCGAAGGACGATGGCTGAACATCCGCACGCGGCACTGGTCCGGAGGGGCTACGCGGCGTTCTCGGCGGGGGACGTGGACACCCTGCGGGGGATGATGACGTCCGACTGCACGCACCACGTCCCGGGAAGCCACCCGCTATCCGGCGACATGAAGGGGATCGACGCGGTGCTCGACTACTACGGTCAGCTCGCCGCGCAGACGAACGGCACCATGCGGGTCGAGCTCCGCGACGCGTTCGTCGACGGTCGCGGCCACGTGATGTCCGTTCACCAGGTCACCGCGGAACGCGGCGGCAAGAAGATCGACATGGCGGGCGGCATCGTCTTCCGCATCGTCGGGGACAAGATCACAGACCTGGACGAATGCGTTGCCGACATGGCGGCGTCGGACGACTTCTGGGCCTGACCGCCCCTCCCGCCACCTCCCCCTTGGACGGGCGCGGAACGCACAGCACGTGCAGGCGTCCACAACGCCTGCACGTGCGCGCATCCGAATGACGATCCGTCAGGCGATACGCCCCGCCAGGAGATCGTGACCCGACGAGAGCTCGGTTCCGGTGAACTTCGCGCGCAGGTAGCGGAGGTTGTGCGGGGTGGTGTGGACGCCGGTCGCGACGCGGTCGCGGATCGGGACGCCGAGGGTGCGGAGCTGGGCGGCCTTGTCCGGGTTGTTGGAGAGGAGGTCGACGCTGTCGACACCGAGGGCGGCGAGCATCTGGGCGGCGGCGGTGTAGTCACGGCCGTCCTCCGGAAGACCGAGAGCCGCGTTGGCCTGGTAGGTGTCGTAGCCCTGGTCCTGGAGGGCGTAGGCGTCGAGCTTGTTGTAGAGGCCGATGCCGCGCCCCTCCTGGCGGAGGTAGAGGAGGTAGCCGCCGCGGGCGGCGATGCGTTCGACGGCCTCGCGGAGCTGGGGGCCGCAGTCGCAGCGGGCCGAGCCGAAGACGTCACCGGTCAGGCACTCGGAGTGGAGGCGGACCAGCGGGGTCTCGGTCGCGTCCGGATCGCCGAGGACGACCGCGAGGTGCTCCTGACCGTCGGCCAGGCCGTGGAAGGTGACCAGCTCGGAGTCGACGCTGTACCCGTCGCCGAACCGCAGCGGGACGCGGACACGGGTGCGGATCGTCGCCTCGGGGCTGCGGCTCTCTGTAGGGGCAGTCATGGGAAGACTCCGCTCGTTCGGGCTTCGTTCCAATTTGAACCAAGCGACGGGACGACAGTACACCGTGTTTCAAATTTGAACAACAGAGTATTCTGGTGGCATGACTGAACCCCGCTGGCTCGACGAGCACGAGAAGGCCGCCTGGATCGCCTTCCTGTCCGCCACCAACCTGGTCAACCGCAGGCTGGAGCAGCAGCTCAAGGACGACGCGGGACTCTCCCACACCCAGTACGAGGTCCTGGTGCAGTTGAACGCCGCCGACGGCGGCGCGCTGCGGATGACCGAGCTCGCCGACCGCCTCGTCACGTCCAAGAGCGGACTCACGTACCAGATCACCCAACTCGAAAGGGCGGGCCTGGTATTCCGGCGCTCCTGTCCCAGCGACGTACGCGGCGTCTTCGCCGAGATCACCGACCAGGGACGCGAGATGCTGCGGCTCGCCGCACCCGGGCACGTCGAGGCGGTCCGCCACGCGCTCATCGACGTGCTCAGCCCCGACCAGCTGGCCCATATCGCCGAGGGCCTCGGCGAGGTGGCCCGGCGCCTTCGCAGCTGACCGGCGACCGAGCGATCCCCCGCGCCGTTCCACCGATCGGCCCCGCACGGGCGGGCAGTTGCGGCAGGCTTGCCCCATGGACCTGACCCGGCAGTTCGCACTGCCCAGCGGAGTGGGCGGCGCCTTCGTCGGCGCACTGATGGCGCGTCGCCACGACGCGCAGGTCCGCGCCTGCGTCACCGACCTCGCACCGCGCGCGGGCGAACGGCTGCTGGAGATCGGCTTCGGCCCCGGCACGGGCCTGCTCGCACTCGCCGCGAGCGCCCCGGACCTGACCCTGGCCGGGGTGGACCCGTCCGAACTGATGCTCACGTCCGCCCGACGGCGGACCCGCCGGGCCAAGGCGCCCGTCGAGCTGCGCCAGGGGACCGTCCAGGCGCTGCCGTGGGCGGACGGGACGTTCGACGGGGTGTGCGCGGTCAACAGCGTGCAGTTGTGGCAGCCACGGGACGCGTCGCTGGCCGAGGTGCGGCGCGTGCTGCGTCCGGCAGGGCGGCTGGCGCTGTCCGTGCTCGAGGAGGCCGTCCTGCCGGACGGCGGCAGCGCGGGGCCGCACTACGACGACGAGCTGCTCCCGGCGCTCGCGGCCGCCGGCTTCGCCGAGCTGCGCGCCGAGTGGCGGGCGACGCGGCGGTCCCGTGCGCTGCACGTCCGCGCCGTACGCTCGCCGACCGCCTGAGACCGGGCGCGCCGACTCAGCGCGCGACCGCGCCGACCAGCATGAATGCGGCGACCGCGAGCAGCACGAAGGCGAACGCGCGCTGCAGGGTGTCGCCGGAGAGCTTGTCGGCCAGCCGCTTTCCGTCCCACGCGCCCAGGATCGCGGCGGCGGTGAACGGGGCGATCACCGCCCAGTCGAGCCCGTGGGCCGCGCCCAGGCGCGGGACCAGGGCGGCTGCGGAGTTGGCCGTGATCACCAGCAGGCTGGTGCCGACCGCCTCCGCCATCGGGAAGGCCAGGACCGAGACCAGGGCCGGGACGACGAGGAACCCGCCGCCGACGCCGAGCAGACCCGTCGCGCCCCCGAGCGCCCCGCCGACCGCCGCGGCGCGGGGGGCGCCCGCCGGGCGCGCATCGACCTCGGCCGCCGCGGACACCCCCGTGGACGCCGTGGCCGGTCGCGCGGGACGCCCAGGACGCAGCATGCGCCACGCGGCCACCCCCGCGAGGAGCGCGAACGCCGCCGTCAGCGCCCCCGCCGGAAGGCGTGACGAGAGCAGACCGAGCAGCGCGGCGACGGGCAGGCCCGCAGCAGCGAAGAGCAGGCCGCTGCGCCAACGGACCCGGCGCGCGCGGGCGTGGGTGAGCAGGCCGGTGAGCGAGGTCGCCGCGACGATCAGCAGGCCGCCGGTCGTCGCCTCGGCCGGCGTGAAGCCCAGCAGGTAGATCAGGGCGGGGACGGTGAGCATGCTGCCGCCACCGCCGAGGCCGCCGAGGGCGAGACCGACCGCCGCGCCGGACAATAGGGCCAGGAGCAGCGCGCTCACCGGACGGCCGCCTGCGCGGCGGCGACCGGCACGGTGACGACCTGCACGGGATGCATGACCTGGGCCTTTCGACTGTTGCAGCGGAACTTTTGCCAATACCCCTGGAGGTATACGACACTCTCATCGTAATACCCCTATGGGTATCCCATCCACAGCCCGGCACCGGGAGGCCCCATGTACTTCGCTCAGCACTACCTCGACTGCCTCTCCCAGGCCTCCTACGTCATCGGCGACCCCACGACCGGCCGCGCCGTGGTCGTGGACCCGCGCCGGGACGTGGACGAATACGTCGCGGACGCGGAGGAGAACGGCTTCACCGTCGAGGCGGTGATCAACACCCACTTCCATGCGGACTTCCTGGCCGGACATCTCGAGCTCGCCGCCCGCACGGGCGCCTGGATCGGCTACGGCCGCCGCGCGGAGACGGACTACCCGATCCGCAAGCTCGCCGACCGCGAGCGGATCAGTCTGGGCCGGGTCACCCTGCAGATCATGGAGACACCCGGCCACACCCCGGAGTCGATCAGCATCCTGGTCTTCGAGCGTCCCGAGGACCTGATCCCCTACGGTGTGCTCACCGGCGACGCCCTCTTCGTCGGCGACGTCGGCCGCCCGGACCTGCTCGCCTCCGCCGGCGTCACCGCGCAGGAACTCGGCGCGATGCTGTACGACAGCGTCCACCGCAAGTTGCTCGCGCTGCCGGACGAGACCCGCGTCTTCCCCGCCCACGGAGCGGGCTCCGCCTGCGGGAAGAACCTCTCCACCGAGCGCTCCTCCACCATCGGCATGCAACGGCTGTCCAACTACGCGTGCCGTCCGATGGACGAGGCGACGTTCGTCGCCCTGGTCGGCGCCGACCAGCCCGCCGCTCCCGGCTACTTCTCCTACGACGCCGATCTGAACCGCCGCAACCGGGACCTGTTCGACCCCGAGCTGGCCGCCCACCCCCTCGACCCCGAACGCTTCTCGCTGCTGCGCGGCCGGGGCGCGGTGGTCCTGGACTCCCGCGACCCGCTGGCCTTCGCCGCCGGGCATCTGGCCGGATCGGTCAACGTGCCGATCGACGGCCGCTTCGCCGAGCACGTCGGCAGCGTGCTCGCCCCCGACGACGAGATCCTGGTCGTGGCGGCGGACGGCCGCGCCGAGGAGACCGTCACGCGCCTGGCCCGGATCGGCTTCGACAAGGTCCTCGGCCACGCGGCCGAGCCGGACCGGGTCTTCCGGGACCGGCCCGAGGAGATGCGGCAGGCAGCCCGTTTCACCGCCGACGCGCTGCGCGCCGAGCTCAACGGCGAGCACCCGCCGCTGGTGCTGGACGTACGCAACGCCGGCGAACGGGGGGACGGCCACCTCATCGCAGGCGCCCTGCACATCCCCCTCGCGGAGCTGGTCGCCCGCCGCGACGAGATCCCGGCCGACGGGCGCCTGGTCGTGCACTGCGCGGGCGGCAACCGCTCCTCGATCGCGGCGAGCGTGCTCCGGCGCGGCGGCCGCGCCGAGGTCTACGACCTCATCGGCGGCTACGGCGCATGGGAGGCCTGCGCCTGATCGCAGCCGCCGGGCCCGCCACGCCCGTCCCGGGCACCGGCGACGCGGCCCAGGACGGCACGCGCCGACAACGGGCCCACCTCCCGCGCAACGAATGACGGCGACGGCCGAAGGCCCGACCCCGGGACGGCAGGCGCCGACAACGGCCCCACCGCCCGCGCAACAAGTGACCGCGACGGCCGGCACAGCCCCGGAGCGCGGGGGCGGGGACGGCCCGCGCGGCCGGCGCGCGGCCATCAGCCACCGCCCACACGCTCGGGCCCACCTCCCGGAGGCGACCGTCCGCCGTCCCGTCCCGCCGCTGCGCGGCAGGCGCCCGGCCGGTACGGTCGGCCGACCGGTAGAGTTGATCGGGTTGCCCTTCGCCAGCCCCCGCCCGGCCGCCAGGCCCGATCCCAGAAGAGACCCAGCAGTCGATGAACGCAGGACCCGACGTGACCGTCACCGCCGAGGCCCATCCCGGGATCGACCCCGAGCGCATGCGCCTGGTGCTCGACGCCCTCGCCGAGCTGAGCGAACTGCCGCTGGACCACCCACAGGCGATCGAGCTGCGCAAGGCCACCTCGGGCGTGTACCGCGAGGTCAAGCAGCGCCGCCGCCAGGACCGTCGCGCCGCCAAGACCGCCAACGACAAGGCCGTCACCGAGCGCACCGCGACCGGCGCCGCGACCCGCATCGACGACGAGACGCAGGGCCTGCAGCTCACCAGCGGCACCACCGGCGCGTTCGCCGGGATACTCGAGCGCCCGCGCTCCTGCTACATCTGCAAGCAGCGCTACGTCGAGGTCGACGCCTTCTACCACCAGCTCTGCCCCACCTGCGCGACCGAGAACCGGGCCCGCCGCGACGCCCGCACCGACCTGACCGGTCGCCGCGCCCTGCTCACCGGCGGACGCGCCAAGATCGGGATGTACATCGCGCTGCGGCTGCTGCGCGACGGCGCGCACACCACCATCACCACCCGCTTCCCGAACGACGCGATCCGCCGCTTCAAGGCGATGCCGGACAGCCACGAGTGGCTGCACCGCCTGCACATCGTCGGGATCGACCTGCGCGACCCGTCCCAGGTCATCGCGCTGGCCGAGGAGGTCGCCGCGGCCGGGCCGCTGGACGTGCTGATCAACAACGCCGCCCAGACCGTGCGTCGCTCCGCGAACGCCTACAAGGAGCTGATCGACGCCGAGGACGCGCCGCTGCCCGCCGGCGAGCTGCCCTCCGCGACGACGCTGGGCCGCTTCGACATGAGCCGCCAGCCGATGCTGCCCGCGCAGGGCGGCCCGCGCCGCGAGAAGCTCAGCGCCGAGGCGCTGACCGCGCTCGCGCTGACCTCCGGCTCGGCCGCGCCCGCCCTGATCGAGGCGGGCACCGCGATCGACGCGGGCGGGCTCGTCCCGGACCTGGACGACTCCAACAGCTGGAGCCAGAAGGTGCAGGAGGTGGACCCGATCGAGCTGCTCGAGGTCCAGCTCTGCAACGTCACCGCGCCGTTCATCCTGGTCAGTCGCCTGCGCGCGGCGATGGCCGCCTCTCCGGCCCGTCGCAAGTACGTCGTCAACGTCTCCGCGATGGAGGGCCAGTTCGGCCGCGGCTACAAGGGCGCCGGCCACCCCCACACGAACATGGCCAAGGCCGCCCTCAACATGCTGACCCGCACCAGCGCCCAGGAGATGCTGGAGACGGACGGCATCCTGATGACGGCCGTGGACACCGGCTGGATCACCGACGAGCGCCCGCACCCGGACAAGATGCGCATGCACGACGTCGGCTTCCATGCCCCGCTGGACCTGGTCGACGGCGCCGCACGCGTCTACGACCCGGTGGTGCGTGGCGAGGCGGGCGAGGACCTGTTCGGCGTCTTCCTCAAGGACTACCGCCCGCACTCGTGGTGACGCACTTCTCGGTGACGCACCGTCAGGCGCTGGTCGGCACCGGTTCGTCGGCCCGTTCCTGGGCATCGGCCACGATCAGACGGCCCATCAGTTCGTAGCGTTCGGGGTGCCTGGCCCGCATGTAGAGGGCCAGGCCGATCCCGGCGAGGAACACCCCGCCGACGATCGGCGGGATGAAGCGGAAGAACAGCACCTTGGACGCGGCCCCCGCCGCCGTGTCCAGGTTGGCCACCAGCAGCCAGATCGCAGCCAGCATCCCGATCCCGCCGAGCAGCGGCGCGGTGAACGTGCGGAACCAGTGGCGGGATTCGGGGTGGTGGCGGCGGAAGTACGCGATCACCGAGAACGAGCAGAGCGTCTGCACGACCAGCAGCGCGAGCGTGCCCAGGATCGCCATCAGCGTGTAGAGGCTGACGTAGGGGTCCTGCTTGGCGGCCCAGAACGAGCCGATGATGACGAGCGCGATGCCCGTCTGGGTGAACGAGGCGACGTGCGGGGAGCCGTGGCGCGGGTGGGTGCGGCCGAGCGCGCGGTGCAGGAAGCCCTCGCGGCCGATCGCGTAGAGGTAGCGCGAGGCGCACTGGTGGAAGGCCATCCCGCAGGCGAAGGCACTCGTGCACATCAGCCAGGAGAACGCCGACACCGCCCAGTGGCCGAGGTAGGTCTGCGCGGGGACGAGGAAGAGGTCGAGCGGGCTGCTGCCGTTCGCGGTCCGCACCGCGTCGGCCGGGGTCGCGGCAACGAGCGTCATCCAGGTGACGAAGGTGTAGAGGACGCCGAGACCGACCACCGCCAGCAACGTCGCACGCGGGATGATCCGCTTGGGGTTGCGCGACTCCTCCCCGTACATGGCGGTCGACTCGAAGCCGATCCAGGACCAGAAGCAGAAGAAAAGCCCCACCCCGGCGTTGGCGCCCGCAAAGGCCTTGGCCGGGTTCAGCGTGCCGACGTGCAGGCCGGTGTGCCCGCCACCGTGCACGAGCACCGCGCCGCCCAGGAGCAGCAGCATCAGCACCTCGCCGACCAGGAACACCCCGAGAATGCGCGAGGCCATGTGCAGGTCGAAGTAGGCCAGCACGGCGGTGACGGCGAGCATCGAGAGCGCGAAGGCCTGCCAGGGCCAGTGCACCCCGAACTGCGAGGCGAACGCCTGCTGCGCGAAGTAGGCGAAGATTCCGACGATCGACGCCTCGAAGACGACGTAGGCGAGCACCGCCAGCAGTCCCGACGCCATTCCGACGACCCGGCCGAGGCCGTGCGAGACGTAACCGTAGAACGCGCCGGCGGTGGTGATGTGACGGGCCATCGCGACGTAGCCGACGGTGAACACCACCAGCACCACCGTCACGAACACGAACGCGGCGGGCGCGGCCGCACCGCTGCCCATGCCGATGATGACCGGCAGGTTGCCGGTCATCGCGGTGATCGGCGCGGCGGTGGCCAGGGCCATGAAGATGACCCCGACCAACCCCACGGAGTTCGCCCTGAGACGTTGCACGGGTGGTTCGGCTGACATGCCTGCTCCTCGCTCCTCGCGACCGGATGATCGGAAAGTGTCCGGGTCGGGAGAGCAGGGCGGCAGCGTCAGTCTGTTGCCAGGATCGTTGATCCCTTGACGCCGTGAGGGTTTGTCAGCCAGGCGGGGCGCTCAGCTCGCACGGTGGACGGACTCCTCGGAGGCGTCCTCGGCAGTGTCCTCGGGGGAATCCTCCGCGGTGTCGTCCCGGGCGTCGTCCGCCGGGTCCGTGGCGGAGACGTCGTCGGAAGCGAGGACCTCCACGGCGTCCTCCACGGCGTCCTCCACAACGTCGTCCACGATGTCCTCCGGCGCGGTGTCCTCCGGGGTGCGGGAGGGCGGGGGCGGGGTGTCGCCGCGGAGGCGGGAGAGGTGGCGTTCGACCGCGGAGAGGCGGCGGGTGTCCGGGAGGGCCTGGCGCAGGCGAACCAGGTCCGGGCCGAGGCGGCGGGCGTCCGCGTCGTCCTCGATCGCACGCCAGCAGGCCTCCGCGTTCGCGGCGGCCTGGCGGGTCTCGGGGTCGTCCGCGCCTCGGGTGTCCAGCAGGCTGAGGGCGACGTCGCGGTAGAGCAGGGTCGCCTCGCGCTGAAGTCCCGCCAGGCGGGTGACGTGGGCGCGGACCTGGCGCAGCTTCAGTACCGGCTCGCTGTCCGTGCCGTGCGACCTGACGGCGTTGCGCTCCAGCGTGATGGCCTCGTTGACGGCGCGCGCATGCTCGCCCGCGTCCGCGGCGGCGACGATGGCGCCGATGGCGCCCCGGTAGGGGGCGAGGTCGTCCTGCACGGGCACAGCGAACGTCACGGGCACCGCGGGCTCCTGCCGCACCGGCGGCAGACCGGACTGGGTGAGGTGGACCGTCGGCGGGTTCACGGGCAGCGGCGGCATGTCGAACGGCGGGACGTCGGCCGTGAGCGGCAGCTCGACCGTGACGGTCTCCGGGGAGCGCTGCGTCACGACCGGAACAGGCGCGGTCGCGGACGCCGTTGCGGGCGGGACGGGCGACGGCCCGGCCACGGACGGCAGTTCGGCCCCGACCAGGGTCGGGCCCAGGCGGCGGGAGGTGTTGCGGAAGACCTGCCAGCCCGGCGCGTGCGAGACCACGATCTGCGTCTCCGGTCGCAGCACGTGGTGCACCTGCTGTTGCAGCTGCTCCGGCGTCAACCGCTCCCCCGCGCCCGGGCGGCCGCCGTGCAACGCCTCGACCAGGGCACGGGTGAAGGTTCCCACCTGCGTCACGTCCGGGTTGACCGCCGCCCACAGCGGCAGCCCCGCACCGAGCGGGGAGGGTTGGACGCGCAGTTGCGGCAGGGCGTCCGCGTCGGCGCTCAGGTCGCCGATGACGAGGGTGCCGGACTGCATCGGGCGCAGCCGCAGCTCCTCCTCCAGGACCCGCCAGGGCAGCCGGTCGCGGTCGAGTTCGAGGGCGAGCGCGCCGGTGCCGCGGTCGCGAACCAGGTGACCGCCGACGTGGAGCAGCAGCGGGCCGGGGTGGCGGGCGGCCGCCCGCAGGTGGTCGCGGACGGTGTCCGCGTCGACGGCGGCGGGCAGCAGCACGCTGTCGACTCCGTCGGTCGCCAGCAACACCTGCGGGGCTATCGCGGACAGGATGCGGGTGAGCGCCGGCGCGGGCCGGCCCTCGCGCGGCGGAAACCTGCGCGCGGCGCGACCGCTGCCCCCGTCGATGACGAGAACACGCCCGCGCAGCCCGTCTCCTCCGCTCATGTGCACCCCGCTGTCTCCGCTCGCGCCGGACGGCCTCGGTGCCCGTCCGATCGTCCGCTCACCCTACCGGCGCGACAGCGGATCGACCGCCGGGGACCGCAGCTCGTCGATCAACGCGGCCGACTCGGGCTCCAGGGCGACCCCGGTCCGAGCCGCCTTGGTCTCCAACCGGGCGACGGTGCGCTGCAGTTGCGGGCCCTCGCCTGCATCCGCGTGGAGCAGCACCAGGTCGCGCAGCAGCAGCTCGGCGTCCGGCTCCGCGATCAGGCCGCGGTGGGCTGCGGCCTCGGCGCCCCGGTGGTCGCCCACCCGCAGACGACGCAGGGTCAGTTCGTGGGCGACGTCGACGACCGCGGCGGTCATCCGGGCGCGCAGCGCCTCCGCCCACGGGTAGGCGACCTCCGCGAACGGCGCTCCCCGCACCAGCGCGAGGGCGCGCGCGAGGGCGGTGTCGCCCGCCCGGCCGTCGTCGCCGACGCCCCGGGCGCGCAGTGCCTGGAAGTCGTCCCAGTCGCAGCCGAGGTTGACGGGCCGTCCGTCCGGCCCGTCTCCGAGCCAGGCGCGCAGCCTGCCGATCGCGTCGGCGGAGGTGTAGGCGCCCTGCGCCGGCCCCAGCGCGCGCCTGGCGGCGACCTCGACGAGCGCCCCCCGCCACTCCGCCTCGACCGGCCCGGCGGCGCCGCTCAGCTCCACCGGCCCGAGCACGCACAGCTTCGCCTCCCCGGCGACGACCCCGGTCGGCGGCGCGGCGAGCAACGCGAGGATCCACGCCTCGGGGTCGGCCGGGGAGACCGGCGGTGCCACGGGAGCTCCGTACGCGGGACCGACCCCCCGCACGGGTGGCTGATCCGCGTAGGCCGCGCGCGGTGCGGCCGGGGCCGGCTGGCTCACTCCCGGTGAGGTGGGGCCGGTCCCGACGGGAACGGGCAGGAATCCGCCCTGACCCGGCAGCGCGGGCACGGGTCCCCCACCGATCGGCGCCCCCGGGACCGGGAAGCGGCCGACGAGCGGGGCGGGAGCACCCGGCGCCGTGATGCCGGGCGCGCCGGAAAGGGGGTAGTCGTCCGCGTGGCCCGCTCCCCGGGTTCCGAGCGCCGACGGGACGTCACCGGCACCGCCCGAGGCCGGGTGCGGCCCGCCTGCCGCCGGGAAGCGGCCACCGGTCAGGGCCGTGGGGTCGGGCGCGAGCGAGAGGTGTGCTGCGGAGCTCGGGGCGGGGGCGGCAGCGCGCGGGTCGTTCTGCAGCGCGCCGGGGGCCTGGCTCAGCGGCGCCCCCGGCGCCGGGAAGCGCCCGGAGACGACCGTGTTCGGGCTCGGCGTCGACCCGGCGTGGGTCTCACGGGCCAGGCCTGCGGCGCGCAGGCCCTGTTGGGTGGCGGCGGGGCCGGTCGGGGCCGGGAGGCGGCCGAACAGCGGGTCGTCGGCCGACGGCGCCGGCTGGAGGACGGGCGTGCCCGGCGCGGGGAAGCGGCCGCCGGGGGACGTCTCACGCGGGGACGGGACGACCGGCGGAGCGCCGGCGCCGTAGCCCGTTCCCACCGGGAACCGGGAGGAGAGGTCCAGCGGGTCGCCGACCGGGCCGGTGACGGGCCAGGACGGCGGTGGCGCGGTCTCGGTGACGGCGGGTGACACCAGGTCCGCGCCGAGGAGGCGGAGCCACTGGTGGTAGGTGTCGTCGTCCAGCCGCTGGAGCTGGATGTCCATCTCCAACCCGGGAACGACGCCGTGGCCCGCCGCGGGGAGGGTCCACCGGGCGACGGGGCCGGTGCCCTGCGGGGGCGCGGCCGTGATGACGGCGACGCTGCCGCGCGGGCGGGCGTCCAGCAGGCGGCCGAGGGCCTCGGGGACGTCACCCGTCGGGTAGCTCGCGCACAGGACGACCTCGGGGGCCCACTCGTCGCCGCCCAGCCCCCGGCTGCGCGCCTCGCGCGGCGTCGCCGCGCCCGCCTGGACCAGGGCGGAGCGGACCGCCGCGTCCCGTCGCTGCAGGGCCGCGACGGCGTGCTCCAGGTCCGGGTGGACGACGAGCCGGTCGTCGGCCACCGCGGCGAGCTCCTGGGCGACGCCGACGACGTGCACGCCGACGCGGTCGGCCAGCGGCGTGAAGGTGAGCTCCAGCGCGAGGGTCCGCATCACGCGGGCGATGTCGTGGGGCTCACCGGAGATGTGGAGCAGGCGGATCGCCTCGAGGTCGACCAGGACGGTCGCGCCGTCGACGGTCTCACCGAGGCTGACCAGGGCCGGGTAGGGCGAGGGGACGACCGCTGCCGCCTCCGGTCCGAGCAGGCCGGGCGCATCGGGGGTGCACCACCAGACCGTGGAGGCGTGCGCGGCCCGGAACGGGGCGACCGGCGGCGCGGGCGCGACCAGGTGCAGCTCCACGGTGTGGGCGGAGGTCACCCGCACGACGTTGATCGGCGGCAGGCGGCGTCCCTCGCGGGCCACGTTGCGGGCCATGCTGCGCAGGGCGCGACCGAGCAGGTCGAGGTCGCGGGCGGACTGCTGCTCGGTGGGCCCGAGGGGGCGCCCGAGCGGCGGCGTGGTCGTCACGGACGGCGGAACGGACGCCTGCCCGGACGCCGGGCCCTGCAGCGTCGGCACGTACGGGCCGGGCGCCGGCGGTGCGGGCGGGGTGGGGACCGGGGGCAGCGGGACGGCCGCCGGTTCGAGCGTCGGCCTCCCCGGCACGGGCGGCACCGGCGGCTTCGGCGGCCGGCCGGAGGCCCGGTGCTGCGGTGTCGGACGGGGTGGCACGGTCCGTCGCCGGGAGCGGCGCAGCGCGACGGCGCCGACCAGCACCGCGCCCAGCACGCTGGTCCCGGCCGCGACGGCGAACTGCCCGGCCGACTGGTGCCCGCCGTGGGCCGCCGCGGCCCCCGCCGAGTCGGGCACGGGCGTCGGGGTGGCGGTCGGGGTCGGTGTGGGCGTGGAGTGCGAGCCGCCGTGGGTGAAAGCGCCGCCGTTCGGCGTCGGAACGGGGCTCGGCGAGCTGCCCGCGCCGGACGTTCCCGAGCCGCCGGACGCGCCGGAGCCGGTCCCGCCCGGGGCGGAGACGGGTTGGGACGAGCCGCCGTCGGTGTCGGGGGCCGCGGTGGGGATGGTCAGCCGCATGCCGGGCTCGATGAGGTTCGGGTCGGTGAGCCGGGTTCCGTCGGGGGCGGTGGCGCCGCGGTTCGCGGCGAAGAGCTGCGGCCAGGCCTCGGCGCTGCCCAACTCCCGCTGGGCGATCGCGGACAGCGTGTCGCCGGGACGGACCGTCACCTGCCGGTCGTGGTGGGGTGCTGAGGCCGTCGGTGCGGTGGCGGGCGTCGACGTGGGCTCCCCGTGCGCGGCAGGGGCCGCGTGCGCCGCATGCGCCGTGTGAGGGGCATGCGCCGTGTGAGGGACGCCTGGAGTGTGAGGGACATGCGCCGCGCGCGCGTCGTGCGCGACCTGGGCGTCGCGCGGCAGCAGCAGGTGCCAACCGGGCTGCAGCGGGCGTTCCGCGTCGAAGACGCGGTGCTGGGCGTCCATCACGCGGCCCACGTTGAGCGCGGCGATCTCGCGCCACCGCTCCCCCGAGCCGAGCGTCCGCTCGGCGATGCTCCACAGGCTCTCGGCGGGCCGCGTGGCCCGGACGACGTACTGCGGATACTGCTGCGCGTGCGGCGCGGCGTGGCTCGGCGCCGTCACCTCGGGCGCGGTCTCGACTCCGCCGCCGAGCGTGAGGTCCGGCGCGAGCGGCGCGCTGACGGCCAGTCGGGGCGCGGGGGCGCCGGTCGCAGCGAGGGCGCCGCCTGCCATGGGCAGCAGCGTGAGGATCGCACCGACCAGTCCCCCCGCGAGCCGCTGGCTCCAGCCGAACGCCGGCAGCCGCCGCGCCACGCGTCCCCGCAGCTGCGCGGGGATCTCGACGAGCACGGAGACCGCGAACATCAGCCAGGCGATCCAGCCGACGGCGACCAGCGCCCACAGGAACAGGTTGCCGTTGTCCGGTCTGGTCAGCAGCTGCGTCAACGAGCCCTGCGCGGGCCGCGCATGGAGCACGATCGCCCAGGTTCCGTAGCCGAGCACGGCCGGAAGGCCGACGAGCAGGGCGAGCAGCGTGACGAACGCGCCGAAAGCCCGCAGGAAGGTGCGCACCATCTTCTCCTCACCCCTCTGGGCCGTTGACACCGTAGACGAATCTGGCCTGGCCCGAGCCGGACACCGGCAGGTCCGAAACCCCGATCAAGCCGAGCAGTTGGGTCTTGTAGTCCGCCGAGACTCTCACCTTGCAGACATCTGGCGCGACCACGGTCACTTGCAAGGTCGTCATCTGCGCGCTGCTCACGTAGTCGTGTGCCGCCTGCTTCGCATACCCCGGGTCCAGCCGGTAGACACCGTGCAGCACGGCGGCCTGGTCGATCTGCTCGCAGGCAGCGCGGGCGGCTTCCCGGGCCACGGCGTCGGCCTGCTCCTCCTCGTGGACCTTGCCGCCGCCGTCGAAGGCGAGCCCCGCCAGCGCGAAGAAGATGACGACGCAGCCCACGACGAAGAACGACACCGCGCCCGAGTCGTCCGCGTCCCCGTTGCTCCCAGGCATGGTCAGGGCCCCCGGTAGGTGTCGACGACGGACGTGAAGGTACTGCTGACGGTCCTGGTCAGCGAAAAGATCCCGAAACTGATCCGAACCCGGCACCGGCCGACCGCGGTCACCGAGTCGTAGCCGGGCGGCTTCACCAGCCCCCTGCCGGGTCGTCCCACCTTCACGGACCCTGTGCACTGCGACAGCCCCTCCTCGTTGAAGACCACGTCCGCCGCCGTCTCCCCTTTGCTCTGCGGCGCGTCGGAGGGCCGAGTGATCGATGCCGTCCGGGCGGCCGCCTGGGTCGCGGCGTCCATGGTGCCGTGGGCGTTCTGCAGGGTTCCGACCGCGATGACGAACGTGAAGAAGAGCAGGACGACCGGAGCCACGGCCGCCGTCTCCAAGGACAGCGACCCCGTCTCCTCCCCTCTCCAGCGCTCGAGGCCCATCAACCCGCCCCCACGAATCGTTCCACCGGCACCGTGACGGTCGCCGACGCGGTGCCGTGGAACATGGAGCCGAGCACGGAATTGACCGGCACCCCGACGGTCACGGTGACGAACGTGCCGTCGTCCGTCACCGAGACCACCGGATTCCCCGCCAGCAGGCCGTTACGCGCGGCGAAGGCGTGCGCGACCCGCTCCGGAGTCCGGCCGGGGAACTGCGTGTCGGCGGCGACTGCGGCTCCCTCCCGTGCGGCGCCGAGTGCGACTTGACGGTCGAACCAGAAACTCGCCGCCTGCACCACGAGCATCACCAGCAGCAGCAGGACGCCGAAGAGGCCGACCAGCTCCAGGGAGAAGGAACCGCGGTCCCGGGCGATCAGTGGACCTTGTTCGCCTTGGCCGTGATCGCCTTGGTCAGAATCCCGACCAGGACGAGCACCAGCCCCAGCAGCAGCAGGGCGATCGCCACCAGTTCGAAGCTGAGCGCGCCCAGATCCCGCGTGCTGTGCACCTGGCGTGCCCGGGCCTTGGCCCGGTCCACGTGTACCTCCACCCACGTTCGCAGCATGAGCACCGGCAGCAGTTCGTCCGGCACACGACGTCCACGGAACATCTGTCTCTTCTCCTTCGCTCATCACATCATCCGGGAAACTGCCGGGAACCCGACCAGGATGGTGAAGACCATCACCAGCCCGGTTCCGGGCAGCACCATGCGCTCGCTCACCGCGTTGGCCTTGGCCAACTCGTCGGAGAGCAACTCCGCGCGCAGGTTCGCAGCTCTCGCGCGGAGGGTCTTGTAGACGGCGGCGCCGTCGGTGCCGGCCAGTCGCATCGTGTCGGCAAGGTCCTGCAGTGGCGTCAGCCCCAGTTCTGTGGCGAGGTCGGCCAACCCATCCCAGGGGGGACGACGTTCGAGCAGGGCCCGGTCGAGGGCCGCGGCGATGCGGAGCAGCACCGGACCGTTCCCGACCCGCGCGGCGCTGATCAGGGCCTCCGCCGGCCCTCGGTCACCGGCCCGCTCCAGCGCGACCAACTCCAGGTAGGAGGCGATGGCGTGCAGGTGGTCGACACGGGCCTCCGCGGCCTGGGCTCGCAACAGCAGATCGGGCAGGAACCACATCAGCGCGCCAAGGGCCAGCGAGCAGACCGCGGGGACCAGGACCGGCAGGGATACACCCGCCAGCGAGGCCACGAAGCCGACATAAGGAAAGGCGACCAGCCCGATCAGGGCACTGAGCAGCTTCTGCGCCAGGTGGCGCTCGGGCGTGCGGCCGACGAGAGCCAGCTCGCGCTGAGGGATCGTCACCCCGGGCAGTCGGCGCAGCCGTGCCCCGAGCGCCTCGTAGAAGCCCGTGGGCGCCACACCGGCCGCCGCCTCGCCCGGCAGCACCGGATCCGGGTGCAACCGGTCCAGCGCCGAACCCAACTGCGGAGGTGCAGGCCGCAGTTCGGCGACGAACAGAGCGAGGCCGAGACCGGCCAGGCCGCCGGTCAGCACCAGCCAGGTGATCAAGACTCCTCCTCCTGCACCGACACCGGACCGGCCACGCGCGATCGCCCGTCGGCCTCCAGAAAGCGTGGTACGGGCCGATGGGTGGCCATCGACGCCATCCACGCGATGATCACGACAAGCAGCAGCGCGTCCACGGCCAGCACGATCTGGCCCGCCGTCGTCGCATAGGGGGCCGCATAGGACGGGTCGAGGGCGATGACGCCGGAGACGGCGACGAGCACCAGCACCAACCACCGGATGGTCGAACGGTGCTTGGCGCGGTCCGCCTCGATGACCCGCCGCTGGCGGACCTCCTCGCGAACGGAGTCGGCCATGTCCGTCAGGGCGCGGGCCAGTCCGGGACCGCGGTCGTTGATCCGCAAGAGCAGGGTGGCCAGCACCTTGTCGGCGGTGGCGTCACCGAGGCGGTCGCCGAACTGCCGCAACGCCTCCTCGGGGTTCATCCGCGACTGGATCCGCCCGACGAGGTCGGCGACGTCGGCCTCGATCGCGGCCGGTGCCGTGCGCAGGCTCCCCGCCAGGGCCTGTTCGACGCCCATGCCGAGCAGCAGCACGTCGGACAGGCGCTGGGTCCACTCGGCCAGGGCCTCCAGCCGGTCGATGCCCTGGTGCTGCTGCATGGTGGCCCGCAGGAACCAGGGGAGCCCGAAGACGAGCAGCGGCACGATCAGCAGCGCCACCACGTATCCACTGATCAGCCAGCCGAGCGCCGCGCCGACGAGCGCCACCACGATCTGCGTCCGACGCCGTTCGCGCTCACCGGACGCGAGCCTCAGAACCCGCCGCGGCGAGGCCACCTGGTCCGAGCCGCGCCCGTAGGCGATCAGGGCGACGACGCCGCCGAGCAGGACGGCGCCGCAGCCGACCCAGAGAAGCAGACCGACGCTCACGCGACCCCTCCCACGCCCTGTTCTTCCGCCCCGCCGTTGACCCGCAGGCTGAGCGGGGCCGCCCAGGTGCCGTAGGGGTTGCGCAGCAGCGCCGCGTCGAAGCCCGCGCGGAGCAGGTCGTCCAGGCAGGCGGGCGGGGTCTGCGGCACCGCGCGCGGCTCCGCCCACACCGGGCGGCCCTGGGCGTCGGTGCCGCCCTTGCGCGGCCCGAAGACGGTGTTCAGCGCGGGTCGTCCCTGCTCGCCGAGGCCGGCGACCTCCAGGATGTGCGAGACGAAGCGGTGGCGGCGTCCGCCGATGCCGGTCTCGTCGATCATGGTGACGTGCACGACGAAGTCGAGCGCGTTGGCGGTGAGCCGGTAGGCGAGCTGGTCGGTCATCTGCGCGCCGTACTCCAGGCAGAGTTCGGCGATGCGGTCGACGACCATGTGCGGGGTGCGGGCGTGGAGCGTGCACATCGAGCCGCCCTCGCCGTTGGTCATGACCCGCAGCATCGGCACCACCTCGCCGGAGCGGACCTCGCCGACGATGATCCGGCTCAGCGTCATCCGCAGCGCCGCCGGAATCAGTTCGCCGATGGTGAGCTCCCCGGCCGCACGCCCGTCGACGCGCTCGCCGTTGCCCTCGCGCGCCTCCATCGGCACGACCTGGCGCAGGTGCCCGAGCGTGTGCAGCCACAGCTCGAACTCCGACTCCAGTGTGCCGACCCGCTCGTCCGGCGGGATCTCCCCCGCCATCGCGCGCAGCAGACTGGTCTTGCCGACGCCCTGGGTACCGGTGATCATCACGTTCTTGCGGGCCCGGATGGCCGCGGCCAGGAACGAGGCCATGGTCGAGTCGACGGTGCCGAGTTGGACGAGGTCGCCGAGGGTGGCGTTCTGCACCCGGTGGCGCCGGATCGCCACATACGGGCGCGGCGTGACGCTGGTCATCGCCTGCAGGCGCATGCCGCCCTCCAGGCGCAGCGCCAGCATCGGGCTGGCGGTGGAGAGGCTGCGCTCGCCGCCGCCGTGACGCCGGGCCAGGTCCTGCAGCAGCTCCACCAACTCCTCGTCGCTGTCGGCGACCGGCGGCACCTGGCGCAGCGGCTGGTTGGCCTTCGAGATCCAGACGTCGTCGCAGCCGTTGACCAGGATGTTCTCGATGTCCGGGTCGTCCAGGTAGGGCTGCAGCCGTCCGGCCCGGAAGAGCAGGTCGAAGACGACCTCCGCCAGCGCCCGGTCCTGCTCCCGGGTCGGGGCGACGCCGTGCGCGACGGCGTGCGTGTCCGACCAGCGGGCGACGGCGTCCTCGATCAGCGCCCGGCCGCGCTGCCGCTGCCCCGCCGCGTCGGCCGTGCTCACCCCCGGCGTGCTGCTCATCTGCTCGTAGAGCTCGGCGGCGACCTGACGCTTCAGCTCGCGCGCCACCTTCACGTCGACGACGAGGGCGGCGGCCATCCGGTCCATGGGTTCAACGGACACGCGCCACCTCCCCCGTGCCACCGTCGCCGCGGTCACGTTCCTGTTCCGCCGGCCGGAACTCCTCCGGCGCGGGCGGGCGCGGCGCGTGGTCGGCGAGGGGTGGCATGGCCACCATGTGCGGGGGGTTGAACGGGTTCGGCGCCTCGTCGACCGCGTCGGCGCGTGCCTCCAGGTGCACGGCCTGCAGCCGTGCCGCCTGGCCCGGCGTCACCGGCCCGATCGGCGACGCGACCGGCCCGGCCTGCGCCACGGCCTCCGCCCCGAGCTCGGCGGCGGCGGCCAGGTCCAGCACCTCGCGCACCGACCGGGGATAGGCCCCGGGCCCGCCGTGGGCAGCGGGCCCGGGCCGTACTCCCCCATGCCCCAGCCCGTCCGCAGCCGCCGCGGGCTGCGCGGGCGCGACACGCAACGGCTGCGCCGAGGCAGCCGGGTGCGGCGCTGTGACCGGGTCGTGGTGAGGCCACGCGGGGCCCACGCCAGGCTGCCCGAC
>NZ_FOAZ01000013.1:105691-264909 GCF_900109465.1 Streptacidiphilus jiangxiensis
CCGACGGAGGCGCGACACGCAACGGCTGCGCCGAGGCAGCCGGGTGCGGCGCTGTGACCGGGTCGTGGTGAGGCCACGCGGGGCCCGCGCCAGGCGCCGGGTCGAACGCGGGCGGGGACTGGGCCTCGCGGTAGCCGAGGCGGGTGGCGTCGGCGGCCGGCGGGAGCGGCGCGGCAGGTGTCGGCGCGCCGGGCTGCGGGACGGCGCGGAGCGGGAGCGGCGACGGCGCGCCGAAGGCGGCAGGTGCGGGCGGGGTGTAGGTGTGATCCCGGCTGTCCTGGGTCGCAGCCGGCGCTGCCGGTTGCGGAGCCCGAGCCGGGGCCGACGGGGCGTAGCCGTGGGGCGGCGCCGGGTCCGAGGGCGGGACCGGCGGGGAGTAGAGCTGCGGTCCGGCGTCCGCAGCCGTCGCGGCCGGGCTCGGGGCCGTGCGGGGGACGAGACGGCGGCGGGCGGTGAGGGCGCGGAGTTCGTCACCGGTGGAGCGCGCGGCGCGCATCAGCTCGGAGCGTTGGAAGCGGCGGTCGGTGGTGCGGCCGCCGCCGTCGGAGAGGACGCGGGCGTCCTTGGGGGCGAACGGGAGGATGCCGACCACGGGCACGCCGAGCGTGCGGGAGATCTCCGCCGCGGCGTAGGGGCCCTCGCGGACCAGCAGCAGGGCCAGCGCGTCGCCCGCGCCGGCCGCGGTCAGCTCGGCGGCCAGCGCGGTGACGCGCGGGCGCGCGGTGCTGAGCCCGCGCAGCGTCGTACGGACGACGGCCAGGACCGCGTCGGCGCGTCGCGCCAGCACCGCGGAGGGGCCGTGGCCACCGGAGCGGCCGAGGTCGACGATGACGTCGCAGCCGTAGCCGTCGAGGGCCTGGCAGGCCTCGGCCAGCGGCTCCCAGGTGTAGACGAGCGCGGTGGCCTGTGCGGGATCGCTCAGCCCGGGGAGGAGCAGACGGTCACCGGTGCCCCGGGGGGACAGGTCGATGCACTGGTCCCACATCTCCTCCAGCAACCGACCGCGCCGGTCGGACAGGGCCAGGTGGCGCAGGCCCTTGTTGGCGTGGACCTCGCCCTGCAGGGCACCGGCCAGCACCGCGCCGCCGTCCGGGTCGGCCTCGACGAGCAGGACCCGGCGACGCTCCGTCAGCGGCCAGCTCAGCAGCAGCGCGAGGGCCGCGCTGGTCGCGCCGGGCGCGCCGGGGCCGCCGGTGATCGCGACAACCGTCATCAGCCGCCCCCGTTCGTGCCCGGAGGCGCGAGCAGCACGGCGAACTTGCCGCTCGCAACCAGGTCGGCGACGGCGTTGACCTGCGCCTGCGGCACGGCGACGTCCACGACGGTCGTCCCGTCGCTCTGCGAGACGTCGCCGACGGAGACGACGCGCACGACGGTGGACTGCAGCGTCGTCGCCGCGCCGGTCGCGCCGCCGCTCGGGAGGCTGTCCGCGCTGCCGCCGTTGCCCGTGGCGGAGGGCGTGTAGACGAGAGACACCCAGGCGCCGGCCTGGACCCCGGTGGCGGGCAGCTGCTCGGGCTTGGCCGAGACGCCGAGCACCGCCTGACCCGCCAGCACCAGCGGGTCGTTGGTGAGGTCGGCGGCGGTGAGCATCTGGCCGGCCTTGAGGTCGGTGGTGGCGCGCATGTCGAGGACGTGGCTGTCGGCGTTGAGCGGGTGGAGGGCTGGGTCGAGGGAGATCTGCACCACCGTCAGGTCGTCGGCGGTGATGGCCGATCCGGCGGGAACGTCATGGGCGAGGGCGAGCACGGGGACGCGCTGACCTGTCGTCAGGTAGAGCGCCGCGCCGCCCAGTCCGCCTGCGGCCACCAGGGCGACGCCGAGGGCGAGCACGGCCGGGCGGCGCCTGCGGCGTTGTGGGGCGCGCGCGGGTGCGGTGGCCGGGCGCTGTCCGGCCGTGAGCGTCGGCGACGCGGGGGCTTCCACCGTGGTTCGCCTCTTTCCTTGATCCGTTCGGGGCTGTTCCGGGGTTGTGCCGGGGCTCTACGCGGTGCGGTGGTGCGCTGGAGCGGTCAGTTGAGGACCTGGATCTCCTTGATCTGCAGGTTGAGGAAGTTGCTGCTCGGCAGGTCGTCGAGGTTGAAGTCGCCCGTCTCGCCGGTGCTGGCGACCCAGTGGACGTGCCAACTGACGAGCGCTGTCACGACGTAGGAGTTGCTCGCGCGGGCGTAGGACGTCGTGCAGGCCTTCACCAGGGACCCGTGGTACACGGTGCCGGGGTTGGGGCACTTGACGATGCCGTCGCCGGTGTCCCAGATCACCTGCGGGGACCACAGGTACGCGGTGACGGTGAGCCCGGGAATGCTGGCCTGGGCCCAGGCCCTCTGGTTCTGGGGGATCCAGGAGTGGTGGAAGTCGTTGTTGGTGCGTCCGAGCCAGAGCATGACGGGCAGGTTGACCAGGCCGGGCTGGTCGGGATGACCGGGACGCTTACCGGCCGGCGCACTGGCGATCGTCGGATAGTTGCGGGGGATCTTCGCGGCCGCCCACGCGGCCACCTCGCCGGGCGTCATGTGAGGTGGCAGCGGTGGCGGAGCGGCGAGCCACACGCTCACCGTGCCGCCGCCCAGGGTGAGCGCGCAGGTGCGGACGTAGACGGCGCCGTCACCGGGCCGGTGTCCCTGCCACAGCGGATCGCCGGCGGGCGGCTGCGGCTGCATCGGCTCGTAGTAGCAGCCGTCCTGGGAGGAGAGCCAGCCGATGCCGGGGATGTAACAGGCCATCGGCACGCCGTTGTAGGAGCAGGCGATGCTGCCGCCTCCTCCCCCGCCCCCGCCTCCTCCTCCGCCGCCGCCCGGCGGGGAGCCGCCGGCGCCGACGGTGACGCACACGTAGAGGTTGTCGCAGGGGCCGACTCCCGCCTGCGCGGTGCCGCCGGAGCCCACGACGAGGCCGCCCAGCACCAGCGCGAGCGTGGCCCCGGTGCGTGTCCAGGCGCGGGCCCAGCCGCGCGCCCGCGTCAACATGTCCGGCCCGTCTCGCGGGTGACCTGGCTGATCATCCAAGCTCCCTCGACGGTCCGGGCCGTCACCACGAGCGAGTAGCGCAGGAGTCGGTGGTCGGGTTCGCTGATCCCCTTGCCGTCGGCCGTGACCTGGTGCCAGTCGGACACGTCGAGGCAGTCCTGAAGGGTGGCCTGACTCTCGCCGCGCGCGCCGGGCAGCGATCCGACGGCGGTGACCACCGGCCGGATGCGGGGGGCGCCGGCCATCCGCAGACCACCGGAGACGAGTCGCACCACGTCGGCGTAACTCTCGCTCAGCGCCGCGCCGGTGGCGTAGGTGGACAGGTCGCTGCCGTCCGCACGGCCGGTGGCCATGGCGCGTATCTGCGCTGCCCAGTAGCCCTGGTAGACGCGGAGCACCACGACGGCGACGGGGCCGTCGACGGCCTTGGCCGAACTCAGGCCCGGCGGCGGCGGACTGTAGGGGGACGCCGATGCGCCGTCGAGGGTCTGGGCGCTGCCACCGTTCCCACAGGCCGTCAACAGCGCGCCGAGGGTGGCGAGAAGGGCCGCTCCGACCAGCCCGCGCACCACGACGGAACGCGTGGTGTCACGTAAAGGGTGGTTCAGGAACGATGGTCCCAGGCGCCGCATGGCTCCCCCCTTGCCGTCGATTCCCCAGTTGACGGTGTTCAGCACCATATGCCTCGCACGGCCCGCTGTCCCGGCTTGTGGCTGAAATTCTCCCCAACGTAATGCTCACGTCAATGCCGAACGCAGGAATATGCCAAAGTCAATACCCAGGAGGGACGAATCCGCGCCGCACACCGCCTCCGAGCAGGCCGCGAAGCGCCGCCCGGTTGCGCAGCAGCAGCCGACTGCCGACCGGTGGACCGGCCCAGTGCACGTCCGGGCGCGCGCCCGGCGTGGGCTCCGGCTCCGACGCGGCGAGCGCCGGATGGAGGACGCCCGGGTCCAGGACGGCGGGAGCGCCCGGCAGGCCCGTCTCCAGGAGCCCGCCCAGGGCCTCCGCCAGCGCGCCGGCACAGGCCGGGGGCGCGTTGCGGCCCCGGCGCGAGGGCTCGTAACGCGCCACTCGCCCCCAGACGGGGACGGCGGCCGGGAGCGTCTCCTCCCAGCGCGGCCACTCCTGCCAGGCCTCGGGCTCCGCAGCCAGGTCCAGCACCAGCAGCGACTCCGCGGCCGCGCCGTGCGCCATCGCGCTGGTCACCCAGTCGCAGGGGAGCCCGCGCCGCGCCGCGCTGTCCCGCAGGCTGCCCGCCACCACCACGACCGGCCGCCGACGCCGCTGGTCCCAGACGAGCTGACCCGCCAGGTACACCAGCAGCAGCCGACCCTCCCGGGCGGCGGCCTGCTGCAGCGCCGCGAGGACGGCGTTGGCGTCGGTCTCCGGATGCACGGTGGTGACCCGGCAACGTCCCGGACCCGCATCCACCAGCGTCCCCGTCACGGCGCGCCAGAAGCGCTGCGCGCCCGCCGCCGCGCCCAGCGACCCCGCGAAGGACCGCTCCCCCGGGCACTCGGCGCCGAGGAGCACCAGCTCCACCCCGAGATCCACCTGCTCCCCCAGCCACGTTCAACCAGCCACGTTCCACCAGCGATGTTCGACGAGCCACGTCCCGCCACGGTCCGGACCTGCTGACGCCGTCCCCCCGGCGCCCGTCCGCTCGGCCTGCGGCGGACGCGCGTGCGAAAACGGCCGCACCACACGTCCCACCTGCTCGCCCCGGCCCTGTACCCCCTCCCGGCGCGGGAAAACCCGCTGTCTCGGCAGCCGAACCGCCCCCGCCCTCGGGACCTACTTCCCTACCCGTTCACGCCTTCATGATCCAGGCTGGACCCATGACAACGAACGGGGAGACACCGGAGGAGGAAGCCATGCGCCATGAAGACTGCGTCGACCTGCTCTCCCGCAACTCCGTCGGGAGGGTCGTCTTCACCCGGCACGCGATCCCGGACGTGCTGCCGGTCCACTTCGCCTACGACAGCGGCAGCGACACCATCCGCATCCCCGCGCCGCGCGGCTCACGGCTGGCCGCGTCGGTCGACGGGACCGTCGTCGCCCTGCAGGTCGAGGAGATCGACCCGGGCACGCTCAGCGGGCGTTCCGTCCTCGTCCACGGCCGGGCCGAGGCGGGCACCGCCGGTTCGCTGATCCGGCTGCACCCGGAGCTGATCAGCGGACGGGTGCTGGCCGACAGCGCGGCGTGAGCTGCGCCACATTCAGGAGGGGCGGGGCGGCGGCTACGCTCCGGAACCATGACCACCTTCGCCACCCTTGAAGACCTGGCCGCTGCCGTCGGCACCGAGCTCGGCACCAGCGACTGGCACCTCGTCGACCAGCGCCGCGTCGACCTGTTCGCCGAGGCGACCGGCGACCACCAGTGGATCCACGTCGACCCGGAGCGTGCGAAGGACGGGCCGTTCGGCACCACGATCGCGCACGGCTACCTGACCCTGTCGCTGATCCCGGTGCTGGCCAAGGAGTGCTACGCCGTCGAGGGCGTCCGGATGGCCGTGAACTACGGCTCGGAGAAGGTGCGCTTCCCGGCGCCCGTCCCGGTCGGCTCGTCCGTCCGGGCGACCGCCGAACTGGTCTCCGCCGAGCCGGTCGCGGGCGGCCTGCAGGTCGTCGTCCGCTACACGATCGTCGGCGAGCAGGGCGGCAAGCCGCACTGCGTCGCCGACACCATCACGCGCTTCTACGCCTGACGCGGAAGCCGACACCGGCCCGACACGCGCGCGGTGACCGTCCCCCGTCCGGGGCGGTCACCGTGCGCTTCGTGCGTTGTCGCTGACCGGCGGGGTGCGAGGTGCGCGGGTAGGCTGCGAAAGATCGTCACGCAGTGTCGTCACGCAGTTCACCGCGTCTCCTGGAGGTGCTGTGCCCGGCCGTGCCCGCCCCGAGGGTTCTCCCCGCCCCGCGGATCCGTCCTCGCCGTCGACCTCACCCGCACTCCCCCTGTCGCCCGACTGGTTCGGCCGCGTGCGTCCGGAGGGGTTCGGCTGCGCGGCCGAGCCGACGGGCGAGCGACTGGAGCGGATCCGCCGCTCGCCGCAGTTCGTCGACGGCGCCTTCCGCAACCCCGTCCGCACCCGCCGGATACTGCCCGGAACCACCTGGGCGGCGCTGCAGGCCGGTCTCACCGAGCATCGCGACCGCCGCCGTCCCGCCGGCGCCGTCCCCGTGCACCGGCTGACCGCCGAGCAGCTCGCCCTGCCCGCCGTGACGGGTCTGCGGCTCACCTGGCTGGGCCACGCCGGCGTGCTCGCCGAGATCGACGGCCGCCGGGTCCTGTTCGACCCGGTCTTCGGGGAGCGCTGCTCCCCGATCCCGGGCTTCGGCCCGCGACGGCTGCACCCCAACCCGATCCCGCCCGCCGAGCTCGGCGCGGTGGACGTGGTGGTCATCTCCCACGACCACTACGACCACCTGGACCTGCCGGCCGTGCGCGCGCTCGCCGCCTGCGGCGCCGTCTTCGCCGTGCCGCTGGGGGTCGGCGCCCACCTGGAGTTCTGGGGCGTGCCGCCGGAACGGGTCGTCGAGCTCGACTGGCACGAGTCCGCGCAGGTCGCCGGGCTGACGCTGACCGCCGCCCCCGCCCGCCACTACTGCTCGCGGGGGCTGCGCACCAGCCGCTACCAGCTGTGGGCCTCCTGGGTCGTCTCCGGCGGCGGGCACCGGGTCTTCCACAGCGGCGACACCGGCTACTTCCACGGCTTCGCCGAGATCGGCGCCCAGCACGGCCCCTTCGACGCGGCGATGATCCAGATCGGCGCGTACAGCCGCTTCTGGCCGGAGGTCCACATGACGCCCGAGGAGGGCGTCCGGGCCCACCTCGACCTGGGCGGCGGGGTGCTGGTGCCGATCCACTGGTGCACCTTCGACCTCGCGCCGCACCCGTGGGAGGAGCCGATCGAGCGCACCCTCGCGGCGGCGCTCGCCCATGACGTGCCCGTCGCGACGCCCCGCCCCGGCGAGCCCTTCGAACCCGCCGAGCCGCTGCCGCAGCGCGCCTGGTGGCGCGTGATCGCGGCACCCGGCGCGCACGAGGACGTCGACGGCGACACCCAGGCGCTGGTCCCCGTACCGTCGGAGCTCACCGCCACGACGGCCGGGGAGCCCGACCGTCCGGACGAGGACGACGCGGTGGGTGCGCCGGCCTGAGGCCGGCAACGGTTCGGCGGCCGCTCAGCGGCGCCGCAGCGCCAGCAGCCGGAAGGTCGGGTCGGCGCGCTTGCGGTCCTGGTCCGGGAGCGCGGCCAGCTCGTCGAGGATGCGCGCCTTGTCCTCGGGCGTGAGCCGCCGGGTCCAGAACTGGTAGCGGTCGTTGCGGATCAGGTCCGCCAGGGAGGCGGGCGTGGTGCCGCGCAGACGGGCGGTGAACGCCCCCTCCGCCACCGGCTCCAACCCGAACTCGGCGCCGTGCGCCACGATCCGCTCGGTGGCGTCCTGCTCGGCCGCGCCCACCGCGTTGCCGCGGCGGGGCCGCAGGTCGCCGAGCACGTCGTCGATGTCACTGCCGACGTCGTGGCCGGAGTCCTTGTCCACGGTGCAGACGACGGTGCCGCCGGGCCGCAGCACCCGCGCGAACTCGGCGACGACCGGACGCGAGTCCGGCAGCAGGTGCAGCAGCCACACACTCGTCACCGCGTCCAGGACGCCGTCCCGGAACGGCAGCCGCTCCGCACGCGCCCGCACGGCCCGCCCGGGCAGTCGGTCGTGGGCCAGCCGCAGCATCGCCTGCGTCAGATCCACGACGACGACCTCCCGGTCCTCCCGCCGCAACCTCCGCCCGATGATCCCCGTCCCCCCACCGACGTCGGCGAGCAGCCCCACGCCCTGTGGCAACAGCGCCTCGATCCCCTCGACGGCGGCCTGCGCCCGCACCTCACCCCCGCGCGACTCGTCGTACCGGGCGGCCTCGGTCTCCCAGGAGAACTTCGTCGTCGTCATGCGCCGCAGCGTACGCCCACCATGATCGCCCGTCACCAGCCGGGAACACCCCTGCACACCGGCTCGTTCGCACACCCGGGAGGGCAGGAGGGGGTCGGATGCGGACACGGCAGAGGGATCGCGACGTCGAGGGCCCTCGGTCGCCCTGGGACGAGGTGGTACCGGGCCTGTGGATGGGTGGCCACGTCTGGACCGATCCGGCCGGCGAGCTCCGGGCGGCGGTCGTGAACGAGGAGTTCGACCTCGTCGTCAGCCTCTTCGCCCGCGCGGGCCACGGCCCGGCCCCGCACGTCGACCACCTGGTGGCGGAGATGCCGGACGGCCCCCTGTCCGCCGAGCAGCTCCGGGCGGTGCAACACCTCGCCGCCGCCACCCATGAGGCGTTGCGCGCCCACCGGACCGTGCTGGTCCGCTGCCACTCCGGCTACAACCGCTCGGGGCTGGTCGTCGCCCAGACCCTGTTCCTGGCCGGGCTGGCCCCAGCCGCGGCGATCGAGCTCATCCGCCGGCGGCGCTCGCCCTGGGCCCTCCACAACGCCACCTTCGTCGACTACTTGACGACGGGGCTGGACGTCGCCGTTCTCCTCACCGACCTCGAGCCCCCGTAGGCCGACCTCACCGCAGGCGCCAGGGGGTGCGGGCGCCGGAGCTGAAGGCCGCCTGGCCCTCGGCCAGGGCCGACGGGTCGTTGCCGACCTGGATGAGGGTCTTGGCCACGTCGAGGGCCTGGCGGTAGCCGAGCTCCTGGGCGTACCAGACCGCGCGAAGCGTGGCCTGGACGGCGAGTGGGGGTTGGGAGGCGATCGCGCGGGCGACGCGGGAGGCGGCGTCGCGCAGTTCGGAGGCGGGGACGATCTCCTGGACCAGGCCGATCTCGTAGGCGCGCTGGGCGCTGAGGCGTTCGTGGTTGCCGAGCAACTGCATCCGCATGACCTCGCCGAGCGGCATCCGCTGCAGCATCGCCATCGACTCGAAGACCGAGGCCATGCCGTAGGTCGTGTGCGGGTCGAAGAAGGTCGCATGGTCGGCGGCGATGATGAACTCCACCTGGCCCAGCAGGTAGAACGCGCCGCCGCAGGCCATGCCGTTGACCGCGGCGATGACGGGCTTCCACAGGTCGCCCGCCGTCTTGGGGCTGATCCAGTCGCCGGGGTCGTCGAAGTGCAGCGGGGTGCCCCCGCGCGTGCCGACCCGGAGCTCGGGGTCGCCGAGGGCGCCGCGGTCGACGCCGGTGCAGAAGGCGCGGTCGCCCGCGCCGGTCAGCACGACGACGCGGACGGTGTCGTCCTCGCGCAGGTCGTGCCAGAGGGAGCGCAGCTCCCGGAGCATGCGGGCGTCGAAGGCGTTGTGGACCTCGGGCCGGTCCAGCGTCACCCAGGCGACGCCGTCCTCGCCCGCCTCGTAGTCCAGGGTCTCAAAGCGGCCCACTCGGATCCTCCCGCCCTCTGGTGCAACGAATGAGAACACGTTCTACTAGTGCCTCATCGTCCGCCATCGGCGCGGGAGGGGGAAGGGCATGCGCGAACAACGTCACGGGCGCCGCATCATGATGACCACCGAGGAGCGCGACGCGTTCCTCGGCGAGCAGCGCGTCTGCCGCGTGGCGACCGTCTCCGGGGACGGGCGGCCGCACGTGACACCGCTCTGGTTCGCCTGGGACGGCTCGGCGCTGTGGCTGTACTCCATCGTGCGCAGCCGCCGCTGGACCGAGCTGCAGACCGATCCGCGGGTCGCGGTCGTCGTCGACTCCGGCGAGGAGTACGGGGAACTGCGCGGGGTGGAGTTGACCGGCTCGGTCGAACCCGTCGGGGAGGCGCCGCGCACCGGCCAGAAACCGGTGGCCGCCCTGGAACTCGTCGAGAAGGTCTTCGCGGTCAAGTACGGCTTCGGCGAGCAGATGTTCCACGACGGCCGCCACGCGTGGCTGCGGCTCGCCCCGGAGACGCTCACCTCCTGGGACTTCCGCAAGCTGGGCGGCCGGTTCCGGCGCTGACCGGCACCGCGAGCACGACTCCTGGGCAAGGTTGCGCAGATCACAACGATCAGGCAGTTGCGGTCTGAAACGATGGGGTGGTGACAGCCGCGACACCGCCCAAGCCCCACGACGCCCCCACCGAGGCCTCCCCCACCGAGATCAACGGGTTCGACGACCTGCTGCGACTCGACGAGATCGACCAGGGGCTCTTCCGCGGCTGGTGCCACGCCGGCGCGCCGCTGCGCGCCTTCGGCGGGCAGGTCGCCGCACAGGCGCTGGTCGCGGCGGGACGCACGGTGAGCCCCGGACGGCTGGTCCACTCGCTGCACGGCTACTTCATGCGCCCGGGCGACCCGCGCCGCCCGCTGGTCTACGAGGTCGAGGCGCTGCGCGACGGCGGCTCCTACACCACCCGCCGGGTCACCGCGATCCAGCGCGGCGAGGCCGTCTTCACCCTCTCCGCCTCCTTCAAGGTCCCCGAGGAGAGCCCCGACCGCCAGCGCGAGATCCCGGAGCTGCCCTCGCCGGAGGACCTGCCGGACCCGTACGCGGCATGGGCGGCCGGCGGACCGGAGAACTACTGGGGCACCACCGGTCGGCTCACCCTCGACATGCGCATCATCCCCCGCGACCAGCCCGGCCTTCCCGTCGAACTCCCGGGCGTGGCGCAACAGTTCGTCTGGCTGAAGGCCGCGCAGCCGCTGCCGGACGACGAGCCGCTGATGCACGTCTGCGCGCTCGCCTACCTCTCCGACCTGACCCTCGCCTCCACCGCCGCGCTCCACGTCCAGGCCCCGCGCGCGGAGCGGACCGAGCCCTCCCGGATCAGCCTGGCGTCGCTGGACCACGCGATGTGGTTCCACCGCCCCTTCCGCGCGGACGAGTGGCTGCTGTTCGCCCAGCGCAGCCCCTCCTCCTCGGACGGCCGCGGCCTCGCACAGGGCGAGTTCTACACGCGCGACGGGCGCCTGGTCGCCTCCGTGGTCCAGGAGGCCCTGATCCGCGTGAGACGCGCCAAGGCCGAGTAGCCGCGTAGCCGCGTACGAGTGGCCGGATAACCGGATGCCCCCGGCCGACCCGCGCGGCTAGCGTCCCCGCAGGGACGGATCTGTGCGAAGGGGCGGGCGGATGGAACTGCGCTTGGACGGGCCGGTGCTGGAGGGATCGCTGGTGCGGCTCGAACCGCTGGAGCACCGCCACGCGGCGGATCTCGCCGAGGCCGCGAGTCAGGAGCGCGACAGCTACGGCTTCACCCACGTGCCCGAGGCGCACGAGGTCGGCGCGTACATCGACGCGCAGCACGGACGCCGGGCCACCGGCATGCTCGCACCCTACGCACAGATCTCCCGCGCGACCGGCCGCGCCGTCGGCTGCACGGCCTACTGGCTGCCCCGCTGGACGGAGTGGCTCCCCGAGCTCCGGCTGTTCGCCGTCGAGGTCGGCTTCACCTGGCTGGCCGCGTCGGCGCAGGGCACCGGCATCAATGCCGACGCCAAGCTGCTGCTGTTCCGACACGCCTTCGAGGCGTGGGGCGTGGACCGGGTGGACCTGAAGACCGACGCGCGCAACGCGCGCTCCCGCGCCGCGATCGCCTCCGTCGGCGCCACGTTCGAGGGCGTGCTGCGGCGGTCCGGCCCCTCCTGGGCACCCGAGGACGCGGGCGGGCTGCGCGACGGGGCGATCTTCTCGATCATCGCCGCCGAGTGGCCGGAGCGCCGCGCCGCACTCGAGGCGCGCGTGGCCAGGGCGGTGGCCAGGGCCGCAGCGTCCGGGCCGGAGGCCCTACGCTGACGGTCATGAAGATCGACGACGTCACCGAGATCCTGCGCGAGGCCGCCGAGGCCGCGATCCTGCCCCGCTTCGGGGCGCTGGCGGCCGGCGAGGTCAGCGAGAAGACCCCCGGTGAGGTCGTCACCGTCGCCGACCGCGAGGCCGAGGTGCTGATCAGCCGTCGGCTTCGGGAGCTGCTGGACGTGCCGGTCGTCGGCGAGGAGGCCACGTCCGCCGACCCGTCGCTGCCGCGTGCGCTCGTCGAGGCGCCCGCCGCGTGGGTGGTCGACCCCGTCGACGGCACCGGGAACTTCATCGCCGGGCGGCCCGAGTTCGCGGTCATGGCGGCGCTGGTCCGTGACGGGGTGTCGGTGGCCGCCTGGATCCTGCGGCCCGTCTCCGGCATCGCCTACGTCGCCGAGCGCGGCTCGGGCGCCTGGCGCGACGGCACCCGGCTGCGGCGCGAGCCCGCGCCCGCCGAGACCGGCGCGCTGCGCGGCGACGCGATGACCCGATTCCTCTCCGACGCCCGGCGCGAGGCCGTCGCGGCGGCGGCCCCGCACTTCGCCTCGGTCGGTCGTGGCGCCAGCTGCGCCGGCGTCGACTACCCGCGCGTGGTCGAGGGCGAGCGGGACTTCGTGCTGTACCACCGGACGCTGCCGTGGGACCACGCGCCCGGCACGCTGCTGCTGGAGGAGGCGGGTGGCGCGGCCCGCCGCCTCGACGGCTCCCCCTACCTCCCCGGCGACGACCGCACCGGCCTGCTGGCGGCGGCCGATCCCGCCTGCTGGGAGCGGACCCGATCGCTGCTGGCCTGACGTCAGCAGCGAAACCCGGTGCGCGGTTGAACCGAAGGGGCGGCGGGAGCGTATCCCTGGCGACAGCGCCCCACTCACCACACCGGGAGCACACATGACCGCGATCCCCGACCAGCCCAGGGACCACGGCGGCACCGAGACCACCACCCGGCGCACGGTTCTCGCCGGCGCGGGCGCGGTGGGGGCCGCGGCCGTCCTCGCCGCCTGTTCCAGCGGCAGCAGCGGTGGCACGGCGACGTCGGCACCGCCGCAGACCGCCGACGCGGGCGGCGGTGGCGCCACTCCGAGCCAGGGCGGCGGCTCCGGGACGGTGCTCGGCCCGACCTCGGACGTGCCGGTGGGTGGCGGCAAGGTCTACGCCTCGCAGAAGGTCGTCGTCACCCAGCCCACGGCCGGGACGTTCAAGTGCTTCACCGCCGTCTGCACCCACATGGGCTGCACGGTCGGCAGCGTCTCCGGCGGCACCATCAACTGCCCGTGCCACGGCAGCCAGTACCACATCACGGACGGCACCGTCGCCGCCGGTCCGGCGCCGAGCCCGCTCGCGCCGGAGCCGTTCAAGGTCAGCGGCGGCGAGATCACGCTCACCTGACGCGACCGCCGCGCCGAACGAGAACCCCGTTCCACCGCCGGGTGGCGCTGCCGCGCCACCCGGTGCACCCGGACGTTCGCGCTGACGAGGCGTCATACACGTGCAACGTGGTTCCCGGTACCATGGCGGCGTGTCCAAGGTAGACCTGTCCCCCAGGCCGGTCGAGACCATGTCTCCCCGCCAGTTGGAACGCCGGAAGCACCTGATCGACGCAGCCCTCACGCTGGTCTCCGAGACCGGCGTGGAACGCCTGCAGATGAAGCAGGTCAGCGAGCGCTCTGGGGTCGCCCTCGGGACGACGTACCGGTACTTCTCCTCCAAGGACCACCTGCTGGCGGCGGCCGCCTCGGACTGGCGCGCCAAGCTGATGGACGACCTCGCGGCCGAGCTGCGCGGCTCCGTCCCGGTGGCGCGGGGCAGCGAGCGCGTCGTCCGGTTCGTGCGCCGCGGGATGCGGGCGTTCCAGCGCCAGCCGAATCTGGCGCGCCTGCTGGTCACCGTCTCCGTCTCGACCGACCCGTTCGCGAGCGAGGTCGTCGACGCGATGGCGGCGACGGGCCGCGCGTCGTTGCTGGCGCTGATGCCGGACGTGCCGCCTGCGGCGCGCGAGGTGGTGCCGCACCTGATCGACGCCGCCTGGCAGAGCGAGCTGGTGGCGTGGGTGACGGGCCGCAGCACCATCGCCGACGCCTTCGCCCGCCTCGACGAGGTCATCCGCTTGGTCCTCGCCCCGTACGGGGCGGGCTCCGTCGCGGTCTGAGCGCACGCGCCTCGCCGGAGCGACGGAGCCCGGAGGGGACGCGGCTCAGTCGACCCGGTCGCTCACCAGCCGCGCGTGCAGGTGCTCGTCGTGCAGTTCGCCGTCCCCGTACCGGTACGACGAACGCAGCGTGCCCTCCAGCAGGAATCCGGCCTTCGCCGCGACGCGGCAGGACGCGGGGTTCTCCAGCGCGTGCAGGAGCTGGAGCCGCGTCAGACCGAGCTCGCCGAACGCCCAGTCGGCGACCGCCCGCAGCGCCGCAGTGCAGACGCCTCGTCGACGGGCCCGTGGGACGACCCGGTAGCCGATCTCCGCGGCGGAGTTCTCCGTGTCGATGTCGAACAGTGAGATCGCCCCGAGCAGCCTGCCGCCCGCGGCGTCGAAGACGCACCACTGCGGCGCGGTGCCCCCGTTCCAGTCCGACCAGCGCTCGCACCAGGCCAGGGCCGTCGCCTCGTCGGTGACGGTGGTCAGCGCGTTCCACTTCCGGATCTCGGCCTCCTGCGCCATCGCCAGCACGTCCTCGGCCTCGCGCGGCGACGGAGGCCGCAGCAGGTAGCCGTGGGCGACGAGTTCGACGGGCTCGAGGGGGCGATCGGGTATGTGCATGCCCGGCATTGTGCCGGAGGTCGACGCCCCGGGTCGCACCCTTTGTTTTGACAGCGCTGCTCCCCGCGCCGCTCACAGCGCCGCGAAGACGTGTTCCGCGCGGCACAGGGCGGTGTGGAGGTGGACCGGGTCGGTGAGGAAGCCGCTGCCGTCCGGTGGGATGAGCCAGTGGTAGGGGCCGTGCGAGACGCGCGGGAAGGGAACCCGGAGCGGGTGTCCGCGACCCGCCGCGCTCACGCCGCGGATCGGCGGGGCCCAGCTGCCGGCGGTGCCCACCGGCACCAGGACGGAGACGAGCCGCTCGGCGACCGCGCAGAGGGCCGGGCCTGCGCCCCCGGCGAGGCGCAGGCGGTCCAGTGCCTCCAGGCCGAGCTCGAGCTCGGCGCGGACCACGTCCCAGACGATGCCCACGGCGAGCTCGGCGCTGCCGTCCGGGCGGCCGTTCCATTCGGCCAGGGTCAGGCCGGGGACGGGCGCCGCGCGCAGCAGCCAGCCGATCGCCCGTGAGCTGTCCGCCATGGCAGGAGGGTAGGGCCCAGCCCACGGGGGACGCATCCCGATTGCGCGTTATTGCGAATCTCGCCCGAGTTGTGGTGGCACGGATGCATCAATCATCTCGTCGGCCTGCGCGATCCCGGCCATTACCGAAGTGAGCAGGTGGCGCGCCGCCGAGCCGTAGCGGGCGACCGCGACATAGCGGTCGAAGACCTTGCGGTAGAGCGCGATCTCGGCCGGTTCGGTGACGTTGACCTCGGCCGTCCAGGTCTCCACCTGCACCAACCGGTCGTCGAAGATCCAGAACGAGTGCAGCGGCGCCAGCGGCAGCGGCGCGCTGTCGGGGACGAGCCCGAGCCGGACGCCCGGCAGCGAGCCCACGGCGAGGAGGCGGTCCAACTGCCCGCGGTGCGCGTCCGCCGCGCAGAGCCGGGCCCGCAGGGCGGACTCGGTCAGCACGAAGTGGAACTCGTGTCCGGCGTGGTAGAGCACCCGCTGACGCTCCATTCGGGCCTCGACCGCCTGCGGCACGTCGTCCGGAGTGCCCTGGAGCGAGACGAGCCCGGTGAACAGCGCCCGCGCGTACTCCGCGGTCTGCAGCAGGCCGGGGACCATGCCCGGTTCGAAGACCCGCAGCACGGTGGTCGCCCGGTCCAGCTCCATGCCGACGCGCTGACGCGGCGCGTGCCCCGCTCGCAGCGAGCGGCGCCAGGTGACGTAGTGGCTGTCCAGCGCCTGCAGCCGGGCGCTGAGCTCGGCGGCGGCGTCCGGCTCGCCGCAGGCCTGCGCCCAGGCCTCCAGGTCGGCGGCGGTCGGGGTCTGCCGGCCGTGCTCGATCCTGGAGACCTTGGACGGCGCCCAGCCGAGCCGCTGCGCGAGCTCCTTGCCGTTCAGGCCCGCGTCCCGGCGCAAGCGGTGCAACCAGGCACCCAGCGCCTCGCGTTCGCGCTGAAAGTCCGTCATGGCGTCGCCCTCCCCGAACGAGCCCGGCCCGCCTACCCCAGGCTGCGTCACCCCAAGAAGTGCAGCAGCTCCCTCGGGATCTCGACCGCATCCTCCCCCGGCAGCAGGTGCCGCAACTGCTCGCGCGCGTGCGGATCGGTGACCGCGTAGCCCTGGACGACCAGGGTGCCCCGATCGGTCGCGTACAGGGTCGGGCAGTTGCCGTTGTTGGAGGTGGTTCCGAGGAAGGTGAGCCGCATGGTCAGGGGAATCCCTTGGCAGGTGCGTTCAGTGACAATTGCTAGCACTCTCGTGACAGAGTGCGCAAGCAGCGTGACACACCGTGAGGCGCGTGCAAGGACATCGAGGGCGCGTACCACCCGTCAGGCGCCCCTCACCCACCGTTCAGCCCACCACCGGGGGAGATGTCGGCGGAGTGTCCAGCGCGAAGGCGGCGTTGACGAGCGCGACATGGGTGAACGCCTGCGGCGCGTTCCCGAGCTGGCGCCGTGCGACCGGATCCCACTGCTCGCTGAGCAGGCCGAGCTCGCCGCCGACGGCGACGGTACGGGCGAAGACCTCGGTGGCCTCCTCCGTCCGGCCGCCCAGGGCGAGGGCCTCGGCGAGCCAGAAGTTGCAGGCGAGGAAGGCGCCCTCGGGGCCCGGTAGGCCGTCGGGGGTCGCCACGGGGTCGTAACGGCGGACGAAGCCGTCCAGATCCAGTTCCTCGCGGATCGCGTCGACGGTCCGCACCACGCGCGGGTCGTCGGCGGGCAGGAAGCCGGCCTGCGCGAGCAGCAGCGCGGCGGCATCGAGCCCGGCCTCCCCGTAGGCCTGGACGAAGACGCCGCGCGCCGGGTCGTAGCCGTGGGCGCAGACGTCGGCGTGGACGGCGTCGCGCAGGGCGCGCCACTCGGGAAGCGGGGCGGGCAGGCCGGTGTGCTCGGCCATCCGCACGGCGCGGTCGGCGGCGACCCAGCACATCACCTTGGAGTGGGTGAAGTGGCGCCGCCCACCGCGCATCTCCCACAGGCCCTCGTCCGGCTCGCGCCAGTGGGCGGCGACGGCGTCCATCTGGGACCGGAACAGGCTCCAGACCTGCCGTTCCATGGGGATGCCCGCCTCCAGCGCCCGGTGCAGCATGTCCGCGATCTCGCCGTGCACGTCCAGCTGCACCTGCCCGACGGCGGCATTGCCGATCCGGACCGGCCGCGAGCCCTCGTAGCCGGGCAGCCAGTCGGCGACCGCCTCGGGCAGGGCACGCTCCCCGGCGACGCCGTACAGCGCCTGGACGCCGGAGCGTTCCCCGGCGATGGCGCGCAGCAGCCAGCGCCGCCAGGAGGCGGCCTCCTCGCGGTGTCCGCCGCGCAGCAGCGCGGCGAGGGTGAGGCTGGCGTCGCGCAGCCAGCAGTAGCGGTAGTCCCAGTTGCGCGGACCGCCGAGCCACTCCGGCAGCGAGGTGGTGGGGGCGGCGACGATGCCGCCGGTCGGGGCGTAGCTGAGCGCCTTCAGGGTCAGCAGCGAGCGCAGGACGGGCGCCTGCCAGGGGCCCTGGTAGCGGCAGCGGGCCGACCAGCGCTCCCAGCCGTCGAGCGACTCCCGCAGGCTCTGCTCGGGGTCGAACCGGTGGACGCCGTCCTGGTGCGAGGGCTGCCAGGTGAGGGTGAAGGCGACACGCTCGCCGGCGCGGACGGCGAAGTCGGAGCGGGTGCAGCCGTCGGTCCCCTCCCCCGCGCCGTAGGTGTGCACGCCGGACGGCACGGACAGCCAGGCGGCGTCGGGCCCGGCGACGGCCACCCGGTGGTGGCCGGTACGGCGCACCCAGGGCACGACCCGCCCGTAGTGGAACCGGACGCGCAGCCGGCTGCAGAGCTCGACCCGGCCGCTCGTGCCCTCGACCAGGCGGACCAGACGCGGCGGCTCCCGGCCGGCGTCGGCCGGGCGCTGTGGCATGAAGTCCAGCACCCGGGCCTCACCGCCGCGGGTGCGCCAGCGGGTCTCCAGGACGAGGGTGTCCCCGAGGTAGCGCCGGCCGACCGGAACGACGCCGGGCTCGCTGGGGGCCAGGGCCCAGTGGCCGTGGCGTTCCTCGCCGAGCAGGGCCGCGAAGCAGGAGGGCGAGTCGAAGCGCGGCAGGCAGAGCCAGTCGACGGAACCGTCCGCGCCGACCAGGGCGGCTGTGCCCAGGTCGCCGAGGAGCGCGTAGTCCTCGATCCGTCCCGCCATCCACCGGCCTTCCGTCGGCCTTCCGTGGTCTGTCGGCGGTTCCGGCCCCGACCGAAATCCCGCCGCACCTGCGGCTATTGCGGCTTTTGTCATAATATGGTGGCTCGTGGTTCGGACCTCCGCCACCGTTGCCGTCCAGCGTCACCGCTCCGCACCGGGAAGGAGCGCACTGTGGCCCGTCACACCTGGCAGACCTGGCAGACCTGGTCTCCGAGCTGGGTCGACCTCGAAACCCCGAACGCCGCCCGCGTCTACGACTACTACCTGGGCGGCAGCCACAACTTCGAGGCGGACCGGAGGATGGCCCGGCAGGCCATGGAGCAGTGGCCCGACCTGCCCGCGATCATGCGCGCCAACCGTGCCTTCCTGCGTCGCGCGGTGCACTACCTGGCGGGGCAGGGCTTCACCCGGTTCCTCGACATCGGCTCCGGGATCCCGACCCTCGGCGCCGTCCACGAGGTCGCCCGCGAGCTGCAACCGCAGGCCCGGGTGGTCTACGTGGACCGGGACCCCGTGGCCGTCGCGCACAGCCAGATGATGCTGGCCGAGGACCCCCTCAGCAACATCGTCCAGGCCGACCTGACCGAGCCGGAGGAGCTCCTGGCCCACCCCGACGTCGTGGCCCTGCTGGACGCCGCGGAGCCGGTGGCCCTGCTGTTGATCGCGGTGCTGCACTTCGTACCCGACCGGCTGCACCCGCACGACCTGGTCGCCCGCCTGCGCGAGGCGCTGCCGCCCGGCAGCGCGCTGGCCCTGTGCCACGCCTGCGTCGAGGGCCGCCCCGACCAGGTGGGCCCGCACCAGGACATCTACGCCCGCACCCGCACGCCGCTGACCATGCGCGACCACGACCAGATCGCGCGCTTCTTCGACGGCTTCACCCTGGTCGATCCGGGACTGGTCTACCTGACCCAGTGGCGCCCTGATCGCCCCGACTCGGTCGGTCCGCACCCCGAACGCCTCCCGGGCCTGGTCGGCGTGGGGCTGCTGCCATGACCTCCCGCGATCCGGCCTCGGAACCGGACCCGGACCCGGACCACGCGGCGTCCGGTGGCACCGCCCCGGACGCCCCGGTCGCCCCGGACGCGCGCGACAACCCCTGCACGGCGCCGGAGTCCGACTTCCGGGAGCGTTGGAGCGCCCTGCTCGGGCGGCACGGCACGCCGCTCCACCCCGCCAAGGTGGAGGCGCTCAGCACACGCACCGCCGCGCTGATCTGTCAGGGGCGGCCCGGCGCCGCCGCGTCCGCGCTGGTCGCGGCGCACTTCACCGACCCGGACCTACTGATCGGCGCGGTCGAGCTGCTGCGGAACGCGCCCGCCCAGGAGGGCGATCCCGCGGGTGCCTTCGCCGCCGCCTGGGCCATCGCGCTGCGGGAGCGGACGCTGCGGCAGCAGGAGGCGATCCGCACCGCCGCCGACGTGGCCCGGCGCGAGGCGGAACAGGCGCTGCACGCGTCCGAGGCGCGGTTCCGGGCCCTGTTCGAGCACGCCGCCGTCGGCATCGGCGTGGGCAGCGTCGAGGGCGAGATCCTGGCCGCGAACCGTTCGCTGCTGGAGATGTTCGGCGCCACCATGGAGGCCCTGCGCGGCCGGTCCGTCACCGATCTGGTCCACCCGGAGGACACCCCGGAGGTCTGGCAGGCGTACGAGGACCTGATCGCGGGCCGGCGGGAGAGTTTCCAGTGCGACAAGCCGTACTACCGGCAGGACGGCGAGGTCGTCTGGACCCACCTGACCGTCTCGCTGATCCGCGACGAGGACGGCACTCCGCGCTACCAGGTGGCGATGCTGGAGGACATCACCGACCGCTACCGTCTGCAGGAGCGGCTGCACCACCAGGCCACCCACGACCCGCTCACCGGTCTGCCCAACCGCGCGGCCTTCTTCGAGCGACTGGAGAAGCTCTTCGCGACGGCCGCACCGGGCGCGCACTTCGGCCTGTGCTACATCGACCTGGACCGCTTCAAGATCGTCAACGACTCGCTCGGACACGCCACCGGGGACCAGCTGCTCGTGGAGGTCGCCGGGCGGCTCGCAACCGCACTGGCGCCGCTCGGGCACCTGGTCGCCCGGCTCGGCGGGGACGAGTTCGTGGTGCTGCTGGAGCACTGCGAGGGCGAGCACGACGCGGTGGCCGCCGCCCGCGCGGTGCTGAGCGCCCTGCGCGAGCCGATCCTCATCGACGGCCACCAGCTGGCCATCGGGGCCAGCATCGGCGTACTGGAGCGGGCCGTCGGCACCATCACGCCGGGTGCGGCCGTCCGCGCCGCGGACCTGACCCTCTACCGCGCCAAGGAGGCCGGCGGTGCCCGCTGGACCCTGTACGACGCGCGGACCAACGCCGAGGCGGTCAGCCGCTACACGGTCTCGGTGCGGATGCCCGTGGCCCTGGAGCGCGGTGAGTTCTTCCTCGAGTACCAGCCGCTGTGCTCGCTGGCCGACGGCACCATGACCGCCGTCGAAGCGCTGGTGCGCTGGCGGCACCCGCTGCTGGGCGTGCTGCGGCCGGACGAGTTCGTCCCGGCCGCCGAGGAGACCGGGTTGATCCTGCCGCTCGGCCGGTGGATCCTGCGCCAGGCGTGCGCCCAGGCCGCGGACTGGCAGCGCCGGTACGGCGACCGGGCGCCGCAGGTGAACGTCAACATCACCGCCCGGCAGGCCCGCAGCAAGGGTCTGATCTCCGACGTCGGCCGGATCCTGGCCGACACCGGCCTGGACCCGGGCCTGCTCCAGCTGGAGATCACCGAGGGCACCGCGCTCGGCCCGCGGGACGAGTCACTGCGCGTGCTGAACGCCCTGGTGGACAAGGGCGTGACCCTCGCCGTCGACGACTTCGGCACCGGCTGGTCCAACCTCGCCTACCTGCGCGACCTGCCGCTGTCGGGCCTGAAGCTCTCCAGCTCCTTCATCATCGACCCCAGCCCCGACCCGAACGCCGACGAGGAGATCGGCTGGCGCATCGTCGGCGGCCTGGCCTCGCTCTCCCGAAGCCTCGGCCTGACACTGACGGCGGAGGGCGTGGAGACGGCGGAGATCGCGGAGCGGCTGCTCACCATGGGCTGCGACTGGGGCCAGGGCTGGTACTTCGGCCGCCCGGCCGCCGCGGCGAGCCTGGAGGCGCTGATGCTCAGCACCCCGCCCCTCGTCTCCGTGCCACCACACGTCGCGGGCAGAACGCCCGCCAGGGGCCCCGACCGGCGCTCGGGCGGTGCCCCCGACCGACGCGCGGGCGGCAGGTCCGCCGAGGACCGCCCGCCCGGCCGCCCCGGGACCTGACCCCCGAGGCCCTGGGGAGAGGCCCCGGGAAAGGGGCCCGGCGGACGGACCTGGGGCCCGGCCGTCAGGCCCTCACGACAAGGACCACCTCCGGTCGGCCCCGCCGTGGCACTGCACCGGACCGCTGCCGCCGGCGACGGCCTCCTGCAGGGCCGCGGCCAGCACCGCGCTGCCGGACATGTCGAGCGCGGGCTCGCTGGACTGCCAGGACCGGACGTCGTCGACGTACTCGCTGCCGTGGCCGGTGAACTTGGTGTAGCCGTCCTTCTCACAGGACTTCATGCCGCTCTGCAGCGACCCGAGGCCGCCGGTGAAGTTGCCGGACCCGTTGGGGCCGTTGACGACCGCGCCGGTGTCGATCGGAGCGGCGCCGGTGGTGGACCCGAGCAGGTTGGGGATCTGCGAGCCCATGCAGTCGGGGAAGGTCGTGCCCGCGCCGACCACGAAGCTGGTACCCCACGCGTTGCCGCCGAGCAGCCAGTCGCGCTGCTCGCCCGCGAAGGCCGCGTACTCGGTGTCCCCGGTGGCCCGCTGGTAGAGGGCCTCGGTGGAGATGAAGCCGAAGGTGTGCGAGTCGACGTCGAAGTTGGTGTCGTCCCCGCCCTCACGGAAGACGTCGGCGGCGGAGGCCTTGGCCGCGGTGGCGACCTGGGCCTTCAGATCGGCCACCAGCGTGGCCTTGCTGACGGCCAGTCCGGACGGGTTGCCCGCGGCGGCGAGGGCCGCGAGGAGGTCGGCGTGCGCGAGGGCGCTGACGTCGTAGAGGTTGAGCGTGTCGTGGCCCGAGTCGCCGACGATGTAGTCGGAGGCCCAGGCGGCGGCCTTGGTCAGGTAGGGCAGGTAGGTGGAGCCGGGGTCACCGATGGCCTGCTGGGCACGGGCGATCTCGGTCGCGCCCAGTTCCATGGCGTCGTGCCAGATGGACTCGGGGTAGTAAGCCGAGGGCAGGGCGGACTCCAGGGAGCTCCCGGGGCTGGTGTTCGCCGTCGCGTAGAGCGAGGTGGCGTCGTTCAGTTCGGCCTTCGCGCCGACCGTGTCGCCGGTCGACGCGTCGTACCGGGCGGCGAGGGCGAAGGCGGCGGCCACGCGGCCCACGACGTCCGGGTCGATCTTGGCACCCGGGGCAGCGGCCTCGAACACCGGGCGGTGCGCGGCGGCGTAGTAGTCGGTGGAGGCGGTGTCGGAGTCGTCGGCCTGCGGCAGCCGCCACAGGTCGTGGTCGCCGTAGTACGTGGTCTCGTTCCCGGCCCCGATGCCGACCTGGAGGTAGAGCGTCCGGGTGGACGGATTCCACATCCGGTTGAGCCAGGCGTTGCCGTAGGCGGCCTCGGCCCTCAGCGAGGAGGGCGCGTGCGCGCCGAGCGCCAGGGCGGAGGAGTACAGCAGGTCGTCGGCGTAGGCGGTGGTGAAGGTGAACTTGAGGTAGTCGCCGGCGTCGAACCAGCCGCCCTCGGCGTCGACCTTGGCCGCACCGGGGATCGGCACCAGGTTGCCGCTGATCTGGTCGCCGGTGCCGCCGTCGCTGTTCGGGACGAACGTGGGCGTCCGGTAGACCGTCGCGCTCGCGTCGTTCAGGTGCGAGGGCTTGCGCCCCAGCGCCCCCGCGATCACGTGCGCGCCGTCGCGCTGGTTCCGGAAGAACGTCACACCGCCCGTCACCAGGGGGCCGTAGAGCGCGGAGGCGGACTCCACCTCGAAGGTGTCGGAGGTGGCGCCGACCGCGCCGCCGACGGTGAGGTGGTAGGTGCCGGTGGTGGTGACCGAGGAGAAGTCGATCGGATAGACGTCGGGGTAGGCCGAGTTCCACGACCCGCGGCTGGTGGTGCTGACGATGCCGGACGCGACCGTCGTACCGGCCGCGTTCACCACCTGGTAGGTCTCGCCGGACACGGCGGCGCCGGTCATCAGGTAGGCGATCTTCGTGTCGGTCGGCAGGTACCCGACCTGGTCGGTGCGCAGCTGCGCGGCCGTGGCGGCGTGGGCCGCCGTGACGGGCCCGACCAGCGCGAGGAGGAGGCCGGCACCGGCGGCTGACGCGGCGAGCGGACCGCGTCGCGGTCGTGTTCCCATGGTGGCTCCTGGGGAGAGGACCAGTGGATAGTAAAGTTTCCTAACCGAATGGCCGGAACCGTATCCACCACCCGTGGGGTCGTCAATACTCCGAGGAACGGCAGTTGTCGCAAGCATGCTGACGCCAGGTCAGGAACCTGCGCGCCGGACGCGCAGTGGCCCCTCAGGCGCGGACGACTTCCAACTCCTCGCCACCGTCGGCCTCGACGTCGATACGGGGGTTGCGGAGATGCTCGACGTGGCCGATGGCCTGGTCGAGCAGGTCGGCCACGTGGTCGTCGTAGAGGGAGTAGACGATCGAGCGACCGTGGCGCTCGGTGTCGACCAGGCCGAGGTTGCGCAGCAGGCGGAGCTGGTGGGAGCAGGCGGAGCGTTCCATGCCGACGGCGTCGGCGAGCTCGGTGGCCGCGCACGGGCCCTCCTGGAGGCGGGCCAGGATCAGCAGTCGCGAGGGCGTGGCCAGGGCCTGCAGCGTGGTCGCGACGGCGTTGGCGCCGACCGCGTCGAGGCGCTCGCGTGCAGTGGTGCTGCGGTTCATCCCATGGCCCATGCGGCCATCATACGGGGCATGCGTGAAGAGGCATTCACATGTTCCCGTATAGTAGGGCGAGCAGCCACCCGCCCCGCCCATGAAAGAAACGCCTCTGATGTCGACCACGCTTCTTGAACGTCCTGCCGTGGCCGCCGCGCCTCACGTAGCGCCGCGCCGCAGGACGCGCGTACTGGCGCTGGCCGAGGCTCGCTGGGCGCTCGCCGCGCTGGTGCTGTTCGCGATCGCGCTACCGCTGCAGCTCGCCGGTGTCACCGCCTGGGTCTGGGGCCCGCTCTACGCGCTCTGCTACGCGGCCGGCGGCTGGGAGCCGGGCTGGGCCGGACTGACAGCGCTCAGGGAGAGGACGCTCGACGTCGACCTGCTGATGATCGTCGCCGCACTCGGCGCCGCCGCGATCGGGCAGGTCCTGGACGGCGCGCTGCTGATCGTCATCTTCGCCACCTCCGGCGCGCTGGAAGCCCTGGCCACCGCCCGCACCGCCGACTCCGTGCGGGGCCTGCTCGACCTCGCGCCCACCACCGCGACCCGGCTGCGCGACGACGGCACCGAGGAGACCGTGGCGACCGAGGCCCTCGCAGTCGGCGACACCGTCCTGGTCCGCCCCGGCGAGCGCGTCGGCGCCGACGGCCGCGTGCTGGACGGCGCGAGCGAGGTCGACCAGGCCACCATCACCGGCGAGCCTTTGCCCGTTGCCAAGCAGGCGGGCGACGAGGTCTTCGCCGGAACCCTCAACGGCACCGGCGCGCTGCGCGTCAAGGTCGAGCGCGACGCCACGGACTCCGTCATCGCCCGCATCGTCGCCATGGTGGAGGAGGCGTCCGAGACCAAGGCTCCCACCCAGCTGTTCATCGAGAAGGTGGAGCAGCGCTACAGCGTCGGGATGGTCACCGCGACACTGCTCGTCTTCGCGATCCCGCTCGCCTTCGGGGCGGCCCTGTCCGGGTCCCTGCTGCGGGCCATGACGTTCATGATCGTCGCTTCCCCGTGCGCGGTGGTCCTGGCCACCATGCCGCCGCTGCTGTCCGCGATCGCCACCGCCGGACGTCACGGGGTGCTGGTCAAGTCGGCTGTGGTCATGGAGCAGTTGGGCCAGACGCAGGCCGTCGCCCTGGACAAGACCGGCACGCTGACCGAGGGCACGCCGCGGGTCACCGACGTCCGTCCGCTGCCCGGCTCCGGCCTCACCGAGGACGCGCTGCTGGCGCTCGCCGCCGCAGCCGAGCACCCCAGCGAGCACCCGCTCGCCCGCGCGGTCGTCGACGCCGCCCGCACCCGCGGCCTGGCGCTGAGCCCGGCGCAGGACTTCACCTCCGCCCCCGGTGTCGGCGTCACCGCCCTCGTGAACGGGGCGACCGTGGCGGTCGGCGCCCCCGCGCGCCTGCTCGTCGACGCGGTCGGCTCAGCGTCGACCGACGCGGCCGCCCTGGCCGCCGGGCTCGCCTCCGGGTTGGAGGACGGAGGCCGTACCGCCGTCCTCGTCCAGCGCGAGGGCATCCCCGTGGGCGTGCTGGGCATCGCCGACCGCCTGCGCCCCGACGCGGCGGCGACGGTCGCCGCGCTCGGCCGGCTCACCGGCCGCACCCCGATCCTGGTCACCGGCGACAACCTCCGTGCCGCGGCCCGCCTCGCGGCGGAGGTCGGCGTCGAGGACGTGCGCGCCGGGCTGCTGCCCCAGGACAAGGTCACCGCCGTCACCGAGCTGGAGCGGGCCGGGCGGCGCACCATGGTGATCGGCGACGGCGTCAACGACGCCCCGGCGCTCGCCGCCGCCCACGTCGGCGTCGCCATGGGCCGCGCCGGCTCCGACCTCGCCCTGGAGACCGCCGACGCGGTCGTCGTCCGCGACGAACTCGCCACCGTCCCCACGGTGATCGCCCTGTCCCGGCGGGCGCGCCGGCTCGTGGTGCAGAACCTGGTCATCGCCTCGGTCTTCATCACCGGCCTGGTGGTCTGGGACCTGGTCGGTCACCTGCCGCTGCCCCTCGGCGTCCTCGGCCACGAGGGCTCCACCGTCATCGTCGGCCTCAACGGTCTGCGCCTGCTGCGCGACGCCGCCTGGCGCCGCGCGGGCGCCGGGACGGCCGCCGCATGAGCCGCCGCAGCCGCGCGAACAAGCCCGCCCCGGCGGGGGCGGGCCGCCCCACGGTGACCGTGTGCCGAGGCTGCTGCTGCGGCACACCGAAGATCCCCCGCCTGGACCACGCCGCCCAACTCGCCGAGCTGCGCACCGCGCTGGCCGACAGCGCCGCCGTGCGGGTGGTGGACTGCCTGGACGCCTGCGAGCAGGCCAACGTCGTCGTGGTCCAACCGTCGCCCGAGGGTCGCCGCGCGGGCGGCCGCCCGGTCTGGCTCGGCCTGGTCAACGACCGCGACGCCAACGTCGACATCGCCGCCTGGACCCGATCCGGCGGCCCCGGTCTGGCGGACCCGCCCGACATCCTCGACCTCTACGCCTTCCAGCCCTCACGGCGGGTGCGTCAGGGCGTCGAGGACTGAGGTCCTGACGTCCACCCGAACCGGTCAGCTGTTGTCCGGGGGCGGTAGGGCGAGGGAGAGCCTGATCGCCCGGACGGACCGTTCCACCGGGGCGTTGGCGGCGGTCAAGGCCGGTCGCAGGCCCTCGAGTTGCCGCAGGGAGGTGCTCCGTGCGGCACGCAGGGTCAGGGTGGCGCGCGCCTCGTTCGCGGCGATCAGGGAGCGCGCCGAGGCGGCCGCCCGCGCGGGCAGGGCGAGCTGGGCCAGGCGCTGGTCGAAGGTGCGCTCGGTGGCGGCGATGTCGCGCAGGTCCGCCGTGCTCGCCGTGAGCCGGCCGCGGTCGGGGCCGTCGAAGCGATCGACGTCCTTGTCGAGGCGGGCGTTGCCCGCCTCCGCGATCGCCAGGTACGCCGCGGCGGGGGAGGCGGCGGTGGCCGTGACGGCGCGGGGGCCGGACGGGGCAGCGGCCGTCGGCCCGGCCGCGCATCCGCCCAGAGCGACCGACACCCCGGCCGCGGCTCCCACCGCCGCCACCGCCAGGAGGGCCTTCACGGTCCAGCTCCCGTGAAGGCCCCGGTCAGGGGGCGCCGCCCCCGCTGCCTCGCGGCCTCTCCGCCGAAGCCGAACAGGCCGACGGGGACCCTGAGACGGTTCATGGTCGCTCCCGGGGTGGGGACGGTCAGGGTGAGGGTTCTCCTGCCTCTACGCCTACCGGGACCTGCCGGTTCAGGCTGCGCTCGGCCCAGAGCGTCTTGCCACGCCGTTCGGGCCGCACGCCCCAGCGCTGGGTGAGCTGGGCGGTGATGAACAGGCCCCGGCCGTTCTCGTCCGTGTTCAGGGCGCGCCGCAGGTGGGGGCTGGCACTGCTGTCGTCGGTGATCTCGCACACGAGCGTGGTGTCGAGGATGAGACGCAGCCGGATCGGACCCTTTGCATAGCGCACGGAGTTGGTGACCAGTTCGCTGACGACGAGCGCGGTGTCGTCGATGACCTCCTGGTCCAGGCCCCACTCCGCGAGCTGGGCGACGGTTCGCCTGCGGGCCCGGGCCGCGCTCTCGGGGGCGTTGGGGAGGGTCCACACCCTCGTCCGGGAGTCGTCGAACACCCGGGTACGAGCCAGCAGCAGGTAGGCGTCGCGGGCCGGCTGCTCGGGCGCGAGGGCATGGGCGCACCTGTCGCAGGCCGCCTGCAGGGAGGGCTGCGGTGCGGCGAACAGGTCGTTCAGTCGGCTCAGCAGCGGCGGTCCGGAGCTGGTGGGCTCGCCGACCAGGGCACTGTTGTAGATCAGCAACGTCGTGCCCCCGGGCAGGGCACGTTCGGTCAGGGGGTAGTGCGCCAGCCCTTGACCCAGCGGTGGCCCCACGGCGACGTCGAGCTGTTCGACGTGTCCGTCCGGGTGCACCAGGGCCGGCGCCGGGTGTCCCGCACTCGCCGCGGTACAGACGCGGGAGACCGGGTCGTAGACCAGGCACAGGCAGGTGGCGGGCGACCCCTCGCGCGCGTCGGTCGCTGCGGCGTCGCCGAGGGTGCTGGGGCGGCTGGCCAGGTCGTGCAGGCGGTGCAGGATCTCGTCAGGCGGCAGGTCGAGGGCGGCCAGCGCCTCGATCGCCCCGCGGACCTCGGTCATCGCCGCGGGGCTCGACGTCCCGGAGGTCGCGTCCCCGGCGACGAGCGCGACTCTGGAACCGGACAGCGGGATGGCGTCGAACCAGCCGCCGCCGGTGCCGGCGGGCAGGTGGGTGCGGGCGAGTTCGACGGCGGCGTCCACGGTGGCGCGCGCCCGGGCGAAGCCGCCGGAGAGGATCCGGGCGGCCGAGCGCTCACGGCTGTAGAGGCGGGCGTTGTCCAGGCACTGCGCGGCGTGCGCGGTGAGCTGCTGCGCGAGGCCCAGGTCCCGCTGGTCGAACGGGGTCGGGTTGCGCCAGCGGTAGAAGCAGGCCAGGCCGAGCACCACGCCTCGCGCCCGGATCGGCACCAGGATCATCGAATGCGCTCCCGCGCTCAGGAGGCGCGCGTCACGTCGGCGAACGGGATCCAGCCAGCGCGCGTCGCGGCGCAGCCGACGGATCAGCTTGGGGGCCAGGGTGTCCAGGGCGGTGCGGTAGGCCGTGCCCGGCGTGAACACCTCCATCTCCCCGACCACCGGAACGCCCTGGACGTCCGGTCCGGCGGCCGAGCGGAAACCGGCGCGACGAACGGTCGGGTCCCGGTCGAACGCGTCGGCCGCCGGGGCCCTGCCGCGCAGGACCGCGTCGTAGACGTCGACCGTGACGGTGTCGGCCAGGGCCGGGGAGACGACGTCGCAGAACTCCGCCGCCGTGCGGAAGACGTCGAGGGTGGTGCCGATCCGTACGGCCGCCTCGTTCAGCAGCCGCACCTCCGCCTCGGCCCGCAGTCGGGCGGTCACGTCCGTCAGTGCGGCGGCCAGGCCCAGCACGGTGCCGTCGGCCTGTTGCAGGCGGAAGACCGACACCGAGACGGCCGCCTCGATCGCGGGGTCCCGCCGGTGACGGATGCGGAGGTCCAGGTCGAATTCCGGATGTCCCGTCTCGAGTACCCCACGGGCCGCCCGCTCCACGGCGGCCGCGTCGGTGACGTCGAACGACCGCAGGATCTCCGGCAGCGAGTGGCCGAGCATACGGTCGACGGGGAACTCGCGCATCAGCTCAGCGGCGGTGTTCACCCGGACCAGGCGCAACTCCCGGTCGTAGACGTGCAACCCCAGGGGCGACTGCGAGAACAGCGCGTCCAGGACGGCGTCGCCCAGTTCCTCACGCAAGGGCGCGCCCTCCTGCTGGTGGTCACCATCCACTGCGGCGCCCGTTCCACGAGACGGCGAGGTGCACGCCTCCATGCAACGCCATCCGTGCGCGGGCGGCCACCGCAGCACCGTGGCCGGGTGACCGCCGGCCCCCTCGCGTGGCGTCCCACGCCGTGGCGGCTTCGGGCCCGGCGGAACCCGGGGCGGCGGCACCGGTTTGGAAACCGCTTACCAACGCTTGGACTCCCGGCCGGGCGCGCCCGAGCAGCGTCAGACCGCCGCCGTGCTGTCGCGCAGGACCAGCTCGGCCGCCAGCTCGACGCGGCGCGGCGCGTCGCCCGGCGGCTCCAGCAGCAGTCCCACGGCGGCCTCCCCGGCCTGTTCGAGGGGCAGGCGCACCGTGCTCAGCGCGGGGCTCAGATCGGCGGCGAAGGGGACGTCGTCGAAGCCGACGACCGAGACCCGCGTGGGCACGGCCAGGCCGAGGTCGTCACGCAGGCCCGCCAGGGCGCCCGCGGCCATGACGTCGTTGAGCACCAACAGCGCACCGAGGTCGGGTTGCTCGGTCATGAGCCGCACCGCGGCGGCCCTGCCTCCGGCGCGGGTGAAGTCACCCTCGACCACGGCGCGGAGCGGGAGCGGAGCGCCCAGCGCGCGCAGGGCGCGCCGCGCGCCGTCCAGCCTGTGACGCACGGTCAGCAGCTCGGACGGGCCGGAGACCACGCCGATCCGGCGATGGCCGAGCTCCCACAGACCGCGGACGGCGAGGCCGCCGCCCGCGCGGTTGGCCATGGCGACGGTGTCCAGGTCCGGCCCGCGCTCGCCGATGCAGACGACGCGACCGCCGTCGGCCTCGAAGCCCGCGATCTCCTCGGCGAGCTCGGCCGTCGCCGCCGCGTCGGCCGTACCGCTGCCGGCCAGGATCACGGCCCGGGCGCGCTGGGCCCGCAGGCCCCGCAGGTACTCCAGCTCCAGACCCGGCTCACGGAAGGTCGCAGCGATCATCACCATCAGCCGCTGCTCGCGCGCCGCGCGCATCGCCCCGGCCGCGATGGCGCCGAAGTACGGGTCGGCCACGTCGTGGACGATCAGGCCGACGACGCTGCTGGTGGCCCGGGCCAGCGCCTGCGCGGGCGCGTTCGAGACATAGCGCAGTTCCTGAGCCGCCGCCTCGACGCGTCGGCGCAGCTCCTCGCCGACCGTGCGGGAGCCACTGCCGTGCAGCACGCGCGAGGCGGTCGCCAGGGAGACCCCCGCGTGGTGCGCGACCTGCTGCAAGGTCACGCCGCCGGGCCGGTCCGGGCGGGTTCTCGACCGTGGATTCGCCATGGTCCGTAACGTACCGCGACCGGAAAGGCTTTCCGAACCCGCCGCCCGGCCGCGCTCCGCACGCCACCCGGCTTGGAAAGCGCTTTCCTTTTGCGTCCCGACCGGCTAGCTTTTCGCTCCACGCCCACCTCAGTCGATCGAAGGGATCCCCCGATGACCCGCCGAACCGTCGGCATCGTCATGAACGGTGTCACCGGCCGCATGGGCTACCGCCAGCACCTGGTCCGCTCGATCCTGGCCATCCGGGACCAGGGCGGGCTGACGCTCCCCGACGGCACCGTCGTGTGGCCCGAGCCGGTGCTGGTCGGCCGGAGCGAGGACAAGCTGCGCGCCATCGCCGAGCGCCACGGCCTCGCCGCCTGGACCACCGACCTCGACGCGGCCCTCGCCGACCCCGCGAACGAGATCTACTTCGACGCCCAGCTCACCCAGGTCCGCGGCAAGGCGCTGCGCGCCGCGATCGCCGCCGGCAAGCACATCTACACCGAGAAGCCCACCGCCGACTCCGTCACCGAGGCCCTGGAGCTGGCCCGGCTGGCCACCGACGCCGGCGTCAGGAACGGCGTGGTGCAGGACAAGCTCTTCCTGCCGGGACTGCTCAAGCTCAAGCGGCTGATCGACGGCGGGTTCTTCGGCCGGATCCTGTCGGTGCGGGGTGAGTTCGGCTACTGGGTCTTCGAGGGCGACTGGCAGTCCGCGCAGCGCCCCTCGTGGAACTACCGCTCCCAGGACGGCGGCGGGATCGTGCTCGACATGTTCCCGCACTGGCACTACGTGCTCGAGCGGCTCTTCGCGCCCGTCCGTTCCGTCTACGCCCAGGCCACCACGCACGTCCCGGAACGCGTCGACGAGCAGGGCGCCTCGTACGCGGCGACCGCCGACGACGCCGCCTACGGCATCTTCGAGCTCGACGGCGGAGTCGTCGCGCAGATCAACTCCTCCTGGACGGTGCGGGTCGACCGCGACGAACTGGTCGAGTTCCAGGTGGACGGCACGGAGGGCAGCGCCGTCGCGGGACTGCGCAACTGTCGGATCCAGCACCGCGCCGCGACCCCCAAGCCGGTCTGGAACCCGGACCTGCCCGCCACCGAGCCGTTCCGCGCGCAGTGGCAGCAGGTGCCGGACAACGGCGAGTTCGACAACGGCTTCAAGGTGCAGTGGGAGCAGTTCCTCGCCCACGTCGTCGCGGACGCGCCGTTCCCCTACGACCTGCTCTCCGGCGCGCGCGGCGTCCAGCTCGCCGAGCTCGCCCTGCAGTCCGCCGCCGAGGGCCGTCGCATCGCCGTGCCCGAGCTGCACGTCTGACTGCCCGCACGTCTGCAGTCTGCACGTCTGCAGGCCTGAACGCCCAGGAGACCCGCGTGTCCTCGATCCTGCTCCCCCTGGCGGGCGGCGCCGTGCGCTACGCCCTCCCCGCCCCGCCGCCGCTCCTGTCCTCCCTGCCCGACACCGCACCGCAGGCCCGCAGTCGGACGGTCTTCGCCGCCGCGCACGTGGTCGCCCATCCGCACCGCCCCAACGGGCCCGGCCTGCCCGCCGCCGTGGACTGGGACGCCACGCTGGCCTTCCGTCACCACCTGTGGTCCCTCGGGCTCGGAGTCGCCGACGCGATGGACACCGCCCAGCGCGGGATGGGCCTGGACTGGGCCGCCACCCGTGAACTGATCGAGCGCAGTGGCGCCGCCGCGCGGGGCGCCGGGGGGCGTCTGGCCTGCGGTGTCGGCACCGACCAGCTGGACCCCGACCGGTTGCACTCCCTGAAGGAGATCATCGCCGCCTACGAGGAGCAGTTGGAGGTGGTCGAGCAGGCCGGGGCGCAGGTCGTCCTCATGGCCGGCCGGGCCCTGGCCGCCACCGCCGACGGGCCGGACGACTACGCCGAGGTCTACGGTCGTCTCCTCACCCAGGCAACACACCCGGTGATCATCCACTGGCTCGGCGACATGTTCGACCCGGCCCTGGCCGGCTACTGGGGCTCGCGCGACCTGGACGCGGCGACCGCCACCGTCGTCGAGCTGATCCGGGAGCACCGGGACAAGGTCGACGGGATCAAGGTCTCGCTGCTCGACGCGGGCCGCGAGATCGCGCTGCGCCGCGCGCTGCCCGCCGGGGTCCGCCTGTACACCGGCGACGACTTCCACTACCCCGAGCTGATCCTCGGCGACGAGCAGGGTTTCAGTCACGCCCTCCTCGGCGTCTTCGACCCGCTCGCCCGCCACGCGGCCGCCGCGCTGGCCGCCCTCGACCGCGGGGACGTGGAGACCTACCGCGCGGTGCTGGAACCCACGTTGCCCCTGGCGCGGCACGTGTTCGCGGCGCCCACCCGCCACTACAAGACCGGCGTCGTGCTGCTGGCCCACCTGGCCGGGCACCAGGACCGGTTCACCATGGTGGGCGGTGCCCAGGACCACCGGGACGCCAACCACCTGTCGCAGCTCTTCGTGCTGGCCGCCGAGGCCGGCGTGCTGCCGGACCTGGAGCTCGCCGCCGCACGGATGCGCCACGTCCTCGCCGAGAGGGGGTTCGAGCAGTGAGCACCACCCTTCGTCCCGCCCCGGGCCTGGAGCGCCTGTCGCTCAACACCGCGACCACGAAGGGTTGGACCCTCGCGGAGGCGGTGGCGGGCTGCGTGGACGCGGGCATCCCCGGCATCGGTCTGTGGCGGGACCGCGTCGCCGAGACCGGCCTGAGCAAGGCCTCCCGGCTCGTGCGGGACGCCGGACTGACCGTCACCAGCCTGTGCCGCGGCGGATTCTTCACCGCACCCGGCCGGGAGGACGACAACCGCCGCGCCGTCGACGAGGCCGCCGCCCTCGGCACCGACACCCTCGTCCTGGTCTGCGGCGGCCTGCCCGAAGGCAGCCGCGACCTGCCTGCCGCACGGGCGGCCGTCGCCCGCGGCATCGCCGAACTCGCGCCCTACGCGCAGGCCAACGGCGTCAGGCTGGCCGTCGAACCGCTGCACCCGATGTTCTGCGCCGATCGCGCCGTCGTCTCCACCCTCGGCCAGGCGATCGACCTGGCCGAGGCCGCCGGACACGACACCGGCGTCGTCGTCGACACCTACCACGTGTGGTGGGACCCGGAGTTGGAGCGGCAGATCGCACGGGCCGGAGCAGCCGGGCTGATCCGCTCCTTCCAGGTGTGCGACTGGCTGCTGCCCCTCCCCGCCGACGCGCTGCTCGGACGCGGACACGTCGGCGACGGTCACATCGACATCCCTCGGATCGCCCGCCTGGTCACCGAGGCGGGATTCGACGGCTGGACGGAGGTCGAGATCTTCAACCAGGAGATCTGGGACACCCCCGGCGAGGAGACCCTGCGCACCGTCGTCGAACGTCACCTCCGTCACCTCGACCGAATCGGACAGCCGTGTTCCTGACCACCACCGACGAAGGTTTCCTGCGCGACGGACGGCCGCACCGGATCGTCTCCGCCGCGATCCACTACTTCCGCGTCCACCCGGACCTGTGGCGGGACCGGCTGGAGCGGCTGCGCGCCATGGGCGTCAACACCGTCGAGAGCTACGTCGCCTGGAACGTCCACGAGCGCGAGCGCGGCGTGTTCGACTTCACCGGCGGGCAGGACGTCGCCGGGTTCGTCCGGGTGGCGGGCGAGCTCGGGCTCGACGTGATCGTGCGGCCCGGCCCGTACATCTGCGCCGAGTGGGACGCGGGCGGCCTGCCCGCCTGGCTCCTCGCCGAGCCGGGGATCAGGCTGCGCCGCACCAACGCGCCCTATCTCGCCGCCGTCGAGGCCTGGTTCGACGCGCTGGTACCGCAGTTGTCCCCGCTGCTGGCCGAGGCGGGCGGGCCGGTCGTGGCGATGGCCGTGGAGAACGAGTACGGCAGCTACGCCAACGACACCGCCTACCTGGCCCACCTCCGCGACGGCCTGATCGCGCGCGGCGTGACCTGCCTGCTCTTCACCGCCGACGGCGCCGAGGACCGGTTCCAGCTCGGCGGCAGGCTCCCAGGGGTACTGACCACGGGCACGTTCGGCTCCCGACCGCAGGAGGCGCTCGCCTGCCTGCGCCGGCACCAGCCCGCCGGCCCGCTGGTCTGCACGGAGTACTGGCACGCCTGGTTCGACAGCTGGGGTGACCCCCACCGGGTCCGGGAGGCGGCCGAGGCCGCCCAGGTCCTTGACACGCTGCTCGCGGCCGGCGCCTCGGTCAACCTCTACATGGGCCACGGTGGCACCAACTTCGGCTGGTGGAACGGCGCGAACGTCTACGACGGACGCTACGTCCCCATCGCCACGAGCTACGACTACGACGCCCCGATCGGCGAGGCGGGCGAGCCCGGACCGAAGTTCGACGCCTTCCGCACGGTGATCGAGCGTCACCTCGGGCCGGTCGACCACCCCCTGCCCGCCGTCCCGGCGCGGCTCGCGCCCCAGCGCTGCCGACCGACGGGCAGCGTCCGGCTGCTGGACTGCCTGGACCTGCTCGGCACACGGGTCGACCACCTCGAACCGGAGACGATGGAGGCGCTCGGCCAGTCCTTCGGGCTCATCCACTACCGCACCCGGCTGCGCGGCCCCCTCGCCTCCACCGAGTTGCGGGTCGACGGCCTCGCCGACCGCGCCCAGGTCTTCCTCGACGGAGCCGAGCTGGGCACCTTGCACCGGAACGCTCCGGACCAGTGCCTCACGTTCGGCGTCCCGGCGGACGGCGCCCAACTCGACCTGCTCGTGGAGAACCAGGGCCGGGTCAACTACGGCCCGCTCCAGGCGGACCGCAAGGGCATCACCGGAGGGGTCCGGCTGGACCGCCAGTACCAGTTCGACTGGCGGATCCGCCCGCTGCCACTGGACCCGCTGCCCGATCTCCCCTACGCCGCGGCGGCGAGCACGACGGCCGGCCCGTCGTTCCACCGGTTCGATCTCGAGGTCCCCGAGCCGGCCGACGGCTTCCTCGCCCTCCCCGGCTGGACCAAGGGCATGGTCTGGCTCAACGGCTTCGCCCTGGGCCGCTACTGGGAGGTCGGCCCACAGCGGACCCTGTACGCGCCCGGCCCGCTCTGGCGGGCCGGGCGCAACGAGATCACCGTGCTGGAGCTGCACACCCCCGGCCCGGCGCTCGAACTGCGCGACGCACCCGACCTCGGTCCCACCGGGGACGCCCCCGAGGGTTTCTGAGGCTCGGGCTCAGGGGGCGCGCCCCTGTTCGGACCCGAGACCCGAGGTGCCCGGCACGGGGAGTTCGTGCATGTCCGTGACCCGCAGGCCGAGGGACTGGATCCGGTGGAGGAGGCCGTACAGATGGGCTTCGTCGGTCACCTCACCGGACAGGACGGTCTGGGCCGGTAGATAGCTGCAGACCAGTTCAGGGAAGGCCATGCGGGAGGTCTCCTCCAGCATCCGCCCTGCTATCCGGATCTCGTAGCGCATGATCTCCTTCCCTCCCCTCCCGAAACGTGCCGTCCGGCGGTGGAGAACCCAGGCCGCCGGACGGGTCTCGTGATCCGGCTCAGGCGGCCAGGACGTGCTCCTTGGCCCGCTTGTACTCGTCCTCGGTGATGTCGCCGTGCTGGCGCAGCTCCGCGAGCTTGGACAGCTCACCGGCCTGGCTCGTCGTCGAGGAACCGGCGGCGGCGTCCTGGACGTAGGACCGGAACTCCGCCTCGGCCTCCTGCGAACGCTGCATCTCGCGCCGACCCATGCTCTTGCCCCGGGCGATCAGGTAGACGAACACGCCGAGGAACGGAAGCACGAGGACGAAGACGCACCACCCGGCCTTGCCCCAGCCGCTCACGGAGTCGTCGCGGAACAGGTCCCCGAAGACCCGGAAGAGCAGGAAGAACCACATGACCCACAAGAAGACCCACATGGTGGTGAAGAAGACGTTCAGCAGCGGATAGTTCATCGCAGGCTCCTCCGGCCGGCTGCCGCGGCACGCCGAGCGCGGACCGCTTCTCCCTCCACCTTCCGCACGTGGGATGGTTCTCGCGCCACCCGTTTCGGGTGATTCGGCACCTCAGAGCAGGCCCAGTTCCCGTGCTCGCCGCACCGCCTCCGTGCGGCGGGTCACCGAGAGCTTGCGGTTGATGTTCTTCAGGTGGGTCTTCACGGTGTTCACGGAGAGGAAGAGGTCGGCGGCGATCTCCTCGGTGGACATCAACTGGGCCGCCCGCGCCAGGACGTCGCACTCGCGGCTGCTCAGGCTCTCCACCGGGCCCGGCGGCACCTCGCCTGCGGGACCCTGGCCCGGCGCCGGGGCGGGACGCAACTCGGCGGGCAGCCAGTCGTGGGAGGCGGCGAGCGAGGGCTCGCTGCGGAGCATGCGCCGCAGCCACGGCGCCGCCTCACGGAAGGGCCTGCGCTGTCGCTCCGGTGCGGCGACGGTCAGGGCGCGGACCAGCAACCGGCGGGCCGCCGCGTCGTCGCCGAGCGCGGTGGCGGCCTGGGCGCGCGCCAGCAGGACCGCGACGGCGACCGCGGGGCCGCGAGCCGCCGACGCCGGCAGCCGGTCCAGCGCACGCAAGGCCGATTCGCAGTCGCCGCAGGCGAGTTGAGCCTGTGCCTCGGCCACGAGCGCCTCCGGTCCGGCAGCGTCCTGTTCCTGCACGGCCGCGACGGCCGCAGCCGGGTCTCCTGCCGCCAGCCGGGCGGCGGCGGCCGCCGCGACCGCCCGGTCACTGAGCCACTCCGGCGCCGGTGTGCCTCCTGCGGCCTCCGCGGCCTTCCGGACGCCCCGCAGCGCCTCCAGTGCCCCGCGGACGTCCCCTCGGGCCAGGCAGAGCCGGGAGCGCAGGACCGCGAGGCCGCCGCTGACGACCGGGTCGTCCTGGGCCGCCTCCAAAGCCGCCGCGCGCTCGAGTGCACGGCGTGCCGCGGACAGGTCGTCGCGCTCCAGGGCGACCTCGGCCAGCGCGAGTTGTCCGGTACCCGTGCCCTCCGTCTTCGGCAGGCCGGAGCGCTCGGCCTCGCTGTCGGCGGCGCCGACCTGCTGCTCCGCACGCCTCAGGCGGCCGGAGAGCAACTCGATCAGCGCCAGCCGGTTCAGGGATTCGTGGCGCGGGCCGGCGGTGGAGGGGGACGACTCCACTTCTGCGGCGGCCTGCAGGGCCTCGCGCGCCTCGTCGAGTCGACCGGCCCACAGCAGGACGGCACCGAGGTCGCTGAGCAGCAGCGCGCCGAACTCCGGATGGGCGCTCTCCAGCCCCTTGAGCAGATACGCGTCCTCGTCGCGCACCTGGTCCGCCTCCCGCGCGGCGGTCTCCGCCCGATCCGCGTCCGCGAGGAGGCGGCCGGCGAGGACGTTGAGGTAGGTCAGGCTGAGCCGGGCCGCCGGTCCGCCTGCCGCCCTGACCTCGCTCTCGGCCTGCCGCAGATGGGTGACGCCCCGCTGGGTGTCGTGCCGCGCCAGCGCGAGCGCCGCGCGGATCAGCTCCGGGGCGGCCCCGTCGGCGCCCGGGGGCATCCTGCTGAACAGGTCGGTGAGGCGATCGGTGTCGCGTCCGGTGAGGAGGCTGCCGATGGCCAGGTCGTCGACGAGCAGCGTGGCGGCGAAGCCCCAGTCCCCCGCCGCCACCGCGTGCGGCAGGGCGTCCATGACCAGCCCGGTGCTGCCCAGCCAGTGGGCCGCGCGGGAGTGGAGTTCCGCTTCGAGGCCGGGGTACCGGGCTCGAAGACGGGCCCGGAGGATCTCGGCGAAGAGCGGATGTTGCCGGTACCACGAATGGCCTACCGGCGTCACGAAGGCGTTGACGCGATGCAGGTCGACGAGGAGCCGGCCGGCGTCCTTGCGCCCGGTCAGCGCGTCGGCCAGGTCCGGGTGGATCCGCTCCAGGAGGCTGGTCCGCAGCAGCAGGTCCTGGGTCTCCTGTCGTTGCCGCTCCAGCACCTCGACGGTCAGGAAGTCGGCGATCGTGTTGTCGCTCTCCTCGAACTCCTTGAGGTAGCTCTCGGGGTCCGGTGCGCGCAGCGCTGCCAAGGCCCAGAGCCGCAGGCCCGCGGCCCAGCCGTGCGTGCGTTCGTTCAGGGCCCGGACGACACCGTCGGAGGAGGGCAGACCGTGGAGGGACAACAGCGTGGAGGTCTCGTGGACCTTGAACGCGAGCTCCGCGGCACGGACCTCGGTCAGCTGCCCCGCGGCGGCGTACCGGTGCAGGGGCAGGAGCGGGTCCGAACGGCTGACCAGGACGAGCCGCAGTCTCGGGGAGGCGTGACGCACCAGCTCGTGCAGTTCCTCGGCGACGGCGGGGGAGGTGATCCGGTCGAACTCGTCCAGCACCAGGGTGACCGGTTCCTCCCGGCGGTTCAGCTCGTCCGCCAGCCTGGCCAGCAGCGAGGGGTCGACGCGCGCGGGAAGACCGGGGCTGCCGATGTGCTCGGACAGCTCGACACCGTGGTACCGCAGGGCCTCCAGGGTGTAGGCCCAGAAGAGTCCGGAGGCGTCGTCGCTGCTCTCCAGGGTCAGCCATGCCGCGGAACCGCGCGGCCGGGCAGAGGTGAACCAGTCGGCGACCAGGAAGGTCTTGCCCGCGCCGGCGGGGCCGTTCACCAGCACCAGCGGGCCGTCCCGCAGACCCTGCTGCAGGTGCTGCGTGAGTCGCCCGCGGTGGACGAAGGTCGGGGGCAGGACGGGAACCGCGAACCGCGAGGTCAGGACCGGGTCCCCGTCCGGCAGTATCAGGTGACTGGACTCGTCTGGCATGGGCGTCATGTGGTCACCGCCCGGACTGGTCCAGGCTGGTCAGGGAGCGTGTACTACACCTGTAATACACCCCAATTCCAGCTCCGGCCTCCCGACCGTGCCAGGGCCTGGTGGGCCCGACGGCCAGGGCCGTTCGTCCCCATGGGCCGCTACAACGCCTGCGTCTGGTCCCGCAGGTGCGACAGGACGGCCGGCCATCCCGCCTCGTCGAGGATCCGGCGCAACCGCACGGCCCCGTTGCCCTCCTGGAGCAGGCGTTCCAGCGCCGAGCGGACGTATCGCTGGTCGCCGGAACCGCACAGCGCGGACTCCACCCGGTCGAGGCTGTCACAGACGACCGTCTTGGCCGGGCGGGGCATCAGGTCCCGCGGGTCGTGGATGTCACCGGTCAGGCCGTGCCGGGCCGCATGCCAGACGGCGGCGGCGAGAGTCTCCGGGGACGGGTCGGGCGTCGGCAGGCCCGACTCCGCCTCGCCCAGCACCGTCGTGACCACGGCACGGATCAACCCCGCGAGCGCCACCGCCTCGTCGGCTCGCATCTGTGCGTCGCAGGCCCGCACCTCCAGGGTGGGATAGCGGGCCGAGGCCCGCACCAGCCAGTAGATCTGTCCGATGTCGGGCACCAGCCCCCGCTCCACCAGCTCCTTGGTCCGGCGCAGGTAGTCGTCGGCGTCCCGGAAGCGCGGTGGCACGCCGCTGACCGGCCAACGGCCCACGACCAGCGCGCGCCAGCTGGCGAAGCCGGAGTCGCGGCCGCGCCAGAGCGGCGAACCGGCACCCAACGCGACCAGCAGCGGCAGCCACGGGCGGATCCGGTTCAGGGCCTCCACCCGGGCCTGTTCGTCGCAGATCTCCACGTGCACGTGAAGGCCGTTGACCAGATGCTCGTCCGTCAGCATCGGCGCTTCCTCGTGCATCCGGTGGTAGCGGGGCGTGTCGGTGACCGGCACCGGCCGGCTGTCGTCGGCGAACGGCGAGACCGCGCACGCCGCCAGCACGCACCCTTCCGCCGCCGCGGCCTCGGACAGGACGTGACGCATCCGCAGCAGATGTCCGCCCACCTCCGGCAGGGTCCGACAGACGGGTGTGGCCGTCTCCAACTGGGCCAGCAGCAGTTCGTGCTGCACCTCGTCCCCGCCGAGCCCGCGATACAGGCGCGAGCGGCGTCGCACCTGCTCCGCACGGGCGAGCGGGCTTCCGCTGACCGGGTCGAGCAGCAGGAACTCCTCCTCCACCCCCAACCGCGGCCCCACGCCGACAGACGGCACCACGGCCTCCTCCTCCGGGTCGAACGGCTCCCTGCGGCCAATGTAGGAGCCGGGCGGTCCGACCAGCTCACCCGCAAGGGGTGACGTGCGACCGGCTGCGCCTCTCGTAGCGTCGGACATGCGATATCCAGCTCAGAAGGGAGTACGGGCGATGTGCCGGTGGCTCGCGTACTACGGCTCTCCGATCCTGCTCGACGAACTGCTCTACAAGCCCGAACACTCACTCATCGACCAGAGCAAGCATGCCCGGATGGGCGTGGAGACGCTCAACGGGGACGGGGTCGGGGTGGGCTGGTACCCCGACTTCGCGACCGGCTCGGACGGCCCGGTCACGCCGGCGCAGTACCGGTCGACCGGACCTGCCTGGGGCGACATGAACCTGCGTGACCTGGCCGGGCACGTCCGCTCGCCGTTGTTCTTCGCCCACATCCGCGCCTCGACGGGAACCCCGGTGCAGCAGACCAACTCCCACCCGTTCCGGCGCGGGCGCTGGCTGTGGATGCACAACGGCGCCATCTCCCGGTTCCACGAGCTGAAGCGCGACCTGCTGCTCTCGGTGGATGCGGCGCTCCTGCCGGACATCCAGGGCTCCACCGACTCGGAGCTGATGTTCTACCTGGCGCTCAGCTTCGGTCTGGAGGAGGACCCGCCGGCGGCGGTCGCCCGCATGATCCGCCTGGTGGAGGAGACGGGCGCGAAGCACGGGATCGACAACCCGCTGCAGATGACCGTGGCCACCAGTGACGGCGAACGCGTGTGGGTGTTCCGCTACTCGACCGAACGCAAATCGCGAAGTCTCTTCTTCAGCACCGCCCCTGAGACCCTGCACCGGCTGTACCCGGAGAACGCCGTGTTCTCCGGTCTCTCGCCGGAGACCCGCATCGTGGTCTCCGAGCCCCTGGGTGATCTCCCGGGCGCCTGGAACGAGGTCCCGGAGAGCACCTGCGGGATCATCCAGCCCGGCATGGACGAACTGATCCCACTCAACCCGTTCGCCTGAAACGGGACCTCCTGAACCAGGGACCATCGGCCCGCCGACCGGCCCAGGACCGCCCCGACACCCCGTGCCTACCGTGAGGCGAGCCATCGGAAGGAGGGCCGCCTCATGTCCCTCGCCGTCCACTCGTCCCCCGCCCCGGCCGAAGGGGCACGCCCGGGAATCCCGCCCGTCGCCTGGTTGCTCGCGGGCGTCGCCGCGATGGCGGTGGTGCGCACCGCGGAAGGTGTCGTCGACATGGCCCAGGAGGTCCTCGGCATCGGCGCCTACGGGCCGGACGGCTCGCCCGAGACGGCTGCCCGGCTCCACGCCCAGCGGGCTCCGCGCGAACTCGCCGCGTGCCTGCTGATCGCGGCGTCGATCTACGGCGTGCACTTCGTCCGCCGCGCGGCAGCGGACCTCAGGGACCTCGCCCGCGACATCCGCCACCATGGCGTGTCGGCCTAGGGTGGGTCGGACTGGCGCTCCCCCGGACTCTGCTCGCGCGCTCGGCGGTGCAGCTGCCACCACGTGCTGACGCCGATCGAGGAGCCCAGCAGCACGAGCAACACCAGCGGCCAGGCACGGTCGGCAACTTGGGCCCCGGTGAGCCCGACCAGAAGCAGCAGCCCCGCGACGAGCCCCACCGATGCCAGCGCCCGCCGGAGCGCCGTGGAGAAGCCGCGGCCCGTACCGGACTCGGTGTCGGCCGGCAACCCGGCCGGCGCGCCGAAGTAGAACTCGCTCGTCCTCTCGGCAATCGCCCGACCGGATCGCCGGTAGGCGACGGACATGTACGGCAGCCAGACCAGCGGGGCCACCGTCCCCACCACGAGGACGGCACCGAGCAGCAGCCACTGCAACAGCCGGACGAACCAGGACCGGTGTGCCCCGCCGACGGTGCGCAGCCCCAGGATGCTCGCCATCCGCATCGTCACCTGCCAGAGCCCCGCCAGCCGGCGGTCCGTGCGCGGGACGGCGGCCGCGTCCGTCGCCGCCAGTGCGGCCGCGGCGGACCCGACGTCCGGGTGCGCCCCTTGCAGCACCAGCAGCTCGGCGGCACGCTCGGCCCCCCGGGGGTCCCGCCCGGCCAGGGCCGCCATCTCCAGGGCCATCTGCGCCTGGGCCAGCAGGGCCCGACAGAACGCCACCGGAATCAGCACCAGGAAGGGCCCGCCGACGAAGGAGCCCTCGGCCACGGACGTCCGCACCCCGCGTGAGGCGACCTGGGCACGCAGGCGTGCCTCGTCGGCCTCCGGCATGCGCCGCCGCAGCTTCTCCACCGCCGTGTGGGCGCGCGGACCCATCTCCCGCACCGCGAAGGCCGCGAGTTCCTCGGGCATGCGCACCGGATCGGACCGGAGCCGCCGCAACAGTGAGCGCGCCCTGTCCTCGGCAGCCTCCGACGCCATGTCCACCAGCAAAATCCGGGTGGGCCGCGACGGCCACCAGGACTGCCCCGGACGGGTGTCGTCGCCCACCGGGGGGGTGGACGACGGCCCCGCCTCAGACCTCGGCCGCCGGCCCCTTGGCGGGCGGCGACGCACTGCCGAGAGCCACGGCAAGAAGCAGCCGCAGGTCGAGCGGGCCTCCGGTCGCCGGTACGCCCGGGCGTCGCCTGGGGACGAGCACCCTGAGCGCGCCTGGGTGGACCGCGCAGACGACGGGCGTGCGCAGGCTCAGTGCCTCTCCGTCCACGCCGACCGGGATGGTCGGCGCCTCGGCGTCGACGCTGACCTCACGCGCCGTCGTCACCGTCAGGCCCGCCGCGCGCCGACCGAGCACCGCGACCTCCGCGGCCTGGGCCGCGTTCTCCACGCGCACCCCGACGACGCCCAGGACGCCGCCGTCCAGGCGGGGCCGCCGGGCGGCTCCGAGCGGCTGGGCTCCGGCGTAGGCGTTGTTGCTCACCAGCAGGGCCTGGGGGGCCGACAGCGGCACGCCGTCGACCACGGCGCGAAGCTGCTCCCCGGAGTACCCGAGCAGCAGGTCGGGCAGGGCCTCGAGCGCTGTGCCGGTCTTGGCGTCACGGTACTCGGGGCTCTGCACGATCTGCGCGTACACCCCGAAGGAGACGGTGTTGACGAACGGTCGGCCGCTGACCGTCCCGAGGTCCACCAGCAGCTCCTCACCGTCGGTGAGCGCGCCGAGGGCGAGGGACGGGTCGGCGCGGTCCAGTCCCAGATCCATGGCGAAGTGGTTCCGGGTGCCCGCCGGCAGCACCAGGAAAGGCAGCCCGTGTTCCGCGGCGACGGCGGCGACCAGCGCCTGGGTGCCGTCGCCACCCGCCACGCCGAGCAGGTCGGCTCCCTCGGCCACCGCGCGGCGGGCGAGTTCGGTGACGTCCACCTGGCCCCTGGCGGCGTCCAGCAGCTCGACCCGGGCGCCCAGTGCCTCGGCCTTCCCGATCAGGTCGAACCTCCCGACCTTGCCTCCGCCCGAGCGCGGATTCATGATCAGCACGGGATGCCTGGGGCGGGCGCCGCGGACCGCGTGCGTGCCGCTCGACGGCCGCACCGTCCGCAGAGCCGCGCGGGCGCAGAGGACGGCGACCAGCGCAAGGGCCACCGCGGCCACCGCCTCCGCCCACACGTGTCTGACGGTGTAGGAGACCAGGACCAGCACCAGGGCGCCCACCACCAGCAGGACACCGATCCAGCGCACCACGCCCCGGTGGGCCACCGCCAGCCACAGGCCCACGGCGGCGACCACGACACCGGCCAACCCGAGCAGGAGGACCAACAGGCCGCCCGGCCCGGAGGCCGCCACCAGCACGACGACAGCGGCGAGGCCGCTGATCAGGGCGAGCCAGGCCAGCAGGCGCGCCCGGGAACCAGTCGAGACCATCGAACATCCCTCCTCGCTGTCCCCCGCGCTGTCCCCCGTGCTGACGACCGATCGGGCGGCCGCCCCGGTGCCCTCGCACCCGTGCCGGCTGCGGCCGCCCCGGCCCTGCCGAAGCGCCGACGGAGCTGTCCCGCGTCATGCTGAGTAGGCGCGACGGAAGGAGAGCCATGGCGGACGACGCTTCCGGCCAGGGGTGGCGCCGCTTGGTCCCGGCCCTGCCGGGACTGACCGTGCTGCGTCACTACCGCCCCGACTGGCTGCGCGGAGACCTGCTGGCCGGTGCCACGGTGGCGGCCTACCTGGTGCCCCAGGTGATGGCGTACGGCAGCGTGGCCGGACTGCAGCCGGTCACCGGACTGTGGGCCATCCTGCCCGCGATCGTGCTGTACGCGATCGTCGGGTCGTCGCGCCTGTTGTCGGTCGGGCCCGAGTCGACGACCGCCCTGATGACCGCGACGGTGGTCGGTCCGCTGGCGGGCGGTGACGCCGGCCGATACGCGGCCCTGGCCGCCACGCTCGCCGTGGTCGTGGGTCTGCTCTGCGTGGTGGCCTGGCTGGCCCGGCTGGGCTTCGTGGCCGACCTGCTCTCCCGCCCGGTGCTGATCGGCTATCTGGCCGGGGTGGCGCTGATCATGATCGTGGACCAGTTGTCCAAGCTCACCGGGATCGACGTGCGCGGGGAGGGCTTCTTCCCGCAGCTGAAGTCCTTCGCCTCGGACATCACCGAGGCCCATCTGCCCACGGTGCTCTTCAGCCTGGGCACGCTGCTCTTCCTGCTCCTGGTCGCCCGCTACCTGCCGAAGCTGCCCGGTCCGCTGCTGGCCGTCGTGCTGGGCACCGCCGTCTCCGCCGCCTTCTCGCTGAAGGACCACGGCATCGCGGTGATCGGCGACATCCCCGCCGGCCTGCCCCGCCCCAAGCTCCCCGAGCTCGGCGAGTTCCACCAGCTCGCCCTTCCGGCGATGGGCATCCTGCTGGTCGGCTACACCGACTTCATCCTCACCGGACGAGCCTTCGCCAAGCGCGGGGACAAGCCGCAGCTCGACGCCAACCAGGAGCTGCTGGCGCTCGGCGCGGTCAACATCGGGGCGGGCTTCCTCCAGGGCTTCCCGGTCAGCAGCAGCGCCAGCCGCACCGCCATCGGCGAGTCGACGGGCGCGCGCAGCCAGGTCTACACGCTGGCGGCCGGCGTCGGCGTGCTGGCCGTGCTGCTGTTCCTCAGTCCGCTCCTGCACGACACCCCGGACGCGGTGCTGGGCGCGCTGGTGGTGTTCGCGGCGATCCGGATGATCGACATCGCCGGGTTCCGCAAGCTGTCCTCGTTCCGTCGCGGGGAACTGGTGCTGGCGTTCGCCTGCCTCGTCGGCGTGCTGGCCCTGGACATCCTCTACGGCGTGCTGGTCGCGGTGGGGCTGTCGGTCGTGGAGCTGCTCAGCCGGGTCGCGCGGCCGCACGACGCCGTGCTCGGCCGGGTTCCGGGCATGGCCGGGATGCACGACGTCGACGACTACCCGGAGGCGCGGACCGTTCCCGGGCTGCTGGTCTACCGCTACGACTCGCCGCTGTTCTTCGCCAACGCCGAGGACTTCCGCCACCGCGCGCTCGGCGCGCTGGAGGACCAGCCGGACCAGGTCCGGTGGTTCGTGCTCAACACCGAGGCGAACGTCGAGGTGGACATCACCGCGCTGGACTCCATGGACTCGCTGCGGCAGGAACTGGAGGAGCGCGGGATCGTGTTCGCGCTGGCCCGGGTCAAGCAGGACCTGCGCGGCGACCTCGACGCCTACGGCCTGACCGAGTCCGTCGGCGTCGCGCGGATCTTCCCGACCCTGCCCACCGCTCTGGCGGCCTACCGCGCCTGGGCGCGTGAGGAAGGGATCCCTGACGCGGGATCCGAGGACGACGCCGCGTCCCCGTGACCGCGGGGACGCCACCGGCGCGCGCGGCCTCGTCATCGGCCCTCCACCGGGTCGGGCCCCTGCGTACGCGGAGTCGCGGCGACGGTCCCGAGTTCCTTCACGGCGCGGCGTTCGGCGAGGATGGGCACGAAGGCCCGGACCGGGCTGGCGTCGAACCGGTGACAGGTCGCGTCCCACACGGACTCCACCTGCGCGGAGCCCACGGCGTCGTCGAAGTCGTGGTGGAGCCGCGCCACCGCCGCCGCCAAGGCCGACCGCTCCTGGTGGTCCGCCCGCTCGTGGCTCTCGTTCGCGCCGTCGACGGTGCGCGATGTCATCGCGCACCTGCCGCGTGGGTCCTTCGGGCGAGGAGCTTGCCGATCTCCCACACCAGCAGCAACGCCACCGCGGCCAGCACAGCCCAACCGAACTGCCGGGCGGTGAGGTCGTTGGTCCCGAGAATGCGGTGAAATGCGTCCATCTGGGTGACGAGCACGGCCAGCGCGAGCTCGCCCAGCGCGGCCAGGTTCATCTGCTTGCTGTCGAAGGTCCCCACCCTCAGCACCGACTCCCGTTCGCTCCGGCACTCGTAGGCCGCCACGATCAGGCACAGCGCGAAGGCGCTGAACGCCATCGAGTTGCCGATCTGCGCGCTCCCGTAGTGCACCTCGCCGAGCTTGATGAGCGAGAGCAGCAGGACCGTGATGGCCAGCCCGGCCAGTCCGACGGTGACCACCACGGGCCGGGTCAGCACCGACTCGCCGCGCGGCCGTGGGGTACGGCGCATCAGTCCGGCGCTCACCTGGTCGAAGCCCAGGGCGAAGCCGAAGGGGGCGTTGACGACGAAGTGGACCCACAGGACCTGGGCCGGGGTGAACGGTTCACCGGCGGCGATGTTGAAGATCGTCGCGCCGAGGAAGGTCAGCACGAACGTCACCAGCAGCACCAGGACGAACCGGATGTACTTGGTGAGGTTGTCGTAGAGCTTCCGGCCCTCCTCCACGGCGTAGACGATGGTGGCGAAGTTGTCGTCGGCGAGCACCATCCGGCTGGCGTTCTTGGCCACGTCGGTGCCGCTGCCCATGGCGATGCCGATGTCGGCGGCCTTGATCGCCGGGGCGTCGTTGACGCCGTCGCCGGTCATCGCGACGACGTCGCCCTTCTTCTTGAGCGTGTTCGCGAGCAGCACCTTGTGCTCCGGCGCCACCCGGCCGACCACGCCGATGCCGTCGATCCTGGCCAGCCGCTCCTGTTCGGAGAGCGCGGCGAAGTCGGCGCCGAGAAGGGCCTCCCCCTCGATACCGAGCTGCCGGGCGATGGCCTCTCCCGTCGTCACGTCGTCACCGGTGACCATGCGGACGCGGATGTGGGCGGCCTTCGCGCTGGCGACCGCGGCCTTGGACTCCTCGCGCGGCGGGTCGACCATGCCGACCAGGCTGGTGATCCGCAGATCGGTGACGAGCGCCAGCAGGTCGCCGTCCGGATCGAAGTCCGCCGGGTCGAGGTCGCGAACGGCCGCGGCCATCACCCGCAGCCCCTCACCGCCCATCCGCTCGGTCTGCGCCTGGGCGCGTCCGCTGAGGTCCGCGTCCCAGGGGATGTCGGTACCGGCGGAGAGCGCGGTGGTGGTCCGCGACATCACCGCGGGCGCGGCGCCCTTGACGTAGCAGCGCACCACCGGGCGGCCGGCCGCGTCCGTGGCCTCGTTGAAGCTGGCCATGAGCTTGTACTCCGGGTCGAACGGCAGGGTCGCCAGTCGTGGGTGACGGTCCCGGGTGGCCTCGATGTCGAGGCCGGCCTTGTACCCGAGGACGAGCAGGGCACCCTCGGTCGGGTCGCCCACGACCTGACCGTCCACCAGCTTGGCGTCGTTGGCGACCAGGTAGGGCAGGACGGCGTCCTCGACCCCCGCCGCCGAGCCCGCAGCGTGGTGGACCTTCCCGTCCAGGCGGTAGCCGGTGCCCGACACCGTGTAGCGGTCGGTGGGGCTGATCACCTCGACGACCGTCATCTGGTTCATCGTCAGCGTGCCGGTCTTGTCGGAGTTGATGGCGGAGGTGAAGCCGAGGGTCTCGACGGACGGCAGCTCCTTCACGATCGCGTGCCGCCGGGCCAGGTTGAGGCTGCCGACGGAGAGGATCACCTGGCTGACCGTGGGCAGCGCCTCCGGGATGGCGGCGATGGCCAGCGACACCGCGCTGACGAACAGCACGTCCCACGCCTGGTCCCGGCTGCGGCCGAGGGCGAACATCACGATCATGGTGAGTCCGGCGGCCGCGGCGATCCACAGCGTGAGGGTGTTCAGTTCCCGGGTGAGCGGCGACTGCTCGGTCTCGGTGGCCGACAGCATCCCGGAGATCTTGCCCAGTTCCGTTCCGGCACCGGTCGCGGTCACCACGATCAGGCCGCTGCCGTGGGTGACCGGGGTGTTCATGAACGCCATGTTGGTCTGTTCGCCCGGCGAGAGCTGCGTGTCCGTCAGCGTGCCGGTGTCCTTCGACGCCGGCACGCTCTCGCCGGTCAGTGCGGACTCGTCGATCTGCAGCGCGCTGGCCTCGAGGATGCGCCCGTCCGCCGGGACCTCGTCACCGGCGGAGACCAGGACGACGTCACCGACGACCAGTTGTTCGGCGGGGAGCTCCGTCTCCACTCCGTCCCGCCGGACCCGTGCAGTGGCCTGCATCATCGACTTGAGCGCGTTCATCGCGCTCTCGGCCTTGCCCTCCTGACGCAGGCCCACGACCGCGTTGAACAGCGTCAGGACGATCAGCAGGACCGCCGTGCCCCACTCCTTGATCGCGAAGGAGACCACCGCCGCGGCCAGCAGGATGATCTGCATGTAGCTGCGGTACTGGTCGAGGAAGCGCAGCCAGTCCGGCCTCGACGCCTCCTCGGGGAGCGCGTTCGGCCCGTTCGCGGCGAGCAGTTCCGCAGCCCGGGGACCGGAGAGTCCTGTCGCCGGATCCACTCCGAGCCGGGTCGTGACCTCCTGCGCCGGGCGCACGTACCACGGCGCGGCGTCGACATCGGGTGTGCGGCCGTCGAGAAGGTCCGTCATCGGTCCCGCCGTTTCTCCGCGTAGGGGTCCCGAGCCGCGCCTTCGGGGGCCTCGTCCTCCAGATCGAGTTTCGCGGCGAGCAGGGCCTTCCGGGTCTTCTTGTCGACCTCGGGGTAGTCCGGGTCGATGTCCATCAACGTGTGCGCGAGCAGGGCCGCGGCGCAGATCCTGGCGAACCACTTGTGGTCGGCCGGCACGACGTACCAGGGCGCCCAGGGGGTGCTGGTCGCCGAGAGCATCTCGGAGAACGCCTTCTGGTAGTCGTGCCAGTACTGGCGCTCCCTGATGTCGGCCGCCGAGAACTTCCAGTTCTTCTCCGGCAGGTCGATCCGCTTGAGAAAGCGGCGGCGCTGTTCCTCCTTGGAGAGGTTGAGGAAGATCTTCACCAGCCGGAAGCCGTTCTCGCTGAGGTGACGCTCCCAGTCGTTGATGGCCCGGTAGCGCTGCTGCCACAGGTCCGGTCCTCGGGTCTCGGGCGGCAGCTTCTGGCGGTCGAGGTTCTCCGGATGGACCCGCACCACGAGGACCTCCTCGTAGTGGGACCGGTTGAAGATGGCGATGTCGCCCCGGGCCGGAAGCCGGGCCGCATAGCGCCAGAGGAAGTCGTGGTCCAGCTCCTCGCTCGACGGCACCTTGAATCCGCTGACGTGGACCCCCTGCGGGTTCACGCCGCTCATGACGTGGCGGATGGTCCCGTCCTTGCCCCCGGCGTCGAGCGACTGGAGGCACAGCAGCACCCCGTGGGTGTCCTGCGCGGCCAGCCGCGCCTGGTATTCCGCCAGCAACTCCACGCCGGTGTGCAGCAGTTCGACGCCGTCCTTCTTCTTCATCCCGCCTCTGAAGCCGGGATCGAAGTCCTTCGCGAGGCGGATCCGGTCGCCGGGCTCCACCCGCAGTGGCTCGATGAACTCCGCGATGCGCTTGGCCTGCTTCTTGTAACCCATGACCCGCACCAGGCCCTTTCGGTCTCAGACCGGGGGCCTCGGAACGGCGCCCGGCGCCGCCTCCTGGGCGGCGGTCAAGTCGGGCAGGGGCTCGGCACGGTTCGACGTGTCCGTGCTGGTGTAGGCGGTCAGGCCGTAGATGGCGACCACGTCGATCGCGATGATCGTCAGCGACCACAACGGGTACGACGGGAGGAACGCCATCTGCGCGAAGGCGTTGAGGCCGAGCACGACCACGCCGGTCCAGCGGGCCCACGACGCGCGCAGGACGAGAACGCCGTAGGCGGCGCCGACCTGGACGACGGCCAGGGCCAGCATGACCCAGCCCCAGGCCCGCAGGTCCCCGAAGACGTAGTGCGCGTCGCCGACGAAGACGTGCGAGTTGGCGATGGCGGCGATGCCGTCCAAGCCGTTGAAGAAGCCCAGCAGCGCCAGCAGCACGCCGGCGAAGGTCACCAGCCCGGGCCGGGCCGCACGGGTCCCGGCGGACCCGACCGGCCTGAGATGCGATCCGTGATGGGCGGCGGTGGTCACGATGGCCTCCAGCTCAAGAGATCTGTCCGGTTCCCGCAGGGGCAGGCGCTCCCACCGGCTACCTCCTACTCCAGTCGCTTCCGGCCCGCGGCGCACCACCCGGCGCGGGTGATTCAGTGCCCCACGGCGACCTTGGCGACCACGATCAGCAGTCCGAGGGCGAGGTTGACCACCGCTTCGACGGTGATCTGCACATTCGACGCCCCGGCCCGCCGCGCCCCCAGGACGGCCCAGGTGACCTGCTGGGCGACGGCGACGCCGATCGCCAACCAGGCGTTCTCGCCCGTGCCGAGCCAGGGGCTGACCAGCACCGCCAGGGCCGGCAGGACCGCGGCTTCGACGATGGACCACTCGTGCCGTCCGACGCGCCGCACCTCGTGCCAGCGGACCGTCCGGCCGGACTCCCGTTCCCCGGCCAGATGCGCGTAGACGTGGGCCAGCCAGAAGACGATCCCGGTGACCAGCAGCAGGACGATGAGCGAGAACCGTGGATGCGCACCGTGCACGTCACTGGCGGCGATCACCGAAGCCGCCAGCAGGGAGCCGTAGACGGCACCCGTGTAGTCCGTGCGGCCGGAGTCCGCGAGCGCGCGGACGTCCTCCGGGGGGTCGGGCAGGGGAGCCCGGCGTGGTTCAGGGTGGTTCACGGGGTGCTCCTTCCCACGGGCCCGCGTGCGCCTTCGGCCCTGACCCCGCCATGCTGCCGGGCACCGGGGGCGATCCGGTTCACCCGAAACAGGTGACCGCCGTCGGCGGGGCCCTCGCCCGGCCCGTTCCTTCGGATGCGACCCGTCGCCCGGGTCCGCGGCAGTCACCCACGGCGGGTGATACGCCCGCTCGACCCCGCCGCCTACGGTGACAGGGCAGTCGCCTCGGCCGTCACTTCCCCCCGGTTCCCCTGGAGTGCCCCATGAGCGTCTCCCCCCAGCTCTATCCCCCGATCGCGGAGCACGGCGTCATCGGTGATCTGCAGACCGCCGCGCTGGTCTCCACGGACGGCGACATCGACTGGTGGTGCACGCCACGGTTCGACTCCCCCAGCCTCTTCGCCTCACTGCTCGACCACGACCGGGGCGGCACCTGCCGGCTCGCGGTCGACCGGGAGGCCGTCCCGGGAGCCGAGGTCAAGCAGCTCTACCTGCCGGACACCGCCATCGTCGTGACGCGCTTCCTGGCCCCCGGCGGGGTCGCCGAGATCATCGACTTCATGACCCCGGACACCTCCGCCGTCCCCAGCGACCGGCACCGGATCACCCGCGTGGCCCGGGTCGTCCGGGGCAGCATGCCCTTCGTGCTGGAGTGCCGCCCCCGCTTCGACTACGGCCGCGCGCCCCACCGGCTCAGCCTCCTCGACGAGCGGACGGCGCTGCTGCACGGCCCCGAGGAGGACCTCTGCCTGCAGACCACCGACCCGGTCGTGCTGCGCCCGGACGGCCAGGACGTCACCGCGCGTTTCACGCTCGACGCGGGCAGGACGGCCATCGTCGTCCTGACCACCCAGCCGACCGGCTCGCCCACCCCCGCGCCGCCCCGGGAGCACGACACCCTGGAGACGTTCGACGCGTGCCGGGACTTCTGGTACGAGTGGCTGGCCCGGTCCGACTACGCCGGACGCTGGCAACAGATCGTGCACCGCTCCGCCATCACGCTCAAGCTCCTCACCTACCACCCCACGGGCGCACCGATCGCCGCCGCCACCATGGGACTGCCCGAGCAGGTCGGCGGGGAACGCAACTGGGACTACCGGTACACCTGGATCCGCGACGGCTCGCTGTCCGTCCACGCGCTGCTCGGCCTCGGTTTCGAGGAGGAGGCCCTGGCTTTCCGCGGGTGGGTCCGGGACCGGGTCAAGGAGGCCCAGGACAGCGAGGGCGAACCGCTGCAGATCATGTACCGGATCGACGGCGACCCGCTCCTGTCCGAAGAGGTCCTGCCGCACTGGGAGGGCTACCGCGGCTCTGCACCGGTGCGCGCCGGCAACGCCGCCGCCGACCAGTTGCAGCTCGACATCTACGGCGAGGCCGCCTACGCCTTCACCACCGGCGGCGGCGACATCGGCACCCTGGAGGGCTGGCAGGCCTTCAGCCGGCTGGTGGACTGGCTCACCGAGCACTGGGACCGCCCGGACGAGGGCATCTGGGAGACGCGCGGCGGACGCCAGGACTTCACCTACAGCCGGCTGATGTGCTGGGTGGCCTTCGACCGGGCGGTGCGCATCGCCCGCACCTACGCCCGCCCGGCCGACCTGGACCCCTGGGAGGACGCCCGCGACGCGATCCTGCGGCAGGTCGTCCAACGCGGCTGGAGTGCCGAGCGGAAGGCCTTCACCCAGCACTACGCGACGGACGTCCTCGACGCCTCGCTGCTGCTGATGCCCAAGGTCGGCTTCCTCTCCCCCACCGACCCGGCCTGGCTGTCCACCCTCGACGCGATGGACCACGAACTCGTCAGCGACAGCCTGGTCTACCGCTACGACCCGGCGGCCTCCCCCGACGGCCTGCGCGGCTCCGAGGGCACCTTCAACCTGTGCAGCTTCCTCTACGTCGAGTCCCTGGCCCGGGCCGGGCGGGTGCAGCAGGCGCGCTACGCCTTCGACAAGATGCTCACCTACGCCAACCACGTCGGCCTGTACGCCGAGGAGATCGGCCCCTCCGGCGAGCAGTTGGGCAACTTCCCGCAGGCCTTCACCCATCTGGCGCTCATCGACGCGGCCCTGGCCCTGGACGAGGAGCTCGACCGGAGGCGGGGATGACCAGCACCCTGTCCCTGCCGACAGCCGCCGGGCGGCGCATCCTGTTCCCGCTGGCCCTGGCCCAGTTCATCTGCAGCTTCGCCGGCTCCAGCATGAACGTGATGATCAACGACATGAGCAAGGACCTGGACACCAGCGCCCAGGGCATCCAGGTCGCCATCACCGTCTTCCTGCTGGTGATGGCCGCGTTGATGATCCCGGGCGGCAAGCTCACCAACCGCTACGGCCGCAAGCGCTGCCTGATGGTCGGTCTGGCCGTCTACGGCGTGGGCGCCGTGCTCAGCGCGGCCGCACCCGGTCTCGGCGTGCTGATCCTCGGCAACTCGATCCTGGAGGGCATCGGGACCGCGCTGCTGATCCCCCCGGTCTACATCCTGACCACCCTGCTGTTCACCGGAACGACCACGCGGGCCCGGGCCTTCGGCGCCATCATGGCGCTCGGCGGTGTCGGCGCGGCCGCCGGACCGCTCATCGGCGGCCTGCTCACCTCCGCGATCAGCTGGCGGGCCAACTTCGGCTTCCAGGCGCTCGTCATCGTGTTGATCCTGGTCATGACCCGGAAGCTGAAGGACCCGCTGCCGGCCGACCCGTCCCAGCCGTTCGACACCGTCGGCGCGGTCCTGTCCGCCGTCGGCCTCGTGCTGGTGGTGACCGGAATCCTCGCTGCCGACAACAACCTCTGGCTGATGCTCGCCCTGCTCGTGGCCGGCGCGGCCGTCATCGCCGGGTTCTTCGCCTGGCTCCGGCACTGCGAACGCTCAGGGCGCGAACCCCTGCTCCCGCTGGCGGTGTTCCGCAACCGGGTCGCCAACCTCGGGCTGGTGACCCAGAACGTCCAGTGGCTGATGCTGATGGGCGCCTCCTTCACGGTGGGCGCCTACCTCCAGGTCGTCCGCGGCTACAGCGCGATCGCCACCGGCGGCGTCTTCACGGCCGCGACCGCCGGTCTGCTCGCCTCCTCGCTCGCCGCCGAACGCCTCGCCAAGCGCCACGCCCAACGCACGCTGATCGTCACGGGTTTCGCCGTCACCGTGGCCGGCATCGCGCTGCTGCTCGCGCTGGTCCGGGCCTTCGACAGCATCTGGGCGTTCACCCCCGGCCTGCTGCTGATCGGACTCGGCATCGGCGCGATGCTCACCCCCTCGGTGAACATCGTGCAGTCCGGCTTTCCCGACAGCCAGCAGGGCGAGATCTCCGGGCTGTCCCGGTCCATCTCCAATCTCGGTTCCTCCCTGGGAACAGCCGTGGCCGGCACCATCCTGGTCTCCGAACTCACCAGCAACGGCTACGCGGCCGCCATGATCGCGCTCGCCGCCTTCGGCCTGGCCGGACTCGCCGCCGCGCTGCTCCTTCCACGTCACACCGGCTAGAAGTTCTCAAGATCGAGCAATGCTCGGAACCTGTGGATCGATGCCGGTAGGAACGCGGAGGGCGTACCTTCCCGATGATCCTTTGATGGTCTCCGAGTAGGCCCGCGTTGCAGCGCGGGTCGGAAAGGCATGCCCGTGCTCAGCCCAGTCACCGACGACGGCTCCACCCAGTCCGGCTCCCTGATCGACGAGATCGTCCGCGAGGGCGCTCGGGGGATTGAGGCCGCCGCGCTGGAGGCGGAAGTCATCACCGCCGACCGGGACGAGCTGCTGGCGTTCTGCGCGTCGCCGTCGTTCGCGCAGGAGCCAGGTTTGAGAACGGCGCGTTGGTCGAGCGCCAGGAGGAGGCCGGGTGAGCACCGCGAAGGACTACGGCAGCCGTCAGATCTTTGTCCTCGGGACCGTTCGGCAGTTCCTGGCCGAGCTCGTCGCGGTCACGCTGAGACTGTCGGGGGCGCGTGGGTCCGACGAACACCGTAGTTGAACGTGTTCAAAAGATGCGCCATGCTGTCTTCGCCGCTTACGAAGGCTGGTCGCGATCAGGGGGACACGTGGTGCTACGCGTTGGGCTTGCGATGGCACTGGCAAGTTGCCTGCTAGCAGGCTGCGGATTGCTTGTCGGGGACGGTACCGCTGACATCAAAGCGGCGCAGCTTGTCGGACGGTGGGTCAGCCCCTCGGGTACCACGGTGACGTTCGATCGTGACAACACGTTGACGGCCGCAGGACTCGAGCACTCACCGCTCGCCGGTCCCGGCCAAGGTTGCCCCGCAGGAGGGAGCGGTCGTTGGGTCTTCCTGGTCAGCGGAGGCCCGAACACTCTGGTGGACTCCCCGACGGGAGCAGATGGGCACTATCTCTCCGTACAAATCGGCCAGGACCCCATGGGCCCCTGCGGGAACGAGAGCGTGATCGTGCAGCGCGATGCTGCCGCCTTCACCCTCTGTCTGACGCCAGATCTGGACGAAGGTTGCGATTCAAGCCATCTGCTCAGGCTGCAGCGGGCCAAGTGAGGTACTCGCGGCCTCCACGCACTGCACTGAAGCCCACGGCGGTCGAACGAGCTCAGGGTCTCATCCACAAGTCTTGACTATTGCTCCTCGGGATCCGTTGTCCCGTTCGAAGAACGCGGTAGCGTCCTCGCCATGCTGGAAGGCCCTGACGTGTCGGAAGCGCTGCGAGGCGGAGTGCGTACGCGTGCTCAGGCCTGGGACTTCGCGCGCTGGTTCGCTGACACGTGGATGGGGCGACCGTTGGAACCGGAAGACGGTCATGGCGAGGACGAGCTGGCGGCTGCGGAAGCTGATCTGGGCTTCGAGCTCCCGGCTGCACTCCGTGAGGGGTACGCCCTCTTGGGGCGTCGGGACGACCTGACCCGGCAGCAGGACCCTCTGGTTCCGCCGGCAGGGCTCTACGTTGACAACGCTCTGGGCGGCGTCCTGGCCTTCCGCCATGAGAATCAGGGCTGTGCAACCTGGGCAATCCCTCTGGCGGAGATCGAACAGGACGATCCACCCGTGGTGGTGGAGTCCAGCGAGGGTTGGATCCCCTTCCTCGATCGCATGTCCCTGGCCTGGGTCGAACTCGTTCTGGGCGAATCGTTGTTCGGGGCGGACCGCCTCAGCCTCTATGACGCGTGCGAGCTGCCGGACACGCTACTGCCGAACCTCCGAACCGGATATGCCCGGGTCGATCTGCCTGACCATCCCATGTGGGCCAGCAAGGATGACTCGCCAGTGCGCTGGTATGCGGCACCCGGTCGCCTGGTGCGACGAGACGGCGTCCAGGACCAGTCCTGGATCCACGCCCACGGTCGCACGCTTGCCGATCTCGACTCCATCCGCGAAGAGCTTCCCGGACCGTGGGTCGGCTGAGCCGTGCAGGCCTTGGTGGCACTTGTGCTGTCAAGGCCTGAGTATCGGCGAACCTTCCTCGGCATTGGTCTCAGCTGCAGCGGTCAACGTGTGCTCGGGCACTGGCTGTCCCTCACAACCGGCACTGAGATACGGTCCGGGGTCGACGGCGACCGCGTTGCCCCAACGAGTCGTCAGGCGTGCTGCCAGGTTCTCGAGTCAAGCCTGCAGGTCAGCTTCGGGCCCGGCGCGCCGTGCAGTGCCTCGCGGGTGACGGCGCGGGCGAAGGGCAGGCCGGCGGCGTACCGGGCGAGTTCGTCGATCGCGGCGTTGCCCAGGCGGGCGGCTCGCCACCGAAGGAGCCCGCGACCTGCGGGGCGAGGTAGACGCCCGACGGGATCGGGCTCGACGTGACGGCCCTGGTCGCCGGCAGCAGCCACCATGCTGAACAGCCGCGAGTCGACGGGCCGCAACGCAGCCGTCCTGGAGGCGGTCACCCGCTGGTCCCACCACCCGGCAACGGGGCCAGGGGCGGTATTGACATGGACGTGCTGTTTCAGAATCCTCTGTCGCACTGTCAGATCATCTGACTCTCACACCAGTCCGCGACAGAGGGAGCATCCGTGCGCCGTACCGTCACCGTCCTGGCCGCCGTCGCCGCACTCGCGCCGATCGCCGCCGCTCTCAGCGCGCCCGCCGCGGCGGCGTCCCCGCGCCTGGACCACCGGATCGTCCGGCACGCCGGCGGGAACGACAACTGGGGTGGCTACGCGGTCACCGGCGGCACCTTCCACTCCGTCACCGGGAACTGGATCGTCCCGGCCCTGAACTGCACGCCCACCACCGGCGACATATCCTTCTGGTCCGGCCTCGACGGATGGACCAGCTCGAGCGTCGAGCAGATCGGCCTCGACGCGGTCTGCACCCGCAACCACACCGTCCAGTACAACCCGTGGGTCGAGATGTACCCGGCCAACTCGATCTACTTCACCGAGACGGTCGCCGCAGGCGACACGATGACCTCGTCCGTCACGACGGACGGCAGCGGCACCTTCACCCTCACCCTCGCCGACCCGACCCAGGGCTGGACGAAGACCTACACCAAGACGGCCACCGGCGTGGCCCTCAACTCCGCCGAGGTGATCGTCGAGGCGATCGGGTCGAAGACCATCCCGAACTGCCCCGACTTCGGCCAGGTCCAGTTCACCGACGTCACCGCGAACGGCCAGGCCTTCGCCACCGCCGGCACGGTCAGCACCACCAACCTGGAGCGCAGCGGTGTCCAGCTCACCCAGGACGGCCCCCTCTCCGGCACCGGCTTCCCGGTGAGCTGGCTGCACGCCTGACGTCCCGCTCGGCCCGGGCCCATGCCCAGCTGGATCGGCCGGAGCAGGCATGTGCGGGGGCGTCAGTCCGTGGACGGCGCGAGGTGGAGGCCGCCGAGGAGGGTGGCCAGATAGCGGTGCGCAGTGTCGAGTCGGTCGGCGGGTGTGGCGCCGTGGACGTCGACGGCGTGGGCGATGCCGCACATGAGAGGGACGAGGTCGTCGGCGGAAAGGCTGGGGCGGACCACGCCGGCATGGTGGGCCCGCTCCAGGAGGGTGGTTCCCGTCGTGGTGAGCGACCGTCTGAGTTCCGTGGTGCGGGCCAGGGCATCGGTGGGTGCGGCGGCGACCTGGGAGAGGGAGGCGTCCGTGATCTGGGCTTCGAGGGTGCGGGTGAGGAAGGCTTCCAGGGCGCGCCAGGGTTCGGGATCGGCGAGCGCCCGCTCGCCGTGGGCCGCGAGGGCTTCCAGGCAGGGGGTGGCGACGGTCTCCAGGAGGGCTTCCGGGGTGGCGAAGTGCCGGTAGACGGTGCCGACTCCGAGGCCGGCCCGGCGGGCCACGTCGTTGAGCTGGAGCGGGGTGCCCTGGTCGACCAGGTCGCGGGCGACGGAGACGATCCGGTCCCAGTTGCGGGCGGCGTCTTTTCGCAGTTGTGGGGTCACCATGTGGCCAGTCCGTGTCACGTGTCGGTGCGTGCGTCCGGTGTTCGATCATACGCATGACGCCCGGCCAGGAGGCCGGGCGGTAGCAGGCGACCGGTCCGGCGCAGACCGCGCCTACCGGGTCACGAGGGGTGCGTGGGCTTCGCTGAGCCGACGCACGGCAGCGGCGATCCGAGGGTCGGCCGCCGCCCGGGGCGGCGGGACCGGGCGGGCTCGGGGTCCGACGACGATACCGGTCCGGCCGGTGAGCGTCGCGTCGGTGGCGGCAGTGATCGACGGCCTGGCGGCGACGGAAGCCGGTCCCGAGGTCGAGCGGGCGAACCTGCGGCGCACCAGCGGCCACAGCAGTCGCAGGGCGGGCGAGACGATCTTCGGGTCGGTCAGAGTGCCGTTGGTCATGTCGGTCGCCGCGCCGCCGGGGTCGGCGGCGAAGACCGAGACCCCCGTGCCGTCCAGGCGGGTGGCGAGGTCGAGGGTGTAGGCCAGGTTGGCGAGCTTGGCGCGGCCGTACCAGTGGAATCCGTAGTAGCCGCCGGGGGGCTCTACGGCGTCGAACACGCGCTTGGCGAGTCCGACCGCCCCCGAGGTGACGTTGACGATCCTGCTCGGCGCGCCGGCCCGAAGGGTCGGCAGCAGCAGTTCCGTCAGCAGGTAGGGCGAGAGGTGGTTGACGACGAACGACGCCTCGACGCCGCCTGCCCGCCGGGGTTCGGGGAACATCGCGCCGACGTTGTTCACCAGGATCGACAGGGGCTCGCCCGAGGCGGCCTGCTCGCCGGCGATCCGTGCGGCGAGCGTGCGCACCTGGTCGAGCGAGGAGAGATCCGCGGCCAGGAAACGTCCGCGGTGCGTCGGGCTGGTGGCGTTGATCCGCTCCACCGCTGCGGTGCCCCGGTCGGGGTCGCGGCCGACCACCGTCACCGCGAGACCCGCGGCGGCGAGCCCCAGGGCCGTCTCCAGGCCTATACCGCCCGTCCCGGCTGTGACCACAGCTGTTCTCACGTGTCCCCTCCATCCAAACCGACAAAGCGGATAGGTCATCCGCTTGCCCCGCCGAGGCTAGCAGAAAAACGGATGACCTATCCGGATATCCCTCCGAGCTTCGCTCAGCCCGTGCCGGTGGCCGCCTTGACGAGCGTGGCTGTCGGGTCGTCGGATTCGAGGGAGTACAACATGACGCCCGCGAGGCCCTTGTCGCTGATGTACTGACGCTTGAACGCCAGCGACTGCGGCGTCTCGACGCTCCAGAAGTTGGTTCCGTCATAGATCCACGCGCTGTCCGTGGTCTGGTCGAAGAACGTGTGGGCGGTGGTGAGCTTGCCTGCCGCCTTCAGTTCCTTGTAGTCCGCCACCCCTGGCTGGGCGGAGTACTTGAACGCCGCCGTGGGCCCGGTCACGCTCCGGTACAGCCCGTGGGTCGTGCCGCCGGGCACCCCCGTCCAGCCCCGGCCGTACAGCGGCACTCCGAGGATCATCTTGCTTGCGGGGAATCCGTTCTGCAGCAGGGTGTTGACGGAGGCGTCCACGGTGAACCCCGTTCCCGCGGCCGGGCTGACCGGTGAGTCGTACAGGGGCGCCTGGGCGTTCGTCGGACCGTGGGTGTCGAACGCGCCGTGGTAGTCGTAGGCCTCGACGGTGCCGAAGTCGAGGTACTGGCTCATGGCCGCGGGCTGCAGTTGTGCGATGTCGGCAGGGCCGGCGGGCAGGACGGCCGTGGTCAGGTAGTGCCTGCCGCCGCCCACGGCGTTCAACTGGGTGCGGAACTCCTTGAGCAGGGAGACGTAGTCGGCGCCGTCCTGCGGGGAGTGAAAGTTGCCGACGTGCCCGAGGTCGGTGCCGGGGAACTCCCAGTCCAGGTCGAAGCCGTCGAAGATGCCCGCGGCCGCACCCGTGCCGCCGGCCGGGTCGGGGGCGAGCTTGGGCAGGTTGCCCTTGATGTACAGGTTGATGCACGAGCTGACGAACTTCTGCCGGGACGCCGCCGTCGCCGCGACCTTGGAGAAGTACTTCGAGTAGGTCCAGCCACCGAGCGAGACCAGGATCTTCAGCTTCGGGTACTTGGCCTTCAGCTCCCTGAGTTGCTGGAAGTTGCCGCGCAGGGGCTGGCTGTAGGTGTCCGCCTTGCCGTTGACGCTGGTGACGGCGGAGTACTCCTTCTGGTAATCGGCGTACGCGTCGGAGGATCCGTCGTTCCCGGAGACGCTGTTCGGGTCGCTCACCGACGGCTTGTTGGCGGCGAAGCAGGTCAGCTTGACCGGGTCGATGTTCTCGAACGCGTAGTTCAGCACCGTCAGCCGGCCGGCGATACCCTCGGTGGCCAGGTTCTTCGGGTAGAAGGCGTTGGCGTACGTCGACCAGCTCGTGTAGTAGGCGATCCGCTGGGCGGGCGTGCCGGGGTTCGGCGGTCGCACCGTCAGGTTCTCGAAGGTGTCTCCCCCGACACCCGAGTCGTCGGGCCCGTCCTGGTCGGCGGTGGGTGCGCCGTCGGGGTCGAACGGAGTGTAGAACCAGGCCTGGTTGGGCTGGGAGTTGCAGGTGTAGACGTCCAGGTGGCCCAGGTCCGGGTTCTGGGGGTTGCCCGCGATGTCCAGACAGAGGGTGTGGTCGAGGGCGCTGACGAACTCGGTCGTGCCGTTGTCCTGCGGTTCGGGTTCCCAACGCTGGCTCTGCTGCCCCGTGCAGTTGTAGATCACCAACTCCCGTCCGCTGACGGCCGAGGTGCTGTTGTGGATGTCCAGGCACCTGCCGCTGCCCACGCCCCGGAAGGACACCGACTCATCGGTGTTGGGCACGACGTTCCAGCCCTGGTTGGCCAGGAGGTCACGGTGGTAGGAGATCACGGCCGAGTCGTTCGCCGTCGCGCCTCCCGACACGTCAATGATCCCGCCGTCGCTGATGGCCTCCAGGGCGATCGGGTCGCTGGGCGGGGTCTGGACCGGGACGTTCGAGGTCGCCCGGGTGTAGGTCGGGGTGAAGACGAACCGCTCGTTCGGTGTGTTGTCACACGGGTAGAGGATCGCGGTCGTCTTGTTGTTCGAGTCGGTCTGGCCGCCGCTGAGGTTCATGCACAGGTCGGGCAGGAAGACGCTCTGGAACTCGTACTCGCTGTTGCCCAGGTAGAGCGGGACCCAGCGTTGGCTCGGCTGGCCGGTGCAGTCGTAGAGCGAGAGCGTCGTGCCGGACCCGGCATTGCGAGCGCTGTTGGTGATGTCGATGCAGCGGCCGCTCTGCGTCCCCTGGAAGGTGATCTCCTGCTTGGGGGTGTCGGTGTAGAAGTTCACGTTCCAGCTCTGGTTGGCACCGCCGTTGCGGTCGTAGCTGACGATCGGAGTCAGGTTCGCGGTGCCCTGCTTGTCGACGTCCAGCACTCCACCGGCCTGCATGTTCTCGATCGCCTCCGGTACCGGGTCCCCGGACGGCGAGGTGAACAGCTGCGTCGGCTCGGCCGCCGCGCGGATGGGCCCGAACCCGACCGCGTAGTGGTCGGCCGAGGCGCCTGCGAGCCGCTCGGTCACGGCCGGGGCTGCGCCGGTGGTGTAGACGGCGTAGTCGAGTTCGCCGCCGGACTGCTGGGTCGGCAGACCGGTGGCGGCGCGCGCCGCCCCTGCGGGAGGTGCCAGGGTGCCGGGGTCCCGGTTGAAGTCGCCGATGGCGGCCCAGGCCTCGCCCAGGTTCCGCCCGTTCACGAACGTGCGGATCGCGTTGATCAAGGCGGGCGCATCGCTGCCGTGGGTACCGGCCCGGGCGTGGATGTCGAAGTACCAGGTGGTGCCGAACAGCAGACCCAGCGTCGCCCGGCCGCCGGCCGGATTGGGAATCGCCGCAACGGCTGCGGCCGCCTGGTGCGTGACGACGGCCAGGTTGTTCCGGCCGCCCCGGTAGGTCTGCTGCCCGGTGGCGCCGTTGGTGTTGGGGTCGGTCTGGAGGAAGTAGACGTCCAGGTTGGCCAGGCCGCTGCGCCACTGCGTGTGCGTCACCTGGTTCGCGACCCCGATGTTCGGGAGGTTCCCGGCGTTCGCGTTGGCCAGTTGTGCCGCCGGGATGACCATCGGTGCCGTGCCGGGGGCCGACGGCGGTGGCGCGGCCCCCGCCTCCTGGAGCACGACGATGTCGGCCCGCCTGGCGTAGCCGGCGACCACCGTGGTCCATTTGCTGTCGTTGCCGGAGGTGGCGCCCTGCAGGTTGTACGTGATGACCGGGCGATCACCCAGCGTCGCGGCGGCCGGCACGGCGGTCAGCACGCCGACGGCGCCCGCCAGGCACATGGCCAGCAGCACAGCCACCAGGGACCGCCGCCGCGTGCCCATTCTCGATCCGAACATCGGATTCCCGTCTCCTTGTCCCCTGCGAGGCGAGACACCTCGGGACCGTCGCCGAGTGACGGTCCGAGGGTGTAGTGCCGCCTCGACGCCAGGCGTTACAGCACCACCCCGGGTCCGTGTCCGAAACCGTCCCGGGCAGGCGCTGTAACGGATCGGCACAGAGAGCGCACTGAGACAGCGTCATCGATCCACGAAGTCATCGGAGGCTTCCCCTTGAACGCCAAGAACGCGCTCGCCTGCGCCGTCGTCACCGTCTGCGCCGTCGGCGTGATCGCCGCCGCCGCGCCCGCCCAGGCCGCCGTCACGCAGGCCGCCACGCAGGCGGCCTCGCACGGGACGCGCACCACCACGGTCTACACCGAGACCAACGCCGTCACCGGCAACGCGGTCCTCGCCTACCGTGCCGACGGGACGCTCGTCGGCAGCTTCGCGACCGGTGGCGCCGGCAACGGCGGCGGCCTCGGGTCGCAGGGCGCGGTCACGGTCGCCGATCACGGCCGCACCCTGTACGCGGTCAACGTCGGCTCCGACACCGTCTCGCAGTTCTCGACAGACCGTCACGGCTCGCTCCACCTGGACGGCACCGCGCCGACCGGTGCCGGGCCCGTCAGCGTCGCGGCCCGCGGCGACCGGGTCTACGTCCTGGGCCGGAGCACGGTGTCCGCCTACCGGCGTCTCGGCGGCCACCTGGTTCCGCTCGGCCGGCAGTCCCTGTCCGCCGGGGCCGCCGGGGCGGCGGAGGTCGCCGTCGTGCCGGACGGCAGGGCGCTGCTGGTCACCGAGAAGGGCTCCAGCACCGTCGACGTGCTGCCGCTGGACTCCCTCGGCGCGCCCGGCCCGGCGTCGTCGGTGCCCTCGGCCGGGCAGACCCCGTTCGGGTTCGCCTTCGGGCGCGGCGGTGCGGCCGTGGTCTCGAACGTCGGTGCCGGCGCGGGCGCCAGCTCGGCCAGTGCGTACCGGTACCACGCGGACGGCACCCTGAGCACCACCGCGACCGCCGTCCCCGACGGGCAGACGGCCGCGTGCTGGGTCGCCGTGGGCCCCGACGGCCGCACCGCCTACGTCGAGAACGCCGGCTCGGGCACCGTCTCCACCTACGCGGTCGGAGCCGACGGCTCGCTGCGCCTGCTCGACGCGACCGCCGCCACACCGGGCGGTCACGTCGGCGACGCCACGGTCTCCGGCGGTGCGCTGTGGATCCTGGACAACAAGGACGGCCGCATCGACGGCGTGCCGCTGGCCGCCGACGGCACGCCCGGCTCGCCGGTGATCACCGTCGCCGGGCTCCCGGCGAGCTCCGCCGGCCTGGCGGCCGTGACGCGTTAGCCCGCACCGTCCACCGTGCCGGACACTCCGAACCCGAGTGCCCGGCACGGTGTCTGACTTCTTACCGAAGCCTTCCGCGGTCACGGGGGCACGGACGGGATGGGTATCGTGCGGTGAGCACTCATGTTCCCCGACCACGAGGAGCCTTCGTGGCACGCGATGTCCCCCTTCCGCCCGACGACGAGCTGGTCGAGCGTCTCCGCGGCGGGGACGAGGCGGCCTTCGGGCTCGTCCTGGACCGCTGGTCGCCGTCCATGCTGCGGCTGGCCCGGTCGTTCGTCTCCACGAACGCCACGGCCGAGGAGGTCGTGCAGGACGCCTGGCTCGCCGTCATCCAGGGCATAGCCCGCTTCGAGGGGCGCGCCTCGCTCAAGACCTGGGTGTTCCGCATCCTGGTCAACACGGCGAAGGCCCGGGGCACCAAGGAGAGCCGCGCCCTGCCGTTCAGCAGCCTGCTCCCCGAGGACGAGTGGCCGGCTGTCGACCCGTCACGTTTCCAGCGCGCAGGCGATCCCCACCCCGGCCACTGGAACCCCGGACAGCAACCGCAACCCTGGATGCTGCCGGAGACCGCCGCACTGAACACCGAGGTCCGCGCCGTCCTCGTCGAAGCCCTGACCGCGCTGCCGGACCGCCACCGCATCGTCGTGACGCTGCGGGACGTCGAGGGCTACAGCTCGGACGAGGTCTGCGACATGCTGAACATCTCACCCGGCAACCAGCGGGTCATCCTGCACCGGGCCCGGGCGGCGGTACGCACCAGGCTCGAGTCCTACTTCACGTCGGCCGCCGCGCAGCACCAGGACGCGCCATGACCTGCTTCGAACTCGCCGAGCTCGTCACCGCGTACCTCGACGGCGCGTTGGACGAGAGATCCGAGACGCTCCTCGTCGTCCACCTGGACGGCTGCCCGGCCTGTCGGACTCTGCTGGACCAGCACCGGCAGACCATCCGCCTCCTCGGGCCGGCAGCACCGACGGCCGCCTCGACCACGACGTTGGCGCCGGCCTACCGGGAGGCCCTGCTGACCGCGTTCCGGGACGCGCCTCGCTGAGAGGACAGGCCCTACCCGCGCCGGAATCCGCGGAAGGCGGCCAGCAGCTGGTCCTTGGCCTGCTCCGACAGGCTGTCGGCGGGGAGCACGCCGAGAGTGTCGATGGTCCGCCGGAACTGCTCCAGATACGCCTCGCATCCGTCGCAGGCGGCGAGGTGCTCGACGAAACGCGCTTCGTCGGCCCCGGGCAGGGCACCGTCGAGGAAGTCCGTGACCAGCTCGACGAACTCGTCGCAGTCCACGCGTTCCCATCCCTTCACTCCGCACGCCCGTGCCACGAGGGTACCCGTCCCCGGCCCGTGCGCCATGTCCGGCGTCGGCTTCGGCCAGGGTGAGGAGCTGGGTGATCACCACTCCTGCGGGACCAATGGCCGAAGCGTCGCGTGGGGCCCGGTCGGCGGATCAGGTTCTCCAAGGTCCATGCCGGGGCGTCGATCTCACCACGCCGGGACGCGTGGAACATCCCCCGACGCGCGCGACCTGGATCTCGTCGACTCCATGCACGAGGCCGTGACGCGCTCGATCCTCACCGATGCGCCGGCCATGACGGAGAACAGCGCCATCACCTCGGCCGTAGCCTTCCGCACCATCATCCCCAGGCTGCCGCAGCTCACGGACGCCGAACGCGGCCTGCTCGACGAATGGTTGGCACGAGCCACCGGCGGATGACGGCCATGGCCCGGACCGACAGCCTTCAGGTGTTGGCCTCGACATGGGGCCAAGGCTGGCGTACCGCCCGGTAGCAGGGCGATGATGTCGCCGTGGACGCTGCCGAATACGCCTTGCAACAGCTCACGACGTGGCCCGACCTGAGCCCCGGGCCGCCGAGCTGCGACGTCGGCCGGGCACTTGTCGCAGGGAGCAACGAGATCGTCCACATCCACTCCGCACGGAGCGCCGACGTACACCTGACCGCGACCGTGATCCGGCGGATGCGTGGGGAACTTGAGCGCTCCCACGAACTTCGCCTACAGGGCGACTCGCCGTGGGTGACCATCCGGATCGAGTCCCCGTCCGGTGCCCGACTGCTGTTCACCCTGACCAGCCTCGCCCTCCATGCCCACGCCCGGCGTGAAGGCGATCCGGTTCCCGCCGCGCCGTGCAGCGCCGCGGCGGGGAGCCCTCCCGCCGCCATGTAGCCCTGTGCCTCAGCCTTCCGCCGAGGGTCCCTGCTCCCGCACCCCCTCGCCAACCGCGGGTGAGGAGCAGGAGCCGGCGGCCATGGTCAACACCTTCGTCCCGGACCTCTGCGTGCCGTGCGGGGCCGCCGGCCGGGCCATGACGCGCTACGCCACCACCGTCGCCGAGGACCGCGCCCGAGGCCGGGAGCTCAAGCCCCGCCCGCCGATGCGCGGCTCTCCCCCGCGGACCGGCCGGCCGTTTCCACGCCTGCCCCCGCGGCCGCGAATGCGTCGAGCCCGGCGCCGATGACGCGGGCCGCTCGCCGGACGTCGGCGCTGACGGCGTCGAGCAGTTCCTCGGGCGTCGGTGCGTGGTCCAAGTGCCTGCGCAGCGCCTGGAACTGGATGGGCCAGAGCCCCAGCAGTGCGGTCGCGGCGATCTGCGGTTCGGGGTCGTCCGGGCTCATCCCGGCGCGGCGGGCCAGGATCCCGGCAGCCGCGGCGGCCTGCCGGTCCATCATGTCGCGCTGATAGGCCCGCAGGGACGGGGTGGATCCGATCAGCATGCCGAAGCGCAGGAACGCCGCCTTGGCCTCGACCGGGTCGTCCTGCGCGCCCAGCCAGGTCGTGATGTCGGCCAGCTCGCGGGAGAGGATCGTCAACGCGGCTTCGACCGGCGACAGCTCCGGGCCGGCCAGGACTGTCTGCAGGGAGTCCAACGTGACCTCGCCCAGGTCGAGGACGAGGGACTCCTTTGTCGGGAAGTAGTTGAACACGGTCTTCTCCGACACCCCGCATGCCGCCGCGATCTCCGCGACCCGAACGGCGTCGAAACCCCGCTCCATGAACATCTCCGTGGCCACGTCGGAGAGCTGGCGCCGCAGAAGCCGCTTCTTGCGCTCCCGCAGCCCCTCGGCCGCGGGAGCCTGGTCGCGCGGATGCAGAGCCGTCCAGTCCACGGTGCGCTTGGTCATCACTGGAGCATAGTCCAGCAGCAGCATTTTTTCTGTTGCTGAATCTTTTTAGTGACTGTAGATTTGTGGAGCGGTAGCACCCCGCGAGCCCGAGGAGCCCTCCATGAGCGCCATCCACATCGTCCGCGACTACCCGCACACTCCGCAGAAGGTCTGGCGCGCGGTCACCGATCCGGAGCTGATCCCGCTGTGGACGGCCACCGGAGCCGGCGCCCGGCCGGAGGGCTTCACCGTCGACGTCGGCACCAGGTTCCGGTTCGTGGCGAAGCCGAAGCCCGGTTGGAGCGGCGTCGTGGTGTGCGAGGTGCTGGAGACGCACGCGCCGTCCCTGCTGCGCTACTCGTGGCAGGACGAGGGCGGCGGCGAGGTCACCGAGGTCGCCTACCGGCTCGAACCACACGGCGGCGGAACGCGGTTCACCTACGACCACACCGGCTTCACCGGCGCCGGGGGCTACGTCATGACCAGAATCCTCGGCGCCGTCCGCACCAGGATGCTCACCAAGGGGCTGCCCGCCGTCCTGGACGACCTCGACGACCAGGGCGTGCTGCGCCCGGAATCCAGCCTGGCCCCCAAGCGGCTCTAGCCCGTGCGCGGCGGCCTCAGCGGCCGAGGGTCCGCGTGGCGTGCGTGCGGAAGGCCGCCAGCAGGCGGTTGCGGTCGCCGACGCGGGTCGCCAGCACGACATGGCTGGCTTCGACTCCCTCGAGGCGGACGGTGGTGAGGTCGGGGCGCAGGGTGTGGCTGGAAACGGAGATGCTCACCGCCTGGCCGCCGGCGACGAGTTCGAACTGGTCCGCGGCGGCGTCGATCAGCGGCCCGTCCGGGGCCGGGCGGCCGTCGGGGCGGGGGTCGATGCGCCAGAACGCGCTGGCCGGCGGGTCGGCGCCGCGCACCCTGGGCACGGGCTCGTCGGCGATGTCGGCCAGGGTGACCGACTCCCGTCCGGCCAGCCGGTGGCCGCGCGGCACCACCAGCACCCGGGGCTCGTCGTAGAGGGCCGTCACCTCAAAACCCTCGGTGGAGAAGGGCAGGCGGGCGATCACCGCGTCCACGCGATGATCCAGCAGGGCCGCCCGCGCCTCGTCCGACGCCAACTGCCGGACGCGCACCTCCGCGTTCGGGTGCGCAGCCCGCAGTTCGCGCACGGCGGGAGTGACGATGATGCCAGGGGTGTGACCGACCGTGATCCGGCCGGGCCGGGCGGCGGACCTCGCGTCGGCGGCGGCTCGGTCGGCGGCGCGCAGCAGCGCGGTGGCCGCCTGCAAGAAGTCCTCGCCGGCCTCGGTGAGGTGGTTGCCCTGGGAGGTGCGCTCCACCAGTCGGACACCGAGCTGCTGCTCCAGGCGCCGGATCCGTCGGCTGAGCGAGGGCTGGGTGGTGTGCAGCGCCTCGGCGGCCCGGCCGAAGTGCCGGTACTCGGCCACGACCGTGAAGCAGTGCGCCAACTGGAGATCGAAGGTGGGAGGTGGGAGCGGCGACGAGTCGGGCACGCCCCCAGCCTAACCCTCGCGACACTGCGGGAGGCTCACCGAGCGACCGCTCGACGACCTCCCGACGGCCGCCCCCGTCAGGCGTGATACGCGGGACGTATCGCCCGCTGCGGAACAATCATTGGACCGGCCGGGGCGCCGGGGAGCAGGCTGGGATCACCGGCCGGGGCGCGGCAGCAAGCCCCTCGAGCCGGTCCTCACCCACGTCCAGCCAAGGAGTGCATCGCCATGCGCGTTTTCGTCACCGGTGCGACCGGCTTCATCGGTTCCGCCGTCACCGCCGGGCTCGTCGACGCCGGACATCAGGTCCTCGGGCTGGCCCGCTCCGACTCCTCGGCCGCCGCCCTGGATGCTGCCGGAACCGAGATCGTGCGCGGCACGATCGAGGACCTCGACGTCCTGCGGACCGCCGCCTCGGCGTCCGACGGCGTCGTCCACCTCGCCTTCCACCACGATCTCGGGCAGCACGAGGAGGCGGCGCGCGCCGAGTTGGCCGCCGTCGAAACCGTCGGGGACGCCCTGGCGGGCACCGGCCGGCCCCTGGTGATCGCATCCGGGGGGCCGGTCGGGACCGAGCAGGACACGCTGCCCGCCTCCGGCAGCCCGCGGGTCGCCGCCGCCCAGGCGGCGCTCGGGCTGGCCGCTCGCGGTGTGCGCTCCTCCGTCGTCCGGCTCGCCCCGACCGTCCATGACGAGGAGACCTGCGGCATGGTCCAGCAGCTGATCGGCGCCGCCCGCCGGACGGGCTTCTCCGGCTACCTCGGCAACGGGGCCAACTGCTGGCCCTCGGTCCACCGGCTCGACGCCGCACGGCTGTTCCGCCTCGCGCTGGAGCAGGCCCCGGCGGGGTCGGTGCTGCACGGCGTCGGCGAGGAGGGTGTCCCGCTGCTGGCGATCGCGGAGGCCGTGGGGCGCCACCTGGACGTCCCCACGAAGGCGGTCGCGCCCGAGGACGCCGTCGCCCACTTCGGCTTCCTGGCCCGCATCCTCGGCAACGACATGACGGCCTCGAACACGTTCACCCGTGAGCTGCTGGGCTGGCAGCCCGTCCACCGCGGCCTGCTGGAGGACCTGGACCAGGGCTGCTACTTCGCCTGAGCGCCACAACACCCGTCACCGCACGACCGGCTGCCCGCCCATCAGTCAGAGTCAGTCCTTCGCGCCACCTGCCGCACCGACGCTGTCGATGTTCTCCTCGACCCAGGCCCGCAGCAGGTTCAGCGGCACGGCGGCGCTCTTGCCCAGCACGGTGAGCGCGTACTCGACGTGCAGCGGCACGGCCGGGTAGACCGTGCGGTCGACCAGGCCGAAGTCCTCCAGTCGGCGCAGCGTCTGGGTCAGCACCTTCGGACTGACCCCCTGCAGCCTGCGCTGCAGCGCGCCGAAGCGTTGCGGGCCCTCCTCCAGCGCGCCCACGGCCAGGGCCGACCACTTGTTGGCCAGCAGGTCGAGCAGGGCCCGGCACGGGCACTGGGCGGCGTAGACGTCGTGGTGCGCGTGCTGGCCGGTCGGGCAGCTGGTCGTCATGGCTGAGCTCCTCGCCTGGATGCTTCCCAACGGGAAGTAGTTCCCCTTGCGGGTAACTACGCCCGCGGACCTAGCGTCATTCCCGTCAGCGCGGAGGCCGCCAACCGAAGTCCTCCGCACTCTGCGATGTCGAGGAATGAGCCATGTCCACTGGGAGTGGGAAGTCGATGCGCGCGGTGGTCCAGGACGCGTTCGGGGGCCCCGAGGTGCTGCACCTCTTGGAGGTGCCCCGGCCGGAGCCGCTGCCGACGGAGGTGCTGGTGCGCGTGCACGCCGCCGGGGTGAACCCCGTGGACTGGAAGACCCGGGCCGGTACCGGCATGGCCGGGGTGCTCGGGCAGCCGCCCTTCGTGCTCGGCTGGGACGTCTCCGGCGTGGTGGAGGCCGTCGGCTTCGGCGTCACCACGCTGAAGGTCGGCGACGAGGTCTACGGGATGCCGTGGTTCCCGCGCGCCGCGGGCGGCTACGCCGAGTACGTCACCGCACCCGCGCGGCAGTTCGCCCGCAAGCCGGCCACCGTCGACCATGTGCACGCCGCCGCCGTGCCGCTGGCGGCGCTGACGGCCTGGCAGGCCGTGGTCGACACCGCCCACGTGCAGCCGGGCCAGCGCGTCCTGGTCACCGCCGCCGCAGGCGGAGTGGGCCACTTCGCCGTCCAGTTCGCCCGCCACCTGGGCGCGCACGTCATCGCGACCGCAAGCGCCGCCCGCCACCCCTGGCTCAAGGAGCTCGGCGCCGACGAGACCGTCGACTACACCACCACCCGCTTCGAGGAGGTCACCTCGGACGTCGACGTCGTCATCGACCTGGTCGGCGACGACCACGACCGCACCAGTACCCGGTCACTGAAGGTCCTGCGCCCCGGCGGCCTGCTCGTCGCGATCCCCGCAGGCGTCTCCCCCGAACTGGCCGAGGCCGCCGAGACGGCCGGCGTCCGGGTCACCCCGTTCCTGGTGGAACCGGACGGTGCCGCGCTGACCACCATCGCGGCACTGATCGACGCCGGCGCGGTGACCGTCGAGGTGGAGGAGGTCTTCCCGCTGGAGCGCGCCGGCACGGCGCACGCCCGCGGCGAGGCCGGCCGCACTCGCGGCAAGCTCGTCCTGACCACCGCCAACTGACCTTCATCTGCCGCTGTTTGGAGAACCGCCATGCGGTGACGCAGCAGCGCGGCCCCGGCCGGGAAAGCCTCCCCGCCGGGCCGCGGCATCCACGTCGATCGCGCCTCAGGCGTCGCCACGCACCGCCCCGAGGCACTGGTCGTACAGCTCGGCCAGGTCGAGCCGCCCTCCGCTCTGGGCCCACAGCTCCGTCGCCGCGTCCACGCAGGCGAAGACTGTGGCGACGATCGCCTTCGCGCGCGGATCGGGCGTCGCGCCGACGCCGCCGCCCAGCCGGACCTGGACGACCGGCACGAGGTCGGCCTGCCAGCGCAACCGCTTCTCGATGTAGCGGGCGTGCAGCGAGGGAGTCGCGAAGATCAGGCGGGAGAGCTCCAGGACCCGTTCCGGCGTGTGGTTGGCGGTCAGGACGAGCTCGAAGCCGGCGCGCAGGGCGTCCCAGGGTGACAGCTCGGCCGGTTGCTGCTCGACGGTCCGCTTCAGCAGTGCGCCCAGCGCCTCCTGGTCCCCGCAGACCAGGTCCTCCTTGGTCCCGAAGTAGCGGAACAGGGAGCGCTGGGAGATCCCCGCCTCCCGCGCGATCTGCGCGATCGTCGTCTGCTCGTACCCCTGCTCGACGAAGAGCCGCACCGCCGTGTCCAGGATCTGCTCGACGGCGACCTGTCGCGATCGGTCCCACAAGGTCGTCATGGAAAGCCACCCTACCTCCCCTCTGGACAGTCGCCGCCTACTTGGCATTAACTGCCAGAAAAGCAGTGACTGCACTCACCCATGGAGCAGGGAGCGTCATGACAGCCGTCGACTACCGCGGACAGACCACACTGATCACCGGCGCCAGCGCGGGGCTGGGGGCCGAGTTCGCCCGTCGGCTCGCCGCCCGCGGCTCGGATCTGGTCCTGGTCGCCCGCCGTCGGGAACGCCTGGAGGAACTGGCCGCCGAGCTGCGCGCGCGCCACCGCGTCCGGGTGCACGTGGTGCCGATGGACCTGTCCGCCGCGAACCCGGGGCAGGCGCTGGCCGAGCGACTGGACGCGTTGGGTCTGCACGTCACGAGCGTGGTCAACAACGCGGGCTTCGCCAGCTTCGGCCCCTTCCACCAGGCGGATCCGGACCGGATGCGCCGTGAGATCGCCGTGGACGTGACCGCCGTGGCCGACATCAGCCGGGCCTTCATCGGACAGTTGCGTACCGCGGGTCGCGGCGTACTGGTCAACGTCGCGAGCCTGGCGGCCTACCAGCCCAATCCGCGCATGGCCCTCTACGGCGCGACCAAGGCGTTCGTGCTGAGTCTCACCGAGGCCCTGTGGGAGGAGTCGCGCGGCACCGGCCTGCGCGTGCTCGCGTTGTCACCGGGTGCGACCCGGACCGAGTTCTTCGACGTCGTCGGCACCGACCAGGCCGCCGGTGGCACCCGGCTCGCCTCTCCCGACGACGTGGTGCGCACGGCCCTGGCCGCCCTGGACCGCAGGAACCCGCCGCCCAGCGTCATCGCCGGGCGGGCGAACCGCGTGATGGCCACGCTCTCCCGTCTGGCCCCGCGACGGCAGGTCATCCGGGCCATCGGCCGGCTCACCGCCGAGGGGGTGTGACGACGGGTGCGACCGCGGTGGTCCGGGGCGGGGCGGCGCGGTCGGCATCGGCTCGACAGCGCCGGCGCCCACAGCGCCGTCCCCTGCGGTGACGTGCCTCAGGGGCGGTGGCGGAAGCCGTCCATCAGGAGGTCGAGCAGCCGGGCCATCCGGGCCCGGTGCTCCGGGGTGGTGGCGGCCAGGGAGAGGCCGCTCAGGCTGAACAGCACGTCCTCGGGCTCCAGGTCGGGGCGGATCACGTCCGCGGCGATCCCGGCCCACAGCAGGTCGCCGATCGCGGCGGTCAGCATCGCCCGGCTGTGCGAGAAGGGATCTCCCCCGGAGGCGACGAGCGCGCGGAGCGCGTCGGACATCCCGCGCTTGGTCGACATGTAGGCGACAAAGCCGTCCATCCAGGCACGCAACGCGGCGTCAGGCGCCATGCGGTCCAGCAGCTCCGCGGCGGAGTCGCAGAGTTTCGCGAGCTCGCTGCGGTAGGCCGCATCCACGAGCTCCTCTCGGGTGGCGAAGTGGCGGTACAGGGTGCCGATCCCGACCCCGGCCTCCTTGGCGACGGCCTCCAAGGTCACCTCAGGCCCATCCTGGCCGAAGGCCCGCGCGGCGACCTCGATCAGTCGCTCGCGGTTGCGGCGCGCGTCGGCGCGCAGCGGGCGGGGCTGGGAAGTGGTCACGTCGGCTCTCCTGGGTTGCAAGCGGAGGCTCCTCCGTTTAGTCTCGAGCTATACGGAGGGTCCTCCGGTTCACTCTACCGGGCCACACCCGCGCCGCGACCCCGCCGCACCCGCACACCCCCGCCCCCAGGCACCCCTGCCCGAAGGGCACGCAGCCAGACGGGAACCAGCATGAACGGCACCACTCCCCCTGCCCGCCTCACCACCCCCTTCGGCGCCGAGTCGACCGCCGCCGAGGTCGTCGCCGGCGTCGACCTGACCGGTCGCCGCGTCGTCGTCACCGGTGGCGCCTCCGGTATCGGCGTCGAGACCGCCCGCGCGCTGGCCTCCGCCGGAGCGGAGCTCACCCTCGCAGTCCGCGACCTCGCCGCGGGGGCGCGCACCGCGGCCGACATCACCGCGACGACGGGCGCCAAGCAGGTGCACGTCGCGCACCTGGACCTGGCGGACCAGTCCTCCGTCGCGGACTTCGTCACCGCCTGGGACGGACCGCTCGACATCCTGGTCAACAACGCCGGGGTCATGGCCTCGCCCGAGCTGCGCACCCCCGAGGGCTGGGAGCTCCAGTTCGCCACCAACCACCTCGGCCACTTCGCGCTGACCACCGGCCTGCACGAGGCGCTGGCACGGAGCGGCGCCGCCCGCGTCGTGGCGGTCAGCTCCAGCGCCCACCACCGCTCGCCGGTCGTCTTCGAGGACATCCACTTCCGCGAGCGCCCCTACGAGCCCTGGTCCGCCTACGGTCAGTCCAAGACCGCCAACGTCCTGTTCGCCGTGGAGGCGGCCGAGCGCTGGGCGCGGGACGGCATCTCCGTCAACGCGCTGATGCCCGGCGGGATCCGCACCAACCTCCAGCGCTACGTCTCCGACGAGGAGCTGGCCCGGCTGCGCGCGCAGGCCGCGGGGGGCACGGAGCTTCGGTGGAAGTCGCCGGAGGAGGGCGCGGCGACCTCGGTACTGCTGGCCGCGTCACCGCTGGTGGCGGGCGTCAGCGGCCGCTACTTCGAGGACTGCAACGAGGCTGTCAGGGGCGTGCTCGGCGCACGCACGGGCGTGGCCGAGTACGCTCTCGATCCGGAGGCCGCCGCAAGGCTCTGGCAGGTGTCCGAGGACACCCTGGCGACGCGGGACTGATCCCGACAACGTGGGATCGACGCGGCAGTCGATCAACGGGAGCCGGCCCAGCGAGACCACGCCGAGCAGCAACAGTACTGCCGCCAGGACCATCGCCGGCGTCACCGTGGTGTGCTGTGCGAACTGGCCCCACCACAGCGAGCCGAGCGCGCTGCCGCCCTGGAAGACCAGCAGGTAGAAGCCGACGGCCCGCGCGCACCCGGCCCGGCAAAGGGCGGTGGCCTCCCCTCGGGGAGGCCACCGCCCTTTGGCGTGGGACGCGGTTCAGCCCCGGTAGGTCTCCAGGAGGCGCAGCCAAACCTCGCTGATGGTCGGAAAGGCAGGGGCGGCGTGCCACGTCTAGCGCTGCAGCCAGCCCGAGGCCCACAGGTGGTCCGGGGACATCTCCGCACGGAAGACCGGGGCCGAGCGGTGGGCGAACTCTGCGAAGGTGGTGGGCCGGAGGCCGAAGCGGTCGAAGGCCGCGGTGTCGACGTCGGACTCGGGTCCGCCCTCGCGCCGGACGCGGAACAGGTCGTCGAGGTCGTCGGCGGAGCGTCGCGGGATTCCGGCGGCGAGGAGCCTGCGGTGCTTCTCCTCGGGCGCCAGGTCGACGTAGCGGATCGGTCGCCCGATGACCTCGGAGAGGATCGCGCAGACCTCGGTCATCGACAGCGCCTCGGGTCCCGTGAACGGGAGGAGGTCGGCCTCGCCGTCCACGGACTCGGGCACGGTCGCAGTCGCAGTCGCAGTCGCAGTCGCCGCGGCGAAAGCGATCCGGGCGACGTCCTCGGTGTCCACCGGCGCCATCCGCGTGTCGCCCAGCGGCTGGGCGAAGCTGCCGTCGGCCAGCAGGGTGGGCACCTCGCGGTAGTAGACCTGCATGAACTGGCTCGGCCGCAGCACGGTCGCGCGCACCCGCGCCGCCAGCAGGTGCTGCTCCACCTGCGCGTGGTAGCGCCCGAACCGGAACGCGGAGTCCGGATCAGCGCCGAGGCCGGAGACTTTGACGATGTGTCGCACGCCCGCCGCGACGGCCGCGTCGATCAGGTTGCCCTGGGCCTCGACCATCGCGTCGTCCCCGCTGGAGATCAGCACGACCGTCTCGACGCCGTCCAGCGCGGGGGCGAGGGTCGCGGGAACGAGCAGGTCCGCGCGGACGGTGTCGACGCCCGCCGCGTCGCGTTCGGCGCGGCGCTTGTCCGGGTCACGGACCAGCGCGCGGGCGGGTCGGGCCTGGCGGCCGAACTCGCGCACCACGGCCGAGCCCGTCAGGCCGGTCGCTCCGGTGATGAGGATCATCTCTTGCTCCCTGGTGGTTGCCACTGCGGACCGCTCGGTGCGGTCCTACGTACGGTGCAGACGAAGCAGGGGCGCGGAACTGACCGCTTCGGGCGGAAATACCTCGCGGACGGTCGCGGTTGTCGCTCAGGTGAGGTCCACCACCCAGGCGACATCCGCAGATGTTGTGACCACCCTCGGCCAGGGGACGCCCGCCGCCCAGGGAACGCAGTCAGTCGGGCTCGGGGTCCCGGCCGGGGGCTGGGACGCGCTCCACGCCCGCCACCAGCATGAGCTGCTCGGCTACTGCTACCGCATGCTCGGTTCCCCCTTCGACGCCGAGGAGGCCGTGCAGGAGACGTGGCTGCGCGCCTGGCGGGGCCGTGGGGAGTTCGCCGGGCGCGCCTCGGTGCGGGTGTGGCTGTTCAGGATCGCCACCAACGTCTGCCTGGACCTGCTACGGCAGCGGCCACGGCGCGAGCGGCCCGTCGACGTCACCGCGGCCGGGGACCCGCTGTCCCCGCGCGGCGCCGCCGAGGAGGAGCGCTGGCTGCTGCCCGCGCCCGACCGGTGGCTGCTGCCCGCCGACCCGGACCCCGCCCACGCCGCCGTCCTGCGCGAGTCGGTCCGGCTCGCCTTCGTCGCCGCCCTGCACCGGCTCCCCCCGACGCAGCGCGCCACGCTGCTGGCCCGCGACATCCTGCGCCTGTCCGCCCAGGAGACCGCAGCGCTGCTGGAGGTGACCGTCCCCGCCGCCAACGGCCTGCTGCGCCGCGCCCGTCACAGCCTGGCCGCCACCGCCCCGACCGACGCCGAAGGCAACAGCGACGGTGACGGCGACGGGGGTCCCCGGCGGGACGAGCTCAGCGAACTGAGCAAGCGTCAGCGAGCCCTGTTGGACCGCTACATCACCGCCTTCGAGCGCCACGACATCCCCGCCCTCCTGGCGTTGCTCCACGACGACGCGACGCTCTCCATGCCGCCGCACGCGCTGTGGCTTGCCGGGCGCGCCGACATCGGGCGGTGGTTCCTCCGCGACCCCAACCCCTGCCTCGGCTCCCGGGCCCTGCCGATCCGGGCCAACGGCACGCCCGGCCTCGCCATCCTTCACCACGACGGCCAGGGCCCGGCGGGGTGGCGGCCTTTCGCCGTGCAGCTCCTCACCGTGCGCGAGGACCGGATCGCCGCGCTCGACACCTTCCTGGACCCGCGCCTGGTCGCACTGCTCACCTCGGAGGCCGGGGCGCCGGACAGACTGCCCTGGTAGCGCGGCTCGGCGGCCGCCGCACCACCCCCGGACACAACACCACGCACAACCCGAGTTCCACCACGCGGAGTTGCCGCAGCGTCCCCACCTTCCCGCGAAGGTGGGGACGCGGGCGGCGGGCGTCCCTTCAGCCTTTCAGAGTGGGGATGATGTGCCGGCCGTAGGCGTCGATGGTCGACTCGACGGCGTCGTGCATGGCGTAGATGGCGAACTGGTCCACGCCCAGGGAGCGCAGGTGTTCCAACTTCTCCCGGTGGGCGGAGACTGGGCCGATCAGGCAGAAGCGGTCGACGATCTCGTCCGGGACGAAGGCGGTGTCCGGGTTGCCGGCGCGGCCGTGGTGGGAGTAGTCGTAGCCTTGGCGCTCCTTGATGTAGTCGGTCAGCGTGTCCGGGACCAGGCCGCTGTGTTCGCCGTAGCGGGAGACGAGGTCGGCGACGTGGTTGCCGACCATGCCGCCGAACCAGCGGCACTGCTCCCGCGCGTGGGCCAGCTGCTCGTCGCTGCCGTCCGTCACGTAGGCGGGCGCGGCGATGCAGACCGTGACGGACGCCGGGTCGCGGCCCGCCTCCTCCGCCGCGCGGCGGACGGCCTTGACCATCCACTCCGTCAGGAACGGGTCGGCGAGCTGGAGGATGAAGCCGTCGGCCTGGCGGCCGGTCAGCTCCAGGGCCTTCGGCCCGTAGGCGCCCATCCAGATCGGCAGCTTCGGCTCACCCGTGATCCACGGGATGCGCATCGCCGTGCCGTCGACCTCGGCCTCCCGCCCCTCCGCCAGCTCCTTGATGACGTGCATCGCGTGCGAGAGCCGCTCCAACGTCGCCGGCTTGCGGCCCGCGACGCGCTGCGCGCTGTCGCCGCGACCGATGCCGCACACCGTGCGGGCGCCGAACATGTCGTTCAGCGTCGCGAAGAGGGAGGCGGTGACCTCCCAGGTACGGGTGACCGGGTTGGTGACCATCGGGCCCACGGTCAACCGCTCGGTCTGCGCGAGGATCTGGCTGTAGATCACGAACGGCTCCTGCCACAGCACGCAGGAGTCGAACGTCCAGCCGTGGGTGAACCCGGCCTGCTCGGCGCGGATCATCCGCTCCACCAGCAGCTTCGCGGGCGGATCGGTCTGGAGGACGAGGCCGATATCCATCACAGGCGCCTTTCGGACGTGCGGAGTCTTGGTGGGGTCCGGCTCGGAGCACGCGAGGCTCCGAGCCGGTAAGGCTCAGATCAGATACTGGCTCGTGGCACGCGGCACGAAGGTGCCGTGGCCGGCGTGGCCGAGGTACTCGCCGCGGTCGACGACCACGGCGCCGCGCGAGAGCACCGTCCGCGCCCGGCCGGAGACCTGGCGGCCCTCGTAGGCGGAGTAGTCGACGTTCATGTGGTGCGTCCGGGCCGACATCGTGTAGCGGTCGTGCGGGTCGTAGACGACGACGTCCGCGTCCGCGCCGGGCGCGATCGTGCCCTTGCGCGGGTACAGCCCGAACATCCGCGCCGGAGTCGCGCACGCCAGCTCGATCCACCGCCGCCGCGAGATGTGCCCGTCCAGGACCGCCTGGTGCAGCAGATCCATCCGGTTCTCCACGCCCGGCAGGCCGTTCGGGATCTTCGAGAAGTCCCCGCGCCCCAGCTCCTTCTGCCCGACGAAGCAGAACGGACAGTGGTCCGTCGAGACCACCGACAGGTCGTTGGTCCGCAGCCCCCGCCACAGCGCCGCCTGGTGCTCCTTCGGCCGCAACGGCGTCGAGCACACGTACTTCGCACCCTCGAAGTCCGGCTCCGCGAGGTTGTCCGTCGACAGGAACAGGTACTGCGGGCACGTCTCCCCGAACACGTTCAGCCCGAGGTCGCGCGCCTGCGCGATCTCCGCGACGGCCTGCTCCGCCGACACGTGGACGACGTACAGCGGCGCACCCGCCACCCGCGCGAGCTGGATCGCCCGGTGCGTCGCCTCCGCCTCCAGCAGCTCACGGCGTACCTCACCGTGATAGCGCGGATCGGTGTGCCCGGCCGCCAACGCCTGCTCGACCAGCACGTCGATCGCGATGCCGTTCTCCGCGTGCATCATGATCAGCCCGCCGTTGCCGGCCGAGCGCTGCATCGCCCGCAGGATGCGGCCGTCGTCGCTGTAGAAGACGCCCGGGTAGGCCATGAACAGCTTGAAAATGATCTCTCTGCGCCCTCTCCAGTCACATTGGACTCACCGTCACCAGCCGTGCGGGGCAGGCTGCTCAGGCGGGGGTCGAAGCTGGCGGTGATGTGGAGATCCGGCAGCAGGTACGTTGGCGGCACCGGGGTGCCGTCATAGGGGCCGAGCGCACGGACCGCCTGCTCCCACGCCCCGGACTTCAGCTGCATCAGAGCGCGCTGATACACCGTGTGATGGCGGTGTCCCCCCGTGACGGTGCCAGGCAGGTCCTTCCACGCCAAGCCGGTGCGCGCCTTGTACAGCGAGGCCTCGAATGCCATGCGCGGAGGCACGATCTTCGGCCCCGCCCGCAGGACCGGGAAGAGCCCCGCGACCCGCTCCCACTCCCCGTCAGTCAGCGCGGGCGGAACCAGCTCCCCGTGGTCTTCGAACCACATCTCAAACAGGCAACCGTCCCGGCGCAACGACCCCGGGACATCGCTGGTCACCTCCACTTCGACGTCGAGGAGGCCCAGGAGGTCCTGCCGCTTCTCGACCGGCATGTCCGCGAGGCGTTCCTCCGTGTGCAGGGCAAGCTCCAGCACCTCCTGCGCGCGCTCCTCCTGCGCCTCGGCCTCAGCCAGCCACTCCACGGTCTCCTCGCGCATCCGCCGCAGTCGGGCCTCCTTGTCCTTCAGCTCCGCCTTGAGCTCCTCTATCGCCTCCTGGATCTCGATTTCGGTGTCCGTGTCGTCGTTCCCGCCGCCGGACATGGCGGCGGCGAGGGCCACCAGCTTGGTCTTGCGCATCCGACGGTGCTGCTCAAGCTGCGCATCCAGTTCCGCGATTCGCTCCCGGTAGGCGCGGGCGCGCTCGGGGACGTCTCCGATCCACTCCTGCGCCAGAGCCCGGAGCTTTTCGCGATCCCCGAGGACCTTGACCATTTCGCCCCACACCACGGCTTCCAGCGGCTCGGCCAGGATCTCCTGGCAGTCACAGGCCGGCTGGGCCCGGTGGCCGCTGCACCGGTAGGTGGTGCGGTCGCGCGTCGAGCGGTGGGTGCCGATGTAGTGGTGGCCGCACCGCGCCTTCAACCGCCCCGACAGCAGGTAGCCTCGCTCCGCCGGCTTCACGAACGAGCGCCGGGCCAGCGCCTGACGTACCGCCGCTACCCTGTCCGCCGGAAGCGGTGTGGGAACAGGGATCCGAACCGTCTCCCCATACAAGGGGAGCCCGTCGTCGCCCTTGCGGACCGAAGCCCCGCGGGGATGCTCGGTGTTGCGGTAGACGATGTAGCCGTCCAAAGCTGTCTGCTGGAACGTCCGGATCAGATTCGCGCCCGTCCACGGCAAGCCCCGCGTGGTCCTATAGCCGAGCAGATTCAGGCGTCGGGCGGCATCCTCTGCGTGCCGGCGCTCGTCCGCCATCAGGCCCGCCGCAGCTTCGAGCAGCCTGACCCCGGCCTCCCGCAAGATGGGCGGGTCGTTGGAGCCTTTGCCCGGGAGCTGCAGCCAGAACGGGGCCACTCCCCCTGGCCAGCCGCCCGCCGTCAGCTTCTTCTCCCGCCCGCCCATGGTCCGGTCCAAGATCATGGCGTGCTCGAGTTCGGCCATGTACGCGAGCAGGCTCAGCAGGATCCCGAACATGTCGTCGTCGCTGTCGATACGCCCATCAGCCGTAGCGACGCGAACACCGAGATCGGTCGTGTCGTACACCCACCGGTGGATGTCCTTCATCGTGCGACCAATACGGTCCAGCTTCCCGAACACCACCAGGTCGAAGCGCCGCTCTCGGATCGCGGTGTTCAATGCATCCAGATCCGGGCGTTGCGCGAGCTTCCCCGATACCCCGCCATCCGTGAACACCTCATAGGCATACCTGCCCTGGCCCAGCCGGTAGTCCAGCCAGGCCAGACTCTCCTCCAGCTGGACCTGCAACCCGTAGCCCTTGAGCTGCTTCACCGTCGAGACACGCAGATAGACCGCCACCCGGGCCGAGCCAGCAGCATCACGCACCAGGCTTCGGGACTGTGCTCGCCGACGCACCCCATCCTCCCTTCCCGCAGGCTGGGCCAGGTCGCCGCACGCGACCCGCGAAGATCAACTCTGCGACCGCACACTACCCAGCACGCCGGAGCAAGTCACTACACGAACCACCGGCGGATCCCGAACTCTCCCCACCCACACCTCCGAAGAGAATCGCCGCAAGCCGACGACGCTCCTGGTCCGTGAAGACACGCGGCCTCCACTCCAGGAGGACCAGCGACCGCACCGCACCCACATCCGACGGGCACTCCCCGAGTTCCCGGTGCATGGAGCCTCCCTCGTGAGCGCGAGGACGATCTGACGCCCACTCTCGATGAAAGAGGCGTCCAGGTCGGCTCTTTCATCCTGCTTCGTCATGATGGAGTGTGAACCGTTCCGGGTTGTCCGGAGCCTCCATTCGAACCGGTGCGGTTCACTACGCCGCTTGTGTGACGGCGGAGGGGATACGTGACGTCGGGTTAGGGAGTCGCCAGAGCCGGTCCTGGCTTCTCGCCGCTGACCTGCGTGGCGAAGGAACTCTTGCTCCGGCTCCGATTGGAGACAACCAAGGTCACCCTCGCCCGCTACTGCCTCCTCGCCCCGGCGCCGCCGAAGCCCTCGGCTCACTGCGGGAACGCACGCGCCCGAATAGGCGGCCCCTGTCGGGCCGCTCTACTCTCGCCAGGGACCTGGGCCGACCGGCGGTGTGCTCAACTGCCGGGGCGCCGACGCAGCGACGCGTCCTGCAGGGCGGGCGGCACGTAGCCGGTGTCGCGTGCGGAGAGAGTGGTGCCCGGTGGGACGATCTTGTCGATCGCGTCCAGGACATCCGGCGGGAGCGGGGTGGACGCGGCGCCGAGCTGCTGCTCCAGCTGAGCCAGGGTGCGCGGGCCGATGATCGGCGACGTGACGGCCGGATGGGCCAACACGAAGCCGAGAGCCAGCTCGATCAGAGTCAGCCCCGCCTCCTCGGCCAGGAGCGCGAGGGCTTCGACCGCTGCCAGCTTGTCCGCGTTGTCGGCGCTGTCCACGTCGAAGCGCCCCGGCTGGCGGTCGGCACGGCTTGACTGCGGCTGAGGTCCTCCGAACCGGTATCGTCCCGTCAGCCAGCCGCCGGCCAGGGGGCTCCAGGGGATGACCGCGAGCCCGTACCGCTGCGCCACGGGGAGCACCTCGGCCTCGATCCCGCGGGCCAGGATCGAGTAGGGCGGCTGCTCGGCCACGACCCGCTCGCGGTTCCGCTTCTCCGCGATCCACTGCCCCTCGACGATGCGGGAGGCCGGGAAGGTGGAGGTGCCGATGTAGCGGATCTTGCCCTGGTGGGCGAGGTCGGACAGCGCGCCCAGGGTCTCGTCGAAGTCGGTGTCCTCCTCCGGGCGGTGGACCTGGTAGAGGTCGATGTGGTCGGTCCTCAGCCGTGTCAGGCTGGCCTCGACCGCGCGGGCGATCCACCGGCGCGAGTTGCCGAACCGGTTGACGTCGTCGCCCATGCGGCCGTGGAACTTGGTGGCCACGAAGACGTCGTCGCGGCGGCCCACCAGGGCCTTCCCGACGATCACCTCGGACTCGCCCTGGGAGTACACGTCCGCCGTGTCGACGATGTTGATACCCGCGTCGAGCGCGCGGTGGACGATGCCCACGCCGTCCTCGTGGCTGGGGTTGCCGGGGCTGCCGAGGTTCATGGCGCCGAGCGCGAGGGCGCTCACCTGGACGCCGGTGCGGCCGAACGGCCGGTACGGGATGGTCATGCGCTTCCTTCCATGGGTGTGGCTCGCCTTCCAGAGGCCCGGGTCGCCCCGGATTCGGCGAGTTCGTCGACGCCGGCGTCGCCCGCGGTGCGGTACGCGTCCCACAGGCGCCGGTACGGGCCGTGCGCCGCCAGCAGTTCTTCGTGGGGGCCCGCTTCGACGACCCTGCCCCCGCTCAGGACGACCACACGGTCGGCTCGGGCGGCGGTGGTGAGCCGGTGCGCGACGACGAGGGTGGTGCGCCGCCGGGTGAGCGCGGCCGTCGCGGCTGTCACCCGGCGTTCGCCGGCCAGGTCGAGCGAGGCGGTCGCCTCGTCGAGCAGCAGGATGTCCGGGTCGACCAGCTCGGCTCTTGCGAGTGCGAGCAGTTGGCGCTGGCCGGCGGACAGGCCGCGACCGCGCTCACCGACCTCGGTCAGGTAGCCGCGAGGCAGGCCGGCCACCATCTCGTGCGCGCCGACCGCGCGTGCCGCCGCTTCCACCTCCGCGTCGGTGGCGTCCGGGCGGCCGTAGGCGATCGCGTCGCGGACCGTGGCCCCGAGCAGGTGCGGATCCTGGGGGACGACGCCCAGGCGGTGCCGGTACGCGGCCGGATCCAGTTCGCGCAGGTCGGTGCCGTCGATGCGGACGGCGCCGGTGGTCGGGTCGTAGAAGCGGGCCACGAGCTTGACGATCGTCGACTTGCCCGCGCCCGTGGTGCCGACGAGCGCCACCGTCTGACCCGGGGCGACGCGCAGGCTCACCTCGTCGAGCACCGCGTGCTCGCCATCGCGGTAGGCGAACGAGACGCGGTCGAACTCGATCTCGCCACACAGTTCACCCACGGGCAGCGGTCGTGCGGCGGTCGGGGTGCCGATCGTTTCTCGCATGAGGGCCCGCAGGCGGCCAAGGCCCACGACGGCCTGCTGGTAGCCGTCGAAGACCTGCGCCAGTTGCTGGATCGGCGAGAAGAACAGGTCGACGTAGAGGAGGAACGCGATGAGGGTTCCGGCGCTCAGTGCTCCGTCGCGGACCTGTCCGGCGCCGACGACCAGGACCGCGGCGGTCGTGGCCGTGCTGAGGAACTCCACGAACGGGAAGAAGGTCGCCATCAGCCGCTGGGCCCGCAGTCTGGCATCGCGGAACGCCCACGCGAGGCGGGCGAAGTCCCGCTGGTTTCGGGCTTCGCGACCGAAGGCCTGGGTGACCCGGACCAGCGCCACGTTCTCCTGGAAGTACGCGTTGACGGCGCTGACGCGCTCGCGCGCCTCCAGATAGGCGGGAACCGACCGGGAGCGGAACAGCGCCGCGGCGCCGACCAGGACCGGCAGCGCGACCAGAACAACGGCGGCGAGTCGGGCGTCGATCGCCAGTAGGGCGACGAGCACTCCGGCGATCGTCAGCAGCGAGACCACGAGGGTCACCAGGCCGGTCTGCAGGAACCCCGACAGCGCGTCCACGTCGGTGGTCATCCGGGTCATGATGCGGCCGCCGAGCTCGCGCTCGTAGTAGTCCAGGCCGAGCCGCTGCAGCTGGGCGTAGGTGCGCACGCGCAGGGTGTAGAGGAGACGCTCGCCGGTGCGGCCGGTCACCCGCACCTGGACGACGTTGACCAGCCAGTCGAGCAGGACGACCCCGGCCGCGGCCGCGGCGATCAGCAGCAGGGTGCCCTGTGCGTGCCGGACGACACCGGTGTCGACGCCGCGCCGGATCAGGACCGGGACGGCGATCTGGGCGAGCGCGTCCGCGCCGACGAGCGCCAGTCCGGCGAGCAGGGGGCCGCGGAAGGGCCGCACCAGTGACCGGAGCCCGAAGCCCGGATCCGCAGCACGCGCCTGCTCGGGCCGCACGTCCGGGTCGGCCTGCGCTGCCGGGAGTGCGGCCAGCCGGGCCAGGAGCTCCGGACTGGGCGGGGCGCCGCCGAGCAGGCCGGCGCCGTGCCCCAGGCCGCCGGGCCCGGCCCCCGCCGCGGCCTGCGCGTAGCCTGCGGCGACCCGTGCGCCGACGTCCCCGGCGCTCCTGGCCTCGTCGGCGTTCGACGCCCGTTCGCTCCAGAGCCGTTCGGTGATCCCGCGCGGGCGGGGAGCTTCGGCGGCCGCGGCCTCGTCCACGCCGATCTCGCCGGGCTGTTCGTCCGGGGAGAGCAGCGAGCGGTACAGCGGGCTGCGGGCCTGGAGCTCCGCCGTCGTGCCGACGTCGACAACCCAGCCGCCGTCGAGCACGGCGACCCGGTCGGCGAGTTCCAGCGTCGAGGCGCGGTGGGCGATGATCAGCGTCGTCCGTTGCCGGGCCACCTGGTGCAGCCCGGCGTGGATGTCCGCCTCGACCTGGGCGTCGATCGCGGAGGTGGCGTCGTCGAGGACCAGCACGTCGGGGTCGCGCAGGATGGCGCGGGCGAGCGCGATGCGTTGGCGCTGACCGCCGGAGAGTGTCAGGCCCTGTTCGCCAACCATCGTGGCGTAGCCGTCCGGCAGCGCGGTGACGAACCCATCCGCCTGCGCCACCCGCGCGGCCCGTCGGATCTCCTCGATCGACGCGTCGGGGCGGCCGTACGCGATGTTGGCCGCGATCGTGTCGGAGAGCAGGTGCGGCTCCTCGAAGACGAAGCCGATCGCGGCCCGCAGGTCTGCGGGCCGTATCCGGCGCACGTCGACGCCGCCGACCCGGACCGTCCCGGCGCGCGGGTCGTAGAAGCGCGGCAGCAGGGAGGCTGCCGTGGACTTGCCTGATCCGGCCGCGCCGACCAGGGCGAGGGTCTCCCCCGGCTCGACCCGCAGCGTGAACCCGTCCAGCAGCGGCGCGGCCGCCGGGTCGTGGCCGAAGACCACGCCGTCCCACTCCAGGGCCGGGGGGCCGTCCGGCAGTCGGTCCGCCACCAGCGGGTCCGTGACGCCCGCCGGCGCGTCGATGATGTCGAGCACCCGCTCGGCACCGGCGCGGGCCTGCTGCCACACCGTCAGCAGGGTGGCCACCTGGCGCACCGGGGCCACGAAGGAGCCGAGGTAGGTGCTGAAGGCGAGGAAGGTGCCGAGCGAGATCTCGCCGTGCAGGGCCAGCCAGCCGCCCAGGGCGAGCACGGCGACCTGGCCGAGCGCCGGGACGGCCTGGAGGGCGGGGTTGTACCGGCTGGTGAGCCGGGCGACGCGGACCCGGGAGGCGAACAGGCCGCGGGCCCGCTGTTCCAGCGCGGCCAGCTCGCGCTGCTCCTGCCCGAAGCCCTTGACGACCCGCACCCCCGCGACGGCGGCCTCCACCACGGAGGCGACCTCGGCCGCCTCCTGCTGTGCGTGCCAGTTGGCGGGGAACAGGTCCTGGCGGGAGCGGACAGCGATCAGCCACAGCGCCGGCCCGACGACCAGGGCCACCAGCGTCAGGGGCAGCGACAACGTCGCCATCAGCACCACCGACACCACGAACATCAACGCGTTGCCGCACATGTTCGGCAGGAACTGCAACAGCATCTGGATGAGCGTCACGTCAGAGATGGCCCGGCTGACGACCTGCCCGGTGGGCAGCTCGTCCTGTCCTGGTCCGTCCAGGCGCAGCAGCGCGGCAAGGACGTCGTTGCGCAGGTCGTACTGCACGCCGAGCGACACCCGTCCGGAGCAGTACCGGCGCAGGAACCCGCCCGCGAAGCGCACCGCGCCGAGTCCGAGAAGCAGCAGCACCCACGGCGTCAGGTGCGCGGTCGGCACGTCCACGCGGTCCACGACGTCACGCAGGACCATGGGCAGCGCGGCGGTCGCCACGGCCGCGACCAGGGCGGCGCCGTAGGTCCACGCCAGGTCGGCCCGGTGGCGCAGGCAGTATCCGGCCAGCCGGCGCGCCCACCCGGGTGTCCGTGACCCGGCCGTCTCCGGTGCCGGGTCGGCCGTCGGACCGGACGTCCTACAGGAAGGCTGGGTCACGCGGACACACCGACGGTCGACGTGGTGGCGTACTGGTTCACGGGACGCGGCAAGCCGTAGTGCTCGCGCAGAGTGGTGCCCTCGTAGTCGGTGCGGAACAGGCCGCGCTCGCGCAGGATCGGCAGCACCTTCGCGACGAACACCTCCAGCCCGGACGGCAGCACCGCGGGCATGACGTTGAACCCGTCGGCCGCGCCGTTCTCGAACCAGTGCTGGATCGTGTCGGCCACCTGGACGGGCGTGCCGGTGAAGGTGCGGTGGCCGCGGCCTCCGCCGAGGCGCCCGATGAGCTGCCGCACCGTCAGGTTCTCGCGCCGGGCGAGCTCGACGATCAGGGTGTAGCGGCTCTTGGAGCCCTCGACCTCGTCCTCGGTGGGGAGGTCCGCAGGCAGCTGCTCGTCGAAACGCAGCCGTTCCGGTTCCACCTTCAGCAGCGTGGCGAGCTGTTCGCGGGCGTACTCGGGCCGGATCAGCCGGTCCAGTTCGGCTTCGAGCTCCCGGGCTTCGGCCTCGGTGTCGCCGATCACCGGGACGATGCCGGGAAGGATCTTGACGTGCTCGGGGTCGCGTCCGGCGGCGACGGCGCGGCGCTTGACGTCGGCGTAGAAGGCCTGGCCCTCGGCGAGGGTCGGCTGGGCGGTGAAGACCGCCTCCGCCCAGCGGGCGGCGAAGTCCTTGCCGCTCTCGGACGAGCCGGCCTGGACCAGCAGCGGGTAGCCCTGCGGGGAGCGGCGCACGTTCAGCGCCCCCTCGACGCTGAAGAACCGGCCCCGGTGCTCGGCCGGGCGCACGCGCTCCGCGAGAGCGTGCACGCCGGTGTCCTTGTCCGCCACCAGAGCCTCGTCGGCCCAGCTGTCCCAGAGCTTGGTGGACACCTCCAGGAACTCCGCAGCCCGCTCGTAGCGGGTGCGGTGCAGCGGCTGGCCCTCCAGGCCGAAGTTGCGCGCCGCGGCGTCACCGGCGGTGGTGACGATGTTCCAGCCCGCGCGGCCGCCCGAGAGGTGGTCGAGCGACGCGAAGCGGCGGGCCAGGTTGTAGGGCTCGTTGTAGCTGGTCGAGGCGGTGGCGATGAGGCCGATGCGGGTGGTGCCGGCGGCGAGGGCCGCGAGCAGCACCGTCGGCTCCAGCTTGCCGGACGGGCGCCGGCCCGGGTCGCCCCAGAGCGAGGGGCTGTCGGCCAGGAAGACCGAGTCGAACTTCGCGTCCTCGGCGATGCGGGCGAGCCGCTGGTGGAAGCCCAGGTCCAGGTCGGCGGTCGGGTCTGACTCCGGCAGCCGCCAGGAGGCCTCGTGGTGCCCGGTGTCGTGGATGAACAGGTTGAAGTGGAGCTGCTTGGGCATGCGGGGTCCCTCTGGGGTGTCGTGGGCGTCGTACGCGTCCCGGGGTGGTCAGGGCGTGGGGCGCGTGGCGGCGGGGTCGAGCGATCGGAAGGTGCTCGCGTGGAAGACGAGGGGGTCAACGGCCGGGTCGGCGCGCAGGTCGTGGACTCGGAGCACGAGGATGTCGTGGTCCCCGGCCCGCACCTCCTGCTCGACCGAGCAGTCGAACCAGGCACTCGCGCCGTCCAGCAGCACGGCGCCGTCCGGGGTCGCCCGCCACGCGACGCCGGTGAACCGGTCCTCGGCGGGACCGGCGAGGCGCCGGCACAGGGGCCCGTGGTCGGAGGCGAGCACGCTGATGCCCAGACGTTCGGCCCGGCGCAGGGCGGGCCAGGTGCTGGAGCTGTGTGCCATGCACACCGACACCAGCGGCGGTGTGAGGGACACGGTCGTGAAGGAGCTGGCGGCCATGCCGACCGGCCGTCCCCCGACGACGGCGGCGACGGCCGTGACGCCCGTGGGGAACGCGCCGTAGACGGCGCGCAGGGATGTGGTGTCGTGCAGGAGCGCCGTCATGCGGGAACCTCCATGGGCGTGGTCGAGCGGCTGGAGGTCGGGGCGTTCTGTCTCAGCAGGGGGAGCAGCTGGTCGCCGACGCGGGCGATCTCCTGCTTGTAGGGCGTGTCGGACAGCACGAAGTGCGAGACCCCGAGCGCGCGATAGCGGTCCAGGGCGTCGGCGACGTCCTGCGCGGAGCCGACCAGCCAGGTGGTGCCGGCTCCCCCGCCCCCGTACCGGCCCGGCGCGGTGTAGAGGCAGCTGTCCAGCACCTCACCGCGTGCGGCCAGATCGAGCAGGCGGCGCTGGCCGACCGCCGTCCGGCGCTGGGGTGCCTCCGGGTCGTGAGCGCCCTGCTGCGCCATCGCGGCGATCTTCTCCTCGGCGGCGCGCCACGCCTCCTCGGTCGTGTCCCGCACCAGGGTGGTCACCCGGAGCCCGAACTCCAGGGGTGCGTGGCGGCGTTCGACGCTTTCGCTGAGCGAACGCAGCCGCTCGATCCGCTCGGCGACGCCGTCGAGTGGCTCCCCCCAGAACAGTTGGACGTCGGCCTCCCGCGCGGCGACCTGCTCGGCGGCCGCGCTCGCACCGCCGAAGTACAGCCGCGGATGCAGCCCCTCCTCGGTTCCCCACGGCCGGGGCCGGACGGTGGAGTCGTCCAGCCGGTAGTGCTCGCCGTGGAAGGTCACCTGCTCCTCGCTCCACAGGCGCCGCACCAGGCGCAGGAACTCCAGGGTCCGGTCGTAGCGGCGGGACTGGTCGAACTCGCCGTCGCCGTAGGAGGCGGGGTTGTCCAGTCCGCTGACGACGTTGACCAGGACCCGGCCCCGGCTGAGCTGGTCGAGCGTGGCGGCGGCCGAGGCGAAGTTGGCCGGGTGCCAGTAGCCGGGCCGGATCGCGATCAGCGGCTTGAAGGACGTGGTGCGGGCCGCGAGGGCCGCCGCGACGGTGAAGGTGTCGGGTCGGCCCCAGCCGGTGCCCAACAACGCTCCGGACCAGCCGTGGTCCTCGACCGCCTGGGCGAGTTCGGTCGAGTGGTCGAGGGTTCCCCAGCCGTCGTGCGTGTCGTCGCCGCGGTGCCCGGGTTCGACGGTGTTCGGGATGTACCAGAGGTACTCGCCCACCTCAGTCCTCCCCTCGGTGCCCCGTGGCCCCGGCCGGCACGGCGGCCGTCGGCTCACCGTCGGGGCGCACCCCGAGCGCGGCCAGCAATCGCTCGCGGTACTCGCCGAGCTGCGGGTCCCGGTAGGACCGGGGGTGGGGCAGGTCGATGGTCAGGTCGACGGCGATCCTGCCGTGTTCGAGCACGAGGACGCGGTCCGCGAGCGCGGCGGCCTCGTCGACGTCGTGGGTGACCAGGAGCACGGACGGGTGGTGGCGCTGCCACAGTTCGCGCAGCAGGGTGTGCATGCGGATCCGGGTCAGCGCGTCCAGCGCCCCGAACGGTTCGTCGGCGAGCAGGAGTTCGGGTTCGCGGACCAGGGAGCGGGCCAGCGCCGCGCGCTGCTGTTCGCCTCCGGAGAGCTGACCGGGCCAGGCGGTCTCGCGTCCGGCGAGGCCGACCTCGGCGAGCGCGGCCCGGCCCCGCTCGGCCGCGTCACGACCGTCGGCGTCCCGCTTGCCGACGCCGAGCAGGACGTTGTCCAGCACGCGGCGCCAGGGCAGCAGCCGGGAGTCCTGGAAGACCACCGACACCCGTTCCGGGGTGGACAGTTCGCCACTTCCAGCGGTGTCGTGGTCCAGGCCGGCGATGGCCCGCAACAGGGTGCTCTTGCCCGAACCCGAGTGGCCAAGGAGGGCAACGAACTGGCCGGGCGGGATGTCGAGGTCGACGCCGTCCAGCACGGTGCGCGGGCCGAACGAGCGGGTCAGACCGGTGAGTCGGACGGCGGGCTGAGTCAGCTGCTGAGCGATCGGCGCCATGCCAGGACCCTCCTTTCCAGGAGACGGACGGCGGAGTCGGAGGCGAAGCCGAAGACTCCGTAGATGAGCAGTCCGAGGACGATGACGTCGGTCTGGCCGTAGTTCTGGGCCTGGAACATCATGTAGCCGAGGCCATTGGTGGCGTTGATCTGCTCCAGGACCACCAGGGAGAGCCAGGAGCCGGTGACGGCCAGGCGCAGTCCGACGAAGAAGCCGGGCAGCGCGCCGGGGATGACGACCTGCCGGACGAACTGCCAGCGGCTGAGCCGGAGCACCTCCGCCAGTTCGACGTAGCGGGAGTCGATGCCCGCCAGTGCAGCGTGCAGGTTCAGGTAGACGGGGATGTAGACGACGATCGCGATGATGACGACCTTGAAGGTCTCGCCGATGCCCAGCCAGAGGATGAACAGCGGGATCAGGCCAAGGGTCGGCACGGCGCGGTTGACCTGCACGGTGCCGTCGATCAGCGCCTCACCGATCCGGCTCAGCCCGGCGGCCAGCGCCAGCAGCACACCGGCCACCAGGCCGATGGCGAAGCCCTGCGTGGCACGCCACAGCGAGGTACCGAGGTCGGTGCGCAGCGTGCCGGCGGTCCACAGATGCCACCCGGTGTGCAACACCGTCCAGGGTGCGGGCAGGATCCGTGGGTCCAGCAGCCCGGCCGCGCTGGCCCCGGCCCAGACGGCCAGCAGGAGCAGCGGGCCGAGCAGCCGGGCGTAAGGGCGGCGGCGGCCCGGCGCCAGCCTGCGGACGCGGGGGCGGCCGGTCGTCGTCACCCGCGGGACCGGCACCGGGCTGGTCGCCACGGGCCGCTCGGGCGCTGTCACCAGGACGGTGGATACATGGTCGGCCATGGTCAGCTCCGGTACTGGGCGGGAACGGCGGCCGCCGCGAGGTGCTCGAAGCGGCGGTCGAACAGGGTCTCGGCCTTGAAGGACTTCACGAAACCGCCCTCGGCGAGCAGGTCGATCGTCTGCTGCTCCCAGGCGATCGCCTCGTCCCAACTCGAAGGAAGCAAAGGCTTGTTGCTGAGCGCGGTCACCTGCTGGGCCTGGGTGAGGCTGATGTTCTGGGTCTTGACGTAGAACTCCTGGTCCCAGACGGCCGGGTTCTCGTAGACCCAGACCAGGCCCTTGGCCCAGATCGGGATGAACGCCGCGATCGCCGCCGCCTTGTCGGCATCGGCCAGCACGTCGGCCGGAGCCCACAGCAGGTTGAGGAGGTCCACGACGTCGGTGGTGATGGTGTGCGCGCCGTCGGCGGCGTACTTGTTGAGGTAGGCGGGCGCCTGCGAGATGGCGAGCGGCGCGATGTCCACCTGGCCGGCCTCCAGCGCGGTGAGGAACTGGTTGCTGGTCAGCGGCACGAGCTGCACGTCCGAGTCCTTCAGCCCGGCCTCGTGCAGCGCACGCAGCAGGACGACGCCCTGCGCCTGCCCCTGGGAGAACGCCAGCTTCTTGCCGGCGAACTGCGCGACCGACGAGATGTCACTGTGGGGCTTGGTGGCGAACAGGTAGGACGGCTTGCGGGTCAGGTCGAGTGCCACGATCCGGGCGTCGTAGCCCTGGAAGTGGGCCTGGATCGGCGGGATGCCCGCGTTGTTGGCCAGGTCGAGGGAGTTGGCACGGAAGGCGTTGATCACGTCCGGGCCCGCGCCGATGTTCGGCCAGGACGAGACCGTGAACGGGATCTGCTTGATCAGGCCGGAGAGCTGGAGTTGGAGCTGCTGGGCGCCGAGCGAGGAGGCGATGCTCAGGCTGGTGCCGGAGGGCACCTTCGTGGGCAGCGCGGCGCTGCTCGACAGAGCGGGCCCGCTGGCGGCGGCGCTGGTGCAGGCGCTGAGGCCGAGCGCTGCACCGGCGCCGAGCATGGTCTGCAGGAACAGTCTTCGGTTCGGGGCGGAGAGGCCCTGGGGTGCGGACACGGATGTGCTCTTCCTTCCGGTCGGTTGCGCGGTGCGGTGTCGGTGGGCGTGGGAGCCCGGTGCCGGCCGGGTCGGTCGGCACGGCACCGGGGTGGAATCGGCCGTGCGGCTGCGTCAGGACGCGACGGCGACGCGGTGGTCGGCGGTGAAGGGGCGCCCGGCGAGCAGCTCGGACTCGCGTCCGTCCGGGCCGAGGGGGACCTCGCCGATCAGGGTGACCCGGTGCAGGCGGCGCTCGACGTCGAGGTGCTCCAGATCGCGCGGGGCCAGGTGGGCGGTGGCGCGGTTGTCCCAGAAGGCGACGTGTCCGGCCTCCCAGCGGAAGCGCACCGTGTACTCGGGCCGGGTGATCTCGGCGTAGAGCAGGTCCAGGATGCGCTTGCTCTCGGCCGCCGTGACGTCGACGATGTGGCTGGTGAAGACAGGGTTCACGAACAGCGCGCGCTCCCCTGTCTCGGGGTGGACCCGCACCACGGGGTGGACGGCCACCAGCAGGTTGTCGTTGATCCGGCGGGCGTAGTCGCTGTCCCCCTCCGGCTGGCGACCGCCGCCGTAGCGGTGCTCGGCGCGCAGGGTGTCCACGAAGGCGCGGACCGGCGCGGACAGGCCCTCGTAGGCGGCGACGAGGTTGGTCCACTGGGTGTCGCCGCCGACCTCGGGGACGATCTCGGCCCGCAGGATGGACCCGGAGGGCGGATTCACGGCGGCGGTGACGTCGGTGTGCCAGCCGTCGGTGTAGCTGTACTGGCGCTTGCGGTACTCGTCGCGGAAGTCCTTGCCGTAGCGCTCCTCGAAGCGGCGCGGGTCGACGGTGAAGATCTCCGGGTGGTCCGCAGGCGGCGCGTCGTCGTGCGGGTGGGCGTAGGTGAGCTCGCCGAACTGGCGGGCGAAGGCGATCTGGGCGGCGTGGTCAAGGGTCTGGCCGCGGAAGAAGACCACCTTGTGCCGGTGGAGCGCCTGCTTGACGGTGTCGACGGCCTCGGCGGACAACGACTGGGCGAGGTCGACGCCGTCGATGTCGGCACCGATGTGACCGGCGACCGGACGGACGGTGGGCGTGCTCATGGGGAGGTCCCTTCGGTGATGGACGGTGTGCGGGGTCGGCGGCCCGGTGCCGTGGCATGGCACGGCATGGCATGGCACGGCACGCCGGTGCAGTGGCACGGTGGAGCGCACTGGCACGGCAGCCCCACGGGACACGGCAGTGCCGGGGCACAGCGAAGAGGTGCCGTGGCGCTACTCCGGGGCAGACAGGCCCGGCGTACGCGGGGCTCGCACAGGTGGCAGACGCCACCCCGGCGTCACTGCGGTGAGGACGGGAGCGGACGCGCGGCTGTCAGCGCCGCGCGCGGCGCAGGCGGGAGGGCGTCCGTGACAGGCCGGTCAGCAGACGCGACAGCGCAGGCCGGCGAAGTGGTGCGCGCGGAAGGCGTTCACGGTGAGCCGCTGTGCGGCGTCCCGGATCGTGGCCTTGTGCTGCGCTTCCATGCCCGCAGTCTGTCGCTCGGAAGGCCGCCGGGACAACGGTTTCTGGCGGCGTGGAAGAAACTCCGCGCGGATGTGCCTCACCGGGCTGCTCCGGCCGTGCGCAGCCCCAGCGGGTCCCGGTAGACCGCCGCGAGCACTGGCACGGCGGCGGCCACAGCGAGCGTGTCCGTGCCGAAGGACCCGCCCCGGACCACGCCGTCGGCGCCGCCGAGCTCCCGACTCAGTTCGGGGAGCAGCGCCGGGAGCCGAAGCGTGACGGCCTCCGTCACCACCACGGCGTCAGGACTGATCACGTCGAGCATCGGCCGGACCGCTCGGGCGACCATCCGCAGTCTGGACCGGCACAGCTCCAGGGCGCCCGGATCGCCCTCCGCCGCGGCCCGCAGCAGCAGGAGCAGGTCGGCATGTGGGGTGATGCCGTCGGCCGCGGCGCGCTCGGCGACGGCGTTGTCGGACACCGTCACCTGAAGGCAGCCGGTGCGACCGCAGGGGCACGCCTGCGCCGACCCGGGAACGGGCAGGTGAGCGATGCCGCCCGCACCGTGCCGACGGCCCCGCAGCAGGACACCGCCGGTGGCGATGGCCGCGTCCACGGCGTTGCCCACGAACAGGTGGACCAGAACGTTCTCCTCGGCCTGGCGTGCCTGGCCGAACAGCAACTCGGCATGGGCGAGGGCCCGGGCATGACCCTCGACGTGTACGGGTAGGCGGACCGTCTGCTCCAGGGCGCGTCGCAACCACACGTCGCGCCAGCCGAGCGCGGCGTTCTCGACGAGCACACCCGCGTCCGGATCCACCCAGCCGCCGGTGACCACACCCAGCCCGAGCACGGAGCGCCCGTGTGCGTGCCGGCGCAGAAAGCCCGGCAGCCGAGCCGCGACCTCCGCGAGGACCGCGTCCGGGCGCCGCGCCCTCGGCGCGTGTTCGGTCGCGACCACGCGCCCGCGCAGATCGGTGAGCGAAAAGGTCAACCGCGGCACCGCGATGTGCACGCCCGCCGCGACGTGGTACGAGGTGTCGATGTCGAGCGGGATGCGGGGACGGCCGGGACGGGGCGGCTCGACGGGTTCCGGCGGCTGCCACACCAGTCCCATCGCGAGCAGGTCGGCCGCGTGGCGCGACACGGCGGCCGCGCTCTGTCGGGTCCGCCGGACGATCGCTGTGCGGGCGAGGGGCCCTTGGTCCAGGACAGCCCGCAGGACGGCGGCGGCTCCGTCCGTCTGCTCAGCAGCGGAGTGGGTACCGGGCGTCGCGACGAGTGCTGGCAGCATGATGATCCTCTGTCCGGGGTCGGCCACGTGGCAAGGTGGTAACCCGGGTGCTGAGGTGCGCAGATCCTGGGTCTACCGGATGCGGCGACAGTTCGACGACGTCATGTGCCGCATGCTCGCAAGCCCGGTGAGGACCGGTCAATGGACCACGGTTACGGGCTCGTGGCGGTTCTGCGAAGCGGCCACCACGACGTCCCCGACCGGCCATGGTCCGTGGCTCACCATCAGGTCGGCAGACCGCGACCCGCCCGGACCGGTGAGGGAGGGGCGGCCGCTGCCCGTGCGATGCGTGTCCGTCCTTGAGGATCACCGACCCGGCAGGGCCGAGTGACGCAACTGCGGTGGGAGCAACAGTACTTCCAGGGCACGGGCGCAGGAGCGAGCGTGGGCCAGGAACCACGGCAGGCGGTCGTCGGTGAGCACGTCGGGCGTGCTGCGCAGCGCGAGCGCCGCGTGCACATGACCTGTGGCCTCCAGCACCGGGACCGCGAGGGTCCGCACACCGTGCACGGACTCACCGTCGTTGAGGGCGTACCCGCGTTCGCGGACCCGCCCCAACTCCTCTTCCAGCGCCACCGGGTCCGTGATGGTGCGGTCCGTCAGGGCCGGCATCGGCAGTGACCGCAGGTCTCCCTCGCCGGGACGGGCCCAGGCCAGCAGTACCTTGCCGAGTGCGGTGGAGTGCAGCGGTCGGCGCAGGCCCAGGCCGGTCGCCGGGTTGACCGAACCGCCGACCAGGATGACGGCGTGGTCGCCGCCACGGATGGCGAGGTCCGCCGTGGCGCCGGTGCTGCGGGACAGGTCGGCGAGTTCCGGGGCGGCCCGGTGCATGCCGCGTTGGTGGAGCGAGAGTTGGCCCAGTTCCGCCACGAGCGGACCGATCCGGTAGCGGGCGGTCTGCTCGTCCTGTTCCAGAACGTCCGCCGCGACCAGGGTACGGGCGAGGCGGTGGGTGGTGGAGACCGACAGACCCATGCGGCGGGCCAGCTCCGACACGCTCAACGCGCCCGCGTTGTCGTGGAAGCACTGCAGCAGTCCCAGAGCCCGGGTGACCGCCTGGGCTCCGGCCGGAGCGCTGGTGGATGTCATGACCCAAGCATGGTCAGCGATTCCATCATCTGGCAACTATTGCGTCGATGTGAACCCCTGTGACCTGCTGCGAAGCATCTGTCAGCCGACAGATCCCACGATATGGAAAGACTTGCTGGGGGCCCCGGACGCGTGCCAGCCTCCTTCCACCACCACTCGACAGCCAGGACCGGAAGGGAGCAGATCGCGATGACGACGACTCGTGTGCTGTGCCCGGTCGCCTCGCCGTCCACGTGCGGGTGTTCGCACGGGTGCTGTTGTCGCACCGCCTCTTGCCGCTGACCGCGCGCTGTTCTCTCCCGCGTCCTCCAGCGCCGCTTCCCGCTTTCCATGTGGTGAGGCGCCGCGCCCACGCACCCACACTTCTCCTTCCGTTCCTGGAGCTCCCGTGTCCACTCTGGACGAGATCTGGTTCACCCGCTGCCCCGTCCCCACCGCGACCGGCATCGCGGCCGATCGCGGCACCCTGGCGGCCGAGTTCGCTCCGGACGGCATCGCCGTCCGTTCCCTGCAGGAGCTGCACGAAGCGGCGGAGAACAGCGACCTGGCCCGCGCCCACTACACCCACGAACTGACCGGGCTCTTCCGCGAGGGCGGCAACGTCCCGGCCCTGTGGGCCCGTTCGCGGGGCGAGGCCACCCGGGTCGTCGCGCTCACCTGGATCGAGGAACGCCAGGCGATCCTGGTCCGCGAGGACAGCGACCTGCACCATCCCCGGCAACTACGCGGCGCCCGGCTGGCCGTGCCCCGCCACGCGATCGACATCGACTTCTGGCGGGCCATGGCCCTGCACGGCCACGCGGGCGCGCTCGCCCTGGCCGGGCTCACGCTGGACGACGCCGAGGTGGTCGACGTCGACGGGGTGCGCCGCGGACAGTGGGAGGGCGAGCTCTCGGCGCTGCGCGACGGACGCGTGGACGCCGTCTACGTCAAGGGCGCCGTCGCCGTCGAGACCGCCCGTCGCTACGGCGCCCGCGTCGCGATCGACCTCGACGCCGCCCCCGACCGACGGCACCGGGTCAACAACGGGACGCCCCGGCCGATCACCGTGCACCAGCGACTGCTGGACGAACACCCCACCGTCGTGGCCCGGTTCCTGGCCGTACTCCTGGAGTCGGCCGACTGGGCCGCGGGCAACGGCACCGACCTGGCCCGGATCCTGAGCCTTGAGACCGGCGCCGGGGCGGAGGGCGTGGCCGGGGCCTACGGCCCTGGCACCGCGGGCAGCCTCCAGCTCTCCCTGTCCGAGGAACGCCTCGACCTGCTCGCCCAGCAGGAGCGCTTCCTGCGGGCGCAGGGCTTCCTGTCCGCCCGCGTGGACATCCGGACCTGGGCCGCCCATGAGCCCTTGCGCGAGGCACTGCGCCTCCGCGCAGCCAGTTCGACAGCGCCCTCCGCGTCGTCACCCGTCTGAGCGCGCCGCCGTCCCGACCCCCGGCACCCCCCACCCGGACCCAGCCGCTCCCCCTCGCGCATCCCCGTCCGAACTCCGCCCGCCCCCTCTTGGAGCCCGCCGTGAAAACCCGTCCCGTCCTCCTCTCTGCCACCGCCCTCCTCGCCGGGCTCGGGCTGGCCGCCTGCTCTTCCGGCGCCACTGTCACGAGCAGCGGCCAGCCCGGAGCGGATGCCACGAACATCACCGTGCGCATCCCCGACCAGGGGAACTCCGGCATCCTCGCCCTGGGACGCAAGGACGGCTCGCTGGCCAGAGCGCTGGCCAAGGTGCACGCCAAGGTCGTCTGGACCGGCACCGCAGGCGCCTTCGCCCCGGCCGCCCAGGAACTGGACGCCAACGCCCTGGACGTCGCCGAGGGTTCGATCACCTCCGCGACCGCGGCGTTGGCACAGAGCCCCGGCTTCAAGCTCTTCGCCGCCGTCGCACCGGACCGGCTGGGCGAGGGCATCCTGGTCAAGAACAACTCCGGCATCACCTCCGTCAAGGACCTGGTCGGGAAGAAGGTCGCCGTCTGGCACGGCGGCACCAGCGAGTACCTGCTGCTCAAGGCGCTTCAGCAGAACGGCGTACCGGTCGGCTCCGTCACCCGGGTCTACCTTCAGCCCAACCAGATCGGCCCGGTGTTCAACTCCGGCCAGGTGGACGCCTGGTCCACCTGGGCCAGCTTCTCCGTGCCGCAGATCGCCGACCACGACTCGCACTTCCTGGTCACCGGCGACCAGGTCGGATCGTTGAACTACGCCGTCTGGGCGGTGCGCACCGGCTTCGCCGACCAGCACCCCGCGGTGGTCAAGGCGCTCTACGCCTACCTCCACGACGCCGGGCTCAAGCAGCAGCAGAACCCCGCCGCCTACCTGAACGTGAACACCACCAGCGGCCCGGAGGCCGTCAGCGCCGCCCAGCAGGCCGTGGAGCTCCCGATCGACAAGGCGCTGGGCACCGCGCAGCCGATCGACGCGACGGCACTGAACGACTTCCACACGGTGGCCCAGTTCTTCGCCGACCAGAAGATCACCAAGGGCTTCTTCGACGTCAAGCCCTCCGTCATCGACGTGACCTCCCTCCCTGCGAGCGCCGGATGAGCGCCGTGAGCGCCGCTGCGGGAACAACAGAAACCCCCGCGACGGTGAACGCCGGCCTGGTCGCCCCACGCCCGCGTGCCGTCCGGCCTCGTCGCCCGGGTGTCGGCGTCGCGCTACGCCTCGCCGGCCCACTGGTGCTGCTGGTGGCCTGGTGGGCCGCCTCGGCGAGCGGGGCGTTGAACCCGGCCCTGCTCGCCTCACCGGGCCAGGTGCTCGCCGCGGTCCGCGAACTGTGGACCGGCGGGCAGCTCGGCGACGCGCTCGCGGTCTCGCTCACCCGGGCCGGACTCGGCCTCGCCATCGGCGCGACCATCGGTCTCGTCCTCGGCGTCATCACCGGATTCTCCCGGGTGGGCGAGGAACTACTCGACTCCTCGGTGCAGTTGCTGCGCACGATTCCCTTCCTCTCGCTCGTGCCGCTGTTCATGGTGTGGTTCGGTATCGGCGAGACCGCCCGTGTCGTCCTGATCGCGGTGGCGACGAGCTTCCCGATGTACGTCTCCGCCTCCGGTGGCGTCCGCTCCACCGACCGAAAGCTGGTCGAGGCGATGCGCAGCTTCGGGCTCGGCCGGCTCGCGCTCGTGCGCGAGATCGTGCTGCCCGGCGCGCTGCCCGCGCTGCTCTCCGGCCTGCGCCTGTCGATGACACTGAGCGTCATCGCCCTGATCGCGGCCGAGGAGATCAACGCGACCGCCGGGATCGGCTACCTGATGTCCACCGCGCAGGAGTACTCCCGCACCGACATCCTCACCGTCTGCATTCTCATCTACGCGCTGATCGGCCTGCTCGCGGACGGCACCGCCCGGCTGCTGGAACGGCTGCTGATGCCGTGGCGCGCCCAGGGAGCCCGCCGATGAACCAGACCATATCCCCAGCCACCGACAACGTGACGACAACCCAGGCCCAGAACACGCCTTCGAGTGGCCCGGCCGTGCACATCCGCGGCCTGCGCCGCACCTTCACCGCACCGGACGGCACCCCGCGCCACGTACTGGACGGCCTGGACCTCGACATCGCCCGCGGCGAGTTCGTGGCCCTGCTCGGTGCCAGCGGCACCGGCAAGACGACACTCCTGCGGATCCTCGGCGCGCTGGACGGCCACGACGAGGGCACGGTCCTCGTGCCGCCGTCACGGACCGTCGTGTTCCAAGAGCCGCGGCTAGTCCCCTGGAAGCGCGTGCTGGCGAACGTCGTCGTCGGCCTGCCGCGCGGTGCGCAGGTGCGCGAGACCGGGCGGCAGGCGCTGGCGGAGGTCGGCCTGGGTCGGCACGCAAAGGCCTGGCCCGCGACGCTGTCGGGCGGCGAGGCCCAGCGGGTCGCGCTCGCGCGGGCGCTGGTACGCGAGCCCGAACTGCTGCTGCTGGACGAGCCCTTCGCCGCGCTGGACGCGCTGACCCGGCTGCGGATGCAGGACTTCGTCGGCGAGCTGTGCCGGGTGCACCGGCCCGCGGTGCTGCTCGTCACCCACGACGTGGACGAGGCCATCCGCCTGGCGGACCGGGTCGCGGTGCTGCGCGACGGTCGCCTGGTCACCGACGAACGCATCGGCCTCGACCATCCGCGCGACGCCGGCCACCCCCGCTTCGCCTCCCTCCGCTCCCGCCTCCTCGCCGACCTCGGCGTCCAAGCCCCGGCCGCCAGCCCGAAGTCGCACCCCGCTGACCAGGAGAAGCCCGCATGACCGTCAACATCGGCGTCCACGACGCCAACCCGTCCCTGTACCACCTCTCCCGACTCGGCCTGCTCGAACAGCTGCTGGAACCGCTCGGCGAGACCGTGGCCTGGCACCAGATCGGCGGACTGGCCACCGCCCGGGCCCTCGCCGACGGCACCATCGACTTCGGCGGCACCGGCTCCACCCCGCCGCTGTCCGCGCAGGCCGCCGGGCTGGACCTGGTCTACGCCGCCGTCTCCGCGCCCCGCCCAGGCCACGGCGCCCTGCTGGTCCGCGCCGACAGCGACATCGAGAGCCTGGCCGACCTCAAGGGGCGGACCGTCCATCTGGCCGTCGGGTCCTGGCAGACCCACTTCCTCGGCGAGTCCTTGGCTGCGCACGGTCTCTCCTACGGCCGCGACATCACCGCCGCACGCTCCACCGCCGACTCCTACCGGCGTCTGCTGGACTGCTCGGTGGACGCCTGGGTCGCCCAGGGTGCCGAACTGTTCGCCGCACGCCGCGCAGGACGGGTCCGCACGCTCGTCGAGGCCGGGGACGTGATCGCGGACCGCTCGGTCTTCTTCACCCGCCGCGACGTGGCAGACACCCGCGCCGAGCTCGTCGGGCTCATCGTGCGCGCGCTGCAGCACGCCGACGACTGGGCCGCCGCGCACCTCGACGAGGCCGCCGACATCGCCGCAGCCGACCAGGGCGGCACCGCCGCCGACTGGCGCGAGGCCCTGGCCACCCTGCCCTGGCGCCTGGAGCCCGTCTCCGACGCATTCCTCGCGGAGCAGCAGGAGGCGGCCGACATCCTCGCCGAGGCCGGCTTCCTGCCCCGGCCCGTCACCGTCGCCGACGCCCGCCACGCCGCCCTCGACCAGGCCGCCACCTCCGCACTCGCGACCGGGCAGGAGAACTGACCGTGTCCACGACCCGCACCCCCGAGGTCCTGTGGTACCTCATCCCGCGCGAAGGCGCCTACCCCTGGGAGCCGACCGGACGCCGCCCCGTCGACCTCGCCTACCTGCAGCAACTCGGCATCGCCGTGGACCGGCTGGGCTTCGACGGCGCGCTCTTCGCCACCGACCTCTACGACGTGTGGCCGCTCGCCAGCGCCGTCGCCTCGGTCACCCGGCCCTCGTTCAAGCCGCTGCTCGCCGTCCACCCCGGGCTGATCTCGCCCACCCAGCTCGCCAAGATGGCGCTCAGCTTCGCCCACCTCTTCGGCCCGGACCGGCTCCGGTTCAACGTCGTCAACGGCTCCACCGAACAACTGCGGCAGGCGGGGATGCAGTTGGAGCACGACGAGCGCTACCTGCTCAGCGGCGAGTACTGGTCCCTGGTCAAGCGCCTCACCGCGGGCGAGGTCTTCGACCACAAGGGCCGCTTCTACGAGCTCACCGGCGCCGGCGCCAGCCTGCGCGAACTCACCGCGATCCAGGGCGGCACCCACACCCCGCTGTGGTTCGGCGGCTCCTCCGCCCCCGGCATCGAGATGGCCGCCGAGCACGTCGACGTCTACCTCACCTGGGGCGAGCCCCCGCACCTGCTCAAGGAGAAGCTGGAGCACGTCCGCGAACGGGCCGCCGCCCACGGGCGGGAGCTACGACTCGGCCTGCGGCTTCACCTGATCGTCCGGGACACCGAGGACGAGGCGTGGGCCGCCGCCGACCGGCTGCTCGACGTCACCAGCCAGGCCACCTACACCCGCATGCTCGGCGACCCCGACACCCGGGACGGCGAGGGCTGGCAGCGCCAGTTCCGCCAGCACGGCGGCAAGGTGCCCGCGCACGCGCGCGAGCTGGAGAAGCACCCCAACCTCTGGCCCGGCATGAGCCTGTTCCGCCCCGGCCCCGGCACCGCCGTCGTCGGCAGCACCGCGCAGGTGCTGGAGCGGCTCGCTGAGTTCCAGGAGCTGGGCGTGGACACCTTCATCCTCTCCGGCAACCCGCTGCTGGAGGAGTCCTACCGGATCGCCGAGACCATCCTGCCCGCGCTGCGCGGCGGCCTCGCATGACCCTGGTCGAGGACGCCCGCGCACTCGGCCTGGCCGCACTGCGCCGCACCCTGCACGCCTCGCCCGAGGTCGGGCTGCAGCTGCCCCGCACCCAGCGGCTCGTTCTGGACGCGCTCGACGGACTGGGCCTCGACCTGCGCACCGGCACGGCGCTCACCTCCGTGGTGGGCGTCGTGCGCGGCGCGCATCCCGGCCCCACGGTGCTGCTCCGCGCCGACCTGGACGCCCTGCCCTTCCCCGGCGGACCCCGCCACGCCTGCGGCCACGACCAGCACGCCGCCATGCTCGTCGGCGCGGCCCGACTGCTGGCCGCCCGCCGCGACCGGTTGCACGGCGACGTGCTGCTGATGTTCCAGCCTGGCGAGGAGGGTCACGACGGCGCCCGGCTGATGCTCGCCGAGGGCCTGCTGGAGACCACCGGCTCCCGGCCGGTCGCCGCCTACGCCCTGCACTCGGCCGCGGCGGCCCCGCTCGGGCAGTTCGGGAACATCCCCGGCCCCGCCCTGGCCGCGTCCGCGACGCTGGCTGTCACCCTGCACGGCGCCGGCGGCCACGGCGCCTGGCCGCACCGCGCCCGCGACCCCATCCCGGCCACCGGCGAACTCCTGCTGGCGCTACAGACCCTGGTGCCCCGCCAGTTCGACGTCTTCGAACCGGCGATTCTCAGCGTCGGCAGCGTCCACGCCGGCTCCGGTGCGAACATCATCCCCGCCGAGGCCCGCATCGAGGCCACCCTGCGGTCCCTGGACGACGCCGTCCTCTCGCGGCTCGCGCGGGCTGCCGAGCGCGCCGCCCACGGCGTCGCCTCCGCCCACGGCCTGCGCGCAGAGGTCGTGCACACGCCGGGCTACCCGGCCACGGTCAACGACCCCACGCAGGCCGCCGTCGTGGCCGACACCGTCGCCGAACTCTTCGGCCCCGAGCGGTTCGCGCCCGCCCGGCACCCGGGACTGGTCGCCGACGACATCGGCCGGGTGCTGGCCGAGGTCCCGGGCGTCATGACCTCCGTCGGAGCCTGCCCGCCGGACCGCGACCCCGCCACCGCCCCCGGCAACCACGCTCCGGACGCCGTCTTCGACGACGCCGTCCTCCCGGACGGAGCCGCCCTGCTGGCACAGCTGGCGCTCGCGCACCTGAGGCCACCAGGGACGACCCACGCCGGGTGATCCTCGCGCCCCGGCAGACGGCCCGGCCCGCACCGGGCCGGGTCCTGGACGTCCACGGGTCCGGTTGCCGCCGCTCGGTCAGGTCGCTCGTGGCACTGCCGCCGCGGTGACGAGGTGCTCGTCACCGGCGCTCCAGCGGCCGACGAGGGTCCGGAACGGCGGCCTCGGCACCAGAAGTTCGGCGAGGAACGACCCGTCCGGGCGGAGCGTGACCCGTGCCTGCTCGAACTCCAGGCGGCGCGCGGTGAGCGGGAACCAGACCTTGTAGACGGCTTCCTTGGTACTGAACAACAGACGGTCCCATGGGATTTCCGCGTGTGCTCGGCCCAGCGCCCGCAGCCACTCGCGCTCCTCGGGCAGCGAGATCGCCTCCAGCACCCCGGCCGGGAGCGGAAGCCGGGGTTCGGCGTCCACGCCGACGGACTGCCAGCGCCCGGCCGGCGCCACCGCCGCCGCGCGGTATCCGCGGCAATGCGTCATGCTGCCGACCACGCCTTGCGGCCAGACCGGTGCTCCGGCGGCGTCCGGAACCAGCGGCACCGGCGGGCAGCCGAGGCGTCGCAGCGCCTTGCGCGCACACACCCGAACGGAGGTGAACTCGCGCCGCCGCTCGGCGACGGCGTCCGCGACGACGGCGGCCTCCTGCGGGAAGAGCACGGCGACCGAGTCGCCGTGCAGTTCCTCGACCTCGACGCCTTCGGGCAGGATCGAACGCAGCACGTCGGTCTCACCCGACCAGGGCCGGCACCGCGACCCGGTACGGGAGCCGGGGCTGGGTGGCGCGCGCCTGCCACTCGCGCGGATAGCCGAGCGAGACCTCCTGGAACGGCACGCCGTCGTGCCAGGTGGTGCGCGGGATGTGGAGATGGCCGTAGACGACCGCCGCGACGGGGAAGCGTCGGTGCCAGTCGGCCGTGGCGGTGGTGCCGCACCACTGGGCGAACTCGGGATGGCGCAGGACCCGGGTCGGTTCGCGCACCAGCGGGTAGTGGTTGACCAGCACGAGCGGCGGGCCGGCCGGCACGGCGGCCAGGCGGGCCTCGGTGGCCCGTACCCGGGCCCGGCACCATGCCTCCCGGCTCGGGTAGGGGTCGGGGTGCAGCAGGTACTCGTCGCTGCAGACGATGCCGCTACGGCGGGCGTGGGCCAGGCCCTCGTGGGTGCTGCGCGCCCCGGGCGGGCGGAAGGTGTAGTCGTAGAGCAGGAACAGGGGCGCGATCCGCAAGGGGCCGCTCTCGCCGTCGAACACCGGGTAGGGGTCCTCCGGGGTGAGCACACCCAGGTCGCGGCAGAGCCGGACCAGGCCCTGGTAGCGGGCGACCCCACGGGCTGCGCCCGGGTCGGCGTCGTGGGTCCACAGGTCGTGGTTGCCGGGCGCCCACACGACCTTCGCGAAGCGGGCGGCGAGCAGTCCGAGGGCCCAGCGGATGTCCTCCTGCCGCTCGGAGACGTCCCCGGCGACCAGCAGCCAGTCGTCCGGCGTCGTGGGCCGCAGGGATTCGACGACCTTGCGGTTGCGGTCGAAGCCGATGTGCAGGTCGCTGACTGCGAGCAGGCGCCCGGCGCTCACCGGGCTCCTCCCCCGGACCGGGCGGCCAGCAGCTCCTTGGCGTAGGGGTGGGTGGGAGCGGTGAAGACCTCCTCGGCGGCGCCGGCCTCGACGACGCGCCCGCCCTGCATGACCACCACCCGGTCACTGATGTGCCGGATGACGCCCAGGTCGTGGGAGATGAACAGCAGGGCCGTACCGAGCTCGCGCTGCAGGTCGGCGAGCAGGTCGAGGATCTGTGCCTGCACCGAGGCGTCGAGCGCGGAGACGGGCTCGTCGGCGACTATGAGGTCGGGCTCGGGTGCGAGCGCGCGGGCGATGGCGACGCGCTGCCGCTGTCCGCCGGACAGCTCGATCGGCCGACGTCGCATCAGCTCGGGGGCCAGCCCGACGCGGTGCAGCAGCTCGCCGACCTGTTCGCGGCGGGCCCGGCCCCGGGGCGCGCCGGTGCGGGCGAGGGGTTCGCCGATGAGCCGCTCCACGTCCCAGCGGGGGTCGAAGGAGCCGAGCGGGTCCTGTTGGACTGCCTGGACGCGCAGTCGGCGGGGGCGGCGCTGCCGCTCGCTCAGGCCGCTCCACCGGTCACCGCCGAAGCGGACGGAGCCGCTGTCCGGCTCGACCAGACCGAGCGCGATCCGTGCGACGGTGGTCTTGCCGGACCCGGACTCACCGACCACACCCAGCGTCTCGCCGGGCGCGACCTGGAACGACACGTCGTGAACGGCGTGGTGGTCGGCTCCGTCGGCGCGGCGGTAGCGCTTGCCGACGGAGACGACCTCCAGCAGCGGCGCCGCGGTCGGCGGTGGAGCGGGGTCGGTCGCGACGGTGACGGCAACGGGGCGCGCGTAGGTGGCCGCGGCGGCCTGGCTGAGCGGATGGTGGCACAGCGAGCCGAGCGCGTCGCGGGACGGCAGGAAGGTGCGGCAGTCGTCGTCGGCCCGGGGGCAGGAGGCGGCGTAGGAGCAACCGTCCGGGCCCGGGGGCAGGCCCGTGCCCGGGGGCGCGGACAGGCGCGCTCCCTTGGCGTGGGCGCCGGGGACGGCGTCGAGGAGGCTGCGGGTGTAGGGGTGGCGGGGCCGGTTCAGCACCTGTTCGGCCGGGCCGGTCTCGACCAGCCGCCCGGCGTGCATGACGGCGACGTGGTCGGCGAGGCGGGCGACGACGGAGAGGTCGTGGCTGATCAGGACCAGGGCGGTGCCCGCGTCGCGCAGGCCGGCGAACAGGTCCAGGATCTGTGCCTGCACGGTCACGTCGAGGGCGGTGGTGGGTTCGTCGGCGATCAGCAGCTCGGGCCTGGCGGCCAGCGCCGAGGCGATCAGTGCCCGCTGGCGCAGCCCGCCGGACAGCTGGTGCGGGAACTGGCTGGCACGCCAGGCCGGTTCGGGCACGCCCGCGTCGGCGAGCAGCTCCTGCACGCGCTGCGGCACCAGCGGCCTCGGCACGGTGCCGTGGACCCGCAGTGGTTCGGCGACCTCGGCGCCCACGGTGCGCAACGGGTCGAGGGAGACCAGGGCGTCCTGGAGGACTAGGCCGATGCGGCGGCCGCGCAGGCCGCGCCACTCGCGTTCGCGCAGTGCGGTCAGGTCACGCCCGGCGAACTCCAGCCGGCGGGCGGCCACGTGTGCGCCGTGGCCGGCGAGGCCGACCAGGGTGCGGGCGGTGACGCTCTTGCCCGACCCGGACTCCCCCACCACGGCCAGGCACTGGCCTGCGTCGAGGGTGAACGACAGGTCGCGGACGACGCGTTGCGGGCCGAAGGAGACGGTCAGCCCCTCGACGGTGAGCAGGCTCATCGGGCGGTCCTCCGGGTGAAGCGGGCCTGCGCGCGGCGCCCCACGGCACCGACCGCGAGGACGGTCACGGTGATCGCGACGCCCGGGAAGACGGCCGTCCACCAGGCGTTGGCGAGATTGTTACGGCCCTCGGACAGCATCGTCCCCCACTCGGGTGCGGGCGGCTGCGGCCCGAGGCCGAGGAAGCTCAGCCCCGACGCGGTGATCAGTGCCGAGCCGAAGCCGACGGTGGCGAGCACCAGCACGGGCCCGAGGGCGTTGGGCAGCACGTGACGGACCACCAGGAGCGGCCTGGGCAGACCGAGACCCACAGCGGCCTCGACGTAGCCGGACCGGCGCACCACCAGCGTCTCGCCGCGGACGAGCCGGGCATAGCCGGGGGCGAAGGCGACGGCGATCGCGAGCATCACGTTCGAGGTGCCGGAGCCCAGCACCGCCACGGTGAGCAGAGCGAGCAGGATCGGTGGGAGCGCGAACAGCACGTCCGCGAGCCGCATCAGGGCCTGGTCGGCCCACCGGCCCCCGATACCGGCCAGCAGGCCGAGCACGGACCCGGCGGCGACGGACAGCACGGTGGAGCCTGCGCCGAGCAGCAGCGAGAGCCTGGCCCCGTACAGGACGCGGGCGAGGATGTCGCGGCCGAGCTGGTCGGTGCCGAAGGGGTGCGCGGTGCTGGGCGCCAGGAAGGCGTGAACGGGGTCGCTGATGTCAGGCTGTGCGGAGGTGAACAGTCCCGGCCATGCGGCTACCAGCACGAGCAGCAGCAGGACGGCGAACGCGAGCAGGCCCCCCGGCCCGCCCGCGCGGCGCGCGAGCGCGCGCAGCGCGGCGCCGGCCCCTGACGCCGAAGCGGCCACGGCTGGTAGGGCGGTCCCGGTCAGCGGCGCAGGGTCGACAGCAGCCCCTGCCGTCGAAGGGGCCTCGGGTTCAGGCCCGGACTCGGATGCCGGACAGGTCCCGGGCGCCGAACCGGACCCGGCCGGGAGCGCGGCGTCGGCGGCGGCCGCAGCCAGCGGCGCTGGGCCGGTGGTGGCGCGGACCTCGCGGTCGACGGGTGACATCGCCTCATCCCCTCCTCAGGCGCGGGTCGATCAGCAGGTAGAGCAGGTCCACGAGGGTCGAGATGACGACGAAGACCGAGGCGGACAGCAGCACCACCCCGACCACCAGCGGCATGTCCTTGTTCGTGGTCGCCTGCAGGGTCAGCGCCCCGATGCCGGGCCGGGCGAAGACCGCCTCGACCAACACCGCGCCGCCCAGCAGGGAGCCGGTGAGCCACCCGGTCAGGGTGACCAGCGCGGTGGTGGCGTGCCGCAGCGCGTGGCGCAGCCGCACCGCCGTGTCGCTGAGCCCCCGGGCGCGGGCAGTGACGGCGAAGGGCTGGCCGAGCGCCGTCTCCAGCCCCTCGCGCAGGACCTGACCGAGCACGCCGGCCAGCGGCAGTGCCAGTGTCAGCGCGGGCAGCACCAGTGCGGCGAAGCCGTCCGCGCCCGCGACCGGGAAGAGCCGCCAGTGGAACGAGAACAGGGTAAGCAGCACGATCCCGATCCAGTACGGCGGGCTGGAGACGCTCAGCAGCTCCGCGAGCTGCACGGCGGCCCGCGCCGCGCGTCGCCGTCCGGCGGTCGTGACGGCGGCGGTCAGGGCCAGCACCAGCGCGAACCCCATTGCGAGCACAGCCAGTTGCACCGTCGGCCACAGCTGCCCGGCGATCACGTGGGCGACGGGCTGCTGCAGCTGGTAGGACTCGCCCAGGTCTCCGTGGAGCAGTCGGCCCAGGTAGTGCAGGTACTGCTGGGCGACGGGGTGGTCCAGGCCGTACTCGGCCCTGATCCGGGCCCGCAGCTGCGGTGTCGCGGGGTTGCCGGGGCCGAGCATGACGGTCACCGGGTCGCCCGGGATCAGCTGCAGGGCGACGAAGGCCACGGTGGCCGCGCCGAGCAGCACCGCCGCGGCGCCGAGCAGGCGCTGCGCGACCGCGCCGAGCACCGCGCGGCTCCGGGAAGCGAGGAGGGGCCGGTGGCGGGCGTCGGCGCGGGCCCGGGTCAGGGTCGGGGCTGTCATGTCAGTTGCCCAGCCAGGCGTCGTAGAAGTCGGCCCAGGTGTTGGGGTCCAGGTGGAACCCGTGCAGCTTGCTGGTGGCGCCGATGGTGACGTTGTCGACGTAGACCGGGACGATCAGCGACAGGTCCACGGTGGCGCGGCGCTGGGTCTGCTGGTAGACCGAGGAGCGGGTGGCCGGGTCGAGGGTGGCCTCACCCTGGTCGGTCCACTGGTCCAGCTGGGCGTCCTTGTAGAAGGTGGCGTTCTGGCCGCCCTTGGCGGGCTCGCTGGCGCTGTTGAAGTACAGCCGCAGCACGTCCGGGTCGAAGCGGGCCCAGCTGTAGTCGGCGATGCCCTCCTTGCCGCCGTAGACCTTGGCGATGTAGGTGCCGATGTCGAGGCGAGGTCGGGTGATCTCGACGCCGATCTTCTTCAGGTCGCCCTGGATGGCCTGCCCGAGGACGTCGCGCTGCTCGCGGATGTACTGCTGCGGCATGAGCGGCCACTCGACGGTGAGCCGCTTGCCGTTCTTGGTGCGGTAACCGGCCGAGTCGCGGCCGGTCCACCCCGCCTGGTCGAGCAGCTGGTTGGCGAGGGCCGGGTCGAACTTCCAGGCGCCTTCCAGAGAGGCGTCGTAGTCGGGGGTGCTCGGGGACAGCGGACTCCAGGCGCGCTGGTTCACGCCGAAGTAGACGCTCTTGACGTCGGTGTCGAGGTCGATGCCACGCTGGATCGCCTCGCGGACCCGCTGGTCGTCGAGCGGGGCGACGGTGGTGTTGAGCACCAGGCTGTAGACGGCGCCGGGCGCCTTGCCGGCGTAGGCCTTCAGCTGCGGGTTCGCGGTGACCTGCTGCACCTGGACCGGCGGCACGGCGGCAGCCACCTGGATCTGACCGCTGGTCAGCGCGCCGACGCGGACGGAGTCCTCGGGCAGGAAGCGGACGGTGATCTGGTTCAGGTAGGCGGCGCCCTGGTGGGCGGCCGTGGCCGGACCCCAGTGGTAGTTCGGGTTGCGGGTCAGCACGGCGCTCTGGCCCTTGGTGTAGCCGGCGAAGACGTAGGGGCCGGTGCCGACGTCGTCCGGGCCGCCTGCCGCGAGGCCCGCCCCGTACTTCTTGATCGCCGCCGGGGAGTAGAAGCCCAGGTAGGGGGTGGAGGCGGCCTGGAGGAACGGCGCGAAGGACTGCGAGAAGGAGACCTTGACGGTGTAGGGGTCGACGACCTGGGTGCCGGTGTAGGGGCCGAGCAGGCTCGCCGCGTACTGGGACTTGGTGCTGGGGGCGACGATGTGGTCGAAGTTGGCCTTGACCGCGTCGGCGTCGAACTTGGTGCCGTCGGTGAAGGTGACGTCGTGGCGCAGGTGGAAGGTGTAGGTCTTGTAGTCGGACGACACCTCCCAGGAGGTGGCCAGCCACGGGTGGAAGCTGCCGTCGGCGCTCTGGGAGACCAGCGAGTCGAAGACGTTGCGCTGGATGGCGCCGGTGATGTCCTGCGGGCTGGCGTGGATGTCGAAGGAGACCGGCTCGGTGTCGACGGCGAAGACGATCGACCCGCCCTGGACGGGCTTGCCCGCGGCGTCGCCGCCGGGCGATGCCGCCGTGGTGCCGGAGCTGCAGGCGGAGGTCAGCGCGAGCGCGGTGGCCGCGGCGGCGAGCAGCGGCAGACGGACGAGTCTGGAGCGGGGCCGGCGTGCGCGGATGTTCAGGGCGTGCGGGCGGGCGGACATGAGCGGGTCTCCTCGAAACGGTGCGACGGCGTTGCGTCGATCTGCCTCGAACCTAGGAACCGGGCCCTGCCCGCGCAGACCCCTAACACACCCCTAGCGGACCCCTGTCCTGGCACGCCGAAGGGGTGCGGGGACGCCGCGAACGGCCGTTCCCCGCACCCCCGGTGACGCGTGGCGCGGACTACCCGAAGACGGGGAAGTGCGGGATCGAGCGGCGCAGCGCGATGCGCCAGCCGTCGGCGGTGGTGACCAGCACGTCGCGGTACTCACCGTTGTGGACGCCGCCGTCCGGCAGCAGGGCGAGGTAGCGGCTGCGGGCGTGGACCGTGCCGTCGTCCTGGGGCAGCAACAGGGTGTCCACGGTGTGGTGGTCGGGCGCGCCGGCCCCGAGGTCGCGGTGGAAGGCGCGGATCTCCGCGAGCCCGCGGTAGGTGCGGCCGCTGCCGGTCAGTTCGATGACGGCGTCGTCGCTGAAGACCTCGCCGAGCTCCTGGCTCTCGCGGTCGTCGAAGACGTGGGCGAAGCGCGCGAGCAGCTGTCGGATGCGCTCGGCGTCGTCGGCGGGAAGTTCCTTGCTCATGGCGGCTCCTCCTCAGGCCTCGGGGCCGGTCAGCTGGCTGACGATGCCGAGCCGGTCCGGCAGGACGTTGTAGCGGACGACCTTGCCGTCGCGGACCGTGACGGTGCTGATGCTGCGGCCGCTGAAGGCGCGCCCGGTGCCCGGGACGCCGAAGATCGTGCCGGTGTGGACGCCCTTGATGGTCCAGAAGACGATCACACGGTCCCCGTCGCCCTCGGCGACCAGGTCGTCGACGGTGACCTGGAGGTCCTCGACGCTGTTCCAGAGCCACTCGGCGTGGAGGCGGAAGTCTTCGCGGGTTCCGCTGCCGCCGACGCCGACGCGGGTCTCGTCGGCGGCGTCCGCCGCGACGATCTCCGCCAGTGCGTCGAGGCTGCGTCCGTTGACGAAGTCCTCGAAGTAGCGGCGGGCGACGGTCTTGTTGCGGTCCAGCTGTTCGGTGCTCAACTTCGCTCCTCTGTGGGGTGGGGTGGTGGCGTGCGCGGGTGTTTCAGCGGGTGGGGGCCGGCGGCGGGGGCAGGATGCCCCCGTTCGCGGACAGGCCCCCGTCGACCGGGACCGTGGCCCCGGTGACGTAGGAGGCGGCGGGCGAGGCGAGGAACCAGACCACCTCGGCCTGCTCGCGCGGGTGCGACCAGCGCTGGGCGGGGATGCGCCGGGCGATGGCCTGTCCGAAGGCGGGGTCGGCGACCTGGGCGGCGGTCAGCGCGGTGACGGTGCCGCCCGGCGCGATGGCGTTGATCCGGATGTTCTGCGCGGCGTAGTCGACGGCCGTGCCGCGGACCAGGTTGACGATCGCGGCCTTGCTGGCGTTGTAGGCCCACGTGTCCGGGTCGCCGCGCAGGCCGGACACCGAGGAGGTGGCGATGATCGCCCCACCGCCCGCCGCCCGCAGGGCCGGCACGGCAGCGCGGATGCCGAGGACGACGCCGCGCAGGTTGACGGCGATCAGCCGGTCGAACCGCTCGATCGCACCCGGCGACTCCAGCGGCCCCGCGCCGCCGATGCCGGCGTTCAGCACGGCGGTGTCGAGGCGGCCGAACACCGCGAGCGCCAGCTCCACGGCGTCCCGGTTGGCCTGCTCCTCGGCGACGTCGCCGACGAGGGTGACGATGCCGTCGCCGAGGTCGGCGGCCAGCTTGGCCAGGCCGTCGGCCTGGACGTCGAGGGCGACGACGCGGTGTCCGCGTTCGTGGAAGAGGCGCGCGGTGGCCTCGCCGATGCCGGAGGCCGCTCCGGTGACGAGGACGACGGGCTGGGGGTCTGCGGTCACTGCGGCGCTCCTGCCGGGTTCGGTTGCGGTGTTTCCAGGGCGGCCAGCCGGCGGCGGACCGCGGCGGCCGTGGTCGGAGTGTGCTGCTCCAGCAGCGTGAAGTGGTCGCCGGGGACATCGACGGTCTCCTGCGGGGCGACCGGCCAGTAGGCACGCCAGTCGTGACGACCCGTCGGGTCGACGACGGTGCCGCGCAGCGGGGTGTCGGCGCGCACCGAGAAGATGGGCGTGGTGACAGGTTCCGGCTGCCAGTTGGCGAAGACGTTGTTGTAGCCGCCCATGGCGGTGAGGCTGGTGTCGCTCCAGACCATGTCGTAGGCCTCGATGCGGTCGAGCATCCCGGTGAGCATGGACGTCAGCCACCACTCCCGCATGCCCTCACGGACGGCGCTGTCGATCGGGTAGGAGTCGATGAGCGCCAGCGCGCGGGGCGCGCGGCCGTGCTCCTCCAGCCAGGCGGTGACCGCGTGCGCGACGCAGCCGCCCATGGAGCGGCCCGCGATCGCGAACGGGCGTTCCTCGCCCACGAGTTCGAGGACGGTCTCGCCGTGCAGCCGGATGAAGGTGTCCAGGTCCGCCGGGATCGGGTCCTTCGGCGACCAGCCGGTCGAGGGCAGCACGAACACGTCCCGTTCGCCCTGGAAGGCGTGGCCGAAGCGGGCGTACTCGTGCGGCCCGGAGATGGCGCTCAGGGCCGGGAAGCAGAGCAGGGCCGTCTCGGCCGGACCGGAGGCGAGGCGGATCGGTTCCTTGCGGTGGCGGTCGCGTTCCTCGGCGCCGAAGCGGCCGCGGAGCGCGGAGGCGACCCCGATGAGCGCGGAGGCGTCGGCGAACCTTCCGTGGGCGGCGAGGCGGCGGTAGAGGGTGGAGAGGGGGTTGGCCGGGTCGTCGTCGGGTCCGGTCGGGACCTTGGACGCGGGTGTCTGGTCCGTCCCGGCCGTCCGGGCTGTCTGGAGTGCCTGGGCGTTCTCGGGCAGCAGCGTCAGCAGGTGCGTCGTCAGCTGGGCCGCGGTGGGGTGTTCGAAGGTGAGGGTCGGCGGGAGTCTCAGGCCGGTGGCCCGGCCGAGGGCGTTGCGCAGTTCCACGGCGCTGAGGGAGTCCAGGCCGAGGTCGTTGAACGGCCGCTCCGGTCCGACCGAGGCCGGGTCCGCGGCAAGCACCTTCGCCACCTCGGCGCGGATCAGGTCGAGCAGCGCGCTCTCGCGCTGCTCGGGCGGGAGCGTGAGGAGGCGGGCGGCGGCGCCGGTGTCGGTGACCTCGCCACCGGCCCGGCGGCGGGCGGCGCGGGGCGGACGGACCAGGGAGCGCAGCAGTGGGGGCTGCGTCCCGGTGCTCCGCAGGACCGTCAGGTCGAGTGGGACGGGAGCGACCTGGGCAGCGGGCACGCCGGTCGCCCGGTCGAACAGTCGCACGCCGTCCGCGTCGGCGAGCGGTCGCAGGCCGGCGCGCTCGGCGCGGCGCAGGTCGGCGGCGGCGAGGTGCGCGGTGACGCCACTGGGCGTGGCCCACTGGCCCCACGCCAGCGCCTGGCCCGGCAGCCCGTCCGCCCGGCGGCGGGCGGCGAGGCCGTCGAGGAAGGCGTTGGCGGCGCTGTAGGAGCCCTGGCCCGGGCCGCCCAGCAGCGCGGCGACGGAGGAGTACAGCACGAAGGCGTCCAGATCCTGGTCGGCCGTCAGCTCGTGCAGGTGCCAAGCGGCGTCGGCCTTGGCGCGCAGGACGGCGTCGAGACGCTCGGGGGTCAGGTCGAGGGCCAGTCCGTCGTCGACGACACCGGCGGTGTGGACGACGGCGGACAGCGGGTGCTCGGCCGGGACGCTCGCGAGCAGCGCGGCGAGCGCGGCACGGTCAGCGACGTCGACGGCCTCGATCCTGGTCTGCGCGCCGAGCGAGTCCAGGTCCTCGGCGAGCTGCTGGGCGCCCGGCGCGTCGGCACCGCCACGCGAGACGAGCAGCAGGTGCCGCACGCCGTGCTCGGCTGCCAGACGGCGAGCCAGCAGGCCGCCGAGCACGCCGGTGCCGCCGGTGACGAGCACGGTGCCTTCCGCGCTCCAGCGCGGCGCGACGCCCGGCTGCGGAGCGGCGCGGACGAGGCGGGGTACGAGGGCCACGCCGTGCGGCCGGAGCGCGAGTTGCGTCTCGCCTGCGGCGAGGGCGGCTGCGGCGGCGGCACGGATCGCGGCCTCGTCGACGCTTTCCGGGCCGTCCGTGGTGTCCACGAGCACGAGGCGGTCGGGGTGCTCGCTCGCGGCGGAACGCAGCAGTCCGAGCACGGCGGCCGCGACCGGGTCGGGCCGCTCCCCCGGCAACGCCGGGACGGCCGAGCGGGTGACGAACACGAACGGGTGCTGCGCGCCCTCGGTGAGGTGCTCGCGCAGCTGGTCGAGCGTGCGCGCGAGGGCGTCACGCAGCGCCTGCGGGGTGGCCCCGGCCTGAGGGGTGCCTTCGGGCGCCTCGGCGGTGCTGCCCTCGGCGGTGCCGGACAGCACCGGAACGGGCCAGGCGGAACCGGTCCGGGCGGGTGGCGCCGATCCCGGCTCTGCCTGGCTTTCGCCCTCCCGGGCGGTGTCGGCCGGGCCAGGATCGCGCGGCGCAGCCGCAGCCTGGGCGGGGTCGGCCCAGGCGATGCCCGCCTCGGCCGCGCGGCCCGCGTACAGGACCGGGGTGTCCGGCGGGAGCGGGATGACCGTGGGCGCAGCAACCAGTGGGCGCCACTCGACGGTGAACAGGTCGTCGGCCGTCGCGGCGAGCTGCGCCGCCGTCAGCAGGCGGGCGCGCAGGGCTGTGACGGAGACGACCGGCGCGCCGTGCTCGTCGAACCCGTCGACGGCGATCGACTCGGCGCCGGTACGGCGCAGGCGGACCCGAAGGCGCTCCGCACCGACGGCGTACAGGGTGACGCCCTCGTAGGCGAAGGGCAGCCGGCTGCTGCCGGACGGGGTGTCCCGCAGGTCGGCGTGGGCGGTGACGTGGACGGCGGCGTCCAGCAGGGCCGGGTGGACGCCGAAGCGGGCGGCTGCCGCGCGCTGCGCCTGCGGGAGCTCGACCTCGGCGTAGTAGATGCCGTCGTCGGCGCGCCAGGCCGCCTGGAGGCCGCGGAACGCCGGGCCGTAGGCGAGGCCGGCGGCGGCGAGCTCGGAGTAGACCTCCGCCACCGCGACCGACTCGGCCCCGTCGGGAGGCCAGGCGCCGAGGTCCGCGGGACCTGTCTCTGCAGCGGCTTCCAGCACCCCGGAGGCGTGCCGGGTCCACTCGTCCGCCGTGCCTGCCGCGTCTGCCGCGGCGGGACGGGAGTGGAGGGCGACCACGCGTCCGCCGTCCTCCTCCGCCGGGCCGACCGTCACCTGCAACAGGACCGCGCCCACCTCCGGCAGAGGCAGCGGCGCCTCGACGACCAGTTCGCGCAGCCGCGGCGAGCCCAGTTCCTCACCCACCCGGATGGCGAGGTCGATCAGCGCCGTACCGGGCACGATGGCCACGCCCTGGACCGCGTGGTCGGCCAGCCAGCCGTGGCTGCGGCGCGAGAGCGTGCCGCTGAGGGTGAGCGTGTCGGCGTCCGGGAGGTAGCTGAGCGTGCCCAGCAGTGGATGGTCCACGCCACCCGCGCCCGGCGCGGCGCCCGCGCGACGCGGCTCCAGCCAGAAGCGGCGCCGCTGGAACGGGTAGGTGGGCAGGGCGACGGGCCGCCGCGGGGCGTCGCCGAACAGCGGTGTCCAGTCGACGTGGTGACCGCCCGCGTACAGCTCGCCGAGCGCGCCGAGGAAGGTGCTCGGCTCGGGCCGGTCGCGTCGCAGCACGGACGTGACGCCCGCCTCCGGCAGGACGGCGGCGACGTGCGGCGTCAGGGAGGCGTCCGGGCCGAGCTCGACCACGGTGGTGGCCACGCCGTCGGCCAGCGCCAGCACCGCGTCGGCGAACCGGACGGGCTCGCGCACCTGCCGGGCCCAGTAGCGCGGGTCGGCGAGCTCCTCGGCGGTGGCCGGTCGGCCCGTCAGCGTGGAGACCAGCGGGATCGTGGGCGCGCCGAACCTCAGCCCGGCCGCGACCGTGGCCAACTCGTCCAGCATCGGGTCCATCCGGGCCGAGTGGAACGCGTGGCTGACGGTCAGTCGCCGGGTGCGCCGACCGCGCTCGGCGAGGGCGGCGGTGATCCGCGCGACCTCGTCCTCCTCGCCGGAGACCACGACGGCGGTCGGGCCGTTGACGGCGGCGATGCCCGCCCGTTCCCCCGCGCGCGCCAGCAGCTCGCGCACCTCCGCCTCGGTCGCCTCGACGGCCGCCATCGCCCCACCCGCCGGAAGCCGCTGCATCAGCCCGGCGCGGGCGGCGACCAGACGGGCGGCGTCCGCGAGCGCGAGGACGCCCGCGACGTGGGCCGCCGCCAGCTCGCCGACCGAGTGTCCGGCCACCGCGTCCACTCGCAGACCGAAGGACTCCAGCAGCCGGAACAGCGCCACCTCGACCGCGAAGAGCGCGGGCTGCGTCATCCCTGTGTCGTCCAGTCCGGCACCGGTCGCCAGGGCCTCGCGCAGCGAGCCGTCGAGCAGCGGGTCCAGCTCGGCCAGGACCTCCTCGAAGGCCTTCGCGAACACCGGGTGGGCGGCGGCCAGTTCCGCGCCCATCCCGGCGCGCTGGCTGCCCTGCCCGGAGAAGACGTAGGCGAGCCGTCCGCCTGTCGCCGCCTCGGGCAGGGGCGTCTGTCCGGACGCCAGAGCGCCGAGCCGGGCCACCAACTCGGTCCGGTCCGCGGCCACCACCACGGCGCGGTCACCCAGCCGGGTACGGCGGGTGATCAGGGTGTGGGCGACGTCGGCGAGTTCCGGCGCCTGCGGCGCTTCGAGCAGCGCCGCCAGCCGACGCGCCTGGTCACGTAGCGCGGGGCCGGAGCGGGCGGACAGCACGAACGGCAGCGGACCCGTGACCGCCCGCGGTGCCTCGTCCGCGGACGACGGCTCCTCGTCTGCCTGCTCCACGATCACGTGGGCGTTGGTGCCGCTCGCGCCGAAGGCCGACACGCCGATCCGGCGCGGCCCCTCGGTCTGCGGCCAGGTCCGCTGCTCGGTCAGCAGCTTGACCGTTCCGGCGGACCAGTCGACGATCGGGGTCGGCTCGTCCGCGTGCAGGGTGCGGGGCAGCACGCCGGCGCGCAGCGCCAGGACGCTCTTGATGACGCCCGCCACGCCCGCCGCCGCTTGCGTGTGGCCGATGTTGGACTTGAGCGAGCCGAGCCACAGCGGGGTCTCGCGGCTGCGGCCCTCGCCGTAGACGGCAGTGATCGCCTCGGCCTCGATCGGGTCTCCGAGCCTGGTGCCGGTGCCGTGGGCCTCGACCGCCTGCACGTCGCCCGCCGCGAGCCGGGCCGAGGCGAGCGCCTGGCGCAGCACGCGCTGCTGGGCGGGACCGCTGGGCGCGGTCAGGCCGTTGGACGCGCCGTCCTGGTTGACGGCCGAGCCACGCACCACCGCCAGCACCGGATGCCCGTTGCGGCGCGCGTCGGAGAGCCGTTCCAGCAGCAGTACACCGACGCCCTCGGCCCAGCCGGTCCCATCGGCCCCCGCCCCGAACGCCTTGCAGCGGCCGTCCGGGGCGAGGCCGCGCTGCCGCGAGAACTCGACGAAACCCTGCGCGGTCGCCATGATGCTGGCGCCGCCCGCCAGCGCGAGGTCGCTCTCGCCGCTGCGCAGCGACTGCGCGGCCAGGTGGACGGCGACGAGCGAGGAGGAGCAGGCGGTGTCGACGGTGATCGCAGGGCCTTCGAGGCCGAAGGTGTAGGCGATTCGGCCGGAGGCGACGCTGTCGAGGCCGCCGATGCCGAGGTAGCCCTCCAGGTCGGCGGGCGCGTCCTCCAGCCGGGGTGTGTAGTCGCTGCCCGCGATGCCGGCGAAGACGGCGGTGCGGCTGCCGCGCAGGCCGGTCGGGTCGATCCCGGCGCGCTCGATCGCCTCCCAGGCGGTCTCCAGCAGCAGCCGGTGCTGGGGGTCGGCAGCCAGGGCCTCGCGGGGCGAGATGCCGAAGAACTCCGGGTCGAAGGCGGCGGCGTCGACGAAGCCGCCGTGCCGGGTGTAGCTGGTGCCGGTGTGCTCGGGGTCGGGGTGGTAGAGCGCGTCGAGATCCCAACCGCGGTCGTCGGGGAACTCGGTGACGGCGTCGCGCCCGTCGAGGACGAGCTGCCACAGGGCCTCGGGGCTTTGCACGCCGCCCGGCAGGCGGCAGGCCATGCCGACGACGGCGACGGGTTCGCGGCGGGCCGACTCCAGGTCCTGGAGCCGGCGGGTGATCTGCCGGTTCTCGGCGACGGCCCGGCGCAGGTACTCGCGCAGCCGGGTCGCGTCCGCGGGCGGTGCGGTGGTCATGACGGTGGGTCTCTTCCTTCGGTGACGTGCGGGGCGGCGGAGGGTTCGCGGTCGCGGACGGGTTTCGCGCGCAGGTTCGCGGACGGGTCAGAACGGTTCGGCGCTGCGGTCCAGAAACTCGAACAGCTCCTCGTCCGAAGCGGTCTCCAGGTCCAGTTCGTCCTCGGGTGAGAGGCCGCCGGGCGCGTCCCAGCGGTCGACGAGGGTGCGCAGCTGGGCGAGCAGTGCCTCGCGTGCCTCGGTGTCGGCGTCGGCGTCGAGTGCCAGTTCGAGGGCGGCGAGGGAGGCGTTGGTGCCGGGCAGGCCGCCGTTCTCCTCGATGGCGAGGCGTTCGGTGAGCCAGCCGGCCAGGTCCTGCGCGCTCGGATGGTCGAAGACCAGCGTCGCGGGCAGGTCGAGGCCGCTGGCCGCGCCGATGCGGTTGCGCAGCTCCACCGCCGTGAGGGAGGTGAGGCCGAGGTCGCGGAAGGCGCGGTCCGCGGCGACGCCGGAGGCGCCGGTGTGGCCGAGGACGACCGCGGCTTCGGCGCGCACCAGCTCCAGCAGCAGGTCCTGGCGTGCGTCCGGTTCGGGGCGGGCGTCGAGCAGTTCCCGCCAGGGGGCACGGTTGGCCCGCGTGTGGGTGTCGCCGATCCCGCCCGCGACGGTGCTGTTGGACACGACCGCGTCCAGCCAGTACCGCTCGCGCTGGAACGGGTAGGTGGGCAGCGCCACCGGGCGCGGCCGCGCGGTGGCGAGCAGACCGGCCCAGTCGACGCGGACTCCGCGCACCGACAGCTCGGCCGCCGACAGCAGGAACCGTTCCAGGCCGCCGTGGTCGCGGCGGAGCGTGCCGACGACGACCGACGTCTTCGCCGTGCCGGCCCCCTCCAGGGTCTCCTGGAGCGGGACGGCCAGCACCGGGTGGGCGCTGATCTCGACGAAGGCCCGGAAGCCCGCGTCCGCGAGGGCGCGCACCGCCTCCTCGAAGCGCACGGTCTCGCGCAGGTTGGCGACCCAGTACCCGGCGTCGAGCGCGTCGCCGTCCTGCCACTGCCCGGTGACGGTGGACAGCAGCGGCACGGTACCGGTGCGCGGCGCCACCGGGCCCAGCAGGTCCAGCAGTTCGCCTCGCAGCTCCTCGACGTGCGGGGAGTGGGAGGCGTAGTCGACGGCCACGAGCCGGGCACGGACCTCCTCCGCCCGGTACTCGGCGACGAGCACGGCGACTGCCGTCGCGTCGCCGGAGAACACCACGGAGGACGGCCCGTTGACGACGGCGACGGACAGGGCGCCGGCGCGGCCCGCGATACGGCGTTCCACCTCGTCGGCGGGCAGCGGTACGGCGGCCATGCCGCCGCGTCCGGCCAGGGCGAGCAGCGCGCGGCTGCGCAGCGCGACCACGCGGGCGCCGTCCTCCAGGCTGAGCGCGCCGGCGACGACGGCCGCGGCGATCTCGCCCTGGCTGTGGCCGACGACGGCGTCGGGCTCGACGCCGTGGGCCCGCCACAGTTCGGCCAGCGCCACCATGACGGCCCACAGCGCGGGTTGGACCACGTCGACGCGGTCCAGGCCGGGCGCGCCCGGGACGCCGCGCAGCACGTCGAGCAGCGACCAGTCGGTGTGCGGGCGCAGCGCCTCGGCGCAGCGTCGCAGGGCGTCGGCGAACTGCGGGGCGCTGTCGAGGAGCCCGACGGCCATGCCGGCCCACTGCGAGCCCTGACCGGGGAAGACGAAGGCAATCTTGCCGTCGACGTCCGCCGTCCCGGTGACCAGGCCCGGCGCGGGCAGGCCGGCCGCCAGGGCGTGCAGGCCCTCCGGAGCGTCGCCGACCAGGACGGCGCGCTCCGGGAAAGCCGTCCGGGTGGTGACCAGCGCGTGGGCGACGTCGACAGGACGCGGCGCGTCGGGCTCCTCGCCTTCGACCAGATCGGTGATCAGGTCGGCGATGCGGTCGGCCTGGTGGCGCAGGGCCTGCGGCGTGCGGGCCGAGAGCACCCACGGCACCACCGCGGGCGCGTCCGCCTCCGGCGCCGGTGCCGGTGCGGGCTGCGGCGGGGCCTGCTCAATGATGACGTGGGCGTTGGTTCCACTCACACCGAAGGAGGAGACGCCCGCGCGCAGCGGCCTGGTACGGCTGGGCCAGGGCCGCGCCTCGGTCAGCAGCCGGACCTGGCCCGCCTCCCAGTCGACGTGCGGGGTGGGCTCGTCCACGTGCAGGGTCCGGGGCAGCAGGCCGTGCCGCAGCGCCTGAACCATCTTGATGACGCCGACGGCTCCGGCGGCGGCCTGGGTGTGGCCGACGTTGGACTTGAGCGAGCCGAGCCAGAGCGGGTCGTCCTCGGGCCGTTCCTGACCGTAGACGGCGAGCAGCGCCTGGGCCTCGATCGGGTCGCCGAGCCGGGTGCCGGTGCCGTGGCCCTCGACGGCGTCGACCTGGTCCGGTGTCAGGCCGGAGGCGGCGAGCGCCTGGCGCAGCACGCGCTGCTGGGCGGGACCGCTGGGCGCGGTCAGGCCGTTGGACGCGCCGTCCTGGTTGACGGCCGAGCCACGCACCACCGCCAGCACCGGATGCCCGTTGCGGCGCGCGTCGGAGAGCCGTTCGACCAGCAGCACGCCCACGCCCTCGCCCCAGCCGGTGCCGTCGGCGCCGGCCGCGTAGGCCTTGCAGCGGCCGTCGGCCGACAGGGCGCGCTGGCGGGAGAACTCGACGAACGTGGTCGGCGTGGACATCACCGCGACGCCCCCGGCGAGCGCCAGGTCGCACTCGCCGCTGCGCAGCGACTGGGCGGCCAGGTGCAGCGCGACCAGGGAGGAGGAGCAGGCGGTGTCGACGGTGACTGCCGGGCCCTCGAAGCCGAAGGTGTAGGAGACGCGTCCGGAGGCGACACTGCCGGCGCTGCCGTTGCTGAGCCAGCCCTCCAGCTCGGCCGGGATCTCCCGGACCCGGGGCGCGTAGTCGTGGTACATCAGCCCGGCGAAGACGCCGGTGCGGCTGCCGCGCAGGGTGGTGGGGTCGATGCCGGCGCTCTCCAGCGCCTCCCAGCCGGTCTCCAGCAGCAGGCGCTGCTGCGGGTCGGTGGCCAGCGCCTCGCGCGGGGAGATGCCGAAGAACTCGGCGTCGAAATCGGCGGGACGGTCCAGGAAGCCGCCGCTGCGAGTGTAGGAGGTGCCGGGGCGGTCCGGGTCCTCGGAGTAGAGCGCGTCGAGGTCCCAGCCTCGGTCGTCCGGGAAGGAGCCGACGGCGTCGCGGCCATCGGCGACCAACCGCCACAGCTCGTCGGGCGTGGTGACGCCGCCGGGCAGGCGGACGGCCATGCCGACGATGGCGATGGGCTCGTCCTGCGGCCGGTGTGCCGGCGGTGTACTTACGCGGACGGCTTCCGTCCCCGTCCCCGTCAACTCGGTGAGCAGGAACGCGGCGAGCGCGGCAGGGCTCGGGTGGTCGAAGACCAGCGTCGCGGGCAGCCGCAGACCGGTGGCGGCGCCGAGGCGGTTGCGCAGTTCGACGGCGGTCAGCGAGTCCAGGCCCAGGGCGGTGAACGGTCGCTGCGGCGCGACCGATCCGGCGTCGGTGCCGAGGACGAGGGCCACTTCGGCGCGGACCAGACGCAGGACGGCGGTCAGCCGATCGGCCTCGTCCGGCAGGACCTGCAACTCGGTCGCGAGCGTGCCCTGGTCCGTTGTGCGGGCCGAAGTCCCGACGGCCGTGCGGCGAGTGGGCGGCGCGAGTGTGCGCAGCAGGGGCGGGATCTCGCCACGGGTCCGCAGGGCGGCCAGGTCGAGCGGGGCCGGGACCAGAGCCGCCGGGGCAGCCTCGCCGGTGGCGACGTCGAAAAGGCGGAGGCCTTCGGCCGTGGGCAGCGGGCGGATGCCGAGCCGGGCCAGGCGGGCCAGGTCGGTGCGGCCCAGGTGCCCGGTGATGCCGCTGGCCTGCTCCCACTGCCCCCAGGCCAGCGCGTGCGCGCGCAGGCCCTGGGAGCGGCGCAGGGCGGCGAGGGCGTCGAGGAAGGTGTTCGCGGCGGCGTAGGAGCCCTGGCCCGGGCTGCCGAGGACGCCCGCGACGGAGGAGTAGAGCACGAACGCGTCCAGGTCCTGGCCGGCGGTCAGTTCGTGCAGGTGCCAGGCGGCGTCGGCCTTGGGGCCGAGGACGGTGGCGAGCCGCTCCGGAGTGAGCGCGCCCACGACGCCGTCATCCAGGACTCCGGCGGTGTGCACGACCGCGCGCAGCGGGTGGGCGGCGGGGGTCGCCGCGAGGACGGCGGCGAGCTGGTCGCGGTCGGCGGCGTCGACCGCTGCGAAGGTGACCTGGGCGCCAAGCGCCTCCAGCTCGGCGCGCAGTTCGGGTGCGCCGGGCGCGTCGGCGCCGCGCCGGGAGAGCAGCAGCAGGTGCCGGACGCCGCGCTCGGCGACCAAGCGTCGGGCGAGCTCGCTCGCGAGGACGCCGGTGCCGCCGGTGAGCAGCACGGTGCCGTCGGCGCGCCACACGTTCGGGAGGGCCGGGGCGGCTTCGGCCCGCACCAGGCGCGGCACGAGCAACGTGTCACCGCGCAGGGCGAGTTGGTTCTCGCCTGCCGCGAGCGCCGTAGCGACCGCCTCACGCAGAGCGTGGCCGTCATCGTCCGCGTCGACGAGGAGCAGCCGGTCCGGGTGCTCGTTCTGGGCGGAGCGGATCAGGCCCCAAACGGCGGCGGCGGCCGGGTCAGGGCTCTCGCCGGGCAGGGCGACCCCGTGCCGGGTGACGACGGCGAGCCGCTGCCCGTCCGTCGCCGGGTCGGCGGTGAAGCGCTGGATCTCGGCGAGGGCGTGCGCGAGCAGCGCGCGGGTCCGCTGCGGCGGCGTGCCCTCGGTGTCGGGGCAGCGCAGCACGGTGACGGCGGGCGCCTCGGCGGGCTGGGTCGCCTGGCGCAGAGGCTGCCAGTCCAGGACGAACAGCGCGTCGCGGTCGTAGCCCTGGTCGGGCTGCGGAGCGGCGACCGGACGGGTCGTCAGGGTCTCGATGCCGAGCACCGGACGCCCTGCCGGGTCGGCGGCGAGCAGGGTGAACCGCTCGGGTCCGTGGGCGGTGACCCGGACGCGTAGGGTGGTCGCGCCGCCGGCGTGCAGGCGGACGTCGCGGTAGGCGAAGGGGAGCCGCGCGGTGCCGTCCGCGCCAAGCAGGGCCGGGAGTTGCAGGGCGGCGTCGAGCAGGGCCGGGTGCAGGCCGAAGGCCGACGCGTCGGCGGTGGGGCTGTCGGGCAGCTCCGCCTCGGCGTAGGCGGTGTCGCCGTCGAGCCAGATCCGGCGCAGCCCGCGGAAGGCGGGGCCGTAGTCGAGTCCGGCGGCGGCGAGGGCCGCATAGGCGTCCTCGACGGCGTACGGCTCTCCTGCCGGGGGCCAGTCGGCGAGGTCCTGGGGCGGGACGGCCGGGTCGTCGTCGCTGGCCAGGACTCCGCTCGCGTGTCGCAGCCAGGTGCCCGCGCCGGTGCGGGCGTGGACGGTGAAGGGGCGGCGCCCGTCGGGACCGGCCGCCGAGGCCTCCAACTGGAGGTGCAGGGCCTCGTGCTCCGGCAGCGACAGCGGGGCCTCGACGACGAGTTCCTCCAGCACGGTCGCGCCGAGCTCGTCGCCCGCGCGGACGGCGAGTTCGACCAGGGCCGCGCCGGGGAGGACGGCCCGGCCCTGGGCTTGGTGGTCCGTCAGCCACGGGTGCGTGCGCCGGGCGAGGGTGCCGCTGAGCAGCAGGCCGTCGGAGGCGGGCAGCAGGGTGACGGAGTCGAGCAGCGGGTGCGGTGCCGTGCCGTGACCGGCGCGGCGCGGCTCCAGCCAGTAGCGGCGGCGCTGGAACGGGTAGGTGGGCAGGGCGACGCGGGCCGGCCGTGCGGGTGCGAACCAGGCGGCCCAGTCGACCGGGTGGCCGGCCACGTGCAGCCGGCCGAGAGCGCTGAGCAGCGTGCTCACCTCGTCCCGGTCGCGGCGCAGCAGTGGGACGGCGAGCGAGGCGTCCGCCACCGCCTCGACGAGCGCGGTCAGGGTCGCGTCCGGTCCGACCTCGACGAAGGCGGTCACACCGGCCGCGTCCAGCGCCTGGACCGCGTCGGCGAAGCGGACCGGCTCGCGGACCTGGCGCACCCAGTACTCCGGATCCGCCCACAGTTCCGGGGCGGCGACGGTGCCGGTCAGGGTGGAGACGACGGGGATCTGCGCGGGCGCGTAGGTGAGCGAGCGGGCGACGCGCGCGAAGGCGTCCAGCATCGGTTCCATCCGTGCGGAGTGGAACGCGTGGCTGACCCGAAGCCTCCGGGTGCGGCGGCCGAGCGCGGCGAAGTGCGCGGTGACCCGCTCGACCTCGTCCTCGTCGCCGGAGACGACCACCGAGTCGAGCCGGTTGACGGCGGCGATGTCGATGCCCGGGACGAGAACCGCCCGGACCTCGTCCTCGGTGGCCTCGACGGCGGCCATGGCGCCGCCGCGCGGCAGCTCCTGCATGAGGCGGGCGCGGGCGGCGACGAGCGTGGCCGCGTCGCGAAGCGACAGCACACCGGCAACGTGGGCGGCGGCCAGCTCGCCGATCGAGTGCCCCGCAACGGCGTCGGGCCGGACCCCGAGGGATTCCAGCAGCCGGAACAGCGCCACCTCGACGGCGAACAGGGCCGGCTGGGTCGTTCCGGTCTCGTCCAGCTCGGCGCCCGACTCGATCGCCTCGGCGATCGGGAAGCCGAGCAGCGGGTCGAGTGCGGCGGCGACAACGTCGAAGGCTGCCGCGAAGGCGGGCACCTGACGGTGGAGCTCCCCGGCCATGCCGAGGCGTTGGCTGCCCTGGCCGGCAAAGAGGAAGGCGAGGCTGCCGGCGGTCGCTGCGGTGCCGGTGATCGCCTCGGCCTCGCCGGTGGCAAAGGCGCCGAGCTGGTCGGGGCCGCCGAGGACGACGGCGCGCTCCTCCAGCGCGGCGCGGGTGGTGACGAGGGAGTACGCGGCGTCCACGGGACGCGTCGTGTCCAACCCGTCGGCGAGGCGGGCGGCCTGCTCGCGCAGGGCCTGCGGGGAGCGCGCGGAGAGCACCCACGGCAGCAGGGCGGGCGACGGGACGTCCGGCTCCTCCTGCACGGGCGGCTCAACGGGGGCCTGCTCCAGGATGACGTGCGCGTTGGTGCCGCTCACGCCGAACGCGGACACCGCCGCACGGCGCGGACGCTCCCGCTCGGGCCAAGTCTGCGTCTCCTCCAGCACCCTCACCGCGCCGGACTCCCAGTCCACGTGCGGCGACGGCTCGTCCACGTGCAGCGTCTTCGGCAGCACCCCGTGCCGCAGCGCCTCCACCATCTTGATCACACCCGCCACACCGGCAGCGGCCTGGGTGTGACCGATGTTCGACTTCACCGACCCCAGCCAGAGCGGGTCGTCCTGCGGACGCTGGTCCCCGTAGACCGCGAGCAGCGCCTGCGCCTCGATCGGATCACCCAGCGTCGTCCCGGTGCCGTGCGCCTCCACCGCGTCCACCTGGTCCGGCGTCAGGCCGGAGGCGGCGAGTGCCGCACGCAGGACGCGCTGCTGGGCGGGTCCGCTGGGCGCAGTCAGGCCGTTGGAGGCGCCGTCCTGGTTGACGGCGGAGCCGCGCAGCACCGCCAGCACGGGGTGGCCGTTGCGGCGCGCGTCGGAGAGGCGTTCGACCAGCAGCACGCCGACGCCCTCGGCCCAGCCGGTGCCGTCGGCCGCCGCGGCGAACGCCTTGCAGCGGCCGTCGGCGGACATGGCGCGCTGCCGGGAGAACTCGACGAAGATCGTCGGCGAGGACATCACCAGCACTCCGCCCGCGACCGCGAGGTCACTCTCCCCGCTGCGCAGCGACTGTGCGGCCAGGTGCAGGGCGACGAGCGAGGATGAGCAGGCGGTGTCGACGGTGACCGCCGGGCCCTCGAAACCGAAGGTGTAGGCGACCCGGCCGGACACGACGCTGCCCGCGTTGCCGATGCCGAGGTACGCCTCCAGTTCCGCCGGAACCTGCTGGCCGGCGCCCGCGTAGTCGCGGCCGGAAATGCCGGCGAAGACGCCGGTGCGGCTGCCGCGCAGCGCGGTCGCGTCGATGCCGGCGCGTTCGAACAGCTCCCAGGTCGTCTCCAGCAGCAGGCGCTGCTGCGGGTCGAGGGCGGGTGCCTCGCGCGGCGGGATGCCGAAGAACTCGGCGTCGAAGTCGCCGATGGAGTCCAGGAAGCCGCCGTGGCGGGCGTAGGAGGTGCCGGGACGGTCGGGGTCGGCGCTGTAGAGGTGCTCCAGGTCCCAGCCGCGGTCGGTCGGGAACTCGGTGAGGGCGTCGACGCCGTCCGCGACAAGCCGCCACAGGTCCTCCGGGCTGCGCACGCCGCCCGGGTAGCGGCAGGCCATGGCGACGACCGCGATCGGGTCGTCGTCAGGGCGGGTCGACACGACGGGCGCGGCCGAGGCGTGGTCCGGCTCGTCGGCGCCGCCGAACTCGGCGGCCAGCCAGTCGGCGAGGGCCTGCGGGGTCGGGTGGTCGAAGACCAGCGTCGCAGGCAGGCGCCGGCCCACCGCCGAGCCGAGACGGTTGCGCAACTCGACGGCGGTGAGGGAGTCGAAGCCCTGGTGGCGGAAGGCCTTGCCCGGGTCCACAGCCGACGCGTCGGACCGTCCCTGGACGAGGGCCGCCTGTTCGCGCACCAGTGTCAGCAGGGCGCGGCGCCGCTCGGCGGCCGGCAGGGCGGCGAACCCGCCCGCCTGGGCCTGTCCGGTAGAGACGGGCGCGCTGGGCACGGGGGAAGCGAGAGACAGTTCGGCGGCAAGCGGGTGCCGTCGTCCCCGGTAGAAGGCGGACCAGTCCACGTCGGCGACGACGAGCGGTTCCTCGTCGTGGTCGATGATCCGTCCCAGCGCGGCGACGGCCGGCTCCGCCGGGAGGGAGGCGAGGCCATGGCGGGCGAGCTGCTGCTCGGCCCCGTCGGCGGCGATGCCCGCCCCGGCCCAGTGGCCCCAGGCCACGGCGGTCGCGGGCAGTCCGGCGGCACGGCGGCGGGCGGCCAGGGCGTCGAGGTAGGCGTTGCCGGGCGCGTAGTTGGCCTGACCAGGGATGCCGCTGACGCCCGCGAGCGAGGAGAACAACACGAAGGCGTCCAGCTCCAGAGCGGCCGTGCGGCGGTCCAGCAGGTCCGCCGTGCCGGTCTTGGCGCGCAGCGCCCGGGCGAGCTGCTCGGGCGTCAGCTCCGTGATCAGGGCGTCGTGCAGCTCGGCGGCGGTGTGGACGACGGCCCGCAGGGGCAGCTCGTCCGGGACGGCGGCCAGGACCGCGTCGAGCTGCCGCGCGTCGGCGAGGTCGGCGGCGGCGAAGCTCACCCGTGTTCCCAGGGAAATCAGTTCGGTGCGCAGTGCCTCGGCTCCGGGGGCGTCCGCGCCCCGGCGGCTGACCAGGAGCAGGTGCTCGGCCCCGCGTCCGGCGAGCCAGCGGGCGACGTGGCCGCCGAGCGCGCCAGTGCCGCCGGTGACCAGGGTGGTCCCGGTGGGCCGCCAGGGCTGCGGGTCGCCGTCGGCGCCCGTGGGCGGCGCTGGCACCAGACGCCGGGCCAGGACGCCGCTGCCGCGCACGGCCAACTCCGCCTCGCGTTCGGCGCGGCGGTCGGCGAGGCGGGCCGCGGCCTGCCGCCACAGGCTCGCGTCGGCGTCGGCCGAGAGGTCCAGCAGACCACCCCACAGGCCCGGGTTCTCCACGGCCGCGATCTGGCCGAAGCCCCACAGCAGCGCCTGCTCCGGCTCGGGCGCGGTGTCGCCGGGGCCGGTGGTGACGGCGTTCCGGGTGGCGTACCACAGCGGCGCGACGGTCCCGGCGTCGTCGAGCGCCTGGGTGAGCGCGACGGTGGCAGCGTGGGCCCAGGGCAGTGCGGGGTGGTCGGGATGATGGCCGTCTCCCAGGGCGAGGAGCGAGAGCACTCCGCCCAACGGCTCGCCGCCCAGCGCGTCCGCGAGCCAGGCGCGGTCGGCGTCGTGCGGGACGTGGATCCGGCGCACGGCCGCGCCGCGCGCGGCCAGGGAGGTGGCCGCGGCGCCGGCCCAGGGGTGATCGGCGCGGTCCTCGGGCACGACCAGCAGCCAGGTGCCGTCCAGGCGGGTGGCCGGGGGCTCGCTGACGGGCCGCCAGACGACGCGGTGGCGCCAGGCGTCCGCCGTCGACTCCTCGCGGCGGCGCTCCCACCAGGAGGCCAGCGCGGGCACGACCGGCTCCAGCGCGGTGCTGTCCACGCCGATGGCGCGGGCGAGGCGGTCGGTGTCCTGCTCGGCGACCAGCTCCCAGAAGGCGTTGCCGGTGGTGCCCGCTACGGTGGCGGACACCAGCTCGGGAGAGCGGGTCGCGTCGAGCCAGTAGTGCTCGCGCTGGAAGGCGTAGCGAGGCAGGTCGACGCGGCGCGGGGCGGCGTCACGGAAGACGGGCGTCCAGTCGACGCGGACACCGCGCACGTGGAGGGCGGCGAGCGAGGTGAGCCAGCGGCGCGGGCCGCCCTGGCCACGGCGCAGAGTGCCGGTGACGACGGGGTCGATCACGTCGGGGGTGTCGGCGAGCGTGTCCTCGATGGCGCCGGTCAGCACGGGGTGCGGGCTGACCTCGACGAAGACGGTGTGGCCGGTGTCGGCGAGGCCACGCACCGCCTCCTCGAAGCGCACGGTCTGCCGCAGGTTGCGGTACCAGTAGGCGGCGTCGAGTGCGGCCGTGTCCTGCCAGGTGCCGGCGACGGTGGAGTACAGCGGCACGCTCCCGGCGCGGGGGGCGATGCCGTCGAGGACGCGCAGCAGTTCGTCGCGCAGGGCTTCGGTCTGCGGGGAGTGCGAGGCGTAGTCGATGTTGACGCGGCGCACCTCGACGCCCTCGGCCCGGTATTCGGCTTCCAGCGCGGCCAGGGCCTCCAGGTCGCCGGTGGCCACGGTCGCGGCCGGGCCGTTGACGACGCCGATCCCCAGGCGCCCGGCGTATCGGGCGTCCAGGCGGGCGTCGACCTCGGCGCGGGGGCGCGGCACGGAGAGCATGCCGCCGTGGTGCGAGAGCGAGGCCAGCAGGCGGGCGCGGCGGACGACGATCAGCGCGCCGTCCTCCAGGGTGAGACCGCCCGCGACGACGGCGGCGGCGACCTCGCCCTGGCTGTGGCCGACGACGGCGTCCGGGGTGATGCCGTGGGCGCGCCACAGTTCGGCCAGCGCCACCATGACGGCCCACAGCGCGGGCTGGACCACGTCGACGCGGTCGAAGTCCGGTGCGCCCTCGGCGCCCTGGACGACGTCGAGGAGGGACCAGTCGGTGTGCGGGGCGAGCGCGGCGGCGGCGGCGCGCAGGGTGTCGGCGAAGACGGGAGCGGTGTCGAGGAGTTCGCGGGCCATGCCGGCCCACTGCGAGCCCTGGCCGGGGAAGACGAAGACGACCTTGCGGTCGTCGTCGCCCGCGGTGCCGGTGACGGCCTCGGCGCCGCCGGTGGCGAAGGCGCGGAGCTGGTCGGGGCCGCCGAGGACGACGGCGCGCTCCTCCAGCGCGGCGCGGGCGGTGACGAGGGAGTGGGCAGCGTCGACCGGGCGCGGCGCGTCCGGGCCGTCCAGCTGGTCGGCGAGGCGGGCGGCCTGCTCGCGCAGGGCCTGCGGGGAACGGGCGGAGAGCACCCACGGCAGCAGGGCGGGCGACGGGACCTCCGGCTCCTCCTGCACGGGCTCCTCGGCGGGCGCCTGCTCCAGGATGACGTGCGCATTGGTGCCGCTCACACCGAACGCGGACACCGCCGCACGACGCGGACGCTCCCGCTCCGGCCACGCCCTGGCCTCCTCCAGCACCCGCACCGCACCGGAGTCCCAGTCCACATGCGGCGACGGCGCGTCCACGTGCAACGTCCTCGGCAGCACACCGTGCCGCAACGCCTCCACCATCTTGATCACACCCGCCACACCCGCAGCCGCCTGCGTGTGACCGATGTTCGACTTCACCGACCCCAACCACAGCGGATCGTCCTGCGAGCGCTCCTGCCCGTAGACCGCGAGCAGCGCCTGCGCCTCGATCGGATCACCCAACGTCGTCCCGGTACCGTGCGCCTCCACCGCGTCAACCTCGTCCGGCGTCAGACCGGCGTCCTCCAGGGCGGCACGGATCACCCGCTGCTGCGAGGGACCGGAGGGCGCGGTCAGCTGGCTGGTGCGGCCGTCCTGGTTGACGGCCGAGCCGCGCAACACCGCCAGCACGGGGTGCCCGTTGCGGCGCGCGTCCGACAGGCGCTCCAGCACCACGACGCCGACGCCCTCACCCCAGGCGGTGCCGTCGGCGGCGGCCGCGAAGGCCTTGATCCGGCCGTCGCGGGCGAGCCCGCGCTGCCGGGAGAACTCGATGAACATGCCAGGCGCGGCCAGCACCGTGGCGCCCGCCGCCAGGGCGAGGGTGCTCTCGCCGCTGCGCAGCGAGCGCGCGGCCAGGTGCAGGGCGACGAGCGAGGACGAGCAGGCGGTGTCGACGGTGACGGCCGGGCCCTGCAGGCCCAGGGTGAAGGCGATGCGCCCGGAGGCGACGCTGGTGGTGGTGCCGGTCAGCACGTAGCCGTCGGTCTGCCGGGCCGGGAGGTGGTGCAGGCTCGGTCCGTACTCCTGGGCGATGACGCCCGCGAAGACGCCGGTGCGGCTGCCGCGCAGGGCAGTCGGGTCGATCCCGGCGTGTTCCAGGGCCTCCCAGGCGGTCTCCAGCAGCAGGCGCTGCTGCGGGTCGGCGGCGAGCGCCTCGCGCGGGGAGAGTCCGAAGAACGCGGCGTCGAACTCGCCGGCCCCGTAGAGGAAGCCGCCGTGGCGGGCGTAGCTGCGGCCCGGGCTGTCGGGGTCGTCGTCGAAGAGGTGGTCGAGGTCCCAGCCCCGGTCGGCCGGGAAGGGGCCGATCGCGTCGCGCTCCTCGGTGACCAGGCGCCACAGCGCGTCCGGGGTGTCGACGCCGCCAGGCAGGCGGCAGGCGGTGCCGACCACGGCGATCGGGTCGTCGTCCTGGTGGTTCGCCTCCGCGCGGGCCTCGGCCTCGCGCAGGAGCCGGCGGGTCTCGTGGAGCTCGGTCGCGGCCCGGTTCAGGTAGTCGCGGAGCTTTTCCTCGTGCGTGGTCATCGGTCGTGGGCCTCTCGGGACAGTCCGAACTCGTGGTCCAGCAGGGCGAAGATCTCGTCGTCGCTCGCGTCGGCGATGCGCTCGGCGAGGTCCTCCGCGCCGGCGGCAGGCTCCTCGTGGCTCACGGGGAGCTCCGCCGCCGGCTGTTCCGGCGCGGGGAAGAGGCGCTCAAGCAGGTGTGCGGCGAGCGCGGCCGGGGTGGGGTGGTCGAGGGTGACGGTGGTCGGCAGGCGCAGTCCGGTGACCTCGCCGAGCCGGTTGCGCAGTTCGATCACGCCGAGTGAGTCGAACGCGGCGTCCATGAAGCCGACGCCGGGGCGGATCGCCTCCGGCCCGGGGTGGCCGAGGACGGCGGCGGCCGCGCGGCGCACCAGCAGGACGAGCCGCCGTTGCCGCTCCGGCTCCGCGAGCGGCGCCAGCTCGGCCAGCAGGAGAGCGGGACCGTCGGGCTTGACGGCCGTCCGTGTCGGGGCGGGCGCCCTCACGGCGAGCCCGCGCAGCAACGGGGAGGTGCCGCGGGTCGGGTCGAGCACGGCGGTCGCCAGCAGGGATTCAGGGGCCGTCCACGCAGCGTCGAAGAGGGCGAGCGCCTGCTCGTCCGTCATCGGCGCCAGGCCGGTCGCGCCGAGCCGGGCCGTCTGCGTGTCGTCGAGCTCCGCCGCGAGCCCGCCCGCCTGGGCCCAGTGGCCCCAGGCGAGGGAGATCCCGGGCAGGCCGCGGACCCGGCGGTGCTGCGCGAGTCCGTCCAGTTCGGCGTTGGCGGCCGCGTAGTTCGCCTGCCCGGGGTTGCCGAGCAGGCCGACGGCGGAGGAGAAGAGCACGAAGGCGCGCAGGTCGAGACCGGCGGTGGCGCGATGCAGGTGCCAGGCAGCCGTGGACTTGGGCGCGGCGACGGCGTGCAGCCGCTGCGGTGTCAGCGCCTCCAGCGGAGCGTCGTCGAGGACGCCCGCCAGGTGGACGACGGCCGTCAGCGGATGCTCGGGCGCGATGCCTGCCACCAGGCGGGCCACGGCGTCACCGTCGGCGACGTCGCAGGCGACGGCCTCGGCGTGGGCGCCGAGTGCGACCAGGTCGGCCAGGAGCTGCGCGGCGCCCGGCGCGGCCGGGCCCTGACGGCCGGCCAGCAGCAGCCTACGGACCCCGTGCCGCTCGACCAGCCGCCGGGCCACCAGCGCGCCCAGGGCTCCCGTGCCGCCGGTGAGCAGCACGGTGCCGTCCTCGGCGGCAGGTGGCTGCGGCAGGGTGACGACGAGCTTGCCGGTGTGCTTGGCCTGGCTGAACCTGCGCAGTGCGGTGGGCGCGTGCCGGATGTCCTGGGCGGTGACGGGGAGCGGTCGCAGGCTCCCGTCGGCAAAGCCGGTGAGCAGGTCGACGAACATGGACTTGACCAGGTCGGGGTCCACGTCGAAGAGGTCGAACGCCTGGTAGCGCACGCCTGGATGGTCGGCGGCCACCTGGGCGGCGTCGCGCAGGTCGGTCTTGCCGAGCTCCACGAAGCGTCCGCCGTCGCCGAGCAGGCGCAACGAGGCGTCGGTGAACTCGCGGGCCAGGGAGTTGAGCACGACGTCCACGCCCGTCCCGGCCTGCCCGTCCGGCCCTGCATCCCTGAACGCGGTCTCGAAGTCGAGGGTGCGGCTGGAGGCGATGCGGCGCGGCGCGACGCCGAGGCCGCGCAGGACCGGCCACTTGCCAGGGCCCGCGGTGGCCAGCACCTCCGCCCCGGCGCGGTGTGCGAGCTGGACGGCCGCCTGGCCGACACCTCCGGCGGCCGCGTGGACCAGTACCCGCTCCCCCGGTTGCAACCTGGCGAGCTCGAACAGGCCGTAGCGGGCGGTGAGGAACGCCACCGGCACTCCGGCCGCCTCCGCCCAGCCCCAACCCGCCGGGATCGGCGCCAGCAGGCGGTGGTCGGTCACCGCCACCGGGCCGAGCGTGCCCTGGACAAGTCCGAAGACCCGGTCCCCCGGGCGCAGCGCGGTGACACCGGGCCCGGTCTCCAGGACCACGCCGGCGGCCTCGGCACCGATCAGGGCACCGCCCGGGTAGAGGCCGAGCGCGATCAGCACGTCGCGGAAGTTCAGCCCGGCGGCGCGCAGGGCGAGCCTCACCTCGCCGGGCCCGAGGGACCGTTCGGCCTCCGGGGCGGGGAGAAGGGCGAGACTGTCCAGGCTGCCGGGCCGCTCGGTGTCGAGCCGCCACGCCCCTGTCCCGTCCGGCAGGGCGAGGGTGTCCCCGGCGCGGGGACGGGCGAGTACGGGCAGCAGCACCTCGCCGGCGCGCAGGGCGAATTGGGCGTCACCCCGGTCCAGGGCGGTGGTCAGCGCCTCGTCGCTCTCCTGTGTGCCGTCGACATCGGCGAGCAACAGCCGGCCGGGGTGCTCGGCCTGCGCGGTGCGCACCAGGCCCCAGACGGCCCCGGCGCGAGGATCGGGCACGTCCTCGCTCGGGTCCACCGCAACGGCGTTCCGGGTCACCAGGGCGAGCCTGGCTCCCCCGGCGTGGTCCTCGTCCAGCCAGGCGCGGATGCGCGCCAGGGCCTCGTCGGCGTCCGCGACGCGCGCCACCGCCGTCGTCGCCTCGGGTGCGCCCTGGTCCGGGTCGGGCGCGACCGGTGTCCAGGCCACGGCGAAGCCGCGCTCGGGCCCGGGTGTGCCGAGCGCGACCGACTGGCGCAGCGTCAACCGGTCGACGGTGAGCAGGGGTGCCCCGCTCGCGGCGTCGACGAGGTCGAGGGCGACGGCGTCGTCGCCCAGCGGGCGGATGCGGGCCCGCACGGGTCCGTCGAGGGGCCGGTGCACGGTCACCCCGTGCCAGGCGAAGGGGACGCGGGGGCGGGTCAGGCCCTGCGTCCCACCTCCGGTCAGGGCGACGACGGCGTGGAGGACCGCGTCCAGCACGGCGGGCTGGACCGCGAAGCGCCCGCCCGGAGTCTGCTCGGCCGCCGACGTCTCCGCGAACACCGTCTCCCCCGCCCGTCGCGCGGCGGTGAGCAGTCGGAAGGCGGGGCCGTAGCCGTAGCCAGCGGCGGCCAGGTCCGTGTAGAGCGTGTCGACGTCCAAGCGCTCCCCCGCGTCGCCCTCCCACGGCGACGGGGACGCAGGACTGGTCTTGGCGGTGACCGTCGCGGTGGCCAGACGGCGCCATGCCTCTTCACGCGTGGAGCGCGCGTGCAGGGTGACCGACCGACGCGCCTCCGTGTCGGCGGCCCCGACCGCGAGTTGCAGGTGGACCGGCCGCCCGGGTGTGAGCGGCAGCGGAGCCTCCAGCGTGAGCTCCTCCACGTGGGCGGAGGCCGTCTCGGCGGCGGCGCGCAGCACCAGGTCCAGGAAGGCGGTGCCCGGCAGCAGGACCTGGCCGTCGACCGCGTGGTCGGCGAGCCACGGGTGCCGGTCGAGCGACACGGTCCCGGTGAGGATGCTCCCCGCCCCGTCGGGCAGGTCGAGGACGTTGTCGAGGAACGGGTGGTCGGGCGCCTGCTCCCCGGCGGGGCGTGGCGCGGGCGGGGCGAGCCAGTGGCGGGTGCGGCGGAACGGGTAGGTCGGCAGCGGCACGTGCGCGGCCCGGCCCGACGGGAAGGCCGGTGTCCAGTCGACGGGCACCCCCTCGACGTACAGGCGGGCGAGCGCGGTCAGGAAGGCGTCCGGCTCGGGGGTTCCGGCGCGCAGGACCGGCGTGGCGAGCGGCGCGTCCGCCTCCACCCCGTCCGCGTCCGCTCCGTCCGCGTCCACGTCCACGGCCTCGCGGACGAGCGCGGTCAGCACCGCACCCGGGCCGAGCTCCAGGTAGGCGCCGGTGCCCTCGACTGCGAGGGTACGCACGCCGTCGTGGAACCGGACGGCCGCGCGGACGTGGTGCGCCCAGTAGTCCGGGTCGGCCAGCTCCTCTGCCGTGGCGATGCGCCCGGTGAGGTTCGAGACGACCTGAGTGTGCGGGGCGGCGTAGCGCAGTCGCGCGGCGACCTCGCGGAACTCGGCCAGCATCGGCTCCATGTGCGGGGAGTGGAAGGCGTGGCTCACCGTCAGCAGCCGGCTGCGGCGCCCGCCCTGCTGCCACCTGCGGGCGAGGTCGTGCACCTCATCGGCGTCGCCAGAGACGACGACCGCACGCGGGCCGTTGACGGCGGCGAGCGCGACCGACCCGCCGCGACCGGCGAGCAGCGGCGCGACGTCGTCCTCCGAGCCCTCCAGCGCGGCCATCGCGCCGCCGCCGGGCAGCGCCTGCATCAGGCGCGCCCGCGCGGCGACCAGCGTCACGGCGTCGTCCAGGTCCAGCACCCCGGCGATGTGGGCGGCCGTCAACTCGCCGACGGAGTGGCCGAGGAAGCGTCCGGCGCGCACACCGAAGGACTCGGCGAGCCGGTACAGCGCCGTCTGCAGCGCGAACAGGGCGGGCTGGGTGTAGGCGGTGCGGTCCAGCAGCACGGCCTCGGCCGTTCCCGGCGCCGCGAACAGCACTCGGCGCAGCGGCACCTCCAGCTCCCGGTCGAAGCGTTCGGCGACGGCGTCGAGCGCCCGCGCGAACACCGGATACGCCGCATACAGCTCCTTGCCGGCGCCGGGGCGCTGGCTCCCCTGGCCGGAGAGCAGCACGGCGATGCTGGGGGCCGTCCCGGCGACGCCCTGCGCCGCCGCGTCGCCACCGGCGGCGAACGCCCGCAGGCGCTCGGCCCGTTCGTCCGGACCGGCGCCCAGGACGACGGCTCGGTACGGGAAACGGCTGCGTGCGGTGGCCAGCGCGCGGGCGGCGTCGGCGTCGAGAACCAGGCCGGGCGCCTGCGCGAGACGCCGCGCCTGGGCGCGCAGCCCCTCCTCGTCGCGGGCCGACAGCAGCAGCGGGATCGTTCCCGCGGCCGCGGCCGCGGCCGACGGCTCGTCGGACTGTCGGGCGGGTTCCTGGTAGGGCGGCGCCTGTTCGATGACGACGTGCGCGTTGGTGCCGCTGATCCCGAAGGAGGAGACCCCGGCCCGGCGCACACGCCCCTGGTCTGGCCAGGGTGTGGTGCGGTCGAGCAGCCGCACCGCGCCGGCGGTCCAGTCGACGTGCGGGGACGGCGCGTCCAGGTGCAGCAGGCCGGGCAGAACGCCCTCGCGCAAGGCCTGGACGGTCGCGATGACGCCGGTGACCCCGGCGGCGGCCTGGGTGTGGCCGATATGGGACTTCAACGAGCCGAGCAGCAGCGGCCGGCCGGCCGGGCGCGCCGTCCCGTGGACGGCGATCAGGGCGCGTGCCTCGATCGGGTCGCCGAGGGTGGTGCCGGTGCCGTGCGCCTCGACGGCGTCGATGTCGGCGGGCGTCAGCCCGGCGTCGGCCAGGGCGGCGCGGATCACGCGCTCCTGGGCCGGGCCGTTGGGCGCGGTCAGTCCGTTGGAGGCGCCGTCCTGGTTGATCGCGGTGCCGCGGACGACGGCGAGCACCGGGTGCCCGTGGGCCCGGGCGTCCGACAGCCGCTCCAGCAGCACCAAGCCGACGCCCTCGGACCAGGCGGTGCCGTCCGCGGCGGCCGCGAACGGCTTGCAGCGACCGTCACGGGCGAGGCCGCCCTGGCGGCTGAACTCGGTGAACATGCCGGGGCTGGACATCACGGCGGCGCCGCCGGCGAAGGCCAGGTCGCACTCGCCGCGCCGCAGCGCCTGCACCGCCAAGTGCAGCGCGACCAGCGACGAGGAGCAGGCGGTGTCGACGGTCAGCGCCGGGCCCTGCAGGCCGAGGGTGTAGGCCAGCCGCCCGGAGGCGACGCTGGTGAGGCTGCCCGTCAGGGCGTGCCCCTGGTAGGCCTCGGGGGTCTCGTGCAGGCGGGGCCCGTACTCCTGCGCGGTGATGCCGAGGTAGACGCCGGTGCTGCTGCCGCGCAGGTCGGCGGGAACGATCCCGGCCCGCTCGCACAGCTCCCAGCCCGCCTGCAGCAGCAGCCGCTGCTGCGGGTCGGCCGCCGCGGCCTCACGTGGGCTGAGGCCGAAGAAGTCGGCGTCGAACAGGTCGGCGTCGTGGAGGAAACCGCCGTGGCGGGTGGCGGAACGGCCCGGACGGGCTCCGGCCGGGTCATGGAGGGCGTCGAGGTCCCAGCCGCGGTTGTCCGGGAACGGGCCGATGGCGTCACGCCCGGAGAGCAGCAGCTCCCACAGGGCCTCGGGGGTGTCGGCGCCGCCGGGCCAACGGCCGCTGAGCGCGACGATCGCGATCGGCTCACGCGGGTCGTCCGTGCGTACCGGTGCGGGTCGGTTCCCTGGGCGGCTCCCGGTGGTGCCCGTCAGGTGGCGCACGACCTCGCGGGCGGTGGGGTGGTCGTAGGCGAGCGTCGCGGGCAGGGTGAGGCCGGTCGCGGCGGCGAGGCGCTCACGGAACTCCACCGCGGCGACGGAGTCGAAGCCCTGGTCCTTGAAGCTGCGGTCGGGGTCGACCTGCTCCGGCCCGGACTGACCGAGCACCAGCGCCGCGCTGGCCCGCACGGTTTCCAGCAACTCCTCCGGGGACGTCCCCTGCTGCGCCCCGGTCCCGGCTACAGGCTCGGCCACGGACTTGGGCTCGGGCGCGGGCGTGTCCGGTCGGTCCGGGGTGGGCGCGGGAGCGGTGGCTCCGTCGAGCCAGAGGCGACGCCGCTGGAAGGCGTAGGTCGGCAGCGTGACACGCCCGTGAACGGGCCCGAGGAGGCGCTCCCAGTCCACCCGGCCACCGCGGGCGTGCAGTTCGGCCAGCACCGAACGGAAGCGGTCCGGTCCGCCCTGGTCGCGGCGGAGCGTCCCGAGCGCCACACCGTCGTCCTCCAGCACCGGGGCGACGGCGGGGACCAGCACCGGGTGCGGGCTGCTCTCGACGAAGACCCGGTGGCCGTCCGCCCGCGCCGCCCGCACGGCGTCCTCGAAGCGGACGGTGCCGCGCAGGTTGCGGTACCAGTAGGCGGGAGTGAGCTCGGCCGGGTCGATCCGGCCGCCGGTGACGGTCGAGTAGATCGCGACCGAGGTCTCACGAGTGTGCACGCCCTCGAGCAGGGACGGCAGCACCTCGCGCAGGGGCTCCACCTGCGGCGAGTGCGAGGCGTAGTCGACGGGGATGAGCCTCGCCCGCACGTCCTCCGCCGAGAGACCCGCCACGATCTCCCGCACCGCGCCGCGGTCCCCCGAGATCACCGTCGCCTCGGGCCCGTTGACGGCGGCAACGCCGACCTGGCCGGCCCAGGGCGCGATCCGTTGCGCCGCCTGTGCGTGCGGCAGTTCGAGTGACGCCATGGCACCGGCCCCCGGTCCGCCGAGGGCCGCGATCGCACGCGAGCGCAGCGCCACCACGCGCGCCGCGTCGACCAGGCTGAGCGCCCCGGCGACGTGCGCGGCCGCGATCTCCCCCTGGGAGTGCCCGATGACGGCGTCCGGACGCACGCCGTGCGCCTCCCACAGCCGGGCCAGCGACACCATCACCGCGAACAGGACGGGCTGAACCACGTCGGGCCGTTCCAGGGCGGGTGCGCCGGGCGCGCCGGTCAGCACCGCCTCCAGCGACCAGTCGACGTGCGGGCTGAGCGCCTGCTCGCAGGCGCGGATGCTCGCGGCGAACGGCGCCGAGACGCCGAGGAGTTCGCGGGCCATGCCGTCCCACTGGGATCCCTGCCCGGGAAAGACGAGCACGGTCCCGCCGCCCTCGCCCCGGGCCAGGCCGCGGACCACCGCCACGCTCTGGCGCCCGGCGGCGAGGTGCGCGAGCCCGTCCCGCAGACCGCCGAGGTCGGCGGCGTGGACGACGGCCCGGTGATCGAAGGCGGTGCGGGTGGTGGCCAGGGCATGGGCGAGCTCGTGGGGAGCGATCCGCGGGTGGCGGTCCAGGTGGTCGAGCAAGGCCAGGGCCTGACCCTGGAGCGCCTGCGGCGACCGAGCCGAGAGCGGCCACAACAGACCGCCGGGAGGCGCGGACGCGTCGGACCGGTTCGCACCGTCGGCCGGGCCAGTGGCGTCAGTCGGGTTGGCGGCGGGCGGTTCGGCAAGGACGACGTGGGCGTTGGTGCCGCCGACGCCGAAGGAGCTGACGCCCGCGACGAGGCGCTGGTCCGGGCGCGGCCAGGAGCCGTGGCCGGTGCGCAGGTGCAGGCCGAGGGCGTCCAGGTCGATGGCCGGGTTCGGGGTGCGGAAGTGCAGGCTGCCGGGCAGCTCACGGTGCCGCAGGCTCAGCACCGTCTTGAGCAGACCCGCCAGCCCGGCGGCGCCCTCCAGGTGGCCGATGTTGGTCTTCACCGAGCCGACGTGCAGTCGCTGCCCGTCCTTGCGGGCGCCGAAGGCGGCACCGAGTCCGGCCGCCTCGACCGGGTCGCCGACCTTGGTCCCGGTCCCGTGCAACTCCACGTACTGGACCTGGTCCGGCGAGACACCCGCGTCAGCCAGGGCCGCGGCGACGACCTCGGCCTGGGTCGGCGCTCCCGGAACGGTCAGGCCGTCGGTGGCGCCGTCGTTGTTGACGGCGCTGCCCAGCAGCACCGCGTGCACCGGGTCCCCGTCCGCGAGGGCCCGGGCCAGAGGCTTGAGCACCAGCAGAACCGCGCCCTCCCCGCGCGCGAACCCGTTCGCGTCGGCGTCGAAGACCCGGCAGGCACCGTCCGGCGAGAGCGCCCCGAAGCGGTCGAGCGCCGTCGTGCTCTCCTCGGCGAGGTTCAGTTGCACGCCCGCCACGAGGGCGGCGTCCACCTCGCCGGACCGCAGGCTCTCCAGCGCCAGGTGGACCGCCACCAGCGAGGAGGACTGCCCGGTGTCGACGGTCAGGCTGGGACCGCGCAGGCCGAGAGTGTAGGAGATCCGGTTCGCGAGGATGCCCCGGTTCACACCGGTCAACGCGTGCCGGCCCGGCGCCCCGCCACGACGGTGCGTCAACAGCGCCCAGTCCCCCGCCGTGGCACCGACGAACACGCCCGTGCGAGTGCCGTGCAGGGTGCGCGGACGAACGGCGGCGTCCTCCAACGCCTCCCATGCCAGCTCCAGCAGCAACCTCTGCTGCGGGTCGGCGGCGGACGCCTCGGCCGGGGCGATGCCGAAGAACTCCGGGTCGAACGCGTCGACCTGGGTGAGCCATCCGGCCCGCTGCCCCGACGCCGCTCCCCCAGCGGCGACCCGCTCCGGGCCGGGCTCGTCCACGGCGTCGGTGGCCGAGGCCAGCAACCGCCAGAACTCCCCGGGATCGGCCGCTCCGGGAAGACGGCACGCGAGGCCGACGACCGCCACGGGCCCCGCCTGGCCTTCACCGCCGCCGCGCACTCGGGTGGCTGTCTGCTCTGCCATCGCGCCTGACCACTCCTCAACCGGATTCCGTTGGTCTCTTCGGAATCCAGCTTTCGGTGGCACGCGCCCTGAGCTAACCCCTAACGGCCCCCTGCCCGACCCCTATCGCCCGTGCGAGGGCCGGGCAAAGGACCGCGCAGCTGCCGCCGAAGGACGCGGGCAGTTCAGCCGGCGAGTTCGCGCGCCCCGGCCAGGCGGGTCCGCAACTCGATGCGGCTGCGCACGCCCAGCTTGCGGTAGACGCGGGTGAGGTGCTGCTCCACCGTGCTCACCGTGACGTGCAGGCGCCGTGAGATGTCACGGTTGGTCATTCCGGCGGCGGCGAGTTCAGCCACCCGCTGCTCCGCGTCGCTCAGGCGCCCCGCCGAGTCGGCCTGCGCCTGCTCGCCGACCCCGGTGCGCTGGACGACTCCGGAGAAGACGTCCCCGCCCCCGTGCGGTGGATGGCTCCGAGCGGATGAACCGCCCACCAAAGCGCGCTCAAGTGCCCTGGCTCTGCCGGGATCACCGAACGCCCGGCAGGCTTCGGCAAGTTCCGCACGTGCTTCGCCCACGGCGACTACGTCGCCTGACTGCTCCAGCTGCGCGACGGCCTGCTCCAGCGACGCGACCCGCTCGGCACCCCCTGCCGTGGCCGCGCGGGCCCGCAGGGCCAGGCCGCGCGCGCGTGGACTGCCGGCAGCGCCCAGTCTGCCGAGTTGCTCGTCGACGAGCCGGCGTGCGGCGGCGGCGCGACCCATCGCCAGCTCCGCCCGCGCCGCGCCGACCCGCCACAACCCCACTCCGGTCAGCTGGTCGACACCCAGCTGCGCGGCCAGGTGACCGCCGTCACCGAACAGCGCGCGGGCCTCCTCGGGGCATCCCTTCGCCAGCAGGTGCTCGGCGCGGGCGAGCAGGTGGCGCAGTCCGGCGACACTGCCTCGCAGGTCTTCGTCCGTCGGTTCGTCGAGCAGATCACCTGCCTGCTCATGCCGGCCCAGCGCGGTGGCAGCCCCGATCGCGGTGGTCAGCCAGACCAGACGCGCCTCCGCGCTCGTGCCTGGCTCGGCGTCGGCGAGCAGGGTGCACGCACGGTCGAGTGCCCAGCGCGGGTCGCCGAGCCGAAGCGCCGTCTCGGCCTGGGCTGTGCCCAGAATCCCGATCCATCCCGCGCCGCACTGTTCGCGGGTCCGTTCGGCGAGCACGGCCGTCCAGTGTCCGGCCCGGTCGGCCCGGTCGGCGTAGAGCAGGGTCGTCAGCGCCGAACCGAGGGAAGCGGGAGCCAGGCCGCCCAACAGGCCCTCACGCAGGACTCGTTCGGCGCGCGGAACGATCACGCGCGGGTCTGCTCCGGCCAGGAGAGCCTGGAGTGTCCGGGCGCCGGTGTCCTCGGCCTGACCCTCGGCACGCGCCGCCGAGGCCGGGGCGGTGAACGACCCGCTGCCGGAGTCGAACGCGGCGACGAGGGCTCGCAGGGGGCGATGACCCTCCTCTGTGACCCACGCCCCGCCCGAGGCAACCCGCGAGGGCTCCAGGTCGGGCTGGGCCCCGCTCTCCGTCGTCCCGGCTCCGGTGCCGTTCGCGATCACCACGACGTCCGGGCGGTCCTGAGCGACGCCGGACCCCGGGAGAAGGGCCACGGCCTGGTCCCCCGGAACACGGAACACGGTCGGTGCGATCTCCGCCTGCCGTCCCTGGCGGTGTCCGGCCGCGGCGCGACGCGCCTCGGCCACCATCGCGGCCGAGGCGCCGTGGACGCTGAGCAGCTCCGCCGCGCGGCTCTGCAGCACGGCAAGTTCGTCCGCAGGAACGCCCGCGAGCAGGTCGCCGGCGACGGTTCCGTGCCGGAAGCGCCCCTCGTGCAGCAGCCCGGACGCCTCCAGCAGGTACAGTCCCCGGCTGAGCGAGTCCCGGCGCAGCAGGACCAGGTCCGCGAGAAGCTCCAGGTCGCTGGTGCCACCGCCGAGCGCGGCGATGCCCCGGGCGCAGCGCAGCGCCAGCGGGTCGATGCGATGGAGGCAGTTCATGACGGCTCGTCGGTAGTTCTCGCCCGCGTCGAGCATCACTGCGCCCGGCTGCTGATCGTCGATCAGGGCGGACACCAGCAGCGGATTACCTCCGGTCAGCTGGTATGCCTGTGTGCTCAGGGCACCGAGCGCCTCCGGTGCCACCACCGGCGCGAGCCGCGTCGCGACGACCGCCGGTGCGAAGAGGTCCAGGCGGATGCGCTGGTAGTGGCGCTGCCGGGCCAGCTCGACCTCGATCGTCGGATGTTCCGGCGTCATGGTCTCGCGTGAGCTCAGCAGCACCAGGACCTTGGCCCGCACGGTGCGGCGGACGAGGTAGACGAGGAACTCGAGCGACGCACGGTCGGCGTCCTGCCGGTCGTCCACCGCCAGCACCAGCGGGCGGCGCTCTGCGACGCGCAACAGCAGCGAGCTGAGGCCCTCCAGCAGCTCCACAGCCGCGCCGGCTCCTGGCGGGGCCGGCCGCCCGACCAGCCGCAACCCAGAGAGGGCCACGTCTTCGGGCAGGCCCTGGCTCTGGAACAGCTGCCGGACCACCCCGTAGGAGAACGACTTCTCCAGAGGCGCCCCTCCGGCGTGAAGCACCAGCGCGCCCGAGCGGGTCGCGTGACCCGAGAACGCGTCCAGCAGTTCGGAACGGCCGCTGCCGACGGAGCCGTGGATCACCACGACCCGGCCGCGACCCCGGAGACTCTCGTCGTAGGCCTCCTGCAGTCGGCGGAACTCGACCTCCCGTCCAGGAGGGGGGACGATCGGCTGCTCCTCGGTCAGGACGGCTGCGGCAGTGGCGTTCATCTGCTCTCCTAGCGCACGTCGTGAACCGCCGCCGGGCGCCGCTGCGCGTCGGTGGTTCACGGTAAGGCGGGCGATTCCTCTGTTGCCTGTTCGCCCGGGGAACGCCTCGATGCGTCCTCGGGCCCACGAGTTGCACGCGTCGCACCGGCGCCTGGTCCGGCGTCGTGCGGAGGAATCAGCGACAGAGCTGGCTGGCCCGCCTGGCCAGGTCGATGTCCAGCCGAGCGACCAGGCGCAACCGTGCGGCCGCGCCGCCACGGAACCCGTGCACGCCCCCCACGGAACCTCAATTCCCTGTCATTGTCCGCGCTTGCGGCGTGCTGCTCACGCCGCCTGGCTTATCCCCGGGGCACCCCACCGCAGAGCAGGGTTGCCAGTCAGCGGGCCGGGGCCAACCACTGACATTCATCGCCGAGTTGAGTTTAGAAAGACCGAATCGCGCACGTCAATCGGAAACGGGTCGAGCGCGGGCACGAAGCCCACGGCCACCGGCGGTCTACTTGCCCGGCACGAACTTGTAGCCGACCCGACGGACCGTCACGATCTGCTGCCGGAAAGCCGGTCCGAGCTTGCGACGCAGTCGGGCGATGTGAACGTCGACGGTCCGGCCGTCACCGACGTGTCCATACCCCCAGACCGCCTCGACCAGGCGGTCACGCGTGTGCACCCGGTGCGGGTACGCCGTCAGGTGGGCGAGCAACTCGAACTCCAGGTAAGTGAGGTCGAGCAGTTCACCGTCGAGCCGTGCGGTGCGCAGCTCCAGGTCGACCGCCAGGCCGCCGGTCTCCATCGTTTCCGCAATCGGTGGCGTCGGGGCGACCGCCAGGGACGGCGCGACGCCCTCCGGAACCAGGACGAGGTAGCCGACCAGCGCCGTCCCCACCTCGAGTTCGGGCTGGAGTGCGCTGACGACGTGCGGAGGCAGCCGGTAGACACTGGGGCGCGCCTGCTCGTCAGGCTGGACGGAACGCAGCCGGGGGGCCGTGGCACGAACGGGATTCAGAACGGAAACAGACATGACAGGTCTCTCTTCGCGCAGGACGGAAAGGGGAGGCGTCTGCGCGCCGAAAGGCCCGAGCGGGAAAGAGGAGACTCAGGCCTGCGCGCCAGTCGAGCGGCAACAGGTCTGGTCGAAATGGAACTGCTGGCGCGACGGCCAGAACGGCTCGAGGACGGGCAGAGCCGCCTCGGCGCCGAGCGCGTCGCCATCAGTGAACAGATCCATGGCGCACATTCAACCAGATCGCGGCCTCCGGCGGCAGTCCGGGCCCTGCCCCTGCCAGGCCCGGGCCTGCGGGTCCCCGGCGCCGCGGCCGTTCGGGTAGGCGACGCCAGGGCAGGCCGGCCGTGACTCCGGCTCCCGCAGCCGGGGACACTCCGCAGGGATCCGCGGCGGGTTCCGTGTCTCCTGTGTGAACCCGTGTTTCCCGGTGTGCCATCCTCCCTCCCAGGCTGGCACGACGTGTGACTGCCGTGCTTTGCTGGCCACATGACCGTCCTCGCGTGCCGCCGCCACGTCGACCTCGGACGTGTCAACTCCGCGAGCTGTCCTACTCGCTGACTGCACGTCGGAGGCGCGATCCTCGTCGCCTCCCGCAGCGCGGCGTTTCCTGAGCCTCCTGCGGCGTCGCGCTCCGCCTCGCTTGCACGCCGAACCTCCGCTCCCCCGCCATGTGCCGGTCGCCGTCGTCCACGGCGCGCCCCGTGCTCGGTGCGCCCGCACCTGCTCTTCGTCTGGAGTGCCATGAGCAACAACCTCGACTCCCCCGCAACGGACCAGTCCGCCGCCGCCGGATGGTCCTTCGAGACCCGGCAGATCCACGCCGGAGCCCAGGCCGATCCGGCCACCGGCGCCCGTGCGGTACCGATCTACCAGACCTCCTCCTTCGTCTTCCGCGACACCCAGCACGCGGCCGACCTGTTCTCCCTCGCCGAGCCCGGCAACATCTACACCCGCATCCACAACCCCACCCAGGACGTCTTCGAGCAGCGCGTCGCCTCGCTGGAAGGCGGCGTGGCGGCGGTGGCCCTCGCTTCCGGGCAGGCCGCCGAGACGCTGGCGATCCTCACCCTGGCGGGCGCCGGCGACCACATCGTCTCCAGCGCCTCCCTGTACGGCGGCACCTACAACCTCCTCCGGCACACCCTGCCGCGTTTCGGCATCGAGGTCTCCTTCGTCGACGACCCCGACAACCTCGACCACTGGCGTGCCGAGATCCGCCCGAACACCAAGCTGCTCTTCGCCGAGACCCTCGGGAACCCGCGCGGCAACGTGCTGGACATCCGCGGTGTCGCCGACGTCGCGCACGCCTCGGGCGTTCCGCTGATCGTGGACAACACCGTGCCGACGCCCTACCTGCTGCGCCCGATCGAGCACGGCGCCGACGTCGTCGTCCACTCGGCGACCAAGTTCCTCGGGGGCCACGGCACCACCATCGCCGGTGTCGTCGTCGACGGCGGCACCTTCGACTTCGGCGCGGCGGCCGAGCGCTTCCCCGACTTCAACGAGCCCGACCCGAGCTACCACGGCCTGCGCTACTGGCCCGCGCTCGGCCCCGGCGCGTTCGCCGCCAAGCTGCGGGTGCAACTGCTGCGCGACCTCGGCCCGGCGCTGTCACCGCACTCGGCCTTCCTGCTGCTCCAGGGCGTGGAGACGCTGTCGCTGCGGGTCGATCGGCACTCCGCCAACGCGCTGGAGCTCGCGCAGTGGCTGGAGCAGCGCGACGAGGTCGCCGCGGTGCACTACCCGGGGCTGCCGTCCAGCCGCTGGTACGAGGCGACGCAGCGCTACCTGCCGCGCGGCGCGGGCGCGGTGCTCGCCTTCGAGCTGCGCGACGGCGTCGAGGCCGGCAAGCGCTTCGTCGACGGTGTCGAGCTCTTCAGCCACCTCGCCAACATCGGCGACGTACGCAGCCTGATCATCCACCCCGCCTCGACCACCCACAGCCAGCTCGACGAGGCGCAACGCGCCTCGACCGGCACCAGCCCCGGGCTGGTGCGGCTCTCGGTCGGGCTGGAGAACGTGGTCGACCTCAAGGCCGATCTGGAGGCCGGGTTCCGCGCTGCCAAGGGGGCCGAGGGCGGCGCGAGGGGAGCATCCTGACCGGGACCGCGGCGACCGGGACCCCTCCCCTGCCGGCGTCGGGGGCCTGGCGGGAGGGGGACCCGCCGGGCCACCGACGCTGGTACCAGCGGTCCGAGCCGCTCGCCCTGGAAGCGGGCGGCTCCCTGCCCAACGTGCGCGTCGCCTACGAGGCCTGGGGCGCCCTCGCCCCGGACCGCTCCAACGCCGTGCTGGTGCTCCACGCGCTGACCGGCGACAGCCACGCCGCAGGCACCGCCGGGCCCGGTCATCCCAGCCCCGGCTGGTGGGACGCCCTGATCGGACCGGGACGGGCGCTGGACACCGACTGCTGGTTCGTCGTCGCGCCCAACGTCCTGGGCGGCTGCCAGGGCAGCACCGGCCCGGCATCGGCGGCACCCGACGGCAGGCCGTGGGGAAGCCGTTTCCCGTTCCTGACGCAACGTGACCAGACGGCCGTCGAGGCGGGGTTGGCCGACACGCTCGGGATCGAGCGGTGGGCCCTCGTGGTCGGCGGCTCCATGGGCGGGATGCGCGCGCTCGAGTGGGCCGTCTCATACCCCGACCGGGTCGGTGCGTTGCTCCTGCTGGCGACCACAGCCCAGGCGAGCGCCGAACAGATCGCCTGGACGTCCGTCCAGGCGCAGGCGATCCGCTCCGATCCCGGCTGGCACGGCGGCGACTACCACCATCTGCCGCCCGGTCGAGGTCCGCACCTCGGGCTCGGCATCGCACGCCGCACCGCACAGGTCACCTACCGCGCCGAATCCGAGCTGCGCGAACGCTTCGGCCGTACGGCACAGGCGGGCGAGCACCCCTGGCACGACGGCCGCTACGCGGTCGAGTCATACCTCGACCACCAGGCCGCCAAGCTGGCCAGGCGATTCGACGCGGGCAGCTACGTCGTCCTGGGCGAGGCGATGAACAGCCACGACATCGGCCGCGACCGGGGTGGCACCGCATCCGCCCTCGCGCGGATCACCGCGCCGACCGTGGTCGCTGCCGTGGACTCGGACCGGCTCTACCCGCTCACCCAGCAGCAGGAACTGGCGGCCCTGATCCCCGGCGCCGACCGGCCGCGCGTGCTGCACTCCGCCTGCGGACACGACGGATTCCTCCTGGAGACGGCTCAGGTCGCTCCGCTGGTGGCGGAGCTGCTGCCCCCCGCCGCCGCAAGCGGACCATCACAGCGAACACCCCGACTCACCGCTTCAGCGGAGCGGCGCCGGTCCATCAGCCCGATGGGCTTGCCGGAGTGACGCACGAGGCTGCCCCGGGAGCCCCGTCCGGCGGCTCGTGGAGCCGGTGAGGCTGGGGCTCCATGGGCCGGATCAACGACCGGACTGGCGATGGTTACTGCGCGCCGAGTCCGGCGGCGGAGACGGCGGGCTTGCCCTCACCAGAGAGGACCTGGTTGAGCAGGGTCAGGTCGTAGATGCCGGTGAGGTTGGGCTGCTTGATGAAGCCGGCGGTCACCGCGTGCTGGGCCTCCGCCTGCAGTGTGGACGCGAGCGGGTCGTTGGTGACGGTGAGCTCGCTCCAGGCGGCGTCCAGGACCTTGGCGGACAGGGCCTTGCCGGTGAGGGCCTTGAGCGCGGCGTTGGCGTCCTTCTTGGCCTGGTCGGGGTTGGCGAGGATCCAGGTGTTGGTGTCGACGGAGGCCTTCAGGACGGCCTTGACGACGTCGGGGTGGGCCTTCAGGAAGGTCTGGGAGACGATGACGTTGGTGGAGACGAACTGGTTGTTCGGCCACAGGGTCTTCTCGTCGACCAGGATCTTCGCGCCTTCGGAGACCAGCTTGGAGGCGGTGGGCTCGGGGACCCAGGCGCCGTCGATCTGGCCGGCGGCGTAGGCGCCGGGGGTGAGGGAGTTGTCGGTGCGGATGACGGAGACGTCGCCCGCGCCGGTCTTGGGGTCCTCCTTGTAGCCCTTGCCCGCCAGGAAGTTGAGCAGCGCCACGTCCTGGGTGTTGCCAGCCTGCGGGGTGGCGATCTTCTTGCCCTTGAGGTCCGCCTCGGACTTGATGGTGGCGGGGTTGACCACGAGTTCGGCGCCGCCGGAGGTGGCTCCGGAGATGATCTTCAGGGCGCTGCCCTGGGACTTCACGTAGCCGTTGATCGCGGGGGAGGGGCCGACCCAGGCGATGTCGATGGCCCCGGAGTTGAGGGCCTCGATCTCGCTGGGGCCGGCGTTGAAGATCTGCGTGGCGATCTTCGTGCCGCCCAGCGCCGCGGCGAACTTGCCGTCCTGGATGCCGATCAGCGGGGTCGCGTGGGTCAGGTTCGCGAAGTAGCCGATGTGGACGGTGCCCGCCGACAGTGCGGCACCCGAGCCGGAGGCGGCGACGGAGGGGCTGCTGTTGTCAGAGGACGAAGAGGAGCCCTGCGAGCCGTAGCCGCACGCGCTGAGCAGCCCAGCGACGGTCACGACAGCGAGGCCGGCCAGACCGGCACGTCTGATCCGGGCGGTGCGGGGCGTGCGGGTGTGCTGAGACATGGACGTGTCCTCCTGTAGCGGGGTGGGGATCTGGCAGACGTGCGGCGACAAGGCGACCCGGCCGACGCCGAGGACCGCCGCGACTGCGGGCAGGGCATCGGACCGACTCGGCAGACGGCGAAAGGGGCTCGGATCACCGAGAACAGATGGCGCTGGACATGCGGCCGAGGTCGACGTGGCGTCGACCGACCAGGGTGGTTCCGGCACCGGACATGCCCGGAACACTCTCAGTGCCCACGCGTGCAAGTCCAGCTATGGCCGAATAGCGAGATGAAATGTCTCGCCCAATGGGATTAAAGCGGGAAGCAGGATCAACGAGGGTCGATGCCGGGCCGCAGGCGTGGCAGGAATCTCGCCCACCAAGACATAGCAGCTCGAATCATGGACACAGTTCGACCGTGCCCTTCAGTGGTCAAGGGTCCTCCCTCACCACCGCCGACCGCGACTGTTCGTCACCGCACCGCCCGGCGGCCACAGCACCGTGGCTGGATTGTCGAAACCTCACGCTTCGGTCTACCGTGACCCGACAGTAACGTCCCGCCGCCAAAACGCGGTTCACGCTGGACAACACGAGGGGGTGGACGCGGTGCAGGGTTTCCAGGCACGCTTCGTGCGCCGCCACGTCGATCTCCTCCGTGTCAGCAGCGCCCTGTGTCCCCTTTCTCTTTCTGTGGGCTGACCGCACGCGCCCTTTCTTCGCCGCTCCCCTGCGCCGTGTGGCACCCCACGGCCGGGCAGCTACGCAACCCAGCTCCACGCGGTCCGGAGCGACGCACATCCGGTGATCGAACTGAAAGAGTAGGAGCGGGCAGTTGCGCGCATGGGGGTTCAAGTCCAACGGCGACCCGGAGGTTCTCCAGGAGTTCCAGCGTCCCGTTCCCACGCCCGAGGCCGGCCAGGTTTTGGTCCGGGTGGCCTACGCGGGCGTGAACTTCGCCGAAGTACAGCACCGGCGCGGCGAGTTCGGCGAACCGGAGGGCGCGGACGGCTACGACGTCCCGGGGCTGGAGGTCTCCGGCGTCATCGTCGGCCTGGGCGCCGGGGTCGAGGGGCTGGCGGTGGGCAGCAGCGTCGCCGCCTACTTGCCCACCTTCGGGGGTTACGCCGAATACGTGCTCGCGGACGCCGCGTTCGTCCAGCCTGTGGGAACCCTGCCACTCGCGGACGCGGCGGGCGTGCCGTGTGTCTACCCGACGGCCTACGGCGTGCTGACGGATGCGGGACGCTTCCAGGGCGGCGAGACGGTGCTGATCCACTCGGCGGCCGGAGGTGTCGGTTCCGCGGCGGCCAGGATCGCTCGAAAGCTCGGCGCAGCCCACGTTCTCGGCACGGTCGGCTCCACCGAGAAGCTCGCCCTCGCAAAGACGCTCGGTTACGACGCGCTCTTCCTGCGGGACGACTTCACCGGGGCCGCACTGGAGGCCACCTGGGGCCAAGGGGTCGACCTGGTGCTCGACCCGGTCGGCGGTCCGGTCCGCCGAGGAAGTCTGGATGTCCTCGCCCCGTTCGGTCGGGTCGTCGTCTACGGCGATCTCGGGCGGCACGGCGACTGGCAGGCGGACGCCTGGGACATCTGGAAGAACAACCGCGCGCTCGCGGGCTACAACATCGGCGACGTGGCCCGGCGCTCCCCCGACACCCTGGGAGCGCACCTCGCCTTCGCCCTCTCCGCCCTCGCGTCGGGCGAGCTCGCCTACCAGCCGCCCACGGTCCGGCCCATGGACGAAGTCGTCCACGTCCACCGGGCCCTCGAGTCCGGGGCCACGCACGGCAAGGTCGTCCTGGCGGTGTGGTGACGGCCCGGATCGGCACGTGCAAACCGCCACGGCCCCTGCGGCGCCGTCGCCAGGCCGGGTCGGATGAGGACGTGACCGGGGCCGAGGCCCGAGGACGAATGGAGCCGCCCGGCCCACCCGATCAGCAGCTTCGCAGGAACCGGTCCAGCACCCGGGTGCCGAACTCGAGCGCCTCGACCGGCACCCGCTCGTCGACACCGTGGAACAGCGCGGTGAAGTCCAGCTCCGGTGGCAACTTCAGCGGCGCGAAACCGAAGTGACGGATACCCAGCCGCTGGAAGGACTTGGCGTCCGTTCCGGCGGACAGCATGTAGGGCAGCAGACGCGCGCCAGGGTCCTCGGCGCCGATCGCGAGCGCCATCGCGTCGACCAGCGACCCGTCGAAGGTCGTCCGGACGGGCGGCAGACTGTCCCATTCGCGTTCGACGTCCGGGCCCAGGATCTCCGCCAGCTCGGCTTCGAACTCCTGCTCCCGGCCAGGCAGGATGCGAGCGTCGACGGTGGCGCGGGCCAGGGACGGCACGACGTTGGCCTTGTAGCCGGCTTCGAACATGGTGACGTTCGCGGTGTCGCGCAGCGTCGCGCCGATCAGGCGCGAGAGGTTGCCGAGGCGGGCGACCGCCGCCTCCGGGTCCGTCTCGTCGAAGGGGACGCCCGTGAGGTCGGCAACGCCTTCGAGGAACTCACGCACGGGATCGGTGAGGACGAGCGGAAAGCGGTGCGCCTGCAACCGGGTGATGGCCGCGGCGAGTTTCGCGACCGCGTTGTCGTCGTGGAGCATGGAGCCGTGCCCGGCGGTGCCGGTCGTCTTCAGGCGCAGCCACATGACGCCCTTCTCCGCGGTCTCCAGCAGGTAGGCGCGCGTGCGACCGTCGAAGGAGACGGAGAAACCGCCGACTTCGCTGATCGCCTCCGTTGCCCCCTCGAAGAGCTCCGGCCGGTTGTCCACCAGCCAGCGGGCGCCGTGGAACCCGCCGGCCTCCTCGTCGGAGACGAAGGCGAAGAGGAGGTCCCGGGGCGGCACGAACTGCTCGCGCTTGAACTGCCGGGCCACGGCCAGGGTCATGGCAACCATGCCCTTCATGTCGACAGCCCCGCGTCCCCAGACGTAGCCGTCCTTGACCTCGCCCGAGAACGGGTGGACGGACCACTCGCTCGCGTCCGCGGGCACCACGTCGAGGTGGCCGTGGACCAGCAGCGCTCCACGTGACGGGTCCGCTCCGGCGAGACGCGCGACGACATTGCCGCGACCGGCGCCGGATTCGACATACGTCGTCTCGTAGCCCACTTCCGCCAGCTTGGCCGCGACGTACTCGGCGGCGGCCCGTTCGGTGCCCAGCGCGTTCGGGTCGCCGGTGTTGCTGGTGTCGATGGCGATCAGCTCGCTCGCGAGCGTGACGACTTCGCTCACGGCCGAGGTCGTGCCGACGTCGATGCTCATGTGGTGTGTTCCTTGCCGCCCGGCACGCGCAGGAGCAGGAACGCGGTGCGGCGGCGCAGGGTGAAGCCGATGGACTCGTAGAGCCGGATGGCACCCGTGTTGGCGGCGGAGGCGTGCAGGAAGGGGATGTCGCCGCGTTCCCTGATCCCTGCCGCGACGGCGCGGACCAGCCGGGTGGCAAGGCCCCGGCCGCGGTGGGCGGGGTCGGTGCAGACGGCGCTGATCTCGGTCCAGCCGGGCGGATGCAGTCGCTCGCCCGCCATGGCGACGAGCCGGCCGTCGTGCCGGATGCCGAGGTAGGTGCCGAGTTCGATGGTGCGGGGCAGGAACGGCCCCGGCTTGGTGCGGGCGATCAGGTCGAGGACCTCGGGGACGTCGTCGGAGCCGAGGCGGACTGCCTCCGGGGCGGGTTCGGCCCGCAGGGCGGTGTCGACCAGTTGCACGCCCTGCCCGGACTCCACGGTCTCCCACCCTTCGGGCGGGGGAACCGTGCCGCTGAACGGCGTCACGTTGCCGGGACCGACGAGAGTGGCGAGGTCGTCCCAGGCGCGGGGGTCGGCCGGATCGGCGAGGGCGGTGAAAGGGGAGACGTCGGCGCGGTAGCGGGCGGCGCGGCCGACGCGCTCGGCGAACCGGTCGTGCGGACCGGTCAGTGCCGCCCAGGCGGGGTTGTCGAGCACGTGGGGCGTGGCCGGGCTGTGGGACTGCGGCGGGTGGACGCTGGTGGACATGGTGATGCGGGTCTCCGTCACGAAAGGGTGCGGGAATGCGGCGGACCCCGCCGTCGCGACGGGGTCCGCCCCGGCCGTCGGCGCGCCTGGTTCACAGACGCGCCGAGCGGCCGGAAGGAGCCAAGCCGTCAGGAGTTGGTGAGCGGCAGGCCCGGCGGGTTCACCTGTGAGGTGGTGACCGCCTCGTTGGACAGGTTCCAGGCGGCCAGCCACTTCGCGTACTGGCCGTTCTTGATCAGGTAGTTGATGGCGTCGGCGATCGGCTTGGCCAGCCCGCTGTCCTTCTTCGTGGTCGCCGCGATCAGCCCCTGGAGGGACGCGCCCGCCCCGGAGTAGGTGCCGGCGTTGCGGGTGGGGTTGGGTGTCTTGGCGTCCTGGGCGATCTGGTAGGCGATGCCGGGGTTGGGGCCGAAGTAGGCGTCGATCTTGCCGCCGAGCAGGGCCAGGTGCACGGCGTTGCTGTCCGGGTAGTACTTGATGGTGAGCTGCTTGCCCGCGGCCTTCAGCTTGGTCTGCCACTCCAGCAGGATCTTCTCCTGGTTGGTGCCGGAGCTGACGGCGACGGTCTTGCCGGCGAGGGTGGTCCAGTCGCCGTTGAAGTTCCAGCTGCTGGACTTGACGACCTCGAAGGCGAGGTTGTCCTGGCGGTAGGAGGCGAAGTCGTACTTCTTCTTCCGCTCCTCGGTGTCGGTGATGTTGGAGAAGCCGACGTCGGTCTTGCCGCTGTCGATGCCGACGAAGAGGTTCTCCCAGGTCGAGTTCTCCACGACGGGCTTGAGGCCGAGGACGGCGGCGACCAGGCGGCCGAAGTCGGGCTCGGAGCCGGTCAGGGTCTGCTGGTCGCTGCCGACGAACGCCAGGGGCGGGAAGCCTGCAGGCAGGGCCCCCACGCCGATGACCAGTTGTCCGCTCTTGGCGACGGAGGCGGGCAGTTCGGCGTGAAGGGAGGTGACCTCGGTGACCTTGATGTCGGTCTGGGTGCCGGCTCCGTTGGACAGGGCAGCCACGGTGACGGCACCGGTCGCGGCGTTGTCGACGGAGGTGGCGGAGGAGGAGGAAGAGGCGCTGCCGCAGGCGGCGAGGCCCACGGTGAGCGCGGCTGCGGCAGCGCCTGCGGACACGCTGCGGAGGACTCTGCTGCGGGACAGGCTGCTACGACGGATGTTGGACATGTCTGGTCCTTGCTCGTTCGGTGATGGGGGTTGGCTGCTCGGGGGCGGCGCTCAGAGGACCTTGCTCAGGAACTCCCTGGTGCGCGGGTGTTGCGGATGGTCCAGGACCTCGGCCGGCGAGCCCTGTTCGAGGATCCGGCCGCCGTCCATGAAGACGACGCGGTCGGCGACCTCGCGGGCGAAGCCGATCTCGTGGGTGACGATGAGGAGAGTGGTGCCGCCTGCGGCCAGGTCCTTGATGACGGCGAGCACCTCGCCGACCAGTTCCGGGTCGAGCGCGGAGGTCGGTTCGTCGAAGAGGATGACGCCCGGCCTCAGCGCCAGGGCGCGGGCGATGGCGACGCGCTGCTGCTGCCCTCCGGACAGCTGCCGCGGGAAGGCGGCGACCTTCTCGGCCAGCCCCACGCGGCCGAGAAGGTCGCGCGCCAGCTCTTGAGCCTCCGGCTTGCGCAACCGACCGGTCGCGACAGGCGCGGCGGCCACGTTGTCCAGCACCGTGAGGTGCGGGAACAGGTTGAAGTTCTGGAAGACGAAGCCGATCCGGCTGCGCTGCGCCAGGATCTGGCGTTCGCTGAGCTCCCTCAGCCGACCCCGGTGCCAGCGAACACCGATCGGCTCGCCGCCCAGGCTGACGTGGCCGAGCTGCGGCTGCTCCAGATGGTTGATCACGCGCAGCAGGGTGGACTTGCCGGAACCGGACGGGCCGAGGATGACCGTCACCTCCCCCGGGGCGACCGTCAGGTCCACGCCGTCGAGAACGCGGTGCGTCCCGTACCACTTGTGGACGCCGCGGACCTCGACGGCGACGGGTGCTGTGTCCTCCGCCTCTTCGCCAGGTCGCGCCTCGGTGTTCAGGATGCTCATGACGCGGTCTCCCTTCGGACGCGGGCGATCAGGTTCGGCAGGCCTGCGCGCAAGCGCTGCAGGGGAGTCGGCGGCAGGGTCCGCAGCGCGCCGCGCGAGTAGTAGCGTTCGACGTAGAACTGGACCACCGAGATGACGCTGGTGAGGATCACGTACCAGACGGTGGCTACCAGCAGCAGCGGCACGATGTCGCCGGGATAGGTGCTGCCCATGCTCTGGACGGAGCCGAACAGGTCCAGCAGGGAGACGTAGAAGACCAGCGAAGTCCCCTTCACCAGGCCGATCAGCTGGTTGACGTACGAGGGGACGATGGCGCGCAGGGCCTGAGGAAAGACGATGCGGGTGAACTGGTAGCGCTTCGGCAGGCCGAGCGCGGCGGCCGCCTCGTGCTGGCCCTGGTCCACGGAGAGGATTCCGGCGCGCACCACCTCGGCGGCGTAGGCCGCCTCGTTGAGGCTGAGCCCGATCACGGCGATCACCATGTCGGTGGCCAGCTTCGACTCGTCGAAGTGCCAGAACGCCGGCCCGAAGGGGACGCCGAGGCTCAAGGTGCGGTAGAGAGCGCTGAAGTTGTAGAGGAACAGCAGCACCACGATCAGCGGCACCGAGCGGAACAGCCACACGTAGACCCAGCTGATCGCACGCAGCACCGGGCTGCGGGAGAGCCGGGCCAGCGCGAGCACGACACCGCCGAGCAGGCCGAGGACCGCACTGTAGGCGGTCACCTCCAGGGTGATCCAGAGCCCGTCGGTGATCACCGGGCGGGCGAACCAGTACTGGAAACGGTCCCACTGGTAGAAGGGATTGGTCGCCAGCCCGTGCACGATCTGGGCGACCAGAACCAGCGCGACCGCGCTGGTGATCCAGCGGCCGGGGTGGCGCAGCGGGATCACTCGCTGTGCCGAGAGCGGTCCGGCCGCAGGCCCTTGGTCGGCTCTCTGGCCGGTCGACGTGGGTGGCGCGGATTGTGGGGGCAGATCCGCCTCGGGCGGATGGGTCGTGCCCGACGGCACGACGGGGACGAGAGACTCGCTCATTCGAGGACTCCAGCGAATGCCTGTACGGCGTAAGGCGCCGACGCCTCCGGCGTGGCCGCAGGCGTGGCGTAGCGGCCCGGGGCGTGCGGGGACACAGGCCACGGCACGGGCGCGGGACGGAGAGGGGGCACGCAGCGCGGGGCGTGCAGTCAGAAAGCCGTCAGCTCTGACAGAGGGCGCGGCCGGGGAGCGTACACAGCGCGCTGTTCACGCGGAGCAGGTCGACGGCCCGGTCCAGGAACGCCGCAGCGCGACCGTGGTGCCGGCCTGTGGCCGTACCCGGAGCTGCGTTCACGGCCGTCACCCTTGTCTTTTCGCCTGTTCCGTTCCTCTTAGGTCGGTCAACGTAGGGACATCTCCCGGCGGATGTCAACGCCGGACCATTCTTTGAGATAGACCCAAGTTCCTTCTGTTTCTTGAGTGTTGCGGCCTGTTAAGTCCCGCTGCCGTCGGCCGCCGGGGAACATCGCCGCCGTGATCGTTGTTCTTTCAACGGGATTGTGTCGATCGCCGCCGCCGGGTTACGGTTCAGCCAGGTCACGAGTGTCAGCGTCAAGCCCTGGCTGGCTGAACGGCAACCCTCCCACGCGGCGGGGTGCTCCAGGTGAGGACCCGGCGGAGCCGAGAACGGCGCCCGCAAGCGCGAGCTCGAACCGGCACGAACCGATCGGGCAGAGGAGGTGACGTCAGTGCGGGAAGCCACTCAGCAGACAACGCGCATCGTCTCCGCCCCCCTGTCCTCGCGGCTTCACATCGATCTGCAGCGCGTTACCACCGCGCTGTGTCCGGCGTAACCAGGCGCGTCCTCGTGCGACCGCGCGTCACCGCGCCGCACGCTGCCCGCTGACCGCTGACCGCTGACCGGCGGAGCCGACACCCCGTTCACCCTCCCGCCCTGCCCCGGCCTCGTACCGGTGGCGACGTGCGGTGCCGTGGTCGGCGTGCCGCGATCCGCCTTCCCAGCCCCCGACACTTCTCCCGCACAGGAAGCGGTCCCTTCTCCATGCCCGAGTCGCCCGAATCTCCCGCCCCTCTGCACCTGGCCGTCGCCCTCGACGGCGCCGGCTGGCACCCCGCCGCCTGGCGCGAACACGACGCCCGACCCAAGGAGTTGTTCACCGCCCGCTACTGGGCCGATCTCGTCGCCGAGGCCGAGCGTGGCCTGCTGGACCTGGTGACCATCGAGGACGGCCTGAGCCTCCAGTCCGCCCACCCCTTCGAACCGGACGAGCGGACCGACCAGGTGCGCGGCCGCCTGGACGCGGTCCTGATCGCCTCCCGGATCGCGCCGCTGACCCACCACATCGGCCTGGTCCCGACCGCCGTGGTCACCCACACCGAGCCGTTCCACCTCTCCAAGGCGATCGCCACGCTCGACTACGTCAGCACGGGCCGGGCCGGGATCCGGGTCAAGGTGTCCGGGCGCGCCGACGAGGCCGCGCACTTCGGGCGTCGTACGGTACCGACGCTGCGCGTCGACGAGTTCGACACCCCGAAGGGGCGGGAACTGCTCGCCGAACTCTTCGGCGAGGGGGAGGACTACGTCGAGGTCCTGCGGCGGCTGTGGGACAGCTGGGAGGACGACGCGGAGATCCGCGACGTGGCCACCGGCCGCTTCATCGACCGTGACAAGTTGCACTACATCGACTTCGAGGGCCGCCGGTTCAGCGTGCGCGGGCCGTCCATCACGCCGCGGCCGCCGCAGGGCCAGCCGCTGGTCACCGCGCTCGCGCACCGCGGCGAGCCCTACCGCCTGGTCGGCCGTTCGGCCGACCTCGGGTTCGTCACCCCGCGCGACGCCGACGACGCCCGCGCGATCGTCGCCGAGATCCGCGAGGCCCAGGC
>NZ_FOAZ01000011.1:0-197423 GCF_900109465.1 Streptacidiphilus jiangxiensis
ACCCGGCTCTCGCCCACGACCCGGGCGGACTCGACGTAGTCCTGGTTGCGCAGGGCCAGCGTCTGCGCCCGCAGGACCCGGGCCCCCCACGCCCAGGCGCTGAGGGCGATGACGGCGCCGATGAGCAGCGGGTTGCCGGTGTCGCCGTCCGGCATCATCTTCATGACGACCATGAGGATGAGCAGGCCGGGCAGCGCCAGGAAGATGTTGGTCAGGATCGACAGCACCTCGTCGGCCTTGCCGCCGAGGTAGCCGGCACTGACTCCCACGATCACCGAGAGCACGGTGGCGATCCCACCCGCGACGAAGGCGATCAGCAGGGTGTCCCGGCCGCCAGCCAGCAGCTGCGAGAACAGGTCGTGCTGCTGCACGTCCGTGCCGAGCCAGAACTGGCCCGACGGCGGGTGCGGGACGTTGTCGAGGCGGGAGGCGCGCCAGTCCGGCGAGTGCGGGGCGGCCATGGGGCCGAAGGCGGCGAGCAGCACGAAGAAGAGCAGGATCAGCGATCCGGTGGCCACCTTGGGCGAGCGCAGCAGACGGGCGCGGCCGCCGGAGCGGCTTCGGCGTGGGCTTGTTGCAGGAGCCACGGCTCAGGCCCCCTTTCTCGCGCGGGGGTCGAGCGCGACGTAGACGATGTCCGCGAGCAGGTTGGCGCCGAGCACGGTGAACGTGACGACGAGCAGGATGCCCTGCATCACGGGGTAGTCGGCGGCCTGGGCGGCGTTGAAGATCTCACGCCCCACACCCGCGTAGTTGAAGACGATCTCGGTGACGATCGACCCGGTCACGACGAGGCTGATGGAGAGCGCGAAGTTGGAGATGCTCGGCAGCAGCGCGTTGCGGGCCGCCACGGCCACCACCTGCCGACGTGGCAGGCCCTTGGCCGCGGCCACCAGGACGTAGTCCTCGTCCATGGTGGTGATCATCATGTTGCGCATCCCGATGATCCACCCGGCGATCGAGGCCAGCGCGACGGTCGCGGCCGGCAGGGCGCCGTGGTCGATCACGTTGGCGATGAACGGCCCGTTCCACCCGGGCGTGACCGTCGCGTAGCGGCCGGTGTCGTAGGCACCTCCGGTCGGGAAGAACCCGCCGTAGAAGCCGAGGCTGAGCATCAGCAGCGACGCGAGGATGAAGTAGGGGACGGCCTGGAAGAAGGTGGCCGCGGGGAGCAGGGCGTCCAGCGCACCGGAGCGTCGCCAGCCGGCCAGTACGCCGATCAGGGTGCCGAGCAGGAAGGCGATCACCGTGGCCGAGCCGACCAGGCCGATCGTCCACGGCAGGTCGTTGGCCAGCACCGTGGAGACGGGGGTGGACAGCGAGGTCGAGATGCCCAGGTCACCGTGGAGCAGGTTGCCGAGGTAGGTCAGGTACTGCCCGGCGAGCCCCTGGTGCCCCCCGCCGTACTGGGCCTGGAGGGCCCTGAGTTGGTCGGGCGTCAGCGAGGCGGTGTTCATCTTGGCGAGGAAGTTCTGCAGGGCGCTGCCCGGCACCATCCGCGGGATGAAGAAGTTGAGAGTGATCGCCGCATAGGCGGCGAGCAGATAGAACCAGAGCCTGCGCAGGAGCGCTCTCATGGCGACCTCCGCTCAGACGAGGCGACGCCAGGAGGGCGTCGCGGGGTCGGGTGGGCAGCCGCAGCTCTCGCGGCGTATCAACCGGGTGGGCAGGACGATGTCGGCGGCGGCCTCGGTGGTGGTCGAGGCAGGCTGGCCAGTAGTGATCATGGAATGGAGGACCTCGAAGGCTTGTGCGCCGATCTCCTGGATGGGCTGGCGCACCGTGGTGAGTTGCGGACGCAGATGGCGGGCGAAGGGCAGGTCGTCGAAGCCGGTGACGGCGATGTCGCCGGGGACGTCCAGCCCGTGCTCGGCCAGTGCATAGAGCACACCGAGCGCCGTCTGGTCGTTGGCGCAGGCGATCGCCCGGGGCAGGGTCGCTCCCAGGGAGATCAGGCCGCGCACGATCTCGACTCCGCCGGCCGCGGAGTAGTCGCCCTGCCAGGCCGGGCCGGTCAGGCACTCGGCCCCGAGCGCGCGCGCCTCATCGGCGAAGGACCGGCCGCGGACGACGTTGTCCGGGCTGTCGGCGTGACCGGCGATGTAGGCGAGGCGGCGATAGCCGTGGTCCTGCACCAGGTGCCGGGCCAACTCGCGCATGCTGTCAGCGCTTTCACTGCGCACGACGGCGACGTCGCCGCCGCCCGCGCCGGCCAGCGAGACGACCGGGGCCACCCGGGCGACCGCGGCCAGCCCGGCCGGGGAGAGCACCTGGTCGTGCAGGATCAGGCCGTCGCACTTGCCCGCGATGGTCATGATCCGGTTGGGCAGTGTCCGTTCGTCGATGTTGACCGAGCAGACCAGGAGGTCGTAGCCGTAGCGCTGGGCGACGATCTCGATGCCGCGGTTGATCTGGTCGCCGAAGAGCAGGCTCTCGGCCTCGTCGGCGAACGTGCCGCCGTCGTCCGTCCCGTAGACCCGGCGGAAGACGACGCCCACCACGTGCTTGAGCCGGCTGCTCAGGGCCCGGGCCGCGCCGTCCGGGACGAAGCCCAGCTCGGCGCTGGCCTTGAGCACCCGGTCCCGGGTGGCCGGGCGCGGGTTGTCCCGGCCGTTGAGCACCCGCGAGACGGAGGCGATGGAGACGCCGGCTCGCCGCGCGACGTCGTAGATCGTCGGCGGGGTGTCGGCTTTGGGGTGTGAATCCATCGGAACCTCAGCTGTAAGCGCTTACTCGTCGAAGGTCTGGACGACCGTAAGTCCGCTTTCGAGGCCTGACAAGACTCTGCGTCAGCGGCGTTACGTTGGTGCAATGTTTCGTTGGCGGAGCGGTCGTGCGGAGGTGATGGACCATCAAGAACTGAATGGCCAGTACATGTTGTCCTGCGTGCGGCGCTGAGCAGAAGAGCTGTCAGGAAGCGCTTACAGCGAGGCTGGCAGTCGACAGTGGATGGTGGCGCGCAGATCAGTGCCCGCCGGGCAGCCCACGGTGCTTGTAGCAGGCGATGGCTGTCAGGAGCAGGCCCAGGAGGACGGGCAGCAGCCACGCAGTGGTGTCGACCTGTTCGACCGGAACCGGGCCCGGCCCGTGGGCGGGCGCGGGCGTGGGCGCTGGGGCGAACAGAACGGCGAACACATGCACGCTCTGTCCAACGATCAGGTGCTACGGAGCGTTACTGTTCTGGTCGAGGTATTGCCCCGTGGCGTGCCACCTCGGCGTACCAGTAGGCGCTGGACTTGGGGGTTCGTCGCTGTGTGGCGAAGTCGACGTAGACCATGCCGAAGCGCTTGGCGTAGCCGTAGGCCCACTCGAAGTTGTCCATGAACGACCACTGGAAGTAGCCGTGCACGTCGATTCCTTCGGAGAGTGCCCGGTGCACGGCCGCAAGGTGGTCGTGGAGGTAGGCGATCCGTTCGGGGTCCCGCACCTCGCCCTCGGGGTTCGGATAGTCCTCGCAGGCCATGCCGTTCTCGGTGATCAGCAGTGGCAGGTCGGGACGTTCCTCGTGCACGCGGGAGAGCAGTCCGAACAGCCCGTCGGCGTTGATCGGCCAGCCCATGGTGCTGGTGGGGCCCGCCGGTTGGTGGAAGGCGACGGACTCGGAGCCGGGCCACGGCGAGGCGCTGCTCGTTCCGTGCACCGCGCTGCTGCTCGGCCCGTCGGCCGAAACCCAGGCCGGCGTGTAGTAGTTGATGCCGACCGCGTCGAGCGGGGCATGGGCTGTCGCCGCGTCGCCCGAGTGGATCAGCCGGTCCCAGTCGACCAGGTGGGCGGTGTCGCGGAGCAGATCCTCGTCGTAGCGGCCGTGCAGCATCGGCCCGAGGAAGATCCGGTTGCCCACGGCGTCGATGCGTCGGGCCGCCTCGGCGTCCGCCGCGCTGTCGGTGAGCGGAATGACCTGGTGCAGGTTCAGGCTGACGGACAGGTGAAGGTCCCGCACCGTGGCGCGCAACGCGGCGGCGGCGTGGCCGTGCCCGAGATTCAGGTGGTGTGCGGCGCGCAGCGCGTCGCCGGGATCAGTGCGGCCGGGCGCGTGCACCCCGGACCCGTAGCCGAGGAACGCCGAGCACCACGGCTCGTTGAGCGTCGTCCAGCGCTTGACCCGGTCGCCCAGGGCCTCGGCGACCAGGGCGGCGTAGGCACCGAAACGCTCGGCGGTGTCCCGTGCCGGCCAGCCGCCCGCGTCCTCGAGCTCCTGGGGCAGATCCCAGTGGTAGAGCGTGGCGACCGGGGTGATGCCGGCCTCCAGCAGTGTGTCCACCAGCTGCCGGTAGAAATCCAGCCCGCGCTCGACTGCGGGGCCGTGACCGGTCGGCTGGACCCGGGGCCAGGAGACCGAGAAGCGGTAGGCGGTGAGGCCGAGATCGCGCATCAGCGTCACGTCGTCGCGGAAGCGGTGGTAGTGGTCCACCGCGATGGCGCCGGTGTCGCCGTGGTGCACCCGGCCGGGCGTGGCGCTGAAGGTGTCCCAGATGGAGGGGGTGCGCCCGTCCTCGTCGGCCGCGCCCTCGATCTGGTAGGCCGAGGTCGCGGCGCCCCAGAGGAAGTCGGGCGGGAAGTGCAGCCGACCGTCGTCGGCCGGAGAGGAGCGGGTTGCGGTCGAGAGGCCGGAGGGGCGGAGGAACGGCGAGGCGCCGACGGAGGTCATCGCAGCAGGCTCCCGAGATTCCGAGACGGATGGCGGTGAGGGGCGAGGGGAGCGCCTGACGTTCCCGGGCGTATCCGGATGTTCCGGACCGCCTGGATCTGGGAGCGCTCCCATGTCCTGGTGTCGGAAGCCTGAATCCTGTTACGGGGAGATGTCAAGCAGTCTCGCGCGTCTTTCATCGGAAAGTTGGGAGCGCTCCCAAAATGACGGTCGGAGGCGCTAGGGTGATGGCACCGGCCCGCGGCAGGGCAGTCGGGCCTCGGTCGGGCCCGGACCACCCTGCACAGCTCTGGAGCGCGCCGGCCGACCACGGGACTGCCGGGGGCGGTTGCGGGTGGCCCGCGGGCGAGAAGTCTCCGGCCGAGAAGTCTGCGGCCGAGCCGCTTGCGGTCTAGAGGGCCTTGCGTTCTTCTCGCGCTGGCAGGATGTCACTCACAGCCCATGGACACGTACGCTGCCGCGTCACGAGCGAGGGGAACGAAGGGAACGCCATGAGCAGCAGGTCCGCCGCACGCGGCGAAGGCCGGCCCACGCTGGAGGCCGTGGCAGCCCTGGCCGGCGTCGGTCGGGGCACCGTGTCCCGGGTGGTCAACGGCGCGGTCGGGGTGAGCCCGCGGGCGCGCACGGCGGTGGAGCAGGCGATCGCCGAGCTCGGCTATGTGCCCAACCGCGCCGCCCGCTCACTGGCGACCAGCAGGGCCGACGCCATCGCCCTGATCGTGCCGGAGACGGAGACCCGGCTCGCCTCCGAGCCGTTCTTCGCCTCGATCATCCGCGGCGTGGCCAGCGAGATCTCGGACACCGAGCTGCAGCTGCTGCTGATCCTCGTCAGCACCGAGCGGGAGCGTCGTCGCCTCGCCGGCTTCCTGGACGGGCGCCGGGTCGACGGGGTGCTCATGGTCTCGGTTCATGCGGACGACCCGGTCGTCGAGCTGCTGGAGCGCACGGGTCTGCCCACCGTGCTCGGCGGCCGCCGCTCCGAGCTGGAGCCGATCAGCTACGTCAATCCGGACAACCTCGGCGGCGCCTGGTCGGCGGTGCGTCATCTGCTGGGCCTCGGGCGGCAGCGGGTCGCGACGATCACCGGTCCGCTCGACATGGAGGCGTCCTGCGTCCGCCTGGAGGGCTACCGTCGGGCCCTGGAGGAGGCCGGGGTCCCGATCGAGGCCGCGCTCATCGCCCACGGAGATTTCTCCGAGGTGTCCGGCGAGCAGGCCATGGCCGAGTTGCTGGAGCGGGAGCCGGCCGTCGACGCCGTCTTCGTCGCGTCCGACCTGATGGCGGCGGGGGCGATGCGCGCCCTGCGTCGGGCCGGCCGCCGGATACCGACGGACGTGGCGCTGGTCGGGTTCGACGACGCGCCACTGGCCCGGCACACCGAGCCGCCGCTGACCACGGTGCGCCAGCCGAGCGAGGAGATGGGCCGAGCCATGGCCCGGCTGCTCCTGGAGGAAATTGCCGCACCGGCGCGCAGCCACCGGCAGATCATCCTCTCCACCGAGCTCGTCGTCCGCGAGTCGGCGTAGATCGGCTCATGCCGGGCAGAACCCCGGCATGAGCGGCGCCGCCACCGCTCGCTCCCCGGAGCCGGCCGACGCCGTGCGGGTCGCTGATCACGGCGCCCGCACGACGGTTCCTCCGGGCCGGGGCCGCGAGTAGCGTGGAAGGCGACGGGGCGGGATCCGTGTGTCCGCGGACGAGAACGGGTGATGGCAATGGTGGCTGTGGATGTCATCCTTGGGGTGCTCGGCGTGGGCGCCATATGGGTGGCCACCGGAGTCCGGGTGGTCCAGCAGTTCGAGCGCGGCGTGGTGTTCCGTTTCGGTCGGGTCCGCAGTGGGGTCAAGCAGCCCGGGCTGACGCTGCTGCTGCCCGTCGCCGACCGGCTGCGCAAGGTGAACGTCCAGATCGTGACCATGCCGGTGCCCGCGCAGGAGGGCATCACGCGCGACAACGTCACCGTCCGGGTTGACGCCGTCGTCTACTTCCGTGTCGAGGACCCGGTGCTCGCCACGGTCCAGGTGCAGAACTACACCTTCGCCATGTCGCAGGTCGCACAGACCTCGTTGCGCTCGATCATCGGCAAGAGCGAGCTCGACGACCTGCTCACCAACCGCGAGCCGTTGAACCAGGGCTTGGAGCTCATGCTCGACAGCCCCTCCGTCGGCTGGGGCATCCACATCGATCGCGTCGAGATCAAGGACGTGGCCCTCCCGGAGTCGATGAAGCGGTCGATGTCCCGGCAGGCCGAGGCGGAGCGTGAGCGCCGCGCGCGCATCATCACCGCCGACGGCGAGTTCCAGGCGTCCCGCAAGCTCTCCGAGGCGGCGACGATCATGTCGGACGCTCCGGCAGCATTGCAGCTGCGCCTGCTGCAGACGGTCGTCGAGGTCGCCGCGGAGAAGAACTCCACGCTGGTGCTGCCGTTCCCGGTGGAGCTGCTGCGCTTCCTGGACGGCATGACGCCCAAGCCCGACGGAAACGGCGGCGCGCCGGCACCCGTCGCGCAGCCTGCCCCCGTCCCCGCTGCCGCCGAGGTGCCCGGCGTGGCCCCGGTGCCGAGCGTGCCGGAGCTGGAGGCCGAGGCCGACGCCGAGCTGGAGGCCGGGGGGCTGCTCTTCCCCGATCCCGAAGAGACGCTCCCGGAGGACTGAGCGCTTCGGAGGCCTCAGCGGCTCGGAGGATTGCCCGGTGCCGGGCGACCGGCTGAGTGGGCCTCAAAGGGCAAAGCCGGAAAACGACTTCGGGCCCGATCGTTGAACGATCGGGCCCGAAGCCTCTGGTGGGGTGAGCGACGGGGCTCGAACCCGCGACACCTGCGACCACAACGCAGTGCTCTACCAGCTGAGCTACGCCCACCATCTGTCCGCTTCGCTCTCGCGTGCTGACGGAGATAACTCTACAGGATCCGCAGGGGTGCTCACGACCAGCTTTTCGGCGGCTTCCGCAGCTCCCGCCAGGTGTGACCTGGAGGGAGCTGCGGTCGGCTCACGCCGGCGGCTGCTCGAAGCGCGCGGCGATCGCGCGGGCGGCCTCGGTGTCGGGTCCCGGCTGCGGCACGAAGACGGCCTCGCGGTAGTACTTCAACTCCGCGATGCTCTCGCGGATGTCCGCGAGGGCACGGTGGTTGCCCTGCTTCTTGGGGCTGTTGTAGTAGGCGCGCGGGTACCAGCGGCGCGCGAGCTCCTTGATCGACGACACGTCGACGATCCGGTAGTGCAGGTGGCTCTCCAGTGCGGGCATGTCCCGGGAGAGGAAGCCGCGGTCGGTCGCGACCGAGTTGCCGCACAGGGGAGCCTTGCCGGCCTCCGGCACGTGGGCCCGGACGTAGGCCAGCACCTGTGCCTCGGCCTCGGCGAGGGTGACCCCGTCGGCCAGCTCGTCGAGCAGCCCGGAGGAGGTGTGCATCTCCCGGACCACGTCGGGCATCTGCGCGAGCGCCGCGTCCGGCGGGCGGACCACGATGTCGACGCCCTCTCCGAGAATGTTCAGCTCTGAGTCGGTCACCAGCGCGGCGACCTCCACCAGGGCGTCTCGTTCGAGATCGAGTCCCGTCATCTCGCAGTCGATCCACACCATGCGGTCGTTCATCCGGCTCACCGTCCCGGGGCTATTGCGCGTCCTGCTGTCGACGTCAACCAGGAGCCTCGCCACAGACTCGTGAGGGCGATCGGCTGACCCGTCATGGTCGATCATCACGCTTCCCGCGTGCAAGTCGACACGTCGGCGCCGGGTGGCGCGCACCCCGCAGGGGGCTCTTCGGAGGGGAGGAGCGGGCGAACGGCCGGTCAGGTTGGTCCTGAGCGCGGCCGCTGTCCACGGCGGAGTCCGGACCCCTCCGGAGTTGCCCGGGCCGCCTCCCGATGCTGCCCTTCGTACCCGGAGACACCCAAGGACGTCCAAGGACCTCGGGACCCGCCGAGAGACGCCGAGGGGCGCTCGGGGTCGCCGGGCCGATCCGGGGTTCGCCCTGGGAGGCCGTTCAGGGCCCGGCGCGGTCGCGGCACCCTGCGAGGTGCCGCGACCGGGGACGTCCAAAGGCGGGCGGGACGGACTCAGCGCCTTTCCGCGCCGCGGCGGCGGAGCGGGGTGGGGGCGCTTTCCGGGTGACTGAGCGCCTGAGCGGGTCCGGGGCGGCCGTCCTCCGTCGGGGAGGAGTGGTCGGCCGAGGCCGGTCGGCTCGGACCGGGCTGCCGTGAACGGCTGCCGACCCGGGGCGTGGGGCGACCGCGTCCGGGGCTGCCCTGGGGCGGCACCGTCGGCAGCGAGGAGCCGAACGCCTCACCGCCACCGGAGCCGGTCGTGCCCTGCGTGGGTACGGCCGATCCGGTGCCGACCGCGCTGCCGAGGCCGCTGCCGGTGTTGCCGCCGACGGCTCCGCCACCGGGCCCGCCGGGCTCCGGGCGCTTGGCCCGGAACGTGCTCCGGTAGACCGCCGGGGACACGCCCAACTGCCGCCGGAAGTGGCCGCGGAGCGCCACCGGCGAGCGGAAGCCGCAGCGGCGTGCGACCTCGTCGACGGAGAGCTCGGTGGTCTCCAGCAGCCGCTGTGCCTGCAGCACCCGCTGTGAGATCAGCCATTGCAGCGGGGCACTGCCGGTCAGCGACCGGAAGCGCCGGTCGAAGGTGCGTCGGCTCATGTAGGCGCGGGCGGCCAACACCTCGACGTCGAACTGCTTGGAGAGGTTGTCGAGCGCCCAGGTCACGACCTCGGCGAGCGGGTCGTTGCCGATTTCCTCGGGTAAAGACCGATCGACGTAGGGAGCCTGTCCGCCGGAGCGGCGCACCGGGACGACCAGGCGGCGGGCGAGCGTGGCGGCTGCCTCCGCGCCGTGGTCGGTCCGGACGACGTGGAGGCACAGGTCGATGCCGGCGGCGGTGCCGGCGCTGGTCAGCACGTCGCCCTCGTCGATGAAGAGTTCGCGCGGGTCGACCTGGATCTGGGGGTAGCGCTTGGCCAGGGTGGGCGCGTACATCCAGTGCGTGGTCGCGGGGCGGCCGTCCAGCAGGCCGGCGGCGGCGAGGACGAAGGCGCCCGTGCAGAGGCCGATGATGCGGGCGCCCTCGGCGTGGGCCTTGCGGAGCGCGGCGAGCGCCTCGGCGGGAGGCGTCTGTCCGGCCGAGCGCCAGGCGGGGACGACGACGGTGCCGGCGCGGGCGAGGCCGTCGAGTCCGTAGGGCGCGGTCATGGTCAGGCCGCCGGTCGTGGCCAGCGGGCCGTTCTCCCCGGCGCAGACGAGCAGCCGGTAGTGGGGGAGTCCGGTGTCCTGGCGGTCGATGCCGAAGACGGAGAGCGGGATCGAGCTCTCGAAGATGGGCCCACCGCTGAAGAGCAGGACGGCCACGATCTCCGGGCGGCGACGGCCTGAGAGCTTCCGTGAGGCGGTGGCGAGGCCGGTTGATCCGCTGGCGAGGCTGCCGGAACCGGTGGCGCCGATGGGGACGCCGGCGGCCGCCTCGTCCCCGGTGGCGGTATTCCTGCTGACCCTGCTCAAGGCGCTCCGGCCCCCCTCGCTGTCATGGTCGTCCCGGTCCTGTGGTTCCTCGGTGCCGTGCGCACCCGTCCTTGATGGTTGCTGGTCGAGCCCCCGCTCTCGCTCCGTTTCCATCAAGATCGAATCTACTGGCTCGGATGATGCTGTTGCGACTAGTTCACCATCAGACGCTATGTCGACATGGCAATTTGGCGTGAAGCATTCGATCTCGAAGCGTGGCACCCATCACTCCGTCAGGGAAGGGGGCGTGTCACGGCGTGGCCAGTTGTCGCACGGTTCCAACACAGTTGACACCGCCGCCGTGGCCCGGCCGGGCCGCCTGGGCTGCGCGTATGGCCAACCACGGGCATGTGTCATCAAGTTGACCGAAAAGAGGCGTCCTGGAGCGCGGGGGGCGCACGCCCCGCGCACATTTCCCCCTGCGCTCCACCTCAAGCGGGCCCTGACGGCGCCCGCGCCGGGCGCGGGTCGCGACCGGGCATCGCGCCCCGTGAGGCGGTTTTCCGCCGGGTCGAGTGTGGTCCTGACCACAGGGGTGCGTTGACTCAGTCTTTAGGGTGAGCGGATGGGAGTCGAACTCGCCGTCGCCAACGCCGCAAGCCACTGGACGGCCATGGCGAAGGTCCGTGGCTGGCAGTCGATCGAGGGCGCGGGGTTCACCGCGGTCCGGGCGGACACGGTGCACCGCGTCCTGCTGGCGGCCGGTCCCCCCTCGGACACGGAGGCGCTGCGGGCCGAGCTGCGGGCGCTTTTCCGCCGATGGGAGTCGAGCCACGCCTGCGTGGAGGACCCGACGAGGACTCTCGATCTGTCCGACCTCGGCTTCGAAGCCGCCTTGGCCATGCCGGTGATGATCCGTCCGCCCGGTCCGGTGGTGGACGGGGACGGTTTGCGCCATCGGGGCGACCCGGAGCGGGTCCAGGCCGGGGAGGCCCGGGACGAGCGCGACCTGGCCGAGGTCGAGCGCGTCGTCGTGGAGGGCTTCCCGATCGCCCGACACCAACCGTGGCGACGCGGCGGACACTTCCCGGCCTGCGACGGCGACATAGCGGGACGTCGCAGCTGGCTGGCCCACGTCGACGGCCGCCCGGCCGCCGCGTGCATCACCCACGACGACGGAGCGGCGGTTGGCCTCTACTGGGTGGCCACCCTTCCCGACCATCGCTCGCGCGGGGCAGCCCGCGCCCTGCTGCGCGCCGCCCTCGCCGCCCACCCGGACCGTCCGGCCACCTTGACGGCCACCCTTCTGGGTGAACCCCTCTATCGCCGCCTGGGCTTCGTCGAGGGCGGCCTCGCCCGCTGGTGGCAGTTTCCGGCGACGACCGCCGCGCCCCGTCGGTGATCTCCCCCGGCAGCCCTCTCCCGCCGTCTGGTGGCGCGGCCTCGCCGCAGTCCGCGACGTTCCGGAGCCCGGGCCGCCGCGAGCGGTCGCGCTGATCCGTCCTATAGCTGTCGCCGCGCCCGGTTTCGGAGCCCGGGCCGCCGCGAGCGGTCGCGCCGGTCCGTCCTACGGTCGCCGCGCCCGGTTTCGGAGCCCGGGCCGCCGCGAGCGGTCGCGCCGGTCCGTCCTACGGTCGCCGCGCCCGGTTTCGGAGCCCGGGCCGCCGCGAGCGGTCGCGCCGATCCGTCCTACGGTCGCCGCGCCCGGTTTCGGAGCCCGGGCCGCCGCGAGCGGTCGCGCCGATCCGTCCTACGGTCGCCGCGCCCCGGTGGGTGAGTCCCGGCTGTCGACCTGGGGCTCGGTGTGCCGGAGCCCTCCCGGCTCCGTGGAGACCGCCGCCTCGCCCGTCGGTCGAACGTTGCCGGTGGCGGCCACCTGCGGCGATGCCGCCTCGGTCCCGGGCGTCCCATGGTCGCAGCGCCCCGGCGGACGAGCCCCGCCGGACGCGCCCCGGCCGGGGGTGGGTGGCGCAGCCGGGAGGGGGTGTCAGGGGACGAGCGGAGCTGCCAGGACCTCGTCCACGGCCTCCGGCAGCCCCGCGGCGGTGAGGGTCGGGTGGTAGCCCAGCTCGGGCCAGGGGCGGCCATGGTCGAGCCAGACGCTGCGCAGGCCTGCCACGGCCGCGCCGGCGATGTCGGCGGGGGCGTGGTCGCCGACCATCCAGGTGCTGCGTGTCCACTCCTCCTCCGCCCAGGTGTTCGCGGTGCCCTGGCCGGCGAGGCCGCAGCGGTCCGCGGCCAGGCGGAAGATCTGCGGGTCGGGCTTCTCGTAGTTCGCCTCCTCCGAGATCACCCAGGCGTCGACCAGGCCGTCCAGGCCGGTGCGCTCGATCTTGGCCTGCTGCTGTCTGGTCGATCCGTTGCTCACGATCCCGAGGGTCCAGCCGGCGGCCCGGGCTTTCCGGAGCGCGGCGCAGTGGGCCTCGGGGCAGTCGATGAGCTCGATCATCGTCTCCGCGTAGTCGTCGAGCAGGGATTCGAGCGATACCCGCAGGCCGTAGCGGGCGACCGCGGCACGCATCAGGGCCTCCCGGGGGAAGTACCCGCCGCAGTCCAGGGTGGACAGCCAGCCGAGGTCTTCCTGGGGCAGGGCCCGGGTTCGGAGGAAGTGCCGTGCCCAGCCACGGAAGGCCTGGTTCCGATCGATGAGGGTGTTGTCAAGATCGAAGAGGAGCAGAGGCGGCATGGCCGCATGGTTTCAGTCTGATGGCATATGCGGCAGTCGTCTCGACAGCTTTTGTCCGAAAGTGAATCGAAGCTCAGGGCGCGCTGTCTGCGCCTGCACCGTTGCACATGGCCCGGAGCTCAGGCATGCTCCATGCACGCCCCGGGCGTGCGCATCCTCCGTTCGCGGGAACTGTGCAGCCTGTGCGCTCCGCATCTGGGCGCGGACAGAATGTCGCCGTACCCTGGAGGGAAGGGGAAAACCGGCCGCTCACAGGCCCCACTCCGCCAAGATCGCCGTCGGCTTCCCCGTGCTCCGCCAGCGCACCACTCCTCGCATCCCACCTCGCGAAACGTCCTCAAGTTATGGCCGGTTACGAGCACCGAGAGCCCCGCGACCCCGAACAGACGACGGGACCCCACCTGCCGATGCCCAGTTTTGAAGTCAAGCCACAGCGGACACGCCCGTGTGACCCGGCGTTCCTCCACGGTGTCGTAGTCGGCTTCGACGGGTCCGTCTCCAGCGAGCGGGCGCTCGCCTACGCGGTGGGCATGGCACGGCGGTCCGGATCAGGTCTTGTGCTGGTGCATGTCGCCAACCGGCTGCCGGCGACGGTCTGGGCCGGCTGCGAGCCGCCCGTCTTCGTGGACGTACCGGACCACCGGACCGAGGTGCTCGGCCTGGAGCTGGCTTGTGCGGACTATCTGGCCGACGTCCCGTGGGTGTTGGTGGAGCGTGGCGGGGACATCTGCCACGAGCTGGAGGAGGTCGCGCGGGAGTACGCCGCGGACGCCATCGTCGTCGGCGGCTCCCACGGCCTGCTGGGCCGCCTCTTCGGCTCCGTCGCGGGTCGGCTGGCCAAGCGGGCCAACCGCCCCGTCGTCGTCATTCCCTGAGCACGCCTTCCGGAGCGCGTCCGAGCATCCCCGGAGCTCCCGGAGCCCCTGGGCCCGCGCTTGACCGCCGGGCCGGTACCGGGGCCGCTGAAGGCCACCGAGCGGCAGGTGGGGCGCCCTGGGGCGCCCCACGGGAGTCATCCGGTCAGGACGGCATGCCGAGCTCGCGCGAGATGAGCATCCGCTGCACCTCCGAGGTGCCCTCGCCGATCTCCAGGATCTTGCAGTCCCGCCAGAACCGGGCCACCGGGAACTCGTTCATGAAGCCGTAGCCGCCGTGGATCTGCGTGGCCTCACGCGCGTTGTCCACGGCCGCCTCGGAGGAGTACAGCTTGGCGATGGCCGCCTCCTTCTTGAACGGCTCACCGGCCACCATCTTGCTGGCCGCGTGGTACCAGGCCAGACGGGCCAGGTGGGCCCGCATCTCCATGTCGGCGACCTTGAACTGGATCGCCTGGTTGGCGCCGATCGGGCGGCCGAAGGCGTGCCGCTCGGCCGAGTAGCGGACCGACTCGTCGACGCAGCCCTGGGCCAGACCGGTGGCCAGCGCGGCGATCGCGATGCGTCCCTCGTCCAGGATCCGCAGGAACTGGGCGTACCCGCGGCCCGGCGCACCGAGCAGGTTGGCCGCTGGCACGCGGCAGTCGGTGAAGGAGAGCTCCCGGGTGTCCGAGGCGTTCCAGCCGACCTTCGAGTACTTCTTGGACACCGTGAAGCCCGGCGTCCCGGTGGGCACGATGATGCTGGAGATCGAGCGCGTGGGCGAGGTCTTCCCGGAATCCTCATCCGAAGGGGTGAGGGCAGTGACGGTGACCAGACCGGTGATGTCCGTGCCGGAGTTGGTGATGAAGCACTTGGTGCCGTTGATCACCCACTCGTCGGTCTCCCGGTCGTACCGGGCGGTGGTCCGCGTGGCGCCCGCGTCCGACCCGCCCTCGGGCTCGGTCAGGCCGAAGGCGCCGAGCATCTCGCCGGAGCAGAGCTTCGGCAGCCAGGTGCGCTTCTGCTCCTCGGTGCCGAAGAGGTGGATCGGCATGGCGCCGAGCGAGACCGCGGCCTCCAGGGTGATCGCCACGGAGGAGTCGACCCGGGCCAGCTCCTCCAGGACGAGGCCGAGCGTGAAGTAGTCACCGCCCATGCCCCCGTACTCCTCCGGGAAGGGCAGGCCGAACAGGCCCATCCGCCCCATCTCGCGGACGATCTCGTAGGGGAACTCCTCCTGCTCGTAGAACTCGCCGATCTTCGGGGCGATCACGTCGCGGGCGAACTCCCGGACCGTGCGGCGCAGTTCCTCGTGCTCGGGTTCGAGGCGGTGGTCCAGCATGGTGGTCTCCTGAGGGTGGGGAGGCGGAAGAAGGGAAACGGGTGGCTGCCGAGCGGCCTCGTGGGCGAATCGCGGCGGCCGTCCGGTGGTCGTATGCGGTTGTTCCGGCGTCGGTGCCGGTGCGGGTGCGGGTGCCGGTGCGGGTGCGGGTGCGGGTGCGGGTGCCGGTCACGGCTCGCCGGGCCGGGACCGGCGCTCGTTCAGCTCGGTCCGACCAGGGCCCGAACGGCCCGGGAGGGGCTCGGTCGGCCCAGGTGGCCGGCGAGCCACTGGCTCGTGGCGGCCAGCGAGGGGAGGTCGACGCCGGTCTCGATGCCGAGGCCGTGCAGCATCCACACCAGGTCCTCGGTGGCGAGGTTGCCGGTGGCGCTCTTGGCGTAGGGGCAGCCGCCGAGGCCGCCGGCCGAGGCGTCCACCACCGAGACGCCGCAGCGCAGTGCGGCCAGGGTGTTGGCGAGGGCCTGGCCGTAGGTGTCGTGGAAGTGCACGGCGAGCCGCTCCGGGCCGACACCGGCGGCGGCGAACGCGCCGAGCAGCGCCTCCACCTGGCCCGGCGTACCGGTGCCGATGGTGTCACCGAGGCTGAGTTCGGCGCAGCCGAGGTCGAGCAGGGCCTTGCCGACGGCCACGACCTGCTCGGCCGCCACCGGGCCCTCCCACGGGTCGCCGAAGCACATCGAGAGGTAGCCGCGGACGGTGAGCCCGGACTCGGTGGCGCGGTGGACGACGGGGGCGAACATCTCCAGCGATTCGGCGACCGTCCGGTTCAGATTCCTGGACGCGAAGGTCTCCGTGGCGCTGCCGAAGACCGCGATGTCCGTGGCGCCGAGGGCGAGCGCCCGGTCCAGCCCGCGCTCGTTGGGCACCAGGACCGGCAGCCGCAGCCCCGGGTACTGCCGCGGCAACTCGGCGACGCGCGGGAAGAGTTCCTCGGCGTCGGCCAACTGGGGGACCCACTTGGGGTGGACGAAGCTGGTCGCCTCGACGGTCCGCAGCCCCGCCTGCGCGAGGCGGCCGATGAACTCGGCCTTGACCTCGATCGGCAGGGCGACGGACTCGTTCTGCAGGCCGTCGCGCGGGCCTACCTCGTGGATCCGGACGCGGGCCGGCAGGCCGTCCGAACGGACGGGCATGGGCAGGCCGAGCTCCAGCACGGTCGGCTCGGTGTGATCGGTCATCGCCACTCCTCAGGATTCCGTGGACGGGCCGGTCGGCTCGGTCCCGTCGGCCGACGCGGACTCGGCCGGAGCGATCACGGCGAGCAGGTCGTCCATGGAGACGGTGCCGCCGGGGACGACCTTGAGCTGGGCCACCGTGCCGTCGTGGGGGGCGGTGATGACGTGCTCCATCTTCATCGCCTCCAGGACCAGCACGGCCTGACCGCGCTTCACCTGGTCGCCGACGGATGCCTTGACCAGGGTCACCGTGCCGGGCATCGGCGCGGTCAGGCTGCCGCCGTGGGCACCGGCGCCGCCGAGGGCGAGCTCAGCGATCGGGTCGTGGACGTGGCAGGCCCAGCTGTCGCCGTCACGGGAGAGCCAGACGGTGCCGTCGCCGTGGGCGGCCCCGTCCACGCCGCAGGCGAAGCCGCGGGTCAACCCGTCGACGGTGACGGCCAGTCGGCCCGCTCCGTCGACGAGATCGGTACGGGCCTCGGCGCGGACGAGCTCGCCGTCGCCGACGCGGACCTCGAAGGCGTGGTCGCCGCCGCCACGCAGCGGGCGGACCTGGACGAGCACCGGCTCGGCGCCGGGCACGCGCAGGTGGTGTCGGGTCCACGCGGGCGTCCCGCCGATCCGCCAGCCGGTGGGCTGCGCGAACGGGTCGGTCCAGCCGGTGCCCCGGTCGGCCGGCGCCGGGGCGAGGGCCAGCTGGCGCAGCAGTGCGGCGGCCAGCAGCGGGAAGGAGTTATCCACAGGCTGGGCGGTGCCGGCTTGGCCGGTGTCGCCGGACGGGACTAGCGTCAGCTCCGGGTGGCGCTCGACCAGACCGGTGTCGAGACGCCCCGCGACGACGTCGGGATGAGAGATGAGCCGGCGCAGGTAGCCGGCGTTGGTGACGACCCCGAGAACCACCGTCTCGGCAAGGGCGGCGCGCAGCCTGCGCAGGGCGGTGTCCCGGTCGGGGCCGTAGGAGATGACCTTGGACACCATCGGGTCGTAGCTGGTGCCGACGACAAGCCCGGAGGCCAGTCCGGAATCCACCCGGACCCCCTCCCCTTCGGGCTCCTTCAGCAGCAGGACCCGCCCTCCCGAGGGCAGGAACCCACGGCTGGGATCCTCGGCGCAGATGCGCGCCTCGACGGCGTGCCCCGTGAGAGTGACGTCGGCTTGGGCGAAGGGGAGCGATTCGCCCGCGGCCACGCGGAGCTGCCACTCCACCAGGTCCAGGCCGGTGACCAGTTCGGTCACCGGGTGCTCCACCTGGAGCCTGGTGTTCATCTCCATGAAGAAATGAGAGGAGGGATCGGCCCCTGGGACGATGAACTCGACGGTGCCTGCGCCCGTGTAGCCGCAGGACTTCGCCGCACGCACGGCGGCCGCACCCATCTCGGCGCGCGTGGCCTCGTCGAGGAGCACGGAGGGGGCTTCCTCGATCAGCTTCTGGTGGCGCCGCTGGAGGCTGCACTCACGCTCGCCCAGGTGGACGACGTTGCCGTGCGCGTCGGCAAGGATCTGGATCTCGATGTGACGGGGGCGGTCGATCCACCGCTCCAGCAGGAGGGTGTCGTCGCCGAACGAGGTGCGGGCCTCGCGCCTCGCGGCGGCGATCTCCTCCGCCAGCCGGTCCGCCTCGCGGACCAGGCGCATGCCCTTGCCGCCGCCACCGGCGGACGGCTTGAGCAGCACCGGGAAGCCGATCTCGGCGGCGGCCGCGATCAGGGCGTCGTCGTCCAGGTCGTCGCCGCTGCTGCCGGGGACGACCGGGACGCCGGCGGCCTTGACGGCCTCCTTGGCGTTGATCTTGTCGCCCATCAGCTCGATCGCCTCGGCGGGCGGACCGATGAAGACCAGACCGGCCTCGGCGCAGGCGCGGGCGAAGCCCGTGTTCTCCGCGAGGAAGCCGTAGCCGGGGTGGACGGCCTGGGCACCGGCCCGCTTGGCGGCGGCGACCAGCTCGGCGCCGTCCAGGTAACTGTCGATCAGGACCGCCGTGTCGGCGGCGAGGACGTGCGGCGCGGAGGCGTCGGCGGCGCTGTGCACGGCGACGGAGCGGACGCCGAGCCGCTTCAGCGTGCGGATGACCCGGACCGCGATCTCGCCGCGGTTGGCCACCAGAACACTTTCGAACATAGGCACTGGAGGTGACCTCTCGTCATGTCACATGCGGAAGACGCCGTACGGGCGCGGCTCGGGCAGGGGGGCGTTGGCACAGGCGCTCAGCGCCAGGCCGAGGACGGTCCGGGTGTCCATCGGGTCGATCACGCCGTCGTCCCAGAGCCGGGCCGTCGCGTAGTAGGCGTTGCCCTGGCGCTCGTACTGCTCGCGCACCGGGCGGCGGAAGTCCTCCTCCGCCTCGGTCGGCCACTCCTCGCCGCGCGCCTCCATCTGGTCGCGGCGCACCGTCGCCAGCACGGAGGCGGCCTGCTCACCGCCCATGACGGAGATCTTGGCGTTCGGCCACATCCACAGGAACCGGGGGGAGTAGGCCCGCCCGCACATCGAGTAGTTGCCCGCTCCGTAGGAGCCGCCGACGACCACGGTCAGCTTCGGCACCCGGGTGGTGGCCACGGCGGTCACCATCTTGGCGCCGTGCTTGGCGATGCCGCCCGCCTCGTACTTCTGGCCGACCATGAAGCCGGAGATGTTCTGCAGGAAGAGCAGCGGGATGCCGCGTTGGTCGCAGAGCTCGATGAAGTGCGCGCCCTTGAGTGCCGACTCGGCGAAGAGGATGCCGTTGTTGGCGACGATGCCGACGGGGTGGCCGTGGATCCGGGCGAAGCCGGTGACCAGCGTGGTGCCGTACTCCGCCTTGAACTCGGCGAAGCGACTGCCGTCGACGATCCGTGCGATGACCTCGCGCACGTCGTAGGGGGTGCGCGAGTCGACGGGCACGGCGCCGTAGAGGCCGGCCGGGTCGACGGCGGGCTCCTCGGAGGGCTCGACGGTCCACGGGCGCGGCGCGCGCGGGCCGAGCTCGCCGACGATGGTGCGCAGGATGGAGAGCGCGTGACCGTCGTTCTCGGCCAGGTGGTCGGTGACGCCGGAGGTCTTGGAGTGCAGCTCGCCGCCGCCCAGCTCCTCGGCCGTGACGACCTCGCCGGTCGCGGCCTTCACCAGCGGCGGACCGCCGAGGAAGATCGTGCCCTGGTTGCGCACGATGACGGCCTGGTCGCTCATGGCCGGGACGTAGGCACCACCTGCGGTGCAGGAGCCGAGCACAGCGGCCAGCTGCGGGATGCCGGCAGCCGAGAGGCGGGCCTGGTTGTAGAAGATCCGGCCGAAGTGGTCCCGGTCCGGGAAGACCTCGTCCTGCATCGGCAGGAAGGCGCCGCCCGAGTCGACGAGATAGACGCAGGGCAGGCGGTTGTCGAGGGCGACCTCCTGGGCACGGAGGTGCTTCTTGACCGTCATCGGGTAGTAGGTGCCGCCCTTGACGGTGGCGTCGTTGGCGACGACCACCACCTCCCGGCCCGCGACCCGGCCGATGCCGGCGATCACGCCCGCCGCGGGCGCGTCCCCGTTGTAGAGGCCGTCGGCCGCGAGGGGGGCGAGCTCCAGGAAGGGGGAGCCGGCGTCGAGCAGCGTGTCCACGCGGTCGCGCGGCAGCAACTTGCCGCGCGAGGTGTGGCGCTCGCGGGCGCGGGCCCCGCCGCCGGCGGCGGCCGCGGCCAGCTTGGCGCGCAGTTCGTCGGCCAGCGCCTGGTGGGCCTCGGTGTTGCTCCGGTAGGAGTCCGAGGTCGGGTTCGCGGAGCTCTCCAGCCGCGGAGCGGCGGCCCGAGCCTGTGGGCTCGGGGGAAAGCCGGTGGGGAGTGGAGCGGGTGCCATCGCCAAGAGCTCCTTTGAGCCTGTGAACGATCGTTAACTTATACGGGCCAGGTTAACGCTGCCTAACAGCTCTGTCTACGATGGCCCAATGGCGAAGCCCTCGATTCCCTCTGATGCCTCGGCCGCGCCGTCGTCGGTCGCTGTCGCGGGCGGCGCCGGCATGGTGGCGGAGAACCCGCGCAGGGCGCAGATCCGTCGTGAGGCCGCCCGGCTCTTTGCCGAGCGCGGCTTCCTCGGCGTGGGCGTCGACGAGATCGGCCGGGCCGTCGGGATCAGCGGCCCCGGCCTCTACCGGCACTTCGCCGGCAAGGACGCCATGCTGGCCGATCTGCTGATCGGCATCAGCGAGCGGCTGCTCGACCAGGGCCGCCGCCGCGTCGACGGGGCCGACGACCCGAGGGCCGCGCTCGAATCCTTGCTCCAGGGCCATATCGACTTCGCCCTCGACGAGAGCGCGCTGATCACCCTGCACGACCGGGAGCTGCTGAACCTCCCGGACAAGGAGCGCCGCCAGGTGCGCAGCCTGCAGCGGCAGTATGTGGAGCTGTGGGTCGGCGTGGCCCGTGACGTCTTCCCCGGTCTCGGCGAGGAGGCGCGCCCGGCGGTCCACGCCGTCTTCGGGCTGCTGAACTCCACCCCGCACAGTGCCGCCGTCGGCCCCTCGGGCGCGGACCACCCGGCCGGTCGCGCGGCGATGGCCGAGCTCCTGCACCGGCTGGCCCTGGGCGCGCTGGGCGCCGCCGCCGAAACCGGTCCGACGGCGTAGGGCCTGTCCCGAGGATCGGACAGGAGGAAAGCAATCCGGCCCCTGCGGCCGTTGTCCTGCCCATGCGGCAGATCGGTAGTCAGACTCCCAGCCCCGACGAGGAATTCGGCCCACCTTCAGGCGACCTTGTCCGGACCGCCCCTGTCCCGAGCGGGCCTGCCTCGGCCGACCCTGCCCCGACCGGGCCGGATGCGGCCGACCCAGCCCCGACCGGGCCTGATGCGGCCGGGTCCGTCCCGACCGGCGGCCTCGCTCCGCCCGAGCCCCAGCCGGAGCTCGGGCGGAGGCCGGATCTGGGTCACTGGTCGGCCGTGCCCCCACGCCGGACGGGGCTGCTCCTGGTGGCGCTCGCGGCGGGGTACGTGATGGCGGCGGTCGACGCCACGGTCGTCAACGTCGCCGGTCCCGTGCTCCAGCACGGGCTGCGCTTGACGCTCTCCCAGCTCACCTGGGTGGTCGATGGCTACACCCTCGCGTTCGCCTCGTTGATGCTGCTCGCCGGCTCGCTCGCCACCCGCTTCGGGGCCCGCCGGACCTACCTGATCGGCATGGGGGTCTTCCTGCTGGCCTCGCTGGCGTGCGCGGTCGCCCCCGGCGGTGGAGTCCTGGTGGCGGCCCGGTTCGCGCAGGGAGTGGGGGCGGCGCTCTCCATGCCGAGCTCGCTCACCCTGCTGACCGCCTCGTTCGCGGACCCGGTCCGCCGGGCCCGGATGGTGGCGTTCTGGGCGGCGCTGGCGGCGAGCGCCATGGCGCTCGGGCCGATCGTCGGTGGTGTGCTCGTCGCCACCTGGGGGTGGCGCAGCATGTTCCTGCTGAACCTGCCCGTCGGCGTCGTCGGCCTGGTGCTGGCCGTCCGGTTGCTGCCGCGGCCGCCGGGGCGCGCTGTGCGGCCGGCCTGGGGTGGGCACCTGGCCGGGGCGGCGGCGTTGGCACTGCTCTGCTTCACGCTGATCCAGGGGCCGGTTCTCGGCTGGGGGTCGCCGCGGATCGCGGCGTCCGTGCTGGGCCTCGGGCTTGCGGTGCCTGCCTTCGTGCGGCATCTGCGACGCTCGGCCGCGCCCGTGCTGCCCGCCTCGCTCTTCCGCGACGCGACGTTCACGAGTGCCAACGTGCTGGGCTTCCTCTTCAATGCAGGCGCCTACGGCGGGCTGTACCTGCTGGGCCTCTTCCTGCAGGCCGCCGGGGGCGCAGGGGCGCTGCGTGCTGGGATGGAGCTGCTGCCCGCCACGGGCGTCTTCGTGATCGGCAACCTGCTCTGTGCCCGGCTGCTGCTCCGGGTCGGCGCGCGTCGCCTGGTACTGCTGGGGCTCGCGACCGCTGCGGCGGCGTCGCTGCTGTCGAGCCTCGTCTCGCCCGCCATGCCCTACGCCCTGCTCGCGGGGCTGGTGTCGGTGGGCAATCTCGGCATCGGCCTGGCGGTGCCCGCGGCGATGGCGGCCCTGGTCAATTCCGCCGGTGCGGAGCGGGCCAATCCCGCTTCGGCGGCCATGAACACCACCCGTCAGGTGGGGACGCTGGTCGGTGTCGCCCTGACGGCGATCGTGCTGGCGGCGACAGGGGAGCGCTGGTACGAGGCGGCATCCTGGTACTTCGCGATCATCGGCACCGCGTTCCTCGCGGGCCTGGCCCTCGCCGCGCGCTACCTGCGCCCCTCCTCCTAACCGCCCCTCCGCCTGGCCGCCCCTCCGTCTGGCCGCCCCTCCCCTGACCGCCCCTCCGTCTGGCCGCTCCTCCGTCTGGCCGCCCCTCCTCCTTTAGGTCCCTCCTCCTCGCGGGGTCGGTCCGGGGACCTACGACCAAGGAGGAGGCCCCGCCGGGACCGCCGCCCGGTGCGGACGGGAACACCGGGCGGCACTCTGGTGCTGACCCAGAGGTCGGCGGACGCGGGAGGATGCACGATGGCTAAGCAGGAACTACTGGATCTGGTCGCGCAGGCGAAGAGCGGTGCCGTGGTCACCCTCAAGCGGGACGGCAGGCCCCAGCTCTCCAACGTGAGCATCATCTTCGAGTCGGACGCACGGGGCGGTCCGGACGCCGAGGGCGGTCCGGACGGCGTCGGTGGGCTGATCCGGTTCTCGACCACGGCGGACCGGGCCAAGGTGGCCAACCTGCGCCGTGATGCCCGGGTCAGCCTCTACGTGACCCGGCCGGACTTCGGTGGCTACGCGGTCGTCGAGGGAACGGCCGAGCTCACCCCGGTCTCCGCGGCGCCGGACGACGCGACGGTCGACGAGCTGGTCGAGGTCTACCGGCGCATCGCCGGGGAGCACCCGAACTGGGACGAGTACCGCGCGGCCATGGTCGCCGACCGTCGGCTCGTGGTGCGCATTCCGGTGGAGCGGGTCTACGGCTGGGGTGGATGGTGACCGCGAGCAGCAGGGGCCGATGTAAGCCCCCAATGTGGCATGGACAGCTGACCATCGAGAAGATTAGTATCGCTAAATATGTCTCAGGCTCATAAGTCTCAGGGGGAAGTCGCAGCCCCCTCCACCAGTACAGGCGCCGGGCGCCAGGCCGGGTGGGTGCGTCGGCTGAGCGGCTATGCCTGGCGCTACCGCACCAACGTGCTGCTGTCCTTCGGTGCCTCGCTCCTCGGCATGGCGATCAGCGCCCTGGTGCCGCTGATCCCGCGCCACATCATCGACGACGTCATCACCACCCACAGCAGCTCGCTCGCCCCGTGGGCGATCGCCCTGATCGGGGCCGCGGTGCTGGTCTTCCTGCTGACGCTGGTCCGCCGCTACTGGGGCGGACGCCTGGCCATGGACGTCCAGCACGACATGCGGCAGGACCTGTTCGACTCGCTGACCCGGCTGGACGGGGTCAAGCAGGACGGCCTCGACACCGGTCAGGTCGTCGGCCGGGCCACCTCCGACCTGCAGATGATCGTCGGCCTGCTCTCGATGCTGCCGATGATGACCGGCAACATCCTGATGTTCCTGCTGTCCATCGTGGTGATGCTCTTCCTGTCACCGCTGCTGACGCTGATCGCCCTGGCGATGGCGCCCGCGCTGTGGTGGTTCGCCTCGCTCAGCCGCAAGCGGCTCTTCCCGGCGACCTGGTCGGCGCAGCAGGAGTCCGGCCGGGTGGCCGGCGTCGTTGACGGCGCCGTCTCCGGCGTCCGGGTCGTCAAGGGGTTCGGGCAGGAGGAGCAGGAGCTGGCCCGCCTCGAATCGGCAAGCCGCCGCCTCTACGCCAGGCGACTGCGCGGCATCCGCCTGAGCGCCCGCTACAGCCCGGCCATGCAGGCGATCCCGGCCCTCGCCCAGGTGGCCGTGCTGGCACTCGGCGGCTGGCTCGCCGTGCGCGGTCAGGTGACCCTCGGCACCTTCGTCGCCTTCTCCACCTACGTCGCCCAGATGACCGCCCCGGTGCGCATGCTCACCATGCTGCTCACCGTGGGCCAGCAGGCGCGCGCCAGTGTCGAGCGGGTACTCCAGTTGATCGACGAGCGCCCGGTGATCAAGGAACGCGCCGCCGCGATCGACCTTGAGCTCGACGAACTCGACAGCCTCGACCGCCTCGGCGGCATCGGTGACCTCGACAGCCTGGACGGGCTGGACGGCCTGGACGAGATCGAAGGCCTCGGCCGGCCCGCCGCCGTCGCCTTCGAGAACGTCGACTTCTCCTACCCCACCTCCGCCGAGCCGGTGCTGCGGGGCCTCGATCTCAGCCTCAGCGCCGGGGAGACCGTGGCGCTGGTGGGCGCCTCCGGCTCGGGCAAGTCGACCGTCGGCATGCTCGTGCCGCGGTTCTACGACGCGACCAGCGGCACCGTGCGCGTGCACGGGCACGACGTCCGCGATCTCACGCTGCGCTCGCTGCGCGCCGCGATCGGCATCGTGCCGGAGGACAGCTTCCTGTTCTCCGAGTCGGTGCGCACCAACATCGCCTACGGTCGCCCCGACGCGACCGAGGAGGAGGTGCTCGCCGCAGCCCGCGCCGCGCAGGCGGACGGCTTCATCCAGGAGCTGCCCGAGGGCTACGACACCGTCGTCGGCGAGCAGGGCCTGACTCTCTCCGGCGGGCAGCGGCAGCGCGTCGCCCTGGCTCGGGCGATCCTGGCCGACCCGCACATCCTGCTGCTGGACGACGCCACCTCGGCGGTCGACGCCCAGGTGGAGGCGGAGATCCACGAGGCCCTGCGCGCGGTCATGGCCGGACGAACCACTCTGCTGGTCGCGCACCGTCGCTCCACGCTCCAGTTGGCCGACCGCATCGGCGTTCTCGACCGCGGGCGCCTCGTCGACCTCGGTACCCACGAGGAGCTGGACGAGCGCTGTCCGCTCTACCGGTCCCTGCTGACCGACCCGGACGCGATGGCCGGGGACATTCGTGCCGCCGATCCGGCCGCACAGATCCTCACCGACTCGCTTCTCGCCGCCGAGCTGGCGGACGCCGTCCGGGGCCCGGCGGCCCAGGCCGCCGCCGACGCCACTCCGGCTCCGCCGGCCGACGCCACTGTCAACGGCACCGCCGTCAGCCGCACCGTCGTCAACGGCGCCACTGTCGACGGCACCGCCCTCGACCGGGTCCCCGTCGACCGGGTCCCCGTCGGGGTCGGTGTGACGCCGGAACTGTGGGACCGCGAGCGCTACCCGGAGCCCGACCCGGACGCCCCGCCCGCCGCCAACCGCTCCGCCGCGGCCGGCGGACACCCGGGCGGCCCCGGCGGCATGCACTCGGCGATGGGCGCCATGGCCGCCACGCCCGAGTTGCTGGCCAAGGTCGCCGCGCTGCCTCCGGCGAACGAGACCCCGCAGATCCCGCTGGAGGAGGCCCGCCGCCCGGATCCGCAGTTCAACGTTCGCCGGATGCTGGCGCCGTTCAAGGGTCCGCTGCTGCTGGCCCTGCTCCTGGTGGCGCTGGACGCGCTCGCCTCCCTCGTGCTGCCGATCCTGATCAGGCACGGCATCGACGACGGCGTGAGCAAGGCGGCGGGTGGCGCGGTCGCGCTCGTCTCGCTGATCGCCCTGGGCGTCGTCATCGTCGACTGGGCTGTGCAGACGGCCGAGACACAGGTCAGCGGCCGCACCGGTGAGCGCGTCCTGTACGGGCTGCGGGTGAAGATCTTCGCGCACCTGCAACGGCTCGGCCTCGACTACTACGAGCGCGAGCTCGGCGGCCGGATCATGACGCGCATGACGACGGACGTCGACGCCCTGACGTCGTTCCTGCAGACCGGGGTCGTCACCGCCGTGGTCAGCCTGCTCACCTTCTTCGGCATCTTCGTGGTGCTGCTGGTCCTGGACGCCGGTCTGGCGCTGTACGTCTTCGCGGTGCTGCCGGTGCTGATCGTGGCGACGCTGGTCTTCCGGGCCAAGTCGTCGAAGGTCTACCAGCTGGGCCGGGAGAAGGTCAGCACGGTCAACGCCGACCTGCAGGAGAACGTCGCGGGCATGCGGATCGTGCAGGCGTTCCTGCGTGAGGACCACAATCGCAGCCGGTTCGCCGAGCGCAGCGACGACTACCGTCGCACCCGGGTCCGGGCCCAGCTGTACATATCGATCTACTTCCCGTTCGTGCAGTTCCTCTCCAGCGTCGCCGCGGCGCTGGTGCTGATCGTGGGCGCGAACCGCGTCAACGCCGGGACGCTGACGACGGGCGCGCTGGTCGCCTACCTGCTCTACATCGACCTGTTCTTCTCGCCGGTGCAGCAGCTCTCGCAGGTCTTCGACGGATACCAGCAGGCGGCCGTCGGCCTCTCCCGGATCCGCGAACTGCTGCGCACCCCGACCTCGACGCCGGAGGCGGCGCAGCCGGAGGCGGTCGGCCGTCTCGGCGGCGAGATCCACTTCGACGACGTGCACTTCGCCTACAACGCGGCGGACGCGGCAACCGCAGGCGCCGCCCCCGGAGCGCGGAAGCCGGAGGTGATCGGCGGCGTCGATCTGCGCATACCCGCCGGTCAGACGGTCGCCCTGGTGGGCGAGACGGGCGCGGGCAAGTCCACGCTCGTCAAGTTGCTGGCCCGGTTCTACGACGTGACCGGCGGCGCGGTCCGGGTGGACGGCAGGGACGTGCGCGAGCTGGATCTGGCCGGGTTCCGGCACCGCCTGGGTGTCGTGCCTCAGGAGGCCTACCTCTTCGCGGGCACGATCCGGGACGCCATCGCCTATGGTCGGCCGGAGGCGAGCGACGCCGAGGTCGAGGCGGCGGCGCGGGCCGTCGGCGCGCACGAGATGATCGCGCGCCTGGACGGCGGCTACCTCTACCGCGTCAGCGAGCGCGGCCGGAACCTGTCCGCCGGGCAGCGTCAGCTCATCGCGCTGGCCCGGGCCGAGCTGGTGGACCCGGATCTGCTGCTGCTCGACGAGGCCACCGCCGCGCTGGACCTGGCGACGGAGGCCGCGGTGAACCGCGCCGCCGACCGCCTGGCCCGCCACGGCGGCAAGCGCCGCACCACGCTCGTCATCGCGCACCGCCTCAGCACGGCGGCCCGCGCGGACCGGGTCGTGGTCATGGACCACGGCCGGGTCGTCGAGGACGGCACCCACGCGGAGCTCCTGGCGGCGGACGGTGCATACGCCCGCCTGTGGCGCGCGTTCGCGGGGGAGGAGCAGACGGCCACCGTCGGCTGACGCCCGCACCCCGCTCGCCCGCGTCCGCACGCGGCACTCGGCACTCGGCGCCGGTCTGCACTGCCTGAGACGGCAGCGCGGATCGGCGCCGCTGCTTCGCCACCGACTCGCCGCCGCTAGGAACGTGCATCGTGCGCGAGAGGCGTCCGAGCACGCGGTCAGCCGCCTGGCCGGTCCACGGGCTCAGCCCCTCGTGATCCGCCCGGGCGCCGGGCTACGGGGGTGATCCGGCCCCACGTCAGCCCTCGCGGTGGCGCTGGTAGTGCCGCGCCGCGCGGGCGCGGTTGCCGCAGGGCGCGCCGCACCACTCGCGGCGCGGGTGGTCCTTGACGAAGAACAGCACGCAGCCCGGTCCGTGGCAGGCCCGCAGGTCCGTGCGCGTCGGACCGGTCAGCAGGCCGACGGCGCTGCGGGCGAGTGCGGCGAGCGCCGCGGGCAGGCGCGGGTGGTCCGTCGCCTCGACGGAGCTGAAGCCGTCCTCGCCGTGGCGGAGCACCGGCCAGACGGGGGCGATGGCGGCGGCCGCGTTGACGCCGGTCACGTCCGCCTCCCGCACCTCGTCCTCCCCGGCGGCGGCCCGGATCAGTCCGCGGACCGCGTCCCGCAGCGCCACGAAGTCCGCGACCTCGGCGGTGGTGGGCTGAGCCACCGTCAGTGGCTCGTCCTCGCCGGCTCCCAGGGCTGCGGCGTGCTCGCTCAGCCAGGCGGCCAGCTGGTCCGGCGTCGCGATGCCGTCGCGCTGTCGGCCGCGCACGGCGTAGAGCGTGTTGGCGAACTCCACGGCCAGCGGCTCCCGTGACCCCGTGAGCACGCCGGTCGTTGCCCGCTTCCCTGTCGTCGTCATGGGCTAATGGTATCCCGTGGTTGCATCCGTTAGAAGTCGCTGCCATGATCGGGTCGTTCTCATGGATGCAACGGCATTTTGCCGTTGGAATTGCCTCGGGGGTACCGGCATGTCCGCCACACACGTCGAGTCCGGACAGAGCACCGAGACGGCCGTGACCGGCCGGCAGACGCTCTGGCGGAACGCCGACTTTCTGACGTTCTGGTCGGGCGAGACGCTCTCGCTCCTCGGCAGCCAGGTGACCAGCCTGGCCCTGCCGCTCACCGCGGTCCTCGTTTTCCACGCCACCTCCACGCAGGTCGGCCTGCTGCGCTTCCTGCAGCTCGTGCCGTACCTGGGGCTCGCCATGGTGTTCGGCGCCTGGGTCGACCGGGCGCGCCGCAAGCGGGTGATGCTGCTGGCCAACGGCGCACGGATGGTGCTGGTCGGGCTGGTCCCGCTGCTGTCCGCGACCCACCTGCTGACCCTCCCGCTCCTGCTCGCGCTGGCCTGCGCGATCGGCGTCTTCTCCGTGCTCTTCGACGTCAGCTGGATGTCGTTCGTGCCGACGCTCGTCCGCGATCCGGCCCGCTACCCGGAGGCGAACCAGAAGCTGGGCACCACCTCGTCCGCAGCCGACGTCGCCGGACCGGGGCTCGCCGGGGCCCTGATCGGTGCGCTGTCGGCGCCGATCGCCCTGGCCGCCGACGCCGCCTCCTACCTCGTCTCGCTGGCGACGCTGCTGTGGATCCGCACGCCGGAGGCCCGACCGGAGCCGGCTGCCCGAGCGGGGGCGCAGGCGCCCGCGAAGCGTCGTCTGGTCCGCGAGATCCGCGAGGGGCTCCACTGGGTCTTCGCGGACCGCGTGCTGCGGCCGCTCGCGCTGATCGCCCCGTTCTGCAACTTCTCGATGGTCTCCGTCTGGACGCTCTTCCTGCTCTACGCGGTGCGGGTGCAGGGTTTGACGGCGGCGCAGGTCGGCGTGGTCTTCTCCGCCTCCTCGGTCGGCGGGCTGCTGGGGGCGGCGGTCTCGCGCCGGGTGATCGACCGGTTCCGGATCGGGCGGGTCTACGCCGTCGCCATGTCGGCGATCTTCGCCGGGCCGGTGCTGATCCCCCTCGCGTCCGGATCCAGGACGGCGGTGACGGCGTTCTTCGTCCTCTCCTTCTTCGTCGGCTACCTGGGCCTCGGGGTGGCCAACGTGGTCATGGTGAGCCTGCGCCAGACGCTGACCCCGCCCGCGCTGATGGGTCGGATGAACGCCGCCTTCCGCACGGTCCTGTTCGGCGGCGGCTCCCTCGGCGGGCTCGGGGCGGGCCTGATCGCCGACGCGCTGGGTCTGCGCGCGGGGGTGGCCTTGCTCGCCGTGGCCTCGGCCGTGATGGTGCTCCCGGTGCTGCTCTCGCCGGTCAGTCGGCTACGGGAGCTGCCGCGGCCTGCGGGATCTGCAGGGCCTCCGGGGTCTGCGGCAGTGGCAGGCTGATATGGAATGTCTGGCTTCGTCGACATAACGACCAGACGACAACCGGACATCCGTTCGTCGCGTGGCTCAACCGCATCTGTCGCATCACCCTCCGCTTTGATAGACAGTCTTTGCGCACCGCTCGACGGCACCGCGGCACGGGGGTAGGGCGCGACCGCACCACCGTCCTGTCCCCAGCTTCTGTCGAGGCAGCCGTGCTCGCTCTGGTCGCCCTGTTCTGTGCCGGCTACCTGGCCCCTTACCTCCTGCCCAGCCTCGTCGGCCGTCTCGGCACCGACTTCGGACTGACCCCGACCCAGGCCGGTGGCGTGGGCAGCGCCCTGCTGCTGGCCTCGGCCCTCGCCGGGATCGGACTGACCGGCCGGATCTCCCGGCTCGGCCCGGACCGGATCGCCCGCTGCGCCCTCGTCGTCGTGGGACTGGGTTACGGGCTGGCCGCGGTGACGCACTCGTTGCCCCTGCTGCTGACCGGCTGTGTGCTGGGCGGGGCGGGTTCGGGCGCGTCGACGGCGGTGGCCGCGTCCGTGCTGGCCAAACGACCTGATCCGCACCGGGTGTTCGTCATCGGGCTGCTGGTCACCTCGGCGCTGGCTGCAGGGATCTTCCTGGTCCTGCCGCATCTCGGCACCGGTCACGGCCTGGCCTTCGCGTCCATCGCGGTGACGGGTGCGCTCGCGTTGCCGACGACCTCGGGCCTCCCCGGGCGCGGGGGTCACCGGCTCCCGGTGGGCGGCGGGGAGGCCGCCGCCCGGGCGGTGCGCCTGCCGTTGCCCCGTCGTGGGGCCGGGATCACCCTGGCCCTCTGCCTGATGCTCTGGTCGCTGACGCAGAACGCCCTGTGGGGTGTGAGCGGGCGGATCGGCCTGGACCGGGCGGGGCTGACGGAGGCGGTGCTCGGGGTGGTGCTGGCCGCCGCGCTCGGCGCCGGGCTGGTCGGCACCGTGGGAGCCGGCCTGGTGGGCTCGCGCTTCGGCACCGCGCTCCCGATCGGGGCCGGCACACTGGCGATCGCCGCCTGCGTCGCGCTGACCGGCGCGGCCCATCACGAGGCGCCGTTCGCGTTCGGCGAGATCGCGTGGAACGCGGTCTACCCCTTCGTGCTCAGCTACCTTCTCGGCCTGGCCGCGACTCTCGACCGCGAGGGCCGCTGGGGCGTGTTGGCAGGCGCCGCCTCCTCCATCGGCGTGGCCTGCGGCCCGCTGGCCGGAACGCTGCTGGTCAGCGCCGCCGGATATCCGGCGATGGGCGTGACGCTCGCCGCAGTCCTGCTCGCCGTGGCGGGACCGCTCGTGACCGTCGCCCGTAACAGCGCGAAGGAGAGCCGCGCCGAGGCCGCCCGGACCACGACCGAACCCGTCCCGGTCCCGGCGCCCCGCGGGTCCGGCACCCCCACGCCCGACCCGGACGCCTCCAGCGCGGCGGCCTAGCCACCGCCCTGGCCCCCGTCCCGGCCTAGCCACCGCCCTGGCCCCCGTCCCGGCCGACCCCCCTGGGCCCTGTCCCCGGCCGAGCCTCTTGGGCCCTGTCCGACGTCGGCCCTCGACCCTGCCCCGGCCAGCGCTGGGCCCTCGCCCCTGCCCCGGCTGGCCCCCCTCGGTCCTGCCCTGGCCAGTCCTGGGCCCTCGACCCTGTCCCCGGCCGGCCTCCCAGGGCCCCGTCCCGGTCGGCCCCCTGGGCCCTGTCCCCGGTCGGTCCCCCGGGCTCTGCCCGAGGTCTCGGCCCTCGGCCTTGCCTCGGCCGGCCCCCTCGGTCCTGCCCTGGCCAGTCCTGGGCCCTCGACCCTGCCCCGGCTGGCCCCCTGGGCCCCGTCCCGGTTGGCCCTCGGCCCTCGGCCCTCGGCCCTGACCCGGGTCGGCCGCCTGGGCCCTCCCACGAGGCCTGTCCGAGGCCCGGGCCCGAGGCCCGGGCGCCCTCACTCAGGGAGTTGGAGCACCTCGATGCGACGGCGGCCGGACTGCGCCGGTGGGCCGGCGAAGGCGCTGCCGGGCGAGCGTGGCGGGACGACCTTCTCCGCCGCGTCGACGCGGGCCGTCACCGCGCGCCACCACAGGGCGAAGGGGACGCCGCCGTTCTCGTCCTCGACGCGCAGGCGGGCCGCCTCGTCCCAGACGATGCGTCGGACCGTCCATTCCGCGCGCAGACGCAGCAGTTCGCGGTCGAGCTCGGGGGCTCCGAAGCGCTCGGGGGAGACGAAGTCGGCCGCTCGGGCGGGCGGGTCGCCGTCCCATCGGAAGACGGTCAGCTCGACCAGGCCGGGCGTCTGCTCCGGCTCCAGCTCGCGCAGGGACCAGCCCCAGACGGGCTCGGTGCCCCGCCCCGCGAAGCGGGCGCGGATGTCGACCCAACGGCGGCTCGCGATCTGGGAGTCGAGGCGGCGCCGGATCTCGCAGTGAATCGGCCAGTACCCGGTGGTCGCCGCCCGGACCGCGACGGCGTAGTCCGCCGCGGCGGACCGGAAGGCACTCTCCGCCTCGCGCGTGGCGCGGCGCCGGACGCCCGGCAGGACCCGTGCTGCGGCCCGTTGGGCGCGCCGCTCCGCGGACGCGAGCGTGCGGGCCGCGTCCGTGACGGCGGCCAGGTAGGCGTCGGCGGCGGTGCGCCATGCCTCCCATTCGACCTGGTCGACCGGGATCAGACCGTTCACCCGTTCCGCGTCGGTCGTGTCCGCGTCGGTGAGTGCGAGCAGGCACGGTTCGTCGACCTCGGCCCCGTTCCGGGCCGGGTCCGCCAGCAGTGTCACGAGCACCCATAGATCGCCGATCATCCCGCCACCCGTCCGGTCGCCGTCGTCAGCAGGTGAACTACCCGCGGACCTCGATCGATAGGCCGATCGACGGCCAATCGCAGGGCCGAACGCGGGTCCTGACGACAGGACGAGGGCCGGCCCGCTGGGTGCTGCCGCTCCCGGCAGCCGACCCGCGGACCGGCCCTCGGCGTCCCGAAGGGTCCGGCGTCCCCCCGGCTTCCGCCGGTCATTCGCCCGTCGAGGGCCAGGTCGCGCCGCGCAGGGCGGGGCCGACCGCGGCGCGGAGGGCGGCCAGGGCGATGCCGCCGGCGAGCACCAGCAAGGTGCCGGTGCCGCCGAGCGTCTGCAGCAGCAGACCCGTGACGCCGGTGCCGAGCGGGATGCCGAGCCCGATCACCGTCATCGTCGCGGAGATGGTCCGGCCCCGCTGAGCGTCCGGGACCTGGCGGAAGATCAGCACGTCGAGCAGGACGCTCAGGGCCGGGATGCCGAGCATGCCCGCGAGCAGCAGGGCACCCGTCGCCCAGGGGCCGCGGGCGACCGCGAGGCCGGCGATCACCGGGGCCTCGAGGGCGATGATGCCGATCAGCAGCGTGCCAGGGCGGAAGCGGCGGTGCAGGAAGCCGACCAGCGCGGCGCCGACGAGGCCGCCGACGGCCGAACCGGCGAGCGCGGCACCGATGGCCCAGGCGGGGGTGGACTGCTCGCGCAGGCGGTAGATGACGCACAGGCTCAGCGGCGCGCCACAGGCGTTCAGCGCGGTGACCAGCAGCAGGGCCATGCGCAGGGTCGGGGCCTGCCACAGGGTGCGGACACCGTCGAAGACGGTGCGCAGCGAGGCGGCGGGGTCGGTGGCGGTGGGTTGCTGCGGACGCACGATCAGGGCGCAGACCAGGGAGATCGCGAAGCCGACGGTGCTGAACAGGAACGGCACCGCGCGCCCGAGGCCGTACAGGAAGCCGCCCAGCGGCGGGCCGGCCAGTTCGGCGATGCCGACGCGCAGCTCGTCCTGGGTGAGCGCCGCGGTCAGCTGCTCGGCGGGGACCACTGCCCGCACCAGCAGCATGCGGGCCGCGCCGCCCAGGGGCTGCGCGGCGCCGAGGGCGACGGCGACCACGAGCAGGTGCGCGAGCATCAGCGAGCCGAGCGCGCCCGCGAGGACGACCGAGCCGGTGGCGGTGACGCGCAGGGTCTCGGCGGCGATCAGCACCTTGCGGCGGTCGTACCGGTCGAGCAGGACGCCGGCGGGCAGGCCGAAGAGCACCGTCGCGGCGGCCTGGAAGACGCCGAAGAGACCGGCCCAGGCGGGGGAGCCGGTGAGCGCCAGGATGACGAGGGGGTAGGCGACGTCCGCCGCGGTGACCCCGGTCAGGGCCGAGGCGGAGCCGATCCACAGCAGCTGGAAGCGCCAGTTGCGGCGCAGCGGCGGCAGCGCCGTCGCCGCGGTGCCCTCGTGGGCACCGGTGATGGTGCTTGCGGTCATGGTGGGCCTCCCCGAATCCTTCGGCGCCCGCGGGCACCGATCGACGGCGTGAACATTCTCGCTCTCGCTGACGTTCACTATGACGTGAATGATTGCGCATGGGTGAGCGCCTGGCAAGATGGGGGCATGGACGAAGTTCAGGACGTGCGCATCGTGGAGGACGTGGAGACGCTCAAGGCGCTCTCGGACCCCCTCCGGCTCGGCATCCTCCAGGCGATGAGCGGCCCGGGCGGCCGCACCTGGACGGCCAAGGAGCTCGCGCGCGAGCTGGGGGAGCCGCAGACCAAGCTCTACCGGCACCTCAAGCACCTGGAGGAGGCCGGCCTGATCCTCGTCGCCGAGACCCGCGTGGTCTCCGGGATCGTCGAGCAGCGCTACACCCCCGCGCAGCGCAGCATCCAGCTGAGCCGGGGCTTTCTGGCCGCCACCGCGGCGGGTGAGGACGAGGCGCGCGACGTGGCGTTCGGCATCGTCCAGTCGGCGCTGACCTCGTTCGAGCGCGAGCTCGGTGAGGCCCTGCGCGCGGGCCGGGTCCGACTCGACGACGAGGACCAGGGCCGACGGCCGGTCGTGATGATTGCCGACTTCCGGATCGGCGCCGACCGTGTGGCCCACTACCTGGACCGGGTGCGGCGGCTCGTCGACGACCTCAATGCCGAGCCCGCCGATCCGGACGGGGTGCCGCTCCACGCCATACTCGCGATGTACCGCCCGGACGAGTGACGGTGGGAGGATCAGCCGCTGACGGCCCGTTGGCTCGTGCAGTGTGGCTGATCGGGGAGATGGACAGACTTGCCGATGAGATGCTTGGCCCCAGGTGGCGTGAGCGGGACGGCGGAGGGGAAGGCCAAGTGACGGGGCGTCGGCGGGCGGTTCTGGCGCAGCAGTACACCGAGGTGGCCGAGGCGGCGGAGCAGCGCCTGGACGAACTGCTCGACCTGGCGGCCGAGCCCTCGCCCGCGGTCGACTTCGACGCGCTGCGCCGGGAGTACACCCCGCGCCCGCTGCCGTCGGCGGCCGTCTCCGAGCCGCCGCGCTGGGCCGACTACGAACCGGACATGGCCGGGCTGCCGGTCGGCCACTCCGGACAGCCCCTGCTCGACGCCTCCTATCAGCAGCGGCTCGCCTCCGCCCGGCTGACCCACCAGCGCGCCCTGCGCGAGTACCGCGACCAGGAGCGGACGCTGCGGGACCGCGCCGAGGAGGTCCGGCTCGCCTACGAGCGCGAGGAGCGTGACCGTGCCGACGCGGTCCGCTCCTACAACGAGCGCCTCGTGGAGTACCGGCACGCCTACGAGGACGGCGAGCCGGCCGCCGTCGAGTCGGTCCTCGAACGCGCGCTGGCCGCGGCCGGCCGGCTGCCCGGCCTGGAGGTGCCCGCACGCGTCGGCTACCGGCCGCTGACCCGTACCGCCGTCATCGATCTGGTGCTGCCCGGCGTCGGCGTGGTCCCGCCCGCGCTCGCCTTCCGGGTCTCGCCGGACGAGTCCGAGGGCGGCGTCGAGCCGATCCCGCGCCCACGCGCGCAGTGCGTCGAGCGCTACCTGCTCCTGGTCGCCCGCGTCGCGCTCCGCGCGCTGGACGCCGTCGTCGCCGCGGACACCGAGTCGCATCTCGACGGCGTCGTCCTGAACGGACGCATCGTCACCGCGGAGGCGGGCGAGACGACTCTGCTCAGCGTCGACGCGCGACGCGGCGACCTGTACGCGCGCACGCTGCTGCCCGCGGCGCACGCGGACGCGGTGGCCCGGCTGCGCGAGCTGCCCTGCCGGATCAGCGACGACCCCTACGGCCCCGGACCGGTGGCCCCCTACGGCGTGAGCAGCCCGACCGCGCCGCTGCCGGAGGAGCTGTCGCCGGGCGAGTTCTCCGGCCTCGCGGCCGAGCTCTTCGCGGCGATGGGCCTGCCGGACTGGGACGCCCGCCTGGTCGGCCGTGACGGCCTGCTCGCCATCGCCCACGGAGACGGCGCCACCTTCGTCGAGCAGGCGCACGTCGTCTGCGTGGCCCGCCGTCCGGCGGTGGTCGGTGCGGAGGCGGTGCGCAACGTCGCCGAGGTGATGGACGAGGAGGCGGCCCACGCGGGCATCTGGGCCACGACCGGCAGCTTCCACCCGCAGGCGGTGCTGGCCGCCGCGGACTGCGCGGGGCTCCGCCTGATCGACGGAGGCGAACTGCGCGCCCTGATCCGCGAACACCTGGGCGCGGAGCTCGGCGGCTGAGCCGCCTCCTGGCGGCGTGGCCGCCAGGGGCGCGGGGAACCGCGCGAGAGGCCACCCTGTGCGGTGGCCCTGTTCAGCGAGGAACATCCGCATGCCGGAGGGGCGCCTCCCGGCCGAAGGTCGGGGGATTCCCGCGCAGTTCCCCGCACCACTGAGGTGGCTGCCACACCTGAGGCGGGAGCAAGGCGTACTTCCTCGCGCCCCTGCGGGTGCAACCGGCGGTCCGGTGTCACGCTTGAGCCATGGGTTTCGCTTTCTTGGACCGGTGGCGCACGCGCCGGGATGACGCCGAGGCACGGGCCGGGCTCTACCCCGGGGGTGTGGACGACCCCGGGACGCTGGCCGAGATGCTCGGTGAGTGCGCGCTGCTGCGCGGCCGGGTCGCCGACGCGGGTCTGGAGCTGGACGACAGCCCGCAGTCGCTGTCCGCTCTCGACCAACTGCCGCCGTCGTGGCGGGACGACCCGCGGGCGGACCCGCAGGACGCCACCGAGCTCGGGCACGACGCCGGGCTCTACCTCGGAACGGTGATCGTCGCCTCCGTCGCCGGGGCCGGCTGGGAGCTGCTGCGGGACGGGCGCCCGTTCGTCCGGCTGGCGAGCGGCCGTGAGCTCGACGTGACGGCGATCGGCCGGGACTGGGCCGCGCAGGGTGCGCCCTCGCTGTGGCAGGTGTACTCGGAGGCCGACGAGGGCTGAACCCCGCGAGGAGCCCTGGGTCGAGGAGCCCTGGGTCGAGGAGCCCGCGGCGGAGGGCCCGCGGCCGGGGAACGCGTCGCCCGTGCGGAGCAGTCGGCGCGCGGGGTGGCGGGGTGTCCTCGAGGATGGTGTCCAGGGCGCCGAGGGTGGGCCCGCAAGGAGGGTGGCGGCGACTGGGCAGGGCGCCGCCACCCTCGCGCGTCCCGACAGCGAAGCGGTTATCGGTAAGCATTATCATTGCCGACTTGTGGGTCGTGACGAGAATGCGAGTGCGCTGATGCCGGTACTGGTGGCTGCTGGGGCCTTCGTGATGACGCTCCTCGGCGGGTTCGTGGCCGGAAGGTTCGGCGACCGCCGACATCTGCTGCTGGGTCTCGCGGCCGGACTGATGCTGGGCGTCGTCGCTTTCGACCTGCTGCCGGAGGCGCTGGACGCCGCCGGAACGCACCTGTGGGGTGTGCCGGAAGCACTGCTGATGTTCGTGGTGGGCTTTCTCGTGCTGCACATAGCCGAGCGGTCCGTGGCGATCCACCGGGCCCACGAGAGTGAGTACGCGGCTCACGAGCACGGCGGGCTGCCGCACGCCCACGGACACGGCCACGCCCACGGGGTCGCGGGTGCCGTCGGCCCGGACGGCAGGTCGCAGAAGCTTGGCATCGCCGCCGCGGCAGGACTGTGCGTGCACAGCCTCATGGACGGATTCGCGATCGGTGCCGCGTTCCAGGTCGGCAACACGTTCGGTGCAGTCGTCGCCGTCGCGGTGCTGGCCCACGACTTCGCGGACGGCTACAACACCTACACGATCACGCGTCTCTACGGGAACGACCGGCGCCGGGCGCTGACGCTGCTGGCCCTGGACGCGATCGCGCCCGTCATCGGTGCGGCGATCACGCTGGCGTTCACCATCCCGGAGCACGTCGTCGGGCTCTACCTCGGGTTCTTCGGCGGCTTCCTGATGTACCTGGCGACCTCGGACATCCTGCCCGAGGCGCACAGCCCCCACCCCTCGCGCTCCACGCTGCTGTGCACGGTGGCCGGCTCCGGCTTCATGTGGCTCGTCATCGGACTGGCCAACAGCTGACCTCCCGTCGGCTCCCGGTGCCGGTGCCCGTGCCGGTGCCGGTGTCGGGACGGGACAGCGGCCGGGACCGTCAGCCGCGCTGCGCGCCCACGGCCGCGACGACCGGCTCCGGCGCCGCCGCGCGTTCCGGCCAGTGGCGTCGCAGCGCTTCCAGGGCGGCGATGATCGCGGGGCGTCGCGAGGCGTGCTCCCGCCACAGCACGGAGACGCGGCGGGTCGGTTCCGGCGTTATCGGCCGGGCCACCACGCCGGGCGGCAGCGGGGCGCGACCGAGCCGCGGCACCAGCCCGAGGCAGAGGCCCGCGCCGATCAGCGCGATCTGGGTGTCGAACTCGGTGGCCTGGAAGCGGATGTCCGGCTCCTCGCCGGCCTCGCGCAGGGTGCGGATCAGCCAGTCGTGGCAGATGGTCCCGGCGGGGGTGTTCACCCAGCGCTGCCCGAGCAGATCGGTGACGCTCAGCAGGTCCCGTGCGGCGAGGGGGTGGTCGGCGGGCAGCACCGCGTCGACCACGTCCAGGCCCAGATGGCGCCGGGCGACGCCCTCCGGGGTGGCGAGCGGGGTGTTCGGCCAGTCCTGGACGACCGCGAGGTCGATCTCGCCCCGGCTGACCAGGTCCGCCATCAGGTACGGGTCGCTCTCCAGCACCCGCAGTTCCAGCTCCGGGTAGCAGTCGGTCAGGTCCGCGAGCACGGGGGGCAGCAGGCCACGGGCGGCCGTGGCGAACGCCGCCAGGGAGAGCCGCCCGAGCACCTGCCCACGCCGGGCCTCCAGCCCGACCTCGGCCTGTTCCACCATGGCCAGCACGGCCTGGGCAGTCCGGGCCAGCTCCTGCGCGGCGTCGGTCAGGACGACGCCCCGGCCGCGCTTCTCCAGCAGGGGGGTCCGGGTCTCCCGTTCGAGCTTGCTGATCTGCTGGGAGACGGCCGAGGGCGTGTAGCCGAGTGCCGCGGCCGCCCGCCCGACGGAGCCGTGCACGGCCACGGCGTGCAGCGCGCGGAGTCGTCCCAGATCCATCATGCACGCAGCCTACGGCCGTCGGGAGCCGACGGCCGCTCACCCTTGGCCTCCACTCCCGGCCCCTCGCCCTCGGCTGCTCATCCCCAGGAGACCGCCGCGCGGTAGACGGCCGCGACGGACGGGCCGAAGTACGTCGCGTAGGAGACATCGTTCGAATCCCCGCCCTCCTCGTAGCCGCCGATGACGCCGGCGACCGTGCCGTGGCCGCGGTCGCCGGGGGCGGTGTCGAGCAGGAGCGGGGCGCCGCTGGTTCCGCCGGGGAGGCCGGGGCAGTCGAACTCGAACTGGTGGGAGGTGAAGCGCTGCAGCCGGGAGGAGCAGAAGACGGGCTGGTCGGTGCGGCTGGGGTAGCCCACGGCGACCGCCGCCGAGCCCCCGGCGGGATTGAAGGCGAGGGCCTCCGCGCCGGCCACGTCCTGGATCCTGCGTCCGGAGGCGTCCGGGCGCAGGATCAGGAAGGCGACGTCGGAGTCCTGGCTGCCCTGGACGGTCCACTCGCTGTCGGCGACGACCGTGGCGACCGACCAGGTGCCGAACGGGCGGGCGCCCTCGTGGTAGCCGGGCACGAAGGTGAGACCGCCGCGGGCGCGACCGGACCCGGGGGCCATGACGCAGTGAGCCGCGGTCACCACGATGTTGCGGGTCGGGCTGTCCACGACGGCGCCGCTGCAGAAGTGGTGGTCGGGGCGGTCGGGGGAGGCGCCGAAGATCGCGCCGACCCGGGACGCCCCGCCGAACGCCGTCGAGTCGGGCGCTCCCGCGGCGGCGACCTGGCTCTCGGGTGTGGTGAGCAGCAGGGCGAGCAGCGCGCCGGCGGCCGCCAACGAACGAAACGTCATAAACGGTATCTTTTGGGACGAGCAGCGCATCTGTCAGCTTTATCGGAGCATGTGGGTGACGGTCCGTCGGATGGGCCTCGCCGCTCTGTTCAGCATCTGTGAACGGATTGCTGAACGACTAGTTGCTGGTGCTGAAGAGATGCCCGGCGTGATGCTCGGTGCATGAACGGGCGCCATGTCGGACTCGCCGTGATCGTCGCCGCCGTCTGGGGCGTGAACTTCGTCGCCATCGACGGCGGCCTGAGCCACTATCCACCGCTGCTCTTCACCGCTCTGCGGTTCCTGGTCGCGGCGGTACCGGCCGTCTTCCTGGTCGGGCGGCCGGGGGTGCCCTGGCGCTACGTCCTGGCCGGTGGGCTGGTGCTGGGCGCGCTGCAGTTCGGGCTGCTCTTCGAGGGGATGAAGGCCGGCATGCCGCCGGGTCTGAGCTCGCTCGTGCAGCAGGGCCAGGCCGTGTTCACCGCCGTCTTTGCGGCGGCGCTGCTGCGAGAACGAATCGGCCGTCGACGGCTCGCGGGGCTGGCCGTCGCCGTCGCCGGGATGGCTGTCGCGGCGCTGGACCAGGCGTCCCGTGGAGGATCCGCGCCACTGGGGGCGTTCGCCCTGGTGGTCGGTGCGGCCGCGGCCTTCGGATTCTCCAACATCATCACCCGTCGGGCCGCTCCGCCGGACGCGCTGCGCTGGATGGTCTGGGTGAGCGCGGTGCCGCCACTGCCGCTGGCCCTGCTCTCCGTGCTGACGGAGGGCCCCCGGGCCGACCTCGAGGCGCTCACCACCTTCAGTCCCGGCGCCGTCGGCTCACTGCTCTATGTCGCCTGGGGTGCGACGCTGCTGGGCTTCGGCCTGTGGGGACGGCTGCTGCGCAGTCACGACGCGTCCGTGGTGGCGCCGTTCTCGCTGCTGGTGCCGGTCTTCGGGATGTCCTCGGCGTGGCTGCTCCGCGGTGAGGCGCTCACCTGGCTCTCCGGCGCCGCGGCGGTGCTGGTGATCTCCGGGATCGCCATCGCCTCGCTCCGCCGCGCCCCGGCGGCTACGGCTGCTGCACCGGGGTGGCGTGCGGATGCGGATGCTGATGGCCGTGCGGGCCGTGATGGGGGTGGGCCTGCTCGTAGGCCTCTTCCGCCGTACGCAGCAGGTGCAGCAGGGTCACCCGTTCGGCCGAGCTGACCGGGCCGAAGTACTCCGCCGCCACCTCCTGGCGCACCGCCGCGATCTGGGCGACCGCCGCCTCGCCCCGCTCGGTCAGCTGGAGCAGGGTGGCCCGGCGGTCGTCCGGGTCGGGGGAGCGGGTGACCAGGCCGGCCGCCTCCAGGGCGTCGACCACGGTGGTGGCCGAGCGGGGGGCGATCCGCAGCCGCTCGGCGAGCTGGTTGAGGCGGATGCCGCGGCCGCCGCTCCAGGAGAGGGTGTCCAACGCGCGGCCCTGTGAGGGGGTCAGTCCGTGCGGGGCCAGCCGATGGAAAGTGGCCTTCCGCATGCGCTTGCTCGCGCGCATGATCGCGTCGGCGAGCTCGACCTCGGTGGGGATCGGCTCGGGCGCGGTCGCGGAGGGGGCGGCGGTCACGGATGGGCTCCTGCGTCGGGGGAAGCCAGGATATCGACAGAGTCGGTCAGAACCGGCGAGAGAAATAATTAGAGAGCCAGACTCATTATGCCTTAGGCTCGCCTAAGCGGCCAGGGATTCGCCTTGGCTGAATGCCGTTCGATCCTTCTGGAGTCCCCATGGCCCGCTCACACGCACGCGTTGCCACCGCCCGCCCCAACCGATACGCCAAGCAGCTCGCCTCTCACTTCAGCCGCAAGCTGGAGACCCACTGGGACGAGGAGACCGGGCAGGGCTCGCTGACGTTCGGCGCCGGCACCGCCACGATGACCGCCGCCCCGGACGCGCTGCTGCTCGTCGTCGAGGGCGACGAGGCCGACCTCGACCGCCTGGAGGACGTCGTCGGCCGACACCTGGTCCGCTTCGGCACCAAGGACGAGCTGGTCGCCGAGTGGTTCCGCGCCGACGGCACCCCCGGCACCGTCCAGCGCAAGGAGCAGGACGAGGAAGAGGCCTGAACGGCCCGGATCAGCTCAGCGGCAGTTTGAAGCCGGTGTGCGAGCCGGTGAACCCCAGCCGCTCGTAGAAGCGGTGCGCATCAGCGCGCGTGTGGTCGCTGGTCAGCTGCACCAGCGAGGCGCCGAGGCGGCGAGACTCGGCGATGGCGTGTTCCATCAGTGCCGTGCCGAGGCCGTTGCCGCGCTGGTCACCACGGACCCGGACCGCCTCGATGATGGTGCGGGTGGCTCCCCGGCGTGAGAGTCCCGGGATCACGGTGAGCTGCAGCGTGCCGACCACCTCGCCTGCCCGCTCGGCCACGATCGGGTGCTGGTTCGGATCGGCCGAGACCCGGACGAAGGCCTCCTCGTACGGAGCGAGATCGTCCGGGGTCTCCCGGCCGCTGCCGAGCGAGTCCGCGGCGAGCAGCGCCACGATGGCGGGCAGATCTGCGGCGGTCGCCCGCCGGAAGGTGATGTCGGTCATGATCATCACCCTACGCGGCGGGCCCGCCCCCGACCGGCGTTCAGCCCTGCAGCTGCGCCTCGATGGCCGTGACCAGCTCCGTCGCCTCCGGCTCGGTGCGCGGGCGGAACCGGCCCACGACCTCACCCTTGGCGGAGATCAGGAACTTCTCGAAGTTCCAGGTGATGTCCCCCGCCTCGCCGGCCGCATCCGCCGTCGTGGTCAGCGCCTCGTAGAGCGGGTGGCGCTCCGGTCCGTTCACGTCCGTCTTCTCGAGCAGCGGGAAGGAGACGCCGTAGGTGGTGGAGCAGAAGGTCTGGATCTCCTCCGCCGAACCGGGCTCCTGGCCGCCGAACTGGTTGCACGGCACGCCGAGCACCGTGAAGCCGCGCTCGCCGTAGGCCGCCTGGAGCCGCTCCAGACCCGCGTACTGCGGCGTCAGGCCGCACTTGGATGCGACGTTGACCAGCAACACCGCCTTGCCCGTGTAGTCGGCGAGGCTGGTGGACTCGCCACCCAGGGTCTTCAGCGGAATGTCGGTCAGGCTCATGTGATCCTCCGAGGAACGTGGCAGGGCTGACGCAGAGGGTAGTCGGCAGCGTTCAGCCACAACCGCGTCCTGTGGCGGCTTCTTCCCAGCTTGCGATGGCAGCTTCCCGGTCCGGGGTGTCAGCTGGGCTGCTCGCTGGTGATGATCGAGAACAGGGAGCCGTGGGGGTCGCGGACGGAGGCCATGCGGCCGACGCCGTCGAGGCTGGCCGGACCCATCAGCAGGGTGCCGCCGAGCTCGGTGACCTTGGCAGCCGTCGCGTCGCAGTCGGCGACCTCGAAGTAGGGCAGCCAGTACGTCTCCGTCTCGCCGGGGAAGTGGCCCATCAGACCGCCGAACGAGCTCTCGTCGCCGCCCATCGAGGCGACGGTGTAGACGAACTCGCCCATGTCGTTGTCGGTGACCGTCCAGCCGAAGACGGAGGTGTAGAAGGCGCGGGCGCCCTCGGCGTCAGCCGTGTGCAGCTCCGTCCAGGAGAGGGAGACCGGGACGTTGACGATGTCGAAGCCCTTGGTCTGCTGCGGCTGCCAGACGGCGAACTCGCCGCCCTGCGGGTCGGTGAGCTGGGCCATGCGCCCGAAGCCCATCACGTCCATGGCCGGCATGCGGACCGTGCCGCCGGCCTGCTCGACCGCCTTGACCGCGGCCTCGGCGTCGTCGCTGCCGAAGTAGACCGTCCAGGCCGGAGTGGCGCCCGGGTCCATCATCGGGCCGACGCCGCCGATGCGCTTGCCGGCGCTCGTGTAGAAGCCGTAGCCGCCGGCGTCGGGGCCGGCGTCCTCCTTCGCCCAGCCGAAGAGGGAGGTGTAGAACGCGTCGGTGGCCGCCACGTCCGGGGTGCCGAGGTCGATCCAGCGCGGGGTGCCCGGGGTGTAGTCGGTGCTCAGCATGGTGCGCTCCATTGGGTCGTGTCCGGTGAGCCGGTTCACAGTCTTCCGCGCCCCACTGACAATTCACCCGCTCCGGGGCGGCCTGGTCGGGAAGAATTTTTATTGGTCATTTTCGAGCTGATTCGAACGCTTTCGAGCGGCTCGTCCGCTGTCGGTGACACCGGCTACGGTGCTGCCCATGAACCAACTGGCGGTGGTCGAGGGGGTGCTGGAGCGCATCACCTTCGCCAGCGAGGAGACCGGCTGGACGGTCGCCCGCGTCGACACCGGCCGTGGCGGGGGCGAGCTGCTCACCGTCGTCGGCGCGCTGCTCGGTGCCCAGCCGGGGGAGAGTCTGCGCATGCACGGCCGCTGGGGCAGCCACCCCCAGTACGGCAAGCAGTTCACCGTCGAGAACTACACCACCGTGCTGCCCGCCACGGTCCAGGGCATCCGCCGCTACCTCGGCTCCGGGCTGATCAAGGGCATCGGGCCGCGGCTGGCCGAGCGGATCGTCGACCACTTCGGCGAGCGGACCCTCGACGTCATCGAGGCCGAGCCCGCCCGGCTGATCGAGGTGCCCAAGCTCGGGCCCAAGCGCACCAAGCTGATCGCCGCCGCCTGGGAGGAGCAGAAGGCGATCAAGGAGGTGATGGTCTTCCTCCAGGGCGTCGGGGTCTCCACCTCGCTCGCCGTCCGGATCTACAAGAACTACGGGGACGCCTCGATCTCCGTGGTCAGGAACGAGCCCTACCGCCTCGCCGCCGACGTCTGGGGCATCGGTTTCCTGACCGCCGACCGGATCGCCCAGGCCGTCGGCATCCCGCAGGACAGCCCGCAACGGGTCAAGGCGGGCCTGCAGTACGCCCTGTCCCAGTCCTCCGACCAGGGCCACTGCTTCCTGCCCGAGGAGCAGCTGATCTCCGACGCGGTCAAGCTGCTCGCCGTCGACACCGGCCTGGTGATCGAGTGCCTGGCGGAGCTCGTCACCGAGGAGGGCGTGGTCCGCGAGCAGGTCCCGGGGGAGGAGCACGACGAGGGCGGGCATGCCGTCCCGGTCAGCGCGATCTACCTGGTGCCGTTCCATCGTGCCGAGGTCTCCCTCGCCGCCCAGCTGGGTCGCCTGCTGCGCGCACCGGAGGACCGCCTGGGCGCCTTCGCCGACGTCGACTGGGCCAAGGCGCTGACGTGGCTGCGCGGGCAGACGGGGGCGGAGCTGGCCCCCGAGCAGGAGGCGGCCGTCAAGCTCGCGCTGACCAGCAAGGTCGCCGTGCTCACGGGCGGCCCGGGCTGCGGCAAGTCGTTCACGGTCCGCTCGATCGTCACCCTGGCGCTGGCCCGCAAGGCCAAGGTGGTGCTGGCCGCGCCCACCGGGCGGGCCGCCAAGCGCCTCGCCGAGCTCACCGGCGGCGAGGCGGCCACCGTCCACCGGCTGCTGGAGCTCAAGCCCGGCGGGGACGCCGCCTACGACCGGGACCGCCCGCTCGACGCCGACCTGGTCGTCGTCGACGAGGCCTCCATGCTGGACCTGCTGCTCGCCAACAAGCTGGCCAAGGCCGTCGCCCTCGGGGCGCACCTGCTGCTGGTGGGCGACGTCGACCAGCTGCCCTCCGTCGGCGCGGGCGAGGTGCTGCGGGATCTGCTGGCGCCCGGCAGCCCGGTCCCGGCCGTCCGGCTCACCCGGATCTTCCGTCAGGCCCAGCAGTCCGGCGTGGTCACCAACGCGCACCGGATCAACGAGGGCGTCCCGCCGATCACGGACGGCCTCGCCGACTTCTTCCTCTTCGCCGAGGAGGACACCGAGCGCACAGCCGACCTGACCGTCGACGTCGTCGCCCGCCGCATCCCGCGGCGGTTCGGCCTCGACCCGAGCCGCGACATCCAGGTACTGGCCCCGATGCACCGCGGCCCGGCCGGCGCGGGCAACCTGAACACCCTGCTCCAGGCCGCGATCACGCCGTCGCGTCCGGACCGGCCCGAGCGCCGCTTCGGCGGCCGCACCTTCCGGGTCGGCGACAAGGTCACCCAGATCCGCAACAACTACGACAAGGGGCGGAACGGGGTCTTCAACGGCACCGTCGGGGTGGTCTGCGCGCTCAACCCGGAGGAGCAGAGGCTCACGGTCCGCACCGACGAGGACGAGGACGTCGACTACGACTTCGACGAGCTGGACGAGCTGGCCCACGCCTACGCGGTGACCATCCACCGCTCGCAGGGCAGCGAGTACCCCTGCGTTGTGATCCCGCTCACGACGAGCGCGTGGATGATGTTGCAGCGAAACTTGCTGTACACCGCTGTCACCCGCGCCAAGAAGCTGGTGGTGCTGGTCGGCTCACGCCGTGCCCTGGGCCAGGCCGTACGTGCCGTCTCCGCAGGTCGCCGACACACGGCTTTGGACCATAGGCTGACTCGGGGGTAGGTTCCGCTGTCAGAACTTGAAAGCGAATGACCCGATTCTTTGTGACCTTCGGCTCTTTTGGGCCACCCCGCCTGCACAGGTGTAACCCGCCTGGGGGAAGGTAGGAGGGAGTCAGGGCACCCCTTGAACCCTTGAACAGGGTCATTCCGCTGGTGATGAGGGAAGACGTGAGCGACAACTCTGTAGTACTCCGCTACCAGGGCGCCGAGTACGAGTACCCGGTGACCGAGGCCACCGTCGGGAACGACGGCTTCGACATCTCGAAGCTTCTTGGCCAGACCGGCCTGACCACCCTGGACAACGGCTTCGGCAACACCGCCGCCTGCAAGTCCGCGATCACCTACATCGACGGTGACGAAGGCATCCTCCGCTACCGCGGCTACCCGATCGAGCAGCTGGCCGAGCAGGGCTCCTTCCTGGAGACCGCGTACCTGCTGATCAACGGTGAGCTGCCCAACGCGGAGCAGCTGCGCATCTTCCAGCACGACATCAATCAGCACACGCTGCTGCACGAGGACATCAAGCGCTTCTTCCAGGGCTTCCCGCGCGACGCCCACCCGATGGCCATGCTGTCCTCCGTGGTCAGCGCGCTGTCGACGTTCTACCAGGACAGCCACAACCCGTTCGACGCCGAGCAGCGCTACCTCTCGGGCGTCCGTCTGCTGGCCAAGCTGCCGACGATCGCGGCCTACGCGTTCAAGAAGGCCCAGGGCCACCCCTTCGTCTACCCGAAGAACGACCTCGGGTACGTGGAGAACTTCCTGCGGATGACCTTCGCCGTCCCGGCCGAGGAGTACGAGCTCAACCCGGTCGTGGTCAACGCGCTGGAGAAGCTGCTGATCCTGCACGCGGACCACGAGCAGAACTGCTCGACCTCCACGGTCCGTCTGGTCGGCTCCTCCCACGCCAACCTGTTCGCCTCGATATCGGCCGGCATCAACGCCCTCTGGGGCCCCCTGCACGGCGGCGCCAACCAGGCCGTGCTGGAGATGCTCCAGGGCATCAAGGCCGACGGCGGCGACGTGGACGCCTTCATCCGCAAGGTGAAGAACAAGGAGGACGGCGTCCGCCTGATGGGCTTCGGCCACCGCGTCTACAAGAGCTTCGACCCGCGCGCCCAGATCATCAAGGTCGCCGCGCACGACGTGCTCTCGCAGCTGGGCAAGGCCGACGAGCTGCTCGACATCGCGCTCAAGCTGGAGCAGCACGCGCTGACGGACGACTACTTCGTCTCGCGCAAGCTCTACCCCAACGTGGACTTCTACACCGGCCTGATCTACCGGGCCATGGGCTTCCCGACCAGCATGTTCACCGTGCTGTTCGCGCTGGGCCGGCTGCCCGGCTGGATCGCCCACTGGCAGGAGATGATCGTCGACCCGACCAACAAGATCGGCCGTCCGCGCCAGATCTACACCGGCGAGGTCATCCGGGACTACGTCCCGATCGAGGCGCGCTGACGCCTCCGGGGGCATCCCCGCAATGCAGAACGGGCCCCTACGGCCGCCACGGCGGCCGTAGGGGCCCGTTCACGTCTGCGGTGGCCCGCGGGGGCGCTGCGCGCACGGCGGGGCGCGGGGGAGGCCGCTCAACCACCCTGATCACGCCCGCGCCGTGCGCTGTCGGCCGCCCAGCGACGGCGGCCGTGCACCGGGATCCGCCGGAACCCCGGCTCTGGAGTTCTAACACAAAGTTGGGCGGACGAAGTTACGGTCGGCCTATGTGATGCCACTCTCACCACCTCCGCATATGCCGGTCGGGAGCGGTCCCATCGCCGTTCGTGGTCATGCGTGCGCCCGCAGTCCCGGGCAGCGCCCGGGCGGGTCGGGGCGACCCGGCACGAAGGGGACGAAAGCACGCGTGGTAGGAATCACGTGGCTCGAACTGCGAAGTGGGGGCGGAGATGGCCAGATCTGTCGTGGTCACCGGCGGGGGCACCGGCATCGGACTCGCGGTGGCGCGGCGTTTCGCGGAGGCGGGTGACGAGGTCACCATCGTCGGCAGGCGCCGGGAGGTGCTGGAGCGGGCCGCGACGTCGCTCGGCGCCATGGTCCGACCGCTCGTCTGCGACCTCGCGGACGCGGACGCGGTCGCGTCGCTGCTGAAGGAACTGCCGGACCGGATCGACGTGTTGGTCAACAACGCGGGCAGCAGGGAGATCGCGCCCGGCACCGGCCCGCACGGTGTCCTGGCCCGCTGGCGCGGCGACTTCGAGCGCAACGTGCTGACGGCGGTGCTGCTCACCGAGTCCGTCCGGGACCGGCTGACGCAGGGTCAGGGCCGGGTGGTGACGATCAGTTCGATCGCGGCGGTGCGGGGCGCCGACTCGTACGGCGCGTCCAAGGCCGCGCTGCACGCCTGGAACCACTTCATGGCCGCACAGTTGGGCCCGCACGGGATCACCGCGAACGTGGTGGCGCCCGGCACGGTGGCCGGCACGGAGTTCTTCGGCGACCGCCTGGACGAGGCGGAGCTGGTCCGCCGCGCGGGCAGGACCCTCGTCGGCCGCGTCGGCGAACCCGAGGACGTCGCAGCGGCGGTGCACTTCCTCGCCTCCCCGGAGGCGGGCTACATCACCGGCGAGATCCTCCACTGCAACGGCGGCGAACTGCTGGGCAGGTGAGTGCCCTCAGGGGCGCGGGGAACTGCGCGAGAAGCCAACGACGCGCGGATGGCCCTGTTCTGAGGACCATCCGCACGTGGGTGGCTGGTCGCGCAGTTCCCCGCGCCCCTGGATCGTGCAACTTCCTGCGGGAGTTCGACCTCAGGTCTGAGCCTGGAACCGCCGGAGGCGGAGGCTGTTGGTGACGACGAAGACCGAGGAGAAGGCCATCGCCGCGCCCGCGATCATCGGGTTCAGCAGCCCCAGTGCGGCCAGCGGCAGCGCCGCGACGTTGTAGCCGAAGGCCCAGAAGAGGTTGCCCTTGATGGTGCCGAGCGTCCGTCGCGACAGCCGGATCGCGTCCGCCGCCGACCGCAGGTCACCGCGGACGAGGGTGAGGTCCGCCGCCTCGATCGCCGCGTCCGTGCCGGTGCCCATCGCGAGGCCGAGGTCGGCCTGGGCGAGCGCGGCGGCGTCGTTGACGCCGTCGCCGACCATGGCGACCACGCGGCCCTCGGCCTGGAGCTTCGCGACGACGCCGGCCTTGTCCTCGGGGAGGACCTCCGCGATGACCTGCTCGGCGTCGATCCCGACCTCGGCGGCGACCGAGTGGGCCACGGCCGCGTTGTCGCCGGTCAGCAGGACGGGGGTGAGGCCCAGCTCGCGCAGGCGACGGATCGCCTCGGCGCTGGTGGGCTTGGGGCGGTCGGCGACCTCCAGGACGGCGCGGGCGGCGCCGTCCCAACCGACGAGGACGGCCGTCCGCCCGGCCGCCTCCGCCGCTGCCTTCGCCTCGGCGAGGGAAGCGGGCAGGTGCATCGCCCAGTCGGCCAGCAGGCGCTCCCGCCCGGCGACCACGGCGTGGCCGTCGACGACGCCCTGGACGCCGAGGCCGGGGACGTTGCGGAAGTCCGCCACCGGGGCGGGCGCCTCGACCGCGGCCGCGATCGCCGCGGCGATGGGGTGCTCGGAGGCGTGCTCGACGGCCGCGGCGAGCCGCAGCGCCTCGGTTCCGTCCTCGCCGTCGGCGACGTGGACGGAGACCAGTGCCATCTTGCCGGTGGTGACCGTGCCGGTCTTGTCCAGGACGACGGTGTCGACGCGCCGGGTGGACTCCAGCACCTCGGGGCCGCGGATCAGGATGCCCAGCTGGGCGCCGCGTCCGGTGCCGACCATGAGGGCGGTCGGGGTGGCCAGGCCGAGCGCGCAGGGGCAGGCGATGATCAGGACGGCCACGGCGGCGGTGAACGCCTCCGTCGCGCCGTGTCCGGTGGCGAGCCAGGTGACGAGCGTGCCGACGGCGAGGAGCAGTACCACCGGGACGAAGACCGCCGAGATCCGGTCGGCCAGCCGCTGGGCGGCGGCCTTGCCCGTCTGGGCCTGTTCGACCAGCGCGGCCATGCGGGCGAGCTGGGTGTCCGCGCCGACCCGGGTGGCCTCGACGACGAGGCGGCCACCTGAGTTGACGGTGGCCCCGGTGACGGCGTCTCCGGGGCCGACCTCGGCGGGGACGGACTCACCGGTCAGCATCGACGCGTCGACCGCCGAGCTGCCCTCGACGACCTGCCCGTCCGTGGCGATCTTCTCGCCGGGCCGGACGACGAACCGGTCGCCGATGGTCAGCTGCGTGACCGGGATGCGCTCCTCGCGGCCTGCGCGCAGCACGGCGACGTCCTTCGCGCCGAGCTCCAGCAGGGCGCGCAGCGCCGAGCCGGCCCGGCGCTTGGCGCGGGCCTCCAGGTAGCGGCCGAGCAGGATGAAGGCGGTGACTCCGGCCGCCGTCTCCAGGTAGAGCGTGGAGGAGGCGTCCTGCGGGGACAGGCTGAAGTCGAAGCCGTGGCGCATACCGGGCATGCCCGCGTTGCCGAAGAAGAGCGCCCAGACGGACCAGCCGAAGGCGGCGAGGGTGCCCACCGAGACGAGGGTGTCCATGGTGGCCGCGCCGTGCCGGGCGTTGGTCCAGGCGGCGCGGTGGAACGGCCAGCCGCCCCAGACCACGACCGGCGCGGCCAGGGTCAGCGAGAGCCACTGCCAGTTGCGGAACTGCCAGGCCGGGACCATGGCGAGCAGCACGACCGGGAGGCTCAGCGCCACGGTGATCAGCAGCCGCCGGCGCAGCCGCGCCGTCTCCTCGGCCTGGGCGGAAGGCGCCTCGGCACCGTCCGCCTCGGGCGAGGAGGTGGCAGCGGCCGGCGGCGGGGGCGGCTCGGCGGTGTAACCGGCCTTCTCCACCGTGGCGATGAGGTCGGCGACGTCCACGTCCGGCACGAAGTCGACGCTGGCCTTCTCGGTGGCGAAGTTGACCGTGGCGGAGACGCCCTCCATCCGGTTCAGCTTCTTCTCGATCCTGGCCGCGCACGAGGCGCAGGTCATCCCGCCGATGGCGAGCTCGATCCGCTGGGCGGCCGGGTCTATGCCCGGGGTGGCCGTGGTCATGCCGTTCCCTCCTCGGTGGGCGTGCGGGGTGTGGCTCAGGCGCTGCGGCCGGTGAGCTCGTAGCCGGCCTCGTCGACGGCCGCGCGGACGGCGTCGTCGGCGAGCGGCTGCTCCGACTCGACGGTGACGAGGCCGGTCTTGGCGTCGGCGTCGACCTGGAGGACGCCGGGCAGGGCGCCGAGCTCCTCCGAGACCGACTTCTCGCAGTGGCCGCAGGTCATGCCGGTGACGGTGAAGACGGCGGTGGTCATGGCTGCCTCCTGAAGGCTTGGGTCGTGCGTTCTGTCGTTCCTGATGATGCCAACACCATACCCCCCTGGGGTATTCCATCGCGCGGGGGGAGGGTGTGGAAAATCCTCGACAGTACCGAGAGTAACGACCCGTCGCTCCAGGTAGCAGAAAGCCCGCCGACCACACCCGAAGGTGTGGTCGGCGGGCATGCCGGACCAGGTCGTGCCAGGAGGAGGGGTGGGCCTACAGCAGCTCCAGCTCCGGGCGCTTCGCGGAGACGTGGTCGCCTGAGGACTCGCCGCGCAGCCTGCGGCCGACCCAGGGCAGCAGGAACTCCCGCGCCCACTGGATGTTCTCCCGGCGCAGCTCGGCGGGCGTGTGCGGGGCGGTGGGCGGCCACGGCGCCTCCGGGTCGCCGGCGGGTACGCCGAGCGAGCGGGCGGCGAGCTGGGCGACCCGCTCGTGGCCCTCGGGGGAGAGGTGCAGCCGGTCCTCGCTCCAGGCGCGCCGGTCGCGCACCGAGCGCAGCGCCCACACGTCGGCGACGGCGAGGTCGTGACGGTCGGCGATCGCGCGCAGATGCGCGTTGTACGTGGCGATCTTGCCGCGCAGGTGCTTGAGCACCGGGGTTTCCCGGGTGTCGAACCCGGTGAAGATCAGCAGGCGGCCCGCGTGCGGGGTGATCCGGGTGACCGCCTGCTCGAAGCGCTCGGCCACGTCGTCCGGGTCGCTGCCCGGGCGCAGGATGTCGTTCCCGCCCGCGCAGATGCTGACCAGGTCGGGCTGCATCTGGGCGATCTGCGGTACCTGCTCCGCGGCGATCTGGTCGAGCAGGCGGCCGCGCACCGCGAGGTTGGCGTAGCGCAGGTCGTAGTGGCCGCTCCCGGTCATCGGGCGCTGCTCGGCCAGCAGGCGGGCCAGCCGGTCGGCCCAGCCCGCGAAGCCGCCGTCGGGGCCGGGGTCGTTCAGGCCCTCGGTGAAGCTGTCGCCGATGGCCACGTAGGACGTGATCTCTGGGGTCTCCTGGGATGATCGCGATGTCGGCATGGGTCGATACTTCACTGCATGAAGTGACCTACGCCACCGTAGGTAGGCCTTGACGGAGGTGAGATGAGCCACGTCGGGTGCCGGGAATAGCGGACAGCAAACGGCCGGGCCCGCCCCCCGAGGGAGCGGGCCCGGCCGTCGTGCTCGTCGCCCAGCCGGGCGACCCGTGTCAGCGCACGGTCAGGATGTGCTGCGACGAGTAGTCGAGCGGCTTCCACACGCCCGCGCGCGGGTGCGACACGAGCACCATGCGGAGGTCGTAGGTGCCGGCCGGCCAGCCGGTCCGGGCGACACCGTCGAACGCGAGCTTGTGGCCCGAGCGGTGGGCCTCGCACAGGACGGTCTGCCAGTTGCTCCAGTGGCCGCGGTAGTCGATGCGACCCTGGAGGCACAGCTCACCGGAGTTGGTGCGGGCGTCGTAGCCCGTGCCGTACAGGTGGAAGGGCGTGTTGGCCTTCTCGGTGTGCGCGACGCTGAGCGTGGCGTAGTGCGGCGTGGCCGGGGCGGCGGAGGCGGCGCCCGCGGTGCCGGCGATGGTGGCGACCGCGGCGGCGGCCACGGCGGCGGCGCGCATGACAGTGCGCATGATGAATCCCCCCATAGATGTGGTTGTTCGTCATGACCCGTGCGACAACGAGCGCGCACGGATCATCAGGGAAAAGCTAGCCCACAGGTGGGCGGGGCCGCACCTCGGTTCGGAGGTGTGTCACGTGTTCCACGTCACCGCTTCGGCGGCTCCGGCCGGTACCACCGTTGGTGCGGCTCGAGGGGCGGCTGCGGAGGTCGCGGGCGGCGCCGTCGGCGCGGTGGCAGATCACCCTCGCGGCGGGCCCGGTGGACGATCAGCCCCAGCCAGCCGAGGCCGAGCGCCGCGACCAGGACCAGGCCGCTCGTGGAGAAGAACGCGAACAGCTCCACCTGGTGGTGCGTGGGGCTGGGCAGGTAGCCGAGCTCGAAGACGGCCCGCTGCCAGCGCGTCTCGGTGAGCCTGCCGACGATCCAGGTCGCGATGCCATGCGTGCTGTCCCACAGGGCGTGCAGGACCGAGACGCCCAGATAGGTGAGCAGCACCGGCGCGTTGAAGCGGAACCGGCCGTCTCCGCGACGCTCGTGGAAGAGGACGGCGCCCAGGATCGCCGTCCACAGCCCGTGGCCCACGGGCGCGAGGATGCCGCGCAGGATCTCCGTGGAGACCAGGTCCAGCAGCGAGTAGCCGTGCTCGGTGAGCACCGCGTTGAACGCGTAGCCGGCGCTCTCGAACGCCGCGAAGCCGAAGCCCACCGTCGCGCCCAGCACCAGGCCGTGCCGGACTCCGGCGGCGGGCGCGTTGCGGGTGAGCAGGATCAGCGCCCACGCCTTGACCGCCTCCTCGATCAGTCCTACGCCCAGGTAGAGCCAGATCGTGGATTCGAGCAGGTAGTACTCCAGGAGCGAGGCGCCGAGGACGCCGATGATCCCGCCGACCGCGAAACAGGCGACGATGCGGTCCGTGCCGAGGTCCTGGCCGTACCGCTCGTGCGCCCAGACCACGAAGGTGCCCGGGACCAGGAAGCTGCCCAGCAGCACGACGGTGGGCAGCAGGTTGTGGTTGTCGGTCCAGTAGGTCACGCCGACGCTCGCCAGCCACAGCGCGAGGCCGGAGAGGAAACACGTCCGCCAGCGGTGCGTGCGCTGGGCCGGACCTCCGGGCGAGTGGACCACCTCCTCTTTCTGCCACATCCGCGGACGAGTCGCAGCTCCGGACGGCGGTGCCGGTGAGCTCACCCGATCCGTTCCAAACGTGTCGCTTACAGGGCGTTCCGATAGATTCGCCTCGTGGCGCGCAATCGGGTCGGTCGGCAGGAGGGCAGCGCCCTGCCGTCGGTCCCGCAGCCGCTCGACGACGGATCCGCGCTGCTGGCCCTGCCGATGTGGCAGCGCCTGCTGCCCATCGGCGGCGCGATGGCCGCCGTCTGCGCCGCCGACCTGCTCGCCGGTCAGGACACCTATCTGGCCTCGCTGATGTCCGTCGTCCCGCCGCTGGCCGCGCTGCTGCTCTACCCGATGGAGGTGGTGGTCAGCAGCTGCCTGGGGCTGCTGCTGATGGTCGGGCTGACCCGCTACGACGGCCTGGGCGACGCCGACGCCCGCAAGCTCTTCGAAGGCACCCTGGTGGCCTACGCCGCGCTCACCCTCGCGGCGGTGTTCATCTCGCACTTCCGGATCGTCAGGACCAGGCACCTGGTGGCCGTCCGCACCGTCGCCGAGGCCGCGCAGCTCGCCCTGCTCCCTCCGCCCGAGCCACGCGTCGGGCCCGTGCGGGTCGCCGCCCGTTACGTCTCGGCGGTGGACCTCGCCCAGATCGGCGGCGACCTCTACGCCGTCCTGGAGACCCCCTACGGCGTCCGCGCGCTGATCGGCGACGTCCGCGGCAAGGGCCTGCCGGCCGTGCGGATGGCCTCGCTGGTGCTGGGCGCGTTCCGTGAGTCCGTCTACGACGAGCCGGAGCTGACGGGCGTCGCGCGGCGTCTGGAGCGCAGTGTCGCGCGGCACGCGGTGGCCGGGGAGTTCACCACGGCGCTGCTGGTGCAGTTCGAGCCACCGGACACGATCGAGCTCGTCCACTGCGGTCATGTCCCGGCGCTGCGGGTCGCCGGGGACGGCACGGCGGCCACGCTGGAACCGCCGGATCCGTGGGTCCCGTTGGGCCTGGCCCAACTGGCCGGGGGCAAGCCCGAGCCCTGGCGGGAGCGTTTCGCGCCCGGTGACCGGCTCCTGCTGTGCACCGACGGCGTCGTCGAGGCCCGCCGCCCCGACGGCTCCTTCTACCCCCTCGCCGCGCGCCTCCCCGAGCTGATCGCCGCGGCGGGCGAGGACCTCGACGCCGCGCTCGTGGGCGTCCACGCCGACGTCGTCCGCGCCACCGGAGGCCCCCTCCGCGACGACGCCGCGCTCATGCTGCTCTCCTGGGCGGAGCCCCGGTAGGGGTGAAGCCCCAGGGGCGCGAGGCGCTGCCGGTATGCGGCTCCGCCGCGGGGCGCGACCAGCCCCCGGCCCCCGGCCTTCGGCCGGGAGGTGCCCCCTCCGGCATGCGGATGGTCCTCACTGTGCAGGGCCATCCGCCCAGGGCGGTTGTTCGCCCAGTCTCCTCGCGCCCGTGGGCCGGCCCGCACCGCCGTAGGTGACGGTGCGGGCCTCGACGGCACTAGCGGACCGGCAGGACCTGGGTGTGCTCCTTGTGGACCGCGACCAGCGACGTCGGGTCCAGGCCCAGCAGGGCCAGGATGGTCGGGGCGATCTGCTTGGTCTGGACCGCCTGGTTGTCGATGACCTGCTGCGGCACGTACGCGCCGCTGATCACCAGCGGGACGTTCAGGTCGTCCGCGTGGGCGCCACCGTGCTCGGCGACCTTCTTGGTGCCGCCGGTGTAGACGACGCCGTACTGCGCGATGCCGAAGATGTCCGGGACGCGGGCGTCACCGGGCTTGACGCCGAAGTACTTCGCCGCGTCCGCGCCCGCGTACACCTTGGACAGGCCGCTGTGGGTGAACGCCTTCGGCGCCTTGTTGATGTCGGTGCCGTTGCCGCTCTGCGCGAGCAGGTACGCCTTGGCGAAGCCCGTCGCCGCCGCGGAGCGGTCGTTCAGCCAGATCAGCATGCCGTCGTCGTCCACCGCGTGGGCGACCAGGTCGCCGGCGGCCGGGTGGAGCTTCTTCCACGCCGCGTTCAGGCCGTCCAGCAGGGGGCCGTCGTCGATGCGGTTGAGCGCCTTCGGGTCGGTCGGCGACTGGCCGTGCTTCGCGGACAGGATGATCGTGGTGGTCTTGTCCAGGTGGCGCTTCTTGAGCTCGGCGACCATGCGGCCGATCTCGTCGCTGACGAAGTCCAGGTTCTTGATCACGAGCGGGCCGGGCACGTTCTTGGCGACGTAGCCACCCTGCAGGCCCTCCGAGGTGGGCAGCTTCTCCGCGGTGGAGACGGCCTGGAAGTTCATGCCGAAGATCGACGGCGTACCGACGCGGTCGGTGCGCTGGTGGTTGAAGCCGTCGATCTCGTTGAGGACGGCCGCGACCTTGTAGTTGTCGTACTGCTCGGTGGCCTTGTTGTCCGTGGTCCAGTCGTTGCCGGCCGGGTAGCCGTTCGCGTCGGAGTTGATCTCCGGGGTGAACAGGTCGTCGATGCCGGTGCCGGTCGGGCCGTTCAGGATGTCGTAGGCCGCGTGCTTGTCCGACCACGCGGTGCGCAGGCCCGCGTCCTGGGCCACCTCGAAGATGGTGTTGGCCTGCAGGTAGGAGTGCGGGTAGACCGGCTTGCAGGTCTTCGGGTCGACCGGCAGCTTGGCCGGGTCGATCAGGTTCTGCGGGGTGCCGGTCATCTGGAGGATCGAGCCCGGCAGGCCCTTGAGGCCCTGTCCGGCGTCGATGCTGGACTTGTCCTTGTCCAGGTCCTCGGTGAAGTCGATCTCGACGCCGGGCTTGACGCCCTTGCAGTCGGTGGTGCCGGCCGGCAGCAGCTTCGCGTTCCAGGTGTCGTCGTAGTACACGCCCGTGGTGCCGGGGCCGCCACCGGTGACCTGGGCGACCATGCCCGGGAAGCTGTCCGACGGGTTGGTGGTGCTCGCGTGCGTGTACTGCGTGCCGCCGTTCACCAGACGGGCGAGCGCGGAGTCCGGGTGCGCGGCGATGTAGAACTCGAGGTCCGACTGGTGCATACCGTCGACCGAGAGCAGGAGGACGTGGCGCTGCTCCGATGTGGACGCGCTCTTCAGGGGGGAGGCAACGGCCTGGGCGAAGAACGCGCCACCGAGCATGCCGGCGGAACCGAGCATCGCAGCAAGGCGCAGGGAACGTCGGGTCACTTCTGGGTCTCCTCGTCGCGCGCTGTTGCTCGAGTTGTCGTTCAAGTGGTCTGGGCCAGCGCAACGCCCGCGACATGAGTAGTGGCCCGCCATGGCCTGAGGGGGGACGGTTGTTGAACGGGGGACGACTAATCAGATCTCTTACCGGCTCCTTGTTCGGGACCGCCGGTCGACCGGCCGACCGTTCGGCGGTGTCGAGCACGTATCCGATGGTATGAGGATCGGTATCCGGCGCGGGGGAACTCCGGGCGCGAGGCGGGGAGTTTTCCGGCCGATCGGGGGTGGTCGGGCTGTCGGTGGGCCGTCCTATGCTGGCGCGATGGCAGCCCTCGAACCCGCGCGCAGCGCGTCCCGTGCCCACGTCGCCGGCACCGTGCCGCGCGACGCCTGGCTCTGTGTCACGTTGCTGCTGACGCTGGGTTCGCTGTTCGGTGCCGCGCTGGCGGCGCCGCCGGCGGGGGAGGGCGCGGGTGCGGCCCTCGGCGGCTTGCTCTTCCTCGGCTCCTCCGTGCACGTGGCCAGCAGCGCCTGGTTCGGGACGGTGCCCGAGGTGCGCCGGTTCATGGCAGCCCACCGTGGCCGGTACGTGGCGGCGCCTCTCGCCCTGGTCGGCGTGATGGCGCTGCTGGGTGCCGTCGTCCCGGCGGGGCCGTTCGCGCTGCTGCTGCTCGCCTTCTTCGCCTGGCAGTTCTTCCACTTCCAGAAGCAGAACCTCGGCCTGGCCGCGCTGGCCTGCGCCGCGTACGGGGCGGGGCCGCTGCGCCGCGGTGAGCGCCTGGCCCTGACGGCGTCCGGCGTGCTGGGCATCCTGGGTCTGCTGTGCCGTCCGGCCCTGCTGAGCCTGGGCGGCTCGGTGCCCCGGGCCGCGGCGGTGTTCCCCTTCGCCGCCGGGCTGTTCGCCGTCGCCGTCGGCTACGGGGCGGTGCAACTGCTGCGCCGCCGCCCGGAGGAACGGCCGTGGCAGGTGGGGGCGTTGTACGGCACCGCGCTCGGCTTCTTCCTGCCGGTCTTCCTCTTCGACTCCCCGTACGCCGCCGTCGCCGGCCTGACGATGGCGCACGGATTCCAGTACCTGGTGATGATGGGCCTGGTCGCCGGGGGTGGCTCCGCCGAGCGCATACCCAGGCTGATCTCGCTGGCCGTACTGGTCAATCTGGCGCTGATCCTGGGTCTGCTGCTGAACCTCGCCTCCCACCTGCACGGCGGAGGCCCCGCAGCGCGCGCGCTCTACGGGGCCTACCTGGGTGCGGTGATGGCGCACTTCGTCGGGGACGCGGGTCTGTGGCGGCTGCGCGACGCGTTCCCTCGTGCGTTCCTGCGCGAGCGGCTGCCCTACCTGCTGAGGTGACCAGCCTGCCGCGGGCTCAGCCGCCGCCGCAGCCACCGACCGCGCTCGCGGTCGCGCCGAGGAAGAGCACCAGCCCCACCGCGAGCGTGCCGAGGGCGACCAGGGAGACGAGCACGGCGAGAGCCGCCTTGCGACTGCGCCGCCGCGCGGCGTCCTGTCGCGCGGGCTCGGGGGCGGGCAGGTGTTCCGTCCAGATCGTGTCGGTCGTCATGTCCGTTTGGACGTGGGCGGATCCGAATCGGTTTCGCACCCGCCCACGGATTTTGACGACAGATCAGTAACGGTCGCCGGTCGGCGCCGGGAGCGCGTCGAGCTCGGCGAGGTCCGCCGCACCCAGCGTCAGCGCGGCCGCGCCCGCGTTGTCGGCCAGGTACTTGGGCGTCTTGGTCCCCGGGATCGGCACGACGTACCGGCCCTGGGCCAGCACCCACGCCAGTGCGACCTGGGCCGACGTCGCGCCGTGCCGCTCGGCGACGGCCTTGACCGTCTCGACGAGCGCCTGGTTGGCGGCCAGCGCGTCCGCCTGGAAGCGGGGCAGCGTGCTGCGCCAGTCGTCGGCCGGCAGGTCCTGCGCGCCCGAGAAGCGCCCGGCCAGGAAACCACGGCCCAGCGGGGAGAACGGCAGGAACGCGATGCCCTGGCTCTCGCAGTACGGCAGCACGTCGGCCAGGGGGTCGCGGGTCCACAGCGACAGCTCGGACTGGACCGAGGCCACCGGGTGCACGGACTGGGCCCGCTTGATCTCCTCCACGCCCACCTCGGAGAGCCCGATCGCGCGCGCCTTGCCCGCGGCGACGACCTCGGCCATGGCGCCCCAGGACTCCTCGAGCGGCACCTCCGGATCCACCCGGTGCAGCTGGTACAGATCCACGTGGTCGGTGCCGAGACGCCGCAGGCTCGCGTCGATCGCGGCGCGGATGTGCTCGGGTCGCGCGTTGCGGTCCAGGGCGGCGGAGCTGCCGCGCAGCCCGCCCTCGGGCAGGACCAGCCCGACCTTGGTGGCCAGCACGGCCCGCTCGCGGTGCCCGTCGCCGAGCGCCCGACCGACCAGCTCCTCGTTGACGAACGGCCCGTAGACGTCGGCGGTGTCGATCAGCGTCACACCGAGGTCCAGCGCCTGCCGGATCACGCCGACCGAGGCGTCGTCGTCCCGCCCGCTCGGGTCGTAGGCGTGCGACATGCCCATGCAGCCCAGGCCGACGACGCCCACGACGGGTCCGTCGGTGCCGAGCGTGGTGGTGCGGATGGTGGTGCTGCTGCTCATCTGCGGGTCCCCTGTGCCTCTGCGGATGGTTCGTGATCAAGGATAGTTGAGGTCCTCAATTTCACGGACGTAGACTCACTCCATGAGCACCAGCAAGGCGGATCTGATGGACGTGATCGCGGCCGTCGGCGGGGCGTACTACCAGGACTTCGCCGCCGTCGCGGCACGGCACGGGCTGACCCCCGTCCAGGCCAAGGTGCTGGGCGCGGCGGTCCGCGCGCCGCTGCCGATGCGCGCCCTGGCCGAGGCGCTGGTCTGCGACGCCTCGAACGTCACGGGCATCGTCGACCGCCTCGAGGCCCGCGGCCTGGTCCGCCGTGAGGCCGGTCCCCAGGACCGCCGAGTCAAGATCGTCACCGCGACGGACGAGGGCCGCGAGGCGATCCTCGCCGTGCGCGAGGACATGAAGTCCGTCCACGACGCCCTCGACCGCCTCGACGCGTCCGAGCGCGACACCCTCCACGAGATCCTGCAGAAGCTCCTCCCGGAGCTCAGCCAGGCATCTGCCCAGGGGCACTAGCCACCGGAGTGCGGGTGGTCCTCAACGTTCAGGGCCATGCGCTCAGGGTGATTGTTCGCGCAGTTCCTCGCGCCCCTGGTTCCGCCTACGCGGGAAAGGCGGGCAGGACGGTCTCGATGAGCCAGTCGTGGAGGAGTTCCTCCACCGGCGTGACGGCGTAGCGACGGACGTGGGCCAGGAAGAGTTCGGTGCTCACCACGGAGTGGCGGTGCAGGCGGGTCCAGTCGCGCAGCATGCGGAAGAACGCCTCGTCGCCGAGGGCCACGCGCAGCGCGTGGACGGTGACGCCGCCGCGCTGGTAGAGGCGGTCGTCGAACATGAGGCGGCGGCCCGGGTCGGCGAGGCGGAGGTCCTGGGGGAGCGACGCGAGCAACTGGTACGCCTTCGCCGCGCGCTCCGCCGCGCTCGCGCCGCCCGCGCGCTCGGACCAGAGCCACTCGGCGTACTTGGCGAAGCCCTCGTTGAGCCAGATGTTCCGCCAGTCCGCGACGGACAGGCTGTTGCCGAACCACTGGTGCGCCAGCTCGTGCGCGACCATCCGCTCCGAGGCCCAGCCGGGCTCCAGGTGGTTGGTGCCGAACGTGGCCATCGCCTGCGCCTCGACGGGGACGTCCAGCTCCTCGTCGACGACCACGGCGGTGTAGCGGTCGAAGGGGTAGGGGCCGAAGAGGTCCTGGAAGAGCCGCATCATCGCCGGCTGCCGGGAGAAGCCCGCGGCGAAGGCCGGGACCAGCGGGTGCGGCGCCCAGCCGAACTGGGGGACCTCCTCCGCGTCCGGGTCGTCGAGGCGGATCTGGTGCAGCTGGCCGATCGCGACGCCGACGAGGTAGCTGGAGGTCGGCGCGGGCTGGTCGTAGACCCACGTGGTGCTGGAGGACTTCACCGTCCGGGTCAGCAGCCGTCCGCCCAGGACGACCGCGTACGGCGAGGGCGTCGTCAGGGAGATCTGGTACGAGGCCTTGTCGGCGGGACGGTCGTTGCAGGGGTACCACGAGGGGGCGCCGATCGGCTGGCTGGCGACGAGCGCGCCGTCGTCCAGCTCCTCCCAGCCGATGCCGCCCCAGGGGCTGCGGACCGGTCTCGGGTTGCCCGTCCAGTGCACCTCGACGGTGAACGCGGCGCCGGGCGGCAGGGGCTTGGCCGGGCGCAGACGCAGCTTGCCCGCGCGATGGGCGTAGTGCGGGGCCTTGCCGTTGACCAGGACTCGGCCGAGCCGGAAGCCCGCGGCCAGGTCCAGGGTGAACTCGGCGAGCGGGCCGACCGCAGGGGCCGCTATGGCGTTGAGCCGGGCCGTGCCGGCCAGCCGGTTCGGGTCCGGGCGGTAGTCGAGCGCGATCTCGTAGCGGTGCACGTGGTAGCGCGGATCACCGCTGGTCGGGAAGTACGGGTCGACCTCGGGCAGGCTCACGCCGCCCGCAGCGCTGTGCTGCTGCCGGGTCTCTCGGGGACTCACCGGTCTTCCGCTCCCTGCCGCCGTGCCTTCGGTGCCGTGTGCCGTGTTCTGTGCCTCGGCAGGAGGTCAGTCCTGCCAGGCCTCGATCGGGTTGCCGAGCCAGCGGGTGTCCGCAGGCACCGACTCGCCGCCCATGACGAGCGAGGCGGGACCGAGGGTGGTCCGGGCGCCGACCCGGCTGCCGGGGAGCACGATGCCACCCGGACCCAGGGTGGCCCCTTGATCGAGGATCACAGTATCCATGCGCATGATCCGGTCGTGGAAGAGATGGGTCTGCAACACGCATCCGCGGTTGACGCTGACCCCGTCGCCGAGGGTGACCAGATCCGACTCCGGCAGCCAGTAGCTCTCGCACCACACGCCCCGGCCCACGTGCACGCCGAGCGAGCGCAGCCAGGCGTTCATGAGGGGCGTGCCCGTCGTCCGGCCGACCAGCCACGGCACGGCCAGCACCTCGACGAAGGTGTCCGCCAGCTCGTTGCGCCACACGAAGCCGCTCCACAGCGGGTGGTCCACGGCCTTGAAGCGGCCGACCAGCAGCCACTTGGCCGCCACGGCCACCGCGCCGGCCAGCAGGCCCGCGCCGAGCAGGGCGACGCCCGCGAGCACGAGGGCGTCCGCCTGCCACAGCACGCACAGCACGGCGCCGGTCAGTACCGCGAGCGCGGCCGAGCAGAAGACCGGGACGAGCCGGCACAGCTCGACCAGGCCGCGCGCCCACAGCAGCCGGGCGGGCGGGTCGTAGGTGAGGCCCTCGTCGGACTTCGCCGCGGCACGCGGCAGGCGGACCGGGGGCAGGCCGAGGTAGGACGAGCCCTTCTTGGCCTTCTTCGGCGTCGCCGACAGCACGCCGACCAGGCCGCCGTCGGGGACGGAGCGGCCGGCGCCGGTCATGCCGGAGTTGCCGAGGAAGGCGCGGCGGCCGATCTCGGCCTTGCCGATGCGCAGCCAGCCGCCGCCCAGCTCGTACGGGGCGGTCAGGGTGTCGTCGGCCAGGAAGGCGTCCTCGCCGACGGTGGTCAGGCTGGGCAGCGCGAGGACCGTGGAGATTTCAGCGCCGCGGCCGACCTTCATGCCGAGCAGCCGCAGCCAGACGGGGGTGACCAGGCCCGCGTAGAGCGGGAAGAGCACGTCGCGGGCGGCGTCCATGAGCTGGCTGACCGTCCACGCCTGCCAGCCGACGCGGCTGTGCACGGGGTGGTGGCCGGTGCGCAGGCCGATGCTGAGCAGCCGGACGCCGGCCAGCACCAGCAGCGCGTAGGCCGCGCCGTAGGCGAGCGCCGCCGGGACGACGGCGACCAGCGCACCGCGCAGCGCGGCGGCGCCGCCGTCCGTCGGGGCGACGAACTGCGCCGCGACCAGTGCCGCGGGCAGGGCTGCGAGGAAGGGCAGCAGGGTCAGGAAGGCGCCGCTGGCACCGTAGGCGGCGGACCAGCGCAGGTGACGGGCCGGGCGCCGCTTGGGCCAGGCGTGGTCGGCCTTGCCGAGCTTCTCCGCGGGCACACCGCCCCAGCGCTGACCGGTCGGGATCTGACCGGTGACGCCGGAGCCGGGCACGACCTCGGCCCGCTTGCCGACGCGGGCGCCGGGGAAGAGCACGGTGCGGGTGCCGACGACGGCCTGCGAGCCGACCTTGATCGCGCCGACCTCCAGCCGGTCCCCGTCCAGCCACCAGCCGGACAGGTCCACCTCGGACTCGACCGCGCAGCCACGGCCCAGCTTCAGCAGGCCGGTGACCGGCGGCAACGAGTGCAGGTCCACGTCCTCGGCGATGCGGGCGCCGAGCGCGCGGCCGTAGCGGATCAGCCAGGAGCCGGACAGCTCGGACGCACCGCTGAACTCCGCCAGGCGCTCCGCCGTCCACAGCCGCAGGTGGGCGGAGCCGCCGCGCGGGTAGGTGCCGGGGGCCAGACCGCGCAGCACCAGTCGGGCGCCACCCGCGGCGATCGCGATGCGTCCGGGCGGGGTGAACAGCAGCGCGGCGGCGGAGCCGACCAGCCACCACGAGGCTGTCGGTGCCCAGGTGTACGGTCCGAACCAGTGCAGGACGTTGCCGAGGGCGAGCAGAGCCGTCGCCCAACGCAGTCCGACAAGAGTGAGGAGCGGCACCAGCAGCGCCAGTTGGATCGCCTGTGCGCGGCGCGGTGTCGGGGCGATGTCACGCTGCTCGCCGCCGCCGCGCGCCGAGCGGTCCAGCAGCTTGGCCTGCTTGCGCAGCGTGGGGTAGGCGTAGACGTCGAGGACGGCCACGGAGGGGTAGCGCTCGCGCAGCAGCGTGGCCAGGCGGGCGGCGGCCAGGCTGCCGCCGCCGATCGCGAAGAAGTCGTCCTGGTGGCTCATGACGGTCACGCCGAGGATCTCGGTCCACCGTTCGGCCAACCACGCCTCGGTGCCCTCGAAACGCTCGGCGGGCTCGTCCTGCCCGGAGTCGGGCAACGGCCAGGGCAGCGCGTTGCGGTCGACCTTGCCGGAGGTGCGCGTCGGCAGGTCGTCCACGACGGCCAGGACGGGGACGAGCGCGGCCGGCAGCTCCTTGCGCAGCCGCTCGATCGCCTCGGTGCGGTTCCATTCGGCGGTGGTGACGACGTAGCCGACGAGCAACTGGTTGCCGCCGCGCGCGGTGCGGACGGCGGCGGCGGCGCCGGCGACGCCGGGCAGGGCCTGCAGTGCGGCGTCGACCTCGCCCAGCTCGATGCGCCGGCCGCCGAGCTTGACCTGCTCGTCGGCGCGACCGAGGAAGACCAGGCCCTCCGCGTCGGCGCGGACCAGGTCGCCGCTGCGGTACGCCCGCTCCCAGCCGAGGGAGGCGAGCGGCGCGTACTTCTCGGCGTCCTTGGCCGGGTCGAGGTAGCGGGCCAGGCCCAGTCCGCCGATGACGAGCTGGCCGGAGCCGCCGATCGCGACGGGCTGCTCCTGGTCGTCGACGACGGCCAGCTCCCAGCCCTGCAACGGCAGGCCGATGCGCACGGGCTGCTCGGCCTCCATCAGGGCGGCGCAGGCGACGACGGTGGCCTCGGTCGGGCCGTAGGTGTTCCACACCTCGCGGCCCTCGGTGACCAGGCGCGCGACCAGCTCGGGCGGGCAGGCCTCGCCGCCGAAGATCAGCAGCCGGACCTCGATCAGCGCCTCGGCAGGCCACAGCGAGGCGAGCGTCGGCACGGTGGAGACGACGGTGATCTCCTGGTCCACCAGCCATGGACCGAGGTCCGCGCCGCTGCGCACCTGTGAGCGCGGGACGGGGACGAGGCAGGCGCCGTGGCGCCAGGCCAGCCACATCTCCTCGCAGGAGGCGTCGAACGCGACGGAGAGCCCGGCCATCACCCGGTCGCCCGGCCCGATCGGCTCGTCCTGCAGGAACAGCGCGGCCTCGGCGTCGACGAACGCGGCGGCGCTGCGGTGGCTGACGGCCACGCCCTTGGGCTTGCCGGTCGAGCCGGAGGTGAAGATGATCCACGCGTCGTGGTCCGGCGTCGGGCGGACGGAATCCAGGCCCGCCCGCACGTCGTCCTGCGGCCGATGCACGGTCAGTTCGTGGTTCGCGCCCAGGACCGCGCGGACCTCGGCCTCACCGAAGACCAGCGCGGCGCGCTCGTCCGGGTCCTCGAAGTCGACCGGCACGTAGGCGGCTCCGGCGGCGAGCACGGCCAGGACGCCGACGTAGAGGTCGTTGGTGCCGGAGGGGACGCGGACGCCGATCCGGTCGCCGGGCCGCACACCCGCCGCGACGAGCCGCTTGCGCTGTGTCTCCACAGCGGCGGCGAGCGCCCGGTAGCTCAGTTGGGTGTGCCCGTCGTCCAGCGCGGGTTCGTTCGGGTGAGCTCGGACGGTGGCGTCGAGGACGTCGACGAGGGTGCGTGGCGGCGCCCCCGAACCCGCGCTGAACAGCGCCAACGGTGTGGTGCTGGCAGGCTGGGTGGTCATGGCGATCGTCATCGGCCCTCGTCCCTTGTTGACAAGGGGGTCAAGTTTACCGAACGAAGGTCCCGAAACCGGGCAAGTGTGACCCGTGCCCGCTTCCGGGACCCCGGTGGCTCAAGGGACGATCAGTCCCACAGGGCGTCGATCGCCTTCAGGATCCGCTGCTCGGAGATCGAGTACGGGGTCCCCAGCGGCTGCGCCCACAGGCTCACCCGCAGCTCCTCGATCATCCAGCGGATCTGCAGCACACCCTCCTCGTCGCGCCGCTCCGGCGGCAGCTCCTCCAGCAGCTCGGCATAGGCGTCCTGCATCCGCAGGACGGCGCTGGTGCGGTCCCGGTCGCGGACCGGGTCCTCGGTCAGCTTCACCAGCCGACGTTCGACCGCCTTGAGATAGCGCAGCAGGTCCGGCAGGCGGCGCAGGCCCGTCTCGGCGACGAAGCCGGGGTGGATCAGCTCCTTCAGCTGCGCCCGGACGTCCGTCAGGCCGGTCAGCAGCGCGAGGCTGTTGCCGATGCCCTTGAGCCGCTCCTGCACCCGGTGGTGCACGGCCAGGATGTTCGCGGTCTTCACCACCGCGTCCGCCGTGGCCTCGTTCAGCTCGCCGCGCACGTGGTCGCGGAGCTTGGCGTAGTCCTCGCCGTCCCAGGCGGGGCCGCCCGCGTCGGCGATCAGCTTGTCCGCCGCCGCCGTCAGGCAGTCGGCGAACAGCGCCTCGGTGCTGCCGTGCGGGTTGGCGGCCAGCGCCAGCTTGGCGCCGTTGCCCAGCCGTGCCTGGATCGAGTTGATCGGCGAGTTGACCCCCAGCAGGATCAGCCGTCGCGTGCCCGCCGCCATCGCGTTGCGCTGCTCGTGCGGGGTGTCCAACAACTGCACGGAGACCGAGTCGCCGTCGTCGACCAGAGCCGGGTAGCCCTTGACCGTGGCGTTGCCGCGCTTGGTCTCGAAGGTGTGCGGCAGCTCGCCGATCGTCCACTTGGTCAGGCCGCGCTTCTCCAGACCGCCTGCGGCCTTGGCGATGGCCTGCTGGGTGCGGGACTTCAGTTCCAGCTTGAGCCGGTCCAGGTCCTTGGCCTCGGCCAGTTTGCGGCCGCGCTCGTCCTCGACCCGGAAGGTGATCCGCAGGTGGTCCGGGACCGCGTCCAGGTTCCAGCTGTCGCGCGGCACGGGCAGCCCGCGCAGGCGGTGCAGCTCCCACTCCAGGATCTCCACCAGCGGCTTCTGCTCCGCTTCGTCCAGGTGGGCGTCGAGCGCCTGGATCAGGCGCCGGGCGTAGTCGGGGGCGGGCACGAAGTTGCGGCGCAGCGCCTTGGGGAGCGACCGGATCAGGGCCGTGACCAGTTCCTCGCGCAGGCCCGGGATCTGCCAGTCGAAGCCGGCCGGCTTGACCTGGTTGAGCAGCGTGAGCGGGATGTGGACGGTGACGCCGTCCTGCTCGGTGCCCGGCTCGAACTGGTAGGTGAGCGGCAGCTCCAGCTCGCCCTGGTGCCACACCGACGGGTAGTCCCGCTCGGTGACGGCCTCCGCGCTGTCGTTGACCAGCAGCTCGGGCGTGAACGTCAGCAGGTCCGGCTTGGCCCGGTGCGCCTTCTTCCACCAGCTGTCGAAGTGGGCCCCCGAGACGACCTCCTGGCCGACGCGCTGGTCGTAGAAGTCGAACAGGGTCTCCTCGTCGACGAGGATGTCGCGGCGCCGGGCCCGGTTCTCCAGCTCCTCGACCTCGTCGAGCAGCTTGCGGTTGTCGTGGAAGAACCGGTGGTGGGTGCGCCAGTCGCCCTCGACGAGCGCGCGGCGGATGAACAGCTCGCGTGAAAGCTCCGGGTCGATGCTGCCGTAGCCGACCTTGCGGCCCGCGACGAGGGTGAGCCCGTAGAGGGTGACCCGCTCGAAGGCGACAACCTGGCCGCGGTCCTTCTCCCAGTGCGGCTCGCTGTAGTTGCGCTTGATCAGGTGCGCGGCGAGGTCCTCGATCCACTGCGGCTCGACCTTGGCGGCGATCCGCGCCCAGAGGCGGGAGGTCTCGACGAGCTCGGCCGCCATCACCCAGGCGGGGGTCTTCTTGAACAGGGCGGAGCCCGGGAAGACGGCGAACTTGGCGCCGCGGGCGCCGAAGTACTCCTGCTTCTCGGCGTCCTTGGAGCCCACGTGGGAGAGCAGGCCGGAGAGGAGGGAGCGGTGGACGGCGTCCCCGTCGACCTCCTCGGGCATGTGTGCCGCGCCGAGGTCCACGTCGAGGGACTTGGCCACCTGGCGCAGCTGCGCGTCGATGTCCTGCCACTCGCGGATGCGCAGGTAGTTGAGGAACTCGGCCTTGCACATCCGCCGGAACTGGCTGCTGCTGAGCGCCTTCTGCTGCTGTTTCAGATAGCGCCAGAGGTCCAGGTAGGTGAGGAAGTCCGAGGTCGGGTCGGTGAATCGGGCGTGCAGCTGGTCCGCGTGGGTGCGCTTCTCGACGGGCCGCTCGCGCGGGTCCTGGATGGAGAGTGCCGCCGCGATCACCATGACCTCGCGGATCACGCCGTTCTTCTCCGCCTCCAGCACCATGCGCGCCAGGCGCGGGTCGACCGGGAGCTGGGCCAGCTTGCGGCCTATGGGCGTCAGCCGCATGGCCTTGCCCTGCTGGGCGGCGGCGTCGCTCTCCAGGGCGTGCAGCTCCTGGAGCAGGTCGACGCCGTCCTTGATGTTGCGGCGGTCCGGCGGCTCGATGAACGGGAACGCCGAGATGTCGCCCAGGCCCGCCGCCGTCATCTGCAGGATGACGGAGGCCAGGTTGGTGCGCAGGATCTCCGGGTCGGTGAACTCCGGGCGGGAGAGGAAGTCCTCCTCGGAGTAGAGCCGGATGCAGATGCCGTCGCTGGTGCGGCCGCAGCGGCCCTTGCGCTGGTTGGCGCTGGCCTGCGAGACCGCCTCGATCGGCAGCCGCTGCACCTTGGTGCGGTGGCTGTAGCGGGAGATGCGGGCCGTGCCCGGGTCGATCACGTAGCGGATGCCCGGGACGGTGAGGGAGGTCTCCGCGACGTTGGTGGCCAGCACGATCCGGCGGCCGGTGTGCGCCTGGAAGACGCGGTGCTGCTCGGCGGAGGAGAGCCGGGCGTAGAGCGGGACGACCTCGGTGTTGCGGAGCTTGGCCTTCTCCAGTGCCTCGGCGGTGTCGCGGATCTCCCGCTCGCCGGAGAGGAAGACGAGGATGTCGCCCTGGCCCTCGAAGCCCAGCTCGTCGACGGCCTCGACGATCGCCTGGACCTGGTCGCGGTCCCGGTCGATTCCGCTGTTGCCGTCGTTCTCGTCGTCGTCCGCGTCGACGCTGTCGTCGATGATCGGGCGGTAGCGGACCTCGACCGGATAGGTGCGGCCGGAGACCTCGATGATCGGGGCTTCCTTGCCGGTGCGCGGGTCCGCGAAGTGGCGGGCGAAGCGCTCCGGGTCGATGGTCGCCGAGGTGATGATCACCTTGAGGTCCGGGCGCTTCGGCAGCAGCTGCTTGAGATAGCCCAGGATGAAGTCGATGTTGAGGCTGCGCTCGTGCGCCTCGTCGATGATCAGGGTGTCGTACTGGCGCAGCATCCGGTCGTTCTGGATCTCGGCCAGCAGGATGCCGTCCGTCATCACCTTGATCGCGGTGTGCTCGCCCACCTGGTCGGTGAAGCGGACCTTCCAGCCGACGGTCTCGCCGATCTCGGTGCGCAGCTCCTCGGCGACGCGTTCGGCGACGGTGCGGGCGGCGATGCGGCGTGGCTGCGTGTGCCCGATGAGGCCGCGGACGCCACGGCCCAGCTCCAGGCACATCTTGGGGATCTGGGTCGTCTTACCGGAGCCCGTCTCACCCGCGATGATCACCACCTGGTGGTCGCGGATGGCCTCCAGGATGTCCTCCCGGCGGCCGCTGACCGGCAGCTCCTCCGGGTAGGCCGGGGTCGGCACGGACTCCCGCCGGCTCTCCAGCCGCAGCTCCGCGGCGTCGACCTCGGCGGTGATGGACGCGAGGACGCGCTCGCGCTTCTCGGGCTCGCGTACCTTCCGCAGGCCTTCGAGTCTGCGCCCGAGCCGTTCCTCGTCGCGGAGCGACAAGCCCGTCAGGCGGGTGACCAGTGCGCCGAGCTCCCCGCTCGGCGCGGGCGCGGCGGCCTGCGCGGACCCACGAGTGGGCCGACGGCGGGGGCGGGGGGAGGCGGTGTTCTGCTGCTGGGTTCCCATTGCACGGACAAGCGTACGCAAGGCGGTACGGCGGTTGTCGACCAGTTATCCGTGGAGCGGGTCAAAACGGCTCGGCTCGGCGGATCGGGTCGGCGGATCGGTTGACGGATCGGTCGACGGACCGGGGCGAGGGCTGGGCTCGGAGACCGGCTCGGCGGACCGGGTGACGCCGGGTCTACGCCGTCCGTCGGAAGTGCACCATGCCGTCCGCGGGCGGGACGGGGACGCGGGTGAACCCCGCGCGGATCAGGACCGCCTGGGAGGCCTCGTTCGCCGGTGCGGTGCGGGCCGTCACGGCACGCACCTCCGGATCCTCCAGCGCCAGCGCGGCCAGTGCGGTGACCGCCTCGGTCGCGTACCCCGCGCCCCGCGCGGCGGGCGCGAGCTCGTAGCCGAGCTCGACCTCGCCGGTCACGGTGGGGGGCCCGTGGAACCCGATCCCGCCGAGCGCGCGGTCGTCGCCACTGCGGACGATCACGTACATCCCCCACGGCGGGACGTACCACCCGACCTCCGCCGCGCGAGCCGCGATGCCCGCCAACTCCCACACTCCGGCACCGGGCGCCTCGGGGACCCAGTCGAACCCACTGGGATCGAACGGCGGAGGTGCGAGACAGAGCCGCAGGCGAGGGGTGGTGAGGAGCACTCCGTGACTATGTCACTTTTTGCGCGCGGACTCCGTGGCAGCTGCCTGCGCCCCGGCGGCCCCCGGCGGCTGCCCCGGGAGGCTGCCCGTGGAGGTGGTGCCGCCGAAGGCGCTGCGACCGACCGTCAGCGCAGCTTGAGCAGGAGCTTGCCCGTGCTGGTGCGGCTCTCCAGCAGGGTCTGGGCCTCGCCCGCCCGCTCCAACGGGAACTCGCCGGTCACCGGGATCGTGATCCCGGCCCGCTCCGCCTCGCGGAACGCGGTCTCGGTGAGGACCCGCAGGCGCGCGGGATCGGTGGCCGCCAGGCCGAGGATGCTGAAGCCGGAGACGGAGAGCCCGCGCACGGCCAGATCGGCCATGCCGATGCTCCACGCGTCCGCATCGCTCGCGTTCCCGAAGCAGATCGCGCGGCCGAAGCGGGCCAGCGCAGCGACGCTGCGGCGCCAGCTCTCGCCGCCGACGGGGTCGAGCGCGAGGTCGACCCCGCGGCCGTCCGTCGCACGCAGCGCCTGCTCGTCGAAGTCCTCGCCGACGAGGATCTCGTCGTAGCCGAACTCCTTCGCATACGCGGCCTTCTCGGGGCGCGAGACGACGCCGAGGACGCGGCCCGCCCCGGCGGCGCGGGCGAGCTGGCCGGTGACGGTGCCGACACCGCCGGCCGCACCCTGGATCAGCACGGTGTCGCCCTCACGCACGCGTCCCACGTCGTGGAGCATGCCGTAACCCGTCGCCAGGACGGTGCCGAGGGCGGCGGCGTCGCGCAGGTCGAGGGCCTCCGGGACGGCGAAGGTGGTGGCGGCGCGGGCGACGACGGTCTCGGCGTAGCCCTTGCCGTTCAGCATGGCGAAGACGTGCTGGCCGACGCTCAGGCCGGTGACGCCCTCGCCGAGGGCGCGGACCGTGCCGGAGACCTCCAGGCCCGGGTGGAAGGGAAAGGCGTCGACCCGGTAGCCGACCGAGCGTGCCTTGGCGTCGGCGAAGTTGACGCCGGCCCAGCTCACCTCGATCGCGACCTCGCCGGGACCTGGCTGCGGCTCGGGCAGGTCGACGACCTGAAGCACCTCGGGACCACCCAGTTCCTCGAACGTGACAGCACGCATGACGTTCTCCCCCTGCGGAGTTAGAGTGTTCGGCGAACGTCGAACACCTTGGTGGTCCGAGTGTACGACTTTCGTCGAACACTTCAAGGGGATTCGGAAAGAGGTCATCAGATGGCCGGACACCGCAGCGCGCCGCAGCACCGCGACCCGAAGGACGTGCCTGTCGAGACGGTCTTCGCCGCGCTCGCCGAACCGGTACGGCTGGAGATCGTGCGTCAGCTGTGGGCAAGCGAGGACTGGGCGCGCGCCTGCGGCTCGTTCGACGTCGCGGTCGGCAAGGCCGGACTGAGTCACCACTTCGGCGTGCTGCGCGACGCGGGGCTCGTCGAGCAGCGCGACGAGGGTGCGCGCCGGGTGAACCGCCTCCGACGCGAGGAGGTCGAGGCCGCGTTCCCGGGCTTGTGGGAGCTGGTCAACCGGCGCCGGTAGGCCTCCCGCCGGATCGCGGCCCCCGGGCGGTTCTCGGGCGGCGGACCCTCGGGGCGGTTCCCGGGCAGCGGACCCTCGGGCAGGGGGCGCGGGCGCGCTGCTCGGGCTTGGGCCTCCGAGTCGCCCCGAGCTGCTCCGAACTGAGCTGGGCCGCTCCGAGCCGCCCCGAGCCGCTCCGAACCGGGCTGGGCTGCTCCGACCTGGGCTGGGCCGCTCCGAGCCGCTCCGAACTGAGCTGAGCTGCTCCGAGCCGAGCTGGGCTGCTCCGACCTGGGCTGGGCCGCTCCGAGCCGCTCCGAACTGAGCTGGGCCGCTCCGAACCGGGCTGGGCCGCTCCGAACCGGGCTGGGCCGCTCCGAGCCGAGCTGGGCCGCTCCGACCCGCTGGGGGGCGTGACGCCCGCAGGAGTCAGAACTCCGTGCCCTCCTCGTCGCCGAGGTCGGCTTCGGTCGGCTCGCCGCCCTTCGCGTCGGCGTAGCGGTCGACGATGTGGGTGTCCATCGGGAAGTGGACCGGCGTGTCGCCGAAGACCAGCCGACGGGCCTCCTCCGCCGAGGCGGTGACGGTGGCGGCGACCGCCTCCGCCAGGGGGGCGGGGCTGTGCACCACGATCTCGTCGTGCTGGAAGAAGACCAGGCGCGGCCGCTCACCGGCGGGGCCGGGCGGGAGCTCGGCCAGTCGGCGGCGCAGGGCGGCGATCAGGGCCAGGGCCCAGTCCGCCGCGCTGGCCTGGATGACGAAGTTGCGCGTGAAGCGGCCGCGGGAGCGCGCCGCCGAGCCGGCGCGGCCGCCGCCCTCCTCCGCCAGCGCGTCCACGTCGCCGCCGTAGGCCGCCGCCGTCGCGTCCTGCCAGGCGGCGGACGGCGGCGGGCAGACCCGGCCGAGGCGGGAGCGGACCGTGCCGCCTGCCTCGCCCGTCCGTGCGGCGGACTCCACCAGGCCCATCGCCTGCGGGAACCGCCGCCGCAGGACGGCCAGGAGCGGCCCGACCTCGCCGCTGGTCTGTCCGTACATCGCGCCGAGCAGGCCGAGTTTGGCCCGTGCCCGGTCCCCGCCGAAGGCGTCCGCGGCCAGCCGGGCGTACAGGTCGCCCGCCGCGCCGGCCCGGATCAGGCCCGGATCGCCGGACAGGGCGGCCAGGACCCGCGGCTCCAGCTGGCCGGCGTCGGCGACGACCAGGCGCCAGCCCGGATCGGCGACGACCGCGCCGCGCAGGATGCGCGGGATCTGCAGCGCGCCGCCGCCGCGGCTCGCCCAGCGGCCGGAGACGACGCCGCCCACCACGTACTCCGGCCGGAAACGGCCGCCGCGCACCCAGGCGTCGCGCCAGGCCCAGCCGTGGGCCGCATAGATGCGGGAGAGCTCCTTGTAGCGCAACAGCAGCGGCGCGGCCGGGTGGTCGATCTGGCGCAGCAGCCAGTTCTTGGTCGAGGGCAGGTTGACGCCCTGTTTGGCGAAGGCCTGCAGCACCTGGCCGGGGGAGTCGGGGTTCAGTTGGCGGGCGTGCAGGGCCTCCTGGAGCTCCACGCCCAGCGCCGCCAGTTTGGGCGGGCGCGCGCCGCTGGCCGCCTGGGCGGCCGTCGGGCGGGGGCCGAGCAGCTCCTCCAACAGGGCGTCGTGCACCGCCGTGCTCCAGGGCAGCCCGTCGTACGCCATCTCCGCGGCCACCAGCCCGCCCGCGGACTCCGCCGCGACGAGCAGCCGCATCCCGTGCCGGTCCGCCTCGGGCACGGCCGCGAGGCGGCGCAGCTGCGCGGCGTGGACGGCGACGAGTGCCGCCAGCGGATCGACACCCGGTTCGAGCCGGCTTCGGTCCGGGGCGAAGAGGGCGTCCTGCGCGTCGGCCTCGGCGCCGGCCAGCCCCAGTGGCAGATCCTCCGGCACCGGCAGGCCGTGCAGGCGCGCCCAGGCGGCGCCCAGCGAGCGGGGCTCTCCGTAGAGCCCCTCCTGGGCGAGGAGCAGGGGTTCGACGAGCTTCACGTCGTGGCAGCGGGCCAGGCGACTCTCGGGCAGTCGCGGCAGCAGTCGCGGGTAGACCTCGTCGGTGGCCGACCAGACCCAGCGCGGGTGCTCCGACCTCTCGCGGGCGGCCATCGTCCCGGCGAGATCCGCGACCCGCTGGGCCGGCCCGGCCGGCTCCCCGCGCTCGTCCAGCGGCTGGAGCCGTCCGCCCGGACCGTCCTGGTCCGCGTCGACCGCGATCCGCAGCTCCGCCACCGTTCGTCGTCCCCGTCGTCTCGTGCGTTTCTTCCTCGGCCTTCGCTGCGAACGTAGCACCGAGCAGTGACAAACAGCGGCACTCGCCCGACTCGCTCAACCGGGTCACTAATCGGACAAAAGGGTCATCTCTTGCTTATTGTTCGATCAAGAGACGAACCAGAGAGGGGTCGTGCCGGTGCACTGGCTCACCGACCACATCTTCAAGCCCTATCCAGAGCTGTTGATCTTCCTCACCGTGGCCATCGGCTTCCTCATCGGCAAGCTGCACTACAAGGCCATCGGACTGGGTGCGGTGACGGGCTGTCTCATCGCCGGTCTGTTCACCGGTTGGGCGACCGGGGTCTCGATCAACGGCACGGTCAAGTCCGTGTTCTTCATCATGTTCCTCTTCGCCCTCGGCTACAAAGTCGGCCCGCAGTTCTTCCGGGGGCTCAAGAAGGACGGCCTGCCGCAGGTGGGCGTGACCGTCGTGGTCTGCCTCACCGGCCTCGGCGTCTGCTACGGCTTCGCCCAGATGCTCGGCTACGGCCCCGGCCTCGGTGCGGGCCTGCTCGGCGGCGCGCTGACGCAGTCCGCCGTCATCGGGGTCGCGCAGGACGCCATCGGCGGCCTGCACGGCATGACCCACGACCAGATCACCGCCGAACAGAACCTGGTGCCCATCGGTTACGCCGTCACCTATCCGCTCGGCACCATCCTCTGCGCGATCCTGCTGGCCAACATCGCCCCGCGCCTCCTCAAGAGCGACCTGAAGAAGGACTCCGCACAACTGGCCAAGGAGCTCGACGCGCCCGCCTCCAACCCCGACCTCGGCGAGGGGTACTACGAGGTGGTGCTGCGGGCCTACAGCGTCGACGGGACGCCCATCTCCGGCATGACCATCGACGCGTTCGAGGCGCAGCAGAAGGAGCTGGGCCGTCGGGTGTACGTCACCCGGGTCCGCCGCGAGGGCAGGATCCTCGCGCACTCGCAGCAGACCGTGATCGAGCACGGCGACACCGTCGCCGTCAGCGCCCTGCGGCACGACCTCGTCGACCTGCGGCCCGTGCAGACCATCGGCGCCGAGACCGACGACGTGGAGCTGCTCGGCTACCAGACCGAGAGTCTGCACGTCGTCGCCTCGGAGAAGGCGCAGCTCGGCAAGACCGTGGCGGAGCTTCGGGCCGAGCCGTTCATGGTCGGCGTCTACATCGACAAGATCTACCGTGCGGGCTCCGAGTTCCCGTACCGTCTCTCCACGCAGATCGAGCGCGGTGACACCGTGGTCCTGACCGGCCCCAAGCGGCTGGTCGACCCGGCCGGCGCGGCCATCGGCAAGCCGGTGCCCACCAGCTTCGCCACCGACATGGTCTGGGTGGGCCTCGGCATCTTCCTCGGCGGCTGCATCGGCATCCCCTCGCTGACCGCGGGCGGCGTCCCGATCAGCCTCTCCACCTCCGGTGGCGCGCTGATCATGGGCCTGGTTTTCGGCTGGATCCGCGGCAAGTACCCGACCTACGGCAACGTCCCGCCGGGCGCGCAGTGGTTCATGGACACGCTGGGCCTGTGCCTCTTCATCGCCGTCGTCGGCATCAACGCCGGGCCCGGCTTCACCAGCGGGCTGAGCCAGGCCGGGTGGGGCCTGCTGGTCTGGGGCGCCGTCGCCACCGTGGTCCCGCTGATCGTGGGCCTCCTGGTCGGCCACTACGTCTTCAAGATCAGAACACCGATCCTGATGGGCGTCGTCGCCGGGGCACAGACCACGACGGCCGCCATCGGCGCGATCAACGAGGCCGCCGACTCCCAGGTGCCGACGCTCGGCTACACCATCCCCTACGCGGTGGGCAACGTGCTGCTGACCATCTGGGGCGCCGTCATCGTCGCGCTCCTCGCCTGACTGCGATCCTCCGTCCCTCCTCTCCGTTCCTCTTCCCGCTCCGAGCTGGAAAGTCCCGAAAGGCACGTCATGGCCAAGCCGTCCGTGAGCCGCGAGGAGATGCAGCGGCTCTCCTCGCTCAGCCCCTTCGAGCTGAAGGGAGCCTTCATCGCCCTGGCCGAGAAGTACGCGGAGGGGCAGAAGGGGAAGTCCACCGCACACATGCTCAACGCCGGCCGCGGCAACCCGAACTGGATCGCCACGACCCCGCGCGAGGCCTTCTACGCCCTCGGCTACTACGCGCTGACGGAGAGCCGCCGGGTGTGGACCGCGGACAACCTCGGCGGCATGCCCGAGCGTGAGGGCATCAGCGGCCGCTTCGACGCGTGGGTCCGCAGCCACCCCGAGCTGCCCGGCGTCGAGATGCTGAAGGACTGCGTCGACCTCGCCGTCCAGCGCTTCGGGTTCGACCGCGACGCCTGGCTGCACGAGCTGACCGACTCCGTCATCGGCGACAACTACCCCGTGCCGGACCGCATCCTCACCCACACCGAGCAGGTGATCCGCGGCTACCTGCACGACGAGCTGATGCAGGGCAAGCCGCCGGCCGGCAACCAGCTCGACCTCTTCGCGACCGAGGGCGGCACCGCCGCCATGTGCTACATCTTCGACTCGCTGATGAAGAACGGACTCCTGCACAAGGGCGACAAGATCGCCCTGATGACGCCGGTGTTCACCCCCTACATCGAGATCCCCGAGCTCGAGGACTACGAGTTCGACGTCGTCACCGTCTCGGCCAACAAGTTCGCCGAGACCGGCGTGCGCGAGTGGCGCTACCCGACGGAAGAGGTCGCCAAGCTGGAGGACCCGGCGGTCAAGCTGCTCTGCCTGGTCAACCCGAGCAACCCGCCCTCGCTGGCGCTCTCGCAGCGGGTGGCCGACCAGATCAAGCAGATCGTCGCGACGAAGAACCCCAACCTGATCGTCGTCACCGACGACGTCTACGCGACCTTCGTCAACGGCTTCCGCACCATCGCCACCGACCTGCCGCGCAACACCCTCCTCGTCTACTCCTACTCCAAGCACTACGGCGCGACCGGCCACCGCCTGGGAGTGATCGGCCTGCACCGGGACAACGTGATCGACGACGCGATCGCGGCCCTCGGTCCGGACGAGAAGGCGCGGCTCGACAAGCGCTACGGCACGCTGACGCTGGAGCCGGAGAAGATCCGGTTCATCGACCGGCTCGTCGCCGACTCGCGGCAGGTGGCGCTCAACCACACCGCGGGCCTGAGCCTGCCGCAGCAGGTGCAGATGGTGCTCTTCTCCCTCTTCGACCTGCTGCCCGAGGGTCAGGACTACAAGGACAAGCTGCAGGAGATCGTCCGTCGCCGCCTCGACCTGCTCCTCGAAGGCTCCGACATGAAGATCGCCGAGGACAGCGCCCGGGCCGGCTACTACATCGAGCTCGACCTGCTGGCCGAGGCCGAGCGCGTCGGCGGGCAGTCCTTCGCCGACTACCTCCGGTCGAACTACGTTCCGACGGAGCCGCTCTTCCGGCTGGCCGAGCAGACGGGCGTGGTGCTGCTCAACGGCGGCGGGTTCGACGGGCCGGAGTGGTCGGTGCGCGTCTCGCTCGCCAACCTCGACGACCTGGACTACCTGAAGATCGGCCACCATCTGAAGGAGATCTTCGCCGACTACCGCCGGGAGTGGGAGCAGTCCAAGTAGCAGAAGTGCTCCGAGGTGCGGGTGCGGGCGGTCGCGCGAGCGGCCGCCCACACCCGTCGGTCCGTCAGGTGTGCCGGAGCGGCATGAACAGGTACCGGTAGTCCTCGCTGCCACGTGCGGTGAGGACGGCCGGGCGGGTCGGCGTCGTGAAGTGCAGCTCCGCCTCGTCGGCGGAGAGCGCCGACAGGCCGTCCACCAGGTAGCCGGCGTTGGCGGCGAGCATGATCGGCTCGGCCTCCGCGGGGAAGGACGCGTCCAGAGTCTGCCGCCCACGCGCCTCGCCGCCCGCACCCGCGTCCACGGTGACCCGACCCGCGGCGAAGGCCAACCGGACCGGCCGGTGCCGGTCCGTGACGAGCGCGATCCGCTTCACCGCGTCCAGCAGCGGCTGACGTTCGATCACGACGCTGCCCGCGTAGGCGCTCGGGAAGATGGAGCGGTAGGTGATGAAATCCGCCCCCAGCAGCCGCGTCGTCGCCTCCCGTCCGCCGGCCGCGAATCCGATCAGCCCGCTGTTGGCCGCGGTGTCGTCCGTGGCGGCCGCGACGGTGATCCGCTCGCCCTTGGTGAGGGAACGCGCGATCTCGTGCAGGCTGCGGGCCGGAACCAGGGCGACGACCGGCTCCTCGGTCAGCGGCGCCGCCGCGTCGGGCTCCCAGGCGATGTCGCGGACCGCGAGGCGGTAGCGGTCAGTGGCCACCAGCCGGACCGCCCCTGCGGTGAACTCCAGCCGTATGCCGGTGAGGAACGGCAGCGACTCGTCCCGCCCCGCCACGACGGCGACCTGCGCCACCGCCTCCGCGAACTGCGCGCCGTCCACGGAACCCAGCACCGGCGGCAGCGCGGGCAGCCGCGGGTAGTCCTCCACGGGCACGAGCGGGAGCTCGAACTGCGCGGGGCCGCAACGCAGCGTCAGATCCGCGCCGATGGTGGCGAGCTCGACGTCGTGGCCACCGCCGGGCAGGGCCCGGGACAGGTCCGCGAGCAGTCGACCCGGCACCAGGGCCGCCCCCGGCTCGGAGATCTCCGCGGCGACCCGGAAGCGGGCGGAGACCTCGTAGTCGAACCCGGCCACGGCGAGCATGCCGTCGCCCGTGCCGCCGCTCATGCCGTCCTGATCGGCCGTCAGCAGCAACCCCGCGAGAGCGGGCACCGTCGACCGGGCGGGGAGCGCGTGCGCGGCCCAGGAGACGGCCTCGGCGAGGGCTTCGCGGGGGAGTCGCAGTTTCACGTGGATGCCGGCCTTCGTGCGAGGGAGGACGCGAGCTCTCCTGCTCGCATCCCTGTTCTCGCATCCTGCACCCCGGCACTGACATCGCCGGCCGGGCCGTGGGAGCGCACGCCGGCGCGGCACAGCGCCGCGCGGGGGCGGGGCCCGTCAGGGGCGGGTCGGTGTGACGCTCAGGCCGAGACCGGGCGTGCTGCGGCGGACGGCGACCGCGCCGCGCGGGGCGGTCAGGCGCAGCCACGCCGGGTGGCGGTGGAGGGCGACCTGCGGCGACTGCCGCAGCAGGCCGGTGAGGTGGGCCGCGTGGAGGGCGCGCACCGTCAGGCCGGAGGGGTGGACCCGGCGCGACCAGATCGCCTCCGCGAGTGCGTCGCCGCCCTGCACGTCACCGCTCCGGGCAGCCTCGGCCGCGGTGCGGAACTCGCCGATCGCGGCGGCGACGGCCGCCGCCAGTGGGGCCGTCGGCAGGTCCTCGACGTGCTCCCAGCCCGAGCGCGGCGGAAGCAGCCCGGCCCAGGACGGACCGGTGACGGACGGCGGGAGTGCGACCGCCGTGTCGACGCCCGAAGCGTCTGCGACGGAGTCGGTGCCGGAATCGTGGGCGGCGCGGTCCAGCTCCTCCAGCCACTGGCCGGCGGAGACGGTCACGTCCAGCGCGTACGGCCGGGCCAGCAGCGCGGTGCGGACCACCAGCGGCCCGGACTGGCCCAGCGGGATGCGGGCGAAGACGGCCAGTGTCGTCCCGGCCGTCTGCAGTCGCACGGCCGCCGCGCGGTCGTAGCGCAGCAGCCGTTCCAGGAAGTCGGCGAGCGGTGCGGCCTCCTGCGGTGCGGCGAGCCGCAGCGGTTCGACGGCGGTGCTCATGCCGCGACCGTGCTCGGTTCCAGGTACTCGGCGAGGAACGCGCGCTCGCCCTCGGACAGCCGACGCGGGCGGGCGGCGGCCAGGTCGTACGGCACGCATACGGTCTTGGCCCGGGCGTAGACCTTGTCCCTGCCGTCGGGGCCGGCGCCGACGTCCTTGACCTCGTAGGTGACGGTGAAGGACGCGCGACCCAGCTTCGTGATCCAGGTCTCGATGATGATCGGCTCCGGCCGGTACACCAGCGGGATCAGGTAGTCGATCTCGTGACGGGCCACGACCGAGCCCTCGGCCATCGCCTTCTCGCCGACCTCGCCGGCCGTGGTGAAGGTGAAGTCGATCCGGGCCTCCTCCAGGTAGCGGAGGAAGTTCACATTGTTGACGTGCCCGAAGACGTCCATGTCGGACCAGCGCATCGGGCAGGCGTATATGTGGCGGGCCACGGGATCTCCGTCGGTAGGTACTGCCCGGGGAGCGGGGCGAGGACGGCCCCGCTCCCCGGTTCCCGCGTGGTGCGGGTGTGCCGGATGCTGCTCGCTCAGTCGCGGGTCAGCTTCTTGTAGGTGGCGCGGTGCGGACGGGCCGCGTCGGCACCCAGACGCTCGATCTTGTTCTTCTCGTAGGACTCGAAGTTGCCCTCGAACCAGAACCACTTCGAGTTGCCCTCGTAGGCCAGGATGTGGGTGGCCACTCGGTCCAGGAACCAGCGGTCGTGGGAGATGACCACGGCGCAGCCCGGGAACTCCAGGAGCGCGTTCTCCAGCGAGCTCAGGGTCTCGACGTCGAGGTCGTTGGTGGGCTCGTCGAGGAGGAGCAGGTTGCCGCCCTCCTTGAGGGTCAGCGCCAGGTTCAGGCGGTTGCGCTCACCACCGGAGAGGATGCCGGCGGCCTTCTGCTGGTCCGGGCCCTTGAAGCCGAACGCCGAGACGTAGGCGCGGGACGGCATCTCGACCTGACCGACCTGGATCCAGTCCAGACCGTCGGAGACGACCTCCCACAGCGTCTTGTTCGGGTCGATGTTGGCGCGGCTCTGGTCGACGTAGGAGACCTTGACCGTCTCGCCGACCTTGACGTTGCCGGAGTCCGTGGGCTCGAGGCCCAGCATCATCTTGAAGAGCGTGGTCTTGCCGGCGCCGTTCGGGCCGATGACGCCGACGATGCCGTTGCGCGGCAGCGTGAAGCTCAGGTCGTCGACCAGGACCTTGTCACCGAAGGCCTTCGCCAGGTGCTCGGCCTCGATGACGATGGAGCCCAGACGCGGGCCCGGCGGGATCTGGATCTCCTCGAAGTCCAGCTTCCGCATCTTGTCGGCCTCGGCCGCCATCTCCTCGTAGCGAGCGAGACGGGCCTTGGACTTGGCCTGGCGACCCTTGGCGTTGGAGCGGACCCACTCCAGCTCGTCCTTGAGGCGCTTGGCGCGCTTCGCGTCCTTCTGGCCCTCGATCTTGAGGCGGGACTGCTTGGTCTCCAGGTACGTGGAGTAGTTGCCCTCGTAGGGGTAGGCGCGACCGCGGTCGAGCTCCAGGATCCACTGGGCGACGTTGTCGAGGAAGTACCGGTCGTGGGTGACCGCGACGACGGTGCCGGCGTACTTCTCCAGGTGCTGCTCCAGCCACTGGACCGACTCGGCGTCCAGGTGGTTGGTGGGCTCGTCGAGCAGCAGCAGGTCGGGCGCCTCCAGCAGCAGCTTGCAGAGCGCGACGCGGCGCTTCTCACCACCGGAGAGGTTGCTGACCGCCCAGTCGCCGGGCGGGCAGCCGAGGGCGTCCATGGCCTGCTCGAGCTGGGCGTCGAGGTCCCAGGCGTTGGCGTGGTCCAGGTCCTCCTGGAGCTTGCCCATCTCGTCGAGCAGTGCGTCGGAGTAGTCCGTCGCCATCAGCTCGGCGATCTCGTTGAAGCGGTCCAGCTTCTTCTTGATCTCGGCGACACCGTCCTGGACGTTCTCCAGGACCGTCTTGCTCTCGTCGAGCGGGGGCTCCTGCAGCAGCATGCCGACCGTGTAGCCGGGGGAGAGGAACGCGTCACCGTTGGACGGCTGCTCCAGCCCGGCCATGATCTTCAGGACCGTCGACTTACCAGCGCCGTTGGGCCCCACGACGCCGATCTTCGCTCCAGGCAGGAAGCTGAGCGTCACGTCGTCAAGGATGACCTTGTCGCCGTGCGCCTTTCGCGTCTTGCGCATGGTGTAGATGTACTCAGCCAAGATGAACCGTCCGGCGTCGTTGTTGGGGTGTGGCTACAGCCTTCCATTGTGCCGCACCGACGGAGACCGCCCGAACGCCCGTTGTTCCCGGGCCGAGCTGCCCGAGCCGAGCTCCCTACGCCGAGTCGGACTGCGGGCCACTCCCGAGGGCGAGGCCCTCGGCAGTGGCGCCGGCCTGGCCGGCCTCCCCGGACCCCTCCCTGGCTGGACGGGCCGCCGCCAGCGCGAGCACCCGACCGGGGCCGGCGGCCTCTCCTACGCCCTCACCGGCGTTCCGCTCGGCGCGGGCCGCGGCGCGGCGCTGCTCGGCGATCCGGCCCCGCTCGGCCGTGGAGGCCACCAGCTCCGGCCGACCGCGCAGCGTCTTGCGGAAGACCGTCGTGCCGCGCGCGAGGTCGTGCCCCAGGGCCGTGGCCTCGATCTCGGCCGAGACTCCCTTGCCCTGACCCTCGGGCCGCTCCCACTCGCGCACCCGCATCCGGCCGGTGACCAGGAGCGGATCCCCGCAGCCGATCGACGTCAGCGCGTTCTCGGCCAGGCTGCGCCAAGCCCATACTGTGAAGTAGCTGGTGTCGCCCTCCACCCAGACCTGCCGCGGGCGATCGAAACGCCGCTCCGTCGCCGCCAGACGGAAGTGCGCCACCGGCACCCCGCCGACTGTCGTCGCATACCGAACCTGGCTCACCGCGACCCCGACGAGCGTGACCAACGTGCCGTTCATCATCGTGCAGCCCCCACTGGTCGTCCTCCGGCCCCGCCGGGGCCGCCTGCGACCACACTGCCGTGCTGCGCCGTCACCCGCGCCCGGTCGCGTCCCGTCTGTGGACAACCTGGGCCTGTGGACAACCTCGCCACCCTTATGGGTGCACTTTCACCGGACCCCCACACACTTCGCCCGGCCGTGCGACTCCATAACGGCTGAGGGGCAGCGCAGTAACGAGTGAACAACAGCAGCGGTCCATTGTTCCGCGACCGCTGCGCCCGCCCCACCCCACCTGCGATTATCAGACCGCCTCGCGGCGGGATTCGCCCGAACGACCCTGCCGCACGCACCCGACGCCGAGCCCGGCGCTGCTTATCCTGTCCCACGACAGGATCCGGCCGCCCGCCAGGCTCCGCGCCTAGCAAGCCCCCGTAGCTCAGTGGATAGAGCAGGTGCCTTCTAAGCACTTGGCCGCAGGTTCGAGTCCTGCCGGGGGCGCTCTACTGGAACCTCTGACTCCTCAGGTCTACTGCGGTGTCTCCGCAGGTCAGAGGCTTGAAGTTGTATGGCGTGTACATTACCAGGCCCCTGCTGTGTGCAACAGGGGCAGTCCGGTTGAGTCCGAGCGCGACGCCGCCCGCAGTGTCCCCGAGGTCTGATGATCCGGCTGCTTTCGGCTCCAGGACGCACCCGATCGGGTCGGCGCGCGCGGCGAGTGACTCCACGGGCCTGCGGACGGCCGACATCCGGCGTAGCGTGATCACTGAGATTCGCTGTCCGCGGTACCGCTTCACTCTTGCTGCTGTTCGAGGACGCGACCCATCCAGGGTCGGCAGCATGCCGACCCCCGTCCCGAACGGGAGAACGTTATGGCTCAGGGCACCGTGAAGTGGTTCAACGCCGAGAAGGGCTTCGGCTTCATCGAGCAGGACGGCGGCGGTCCGGACGTGTTCGCGCACTTCCGCCAGATCACCGGCAACGGCTTCAAGGAGCTGCACGAGGGTGAGCGGGTGACCTTCGACGTCGAGCAGGGCCAGAAGGGTCCGCAGGCCACGAACATCGTCCGCGGCTGACACCAGCGGCACAACGCAAGGCCCCGGCCGCCCATGTGGGCGCCCGGGGCCGATGCGTGTTCCGGGTCGGCAGCAGGCGGCGGTGTCACCCGTATTGGGGTGCGCCACGGCCGGAACGACCGGCCGCGGGGCGCCGCTCGCGGAGGCGGCGGCTGCGAGTCCCACCGTCAGGCCGATGCCGAGAAGGCTGCCGATGACGGTCGCGCCGATGTGGTTGCCCAGGTGATCCCCCGATCGGTGAACGTCGGCAGCGTGATGCTGCCGATCTTGGGGGGCGGTACGTCGGGCCTGGCGGATCGCACCAGATCAAGATCGCGTCATGGCTGATTCCGGACCGCCACGCGGTCCCCGTCTGGCGTTCGGAGGGTTCGGGCGGGATCAGATCCCACCCCGGGAGACCGTCGGGCCGTATTTCTCGGGCTCTCTCCACAGGATCCATGCCACGCGGTCCGCCGGCAGCGACACCCTTCGGGGGGCCCTGTCTCCGCCGAGGTGCATGCCGACCCATCCGTGCTCGAGTTCAACCGGAAGATCCATCTCGCCCTCGAAGGTCTCGCCGTCGATCTGGACTCGCCCGGTGAAGCAGATGCGCGCTTCCCGATACATCCCACGACCCCGATTCCGCTGATGATCACTCCTGTGTTCCAGCGTGCGCCCGACATCCGCTCCGCGCACACCGAGAGCCCGGGAGGGTGCGACGGGGCCAGGGAGGGCGCGAGAGGGTCCGAGCGGGCCCGGGAGGGCTCGTCCGAGCGCGCCCCGGTCTCTTGTCGACGACGGAACGGGCTGCTAATTTGAACGTTCATATGAACGTTCAAAGATACCTTGCGCAGTTCCAGGAGCCCGCTGGGTACCTGGACTTCGGGCGGTTCGGGCCGATCTCCGCGGTGGCCGCCGAGGCGCTCGGCGACGCCGTCGGGTTGATGGCGGGCCACGGGTGGGACGCGTTGGAGGCGCTCGACGCGGCGACGGTGCGGGCCGCGCGGAGCGCGGGGAGGTTGCTCGGGGCGCGCGAGGAGGAGGTCGCGTTCGTCGGGTCCACGTCGCACGGGATGTTCGCGGCGGCGTTCGCCCTCGTCGGACCGCAGGGGGGCGGTGCGCGGCGGGGGAGCGTGCTGGTCGGGCGGCGGGACTTCCCGGCGGCCGTCTACCCGTGGCTGCGCGCCGAGGAGCATGGGGGTTTGACGGTTCGTCTCCTGGACGGACCGGCCACGGTCGACGCGGTGCGGGAGCGCCTGGATCCGGATGTGCGCGCGGTCTGCGTGTGTGCGGTGGACGGGGTGACCGGGTTCCGGGCGCCGCTGGCGGAGCTCAAGGAGCTGATCGGTCCGGATCGGGTGCTGGTGGTGGACGCCGTGCAGGCGCTGGGCGCCGTGCCGGTGGAGGCGGAGGCGGCCGACGTGCTGGCCTGTGGTGGCCAGAAGTGGCTGCGCGCCGGTTGGGGGGCCGCGCTGCTGCTCGTCCGGGAGCGGGTCCGGGAGCGCTTGCGGCCGGGGCTCGGTGGATGGGCGGGGGTGGTCGACCCGCTGGGCGGGTTCGACCACCCCCGCCCATCCCTCCCGGGGGCGCGGGCGCACACCCTGACGAATCCCGACGGGCCTGCCGTCGCAGCGCTCGGGGCCGGACTGCGGCTGGTGCAGGAGGTCGGGGTCGAGCGGATCAACGCGTTGATCGAGGAGGTCCTCGGTGAGCTCGGCGAGACCGCACGCGCGCTCGGCCTGCGGTGGGACCGGGGCCGGATCGGTGACGGTCCCGGCAGCGGGTTCGCCCGGATCGCGATGCCGGGCGTGGACCCGGCCGCCCTGCACGTGGCACTCGGTGACGTCGGTCTGACCACCACCCTGCGCGGCGAGTGGATCCGGCTGTCGCCGCACGCGTCGTCGACCACCCGCTCGCCGGACGCGGCGGCGCGGTTGCGCGCGGCGGTCCTGGCGATCGGTCAGCGGTCGACCCGGACACCGCTGCGGACCGGCTGAGCCGGCCGGCGGGGACCGGGCGGGGGAGCAGGTCACGGGACCGGATGGGTTCCGCAGCCGCGCCAGACAGCCTCTGTCGCATTGCCCGGAGGCAGGGGCTGTCCGGCGTGCTGCGGAACCGTTCTCCTGTCGCTTCACCCGTCGCTTCACCCGTCCGAGCGCCCGTCGCAGCCGCCGCGCCGGACGTTGTCGGTGGCGCGGTGTAAGCCGGACAACACACAGAGCACACGGAACGTCAGAACGTCGGAACGTCAGAACGCGCACCAGAGGAGGACACGAACGATGACGACCGCTCAGGACGTGTGGGAGCCGTACGCCGCCACCGCGGGGGCCGGGGGCGTGCTGCCGCGGCTCGTCTTCGCGGGCGGGCTGACGCTGCTGGTCACCGGTGAGGCACGGATCGAGGAGCTCGGCGCGCAGGTGGTCGAGGTGGAGGTGCGGTCGTCGGAGCCGGCACCCGTCGCCGACGCCGACGGCCGGGGGGCCGTGCGGATCGAGTGGCGGGTGCCCTGCGTCGACGCGGTGGCCTACTGGACGCCCGGCGCCGCCGACGGGGCGGGCTGGCTGCCCGCCGCGTGGTCCGCGCCCCGCCGGGTGTCCGTGGCGAGCGACGCGCCCGTCGGAGCCCTGGTCGGCACCGGGGACGTGGGCATCTGCACCTTTGCCACCCGCCCGGCGGGCGGCGCGGCCGAGGTGCTGATCGGCGCGGGAGTCGTCGAGGAGACCGGCGAGTTCCGCGTCTGGATGCAGGCGCCGGACGTTCTGACGGTCCGGATCGACACCTCGCGCCGGCACTTCGCCGACTGCCTCGCCGAGGTCGCCGAGTGGTGGGCGGCGGGCGAGCAGGTCCGGCCCGTGCGCGTGCCCGACGCGGCGCGGCGGCCCGCGTACTCGACCTGGTACTCCATGCACCAGCAGGTGACGCCTGAGGCGGTGGAGCGTCAGGCCGCGCTCGGCAAGGAGTTGGGCCTGGACACGATCATCGTGGACGACGGGTGGATGACGGGCGACCGCGGGCGCGGCTACGGCCACTGCGGCGACTGGGAGCCTGTCTCGCTGCCGGACACGGCCGCGCACGTCGCGCGGGTGCACGCGCTCGGAGTGCGCTACCTGCTCTGGTACGCGCTGCCGTTCGTCGGGCGCGCGAGCTCGGTGTGGGACGAGTTCCAGCCCTACGCACTGGCCCGCCTCGACGCGTTGGACGCCATCGTGGTCGACCCGCGCTACCAGGCCGTCCGTGCGCATCTGGCGGACCGTCTGGCGCGGGCGGTCGAGGAGTGGCACATGGACGGATTGAAGATCGACTTCATCGACCGCTTCCATGTCGCGGAGCCGCCGCCAGTCGGGCCGGGGGCCGACTGCGCGAGCGTCGGGGAGGGGGTGGAGCGGTTGCTCGCGGAGATCCGCCGCCGGATCGACGCGGTCGCGCCGCACGCCATGGTGGAGACCCGCCAGCCGTATGTCTCGCCGGGTCTGTGGCCCTACGCGACGATGATCCGCGCGGTGGACTGCCCCCTCGGGCCGGGCGAGAACCGGCGGCACACGATCGACACCCGGCTGGTCGCCGGTCCGCTCGCGGTCCACGCGGACATGCTGATGTGGCATCCGGGCGAGCCCGTCGAGCAGATCGCCTGCCACCTGATCAACGTGCTCTTCGCGGTGCCGCAGATCTCCGTCGACCTGGCCCTGCTGTCCGAGGAGCAGCGCGAGGTGCTGGCGTTCTGGCTCGGTGTGTTCCGCGACCGCGCCGAGCTGTTGCAGCGAGGTGCGCTGCGTCCGTCCCGCCCCGATCTCGGCTACCCGCTGGTCCGGGCGGAGAGCCACGCGGGTACGTCCGTCGCCGTCGCCCGTTACGCCGCACTGCCGGTCGACGCCGGGGGCGCGTGGCGGGAGCTGCTGATAGCCAACGCCGACGCTGATCCGTGCGTGGTGCTGCGGGGCGGGGCCGGCCGCGCGAGCGCGGTCGTCCGGGACGCGCGCGGGCGGGTTGTGGCCCGGGAGCTGTTCGAGCTGGACGCGGCAGCGGGTGCGGGCGCGCCCGTCTGCGTGACCGTCCCGCGCGGAGGGCTCGCTACGCTGACCAGGGAGTGACGGGGCCGACGTGGCGCACGCGCCCAGGTGCCCAGGTGGGCACGCGCAGGCACGGACACGCACGCGCACGCACGGACACGTACGGGCACGGGCACGTACGTAGAGGACGAGGAACGGGCGAGGGTGAGCGGGACGGGAGCGGCGGGTGCCGGCGGGCCGGGCCGTCGGCGACGGAGCGGGGCGACGATCGAGCAGGTCGCCCGCGAGGCGGGGGTGTCGCGGCAGACGGTGTCGAACGCGCTCAACGCGCCGGAGCGGGTGCGACCGGAGACGCTGGACCGGGTCCGTGCCGCCATCGAGCGGCTCGGCTACCAGCCGGACCAGTCCGCCCGTTCCCTGCGCACGGGCGAGCGCCGCACGCTCGCCTACCTCGCGCCCGTGGACGATCCGCACGACCCCAACCCGCTGATGGGCGGCTTCCTGGAGGCCCTGGTCGACGCCGCGGGTGCGGCGGGCTACCGCGTGCTGCTGTTCCGCCCCCGCCCGGGCGCGGCCGATCCGACGGCCGCGGTCGAGGAGCTGATCGCGGCGCGGCAGGTGGACGGTTTCGTCCTCGCCGACGTGCTGCCGGACGATCCACGGGTGCGTCATCTGGCCGCGACGGGGCTGCCGTTCGTCTGCTTCGGACGGACCGGGCGCGGACTGCCGCAGGGCTGGGTCGACATCGACAACGCGGCGGCGATGGCCGCGGTGGCCGCGCACCTCGCCGAGCGCGGGCACCGGCACGTCGGTTATCTCGGGCCGGTGGACGACGCGGACCTGCCGTGGCTGGCCGAGCGTCGTGCGGGGTTCCGGGACGCGGCCGGGCGGCACGGATTGGAGTTGGCGGTCGAGCAGACGGAGGAAGAGACGCACGCGGGCCTCGCGGTGAGGGCGCGCGCCCTGCTGCGCCCGTCGAGCAGCGGCGGCCGACGGGTGACGGCGATCGCGGCGGCGACGGATCTGTGCGCGTTGGCGGCCTACGAGGCGGTGCGGGGCGAGCGGCTGGCCGTCGGCGCGGATGTCGCCGTGGTCGGCTTCCACGACCTGCCGCTGTGCCGGGTGCTGCAACCGCCGCTCAGCTCCGTGCGGTTGCCGCTGCGGCGGATCGCCGCGGAGCTGGTCGACGGGCTGCTGGCACAGGTGCGGGGCGGCGACGTGCCCGCCGAGGGCGTGCTGCTGCCGGCGGAGCTGGTCGTCCGCGCGAGCAGCGGCGGCTGAACCGCCGCCGCTCGCACAGCCCTTCGGGCCGGCGGCTGAACCGCCGCCCCCGTTCGGCCTTCGCGTCAGCGGCTCGGCACGGCCAGCAGCAGGGCGAAGCGTTCGGCGTCGTCCGTCCACCAGTGTCGGACGGTGAAGCCGCCGGTCGCCAACTCCTCGGTGAGCGAGGCACGGCGGAACTTGCAGGAGATCTCCGTCCGCAGGTGCTCGTCGGCCGCGAAGTCGACGGACAGGTCCAGCGCGGGGATCTTGACGGTCTGCTCGCGCAGCGAGCGCAGGTGCATCTCGATGCGCTCGTGCTCCTCGTTCCAGCGCGCGACGTGCGCGAAGGCGTCGACGTCGAAGTCGGCGTCCAGTTCACGGTCGAGGACGTTCAGCACGTTCTTGTTGAACTCCGCGGTCACGCCCTGGCTGTCGTCGTAGGCGCGGATCAGCACCTCGCGGTCCTTGACCAGGTCGGCGCCGAGCAGCAGAACGTCGTCGGCGCTGAGGGTGAGCCGCAGCGAGCGGTAGAAGGCCTGCCGCTGGGCCTCGTCGAGGTTGCCGATGGTGCTGCCGAGGAAGGCCACCAGGCGGGGGCCGGGGGCGTCGGGCGGCAGGGTGAGGTCGGACTCGAAGTCGGTGACGGTCGCGGCGACGCGCAGGCCGGGGTAGTCGCGGACCAGGGCGGTCCCCGCCTGCTCCAGCGCGCTCGGGCTGACGTCGAGCGGGGCGTAGCAGGAGAGCGTGCCCGCGGCGGTGAGCGCGTCGAGCAGCAGGCGGGTCTTGCGGGAGGAACCGGAGCCGAGCTCGAAGAGGGTGCCGGCGCGGGTGAGCGCGGCGATCTCCGGGGCACGCCGGGTCAGGATCTCCTGCTCGGCGCGGGTGGGGTAGTACTCGGCGAGACGCGTGATCTGCTCGAACAGCTCGCTGCCGTGGGCGTCGTAGAACCACTTGGGCGGCAGGGTCTTCGGGTCGGCGGTGAGGCCGGAGACGACGTCCTGGCGCAGGGCCTTGGCCAGGTGGTCGGCGGGGAGCCGGTCGTCCAGGGTGAAGAACGGTCGCTGCGTGATCATGGTGGATCTCTCCGGTTCTGTTCCGCGGTCGGCGGGCAGGCGGCTGCTGTCGTGCCTGCGGGAGGAACGGGGGGAAGAAGGGGAAAGCCGGGAGGAACGTCGCTGGGAAAGGGAGTCGGCCGGGTCCGTCGGCGGACGCAGGGGGACGAGGTGGACGCCCGCCCGGGTCGCCAGCAGCAGGGAGTGGTCGGGGACCTCCTGCCAGGTGCCGGTCGTGTCCGTCCCCGGTTCCTCGTCCGGTTCGGACGCGACGAGGACCCGGCCCGGCGCGTGCCGGTACCAGAGCGTGTCGCCGTACCGGGTGGCCGCGATCGTCGCGCCGTCGGTGAGCAACAGGTTGAGCCGCGCGTCGGGGCGGACCGAGGCCACCTGCCGCACCAGCGCCGCCAGCGCGCCGGCGGCCGGTTCGCCCCGGCGCAGGCGGCGGGCGAGCATCGCCCACAGCAGGGCGGAGTCGCTGCGTGCGTCGAGGGCGAGCAGCGCGGCGCTGTCCAGTGGCGCGTCGGCGCCGGGTCCCTGCGCGGCGGCGAGGGCGGCCGGGAGCCGGGTCCAGTCGGCGACGGCGCCGTTGTGGCTGAAGAGGCGGCGCCCGTCGCGGAACGGCGCGGCCGCCGACTCGTCCTGGGTCGTCCCGGCCGTGGCGGAGCGCACCGCGGCGAGGAGCGCACCGGTGCGGACGGCGCGGGCGAGCTCGGGCAGGTTCGGGTCGGCCCAGATCGGGACCGCCCGCCGGTAGCGGGCCGGCTCGGGGGCCTCCGGCTGTTCGTCGTCCCCGGCGAGGGATGCGGCGAGGGACGTGGCGGGGGACGTGACGACGGGTTCCGGGTACCAGCCCAGGCCGAAGCCGTCCGCGTTGACGGTGCCGTAGCGCTGTCGGCGCGGGGACCAGGACTGCTCGTACAGTCCCCGGGCCGGTTGCAGCACGATGTCGGCGAGCGGCCGCACCGGTCCCAGATAGGCGAGGTGGCGGCACATCAGCGACCGGCCCCCGCAGTCTCGTCCGGGCTCGCGTCGCGGGCGGTGCGGAAGCCGGCGAAGATCTGTCGGCGGATCGGGTAGTCCCAGTTGCGGAAGGTGCCGCGGCAGGCGACCGGGTCCACGCCGAACGCGCCGCCGCGCAGCACCTTGTAGTCCGGTCCGAAGAAGACCTCCGAGTACTCCTTGTACAGGAAGGCCGTGAAGCCGGGGTGCGGCGCGAAGTCGCTGGCGGTCCACTCCCACACGTCCCCGATCAGCTGGCGCACCCCGTGCGGGGAGGCGCCGGCCGGGTGGCTGCCGACGGGGGAGGGCTGGAGGTGGCGCTGTCCGAGGTTGGCCAGCTCGGGGGTGGGGTCGGCGTCGCCCCACGGGTAGCGGCGGGAGCGGCCGGTGGCCGGGTCGTGGCGGGCGGCCTTCTCCCACTCGGCCTCCGTCGGCAGCCGGCGTCCGGCCCAGCGGGCGTAGGCGTCGGCCTCGTACCAGCACACGTGCAGCACCGGCTCGTCCAGTGGCACCGGCTCGACCACGCCGAAGCGGCGGCGCAGCCAGCCGCCCGGGGTGGCCTCCGGGTCATCGGCGCGGCGCCAGAACAGCGGTGCGTGCAGGCCTGCCTGGACCCGGTGGGCCCAGCCGGCCGTGGTCCACCAGCGCGGGTCCTCGTAGCCGCCGTCGGCCATGAAGGCCTGGTAGGCGCGGTTGCTGACGGGCACGGTGTCGAGCCAGAAGCCGGCGACGTCGACGCGGTGGGCGGGGCGCTCGTTGTCCAGGGCCCACGGCTCGTCGTCGGTGCCCATGGTGAACGGGCCCGCGGGTATCCACGTCTCGGCGGGCAGGTCGGCGGCGTCCGCGGGGGCCGCGGCGGGGCGCGGCGCGCGCAGGACGGCCGGGCCGTGGCGCAGTTGGTGGGTGGCGAGCATGGTCTCGTCGTGCTGCTGCTCGTGCTGGGCGAGCATGCCGAAGACGAAGCCGTCGGCGAGGAGGGGGTCCGCTTCGTCGTGGTCGAGCCGCGCGGTGTCCAGCACGGCGAGGGCCCGGTCGCGCACGGCTGCGACGTAGCGACGGGCGGGCTCGGGGGGCAGCAGCGGCAGTGCGGGCCGCTCGGCCCGCGGGTGCTGGAAGGCGTCGTAGAGCGGGTCCAGGTCGGGCCGGATCGCGTCCTGGCCGCCGGCGGCGCGCACCAGCCAGATCTCCTCCTGGTTGCCGATGTGGGCCAGGTCCCAGACGAGCGGTGACATCAGTCGGGAGTGCTGCGCGCAGAGTTCCTCGTCGTCGAGGCAGTCGGTGAGCGCGAGCGTGCGCCGTCGGGCCCGCTCCAGCGCCTCCCGTGCGGCCGCGCGGACCGCGCCGGGCGTCGAGGCAGCGGGCGGGGTGGTCGAGGCGGCGGGGGTGGTCGCGGGGTCGCTCGGGTGCGCGGGCGCGGTCATCGCGGGAGTCCTTCCGGATGGGCGGGGCGACCGGTGGCGCTGAGGTCGTCCAGGAGGTCGTCGGCGGGACATCGCCCGCGTGCGGTGTACTGCTCGGCGAAGGTGGTGACGGCCGCGCGCAGCGGCGCGGGGACGTCGGCCCGGGCGAGGGCCGCGTCGGCGGCCTCGAAGCAGGCCAGGGCGGCCTTGGCGAGTTCGGGAGCGGAGGCGCCCATGCGGGCGGCGCGGGTCCAGACGGCCAGTGGCGGGAACGGCGAGGACGCGCCGCACAGCGGCTCGGTGGCCGCCCAGGCGGCCTCGGCCGCCCGCAGGTCGTCCAGCAGGACGGTGGTGACCAGCGCCGGCACGATCCAGCCGTCGCCGGGCTGCTCGTCGATCATGCGCAGTTCCAGCCAGCCGCGGGCGCGGACCGGCGGGAAGAGCGTGCTCAGGTGGTAGTCCAGGTCGCCGCGGGTGGGCGGGCGTTCGGCGACGCCACCGCGGAGCCAGGAGGCGAAGGTGTGGCCGGCCGGGGAGGTCCAGTCGGCGGTCTCGTCGCGCCGCAGGCACAGCAGGCCGGCGTCGAGCGCGAAGCGCGCCCAGGCGTCGCGTGGGTCGGCGTCGGGGGGAAGGCCCTGCGGGGGACGGGTGCGGCTGGGGTCGAGGTGCTCCCAGACGGCCTGCCGGGTGGACCGCCAGCCGGTTGGTCGGCCCTGCCACAGCGGGGAGTTGGCGAACGCCGCGACGAGGACCGGGCCGAGGCGGTGCACCAGCTGCCAGCGGGCGCGGTAGCCGTCCAGGCCGCCGTTCTCGGTGCCGGCGTCCAGGTTGAGCTGCACGGCGGCGGTGGCGCGCATCATCATCCGGCCCCACGGGCCGATCCGGTCGAGGTAGGTCTCCATGGCTGTGTAGCGCGGGTGGTCCAGCACGCGCGGCGGATCGCGGAAGGGATCCAGGCCGTAGCCGGAGAGATGCAGGCCGTGGCCGTCCAGCGCCGTGCGGACGAGCGCGAGGTCGGCCGCGGCAGTGGTGACGCACGCGAGCGGGCCGGGCGCACAGGCGGTGCTCAGTTCCAGTTGGCCGCCCGGCTCGCGGGTGAGCACGGTCCCGCTGGGCAGTCGGCCGTCCGTCGCCGGGAGTGACGCGAGGGCCGTGTCGAGGCGTTCGGGCGGTACGGGGCGGCGCGGCTCCGTGCGGTCGAGGACCAGCCATTCGAGCTCCACGCCCGCGTTTCCCGGCGGTCCCGTCTTGAAGCACACGCCGTGGATGTGGCCTTCGGCCTGGTCGAGCGAGAGCTCGTCCTTCGCCTCGGTACCGATCTCATGTCCCACGGTTCACTCCTCCTTCCATGCCCACCTAACCCCTCGACGGCCGGGGCGGCACGCCGAGCGCGTCCATCCTCCGTGCCGTTCCGAGGCTGCGACAGCGGCCTCTGAGCCGTTCCCGGCCCGGTGCGAGGGCGGCGGGGTACCACCCGAACGGCTCTCGAACATCGGTCCGACGGGGGTGCATCGTATGCGGAGCACCTGGGTGACCTTGGCCGGAAATCACCCGCGTGCGACGGCGCATTTCGGGCAGTCGGGATCTTCCCCTGCGGACTACCCGTCGGTAGAGTGCGGCGGTCCGTCGGAGCGCGAAGAAGCAGTGGTACAGAGCGTGGAACAGAGTGTCGCAAGCGTGGGGGCCGCGGTGGCCGGTGACGTCGCCGACGGTGTCCCTGGTGGGGCGGCCGCCCCGATGTCGGCCCGGTCGGTGTGGACCCGGCCCGCCCTGTGGTGGCGTGTCGGCATCGTCCTCTCGGCCGGCCTGGGGTTGATCACCGGCGAGGGCTCGTTGGTGTACTTCACGGTCGAGAGCAACGTGATCGTGCTGGGTTACTTCCTGGCGTCCCTGCATCACATGGTCGCCCGCGGCACCGTCGACGCTCCGGCGCCCCGGCTCCGAGGCGCTGCCACGCTCTACATCCTGATCACCGGCCTCGTCGCGCACGTCGTGCTCAACCATGGCGCGAGCCCGCTGCCGGGGCTGACCCACGGCAGCGGCGCGGACCGGCTGCAGAGCTGGTCGCTGTTGCTCCTGCACTACACGACGCCGATCATGGTGCTGCTCGACTGGCTCTGCCTGCGCCCGCGCAACGCCTCGCGCTGGCGCGACCTGCCGATCTGGCTGGCCTTCCCGCTCGGCTACGCCGCATTGACGGAGCTGCGTGCGGCGCTCTTCCCCTTCTTCCCGAACCGCTACCCGTACTTCTTCCTGGATCCCGCCGGGCACGGATACGGCTGGGTCGGACTCCAGATCGTTCAGCTGACGGTCGAGTTCGTGGTGCTCGCCGCCGTGGTGGTGGGCCTGGACCGGCTCGGCACACGGGTGCGCGCGGCCTTCCGGGCGGACGCGGGGGCGGGCGAGTCGACGGCGATCGGCGGCAGGTAGATGTTCTGTCCGGTTTTGGTGTAGTTCCCCCCGGTGCGTCATTGTCAGACCCTCGTACTACTGTTCGGTGCGAACGGTCGGCAGTCGTCGGCGCGAGGGTCTCGGCACGGGGGAAGGTCGATGTATCGCCAAGGAGACGTCCTGCTGGTGCGGGTCGCGGCGCCCGCCGTGCCCGCTTCGGTCACGGCGCTGCCGCCGCAGCCCCGTGACGGGCGGGGGCGGCTGGTGCTCGCCCCCGGTGGGGCCGGCGGTCACGCGCACACGGTGGACGGTCCGGGGCGCCTGCTGCGCGCGCCCGAGCGGCGCTCCGACCCGGAGCAGGCCTGGCTGGAACTGACCGGGTCCGGGCGGCTGGAGCACGAGCGGCATGCGCCGCTGGCACTGCCGGCGGGCTGGTACCGGGTGGTGTGCCGCCGTGTCTACGAACCTCCCGCGCTCGGGGACGTCGCGGAGTTCTGACGGTGCGCCGAAGGGCGAGGCGAGGCGAGGCTCGGCGAGGCGAGGAGGGAGACGGGGATGACGACGGAACAGCACGTGTGGGCCCGGATCAGCGCACGCATCGGGACGGCCGACCGACCCGCCGCGGAGGCGGGCGTGCGCGCGGCGTACCGGCAGGCGGGGCTGCCGGAGCCGCGCGCGGTGGTGTGGTGCGGCTCGCCGCTGGTCGGCGCCGCAGCGGCGCTGCTGCTCACCACCGGCGTCGAGGGGCTCGCCGGCCCGGAGGCCGGTTGGGCCGTCGCGGAGGCGCGGCGCCGGCTCGCGGCCCACGGCCTCGCCGGCGTCGCGAGTGCGGCCGGTGAGCAGCCGCGCCGCCCCGCGCCGAGCGTCAAGGAGGCCGTGCGGGCGAGGCCCTGGCGGGAGGCCAGGGAGCGTCTGGTCGCCCGGCAGGGGCGGGCGGCCTGGTCGGAGCGGTGGACGGAGACCTCGGGGGAGACCTGGCCGCGCCTCGACCGGCTGGCCCGCCACATCCGGGTCGCCGTCGCCGACGGACTGGCCGGTCGCATCGCCGCGAGCGAGGGCGCGGACGGCTCCGCGAACGGCTTCGCCGACGGTGCCGTGAACGGCTTCGCCGACGCTGCCGCGGGCAGCTCCGCCGACGGCTTCGCGCACGCCTCCGCCGACGGTGCCGTGAACGGCTCTGCCGACGGTGCCGTGAACGGCTCCGCGAACGGCTTCGTCGACGGTGCCGCGAACGGCCTCGCCGACGCTGCCGCGAACGGCTTCGCCGAGGGCGCGCGGACGGCTGTGCGTCTTGCGCTGTACGACGCGGTTCCCGGGCAGCAGGACGCGATCCGGCTGGCCGGGCTCGCGGACGATCCGGGGCTCGCCGGACAGGTGGCGCTGGCCCGGTCCGCCGGCTGGTGGTGGCCCTATGCGGACGTGGTCGTGCTGGCGGAGGTCCCGGCCGCGCTCGAGTTGGACGCGTCCGGCCGCCTGCACCGGGCGGACGGCCCGGCCCTCGCCTACGCCGACGGCTTCGCGCTGCACGCCTGGCACGGCACGCCCCTGTCCCGCGCGCTGTTCGAGCGCCTCGATGCCCTGACCGTGGACGAGATCCGCGCCGAGCGGAGCCCGTCGCTGCGCCGGGTCATGCTGGAGCACTTCGGCTGCGCGCGCTACCTCGCCGCGGCGGACGCCGAGGAGGTCCACCGCGACGAGGCGGGTGTGCTGTGGCGCGTCGAACTGCCGGATGACGAGCCGCTGGTGATGGTCGAGGTGGCCGAGGCCACGCCGGAGCCGGACGGTACGCCCCGGGTCCAGTGGTTCCGCGTGCCGCCGACCACCCGCACCGCCCTGGAGGGGGTGGCCTGGACGTTCGGGATGCCCGTCGAGGCCTACCGGCCGAAGAGTCAGAGTTGACCCCCTCGACCGGCCGGCCCGTGGTGGTCAGCACGTCAGCACGTCAGCGCGTCACGAGAGCAGCGTCCAGGACTGGCCCGGTGCCGCCGCGTCGTCCGCGTTCGTCACCACCGTGCTGCCCGCGCCCGCCGTGCCGGAGGTGTCGAGGGCGAGACCGGTGGCGACGTTCGTGACGGTCAAGGCCCCCGTCGCGGTGTTCTGCAGTACCCGCCACTCCTGCCAGGGATTGCCCGCCGAGTAGTTGAGCAGGTAGGCGCTGTCGCCCGGTTGCGTGTTGGCCGCGAGCACGGTGTGGACCTGGGTGCCCGTGTCGCAGTTGTCGCTGATCCGAACCGTCCCGTCCGGGTTGCTGGTGAAGGTCCACATCTCCGAGGTGTGTGTCTGCCACCAGGTGTTGACGTCGGCGACGGAGGCGAGGGGCGAACTGCAGGTGCCGGAGACCTCGAGGACCAGGCCGCCCGTGCCGCCCGCGCTCAGGGCGTGGTACTTGCCGTCGTCGACGACGCTCGCGGTCACGGTGGTCGGCAGCGCGGTGAGCCGGTAGAGGGCGGTGCCGTGCGGGGGCAGGGCGGCGCTGAGGGTGCCGCCGGCGGCGCCGGTGACCTGGCCGGTGGCGCCCGTCCACAGCTCCTTGGACGAGTAGCCCGCGCCGGTGAGGCCGAGCGCGCTCAGGCTGGTGCTCACCGTCCGGGAGTTGGTCGGGTCCTGGTTGACCAGCGCCACGACGGTGTCGCCGTTCGCCAGTTGCCGCTGGAGCACGACGGGCGCGGTGGCGGAGTCCGGGGCCGCACCGACGAGCGTGGCCGGCTTGGCCAGACTGTCCTGGTCGATCGCGATCACGTCGCGGTTCTTGTAGAGCGCGAGGGCGGAGGCCGAGATACCGGTGGACCAGGTCGCGCCGTCGTAGCTCTGCACCGAGTCGGCGGCGGTGCGGAAGTCGGTGCCGGAGATGAGCGGCGCCGCCATCATCGACAGGATCGAGATCTCCGTCGCCGACTCGGTGTCGGTGAAGGGCTTGTGACAGGTGCAGGTGTCGGTGGTGCCCCACAGGCCGTAGGGGTCCTGCCAGCCCGCGAACATCATGTCCATGTCGTTCCAGCTGCCCGGTCGGACGCCCGCCCGGTACTGCAGTGCCGTCTGCAACTGCCCTTGGTAGAGCACGCCGTCGAGCTCGCTGTCACGGTCCCCGCCGATCCGGCAGAGGTTGGCGACCTGCCCGCACCAGACGCCGGTCGGCGCGTAACCGGGCGCCTGGTAGGCGGGCGTGCCCGCGGCCTCGACGACCGGGTCGGTGCGGGCCGGGTCGTTCGGGTCCTGGAGGTAGGGGACGCCGGTGTGGACGGGCTGGGCCGAGACGCTGAGGGTGATCCGGCTGCTCCTCCCCTGAGCGGTGGTGGCGGCGTCGAGCGCCTTCTGGAACGTCTGGACGCGCGCGTAGACGGACTCGGTGAGCTCCTTGCCCTCGCCCTGCGTGCCGTAGTTGTGCCCGTCCGGCCCGGTGATCGGCGGCCCGTAGGGGCAGTCGTCGTACTTGACGAAGTCGACGCCCCAGGAGACGAAGTCGGCCGCGTCGGTGGCCTCGTGGCCGAGGCTGCCAGGGTGGCCCTGACAGGTGGTGTACGTGTCGGTCGCGTACAGGCCGAACTTCATGCCCTTGCTGTGTGCGTACCAGGCCAGGTACTGGATGCCGTTGACGGTCTGTCCGTTCACCGTCTGCGAGGGAAAGTTGTCCGGGTCGGGGATCAGGTGGCCGGAGGTCGGGTCGACACCCGTGCCGTCGGTGCCGCTGACGGGGTTGCCCGCCGCGTCGTACAGCTGCAGTGAGCCGTAGGCGTCCTTGACGATGTCGGTGGTCTGGCCGCTGCGATGCATGAGCGACCAGCCGTCGTCGATGGTCACGGTGGTGTAGCCGGCGGCGACCAGACCGTTGGCCGACATGTAGTCGATGGTCTGCTGGACCTCCTGCTCGTTGATCCCCGGTCCGAAGGTGTTCCAGGAGTTCCACCCCATGGGCGGGGTGAGCGCGGTGCCGTTGTCGAGCGCGGCGGCGGGTGCGGCGGTGGCGAGGCCCAGCCCGGCGCTCGCGACCGAGCCGGCACCGAGGAGGGCGACGGCGAGCAGGGTTCCGGCGAGCCGGTGTCGGCGACTGTGACGGGCGTGTGGTGCACGCATGGACGTGACTCCAGGGAGGCGCGAGGGGCGGGTGGATGGTGCGCCGTGCGGTGGTGTTCGTTTCTGTGGTTCCGTGTTTCGGCGCGAGTGTAATTGCACATGCCACATGACACTAGGGTTACGGCGGAACCGCCTGAGGACGGCGTGCGTCCCACCGGCACACGACGAGGGAACGGAGCGGGGGCATGGGACGTCGAGGCGTCAGGAACGGTGTCGGCACGGCCGGTTGGTTGGCCGTCGGCCTGCTGGTCACGGGGTGTGCGGCGGGGACGTCCGGGGGCACGCAGGTCGTCACGGGTGGTGGCGGCCTGACCCCGACACCCACGCCGAAGGCGACCACTCGCGTCGCCTCACCCGTGGTGCCGGGGGCAGCCGCCCCGGCGGGCGCGGCGACCCCGGGCGGGCCCTGCCCGACGCCGGCGCAGTGGCAGACCGGCGTCGTCCCCACCTACATCGACCACACTCCGGCCTCGACGCCTCAGGCGGAGGCGCTCTCGCAGGCCGTCGGCACGGCGGGGCGCGAGTCCGCGTTCGCTGACGTCTACGGCACCCAGATCACCGACTACCCCGTGGGCCGGGTCGCCCTGTGCGTCACCGATCTGGCGGGCGGCCGACGGCTGGCCGAGGCGGCGAAGCGGATCGATCCGCGGATCGACGTCGGCCGGCTGGACCTCTACCTCGCCCGTTACTCCGCTGCGCGGCTGAGTGCGGCGGCGCAGCGCCTGGTCCCGTTGGCGGGCAAGGGCGCGCTGGGCTTCCCGATCAACGGCGTCGGCGCCGGCGCCGACGCGTCCTCGCTCGAGGTCGACACGAACGCCGCAGGCGTCGCCTCGGCGGCGTTCCGGCGCCACCTGGAGCAACTGACCGGGGGTGTCCCGGTCACCCTCGTCAACCAGGGCCCGGCCGTGGCCGCGTGAGCGGTCGTGCCGCGCCGGTTCGCGTGTCGCGCCCGGTTCCCGCGTCGCGCCCGTTTCCGCATCGCGCCGGTTCCCGTGTCGGCCCGGTTTCCCGCATTGCGCCGGTTCCTGTGTCGGCCCGGTTTCCCGCATCGCCCGGCCTGCGCGTCGCCTGGTCGGTGCCAAGGCCTGCGCCGGGGCGGGGGCGGTCCCGCACCGGGGTGGAAGCGGGTGACTAGGTGAAGCTCTCGCGCAGGGTGAAAGTGGCGCCCGGGGTCGCCAGGGCGAAGGCGGCGGCGTGGGAGGGGCCGACCTGGACGGTGGTGACGGTCCAGCCCGGGGGGAGGGCGGCGGGGTCGTCGCCGAGGTAGTCGGCGGCCAGGTTGCGGCCGAGGCCGGTGCCCAGGGCCTTGAGGTAGGCCTCCTTGCGGGTCCAGATCCTGGCGAAGGCCGCGGGTGCCGCGCCGTCGGGGTGGAGGGCGAACTCCGCCTGTTCCGCTGGGTGGAGGGAGACGGCGGTCTCCCGCGCGGTCTCCGCCGAGGGGAGGGCCTCCACGTCGACGCCGATCGGTGTCGTGTCCGGCGCGACGCCGATCAGCACCAGGCCGCCGCCGTGCGAGAGGGAGAACGCCGGGAGCGGCGTCGGCACGGCTCCGGCGGCGAGCCGGGGTCGGCCGTGGAGCTCGCCGCAGCACGGGCACGGCTCGCGCTCGAAGCGCAGACCTGCCGCGGGCAGGCCGGTGCGGGCGGCCAGGACGGTGCGCAGGGCGGCGTGCGCCACCTCGTACATGACCCGGTCGCTCTCGTGCAGGAACCGCGCGGCACGCTCGCGCTCGGCCGCGTCGAGGAGCTCCAGGTCCAGCGCGGGCTGCGGGACCCGGGCGTCGACGAGCCAGAGTTCGACCTCCGCCCCGGCCCCGGCCCCGCCTCCGATCTTGGCTTCGACGGTCACGGCAGCAGTCCGGCCAGGTGGTGGGCATAGCGGGCGGTCGCGCCCGGAGCGAAGGGGAGGAAGAGCTCGGGCTCGATCAGCTCCAGCTCCATGACGGCGGGGCCGTCGGCGAGCTCCACCAGGTCGACGCGGCCGTAGGCGACGGGCGCGGGGGCGCCCTTCAACGCGGCCCGTGCGACGGCCAACTCGGCCTCGCTGGGGAGGTGTTCCTGCACCGTGCCGCCGTGGTGCTCGTGGATCCGGTACTCGCCGGAGGCGGGCACCTTGCGCACGGCGTGGCTGAACTCGGTGCCGAAGAAGACCAGCGAGGTCTCGCCGCGGCTGAGCACCGACTCCACCAGCGGCTGGAGCAGCGCGTCACCGTGTCGGGTGAGCTCCCGCAGGTGCGCGGCGGTCTCCGGCGCATCCACGGGGGAGCGCAACGCTCCACGCGCCCCCGCCGAGACGGCGGGCTTGGCGACGGTCTCGACGGTGCCGTGTCGCTCGCGGAACTCCGCGAGGGCCGCGTCGATCGCGGCCTGGTCCGCGCCGCGCGGCAGCAGCGTGGTGGGTATGACGGCCGTGCCCTGTTCGCCGAGGGCCGGGAGGTAGCCCTTGTGGTGGTTCCAGGTGATGACCTCGGCGGGGTTGCGCAGGGTGGTGGCACGGTCGGTGCGCTCGGCCCAGGTGAGGAACTCCTCCAGGCGGTCCCAGTAGTCCCAGGTGGTGCGCACGAGCGCCATGCCGTGCGCGTCCCAGTCCAGCGGCTCGTCCCACGGCTGGATCTCGGCGGTGACGCCGAGGCTTCGCAGCTCGGTGACGAGCAGGTCGTTCTCGGTGACCTCGCGCGGCATGGTGCGGCCGGTGAGCAGGACGATGTCGGACACGGGTTGCGCCTCTCGGTAGGTGGCCCGGTGGCGAGCCTATCCGGTGACCGGGCCGGATGGATCTTGGATCTTGTCCTGCTGCCGACAGTCGACGCTGCCCGCGGTATTGACGCCCCGCCAGGTGGGCGGAAGACTCCCACCATCCGGAACCTGGTTAGGAAGGTTTCCTAACATGCGAAGGAGTGTCATGTCCCGTACTCCGCAACGCCTCGTCGCCGCGCTCGCGGCCTCCGCCGCCCTCGCCGGGGGTGCCCTCGCCGTCGGCGGCAACGCGGACGCCGCCGCGACCGCCGCCCGCGCCGCGACGGCCGGTCGGGCCGCGACGGCCACGCCCAAGCTGGCCTTCCCGCTGCACCAGACCTACCGGACCGGCGTGATGCCGTCCGCCTCCCAGTCGTCGCGCGACGCCGCCGTCGAGAAGCAGTACGACTCGTGGAAGTCCACCTACCTCCACCACGGCTGCGCGAGCAACGAGTACTACGTCTCCACCAAGGGCGACGGCGACGCCACCAACAACGGTCCGGTCTCCGAGGGCCAGGGCTACGGCATGAACATCGTGCCGCTGATGGCCGGTTACGACGCCAACGCACAGACCGAGTTCAACGGCCTGTGGCAGCTGGTCAAGGACCACAAGGACCAGTGGGGCCTGATGCAGTGGCAGTTGGACGGCAAGACCTGCAAGTACTACAGCTCCGGCACGCCCGACGCGGCCACCGACGGCGACCTGGACATCGGCTACGGCCTGATCCTCGCGGACAAGCAGTGGGGCGGTTACACGGCCGACGCGAAGGCCTGGCTGGCGAGCGTCTACGCCCACGACGTGACCTCGGACGGCCACCTGAAGTGCGAGGACGACGGTCCCTCCACCGACACCCGGCCGTCCGACAACATGCTGGACCACCTGCGCGCCTTCGCCGCCTACGACACTGCCCACGACTGGGGCAAGGTCGTGAACCGGATGCAGGCGGTGGTCAGCGAGTTCACTGCGGCGTACTCGTCGAGCGCGGGCCTGATGTCGGACTTCGTCATCCACGCCAACACCACCGCGCCCGCCCCGGCGCCCGCCAACTACCAGGAGGACCAGCCCGACAACATCGTCGGCTACAACTCCATCCGTGTCCCCTGGCACCTCGGCACCGACGCGCTGCTCTACGGCCCGACCACGGCGGCCGTCTCGCTCGCGGACGCCAAGAAGTGGTCCGCCTGCACCAAGAAGCTCGCCGGCGGCAACCCCGCCAAGGTGCAGCCGCACATCAAGCTGAACTGCGCCAACGGCAACGTCTCCGGTGACACCCAGGCGGAGGAGGCCGGCGACTCGATCGGCCCGGCGGCGATGGCCTCCGGCGACCAGGCCTGGACGGACGGGATCTGGAAGCAGCTGCAGACCAACCCGTTCGGCGACGGCTACTACGGCGAGACCATCAAGACGCTGGTGCTGATCGTGATGGCGGGCGACTACTGGAACCCCGCCCAGCACTGAACCGGCCGCTCCCCGGACCGGCCTGACCCGCTCGGACCCGCCCGGCCCGCCCGGACCCGCTCAGACCCGTTCGAGCGGGACGTGCGGCCCGTCGGGCAGTTCCACCGTGATCGGGTCGCCGGGGCGGATCTCGCCGCCGCGCAGCACGACGCCCATGATCCCGGCCTTGCGCACCACGTTGCCGTCGGCGTCCTTGCCGACGCACTCCTTCAGCAGACCCACGCGGTAGGCGTTGATCTGCGGGCAGGGGTTGCGCAGGCCGGTGATCTCCACCTCGGCCTCGGCGCCGAGGCGCAGGCGCGCGCCGCGCGGCAGGCCGAGCAGGTCCAGACCGCGCGTGGTGACGTTCTCGCCCAGTGCCCCGGCCGCGACGTCGAACCCGGCGTCGCGCAGCTCGTCGTGGAACTCCGCATGCATCAGGTGGACCTGGCGCAGGTTCGGCTGGGTCGGGTCGGCGGCGACGCGGGAGCGGTGCTGGACGGTGACGCCCAGGTGCGTGTCGCCCTCCACGCCGAGCCCGGCGAGGAGGCGGATCGCGGGCACGTTGTCCTTGCTGAAGCGGTGCTCGGCGTCGCGGCTCACGGCGGTCACGACGGCGGCGGTCACGGGAGCGGCGGCGCTGGCGGCTGCGGCGTGGTCGGTCACACAGGGCCCTTCTGTCAGTCCCGCCGGGTGGGGCGGGGAGGCGCGGGCTTGCGCCTCATTCTCGCAGGCGGGAGCCACCGACGTACACGTCGTTCTGTGGCGCGCACCGCGCCCGGCACGCGCGGCGCCACCGCGAGCAGCGCGACGACGACCGCGACCGCCGCGAGCAGCAGCAGCCAGTTGCGCAGGTACGGCAGCGGCAGCAGGCTCGGGTTGCCGTGGTCCACACCCGCGCGCAGCACCGCCGGCAGCCCGACCGCGGTCAGCGCGGCCGCCACCACCAGCCCGCCGCGCAGCAGCGGCCGCCTGACCAGGGCGGTACCCACCAGTAGCACCAACGGCAGCCAGAACCCGTCGTGCAGCACCACCCCGCCGACGCCCCAGACCAGGACGTCCGCCGGGTCGCGGATGTACGGGTCGTGCAGCAGCCCGTAGAGGCCGTAGCCGATCACGCCGATCCCGAGCAGGGCCAGCGCGGTGCGCAGGACTCGTACCGTCATGCTCAGAGCACCTCCAGCCGGGAGACCCACTTGGTCTGCAGCACGCCCGGACGGTTCGGTGCCACGATCCGCGCCGGATAGCCGTGGTCGGGGTGCAGCACCTGGCCGTTGATCCGGAGCGCGAGCACGGTGAGGGGGTCGCGCGCGTAGGTGTGCGGCATCGTCATGACCGCGTAGGGGCCGCCCTGCTCGAGCGAGGTGACCCGGACCAGTGCGCCCGGCGCGGCCCCCGCCCGGTCGAGCAGGTCCCGCAGCCGCACGCCGCCCCAGCGGGCGGAGGCGCTCCACCCCTCCACGCAGGCGATCGGCAGGTCGACGTCCGTCTGGGGCAGAGCGAGCAGCTCGGCCATGGTGAGGGTGTACGGACGCGGGCCGTCGACACGGAGCCGCCAGTCGGTGGGCGCGTGCACCGTTCCCGCCTGCGCGGCCGTCCGGTTGACGGGGATGCCCTGTGGTCCGAGGTCCGGCCGACGCGGCCCGAGCAGGTCCAAGGACCGCAGCCACGGCACGGTCTGACCTGCGGTCACCAACGTGACCGCGCCGACGGCGGCCGCCACCGACCCCAGCAGCGCCCGCCGTCCCGGGAGTGGCGGCTTGGAGCGCCGCCAGTGCTCCGCGATCTCCGGTCCCTTGGCGGCGATGTGGAGCAGCAGACCGCCGACGGCGATCCAGGCCAGCCAGAAGTGCGTCTGCCGGAACGGGAACGGCCACGGGTACCACTGCAGGGTGTTGAGCAGTCCCGTGAACAGCTCCAGCAGCAGGGCGCCGAGGAGCAGGGCGATCCCGAGGCGCTCCAGCGCGTGCCGCACGGTGCGGGCCGGCGGCCACGCGAACAGCCGCGGGTAGACGACCCACAGTTTCGCTCCCAGCAGCGGGATGGCGGCGATACCGCTGATCACGTGCAGGCCCTGGGTGATCCGGTAGCCCTGCACGGGCCGGCTCGGCAGGTGATCGCGCAGCCAGCCCGGCGGTTGCTGCAGGACGTGGCTGATCAGCCCGGTCGCGAAGCAGAGGAGTACGGCTGCGCCGAGCCACCGCCCCAGTACGACCGCGGTCCGCGGTTCGTGCAGTCGGGAGCGGAACGCGCCCTCCCGCAGCGGCCCGCGCCGAAGCGCTGCCGGCGGCGCGGGGAGGGGCACGTCGAGTGGGTTCCGCGGGCGGAGACGTCTCATGTCTCCATGAGACCGCTGACCAGCGGTGTCGAGGCCTATCGGCCCGGCTACGGAAGTCTTACGGACCTCAGGGGCGCGGGGAACTGCGCGAGAAGCCACGGGCGTGCGGATGGCCCTGCGCGTTGATGGCCAACCGCATGTGGGTGGCTTGTCGCGCCGTTCCCCGCGCCCCTGGAGGGTGCAACGGCCTGCGGGAGCGCGTACTGGCCCTCTCGCGCCCACGCGGCGGAGTCGCAAATCAGCGGAGCCTCGCGCCCCTGGGTAGTGCAACTGCGGGTAGTGCAACTGCCCGCCTGCGCGTCAGCGCAGCATGCCGCCGATGAGGCCGCCGACGCCGGCGGCTTCCACGTTCTCGCCGCCCTGGGCCGGGAGGTAGGGGGCGAGGGAGTGGGCGAGGTTGGGCAGGGGCATGCTCTGCAGCCAGATCTGGCCCGGCCCGGTCAGGGCCACCAGCAGGAAGCCGTCCTGGCCGAAGATCTTGTTCGCGATGCCGGGAATCCGGGTCATCGAGAACTGGACGGACTGGTCGAACATGCCCACGTGGCCGGGGTGCGCCAGCATCGTCTGGCCGGGGGCGAGCGTGTACGTGGTGAGCTCGCCGGAGAGCTCGATCCAGGCGCGGCCCTGGCCCTCCAGCTTCTGCAGCAGGAAGCCGTCGCCGCCCCACAGGCCGCCACGGATGCTCTGCTGGAAACCCACGGACGGGGTGATGCCGGGCGTTCCGGCGAGCCAGCCGTGGCGGTGGACCATGACGCTGCGGCCGGGGGCGAGGTCCACCGGAACGATGTGGCCGGGCACCTTGGAGGCGAAGGCGACCAGGCCCGCGCTGCCCTGGGCCTGGTACTGCGTCAGGAAGAGGCTGCCGCCACCCATGACGCGCTTGATCGCGCCCATGAAGCCGCCACCGTTGCCGGGTCCGCCGCCGGACATGGTCTGCGACATCTGGATGTTTCCGGACATCCACGACAGTTCGCCGTGGGGTGTCACCACGTACTCACCGGGACCGAGCTGTACCTCCAGCACCGGCATGGTGCTGCCCTTGATCTCAGCCTGCATGGCGGCTGCCCCCTCCAGATCGCGTTGCTTCTGCCCGCACCGTAGCGCTCGGCGCGGGGGCGGAAAAGCCAGGTCGGCAGGACTGTTGCCGGACCGGGACGGGACGCGGACGCACGGTCGGCGCTCGATGGGCGCGCGGGTGGTTCGCGACCTGTCGGTGCGGACCGCTGCGGCCTTACAGCTTGGCGGTGGCCCTGCGGAGGCGGGTTTGGCAGCGTGGTGACCCACCGACCAGAAGGAGCCGCCACGATGGCCATCGTCCTGCACCGCGCCGACCGGGCCGAGCTCGGCGCGTTCGCGCCCAAGCCGACCAGCACCACCGAGGGGCAGCAGGAGGCGCTGCGTACGGTGTGGACGTCGCCGGAGGGCGCGGAAGCCGGTGTGTGGGAGGCGACGCCGGGCCGGTTCGCGGCGACCCGGGAGGGCTACCACGAGGTGTGCCAGATCCTCTCCGGGCGCGCCACGGTCACCCCGACGGGCGGCGAGCCGGTCGAGATCGGGCCCGGTGACACGCTGGTGACGCCCGCCGGATGGACGGGCGTGTGGGAGGTCCACGAGACGCTCCGCAAGACCTACCTCACGATCGACCTTCCGTCGGCGCCGTCCGGGTCCTGAGCCCGGGCCAGTCGAGCAGCAGTTGTTGCTTGCGCGGCAGCGAGGAGACCACCAGGTCGTAGGAGTCCTCGACCATCTCCCGGACCAGCCGGTCCGGGAGCGAGCCGTCCAGCAGGGCCGTGTTCCAGTGGCGCTTGTTGAGGTGCCAGCCGCCCGTGATCGCCGGATGCTCCGCGCGCAGCCGCACCGCGAGTTCCGGATCGCATTTCAGGCTGACCTGCAGCGGCTGCGCGTCCAGCGCCGAGATGGCGAAGATCTTGCCGCCGACCTTGAAGACGGACGTCTCCGGGTTGAACGGGAACGTCTCCTCCGAGCCGTTGAAGTCCAGGCAGAAGGCTCGGAGTTGACCTGACGTGAACGATCCGTGATGCATGGCACCAGTCTGCCGTCCCGCCGTTAACATGAGGTGGATCTCCGGGATGACGGAATGTCACCCCGGATCGGGGTTGCTGCCTGGGGAGGGGCCTGTGTCAGAGAACGCGGACGTCAACGACGTCAACGACGTCAATGCGGAGCCGGGTTGGGACTGGGCCGAGGCGGAGGAGGCCGACGCGGAGCCGCGCGCCGAACTGCGCACGGACGTCCCGCACCCGGCCCGGATGTACGACTACTACCTCGGCGGCAAGGACAACTTCCCGGCGGACCGGGCCGCGGCCGAGCAGGTGGTCAAGCTCGTCCCCACCGTCCCGGACGCCGCCCGCGCCAACCGCCGCTTCCTCGGCCGTGCCGTGCGTCACGCCGGCCGCCTGGGCATCCGTCAGTTCCTCGACATCGGTACCGGCATCCCGACCGCCGAGAACACCCACGAGGTGGCCCAGCGGCTGGCTCCGGAGTCCCGGATCGTCTACGTCGACAACGACCCGATGGTCCTCACCCACGCCCGGGCGCTGCTCAGCAGCACTCCCGAGGGGCGCACCGCGTACGTCGACGCGGACTTCCACGACCCGGACGCCATCCTGAACGCCCCGGTGGTCAAGGAGCTGATCGACTTCAGCAAGCCGGTCGCCCTCCAGGTCGTCGCACTGCTGCACTTCCTGTCGGACGCCGACCAGCCCTACGCCTTGCTGGACCGGTACAAGCAGGCGCTGGCGCCGGGCAGCGTGCTGATCCTCTCCCACGGCACGGCCGACCACTCCGACGACGAGGAGACCAAGAGCGCCGTCACGGGCATCTACCAGGCGGCCGGCATCACCGTTGCCACCCGCAGCCACGACGAGGTCCAGCGCTTCGCCCTCGGCAGCGGCGGCTGGGAGCTGCTCGGGCCCGGCGTCGCATCCGTCCACGAGTGGGCGGCCGGGGACGAGGCGGCTTCCGACGACGACCGGCGCCTTACCGCCGCACAGGTCGGCGGTTACGGCTTGATGGCCGTCAAGAAGGGCTGACCAGAGCGTTGGTGGCCACGGATCGGCTGTCGGAGGAGCTGCGCGCGGTGGTCGAGGCCGCGCTGCCCGGGGAGCGGCTCGACGGTGCGCGGGTCGAGCGCTCCGGCGGCTCCCACGACGTGGTGCTGCTGCCCGGCGTCGCCGCCGTCCGCGTGGCCAGGACCGCGACGGCGCGCGCCGAGCTCCCTCGCACCGTCGAACTGCACGGCCGCCTGGCGGCGTTGGACCTGCCCTTCGCCGTGCCGCGCCCGCTCTCCGCGCTCGTCGAGGCCGAGGGCCGGGCGGGCGTGGCCCTCACCTGGCTGGACGGCGCGCCCACCACCCGCGGCGAGGGCGGCGAGCCGGCGCAGCTCGCGGCCCTGCTGGACGCGTTGCGCGGCGTGGACCTGCGCGACCTCGACGGCCTGCTGGGTGCTCCGCACCAGTACGCGGGCGGCGAGCGCTGGTCCGAGCTGCTGCTGGAGGAGGTCGTGCCGCGCCTGCCCCAGGCCTGGCAGGTCGAGGCGCGACGCCGGGTCGTGGCGGCGCTGGAGCTGGAGCCGGTCGATCCGTCCCTGGTCCACGGCGACCTGGCCGGGGCCAACGTCCACTGGGGCCCCGACGGCCGGCTGCTCGGCGTCCTCGACTGGGACCTGGCCCAGCCGTTCGACCCCGCGCTCGACGCAGCCTGCCTGAGCTGGCACGGCTGGGACAAGGTCCGCGCGGCCGTCGACGGCGCGACGCTGCGGCGCGCCTGGACCTGGTACCGGACCTTCGCCCTCGAGGTCCTCGCCCACGCGCTGGTCAACGGTGAGTCGGGCGAGGCCCTGGACCGCCGGACGGCGACGACTGTGGCGGCGCTGGAACGCTCCGCGGCGCGGCCCCGGCCGTTCTGACCACGTCCCTTCTGAGAGCAGCAGTCAGAATGAGAGCGGCAGTCAGAACCCCCGGAGGCGGTCGATGTCGCGACGCTCCCGCTTGGTCGGTCGCCCCGCGCCGCGGTCGCGGACCGGGACGGCGGGAGCGAGCTCGCGGGGCGGCGGCGGGGGGCTCTTGTCGATCAGGCACTCCGCGGCGACGGGCGCGCCGACGCGCTTGGCGATGGTGCGCTGGACGATGACGATGCGCTCGCGCCCCTCCTGGCGTAGCCGCACCTCGTCTCCGACCCGCACGGGCTGCGCGGGCTTCGCACGCTCGCCGTTCACCCGCACATGGCCTGCCCGGCAGGCCGCGCCCGCAGCGGACCGCGTCTTCGCGAGCCGCACGGACCAGATCCACGCATCGACCCGCACCGGCGCGGTGGGCAGTTCCTGAGCCATACGGCCAACCTTACGTTGCGCCCCCAGGGGCGCGAGGAACTGCGCGACAAGCCACTGATGAGCAGATGGTCCTCAACGCGCAGGACCATCCGCACGGGGTGGTTCCTCGCGCAGTTCCTCGCGCAGTTCCTCGCGCCCCTTACGGGGCCTCGCCCTGGCCCGTCAGTCGGCCCAGCTGGAGCTGGAACCAGTCCAGCCGTGCCTGCAGCAGGGCGGCCTCCGCGGCGAGTTGGGGCACGAGGGTGTCCGGGTCGCCCGTCGGGGGGTTGGGGTCCGGAGGGGCCGGCGTGCGGGGGGACGGGGGAGCGAGGCGGTCGTCGCAGGTGGCGACGGTGCCGGGGCCGGCGAGTGCGGCGTAGGCCGAAAAGCGCAGGAGCGCGCGGTGGCCCGCGCACACCGCACACGATCCGGTGATCGCACGCCAGCCGAGCACGCCCTCGCCGGTGTCGAGGACTCCCTCGGACGCGCGGCCGCAGGCGCACCGCGGGAAGCCGATCCGCCGGACCCGCTGGCGTTCGAACCGCATGCCGCGTTCGTGGCGGAGGTAGACGCCCAGGACGGCGACGTCCAACAGCACGGTGTCCCGGTACTCCGTCGCGCAGCCGAGCTCGATCGCCGTGCCCGCCTCGTGGAGGCAGTAGAAACCGCACGCGCACCAGCGCGACGGCGGGCGGTGGCGCCGCTCGTACCCGCAACGGGCGTCGTCGAGCGGGCCGTAGACGATGTCCCCGCCGAGGGACACGCCTCGGAAGCCGAGGCGGGTGCCGTCGGCGGAGAGCATCGGCCGGGCGATCTTGTACCCGACCGGCGGACGGTCCGGACGCTCCTTGGGAGCGCGCCGGAAGCCGCTCACCGCTGTGCGCTCGACCCCGCGGTCACCGGCTGTGCCGTCGTCGGCAGTGCGGTGTCCGCCTCTGTGGTCGTGTCCTGCTCCTCCGCGGCGACGTCGAGCACGTCCTCCGCGACGCCCTTGGCGACGAGCTTGCCCAACTTCATGACGACCCCCTCCTGTCGGTGACGGTTCGCGTTTCCATGGTGACTCAGCGACGGCTTCGGCGGAAGAGGCTCCAGCGCTTCGGTACCTCGGACTCCCGCGGAACAGGCGCCTCCGATGCCTCCGGCTCCTCCGGCTCCTCCGGCTCCTCCGGGTTCGCCGGGTTCGCCGACGACTCCGGCTGCTCCTCGCTGCGGCGGACCGCGTCAGCGACCGTGGCGGCGAGGTCCAGGAACGTCGTGTCGAGCCAGGGGCAGGCGGCGACCAGCGCGCACAGGGTCGGCAGGACCTCCACCGGGCGGGTCTCGAAGGCCTTCGCCGCGCCGAGCAGGCGTTCCACCAGGAGGTGTCCGACGTCCTCGCGGGTGGCGGGGTCGCTCCAGGCGACGGCCACCAGCGCGAGACCGGCCGCCTCGGTGACCCAGTCCTCGGGGCCCATCAGCAGGTCGGTGAGGATCTGGCGGCGTTCCGACTCCGGCCACGGACCGTCGGTGCCGTGGTGGGCGATGCCCAGGCAGGCGAAGGTCTGCACCGCGCGCACCCACAGGTCCGGCGCGTTCGCGGCGAGAACGCGCCCCTGGTCGTCCTCGCGCGGCAGCGGCGGGTGCGCCAGCACGCCGAGCAGGTCGGCCGGTGGGACCGTCGCCAGGCGGACGGCGTGGTCGTAGGCGGCGGGCAGCGACGGCCAGGCGTACTCGGCCACCGCCCGGACCGCCTCCTGTGCCTGCGCCGAAGGCGCGGGCACCGCGGGCTCGGCGACGGAGCCGCGGTACCGCCAGATCCGCGTGGTGACGGGGGAGAGCGGCTGTCTCGGATCGGGCCGGGGTATGGAGCGGAACTCGAGCTCGGCGTTCGGAAAGGCCTGAAGCAGCGTCAGTGCCGAGCTGGGGGCCTCGACGGCGGAGGTGACGACGGAGAGCCGGTGGTCCGGCCCGATGTCGGGGCTGCGCAGGAACTGCCGCAGCGCGTTGGTCGTGGCCTCACGCGCGGGGCTGACCCCGGCCAGCCACGGGCGGCCGCTGCTGTGCTGGGCCAGGACCGTCGAGGCGTAGCCGTGGTCGGGGTGCTCGCGCAGGTGGTCGGCGAGGGCGAGGAGGTGGGCCGGGTCCTGGTCGACGGAGAAGCGGATGCCGAACAGGGCGGGGACGACCAGCGGGTCCGAGGCGTCCGCGGCGACGGCCTTCTCCGCCCAGGGCAACCCCAGCTCGGGCCGGCCGGTGGCGGCGTACAGCTCGGCGACGTCCACGTGCAGGCTGAGGTCGGCCGGGTCGCGGGACAGCTCGTCCGTCCACACGGCGATCGCCTCGTCGGGGCGTCCGGCCGCGCGCAGCGCGTAGCCGAGCATGACGGCGCCCATGTGCGAGGGCTCGACCGCGACGGCGGCGCGGGCCCAGGCGATGGACTCCTCGTGGTCGCCGTAGCGGCGCGCCAGGCCGGACGCCATCGACAGCAGCATCGCCTGCCGCGGGTGGGCCGCGGTGACGGAGCGGACCGCCGCGTAGAACGGCCGCAGCGAGGTGCACAGCACCTCCGGGAACGGGTCGGGCAGTCCGGAGCCGACGATCCGGCCGACGGCCTGGGCGAGGACCTTCGGGTCGACCAGCTCGGCCAGGTCGGCCCGGCTCAGCCAGGCCACCTCGGACCAGGGCCGGCCGGGCTCGGTCGCGACGACCTCGGCGAGCAGGCGCACCGCCTGGTCCCACCGCCCGCAGGCGGCGAGCAGGTTGGCCCGTGCGGCGACGGCGCCGATGTAGGGGCGCTCCATCGGGAAAAGGGCCAGCGCCTCATCGGCGCCTCCGGCGCGGGCGGCGAGCTCGCCCAGGGCCTCGTGCGCCTCGGGCAGGGTGGGCAGGGTGGCGATGGCGTTGGCGAGGTGGGCGGCGGCGTGCGCCAGCTCCCCGCTGTCCATGGCGAGGCGGGCCACGGCGATCTCGCCCTCGGCGTCGAGCCGGTCCGCCCCGCCGACGGAACACGAGTGCAGCCCGTCGATGTCTCCGGAATCAGCCATGGCCGAACCCTAGCCCCGTGTACGGACAGTCGGCTGCCCCATTCCGGTGACGGGGAAGTTGTCGCTGGATAGGGCATGCTTGCTCGCGTGTCCACTCCGCAGAAGAGCAGCCCGAACGCCTCGCCCGCCCGGCGCCAGGAGATCCTGCAGACCGCCGCGCGGGTCTTCGCCGAGCAGGGGTACAACGCCACGACCGTGCGGAAGATCGCGGACGAGGCCGGGCTGCTGGCCGGGAGCCTCTACTACCACTTCGACTCCAAGGAGTCGATGCTCGAGGAGATCCTCTCCGGTTTCCTGGACGAGCTGTGGGAGGGCTACGACGAGGTCGTCGCCGCGGGTCTGAGCCCCAAGGAGACGCTGGAGGCACTCGTCACGGAGTCGTTCCGGGAGATCGACCGGCACCGGGACGCCGTGGCGATCTACCAGAAGGAGGCCCGCCAGCTCGCCGCGCAGCCGCGGTTCGAGTTCCTGGCGGAGTCGCAGCGGCGCTTCGAGCAGGTGTGGTTGGAGACCCTGGAGCGCGGGGTCTCCGCGCAGGACTTCCGTGCGGATCTGGATCTGCGCCTGGCCTACCGGTTCCTGCGTGACACCGTGTGGGTGGCCGCGTCGTGGTACCGGCCGGGAGGCGGACACAGCCCGGAGCAGATCGCCCGCCAGTACCTGTCGATGGTCCTGGAGGGCATCGCCGTTCCGGGCTGAGCGCCGCGTGCCGGGCTGAGCGTCATTCAGCCACTGTCACCGCGCCGTCGTCGGAGCCCCGCCGCTTGGGGCGGCTGAACCGCAGGTACAGCGACGGCACCACGAACAGCGTGAGCAGCGTCGAGCTGACCAGGCCGCCGAGGATCACCACGGCGAGCGGGTACTCGATCTCCCGGCCGGGCTGGTTGCCGGCGATGACCAGCGGCACCAGGGCGAGGCCGGTCGCGAGCGAGGTCATCAGGATCGGGGCGAGACGTTCGCTCGCACCGCGGACGACCAGGTCCGGGCCGAACTCCATGTCCTCCTCGTTCTCCAGATGCTGGCAGTGATTGATCATCAGGATGCCGTTTCTCGCGGCGATCCCGAAGACCGTGAAGAAGCCCACCAGCGCTCCGATGGTGACCTCCGCCCCGCCGAACCAGACCGCGATCAGGCCGCCGACCAGCGCCATCGGCAGGGTGACGAAGAGCAGCGTCGCCAGGCGCCAGGAGCCGAAGGCCAGCTGGAGCAGCAGGAAGATCGCCACCCCCGCCAGCGCCGCGGTGGTGAGCAGGCTCTGCTGGGCCTGCTGGCGCTCCTCGTACTCGCCGAGCAGCGCGTAGTGCGAGCCCTGCGGGACGTGGACGTTGGCGGCCAGCCTGGCCTGGATCTGGGAGACCACGCCCGACAGGTCGGCGTCGCCCGCGACGTTCGCGCCGACGTCGATGTAGCGGGAGTTGTCCTCACGGGTGATCAGGTACGGGTCGGGGCCGAGCGTCACGCTCGCCACGTCGCTCAGCTTGATGTGGCCGCCGGTCGGGGTGTCCAGCGGCAGCGAGGCGATCGCGCCGGCGTTGGCCCGCACGGCCGGGATGCTCCACACGTAGACGCCGTAGACCTGGTTGTTCTCGAAGACGTTGCCCATCTCCTGGCCGGCCACCAGCGTCGCCGCCTGCCGCCGCACGTCGCCGGGCTTCAGCCCGTACTTGGCGGCCTCGGCGAGGTTCACCTCGACGTTGATCTGCGGGGTGTCGACGGAGAGGTCCATGTGCGGGTCGACCACGCCCTTGACGCTCGCGACCTGCCCGAGCACCGACTGGGCGGTGGAGCGCATCTGCGCCAGGTCCTGGCCGTAGACGCGGACGGTGACCGCCTCCTTGGAGCCGCTGAGCACCTCCTCGATGCGTTCGTTGAGGTAGGTCTCCACGTCCCGGTACAGGCCGGGGTGGCTGTCGACGACCGCGCGGACCTTGGCGACGGTCTTGTCGTAGTCGACGTTGGCGGCGATGTGGATCCACACCTCCGCCGCGTTGATGCCGACGATCTCCTCGCCCTGCGGGGCGCGCCCGATGTGCGCGCCGAAGTCCTCGACGCCCGGGATCGCCCGCAGTTCGGCGTCGAGCTGGGTGGTGGTGCGCAGCACCTCCTGGTCGGAGGTCCCCGGGATGGCGTCCCAGTGGATCAGCAGGTCGCGCTGCTGGAACGTCGGGAACAGCGACTGCCCCAGCTGAGGCGCGATCAGTGCCCCGCACAGCACGACGGCGGCGAAGACGGAGTAGGCGGCCGTCGGCCGGGCCACGATCCGGTTCAGGAACCGGTCGTACCAGCGGCGCAGCACCCGCACCAGGGGCGACTGGAAGCGCTTGAGCGGTGCCCGGCGCAGCAGGATCAGGGTCAGCGCCGGGGTGACCGTGAGCGCCACCGCCATCGAGGCGATGATCGCCAGCGTGTAGGCGAAGGCCAGCGGCCGGAAGAAGGCCGCCGTCAGGCCGTGCAGCATGAAGACCGGCACGGCCGCCGCGACGATGATCAGCGTCGCGTAGACGATCGGGCTGCGGACCTCCAGCGAGGCGCCGAGGATGATCCTGGCCGTGGACTGCGTCGACTTACCGCCGTCCTTGCCGGTGCGGCGGGCGATTCTCAGACGCCGCAGGATGTTCTCCACGTCGATGATCGCGTCGTCGACGACCGCGCCCAGTGCGATGATCAGGCCGGCCAGCACCATGGTGTTGACCGTCGCGCCGACCGTGCGCAGGACGAGGACCGCCGCCGTCAGCGAGAGCGGGATGCTGACCAGGCTGATCAGCGCCACCCGCCACTCGAAGAGGAACAGCACCAGGATCACCACGACCAGCAGGAAGCCGAGCAGCAGCGAGTCCAGCAGGTTGTGGATGGAGTCGTCGATGAAGTCGGCGGGTCGGAAGATGTGGCTGTCGAAGGCGACGCCCGTCAGGCCCGGCTGCATCGCCTTGAGCGCGTCGTCGACCTGAGAGGTGATCTTGAGCGTGTTGCCCCAGGGCAGCTTCTCGACGACCAGCAGGATGCCCGGCTTGCCGTTGATGATCGCGTCGCCGATGAGCGGCTGGTAACCCTGGGTCACCTCGCCGATCTGGCCGAGCGTCACCTTCTTGCCCTGCGCGGCCTGGTCCTCCAGCGGGATCTTCGCCAGGTCGGCGGGTGTCTGCACCGACAGTTGGTGGGCGACGGACAGGCGCTGGTTGTCCAGCCCCGGCACGCCGCCGTTGCCGTCCAGGAAGCCGCCCGCGCCGACGACCGCGCCCGTGGAGAACTGCAGCGCGCCCGAGTCCAGCGCGTCGGCGGTGGTCCGCTCCACGTTGTCGAGGGTCACCTGCTGGGTGGCCATCTTCTTCGGGTCCACCTGGACCTGGAAGGCCTCGGGCCGCTGGTCCCAGATCGACACGTCCGCGACGCCGTCGACGTGCAGCAGCCGCGGCTTGATGGTCCAGTAGGCCAGCTGCGACAGCTCCATCGGCGTCAGCGGCTTGCCGTTCGGGCCGTTGCCGCTGGCGGTCATGCCGATCTGCAGCACGCGCGCCGTTGCGGAGACCGGCGCCAGCATGACCGGCGGGCTCGCCCAGCGCGGCAGCGTGGGCCGGACGGTGGCCAGCCGCTCCTGCACCAGCTGGCGGGCGTGGAGCAGGTCCGTGCTGGGCGAGAACACCATGACGATCGAGGAGAGCTGTGGCACGGAGGTCGACCGCATCTGCGTCAGCCCCGGCATGCCGTTCATCGCCAGCTCGAGCGGCACGGTGACGAGCTGCTCCACGTCCGAGGTGGACAGCCCCAGGCTCTCGGTCTGGATCTCCACCTGCGGGGGAGCGAACTCCGGGAAGACGTCCACCGGCGTACTGCGGACGGTCGAGATGCCGATCGTCATCATCGCGACGGCCGCGGCCACCACGAGGAACCTGAAGTTGAGGCTCCAGGAGACGATCGCCCGCATCACCCCGCCGCGCGGGTGTCCTTGAGCCCGCATCACTCTTCCCCCACTCCGTACTCGACGCCGAGGAGCTCGGCCGCGCCGACCACGACCACGGGCGTGCCCGCGGTCGGCCCCGCGCCGAGGGCGACGGTGTCGCCGTCGTACCGCGCGATGGTGATCGCATGCCGGGTGTAGGCGTGCCCACCGTCCGGGACGTACACCCAGGGCACTCCGTCCGGGTCGTAGATGATCGCGGTGATCGGCACGTCCGTCTCCCCGCGGCCGCCCGGCACGGACGTCACCGTCTGCAGGCGCACGCGCCGTTCGGCGAGGGGAGTGAGCACGACCTTGCGGACGTGCGCGTACCCCGGGAGGGTCGCCGTGGCGCTGGGCAGCGGCTCCAGCGTCGCGGGCGTGTAGGCGGCGGGGGTGTCGTTCTTCGGCCCGCAGGCGGAGAGGGCGGCGGTGGCCACGAGGGCAGCGACCAGTACGGCAAGGGCGCGCGGCGCGCCGGTCATCAGGCCGCGCCCTCTGCGGGGTCGGACGCCGACGCAGGCGAGGAACCATGCAGCTCCTCAGGGGCGCGAGAACCACCCGCGTCGGGACGGCCCCGCTCGTTCGGCGCGCCACCCGGCTGGGTGGCTGGTCGCGCCCCGGGGCGGAGCCCCTCGTCCACGGAGCCGCGCGCCCCCGGCTGTGCGACCTGCTCGCCGCCCTCCCCGCCGCCCGTCGGGAACGGCACGGCCTCGTCCTCGTCCGAGGGAGCCCGGCCCGCGAACGCCGGGAGGAGGAGCAGGGTGACCACCGTGGCCGTCACCGCGCCGCCCATCAGGACGAAGGACAGCGGGCGGACCAGTTCCAGGCCCGCGATGTCGCCGCGCAGGGTGAACGGTGCCACCAGCAGGATCAGTCCGATCGCCGAGGCGACGACCGGGAAGGACGCCTCCCGCGCGGCCACCGCGGACGCGCCGCCGTGGCCCGCGAGCTCCAGTTCGCGCGTGCGCCGCAGCACCCGGAGGCCGCCGCGGACCGCGAGGGCGAGGACACCGAGGAAGCCGATCAGCTCCCCGGCGCTGATCGCGCTGCCCGCCGCGTACGCGGTGAGCGCGCCGCCGGCGAGCGAGAGCGGAAGGGAGGCCAGCAGCAGGCCGGCCCGCGGCCAGCTGCGCAGTGCCGCCTGGAACAGCAGCAGCGTGCCGAGCGCGCAGCCGATCGCGACCAGGATGATCTGGAGGGCCGCGCCCTGCTGCTCGGCGATGCCGCTGGAGACCTCCGCGTGGTAGCCCTCCGGGAGGGTGACCTTCCGGACGGCCGTCTGGACCTGCGAGACCGCCGTGTCGGCGTCCACGCCGTGCAGCGTGGCGGTGATGTCGAGGTAGCGGGAGGCCTGGTCGTGGTCGATCTCCGTCGGCGCGGGCGCGATGGCGACGGTGGCGACGTCCTTCAGCGGGACCTGGCCGCCGCTCGGGGTGTCCAGCAGGAGGTTCTGGATGTCGCCGAGGTTCGCGCGGACCGTGGGCACGCTCCAGACCGCGACGTCGAAGATCTGCTGCTGCTGGTAGTAGCTGCCGACGGGGATGCCCGAGATGAGCACGGCGGTGTCGCGTCGCACGTCACCGGGCTTCAGGCCGTAGTTCGCGGCCTTCGCGACATCGGTGTCGATGAGGATGGAGGGTTCCTGCGTCGGCTCGTGGACGGTGGCGCCGCTGACGCCGTGGATGCCGTCGACCACGGAGGCCAGCTGGTTCGCCTCCGTCGTCAGCGCCGCCCAGTTGGTGCCGTAGAGACGGACCGTCAGGGGGGCGTTGCCGTCGGGGCCGATGCTGTTGGTGGGCGCGCCTGCGAGGGCGGTCTGCGCGTAGGTCAGGAGCTGGTGGGAGAGGGCCGGATAGTGGCTGAGCACCTCGGTGATCCTGGCCTTGGTCCGGCCGAGGTCCGCGTTGCCTGCGACGGTGAGCCAGGTCTGCGCGGAGTCGACGTTGACGATCTGGTCGCCCAGCAGGGCCTGACCGATGTCGCTGGCCACGCCCGTCACACCGGGGACGCCGCGCAGCTCCGCGCCGGCGGCCTCGGTGGTCTGCCGCATGGCCGGCAGCGAGGTGCCGGGTGCGGCGCTCCACTGGACGACGAGGTTGCGGTCCTGCGGAGCGGGGACCAGTCCGCCGCCGCCGAACTGCGGGATGATCGCGAGCGCGGCCACGCCCAGCACGCCCGCGAGGGTGACCGCCGCGACCCGGCGCCGGGCGAAGACGCGGGCGGCGCGGTCGTGGACGGACTCGATCCAGCGGGCGACCGGCGGCACGGCGCGTCCCTCGGGGGCGCGGCGCAGCAGCAGGAGCGAGAGGGCCGGGGTGACGGTCAGGGCGACGGCGGCCGCGGCGACCATGGTGAGCACGTAGGTGAAGAGCATCGGTCTGGTCAGCTCGCCGTTGCTGCCCGGGACCATCAGCAGTGGCACCGCGGCGAGCAGCAGCACGGCCAGCGCCCAGCCGAGCGGGCGGCGCACGCCGAGCAGCGCCTCGGTGATCGCGGCGGCGCGGCCCTCCCGACCGCGGTCCGGCGAGTCCGGGGAGCCCGGGGGCGCCTGGTCGAGCCCCCGTTGCACGGCGGCGACCGCCGAGACCGCGTCGTCGACGACGACGGCCAGGGCGACGGCGAGGCCGGCCAGGGTGAACCAGCTGAAGGTGGCGTCGCGCAGGTCCAGCACCCAGGCGGCGGTGATCAGCGGCAGTGCTGTCGCGACGAGGCCGATCAGGGCGACCCGCCAGGAGCGCCAGGCCAGGCCGAACCAGGCGACCAGCAGCACCAGCCCGGCGAGGGCCGCCCAGCCGAGGTTGGCGAGCGCGGAGTCGAGATAGGTGGCGGGCCGGTAGACGTCGGTGTCGACCTTGACGCCCTGCAGGCCGGGGGCGAGCTCGGCCATGGCCTGCCGCACGCCCCGGTCCACGGCGAGTGCGTCGGCGCCGGGGAACTTCTCGACGACCAGCAGGAAGCCGGTGCCGTCGGCGGACTGCGAGGTCAGCACCGCGTCGCCGCGCAGCGCCGGGTGGTCCTCGACGACGGTGGCGACGTCGCCGAGCTTCAGCTTGCTGACGCCGGTGTCGACCTCGACGGGGACCTTGGCCAGGTCCTGCGGGGTGGAGATGGGCAGCAGGTGCTGGACGGAGAGGCGCTGGTTGGGTGTGTCGATGAACCCGTCCGCGCCGGGGGTGGAGGCCTCGACGAAGGTGAGCGGCGAGGTCCACATGGCGTCACCGGTGGTGTTGATCACCTGGGAGAGCGTCACGCCCTTGGCGCGCAGCTTGGCCGGGTCGATCAGGACCTGCAACTGCTGGTCGCGCTGGCCCCAGATGGTGACGTTGGCGACGCCGGGCACGGCCAGCAGCCGTGGGCGGATCCGCCAGCGGGCCAGCGTGGACAGGTCGATCGGGCTGACCGTCGAGGAGGAGATGCCGACCATCAGCCCGCGCGTCTCGGCGGAGAGCGGCTGGACCATGACCGGCGGGGTGCCGACGTTGACCACGGCCGGGCCCTGGTTGACGCGTTCCTGCACCAGCTGGCGGGCGTGGTAGATGTCCGTGCCCGGCTTGAAGGTCAGCTCGATGTCCGACAGGCCCGGCAGCGAGCGCGAGCGCAGATGGTCGAGGTAGGCGACGCCGTTGAGCTCGTCCTCCATCGGGACGGTGATCAGCTGCTCCACTTCGTTGGCGGAGAGCCCCAGGGCCTCGGTCTGTACCTGCACCTGCGGTGGCAGGAACTCGGGCAGTGTGTCCACGGCCGCGTTGCGCAGCGACCAGATGCCGAGCCCTGCGACCACCAGTGCCGCCACGACGACGACGGCGGCGAGTCGCAGGCATGACGCAATGAGCCAACGCACGAGACGTTCCCCCGTTCTTCGGTCCCCCCACGGCAGCAACCACTGACGGAACGTCAGAAAGTTGGGTGGATGCCGTGTTCTCTCCCCCGGTACGAAAGTCGTCTAACGCAACTACCCACGTTCGGTCGAATGCAAGCGGTGCCCGCTTGTAAGCGGAGCGTGGTCCCCTGAGTGCGTGAAGATGACGTGAAGTAAGTGTGTCACTACGTTGAGTGGGCTGCCAAGGCACAGGGCATATCGGGACGGCAACAATGGTTGGACCAGTTCATGAGCCTCGAACCGCACCCCGCCCGCCCGTCTGTGCTGATCAGCGCGGCGATGTCCGTCGACGGGCACATCGACGACGCCGCTCCTGAGCGGCTGCTGCTCTCCTCCCCGGAGGACTTCGACCGGGTCGACGCGTTGCGGGCCGCGTACGACGCGATCCTGGTCGGCGCGGGCACGCTGCGCGCCGACGACCCCCGGCTCGAGGTGCGTGACGAGGCCCGCCGCGCCGCGCGGGTGGCCCGCGGCCTCCCGGAGCACCCGCTCAAGGTGGCCCTGGTCGGCCACGGCGGCCTCGCCGCCGACCTGCGCCTGTGGCAGAGCGGCGGCGCGAAGCTGGTCCTGGCGCCGGACGCGGCGGTGGCGGGGTTGCGGGCTGAACTGGGTGAGCGCGCGGAGGTCGTGGGCACCGGCGCGGGGCTGGATCCCGCGCGCGTCCTGGATGCGCTGGCCGCACGGGGCGTGCGCCGGCTCATGGTGGAGGGCGGTGGCGCGATCCAGTCGCTCTTCCTGACGGCGGGTCTGGTCGACGAGATCCAGCTCGCCCTGGCCCCGTTCTTCGTCGGCGACGCCGCCGCGCCCCGCTTCGCCCCGCCGGTGGCGGGCGCGGTCTTCCCGCAGGACGCGGCGCACCGGATGACGCTGCTGGGCGCCCAGTCCCTGGGCGACCTCGTGGTCCTGCGCTACGCCGCGCGCCGCGCGGACGCCTCCCGGGTGACGACGGCCGACGTCGACCGCATGCGTCTGGCGATCGAACTCTCGCGCGAGTGCCCGGCGTCGGAGACGGCGTACTCGGTCGGCGCGGTGATCGTCGCCGCGGACGGCACGGAGATCGCCTGCGGCTTCAGCCGCGAGGGCGGCGACGACAAGGTGCACGCGGAGGAGTCCGCGCTCGGGAAGATCGACCTCACCGACCCGCGGCTGCGGACGGCGACGATCTACTCGACGCTGGAGCCCTGCTCGGTCCGCGCCTCACGGCCGCACCCGTGCGCGGAGCTGATCCGCGCCGCGGGCATCGGCCGCGTCGTCCTGGCCTGGCGGGAGCCGGCGCTGTTCGTGGCGGACTGCCAGGGCGTCGAGCTGCTGGAGCAGGCGGGCGCGACGGTCGTGGAGATCCCGGCCCTCGCCGAGGAGGCGCGGGCCGTCAACGCGCACCTGGTCAGTCGGAGTTGATCATGCTCTGGGCCGCGTACACGAGGTAGTTCCACAGCTCTTCCTCGTGCTCCGGGTCCAGCTCCAGCGAGGCCACCGCGTCCCGCATGTGCGTGAGCCAGGCGTCGTGCGCGGCGCGGTCCACCTTGAACGGCGCGTGGCGCATCCGCAGCCGCGGGTGGCCGCGCTCGTCGCTGTAGGTGCGCGGGCCACCCCAGTACTGCATCAGGAAGAGCGTCAGACGCTCCTCCGCCGGGCCGAGGTCCTCCTCGGGGTACATCGGGCGCAGCAGCGGGTCCGCGGCCACGCCTTCGTAGAAGCGGTGAACCAGGCGACGGAAGGTCGGCTCGCCGCCGACCCGGTCGTAGAAGGTCTCGGTCTGCAGGGTTCCTCGCTTGATCTGGTCCACGCGTCCATCCTCTCAGACCGCGGAAGTCACGCGTCGTCCCACCGGAAAAGCCGGAGCGAGACCGCGCACAGCACCACCGCCAGCGCCAACAGCCCGCCGATGGTCGGCAGCGCCGCGTCCACCCCCTTGCCCCGGCTCAGCACGTCCTGCATCGCCGCCGAGAGGTGGTGCAGCGGCATCACCTGGGCGACCGACTGCACCCAGCCGGGGGCGAAGTCGAGCGGGAAGAAGGAGCCGGAGAGGAACGCCATCGGCAGCACGATCAGCTGCGCCACGCTCTGCGCCGCGTTCTCGGTCTTCGCGAAGGAACCCGCGAGCAGGCCGATGGACATGAAGCAGACCGAACCGCTGAGCACCAGCGGCACCGCCAGCCACCAGTCGCCGGTCAGCCGCAGACCGTAGTAGGGCAGCGTCGCGACGCCGAGGAAGACCGCGGTCTGCACCAGTGCCACCACCAACGTCACCGCCGTCGGAGCCGCGACGACCGCGGTCAGGCTGACGGGGGCCAGCCGCAGCCGCCGCAGGATGCGCTTGCGGCGCCAGGCCACCAGGGTCAGCGCGGCCGAGAAGGTGCCGGAGGTGGCGATCGCCCAGCCCAGCAGGCCCGGGGTGAGGTACTGGATCGGCTTGGTGGACTGGTCCTCGACCTGAGCCGTGGTCAGCGTCCAGGCGGGTGGGCGGCCGGTGGCGTCCTGGTTGGCCTGCTGGACGACGGCGTCGACCAGACCCTGGACGGTCGCCGCGCGGGTGGCGTCGCCGGCGGAGAAGTGCAGCAACAGCTGCCCGGAGGCGGTCTGCTGCAGCGCGCCGTCGTCCGTGCCGTCGCGGACCTGCTTCAGCGCGTCGGAGAGGTTGTCGTCGCGCTTGATCGTCAGGCTCCTGCCGAGCTCCGCCCGCTGGGCCGGCGTCATCCGGTCCAGCACGCTCACCGGGCCCACCTGCAGCACCGTCGAGTGGGCGGCCGAGCCGCCCTTGAACAGGACGCCGAAGAGCAGCAGGAACATCAGCGGGAACAGCACGGTGAAGAAGAGCCAGGTGCGATCGCGCGCGTTGCTGACCAGCAGCGAACGGGAGAGCGAGAGGAAGGCCTTCATTCTCTGAACTCCCGTCCGGTCAGGTGCAGGAAGACGTCCTCCAGGGTGCCGCCGCGCACCTGGAGCCCGTGCAGCTCGCCGCGCGCGCCGAGCAGGGCCAGGACGGGCGCGGGCTCGCGGGTGGCGAGCACCAGGGAGACGCCGTCGTCGACGACCTCCACGTCGTCGCCGAGGGCGGCGCGGGCCTCCGCCGCGCTGAGCGCGCCGGAGGGGACGCTGATCCGGGTGGGCGCGTCCAGCTCGCGGATCAGCGCAGCGGGCGGGCCGGTGCGCAGCACCTTCCCGTGGTCCATCACCGCGACGCGGTCGCAGAGGATCTCGGCCTCGTCGAGGTAGTGGGTGGTGAGGACGACCGTCCGGCCGTCGGCGTTGATCTCGCGCAGCAGGTCCCACAGATTGCGCCGGGCCTGCGGGTCCAGGCCCGTCGTCGGCTCGTCGAGGAAGACCAGTTCCGGCTCGTGGACCAGTGCGCAGGCGATGGACAGCCGCTGGGCCTGGCCGCCGGAGAGCTTCTCGGCCTGGGTGCCGGCGAACTCGGTGAGGCCCACGCGGGCCAGCATCTCCTCGGCCCGCCGCGCGCCGACGCCGTAGAGGGAGGCGAAGGCGGCCAGTTGTTCATGGGCCGTCAGCCGCTCGAAGAAGGCGGAGGCCTGGAGCTGCACGCCGATCCGCGGCAGCAGCCGCGGGTTGCGCGGCCAGGGGCGCTCGCCGAACAGCGTGGCGGCACCCTCGTCGGGCTCGCGCAGGCCCTCCAGGATCTCCAGGGTGGTGGTCTTGCCGGCTCCGTTCGGGCCGAGCAGACCGAAGAACTCGCCGCGCCGGACGGTGAGCGAGACCCCGTCGACGGCCTGCACCGCGCCGTAGCGCTTGCGCAGGCCGTCGGCGGTGATCGCCGCGTCCTCGTCCCCTGTCGTCACCGTCACGTTCCCCCCGTTCGGTGGTCGGGCCCTCAGGCCCGGGTCAGGCGCAGTGCACCGTGATGGTGGTCCACGCGCCGACGTGGATCCGGTCGCCGTTCTTCAGCTCGACCGGGGTGTACTTCGGCAGCGGCTCCGCGGCGCCGTTCAGCGTGGTGCCGTTGGTGGAGTTCTGGTCGATGACGACCCAGCCGCCGTTCGGCTGCTCCTGGAGCAGCGCGTGCTCGTGCGAGGCGCCCGGGTCCTCCGGGGCGATGGACAGGTCGATCTCCGGGACGGTACCGCGCTGGCTGCTGCGGCGACCGATCCGGAGCTGCCCCTGGCCGGTCATCGGGATCCGGCGCTCGGGGGAGTAGGGCGGGAAGTAGAGACCGGCGGCGTCGGGGCCGCTGCGGGACATCATGTCCTGGAAGTAGTCGCGGTCGGCGGTGACCACGGCGATCCAGGTGCCCTGGTAGGCGGGCGCGCCGCCCTGCGGTGCCTGCCCGACGGAGGCGGAGGACGGACCGAACGGGTCCTGGCCGCCGCCGGGGCTGCTGCTGCCGGGGAAGGCGCCGCCGGCCGGGGTGGGCGGCGCGAGCACGTACTCGGTGTTGCCGCCGTTGGTGTCACCGGTGATGTACGAGTCGTAGCCGCCACCGCCCGTGACCGGGCCGGAGACCGGCGGTGCGACCGGCGCCGGAGCGGGCTCGCCGAGCACCGGCCCGCCGACCGGGAACGGCTGCGGAGCCGGCTGCGGCTGCTCCGGGTACGGCTGCCCGGGGTAGGGCTGGCCCGGGAACGGCTGCGGCGCGGGCTGCGGCTGACCCGGGTAGGACTGACCGGGGTAGGGCTGGCCGGGGTAGGGCTGGCCGGGCCCCGGGAAGGACCCGGCGCCCGGAACCGGGCCGGGGACCGGAGCGGGGGCCGGCACCGGAGCCCCCTGCGGTGCCAGGTCCCAGTTGTAGCCGCACTCCTCGCAGTACTGGCCGGTGCGCGGCGTGGCGCAGATCGGGCAGACCGGTAGACCGGCCGTCATCCCGGCGGGGGCCGGTGCGGTCGGCTGCCACGGCTGGCCCGCGCCCGCCGGCTGCGGCTGCGGGGCCGGCTGCCCGGTCATGGGCGTCCCGCAGTAGTCGCAGTAGTCGGTGGTCTGCGAGGTGTGGCCGTTCTGGCAGATCGGCATCGTGCAAGCCCCCCTCGGGCTGGCTAGGCGGTCGGCAGCGCGTCGAAGCAGCGGGCGGACCCCGCTACTTCTTCACCCTGACTGTCTTCGTCGAGCGGGTTTCGAGCGTCATCGAATCCTCCGCGCTCACGTCCTTACGGAAGCGAACGGTACCTTCCTTCGCGTCGACCACGTCCACCACCTTCGACAGCAGCTTGAAGGTGTCCTCGTTGCCCGAGTCGGCGGCGAGCTGAACGGCCTTGCCCAGCTTGGCCGTCGCCGTGTCCAGGTCGCCGCGGCGGTGGGCGTCGAGGCCCTCCTGGATGGCTCCGGCGAGCTCCGCCTGGCCGGTGTAGTGCGCGACCTGCGGGTTGATCTTGGTGGAGGCGTTGAGGTCGTCCGTCCACACGGCCTTGACCAGGCCCTGCGAGAGCACCTCGGACGTGCCGTCCGGGTGCGGGACGACCAGGCTGATCCGGCCGGCCAGCATCTCGTCGCCGACGCCCGCCGGCGGCACCTCGATGCAGACGTGGTAGTCGCGGCTCTCGTCGCCCCAGGAGCCGGTCGGGTAGTCGCCGGCGCGCGGGCCCGCGTCGGACCGACGACCGCTCAGGTCCTCGACCACCGGCGCGACCTGCTTGACGAACTTGACCTGTGCGTTGGCGGGCGTCCACACCCGCAGTGCGACGTCGGCGACAGCCTTGCCCATGGCCTTCTCCATCATCGCCTGGAAGTCCGCGGCGAGGCCGGAGGGGTCGGCGACGATGTCCACGCTGCCGAGCAGCGCGGAGGAGATCCGGCGCAGCTCGGCGACCTCCCAGTCGGTCCCCACACCGCGGCAGTCCGCGGTGAAGCGGCCCTGGACCCGGTCCAGGGTGTGCTGGAGCTGGTCGGGGCGCTCGTGCTCGTTGCGGCCGTCGGTCAGCAGGATCGCGTGGCGGATGGAGACATCCGGCCGGGTGGAGAAGATCTGGTCGGCCTTGGTCAGCCAGGTGCCGATCGCGGTGCCGCCGCCCGGGGTCAGCCGCCGCAGCGACTGCTTGGCCTCCTCGCGGGTGCCGGGGGAGGAGATCGCCAGCTGCCCGCCGCCCGGGTAGACCTCCTTGGCCTCGTGGGTGCCCGCCACCACGGCGAAGGCGACGCCGTCGCGGACCGAGTCGATCGCGACGGCCGTGGCCTCCCGCGCGTTGCGGATCTTGGTCGGCGGGTAGTCCATCGACCCCGAGCAGTCCACCGCGATGACCACGGCCGCGTCCGGGCCGTCCAGCGCGCCGCCGTAACCCGCGGAGGGGAGCGAGGCGCTGGTGCCGCCGCCGGTCGCGGTGACCGTGACGATCGCGTTGACCTCGTTCGCCCCCTGAGCGAGGTACGCGTTCTGGAAGATGTCGACGGAGAACTGCGGGAAGTTGGACTTGGTGAGCTTGGCCATGGGTCAGCTCTCCCCCTCGCGTAGCTGAATGGTGGGTGAATCGAGACTCTCGCCCACGAGCGTGGGCGGGTGGTCCGGCAGCGTGGGCTCGGGCGGTTCCACCGGGTCGACGGGGAGCAGGGCGACGGTGATGTTGTCGTGCCCGCCCCGGTCGCAGGCGTAACGCGCCAGAATCTGCGCGGCCTGCAACGGCTTGGTACGGGCGTCGGCAGGGACGACGGCGGCGAGGTCGACGGCGCCCTCGGCATAGTTCCACAGGCCGTCGCTGCAGATCAGCACGGTGCCCGGGGTCTGCGGGACGAAGCTCATGGTGTGCGGTTCGACCTCGACCGCGTCCGCGCCGAGCCAGCCGGTGATGGCGTGCGCGCGCGGATCGGCGAAGGCCTCGGCCTCGGACATCAGACCGGCCTCGACCATCCGGGTCGCCCAGGAGTCGTCCACGGTCAGTCGTTGCGAGCCGGAGCGGTCGTCGGGGAACCAGTAGGCGCGGCTGTCGCCGACCCAGCCGACGGTGACCCGGCCGCCGGTCAGCACGGCGCTGACGATGGTGCAGGCGGGGGAGTTCCGGCTGGGCTCGCGCTCGAACTCGTCCGCGAGCGCGTCCACGCGGTCGGCCGCGGTCATGATCGCCCGCACCATCGCCGCCTCCGGCTCCTCACCGGCCTCCAGCGCCTCCAGCAGCGCCTCACTGGCACTGTCGGCGGCGGCCTGGGAGGCCTCGTCGGGCCTGGTCGCCGAGGACACCCCGTCGCAGACGACGGCCACCACGGCCGGGCTCCCGTCGGGCCGCGAGGTCGCCGCGACGGCGAACGCGTCCTCGTTGCGGTGGTGCCGGTGCCCGCGGTCACTGACCCCGCAGACGCCGTTCAGCGCCCGCTCCTGATGATCCCTCGGCCGTGGCTGGGCCAACCCGCACACCTCGCAGTACCCGTCGGTGTCGATCCGCTGGGCGCCGCAGCCGACGCACACCCGCGCGTCCCCGCTGGGCACCCCGCTCCACGGGTCCGCGGCGACCGGAGCGACACCGACCTCCGCCTCGGTGGCCAGCAGCGGCGCGGCCAGCACGAAGTCGCCGGTGGCCCCGCTGGGCACGGCGGCGCCTCCGGCGCCGAGGCCGGCAGCGGACGGGGCGCCGGTCGGGTCGGCTGCCCCCGCGGGCGCGCCCGCGCCGAAGGCGGACCCGCCCGCGAACTCGGCGGCGGCTGCCGATCCGGCCGTGCCCGCGCCGAGCTGGACCTCGGGGTCCGCGGTCGCGCCGAAGGTGACGTCCGGGCAGAGCGCCACGGCGAGAGGGTCCGGCGCGGCGGACAGCTCGGCTGCGGCGAGCGCGGCTGCCGCCCCCGCGCGTGGGTCGGCGCCGGCTGCGCGGGTGGCAGTGAGGTCGATGCCGCACTCCTCGCAGTACCGGTCCGACTCCGCGACCGCCTGGGCGCAGTTGGGGCAGGAGAGGGTCAGTTGGTCCATGCTCTCGGTCACACCCACGTCCTCGGGCGCGTGCGGTTGGCCCGCTCGACCCATGCGATCCGTTGTTCGGGGCTTTCGGCCAGTCGGGCCAGCTTGCGGTAGGAGTCCTCCAGGGCGAAGCGCAGGGTGCGCTCCTCCGCCGGACGGCCCAGCAGGGTCAGCGGGGCGGCGGGACCCGCCGGGTCGGGGCGGCCGGCCAGGACCCAGCCGAGGGCCTTGCCGAGGACCTCGACGGACAGCTCCTCGCGGCGCCGCGCGTCCAGGCCGAGGCCGCCCAGCTCCTGCGAGGCCGCGTCCAGGTCGTGGCGCAGCGGTTCCTGCGGGGCCCGGTCGCGCAGTCGCGCCCGCACCGTCGCGATCCGCGCCGCGACGTAGTGCGTGGACTCCTTCGGGACCGACTCCAGTGCGGCCACCGTGCCCGGCCGGTCGCCGGAGGCGAGCAGCACCCGGGCCAGGCCGAACGCCGCGCTCACGTAGGAGCGGTCGGTCGTCCAGACCAGGCGGTAGAACTCGGCCGCGTCCTCGCGCTCGCCGAGGGCCTCCGCGCAGACGCCGAGCGCCAACTTCGGCGCGGCCTCGCCGGGGAACGCGTCGTAGACGGCGTCGAAGGACTCCGCCGCCGCGCGCAGCGCCGCGCCGGCCTCGGGGCCGGTGGGCGCGGAGGCCGCCGCCAGCGCGGCCAGGCCCCGGTACCAGACGACCCGCCAGTCGTCCGGCGCGTCGGTGCCGAGCTCGGTCAGCGTCGCGTGGACGGAGGCCAGGTCGCCCGTCTCGATCAGCGCGCGGAGCCGACGCAGGCGCAGCTCCACGGAGTTGACGGGCGCGGTGTTCAGCGCGCCGAGCACCTCGTCGGGCGCGGTGGCCATCAGCGAGGCCAGGAAGCCGGCGTTCGGGTCGCCCGGGTCGATCCGGGGGACGGGCAGGGCCAGGGCCGCGGCCAGGGTGTCCAGCGGCAGCACGGCCGGGACGGTGCCGACCGGCGCCAGGACGGGGTGGTCGGGCGAGGTCGCCGACTGCTTCTTCCGGCCGCCGCGCGTCGAGGCGGGCGGCTCCTCCAGCTCGCCGTGGAGCAACTCGGTGTCCACGACCCGCAGTTCGGGGCCGAACAGGGTGGACAGTGCGGGGCGCGCCTTGCCGTCCTGGAGCGCCAGCACCTCCCGCAGCACGCCGGTGAGCTGCTCGGCCATCTCCTGGGCGGAGGAGAACCGGCGGCCGGCGTCCTGGTCGGTGGCGCGCACCAGCAGGCGGTAGTAGGACTCGTAGCGGTCGAAGACCTCGACCTCCTCCGGGCCGGGCAGCGAGTCCCGGTAGACCGTGGAGAAGCCCTGGAAGTCGAAGCTCATCACCGCGAGCGCGCGAGCCACGGTGTAGAGGTCGGAGGCGGGGGAGACGCCCTCGGCGGCGACCTCGGGTGCCTGGTAGCCGATGGTGCCGTAGATCGCGCCGTCGTCGTCCTGGCGACGGACCGCGCCCATGTCGATGATCTTGAGCTGGTCCTCGGACTGGATCACGTTGTCCAGCTTGAAGTCGCAGTAGATCAGGCCGCGCTGGTGCAGGTAGCCGAGGGCCGGCAGGGCCTCCAGCGCGTAGGCGATGGCCTGCTCGACGGGGAGCGGCTCGCGCCGCCCGTCCGGCAGCCGCCGCGCGTCGGCGATGTCCTTGAGGGACTTGCCGCCGACGTACTCCATCACGATGTAGCCGTCCCGGGTTCCCTTGCGCGGGTCCGGGTGCTCGACGAAGTTGATGATGCGGACGATGTTGGGGTGGTCGACCTCGGCCAGGTAGCGGCGCTCGGCGATGGCGACGGCCAGCGCCTCCTCGTCGCCGGTGTCCAGCAGGCCCTTCAGCACGATCCACTTGTCGTTGACGCGCCGGTCGATGCCGAGGTAGATCCAGCCCAGACCGCCGTGCGCGAGGCAGCCGACCACCTCGTACTGGCCGCCCACCAGGTCGCCGGGGAACAGCTTGGGCGTGAACGAGTACGCGGTGCCGCACTTGGTGCAGAAGCCCTCGGTGCGGCCCGGCACGCCGTTCTTGGAGCGGCCGACCGGCGTCTCGCAGCTGCTGCAGTAACGCTTCCGCTCGGCCACCTCGGGGTTGGCCAGCACCTTGGAGCGCGGGTCCTCCTTGGGGATCGGCGGCACCGTCACCAGGCCCGCGCCGAGCGCGCCGCGCTGGCTGCGGGTGGTGTTGCGGGTGCTGCGCACCGACACCGAGCTGCTGCGGCCCGTCCGCGCGGAGCGCGAACGACCCGACATGGTTCGCGCGCTGCGGGAGGTCGAGCCGGTGCGGGTGGAGCGCGAGGTCGAGCCGCTGCCGCTGCCGCTGCCGCCCTGCGCCGGGATGGACGCGGAGGGCAGCGGTGCGAGACCGCACTCGGTGCAGTAGCCGTCGGCGTCGATCACGCCGGTGCCGGTGCAGTCGGGGCGCACGCACGGCGCGCCCGGCCCGCTCGGCGCCGCCGACCTGACGCTTGCCTGTCCGCCCGCCTGTCCGGTGCCGGTCGCAGCGCCGGCGGCGCCGGTCCGGGCGGCTGCCGGGAGCGGCGCCAGGCCGCACTCGGTGCAGTAGCCGTCCGCGTCGATGACTCCCGTGCCGGTGCAGTCCGGCCGTGTGCACGGTACCGCGTTCATCCCCGCCATCCCCCTGCGGCCGGAGCCGCAAAAGTCGTGAGTTGCTGTGCCTTCATGATGCTTCCCCCCGTGGGCGCTCAGGCACCGTAGGGTCGTCCGTCGACCGGGCCGTTGGCGTGCTGCTGCTGGACCGCGCGCAGGCCCTGCTGGTAGCGCTGGACCGCGTAGTCCGCGGCGCGCAGGTCGCAGGGGGCGCTCCAGAGCATCCGCCGGGCCTGGTCGTAACGCTCGATCAGCTCCGGGTCCTCGGCGACGCCGAGCCGGGCCGCCATGGCCTTGTACGCGTCCAGGCGCCCGCGCAGTTCCGCGCGGACGGCCAGCGGCGCGGTGACCGCGGTCAGCGACTCCCGGGCTCGCTCCAACTCCCGCTCGGACGCCGCCTCCAGGGTGTCCAGCAGCGGGCCGAGCTGGGACCAGCGGCCGTGCCGACGCAACTGCTCGGCCTGGGCCAGGCGTTCGCGCATCGCACTGGCCGGGCCCGGTACCGTCGGCACCTCGGTGGCGGCGATCTTCGCCAGCACCTCGCCGCGGGCCCGGCGCGACTCGGCCAGGGTGGCGTCGGCGCGGGCCAGGGTCTCGCCGACACGCTCCAGCCGCTCGTCGGCGTCGTCGCGCAGCCGGACCAGGTCGGTCAGTTCGAGTCGGATGTCCTCCACCGCGCGCTCGGCGCGGTCGTAGCGGCCGGTCTCCACCGAGCCGCCGACGGGAGCCCGGCCGGGCGCCGGGGCGCCGATCGGCCGCGGGGTCCAGAAGACCAGCGGGTCGGAGACGACCTCGCCGCGCAGCGCGGCCAGCTCCTTGGCGAGCTCCTCCAGCGCGTCGCCTGCGGGGTGTTCGCCGGGCAGCACGCCGACCGAGCGGGCCAGCGCCTGCACCCGGCCGAGCTCGGCCAGCAGCAGGTCGATCCGGGCCGGCAGCGCCGACCAGACCGCGTCGGCGGCGGAGGCCACCTCGATGATCCGGCCGTACCACTCGTTCATCCGGTCGACCAGGTCGCGCAGGCTCACCTGCTCGCTCAGCCGCGCCCCGCCGGTCAGCGACGGTCCCGCGGCCGGCAGTTGGCTGCCGGCGACGGTGACGCCCTTGCCGCGCAGCAGCTCGGTCAGCTCGATCAGCTCGGACTGGGTGGGCCGGGTGCGCCGGGAGCGCACCGCGCGGGCGGCGGCCAGCGCCTCGGAGTAGGTGTCGAACAGGTTCCACATCAGCTGCAGGCCCGGCTCGGCCGCCGACCAGCGCTCGGCGGTGAGGCCGCTCAGCTGCGCACCCTCCAGCAGCCGCCGGCCCGGGTGGTCCTGCAAGGCCAGCAGGGAGGACTCGACCGCCTCGCGCTCCTCGCCGAGCCCCTTGAGGGTGCGGTCCACCTCCTCGCGGCTCATCACGGGACCGTACGGTCCGGTCAACGCCATGCGTGCTTGTCTCCCTGGTGGTCGTGCCGATGGTCAGACTGTCAGATCCGGACCTGGGCGGGGACTTCCGGGCCCGACCTTGTCACGTCCTTGACGGTGCTGTCAGCGGTAGTGCGCGGGGGGCGGGGTGGCCTCCTGGCCCGTGTGGGACTTGAGCCACTTGTCGTAGCTCTGCTGCCAGTCGCCGTTCGCGATGTACGACTGGAGGACGGCGTTGATCCGGGCGACCAGGTCGGTGGACCCGAGCTTGACCGCGATCCCGTAGTACTCGGTGTCCAGCTGGCCGGACAGGATCCGCAGCGAGTGGTCCTGCGCCTGCTGGCTGACGGCGAGCGCCCCGTCGGTGATCGTGGCGTCGACCTGGCCGAGCTGCATCAGCACCAGGCAGTCCAGCTGGTTGGCGACCTTGACCTCCTGGGACTTGTACGGGCTGCCCTGCAGCAGGGCCTCGGCGGTGGAGCCGGTCGCCGTGCAGATCCGCTGTCCCTTGATGCCGTCGTTCAGGCCGGTGACCTGGGAGCCCTTCGGCACCAGGATCTGCTGGCCGGTGGTGAAGTAGTCGGCGGAGAAGGACACCTGCTTCTCGCGGGCGCAGTTGTGCGTGAACGTGCGCACCACGACGTCGACCAGGCCCTTCTGCAGCGCGGGGATGCGCTGGTCGGTCGGGACGGCCAGCAGCTGCACCTTGTTCGGGTCGCCGAGGATCGCGGCGGCCAGCGCGCGCACCAGGTCGATGTCGAAGCCCTGGATGGTCCCGTTGTCCGGGTCGCGCGAGCCCCACAGGTAGCTGTTGGTGTCGATGCCGGCGATCAGCTTGCCGCGCTGGATGATCCGCTGGACGTCGAGCCCGGAGTCGGAGGTGCTCGGCGAGGCGGAGGCCAGCTTGTCGCAGTTGCCGTCGTCGGTCGGCGCGCGGTCGATCCGCACCTGGGACTGCCGTGCGCCCGCGTCGTTCGGGTCGGCGGCGGAGCTCCCCGCGAAGGCGAACCCGCCGAGCAGCAGCGCGGACGTCACCGCCCACACGCCGGGGCGCCGCAACCAGTTGGTGGTCTTCATCTCTGCTCTCCCCCTACCGGTACTCGGCCACGCGGCGGTTGACGCCCACGCCCACGCCCGCCGCGGCGAGCACCGCCAGCACCGCCGCGCCCGGCGCGAGCAGGGAGGTGGCGTTGCGGCCGTCGTCGGCGAGGCTGCGGAACTGCTCCTGCTCGTGCGCCGCCGCCTGGTCCAGGCTGCTCCTGAGCGAGGTGAAGGCCGCGTCGATGGTGTCCGAACCGCTGCCGATGGTGTCGCCCAGCGCGACGTCGTAGTTGCCGTTCTGGTTGGCGTCGTGGGCGGTGTCGTGCCGGGAGTTCCAGGCGTGCCAGGAGGTCAGCGCGGCCGTCAGCATCTGCTGGGCGGCGGCGTCCCCGGCCGTCATGCTCTGGGCCTGGGCGAAGTAGCCCTTGGGGCCGTTGAGCGTGCCGCTGTCGGTTTCCCAGTCGGTCTCGTAGGTGGTGGTGGAGCCGCGGGCCACCAGGTTGAGGTTCTCGGCGCCCCGGCACTTGAGCGTCTCGATCTCGGCCTGGTCGATCACCTGGAGCGGTGCGGCGCCCTTGTTGTCGCTGTCCGCGAGGTAGGAGGCGGCGACGCTCTGTCCGACGCCGAGCCAGAGCAGCGCCAGCGTCGCGCAGGCGGTGGCCAGTACCAGGCCCGGGTTGAGCACCCGGTTGGTGCGGCGGAACAGGAGGACCTGCGCCCGCACCAGCGCGGCGATCAGCACCACGCCGAGGCCGAGGGCGGCCCAGGGCAGCGAGCGCGCGTCGGCGTAGTCACTGGCCAGGCGCCTGTTCTCGGCGTCGTGGAGGTTCTTCGCCTCGTCCAGCATCTGGGTCTGCATCTGCCCGGAGGCGTAGCGCAGGTAGGCGCCGCCGAGCGGGAAGCCCTGCCGGTCGTCGGCCTTGGCCGTCTCCACCAGGCCCGCGTAGACGGGCAGCTGGGCGTTGAGTTGCCTGATCCACTGCTGGCCCGGGTCGCCCGCGCCGCTCTGCGCGGCGGCCTTGGTCAGCAGCTGCGAGGCGGTGGCGATGTCGTTCGTGTACTGCGTGCGCACCGCCGCCGTCTCCGAGCCGGCCTGGAGGAAGGCGGTGGCGGCCGTGGTGTCCGCGTCGGCGAGCGAGCGGAAGATCTGGGCGGCGTCGTCGCTCAGCGGCTGGCTGTGGTTGACCACGTTGTCCGCGGCGCTGGAACGGGAGTCGACCTGCCAGAGCGTCAGCACCCCGAAGAGCAGCGCGAGCAGCGCCAGCAGTGCGGCGCGGGTCTGCAGCCGCCGCGGGGGCGTGCCCGTCAGCGCGGCGGCCAGGCCGCCGGTCCGGCCGGCCGTCGGCTGCGGCCCGGCCGGTCGTGGTACGTCCGGTCGCGTCGTGGCCGGTGTCGCCATGCTGCGCGCCCCCTTCCCCCCTGTGGCATTCGTCGGAAGAAGTATGGCCGTCCCCGGCGACACGTCACACCCATCCAGCGGCGATCTTGGGGATTCGCGGCAGAGCTGTGACACAAGCGGTGACAGACCGGACGAACGATCGTCACCAAGCGGGACGGATCGGGCCTTTCGGTCCAAGGGCGGCCAAGTCGCCGACGAGCTCGGCGAAACGCTCCGCGCCGAGAGTCCGCTGGTAGGGCGCGACCGCCTCGGCCGCGGCGGTGTCCGCGGCCCTGGTGCAGGCCCAGCCGCGCTCGGTCAGCCGCAGCAGGCGCGCGCGGGCGTCGGTGGGGTGCGCGGTCCGCTCGACGTATCCCTTGCGCACGAGCTCGTCCACGAGCTGGGCCGCGGCCTGTTTGGTCACCCCGAGGTGCTCGGCGAGGTCGGCGGTGGTGGCCCCGCCGAAGGAGATCCGCGCGAAGGCGAAGCCGTGCGCGGGCCGCAGGTCGTCGAAGCCCGCGGCGACCACGCGGGTGTGGATGCCCTGCACGAGCTCGCCGGCGAGGGCGAGGACGAGGGCGGAGAACTGGAGGGCAGGTTGCTCGGCCATGGGTTGACTCTACCGTGATGGACAAGTAGCTTGTCCATATAGACAAGCTACTTGTCCTTCTGGAGGAGTCACCATGCCCGTCGTGCACAAGGAAGAAGCCAAGACCCACGAGCTCCACGGCGCCCGCTTCGTCACCTACGCCAACCCCGCCGCCGGCAGCCAGGAGCTGTGCGCCTGGCGCACCGAGATCCCGGCCGGCACCACCGGCCAGGCCCACACCGTCACCCGCGAGGAGATCCTGCTCGTCCTGCGCGGCTCCCTCCGCTTCACCGTCGACGCCGAGACCCACGAGCTCACCGCGGGCGACGTCCTGATCGCCAACCCGAGCAGCACGCTCCGCGTCGACAACGCGTCCGACGAACCGGCGCACATCTGGGCCACGACGACCATCGGTCTGGAGGCGGTCATGGCGGACGGGACGCGGGTCCGCCCGCCGTGGGCCAACGCCTAGAAACGGGCGAGGGGCGCCTCGTCGGCGAAGAAGCCCTTCGCGCGCACCAGTGCTGCCTCGTCCTCCAGCACCTGGCCCGGGCGGTTGGCGTAGCCGAACAGCACCCCGCCGAAGCGCATCCCCATGTAGGCCGCCGTGTGGTTGAGCGTCAGCACCAGAGGCCTGGCCCGCTCCTGGTCCTCCTCGGAGAGAGCGGTGACGCCCCACAGGGTGCGTCCGGCCAGCTTCGCCCGGAACTCCGGGTCGGGGGTGCGCAGCCACCGGGACCAGTAGTCGAGGTACCGCTTGGCGGATGCCGACACCGAGTACCAGTAGAGCGGGGAGGCGATGACGATGTCCGTCGCGCCGAGGGTCGCCGCATGCAGCAGCGCCTCGTTCTCCTGCTCGGGCCAGGACTCCGCCGCGTGGCGGGTGTCCCGGAAGTCCGGCAGGGGATGGGCGCTCAGGTCCAGCCAGCGCTGCTCTGCCCCGGCGGGCAGGTGCTCCGCGGCCGCGCGGGCCAGGAGCTCGGTGTTGCCGCCCTGACGGGCACTGGCGAGGAGGAAGAGAAACGATCGCGTGGTCACGCAGGCGGCAACCGCCCCCCACCCAGGGCTATTCCGAGGTCGGGTCGGGGGCGGCGACCGCGCGCTGATCCGTCGCAGGCCCAGGGCTGTTGCGGCGCCCAGGTTCGGGACGGCAGTCACGCGTGCTGATCCGTCGCAGGCCCAGGGCTGCGGGCCCGAGGGCGAAGGGCGGTGGCCGCCCCGCCCCCGGGCCTCGGTCGCGTCGCCTCAGTCGCGCGGGCGCAGGGCGAAGGCCGCCCGGACCGCGTCCTGGGCCGCCGCGCCGCCGCCGAGGTCGGCCGAGGCGAGGTGGTCCAGGCCCAGCAGCGCGGCGCCGACGACCGGCGGGGTGGTGACCACGCGCGGTCGCGCCAGCGGTGCCGCCGCCGCGAGGCGGGTCAGCACCGCGTCCATCAGCAGCGGCTGGCGCGCCGCCAGCACACCGCCACCCAGCACCACGTCGGCGGGGGTGTCCAGCAGGCCCAGGCGGCGCAGGGCCACCGTGGCCAGCGCCACGATCTCCTCCGCCTGGCGCTCCACCAGCTGCACGGCTGTCGCGTCGCCCGCCTCCGCGCAGCGGAACAGGACGGGGACCAGCTCGTGCAGCCGGCCCTCCGGGACCTCGCCGAGGTGGACCGCCTCGGCGACCGCGCCGGCGCTCGGCAGGGCGAAGTGCTCGGCGACCGCCGCCGCGAGAGTGGTGGGCTCCCCACGCCCGTCCTCGGCGCGGGTCGCGGACCACATCACCTCCAGCGAGATGCCCCCGCCGCCGCCCCAGTCGCCGGTGATCTGTCCGAGCGCGGGGAACCGCGCGGTGCGGCCGTCCGGCAGCAGTCCGACGCAGTTGATGCCCGCGCCGCAGACCACCGCGACGCCGCGCGGCGCGTCCGTCCCCGCCCGCAGCAGGGCGAAGGTGTCGTTGGCGACGACGGTGGTGCGCGACCAGCCGCGCGCCGCGATCGCCTGCTGCAGCTCCCGCTCCTCGACCGGGAGGTCCGCGTTGGCCAGGCACGCCGAGACGTGCGTGACCAGCGGGCCCAGGCCGCCGCCGATGTCCAGCCCGGCCTCGGCGGCGGCCTCGGCCACCAGCGCGGCCAGGCCGTCGACCGCGCCCTCGGTCCCGGTCAGGTACGGACGGAAGCCGCCGCCGCGTGCGGCGCCGAGCACGGCGCCGTCCGCGGTCACCAGCGCCACGTCGGTCTTGCTGTTGCCGGCGTCGATCGCGAGCACGCCCGGGACCAGTTCGGTCCCGACCGCCCGCACGGTCCCCGCGCCGATGGGATTCCCGACCTCGTCGTCGGACTCGTTCGACTCGTTCGTCAGGTCAGTGAACAAGGTCGTCACGCCCACGCCAGGTGCTCGCGGTTGTGGGCGATCAGACGGTCGGCCAGCTGGTCCGCCAGGTCGAGCTGCCCGACCAGCGGGTGGGCCAGCAGGGCCTGGAAGACCCGCTCCCGGCCGCCGCGCAGGGCGGCGTCCAGGGCCAGCTGCTCGTAGCCGGTGACGTGGGCGATCAGGCCCGCGTACAGCGGCTCCACGGTCGGCACCGTCAGCGGCCGCGCACCCGAGGCGTCGACCAGCGCCGGCACCTCGATGACCGCGTCGTCCGGCAGGAACGGCAGCGTGCCGCCGTTGCGGACGTTGACGACCTGCTCCGACGGCTCGCCACCTTGCGTACCGAGCAGGGAGGCGACCAGTTGCACCGCGGCCTCGGAGTAGAACGCGCCGCCGCGCTGCGCGAGCAGCTCCGGCTTCTCGTCCAGCGTCGGGTCCGCGTACATCGTCAGCAGCTCCTGCTCGATCGCGGCCACCTTCGAGGCCCGCGATCCCTGCTGCTTCAGCTCCGCCACGACGTTGTCGTGCTCGTAGAAGTAGCGCAGGTAGTACGAGGGGACGACGCCCAACTGCCGCACCAGCGACAGTGGCAGCTCCAGGTCCTCGGCGATCGCCTCGCCGTGGCCGTCGATCAGCTCCGGCAGCACGTCCTTGCCGTCCAGGCGGACACCGCGCTCCCAGGTCAGGTGGTTGAGCCCGATGTGGTCCAGTGCGATCCGCTCCGGCGCGACGCCGAGCAGCCCGGCGAACTTGCGCTGGAAGCCGATGGCCACGTTGCACAGGCCGACGGCCTTGTGGCCGTGGGTCAGCAGGGCTCGGGTGACGATGCCGACGGGGTTGGTGAAGTCGACGATCCAGGCGTCCGGGTTGGCCCGGCGCACCCGCTCGGCGATGTCGAGGACGACCGGGACGGTGCGCAGCGCCTTCGCCAGGCCGCCCGCGCCGGTGGTCTCCTGGCCGACGCAGCCGCACTCCAACGGCCACGTCTCGTCCTGGTTGCGGGCCGCCTGACCGCCGACGCGCAGCTGCAGCAGCACCGCGTCGGCGCCCTGGACGGACGCGTCGAGGTCGGTGGAGGTGGTGACGGTGCCGGGGTGGCCCTGCTTGGCGAAGATCCGCCGGGCCAGCCCGCCGACCAGCGCAAGCCGCTCCGCGGCCGGGTCGACCAGCACCAACTCGGCGATGGGCAAGGTGTCTCTGAGTCTGGCGAAGCCGTCGATCAGCTCCGGCGTGTACGTCGAGCCGCCTCCGACGACGACCAGCTTGAGGCTCATCAGCCCTTGACTCCTGTCAGTGTGACGCCCTCGATGAAGGCCTTCTGGGCGAAGAAGAACACGATGATCACGGGCGCCATCACCAGCAGCGTGGCGGCCATGGTCAGGTTCCAGTCCGTGTGGTGCGCGCTGTGGAAGGTCTGCAGACCGTAGGAGACCGTCCACGCGTTGGGGTTCTGCGCCAGGTAGATCTGCGGGCCGAAGAAGTCGTTCCAGCAGTAGAAGAACTGGAAGAGCGCGACGGCGGAGATCGCCGGCTTGATCATCGGCAGTACGACCCGGGTCAGCGTGCGGAACTCCCCGCAGCCGTCGACCTTGGCGGCGTCCAGGTACTCCTTGGGGATGGTCAGCAGGAACTGGCGCAGCAGGAAGATGGAGAATGCGTCGCCGAAGGCCATCGGGATGACCAGCGGCCAGATGGTCCCGGTCAGGTGCAGCTGGTTCGTCCACAGCAGGTACATCGGGACGATGATCACCTGGGGCGGCAGCATCATCATCGAGATGACCGCCATCATCGCCACCCGGCGGCCGGGGAAGCGGAACTTCGCCAGCGCGTAGGCGGCCGGGATCGAGGAGGCCACCGTCAGCACGGTGCCGATCACCGAGTACTCGATGCTGTTCTTCCACCAGTCGGTGAAGCCCGGCACCTTGAAGACGTTGACGTAGTTGCTCCACTCGAAGTGCTGCGGCCAGATGCTGGCGCCGAGCGTCTGGTCGTCGCTCATCAGCGAGGTGAGGAAGAGGAAGACGAACGGCAGCAGGAAGAACAGCGCCGCGGCGATGCCGAGCGAGTGCACGGCGATCCAGTTGAGCCGACGCTGCCGTACGAAGCGGCGGTGCGCGGCGGTGCGGGGGGCGGGCGCGACGGATGTCGCGGCGTCGAGAGTCAGTGTGTCGCTCATGGTTTCTCGGTCCTTCCGGCCTAGTCGTCGCCCATGAGGCCGGCACGCCGGCGCATCAGCAGGGAGGTGAAGGCCATCGCGAGCACGAACAGGACCAGCGAGACCACGCAGGCCGAGCCGATGTCGTCGTTGCTCTGGAAGCCGAGGTTGTAGACGAGCTGCGGGACGGTCCAGGTGGACCCGTTCGGGTAGCCGGGGAAGTAGTTCTGGCCCGAGCCGGAGAGCGTCCCGGAGGCGACCTGTCCGGCGACCATCGCCTGCGTGTAGTACTGCAGCGTCTGGATCACGCCGGTGACCACGGCGAACATGATGATCGGCATGATGTTCGGCAGCGTCACGTAGCGGAACCGCTGGAACGGGCCGGCGCCGTCGAGGTTCGCGGCCTCGTACTGGTCCGTCGGCACGTCCAGCAGGGCGGCCATGAAGATGACCATCAGGTCGCCGATGCCCCACAGGGCCAGCAGCACCAGCGACGGCTTCGACCAGTTCGGGTCGTTGAACCAGCCGGGCTGCGGCAGCCCCAGCTGTCCGAGCACGTGGTTGACCGGGCCGGTGCCGGGGTTGAGCAGGAAGGCGAAGCCGATGGTCGCGGCGACCGGCGGGGCCAGGTAGGGCAGGTAGAAGGCGGTGCGGAAGAAGCCCGCACCGGTCTTGATCTTCGTGATCAGCATGCCGATGCCGAGCCCGAAGATCACCCGCAGCGTGACCATCACCAGGACCAGCCAGAGCGTGTTGCGCATGGCGGTCCAGAAGTACGGGTTCTCGGTGAGGACGTAGGTCCAGTTCTTCGTGCCCACGAAGTTCGGCGGGTTGTAGCCGTCGTAGTGCATGAAGGAGAAGTAGACGGTGGAGATCAGCGGATAGGCGAAGAAGAGGACGAAGCCGATCAGCCAGGGGGAGAGGAAGGCGAGGGCCACGCGCAGTTCACGACGGCGCTTGCGCTTGAGCGCGGGAGCGACCGGAGGTTTGCCTGCGCGGGCCCGGGACGGGGTGGAGGACAGGCCGGTCTCGGCTGTCGTGCTGCTCATGGACGTTCACCACCGGGCGACAGATGAAGGGCGGAGGCGGAGCGAAGGGACCGGGCCGACCGGTCCAGGGCGTTGGAGAACCCGGCCGGCCCGGAGATCAAGCGGTGATCAGTGCGTGCTGGCCTGGGCGAGCGAGTTGTCGATGTCGGTGTCGGCCTTCTTCAGGCCGGCCGCCACGTCCGTCTGCTTGCCCGACTGGAGGTCCAGGCCGAGGTTCTGCAGGATCGTCACGTAGGCGTCACCGTCGGGGGTGGCCGGCTGGGTGACCGAGCCGGAGTTCGCGGCGACGCTCAGGAACGTCTGGAACTGCGACGGCAGCTTCAGGTCCGGCGACTTGAGCGCGGCGAGCGTGCTCGGCACGTTGTCGATCGCGTTGGCGAAGGTCACCAGGGCGTTGGTGTTCGTGGTCATGTACTTCACGAACTCCCAGGCCGCGGCCTGGTTCTGGCTGTTGCGGTTGATGCCGATGACCGTGCCGGTCTGGAAGCCCATGCCGTAGGTCGACGCCTTGTCGTCCGGGACCGGGAACGGGGCGGTGGCCCAGTTGAAGCTGACCTTGTCCTGCTGCAGGTTGGCGACGCGCCACTCGCCGTCCATCTGCATCGCGACCTTGCCCTTGTCGAAGGCGTTGGCCGCGAACTCGTCACCGTAGCCGGTGCGCAGCTTCTCCAGGTGGGCGTAGCCGCCGAGCTTGCCGATCAGGTCCTTCTGCCAGGAGAACAGCGTGGGCCAGGCCGGGTCGTTCGCCAGGTTGGACTTGCCGTCGGTGGTGAAGTAGGTCGGGTTGAACTGCCCGCCGACGTAGCCGGTGTTCTGCTCGTAGTAGTCCCAGACCGGCATGTAGCCGAGCTGCTGCGAGCCGTCGCCCTTGGTCAGCTTGACCGCGTCGGCGGCCAGCTCGGAGAAGGTCTTCGGCGGGGAGGTGATGCCGGCGGCCTTGAACATGTCGACGTTGTAGTACAGGCCGTAGGCGTCGCCCAGCAGCGGGAGCGAGCACTGGTCGCCCTTGTACTGCGTGTAGTTGAGCATCGCCGGGGAGAAGGTCGAGGTCGGGCTGATGCCGTCCTTCTTCATCAGCGGGTTCAGGTCGATCCAGGCGCCGGTGGAGCAGAACTTGCCGACGTCGGTGGTGGAGAAGTCGGAGACCACGTCGGGCGCGTTCGCGCCGGTGGCGCGCATGCCCTGGGTGATGGTGTCGGCGGAGACCGCCTTGACCGCCTTGATGTGGATGTTCGGGTGCAGCTTCTCGAAGCCCGCGATGTTGGCGTTGATGGCGGCGAGCTCGTTCGGCTGGCTCCAGCCGTGCCAGAAGGTGATGGTGACCGGCTTGTCGTTCGAGCCGGTGCTGCCCTGGGAACCGGTGTTCGGCTGGCCGGTGCAGGCCGCGGCGGTCAGCGCGAGCGAGGCGGCGACAGCGAGGGCGGCGGCGGTGCGACGGCCTCTACGGCCGGCGAGCTGGGCTATCGACACGGAAACTCCAGTGGGGTCGGACCGGTAAGAAGGTGCACTGAGCTACGGGCGCGGCGGTGCGGGAGCCGGTCCGTGGTCTCGATCGGTGGGGGTGGTGCGGCGGTGCGGCGGTGCGGCGGTGCAGGTGGTTCGGGTGTCGCTCAGCGGGTGGAGAAGCCGAGTGGGATCAGTGGGTGGAGAAGACCTGCTCCCTGGCGCTGGTCAGCGCGGTCTGCAGGGCGCCGACGACCACCGGAGAGCCGGCCAGCTCGCTCACCAGCAGGCGCGGCCGGGGAATGGCCAGGCCGCTCAGCTCCTCCTGGACCAGGGAGCGCAGCACCTCGCCCCCGGCGCGCGGGACCTGGCCGCTGAGCACGACCAACTCCGGGTCGACGACGGCGACCAGCGCCGCCAGACCGGTGGCCATCCGCTCGGCCAGCGTCCGCAGGAACGCCTCCGCGCCGCTCTTCACGGCCTCGGTGACGACGTCCTGGGCGCTGGCGCCGGTCAGGCCGTGCTCCGCGGCCAGGGCCAGCACCGCGGGGGCGCCGGCCAGCTCCTGGAAGCCGCCCGAGTTCTCGGTCTCCAGGTGCACGTTCTTGATCAGCGGCGCGCCCGGCATCGGCATGTAGCCGATCTCGCCCGCGCCACCGGTGTGCCCGCGGTGCATCCGTCCGCCCAGGACGAGGGCGGCGCCGATGCCCGCCTCCACCCAGAGCAGCACGAAGTCCTGCACACCCCGGGCCAGCCCGACGCGCTGCTCGGCCATGGCGGCCAGGTTCACGTCGTTCTCGAGCGCCACCGGCACGCCGAGAGCCGCCGTCAGCTCGGCCACCAGGTGCGCCGAGTGCCAGCCGACCAGGTGCGGCGCGTACCGCAACAGGCCTGTCGCCGGGTCCAGTGCGCCGGGGGTGCCGATGACGACCTGGCGCAGTTGGGCACGCTCCAGGCCGGCCGCGGCGGTGGCGGTGTCCAGCGCCGTCGAGACCTGGGCGAGCGCGTCGCCGGGCTCGACGTGGGACCGGAGCGGCAGCCGGTGCTCGGTGACGACGGCGCCGGTGATGTCCGCGATCGCGATGCGGATCCGCTCCTGCGAGACGTCCAGTCCGGCCACGTACGCGGCGCGGGGGTTGATCTCGTACAGCTGCGCGCCCGGGCCGGGACGTCCCGCGGTGGTGCCGACCGGGACGACCAGCCCCGCCGACTCCAGCCGGGCCAGCAGCTGGGACGCCGTCGGCTTGGACAGCCCGGTCAGCTGCCCCAGCTGGGTCCGGGACAGCGGCCCCTGCTCCAGCAGCAGCTCAAGGGCGGCCCGGTCGTTGATCGCGCGCAGCAGGCTCGGAGTGCCGGGCTGCGAGGGGTTGCCGGTGCCGGTCGACATGGCGTTGAATCACCCTCCTCGTAGGTGCCCAGCACCCTAACGAATGCTGCCGATCGTGAACTATTAGGAAACTTTCCTGTTGGTCGGCAGGAACGTACGGCTGCGGGTGAGGGGATGTCAATGCCCCGGGAACGCTTCGATCCCGTTGGAGACCGAAGCGTTACCCGGGGCAGGTGGCGCGGTCGCTGATCAGACCGCGAGTGCGGCCTCCTCGCGCTCCTCGACGGCGTCCTGCACGGACTCGGTGACCGGCGCGGGCCGGCGCCTCCGCTCGAACAGGGCGGTCAGCGCGAGGGCGGCGGCGCCGACCAGCGCCCAGGCGACGAGGATCCACAGGTCGGTGGCGAACCCGGCCCGGCCGTCGAAGAAGAGCATGCTGCGCGCGCCCTCGACGAAGCCCGAACCGATCCAGAACGAGTGCAGCGCGCCGAAGAAGCCCGGCTGCAGGTCGGGGCGGTAGATGCCGCCCGAGGTCGTGAAGTTCAGCATGACGAACAGGAGCATCGTGCCGAGCGTGGTCCAGCGGCCCAGGAACCGGTGCAGCGCGGTGCCGATCGCCACCACGGCGAACGAGTAGACCCAAGCCAGGCCGAAGATCCCGGCCAGGTCGTGGTGCACGAAGTGGAACACCGGCCCGGCCAGTGCCGTACCGATCGCGGCGACGGCGAAGGACACGCCCGTGGCGAGCGCCGCCCGGGTCCGCATCCGCAGCGCCTCACCGGCGCCGCCGATGACCGCGACGCTGCCGTAGGAGCCGATGCTGATCGCGACGAGCAGGAAGAACAGCGCCTGGTTGGTCGGGTCCTCGGCCGGCATCGGGGTGAGGTCGTCCACGGCCAGCGGGGCGTGCTGCAGGGCGGCGACCTGGGTGAAGACCTTCTGTGCGACCTCCACGTCGGTGGCGGAGCTCGCGGTCGCGACCATCAGGGTCGGCTGCGCCGGGCTCGGCGTGTAGGCGGCGACCAGGGTGCGGTCCATGATCTGTGCCTTGGCGGCGCCCGGGGTCGGGAGGGTGGTGACGTCGAGCGCGTCGCCTGCCTTGTCCTTGAGCGTCTGGGCGAGCACGTCGACCTGCGGTCCGCTGCCGACGACCGCGACCTTCATGTGGTGGGGGGAGGGCGCGTGGAACGCGCTCTCGTAGGCCAGCCCCATGCCCAGGCACATGAGCAGCGGCAGCAGGAGGTGGGTCAGCACCTTGCGGAGGACGACGCGTTCGGAGGACATGCTCTTCCCCATGTGGTTGGTAAATACAACTTAAGCTCTAAGTTGCACTTTACAACAGATCCGGGGTTGATGCTACCTACAACTACTTCTGGTTCGGGTCGTCCAGGCCCGGTATCGGGGCCGTCGCCCGGGACTGCGAGCTGTTCGGGTCGCCCAGGGCGGACGGGGCCGCGATGTCCGCCGGTGTCGCCCGCTGCGCGGGGACGTCGGCCGGCTGCGGAGTGATGCCGAGGCGGATGTCCGCCGCCTCCAGCGCCTCCTTGATCCGGCGGCGCAGCTCCCGGCCGACGCCCAGCGCCTTGCCGGGCATGACCTTCGCCTGCACGTGGACGATCATCGCGTCCGCCGCGAGGGAGTCGACGCCGAGGACCTTCACCGGCTCCCAGAGCTGCTCGGACCAGGTCTCCTCCTGCGACATGCCTTCCGTCGCCGACAGGATGATCTTCTCGACCTTGTCCAGGTCCTCGTGGTAGCCGAGCGGGATCTCCACGTTGGCCGTGGCCCAGCCCTGGCTGAGGTTGGCGATCCGCTTGACCTCGCCGTTGCGGATGTACCAGATCTCGCCGTTCGCGCCGCGCAGCTTGGTCACCCGCAGGCCGACCTCCAGCACGGTGCCGGTGGCCACGCCGGTGTCGATCTGGTCGCCGACGCCGTACTGGTCCTCGATGATCATGAAGACGCCGGAGAGGAAGTCCGTCACCAGGTTGCGCGCGCCGAAACCGATCGCCACACCCGCGACCCCGGCGCTCGCCAGCAGCGGCGCCAGGTTGATCCCGAGCACCGGCAGGATCGTGATCGCCGCGGTGCCGAGGATCACGAACGAGGCGACACTGCGCAGCACCGAGCCCATCGCCTGCGACCGCTGCCGCCGCCGCTCCGCGTTCGCGAGCAGGCCGTTGATCAGGGCGTTCTGTGCGGCGTGGTGGTTGCCGTGGGCCATCCGGTCGACCAGCTTGTCGATCAGCCGGATCACCAGCGCCCGCACGACCAGCGCGACGACCGCGATGAAGACGATCTTGATCCCGTTGGTGACCCAGTTCTCCCAGTGCAGGCTGACGTAGTTCACGGCCTGGTTGGCCTGCTCGACGGTGCCGTGGAGGGTCGTCTTGCCGTCGGTCGCGGTGGCGCTGGGGGCAGGGTGCTGGCTGGACATCGCCCCAGCGTACCGAGAGTGCTCGGCGGCCCCGGATTCGTGTCGATCCGCGCTGACCGTACGTTACCGGGCTTGACCTGCGGTGACTGTGGGCATAGTGCCGGTGTGGGCTTCCGGTGTGGGGGAGCACACACCCGGACGGATCCCCGGTCTTGCTGGCGCCCCGGCCCTGTCGGCGGCGACACTGTCAGGAGATCACCACCTCTGGGTGATCGGTCGTCCCGGCGCGAGCCACGCGCCGTAGGCGGAAAGGGAGGCCCTCGTGCCGCATGTTCTGGTCCTGAACGCGTCCTACGAGCCACTTGGCGTCGTCTCACTACGACGCGCCCTGGTGCTGGTCCTCGACAAGAAGGCTGTGAGCCTTGAGGACACCGGGGTATTCATGCACAGCGCAACCTCAGCCATATCCGCTCCGTCCGTCGTCCGGCTCACCCGGTTCGTACGGATCCCCTTTCGCGGGCCCGTCCCGCTCACCCGCAGGGCGCTCTTCGCGCGCGACGGCGGGCGCTGCGTCTACTGCGGTGGCGTCGCAACCAGCGTCGACCACGTGGTGCCGCGCAGCAGGGGCGGCCAGCACGCGTGGGAGAACGTGGTGGCAGCCTGCCGCCGCTGCAACCACGTGAAGGCGGACCGCCACCTGGCGGACCTCGGCTGGCGCATGAAGCGCCAACCGGCGCCACCGACGGGCCTCGCCTGGCGCATCATCGGCACGGGCCACCGCGACCCGCGGTGGCGTCCCTACCTGGAGCCCTACGGCACCCCGGAGGAACTGGCGCACCTCGCGCCAATGCATCATGCCGACGGCCCCCCGATGGCCCCGGTCGAGCTCAGCGCGTAGTGCGCGAAACGCTCGCCGGGGTCTTTGCTTTGCGGCCCCGGGGAGGCGCAGGCTCCAGGGGCGCGAGGAACGGCGCGAGCAACCACCCGGTGCGAAGGCCCTGCAGGTCGAGGACCCTCCGCACGCCGGTGGCTGGTCGCGCAGTTCCTCGCGCCCCCGGAGAAGGGCGGACGGCCTGCGGGAGCGCGTCCGGACCTGGTCGCGCCCACGCGGCGGAGCCGACTGCGCCTGTGCGGATCCGCCGCGTGGCAGCAGCGCCTCGCGCCCCAGGAGGCCCTACGGGGTTGCCGTCGGGGACGGGGTGGCCGAGGGGCTCGGGTCGGGGGTGGCCGGCGGCGTGGAGGCCGTCGGTGTGGGGGAGGGGGGCGTCGGCGTCGGGGTGGGCGTCGGCGCGGGGATGACCGCGTACGCCTCGAGGCCGTAGAGGGAGTAGCCGAAGCGCGTCGCGCGCGACAGCCCCTGCATGCGGACGTACTGCGCCGTCACCGCGCCGAAGCGCACCGTCTCGTCCCCGCCGTGCCCGCTGTTGACGACCGCCGCGGTCGTCCAGTTCTGGCCGTCCGTGGACGTCTGGATCTCGTAGCGCGCCGCGTACGCGTCCTGCCAGTGCAGGACGACCTCGCCCAGCGTCGCCGGCGCAGCCAACTGCACCTGGACCCACTCGTCGTCCTGCGCGGGCGAGGACCACCGCGTCGTGGGGTCGTCGTCGTTGACGTTCGACGCCGGGAAGTCGGAGGTCTCGTCCGCCGAGGAGCTCGCCGTGCCCGTCAGTGCGAGGTCGGGGCCGCCGGTGCGCGGGTAGACGTGGACGGTGACGTCCTGCGTCGCGACCCGGCCACCGACCGTGAAGGTCACCTGCGCGACGTACGAGCCGGTGGGGCTGTCCGCCGCGGCCGCGAAGCGCAGCGGGACGCCCGCGCTGCCGCCGCGCGGCAGTGCGACCGTGCCGGTACCGGCGACGGTGACGTCCTTCGCCGCGGCCGGCAGCTTCGCCGTCACCGTGCCGGTCGCACCGCCGACGCCCTGGGCCTGCAGCACGCCGGGCAGGGCGACAGCGGCGCCGCCCGCCTGCAGGTCGACGCTCTGCGCGCCGAGCTGCAGCGTCGCCGGGGGCGTGTCCGCGTACCAGGGGATGATCTGGTAGACCGTCGGGGCCTGGCTGTCCGGAGTGCCGGCCCAGAAGAGGCGGATCTGGTCGACCCGCAGCTTCGGGTCCGCGGCGAGCTCGGTGTAGCCGCCGGGGGCGATCGCGCCGATGCGGGTCCAGCCGTTGTCCGCGCTGTGCACCTCGACCCAGCCGGGAGCGCGCACGGAGGGGTCCGTGAGCACCACGACGCGGTTGAGCGGGCGGGTCTGACCGAGGGTCACGCTCAGGGTGTCGCCGGGCTGCGGTGCGGCCGCCGCCTGGTAGGGCGCGTCGAGGTCGCCGTCGACGACGTTGGAGACGGGGGAACCGGCCACCGCGGTCGGCCCGGTGGCGGTCATGGCCGTGGCGTCGGGGGCGGTGACGCTGAACTCGCGCACGGCCACGGCGCTGTCCTGGCCGGAGGCGGCCCGCAGCCGCAGGTAGCGGGCGACGGCGCCGGGCGGCAGCGTCGCGTCGATCTCGCTGCGGCCCTGGTAGTGGCCGACCTGCACCCAGCCGCCGTCGTCGGTGGCGTACTCCAGGACCGCGTCCTGCATCACGTCGCCCTGGGCCACGTCGCCGTCGGGCCCGCCCATCAGGATGTGGACGGACCGCACGGGGGTGTCGCTGCCGAGGTCCACGCCGACGGTGTCGCCCGCCTGCGGCGGCGCGCTGGTCCAGTAGTAGCTGCTGGGGTCGCCGTCGACCATCAGGGCGGGGTCGTGGTCCTGTGCCGTGCCCATCGAGCTGGTCGGGGTGAGCTGGTCACCGTCGACGCCGGTCCAGCTGTCGGAGGCCTTCAGGGCGCGGTTCAGGAAGGCGTCGAGGACGCCCTTGCCGAGGGTCACGCCGCTGTCGGACAGCTGGTCCAGCTGCCGGCGCAGGAGACTGCGCTGCCGCCAGGCCTCCGCGCCGTTCCCGGCACGCTGGGCGGCGAGCATGGCGACGGCGGCCTGTCCGGCCCGGCCGTACTGCGTGAGCTCCTGGATCCAGGCGGCGTCTTCGGTGAGCAGCTGCCCACCGGCGACGTCGGACAGGTTGTCAGAGGCCTGTGCCATCGTGGTGAACGCGGCACCCAGCTGGGCGGCGGCCCTGGAGCGGGCCGTCGTCGCGGCGGGGTCGGCGGCGTTGGATCGGGGCGACGCCGGTTCGAACGCCGCCCAGAAGGCCGCCAGCAGCGGCTGCAGGTAGGCGGATTCCTGCTGACCGAGCGGCGAGGACGCGCTGTTGCCGGCCAGCGCGGCCAGTGCCGCGCGCGCCTGCGTCACCGTGGTGCCGTTCAGCCGGGGAGCACTGCCGGTGCCGTACGTGGTGCTGCCGTAGCCGGTGGCTCCGGCGAGGGCGGAGACGGCGGCCTGCCAGGACGCGTCGGGCTGGTAGGCCTGCGGGTTCCAGGCGAAGTCCGCCGAGGTGAACAGGGGGACGCGCGAGGCGACGGGCTGCTGCATGGCGTTGACCAGCAGGCCGGCCGCCCCGGTCGCCACGGTCGCGTCACGGCCCTGGTAGGCGCCCAGATAGAGGCGGTCCTGAGCGGAGTCGTTGACGGGGTAGTTGTCCTCCGTCAGCAACGGGTGGCCGAGGGTCTGCTGCGCCGTCGTCAGATCCTGCGCGCTGATCGTCGCCGGTTCCACGCCCGCGCCGGTCCAGGCGATCCGCACGCTGCCGTCCAGCTCCCGGGCCAGGGCCGTGCGGTAGGCCGTGGCGTCGGTCCGGTAGTACTCGCTGGGCAGCACCGTGAGCCCGTCCGCGCCCGGGTGCCGGGACAGGAAGCGACGCAGGACGACGCCCACGACATCGGCCTGCGCCTGCGCCGCCGCCTGCGGGCCGTGCCCGTACGCGTTGGCGTCCGCGTCGCAGTGCCAGTGCGAGAACGTGGCCTGGGAGAAGTCCAGTTGGAAGGAGCGCACGCCGAGGCCCCACAGCTGCTCCAGCTTGGCCACCAGCGCGTTCTGGTCCTTGGCCGAGGTGTAGCACAGGGAGGTCGCGGGCGAGAGCGAGTAGCCGAGGGTGACGTGGTTGAGCGCGGCGCGCTGGGCCAGCGTGCGCAGCTCGGCCTGCTGGTCGGCGGGGTAGGGGTCGCGCCACAGGGTGTCGCGGTAGGGGTCGTCGCCCGGCGCGTACAGCAGGCGGTTCTGCTTGGTCTGCCCGAGGAAGTCGATCATGTCGGCGGTCTGGGCGGCCGACCAGGGGATGCCGTAGAAGCCCTCGACGACCCCGCGGATGGGTGCCGCGGGCCAGTCCTGCACGGCGAGGCCGGGCAGTGCGCCGCCCGCGCCGAGGATCTGCCGGAAGGACTGCGCCGCGTGGTAGGTGCCCTCGGCGTCCACCCCGGCGAGCACCGCCACGCCCGTGTTCCCCGCGGGCGCGGATCCGGTGGTCCCGATCGTGCCGGTGGCCAGCACGTAGCCGCCGGCGGGCAGGCCACTGGGGGAGAGTGCGGTCTGCCCGGCGGCCCCGAGGGAGCGCAGGGCGCGGTCGGTGCCGCCGCCGGCGCCTTCGGCCGCGCCACCCAGGTAGATCGTCAGCGCGCCGGGCTGCGGGTCACTGTCGGGGGCGACGGTGTCGACGCGCTGGACACCGGCCGCCGCCAGCGCGGCCTGCAGCACGGCCAGCGCGCCCGGGTCCGCGTGCGGTGCGACCGCCAGCGCGACCCGCGCCGGTCCGGCCACCGCGGTGCCCTGTGCCTGCTCGCGCTGCGGGCGCGGATAGATCGCGGGCCCACTGTTCGAGGCGGCGTCACCACCTCCGGGAGGCAGCGCCGTGCCCTGCGCCAGTACCTGCGCCGTCGCGCGCGCCCCGGCGTTCGCCACGGCCGTGCCCGTATTGCCGACCAGCCCGCCGCCGACGACGGCGGCCACGGTCAGTGCGGCGCTCGCCCGCAGCGCGGCGCTGCGGGCCCCGACCTGTGTGCGCATCTGCAACGGCAGTACGGCCAGCAGCGGGGCGGTTCCCTTGAGCTGCGCGATGAGCCGGTCGGCGGCTTCCGGCGCGAGGCGCCGGGCGGTCCGCGCGGCGGTCCGGCGGGCCGTCACCACGGCCGCGGACCCGAGCAGCTGCTGCAGCGTCTGGTGCTCGGCCACGGTCCGACGCAGGCTGCTGCCCAGAGCGGCGACGAAGCCGTCGGAGGGCTGGCCGGGCCGGTGGTCCACGGGGACTCCTGATGCCGAGTCGGGTATGTGCGTCACTGCTGCTGCTCTGCTGTTGGCTGCTGTTCCGGTGTCTCGCCGAGCGGGGCGGTCGATCGTTCGTGCGCGGAAACGCCCGAGGGCGCGGGCAACCGTACGGCAGCCGTCCACGCCGAGAAAGCCTCTGGGAGGCCCGACGTACGGTCGCTCGCACAGCTCCCCGCGCCCCCGGAAGCCGAACCCGTTCGGACCGGAACCAGTGGTTCGGCCGAACGCCTCAACCCCACCATCCCCGCCCTTGGCATGTCAATGCACGGGCGTGTCCCTCTGCATACGGGAGAGTGAACTCCGGATGGCGCAATGCCCCCGGCGTGCGATGCACCTGCGAGGTGGGTAGGTGACCGTCTGTCCGTCCACGCCGTTGTCACCATGTGAGCCCCTCCGGCCTGAGGAGATTGCCCGTGGCACCCGCCGCCCACCGTCCGTTCCCCGCCGGCGCGAGTGCCCTGGAGACGCTGGCCCACGCCTACGGCGTGGACACCGAGTTCGAGGGGCGGGCCGTCCCGCCCGACACCCTCCACGCGGTCCTCGCCGCGATGGGCGTCGACGCGGGGAGCACGGAGGCGGCGGAGGAGGCCTTGGCCGGTCTGCGCGCCCGGCGCGCGCACCGGCTGCTGCCGCGAGCGATCGTGCTGCGCGCCGGAGTCGGCACGGAGGTGCCGCTGCCGGCCGGCGCCGAGGCCTGGGTGGAGCTGGAGGACGGAGGCACCGTCACCGTCGGCACGCCCTTCCCGCGCGGCCTGCACCTGACCGACGCGGGCGAGACCAGGCCGCTCCCGGCCGACCTGCCTGTCGGCCGCCACACCCTGTGCGCCCGCCTCGGCGACCGCGCCTCCACCGCCGCGCCGCTGCTCGTCGCCCCGCACCGGCTGGCCGGTCCCACCGGGCGCAGCTGGGGCTTCCTGGTCCAGCTCTACTCCCTGCTCAGCGAGCGCTCCTGGGGCATGGGCGACCTCGCCGACCTCGCCGAGCTCGCCCGCTGGTCCGGCCACACGCTCGGCGCCGGCTTCGTCCAGATGAACCCGCTGCACGCGGGCATGCCCCCCGGCCCCGACGGCCACTCGGACCCGTCCCCCTACCGCCCCTCCTCGCGCCGGTTCGCCGATCCGGTCCACCTGCGGATCGAGGCCGTGCCCGAGTACGCCTACCTCGCCCCGGAGGCACGCGAGCGCGTCCAGGACGCGGCGCGGCGCGGCGCGCGGCTGCGCGAGGGCGTGCTGATCGAGGAGAACCTGATCGACCGCGACGCGGTGTGGGCCGCCAAGCGCGAGGCGCTGGAGGTGATCCACGCCGTCCCGCGCGGCGTCGGCCGTGAGGCCGCGTACCGGGCGTTCCTGCGCCGCGAGGGCGACGGCCTGCTCCAGTACGCGACCTGGTGCGCGCTCGCCGAGGTCCACGGTCCGGCCTGGCGCGACTGGCCCTCGGGCCTGCGCGATCCGGGCAGTGCGGCTGTCGCCCGCGCCCGCGTCGAGCTGGCGCACCGCGTCGACTTCCACTCCTGGCTCGCCTGGCTCGTCGACGAGCAGCTGGGCGCCGCCCAGGCGGCGGCCCGCGACGCGGGCATGCCCGTCGGTCTCGTCCACGACCTCGCGGTCGGCGTCCACCCGGACGGCGCGGACGCCTGGGCGCTCCAGCACTGCCTGGCGGCGGGCATCAGCGTCGGCGCCCCGCCGGACGCCTTCAACGCCCACGGCCAGGACTGGGCCCTCCCGCCGTGGCGCCCGGACGCCCTCGCCGACACCGGCTACGCGCCCTACGCGGAGCTCCTGCGTGCCAACCTCCGGCACGCGGGCGCACTGCGGGTCGACCACGTCATGGGCCTGTTCCGGCTCTGGTGGGTGCCGCAGGGCCGCCCGCCGACGGAGGGCACCTACGTCCGCTACGACCACGAGGCGATGCTCGGCGTCCTCGCCCTGGAGGCGTACCGCGCGGGCGCGATCGTGATCGGTGAGGACCTCGGCACGGTCGAGCCGGGGGTCCGCGAACAGCTGGCCGCGCGGGGTGTGCTGGGCACGTCCGTGCTCTGGTTCGAACGTGACTGGTCCGAGCAGGGCGGCGGCTCGCCGCTCCCGCCGGACCGCTGGCGCGAGGACTGCCTCGCCACCCTGACCACTCACGACCTGCCGCCGACGGCGTCCCGCCTGAGCGGCGACCACGTCGAACTCCGCCACCGCCTGGGGCTGCTGTCCCGTCCGCTGGCGGAGGAGCAGGCCGAGGACGAGACGGAACGCGAGGAGTGGCTCGGCGAGTTGGCCCGCGAGGGCCTGATGACCGTCCCCCCGTACGGCGAGGGCCCGGCCGCGGACCTCCTCGAACCCGCGGACGGCCGCCACCTCCCGGACGCGGTGGCGGCCCTCCACCGCTACCTGCTGCGCACGCCCGCCGAACTCGTCGGCGTCTGGCTCCCGGACGTCCTCGGCGACCCCCGGCCCCAGAACCTCCCGGGCACCTCCTCCGAGTACCCCAACTGGCGCCTCCCCGTCGCCGACGCCGACGGCAAACCGGCGACGCTGGACCAACTCGCCGCCGCCGAGCGGACGGAGGAGTTCGCCGCCGTCATGCGGGACGAGAGCGCGGCCGGCGAGTAGGCGCGGCCCGCGCGTCGGGGAAGGGTGCGTGACGCCGCCGGGGCGGCGGCGTGACGGGGCCTGGGAGAGGGCTCACGGGCCGGGGTTTCACGCCCGGACGGCGACCCTCGCATCGACGGCGCTCTGCGGGCGGAGCCGGCTGCGCTCGGCCCACCGGACCGCCGGTCCCATGGCGCACCCCGCCACCGCGAACAGCCCGCCCAGCAGCAGCCAGCCGGGGACACCCCAGGTCAACAGCAGCGTGGTGAGCACGAGCGGGCCCAGGGTGCGGGCCACGGCCACGCCCGACCCGAAGAAGCCCTGGTACTGGCCCAGCCGGTGGGCGGGGGCGAGGTCGAAGCTGATCTGCCAGGAGCCGGCGGACTGGTGCATCTCCCCGACGACCTGGAGCACCGCCGCCGCGACCAGGAGCGTGCCGGTCACCCACAGCGGCAGGCCGGCGGCCGAGGCGGCGAAGACCGCGCAGGACGCCAGCAGCAGCAGACCGGCCCGCCGCACCGCGCGGGAGGCGGAGCCGAGCCCGGTGACCGCGCGGGCCGTGCGGACCTGGAACAGCAGGACGGTCAGCGTGTTGAGGGCGAACAGGACCGAGCTCAACCACCCCAGCTCGGCTGCGCGGGACGCGATCCAGAGCGGGACCACCAGGCTGAGCAGCGGCATGCGCAGCAGCAGGACCGTGTTGATCAGCGCGACGACGGCGTACGGCCGGTCGCGCAGCACCGCGAGCCTCGGCTCACCGGCGCGGGCGGGCACGGGCGGGACGGCCGGAAGGCGCAGCAGGATCAGTCCGCAGACCACGAAGCTCACGGCGTCGAGCACGAAGACGGCCAGGAACGCCGTGCGGCTCCCGCTGTAGATGGCCACACCACCGAGCATCGCGCCGATCCCCAGCCCCCCGTTGAGGGTCGACTGCAGTCGCGCGAGCAGCCGCGTCCGTTCGGCGGGGCCCGTCAGGGCGCCGACCAGCGCCTGGGTGGCGCTGCCGAGCCCGGAGGTCGCGGCGGCGTACAGGGAGACGGCGAAGAGGAACGGCACGAACGAGCGGACCACGAGGAACGTGGCGACGACGGTGGCGGCGGCGAGCGCGAACAGCACCGCCGTCCCTCGGGGACCACGCCGGTCGGCGAGGTGACCGAGCGGCACCCCGGTCAGGGTGCCGACCGTCCACCCGACGGCGAGCCCCAGGCCGAGCCGGAACGGCGACAGGCCCACCACGTGCGTGAAGTACAGCGCGGAGGTGGTGTAGTACGCGCCGTCCCCGATCGCACCGACCAACTGGGCTGTGGTGAGCGCCCCTCTCGACACGTGGCCTCCTCGATCGCACGGACTCTCCCTGACCAGTCCCACGCTACGGAGCGGATGGTCCAGGAGGCAGGGCCATTGAAGAGCTGTCGGAGTGGGCCACTTTCGGCCCCCGGGTAGGTGGCGCACGCAAACGGGCGCGAGGCTCTGCCGTTCTGCGGCTCCGCCGCGTGGGCGCGGGCCGGGCAGAGGCCAGGGGCGCGCGGCTCTGCCGTTCTGCGGCTCCGCCGCGTGGGCGCGGGGCGGGCAGAGGCCGGGGGCGCGCGGCTCTGCCGTTTTGCGGCTCCGCCGCGTGGGCGCGGGTCGGGCAGAGGTCAGGGGCGCGCGGCTCTGCCGTTTTGCGGCTCCGCCGCGTGGGCGCGGGTCGGGCGGAGGCCAGGGGCGCGCGGAACTGCGCGGGTGACCACCGTGTACGGATGGCTCTGCCCGCTGAGCGACTCACCACACAGGGTGGCTTGTCGCGCAGTTCCCCGCGCCCCTGGGGTGGTGCAACTAGCCCTGAGCCGCAGCCTGGTCCGCCGCCTGGGCCTTGAGGGCGCGCTCGATGCCGCTGCGGCACTCGACGACCATGCGGCGCAGCGCCGGGGCCGGCGCGTTCGCGTCGAGCCAGGCGTCCGTCGTGTCCAGCGTCTCCTGGGAGACCTGGATCGTCGGGTAGAGGCCGACGATGATCTGCTGGCCCATCTCGTGCGAGCGCTGCTCGAAGATGCCCTTGACCGCGTCGAAGTACTTCGCCGTGTACGGCGCCAGCAGTTCCGCCTGCTCCGTCTGGACGAAGCCGGCGATGACGGCCTCCTGGACGGTGTTGGTGAGCGTCTCCGCCTCCACCACCGAGGCCCACGCCGCGGCCTTGGCCGCATCCGTCGGGCGGGATGCCCGGCACGTTGCCGCGTGGGCCTCGCCGGCTGCGGTCGCGTCGCGCTCCAGCTCCTCCATGACGGAGGCCTCGTCCGCGACGCCCGTCGCGGAGAGACGCTCCAGGAGCGCCCACCGGAGCTCGGTGTCGACGGCCAGGCCCTCGAGCTCGACGGAGCCGTCGAGCAGGCCGGAGAGCAGCGCCAGGTGCTCCTCGGTGGACGCGGACGCCGCGAACGTGCGGGCCCACGCCAGCTGGTGGTCACTGCCGGGCTCGGACGCGCGCAGCAGGCGCTCCGCGGCCTCGGCGAACTTCGCGCGGCCGGTCGGGCGCCACTCGGGCGCGCCGTAGAGCTCGACGGCCAGCTTGGCCTGGCGCTGCAGCGACTGCACCACACCGATGTCGGACTCGCGGCCGACGCCGTGCAGCACCAGCTCCAGGTAGTCGCGGGTGGCCATCTCGGCGTCGCGGGTCATGTCCCAGGCGGCGGCCCAGCACAGCGCGCGCGGCAGCGAGTCGACGAAGTCGGCGATGTGCGCGGTGACGTTGGCCAGCGAGAACTCGTCCAGGCGGATCTTCGCGTAGGAGAGGTCGTCGTCGTTGAGCAGGATCACGGCCGGACGGTCGCGACCGACCAGCTGCGGAACCTCCGTCAGCTCGGCGGCGGCGATGTCCAGTTCGATCCGCTCGACGCGCTTGAGGGCGTCGCCGTCCAGCTCGTACAGGCCGATGGCGATACGGTGCGGCCGCAGCACGGCCTCGCCGCGCGCGCCGGCCGGCAGCGCGGGGGCCTCCTGGCGGACGGCGAAGGAGGTGATGACGCCGTCGGCGCCGACCTCCAGCTCCGGGCGCAGGATGTTGATGCCCGCGGTCTCCAGCCACGCCTTGGACCAGGCCTTCAGGTCGCGGCCGGAGGTCAGCTCCAGCGCGGTCAGCAGGTCGGACAGGCGGGTGTTGCCCCACGCGTGGCGCTTGAAGTACGCCTGCACGCCCGCGAAGAAGGCGTCCTGGCCGACGTAGGCGACCAGCTGCTTGAGCACCGAGGCGCCCTTGGCGTAGGTGATGCCGTCGAAGTTGACCTGGACGTCCTCCAGGTCGTTGATCTCCGCCATGATCGGGTGGGTCGACGGCAGCTGGTCCTGGCGGTACGCCCAGGTCTTCATCTGGTTGGCGAAGGACGTCCAGATGTTCGGCCAGCGGCTGCCCTCGGCCTCGGCCTGGCAGACGGTCTCGGCGAAGGTCGCGAACGACTCGTTCAGCCAGAGGTCGTTCCACCACTCCATGGTGACCAGGTCGCCGAACCACATGTGGGCGAGCTCGTGCAGGATCGTCGTGGCGCGCGTCTCGTACGCGGCGTCCGTCACCTTGGAGCGGAAGACGTACTGGTCGCGGATGGTCACCGCGCCCGCGTTCTCCATCGCGCCCGCGTTGAACTCCGGCACGAACAGCTGGTCGTACTTGGAGAACGGGTAGGCGAAGTCGAACTTGTCCTGGAAGTAGTCGAAGCCCTGACGCGTGACGTCGAAGATGTGGTCCGCGTCCAGGTACTGCGCCAGCGACGGACGGCAGTAGACGCCCAGCGGCACCCGCTGCTCGCCGTCCGGGCTCACGTACTCGCTGAAGACGCCGTGGTACGGGCCGGCGATCAGCGCGGTGATGTAGGTGGAGATGCGCGGGGTGACCGGGAAGCGGTGCACCTCGGTGCCCTCGGTGGCGCCCTTCTCCGGGTCGGGGGAGACCTCGTTGCTGATGACCTTCCAGCCCGTCGGCGCGGTGACGACGAATCGGAACGTGGACTTCAGGTCTGGCTGCTCGAAGGAGGCGAAGACGCGGCGGGCGTCCGGCACCTCGAACTGCGTGTAGAGGTAGGTCTGCTGGTCGACCGGGTCGACGAACCGGTGCAGGCCCTCGCCGGAGCTGCTGTAGGCGCAGTCCGCGACGACGCGCAGCTCGTTCTCGGCGGCGAGGCCCGGCAGCGCGATGCGGCTGTCGTTGAAGACCTCGGACGGGTCAAGGGCGGCGCCGTTCAGCGTCACCTCGTGCACGGTCGGTGCGACGAGGTCGATGAAGCTGGAGGCTCCGGGCGTGGTGGCGGTGAACCGGACCACGGTCGTTGAGCGGAAGGTACCGCCCTCCGCCGCCGCGCTCAGGTCGAGCTCGATCTCGTATCCGTCCACGTGGAGGAGCTCGGCCCGGGTGCGGGCCTCCTCGCGGGTCAGGTTGGTGCCAGGCACGCTGCGTGACTCCTTTGTCGACTGTCTCTTCGCTGGCATCTTTGCACGTCCCGGCGGGGTGGCCGGGCGGATTGCGCGGAGCGTGATGGTGGCGTGCTGTGCGGCGAGGCTAGGGTGTCTCACCGTACGTGTGTGTGAGGGGGGAGAGCATGGACGGGTTCCGCGCGCCGTCGGCCGGTGACTTCGGCTCCTACGAGGGCCTGGTGGGCCACCAGAGCGACCACCTCGCGCGACTCGGGCAGTGGAGTTCCGGCCAGTGCAGCAACACCCAGGGCTTCGACGAAGGCCTGCTGCTGCTCCCGATGCTGGCCGTGGTGCCGGAGCTGGGGCAGTTCTTCGACGGCAAGCTCGCCCAGGCGACGCGCGGCATGCATCTGATCGCGGGGAAGGTCCACGAGACCAGCGCGGAGTACACCCGGACCGACCAGGACAACGCGGCCGGCCTGCGCTCGCTCTACCCGTCGGCCTTCTCGGGCGGCACGTTCGGGAACTACGGGATCGGCGACATCCCGGGTGCGGGAGCGGTGGCCAACTTCACCGACGAGCCGGTCGAGCCGAAGGAGCCCGCCAGCGCGCAGGAGGACGAGGCGAAGGGGATCAAGCACGCCCTGCTCCTCGTGCGGCAGCAGACGGAACTCAAGTTCGCCAACACCCTCTTCCAGTGGTGCACCGGCCAGAGCCTGTACGAACTGCTGCTGACGCCGCTGCTGGGTGACTTCGGCCGGCTCCGCTACCTCTCCGACGCCTACGGCGAACTGAGCGACGGCCTCTACACCGTGGCGGGCACCCTGCGGAAGGGCTCGTGGAAGCTGGGCAGCGAGTGGCAGGGCGCCACGGCCAACGCCTTCGACCAGTACCTGTTCATGTGGACCATGGGCATCGGCGGTATCGGCGACGCGGCGAAGGACGCCGCCGAGGCGTACAAGATCGGTTACGACACCACGGTCCGGCTGGCCCGGATGGCGCTGAAGCAGATCAACCAGTTGGTCAAGGACGAGATCGCGCAGCTGGCCACGCAGGCCGAGGAGATGCTCGCGGGCGACGCGGCGGTCGAGGCCGTGGGGGGTGGTCCTGAGGACCCCGTCGCCGATGTGGTCGCCGCCGGCTTCTCGATCTACAAGCTGTACAAGATCTACAAGATCGTGCACCGGATCATCACCGGGATCAACGCCATCATCACGATCTTCCGCGCCATCGAGGCGGCGGTGAAGGACATCGAGACGGCCGTGCACAAGATCATGGCGGCCATCGACTCACCCATGCCGTCCATCGGCAGCCTCATCGACCAGGTCGAGCAGCGCGGCTTCGACTTCGAGAAGAACGGCGGCTGGTCCCCGGTGCTCGGCGCCGGACGCATCGCGATGCTACCGGCGGCCTGACCCGCACGCGGCCACCGACCAGCTCCGGAACGGAAGAAAGCCAGATGACGACCTTCGGCAGCAATCTCAACCTCCCGCCCCAGCCGGCCCGGCCCTCGCAGGCGTCCGTCTCGGAGGAGCGGCGGGCGGCCGTGGCCGAGCGGATGTCCGCCGAGCTGCTCGCCGGCCGCAGTCCCCATCAGCGCGAGCTGGCGGGCACCATCTTCAGGCGTCTGAGTGAGGGCGCGGAGGTCGAGGACCTCGAGCCCCTGATCCAGGATCTCCAGCGCACCGCCGTCGACGACTACCGCCGCCGTGGAAGGGCAGGTCACTGAGATGTCGTTCGACTTCCTCAAGGGTGGCGGGAGTACCGGCGCGGGCGTACCGGGCGCCGATCCGCTGGAGTCCCTGCGCGAGTTCGTCGTCAAGGTCGAGTACGGGCGGCACCACACGACATTCAACGTCTTCGACGGCGGCAGCTCGCACCCCGTGGTCCGGATGCACAAGCCGGTTCCTTACGACGTGCACGAGTACTACCGCGTCTTCCCGGTCGCCGAGCCCGACCGCGTTCTCGGCACGGTGGTGATGGGCCGCGGCCGCTATCCCGACAACCGGTTCGCGGGTGGCGCCTCCGAGGTCAGGTTCAAGTTCGGGGGAACGCAGTTCGCGGCCCAGCAGCCCGAGATCGGCCAGATGGTCGGTCACAAGGTGGGCGTGACGCGACTGACCGACAACTGGCTCGGCTCCGTGGCCCCCGGCACCGCCCTCACCCCCTACCACCTCGAGTTCAAGAGTGACTCGGGCCCGAGCTTCACCTTCTCCCGTCGGGTCGGCGTCACGTCGGACTACAAGATCACCATCGTGGACGGCCGGGTGAGCCGCCTGGCCGTGCTGGCGTGGACCGAGGAGTTCAACCGCGAGGAGTCGGTCGACTGGCGCAAGTCCGTGATCGACACGACGACCAATCCGCTGAAGACCTTCGGGCCCGAGTTCGGTGCCGACGCGGAGCGTCGAGTGGCCGCGCTCAAGGAGGCCAAGAAGAATCGGAAGCATGGCTCCTGACGCTCCGCCGGTCACCGAACTCGTCCCCACCGAGGTGGGCGACGCGCGCCTCACCTGGCACCACCGCGACCGCGCACAGCGCGGCGTGCTGCTGCTCGGCCACGGCGCGGGCGGCGGCATCGAGGCCGCGGACCTCCAGGCCATCGCGGCCGGTGTCGACTCCGTCGCCGTCGTGCTCGTCGAACAGCCCTGGCGCGTCGCCGGCAAGCGCCTTGCCCCCGCGCCGAAGACGCTGGACGTCGGGTGGCTTCCCGTCGTCGCCCATGTGCGGGCTGCGGTGGGGGAGTCCGTGCCACTCTTCGTCGGCGGCCGCAGCGCGGGCGCCCGCGTCGCGTGCCGGACGGGCGCGCAGTCGGGTGCGGCCGGTGTCGTCGCCCTGGCCTTCCCGCTCCACCCCCCGGGCAAGCCCGAGCGCTCCCGCGCGGACGAACTGTTGGGAACCGGCCTCCCTACCCTCGTCGTCCAGGCGGCCCGCGACCCCTTCGGCGCCCCGTCGGAGTTCCCACAGCTGCCGAAGCGCACACACCGCCTGACCGGCCTCGACGCGGGCAACCACGCGTTCGCCGTACGCAAGACCGAAACTGACGTGGTGCCGGATGTCGTTCGTACGGTTGCGGATTGGCTGCAGGAGCGGATCCGGTAGGGACCTTGTCCGTGGTCATCCCTATGATGTGCATGGGCTTAAAGCCGATGAACGGGGAGGCGAGCGATGGCCGGATATGAAGTAGACCTGAGCTACCTGCAGGACACGCTGAAGAAGCTGCAGGGTGTGGCGGACGGCATGGACGTGGTCTGTGGTGTCTCCAATTACCAGACCAACATTGCCCGCTCGGAGTTCGGCGGCGACAAGTTCATCGAGGCGGGCAATCTGTTCGCCGCCCACGACAACATGAAGACGCAGCTCACGCAGATGATCACCACCTTGAAGGCGATGATCCAGGACTTCACGGACAAGACCGGTGCCGCGCACGCCCAGTACGCGGCGCAGGAGAGCCACACCGGCGGGACCTTCCTGAACCACGGGGCTTCCTGATGGGCGGCGCGGGAGAGGCGGCTGCGCTCGCAGCGCAGCAGCGCCAGCGGCAGCAGGCCGCGGACAAGCAGTGGCAGACCGTCCTGGACAAGAACAAGGGTGGCAGGACCGGCCTTGACGGCTTCACGACGGACTTCGAGTCCGCGGGTGGCTACAAGGGCCTCCAGCAGATGATCGAGAGCGCCAGCCCGAGCGCGATCATGGACGTGGCCCGGCACTGGGACAACATCTCGCAGTCGCTGACGTCGACGGCCAACGAGCTCGGCACCCATGTCAACACCATGCTGGAGCACTGGACCGGCGAGAGCGCGGACAACTTCCGCGCCAGCGCCGCGGCGCTCCAGGAGAGCCTGACCAACGGCGCCCAGTACGCGAGCAACACGCACTACTCCTTGGGCCAGGCGAGCCAGGCGCTGACGACTGCCAAGCAGAACTTCCCGGGCGCCCCGAGCGAGCTCGATCAGATCGGCAGCGCGCTCGGCGGGTCCAGCGACATCCAGTTCAAGCAGGACGCGGCGAAGTTCGGTCTGGCCCAGGCCGTGAAGATGGACGGTGGCGACCTCAGCGCCTGGGAGCAGGTGCACCAGGAGGCCGTCGTCGTCATGGAGCAGCTCGGCACGCAGTACAACGCGTCGGCAGCCCAGTTGAAGACGCCCGGCTCGCACTCGGGCAGCACCGTCTGGCCGGCCCCGCCCGAGCCGCCGCAGCATGGTGGCAGCGTCGGCGGCTACGGCGACACCCCCACCGGGCCCGGGCATGCGGGTGAGGCGCACGTCACGCCGATCACCGGCGGCAACGGTGGCGGCCACGACACCTTCAACCCCGGCCAGAACGGTGGCGGCGGGTACAACCCCGGTGGCGGCGGGATCGACGGCGTCCACGGCGGTCAGGGCGGCGGGACGCCTCCCGGCCCCGGCGGCACCCTCGATGGTGGCCCCGGCGGCCCGAAGAGTGGTACCGGCGTCGGCGGTGGCGTGACGGGCGAGCCCGTCATCGGAGGCGTCACCGGCATCGGTTCCGGCGGCGGCCGGGGTCGCGGCGGCGGGTTCGGCGGCGGCGTGGGCGGTGTCGGTGGTCTCGGCGGCCTGGGCGGTGGCGGTCTCGGTGGCGGCCTGGGCGGTGGGCGTCTCAGCGGCGCCGGCGGTATCGGCAGTGGTGGCCTTGCCGAGGGCGAGGGTATGACCGCAGGCGAAGGCGCCCACGGTATGTCGGAGGCCGAGAAAGCCGCGATCGGCGCCGAGGGCGAGGGAGCCGGTGGTGCCGGGCAGGGCGAGCCCATGGGCATGGGCGGCGGTGGCATGGGCGGCGGCAACCAGAACAAGAAGAAGCGCAAGGCGCGCGCCGGGTATCTGGTCGAGGACGAGGAGACGTGGGCCTCGAACGGAGCGTCCAACCCGGGCGTGATTGATTTCTGAGAGTCAAGTAGTGTCCTGGTCGTCGAACGTACGTAGGCGAGCGGGGTGACGGTATGGGCTTCAGTCGAGCACTGCGTGGTTTGGGAGGGGCAGCGCTCGCTGGAGCCCTTGTCGTTGGTGGGGCTCCAGCGGCGCATGCCGACCAGGCACGCGACACGCAGTGGGTGCTGGGTGCGTCCGGATACGACGCGGCCAAGGTGGTCTGGCCACACACCACCGGTAAAGGCATCACCGTTGCCCTGATCGACTCCGGCGTGCGCGCGACCCAGGTCGACCTACGGGGACAGATCCTCCAGGGCACCGACTTCGCCTTCGGTGGCAACGGCCAGACCGATCACTCGCCCGAGGGCCACGGCACCCAGATGGCGAGCGTCATCGCTGGTCACGGGCATGGCCCGAACGGCGAGGACGGGATCATGGGCCTGGCACCGGGTGTGAAGATTCTTCCGATCGGCATCGGTACGGGCGTGCAGGGCCAGGGGCAGGACTATGTGCCTCAGGCCATTCGTTATGCGGTCGATCACGGCGCGCAGGTGATCAACATGTCGATCGGCTCAGCCGGGGCCGACCCCGTCGAAGAGAGTGCGGTCGCCTACGCCGAGCAGCACAACGTCGTTCTGGTGGCGGCGGCAGGCAACGACGGTGGGAACGACAAGCAGTACCCCGCATCGTGGCCTGGCGTCATCAAGGTCGGCGCGGTCGACAAGACGGGCAAGCTGTCCAGCGAGTCGCAGACGGGCGGCATCACCGTCGTGGCGCCTGGGGTCGACATCCTGAGCGACGGTGCGGGCAGCGACACCGAGATGCGCATGGCGCACGGCACCAGTGACGCCACCGCCGTAGTCTCCGCCCTCGCTGCCCTCTACCGGTCCGCGCACCCGAGCCTGACCGCCGGGCAGATCGTCAACTACATCATCAAGACCGCGATCCTCCCTAAGGGCCTCACCGCTCCGGACCCCGGCTTCGGCTACGGCATCGCCTCGCCCGACTTCAAGATGGCCGTCGATGCCGGCCCGGCCGCCGGGCCGTTGCCGCAGGCGACGGACCCGCTGAACCAGGGCGGCACCGGGGCCAACAGCAGCGCCAGCCCCGACACTTCCACCACGGCCTCCGGGTCCGGCTCCTCCTCGTCCACGATCGTGATCGTCCTCGGGGCGCTCGCCGCTCTCGTCGTCGTGGTGGTGGTCATTGTCGTGATCGCCCGTAGTCGCCGTGGCGGCGGTGGTGGTGGCAACAGTGGTGGCCCGGGCTACCCGCAGGCGCAGCCGCAGTACCAGCCCCAGCCGCAGGCTTACCAGCCGCCGACCGGGCAGTACGGACAGCAGCCGCCGCAGAACCCGTACAACAACGGTGGCCAGCAGTACCCGCCGCAGCAGGGCTACGGCGGGAACCAGGGGCGGTAACGCGGGATGGGTTTTGGTCGTGCGCTGCGCGGGCTCGTTGCGGTGGCGCTCGCGGGGGTCGTGAGTGCCGGATGGACGCCGGCGGCGCACGCGGACCAGGCGCGCGACGCGCAGTGGATGCTCGCCGACTACCAGGCGCCGCAGACGGTGTGGCCGCACAGCACCGGCAAGGGCGTCACCGTGGCGGTGATCGACTCCGGCGTCCGGGCGTCGCACATGGACCTGCGGGGGCAGGTGCTGCCGGGGACCGACTTCGCATTCGGGGGAAACGGCCAGACCGATCACTCCGCCGAGGGACACGGCACCGGGATGGCGAGCATCATCGCGGGCCATGGTCGCGGTTCGCACGGCGCCGACGGGGTCATGGGGCTGGCGCCGGGCGCCAAGATCCTGCCGGTCGGCATCGGGGGCAGTGGGCAGGTCGGCTTCGGCGTGGACTACGTGCCACAGGCCATCCGCTACGCCGTGGATCATGGTGCCCGGGTCATCTGTCTGTCCCTCGGCACCCCCTCGGCGGAGCCCGCGCAGGAGGCTGCGGTCGCCTACGCCGAGCAGCACGACGTCGTCCTGGTGGCGGCGGCGGGGAATGACGGAACCACACGTAAGGAGTACCCCGCGTCCTGGCCGGGCGTCGTCAAGGTCGGCGCGGTCGACGAGAGGCACCGGCCGTGGAGCGGTTCGAACAGGGGAGGGGTCACCGTGGCCGCCCCGGGGGTCCACATGGTCCGGGACGGTGCCGCCAGTGACACCCAGGTGGTGGAGGCGACCGGCACCAGCGACTCCACGGCCGTCGTCGCGGCGATCGCCGCGCTCTACCGCTCCGCCCACCCGCAGCTGACCGCGGGCCAGACGATCGACTACATCCTCGAGACGGCCGTGCGGTCCCCGGATCTTTCCGCGTCCGACCCGGCACTCGGCCACGGCATCGCCCGGCCGGACCTGGGTCGCGTGCTCGCGGCGGGTCCTGCGGCCGGGCCACTGCCGCAGGCGACGGATCCGACGGGCGGGGCCTGGGTGAAGGCCAGTGCCGGCGCCGATGCCGGTGGGGGCGCGGCGCGCGGGAGGCAGCCCGCGCCGCACTCGGCAGCAGAGCCGGGAGCACAGTTCGGCACGTGGCTCGGTGACGCGGGCCCGGGCGGCATTCCCCGGGGCGTGGTCTACGGGGTGCTCGCCGTGCTGGCCGGGGTGGCGGTCGTGGGCCAGATCGTCCTCGACCGTCGGCGCCGCCGGGGAGCGGAACCTGTCGAGGAACCTGCGGAGCAGCCGGACGCGGCGTTCCCGTCGCCGCCGGCCTGCGACGGGAACGTGCCGACCGGTTGAGGGCCGCTCACTGGAAGAGCCGGACCGCCGTTCCCGATCCGTCGACCGCGACGAGCAGGACGCGGCCGTCGGGCAGGACGTAGACCGTGCCCGTGGTGTAGAGGAACGAGCTGGGCTTGGGCGGGAGCTTGGCCAGGACCGTCGAGTGACCCGTCGCCGGGTCCAGGGTGACCAGCTCGGGGGAGCCGGTGTCGGTGTAGTCCGGGGCGAGCGAGATCGCGTACAGCTTCGCCGCGCCGCCGCTGCCGGCACCCGAGGGTGCCTCCTGCTGGGGGTGGACCAGGGCGGCGCCCTGGTGGGTGTCGCCGTCGTAGGTCCAGGACGTGGCCCCGGTGGTCGTGTTGACGGCCGTGACGGTCGCCCGGGAGGGCGTCTGTTGGCGCGTCGGGAGCAGCAGTGTGGAGGTGTTGACGGTCTGCGCGCCGCTGTCGGAGCCGCCCACCGCGCGGAGTCCGGGCTCGATGCCGCCGGGCAGGGTGAGCGGGCGCGGGGTGCCGCTGGGGTCGTAGACGTTGACGGCGCCGTCCGTCAGCGTGGCGACGACCGGTGAGGCGCCGACGACCGAGCCGAACTGGACGTGGTCGGTGCCCTGCTTCTGCCAGATCTGTCGGCCTGTTCCCGCGTCGAAGGCGGTCACCGTGTAGGCGGGGCTGACGTCCGCGCAGTAGTCGTCGACGACGACAGCTCCGGCGCCGCCGTAGGGGTAGGCGTTGCAGTACTGGCCGCGCGGCTTGTAGCCCCAGACGACGTGTCCGTCGGTGAGGTCGACGCCGCCGACGACGGTGGCGTCGACGATGACGCCGACCTGGCCGTCCAGGAAGGTCGTGGTGGGGACGGCGTCGGTGTGGTCCTTGGTGGTCAGCGGTGTGGACCAGAGGGTCTTGCCGGAGAGGGTGTCGACGCCGACCAGCGTGGAGCAGTCCTGGCTGTCGGGGCCGAACCCGATCGTGCCGAGGCCGGAGGCGGAGATCGTGGGCGACATGGCGCAGGGGACGCCGGGACCGGAGAGCGGCCGCGCGGTCCACGCGGGGGTGCCGTCGGCCAGGTTGTACGCCTTGACGCCGGACTGCGTGGCGCGGACCAGGTACTTGGCGGTGACCCAGGTGCCGACCTGGTGGTCGTCGCTGGTGCCGGGCAGGCTCCAGGCGGCGCTCAGTGTCCGCACGTCCGGCCCGTCGCCGCCGGTGTCACCGGTAGCGCCTCCGCCGCCGGAGGTGAGCACCACGGCGGTCACGGCGACGGCGGCGAGCGCGACACCGCCCGCGATGATCGCCGCGAGCCGACGTCCGCGGAGGGGCCCGGCGGGCCGAGGGGAGCCGGTGAACGGCCGACCGAGTGTGGGCGGGGGCGGCAGCGGCGGCAGCGGGGGCGACATCGACAGCCGTGGCGCCTGGGGCTGCGCCGGCCACGGCACCTGTGGGCCGCCGGGAGCCGGAACCGGCGGCTGGAACAGGCCCGGCTCGTATCCGGTCCGTCCGGCGGACTGCCCGGCGGCTTGTGCGCCGGACTGCCACGCGGGTTGTCCGACGGCCTGCCCTGCGGACTGCCCTGCGGCCAGCCCGACGGCCTGCTCGGCGAACTGCTCTGCGGGCTGCTCCGCCTGACGCGGCACCTGCGGGAACGCCGACTCCGTCGGCGCGTAGGACCAACCGGGTTGCCCGGACAGCTGCGGCGGCGGCCCGCCGTCCCCGCCATCTGCCGCGCGACCCGTCGCGCCCTCGGTCCCGTCGCCGCTCCCGCCGTCCGTCCCGCCGTCCGGCGGCGTGCCCGCCGCCAGGCGGTAGTCGTCGTCCGCGTCGTCCGAGCCCGGACTGTGGTCTGTCATCGCCTGCGCCTCCCGGACACCGTCGACTGACGTTCAGTCAACGCGGAGGCGCGCAGCGCCACGCCCCCGGCCGTCCACCCTAGCGGGATCGGACAGACGGGGGCGAAACACCTCCAAAAGGCGGACCGGGAGACTCAGCGCGCGTCGCAGGCCTGCGCGCGCAGCGCGCGGGCGAGGTCGTCGCGGCACTCGCGCACCAGGCGGCGCAGCGCGGGGGCCGCGTCCGCCTGCTCGGTGAGCCACAGGTCGGTGCGGGCGAGCGTCGCCTCCGTGCTGACCAGGCGCGGGAAGAGGCCGTTGACGATGCGCAGCGCGATCTCGATCGAGCGCTCCGCCCAGACCTTCTCCAGCACCTCGAAGTACGGCTCCGCGTAGGGGGCGACCAGCTCGCGCTGCGAGGCCTGCTGGAACCCGGCGATCTCCGCCTCCAGCAGTGCGTTCGGCAGCTCGTCCGTCTCCACGACGGCGTGCCAGGTGCGAGCCTTGGTCGCGGCGTCGGGGGCCGACGCCCGCGCCGCGGTCTCCAGACGCTTGCCGCTGGCGGTGTTGTCCCGCTGCAGCTCCGCGGTGAGCTCGGCGTCGCCGGCCCGGCCGCTCGCGACGAGGGTCTGCAGCAGCGCCCAGCGCAGCTCCTGGTCGACGTCGAGGCCGTCGATCCGGGCGGTGCCGGCCAGCAGGCCCTCGACCAGCCGCAGATCGGCGTCGCCGTTCGCGGTCTGGGCGAAGTACCGGGCCCAGGCCAGCTGGTGGTCGCTGCCGGGCAGTGCCGCACGCAGCTCCGTCAGCGCGCCCTCGGCCACGGCCCGCGCAGCCGCCTCGCGGCCCTCGGGGGCGACGTACTGCTCCAGCGACAGCCGGGCCTGCGCGTGGGCCTGCTGCAGGACGCCGATGTCGGTCTCCCGGCCGGCGAAGCGCAGCACCAGGTCGAGGTAGTCGCGGGCCGGCATCAGGCCGTCGCGCGTCATGTTCCACACCGCCGACCAGCACAGGGCGCGCGCGAGGGGGTCGGCGATGTCGCCGAGTGAGGTGCGCAGCGTCTCCAGCGAGTGCTCGTCGAAGCGCATCTTGCAGTAGGTCAGGTCGTCGTCGTTGACGAGGACCAGCGCCGGGCGCGGGGTTCCGACGAGCTCCGGCACCGCCGTCCGTGCCTCGGCGCGCACGTCCAGCTCGACGCGCTTGCTGCGGACCAGGCGGCCGTCCTCGGTGAGGTCGTACAGGCCGACGGCGACGCGGTGCGGGCGCAGCGTCGGGTGGTCCGCGGCGGCGTCCTGCAGCACGGCGAAGTCGGTGATCCGGCCCTCGGCGTCCACGGTCAGCTCGGGGGTGAGCGCGTTGACGCCGGCCGTCTGCAGCCAGGAGCGCGACCACTCGCTCATCGCCTCGGCGCCGCGGCCGCTGGTCCCGGCGAGCACCGCCAGCAGGTCGTCGAGCGTGGTGTTGCCGAAGGCGTGGCGCTTGAAGTACTGGCGCGCGCCCTCGAAGAAGGCGTCCCGGCCGACGTAGGCGACCAGCTGCTTCAGCACGGCGGCGCCCTTGGCGTAGGTGATGCCGTCGAAGTTGAGCTTGGCGTCCTCGAGGTCGCGGATGTCCGCGGTGATCGGGTGCGTGGTCGGCAGCTGGTCCTGGCGGTAGGCCCACGCCTTGCGGCGGTTGGCGAAGGTGATCCAGCCGGCCTGGTACTTGGTCGCGGCGACCTGCGAGAACGCGCCCATGAAGTCCGCGAACGACTCCTTCAGCCACAGGTCGTCCCACCACTGCATGGTGACCAGGTCGCCGAACCACATGTGCGCCATCTCGTGCAGGATGACGTTGGCGCGGCTCTCGTAGGCGGCCTCGGTCACCTTGGAGCGGTAGATGAACTCCTCGCGGAAGGTGACGCAGCCCGGGTTCTCCATCGCGCCGATGTTGTACTCGGGCACGAAGGCCTGGTCGTACTTGCCGAACGGGTACGGGTAGTCGAACTCCTCGTGGAAGAAGTCCAGGCCCTGCTTGGTGACGGTGAAGATCTCGTCCGAGTCGAAGTACTGCGCCAGCGACTTGCGGCACATCGCGCCCAGCGGGATCTCCAGCGTGGTGCCGTCCGGCAGCTCGCGGCTGTAGTGGTCGCGGTCCACGTGGTAGGGACCGGCCACGATCGCGGTGATGTAGGTGGAGATCCGCTGCGTCGGCGCGAAGGTCCAGGTCAACGACCGGTCGTCGTTCTGCTCGGGGGCGCCGGTGGCGGCGGAGTTGGAGAACGCCTCCCAGTGCGCGGGCGCGGTCACCGAGAACGCGAACGGCGCCTTCAGGTCCGGCTGCTCGAAGTTGGCGAAGACGCGGCGGGCGTCGGCCGGCTCGTACTGGGTGTAGAGGTAGACCTCGCCGTCGACCGGGTCGACGAACCGGTGCAGGCCCTCGCCGGTGTGGCTGTAGGCGCAGTCGGCGTCGACGATCAGCTCGTTCTCGGCGGCCAGCCCCGGCAGCGCGATCCGCGATCCGTCGAAGACCTCGGCGGGGTCGAGCTCGCGCCCGTTCAGGGTGACGCTGCGCACGTGCGGCGCCAGCAGATCCGCGAAGGAGTCCGCGCCCGGCTCGGAGCAGCGGAAACGCAGCGTGGTGAGCGAGCGGAACCGCCCGCTGTCACCGAGGGCGCTGCGCAGGTCGAGCTCGACGGCGTACCCGTCGACCGCGAGGATCCGGGCCCGCTCGCGGGCCTCGTCACGGGTGAGATTGGTGCCGGGCACGTCGGTACTCCTCGTGCAGACGGGGCGCGGTGAGGGTGGTCGCGCCGCTGAACCATGGATCGTGGTGCTGGCATCTTGTCACGCCGAGTGGTGCTGGGAATGGTGACGGCCGGGGGCGCGTTGCAGGGGAGGGGTCTCCGGATGTCGGAAGACCAGGACAAGCAGGACCAAGGGAGCAGATGTATGTCCGTGGACGCGCCCCAGTCGCCCGTCACCGCCGATTTCTGGTTCGACCCGCTGTGCCCGTGGGCGTGGATGACCTCCCGGTGGATGCTGGAGGTCGAGAAGCAGCGCCCGGTGAAGGTCAAGTGGCACGTGATGAGCCTCGCCGTGCTGAACGAGGGGCGTGACCTTCCGGAGAAGTACGCCAAGCTGATGGACGAGGCCTGGGGGCCCGTCCGCGTCTGCATCGCCGCTGCGCAGCAGCACGGCGAGGGCGTCCTCGGCCCGCTCTACACGGCGCTCGGCACCCGCTTCCACAACGGCGGCGAGCCGCGTGACCGCGCGACGATCGAGGCGGCGCTGAGCGAGGCCGGTCTGCCGACGTCGCTGGCCGACGCGATGGACTCCACCGACTACGACGACGCGCTGCGGATCTCCCACAAGGAGGGCATCAGCCTGGTCGGCGAGGACGTGGGCACCCCCGTCATCGCGGTCCCCGGCTCCACGGGCGAGCGTGTCGCCTTCTTCGGCCCCGTCGTCACCCCCGCCCCCAAGGGCGAGGCGGCGGGCCGCCTCTGGGACGGCACGATCCTGGTCGCCTCGACGCCGGGCTTCTACGAGATCAAGCGGACCCGTACCCAGGGCCCGATCTTCGACTGAGGTTTTTCAGGGGCGCGAGGAACTGCGCGACAAGCCACTGACATGCGGATGGTCCTCATCGAGCAGGGCGATCCGCACGCCGTTGGTTTCTCGCGCAGTTCCCCGCGCCCCCAGATAGTGCAACTACCGCCTGCGGGACCAGAGCAGGCCGAGGAGGGACAGCAGGCCCGTCGCGGCCAGCGTCGTCGCCAGCTGGACCTGGTTCGCGTGCGAGGTCAGCATCAGCGCCAGCGCGCCGACCACCCCCGCCAGGGCCACCCACGTCAGGTACGGGAAACCCCACATCCGCACCGTCAGCTTCTCGGGCGCCTCGCGCTCCAGGCGGCGCCGCATCCGCAGCTGCGCCACGCACACGAACGCCCAGACGACCAGAACCGCCGCCCCGACGGCGTTCAGCAGCCAGGCGAAGACGGTCGTCGGCCACCAGAAGTTGAGCAGCACCGCGAAGAAGCCGAAGGCCGAGGACGCCAGCACGGCGATCCTGGGCACGCCCCCGTCGACGCGCGCCAGTGCGCGCGGGCCGAGGCCGCGCCGGACCAGTGAGTAGGCCATCCGGGACGAGCCGTAGATGTTCGCGTTCATCGCGCTCAGCAGGGCGATCAGCACGACGACGTTCATGATCTGTGCCGCCGCCGGGATGCCGAGCAGGTTCAGGACCTCGACGTAGGGACCGTTCCTGACCACGTTCGGGTCGTTCCACGGCAGCAGGGTGACGATCACGGCCATCGAGCCGACGTAGAACAGCGCGATGCGCCACATCGCCGTCCGCACCGCGTTGCCGACGCTGCGCACGGGGTTCTCGGACTCGGCCGCCGCGATCGTGACGGTCTCCAGGCCGCCGTAGGCGAAGACGGAGGCCAGCAGGCCCGTGACCAGGCCGTTGGTGCCGTTGGGCAGGAAGCCGCCGTCCCCGGTGAGGTTGGCCAGTCCGGGCGCGCCGCGGCCGACGACGCCGAAGATCGCGAGGACGCCGAGGACGAGGAAGCCGGCGATCGCCACGACCTTGATCGCGGCGAACCAGAACTCGAACTCGCCGAAGTTCTTCACCGCGGCCAGGTTGCTGGCGCAGAAGAAGGCCATGAACAGCCCGACCCACATCCAACTTGGGGTACCGGGAAGCCAGTTGGTCATGATGCCGGCCGCTCCGGTGGCCTCCACCGAGACGCCGACACAGAGCAGCAGCCAGAAGAGCCAGCCGGAGGCGAAGCCGGCCCAGGCGCCGATCTCCTTCTCCGCGTGCACGGAGAACGAGCCGGAGGCGGGGCGGGCCGCGGACATCTCGCCGAGCATCCGCATGATGAGCATGACCAGCACGCCGGAGGCCGCGAAGGCCAGCACGACGGCGGGCCCGGCGGCGGCGATGCCGGAGCCGGAGCCGACGAAGAGGCCCGCGCCGATGACGCCGCCGAGGGCGATCATCGAAAGGTGACGCTGTCGCAGGCCATGTGAGAGGCCGTCGGCGGCGGGCTGTTGCTGGGACTGCTGCTGGGACTGCTGTGGTGCGGTCGTGGTGCTCATCTGTCCTGCAGGGTGCTGTTCGGATACTGAACCGACTTGCTCAGTATTCGGTCGATCGTGCCCGTTTCGGCAGAGAAGAAGGTCCTTCGGGTCAGAATGCGAACGACATGATCACCGAACGCGTTCGGGCGACTGCGGCCCGTCGCCCCACCGTCGAGCCCGGCCAAGCGCTGACCTGCGGTTTTGTGGGAAGCGCACTGAGCGGCCGAGTGCCCCGGCCGATAGGTTCACGATCGTTCACTTCTTCTTCCGTCCCCAGGAGCCCTGCCGTGAGCCTCGCCGCACCGATCGTCCGCCCCGGCGCCGTCCTCGCCGACCTGCTGCCCGCCGCCGGGACCACCCGCGGCCGCGCGCTGGTCCGCGACGCCGCGCTCGTTCTCGGCGGTGCCGCGTTCACCGGTCTGGCCGCGCAGCTGTCCGTGCCCGTCCCCGGCTCGCCGGTGCCGGTGACCGGGCAGACGCTGGCCGCGCTGCTGGTCGGCACGGCCCTCGGCGCGCGCCGCGGCGTCGCCTCGCTGGCGCTCTACCTCGTGGCCGGGATCGCGGGCGTGCCGTGGCTCGCGGGTGGCGCGTCGGGTATGAGCGCCTCCATCGGCTACGCCGTGGGCTTCGTCGTCGCGGGCGCCCTCGTCGGCGAGCTGGCCCGCCGCGGCGCGGACCGCAGCCCGCTGCGGACGGCGGCCGCCATGGTGCTGGGCAACCTGGCCATCTACGCCGTCGGTGTCCCGTGGCTGGCGGTGGCCCTGCACGTCTCCCTCGCCCAGGCCGCCTCGCTCGGCCTCTACCCGTTCCTGATCGGCGACGCCATCAAGATCGCTTTCGCGATGGGCCTGCTCCCGGCCGCCTGGAAGCTCGTGGGCCGCCGCGTCTCGTAGGCCCCCGTGGCAGGGCCGGGCAGGGCTGACGCGCCTCGCCGACGGCGGGCTGACATAATCCAGCCATGCGCGTCTACCTGGGATCCGACCACGCCGGTTTCGAGCTCAAGCAGCACTTCGTGAAGTGGCTGACCGAGGCCGGGCACGAGCCGATCGACTGCGGTCCGCACATCTACGACGCCGTCGACGACTACCCGCCGTTCTGCCTGCGTGCCGCCGAGCGCACCGCCGCGGACTCGGAGGCCCTCGGCGTCGTCATCGGTGGCAGCGGCAACGGCGAGGCCATCGCCGCCAACAAGGTCAAGGGCGTCCGCGCGGCGCTCGCCTGGAGCCTGGAGACGGCCAAGCTGGGTCGCGAGCACAACAACGCCAACGTCATCTCCATCGGCGGCCGCATGCACACCGAGGAGGAGGCCACCTCCTTCCTCCAGGCCTTCCTGGAGACGCCGTTCTCGGCCGAGGAGCGCCACATCCGCCGCATCGACATGCTGTCGGACTACGAGACCACCGGCGAGCTCCCGCCGATCCCGGCCCACCACCCGCAGGGCTGAGCGCGGCAGCAGCAGCGCAGGGATGCCCGAGGGCCACACCATCCACCGACTGGCCGCCGAATACCACCGGGTCTTCGGCGGCCAGGCCGTTGCCGTCTCCAGCCCGCAGGGCCCGTTCGCCCAGGCCGCGGCCCAGTTGGACGGCCGCGAGCTGACCGCGACCGACGCCAAGGGCAAGCATCTCTTCCTCGGCTTCGGTGAAACCCGGTGGATCCACATCCATCTGGGCCTGTACGGCAAGGTCTTCTGGGGCCACGGCCCCGCGCCCGAGCCGGTCGGTCAGGTCCGGCTGCGGATCGCCTCCGAGGACGCCCACGCTGACCTGCGCGGCCCGACGACCTGCCAACTGATCACCCCCGGCGAGAAGCTGGAGGTCGAGGCTCGCCTCGGGCCCGACCCGCTGCGCGCCGAGGAGAACGGCGACGCCGCCTGGAAACGGATCAGCGGCAGCCGCACCACCATCGCCGCGCTGCTGATGGACCAGAAGGTGCTCTCCGGCGTCGGCAACGTCTACCGCGCCGAGGTCCTCTTCCGGCAGGGCGTCGACCCGCACCGCGAGGGCCGCAGCCTCGACCGCGCCGAGTGGGACGGGATCTGGGGTGACCTGCGCCCGCTGATGCGCGAGGGCGTCCGGAACAACCGCATCGACACCGTCCGCCCCGAGCACACCCCCGAGGCGATGGGCCGCCCGCCCCGCGTCGACGACCACGGCGGCGAGGTCTACGTCTACCGGCGCACCGGGCAGCCCTGCCTGGTCTGCGGCACGGAGGTGCGCACCGAGGCGCACGCGGCCCGCAACCTCTTCTGGTGCCCGCGCTGCCAGGCCTGACGCCACCTGGCCCTCAGTCGAGGCGCAGCGCGCGGACCCGTGCGAAGCAGAACCCGGCCAGCGCCGCGGCGCCCAGTGCGTACAGGGCGGTCTCGATCCACTGGAACGTCCAGTAGCGGTCCGCCGGCTGGTAGGAGACGACCTGGTCCAGCCGCAGCGCGTTCACCGCGCCGAGGCACTGCTGCGGCGTCGCGTTCTGTGCCAGGCAGACCCGCGGCGCCGGCCCGCTCCACGGCCGCCCCGCCGAGTCCGTCGTGCCGACCGAGATCACCCAGGCGCCCGGCACGTCGACGGACTGCACCATCCGGACCGAGCCGCCCTCGATCCGCATCGAGAAGTCGTGGCCGTAGGACGCGACCAGGGGGACCGTCTTGCGCAGCGGCGCCTCGTAGAACGGGCGGACCGTCATCGGCAGCGCCACCTGGACCGCCGTCAGCACCAGCAGCGTCACCGCCATCGCGGGCAGGGTCCGGCGCAGCAACAGGCCGCAGGTGACGCCCAGCGCGAAGGCGAACAGCGCCGCGCCGACGGGCACCAGGTCGCGCGCGCCGAAGAGCAGCGGTGCGAACCGGCCCGGCAACGACGGGCCCGCCGCCCGGCTCCCGGCCGGCAGCGCCGCAGCCCGGTCGATCGGACCGGCCCACCAGGTGACGACCAGACTGAGCAGGCCGCCCGTCACGACCGAACCCGCGCCCACCAAGCCCAGCTTGACCGCCAGCCAGCTCCGCCGGGTGGTGCTCTGGCTCCACGCCAGCCGGAACGTCCCCGCCTCCACCTCCCGGGCGATCAGCGGAGCGCCCCAGAACAGGCCCAGCAGCGCGGGCGTCAGGTAGAGCAGCACCGCTCCGGCGTAGAAGAGGACACCGGCGAGCCGGTCGGCCTGCACCCCGTCGAAGAAGTCGGCCCGGGCGGACGCGCAGGCGTCGGCGCCCGCGCAGCCGTTCAGGCCGGCGGACCGCGCCAGATCGGACAGGTGGCCGCGGCTGACGGCGAACAGCACCGCCACCGCGGTGACCGCGCCGAGGGCCGCCAGGGCCTGGACACGGAACTGCCGCCAGGTCAGCCAGATCATTTCGCCGTCTCCTTCGTCGTGCGGCCCAGGTGGGTCAGCACCAGTTCCTCCAGGTCCGCTTCGCGGTTCCCGGTCACGGCGCGGTGCTCGGCGAGCAGCACGCCGATGTCCCCGGTCAGTCGCACGCGGCCCGCGTTCAGCACCACCAGGTGGTCGCAGGCGTGCTCCAGGTCGCTCACCAGATGCGAGGACAGGACGACGCTCATCGCCCGGTCCGCGACGGCCTCGGCCAGGCTCTCCAGCAACTCCCGCCGGGCCAGGGGGTCCAGGCTCGCGGCCGGCTCGTCGAGCACCAGCAGGTCGCCGCGCTTGGCCACGGCCAGCGTCAGCGCGAGCTGTGCGCGCTGTCCGCCGGACAGGCGTCCGGCCTTCCGTGCCGGGTCCAGGCCCAGCTCCTCGACGCGGCGCCGCGCGTACGCGTCGTCCCAGCCCGGGTTCAGCCGCGCGCCGAACCGCAGGTGGTCGGCGACCGTCAGGTGGGCGTAGACGGGCGCGTCCTGGGCGACGAAGCCCACCCGGGCCAACTCCCGTGGGCCCGTGCCGGGGCGGTCGCCCAGTACCTCCACGGTCCCGGCGCTCGGCGCGAGCAGGCCCATGACGAGGTTCAGCAGCGTCGACTTCCCGGCCCCGTTCGGGCCGACCAGGCCCACCACGCGACCGGCCGGGATGTCCAACGTGCAGTCCTCCAGCGCCCAACGGCCCCGGTACCGGCGGCCCAGGCCCACGGTTCGGATCGCCGGGGCGTCGATGACGACGGCCATCGTGCTCCTCCTCTCGGTGTTCTCGGTGTACTCGTCTTCTCGGTCGGCGAGTCCCACCACGATCCGTCGGGCAGGCGCTCCCGGTCGTCGGGCCACGGTGCAGAGTCGGAGGCCGGATGACGGACCCAGGTACGACGGTCGGGGTCGGACCGTGGTGCGACGCGCAGGACCGGGCCGCTGGCTACGGTGTGGTTCATGGACCCGTTGAGACCGCCGCTGCGCCCGCCGTTGGTCGGACGGCTGACGAACGCCCACTGGATCGGGTTCGACTGCTTGGCGGCCCTGCTGTCGCTGCTCGTCCTGCTGCGGGCGGAGCACAGCCTGGCCGAGGGGCCGGCCTGGACCGTGGTCCCCAGCGCGCTGCTCGGCGCCGGCGCGATCGCCACCCGGCGGCTGTGGCCGGAGCCGATGCTGATCCGGGGTGCGCTCGTGCTCGCCCTGACCACCTCGCTGACGGTCTTCCCGCTGCAAGTGGTCGCCCTCGGCTTCGTGCTCTACTCGGCCGTCCAGGGGCTGCCGGTGCGCCGGTCCGTCTGGCTGCTCGTCGGCACGCTCGTCCTCGCCGCAGGAGGGCTGACCGGGCATCTGTCTCTGCGTCCCGGTCGCGTGGTCTTCTTCAGTCCCGCGCCCGTGCTCGGCCAGTTGGCCGTCGCGGCCCTCGGCTGGGTCCTGGGCCTGGTCGTCGGGCAGCAGCGGCGCTACAGCGCGGCGGTGCGCGCGCAGGCGGAGCAGCGTGCGGCGGCCGAACTGGCGCAGGCCCAGCGCGCACTGAGCGACGAGCGGCTGCGTATCGCGCGTGAACTGCACGACGTGCTCGCGCACTCGATGAGCCTGATCGCCGTGCAGGCGGGCGTCGCCAACCACGTCGCCGCCGAGCGCCCGGACGAGGCACGACGCGCCTTGACCGCCATCGAGGACACCAGCCGTGGAGCGCTGCGTGAACTGCGGGCCCTGCTGGGCGTCCTGCGGACCCCCGACGGCCACGGTGCGGAGCACGCGCCCACGCCGGGCCTGGCCGACCTCGACGCGCTGCTCGCCCGCACGGCGGACGCGGGCGTCCGCGTGGAGCTGACCGAGACCGGCGAACGCCCGCCGTCCCTGCCCACCGGTCTGCAACTGGCGCTCTTCCGCGTCGTGCAGGAGTCGCTCACCAACGTGGTCAAGCACGCGGGCGCGGACCGCTGTGCCGTCGCCCTCGCCTTCACCGACCGGACGGTCACGCTCGCGATCACCGACCCGGGCCCGGCGACGCCGACGGCGCCCGCCGCCACGACGCGCGACACCGGGCCCACCGGACACGGCATCGCCGGCATGCGCGAACGCGTCACCATGTACGGCGGCGAACTGCACGCCGGACCGCTCCCGACGGGCGGCTTCCGGGTCACCGCCGGCCTGCCGCTCGCCGCCCCGGAGGTCTCCCCGTGATCCGCGTCCTCGTCGCCGACGACCAGGCGCTCGTGCGCGGGAGCTTCCGGCTGCTGGTCGACACCGCGCCGGACCTGGAGGCGGTCGGCGAGGCGGAGACGGGGGAGGAGGCGGTCGCCCTCGCCCGCCTGCACCGCCCGGACGTGGTCCTGATGGACGTCCGCATGCCCGTCATGGACGGCATCGAGGCCGCCCGCCGGATCGCGGGCGACCCGGCGACCGCGGACGTCCGCGTCCTCATGCTGACCACCTTCGACCTGGACGAGTACGTCTTCTCGGCGCTCCACGCGGGCGCCAGCGGGTTCCTGCTCAAGGACACCCGCCCGGCCGACCTGCTCGCCGCGATCCGGGTCGTCGCCGCCGGTGACGCCCTGCTCGCACCGGGCATCACCCGCCGCCTGATCGAGCAGTTCACCCGCGGCCCGATCCCCACCGCGGCCCCCGCGGCCGTCCTGGCGGACATCACGGAACGCGAACGCGAGGTGCTGACCCTCGTCGGCCTCGGCCTCTCCAACGCCGAGATCTCCGAACGCCTCCATGTCAGCCCGTCGACGACCAAGACGCACATCGGCCGCCTGCTGACCAAGCTGACCGCCCGCGACCGCGCGCAACTGGTCATCGCCGCCTACGAGTCCGGCCTGATCCGGCCGGGCGGCGGGCCTGCGGCGGCGCCTACAGCATCGTGAAGGAGAGCACCAGCGCCATCACGCCGAAGACGGCCGCGCCGACGAAGAGCGTGAGCACCGCGAACCCGAACCGGTTCGCCGCGCGGGCGGAGCCGCGCCGGTCGAGCAGCCCCGCCGGCGACATGCAGGCCATGCTGAGCCCGAACAGCAACAGGGCGAACCACCCCACCGCACGCTGCAGGCTGATCCGGCCGTAGTCCCCGGCTCCCGTCCGGTCGACGTCCAGCGTGCTGCCCGGCGCGACCCGCAGCGGGCTGGAGACCAGTGCGGCCGGGTCGGTGACCGTGCCGTCCGTCGAGCGGAACACGCCGGTACAGCCGATGTAGGAGCCCTTCGGCTGCGGGACCGTCCGGCACGAGGCCACCTTCACGGTCCCGGGCGTCCCCGCGAGCCCCGCCGCGTGCGCGGCCTCGTACCCGCCCCACCACACCAGCAGCGGCCCGACGACGGCCACCAGGATCAACATGGGCAGGCCGGTCTGCACCCTCATCGTGCGGGTCCGGCGGGAGGTCAGGGTCGACATGGGCAAGACGGTAGCTCGTGCGCGGGCGTCGGGTCGCACCGCCCCCGAGCCCGAAAATGGCGCGATCGTTGCAGCCCACATCCGCGATCCGTCGACGGGTGACGGTGGCGCTCGGTAGGGTCTCCGGAACATGGCACGCCGCGAGACCGGGGGACACCCGGACGACACCCGTACGGTCCGCCTGCGCAGGGCGCAGCGACGGGCCTGGCGTCGGGTGCGCCGCGCTGCCGTGGACTACTTCCGGGGGGACGGCGCGGACTGGATCGCGTTCGCCGCCCTGCTGCTGGTCGTGCCGCTGCTGGCCCTCGCCACCATCACCCTGCCGGTCTGGTTCCCGCCGACCGCGCTCGTGCTGCCGGTGATCTCGGGTGCGCTGCTGCTGCGCCCCAGCAGCCTCGTGCTCCTCTACGCCGCGGCTGCCGCCGCGCTCGCCGCGGAGTCCGTGCTGCTCGGCCCGTACGACAGCGGCTGGCCGGGGCGGGTGACGCCCGGCTGCGTGCTGACCGTCGGCGCGGTCGGTGCGGTGGGTCTGGTCCTCGCGCAGTTCCGCAACCGCGTCGGCGTGCCCTGGCGGCGTGGCGGGTCGATGCTCTTCGACCTGCGCGAGCGGCTCAAGGTGCAGAGCCGCATCCCCTCGCTCCCGGCCGGCTGGCACGCGGAGATGGCGTTGCGTCCGGCCGGCGGGCAGTCCTTCTCCGGCGACTTCGTCGTCGCGGCCCGCACCGGCACCGGCAAGCGCGTGCTGGAGGCGGTGCTCGCCGACGTCTCCGGCAAGGGCATGGACGCGGGCTCTCGGGCCCTGCTGCTCTCCGGCGCCTTCGGTGGCCTGCTCGGCTCACTGCCGCCGCACGACTTCCTCCCCGCCGCCAACGGCTACCTGCTGCGCCAGGGCTGGGAGGAGGGCTTCGCCAGCGCGGTGCATCTGGTGCTGGATCTGGACACCGGTGAGTACGAGCTGCTGTCGGCGGGTCACCTGCCGGGCATGCAGCGGGTCAACGGCACCGGTCGCTGGGCGACCAAGGAGGCCGAGGGTCCGCTCCTCGGCATCTACGACGGCGCCAAGTTCGAGGGCGTGCGCGGGGTGCTGGGCCACGGCGACGTGCTGATGCTCTGCACGGACGGCATGGTCGAGGCCCCGGGCCGGGACCTGTCCGAGGGCATGGACCGACTCATGGGCGAGGCCGACCGGTTGATCGGCACGACCTTCTCCGGCTCCGCCTGGCGGCTGATCGAGCGGGTGGCCAAGGACCGCAGCGACGACCGGGCCCTGTTGTTGCTCTGGCGCGAATAGGCGTATCGCTGGCCGCACTTGTACCATCCGTCACACGATCTTCGGACAATCTCGGCTGATTGTGCACTCCGGCAGTGGAGTGTGAGTCAGAACCGCTTTACGGAGCCCGTTGATCCGGAGAGACTGGCTAGGCGGGCGAGCGTGAGCTGGGGGTGATGCCGTGGTGACGCGGCGTTGTGCTCCCGGCGCCGGGCGTCCCTCAGCTGTTGACGTAGCCGTCGTCACGCTCGAAGCGAGGAAGTGGGGCCCGTGACAACCTTCTCCATCTCTGCTGTCGTCCTGTTGGGGATTCTGCTCATCGTCTTCATCCGGAACAAGAGCATGAAGGTCGGATACACGGTGCTGGCCATCCTCTTCGGCTTCTTTCTGGCCAAGACCTCGGCGGCGGCTCCGATCCAGGCCTTCCTGACCCAGATCGCCAACACGGTCAACCAGATCACCCACTAGAGCGGTCGGCCTGAGCGGTCGGTCTGAGTGGTCGGCCGGTGCGGCCGGCTAGAGCAGGCGGCGCAACAGGCCTGCGGGTGTGGGCGGCTGACCGATCGCCCACCTCGCGTTCCGCGGCGTGGACGTCGGCGTGCCCGTCGTCGCCTCCGCGTCCCGCAGCGCGTCCGGGTCGCGGGTCAGCAGCAGGAAGCACCGCGCCCAGGCGAGGTGCTCCCCGCGAGGCCAGGCCAGCGTCCGCAGTGCCGCCGACGCGGCGGCCACCGGCTCTCCGTCGACGCGCACCTCGGCCACCTCGTCACCGGCCCGCCCGCCGAAGAAGAGCCGCACGCCGTGCAACGCGCGGTCGTCCAGCCGCGGCAGCACCTGCGCGGCCAGGGTCGGCAAGAGGTGGTGGGCCTCCACCCACTCGCTCAGCGGCGCACTGCGGAACCCGAAGACGGCCGCCGGCCCCTGCACGGTGTACCAGCCCGGCGCGCCCGCGACCGCGTCCGGAGCGAAGACGTCCCCGTGCAGCCCGCGGCGCTCCAGCAGCTCGACGACGGCGCTCGCCGTCGTGGTGCGCCACATGCGCACCCCGTTCTCCAGCCGCTGCTCCTCGGTGCGCCCCAGGCCGCTCACGCAGTCCCAGACGACCGGCCCCTCGCCGTCGCCCAGCCGCAGCACGTATCCGAGGTCCAGGTGCGGCGCGACGCCCGCCTCGGCCCCCGCGTCACGGTGCTCGCGCACGGCCACGGCGGTGCGCCCCGGGCCGCGCACGACCTGCTCGTCGACGTGGAACCGCCGCCCCAGCGCGGCCATCTCCCGCACCACGCTGCGCCGTATCACGTCCAGCCGCTGATCGGCCTGCAACCTGCCGCCTCTCGTGAAGCCCTCGTGAAGCCGCGCAGAGCGTACCGCGCGCGGGTGTTCACAAGGTCCGCTCCACCGGGTGGCCCGACCGGGCCGGGGTGCCCCCAGCCCGGCGCGGCGGGCGTCCGCCGAGCCCCTTCAGGCCACGCGCCGTCCGAGCGCCTCCGCGCCTGCCGCGAGTCCCTCGGCGGCGGTCACGGCCGGATAGGCGGTGATCTTGAACTTGTCCCCCCAGGCCAGCGAGACCTCCATGATCGGCGTGAAGCTCTCCGCCTGGAACACGATCACCACGGCGGGGTTCTCCGCCCCGAGCCAGTACTCGCCCTCCACGGTCAACCCCGGTGGATACGTCCACCCGGCCCGCCGCGCGAGCGCACCGTCCCGCTCCTCCCGGCTGAGGCCGGGCTGCCACTCGAGGGTCATGACGTAGAGCATGGCGCCTCCTTCGGACGAGGAGATACCTACCCTCCCACGCTAGACCCGGCCCCCTCTTGCGGCGCGGGGACACCCACGGGCGCGGGGGCACCCGGGCCGTCCGGGTACGTTCCGACGTCCCGGCACCGTGGCGTCGGCACCCAGCGCTCATCTGCAGTACCCCCGGCATGACGGGCATTCAAGCAACTGCCCGCAGGCCGTGTTGCTCGGATGGTTCGATGAGCCGCAGCGATCCGTGAATCCTGCGGGTGACACGGTTGCTGTACTTCGGCGCTGTACCGCAACCGTGTCACCGGCACACCGGACGAAATCCGGTCGGTGTCCGAGGCCCTTCAGGGCAGCACGTGAGTGGTCCAGTTCGCCGGATCCAGACCGAACACCCGGACGTGCTTCAGCAAGCCCTTCAGGCCACCGACTGCCGTGAGGGCGGCGGGTGCCTTGTCCGGCCCGTTGTGGGTGAGGCAGACGTCCAGGCCCTTGACGGTTTCGCACGCCTGCTGCTCATGAGAGGCGAGCTGCCGCAACTGCTGATCCGTCGCCTCGGTGTAGGGGGCTGCCGTGAGTGAGATGTCGTAACCGTGCAGTTGCCAGCCGATCGCCACGCTCCAGTTCGTGTCGCTCGTGTCGTCGGACAGCCAGTTGTCCATGCCGAAGCCGCTGTCGTCGCCCGTTGAACCTTCCGGGAGGTCGGTGATCGACACCGGCACCGGGACAGCACTGTCGGCCACCGTGGCCGACGCCGCGATGCGCAGCAGTGTGCGCTCCTGGCCGGGGACGGGCACGTACTGCGCGGTCAGTTCGACCCACCGGCCGTCCGCGCTCTGCCAGCGCAGGAGGCTCTCCATGGTGCTGACAGGCTGGCCGGCGTTCGAGGTCGCCCAGTACGCGCGGCGGCCGTTGACGTCCGGTGCGGGCAGCCGGTACTTCATCGCGGGGTCCCGAGCACCCTTCACGGCCGGGTCCACGCCGCGCGGATAGACGAACAGGCGGAACGTCTCGCGCATCTCGGCGCCCGGCGCTGCCTTGCCGCTCGCGAGGGCGTCCGACCTCCAGCCGGTCTGCGTGTACCCCTTCGCGCCGGCTCCCGGGGGCAGCCAGCCGAACTGGGCCGTGCTGCGGATCGGATCGTGTGGGTCGACGCGGCCCGGGAGGTGCCAGCGGGCCGGCCCCTGCCAGCCGTCGGCCGGTCCTCGCTGGACGTCGGCAGGGACGGGCGTCGGGGCGTGCCCGGGCCCGGCCAGGAGTGCGCCGACGGTGACGGCCGTGAGGGCCAGCGCCGTGGCGCCGAGGCGGACCCGGCGCCGCCGGCGGCGCAGGCGCCGGCCGGACTGGACGGCGGCCGGGATGTCGACGCGGCTGGGCGGGGCGTCCGCAGCGTGCGCGAGGGCGCCGAGCTCCAGGGTGAGGCTGTGTTCCTGCAGGTCGTCGAGGTCCGTCCTACCGGTCATGTCCGGTTGCCTTCCGTGACGGGGTGAAGAGGCTGCTGCCGGTCGTGGTGATGCCGCAGTTCCAGCGCGCGACGCAGCGCCTCGAGGCCGCGAGCGGTCTGGCTCTTGACCGTGCCCAGCGAGCAGTTGAGCGCCTCGGCGGTCTGTTCGACGCCCAGGTCGCAGTAGTAGCGCAGCACGACCGTGGCCCGCTGCCGCGGCGGCAGCGCGGCGAGCGCCTGGCGCAGGTCGAGGATCGCGTCCAGGTCGGTGACGGGTGACAGCGGCTCCTTCTCGAACCGCAGCAGTACCCGTCGCCAGGGTGAACGGCGCTCGGCCAGGAAGGCGTTGACCAGGGTGGTGCGTGCGTAGCCGTCCGGGTTCTCCATCCGACGTACCCGCGGCCAGTGCAGGTACAGGCTGGTGATCGCCGTCTGGGTCAGGTCGTCGGCGGTGTGCCAGTCGCCCGACAGCAGATACGCGGTCCGGCGCAGCCACGGTGCCCGCGACGCGGCGAACTCGGCGAACTCCTCGTCCTCATCGGTGTCCGTCTCTCTCACAGCCACCTCCTTTCGCCGCCCTAATGCAGCAGGAGGGCGTTCGGTTGCACGGAAGCCGCCTGGAAAATCGGGCGCGGTCGGCTGAGCTGGGATGATAGACAAGCGATGTGACAGAGAGTCTTGAGTATTCCGCCCTGCTGCAGCTGATCGACGAGCGGTCGGCCGCGTTCAGGAGTGCGGTTGCTGCCGCGCCCGGCCTTGACGCGCCGGTGCCGTCCTGCCCCGAGTGGACGGTGTTCGATCTGGTGCAGCACCTGGGGACGGGCCAGCGCTGGTGGGCCGCGATCGTCACCGCGGGCCCGGCCGAGGCTCCGCCGGCCAAGGAGGCCGTGAAGGCGCCGCGCGAGCTCGAGGCGCTGCTGGCCTGGTTCACCGAGTCGAACGAACTGCTGCTGAGTGCGCTGCGCGAGGCCGGCCCGGAGCGCGGGTGCTGGACGTGGTGGAGCGCCGGCGTGTCGCCGGCGAACGCCCGGGGCGTTGCCCGGCGCCGGGTGCACGAGATCCTGGTGCACACCTACGACGCCCAGCTCGCAGCCGGCGCTGTGCAGCCGATGCCGGCGGACGTGGCGGTCGACGGCGTGGCCGAGTTCCTCGACACCTGCAACTCCACCCCGGCGGCCTGGCCGCACGAGGCCGCCATCATCCACTACCACGCCACCGAGGGCCGCTCCTGGCTCCTCGCGCTGGACGACACCGGCGCCTGGCCCGCGCCCCTCACGGCCGACGCCCCGCCCGCCTCCGCTTCGGCCACGGGCACGGCCGAGCAGCTGCTGCTCTTCATGTGGGGCCGCCTCACCATGAGCGACGTGAAGATCGACGGCGACCCGCAGGTGTTCGAGCAGCTGATCGCCTGGGAGCCGGAGGAGTAGCCGGTCGACAGGCCGGCGGCCGCGGCCTTCGGCGTCCGCGGCCGGCGGAACACGAAAGGCCCAGCCCAGGGATCATGTCCCTGAGCTGGGCCTTCGGCGTCGAAGGGGACGGGCACGTGGCGGGCACGGGCATGGGCACGCACCAGGGACGTGCTGCCGTGCGGATCACCGCTTCTACGTGGGCGGATCGCTGAAAGCGGCCCGCAGCTGATCCTCTTGCTGCACCGAAAGGTCCGAGCGCATCAGATCCATGGCGCGTCCCTCGAACGCCTTCAGGGCGGTGTCGATCACGGCGTCGCCGCTCAGGAACACAAGCGCCGAGGTTCCCGGCGTCATGTCACCTTTCACCGACTCGATCATCGATCCGTCGATGCCGGTCTTGCTGAGCTTCTTGGCGAACGAGGCGGCCTTGCTGCCCTCGTCGGTCACATGCTCCTGCACCTGGGGTCCCGACGCGTACAGCGGCCAGCGAAGCACCGCCACATCTCGTACATCGATGAGCTCCTGGCCACTCAGCTGCTTGAGCCTGAGGGCTGCCTCATCGGCCCCTTCGGTACCGCTGAATCGCCATGCCGTCGTTGACATCGACTCGCTCCTCCTGCCAGGCGGACCACGATGCGCACCTTTGTGTGCCATTGGGAACGTCATGCCGTCTCGGGCGGGGCGCCTGATCCTGCTCGGCGGTGTCGGTGACGGCCATGCCGGGGTCTACTCCTGCCTGCCCATCCAGGCTATCCCGACATACCCGGCGTTTCAGGACCCAGCGCCTTCGTCGGCTGGGTGGCAGCGGTCCTGATCCGGTCGGGCATGGCGCTCCTGGCCGCATCGGCCTGCGAGCCGAGTGTCTGGCTGAGTGGGATCCATCCCCTGCGGTTGGTGGAGCGCGGACGTGCGGGGGCGACCGGGCAGTGGGTGCCGATCGCGTCGGGGTGGGGCCAAGTGCCGCGCGAGCGCCTTGACTCCCACTCCGAGCCGAACGCCGATGATCAGGTCTCATCGGAGCCAAGGGCGCGACGCCCCGCCGGAACCACTTCCTCGCTCTGTGACCCACCAGGAACAATCTCGCCGCCGCTGCCGGCGCGACGGGGGAGCGGGACTCCTGGAACGCGAAAGGCCCAGGCTGGGGATCATGTCCCTGACCTGGGCCTTCGGCATACGAGCGGGCGACGGGAATCGAACCCGCGTAGCTAGTTTGGAAGACTAGGGCTCTACCATTGAGCTACGCCCGCGGGGCTTGCGCCGTGGATCAGGGTAGCGGACGCGGGCGGGGGGATGCACACCACTTGAGCTGGGCGGCGTCGCGGGTGAATTCGCTCAGGTGGCGAGCGTGCAGCATGTACGCTACGTCTCGCGAGACGAACGGGGTGTGGCGCAGTTTGGTAGCGCGTCCGCTTTGGGAGCGGAAGGTCGTCGGTTCGAATCCGGTCACCCCGACCATGCAGGGATGAGCACGGCCGCGCTGAGCTGCGGAAACAGTTGCCAGGGCCGTCGGGGCGAAGGCCGTTTGTGGTACCGGTAGGATGGGTCGCTGGTGGCGTCTGCGCACCGCGGCAACAGCTCGCGGGTGAGTGGAGTCCACCGAACCAGCCCGGCGGGCGATAGTCACCAGGACGCATCACCCGTCTCGCCGCGTGTCCGAATCGAGGCTCGCGGCGGACATCCGACCGTAAAGCCCCCAAGGAGACCCAACCGTGAAGAGCGCCGTGGAGACTCTGAACCCGACCCGGGTTCGACTCACCGTCGAGGTGCCCTTCGAGGAGCTCAAGCCCAGCCTCGACGCGGCGTACAAGAAGATCAACCAGCAGGTCACGGTTCCGGGTTTCCGTAAGGGCAAGATCCCGGCTCGCGTCATCGACCAGCGTTTCGGCCGCGGTGCCGTGCTGGAGGAGGCCGTCAACGACGCGCTGCCGAAGTTCTACGGCCAGGCGGTCGAAGAGGGCAAGATCGACGTCCTCGGCCAGCCGGAGATCACCGAGATCGAGGGTGTCGAGCAGCTCGTCGACGGCGGCGACCTGAAGTTCACCGCCGAGGTGGACATCCGTCCCGAGATCGAGCTCCCCGACTTCGCTTCCATCGAGGTCGAGGTCGACCCGATCGAGGTCACCGACGAGGACGTCGACAAGAGCCTGGAGCAGCTGCGCGAGCGCTTCTCCTCGGTCAAGGCCGTCGAGCGCGCCGCCGCCGAGGGCGACGTCGTGGTCGTGGACCTCGAGGCCAAGGTCGACGGTGAGGTCCCCGAGGACGGCACCGCCACCGGCGTGACCTACGAGATCGGCTCCGGCCGCCTGCTGGACGGCATCGATGAGGCCGTCATCGGCCTGGAGGCCGGCGGCTCCAAGAGCTTCACCACCGAGCTCAAGGGTGGCTCCGCCGAGGGCAAGGACTCCGAGGTCACCGTCACCGTCACCGCGGTGCAGGAGAAGGAGCTCCCGGCTCTGGACGACGAGTTCGCCCAGATGGCGTCCGAGTTCGACACCCTGGACGAGCTGAAGGACGACTCCCGCAAGCGGCTCGCCCGCATGAAGGAGTTCGACCAGGCCACCCAGGCCCAGGAGCGCGTCCTCGACAAGCTGCTCGAGCTCGTCGACATGCCGTACCCGGAGAAGCTGCTCGCGGACGAGATCCAGACCCGCAAGCACAACCTGGAGCACCACCAGCTGCCCCAGATGGGCATCGACATGGACGCCTGGCTGAAGCTTCAGGAGAAGACGGCCGAGGAGTTCGACGCCGAGCTCGAGGAGCAGGCGAAGAAGGGCATCAAGACCCAGTTCGTGCTGGACGCCATCGCGGCCAAGGAGGAGCTGGGTGTCTCCCAGGAGGAGCTCACCGAGCACCTGCTGCGCCGTGCCGCCGGCTCCGGCCTGACGCCGGACCAGTTCGCCCAGCAGGTCGTCCAGGGTGGCCAGGTGCCGCTGCTCGTCGGTGAGGTCGTCCGCGGAAAGGCCCTGGCGTCCGTCGTCGAGGCCGCCAAGGTCCTCGACACCGAGGGCAACGTCGTCGACTTCGCCGACGACGAGGACGAGGACGAGGTGTCCGAGGCCGTCGAGACCGTCGAGGTCGAGGCTGCGGCCGAGGAGACCGAGGAGGCCTGAGCCTCAGGTTCCTGATCAGCAGGGCCCGGACCGCGGTGACGCGGTCCGGGCCCTGCTGCGTTCCCTTGTTCGCCCACAGCACGCGCTGTGACGCTCAAAGCGAACAGGTCGGTTTTGAGGGATGGCCGGACCAGTACTGCGCGTTAGGGTCGGTGGAAACGCTGTGACGGCGGCCTTCGACGACCAGCCGTCGTGTCAACAACGAGCAGGTGGATACGTGACGATTCCGCAGATCTCGATGCCCGGGCTTGTGACCCCGCGTGCTGCCGGCGACATCGGCGGTGGCGGTCTGGGAGACCAGGTCTACAACCGTCTGCTCAACGAGCGCATCATCTTCCTCGGACAGCAGGTCGACGACGACATCGCGAACAAGATCACCGCTCAGCTGCTGCTCCTGGCCGCTGACCCGGAGAAGGACATCTTTCTCTACATCAACTCCCCGGGTGGCTCGGTGACCGCCGGCATGGCGATCTACGACACCATGCAGTACATCAAGAACGACGTGGTCACCATCGCGATGGGCATGGCCGCCTCGATGGGTCAGTTCCTCCTGACGGCCGGCGCCAAGGGCAAGCGCTTCGCGCTGCCGAACGCCGAGATCCTGATGCACCAGCCGTCGGCCGGCCTCGGCGGCTCCGCCACCGACATCCGCATCCAGGCCCAGCAGTTGGTCCGGATGAAGCACCGGATGGCCGAACTGATCGCCGAGCACAGCGGTCAGACGGCGGAGCAGATCACCAAGGACTCCGACCGCGACCGCTGGTTCACCCCGGTCGAGGCCAAGGAGTACGGCCTGATCGACGCCATCATGCACAGCGCCTCGGACGTCCCCGGTGGCGGTGGCACGGGCGCCTGAGCCCGCGCACCAGCACCGAGTCGCCAGCCAGCCGACCATCGTCCGGAGGACGGAAGAACCCGATGAACATCCCCAGCCTGTCCGCCGCGCAGGGGCGCGTCGAGAACATGATCGCCGAGGGCCGCTACATCCTGCCGACGTTCGTCGAGCGCACGTCGCAGGGTTACCGCGAGTACAACCCCTACGCCAAGCTCTTCGAGGAGCGCATCATCTTCCTGGGCACCCAGGTCGACGACGCCTCCGCGAACGACATCATGGCGCAGCTGATCTGCCTGGAGTCGATGGACCCGGACCGGGACATCTCCATGTACATCAACTCGCCCGGTGGCTCCTTCACCGCGCTGACGGCGATCTACGACACCATGCAGTTCGTGAAGCCCGACGTCCAGACGGTCTGCATGGGTCAGGCGGCGTCCGCCGCCGCCGTGCTGCTGGCCGCCGGTACGCCGGGCAAGCGCATGGCGCTGCCGAACGCCCGCGTGCTGATCCACCAGCCGTACACCGAGACGGGCCGTGGCCAGGTCTCCGACCTGGAGATCCAGGCCGCCGAGATCCAGCGCATGCGTGAGCTGCTGGAGACGCTGCTGTCCAAGCACTCGAACAAGACCCAGCAGGAGATCTCCGAGGACATCGAGCGCGACAAGATCCTCACGGCCGAGGAGTCGCTGCAGTACGGCTTCATCGACCAGATCATCTCCACCCGCAAGAGCTCTGCCGAGGTCTGATCCGGCACGCAGTCGCTCCTGCGCCAAGCGCCGGGTGACTCCCCGGGTGCGGTCCGTGACCGCGCCCGGGGTGCCCCGGCTCAGGCACAGCGCCGCAGCTCAGGCGCGGCTGAGACCAGCACCACGTGGCCAGTCCGCCCCCCGCTCTTGGAGCCGGGGGCGACGCCTGGCACCATCGTGAGTACCGACATCCTGATCCGGCCGATTCGTTTATTCGCCCAGGGCGGAAGTGGGAAGCCGTCGAAGACGGCGAATCGCGGCTCCTGACGGAGTACCGTCGGATACCAAGCACCAGGCTCCGCCCCCCAGGGAGCCTTTGGCGAAGGGGAAGCACCTCGTGGCACGCATCGGTGACGGTGGCGACCTGCTCAAGTGCTCGTTCTGTGGCAAGAGCCAGAAGCAGGTGAAGAAGCTCATTGCCGGGCCAGGCGTGTACATCTGCGACGAGTGCATCGACCTGTGCAACGAGATCATCGAGGAAGAGCTCGCGGAGACCTCCGAGGTCCGCTTCGAGGAGCTGCCGAAGCCTCGTGAGATCTACGAGTTCCTCGACGGTTACGTCGTCGGCCAGGAGACCGCCAAGAAGGCCCTCTCCGTCGCCGTCTACAACCACTACAAGCGCGTGCAGGCGGGCGAGAACGGCAAGCACGGCCGCGACGACGGCATCGAGCTGGCCAAGTCCAACATCCTGCTGCTGGGCCCCACCGGCTCCGGCAAGACGCTGCTGGCGCAGACCCTGGCCCGGATGCTGAACGTGCCGTTCGCGATCGCGGACGCCACGGCGCTGACGGAGGCCGGCTACGTCGGCGAGGACGTCGAGAACATCCTGCTCAAGCTGATCCAGGCGGCGGACTACGACGTCAAGAAGGCCGAGACCGGGATCATCTACATCGACGAGATCGACAAGGTCGCCCGCAAGAGCGAGAACCCGTCGATCACGCGTGACGTCTCCGGCGAGGGCGTGCAGCAGGCGCTGCTGAAGATCCTCGAGGGCACGACGGCCTCGGTGCCGCCGCAGGGCGGGCGCAAGCACCCGCACCAGGAGTTCATCCAGATCGACACCACGAACGTGCTGTTCATCGTGGGTGGTGCCTTCTCCGGCCTGGAGCGGATCATCGAGGGCCGCGCGGGCAAGAAGGGCATCGGCTTCGGCGCCCAGATCCGCTCGAAGCACGAGATCGACGCGAGCGACACGTTCCGCGAGGTCATGCCGGAGGACCTGGTCAAGTTCGGCATGATCCCCGAGTTCATCGGCCGTCTGCCGGTGATCACCTCGGTGCACAACCTCGACCGCGAGGCGCTGCTGCAGATCCTCACCGAGCCGAAGAACGCGCTGGTCAAGCAGTACCGCCGGCTCTTCGAGCTGGACGGCGTGGAGCTGGAGTTCACCGCCGAGGCGCTGGAGGCCATCGCCGACCAGGCGATCAAGCGCTCCACCGGCGCCCGCGGCCTGCGCGCGATCATGGAGGAGGTGCTGATGTCCGTCATGTACGAGGTTCCCTCGCGCAAGGACGTCGCCCGCGTGGTCGTCGACGAGGACGTCGTGCTCAAGCACGTGAACCCGACGCTGGTCCCGCGCGACCTGCGCACCCAGCGCGAGCGCCGCGACAAGAGCGCGTAACGCGTCAGCAGACGAAAAGGGGGCCCGGGGCGCGAAGCCCCGGGCCCCCTTTCGTGTCAGTGCTTGACGACCGGCACCGAGTTGATCACTACGGTGTCGTTGGGCTTGCCGTCGCCCTGGCCGTTGGAGTTGTCGCTGCCGTCCTGGGCGATGTGGGTGAGGATGTCCAGCCCCGAGGTGATGGTGCCGAACGGCGTGTAGTTCGGCGAGAGCTGACTGTCCTTGTACACCAGGAAGAACTGCGAACCATTGGTGTTGGGGCCGGAGTTGGCCATGGCCAGGGTGCCCGCCGGGTAGGTGCCGCCCTGGATCGCCGGGTCGTTCAGGTACTCGTCGTCGAACTTGTACCCGGGGCCGCCGGTGCCCGTCGCGGTCGGGTCGCCGCACTGCAGCACGTAGATGCCGTTGGTGGTGAGCCGGTGGCAGTGGCTGTGGTCGAAGAAGCCCTGCTGCGCCAGGAAGAGGAAGCTGTTCACCGTCTTCGGCGCGTGCGCGGCGTCCAGCTTCAGGCCGATGTCGCCGCAGGACGTCTTCAGCGTCGCGGTGTACGTCGCCTTGGTGTCGATGCTCATGGCCGGCGGCTGCGACCACTGCTTGGTGCTCGGGTCACCCGAGGCGACGTTCCCGCAGAACGCGCCCGACGCGGCCGAAGCGGACGGCGACTTCGACGACGAGCCCAGCGTCGCCCACAGGATGCCGCCGGTGGCCAGCAGCACCACCAGCACCACCGCCCCGATGCCCAGCATCCTGCGCTGCCGTGCCTTGGCCTGCTCCTGGGCGCGCAGCGCCTCCATCCGTGCCCGCCGCGCGGCGCCCGGGTCCTCGCTCACCTGTGCTCCTCCAACCAGTCGTGCCCCGTTGCCTGTCTGTCAGCACACAAGTGTGACCGCTCCAGGTGACGCGGCACGAACGAGGCACGCCCAGGTGTCGGTGGCTACCTGCTCACCGCGGCCACCTGGCGGAGGAGGACGGATCGGCATGACGATCACCGGACCAGTGGCGCCGGTTCCTGTCCATCGCCTCCGGTGCAGCCTGGGAAAGGCGTTCGTGACCATGGACGTGTGCCCTCTAAACTTGCCGTCGTGACCGAAATGAACCAGCACCCCGCCGACGCCGGGGTCGACAGCGCCCTCGAGACATTGCCGACGCAGTACACGCCGGCTCAGGTAGAGGGGCCGCTGTACGAGCGCTGGGTAGAGCGCGGTTACTTCACGGCGGACGCGAAGAGCGAGAAGCCGCCGTACACCATCGTCATCCCGCCGCCCAACGTCACCGGCTCGCTGCACCTGGGCCACGCCTTCCAGCACACGCTGATGGACGCCCTCGTCCGCCGCAAGCGCATGCAGGGCTACGAGGCCCTGTGGCTGCCCGGCATGGACCACGCCGGTATCGCCACCCAGAACAAGGTCGAGCAGCAGCTCGCCGAGGAGGGCCTGTCCCGCCACGACATCGGCCGTGAGGCCTTCGTCGAGCGCACCTGGCAGTGGAAGCAGGAGTACGGCGGCCGGATCCTCGGCCAGATGAAGCGCCTCGGCGACGGCGTGGACTGGTCCCGCGAGCGCTTCACCATGGACGAGGGGCTGTCCGCGGCCGTCCTCACCATCTTCAAGCAGCTCTTCGAGGACGGGCTGATCTACCGCGCCGAGCGCATCATCAACTGGTGCCCGCGCTGTCTGACCGCGCTGTCCGACATCGAGGTCGAGCACGAGGACCGCGACGGCGAGCTCGTCTCCATCCGCTACGGGGAGGGCGACGACAGCATCGTCGTGGCCACCACCCGCGCCGAGACTATGCTCGGCGACACCGCCGTGGCCGTCCACCCGGAGGACGAGCGCTACGCGCACCTGATCGGCCGCCAGATCAAGCTGCCGCTCACCGACCGCACCATCCCGGTCGTCGCGGACGAGCACGTCGACCCGGAGTTCGGCACCGGTGCCGTCAAGGTGACGCCGGCCCACGACCCGAACGACTTCGAGATCGGGCGTCGTCACGACCTGCCCAACCTCACCATCATGGACGAGCGCGGCGTGATCACCGTCCATGGCCCGTTCCTCGGCCTGGACCGCTTCGAGGCGCGGTCGGCGGTCGTCGGCGCGCTGCGCGAGCAGGGCCGCATCGTCGCCGAGAAGCGCCCCTACGTCCACGCGGTCGGCCACTGCTCGCGCTGCCACACCGTCGTCGAGCCGCGGCTGTCCATGCAGTGGTGGGTCAAGGTCGCCCCGCTGGCCGAGGCCGCCGGCGACGCCGTCCGTGACGGCCGGGTCCAGATCCACCCGAAGGAGCTGGAGCGCCGCTACTTCGACTGGGTCGACAACATGCACGACTGGTGCATCTCGCGCCAGCTGTGGTGGGGCCACCGCATCCCGATCTGGTACGGCCCCGATGGCGAGGTCGTCTGCGTCGGCCCCGACGAGAAGCCGCCGACGGGTGAGGGCTGGCGCCAGGACGAGGACGTCCTCGACACCTGGTTCTCCTCCGGCCTGTGGCCCTTCTCCACGCTGGGCTGGCCCGAGCAGACCCCCGACCTGGCCAAGTTCTACCCGACCGACGTGCTGCTGACCGGCCACGACATCATCTTCTTCTGGGTCGCCCGGATGATGATGTTCGGCCTGTACGCGATGGACGGTCAGGCGCCGTTCCACACCATCGCCCTGACCGGCCTGGTGCGCGACGAGTTCGGCAAGAAGATGTCGAAGTCCAACCCCAACGCGGTCGACCCGCTGGACTGGATGGACGCCTACGGCGCCGACGCCGTCCGCTACACCCTCGCCAAGGGCGCCAACCCCGGCGCGGACGTGCCGATCGGCGAGGACTGGGTCCAGGGCTCGCGCAACTTCTGCAACAAGATCTGGAACGCGACCCGCTTCGCGCTGATGAACGGCGCGACGGTCTCCGGGCCGCTCCCCGCTGCCGAGCAGCTGAGCGCCGCCGACCGCTGGATCCTCTCCCGGCTGAACGCCACGGTCGCAGAGGTGGACGGTCTCTACGAGGACTACCAGTTCGCCAAGCTGGCCGACGCCCTGTTCCACTTCTCCTGGGACGAGGTCTTCGACTGGTACGTCGAGCTGACCAAGCCCGTGCTGATGGCGGGCGGCCCGGCCGCGGACGTCACCCGTCGCGTGCTGGGCGAGGTCCTGGACGTGACGCTGCGACTGCTGCACCCGATCACGCCGTTCGTCACCGAGGCGCTGTGGACGACGCTGACCGGCGGCGAGTCGGTCGTCGTCGCCGCGTGGCCGGCCGACAGCGGCTTCCGGGACGCGGCGGCGGAGAAGGAGATCGAGCTGCTGCAGCAGGTCGTCACCGAGGTCCGCCGCTTCCGCACCGAGCAGGGCCTCAAGCCCGGCCAGAAGGTCGCCGCGCAGCTCTCCCTGGAGGGCACCTCGCTGGTCGCCCACGAGGGCGCGCTGCGGTCGCTGGCGCGCCTGACCATGGCGGAGGAGGGCTTCCACGCGACGGCCACCCTCCCGATCGCGGGCGCGACGGTGGCGCTGGACCTCTCCGGCGCGATCGACGTCGAGGCCGAGCGCAAGCGGCTCGGCAAGGACCTCGCCGCAGCGGAGAAGGAGCTGGCGCAGGCGCAGGCCAAGCTCGGCAACGAGGCCTTCCTGGCGAAGGCGGCCGAGGCCGCGATCGACAAGATCCGCGGCCGCCTGGCCAAGGCCACGGAGGACATCGAGCGCCTCACGGCCCAGCTGGCGGCGCTGCCGACCGCGTAGCGGTCAGGGGCGCGGGGCTCTGCCGATATGCGGCTCCGCCGCGTGGGCGCGAGCCGTCTGAGCCCTCCGGCGTCGCAGGTAGTTGCACTTCCAGGGGCGCGGGGAACTGTGCGACAAGCCACCCTGTGTGGTGAGTCGCCGAACGCGCAGGGCCATCCGCACGTCGGTGGTCCTCGCGCAGTTCCCCGCGCCCCTGGCATTGCCCGCTGCAGGCGGTGCATCAGTGCCGCTCAACGCCCCTAAACTGGCGCCGTGAGCGACACTGAGCTGACCGCGGTAGCCGCGGAACTGGCCGCCAAGTGGCCGGAGACCAAACTCGATCCCTCGCTGGAGCGGATCCGGGCGCTGATGGACATCCTGGGCCAGCCCCAGCGGTCCTATCCGTCCATCCACATCACCGGCACCAACGGCAAGACCAGTACCGCTCGCATGATCGAGCAGCTGCTGCGCACCTTCGAGTTGCGCACCGGCCGCTACACCAGCCCGCACGTCGAGTCGATCACCGAGCGCATCAGCCTCGACGGTGAGCCGATCAGCCCCGAGCTGTTCGTGCGGACCTACGAGGACATCAAGCCCTACGTCGGGATGGTCGACGCACAGCAAGAGTTCCCGCTGTCCTTCTTCGAGGTCATCACGGCCATGGCGTACGCCTGCTTCGCCGACGCGCCGGTCGACGTGGCCGTCGTCGAGGTCGGCATAGGGGGCACCTGGGACGCGACCAACGTCATCGACGCGGCCGTCTCCGTGATCACCCCGATCTCGCTGGACCACATGGACCGCCTCGGCGACACCCACGCCGCGATCGCCGGCGAGAAGTCCGGGATCATCAAGAAGGGCGGCCTCGCCGTCGTCTCGCAGCAGCCGCTGGACGCCGCCGAGGTGATCCTGCGTCGCGCGGTCGAGATCGACGCGACGGTGGCCCGCGAGGGCATGGAGTTCGGCGTGCTGCGGCGCGACGTCGCCGTCGGGGGCCAGATGGTCACCCTGCGGGGCATCGGCGGCCACGAGTACGAGGACATCTTCATCCCGCTGCACGGTGCGCACCAGGCGCAGAACGCGTCGCTGGCGCTGGCCGCGGTCGAGGGCTTCTTCGGGGTCGGCGGCGCGCACACCGAGCCGCTGGACATCGACAAGGTCCGCGCGGCGTTCTCCGGCGTCACCTCGCCCGGCCGTCTGGAGGTCGTCCGGCGCAGCCCGACGATCGTCCTGGACGCCGCCCACAACCCGGGCGGTGCCCGGGTGACCGCCGACGCGATCGGGGAGTCCTTCGGCTTCACCCGCCTGGTCGGCGTGTTCTCGCCGAGCGGCGACAAGGACGTCCTCGGCGTCCTGGAGGCGCTGGAGCCGGTCCTCGCGGAGATCGTGGTCACCCAGAACTCCACGCTGCGCGCGCTGGACGTGGACCGCCTGGCCGAGTTGGCCGTCGAGGTCTTCGGCGCGGACCGCGTCCACGTCGAGCCCCGCCTCGACGACGCGATCGACGCGGCCGTCACCCTGGCCGAGGAGGAGGGCGACCTCGGCGGTGCCGGCGTCCTCATCACCGGCTCCATCATCACCATCGGCGAGGCCCGCATCCTCTTGGGCAAGCGCTGACCGTCAGTTGCAGTGTCAGGGGCGCGGGGAACTGCGCGACAAGCCACCCTGTGTGGTGAGTCGCCGAACGCGCAGGGCCATCCGCACGGGGTGGGTTCCTCACGCAGTTCCCCGCGCCCCTGGATGGTGCAACTACCTGCGGGGGTATCACTGACCGGGTCGCGCCCACGCGGCGGAGCCGCAGATCGGTGGAGCCCCGCGCCGC
>NZ_FOAZ01000011.1:197528-206855 GCF_900109465.1 Streptacidiphilus jiangxiensis
CGCGCCCACGCGGCGGAGCCGCAGATCGGTGGAGCCCCGCGCCGCTGGATGGTGCAGCTACGTGCGGGGGTATCACTGACCGGGTCGCGCCCACGTGGCGGAGCCGCAGATCGGTGGAGCCCCGCGCCCCTGGTCGCAGGAGGCCGGATGGCTGCGTCTAAGCTTGCTGCCGTGCGTACCCTCTGTTCTTCCACGCTGATCAGCGAAGCCATGGTCATCGGTTTCGCCGCGCTCGTCGCCATGCGGCTGTCGCATGTCTCCGCCGCGACGTTGTGGTCGGTGTCGGGGGCCGCGATGGTCCTGTGCGTGCTGCTGTGCGGCGTCCTCAGCCGCAAGGGTGCCGTGGCCATCGGTTGGGCCCTGCAGATCGCTCTGATCGCGAGTGGCGCGATCGTCGGCATGATGTACCCGCTCGGCGTGATCTTCGCCGGACTGTGGTGGGCGTCCGTCCACTACGGCCGGAAGATCGACACGATCAAGGCCGCCCGCGCCGCGCAAGCGGCCGAAGCCGTCGTCCCCGCACAGGCGTAGCACGCACCCCGTGCGGGTGAATCCAAAAGGACTCCCGCCGCGAAAGTTGCAACGACACTCCGGTAGTCTCGTGTCGATCATCACATCACGAAACTCCGGGAGTCGTCCCATGTCCTCGTCGTCCGAGCGCACCCTGGTCCTGCTGAAGCCCGACGCCGTGTCCCGGGGCCTGATCGGCGAGATCGTCTCCCGGATCGAGCGCAAGGCGAACTGGCGCATCGCCGCCATGGAGCTGCGCACGCTGGACGCCGCGACGCTGGAGCAGCACTACGCCGAGCACGTCGGCAAGCCGTTCTACGAGCCGCTGATGGGCTTCATGTCCTCCGGCCCGTCCGTGGCGATGATCATCGAGGGCGAGAGCGTCATCGAGGGCATTCGCCTCCTCGCCGGGAAGACCAACCCGCTCGAGGCCGGCCCGGGCACCATTCGCGGGGATTTCGCGACCATCACCCGTGAGAACCTGATCCACGCCTCTGACTCCGTGGAGTCCGCCGAGCGCGAGATCAAGATTTTCTTTCCCGCGCACGTCTGAAACGCATCGCACACACACTTTTCACGGATTTTCCACGGTCCCGACCCGGACCGTGGAGAACCGAACATCCGACACACGGCGTCCCAATGGCGGGATATCCGATCGTCTGCACGGACAATGGCGATAAAGGTCCCGTCGCTACCATGGTGACTGCTCGACGGAAGAGTCGTTGGCAGCTTCGTTCATGGTCAGTAGCTGACGGCCAGTGAGTCGGCGTTCCGCCTGCCATCCGCCGTCGTCGCCCCCTCAACCGCGAGCCCGGGAAGGCCCCCACCCCATGGCGAACAACATGTCGTTCATCGGCCGTGACATGGCTGTCGACCTCGGCACCGCCAACACGCTGGTGTACGTCAGGGGCCGAGGGATCGTCCTCAACGAACCGTCAGTGGTCGCCGTCAACACCAACACGGGTGGGATCCTCGCGGTCGGCGCCGAGGCCAAGAAGATGATCGGGCGCACGCCCGGCAACATCGTGGCCATCCGCCCGCTCAAGGACGGCGTCATCGCCGACTTCGAGATCACCGAGCGCATGCTGCGCTACTTCATCCTGAAGATCCACCGCCGTCGATACCTGGCCCGGCCGCGCGTCGTGGTCTGCGTGCCCAGCGGCATCACCGGGGTCGAGCGTCGCGCCGTGATCGAGGCGTCGGCGCAGGCCGGCGCGCGCCAGGTGCACATCATCGAGGAGCCGATGGCGGCGGCGATCGGCGCGGGCCTGCCGGTGCACGAGGCCACCGGCAACATGGTGGTGGACATCGGCGGCGGCACCACCGAGGTGGCTGTGATCTCCCTCGGCGGCATCGTCACCGCGCAGTCCATCCGGGTGGCCGGCGACGAGCTCGACAACGCGATCATCCAGCACATCAAGAAGGAGTACTCGCTCCTCCTCGGTGAGCGCAGCGCCGAGTCGATCAAGATGACCATCGGTTCCGCCTACCCCGTCGACGGGGACAACGAGGAGCACAGCGAGATCCGCGGTCGCGACCTGGTCAGCGGCCTGCCCAAGACCGTGGTGATCTCCGCCGCCGAGGTGCGCGCGGCGATCGAGGAGCCGGTCAACACCATCATCGACGCCGTCAAGACGACGCTGGACCAGTGCCCGCCGGAACTGGCCGGTGACATCATGGACCGCGGCATCGTTCTCACGGGTGGCGGCGCGTTGCTGCGCGGCCTGGACGAGCGGCTGCGCCGCGAGACCGGGATGCCGGTGCACATCGCCGAGAACCCGCTGGACTCCGTCGCGCTCGGCTCCGGCAAGTGCGTCGAGGAGTTCGAGGCGCTCCAGCAGGTCCTGGACGCCCAGCCGCGTCGCTGATCCTCCGTCACCCGTCCGACGTCTGCGCTCACACCTGAAGGGCTCCGCCGAGAACCGTGAGGGACACACGAGAGAGCCGACTCCTGCTGGTCCTGCTGGTGGCGGTCGCGTTCGCGCTGATCACCGTGGACATCCGCGGTGGTGACGACTCGCCGCTGAACGGACCGCGCACCGCCGCGGCCTCGGTCTTCGGGCCGGTCGAGAGCGGGATCTCCCGCCTGGTCAGCCCGGTCGCCGACGGACTGCACTCGCTGCGGGACTCCGGCAGCCAGGCCGACCGGATCCGCGCCCTGGAGCAGCAGAACGAGCTGCTGCGTCAGCAGCTTTCCTCCTCCGACCTGGTGAAGTCCCGTGACGGCCAGCTGACCAAGCTGCTCGGGGTCGCCGGGGCGGGGCAGTACACCATCAAGGTCGCGCAGGTCGTCGCCATAGGGTCGAGCCAGGACTTCTCCTGGACCATCACCATCGACATCGGCAGCAACGACGGCATCCAGCGCGACATGACCGTCATCAACGGCGAGGGCCTGGTCGGGCGCGTCACCACCGTCGCGCCGACCACCTCGACGGTGCTGCTCGCCGTGGACCCGCGGTTCACCGTCGGCGCCCGCCTCGAAGGCAGCGGCGAGGTCGGCTTCGGCACCGGCGAGGGCGACGCCCCGATGCGGGTGCAGCTGCTCAACGGCCACGCCGACGCCAAGGTCGGCGACCGGCTGGTCACCTTCGGCTCGGAGAACGACAAGCCGTTCGTGCCGGGCGTCCCGTTCGGCACGATCACCTCGATCGTCAACACGCCGGGCGAGCTGACCAAGACCGTCCTGGTGCAGCCGTTCGTCAGCTTCACCAAGCTCGACCTGGTCGGTGTCGTGGTGCAGCCGCCGACGACGGATCCGCGCTTCGCGGTGCTGCCGCCCAAGCCGGCGCCCACGCCGTCGAACACGGCGCCCGCGTCGACGCAGCCGTCCGCGACCAAGCCGACCAGCGCCAAGAAGAAGGGGTGACGGCATGATCCAGCGGTTCCTGCTCTCCGCCGCGCTCATCGTGGGCGCCATGGTCGTCCAGGTCTCCATCCTGGCCCGGCTCGGTCTGCCCGGCGCCGTGCCGGACCTGCTGCTGCTCGTCGTCATCGGCCTCGCGCTGGTCTACGGGCACGTCACCGGCTGCCTGATCGGCTTCTTCGGCGGGCTCTTCATCGACCTCGCGCCGCCGTCCGACCACGCGGTGGGCCGCTACGCGCTGGTGCTCTGCGTCGTCGGCTACATCGCCGGGCTGATGAAGCCGGAGACGGGCCAGTTGCGCTCGGTCATGACGCCGCTCCTGGTCGTCGCCGCGGCGGCGGTCGGCTCGACGCTGCTCTACGCGGGTGTCGGCGCCCTGGTCGGCGACACCGCCGCCCGCCATGTGGGCCTGACCGGGCTGCTGATCTCCTCCGTCATCTACGACGTGCTGCTCGCGCCCTTCGTCGTCCCCGTGGTGATGGCGCTGGCCCGACGTACCGTCACCGACCCCGCAGCCGGCGGCGCCGGGCAGGGCCCGGCGCCCAAGGTACGCCGCATCGGCCTGAACCGCCGCGGCACCTTCTTCACCGACCGTGGCACCCGCAGCGGCGGCGCGTCCGGCCTCGGCACCGTCCCGGGCTTCGGTTCGGGCTCGGGCGCCTCCGGCAAGTCCGGGCGCGGCGTGCTCAGCCGCCTCGGCGGCAAGACGCATCAGAACTGACACCCGGCGCCCACCCGGCGCCACGCGCACGCGGAAAGGCAGGAGGGGAACGACGTGGGCAACATCCCGGAGACGGGCCGAACCCGGAGGATCACCGGCCGGCTGCTGGTGCTCCAGGTGCTGGTCCTCTCCCTGCTCGGCACGCTCGGCGGCCGACTGTGGTACCTGCAGATCCGTGACGGCGCCTCCTACGTGCAGCAGGCCTCGTCGAACCACATCCGCACGGTCGTCGTCCCGGCGGTGCGCGGCGAGATCCTCGACGCCAACGGCGTGCCGCTGGCGACGAACACCACCAAGCTGGTGGTCTCGGTCTCCCGCACCTCGTTGATAGGGCAGAAGGACGGCGGCGTCGCCGTGCTGACCCGGCTCGGCCAGGTCCTCGGCATGACCTACGAGCAGATGCACGACAAGGTCCGGCTCTGCGACGCCAAGACCCCGGCGCCGTGCTGGAACGGCTCGCCCTACCAGCCGATCCCGGTCACCCAGACGGCCACCACCCAGCAGGCCATGCAGATCATGGAGCGCCAGGAGGACTTCCCCGGCGTCACCGCCACCCCGGCCGCCGTGCGCACCTACCCGGCGCCCGACAAGGCCAACGCGGCGCAGATACTGGGTTATCTCTCCCCGGTCACCCAGGACGAGATCACCGCGGCCACCGACGCCAACGGCAAGTCCTCGCTGTCGCCGTCCGACCAGGTCGGCCGGGCCGGGCTCGAGTACCAGTACGACAAGTTCCTGCGCGGCGCCAACGGCACCAGCAACCTCGAGGTCGACAACCTCGGCCGGGTCATCGGCACGGCCGGCGGCAACGCGGCCGTCCCGGGCGACTCGGTGGTCACCAGCATCGACGCCCGCGTCCAGGCGATCGCCGAGCAGCAGCTCCAGCAGGCGCTGATCACCCTGCGCGGGACGTACGACACCGTCACCCACGAGAACTTCAAGGCCGACTCGGGCGCCGTCGTGGTGATGGACGTGCACACCGGCAAGATCATCGCGATGGCCAGCGCCCCGACCTACGACCCGAACATCTGGTCCGGCGGCATCTCGGCCAAGGACTACGCGGCGCTCAACAGCACCTCGTCCGACTACCCGATGCTGAACCGGGCGATCCAGGGCCAGAGCGCGCCGGGTTCGACGTTCAAGGTCGTCAGCACCACCGGCGCCCTCAACGCCGGCTACAACTTCGACTCGACCTTCCCCTGCACCTCGTCGATGACCATCGGCGGCCGCGTCTTCAAGAACTTCGAGGGCGAGAACTTCGGCGCCATCAACCTGTCGAAGGCGCTCGAGGTCTCCTGCGACACCGTGTTCTACAACATCGCCTACCAGCAGTGGCTGTCCGACGGCGGCACCAAGCCGAAGAACCCGAAGGACTGGCTGTACAAGACGGCCCACCAGTTCGGCCTCGGCGCCGTCACCGGCATCGACCTGCCGGGCGAGGTCAAGGGCCGGGTCCCGGACCGCCAGTGGCACATCGACTACTACGACGCGATGAAGGACACCTGGTGCAAGCAGGCCAAGACGGAGTCCGACCCGTACCTGAAGGCCATCGCCACCGAGGACTGCGCCGACTTCGCCACGCTGCGAGCCGGTGACGAGGTCAACTACGCGATCGGTCAGGGTGACACGCTGGTCACCCCGATCCAGATGGCGCGTATCTACGCGGCCCTGGCCAACGGGGGCACCCTGTTCCAGCCGCAGCTGGCCAAGGCGATCGTCAGCCCCGGCGGCAAGCAGGTGCAGACGGTCCAGCCGGTCGTCCAGGGCCATCTGCCGGACAGCCCGTCGATGATCAACTACATCGACCAGGCCACCGCCAACGTCATCACCAGTGGTACCGCCGCCTGGAAGTTCCAGGGCTGGCCGCAGGACAAGATCCAGCTGCACGCCAAGACCGGTACCGCGGAGGTCGTCGGCAAGCAGACCACGTCCTGGTTCGACACGTACACCAAGGACTACGCGATCGTGATGACGATCTCCCAGGGTGGTACGGGTTCGGGTGGTTCCGGTCCGGCCGTGCGCAACATCTACAACGCGCTCTACGGCATCCAGGCCAACAACACCATCGACCCGAGCAAGGCCATCCACCCGCCGGCCGTCGGCAACCTGCCGGGCTTCCACGCGGACGGCACCGTCACCACCCCGGTCGCCTACACCGTCCCGGCCCTCACGCAGGCCACCCCCGCGGACCACCAGGCGCCGCTGCTCGCCGCGCTGGACATCGCCGCGCTGGCCCCCGAGAGGAGGACGGACGGATGGCAGGCGTGAGTTCGCCTTCGTGGTCCGCGCCGCGGTACAAGCCCCGCCGTGAGGGCATGGGCCGCCTGCTGGAGCGGGACAACCCGGTGCGGCGGATGGACTGGATACTGGTCCTCGCCGCGCTCGCGCTCTCCGGCATCGGCTCGCTGCTGGTCTGGTCCGCGACCCGCTCCCGCGTCGAGATCAACCACGGCGACCCGCAGTACTTCCTCGTCCGCCACCTGGTCAACCTCGCCATCGGCGTCGGCCTGTGCGGGGCTGTCGTCGCGCTCGGGCACCACCGGCTGCGGACGGCCGTCCCGTTCATCTACGGCCTGTCGATCCTCGGCGTCCTGGCCGTGCTGAGCCCGCTCGGCTCGACGGTCAACGGCGCGCACTCGTGGATCGTCCTCGGCGGCGGCTTCTCCATGCAGCCGTCGGAGTTCTGCAAGATCTCCATCGTCCTGATCTGCGCGACGATACTGTCCGCGCGCGTCGACGCGGGCGAGATGCAGCGCCCCAACGCCCGCTCCATCCTCCAGGCGCTGGGCCTGGCGGCGGTGCCGATGGGCATCGTGCTGATGATGCCGGACCTGGGCTCCACCATGGTCATGGTCGTCATCATCCTCGGCGTGCTGCTCGCCTCCGGCGCATCCGCGCGCTGGCTCGGCGGCCTGACCCTGCTCGGCGCGCTCGGCGCCACCGCGATCGTCCAGCTGCACGTGCTGAAGCAGTACCAGATCGCCCGCTTCGCGGCCTTCGCCGACCCCTCGCTCGACCCCGCCGGCGTCGGCTACAACACCGCCCAGGCCCGCATCGCGATCGGCTCCGGCGGCCTGATGGGCAAGGGCCTCTTCCACGGCACGCAGACCACCGGCCAGTTCGTCCCCGAGCAGCAGACGGACTTCGTCTTCACCGTGGCGGGGGAGGAGCTCGGCTTCGTCGGCGGCATGGTCATCATCGGCCTGCTGGGCGTCATCCTGTGGCGCGCCTGCCGTATCGCCCGCGAGGCCACCGATCTGTACAGCACGGTCCTGGCGGCCGGTGTGGTCACCTGGTTCGCGTTCCAGGGCTTCGAGAACATCGGGATGACGCTCGGCATCATGCCGGTGGCCGGCATCCCGCTGCCGTTCGTGAGCTACGGCGGGTCGTCGATGTTCGCCATCTGGATCGGCATCGGGTTGCTGCAGTCGGTGAAGATGCAGCGTTCCATGGCAGGGTAGGCGGCCGGGTAGGCGGCCGGGTAGGCCATTCAGCGCTGACGCGGCCACGCCTTCGCCGGGCGTGGCCGTCGGCGTTTCACAATCGGGCCATGGCCCGCGTATCGCTTTCCATGATCGTCAAGGACGAGGCCGCCTCCATCGCCGACGTCCTCGCTGACGCCTCCGCCTTCTGCGACGAGCTCGTCGTCGCCGACACCGGTAGCACCGACGGCACCCAGGAGCTGGCCCGCGCGGCCGGCGCACGCGTCGTGGACGTCCCCTGGACGGACGACTTCGCCGCCGCCCGCAACGCCAGCCTCGACGCCTGTACGGGTGAGTGGATCGTCTGGCTGGACGCCGACGACCGCGTCCCGCCCGCCTCGCAAGAGGCGTTCACCCGGGTGCTCGCCGTCCTCGCCGACGACGACGTGGACGTTTTGGTCTCGCCGTACCACTGCGCGTTCGACGACCACGGCGCGCCCACCTTCACCACCTTGCGCGAGCGCGTGCTGCGCCGCGACGCGGGCCTGCGCTGGGGCGGGGCGATCCACGAGGTCGTGGACATCACGTCCGCGCGCACCCGCGACGAGCCGGAGCTCGTCGTCGAGCACCGCCGCACCGAGGCGCAGGCGGCCCAGGACGAGGGCCGCAACCTGCGGATCCTGGAGAAGCTCTACGCCGACGGTGACCGCTCCCCGCGCACGCTCTACTACCGCGCGAACGAGTTGCGCGACAGCGCGCGGCACGAGGAGGCGGCCGCCGCCTACACCGAGGTGCTGGCGCTGGACCAGCCCGCGTGGGAGCGCTACTTCGCGCTGATGTCGCGGGCCGAGTGCCTGCAGACGCTGGGCCGTCACGCGGAGGCCGAGGCATCGGCCGTGCTGGCCGTGCTGCTGGACCCGACCCGGCCCGAGGCCTGGATGGTGGCCGGGATGATCCCCTACGAGCGGGGTGACTGGGCGCGCGCGGTGCCGTTCTTCAGCGCGGCGAGCGTCGCGCAGGCGCGCCCGTCCGGGGGCTTCGTCCGGGGGCGCGACTACGCCTGGGCGCCATGGGACTACCTCTCGGTCTGCCTCGGCAACTCCGGTCGCCACGAGGAGGCGCTCGCGGCGGGCGTGCGCTCGCTGCGGGGCAACCCGCAGGCGGATCGGGTGCGGGAGAACATCGGATGGTTCGTCAGCCAACTGCCGTCGTCGGGTGCGGCGGACTGACACCCCTTTGGCTGGAGCTTGTAGCCCGACCGAGTTGTACGGCAATCCGATAGTGATACTGACGGGCCGTTGGGTGGGATCTGACGCCTCGACATCGCGGAACCGAACCAGCGAATGCGAGGCAGAAGTGAACTCGGATCACCAGAGCCGCAGACCCGTCCCGCGGACCTTCGCCCGCGTGGCCGTGGGTGTCGGCGGCGTCGCCGCACTCACGGGCGCGCTGCTCACCCCTCAGGTCACGGCTCTCGCCGCGGACGTCGCGGCGACGCACACCTCTGTCGTCCTGAGGACCCCGGCGGTGCACGTGCCCGTCGTCGTCCACCGGTCCGCGGCCCCGAACTGGAACAAGCCGAAGCCGCCCCCGTGCCACCACCAGAAGCACTGCAAGTGCCCGCCCGGACCCCGCGGCCCGAAGGGCCCGCCCGGCGCGAAGGGGGCCACCGGCCCCAAGGGCGCGACCGGCGCGACGGGTGCCACCGGCGCGACGGGCCCCACGGGCGTCGGCGTCACGGGTGCGACGGGTCCGACGGGCAACAACGGTGCGACGGGTGCGACGGGTCCGACCGGCAACAACGGTGCGAC
>NZ_FOAZ01000011.1:206870-310322 GCF_900109465.1 Streptacidiphilus jiangxiensis
AACAACGGTGCCACCGGCGCGACGGGTCCGACCGGCAACAACGGTGCCACGGGTGCGACGGGTCCGACCGGCAACAACGGTGCCACCGGCGCGACCGGCGCGACCGGCGCGACCGGTGCGACCGGTGCGACCGGTGCGACGGGTGCCACGGGAGCGACCGGGCCCTGCGTGAACATGGACACCTGGGTGCACGGGGACATCCTCTACACCGCAGTGGTCAAGAACGGTCACGTCGATGTGGGTGACATGAAGGCCGATCCTCCTGGCGGAGCCACCGTCTGGGTCCAGACCCAGGCGATCGGGACCGGCATCGCACCCTGCGGGGTCGGCGTTTCCGATCACGGCAACGTCCTCTTCGTGGAGGCGATCACCACCGCCGGCGACGTCTACGGCACCACGTGCACGTTCGCCACCGGCTCCACGGACGTGACCTGTCCCAACGCCTGGACGAAGATCACGACCCAGCCGGCGCTGGTCCGCCTGGGCGAGCCCGAGAAGAACGCCCGCCGGCTCGACTGAGGTCGGCCGCCCGGCCTGCGCCCTCGGGCTCAGGCCGGGCGCTCAGGCGCGCGCCGGGAAGGCGTACGCCTCGACCTCCGCGAGCAGCTCGGCGCGCCGCTCCTCGTCGTCCTCCAGGAACGACGCGTCGAAGGAGTTCCGCGCCAGCAGCCGCAGTTGCTCGTCGCTCAGCCCGAGCGCGTCCCGCACGCCGACGAAGTTCTCGTCGACGTAGCCGCCGAAGTACGCCGGGTCGTCCGAGTTGAGCGTCACCTGCAGGCCGGCCGCCAGCATGGCGGGCAGCGGGTGCTCGGCGAGGGTGTCCACACACCGCAGTCGCACGTTGGAGAACGGGCAGACCGTCAGCGGGATCCGGTCCGTGACCAGGCGCTCCACCAGCTTCGGGTCCTCGATCGCCCGGATGCCGTGGTCGATCCGCTCGACGCCCAGCACGTCCAGCGCCTCCCACACGTAGTCCGGGCCGCCCTCCTCGCCCGCGTGGGCGACCAGGTGCAGGCCGGCCTCGCGGGCCAGGCGGTACACGTCCGCGAACTTCGAGGCCGGGTTGCCGACCTCCGCCGAGTCCAGGCCGACGCCCGCGATCGCCGTGCCGAAGTACGGGCGGCAGGCCTCGAACGTCGACAGCGCCGACTCCTGCGGCAGGTCCCGCAGGAAGCACATGATCAGCTTGGTGCTGATGCCGTGCCGCTCCATCGACGCGTCCAGCGCGCGGCGCAGGCCGCGCACCACCGCGTCCAGCTCCACGCCCCGCGAGGTGTGCGCCTGCGGGTCGAAGAAGATCTCCGCATGCCGGACGCCCTCACGCGCCGCGCGCGCGAGGTAGGCCTCGGCGAGCGCGGTGAAGTCGTCCTCGGTCCGCAGCACGTCCATCAGCTGGTAGTAGAGGTCCAGGAAGGACTGCAGGTCGGAGAAGGCGTACGCGGCCCGCAGCTGGTCCGGGTCGGCGTAGGGCAGATCCACCCCGTTGCGGTGCGCCAGCTCGAAGGCGAGCTCGGGCTCCAGCGTGCCCTCGATGTGCAGGTGCAGCTCGGCCTTGGGGAGGGGTGACACAGTGCGACTACCTCTGGTCTGGTGGGGACATTCGGGTCAAACCACACACCTTAGTCGCTGCGGTAACCTTGAGGGTCACCCCGGTGTCCACACGAAAGTCCCTGCCTCTATGTCTGTCGAGTCGGTCTTCCCGCGCCTGGAGGCCCTCCTCCCGCACGTCCAGAAGCCGATCCAGTACGTCGGCGGCGAGCTCAACTCGACCGTCAAGGACTGGGACGCCTGCGATGTCCGCTGGGCCCTCATGTATCCCGACGCGTACGAGGTCGGCCTGCCCAACCAGGGCGTCATGATCCTCTACGAGGTGCTCAACGAGCGCGAGGGGGTCCTGGCCGAGCGCACATACAGCGTCTGGCCGGACCTCGAGGCGCTGATGCGTGAGCACAGCGTGCCGCAGTTCACCGTCGACGCCCACCGCCCGGTCAAGGCCTTCGACGTGTTCGGCCTGAGCTTCTCCACCGAGCTCGGCTACACGAACATGCTCACCGCCCTCGACCTCGCCGGCATCCCGATGCTCGCCGCCGACCGCACCCTCGAGGACCCGATCGTCCTCGCGGGCGGCCACGCCGCGTTCAACCCGGAGCCGATCGCGGACTTCATGGACGCGGCCGTCGTCGGCGACGGCGAGCAGGCCGTCCTCGACATGACCGAGATCATCCGCGCCTGGAAGGCGGAGGGCCGTCCCGGTGGCCGCGACGAGGTGCTGCTGCGCCTCGCCCGCACCGGCGGCGTCTACATCCCGCGCTTCTACGACGTCGAGTACCTGCCGGACGGCCGCATCGCGCGCGTGGTGCCGAACCGTCCGGGCGTGCCGTGGCGCGTGTCCAAGCACACCGTCATGGACCTCGACGAGTGGCCCTACCCGAAGCAGCCGCTGGTGCCGCTGGCGGAGACGGTCCACGAGCGCATGTCGGTGGAGATCTTCCGCGGCTGCACCCGCGGCTGCCGCTTCTGCCAGGCGGGCATGATCACCCGCCCGGTGCGCGAGCGCTCCATCACCGGCATCGGCGAGATGGTCGAGGCGGGCCTGAAGGCCACCGGCTTCGAGGAGGTCGGCCTGCTGTCGCTCTCCTCCGCCGACCACACCGAGATCGGCGACATCGCCAAGGGCCTGGCCGACCGCTACGAGGACGACAAGGTCGGCCTCTCCCTGCCGTCGACCCGTGTGGACGCCTTCAACATCGACCTCGCCAACGAGCTCTCCCGCAACGGTCGCCGCTCCGGCCTGACCTTCGCGCCCGAGGGCGGCAGCGAGCGCCTGCGCAAGGTGATCAACAAGATGGTGTCCGAGGAGGACCTCATCCGCACGGTCGCCACCGCGTACGGCAACGGCTGGCGCCAGGTGAAGCTGTACTTCATGGCCGGTCTCCCCACGGAGACCGACGAGGACGTCATGCAGATCGCCGAGATGGCGAAGAACGTCATCGCCAAGGGCCGCGAGGTCACCGGCACCAACGACATCCGCTGCACCGTCTCCATCGGCGGCTTCGTGCCCAAGCCGCACACGCCGTTCCAGTGGGCCCCGCAGCTGGGGGTCGAGGAGACCGACGCGCGCCTGATCAAGCTGCGCGACGCGATCCGGGGCGACCGCAAGTACGGCCGCAACATCGGCTACCGCTACCACGACGGCAAGCCGGGCCTGATCGAGGGCCTCCTCTCCCGCGGCGACCGCCGCGTCGGCGCGGTCATCCGCGCCGTCTACGAGGACGGCGGCCGCTTCGACGGCTGGCGCGAGCACTTCTCCTACGACCGCTGGATCCGCAGCGCCGAGAAGGGCCTCGCCGGCACCGGCGTCGACGTCGCCTGGTACACCACCCGCGAGCGCCAGTACGAGGAGGTCCTGCCCTGGGACCACCTGGACTCCGGCCTGGACAAGGACTGGCTCTGGGAGGACTGGCAGGACGCCCTGGAGGAGGTCGAGGTCGACGACTGCCGTTGGACCCCGTGCTTCGACTGCGGCGTGTGCCCGCAGATGGACACCCAGATCCAGGTCGGCCCGACGGGCAAGAAGCTGCTGCCGCTGACGGTCGTCAACCAGTAGCCGCGGCCCCGTCGCCGTAGCCGAAAGCGAAGGCCGGTCCCGTCGTCCGACGGGGCCGGCCTTCGCGTCTCAGCGCAGTCCGCTGTAGGCGGCCATGACCATTTCCAGACCGCGGTGGTCCTCCTGCCGGTCCCGGTCGATCATCTGGCTCATGACGTAGGCCACCGTCATCCGGGCGTCGGGGTCGCTCGCGACCATCGAGCCGCCCCAACCGCCCCAGCCGAAGGCGCTGCCGAACCTGCCGAAGCCGACTGTCCAGCACATCGGCGTCCCCAGGACCCGGTCCTGACCGCGGAACACCTCCTGCCACGCCGGCTCACACCCCTGCGGGGACAACAGCCGCACGCCGCCCGAGGTGCCCCGGTTCGCCAGGACCGACTGGACGAGGGCGACCGAGCGCGCGTTGCCGAAGCCGTTCACGGCCGGGATCTGCGCACGACGCCAGGGCAGCGAGTTGACGTCCCTGACCCGGATCACGGCACCGGAGGTCTCCCGTGGCACGCCACCCGGCCCAGGGGGTGCGGCGGCGACGTACTCGTCGGTGAGCGACGGGGGCGGGACGAGCGGAGCGACGCGGTGGTCGTGCTCGGGGGAGAGCCCGATGTGGAAGTCCGCGTCCAGCGGCCCGGCCACCTCCTCGGCGAAGAACGCGCCGAGGGTACGGCCGGTGACCCGCCGGACGATCTCACCTGAGATACCCGAAGGTCAGCGCGTGGTAGCCGGCGGCCGTCCCGGGTTCCCAGGCGGGGGCCTGCGCGGCCAGCCGTGCCGTCACGGTCTCCCAGTCGTAGAGGTCCTCGACCGCGGTCGGCCCGGGGAGTTCGGGCAGCCCCGCGGTGTGGGACAGTACGTGCCGCACCAGCACCCGCTCCTTGCCGGCCGCGCTGAACTCGGGCCAGTAGGCGCAGACCGGCGCGGACAGCTCCAGCAGGCCCCGGTCGGCCAGGACGAGCGCGCACAGGGCGGTCATGTTCTTGGTCGTCGAGTTCACGCCGGTGAGGGTGTCACGCTCCCAGCCGACCGAGCGGTCCGCGTCGGCGTACCCGCCCCAGAGATCGACCACCGGCTCGCCGTCGAGGTACACGGCGACGGAGGCGCCCACGTCGTCCTTGTCGAGCGACTCCGCCAGTGCCGCGTGGACGGCGGCGAACCTCGGTTCGTAGGTCCCCTTAACATCAGTCATGGAACCAAGCCTCAGGTGATGCCGGGGCTTCCCGCCCGACCGTGCCCCTACCGGTTTTGTCGGAAGGACGGACACACGTGCTGGAGCGGCTGAATCAGGCGCTGGACCACCTGGAGGCCTGCCTCGACCGGGAGGTCGACGTGGCTGAGGCGGCCCGGATCGCCGCGGTGTCGGAATACCACTTCCGGCGGATGTTCTCCACGCTGGCCGGGATGCCGCTCCCGGTCTACCTGCGGCGGCGGCGGATGACCCTCGCCGGGGCCGAGGTGCTGGCCGGGGAGCTGACGCTGCTCGATGTCGCGGTCCGCTACGGGTACGGCTCGGGCGAGGCGTTCGCTCGCGCGTTCCGCTCGGTGCACGGGACCGGGCCGGGTGAGGCCCGGCGCACGGGCGCGGTGCTCACGGCGCAGCCGCGCATCTCCTTCCGTGTCGTCGTCGAGGGCGGCACGGCGATGCGGTACCGGATCGTGGAGAAGGAGCCGTTCCGGATCTTCGGGAGGAAGGCCCGAGTCCCGCTCGTGCACGAGGGGCTCAACGCGGACGCCGCGGCCCACCTGGCGGGCCTGGACAGCCGGACGGTCGGGCGGATGAAGGAGCTGTCCGGCGACCGGGAGCCGGCGGGGATCCTGTCGGCGGCGGTGTACCTGACCGACAGCCGCGAGGAGGGCGCCGAGGCCGACTACTGGATCGGTGTGGTGACCGGTCCCGAGGCGTCCGCCGAGGAGCTCGACGCCATGGAGGTGCCTGCCGGGACCTGGGCGGTCTTCGACAACCACGGGCCCTATCCGGGCGCCCTCCAGGAGTTGTGGCGGGACGTGTTCACGCTCTGGTTCCCTTCGAACCCGTACGTGAGCCGACCAGGCCCGGAGCTCCTGCGGACGCGGCCCGTGGAGCTCGGCGCGGAGACCGACTCCCAGCTGTGGATCCCGGTCGAGCGCCGCAGCGGCGACGCCGGGACGTGAACGCCGGCTTTTTCGCGCTCCCGTGTCACAGCAGCGCGCGCTGTCTCGTCCCGTGTACGGAAGCACGAAGGGATCACACAGGGAGCACCCCATGGACGCGCGACTGAACATCCTTGCCGAGCCGGCCACCGGCAAGGCGATCAAGTACCTGATGGCCGCGGGCAAGGAGCTGCGGGGCACCGCGCTGCCGGCCGAGACGCAGGAGCTGGTCTCGCTGCGGGTGAGCCAGATCAACGGGTGCGCCGGGTGCATCGACATGCACGTCAAGGAGGCCGCGGCGGCGGGGGAGAGCCACCTGCGGCTGCACCTGGTCGCGGCGTGGCGGGAGGCCACGGTCTTCACCGAGGCCGAGCGGGCCGCGCTGGAGTTCGCCGAGGAGGGCACGCGGGTCGCGGACGCCGGGCAGGGTGTCAGCGACGAGGTGTGGGCGAACGCCGCGAAGCACTACGACGAGGGCCAGCTGGCCGCGCTCGTGCTGCTGGTCTCGTTCATGAACCTGGCCAACCGGATGAACATCATCACCCGCCAACCCGGGGGAAACCACCAGGCGGGACAGGCACACTGAGATCGCGTCAGGCAGGGGTCGGCACATGGGCAAGGTCGAGGACTTCGAGGAACTGCGGCCGCTGTTGTTCTCCATCGCCTACCGGATCCTGGGCAGCGTGGCGGAGGCCGAGGACGCGGTCCAGGAGAGCTGGCTGCGCTTCGAGGCGTCCCCGACCGAGCCCGCCTCGGCCAAGGCCTTCCTGTCCGCCGTGGTGACCCGGATCTCGATCGACGTGCTGCGTTCGGCGCGGGTCCGGCGCGAGGAGTACGTCGGGCCGTGGTTCCCCGAGCCGCTGCTGGAGGATCCGTACCAGGATCCGGCGCGGGCGGCGGAGCTGGCCGACTCGGTGTCGATGGCCGCGTTGTTGCTGCTGGAGCGGCTCAGCCCGCTGGAACGGGCGGTGTTCGTGCTGCGGGAGGTGTTCGGCTTCGGGTTCGACGAGATCGCGGCGGCGGTGGGTCGGTCCGAGGCGGCCTGCCGCCAGCTCGTGGTGCGGTCGCGGCGGCACATGCAGGCGGGCCGTCCGCGCTTCGAGGCGGAGCGCAAGGAACGCGACGAACTCGCGGCGCGGTTCTTCGAGGCGCTCGCCGAGGGGGACGTGGCCGGTCTTCAGGACCTGCTGGCCGCGGACGCGTCGATGGTCGGCGACGGCGGCGGCAAGGCGCCGCAGCTGGCGCGGGCGATCATGGGGAGCGAGAAGGTGGCCCGTCTGCTCGGTGCGGTCTTCCCGGTGCTGGCCCGGATGGACGTGACCGTCGAGCCGCACGAGATCAACGGACAGCCGGGCGCGATCTTCCGCGACCGGTCCGGGCTGGTGCTGCAGGCCATGGCGCTGGACGTGCAGGGCGGGCAGATCCAGGCGATCCGGTTGGTGCTCAACCCCGAAAAGCTCGGGCACGTCGGCGCGGTCGCCGACCCCTGGGCGCTCTCGCGGGAGTTCAGGGACGCCCGACGCCTCGCGGAGTGACCCCGCGCCGTGGGAGGCGCGGGGTCGGGGCCGGTAGGTCAGGGCATCGCGCTCAGCGTCATGCCTGAGGTGTCCTCGCCCGGGGTGTCCGTGCAGGACCAGTCGCCGGAGGACTGGGCGGCGATGAGCGAGAGGCAGTGGCCGAGGGCCTGCTCTCCGTAGGCGTTGGGGTGGAAGGACTCCTGTTCGGTGCCCTGGGTCATGCCGGTGGTCAGGAAGCGGGCCCATTCGCTGGTGGCCGCGGAGGGGGCCTGGGTGGGTGTCGCGAGCTGGGTGGACGTGGAGCAGACCTCGTGGCCCTGGAGGGCGTTCTCCAGGTCGAGGAACTGGACGCCCTTGGCGTCGGCGACGTTGCGCAGGGCGGAGGAGATCTCCGGGATCAGGGTGTCGCGGGCCCAGTCGGAGTCGCCGTCCCAGAACGGGCAGCCGCCGGTGCTGGTACGGGCCCAGCCGCTCTCGGAGTAGCGGTTCTCGCTGCTGCGGGGGATGGGGGAGGGGTAGGACTGGAGGATGATCCGGTAGCTGCCGGGCGCGTAGCCGTCCGAGGCCATCGCGGCGTTGACGGAGTCGATCGCCTTGCCCACTCCTGCCATGGCGCCCGGGAGGGCAGCGGCGATCTTCTGCTGCTGGGAGCCGTTGCAGTAGCTGTACCAGAGCTCGTAGTCCTCCACGCAGCTGGTGATGACGCTGGTGAAGCCGAGGTCGTTGCCGCCGATGGAGAGCACGACGGTCTGCACGTTGTTGCTCGCGGCGATCCGGGCGAGCTGGTCGGCCTGCGGGGCCTCGCCCTTGAAGCTCTGGCCGCCGTCGGAGGCGCGCAGCACGTTCGCCGTGGTGGCGCCGGAGCAGGCGATGTTGAAGCGGGTGGCGTTCAGGCCGGGCGCGCTGTTGATCTCGGCCGTGTCCGAGCGGTCGCACCCGCTGGCGTAGGTCGGGCCGTAGACGACGGTGGGGTCGTAGCTGCCGCCCACGTAGGCGCGGTCGGTGCCGTCGCGGCTGCCGGAGGTGTCGTCGCTGTTGCCCTGCCAGCGGCCGGCCTCTCCGGAGATGTAGCTGTCTCCCATGGAGACGACGGCGGCGGGACCGGTGCCGCCGGTGGCGTGCGCGGTGCCGGTCCCGTTGAAGAGCGCAAAAAGCGTGGTCAGTGATGCGACGGCGAGTCGCACCGTTCTTGCGGAGGCAATCATGGGTGAACTCCAGGTGAGGGTTGGGGTTCACCGGCCGGTGCGCAGAATCTGGCACACGGGTGATTGCTACCGCAAGGTAACTACGGCGTTTATTTCCTGAGGGATCGTCCGGAAAGGGGCGCCCTGTATTTACGCCCCTTTCCGTAGCGAAATTCGAGAATTCAGCACGCACACAGACAGAACGGATGGCCGGCGGGGTCGGCGAAGACCCGCCAGCCCTTGGTGCCGTCCCAGTCCTCCAGCAGTGTCGCGCCGAGTGCCAGCACCTGCGCCTGGGCGGCGTCGATGTCGGTGACGCCGATGTCGATGTGCGCCTGCTGCGGGGCGTCCTGCGTGGGCCATGCGGGTGCGCGGAAGCCCTCCACGCGCTGGAAGGCGAGGGTCGGGCCCTGGTCGCGGACCAGTTCCACCCACTCGTCGTCCTCGTCGTCGATCTTGCCGCCGACGAGCTCGGCGTAGAAGCCCGCGAGCGCGACGGGATCGGGGCAGTCGAGGGCGTAGGCGCGCAAGGTGCCGATCATGTCGAGCCTCCTGTTACCTGTGAAACCGGTCTTGGGGTAACCGCTGTCGTTACTGGATGCTGCCGGAGAATCGGTAACATCGCAAGCATGGGAGATGCCCCGGAGCCGCTGAGGCTCGTCCAGGACCTGGTCAACACGCTCGACGTCGAGAGCGGCGTGGACGGGTTGGAGGCCTTCGTCGGCCCGGGTGTGGACCTCCCCCGAGCACGCGTCTTCCGTGAGCTGCTGCGGGACGTATGTGCAGCGCACGCCGGTCTGGATGTACCCGAGCGGTCGTTGGGGATATTCACGCGGCAGCTCGCGCTCGCGCCGCTCGTCCTCGTCCCGCAGGCCGACGGAAGCGCGGAACTGGCGCCCGCGCCCGGACTGTCGCCCACCGAGCTGCTGTTCGCGCAGGTCGCGGTCGCGGTGGCCGGTGGCGGAAAGGACTGGCTGCGGCTGAAGGCCTGCGCGGCGGACTCCTGCCGCTGGCTCTACTACGACCGCTCACCGGCCGGAAGGGGCCGTTGGTGCAGCATGGCCGTATGTGGAAGCCGTGCGAAGATGCGCGCCTATCGGGCCAGAGGAAATGTTTCTGCAGTCCCCTCTTCCGAATATGCTGAGTGATATGGCGAAGACCCTGATCGACCTCGACGAAGAGGCGCTCGCGTTCGCAGCCGAGGTTCTCGGCACGAGGACCAAGAAGGAGACGGTCAACACCGCTCTCCGCGCGATAGGCGCCCGTGCCAAACGCGAACGGGCCCTGGAGCAGATGATCGAGCTGTTCGAGTCCGGAGCCTTCGACGCGTCGATGTCGGCGCAGGCCGAGGGAGGTGTGGAGGCTTGGCAGGGGATCCCGGTTACCTGATCGACGTCTCCGCCGTCGGGCGGATGATGCGCCCCGACGTGGTCGTCGCCTGGCGCGAGCAGGTCGCCGCCGGTCAGGTCGGCCTGTGCCAGGCCACCGCGCTGCAACTGCTGGGCTCCGCCCGCACCGGTGAGGAGTACGCGCGCATGCGCACCGGACTCACCACGGTCTACACCGCCTGGTCCATGCCGCCCGACGTGTTCCGGCTGGCCGAGGAGTATCAGGAACGGCTCGCCCGTCAGGGAGAGCTCCGCCTCGGCCATCCGGCCGCGCTGCTCCCGGCCGCGACCGCCGCCCACCACGGTCTGACGCTCCTCCACTACGACGAGGGGCTCGACCGCCTCGGCCGTCTCGTGGGCCTGCCCACCCGCTGGCTGGCGGAGCCCGGCTCGATCGACTGACGCACCCGCGTACCCTTGTAGGCGCACGACCGCCCCTACTCCCGAAGGACTGAGCGCACTGGCACGCCGCACGCCCGATGGTCCGCCGCCCGCCCCTGTGGTCCAGCGGATCCGTCTCCGCTACACCAAGCGCGGGCGCCTCCGCTTCACCAGTCACCGCGACTTCCAGCGGGCCCTTGAGCGCGCCCTGCGGCGTTCCGCCGTCCCGATGGCGTACTCCGCCGGCTTCACCCCGCACCCGCGGATCAGCTTCATGAACGCCGCGCCCACCGGTGCCGCGAGTGAGGCCGAGTACGTGGAGCTGGCTCTCGCCGAGCACCGCGACCCGGAGCTGCTGCGCAAGCAGCTGGACGAGTCGCTGCCGACCGGCCTGGACGTGATCGACGCGGTCGAGGTGCACGTCAAGGACTTCATGGAGCGGCTGCAGGCCTCGGTCTGGCAGCTCAAGCTGGACGGTGTCGGGCCCGACACCGCCCGCGCCGCCGTCTCCGCGTTCCTCGCCGCCGACGAGGTCACCGTGGAGCGGCAGACCAAGAACGGCCTGCGCAGCTTCGACGCGCGCGGCGCGGTGATCTCGCTGCAGGTCGTGGATGCCCAGGTGGACGCGGGTACGCCCGCCCTACCGGAAAGTACGACCGATATCCCCGCAGGCCGCGCCTGTGCGATACTGCGGCTGGTTGTTCGGCACGCAACACCCGCCGTCCGACCCGACGACGTCCTGACCGGGCTTCGTGCGACGGCCGACCTCGCGCTGCCGGTCCCCGCTGGGGTGACCAGGCTGGCGCAGGGGCCGCTCGACGAGGAGACCGGTGCGGTGACCGACCCGTTCGCGTCCGACCGCGACGCGGCCGCGGCCCTTGGAGCCCTGGGCTCCGAGGAGGCCCGGCCGGAGCTCGCGTAGCGGCGACGGGTCGTCGACGCGGCGTCGTCGGCGCCCGACCGGCGCCCTGGGAGCCATCCGGGGCCGGGTCTAGGGGTGCGACCAGAAGACTTCGGCACCGCCGCGAACCCCGCGGGGGCGCCACTACGACATACGCGAGCCCCCGTGCGGCGCCCGCCTCACCGGCGCGGCGCCCGGGGGCGTGACGGGAGAACCGCCCGCATGCCCGACATCACCGACAACGAGAACAACGAACAGCGCGACCAGAGCGATACGCCGGCCGCGGCCCCCAAGGCCGCCCCGCGCCGCCGCCGCGCCGCGAGCCGCCCTGCCGGCCCGCCGACGACGGACGCTCCTGCGGAGGCCGAAGCGCCCCCCGCCAGGACGACTCGCGCCGGCTCCGCCGCGCAGGCACCTGCCGCCGAGACTGCTGCCGCCTCTGCCGACAGCGCCGTGGCCGCCGCCGAGGAGGCGCCGGAGCCGCGCAAGCGCGCTCGCCGTACCCGGAAGAAGGCCGAGGCCGAGCCGGTCGAGGCCGCTGCCGCCGAGGCGCCCGCCGCTGCGGCTGACACCGCGCAGGCCCCCGCTGCGGCCCGCTCCGCCGCCCAGGCTCCTGCCGCCGAGACGGCTGCCACGCAGGCTCCCGCCGCCGAGAGCGCGGAGCCGGGCGCCGAGGAGGCGCCGGAGCCGCGCAAGCGCGCTCGCCGTACCCGTAAGAAGGCCGAGGCCGCCCCGGTCGAGGCCGCTGCCGCCGAGGGCGCCGAGGCGCCCGCCGCCGGCTCCGCGCAGGCCGGTGCTGCCGTGCCCGCCGCCGAGCGGCCCGCCCCCGCCTCCGACAGCCTCGCGCTGCTCGGGGAGCTGGACCAGGTCGAGCAGCAGGTCGAGGCCGGGTTGGTCGCCGGGACCGCGCTGGAGGCGCTCGTCACCGACGTGGTCGCCCGCGTCAGTGGCGGGATGACCGTCGCGCCCGGGACGGAGCTGGAGCGCCGCCTGACGGCCCTGCAGCAGCGTGCCGCCGCCGCGGCCACGCCCGCCGCTCCCGCCGCCGAGGCCCCTGCCGGCGAGGAGCCCGCGCCGCGGGCGCGTCGTCGTGCCGTGCGTCCGGCCACCGCCGTGTTCCAGGCGCCCGTGTTCCAGGCGCCCGCTGCGCCCGCTGCCGCCGGCGAGCAGGGCGCGCCCGCCGCCGAGCGTCGCGCCGCGCCGGCCGCCGCCTTTGTCGTGCCGGACGAGGCCGCCGCCGAGCCGCGTCGTCGCAGTCGGCGTCGCGCCGAGGCGCCCACCGCTTCGCCCGTCGTCGAGGAGGCCGTGGTGGCCGCCCCGGCGTCGGAGGAGGAGTCCGCCGAGGAGACCACCGGCCGTCGTCGCAGCCGCCGCCGCGCCGCCGCTCCCGCCGCGCCGACCGAGCCCGCCGTGTTCGAGCAGGTCGCGACCCGCGAGCCGCTGGGCGCCGAGGTCGAGGAGGAGCACGAGGACGAGGAGGACGAGCAGCCGAGCTTCGGCCGCCGTCGTCGTCGCCGTGCGACCTCGCCGGCGTTCGTCGCCGCCGACCACGCGGACGAGGACGCCGAGGAGGAGGACGAGGACACCGAGGCCGAGGAGCAGCACGCCGAGGAGGGCCGTCCGTCCTCCCGCCGTCGCCGTCGTGGCGGCCGTCGCCGTCGCCGTGGCGAGGGTGACACCGAGGACCATGAGGCCGCCGACGAGTCCGCCGAGGGCGAGGAGTCCGAGGACGAGGAGGGCGAGGACGACGAGCTCGGCGAGGCCCTGTCCGCCTCCAGCCGTCGCCGTCGTCGCCGTCGCCGCCGCAGCGGGGACGCCGCCCCGGAGGCCGAGCCGACCGACGGCGACCCGGAGCGCACCGTCGTGAAGGTCCGCGAGCCGCGCCGCCGCTCCGGCGAGGCGCCGTTCGACCCGGACGAGGTGCAGTCCATCAAGGGCTCCACCCGCCTGGAGGCGAAGAAGCAGCGCCGCCGCGAGGGTCGCGAGCAGGGCCGCCGCCGCGTCCCGATCATCACCGAGGCCGAGTTCCTGGCCCGCCGCGAGGCGGTCGAGCGCGTCATGGTCGTGCGCCAGTCCGGCGAGCGCACCCAGATCGGTGTGCTGGAGGACAACGTCCTCGTCGAGCACTACGTCAACAAGGAGCAGGCCAGCTCCTACGTCGGCAACGTGTACCTGGGCAAGGTGCAGAACGTGCTGCCGTCGATGGAGGCCGCCTTCGTCGACATCGGCAAGGGCCGCAACGCCGTGCTCTACGCCGGTGAGGTCAACTTCTCCCAGCTGGGGCTGAAGAACGGCCCGCGCCGGATCGAGTCGGTGCTGAAGTCCGGCCAGTCCGTGCTGGTCCAGGTCTCCAAGGACCCGATCGGCCACAAGGGCGCCCGCCTGACCAGCCAGATCTCGCTGCCCGGCCGCTACCTGGTCTACGTGCCCGAGGGCTCGATGACCGGCATCAGCCGCAAGCTGCCCGACACCGAGCGCGCGCGCCTGAAGTCCATCCTCAAGAAGATCGTCCCGGACGACGCCGGCGTCATCGTGCGCACGGCCGCCGAGGGCGCCTCGGAGGAGGAGCTGACCCGCGACGTCCAGCGGCTGCAGCAGCAGTGGGAGGACATCCAGAAGAAGGCGGGCAGCGGCAACGCCCCGGTTCTCCTCTACGGCGAGCCGGACATGACCGTCCGCGTGGTCCGCGACATCTTCAACGAGGACTTCTCCAAGGTCATCGTCTCCGGCGAGAACGCCTGGACGACGATCCACGAGTACGTCTCCTCCGTCGCCCCGGACCTCGCGCCGCGCCTGCAGAAGTGGACCTCCGAGGTCGACGTCTTCGCGACCTACCGGATCGACGAGCAGCTGATGAAGGCGCTGGACCGCAAGGTCTGGCTGCCCAGCGGCGGCTCGCTGGTGATCGACAAGACCGAGGCGATGGTCGTCGTCGACGTCAACACCGGCAAGTTCACCGGCCAGGGCGGCAACCTGGAGGAGACGGTCACCCGCAACAACATCGAGGCCGCGGAGGAGATCGTCCGCCAGCTTCGTCTGCGGGACCTGGGCGGCATCATCGTCATCGACTTCATCGACATGGTGCTGGAGTCCAACCGTGACCTGGTGCTGCGTCGTCTGCTGGAGTGCCTGGGCCGGGACCGGACCAAGCACCAGGTGGCCGAGGTGACCTCGCTGGGCCTGGTGCAGATGACCCGCAAGCGGGTCGGCCAGGGTCTGCTGGAGTCCTTCTCCGAGACCTGCGTCCACTGCAACGGCCGCGGTGTCATCGTCCACATGGACCAGGCCTCGCCCGCGCCCAAGGGCTTCGCCGGCCCGAAGCCGGGTGTCGGCGGCGGTCAGCCGCAGGCCGAGGAGGGTGGCTCCAAGCGCCGCCGTCGCGGCCGCGGCGCCGGTGAGGTGGCCGAGGTCCACGAGCACGAGGACCACGAGCACGAGGAGATCGAGCTCGTCGAGGCCGAGCCGGTGACGGCGGAGGTCGTCGTGGCCGCGGAGCCCGCGCCGCTGACGCTCGAGGCCGTGGTCGCGGCCCCGGTCGTGGACAGCGCCGCGCAGGCGGAGGCCGAGGAGTTCGTCGAGGCGATGATCGAGGCGCCGGCGACGCGCGGTCGCACCCGCCGTCGCGCGGTCCGCAAGGCCACGACGACGGTCGGCGCCGAGCCCGCCGTGGTCGTGATCCCGAGCGAGTCGGCCGCCGAGCAGGCCGCCCTGCCGATCGTCGAGGCCGCCGAGGTCGTCGTCGAGCCGGCCGGTGCGGAGGCGCCGATCGAGAGCGGCGACATCGACGCGGGCGACGTCGAGACGGCCGAGGCCCCCGCTGCGCCCGCCCGCAAGCGCGCCACGCGGAAGGTGGCGGCCAAGAAGGTCGCGGCCAAGAAGACCGCCGCGAAGAAGACGGCCACCAAGCGGACCTCGAAGAAGGCCGCCGCGAGCGAGCCCGAGGCCTCCCCGGCGTCGGAGTAACGAGCGACAGCTCGGGGCCGGTCCGCACCTGCGGACCGGCCCCGAGCTGCGTCGATGACGCACACGGGGGTATAGGGGCCGGTTTGACCCCGGCTCCTGGCTTCCGTAGTCTTGACCCTCGGCGTGCTTTGCAATCAGCGAGTCGCGCCTACTTCTGAGCACATCCCTCCCTGGTGTTTCCGTCGGGGAGAGGCCCCCGGGTATTCGGCCCGGTGCGGCTGGCGTCAGAGGTCCGACCGAATCGAGAAGGGTTCAACGTGTACGCGATCGTGCGTAGCGGCGGACGGCAGCACAAGGTTGCCGTCGGCGATGTTTTCGAGGCCGACAAGGTCGACGCCAAGGTTGGCGAGACCGTTGAGCTCTCGACGATCCTGGTCGTCGACGGTGACGCGATCACCAGCGACCCGTGGGTCCTGGCGGGCGTGAAGGTCCGCGCCGAGGTGGTCGACCACCACAAGGGCGACAAGATCCGCATCCAGAAGTACAAGAACAAGACCGGCTACAAGAAGCGTATGGGCCACCGTCAGCGCCACACCGCGCTTCGCGTGACCAGCATCGACTCGGCGAAGTAAGGGGCGAGGGGAACATGGCTCACAAGAAGGGTGCGAGTTCTACTCGCAACGGTCGTGACTCGAACGCTCAGCGCCTCGGCGTGAAGCGCTTCGGTGGCCAGGTCGTCAACGCGGGCGAGATCCTGGTCCGCCAGCGTGGCACCCACTTCCACCCGGGTGCGGGCGTCGGCCGTGGCGGCGACGACACGCTGTTCGCGCTGCAGGCCGGTGCCGTCGAGTTCGGCACGCGCCGTGGCCGCAAGGTCGTCAACATCGTCCCGGTCGCCTGAGCTTCTTAGGCCGACACGCAGGACGTAGCAGTACCTCGCTGAGGGTGGATCGGAACATTCCGGTCCACCCTTGGTGTTTGAGAAGACTTGTTGTTGTTTCTTTCCGCCAACGAGAGGCGCCCGCATCATGACCACCTTCGTCGACCGCGTCGAACTGCACGTCGCCGCGGGCAACGGGGGCCACGGCTGCGCCTCCGTACACCGCGAGAAGTTCAAGCCGCTCGGCGGCCCGGACGGCGGCAACGGCGGCCGTGGCGGCAGCGTCACGCTCGTCGTCGACCCGCAGGTCACCACGCTGCTCGAGTACCACCACAGCCCCCACCGCAAGGCCGGCAACGGCAAGCCGGGCGCGGGCGGCAACCGCACCGGCGCCGAGGGCGAGGACCTGGTCCTGTACGTGCCGGACGGCACCGTCGTCATGGACAAGCGCGGCAACGTGCTGGCCGACCTGATCGGCAACGGCACCTCCTACGTCGCCGCCGCGGGCGGCGTCGGCGGCCTCGGCAACGCGGCGCTCGCCTCGGCCCGCCGCAAGGCGCCGGGCTTCGCGCTGCTCGGCGAGCCGGGCGACGCGACCGACATCGTGCTGGAGCTCAAGTCCGTCGCCGACGTGGCGCTGGTCGGCTACCCGAGTGCTGGCAAGTCCTCGCTGATCTCGGTGGTCTCCGCCGCCAAGCCGAAGATCGCCGACTACCCGTTCACCACCCTGATCCCCAACCTCGGTGTGGTGACCGCCGGTTCGACCGTCTTCACGATGGCCGACGTGCCGGGTCTGATCCCGGGTGCGAGCCAGGGCCGGGGTCTGGGCCTGGAGTTCCTGCGCCACGTCGAGCGCTGCTCGGTGCTGGTGCACGTGCTGGACACCGCCACGCTGGAGTCCGACCGCGACCCGCTCTCCGACCTCGAGGTGATCGAGGAGGAGCTCAAGCAGTACGGCGGTCTGGAGGACCGTCCGCGCATCGTCGTCCTCAACAAGATCGACGTCCCGGACGGCCAGGACCTGGCCGACCTGGTCCGTCCCTCCCTGGAGGAGCGCGGCTACCAGGTCTTCGAGGTCTCCGCGGTGGCCCACAAGGGTCTGCGCGAGCTGACCTTCGCCCTCGCCAAGATCGTCGCCGAGGCGCGCGCCGCAAAGCCGGTCGAGGAGGCCACCCGCATCGTCATCCGCCCGAAGGCCGTGGACGACGCGGGCTTCGAGGTCGTCTACGACCAGGACGAGGACCTCTACCGTGTCACCGGCTCGAAGCCGGAGCGCTGGGTCAAGCAGACGGACTTCAACAACGACGAGGCCGTCGGCTACCTCGCCGACCGGCTCAACCGCCTCGGCGTCGAGGAGGCGCTGGCCAAGGCCGGTGCCCGTGAGGGCGACACCGTCGTCATCGGTGCGACCGAGAACGCCGTCGTCTTCGACTGGGAGCCGTCCATGGCCGCCGGCGCGGAGATGCTGGGCCGCCGCGGCGAGGACCACCGCTTCGAGACCCCGCGTCCGGCCGTCGACCGCCGCAAGGAGCGGGAGGCCAAGCGCGCCGACGCCGCCGCCGAGGAGTTCGCCCACTTCGACCCGCTGAGCCGCCACGCCATCGAGGCGGACGACGACGAGGACTACTGAGTCCCCGTCCCGCTGGCTGAAACCGGGATGAGTCACGCCGCCCGCTTCGCGTAGATTGCTGCTCACAGTTGGTACTGAGGGGCATCGGACGTACGGGAGCGACGGCGTGACTGGCACCACCCTGCGGGAAGACGTGCTGCGGGCGCGACGGATCGTGGTGAAGGTGGGCTCCTCGTCGCTCACCACCGCCGCGGGCGGCCTCGACGCGGACCGTGTGGACGCCCTCGTCGACGTCCTGGCCCGCGCACACGAGCACGGCAATCGCGCGCTGGGCAGCGAGGAGGAGCCGGTCGAGATCGTGCTGGTCTCCTCCGGCGCGATCGCGGCCGGCCTCGCCCCGCTGGGCCTGGAGAAGCGCCCCACCGACCTCGCCCGCCAGCAGGCCGCCGCCAGCGTCGGCCAGGGCCTGCTGGTGGCCCGCTACACCGCCTCCTTCGCCCGCTACGGCCTGCGCGTGGGCCAGGTGCTGCTGACGGCGGACGACGCCAGCCGTCGCGCCCACTACCGCAACGCCTACCGCACGCTGGAGCAGCTGCTGGTGATGGGCGCGGTCCCGATCGTCAACGAGAACGACACCGTCGCCACCGCCGAGATCCGCTTCGGCGACAACGACCGCCTGGCCGCGCTCGTCGCCCACCTGGTCCGGGCCGACCTGCTGGTCCTGCTCTCCGACGTGGACGGCCTCTACGACGGCGACCCGAGCAAGCCCGGCACCAGCCGCATCGCCGAGGTGCACGGCCCGCAGGACCTCGCGGGCATCGAGATCGGCAGCGCCGGCAAGGCCGGCGTCGGCACCGGCGGCATGGTCACCAAGGTCGAGGCCGCGCGGATCGCCACCGGTGCCGGCATCCCCGTCGTGCTGACCGCCGCCCGCCACGCCGCGGACGCCCTCGCGGGCCGCGACACCGGCACGCTCTTCCATCGCACCGGCCGCCGGGCGGCCGACCGCCTGCTCTGGCTGGAGCACGCCAGTTCGCCCCGTGGCGCGGTCACCCTCGACGCGGGCGCCGTCGCAGCCGTCGTGGAACGGCGAACGTCCCTGCTCCCGGCTGGTGTGACGGGAGTTGACGGTGATTTCGCTGCGGGCGATCCGGTGGACCTTCTTGACGAAAACGGCCACATCGTCGCGCGCGGGCTGGTCAACTTTGATGCAAGGGAGCTTCCCCGGCTGCTCGGCCGGTCGACGCGGGACCTGGCCCGGGAACTGGGCCCCGCGTACGAGCGGGAGGTCGTGCACCGCGACGACCTCGTCGTGCTGACCGGCTGAGCGGCGGGTGGCGGCTGCCTTGGGACCGCGGGGACGATTCGCCGACAGGAGGCCGCCGGTGGGATACAGGCGCAGCCCGGGCGCGGGGCCCGTGGGCAAGGGCAGGGTGGTGCTGACCAGCATCCCCGGCGGTGGGGCGCCGGGGGACCACGAGTCGGAGTCCAGACCGGGCGGCCATCCGCAGCCGGGCTCCAGTGCTGCGGAGATCGGGCAGCGGGCCCGCATATGGCACGTCGTGCTGAACGTGGCCGGGCGGGTCACCCCGCTCCCGGCGCTGAAGCAGGGCCTCGAGCAGCTCGCCCACGAACACCCCCCGTTCCTCACGGCCCGCTACGCCGTGGACCACGCGGAGATCCGCTACTGGGAGCAGGCGGACACCCTCCAGGACGCGGCGGCGCTGGCGCTGCGGCTGTGGGGCGAGCACCGCAGCTCGGCGGGGTTGCCGCCGTGGGAGGTCGTCGGCTTGGAGGTCGTCGACCGCCCGACCTACCACCAGCGCATCGCCGAGGGCTACGCCGAACCCCCGGCCTTCCTCGGCGGCGTGCACCCGTACTGACCTCTGCGTTTGGGGCGATGGGGAAGTTGCACCATCCAGGGGCGCGAGGAACTGCGCGACAAGCCAGTGACGAGCGGATGGTCCTCAACGTGCAGGGCCATCCGCACGCCGTTGGTTCCTCGCGCAGTTCCTCGCGCCCCTGGAGGTGCAACCTCGGGCGGGAGCGAAGCCTCAGGCACCGTCTCACTCGGCGGGAACGCCCCAGGGTGGCGGAGGTCAAAGCCGTACGCTGTAGCGCATGAGCACTGAGTTCCCCTCTCCCGATCTGCCCTCGCCGCTGCCGAAGTCGCCGGTGCTCCAGGCTGCCTACCGGGCGAAGGCCGCCGCCGCGACCATCGCGCCACTGCCGCGGACGCCGAAGGACGAGGCGCTGCTCGCCATCGCCGACGCGCTGCAGGTGCGGACGCGGGAGATCGTCGAGGCGAACGCCGAGGACGTGGCGCAGGCCAGGGCGAACGGCACGGACGAGGCCGTGATCGACCGGCTGACGCTGACCCGGGAGCGGATCGCGGCGATCGCGGACGACGTCCGCAAGGTCGCGGGGCTGCCGGACCCGGTCGGGGAGGTCATCCGCGGCTACACGCTCCCCAACGGGCTAGATGTGCGCCAGGTGCGCGTGCCCCTCGGCGTCGTCGGCATCATCTACGAGGCGCGTCCCAACGTGACCGTTGACGCCGCCGCGCTCTGCCTGAAGTCCGGCAACGCCGTGCTGCTGCGCGGCTCCAGCTCCGCGATCGCGTCGAACCGCAAGCTGGTCGAGGTGATCCGGGACGCCGTCGGCGGTGCCGGTCTGCCCGCGGACGCGGTCCAGTTGGTGCCGGGGGAGAGCCGCGAGAGCGTGCAGGAACTGATGCGGGCGCGCGGCATGGTGGATGTGCTGATCCCTCGCGGTGGCGCGGGGCTGATCCGGACGGTCGTGGAGCAGTCGACGGTCCCGGTGATCGAGACGGGCACGGGCAACTGCCACGTCTACGTGGACGCCGAGGCGGACCTCGCCATGGCCGTGGAGATCCTGATCAACTCCAAGGCCCACCGCGTCAGCGTCTGCAACGCCGCCGAGACGCTGCTCGTCCACAAGGACATCGCCGACGCGTTCCTCCCGCTCGCGCTCGCCGCGCTCGCGGACGCGGGGGTGACGGTGCACGCCGATCCGCGGGTCCAGGCCGTCGCCGAGCGTGAGGGCAGCAAGGCCGTCGTGGTGCCGGCGACGGCGGAGGACTGGGAGACGGAGTACCTCTCCTACGACATCGCCGCCGGCGTCGTGGACTCGCTGGAGGACGCGGTCGCGCACATCCGGCTGTGGACCTCGGGGCACACCGAGGCGATCGTGACGACCTCTCAGGCGGCTGCCCGTCGCTTCACCCAGTTGGTGGACTCGACGACGGTCGCGGTCAACGCCTCGACGCGCTTCACCGACGGCGGCCAGTTCGGTTTCGGCGCCGAGATCGGCATCTCGACGCAGAAGCTGCACGCGCGCGGCCCGATGGGTCTGCCGGAACTGACGTCCACGAAGTACATCGTCACCGGGGACGGGCACATCCGCCGCTGACCTCGCGTGGGTGGGGAGTCGACGCCGTGTCGACCCCGTGCGGCCGTCTGGCGGCAAGACGCAGACAAAGCGGGCGGGCTGCCCTACGCTGATGCTGTGTCCGACGGCCCCGGCCACGGCTTCGACTCCGTCGAAGGCGCGGGTGACGACGACCACGGCCAGCCGGGCGGGGAGTTCGCGGCCGTGGTGTTCGACGAGGCCTTCGTCCGGGCGGCCCTGGTGCACGAGCCCTCGGCGCGCGAGCGTTCGCTGAGCGGGCCGACGCGGGTGCCCGTGGTCGACTATCCGGACGACTCCGACGACGACCCGGACGGCCTGCCGCTGGAGCTGCGGCCGCTGCCCTACGAGACGGATCACGTCGGCGGCTGGCACCGGATGATCGCGCGGGTGATGCTCGTCGTCATAGGAGTGGTCGCGGTGATGGCGGCGGCCGCCGCCGTCTATCGCGCGTCGGGTGGTTCCGGAGCGCCGGCGACTCACCAGAGCCCGGCCCCGACGGCGCCGTCCGCACCCGGAAACCAGAACACTCCCACGGGTGAATCGACGGTTCTCGCGCACAGCTGAGGCGTGACCATGACCCGCTGGTGTCCTTTTTGTCCGGAATGGGCGGATATTTCGTCGGCTGACGAACAGTCAATCGAGGCGCGGGGGCAGAAGTTGCGGGGCGGGCCTGACCGCTTCGGCTCCGGGCGATTTACCCTGGACGCATGGGTGGCCGGGCAGAGCCCCCCGAGGGCGGGCCGGAGGGCGGCGCCGGGGGCGAGGACGAGTTCCGATCCGTCGTGTTCGACGAGTCGTTCATTCGGGCTGCGCGGATCCAGGAGCTCTCGGCCAGCGAACGCCTCTCCGGGGCGCACCGCTCGGTGCGGCGACGGGGTGGCCGCGGCGGACTGCCGCGCCAGGCCCTGGCCCTGATGCTGCTGATCGGCTTCGCCTTCGCGACTGCGGTCTACATGGGCGTGCGGCATCCGTACGTCCCGCCGATCACCGGTGCGGCCGCCAATCTCACCTCGCAGGTCGTCCCGCTGGAGCCGGGCCCGGCCGGCATCCCGACGGACCGCAACCCGGTGCCGCTCTCGTCCTCCCTCGCGGCCTCCCTCGCGGCCTCGGCCGCGGCCTCCGCGTCCGCGTCCGGCGCGTCCGGCAGCCCGTCCGGGGCGCCCTCGGGCAGCGCGTCCGCCTCGGCCTCCGCTTCCGCCTCGGCCTCCGCGTCGGCCTCCGGGCCCGCCGTGATCGGCCACGACCCGGTCTACGCCGGGCTCCCGGGCTCGGAGTTGCTGCCGATCGGGGCCACCGGCTTCAACCTGCCCAACCCGCGCCACACCGACCACTTCACCCACGACCAGGTCAACACGGCGCTGCAGATCGTGCTCAACTACCTGAAGGTCTCCTCGCTCGACCCCGACGTCGTCTCCGGCCACGACACGGACAGCGTCCGCCAGTACCTCTCCGGCGGGCAGCTGGCGCAGTTCGACGACAGCGTGAACCACCCCGCGAACGACGAGCGCCACCTCGCGACCGGCTGGATGGTGCGCTTCGACCCGTCCAAGGTGCGGCTGGCCACCGACCAGGTGCTGGTCGAGGCGGCCCCGGGCCACCAGATCACCTACCGCGAGCTGGACGCCGACACGCTCGAGGTCACGAGCGACTACACGTTCGTCTACGCGCTGTCGCCCGCGTCGGCGGCCTCGCCCTCCCCGTCCGCATCGGCGTCGCGCGGCACCTCGGCGAAGGCCGCCGACACCCCGCCGGTCGTCTACTACGTGGTGCGCCGGGCGCTCACCTACTGGCTGACCCAGGACGACATCGCCGGTGGGGCCCTCCAGGTCGTCGACTCGGTGACGCAGGCCGGCGCCACCAGCTGCGCCGCCGACAACAGCGCCTTCCTCCAGCCGCTCTTCCCGACCACGCCGACCGCGGCCGGGGCCGGGGCCGGAAAGGGCTCCGCCAAGGCCGGTCCGACCCTGCGGCCGAGCCCGAGCGCGTCGGGCACGCCCGGCGCGATCGACCCGTTCGATCACACGCGCAGCGCGTGGACGGTCTGCGGGCAGCTCTCCTGGGCGTTGTAGTGACATGAAGGGGCCCTTCGGACCACTCGGTCCGAAGGGCCCCTTCACGCACTCGCGGCTACTCGCCGTCCTGCGGCGTGCCGTTGTGACCGTTCTCGCCGTTGCCGTTGCTGTCGCCGCCGCTGGTGCGGCCCGCGAAGACGTCGCGCAGCTTGCCACCCAGGTCGGCGGTGCCGCCCGCGATGTCGCGGACCAGGCCCATCAGCGGGTCCTTGGTGTCCTTGAAGCTCTGCGCGTAGGAGTCCGCGGCCGCCTTGGCCTGCTCGCGCACGGAGGCGTTCGGGTCGTCCTCGCGACGCGGGTACGCGCCGGCCATGATCGAGCGGTACTCGTCGCTCTCCGCCCACTGCTTGATCTTCGCCACCCGGACCGCCGCGAACGGGTGCGACTGCGGCAGCACCTGCAGCAGCTTGATCACGCCGTCGCGCAGGTCGCCCGCCTTGTCGTACTCCTCGGCCTGCTCCAGGAAGGCGTCGGTGTTCATCTCGTGCAGGTGGTGGCCGCCGGCCAGCTTCATCAGGCCGCGCATCGAGGCCTGCAGGTCCTGCCCCACCAGCAGCCCGGCCCGGTCGCAGGAGAGCTCCGCCTTGCGGAACCACTCGTTGAGCGCGGTGATCAGGCCCATGATGGCGAGCCCGCCGAGCGGGATGAACGCGATCCGCTGGGCCAGGTTGGTCAGGATGATCAGCATCGTGCGGTAGACCGCGTGGCCGGACATCGCGTGGGCGACCTCGTGGCCGATGACCGCCCGCATCTCCTCCTCGTCGAGCAGCTCGACCAGGGAGGTGGTCACCACGATCACCGGGGCGTCCATGCCGATGCACATGGCGTTCGGCTTCGGGTCCTGGGTGACGTACAGCGCCGGGACCTTCTCCAGGTCCAGGATGTAGGCGGCGTCGCGGACCATCTCGTGCAGCTGCGGGAACTGCCGCTCGGACGCGCGCACCGCACTGGCCAGGAACATCAGCCGCACCGCGCGCTCGGAGACGAAGCCGCCGAGCTTCTTCAGGATGTCGTCGAAGCCGCTGAGCTTGCGCAGTGCCACCAGGGCCGAGCGGTCGGCCGGGTGCTCCCAGGCCCGCGTCGAGATGCCGGGGAACCGCTTGCGGGTCCGGCTGGGAACCTTGCTGCTGTCGTTGGGCTGGGTCATCTGCTGCGTCCTCCCGAAGGTGCTGCCTGGCTCTCGCTCGTCCCTTTCGGGGAGACGTTCCGGGCCGGTGTCGGGTTCCCGTAAGCGCAGGACTAGGCTCGGAAGGCGCCACCTCTCCGTACGAAGGACATCCCATGCACACCATCGGCACGCTGAACCAGCTCGCAGCCATCTCCAACGGCAGCGGTCCGGGCATGTTCCTGCGCGTGATCGTCATCGCGGCGATCGCCGGAGTGGTGCTGATGGCGTGGTTGCTGCTGCGCGGCTACCGCGACTGAGCGAAGTGCGTAGCATGAGCACCACCTGCCCGACCTGCCACCGAGTCAGAAAGCCTCCCCTCAGATGACCAATTTCGTCGCCACGGCCGCCCAGCTCGCTGAGGGCAACGGCCAGCACAACAGTCTCCAGCCGTGGCTCACCGGCGGTGGCGCCCTGCTCATCCTTCTGCTGCTCCTGGTCGTCACCGTCAGCTTCAACAAGGACCGCTGAGACCCGCCCGCGTCGAGCTCCGGGGCCACGGACCGAACGGCCGTGGCCCAATCGGATCGCGTAGGGTGACCCGCTATGAGAGAGCATGCCGAGGCGTCGGCGGGTGTCGAGCCGCAGAAGAAGCGGCTCGGTGTCATGGGTGGCACCTTCGACCCGATCCACCACGGCCACCTGGTCGCGGCCAGCGAGGTCGCCAGCCTCTTCCACCTGGACGAGGTCGTCTTCGTGCCGACGGGCGAGCCGTGGCAGAAGAGCGGCCGGGTCGTCTCCGCCGCCGAGGACCGCTATCTGATGACGGTCATCGCCACCGCGGAGAACCCGCAGTTCTCGGTCAGTCGCATCGACATCGACCGCGAGGGCCCGACCTTCACGATCGACACGCTGCGTGATCTCCAGGCGATCCACCCGGACGCCGACCTGTTCTTCATCACCGGGGCGGACGCCCTGGAGCAGATCTTCTCCTGGCGCAAGGCCGAGCAGCTCTTCGATCTCGCGCACTTCATCGGAGTGACCAGGCCGGGGCACACGCTGACGGATCCGGGTCTGCCGCCCGGCGGTGCCACCCTGGTGGAGGTGCCCGCTCTGGCCATCTCCTCCACCGACTGCCGCGAGCGCGTCGCCCGCGGCGAGCCCGTCTGGTACCTGGTGCCGGACGGCGTGGTGCGCTACATCGACAAGCGCCACCTGTACGCGCCCGCGGCCTCGGCCGGGGCCCTCGACGGCACAGGGATAGGGACGTCGTGAGCGGATTCGAGCAGGCTTACCAGGACCCCTACACGGGTGAGTGGGTCTTCCCTTCGCAGACCCCGCACCAGCAGCAGGCGCAGCCCCCGCAGCCGTCGCAGCAGCAGTACGAGGCCTCGTACGAGCAGCAGCAGTACACCGGGTACCAGCAGGAGTACGACCCCTACGCGCCTGCCTACGACCCGTACGCTGCCTACCAGCAGCCGCTGCAGGACCCGTACCAGCAGCAGGCCGGCTACGAGCACCAGACCGGCTACGAGCAGCAGGCGTACCAGCAGCAGCCCCCGCAGTCCTTCTCGACGGCGTACCAGCCCCCGCCGTCGCAGCCCCAGTCGCAGCCCCAGCCCCAGTCGCAGTCGCAGGCCTATGCGGAGCCGGAGCCTGCGGCGGCGGAGCCCGCGGCCCGCATCCCGCGGCAGGAGCGGCCCGCTCCCAAGCCCGCTCCGGGGGCCGGACCGGCCGGTTCCGGCGGGAAGCGTCACTACAACGACGAGGAGTTCGAGTTCGTCGACGACGCGGAGGAGTCCACCGACGTCATCGACTGGGTCAAGTTCTCCGAGACCCGCGGTGAGCGCCGCGACGAGCGCAGGCGCAAGCTGCGCAGCCGGGCCGTCGCGCTGGCGGTGGTGGTCGTGCTGGCGGCCGGGGGGACCGCCGGTTACCTCTTCGCCACCGGCAAGATCGGCTCCGGCGCGTCGGCGACCGTCCCCGCCGCCGACAAGCGCGAGGTCATCGCGGTCCATCTGCACGACCTCAACAAGAACGTCTACAGCGCCCTGCTGATCTCCGAGCCCTCCCCGACCAAGGGCGTCACCCTGCTGCTCCCCGGCACGCTGGGCATCCCGTCGGACTCCGGCACCGGACTGCTGGCCCTGAACACCGCCGTCGACCAGGTCGGCGCGTACGGTACCCGGACCGGCATCAACAACCTGCTCGGCACCGACATCTCCGGCACCTGGAACATCCAGACGCCGTTCCTCCAGGACCTGATCGACATGCTCGGCGGCGTGAAGATCAACTCCGACGTCACGATCGCGGTCAACGGCAAGACGATGGTCACCGCCGGCCAGAACTCCCTCGTGAACGGCGCCGCGGCCATGGCCTTCGCCACCTACAAGGCCAAGGGCGAGAGCGACCAGACCCAGATGAACCGGTTCGGCGTCATGCTGCAGGCGCTCATCGCCGCCATGCCGACGGACCCCACCTCGGCCGCCTCGGACATCACCCACATGGGGGCGGTGTCCGACCCGTCCCTCTCCGACTCCACCCTCGGCGCACTGCTGGCCAAGCTCTCCGGCGACGCCCGCGGCGGCCAGTACTCGACGGAGACCCTGCCGGTGCTGGGCAACGGCACCCTGGGCTCCAGCGCGAGCGCGATGGTCAGCGGCCTGCTCGCGGGCAAGGTCAGCAACCAGGGCGGCCAGACGGCCGCGCGCATCCAGCTCGTCGACGCCACCGGCGGCAAGCCGAAGGCCGTCGACTACGCCTCGGCGGCGATGACCAACGCCGGCTACGTCCTGCTGCCCGGCGTCACCAAGGTGGCGAGCCGTGCCACCACGGTCATCGAGTACAACGACGCGTCCCGGCTCAAGGACGCCCAGGCGCTGGCGATGAACCTCGGCCTGCCGGTCTCCGTTGTGAAGAAGGTCACCTCGCCGCTCCCGGTGGACCTGCTGGTGACCCTCGGTCGTGACTACAAGGGAGCTCCCTGACCCGGTTCAGGCCGAGTTCGGGCCGTGATCGGGCCATGATCGGGTCGGATCGGGGCCGGGTTGGGCCCCTGTTCGGGCCGCGAGAGGAAAGGCTTTCGCGGCGCGTCGGCGGTTCGTGAGATCCTGTAGGTATCTGACCCTCGACGGAAAGCATGCTGTGACCGCAACTGACCGGGCCCTCGAACTCGTCGCCACGGCCGCCCAGGCCGCCGCGGACAAGCTGGCCCACAACATCATCGCCTTTGACGTCAGCGAGGTCCTGGCCATCACCGACGCCTTCGTGCTCGCCTCCGCGCCCAACGACCGCCAGGTCAAGGCCATCGCGGACGAGGTCGAGGAGCGGCTCGCCGGGGAGTGCGGGGCCAAGCCCGTTCGCCGCGAGGGCGAGCGTGAGGGCCGCTGGATCCTGCTCGACTACCTGGACATCGTCGTCCACGTCCAGCACTCCGAGGAGCGCGCCTACTACAGCCTGGAGCGGCTGTGGAAGGACTGCCCCGAGCTGGAGCTGCCGGAGGACGCCAAGGCCAGCCGCAAGCGCGCCGAGGAGGCCGCGGAGGTCGACGGCGTGCCCGTCGCGCAGCCGGCCGAGTTCGCCCACGTGGAGGCGGTCCTGGCCGCCGAGGCCGAGAAGGCCCGGCGCTGAGCGGCCAGGTCGGCGGACGCCGTGTCGTCTTCTGGCGGCACGGCCAGACGTCGTGGAACCTGGAGGGCCGCTTCCAGGGCTCCACGGACATCCCGCTGACGGAGACGGGCCTGGCCCAGGCACGCCGTGCGGCGCGTCTGCTGGCCTCGCTGAAGCCCGACGCCATCGTCTCGTCCGACCTGCAGCGTGCCTCTGACACGGCGCAGCAGCTCGCCGAGGTGACGGGTCTGCCGGTCAAGCACGACCCGGGCCTGCGGGAGACCTACGCCGGCACCTGGCAGGGCCTGACCAACACCGAGATCCAGGCCAAGTACGGCGAGGAGTACCGGCTCTGGAAGCAGGGCGAGCCGGTCCGCCGCGGCGGCGGCGAGCTGCACACCGAGGTGGCCGACCGGGCCGTCCCGGTGGTGCTCGACGCGATCTCCGCGTTGCCGGAGGAGGGCACGCTCGTCGTGGTCAGCCACGGCGGCACCATCCGCATGGCGATCGGCCGCATGCTCGACCTGCCCGCGCACAGCTGGGAGGCGCTCGGCGGCCTCTCCAACTGCTGCTGGTCGGTGCTGGGCCGCGGCTACCGCGGCTGGCGCCTGGAGGAGCACAACGCCGGCACCCTGCCGGAGCCGGTCATCGGCGACGACACCTGATCGGGGGGTCGGGCCGGATTTCGCAGTTCGGCCCCACTACCGCTAGAGTCTTCTTCGTTCGCAGGGCACGGAAGCGCCCGGGAACGAAGCAGGACAAGGGGCTGTAGCTCAGTTGGTAGAGCGCTTGCATGGCATGCAAGAGGTCCGGGGTTCAATTCCCCGTAGCTCCACAGAATGGAACCCCCCGGCTCCCGCCGGGGGGTTCCTGCGTTCCCGCGTGCTCAGTGCACGTGGTCGACGACCGCCAGGCCCGGGTTGGCCTGCAGGAACGAGACCCGCTCGCGGGTCTCGTCGTCGTTCGGGGTGTAGACCACCATGCGGGCCGTGGGCATGCCCAGCACCTGCAGATTGGTGGCCGTCATCCGCAGCTCGCCCACCGAACCGTGCCGGAACACCTTCAGCCGCGAGGAGTGCAGCGCCACGTCCTGCTGGGCCCAGAGTGTGGCGAAGTCGGCACTCACCGCGATCAGGTCGGCGATGAACGTCTCCCACTCCGGCTCGCCCAGGTGCTCGACGTAGTTGGAACGCAGCACCGCGACCATGCGGGGCAGCTCCTCGTCCCGGTTGACGAAGGCGCTGCAGCACTGCGGCACCACGGCCGCCGCCCACAGCGAGTTGCGCCGGTAGGTGTCCGAGAGCGTGGCCCCCGGGAAGATCGTCTCGTAGCTCGCGTTCCAGCGCAGGATGTCGTAACGGGCGCTGCTGATCGCCGCGGGCAGCGGGTCCAGCGCGTCCAGGATCGACTGCACCTGCGGCTGGGTGGCGCACTCCATGGAATCCGGCACGGCGGGACGCAGGCCGGCCAGCCGCAGCAGGTGCGCCTGCTCGGCGAGGTCCAGCTGCAGCGTCCTGGCGATCGCCTGCAGCACCTGCTCGCTGGCGTTGATCGGCCGCCCCTGCTCCAGCCACGTGTACCAGGTCACCCCGACACCGGCGAGCTGTGCCACCTCCTCGCGGCGCAGGCCCGGCGTCCGCCGCCGCAGGCCCGGCGCCAGGCCCACCTGCTCCGGGGTCACCCGCGCGCGGCGGGTCTTGAGGAACTCCGCGAGCTGGGCACGGCGATCGGTCGCGACGGTCGTCATGCCCCTATCGTGCCCGACGGGACCGACAGTTCGCGGGCCGACGGGTACCCCCGGTACCAGCATCAAGGGGCTCTCTCCACGACCGTCGCGCGGCCGCGACGCTTGATCCATGACGATCACTCAGCCTGAGCGCGTCGCGACCCGGACCGACCGGGCCGCTGACGTTTCCGCCCGCACCTCTGCCGCGGCCCGTCCGGGCCTGCTGCTCGGACTCGTCCTCACCGGCCAGTTCATGGCCCTGCTCGACGTCACCATCGTCAACGTCGCCGTCCCCGGCATGCGCGTCGACCTGCACGCCGGCGGTGCCGCGCTGCAGCTGGTCGTCGCCGGCTACGGGATCGCCTACGCGGTCCTGCTGATCACCGGCGCCCGCCTCGGCGAGCGCCACGGCTTCACCCGGCTCTTCCTCGGCGGGCTGGCCCTGTTCACCGCCGCCTCCCTGGCCTGCGGCCTCGCCCCCGGCGTCGGCGCGCTGATCGGCTTCCGGCTGCTGCAGGGGCTCGGCGCCGCGCTGATGGTGCCGCAGGTGATGAGCCTGATCCAGCGCACCTTCACCGGCCCGGCGCGGGTGCGGGCGCTGGGCGTCTACTCGGCGGTGCTGGCCGTCGGCGGTGTGACCGGCCAGGTCGTGGGCGGCGCGCTGGTCAGCGCGAACCTCTTCGGCTGGGGCTGGCGTCCGGTGTTCCTGGTCAACGTCCCCATCGGCGTGGCCCTGCTGGTGGCCGGGGCACGGCTGCTGCCCTCCGTCGCGGGGGAGCGGACGCGGCAGTTGGACCTACGCGGCATGCTGCTGCTCGCGGCCGCGATCGGCAGCCTGGTGATCCCGCTGGTGCTCGGCCACGACGAGAACTGGCCGCTCTGGTGCTGGGCGCTGCTCGGTGCGAGCGTCGCGCTGTTCACGGCCTTCGTCCTCGTCGAGCGCGGCCTCGCCCGCTCCGGCGGCCACCCGCTGATCCACAGCCGCGTGCTCCGGGCCCCCGGCCTGGTGCCCGCCGCGGCCGCGATGTTCCTGGTGATGACCGGCGTCGCCGGGTTCTCCTTCTCCCTGGCCATGCACCTGCAGGCGGGCCTCGGCGTGAGCGCGCTGCGCAGTGGGCTCACCGTCGCCCCGACGATGCTGGGCTTCGGCGCGGCCGGCCTGTGGTGGCAGCGCCTCCCGCAGCGCCTGCACGGAGGGCTCCCCCAGTTCGCCCTGGTCGCCGCCGCGTCGGCCTTCGCCGCGGTCGCCCTGCTGGCCCGCGACGGCGCCGCGGTCTCCTGGTCGGAGCGCGCCGCGCTCCTCGCCATCGGCATCGCGGGCGGCTGCGCCTATAGCCCCCTCTTCGCCCGCGCGCTCGGGTGCGTCGCACCGGAGCACGCGGCGGACGCCAGCGGTGTCATGGTGACCGTCCTTCAGCTGGGCCAGGTCGTGGGCGTCGCCGCCCTCGGCACGCTCTTCCTCTCCCAGGTCCACTACCCCGGCGCGACGCCGGCGAGCTCGGGCACGGCCCTCGCGATCACGCTCGGCGCGGTGGCCGCGCTGATGCTGGGCGCGGCCGTGCTGGTCAGGCCCGTACGGGGCGGTTCCCGCTGAGGGAAACGGATTGGTGGGCGGCCTCGTGGAACGTGTACAGTTAGGGACGTCGCCGCGAGGCGCACGGGGCTGTAGCTCAGTTGGTAGAGCGCTTGCATGGCATGCAAGAGGTCCGGGGTTCAATTCCCCGTAGCTCCACAGCAGGTCCGAGGGCCGGTATCCACCACGGATACCGGCCCTCGGCTTTTTTCACGGACCCAAGGTTGCACGACGCCCTTGGAGGGCTACGCCCTCGGGAGGCGCAGGGCCAGCGCCGGGCAGCCCGCCACTGCTCTGCGGGCCTGGGACTCCTGCCAGGGGGCGATCGGGGCGTCCGTGCGGAACACGGGGTAGCCGTGGGGGTCGAGGGTGAGCAGGTCCGGGGCGAGGGACGCGCACAGGCCGTGGGCGTCACAGCGGGACCAGTCCAGGGTGAGCCGGGTGCCCGCGGGTTCCGGCAGGGGGAGGCTGGTGCCCGGGCGCCGACCGCAGCCCCCGTGCTGCTGGTGCGCGGTGACCTCGTCCGCGAACGCGGTCAGTCCGGACAGGACGAAGCGCGCCGTGCCGTCGGGGTGGGCGCAGGCGCCGCGTCCGCGGCCCTGGGCCGCCGCGTGGCGGACCTCCTCGGGGCTGCCGCTCCCGCGCGTCAATGCGGCCAGCGCTGCCGCCGTCTCGGGCAGGCCGCGCCTGCACGGGCCGCACTGGCCCACGGACTCGCCGGCCAGCCAACCCGCGACACGGGTCAGCTCGCCCAGCGCGCACACGCCCTGCGGCAGCACGGCGACGCTCGCCGCGCCCAGCACGCCCCCGGCGGCGGTGAGGCCGGCCCGGGAGAGAGCGGTGCGCTCGGCGACCTCGGGCCGCAGCCACCCGCCGTGGTAGCCGCCGACCAGCACGCCCGCCCCCGGGTCGACGCCGCAGGCGTCCAGCACGATGCCGAGCGGGGCCCCGGCGGGGATCTCCACCACGACGGGTGCCCGACCGCCGGCCCGGTTCACGGTGACCAGCAGCGTGCCCGACTCCTCGGGCGTGCCGACGACGGCGTAGCCGTCCGCGCCGAGCCGGACGAGCAGGGCGAGCTGGGCCCATGTCTCGGCGTTGCACAGCAGCGTCGGTCGTCCGCGCACTCCGCCGCGCCCGCCCTCGGCGGCCCGGACGGGCCGCGTCGACGGGACGGCGTCACGGCCGTTGACGGCGCGGACGAGCGCGCCGGACTCGCCGGAGACGAAGCGCTCGGGCACGCAGACCGTCCGCGTCGGCACCTGGTCGCGGCGGGCGCGCGCCCGTTCGTCGAGCGCGGCGGGCACGGAGAGCTCGCCCGGGCTGCCCGCCGCGACCGCGACGACCACCTCGGCGGCGCCGAACGCCGCGGCGGCGAGGGACACGCCGTCCAGCACCAGGTGCGGGGTGCGGGTGAGCAGCGTCGCGTCCTTGACGCTCGGCGGCTCGCCCTCGGTGGCGTTGACCACGAGGACGGGCGCCTGCCCGCCGCGCTGCGTCGCGGCGAGCGCGGCGTGCGCCTTGCGTGCGAACGGGAAGGCCGCGCCGCCGCGTCCGCGCAGGTCCACCCGCTCGGCGAGGGCGAGCAGCGCCTCCTGGGAGACGCGCGGCAGCGGGCCGTGGGTCCGCTCGTGGGCGGCCAGGTCCAGCCGCTCCCAGCGGTCCAGCCCGGCACTGAGCCGAGCCGGCCCCAGCCGCCGCACCTCCGTCACCGCGAGCCCGGCACTCATCCGACCACGCCTCCGGCCGCCGGGGCGTCCCAGGTGAGCGGACCCCACTCACCCGACGGCCAGTCAGCCCACCCACCCGGCATCGCGCCCGGCTGCGGCGTCCAGCCAGGACCGGGGACCTGGCTCGCTCCGTCCCACCCGGAGGTGCCGTACCAGCCCGTGGGTATCTGGCCGGTGGCGTGCTCCCACCCGGCCGGGCCGCCGCTGCCCGGCCCGGGGACCTGACCCGCTGCGTTCCACCCGCCGATGCCGTACCAGCCCGTGGGTATCTGGCCGGTGGCGTGTTCCCATCCGACCGCGCCGTCGCCGCCCGGCACCGGGACCTGGCCGGTGGCCTGCTCCCAGGTGGGAGCCGCGGCAGGCTGGTACCCACCGGCCGCAGCCCCGGCCGCGGCGGGCGCCTCGGCTCCGGTCCGGGCGTGGGCGCCCACGGGCCTGCCGGCACCTGCGGCGTGACGCCCCCGAGGCGCTTCGAGGTCGGCGGGCGCGCCCTGCCCGGACCAGTCCTCGTGTCCGGTCCAGTCCCGGTGTCCGGCCCCGCCCCCGTGGCCACCACCGCTCCACGCCGCGCCGGCTGTCGGGCCGGTCGGGGCTGCGCCCGCCCAGGCGCCGAGCGGTCCGGCCGTGGCGGGCCTGCCTGCTGCCCGGGCGCGGTGGGCGCCCTGGACGGGGATGCCCGGGTTGTTCGCGAACGCGCCGTGCACGGGGACGCCGTGGGGCGGGGTGTCGGCGAGGCGGGGATGTTCGCGGGGGCGGTCGGGTGAGGTGGCGGCGGCAGCCGGGACGTGCTCCCGTGTCTCCGCGTGCTCCCGGGCCTCCGCGCGGGTGGCGCGGGTGGCGTAGGGGACGGGTTCGTGTTCGCGCGAGAGCGCGCCCAGTTCGGCGAGCGCCACGCGCGAGGGGCGGCGGGCGCGGTAGGCGCGGGCCCGGCCGGCCCGGCCACTGCTCGCGAGGCGGTCCAACAGGCCGAGGGCCCGGATCAGGAGGGCGAGGGCGACCAGCGCACCGCAGACGCCGTAGCTCCACAGGACCCAGACCGCCGCCGCTCGCCCGGCGGTGAGGCCGTGGGCGAGCGCGATGGGCCAGCAGGCGTACGCGGAGGCGTGCAGGACCCGCCACAGCCCGGGGCGGCGCGCGTCGGCGAACCGACCGCGCACCGCGCCCGTCGCGGCGGCGAGGACGAGCAGGTCCGCCGCCAGCGTGCCGAGGCCGACGGCGAACGTGGCCCCTCCGCCGAAGGGCAGCAGCGCGGTCAGCGGGCTCGCGTCGTGCTCGGCGATCTTGACGCCGATGTGCGTGGCGAGGAACCCGAGTGCCGCGACGGAGGTCGCGCGGTGCACCGACTGGGCGGCGACCCGTAGGCGCGGCGTGAGGACGAGCCGGTCGGTCGCGGCCAGCCCGCAGAGCACCGCCGCGGTCAGGGACAGGAGCGTGAAGACGCCCGCGAAGTAGTCGAGGAAGGCGAGCAGGCGTTCCGCCGTGCCGCTGAGCACCTGCGGCGCGTGGCCGCCGGACACGAGCGCGCGGACGGCGGTGGCGGCGATGGTGACCGCCGCGCAGACCGCGAGCAGGAAGAGGGGGAACGGGGGGAGCGCGGGCAGTAAACCTCCGCGGGAGCCGCGGCGGCCGCGGACTCCTCCTCGTGGCTGTCGCATCGTCATCTCAGGGGCCTCCGACCAGTCGTGAGCCTGATGAGCCGTGATGGGTTCGTGATGTTACCGAGACGTTCGGACAGCGGAAGGGGGTCTGATGATTCGTTCGAAAATGTGCACACTTCCGCCGCGAATGGCGCACGACTCACGCACACACGCTCGAACAGAACAACAACCCGAACTGATGAATAATCAGCCAATCATCGGAGCGAGCGGCTGCATCCCTGCTCCGAGCCTCCCCCCGCTGCGCATCCTTCCGTCGATCGCGTACCGACACGGCGCGCAGACGAGAGAGGTGTTCCTTCCATGCGTCCCACCAGGAGGCTCCTGGCCCTGACGGCGTCCCTGCTGTGCGCCGGGATCACGGCCGCCGCCGCGCTCCCCAGCGCGGCCGCGGCCGACCGGACCAGGCCGGACCGCGTCCCCCTCCCCGGCACGGCACCCGTCTGGACCGCGGAGCAGCTCGACCAGGGAGTCGTGCCCGGCACGTCCCGGGTCGAGGCCCGCGTCTACCTCGCCGGACGGGCCGGCCGCGCCCTCGCAGCCGAGGCCAAGGCCGTCTCCGATCCCCACTCCCGCTCGTACCGACACTTCCTGACGCCTGAGCAGATCCGCGCGCGCTTCGCCCCGTCCCAGGCGCAGATCGACGCGGTCACGGCCTGGCTGACCGGCGCCGGCTTCCGGGTGGTCGGCGGCAACAGCCACTACCTCACCGTCGCTGGTGACGCCTCCGCTGCCACCCGTGCCTTCGGCGCCCACCTGCACGCCTACCGCAAGGGCGGTCATGTCTACACCGCGCCGGACGGGCTGACCACGGTGCCGGCCTCGGTCGCCGACGACGTCCTCTCCGTCACCGGCCTCGACTCGGCGCCGCACCAGGCCCACCACGACGACACCCTGCCGGGCCCCGGCAGCGCCTTCGTCAACGCGCCGCCGATGTCCGACTACTACGGCGCGCAGTCCGCCACCACAGTGCCCAAGGCCTACGGCCGGGTGATGCCGTACGTGGTCAGGGGCTACACCGGCAAGCAGCTGCGCGCCGCCTACGGCGCCACCGCGACCGGTCTCACCGGGGCGGGCGTGAAGATCGCCGTTGTCGACGCCTACGACTCGCCGACCCTGCTGAGCGACCTCTCCCAGTACGCGACCGCGCACGGCGACGCCCCCTACGTCGCCGGCCAGCTCACCCGCGTCGACGCCACCACCTGGACCCACACCGCGGACCCCTCGATGAGCGCCCCCGACGGCTGCGGCGCCTCCGGCTGGTACGGGGAGCAGACGCTCGACCTGGAGGCCGTGCACGCGATGGCCCCCGCCGCGAACCTCACCTACATCGGCGCAGCCTCCTGCGGTGACGCCGACCTGGTCGACGCGCTGAACAAGGTCAACGACGGCCACCTGGCGGACATCGTCAGCGACAGCTGGGGCGAGCCGGAGCTCGGCAGCGACCCGGCGATGGACCCGGTCTACGACAAGATCTTCATGACCGGCGCGGCCGAGGGCATCGGCTACTACTTCTCCAGCGGCGACGGCGGCGACGAGAAGGCCGCGACCGGCGCGAAGCAGACCGACATGCCCGCCTCCCTGCCCTGGGTGACCGCCGTCGGCGGCACGTCCCTCGCCGTCGGCGCGGACGGGCAGTACCTCTTCGAGACCGGCTGGGGCACGGACAAGTCGCTGCTGAACTCCTCCGGTACCTCGTGGTCCTCTCTGCCCGGCGCGTTCGTGGCCGGCGCGGGCGGCGGGACGAGTGCGCGGGTCGCGCAGCCGTCCTACCAGAAGGGGATCGTCCCCGGCGCGCTCTCCCTGGTCGCCGGCAACGCGCACCGTGTGGTCCCGGACATTGCCGCGGTCGCGGACTCCAGCACCGGCTTCCTGATGGGCCAGACCCAGACGTTCCCCGACGGCACCACGAAGTACAGCGAGTACCGCATCGGCGGGACGAGCCTCGCCTCCCCGGTGATCGCCGGAATCCAGGCGCTGGCCCAGCAGGAAGCGGGCGGGCCGCTGGGGTTCGCGAACCCGGCGATCTACGAGCGGTACGGCACCCAGGCGCTGCACGACGTCACGGACTCCCCGTACGGCAAGAACGTCCAGCTGGCGGAGGTCCGACTGGACTACAGCAACAGCGTCGACGCCTCCGGCGGCACGGTCACCTCCCTGCGCACCCTCGGCCGCGACTCGTCGCTGCACGCGACGCAGGGCTACGACGACGTCACCGGCGTCGGCACCCCGTCCGCGGGCTACATCCCCTCCTACGGACCTCTCGGCGGAGCCCCCGCCTCGGCCCGCTAGGGCCGACAGGGGCGCGGGGAACGGCGCGAGAAACCCACCGCAGGCGGATGGCCCTGTCCGCTCGGGATCTCAATGACCTGGGTGGCTTGTCGCGCAGTTCCCCGCGTCCCTGGACGGTGCAACTCCTGCGGAAGCCCAAAGTGACCGCCTGCTACCCTTGCGCCATGCGAACTGCGCGCCTGCTCCTTAGCCGGCCGCGCTGACAAGGACCGGCCCGTTCGGAAGCGACGTTGGCCGGAGTCAGCGTGGCGACCCCTCATGGACGAGGGGTTTTTTCGTTTTCCGGCACGCATCACCCTTCCGAGCTGGCACCCCTGGAGTCTGAGGACGATGAGCGAGAGCACCTCCGAGGCGGCTGCGGCCGCTCCGTACCGGTACACCCACGCCCTGGCGGCGCAGATCGAGGCCCGTTGGCAGGACCGCTGGGAGAAGGACGGCGTCTTCGCCGCCCCGAACCCGGTCGGGCCGCTGGCGGATGCCGCCGACGCCGACGCGGCCTCGCGTCCGCACGCGTTCATCATGGACATGTTCCCGTACCCGTCCGGCGCGGGCCTGCACGTGGGGCACCCGCTGGGGTACATCGCGACCGACGTGTACGCCCGTCACCTGCGGATGACCGGGCACAACGTGCTGCACACCATGGGCTTCGACGCCTTCGGCCTGCCGGCCGAGCAGTACGCGGTGCAGACCGGCACCCACCCGCGGGTGACCACCGAGGCGAACATCGCCAAGTACCGGGAGCAGCTGCGCAGCCTGGGCCTGGGCCACGACCTGCGGCGCTCGATCTCCACGATCGACCCGTCGTACTACAAGTGGACCCAGTGGATCTTCCTGCAGATCTTCAACTCCTGGTACGACCCGGAGGCGCAGGCCGCCCGTCCGATCGCCGAGCTGGTCGAGAAGTTCGCCTCCGGCGCCGTGCAGACTCCGGACGGCCGCGCCTGGTCCGCGCTGACGCCCGCCGAGCGGGACGAGCTGCTGGGTGAGTACCGCCTGGCCTTCGTCAAGCAGGCCCCGGTCAACTGGTGCCCGGGCCTGGGCACCGTGCTGGCCAACGAGGAGGTCACCGCCGACGGTCGCTCCGAGCGCGGCAACTTCCCCGTCTTCAAGGCCAACCTGCGGCAGTGGATGATGCGGATCACCGCCTACGCGGACCGCCTGATCGACGACCTGGACCTGCTGGACTGGCCCGAGGCCATCAAGCTGCAGCAGCGCAACTGGATCGGCCGCTCCGAGGGCGCCAAGGTCGACTTCAAGGTCCACACCACCGAGGCGGGCGACGGCGACGCCGCCATCACCGTCTTCACCACCCGCCCGGACACGCTGTTCGGCGCCACCTACATGGTGCTGGCGCCCGAGCACGAGCTGGTCGAGTCGATCGTCCCGGCCGCCTGGCCGACCGCCGATGGCGACCTGCCGGTCGAGTGGACCGGTGGCTACGCCACGCCCACCGAGGCCGTCGACGCCTACCGCCGTCAGGCCGCCGCCAAGTCCGACGTGGAGCGCCAGGCCGACGCCAAGACCAAGACCGGTGTCTTCACCGGCTCCTACGCGGTCAACCCGGTCAGCGGCGAGCTGGTCCCGGTCTTCATCGCCGACTACGTGCTGATGGGCTACGGCACCGGCGCGATCATGGCCGTCCCGGCGCACGACAGCCGCGACTTCGCCTTCGCGCGGGCGTTCCGGCTGCCGATGCGCTGCGTCGTCCAGCCGTCCGACGACCGCGGCACCGACCCGTCGACGTGGGACGACTCGTTCGACTCCTACGACGCCGCCATCGTCAACTCGAAGAACGACTTCATCTCGCTGGACGGTCTGGGCGTCGTCGACGCCAAGAAGGCCATCACCGACTGGCTGGCCACCCAGGGCATCGGCGCGGGCACCGTCAACTACAAGCTGCGCGACTGGCTGTTCAGCCGTCAGCGCTACTGGGGCGAGCCGTTCCCGATCGTCTACGACGAGGACGGCGTCGCGCACCCGCTGCCCGCCTCGATGCTGCCGGTCGAGCTGCCCGAGATCGAGGACTACTCGCCGCGCACCTTCGACCCGGACGACGCGGACACCAAGCCCGAGACGCCGCTGTCGCGCGCCGAGGACTGGGTCAGCGTCACCCTGGACCTGGGCGACGGGCCCAAGCAGTACCGCCGCGAGACCAACACCATGCCCAACTGGGCCGGTTCGTGCTGGTACGAGCTGCGCTACGTGGACCCGGAGGACGACACCGAGGTCGTCAACCCGGTCAACGAGGCCTACTGGATGGGCCCGACCGAGGTGAAGAAGGCCGGCGGCGCCGACCTGTACGTCGGTGGCGCCGAGCACGCCGTGCTGCACCTGCTGTACGCGCGCTTCTGGCACAAGGTGCTGTTCGACCTGGGCCACGTCAGCTCCTGCGAGCCGTTCCACAAGCTGTTCAACCAGGGCATGATCCAGGCCTACGTCTACCGCGACGAGCGCGGCTTCCCGGTCCCGGCCGCGGAGACCGAGGAGCGCGACGGCGTCTGGTACTTCGAGGGCAAGCCGGTCAGCCGCGAGATCGGCAAGATCGGCAAGTCGCTGAAGAACGTGGTGGCGCCGGAGGAGGTCACCGGCGAGTACAGCGTCGACACGCTGCGCCTGTACGAGATGGCGATGGGCCCGCTGGACGTCTCCCGTCCGTGGGACACCCGCGCCGTCGTCGGCTCCTTCCGCTTCCTGCAGCGCCTGTGGCGCACGGTCGTGGACGAGGAGACCGGCGAGGTCGTCGTCACCGACGAGACGCCGGACGAGGAGACGCTGCGCGCGCTGAACAAGGCGATCGACGGCGTCCGCACGGACATGCTGAACCTGCGGTTCAACACGGCGGTCGCCAAGGCCACCGAGCTGAACAACTTCCTGGTCAAGCGCGGCTCCACGCCGCGGGCCGTGGCCGAGCAGGCGGTGCTGCTGGTCGCCCCGCTGGCCCCGCACATCGCCGAGGAGCTGTGGGAGAAGCTGGGCCACGAGGAGTCGCTGGTCCACGCCCAGCTGCCCGAGGCCGACCCGGCCTACCTGGTGGAGGACTCGGTCACCTGCGTCGTCCAGATCAAGGGCAAGGTCAAGGCCCGCCTGGAGGTGCCGCCGGCCATCGGTGACGCCGAGCTGGAGACGCTGGCCCTGGCCGACCCGGCGGTCGTGGCCGCGCTGGGCGGCGCCGAGGTGCGCAAGGTCATCGTCCGCGCGCCGAAGCTGGTCAACATCGTCGTCTGATCCTCCGAGATGTTCGACAACTGATACCGGAAGGGACGGGTCCGCCTGTCCCTTCCGGTCTTCCGGCGGGTAACCTCCAGGCCATGTCCGTCGCCATCCTCACCGACTCCACCGCGTACCTTCCGGAGGAGGAGGTGGCCCGCCACGGGATCTCCGTCGTCCCGCTCAGCGTGGTCATCGGCGACCAGGCCCTCGCCGAGGGCACCGAGATCTCCCCGGCCGAGGTCGCCGCCGCGCTGCAGCGCAGGGCACCGGTCACCACCTCCCGTCCCAACCCCGAGGCCTTCGCCGAGGCGTACCGGGCCGCGGCCGAGGCGGGCGCGAGCGAGGTCGTCTCACTGCACCTGTCCGCCGCCCTCTCCGGCACCTACGAGGCCGCGCTGCTCGCCGCCGAGGAGGCACCGCTGCCGGTGCGCGTCGTCGACACCCGTATGGTTGGCATGGCGCTCGGCTACTGCGTCCTCGCCGCCGCCGAGGCCGCCCGCGACGGTGGCACCGCGGACCAGGCCGTCGAGGCCGCGACCGCCCGGGCCAAGGGCACGGCCGGTCTCTTCTACGTCGACACCCTGGAGTACCTGCGCCGGGGCGGTCGCATCGGCGCCGCCCGCGCCATGCTCGGCTCCGCACTCGCGGTCAAGCCGCTGCTGCACCTGGCCGACGGTCAGATCCAGCCGCTGGAGAAGGTCCGCACCTCCAGTCGCGCCATCGCCCGGCTGGAGGAGCTGGCCGTCGCCCACGCCGGCGGCGACGAGGTCGACCTGGCGGTCCACCACCTCGCCGCCCCCGACCGCGCGGAGGCCCTGGCCGCCCGGCTGCGCGAGCAGGTACCGCACCTGGGCGAACTGGTCGTCTCCGAGGTCGGCGCGGTCATCGGCGCGCACGTGGGGCCGGGCCTGCTCGCGGTCGTCGTCTCGCCGCGCTGAACCCGTTTCCCCGGTCCGTGTACGACATGGATTGACGCGCCCGCACGCGGGCATCCTCCGAGCATCAGGCGCACCAGGGGCACCGGGAGGAGAACGCCATGGCCCACGCCTGCCCCAGCTGCGGGATGGCCGAACAGGTCGTCAAACTCGACCACTTCTATCTGGCCCTGCCCGACGGCAGCGGCCTCAAGTCCTCGTTCGCGCCGCCGGCGACGCGCGCCTCGAGCTACGGGGTGCCGCTCGTCGTCGCCGCCGTCGGGGCGTTCTTCGTGATCGACGGCGCCGTGGTGCTGGGCCTGCTGCTCCTGCTGGTCGCCGCGGTGCTCGCGATGGTCGTCTCGCGCGGTGTCGACGAGGCCCGCCGGGCCCGTGCGCACTGGGAGCGGCAGATGTTCTGCCGCCACTGCGCGATCCGTTTCGTGCCGGAGGAGCCCGGCGGGTAACTCGCGCGAGTGAGCCGGTTCTCCACAGACGCAGGTTTTCCACAGGCCGTCAGTTCGTCCGGGACGCCTGTGTGTGCGGGCTCCTAACGTCGGCCGCATGCGAACCGCTCTGACCCCTGCGGCCCGGGCCCGTCGTGAGGCGACGACGGCCCTGGTACGCCACCGCGTCGACACCCTCTTCGGTCCTCAGGCCCAAGCCCTTGCCTCGGCTCGGACTCCGCCTTCCCCTCCCGCCCCACCTCCCGCCCCGATGCCGCGGCCGGAGGTGACGGCCGTGCTGCCGCAGGCCGCCCCGGATCCACCACGGCTGCGTCCTCCGCTCGCCTCCTCGCTCGCGCTCGCGCTCAAGGAGCGATGGGACCTGGACCGCAAGGCCCTGCTCGGGCTCGCCGTCCTGCTCTTGCTCGCCCTCGGCTACGGCATCCAGCACTTCTGGGCCGGCCGCCCGGAGCCCGTCGCCGTCCCCGCCCCGGCCGTGGAGGGGACGGTCGGGGCGGGCGCGTCCTCCTCGCCCACACCCGGGCCGGGCGTCCCGGTGGCGGGCAGCACGACCATCACCGCGCTGGTCGTCGACGTGTCCGGCAAGGTGCGCAGCCCCGGGCTGCGCACCCTCCCGCCCGGTTCGCGCGTCCAGGACGCCCTCAACGCGGCGGGCGGCCCGTTGCCCGGTACGGACCTGACCGGCCTCAACCTCGCCCGCAAGGTCAACGACGGCGAGGAGATCATCGTCTCCGGCTCGCCCCCGCCGCCCGGCGCCGCCGCCCGCGCCTCCGGTCCGCTCAGCCTCAACGCCGCCACCGAGGCCCAACTGGACGCCCTGCCCGGCATCGGCCCGGTCTTGGCCCAGCGCATCATCCAGTTCCGCCAGGAACACGGCGGGTTCCAGTCCGTCGACCAGCTCCGCCAGGTCCCGGGCTTCGGCGAACGCCGCCTGGCCGACCTCCGCGCGCAGCTCCGCCCATGAGGGGGAGTGGGGAGGAGCCCCCGGCGTCGGTCCGCGGCCTGTCCTCGGTGGAGTCGGCTCCTGCCGCGCCGAAGCCCGCTGCGCCCAAGTCTGCCGTGCCCCGGGCCGTCCCGGAGGCTGCCGGCAGGGTCGCGGGTGGGGCCCGGGCCGGGGAGGGCCCCCGCGCGGCGGAGGAACGGCCGCTGGACGTGCGACTGGTGGGGCCCGCCGTGGTGGTGTGGGGCCTCAGCGCCGCGCTGCTGCCGCTGCGGGGCGCACACACCGCGTGGGTGCTCGGCGCGGCCGGCGGCGCCGGGGTGCTCGGGCTCGGGCTGCTGCTGGGCCGGGTACGGCCGCGTCTGCTCGCGGCCCTGCTGCTCAGCGCGGCGGCCGCCGCGTGCAGCACCGGGCTGGCGGGAGCCGCCCTGACACGCGGCCCGGTGCCCGCGCTGGCCCGCTCCGGCCGTCCGGCCGCGGTGCGGCTGACGGTGACGACGGATCCGCAGCGCCGCGCCACCGACGGCAACGTCGTCCTGCGCGGCGTCGTCGACGCCGTCGCGGACGCCGCCACCAGCGCCCCCGTCCGTGTGGTCGTGCGCGGCCCGGCGGCGGGGGAGTGGCTGCGACTGCTGCCCTCGACACAGGTCGCCGTCACCGCCCGGGCCCGCCCCGTCCCACCCGACGGGCCGCCCGACATCGCCGCCACACTGCTGACGGCGGATCAGCCCCGGGTCCTGGTCGGCCCCGACGCCCCGCAGCGCGCGGCGGGCGCGCTGCGGTCGGGGCTGCGGCAGGCCGTCGCACCGCTGTCGGAGGACGAGCGGGCCCTTCTGCCGGGCCTCGTCGACGGCGACACCAGCGCCATGACCCCCGAGCTGGACGAGGCCTTCCTGGCCACCGACCTCACCCACCTCACCGCCGTCAGCGGCTCCAACCTGTCGATCATGATGGTGCTGCTGATCGGCCGCGCCTCCCGGGCCCGCACCCCCGAGCGCGGCGGGCTCGCCGCCCGCCTCGGGCTGCCCCTGCGCGCCGCCGCCCTCGCCGGCGCCCTGCTGACCGCCGCCTTCGTCGTCCTGTGCCGGCCGGACCCGAGCGTGCTGCGTGCCGCCGCGACGGGCCTGGTGATGCTGCTCGGCCTGGCCACCGGCCGCCGCGGCAGCCCCCTGCCGGCCCTGGCCGGGGCCACGCTGGTGCTCATCCTCGCCGACCCGGCCCTCGCCCACTCCTACGGCTTCGCGCTCTCCGCGCTCGCCACGGCGGGGTTGGTCACGGTGGGCCCGCGCTGGGGCGAGGCCCTGCGCGCGGCCGGCTGCCCGGCCCGTCTCGCCGAGCCGCTGGCCGCCGCCGCGGCGGCACAGGCCTGGTGCGGTCCGCTGCTGGTGCTGCGCTCCGGGCGGCTCTCCCTGGTCGCCGTCCCCTGCAACCTGCTCGCCGAGCTGTGCGTCGCCCCGGCGACGGTGCTGGGCTTCGCCGCCCTCGCGGTCGCCCCGCTGTGGCTGACCGGAGCGCAGTGGATCGCCCGGGTCGGCGCCGTCCCGGTCTGGGCGCTGATCCAGGTGGCCCGCCTCGGCGCGGCCCTGCCCGGAGCCGAGACGGACTGGCCCGTGGGCTGGTTCGGCGCCGCCCTGCTGATCGCCGTGACCTGCGCCCTCGTCGCCGCGGCCGCGTGGCTGCGCCGCCCGCTGGTGGCCGCGTTCCTGGCGGTCTGCCTGCTGCTGGTGCTGCTCCGTCCGCCCCCGCTGGCCCGGCTCGCCACGGGCTGGCCCCCGCCCGGCTGGCGCCTGGTCGCCTGCGACGTGGGCCAGGGCGACGCCCTCGTCCTCTCGCCCGGCGACGACCCGGGCACCGCCGTCCTCGTCGACACCGGCCCCGACCCGCACGCCGTCGACGGCTGCCTGCGCGCCCTCGGCGTCTCCACGATCCCGCTGGTGATTCTCACCCACGACCACGCCGACCACGTCGAGGGCCTCCCCGGGGTGCTGCACGACCGCCGCGTCGGCGCGGTGGAGACCACGACGGTCGACGACCCGCCGGCCGAGTACGCCCGCGTCCGCCGCTGGACCGCCGAGGCCGGTGTCCCGCTGATCCGCGCGGTGCGCGGCGAGCGGCGCGCGCTCGGCGCGCTCCACTGGGAGGTGCTGTGGCCGCCGGATCCCTCCGGGGAGGGAGTCCCGCCCGGCCCCAACAACGCCTCGGTCGCGCTCCTGGTCACCCTCCCGGGCCTGCGGATGGCGCTGCTGGGCGATCTGGAGCCTCCCGCCCAACAGCGGCTCCTCGGCGCCGTCGGGCCCGTGGACGTGCTCAAGGTCGCTCACCACGGCTCCGCCAAGCAGGACCCGGCACTGATCGCCGCGCTCCATCCCCGCCTGGCGCTGCTCTCGGTCGGCCGCGGCAACCGCTACGGCCATCCGGCCCCCACCACGCTCCGCCTGCTGCGCTCCCTCGGCACCACCGTCGTCCGCACGGACCAGCAGGGTGACCTGGCGGTCCTGCTCACGGACGGAGCCCTCGCCGTCGCGGTGCGCGGAGCGTAGCGGATAATGGCCACGTGACCACGACGAGTGACCAGACCGACCACTACGTGCTCGTAGTCCCCGACCGCGACGCGGCGGAGGAGCTCTCGGCACGCCTCACCGCCGCCCACCCGACTCTTCCCGAGCCCGAACTCCACCGCGAGGCCCTGGCCGGCGAGGACGACGCGGAGGACGCCCAGTGGCTCGTGGTCCTGGACCCGCCCCTCCCGATCACCCTCTCCGTCGCCGACCTGCACGACCTCGCCGCCGAGTTCGACGGCTGGCTCGAGGACTTCTAGGCACTAGGGTCGGTTGCAACACCTCAGCAGAGCCTCGCGCCCCTGGATGGTGCAACCGAAGGTCCGTCCGAGGAGTACCGCTGAGCACGCCCATCGCCGAGAGCCTGTCGATCCTGCTGCTCGCGGTCGTGCTCGTCTGCGCCGTCGTGCGGCCGTTCGGTTGGCCGGAGGCCGTCGTCGCGGTGCCCGCGGCCGGCCTGCTGGTCGCGCTGGGGGCCGTCACGCCCGCGCACGCCGCCACCGAGGCCGCGCGGCTCGGGCCGGTCATCGGGTTTCTCGCGGCGGTGCTGGTGCTCGCCCAGCTCTGTGCCGACGAGGGGCTCTTCGAGGCCTGCGGTGCGTGGATGGCGCGGACCGCCGCCGGCCGGTCGAGGCGCATGCTGGCACAGGTCTTCGTCGTCGCGGCGGTGACCACCGCCGTGTTGAGCCTCGACGCCACCGTCGTCCTGCTCACGCCCGTGGTCTTCGCGACCGCGACCCGGCTCGGCGCCCGCCCGAAGCCGCACGTCTACGCCTGCGCGCACCTGTCCAACTCCGCCTCCCTGCTCCTTCCGGTCTCCAACCTGACCAACCTGCTGGCGTTCACCGCGGCGGGCCTCAGCTTCACCCGCTTCACCGCGCTGATGGCGCTGCCCTGGCTGGTGGCCGTCGGCATCGAGTACGTGGTGCTGCGCCGGTTCTTCGCCGCCGACCTCGACGCGGGCGCGACCGAGCCGGATGCCGGGCCGCCGCCCGCGCTGCCGCTGTTCGCTCTCGTCACCGTCGCCTGCACGCTGGGTGGCTTCGTGCTCACCTCCGCGCTGGGGATCAACCCGGCCTGGGCGGCGACGGCAGGCGCCTTCGTCCTCGCGGTCCGCGCGCTGGTCCGCCGTCACACCACGCCGCGGGCGATCGTGCGCTCGGCCGCGTTGCCGTTCCTCGCGTTCGTACTGGGGCTCGGCATCGTCGTGCGGGCCGTGGTCGACAACGGGATGGCCACCGCCCTCGCCCATCTCGTGCCCGCCGGCACCGCGCTGCCCGCCCTGCTCGGCGTCGCGGCGCTCGCGGCGCTGCTCGCGAACGTCATCAACAACCTGCCCGCGACGCTGGTCCTGGTCCCGCTCGCAGCCCCGGCCGGACCCGGTGCGGTCCTCGCGGTGCTGTTGGGCGTCAACATCGGCCCCAACCTGACCTATGCCGGCTCCCTGGCGACGCTGCTGTGGCGGCGCATCGTGGGTGAGCACGGCGCGGAGGTGGAGCTGGGCGAGTTCACCCGCCTCGGGCTGCTCACCGTCCCGGCCGCACTCGTCGCCTCCGTCGTGGCGCTGTGGGGCGGGCTGCAGCTCATCGGGGTCTGAACGTCCTGGTCTGTCCGCCACCTGTGGCGATCATGTCACGCCCGCGTCACAGACGTATCAGGGCGCAACCGGACGTTCGGGACTCTCGTCCTCGCGGAATGACGGCACGCACGAGACGTGCCGCGTCATCCCATGGGGGGATCCACCATGACGACTGCCCGCATACGCCCCGCCACCGTGACCGCGACGCTCCTGGCCTCGGCCTGCCTGTTGCTGACGGCCTGTCAGGGGTCGGGCACCTCGGCCGCCTCGGCCTCTGCTCCGAGCTCCGGCGCTTCCGCCGCCTCGTCTGCCTCCGCGGGCGCCGTGGCGGCCTCTCCCGTCTCCGACGGCGGCCCGGCGGCCACCGCGACGGCCTCCGCCGGGGTGCCCCTGGCCGTGGACCCGGTCCGCTGCACGGCCGAGTCGCTGACGGCATCGCCCGCCGAGGCACAGCCGTCCGACGCGGCCACCTCGACCTACGACGACTTCGTCAAGCTGACCAACACCGGCGGGCACACCTGCACCCTGACGGGCTTCCCGACCGTCGCGGTGGCCGGCGAGGGCGACCCGACCCGCAACCGGCCGCTCAAGGTCACTCGGCGCGGCACCGCGCACCCGGTGCGCCTGGCGCCCGGCCACAGCGCGTGGCTGCGGCTGACCTTCCGCGTGGTGATGGGCGAGGCCGACGGCTACTGCGCCTCCGGCGCCACCCCCACGTCCGCACCGACGCTGGTGATCGGCGGCTTCGCCAACGGCGGGGCGATTCAGATCGGTTCCGTGAACCGCGGGTTCGGCGAGTGCGACGACGTCGTCTGGGTTGCGCCCTTCCTCGGCACCCGCCCCTGAGCCCACCCCTTCGGCGGGGAGCGACGCGCTCCCCGCTGTCGGTCGTGCCGGATAGGGTGGTCGGCGATGGCCAGGAAACCTTCCGAAGATCTGCTCTCCCCGCTGACCGTGATCGTCGGGCAGGAGGAGCTGCTGCTCGACCGCGCCGTCGCGCAGACGGTCGCCGCGGCCCGCGCCGACGACCCGGACACCGACGTGCGCGATCTCGCGCCCGGCGCGCTCCAGCCCGGCATGCTGAGCGAGCTGACCAGCCCCTCGCTCTTCTCCGAGCGCAAGGTCATCGTCGTGCGCGCGGCGCAGGACGTGGGCGCGGACGTGGTCAAGGAGCTCAAGGCCTACATCGAGGATCCGGCGCCGGACGTCCTGCTGCTGCTCGTCCACGCCGGCGGCGTGAAGGGCAAGGCGCTGCTGGAGGCGGGCAAGAAGGCCGGGGCGCGCGAGGTGGTGTGCCCCAAGCTGACCAAGCCCGCCGAGAAGCTCGCCTTCGTCCGCGCGGAGTTCCGCAGCGCGGGCCGGTCGGCCAGCGAGGACGCCTGCCGGGCCCTGCTGGACGCCGTGGGCGGCGATCTGCGGGAGCTGGCGAGCGCGGCCAGCCAGCTGGCCGCGGACACCGAGGGCACGATCGACGAGACGGTCGTCGCCCGCTACTACACCGGCCGGGCCGAGTCGACGGGCTTCCAGGTCGCGGACCTGGCGGTGGCCGGCCGCACGGCCGACGCCCTCGGCCAGCTCCGCTGGGCGCTGGCGGTGGGGGAGAAGCCCACGGGCATCGTCTTCGCGCTCGCCTCCGGCGTCCGCGCGATCGGCCGCGTCGCCACGGCGGACCGCTCGCTCCGTCCGGCGGATCTCGCCCGCGAGCTCGGCATGCCGCCGTGGAAGATCGACCGCGTCCGCCAGCAGATGCGCGGCTGGTCGGGCGACGGCGTCGCGACGGCGCTGCGGGCCATCGCCGAGGCGGACGCCGCGGTCAAGGGCGGCAGCGGCGACCCGGCGTACGCGCTGGAGCAGTGTGTCGTCGCCGTCGCCCAGGCCGCTCGAGCGCGATAGCGCTTCAGCTTGGCCCGGTTGCACTCCCCAGGGGCGCGAGGAACTGCGCGAGAAACCACCCTGTGCGGATGGCCCTGCGCGTTGAGGACCATCCGCACGTCAGTGGCTTGTCGCGCAGTTCCTCGCGCCCCTGGAGGCTGCGCCTCCTGAGGTGGTGCAACTGTCTCGCCTGCAAAACCAGAAAGGTCCCGCCCTCCCCGAAGGGAGCGCAGGACCTTTCCGTCAGCTTCAGCTATGTGCAGCCCACCCGCGTGGCGAACGCAGGCCGCGTGGGCTGCGGGGTTGTGCGGCTCGGTCGGGGCGATTGAGAGGGATCGCGTCCGGCGAGCGGTAGATCAAGGGGTTCAGGCCTTGAGCGCGTCAACCTTGACAGCCAGCGCGGACTTCTTGTTCGCGGCCTGGTTCTTGTGGATGACGCCCTTGCTGACGGCCTTGTCCAGCTCACGGGACGCGGCGCGGGCCAGCTCCTGGGCCTTGGCGAAGTCGCCGGCCTCGACAGCCTCACGGGTCTTGCGGACGGCGGTCTTCAGCGAGGACTTGACAGCCTTGTTGCGCTGACGAGCCTTCTCGTTGGTCTTGATGCGCTTGATCTGGGACTTGATGTTCGCCACGAATGAGCCTCAGTCTGAGTTGATTCTTCTGGGACTGCGTCGGCGCCGAGCCAGGTTAGAGGGCATGGCACAGCACAGACACGAGGGTCAACGATATCAGACCCCGCTCACACCACCGACTCGCCGAAGTGTTCGACCAGCGGGAAGGGGTCGTAGAAGTGGTGCAGCAGCTCCCGCCACTGCCCGTACTCCGCGGACTGCCGGAAGCCCTCGGTGTGGTCCTCCAGGGTCTCCCACTCCACCAGCAGCAGGAAGCGCGAGCCGCGGCCCTCGTCCACACAGCGGCGCAGCTCCAGCGAGCGGAAGCCGCGCTGGACGGCGATCAGCGGGCGGGCCTGGGCGAACGCGGCGAGGAAGGCGTCCTCCTGGCCGGGGCGGACGTCGAGCAGCGCGGATTCCATGATCATGACCCAGGATTCTGCACCAGCGCCACGCCATGGGACGATAGGTGGGAAGAACTGTGTCCCCGGCCGATCAGAAGAACTGGATCCTGCGTGTCAGCCATCCCTGTCAACGTTCCGCAGCCGAGCAAGACCGATCCGGCGCTGATCCGCAACTTCTGCATCATCGCCCACATCGACCACGGCAAGTCCACGCTGGCCGACCGGATGCTGCAGATCACCGGTGTGGTCGACCCCCGGCAGATGCGCGCCCAGTACCTGGACCGGATGGACATCGAGCGCGAGCGCGGTATCACCATCAAGTCGCAGGCCGTGCGTCTGCCCTGGGCGCCGCTCACCGGTGCCGGCACCGGGACCACGCACATCCTGAACATGATCGACACGCCGGGCCACGTCGACTTCACCTATGAGGTCTCCCGCTCGCTGGCGGCCTGCGAGGGCACCCTCCTGGTGGTCGACGCCGCGCAGGGCATCGAGGCGCAGACCCTCGCCAACCTGTACCTGGCGCTGGAGAACGACCTCACGATCATTCCGGTGCTGAACAAGATCGACCTCCCGGCCGCGCAGCCGGAGAAGTACGCGGAGGAGATCGCCCGGATCATCGGCTGCGAGCCCACCGACGTGCTGCGTGCCTCCGCCAAGACGGGTCTAGGCGTCGAGGACATCCTGGACGCGGTCGTCGAGAAGGTCCCGGCGCCGGTCGGCGTCAAGGACGCCCCCGCCCGCGCGATGATCTTCGACTCGGTCTACGACGCCTACCGCGGCGTGGTCACCTATGTCCGTGTCGTGGACGGCCAGCTCAACAAGCGCGAGCGCATCGCGATGATGTCGACCGGCGCCACCCACGAGCTGCTGGAGATCGGCGTCATCTCGCCGGAGCCCAAGGTGGCCGACGGCCTCGGCGTCGGCGAGGTGGGCTACCTGATCACCGGTGTGAAGGACGTCCGCCAGTCCCGCGTCGGTGACACCATCACCTCGATGCACAAGGGCGCCACCGAGGCGCTCGGCGGCTACAAGGACCCGAAGCCGATGGTCTTCTCGGGCCTGTACCCGCTGGACGGCTCGGACTACCCGCTGCTGCGCGACGCGCTGGACAAGCTGCGCCTGAACGACGCCGCGCTGGTCTACGAGCCGGAGACCTCGGTCGCGCTCGGCTTCGGCTACCGCTGTGGCTTCCTCGGCCTGCTGCACCTGGAGATCATCCGGGAGCGCCTGGAGCGTGAGTTCAACCTCGACCTGATCTCCACCGCCCCGAACGTGGTCTACCGGGTGGTCATGGAGGACGGCACCGAGCACATCGTCACCAACCCGAGCGAGTTCCCGAGCGGCAAGATCGCCGAGGTGCACGAGCCGATCGTGCGCGGCACGATCCTGGCGCCCAACGAGTTCGTCGGCGCCATCATGGAGCTGTGCCAGGCCCGCCGCGGCGTGCTCCAGGGCATGGACTACCTCTCCGAGGACCGCGTCGAGATCCGCTACAACCTGCCGCTCGCCGAGATCGTCTTCGACTTCTTCGACCAGCTGAAGTCCAAGACCCGCGGCTACGCCTCGCTCGACTACGAGCCCATCGGCGAGCAGAGCGCCAACCTGGTCCGCGTGGACATCCTGCTCCAGGGCGAGCAGGTCGACGCCTTCTCCGCGATCGTCCACCGCGACAAGGCCTACAGCTACGGCGTGATGATGGCCGGCAAGCTGCAGAAGCTGATCCCGCGCCAGCAGTTCGAGGTGCCGATCCAGGCCGCCATCGGCTCGCGCGTCATCGCCCGTGAGACCGTCCGCGCGATGCGCAAGGACGTTCTGGCCAAGTGCTACGGCGGTGACATCTCCCGTAAGCGGAAGCTGCTGGAGAAGCAGAAGGAAGGCAAGAAGCGTATGAAGATGGTCGGCCGCGTGGAGGTCCCGCAGGAGGCCTTCATCGCCGCGCTGTCGACCGACGACAACGCCGCCGCCGCGGAGAAGAAGAAGTAGGTCTGATCCGCCCGGAGTTGAGGCCCCCACAGGTGAGACCTGTGGGGGCCTCGCCTTTGCCGTACGCGCGTGCGACTGCGGTAACCTCCCGGTGCCGATGGGGGCGGATCTACACCGACGGGGACAGGACATGACGCAGCAGGACGGATTCACAGATCCCAGGATGTTCAGCTCGGTCGGCCTCGACCGCCTGGGGGCCAAGCCGCTGCGTGCGACGGACCCGCGCCGGGTCGGCCCCTACGCGGTCGTCGCCGTGCTCGGCGGTGGCGGGATGGGCCGGATCTACTTGGGCCGCAACCTTGATGACGTGACGTCAGCGCCGGCTGCCGTCAAGGTGATCCGGCCCGAGTACGCCGAGGACGAGGGCTTCCGCAGGCGCTTCGAGCGTGAGTCCGCCGCGCTCGCGCGGGTGCGCGGCGAGCAGGCCGCGGTGCTGCTCGGCAGCGGCTACGACGGCGACCTGCTGTGGATGGCCACCGAGTACATACCCGGGCCCACCCTCTCCGAGGCCGTGGCCGCGTCCGGCCCGCTCGGCGCGGCCGGCGCCTGGCGCCTCGCGCTCGACCTCGCCCAGGCCGTCACGGCGATGGAGCGGGTCGGTGTGGTCCACCGGGACATCAAGCCGTCCAACGTCATCCTGGGTCCGGCCGGCTGCCGCGTCATCGACTTCGGCATCTCGCAGGCCGCCGACACCAGCGCCATCACCACCACCGGCCAGCAGGTGGGCACCCCCGCCTACATGTCGCCCGAGCAGGTGCGCGGTCAGACCGTCGCCAGCTCCTCCGACGTGTTCGCGCTCGGCTCCGTCCTCGCCTTCGCGGTGACCGGCAACGGCCCCTTCGGCGACGGGACGAGCGTCGACGTGCTGCACCGCGTCGCCTTCGAGGAACCGAAGGAAGAGGTGCTGGCCCGGGTCGAGCAGGCCGACCCGCAGCTCGCCGAGCTCGTCCGCACGTGTCTCGACAAGGACCCGCAGGCCCGTCCGACCGCGTCCGAGGTGGCCGAGCGCGCGGCGCTGCGCCAAGTAGCGGCGCCGTGGCCGCCGGAGCTGAGCGCGACCGTCATGTCCCGCGTGGAGGTGGTCCAGGCCGTCCAGGCCCTCCCGCTCCCGGCGCCGGACGCGCCGCCGGCGCCGGTCGCCGACGACGGCACCCTGCTGCTCGGCCGCGCCACCGCCGCGGCGTCCGCGCCGTTCTCGCCGTCCGCACCGCCCACGCCGCCGACGGCGCAGGCGCCGCTGCACGGTCCGGTGCGGGCCACCCCGCCGACCGTGCCGGTGGTGCCGGAACCGCAGGCCCCCGCCCCGGTCCTGCCCTCCTACGTCTCCGTCGGCCCCGACACGGCACCCGGCGCGGCACCCGAGCCACGGCAGGGGCGCCGCCGCGGCGTCCTGCTCGCCGTCGGGGCGGTGCTCGCGGTGGCCGCGCTCACCGGTACCGCGATCGCCATGACCGGCGGCAACGGCAAGCCGGGCGGCTCGCAGACGGTCGCGCAGCAGGGCGGCGGCAGCAGCATGGACGGTGTGCCGGCGAGCCCGGGAGCCTCCGGTGCGGCGGGACCGTCCGCCACGGCGTCCACGGGGACCGCCGGTGTCCGCCCCTCGGGCCCGGCCGGCTCCACGGCGGCCCGTCCGGGCACGTCCGGCGCGGCGAGCGCTCCGGGGCAGCCGGGCGGGCCGGGCCCGGGCGGCTCCCCCGCGACCACCCCGGCCTCGCAGCAGACGACGCCCGCCGCGACGCACTCGTCGCCTCCGCCGCCGCCCAGCACCCCGAGCTGGGACCAGGCCTGCACCTACTACTCCGGGAGCGAGGAGACCGACATCCACGGTCACGGCAGCACCGCGGCGATCGAGGAGGTGCAGTGCCTGCTCCTCAACAGGGGAGGGCAGCTTGCGAACCTCATTTCGTCGTCAGGCGGCGTCGACGGTCAGTTCGGCCCTGGCACCCAGAAGGCCGTGGAGACCTTCCAGTCCTGCGTCGGCCTCAGCAACGACGGTGGCGTCGGTCCGTTGACCTGGCCCGTCCTGCGGGGAAGCAAGAACTGCTAGGGCCTGGCTTCGAACCCGCGTCGGATCAGCGCGGGTTGTCCGGTGCGGCGCATCGCAGGGCGGAGGAAAGGCCCTAGCGCGGTGCCCGGCCCGACAGGGCCAGGGCGCGGGCGAATGTCGGGGCGTCGTCCGGCACCGTCACGGGTTCGGCGAAGCCGTCGTACTGGCGGAACATCTCCGCCCACTGCTCGACCTGCCCGAGCAGGGCCGTGGCCGTCGTCTCGTCGAGGGTGTACGTCTGGCCGGAGGCCTCCGCGGCCTCCCAGCCGTGGAGGGCGAACTCCAGCATGATCATCCCGGCGATCGCCGTCGCAGGGACGGCGGAGTCGCCCATCGGCATGTCCCGCTCCCAGACGGAGGGGTCGGACCACGCCTGCAGGGCCTTGTCGACCTGCTGGGCGTAGGCCTCGGCCCAGCCGGGCTCCGCCGTGAAGTCGCGCTCGTACCACTCGGAGGGGACCGAGCCGCCCTCTGCGCGGAGTGCGAAGTTGTGGGCGGTCCACAGGATCAGGTGGTTCACGACGGCCCGCAGGTCCCACTCGGCCGACGGCGTCGCCGCGCCCAGCGTGGCGGGGTCGATGCCGCGCACGACGCGGACGGTCTCGGTGGCGGCGGCGTGGAGCGGGCCGTACAGCTCGGGAAGTTCGGACTTGGCGTTCATGCCCCGACGTTACGGGTCGCGCGCCGCGCGGTCTTGAAGAAACGCGACAGACGTAGGGTGGCCGTCATGGAGCAGGACAAGGACCGGACGGCCCCCAGGGGCGTCCTGCACCCGGAGCAGGGCGCGAGCCGGTTCACGGTCACGACCGCGCCGCCGGGGCCCGCGCTGGCCCCGTACGTGGAGTACCACTGGATCGTCCGCTGGGACGTGACGGGGCAGCCGCCCTACGACTCCCAGGTGCTCTCGCATCCCAACGTCCACCTGGTCCTCGAGCCGGTCGGCCCGCTGGTCTACGGCGTGATCCGGGGCGTCTACACACGGCGCCTGGTCGACGCGGGCCAGGTGCACGGGGTCCGCTTCCTGCCGGGCGGCTTCCGCGCGTTCGCGTCCGGCCCGGTGCAGGAGCTCACCGACCAGGTCCTCCCGGCCGACCGGGTCTTCGGCGCGGCGGTGGACGACCTGTGCCCGCGCGTGCTGGCCTGCGCGGAGACGGACGCGATGGTCGTCCTGGTCGAGGAGTTCCTGACCGCCCGCGTGCCGTCGGAGCCGGACCCGCAGGCGGTGCAGGTGGCCGCGATGGTGCGGGAGATGACCGGCGACCGCACCATGCTGCGGGTCGAGCAGGTCGCCGCCCGGTTCGACCTCTCGCCGCGGACCCTGCAACGGCTCTTCGCCGAGTACGTGGGCGTCGCGCCGAAGGCGGTGCTGCGCCGCGCCCGTCTGCACGAGGCGGCGCAGCGCGCCGATGCCGGGTCCCTCGACTGGGCGGCCCTGGCCGCGGACCTCGGCTACGCCGACCAGGCCCATCTGACCCGCGACTTCACCGCCGTCGTCGGCGTCCCGCCCAGCCGCTACGCACGCGGCGAGCGCTGATCGGCCCGGACTCGGCCCGGACTCGGCCCGGACTCAGCCCAGCGCGAGCGCCTGCACGCGGCTGATGTCACCGTTGAACCTGTCGTGGTCGCCGACGTAGGGGCCGGAGTCGGTGTACTGCCACATGGTGTAGTAGCCCCAGCCGGCCGGCAGGGTGCCGGGGGAGCCGTTGTAGTTGGCCACCCAGAGGGGGTCGTTGGCGGCGAACCCGCCGTAGTTGCCGGTGCACTGGACCCACCAGGAGGTCGCCGTGTAGATCACGGCCCAGCGGCTGGTGCGGTAGTGGTACTCGTTGACGAAGCTCGCGATCCAGTTGACCATCGCGCTCGGCGACAGGCCGTAACAGGCGGAGCCGTAGGGGTCCCACTCGAGGTCCACGACGCCCGGCAGGGTCCTGCCGTCGGCGGACCAGCCGCCGCCGTGGTTGACGAAGTAGTCCGCCTGCGTGGCGCCCGAGGTCGTGTCCGGAGTGGCGAAGTGGTAGGCCGCCCGGATCATGCCGACGTTGTAGGGGCCGTTGTACTGCTGGGCGAAGTCGGGGTTGGTGTAGTAGGTCCCCTCGGTGGCCTTGGTGTAGGCCCAGCGGACGCCGCTGTTCCACAGCGTCGTCCAGTCGACGCTGCCCTGGTAGCTGGAGACGTCCACGCCCTCGGTCTGGGTGACCAGGGGTTGCAGGGCTCCGGTGCCGCCTGCGGCGCCGCCGTGCGCGCGGACGCCGATGCCCATGTAGGCGCCGCCACGCGGCGGCTTCGACGCCTGGGCGGCGTTCGCCGGTGCGGCCGTGAGCACGCCGAGGGCGGCGAGCAGCGTCGTGGCAGCGGTGAGTCTGTGACGGAAGGCTGGGCTGTTCAAAGAGCGTGAGTTCATTGCGTCGCGCCTCCGTGGTGTCGTCGTGCAGGGACGGCAAGGGGCTTGCGAGAACGCCGAACTGATGGCCGGACGGGGTGCTTGTCGCAGCCATGCCACAGGGATGCTACGCGGGTGGACCGCCGCCGGGAAAGAGCGGCCGTGCGAGACTCGCGCCCATGACGAGTGATCATATGAGCGTCGGCGACCGCGATCCGGAGCTGAACGCGCGGCTGTCCGCCGGGCTGGACGAGGTCAACTTCCCCGCCACCGGAACCACCGCGGCGGACCAGCGCCAGCTGTCGGTGAAGGTCCTGGACGACGAGGGTGAGATCGTCGGGGGTCTGGCCGGCTGGACCTGGGGTGGCCTGCTCGGGATCGAGATGTTCTGGGTGCGCGAGCAGAGCCGTGCGGAGGGCTGGGGGAGCCGGATCCTGCACGCCGCCGAGGAGGAGGCGCGGCGGCGCGGCTGCGACCGCGCCGCGGTCTCCTCGTTCACCTTCCAGGCGCCCGGTTTCTACCAGCGCCACGGCTACCGGGAGACCGGTCGCACGCTCGGCATCCCGGGTGGTCACCAGGATGTTCACATGTTCAAGGAGCTGTCCTAGCCTGGGCCGATGGCCCGCGACGAGGACCCGCCGCGCAACCCCCTGCTCGATCCGCGCCTGGCGGGGGCCGGTGGCCTGCTGATCACTGTCGCCGCCCTCGCGTTCCTGCTCACGCACGCCGGCCGGCACGATCCGGCGCCGGTCACGCCGGTCACGCCGGTTCCGCCACGCACGTCGGTGACGGCGACCAGGTAGCGGAAAGGCCGGTGGCCGCCCCCGCGAGGGGAGCGGCCACCGGCCTTGTGAGCGTGGCGCCGGGGTCAGTCGACCTCGGCCACCGCCTGCGCGAACTGCGCCTGGTAGAGCCGGGCGTAGGCGCCGCCCTGCTCCAGCAACGAGGCGTGGTCGCCCTGTTCGACGATCGCGCCGTTCTCCATCACCAGGATGGTGTCCGCGTCGCGGATCGTGGAGAGACGGTGCGCGATGACGAACGCCGTGCGGCCCGCGCGCAGTTTGGCCATCGCGCGCTGGATCAGCACCTCGGTGCGGGTGTCGACGGAGCTGGTCGCCTCGTCCAGGACGAGGATCGACGGCTCGGCGAGGAACGCCCGGGCGATGGTGATCAGCTGCTTCTCGCCCGCGCTGACGCCGGTGCCCTCGTCGTCGATGACGGTGTCGTAGCCGTCCGGCAGGGTGCGCACGAAGCGGTCGACGTGGGCGGCCTTCGCCGCCGCGACGACCTGCTCGCGCGTGGCCCCCTCCGAGCCGTAGGCGATGTTGTCCGCGATGGAGCCGCCGAACAGCCAGGTGTCCTGCAGCACCATGCCGATGTTGCCGCGCAGCTCCTCGCGGTTCATCGCCGCGACGTCCACGCCGTCCAGCGTGATCCGCCCGCCGGTCGGCTCGTAGAACCGCATCAGCAGGTTGACCAGCGTGGTCTTGCCCGCGCCGGTCGGGCCGACGATGGCGACGGTGTGGCCGGGCTCGGCCAGCAGCGACAGGTCCTCGATGAGCGGCTTCTCCGGGTCGTACCGGAAGGCCACGTGCTCGAACTCGACCCGGCCGTGCACGGTCTCCGGACGCTCCGGCTGCGCCGGATCGGGGGACTGCTCGTCCGCGTCCAGCAGCTCGAAGACCCGCTCGGCCGAGGCGACGCCGGACTGCACCAGGTTGGCCATGGCCGCGACCTGGGTCAGCGGCTGGCTGAACTGCCGCGAGTACTGGATGAACGCCTGCACGTCACCGATCGACAGCGCGCCCGAGGCGACCCGCAGACCGCCGACGACCGCGACGATGACGTAGTTCAGGTTGCCGATGAACATCATCGCCGGCTGGATCAGGCCCGAGATGAACTGCGCCTTGAAGCTGGCCTGGTAGAGCTTCTCGTTCTCGGCGTCGAACTGCTCGGCGGCCTCCTGCTGGCGGCCGAAGACCTTGACCAGCGAGTGGCCGGTGTACATCTCCTCGATGTGCGCGTTCAGCTTGCCCGTGGACTTCCACTGCGCCACGAACTGCGGCTGCGCGCGCTTGCCGACCTTGGCCGCCAGCACCGCCGAGGCGGGGATGGAGACCAGCGCGATCAGCGCCAGGATCCAGGAGATCCAGAACATCATCGTGAGCACGCCGACGACCATCAGCAGCGAGGTGATGATCTGCGACATGGTCTGCTGCAGCGTCTGCGCGATGTTGTCGATGTCGTTGGTGACCCGGCTCAGCACCTCGCCGCGCGGCTGCTTGTCGTAGTAGCTGAGCGGCAGCCGGGCCAGCTTGTCCTCGACGTCCGAGCGCAGCCGGTTCGCGGCGCGCTGGACGGCGACGTTGGCCAGGCGCGCCTGGACGATGCCGCACAGGCCGGCGAACAGGTAGATCAGCGCCACCCAGCCGAGCACCGTGCCGACCGCACCGAAGTCGATGCCCTTGCCGGGGGTGAAGTGGACCGACGCCAGCATCTGCTGCTGCTTGGAGTTCAGGTGGAACGCGCCGGGGTGCTCCCCGGCCAGCTTGCCGAAGACGCCGCCGAGGATCAGGTCGGTCGCGTGGCCGAGGATCTTCGGGCCGATCACCGAGAGCGCGACGCTGACCGTGGCCAGCGCCAACACGCCGATGATCAGCGGGCGCTCCGGCCGCAGCCGGCCCAGCAGCCGCTTGCCGGAGACCTTGAAGTTCATGGACTTCTCGACGGGCCCACCACTCATGAAGCGGCCGGGGCCCATCGCCGGGGCCGGGCGGCGGGTGGCCGCCGCCTTCGCTTCGTCGCCGCCGGAGCTCACGCCGCCTCCTCCTCGGTCAGCTGAGACAGCACGATCTCTCGGTACGTCTCGTTGTCGTCCATCAGTTCACGGTGGGTGCCCTCGCCGACGACACGGCCCTCGTCGAGGACGATGATCCGGTCGGCGCCGCGGATCGTGGAGACGCGCTGCGCCACGATCACCACCGTCGACTCGCGGGTCTCCTGCTCCAGCGCGGCGCGCAGGCGCGCGTCCGTCGCGTAGTCGAGCGCGGAGAAGGAGTCGTCGAAGAGGTAGACCTCCGGCTTGCGCACCAGCGCGCGGGCGATGGCCAGACGCTGACGCTGGCCGCCGGAGACGTTGGTGCCGCCCTGGGCGATCGGCGCGTCCAGGCCCTCGGCGAACTTGCTCACGAAGTCCCTGGCCTGCGCCGTCTCCAGCGCCGCCCACAGGTCCTCGTCGGTCGCCTCCGGGTTGCCGTAGCGGAGGTTGGAGGCGACGGTGCCGCTGAACAGGTAGGGCTTCTGCGGGACCAGGCCGATGGTCCGGGCCAGCAGCGCCTCGTCCAGCGAGCGCACGTCGACGCCGTCGACGAGCACGGAGCCGTCGGTGACGTCGGACAGACGCGGGATCAGGTTGATCAGGGTGGTCTTGCCGGAGCCGGTCGAGCCGATGATCGCCGTGGTCTCACCGGGCCGGGCGGTGAAGGAGATGTCCCGCAGGACGGCCTCCTCGGCGCCGGGGTAGCGGAACTCGGCGGCCCGCAGCTCCAGGAAGCCGCGGGCGGAGAGCTCGCGGACGGGGCTGGCCGGCGGGACGACGGTGGTCTCGGTGCTGAGGATCTCCTCGATGCGCTCGGCGCAGACCTCGGCGCGCGGCACCATCATGAACATGAAGGTGGCCATCATGACCGACATCAGAATCTGCATCAGGTAGCTGAGGAAGGCCGTCAGCGCGCCGATCTGCATGCCGCCGCTGTCGATCCGGTGCGCGCCGAACCACATGACGGCGACGCTGGAGAGGTTCACGACGAGCATGACCAGCGGGAACATCAGCGCCATCAGCCGGCCCACGCGGAGGCCGACGTCGGTCAGGTCGTCGTTGGCCGTGCCGAAGCGCTTGCGCTCGTGGTGGTCCTTGACGAAGGCGCGGATCACGCGCAGACCGCTGATCTGCTCGCGCAGCACCCGGTTGACGGTGTCGATGCGCTCCTGCATGGTGCGGAAGAGCGGACGCATCCGGCTGACGGTGAAGCCGATGATGACGCCGAGGATCGGCACGATGACGACCAGCAGGCTGGAGAGCGGCACGTCCTGGTTGAGCGCCATGATGATGCCGCCGACCATCATGATCGGCGCGGAGACCATCAGCGTGAAGGTCATCAGCACCAGCATCTGCACCTGCTGCACGTCGTTGGTGCTGCGGGTGATCAGAGAGGGGGCGCCGAACTGGCCGACCTCGCGGGTGGAGAAGGACTGGACCCGGGTGAAGACGGCGGCGCGCATGTCCCGGCCGAGGGCCATGGCGGTACGGGCACCGAAGTAGACGGCTCCGACGGAGCAGACCACCTGGGCCAGCGAGACACCGATCATGATCCCGCCGGTGGCGAGGATGTAGCCGGTGTCGCCCTTGATCACGCCGTTGTCGATGATGTCGGCGTTGAGGGTGGGAAGGTAGAGGGTCGCGATCGTCTGGATCAGCTGGAGCAGGACCAGCAGGGTGATCGGCCTGGAGTACGGCCCCAGGTGGGCGCGCAGGAGTCGGATCAGCACAACGGGTCTCTCAGATGAGGAGATGAGCTGGTGGGCGGAGGGTGGTGAAGATATCTGCGTACACCGTACCCGGTTTGCTGGGCGCGGACCATCGGTTTAGTGGCGCGCCATACTACGAAGCTTACCTGCCGACCGGCAAGTAACGTGATCGCCGTCACCTTCACCCCCTTACGTGCGAGGCCCTAACGTCCTACGCTGTTGCCCGCTGGTTACTCGCGAGTTAAGCAAGGGGCTCACCGCCGTCAGTCCCGCACGAGTAGCCGCCCGCCGTCCGCATCGCATCCGCACCGCATCAGCCCCACGGCCGTCCCACACCGGTCGCGCGGGCACCGGAGGTAGCCGTGAGCCTGAAGCCGCTCGTCGCCGAGCCCCTGCTGGACAACCGCCCCGAGTCCGTGGCGCAGCTTTTCCTCGCCCGCGTGGCGGCCACCCCGGACCGGGTGGCCTACCGCTATCCCGTGCCCGTCGACGAGCATGCCGCCGACGGCGCGCCCGGCGCCGAGCAGTGGCGGGGGATGACCTGGGGCGAGGCCCGGGAGCGGGTCCAGGACATCGCGGCCGGCCTGATGAGCCTCGGTGTCGTGCCCGAGGAGCGCGTCGGCATCTCCTGTTCCACCCGGATCGAGTGGATCCTGATCGACCTCGGCATCATGTGCGCGGGCGCGGCCGTCACCGCCGTCTACCCGAGCACCAACGGCGAGGAGACCGCGTTCATCCTCTCCGACTCCGGCAGCCGGGCCCTCTTCGTCGAGGACGCCAAGCAGCTGGCCAAGGTGCTGGGCGTGCTGGAGCAGGCCCCCGAGCTGACGGCCGTGATCACCGTCGACGGCAGCAAGCCGGAGCCGGGCGCGGAGCCGGCCGGGGTCGAGGTGCTGTCGCTCGCCGAGCTGGAGGAGCGCGGCGTCGCCTACCTCAAGGAGCACGCCGACGCGGTCACCTCGACCGTTGCGGCGCTCAAGCGCGAGCAGCTCGCCACCCTCATCTACACCTCCGGCACCACCGGCCGCCCCAAGGGCGTCCGCCTGGTCCACGACTGCTGGGCCTACCAGGCCGCCGCGCAGAGCTCTCTGGGCCTGACCGGCGAGGACGACGTGCAGTACCTGTGGCTGCCGCTCTCCCACGTCTTCGGCAAGACGCTGACCTCCGGTCACATCCAGCAGGGCTCGGTGATCGCGGTCGACGGCCGGATCGACAAGATCATCACCAACCTGCCGGTGGTGCAGCCGACCTACATGGCCGCCGCGCCGCGCATCTTCGAGAAGGTCTACAACGGCATCGCGGGCAAGGCCCGGGCCGAGGGCGGCGCCAAGTACAAGATCTTCATGTGGGCGGCGGGCGTCGCCCGCGCGTACGCCGAGACCGCGCAGAAGAACGAGATCACCACCGGCTCGCGCACCGTTCCGTTCCCGCTCCAGCTCAAGCACGCCGTCGCGGACAAGCTCGTCTACGCCAAGATCCGCGCGGCCTTCGGCGGCCGGCTGCGGGCCTGCGTCTCCGGCTCGGCGGCGCTGGCCCCGGACATCAACTTCTTCTTCTCCGGCGCGGGCGTCCACATCCTCGAGGGCTACGGCCTCAGCGAGACCTCCGCCGGTTCGACCGTCAACCCCGGCGAGAGCTACCGCGTCGGCACCGTCGGCCGCGCCCTGCCCGGCACCGAGGTCCGCATCGCCGAGGACGGCGAGATCCTGCTGCGCGGCCCCGGCGTCATGCGCGGCTACCACAACCAGCCCGAGAAGACCGCCGAGGTGCTGGAGGCCGACGGCTGGTTCCACACCGGCGACATCGGCGAGCTCGACCAGGACGGCTTCCTGCGGATCACCGACCGCAAGAAGGACATGTTCAAGACCTCCGGCGGCAAGTACGTCGCCCCGAGCGAGGTCGAGGGCCGGTTCAAGGCCGTCTGCCCGTTCGTCAGCAACATCCTGGTCATCGGCAACGGCCGCAACTTCTGCACCGCGCTGATCACCCTGGACGAGCCGGCCATCATGCAGTGGGCCGGCACCAACGGGCAGGCGGGCAAGGACTACGCCGCGGTCTGCACCTCCGCGGAGACCCACCAGCTGATCTCCGGCTTCGTCGACAAGCTCAACGGCGGGCTGCAGCGCTGGCAGACGATCAAGAAGTTCACGGTCCTCCCGCGCGACCTGGACGTCGAGCACGGCGAGCTGACCCCGAGCCTCAAGGTCAAGCGCCCGGTCGTCGAGCGCGAGAACGCCGAGCTCATCGAGGCGATGTACGCGGGCGCTCGGGAGGCCTGACCTCCCCGTTGCGGGGCGAGCGACCCGGAAGGAGGCGGCGTGCCGGACAATGGACGGCATGCCCTCCGCTCTGCCCGACGGCGAAGCCGTCCCCGCCGACGGTGCGCTGCCCGAGACCGCCCTCGCCGGTCTCGGCACGCGCCCCTTCGGCTTCTACGTCCACGTCCCGTACTGCGCCACCCGCTGCGGGTACTGCGACTTCAACACCTACACCGCCACCGAGCTGCGCTCCTCCGGCGCGGTGGCGTCCCAGGACACCTACGCCGATCACCTGATCGCGGAGATCCGCCTTGCGCGGAAGGTCCTCGGCGACGCGGACATCCCCGTCGAGACGGTCTTCCTCGGCGGCGGCACGCCGACCCTGCTGCCCGCCCGCGACCTGGTCCGGATGCTCGGCGCGATCCGCGACGAGTTCGGGCTCGCGCCGGGCGCCGAGGTCACCACCGAGGCCAACCCGGAGTCGGTCGACCCCGCCTACCTGAGTGAGCTGCGCGAGGGCGGTTTCAACCGGCTCAGCTTCGGCATGCAGAGCGTGCGCCCGCACGTGCTCCAGCTGCTGGACCGCCACCACACCCCCGGGCGCCCGCAGGCCTGCGTCGCCGAGGCGCGCGCCGCGGGCTTCGAGCACGTCAACCTCGACCTGATCTACGGCACCCCGGGCGAGTCCGACGACGACTGGCGCGCCTCCCTCGACGCGGCCCTCGCCGCCGAGCCGGACCACGTCAGCGCCTACGCGTTGATCGTCGAGGAGGGCACCAGGCTCGCCGCCCGGATCCGCCGCGGCGAGATCCCGATGACGGACGACGACGTCCACGCCGACCGCTACCTCATCGCCGAGGAGCGCCTCACCGCCGCCGGCATGGAGTGGTACGAGGTCTCCAACTGGGCCACCTCGCCCGAGGCGCGCTGCCGCCACAACGAGCTCTACTGGACCGGTGCCGACTGGTGGGGTGCCGGCCCCGGCGCGCACAGCCACGTGGGCGGCGTGCGCTGGTGGAACCGCAAGCACCCCGCCGCCTACGCCCAGGCACTGGAGGCCGGGCAGACCCCGGCCCAGGGCCGGGAGCGCCTGGAGGACGAGGACCGCCGCGTCGAGCGCATCCTGCTGGAGCTCCGCCTCTCCGACGGCTGCCCGCTCGACCTCCTCCGAGAGACCGGCCGCGAGGCCGCCGACCGGGCGCTGGCCGACGGGCTGCTGGAGGCCGCGCCGTTCGCGGCCGGACGGGCCGTGCTGACGCTGCGCGGCCGCCTGCTCGCGGACGCGGTCGTGCGCGACCTGGTGGACTGACACCCCACCCTCCCGCCGAACCTGACGCGGCGTATGATCGCCGCTGCCCGGCGGCGGTCCGGGGTCGAGCAGGCGCGGCGGGAACGCCACAAGGGGGAGTCAGCGTGAGGAAGACCGTCCACAGAGCCCTGGCCACGGGCGCGGTGCTCGCCGCCGTCGCGACCAGCACCGGGTTCGTCCCGGCCGTCGCGACCGGCGGCACGGGCGACGGTACGCACTCGGCCGCCACCGCGGCCACCATGCCGTCCTGGCTGCGCGGCGCCTGGACCGCGACGGTCTCGAACGCGACGGGATACACCGGGCGCTACTGCACCGGCATCCGCCTGGCGGTGAACCGTGAACTGACCCCCGCGGACTGCTACATGGAGGCCGCCCCGGACGAGCTGCAGGGCTTCGCCTCCGCCTCCGGCGCCTACACCGGCGGTGCCGGCGGCGCTGTGCACCGGACCGACCTGCGCTACGACGCGTCCACCGGGCAGGACGACCTCGCCGAGATGCTCGGCAGCGGGGCGGGTTCGGGCACTCCCGTCCTGGCCGGCGCCGCGGACTCGGCCCTCTACCGGGCCGGCACCCAGGCCGTCTTCTACTCCTGGACGACGCAGCAGCCCACCTCCGCGGAGATCATCGACCACTTCACTGCGCACAGCGAGGCCGTCCAGGTACGCGGCACCGCCGACTGCGCGGCCCTGCTCGGCCACGCTCTCGCCCCGGGCACGCTCTGCACCACGCCCGCCCCCGGTGCGCCCGCCGTTCCGCCGCAGGAGCAGTGCCTCGGCGACGCCGGTGGCGCCTTGGTCGCCGACGGGAAGCTGATCGGCGTCTCCGCCACGCCCGAGCAGGGCTGCGTCGTCGGCGGCGTCCGCGTCTACACCTCGATGGCGGCGCGGCAGGCCCTGATCCGGAACTGGACCGGCTACGTCGGGCCCATCGAGAACGGCAGCGAGGACGGCACCTTCGCCGCGCTGGAGTCCAACGGCATCGAGTCCTCGTTCTGCAGCCTGCCGCTCACCCGGTGCCTCGCCGGAGGCAGCGGCATGAACGCCAACGCACCGGGCTGGGCCAACCTGATCCTCCCGGCCGGGGACCTGAACCGGGACGGCTTCGGCGACGTGCTGGTCCGCCGCAGCGACGGCGTCCTGTTCGCCGACCTGAACTACACCCACCAGAGCACGCCGATGTTCGACCAGGTGAGCCTGCACCGGATCGGCGGCGGCTGGAACACCTACTCCACGATCCTCAGCCCCGGCGACCTGAACGGCGACGGCGTCCCGGACCTGGTCGCCCGCGACCGTTCCGGCGTGCTCTGGTTCTATGCCGGCGACGGCAACGGCGGCTACCACGCCCGGACGCGCATCGGCGGCGGCTGGGATGGCTACGACCTGCTCTCCGCCCACGACGACCTGAACGGCGACGGCATCCCGGACCTGGTGGCCCGGGACCGCTCCGGTGTCCTGTGGTTCTACGCGGGCGACGGCCACGGCGGCTTCGCGGCGCGGGCGCGGATCGGCGGCGGCTGGAACGCCTACAACGCCGTCGTCGTGGGTGGCTCCCTGGACGACCTCGGGCGCCCCGAGCTGGTCGCCCGCACCTCGGGCGGGGCCTTCTACCTCTACGTCGCCGACGGTCACGGCGGGTTCGGGGCACGCCGAGCCGTCGCGGGCAACAGCTACCTCGCCCACGCCACGCTGATGGGCTGACCGGATCCGTTCGCACGGGGAGCGCCCCTGCCGCGGTTGAACGGGCCTTCGCCGGCGCGCGGAGGCCCGCCGCGGGTCTCTACGATGTCCGCCATGGACACGGGGGAACAGCCGGGGACGCGGCTGATCGACGGCCGCTTCGAGCTGCTGGAGCGGCTCGGCGGCGGGGGCATGGGCCTGGTGTGGCGGGCGCGCGACATCGTCCTGCAGCGCGAGGTGGCGCTGAAGGAGGTGCGCGCGGCGGACCCCGCCATGGTCGCGGCCGACCCGACCGCGGCGGCGGAGCTGCGTGAGCGGGTGCTGCGCGAAGCGCGGGCGTTGGCGCGGCTGCAGCACCCCAACGTGGCGGTGATCCACCACATCGTGGACAGCGCCGCCTACCCTCACCCGTGGCTGGTCATGGAGCTGGTGACCGGCGGCAGCCTCGGTGACCGGCTGGAGCGCGGACCCCTGACGCTGCCGGAGGCCGCCGGGATCGGACGCGGCGTGCTGTCGGCGCTGCGCGCGGCCCACGCCGCCGGGATCATGCACCGGGACGTGAAGCCCGGCAACGTGCTGCTGCGCGCGGACGGCACTCCGGTCCTCACCGACTTCGGCATCGCCGCCTTCAGCGATGCCACCGCGCTGACGGCGGCGGGCTCCCTGGTCGGCTCACCCGAGTACATCGCGCCGGAGCGGATCCGCGGTCAGGAGGGCGACCCCTCCTCCGACCTGTGGTCGCTCGGCATGCTGCTCTACGTCGCCGTCGAGGGCACCCACCCGCTGCGCCGGGGCACCGCGCTGGCCACGCTGGCAGCGGTGCTCGGCGAGCCGCTCCCGGCGCCGACCCGCGCCGGGCAGCTCGGGCCGCTGCTGGTCGCCCTGCTGGCCAAGGACCCCGGCGCGCGCCCGGACGCCGAGCAGGTCGACCGGACCCTCGCCCAGGCCCTCTCCGCGCCTGCGGCGGCGCCCTTCGCCCCCGGGCCCCCGCAGGACGGCACCCTCCGCCTCACGGAACCCTCCGGCGCGGCGCCGTTCGGCGCGACGCCCGGTGGCGGAACTCCGATGGGTGCGACGCCTGGTGGCGGAACTCCGTTCGGCGGGACGCCCGGTGGCGGGACCCCGTTCGGCGGGACGCCCGGTGGGGGAACTCCGATGGGTGCGACGCCTGGTGGGGGAACTCCGTTCGGCGGGACGCCCGGTGGCGGAACTCCGTACGGCGCGACGCCCGGTGGCGGGACCCCGTACGACGCGACGCCGTTCGGCGCCACGCCTGGTGGCGGGACTCCGTTCGGCGCGTCGCCTTCGGGTGCGACCCCGTTCTCGCCGTCGTTCGGCGCGCCGTTCGTGCAGCCCGTGCGGCGCCGGCGGGCGCCGGTGGTCGCCGCGCTCTGCACCGTTGCGCTCGTCCTCGCGGGCACGCTCGTCTGGGGGCTGCTCGGCTACGACACGGCGAGCGCCGGCCGTTCCGGCGGGACCGCGGCGACGGGCGGCAGCGGCCCGGTCGTCGCGCCGAGCAGTGTCCCGTCGGCCGGTGGCACGCCGTCCGCGAACCCGGGCGGCTCGACCGGCTCCTCGGGCGACAGCGCCGCCGACGTCAACCTGCTGACGCCGGACGGCCTGCGCCGCGCCGTCGCGGCCATGCGGCCGCTGATCCCCGGAGGCAAGGTCTTCGAGCTGACCGTCTACCCGACCTACGCCATCGCCGAGGTTCCCGCCGCCGCGAACCCGCAGGAGTACGACGAGGTCGACTATCGTGACGGCCGGGCCACCCGAACGATCGGAGGCCCGGCCATGGACGAGAAGCCGGTGAACCTCGGCCTCTACGACTGGAGCGTGGTCCCGGCGCTGCTGCGCAAGGCCCAGAGCACGCTCAACATCCCGCATCCGGCGAGCCGTTACCTCATCATCGAGGCGGACATGTTCGACTACTCGCCGGTGATCGCCGTCTACTTCTCCGACGTCAACGACGGCAGCGGCTACCTCACCGCGGACCCCAAGGGGACCGTGCGGCGCACCTACCCGCTGGGCTCCTGACGGCGGTTGGTAGGCTCGCGCTCCTCGACGGTCCGGCGTGAGGGGAGCGGGTGACGGGCTGGGATCCGGCGGCGGAGCACGCCTACCACGCGTTCTTCGAGCGCCATCACGCCGAACTCGCGCGTCTCGCCTACCTGCTGACCGGCGAGACGGACGTCGCCGACGACCTCGCGGCGGACGCGCTGCTGGAGGTCTGGCGCCACTGGGCCCGGGTCCAGGCCGCCGACTCACCGGCCGCGTACGCGCGCGGGGTCCTCGCCAACCTGTGCCGCAACCGCCTGCGCCGCCTCGGCCGGGAACGGCGGGGTTGGCGCGCGCTGTGGAATGAGAACGCTCACATCGCGCGTGGCGCCGACGTGCCCGCTGTCGTGGACGTGCGCAGCGCGCTGCGGCTGCTGCCGTACCGGCGGCGCGCCTGCGTGGTGCTGCGGTACGCCTTCGACCTGTCGGAGAAGGAGACCGCGCAGGCGCTGGGGATCAGTGTCGGTACGGTGAAGAGTCAGACCTCCCGTGGCGCGGCCCAACTGGCCGCGCTGCTCCGCGGGGTGCAGGGGGACGAGGACGCGTGGCTGGTGACGGCCGGGGAGGAGCGGTGATGGACGGGCACCGCGACGGCCACCGCGACATGCCGTCCGAGGGTCGGACCGACGGCCTGCGCGAGGCCCTGCGCACCGAGGCCGCGCGGCACCGGCCCGACCGGGAGGCGATCCTCGCCCGCATCGCCGCCGGTCAGGCGCCCGAACGCCGGACGCGGGCGGCCCGGCGCAGGCCGCTGCGCCTGGCCGGGCTCGCAACGGCGTGCGCGCTGCTGCTCGGTGCGAGCGTCGCGGGGACCTGGGCGGCGGTCGGACGCTACGTCGATCCCGGCCCGGCGGCCGCGACCGCCACGGCGACCACCCCCGGCGTCCCGCGGACGCCCACGCCGAGCGGCTCCGCCGCAGGCGACGCGGTGGACCCGGCCCCGACCGGTGCGGGCACGCCCACCGCGGGCGCCTCCGCGCCGAGCCCGCCGTCCGCCTCGGCGCCGCCGCCCGCGCAGTCTCCCGGCCCGACCCGGGTCCAGCAGGGGTTCCTCTGGTCCGACGGCTCGGTGGACCCGGGCAGCACCAGCGCCTGGGCGCAGAGCGACGTCACGCTGAAGACCCGGTTCACCGTCGCGGCCCTCGACGTGAAGCTGCGCATCGCGCTCACGCCGGGCGTGGCCACCACGGGCGACTGGTCGACCGTCCCGGCGCAGGACCTCACCGTCACCGTCACCCGCCAGGGCGGCTTCCTGGTCTACGAGTGGACCCTCAAGCCCGGCGCCACGCTCGCCCCGGGCTCGTACGAGTTCGCGGGCCAGTACGACCACGCCTCCGGCGGCCGCGACGCCGGCCAGGACACCTACGCCGCCACCGCCACCGGCCACGGCCAACCGGCGTCCGTCCACGGCAACTTCTACCCGACCCACTGAGGCCTAGGACGACTGCGGGTGCAGCAGGCCCCGGTTGAAGGCCTCCGTCACGGCGGCCGCGCGGTCGGAGACGCCCAACTTGGCGTAGATGTTCAGCAGGTGGGACTTGACCGTGGCCTCGGTGATGAACAGGCGGGCGGCGGCCTCGCGGTTGGTGGCGCCGGAGGCGACGTGCCGGAGCACCTCCAGCTCCCGCTGGCTGAGCGGACCGTCGGAGGGGGCCGGCCCGGGTGTCGTGCCGGCTGTCGCCCCGGGCGTGCGGACGCGCTGCATCAGCAGCGCGGCCACCGTGGAGGCCAACACCGCCTCGCCGCGTGCCGTCGCCCGGACCGCGCGCAGGAGTTCGTCGCGCGGGGCGTCCTTGAGCAGGTAGCCGCAGGCGCCCGCCTCGATCGCGGGCAGCACGTGGGCGTCGGTGTCGTACGTCGTCAGCACCAGCACCCGGGCGGCGCTGCCGCGGCGGGCGAGCTCGCGGATCGCGGCGACGCCATCGGTGCCGGGCATCTGCAGGTCCATCAGGATCACGTCCGGGCCCACCTCCTCGGCCAGCCGCAGCGCCTCCGCGCCGTCGGCCGCCTCGCCGACGACCTCGAAGCCGGGCTCGCGGGAGAAGAGGCCGGCGAGGCCGTCGCGGACGACGGGATGGTCGTCCGCGACCAGCAGCCGGATCGGACCGTCGTGTTGCCGCGGGTCGCTCACGTCTCCACCTCCGTGGGGTCGACCGGCACGCGGGCGGAGATGCCGGTGCCGGCGCCGGGTTCGGACTCGATCTGCAAGGTCCCGGCCACGGACGCGATCCGCTCCCGCATCCCGACCAGGCCGAAGCCGCCGTCCTGGCGCGGGGGAGCGGCCGTGACCCGCTCGGGGTCAAAGCCGGCGCCGTCGTCCACCACGTCCAGTGCCACCTCGTGGCCCAGGTAGGACAGGGTGAGCGCGACCTGCCCGGCGGCGGCGTGCTTGGCCACGTTGGCCAGCGCCTCCTGGGCCGTGCGCAGCAGGGCCAGTTCCGTCTCCGGCGGCAACGCGTGGGCGGTGCCCGTGGTCGAGACGCGGACGGGCGTGCCGTGCAGCGCGGTCCACCGCTCCGCCACGCCGGTCAGCGCCTCCCCGAGCCGCGCGGTGCGCAGCGGCTCGGGGCGCAGCGCGTGGACGGAGCGCCGCGCCTCGGCCAGGCTCTCCTGGGCCAGGCCGGCGGCCGCGTCCACGTGGCGCTGCCAGGTCTCGCGGTCGGTGACCGCGGCGGCGGCGCGCAACTGCGCGATGATGCCGGTGAAGCCCTGCGCGAGCGTGTCGTGGATCTCCCGCGCCATCCGCCGCCGTTCGTCCTGCACCCCGGCCTCGCGGGCGCGAGCGAGCAGCTGCTCGTGCAGCACGGCGTTCTCGGCGAGGCTGGCCTCCAGCCGCCGGTTGGCCTGCTGGATCTCCGCGAGCGCGCGCTCCCGTTCCTTCTGGAGGCGGAAGCCGCGCTGCGCGAACCAGGCGAACCCGCACATCGGCACGATGTTGGCGAGCAGCACCGCCACGCACTCCGCCACACCCAGCGCGGTTCGCTTGTCCAGGCCGTACGCCTGCGCGAGACCCGCGACCGCCGCCACCGAGCCCACCGCGAGGAGCTCCCACGGCCAGGGGACCAGCCGGAACGCGAAGACGTAGCAGGCGGGCGTGAAGAAGCCGAACCACGGGTCGCGCAGGACCAGGACGGTGGTGAGGACCATGAAGACGGCGAAGAACACCGCCATCACCCCGGTCCGCTCCCGCCACTGCGGACGGAGCGTGAAGACCGTCAGCATCCACACCGCCAGCAGCGCGCAGAGCGTCAGATCGACGGCGAGCGACCCGCCGCCCTTGTGGGCGGCGGTCACCAGGGTGAGCAGGCCGAGCAGGAGGTAGGGCAGGACGGTCGTCGCCGGCGTCCAGTGCCTCGGTCGTTCGTCCACGCCCGCCCCTCTCGTCGTGGCCAATCTATCCAGCATCAGCGGGCGGCGAAGGCCGAGCGCAGGTGCCGGCCGTTGGCGATCGCCACCACGCCCAGCAGCAGCGCCCCGCACATGCCCTGCTCGACGCGCATCCACACGGGCAGCAGGCCGGGCAGCGAGGCGATCACGACGATGGCGACGAGCATCACTGTCGAGGTGATCCGCAGCCGGCGGAAGGCGCCCGGACTGCCGTGGGCGGCCCTGGCCACGAAGCTCAGCATCAGCAGCGAGGCCAGCGCGACGATGGCGCCGCGGATCCAGACGGTCGCGGTGACCAGGTCGGTGTGGCCGCGCATCGCGTAGGCGACGGCCAGGGTCGAGGCGCTGAGCGCGACGTAGCCGCCGACGAGGGTGCGCAGGGTGCGGAACGCGGAGCGGCTGCGCGGGTGGGTGAGTGCATCGTTGCTGGTCACAGGACCGGTCCTTCCAACGGGGTGGTCTCTTCTTCTCCCCTCCAGAGTCGCGAGAACGGCCGGGCGGCACATCGACCGATCCACCGGGCCGACGGCTGGTTCCGTCGACCGACCGAACGGCTGAGTCGCCTCCACCGAACGGTGGGGTGGGCCGCCGAAGAAAAGTTCCGTAGGGCGGGCAACCTTTCGCCGCCGCCGGACCACCAAGGGGCGTACCTGTCGTTCCAGCAGTACCGACGAGAAGGACTGACCCGGTGTCACAGACTCGCTCCATCCATCGCCGCTCCCCGCGGACCCGCCGCTGGCTGGCGGTCGCGGCGACCCTGACCGTGACGGGAGCCGGGATCGCGGCGGTGCCGCTGTTCGCCGGCGCGAGCACCACCGCGAGCTCCACCGCGAGCGCGGGCACGCGGACCCTCACCGTCGCGGCCGACGGCAGCGGCCAGTACCGGACCGTGCAGGCGGCCGTCGACGCCGCCGCGGCCGGGGACACGATCAGCATCGCCAAGGGGACCTACCACGAGGTGGTGACGGTCCCGGCGAGCAGGACGGGGCTGACCCTGACCGGCGCGACCGGCCGTGCCGCCGACGTGGTCATCACCTTCGGCAACGCCTCCGGCACCGCCAGGCCCGGCGGTTCCACGTACGGCACCCTCGGCAGCGCGACCGCCACCTTCGCCGCCGACGGGATGACGGTGCGCAACCTCACCATCATCAACTCCTTCTCCCGGGCCGCGAATCCCGGCATCAAGAACACCCAGGCCGTCGCGCTCGCCGCCGAGGGCGACCGCCAGGTCTACGTCGGGGACCGGATCCTGGGCCACCAGGACACCCTGCTCGCCTGGTCGCCGAACGCCACCGCGCAGACGCGGCAGTACTTCCGTGACGACTACGTCAGCGGCGACGTGGACTTCCTCTTCGGCAACGCGACCGCCGTCTTCGACCACGACACCCTCCAGGCCCTCGACGACGGCGCCCGGACGGGCGGCGTCAACGGCATGCTGACGGCGGCCAACACGGAGGCGTCGAAGAAGTACGGGTTCCTGATCACCGGCAGCACGGTGGTCAGCACCGCCAAGGCCGCGACGTACTGGCTCGGCCGCCCGTGGCACCCGACCGCGACCGCCGTGGCCCAGGTCGTCGTGCGCGACACGGTGCTCCCGGCAGCGGTGAAGAGCGCCGCCCCGTGGACGGACATGAGCGGCTTCGCGTGGAAGTCCGCGCGGTTCGACTCCTACGCCGACACCGGCGCGGGCGCCGCGGTGAACGCCGACAGCCCGCAGCTCGGCGCCGCGCAGGCGGTCGGCTTCACCGCGCAGTCCTACCTGGCCGGCACCGACGGCTGGAACCCCACCACGACGGCGGCCACGACCGGGACCACCGCAGGCACGACGGCGACCGGTGACGCCCGGCAGGTGAGCGAGCCGAAGCTGCCGACGACCGTCTGCGCCACCGTCCCCGCCACGCTGGCCATGCCGAACCGCGTCGCCTCCGCCGCCGCCGAGTCCACCCCGCCGGACACCTCCCGCATCCAGCGCGCGCTGGACGCCTGCGCGCAGACCGGCTCGGCCACCGTCGCGGTGAGGCTCGGCGCCGCCGACGCCTCCCACACCGCGTTCCTGACCGGCCCGCTGACCGTGCACCGTGGCGAGGTGCTGCTCCTCGACCCCACCGTCACCCTCTTCGGCTCCCGCAACCCGGCGAACTACCAGGTCAGCGGCAAACCGACGTGCGGCACCCTGGCCTCCTCCGAGGGCGGCTGCGCGCCGCTGATCAGCGTCGCGGGCGCCGACGCGGGCATCGAGGCCGTGCGCGCCGCGAACGGCACGCAGGGTCGCATCGACGGCCGAGGTGACCAGACCGTCCTCGGCCGGGGCGCCACCTGGTGGGGCCTGGCCACCGCCGCGCAGAAGGCGGGGGAGAACCAGCAGGACCCGCGGCTGATCCAGGCGGTGAACTCCGACAACTTCACGCTCTACCACGTGGATCTGCTGAACTCGCCCAACTTCCACGTGGTCTACCAGGGTGGCACCGGCTTCACCGCCTGGGGCGTCCGCATCAGGACGCCCGCGACCGCCCGCAACACCGACGGCATCGACCCGGCGGGCGCCACCAACGTGACCATCGCCGACAGCTTCGTCATGGACGGCGACGACGGCGTCGCGATCAAGGGCGGCTCCGCCAGCCGCAACATCACGGTGGAGAACAGCCACTTCTACGGCACGCACGGCATCTCGATCGGCAGCGAGACCAACGGCGGCGTGACCAACGTCCTCTTCCGGAACAACACCCTGACCGGCACCGACGCGTTCGGCAACGTCAGCGGGAGCAGCACCGGGATCCGCATCAAGTCCTCCCGGAGCAACGGCGGCAGGGTCAGCGACGTCACCTACCTGGCGACGTGCGTCACCGCCGTGCGCGCGCCGATGGTCTTCGACACCCACTACTCGAACGGCTCGGGCTCGCTCACCCCGTGGTTCACCGGCATCACCGTCGACGGCTTCCGCGCCACGGCGTCCCCGTCCGGTGCGAGGTCGACCTTCGTCGGCCTGGACGCGAGCCACCCGCTCGGCCTCGCGCTGCTGAACGTCTCCCTCGACACCACCGCGAGCACCGCCTCCTACGCCGCGCTGACGGCCTACGACGACAACCTCAAGCCCTCCGGCACGGACGTGAGCGTCGCCGCGGTCGGCGGTGGCGGCTCGCTGCCCGGGTGCTCCTTCCCCGCCTTCCCGGCCCTGTGACCCGGAGGGAGCCCACGACGGCTCGCTGACCGTGGGGTTCGTCCGGCCGGGTCGTCCTGGACCGTCGTCCGCGTCTCAACGGCCGGCGGTCCGTTCCCAGTCGGGCCGGCCCAGCTCCTCCGGCCGCGCGAGCTCCGGCGGCACCGGCTGTCCGGCCTGCCGGCACGCCATCCGCAGGAGCGCGGCGCGGCCCGCACCGATCGCCGCGAAGACGCGCGCGGTCCGGTGCGGGCCCGGGACGCGCAGCGCCGACCGCGCCTCGTCCAGTGCGTGTCGTGCCTCCCGGTACTCGGCGGCGACGGTGGCGTCCACCATCGGCTCCCCGCGCTTCGCCTCGGCCAGCCGCACCCGGAACGCCCGGACCGCGTCTGCCAGTTCGGGAGTCTCTCGGCGGATCTCGGCCAGCGCGTCGAGCGCGGCCCGCCCCGACCGCAGGGCAGCGACCGCCCTGGCCCGGCGCTCGTCGTCGTCGTCGCCGCGTGCGTTCGCCGTCGCGGTCTGCAGCGCGCGCTCCGCGCGGCCGAACTCCGCGGTGAGCACGGGATCGGCCTCACGCTCCGCCCAGGAGGGCCGCGCCGCGGCCACCTCGGCCTGCAGAGCGGCAATGTCGGCGGCCAACTGCAGGGCCCGCCGCTGCCCCTCCCGCTCCTCGCGCACCCGCTCCCGCTCCTCGCGCACCCGCTCCCGCTCCGCGCGCTCCTCCGCCTGGCGTATCCGGGTCCGCTCCGCGTTCTCCTCCGCCTCGCGGGCGCGGGTCCGCTCGCGCTCCTCCGCCTCCCGCTCGCGTGCGGCCTGCCGCTTCGCGCGCTCCTCCGCCTCGCGGGCCCGCTCTCGTTCCGCGCGCTCCTCCGCCTCGCGGGCCCGCTCCCGCTCCGCGTGCTCCTCGGCCTGCTGCGCCAGCTCTCGTTCCGGGTGCTCCTCCGCCTCGCGGGCGCGGGTCCGCTCGCGTCGGCTCCGGGCCTGGCGGGCCGTCTCCCTCCTGGTCTCCAACGCCTCGAGCTCCGCGTCGGCCGAGGCGACGGCGGTCCTCACCGCCGGGAGTCGGCTGCCCGGGGTGGTCGGGGCGCAGGACTGCCGGGCTCGGCGGAGCTGCCGCTCCACCGTCCGGAGGCCGTCCACCAGGTCCGTCGGAGTGGTGGCTCCGGCGTACTCCGCGGCGAGGTCGGCGCGTGCCAGGTCGACCCGTTCCTGCAGGGCGCCGACGAGCGTGGTGCTGTGCGCCTCGTCCAGTCGGCGGGACTCGATCCGCGCCAGCGCGGCGCCTCCCTTGCCCAGCGCCCCCTCGACGAGCTGGTCGCGGTCCTGCGCGACACCGTCGGCGGCCGCGACTGCCGATGCGAACGCCGCCTCAGCCTTGGCGAGTTCGGTTTCGGCATGGGGGTCGCCGGCGGGCGGTCGGCAGGCGGACAGTGCCTCGCGCAGCGGTGCGATCCGGGCGGTGAGACGCATCGAGTGCGCTCGTTCGTCGTCGTGGAGGCGCAGCGCCGCGCGGCCGCGCCGGAGGTCGAGAAAGACCGCGCCGCGCTCGGCGTCCCTGTCCAGCCGTGCGGTCGCGGCCCGTTCCAGCGCGTCCTGGTAGGCGTCCTGGGCCTGGGTCAGGTGGTCGCGCGCGAGCTGCTCGGCCTCGGTGGGCGGGTGGGCGTCCACCGGTGAGCTGCCGGCGGGGCCGGCCGACGCGGCCTCCTCCAGCCGACGGCCGAACGCGTGGAGCGCCTCGTCCAGGGCCGCCACCTGCCAGGCGACCTCGGGGGGCACCTCCTGCGCCGGCTGCTCCTGCGGTGCCTCGCCCCGCCACCGCCCCAGGAATCCGTGACCCATCGCGGCCCTCCCCAGTGAACCAAGATCAGCGAGGAAGAGCCTAGCCAGTACCGTCCGTGGTCAGCCCGGCTGCGTGACGAAGTCGATCAGTTCCTCGACCCGGCCCAGCAGGGCCGGGTCGAGGTCCTTGAACGAGCGGACCGAGGCGAGGATGCGCTTCCAGGCCGCCGGGGTGTCCAGCGGCCAGCCGAGCCGGGCGCAGACTCCCGTCTTCCAGTCCTCCCCGCGCGGCACGTCCGGCCAGCCGGCGATGCCGACGGAGGCGGGCTTCACCGCCGCCCACACGTCGATGTAGGGGTGGCCGGCGACGAGCACGTGGTCGCCGGTCACCTGGGCGGCGATCCGCGCCTCCTTGGTGCCGGGCAGGAGGTGGTCCACCAGCACGCCCAGCCGTCGTCCGGGCTCGGGCCCGAACTCGGCGACGATGGCGGGCAGGTCGTCGATGCCCTCCAGGTACTCGACGACCACGCCCTCGATCCGCAGGTCGTCACCCCAGACCCGCTCGACCAGTTCGGCGTCGTGCCGGCCCTCGACGTAGATCCGGCTCGGCAGCGCGACGCGCGCCTTCACCCCCTGCACGGCGATCGACCCGGAGGCCGTCCGGGCGGGCCCCTGCGGGCTCGCCGCCGTCGCCGCGCGCGGCCGCACCAACGTCACGGGCCTGCCGTCCACCAGGAACCCACGCGGCGTCAGCGGGAACACCCGCAGCTTGCCGTGCCGGTCCTCCAGGGTGACGGTGAACCCCTCCGCGGTCTTCTCGCAGCGCACCACCGCGCCGCAGAAGCCCGTCGTGGCCTCCTCGACGACCAGGTCCCGCTCCGCGGCCACCTCGGGCACGGCGGAGGGGCGCTTCCACGGCGGCGTCAGGTCCAGCGCGTCATATCGGCTCACCCGACGATCATCGCAGAGGCCGGTGCGTTTCCGGGGCAGCGCAGTCAGTAGCCTGTCGTGCACATGTGCCCTCGTCAGGCGTCCAGGACAGGAAGGCCAGCATGCGTTTCGCCGTGCTCGGAAGGCTCGAGGTCGAGGGCTCCGACGGTCCCTTGGCGATCACCAGTCCCAAGGTGCGGACGCTGCTGGCCACGCTGCTCTTCCGCGCCAACACCGAGGTCCCGACCGGCACGCTGCACCAGGCCCTGTGGGGGTACGACCCGCCGAGCAGTGCGGTCGCCTCGTTGCACAACCACGTGACCCGGCTGCGCCGGCAACTCGGCGCGGCGGAGGGGGAGCGACTGGTGGCCGGGGTGGCCGCCTACACCTTCCGGGCCGAGCGGGCCGAGCTGGACCTGCTGGACTTCACCTGCCTGTCCGAGGCGGCCGGCCGGGCCCGGGAGCAGCGGGACTGGGTCGAGGTCGCCCGGCTCACCGATGCGGCGCTGGCGCTGTGGCGCGGGGTCCCGCTCGACGGCCTGGAGGTCGACCTGCTCGCGGCGGACGTCCGGCGCCTGGTCGCGGTCCGGCAGGAGGTCCTCACCTGGTCCTTCGAGGCGGCCCTGCGGCTGTCGCGCCACGGCGGACTGATACCCCGGCTCACCGACGCGGTGGCGGAGTTCCCGTTCGCGGAGACCTTCCACGTGCAGCTGATGGAGGCGCTCGACCGCGGCGGCCAGCAGGCGCAGGCGCTGGAGGTGTTCCAGCGGCTGCGGCGCGCCCTGGTCGACGAGCTGGGGATCGAGCCCAGCGCGGCCGCCCGCGCGGCCCAGCGCCGGATCCTCGACGCCACCCGGTCCGCCGCAGCCGCACCCGCACCTGACCGGCCCGCGCCGCCAGCGTCGGCCCCGGGCAGCTTCCTCGTACCCGCCCAACTCCCCAGGGACATCACGGCGTTCACCGGCCGCACCGCCGAGCTGGAGGAGCTCGTCACTGCCTGCCGCGTCGGCGCCGAGCAGGGCGGCGTCATCGACATCCACGCCATCGACGGGATGGCGGGCGTCGGCAAGACCGCCTTCGCGATCCACGCCGGCCACCGGCTCGCCGCCGACTTCCCCGACGGGCAGATCTTCCTCTCGCTGCACGCCCACACCCCCGGCACCGCACCGGTGCCGCCCGCCGACGCGCTCGCCACCCTGCTGGTGGGCCTGGGCGTCGACCCGGCGCGCATCCCCGCCGACCTGTCCGGCCGGGCCGGGATGTGGCGCGCCCAACTCGCGGGCCGCCGGGTGCTGCTCCTGCTCGACGACGCCCGGAGCAGCGAACAGGTGCGGCCGCTGCTCCCGGCCTCTCCCGGCAGCCTCGTCCTGGTCACCAGCCGGCGCAGGCTGCTGGCGCTGGAGGACGCGATGCCGTTCACCCTGGACGTGCTGCCCGCGCCCGAGGCCGCCGCGTTGTTGGTCGCCAAGTCCGGGCGCCCGCAGCTGTCTCCCGACGACCCCTCGGTCCGCGAGATCGTCCGCCTCTGCGGCTACCTGCCGTTGGCGATCCAGCTCACCGCCGCGCGCCTGCGGCACCGCCGCTCCTGGACGGTCGCGGACCTGCTGCCGGACCTGGCCGAGACCAGCCTGCGGCTCGACGCCCTGCACATGGAGGACCTGTCCGTCGCCGCCGCGTTCGACCTCTCCTACCGCGACCTGGGCGCCGAACAGCAGCGGCTGTTCCGCCTGCTGGGGCTGCTCTTCGGCGAGGACCTGGACGTGCCGACCGCCGCCGCGCTCAGCGGCACCGACGCGCCCGCCGTCCGGGCGCTGCTCCGGGAACTGGTCGACCACCATCTGGTCGAGGAACCCCGCCGCGGCCGGTACCGCATGCACGACCTGATCCGTGAGCACGCCCGCAGCCTGGTCGAGGCCGAACCCGCCGGGGACGACGGGGCCGACGGGGCCGACGGCCGGGATGCGGCCCGGCAGCGCCTGCTCGACTACTACCTGCACACCGCCGCCCGTGCGGGCTCCCTGCTGGGCGGCAGCATCCCGCTGCGCTCGCCGGACGTCGTCCACGTCCCGGTCGCCTGCCCGCCGTTGGCGGGTGAGGACGACGCCCTCGCCTGGCTGCGCACCGAGCGCGCCAACCTGCTGGCCGCCGTCGACCACGCGGCAGGACACTCGCCGCGGCACGCCGCGCAGCTGCCCGCCGCGCTGCACGAGTTCCTGCGCAGCCAGGGGCACTGGGCCGAGGCCGGGGCGGTGCACCGGACGGCGCTGGAGGCCGCCACCGCGTCCGGTGACCTGCTGGGGATGGCGATCTCCTTGCTGAACTCCGGCGCCGTCGCCCTCTACGTCGACGAGTACTCGGTCGGCGCCGGGTACCTCGGCCGGGCCGTGGCCCTCTTCGAGGAGTGCGACCACCGGCTCGGCCTGGCCGTCAGCCTGCACCAACTCGGGGCGATGCACCGGCTCTCGGGGCAGTACGCCAAGGCCGAGGAGGCGCTGATGCGGGCCCGGACGCTCTTCGACCACGCCGACCACGCCACGCACCTCGCCCACCTGTTCACCGAACTCGGCCACGTCCAGCAGCTGACGGGCCAGTTCGCCGCGGCCACGCGGACCCTGCAGAGCGCCCTGGAGGCGCACCGCCGCACCGGCAACCGCCGCGGTGAGGCCAACGCGCTCGGGCAGCTGGGCGACGTCCTGCAGTGGACTGGCCGGTATGCCGAGGCGCTGGCCAACCACCAGCGGGCCCTGGAGCTCTTCACCCGGATCGGGAACGTCGTCGGGCAGGCCATCGCGCTCGTCCAGATCGGGGAGGTGCACTGGGTGCTCGGCGACCTCCTGGCCGCCGAGCACAACCTGCGCGAGGCGCTGGAGCGGTGCGACCGGATCGGCAGCCGGCTCGTCCGCGCCAACGCGCTCGCGCACCTCAGCAGCGTCCGGCTCGCGCTCGGGGACCACGCCGGCGTCGCGAGCTGCCTGGGGGAGGCCCTGGAGATCTGCCGCGACCTCGGCAGCCGCCTCGGTGAGGCGCACGTCCTGCTCCGGCTCGGCCGCCTGGCCCTGGCCACCGCCGATCCGGCGGCGGCGGAGACCCACCTGGTGGCGGCGGTGGAGCTCTTCGAGGCGATGGAGGACCGCGGCGGGGAGGCGGAGACCCGCAACGCCCTCGGCGCGCTCGGAGCCGCACGCGAGCTCCCCGACGAGGCCGCCCGTCACCACGGCAGGGCCCTGGAGATCGCGTCCGAGATCGGGGCCGCCCTGGAGGAGGCCCGCGCACTGGAGGGCCTGGCGACGGCCCGCCGCCTGGCCGGTGACGACGCCGAGGAGCGGCTGCTGCTCGAACGCTGCCTGGCCTCCTACACCCGCCTGGCCATCCCCGACGCCGGACGCGTCCGCGCCCGGCTCCACCGCTCCGGCACGCCGTCCACCACGCTGGACGGCGCCCGCTGACGCGCGGGCGGCGCGGGTGACCGCCGCCGCCGGGGCCGGTTCGCCATCATGGGTGGGTGGCCGCACCGTACGCCGAGACGACGCTCGAACTCCTCCGGGGTCCGCTCACGGGCTACTGCTACCGGATGCTGGGCGCCGTCGGCGAGGTCGACGACGCGGTGCAGGAGACGCTGCTGCGTGCCCACCGGAACCTGCACCGCCACGACGCGGCCCGGGCCACCCTCTCCACCTGGGTGCACTCCATCGCCACGAACGTCTGCCTGGACCTGCTGCGCGGCGCTCGGCGCCGGGCCCTGCCGTGGGATCTGGGCCCGGCGGCGACCTCGGGCGAGCTGGGCACCCCACTGCCCGCCTCGCGGTGGGTCGAGCCGCTGGCCGACTCGCGTCTGCCGCACGTCGCCGACCCGGGCGAGCTCGCCGTACGTCGCGAGTCGGTACGCCTGGCGTTCGTCGCCGCGTTGCAGTGGCTTCCGCCGCGGCAGCGGGCGGCCCTCGTGCTGCGCGACGTCCTGGCCTTCAGCGCGGCGGAGACCGCGCAGATCCTCGACTGCTCCGCGGCCGCCGCCAACAGCGCCCTGCAGCGAGCCCGGGCCACCCTGGACGAGCACCGACCCGTCCCCGCCGACGTCGCCGATCCCGCAGACCCGGAGCAGCGGCGCCTGCTGCGCGACTACGTGGACGCCTTCGAGTCCCACGACGTGGACCGGCTGATCGGCCTGCTCGCCGACGACGTGCGCTCCGGCATGCCCCCGTTCGCGTGGTGGCTGCACGGGCCGCTGCGGATCGGCGCGGCCATCGAGGCGGGCGCGGAGTACTGCGCCGAGGACCGCCTGCTGCCGGGTGCCGTTGCGAGCGGTTGCCTGACCCTGGGCCAGTACCGGCCCGACCAGGACGGGGTGCTGCGCCCCTTTGCGCTGCTCCTGTTCGAGCTGCGCGGCAACCGGGTGGCCGAGATCGTCACCTACCTCGGCTGGGGTGACCGGTTCGCGCAGTTCGACCTGCCGGAGAGGCTGTGAACCCGGCCGGCTCCCAGCGATGAGTTCCGGGCTCTCCCGTCGTACCAGGAGTGACAGCACTCCTTCGACCAGGAAGACCGGGCATCATCATGGCCGTCCCCACCGACCTGAGCGCGCAGACCTTCGCCGAGCGCGAGCGCCTCGCCGCACTGCTCGCCGATCTCACCCCCGACCAGTGGAACGCACCGTCGCTGTGCGCGGGCTGGCGGGTCCGTGAGGTCGTCGCCCACATCACCCTGCCGTTCCGGACCGGCCCGATGCGCTTCGCGGCGGGTCTGGCGGCGGCCCGCTTCTCCGTCAACCGCTACGCCGACACCGCGGCCCGCCGCGACGGAGGCCGCATGACCGACGCGGAGCTGCTGGCCGCGCTGCGCGACAACGTCCGACACCCCTGGCAGCCGCCGGGCGGCGGCCAGGCGGGCGCCCTCAGCCACGACGTGATCCACGGCCTCGACCTCACCGAACCCCTCGGACTTCCGTCCGCCCCGCCGGACCGCATCGCGGCCGTCCTCGCCCACGCCGACGGCCGCGCCCTCACCTTCTTCGGCGTCGACCTCACCGGCCTCACCCTGCGCGCGACCGACACCGACATCACGTTCGGGACCGGCGCCACCGTCGTGGAACTGCCGGCCAGGACCCTCCTGCTGACCGTCACCGGCCGCCGTCCGCTCCCGGTGACCACCGGGGCGACGTGACGTCGGATTCCCGCCGGCGTCGGCCGTTGCCGTGGGAGAGGTTCGACGGCCGAGCCCGGGGTGCGCCGGAGGCTAGAGCCCCGGCGCGCCCCACACCGGGAACCAGCGGCTGAGGTCCTGCTCGATGCGCAGGTCGTTGCCGATCATCGCCTTGATCTGGAGCTCCAGCGGGTTGTCCCGCTTCTCGCCGGGGAGCGGGGCGAAGGGGTAGAACGAACCTCGCTTGTAGAGGTAGACCAGCGCGAGGCGGCGGTGCTGCGCGTCGGTGAAGTTGACCAGCGAGCACAGCAGCTGCGGGCCGAAGCCCTGCGACTCCAGCCCGGAGTTGACCGCGTGGACGTCGTTGACGAGCGAGACGATGTCGTCCGGCGACTGCCGGGCGGTGATCCAGCTGTATCCGTAGGAGTCCCGCTGGGTCACCTCGATCGGCTGCCCGCCGCGGCTGGTGTCCGCGTCCAGCAGGGCCTGGATGTCCTGCTGGACCTGGGCGAACGCGCCGCCCTCGGCCGCGGCGAAGCAGACGGAACCGACGCCGGTCGGCTTGAAGCCGGCCGCCGCCTCCAGGGTGATCGCGGCCGAGGGGAGGCCGAAGAGCTGGTCGAGGTCGGGCTTGACCGGCTTGGTCCGGCCCAGCAGGGCGTCCAGGAAACCCATCGCTACGTCTGTCCTCTCGGCTCTTCTGTTCTGTTCCGGTGGGGCTGCCGCGGTCAGCTCTTGCCGAGCTCGGCGGAGATCTTGCCGAGCTGCTCGAGCCGCTGCTCGAGCGACGGGTGCGTGGAGAAGGCATTCGCCGCCACCTCGCGGGCCGACAGGGCCGGGGCGAAGTAGAAGGCGTTGTACGGCTGCGCCTTGCGCAGGTCCTGCGTCGGGATCGCGGCGATGTCGCCGGTCACCTTGGTCAGCGCCGAGGCCAGCGCCGAGGGACGGCCGGTCAGCAGCGCCGCCGAGCGGTCGGCGGACAGCTCACGGTAGCGCGACAGCAGGCGGGTCAGCAGGAAGCTGATGGCGTAGACGATCGCGCTGACCGCGATGACGACGATCGCCGCGACCGCGGTGTTGTCGTTGTCGCGGTTGTCGCGGTCGTTGAAGCCGCCGAACATGCCGAACTGCAGGCCGACGCGGGTGATGATGCCCGCCAGCACGCCGAGGAAGCCCGCGATGGTCATCACCGCGACGTCGCGGTGCGCGACATGGGAGAGTTCGTGCGCGAGCACGCCCTCCAGCTCCTCCGGCTCCAGCCGGCGCATGAGGCCCGTGGTGACGCAGACGACCGCGTTCTTCTCGTTGCGGCCCGTGGCGAAGGCGTTCGGCATGTCGGTGTCGGCCACCGCGACCCGCGGCTTGGGCATGTCGGCCAGCGCGCAGAGGCGGTCGATGGTGCCGTGCAGCTCCGGGTACTCCTGCGGCGAGACCTCACGTGCGCCCATGCTGAACGCGGCGATCTTGTCGCTGAACCAGAACTGGGCGACGAACAGCCCGCCCGCGAGGATGACGACGATCGGCCACGCCCCACGCAGTGCCACCAGCAGCAGACCGACGAAGGCGACGAAGAGCAGGCCGATCAGGAACATCGTGATCAGCATGCGCGTGGTCAGCCCACGGTCCGGCGCGAAACGAGTCCTGGACATGAGGTCCCTCCTGGGCGGTGAGCTGCCGATGCAATTCTGCCGTGCCGCCCTCGGTATGTGGTACGTCTGACGAGGCCTGGACGTTCCGGTCGTGGACCGTCGCGCTTTACACTGACAGCTGACGGAGGCTGGCACTCGAATGTCCAGAGTGCCAGAGCCGAGGTAGGAACAGGATCAAGGTCCGGCTGGAGGTGCGTGCCCGTGCGTGAGGAGCGTCAGCTCGACGACCGCAAGCTCGCGGTGCTGCGCGCCATCGTGCAGGACTACGTGGGCACCGAGGAGCCGGTCGGCTCCAAGGCCCTGGTCGAGCGCCACAACCTCGGCGTGTCGTCGGCGACCATCCGTAACGACATGGCCGTGCTCGAGGACGAGGGCTTCATCCACCAGCCGCACACCAGTGCCGGCCGGGTGCCCACGGACAAGGGCTACCGCCTCTTCGTGGACCGGCTGACGGAGGTCAAGCCGCTCTCGGTCGCGGAGCGCCGGGCCATCACCAACTTCCTCGACCACGCCGTCGACCTGGACGACGTCGTCACCCGCACGGTCCGGCTGCTCGCGCAGCTGACCCGGCAGGTGGCCGTGGTCCAGTACCCCTCGCTGACCCGCTCCACGGTCCGGCACGTCGAGCTGGTCGCGCTGAGCCCCACGCGGATCATGCTCGTCCTGATCACCGACACCGGCCGGGTCGAGCAGCGCCTGGTGGACTGCCCCCAGCCGGTCGGCGAGGCGATGCTCGCCGACCTGCGCACCCGGCTCAACGCCGGCGCGGGCGGCCGCCGCTTCGCGGAGGTCCCGCGCCTGCTGCAGGACCTGCCGGAGAGCTTCCTCCCGCAGGACCGCCCCGTCGTCACGACGGTGCTGTCCACGCTGTTCGAGGCGCTGGTCGAGCAGACGGAGGAGCGCGTCGTCCTCGGCGGCACCGCCAACCTCACCCGCTTCCCGCACGACTTCCCGCTCACCATCGCCCCCGTGCTGGAGGCGCTGGAGGAGCAGGTCGTGCTGCTTCGGCTGCTGGGTGAGACCGCGGACCCGGGCGTGATGGTCAGAATCGGTCACGAGAACGCCTACGAGGGCCTCAATTCCACCTCGGTCGTCTCGGTGGGCTACGGTTCGGGCGACGAGACCGTCGCCAAGCTCGGCGTGGTCGGCCCGACCCGCATGGACTATCCGGGAACCATGGCGGCGGTCCGGGCGGTTGCTCGGTATGTCGGCCAGATCCTGGCCGCGTCCTAGGCGGCAGCGACGACGCGACGACCGACGACGCAGCAGGGACCGACCACAACGGCCCGACCGACACCGGCCCGACAGCCGACACGAGCCTCAGACGGAAACTAGCGGAGCATTTTGGTGGCCACGGACTACTACGCGGTACTCGGCGTCCGACGGGACGCGAGTCAGGACGAGATCAAGAAGGCTTTCCGCCGTCTGGCGCGTGAGCTGCACCCTGACGTCAACCCGGACCCGAAGACGCAGGAGCGGTTCAAGGAGATCAACGCCGCGTACGAGGTCCTTTCCGACCCGAACAAGCGGCAGGTCTACGACCTCGGCGGCGACCCGCTGTCCGCGACGGGCGCGGGCGGCGGCGCGGGCGGCTTCGGCCAGGGCGCGGGCTTCGGCTTCAGCGACATCATGGACGCCTTCTTCGGCGCGGCCGGCGGCCAGCGCGGTCCGCGGTCGCGGACCCGCCGCGGCCAGGACGCCATGATCCGGATCGACATCGATCTGGAGGAGGCGGCCTTCGGCACGACCAAGGACATCCAGGTCGACACCGCGGTCCGCTGCAACACCTGCAACGGCGAGGGCGCGGCCCCGGGCACGTCGGCGCAGACCTGTGACATGTGTCGTGGGCGCGGCGAGATCTCGCAGGTCACGCGGTCCTTCCTGGGCCAGGTCATGACCTCGCGCCCCTGCCCGCAGTGCCAGGGCTTCGGCACCGTCGTCCCGACCCCGTGCCCCGAGTGCGCGGGCGACGGGCGCGTGCGCGCGCGGCGGACGCTGACGGTCAAGATCCCCGCCGGTGTGGACACCGGAACCCGGATCCAGCTGGCCGGCGAGGGCGAGATCGGCCCCGGCGGCGGCCAGGCCGGTGACCTGTACGTCGAGATCTCCGAGAACCCCCACAAGATCTTCCAGCGACGGGGGGACGACCTGCACTGCACGGTCACCCTCCCGATGACGGCGGCGGCGCTGGGAACGAAGGTCCCGCTGGAGACGCTGGACGGCATGGCGGAGATCGACATCCGGCCCGGCACCCAGTCCGGCCAGTCCATCCCCCTGCACGGGCGCGGCATCACGCACCTGCGGGGCGGCGGGCGTGGTGACCTCATCGTGCACGTGGAGGTCCTCACCCCGGGCAAGCTGGACCCGGAGCAGGAGGAGCTGATGCGCCGCCTGGCGAAGCTGCGCGGCGAGGAGCGCCCGTCAGGGCAGTTCGCGCCGGGGCAGCAGGGGCTCTTCTCCCGCCTGAAGGACGCGTTCAACGGGCGGTAGCCCCACAGGGGCGCGAGGAACTGCGCGACAAGCCACTGAGGTGGTGGGTCGCCGAATGCGCAGGGCCATCCGCATAGGGTGGTTTCTCGCGCAGTTCCTCGCGCCCCTGGGTTGAAGCCTTCCGAAAGCTGAGTCCGCACGTGACCGCTCCTGTTTTCCTGCTCCCTGCTGAACGCCTCGCTCTCGGTCGAGTCGGCGGTGTGGTCCGGCTCGACGGCGCGGAGGGACGGCACGCTGTCTCGGTCAAGCGGCTGAACCCCGGCGAGGACGTCGTCCTCACCGACGGGGAGGGTACCGGCCTGCGGGGGACCGTCGCCGCGGTCGAGGGCAAGGACGTCCTCGACGTCACCGTCGCCGAGTTGCTGGCCGAGCCCGAGCCGGACGTGCGGATCGTCGTGGTGCAGGCGCTGCCCAAGGGTGACCGTGGCGAGCTCGCCGTGGAGCTGATGACCGAGGTCGGGGTGGACGAGATCGTCCCCTGGCAGGCGTCCCGCTGCATCACGCAGTGGAAGGGCGAGCGCGGGGAGAAGGCCCTCACGAAATGGCGCGCGACAGCGCGCGAGGCGGGGAAGCAGTCGCGACGCCTACGGTTCCCCGTCGTCCGTGACGCGATGAGCACGCGTCAGGTCGCGACGTTGCTCGCCTCCGCCACGATGCCGGGCGTCCTGCACGAGGAGGGCGCCGCGCGGCTCGCCTCCGCGCAGCTGCCGAGGTCGGGGTCGGTCGTGCTGGTCGTCGGCCCGGAGGGCGGCGTCTCCCCGGACGAGATGGATACCTTCACCACCGCCGGCGCGGGCGCGTTCCTGCTCGGCCCGTCGGTCCTGCGGACCTCCACCGCCGGCGTCGCGGCAGCGTCCCTGCTGCTCGGCCGCAGCGGACGCTGGGGCTGACCCTTCGGGCTGTCGGCGACGGCACGTAGGGTGTCCGCATGCCCGAGGACACTCCGCTCATCCGTAGCATCCGCGCCGCCGTCGCCACGGCGCCCACGGACGTCACGCTCCGCCTGCACCTTGCGGAACTGCTGCTCGCGGCCGGCCGGGGTGAGGAGGCGGTCGCGGAGGCCGCGGTCGCGCTCCAGCACGAGCCGGCCAACGGCGACGCCCGGACGCTGATGCTGCGGGCCATGGGTGCCCCCGCGCCCGCCCCCGCGCCCGCTCCCGAAGCCGCACCGGCACCCCCGGCGCCTTCCTTCGACTGGTCGCAGGCCGAGGAGCAGCTCTCGGACATCGTGGAGCCGCGCTTCGTCGACCCGCTCGCCGCCGAGGAGCCGGACGGCGAGCCGGACGAGCCGGGCTGGGACGTGGAGCGGTCCGAGGTGACGCTCGCCGACGTCGGCGGCCTCGCCGAGGTGAAGCAGCGGCTGCAGGCCGCGTTCCTGGCGCCGATGCGCAACCCTGAGCTGCGCCGCCTGTACGGCAAGTCCCTGCGTGGCGGGCTGCTGCTGTACGGGCCGCCCGGCTGCGGCAAGACCTTCATCGCCCGCGCCGTCGCGGGCGAGCTCGGGGCCCGGTTCCTGTCCATCGGTCTGAGCGACGTGCTGGACATGTACATCGGGCAGTCCGAGCGGAACCTGCACGACATCTTCGAGACCGCCCGCCGCAACGCGCCCTGCGTGCTCTTCCTCGACGAGGTGGACGCGCTCGGCGGCAAGCGCAGCAACCTGCGGCACAACGCCATGCGCGGCACCGTCAACCAGCTGCTGACGGAGCTGGACGGCGCCGGCGCGGACAACGAGGGCGTCTTCGTGCTCGCCGCCACCAACCACCCCTGGGACGTGGACTCCGCGCTGCGCCGCCCGGGCCGGCTGGACCGGACGCTGCTGGTGCTGCCGCCGGACGCCCCGGCGCGCGAGGCGATCCTGCGCTACCACCTGCGCGACCGGCCGGTCGCGGGCGTGGACGTGGGCAGGCTGGTCAAGGCGACGGAGGGCTACTCCGGCGCCGACCTGGCCCACCTGTGCGAGAGCGCCGCCGAGGCGGCGCTGCTCGACTCCGCGGCCTCCGGCGAGGTCCGCATGATCGGCACCGGCGACCTGACGGCGGCGCTGAAGCAGGTCAAGCCGTCCATCGAGCCGTGGCTGGCGGCCGCCCGCAACGTCGCGCTCTTCGCCAACGAGGGCGGCATCTACGACGACCTGCTCGCCTACCTCAAGCGGGCGGGCAAGCTGTGACGACGACCCCCGGCACGGTCGGCGACCCGGCCGACCCGGCCGTCCGGTTGCAGCGCGCGCAGACCCTGCTGGGCCTCGGCCGCGCCGCCGAGGCGCGGGCGCTGTGCGCGTCCGCCGTCGCCGTCGACCCGGGCGACACCGCGGCCTGGCGGCTGCTCAGCCAGTGCTGCTTCGACCTGAACGAGCCCGAGGAGGGCCTGAGCGCGGCCGACCAGGCGCTGGCCACCGACCCGCACGACGCCGTCGCGCTGCGTCTGCGGGCGATGGGCCTGCTGCGCCTTGCCGAGCGTCGCGGCACCGGTCACGACCTCGCCGCACAGGCGGCCTGGGCGGCGATGCAGGCCGATCCCGAGCACTGGTACGGCCACGCCCTGGTCTCCTGGGCGACGCTGCCGCGGTCCGGCATGCTGTGGCCGGGGGACCAGGCGCAGACCTGCTACCAGGCTGCGCTGCGTGCCCGGGAGCTGGCGCCGCATCAGGCGGGCGCGCACTTCACCGCGGGCCGCGCGGCCGACGCGATGGGCCGCGACGCGGAGGCGGAGGCCTGCTACCGGGCCGCGCTCGCCATCGATCCCGAGCACATCGCCGCCCGCAACAACCTGGGCCGGCTGCTGCTCAAGCAGGGCAACGTCAAGGACGCCGCCGCCAGCTTCGCCGCCGTCGCCGCCGGGGACCACCTGCTCCAGAACGACGCCGGGCTCGGCGCCCACAACCTCCGCGCGGTCGCGTTGCGGCTGCTCTCCCGGGCCCGCTGGATCTCCGTCGTCGTCTTCATCGGCTCGCTGATGACGATCTCCCCCACGAACCCGCCGACCCTGGCGATCCGCGTCGGCGGCGCCCTCCTCGCCGTGGCCGCCTGGGCGGGCTGGGTGCTGTGGTCCCGGCGCCAGCTGCCGCCCGGACTGGTCGGCCCGCTGCTGCGCCTCGGCCGCGCCAGCGCCTCCCTGCGGGTCGCCCTCGTCGGCGTCGCCGCCGGCACCCTGGTCGGGCTCGCGCTGCTGTGCGTGCCACCCCTCGACCCGGCCGTCGGCTTCATGACCCTCCTCGGCGTGCTGCTCCAGTTCGCCGCCCTGCAGTACGCCCGCGTCCTCGCCCGCCGCGAGCGGCACGGTGCGTGACCCGGCCGGTTCGCTCACGGAAAAAGATCTCGAATACTGGACGCTGCCTCGGTAGCGTCACGCTCGTGACGCAGACGCAGACGCAGCAGACAGGCCCCGCCGAGGGCTACTTCCGGTATCCGCACCTCCACGGCGACCTGGTCGCCTTCGTGGCCGAGGACGACGTGTGGGTCGCGCCCCTCGACGGTGGACGGGCCTGGCGGGTGAGCGCCGATCACGTGCCGGTGGCGGGGCCCCGGTTCTCGCCGGACGGGACGCTGCTCGCCTGGGCGTCCACCCGGGACGGCGCGCCCGAGGTGCACGTCGCGCCCGTCGACGGCGGGCCCGCGCGGCGGCTGACGTACTGGGGCAACGCGCAGACGGCGGTACTGGGTTGGACGGCCGACGGCGAGGTGCTCGTCGCGAGCTCGCAGGGCCGCCGGTCCCGCGCGCACGTGTGGGCGCACGCCGTGCCGTTGGACGGCGGCCCCGCCCGGACGCTGCCCTTCGGGCGGCTGGGCAAGCTCGCGCTGCAGCCCGACGGAGCGGGCGTGCTGCTCTCCTCCGCGACCAACGGCCGCGAGGCCGCGCACTGGAAGCGCTACCGCGGCGGCCTGGCCGGCAAGCTGTGGATCGGCACCGAGGGCGGCGAGTTCACCCGCCTCCACGCCGAGCTGGACGGCCAGCTGGACTCGCCGATGTGGGTCGGCGACCGCGTCGCCTTCCTCTCCGACCACGACGGCGTCGCCCGCCTGTGGTCCTCCCGGCCCGACGGCTCCGACCTGCGCGCCCACGGCGGCCACGACTTCTACGCCCGCAACGCCGCCACCGACGGCGCGCGCGTCGTCTACCACGCCGGCGGCGAGCTGTGGCTCGTCGAGGACCTCGCGGAACGCACCGAGCCGCGGCGCCTGGAGATCCGCCTCGGCGGCCCGCGCAGCGACCGCCAACCGTTCCCGGTCGACGCCGCCCGCAACCTCGGCTCCGTGGCCGTGGACGGCGACGGGCGCTCCAGCGTCGTCGAGGTCCGCGGCACGCTCCACCGGGTCACCCACCGCGACGGACCGGTCCGCGCCCTGGCCACCACGCCGGGCGTCCGCCACCGCCTGCCCGTCGCGCTGCCGGACGGTGACTCCGCCTGGGTGACCGACGCGGAGGGCGAGGACGCCATCGAGTTCTCCGACGGCCGTCGCCTGCTGGCCGGCCGCCTCGGCCGCGTCGAGGAGCTGGCGGCCTCCCCGGACGGCACGCTGCTGGCCGCCGCCGACCGCACCGGCCGCGTGCTGCTGATCGCGACCGCCACCGACACCCCGGCCGAGGAGGCACTGCGCGAGCTCGACCGCAGCGAGCACGGCCTCACCAGCGGCCTGACCTTCTCCCCGGACTCGCGCTGGCTGGCCTGGTCGCACCCGCGCTTCGCCGAGGCGATGCTGAGCCAGATCCGCCTGGCCCGCGTCGAGACCGGCGAGATCGTCGAGGCCACCGCGAGCCGCTTCCGCGACTGGTCGCCCACCTTCACCGGCGACGGCCGCCACCTGGCCTTCCTGTCCGCACGCGACTTCGACCCGGTCTACGACGAGCACGCCTTCGACCTGGCCTTCCCCGTCGCCTCCCGGCCCTACCTGCTCACGTTGACCGCCGAGGCGCTCTCACCGTTCGGCCCGCTGCCGCAGGGCCGTCCCGTCGGCAAGAACGGCGACGGCGACGGCAAGGCCGACGCCGGCACGGACGAGCCGCCCGCCACCGAGGTCGACACCGAGGGCCTGGACGCCCGGGTGCTCGCCTTCCCCGTCCCGGCCGGCCGTTACGACGACCTGGCGGCGGTCAAGGGCGGTGTCGCCTGGATGCGCCACCCCGTCGCCGGTGTCCTCGGCAACAGCCGCGCCACGACGGAGAGCGAGGCCGAGCGCAGCTCGCTGGAGTACTACGACCTGAGCGCGCGTCGGCTCACCGTGCTCGTCGACCAACTCGACGGCTACGCCGTCTCCGGCGACGGCAGCCGCCTCGTGGTCCGCGACCGCGGCGCGCTCACCGTGCTGCCGGCCGACAGCCGTGTCGACAAGGACGACCGCGACGCCAGGTTCCCGGTGGACCTCTCCCGGGTCCGGGTCACCGTCGACCCGACCGCCGAGTGGCGGCAGATGTTCGACGAGACCGCGCGCCTGATGCGCGACAACTTCTGGCGCGCGGACCTCGGCGGTCTCGACTGGGACGCGGTCCAGGCCCAGTACCGCCCGTTGGTCGAGCGCGTCGGCAGCCACGGTGACCTGGTCGACGTGCTCTGGGAGCTCCAGGGCGCGCCCGGGACGTCCCACGCCTACGTCACCCCTCCCGCCGCCGGCCCCGGCGCCGAGCGCCGCCAGGGCTTCCTCGGCGCGGACCTGGCCCGCGACGAGCAGGGGGTGTGGCGGGTGGCCGCGGTGCTGCCCGGCGAGTCCTCGGACCCGCACGCCCGCTCGCCGCTGGCCGCGCCGGGCGTCGCGGTCCGCGCGGGCGACGCGCTGGTGGCCGTGAGCGGCCGTCCGGTCGACGCCCTCACCGGTCCTGCGCCGCTGCTGGTCGGCACGGCGGGCAAGCCCGTCGAGCTCACCGTCCTCCCGGCCGGGGGCGACGCGGAGCGCACCGTCGTCGTGGTCCCGCTCGCCGACGAGGCGCAGCTGCGCTACCACGCCTGGGTCACCGACCGCCGGGCCCACGTCCGCGAGGCCTCGGGCGGGCGGCTCGGCTACCTCCACGTGCCGGACATGGTCAGCCACGGCTGGGCCCAGCTCCACCGCGACCTGCGCAGCGAGGTGGCCCGCGACGGCCTGGTCGTCGACGTCCGCGAGAACCGCGGCGGGCACACCTCGCAGCTGGTGATCGAGAAGCTGAACCGCCGCGTGATCGGCTGGGACGTGGAGCGTGACTGCACGCCCACCACCTACCCCTTCGACGCCCCGCGCGGCCCGCTGGTCGCCGTCACCGACGAGTTCGCCGGCTCCGACGGCGACATCGTCGGCGCGGCGTTCCAGGCCCTGCGCCTGGGCCCCGTCGTCGGCGTCCGCAGCTGGGGCGGCGTGATCGGCATCGACGGCCGCTACAGCCTGGTCGACGGCACCGGCGTCACGCAGCCGCGCTACGCGACGTGGATGGAGGGCTACGGCTGGGGCCTGGAGAACCACGGCGTGGACCCGGACGTCGAGGTCGTCTGCGCCCCCCAGGACTGGGTGGCCGGCCGCGACCCCCAGCTCGACGAGGCGATCAGCTTGGCCCTGGCCGCGCTCGAATCCCGCCCGGCCGCGACCCCGCCCTCCATTCCGGAGCTGTAGTTGCACTGACCCCAGGGGCGCGAGGAACTGAGCGACAAGCCACGGACATGCGGATGGTCCCGATGCGAACAGGGCCATCCCCTCGGGTGGGTTGCTCGCGCAGTTCCTCGCGCCCCTACGGGGGTCGCTACGATCCGTACTGAGATCCCGTGACCGTAGGAGATGGTGATGGCCGGCGAGGCCCAGGCGGACTGCCTGTTCTGCAAGATCGTGGCCGGGGAGATCCCCTCCACCAAGGTGCGCGAGACCGAGCACACGCTCGCCTTCCGTGACATCAACCCGCAGATGCCGACGCACGTCCTCGTCGTGCCGAAGGCGCACTACCCCAACGCCGCCGCGCTCGCCGACGCGGACCCGCAGCTCGCGGGCGTCGTGCTCGCCGAGGCGGGGCGGGTCGCGGAGGAGGAGAAGGTCGACCAGAGCGGGTACCGCCTGATCTTCAACACCGGCTCCGGTGCCGGTCAGACCGTGTTCCACGCGCACGTGCACGTGCTCGGCGGCAACGCGGGGCTCCGCGAGAAGCTGGTCTGACCCGCGTGTCCGCGCGTGAGCTGGTCGTGCTGGGCACGGCCAGCCAGGTCCCCACCCGTCACCGGAACCACAACGGCTACCTGCTGCGCTGGGACGGCGAGGGCCTGCTCTTCGACCCGGGCGAGGGCACCCAGCGGCAGATGCTGCACGCGGGGGTGAGCTCGCACGACATCACCCGGATCTGCGTGACGCACTTCCACGGTGACCACTGCCTCGGCCTGCCCGGGGTGATCCAGCGGATCAACCTCGACAAGGTGCCCTACCCGGTCGCCGTCCACTACCCGGCGTCCGGCGAGGCGTTCTTCGAGCGGCTGCGCCACGCCAGCGCCTTCTACGAGACCGCGGAGCTGCGTCCCGAGCCGCTCACCGGCGAGGGTGGCGCGCTCAAGCCCACCGGCCGGGAGCGGACGCCGTTCACCCTCGAGGCGGCCCGGCTGTCGCACCCCGTCGACTCCTACGGCTACCGGCTCGTCGAGCCCGACGGCCGGCGGCTGCTGCCGCAGAAGCTGCGCGCCCACGGCATCTCCGGACCGGACGTCGGGCGTCTCCAGCGCGAGGGCCGCGTCGGTGACGTGACGCTCGGCGACGTCAGCGAGACGCGGCGTGGGCAGCGGGCGGCGTTCATCATGGACACCCGCCTGTGCGAGGGCGTGCACGCGCTCGCCGAGGGCGCGGACCTGCTGGTCATCGAGGCGACCTTCCGCGACGCGGACGAGCACCTCGCCGAGGAGCACGGCCATCTCACCGCCGCCCAGGCGGCGCGCGTCGCCGCGCAGGCGGGCGTGCGGACGCTGGTGCTGACGCATTTCTCGCAGCGCTATCCCGACCTGGAGGGCCATCTCGACGAGGCCCGCCGGCACTTCGACGGTGAGATCGTCGTCGCCGCGGACCTGATGCGCATCCCGGTGCCCGGCCGCGTGTGAATGAACAGCTGAATAAAAGACTGGCGCATCCCCGCCGGTGGGCGCAGCATCGTTGTCCCCGGCCGTACCGTCCGTCGTACCCTTTTCTTGGATCACCGATGGACTCGACAGAGAAATGGGATGAGGCAGGCCCCAGCGCCGACCTATGACTTCTCAAACGCAGACCCAGTCGTCGCAGTCGCAGACCCAAGCGCGCATCGTCATCCCGGAGAAGCACCCGATGGTGACGGTGCTCGGCACCGGGGACTCACTCCTCCGCGTGATCGAGAACGCCTTCCCCTCCGTCGACATCCACGCCCGCGGCAACGAGGTCACCGCGACCGGTGACCCGCGCGAGACCGCGTTGGTGCAGCGGCTGTTCGACGAGATGATGCTGGTGCTCCGCACCGGTCAGCCGCTGACCGAGGACACCGTGGAGCGTTCCATCGCGATGCTGCGCAAGGCCTCCGAGGACCCGACCAGTCCCGAGGCGCACGAGAGCCCCTCGTCCGTCTTCACCGCGAACATCCTCTCCAACCGCGGCCGCTCGATCCGTCCCAAGACGCTGAACCAGCAGACCTACGTGGACGCGATCGACCGCCACACCATCGTCTTCGGCATCGGCCCGGCCGGTACCGGCAAGACGTACCTGGCGATGGCCAAGGCCGTGCAGGCGCTCCAGGCCAAGCAGGTCAACCGGATCATCCTGACCCGTCCGGCCGTCGAGGCCGGCGAGCGGCTGGGCTTCCTGCCCGGCACGCTCTACGAGAAGATCGACCCGTACCTGCGCCCGCTCTACGACGCGCTGCACGACATGATCGACCCGGACTCGATCCCGCGCCTGATGGCCGCGGGGACGATCGAGGTGGCGCCGCTCGCCTACATGCGCGGCCGTACCCTCAACGACGCGTTCATCATCCTCGACGAGGCGCAGAACACCAGCGCCGAGCAGATGAAGATGTTCCTGACCCGTCTCGGCTTCAACTCCAAGATCGTGGTCACCGGCGACGTCACGCAGATCGACCTGCCCGGCGGCACGGTCAGCGGCCTGCGCGTGGTCCAGGACATCCTGGACGGCGTGGAGGACATCCACTTCTCCCGCCTGACCAGCGCGGACGTCGTCCGCCACAAGCTGGTCGGCCGCATCGTCGACGCCTACAGCCGCTACGACGCCAACCCCGCGCCGAAGCCGAACTCCCACCGCAACGCGTAACCACTCAGGAAGCCGAGAACCGCACTCGCCATGGCGATCGACATCAACAACGAATCCGGGACCGACGTCGACGAGGAGGCGCTCCTCGACGTCGCGCGCTTCGCGCTGGACCGGATGCGCATCCACCCGCTCTCCGAGCTCTCCGTCATCGTCGTGGACGAGGAGGCCATGGCGGCGCTGCACGTGCAGTGGATGGACGAGCCCGGGCCGACGGACGTCATGTCGTTCCCGATGGACGAGCTGCGGCCCGGCAAGGAGGACGAGGAGCCCCCGCAGGGCCTTCTCGGCGACATCGTGCTGTGCCCGGAGGTCGCCGCCAAGCAGGGCGCGGCCAACGGCCACTCCATGGACGCGGAGCTGCAGCTGCTCACCGTCCACGGCGTGCTGCACGTCCTCGGGTACGACCACGAGGACCCGGAGGAGGAGCGCGAGATGTTCGGGCTGCAGAAGCGGATCCTGGACGACTGGCGCGCCACTCGCGGCGAGACCGGTCCGTCCCCGGCACCCACCACCCGGTGAACGACTCGCGCAGAGAAGTCCACACGAAATGAGCGGCAGTAGTACCGGCTTCAGCACCTCCTTCCTCATCGGGGCGGTGCTGCTCGTCATCTGTGCCTGGCTGGCGGCCTGCGCCGAGGCGGGCATCTCGCGGGTCTCCCGCTTCCGCGCCGAGGAGGCGGCCCGCAACGGCCGTCGCGGCGGGGAGCGCCTGCTGGCCCTGGCGAGCGACCCGATCCGCTACCTCAACCTGGCCACGCTGATCCGGGTCACCTGCGAGATGGCGGCGACCGTCCTGGTGGCCGTCGTCTGTGTGCGCGACTTCCCGCACACCTGGCAGGCGGTCCTGGTCTCCATCGGCGTCATGGTGCTGGTCTCCTTCGTCGCGGTCGGCGTCTCGCCGCGCACGATCGGCCGCCAGCACCCCCTGAACTCCGCCACGGCGGCCTCCTACGTGCTGTTGCCGCTGGCCAGGGTGCTGGGCCCGATCCCGCGCCTGCTGATCCTGCTCGGCAACGCGCTGACCCCCGGCAAGGGCTTCCGTGAGGGCCCGTTCGCCTCCGAGGCGGAGCTGCGGGCGCTGGTCGACCTGGCCGAGAAGGACGACCTGATCGAGGACGACGAGCGCCGCATGGTGCACTCGGTCTTCGAGCTGGGCGACACCATCGTCCGCGAGGTGATGGTGCCCCGCACCGACCTGGTGATGATCGAGCGCGGCAAGACCGTCCGCCAGGCCCTGACGCTCGCGCTGCGCTCGGGCTTCTCCCGGATGCCGGTGGTCGGCGAGAACGAGGACGACGTCGTCGGCATCGCCTATCTCAAGGACCTGGTCCGGCGCACCCACACCAACCGCGACGCGGAGTCCGAGCCGGTCGGCTCGGTGATGCGGCCGGCCACCTTCGTCCCCGACAGCAAGCCGGCGGCGGACCTGCTGCGGGAGATGCAGCGCGACCGGATCCACGTCGCCGTCGTCATCGACGAGTACGGCGGCACGGCCGGGCTGGTGACGATCGAGGACATCCTTGAGGAGATCGTCGGCGAGATCACCGACGAGTACGACCGGGAGACCCCCGCCGTCGAGCCGCTGCCCGACGGCTCCTACCGGATCACCGCACGCCTGCCCGTGGAGGAGCTCGGCGAGCTGTTCGGCCTGGACCTGGAGGACGAGGACGTCGACACCGTCGGCGGCCTGCTGGCCAAGGCCCTCGGCCGCGTCCCGATCCCCGGCAGCCACGCGTCGGTGCAGCTGCCGGACGAGGAGGACCTGCCGATCGCCGCGATCCACCTCACCGCCGAGAGCACGGCGGGCCGCCGCAACCGCATCGGGACGCTGCTGGCGTCCCCCGTGCCGCGCGTCAGCCAGGACGTGGAGCGCGAGGACGAGGAGCGGCGCGCCGAGTCCGCCTGAGCCCGGTTTCCGGGAGCACGGCTCACGGGTGCATCCGGGCGCCCTTGATCACCTTGTCGACGACGTTGCGCGGCCCGTACACGGCCAGGCCGACGATGTCGAGGTCGTCGCCGCGCACGGCGCGGACGGCGGCGCGGTTGTCCGCGTCGTTGCCGGTGGCGAACAGGTCCGAGGTGAAGACCGCGCGCGGCAGCGAGCGGGCGAGGGCCTTGGCGTGGGCGGCGGTGAGCGTCTCCTTGGTGCCCTCGAAGACCAGCACGGGCTGCCGGAACATCCGCAGGTAGGCGGTGCCGTCGGCGTCCTGGTACGGCTCCCCGATCACCTCGGGCGCCTCCGTGCCCAGGCCGCTGACGAGGAACGCCGTCACGTTGAGGCGCTGCCAGGTCTGCAGGTCCTCGCGGAGCAGCACGGCGATCTTGGTGTCGAAGCGGACGGGGGCGGCGGTCTCGTGGTCGCTCATGGAACGAGACTGCCGCCCGCCCGTCGGCCCGGTCTTGTACGTTCTTTGCATGGCCGCAGGTGAGTCGGTGTCCGCGTGGCGTCCGCAGGTCCCGGGCGTCACCGAGGTCTTCCACGCCCACTTCACCGAGCACGCCTACCCGATGCACGTCCACGACGTCTGGACGCTGCTGATCGTCGATTCCGGCGCGGTTCGCTACGACCTCAACCGCCACGCCTGCGGCACGCTCCACGAGACCGTCTCGCTGCTGCCCCCGCACGTTCCTCACAACGGGTCGCCCGCGACCTCGGAGGGCTTCCGTAAGCGCGTCCTCTACGTGGACTCCTCGATCCTCGACCCCACCCTGATCGGTGCGGCGGCGGACACCCCGGACCTCTCGGACCCGCTGCTGCGCACTCGGGTCGGCCAACTCCACGGCGTGCTGGCGCAGCGGGGCGAGGAGCTGGAGGCGGAGAGCCGCCTCGCCTTCATCGGCGAGCGGCTGCGCACGCACCTGCGGGCTCGTGAGGTCCTGGTTCCGGGCCAGGGCGTCGCCGAGCAGCTGCGGGAGCTTCTCGACGCCCGCGTCCGGGAGGGCCTCACCCTGCAGGAGGCTGCGGAGCTGGTCCATGCCCATCCGGCGCACCTCGTACGGGCGTTCACCGCGCGATTCGGCCTCGCCCCGCACCAGTACCTGACGTCCCGTCGCGTCGATCACGCCCGCTCCCTCCTCCTGGACGGCCTCCCGCCCGCCGAGGCGGCGACCGCGGCGGGCTTCTACGACCAGGCGCATCTGGGAAGGCACTTCAAGCGCGTGGTCGGCGTCCCTCCCGGACGGTTCCGTTGCCCTACCTGGGCGGACGGTCCTCACTGAACAGAGCCAGCGGCACAGGGTGGTTGCTCACGCAGTTCCCCGCGCCCCTGAGGGCTATCGGCGTCGGGCCGCGGTCCCCAGCCCCACCGCGACCGTCAGCGCCAGGACCGCGACGGCCACCGCGTCCACCGCGAGGCCGAGCTTCACGCCGGAGAGGACGTCCGCGCGGGTGGAGGCCACCGCGGCGAGGAGCGGGATGCCGACCGTGACGCCGACCTGCTGCGTCGTGGTCGTCAGACCCGTCGCCTGCCCCTGCTCGTCGTCGGGGAGGCCCGAGGTCGCGGTGACGTTGTAGGCGACCATCGCCGCCATGTGGCCGATGCCGGCCAGCGAGATGACGACCAGGAACAGCCAGGTGCCGCCCGTTCCCGCGCCGATGGCCAGCAGGCCGAAGGTGAGCGCCGCCTGCAGCAGCAGGCCGCCGGCGAGGACCTTCGCGGAGCCGACGCGGGCCACCCAGCGGGGGGCGAGGGTGCCGGTGAGCGCGCAGGAGACGCCGAGCGCGCCGAAGACCAGGCCGGTCAGCACGGGGGAGAGGCGGTTGACCTGCTGGAGGTAGAGCGTGCCGAGGAAGACCGCCGCCGTCATCGTGGAGATGGTGGCCAGGCCACCCAGGTTGCCGAAGGCGACGGTGGGACGGCGCAGGATGCGCAGGGAGATGAGCGGTTCGGCGGTGCGCGCCTCGATGACGAAGAACGCGGTCAGCAGGACGGCCGCCGTGACCAGGGTGACCAGCACGGACGTGTCCCCGAAGCCCTTCTGCGCGGCGGTGGACAGGGCGTAGATCAGCGACAGCAGGCCGCCGGTGACGGTGATCGCGCCGGGGATGTCCATGCGCGGCCGGACGGCGTTGCGGGACTCCGGCAGCAGCCGCGGCGCGGCGAGCAGGACGGCTGCGCCCATGACCACGTTGAGGCCCATCGTGGAGCGCCAGGTGAGCAGTTGGGTGAGCACGCCGCCGAGCACCATGCCGCAGGTGAAGCCGACGGCCATCAGGCTGCCCATGATGCCGAGCGCCCGGTCGCGCTGCGGGCCCTCGCGGAAGGTGGTGGTCAGCAGCGCCATTCCGGCGGGGACGATCGCGGCCGCCCCGAGGCCCTGCAGGGCCCGTCCGGCGAGGAAGCTCTCGGGGGACCAGGCCAGCGTGGCCAGCACGGACGCCGCGGTGAACAGCGTCAACCCACCGAGGAACACCCGCTTGCGCCCGACGGCGTCGGCGACCCGCCCGAACAGCAGCAGGAAGCCGCCGGAGGGGAGCGCGAACGCGGTCATGCCCCACTGCAGGTCGGCCTGCGACAGGTGCAGCGACTGACCGAGCGAGGGCAGCGCGATGTTGAGGATGGAGAAGTCGAGGGCCACCGCGAACTGGGCGGCACAGAGGACGAAGAGGACCAGCCGGGCCCGTAGCGACAGGCCTCCCTCGGGCTGGAGGCTGCTGGTGGTGGTCGTGGAGCGGTCTTCCGCTGTGGTGTCGATCGCCATGACCATCATGGTTCTGCGGATCAACAGGCCGTGGAGAGAGGCCGCTTGTCCTGTTGGTGCCACCACCAGGCAGGCCCGGACGGCATGGTAGACAGGGCCTCATGTTCGAGATCTTGAAGGACCGGGCGGGGCTGACGGCCGACGCGTCGATGGTCGACGTCGTCGCGGCGGTGCACCGGATGCCCTACGGACGACCGGCGGTCCGCAGCGTCGAGGGGGCGCTCGCCGAGTGGCGGGGGACCTGTTCCACCAAACACGCCCTGCTGGCGGCCGTGTTCGCCGAGCGCTGGCCCGAGAGCGAACCGCGGTTGGTCCACCGCGTCTACCGCTGCACCCCGGAGCTCGCCCAGCGGAGCTTCGGCGCGCAGGCCGCGTCGGCCGTTCCGGCTGAGGGCCTGTGGGACGTCCACCGCTACCTGACGGTGGACGTCGACGGCCGTCGCGTCGTCGTCGACGTCACCTTCCCCTCGGGGCCGTCCTGGGACGGGGCCGCCACCATGCCACTCGCCTGCGGACCCGGTACCGACCACGTCGTCGACGCGGGCGGCGACGCGGACGCGGACAAGCGGGCGCTGGAGCGGGAGTGGTGCGACCCCGCGGTCCGCGAACCGTTCATCGCGGCCCTCCCCGAGGGCTGAGGGAGGCTACTGGCCCATGACGTATTTGACCGTCGGGCCCGTGGTCCAGCCGCCGTCGACGGCCAGTTCCGCGCCGGTGACGTAGGAGGCGGCGTCGGAGAGCAGGAAGACGGTCGCGGCGGCGATCTCGTGGGGCTCACCGACGCGGCCCATCGGGGTGTTGGGGTAGTTGCCCTCGCCCTGCTGGATGCCGACGGAGGCCGTCATGGGGGTGTAGGTCATGCCCGGGTGGACGGAGTTGACGCGGATGCGCTCGGTGCCGAGCTCCACCGCGCCGATCTTGCTGAGGCCGCGGACGCCCCACTTCGACGCGCCGTAGCCGGCGGTCAGGGCGAGGCCCATCAGGCCGGCCGCGGAGGAGATGTTGACGATCGAGCCGCCGCCGACCGCGCGCATGGCCGGGATCGCGGCCTTCATGCCGATGAAGACGCCGGTGAGGTTGATGTCGAGGACACGGCGGAACTGCTCGACGGACTCGTCCGCGAGGAAGCTGCCGGTGGAGATGCCCGCGTTGTTGACCAGGCCGTGCAGGCCGCCGAAGGTCTCCACGGCGAAGGCGACGACCTCGGCCCACCCCTGCTCGGAGGTGACGTCGTGGTGGCGGTAGCGGGCGCGGTCGCCCAGGGCGGCGGCGGTCGCGGCGCCGTCCTCGTCGAGGACGTCGGTGAGGACGACGTTGGCGCCGGCGGCGACGGCCTGGCGGGCGGTCTCGGCGCCGAGGCCGCGGGCGCCGCCGGTGACGAGGACGGTCTTGCCGGTGAGGTCGATGGTGGTCATGCTGCGCCTGTTTCTTGATGGAGGGGTGGTCAGGAGTGGGGGTGCGGGGTGGTCAGCATCGCCGCGGAGACGGCCGCCAGGTCGGCCAGGAAGGCCGGTTCCTCGGTCAGGGGCGGCTCCCCGGACGTGAGTTGGCGGGCCCGCTCGGCCAGGGCGGTGCCGATCAGGCTGAGCGCGAGGTCGATCCGCTCCAGGCGGACCGGCTCGGGCAGGGGAGTGGGCAGCGCCGTGAGCGGGCGTTCTAGTGCGCAGATCAGACGCCAGTAGCCGGTGCCGGTGAGGCCGGGGTGGGGCGTGCGGGTCCGCACGCCGCTGTCGTGGCTGAGCTGCGCGGTGATCCGCAGGCAGTGACGACCGCGTTCGGTACGCAGCTCGCCGCCCTCGGCGGCGATCAGCGCCCGCAGCAGTTGCGGCAGCGTGGCCGTATCGACGTCGACGCCGAGGGCGGTGAGGGCGTCCTCGACGCGTCGCTGCCGCTCCGCGAGCAGCTGTGCGAGCAGCCCCTCACGGGAGCCGAAGTGGTACTGCACGGCCGACGGGTTGGCCTGTCCGGCCTGGGCGACGATGTCGCGCAGCTGCGCGCCGTGGACGCCGCGGGTGGCGAACTGCTCCTCCGCGGCGCGCAGGAGGCGGTCGCGGGTGCTGGTGCCGGAGGCGGGGGTGCGAGCCATGCGGTCCATGTTAATACTGGACATTATTAAGTGGGCATAAGCAACGATCGAACGCATGTCCGATGCGGAATTCCCCGGGGGCCGGAAGGCGCTTGGATAGTCTGGGGGCACACCATCAGGCAGGGGAGACTGTGGACGTTCGTACGAAGACCGCCGATGTCCGACGCCGTGCCGACCTGCGCGAGTTCCTGATGAGCCGACGCGCCCGGGTCACCCCCGCCGACGCCGGCCTGCCCGACGGCGGCGCCCGCCGCCGGACGCCCGGGCTGCGCCGCGAGGAGGTGGCCGTTCTCGCCGGGGTGGGGGTCAGCTGGTACCAGTGGCTCGAGCAGGGGCGTGACATCACCGTCTCCGGCCAGGTCCTCGACTCCGTCTCGCGGGTGCTCAAGCTCGACGAGCCCGAGCGGCGCCACCTCTACGTGCTCGCGGGCCTCAACCCGCCGCTCCTCGCGATCCCGCAGGAGCAGGCCACGGTGAGCGACTCGATCCAGCGGCTCATCGACGCCTGGATGCCGCTGCCAGCCAACGTCATCGACCGCTACTGGAACAACGTCGCCTTCAACGCCGCGTCCGCCGCGGTCTTCGACTTCAGCGACCGCTGCACCAACTGCCTGGTCAACTACTTCACCAGCCACATCTACCGGGGCCGCCACGTCGGCTGGTCCGAGGACGCGGCCCTGATCGCCGCCGAGTACCGCGCCGCGGCCGCGGAGTTCCCCGGCGACGAGGGCTTCGCCGCGATCGTGGACGACCTGAGCCTGCAGAGCGAGCACTTCGCCGAGCTGTGGGCGCGCGGCGACGTCCGGCCGCCCGGCACCCGGCCGAAGCACGTCGACCATCCGCTGGTCGGTGAGCTGCACTTCGAGAGCACCCAGCTGCGCATCCCCGAGCGCCCCGACCTCACGGTCGTCCTGCACAACGCCCTGCCCGGCACGGAGACGCTGCAGAAGCTCCAGTGGCTCGCCTCCCCGGAGAGTCGCCGCGCCACGATGCGGCCCATCGCCGGCTGATCCGTGCGCGCGACTGCGCGCAGCGGCTGATCCGTGCAGGCGTGCGGAGTGCCCAGCGGCCGGGCGGAGCATGGGCGCGTTCCGCCCGTGACGCCTGAGGAGACGCCGATGACCCCCACCCTCGCCGAGTCCGCCGCCCTGATCCAGCCGGAGTTGGTCGCGTTGCGGCGGGCGGTCCACGAGGAGCCGGAGATCGGCCTGGACCTTCCGTTGACGCAGGCGAAGGTGTTGGCGGCGTTGGAGGGGCTGGGTCTTGAGGTCTCGGTGGGGGAGAAGCTGAGCAGCGTCACGGCGGTGCTGCGCGGTGGGCGACCGGGTCCGGCGGTGCTGCTGCGGGCCGACATGGACGCGCTGCCGGTGCAGGAGACCAGCGGGCTGCCGTTCGCGTCCCGCATCCCCGGAGCCATGCACGCGTGCGGGCACGACCTGCACGTCGCCGGGCTGGTGGGCGCGGCGAAGCT
>NZ_FOAZ01000022.1 GCF_900109465.1 Streptacidiphilus jiangxiensis
GGTGATGTTGCGCAGGATGTGACGGACCGTGATCCGCAGCACGCCGAAGCCCTGCACCGCGAGCGCGTCCACATACGGGCTGACCCGCTGCTGCCGCGCCGCCGCCCGCACGATCCGCGCCAGGAACGGAATGTAGGCGATGGAGAGGGCGACCACGGCCGGGGTGAGGCCGGGGCCGAACAGCGCCACGGTCAGCACCGCGAGCAGCAGCCCGGGCAGGGCGTAGACCAGGTCGAAGACCCGGGCGACCACCCCGTCGACCCAGCCGCCGTACCAACTGGCCAGCAGCGCCAGCGGGATGCCGATCAACAGGGAGACCCCGACGACGAGCGCGGGGCCCAGCAGGGAGGTCCGCGCGCCGTAGATCAGGCGGGAGAACAGGTCGCGGCCGATGCCGTCGGCGCCCAGCAGGTGGGCGCCGGACGGGCCGGCATAGGCGTCCAGCAGGCTGGACTGGTTCGGGTCGGCGGGCGCGACCAGCGGCGCGAGGACCGCGGCAAGCAGCACGACGACCAGGAAGGCCAGCGACAGCATCCCGGAGCGGCCGAGCGCCTTGTTCAGCCGCCTCCACAGGGACGGCTTCGAGGGTGACTTCGGGGGGTTCACGACGTGCTCCCTGCCTCGCGCAGCCGCGGGTCGACCACGGCCTGGATCAGATCGCTGGCCGCGTTGCAGACGACGAACGCGGCGACCAGCATCAGGGCCACGGCCTGGACGACGGGGAAGTCCTTCTGCGCGACCGACTGGATGGTCAGCTGCCCGATCCCGGGCACCGCGAAGGCGGACTCGACGACGAGGGTCGAGGCGAAGGTCCCGGCCGTCAGCAGGCCGACGGCGGTGATGATCGGCGGCATGGCGTTGCGCAGCACGTGGCTGCGGAGCACCGTGCGCCGGGGCAGGCCGCGCACCAGCGCGGTCTGCACGTGCTCGCGCTCCAGCTGGTCGCGGACCGCGTTGCGGGTGACCCGGGCGAGGAAGCCGCAGGAGAGGATCGCCAGCGCGACGGCCGGCAGCACCAGTCCGTCGACCTTCCCGCCGAAGCCCTGGCCGAGGCCCGAGGCCGGGAACCAGCCCAGCTGGACGGCGAAGACCGAGATCAGCAGCGCCGAGGCGACGAACGAGGGGATGGTGACGGTCACCGAGGTGAGCGCGTTGACGAGGCCGTCGACCCGGCCGGGCAGCAGAGCGGCGACCAGGCCCATGGTCAGGCCGAAGAGCACCACCATGATCATGCTCATCAGCACCAGCAGCAGGGTGGTGGAGAGCCCGGAGCCGACGCGGTCGGCGACGGGCTGGCCGGTGACCATGGAGGTGCCGAAGTCGCCGTGGAGCACGCCGGTCAGCCAGTCCCAGTAGCGGACGGGCAGCGGCTGGTCGAGGTGGAGCCGGTGCCGCACGGCCGCGCGGGCGGCGGCCGTGGGCGTGCGGGATCCGAAGATGACGTTCTCGGGGCTGCCGGGGGCCAGGTAGAGGCTCCCGAAGATGACGATGCTGGACAGGAAGAGCGTCGTCAGCAGGCCGCCGAGCCGGTGCAGGAGCAGACGACCCATCAGGGCGCCCCCACCGCGGTGATCCAGGAGTTGTCCATGTAGGAGAAGGTCAGCGGCGCGCCGGTGACGTCCTTGCTCTGGAAGAGCAGCGCGCGGGGCGCGATGATCGGGATCCAGGGCAGGTCCTTGTTCAGGATCGCCTGGGCCTTGAGCACGTCCTCGGCGCGCGCCTGCGGGTCGTTGGTGCCCTGGGCGGCGTCGAGGGCGGCCTGAACCTCGGGGTTGGCGTAGCCGTTGAAGTTCTGCACGCCCGACTTGGTCCCGTAGCTCGCGTACATGGTGGCCGCTTCCGGGAACTCCATGTAGTTGATGGTCAGGAAGCCGTCGTAGGAGGCGCGCGCCTTCGGGTCGGTGAAGAGGCTGCCGTACTGCTGGTCCGGCAGGCCCACGATCTTGATGTTGAGACCGATCTGCTGGCCGGTCTGCTGGATCACCTGGGCCAGCTGGGCCTGCTGCGGAACGCCGGCCGTGTAGGCGATGGTGACCAGCTTCCCGGCCGATCCGGCCTGCTGCACCAGCTTGGACGCGCCCGCCACGTCGGCGCCCTTGGCGGCGAGCTGGTCGTAGGCGGCCTTGTAGGTGGCGGCCGCCGGACCGCCCTGCCAGAAGCCCGGTCCGGCCACCGCGTAGAGCGGGTCGGCGGCGCCGCCGGCCAGGGTCTTGGCGATACCGACGCGGTCGAGCGCCATGCTCAGCGCCTGCCGGGTCCGGGCGTCGCCCAGGCCCCCGGAGAAGTTGGAGACGATCAGGTCGATGTTCTGCGTGGTCGAGCCCGTGGCGCCGATGTAGAGCTTGCCCGCGGTGCTCTTGCTGAGCTGCGGGATCACCGAGGCGCCCAGGTTGAACGCGCCCTGCATCGAGCCGGAGGAGAGGGCGTTGGCGAGGGCGGAGGGGTCGGCGAGGAACTTGAAGGTGACGTTCTCGGCCTTGCCCGCGTGGCTCGGGTCCCAGTAGGTCGGGTTCTTCTTCAGCACCATCTGGTTGGTGCCGTCGAAGGAGGCGATCGTGTAGGGCCCGGTACACATGACGCCGACGTTGGCGTTGCCGAAGTTCTGCCCGGCCTTCACCGCGAAGGCCTTCTCGACGATCGCGGAGCCCAGGATGCCGAGCTGGCGGTCGAAGATGTAGTCGGGCTTGGTCAACGTGAAGGTGACCTCGTGCGGACCGGTGGCCTTGGCGCTGCCCAGGTCGTTGAAGGAGTCGGCGTAGTTGCTGGCCTCGTTGGGGTCGAGGTTGCGCATGATGCTGTAGACCACGTCGTCCGTGGTCACCGGCTTGCCGTCGGCGAAGGTGGCGCGCGGGTCCAGCTGCACCACGACGTGCTTCGAGTCCGGCTGCGTCCAGGACTTGGCGATGCCGGGCTGGAGCGAGTAGTCGGCCCCGACCCGGATCAGCGGCTCGCAGACGTTGCCGAGGATGGTCTCCTCGGGGTAGTCGGCGGTCTTCAGCGGGTCCTCGGAGTAGGGGGCGCGGTAGTCGCCGGACCAGGTCAGGTTGGTCAGCGGCTTGGTGCCGGGCGCGGTGGTGACCTGGGCGGTGGAGAAGTTGCTCTTGGCGTCGGGCGTCTTGGCGGCGCCGCCGGAGCTGCAGGCGGTGGCCAGCAGGGCGACGGACGTCCCGGCCAGGGCGGCACGGAGCATTCTGTTGCGCATCGGGGTTCTCCTTCTCACGGTTCGGCAGCTCACAGCTCGGTGGCGGCGTGGACGAGCTCGCCCTGGACGTAGGTGCGCAGCACGCGGGTCTCGGCGATGGCCTGGCTGGGCCCGTCGAACGGGTTACGGTCCAGGACGACCAGGTCGGCGAGCTTGCCGGTCTGGATCGAGCCGGTGAGGTGGTCGAGGTGGTTCACCCGCGCGGTCCCGGCGGTGTAGGCGGCGAGCGCCGAGCCGAGGTCGAGGCGCTCCTCGGGGCCCAGCACGCGGTTCGGGTCCTCCTCGCCGGTGCGGTTGACGGCCACGTGGACGCCGGCCATCACGTCGGGGGTGGAGACGGACCAGTCGCTGCCGGCGGCGAGGGGCACGCCGGCACGCAGCAACGAGCCGAAGGGGTACTGCCAACCGGCCCGGCGCTCGCCGAGGAACGGGATGGTCAGCTCGTCCATCTGCGGCTCGTGGCAGGCCCACAGCGGCTGGATGTTGGCGATGGCGCCGAGCTCGCGGAAGCGGGCGATGTCGTCGGGGTGGACGACCTGGAGGTGGGCCAGGTGGTGCCGGTTGCCGCGGTCGCCGTTGCGGCGCAGCGCCTCCTCGATCGCGTCGAGGGCGTTGCGGACGGCGCGGTCACCGAGGGCGTGGAAGTGCACCTGGAAGCCGGCCGCGTCGAGTTCGGCGACGTACCCGGGCAGCTTCTCGGGGTCGACGAAGTCCAGGCCGGTGGTGTTGGTCTGGCAGCCGCAGCCGTCGAGGTAGGGCTCCAGCATGGCGGCGGTGTGGTTCTCGGCGACGCCGTCCAGCATGATCTTGACCGTGCCGGCCCGGAACCGCTCGCCGTTGCGCTCGGACTCCTCACGGCGCTCCAGGAAGAACGGGAGCTGCTCGAGACCGCCCTCGCGGTCCCACCACTGGGCGCCGCGCACCCGGGCGGTCAGCGTGCCCTCGCGGTCGGCGCGCAGGTAGGCGCCGTAGACGTCACCGGTGCCGAAGTTCGGGCCGACGCCGGCGTCCTGCCAGCCGGTGATGCCGTAGGAGTGCAGGTAGGCCTGGCCGGCCAGCAGGCCCTGGTAGAAGTCCTCGTCGGTCGCCGCGGGCATGAAGCGGGTGACGAGCTCGGCGGCGCCCTCCTGGAGCATGCCGTTCGGGGTGCCGTCCGGGTCGCGCTCGATGCGGCCGTCGGCGGGGTCCGGGGTGTCCTTGGTGATCCCGGCTATCTCCAGCGCGCGGCTGTTGGCCCACAGCGCGTGCCCGTCGGCGACGGGCAGGGCGACGGGGCGGTCGCCGACGGAGGCGATCGCGTCCAGCATGGTGCGGTGCGGCATGCCGCCGGGGAAGGCCTGGAAGGACCAGCCGCCGCCGGTGATCCACTCGGCGTCGGGGTGGGCCGCCGCGTAGTCGGAGACCGCGGCGAGGTACTCGTCCTTGGTGGCCAGCTCGTGCAGGTTGCAGCGGGCCAGGGTGGTGCCGGCGAGCACCGGGTGGACGTGGGAGTCCTGGAAGCCGGGCAGCAGCAGCTTGCCCGCGAGGTCGACGACCTCGGTGCCCGGGCCGATGAGCGGCCGGACGTCGTGGTCCTGGCCGACGGCCACGATCCTGCCGTCGCGGACGGCGACGGCACCGGCCCAGGAGCGGGCCGGGTCCACGGTGTAGACGGGTCCGCCGAGGAAAACCAGGTCGGCGGGGTGGAGATCAGGGTGCACGGGCGCTCCAAGACAGGGGGGTGCGCAGGACCGGGGCGGCATCGCTGCCCGACGTGTGGAGAAGGAAACCCCGTGACAACGACCCTGTCAATGCCATTGACAGCGACTCGCCGTTACGATCGGATGAAGCACGCTCGCAAGGGCGGCATACCGAGGCGAACCTGAGGAGTGGCCCGAGTGGAGGCCCGAGTGGCGGAGCAGTCGTCCAAGCGGCGCGTGACGCTGACCCGAGAGTCGATCCTGGAGGCGGCCCTGCGGCTGTGCTCCCCCGAGGGCGGCGGCCAGCTGACCTTCAGCCGCCTGGGCAAGGAGCTGGGCGCCGACCCGACCGCCGTCTACCGGCACTTCCGCGACAAGGACGAGCTCGTCCTCGCCCTCACGGATCTGACGGTCCAGGAGGGCATGGAGCTGTCGCGGCAGGCGCTGCCCGACGGGCCGTCGGACGACTGGCGGGCCTGGCTGACCGTCACCGCGCAGTCGGTGCGCGCCTCCTACCTCGCCCGCCCCGCGCTCGCCGTGCTGGCCGCCGCCCGCACCACCGCGAGCCCGGCCGAGACGCACAGCGTCGAGCAGCTCATCACCGTCCTGCACCGGGCCGGTCTCCCGGTGATCGAGGCCGCCGAGTGCTACCGCGCGCTGCTCGACATGACGCTGGCGATGACGCAGTACACCGCCGCGTTCTCGATCCTGGACCGCTCCGCGCAGGAGAAGGACGAGGCGGCCTGGGCGGTCAAGTACGGCATGCTGCCCGAGGACGAGTTCCCGCTGCTGCACCAGAGCGCACCGCGCCTGACCGAGCTGTTCCGCGACGACGACGGCGTCTTCGCCCTGGTCCTCACGACGTTCCTGGACGGCGTCGCGGCCCGCATCGAGCGCGCACGGAAGGCGTGAGCCGGCGATGACGACCGACGGCCGGGTACTGAAGGGCAACGAGACCCGACGCCTGGTGCTCGGGCAGGCCATGCGGATCGCCTCGGTCGAGGGGCTCGCGGCCCTGTCGATCGGGCGGCTGGCGGGCGAGCTGGAGCTCAGCAAGAGCGGGGTCTTCGCGCTCTTCGGCTCCAAGGAGGAGCTGCAGTTGGCGACGGTCCGCGCGGCCGAACGGGTCTACCACGACCGGGTGATCGCACCCGCACTGGACCGTCCGGAGGGCGCTGCCCGCCTGTGGGCCCTCGCCGAGAACTGGCTGGCCTACTCGCGCACGCGCGTCTTCCCCGGCGGCTGCTTCTTCTACGCGGTCGGTGCGGAGTTCGACGCCCAGCCGGGCCGGGTGCGGGACGCGCTCGCCGAGGGCAGCAACGCCTGGCACGCGCTGATCGCCGGTCAGCTGGCCGCCGCGCGCGCGGCGGACCGACTCGGCGCCGACGAGGAGGTGGAGCAGCTGGCTTTCGAGGTGGTGGCGGTGCTGGAGTACGCCAACGCGATGTCCCTGCTGCACGACGACGCGTCGCCGTACGACCGCGCGCGCACCGCGCTGCGGCGCCTGCTGGGCGCCGACCCGAACGACTGAAGCGGCACCCGCAGGCGCGGATCTCGCGGTCGGCCTAAAACTACACGAACGGTCGTGCTAGTTTTGTGGGCATGATGCTCGCACCCCTGCACTCCAGGGCGCTGGCCCTGATGACGCCCCTGGTCTCCTCCGTCCGCCCGGAGGACCTCACCCGCCGCACGCCTTGCGCCGCGTGGGACGTGCACCGCCTGCTCTCCCATGTGATCGGCCAGCAGGACGGCTTCGCCGAGTCCGCGTACGGGCGCGGCGACGTGCCCGGCGTCTTCGACGACCGCCCGCTGCCGCCCGGCACCGACCTGTCGGCCGCGTTCCTGCACTCCGCCAAGGGCCTGACGGAGGCGTTCACCGAGGCCGAGGCCACCGGACGCACGCTCGCGATCCCGGAGATCCTGCCCGGTCACGGCTTTCCCGCCGCGCAGGCGATCGGCTTCCACCTGCTGGACACCGTCGTCCACGCCTGGGACCTGGCCGCCGCCCTCGGACAGCCCTTCGACTGCCCGGAGGAGCTGCTGCCGACTGTCGTGCAGGTCGCGGAGTTCGTGCCCACCGACCCCGCGTACCGCGGGCCGGGACGGGCCTTCGCGCCGGTCCTGCCGGGTGCTCCCGAGGGCGGCCTCGACCGCGCCCTGCGGCTGCTCGGTCGCGATCCGGACTGGCACGCCTGAGAGCGCCCCGCCCTGGAAAGCACAAGATCGGCGGCTCTACCGGTTCCCACCTCGGGTGGGCTATCCCTGAAGGGGGAGTCCCCCGAAACCCCGACACACGAGGAGCCCCGGCTGTGGACGGCTGGTCCGTGGACGACAACTGCATCAACTGCGACGTGGCCCGACAGTTGGCACCCGGGCTGATCGACGAGGTGGACGGCCGGTCCCGGATCGTGCGGCAACCGGTCGGCCCGGCGGAGGAGCAGCGCCTCCAGGAGGCCGCGTTCGCCTGCCAGACCCGCTCGATCCGGCCGGGCTCCGGCCGCCTGGACGCCACCCTCGATCCCTATCCGCTGGCCCTGGACGACGGCGTCCTGCTCTGCGGCCACAACTCCCGACTGACGGCCGGGGCCAACTCCTACCTGCTGCGGCGGCCCGCCGGTTCGCTCATGATGATCGACACCCCGCGCTGGAGCGCCGGGCTCGCCCGGCGCTACGCGGCCCTCGGCCCGGTCACCGACGTGCTGCTCACCCACCGCGACCACGCCCGGCACGGGCGCGCGTACGCCGACCGCTTCGGCGCCCGGCTCTGGATCCACGAGGGCGACCTCGACGCCGCTCCCGACGCGGACCAGGTGATCCGCGGCGTCGAACCGGTGGAGATCGGCGAGGGTGTCACCGCCCATCCACTGCCCGGTCACACCCGCGGCAGCGTCCTCTTCCTCGCGGACGACCGGTACTGCTTCACCGGCGACAGCGTCTACTGGTCCCGCACGACCGGCGACCTGGAGGTCCACGAGAACGTGACCTGGTACTCCGTCGAGGAGTTGGCCGCCTCGCTGGCCCGGAGCGCCGGACGGCTGCGCTTCGAGTGGGTCCTGCCCGGCCACGGCGACCGCCGCCGGCTGCCTGCCGAGGAGATGGCCACCCGCCTGAACGCGCTGACCGCCCGCACCCAGCTGCTCCGACCCCGCGCGGTCGACTTCGCCGCGACCCGCTGGTAGCCCGGGCCCTGCCCTAGGCCGCGGCAACGAGGCGTTCCAGCACCACGGCCACCCCGTCGCTCATGTGATCCAACGTCATCTCGTCCGCCACCGCCGCGAGATCGGGGTGTGCATTGGCCATCGCGACGCCGTGGCCGGCCCAGGCGAACATCGGGATGTCGTTGGGCATGTCGCCGAAGGCGATCGCCCGTGCCGGGTCGGCGTCGAGGCGTTCCGCGGCCAGCTCCAGGCCGACGGCTTTCGACAGGCCCGGTGGCAGGACCTCGACGCAGGTCGGCCCGGCCACCACGGCGTCGACCAGGCCGTCTGCGAACTCTCGTACCGCCGCCGCGAGTTCGTCGTCTCCAAGGACGCCGTGCTGCACCATCACCCGGCCGATCGGCCGGGACCAGAGGGCCTGCGCGTCCCGTACGCGGGAGGTCGCGTCGGCTCCGGCACCCGGGGTGGCGAAGCCGGGGCCGAAGAGCACCTCGCCCTCCAGCCCGTCCTGGACGACGGCGAGGGCCAACGGACCGACCTCCGCCTCCACCCGCGCCAGCGCCGCCGAGGCGTCGCGGCGGTCCAACGGGACACTGGTCAGCAGCCGGTCGGCGGCCGCGTCGTAGACCTGACCCCCCTGGCCGCAGACCGCCAGGCCCGTGTAGCCCAGCGAATCCAGCACGCCCTTGGCCCAGTTGGCGGGACGCCCGGTCACCACGACGTGCCGCATGCCGGCCTGCTCCGCATCCCTCAGGGCTGCCCGACTGCGGGCGGAGACGGTGTGGTCGCGGCGCAGCAGGGTGCCGTCGAGATCGGTGGCGATGAGGTCGAACGGCACGGGCACGGGGACACCTTTCTGGACAAGTCTCCTTTCATTCCTACCCGAGGTCACCCGATCCGACAAATACCCATCAAGTGACCAATACCGACTGAATCCAGGACCTAAGTCCCCCAGGTCCGCGCCGGTCCTCGTGAAGGGTGAAGTCGAGCCCGGGAAGGGGCCACGGCAGGTCAAGGGAGACCACAGCATGAACCATCGGACAACGGCCGAAAGGGTCCTGGCCGGGGTCGGCGGCGAGCAGAACGTCGCCTCCCTCGCCCACTGCGCGACCCGGTTGCGCTTCAAGGTCAAGGACGCCACGGCAGTCGACAAATCGTCACTGGAGGCGACGCCCGGCGTCGTCGCGGTCGTCGAGGCCGGCGGACAGCTCCAGGTGGTGATCGGCAACGAGGTTCCCCGCGTCTTCGCGGAGATCGGCGCGATCGCCACGCTCGGGGACGCCGCCGACGGCAACGCCCCGAAGGGCAGCCTGCTGGCCCGGACCATCGACATGATCTCCGGCATCTTCCTGCCGCTGCTGTGGCCCATGGCCGGCGCGGGCATGCTCAAGGCCCTGCTCGCCCTGGTCGTCAAGGTGGGCTGGCTGTCGGCCGCCTCCAACGAGTCCCTCGTCCTCAACGCCGCGGGCGACGCGCTCTTCTACTTCCTGCCGGTGCTGCTGGCGGCCACCGCCGCCAAGCGCTTCGGCGCCAACCAGTACGTCTCCATGGCGATCGCGGGGTCGCTGCTCTACCCGGCGATCGTGCAGTTGCACGACAAGGGCGAGGCGGTGCACTTCCTCGGCCTGCCGATGGTCCTGATCTCCTACGCCTCCTCGGTGCTGCCGATCCTCCTCGCGGTCTGGGTGCAGAGCCAGGTCGAGCGCTTCTTCGGCAGGGTGCTGCACTCCAGCGTCCGCAGCTTCCTCACCCCGATGCTGACGCTGGCCGTGGTCGTGCCGGTCACGCTGCTGTCGATCGGCCCGCTCGCGGACTACGCGGGCAAGGGCGTCTCCTCCGGCGTCACCTGGGTGTTCGGGCTGAGCCCGTTCGTCGGTGGCGCGCTGCTGGGCGGGTTCTGGCAGGTGCTGGTGATGTTCGGTCTGCACTGGGGCGTGGTCCCGGTGATGATCAACGACCTCTCCACGCAGGGCCACTCGGTCCTGTCCGGGCCACTGGTCCCGGCCGTGCTGGCGCAGGTCGGCGCAGGCGCGGCGGTATTCCTGCGCACCCGCAACCGGGGCCTCAAGGGCCTGGCCGGCACCGGTGCCGTCTCCGGGTTCCTCGCCGGGGTCACCGAGCCACTGGTCTACGGCGTCACGCTGCGGCTGAAGAAGCCGTTCATCTACGCCTGCGTGGCCGCCGCGGTCGGCGGCGGCATCGCCTGCTCGGGCGGCTCGGCCGCCAACACCTTCGCCCTGGCCAGCGCGCTGACGCTGCCCGCCTACCTGAGCGTCGGCAACTTCACGCTCCAACTGATCGGCTGCGCCGTCGCACTGGGCCTCGGCTTCGCACTGACGATGGTGCTGGGCTTCAAGGACATCCCGGAGGAGGCGAGCGAGGCGGAGGAGACCCCCACGACGGCCGGTTCCGGCCCGGTGGAGGTCACCGCTCCCGTCGCCGGAGCGGTGCTGCCGCTGGACCAGGTACCCGACCCGATGTTCTCCGCCGGCCTGCTCGGCGACGGGGCCGCCATCACCCCGAGCAGCGGCGAGGTCCACGCGCCCGTCGAGGGCACGCTCGTCAGCGCCATGCCGCACGCCTACGGCATCCGGACCCACGACGGCGTCGAGGTTCTGGTCCACGTCGGCATCGACACCGTGCAGTTGCACGGCGAGCACTTCACCCAGGCGGTCCAGCAGGGCGCCGAGGTCGAACAAGGCCAGCTGCTGGGCGAGTTCGACATCGACGCGATCCTGGCCGCCGGCTACGACCCGGTGACCATGGTCGTCGTCACGGCCGCCCCCGACGAGCTCGGCCCGGTCACCCCCACCGACAGCACCGAACTGCGCAGCGGCGAAGCGCTGCTCACCCTCGCCTGAACACTCCCACGGGCCAGATCACTCCCAAAGGCCAGATCACTCCCGCGGACCAGATCACCGCCACGGAAAGGACGAACCACCATGCAGCACCGACAGCTCGCCCCCTTCTCCCCCGACTTCCTGTGGGGTGCCTCCACCTCCGCCTACCAGGTCGAGGGAGCCTGGGACGCGGACGGCAAGGGCCGCTCCGTGCAGGACGCCCGGACCAACTTCCCCGAGGGCACCACCGACTACAGGGTCGCCGCCGACCACTACCACCGGTTCGCCGAGGACGTGGAGCTCTTCGCCGAGCTCGGCCTGACCGCCTACCGCTTCTCCGTCGCCTGGACCCGCATCGTCCCGGACGGCGACGGCGAGGTGAACCGGGAGGGGGTCGCCTTCTACCACCGCCTGATCGACGCGCTGCTGGAGCGCGGCATCGAGCCGGTCCTGACGATGTACCACTTCGACCTGCCGCAGGCCCTGCACGAGAAGGGCGGCTGGGGATCGCGGGCCACCGTCGACGCGTTCACCCGCTACGCCCGGATCCTCTTCGAGGAGTTCGGCTCCAAGGTCCGCTACTGGCTGACCATCAACGAGCAGAACATGATGATCCTGCACGGCGCCGCGATCGGCACGGCGGGCGACGCCGCCAACCCGCAGAAGGCGCTGTACCAGCAGAACCACCACATGATGCTGGCCCAGGCGGAGACCATGCGGCTCTGCCACGAACTGGTCCCGGGCGGCAAGATCGGCCCCGCGCCGAACATCTCCGTCGTCTACCCGGCCTCGCCGCGCCCCGAGGACATCCTGGCCGCCGAGGACTTCAACGCCATCCGCAACTGGCTCTACCTCGACATGGCCTGCCGCGGCAGCTACAACCCGACCGCCTGGGCCTGGCTCACCGAGAAGGGCATCGCACCCGAGATCGCCGACAGCGACCTGGAGATCCTGGCCTCCGGTCGCCCCGACTTCCTGGCACTGAACTACTACTCCACCGCCACGGTCGCGGCCCCGCTCGACGGCGGGGGCGTCGGCGCCGTCGACGGCGCCGACCAGCAGCTCGCCGTCGGCGAGGAGGGCGTCTTCCGCTCGGTGCGCAACGAGCACCTGCCGGTCAACGCCTTCGGCTGGGAGATCGACCCGGTGGGCTTCCGCACCACGCTCCGCGTCGTCCACGACCGCTACCGGCTCCCGCTGCTGGTCACCGAGAACGGTCTCGGCGCCTTCGACACCCTGGAGGCGGACGGCAGCGTCCACGACCCGTACCGGATCGAGTACCTGGCCGCCCACATCAGCCAGATGCGCGCGGCGGTCAGCGACGGCGTCGAGATGCTGGGCTACTGCCCGTGGTCCGCGATCGACCTGATCTCCACCCACCAGGGCGTGCGCAAGCGCTACGGCTTCGTCTACGTCGACCGGGACGAGTTCGACCTCAAGGAGCTGAAGCGGTACCGCAAGGACAGCTTCTTCTGGTACCAGCAGCTGATCAAGTCCGACGGCTCCGAGGTGTCCGCCGCCTGATCAGCCACGATCCCCGGGTGGGGTGGTGTCCGCCGGCGCCGCCCCGCCCGGTTCCTGCTGCTGTTCGCGTGTCCCGCGCGTCTCGCGCTCCCAGAGCGGGTGTTCGCGCCTGGCCCAGGGACGGCCCACACGCCCGGTCCGCATCCCGTGCCGCGCCTCCGGGTCCTTCAGCGCCATCCGGATGTGCCCGATCACCAGGATGCCGATGACCAGTGCCAGCCAGTCGTGGACGAAGGTCGCCCCGGTCCGCACGTCCAGCGCGGCCAGGTGCGGGAACCAGAGGATCAGCCCCGTACCGACCATCACCAGCGTGGCACCCGCGATGAAGGCCGCGTAGAGCTTCTGCCCGGCGTTGAACTTCCCCGCCGGTCCCGCCGCGCGGGTGCCGTGCCGCACCGCCCGCCAGGCCCAGCCGCGATCCCCCGGCCGGAACCGGTTCAGCCGCCGCAGGTCCGCGCGGACCGAGCGGAAGCCCAGCCCGACAGCGAGCGGCAGTGGCAGCAACACCCCGCTCCACTCGTGCACGGTCACCAGCAGCCGCCGTCTGCCGACCAGCTCGGCCAGCTGCGGCACGTAGAGGAACGCGGCCGTCAGGATCGCGGCCATCATGAGCGTCGACGTGGTGCGGTGCACCCAGCGCTCGGCGGTGGTGAACCGACGCAGCTCCGCGCTGTCGCCGCCTTCGCTCTTGGGGTCAGCCGGAGGTCGGGGCATCGTTGCGTCCGTTGGAACGTCCCACCCAGGCCTCGACGTCATAGCCGTAGTGCTCCCAGTAGCCGGGCTCGACCTGCGAGGTCACCGTGATGCCGGAGAGCCACTTGGCCGACTTGTAGAAGTACATCGGGGCGACGTACAGCCGCACCGGCCCGCCGTGGGCGGAGGTGACGGGCGCGCCGTTCATCTCGTGCGCGATCAGCACGTCGCTGCGGCGCGCCTCGTCAAGGCTGAGGCTCTCGGAGTAGACCCCGTCGAAGCAGGTGAACTTCACCGCCGTGCCCTGCGCCTGCACACCGGCCATGGACAGCAGGTCGCGCAGCAGCACGCCGGAGAACTCGGTGTTGGGCACCCGCCAGCCGGTGACGCACTGGACGTCCTTGACCAGCCGGGTCTGCTGCATCGCCTTGAGGTCGGCGAGGGTGTAGGTGGCGGGCCGGTCCACGAGCCCGTCGACGGTGAGCCGATAGTCCGTCGCGCTGCGGTGCGGGATGGAGTCGGCGACGTTGTAGAACTGGAAACCGCCGCCACCGGGCAGGAGCTGCGTCAGCCCGGTCGGGTCCTTGGCGCTCACCTCCGCGAGCACGTTGTCCAACCCGTTCTGGATCTTCGCCCCGAATGCGACACCCACCGCACCCAGCCCGAGCACCCCGAGCACCACCCGTCTCCCGACAGGTTTGCCCACGCTGCGTCGACCCCGCTCTTCCATGCCTCCATCCCATCACTGCGGGCCCGCGCTGACCAGGGCAAAGGGGGTGCCGTCACACTTTCATAAGCAATGCAACCTAAGCGGCCCGCCGTCGTCGGGCGATGGACTCCGGGTCCCAGCCCGGGTGCGGAACGGAGTCCAGGAGGAGACGGGTGTAGTCGTGGTCGGGGTTGTCGAGAAGTTCCTCCATCGGCCGGTGCTCCACCGGGCGCCCGCGCAGCAGCACCAGCGCCTCGTCGCAGACGTACCGCACCACCGCGAGGTCGTGGCTGACGAAGACCAGGCCGATCCCGGCCTCCCTGCGGATGTCCGTCAGGACGTTCAGCACCTGTGCCTGCACCGAGACGTCCAGTGCCGAGACGGCCTCGTCGAGGACCAGGACCGCCGGTTCGACCGCCAGCGCACGCGCGATCGCCGCGCGCTGGCGCTGGCCGCCGGAGAGGTGGCGGGGCAGGGCCGCCGCCTCCCGGTCGCCGAGGCCGACCTGGCCGAGGAGCTCGCGGATCCGGGCCGCCCGCGCGACGCGGTCGCCTTGGCCGTGGAGGCGCAGGACGCCGTCGAGGGTGGCGCCGATGGTGAGGCGGGCGTCGAGGGAGAGGTACGGATCCTGGAAGACGATCTGGATCGCCTTGGCCCGGGCCAGCCGCGCCGCGCGGCCGCGCACCTGCGCGCCCAGCGGCTGCCCGAGGACGGTGATGCTCCCGCTGTCCGGGCGTTCCAGCCCGACCAGCATCCGGGCCGTCGTGGTCTTGCCGGAACCCGACTCGCCGACCAGGCCCAGTGCGCCGCCCGGCGGGAGGGTGAACGAGACGCCGTCGACGGCCGTCGTCCCGCCGTAGGTCTTGCGCAGGTCGGTGACCTCCAGCAGCGCGGTCATGAGCGGACCTCCGTAGCAACGACAGGCGGGAGTTCGGCGACGCGGACGCAGGCCGCGCTGCGGTCGGCCGCGCCCGGGACGGGCAGCAGTCGCGGCGGGGACTGGTCGCAGCGGCCGGGCTCGGCGAAGTCGCAGCGTGCGGCGAACGCGCAGCCCGGCGCGGACTCGGCGAGGCTCATCGGCGCGCCCGGCACCGGCCGCAGCCGCTCCAGCGGGCCGGTCAGCGGCGGCGTGGAGCCGAGCAGGCCGCGGGTGTAGGGGTGGCGGGGCGAGCCGAACAGCTCACCGGCCGAAGCCTCCTCGACGATCCGGCCCGCGTACATCACGTAGACGCGGTCGCAGGAGGCCGCCGCCAGCTCGATGTCGTGGGTGATCAGCAGCAGGCCGAGGCCGCGTTCGCGCTGCAGGCCGCCGAGCAGGGCGAGGATCTCGGCCTGGGTGGAGACGTCGAGCGCGGTGGTGGGCTCGTCGCAGAGCAGCAGCCGTGGCTCCCCGGCCAGCGCACCGGCGATCATGACGCGCTGGAGCATGCCGCCGGAGAGCTGGTGCGGGTACTGCCGCAGGTGCCGGGGAGGATCGGGCAGGCCGACGGCGGCCAGCAGCTCCAGCGCCCGCGCCTCGGCCTGCCGCTTGGACCAGCCCTTGGTCAGCCGCAGCGGCTCGGTGAGGAAGTCGCCGATCCGGCGGACGGGGTTGATGCCGGCGCGCGGGTCCTGGAAGACCATCGACGCCACCCCCGTGCGCACCTCGCGCAGGTGCGCCGCGTCCGCACCGACCAGGTCCTTCCCCTCGACGAGGACCCGGCCGGTGACGCGCGCCTTCGCGGGAAGAAGCCCCAGCGCGGAGCGGGCGGTGACGGACTTGCCGGAGCCGGACTCGCCGACCAGGCCGACGACCTCCCCGGCCGCGACGCTCAGGTCGACCGCGTCGAGCACGGGCCGGGCCGAGCCCGGCAGTTCGACGGTCAGACCCTCGACAGAGAGAAGAGTCATTTCGCGTCCCTCCGGGCGAGCTGGTCGCCGAACTGCTCGCCGACGACGTTGAAGGCCACCACCACCAGCACCACGGCCACGGCCGGGACGACCGCCGACAGCGGTTGTCCCTGCAGCACCGCCGCCTCTGCCTGGTTGATCATCGCGCCCCAGTCGGGCGTCGGCGGCTGCACGCCGAGGCCGAGGAACGACAGCGCCGCCAGGTCCAGCAGCGCGTAGCCGAAGTTGACCGTCGACTGCGCCAGCACCGTCGGCCCGAGGTTCGGCAGCAGCCGTCGCACCGCGACATAGACCGGGGCATGGCCCTGGACCAGGTAGGCGGACACGTACGGGCGGTTCTTCTCCTGCGCGGTGAGGCCGCGCACCAGCCGGGCGGTGTAGGGCATGTAGGCGACGGCCATGGCCAGCACCGGCGCCCCGAGCCCCTTGCCGAACAGGGCGACCGCGAGGATCGCCAGCAGCAGTGAGGGGAAGGCGAAGAGGATGTCGAGGACGCGGCCGATCACCGCGTCGACCCAGCCGCCGCGCCATCCGCTGAACAGGCCGACGGCGATCCCGACGACGGTGGAGAAGACCACGACGCCGAGGGGGCCGAGCAGGCTGGTGCGGGCGCCCACCAGCAGCGCGGAGAAGGTGTCGTGGCCGCCCTGGTCGGTGCCGAGCAGGTGGTCGGCACCGGGTCCGGCCATGGTGTTCGCGAAGTCGCCCATGGTCGGGTCCTGCGGGGCCAGCCACGGCGCGAACACCGCGACGACCACGAAGCCGACGAGCAGCACCAGGCAGACCCGGAACAGCCACCCTTGGGCGAGGAAGCCGCCGCGCAGGCGGCCCAGCAGGGGCCGGCGGACGAGAACGGTCGTGCTCATCGAGCTCCTCCCCCGGCCGCGATGCGCGGGTCGATCAGCGGGTGGACCAGGTCCACCAGGGTGTTGACGACGACGAAGACGGCGACGACGAGCAGCACCAGCGCCTGCACGACCTGGAAGTCGAGCTCGTCGACGCACTGGACCAGCAGCGAGCCGATCCCGGACATCCCGAAAGCGGTCTCCACGATCGCGGTGCTGACGAGCATCCCGGAGACCAGCAGCCCGGAGACGGTGACGATCGGGCCGAGCGCGTTGCGGAACACGTGCCGCCGCAGCACGCTGCCGCGCGGCACGCCGCGGCTGAGCGCCACCTCGACGTGCTCGCGGCCCAGTTCGTCCAGCATCGAGGCGCGGGTGACGCGGGTGACCAGCGCCATGAAGGTCACCGACAGCGCGACGGCGGGCATCGCGACGTGGTGCAGCTCGTCGAGAAGGCCGGTGCCGTTGCCGATGGTCGGGAACCAGCCGAGCCGGACCCCGAAGACCGAGCGCAGCAGCACGGCCGCCGCGAACGACGGCACCGCCGCGCCGACGGTGACCAGCAGCAGCACGCCCTTGTCGGTACGGGTGCCGCGCCGCAGCGCGCTGAGCGCTCCGGCGCCGATGCCGACGACGGCGATCAGCAGCGTGGCGACGCCGACGAGCAGCAAGGAGGCGGGCAGCCGGGCCCAGATCACCGCGCCGACGCTCTCGTGGAAGAGGTAGGAGCGGCCGAAGTCGCCGTGCAGGACCGCGTCCAGCCAGTGCCAGTAGCGCACCGGGAACGGCTGGTCGAAGCCGAACTCCTTGCGGATCGCCGCCAGTTCGGCCGGGCTCGGGCTACGGCCCTTGACCAGGAAGGAGACCGGGTCGCCGGGCGCGAGGTAGAGCGAGGAGAACACCAGGAACGAGGTGACCAGGAGGGTCACCGCCATGCCGACGACCTTGCGCAGCACGGCGACCGCGACGCTCATCCCTTCGCCCCGATCTCGGCCGCCCACGGGTAGTACAGGTAGTCGATGGAGGGCGAGACGCCGGTGATCCGCTTGCCGAGGAAGAGGCTGACCGGCTCGGTGTAGAGCGGCAGCCACGGCAGCTGCTCCATGGTGATCTGCTGCGCCTTGGCTGCGGCCTGCGCGTGCGCGGTCGGGTCGTAGGCGCCGACCGCCTGGTTGACGGCGGCGTCGAACTGCGGGTCGGACCAGTTGCCGTAGTTGGCGAACGCGCCGCTCTGCAGGTCGCCGTACATGTCCAGCGGGTCGGTGATGGAGGTGTACCAGAAGGTCAGGAAGAGGTCGATGCCCTTGCGCGCGGCCGGGTCGGTGAACAGGGCGGTGTACTTGTCGGCCGAGACGGTGTCGATCTGCGGCTTCAGCCCGATCGCGGTGGCGGCCTGGGCGACTGCCTGCGTGATGATCGTGGTCTGCGAGTCCAGCGGGCTGGTCGCGATGACCACGGTCTGCCCGTTGACGCCGGCCTTGGCGGCGAGCGCCTTGGCCCTGGCCGGGTCGTAGGGGTACTGCGGCAGGTTCTTCAGCAGCGCGTCGACGCTCGTCCGCGAGCCGCTGCCGTTCCAGTTGTTGCGGGTGACCAGCGAGTCGGCCACGTCGCCGACACCGCCCGCGCCGGCCTTGATGATGCCCTTGCGGTCGATGGCCATCAGCAGCGCCTGCCGCACCTGGGCGTTGCCGAGCACGCCCTTGAGGTTGCCGACGACCTCGTCGGCGACGGTGGTGTTGCGGCCGTAGTAGAGCGTGCCGGCGGAGCTGGTGGAGAGCTGGCTGTAGGAGTCCGGCGGGACCATCCAGCCGCCGTCGACCTCGCCGGTCTGGAAGGCGTTGACGCGGGCGGTGGCGTCGGAGAGGAAGACGAACTTGACCTGTCCGGCCTTGGCCTTGAGCTTCGGGTCCCAGTAGCCGTCGAACCGCTTGAGGATCAGGGACTGGCCGGGCGTCCAGGAGGAGAAGGAGAACGGGCCGGTGCAGTTGACGCCCTTGCCGGGGTTGCCGTAGTCCTTGCCGTCCGCCTTGAGCGTGGCGGCGGACTCGACGGTGCCGGGGCTGGCGGCCAGGTACTTGTTGAACGTCGAGTCGGGGGTGTTGAGCGTGACGGTGACCTGCAGCGGGCCGGTCGCCTCGACGGACTTCACGTTGCGGAACGGGTAGGACCAGTCGCTGCCGACGTTCGGGTCGAGGTTGCGGCGCAGCGAGGCGACCACGTCGGCGGCGGTGAGCACGGTGCCGTCGTGGAAGTGCACGCCGCTGCGGATCGTGTAGACCCAGGTGGTGGGCGTGGGGTTGGCGTAGGCGGTGGCCAGGCCGGGCGAGACGGTGAGGTCCGGGTTCCAGCGCAGCAGGCTCTCGCAGACGTTCGCGAGGACGGTGTTCGGCGGGTAGTCGAAGGAGTAGGCGTAGTCGATCGAGGTCGGCTCGGCGAAGAGCGACCAGGTGAAGGAGGAGAGTTCGCCCTTGCTCGCCGGGGTGGTGTCGCTCAGGTGGTAGGCAGCCGCGTCGGCGCTCGCGCTGCCGCCGCCGTGGGCGGTGCCGCTGCACGAGGTGAGCGCGAGCGCGGTGAGCGGGACGGTCGCGAGGACGAGGGATCTGCGGCGCGTGCGGGGACGGGTCACGGGAGGGCCTCCGGGGAAGAGTGGGGTCAGTGGTCGGCGACGTGCACGGCGACGCCGTCGACGAAGGTCATCCGGACTCGGGTGGCGCCGATCTCCTCGGGCGGTCCGGCGAAGGGGTCGCGGTCGAGCACGACCAGGTCCGCGCACTTGCCGGGCTCGACGGTGCCGGTCTCCTGGTCCAGGTGGTTCACCCAGGCACTGCCGGCGGTGTACGCGGTGAAGGCCTGGGCGAGGGTGAGCGCCTGCTCGGGGTAGAAGGGCCGCCGCGGCCGGCGGTCCGCGGCGGCGTTCGGGGCGTCGGTCGGCACGGCGCGGTTGACCGCGACGTGGATGCCCCAGAGCGGGTTGGGACTGCTGACCGACCAGTCGCTGCCGGCGACCAGGCGGGCACCCGCACGGGCCAGGTCCCCGAACGGGTACTGCAGCGCGGCACGCTCGGGGCCGAGGAACGGGATGGTCAGCTCGTCCATCTGCGGCTCGTGCGCGGCCCACAGCGCCTGGATGTTGGCGGCGGCTCCGAGTTCGGCGAAGCGCTTGTAGTCGCCGGGGTCGACGACCTGGAGGTGGGCGAGGTGGTGGCGGTTGTCGTTCGCGCCGTTCGCCGTGCGGGCGCCCTCGAGCGCGTCCAGCACCTCGCGCACGGCCCGGTCGCCGAGCGCGTGGAAGTGCAGCTGGAAGCCGAGGGAGTCCAGTGCGGCGACGGCGGCGTTCAGCACCTGAGGCGGGACGAAGCTGAGGCCTGCGTTGGCGGTGGCACAGCCGCAGCCGTCGAGGTAGGGCGAGAGCATCGCGGCGGTGTGGTTCTCGGCGATGCCGTCCTGCATGATCTTGACGGTGGTGGCGTTGAACCGGCCGACCTGTCCGTGCAGGCGACGCTCCACGAGGTCGGGGATCTGCTCGGTGCCGCGCTCGCGGTCCCACCACAGGGCCCCGACGACGCGGGCGAGCAACGAGCCGTCGCGGGCGGCGTCGACGTAGACGGCGAAGTTGTCCGGGTTGCCGGGGAACGCGCCGATCATCGCGTCCTGCCAGGCGGTGACCCCGAGCGAGAACAGGTGCTGCTGGGCGACGAGCAGTCCGGCCCGGGCCTCCTCGGCGGTGGCGACCGGGACGAGGTCGCCGACCAGGTCCATGGCGCCCTCCTGGAGCATCCCGATCGGGGTGCCGTCCGCCTCGCGCTCGATCCGGCCGTCGGCCGGGTCGAGGGTGTGCTTACCGACCCCGGCCAGTTGCAGGGCGCGGGAGTTGACCCAGGCGCCGTGGCCGTCGCGGTTGGTCAGCAGCACCGGCCGGTCCGGGACGACGGAGTCGAGCATGGCGCGGGTCGGGATGCCGTCCGGGAACACGTCCATGGACCAGCCGCCACCGCGGATCCACGCGGCGTCGGGGTTGGCCGCGGCGTAGGCGGCGACGATGGCGAGGTAGCCCTCGATGCTGCGCTCCCCCGAGAGGTCGCAGCGCAGCATCTGCACGCCGGCCACGGCCGGGTGGACGTGGGCGTCCTGGAAGCCGGGGGCGAGCAGGCCGCCGGCCAGGTCGACGACCTCGGTGGCCGAGCCGACCAGCGCTCGCAGCTCGGCTTCCGGTGCTACGGCGAGAATCCGCCCGTCCCGGACGGCCACGGCGGCATCGACGGGCGCCGGCCCGGTCGCGGTGAATACCCGACCGCCACGGAACAGCAGCTGAGCAGGGGTTTCTGACGGTGCTTGGGACGCCATCGGCGCTTCCTCCCCGAGTGATGGTGAGGAGGAGTGAAGCGCGGCGCAACACTGTTGTCAACACTGTTGCGCTCGACGGACCCCGCATCGTTACACTGGCCGCACCATGACGAATCCCGCCTCGAAGCCCGCCTCGAAGCCGGCCGTTCCGGCACCGGCCCCCCGCAGCCGGAGCAAGCGCTCGGGCAGCCAGCTCACGCCCGAAGCGATCGTTCAGGCCAGCCTGCGCATCGCCGCGCGCGGCAGTTCGGACGCGTTCACCGTCCGCCGCCTCGGCGAGGAGCTCGGCGCCGATCCCACCGCCGTCTACCGGCACTTCCGCGACAAGGACGAACTGCTGCTGGAGGTCGCCGACCGCACCCTCGGCGAGGTTCTGGACAGCATCCGGCCGGGCCTGGGCTGGCAGGACCGCATCCGCGCCCTGGCCGACGGCTCGCTCGCGGTCGCCCTCAAGTACCCGGCCGTCGCCTCCGCCATGGCCAGCCGCACCACCCGCCGCGCCAACGAGTTCCGCGTGGTCGAGCTGATCCTCGGCGCCGTGACCGAGGCAGGCCTGCGCGGTGCGGAGGCCGCGGTGCACTACCGCATGGTCGGCGACTCGCTGCTCGCCCTGGTCGGCCAGCGCGCCGCCTACCTGCTCTTCTCCGCGGAGGCGCGGGCGGCGGACGAGTCGGCCTGGAGCCGGGAGTACCGACTCGTCGACCCGCAGGCGTTCCCGCAGATCACGGCGGTCGCCGAGGAGCTGGCCGGGGTCACCCAGGACGCGGTCTACCAGGCCCGGGTCGAGGCGCTGATCACCGCGATCGAGACCAGCGTGGCGCAACACCGTTGACAACACTGTTGCGCCAGCGCTTCACTCCCGGTCAACATCGTTCGATCGATCCCCCAGAGAGGGGTTCTTCGTCATGGACCGGGAACCTGCCAGATCGAGCTCCACCCGTACCGGACTGCCCACCTCGCTCGGCCTCGCCTTCTCGCTGGAGGGCGAGGCCCGTCGGCGCGGCATGCCTGTCGCCGAGGTCGCCGGCGAGCGCGCCGAGCGCGCCGAGCGCGCCGAGCGTGAACTGAGTCGTCGTCACCTGCTGATGGCAGCAGGCGCAGCCACCGCCGTCGGTCTGGCCGGGGCCGCCCTCGCCGGCGCGAGCCGGGCAGCGGCGGCCACGAATCCGGCCACGGCCCCGCGCGTCGTCATCGTCGGCGCCGGCCTCGCCGGACTGCGCTGCGCACACCAGCTCTGGACCGGCGCGACGCCGGTCGCCTCGACCGTCTACGAGGCCGACACCACCCATGTCGGCGGCCGTTGCTGGACCCTGCGGGGCTTCTTCGCCAACGGGATGGTCAGCGAGCACGGGGGTTCGTTCATCAGCTCCACCGACAGCTCCGTGCTGGCCCTCGCCAAATCGCTCGGCCTGAAGACCGAGTACGCCAACGGCGGCTCCCTCGGCTCGGGCACCTACGCGGGCTGGATCAACGGCGCCCGCTACGACGGCCCGCAGCAGCAGAGCGACTGGGTCGCCGAGGCGTACAACGCCTTCGCCGCCTCCTACGCCGCGATGGGCACCCCGCGCTGGAACAGCTGCACGGCCACCGCCAAGCAGCTCGACCAGCTCTCCTGCCTCGACTACCTCACCCGGATCGGCCTGCCCTCGGGCTCGGCCCTCAGCCAGCTGATCCAGTCGGTCCAACTCCAGGCAGGCGGCGAGCCCGCGGCGGCATCCGCCGTCGGCATGATCGGCTTCCTGGGGAACTCCTCGACCTTCGACGGCGGCCCGGGCTTCGACGAGAAGTACCACCTCATCGGCGGCAACGACCAGTTGGTCAGCGGCATGGTCTCGGCGCTCCCCGCGGGAACCGTGCGGCAGGGGTACCAACTGGTGGCCGTGGTGCAGAACTCCGACGGAAGCTACACCTGCACCTTCCAGTGCGGCGGCACGCCCGTCTCCGTGCAGGCCGACCACCTGGTGCTGGCCCTGCCGTTCAGCACGCTGCGCGACGTGGACCTCACCCGCTCCGGCCTCAGCGCGCTGAAGCTGCAGGCCATCGCGGAACAGGGCATGGGCCAGAACGCGAAGCTGGTCACCCAGCTGACCACGAAGACCTGGCCGTCACTCGGTTACAACGGCGTCAGCAACACCGCGCCGACCGGCTACCAGACCGCGTGGGACGGCTCCGTCCAGCTCGGCGCGAAGGGTTCCCCCGCGCTCCTCGTCAACTTCCCCGGCGGCGACGCCGCTCGCACGGGCCTGACCGGAGCGGCCCACGGCCCCGCCCCGACGGCGGACGTGAACGCGTTCCTGTCCCAGATCGAGCAGGTCTTCCCCGGCACGACGGCGGCGTACAACGGGCTCGCCTACGAGGACCACTGGTCCCTGGACCCGTGGCACAAGGGCGCGTACCACTACTACGAGGTGGGCCAGTACACCTCGTTCGCCGGCTACGAGGCGGTCCAGGAGGGCCGCGTCCACTTCGCCGGCGAGCACACCGACGTCGACAACGCGACGCTCGACGCCGCGGTGGCGTCGGGGGAACGGGCGGCGGCGGAGATCGCGAGTCAGATCTAGACGCAGGGAAGTTGCCCTGTCCAGGGGCGCGGGGAACCGCGCGACAAGCCACTGGCGTGCGGATGGTCCTGAACGCGCAGGGCCACCGCACGCCGGTGGTTTCTGCGCAGTTCCCCGCGCCCCTTGAGGAGTTGCAACTACAGCTCGACCGGCAGGGCTTGCGGCCCGTGCATGATGCCGCCCACCGTCCACGCCAGGTCCGTGTACTCCCCCAACAACCGCAGGCTCGGCAAGCGGCGCAGCAGCGTCCCGAGTGCGATCTGGCCCTCCAGGCGCGCGAGGGGCGCGCCGACGCAGTAGTGGATGCCGTGGCCGAAGGAGAGGTGGCGGCCGTCCGTGCGGGTGACGTCGAGGTCGGCGGCGTTCGTCGCGAGCGACGGGTCCCGGCCGACCGCCGCGAGGGAGACGGCGAGGGCGCTGCCCTTGGGGATCAGCACCCCGCCCAACTCCACGTCGCACGCGGCGAACCGGAGCGGCGTCTGATCGACCGGAGCGTCGAAGCGGAGGAACTCCTCCACCGCGCCGGGCAGCAGCTCCGGCCGCTCGCGCAGCAGCTCGGCCTGCTCGGGGTGGTCCAGGAGCGCGGCCATCGCGTTGCCGAGAAGGTTGACCGTCGTCTCGTGGCCTGCGACCAGGAGGATGACGGCCGTGCCGAGCAACTCCTCCTCGCTCAACGCCTCCTCGTCCTCGCGGTTGACGCGGATCAGCGCGGCCAGCAGGTCCTTGCCGGGGTCGGCCGCGGCCTGCTTCGCCGCGATCAGCGCGATGAAGTACGCGTTCAGCGCGAGCATGCCCTGCTGCTGCTCGACCGAGGGCGTCGCCGAGCCGCCGGAGACGGCCGCCAGGGTCCAGGCACGGAAGTCCGCCTGCGCGTCCAGGGGGACGCCCAGCAGTTCACAGATGACCATGACCGGCAGCGGCCCGGTGAAGTCCTCGACGAGGTCGATCGCCTCGCCTGCGGCGGCCTTCGCGTCGATGGCGTCGACCAGCTCGTCCGCGATCTGCTGGATCCGCGGGCGCAGCTCCTCGACGCGGCGCGGGGTGAAGGCCCGGGCGACGGGGCCGCGCAGGCGGGCATGGTCCGGCGGATCGGCCATCAGCATGTTGGATCCCAGCCCCTGGCCCCTGCCCTGGTAGTTGAGGACGCCCGCGGCGTCCAGCCCGGCGCGGCCGATCTCCGGGTCCTTGAGCAGATCGGGGTGGGTGAGCGCGACGCGGGCCAGCTCGTGGTCGAGGACCAGGTAGAGGTCGAGCCCGCTCGGCTGCCGCACCCGCTGAACCGGGCCCCGGTCGCGCAGCCCGACGTAGCGGGCGTGTGCCTCGGCCTTGAACGACGGGTCGTTGATGAGCGGATCCAGCTCCTCGTTCGTGGTCATGCTGCCCCTCCCGTGGACCGGCCGTGTCCTGACCATTGTGCGTTGCCTTCGCCATCGACCGCACGGTTATGGACATCAGACGCACCGTCAGCGAAGGATGTGCGCCATGCGCATGGAGGGCACGGCCGCGGTGGTCACCGGCGGCTCACGCGGGATCGGGCTGGCTGTGGCACGGGAGTTGCTCGACGCCGGGGCGTCGGTGCTGATCGGGGCGCGCGGCAAGGACGGCTTGGAACAGGCGCTCGCCTCGCTCGGGCCCGCACCGGGTCGGCTGATCGCCGCGGCCGGGGACGCGGGCGACGAGGTGGACGTGCGCCGCTGGGCGGGGCTCGCGCTGGAGACCTTCGGACGGCTGGACTTCGTCGTCTGCAACGCCGGAGCCAACCATCCGCTCGGCCCGGCGGTGACGAGCGACCCGACCGCCTGGCGCGACACCTTCGCGGTCAACGTGCACGGCCCGCTGGCGCTGGTGCGGGCCGCCTGGGAGGGGTGGATGCGCGAGCACGGGGGCTCCGTCGTCACCGTGGTGACCGAGGGCGTGCACGGGGTCGGCCCGGGACTGGCCGCCTACGAGACGAGCAAGGCCGCGCTGCTGCAGCTCACCAAGCACCTCGCCGCCGAGCTGGCCCCGCGGGTCCGGGTGAACGCGGTCTCGCCGGGCCTGGTCCGCACCGAGCTGGCGCGCTTCTGGTGGGAACGCGACGAGGCCGGCCTCGCCGCCGGGACACCGCTGCGGCGCCTCGGCGAGCCGGAGGACATCGCCCACGCCGTCGTCTGGTTGCTCTCGGACGAGGCTGCCTGGGTCACCGGCGCCGACCTCCTCGTCGACGGCGGCCGCCGCGTCCGCGCGGGGATGCTCGCCTCGCCGCCGACCCCGGAGGGGGGATCCGGCCGGCGGCCGGACTGACGCCGGCGCCCGTCACCGCCCGTGTCACCGCGCCAGGGTGTGGACCAGCGCGGCGACGAAGACCCCGGCGACCCAGGTCCACAGCAGGGACAACGCCACGTGCCCGGCGGTGCGGAAGCGGTCGCCACGCCAGAGCCGGGGCGAGAAGAAGGCGAACTCGAAGACCCAGCGGGTCCCCCAGAACACCGACTCGCCCCCGAGCAGAACCGCGCCCAACGGACCGCGGGACAGCAGGGCCGGCGCCAGAGCGAGCGGCAGCAGGCCGAGCAGGACGCAGGTCAGGGCGATGAAGAAGAGGTGCGCGGAGGCCACCTGACGGGTGAGCAGGGTGGTCCCGGCCAGATCGGCCGGCCAGCCGATCACCCGGGGCAGTACCGCGTGGAGGAGCCCGACCGCGACCAGCGCTGCGCCCACCAGACGCAGTTGAGTCTCCAGAGTGAGGACGTGCGTCACGCCGCCGCCTCCTTGCGGAAGGCGAACGCGGTGACCAGGCCGGCGATCCGCCGCTCCGCGCCGCGCCGCAGGCCGGCGTGGTCGGCCAGGCGCAGCCATTCAGCCCTGGGCAGGAAGTGCCAGGCGCCCGGGCCGTACGCGGCCGCGTTGGCGGCATCCCTGCGGTGCTCGACCAGCACCAGGGCGCCCCCCGGGCGCAGGACGCGGACGCACTCGGCGAACAGGGCCTCGCGATCCTCCCGGCGGCGCAACTCGTGGGCGGCGAAGACCGCGAAGACGCTGTCGTGGGCGGCCGATTCCACCGGCAGGGCGGTGGGCCGCCCGGGCAGCGCTCCCTGCGCGGCCCCACCGGTCAGGCGGTGGGCACGGCGGATGGAGCCCGTCGTCATGAGCGCCGGGTCGTACAGGTCGACGACGCACTGCGCCGCTCCGGGGTGGCGCGCGGCGAGCGGGCGGGCGGCCTCGTCGAGGCCGGCCGACAGCACGAGGTGGTCACCCGGACCCTCGGGCAGCAGGTCATCCAGCCAGTCGAACGAGAACGGTCGCGCGTGGTCGTAGACCCACCAGGTCGCCGCGGTGCTGCCGACCAGCAGGGCCGCCGCGGTCGCCGCGCCCGCTCGGGCGAGCCGGGCGGGCCGGACCGGCAGGCGGCGCGCGAGCGCCCAGCCCAGGACCACCGTCGTGGCGCCGACCGCGTACATGGGCCAGTTGAACCGGGCGACCTCGCGCACGCCGGAGGGCCGGGTGGGCGCGGGCGCGTCGGCGCGCGGGAGCTGGAGCAGCCTCACGCTGCGGCTCCTTCCCTGGTGCGGCGACGGCCGGCCTCCCAGCCGTAGTCGACGTCCGCGACGTGGAACGCGTTGGCAAGCCGGGGTCGGGCACCGGCGAACGACCCGTGGTCGAAGAAGGTCAGCGCGCTGACCTCGACGTCGACGGGCACGGGATCCCACGCGGTCCTGGTGGCCTTGACGACGATCACGGAGTCCGTCTGCGGCTCGTACTCGAAGGTGTAGGGCAGCGGCCCCGCGAACCGGCGGGCATCGCGGGCGGTGGCGAAGGGGCTTCCCTCGGGCAGTCGTGCCGGGCTGCCGTCCCCGATCCGGGCCCGCACGACCAGGTCGGCGTGCCCGTCGTCGCTGCGGACGTCGAAGTGGAGGTCCCCGTCGCTGACGCCGGTGGTGATCCGGGCACGGTGATAGTTGTAACGGCTGAAGACGTTGCCGCCCAGCGCCATCAGGCGGTCGTCGGTGTCGCTGCGCAGGATGCGCAGGCCGCGCATGGTGCGGCCGGTGGGGGTCGGGAACCGGGTGAAGATCCGGTAGCCGGTCAGCACGTGGTCACCGCCGCAGGCGGCGGGCAGGAAGGACGGGCGCAGCGCGCGGGCGTCGACCACGGCGGCGGCGACGAAGCCGTGCTCGTGCCCGTACTGGTCGGTGTAGGTGTCGAGGCTGAGACCCGGCGGGACCAGGGCCGTGAGCACCTCCGGCGGCAGGGCGTAGGTGAGCACCAGCGAGTGGGCGAACCGGGTCCGCATCGGGAACGGATGACGTTGCAGCAGATGTCTCATCGGGGGTCCTTTTCCGGGGTTTCCGGGGTTTCCGGAGTTCCCGGGGTTTCCGGGGTTTCCGGGGTTTCCGGGGTTCCTGGGGTTCGTTCGGGGGCCGGCTCACCGAGTCGCTCGACCCGGACCACCCCCCAGAGCATCGATCGGTCGGCTGCGGCCTGCCCCGGCCCGGCGGGGCCGGGTTCGCGCAGACTGCGCCAGACGACGACCCCGCCGGGCCGCACCGCGTGTCGCACCGCGGCCCACAGGCGACGTGCGAACTGAGGGCCGGGGCCGTCCAGGACGTTGGACAGGGTCGCCGCGTCGTAGGCGCCGCGCGGCGAGCGCTCGAGGTGCTCGACGACGTCGCAGTGCAGCAGGCGCACCGCGCGGCCGGCGAGCGGCACGACCGTCGAGGACGTGGCCCCCGCGATCGCCGGCGCCGGATCGGGCAGCTCGCGCCCCGCGAGCAGCCGCCAGGCCCACGGGTTGGAGGAGTTGGAGTGCCGGGCGACGGCCCGGCCGATGCGGCGGCGCAGCACCGAGTCGAACCGGCCCGGCATCACCTCGCGGAAGGCGGGTCTCAGGGCGAGGGCCAGCGTCCCGGCCGGGCGCAGCGCGAGGCCCGCCAGGATCCGCAGCCCGCGGGAGTCCAGTTCGTCGTGCCATCGACGGGCTTGTTCGGCCGGGTCGTCGAGCCGCAGGAAGCGCTCGGGTCCGTCCGAACGCCAGGCGGGAAGCGCGCGGGCCGCCGCGAACCGGCCGAGGGCGAGCAGTCGCTCGGCCGTGCCGGTCTCGGCGGGCGCACCGTCGTGGAGTCGGCGGCGTGCGTAGGCGAGTTGGGCCGCGTTCAGGTCGACCGCGGTGACGTCGTGTCCGGCGGCCGCGAGGGCTCCGGCCGTGTCCCCCGCCGAGGCGATGCACAGCACGCGTGCACCGGGCGGCGGGAACGCGTCGAGCTCGATGCCCACGTCCTCGTACATCCGCCCGAACAGCAGGCCGGGGGAGCACGACGAGCCGAACGCCAGGATGCTCCCGTCGCCCCAGGGTGTGGCGGCGCTCATGGGGCCAGCGCGCGTGCCGGGGCGGCGGTGGCGCCGCTGCGCGTGGTCGCGACGGTCCAGATCAACGCGATCAGGGCGAGGTCCTGGACCACCAGCCGTCCCGGTTCGGCGATCTGGTCCGCGCCGAACAGCAGCCCGCCGGTGTTGAAGGCGACGATGAGCGCCGTCTGAACCGCTGCGGCAAGCAGCGGGCGCCGGCCGCTCAGCACCCACAGCCCGATGCCGACCTCCATCAGCCCGATCGCGGCCAGCACGGTGGTGACGGCGCCCGCGGGCAGCATCGGCACGCTGCCGACGATCGCCCGCTGGTCCGCGCGTCCGGGCCAGAGCTTGCACCACAGACCCTCGTAGAACCAGGTCAGCGCGACCGCCGCCGCAGGCAGCGCGGTCCGCCGGGATCGTTGCACCGGGACCTCCTCGGAAGCGGACTGGACACCGCCTCAACAGGCATGACGGTTCGCCCGTTCGTCAGCGGCGCACGCCCCCGTCCCGGGTCCCCCTCGTACGGGAACCATCATGGCGCACATTTTGAACACGTTCAATATTGAGTTCTCGGCGCCCCCTGGTGGCCGAGCGGTGATCCTGGGAGCATCCACGGGTCCGCGCCCCGCGGAGCCCGACGGAGGAGACGCACGTGCCGAGCACCGAACTGACCCGGACCTACGAGGTCCCCGCCGAGCCCGCCGCCGTGCTGGCGCATCTGGTCGAGCCGGACAACTACGTCGGGCTGTCGCCACTACTGGTCGCCGTGCGCGACGTGCGGCGCGAGGACGAGGTCACCCACTATGTGGCGGTCGAGCGCTTCCGCTTCCTCGGGCTGGTCACGCATGACAACCACATCCGGGTCACCCTGCGCTCCGAGCCCGGCGGCCTGCCGGAGGAGGCGACCGTCCACGGGGACGTGGTCAGCCCGGGCGGCGTGCGGATGTCCTACAGCTTCGCGATCCACGCGCACGACAACGGCTCGCGCGTCGTGGACACCCTGCACCTGTCCGCGCCGTTCGGCCTGCTCCGCTTCGCCGCCGGGAAGGCGGGCGAGGTGCAGGCCGCGCGCGGCAGGGTGCTGGCGGAGCGCCTGGCCCGCTGACGTGGGGATCCCAGCACCTCGAAACGATCGAGGAAGTCCGCCACCACGAACCCGGAGAACGACTGGACCGGGAAGCTGCGGGACCACCCACTCATGAGGATCCCGCTCTCGGCCGGTCGATCCGTGTTCCCGGGCCCTTCGGGTTCTCTCTCGACACGTCCCGACTGCCGGGCTACCGACTCGAGTCCGGCCGAGGCGGCGGACCAGGCAGAATGGTCCGGTGACCCTGACTGATCTCATCCCCGCCAGCCCCCAGCCCGACGAGCTCTTCACGGCCTTCGCCGGGTGGGCCGAGGAGCGCGGGATCACCCTCTATCCCGCCCAGGAAGAGGCGCTGATCGAGATCGTCTCGGGCAACAACGTCATCCTGAACACCCCGACCGGCTCCGGGAAGAGCCTGGTCGCGGCGGGGGCGCACTTCACCGCGCTGGCGAACGGGCAACGGACGTTCTACACCGCGCCGATCAAGGCACTGGTCTCGGAGAAGTTCTTCGACCTGGTGAAGATGTTCGGCACCGAGAAGGTCGGCATGATGACGGGTGACGCGTCCGTCAACCCGACCGCGCCGATCATCTGCTGCACCGCCGAGGTGCTCGCCTCGATCGCGCTGCGCGACGGCGCGCAGGCGGACGTGCAGCAGGTGGTCATGGACGAGTTCCACTTCTACGCCGAGCCGGACCGCGGCTGGGCCTGGCAGGTGCCGCTGATCGAGCTGCCGCAGGCGCAGTTCCTGCTGATGTCGGCGACGCTCGGCGACGTGCGGAAGTTCGAGGCGGACCTGAAGCGCCGCACCGGTCGCGCCACCACCACGGTCTCCTCGGCGACCCGTCCCGTCCCGCTGTTCTACGAGTACCAGCGCACGCCCATCCACGACACCCTCGAGGACCTGCTCAAGTCGGGTCAGGCGCCTGTCTACGTCGTGCACTTCACGCAGGCACAGGCCGTCGAGCGGGCACAGGCGCTGATGAGCATCAACATGTGCACCAAGGCCGAGAAGGACGCGATCGCCGCGCTGATCGGCAACTTCCGCTTCACCACCAAGTTCGGCCGGAACCTGTCGCGGTTCGTGCGGCACGGCATCGGCATCCACCACGCCGGCATGCTGCCCAAGTACCGGCGCCTGGTGGAGCGGCTCGCGCAGGCCGGTCTGCTGAAGGTCATCTGCGGCACCGACACACTCGGCGTCGGCGTCAACGTGCCGATCCGCACGGTGCTGTTCACGGCGCTGTCCAAGTACGACGGCCAGCGGGTGCGGATGCTGCGCGCCCGCGAGTTCCACCAGATCGCCGGTCGCGCGGGCCGCGCCGGGTTCGACACCGTCGGTACGGTCGTCGCCCAGGCGCCCGAGCACGTCATCGAGAACGAGCGGGCCGTCGCCAAGGCCGGTGACGACCCGAAGAAGAAGCGCAAGGTCGTCCGCAAGAAGGCGCCCGAGGGCTTCGTCTCGTGGGGCGAGGAGACCTTCACCAAGCTCATCGACGCGGCGCCCGAGCCGCTGGTCTCCCGCTTCAAGGTGAGCCACCTGATGCTGCTCTCCGTCATCAACCGGCCCGGCAACGCCTTCGAGGCGATGCGGCACCTGCTGACGGACAACGACGACGACCCGCGCACGCGGCGCCGCCACATCCGCGAGACCATCGCGATCTACCGCTCCCTCGAGGCCGGCGGCGTCGTCGAGCGGCTGCCGCACCCGGACGAGACGGGCCGCATCGTCCGTCTGACCGTCGACCTGCAGGACGACTTCTCGCTCACCCAGCCGCTGTCCACGTTCGCACTCGCCGCGTTCGAGCTGCTGGACCCGGCGTCGCCGACATACGCGCTGGACGTGCTGTCCGTCGTCGAGTCGACCCTGGACGACCCGCGCCAGATCCTGCACGCGCAGGAGAACAAGGCGCGCGGCGAGGCCGTCGCGGAGATGAAGCGCGACGGGGTGGAGTACGAGGAGCGGATGGAGCGGCTCCAGGAGATCTCCTACCCCAAGCCGCTGCAGGAGCTGCTGGAGCACGCCTACGAGGTCTACCGCCGCTCGCACCCGTGGATCAGCGACCACCCGCTGCGCCCGAAGACCGTCGCCCGCGACCTGTACGAGCGCGCGATGACCTTCACCGACTACGTCGGCTTCTACGAACTCCCGCGCACCGAGGGCCTGGTGCTGCGCTACCTCGCCTCCGCCTACAAGGCCGTCGAGCACACCGTGCCGGACCACCTGAAGTCCGAGGACCTGCGCGACCTGATCTCCTGGCTCGGCGAGCTGGTCCGCCAGGTCGACTCCTCGCTGCTGGACGAGTGGGAGCAGCTGGCGAACCCCGAGGACGAGGAGGAGTTGGAGCAGTCGTTGGAGGAGAAGACCGCGCCGGTCACCGCGAACACGCGCGCCTTCCGGGTCCTGGTCCGCAACGCGCTCTTCCGCCGCGTCGAGCTGTGCGCGCTGGAGAACTACGGCGCGCTGGCCGAGCTGGACGCCGAGGACGGCGGCTGGGACGCGGACCGCTGGGCGGACGCCATGGACGCCTACTGGGACGAGCACGACGACCTGTTCACCGGCCCGAACGCCCGCGGGCCGAAGATGCTCATCATCGACGAGGAGACGGTCCAGGGCGCCTGGCTGGTCCGCCAGATCTTCGACGACCCGGCGGGCGACCACGACTGGGGCATCAGCGCCGAGGTCGACCTCCACTCCTCCGACGAGGAGGGCCGCGCGGTCCTGCGCGTCACCGGCGTCGACCGCCTGGGGTGAGTCCGGTCCGCCGGTGATCTCGACGGCGCTCGGCCCCGGTGGGAGCATGGCGTCCGTCTTCGGGGGGAGCGGGCGTATGGGTCGCGTCAAGCGGTCGAGCGTGGTGGTCGGCGTGCTCGCCGCGGCGCTGATCGGGTTCTGGTCGTGGGTGCTCGCCACCCCGGCCACCGTTCCCGACTGCCCGTCGCATCCGGCCGCCGGCGCCGTCTGCCTGAGCTCGGCCGCTGTCCGGGTCGGTTCCTACCTGCCCCGCTACCGGTACGTGCTGGGCCTGCGGCACGGGATCGGCCCGACCTACGGGGTGACCGTGTCCGGGCTCCCGGGCGGGGTCCGCACGATCTACCTGGACCGCGACGGCCTGTTCCGGCTGGACCCGCGGATCGGCCAGACGGTGACCGCGTCCGTCCTGCGCGGCCGGGTCGAGCGCCTGTCCGACGGCAACGGCACGGCGTGGGTGAGCGGCTACGACCCCGGCTTCCGCAGCGGCTGGATCCTCGGCTCGGTGCCGCTCGGCGTACTGCTGGCCGTCATGGCGCGCCTGGACCGGCGCGACGTGCGCACCCCCCGCCGATGGCTGTGGGTGGACCGTACGGCGGCCCTCGCCGCTCTCGGATCGGTGGTCGTGGTGGCGTTCGTGCGGGGCCGGGTCGAGGTGGGGGCGCTGGTGGTTTGTTTCGGGCTGCTCCTGGCAGTGGAGACGGCGGGCCAGCGCTGGTCGCGCGAGCCGGGAGACTGAGCCGGTCGCGGCTCAGAGCGGCCGGGGCGGCTCGGCCGCGCGGGCGTCGAAGCGGGCGCGGGCGGCCTGGATGGCGTGGGCGTGGTCGACGGCCCAGTCGGCGATGGCCGTCGTCAGTTCGCCCGCCGCGCGGCCCTCGTCGGTGAGGGTGTACTCGACGCGCGGCGGAACCGTCGGGTAGACGGCCCGGGAGACCAGGCCGTCGCGTTCCAGGGTGCGCAGGGTCTGGGTGAGCATCTTCTGGGTGATCCCGTCGAGGATGCGCCGCAGCTCGTTGAAGCGCAGCGGCCGGTCGAAGCGGCCCAGCGCGGACAGGACGTAGAGGGACCACTTGTTGGCCAGGACCTCGACGACCGTGCGGGAGGGGCAGTCGCGGCGGTAGCCGGCGAACTCCTCGGCGAGGACGCGGCGCGTGACGGTATCCATGAGGTACCTGGGTATCAGACGGGTGCCTTCTTCACAACGGATACCCGCCGCGGAAAGGATGAAGCCCTCGAACCGAGTCCCGGGAGGGCGTCATGCGCAGCATCAGGATCCGTTCCTTCGGCGGCCCCGAGGTCGTCGAGCTCACCGAACGGCCGGTGCCGGAGCCCCGGCCCGGGGAGGTGCTGGTGCGGGTCGCGGCGGCCGCGGTGAACCCGGCCGACTGGCGGATCCGGGCCGGGGAGGTGCGGCGGCTCGGGGAGCCGCCGCTGGGGCTGGGGTTGGACGTCGCGGGCACCGTGGTCGCCGGCGACGGCGGACGGTTCCGGACCGGGGATCGGGTCTTCGGGGTGGTGCCGCCGCCGCAGGGGTCCTTCGCGGAGTACGTCGCCGTCCCGGGGACGACGCTCGCGCGCACTCCCGACGAGCTCGACGACGCGTGCGCCGCCGCGCTGCCGGTGGCGGGCCTGACGGCCTGGCAGGCGCTGGTCGCGGCGGCGCACCTCGGCTCCGGGGAGCGGGTGCTCGTGCACGCGGGGGCAGGCGGCATCGGGCATCTCGCCGTACAGATCGCCAGGGCACGCGGCGCGCACGTCACGGCGACCGCCGGCACCGCCAACCAGGCCTTCCTGCGCGAGCTCGGCGTGGACGAGCCCGTCGACCACCGCGCCACCGACGTGTTCGCCCGCCCGGACCGCTTCGACGTCGTGCTCGACCCGCTCGGCGGAGCGCACGCGCTGCGTTCGCTGGAGCTGCTGCGTCCGGGCGGACGGCTGGTCGACGTGCGCGGTACCGGCGTCGACCGGACCGCGCTGCGCACGCGCGCGGCGCAGCTCGACGTGGAGCTGACGGAGCTCTACTTCCGCCCCGACCCGGGCGACCTCGACGCCCTCGCCCTGCTCGCCGCCAAGGGTGACCTGCGTCCGCACCTCGGGCTGGTGCTGCCGCTGGAGCGGGCCGCCGAGGCGATCGCCGAGGTGGAGTCCGGCCACGCCCGCGGCAAGGTCGTGCTCAGCGTCGCAGCAGGGTGACGCCGTCGCTGCTGACGACCACGGTGTAGCCGCGGGACTCGAAGTGGGCCAGTTCGGCGACGGCGGTGTCCGCCGAGCACGGCGCGATGGCCTTGGAGTCGGTCGCGTCGACGACGACCCAGGCGGCGTCGGCCGAGGCGTCGCGCATGCAGACCAGGGTGACCGTGTCGCGGTGGACGAGCTGGGCGGCGAGACGGTTGCTGGCGGCCACCTTCACGCCGTCGGGGATCTGGTTCAGGATCGCCTCGGCCGTCTGCACGTGCGCCGGCGTCACCCACTGGGGTGACAGCGCCAGCTCGCGCAGCGGGAAGAAGGGCATCGCCGCCGCCGTGAAGGCGGCGGAGGCCGCAAGCACCGCGCGCCCCCGGCGCCAGGAGAGCCGCCCGCGCGTCAGCGCGTGCACGAAGCCGCCGAAGACGATCGGCATCAGTACCGCGCTGTAGTGGTACGCGACGCCCCAGTAGTGCGAGTTGCCCGAGGCGAAGCGCCACAGCAGCGTCGGAGTGCACAGCAGTGTCAGCGGCGATCGGAGCGCGTAGAAGGCGGTGGGCGCCAGCAGCATCAGCACCGTGAGCCATTTGACGGGCGGCCAGGGCAGGTGCAGCAGCAGGCCGACCAGCGTGCCGCCGCCGCCCGCCTGGGTGACGCCACCGGTGGTGGCGCTGCCACCACCGGTGATCTGCTGCCAGTAGTCGAACCCGCCGTGGACGTTGACGGCGGGCAGCACCAGCAGCACCTCGACGCAGGTGCCCAGCGCGCCCAACGCGGCGAGCCACAGGCCGAGCCGACGCGGGCCGCGCAGCGCGAGGTAGACGCCGACCGCGGCGACAGTCAGCCCCTGGTCCTCCTTGACCAGCAGCAGCGGCAGCGACCACCAGGCCGCCGCGTGCCACCGCTCCTCCCCCAGCGCGCGCACCGCGAAGGCGATCAGCGGCACGGCGAGCGCCACCTCGTGGAAGTCGAACGCCGCCGCCTGCACGATGCCCCAGGAGGCGCCCAGCCCGAACCCCACCACCAGCGCGGTGCGCGGCCCGCGCGCCGTGAACGCCCAGTCGGCGAGCGGCACGATGGCCAGCGAGAGCAGCACGCTCTGCGCCACCAGCAGCGTCACCGGGCTCGGGAACACCCGGTAGAACGGCGCGAGCACGGCGACGGCGGGGCTGAAGTGGTCGCCCAGCACGTCGAAGCCGGGGCCCTTGAGGGGGGTGACCGGCGCCTGCAGGTGCGCGTAGGCGCGCACGGCCTGCTCGAAGATGCCGAGGTCGTATCCGGCCGTCTGCTGGAGCTGGTGGCGCCGCACGGACAGCACCGTGTAGAGCACGGCGAAGACCGCCGCCGTGCCCCAGCTGTACGCCCAAGGCGGTATCCGCCCCTCTGCGCTTCCGAGCTCCCCCGTCACCAGCCGTACGCGTCGCTGCGCGACGACCGTCGTCCCGGTTGTACTCACGTGCCGTGTCCCACCCCGTCAGCCTGCAAACCCGTCCACCTTATGCCCGCTTATGCCCGCACCTCGCCGCGGGCCCGTCTGGCGAGGAACACGTCGGTGATCCACTCGGTGTCGAGCCCGTCGCCGTGCGCCTCGAGCACGGCGCGCAGCGCGGCGAGGAGCGCCGCCCGGCGTTCGGGCTCCAGGATCTGCACACCGGACTGGGTGGCCACCCGGGAGAGCCACGCGTCGGCGCTGTGCCGGGTGAGGCCGTTGCGGACGCGCACCGAGCGCTGGTCGGTGAAGCGCTCGTCCCCGGCGAAGTCCAGGCTGGGCCAGCCGTTCTCCTCGGTGGCCTCGATCTCGTCGGCGAACTCGGCGGCGAGACCGGTGAGCCGCCCCAGCTCGGTGCCGTACTCCTCGTCGATGGCGGTGAAGTCGCGGTGCAGGACCGGGTCGACCATGGGCGCGAAGTTCCAGATCAGCGCGACGGCCCCGCCGGGGGCGAGGGCGTCGAGGAGGTGGTCGCGCCGGGTGTGCGGGTCCAGCCAGTGCCAGGACTGGGCGGCGTAGACGAGGTCGAAGCGGCGCTCCCCGGGCTGCCACTGCTCGAAGAGCCCGACCTCGACCTCGACCTGCGGCAGCCCGGTGATGTTGCGGCGCAGGACCTCGGCCATCCGAGGGTCCGGCTCGACGGCGAGGACCGGCAGGCCGCGTCCGGCGAAGGCGACGGTGGCCTTGCCGGTCCCGGCGCCGATCTCCAGGGCGCGCGGCAGGTGCGCGCCGGTGTACGCGAGGACGGTGTCGACCAGGAGGTCGGAGTACCCGGGCCTCGCCGCGTCGTACTGCTCCGCCGTCGTCCCGAACACGAGCGCTCGTTGCTGTCCCACGCGCCCCTCCCCGTCCCTTCGGTCACGCGCCGGTCACGTCCCGGTCACTGGTCCGTCGGCGAACCTACCGACTCCAGCGGCTCGGAGGCCAGCACCCGGACCGTTCCGGCGGGTACCGAAACGGGACCTTCCGGCCCCGGAACGGTCGTATCGGACGCGGTGTGGTTGATGACGACGTCCCAGTCGCGGCCGTCCGCGTCCACCCGGCAGACGCGTTCCACGCCGTCCGGCAGGCCGCTCGGGGTGCGGACGCCCGCGTCGGCGAGGGCGGCGCGCAGGACGGCGTCGAGCGTCCCCGCGTCGGGAGCGGTGGCGACGTACCAGGCGATGCCTGAGCCGAACGCGTGGCGGGTCACGGCGGGGCGCCCCGCGGCCGGGCCGTCGGCGTGCTGCAGGACAGCGGAGGCGCCGTCCAGGGCGAGGTCCTCGGCCCAGCGCGAGGCCGTGCCGGGCGCGGCGGCCGCGCCGTCCATCCGCGGCGTGGCGACAAGCGTGGTGGTCTCGCCGCGACGCAGTGGCAGGAACTCCTCCGCGCGCACGCCCAGCACGTCCCGCAGTGCGCCGGGGTAGCCGCCGAGGTGGACGGCGTCGTTCTCGTCGACGATGCCGGTGAAGTAGCTCGTCAGCAGCGTGCCGCCGGCGCGGACCCAGGACCGCAGGTTCTCCGCCCAGGCGGTGCGGGTGACGTACATCGAGGGCGCGACGACGAGCCGGTAGCCGCTCAGGTCCGCGCCGGGGTGGACGAAGTCGACGGTGACGCCGGCCCGCCACAGGCGCTCGTAGTAGGCGTCGATCCGCTCACGGAAGTCCAGCTCGACACTGGGCCGGTACTCCAGCTCCAGGGCCCAGCGCGACTCCCAGTCCCACACGATCGCCACGTCCGCCCGCACCCGACTGCCACGCAGCGGTGCGAGCGCGCGCAGACGGGCGCCCAGGTCGACGACCTCGCGCCACAGCCGGGTGTCGGTCCCGGCGTGCGGGAGCATCGCGGAGTGGTACTTCTCCGCGCCCGCGCGGGAGGCGCGCCACTGGAAGAACATCACGCCGTCCGCTCCGCGCGCGACGTGCGCGAGGCTGTTGCGGGCCATCTCCCCGGGCCGCTTGGCGATGTTGCGCTGCTGCCAGTTGACCGCGGAGGTGGAGTGCTCCATCAGCAGCCAGGGCGCGCCGCCGGCCAGGGAGCGGGTGAGGTCGGCACTCAGCGCCAGGCCGATCTGGTTGTCGGCGCGCTCGGCGGAGAGGTAGTGGTCGGTGGCGACCAGGTCCACCTCGCGGGCCCAGGACCAGTAGTCGAGGTGGTCGGAGAGGCCTGCCATGAAGTTGGTGGTGATCGGCACGTCCGGGTCCGCGGCCCGGATGATGTCGCGCTCGGCCTTGTAGAGCGTCAGCAGCGCGTCCGAGGAGAAGCGCCGGAAGTCCAGCTGCTGGGCCGGGTTGACGGCCGTCGGTGCCTCGCGCGGGGCGTCGATCTCGTCGAAGGAGTCGTAGCGCTGGCCCCAGAAGGAGGTGCCCCAGGCCTCGTTCAGCACGTCCACGGTCTTGTAGCGGTCCCGCAGCCAGTCGCGGAACGCCGCGGCGGAGCGCTCGCAGTAGCAGCGCGAGACGTGGCAGCCGTACTCGTTGTGGACGTGCCACAGCACGACCGCCGGGTGGCCGGCGTAACGGTCGGCGAGGGCGCGGGTGATCCGGGCGGCGGCCTGGGCGTACTCCGGGGAGCTCGGGCAGTAGGTCTGCCGGGCGCCGTAGCCGAGGACGCGGCCGTCGGCGGTGACCGGTCGCACGTGCGGGTGGGCCTTCTGGAACCAGGCGGGCGGCGCGGCCGTGGGTGTGGCCAGGTCGACGGCGACGCCGCCGGCGTGCAGCAGCTCGATGACGCGGTCCAGCCAGCCGAAGTCGAACTCGCCCGGTCGCGGCTCCAGCCGGGCCCAGGAGAAGATGCCGAGGCTGACCAGGTTGACCCCGGCCTCGCGCATCAGCGCCACGTCCTCGGCCCAGACCTCCTCCGGCCACTGCTCCGGGTTGTAGTCGCCGCCGTAGGCCAGGCCCGTGAGGCGCAGCCGCTGTGCCATGGATCACTCCTCGTCCGGTGCCCTTGCTGGAACCGCACACGCCGTGCGCAGCCTCTCCTCTTCGACGCACCTTCGGCAAGACCCCGTCCGGGGTACGTCGTCCGGGTGTGTCGGCCGGGTGCGTCGGGCGGGTCCGTGGTCCGGGTCCGTCCCGTCGCCGGGCACGGATCCGTGCACCAGCCTCTGCCCCGTGGCGCGCCGGTACTCGTAGGCTCTATGTCGGGGCATCCATGCACACCCCGCCCACAGCAATGCGAAAGGTCCGCCTGTGATCCACGTGGTCATCGTCGACGACGAGACGCTCGTCCGCTCCGGCCTGAGCCTGATCGTCGGCTCGGCCCCGGACATCGAGGTCGTCGGCACCTGCGGCGGCGGGGACGCCGTCGCCACGGTGGCCAGGCTTCACCCCGAGGTCGTGCTGCTGGACGTCCGGATGCCCGACGTCGACGGCCTGACGGTGCTGCGCGGGCTGATGCAGCTGCCCGAGCCTCCGGCCGTCGCGATGCTGACGACGTTCGACAGCGACGAGTACATCGGCACCGCGCTGCGCGCGGGCGCGAGCGGCTTCCTGCTCAAGGACACCGATCCGGAGCAGCTGATGCACGCGGTGCGGGTGCTGGCCTCCGGCGGGCGGATCCTCTCGCCGGCCGTGACGGACACCGTCATCGCCGGCTACCTCGACTCCGGTCCGGACCGGCAGACGGCCGCGCGGCTGGCCACCATGACCACGCGCGAGCTGGACGTGCTGATGCTGCTGGGCGAGGGTCTGTCCAACGCGGACATCGCCGCGCGGCTCTACCTGAGCACCGGCACGGTCAAGGACCACATCAGCGCGATCCTCGCCAAGCTCGGCACCGCCAACCGGGTTCAGGCGGCGGTCTTCGCGCACCAGGCCGGGCTGCTGGCCGGCGATCACGGCCCGGGCGCCGGCGCGTCGGGCGCGGGAGCGCGCAAGGACGGCCAGTGAGCGCGGGCGCGCTCGTGAGCGCGCCGGTGCCCGACGCATCCGGCGCTTCGGGTTCACCCGGTGCGGCGGGTTCGGGCGCGGCAGCCTCGGGCGCGGCAGGTTCGGGCGCGGGCGCCGGAGCCGCGCGCCCCTGGTACTTCAGCCCCTGGGTCACCGTGCCCGTGCCGGCTCTGCTGGCAGCGCTGGACGCGCTGCTCGCGAACGACCTCGGCTCGGCGACGGAGATGATCACCTCCATGGTGGCGGCCGCCGCGCTGCTGCTGCGCAAGCGCTGGCCGCTGATCGCCCTGCTGGCGACGCTGCCGGGCATGGAGCTGAGCAACATCTGGCTGGCGCCGATGTTCGCCGTCTACTCGGTCGCCGTGCGCTACCGCAACCGGTGGCCGATGTGGATCGGCGGCCTTCTGGTGGCACTCACCCAGTTCGTCCCCTGGCCCTGGGGCGACTTCACCCTCGCCTGGGACCGCACGACCGCACTGGCCGCGATGTACGCGGTACTGACGGCGGCGGCGCCGATCGCGCTGGGCATGCTCGTCACCACCCGCCGGGAGCTGGCCGTCCGCCTCGACGAGCTCACCCGCGGCCAGGAGCGGGAGCGGCGGCTGCTCGCGCAGTCCGTCCTGTCGACGGAGCGGGCACGGCTGGCCCGGGAGATGCACGACGTGGTCTCCCACCAGGTCAGCCTGATCTCCATCCAGGCGGGCGCGCTCCAGGTCCGCGCGGGCGACCCGAACGCGACCAAGGAGACGGCGCGGACGATCCGGCAACTGTCGGTGAAGACCCTGGAGGAGCTGCGCCAGATGGTCGGCGTGCTGCGGGCCGCCGGCGGCGACGCCAAGCAGCTGACGCCACAGCCGACCCTGGCCGACCTGCCGCGCCTGGTCGCGGAGTCCGGCCTCAGCTGCGATCTCGAAGCGGACGTCGAGGAACCCCTGCCGGAGCCGGTGGAGCGTGCGGCCTACCGCACCGTCCAGGAGGCCCTGACCAACGTCCGCAAGCACGCCCCGGGCTCCTGCGTCACCGTCCGCCTCACCCGCGGCTCCGGCTCCCTCCAGGTGACCGTGGCCAACACCGCCGGCTCCCCGGACGCCACCCCGCTGCTCCTCCCCAGCGGCGGCCACGGCCTCATCGGCCTCGGCGAGAGAGCCCAACAACTCGGCGGCACCCTCTCGGCCACCCCCACCCCGGACGGCGGCTTCACCGTCGCCGCCTCGTTCCCCACCGGCTGAGAGCTGCGGAAACTCCGTCGCACCGGCCCCGGACGTCCGGCTACGCTCCGGTGCTCATGAACGAGACCCCGCGCCCGACCACGACCCTCTGGCGCCCCACCGGCCCGGTGGAGCTGGCCCTGGTCCGCGACCTCTCCTGGCGCGCCTGGCCGCCCCGCCTGCCGGAGCAGCCGATCTTCTACCCGGTCCTGAACGAGGACTACGCGGTCCGCATCGCGCGTGACTGGAACGTCAAGCACAGCGGCGCCGGCTTCGTCACGCGCTTCGAGGTGGAGACCGAGTTCCTGAAGCGCTACCCGGTCCAGCAGGCGGGTGGGCGGACGATCCTGGAGCTCTGGGTCCCGGCGGAGGAGCTGGACGAGTTCAACGCGCACATCGTCGGCACGATCGAGGTCGTGCACGAGTTCAGGTAGGCGCGGCTACGCCACGTGCTGCAGCTCGCGCTCCTGCTCCGGCCGGTGCGCGGCGCTGCGGCGCTTGCCGCGCGGGAGGGCAGGGAGGCGGGGCTGGGCGATGAAGCCCTCGACGCAGGCGTTGGCCAGGGCGATGCGAGGCAGGTCGCGGCTGCGTTCGAACAGGACGTAGCGGGGCTCCCACTGCGGGCGGTACTTGGCGTTCGCACGGTAGAGGGACTCGATCTGCCACCAGCGGGAGAAGAAGACCAGCACCGAGCGCCAGGCACGCAGGAACGGGCCCGCGCCGAGCTTGCCGCCGCGCTCGAAGACCGCGCGGAAGACCGCGAAGTTCAGCGAGACGCGCTCCACGCCGATCGAGCGGGCCTGCTGCAGCAGCTCGATGACCATGAACTCCATCAGGCCGTTGTCGCTGTCGCGGTCGCGGCGCATCAGGTCCAGGGAGAGGCCGTGCTCGCCCCACGGGACGAAGCTCAGCAGGGCCTTCAGCTCGCCGTCGGCGTCCTTGCACTCGAGCATCACGCACTGGCCGTCGTCCGGGTCGCCCAGGCGCCCGAGCGCCATGGACCAGCCGCGCTCGGTGCCGCCGTCGCGCCAGCGGTCGGCGTGGACGATCATCGCGTCCATCTCGGCCTCGCCGATGTCCGCGTGGCGGCGGACGGCGACCGTGTACCCGGCGCGGCGGACGCGGTTGTGGGCCTGGCGGACGCCGCGCATGGAGCGACCCTCCAGGGAGAAGTCGGCGACCTCGACGATCGCCTCGTCGCCCAGCTCCAGCGCGTCCAGGCCGTGGCGGGCGTAGACGACGCCGGCCTCCTCGCTGGCGCCGGTGACCGCCGGGGTCCAGGCGTGCTCGCGGGCCTGCTCCAACCACTTCTCGATCGCCCCGGGCCACGCCTCGACGTCGCCGATCGGGTCGCCGGAGGCCAGCGAGACGCCGCCGACCACGCGGTAGGTGACGGCCGCCTTGCCGCTGGGCGAGAAGACCACGGACTTGTCGCGCCTCAGCGCGAAGTAGCCGAGCGAGTCCCGGGCGCCGTGGCGGTCCAGCAGGCCGCGCAGCCGCGCCTCGTCCTCGGGGCCGAGGTACTCCTTGCCCTTGGGGGCCCGGAAGAGCGCGTAGGTGACCAGCACCAGCACGGCGACGCTGAGCCCGTTGACGGTGACGTCGATCCAGCGCGGGACGGCGACCTCGAAGAACTGCGAGCCGGCCGAGTTCAGCGTGATCGCGCGGTAGATCACGTACTCGACGCGGTCACCCAGCGTCGCACCGCGGCCCGCCTCGGTGAGGCTGAGCAGGCCCGTGCCCACCAGCAGCGTCACCAGGCCGCCGCCGACCAGCACGCCGGCGGCCAGCCGCGGGTTGGTCGGGTCCCCCTTGGCGCGGAACTCGGCGCGCCCGAGCAGCAGGGCCGCCCCGAACAGGACCAGGACGCCGAGCGTCGCCCAGTTGAACCAGTGCGCCCGCACGCCCGGCTGCTCGATGAGGGAGAGCACCAGCGCGATGGTCAGCAGCCCCGACAGCACTGCGTTGGCGATCCAGGCGGCCCGCTTGTGACGGTTCATCATGACGGCCATGAAGACCGCGAACGCGGCCGAGCTGAAGCCGGCGGTCAGCAGGTAGGGGGTGTAGAAGTCGCCGGCGTTGTGGTGCCGCACCTGCTCGCGGAAGCTCAGCGAGACCGCGGCGAAGAGGTTGAGGCAGGCCACGATCCGCAGATACCAGACGGCGGTGCGCGCGCTGACGTGCGTCACCTTGTCGAATGTGGTGGCGGTCGAGGACAAGAACGGCTCCGGGTGGGACGCGGGACGGGACGCTGACTGGGCCGGCTGAAGAGGTATCAGCCCAGTTATCAGCTTGGCGCGGCCCGGTGCGGGTTTCGTCACTCCGAGGTCCCTGTTGCGACCCCGCCGATCGGCGGGGTCGCGGGCGTCGAACGGCAGGTCCGCAGGTCAGACAGGGGTCACCGAGGTGTACTGCTTCCAGTCGGTCGGCTTCTGCCCCACGTTCAGGGTGCGCAGCTTCGCCAGTACCGCCGGGTCCTGGGCCTCCAGCCACTGGACCATCTGCCGGAACGAGACCAGCCGCACGTCGGGCTTGGCCGCGATCTCGCGCAGCGCCTGCTCGACGGACTTCATGTAGATGCCGCCGTTCCAGCTCTCGAAGTGGTTGCCGATGAAGAACGGCGCCCGGTTGGTGGTGTAGGCGCGGTTGAAGCCCGCCATGTACGACGCGTACGACTGCTGCTGCCAGTAGGCGCGCTTGGACGGGTCGCCCTTCGGGTTGCCGCCGCTCTGGTTGGCCATCATGTTGTAGTCCATCGACAGCACCTGGAAGCTGTGCCCGGGGAACGGGATGGACTGCAGCGGGAAGTCCCACAGGCCGTGCTTCTTCTCCGGCCACATCTGGTTGCCGCCGGGCGAACTGGCGTCGTACTTGAAGCCCATCGCGGCGGCCGTCGGCAGGAACTGGTTCTGCCCGAGCAGGCACGGGGTGCGGCCGCCGATCAGCTCCTTGCGGTAGTCGAACGGCAGCGGATCGAGGTCGTGGAAGCCGGTGTTGGTCTTCCAGTTCGCCACGAAGTCCATGGCCTGCTCGGTCTCGCTGCGCCACTCCTCCGCGCTCCAGGTGCCCACACCGGAGCTCGCACTGCAGAAGTGACCGTTGAAGTGCGTGCCGATCTCGTGGCCCTCCAGCCACGCCCCCCGCGTCTGCTCCAGCGTCGCGCGGACGTGGTCGTCGGCGAGATAGCCGATGTCGGAGGCACCACGCCGGTGCCCCGGCGGGTTGTAGAGGTCCTTCTTGCCCTCGGGCAGCACGTAGATGCCGGAGAGGAAGAAGGTCATCGTCGCCTTGACCTCCTGGGCGACGGCGCGGAAGTGCGAGAACAGCTGCTTGCTGTCCTCGCCGGCACCGTCCCAGGAGAAGACGACGAACTGCGGCGGGCGCTGGCCCGGCTGCAGCCTCGTCGCCTCCGGCTGGTTCGGCTGCGGGCCGGTGTCGGCCATCGACCCGTCACCGATCAGGTTGACCGGACGGGCGTTGACGCTCGGGCTGCCGGACGCCCCGCCGACCGGCTTGCCGTCCCCGCCGCCCGCCCTGGTCCCGCCACCGGAGCGACCACAGGCGGACAAGCCCAACGCCGCCGCCGTGGCGACCGCTCCCCCGGCGAGCATGTTCCTGCGAGAGATCGCTCCCATACGGTTCCTGCCTTCCGCGCGTGCTTCCGCTCGCTCATCGTTCAGCTGTGCGCCTATTGGGACGCTTGCCCGGGCTGTCGCGGTTCGCTGCGATCCATCCCGATGTAAGCAACCCTCACAGCATCCCTCATCCGGAGACAGCCGTGTTCCAAGGACCCACCGGAGATTCAGTCGTCAGTACGTGTCCTGGGGAGGTGTCCCACAGGAACTCCAGAGGAAACTCACTCGAACGTGTGCGTTTCGCGCCAGGCGACTACGCTGCGCCTGGTCTGACAAGATCCCCGCGGGTCCGATGAGATCACCACCGTCCGGCGGTCATCCATCCGTCGGACGGCTGGAATCCGTGACGGACCGGGGGGATGGACGCGTGGCGATCGACTGGGGCACCGTCTCGGCCGTGCTGACGGCCGGTGGGACGCTGGTGCTGGCGGTGGCGAGTTTCGCCTCCATCCGTTCGGCCGACCGCGCGGCGCGCTCGGCCGAACGCGCGATCCAGGTCTCGCTGCGCCCCGTCCTGGTCGGCGCCCGACCCACCGATCCGGAGCAGAAGCTCATCTGGAGCGACGGCCACCGCGCGCACCTCGCCGGGTCCGCCGGCTACGCCGCGCTCGGCGACGACGCGATCTACCTCGGCGCAGCGCTGCGGAACCTCGGTCCCGGCCTCGGCGTCGTCCACGGCTGGTCGCTCCCCCGGGGCGACACGCCCGTGGCCGCGGCGGAGTTCCGCCCGCAGGGCCTGGACATGTACCTCGCCCCCGCCGACCACGGCACCTGGCACGCGGCACTGCGCGACCCCGCCGATCCGGCCTTCGCCGTCCTGGCCCAGCAGGTGAAGAACCGTGAGCGGATCAACGTCGACCTGCTCTACGGCGACCACGAGGGCGGCCAGCGCACGGTCACCCGGATCTCGCTGCTCCCCCGCGGCGAGGAGGGCTGGCTCTGCCAGACCGTCCGACACTGGAACCTCGACCGCCCCGACCCCCGCCGCAGCGAGAGGCCCTGAACGACGATGCGCAGCCTCGACCTCCACCCGATCTTCCGCAACAACCGCGACATCGAACTGGCCATGCGCCAGTTCCTCTTCGCCTGCGCCCAGTCGGGCGACCCCGTCGCCGAGATCATCCCGGGCAAGGGCTCGGGGCAGCTGAAGCGGCGGGTGCTGGCGTTCCTGGACCAGAAGCACATCCGGCGGCTGTACGCCCGCCGCGAGGAGGACCCGAAGAACCCGGGGCGGATCGTGATCCACTTCGCCCCTCAGGTGCGCGAGGAACTGCGCGAGTAACCCCCTTGTGCGGATGGCCCTGCGCGTTGAGGACCAGCTACTCGTCGCCGGCTTGTCGCGCCCCTGAGGTGCCGGCAACTGCCCCGAGCGCTGTCAGCCACAGGATCAGCGCGCAGCCGACGCCGACGATCGTGAACACCGTGCCCGGGGAGGCGCCCGCCGCGCGGGCGGCGAGGCCGGAGAGGCCCACCGCGGTGAGGAGCGCGCCCGTGGCGACCATCCGCGGTTCGGCGAAGACCCGCGCCAGCAGGAAGAAGTGGAGACCGACGACCACCGCGACCAGCGGCATGATCAGGACCGGGACGCCGCCCAGCCCACAGCCCACCGCGATGGCTGCGATCAGCAGCCACTGCACGGCGTTGACCTGCCCGAACCGTCGCGCCTGCGCGGGGGGCAGGCGTTCGCCGCGCCCGGGATCGCGCCGCCGCGCCGCGCGGACGAGCAGGAGAGCGACGACCAGGCCCACCGTGCCGGCCACCCCGGTCACCGTGCCGCCGAAGTGCCCCAGCCCGGCCAGCAGCCAGCCCAGCCCGAAGAACGCGTAGAACAGCACCCCCACCGCCATACCGGGAGCGTAACCCCGACCGAAGGGATCTGTCAGTCCGTCAGCTTCCTCAGGGCCTCCGCCGTCGCGAAGACGTCGTTGCGGCCCTCCTTGGCGTGCTCGACGAGGTCCGCGAGGGCGAAGCTGTTCGGGAGCGGCTTGACGTCCGCCATCGCCAGGTACGCACGGGTGAGGGTCGCCGCGTAGAACTCGTTCATCGGGGAGTCGAGCGGCGGGCAGACGGAGAGGGTGTGCAGCAGGGCGGCCGCGCGCCAGTGGACGTCGCGCGGGGGCTCGTCGGCGACGAGGACGACGTCGCTCGCGTGGCGGGCGATCGCCGCGCTGATCGCGGACGGGTCCCAGACCGTCGGATCGGACGGCAGATGGTGGGCGAGCACGTTCCAGGCCCAGGCCTCGTCGGCCTTCACCACTTCCTCTGCTGCCTTCACGCGGACTTCTTCCCGCCGAACCGCTCCTGGAAGTACTCCCAGTTCTCGGACGTGTTGAACTCGGCCGCCGCCTCCAGGAAGCGCTGCCGGTCCGGGTCGAGCTCGCGCCGCGCGGCCTCGGTGACCAGGGCGGTGATCGTGGTCCCCTCGGCCGCCGCCCGCGCCGCCAGCCGGGCATGGAACTCCTCGTCCACCCGGATGGTGATGTGCTTCGACATGACGGTTACCGTACAGCAGGCGTGCTGTACGCCATCTGGCGCATGGAAAGTTCTGGGGGAAGTCTTGACTGACCAGCGGGTAACCGTTGTCACCGGCGCGAGCCGGGGCATCGGCGCGGCCGTCGCGCTGCGCCTGGCCCGCGAGGGCCATGACCTGGTGCTCGGCTACCGGTCCGACGAGGAGGCCGCCCGGCAGGTCGCGGAACAGGTCCGCGCGCAGGGCCGCCGGTGCGTGACCGTGCAGGCGGACACCACCGACCAGAGCGACGTGGAGCGCCTCTTCGGCGCGGCCGCCGAGGCCGGGCTCGGGCCGGTGACGGGGCTGGTCAACAACGCCGGCGTGCCGGGCCCGTACGGGCCCCTCGCCGAGGCGGACCCGGAGGGCATCCGCCGCTCCGTCGACGTGAACGTCACGGGCTACCTGCTCTGCGCGCGCGCCGCGGTGCGCGCGATGACGGAGACGGGCGTGGCCGGTTCGATCGTCAACATCTCCTCCGGCGCGGCCACCCTCGGCAGCCCCGGTGAGTACGTGCACTACGCCGCCGCGAAGGCGGCGGTCGACGCGATGACGGTCGGCCTGGCCAAGGAGCTCGGCCCGCGCGGCATCCGCGTCAACTGCGTGGCGCCCGGGACGGTGTGGACGGACTTCCACCCCGACCCGGAGCGTCCGGCCAAGCGGGCACCGAACATCCCGCTGGGCCGCTGCGCCCAGCCGGAGGAGATCGCCGGCGCCGTGGCCTGGTTCTTCTCCCCCGACGCGAGCTACGCCACCGGTGCGGTGCTGCGCGTGGCCGGCGGGATGTAGTCGAGCAGCCGGTCCACGTCCGCCTCACTGTTGTAGAGGTGGAAGGAGAGCCGCAGCCCGCCGGCCCGGGCGCTGACCCGGACACCGTCCCCGGCGAGCTGATTGGCCAGGTCGCCGAGCCCCGCGACGGAGACGATCGCCGAGTCCGCGCCGACCGGCCGGTACCCGAGCGCGTGCAGCCCCTCGCGGCAGCGCGCCGCGAGGGCGCGGTCGTGCGCGCCGATCCGTTCGGGGCCGAGCTCCTCGATCACCGCGAGGGAGCTCGCCGCGCCGACGAACGGCAACCAGGCGGGGCTGTGGTCGAACCGCCGTGCAGACTGCGCGGGCCGGACGGCGTCGTAACAGCTGGCCCACGGGTCCTCGCCGGAGTACCAGCCGGGCGCGAGCGGGCGCAGACCAGCCATGGCGTCGGGGGCGACGGCCAGGAAGGAGACCCCGCGCGGCGTGAGCAGCCACTTGTACCCGGCACAGACGAGGTAGTCCGCGGCGGCGGCGTGCGGCGCGAGCGGGAGCCAGCCGGCGGCCTGTGTGGCGTCGAGCAGCAGCCGCGCGCCGACGCGACGGGTCGCCTCCCGGACGGCCGCCAGGTCGACGACGCGCCCGTCCGCCGACTGCACGACGCTCACCGCGACCAGTGCGGTCCCGTCCGTGACCGCCTCGGCCAGCCGCTCCAGCGGGGCGACCCGCACCCGCAGACCGGGCCGGTGCTGGAACGGAGCGGTCACGGAGGTGAACTCACCCGCCGCGAGCAGCACCTCGGCCCCGTCGGGCAGCGCCTCCGCGACGACCCCCACGTGCTCGGCCGCGGTGGCGCCGACCGCGACCTGCCGCTCCGCGACCCCGGCGATCCGCGCGAACGCCCCGCGCGCCGCTCGCACCTGATCGTCGTACGCGACGGCATCCGTTCTCCCGCCCGCCTGCGCGGCGATCGCCGCGTGCAACGCGGCCACGGTCCGCGCGGGCGGCAGGCCCATGGTGGCGGTGTTGAGGTAGACGGTCTCGGGCGCGAACTCCCGGGCGACGAGGTCAAGATCCATGCCGCCATCGTCCCCGCTGCGGCCCGTCGGCACCACGGCCAATTCCCTTGCCGTGGCCCCAAGGGACACTTATGCACACGCCCGGGTGGCACACGCCCAGGGGCGCGAGGAACTGCGCGACAAGCCACCCACTCAGGTGGTTCGCCGAACGAGCAGGGCCATCCGCACCGGGTGGTTGCTCGCGCAGTTCCTCGCGCCCCTGGCAAAGTGCAACGAGCCCTTTAGCGGCCCATCTCCTCCGCGATCGCCGCGGCGAAGGCGTCGATGTCCGCCTCCGTCGTGTCGAAGGAGCACATCCAGCGGACCTCGCCCGTGTGCTCGTTCCAGAAGTAGAAGCGGAACCGCTTCTGCAGTCGCTCGCTCACCTCGCGCGGGAGGAGCGCGAAGACCGCGTTGGCCTGGACCGGGCGGACGACGGTGACACCGTCGACCGCCGCGACCGCCGACTCCAGGCGCTTGGCCATGGCGTTGGCGTGCGAGGCGTTGCGCAGCCACAGGTCGCCGGCCAGCAGGGCCTCGAACTGGACCGAGATGAAGCGCATCTTGGAGGCCAGCTGCATCGAGGTCTTGCGCAGGAACGTGATGTTCCTGACCGCGTCCGGGTTGAGCACGACCACGCACTCGCCCAGCATCAGACCGTTCTTGGTGCCGCCGAAGGACAGCACGTCCACGCCCGCGTCCGTGGTGAACGCACGGAACGGCAGGCCCAGCGTCGCGGCCGCGTTCGCCAGGCGGGAGCCGTCGACGTGGACGAGCATGCCCAGCTGGTGGGCGTGGTCGCAGATCGCGCGGATCTCGTCCGGGGTGTAGACGGTGCCGAGCTCGGTGGACTGGGTGATGGAGACCGCGAGCGGCTGCGCGCGGTGCTCGTCGCCGAAGCCCCAGGCCTGCTCGTCGATCAGCTCGGGGGTGAGCTTGCCGTCCGGCGTGGGGACGGTGAGCAGCTTGATGCCGCCCATCTTCTCCGGCGCGCCGCCCTCGTCCACGTTGATGTGGGCGGTGGCGGCGGCGACGACCGCACCCCAGCGCGGCAGCAGGGCCTGCAGGGCGGTGACGTTGGCGCCGGTGCCGTTGAAGACCGGGTAGGCCTGGGCCCGCTCGCCGAAGTGCGCCTTGAAGACGTCCTGCAGGTGCTCGGTGTAGGCGTCCTCGCCGTAGGAGATCTGGTGGCCGTCGTTGGCCACGGCGAGCGCCGCCAGGATCTCCGGGTGGATGCCGGCGTAGTTGTCGCTGGCGAATCCGCGCACGGCGGGGTCGTGCCGACGCCGGGCGTCGGTCGAGGGCTGGGCGTTGGTCACTGGGGCGTCAGCCACAGGTGCGTTCCGTTCACTTCGGCGGCGGGGCGGGCCCACAGGGAGACGATGTTCTCGGCGAGGTCGGCCGTCTCGGTGTACCCGGCGAACTTGGCGTTCGGCTTCTCGGCGCGCATCTCCGGGGAGAGCAGCGCCTTCACCACCAGGATCGCAGCCGCGGCGGAGGACTCCTTCAGCGAGTCGGCCATGGCCAGCGTCCACGTCTCGGCGGCGGCCTTGGCGGTCGCGTACGCGGCGTTCCCGCCGGTCGGCTTGTGGGCGCCGGCGGCCGAGATGATCGCGAAGCGGGCGTCGTCGCTGCGCCGCAGGGCCTCGAGGAAGCCGAGGCTGGTGTGCTGGAGGGTGCGCACGAGCATGTCGTGCAGGAAGTCCCAGTCGGCCAGGTCGGTGTCGGCGAAGGTCTTGCTGCCGCGCCAGCCGCCGACCAGGTGCACCAGGCCGTCGACGCGGCCGTGCTCGGCCTCGATGTGGTCGGCCCAGTCGCGGGCGGCCTGCGGGTCGAGCAGGTCGACGACCTGCCCCACGACGACCGCGCCGGGGACCGCGCGACGGACGGAGTCCATCAGCTCGTCCAGCTTGCGGGCGTCGATGTCACCGCAGGAGACCGTCGCCCCGGCCTGCGCGAGGCGCAGCACGGTGGCGCGCCCGGCGATACCGGTGGCACCGGCGACGGCGACGACGCGGCCCTTGAGGTCGACCTTCTCGATAGTCACGCTGCGTTCTCCATAACGGTCGTGCCGGTCATGCCGCTGGTGGAGGCGATGACGCCGGACAGCTTCTTGGACAGGGCTTCGAAGAACATGCTGAGCGGGAACTCGTCGGGCAGCACCGCGTCGCAGAGCGCCTTGTTGAGTGCCTTGGCCTCGGTGTGCTGGGCGAACGGGAGCGCCTCGGCGCCCTTGGCCCAGGTGGAGGCCGGGTGCGGGGTGAGGTAGGTGGCGACCAGCTCGTAGGCGGCGAGCCAGTGCGCGGTCTTCGGGCGGTCGATGCCGTCGCGGTAGAGCTTCTCGATCTCCGCGCACAGGTCGTTGGTGACCTGCGGGGCGCGCTGCCAGTCGATGTGCAGCTTGTTGTCGGTCCAGCGCAGCGCGTCGTGCTTGTGCAGGTAGGCGAAGAGCAGCTGCCCACCGAGGCCGTCGTAGTTGCGGACGCGGCCGCCGGAGACGGGGAAGCGGAACATCCGGTCGAAGAGGATCGCGTACTGGACGTTGCGGCCGTGCTCGTTGCCCTCGGCCTCCAGCTCGACCGCGGCCTTGAAGGCCGTCAGGTCGCAGCGGAGCTCCTCCAGCCCGTACATCCAGAACGGGGAGCGCTGCTTGATCATGAAGGGGTCGAACGGCAGGTCGCCGTGGCTGTGGGTGCGGTCGTGGACCAGGTCCCACAGGACGAAGGTCTGCTGGGCCAGCTCCTGGTCGGCGAGCAGCGCGGCGGCGTCCTCGGGGATCGTGAGGCCGAGGGTGTTCACCGAGGCGTTGGAGACGGCGCGGAAGCGGGCGGCCTCGCGGTCACAGAAGATCCCACCCCAGGTGAAACGTTCCGGCACCTCGCGCACCGAGACCGTCTCCGGGAAGAGCACCGCGGAGTTGGTGTCGTAGCCGGCCGTGAAGTCCACGAACGTGATCGGCACGAACATCGGGTTGTCGTAGCGGGTGCGCTCCAGCTCGGACAGCCACTCCGGCCAGACGACGTGCAGCAGCACGGCCTCCAGGTTGCGGTCCGGGTTGCCGTTCTGCGTGTACATCGGGAAGACGACCAGGTGGGCCAGGCCGTCCACGCGCTGCTCGGCCGGCTGGAACGCCAGCAGCGAGTCGAGGAAGTCGGGCACGGCGTAGCCGGAGGCGGCCCAGCGCATCAGGTCCAGCACCACGGCGTCGAGGTACGCCTTGTCGTGCGGGAAGAGCGGAGCCAGCTCACCGATGGCGGCGGTGATCGCGGCCAGCTGCGCGTCGGCCTCGTCCTTGGTGGACGCGCCGCGCGAGTTGAGGTCGATCGACCCGTCCTTGGACTGCAGCGGACGCATCGCCTCGACAGCGGCCTTGAGGCGCAGCCAGGCGGGGTGACCCGCGAGATCCGCAGTGGATTTGTCTGCCGCGGGGAGCGTCGACGAGAGATTTTCCATGAGGACCCTGCCTGAACGAAAGAAACTGTGGTGGTGCCACCGTATATACAGAAGGTTCTGTTGTTCAAGAGGAGACTGCAACCGCTGGCGTGGCGCCCGTCACGGATGGTCACCATGGTGAGAAATCTGTCCGGAATATGAGACAGAATCCATCCGGAAGGGCTGCTTCACCCTCCTGTGACAACCGGTAGGTAGGCTGCGGCCACTTGCCGTCCCACCAGGAGTCACCGTGAACGCCCTGCTCAAGACCTCCCGTCTGCTCAGCGCCGCCGCCGGCGCGGCCGTACTGATGCTGGCCGGGTGTGCGCCGCAGGCCGGCAGCAGCGCCGGCGGCTCCGGCGCGACCGCGTCCGGCTCCGCCGCCGCGGCCACCTGCACCAAGGGCGCGCTGCCCACGCTGACCTCGGGCGCCCTGACCGTCGGCACCGACGACCCGGCGTACGACCCCTGGTTCGACAACAACAAGCCGTCCGACGGCAAGGGCTTCGAGTCCGCCGTCGCGTACGCGGTCGCCAAGCAGCTGGGCTACGACACGGCCAAGGTCAAGTGGACCGTCGCGCCGTTCAACAGCGTCATCGCGCCGGGGCAGAAGAAGTTCGACTTCGACATCAACGAGGTCTCGATCACCGACGAGCGCAAGAACGCCGTCGACTTCTCCTCGGGCTACTACGACGTGCGCCAGGCCGTCATCACGCTGAAGGACTCCAAGTACGCCGGCGCCACCACCGTCGCCGCGCTCAAGGGCGCGAAGATCGGCGCCCAGGTCGGCACCACCGGCCTGACGGTCGTGCAGAAGGTCATCGCGCCCAGCACCCAGCCGTCCGTCTTCGACACCACCGACCTGGCCAGCGCCGCGCTGAAGAACCACCAGATCGACGCGATCGTGGTCGACCTGCCGACCGCCTTCTACATCACCTCGGCCGAGCTCACCAACGCCGAGATCGTCGGCCAGTTCCCCTCCGGCTCGGCCACCTCGGACGGCAAGCCGGAGCAGTTCGGCCTGGTCCTGGACAAGGGCAGCCAGCTGACCTCCTGCGTCTCCCAGGCCGTCGACGCGCTCAAGGCCGACGGCACCCTCGACCAGCTCGCCAAGCAGTGGCTGCCGGCCGCCGACTCGGCCCCCGTCCTGAAGTGAGCGAGCAGTCAGTGAGTGAGTCCGACGTGAGCGTGCCCTCGGTGGGCCCGCCCGGGGGGAGCGACGACACCGGCGTCGTTCGGCCCCCCTACGTCCCCTCCGAGCGGCGGCTGGCCCGCGAGGCCTACCGCCGCTCCCGGACCCGGCGTTCGGCGATCGTCGCCACGGCGAGCACGCTCGCCGTGGCGGCGGTGCTCTTCTTCGTCATCACCGGCTCGCCCGGCTGGCCGGTCACCAAGAAGACCTTCCTCGACCCGGGCTACGCCCGCTCGGCGCTCTCCCCGGTGCTGCACGGCTTCGTGCTCAACCTGGAGCTGCTCGCGGTCTGCGGGCCGACGATCCTGGTCCTCGGCCTGCTGATCGCGGCCGTCCGCACCCTGCGCGGCCCGGTCTTCCTGCCGCTGCGCCTGCTGGCCACGGCCTACGTGGACTTCTTCCGCGGCTTCCCGCTGATCATCCTGCTGCTGTTGATCGTGTTCGGCGTGCCGGCGCTGCAGCTCCAGGGCGTCACCAACGACCCGATCCTCCTGGGCGGCGCCGCGCTGGTGATCAACTACTCGGCGTACGTGGCGGAGGTCTTCCGCGCCGGCATCGAGTCGGTCCACCCGAGCCAGCGGGCCGCCGCCCGCTCCATCGGGCTCACGTACGCGCAGACCATGCGCTTCGTGGTGCTCCCGCAGGCCGTCCGTCGGGTCGTCCCGGCACTGGTCAACGACATGGCCTCGCTGCAGAAGGACACCGGCCTGGTCTATGTCGGCGGCGCCATCGACGCGGTCGCGGCCGCGCACATCCAGGTCGCGAGCAGCTTCAACTACACCCCGCTGGTCGTGGCCGGTCTCGGCTTCGTCATCCTCACCATCCCGATGACCCGCTACGCGGACTGGCTGACCCGGCGCATGGACCGTCGGCGCGCCCAGGGAGGCATCGTATGAGCACCGTCGCGACCGCGCCCGTGCTGCGCTTCGAGTCGGTCCGCAAGACCTTCGGCGAGCAGGTCATCCTCGACGGCGTCAGCCTCGACGTGCCGGAGCACAGCGTCACCGTCCTCATCGGCGCCTCCGGCTCCGGCAAGTCCACGCTGCTGCGCTGCGCGAACCTGCTCGAGGAGGTCGACGACGGCGCGATCTGGCTGGACGGCGAGGACGTCACCGACCCGCGCGTCGACGCGGACGCCGTGCGGCGCCGGATCGGCGTCGTCTTCCAGGCGTACAACCTCTTCCCGCACCTGAACGTGCTGGACAACATCACCCTCGGCCAGCGCCGGGTCCACAAGGTCACCCGTGCCGAGGCGGAGCGGCGTGCGCTGGAACTGCTGGACCGGCTCGGCCTCGCGGCGAAGGCCAAGGAGTACCCGGACCGGCTCTCCGGCGGCCAGCAGCAGCGCGTCGCGCTGGTGCGCGCGATCGTCTCCGAGCCGCGCGTGCTGCTCCTCGACGAGATCACCGCCGCGCTCGACCCGGAGCTGGTGACGGAGGTCCTCTCCGTCGTACGCGACCTGAAGGAGCAGGGCCGCACCATGGTGCTGGCGACCCACGAGATGGCGTTCGCACGGGACGTGGCCGACCAGGTCTGTTTCCTGGCGGACGGTGTCATCCTGGAGCGAGGCACCTCGGCACAGGTCTTCGGCGATCCGCAGCACGAGCGCACCCGGCGGTTCCTGAGCCGTGTTCGGGAGGCCGGACGGTTGTGAACCGGCTCCAGGCCTGGGCACGCGGGACCGCCTACTTCTTCGGGCGCCACCCGCTGCTGCGCCGGGCCTGGCCGCCGGTCGCCCTCGTCGTTGCTGCCGTCTCGATGTACCGCTGGGGCCTCCACCGGCAGTACACCGTGCCCGGCGTCGTGGTCGCCACCTCGGCCCTGCCGCTGATCGCCGTCGCCGCGAGCTGGCCGGTCTGGCGCGCGTCCGCGGAGACGCGCGCGCTGTCGGGGCCGGTCCGGTGGCGGCGGCTGCAGCGCAGGATCTGCTGGCGGATCGGGTTCCTGCTGCTGATCGCCGCGGCCGTCGCCGTGGTGGTGATCGGCTACGCCTACCAGAGCGCCTGGGAGAGCGGGGCCGCGATGCCGAGCGCGCTGCAGACCCGGGCGGAAGTCGTGGCGGCCTGTCTCGCCGTGGCCGCGCCGCTGCCGGTCGCGCTGGACCCGCTGCTCTGGCTGGCCTGGACGGTCCGCGTGCCGGCGGTGCGCCGGGTCGTCCGGGCCGACTGGGTCGCCACGCAGCTTCAGGAGGACGGGCGTTTCCGCGGCTACCGCGACCAGGACGTCCCGCAGCCCGGCTACGAGCCGGACCTCGGCTGGTCGGGTCGGCCGCTGCCGGTGCTGCACAACGAGCCCCCGTACCAGCGAGGCGAACCGGTCACCGTCCGCGTGGCGCCTTTCCGCCCCGACCCCTGGCACCCGAAGCCGTCCCGGCTGGAGGCCGCCCGGCTGGAACACGTCTCCGTCTCCTGGGACGGCACGGCCTTCGTCTTCACCGGTCGGCGGGAGAGGCTCCTTCGGGTACCGGCCGAGAACGTCGCCGAGGTGGTCCACGTCCACGAGAGCAACCGCTCGATGGCCTGGAACCGGTTGATGCTGCTGGACTCCCGCGGGCGTCGCGTCGCCACCATGCACAGCGCCTACGGCTTCGAGCCCGCCGAGCTCTGCGCGCTGGTGACCGCCGCCGGGCTGCCCTTCGCCCAGTACCACCTCGGTGAGACGACCACCGTGCTGACCCTGAAAGGCCGTCTCTTCCCCCTCGCCCGCGGACACGTCCGCATCAGCGGCGCCTGAACGAAAACCGGATGCCGCCCGCAGCCTGCCCTCGCTACGGTGCCGGGATGGACGGGACACCGCTGCTGCTGAACGTCGTCGACGTGGAGGCGACCTGCTGGGACGGCGCGACGCCGCCCGGCGAGGTGAACGAGATCATCGAGATCGGCCTGACCGTCGTCGACCTCGCCCGGGGCGAGCGGGTCGCCAAGCACCGCCTGCTTGTGCGGCCGGAGCGGTCGCGGGTGAGCGCGTTCTGCACGGAGCTGACCGGACTGACGCAGCGTGAGGTCAACGGTGGGGTCTCCTTCGCCGACGCCTGCCGGTGGCTGGCGAAGGAGCACGCCGCCGGGGTCCGGCCGTGGGCCAGCTGGGGTGACTACGACCGGCACCAGTTCACCCGCCAGTGCGCGGCGACCGGGGTCGCCTACCCCTTCGGCTCCCGCCACACCAACGCGAAGGCCGTCTTCGCCGAGGCCCGGGGGCTGCGCAAGCGCCCGGGCATGGCCGGGGCGCTGGGGCTCGCGGGCCTCCCGCTGGAGGGCCGCCACCACTCGGGCGCCGACGACGCGTGGAACATCGCCGCGCTGATCCTCAGTCTCGGAAGCGCGTTCGAGCAGGCCTAGAGGCCGTGCTCGCCGACGGGACCGACGGTCCAGCCCTGCTCCTCGCAGTGGTCCAGCAGGCGCGGGAGGGCGGCGAGGGTCGCGGTCCACGAGGCCGGGGCGGAGGTGCAGTCCGAGTCGTGGAGCAGGATCGTGCCGCCGCCGCGGAGGTTACGGGTGACCGTCTGGTAGACGGAGGTGCCCGTCGCGCCGGCGCGCCAGTCCGCGCCCCAGGAGGTCCACAGGACCGGCGTCATGTCGAGGCTGCGGGCGGTGGTGAGGGCCGCCGTCGTGGCGATGCCGTACGGGGGGCGGTACCAGCGCGGGGCGACGCCCGTCGACTCCGTGACGAGGTCGCGGGCGCGGGTGAGGTCGTCGCGCGTGGCGCGCGGGGTGCGGACCACCATCGGACGGTGCAGGTAGCCGTGGACGGCGATCTCGTGGCCGGCCGCGACGATCTCCTTGCCCAGGGCCGGATCGCGCTCCAGCATGAAGCCGAGCAGGAAGAACGTGGCCTTGACGTCCCGCTTCTCCAGCAGGCGCAGGAACCGCGGGGTGGAGATCGGGTCCGGGCCGTCGTCGAAGCTGAGCGCGATGTGGTTCGCGTCGCCCTGGCCGCCGTAGCCCGGGAAGAGCTTCGTGCGCAGCGGCTCCAGCGGCTGGATCGAGGTGAGCGCCGGCGCGGCGTGGGCCAGGGCCAGACCGCCGGCGATCCCTGCGGCCGTCTTGACGACGCGGTTCATCGCGCGTTCTCCATCTCCATCGAGTCCATCGCGTCCATCGCCTCCATCGCGGCGGCCAGCGGCAGGACCACGCCGGGGACCGTCTCGGTGAGGTGGCCGAGGCCGGCGGACTCCAGCAGCAGGCCCACCGGGTCGACGCCCCAGGGCGCCGGCACCGCGGACTCGGAGCGTATCGCCCGGTCCAGCAGCGGGGCCAACTCGGCGTGGGTGCGCGCCCAGGGAGCCACGCCGGACTGGTCGAGGGCGGCGGCGTTGGTCAGGCCGTGGCCGGGGATGGAGCGGTAGGTGACGACGGGGAGGCCGGAGGCGACAGCCTCCAGCACGGTGATGCCGCCCGCGTTCTGCACCAGCACGTCCGCGGCGTGCATCAGGCTCGGCATGTCGTCGACCCAGCCCAGCGCGGTGACGCCGGCCGCCTCCAGGCGCTGGCGCAGCACCTCGTTGCGCCCGCAGACCACGACACAGGTGAAGCGCGGGTCGGCGGCCTGGACGTCGGCGACGGTGTGCTCCAGGTCGCCCGCGCCCCAGGAGCCGCCGACCAGCAGCGCGATCTTCGCGTCGTGCGGCAGGCCCCAGCGCTGCCGGGCGGCCGCCCGGGACGCCTTGCTGACCGGGTGGAAACGGCGGTCGACCAGCGGCGAGACGACGTTCACGTCCTGGCAGTCGATGCCCTCGGCCTGCTCGGCCGGAACGGTGTGGACGGCCATGTGGGAGTCGACGTGCGGGGAGGCCCACAGACGGTGCACCGAGAAGTCGGTGAGGTAGGTGTGCACGTGCTGGCTCACCTTGCCGGTCTTGCGCAGGCGGCCCAGCACCTGGCTGGCGAGCGGGTAGGTGGAGACGACGATCGCGGTGTCGTCCTTGAGCGCGCGCCGCATGGCCCGGCCGGACAGCCAGGTGAACAGGCGGGCCTGGCCGCTCATCATGCCGGGGTTGTCCATGCCGCCGTAGAGCAGCTTCCACGTCCACGGGGCCCGCTCCAGCATGGTGTGGTACGTGCCCACGAAGATCTTGCCGGTGTTGCCGGGCAGCAGGTCGAGGAAGTCGTGACGGTCGACGGTGAGGCCGGCCTCGAGCAGGCGGACCTCGAGCTCCTTGGCCACCGCGTCGTGTCCCGCGCCCACGCTCGCGGACACGATCACGGCACGCGGGGTGCCGTGCCCGGGTACGGTACGTCGCTGCAGCGGGAGTCGGATCAGTCGGCCCATGGTGTCGGCGGTCCCCTGGTTCGGTGGCGCGTCGACGCGACGTCGGCCCCGTGCTGGCGGCGGCGCTGCGGCGACACATGCGGACGGTTCCACGCTATTGACCGGAACCGCGCCGCAGGAGCGCCCGCAGGATGAATCGGCACCCCCCATCCGTAGTCGCGTCGGGTACGCGAAAGCCCCGCATACTCCATCTGGAGTACGTCGCGTCTCAGGGTCGGCCCTGGGAAGGAGACAACCGGCGCGCGGCATGCGCTTCTGCGCCTTTGCGCCCCCGGAGCGCCCTGTCACGTTCCGGTGACCGCACGTCACTGTGAGGGGGTCGGTACGCCCGCGAGCTGGAGCGACACGGGGAGATCGGGGGCGCGGATGGGTGGCGGCGGGGTGCTCGTCTGGCTGCTGGTGCTCCTCTGCGGTGGCGCCGGCGCCTACTGTGCCGCCCGGCTCTGCCTGCGCCGCGCGGCGCCGCCCGCGCACCGTGCGGCGGATGCGACGGAGGCGCTGATGGGCCTCGGAATGGCGGCGATGGCGGCCGGTCTGGCGACCCCTACGGGTGTGGGGGTGGCCGTCTACGGGTCGGCCGCGCTGGTCTCGCTCGTACTCGGCGCACGCGCCTCGGGACACCGCGCACACCACGCGTACCACCTGGTCGGGCACGCCGCGATGGTCTACATGACGGTCGCGATGTCGACCGGTCCGCACGGGATCGGAGCGACCCGCGACGCGGGCGGCATGGCCGGCATGGCCGGCATGTCGGGCGCGCCGGGGCGGGGCCTGCCACTGCTGACGGGAGCGCTGCTGCTGGGGTGTGTGGCGGTTTCCCTCTCCGCCGGGCTGCGCCTGGTGCCGACCGCGGCGACCACCACGGATGACGGGCCGAGGCCGCTGTGGCGGGCCGCCGCGCTGCCGGACGCCTGCCGGGTCGTCATGGGCCTCTCCATGGCGACGATGCTCGCGCTGCTGTGAACCGGCGTCGCGATCGATTCGTGGTCTGCGTCACCACTGGCGAGAATGCGATTCCGTCACCGACGGCGAAGGCATAGGTTGAGCCCGTACGCACCGATGCGTGCGTCCCGTCCTGCCCCGAGGAGCCGCAGCGGTGGGAGCCTTGCCCGGACTCGTCGCGCTCGGCGCGGTGCTGGCCCTGCTCGGCCCGCGCGCACTGGCGCGCGCCCGCTGGACCGCCCGGGAGCCGGTGGTCGCCCTGTGGGCGTGGCAGTGCCTGGTCATCGCCGTCCTGCTGTGCTGCGCCTGTGCGACGGTGCTGGCCGGTGCCGGGGCCTGGCCGGCCGTCAGGGATCTGCTCTTCACCGGGGCGCCGGCCGGCGTCGAGGCCGCGTACGGCTTCCCCGCCGCCCGCCCCTGGGCGATCGCCGCCGCCTTCGTGCTGGCCCTCGGCGGCGTCCGCACGGCGTTGGCGCTGGCCTACGAGCTCGCCGGGGCGGAGGCGGTCCGCCGCCGCCAGCGCCGACAACTCGCGCGTCAGGCACCGGATCTGCACCCCGAGCTGAAGCCCGGGGCCGGGCGGTCCGAGCAGCTGGTGGTGCTGGAGAGCGAGGAGGCCCGCGCCTGGGCCCTGCCGGGCCCGGTGGCGCGCATGGTCGTCACCACGGGCGCGCTGCGGCGGCTCAGCGCCCGCGAGCTGGACGCCCTGCTGGCTCACGAGCGCGGGCACGTCCGGGCCCGTCACCACTGGCTGCTGAGCGCGGCGGAGGCGCTGGTCGCGGGCTTCCCCGCGATACGGCTCTTCGGCCAGTTCCGCGACCAGGTGGGCCGGCTGGTGGAGCTGGCCGCGGACGACTCCGCCGCGCGGCGGCACGGCCGGTTGGCCACGGCGATCGCCCTGGTCGAGCTGAACCCCGAGAGCACCTGCACCCACCCGCTGGCCCAGATACCCTCCCGCGTCGACCGCCTCCTCTCCGGCGCGACCCGCCTCCCGGCCTCCGGCCGCCTGGGCCTGACCCTGGCCGCGCTGACGCTTCCCCTGGCCCCGGTCCTGCTCGCCCTGACCCCGGGCCTGACCGCGCTGTAGGTGCGCTGTCCAGGGGTGCGGGGCACTGCGCGAGACCCACCCGAGGCGGATGGCGCTGCGCTCGCGGGTCCGACCGCCCAGGGTGGCTGGTCGCGCCCGCGGGGCGGAGCCATGTCGGCAGAGCCCCGCGCCCCTGGGGGTTGCCACGTTCTGCGTCGCCCAGGTCATTCCGAGCAACCCGCGCTACGCTTCCCGCGAGGGCCTCTGCTGACGGCTCGTGACTTACGTGTGGGGGCTTCCCCGTGACGGTGTTTCTTCTCGGCGTAGGCGCAGCCTGCCTCCTCGGGCTGGGGTTCGTCCTGCAGCAGCACGCGGCCTCGCGCGCTCCGCGCGACCAGCTGCTCTCGTACCGCCTGCTGCTGGGCCTGATGCGCTCGCGCGAGTGGCTCCTCGGCATCGCCCTGATGGTCTGCGGCCAGGTGCTGAGCGCGCTCGCGCTGAACGCGGGGCGGATCTCCCTGGTCGAGCCCCTCCTCGCGACCAACCTGCTGTTCGCGATGGCGCTGGCGCGCCGGATCACCCGGCAGACGCTGGGGGCGTCCGGCTGGGGCGGCGTGCTGCTCCTGGCCGCGGGGGTGACGGTGTTCATCCTCAGCGGGTCACCCACCGGCGGGGGGACGGAGAAGGGCACGCTGCGGCACTGGCTGGTCTTCGGGATCGTCGCCGGGCTGGCGCTGCTGCTGGTCTCCCTCGCCAGACGGCTGCCCCGGGTCCGCGAGGCGACGCTGCTCGCGCTCGCCGCAGGGCTGCTGTACGGGGTCCAGGACGCGCTGACCCGCACCGCGGGGCTGCGCCTGGACCACGGCGGCGTCGGCCTGCTGCTGCGCAGCTGGCAGCCCTACGCCGTGGTGGCGATCGGCGTCATCGGACTGATCCTGGTGCAGAGCGCCTTCGAGTCGGCGCCGCTGAAGATGTCACTGCCCGCACTGACCGCGGCGCAGCCGCTCGCGGGCATCGCCTGCGGGGTCGGCTTCCTGGGCGATCGGCTGACCCTCACTCCGGTCGCCCTGGCCGGTGAGGCCTTCGGGATGCTCTGCATCGTCCTCGGCGTGGTGGTCATCGGGCGTCACCCGGCCCTGCCCGACGCATGCCCGCACGCGATGCGGCAGCAGACCGGCACCGACCGGGAGATGACCTACCGGTAGGACGCGTCCGCTAGCTCCGTCGCCCCGTCGGGCCGGCGGACGCCGCGCGGGCCGAACCCGCGCATCCACGGCGCCCCAGTGGTCGTCACGGGCCTCCTGGCGGCCACCGACGACGCGGGCGATCGGGGACAGCGGGAAGGGCGTTGCGGTGCTCATGGCAGGCACGCGGGACGGGGGCGACGGTGGTGCGTCCCGCCGGCCCCCCGGGCCGGCCGAGGGCGTGGGTGCCGCGCGTATATTGACGCCAGGCCAATGAGCGCGGGAGCACGATGTCACCACGGCGGGCGGCAGTCAACGAAGTCATGCGGGCCCGGTCCCGCGAGCGCATCATGCAGGCGGCCGTGGAGCTGATCGGGCGTCGTGGCTTCAACCAGGTGACGCTCGCCGACATCGCGGAGCGGGCCGGGGTCGCCCGCGGCCTGGTCTCGTACTACTTCCCCGGCAAGCGCTTCCTGCTGCAGACCGCGATGCACCGGCACATGCACACCACTCTCGCGGCGGCGCTGCGCCCGCTGGGCGACCCGGCGAGCCCGGCGCACACCGACGACCCGGACGCCTGGCTGGCCACCGCGATCGACGCGGTCACCGGCCTGGCGGTGGACGAGCCGACGCTGATGCGGACACACCTGTCGCTGATCCTGGCACCGTTGGACGGGGTGTTCGTGCAGGACGAGGAGCAGCAGGAGCTCGGTCGGCTGCTGCAGGAGGTGCTGCGCCGGCGCGGCTCGACCGATCCGGCCGCGGAGCACGCGGTGCTGCGGAGCGCGCTGATGGGCGCGTGCATCGGCATGCTGCTGCCGGGGGCCGAGTCGCCGGCCGCGTTGATCCGCGCGGACCTGTTCGCCCGCTACGGCCTGGACCCCGACCTCGGGCCCCGCCACGGCGGGACCGGGCTCACGCCTCCTTGAGCAGCCCCGACAGCAGCTCGACCGTCTGCTCCGGCGTCAGGCTGTCGACGCTGAGGCGTTCCATCACCTGGATGTAGGCGTCCACGTCGTCACGCTTGTCGAGGTAGAGCGCGCTGGTGAGCTGCTCCAGGTAGACCACGTCCGGCAGGTCCTGCTCGGGGAAGCGGAGGATGGAGAACGCGCCCGTCTCGGCGGCGTGACCGCCGAACCGGAAGGGCATCACCTGGAGGACGATGTTGGGCAGTTCGGAGACCTCGATCAGGTGCTGGACCTGGGCCCGCATCACGTCGCGGCCGCCGATGGGACGGCGCAGCGCGGCCTCGTCGATGACGGCCCACAGGCGCGGGCCGGTGCCCTCGGTGATCATGCGCTGGCGGCGCATCCGGAGGTCGACGCGGTGCTCGATCTCCTCGGACTGCATGTGCGGGCGGTTGAGGCCCATGATGGAGCGGGCGTACTCGGGGGTCTGCAGCAGGCCGGGGATGAACTGCACCTCGTAGGTGCGGATCAGGGCCGCGGACTCCTCCAGGCCGACGTAGGTCTGGAACCAGTTGGGCATGGCGTCGCTGAAACTGTGCCACCACCCGTTCTGGTTGGCCTCGCGAACCAGCGTCAGCAGCTGGCCGCGCTCGGACTCGTCGACCCCGTACAGGCTGAGCAGATCCACGACGTCCCGCTCCTTGAAGCTGACGCGCCCCAACTCCATGCGGGAGATCTTCGATTCGGAGGCCCGGATCGTGTAGCCGGCGTCCTCGCGCGAGATGCCCTTGGCCTCACGCAGGCGACGCAGCTGGGAGCCGAGGAGGATGCGGCGGACCATCGAACCGCCCCCCGGCTGAACCGTGGTCATTCCGTCGAACCTCCACCCACTGGCAACAGGGCCAGTCTGCCACTGTCAGGCACTGTCCGGGCGCGCATCGTGCCCGGTTGTTCACGCGTCGGTCAAGATTGGCGCGCGGACATGCCCTCGTCATCGCACTGTGCAATCACATGATGACACTCTGCACGGGAATCTGCACGTGCATCTGCAAGACATGCGGATGCACGTGAATCCACTCTTGCATCTGACGTATGCGAAGAGGACCATGGGACGCGTGCACCTGCACGCCCCGAGGCAATCCGCCGAGAACGCCGAGATTCCGCCCCGCACGCCGACACCGGACGGGGCCGCGCCCGCATGGGAGGAGCTCTTCATGGGCCTGAGCCCGGCGGTGGCAGCGGACCGTGAGTCGATCGTGAGCTGTGCGCTGGCGCCGCGGCACGAATCGGTCCGCACGGCACGCGAGTTCACCCGGCTGACGCTCAACCGCTGGGAGTGCGGCGAGCTCTTCGACGACGTCGCCCTGGTGGCAAGCGAGTTGGTGACCAACGCGCTGCGCTACGGCCTCCCCTCGGTGGTGCCCGAGCAGCGCGGCAGCTGGCCCCGGCGCGGCGCGGCAAGCCCGATCGGCGACCGGATGGACGCCGCCCTGGACGCCGATCAGGACGCGGTGCACCCCCTGATCCGGCTCAGCCTGGTCCGCAACGACCCACAGGTGGTCTGTGCCGTCAGCGACCCGAGCGAGCGGGGCCCGGTCCCGCGCGAGGCCGACTGGATAGCGGAGTCCGGACGCGGCCTGCACCTGGTGGAGTCCTTCAGCAAGTCCTGGGGCTGGCACCCGATCGCCGTCGGCAAGGTGGTCTGGGCAGCCTTCGAGCACCGTGTCCGGGACTGAGGTCCCACCCGACCTGGAGACCAAGGGGGAAGGCCCGGGAGCGAGCTCCCGGGCCTTCCCCTTCATGGCTGCTTCATGGCTGCTTCACTGCTGCACCACTGCGCTCACTCGGCGAGGTGGTCGAACTCCCCGGCCTTCACGCCGTGCAGGAGGGCGACGATCTCCGCCTTGGTGTAGATGAGGGCCGGCCCGTCGGGAAAGCGGGAGTTGCGGACCGCGACGTCCCCGTCGGCCAGCCGCGCCAGCTCGACGCAGTTGCCCTGCGAGTTGCTCATCCGAGCCTTCTGCCAGACCACTCCCTCAAGTTCCGTGGCGGCGATGCCGTTGTGGATGCGACGCATAGGTATCTCCCCGGATCGTGCGAGCGGTGCACCATGCAGCGGTCTCACTGCCGGTGATGATATCGCCAGTGCACGTGCACGTGCAGGTGCTTATGCGTGTGCACATGCGTTTACATGAGGTGACAGATTCCTTTACACAGCAGGGAGTTGACCGCCCGAAACGGGCAAATCCGGGCGGACGGTTGTCGCTCTCGGCTACCGGCGCACTGCGGGGCGCCAACAACGGCCCTCATGATCGACAGCATGGAGCTCCCCCGTGACACACAGTCAGTAATCATGTGTCTCTTCCATCTATGTGACGCTGCTCACGCTCGCTCGGTTCAAACGGCAGGTATAAGGGGACCCGCCTCCCTTACGGCGAACGGATGACCTACGATCGTCCCCCATGAGCACTGCCGCGACTCCCAGCACGCCGCTGCCCGTCCGTACGCCCAGCGCCCGTGCGAAGGGGCGCCACCGCCGCCCCGAGCGTCCCGAGCTGCCCGAGGGCGCCCCGACGCTGCTGCTCGCGATCCCCGCGCCGGCCTCGCCCGAGGCCCGTCAGCTGGCCGAGGAGATCGCGACGCTGATCCGGCTGGAGCACCCCGGCATCGAGGTCTCCCCCGCGTACCTGACGGCAGGTGAGGAGGACGGCCCGTACACCATGCGTGGCCTCTCCGACGTGCTGACGGCCGCTGTGGAGGCTCAGACGCCTCCCGTGGTCGTTCCCCTCTCCCCCGGCCCCTGCGCGGAGCTGGACGCCCTGCTGGCGCCCTTCGAGGGCGTCCAGCGCACGGACACCCTCGGCCCGCACCCGCTGCTGGCCGAGGCCGTCCATGTGCGCCTCTCCGAGGCGGGCCTCGCACGCGCGGACCGGGCGCGCCTGTTCGCCATCAACACGTCCGCCGACGGCATCGTGCTGGCCGGCACGGGCGGCGCCGAGGCGCTGGAGCTCGCCGAGGTCACCGCGGTCCTGCTGGCCGCCCGCCTGGCCGTCCCGGTCGTCGCCGCGTCCCTCGACTCCGCGGAGACCGTCGCGGCCGCGGTGACCCACCTGCGCGACTCCGGCTGCGTGCAGCCGGCCCTCGCCCCCTACCTCCTCGGCCCGGAGGTCTCCCCGGAGGCCCTCAAGGCCGTCGCCGAGGCCATCGACTGCGCGGCGGCCGAGCCGATCGGCGCGTACGCGGCCGTGGCCCGCCTGGCCCTGGGCCTCTACCTGGGCACGCTCGGCATCGACGCCGAGAACCTGTAGCCACTGCACTCACGGACGTTGCAACACCCGGAGCCTCGCGCCCCTGGGTGTTGCAACGGTCGGGTCCTGCGGGCTCTCCGGCTCCTGAGCCGGAACGCACCGAGGGCCGCCAGGACGGCGGTCAGCGCGGTGCAGCTGATCCAGGCGGAGCCGTCGCCCGGCATGTGGACGTTGCCGCCGCCCGCGTCGACGGTGCGCCGACCGGGTGGGGACGAGCTTGGTGAGGCCGAGCGCGAGCCCGAACCGCAGGGCGGTCCCGGCGATCCAGCGCCGGCGGAAGCGTCGGAACTCCCCCGCGCCCGTGCCGTACGCGTCAGTCGGTCGCGCTCAGGAAGCCGCCGCGCCCGTCGAACCGCGGACGACCAGCTCGGGCTGGAAGACGAACTCGCCGCGCTGCGCCGGGTTGCCGCCGATCTCCTCGAGCAGGACGTTGACCGCGGCCGCGCCCATCGCCTCGACCGGCTGGCGGATGGTGGTCAGCGGCGGGTCGGCGAAGGCGATCAGCGGCGAGTCGTCGAAGCCGACGACGGAGACGTCCTTGGGGACGGAGAGGCCGCGGGCGCGGGCGCCGCGGATCGCGCCGAAGGCCATCAGGTCGCTGCCGCACACGATCGCCGTGCAGCCCTTGTCGAGCAGGACGTTCGCCGCGGCCTGGCCGCCCTCGACGGTGAAGAGCGAGTGCTGGATCAGCCCCTGCGCCTCCCCCTCGGACAGGCCCAGCACCTCGCGCAGCGCGGCGACGAAGCCCTCCTCCTTGCGCAGGACGGGCACGAAGCGGGAGGGGCCGACCGCCAGGCCGATCCGCTCGTGGCCGAGGCCGGCCAGGTGGCGGACGGCCATCCACATCGCGGCGCGGTCGTCCGGGGAGATGAACGGCGCGGAGACCTTCTCGCTGAAGCCGTTGATCATCACGAAGGGGACGCCCTGCCCCTGCAGCCTGTCGTAGCGCGCCGTGTCGGCCGTCGTGTCCGCGTGCAGACCGGAGACGAAGACGATGCCGGTCACCCCGCGCTCGACCAGCATCTCGACCAGCTCGTCCTCGGTCGAGCCGCCGGGCGTCTGGGTGCACAGCACGGGCGTGTAGCCGTAGCGGGTCAGCACCTGCTCGATGACCTGGGCCAGCGCCGGGAAGATCGGGTTGCTCAACTCCGGGGTGATCAGCCCGATCAGGCCCGCGCTGCGCTGCCGCAGGCGGGTGGGGCGCTCGTAGCCGAGCACGTCGAGGGCGGCCAGCACCGTCTGACGCGTCGCCGCCGCCACTCCGGGCTTTCCGTTCAGCACACGGGAGACGGTGGCCTCACTGACCCCCGCCTGCGCCGCGATGTCCGCCAACCGCGCTGTGTTCACGGCACCGAAGCCTATTGCACGGACAGCCGTTCGCCCGATGTTTCTTCCAGGTCAGAGGCCGCGGATCGGCGCGGCAGACGGAACGAGAGCGCCAGAGCGGCCAGTGCCGCCACCGCGGGGACGTGGTAACCGGTGCCGGGCGGTGCGTGGTCGACGAGCCGGCCGCCCACCGCCGTGCCCGCGGAGATGCCCACGAGCAGGCCGGTCGTGGTCCAGGTGAAGCCCTCCGTCAGGCGTGACGGCGGCACCAGCTCCGCGACCAGGCCCATGCTGGTGGACATGGTCGGCGCCGTGGCGAAGCCCGCGACCAGCAGGATCGCGCCGACCGTCCACAACCCGCCGGCGAGCGGCAGCGGCGCCAGCGTCGCCGTCATCGCGGCCAGCGCCCACCGCAACCGGACGACGGCGGGTCCGCGGGGCCGCCACAGGCCCAGCAGCACGCCGGAGAGCGCGGAGCCGAGCGCGTAGCAGGCCAGCACCAGGCCCGCCGCGGCCTTGTGGCCGTGCGCCTGGGCGAAACCGATCGTGGTGATCTCCATGGTGCCGAAGACGACGCCGGTGGCCGTCAGCATCAGCACCAGTGCGGCGACGCCCGGCGCGCGCAGCGCACTGCCGGAGGCGGCGGCCGCCACGGGACCGGCCGGAGGCGGCTCGGTGCGGCGCTGGGCGGCCAGGGCCAGCACGCCCACGAGCGAGAGCGTGCCCGCCGTCAGGTAGCCGGTGAGCGGCGAGATGCCGGTGGCGAGCGCGGTCGCGGCCAGCGGGCCGAGGACGAAGCAGAGTTCGTCGACGACTCCCTCGTAGGCGTAGGCGGTGTGCAGCACCGCCTGGTCGCCGCGATGCAGGTGGGCCCAGCGGGCGCGGGCCAGCGAGCCGGTGTTCGGGCCGAGGCCGCTGACGACGCAGCCGAGCAGGTAGAGCCCGACGGGGGCGCGCAGCTCCAGCGCGAGCAGGACGCCCACACCACCGAGGGTGGCCAGCACCGCGGCGGGCACGGCGACCCGGGACTGGCCGTAGCGGTCCACCAGGCGGGCCTGCCAGGGCCCCGCCAGGGCGACGGTGACCAGCGCGGCGGCGCCGCCGAGCCCCGCCAGGCTGTAGGAGCCGTGGAGCGAGGTGACCAGCAGCGTCGCCGCCAGCGAGGACATGCCGACGGGGAAGCGCGCCACCAGCACGGCCAGCGTGAAGCCGACCGCGCCGCGTGGCGCGAACAGGGCGCGGTAGGACATCAGCGCCCGGCGCCCGCCGAGGGGGCGGCGCCGGTGGAGCCGCGCACGACGAGCTCGGGCTGGAAGACGAACTCGGCGCGGTGCGCGGGCGTGCCGCTGATCTCCTCCAGCAGCGCGTCGACCGCCGCCTGGCCCATCGCCTCGACCGGCTTGCGGATCGTGGTCAGCGGCGGGTCGGCGAAGGCGATCAGCGGGGAGTCGTCGAAGCCGACCACCGACACGTCGCCGGGGACGGCCAGGCCGCGCTGGCGGGCGGCGCGGATGACGCCGAAGGCCATCAGGTCGCTGCCGCACACGATCGCCGTGCAGCCCTTGTCGAGCAGCCGCGCGCCGGCGGCGTGCCCGCCCTCGACGGTGAACAGCGAGTGCTGGACCAGGTCCCGCGCGCCCTCCTCGGTCAGACCGAACAGCTCCTGGGCGGCCTCGGTGAAGCCCTCCAACTTGCGTGCCACCGGCACGAAGCGGGTCGGGCCGACGGCCAGGCCGACCTTCTCGTGGCCGAGTTCGGCGAGGTGGCGCAGGGCCATGCCCATCGCAGCACGGTCGTCGGGCGAGACGAAGGAGGCGTCGATGCGCTCGCTGTAGCCGTCCATCAGCACGAACGGCACGCCGCGACCGGCGAGTCGGGCGTAGCGCTCGTGGTCGGCGCTGGTGTCGGCGTGCAGGCCGGAGACGAAGACGATGCCGGTCACACCGCGTTCGACGAGCAGGTCGACGAGCTCGTCCTCGGTCGAGCCGCCGGGGGTCTGGGTGCACAGCACGGGCGTGTAGCCGTGCCGGGTGAGCACCTGCTCGATGACCTGGGCCAGCGCGGGGAAGATCGGGTTGCTGAGCTCGGGGATGATGAGCCCGATCAGGCCGGCGCTGCGCTGCCGCAGCTTGACCGGCCGGTCGTAGCCGAGCACGTCGAGGGCGGCCAGCACGGTCTGCCGGGTGGAGCCGGAGACGCCCGCCTTGCCGTTGAGGACACGGGAGACGGTGGCCTCGCTGACGCCGGCCTGGGCGGCGATATCCGCCAGCCGGGCCGGTGCCTGCGGCGGCACCGGCGTGCCGACCTGTGGGGGAACGGTCATCTCAGGCCGACCACCAGACGGTGGTGTCGGCCGGGATCTCGATCTCCTCGCCGGAGTCGGTCCTGACCGGCTCCTCGCCCGAGGTGAGCAGCAGGCGCCCAGGCACGGACGACACGGACACGCGCACGGGCGAGGAGCCGGTGTTGGCCACGCAGACGAAGGCACCGTCCGCGTGGGCCCGGCGGAAGGCCAGCGCCCCGGCGGGGGCGTCCAGCCATTCCACGCTGTCGCCCGCGCCGAGCGCCGGGTGCGCGGCCCGGATCGCGAGGGCGGAACGGTAGAGCTCCAGCGTGGAGGTCGGGTCGCCGGTCTGCACCTCGACGCTGAGCTCGGCCCAGGAGTCCGGCTGCGGCAGCCAGCTGGGTCCGCCCGCGACCGGGCCGAAGCCGTAGGGCGCCTCGGCGCCGGACCACGGGATCGGCACGCGGCAGCCGTCGCGAAAGCCGTCCTGGCCCTCGGCGCGGTGGAAGGACGGGTCCTGGCGCACCTCGTCCGGCAGGTCGGTGACGTCGGGCAGGCCGAGCTCCTCGCCCTGGTAGACGTAGGCCGAGCCGGGCAGGGCCAGCATCAGCACGGTGGCGGCGCGGGCGCGGCGCAGGCCGAGCACGCGGTCGCCGGGGGTGCGGATCTGGGTGGCCCCGGTGGCGGGGTTGGCGAACCGGGTGGTGTGCCGGGTGACGTCGTGGTTCGACAGCACCCAGGTGGCGGGCGCGCCGACCGGGCGCATCGCGTCCAGGGTCAGGTCGACCACCTCGCGCAGCTTCTCGGCGTCCCACCCGGTGCCCAGGTACTGGAAGTTGAACGCCTGGTGCAGCTCGTCGGGGCGGACGTAGTTGGCGGTGCGGTCGACCGTCGGGGTCCACGCCTCGGCGACGAAGATGCGCTCGCCCGGGTACTCGTCCAGGATGGGCCGCCAGGAGCGGTAGATCTCGTGGACGCCGTCCTGGTCGAAGAAGGGCATGGTGTCGTTGCCGAGCAGCTTCAGCTGGTCGTGCACGCCCAGGTCGGGCAGGCCCTTGGCCTTGACCAGGCCGTGGGCGACGTCGATGCGGAAGCCGTCGACGCCCAGGTCCAGCCAGAAGCGCAGGATCGAGCGGAACTCGTCGGCGACGGCCGGGTGCTCCCAGTCGAAGTCGGGCTGCTCGGGCGCGAACAGGTGCAGGTACCACTGACCGGGCGTGCCGTCCGGCTCGGTGACCCGGGTCCAGGCCGGGCCACCGAAGATGGACTCCCAGTCGTTGGGCGGCAGTTCGCCGTTCTCGCCATTGCCGTCACGGAAGTGGAACCGCTTGCGCAGCGCCGAGCCGGGGCCCTCGCGCAGCGCCTGCTGGAACCACTCGTGCTGGTCCGAGCAGTGGTTGGGGACGAGGTCGAAGATGACGCGCAGACCCAGCGCATGCGCGTCCTCGATCAGCCCGGCGGCGTCGGCCAGCTCCCCGAACATCGGGTCGACCCGCCGGTAGTCGGAGACGTCGTACCCGGCGTCGGCCTGCGGGGAGGCGTAGAACGGCGAGAGCCAGACCGCGTCCACGCCCAGGTCGCGCAGGTAGGGCAGGCGCGAGCGGATGCCCGCGAGGTCGCCCATCCCGTCACCGTTCGCGTCGGCGAAGCTGCGGGGGTAGACCTGGTAGATCACGGCCTCACGCCACCAGCCGGTTCTCCGCTGCGCGTTGGACTCGCCTTCACCACTGGTGGCGGGACGGGCCGGAACAACGAGGTGCTGGGTCATGGGATCCCTTGGGTGCGAGAGATGCGAGAGAAGAAGTGGCTGGTACGGCGACGGACCGGCTGGGGTGTCAGCCCTTGGTCCCGCCGGCGGTGAGGCCGGTCACCAGGTTCTTCTGGACCAGGTAGAAGAAGGCGGCGGCGGGGATGGCGATCAGCACACCCGTCGCGGCCATGTAGTTCCACTGCGAGTTGAACTGGCTGACGAAGGTCTGCAGGCCGACGGCCAGCGTGTAGTGGTTCGACGAGAGCAGGAAGAACGAGGCGAAGGCGACCTCGCCCCACGCGGTGAGGAAGGTGTAGAACGCCGCCACCGCGAGGCCGGGGCGGGCGAGCGGGATGATCAGCCGCCAGAAGGTGCCGAACGGGTTGAGCCCGTCGATCCGGCCCGCCTCGTCGATCTCCACCGGGATGGTGTCGAAGTAGCCCTTGAGCAGCCAGGCGCAGTACGGCACGGCGGTGGTGCAGTAGACCAGGATCAGGCCGCCGTAGGTGTCCAGCAGCTTGGTGTCGGCCAGGATCTTGTACATCGGCACCATCAGCACCGACACCGGGAACATCTGGGTCAGCAGGAAGGTGTACATCAGGGTGCCGCGACCCAGGAACCTGATCCGGGAGACGGCGTAGCCGGCGCTCGCGGCGACCAGGACACCGACGACGGTCGTACCGGCGGCGATCAGGGTGGAGTTGCCGAGCCAGGTGAAGAAGTCCGTGTGGTTCACCACGTGGTCGTAGTTGGCCAGCGAGGGATGCGCCGCGATCCGGTTCGGATGCTGGTAGTCGAACTCGCCCGCCCCGAGGGAGATGTAGGCGACCCAGGCCACCGGGAAGGCGGCGACGAAGGCGGCGACGGCCAGCACGGAGTGCAGTCCGGCGGAGGCGAGCGGCCCGCGCTCGCCGCGGCCGCGGGTCTTCTTGGTGCTCATGCCTGCTCTCCCTGCATGCGCCGGATCCAGCGCCGGTAGAACTCGGTGAAGACGACGAGGATGGACAGGCACAGCACGCCGACCGTCGCGGCGCCCGCGTAGTCCATCGGGTTCTGGCCGAAGAAGAGCTGGTACGAGTAGGTGACCAGGATCTGCACGCTGTCGCTGTTGGTGGAGCCGAACAGCAGGAAGATCACGATGAACTGGTTGAAGGTCCAGATCACGCCGAGCAGGATCACCGTGCTGCTGACCGGGCGCAGGCCCGGCAGCGTGACGTTGCGGAACCGCTGCCACGGGCTCGCGCCGTCCATCTCGGCGGCCTCGTAGAGCTCACCCGGGATGGCCTGGAGGCCACCCAGCATGGAGAGCATCATGAACGGCACGCCGACCCAGACGTTGACCGTGATCGCGGCGATCTTCTGCCAGAACGGGTTGCTCAGCCACTCGGGTTGGCCGAGGCCCAGCGAGCCGAGCAGGTGGTTGACCGCACCGCCGTCGGAGAGCAGCAGCCGCCAGGAGAAGATGGTGACGAAGGTCGGCACCGCCCAGGGCAGCACCAGCAGCGTCCGGTACAGGGTGCGCCCGCGCACCTGCCGGTTGAGCAGGACGGCGAGGCCGAGGCCCAGCGACACCGTGATGGCGACACAGCTGACGGTCCAGATGATGGTCCACCAGAAGTGCGGCCAGAACTGGTTGTCGGGGCCGGAGAGGATGTCGACGTACTGCTTCAGGCCGACCCAGCTGAACGTGTCGGGGATGTGGTTAACCCCGATGGTGTGGCCCACGTTGAGGCTGGTGGCGTTGGTGAAGGTGTACATGATGCCCAGCACCAGCGGATAGCCGACCAGGACACCGAGGATCACCACGACCGGGGCGCACATCGCCCAGGCGTACCAGTACTGGTCGTAGGAACGCCGGAGGCGGCGGAGCGGGCCGGCCTGCTTGGGCGGCTTCTCCTCGGTCCGGCGTGGCGTGGCGGCTTCCGCCGGCGCGGCCACGGTCATGGGGCACCTCTTCGGGGAACTCTGGCCTCTTCGGGAGACTCTGGGGGGAGTACGAAGCGGGATGCCGGCCGGCCGCCCCCACCCTCACGGGGACGACCGGCCGGCACGGGGTCACTGCGCGGCGTAGTCCGGCAGCAGCTTCTGGGCCTGCACGGTGCTGTTGCTCATGCCCTGCGCAACGCTCTCCTGGCCGGTCAGCATCTTGGTCAGCTCGGTGCCGAACGGGCCGTACAGGTCGCTGTAGTGGGCCAGCGCCGGACGCGGCACGCCCGCGGACAGGACGGCCTGGAAGCCGGCGATGCCCGGGTTGGCGGTGACGGCGGAGGTGTAGGCGTCCGTACGGGTCGGCAGCGTCGAGTTCTTGGTCGCGATCTCGATCTGCGACTGCGCCGAGGTCAGGAAGGCGATGAACTTCTCCGAGGCGGCCTGGTGCGCGGCGTCGGAACCGGCGTAGGCGACCAGGTTGTGACCGCCGATCGGCGCGCCGGCCTTGCCGGCCGAGCCGGCCGGGACCACGGCGATGCCCAGGTTGGTCTTGTCGGAGAAGGCGGCACCCTTGAAGACGTTGGTGGTCTCCCACGGGCCCTGGATGATCGAGGCGACCTTGCCGGTCTCGAAGGCGTCCATGATGTTGGCGTAGCCGTTGGGCGTGGTGTCGAGCTTGGAGACGCCCGGGGCGGAGACCAGGTCCTTCAGGGTGTTGATGCCCTTGATGGCGGCGGCGGAGTTGAACTCCAGCTTCTTGTTGGCCAGGTCCACCATGTCGGTGCCCTCGCCGTACAGGAACGGCATGGCGTAGTAGGAGGCCGGGTTGAAGGCGAAGCCGTCGACGCCCGCCTTCTGCTTGACCAGCGCGGAGTCGGCCTTCAGCTCGTCCCAGGTCTTCGGCGCGGCGGTGATGCCGGCCTTGGCGAAGAGCGACTTGTTGTACATCAGCGCCAGGGTGTCGGTCACCTCGGGCATGCCGAAGAGCTTGCCCTGGTAGGTGGCCTGCTGGATCAGCTGCGGCTCGAACGAGGACTTCTCGGCGGCGGCCGGGGTGCCGTCGAGCGGGGCCAGCAGGCCCGCCTGGGCGAAGCCGGCGACCCAGCCGACATCGGAGCGCAGCACGTCCGGCGCGCCCTTGCCCGCCGTGGCGGCGGTGGTGAACTTCGCCTGCGCGTTCGCGAACGGCACGTTGACGTAGTTGACCTTGATGTTCGGGTTGGCCTGCTCGAACTGGGCGACCAGGGCCTTGTAGGTCGGGGCCTCGTTGGTGGCGTCCGAGGTGTCCCACCAGGTGATGGTGACGGGCCCGGCGTTGGCGGCCGAGCCGCCCGAGCTGCTGCCGCCGGAAGAACCGCAAGCGCTTGCAGAAACCGCTATCGCCGTCGCAAGAACGGCGGCCGCAATGCCACGACGCATCGTGCATCTCCTTCGGGGGTGGGGAGCCCAGAGCCGCACTGCCGCTGGGCTTGGGGAGGAACGTAACAGCGGTGTGAGCGCGCTGGAAAGTCCTTGCAGCAAATTTCTGCAAGGCGGCAGGATCGTTACCTGCGCGTGTCCTCGGTGTTGCGGCCAGAAGACCGAGGCCGCGCCGCCCCGGAGGACAGCGCGGCCGGTCAGAGCCTTGTGGAGCTTTCTGCAACTTCTACCGGGACGGGTCCTCCAGCAGCTCGCGCAGCAGCTGTGCGAGATGCACGGCCCGTCGGCCGTCGGCGAGTTGGGCGATCTGGGTGCGGCAGCTGAAGCCGTCCGCCAGCACCCGCGCCCGCGGCTCGGCCCGCAGCGCGGGCAGCAGCACGCGCTCCGCGGCGGCGACCGAGACGTCGTGGTGTCCCGGCTCGAACCCGAAGTTCCCCGCCAGCCCGCAGCAGGAGGGGGGCAGCCGTCGCACGTCCAGCCCGAACCGCGCCGCCACCCGCTCGTCGGCACCGGTGCCGAGGACGGCGTGCTGGTGGCAGTGCGTCTGCGCGAGCGCGCCGAGCGGTTCGTGCGTCTGCTCGCCGATGTCGGCCTCGTCCAGCAGCTCGGCGAACGTCCGCACCCGCGCGGCAAGACGGGCCGCGCGCGGGTCCTCGGGCAGCAGGCGGGGCAGTTCCTCGCGCAGCGCGGCGGCGCAGCTGGGTTCGAGTACGACGACGGGCACGTCGGCGGGGCTCGCCGCGAGGACGCGGAGAGTACGGGCCATGGTCCGGCGGGCGGCGTCGAGGCGGCCGGTGCTCACGTGGGTCAGCCCGCAGCAGACCGCCCCCACGGGCAGCTGCGGCCGGAACCCCAGCCGGGTCAGCACGGCCGCGCCGGCATCGAGCACGTCGGGGTCGAGGTGGTTGCCGAACGTGTCGGGCCACAGCAGGACGCTGCGCACCGCGGACCCGTCCCCGCCCGCGCGCTCCGCGCCGCCCGAAGGCAGGCGGCGCCGCGTCGCGAACCCCACCCCTCGGCCGATCGCCGACCCCACCCGGCCTCGGGCACGCGGAGCGGCATCGCCCGCATCCGGACCCACCGCTCCGGTCGGAGGCAGCGCCCCGGTCGCGCCCGGCCGTGCACCGCCGCGGGCACGCGGAGCGGCATCGCCCGCATCCGGACCCACCGCTCCGGTCGGAGGAGGCGTCCCCGTCGCGCCCCGCCGTGCACCGCCGCCTTCGGTGCGCGAACCAGTGCCGCAGGCCGACAGCGGCTCGGGGTGGTACGTGCTGGTGAAGGAGCGCGGCGGGATGGACGGCAGCGGCCGTTCCGGGGCCGTGCCGGCCACGACACGGGCGAGGGTGGCGAGAGGGCGCACGCGCAGGGCCGCGCGCGCGGCGCGGGCCGCGCCCGGGACGGTGTGCAGCATGCGCAGCAGGCGCGGCAAGCCGCCCAGCACGTAGTGCACGCGCGGACGGAGACGGCGGCGGTAGTGCCGGTGCAGGAACTCCGACTTGTACGTCGCCATGTCGACATGGACCGGGCAGTCGCTCGCGCAGCCCTTGCAGGACAGGCACAGGTCCAGCGCGTCCCGTACCTCGCGCGAGCGCCAGCCGTCCGTGATCGGCCCCTCCCCCGTCACGCTCCCCCGCAGCAGCTCGCCCAGCAGCCGCGCGCGACCGCGCGTCGAATGCCGCTCGTCGCGCGTCGCGGCGTAGCTCGGGCACATCACGGCAGCCGGATCGTCCGCGACGCACGCCCCCACGCCGACACAGCGCCGCGCGCCGTCGGCCAGCGGCAGCGTGCGCGGCAGGCCCGGCTGGCGCAGGTCCGCGTCCAGGGGGCGCGGGTCGACGACGTTGCCCGGGTTGAGCAGGTTCTCCGGGTCGAACGCGGCCTTGAACCGGCGGAAGAGCGCGAGCACCTCCGGCGGGTACATCAGGCCCAGCAGCTCGGCCCGCGCCTGTCCGTCGCCGTGCTCGCCGGAGAGCGAGCCGCCGTGCCGGACCGCCGACGCGGCCGCCTCGGTCAGGAAACGCCGGAACCGACCGTCGGTCGGGGTGTCGAGCGGGAAGTCCAGGCGCAGGTGCAGGCAGCCCTCGCCGAAGTGTCCGAACGGCGTCCCACGCAGCCCGTGGTCGGCGGTCAGCGCACGCAGCTCGCGCAGGTAGGGCGCCAGCCGCTCGGGCGGTACTGCGGAGTCCTCCCAGCCCGGCCAGGCCTCCTGCCCGTCCGGCCCGCGCGTCGCCGTCCCGGCGGCGGCCTCGCGCACCCGCCACAGGGCCCGCTGCCCCGCCTGGTCCGCCACCACGGCCACGGCCGCGCCCTGCGCCCGCACCGCGCGCTCGAGGGCACGCGCATGGTCGCCCGCCTCCGCCTCCAGGAACAGCCACCCACCCCCCTTCGGCAGCCGCGCCCGCTCCGCGTCCGAGCGGATCAGGTCCGCGCCCATCCCCTCGGCGGTCAGTGGCCGCAACGGCAACAGCTCGACGACCGCCTCCGCGGCGGCCGTCTCGTCGGCGTACCCCGCGACCACCAGCTCGGTCCGCTCCGCCCTCGGCACGAGGTCGACCACGGCACCGAGCACGATCGCACACCCGCCCTCCGTCCCCGTCAGGGCACGGACCAGGTCGAAGCCGCGCTCGGGCAGCAGCGCGTCGAGCGCGTAGCCGGAGCCGCGGCGCGGCAGCGTCGGATAGGACTGACGGAGCGTCATGAGGTTTTCGGTCGCGAGCGCGTGGAGCTCCCGGTGGAGCGCGCCGACTCGTCCCGGCTCGTCCAGCAGCGCCTGCCGTTGGGCGGCGCTGCGCGGCCCGTGGACGGTCAGCTCGGTACCGTCGGCGAGCAGCAGGTCCAGCGAGCGGACGTTGTCGGAGGTGCGCCCGTAGGCGACGGAGTGCGCACCGCAGGAGTCGTTCCCGATCATCCCCCCGAAGGTGCAGCGGCTGTGCGTCGACGGGTCCGGCCCGAACCGCAGCGCGTGTGGCGCCGCCAGCTTCTGCAGTGCGTCCAGCACAGTCCCCGCGCGGACCCGCGCGGTGCGCGCCCCCGGGTCGACCGCGTCCGCGTCCAGCGCGCCGAGCCCGGCCCGCAGGTCCAGCACGAGCGCGCCCGGGCTCACCGCCTGCCCCCCGATGCTGGTGCCCGCGCCGCGGGCGAGCACGGACACCCCGTGCTCCCGCGCGAGCGCGACGGCCGCCCGCACGTCGTCCAGGGACGCGGGTTTCACGACCCCCAGGGGCACCTGGCGGTAGTTCGACGCGTCGTAGGCGTAGACCGCGCGCTGGGCAGCCCCGAAGTCGACGTCGCCCTGGAGAGCGGCCCGCAGCGCTTTTTCGAGGCTCACCCGATCATTCTGAACCAGGGGACGTTGCAGCCACCTCAGTCGACGAACGTGGCCGCCTTCGCCACCTCGGCGGCGTCGCAGCGTGCTGTCACCGGAGCCGGCCAGGCGAGGAAGCCTTGGCTGCGGTACTCGCCGAAGGCGCACGCGCCCGGGATGCCGGCGGCGAGGTAGGGGCCGGAGCCGAGGCCGCCGAGGCCGTTGAGCTGCTGCGCCAGCTCCTGCGCGGCCGGGGACGACGGCGGGACGGCGGGCATGTCCGGGCACGGGACGAGCTGCGGGTCCGCCACGTCCGGCGGGCGCCAGTCGAGGGCGTAGCAGCGGACCACGTCCACCACCCGGCGGCCACCGAACGCCCCGGCCATCGTGCGACCGTGGACCTGGACGATGAGCACCGTCTCGGTCGGGCCGCGGTAGTCGTCACGGACCAGGACCGCGTCGAGCCCGGCGGCCACACCGGCGAACCGTGCCTCGCCGGGTTCACCGTCGGGGACGAGCTGGCGCAGCGCCATCGCGACCAGGCGCGCGTGGCCGTCCGCGGCCTGCGCCGCGCGTGTGGAGGCCTGAGCGTCCGTCATCCAGCCGAAGGACTGGCCGACGAAGGCCACCGCCGCGACCGAGGCGAGGGTGATGGCGAGGCCGAGCAGGCGTCGCCACGTGGGGACGGTGAGACGCGGGGGCCGGAGGGGGCCCGGAGGGACCAGTCCCGGTCCGTGGATCGCCGCGCTGCCCATTCCCGCCCCTCACCACCCTCCGGACGCCGGACTGTGTTGCTCCCGTGAAGAACCATTGTGCGGCCCGCGCAGGAGGTTTGGACCATCGGGGGCAGAATTCGGTGCGGACCGGCGTACGGACGGACGGTGTTCGGCCACCCAGCCGAAGGGAGCGGGGCCGGTTGTCACTCGTTCGCGTAAGGCGGCCGTCGCGCCCGGTCGTGGCCGATCGGGTCGACTACGGTCGGGCTCGCCATGACGACTCGTGCCCTGACGGATCGCGCCGCGAACCGTGACGCAGGCGGTGCCGCGGCGGCGCGGGCCGCGGCGGTCTCGCCGACACTCGCGCATCGCGTCCTCTCCCTCCTCGCCGTCGTCGTGCTGTTCCAGGGGCTGCCGACCCTGCTGCGCGCCGAGGCGACCTCCCGTGTCTACCTCAGCGTCGGGTTCGGGCTGCTGTACGGGGCGCTGCTGGCGCTGGCCGTGCTGACGGTCGTCGCCCGCGGCGAGCGGGGCCTGCGGCGCCTCGACGTCGCGGTGCTGCTGGCGGCGCTGGCGCGGCTCGGGTTGCAGGCCGCCTACGCGACCGGCAGCGGCGCTCCCCCGTACCACGACGACGAGGGGGCGCTGGTGACCATGGCCGCGCGCTCCCTCGCGGCGGGCGGCCACGTCTACGGCGCGCACTTCCCCGGCGCCGCACGGCTCTTCCAGGTCGGCATGACGCCGCTGATGGACGGCAGGACGGCGGACACCTTCGGCTACCCGCCGCTGAGCGTGCTGCTGACCGCGCCGTTCGGTGCGCACGGGATGCTGCCCCTGCCCGGCTGGGTGCCCGTGGCGGGGCTGTGGAGCCTGGGGGCGCTGGCCGTCACCGCGCTGCTGATGTTCCGTCTGCTGCCGCCCGCGCTACGGCCGGGGGCCACGGTCCTGGTGTTGGGCGTGACCTGGATGTTCACCTACGCCCGCGAGGGCTACCCGGTCTTCCTCGCCCTGCCGTTCCTGGTGGTGGTGCTGGCCGGGTGGAGCCGGATCGGCACGGGGGCCCGGCTCGGCCGGGCGGGCGTCGTCTCCGCCTGCTGTCTGGGCGCGGCCGACGCCGCACACCAACTCGCCTGGTTCCTCAGCGCGTTCCTGCTGCTCGGCGTCCTGCTGGTGCGCCGCGGCGAGCTGGGGCGCTGGCGACCCGCCCTCGCCGTGACGGCCCGCTACGGGGCCCTGGCGGCCGGGGTGTTCCTGCTGCTGAACCTGCCGTTCCTGCTCCTCGACGGCGGCGCCTGGCTCCCGGGCGTCCTGACGGTGCTGACCCAGCACGCCTCCCCGCAGGGGCTCGGACCGGTCGACGTCAGTCTCTGGCTGACCTCCGGCAGCGGCGCCCTCGGCCTGTACTCGGCGGCCGCCGCGGCCGCGCTGCTCGCCACGCTCGTGGCCCTGGCGCTGTGGCCGTCCCGGTTGGCTCCGGCGCTCGCGCTGCTGCCGTGGCCCGCGTTCTTCCTCTCCACCCGCTCCACCGAGACCTACTTCGTGCTGCTGGCCCCGCTCTGGCTGGTCGCCCTGGCCTGCAACGAGCGGGCGCTGTTCGGCGCGGCCTGGGCCTGGCGGGCCGGACCGCTGCGGCGCCGGACCGTGCGGCTCGCGCTGCCGCCGCTGCTGGCGCTGCCCGCCCTCACCCTGCTGCTGGTCGCGATCGCGACCCCGCCGCCGTTCCGCGTCACCGCGACGGCGTCCGGCCCCCGCAGCGGACACACCGTCGGCCTCAGCAGGATCACCGCGACGCTGCGCAACACCGGTGACCTGCCGCTGGCCCCGGCTTTCGCGACGGGGGTCAACGCATGGCTCGACTTCGACTGGCGGGTCGTCTCCGGCCCGCACACCGTCCCCGCGCACGGCACCGCCGTCTACGTGCTGCGCCGCATCGGCGCGCCGCTCGCCCCCAACCCGGCGGGACCGACCTGGCTGCAGGTGCTCACGGACGGCCCGATGACGCTGACCAACCAACGGCTGACCATCACCCGCTGACCGCTCGGCCCTGGACCCCTCAGCCCCGACCGCTGCTCAGCTGTAGACCGACTGCCGCTCGGTCAGCGCGAGCTCGACCATCTCCACCAGGACCTCCTTGACGGAGTCCCGCTCTCGCGCGTCGCACAGCACCACCGGCACGTCCGGGCTGAGGTCCAGCGCGGTGCGGACCTGATCGGCGGGGTAGAGCTGGGCGCCCTCGAAGCAGTTGACGGCGACCACGAAGGGGATGCCGCGCCGCTCGAAGTAGTCGACCGACGGGAAGCAGTCCTCCAGCCGCCGCGTGTCCGCCAGGACGATCGCGCCGAGCGCGCCCTGCGCCAGCTCGTCCCAGACGAACCAGAAGCGGTCCTGTCCGGGCGTCCCGAAGAGGTAGACGGCGAGACCGGGCCGGATGTCGATCCGGCCGAAGTCCATCGCCACGGTGGTGGTGTTCTTGCCCTCCACGCCGTGCGTGTCGTCGACGGGTCGCCCCGCCTCGCTCAGCCGTTCCTCCGTCCGCAACGGACGGATCTCGCTGACGGCTCCGACGAGCGTCGTCTTGCCCGCGCCGAAGCCGCCGGCCACCAGGATCTTGACGGCGACGAACGAACCGTCGCCCTGCGTGCCACGCATCACGGGCGCATCATAGGCCGCGCGAGGTGACGCGCATAAGTGGGGTCCCCGGTTGTCACTTGGGGATTCACTTGGGGATCGTCGCCGCCAACTGCGTGAAACGCTGCAGGCTCTGCGTGTAGGCGACGGGCGTCACGTGCACGGGGCCCGTGTAGGGGTGGGTCATGTGCAGCACCATCCACACCCCGAAGCCGACCACCGCGCCCACCAGCCCCAGCGCGACGGCCTCCCGGCGGTGGAAGGTGAGCCCGGCGATCGGCGCGTAGAGCAGCACCAGCATCGCCGTGCAGATCAGCGCCGGGTACAGCGGCCACGGCATGGTCGCCATCGTGTCGGCCAGCCGGACCTGGCGGGTGGTGTAGACGGCGGTGAGGTCGCTCAGCTCCTGCTCGCGCGGGGCCGACACCGGCTCCGCGGTCACCGCCGCGCGGACGGTGTCCAGCCGCTGCCAGGAAGTGGGACTGGCCTGACCCTTGGCCATCGCGGGCCACTCGTCGTGGATGACGGAGGTGACATAGGCGTGCAGCAGCGGGCGGGTGTGCGCGTCGGCGTCGGTGTAGGCGGCGTTGAGGGCGCGGGACTCGTCGAGGGTGTGGCCACGGGCGGTGTTGAGGTTCGACCAGGAGCCGGCGATCAGGAAGGCGGCGATGAGCACGAAGGAGGAGAGCGAGGCGGAGCCGAGGAAGGCCAGGGCGCTGCCGGAGAAGTTGCCCTCGCGGGAGCGGGTGGTCCGGCCGAACAGCGCCAGTACCAGGACCGCGACCGCGAGGCCCACGAGCGCGGCGAACAGGAATCCGAGGTCCATTCAGCGTCCCCTTCCGAAGATCTGGTGAAAGGCGCCGGTCCCGGCGGCGACGAGAGCCGGGATGGTGATGGCGACGTAGACGAACGCGGCCTCGGGTGCGCCCGGCGCGGCGGCGACCTCGGGCGCGGGCAGGGGTTTGGGCATCGCGGTCGCGGTGTGGTGGACGACCGGACGCGGCGGCAGCGCGTGCGTCGGCGTGGAACGCGGTGGGGGCCGCAGCGGGACGTACGGGCGCGGTACGTACGGGCGCGGATGGACGATCGCACAGTGCGGCGGCACCGGGAAGGGTGGCGGCTGCGGCGGGGTGTGCGGGCGTCCCGGGCCGACCGGGGGGACGACGGGGACCGGCGGCGGCGGACAGATCCGTGGCTCCATGCGGCGAAGCTGCCCAGCGCTCCGGGCGATAGCGCGCGGGCAGGGCCGATTGACCCGTCCGGGGCGGCCAGGGCCACGGTTTGACGAACACCCGTCCGCAGAAACGGTCACGCGGACGAGTTTCGGATGGTCAGAGCGCGCGCAGACCCCGGATCACCTCGCGCAGGATCGACTCGTCCGGCAGCTGCGCCGCGGGCACGGGACGGGTGACCTCGATCAGGTCGGCCTCGAACAGGTCGCCGAGCAGGATGCGGACCACCCCGAGCGGCAGGTCGAGGTCGGCCGCGATCTCCGCCACGGAGAGCGGGCGGACCCGGACCAGCTCCAGGATCGCCTCGTGCTCCGGGTCCTGGGTCTCCTCGTCCACCCCGCCGCCCTCGCCGGCCGCGGCGCTGATCTGGGTGACCAGATCGAACACCTCCGCCGCGGCGTGACGGGTGCGGCCGCGGGTGAGGGTGTACGGGCGCACCAGCTGGCCGAGCTCCTCCTCGTCGGCGAAGCCCTCCTCGGCGAAGCCCTCCTCGGTGACGTCCGCGTCGGTGAAGGCCGACGGGTCCTCGAAGCCGTCCTGCTCCCCCCGCATCGGTCTCACCCGGCCGAGCCGCCGCGCGGCTCCGTACCGAGGTGCTCGCCGACGCGACGGACCAGCAGGGCCATCTCGTAGGCGATCAGGCCGACGTCGGCCTCGGACTCGCTGAGCACGGCAAGGCAGCTGCCGTCGCCGGCCGCGGTCACGAACAGGAAGGCCTGGTCGAGCTCGACCATCGTCTGCCGGACCTCGCCCACCTGGAAGTGGCGGCTGGCGCCCTTGGCCAGGCTGTGGAAGCCGGAGGCGACCGCGGCCAGGTGCTCGGTGTCCTCCCGGGCCAGCTCGCCGGAGGCGCCGGTGGCCAGACCGTCGCTGGACAGCACCACGGCGTGCCGGATCGTGGGCACCCGCCGGACCATGTCGTCCAGAAGCCAGTTGAGGTCGCCGGACGGCTTCGTCGTGGCTGTCATCGGGTGGTTCCTTCCGCAGTCGGTTCTGTGTTCGCGTTCGCCGGGAGCTGGTCTTCGGGGGTCGGCGGGCGCTGCTCGGAGCGTCCGCGGACCAGGCCGCGCTGGAAGGCGCCGAAGGTGGCGCGCGCCTGCTCGGGGGTGCGGTCACCGGCGGAGCCGGGACGCGCGGCGGGGGGCTGCGGTGGCGCGGCGTCGGTGCGGCGCAGCTGCGGGGCGAGGTTGGCCTGCCGCACGCGGCGCGGCAGCGCGGGCGCACCGCCGGGCGGCACGATGCCCGCCGCGGTCATCGAACCGATCGCGTCGTCCACGGCCGGCAGCAGCTCGACGGCGAGGTCCTCCTCGCTCAGCACCTCGGCGTCGATGACGTCCGCGTCGGTCCGCCCCTCCGTGGGAGCGCCCAGGAGCTCGGCGCTGAGGACCTCGTCCGTCAGCACCTCCTCGGCCAACAGCTCCTCCGAGAGGACCTCCTGGCGGACCGACAACGCGGCCTTGGGACGGCGGCGGGGCAGTCCGCCGGTGCCGGCGGACTCGTCGGGGGTGTGCGGGCGCGGGCCGCCGAGGCGGCCGGGATAGGCGCGGGTGGCCGAGGCCAGCCGACCGCTGGTGGCGCGCCCGGTCTCGGCGGGTGTGTCGCGCAGGCCACGGGTCAGCGACGGCGGCAGCGCGTACTCGCCCGATCCGGTGCCCGCGGCGTCGCCCGCTGCCGTGCGGGCCACGGAACCGGCGCCCTCGGCGTCGCCGGGGCGCGGCGCGGCGGCGGTCAGCAGCTCGTGCGGCAGCAGCACCACGGCGGTGGTGCCGCCGTACGGGGAGCGCCGCAGCGAGACGCGGATCTGGTGACGGGCGGCCAGGCGGCTGACCACGAACAGACCGAGGCGGTCGGTGTCGCCGAGGTCGAAGTCGCCTCCGGTGGCCAGGCGGTCGTTGGCGGCGGCCAGCGCCTCGTCACCCATGCCGAGACCGCGGTCGTCGACCTCGAGCACGAAGCCGTGCGCGACCTCCTCGCCGACGATCCGCACCTGGGTGTGCGGCGGCGAGAAGACGGTGGCGTTCTCGACGAGCTCGGCGATCAGGTGCACCAGGTCGGAGACGGCCCCGCCCGCCACCGCGACCGGCGGCATGCGGTGCACGCGCACCCGGGCGTAGTCCTCGATCTCACCGACGCCGGCGCGGACGACATCCAGGACGCGGACCGGGCGACGCCAGGAGCGGCCCGGCGCGGCGCCGGAGAGGATGATCAGGCCCTCGGCGTGGCGGCGCATACGGGTGGTCAGGTGGTCGAGCCGGAACAGGTCCTCCAGCTCCTCCGGGTCCTCCGCCCGCCGTTCCATCTCGTCCAGCAGGGAGAGCTGGCGGTGCAGCAGCGCCTGGCTGCGGCGGGCAAGGTTGACGAAGACGGCGGCGACGCCGCGGCGCAGCTCCGCCTGCTCGACCGCGGCCTCGATCGCGGCGCGCTGCACGGCGTTGAAGGCACGGCCGAGCTGGGCCAGCTCGTCGGGTGCGGTGGGCCGCCCGCCGGACTCGTCGGGTGCGGTCAGCGGCGGGGCCTCGACGGCGACGTCGACCTTCTCGCCGTCCCGCAGGCGACGCATCACCGACGGCAGGCGCACGCCCGCGAGTTCGAAGGCGCCGTCGCGCAGCCCGACCAGCTCGCGGACCAGGCGGCGGCCGATCCGCAGCGAGATCACGATGGTGGCGATGACGGCGAGCAGGCCGATGAGCCCGGCGATGCCGTCGCGCCAGATCACCTGCATCGCGTAGCTGCGTCCCTGCTCGCCCGCGGTGGTCGCGGCCTGCTGGTCCAGGGCGCTGAGGCTGTCCAGGACGCGGTCGGCGGTCTCGCGCCACTGCGGGTAGTTGAGCCGGTTCTCGTGCTGGGCGGCGCCGAGCGCGCCGGAGTAGTTCTCCAGCGAGTTGAGCTCGGAGTAGTCCGAGCCGTCCTGGAAGTCCTGGTACATCCCCTGCAGCGGCTGGGGCAGCTGGGCGGTGTGGACGCGGAAGAGCAGCTGCTCGGTGGCGGCGGTGGAGAGCAGCTCCTGGAACTGCTGGTCGCTCAGCGGCGCCTGCAGGTGGGCGCCCTCCTCGAGCGCGTCCTCGCGCGAGATGTACTCGCGGGCGCGCACGATCTCCACGAGGTTCTGCGCGGTCCGGGCGAGGTCGCCGGCGGGGATGTCGCTGAGCTCCAGGCGCAGGGTGAAGAACGGGTCCTGGACGTTCGTGTACCAGACGTAGACGCTGAACCAGTCGAGGTAGTGCTGCTCGACCGCGGTGCGCTCGACCCTCAGCGCGGCCACCTGGTCCTGGATCGCGCGCAGCGCGGTCGCCTGGGCGTCGCTCAGGTCGCCGCGGTGCCCGCCGTCGTTCGCGTGTTCGCCGAAGACCTGCGCGGCCGCGTCGGTCCGCTGCTCGGCGGCGCGCAGCGGCGCCAGCAGCGTGGTCGGGACCGCGGTGCCCCTGACCTTGGTCGCCGCGAACGCGACGGCGGCGCGCCGCTCGTCCTGCAGGGCTCTGGACAGGTCGTCCGCGGGGTTGCCGTACCAGCGGTAGTTGTCGACGACCTTGAACAGCCCCCAGACCTGGGTGGCCGAGACCACGGACGTGTAGGCCCACAGGCCCGTCAACGCGGTGAGCGGCACCAGGAGCAGCGCGGTGATCTTCGCGCGGATGGATCTGCGGCGGAGTCGCATGGGTTCCTCTCGGGGCCCGGCAGAATCGCGGCGACTCTACTACTTGCACGTGCGTCAGTTCGACCGTCGGTGGCCTCAGGGAACCCTCCGTTTCCAAAGGAACGTGACACCGAGCCACCACAAAGCGGACACAAGGGAGATTCACTGTGAACACAAGTGATCCACAACCGATCGGTCCATCGAAAATCCCGCTTGAGCGGATCATGAACAGAGCCTGGTCACGCCGCGTGGAAGTCCGGTGAAGTCGGCGGACGACCTCTGGTCACGCGATGTTTCCGAGAGGTAACTTGCCGTTTCGGTAGGGCGCCCGTCCATCGGGGTGTCGGTGATGGGGGGAGCCCAGTGCGCGAGTTCAGTGTTCCGGCGCTGGCCCGATGCCCCAAGGCGGAGGGGTTGGCCGAGTCCGTCTACCGGACCGCCCAGGAGACACCCGACAAGGCCGTGCTCGCGCGGCGCAACGGGGACGGGTGGGTGGACGTCGACGCGGCCGCCTTCCGGGACCAGGTGCTGGCCGTCGCCAAGGGCCTGCTGCAGAGCGGCATCCGCTTCGGCGACCGCGTCGCCGTGATGGCGCGGACGCGCTACGAGTGGACCGTGCTGGACTACGCCCTGTGGTCGCTGGGCGCGCAGCCCGTGCCGGTCTACCCGACCTCCTCCGCCGAGCAGCTGCGCTGGATCCTCGCCGACACCCGCGCCGTCGCCTGCGTCGTGGAGCACGAGGACCACGCGATGACCGTCGGATCGGTCTGTGACGGGCTCACCGACCTGCAGCACATCTGGCAGCTGGACGCGGGAGCGCTGGAGCAGCTCGCCCTCACCGGGCAGGCCGTCCCGGACGAGGTGGTGAACCAGCACCGGCAGGCCGTCGTCGCGGAGACCGTCGCCACCGTCATCTACACCTCCGGCACCACCGGCCGCCCCAAGGGCTGCGTGCTGACGCACGGTAACTTCCTCGCCGAGGTGGAGAACATCCTCGCCCGCTACGGCGAGGTCTTCGACGGGCGCGGCGGCGAGGAGCCGGCGACGCTGCTGTTCCTCCCCCTGGCGCATGTCTTCGGCCGGATGATCCAGGTGGCGGCCGTACGGGCGGGCATCCGGCTCGGGCACGAGCCGAGCACCGCACCCGCGGACCTGCTGCCCGCGCTGGCCTCGTTCCGGCCCACGTTCCTGCTCGCGGTGCCGTACGTGTTCGAGAAGATGCTGCGGCGCGCGCGGCAGCGCGCCGAGGAGTCGGGACGCGCCGCGGCCTTCGAGAAGGCCTACCACGCGGCGGTGCGCTATGCGGAGGCGCTGGAGCGGCAGGCGTTCGACGAGGGCCCGGGGCCCTCCGCGACGCTGCGGATGCAGCACCAGCTCTACGAGTCCCTGGTCTACGGCAAGGTCCGCGCGGTGCTGGGCGGACGCCTGCGCTACGCGATGTCCGGCGGCTCCGCGATGAGCCGCGAGCAGGCACTCTTCTTCCGGGGCGCGGGCGTCACCGTGCTGGAGGGCTACGGGCTGACCGAGACGACCGCCGCCGCCACCGCGAACCCACCCGAGCGGGTGCGCTTCGGCACCGTCGGGACACCGATCCCGGGCACGAGCGTGCTGATCGCCGAGGACGGCGAGGTCTGGGTCTCCGGCGGCCAGGTCTTCCGCGGCTACCTGCACGACGCCGACTCCACCGGCCGCACCCTGCGCGGCGGCTGGCTGGCCACGGGCGACCTCGGGCACCTGGACCGCAACGGCTACCTGCACATCACCGGCCGCAAGAAGGAGATCATCGTCACCAGCGGCGGCAAGAGCGTGGCCCCGGTCGCGCTGGAGGACCGCATCCGGACGCATCCGCTGGTGGGTCACTGCGCGCTGGTCGGCGACGACCGGCCCTTCGTCGCCGCGCTGATCACCCTCGACGCCGAGGCCCTGGACCACTGGCTGCGGGTCCGCGGCCGCCCCTCCCTGACCCCGCAGGAGGCTGCCGCCGACCCGGACATCCACGCCGAGCTGCAGCGCGCGGTGCTGGCCGCGAACACCGCGGTCTCCCGCGCCGAGTCGGTCCGCGCCTTCCGCGTGCTGCCGATCGACTTCACCGAGGAGTCGGGCCTGCTGACCCCCTCACTGAAGCTCAGACGCCGCGCCATCACCCGCGCCTGCGCAGCGGACATCGATGCCCTGTACTCGGACGCCGCGTCAGCGGCGCACTAGGGGCGACTCACTCTTCGTACACGAGCTCCAGCTCGAAGCCCTGGCCGTCCACGAGGTGCAGTGCCTGCCCCGTGTCGATCCGCTCCTGCCAGCCGACGGAGAGCGCGATCGAGCGCAGCGCGGAGTCACGCGCCAACGCGGGCGCCCGGAGGGCCAGGTGGTTGATGCCCGCGCGCATCCGGTCGTGTCCGCCCGGACGCAGCGCGGGCGACTGTTCGATCACCACATAACTGCCGCCGGCGCGCCAGCTGCGGCCGTTCTCCCACTTCTGGAACGGCTCGCAGCCGAGCGCGGTCAGTACCGGCCCCCACTGCTTCTCGGCGAGGGCGAGGTCGTCCATCCACAGCTCGACGTGGTGGACCAGAGGATGATCGTCGGTCATGCCGCCCAGTATCAGGCGTGCGCGCCGAACACAGGGAGATATCCGCCGGACTGGCCGTTGGCGGTCGGGTGGTACGACTCGTATATCGGCCAGGTCGTGCTGTGCAGCCACTCGCTGTCGGTGCAGATCTCGTGCCCGGAGAAGGCCGAGCGGACGTCTCCGAAGGAGAAGTTGCCGTACTTGGCCACCTCCTTCGCGGTGACCGACGCGAGGTCGTCCGCCGCGCCGTTGATCGCGGTCCGGCTGGTGTTGCTGATGCCGAAGAGGCAGTCACCGGGGACGGCGTAGAGGTGGGGGTAGTCGAGGACGACCACGTGGGCGTTGGGGGCGTGGGAGCGGATCGCGGAGTAGACCGCGTCGAGCTTGGCGGCCAGCTGGGTGTTGATGAAGTTCTCCGCCGAGTTCACCGCGGACAGGCAGGAGCTGGTGCCGTCCAGCACGCAGGTCTCCATCGTCGAGGAGAAGCCCGCGTCGTTGCCGCCGATGGTGATGCTGACCTCGGTGGTGCCGCTGTTCAGCCCGGAGAGCTGGCCGCTGAGCACGTCCGCGGTGGTCGCGCCCGAGCAGGCGGCGAAGGTGAAGCTGGAGGGGGCGTGGGCCTTCTGCCACAGGTAGGGGTAGGCGAGCGTGCTCCGGTAGCAGGAGCCGCTGGCGGAGATGTAGCTGCCGCTGCCGACGCCGGAGGAGTAGGAGTCGCCGAGGGCGACGTAGCCGCCCGTGGCCGCCTGGGCGGAGGGCGCCAGGGCGAGGCCGCCCGTGAGCAGGGCGCCTGCGGCGAGCGTGCTCGCCAGGAGTCGTCTGGACGCGGGCATGCGCATGGAACCTCCACTTGTGGTGGTGGTGCACGACTGTGGGGTGGGGCACAGGTGGACGCGCGTCACGCACCTGTGTACCAGTCGGTAACCACTGCGGGAAGTGTCCATGCCACCGTTGTGACACGAATGGTGGAATGGCTGCGCTTTATTGACAGACCGTCAGGTGAAACTGCGTCGGCAGACGTCAGCAGAGGAAGGAGAGACGCACGGTCCGGGTGGGGTTGTCGCCGTTGGTGTCGATCAGCACCACCGACTGCCAGGTGCCGAGCGCGAGCCGGCCGTCGACCACCGGCAGGGTCGCGTGCGGGGCGACCAGACCCGGCAGGACGTGGTCGCGGCCGTGGCCGGGGGAGCCGTGGCGGTGCCGCCAGCGGTCGTCGGCCGGGAGCAGCTCGCGCAGCGCGGCCAGCAGGTCGTCGTCGCTGCCGGCCCCGGTCTCGATCACGGCGATGCCCGCGGTGGCGTGCGGCACGAAGACGTTGAGCAGACCGTCACCGCCCGCGGCCACCTCGTCGAGGAACGCCGCGCAGTGGTCGGTGATGTCCACCGCGGTCTCGCGGTGCCCGGTGGTGAGCTGGAGCGTGCGCGTACTGAACGTCATGCGCCCCATCATCCACGGGGACGCCGCGGGAGACGTCAGCCGCCCAGCAGGCGGCGCAGGTGTTCCTCGTCCGCGTCGCTGAGGCCGGAGACGAAGCGGGCCAGCACCGCCTCGCGGTCCTGCTCCTTCTCCAGCTCGCTGCGCATCCGCCGCGCCGCCAGCCCGGGCGCGTCTGCGACCTCGCGCGCGGGGGCGTAGGCGAAGGCGCGGCCGACACGGGTGCGCTCGACGACGCCCTTCTCGTGCAGGCGCGAGAGGATGGTGTTGACGGTGGTCCGAGCCAGCCCACCCCCCAGTGCCCGCTGGATCAGGGCCGGCGTCATCGGGCCCGACGCGGCCCACAGCACGGAGAGCACGCCCGACTCCAGCTCACCCGGATGCCGTCGCTGCCCCTCGGTCGCCACCTCGGAACCACCTTCCGTCGTCTTCGCGATTCCACAGTTCCATCCACTACAGTGACACGGAACGACTACACGTGTGTAGATGATAAACGATTCGACCCGACACCAGCAGCCACTATCGCAGGAGGATCGACCCCCATGGCCCCGGACCCCTCGGGCGTGCACCAGCTCGCGGTGAACATCCTCGACGCGAACTCGCTCCTCGCCGCCTTCGGCGCGCTCGGCATCGCCGTCGTGCTCTTCGCCGAGACCGGCCTGCTCGTCGGCTTCTTCCTGCCCGGCGACTCGCTGCTCTTCACCGCCGGCCTGCTCTGCACCACCAGCAAGGACGGCGTCCACCTGAACCTCGGCTCCGTGCTGGCCTGCGCCATCGTCGGCGCGCTGCTCGGCGCCCAGGTGGGCTTCATGATCGGCCAGAAGGGCGGCAAAGCCCTGCTGGGCCGCACCAAGAACAAACACCTGCTGGCCGGCTCGGAGCGGGCCGAGGAAATCCTGGCCAAGTACGGCTACGCCAAGGCGATCGTCCTGGCCCGGTTCATCCCGGTGGTGCGCACCGTGCTCAACCCGATGGCCGGCGCGCTCAGCGTGCCGGTGAAGAAGTTCACGCTGTGGCAGGTCGTCGGAGGCCTGCTGTGGACCGTCGGCGTCACCATGGCCGGCTACGCGCTCGGCTCCAGCATCCCGAACATCGACAAGTACCTGCTGCCGATCATCGGCCTGATCGTCGTCGTCTCCCTCATCCCGATCGGCCTCGAACTGCTGCGCTCCCGCAAGAGCAGCGCCTCCGCGGAGTGACCACCCCCTTGAACACCGTGAACAACCTTGCTCTGAACGGCGCCTCCATCGACGGAGGTCTGTACACCTGGATCACCCGGCAGGCGCAGAGCGCTCCGCACTGGCTCGACAACGTGGTGTCCTTCTACGCCACCCTCGGCCTCGGCTTCTTCGCGCTGCTGATGGTCTGGGGCTGGTGGCAGGCCCGCCAGGCCCGCAGCGCCACCGCGATGGCGACGGCGCTGGCGGTGCCGGTGGCGGTGGTCCTCGCCTACGTGGTGAACGACGTGCTCAAGAGCGTCTTCACCGAGGTCCGACCGTGCCAGGCCATCGCCCACACGGTCACCCTGCAGCCCTGCCCCGGCGTGGGCGACTGGTCCTTCCCCAGCAACCACGCCACGATCGCGGCGGCCTCGGCCGCCGCGCTGTGGGTGCTGGACCGCAAGCTCGGGATCATCGCCTCGGTGCTGGCCCTGTTCATGGCCTTCTCCCGGGTCTGGGTCGGCGCGCACTACCCGCACGACGTCGTCATCGGCCTGGTGGTCGGCACGGCCGTCGCCATCCCGGCCACGCTGGCCGCCCGCCGCTACGCCCCGCCTCTGGTGGTCCGGCTGCAGAGCGGCGCGCTGCGCCCCCTGCTGACGGCCGCCTGACGGCCACCGTCCGCACCTCGACACTGACTCACAGCTCGACTGACGCCCCCGGCTCCAGGCGCTCGTACGCCGTGCCGGGGGCGATGTCGTTCAGCGCGTACCCGGCGGTCCCGAGCCCGATCTCGCTCAGCCCGCCGTCGTGCACGGCGAGGGCGCGCCGCGCGCCGACCGCGTTGGTGTAGTCGACGACCTCGCCCAGCTTGGACCAGGGCGCGTGCACGGGCAGCAGCAGCGTCTCGACCGGCTGGTCGGGAACGGTCAGCGCGTCACCCGGGTGGAAGATCCCCTCCACCAGGAATCCGGTGTTGGCGACGATCGGCCAGTGCGGGTGCACCAGCGCGTGCCACTCGCCGTGCCCCTGCACCTCGAAGCCGGCGGCGGTGAACGCGTCCCCGTGCCCGACGACGGCGACCCGCCCGGCGCCGACCCCCTCCAGCTGCGCCGCGACGGACCCGACGGTCCACACCCGCAGGCCCGGATTGGCCTCCAGGGCGCCGCGGAGCGCAGCCTCGTCGAAGTGGTCCTGGTGCTCGTGCGTGATCAGGACGGCGTCGGCGCCGTCCATGGCGACCGGATCGCTGTAGACGCCGGGATCGATGACGAGAACGCTGCCGTCCCGCTCCAGACGGACACAGGCATGGCCGAACTTGGTCAGCTTCATGATCCCGAGCTTATGCCCGTTCCGGGTCGGACCGGCTGCTGGAAGACGACCTCGGGGTAGGCGCGGGACGGCCCGTCGAACAGCGGCTGCGGGACGCCCTTGAGCTGCAGGTCGAAGAAGGCCCTGACGTAGCTCCTGGTGATCGCCAGCGAGCGGGCGGCGGCGATCTGCTCCCCCTGGATGGGGTAGCCGACCTCGGCCGCCAGCACGGGCAGGTCGGTGAAGTCCAGGTGCGTCGACCCGGTCACCGTCAGCCACCGCTTCCAGCCGTCCAGCAGCGGCCAGTCCGTCGACCAGCTCGTCTCGCCACCGCCCACGGTGTGGTCGGTGGAGTTGCCGAGCAGCAGGAGCGGCCGACGCCCGAGGCCGGCGACCGGCAGCCCGTCGAAGATCGCGCCGTCCAGATCGGCTCCGGCACGCACCCGCCGGTCCGTGGCCATCACCGGGACGGTGGCCGCGCCGCCGAGGGAGTGGCCGGCCATACCGATCCGCCGGGAGTCGATCAGGTGCGCGTAGCGCCAGACAGGATGCGCTCCGGCGAGCTGGTCGAGGACGAAGGACACGTCCTCGGCCCTGCTGTCGGCGATGGCCACCGGGCCGGGCGCGTCGGGCGAGTCGCTGCACAGGAGCGTGCAGGTGAGCGTCCGGCCGTCGGGGAAGGTGGTCCCGGAGTCCTCGTAGGTGTGGTCGACCAGCGCGACGACGTAGCCGTGGCTGGTCAGGTCCACCGCCAGCGCGGTCAGGGTCTGCCGGGGCAGCCCGAAGCCGGGCGAGAGCACCACGAGCGGGTAGCGGCCGTGGTCCGGCCTGGCGTCGGTGAAGGCGTAGGTGCGGGTGTCGGCGAGCAGGTGCGGCGGCAGACCGGAGCCGGGGGCCCGCTGGTCCAGCAGCAGCTTCGCCTCGGTGGCGTTCATGTAGGGAGCCGGCCTGCCGGTGCCGCGCCGGGCGGGGTAGTACAGGGAGACCATGAGCTGACGCGGCCCTGCGCTCGGCACCCAGGGGTCCTGGCGGTGCCGGTCCACCAGGTGGAGCACGTCGACGCCGACCGCGTACGGGCCGGTGGGGCGGGGCAGGGCGAGCTGGACGGCGGCGCGAGCGGCGACAGGCACGGGAGCGGCCGAGGCCGTACCGGCTGCGACGATCGGCAGGGGCAGGACGAGAGCGAGGGCCAGGGCCGTCGCGGCACTGCGGAGAGTGGTCATGACGAGAACGCTAGGCAGTGGCAGCCGACGGACCGTCACCGCCGGGAAGGAGCGCGACCCCGACTGTTCCCCTGGCTCCGGCGGCCACCAACCCGTAGTACTGGAGGGCTACATGACCGACAGTCCGGTCAGAGCGCGGTCTCGCCCCACTCCCTGGTCCGGATCCGGACCACCCGCTCCACCGGGGTGACCCAGATGCTGCCCCGGACACCGGCCACGGCGATCACGTGGACGATGTCCGGCGCGTCCGCGTCCGGCGTGACGAGGTCCAGGCGGACGGCCGGCTGGAGCTCGACCCGTCGGCGCGTGCCGCGGTAGACCTCGTCGTGGGCGGGCCCGACACCCCGGGCGAACACCGTGGTGACGGTGACGCCCGGGATGCCGAGGGTGCGTAACGCCTCGTGGACCCGTTCGAAGCCGGAGGCGGGCAGCACGGCGGTGATCAGCTTCACGGCTCGGCGGCAGGTTCGGCGACCGGCTCCGCCGCCGTCACCGGCGCCTTCGCCGCCGACGCCGACGCCCCTACGGCGGCCAGGCCCTCCTCGCTGGGGTACGCCTCCTCGTCGTGCACCGCGAGGTCGCCGATCTCCAGCACCTCGTCCGGGGCGCGGAGCTTCACGAACAGGCCGATGGCCTTGAGGATCACGAAGGTCATCACCGCGTCCCAGACGATGATCGTCCCGGCCGCGCCCAGTTGCACGAGCAGCTGCTTGGGGTGGCCGTGGAACAGCCCCGCGACGGAGAAGACGCTGCCGTCCTTGTTGTAGTAGACCGCCATGGCCGGGTCGGCGAACAGGCCCACCAGCAGGCCGCCGACCAGTCCCGCGACACCGTGGGTGTGGACCACGCCCAGGGCGTCGTCCACCTTCTGCATGAAGCGCAGCTTCCCCAGCTTGTTCCAGGACAGCCAGACGATCACCGAGGCGATCAGGCCGACCAGGATCGCGCCCACCCCGGTCACGAAGCCGGCCGCCGGCGTGATCGCCACCAGGCCGACGATCATGCCGTTGATCGCACCGAGGAAGGTCGGCTTGCGCTGCGGCCCGGCGAACATGTCCAGCAGCAGCCAGGTCAGCAGGGCGACGGCGGTGGCCAGGTTGGTGTTCAGCACGGCCGCGGCCGCGTTCTGACCGCCGAAGTACATGTCCCCGCCGTTGAAGCCGTTCCAGCCGAGCCACAGGATGCCCGCGCCGACCGCCACCATCGGCAGGTTGTTCGGCACGGCCCTGGCCCGGTCCCGGGCCAACCGCGGCCCGATCACCGCCGCGGCGACGAAGCCGGAGGTGCCGGCGGCGAGGTGGATCACGTAGCCGCCGGAGTAGTCCAGCGCCCCGGCCTGCGCCCACCAGCCGCCGCCCCAGAGCAGGAACGCGTTGACGGAGTAGACGATGCCGGACCAGAGCGGCACGAACAGCAGCCACGCCTTGAAGTTCATCCGCCCGATCACGCTGCCGAGGAAGAGCAGCGGCGTGATGGCCGCGAAGGCGAACTGGAAGTAGGCCAGCGTGGACTGCGGGAACCGGAAGTCCGGCATCGCCCCGGTGCCGCTGACGAGCGGAATCGCGGCCTTTCCGGTCTCCGCTCCCGCGCTGGTGATCGTGCCCGGCCTGCCGACGGCGGAGTTCAGAATCCCGGGGCCGAGGTGGAGTGGTGATCCGAAGCTCATCTTGAACTCGTAGAGCACCCAGGCCACGAGAACGATCGAGAAAGCGCTGAACGCCATGAGCATGGTGTTCACAGCCCATTTGCGCTGCACCAGTCCGGCGTAGAGCACGGCGATGCCGGGGATGCTCATCAGGCCCACCAGCGTGGCTGCCACCAGCTGCCACGTGTTGTCGCCCGCGTTGAGCCAACTAGGGTAGGGAATCACGCGATCGTGCCTCCCGTCGTGGGAATCGTTTCTCCGGACGGTGGGCTCGGCCCGTTTCCCTGACGTTTCGTCAGCATTTCTGCGCGGCAAAAACCTTCATTCGCAGGAGAGCCAGTGATCCGACCCGCCGAACCCGCCGATCTCGCGGCTGTCGCGGCGATCTACGCCCACTACGTCACGGAAACCGTGATCACCTTCGAGGAGACGCCGCCGAGCGTCGCCGACTGGCAGTCGAAGGAATTGCCGGTATTCCTCGTCGCGGAGATCGACGGCGAGATCGCGGGCTACGCCTACGTGAGCCAGTACCGCCCCAAGCCCGCCTACCGGTTCACCGGCGAGAACTCCATCTACCTGGCCCCGGGCCGCACGGGCCAGGGCCTCGGCAGCGCGCTGCTGGACGCGTTGCTGACGGAGTGCCGGAAGACCGAGCTGCGCCAACTGGTCGCCGTCATCGCGGACTCCGGCAACGACGCCTCCGTCACCCTGCACCGCCGCTTCGGCTTCGAGCAGGTCGGCCGGCTGCGGAACGTCGGCTTCAAGCACGGACGGTGGATCGACACGACGCTGATGCAGCTGCCCCTTTAGGGGCGCGAGGAACTACGCGAGAAACCACTGATGAGCAGATGGTCCTCAATGCGCAGGGCCATCCGCACGCCATTGGTTTCTCGCGCAGTTCCTCGCGCCCCTGCGGGTTCTCACCGTTCCAAAGGTGTCCACCACTGCGTGCGGCGACGCCCCACGCCCGTGCTGCGGGCCGCGGCGCGTTCCACGCGGGCACGCTTGACCGTACGGAAGCGCCGTGCGCGCCCGCGCGCGAGGTCCGCTGCGCCGATGAGGCCGGCGGTGTTGCCGAGGCGGGCCTCGAGGACGTCCGCCTCCGGGCGGAAGCCGCGGCCGGTGAGGTTGCGGCGGTAGGCCTCCCGCGCTGGGGTGAGCAGGAGCTCGCCCGCCGCGGAGACGCCGCCGCCGATGACGAAGCGGCCCGGATCCAGCGCGGCGGCGAGGTTGGCGAGGCCGAGGCCGAGCCACTGGCCGATCTCCTGGAGGAGTTCGACCGCACAGGGATCACCCGCCTGGGCCGCCTCGGTGACCAGCGGGCCGGTGATCGCCGAGACGTCGCCGTCGACGCGGTCCAGCAGCGGCTGCGCGACCGGCGACTCCGCCGCCGCCAGCTCGCGCGCCTCACGGACCAGCGCGTTGCCGGAGGAGTACTGCTCCCAACAGCCGCGGTTGCCGCAGGGGCAACGGTGGCCGCCGGGAACGACCGTCATGTGGCCGAACTCGCCGGCCATGCCGTAGCGGCCACGCTCCAGCCGGCCACCGCGCACGATCGCACCGCCGATGCCGGTGCCGAGGTTCACCATCACCAGGTGCTCCTCCCCCGCGCCCGCGCCGAAGCGCCACTCCGCCCAGGCGGCGGCGTTCGCGTCGTTCTCGACGATCACCGGCAGCTTGAGCCGGTCCGTCAGGGCCGCCTGCAGCGGCTCGTTGCGCCAGCTCAGGTGAGGTGCGAACAGCACCCGCGCGCGATGGGCGTCGACGAAGCCGGCCGCGCCGATGCCGACCGCGTGGACGTCGTGCCGGTCGGCGAGGGAGAGCACCAGCTCGGTGATGACGTCCTCGACGACCTTGGGGCTCTTGCTCTTGTGGGGCGTCTCGGTGCGCAGCTGCTCCAGGATCCGGCCCTCGCCGTCGACGACCCCGGCGGCGATCTTCGTGCCGCCGATGTCGATGCCGACCGTCGGCAGGCGCAGGGCCGTCCTGCGGACGTACTCGGCGTAATCGCTGCTCAACTCGCGTCCGATCCGATCCGTGTTCGCGCTGGTGGGTGGCTTGGATGTCCATCCTGCCGCGTCACCGGCACCCGGCGCGATTCGGGATCAGCTCAGTTCGAGGGCGAGGAAGAAGTCCACCCGGTCCTCCAGGCGCGAGAGGTCACGCCCGGTCAGCTCCTCGATCCGGCCGATGCGGTAGCGCAGCGTGTTGACGTGGACGTGCAGCGCGGCCGCGCAGCGGGTCCAGGAGCCGTCGTAGCGCAGGAACGCCTCCAGGGTGCGGACAAGGTCCGCCTGGTGCTCGAGGTCGTAGCCGATGACGCGGTCCAGCAGCCGGGAGCGGAACGCACGGCGCACCTCGTCCGGGACGGCGGCCAGCAGCAGCACGTGCGAGGCCAGCTCCTCCGGGCCCGCGACGCACAGGCGGCCGAGCCGGGCCGCGGCGATGCGGCGGGCGTGCCGGGCCTCCTCCAGAGCGCCGCGCAGGCCGCCCACGCCGTCGGCGGGCGCGCTGACACCCACGGTGAGCCGACCCTCCGGGCCGAGCCCGGCCTCCAGCGGCGCGAGCAGCTCGGCCAGCACCTCCGAGGCGGTCCGCTCGCCCTGCGGCAGCGGCAGCACCACGACCGCGGCGTCGCCGTCGTCGCCGACCAGGGCCCGGTCGTCAAGGCCGGTCAGCGCCTCGGCGACGGCCTCGCGGGCCTCCCCCTCGGCGAGCGCCTGCCCCGCGACGGAGACCACGACCCAGCTCTGCGGCAGCGGCAGCTCGGGGCCGCTGCTCATCGCGTGCGCGGCCTCCATGGCGCGCAGCAGCTCGTCCGGCGCGGCGTCACGCTGCAACAGCGTGATCATCTCGTCGGCGAGCCGTGCCCGCAGGGTGCGGCCGTCGTCGCGGCGGACGCGCTCGGCGGAGACCAGGCGGGCCAGGTTCTCGGCGAGCTGGCGGCGCTTGGCGGTCCAGTCGGTGATGTCGCCCTCGACCGCGAGCAGCCACTGCGCGAGCGGCGTGCCGCCGGGGACGGGCAGCAGCGAGAACTGGCGATCACCCACGCGGGTGCGGCTGGCCGGGGTACTGCGTCGGCGCTGCGCCTCCAGGTGCGCGCGCACCAGCGCCTCCCGCTCGGGCCCGTCGAGCCCGTCGACGGGCCCGGCGACGAGGCGGCCGGTGGGCGTCAGCACCCAGCTCTCCAGGTCGACGTCACCGCCGAGCAACTGGAGCACGGCGTCCAGGCCTGCGCCGCTGGCGGCGGAGACGAGCATGCGGTGGCGGTCGACGAGCGCGGAGAGGTCCGCGGCGCGGTCGGCGGAGACCTGGCGGTTGACGTACTCGGCGACGGAGCCGAAGGCGACGTCGTCCGGGACGGCGAAGAGCGGCAGGCGGTGGCGCTCGCATGCCTCGATGAGGTCCTGCGGCACGGGCCCGACCTCCGCCTCCCCGGCGGCGAGGCCGGCGGCACCGCCGGAGGCCAGGTGGCGGACGAAGCGCTCGGAGTCCTCCGACTCGTAGCGCCACAGCATTCCGGTGAGCACGAGCTCACCGCCGTGCAGGTACCGACTGGGGTCGCGCAGGTCCGTGGTCATCACGCCGGTCACCACGCGGTCGAGCTCTTCACCTCCCGCGAGCAGCCGCATCGGCGGTGCGGTGGGAGCGAGCAGCGCACCGATCCGCACGTCGGGTACCTCCGAAACTCGGCAAAAGGGATGGGCTTCCGGGAGACGGTACCCGAACCCCCAGGGGCGCGAGGAATCGATCCGAGCTGTGGTTGCACTATCTCAAGGGGCGCGGGGAACTGCGCGAGAAACCACCGGCGTGCGGATGGCCCTGCTCGCTGAGGACCATTCGCACGCCGGTGGCTTGTCGCGCAGTTCCCCGCGCCCCTGATGGGTGCAACTACTTGCGGGAGTATCACTGACCCGGTCGCGCCCACGCGGCGGAGCCGCACATGTCACGGCCCCGCGCCCCTGATGGGTGCAACCACTTGCGGGAGCATCACCGACCCGGTCGCGCCCACGCGGCGGAGCCGCACATGTCACGGCCCCGCGCCCCTGATGGGTGCAACCACTTGCGGGAGCATCACCGACCCGGTCGCGCCCACGCGGCGGAGCCGCACATGTCACGGCCCCGCGCCCCTGATGGTGCTCGCTTGCCTAGCCCTCCAGTCCGCGCCGCTTCAGCAGCGGCTGGATCTCCGGGGCACGGCCGCGGAACGTCGCGAACGCCGTCATCGGGTTCGCGGAGCCGCCCGGGGCCAGGAGGACGCGGCGGAAGATCTCGCCGCACTCGCGGACGGAGAGTTCCGACTCCTTGAACCACTCCACCGTGTCCGCGTCCAGGACCTCGGACCACATGTAGCCGTAGTAGCCCGCCGAGTACCAGTCGCCGGCGAAGACGTGGGCGAAGTACCCGGTGCGGTAGCGCGGCGGGATGGACGGGTGGGCCAGGCCGAAGCGCCGCAGCGCGGCCGCCTCGAACGCCTCCGCGTCGCCCGCGCCCTCGCCGTCGGGGGCGGAGTGCCAGGCCCAGTCCAGCAGGGCCGCACCGAGGTACTCGACGGTACGGAAGCCCTCGCCGAAGTTCTGGGCCTCGCGGACCCGCTCGACCAGCTCGGCCGGCATCGGCTCGCCGGTCTCGACGTGGCGGGCGTAGTTGCCGAAGACCTCCGGCCACTCCATCCACATCTCGTTGACCTGCGAGGGGTACTCGATGAAGTCGCGCGGCACCTCCATGTACTGCGAGGGGTGGATCACGTCGGTGAAGAGCCCGTGCAGCGCGTGACCGAACTCGTGGAAGAGGGTCCGCACCTCGTCCCAGGTGAGCAGGACGGGCTCGCCGGCCGGGGGCTTGGCGATGTTGAGGTTGTTGGTGACCACGGACTGCTGGCCCAGCAGGGTCGACTGACGGACGAACTCGTGCATCCAGGCGCCGCCGCGCTTGGACTCGCGAGCGAAGAAGTCGGCGATGTAGAGGCCGATCGGGCGGCCGTCCGCCTCGCGGACCTCGAAGACGCGGGCGTCGGGGTGGTGGGCGACGAGCTCGGGGCGCTCCTCGAAGGTGATGCCGTAGACGAGGTTCGCGGCGTGGAAGACGCCGCGGACCAGGACGGACTCCAGCTCCAGGTAGGGGCGCATCTGGGCGCCGTCCACGTCGTAGCGCTCCTTGCGGACCTGCTCGGACAGGTACTGCCAGTCCGCCGCCGCGACCCGCTCCACGCCCGCGCTGGCGGCGAGCGCCGCGCCCTCGCGGTCGGCGTTGGCGACGGCGGGGGCGACCAGGCCACCGAGCATGGACTCGACGGCCTCGGTGCTGCCGGAGGTCTGGTCGGCGACGACGTAGGCGGCGTGCGAGTCGAAGCCGAGCAGGCGGGCTCGCTCGGCGCGCAGCGTCGCCATGCGGACGGCGAGCGGGCCGTTGTCCTCGATGCCGCGGGCGAGCGAGGCGTCCAGCAGGCGGGCGCGCAGCTTCGGGTCGGTGAGCGAGGCCAGCTCGGTCTGGTTGGAGAAGTTCTTCAGGCTGAGCACGTACTTGCCGTCGTGGCCGAGTGCCTTGGCGTTCTCGGCGGCGGCGGCGATCTGGCCGTCGGGGAGGCCGTCGAGCTCCTCGGGGGTGTCCAGGACGACGGCGGCGGCCCGGGTGCCCTCGAAGAGGTTCTTCTCGAAGGCGGAGCCGAGGGTGGCCAGCTCGGCGTTGAGCTCGCGCAGGCGCGCCTGGCCGGACTCGTCGAGCTGGGCGCCGCCGCGGACGAAGCGGTTGTGCCAGTACCGCAGCACCCGCAGCTCGTTCGCGTCCAGGCCGAGCTCCTCGCGGCGGGCGTGGACCGCGTCGATGCGGGCGAAGAGCGCGGGGTCCAGCTGGATCGCGTCGGTGTGCGCGGCCAGCCGGGGCTGGATCTCCCCGTCCAGGTCCCGCAGCGCGGGCGTGGAGTCGGAGGCGACCACGTTCTCGAAGACGAGCTGCACGCGGCGCAACAGCTGTCCGGTGCGCTCCAGGGCGACCAGGGTGTTGTCGAAGTCGGCCGGCTCGGGGTTCGCGGTGATGGCGGCGATCTCGGCGAGCTGCTCGGCCATGCCGGCCTCGAGGGCGGGCCGGTAGTGGGCTTCCTCGATCTGCGCGAAAGGCGGAAGCTCGTAGGGGAGCGGGCTGGGCTGCAGGAACGGGTTCGGCGTCGGCTGAGTCACAGCTCAGACACTACGCCGCGGGGTGTCAGCCGCGCCGCAGCTTTTCGCGCTCAGGGTAAAGCCTTCCGGCTCCATCCGCCCGCCGTGTCCCGTTCGCCAACCGTTGGAGAAAAGTACAGCCATCCGGGTGGGCTCGGCAGCGCGCCTCATGCCATCAGTGACTGACGGCACACCACTCCCCGATTGTGTACTGCTCACACCTCCCCGAATACCCCGAACACCTCCCCACGCAATGCTTGCCGTACCCACCGAAGGAGTCACCCGCATGGAGTTCCTGCGGCCCGCCACTTGGGACGAGGCACTCGCGGCGAAGGCCGAGCACCCGTCCGCGCTGCCGATCTCCGGCGGTACGGACGTGATGGTCGAGCTCAACTTCGACCGTCACCGCCCGTCCGCCCTGTTGGACCTGAACCGGATCAGCGAGCTGACCGCGTGGGAGTCCGGCCGTTTCGAGGGCCAGGAGGGCGAGGTGATCCGGCTCGGTGCCGCGGTCCCCTACGCCCGGATCACCCGTGAGCTGAGCCGGGAGCTGCCCGGTCTCGCCCTGGCCGGCAACACCGTCGGCTCCCCGCAGATCCGCAACCGCGGCAGCGTCGGCGGCAACCTCGGCGGCGCCTCGCCCGCCGGTGACGCCCACCCCGCGCTGCTGGCCGCCGGACGTGACGTCCTGGTCGAGGCCGAGTCGGTGCGCGGCACCCGCCTGATCCCGATCGACGAGTTCTACGTCGGCGTCAAGCGCAACAGCCTGGAGCCGGACGAGCTGATCCGCGCCGTCCGCATCCCCGTGGCCGACGGCCCGCAGCAGTTCTCGAAGATCGGCACCCGCAACGCGATGGTCATCGCGGTGTGCGCCTTCGGTATCGCACTGCACCCCAAGAACGGCACGGTCGGCACCGGCATCGGCTCTGCGGCCCCGACGCCGCGCCGTGCGGTGGAGGCCGAGGAGTTCATCGCCGGCGAACTGGCCGAGCGCGGCCTGTGGGAGTCCGGCGCCCTGATCGGCCCGGCCGCGATCCAGCGCTTCGGTGAGCTGGTCACCGCCGCCGCCTCCCCGATCGACGACGTCCGCGGGACCGCCGCCTACCGCCGCCACGCGCTGGCGGTCATGGCCCGGCGGACCCTGACCTGGACCTGGAACGAGTACACGCAGTCCCTGAGGAGCGCAGCATGAGGGTGACCTTCACCGCCAACGGCCGCGAGGTCGAGGCGGACGACGTCTGGGAGGGCGAGAGCCTCCTGTTCATGCTGCGCGAGCGCCTGGGCCTGCCGGGCTCAAAGAACGCCTGCGAGCAGGGCGAGTGCGGCTCCTGCACCGTCTACCTCGACGGTGCCCCGGTCTGCTCCTGCCTGGTCGCGGCCGGCCAGGTGCAGGACCGCGAGGTCCGCACCGTCGAGGGCCTGGCCGACCCGGAGACCGGTCTGGACGACGTCCAGCAGGCCTTCGTCGACGCCGGCGCCGTGCAGTGCGGCTTCTGCACCCCCGGTCTGCTGGTGCAGTCCCACGACCTGCTGGAGCGCAACCCGCAGCCCAGCGACAACGACATCCGCGAGGCCCTCTCCGGCAACCTGTGCCGCTGCACCGGTTACGAGAAGATCATGGACGCCGTCCGCCTCGCCTCGGCCCGCAAGTGTTCGAGCTCGGAGGTGTCCCAGTGAGCCAGATCCGCACCGAGAAGAACCTCCAGAACATCACCACCGCCCACCCGGACGGTATCGGCGGCTCGCCGCTGCGCCCGGACGGCATCCTGAAGGTCAAGGGCGAGTTCGCCTACTCCTCGGACATGTGGCACGAGGACATGCTCTGGGGCATGGCGCTGCGTTCGCCGCACGCCCACGCCAAGATCCTCTCCGTGGACATCACCGAGGCCGTCAAGCACCCGGGTGTGCAGGCCGTGATGACCTACGACGACATCCCGGGCTCGAAGTTCTACGGCCTGGAGATCAAGGACCAGCCGGCGCTGGCCACCGGCAAGATCCGCTACCACGGCGAGGCCATCGCCATCGTGGCCGCGGACCACCCGGAGACGGCCCGACGCGCGCTCGCCAAGATCAAGGTCGAGTACGAGCTGCTGCCGACGATCACCACCGAGGAGCAGTGCCTCGACCCGGAGACCCACGGGTACGTGCACGAGCCCTCGGAGTACAAGGGCCACGCCTCCGGCAACATCGTCCACTCGCAGAAGGTGATCTCCGGCCTCGGCGTCACCGACGAGGTGCGCGCGCTCGCCGACGTCGTCATCAAGGGCGACTACGTGGTCGGCATGCAGGACCAGGCCTTCCTCGGCCCGGAGTCCGGCATGGCGGTGCCCGCCGAGGACGGCGGCATCGACCTCTACATCGCCACCCAGTGGCTGCACGTGGACCGCGAGCAGATCGCGCCTGTCCTCGGCCTGCCGGAGAACAAGGTGCGCCTCACCCTCGCGGGTGTCGGCGGCGCCTTCGGTGGCCGCGAGGACCTGTCGATGCAGATCCACGCCTGCCTGCTGGCCCAGCGCACCGGCAAGCCCGTCAAGATCGTGTACTCCCGCGAGGAGTCCTTCTTCGGGCACGTGCACCGCCACCCGGCCAAGCTGACCTACGAGACCGGCGCCACCCGCGACGGCAAGCTGGTCTACTGCGACGCCCGCATCGTGCTGGACGGCGGCGCCTACGCCTCCGCCTCCCCCGCGGTCGTCGGCAACGCGGCCTCGCTGGGCATGGGCCCGTACGAGATCCCGAACGTCAACATGCTGGCGGTCGCCCTCTACTCCAACAACCCGTCCTGCGGCGCGATGCGCGGCTTCGGCGCGGTCCAGGCCTGCTTCGCCTACGAGGCGCAGATGGACAAGCTGGCCGCCGCGCTGGACATCGACCCGGTGGAGCTGCGTCAGCTCAACGCCGTGGAGCAGGGCTCGATCATGCCGACCGGCCAGGAGATCGACTCCCCGGCCCCGGTCGCCGAGCTGCTGCGCCGCGTCAAGGCGCTGCCGCTGCCGCCGGCCCTGGACACCACGCACCTCGATGTCCGTGACATCCCGGGCGCGCTGTCCAACACCTCGCACGGCGAGGGCATCGTGCGCGGCGTCGGCTACGCGGTCGGCATCAAGAACGTCGGCTTCTCCGAGGGCTTCGACGACTACTCCACCGCCCGGGTGCGCCTGGAGGTCATCGGCGGCGAGCCGGTCGCCATGGTGCACACGGCCATGGCCGAGGTCGGCCAGGGCGGCGTCACCGTCCACGGCCAGATCGCCCGCACCGAGCTCGGCGTCGAGCGGGTCACCATCCACCCCGCCAACACCGAGGTGGGCTCGGCCGGTTCGACCTCCGCCTCGCGCCAGACCTACATGACCGGCGGCGCCGTCAAGCTCGCGGCCGAGGCTGTGCGCAACGAGCTGCTGGCCCTGGGCCGCAAGCGCTACGGCTGGGACTACAACGACCTGTCGCTGGTCGGCGGCAAGGTGGTCTCCGCCTCCGCCGGCGCGCTGGTGCCGATCGCGGACCTGCTCGGCGACAGCGCCATCGACCTGACCCGCGAGCACCACCACCGCCCGACCGTCCCCTTCGACAAGGAGACCGGGCAGGGCTTCGGCCACGTCCAGTACACCTTCTGCGCCCACCGCGCCGTGGTGGACGTGGACGTGGAGCTGGGCCTGGTCAAGGTCGTCGAGCTGGCCGCCGCCCAGGACGTGGGCAAGGCGCTCAACCCGCTCTCCGTGGTCGGCCAGATCCAGGGTGGCTCCACCCAGGGCCTGGGCCTCGCGGTCATGGAGGAGATCGTCGTCAAGGACGGCAAGGTCAGGAACCCGTCCTTCACCGACTACCTCATCCCCACCATCCTGGACACCCCGCCGCAGCCGGTGGACGTCCTCGAACTCGCCGACGAGCACGCCCCGTACGGGCTGCGCGGTGTCGGCGAGGCACCCACCCTCTCGTCGACGCCGGCGGTCGTGGCAGCGATCCGCCAGGCCACGGGTCTCGCACTGAACCGGGTCCCGGTTCGCCCCGAGCACCTGACCGGCACCGGCGAGTAGGGGCCACCCGAACCACCCCGGGGCGAGGCACTCCATGTCAGGTCTTCCCGCGCCCCGCCCCGGGGTCGCACCACCGCACCACCGCACCACCGCACGCACCGCAGAGAAAGCAAACGATGGACCCCGCACCATCCGGCACGACGCCTTCGCCGAGGCCAGTGAACCCCGGAAGCACCTGCAGAAAAGCGCGCCGCACCGTCCCCTGTTCCCCCGCCTAGAGGGTCACCCAGGCCGGCCGCTCCACCCCAAACCCCTTCGAAACTTGGGAGTGGAACCGTGACCCAGACATCCACGGAACCCAGCCTCAACTCCGACGACCCCAACAGAGGGTCGACGCCGAAGCCGAAGAACGTGATCGACGCCTTCTTCAAGATCTCCGCCCGAGGGTCCACCCTCGGTGGCGAGGTCCGAGGTGGTCTCACCACCTTCATGGCGATGGCGTACATCCTGCTGCTGAACCCGATCATCCTGTCCGTACCGGACGTGAACGGGGCCCACCTCAGCCACGCGCAGGTCACCACCGCCACCGCCCTGGCAGCGGCGATCACCACCATCCTGCTCGGCGTCGTCGGCAACGCGCCGCTCGCCGCGGCCGCCGGTCTGAGCGTCTCCAACACCCTCGCAGCGGTGATGGTGCCTCATATCAGCTGGCCCCAGGCCATGGGCCTCTGTGTCATCTACGGCGCCGCCATCGTGCTGCTGGTCATCACCGGCCTGCGCGAAAAGATCATGAACGGCATCCCGATGGCGCTCAAGCACGCCATCACCATCGGGATCGGCCTCTTCATCGCGCTGATCGGCCTGGTCAACGCCGGCTTCGTGTCCCGCGTCCCGGACGCCGCCCACAGCGAGACCCCGCTGCAGCTCGGCGTCGGCGACAACCTGCAGGGCTGGCCGGTGCTGATCTTCTCGATCACCCTGCTGACCATCTTCATCCTGCAGACCCGCAAGGTCCCCGGCGCCATCCTCATCGGCATCGTCTTCGGCACCGTGCTCTCGCTGATCCTGCAGGCCGCGCTGAACCTGCCGGACGCGGTCTGGGGCCTGTCCGTGCCCAAGTGGCCCGGCAACCCGGTCGCCTCGCCCGACTTCGGCCTCTTCGGTCACATCGACCTGTTCGGTGCGTTCGGCAGCCACGGCATGGGCGCCCTGAGCGCCGGCTTCGCGGTCTTCGCCCTGGTGCTGGCCGGCTTCTTCGACGCCATGGCCACCATCATCGGCATCGGCACCGAGGCGGGCCTGGCCGACGAGCAGGGCCGGATGCCGGGTCTGTCCAAGGCGCTGTTCGTCGACGGCACCGGCGGCATCATCGGCGGTGTGGCGGGCGCGTCCGGCCAGACGGTCTTCATCGAGTCCGCGACCGGCGTCGGCGAGGGGGCCCGCACCGGCTTCTCCTCGGTCGTCACCGGCCTGGTCTTCGCGCTGATGCTGTTCTTCACCCCGCTGGCCGGCATGGTGCCCGGTCAGGTCGCGGCGGCCGCCCTGGTCGTCATCGGCTCGATGATGCTGGCCCAGGCCCGCCACATCGAGTGGAACGACCGCGAGGTGGCGATCCCCGCCTTCCTCACGATCGCGCTGATGCCGTTCACGTACTCGATCACCGCTGGTGTCGGTGCGGGCGTCATCGCCTACTGCGCCATCAAGGCCGGCCGTGGCCGCTGGCGCGAGCCGGGTGTGCTGATGTGGGGACTGACCGCGGTCTTCCTCGTTTACTTCGCCCTGCACCCGATCAAGCTCTGGCTCGGGATCCACTGAGCCGAGGCCGGGCCGCCCTGACCGTGAGGGCGGCCCGGCACCACCCGTTGAACCGTCTGAAGGAGCGCCACCGTGCAGGACATCGCCGAGCAGCTCACCGCCTGGCACTCCGCCGGGAGCAGCTTCGCCGTGGCCACCGTCGTCGCCGTGTCCGGGAGCGCCCCGCGCGACCCGGGCGCCGCACTGGCTGTGGACGCGGACGGCGAGGCCGTGGGCTCCGTCTCCGGCGGCTGCGTCGAGGGCGCCGTCTACGAGCTGTGCCGCGAGGCGCTGACGACCGGCGAGCCGGTGCTGCACCGCTTCGGCTACAGCGACGAGGACGCCTTCGCGGTCGGCCTCACCTGCGGCGGGATCATCGACGTCTTCGTCCAGCCGGTCCGCCCGGGCGCCGACGACGGCATGGACGCCGGCCTCGCCTACGTCCACTCCGGCACGCCCGTCGCCCTGGTGCGCTGCATCAGCGGCCCGGCGCACCTGCTCGGCGCGACGCTGGCCGTCACCGGCGACGCACACCACGGGACGCTCAACTCTCCGCTGCTGGAGGACGCCTCGGTCCGCCAGGCCCGGGCGATGCTCGACGCGGGCCGCACCGGGCAGCTGACCTTCGGGCTCGACGGCCGTCCCTGCGACCCGAACTCCGAGGAGGCCGCGGTCTTCTTCGTCGAGTCCTACACTCCGGCCCCTCGCATGATCGTCTTCGGCGCGATCGACTTCGCAGGAGCCGTCGCCCGGGTCGGCAAGTTCCTCGGCTACGACGTGACCGTCTGCGACGCCCGCCCGGTCTTCGCCACCGAGCGGCGCTTCCCGGAGGCGGACCGGGTCGTGGTCGAGTGGCCGCACCGCTACCTGGACGCGGAGGCCGCGGCCGGGCGCCTGGACGCGCGGACCGCGCTGTGCGTGCTCACCCACGACGCCAAGTTCGACATCCCGCTGCTGGAGCGGGCGCTGCGGATGCCGCTCGGGTTCGTCGGCGCGATGGGCTCGCGCCGCACCCACCTCGAGCGCCTGGACCGGCTGCGCGAGGCGGGCCTGACCGAGGTGGAGATCAACCGGCTGCGTTCGCCCATCGGCCTGGACCTCGGCGCGCGCACCCCGGAGGAGACGGCCGTCGCCGTCGCCGCCGAGATCGTCGCGCATCGACGGGGCGGCGGCTGCCTGCCGCTCTCCGCCCACGACGGCCCGATCCACCACGACCACCGCGGGCAGGTCGAGGAGCCCCGCCGGATTGCCTGACGGACCGACAGAAAGCGCTCCACCCATGATGGGTGGGGCGCTTTTGTCAATCCCCCGGGACGTCGATCTCAGTGCCATTTCACATAACTATGGTACTGACGATTCCTGTCGCTCCCCTCGAAGGAGAGCCCATGCGCTTCGCGCGAACCCTCCCCGTGGCCCTCGCGGTCCTGAGCACCCCGCTCGTCGCGGCCGCGCCCGCCCACGCCGCCGCGCCCGTGAGCAACGGTTCCTACGTGATCACCTCGGCCCGGAGCGGACTGTGCCTCGGCACCGGCTTCGGCCAGTACGCGGCGGGCACCGAGATCACCTCGGCGGCCTGTCAGGGCCTGCTCACCCAACGGTGGCGCCTGTGGCAGACCACCGCCGCCGGCGAGACGCCCGCCCGCTACATGCTGATCGACGTCGCGACCGACCGCTGCGCCGTCGCCGCCGACGGCGCGGCGGTGACCACCGAGGACTGCGGAAGCGTCCCGCCGAGCGCGCAGTTCACACCCGTCCCGGCCGACCACGGCGCCTACACGCTCGTCGCGCAGAGCAGCGGCCGGTGCCTGACCGCCTCCGGGCAGGCCGACGGCGCGCTGCGCACGGACCGCTGCGACACCAGCGACGCGCAGCAGTTCACTCTCACCTCCGCCGAGCCGCTGCTGCTCGCCAACCCGGGCTTCGAGCAGGGCACCACCGGATGGGACTTCTCCGAGCACACCGGCGTCGGCCGCAACAACCCGCACACCGGCACCCACCTGGGCTACCTCGACGCGGGCACCGGCTACAGCATCAGCCAGACCGTCACCGCGGCCACCGGCGGCTCCTACGAGCTCTCCGCATGGATCGCCACCGCGCGGCCCGGTGCGACCCTCTCCGTCAGCGTCAACGGCACGACCGAACGGACGCTGACGCTCCCCCAGCAGCCCGTCTACGCCAAGTACTCGCTGCCCGGCGTGCACCTCGCGGCCGGGGACCGGGTGACCCTCGCCGTCGGCTCCTCCCCCACCGGGTGGGTCAACGTCGACGACGCCGCGGTGGCGCCCGCTGCGCCCAACGACCCACAGGTCTCCTCCTCCGACCCGCGGCTGGTCTCGATGTTCGACTGGGCCAAGACCAAGGCGAACAGCTGGGTGCAGCAGGCCGGCGCGCCCGGCGTCATCGACATGGACGAGTGGAACCCCTCGGGCGCGAGCACCGGCACCTACGCGACCACGTACTGGGCCGGCTATCCCTTCCGCTCCGACTTCTACATCCGCGACTTCGCCCACCAGATGCTCGGCGCGCACCTGCTGGGCCTGGACGCACAGAACAAGACCATGCTGCGCGCCTTCGCCGCGTCCGCGAACGCCACCAACGGCGACTTCCCGGTCTGGTCCGTCAACTTCGACGCCAAGACCTTCGGCAGCATCGACTACGGCGGTCCGAACTCCTTCGTCCGCGAGCTGCCCGCCCCGTTCGAGCTGGTCCAGAAGACCGCCGAGGCCTACGCCTGGACCGGCGACCAGGACTACCTGAACGACCCGGTGCTCAGCCGCTACGTCGCCGACACCCTCGGCCCGTTCATCCCCCGCCAGACCGGCCCGCTGCCGGCCGGGCCGGTGCCCGTGCCACAGGCCACCAGCAACGACATCTTCGCGGGCATCGCCAGCTACGCGGAGAACGGCAGCACCACCTACGCCGAGGCCGGGGACGAGCTCGCCTCCCAGTACCAGGCCTACCTCGGCGCCGCGGGGCTGGCCCGGGCCAAGGGCGAGAAGGCGCAGGCGGCCGTGTACGCGAAGGACGCGACGACACTCAAGGCCTGGTTCAACTCCACCTGGAGCGTGGACCCGAAGCACCCCGGCGCCGTCGTCCACGCCTACGACACCAGCGGCAACCCGATCAGCGACTGGGGCTACGAGACCAGCCTGCTGATGCCGATGAAGCACCTGCTGGACCCGGGCCCGCGCTTGACGAACTACCTCTCCTTCATCGACCAGCAGGACTCCGGCCCCGACCGCTCGCAGAACGAGGAGGGCTACACCTACCTCCCCGACACCTTCTTCGCCGGCCACGACGGCGCGACGGCGTGGAAGTGGATGCAGCAGATCTACGCGAGCGTGGACCAGGTCCACGCCAGCGGCCGGATGCTCAACGGCGACTACCCGGAGATCCCGTTCACCCTGCTCTCGCAGACCGTGCAGGGCCTGCTCGGTGTCCAGCCCGGCGCGAACGCCGCATCCCTGGTGACCGCCTCAGAACTGCCGGGCTCGATCGGCTGGCTCCAGGTCGCCTCGATCCCGGTCGGGGAAGGGACGGTGACGCTCCGCCAGGACGGGCAGACCCGCAGCGTGCTGACCAACACCGGTACCACCGCCCGCCACTGGCAGGCCCGCTTCGCCGGCGTGCACACCTCGATCACCGTCGACGGCAGCGCGCGACCGGCCCGCACCGTCACGGTGGACGGTGTGACGTACACCTACGCCGACGTGACGGTGGCGCCGGGCCGGACGGCGACGGTGGCGGTCAACGGGTAGGCCGCCACGCCCTCTTGTGTCTCCCCGCGTAGGGGTGCCAGGGTTCCCTCCCGTACCACCCAGTCAAGATCGACGGGAGGGAACCCCATGCGCATCACACGTGTGCTCGGCACCGCCGCCCTGCTCTGTGCCGCGCTGCTCGGTACGGGAACAGCCCGGGCCGACGCACCAGGCATCGAGACCAGCTACCAGAACCCGGTGACCGCGCTGCCACCCATCAGCGCGCCGGACACCCACCACTGCACGGTCACCGCCATGCAGAACGACTTCGGCAACACCATCTCCTCCCCCGCCTGGAGCGGCACCCTCACCCCGCCGGCCGACTGCGCCGGACCGTGGAACAAGGTCGTGCTCACCTGGTCCGGCAGCGTCCAGGGCCGGCAGTACGACCGGCTCGCGGGCGTGTGGATCGGCGGAGCCGAGGTGCTGCGCACCAGCACGCCCGAGCCGACCGCCCAGGGCATCAGCTGGTCCCTGCAGAAGGACGTCACGGAGTTCATCCCGCTGCTGCGTCAGACGCAGCCGATCGCCGTCTCGCTCGGCAACGTGGTCAACTCCACCTACACCGGCGTTTACCACATGAAGCTGACGCTCACCTACTACCAGGCCGACCACCGCCACCCGGCCGCGCACACCGCCGACCAGGTCGTGCCGCTCTCCGCCTCCACCACGGACGCGGGCTGGACCTACCTCAACCCCGGCCAGTCCTCGTCGAGGACGGTCACCCTGCCGCGCAACCTCACGCACGTCGGCATGGAGGTCTACGCCCGCGGCGGCGGTTGCGACGAGCAGTGGTTCACCTCGGCGCCCGACGACCTCGCCGGCAAGTACCCGAACTACCTCTGCGGCGGCGGCCCCTACCGCGAGGTGCAGGTCTCGGTGGACGGGCGGCCCGCAGGCATCGCGCAGCCGTACCCCGTCGTCTACTCCGGCGGGATCGTGCCGACGCTGTGGCGTCCGATCCCGGCCGTGGACCAGTTCGTCACCCAGGCCTACGGCCTGGACCTGACGCCCTTCGCCGGGCTGCTGGTCGACGGCAAGCCGCACACCTTCACCGTCACCCCCTACGGCGCGGCCGACGGCTGGACCGTCGACAGCACGCTCTTCCTCGACACCGACCACCACGCCGCCCAGACCTCCGGCGCGCTGACGAAGGACACGCTCTCGCTCAGCCCCACCGTCACCACGACCGAGACCCCCGGCGCGGGCGACCTGGTGGACGTCCGCGTCAGCGCGAACCGTGACTGGACGACGGCGGGTTGGCTGGACACGTCCTCCGGGCGGATCCGCACCACGGTGACCCAGCACGCGAGCTACCTCAACACCGACGCGATCTCCAGCGGCGGGCAGAAGCAGGTGGTGGCGCAGCGCGAGCAGGGCGCGACGGTCGTGACGACGGACCCGCAGCACGGCCGCGCGACGGCGACTCGGCACAGCTGGGACTACCCGATCACCGTCGACTCCGACGTGCCGGTCTTCACCGACGGCAACAACTACTCCCTCTCGGCCACCGTCCACCAGGGCCGCATCCTGGACGACAGCGTCCTGCAGGGCGACCACTGGCGCATCGTCGACCGGACGCACGACGTCGTCGACGCGACCGGCGTCCTGGCCCGCACCAACGGCGTCGTCACCGCCGCCGACGGCCGCGACTCCGAGCACTGGACCGGGACGACGGACACCGGCGCCTGCTTCGACCACCTGATCCGCGCCGCCCACGGCTACGTGACGCTGGACCGGGTCACCGGCTGCGGCTGAGGGTCTGCGCACGCCCCGCGTCCGCCCGCAACGTGGCGACCGACCCCGGCGCGCGCAGCGCTTACGCGGAGCGCCGCGCCAGCAGCGTCTCGGCGGCGGCCACGCCGGAGGCGGTGGTGGCGCCGTGGGTGACGATGTGCACCGCTCCCGGGCGCTTCGCGCCCGGGAGGCCCATCTCCACCACGATGGCGTCCGGGCGGGCGCGGACCAGTTCGTCCAGGGCGGCACCCATCCACGGCAGGCGCGAGGCGTCCCGCACGACCACGACGAGCGGACGCCCGACGGAGGGCTTCAGCACCAGCTCGTCCAGGACCGGCCCGCCGGAGGCGAGTTGACCCTCACCGACGCGGACGAAGGTGGTCCCGGGCATCCGTTCGCGCAGCGGCGTGGCGACGCCCCAGGGCGTCTCCTTGCCGATGGCCAGGTTGGTGGTCGGCACCAGCTCGACCACGTGCGGCGCGGCGGCGATCGGCAGCACGTCGTCGGCCGGGCCGCTGAGACGGATCGCCCGGCGGGCGGCCGCGAAGCCGATGTCGCCGCGGATCGTGTCGGTCGGCACGGTGCGGCCGAGGCGGGTGGACCACGCGGCGAAGGCGCGGACCCGCCCGGACGCCTCGCGCAGCCGCTCCTCGCTCAGCCCACCCGCCGCCACGGCGTCCAGCAGGGCGCCGGACAGCAGCTCGACGAAGGCCTCGTCGGCCCGCTCGCCGCCGGTGCAGACGGCGTCGCAGCCCGCGATGATCGCGCCGGCGGCGGCGCCGCCGAGTCCGTAGCGGTCGGCGACGGCACCCATCTCGATGGCGTCGGTGACCACCATCCCGTCGAAGCCGAGTTCGCCGCGGAGCAGGTCTCCGATGATGGCGCGGCTGAGCGTGGCCGGGTGCTCCCGGTCGTAGGCGGGGACGAGCAGGTGACCGGTCATCACCACCCGCACGCCCGCCTCCATGGCGGCGCGGAACGGCGGGAGCGCGGTGGCGGCGATCTCCTCGATGCTCGCGTCGTAGCTGGGCAGTCCGTGGTGGGAGTCGACGGCGGTGTCGCCGTGGCCGGGGAAGTGCTTGGCGCAGGCGGCCACACCGGCGTCCTGCAGCCCGCGGATCCAGGCGGCGGTGTGCCGGGCGACCAGGTCGGGGGCGGCGCCGAAGGAGCGGACGCCGATGACGGGGTTGCTCGGGTTGGAGTTGACGTCGGCACTCGGCGCGTAGTCGAGGCTCACCCCGGCGGCGTGCAGCTCACGTCCGATGTCACGGGCGACGGACTCGGTGAGTTCGACGTCGTCGACGGCGCCGAGGGCGAAGTTGCCCGGCCGGGTGGAGCCGGTCCACGACTCCAGGCGGGTCACGTCACCCGCCTCCTCGTCGATCGCGATGACCAGTTCCGGGTTCTCGGCACGCAGTTGGCCGGCGAGCCGAGCCACCTGCTCCGGCGTGGAGATGTTCCGACCGAACAGCACGACCGACGACAGCCCGCCGGCGATGGCGCGCAGCAGCCAGTCCGGCGCCTCGGTGCCGACGAACCCGGGCTGGAGCACGGAGAGCACGAGACGCCGCAGCTCGGGGCTGGTCTTCGGCTGGCTGCTGGGACTCATCGTCAGGCCCTCCCCCGGATGCACGCGGACAGCGTCGCGCACACCCTTCGACTTGGTACGGACCAATGGATATTGGCGTAGACCAATCGAGAGTGTCAAGGGGAGCCGCACACCCGGATCACTGCCGCGACCTGGCTGTTTGGGGGCGCCGTTCGGGGAGCGGGTGGTCAGACCGTGAGGGCCAGCAGGACCGGCGCGGCCTTGGCCGCCATGGTCTCCGCCGTCTCCTTCAGGCGGTAGGCCTCCTCGACCGGGAGGGAGAAGGCGAGGCAGCCCACCGTCGTGCCGGCCGTGACGGGGACGGCGGCGCAGACCGTGCCGATGGCGTACTCCTGCAGGTCGAGCATCGGCACGGTGGTCGGGTGCCGGTCCAGGCGCTGGAGCAGGGCACCGGTGTCGATGTTGGTCCGGGAGGTGAACCGCGCGGCCGGGTGGCGCGAGAGGTGGTCACGGCGGCTGTCGTGGTCGAGCTGCGCGAGCAGGCACTTGCCGATCGCGCTCGCGTGGCCGGTGGCCCGGAAGTCCACCCACTCGTGGACGCTCGGCGTCATCGGCCCGTCGACCACGGCCTGGACGCTCACCTCGCCGTCCGCGTAGCGGCTGAAGTAGACCGCCGCGCCGAGCTCGTCGCGCAGCGAGGTCATCTTGGCGACCAGCCTCGACTGCACCAACTGCTCACGGTTGGCCTGCCCGAGCATGGCGAAGGCGCCTCCGAGGACGTACCCGCCGTCCTCGAGGCGCTCCAGGTAGCCCTCGCGGACCAACGAGCGCAGCAGGCGCCGGGCGTGGTCCGTCGGGAGCTGGACCTCCTCGGCCAGCTCGTCCGCCCTGGCGCCGAAGCCGCGTCGGTCGACGGCCTCCAGCAGTCTCAGGGCGCGTTCCACGGAGCTCCGGGGGTTCTGGTTCCGCGCAGCCATGCTCACCAGACTAGCCGTCAGCGAGCCTGGCGAGCATGGGTTACGCAGTGTTCGAGCGGCGTGCGGACACGCCCTCACCGTGGTGTCAGGACGGCTGCACGGCCAGCTTGAGCACGCAGAACACCGCTCCCCACGGGTCCTGGATGCCCGCCATCCGCCCCGGCGGAATATCCATCGGCGGGACGACGACGGTGGCCCCGCGCTTGACGGCGGCGTCGACGGTGGCGTCGGTGTCGTCGACGCAGAACCACGTCATCCAGTGCGGCGGCACCTCGGCCGGGAAGTTGCTCCCCATGTCCTGCAGCCCGCCGACGGTCTTGCCGCCGACCTCGAGGCCGAAGTAGCCGGGCATCTGGTCCATCGCCACGGCCTTGACGCCCATCGCGGCGTCGTAGAAGGCGGCGGCAGCCGGCACGTCACGGGTGTTGCACTCGTTCCAGCACAGCGAGCCGGGCTCGTTGACCGCCACGGCGCCGAAGAACTCCTTGTGGCCCCAGACCCCGAAGACCGCGCCGGTCGGGTCCGCGGCGACGAGCATCCGGCCGAGGTTGCCGACGTCCATCGGCTCGAACATGACGGTGCCGTGCGCGTCCTTGATCCGCTTCGAGGTCGCGTCGGCGTCGTCGCTCGCCAGGTAGGTGGTCCACACGTGCGGGGGTTCCGGCATCCCCTCCGGGGCCATCGCCGGGCCGATGCCGCAGACGGGGCGGCCGCCCAGCTCCATGACGGCGTAGCCGCCGAACTCCGCCGGGCCGGGCTCGCCCGCCCAGCCGAAGACGTCCTTGTAGAAGTCGAGCGCCGCCTGCTGGTCCTTCGCCATCAGGTCCACCCAACACGGGGTTCCCGGCGCATAGGGCTTGGTCGTCGTGGACATGCCTCTCCTCCGAAGCAGTGACCCCCCTGTCGCGGCTCACTCTTCTACCAACGCACGCGCGCCGCCACCGGAACCGGTGACGGCGCGCGCAGAGGGTGACCGCAGCCCAGAAGGGATCAGCCCTCGTCGTTGTTGCGGATGGCTGTGCTTTCGGCGCCGCTCCGCCTCGGCTCCGCTACGGGCGGGCGCCCCTTCCCCACACGGCGGAGCCGCATGACGCCCTCGCCTCGGTCGGGACCCCCACCCTTCACTCCGCCTCGGCTCGCAGCGCGATGACCGCAGCCTCGAGGCGGCGGCCGTAGTCCGCGTCGGCGGCGTGGAAGAACGGCAGGACCCGCTCGACCACGTCGTCGCGGCTGACCGAGCCGATGGAGCCGGCCAGGTTGGCGATCAGACGCTCCTGCTCGGACTCCGACATGAGGCGGAAGAGCTCACCGGCCTGGAAGAAGTCGTCGTCCTTGGCGTGCTGGGCGGCGCTGTGCGTGCCGGTCCAGCCGGCGACGGCGGTCGGCGCGGCCAGCGGCGCGTCGGTCTGGCGCGGGCCGTCGTACGAGTTGGGCTCGTAGTTCTTGGCCCGGCCACCGGCGTTGACGGCGCTGTAGCCGTCGCGGCCGTAGTTGTTCGCCTCGGTGGCCTTCGGCGCGTTGATCGCCAGCTGGGTGTGGTTGACGCCCAGGCGGTAGCGGTGCGCGTCGGCGTAGGCGAACAGACGGCCCTGGAGCATCTTGTCCGGGGAGGCGCCGATGCCGGGCACGAAGTTGTTCGGCGAGAACGCGGCCTGCTCGACCTCGGCGAAGACGTTGTCGGGGTTCCGGTTGAGCACCAGGCGACCGACGCGCTGCAGCGGGTAGTCCGCGTGCGGCCAGACCTTGGTCAGGTCGAACGGGTTGAACTTGTAGTCGGGCGCGTCGGCGACCGGCATCAGCTGCACGTAGACGGTCCAGCTCGGGAAGATCCCGCGCTCGATGGCCTGGTGCAGGTCGCGCTGGTGGCTGTCCGGGTCCTGGCCGGCGAGCTCGGCGGCCTGACCGGCGTCCAGGCAGCGGATGCCCTGGTTCGTCTTGAAGTGGTACTTCACCCAGTAGGCGGAACCGTCCTCGGCGACCCACTGGTAGGTGTGGGAGCCGTAGCCGTTCATGTGACGGTAGGAGGCCGGGATGCCGCGGTCACCGAAGAGCCAGGTGATCTGGTGCAGCGACTCGGGCGAGTAGGACCAGTAGTCCCACACGTTGTCGGCCTCGCCCATGCCCGTGAACGGGTCACGCTTCTGCGAGTGGATGAAGTCCGGGAACTTGATCGGGTCCTTGATGAAGAACACCGGGGTGTTGTTGCCGACGAGGTCGTAGTTGCCCTCTTCGGTGTAGAACTTCAGCGCGAAACCGCGGGGGTCGCGCACCGCGTCGGCCGCACCGAGGTTGCCGGCCACGGTCGAGAAACGCAGGAACACGTCCGTGCGCTTGCCGACGGTGTTCAGGAACGCCGCCCGGGTGAAGCCGGTGACGTCGTCGGTGACCTCGAAGTAGCCGTGCGCGCCGGAGCCACGGGCGTGCACGATGCGCTCCGGGATGCGCTCCCGGTTGAACCGGGCCAGCTTCTCGATCAGCTGCTGGTCCTGGATCAGCACCGGGCCGCCGATGCCGGCCTGGGCGGAGTTCTGGTTGTCGGCGACGGGCGCGCCGGACTCGGTGGTCAGGATTTTCGACATGGAGGTACCTCGGAACGGAGTCAAAGGGTGACGAGAAGGGTGCGTTGCACTCCCCCAGGGGCGCGAGGCTCTGCTGATGTGCGGCTCCGCCGCGTGGGCGCGAGCAGCCACCCACGAGGTGGCAGGCCGAGCCCGCAGAACCATCCGCACCCCAGTGGTGGTTAAACGGCAGCTGCTGGGAGGAAAGCCGTCGGCGGGCGTCAGACTCCCAGCAGCCGCCAGATCGCGGCCCGGCGGCGGGAGGTCTCCGCGCCGTCGGGGGTGTCGGCCGGCTGGAGCGCGGCCTCGGCGGCACGGACGGCCGGGGCGTCGGCCAGCGGGCGGGCGCCGGCGAGCGTGCGGGCCTCACCGACCGTCAGGCCGGCCTCGGTGAGGGCCTGCTCGGCCTCGACCGTCGGGACCAGGTTGAGCCAGCGCAGCGCGTGCGCGGCGCGGCCCGCCTCGGTGAGGCGGCCGGTGAGCCGCAGCCGGGCGATGCCGCCGTCCGGGTAGACGTCCAGACGGGCCGCGGTGACCGGCTCGCTCGGGGTGACCCGGTAGCGGTGGCGGGTGTCGGGCTGAAGCCGCGTGCGCGGCAGCAGCTCGATCCACTCGCCGGTGGCGGCGGAGCGACCGGACACGGAGGCCCAGCCGGGGCAGTTCGCGACGAAGTGCGTGGTGTCGATCTCGACGGCCAGCACCTCGCCCTCGCCGACCAGGTCGAGCTCGACCCAGTCGTTGTCCTTGTTGCGGCGGCGCCGCGTCTCCCAGCCCTCACCCATCACGGCCGCCCGGCCCAGGGAGTTGAGGTTGTGCGGGGAGGAGAAGTACCGGTCGGAAGCCCCGGTGGCGACGCCGCCGAACTCCTGGGCGGCCAGATCGAAGGTGAGCCCGTCCAGGTCGCGCGGGTCGGCGACGACCTCGCCGTGCACGCGCAGCCGGGCGACACCACCGTCGGGCCATATGTTGAGCCGTACGTGGGTGAACCGCTGCTCGACGTCGACGGCGAACTCGTGCGCGGTGTCGCCCTTGAGCGCGGTGCGCGGCACGAGCTCGGTCCACTCGGCGGCCTCGACCTCCTCCGGGGAGGGGTTGCCGGGGACGGACGCGGCCTCGACCGAGCCGGTCTCCGGGTAGTTGCCGGTGAAGTGCGCGGTGTCGACGATCACGCCCCGGATCACGCCGGGCACGCCCAGGCGCACGACGGCCCAGTCGTGGTCGTCGTCGGTCGGGTGCGGCTCCTCGGCGCCCGCGCCGCGACGGCGGCGGGTCTCCCAGCCGTCCATGATCTGGCCCTTGTGCCCGAAGGTGTGGGGCCGGAACTCGGCGGGCTTGGCGACGAGCAGGTTCTCCTTCTCGGCGAACAGCTCGTCGTTGGCGGCGATCACGCCCGCGCCCAGCGACCGGGCGGCGAGGTTGACCAACTCGGTGAAGGCGGCGGGCTTCTGGGTGTCGGTCACTTCTCTCCTCGGGTCAGCAGTCGGCCGGTCGGGGTGCCGTTCACGTCCACCGGCTCACCGCGGAGCCAGGTGGTGTGCACGACGCCGGACAGCGAGCGGCCTGCGTAAGGGGTCACGGGGTGGCGGTGGTGCAGCCCGGCCGGGTCCACGGTGAACGCGGCGTCCGGGTCGAAGGCCACCAGGTCGGCGTCCATGCCGGGGGCGATGGCGCCCTTGGTCGAAAGGCCCACGAGCGCGGCCGGTCCGGCGGACATCCAGCGGACGACGTCCTCGATGCTGTGGCCGCGGTGGCGCGCCTCGGTCCAGATGGCCGGCAGGCCGAGCTGCAGGGAGGCGATGCCGCCCCAGGCGGCGGCGAAGTCGCCGTCGCCGCCGAGGCTCGGCAGGTGCTTGAGCTCGGGGGTGGAAGGCGAGTGGTCGGAGACGACGCCGATGAACTCGCCTGCGGCGAGCGCCTCCCAGAGCAGGTCGCGGTTGGCCTCGCTGCGGATCGGCGGACAGCACTTGAAGGCGGTGTCGCCCGTCGGGACCTGCTCGGCGGCGAGGGTGAGGTAGTGGGGGCACGTCTCGGCGGTCACCTGGACACCGGCGGCGCGGGCCTCGCGCAGCAGCGGCAGCACGGCAGCGGAGGAGACGTGCAGGATGTGGACGCGGGCGCCGGTGCGCTGTGCGATCTCCAGCAGGGTGGAGACGGCGACGGCCTCGGCGTCGTCGGGCCGGGAGGCGAGGAAGTCCGCGTACGCGGGGCCGGGCGTCTGCGGGGCCGCGTCGAGGATCCGGGGGTCCTCGGCGTGGATGATCGACAGCGCCCCGATCCGGGCCTGCTCGGTGAGCGCCTCTTCGAGCTGCTCGCGGTTCAGGTGCGGGAACTCGTCGACGCCGGAGGGGGCGAGGAAGCTCTTGAAGCCGAAGACGCCGGCCTCGTGGAGGGGGGCGAGGTCGCCGGTGTTGCCCGGGATCGCACCGCCCCACAGGCCGGTGTCGACGAAGAGCCGGCCCTCGGCGACCTTGCGCTTGGCCTCCAGGCCGTCGACCGTGGTGGTCGGCGGGATGGAGTTGAGCGGCATGTCGACGATGGTCGTCACACCGCCGGCGGCGGCCGCGCGGGTGGCGGTGGCGAAGCCCTCCCACTCGGTGCGGCCGGGCTCGTTCACGTGGACGTGGCTGTCGACCAGGCCGGGGAGGAGAACCAGCTCACCGAGGTCGACGAGCTCGCCCTCACCGGCGCCGTAGGCCAGGACCTCGACGATCCGCCCCTCACTCACGACCACGTCGGCGGCACGCTCGCCGTCCGGCAGGACAGCACGTCGGGAACGGAACACCTTGGTCAACTCGGGCCTCCTGATCGGGTTGCCGTGAGATTAGGCTTCGCTTCAACAAAACGTCAACGGTTTGTTTCAACTACTTGTTGAAGCGATGCCCGGCTGCGAAATCGGTTGAACGTACGAAGAAAGCTTCACTCCGCGCCGAGGAAGCTGCGCGCGAGCCGCTCCCCAGCCAGCTCGGCCAGTTCCCCGGCGCGGGTGATGCTGTCGCCGTCGGGGCCGGCCAGCTCCACGAGCGAGAGCGCGGCGGCGAACCCCGCGGCGCGCCACTGCGTCTCACTCAGTTCGAGCAGGCCGGCCACCGCAGCGACCGGGACGCCATGCCCGGCCGCCGCCTCGGCGACTCCGGCGGGTGCCTTGCCGTGCAGGGTCTGCACGTCGAGACAGCCTTCGCCGGTCACGACCAGACGGGCTCCCCGCACCGCCTGGTCGAAACCCAGAAGTTCCAGCAGAAGCGCGATCCCGGGCCGCAGGGACGCTCCGAGCAGGGCGATCGCCCCGAAGCCCAGACCGCCGGCCGCACCGGCTCCCGGCGCCTCGCGCATGTCGTCGCCCGTCAGGGCGGCCACGTGATCGGCCCAGTGGGCCAGCGCCGCGTCCAGCTCGGCCACGTTCTCGGGCGTCGCGCCCTTCTGCGGGCCGTAGACCGCGGGCGCGCCGCGCTCGCCCAGCAGCGGGTTGTCGACGTCGCTCGCGACGACGACCTCCACGCCGTTGAGCGTGTCCGCCAGCGGGCCGGGGTCGATCGACGCCAGCCGCGCCAGCGCCGCCCCGCCGGGCGGCAGCTCCTCGCCGTCCGCGTCCAGCAGCCGCATGCCCAGTGCCTGGGCCATGCCGGCGCCGCCGTCGGTGCAGGCCACTCCCCCGAGGCCCAGCACCAGCCTGCGGCAGCCCAGCTCCAGCGCCTTGCGGACGAGCTCGCCCGTCCCGTAGCTGGTGGCGGTCAGCGGCGCCTTGACGCCGCCCGGCAGCAGCTGCAGGCCGCTGGCCTGCGCCGCCTCGATGACCGCCGTCTCCCCCTGCACGGCGAGCACCGCCTCGACCGGCTCGCCGGTCGGACCTGCGGCCTTGACCGTCACGACGCGGAACCCGGCCGCGATCGCCGCGGCCACCGTCCCCTCGCCGCCGTCCGCGACGGGCAGCGCCCGCACCTCGGTGCCGGGCGCGGCGCGCCGGATACCGGCCGCGATGTGCTCGGCGGCCTGCGCAGCGGTGAGGCTGCCCTTGAACTTGTCGGGCGCGACCACGACATGACCCTGGTTGTCCGACACTGACAGCCTCACCTTCTGCTTCACGAATGCCTCCCGGCGACGCGGGCACGACCGGATAGGATCACGCCGCCGGGAGGAGACTATGACCCGCTCACGCGGGTCGACCGGAAGGGTCAGCCGCCCAGCAGGGCGGTGGGGGCGTCGCCGGACTCGGTGGCCAGCTCCTCCCACTCGTTGACCTTGTCGATGTCGGCGGCCGCCATGGAGACGTTGGTGACCCGCTCCAGGATGACCTCGACGATGACCGGCACCTTGAACTCGGCGACCAGCTTCTGCGCCTGCTCCAGGGCGCCGGCGATCTCGCCGGGCTCGGTGACCCGGATCGCCTTGCAGCCCAGGCCCTCGGCGACCTTGACGTGGTCCACGCCGTAGCCGTTGACCTCGGGAGCGTTGATGTTCTCGAAGGACAGCTGGACGCAGTAGTCCATGTCGAACGCGCGCTGCGCCTGACGGATCAGGCCCAGGTAGGCGTTGTTCACGACCACGTGGACGTAGCCGATGTTGAACTGCGCCCCGACCGCCAGCTCCTCGATCATGAACTGGAAGTCGTAGTCGCCCGAGAGCGCGACGACGGTCTCGTCCGGCACCGCGGTGGCGACACCGAGCGCGGCCGGAACGGTCCAGCCCAGCGGGCCCGCCTGGCCGGCGTTGATCCAGTGCCGCTCCTTGTAGACGTGCAGCAGCTGCGCGGCCTGGATCTGCGAGAGGCCGATGGTGGTGACGTAGCGAACGTCGCGCCCGAACGCCTTGTTCATCTCCTCGTACACGCGCTGCGGCTTGACCGGCACGTTGTCGAAGTGCGTCTTGCGCAGCAGCGTGGCCTTGCGCTCCTGGCAGGAGGCGGCCCAGGCGCTGTAGTCCTTCAGCGTCTGCGCGGCCTTCCGCTCGCGCGCCACCTCGACGAAGAGCTGCAGGGCGGCCTTGGCGTCGGAGACGATGCCGTAGTCGGGGGCGAAGGTGCGCCCGATCTGGGTCGGCTCGATGTCGACGTGGACGAACGTGCGGCCCGCCGTGTAGACGTCGGTGTTGTTGCCGGTGTGGCGGTTGGCCCACCGGTTGCCGATGCCGATGACGAAGTCCGACTCCAGCAGCGTCGCGTTGCCGTAGCGGTGCGAGGTCTGCAGGCCGACCATGCCCGCGGTGAGCGGGTGGTCGTCCGGGATGGTGCCCCAGCCCATGAGGGTCGGCACCACCGGGACGCCGACGAGCTCGGCGAACTCGACCAGCAGCTCGGCCGCGTCGGCGTTGATGACACCGCCGCCGGAGACGATGAGCGGGCGCTCGCTGGCCTGGAGCAGGTCCAGGGCCTTCTCCACCTGGGCACGGGTCGCCGACGGCTTGTAGACCGGCAGCGGCTCGTAGGTGTCGATGTCGAACTCGATCTCGGCCATCTGGACGTCGATCGGCAGGTCGATCAGGACCGGGCCGGGACGGCCGGAGCGCATCAGGTGGAAGGCCTGCTGGAAGGCGCCCGGCACCTGGGCCGGCTCCAGCACGGTGACGGCCATCTTCGTCAGCGGCTTCGCGATGGACGCGATGTCGACCGCCTGGAAGTCCTCCTTGTGCAGCTTGGCCACCGGCGCCTGGCCGGTGATGCACAGGATCGGGATCGAATCGGCCTGGGCCGAGTAGAGCCCGGTGATCATGTCCGTCCCGGCCGGGCCGGAGGTGCCGATGCAGACACCGATGTTGCCGGCCTTGGCCCGGGTGTAACCCTCGGCCATGTGGGACGCGCCCTCGACGTGGCGGGCCAGCGTGTGGTGCAGGCCGCCGCGCTTGCGGATCGCGGAGTAGAAGGGGTTGATCGCGGCGCCGGGCAGGCCGAACAGGTTGGTGACGCCCTCGCGCTTGAGGATCTCGACGGCTGCTTCGGCCGCGGTCATACGAGCCATGGTCAGGCGACCTTTCCGGACAGGCGCTCCAGGTTGCGCAGCAGGGCGGAGTGGTCCAGCCCGCCGTCACCGGCGTTGCGCATGGCGGTGATGAAGTCCGCGACCAGCGCGGCGGTGGGCAGGGGGACCTCGACGGCACGCGCGGCGGACAGCAGGTTGCCCATGTCCTTGTGGTGCAGGTCGAGGCGGAAGCCCGGCGCGAAGTCGCGCTTGAGGAAGTTGTTCTTCTTGCGGGTCAGCACGGTCGAGCCGGCCAGACCACCGTTGAGGACGTCGAGCGCGACCTCCAGGTCCACGCCGGACTTCTCCAGGAAGACCACGGCCTCGGCGCACGCCTGGATGTTGACGGCGACGATCAGTTGGTTGGCGACCTTGACGGTCTGGCCGGAGCCGGACGGGCCGACCAGGGCCACGGTGGTGCCCAGCGCCTTGAGGATCGGCTCGGCCTCGGCGAAGTCGGCCTGCTCGCCACCGACCATGATCGACAGCACACCCTCGATGGCACCGGCCTCACCACCGGAGACGGGCGCGTCCAGGGAACGCAGGCCCTTCTCCTTGGCGGCGGCGGCGACACGCTGCGAGATCTGCGGCGTCACCGAGCTCATGTCGATCAGCAGGGCTCCCTTCGGAGCGTTCTCGAGGACACCGCCCTCACCGAAGTAGACGGCCTCGACCTGCGGGTCGGCGGGGACCATCGTGATGACGATCTCGGCGTCCTTGACGGCCTCGGCGATCGACTCGGCGCCCTTGCCACCGTCGGCGATCAGCTTCTCGATCGGCTCACGGGTCAGGTTCGAACCGGTAACGGTGTGACCGGCGTTGACGAGGTTGGCGGCCATCGGGCTGCCCATGATGCCGAGCCCGATGAAGGCGATACGGCGAGGGGTCGTGCTCATCAGAACTCCTTGGGATGACAGTCAGTTGCAACACCCAGGGGCGCGAGGAACTGCGCGCCCGGCCAGGCAAAGTGGAAGGGCCCTCAGCGCGTGCTGGATCGCAGCTCGGTAGGCAGCCACTCAAAGGAATCCGCCGAAGCAACGCCGGCAACCGGCTTGTACTCAAGACCGATGTAGCCTTCGTAGCCAACGGCATCCAGCTGACCGAACAGGCCAGCGAAGTCGAGCTCCCCGCTGCCGGGGAAGTTCCGGCCGGGCACGTCGGCAACCTGGACGTGACCGATCCGGTCCGCGTGCTCCGCGATCACCGCGGACAGGTCCTCGCCGTTGCGCGCCAGGTGGTAGAGGTCGCAGAGGAACTTGGTGTTCCCGAGGCCGGTGCTCGCGTTCACCGCGTCCACCACCGCCACCGCGTCCTTCGAGCTGAGCAGCCCGTACTGCGGCGCCTCCGGCGCGTTCAGCGCCTCGACCAGCAGGATCGCGCCGATCCCGTGCGCGGCCTGCGCGGCCAGCGCGAGGTTCTCCAGCGCCAGGGCGTCCTGCTCGGCGACCGGTACGTCGTCCACCCGGTTGCCGTAGAGGGCGTTGAGCGCCTTGCAACCCAGGGACTCGGCCAGGCCCACCGCCACCGCGATGTTCGCGCGGAACCGCTCGGAGTCCGCGGGACGCGACAGCAGGCCCTTGTCGCCACCGGCCATGTTGCCGGCGTCGAAGTTGAGGCCGGTCAGCTGGACCCCGGCGTTCACGAAGGCGTCACGCAGCGCGTCCAGCTCGGCCTGCGGCGGCGTGGGGCCGTCGAGGGTCCACCACAGCTCCGCGGCGTCGAAGCCCGCGGCCTTGGCGGCCGCCGGGCGCTCCACCAGCGGAAGCTCGGTGAAGAGGATCGAGAGGTTGGCGGTCCAGCGCTGGTTGAGCCAGCTCTGCGTCGCGGCGGTCATGCCATCACCTGGTTCCACATTGCGGAAGATGTTTTCTGCTTGATGAAACTATGGCATGCGGCTTCAACAGTTTGTCAAGCACCTCTCGGATCCTGGCCGTTCCCCGGATACGCTTCGCACGTGCGATTGAAGGTGGAGTTCACAACCGAGCCGTTCGAACTGGACGGCTTCCCGGAGCATGCGCGCACCGCGCGCCGTGTTGTCGACGAGGCGGGACTGAGCGTCGACGTGGGCCCGTTCGGCACCACTGCCGAGGGCGAGGCCGCGCAGACGCTGTCTGCGATCGACCGACTGGTTCGCGAGACCCTGGCGCACGGCGCCACGCGGATCTCGCTCCAGGTCAGCGTTCTGGACGAGGGGAAGGGGGCGGGATGAGCGGCGAGCAGCACCCGCTGGCCATAGCCATCAAGCCGCTGCTCGACGCCGTCGGCGCCAGCGCGGTCAGCCTGGACGAGATCCAGCCGAACGACGTCACGCTCGAGTGGGAGGGCAAGCCGGCCGTGGCCGTGCGCCTGCCCGGACTGGAGAGCGCGCTCGACCGGCTGCTGAACGAGATCCGCCGCCAGTTCGGCGGCGCGGACCTCGCCACGCTGGACCGGATGGACAAGCAGCGGGTCGTCGCGCTGCTGGAGGAACGCGGCGCGTTCACCATCCGGCACGGCGTCGAGAACGTGGCGGCGGCGCTCGGCGTCAGCCGCTTCACGGTTTACAACTACCTCAACCGACAGCAGGCGGCGGGCAAGCAGGCCTAGGCTTTAGTTTCAACAAACTGTTGACGTCCGGGGTCGGCGGATCTACTTTTCTCGTGGCACCCACTTTCGGAGGTCACGAGTGACCCATTCCGCCACCCCGACGGACATCGTCCTCGATCGCCTCAACGCGGTCGACGGCGAGGTGCTGGACGAGCTCCTCAAGGAGATCTGCTCCAGCCACACCTGGGCGAGCCTCGTACGCCTCGCCCGCCCCTATCGCGACCGGGTCGCCTTCCACGCCGCCAATGCGAGCGCGATGGAAGCCCTCTCCGCCGCGGACCTGAACGACGCGATGGCCGGCCACGCCCGCATCGGCACCCCCAAGCCGGGCGACGCCACCTCGGAGCGCGAACAGGCCGGCGTCCAGGGCGCCGACGAGGCGCTGCTGGCCGAGCTGGCCGCCGCGAACGCCTCCTACGAGGAGAAGTTCGGCCACGTCTTCCTGATCTGCGCCACCGGGCGCACCGCCGCGACCATGCTGGCCGCGCTGCGTGAGCGTCACCCGAACGACACCGCGACCGAGCGGGAGATCGTCCGGGGCGAGCTCCGCAAGATCAACGACATCCGCATCGACCGTCTGCTCGACGAGAGCTGACGGCCCTGTCGGCCACCGCCGGCACGCTTCACACCGGAACTGCGCGAGGACTTTCATGACCTCCATCTCCACCCACGTGCTCGACACCAGCCTCGGCGCGCCCGCCGCGGGCATCCCGGTCGAGCTCGCCCAGCAGGTCGCCGGCGAGTGGAAGCCCCTCGGGGCCTCCGCCACCGACGCCGACGGCCGCTGCAAGGACCTGCCGGTCCCGGACCTGGGCGCCGGCACCGTGCTCCGGCTCCGCTTCACCACCAACGGGGCCTTCTTCCCCGAGGTCGCCATCGTCTTCGACGTCGACCCGGCCCAGGCCCACTACCACGTACCCCTGCTGCTGAACCCGTTCGGGTACTCCGTCTACCGAGGGAGCTAGACCATGGCCCACCAGCTCGGCCAGAACCAGTACGGCAAGGCGGAGAACCGCGTCGTACGGATCACCCGCAACGGCAACCGCCACGAGATCCGGGACCTCAACGTCTCCGTCGCCCTCTCCGGCGACCTCGACGACGTCCACCTGACGGGCTCCAACGCGCACTGCCTGCCGACGGACACCACCAAGAACACGGTGTTCGCCTACGCCAAGAAGTTCGGCATCCAGTCGCCCGAGAACTTCGGCATCCTGCTCGCCCGCCACTTCGTGGACGACACCCCGCCGATCCACCGGGCCCGGATCCGGATCGAGGAGTACGTCTGGGACCGCATCGAGATCCCGGACAACAAGGCCCGCTTCATCGGCTCCGAGGAGATCGGCCACTCCTTCGTCCGCCGCAACACCGAGGTCCGCACCTCCGAGATCGTCTACGACGGCACCGGCGTGCAGGTCATCTCGGGCCTGAAGGACCTGGTCGTGATGAACTCGACCAACTCGGAGTTCTGGGGCTACATCAAGGACGAGTACACCACCCTCAAGGAGGCGTACGACCGGATCCTGGCCACCCAGGTCACCGCCCGCTGGAAGTTCGGCTTCAGCGGCGCCGAGGGCGAGCAGGAACCCAACTGGGACCGCTCCTACGCGCAGGTCCGCCGCCACATGCTGGAGGCCTTCGCCGAGACCTACTCGTACTCGCTGCAGCAGACCCTCTACGGGATGGGCACCCGGGTGCTGAACAACCGCCCCGAGGTGGACGAGGTCCGCCTGGAGCTGCCGAACAAGCACCACTTCCTCGTCGACCTCGAGCCCTTCGGTCTGGAGAACGACAACGAGGTCTACTACGCTGCGGACAGGATGTACGGTCTCATCGAGGGCACCGTGCACCGCGAGGGCGTGACTCCGGTCATCCCCGTGGCCTAGTCCTCACGTTTCGATCTGCTCGACCCCAGGGATTCTCTCCGCCGTCCCGCCCTGGGCCGCACCAGACGGCGGTACTCTCACCAGTCCGCTGTCAGGAGCACGAGCCATGGCACTTGAAGCAACCCCCGGTCCCGTCGAGCGCATCGTCATCGAGAACGCGGCGATCGCGACGGTCGACGCCCTGGACACCGAGTACAAGCGCGGCCACGTCGTCATCGCCGGCAACGTGATCGAGTCGGTCGGCGAGGGCCCCGCGCCCGCGTGGCTGGACAACGTGGTGCGGCGGATCAACGCCGAGGGCCATCTGGTCACCCCGGGCCTGGTCAACACGCACCACCACTTCTACCAGTGGATCACCCGCGGCCTCGCGCAGGACAACATCCTGTTCGACTGGCTGGTCGCCCTGTACCCGACCTGGTCGCGGATCGACGACAAGCTCGTCCACGCCGCCTCCCAGGGCTCGGCGGCCGCGCTGCTGAAGTCCGGCTGTACCACCGCCTCGGACCACCACTACGTGTTCCCGCAGGGCGGCGGCGACATCCTCGGCGCCTCCATCGAGGCCGTCTCCGAGCTCGGCATGCGCTTCACCGCGCTGCGCGGCTCCATGTCCCGCGGCAAGAGCGACGGCGGCCTGCCGCCGGACCACGCGGTGGAGAAGACCGAGGACATCCTCATCGCCTCCGAGGCGGCCGTCGACAAGTGGCACGACGCCTCCTTCGGCTCGATGCTGCACGTCGCGATCGCCCCGTGCTCGCCGTTCTCGGTGACCACGGACCTGATGAAGGAGGCGGCGGAGCTCGCCCGCCGCAAGGGCGTGCGCCTGCACACCCACGGCTCGGAGACGGCCGAGGAGGAGCAGTTCTGCAAGGAGCTGTTCGGCATGGGCCCGACCGACTACTTCGAGTCGGTCGGCTGGCTGGGCGAGGACGTGTGGATGGCGCACTGCGTCCACATGAACGACTCCGACATCCGCAAGTTCGCGGAGACCGGGACCGGCGTCGCCCACTGCCCGTCCTCCAACGCCCGCCTGGCCGCCGGCATCGCCCGGGTGCCGGACATGATGGCGGCCGGCGTCCCGGTCGGCCTCGGCGTGGACGGCACGGCCTCCAACGAGTCCGGTGAGCTCGGCACCGAGCTGCGCAACGCGCTGCTCATCAACCGACTCCACGGCCGTCCCGACGCGCTGACCGCACGTCAGGCGCTGCGCCTGGGCACCATGGGCGGCGCCCGGGTGCTCGGCCGCCAGGCCGAGATCGGCTCGGTCGAGGTCGGCAAGCTCGCGGACCTCGCCCTGTGGAAGGTCGACGGCATCATGCACTCCTCCATCGCCGACCCGGTCGCGGCGCTGGTGATGGGTGCGCTGCCGCCGCTGTCCCTGCTGCTGGTCAACGGCCGCCCGGTGGTCGAGAAGGGCCACCTGACCACCGTGAACGAGGACCGCATCGCGAAGGCCTGCGCCGACGCGGCCAAGGAGCTCGCCTCGCGCGGCTGACCTCTTCTCATTGACTCCGGGCGCGCACTGGGACGGTGTGCCGCTCGGACCCCCCGGCGCTCGTGCGCGCCGCGGGGGCTGGAGCCCCGGACTCACGGCGAGAGTCCGGGGCTCCGGTGTTTCCTTTGGGCATACTGAGCGGTATGTTGTGCGCAAGATACTGACCGGTAGCTTGGAGCGGCGCACATGAAGGCGATCCAGATCACGGAGTTCGGCGGACCCGAGGTCCTGCAGCTCGCGGAGGTCCCCGACCCTGTCCCGCAGCCGGGGCAGCTGCTGATCGAGGTCGACGGCGCCGGCGTGAACTACGCCGACACCCACGCCGTCGAGGACTCGTACCTGTCCAGCTCCTCGCTCCCGATGATCCCGGGCGGCGAGGTCGTCGGCCGCACCGGCGACGGCCGTCGCGTCGTCGCCCTCACGGCCACCGGCGGCTACGCCGAGCGCGCCTGCGCGTGGGCGCCGATGGCGACCGACATCCCGGACGAGGTCTCCGACGCGGCCGCGCTCGCGCTCGTCGTCCAGGGCCTCACCGCGTGGAACCTGCTGCGCACCTCGGCGCGGATCGCGCCGGGCGAGTCGGTCGTCGTCCACGCCGCGGCCGGCGGCACCGGGTCCCTGGCGGTCCAGCTCGCCAAGCGCTTCGGCGCCGGGCGCGTCATCGCGACGGCCTCGACGAAGGAGAAGCGCGAGTTGGCGCTCTCGCTCGGCGCGGACGAGGCGGTCGACGGCGAGGCCGAGGGCCTCAAGGAGCGCCTGATCGAGGCGAACGGCGGCAAGAAGGTCGACATCGTCCTGGAGATGACCGGCGGCCCGGTCTTCGACGCGTCTCTCGCCTCACTCGCGCCGTTCGGGCGGCTGGTGACGTACGGCATGGCCTCCCGCGAGGAGCCGACGCCGCTGGGCGCGGCGAAGCTCATGGGCCACTCGACGGCGGTCGTCGGCTTCTGGCTCATGCACGCGCTCGGCCGCCCCGACCTCCACACCGAGCCGATGCGCGAGCTGCTCGCGCTGGTCGCGTCCGGCGAGCTCACCCCGCAGGTCGGCGGCACGTACCCGCTCGCCGAGGCCCGCCAGGTCCACGAGGCTCTGAGGGCTCGCAAGACGACGGGAAAGCTGGTCCTCGACCCTCGCCAGTGACAAGCCAGGGGTGCGGGGCTCCACCGATCTGCGGCTCCGCCGCGTGGGCGCGAGCCGAGTCAGGGATGCTCGCACCTGAAGTTGCACCACCCAGGGGCGCGAGGAACTGCGCGAGCAACCACCCTGTGCGGATGGCCCTGTTCAGCGGGGACCATCCGCACGCCGGTTGCTCGTCGCGCAGTTCCCCGCGCCCCTCAATGGTTGCTCAGTGCTGGTTGCTCGCGCTCGTGTAGGAGACGACGCAACCACCCGCGCCGCCGCCGAAGTTGTTGCTCCACAGCGACTGCACCGCGAAGTTCGCGCCGTTCAGCGAGATGATCGACGACGCGCCCTGACCGCTGGAGATCCAGGCGCACTTGTCGCCGGTCTCCGCGCCCGTGCTGTCGACCCAACCGCTGCTCGGCGCCGGGTCGGTGAGCGTCTCCGCGTACTCGTGGCCGCCGACGATGGTGATGCCCTCCGTCGCACCGTTGACACCGCTGCTGCCCGTGCCGACGAAGTTCGCGCCGCAGCCCGCGCCCGCGTCGGTGATGTAGGGCATGTTGGTGTAGGGGAGGTCCGCGCCGTTGCTCGCGGTGGTGTGGTCGTGCCACGCGCACCACTGCGTCTTGAAGCCGCTCGGGGAGACCCCGTGCGCCAGATCCACGATGATCTGCACGTTGTCGCCCGAGACACCGAAGTGCGCCGCCGCCTTCTTCGCCTCCGCCGCGATCGCGGAGGTACCGGGCTTGCTGGGCGCCTTGCTGGCACTGTCCAGCCACGTGGCGACGACCGGGTTGGACGCGGGGTGGCCCACGTGCGTGCCGGAGGTCCCGCACTGCGTCGTGCCGACGGCCACGCCCTGGCAGTACTGGGTCTGCGAGGTGAAGAAGGTGTCGCCGCCGCCGTAGGCGTGCTGGAAGAAGCTCAGCTGCAGCGCGGCCTCGCCCGACGGGTCGTTGGTGACCGTGGAGCCGCTGCCCCACTGGTTGCCCCAGTAGACGACGTAGATGCTCGGCGCGGCGACGATGTTGCCGCCGCCGTAGGCCAGGTTGTTGCCCGAGGCGGTCACCGCGCGACCGTTCGCGTGCGGGCTCATGTGGTGGGGGGCGAGTTCACTCGCGCCGGCGGGGGCGGCGGCGAGGAAGGCGCCGGTGGCGAGCGCCGCGGCGCATCCTGCGACGAAAGCGGAACGAAGCACGGTGGGGCCCTTCTCGACGAGGAACGGGAGGGCTGTGCTGGTGCCGCCGGCCGGACGGCAGTTGTGCCACCACGCGTAGTGTTGTTGTTTGGTGCGCGACGTTAGTTGAGGTGATGCCGTGCATTCAAGACCGCGGCACGCGATACAGAGCGAACTCAGAACTCAGAACTCAGAACCCAGACGCAACGCCGAGCGGCGCCCCACGCAGGACCTCCCCAGGTTTGCGTGAGACGCCGCCAGCTTGCTCCGGGTGCGACGCGCGGCGTTACAGCAGCGCGTACCCCGGAAGTGTGAGGAAGTCGACGAACTCGTCGGCGAGCGCGACCTGTTCGAAGAGGCGGGCGGCCTCGTCCCAGCGGCCCTCCGACTCCTTCATCGCGGCCAGCTCGGTCGCGACGATCTCGCGGACCAGCGCGGCGGTGACCTTCTCGCCGGTGTCGGCCAGCAGGACGGCGTTGTTGACCCACTGCCAGACCTGCGAGCGCGAGATCTCGGCCGTGGCGACGTCCTCCATCATGTTGAAGATCGCCACCGCGCCGAAGCCACGCAGCCACGCCTCGATGTAGCGCAGGCCCACCTGGACGGCGTTCTGCAGCCCGGTACGGGTGCAGCTGCCGCCGGCGGAGGCGACGTCGAGCAGCTGGTCGCCCGTGACCTCGTTGACCGGCACGACCTGCTTCTGGTTCGGCGCGTCCCCCAGAACCGCGTCGAACGAGGCGCGGCAGACCGGGACCAGGTCCGGGTGCGCGACCCAGGAGCCGTCGAAGCCGTCGCCGGCCTCGCGGTCCTTGTCGGCGCGGACCTTCTCCAGCGCGGCGGCGTTGACCTCGGGGTCGCGGCGCGAGGGGATGAACGCGGCCATGCCGCCGATCGCGTGGGCACCGCGGCGGTGGCAGGTGTTGACCAGCAGCCGGGTGTAGGCGCGCATGAACGGGGCCGTCATGGTGACGCTGTTGCGATCCGGCAGGACGTACCGCTCGCCACCGTCACGGAAGTTCTTGACGATCGAGAAGAGGTAGTCCCAGCGCCCGGCGTTCAGGCCCGCGGCATGCTCGCGCAGCTCGTGGAGGATCTCCTCCATCTCGAACGCGGCGGTGATCGTCTCGATCAGCACGGTCGCCCGGATGGTGCCGCGCGGGATACCGAGCGCCTCCTGGGAGTGGACGAAGACCTCGTTCCAGAGACGGGTCTCCAGGTGGCTCTCGGTCTTCGGCAGGTAGAAGTAGGGCCCGGAGTTGGGGTCCTGCTCGCCACGGGCGATCAGCGTCGCCGCGTTGCGGAAGAAGTACAGGCCGAAGTCGACGAACGCACCGGCGACGGGCTCGCCGTCGACGAGCAGGTGCCGCTCGTCCAGGTGCCAGCCGCGGGGGCGGACCACGATGGTCGCCAGCTCCGCGTCCGGCTTGAGCTTGTACTCCTTGCCCTCGGGCGAGGTGAAGTCGATCGTGCGCGCCAGCGCGGCGCTCAGGTTGAGCTGGCCCTCGATCAGGTTGCTCCAGCTCGGCGCGGTCGCGTCCTCGAAGTCGGCCAGCCACACCTTGGCACCGGAGTTGAGAGCGTTGATCGCCATCTTGCGGTCGGTCGGGCCGGTGATCTCGACCCGGCGGTCGTTCAGCGCCCGCGGCGCGGGGGCGACCTGCCACTCGGCCGCACGGATCGCGGCGGTCTCGGGGAGGAAGTCCAGCTTGCCCGTCCGGGCGATCTCGGCGCGGCGCTCCTTGCGGAGCGCCAGCAGCTCGTTGCGGCGGGCGCCGAAGCGGCGGTGGAGGTCGGCGACGAAGGCGAGCGCGGCCGGAGTCAGCACCTCGTCCCCGCGATCCACCACCGGCCCGACGACCTCGACCCCGGTAGGAAGCGGCTTGCTCCCGGTTTCCTGCGCTGCACCCATGGAACCCTCGTCAGTCAGATTCAGAAGATACGGATGATCGATGCGCACTGTGCGGTGCGCGTCGCTTCTGTAAGGTGGAGGCTAGTTTCCGCGATACAGAAATTCAACACTTTGTTGAGTCGGCTTGCCGAACCCTGCCAGGAAGGCTGTTGTGGTGACGTCATCCCTGTCGTCCGAGACCCGTGCCGGGGGCGTGGGCGCCGACCGCGCCGGCGGCGGCGTGCAGTCGGTCGAGCGCGCCTTCCAGCTGCTGGAGGCGCTCGCCGAAGCGGGCGGCGTCAGCACGCTGAGCGATCTTGCCACGGCCTCCGGCCTGCCGATGCCCACCATCCACCGCCTCGTCCGCACGCTCGTGCAGCAGGGTTACGTCCGCCAGGACACGGCTCGACGCTACACCCTGGGCCCGCGCCTGATCAGGCTCGGCGAGACGGCGGGTCGCCTGCTGGGCAGCTGGGCCCGCCCGTTCCTGGCGGAGCTGATGGAGGCCACCGGCGAGACGGCGAACCTGGCGGTCCTGGAGGCGGGCGAGGTCGTCTACGTCGGCCAGGTGCCCTCGCGCCACTCGATGCGGATGTTCACCGAGGTCGGCAGGCGCGTCCAGCCTCACTGCACCGCCGTCGGCAAGGTCCTGCTGGCCCAACTCCCGCCCACGGAAGCCCTCGCGACCCTCGGCACCGGCCCGCTGCCCGCGCACACCGTGCACACGGTCACCTCCCCGCGGGAGCTGCTCCCGCAGTTCGAGACCGCCCGCGGCGTCGGCTACGCGGTCGACGACCAGGAGCAGGAGATCGGCGTCCGCTGCATCGCCGTCGTCGTCCCCGGCGCGCCCACCCCCACGGCCCTCTCCATCTCCGGCCCGGAGGCCCGCGTCCGCCTCCTCGAAACCCGCACGGGCACGCGCGCGCTGATCCCGCAGATGCAGGACATCGCCGCGCGCCTGGGTACGGCGCTGGCCACTTCGGCAGCGGAGTAACCACCACGGGGGCCCGGGCCGCCACCGGTCAGGCGCGGGCATCGCTCCGCAGTGCCTGCGCCAACCAGGAGTGGACCGGGAGCAGGCTCGGGACCACCTGCCAACCGTTGACGATCCAGGTGAGTCGCCAGTACCGGTCGACCTCGGGGTCGCACGCTTCCGCGAAGCCCTGGGCCAGCCAGTCCCGGAACTCCTGGTCGGGGGTGCGCGCGAACGCCTCGCCGAAGAGCCGCACGAGCTCCTCGACGACGGGAGCTGCCTCGTCCGTCAGCGGGTCGATGCCGCGCTCCACAGCCTCGGCCACCAGCTGACGGGTCGACGCCATGAGCTCCTCACCGGCCTCGACCTCGAAGGCGGGCGGCTCCCCGGCGGCCCGGCGCAGCGTCGCGCGGCGCATCCGGGCCCGGAACGCCTCGTCCCCCACCAACTCGGCGAGCTCCATCCAGGCGGCGACCTGCTCGTCGGAGGGGTCGTCGGGGAGCGTGGGAGTGGCGGCCCTCATCATCGCCACCGCCGACAAGGCGGCATCCGCCATGGGCGAGGTACCGAAGGTGCCGTCGACGAAGTCGTCGATCAGACGCCGACGCTCCTCGTCGGACAACTGCATGAGCCGGTGCATGATCGCGGTCTCCTCAGGGTCGGATCCACGCCGGGCCACGACCCGCAGCAGGGTCCGACGCAGTCGCAGCGCCTGGATCTGGGCGTCGAGGGCGTCGGCGTGCGCCGCGGCCACGTCCCCCAGCGAGAGGCGGCGGTCCAGGACCTGCCGGCTCGTGGCCAGGTCGAGGCCCAGCTCACGCAGGGTGCGCAGGAGTTCCAGGCGAAGGAGTGCGTCGAGGTCGTAGAGCCGGTAGCCGGCGGGGCTTCGGGTGGTCGGCGCGACCAGCCCCGCATCGGAGTAGAACCGGATCGTCCGCACGGACAGGCCGGTCCGGCGGGCCAGCTCCCCGATCGGGTGGAGGTCGGTCGCTTCCATGGCTCCCACTGTGCGGTCTCCAGTCACTGGAGACTCAAGACCGGGCGCGCAGCCGGGCCAACTGCTCGGGCGTGTCCACGTCGTCGGGCGAGGCCACGTCGCCGCACTCGACGAGGCGCAACTCCCCCGCGTGCGCGCGCAGCAGCGACCGCGCGCCCGCGTCGCCGACCGCGCCGTCACGTGCCTCGGCGAAGTAGCGGGCGGAGATGAGGACCGGGTGTCCCCTGTGCCCGGCGTAGCTCGCGGCAGCGAGATCCGCGCCGGAGGAGATCACCCGCGCCACCGCCTCCGCCGTCACCCCTGGCGTGTCGACAAGCCCGATCAGCGCCGCGTCGGCGCTCAGCCCCGTCAGGCCCACCCGCAGCGAGGAGCCCATCCCGGTCTCCCAGTCGGGGTTGAGCACGACCTCCGCGTCGCCCAGGTCAGCCGTGGCGATCACCTCCTGCGCCGCCGCGCCGAGCACCACGCGCACGCGCGCGCACCCGCCGGCCCGCAGCACGCCGAGCGCGTGCTCCACCATGGGCCGGCCGCCGTACTCCAGCAGGGCCTTGGGGCGATTGCCCATCCGCCGACCGCCCCCGGCGGCCAGCAGCAAACCGATCACGTCGTCCACGCTCCCAGCATCGCGCCCACGTCACCACCGCCGTACTTGGAGAAACACACAAGCTGCCCGCCGGGACCTGCGGTGTTCACCGGGGCTTCACCCGCTGGACCGCCCCGCCCCATGGCCGTTCTACTGGCCGGATGCAGCCACGTCCCGCCCATCCGCACCCGCTCCTGGACCGCTTCGGCCGCGTCCACACGGACCTGCGGATCTCCCTCACCGATCGCTGCAACCTGCGCTGCACGTACTGCATGCCGGCCGAGGGGCTCGACTGGCTGCCCAAGCCGGACCTGCTGACCGACGAGGAACTGCTCCGCCTGGTCCGCATCGCCACCACCCGCCTCGGGATCCGCAGCCTCCGGCTGACCGGCGGCGAGCCGCTGCTGCGCAAGGGCCTGGCGGACCTCGTCACCGCCTTCGCCGCACTCCCGGACGCCCCCGAGCTCTCGCTCACCACCAACGGCATCGGGCTCGCCCGCCAGGCGGACGCCCTGCGCGCGGCCGGGCTGGACCGGGTCAACGTCAGCCTGGACACGCTGCGCCGGGACCGGTTCCGGGAGATCACCCGCCGCGACCGGCTGGCGGACGTGCTGGCCGGGCTCGCCGCCGCCCAGCGGGCGGGGCTCGCGCCGGTGAAGGTCAACGCCGTGCCGGTGCGCGGCGTCAACGACGACGAGATCACCGATCTCGCCCTCTGGGCGGTCGAGAAGGGCTACCGGCTGCGCTTCATCGAATCGATGCCGCTGGACGCCCAGGGCGCCTGGGACCGGGCCCGGATGGTCACCGCCGAGGAGATCCTCGCCTCGCTCCGCACCGTCTTCACTCTCGATCCCGTCCCGCGCGAGGGCAACGCGCCCGCAGAACAGTGGCTCGTGGAAGGCACCGAGGCGACGATCGGCGTGATCGCCAGCGTCACCCGGCCCTTCTGCGGCGGCTGCGACCGGGTCCGGCTCACCGCCGACGGACAGCTGCGCAACTGCCTCTTCGCCACCGACGAGTCCGACCTGCGCGCCCTGCTGCGCGGCGGCGCGGACGACGAGCGGATCGAGGCGGCCTGGCGCGCCTGCATCACGGGCAAGGCCGCAGGCCACGCCATCGACAGCGCCGACTTCCAGCGCCCGGCCCGACCGATGTCCGCCATCGGCGGCTGACGATCCGATCGGCTGGTCGGCCGGTCGGCCGATTTCTGGCGCGGATGAGCATTCCGCTGGCGGGTGGGATCAGGGAGCATGGAACCGGAAGCGCTCTCGCGGCGTAGTCTCTGGTACGACGTCCCGCTCTGTGGCGGCTTCAAGTCGGTCTCGCAAGGAACGGACGGTCCCTCATGTCAGGCTCACCCAAGCCCGTCCGCTGCCCCAGTTGCAGGCGGGAGCACGCGTACGAGCCGCCGGTCTTCCCGTGCCCGTGCGGCGCGGCCCTGAAGATCCCGCTGCTCCAGGGCGGCGTGCCGGTGCAGGTGCGGTTCCGCTCCTGGGAGGACTCCTGGCTCAGCATGCGGTGCCCCTCCTGCGGCCGGTCCGAGCAGTGGCCGCAGCCGGAGTTCACCTGCGGCTGCGGGGCCACCGTCCGGCTCCCCGTGGACACCACCCGCCGACCGCGCACGGTCGGCCCGGTGGGCGGCACGCCCGCGCCGGTGCAGCCGGTCCAGCCGGTGCGCCCCGTTCAGCCCGGCCCGGCGCCGGTCACGGCGAGCCGGCCCCTCCAGCCGCCGCGCGCGCTCGCGCGCAAGCCGTTCCTGCCGCACCCCGTCCGGACCTCGGACGACGCGGTGCTGGCCGCCGCGCGCTACCTGGAGTGGCTCGGCTTCGGCGAGCTGGAGGTCTCCGACTCGCAGGACCGTGAGGGCGTCTGCCTGCTGGGCCCGACGATCGTCGCCCAGGTCGACACCTGGACGGAGCCCGCCGACCTTCGGGCGGTGGAGTGCCTGTGGCTCAACACCCTTCACGGTGACGAGCTGGTCCCTGCCATGTTCACCCTCGCGGGTTATTCGCTGGAGGCCCGCAACCGGGCCGACCAACTGCTGGTGGCCCTCTTCGAGCTTGATCTGACGGGCATGCCACAGGCGGTCAACACCGCCGCACGGGAGTTGGTCCGTAACTCCTCGCGTCCATGATCTGGCGCGGGTCGCGACCCGCGTGTTGAATGACCGTCACCGAGCGCGACCAAAGGCGACCGACAGCGGCCGCAGTGAGGGGCGATGGCGTGTCCTTGTCCGAGCAGCAACGGTCCCGGACGTCCCAGTCGGCACAGGGTTCGCAGGCTCCGCAGGTGCCGAGGCAGCGGTCGGCGGACACGGGACAGGTGTGGCTGCTGCGCTCCCGTGGCTGCTGGCAGGCCGCGGCCGAACTGCTCGGCGACGAGCCCGACTCCGCGGTGGAGCGTGCGGAACTGCTGATCGAGGCGGCGTTCTTCACCGGTACCGCCTGGGACGACGCGGAGACCGCGCTGCGGGCGGCCGAGGCCGTCGTCCGGGACAACCACGAGCGCGCCGCTGCGGCCTGCGCCCGCGGCTTCCTCGCCTACGGCGCCACGGTGTTGAAGGTCCACGACCGCCTCGACGAGGCGCAGGCCGCGCTGGGCCGCGCCTCGGCGCTGCTGCCGCCGGAGGACCCGGCCCGCCCGCTGCTGGACTTCCGCCGCGGCCTGATCGCCCACGACCTCGTCGGCGACGCGAACGCCGCACGCACGGCGTACCGGCGTGCCCACGCCGGCGCGGAGCAGCAGCAGGACGCCCACCTCCTGTCCTACACCTGGCGGCAGTTGGCCGCGATCGCCCAGGAGGACGGCAACGTCGCCGGCGCGCGCCACGGCTACGCCGAGTCCCTGCGCCTGCGCGAGGAGACGGGCTTCGCCGTCGGCCTCGCCCCCGCCCTCGCCTCCCTCGCGGACGTCTCCCCGGCCGCCGAGGCCAACCAACTCCGTGCCGAGGCCCGCCGGTTGACGAAGGCCTTCGCGGGCACCCCGGTCTGGCTGACGCTGGACTGAACCCTCCCGTCCGCTTTGACGCCCTTGCGGACCGGCCGTTAGCTTCGCACTCATGTCCGATATTCCCCGACTTCCCGGACTGCGCCTGGCCGACGCGGACCAGCTCGTGCAGATCGCCCTGTCGGTCGGCGCGGAGCGCGGCTTCCCGCCGTTGGCGGTGGCCGTCGTCGACGTCACCGGCGAGGTGGTCGTCCTGCGGCGAGCCGACGGCGGTATGCCCATGACCAGCAGGATCGCGGTGGCCAAGGCCCGCACCGCGCTGCTCTCCCTCCAGCCCTCGGGCCAGATCGCGCTCCCCGGTGCGATCGTCGACGGCATCCAGCACCTCTTCGGCGGCGACTTCATCCCGTTCGCGGGTGGCGTCCTGGTCGCCGACGACGGGACGGTGCTCGGCGCGGCGGGCGCGTCCGGCGCCCACGCCCTGGAGGACGAGGAGGCGGTGCGGACGGCCGTCGAACGGTGGGCCGAGCACCGCCGTCACTCGTCCAGGTGTATCCGTCCCAATTCCACATGATCGTCTCTGTCGCTCCGTCAGGATGGTCCCGCCTCCGGCGGCTTGCCGGGGGTGGGAGGAGACGAGGCGACGATGCGAGTGAGCGACGGCACGCTGGGGTGGGTCTTGACGCTCGCCGCGCTGCTGCTGGTGGTGTCCGTGCTGCTGGTCGTGCTGCGCGCCCGCGCGGGGCGGGCGCAGACCACGGACAGCTGGGAGCGCAGCGAGGAGCGGCGCAGGAAGAAGGAGACCGTCTACGGGTCGGCCTCCTACGTGCTGCTGTTCTGCTGCGCGGCCGTCGCGGCCGCCCTCTCGTTCCACGGGCTGGTCGGCTTCGGCGTGCAGAACCTCGGGCTGAGCGGGGGTTGGCAGTACCTCGTCCCCTTCGGGCTGGACGGTGCGGCCATGTTCTGTTCCGTGCTCGCCGTGCGCGAGGCCAGCCACGGGGACGCGGCGCTCGGCTCCCGCAGCCTGGTGTGGATGTTCGCGGCCGCGTCGGCCTGGTTCAACTGGGTGCACGCGCCGCGCGGCATCGACCACAGCGGGGCGCCCCAGTTCTTCGCGGGCATGTCGCTCTCCGCCGCCATCCTCTTCGACCGCGCGCTGAAGCAGACCCGTAAGGCCGCCCTGCGCGAGCAGGGTCTCGTGCCGCGGCCGCTGCCGCAGATCCGCGTCGTACGGTGGCTGCGCGCGCCGCGCGAGACGTACGCCGCCTGGTCGTTGATGCTGCTGGAGAACGTCCGCAGCCTCGACGAGGCCGTCGACGAGGTCCGCGAGGAGCGCCGCGCGCGCACCCGGCATCGGGACGACGAGCGCCCGCAGCTCCACGCGCTCGGCGGCGGCCGTCGCCTGCCGCAGCTGCCCCGCTCGGGCGGCGGCTCGGGCCGGGACGAGGTGAGCTCCGGGGAGCCCGCCATAAGGCCCGAGGCGGCGGTCTCCGAGCGGGTCTTCGACCTGACGGCCGAGGACGACACGGTCAGCATGCCGGCCGTCCCCCGTGCCAGCGCCTGGGACTCCCTGGAGCAGAAGCTCAAGGACCTGGAGAAGCTCTACGGCTGAGGCGCGTCCACGGCTGCGGCGGCGAACTCCTTGCGGTACTCCTCCATGATCGCGTAGAGGTGGTGGCCGATCTTGAGGTAGTCCAGGTCGTCGAGATTGGCCAGGGAGATGCGCACCGACCACTCGGGCCCTTCGAACCCGCCTCCGTTGAGCAGCACGATGGAGGACTGCGCGAGTCGGAAGAGCACGTCGGTCGGCTCGTAGGCGGCCTTGAGGTACGCGGCGAACTCCGGTGAGTCGAAGACCTCCGCCTCGGCGAGGAGGTCGAGCTCGACGTAGTACGCGGCCCGGCCCCGGTCGTCGCTGATGTGGGTGTTGCCCAGCCCCTCCAGCAGCAGGTCCAGACGGCGGTGGACGACGTCGCGCACCAGCTGCCGGTAACGCCTCCCCTCGTCCAGCAGGTCGAAGAGGGCGAACATGACCATCTGCGTCTGCTGCGGGGTCGACAGCCCGGCCGTGTGGTTGAGCGCGACCTGCCGGGAGTCGGCGACGAGCCGGTCGATGAACCTGATCTTCTCCGGCTCCAGACTGAGACTGCGGTAGCGCTTGTTCAGCCGCTTCCTCTCGGCGGCCGGCAGGGCGGCGATCTTGTCGTCGAAGACGTTGTCCCGGCCGACGGCGATGACGCCGAGGCGCCAGCCGGTGCAGCCGTAGTGCTTGGAGAAGGAGTAGACCAGCGCGGTGTTGCGCGGGCACAGCTCGGCGACGGAGCGGAAGCCCGGGACGAACGTGCCGTAGACGTCGTCGGTGACGATGACCAGCCCCGGGTTGGCGGTCCTGACGATCCTCGCGATGCGTTCCCGGACCCGGTCCGACATGGCCATGGACGGCGGGTTGGACGGGTTGACGACCATCAGCGCCTTGACCTCGGGATCGGCGAGCCTGTCCACCTCCTCGTCGGCGTAGCGCCACATGTGGACGCCGTCCTCGGTCATCATCGCGGCCCGCACGTGGACGACCTTGAAGGCGTAGCGCTCCAGCTCGGGGATCTCCAGATAGGGCGTGAAGATCGGCGTCATGATGGCGATCGTGTCGCCGCGGCGCAGGATGCCGTTGGTGACGAGCGTGTCGAAGAGGTAGCACATCGCGGCGGTGCCGCCCTCGGTCGGGAAGACGTCGACCTCGTCGACGTCGATCCCGCCGCCGTACATCTCCTCGCCCAGATAGGCGCGCAGCACCCGCTCGCAGTGGTGCAACACCCGGTCCGGCACGGGGTAGTTGTCGCCGAGATAGCCGTCGACGAGCTCGTGCAGCCACGCGTCCGCCTCGAAGCCGAGTCGGTCGGTGCCGTAGTCGACGCAGTCGCGCAGCATCCGCACACCCGTCAGGCCCGGATTGGCCTCGCAGAACCGCTCGAAGCGCACGGCGACGCCCTCCTTGGCGGGCATGCCGCCGAGGTCGTCCATGCTCCACACACGCCGGGACTCCGCCAGGGCGAAGTGCCCCAGCGCCAGGAACGCCTCCCGGGGGCCGAGCGCGTTCCAGTTCGGGTTCCCGCGCCCGGCGTTGAGCATCTGCGCGGCCGACCTGCGAGCCGGCTCCGCGGCCATCGCGATCAGCTGGTCCTTCAGCTCGAAGGGGCTCAGCGCGGACAGCCGCCTGATCTCCTCCCGGCTCGCCCGCACCCGGGCGGCTTCCTCGGCGGACCTGGTCGGCACATCCTTCATCGGCAGAGCCTTCGGTGCGGAGGTCATCGTGGCGCCTCTCCCGGGCGTGGCGACGTCGGCGGGCGCGGCGCCCGCACCGGCCTGTCGGCGCCGGCGCCCATCCTCCGCCAGCCTGCCCCGCGCCGGGGCGCGCGGCATGCGTTGATCGGCCGATCAGGGGGTCCGGCCCGTCAGGGAGCGGGAGCCGCCACCAGCAGCGCGAGGGCCGCCGCGAGGGAACCGTGGGCGAGCAGGGAGGCAAGCCAGCCGCGCGCCCGGCCCAGGCCGTGCCGGGCGACCCGCCACCAGGTCGCGGCAATGGCGACGGCCGCCAGCACGACCAGGCCCCACGACCACGGGTGGACGGCGGGGTGGCCCTCCGCGGCGACGAAGAGGAACGCCGCGAGGACGGCGCACAGCGCGCCTGCGGTCCAGTCCAGCTCGTTGATCTCGGCGGGCGGGTTGCTGCTGCTTCGGGGTGGCACCGTGTCTCCTCTGTTCGGTCCACCTGCACCCTCGCACCCCGCGCCGCGTGCCGGCGGGGCCGATCGTCCCGTCACGGGAGGACCATCGCCCCGCGACGGCGGCCTCGGCCCTTGCCGTTCAAGATCTTTTTGCCGAGAATGGCGCTCATGTCCCTCGAAATGCGTGCACTCTGCGAGCGGTGCGAGACCACGACCCTGCCCCACGACGCGGTGGCCTACATCTGCTCCCACGAGTGCACCTTCTGTCCGGCCTGCACCGAGACCATGGCCCAGGTCTGCCCCAACTGCGGCGGCGAGCTCGTCCTGCGGCCTCGCCGTCAGCGGTAGATCCCGTCGCGCGCGGCGCCGTCCAGGACCCCCGCGGCGACGGCCAGGGCTGCCCCACACAGCAGCGCGAACAGACGGACAGCGCCGCCCCGGTCAGGTCGGCGAGGGCTCGGGCCTCTCGGGGACGTCGTCCGGCGTCTCCGAGACCAGCTCGAACCACATGCGCTTACCCGTGCCGTTCGGCTCGACGCCCCAGGCGTCGCTCAGGGCCTCGACCAGCATGAGTCCGCGGCCGGAGGAGGCCTGCTCGCCGGGCGTGCGGCGCTTGGGCCACTGGTCGGAGTCGTCCACGACCTCGATCCGCAGGCGGGCCTGGCCGGTCTCCGCGTCGCGGGTGAGGCGGGCGGTCAGCATGGCGTCGCGATCGGTGTGGACGAGGGCGTTGGTGACCAGCTCCGAGGCCAACAGTTCGACGGTGTCGGAGAGTTCGCCGACGCCCCAGCGCCGCACCGCGTCCCGCAGTTCCGCGCGGACCTCGGCGATCCGGGCCAGGTCGGCCTGGCCGATCCGGCGACGCAGTTGCTCGCGCGGACGGGAGGCGGCCAGGCCCTCCCAGCGGAGCAGCAGCAGGGCCACGTCGTCGTCGCGCTCGGCGCTGTCCGCCGCGACGCGGGCGATCCGGTCGGCGAGCCCGGAGAGGTCGGCGTCCCGACCGCCGGCGACGACGCGGCGCAGCCGCTCCATGCCCTCGTCGAGGTCGATCCGGCGGGTCTCGACCAGCCCGTCGGTGCACAGCAGCAGCGCGTCGCCCGGATCGAGGGTGAACCGGCTGACCATGTAGCCCTGTTCCGGGTCGACACCGAGCGGCAGTCCGCCGTCGACGTGCTGGACGGCGGTGCTGCCGTCCGCGCGGCGGATCAGCGGGTTGAGGTGTCCGGCGCGCACCGCGTAGACGGCGCCGTAGTCCACGTTGACCTCGGCGTACAGGCAGGTCGCGAAGTGGCCGGTGTCCAGGTCGGCGAGGAAGCGTGAGGCGCGGGTCATCACGGCGGCCGGCGGGTGGCCCTCGGCGGCGTAGGCGCGCAGGGCGATCCGCAACTGGCCCATGACGCCTGCGGCGTGCACGTCGTGACCCTGGACGTCGCCGATGACGACGCCGACGTGGCCGCTGGGCAGCGGAACGACGTCGTACCAGTCGCCGCCGATCTGCAGGCCGGTACCGGCGGGCAGGTAGCGGGCGGCGGCCTCGAAACCGGGGACGGGCGGGACGCGGCGCGGCAGCAGCACCCGCTGCAGACCGGCGGCGAGTTCGTGCTCGGCGTCGTGCAGGCGGGCGCGGGCCAGCGACTGGCCGACCAGGCCGCCGAGCGTGCTGAGCAGGGTCCGCTCCTCGTAGTCGAGGGTGCGGTTCTCGTCGAAGCTGACGAGGCAGACGCCGAGCGGTCGCCCGCTGGCGACCAACGGCAGGAAGGCCCAGGCGTGGCGCGGGTGGCCGTTGACCGGCGGCCAGGCCACCGGGAACCGCTGCCGGTACTCCTGCCGGCTGGCCAGGAAGACGGGCGTGCGGGTGCGCAGCGCGAGCGCGGCCGGGTGGTCGGCGTCCAGCGGCACGTGGTCGTGGGGCGGGCGGGACTCCCCGTCGTAGCCGGAGGCGGCCAGGATCTGGATGCGGCCGCTCTCCAGCACGGCCAGCACCAGTCCGTCCGGCGGGATGCCGGGCAGCGGCAGCTCGGTGAAGACGCGGGCCACGTCGGCGGTGGTGACCGCTTCGGAGAGGGCCTTGGCGGCCTCCCGGATGAAGAGCGTGCGCTCCTCGCGGACGGTCGCGGCGTGGTCGGCGCGGCGGCGCTTGAGCAGCTCGACGGTCGCGTCCCAGACGAAGCCGACCATGCGGGTCGGCCGGCCCTGCTCGTCGGCGAGCACCCGGCCACGGAAGCGGACGGCGTGCAGCTCGCCGCTGGGGAAGACGGTGCGGTAGTAGGCGCCGCACTGGCCGAGCTCGGTGATGGCCCGCTCGACGCGGCGCTTGACCACCGGCGCGTCCTCGGGGTGCAGCAGCGCCAGGAACTCGTCGGAGGTGATGGACGCCTGCGGCACGCCGCCCCCGGGCAGGGTGGCCGTCAGCGTCACGGGCGCGCCCGCGCCGACCGACGGGAGCGTGACCGGCACGGAGGGCGCCGCGGAAGACGTCTGGGGCGCGCTGCAGACCGGCAGGCTCTCGCTCGCGCGCAGGCCTCGCCCTTCCAGGCCCAGGATCGCGAGCGCCCGCTCGTCGCAGACGATGCGGTCGGCCCGGATGTCCCAGTGCCAGGAACCGATGCCGTTCGCCGCCATCGCCGGCTCCAGCCAGTCCGGTGCCTGGCTCTGCTGCGGCGGGCGGTGCGCGGGTTGCGGGAGCCGCGGCGGCTGCGGCCTTGGCGCCATCGTTCTCCTGCCCTGCACGGGGCCGCGCCCGGTGTGCGCGGCTGTTGCTCTCCCATTGTCCCAGCTCGGAGCGGGAACGGTGGATCTTGGGGTGTATATCCGGACTTCATCCTGTCCGATGAACCGCCCCGCGGCAATGGCGGAGCGCCCCCCGATCCGACAGCACACCGCACCCGGGTGGTCACCGGAACATCTCTCCCCGATCACGGAACCATCACGAGCCCTGGAACGTCGGGGAATTCTGAGGCGCCCCGGTGGCGCCTGGTCCACCTACGGAGGGGAACGAAAACGTGAAGGTCCTGATCACCGGCGGAGCGGGTTTCATCGGCAGCACGGTCGCCTCGGCCTGCCTGGACGCCGGAATCACGCCCGTGCTGCTCGACAACCTGGTGACCGGACGCGCGGAGTTCACCGAAGGACGCGAGTTCTACGAGGGCGACATCGCCGACGGCGAGTTGATCGATCGGATCTTCGAGGACCATCCCGAGATCAGTGCGACGATCCACTGCGCCGCACTGATCGTCGTCCCCGAGTCCGTGGCCGAGCCGCTGCGCTACTATCGCGTCAACGTCGCCAAGACGATCGCGCTGACCGAGCACCTGCTGCGCAACGGTTGCGACCGGCTGCTCTTCAGCTCCTCCGCCTCGATCTACACCGCCGGCGAGGACTTCTCCGTCGACGAGGCCTCCGCGCTCGACCCGCTCTCCCCCTACGCCCGCACCAAGATGCTCACCGAGCTGGTCTTCAAGGACACCGCCCAGGCCACCCCGCTGCGGGTGCTCTCGCTCCGCTACTTCAACCCCGTCGGCGCCGATCCGACGCTGCGCACCGGCCTGCAGGTGGCACTGCCCTCGCACGCCCTCGGCAAGCTGATCCAGGCGCGGGCCAACGGCCTGCCGTTCCTGGTCACCGGAACCGACTGGCCGACCCGTGACGGCAGCGGCATCCGCGACTACGTACACGTCTGGGACCTCGCCAGGGCCCACGTCGCGGCCGTGCAGCGGTTCGACGAGGTGCTGCCGCTGGACGGCCCCGGCTGCTACGAGGTGATCAACCTGGGCACCGGGCGCGGCACCACCGTGCGCGAGCTGATCCGCGCCTTCGAGAACGTGACCGGCGAACGGCAGCCGACCGAGGAGGCGCCCCGCCGCCCCGGCGACAACGCGGGCGCGTTCACCCGCACCGAGAAGGCGGAGCGGCTGCTGGACTGGCGCGCCGAGCTCTCATTGGAGCAGGGCATCGCCGACACGCTGGCCTGGTTCGACCGCCGCGAGGCGGTGCTCGGGCTGTAGCGCGCTGCTGGGAGCCTGCCGCGGCAGGCCTTCGTGGGCACCCGTCCGGCTGATCCGGGCGGGTGCCCACGCGCGTTCCGGGCCGTCGGCTGGACAGGCGGCGCCGCGCGAGGTTCAATGCGAGGGACGTTTGAACGGCGTTCTAAACTGCGAGGCACCGTGCGATTGACTCCGACTGAACGGGACCGGCTGCTGTTGTTCTCAGCGGCCGAGCTGGCGCGCGCCCGACGCGCGCGCGGCCTGCGGCTGAACGTGCCGGAGGCCACCGCGTTGATCGCGGACACTGTCTGCGAGGCGGCCCGCGACGGCCGACGGCTGGCGGAGGCCATCGAGGCCGGACGCAGCGTGCTGTCCGCGAAGGACGTGCTGCCGGGCGTGGTGGACGTGGTCCGGACGCTGCAGGTGGAGGCGGTCTTCGAGGACGGCACCCGCCTGTGCGTGATCGACGATCCGTTCCGCGGCGAGGGTTCCCTCGCCGCGGAGGCCCCGGGCGCGGCGCTGCCGGGCGCGGGCGTCGGCTACGAGCCGGCGGCGCCGGCCGTGGTGCTCCCGGTGCGCAACACCGCGCCGGTGCCGGTGACGGTGACCTCGCACTTCCACTTCTTCGAGGCCAACCCGCGGCTCGCGTTCGACCGCGCGGCGGCGTTCGGCATGCGCCTGGCCGTCCCGGCCGGCTCCTCCGTCCGCTTCGACGTGGACACCGTCGTCGAGGTCGGCCTCGTGCCGATCGGCGGCGAGCGGATCGCGATCGGCTTCGCCGGCCTGGTCGACGGCCCCCTCGACGCCCCCGGCGCCCGCGACGCCGCACTGGAGAAGGCCCGGGCGTGCGGTTACCTGACCAGCTTCGAGCCGAACGACGAGCAGAACGAGGAGGCCCAGGCATGAGCGGGAGCGCTTTCGACGCCCAGGGCTGTCACGGCCGTTCAGGCCCCGTCGCCCCCTGGGGCGCCATCGATCCTCATGACTACATCGCGGTGCACGGGCCGCGGGCCGGGGACCGGATCCGCCTGGGCGACTCCGGCCTGATCGTCCGCGTCGAAGCCGACTCCCAGCACCCCGGCGAAGAGTTCCTGGCCGGATTCGGCAAAACCGCCCGCGACGGCCTCCACCTCAAGGCCACCACCGTCGCCGCCACCTGCGACGTCGTCATCTCCAACGTCCTGGTCATCGACGCCGTCACCGGCATCCGCAAAACCAGCATCGGCATCCGCGAAGGCCGCATCGTCTCCATCGGCCGCGCCGGCAACCCCGACACCCTCGACCACATCGACGTCGTCGTCGGCACCGGCACCACCATCGTCTCCGGCGAAGGCCTCATCGCCACCGCCGGCGCCATCGACACCCACGTCCACCTCCTCTCCCCCCGCATCATGGAGGCCTCCCTCGCCTCCGGCGTCACCACCATCATCGGCCAGGAATTCGGCCCCGTCTGGGGCGTCGGCGTCAACTCCCCCTGGGCCCTGCGCCACGCCTTCAACGCCTTCGACGCCTGGCCCGTCAACATCGGCTTCCTCGCCCGCGGCTCCTCCAGCGACCCCGGCCC
>NZ_FOAZ01000017.1 GCF_900109465.1 Streptacidiphilus jiangxiensis
GTCGTCCCGGTGACCGTACCGCTGTACCCACCGGCCACCGAGTCGGCCACCGTCGAACCCGAGACACCGTCCATCGTCCAGTGGTCCACCAGCTGGATCGGTCGGGCCGGCCAGGTCACCTCGGGCGTGCGGTAGTAGCCGTACCCGAGGACGTCCCAGCGCGGTCCTTGGACGGCGATCCGCGAGGCGAAGTCGGTCCAGGCGGTCGACCCGGTCAGCACCGATGCCGGGGACCAGCCCTCCTCGGCCAGCGCGGGCAGACGGGGCAGGAGCATGAAGTCCGCGTAGCCCTCGATCTGGCCGGTCGTGTACGACGCCGGGACGGAGTCGGCCCAGAGCGCGCCCTCCACGCCGATGGTCGGGTCGCCGGGAACCGTTCCCGCGGGGATGCCGGCGGCGGACTCCAGCGCGGTGGTCGCCGCCGACGGATCCCAGCCGTACGCCTTGGAGAGCGGCACGTACCCGGCCCAGGTCAGGCCCAGGGGTGTGTTCGCGTCGTACTTCATGTCGAAGTAGGCGTGGGGCGCGGGGGCTTCGATGAGCTTCTCCCCGCGTTCCAGGCCGGTGGCGACACCGGTGTTGTCGCCCGCCCAGTACTCGAGTACGGAGTTGGTCGGGATGGTGGTGTCCTGGCCCATCTCGTTCCATCCGACGGGGGTCCTGCCGGACGAGGCGACGGCACCGGCCGCGCTCGACACCCACGCCCGGTACTGCGCCGCGGTGCCCGAGAACTCGTCGCCGCCTATGTGGAAGTAGCCGCTGCTGCTCATGGGGGCGATCTCGGCCGTGACCTTGTCCAGGAAGGTCTGGACGTCGGCGTCGTCGGCGGAGTTGTTCGGGTCGATCGGGATGTCGGCGGGGTCCTTGCCGGTGGCCATGGACGTGACCGCGGCCCCGGTGTGCGCGGGGCCGTCGACCTCCGGCACCACCGCGATGTACCGGGCCGCCGCGTAGGCGACGATGGCCTTGTAGTCGGCCTGGGTGTAGAAGCCGGGCCCGCCGTCGACGGCCCCGGAGGCCACCGGGATGTTGCTCCCGATCGTGGTCAGGTCCGGATAGGCGTTGATGGCGATGCGCCAGCCCTGGTCATCGGTCATGTGCAGGTGCAGCACGTTCAGCTTGTACATCGCGGCCTGGTCGATGACGCGCTCGACGGCCGCGACCGGGTAGAAGTGGCGCGCCGTGTCGATCATGATCCCGCGGTAGGCGTAGCGCGGGCTGTCCTGGACCGTCACCGACGGGACGGTCCAACTCACTCCCGCCTGAACCGTCGTGGACTCGATCTGCGCCGGCAGGAGCTGCCGCAGGGTCTGCACGCCGTGGAAGAGGCCGGCTGCGGTGTTCGCCGTGACGACGACCGACTTGGACGTGCTGCTCAGCGTGTAACCCTCCGGGCCGAGCGAGGACGGCCCGGTCGCGTCGAGGACGATCGAGTCCGCCGCCGTGTTTCCGCCGGAGACGACCGGCAGCGCCAGCCCGGTCGACGGGCGGGCGAGCCCCGCGAGAGCGGCCGCCACCCCCGCGACGTCGGTCGCCGGCGTGGTGACGGTGATCGACGTGTTCGTGTCGAAGGTGAAGGCCCCACCGGAGCCCGCCGCCTCCGAGGCCGGCTGGGGGACCACAGCCGGCAGCGCCGCCGCTCCCACTGCGGCTGCCGGTTCCGGCGTGCCGACGGCCAGCGGCAGCGCGCCGACTAACGCGAGTGCTGCGGCGGCGATGAATCGGATGGCTTTCATGGGATGGGGTTCTCCTGTCAGGCAGATCCGCGGACAAGGGGCGGTGCGGCGAACAGGGAGAGCATTGGGCTAGACCAATCGAGCGGGTCCAGGCCGCTGGACCATAGCAAGCGGTGACGCGACTGAACAGTGGCGAAGGCCCCAGCGTTCCGGGCGGACTCCCCTGGCCGCCCGGCTTGTAGGCTGGCCTGGAACATCTCTGTTTTCCTGGGGGAGGCCCGGTGCGTGCCCGTCGGTGGATAAGTGTGGTCGCGGGAGTCGTCGCGCTGAGCAGCCCGACGGTCGCCCACGCCCGTGGCGGAGGCGGCAGCCACGGGTTCCATGGCGGTGGGAGCAGCCACAGCGGTGGCTCCCACGGGTCGAGCGGCGGCTTCGGCCACGGCATCGGCGGCTTCGGCCATGGCTTCGGGTTCGGTTTCGGCAGCGGCTTCGGGGCCGGTGGCGGTGGGCTCCTCCCCTTGCTGGTGCTCGTCGCCGTGGTCCTGTTGATCCTGTGGCTGAGGTCCCGGCGCCGGAAGGCGGCGCAGACGGCCGGCCTGAACACCGTGTCGGACCGCACCGCGCACCGCTCGGACACCCAGGCGCGCGAACGCGCCGCCCAGGTCGGAGCACGGGTCGACGCCATCGCCGACACGGACGCGACCTTCGACCGCGCCGCGCTGGAGCGCCGTGCCGTCTGGCTGTACACGACGGCCCAGCGTGCCTGGACGGCACGCGACCACGCCACGCTGCAGCAGATCCTCTCCCCGGTGCTCTACGGCAAGTGGGCCGACGAGCTGCGCGACTACGAGTCGCGCGGCGAGGTCAACGTCGTGGAGATCCTGTCCGGCCCCGTCGTCGAGCTGGTCGACGTCGCGAACCGTGCGGGTGAGGTGAACGACACCGTCACCTTCCGGATCACGGCCACGCTCAACGACGTCGTCCGCCGCACCTGGGGCGGGGACTCCTTGCGCAAGGACGGCTCGACGAGCCCGGTCGAGTACTGGACGCTGCGCAAGAACCCGGTCGGCGAGTGGATCGTGTCGTCGGTGGAGCAGGCGGCCGAGGGAGCGCACCACCTGACCAGCGCCATCGAGACGGACGGCTGGGACCAGAAGGAGGTCGCCCGGGAGGCGGTCCTCGAGGTGGCCGGAAGGAGCGCGGCCAGGGGCGCGGGCGACCTCCTGTCGCTCACCAACATCTCGTGGAGCACGGACGCCGACGCCGCCGTCGGCGACCTGAGCGTGCTCGACGGCCGGTTCGACCGGTCGGTTCTCGAGGTCGCCGTCGAGCGGTTCCTCGAGGAGTGGGTCATGAACGACGGCAGCCTGGACTTCACGTCCGTGCGCACGGCCCACCGGACCGTCATGCGTGACGCGGTCATCACGTCGGTCAAGGTCCACTCGCTGGTCTCACGCGACCCGATCGTCTTCCGTGTCACGGTCGACGCGGAGGGCGTCTACTACGAGGTCGACCGCCGGACCGAGCAGGTGCTCCGCGGTGACGCGCGCAAGCGCCGGCCGCTCACCTTCGCTTTCGGCCTGCGGCTGGACGACACGTCGGCCGGCGCATGGAGCGTGGTCGCCGCCCACGCGGAGTAGCCGGGAGGCTAGACGGGCCGGTCGAACGGCTCGAAGGTGTGCGGCGTGGTGGGGAAGTCGTCGGTGAGGATCTCGGAGCGGATCCCGCCGCGGAGGAGGCCGAGCAGGAGCGGCGCGAACCCGAGGTCGAAACGCTCCCACCACTCGCCGCGGGCCTCGTTGACCATCACGGTCCAGGCGTCGGGGTCCTGCTCGGGCCGGGCCAGCCAGTAGAGGAACTCGCCGTTGTCGGTCGAGGCGAACGGGATCAGGCGGGCGCCGGGGTCCCCGAGCTCGGCGGGGCGGTCCTCGGCGCTGTCCCACAGGTAGTCGAAGGCCTCGGTGCGCTCCTCCGTCGACTCCGCGAGGTCGTAGTTCTCGTTGGGGCAGTCCGGCTCCAGGAGGTACAGGTAGCCGTCGAGGTACCCGCCTCCGACGTGCTCGACGAACTCCTTGTAGTCGCCGGGCAGCGCCGTCCCGAGCGTGCTCTCGACCCCGGCCCAGTCCACGGCCCGGTCCTCGGCCCGGTTCCGGCGGGATCCCTGGAGGAGCTGGGCGAGCTGCTCGACGGCTTCGTGCATGGCTGCTGCTTCCTACTTCCGCTTCTTGTTGCAGATGCTGATCACGTTGGTGCCACCCACGGAGCCCTTGGGTTGGAACTTGAAGCCCTTGTTGCCGTAGGCCTCGATCGTCACGCCCTTGGGAAGCAGGCTCCTGCCACTGTAGACGGGCGTCACCCGGTACCTGATGATCTCTCCGTTGTCGACGGCCTTGCGCACCTGGCCCTCGAGGTCGCGCATCACCGGTGTGTTGGCGTACTGGTGCATCGTCACGAAGTTGCGGGGGTCCTTGTTCGACCCTCCCAGCTGTGCGCCGAGCAGGTGGGCGCGGTTGTAGCCCTGGCCGGTGACCCACCCGGCCGGATCGACCTTCGGATCGGTCTTGCCGCCCATCATGTCCGACGACAACAGCGCCTCCACGCCGCGGGCGCGGCCGAGCCGGTCGAGCTTCTTGTACACGACCCGCCCGCCCCAGCTGGGGTCGCTCTCGTCGACGGCGCTGAGCCCGAGAGGGTCGCTGCTGCTGTGCGGGTTGGGGACGTAGGCGTCCGGGTTCGGCGAGGGGGCCAGACCGAGCGGATCGGGACTGGTGTAGCGCGCCGTCTCGGGGTCGTAGTAGCGCAGGACGTTGTAGTGGAGGTGCGTCTCCGGGTCGTAGTACTGGCCGGGGAAGCGCAGCGGGGTGTAGGTGGCGCTGGTGGCGGGCCAGGTGGTGTGGCCCCACAGGGTGGGCGTCGTGCGCCAGGCGACGGTTCCGGTCGCCGGGTCGACCAGCTCGGTCGGGGTGCCGACGAGATCGGTGACGATGGCGAAGAACCGGCGGTCGGTCTCGTCCCGGTCGGTCTCCTCCCGGGTGCCCGGGGCCGGGGCCCGGGTGATGGTCTCGCTCTGGGAGACGGGCTGCGCGCCGTTGTGGTCCCAGGTGAGCGTGTAGGGGCCGGGCAGGTAGGCGGCCCGCGTGGTCTGCTCGGCCAGGATGTGGCCGTCCCAGGTGAAGTCGGTCTGCTCCTCGACGGCCGAGCCGTCGGCGCTCAGCCGCTGCTTGGCGATGCGACGGCCGAACGGGTCGTACCGGTAGCGCCAGCAGGCCCCGTCGGGCGTGGTCACCTGGACGAGGTGGTCCTCGGCGTCCCAGGTGTACTGCCAGGTGTCGGGCTTGCGGGACAGCCTGGTGACCCGGCGTACGGTGATGCGCCCGACGGCGTCGTACTCGTACCGGACCCGCCCCGCTCCGGTCAGCAGGCCGTCCTGATAGGTGCGTTGCCCCACGGCGGCCCTGCCCCGCTCCGTGGCGGGCCAGTCGGCGGAGGTGAGGTTCCCGGCCGCGTCGTAGGCGTAGGACTCGGTCCAGGTCGCGGCGCGGACCGAGGTGACCCGGCCGAGCCGGTCGAGGTCGAAGGCTCGCGGGCCCGACAGACTGTCGCTGACGGCGGTGAGCCGGCCGTCGTCCCGGTACCGGTAGGAGCGTTCGTTGAGGACGCGCGACTCCCCCGGCACGTCGGAGCGCAGCACCTCGCCGAGGAGCCGATGGCGTTCGTCCCAGCTGCTCTCGAGCACGAGCCGTCCCGCGACGGTGCGGCGCCGTTCGCGGCCGGCGATGTCGTGGACGAAGTCGATCCGGCCGAGCGGTGTGCAGAGGGCGGTCGCCTGCCCTGCCGGGTCGTAGGCCCAGGAACTGGCGTGGCCGGCCGGGGTGGTCCGCGTCAGCCGCTGCCCCAACGCGTCCCAGGTACAGCTGACGGTGCGTCCGTTGACCGACTCCGACAGGACGTTGCCGAGGTCGTCCACGGTTCGCACCAGGTCGGCGTCGGGGTTGGTGGCGCGGACCAGGTTCCCTGCGGCGTCATAGGCGAAGGTCGTGATCCGGCCCGCGGCGTCGCGCAGGACGGTGTTGCCCACCTGGTCGTACCCGTAGTGGATCTCCTGGCCGAGGGCGTTGGTGACGGTGACCGTCTGTCCGGCGCCGTCCAGGAGGTAGCGGACGGCCCGGCCCTGGAAGTCACGCTCGCCCACCAGCCTTCCGGCCGCGTCGTAGCTGTAGGTCCACTGCCGGCCGAGGGCGTCGGTGACGCGGGTGAGCCTGAGGTTGGCGTCGTAGTCGAACGCCAGGCGGGAGCCGTCGGCCGAGGTGCGCGCCGTGAGCACCGAGAAGGGTCCGTACTCGAAGGAGCTGACCTGGCCGAGTTGGTCGGTGTAGACGAGCAGGTTGCCCTCGTCGTCGTAGGCGAAGGTCTCGACGGGCCCCGCTCCGGTCCGACGTGTCGTCAGACGACCTTCGGTGTCCCAGGTGTAGCGGACGGTGGTGCCCAGCGGGTCGGTCTCGGCGGTGACCCGGCCGAAGGCGTCGCGTTCGTACCGGATGACCGCCCCGGTCGGGTCCGTCACGGCGACCGGCAGGCCTGCCGCGTCGCAGTCGAGGCGGGTGGTGTGCCCGAGGGCGTCGGTGCTCGAGGCGAGGTGGCCGTTGTCGTCCCAGCCGTAGCGGGTGACGCCGCCGGCGGGGTCGGTGAGCGAGATACGGCGGCCGGAGTCGTCGAACTCCTGCCGCCAGGCCGCACCGCCGGGATACACGATCTCCGTCGGGACGCTGAGGTCGCCCGCGTAGGACAGGGTCGACACCCGGCCGTCCGGCCCGGTGACGGAGACCAGGTCCCCGGCGCCGTCGTAGGCGTAGCGGGTGGTCCGGCCGAGGGGGTCCGTCTGGGACAACAGGCGGTCGTGGTCGTCACGTTCGAAGCGGGTGGTGTGGCCCAGCGCATCCGTCCGCGCGGTGATCTGGGCCCGGTCGTTGACCTCGAAGCGCGTGGTGTTGCCGTAGGCGTCGATCTCGCAGTGCGTCCGCGACCCCGTGGCGGGATCGACGTCCCCGTACTCGAACCGGAAGCGCAGCAGGCCCTCCGGGCCACTCTCGTCCACGACGCGGCCCGACTCGTCGTAGACGTAGCGGTACTCGGTCCCGGCGCGGTCGCGCCACGAGACCACCCGGCCGGCCGCGTCGTTGACGTAGCGCGTGGCCCGGCCCGCCGAGTCGTACACCGTGACCAGGTGTCCGTCCTGGTAGCCGTAGCGCACCAGCAGCTGGTCGTGCCCGTCCTCGCCCGCACCCGCCAGACGGAGCGCCGTGATCCGACCGCTGTCGACGGTCGCCAGCAGTCGGTAGCCGCCGGAGTGGCTGATCGACGAGGGGGCGCCGTCCTGGTCGTAGGCGAGGTCGATCCGCCCGCCCTGGCCGTCGCGAACGCAGGTGAGCAGCGCTTCCGGAGTCCCCGCGAACGGGGTGAACTCCCGGACCGTCCCCTCGGAGCGGTCCGTCAGCGTGTAGCGGCCGGTGTGCACGTCGACGGCGAGCTCGCGGATGGCCGTCCCCGCGGGCGACTGGACCGGGTCGCCGGGCTCGGGATGCGGGTAGGCCTGTGCGGTGCGGTCGGCGGCAAGGTGGACGACGCCCTCGTCGTCGAGCTCCAGGCGCTCGTCGAACGGGCAGATCCAGCGCGGGCCCATCCAGGTCCCCGCCTGATAACCGGACTCGAAGGAGCGGGTGAACTCCAGCGGCATGGCGGCGGGCAGTTCCACGTCCACCTGGTTCATGAACATCCGCCCGGTCGCCATGTCGACCGGCTCGCCGCCCTCGCAGATGGTGAACGGTCCACGGCCCGCCTCGTGCGGGTCCTTGACCTGATCGCGACCCCGTCCGGGTCGGCCGGACGGCCCCCGGCCGCGCCCGCCGTCCCTCGGGCCGGGCACGCCTCCGTGGTCACCACCGTGCGGCTCGCCGACGTGCGGCGCGTGCGCGTCCTTCTCCGCGGCCTTGGCGAGATCCGCGGCGGTGCGCGCCTCGTTCTCGGCGGCGTGCTCGGCGACCTGGCCGGCCTTGTGCTCGGTGTCCTTCAGGATGCCGTGGTAGGCGTTCGAGAAGTCCTCCGCCAGGCCCTTGCCGACCCTGCGCGCCGCCCTCTCGAACGCCTGGGCTATCTGACCCACACGTGCCCCCGCCCGTACGCCTGTTCCAAGTCCACGTCAGAAACACGCTAGCAAAGCGTGGGTGGCGCTCCGGCAGGGGTCACGGCGGGGCTTCGGCCACCGTCATGCGTGCTCGGCACACAGGCAGGCGACGCCGGGGGCGATCCATTCCCGACCGGTCCACTCCGGGTGCCGTTCGATCAGCAACGCCTTGACCTCCGCCGCGATCTCCGCCTCCCCCATCGCCGAGTCGCGGCGCCGCCAGGTCTCCTCGCGCAGCTCGCGCAGGTAGGCGGCGACGTCGGCAAGCACCTGCGGACCGCCGACGTCGCCGTGGCCGGGCACCACGATCCTCGGCCCGGCCGCGGCCAGGCGGTCCATCACGTCCGCCCAGCCCAACCCCGAGACGTCCGTGTCGTGGGGCGGGAACCAGGGGAAGATCGCGAACTGTCCGGTCTCGGCCAGGTCGCCGGTGAACAGCACGCCCGCGTCCGGCACCTCGACCACCTGGTCACCCAGGGTGTGGCCGCGGCCGGTGGGCCGGAGCAGCACGGTGCGGTCGCCCAGGTCCAGCTCGCGTACGCCGTCGTACACCTCGTCCGGCCGGGGCACCCGGACGTCGTCGAGGCGCGTCGCGACCGCTCCGCCGAAGGAGCGGAACATCTCCAGGTAGCCGGGGCCCTTGGTGCTCAGGTCGGTGGCCTGCGCCCGGTTGACGAGATACGTGGCGGCACCGTCGAAGACCTGGGCGCCGAAGGCGTGCTCGGGGTGGAAGTGCGTGGTGGTCAGGTAGAGGCGGCGCCCTCCGGCGACCTCGGCGGCCAACGACAGGACCTGCTCGGCGTTGGCGGTGCCCATGCCGGTCTCGACGACCAGGACGGCGTCCCTGCCGCCGATGATGCCGATGTTGGGCACGAGGGGGACCCGCCGGTTGGGGATCACCAGAAGATCGGGGGCCACCTCCTCGGCGCCGCAGGTCTGCACGGCCGGGTCGGGCAGCGGTCCGTCGACCAACCGTTCGTTGGGCAGTAGCTCGTCACTCATGCTCCGATTCCACGACCGCGCCTCCGCCCGCGTCCAGGACCGGTTCGGACGGCCCGATACCGCGCGGGTATCATCCCAGCTCATGGAGGTACGCACGCTGCGCTACTTCGTCGCCGTCGCCGAGGAGCTCCACTTCGGCCGGGCCGCGACCCGCCTGCACATGAGCCAGCCGCCCCTCAGCCGCGCGATCCGGCGGCTCGAGAGCGATCTCGGGGCGACGCTGTTCCGGCGCTCCCCCGCGGGCGTCGCACTCACTCCGGCCGGGGAGACGCTGCTGGTCGAGGCCCGGCTCCTGCTGGACCGGATCGAGCAGATCCGGGTCCGGGTCGCCGCGGCGGCCGGTGCCGCGACCGTCACCGTCGGCCTGCTGGGCGACAGCAACGACCGCGACGCGCTCCGTCTGGCCACCGCCTACCGCGCCGGCCACCCGGGCGTCGAGGTCCGGATCCGGGAGACCGACCTCACCGACCCGACCTGCGGGCTGCGGGCCGGCCTGGTCGACGTCGCGCTCACCCGAGCACCCTTCGACGAGACCGGTCTGACGGTCCACCAGTTGCGCGCCGACCCCGTCGGCGCCGTCCTGCGCGCCGACGATCCGCTCGCCCGCCGCGCCGAGTTGCGACTCGCCGATCTCGCCGATCGCCGCTGGTTCCAGTTCCCGGACGGGACGGACGAGTGGTGGCGGTCCTACTGGAACGGCGGCGAGCGGCGCGAGGGGCCGACGGTGCGCGCCGTGCAGGAGTGCCTCCAGGCGGTGCTGTGGAACGGCACCGTCGGCCTGACCCCGCTCGGCCACGACCTGCCGCCGGAACTCGTCGTCGTGCCGTTGACCGACATGCCGCCGAGCCGCGTGGTCGTCGCCGCCAACGCCGGCGACGACCGTCCCCTGGTCCGCTCCTTCCTCACGGCTGCGGCCGCCGCCTACCGCGCGCGGCAGGCTCCGGGCTCCTGACTCAGTGCGAGAAGCGGATGTCCGGCAGCAGTCGGGCCAGCCCGCGCGGGCAGGCCCAGGCCGAACGACCCAGCAGGCGGAGCAGGACCGGGAGCAGCACCAGACGGATCAGGGCGGCGTCCAGGAAGACCGCGACACCGAGGATGACGCCCATCTCCTTGGGCGGCAGTGGGCCGGACAGGGCGAAGGTGAAGAACACCGCGACCATGACGCCCGCCGCCGCGAAGATCACCCGGCCGGAGTGCCGCAGCGCGCCGGTCACCGCCCGGTGCGGGTCTCCGGTGAGCTCGAAGTGCTCCTTGGCGGCCGCGAGCAGGAAGACCGTGTAGTCCATGGCGATCGCGAAGATCATCGCGAAGAAGAACACCGGTGCCCAGCCATCCAGGAAGCCCTGCGGGGTGAACCCCAGCAACCCGGAGCCGTGGCCGTCCTGGAACACCAGGCGGGCGACGCCGAACGCGGCGGCCGTGGACAGCAGGCTGGTGAGCGTGCCCGCCAGGGCTGCCAGCGGAGCGCGCAGCGCCAACAGCAGCAGCACGAAGCCGAGACCCAGGACGACGCCGATCACCAACGGCGTCCTGGCGTCCAGCGCGGACTGCAGGTCGAGGTTCTCCACCGCGGCCCCGCCGACGAGCGCGTGCTCCGGCAGGGCGGCGCGCAGGTGGTCGACGGTCGCGCCCAGCGCCTTGCTGGACGGGTCGACCGTCGGGACGGCCTGCACCATCACCAGGCCGGAGCCGTCGGTCGCGGACTGCGCGGGGGTGACGGCGGCGATGCCGGGTGTCGCGCCGGCGGCGGCGCGGACGGCGTCGGCCTCGGCGGCCGGGGCGACGATCTGCAGTGTGCCGGGCATCCCGGGACCGAAGGCCGCCTGGACCGCCGTGTACCCGACGCGCGCCGAGGCGTCCGGCGGGACGACGGTGATCGACGGCATGGCGGTGCGCAGGCCGATCAGCGGCGCGGCCAGGGCGAGCAGGACCACCAGGGCCGGCAGGCCGTAACGCAGCGGGTGCCTCCACAGCCGCTCGCCCCAGGAGGCGAAGCGCGGCGAGCCGTCGGCCTCCTCGGTCTCCGACTCCGCGGCCTTGCGGGCCCACGGCAGGCGGCCGTTGTCGACCTTGCGGCCGAGCCTGCCGAGGATCGCCGGGAGCAGGGTGAGCGTCGCGGCCAGCACGAAGGCGACGGCCAGCATGATGCCGGCGGCCATCGAGCGGAACGCCGGGACCGGGACGAGCATCACCGCGGAAAGGCTGACCAGCACGGTCGCCCCGGACAGCGCCACGGCCTTGCCGGCGGTGTCCATGGTCTCCGCGACGGCCTCCACGGCGTCGCCGCGCCTGGCCAGGGCCGCGCGGAAGCGCACCACGAGGAAGAGCGCGTAGTCGATGCCGAGGGCGAGCGCGAACATCATCGCGAAGTTCATGGCCCAGATCGACACCGGTGTGAGGTGGTTGAGCAGCACCAGCGCGCCGGCGGCGGAGGCCAGCCCGGAGATGGTGAGCAGCAGCGGCAGCCCGGCCGCGACCATCGAGCCGAACGCCAGGACCAGGATGGCCATGGTCACCGGCCAGCTCATGATCTCCGAGTGCAGCATGGCGTTGTGGTTGGCCTCGTTGAAGTCGCTCCACAGCACCGAGGAGCCGGTCGCGGAGACGGTCACCCCGTGCCCGGACAGGGCTGCCAGCGGGGCCTTCAGGTCGTCGGCGGCGCGCACCATGTCGTTGGTGTCGGCCCTCGCCCCGGCCAGCAGGATCGCGGTGCGCCCGTCCTTGCTGACGGTGGCGCCGGGCTGCGGGGCGACGACACCCGCGACGCGGTGGTCGGCGCTCAGCAGGGCCGTCGCCTCGGCGATCACCGACCGCGCGGCCGGGTCGTCCACCGTCCCCCTGTCGGTGTGCACGACCACCTGCAGGGCGGAGGAGGCGGCGCCGCCGAAGTGCCGCTGCGCCAGGTCGCGCACCTGCACCGACGCCGAGCCGTCGGCCTGCCAGCCCGCCCCGGCCAGGTCCGTCATCGCCTTGGGCGCCAGGGCGCCGAGGCCGGCGATGACCACCAGCCACAGCACCAGGGTCACCCGGAACCGCCGCGCGGCCGCGGAGCCGATCCGGCCCAGCAGGCCCGCACGCGACGGCGCCGAGTCCGGACGCGGGGGCCTGACCTCGACCACGCTCATGCCATCTCCTCCTCGAATGAGGCATTCGGATACCCCCATGGGTATCGCCTGCATCGAGGATAGGCATACCCAGGGGGGTATCGCAAAGTTTGATAACAGTTTGAATTCCAACTGTTTAGGATGTCCACTTCACACCACTTCGTGGCGACTTCTCCATCTGATCTTCACACTGTGCTCTTGTACGCTCCATGACTCTGGTTGCTCTTCGTCGCCTGAATCCGACCGGATCAGGACGACGGAGATGTCAGGGAAGGGTTCCTTGTGAGCGTCACGCGCGTTCCTTCGAGCGACCGCAGGTCAGGGGCACGGACGTCGCACCGCCGGCGCGGTCGGCGCTCGACGGCAACCGCAGCCGTACCCCGGCGGACCGTCGAGGAAGGCCTGCTGCCGCAGCCGCCCACCGACCGGGAGAAGTACGCGTACACCGCGCGTCGGCTGTGGATCCTCACCCTGTGCTCGGTGGTCAGCTTCAGCTGCCTGGTGGTCAGTCAGGTCGCCCTGGCGCGCTCGACCCGCTGGCTCTGGCTCTACCTGCCGTTCCTGGTGTTCACGGTCGTCTACTACCTGATCTCGCTGCGGGTCAACGGCTTCACTCGCGACTTCGACCTGAAGGCGCACCGGGCGAAGGTCCGGGCGTGGCGCCCGCAGGTGTACCCGACCGTCGACGTCTTCCTCCCCGTCTGCGGCGAGCCGATCGAGGTCCTGCACAACACCTGGACACACGTGGCGCGGCTGCGCGACCGCTACCCCGGGACGGTCACCCCGTACGTCCTGGACGACTCCGCGAGCCCGGCGCTGGCCGCGATGGCGCGCGACTTCGGCTTCGTCTACGGCACCCGCCCCAACCGCGGCTGGTTCAAGAAGGCCGGCAACCTGCACTTCGGCTTCGAGCAGTCGGACGGCGAGTACATCCTCATCCTGGACGCCGACTTCGCGCCGAGGCCGGACCTGCTGGAGGAGCTCGTCCCGTACATGGCCGACGACCCCCGCGTCGGCATCGTGCAGTCGCCGCAGTTCTTCCGGATCCTGGACTCGCAGAACTGGATCGAGCGCGGTGCCGGCGCCGTCCAGGAGCTCTTCTACCGGTCGGTCCAGGTCTCCCGTCAGCGGCACGACGGCGCCATCTGCGTCGGCAGCTGCGCCGTCTACCGGCGTGCGGCGCTCGCGGAGAACGGCGGCACCACGCTGATCGAGCACTCCGAGGACGTGCACACCGGCTTCGACCTGCGCGGTCTGGGCTGGGACCTGGCCTACGTGCCGGTGGCGCTGTCCACGGGCGTCTGCCCGGACACCGCGGGCGCGTTCTTCAACCAGCAGTACCGCTGGTGCTCGGGCTCGATGAGCCTGCTCGGGAGCGCGAAGTTCTGGAAGGCGAAGCTGCGCTTCAGCAGTCGGCTCTGCTACATGTCGGGCTTCTTCTACTACATCCACACGGCGCTGTTCACCTTCGCGTCGCCCGTCATCCCGATCTTCCTGCTGGTCGTCATGCCGGACAAGCTGCGGATCGACAACATGGCCCTGGTCATCCCGAGCCTGGTCTACACGACGCTGGTCTTCCCGCTGTGGCACCGCAACCCGTACCGCCTGGAGGCCTGGTCCGCCCGGCTCATGTACGGCTGGGCGCACGTCTTCGCGATCTGGGACATCGTCCGCCGCAAGCGGATGGGCTGGCAGCCCACCGGGTCCAACGGCGCGAAGAAGAACAAGACCCGACGCTTCTGGATCGGCCTGTACGCCTGGAGCGGCGGCACCGCGGTGGTCTGGGTCGCCACCGCCCTCTGGCGCATGTTCACCATGACCCCCATCGATTTCGCCCTGGTGCTGTCCTCCGGCCTGTTCTACGCGGTCGTCGTGGGACGCGCCCTGGTGCAGCCTCGCTCCCTGGATGCCGCATGACACCCCGCCACACAACGGTCCGGATCCGGTCCGCGGCCGTCGCCGTGCTCTGCCTCGTGCTCGTCCTCGCGGGCTGCGGCAGCAGCCGGCACGACTCCTCGGGCGGCCAGGCGGACGCGGGCGCCGCCTCCGCCGCCGCGGCGGCGCCGAGCACGCCCTACGACGTGACACCGCTGATCAAGCCGAGCCGCAAGTACCTCGGCGTGGCCCTGGCCACGGTGCCGAAGTCGATGACGGAGTACGACGCCTACTCGAGGGCGATCGGCAAGCGCCCCGACCTCGTCGAGTACTACGCCTCCTTCGGCGACGGCTTCGACGCCCAGGGCGTACGGCGCATCTACGACGACGGCGGCCTGCCGTACATGGCCTGGGAGCCCTTCGAGCCGTCCCTCGCCTCGATCGCCTCGGGGGCTTCGGACGCCTACGTCACGTCGTTCGCGCGCAGCGTCCGGGCGCTCAACCTGCCCCTCGCGATCAGTTTCGGGCACGAGATGAACGGCAACTGGTACGCCTGGGGCATGACGAAGGCCACGCCCGAGGACTTCGTGAAGGCCTGGCGCCACATCCACGACCTCTTCGAGCAGGCCGGGGCGACCAACGTGATCTGGGCCTGGAGCCCGAACGTGATCAACCCTGTGCCCTCGATCGCGCTCAAGCCCTACTACCCGGGCGACGCCTACGTCGACTGGGTGGGCATGATCGGCTACTACACGGTCACCGGGCAGAACACGTTCGACCAGCTCTTCGGACCGACCATGCGTCAGGTCCGGCAGTTCACCAGGCGGCCGTTCGTCATCGCCGAGACCGCCTCCCAGCTGGGCCCGCGCCGCCAGACCGACGTCGACGACCTCTTCGACGGCGTCGCCGCCCACGCCGACGTGGTCGGCTTCATCTGGTTCAACGTCCCCAAGCGGGCCGACTGGCGCATCCAGTCCACTCCCCACGCCCTCGCCGAGTACAGGAAGCGCGCCGCCGCGGACCTGTTCGGATTCGACGTTCGGAAGCCGTGATGGACCAAGAGTTCTACGACGTCCAGACCTACCGGTCCGTCCCCGCGCAGGGGCCCGGGCCCGGAACACCGGACGGGACGACGCCCGAGGAGTTCTACTGGTTCGGCGGCGACGACGCCGAGGCGCCCCAGCAGCTCGGCTACGAGGTCTACGAGCACTTCGCACCGGCTCCGGTGCCCGAGTTCGACCCCGCCTTCGACCCCGCGTTCGCCCCGGAGCCCGAGTACGAGATCCCGGAGGTCCCGGAGACCGGCTGGTCCGTCGCGGGCGGCAGGCGCCGCTCCTGGATCGGCCGGATGCTGCTGCTGAGCGTGCTCGTGGTCCAGGCCATGCTGTCCCTGCGACTGCACAACACCGCGTTCCAGGACGAGGCGCTGTACCTGTTCGCCGGCCACCAGGAGCTCGACCACCTGCTCCACGGCACCCCCCTGCCGATCGACTACTCCGGCTACTTCTCCGGCTCGCCCTGGCTCTACCCGGTCCTGGGCGCCGCGGCCGACAGCGTCTTCGGCCTGACCGGGGCCCGCCTGCTCAGCCTGCTGTTCATGCTGGGCGCCACCGTCCTGCTCTACGCGCTGAGCCGCCGGCTGTTCAACGAGCGCGTGGCCCTGTGCGCGGCCGCCTTCTTCACGGTCCTGCAGTCCACGATCACCCTCGGCTTCTTCGCGACCTACGACGCGCCCGCCATCTTCCTGCTCGCCCTCAGCGCCTGGATCGTGGTGCGCACCAACCGCGCGACGCCGCTCGCGGTGCTGCTCGCCGCGCCCGTCGCCGCCCTCGCGGTGGCCGTCAAGTACGCGGCCGGGCTGTACCTGCCCACCCTCGTGCTGCTGGCCGTCCTGGTCGGCTGGCCCTACCGGGGCCGTGCCCAGGCCCTGGTGCGCGGCCTGCTGCTGGCGCTCGGCACGGGCGGCCTGCTCGGCGCCGCCATGGTGTTCGGCCACATGACGGCGGGCCTGCAGACCACCACGACCTCCCGCGTCCAGGGCACCGACAGCGCCGCCAAGCTGCTGTCGGAGTCGGCGCAGTGGGGCGGACTGATGTTCGCCGTCGCCTGCGGGGGCGCCCTCGCGTACATCGTGCGCGAGCGCATGCACGAGGCGGTCGACGTCACCGCCGTGCGCAGCACCCGCCGTTGGCGCGCCGCCCTGGCGCTGCTGCTGTGCGGGACCGCGCTGCTGGCCCCGGCGTACCAGATCCACCTGCACACCTCGACGTCGCTGCACAAGCACATCGGGTTCGGCCTGCTGTTCGCCGCACCCATGGCCGGCATCGGCATCACGCGGTTGATGGGAGCCCACTTCCGCCAGCCCCAACTCGGCATCCTGGTCTGGGTGGTGATGCTGGCACTGGGCCTGTCCCAGTCGACCGCGCGGTTCACCAGCTGGCCCGACTCCACGCAGATGGTCCAGGTCCTGGGCCGACACACCAGCCCCACCGGCCGGTACCTCGCCGAGACCCGGGAGGTCCCCGTGTACTACCTCCACGGTGCGACGAAGGCGAACCAGTGGACCTCCACCTACGGCACCGGCTACAGCTACCGCGACGCCCACGGGCGGGTGTACCAGGGCGCCGACGGGTACCGGCACGCCGTCGCCGACGGCTGGTTCGACCTGATCCTCCTGGACGGCAAGTCCACGCCGGCCATGGACGCGGTGATCCGCCAGGCGATCACCACCGACGGCACCTACCGCCTCATCGCCTCCCTGCCCTTCACCACCTCCCAGGGACCGGGCACCTACCAGATCTACTCCAAGCCCTGAGAGGCCCCGGAATGCGCATCACCGTGATCGGCACCGGCTACCTCGGAGCCACCCATGCGGTCTGCATGGCCGAGCTGGGCCACCAGGTGCTCGGCGTCGACGTCGAACCGGACAAGGTGGCCGCGCTCCAGGCCGGCCGGGTGCCGTTCTACGAACCCGGCCTGGCCGAGCTGTTGGCGAAGCACGTGGCGAGCGGGCAGCTGCGCTTCACCACCTCCTACCAGGAGGCCGCGCGCTTCGGGCAGGTGCACTTCTCCTGCGTCGGCACCCCGCAGCAGGCGGACAGCCACAAGGTCGACCTGCGCCACGTCGACGCCGTGATCGAGTCGCTCGCCCCCTGGCTCGAAGGCCCCGCCCTGGTGGTCGGCAAGTCGACCGTCCCGGTCGGCACGGCCGCGCGCCTGGCCGCCCGGCTGGCCGAGCTCGCCCCCGCGGGCAGCGCGGCCCGGCTCGCCTGGAACCCGGAGTTCCTGCGCGAGGGGTTCGCCGTCGAGGACTCGCTCCGCCCCGACCGGCTGGTCCTCGGCATCGACCGGGACGCCCCCCGGGCCGACCAGGAGCTGGCCGAGCAGCTGCTCCGCGAGGTCTACGCGCCGCTGCTGGACGCGCGGACACCGCTGGTGGTCACCGACTTCGCCACGGCGGAGCTGGTCAAGACCGCCGCGAACGCCTTCCTCGCCACCAAGATCTCCTTCATCAACGCCATGGCCGAGATCTGCGAGGCCAGCGGCGCGGACGTCACGCAGTTGGCAGCCTCCCTGGCCCACGACGGCCGCATCGGCGGGCGGTTCCTGCGCGCCGGGGTGGGCTTCGGCGGCGGCTGCCTCCCCAAGGACATCCGCGGCTTCGCGGCTCGCGCCGAGGAGCTGGGCGTGGGCGAGGCCCTGTCCTTCCTGCGCGACGTCGACGCGATCAACCTGCGCCGCCGCGAACGCGTCGTGGACCTGGCCCGCGAGTTGTGCGGGGGCGACGTCGCCGGACGCCGCGTCGCGGTGTGGGGAGCGGCCTTCAAGCCCGACTCCGACGACATCCGCGACTCCCCCGCCCTCGATGTCGCCATGCGACTGCACCGCCTCGGCGCCGAGGTCACCGTCTTCGACCCCAAGGCCGCCGACAACGCCCGCAAGCTCCGCCCGGAGCTGGGCTACGCGCTCGACCCCGTGGACGCGGCGCGCGACGCGGAGGTGGTGCTCCATCTGACGGAGTGGCAGGAGTTCCGGGCCCTGGACCCGCGCCAGGTCGGCGCCGTCGCCGCCAGGCCGCAGATCGTCGACGGGCGCCCGGATCGCCCCGGAGCCGGCCTCGATGCGGACACCTGGCGCGCCGCCGGCTGGACCTACCGGGCCCTCGGCCGTCCCTGACGCCGCGCCGCCATCGCGTCGAGGATCGCGCGCATGGACGACCGGCCGGCCTCCGGTAGCTCCGTCGTTCCTGCTGCGGGCGGCTGCGGCGGCCCGGAGCCTTCGAGTGACACACGCGGGCGGGGAGGCCGCCTCGCCTCACCGGCAGTCGTACACCGCCACGGCACCGTCGTCCGTGAGGGGCCGGCAGACGGCCTCGACCAGCTGGACCCGGGGGTCGGCGCCGAGCAGCATGTTCTTGTCGGGAACGACGGCGAAGGAGATCTGCCCGGCGTGCATCTCCGACCCGATCGTGTCGACGGTCGGGAAGGGGACGTCACCGGTGAAACCGCCGACCGGCTCGAGCTCGGCGACGCCGCCCATGACGTAGCCGGCGGCCACCGACGAGGCGAAGACCAGGATCCGGGTGTGCCGCCTGGACTCCGCGTCGTGGTACACGCGCCCTCTGGCCAGCAGCAGTTGCCAGCGGGCCGCCGTGAACGACGCCTGCACGCCACCGCCGTAGCCCCTGATCCGCCCGCGTGCCGCGGCCGCCGCCGGGGTCGGCCGGACCAGCGTGCCGGTGGCGGCGAGCGGGGTGTCGAAGGCTCCCCCGGAGCGCTCGAGCAGCCAGACGTCCGCGACGACCGGCCCGGCGACCAGGGCCAGGCCCATCGCCGTCGCGGTGACCACCCCGCCGGTCACCCGCAGCCGACTTCGGCCGCCCTGGCCGGAACGAACGGCCCCGGAGCGGAACAGCACGACGGCCCCCGCCCCCGCGGCCGCGCCGACGACACCCACCGCCGCCCCGGCAGCGGCCTCGCCGTGACCGGCCAGCAGCGCCGCGCACCAACCGGCCTCCACCACCAGTGCCGACCCGAGCAACCACGTGGCCCGCCGGCCGCCGATGCGCGCGGCCGACCACAACCGCGCCAGACCCGTCCCGGCGAGCGCGGCGAGCGGAGGTATCAGCACGCTGACGTAGTAGTCGTGCATGAGATGGCTCGCGCTGAACACCGCGCCGTAGGTGCCGAGCCAGACCACCCACAGCCAGGCCGCCGCCCGCACCGGGTCCGGACGCCGGCCGGACTGCTTGCGCAGGCGCCGCCAGGAGGCCGGTCGACGCCGCAGCAGCAGGGCGGCGCCCGCGACGGTCAGCGGCCAGAGCCAGGCGCAGTCCGGGGCGAGCAGGCCCACGAAGAGGCGGTGCCAGGACGGTGACGAACCGTAGGAGGTGAGTCCGGCCTCCTGGTACCCCGGATCGTCCGCCCGCTGCTGCGCGGCCTCCCGCGCGTGCGCGGTCGGCGTTGCCAGCGGCGCCAACCCGAAGAGGTCGTTGTCGTCGAAGCGGCTCACCCCGTTGTACAGGAAGACCTGCTCGAACTCGGAGTTGTGCGTGCTGCCGTCCACGACCGGCCGTGACGCGGCGGGGGTGAGGGTGACCGCCACCACCCACACCAGCGACAGGCCCGTCGCCAGCAGCCCGAGCACACCTGTCCACAGCAGTCCGCGACGCCGTCCGGGGCGCGGGTCGGATGCCGGCTCGGAACCCGGGTCCGAACCCGGGTCGGAACGCTCGCCGGGACGCAGGCCGACCAGCAGGGCCACGGCGAGTGCGGGCAGCACGAGCCACGCCTCGGCCATCTTGGCCTGGAAGGCGACCGCGATCCAGAACGCCGCCATCAGCACGGACCGGCGCCGGTTCCGGGTGACCGCCCGCAGGACCGCGTCCGCCGCCAGGACCAGGCAGAGCAGGTAGAGCGGCTCGGGGAGGTTGCCCCGGGTCGAGGAGACGACCACCGGCGTCACCGCGAACAGGGCGGCGGCGATCAGCCCGGCCGCGGTGCCCGCGATCCGGCGGACCGCCCGGTAGAGCACCAGCACCGTCAGCCCGGTCTCGACGACCTGCGGCAGCACCATCGCCCACACCGAGTACCCGAACGCCCGCACCGACAACGCCTGGACCCACAGCGCCCCGGGCAGCTTGTCGAGCGTCATCGTGCCGCGCAGGTCGAAGGCGCCGTAGAAGAAGTTGTGCCAGTCGGCCGCCATGCTGCGGACCCCGGCGGCGTAGTAGGTCTCCAGTCCCTCGGTGGTGAGTGACCATGCCCCGAGGCCGGCGGCGACACCGGCAAGGACCAGCACCAGCAGCCGCGCCCAGGTGAACAGGCCGAGCAGTCGGCGGAGCAGAGCGGGCACGATGCGGGTCCGATCCATGGTCAGGGACTGATTCGACGACGCATCATGACGACCGCCCGCCGATGGATCAAGCTCGCGCCGGTCCGCGCGTCCGCGTTGTCCGGGTGCATCCGAAAGGTGACCGCGGAACGGTCACCAGACGCGTCGGCTTTACGAGACGGAAGAGTTTCGATACGCTTCAGTTCCGATACACCGTCGTTCCGATACTCTGGTGTTCCGATACCCGTCCGTTCCGAATGGTGGTGACCCGCAGCCGATGACCTCGACCACTCCCGTCCCCGGCCGCAAGCGCGACGCCTCTCGCGACGACGCGCTGCGCCAGGCCGCGCTCGAAGTCCTGGCGGAGGTCGGCTACGACCGCCTCACGGTCGACGCCGTGGCCGCCCGCGCCGGCGCGGGCAAGGCGACGTGCTACCGCCGCTGGGCGAGCAAGGCCGAGCTGGTCGTCGACGCGGTCAGCCACATCAAGGCCAAGCTGGAGCAGCCGAACACCGGCTCCCTGCGCGGCGACCTGATCGCGCTGACCTCCCACGCCACCGCTCGGGACGACTCGTTCCGGGTGGACGTCCAGTCCGGGCTCCTCACGGGGCTCGTCCGCGACGCCCAGCTGCGGGAGGTCTTCGCCGAGCAGTTCGTGGCGCCGCGCAAGGCCGTCTTCCGCACGATCTTCGAGCAGGCGGTCGAGCGCGGCGAGATCACGCCCGCCCCCAACGTCGAACTGCTCTCGGACATTGTCCCGTCCATGGTCTTCCACCAGCTCCTCACGACCGGACGGCCGCCGACCCCCGAGTTCGTCCTCAGGGTCATCGACGAGATCGTCCTCCCGCTCGCCCAGGCGACGCCCGAAGCCAAGAACCAGCAGCAGAACCAGAACCAGACAAGGACTCCCTCGTCATGAACGAGTCGACAGCCCAGCCCCTCGACCCCAGGCGGTGGCGGGCGCTGGCCTTCATCGGCCTCGCCCAGCTGATGGTCGTCCTCGACGGCACCATCGTGAACATCGCCCTCCCCTCCGCGCAGCACGACCTCGGCATCTCCGACGCGAACCGCCAGTGGGTCGTCACCGCCTACGCCCTGGCCTTCGGCGGACTGCTGCTCTTCGGCGGGCGCATCGCCGACCGCTGGGGGCGCCGCCGCGCCTTCATCATCGGCCTCATCGGCTTCGCCGGCGCCTCCGCGCTCGGTGGCGCGGCCGTCAACACCGGCATGCTGCTGGGAGCCCGCGCGCTGCAGGGCGCGTTCGGCGCGATCCTCGCCCCGGCCGCACTGTCGCTGCTGACGGTGATGTTCACCCAGCCCAAGGAGCGCGCGAAGGCGTTCGGCGTCTACGGCGCGATCTCCGGCGGCGGCGCCGCCATCGGCCTGATCCTCGGCGGTGCGCTCACCGAGTACGCAAGCTGGCGCTGGACGCTGTACGTCAACGTCCTCTTCGCCGTCGTCGCCGTGGCCGGCGCGATCTTCGAGATCAAGGAGCCGCACGGCAGCCGGAACACCAACCGTCTGGACATCCCCGGCATCCTCCTCGCCGGCTCGGGCCTGGCCTCGCTGGTCTACGGCTTCAGCAAGGCCTCGACCGACGGCTGGAGCTCGTCGACCACGCTCGGGTTCATCATCGCGGCCGTGGTGCTGCTGGCCGCGTTCGTGTTCGTCCAGGCCCGCACCAAGGCGCCGCTGCTGCCGCTGCGCGTGGTGCTGGACCGCAACCGCGGCGGCGCGTACCTGACCATCGGCATCGCGGTGGTCGGCATGTTCGGCGCGTTCCTCTTCCTGACGTACTACCTGCAGGTCGTGCTCGGCTACAGCCCGCTCAAGAGCGGCCTGGCCTTCCTGCCGATGGTCGTCGGCATGATGATCGGCGCGACGCAGGTCGCCGTCCGACTGCTGCCCAAGGTCCCGACGCGGGCGCTGATGGTCCCCGGCGCGCTGATCGCCGCCGCGGCGATGCTGATCCTGACGCAGATCTCGGTCGGCGGATCGTACGCGACCCACGTCCTGCCGGCGCTGCTGATGCTGGGCTTCGGCATGGGCCTGGTCTTCATGCCGGCGATGAACCTGGCGACCCGTGGCGTCAAGCCGCAGGACGCGGGCGTCGCCTCGGCGATGGTGAGCACCTCGCAGCAGGTCGGCGGCGCGATCGGCACCTCGCTGCTGAGCACCATCGCCAACAGCGCCACCGCGAACTACGCCTCCTCTCACGCGGCGCAGGTCCACTCGAAGGCGGACGGCGTGCAGCTCGGACTGCAGGCGATGGTCCACGGGTTCTCCGTGGCCTACTGGATCGCCGGGGGCCTGCTGGCCCTGGCCGCCCTGTCGGCGGGCCTGCTGATCAACGCCCGCCCGCAGAGCGGCGGCCCGGACGTCCACGCGAGCGGCGACGGCACCAAGGCCACCGAGGACGCCCCTCCGGTCTTCGCGCACTGACGCCTCCCAGTCCCGGAAGAGCGCCCGGCCACGACGCACCCGCGTCGCGGCCGGGCGCTTTTCGGACCAACTATGCACCACGTGTATACGTGGTGTGTATAGTCACTGCCATGACCATCGGACACACCCTGCTCGGGCTGCTGGAGTCCGGGCCGCGCCACGGCTACGACCTCAAACGCGCCTTCGACGAGCGCTTCGGCCACGACCGCCCGCTGCACTACGGGCAGGTCTACTCGACGATGGCGCGGCTGCTGAAGAACGGCCTCGTCGAGGTCGACGGCGTCGAGCCCGGGGGCGGTCCGGAGCGCAAGCGCTACGCCATCACCGACGCCGGGCTGACCGACGTCGAGCAGTGGCTCGCCTCCCCGGAGAAGCCCGAGCCCTACCTGCACAACACCCTGTACACCAAGGTCGTCCTCGCGCTGCTGACCGACCGCAGCGCGCAGAACATCCTGGACACCCAGCGGGCCGAGCACCTGCGCCTGATGCGCGAGCTCACCCGTCGCAAGCTCGACGGCGACTTCGCCGACCAGCTGATCTGCGACCACGCCCTGTTCCACCTGGAGGCCGACCTGCGCTGGCTCGAGCTCACCGCCGCCCGCCTGGACCAGCTCCGCGCCGAGGTGACCGCATGACCGGGAACGCTTCGACCCTCGAGTCCGAGCCCGTCCTCAGCGCGACCGCGCTGCAGAAGGCCTACGGCGCCACCCCCGCCCTCGACGGCGCCGACTTCGAGATCCACGCGGGCGAGACCGTCGCCGTGATGGGCCCCTCCGGCTCCGGCAAGTCGACGCTGCTGCACTGCCTGGCCGGGATCGTGCGGCCGGACGCGGGCGTGGTGCGGTACCGGGGGCAGGAGCTGTCCGCGATGGGCGACGCCGAACGCAGCGCGCTGCGCCGGGAGGAGTTCGGCTTCGTCTTCCAGTTCGGACAGCTGGTCCCCGAGCTCACCTGCCTGGAGAACGTCGCACTGCCGCTGCGCCTGGCCGGGGCCCGGCGCCGGGACGCCGAGCAGCGGGCCGCCCGCTGGCTGGAGCGGCTGGAGGTCGCCGAGCTGGGCCGCAAACGACCCGGCGAGGTCTCGGGCGGTCAGGGCCAGCGGGTCGCGGTCGCACGGGCGCTGGTGGCCGAGCCCCGCGTGGTCTTCGCCGACGAGCCGACGGGCGCGCTCGACTCCCTCAACGGCGAGCGGGTGATGCAACTGCTCTCCGCCGCCGCGCGGGAGACCAGGGCCGCCGTCGTCCTGGTCACCCACGAGGCCAGGGTCGCCGCCTACTCCGACCGCGAGGTCGTCGTCCGCGACGGCCGGACCAGGACGAACGTGTCGGCGGACGTCCGGTGACCGCCGCCACCACCTGGTTCAGGGATCTGCGCCTCGGCGCGCGCTTCGCCGTCAGCGGGCGGGAGGGCTGGTTCCGCACGCTGCTGACCGCCTTCGGCGTCGGCTGCGCCGTCGCCCTGCTGATGCTCGCGACGGCGCTGCCGGGCATGATGAACGCCCGCAACACACGCGGCGCGGAGCGGGATCTCAGCTACTACGGCGGCCCGCTGGCCGCCTCCGCCACGACCCTGCTCGTCCGTGACGCGAACACCACCTTCCACGGCGACGACGTCCACGGGGAGCAGGTCAAGCCCGAGGGGGCCCGGGTGCCGACCCCGCCCGGCCTGCCGGCCTGGCCCGCGGACGGCACGATGTACGTCTCCCCGGCGCTGCGCGCACTGCTCGCCTCGCCCGAGGGGTCGCTGCTCAAGCAGCGGCTGCCGTTCCGCGACGTCGGCACCGTGGGCGACGCGGGCCTGGTCGGCCCGAGCGAGCTGGCCTACTACGCCGGGGACGCGACGCTCGCCGCCCCGGCGGACGGCTCGCACGCCCCGGACGGCACCTACCGCACGAACAGCATCGGCGGACGCGCCGTCACGGACGGGCTGTCGCCGATCCTGATGCTGCTCACCGTGATCACCTTCGTGGTCCTGCTGGTGCCCGTGGGCGTCTTCCTCGCCACCGCGGTGCGGATCGGCGGGGAGCGGCGCGACCGCAGGCTGGCCGCGTTGCGGCTGGTCGGCGTCGACATCCGCGGCACCCACCGGGTCGCGGCCGGCGAGGCGCTGGTCGGCGCGGTGCTCGGGGTGCTCTCGGGCTTCGGCATCTTCCTGCTGGCCCGCCAGTTCGTCGCCTCCGTCGACCTGCTGGGCCTGAGCGTCTTCCCCTCCGACATCGCGCCGAACGCGGCCCTGGTCGGCTGGATCACGCTGGTGGTGCCGCTGCTCGCCGTGGCCGTCACCACGCTGTCACTGCGCGGAGTCACCATCGAGCCGCTCGGCGTGATGCGCGGCGGCGCGCCGCTGCGGCGCAGGCTCTGGTGGCGGCTGCTGGCCCCGGCGGTCGGTGCGGCCCTGCTGCTCTCGATGCGGCTCGGCTCCGACTTCACCGGCTCGGCCCAGCGTCAGCTCGTCGCGGGGGTGGTGCTGCTGCTGGTCGGCGTCACGATGCTGCTGCCCTGGGTGATGGAGCGGGTGGTCGGCCGGTTGGGCGGCGGGCCGGTGCCCGTCCAGCTCGGGAGCCGGCGGCTCCAGCTCTCCGGCGGCACCGCGGCGCGGGCCGTCAGCGGGGTCGCCGTCGCCGTGGCGGGCGCGATCGCGGTGCAGAGCCTGTTCTCCGCCTCGTCCGGCCAGTTCACGGTCGACACCGGCCGGGACCTGACCCGCGCCCAGGCGGGGATCAACGGCTCCGTCATCGACGCCGCCCAGGGCGCCGCCGTCGTCTCCAAGCTGCGCGCCACCTCCGGGGTGCTCGGCGCGACGAGTCTGCTGAGCGACTACACCGTGGCCGTACCCGGCTCGGACCAGCAGCTCACGATCCTGGTCGGCGACTGCGCGACGCTGGTCGAGTACGCCTCGATCACCGACTGCACGGACAGTGCGGTCGGCGGTGCGTGGCTGGTGAACAACCCGCCCGCGGGTGATCCCTCGGACGTCCAGCAGCCTCCGCTGCGTCCCGGCGAGCGGGTGGACCTGCACGGCACCGACCTCGGCTCGCAGCACCGGCTCCGGCCGGACTACTGGAGGATCCCGGCCACCCTGCGGACGGCGGCGCCCCGTCGGGGCCCGGACGGGATGCCCCGCACCGGTCTCTTCGTCACCCCGGCGACCCTGGCCCCGCAGCGCCTCGGCGAGACGTTCCTGACCAGCGCGATCAGCCTGTCGTCCAGCGACCCGGACGCCGTCGAGCGTGCCCGCACCACTGTCTCCCTCGCGGCCCCCGGACTGACCGTCGACTCCTACACCACGACCACGACCGACCGGAAGTTCGCCAACATCCAGCGCGGTCTGATGGTCGGCGCGATCGTCACGCTGCTGCTGATCGCCATCGGCATGGCCGTCTCGACCACGGAGCAACTGCGGGAACGCAAGCGCCTGCTGGCCGTCCTGGTGGCCTTCGGCACCAAGCGTTCGACGCTGGCCCTGTCGGTGCTGTGGCAGAGCGCCGTGCCCGTCGTGATCGGGCTCGCGCTCGCGCTCGTCGGCGGTCTCGGGCTCGGCGCGCTGCTGATGCGGACGACGTCCAGCGCCGTCCACTTCGACTGGGGCGTGGTCGCCACGATGCTCGGCGCCGGCCTGGCCGCGGTGGCCGTGGCCACTCTGCTCAGCCTCCCGGCGCTGTGGCGTCTGATGCGGGCGGACGGCCTGCGGACCGAGTGACGCCGAAGCCCGCGCGGGGAGGGGCCCGCGCGGGCTGCCGCGATTACTCCGCCCAGTCCGGGGCGCGGAACGAGCCGCCGTACATCGGCAGTTCGATGGTGTGTCCGTAGCGCGCCAGTTGGCTCCAGGGCCGGTTGATCCCGGCCGAGCCGTACTGCCGGACGCGGGTGACGGCGTCCAGGTCCAGGACGTCGACGAGGACCTCCTCCCCCGCGCCGGCCTGCTGGCGGACCGTCCCCTCCGGGTCGACGATCGCGCTGCCGCCGACTCCGCAGGGGTCGGCGGCGTTGACGTTGACGACGTAGAGCTGGTTGGTCCAGGCGTTGGCCCGGGCGCAGACCAGCTCCATCTCCCGGTCGCGCGTGGTGGTCAGCGTCGGCTGGATCACCACCTCCGCGCCCAGCCAGGCCAGCTGACGCACCGTCTCCGGGAAGGAGCCGTCGTAGCAGATGGCCAGGCCGACCTTGCCGACGCCCGGGATCTCGAAGACGGTGAAGGAACTGCCCGGGGTCGCGGTCTCGTACGGCTGCCAGGGGAAGACCTTGCGGTAGCGTGCCGCGATCTCCCCCGCCGGTGAGATCGCCAGGGCGGTGTTGTACACCTGCCCGTCCTCCGCCCGCTCGAAGACCGTGCCGGGGACCAGCCACAGCCCGGTCTCCCGCGCAAGCTCACCGAGGCGCTCCGTCAGCGCACCCGGCAGGGGCACCGCCGCGCGCCTCATCCAGCCCTTCGGCGCGGGCCGCAGCAGGGGGCCCTCCGCCGCGAGGAAGAGCTCAGGAACGACGACCAACTGGACGTGCGGGAACAGCTCCCGGGTCAGCCGGGTCTGCTCGGCGAAGCGCTCCCAGCTCGCTTCGAGGTCGTGAGGGACGGGTGCGGTCTGCAGCGCCGCGATGGCGAGAGTGCGCATGGTGCTCGGTTTTCCCATCGGTGGGGTTCGGGTGGGCCGGCTGGTCAGCTCGGGTCGGTCACGGTCTGCGCCGCGATCTCGGCGCGTCCGTCTCGGAAGAAGCGGGGGAAACGGGAGCGCGCCACCAGCATCACCGGCACGCCCAGCGCGATGGAGCCCACGCCCAGCAGGAAGACCCCGCCGACGCCGTCGAAGGAGGTGCTGCCGTAGTCGGGCTTGACCATGTCGTAGGCGCTGCGGGCGAACGCGGCCAGCATCATCAGGCCGCCCAGCGCCGGCAGCACGCCGCGCAGCAGCAGGTCGCGCGGGGATTCGCGCAGCCGGGCGCGGAAGTGCCAGACGCAGGCCAGCGCGGTGGCGCCGTAGTAGCAGGCGATCAACAGGCCGATGGAGAGGATCGCGTCGCCGAGGAAGCGGGAGGAGACCAGCTCCAGCAGCACCAGCACGCCACCGGCCGCGCCGCCGAAGAAGACCGTGCCGAAGGACGGCGTGCGGTGGCGTGGGTGGATCCGGGCGAAGGCGGCCGGCAGGGCGCCGTGCGCGGCCATGGAGAGCGTGCCACGCGGGTTGCTGACGAGACAGGTCAGCAGGGCCGAGATCGCCGAGACGGCGACGGCGAGCTTGACCACCGTCGCCAGGGCGGTGCCGACGACCGGGGGTGCGAGGGTGGCGAGCACGTCCGTGGCGTTGGCGGCGTTGCCGAGCCCGAGACCGCTCGTGCCCGTCCCGGCGAAGGCGACGGCGGCGTAGGCGGTGAAGAGATAGGTGCCGAGCAGCAGGAAGGTGGAGACCAGCACGGCCCGTCCGGGCACCTTGTCGGCGTCGCTGGACTCCTCGTTGACGGTGATCAGCGCGTCCCAGCCCCAGTAGATGAAGAGGCAGAGCAGCACCGACTCGGCGAAGGAGCCGGAGTCGCCGAAGCCGAAGGGGTTGATCCAGGCGAGCGAGGGTGCCGCGGCGCCGTGCCGCACCAGGGCGGCGAGACCGAAGCCGAAGAGGGCGAGCAACTGCAGCGCGAGCAGCACGTACTGGACCCAGGCGGCCAGTTGGACACCGCGCCGGGCGACCAGGGTGGTCGCGGCGATCAGCAGCAACGCGGTGGCCGTCGTGGCCAGGGCGTTGTTCGCGAGGCCGGCGAGGCCGACGACGTCGAGCAGGTAGCTCGCCCCGACCTGGGCCAGCGCGGTCATGGCGATCAGCGTGGCCATCTGGGGCACCCAGCCCCCGGTCAGCCAGCCGGGCATCGGGCCGAAGGCGCGGGTGGTCCAGACGAAGGTGGTGCCGCAGTCGGGCATCTCCCGGTTGAGCTCGCGGAAGGCGAAGGCGGTCAGCAGGATCGGGACGAACCCGACCAGCAGGGCGGCGGGGGCGAGGTGGCCGACGACGAGGGTGACCAGGCCGAGGGTCACCGCGATGGAGTACGCGGGGGCGACGGAGGCGAGTCCGAGGGCCACGGCGGCGAGCAGGCCGACGGAGCCGCTGCGCAGGCCCTTGTCGCCGGGCTCACCCGCCGCCGCAGCGGGCGGGGCGGCTGCGGGCTGGTGCTCGGTGGGTGGATTGAGCGTCACGGTGGGGCTCCTGACAGCAGGGGGCGGGACGCCGGGTTTGTTAAACGTGGATTTAAGAAGCACCGTGCGAGGCTGTCAAGAGCAAGGGCTTCCTTGTTAAAGTTCATACGAGCAGACAGGCCGGCGACAGCGAGGGACACCATGGCGGCGAAGAAGGGCGGCAGCAAGGAGGCCCGGCGGGCGGAGCTCAGCCGCGCCGTCGAGCGGGCGCTGCTCGCCCGCGGCCTGGAGGGCCTGCGCCTGCGCGACGTCGCGGAGGAGGCCGGAGTCACCCCGGCGGCCGTGCTTTACTACGGCGATCTGGACACCCTCGTCCACAGCACCTACCGGCAGGCGATCGAGCGCTTCAGCCTGGAGCGCGAGCAGGCCGCCGACCAGTTCCCCGACGCCCGGGACAAACTGACGGCCTGCATCGACAAGGGGGTGGCCTCGGGCCCGGAGGACGCACTGACGCTGCTGCTCTTCGAGTACTGGCCGCGCTCGCTCCGCGACGCGAGGGTCGCCGCCCTGGACAGCGCCCTGACGGAACGCCAGGTGGCGGTCTACGCCTCGATCCTGGTCCTCGGGCAGGCCCAGGGCCACTTCGTGCTGCCGGACCCGCCGCGCCAACTCGCTGCCAGCTTCGTCGCCCTGGAGGACGGCTACCAGATGGAGATCCTGGCGGGCCGCCGCAGCCGCGCCGAGGTGCTGCGGGCGATCCACGCCTTCGCACGCGCCGTCACCGGATACGACCCGGGGCAGTAGGGTCACCTCCGGACCGAACGGAAGAGGGACAGCAGGTGACACAGCAGGAGGACGGCCCGGGCTTTCTCGCCGCCCCGGATCGGTGGGCCGTGTGGCAGGGCGTCGCGTACCCCTGTTGGGGCCGCCCGGCCCTGTGGCCGCGGTTGGCGCTCCGGGCCCGCGACGACGGGCGCGCTCCGGCGGGCCTCGAACGACTCGACGACGACTCCGAGCACCGCTACGTCCACCTGGTCGACCCCGACCGGCTGGACGCCTGGCACGAGACGCACTGGACCTTCCGCTGGCGCGGCGAGCCCTTCCAGAGCTGCGGAATGCCGGACCCCGCCACCGCGCGGGGCCGCTACGAGGGCGAGGACGAGGAGTTCGCCCGGCTGCACCTGAATCGGCCGAACCACCGGGAGGGCGACTACCCCCTCGACGAGATCACCGACGTCGTCGAGCACCGCACCGACCTGCGCGCCCTGCGCGACGAGCGCCTGCGACTGCTCGCCGGGACCGACGGCTACCGGCCGCGCGCGTTCGCGGTCGTGGACGGTCGCGAACTCCCGGCCGCCCTGCAGGCGGACGCGTCAGGACGCGTCGCCGTCGGCGAGCCGGGTCAACAACATCTCGTCCGGGCAACGGAGTTGGAAGCCTGGTGGCGAGTGCACTGGACGTACGTCATGGACGACCAAGACACGCACTGCGGCAACCATCCCTTCAGCGCGCTCGGCCCGGAGCGCGACTGTGTGAAGGGCGAGTACATCGGCAACGCCACCTACGGCCTGGTCATGCACACCTACCTGCTGGACGAGGAGACGGGCCCCGACGGCCGCCGGATGTACACGAGCACCTGCTATCCGGACCGGATCACCGAGCTCACGAAGCACCGCACGGACCTGCTCGCCGACTGAAACCGCAGGTCAGGCCGGGACGGGCAGCGCCGAACGGCTCAGGTAGCGACGCTCGGTGGCGGTGGAGAGCGCGAGCAGGAGCGCGGCCAGGGCGGCGGCGCAGGTGACGGCAAAGGGCGCCGACGGGCCCGCCGCAGCCGCCGCCCAGCCCGCCACCGCGGTGCCGAGCGACTGGGCCAGGGTGATGCCGCTGACCAGTCCCGCCATGGCCTCGCCCAGCCGGCTCTCCGGCACGGTCCGCTCGACCAGCCCGAAGACGGTGATCATCTGGGGTGCGACGGCCAGCCCGACGCAGCCCACGGCGAGGGCCAGGCCGGCCAGCGTGCCGCACAGCAGCGGGAGCAGCAGGGCGGCCACCAGCAGCAGGACCGTTCCCGCGCGCAGCCGGGCCGGGAGGCCGAAGCGCGCCGGCAGGGCGGCCACCGCCACACCGGCGCAGGCGCTGGCCCCGCCCATCAGCGCGTAGATCAGCCCGGCCGCGCCGGGACGGCCCAGCTGCTCGGTCGTCGAGGTCACTCCCACCTGGATGGAGCCGAAGGCCACGCCGAGCAGCGCCATCGTGGCCAGCAGCAGCGCGTAGGGCGCGGCGAGCAGCCGGTCCTCCCGGCGGTCCGACCGATCCACGGACGCCCCGGCGACCGTCGACGGAGCAGGGGCACGGCGCGCATCGCTTCCGGGCGGCGCGCTCGGGTGCAGGGCGAAGAGGGTGCCGCAGGAGCCGACGAGGGCTGCCGCGAGCAGCATCGCCGCGGCCGGGGCGACCAGGGCGGCCAGCAGGCCGACCAGGGCGGGGCCGGTGGTGAAGGTCAGCTCGTCGATCAGCCCGTCGAGCCAGAGGGCCGCCGACGCCGGGCCGGAACGCCCGGCCGCCAGGTGCAGCCAGCGGCTGCGCGCCAGGGGGCCCACGGCCGGGGTCGACAGGCCGGCCAGCGCGGCCGGCAGGAGCTGCCAGCCCAGCGGACTGCTCCAGTGGGACGCCGCGACCAGGGCGAGCAGCGCGACGGCGTTCACCACGGCCAGCGGCAGTCCCACCCGCCGCTGCCCGTGCCGGTCGGCGCTGCGGCCCGCCACCGGCCCGCCGACCGCCTGACCGAGTGCCAGCGCCCCGGTGACGGCCGAGCCCCGCCAGACGCTGCCGGTCTGCTGACTGGCCATCAACAGCGTGCCGATCGGCGCCATCGCGGCCGGCAGACGACCGAGCAGTGACCAGGTGAGCACCCTGCCCCCGGTCAGCTCCACGGCGCTGCGGCACTTCTCCATGACGGACATCGCACGTCCCCCTCGGGCCGCCTCGGGACGCCCGCCTCCCCGACACGGCCCCGCGGTGACGACGTGCGGGTGGATCTTGACCGTAGTCCGTCCGGACCTGCGGCCGCATCGTAGGAAGCTCTGAAACAGGGCCTGTTGAGCCCCTGCCGGATACCATTCGAGGATGGGATCCGGCACGGGGGAACGTGACGAGACGATCCGGTGGGATCTCGCCTGCCCGGCAAAGCCCAGCCGGGTGGCGGGGACGAGCATGGCGGGATTCCGTGACCGCGGGGACGCGCCGGTGGACCTCAGGGTGGTCCCGCATCCCACCGTGACGCTGGCGCTGGTGTTCGGCCCGGGCACCCCCTTGGTGGACGACCCCGCCGGGGGACGCCATCGCGGCAGTTTCGTCGCCGGTCTCGGGACGGGGTCGGCCGGCGAGGTCCGGGTGCGCGGGGAGGAGATCGCGGGCGTGCAGGTCCGCCTCTCCCCCGCCGTGGCCTTTGCCGCACTGGGTGTCTCCCCGGACGAGTTGAGCGGCGCCGTGGTGACGCTCGACGAGCTGTGGGGCCGGGAGGCGGCGCGGATCCGCGAGCGGTTGGACGAGGCGCCGACGTGGCAGCACCGCTTCGCGCTGACGGAGGAACTGCTCGCCCGCCGCTGCGCCGAAGCACCGCCGGCGCACCCGGAGGTCGTCTGGTCCTGGCGCCGGATCGTGGCCGGTCGCGGCCTGGTCCGGGTCGAGGAACTGGCGGCCGAGGTCGGTTGGAGCCGCAAGCGGCTGTGGTCCCGCTTCCAGGCGCAGATCGGGCTGCCGCCCAAGCGGGCCGCGAACCTGGTCCGGTTCGACCACGCCGTGCACCGCCTGGCCGCGGGCGACCGCGCGGGCCGCGTCGCGGCGGAGAGCGGCTACGCCGACCAGTCCCACCTGCACCGGGACATCGCCATCCGCACCGGCGCCACCCCGGCGACCGTGCCCGGTTCACCGTGGCTGGCCGTCGACGCCCTCAAGTGGGGCAACCGGGCGGGGAACATTTCTTCAAGACCCGGGCGGCCGCCCCTGTGACGCTGCGGGTATGTCGAACAATCCCGATGACCTCCCCGCGCCGTCCCCGCTCCGACCTCGTTACGGCGTCGACGCGCCCGCCTTCGTCGCGTTCACCGGCGCGGTCGGCGCCGCCTGCTGCCTCGCCGCCGCCCGGTGGCGGTCAGGACGAACGCCCGCACGCACCGTCACGGCCGCCCTGGGCGCGACCGTGCTCGCCTCCACCGGCGTCTACCTGCACACCACGCTGCGCGGCAAACTGCGTTTCTGGGAACACGAGTTGGACCGGCTCGGGCTGAAGGGCGACGAGCAGCTGCTCGACCTCGGCTGTGGGCGTGGCGCCGTGCTGATCGCGGCGGCCCGGCGACTGCCCAGGGGACGCGCCCACGGTGTCGACCTGTGGTCCGGCACGGACCAGAGCGGCAACGGCCCCGAGGCCACGCTCGCCAACGCCGTCGCGGCCGACGTCGCCGACCGGGTCGAGGTGCACACCGCCGACATGACCGCGCTCCCGTTCCCGGACGACTCCTTCGACCTCGTGACCAGCGCGCTGGCCATCCACAACATCCCCTCCCGGGAGGCCCGCCGGCGCGCGCTCGACGAGGCGGTGCGGGTGCTGCGCCCCGGCGGGCACCTGCTCGTCGCGGACTTCTGGTGGGCGGCGCGCCAGTACACCGCGCACCTCGGACAGGGCACGCTCCGCCCGCTCGGCCCCGGCTACTGGTACGGCGGCCCATGGCTGGGCGTCACACTGCTGCGCGCCGTCAAGGACCACCCGTCGGCGGGCGCGGCCAACACGGCGACTGCGGACTCGCACTGACCGCGGAAGGGAACGGAGGATCATGTCAGCTCTCGCGCGCTGGTGCTACCGGCACCGCCTGGTCGTGATCGCGACCTGGGTCGGCCTTCTGCTCGCCCTCGCGGCCTTGTCGCAGGCGGTGGGGACGACCTACGACAACTCGCTCACCCTGCCGGGGACCGACTCGGGCAGCGCCCAGCAGCTGCTGCAACAGGGGGCACCGGCCCAGTCGGGCGACGACGACCAGATCGTGTGGCACGTCCGCGACGGACACGTCACCGATCCCCGGGTCGAGGAGCGGATCTCGGGGATGCTCACGCAGGTCTCCCGGCTGCCCGAGGTCGCCTCGGTCACCGGCCCGTACCGGCCGGGCGGCGGCGTCCAGGTGAGCCGGGACGGACGCACCGCGTTCGCCGCGGTGACCTTCACCCGCGCCGCGGACAACCTGGACCACGCGGACGTGAACCGGGTCATCGACGCGGCGGTCGCCGCCCGCGGGCCGGGCCTCGACGTCGAGCTCGGCGGCAAGGCGATCGCGGGCGCCGAGGAGACGCCGGCCTCGAACGCGTCGCTGATCGGCGTCGTCGCGGCCGCGGTCGTCCTGCTCGTCGCGTTCGGGTCGGTGTTCGCGATGGCACTGCCCATCGTGACCGCCGTGGCGGGGGTCGGCAGCGGCCTGCTGCTCATGGCCCCGCTCAGCCATGTCATGTCGGTCAACGGGATCGCGCCGATCCTGGGTGCGCTGATCGGTCTCGGCGTCGGTGTCGACTACGCCCTGTTCGTCGTGACCAGGCACCGGCACGGCCTGCAGTCGGGGCTGAGCCCGGAGCGGGCGACCGTGCAGGCCCTGAACACCTCCGGCCGGGCGGTCCTGTTCGCCGGCGCCACGGTCTGCGTCGCCCTGCTCGGGCTGCTCTCCGTCGGCCTGGACTTCATCGACGGGCTCGCCGTCCCGGCGGCGATCACCGTGGTGTGCACGGTGCTCGCCGCCGTCACGCTGCTGCCGGCGCTGCTCGGGGCGCTCGGGGTGCGGGTGCTGAGCCGCAGGCAGCGCCGTGTGCTGCAGGCCGGTGGCGCGGCGGGGGCCGGGAACACCGAGGGGTTGTGGGCCCGCTGGTCGCGCGTCGTGCCGCGGTTCCCGGCCGTGCTCGCCGCGTTGGGTCTGGCGGTGATGCTGGCGGTGTCCGCCCCGGTGCTGCACCTTCGGCTCGGTTTCGCCGACGCGTCCAACGACCCCCGCTCCACGCACACCTACCGGGCGTACGAGATGGTCGCCGAGGGGTTCGGCCCCGGCTTCAACGGCCCGCTGTACCTGGTGGCCGAGACGCGGACCGCGGCCGACCGCGCCGCGCTGGCCCGGCTCGACCGCGCGCTGGGCTCCCTGCCGGGCGTGGCCGCCGTGGAGACCGTGCCCGCCCGGTCCACCGGGACAGCGGACCCGAGTGGCGCGACGGAGGCGACGGGACCGGCCGTCGTGGTGACGCAGGTCCTGCCCACCACCGCCCCGGAGGACCGCGCCACCTCCGACCTGATCCACCGCCTGCGGGACACGGTCGTCCCGCAGTTCACCCGCGGCACCACGCTGGACGTCCACGTCGGTGGCCTGACGGCGACGTTCGTCGACTTCGCGGCGGTGACCGGCGACAAACTGCCCTGGCTGCTCGCCACGATCGTGGGCTTCGGCTTCCTGCTGCTCGTGCTCGCCTTCCGCAGCCTGCTCGTCCCGGCGGTCACGGCGGTGCTCAACCTGCTGTCGGCGGCGGCCTCGTTCGGTGTCCTCACCGCGTTCTTCCAGTGGGGCTGGGGCACCGACGCCTTCGGGATGGGCGCACCCAGCCCCATCGAGGGCTACCTGCCGGAGCTGGTGCTGGCGGTCCTGTTCGGCCTCTCCATGGACTACCAGGTGTTCCTGGTCAGCCGGATGGCGGAGGAGTGGGCGCTGACCCGGGACAACGCCCGTGCGGTGACGGCCGGGGTCACCCACACCGCCCGGGTGGTCACCGCGGCGGCGCTGATCATGATCGCGGTGTTCACCGCGTTCGTCCTCACCGGTCAGCGCAGCATCGCCGAGTTCGGCGTCGGACTCGCCGCCGCCGTGGCGCTGGACGCCTTCGTCCTGCGGACCGTGCTCGTCCCGGCGGTGATGTACCTGTGCGGCCGGGCCAACTGGTGGCTCCCCTCCTGGCTGGACCGGCGACTGCCCCACCTGGCGGTCGAGCCGCCCACGCAGGAGCCGGCCGCTCCCGCCCCCGGCCCCGCGCTCGTCTGACCGCGCGGAGCCGCGTGGTGGTGCGTCCCGGTCGAACCGGGACGCACCGCCACGGCATACCTGGGGTTGTCCCCATGGTCCGTAGGGAGCCACCCCCATGGGCGGTGCGGGCGATCGCCGCCAGGCTGGAGGGCGACCACCGCCGTCCCTCGACCGACGAGGTCTCGTCCCATGCGCCGTCCACGCCTTGTCCTGCCGGCCGTCGTCGCCGCCACCGCTCTGCTCGCCTGCGGCGCTGCGGTCACCCCGCCCGCGTCAGCCGCCACCGGCTCCCCACCCCCGCTGTCGGCCGTCCTGCGGACCGCGACGACGCGGGCGGTCGCCGACGGCTACCCGGCCGCGATCGCCTACGCCCGCCGGGGCGACGTGAGCGCCACGGCCGCCGCCGGGCTCGCCGACGTCGCGACCGGACGCCCGGCGCGGCCGGGTGACCGGTTCCGGATCGCCAGCAACACCAAGTCCTTCGTCGCGACCGTGCTGCTGCAGCTGGTCGCCGAGCACCGGCTCGGCCTCGACGACCCCGTGGCCAGGTGGCTGCCCGGCGTGATCTCCGGGGCCGGCAACGACGGCCGGCGGATCACCGTGCGCGAGCTGCTGAACCAGACCAGCGGCCTCTACGACCCCACCACCGACCCGGCGTTCTTCGCCCCCTACCTGGAACGCCACGACATGAGCTACGTCTTGACCCCTCGCCGGGTCGTGGCCGAGGCCTCGGCCCACCGGCCGCTCTTCGCGCCCGGCACGCGGTGGAACTACTCCAACACCAACTACCTGGTGGCCGGTCTGGTGATCGAGGCCGTCACCGGTCACAGCGCCGGGCGCGAGATCACCGACCGGATCCTGCGCCCGCTCGGCCTGACCCGCACCACCCTTCCGCTCACCGATCCGCACATCCACGGCCGTCACCTGCACGGCTACGACCTGTCCGGGCACGACGTCACCGTCTTCAGCCCGTCCTACGACTGGACCGCCGGAGCGATGATCTCCACCCTCGACGACCTGGCCGCCTTCGACCGGGCCCTCTTCTCCGGCCGGCTCCTGCCCCCGGTCGAGCAACGCGCCCTGGAGACCGCCCCGAAGGTCCCGGGCGACGACGGCTACGCACTGGGCGTGACCCACTCGACGGTCGACTGCGGCGCCGGCCACGAGGCCACCGTCTGGGAGACCGACGGCGGCGGCCCGGGCTTCACCAGCCTCTCCCTCACCTCCGCCACCGCCGCCGATCGCCAACTGGTGCTGGTCGGCACGGTCTTCGACCTCGGCCAGGACCTCCGCCACCAACGCCCCGTCCCCGCCTCGACCGCCTTCGACCCGGCCGGGACGGCGGTGTTCTGCCACTGAACGCCCGTCGGCGGCTCAGAGCTGCCACTCGGTCGCGAGCACCCTCATCAAGTCCGCGTGCCGCTGCCCGACGATCTCTGGGGTCCAGTCACCGCAGGTCAACACCTGAACCGTGAGGGCGAAGTTGCTGATCCCGTTCTTGGTGGAGAAGTAGCGCGACTTCTTGTCGGCGAAGTCGTAGTTCTGCGCGGCCGAGTTCTTGGCCCGGCTGAGGAGCACCAGGTTGCCCAGCCGATGGGTCCACAGCTCCCGCGCGTCGTCGTCGAAGAGCTCGGCCCACCTGGACCCGCTCGACGGCTTCTGCGGCAGGACGTGCTCGACGGTGATGACCGGGTGGTGGTAGCTCACCCCGGACCCGGCGGACAGGGCTTCGTCGAGCCGCAGCAGCACGTACTTGCGGATCTTCTGCTCCTGGTAGAGCCGGCCGTCCAGCCGTGCCAGCGTCTCCGCCCGTTCGACCGGGGTCAGCTCGAACGAGGGCGAGTCGAGGCCCCGTCCGTCGGCGAGCTCACGCAGCAGGTCGGCGTAGCGGGTCACGCGCGGCGTGGTGTAGACGCGACGGATCAGCATGCTGGCGGCCAGGCGCTCCAGCGCACGGAAGAAGCGGTCCAGCTCCCCCGGGTCGTGGCGGTGGTGCCGCAGGGCCCAGAGCGCGGGCGGGCGCCAGTCGTTGTTGTCGAGCTGGGCCAGGCGCCGGAACCAGCCGTTGACCCTTTCGTCGGCCGGTTCGTCACCGGTCGCGCTCGTGTAGCTCTGGTCCCGGATCTGCTGGTACGCGTCCGCGTACGGGATCACCACGTCGTCGACGAAGGTCCGGGCCCGGTCCGGCATGTACTGCGAGAGGACCTGCTCGGGAATGGCGAAGATTATCCGTATGTGGAGGAAGAGGTCGAGGAAGCCGTCGCGGCCGAGCGCCTCCTCGGCGTCCTCCCAGCTGGTGGCGCAGGCGTCCGAGGCCTCCTCGGAGAGGGCTCCGATGATCCGGGACTTGAAGATGTCGGTCGGTGACAGGTCCAGGCCGCGGGCGTTCATGACGCTGAAGATGCGGTGCGCGCTGTCGAGGTCCGAGGTGCTGACCAGGACGAGGAAGGTCCGCTCGGACAGCCGCTGGTGAAGTGCCTTGGCATTGGCCAGCACGGCGCGTTGCGAGTCCGTTCCCAGAGCGCCGGGCTTCAGCTCGAGAAGAGCGGGGAGGGCACCCGCGGTCTGGACGTACTTGGCGAAGAAGGCCGCGTCCCGGTCCCGCAGCCTGAGCCTCGGCCTGCTCTCCAGCCCGCGGACGCGGCTCCCCGGCTCCGCCACCATGACGTCGAGCTCGTGGCGCAACTCCTGGTCCGGAGCGAGGTCGCGGAGCACCGCGAGCAGGATGGTCAACGTCGTCAGCCGCTGTTGCCCGTCGATCACGTCGGCGAGCGGCGCGCTGCTGCTCTTGACCAGCACGACCGAACCGAGGAAGTAGGGCTCGCCACCGTGGCGCTCCAGCGCCTCGAGAAGGTCGGAGAGCAACTGGTCGGCCTGCTCGACTCCCCAGGCGTAAGGACGCTGGTAGTCCGGGATCCGGAAGTCGTAGTCACTGCTGAAGACCTTGTGCAGTGGGAAGTACCGCTGGATCCGACCGGTGGGACGGCCGGTGCCCTACGGGGTCGGGAACGGGAAGGCGACACCGGTCAGGCCTTCCGAGACGGCCCAGAGACGGCGGGCCCGTTCGGGATCGCGGGCGTTGTCGCTGAGGACCGCCGGGGCGGGGTGGCCCTTGAGCTCGCCGCGACCGTCGGGGCCGGTGTAGCTGCCGCCGGGCAGGGCCTGGGTGGCGGCGAAGAGGACCGGCAGGGCGCCCATCTCCTCGGACTGCGCCATGAACCGGTTGGTGAGGGACATCATGGCGCGCTGCACCGCGCTGCCCGTGCCGCGCTGCAGGTTGGTGGCCGCGTAGCCGGGGTGGGCCGCGTGCGCGGTGAGGGGCGAGCCGGCCGCGGCGAGGCGGCGCTGGAGCTCCTGGACGAACAGCAGGTCGGCCAGCTTGGACTGCTGGTAGGCCCGCCACGGGCTGTAGGAGCGCTCCGAGTTGAGATCGTCGAAGTCGATGTCCACACCGGGCCGGCGGTGGGCGTTGGAGGCGACGCTCACCACCCGGTCGGTGAGCCTGGGCAGCAGCAGGTTGGTGAGAGCGAACGGCCCGAGGTGGTTCGTGCCGAGCTGCATCTCGAAGCCGTCGACGGTGCGGCGCTCCGGGATCGCCATCACTCCCGCGTTGTTGACCAGCACGTCCAGCGGGCCCTCCCAGCCGGCGGCGAAGCGCCGCACCGAGGCCAGGTCGGCGAGGTCCAGCTCCCTCACCTCACAGCTCCCGCCGCAGGACCGCGCGGCGTCGGCGCCACGCCGGGTGTCCCGGACGGCCAGCACCACGTGCGCGCCGACGCGGGCGAGCTCGCGCGAGGTCACCAGGCCCAGACCGCTGGTCGCGCCGGTGACCACCACCGTCCTCCCGGTCAGGTCGGGCAGGTCTGCGGCGGTCCACTTCTCACCCATGCCTCGATTCTGGCCCCCGGCGCGGGCAGCGGCGAGTGGGTGGACTCCGCCGACGGGCGGTCCGGCCTGCTGCCGACCAGGCACTCCCGGACGCACACTGGCCCTATGAACGCCCCCGAGCCCGGACCCGATCCCGCGACCGTCGCCGCCCGCGCCGCCGAACGCGAACGTCTGCGCGCCGCCCACCTGCTCCCGCACGGGCGCCGACCCGCCTCCTCCGCCCGCGGCATCCACCACACGGCGCTGATCAGCAGCGATGTCGAGCGGACCATCCGCTTCTACCAGGACCTGCTGGGCTTCCCGCTGACCGAGCTGATCGAGAACCGCGACTACCCCGGGTCCTCGCATTTCTTCTTCGACCTGGGCAACGGCAACCTGCTGGCCTTCTTCGACTTCCCCGGCCTGGACGTGGGACCGTATGCCGAGGTCCTGGGCGGGCTGCACCACATCGCAATCTCCGTCGAGCCCTCGCACTGGCAGCGCCTGAGACAGCGTGTCGCGGACGCGGGCGTCGCCCACGAGGTGCACAGCGACGTCTCGCTCTACTTCCGTGACCCCGACGGCGCCCGCATCGAGCTCATCGCGGACCCGCTGGGCGAGATGTACGGCAGCCGGATCCTGGAACAGGCACCGCCCGCGCCGTGACCGCGCTCGGCTCCGCATGAGACGCTCTTCGCTCCGGAGGACGTCAGGTGGAGGCGGGACGGCTGTGAGGATCCTGGTGGTCCAGCACGAGGACGGGACCGGTCCCGGCATCGTCGGCGAGGCACTGGAGGCCGCGGGCCTGCGCCTGGACCTCCGGCATCCCTGGGCGGGCAAGGCGCTGCCGGACTCGTTGGCCGACCACGACGCCCTGCTGGTCCTCGGTGGTGCGCCCAACTGCGAGGACGACGCGGCGGCGCCGTGGCTGCCACAGGTGCGAGCGCTGATCCGGGAGGCGGTGGAGCGGGAGGTCCCCTTCCTCGGCATCTGCCTGGGCGCGCAGATCGCGGCGTCCTGCCTGGGCGGCACGGTGGTCCGGCGCGCCCGCCCGCCGGAGATCGGCGCGGTCCCGCTGCGCCGACTCCCGGCCGTCACCGACGACCCGGTCCTCGGGGCGGTACCGGACGGCGCGCCGGCCGCGCAGTGGCACTGGGACGAGATCGCCGGCCTGCCGCCCGGCGCGGTTCCGCTGCTGACCGGCGACGACTGCGACCACCAGGCGTTCCGCGTGGGCCCGGCGGCCTGGGGGGTCCAGTTCCACCCGGAGGTCCTGGGCGCGGAAGTCGCCCGGTGGGCCGCGTCCGACGGTCCGGCGACGCGGGCGGCGGGCGCCGACCCGGACGCCGCCGTCGCCTCGGTCCGCGCGGCGGAGCCGCGGCTGCGCGAGACCTGGACCGCGATGTCCCGCGCCTGGGGCGCGGTGGTCACCGCCCGCGCGACGACGCCGCACTGAGCGGCGCCCCGCCTGCGGCCACCCGGCCACGCTCCGGCCGGCCCGAGACCGCCCGGACTACCCGGACCCGGTGCGCCCCTGTGCGGCCTCCCAGGCGCGGCGGCGGGTGGCGGAGGTCTGGGACATCCACGCGTCCTCGATCAGCTCCCGCAGCAGGCGCCGGCTGATCTCACCGAGCCGGCTCGCCCGCACCAGCACCGACGGGTGCCCGTCGAAGTGGGGCGTGGTGAAGAACGGCGTGCAGGGGTCCTGGACCAGCGCCAGCTTGTCCTCCTCGTCGGGCACCCAGATCACGATGACGTCGGGAAGCCGCTCGCCGTGCTCGTCCAGCGCGTCCGGGCGCGGGGTGCGGAAGAAGACGAACGACCGGCCGCCGACCTGGTAGATCGCGTTGCCCGCGCGCTCGCCCTCGACGAGCGTCACATGGGGCATCGCCGAGGCGAGCTCGTGCACGTCGGCGACGCGGGCGGGTCGGGAGTCCCGTGGCGGCACACCCCTACGGTACGCCGGGCCCGCTCACCCCGCCGGGAGCCAACCCTCGCGGCGGGCGAGTCCGCGAGCCGTGTCGAGCAGCAGCTCCAGCGCGGGCGACAGGCCGGCGCGCTTCCAGACCATCCGCAGCCGCAGGGGCGGCAGGTCGTCCGCGAGCGGGACGGTCGCGGTTCCGACGGGCCCGCGCCCCGTCACGCTGGCCGGGACCAGGGTGAAGCTGCGGCGGTCCGTCAGATCCAGGTGGCTGAGGCCCTGGATGGGGTTCTCCGCGTACTCGAAGACCTCCCCGGTCCTCGCGAGGGCGTCGGCCATGAAATCGTGCCGGTCCGGCGCCAGGCGTCTCGGCGTGTGGAAGAAGCGCTGCCCGGCGAACTCGGCCAGGGCGACCGGGCCGTGGCCGACCAGCGGGTGGCCCTCGTCGACGATCGCGACGACGCGTTCGCGGCGCAGGGTCTCGTGGACGTACTCCGACCGCGGCGGGATGTCGCGGGAGAGGACGAGATCGTGGGTGTCGGACCGCAGCCCGGCGTCGAGGTCCGGCGTCCAGCCCTCGCGAGCCTCCAGGGTCACGCCGGGGTGGCGCTCCCGCATCGCCGAGACGAGCCTCGGCACCGTCTCGAACACGGCGGAGTAGATGTAGCCGACCCGGACGGTGCCGAGCTCACCACGTCCGGCCAACACCGTTCGCTCCAGCAGCCGTTCGCTGTCGGCCAGGATCGTCCGCGCGGACTCGACGAAGACCCGACCGGCCTCCGTGGGCCTCACCACGGGCCGCCGCTCGAACAGCTTCACACCCAATCGTCTTTCCAGCGCCCCTATCTGACGACTCAACGGCGGCTGCGCCATCTGCAGCCGCTCGGCGGCACGTTGGAATCCCCCCTCGTCGGCGACGGTGAGCACGTACCGCATCAGTCGCAGATCGATCCCCATACCCGGAGGGTATCCGCACACGACGCAAACGGTCTTGGACGGGCGGCGCCCGGCTTCACGAGACTGAGGGCGACGACCAGCGGTCGGATCGCTGATCGATGGAGGGGAACATGAAGAAGCTCCTGCCCGTCACGGGCGCGCTCGTTGCACTGACCCTGTCGCTCGGCGCGCTCGCGGGCCCTGCGGCCGCATCGGCCACCGCCACGCCCGCGCACGTCCTGGCCCACTTCGACTTCACCGAGCACCAGACCCCGGAGAACCTCGCGGTGGAGCCAGGCGGCGCGGTCGACCTCACCTTCTCCGTGGCCCGGCAGGTCGCCAGGGTCCAACCGGACGGCAAGGTCCGCGTGTTGGCCACCATGCCGCTGCCGAAGGACGGCGGCGCGAACACGCCGGTCCTCGGCTTCGCGGCCACGATGGGCCTGGTGCGCGGCGGCGACGGCACCGTCTACTTCCTCTATGCCGCCGGAAGCCGGAAGTTGACGGGCGTCTGGCGACTGCGGCCGCACGGGCGCCCGGAGCGCATCGCCGCACTGCCCGCCGACAGCCTCCCCAACGGCCTTGCCCTGGACGGGCACAGCGGCACACTCTACGTCGCGGACAGCGCGCTGGGCCGAGTCTGGTCCGTCCCGGTCGGCGGCGGGCGGGCGACCGTCTGGAGCGACGCGTCCGAGCTCGCGGCCGTGCACTACCTGGGTGCCAACGGCATCAAGGTCCACGATGACGCCGTCTGGGTGTCCAACACGGACCAGGGCACCGTCGTACGCATCCCCCTGCTGCCGGACGGCCGCGCGTCCCGGGACCCGCAGGTGTGGGCGAGCGGACTGGACGCGGTGGACGACTTCGCCTTCACCGGCCCGGGCCCGCAGCTCCTGGTCGCCCTGAACAAGAGCGACCAGGTGGTCCGTGTCGACCAGGGCGGGGTCGTCACCCCGGTCCTCGGTCCGGCGGACGGCCTGGAGAACCCGAGCTCGCTCGCGGTCGACGCCGGCTCGGTGTACGTCGCCAGCGCCGCATACCTCACCCACGTCGACCCGAACCTGCTGACCGCCTCGCTGGGCGCGCTGACCGGCCGAGACTGAACATCTGCAAAACAGATCACTCACAGCGAAAACCTCTATTGGACAGAAAACCGGCCCCGTTCGAGGATTTCTGGTGCGGCGCGGCAGCAAGCCGCGCACCGCCCGAGCGGAGGTTGAGGCTGACATGCCGAGTGAAGAGACCGAAGTCGTCGTCGTCGGGGCCGGTCAGGCAGGCGTGGCGATGAGCGAGCACCTGGGCGCCCACGGCATCCCGCACGTCGTCCTGGAGCGGCACCGGATCGCCGAGCGCTGGCGCACCGAGCGCTGGGACTCCCTCGTCGCGAACGGGCCCGCCTGGCACGACCGGTTCCCCGGGCTGGAGTTCGCCGACGTGGCCCCCGACGCCTTCGCCTCCAAGGACCAGGTCGCCGAGTACTTCTCCGCGTACGCGGAGAAGATCGGCGCCCCGATCAGGTGCGGCGTCGAGGTGACCTCGGTGCGCCGTCACGCCGGCCGGCCCGGCTTCCGGGTCGAGACCTCGACCGGCCCGATCGACGCACGCTTCGTGGTCGCGGCCACCGGCCCGTTCCAGCACCCGGTCATCCCGCCGGTCGTCCCGGACGGCGCCGTCCCGGTGCAGATCCACTCCAGCGGCTACCGCAACCCCGGGCAGTTGCCCGAAGGTGCCGTCCTCGTCGTCGGAGCCGGCTCCTCGGGCGTCCAGATCGCCGACGAGCTGCGCCGCTCGGGCCGCCGCGTGCTGCTCTCCGTCGGCCCGCACGACCGTCCCCCGCGCGAGTACCGCGGCCGGGACTTCTGCTGGTGGCTCGGCGTCCTCGGCCTCTGGGACGCCGAGACGCCGCCCCAGGGCGCCGAGCACGTCACCATCGCCGTCAGCGGCGCGCGCGGCGGCCACACCGTGGACTTCCGCGCACTGGCCGCAGACGGCATCGAGCTCCTCGGCATGACCGCCTCCTACGAGGCGGGCGTGCTGCACTTCGCCCCCGACCTGGCGGCGAACATCGCCGCGGGTGACGCCAAGTACCTCGCCCTGCTCCAGGCCGCCGACGCCTACGTCGAGCGCAACGGCCTGGACCTCCCCGAGGAGCCGTCGGCCCACGTCCTCGGCCCGGAACCGGCCTGCGTCACCGACCCCCGCCTCTCCCTCGACCTGGCCGAGGCCGGCGTCACCTCCATCGTCTGGGCCACCGGCTTCGCCACCGACTACTCCTGGCTCGACGTCGACGCCCTCGACGACCGCGGCCGCCCCCGGCAGCACCGCGGCGTCTCCAGCGAACCCGGCGTCTACTTCCTCGGCCTCCCCTGGCTCTCCCGCCGCGGCTCCAGCTTCATCTGGGGCGTCTGGCACGACGCCCGCCACATCGCCGACCAGATCACCATCCAGCGCAGCTACCTCACCCACGACGCCGCACGGCGGTCGGAGGCGTAGGAGCACACGCCCACGAGAGGTGACTCAGGCGGCCCGTCGCTCGACTCCCCGCAGCACGGCCGGTGCCGGCCGGGTTCGCCGCGGCGGACCGGCCGTCAGCAGCGGGGCGCGGGCCTCACGGTGAGCGCCCCAGCCGGCGGAGCACGCGGGCGAGGTCGAGCCGGCCGGGCGCACCCCAGGACGGCTGCAAGGCCGCCCCGCGGTAGAGGGTGACCAGTTCGGCTGCGGCTCTTCCTGCTGATGACCAACCGCATCCGCCGAGAACCGGCGGCCGCAGGGCCGGTGGCCCCACCTGGGTCAGCTCTGCGAAATGGGCTTGCGGTCCGGCGGGTGACGGTGGGGACACCACCCCGTAGGACGTTGTTTCCCTCGGTCCCGGCCGACCGCAGTGGGTGTCGCCCGTGAGGTGACCCGAATGCCTGCGGGGTGGCAGCATCGCCTCGTCATCGCGGGCATCCGAGGAGGTCAAGGGCGTGCTTCAGGGCGACGAAGTGGTGCGGGCCCTTCTGGCGGCCGTGGCGACGCTGGAGGATCTCGTCAAGGTCGGAACCGACTCGCAGATGGCCTTGAGCGCCCTGGAAGAGATCGCGTCTGAGCTCGACACGATGGACCCGGTGGAGAACCGGCGGTTCATCGAGGCGTTGGACCGTGTCGCTGCTGCCGAGCCGGACCGTGCCGTCTGGATCCAGGCCGTTCCGAGTGCGCTGGGCATTGGGCGGATCTGATCAGCCGGCCGTCAGGCGCCGGAAGCAGAGGAAGGCGGCGGCTACGCCGACGAAGCCGCCGACACCCCGCCAGCCAGGACACCGTCCGCTCGGCCACCCATCGGTGGCGGCCCAGGCGACCGGAGGTCTCGATCCCACCGCGGGCGGTCCGGTGCGGGATCCCCCGGCCTCGAAGCCATCGGCGCAGGTAGTCGTCGTATCCCGTGTCCGCGTGGAGCTTGCCCGGTCGCCGCCGGCGTGCTCCACGTCGGGAACGGATCGCCGGGATGCCCCGAACGAGCGCCTGCAGGACCAGGTTGTCGTGGGTGTGGCGGCCGAGATGCAGATCTGCCGGCACAGCGCCGACCACCTCCCTGCGGACGCCGGACGACCCTCCCCGGAACCACCCGCGCGAGCAACTCCCTCAGCTCGTCAAGCACCAGACGCTCGGCAGGACCCTCCACACCCGGCCCGACGCGGCATTCAGCCAGGGGGAACGGTGTCTAAGGTGAGCTGCATGGCAGGGACGGATCCGGGAGAAGGCCGCGCCGAGCGCGCCGCGTTGAGGCGTGCGTTGGAGGAGTTGGACGCACGGCTGGCCGTGAGCGCCGGGCGTGGGCCTGGGGCCCGTCTTCGGTTGGAACCCTTGGTGGAGACGCTGCGGACGCCGGAAGCCGCGTTCCTGCAAGCGGAGCTGGAGCAGCGGCTCGCCCACCACGTCGCCGCGGACGATTCCTTCGCTCGCGACCGGATTGCCCACGCCCTGGCGGGTGCCTGCGGCCGAGAAGCCCTACCGGCGGTGTTGCGTGCCATGGTGACCGATCGCAACGAGGACGGGGACATGCTGCATGTCGACATCCTCGATCTCTTCGAAGCCTGGCCGGAGGCCGCGTTCGAGCTGTCCATGGACTACACCGCTTCCGACGATCCGGGGCTGCGGAAAGTCGGCCTCTGGGGCGTGCGCTACTTCGACTCGCTCGGCACCAAGTACTTCGACCTGGTCGCCGACGCAGCCGGCGACCCGGACCCACGGGTGCGCGCCGATGTGATGACCACCCTCGGCTCGGCCTTCGCCCTGGGTGATCCCTCGCGGGCCCTGGCTGTCCGGATCGCCGGCACGTCCGACCCGGTGCCCGAGGTCCGACGAGCCGCCGCGGCGTCCCTCTGGCCGGCGCGAGAGGGAACAGCCACCGACGCGTTGCTCGCCCGCACCCGCGACCCTGACAGCCTGGTCCGATACTGGGCCGCACTGGCACTGTCCGGAAGGCCCGCCCCCGAGGTCCGCGTCGCACTCGAACGACTCACGGCGGACGAGGAGGCGGTGGTGCGCCGCGCTGCCCGCCAGGCCCTCGCGCCAACCCGGTGGCCATGAAGAGCTCCTCGGGCAGCAGCCTGAGCAAGCGGCTCGGAATTCGGCAACCGTGCCGTCATGCCCCGTCATGATCTTGAGATCCTCTGCAGCCGGATCTGCCCACCGTGGCCAAGGGCCTCCGGCACCCGGGACCCCCCGGGACGCCCGGGACGCCGGGCCGGAATGCCCGCAGGTGTGGAACGGACGCCGCGCGTCCGACGGGTTCCCGCCCCGCGGGCCGGGGAAGACCTGACGCCATGACCGACACCGGAAAGACGAGTTGGCCCGAGTTGACGGGCCTCGACGTGGTCGAGGCGGAGCAGGTCGTCCGCCGCGAGCGCCCCGACCTGAACATCGCGGTCTGCGGACCGGGGACCTTCCTCACTGCGGACTACCGCAAGGACCGGCTCGTTCTGCGTTACGACCCGGAGACCCGCTGCGTCACGGACGTCCCCTCGGTCGGCTGACCGCCGCCGAACGGGCCCGGTCCGGCAGGCCCGAGGGCGAGGCGTTCCGGGCTGAGCAGGAGGTCCAGTTCGGCCTCGGACAGCAGGCCGCGTTCCAGGACCAGTTCGCGGACGCCGCGCCCCGTCGCGAGCGCCTCCGCGGCGACCGCGGTCGCCGCGGTGTAGCCGATGGACGGGTTGAGTGCCGTGACCGTGCCGATCGAGTGGGCGACACCGTGGCGCAGGTGGTCGGCGTTGGCCGTGATGCCGGTGACGCAGCGTTCCGTCAGCGTCCAGCAGGCGCTGGTCAGCAGGGAGAGCGAGTCCAGCAGGCTGTGGGCGATCACGGGCTCGAACGCGTTCAGTTGGAGCTGGCCGCCCTCCGCGGCAAGGGTGACGGTGGTGTCGTGGCCGATGACGCGGAAGGCGACCTGGTTGACCGCCTCCGGGATCACCGGGTTGACCTTGCCCGGCATGATGCTCGAACCGGCCTGGACAGCCGGGAGGTTGATCTCGCCCAGGCCCGTGCGCGGGCCGGAGGAGAGCAGGCGCAGGTCGTTGCAGATCTTGGACAGCTTCACCGCGATGCGCTTCAGCACGCCCGAGAGCTGCACGAACGCGCCGACGTCCCAGGTGGCTTCGACGAGGTCCACGGCGGTGGTCAGGGGCAGGTCGGTCAGGTCGCGCAGACGCGCACACACGGTGGCCGCGTACTGCTCGGGCGCGTTGAGGCCGGTGCCGATCGCGGTGCCGCCGAGGTTGATCTCCAACAGCAGCCGGCAGGCCTCGCCGAGGCGTTCCACGTCCTCGCGGATCGTCACCGCGAACGCGCCGAACTCCTGGCCCAGCGTCATCGGCACGGCGTCCTGCAACTGCGTGCGGCCCATCTTCACCACCGGGGCGAACTCCACAACCTTCGCCGAGAACGCGTCGGCGAGGACGGTCAGCGTGGTGCGCAGCTGCCGCGCGCCGATCTGCAGGGCGATGCGGACGGCCGTCGGGTAGGCGTCGTTGGTGCTCTGGCTGAGGTTGACGTGCTCCAGCGGGTGGAGCTCCGCGTAGTGGCCGCGGGGGTGGCCGAGGAGTTCCAGGGCGCGGTTGGCGACGACCTCGTTGGCGTTCATGTTGCTGGAGGTACCGGCGCCGCCCTGGATGACGTCGACGACGAACTCGTCGTGCAGATGGCCGGCGCGGATCTCCTGGCAGGCGCGGACGATGGCGTCGGCGCGACGCCGGTCCAGCAGCCCGAGCTCGTGGTTGGCCTGCGCCGCCGCCTGCTTGACGCAGGCGAGGGCGACGACGAGCTCGGTGTGGGCGCTGATCGGGGTGCCGGTGATCGGGAAGTTCTCCACCGCGCGCAGGGTGTGGACGCCGTAGTAGGCCTCGGCGGGCACCTCGCGGTCACCGAGCAGGTCGTGCTCGACCCGGTGCGGACCGGTCACGGTGGCGGTCATCGCTGGTACTCCGGGAGTGCGGGGTCGGCCTGGACGCCGGGGCCGGGACGCCCCGCGCGGCGGTCCAGGCGGGCGGCGGTGACGCGCCCGAGGGCGCCGAGGGCGAGCAGGACCGCGACCGTGCCGAGCGTGAACGCCTCGAAGACGGTGCGCGAGACGCCCCAGGTGGCGGTGAAGTCGTAGCTCACGCCGAGGGCCTTCTCCAGCACACCGGGGAAGAGCGCGATCCAGGAGCCCAGCACGATGAAGGCGTAGACGAGCACCAGGCTGATCCGGAAGCCCCAGGCCCCGAACGGCACCCGGTAGGGCCGTGCCACGTTCGGGTGATTCCTGCGCAGGACGCCCAGCGCGGGGATGACGGAGAGATAGGACAGGAGCAGCGTGGTGACGGCGACGGTGAGGACGACCTTGAAGTCGGCGGCGGCCGTGCCGTTGACCAGCAGGGTGGCGGCGAGCATGAAGACGGTCGCGGTGACGCCGGAGACGAGGTTCATCCGGACGGGCGTGCCCAGGCGCGGGTGGAAGGCGCCCAGCGCCCGGCTGAAGAAGCCGCCGTCGGCGGCGGCCATGGCCTGCATCCGGTCGCTGACGATCATCCAGGCACTGCCCTGGGTCATCAGGACGAAGACGAAGAGCACGCTGACGGTGGTGAGCAGCGCGTGGCCGGCGCTGCCGTAGCTGCCGAAGACGAGGGAGGCGGCGTCGAGGAAGCCGGCCACGCCGGTGATCTGCTTGGCGGGCACCACGGCGAGGATCGCGAAGACGGGCAGCAGGTAGCAGCAGGCGGCGACGGCGCCGGAGACGCCGATGGAGACGGGCACGTCGCGCTTGGGGTTGCGCATCTCCTCGCCCGCGGCGTTGGGGGCCTCGAAGCCGACGTAGGCGAAGAGCAGGATCGGCACGAGCGCGAGGAAGCCGCCGGTGGTGGGGGCGAAGGTGGTGCCCGACAGGCCCTTGAAGCCGTGCTGGAGGCCGTAGCCGAACGCGGTCGCGGTGACGATGAGCATGACGGCGACCTTGGCGATCGCCCCGACTGTCGTGATCCACTTGCCTCGCCGCAGCGAGACGACGGCGGTGAGAATCGAGACCCAGATGAAGACCAGCTTGAAGACGTAGTCGGCCACGGTGCCGCTGCCGAGGTGGGTGACGTGCCCGTCCCAGGCGGCCGCGGCGGCGAAGACGAGCGAACCGCCGAGCCAGACGGGGTTGGTGACCCAGTAGAAGAGGGTGGTCAGCGCGGCGGCGGTGCGGCCGAAGGCGAGCCGCACCCACACGTAGGGGCCGCCCTCCTGCGGGAACGCGGCGCCGGTCTCGGCGAAGAGCAGGGCGTAGGGGACGAGGAAGAACAGGGCCAGCAGGGCGGTCCAGGTGACGGCCTCGCCGCCGCCGGTGGCGATCTGGCCGATCACGTCGGCGGAGATCACGGCGGCGACGCCGAGCGCCATGATGTCGAAGCGGCCGAGGCTGCGGTGCAGGTTCGGCACCGAGTCCGATCTGTCGTCGGGTACCTGACCGTCCGTTGCGGGAGCGGTGGACATGGCGGGGCTCCTCAGTGCGGGGAAGTGGGGTGGCCGGGCCGTTCCGGCGGCCGGCGGTGCCGGTGGGGGTGTGGAACGGCCCGGGTTCAGAGGAGGTGCGGTACGTGGGCGCGGGATCGGCCGCTCAGCCGCTCAGCCGCGCAGCTCGCCGTTCGGCCGGACGCGCTCCAGGACCTGGCGCATCGCGTCGACGGCCTCCTTGGCCTCCGCCTCCGTCATGATCAGCGCCGGGGAGAGGACCAGGGAGTGCGCGCAGTCGCGGACGATGACGCCGGTCTCACGGCGGATCACGTCCGGCAGCAGCGGCTGCAGCATCGGCAGCGGCTCGCGCGTGGCGCGGTCGGCGACGAGTTCGACGGCGAGCATCATGCCGACCGAGCGGATCTCGCCGACCACCGGCAGGTCGCCGAGCTGGGCCTCCAGCTCGCGGTGGAGGTGGCCACCGATCTCGGTGGCGCGGGCGAGCAGGCCCTCGCGCTCGATGATGTCCAGGTTCTCCAGGGCGACGGCGGCCGCGACGGGGTGGCCGTTGTAGGTGTAGCCCATCGGGAAGCCGTGGTCGGCGAGGAGCGCCTCGGCGACGTGGTCGCCGACGAGCAGCGCGCCCAGCGGGATGTAGCCGGAGGTGATGCCCTTGGCGGTGACGATGATGTCCGGGCGGACGTCGAAGTACTGGGCGGCGAACCATGTGCCGACGCGGCCGTAGGCGGTGACCACCTCGTCGAGGATCAGCAGGATGCCGTGCCGGTCCAGCACCTCGCGCACCCGCGGCCAGTAGTCGGCCGGCGGGACGAGCATGCCGCCGACGCCCATGATCGGCTCGCCGATCATCGCGGCGATGTTGCCGGGGCCGATCTCGGCGATCCGCTGCTCCAGCTCGGCGATGAGGAAGTCGCAGGGGTCCTCGCCGTGGTAGAGCTCGCTGCGGTACGGCCACGGCGGGGTCAGGTGGGAAACGTGCGGCATCATCGGGGCGAAGCCCTCGTGGTAGACCGGGAAGCCCGTCGCCGAGCCGCCGCCGTAGCCGATGCCGTGGTAGGCCTTGTTGCGGGCCAGGATCCAGGTGCGGTTCGTCTCGCCGCGGCGGTGGTGGTAGTAGCGCGCCATCTTGATGGCGGCCTCGTTGCCCTCGGAGCCGCCGGAGGTGAAGTAGACGTGGTTCAGGCCCTCGGGGGCGATCGAGGTGAGCTTGGTGGCCAGCTCGATCGCGGGGTCGTTGGAGAACTCCCAGAAGCTGGTGAAGTACTCGAGCTTGGCCATCTGCTCGTAGGCGGCGCGGGCCACCTCCTCGCGGCCGTGGCCGATCTGGGCGAGCCAGAGACCACCGGTGGCGTCGAGGTAGGAGCGGCCGTCGATGTCGGTCAGGCGGCAGCCGGAGCCCTCGGTCATCACGACGCGCTCGGTGACGGAGCCCGGCAGGTAGGGGTGGATGATCCGGGCGCGGTCCGCGTCGCGCAGCTGGTCGGGGGTCATCGGGGTACGGCTCGTGCGGCTCATGGTGGTGCCTTCCGTGCGGGGGTGGGAAAGAAGCTCGGGGCGTACGTCAGCCGTAGGAGATCCAGGTGGTCTTGAGGCCGGTGTACTTGTCGAAGGCGTGCAGCGAGAGGTCGCGGCCGAAGCCGGACTGCTTGAAGCCGCCGAAGGGCGTGGCGGGGCTCAGCGCGTCCACGGTGTTGACCGAGACCGTCCCGGCGTGGAGCGCCTCGGCGGCGCGGTGGGCACGGCCGAGGTCGCGGGTCCACAGGGAGGCGGCCAGGCCGTAGGGCGAGTCGTTGGCGATCCGGACCGCGTCCGCCTCGTCGCGGAACGGCAGGACGGTCAGCACCGGGCCGAACAGCTCCTCGCGGGCCATGGGCGCGTCCTCGGGCAGGCCGGTGACGATCGTCGGGTGCAGGTAGGCACCGAGGGCCAGGTCACCGTGGTCGGGGCGGGTGCCGCCGTGGACGACCCGGCCGCCGGCCGCGCGGGCCTCCTCGACGGCGGCGAGCAGACGCTGCGCCTGGGCCTCGTCGACGAGCGGGCCGAGGCGGGTGGCCGGATCGAGCGGGTCGCCGGGGACGTAGGCGGCGGCGTGCTCGGCGACGCGGGCGGTGAACTCCTCGGCGATGTCCGCGTGGACGAGCAGGCGGGTGTTGGCGGAGCAGACCTGGCCCGCGTTGAAGCAGAAGCCGAAGGCGGCACGCTCGGCGGCGGCGTCGAGGTCCGCGTCGGGGAAGACCAGGTTGGGGCTCTTGCCGCCCGCCTCCAGCCAGACCTGCTTGCCGTTGGACTGCGCCGCGTAGGAGAGGAAGAGCCGCCCGACGGCGGTGGAGCCGGTGAAGGCCAGCACGTCCACGTCGGGGTGGAGGCCGAGCGCGCGTCCGGCGGTCTCGCCGAGGCCGGGGACGACGTTCAGCACGCCCGCCGGAATGCCCGCCTCGACCGCCAGCTGCGCGAGCAGCAGCGCGGACTGCGGCGACTGTTCGGCGGGCTTGAGCACGACGCTGTTGCCGGCGGCCAGCGCCGGGGCGAGCTTCCAGGAGGCGAGGTCGAGGGGGAAGTTCCACGGCACGACGGCGCCGACGACGCCCAGCGGCACGCGGCGCACCAGCGCCAGGTTGCCGGGCGCGGCCGGGGCGATCTCGTCGTAGAGCTTGTCGACGGCCTCGGCGTGCCAGGCGAAGCAGCCGGCCGCGCCGGGGACGTCGACGGCGAGCGCCTCGGCGACGGGCTTGCCCATGTCGAGCGAGTCGTACAGGGCGAGCTCGGGGCCGTGCTGCTCGATCAGCTCGGCAAGGCGCAGCAGGCGCTTCTTGCGCGCCTCCGGCGCGAGGCCGGACCACCGTCCGTCGGCGTAGGCGGCCCGCGCGGAGCGGACGGCGTCGTCGACGTCGGCCGCGTCGCAGGCGGCGATCTCGGCGAGGGCCTTGCCCGTGGCCGGGTCGGTGTCGGTGAAGGTGGCGCCGGAGCGGGCGTCGCGCTGCTCGCCGTCGACGAAGGCGCGGGTCCGCGGGGTGAGCCCGGCGGCCAGGCGCTGCCAGTCGGCGTGGGAGAGGGGGGAGGTGGAGTCACTCATGGGAGGGGGTCCTCAGGTGTGCTCGCGAGTTCTTTGATGCGAGATTCAAACAATGGGTGAAGCCCGCGTCAATGACCGGAGCCAGTTTGGTATGGAAAATTTGATGCACGTGTCAGAGAATGCGTGACATGGCACGACCGAAAAACCAGGGAGCCCGCCGCGGGGCGCTGATCGACGCCGCCGGGCGGGCCATCGCGGAGCGCGGCATGGCGGGGCTCCGCATCAAGGACATCGCCGCCGAGGCGGGGGTCTCGGCGGGATCGGTCCTGTACTACTACCCGGAGCTGGACGACCTCGTCCTGGCGGTCCACCAGGACGCCGTCGAGCGGTATCTGACGCAGCGCCAGGCCGAGACGGAGACGCCCGGAGGCGACCCGGTGGCACGGATGCGGGCGGCACTCGCGTCGGGCCTGCCGCAGGGGCCGGAGGACGCGGTGCACCGGCTGCTCTTCGAGCTGCACGGCCTGGCCGACCGCAGCGCCGGGCACGCCGCGCTGATGGGCTCGCTCTTCGCCCGCGAGGTCGCGCTGTACTCGATGCTGCTCGAGATCGGCGTGGTCGCGGGCGCGTTCACGCTCACCACCACGGTGGCCGACGCCGCCCGCAACCTGGTCGCCCTGGAGGACGGCTACGGCCTGCACATCGTCGCCCGCAACCCGGTCGTGGACCGGGCCACGGCGCTGGGCCTGCTGACCGCGCACGCCCGCGCCGTCACCGGCTGCCCGGAGCTGTAGGGCTCCGCCCGGGGCCCACCCCCGGCGGACCTGGCGGCGGGCTCGAACCCGGTGCGGGCTGCCGGCCTCGCCGGACGCCGTCCGGCCTCGACCGGGCCCCCTCGAGCCACGGCGGCCTGCGGCCGACAAGGCCGAGCCGGAGCGGCCCCGCCCGCCCTCAGCCCCCGCCCGCCGCCAGGTCCGCCGCCGTCAGCGCCAGCGCCAGGGCGCCGTCGAGCAGGGCGGCGTCCGCCGTCGCGGTGGCGCAGGCGGCGGCGAACTCGCGCTGATGGTTGACGGCCGGCAGCGAGCCCACCCCGATGTAGGGGTGCAGGGCGCGCACCACGCGGGAGACGTTGCCCATGTCGGTGGAGGCCCGGTTCATCCGCGCCGCCGGATCGCCCGGCGGCGCGAAGCGGCGGCCGATCCCCTCGGCGTTGCGGCGGTAGCGGGCGACCAGCTCCGCGTCGTTGCGGAACTCCGAGTACGGCGGGCTCTCCGGCTCGATCTCCAGCGCGCAGCCGGAGGCCAGCGCACCGGCCCGGAAGCACGCCTCCACGCGGCCCTGGATCCGGTCCAGCTCCTCCAGGCTGGAGGCGCGCACGTACCAGCGCCCCTCCGTCCGTTCGGGGATCGCGTTGGGCGCCTCTCCCCCGCGGGTCACCAGCCCGTGCACGCGCGTGGTCGACGGCAGTTGCTGGCGCAGCAGACCGATACCGACCTGGGCGACGGTGAACGCGTCGGCCGCGTTGCGGCCCTGCTCGGGGTAGGCGGCCGCGTGGGCGGCCCGGCCGGTGTACTGGACGTTCAGGTGCGCGACGGCGAACGGCTCGGCCTCGGCGACGTCGACCGGGCCGGGGTGGACCATCATCGCCACGTCCACGCCCTCGAACGCCCCTCGCTCCAACATGAGGATCTTGCCGCCGCCGCCCTCCTCGGCCGGGGTGCCGAGGACGGTGACGGTCAGCCCGAGGTCGTCGGCGACCCGGGCCAGCGCGCCGGCGGCGCCGACGGCCGCGGCGGCGATGAGGTTGTGTCCGCAGGCATGGCCGAGTCCGGGCAGCGCGTCGTACTCGGCGCAGAGCGCGACGTGCAGCGGGCCGCTGCCGATCCGGGCGGCGAAGGCGGTGGGCAGCTCACAGACCCCAGGCGTGACGGCGTAGCCGAGCTCGTCGAGGAGGGAGGCGGTCCAGCGGGCCGCCTTCTCCTCCTCCCAGGCCGTCTCGGGGTTGGCGTGGAGCCGGTGCGAGAGGCCGGTCAGTCGGTCTTCGAGAGCACCGATCGTGTCGCGGAGCACCGCGCGCGCGGAGTCGGGCGCTTGCGCGAGAGCGGTGCTCGCACCGGTGTCCACCGCTCCGGTGCTCACAGGTCCCCCGGCACGCCGTAGCTGGGCGCCCGTTCGGGGGCCAGGGCGCGCTGGACGTAGGCGTCCTGCTGCGGTTCCCACCGGCGCCACAGCATGCCGAGCTCCGCGACCGGCTCGCCCTCGGTCCAGTCGACCCGCAGGTCGACGACGGGCCACGGCACGGCGTCGGCGACCAGCAGGCCCGCCGAGTGCAGCGGCCCCTCCTCGCCACCCGCCGCCAGACCGGCGGTCAGCGCGTCCAGCAGCCGCTCCGCCAGGGGAAGTTCCGAGGACGTCGCGGTAAAGGCGTCGACCATGGACTGCGGCACGCCCGCGTGCAGCAGCATGTTCCCGGCACCCACGCACTCCGCGCCGACCGCCTGCGCGTACGTGCCGAGCGCGTGCTCGCCGGAGAACGCGGCCGGGCTGCCCTCGGCTCCGACCGCCGTCAACTGGCGCCAGGCGATCAGGGTCTCGGTCTCGGCGGTGTGCCGCACCGCGTCGGACGCCGACGACCCGGCGGCCATGAGGTCCAGCAGCCACGGGCCGAGCCGGGGGTCGGTGACGTTCTGCGTGCAGACCGCCCCCACGCCCGCCCGCACGTGCGCGCAGCGGGCGGCGACCGCCGGGCTGGAGGAGGCGATGACCACGCCGACCTGCCCGGTGCGGGAGCACCGGGCGGCGAGGGAGAGCGTCACAGCAGCTCCCCTCGCTCGGCCGCCTTCGCGTGCCGGATCCCGGCGGCCTCGGCGCGGCGCGAGGCGGGGATGACGGCGGTCGCGTCGATCTCCACCAGCCACTCCGGTCGAGCCAGGGCGGAGACCACCAGCCCGGTGGAGACGTAGTGCACGCCCTTGAGCCAGCGGCCCATCACCTTGTAGACCGACTCGCGGAAGCGGATGTCGGTCAGGTAGATGGTGATCTTGGTGATCTCGTCCAGCGCGCTGCCGGACTCCTCCAGCAGCATGGCGATGTTGGCCATCGCCTTCTCCGCCTGGGCCTCGACATCGCCCACGCCGACGCTCTCGCGGGTCTCCAGATCCTGCCCGATCTGGCCGCGCAGGTAGACGGTGCCCTCGGCGACGACGGCCTGGGCGAGGTCGTTGGCGAGCCGCTGCTCGGGATAGGTGTCGGCCGTGTTGAAACGCCGGATGCGGTGGTGGACCATCAGTTCGCCTCTCCCGGGGCTGGTGAAGTGGGAGTCCTCGGCCGGAGGGCCGCACCACCACTATGGAATCGGGACTTCCGCCGGTAAAGCAGATCTTTTAGTGTTGGGTCATCTCCAAATCAGATACCGAATCCCAGGACGAGGTGCGGACATGGCGGAAGCGGTCGGGTTCACCCTGGCGCAGCTGCGGTACTTCGTGGTGGCCGCCGAGGCCGGCAGCATGACCGCGGCCGCCGAGCGGCTGCTGATCGCCCAGTCGGCGGTCTCCACGGCGGTGTCGAACCTGGAGCACCAGCTCGGCGTCCAGCTGTTCATCCGCCGCAAGGGCAAGGGCCTGGTGGCCACCCCGGCCGGGGAACGCCTGCTGCTGCAGGCGCGCGAGCTGCTCACGCACGCGGCCGACGTGGCCGCCGAGGCACGCGGCGGCGAGAGCGGGCTGAGCGGCCCGGTCCGGCTCGGCTGCTTCGTCACCCTCGCGCCCTTCGTCCTGCCCGGCCTGCTGGCGGCCTCGGCCGAGCGCCACCCGCAGCTCCAGGTGGACGTCCTCGAAGGGGAGGCGGACGAGCTCGACCGGGCCCTGCGCACCGGCCGGATCGACTTCGCGCTCACCTACGATCTCGGTCTCGGGCCCGGCATCGCGCGCGAGACCATCGCCTCGCTCCCGGCCCACGCGCTCGTCCCGGCCGACCACCCGCTGGCCTCCCGCGGCGCGATCGACCTGGCCGAGCTGGCCCACGAGCCGTTCGTGCTGCTCGATCTGCCGCACAGCCGCGACTACTTCTTCGCCCTGGTCACCGCGACCGGCGTCACCCCCGTGGTGCGGCACCGCTCGCACAACTACGAGGCGGTCCGCTCCCTGGTCGCCCTCGGTCACGGCTTCTCCGTCCTGCACCAGCGCCCGGCCACCGACCACACCTACAGCGGCGCCCGCGTCGCCGTCCTGGCCCTGACCAACGAGCATCCGCCCCTCGACCTGGTCCTCGCCCGCATGGACGGCGTCCGTCAGACCGCCCGCGCGGCCGCCGTGATGGACCTCGCCCACGAACTGCTGTCCTAACCGGCAGCAGGGACCTGCGGCTGCGGAGTGAGGCGCTTGAGCCCCTTGCGGTCGTAGTAGCGGGTCATGCCGAAACCGAAGAGCAGGGCGGCGACCGTGCCGATCGCGATCATGATCCAGGCCCGGGTCAGGCCCGCGTCGGCGCGGGCGTCGAAGTAGAGGATCGACCGCACTCCGGCGCTGAGTTGGCGCATCGGCTCGAACGCGCCGAGGAAGCGGTAGAAGGCCGGGGTCGCCTCCAGCGGCACGGTCGCCCCGGAGGAGGGCAGGGCCAGGGCGATGAAGACGAACATCGACACCAGCTGCCCGATGCTGCCGAACGCGGCGTTGATGGCCTGGACGCCGAGCCCCACGGCCAGGCAGGCGCAGTAGGAGAAGATCCACAGCAGCGGGATGTGCGCGGCGTCCATGCCGAGCACGGCGATGCACGCCACCATCACCAGCGTCGTGGTGAGCACCGAGATCCCGGCGGTCATGGCCATCTTGAGCACCAGCGTCTGGGTCCGGTCGATCGGGACGGTCGGGCGGCGGGTGTGCCAGGGGCCGATCTCACTGTCCGCGTAGCCGAGCGAGGTGTCCACGCCGTTGTGGACCAGGTTGCCCCCGATGAAGCCGCTGAGCACCAGCAGCAGCGTGTAGTAGAACGCGCTGAGCCCCAACCCGCTGTGCTGCCCGATGGGGTGGCCGACCTGCGTCACCACGGCGACCGGATCGGCCAGCAGCAGCCGGGTGGTCGCGTCGGTGCCCGCCGTCGTGGGCGAGGCGGTCAGCTGCCTGCCGATGGCCAGCGAGGCCTGGTGGGCGGCGTTCTGGTTGATCTGCGAGGCGAGCGAGGAGCCGAGGCTGCCCACCCCGGGGTTGGTGAGCACCGTGATCGTCGGTCGGGCCTTCGCCTCGGCCGTGGTCAGCGCCGTGACGGAGGCGGTGAAGTCTGCCGGGATCACCAGCGCGCCGTAGATCTTGCCGGAGGCCAGCTGGTCCTGCGCCTCGGCCTGGCTCACCTGCCGCCAGTCCACCGAACCGGCGGGCGAGGCCGCGACGATCGAGCGGGCCACCTGCGTCCCGAGGTTCTCGCGCTGCCCGGGCGGCGGCGCCCCAGTGTCCGCGTTCACCACGGCGACCGGCAGCCGGTGCAGGTTGCCGTTCGGGTCGATCACCCCGCCCATGTAGAGCAGTGACAGCACCAGCGCCACCAGCGAGGCGAGCACCGACGGGATCAGCCACAGCATCGGACGCCGCAGCAGTGCACCGGCACGGATCTGCCGCGCGACGTCGCGACCACGCGACGGGATCGGGGAGGCCATGAACCCTCACGCTAGAGCGCATGCCCCGGCGCCCCGCCGCACGACACGCTCCCGACACCACTCAGCTGCTGTGCAGGGCGGCGTCACAGTCCAGGCAGTGACGGGCGTGGTGCTCGGGCGGGTACCACGGGGCGTCGGGTCCGGCGGGGGTGTAGGGCTCGGGTTCGAGCTCGTCCGAGGAGACGCCGCAGAGGGTGCGCGGGAGTGGGGCGCCGGGGGCGCGGGGGTCGGGCTCGGCGGCGTGGACGGCGCGGACGCGGGCGCCGATGTCGGTCTCGCCGACGTCGGGGTCCACCACCTCCGTCGCGGGTTCCAGCTCCAGCAGGACGACGATCGCTGTCACGGTTCGATCCTGCGCCCGCCCGCGGGCCCGCGCATCCGCAGGCGGCGGCAGCACGCGGCCCCCGTGGCAAAATCAGCGGGTGCAGATCGCGATACTGGGGCCCTTGGCGGTGCGCACGGCCGACGGCGAGGTGGCCGACGTGCCGGGTGCGCGGTTGCGCGGACTGCTGGTGGCGTTGGCGCTCCGGCCGGGGAACGTCGTCCCCAAGGGGGCGCTGGTCGACTGGATCTGGGGCGAGCAGCCGCCCGCCGACGCGGCGAACGCCCTGCAGCGGCTGGTGTCGCGACTGCGCAAGCTGCTGCCGCCGGGCGTGATCGCGGGGCAGCCGGACGGCTACCGGCTGCTGGTGGCGCCCGACGACGTCGACGCCGTGCGGTTCGAACGCCTCGTCAGCGCGGGCCTGGCCCAGGGCGAGGACGTCTGCGCGCGGGCGCGGCTGCTGGGCGAGGCCCTCGGGCTGTGGCGCGGCGGCGCGCTGCAGGACGTCGGGCTGCCGGACAGTGCCGCGTGCGAGGCGGCGGTGGTCCGGCTGGAGGCGATGCGGCTGGCCGCCACGGAGGAGCGGGTCGACGCGGAGGCCACCCTAGGGCGCGGCCCGGAGCTGGTGACCGAGCTGACGGATCTGGTGGCCGCGCATCCGGTGCGGGAACGGCTGGTGGCCGCGTTGATACGCGCGCTCGCCGCGGCGGGACGGGACAGCGAGGCTCTGCTCGTGTTCCAACGCGCACGGGAGGAGCTGGCCGACGCCCTGGGCGTCGACCCCTCGCCGGAGCTGTCGGCGCTGCATGTCGCGCTGCTGCGCGGCGAGTTGGGGCGACGACACGTGCCGCAGCGGCGGGGGACGGCGCCGCGGGAGGCGGTCCGCCGCACCAACCTGCGGGCCGAACTGACCAGCTTCGTGGGCAAGGACGGCGAGGTCGTGGCGGTCCGCGAGCTGCTCGCCGGGCACCGCCTCACGACGCTGGTCGGCCCGGGCGGTTCCGGCAAGACCCGGCTGGGCGTGGAGACCGCGCGCACGCTGCTCGACGATCTGCCGGACGGCGCCTGGCTGGTGGAGCTCGCGTCCGTCGGCACGAACACCACCGCGGACACCGGGGCAGGCGACGGCGATGGCAGCGACGTGGCACAGGCGGCGCTCGCGGCGCTGGGCCTGCGCGACGCCCTGCTCGGCGACACCCCGCACGCCGATCCGACCGAGCGGCTGATCGCCGCCATCCGCGAGCGCGAGACGCTGCTGGTCCTGGACAACTGCGAGCACCTGGTCGAGTCCGCGGCCGTCTTCGCGCACCGGGTCCTCGGGGAGTGCCGTGGGCTGCGGATCCTGGCCACGAGCCGCGAGCCGCTCGGCATCACCGGGGAGGCGCTGTGGCCGGTCGAGCCGCTGGCCCTGCCCGGGCCGGGTGCGACGGCGGGCGAGATCGCGGCCTCCCCCGCCGTCCGGCTGCTGCGCGACCGGGCCGGGGCGGTGCGCCCGGACCTCACCACAGACGCGGGCTCACCCGCCACGCTCACCACGATGGCGCGGATCTGCCGGGCCCTGGACGGGATGCCGCTGGCGATCGAGCTGGCCGCGGCCCGGCTGCGCACGATGACCCTCGACCAGCTCGCGCACCGGCTCGACGACCGGTTCCGGCTGCTGACCGGCGGCAGCCGGACCGCGCTGCCGCGCCACCGGACGCTGCGCGCGGTGGTCGACTGGAGCTGGGAGCTGCTCAGCGACGCCGAACGCGCGGCGCTGCGGCGGCTCGCGGTGTTCTCCGGCGGGGCGGGCCTGGAGGCGGCGGAGCGGGTCTGCGCGGGTGAGGGCGTCGAGCCCGAGGACGTGCTGGAACTGCTCACCTCGCTGGTCGAGAAGTCGCTGCTGCTCGCGGAGAGCGTGGAGGGGGCGCCGGGCACGCAGGGCGACGCCGCCCCGCGCTACCGCATGATCAACACGATCCGCGAGTACGCGGCCGCGCGCCTCGCCGAGGCGGGCGAGGCGGAGCGGGCCCGTCTCGCGCACCTGGCCTGCTTCACCGAGCTGGCCGAGGCCGCGGATCCGCATCTGCGCCGCGCCGAGCAACTGGAGTGGCTGGCCGTGCTGGGGGCCGACCACGACAACATCGGTGCGGCGATGCGCGGCGCCCTCGCGGCGGGCGAGGCGCAGGCGGCACAGCGCCTCGCCGCCGGGGCCGGCTGGTACTGGTGGCTCGGCGGCCACCGGGTCGAGGGCATGGAGCTGATCGGCGCCGCCGCGCGGATGCCCGGCGAGTCGACGGACGGGGTCCGGGCCATGGTCTACGGGCTGGTCGTGCTGTTCGTCAGCTCCGGCCGGGGCGACGAACAGCAGGTGGCGGAGTGGATCCGCGAGGCCCACCGGTTCAGCCGGCACGGCCGGGGCGACTACCCGCTGCTGGGCCTGATCGACGCGGTGGAGCGCCTGCTGCACGGCCTCGACCAGTTCCTCACCGCGTTCGAACCGCTGCTGGAGGACGCTGACCCGTGGATCGCCGCGCTGGCCCACCTGCACATGGGCAAGACACGGATCATGCTCGGCCAGGGCGGCCGGGAGGCGGACGCCTACCTGGAGGCGGCGCTCGACCGGTTCCGGGCGATCGGCGAGCGCTTCGGCGTCTCCTTCGCGCTGACGGAGCTGGCGGACCGGATCGCCGTGCGCGGCGACTTCGCCACCGCGTGCGCGTCCTACGAGGAGGCGATCGCGGTCGTCACCGAGCTCGGTGCCGTCGAGGACGTCATCCGGATGCGGTCGTTGCAGGCGAAGCTCTACCGGCTGCTGGACGACGCACCGGGTGAGGCGGCGGCCCTCGACGAGGCGCAGCGCTGCGCGGAGCGGGTCACCTGGCCGAACGCGCTGGCCGAACTGGCCCTGGCGAGAGCCGACCTCGCCCGCTGGGACGGCGACGCGCAGCAGGCGCGGCACCAACTCGACCTCGCCACCGACCTGCTGGGCGAGGACGCGGCGCTGCCGAACATCCGTGCCCTGCGGCACGACGTGCTCGGCCGGCTGGCGGAGGACCTGGACACCGCCCGCGCGCACGCGGCGGCGGCATGGGCGGCGACCGCGGAGGCGGGCATCGCGCCGCTGACCGCGCAGGTGCTGGTCGGCGTCGCGGAGTTGGCGCTGCGCCGCGAGGACCCGGAGCTGGCCGCGCGGCTGCTCGCCGCGAGCGCACAGGCCCGCGGCCTGCCGGACCGCTCCGACCCGAGCGCGGCGCGCGTCGAGGACGACGCACGGAACCGCCTCGGTGACGTGGCGTTCGCCGAGGCGGTTCAGCAGGGCCAGGCGGCCGACCGGTCGCAACTGGTCGAGGCCGCGCTCGCGCCGTAGGCACCAGCGGGCCGGACCCCGGGATCAGGCGCGCTTCCGGAAGGTGGAGACCGCCCAGAGGTAGCCGACGACCGCGAACCCGACGCACCAGGCGAGGGCGACGACCAGGTGGCCGGTGTCCGGGTGGCCGGTCAGCAGTCCGCGCAGGGTCTCGATGACCGGGGTGAAGGGCTGGTACTCGGCGAACTGCCGCACACCCGCGCCCATCGTGTCGGCGGGGACGAACGCGCTGCTCAGGAAGGGCAGCATGATCAGCGGCACGGTGGCCATACCGGCCGACTCGACGGTCCTGGCGGCCAGGCCCATGGCGACGGTGAGCCAGCTGAGCGCGAAGGAGAGCAGCAGCATCAGGCCGATCGCGCCGAACCAGTCCAGGGCACTGGCGTGGGGACGGAAGCCCATCGCGAAGCCGAGGCCGATGATGGCCGCGTCGGCGATCAGGGCGCGCACGGTCGTCGAGACGACGTGGCCGGCGAGCACGGCACCGTGGGAGACGTCCATGGCCTTGAACCGGTTGATGATGCCCTTGGTCATGTCGCCGTTGACGGCGGCGGCGGTCGGTCCGAGGCCGTAGCCGATGGCCATCACCAGCAGGCCCGGCACCGCGTAGTCGACGTACTTTCCCTGGACCTTGAAGGCCCCGCCGAAGACGTAGACGAACATCAGCATCATCACCAGCGGGAACAGCACCGCGTTGAACAGCGCGACGGGGTTCCGGAGGGTGTGCTTGGCGTTGCGGCGCAGCATGACGGCCGAGTCGCCGAACGAGGTCGCGAGGGTGCTCATCGTGCGTTCGCCTCCAGGGCGTTCGTGTGGGTGGTGTCGGTGCGGCCGGTGAGGGCGAGGAAGACGTCGTCGAGGTCGGGGGTGTGCACCGAGAACTCCTCGGCGTTGACCCCGTGCTCGTCGAGGCGGTCGAGCACGGCCCGGAGCGAGCGCGAGCCCCCGTCGCTGGGCACCCGCAGGGTCAGCTCCTGGTCGTCACGGGTGGCGCCGGCGAGGATCGCGGCCGCCGCGTCGAGCTCGTGGGCGGCGGTGAAGCGGAGCCGCACGTGGGTGCCGGGCACCTGGCGCTTGAGCTCGGCGGGCGTGCCCTGGGCGACGATCCGGCCGTGGTCGAGGACGGCGACCTGCTCGGCGAGCTGGTCGGCCTCCTCCAGGTACTGCGTGGTGAGGAAGATGGTGGTGCCGTCCGCGACCAGCTCGCGGACGATGTCCCACATCGCGCGGCGGCTGCGCGGGTCCAGGCCCGTCGTCGGCTCGTCCAGGAAGATCACCTGCGGGCCGCCGACCAGCGTCATCGCCAGGTCCAGCTTGCGGCGCATGCCGCCGGAGTAGGTCGAGGCGAGCTTGTCGGCGGACTCGACCAGGTCGAACCGCTCCAGCAGCCCGGAGACGACCCGCCCGGCCGGGCGGATCCGCTTCAGGTCCGCCATCAGCTGCAGGTTCTCCCGGCCCGACAGCAGCTCGTCCACCGCGGCGAACTGGCCGGTCACGCCGATGAGCCTGCGGACCTGCCTGGTCGCCGTCGCGACGTCGTGCCCGGCGACGTGCACCGTGCCGGCGTCGGCCCGCATCAGGGTGGTCGCGATGTTCACCGTGGTCGTCTTGCCTGCCCCGTTCGGGCCGAGCAGGGAGAAGACCGATCCCGAGGCGACCTCGAAGTCGATGCCGTCGAGCACGACCTTGTCGCCGTATGCCTTGCGCAGTCCCTGGACCGCGATCGCCGAGTTCCTCATGACCACTACGGTCGAGGGCGGTCCTGTCACCGCTCTGTCATCGGGCTGACACGGGCCCTGACACCGCGGCGCCGGTGCATCGCCCCTGGTCGGAGCGGTGCACCGGCGCCTGCCCGGCGCGGGGACCCTAGGAGCCCGGTGTGGTGACCTGCTCCGGGGCCAGCGAGTTGCCCGCGGCGATGTCGCCGCAGCTGGACGGGGCGGTCCGGCCTGCGAAGCGGTCGGCCAGCCAGCCCAGCGCGGTGGGGGCCCAGGCGACGGCGGTGCCGATGTGGCTGAGCAGGTTGAACTGCTGGTACTGGATCGCCCGGTCGCCGGTGGCGCAGTACTGCCGGGCGAGGGCGCGCACGTCGCCGGCGACCATCACACCGTCGCCGGTGCCGATGCCGGGCACGTTGCTGAAGGTGCCCTCGAAGACGCCGCCGTCGCCCTGACCGATGTAGCCGGGGACGGTGGGCGAGGCCGCCGAGCCGAGGTTGATCTTGTTGACGGCGTCGACGAAGGCCGGCACCGAGTCGGGGTTCGCATACTGCGGCTTGGCCATCTGCTTCCAGGTGAGCCCGGGGTGCTCGCCGAGCGCGTTGACGATCGAGGCCTGCTGCATGGAGTTGTAGATCTCCAGGCCGTAGCTGCTCAGGTAGGGCTTGAGGTCGAGGCCGTAGGAGCGGGCCACACCGATCAGCGCCATCGGGATGACGCCGGTCCACACCACCGAGCCGTCGACGTAGCGCAGGTTGTGCGCCGGGTCCACCAGCAGACCGCCCTCGGCGAAGCCGACCAGCCGGCGGTTGACCTCCGGCGCGTAGGCGGGGGCCAGGGCGGCGGCCCAGTCGGTGGCGATCGCGCCGCCGGAGTAGCCCATCAGCCCGAAGCGGGTGTCGCCGTCCACGCCGGTGCCGTCGGCCCGGGTGGCGGCCCGGATCGAGTCGAGCGTCGCGGCGCCGTACTCCGGGCCGGCCGCGAAGTCGGCGGTCTGGCCCTCGGTGTCGGGGATGACGACGCTGTAGCCCTGGGCCAGCAACGGGACGAGCAGGACCGTCTCGGCGTTGGGGATGACGCCGCCCAGGGTGAGGTTGCCCGCGATGGCCCGGGAGGGGCTGTCCGCCGGGTTCAGCGAGTCGTAGAACGACTGGTAGGAGACGGCGCGGGTGCGGTCTCCGGTGAGGCTGCGGATCACCGAGGTGACGCCGGCGACGGGCCGGTTCTGCGCGTCGACGGTGCGGTAGAGCAGCTGGATCACGGTCAGCGGCGTCGGGATGCCGAGGACGTGGTACGGCAGCGTCCGCTGTTTCAGCACGGTGCCGGGCGCGATCGACGCCAGCGGGGTGCTGCCGTCGTAGGTGTAGAACGGGTCGTCCGTCGCCGAGGTCGTGACCCGCTGACTCGCGATCGCCGTGGTGGCGGCGGATGCGTGGGGCGCGGCGACGGCGGAGACGGCGGGAGCGGCGGCGGCTGTCGTGGTGGCGACGACGGCCGTGGCCAGGAGCCGGACGGCGGTTCTGGGCATGGGTCCTCCACGGTTCGTGAAACGGCTCACACGGACCTGACGCCGGAGTAAGTTACCGCTTGGTAAGTCACCTGCCCAGAGATCTGACCGAAGTTCATCAACATCGCAGGTCAGCGGCGTGCCCGCGCCGCGGCGGGCGAGCGGTGGAATCCTGGAGACATGACCGGAGCTGCTCTCGAGCAGACGGGTGGCGGTCGACTGCACCGCTGGTGGGCTGCGAGCGCCGGCGTCCTCGGCATCCTCGCCAAGGCGCCGCTGTCGCTCACCTTGGTCGTCGTCTTCCTTGTTCTCGGCCTCGGCGCGCGCGGCGCGACCGACTGGGCGGGCCTCGGCACCTCCACGGTCGCCGAGGGGCGCTGGTGGTCCCTGTTCACCTACGGCGTGTGGGAGTACGGCACCTTCGGCTTCCTCGTGGCGATCGGGCTCACCCTGATCACCCTGCTGCCCGCCGAACGACGCCTCGGCTCCGTCAAGGCCGGCTCGCTCTTCCTGCTCTGCCAGGTCGGCGGCGGCCTGCTGGCCGTCGCGGCCATGGAGATCGGCGGTGTCGCCGGGGACGGCTGGCTGGGCGGCCTCATCGGCAACCGGACCGTCGGCCCCACGCCCGGCCTGGTCGGGGTGGGGCTGGCCTTCAGCGCCACACTGACGGCGCTGTGGCGACGCCGCCTGCGGCTGCTGCTGGTGACGGGCACGCTGCTGTTCCTGTTCTACGCGGGCGAGGTCGTCGACCTCGCCCGGACCGGCGCCGCGGCGATCGGCCTGACCGCCGGCGTGCTGCTGTTCACGAAGCGGCGCTCGCTGCGCGACCTGCGGCTGCTGCCGTCCTCCCACGCCGAGACGCGGCTGCTGGTCGCGGTCTTCGGCTCGGTCCCGGCGCTCGGCCCGCTGGTCACCTGGTTCACCCGCGACCACGACGGACCGCTCGCGCTCTACCGCGAGCTGTTCATCGGCGTGGACACCTCGGCCGCCTCCGTCGACGCGGCCTGCGCCGGCCCCCTGGCCGGCACCCAGGGCTGCACCAACGCCCGCGTCGACTTCGCCCTGGCCAACAGCCCCGACGTGTTCGTCTACTGGGTGCCGCTGCTGCTCATCGCCGTGGTCGCGGTCGGACTGTGGCGCGGGCGCAGCATGGCCTGGTGGGCGGCGGTGATCCTGCGCCTCCTGCTGCTCGCGGCCCTGTTGCGCTACTTCCTGCTCAAGCACGAGACCGCCACCGGGTCCTTCACCCTCTACTCGATCCTCCAGCTGTGCGTCCCGACCGCGATGCTGGTGGTGCTCTTCCTGACCCGGCGCCACTTCCGGATCCGGGCCGAGCGGGAGACGGTGCTGACCTTCCTGTCGATCGCCGTGCTCACCTTCCTCGCCGTGGGCGCGGTCTACATCAAGTTCGGCTACGACGCGCGCGCCGAGTTCGACCCCGTCCCCGCCTTCCACCAGCTCGTCTCCGACTACCCCAAGCGCCTGGTGCCGCCCGCCTACCTGCCGTTGATGGGCAAGCACCTCGGCACCTTCCTGCCGGTCACCCTGCACGCGAAGGCGCTGTGGGAGTTCACCGGGCCGGTGTTCTGGCTGATCGTGCTGGGCGGGCTGCTGGTGGCCTTCTGGCGGGCCGGGGTCCGCCACAAGGTCGACAGCTCCGCCCCCGCCGAGGAGCTGCTGCTGCGCCACGGCGGATCGACGCTGTCGTGGATGTCCACCTGGCCGGGCAACGACCACTGGATCTCCCCCGACGGCGGGGCGGCGATCGCGTACCGCGTCATCGGCAACACCGCGCTCACGCTGGGCGGCCCCTACGGCGATCCGGCGAGCCGTGGACCGGCCGTCGCCGAGTTCACCGCGAGCTGCGACGACCGGGGCTGGACGCCGTGCTTCTACAGCGTCTCCCAGGAGACCAAGGACGTGACCGACGCGCTCGGCTGGTCCTCGCTCCAGGTGGCCGAGGACACCCTGCTGCTCCTGCCCGACCTCGCCTTCACCGGCAAGCGGTGGCAGGACGTGCGAAGCGCCCTCAACCGGGCCGGCAAGGCGGGCGTGAGCGCCCACTGGTACACCTGGCCCACGGCGCCGATCGCCGTGCAGGAGCAGGTCCGGGCCCTGTCGGAGGAGTGGGTTGCGGACAAGGGCCTGCCGGAGATGGGCTTCACCCTCGGCGGCCTGGCCGAACTGGAGGACCCCCGGGTGCGCATCCTGGTCGCGCTGGACCAGGAGAACACCCTGCAGGGCATCACCAGCTGGCTGCCCTGCTACCAGGACGGGCAGCCGGTCGGCTGGACGCTGGACTTCATGCGCCGCGGCAACGGATCGTTCCAGGGCGTCATGGAGTACCTGATCGCCACCGCGGCGCTGACGTTCAAGGACGAGGGCGCGCAGTACCTGAGCCTGTCCGGCGCGCCGCTGGCCCGGATGGACCGCGGCGAGCAGGCAGCCCCGCTGCAGCGCCTGCTCGACGTCCTCGGCCGTGCGCTCGAACCGGCCTACGGCTTCCGCTCGCTGCTGCACTTCAAGGCGAAGTTCCAGCCCACCTACCTGCCGCTGTACCTGGTCTATCCCGACCCCGCCCAGCTGCCCGCCATCGCCAACGCGATCGGCAAGGCCTATCTGCCGCATGTGACGACCGGTCAGATGCTGCGTCTGAGCCGCCGTTTCACCGCCGGCCAGACCCGTTGGGGTTGATCCCGGCCCGCACCGCGCGTGGCGGGCTGCACTCGGGCCCGGCGGGGCCTATCGAGGAGGTATGCGCCTCGGAATCCGCCACCGCAACCGCCTGGGCATCGCCGCGACGATCGCCGCCGCCTGCCTCGCGTCCGTCCTGCCCGCGGCGTCCGCCCCGGCGGCGCCCCGACCCGCGACGGCGCGCCCGTTGCCGGACACGGCGGCCCACCTCGACCGGGTCATCCAGGAGACGGCCGCCCAGGCCGGCGTCCCCGGCGTCATCGTCGGCATCTGGCGGCCGGGACACGCGCGCTACGTACGCGCGTTCGGCCTCGCGGACAAGGCCGACTGCACGCCGATGAAGCCCGACCTGTTCATGCGCATCGGCAGCGAGACCAAGACCTTCACCGTCACCGCACTGCTCCAGCTCGTCGACCAGGGCGTCGTCGGCCTCGACGACCCGATCGCGAGGTACGTCGCGGGCGTCCCGAACGGGCGCGACATCACGCTGCGCGAGCTCGCCGGGATGCGCAGCGGCCTGTTCGCCTACAGCAAGGACAAGGGTTTCCAGCACCTGCTGCAGACCCAGCCGCACCGGCAGTGGACCCCTCGCGAGCTGCTCGCCATCGCGTTCCGCCACAAGAACCAGTTCACGCCCGGGACGCGGTTCGACTACTCCAACACCAACACGGTGCTGCTGGGCCTCGTCGTCGAGAAGATGACGCACCGCACGCTGCGCGACGACTTCCGCGACATGATCACCCGACCCTCGGGCCTGGACCACACCTTCCTGCCGGTGGCCGCGGAGTTCCCACGCCCCCACGCGCACGGCTACACCGACGAGACCCCGACCGGCGCCGAGGCCGACGCGACGGACTTCAACCCCAGCTGGGGCTGGGCGGCCGGCGCGATGATCTCGGACCTGGAGGACCTGCGCCACTGGGCGGTGGACGTCGCGACCGGCCGGCTCCTGAAGCCGCAGACGCAGGCGGAGCGCCTGAACGCCCTCCCGACCGGCGCCCCGGGTGACGCGTACGGCCTGGGCATCGACATCAACCACGGCTGGGTCGGCCATGCCGGATCCCTGCCGGGCTACCAGAGCCTCACCGTCCACCTGCCCGCCGAGCAGGCGACGCTGGTGATCCTGCTGAACACCGACATCCCGTCGAACGGCGAGAACCCGAGCACCCTGCTCGGGCGCGCGATCACCCAGGTCATCAGCCCGAACAACGTCTACGGCGACGCCTCCGACCAGAGCTGACCGGCCCGCCTCAGTTCCAGTTCTCCTCGACGCGGGTCCGCTCGGCCTCGATCAGCGGGCGGACCACGTCCTCCACCGTGCGGTGGGAGATCTCAGCGAAGCCCTGGAGCCAGTCGACCAGGTCGGCGGGCAGGTGAAGGGCGATCCGGCGGATGGGGGGCTGCTCGGGCAACGGGGTCTCCTCTCGGTACGGTCCATTCCAGCACGGCGTTCCAGGGGAGGGCGTTCGCGCAGGTCAGAGCGGTGGAAACGTTCCACCGTCCCGGGCTGTCGTGATCTTGTGGTCAGGCCGCGGGCGGCGGCCTCATCGTGGTGGCGAAGGGACCGCCGAGAGGGAGAAGAGAACACGATGACGTCGATCACGCGACGGGTGGCCGGGCTGCTGACGGGTGCCGCCGCGCTGGTGGCTGCCGCGACCGTGCCCGCCGCGGCCGTGCACGGGGGGACGCAGGTGTCCGTCTCCGCCGCGCCGTACGCGGTGACGCTGGAGCTGCCGGGCGGACAGGAGTTCTGCGGTGGGTCGCTGATCGCGCCCACCAAGGTGCTCACCGCGGCGCACTGCGTCGTCAACGCGCCGAACCCGCTCCAGCTCACGGTCGTGTCCGGCCGGACGGACCTGCGCACCACCGCGGGCACCACCCGCCGTGTGGTGCGGTTCCAGGTGGACCCGGAGTGGAACGCCAACCGGTTCACCCACGACGCGGCCGTGCTCACCCTGGACCGCCCGCTGTCGTCCCCCACGATCCCGCTCGCGGGCGCCAAGGACACCGCCCTGTACGGCTACGGCCGCACCGCCACCGTCTACGGCTGGGGCTACACCGCGACCGGCGTCCCGGGCACGCACCTGAAGGCCGCGACGCTGCTGCTGGAGCCGCTCAAGGCCTGCGCACCCTGGACGGACCCGACCGACACCCCGCAGCTGAAGGTCTGCGGTCGGCCGCGTCCGAGCACGACCGACAGCGTCTGCCCGGGCGACTCCGGAGGCCCGCTGGTCGAGAACGGCGTGCTGATCGGCATCGTCTCGGCCGGCAACAAGTACTGCGACGGGCAGAACCCCGACTCGGTCTTCACCCGCGTCAGCACTGTCGCGCCGGAGCTCGGCCTGTCGTAGGAACGACGGCCGCGGCTACTCGAAGCGCGAGGTGTCACCGGCGCCCCGGCGGACGATCTCCGCGGCGCCGCTGGAGAAGTCGACCACCGTGGTGGGCTCGGTGCCGCAGTCGCCCGAGTCGAGGACCGCGTCCACCTGGTGATCGAGGCGCTCCTTGATCTCCCAGCCCTGGGTCATCGGCTCCTCCTCGTCGGGCAGCAGCAGCGTGCTGGAGAGCAGCGGCTCGCCCAGCTCGGCGAGGAGCGCCTGGGTGACGACGTGGTCGGGGATGCGGACGCCGACCGTCTTCTTCTTGGGGTGCAGCAGCTGCCGCGGCACCTCGGCCGTGGCCGGGAGGATGAAGGTGTAGCTACCGGGAGTCGCGGCCTTGATCGCACGGAACACGTTGTTGTTGATCTGCACGAACTGGCCCAGCTGGGCGAAGTTCTGGCACACCAGCGTGAAGTGGTGACGGTCGTCCAGCCGGCGGATCGACCGGATCCGGGCCAGGCCGTCGCGGTTGCCGAGCTGGCAGCCGAGGGCGAAACACGAGTCGGTCGGATAGGCGACGAGCGAGCCGGACCGGATCAGGTCGACCACGTTGTCGAGGATGCGGGGCTGGGGATTCTGCGGGTGCACGTCGAAGTACTTCGCCATTCGCCGAGCGTACGGGATCAGGCCCTGAACCCACCCGCATCACGGCTCTCGTCCACCCTCCTGGGTGTGAACCGGTCCTGACCGGGAAGTCTCATGGCCCGGGCGCAGACCCGGTGCACGAGGCGAGGAGTGACGGCATGGTCACCTACCGACGGGACGACGCACACGCGCTGCCGCAGAACTACACCGCAGCGCTGGACCTCTTCGGGCGGTTGGTCCGCCAGGTCGATCCCGGGCAGTGGGGCCTGCCGACGCCGTGCCGGCGCTGGACCGTGCGCGATCTGGTGCACCACGTGACCGTCCAGCACCTGTGGGTGCCGCCGCTGCTCGCGGGGGTCCCGGCCGCGGTGGTCGACGACCGGGTGGACGGGGACCGGCACGCGGAGGACCCGGTGCTCGCCTGGAAGCGGGCGTCCGCCGAGGCCGAGGAGGCCGTCCACACCAAGGGCGCGCTCGACCGGCCGGTCACCCTGTGGACGGGCCCGGCGCCCGCCACGCACCTGTGCAGCCAGCTGGCCATGGACACGGTCGTGCACGCCTGGGACCTGGCCCGTGCGATCGGCGCCGACACCCGGCTGCCGGACCCGCTGGTCTCCTTCGCGCTGCGCGAGCTGTCCGGCTACGCCGACCGGCTCGCCGCCTCCGGCCTGTTCGACCGGCCACGGCCGGTGCCGGCGCACGCCGACTCGCAGACCCGCCTGCTGGCGCTGACCGGCCGGGACGGTCAGACCGGGGTGGTCACCTCGTCGTAGGCGGCCCAGCAGGACGGGCAGCGCCCCTCCATCCGCACGTCGTCGATCAGCAGGATCTCCTGGAGCTCGCCGACGGGCGAGGTGAGCCGACCGCACAGGCCGAGCAGGCTGCCGTGCCGCACCACGTGCCAGTGGTGTCCGTTCCGGGCCATCTCACCCGGCTGGTGCTCGGCCCTGAGTTCGTACTGGCTGCTCATGTCTCCCTCTCCACGCCTGATGACCCGCGTCTGCCCCGGCGGCGCCGGCTCACACGTCCGCGCGGGCCTCCGCGATCGAGTCGAGTCACAGAAATCGAGAGCGGAGCCGCAGCACGCACTCCCCCGCGCCGACGGTCTCCGTCACCCCGAACCGCTCACCCGCCCGCAACGGCCTCACCGCCCGCTCCTCCCGCTTCGCCGCCGTCCCCGCACGCGCTGGAACGCCGACGGGGCAGCCAGCGCCGACGGCGGGGCCGCATGCTGCGCAGGGCGAGGTCGAGGGCCTCGTCCTGGCCGCGCAGCTGCTCCTCGATGAAGGCCAGGGTCCGTCGCTCCCGCTGGGTGAGGACCGGGCCGTCTCGTCGCTCCACGAGGCACCTCCTCGCATCCGTGTCCGCGCGCCTGCCCCGTCTGCGCGGACTCATGCAGCCGGTGTGAGGCCGCCGCCCGCACCCCGGAACCCGCCGTCACGCCGGGTCCCCCCTACGCGTGCGAGGGCGCCGACGCGTAGGGCCTGGGCAGCAGCGCCCTGCGGGCGTGCAGGACGCTGCCGTCCAGCGGCAGCGGGCCGCGGCCGACGAGGGTGAGCCCGGCGGCGGCGAGCAGGCGGGCGTAGTGGTCGGCGGTGCGCTCGCGGCCGCCGACGTTGCACATCATGTGCAGGTCCCAGGCGGTGGCCAGCGAGGGGGAGCCGTCGGCCGGCAGGACGCGCTCGACGACCAGCAGGTCGGCGTCGGCGGGCATGGCCCGGGCGCAGTGCCGCAGGATCTCCACGCAGCGCTGGTCGTCCCAGTCGTGCAGCACCCGGGACAGGACGTAGACCTGGGCGCCCGGCGGCACGTCCGCGAAGTCCCCGGCGACGTAGGCGCAGCGGGTGCCGCACCCGGCCGCGTCGAGGGTGCGCCGGGCGGCGGCGACGGCGTGCGGGCGCTCGAGGAGCACCCCGCGCAGCCGCGGGTGCGCGGTCAGCAGGCGGCCGATCAGCTCGCCGTTGCCACCGGCGATGTCGACGACGGTACCGGGGGTGGGCGCCTCGCCCGCGGCGGTGACGACAGGGTGCGCGGTGAGCGGCTCGAAGAGGCGTGAGCTGGCGGCCATGGACCGGTCGAACAGCTCGGCCAGCTCGGGGTGGCGGGCGAAGTGGTCGAAGTGGTTCTCGCCGAAGAGGTGGTCGAAGGCGACCTCGCCGGTCCGCACGGTGCGCCCGAGGTCCGCGAAGGACCGGTAGAACGGGCCGCCGTACATCAGGGCCAGCGGCCGCATCGAGCCGGGGCTGTCGGCGCGCAGCAGCGCGCCGACCTCGGTGAGCCGGAACGCGTTCCCCTCCTGCGCCACCACGCCGAGCATGGCGAGGTAGCGCAGCAGCCGGGCCAGGCTCTCCGGGTGGGCGCCGACGGTCGCGGCCAGGGCTTCGGGGGTGGTCGCCTCCTCCCGGTCCAGGCCGTCGGGCACCCGCAGGTCCGCGAAGGCGGCCAGGGCCTGCGTGGTCCAGGCACCGGTCAGCAGCCGCAGGAGCGTTTCGGCGGGCTGCCGCGCGCGGTGCTCGTCGAGGTGGGCGGCCAGCACCTCGCGGTGGTCGCCGGGGGCGTAGAGCTCGACCCGGCCGTAGCCGGCCTTGGAGTCGGCGGGAGCGGTGAAGTAGAAGACCGTGCCGTCCTCGTGCGGGTTGTAGCCGCCGCCGTCGGCGGCCGCGCCGTGGCGGGCGAGGATCGCGCGCATGCCGCGCAGCACCAGCGGATCGGGGCTGTCGACCTCGAAGGCGAGGTGCGCCTCGTGCTGGTGGGAACGCTCGCTCTCGGCGATCGGGGTGAGCACGGAGCCGCGCGGCACGTCGAGCGCGAACACCTCGACGGTGCGGTGCTCGCCCTGCGGGCCGGCCACGGGCGGGCGCAGGATCCGCACGTCCAGCTGCGCGGGCTCCCGCCCGTGCCGCGCGGCGAGGCGGTCACGGACGACGACGCTGGGCAGCGCGCCGACGTCCGACGCCAGCCCGCAGTCGGCCAGTTGGGCGCGGAGTGCCTCGTCCGACGGCGGGAAGAGCAGCAGCGCGGCGTGCGAGAAGCGAGAGCGGTCGACCAGAGCCCGCAGCTCCACTCCGTCGAGGCCGGGCAGCAGCAGGGCGAGCAGGGAGGCGGTGTCCTGCTCCCTGACGAAGTCGACTGTCGCGCGCAGGCGGGCGGCGTCGGTCGGGACCGCCGTCAGGGCAGGGGGCATCGTCATCTCGGTTCTCAACTCTCGGAATCGGAAGGGGCGTCAGACGCCGACGTAGTTCTCGGCGAACCAGTCCTGGTGGGCGCGCGAGGTGCGGAGCGACTCCAGCCGGGATCGCCGGAGCCCGTCGTGGAACAACGTTTCGCCGTCGGCCGCCGGCGTGCCGTGCAGGAGCTGGACCATCCAGTGCGAGAACTCCTGGGCCCGCCACAGGTGGGCCAGGCACGCGGCGGAGTAGTGGTCGAGACCGGCGGGGTCGCCGTGGGCGAGGTCGTCGACGAGCGCCCGCGCGAGGAGCTCCGCCTCCAGCACGGCGAGGTTGGCGCCCTTGGCGGCGGAGGGGGCGAGCAGACCGGCGGCGTCGCCGGCGAGGAGGAGCGAGCCGTGGCGCAGCGGTTCGAGGACGTCGGACTCCAGGTCGACGACGGTGCGCTGGACGATCCGGCCCCGGTGCAGGGCACCGTGCTCGGCGGCGCCGAGCCGCAGCTCCAGCTCCTCCCAGATCCGCTCCTCGGACCAGGCGTCGGCCGGGAGGCCGCGCTCCCACTGGAGGTAGTAGCGGGTGACCTCGGGGGTGCGCGCCATGTGTCCCGCGAAGCCGCGCGGGTGCACTGCGTAGCCGACCGCGTCCAGGCTCGGCGGCGCCTCGGCGAGCAGCCCGAGCCAGGAGACGCCGTGGTCACGGTGGTGACGGCGGACCGCGCCGGGCGGCAGGGAGCGCCGCGCGGCGCCGCGCCGGCCGTCGCACCCGGCGACGTAGCGGGCGTGCCACCGCTCCGACCCGCCGTCCGGTTCCTGAACCGTGACGGAGGGCCGGTCGCCGTGGGCGTCGAGCACGGCGAGGGCCTTCGTGCCAAAGCTGATCCGTCCGCCCGCGTCGAGGTAGTGCGCCAGCAGGTCAGCGACGAGCTCCTGCTGCGGGTAGACGGTGTGCCGCTCGCCCCGGCCCAGGGTGCCGTAGTCGAGGCGGAACCGGCCGCCCTCGGTGCGGAACTCGCAGACGGCGTGCTGCGTGCCGCGCCGGCGCAGGCCGTCGGCGAGGCCGTGGCGTTCCAGGATCCGTACGGTGTTGGCGGCGAGGTACCCGGCCCGTGCGCGGGCGTGCAGGTCGGCCTGCTCGGCCCGCTCCAGGATGGCGCAGTCGATCCCGTTCGCGTGGAGGAGGTTGCCGAGCACCAGCCCGGCGGGCCCGGCTCCGAGGATCACCACGTCGGCGGTGGTGTCCGTTCGAGTTCTCTGACTTGGCGTCACAGGGAGTCGATCATAAGGACCGGATTGTCCCTACCCGGACAAGATTCACCCGTATGCACCCGGAAGCTCGCAATTCTGCGCAATCCGGTACCGCCCCGGCCGTTCACCTGACTCATAGCGAACACACAGCAAGTGAACTTCCGCGTAGGAGTGGCGGATTCCTCTTGTCATGCTCACGCGCGGGCAGCACCGTGTCCGAGGCGGCCTGATCCGGTCGCCACGCAGCGATTCGGGAAGCCTTCGGGAGACCACCGTGAACCGGAAGATCCGAACGGCCGCAGTCACGCTCGCGGCCACGGCCGCGGCGTTGGCCGGCCTCACCGCGCCCGCCATGACGGCCGCGCACGCGGCCACGTCGGTGCCGCACTTCGACCACGTCCTCGTCGTGATCGAGGAGAACCACGCGTACAACGAGATCATCGGCAGCTCCTCGGCGCCCTACATCAACAACCTCGCCTCGCAGGGCGCGGTGTTCACCCAGTCCTTCGCGGTCACCCACCCCAGTGAGCCCAACTACCTGGAGCTCTTCTCGGGTTCGACCCAGGGCACCACCTCCGACAGCTGCCCGCACACCTTCTCCGGGCCGGACCTCGGCGGCGAGGCCCTCGCCGCGGGCGACAGCTTCACCGGCTACTCCGAGTCGATGCCCTCGGACGGCTACACCGGCTGCACCAGCGGTGAGTACGCCCGCAAGCACAACCCCTGGTCGTTCTTCTCGGACGTGCCCGCGGCCGACAACCGCACCTTCGGGGCCTACCCGAGCGACTACACCACGCTGCCGAAGCTCGGCTTCGTCGTCCCGAACCTGCTCGACGACATGCACGACGGCACGATCCAGCAGGGCGACAGCTGGCTGCAGAGCAACATCGACGGCTACGCGCAGTGGGCCAAGACCCACAACAGCCTCCTCGTCGTCACCTGGGACGAGGACGACTCCAGCGAGAGCAACCAGATCCCGACCCTGATGGTCGGCGCGGGCGTGACGCCGGGTCAGTACAGCGAGAACATCACGCACGACAACGTGCTGCGCACCCTCGAGGACAGCCTCGGCGTGGCGGCGACCGGCAACGCCGCGAGCGCGACGCCGATCACCGACGTGTTCGGCGGCACCCCCGCGAACACGGTCACCGTGACCAACCCGGGCACGCAGTCCTCCACCGTCGGCACCGCCGCCTCGGTGCAGGTCGCCGCGAGCGACTCCGCCTCCGGCCAGACGCTCACCTACGGCGCGACAGGCCTCCCGGCCGGCCTGTCGATCAACTCCTCGACGGGCCTGATCTCCGGCACGCCGACCACCGCCGGCACCTCGACCGTCACCGTCACCGCCACGGACCCGACCGGCGCCTCCGGCTCGACGTCCTTCACCTGGACGGTCAACGCGCAGCAGACCGAGACGGTCTCGGTCACCAACCCGGGCAACCAGACCGGCACCGTCGGCACCGCCGTCTCCTCGGTCCAGGTCTCCGCGAACGACTCGGCCGGCAAGGCGCTGAGCTACTCGGCCACCGGTCTCCCGGCGGGCCTGAGCATCTCCTCCTCCGGTCTGATCTCCGGCACCCCGACCGCCGCGGGCACCTCCAACGTGACCGTCACCGCGACCTCCGGCACCGCGTCCGGCTCCGCGTCCTTCACCTGGACGGTCAACCCGAGCGGCGGCGGCTGCACCAGCCCCGGCCAGAAGCTCGGCAACCCCGGCTTCGAGACCGGCAGCGAGTCGCCCTGGACCATGACCTCGGGCGTGCTGAACAACGACACCACCTCCGAGCCCGCCCACAGCGGCAGCTGGGACGCGTGGCTGGACGGCTACGGCGCCGCCCACACCGACACCCTGGCGCAGTCCGTGGCCGTCCCGGCCGGCTGCAGCTCGACCTTCTCCTTCTGGCTGCACGTCGACTCGGACAAGACCGGCACCACCGCGAGCGACACCCTCAAGGTCCAGGTCCTGAACAGCGCGGGCACCGTCCTGTCCACGCCGGGCACCTACTCGAACCTCAACGCGGCCTCCGGCTACACCCAGTACTCCTTCAACCTCTCCGCCTACGCGGGCCAGACGGTGACGCTGAAGTTCACCGGCGTCGAGGGCTCCGGGGCGCAGACCAGCTTCGTCGTCGACGACACGGCGCTGAACGCCTCCTGAGCACCTGAGCACCACCCTTCGAACCCGACACGGCCGCTACCCCCGGCGGCCGTGTCGTCTCGTTTCTCACGGTCCCTCACGCCAGCGCGGACCCGTGGGCCACGACCACGCCGTACAGGTCGTGCACGGTGGCCAGCGCGGCCTCGTGCAGCTGCCGCGCGGACACCGCGCCGACGGGCGTGTCCAGCGCGCGGGTCGCGCAGGCGTCGGCGACGACCGTCACCCGGTCGCCGCGCAGGAACGCGCCCTGAGCGGTGAACGCCACGCACAGATGGGTCATGAACCCGGCGACGATCACGTGATCGCGAGCGGCCGCGTCGACGAGCTCGGCGAGCTCGGTCTCCAGGAAGGCGTTCGGCGCGGTCTTCACCACCGTCGGCTCACCCTCCGCCGGGGCGACGGTTGGGTGGATCCGGCCGATCTCGGCCCGGATGTCGTACGGCGTGCCCGGGCCGCCGTCGTTGACGACGTGGATCACCGCCGCGCCGGCCGCACGGGCCCGGGCCAGCAGCTCGGCGCCCGCCTCCAGCGCCTCCTTCCAGCCGTCGAGCTCCATCACGCCCTCGGTGTAGGTGTTCTGGTAGTCGATCAGGATCACCGTGGAGTCGGCCAGTCGCGCCGGGGTCGCGTCGAAGCTGTTGAGGTCACGCAAGGTCGTCGTCATGGCTTCGACGCTACGATCCGGGCGGAGGATCGGACAATGTCGTCCGACTTGCAGATACGGACATGGAAGCGAAGGAACGCGCAGGTGGGAGCGGTCGCACGACGCCTGGTCATCATGGTGTTCGAGGGGGTGGACCTGCTCGACGTCACCGGTCCGCCGGAGGTCTTCGCACTGCTGCAGCGCGAGACGGCGGACGCGGCCGGCTACCAGGTGCTGCTGGCCGCGGCCACGCTGGAGCCGGTGCGTACCGCCGCCGGGGTGCGCATCCTGCCCGACGTGACCTTCGCGCAGGCGGCCGAGCGCCGGATCGACACCCTGCTGGTCCCCGGCGCCGTCGAGATGGACCCGCAGCGGCGCGTACGCGCCCTGACCGATCCGGAACTGGTTTGGCACGTCAAGGAGTTGGCGGCGCGTTCGCGACGTGTCGCCTCGGTGTGCGTCGGCGCCCACCTGCTGGCCGCCGCCGGGCTGCTGGACGGCAAACGGGCCACCACGCACTGGTCCACGGCGGACCAGCTCGCCCAGGAGTTCCCGGCCGTGACGGTGGACGCCGACCCGATCTTCATCCGCGAGGGCCGGGTGTGGACCGGCGCGGGCATCACCGCCTGCCTGGACCTGTCGCTGGCGCTGGTGGCGGAGGACTTCGGCGAGGCGGTGGCGCTGCGCGTGGCCCGGCAGTTGGTGATGTACCTGAAGCGGGAGAGCGGTCAGAGCCAGTTCAGTGTGCCGACGGAGCCCGCGGCCACCACCACCCGCCGCGTGGACGAACTGCGCCACCACATCCTGCGCCACCTGGACGCCCCACTGACCGTGACCGACCTGGCCCGCCACGCCAGCATCAGCGAGAGGCAGTTGGCGCGGGTCTTCAGGACGGAGCTCGGCGTCACCCCGGCGGCGTACGTGGAGTCCGTCCGTCTGGAGGCCGCCCGCAACCGGTTGGAGGCCACCGACGACACCCTGGAGCGCGTGGCCGCCTCCTGCGGCTTCCACACCGTGGACACCCTGATCCGCGCCTTCCGCCGCGGGCTGGACACGACACCCACGGAGTACCGCAGGCGGTTCCGCACCCTGGGGTGACCGCCCGGACCGGGGCATCCACTACGGCGTGACCAGGCGGGCGACGGCCTCGCGGTTCGCAGCGGCGGTGGCCGGCGTAGCGGGCTTCGGCTGGTAGGACATGCGTAGGGCTCCTTCGTCGTGCGGGGTCACTTCGAGGGGGCGCCGAGCGGCGCGTGGCTGAAGGCGTCGACGGCGTCGCCGACGGTGTCGAAGATGCGGCCCGGGCCGAGCTGCCTGCCCAGGCGGCTGGTCCCGATGAACTCGCGGGTCCACACCCGTGGGCGGCCGATCCACAGGTCGGCGTCGTGGTGCGCGAGTTCCTCGCGCAGCTCGCCGATGGTGTCCAGGACCTCGACGCCGAACCGGTAGCTCGCCGTCAGGTCGAGCACGACGACGCGGGCCCCGGCCTGCACCGCGAGGTCGACGACGGCGTTCTTGACCCGGGACGCGTTGCCGAAGAAGAGCGTCCCGTCGGGGCGGGCGACGAGCAGACCGGGCGTGGTGACGGCTTCGTCGTGCTCGTCGGCGTCCGCGTACACCGTCGTGCCGGGGAGGTGGCCGAGGACGGAGACCTTGGGGCGGCTGGCGGCGGCGATGAAGAGCAGCAGCGAGAGCAGGACGGCCAGCAGCAGGCCGGGCAGCAGGTCGAAGACGAGGACACCCATCAGCGCGGTCGCCGCGACGGCGAAGCTGGGTCGGTCGCGCTCCCAGTAACGGCGCATCTCCTTGACGTTGAGGAAGCCGCGGACGGCGACGACGACGATCGCGCCGAGGACCGGCTCGGGCAGGTCGGTGAAGAGCGGCGTGAGGAACGCTCCGGTGATCAGCACCAGCACGGCGGCGACCACCGAGACCATCGGGCTGCTACCGCCCGCCGACTCGGCCGCGGCCGAGCGCGAGGCGCTGCCGGAGACGGCGAAGCCCTTGAACAGGCCGACGGCGGCGTTGGCGGCGCCCATGGCGGTCATCTCGCGGCTGGCGTCGACCTGGTCGCCGTGCTTGCGGGCGAAGCTGCCGGCGATGGAGAAGCCCTCGGCGAAGCAGATCAGCGCGACGCCCATGGCGCCGCCCGACATGGAGACCCAGTCGTGCAGCGGCATGCTCGGCCAGGCCGGGGTGGGCACCGCGCGTGGGATTCTGCCGACCACGTCGACGCCGTGGTCCTTCAGGTCGAGCGCGGCGGACAGGACGATCCCGGCGACCAGGACGATCAGTGCGGCGGGCAGCCTGGGCAGGAACCGTTCCAGCACCAGCAGCGCCACGATCGCCAACGCGCCGACCAGGACCGTGGCCCCGCTCCAGGCGCCGATCTCGGACAGCACGTGCCACAGCCGCTGGAAGAAGTTGCCGTCCCCCGTCGACTGCCCGGTGAGCTTGGACATCTGCCGGACGATCATGGTCAGCGCCATGCCGAACAGGAAGCCGACCAGCGCCGGTTCGGCGAGGAAGTCGGCGATGAAGCCGAGCCGGCACAGGCCCGCGACGATCAGGGCCGCGCCCGCCATCAGCGCGAGCGCGGCCGAGAAGACCGCCGCCTTGTTCGGGTCGGTGGTCAGACCGGAGACCGTCGCCCCCGAGAGCACGGAGGCGGCGGACGTGGCACCGACGATCAGGAACCGGGAGCTCCCGAAGAGCGCGTAGGCGAGCAGCGCGATCGGGGCGGCGTAGAAGGCGTTCTGCGGCGGGACGCCGGCGATCTGCGCGTACGCGACGCACTCCGGCACGATCAACGCCCAGGCGGTGGCCGCCCCGAGGGAGTCCGGGCCGAAGCGCTTCCACCGGTACCGCGGGAGCCAGCCCCCGACCGGCCACCGTCGCCCCGCCCGTTGCCCGGGGATCGTCTCCGCCATCAGCCCTCCCTCGTGCCCACGTCCTCTCCATCCTTTGGGCACTCCTGCGGACCGCGACGCCGGTGGGCCGGACGGGTGACGCACATCCGGACACACCGCCCGCGCCGGGACATCACGACTCGCACGCAACCCTCCCGGGGTCTTTCACAGCGTCGCCACCAACGCCCGCGATTCATGGACGATCATGAATGCGAACCGCCCGGAATGTTCACAGAAAATCCGGGCCGACCTCGGTGGACATATATCCGAGCAGACTGGTTGGATCATCACAGGAAAGGGAGCCGGGAATTTCGGTTCCCCCTGTTGGAAATACCCAGAGCATTGAGAGGAAAGTACTCATGCGCAGCGACTTCACGCCTCAGGTCGAGACCCGCGAGATCGACGACACCGACCTGGACGGCGTGGCCGGCGGCATCGGGCTGGGCGCCGGCATCGGCATGAACAGCGGCCTCGGTGCCGGTCTGCACCTGTCCGGCGTCTCCGACACCCTGGGCGCCGTCGGCAACGCCCTCCCCGTGGGCGGCCTGGTCAGCACCGTCACCGGCCTCACCGGCACCACCGGCACCGTCTCCGGCCTGACCGGCCTGCTCTCGGGTATCTGACCCGGATATCCGATAGCCGGGCGGAAAAGCCCGGATCCAGGCCCTGGGACGCTTTTCGTGCCCAGGGCCTGAATCACGTCCTGGATTGAGGAAAAACCCTGTGCAGTTTCGGCAGAAAGCCCTTGCCAAACAGCGGTCGCCCGAGGACCTCCAGGTGCCCGCACAGCTGGCCCGGCCGCAGGGGCGGTTCGTTCTCCTGGTCACGGCGGCCGTGCTGGCCGCCGCCGGCTACTGGGCGGTGACCGGAACGATCGCCACCCGGGTGAACGAGCCAGGGATCCTCGTCCACGCGGAAGGCAGCTACGTCCTGCAGAGCCCCGTGGCCGGACAGGTCGTCGCCGTCTACGCCCGCGAGGGCGACACCCTGGCCGCGGGAGCCCCGCTCCTCGGCGTCCGGACCGGTCCCCGCCAGAAGCTGCAGACGGTGCGGACGGTCGCCGCCGGCCGGGTCGGCACGCTGGTGGCCGCACTCGGCTCGGTCGTCGCGACCGGCTCCGACGTGGCGACGGTGGAACGCGTCACCGGCCCGGACGAGCCGCTGGTCGCGGTGGTGTACGTGTCGGCGGACAGGGCCGCCGCCATCCCGGCCGGCGCGGCCGTGGACCTCACCGTCCAGTCCGTGTCCGTCCAGCAGTACGGCCTGCTGCTCGGGCGGGTCGCCCAGGTCGGCAGCAGCCCGCAGTCGCCGCAGCAGATCGCCGCCTTCCTCGGCAGCGACCGGCTCGGCCAGGCGTTCGGCGGCCAGGACGGACCGGGCGGACAGGACGGGAAGGTGGCCGTCGTCGTCCGGCTGGAACGGTCCGCGGCGACGGCGTCCGGCTACGCCTGGACCTCCGCCGAGGGCCCGCCGGGCCCGCTGCGCTCCGCCGTCCTGGTCAGCGCCGCCGTGCAGTTGCCCGGCCGGCACCCGATCGACTGGATCCTGCCGTGAGCCCCCGACACGGCGACGCGCCGACCCAAGGGCGGCGCCGCGCCGCCCCCGCACCCCGCACCAGGCGTCAGCGGACGGTGCGCACCCCCACCGTGCTCCAGATGGAGGCCGTCGAGTGCGGCGCCGCCGCACTCGCCATGGTGCTCGGCCACCACGGTCGGCACGTGCCGCTCGAGGAGCTGCGGCTCGCCTGCGGCGTCTCCCGCGACGGCTCGCGCGCCGGCAACGTGCTGAAGGCCGCCCGTCGATACGGCCTGACCGCCAAGGGCATGCAGATGGAACCCAGCGCCCTGGCGACCGAGGTGCACGCACCGGCCGTGCTCTTCTGGGAGTTCAACCACTTCGTCGTCTACGAGGGCACTGTCGCCCGGCCCGGCCGGCACGGGGTCCGGCTCAACGACCCCGCGAGCGGACGCCGGTTCGTCGACGCGGAGGAGTTCGACACGGCCTTCACCGGCGTGGTGCTGACCTTCGAGCCCGGCCCGGGCTTCCGGCCCGGCGGCCGACGGCCGGGCGTGCTCAGCGGCCTGCCCGCACGGCTGCACGGCACCCGGGGCACCACCGCGGCGGTGCTCGTGGCGGGTCTGCTGCTGGTCACCGTCGGCGCGGTGGTGCCCGCGCTCAGCCGCACCTACATCGACGACTTCCTGCTGGGCGGCCGGACCGAGGCGCTGCCGGTGCTGTTCGCGGCGCTGGCCGCTTCGGTGCTGCTGACCGCCGTGCTCACCGGCGTGCAGCAGGCCAATCTGCTGCGCGGCCGGATGATCGCGTCGACGCTGACCAGCGCGCGGTTCCTGCGCCACCTGCTGCGGCTGCCCGTCCCGTTCTTCGGCCGACGCAGCCCCGCCGACCTCGTCCAGCGCCTGCAGTCCAACGACTCGGTGGCCGAGACCCTGGCCCGCGACCTCGCCGCCGCCGCGGTGGACACCGTGGTCGTGCTGCTCTACGCGGTGCTGCTGTGGACCTACGACCCGCCGCTGACCCTCCTCGGCGTCGGCGTCGCCCTGCTCAACGTGGCGGCGCTGCGGCTGGTGGTGCGGCTGCGGGGCGCGGGCGTGCAGAAGCTGCGCGCGGACAGTGCCCGACTGACCAACACCTCCTACAGCGGGCTCCAGTTGATCGAGACGATGAAGGCCACCGGCGGCGAGACCGGCTTCTTCCGGCGCTGGGCCGGACAGCACGCGGTCACCCTCACCGGCGAGCAACGGCTCGGCCTGCCGAGCGCGGCGCTGGCCGTGGTGGCCCCCACCCTGGCCGCGCTGAACAGTGCGCTGATCCTGCTGATCGGCGGGCTGCGCGCGGTGGACGGCCGGATCTCGGTCGGGCTGCTGATCGCCTTCCAGGCCCTGGTGGCGAGCTTCACCGCGCCCGTCACCCGGCTCAACGCGGTGGCGGGCCGGGCGCAGGACTTCGCCGCCGACGTGGCCCGGCTGCGGGACGTCGAGAACTTCCCCGTCGACCCGGTGTTCGCGCGGTCCCGGTCCGGCGGCGGCGCGCGCCGACTGAGCGGGCACGTGGTGCTGCAGGAGGTCACCTTCGGCTACAGCTCGCTCGACGAGCCGCTGCTGCGCGGCTTCTCACTCGACGTCGGGCCCGGCCGCCAGGTGGCGCTCGTCGGCGGGTCCGGCAGTGGCAAGTCCACCGTGTCGCGGCTGATCTCCGGACTCCACCTGCCGTGGAGCGGCGCGATCAGCATCGACGGCCGACCGCTCGAGGAGATCCCGCGCACCGTCCTGACCGCCTCGGTCTCCTTCGTCGACCAGGACGTCTTCCTCTTCGAGGGCACCGTGCGCGACAACGTGGCGCTCTGGGACCCGTCCATCTCCGACGAGGCGGTCACCGAGGCGCTGCGCGACGCGGCCGTGCTCGACGCCGTCCGCGCGCGGGCGGGCGGCATCCACGGCCGGGTCGAGCAGGACGGCCGCAACTTCTCCGGCGGGCAGCGGCAACGGCTGGAGATCGCCCGCGCCCTGGCGCGCCGGCCCAGCGTGCTGGTCCTGGACGAGGTGACCAGTGCCCTCGACGCGGAGACCGAGCAGCTGGTCATGGACAACCTGCGCAGGCGCGGCTGCGCGTGCGTGGTCATCGCCCACCGCCTGAGCACGGTGCGCGACAGCGACGAGATCGTCGTGCTGGAACGCGGCGTCGTCGTCGAACGCGGCCGCCACGAGGAGCTGCTCGCCACGGGCGGCGCCTACGCGCGACTGGTCAGGGAGCACTGACGTGACCTCCGTTCACCCGCCGGTCCACGCCGACGCCTCGGGCCTCACCACCCTCGCCACCCTCGGCACCCTCGGCACCCTCGGCACGCCGGTCGACTGCACGGGGCTGCGGCGGCTGTCCCTGGAGGGGCCCGACGTGGTCTGGCTGGTCGTCGCGGGGGCGATGGACCTGTTCGCCGTCGACGAGGCGCTGCAAGGCCGTTGGCAGCCCCTGGGTCGGCTGGAGCCGGGGGAACTGCTGCCCGGTCCGGCGGTCGGCCCCCGGCACACCCTGGTCGGCCGACCCCTGCCGGGCTGCGTGCTGCACCGGATCCAGCTCCGGGAGCTCTTCTTCCACCCCCACCACTCCCCCGAGTGGTCCGGCTACGGCGCCGGCGGCCTGCTGTCCCCGCTGGAGGACGCCTTCGCACAGGGCGTCGGCCACGGACTGCGGTTGCTCTTCGAGGCGTGTGCCGACGGATGGGACTTCCGGGAGTTCGCCGACGAGGACATCCAGTGGCTGTCGCTCGCTCCCGGCAGCCTGGTCCACGGGGCCGTGCACGGTCACGCGACGGCACGCGACCTGTTCATCGAGCCGACGACCTGGCAGCGGCTCGTCGACCAGCAGAGCCGACTGCTGTTCGCCCTGGACCGCTGGATCGACGAGCTCGAACGCGCCCACCAGGACCGGGCGGAGGCCGGCGTCCAGGCGGGCGCGGCTGCCCGTGCCCAGGCCGACCGGGCCCTGCTCACCTCCCTCAGCGGATCGCCGCGCGACCGCTCCCAGCGCAAGCGCTCGGACCACGACCGCTCGGACCACGGCCGAGGCGGCGACCGGTCCGCAACGGCCCCCGCCACCGACGACGCCACGCTCACCGCCTGCCGCCTCGTCGCGGCGGCGGCCGGGATCGTGATCACCACGCCCGTCACCGGTGCCCCAGCCGAGGACGGCGCGGACGGCGCGGACGACCGGCAGTCGCCCGTCGAGCGCCTCGCCACGGCCTCCCGCTTCCGCACCCGACCGGTGCGGCTCTCCGGGCGCTGGTGGCGCGAGGACGCCGGACCGCTGCTGGGGTTCCGGGCCGGCTCCGGGGCCCCCGGCGCGCTGTTGTGGCGCCGTGGCGGCTACACCTGGGTGGACCCGACCACCCGCCGCCGCAGCCGGATCTCCGAGAGCAACGCCGACCACTTCGCACCCGAGGCCCTGCTCTTCCACCGGCCGCTCCCCGAGCAGCCACTGACCCTGTGGCGACTGCTGCGGTTCAGCCTGCACGGCACCCGGGCGGACCTGTACCGCCTGGTGCTCAGCGGTCTGGTGGCGGTGGCTCTGGGCACGCTCGTCCCCCTCGCCACCGGGCAGGTGCTCGGCACCTACGTGCCGAACGCCGAGAGTGACGCCGTCGTCCGCACCTCGGTGGCGATCCTCGCCACCACCCTGGTCTCGGCCGCGTTCCTGCTGATGGAGAACGTCTCGATCCTGCGCCTCGAGGGACGCGTCGAGGCCACCCTGCAACCGGCCGTCTGGGACCGGCTGCTGCGCCTGCCGACCCGGTTCTTCGCCGGGCGCTCCACCGGGGAGCTGGCGTCGGCCGCGATGGGCATCAGCGCGATCCGCCGGATCCTGTCCGGGGTCAGCTCGGTGGCCGTGCAGGCGGGCACCGTCGCCGTGGTCAACCTGGTCCTGCTGCTCGGCTACAGCGTCCCGCTGACGCTGGCCGCGCTCGCGGTGCTGGTGGTGATCGGGGCGGTCTTTCTCGGCCTGGGGCTCTGGCAGCTGCGCCACCAGCGGGCGTTGACCACGCTCACGAACAAGCTCAACAACCGCGCCTTCCAGACCCTGCGCGGCCTGCCCAAGCTGCGCGTCGCCGGGGCGGAGGACTTCGCCTACGGGGCCTGGGCGACCGAGTTCGCCCGCAGCCGCGAACTGCAGCGGCGGGTGGGCCGGATCCGGAACCTGACCACCGTGTGCAGCGCGGTCTACCTGCCGCTGTGCATGCTCGGCCTGTTCGCGCTGCTGGCGGGGCCGGCCCGGGGCGCGCTCTCCGCCTCCGGCTTCCTCACCTTCGCCTCCTCGCTCACCATGGTGCTCACCTCGGTGACCCAACTGACCGGCTCCCTGCTGGCGGTGGCTGCAGCGCTGCCGCTCTTCGAGCAGCTGCGGCCGGTCCTGGACGCGGCCCCCGAGGTGCCCGGCGGCAGTGCGCTGCCCGGGACCCTGTCCGGCGCGATCGAGGTCGCCAACCTGTCCTTCCGCTACGACGAGGACGGCCCGCTGGTCCTGCACGACCTCTCCTTCCGCATCGAGCCGGGCGAGTTCGTGGCCGTGGTCGGCGCCAGCGGGTGCGGCAAGTCGACGCTGCTGCGGCTGCTCGTCGGGTTCGAGCGACCCACCACCGGCGCCGTGCGCTACGACGGGCAGGACCTCGCCGGTCTCGACCGGGCGGCGGTGCGCCGCCAGTTGGGCGTGGTGCTGCAGGACGCGCAGCCGTTCGGCGGCTCGATCCTGGACTGCGTGCGCGGCACCGAGCCGCACACCGTCGAGGAGGTGTGGGAGGCCGTCGCGATGGCCGGCCTGGCCGAGGACGTCAGGGCGATGCCGATGGGCCTGCACACCGTGCTGGCCGACGGCGGGGGCACCGTCTCCGGGGGCCAGCGCCAACGCCTCATGATCGCCCAGGCCCTGGTCCGGCGCCCGCGCATCCTCCTGTTCGACGAGGCCACCAGCGCCTTGGACAACGAGACCCAGGGCATCGTCACCGCCGCCACGCGCGCGCTGCACGCCACCCGGGTGGTGATCGCCCACCGGCTCTCGACGGTGATGGACGCCGACCGGGTGCTCGTGCTGTCGCACGGGCAGATCGTCCAACAGGGCACGCCCGCGCAGCTGCTGGCCGAAACCGAGGGGCTCTTCCGCGAGCTGGTCCGCCGCCAGCTGGGCTGACGACGGACCGTGGTGGGTCCGGGTCAGCCCGCCAGCAGCACGTCGCGGGCGACGTAACCGGCCGACAGGACGCCCTCCTTGCCGCCGATGACGAGCGCGTCGACGGCCAGGTGGTTGGCGGTGTCGTAGGCGGCGAACCAGCCGTTGGTGCCCGTCGCGGTCTCCGCGGTACCGGTCTTGGCGCCGCCGTTGATGCCCGTCATCCGCGGCTCCGCGGTGCCGTAGGAGGCGGTCGCCGTGAGCAGCATCATCTGCCGCAGCGCGGACGCGGTGGCCGTGGTGATCGGGCGCTTGGCCGACTGCTGCGCCAACCCGGGCACCAGGATCGGCTGGTGGAAGGCGCCGTCGGCGATGGTCGCCGCGACCGAGGCCATGGCCAGGGTGTTCATGGTCACCCGGCCCTGCCCGATGGACTGCGCGGCCACCTGGTTGGTGCTGCCGCCCTCGTCCGGCACGTTGCCGTCGGTCGTCGGCACGCCGATGTTCCAGTCGCCGATGCCGAACACGTCCTGGGCCTCCTCGCGCAGGTCCCCGGAGTGCAGGTGGGCGGTGGCGGCGTCGATGAAACCGGTGTTGCAGGAGATCGCGAAGTCCTTGGCGATGTCGGCCTTCGGGTCCATCTCGTTCTGGAAGTTGTGGAAGGTCTGACCGTTGATCACGGTGCTCTTCACGCACGGGGACGAGGAGGCGGGGGTGAGGCCCGCCTTGTCGAAGAGTGCGGCCGAGGTGATCATCTTCATCGTCGACCCGGGCGCCGCGGCTCCGTTGAAGGCCGCGTCGCCGCCCCGGAAGGCCATCGCCCGGATCTCGCCGGTGGTGTAGTCGATCGCGACGACGTCGGACGGCATGGTGCCGATGTGGGAGTCCTTCACCGCCCGCTCGGCGGCGGCCTGGAGGCCGGCGTCCAGCGTGGTACGGATCGTGCCGGACACGGCCGGGTGGATCACCCGCAGCACCTTGGCCGTGGCGGTCCCGCCCTCCTGCGTGATCGAGACGCCCCGGCCGGGCGTGCGGGTGGCCTTGCCCGCGTAGCGGGTCTGCAGGGCATGCAGCACCCCGGCGAGCGAGGGGTAGGCCTTGCCGGTCAGCACCACGCCGTGGCGGTCCTCGACCTTCGCCGTGGTGGCCGGGATGCTCCCGTAGGTCAGCGACTGGCCGCTCTGCAGCCCGGGGTAGAGCACCGAGGGCGCCCAGTGGACCAGCGGCTTGCCGTCGACGACCACCACGTCGGCCGTGCCGGTGTAGTCGAAGCTCCCGCCGCCGCCGAGGGCGGCGGTCGCCTTGAACGAGGTGCGCAGCGCGTCCGCGACCGCCGGGTCGGGCGTGCCGGCGGCCACCCCGGTGAACGAGACGGCCGTCGTGTGCAGGCCGAGACCGTAGGTCTGCAGAGCGGGCTGGGCGGCGGTGGGCTGGTCGGTGTCCTGCGCGGCGGCGGTCGTGTCCGCGCCGGCCCAGGAGGCGAGGAACGCCTGCGTCGCCGCCACCGCCTGCACGGCCGTGGGCTGGGTGACCACCGGCACGTGGGCGGCGGGCTTGGCCGCGGGCTGCGAGGCGTGCGCGTAGGCAAGGGCGGCCACGGTCCCGGCGCCCCCGACGGCCACCGCGGCGATCGAGGCGATCAGCCACTTCCTGCTCCGCCGCCGGGAGGCGCGGTCGTCCCCCGACCACGTGGGCATGTCGAGGTCGCGCTGCATGATCTCCCCGGAGGACTGGGTGCGGACGGGCGCAGAGGCGGAAGGAAGCAGGTAGATCGTATGGGGCTTTCCGGAACGCCCGTCACCCACTCCCGGATTGTGGACGTTTCGTTACACGCCGTCACGGCTGCGGGTCGTCACGGCTGGGGTGGGGCGTCCCAGCGGTAGAGGTCGGGCATGTTGTGCCGGCCGCCGTCGTTCTGGTTCACGATCTCCGCGTTGGCCGTGTAGGAGGTCCCGTCCTTGAAGACCACCACGCAGCGCAGGTGGGCGGTGTCGCCGCGCATCGTGTCGCGGACGTGCGGGGTGCACGACACCGAGGCCACCGGCCGATGGTCGACGTTGGTGATGTGGTTCTGGATCGCCGTCTGCAGCTCGTAGTAGGCGTCGGTGTTCGGTCCGCACCCGGCCGCGCCCGCGAGAGTGAGGAGCGTCGCCGCCGAGGCCAGGATCCGTCCGCCGGTTCGGGCCGTCGTCATCACGCACTCCTGGTCGTTCGGTCGTCGTTCCGTCGGGGGCGCGGCAGAGCGTAGCGCGATCGGGGTACGCCGTCCGTCACCGTGGCGTCACGGAATGACGACGCCCACGGTGGAGGCCCAGATGTCGTCCTTGGTGGCCGTCGGCGCGACCGCGCTCCCCCAGGCCAGGGCGAGGCGGGTCGGTGTCAGCGCGGAGAACCCGAAGGTGTCGCCGGGCCACACCGAGCTCGTCCCGAAGCCCTGCGAGACCTGGACCGGCGCCGACAGCCAGCCCTGGGTGGTGGAGAAGGTCCGCAGGTACTGGGCGTAGCCGCGCGGGTCACTGTCGGAGAGCCAACCCACGTAGGCGATCCCGGCGGGCCCCGCGACGACCTGGACGACGTGCGGCACCTGGAGGGTGTCCGCCGGCGCCTGGACCGGAGCGGACCAGGTGGCGCCGTGGTCCCGGGAGTACGAGAGCCAGCCGGTGTCGCTGCTCGCCCCCTGGGTGTCCCACGTCGCGTACAGGGTGCCGTCCGGGCCGAGGGCCTCGGCGCCGTCGATCCACCACTCGGCGGTGTTCATCGTCCCGACGGAGGCGCCGACGGCGACGGGCGGGGAGAAGGTCGCGCCGCCGTCCGTGGAGCGTGTCGCGTAGAGGGAGGCGACGGTCAGGGTGTCGGTCGGGATGTTCGTGACGGCGTAGCCCTGGTAGACGACGTCGAGCGAGCCGTCCGGCTCGACGGTGATCGGCGCGCTGTCGGCGCCGCTGTTCGGGTAGCCGGGGCTGATGTGCGTCATCGCGGACCAGGTCCGCCCGCCGTCGGTGGACTTCTGCAGGACCGCGTTGACGTCCCCGGTCGCGAACGAGCAGCTGCCGCTCGTCGCGCACAGGAAGGTCACCGCGGCCGAGCTCGGCCCGTAGTCCCAGGTGAGGTAGAGCGTCCCGTCGGGTGCGGCGGCGATGAAGTCCCGGTCGCCCCAGTTGCCCGCGTCCGGCGGGGTGATCACGCCCGCGGTCCGGAAGCTCGCACCGTGGTCGGTGCTGACGTCGACCGTCGGATAGGTCTGCCCGGCACGGGACACCATGAACGCCACGTAAACGGTGCCGTCGGGCGCGACGGTGACGGCCGGGTCCCAGGACCGACTGCCCTTCTGCCCGATGCTGCCGGGCATGGTGAGCGGTGTGCCGAAGCTCGTCCCGCCGTTCAGCGAGGCCGAGAAACCGATGCCCTTGCACCCCATCCACGCGTCGTAGACGCCGCCGACGGCGGGGTCGGTGGCCTGGATGGTCTCGGCGTCCTGCCCCGCGCAGGAGGCGGAGAGATTCACGGGCGGGGAGGCGTTGTAGGAGGCGGTTCGGGGCGCGGCGTGCGCGGGGACGGCCGCGAGGGCGAGTGCGGCGACGACGCCGACGGCGAGGGTACGGGCGCGGGTACGGATGCGGATCCGGGCTGCCTGCACGTGCTGGTCTCCTTTGCCGGAAGGGGACTTGCGCAGTACAGCGATCCAGTGCAGCAGACGGGGGCCGGTACCACCAGAGTTGTGGCAGCACCTGCGGGACTCAGGGAACGACGGTCACGTCCAGTTGCCAATGCGTCGTCACTTCCGCTGGGGCACCCAGGTGTTGGCGGGTGTCGGCGGACAGGACGGCGGTCCCGGCGGCCACGGCCCGGGCGGTGGCGTCGACGGCCCCGGCACCGACGGTGTCGTCGAGCAGGGCCACGACCTGCGGAGCGCTGGTGACCACGGCCCGCCAGGGGGCGCCGGGCCGGGCGTCCAGGGTGATCCGGATCCGGGTGCCGACGTGGACGCAGACGCTGCGCACCTGGTCACCGCCGCCGGGAAAGGTGACGTCCACGGTGCCGCCGAGGCAGCCCGGACGACTGCTCGGCGTACCGGCCGCCCCCGCCGGGGTCGACGCTGTCGCGGTGGTCGGCGTTCCCGGCGCCGCGGAGGCGCTCACCCCGTCCACCGACCCGCCGCTCGCCGTCGGGCTCCCCACGAGCGACGGGACCGGTGCGACCGCCGCACCCGTCGGAGCGGCGGCGGGCCCACCACCAGCGCAGGCGGAGAGCCCGGCGACGGCCAGGACGGCTGCGGCGACCAGCGCGGTGCGGGGGTGAGGCATCGAGGCTCCCGGGGTCACAGTGGCGTCTGCGCGCGTTGGACGCCACTCGCCTCCTCCCGGTTCCGAGGTCCGGTGCGATAGGACCCGGCACGGCCCGGTGCGACCCGGCACGGCCCGGTGCGACCCGGCGCGACGCGCGACTGTCGATCTTGCCCGGTTTTGGTCGTGACCGGCCCGTGACCCGAATCGGCGCCCGCGGGTTCGATTCGTGGACGACCGTGCCTTGGCGCGCCCGGCCCGGCCCGCGATCCCACCCGCGGAGACCTCTCCGTGACCTCTGAGACGCAGGTCACCGACCCCGTGTGGCGTGCCGCACGTTACCGGCGGTATGGCTTGCTCCGCTTGTGAAGGGCATGTGACGGTGCTCGAGGCAGGCGGACCGATCGCCTGCCGGGAGCACGGTGACCGGCGCCCAGCGCCGACCTGTCAAACACCGAACGCTCCCCTGCTCGGTCGGGCCGTGCCCGAATGCCGCCGAGCGCACCCTGCGTTGCGACGCCGTCCCGGCGTGCGCGTGGTTCCGTGCGCTCTGCGGTGGTGGGCAGCCCCCTCGACATCGGAGTGTCATGCGTCCCCGGATCCGTCTTTCCCTCGTGCACCTCAACAAGCGCCTCTCCGCGGTGCGCATGAACAAGCGCATCACCGCCGGCGTCGGCGCCGCCCTCCTGGTCACCGGCGCCGCGACCGGTACCGCCGTCGCCCTGACCGGCAGCGACACCCCCCACACCGCCGCCGTGGCCTCCACCTCGGCCGTGGCGCGCCCCACCACCAACACCGCCAACCGCTCCGAGCAGCGCGCCCCGCTGGCCTCCGCCTCCGCCTCCGCGGACGCTGCCAAGGCCGCCGCCGCCGCGAAGGCGAAGGCCGACGCCGAGGCGAAGGCCAAGGCGGACGCCGCTGCGAAGGCGAAGGCCGAGGCCGACGCCAAGGCCAAGGCGCAGGCGCAGGCCGCGGCCCAGGCGCAGGCGGCTGCCGCCGCCAAGGCGAAGGCCGACGCCGCCGCGAAGGCCCAGGCGCAGGCTCAGGCCGCTGCCGCCGCGAAGGCCCAGGCCGCTGCTGCGGCTGCGGCTGCCGCCGCTGCGACGCCGACCTACTCCAACGACCTGAGCGGCTGGATCGCCCAGGCCCAGGCGATCCTGTCCGCCGACGGCGACCACGTTCCGCCGGCCGCCGCGATCCAGGCCCGCGCCATGACCGAGTCCTCGGGCAACCCCAGCGCCATCAACAACTGGGACTCCAACGCCGCCGCCGGCACCCCGTCCAAGGGCCTGATGCAGGTCATCGACCCGACCTTCGCGACGTACGCCCTGCCGGGTCACACCGACATCTGGAACCCGGTCGACAACATCGTCGCCGCCGTCCGCTACGCGAACGCCACCTACGGCGCCTTCGAGAACGTCGCCTACGGCAGCAGCGGCTACTGACCTCACCGGTCACCCGCACCCCCCAACACCCCGGGCCCGCCCAGCTCCCACGCTGCGCGGGCCCGGGGTGTTGCGTTGCCCTTCTGCTCGTCGGGGCTGCGGCGGTCGGTGCCCTTGAACGCGAACCAGCGAGCGCGAGCGCGGCGCACGCGGATCCGATCCGTCCTGTCGATCAGGCGGCCTTGTCAGCCGGTTGCCGCCCCGGGCCGTTCACCGAACTCGCAGGGGAAACCCCGGTCGACAAGGCACCGGGGCAGCAGCTCTCGGACACGAGTGCGCCGCCTGGAGGCCGACGGAGCCGACAAGCCGAAGAGGCGCCGTCCGCATACGCGGACGGCGCCTCTTCGGGGTGTCGGTCAGGCCTGGCTCTGGCCGCGGCCGCGGCCGTCGGGGCGGGGCTGACGGCGGGGGCGGTTGTTGGAGGCGGCGCGGGGGCCGGACTGGCCGGCGCGGGGGCTCTGCTCGCCCTGGCCGCTGCGGCCACTGCGCTGGGGGCGGCCCGAGCCCTCGGCACGGCGGGGGCGCTGCGAGCGCTCCGCCCGCGGCGCGGGCGCCGCCGCGGTCTGGACCGGGACGGGGATGGTGACCGGGACGCCGGACGGGCGCCGGGCGCCCGTGATCCGGACCAGCTCCGGGTCGCCAGGGCGGACCCGGTCGTCGTTGGGCCGGACGCCCGCGTCCCGCAGCAACTGCGTCATCTCACGGCGCTGGTGCGACAGCACCAGGGTGACCACGGTGCCGGACGCGCCCGCGCGGGCGGTGCGGCCGCCGCGGTGCAGGTAGTCCTTGGGGTCGGTCGGCGGGTCGACGTTGACGACGAGGTCGAGGTCGTCCACGTGGATGCCGCGGGCCGCGACGTTCGTCGCGATCAACGCGGTGACCTGGCCCTGCTTGAACTGCTCCAGGACCCGGTTGCGCTGCGGCTGCGACTTCCCGCCGTGCAGGGCCGCGGCGAGCACGCCGTTGGCGAGCAGGTCCTTGGCCAGGCGGTCGGTCGCGCGCTTGGTGTCCACGAACATGATCACGCGACCGTCGCGGGACGCGATCTCCAGCGTCACGTCGCGCTTGTCGCCGTCGTTCACGTAGAGCACGTGGTGCTCCATGCTGGTGACCGCGCCGGCGCTCGGGTCGACGGAGTGGGTGACCGGGTCGCTCAGGAAGCGGCGGACCAGGCGGTCCACGTTCTGGTCGAGGGTCGCGGAGAACAGCAGTCGCTGCCCGTCCGGACGGACCTGCTCCAGCAGCGCGGTGACCTGCGGCAGGAAGCCCATGTCGGCCATCTGGTCGGCCTCGTCGAGCACGGTGATCTCGACGCGGTCGAGACGGACGTCGCCGCGGTCCAGCAGGTCCCGCAGGCGACCGGGCGTGGCGATGAGCACGTCGACGCCGCGCTTCATCTCGCCGGCCTGGCGGCCGATGGACAGGCCGCCGACAACGGTGGCGACGCGCAGGTTGACGGCGGTCGCGTAGGGGGCGAGCGCGGCGTGCACCTGCTGGGCCAGCTCGCGGGTCGGCACCAGGACCATCGCCAGCGGCGCCTTGGTGTCGGCGCGGCGTCCGGCCGTGCGGGCCAGCAGTGCGAGACCGAACGCGAGGGTCTTGCCGGAGCCCGTGCGGCCGCGGCCGAGGACGTCACGTCCGACCAGCGCGTTGGGCAGGGTGGCGGCCTGGATCGGGAACGGCTCGGTGACGCCCTCGCGCACCAGCGTCGCCTTCAGGGCGCGCGGCAGCTCCATGTCCTCGAAGGACGCGACCGGCGGCAGACCCGGCGTCTCCGGCGTCGGCACCTCGAACTCGCCCTGCGGGGCGAGGACCTGACGCTTCGCCGGACGGCGCTTCGGCGCCCCGTAGGAGGAGCCGGCCGAGGGGCCGCCACGGCGCTGGCCGCCGCCCTTCTTCCCGGCGCGCTCCTCCGGGGAGAGGGGACGTCCGAAGCGCGTCGCCGGACGCTGATCGTTGGACCGATTGGTGCGGTGGTTCACGACGGACCTTCCACAGGGAGCCACAAGAAGAAGCCACAAAAAAGCCCTGTGGGCCCGGCCTTCTGGCCGGGCCCACAGAGTCGTAGTAGCGGGGACAGGATTTGAACCTGCGACCTCTGGGTTATGAGCCCAGCGAGCTACCGAGCTGCTCCACCCCGCGTCGGTACTTGAACCGTAACAGAGTTTCGCCGTCCATGTCGGATCCGCCGGGTGTGACGGCGCCCACGATGCCCCTCACTCGGCGGCCGGAGTCCCCCCGGCCAGGGCGGCCCGCAGCTCGTCGACGCCCGGAGCGCCCTGCACGGCACCGCTCGCGGACCGGTAGAGACGGCAGGACAGGCTCGGCACCGCCCCGGGCACCGCGAACGGGTCGACGCCGTCGACCAGCAGGGTGGGCGACCCCGTCATTCCGGTGGCCGCGGCCTGCTCGGCATCCCGCACCTCGACCCACTCCACCAGAACCTTCCGCCCGGCCAGCGCGGCGTCGAGCCGCTCGCCGACCAGTCCGGCGTTCGGGCAGTCCGGGACGGTGAGCACCGTGATCCGCATCGTCGACTCCTCCCGCTCTCCTCGCTCCGGTCTCTCGACGCTCCATCCTCTCAATACCGGGTTCAGGACGAGAGCGGAGGCAGCGGGGTTCTACGCTGGGGCAATGGCACAGGTCGGCGACACGGCAGCGGGAGCGGGACCGGCGGCGACGGCGGGTAACGCACTGGCCGTGCTGGTCGTGGAGGACGACCAGGGGATCGCCGACTCGCTGGTGCGCGGCCTGACCCGGGCCGGTTACCTGGTGCGCCGGGCCGGGACCGGAGCGGAGGCGCTGGCCGCGCGGCCCACCCCCGACGTGGTGCTGCTCGATCTCGGGCTGCCGGACCTGGACGGGGTGGAGGTCTGCCGACGGCTGCGCCGCCAGACGGACGCCGCCATCATCGTGGTCACCGCGCGCGGCGAGGAGGCCGACCGGGTGGCCGCCCTGGACGAGGGCGCGGACGACTACCTGGTCAAGCCGTTCGGCCTGGCCGAACTGCTGGCCCGGCTGCGCGCGGTGCTGCGTCGCACCCGGCCCAGCGGCGGCGAACTGGTCGTCCACGGGCCGCTGACCGTGGACCCGCGCACCCAGCGGGTCACCGTCGGCGGGCAGGAGGTCGCGCTGACGCCCAAGGAGTTCGACATCCTGCGCTGCCTGGCCGTGGACCCGGGCCGGGTGGTGACCCGGCAGGAGATCCTGGAGCGTGCCTGGGACGCCCACTGGTACGGGCCGACGAAGGTGCTGGACGTCCACATCGCCGCACTGCGCCGCAAGCTCGGCGTGCCGGGCCTGGTGGAGACCGTCTACGGCCGGGGCTTCCGGCTGGGCGACACCGACGCCGCGACGACCCCCTCGGCCGTCCCGGGGCCCGACGCGTGACCAGGCGCATCGCCCTCAGCGTGCTGAGTCTCGTGCTGGCCCTGCTGGTGCTCGCCGTGGTGCCGCTGGGCATCTCCATCACCGCCCGGGAGAACGACTCCTTCCGCGAGGAGACCGCCGCCCGGGCGCGGACCGTCGCCTCCGCCGCGGAGGAGCACCTGTCGGACCATCGCTCCGACGCGGACGCCCGTGAGCAGCTCGACGCCGCCGCGGCGCGTGGGGACTGCGCCCAGGTCTACGACGCGCACGGCACCCTCCTCTACGCGACGCCCTGCCCCACCGGCGCCCTGCCGCCCGGCGCGCCGGCCGAGGTGCTGCGCACCGGGAAGCCGCAGTCCGCCCAGCGCGACGACCGGTTGACCCTGGCCGTCCCGATCGGCGACACCGTGCCGCCGTCGGGGGCGCTGGTCTACTCCCGTTCCACCGACGGCCTGGACGAGCAGTTGCTGGCCATCTGGGGCTGGCTCAGCCTGTGCGCGCTGGGCGCACTCGGCGCGGGCGTGCTGGTGGCGGTGCGGTTGGCCCGCTGGGTCAGCCGCCCCCTGGTCGACCTGGACGAAACGGCGGCCCGGCTGGGCGAGGGCCGGCTCGACGCCCGCGCGACGGTCACCCGCGGCCCGCCCGAGGTGCGCCGGCTCGCCACCACGTTCAACACCATGGCCTCCCGCACCGAGAACCTCATGCACGGGCACCGCGCGGTGATCGCCGACGTCTCGCACCAGCTGCGCACCCCGCTCACCGCGTTGCGCCTGCGGCTGGACCTGCTGGCGGCCGACGCGGACCCGGAGACCGCACAGGAGCTGGGCGGCGCGCAGGACGAGATCGCCCGGCTGTCCCGGCTCGTCGACGGTCTGCTCGCGGTCGCCCGCGCGGAGAACTCCGTCCCCCGGCAGGTGGCGGTGCGCCTCGACGCCGTGGTGGCCGACCGGATCGCCGCCTGGGAGCCGGTGGCCGAGGAGCGCGGCGTCCGGCTCGCCACTCAGGGCCCGGCCGGGCTGACCGCGCTGCTGACCTCCGGCGATCTGGAGCAGGTGCTCGACAACCTGTTCGCCAACGCCCTGGACGCCGTCCCGACTGGCGGCCGGATCGTCGTCCGCGCGGTGCCGGACCCGAAGCAGGGCGAGGTGCTGCTCTCCGTCGTCGACGACGGCCCCGGCATGGACGAGGCGGCACGGGAGCGGGCGTTCCGCCGGTTCGACACCGGGCGGGCGAGCGGCACCGGGCTGGGCCTGGCCATCGTGCACCGCCTGGTCACCGCGAACGGCGGGCGGGCCGCGCTGGAGCCGACCCCGGGCGGCGGCCTCACCGTCCGACTGTGGTTGCTGGCCGCCCCGGTGGCCTCGCGTTCCGAGCGGCGGGAGCGCCGCGACCGCCGGGATCGGCCGAACGACTGAACCGTCCGCATGCGGACGCTGCATGTTTGCCACTTCTTAGTACTTCCTGAACCGGAATCCGACGCTCTGCTGGGCACGCTGGACGGGCAGACCAGCCGTCGCCGACCGCCCGAGGAGAGCCAGGATGGACTCGTCCGAGCAGCAGCCCGCCGCCCGCGCCCGTTCCCACCGCAGGGACCGCTCGGTGCGCCGCGTGGGCAGCGCCACCCGCTGGGTGACCGTGGCCGCCGCGGCCGGATCCGTCGCGCTGGCCACCGGCTACGCCCAGGCCTCCACGGGCGGCGGCTCGACAGGCACCACGAGCCCGTCGCCCTCCCCCTCCGCGTCCACGACGAGTCCGTCCCCGAGCGCGTCCGCGAGCAGTCCCTCGGCGCGCCCGAGCAGCGCCTCTCCCACGCCCACGCCCACCCGGACGGCGCCCAGCCCGACGACGCCTCGGCCGACGCCGCGCCCCACGCACAGCCTGATCCCCGCCCAGGTCGCCCCGGCGACCACCCGCGCCTACGTGCCGCCCGCCCCGGCCCCCACCACGGCCGCCCCCGCGCCGACCCAGGCCGCTCCGCCGCCCGCGCCGACCCCGCAGCCCACACACACCACCACGGGTGGCTCATGACCATCCCTCCCGTCGCCGCGGCGGAGCCCGGCCAGTCCTCCTTCCCGGTGTTCGGGACGACCGCGCATCTGCTGGTCACCGACCCGGGCACGCTGCCGCAGGCACTGCGGCTGCTGCGCACCGAGCTGGCCGCGATCGACGCGGCCTGCAGCCGCTTCCGCCCCGACTCTGAGCTCTCCCGCGTCAACGCGGCCGCCGGGACGGGCCACGCCGTGACCGTGGGCCTGCGGCTGGCCGAGGCCCTGGAGGTGGCGCTGACGGCGGCCGAGGAGAGCGGCGGCCTGGTCGACCCGACGGTCGGCGCGGCGGTGGTCGGCCTCGGCTACGACCGGACCTTCGCCTCCCTGCGCCCCGAGCAGCTGGGCACCCCCGTGACGGCGCCGGCGCCCGGCCGGCGCGCGATCGAGTGGGATCCGGCGCGACGTCGGCTGCGCCTGCCCGCCGGCACCGCCCTCGACCTCGGCGCGACGGCCAAGGCCTGGGCCGCCGACCGCGCCGCACGGCTGCTGGCCGCGTCGATCGGCTGCGGCGTGCTGGTCAACCTCGGCGGCGACCTGGCCGTCTCGGGCGCCACCCCGGCGGGCGGCTGGCGCATCGCCGTCGCCGACGACCACCGCGCGCCCGCCCCCGACTCCCCCGTCGTCGCCGTGACCGGCGGCGGGATCGCCACCTCCGGCACCGCCGTGCGCACCTGGCGGCGCGACGGCCACCCGGTGCACCACGTCGTCGACCCGCGCAGCGGCCGCAACCCCGAGCCGTGCTGGCGCACGGTCACCGTCGCCGCCGCGACCTGCGTGGCCGCCAACACCGCCGCGACCGCCGCCCTGGTCCTGGGCCCCGAGGCCCCGACCGTGCTGCGGCACGCCGGGCTGCCCGCGCGGCTCGTCCACGTGGACGGCACCGTGCTGCGCCTCGGCGGCTGGCCCGAGGACACCCCTGCGCCTGCCCCGGGAGACGCCGCATGAACGCCGCCCTGCTCGCCGCGAGCACCGCGCCGAGCCCTCTGTGGTACGCCACCCGCGCCGGCGGCACCGTGGCGCTGGTGCTGCTCACGGCCACGGTCGCGCTCGGCATCGCCGTCGGTGGCCGGCACGCGCCGCGCACCGTGGCCCGGTTCGAGGTCTCGGCGCTGCACCGGAACCTGGCGTTCCTGACGCTCGTCTTCCTCGCCCTCCACATCGTCACCGCGGTCCTGGACACCTTCGTCCACCTGGGCTGGTGGATCACGCTGGTGCCCTTCACGGCGAACTACCGCACGCTGTGGCTGGGGCTCGGCACGGTCGCCCTCGACCTGCTGCTCGCGGTCGCGCTGACCAGCGCGACCAGCGGGATCCGGCTCCGGCTCGGGCAGCGCCGGTGGAAGGCCGTGCACTGGCTCGCCTACGCCTCCTGGCCGATCGCCGTCTTCCACGCCGCCGGGACCGGGACGGACACCCGCGACACCCTCCAGCTCGCCCTCTACCTGATCTGCCTCGGCGCGGTCGTGCTCGCGGTGTGGTGGCGGCTGTTCCGGGCCGGGCCCGGACACGCCGTGGCCCGGTGGACGGCCGGACTGGCCACCCTGGCCGTGCCGCTGGCCCTGGTCGGCTTCCTGCACGTCGGCCCGCTCGCCCCCGGCTGGTCCCACCGCGCCCTCGCACCGGCCGTCACGACGACCGCCGCGCACGCAACGACGGAAGGGGTGACCCGATGACCGCCGAGGCCGCCTACGACGAGGCCCACGACGCCACCAGAGCGCTGCCGCTCGCCGACGGCTCCCGTCCCGGCCCGCACGGGACCAGGCTGCTGGCAGGCTGGTTCCGCACCGGCCGCGCCGCCGACCTGACCGACCACCTGGACCGCTACGGCCCGCTTCCCGCCACTGCTCCCGCACCGCTGCGGCAGGCCGTCGACGAGGCCGGGCTGACCGGTCGCGGCGGCGCCGCCTTCCCGACCGGCCGCAAGCTGAGCACCGTGGCGGCCGGACGCGGCCCCGCCGTCGTGGTCGCCAACGGCATGGAGAGCGAGCCGGGCAGCCTCAAGGACCAGACGCTGCTGCAACTGGCCCCGCACCTCGTGCTGGACGGGATCGCGCTGGCCGCCCGCGCCGTCGGCGCGAACGCCGCCCACCTGTGCGTGGCCCGGACCCGCACCGAGCAGGTCCGCGCGCTGCGCGGCGCGCTCGCCGAGCGCGTCCGGCTGCGGCTCGACCCGGTCCCGGTCCAGCTGCACGAGCTGCCGCACCACTACGTCTCCAGCGAGGAGAGCGCGCTGGTCCACTGGCTGAACGGCGGCGACGCCCGGCCCACCGCCACCCCGCCGCGCCCGTTCGAGAGGGGCGTCGGCAAGCGCCCGACGCTCGTCGACAACGTCGAGACGCTGGCCCAGCTGACCCTGATCGCCCGTTACGGCCCCGCCTGGTACCGCGAGGCGGGCGCGCCCGACGCGCCCGGCACCACGCTCGTCACGCTCAGCGGCGCCGTCCACCACCCCGGCGTCTACGAAGCCCCCATGGGCGCACGACTGGGGCAGCTCCTCGACCATGCGGGCGCGGCGGCCGAGCGGCTGTCCGCCGTCCTGGTCGGCGGCTACTTCGGCAGCTGGCTGCCGGCCGAGGCCGCGCTGTCGGCCCGGTTCACCAAGCAGGACCTCGCCCAGCTCGGCGCCGGTCCCGGCGCGGGCGTGCTGGTCGCCCTGCCGGAGCGCGCCTGCGGCCTGGCCGAGACCGCCGACGTCCTGGGTTTCCTCGCCCGCAACAGCGCCCAGCAGTGCGGCCCGTGCCGGTTCGGCCTGCCCGCCGTCGCCGAGGACTTCGCCGCGCTGGCCGCGGGCCGCCTCGACGGCCCGTCCCTCACGCGCCTGGAGCAGCGCGTCGGCCTGCTCGCCGGCCGCGGCGCCTGCCGCCACCCCGACGGCGCGTCCCGCCTGGCGGCGACCGCACTGCAGACCTTCGCCGCGGACGTCGCCCGGCACGTGCAGTTCGGCCCGTGCGGTGGCGCGTCCACGTCGCCGGTGCTCGCCGTGCCGCAGGGTGCGGTGCCCGGCCCCCAGGAGTGGAGGTGAGCGTCGTGCCGTTCACACGATCCCGTGAACTGGCGCTCCGGATCGACCGGATCGCCTGCGAGGGCCACGGCGCCTGTGCCGAGTTGCTGCCCGAACTGCTCTCCCTGGACGAGTGGGGCTTCCCGATCGTCCACCGCGCCGCCGTCCCGCCCGAGCTCGCCGCGCACGCGCGGCGCGCGGTCGCCGCCTGTCCGGTGCTGGCGCTGCGTCTGGAGCGTGGCCGGTCGTGACCCTGTCGACGCCGGGCTGAACGAGTTCTTAGTCACCGATCATGCAGACTCTGCGGACAGGTCCCCCGTCGGCCCGCCCGGAAGGAAGCACCCGGTGACCACAGCACCCGTCGCCACCTCGCGCCAGGAGCAGCGACAGTCACGCGGCCCCGAGGGCAACGCCCGGCTGACCGCCTCGGTGGGCACGGTCCTGCTCGTGCTGCTGGCCGTCCAGGGCTTCACCATCCTGTCCCTGACGCAGCTGCTGACGATCCACTTCTTCGTCGGCATGACGCTGCTCGGCCCCGTCGCGCTCAAGATCGGCACGACCTGTTACCGGGCCTACCGCTACTACCGCGGCGACCCCGCGTACCGCCGCGCCGGCACCCCGCCGCTGCTGCTGCGCCTGCTCGGCCCGCTGCAGATCCTGATGACGGTCGCGGTGCTGGCCACCGGCTGCACGCTGGCCCTGGTCGGCCCCGGCGATCTCGCGCACACCGTGCTGTTCCTGCACAAGGCCGCGTTCTGGCTCTGGGTCGGCCTGACCTCCGTCCACGTCCTGGCCCACCTCCTGCGCCTGCCGCGCCTGGTGAGCGCGGACCTCCGCCGCAGCGACCCCGTGACCGGCCGCGCCCTGCGCTGGACCCTCCTCGGCGCGTCCCTCGCCACCGGTGCGCTGATCGCTCTCGCAGGCGTGCACCTGGCCGCGAACTGGGGATAGCCCTCAGGGGAGTGCAACTCACGCTTCGCCGGAGCGTCTGCGATGAAGGCGGACCGCCAGGATCGCCGGGGCGAACGCCGCAAGCAGGCCGGCGAGTACCCACGGCAGGGTGCGCAGGGCCTCCCGCGCCGGGCTCACGCCCGGCGACGCGGCCGGCGCCGCGTGGTGCGTGACGCGGACCAGCGCGTAGTCGCCGAGGCCCGGGAGCGGGGACTGGTAGATGTCGTTGCCGACCCGGGTCGTGCGGAGGTCCTGCCAGGGCGCGCCCGGCGTCGCGCGGTACTCCATGACCGGCGCCGGCTGCTGCGCGCTCGGCGCGCGCAGGCTGATGACGCTGTCACTGGTCGGCCGCCCCGTCGCCGCGACCGGGCCCCGGTCGCTCGTCACCGTCACCCGGTAGACGTTCCCCCACACCGTCCCGTCGGACGGCGCAGCGCCGGTCAGCGCCAGCGGCGTTGCCTTCGCGGCCAGTTGGGTCGTGCCCGCCGGGATCGACAGCTGCGAGGCCGGAATGCCCGCCTGCACCTGCGGCCCGTTCTCGTCACTCACCGGCAGGAGCAACTGGGGGCCGACGCCCTTGAACACGATCCCGTCGTCCTCGCCCACCGACGGCGCCGCGGTGTGCTGGTAGCCGGGCGGTGCGACGACGTAGCGGTAGGGCTCGTCGGGGAAGCCGAGGCCGTCGTAGAGCGGTGGCGTGGCCGTCAGCGGGGTCAGCAGCCAGCCGAGCGCCAGCAGGCCGAGGCAGAGCGCGGACATCCGGACCGTCCGGCTGCGCGGACGCCTGAGCATCGCGCTCATCGGAGCCACCAGCCGGCCAGGTCGGCAAGCGTGTGGGCGACGGCGGGGGCCGTCACCGACCCGGCGGCCAGGCGCACCGCGCCCAGGCAGACGCCGACGGCCAGGTCCAGCGGCAGCACCTGCCAGCCGTAGACGGGCACGTGCAGCAGGGCGAACGCCAGGGCGGTCACCGCGACGGCGGCCACGTCGCCGCTCCGCTCCCTGGCCCGCTCGAACAGGGCGCCGCGCAGCAGCAGTTCCTCCGCCACCGCCACGTAGGCGACGACGGCCGACCAGAGCGGCAGCATCCCCTCCGGCTCGGCCACGCCGCCCATCGTCACCCGGCGCACGGCCGGGACGACGCACAGCACCGCCGCCAGCGCGGCACCCCACCCGGCCTGGCGGAGGTTCAGCACTGGCCTGGGCAGGCCGCAGACGAGCGCGAGGACGACCAACGCGGTCCCGAAGACCACTCCGGCGGTGGGCGACCCCGCCCCGGCCCGGCCTGCCAGGCTCACCCGCAGCGCGACCGCCAACGCCAACCCGACCAGTCCGCCCACGAACGGGAGATCCCGGGCGACCCTCATCGCGCCACCACCTCGCCGATCGCCGCCGAGGTCGCCGGCTTCGCGGGTGCCTCCTTGACCAGCGGTTGGGCCATGAGCACCAGACTCACCATCGTGTAGGCGACCATCGCCGCGACCCACGGCCACTCCGAGGCCTTCGCCGCCCGCTCGTCGCGACCGCTGCGCGCGAGGTGCCCGTGCGCGACCACCACGGCCACCACGTGCACCGCGACGATCACGACCACCGCGACGTACCAGAAGGCCGCACTGGGCAGCAGGTGCGTGTGCGGCTCGAAGCTGTCGTCGAACGGCGCAGGCAGCCACTGGCCACCGTCCAGCCCCGTCGGGTTGCCCAGCAGCGGGACCAGCAACTGGCCGTTGACCAGCAGGTACTGAAGATTGTGCGCGAACAGGTAGCCGTACGCGATCGGCAGCAGCGAGGGCAGGAGCCCGTGCAGCGCGGCGACGGGCCGCACGTCGTGCCCGCCCAGGCGCGCCACCGCGTGGGCGAACCCGCCGAAGACCAGCCAGGTCGCCAGCCCCAGCAGGGCGAACGCCGCGACGGTCTCCCACTGGACCGTCGTCGCCGAGGCCGTGGCGGCGTCCAGCACGTCCAGCCGCGCCCGCGACCACAGCGGCGTCGCGAGCAGCCCGTCGAAAGAGACCGAGACCAACAGCAGCAGCAGGAAGGCCATCCGGCTCGGCACGGCCTCGAACCCGGCCGCCAACCCACCACCGAAGCCCGACCGCCCCGGCGCCCCGAACCGGAACCGGCCCAGGCGCCCCCACGTCGCGAACAGCACCGAGAACAGCTCGCCCCGCGCAGTCCACGCCGGGGCACCGAAGAACAGTCCCGCCCCCGCCGACAGCGCCGCCCAGCCGAACAGCCCCCACGCGGTGACCCGCGGCAGCGTCGCGCTCTGGTTGAACACCAGCTCCCCGCAGGCCGCCGCGAAGAACGCGACCGTGGCCGGCCACCACCCGAGCCGGGCGGGCCACTGCACCGGCCGCGCGCTGCCGAGGAGCAGCCGCCGTGCGGTCGGGCTGTCGCCGAGACGGGCAAGGGCGGCGAAGGGGTTCAGCGGCCGGGTCCAGTCACCCAGCAGCCCGCAGGAGAGCGGCACGGCGATCCACACCACCAGCCAGAAGACCGTCGGCAGGATGTTCTCCGCCACCGTCTGCGAGCCGACCAGCCCCACCACGACCAGGCCGGCGAGCCCCACCACGACCAGGCCGGCGAGCCCCATCACGCCCACTGCGGGCGCCAACCACCCACGCGGCAACGGGGCTTCGAACTCGGCGCGCGCCGCGTCGACGGTGCCCGCCGCGACGCGTCGCGGCAGCACCACCAGGAAGGAGGCGAAGACCACCAGGGCCGCGCCGAGCACAAAATACGCCAAAGGGATCGGTAGTTCGTACCGCTTCCCGAACGCGTGCGCCAAGTACACCGCGCACCCCTCCACCTCGCCACACACCCCCCGGAGCAACGGCGACTATCCCACGCCCGGCTCACCTCGCGCGACGCGCCCGTGACGACTCGCGGGGACGTGCCCGACGCTGTGTCGGCCACTACCCCTATCGTGGTGGCCCACCGCCACCCGTCACCGACTCAGCCAGGGAACCATCCGCTTATGACTGTCGCCTCCGCCCACAGCAGCAGCGCCCTTCCCGCACCACTCCTGTCCCCCGAAGCCCGGGAGGACCTGCACCGTTACGCGGAGGCAGGCGGCTTCACCCTCCGCGCCGAGACCAACCCCTGGTACGCGGCGTTCGACTCCGTGGCCCGGATGGACGACGCCCGCGCCGCCTCCACGGTCCTCGCCGAGCTGCGCGGCCACCACGTCCCCGGCCTCCAGCAGGCCGCCGAACGGCTGGAATCCGTGCGCGGCCTGCGCACCCCCGCGACGGTCCACGAGACCGCGGCCGTCGTCGCCGTGCTCGCGCGGGTCCGCGCCACGCTCTCCGTCCTGCAGCCGCAGGCGTACGTCGCCTCCGCGGACACGCTGCACGCGCTGGCCGCCGCGACCGGGTCCGCCGCGTGGCGCACCGAGCAGGGCGTCAGCCAGTCCTGGTGGCGCCGCAGTCAGCTCGGCCGCCGGGCCCGCGCGCTCGCCGCGGGGCGCGCCCGCCGCGAGGACCTCCACCAGGCCCTCGGCGAGGCGTCCGCAGCGCGGGCCAAGTGGGCGTCCCTCACCGGCGACGACACCCCGCCGGCGCTCCCCCAGGACCTCACCTTCCTCGACGCGGCGGCGGACGCGGCGGAGGCGGCGCTCGCCGGCCTGGACGAGCTCTCCGCACTCCTCCAGCCCGGCACCGCGCTGGAGGAACTGCCCCTGGCGGACCTGGCCTCCCTCCTCGACGCCCTGGCGGCGGACGAGGGCACCCTCTACCGCCTCCCGCGCCTCCGCGAGCTCCACGACTCCCTCACGGCGCAGGGTCTCACCGACCTCCTCACCGAACTGACGGCGGAGCAGGCGGACGTGACCACCACGTCCTCCCTTCTCTCCCAGCGCAGTGCGCCTCCGGCGGAGTCCCTCCCGGACACGTCCACCCCCGCGGCGACCACGCCACAGACTGCGGAGGAGCCGGAGACCAAGGCCGAGGCCGAGGCCGAGGCGACCGCCGACCTCGAGCTCATCGACGCACCGGAGACCGACGCCGAAGCCAAGGCCGAGGCTGACCTGTTCGCCGAGGCCGAGCCGGAGGCCGACACCGAGCTCCTCACCGAGCCGGAGACCGAGCCCGAGGCCGCGGCGACCGCCGAGGCAGCAGGCGAGCTCCTCACCGAGCCGGAGACCGAGGCCGACACCGACGCGGCAGCCGAGCTGGTCACCGAGGACGGCGCCCCGGCTGACACAGAGCCGGAGGCCAGCACCGAGGTCGCTCAGGAGCCGGAGGCCAACGCGGACACCGACGCGGCAGCCGAGCTGGTCACTGAGGACGACGCCCCCGCTGACACAGAGCCCGAGGCCACCACCGAGGTCGAGCCGGAGGCCGACGCCGAACTCCTCACCGAGCCGGAGACCGAGGCCGACGCCACGGCCGAGCCGGCTCAGGAGCCGGAGGCCGAGGCCGACAGCGACGCGGCAGCCGAGCTGGTCACCGAGGACGACGCCCCGGCTGACACAGAGCCCGAGGCCACCACCGAGGTCGAGCCGGAGACCGAGGCCGACGCCACGGCCGAGCCGGCTCAGGAGCCGGAGGCCGACGCCACGGCCGAGGCCGCTCAGGAGCCGGAGGCCGACGCCGACGCCGAGGCCGACGCGGACACCGACGCGGCAGCCGAACTGGTCACCGAGGACGACGCCCCCGCTGACACGGAGCCCGAGGCCACCACCGAGGTCGAGCCGGAGACCGAGGCCGCAAGCCCGAGCGTCGGTGGCGAGACGGAGGCGGCCGCGGAGCTCATCGCCGAGGGCGACGCTGGGCCCGTCACGGAGGCGGAGCCGGAGGCCGAGGCGGCCGCCGCCGACGTCGTGGCGCCGGTCGTGGAGCCTGTGGTGGAGGTTCCCGCTGAGGCCGCGCCGCAGGCGCAGGCGGGCGGCGGGAAGCCGGACATCACGCCCGGGCGACCCGTCACGGCGTACTCCGCCGCGCAGCTCGAAGCGCTCGTGCGGTGGATCGACGCCGACGGCGGTGGCAGCCTCTCCGACGAGGAGCTGCTGCGGGCGGCGATGAAGGAGCTGGGCTTCTCCCGGCTCGGGCCGCGCATCAAGGAGGCGCTCGGCGCCGCCATCTCCGCCGCGCGCGGCTGACACGCGGGTGCCGACCCAGCGGCCCGGCCGGACGCCTCAGGCGTCCGGCCGGGCCGCTGCTGCCACCGCCTCCATCGCCGCGGATTCGCGCGGCGTCCGCGGACGGGCGCCGAGACCGAAGAAGCCGCCTTCGTTGTTCGCCTCCGCGACGACCTCGGCGATGCGGACCAGGAAGGCGCGGAACTCCGCCAGCTCCGCGGGGGCGACCCGGGCGATGACGACACTCGCCGCGTGGACGGTCTCCAACGCGGGCTTCTCGTAGTCGGCGTAGCGGGCGTCGGGGCGCAGGCCGGTGTCGAAGGACGAGGCCGCCGCCAACTCCCGGATCAGCCGCCGGGGGTGGGAAACGCTCGCCTCGCGCAGCAACTGCACCATCGCGACGATCTCGTCGGCGTCGACGTCGCCCTCGGCGAGGGCGACCAGCACGCCGGAGACGATCAACGCCCGTTGCAGAGTGATCCAGTCGTCGGCGTGGAAGTCCAGCTCGCCCACCCCGTCGCCGCCGCCGGTCCGCAGCACCTGGAAGCCGACATCCGCCAGGACGGTCGGCAGGTAGCGGACCGCGTCGACCGCCTGCGCCCGTGCGCGCTGGGACAGTTCGTCCCACGGGACGCCCTGCGGCTGCTGCTCGTGCTCCAGTCGCGCGAGCACCTGGGCCTCCTGCTCCTCGAAGGCCACGAGCATCCCGGCGTCCGGCGAGTCCTCGCCCGTCGTGGGGAACATGAGGCAGCCGATCGCCGCCAGGCTCTCACCGACCCGGCGCGCGTGCGCACGGCTCGTCTCCCGTGACTCCTCCGGCAGTTCGTGCCAGGGTCGCAGCGCGGACCGTCCACCCGCGCCGGTCTCGGCCGCAGCCGCCTGCATCCGGCTCTGGTGCAGCGCCTGGGCGAGATGCTCGGTGACCTGTGTGGACGTGTAGTCGGAGAGGCTCTCCACGACACGGTCCTGGGCGACCAGGCGGGCCTTCATGCGTCGGCATTCGTGCAGGATCGCCTCGGCGTCGAGGAAGGTCTGTTCGGAGCGGCGGTCGCCCGCGAGGCTCAGCACCTTCTGGCCGACCATGATCACGATCATGAAGACGAGCTGCGCGAAGGTCGACAGGAAGGTCATGAACGCGAACGGGTACGGGTCGAACCGCTGGAAGCCGAGCTCGGCCATGCCGATCCAGACCACCTGCGTGCCGGCGGCGATGTAGAACGCGCCCATGCTGCCCAGGCGCTGGGTGAGCCACGCGGCGATCCTCCCGTTGGCGCCGACGACCTGGTCGATCGCCTGCGGGGGCGCCTGGACCCGGTGCCGACGGATCCACGGGTGCGGGGTGGAGTCCAGCAGGCTGGCACCGCGGCCGAGGACCCGGTCGTGGCGGTCGAGATGCGCCTGGAGGTCCGCGACCTGCGCGAAGATGGCCTCGGCGTTCTCGTAGGTCTGCACCGCCCGGCGGTCGGCGGCCACGCCGAGCACCCGCTGCCCGACCAGGATCACGGCGCACAGCACCAACTGCACGACGTTGTTCAGGAACAGCAGGAACGAGAACGGGTACGGGTCGACCCCGTGCAGCGGGCCCCAGGTGGCCAGGGCCATCCAGCCGCCGCAGAAGACGAGGGTGACGTAGAGGGCGGGCATCGAGCCCACGCCCTGGGTCAGCGCCGCGGCGATCGCGCCGTTGACGCCGACCCGCTCGTCGGAGACCGTGACCGGCTGCTTGGGCAGGACGGCCGCTGCGCCGACTTCACTCACACGTGCTCCCCGGATAGATCCGACGCGGTGGCCGTTCCGGCACCCGCGCATCCCTGCAATCTATCCGCATGCGTCCGACTGATCACGATCGCCTGACGAACGGCCAATCTCCCTGCCCCCGAAGGCCGGTCACTCCATGGCGGCGGTGCTCGGGCGGCGGGCGCGGGCCAAGCCGGCGGGCAGGGCGACGCGCTGGGCGTGGTCGAGCTCGCCGACGAGGGTCGCCTCGGTGGCACGGAGGTGGGCGAGGATCTCGTGGGCCGTGAGCGGACCCATTCCGGGGACGGCACGCAGCAGCGCGCCGAGCGACATACCGGCGGCCACGGCGTCGCCGCCGTCCCAGGCGTCGAGGCAGATGTGCGCGAGGCGGGCGGTGCCACCCTCGGCGACGGCGGCGAGCAGCAGCTCCTGGGCGCGGTGCAGCTCAGGACTGAGGGCGTCCGAGCCCGCCCCGGACCGGGCCGACGAACCACGACGGGCCCTGCGGGACGTGGCAGACGTGGCAGACGTGGCAGACGTACGAGACGTGCGACCGATCATGATCTCCGCCTTCCTCCGTGGCTTGCTGTATACAAGGCTACCTCTGGGCAAGTCTTGCTGCATGCAATACTTCTCCCATGGCCAATCAAGCGACTCGCACCCCGCAGGCGACCCCGAGCGCGGACGAGATCCAGGCGTTCCAGCGCGCGACCCGCGATCTGATCGGCGTTGCTCTGCACAGCCTGGAGGCTGCGGGCGGCGGCATCTCGCTGCCGCAGATGCGCATGCTGCTCGCGCTCGACGACCTCGGGCGATGCCCCTCCTCCACGGTGGCCCGCACGCTCGGACTCGGCGCGTCGTCCGTCACCCGGCTGGCGGACCGGCTGGTCGGATCGGGTCATGTGCTGCGCGGCTCGGACCCGCACCACCGCAGCGTGGTCACCCTGGAGCTCGCCCCGCTCGGGCAGACCCTGGTCGACCAGGTGCTGCGGTGGCGCGAGCAGGAGCTGGCACGGATCCTCGCGCGGATCCCCCCGATGCTCCGCGCCGCCACGGCCGACGGCCTGGACGCCTTCCACCAGGTCGTGGGTGAGGAGTACGCCGCCGACCTGCACGGGCCCGTCCCCCTCTGACACCCACCTGCCCCATGCCCGTCGCCCGTCCCTCACGAGCGGCGAGAAGAAGAGAAACCGGAGCAACATGCGTACCGCGCACGCCTCCACGCCCGTCCGCCTCGGTGACTTCACCGCCCGACCCCGGATGCTGGCCATCACGGCCCTCGCCCTGGTCGTCGGCGGCATCGGCTCGCTCGCCGCGCTCGCCCTGCTACGGCTGATCGGGCTGGTCACCAACCTCGTCTTCTACCAACGTCTCAGCACCGCACTGGTCGCACCCGGCGCGGTGCACCACCCCTGGTGGCTGGTGCTGGGCGCGCCCGTCGTCGGCGGCCTGGTCGTGGGCCTGATGGCCCGCTACGGCTCGGAGAAGATACGCGGGCACGGCATGCCGGAGGCGATCGAGGCGATCCTGACCGGCGGCAGCCGGGTCCAGCCGAAGGTCGCGGTGCTCAAGCCCGTCTCGGCCGCGATCAGCATCGGCACCGGCGGCCCGTTCGGCGCCGAGGGTCCGATCATCATGACCGGCGGCGCGATCGGGTCGATCCTGGCCCAGCTCCTGCACCTGACCGCGAACGAACGCAAGACGCTGCTGGTCTCCGGCGCCGCCGCCGGCATGGCGGCGACGTTCAACTCGCCGCTCGCCGCGATCCTGCTCGCGGTCGAGCTGCTGCTCTTCGAGTGGCGCCCACGCAGCTTCGTGCCGGTCGTCGCCGCCGTCTCGGTGGCGACGGTCTGCCGCGGCTACCTGCTCGGCACCGCGCCCGTCTTCCCGGTGAACGCCGCCGGTCTGCACCTGGACCCGACCCTCGACGTGCTGGCCGCGATCGTGGGGCTGACCGGCGGGGCGCTGGCCGTGGCCGCGACCTGGCTGGTCTACCGGGCCGAGGACACCTTCGCGCGACTGCCGTTCCACTGGATGTGGTGGCCCACCATCGGCGGCGCGGTCATCGGCCTCGGCGGCCTGATCGAGCCGCGCGCGCTCGGCGTCGGCTACGACGTCATCGACCAGCTGCTGACCGGCCGCGCCACGCTCGACCTGATCATCGGCATCCTGACCGTCAAGACGGTCATCTGGGCGCTCTCGCTCGGCTCGGGCACCTCCGGCGGCGTGCTCGCTCCGGTCTTCATGATCGGCGGCGCGCTGGGCGCCTGGGAGGGCATGCTCTTCCCGCACGCGATCCCCGGCTTCTGGGGCATCCTCGGCCTCGCCGCCGTGGTCGGCGGCGTCATGCGCTCGCCGCTCACCGGCGTCGTCTTCACCCTCGAGCTCACCCACGCCTGGGGCATGCTGCTCCCGCTGGTGGTCTCCGCCACGGCCGCCTACGCGCTGTCCGCGCTGGTGCTCAAGCGCTCGGTCCTGACCGAGAAGATCGCGCGGCGCGGCCTGCACCTCACTCGTGAGTACTCGACCGACCCGCTGGAGACCTTCTTCGCCCGTGAGGTGATGCTCCCGCTCGACGGCGGCGGGCTGCTCACCGAGCACGACGACGTCACCCGCGAGCGGATCGGCGCCCTCAGCGGGCCGGACGACGCACTGGTGCCGGTCGTGGACACCCTCGACGGCACGCTCGTGGGCGTCACCACCCGCCGCCGGCTGGCCGATGTCGCATCCCCGCACACCGTGCCGCCCACGGTCCGCGAGGCCACGTCGCCGTGCCGGTTGGTCGTTCACCAGGACCAGACACTGCGCCAGGTCGCCTACCTCTTCGCGGAGACGGGCCTCAGCAGCGCCCCGGTCGTCGACCCGGCGACGCGGCGCCCACTCGGCGTCATCACGCTGCGCCACCTCCTGCACGCCCGGCTCCACGACCTCACCGAGGAGCACCACCGCGAACGCGTCCTCCCCCGCCAGGCCACCGGCGAGCGTCCGGCCGCTCTCGGGTCCGTCACCACCGGCGGCTGAGGACTGCGGGCCGCGACCTGCAGGGAATCGATTTCGGGTACCGGGCCGGGCTCTGTTAGAGTCTGAATCACCGACGCGGGGTGGAGCAGCTCGGTAGCTCGCTGGGCTCATAACCCAGAGGTCGCAGGTTCAAATCCTGTCCCCGCTACCAAGGCCCTGGGGCCCGGCCGTCACGGCCGGGCCCCAGGGTTTTTCCATGCCCCGGGGCCCCTGGGTCAGTGCGCGCGCACGGTCCAGGTGAAGGTGGTGCGGGCCAGCGCACCCGTCGCGTCCTTGGCCTGGACGGTCACGTGGAACGTGCCGCGCAGGGTCGGACGGCCGGTGATCACACCGGTGCGGGCGTCGATGTGCAGACCGGCGGGCAGACCGGCCACCGTGTAGGTGAGGCGCGAGCCGGGAGCGCTGTCGTGCCCGATGACCGCGACGCGGACGGCGCGGCCCACAGGGCTGTTCTGGTTGGCGATGTGACCGACCGTCACAGCATGGGCGTTGGTGACGATCGGGTGCGAGCCCTCGCAGCCACCGGCGCCGTGGTTGGCGTCGTTCGCCCAGGTCGTCTGCACCGGGAAGGAGCCGGTGGACAGCGCCAGGTTGAACGAGGCGCCGACTCCGGTACGGACCCAGGCGCACTTGTCGCCGTTCTCGCCACCCGAGCTGTCGTTGTCGGTGATCCAGCCACCGCTCGTGAGCACCGGGGAGGTGGGGTTGGCGGAGTAGGGGAACTGGTCGGTGATCGTCTCGGCGTACTCGTGACCGCCGACGATGGTGACCCCGTCCAGCGCACCCGCCGCACCGTTGACGAAGCCGGCGCCGCAGCTCTTGCCGGCGTCGGTCAGGTAGGGCATGTTCGTGAACGCGACCGAACCCACCGGGGAGTTGACCGCGCCGCCGCCGTCCAGGCCCGGGTCGCCGGTGAAGTCGTGCCAGGCGCAGAAGTTACCGCTGGCGGTGTTGAAGCCGTCGGGCGTGGTGCCGGTCGGCGAGGTGATCACGTACTGGACGTTGCGGTTGACCGCGGCCGTGTTGTTGCCGAAGTGCTGGGCGGCCTTGACCGCCTCCTGCGCGATCTGGTTGGCGGTCGCGGCACCCGGCGCCAGGGCCGAGTCGTCGTACCAGACGCCGGCGAGCGCGCCGCCCGTCGGGTAGCCGACGTGGGCGCTGGTGGCGGGGCAGCTCTTGGCCCCGGTGGGGATGCCCTGGCAGTACTGGGTCATCACCCCGGACCACTTCTCGGCCTTGGTGCCGAGGCCCTTGAAGAAGGCCTGCTGGCGGGGGGCCATGCCGGCCGTGTCACCGGACAGGGTGGTGTAGCCGTTGCCGTCCTTCGCGGCGGTGCCCCACTGGGAGCCCCAGTAGATCACGTAGACCTTGGGCGCACCGGTGGTGACGCCGACCCCGCCGGTGCCGCCGTGGTAGGTCATCGGCTTGGTCTCGTTGGCCTTGCCGCCGCCCGCGGACAGCGGTGCCGTGGCGTGCAGCTCGTGTCCGGCCCCGAGCTGCGGGAACGCGCCGTGCCGGTAGGCGTGGCCGCCGACCCCCGAGGTGAGCGTGACCGGCGCGGCGGAGGCCGACGCGGTGGCAGGCAGGACCGCGACCGCGGTGGCCGCGACTATCGCGGCCGCAGCGGACCCGGCCATGAGGGTCTGGGTACGGGTGAACGCCATGCAGGAGTTCCTCTCGCTTCGTGTCGAGGGGTCCTGCGCACCGACGACCGGCCAGGACCCCGGACGCGCGGCGGGGCCGCCAGGGCCTGTCCGGGGGACGTCCGGTGATCCGCGCATCGATGGAACACCTTCTCGAATTCCACAGACCGGACGCACCCCCGCACCGGTGGACGTTTCACCCCCGAGACGGCTGGTTCTCCTCCCCCGACCGGGGGGTGTCACCTGGTCGTACGTCGCGAAGCGACACAGCGGCCCCCTCCCCGCGAACGAGGAGGGGGCCGCCAACTACTGCTGGATCAGGAGGCGTTCACGGCGGTGTCGTCGATGACGAAGCTGGTCTGCAGGCTCGCGTCCTCACTGCCGGTGAACTTGAGGGTGACGGTCTGTCCGGCGTAGCTGGACAGGTTGAAGGAGTGCTGGCTGTAGCCACTGTTGGCGTTCAGGTTCGAGTAGGTCGCCAGCGTGCCGAGGACACTGCCGGTGCTGCTCAGGACCTGGACCTTCAGGGTGTCGTACGCCGTGGTCGTGGTGGTCTCGTCGGTGTCGATGTGGAGCCAGAAGGAGAAGGTGTCGGTGCAGCCGGCCGGGACGGCCACCTTCTGGGCCAGGGTGTCGGTGTGGGTGGTGCCGTAGCCGTCCAGCCACGCGTTCCAGCTGCCGCTGTGGGCGGGCTCACTCGGACCGTTCTGGCCGATGACGCCGGCCGTGGCGGTCCAGGAGGCGCTGCCGGACTCGAAGCCGGGGTTGGCGAGCTTCTGGCCGGGGCTGGTGCAGCCGCCGCCACCGCTGGGGTTGATCGTCCAGCTGAAGGACGTCGAGCCGGACGCGGTGCCGGAGGTCGCGGTCACGGTCACGCTCGAGGTGGCCGCGGTGGTCGGCGTGCCGGAGATCAGACCGGAGGAGGAGATGGACAGGCCCGCCGGGAGGCCGGTCGCGGAGAAGGTCAGCGACTTGCCGGCCGAGTCCGTCGCCGAGATCTGCTTGGAGACCGCGGTGCCCACCGTGCCGGTCTGGCTACCGGGGTTGGTGACCGAGACGGTCTCCGTGCTCGACGGGTTGACCGTCCAGGTGAAGGACGTGGAGCCGGAGGCGCCGGTCGAGTCGGTCGCGGTGACCGAGACGGTGGAGGTGCCCGAGGCGGACGGCGTGCCGGAGATCAGGCCGGAGGAGGAGATGGACAGGCCCGCGGGCAGACCGGTGGCGGAGTAGGTCAGGCTCGCGCCACCCGAGTCCGAGCCGTTGATCTGCAGCGAGACGGCGGTGCCGACGGTGCCGGTCTGGTTGCCGGGGTTGGTCACCGTGACGGAGTTGCCGCCGTGGTTGACGATGGGGTGCGAGATGGCGCACGCGTTGGTGTCGTTGGACCAGCTGGCCTGCTCGGTGAAGGTGCCGGTGCCCATGGCGACGTTGGCGGCGCCGCCGGCCTGGCCCGCGGCGATCCAGGCGCACTCGTCGGAGTTCTCCTGACCCGAGCTGGTGTTGGTCCAGCCGCCCGCCGGGAACTGGTCCGACATCATCTCGTGCCACTCGTGGCCGAGGGTCATCGTCCAGCCGTCCAGCGTGCCGGGGCTGTTGACGAAGCCGACGCCACAGCCGGAGCCGGAGTCCATGTTGTAGGGCTGGTTGGAGAACGCCAGCGGCCCGTCGGGAGAGTTGACGGCGCCGCCGGTCAGCGAGGAGTCGCCGGTGTAGTCGTGCCAGGCGCAGTACTGACCCTGGTAGTTGTCCGGGTTGGTGCCGGTCGGCGAGAGGATCACGTAGTACGCGTGCCGGTTGGACGCGGCAGTGGTGTTGCCGAAGTGGGTGGCGGCCTTGACGGCCTCCTGGCCCAGCTGGTTGCCGGTCGCCGCGGACGGGGAGGCACCGGAGTTGTCGTACCAGACTCCGGACAGGATGCCGCCGCTCTGGTACGGGACGTAGCTGGCGCCGGAGGCCGGGCAGCTGGTCGCACCGGTCGCCACGCCGTTGCCGTCACACCACTGGGTCAGGTCCGCCGACCACAGCTCGTTGCCGGTACCGATGCCCTTGAACATCTCCTGGGTCACCGGGGCCGCGCCGTCCGGGTCGCCGGAGAACGTCGCGTCGCCGGAGCCGTTGGTGCTCTGCGTGCCCCACTGGCTGCCGTAGAAGACCAGGTAGACCTGCGACTTCCCGTCGTTGACACCGACCCCGCCGATGCCGCCACCGTACGACAGCGTGTTCGCGCTGGTCGCCGTCGGCGAGGCGTGCGAGGACGCCCACTGCTTCATCTTCGCGCCCTGTGCGACGGTCGGAATCACGCCATGACGGTACGCGTGGCCGGTGGCCGGGTTGTACGGATTGGCCGTCGCCGGGCTCGCCGCGCCGGCCACGGGGGCCAGGCCCAACGCCAGTGCGCCGGCCAGGGAGAACGTCGTCAGCCCGGTCAGGGCCGCACGCCGCACTCCACCACGAAGGGATATGCCCATCGTCGAGGGATCCTCTCTCATCGGCAGCCCGGTGGGCTGCCCGGGGGGATGGGAACGGGCAGGGAAGAGCGGAGACGGCAAGAAATGTCGTGCACGCATCAAAAGACAACGCGCACGGGTGCGATGCCGCCGTGACTCCAGAGCGTTTGCCTTGCCACCACATGTGGGGGTGCTGTGTCTTGCATGCAAAGAGAAGCAGGAGCCTGACACCGCGTCAACAAGGACAGAAGAGGGGATTTATCGGGCCAAAGATCACCTGTCGCGGCCGCGCGGGGACGCGCGAGGGCTCACCCCAGGTCAGCGCACGCGGCACCCGACGCGGCCCGGCGCGGAAGGGTGGGGCCGGGCGCCGGATTCACATCAATGCGACGGATCCTCGCCCGCCCGCGCGGCCAGCATCGCATCAAGGTCCACCCGCAGCCCCTCCATCAACTCCGCCTGGGCCGCGTAGTACCGCTCGGACCACTTGAGCGCCAACAGCGGATAGGCCCAGCCGGGCTCGTCCGCCGCCCGGGCCAGATCGGCGGCGGCCCGGGCGCGCAGCCCCTCGGCATCCGCCCGGTGGTCCTCCAGGGTCCGCCGCAGCCGGTCCGGCTGCGCCAGGTGGCCGAGCCAGAGCCGCAGCAGCGGCGGGTGCTTGAGCATCGGTGGATCCACGGGCGCCTCCCGCGCCCAGACGCGGACGGCGCCCAGGCCCGCATCCGTGATCCGGTAGAGCCGCTTGGGCCGGGCACCGGCCTCGGGCTCCACCAGCCGCGAGGTGACGCAGCCGGCGCCCTCCAGGCGCCGCAGCTCGGCGTAGATCTGGCTGAAGGACGGGCTCCAGTAGAAGTAGCGCAGCGAGGCGTCCGCCCACTTCTTCAGGTCGTAGCCGGAGAGCTCCTCGCCGAAGGAGAGCAGCCCGAGCACCGCCCAACTGGTCGCGGGCAGTTGGAGAGGGGCATCGTCGTCGGCCATGACCGCGAGTGTAGGCAGATCCCGGTGACTTCTCTTCCCTCTGCACGATATGACTGCTAGTCATATTTCACACCGGCATATCAGGAGGCTCCATGAAGTTCTCCATGATCTTCGAAGCCCAACTCGCCGACCCCACGCCCGAGCGCGAGCAGCAGTTGCTCCGCGACAGCGTGGAGCAGGCCGTTCTCGCCGAGGAGGCGGGCTTCGACCGCATCTGGGCGGTCGAGCACCACTCCCTCACCCAGTACGCGCACATGAGCGCGTCCGAGGTCTTCCTCGCCTTCGTGGCGGCGCGGACCTCGCGCATCCGGATCGGGCACGGCGTGGTCACCCTGCCCTTCGGCTACCAGCACCCGGTCCGCGTCGCCGAACGCGCCGCGATGCTGGACGTGCTCTCCGGCGGACGGGTCGACATCGGCGGCGGACGCGGCGCGACCCGTCAGGAGATGTCGATGTTCGGCGTCGACCCGGACGACACCTATCCCCAGCTCGAGGAGGCCCTGCGGATCATCTCCGCCGCCTGGCGCGAGGAGCGCTTCGAGTGGCACGGCGGCATCGACATCGGCCCCGGGGCCGTGCTGCCGCGCCCCGTCCAACATCCGCACCCGCCGCTCTTCCTGGCCTGCAGCAAACGCGAGACACTGCACGCCGCCGCCGAACTCGGGCTCGGCGCCCTGGTGCTGGGATTCGCCGGGGCCGAGGACGTGGCCGCGATGCGCGCGGTCTACGACGCGGCGATCGCCGGGCGCAGCGGCAACCGCCTCGTCTCCGACCAGGTCAACGACCACTTCGCGGCGCTGTGCCCGACCGTCGTGCTGGACGACGCGGAGCGCGCCTACCGCCTCGGGACGCGCGGGCAGCGCTTCTTCGCCGAGTCCATCGCCCACTGGTACGGCGGCGGGCCGGCACCCGACCCGGCCGGCTACGCGGAGGAGGAGGATCACGTCGGCGCGCTCGCCCGCGAGCGGGACCAGCTGGTGGCCAGGCTCCACGAGGCCCGCGTCCCCGTGCGCCCGAGCGCAACGGGCACCTTCAACGCCGACCACGCGTACGGCGACGCAGGCACCGCACTGGCCTACGTCGAGCGGCTGCGCGCGATCGGGGTGGACGAGGTCATCTGCCTGATCCAGATGGGCACGGTGCCGCAGGAGGTGTGCCTGGAGACCATCCGGCAGTGGGGCGAGCGGGTCATCCCGCAGATACGGGCGAAGGAGTTGGCGGGCGTATGAGCGGGCGTACGGGCGAGCGCACGAGCGGGCGTACCAGCGGCACCGCCGTTTCGCTGGACGGGAAGGTGGTCCTGCTCACCGGCGCGGCCAGGGGCCAGGGCGCGGAGGAGGCACGGCAGTTCGCCGCGTCCGGGGCGCGCGTGCTGCTGACCGACGTGCGGGAGGAGGAGGGACGTGCGCTGGCAGCCGAACTCGGGCGCGAGCACGCGGTGTTCGTCACCCACGACGTCACCGACGCGGACGACTGGGCCAAGGCGGTCGAGCAGGCGGTCACCGCCTTCGGGCGCCTGGACGGGCTGGTCAACAACGCCGGGGTCTGGCGTGCCACGCCCGTCGGCGAGGAGACCCGGGCCGGCTTCGAGGCGATGCTCAAGGTCAACCTGGTCGGCCCGTTCCTCGGCCTGCAGGCGGCGCTGCCCGCGCTGCGGGACGCGGGCGGCGGCTCGGTGGTCAACATCTCCTCGATCGCGGGCCTGACCGGCATCCGCGGCCACGCCGCTTACGGCTCCAGCAAGTTCGGCCTGCGCGGCCTCACCCGCTGCGCGGCGCTCGACCTCGCGGCCGACCGGATCCGGGTCAACTCCGTGCATCCGGGCGTCATCGACACCCCGATGCTGCCCGAGGCCACCCGGGCCGCGACCCAGTGGCCGCACATCCCGCTCGGCCGGATGGGGACGGCGGCGGAGGTGGGCGAGATCGTGGCCTTCCTGCTCTCGGACGCCTCCGCCTACGTCACCGGCGCCGAGTTCACCGTCGACGGCGGCTCCACGGCCGGGAGGAGTTGATGACGTCGGGCGACGACGCCCTGCCGCCGTCGGCACGGCGCCTGTGCGACGCGATGACGGCGGCCTTCCCCGACCCCGCCCGCGCGCCGCTGGAGGCGGCGGCGCTGCGCCGCGCGGCGAGCGGCGGAGTCGCCCCGCGCGGCGGGCCGTCACGCCCGCTGCACGCCGTCGGCCCGTGCGTGGGCGCGCCCGTGCCGACGCGCGCCTACGACCCGGGCGGGGCCGACGGCGGGCGCCCGCTCGTGGTCTTCCTGCACGGCGGCGGCTGGGTGCTGTCCGGGCTGGAGACGCACGACCGCCTCTGCCGCGAGCTCGCGGCGCGCACCGGCGCCCTGGTGCTCGCCGTGGACCACCGCGCTGCTCCCGAGCACCGCTTCCCCGCCGCCGCGGACGACGCGGCGGCGGGGCTCGGCTGGGCCCTGGCCGAGGCCGGACGCCTCGGCTGCGACCCCGGGCGCGTGGTCGTCGCGGGCGACTCCAGTGGCGGCAACCTCGCCGCGGCCGCGGCCCTGGCCCTCCGGGACTCCCCTGTGGCCCCGGGCCAGGGCCTGGCCGGGATGGCGCTGGTCTACCCCGTCCTGGACGCCCTCCTCGACGGCGAGTCCACGACGCGGTTCGCGACCGGCTACTTCCACACCATCGCCCACCAGCGCTGGTACTGGCAGCAGTACCTGGGCCCGGACGGCGACCCGTTCCACCCCCGGGCCTCCCCCGGCCTCGCCCCCGATCTGGCGGGGCTCCCGCCCACGCTGCTGCTCCTCGCCGACTGCGATCCGCTGCGCGACGAGTCCCTCCGCTTCGCCCGCCGCCTGGCCGTCGCGGAGGTCCCCGTCCGCGTGGACCTCCGCCCCGGCACCTTCCACGGCTTCCTGGGCTGTCTCGGCGCCCTCCCGGCCGCGGCGGACGCGCTGGACGGGTTGGCGCACTGGATCACCGAAAGGCGTCGCTGAGGCACGGGGCGGGCCCCAGCAGCCCTTCGGGGCTGCTCAGTCCTCGATCTGGATGTTCTGGCCGGAGCCGGCGCTCGAGGTCACGCCCATGGTGGTACCGGGCAGCACGTTGGTGCAGAGGACGATGGATCCGCTGCCGGAGTACCGGACGTACCCGGCCTGGCAGGCGCCCCAGTTCCCGTTGCCGTAGTAGAGCCAGCCCTCGTAGCTGACGCCGGCCTGGCCCTTCCACAGGTTGAGGTCCTGGCAGGTGGTCAGGGACGTGCTCGGCTTGGTGAAGGGCGTGCCGCCGTACCACTCGGGGAGACCGTGCGCGTTCGTGCCGGACGTCCCCGTCGTGCCGCTCGGGAACTGGCAGCGGACCGTCGCCGTCGCCGCCTCGGCCGGCGCGGTGGCGACCGCCGACACGCCCCCGATGAGCGCGATGGCCGACAGGCCGGTCACCATTCGCTGAGGCATCCTCATCTGCTTCCCCTCCTGGGAGTCGAGGCTCCGGGCCGGAGCACGCCGATCCTTGCCGGGTGGTCGTCCCGACGGCCAGAGCCGCCGACCAGATGACGGATTCCCGGGACGGCACCGCCGTGACCTGTGGGAACGCGGCAGCCGGTGCAGACGCCGGGGGACGGCCGCGACCGGGTGCCCGCGCGCCTGCTTGGCCGCCGCGCCGTGCCCGTCTTGAATCGGCACGTGGACTGCACGTTCTGCGCGATCGCCGCCGGTGAGGCCGAGGCCGCGGTCGAGACGGTGTTCGAGGACGAGCTCGTGGTGGCCTTTCTCGACCACCGGCCGCTCTTCCCGGGTCACGTGCTGGTGATCCCCCGCCGCCACGTGCGCACCCTGACCGACCTCACCGACGAGGAGGTCGGGCCGTTCTTCGTCCGGGTGCGGCGGGTCACCGCCGCCGTGGAACGCGGGATGGAGGCGAAGGGCAGCTTCGTCGCCATGAACAACCGGGTCAGCCAGTCCGTGCCGCACCTGCACGTGCACGTGGTGCCGCGGAATCCGCGCGACGGGCTGCGTGGGTTCTTCTGGCCGCGCACCCGCTATCCGAGCCCCGCGGCGGCGGCCACGACCGCCGCAGCCGTGCGAGCGGCCGTGACCCCGGACTGACCGGCCCATTGACAGACGGGTGGGTGGAGACGACACTACCGCCAAAACATGAGGAGATCTCATGTTCCCCCATGAGAGCGGTGCACATGACGACCACGTCCGCCGAGCCGAACCCCCTCCCCCGGTTCCCCGCCGACTTCGTCTGGGGCGCCTCGACCGCCGCCTACCAGATCGAGGGCGCCGCCGAGGAGGAGGGCAAGGGGCCGTCGATCTGGGACACCTTCGTCCGGCGCCAGGGCGCGGTCCGCGACGGACACACCGGGGACACGGCCTGCGACCACTACCACCGCTTCGGCGAGGACGTCGCGCTGATGCGACGGCTCGGGTTGGACGCCTACCGCTTCTCGATCTCCTGGCCCCGGGTGCTGCCGACCGGCGAGGGCAAGGTCGAAGCGCGCGGGCTGGACTTCTACGACCGGCTCGTCGACGCCCTGCTGGAGGCCGGGGTCGAACCGACCCCGACGCTGTTCCACTGGGACCTCCCACAGGCGCTCGAGGACGAGGGCGGCTGGATGTCCCGCGCGACAGCGCACCGGTTCGGCGAGTACGCCGCCGCCGTCGCGGGGCGGCTCGGGGACCGGGTGCGGCGGTGGATCACCCTCAACGAGCCGTTCGTGCACATGTCCTTCGGCTACGGCTTCGGCGTGCACGCGCCGGGCCGGGCCCTGCTGCTCGACGCCCTGCCCGTCGCCCACCACCAACTCCTCGGCCACGGTCTGGCCGTGGCGGCGATCCGTGCCGCCGCGCCGGACGCGCAGGTGCTCATCGCCAACAACTGCTCCCCGGTCCGACTCCGCTCCGACGCCGACGCCGCGACGGACCGTCAGGCCGCCGACGCCTACGACGTCCTGCACAACCGCCTCTTCAACGACCCGCTGCTGACCGGCGCCTACCCCGACCTCGGCGCCTACGGGCAGCCCGACCCGGGCTGGGGCGGCATCGTCCGGGACGGCGACCTCGACGTGATCGCCGCACCGCTGGACGGGCTGGGCATCAACTACTACAACCCGACCTGGGTCACCGCCCCCGCCGACCCGGCCGGCGGCCTGCCGTTCGACCTCGCCGAGCCCGAACAGGCCTACCCCCGGACCTCCTTCGACTGGCCGGTCGTCCCGGACGGCCTGACCGAGCTGCTCGTGGGCCTCAAGGCCCGCTACGGCACGGCGCTGCCGCCCGTCTGGATCACCGAGAACGGGTGCAGCGCGCCGGCCGGTCTCGAGGACCGCACCCGCATCGACTACCTGGCCGGCCACCTGGACGCGGTCGCCCGTGCCCGCGCCCAGGGCGTGGACGTGCGGGGGTACTTCACCTGGTCGCTGCTCGACAACTTCGAGTGGGCCGAGGGGTACCACCAGCGCTTCGGCCTGGTCGAGGTCGACTTCGCCACCCAGGCCCGCACCCCCCGGGCCAGCTTCGAGTGGTACCGCGCGCTGATCGCCTCGCAGAAGTCCTGAGTCACCGCGCACCGCACGCGCTCCACCGTCTGCACGCCCCCACACCCGGCACGACCAGGCACGAAGGAGCCGCCATGAGCCAGGCCCTGCAGGAGGAAGAGAGAGACGGCGCCGCCGTCCTGGACGAACCGACCGTCCCGGTGCGGGCCGGCTGGACGACGTCGCTCTCACTGGCCACGCTCGCGGTCTTCATGGCCTTCATGACGCCGATCCAGATCCTGCTGCCGCTCCAGCTCCAGCACATCGACCCGCACGGCAAGAGCGGGGCACTGTCCCTGGTCACCGGTCTCGGTGCGCTGGTCGCCGTCGTGGTCAACCCGCTCGCGGGCGCGCTGTCGGACCGGACCACCAGCCGCTTCGGCCGCCGACGGCCATGGGTCCTCGGCGGCGCGCTCGCCGGCGCGGCGGGGCTGGCCGTCACCGCGGCCCAGCACAGCGTCGCCGGGGTCGCCGTCGGCTGGTGCCTGGGGCAGGCCGGACTGAACGCCATGCTGGCCGGGGTCACCACCCCCATCGCCGACCGGGTGCCCCTCTCCCAGCGCGCCCAGGTCTCCGGCTGGACGGGCCTGATGCAGTCCTTCGGCCTCGTACTCGGCGCCCTGATCACCACCCTGCTGGTCACCGGCGTCTGGTCCGGCTACGGCACCCTCGCCGTGCTCACCGTCGTTCTGGCCCTCCCGTTCGTGCTGCGTCACCCCGAGCCCGCGCTGCCGCGCGCCCTGCGGCCCGCCTTCGACGGCCGGGCGTTCCTGCGCTCCTTCTGGGTCAGTCCCCGCCTGCACCCCGACTTCGGCTGGGCCTGGCTCACCCGTTTCCTGATCAACCTCGGCAACGCGCTGGGCACGCTCTACCTCTTCTACTTCCTCTCCGACGCCGTCCACTACGGCGACCCCGGCACGGGCGTGCTGATCCTGACGGTCGTCTACACGCTCTTCGCCGCGCTGACCGCGATACCCGTCGGCCGCGTCTCCGACCGCGTCGGGCGCCGGAAGTCGTTCGTCGTCCTGTGCTCCGTGGTGATGGCCGTCGCCGCGGTGCTGCTCGCCCTGGAGCACACCTGGCCGGCCGCGCTCGCCGCGGCTGCGGTCCTCGGCGCCGGCTACGGCGTCTACCTCGCCGTCGACCAGGCCCTGGTGACCCAGGTCCTGCCGCAGGCCCGCGACCGGGCCAAGGACCTCGGTGTCATCAACATCGCCAACTCCGGCCCCCAGGTCCTGGCCCCGGCCCTGGCCGCGCCGATCATCGCCAACCTCGGCGGCTACACCGGCCTCTACCTCGCCACCGCCCTGGTCACCCTCCTGGGCGGCCTCCTGGTCCGCCGCGTCCGCGGCGTGGCATAGGCGCTCCCCGACGACTCGCTGCCTACAGTGGCCGGGATGTGGAACGACATGTTCATCGCGGGCATCTCCTACGGCGAGAAGGCCGCGCGCACGATCATCGTCTACCTGGCCCTGCTGATCCTGCTCCGCATGGTCGGCAAGCGCGGGCTCGCGCAGCTCAACACCTTCGACCTGGTGGTGATGCTGCTGCTGTCGAACGTGGTCCAGAACGCGGTCATCGGCAACGACAACTCCGTCAGCGGCGGGCTGTTCGGCGCGGCCGTCCTGCTGCTGACGGACTCCGTGCTGGTGCGACAGGGCGCCAGGTGGCCGTGGTTCGCCCGGCTGCTGGAGGGCACACCGACGGTGCTGGCCGAGGACGGCGTCCTGAACCTGCCGGCGATGCGCCGACAGGGCATCTCCCGAGGGGACGTCAGCCTCGCCGTGCACACCCAGGGCGGCGACGGCATCGAGGAGACGTCCCTCGTCCAACTGGAGCCCGGTGGCTCGGTCCTGGTCCGTCTGCGGAAGGGCGACCAGGTCGCCGACAAGGACGACGTGGCCGCGCTCCGAGCCCTGCTCGAACGGATCGAGGCGCGGCTGCCGCCTCAGTAGCCGGCGGCCACGCCGTTGAAGACGTCGGCTCCGAAGTCCGAGGCCGTCGCCGCGAAGCCGAGGTGCTGCTTGACGCCGAGGAGGTCCTCGAAGGTGCGCAGCGCCGAGTAGTGGTTGTAGCCGCCGGTCGTGTCCACACTGCCGGGGGCGATCCAGAACCGGTTCAGCAGCACCGCGCCGATCCGGCCTCCTCCGGGCATCGTCCCGGTCGGCGGCTCCTGGCCGGGCGTCAGGCCGGTGACGCCGAGCAGTTGGTAGTAGGTCCTGCCGCCGAACGCCGGGATCGGGGTGTTGAGCAGCGGGGAGTAGCCGGGGTTCGCGCTGCCGGGGCCGGGCCGCTCGTCGTCGGCGGCCGCGGTGTCCGTCACCGCGCCCTCGTCGAAGGTGATCATGACGAGCATCGAACCGTCCCGGTAGGCGGGCGAGTTCAGGATCAGCGGCATCCACGCCTTCAGGAAGGCGTCCGCGCCGACGAGTCCGCCCGTCGTGGCCCCGGCGGCGTTGACGCCGGCGCAGGTGTCGTCGTGGCCGTCGTCGCACACGTTCGGGCTGACCAGGGCGAAACGCGGGGTGGTGAACGGGCCGGCCAGGTCCTGGGCCAGGTGGCCCGCATAGTGGTAGCCGCCCCCGGGCCGGGCGGTGGCGCTGCCCAGCGGGACCACGTGGCGTGCGCAGGAGGCCGCGTCGTCGGTGACGGAGTGGAAGTAGACGAACGGGTTGTGCCGGTCGACGTACTGGTCGGTGATGCTCGACTTCACCTGCGCGCCGGTGGCGTTGGGGCCCTCGGCGTTGTTCGTGTCGTCGGCGCCGGCGCCGGCGGTCTGGGTCGGGTGGGCACAGTCGGTGCCGCCGAGCGGGTCGGGCGTGCCGCCGTCGCGGGCGGGGTCGTTGCCCATGTCCTCGGCGTAGGCGCGCCAGGCAAGGGCGGTCGGCAGGCCGGGCAGGTCGGACGCGGACTGCAACTGGTCGCCGATCGTCGCCACCCCGGAGGGGTAGACGCAGCCCTGGCCGTCGACCTGGCCGGGGTAGCGCGCCTGGTCGGCGTCGGGTGTGCCGGGGCGGACGTCGAGGTAGGCGCCGCCGCCGGCGGTGGTGCAGTCGCTGCTGGTGAGCAGGTTCGGGGCCTGGCCGGAAATCTGGGCGAGGTAGTTGTCGAGGCTGACGTGGCCCACCCCGTCGTAGTTCGACAGCAGCTCGCCTTGCGGGAGCACCGTGCCGTTGAGGTAGGTCGCGGGTGAGCCGGGGCCGAAGGTCGAGGCGAAGCTCTCGTTCTCCAGGTCGATCACGAGCACGTGACCGATGGCTCCTGCGGGCGGCAGCGCGCCGTCGACGCCGTGGCGAGGACCGCCCGGGCCGTGGGCGGCGGCGGGCGTGGCGGCGGTGAGCGAGAGGACGAGCCCGGTGGCGGCCATCGCTAACAGGCCGGCGCGCGGGGGCGTGCGTCGCGTCATGAGGGTTCCTCGTTCCGTCGTTCCAGATCAGGAGGTGACACGTGTTATCAGACGCCCGGCAGCTTGGCCCTCCCGGCCGAAGAACGCAAGAGTCGTGACACCACCACGTCCGAGTCGCCGTCGCGCCCGCTTTCCGCCGATAAGTCCGATGACCACGTACGCTGTTCCGAACCACTGGCACGCGGAGCGGGGGCAGGGCATGACGGCGGGCGTGACCACGATGCTCCTCGCCCTCGACCCCGACGCCCCGGAGTCGATCGGCTACGTGGCACTGTTCCTGCTCGTCGCATTCGGGGCGGTCATCCCGATCGTGCCCACCGCGGCCCTGGTCGCCGCGACCGCCGTGGCCGCCTTCCACTCCTCGACGGCACCACTGGACGTGCCGATCGTCGTGGTCGCGGGCGCGCTCGGCGCGTGGTGCGGGGACGTGGCGCTGTACAGCCTGGCCGGCCGTGCCGAGAACCGGTGGGCGGGGCGGATCCAGGAGAAGCTCGAACAGAGCCGGCACGGCCACCGCGCCGGCAAGGCGCGGGCCCGCCTGGAGGCGCACGGCCCGGGCGCCCTCGTGATCGCCCGACTCATCCCCGGCGGCCGCGTCCCGACGTTCGCCGCCTGCCTGCTCTCGGGGTGGTCCGTCCGCCGGTTCGCGCCGGCCGACATCCCGGCCACGCTGGTCTGGTCGACCGTCTTCGTCGCCGTGGGCGTTCTCGGCGGCGCGCTCTTCGCCAAGCCGTGGCAGGGCATCCTCGCCGCCGTCCTGCTGGTCCTGGTCGCGGGCGCGGCCCCGCTCCTGTGGCGGCGCCGACGCGGCCACCACCATGACGCGGAGCAGGAACGGGCCTGAACGGCCCGGGGCAAAAGTTCGCTTCGCGGATCATCCGCAAGCTGACGAGATCGGTACCCTGGCACCATGACCACGCCCGTGCCCGCCCCCGCGGAGTTCGACCTCTCCCACCTGCTCGACCATGCCGGATACGTGCTGCGCACCCGAATGGCGGCGGCGCTCGCCGAGATCGATCTGACGCCGCGCATGCACTGCGTGCTGGTGCACGCCCTGGAGGAGGAGCGCACCCAGGCGCAGCTTGCCGAGATCGGCGGGATGGACAAGACGACCATGGTGGCCACCGTCGACGCCCTGGAGCAGGCGGGGCTGGCCGAGCGCCGCCCGTCCAGCGTCGACCGGCGGGCGCGGATCATCTCGGTCACCGAGGCGGGCGCGCGCGTCGCCGCGCAGAGCCGGCGCATCGTCGACGGCGTGCACGCCGAAGCTCTCTCCTCCCTCCCGCAGACGGAACGGACGTTGATCCTGGAGGCCCTGACCCGCCTGGTCGACGGCAGCCTGGCCACCCCGGCCGAGGGCGTCGCGTCCGTGCGCCGATCCCGGGAGCGCAAGGCCTGATCTCGACATGTTGGTGACCCTCTTCCCGGCACCCGCCGAACGGGCGCGCGCCCTGGGCGCGTTCGCGTTCACCGGGTCGGCGGGTGCGGCGCTCGGACAGGTGCTGGGCGGCGTGCTCACCGACACGCTCGGCTGGCAGTGGGTCTTCCTCGTCAACGTGCCGATCGGCGTCGCGGCCGTCCTGCTGGCCCTGCGGGCATTGCCCGACGAGCCGGGCACCGGGCTCTCCGGCGGCTCGGACGCACTCGGCGCCCTGCTGGTGACGGGAGGTGCGATGCTCGCGGTGTACTCCATCGTCCAGGCCCAGCAGCTCGGTTGGGCCTCGGGGCGGGTCCTGGCCCTGGCCGCCACCACGGTCGTGCTGCTCGCCGCCTTCGTGGTCCGCCAGGCCAGGGCCGCGACACCGCTGCTGCCGCCGCGGATCCTGCGCTCGCGTCGCACCGTCGGCGCCAACCTCATCCAACTGCTGATCCTGGCCACCATGTTCAGCTTCCAGGTGCAGGTGGCCCTGTACCTGCAGAAGGTGCTGCACCAGAGCGCGCTGGCGACGGGCCTGGCCATGCTCCCGGCCGCGCTCTCCATCGGCGCCGCCTCACTGGGCCTGTCCGCCCGGCTGATCGGGCGGTTCGGCGAACGCACGGTCCTGCTGGCCGGCCTGGCCGTGCTGCTCGTCGCCCGACTGCTGCTCCTGGGCATCCCCGCCCACGGCAGCCCCGTGGATCTGCTGCCGGTGATGCTGCTGTCGGGCAGTTTCGGCCTCGCCATGCCCGCACTCACCGGACTCGGCATGGCCGGGGTCGAACCGCGCGACGCGGGCGTCACCTCGGGCTTGTTCAACACCACCCAGCAACTCGGCGCGGCACTCGGCGTCGCGGCGCTCTCGTCCGTTGCCGCCACTCGCACCGCGCAGTTGACCCGCCCCGGGGTGACCACGGAGACGGCACTGACCGGCGGTTTCCATCTCGCCTTCGGCGTCGGCGCGGTGCTGCTGGCAGCCGCGATCGCGCTCACCGTCGCCCTGCCGCGCCACCGCCCGCAGGCCGGGGCCGCGTTCGTGACCGAGCCCGGAGCATCGGCCGACCAGCCGGTGCCGAACCATCACTGACCGGTCGTCACCGGCCGTGCGTCACCGCGCCTGCGCGAAGCTGCGCCGGTAGTCCGCCGGAGCGACGCCGACCGCCCGGCGGAAGTGGTGGCGCAGCATCGCCGCCGTGGCGAAGCCGCTGGCGCGGGCGATCTCCTCGACGCTCATCGGCGTCTGCTCCAGCAGCCGCCGCGCGTGCAGGATGCGCTGGGCGGAGAGCCAGCGGTGCGGCGTGGTGCCGGTCTCGGCGACGAAACGGCGGGCGAAGGTGCGCTCGGACATGTGGGCCTGACGGGCCAGGTCGGCGACGCTGTGCTCGCTGTCCAGCCGCTCGGAGAGCCAGGCGAGCAGCGGATCCAGACTGTCCGCGCAGTACTCCGGCACCGGCTGGACGATGAACTGCCGCTGTCCGCCGTCGCGCTGTGGGGGCACCACCATGCGTCGCGCAATCGCGGTGGCCGCCTCCGAGCCGAGCTCGCGACGCACCAGGTGCAGGGCGGCGTCGATACCGGCGGCCGTGCCGGCGCTGGTGATGATGGAGCCGTCGTCGACGTAGAGCACGTCACGGTCGAGCGCGGCCAGCGGGAACCGGCCGGCGAACTCGTCGGCGTGCCGCCAGTGGGTGGTGCACGGCCGCCCGTCCAGCAGTCCGGCCGCGGCCACGGCGAAGGCGCCGCTGCAGACCGTCAGCAACTGGGCGCCTCGGGCGTGCGCGGCGCGCAGCAGCTCCAGCAGCTCCAGCGGGTAACCGTCCCGGACGGCGTACGCGGGCACGCCGACGAGGTCCGCCTCCAGGGCGGCGTCGAACCCGTGAGTGGTCGTCATCGTCGTGCCGACGGTGGTCCGGACGGGCTCGCCGGGGCGGGGCGAGCAGACCCGGAAGTCGAAGGGCGGCACGCCGTCCTCGGTGCGGTCGATGCCGAAGACCTCGGCCAGCACGCCGAACTCGAAGGGGGCGAAATCGTCGATCAGGGCGACGGCGACGGTGCGCAGCATGCGGCCATGATACGGCGGGCTTGGCAGGATATCGATGTACGACGACTCTTCTGCCACTCGTGGCAGGATCTGGACGGACAGAGAATTCTTGCCATGGGCATCCTGATCCTCGTCGTCTTCATCGCTCTTCTGGTCCTCGGTCTGGAGCGCAACGCACGCCTCCGTAGCCGTCAACTCCCCACCGGGTCGGCCTGGTCCACCCCGCACGAAGCCCGCGACCGCGACACCGAGCGGGTCCGCGACGAACTGCGGGCCCGGGCTCGGGGACAGGCCTGAGGTCTGTCCGAGCGACGGTGCACAATGGCTCGCGGTCGAAGCCCCGGAGAAGCCGGGACGGGTCGACCGGTTCGCTTCGAGGAGTGAAGAGCCATGGTGTTGGCCGTCGTCGGTGTCGTCGCGGTGCTGGGCCTGATCGGCCTGTTGAACAGCCTGCGCGTGGTGCAGCAGTACGAGCGCGGCGTGGTGTTCCGGTTCGGGCGGGTGCGCGAGGCCGTCCGCCAGCCCGGACTGACGCTGCTGGTGCCGGTCCTGGACAAGATGCGCAAGGTCAACATCCAGACCGTCACCATGCCGGTGCCGTCCCAGGAGGGCATCACCCGTGACAACGTCTCGGTGCGCGTGGACGCGGTGCTGTACTTCCGGGTCGTCGACCCGGTGACCGCCTCCGTCAAGGTGCAGAACTACTCCTTCGCCGTGTCGCAGGTCGCCCAGACCTCGCTGCGATCGATGATCGGCAAGAGCGAGCTGGACGAACTGCTCTCCGGCCGCGAGGCGCTGCACCAGGGCCTCGAGGTGATGCTGGAGAGCCCGGCCGCCGAGTGGGGCATCCACATCGACCGCGTCGAGATCAAGGACGTGGCGCTGCCGGAGTCGATGAAGCGCTCGATGGCCCGTCAGGCCGAGGCGGACCGCGAGCGCCGGGCCCGCGTCATCACGGCGGAGGGCGAGCTGGAGGCCTCGCAGAAGCTCTCGCAGGCAGCGCAGGAGATGGCGGCCACACCCGCCGCGCTGCAGCTGCGCCTGCTGCAGACGGTGGTCGAGGTCGCGGCGGAGAAGAACTCGACGCTGGTCATGCCGTTCCCGGTCGAGCTGCTGCGCTTCTTCGACGCCGCGACCGCCGCTCCCGCGGCGCAGCCGCTGCCGACCCAGCGCCAGGAAGCCGTCGACGAGGACTGATCCGCACCACCGCGACCGCGCTGGCGCGGATTCGCCCATTCGGGGAAAAAGCCTTGGACGGTCCGGACGCACGGGCGGGAGACTCAGTGCCCCGCCCCTTCGTATCCATACGGACGCCTCAGGACTTGGGATGCCCGAACCTCTCTCCGCCGAGGCACGACCGCGTCGCGGCGCGGTCCTCCTCGCCCTTCGACTCTACGGCCGGGAGCTCGCCCGGCTTCGACTGCTGACCCTGCCCGCCATGCTCGGGCCCGCTCTGGGCAACATCGGCATCGCCTACGTCGCCCCGCTGCTGGTGGCCAAGCTCGTCGCGCGGATCGCGGACGAACCGAGCTCCGGCACCGCGCTCGGACCGCTGCTGCCCTACGTACTCGGCTTCGCCGGCGTACTGCTGGTCTCCGAGGCGCTGTGGCGGCTCGGCCTGCACTGCCTCAACCGCGTCGACGGACTCGGCATCGAGCGGCTGTACATCCTCGGGATGGACGAGCTCTTCGCGAAGGACGCCGCGTTCTTCCACGACAACTTCGCCGGCTCGCTGACCAAGCGGGTGCTCAGCTTCGCCTCCCGCTTCGAGGAGTTCGTCGACACGCTCACCTTCAACGTGGTCGGCAGTCTGGTGCCGCTGGTGTTCGGTTCGGTGGTGCTCTGGCGCTACCAACCGCTGCTCGTCGTCGTGCTGCTGGCGATGATCCTACTGACGGCCGTGATCGTCGCACCGCTGATCCGCCGGCGCCAGGCACTGGTGGACCAGCGCGAGGAGGCGATCGCGCGGGTCTCGGGGCACGTCGCCGACAGCCTGATGAACATGGACACCGTGCGGGCCTTCGCCGCGGAGGAGCGGGAGGCGGCCGAGCACCGCTCCCGGGTCGCGGAGTCGCGGCGGCTCTCGCTGCGCTCCTGGGACTACGGCAACCTGCGCATCGACACCCTCGTCGCCCCGATGTCCGTGCTGACCAACGCGGTGGGCCTGCTGATCGCCGTCGCCGCGGCGGCGTCCGGCCAGGGCGGGGTCGAGGCGGTCGTGGTCGCCTTCACCTACTACTCCAACGCGACGCGGATCATGTTCGAGTTCAACCAGATCTACCGACGCCTGGAGAGCTCCATGACGGAGGCGGCGCAGTTCACCGAGCTGCTCATGGTCCCGCCGACCGTCGTCGACGTGCCCGAGCCGGAGCCGCTGCGGGCGCGAGGGGCGGACGTCACCTTCGACGAGGTGGTCTTCACCCACGGCGGCGCGGACCGTCCGCTCTTCGACGGCCTGGAGCTGGCCGTGGCGGGCGGCGAGAAGATCGGCCTGGTCGGCCGGTCGGGCGGCGGCAAGACCACGCTCACCCGGCTGCTGCTACGGATGACGGACATCCAGGGCGGCCGCATCCTGGTCGGCGGCCAGGACATCAGCCTGCTGCGCCAGGCCGACCTGCGCAGCCTGATCTCCTACGTCCCGCAGGATCCGGCCATGTTCCACCGCACGCTGCGCGAGAACATCGCCTTCGCCCGGCCGGAGGCCACCGAGGCGGAGATCCGCCGCGCGGCGGAGGCCGCGCACGTCACCGAGTTCGCGGACGGGCTGCCTGACGGGTTCGACACCATGGTCGGCGAACGCGGCGTCAAGCTCTCCGGCGGCCAGCGCCAGCGGGTCGCGCTCGCCCGCGCGATCCTGCGCGACGCGCCGATCCTGCTGCTCGACGAGGCCACCAGCGCGCTGGACTCCGAGAGCGAGGTCCTGGTCCAGGAGGCGCTGTGGCGCCTGATGGCCGGGCGCACCGCGCTGGTCGTCGCGCACCGGCTCAGCACCGTGGCCGGGATGGACCGTCTCGTCGTCCTGGACCGCGGCCGGATCCTCGAACAGGGCAGCCACCAGGATCTGCTGGCCGCCGACGGCGCGTACGCGAAGCTCTGGCAGCACCAGTCGGGCGGCTTCCTGAAGGAGCACGGCTCGCAGGAGGCCGAGGAGAGCCCTCAGCTCGCCTGAAGAAGGACCGGCCCCGCACCCTCGGAGAGGGTGCGGGGCCGGTCCGTTCCGACGATCAGACCGCGGGGGCCGGGAAGGTCGGGTACTCGACGCCGGAGATCGTCTGGACGACCCGGACGACCTGGCAGGAGTAACCGAACTCGTTGTCGTACCACAGGTAGAGGATGGCGTTGTCGCCCTCGACCTTGGTGGCGCCGGCGTCGACGATCGACGCGTGGCGGGAGCCGACGAAGTCCATCGAGACCGCGTCCGGCGCCGTGGTGAAGTCGATCTGGCGGCGCAGCGGCGACGTCAGCGACACCTCGCGCAGGTAGTCCAGGACCTCCTCACGGGTGGTCTCCTGGGCCAGCTGCAGGTTGAGGATGGCGATCGAGACGTCCGGGACGGGGACGCGGATCGAGCTGCCGGTGATCTTCGCCTTGAGGTCCGGCAGGGCCTTCGCGACGGCGGAGGCGGCACCGGTCTCGGTGATGACCATGTTGAGCGGGGCGGAACGACCGCGACGCTCGGCCTTGTGGAAGTTGTCCAGCAGGTTCTGGTCGTTGGTGAACGAGTGGACGGTCTCCACGTGGCCGCGGAGCACGCCGAACTTGTCCTCCATCGCCTTCAGCGGCGGGACGATCGCGTTCGTGGTGCAGGAGGCGCAGGAGATGATCTGCTCGTCCGGCTTGATGGTGTCGTGGTTGACGCCGTGCACGATGTTCGGGACGTCGCCCTTGCCCGGCGCGGTCAGCACGACCTTGGCGATACCCGGCTGCAGGTGCTTCGACAGGCCCTCGCGGTCACGCCAGCGACCGGTGTTGTCGATCAGGATGGCGTCGTTGATGCCGTACTGCGTGTAGTCGACCGAGGTCGGGTCGTCCGAGTAGATGACCTTGATCTCGTTGCCGTTGGCGACGATGGTGTTGGTCGCCTCGTCCACGGTGATCGAGCCGTTGAACTGGCCGTGGATCGAGTCGCGACGCAGCAGCGAGGCGCGCTTGACGATGTCGTCGGCCGCACCCTTGCGCACGACGATCGCCCGCAGGCGCAGGCCGTTGCCGGAGCCGGCCTTCTCGACCAGGAGACGGGCCAGCAGGCGGCCGATCCGGCCGAAGCCGTACAGCACGACGTCGCGGGACTCGCTGCGCTCGAGCTTGTTCGCACCGGTGGCACCGGCGACGGCCTCGGCGGTGAACGCCTCGACCGTGAGGCCGCGGGAGTCCGCCTTGTACGTCGAGGCGAGGATGCCGAGGTCGATCTGGGACGGACCGAGGTCGAGCGTGGTGAGCGCCTGGAGGAAGGGGAAGGTCTCGGTGACCGAGAGCTCCTCACCGGCGATCTGGCGGGCGAACCGGTGGGTCTTCAGAATGCTGACCACCGACTTGTTCACCAGGGAGCGGCTGTGCAGCAGGACGTTGACGTCCTTCTCCCGGTGCAGTCGGCCGATGATCGGAATCATCGACTCCGCGATCTCCTCGCGGTTCATCCAGTCCGTGAACACGTCGTCATTGACAGTCACAAAATCATCTTTCGCGGTAATCGAGCCGGGCGACGCCCATCATGTTAACTTCCGCCCACACGGCCCCGACGCCCGGACCGACGTGAGATTCACCGCAACGACCCGACCGGACGTTCGCGCCGACCGGGCCGCCATCCGCGGATCCGCGCAGGTCAGCGCGGGCCCGGCGTCGGCCCGGCGTCGACTCGGCCCGTCTGCAGGGCCGCGATGTGCGGCGGCAGCTCGATGCCCTCGGCCAGGTCCGGCGCGGGGACGGGGGCGCCGAGCACCGTGCGGATCGGCACGTTGCCCGCCCACAGGCCGAGCTCCGCGTCGGGGCCGTCGCCGTCCTCCGGCGGACCGGACGCGATCTTGACGGACGCCTCGGTCAGGTCGAGCGCGAGCAGGGCGGTGGCGGCCAGCTCCTTGCGGTTCGGCTGCCGTGCGTACTCCCACTGACCGGGGGCGCACTGCTCGGTGAGCACCCGCAGACCCTCGAGCTTCTCCTCGTCCGCCAGCAGGCGGGGCGTGCCGTAGATCATCACGCAGCGGTAGTTGATCCCGTGCTCGAAGACCGACCGCGCCAGGCTCAGTCCGTCGACGTGGGTCACGGTGACGCAGACCTCGGCCGCCGGGTCCTGCTGCAGGCTGCGGCTGGCGACGGAACCGTGGAAGTAGAGCGTGTCGCCGGTGGCGCCGTAGCAGGTGGGCACGACCATCGGAACGCCGTCCACGACCACGCCCAGGTGGCAGACGAAGCCGGCCGCGAGCACCGCGTCGAGGTCCTCCTTACGGGTGCTGCCGTTCTCCCGCATCCGCCGATGGCGAGTCCGGTCCGTGACTGCGATTTCTGACATTGTTCGCCCTCCAGGGCAACCGTTTCCGTCCCGCGTCAGCGAAATCGACACTGATTTCGCATCTCACCTGGCACGGTAGACGAGGGAGCGGAGCGGAATCAACGGTCTTTCGTCACGGCAGGCCGCCGCTTCGCCGGACCTGGCTCAGGCGATGCCGTCCGTGACCAGCTCCAGCACCCGGTGCCAGGTCGAGTCCGGGTGCGCGAGCGCGGCCGGGTCGACTCGCTCGATCGCCGCCCGCAGCCGGGCCTGCGGCGTCGGGCCCACCGAGGCATGGGGCGCGCCGTGGAGGCGGTCCAGCAGCTCCTCCGCGCGGCGCCGGACCACCGGGTCCGCCAGGGTCTGCTCGGCCTCGCCGCTGTAGCAGGGGCGCTCGGCCTCCAGCACGCACAGCAGGTAGGCGAAGACGTCGAGGCTCGAGTTGAGGACGCAGCTCCCGTCGGCGTCCTCGGGGGTGACGTGCACGACGCCGGTGGCGGTGTCGACGTCGACGCTGTCGTAGGGGATCTCGCCGAGGCACATCCGCCCGTCGGTGACGTCGCCCGCCTCCTCGTCCAGGTCGAGCGCCCGATGGAACCAGCCCTGGGTGTCCGCCTGGTCGGGCAGGCCGATCCGGGTGAGGAAGCCCCGGGTGGGCGCGTGCGTGAGGACGGCGGCCTGCACCTCCCCCACCGTGGCCAGGTCCGCCTCACCGAACACCTCCGCCATGGTGGCGCGGTCGACGAGGAGGGCGGGCTGCGGGTCGGGCACGACGTGGTCCTTTCGACCAGTGCGGCCAGGCGGCGCCCGCACGCGCCGGCGCCCCCGGATCAGGGCCGCTCCAGGAGCCAGGTTAGGGCCGCTCCGGGAGCCGGTTCGGTTCCGCCGTCAGGCGGTGAAGCCGAGGCGGCGGGCGGCCAAGCCGGTGAGGATCTCGTCGGCGCCGCCGCCGATGCCGAGGATGCGCACGTCGCGGTAGTGACGCTCGATCTCCGACTCGCGCATGTAGCCCATGCCCCCGTGGAGCTGCAGCGCCTCGTGGACCACCCACTCGGCCGTTTCGACGGCGCTGTTCTTGGCGAAGCACGCCTCGGTCACCACGTCCTCGCCGGCGATGTGGCGGGCGGCGACGTGGTGGGTGTAGACGCGGGCGAGATCGATGCGGCGGGCCATCTCGGTCAGCGTGTGCTGGACGACCTGGCGGGAGATCAGCGGGCGCCCGAAGGTGTGCCGCGCACGCGTCCAGTCGACGGCCAGGTCGAGCGCGCGCTGCGCGGTCGCGTACGCCTGGGCGGCCAGCGCCAGGCGTTCGGTGACGAACTGAACGGCGATCTGCACGAACCCGCTGTTCTCCGGCCCGACCAGGTTGGCCGCCGGTACCCGCGCCTCGACGAAGGAGAGCTCAGCGGTGTCCGAGCAGTGCCAGCCGAGCTTCTCCAGCCTGCGGGTGACGGCGAACCCGGGCGTGCCGCGCTCGACCACGAGCAGCGAGATGCCGTGCGCCCCCGGGCCGCCGGTGCGCACGGCGGTGGTGACGAAGTCGGCCCGGCAGCCGGAGGTGATGAACGTCTTGGCGCCGTTGACCACGTAGTGGTCCCCGTCACGGCGTGCTGTGGTGCGGATCGCCGCCACGTCGGAGCCCGCGTCCGGCTCGGTGATGCCGAGCGCACCGATCAGCTCGCCCGCGACCACCGGCCGCACGAAGCGGTCCAGCTGTCCGGGGTCGCCCGCGGCGACCAGGTGCGGGAGCGCGATGCCGCCGGTCAGCAGCGAGGCGACCAGGCCGCCGGAGCCACCGGCGTACAGGATCTCCTCAGTGACGGCGAGCGCGTCCAGCAGGTCGCCGCCACCACCGCCGACCTCGACCGGCAGGGCCACCCCGAGCAACCCCAACGCGGCTGCCGTACGGTGCAGTTCACGCGGGAGCTCACCCTCGCGCTCCCAGGCGTCCAGCTGGGGCAGGACCTCGCTCTTGACGAAGCGCCGTACGGTCTCCTGAAGTTGCGAGCGCTCGGGGGTCTCGTTCACGGCTCCTCCCCGCGCGGGGTTTCGACGCCGGCCTCACGGCCTCTGCCGGGCGGTCCGGCAAAGGCCTGGGCGACCCGCAGCCAGGTCGAGACGGACTCCCCGACCGCGACGAGGCCGGTCGCGGCGGCGTCGGCGCGCTGGGTGACGACCAGGCAGAAGTCGAGTGCGTCGCCGGTGAGCCGCTGCTCGGCCTCCTCCGGCCCGAACGTCCACCACTCGCCACCTGGCGCACGCAGTTCGACGCGGAACTCGGCAGCCGGTGGCGTCAGTCCGTGCACGCCGAAGGCGAAGTCGCGGGTACGGACGCCCAGACGGGCGATGTGCCGCAACCACGGCCCCGCCTCGGGGGCGAGCCCGAACGCCGCGCGGACATCCAGGCTGTGGGCCCAGGTCTCCATCAGGCGCGCCGTCGCCATCGACGCGACGCTCATCGGCGGGCCGTACCAGGGGAATCGGGTGTCCGACGCGGCCCCGGTCAACGCCTCGGCGAGTGCGGCGCGCCCGGCGCGCCACTCGGCGAGGAGCTGCGCTGCGGGCTTGCGCGCCTGCGCGTGCGCGGCGGCGTCGACGTAGTCCGCGCCGCCCGCGAGGGCGCGGCGCAGTTCGTCCCCGAAGGCCTCCGGAGTGCGCATGGCGACCAACGCCTTCTCGTCCGTCCAGGCGAGGTGGCCGATCTGGTGGGCCACCGTCCATCCGGCGGCCGGAGTGGCGGCTGACCAGTCAAGACCGTCCCGGTCCACCAGGTCGTCGAGCGCTTGCGATACGACGTGCAGGTCCGCGAGGACCGGGGCGGACTTGGAGTCGGCCATGGCGTCGCCTCCTTCGGCGTTGCAAGCGACGATGGCACCCGCCCAGGAAAAAATCAATGGTGCTTGATTCTTTCGCTCAGGCCACCGCGATGGGGCGAACGCCCGCCTCGCCCAGCCCTCGCGCACGGGCGACCATCAGCTCGCGCAGCGTCCGCTCGGTGGCCTCGTCCGCCGGGGTGACCGCCACCAGGCACTGGCCCGACCCCTCCCGCGTCGCCAGCACGTCGTAGCACAGGGAGAGTTCACCGCCCTGGGGGTGCCGCACGCGCTTGCTCCCGTGGGCCCGCTCCTCGACCGTGCGGTCGTCCCACCAGGCCGCGAACTCACGGCTGCCCGCGCACAGTTCGTCGACGACCGCGCGCAGCCGCCGGTCGTCGGGGTGACGGGCATGGTTGGCGCGCAGGTTGCCCACGGTCTCGCGGGCGATCCGGGTCCAGTCCAACTGGCTCTCGCGCAGTGCCGGTTCGAGGAACATCAGCCGGGCGATGTTGTCGGCGGAGCCCGTGCCGAACTCCTCCCCCAACAGTGCGGCCGCGGCGGCGTTCCGGGCCAGGACGTCGAGGCGGAAGTCGATCACGTACGCGGGCACCAGCGGCATCCCGTCCAACAGCACCCGCAACGACGCACCGACCGCGGCAGGCACGTGCGCGACCACCGGAGCCTCGCCGCGCGCGATCAGGTGCAGGTGCTCCCGCTCGGGCGGGGAGAGCCGCAGCGCCCGGGCCACGCCGTCGAGCACCGCGACGCCCGGGGTCCCGACCCGGCCCTGCTCCAGCCGGATGTACCACTCCACGCTGACGGCGGCCAACTGCGCCACCTCCTGTCGGCGCAGCCCCGGCGTCCGGCGACGCGCCCCCGCCGGCAGCCCGACCTCCTCCGGGCGGATCCGGGCCCGCATGGCCCGCAGGAACCCGGCCAGTTCCGTCTGCCGTCGCCCCGCCGTGTTCTCCATACCGACGATCATGCTCAGCCGGTCCGGGACGTGTCCACCGGTGATCGTGGCATTGCGCGTACCACCATCGGGCCGACCTCCCTCGACCGGGCGGCGGCCGGGATCGTTGGCCACGGCACCGGGACGAGCCCGGTGACACCCGCAACAGCCGATCACTCGGTCCCGACCCCAGGAGCCCGACATGCGCACCATCTTCCGTTCCAGGACCGCCCGCTGGTCCGTCGCGGTGGCGGCTGCCGCCGCGACCGTCGCGGTCGCCGTCCCGCAGATCGCGAGCGCCGCCGGGGCGCCGGCTGCCGCGGCCGCCCGGCACACCCCACACGACGGCTACGGCTGGACCACGGTCCGCAGCGGCATCCCGCGCTCCGCCGCACACTTCACCGTCACCAGCCCCGACATCCGCGACGGCGGCACGATCCCGTACCGCCACTGGGCCCACGCGTTCGGCTGCGCGGGCGGCAACCAGCAGATCCGTCTGGCCTGGCACGGCGCCCCCGCCGGCACCCGCGGCTACGCCGTCGTCATGGACGACCCCGACGCCCCCACCGGCGGCGGTTTCCGGCACTGGCTGACCTGGGACGTCCCGGCCACCGCCCACGCCCTGGGCGCGACCGCGGTGCGCGGGGCGGTCGTCGGCACGGACGACGCCGGCATCACGGGCTACCTGGGCCCCTGCCCGCCCGCCGGCGACGTCACCCACCACTACCGGTTCACCGTCTACGCCCTGGACACGCCGTCCCTGCAGCTGCCCGCCGCGACCCCGCCGGCCGTTGTGGAGTTCACGATGAGCAGCCACATCCTGGGCTACGCCCGCCTGACCGCGGACGCCCGTCGGTGAGTGCGTCGGGTGCTCCGGACGGTCCTGGTCAGGACGGCTCGGCGAAGCGCTCGCGCAGCACCCGCTTGAGGATCTTGCCCGTCGGGTTGCGGGGCAGCTCGTCGAGGAAGACCACCAGACGGGGCTTCTTGTAGGAGGCGATGCGCTCGCGGGTGAACGCGATCAGCTCCGCCGGATCGACCTCCCCCGCGTCCGCGCGCAGCACGACGGCGGCGGTGACGGCCTCGCCCCAGCGGTCGTCGGGCGTGCCGAAGACCGCCACGTCCAGCACGGCCGGATGCTCGGCAAGGGCCGCCTCCACCTCGATCGGGTAGACGTTCTCGCCGCCGGTGATCACCATGTCCTTGATCCGGTCGGTGATGAACAGATAGCCCAGCTCGTCCAGGTAGCCGGCGTCGCCCGTGCGCAGCCAGCCGTCCTCGGTGAACAGGCGGGCGTTGTCCTCCTCGCGGTGCCAGTAGCCCGGGGTGACGTAGTGCGAGCGGGTACAGATCTCCCCCACCGCGCCGGGCGGCAGCGGCTCGCCGGTGGCCGGGTCGACGACGCGGATCTCCACGTCCGGGCGGGGGTTGCCGGCGGAACGCAGCAGGTGGGCGCGGGGTCCGTCGGGGTCGTGATCCGCCGGCAGCAGGCGGGTGGCGGTGCCTGCCGTCTCGGTCTGCCCGTAGACCTGCAGGAAGTCGCAGCCGAAGACGTCCATCGAGCGCCGCAGCAGCACCGGGGTGATCGGCGAGGCGCCGTAGGCGATCAGGCGCAGCGCGGAGAAGTCACGCGAGGCGATGTCCGGCAGGGAGGTCAGCATGTGCAGCACCGCCGGGACGAAGAACACGTGGCTGATCCGTTCCCGCTCGATCAGCTCGACCACGCGCTGCGGCACCAGGTCCGGGACGGTGACCGTGTGCGCGCCCGCCACCAGCGCCTGGGCCAGCCAGGCCGTCCCGGCGATGTGGAAGAACGGCATCGCGTTCATGCTCACCGCGCGCTCGTCCCAGTCGAGTTCGCGCAGCAGATGGTCGCCCGCGTCGAGATTGCGCAGGGTCAGCCGGACGCCCTTGGGCTGCCCGGTGGTGCCGGAGGTGTAGAGCTGGAGGCAGACGGACTCGGCATCCCCCGCGCCGCCGCGCCCGGGGTCCCGGTCGGAGGCGGCGGCCAGCCACGGCTCGTAGGCGAGGACGTCATCCCCGCTCGTGGGAACGTCCGTGGGAACGTCCGTGGGAACGTCCGTCGAAGCGTCCACCGGGCCGTCGACGACGAGCCGCGCCTTGGGCAGCGCCGCGCGGATCGCCCGCGCGCCCGGCAGGAACTCCTCCTGCGCGAGGACCGCCGCGAACTCGGCGTCCCGCGCCACCGCGGCCAACTCGGGCTCGGCGAGGCGCCAGTTGAGCGGCGTCGCCACCAGCCCGGCCTTGGCGCAGGCGAGCAGGAACTCGGCCGACACGATCCCCGGGCGGACCAGGGCCCCGACCCGGGCACCGGGTTCGATCCCCTCGGCGAGCAGTGCCTGAGCCAGCCGGTTGCTGCGTTCGTGCAGATCCGCGTAGCGCAGGGTACGGCCGCCCTCGGAGACGGCAGGCGCTTCGGGGCGTCGGGCGGCGTGGTCACGTACGGCGTCGGGCAGGAACGGGCCCATGCGGGATCCCCCATCGTCGGCGGCGGGGTGCTGCGGGAGCACGAGACTGTCACGTCGGGCGCCACGCGCGAAAGCGGCCGGACCGGTGCGCTTCGATCAGTGGGCGGCCGGGTCGTTCGGCTCGGCGTGCGGCACCGGGCAGCCGCCGCCGGGGAACGTGCCGAGCTCCGCCAGACGGTAACCATCCTTGTAGCCCCGGATGTTGGGTCCCTGACGGGCGTAGAGGGGCTCCCGGCGCGACGGCAGCATCCGCACGACGCGGCCGCGCAGCCGCAACCCGCCCTGGACGAGCGCGCTCAGCGCGGCGGAGGGGGCGGCGTAGCCGAACGCCTCGCGCAGCTCGTCGTCCAGCAGGCAGACCGAGGCCCGCCGCATCAACCGCCCGGCGGCGCCCGGGTACCAGGACTGGAACAGGTCCAAGGTGGCGTCCGAGACGGACCGCCCGCCCTGGTCGAAGCGGAAGTGCTCGCGCTCGTAGGCGTCCAGCAGCGCCTCGAACTCGGCGAAGGTCTCCGGGATGTCGCGGATGCCCATGTGCTGCCCGAGCGTGCGGAAGTACAGCGTCGCCGCGCGCAGCTCGTGGTCGGTGTAGCGGCGCCAGCCGTAGGCGTCCAGCCAGCGCTTCGGCACCACCACGAAGGTGCTGAGCACGTAACGGAAGTCCTCGTTGCTGATCGGGTAGTGACGGTGCATCCGATTCATCCGCCGCAGCGCCTCGCGGCCCTGATCCGAGTCGAAGCCGTGCTCCAGGATCGCATCGAGGATCAACACCGTGTCGTCGTAGCGCTTCTGCGGGCGGGCGGCGAACTCGCCCGTCTGCGCCAGCAGTCGGCCGACGCTGGGCACGGCGTACGTGCGGTAGAGAGCGAAGCCGAGGGACTGGACGGTGTCCCAGGGGAACTCGTGAAAGCTGCTGATCCGGTAGATCTCCAGGAAGTCCTGCTCCGGGTCGAGCCGGTGGATCTGCTTCAGCCAGTGATCGCGTCGCAGCACGTCCCCACCGTAGGGCGTCGACCCGCGCGGGTCCACACCGTCGCCCGCGGCATCGGCGATGATGGACGGGTACCCGTCCCACCTGCGAAGGAAGCCGTCCGTGGCCCAGATCGTCCTCTTCCACTCCACCTACGGCCTGCGTCCGGCCGTCACCGACGCGGCGGAGCGCCTGCGCGCGGCCGGCCACGTCGTGCACACCCCGGACCTCTACGACGGGAAGACCTTCGACGACATCGAGTCGGGCCTCGCCCACCGGGACCTGATCACCCGCGAGGAGCTGCTGCGCCGCGCGGTCGCCGCCGTCGCCCCGCTGCTCACCCCGGACGGCCCCGGCCTGGTCTACGCCGGCTTCTCCCTCGGCGGCGCGATCGCCCAGAACCTCGCCCTCGCCGACGAGCGCGCCCTCGGCCTGCTGCTCCTGCACGGCACCTCCGACCTGCCGGCCGACGTCTCCACCTCCCTCCCGGTCCAGCTCCACGTGGCCGAGCCGGACCCCTTCGAGACCGAGGACTGGCTGAACGCCTGGTACCTCCAGCTCGTCCGCGCCGGCGCCGACGTCGAGATCCACCGCTACCGCGGCGCGGGCCACCTCTTCACCGACCCCGCCCTCCCGGACTACGACGCCGAGGCCGCCGACCGCACCTGGGCCGTGTCCCGCGCCTTCCTGGCGGAGCTGGACGAGCAGAGCGAGCAGGACGCGTAGAGCCCCAGCCCCTCATCAGGGGGAAACGATCTCGCCGCGCCGTCGGATCTCCGCCGCCTGTGCCCGTACGGCGTCCGCCTCGGCTCGCGCCCTGCCCCGGTCCACCTCGTCCGGCACCACGGCCGCCAAAGCGTCCAGGCAGCCCGCGATCCGCTCCCGCCAGTCGGCGAACAGGTCCGGGTCGGCCCCGGTGGGCCGCTCCGCCTTCACCGCACGGAGGTGAACCAGCGCCGCCTTCAGTTCGGGGCCGATCCCCAGGGCTCCTGTCACGCCGGGGACACTACCGGCAGGGTGGGGGCACGTCGCCGGGTGGGTGATCGTTGTGCCTACGATGCCCTCGGCCCCGACCGAACCGCCGAAAGGACCCGCTCATGCCGCCTGGACCCCGTCGGCTGTGGCGGTGGGCCGCCGCTGCCGTGACAGCGTTGGTGGTCGTGGGCGGGGGGACGGCCGTCGCCGCCGGGGGCGGGAGCGGTGCCGCCGCCGTGCAGGAGCAGGACCAGGTGTTCACGATGCCCGAGACGCCCGGGAGCGCGAGCACCGTACGCATCGACACCGCGTACTTCACCACCGGGGACGGCACGCCGCGGCCCGCGGTGCTGCTGGCCCACGGGTTCGGTGGCAGCAAGGACGACATGGCCGGGGAGGCGCGGTTCCTGGCGCAGCACGGGTACCGGGTGCTGACCTGGTCCGCGCGCGGGTTCGGGCGGTCGACGGGGGCAATCGGGCTGGACGCGCCGGACCGGGAGGTCGCGGACGTGGAGCGGCTGATCGACTGGCTCGGGAAGCGCCCGGACGTGGTGCGGGACGGGCCGGACGATCCGCGGGTGGGCATCGCCGGGGCCTCCTACGGCGGCGCGATCTCGCTGCTGACCGCCGGTCACGACCGTCGCGTGGATGCGATCGCGCCCCAGATCACCTGGTGGGACCTGAACGACGCGCTGTTCCCCGGCGGGGTCTTCAAGAAGCTGTGGGCCGGGGTCTTCTTCACCACCGGAAGCAGCGGTGCCAGTGGCTGCCGGTTCACCGCCGCCCTGTGCCAGGTCTACCAGCACGCCGCGTTGACCGGCACCACCGACGCCGCCACGACCGCGCTGCTCGCGCAGTCCAGCCCGGACTCCGTCGCCGCCTCGATCAAGGTGCCGACCCTGATCACCCAGGGCCAGAACGACTCGCTCTTCCCGCTCGCCCAGGCCGACGCGATGGCCCGCGCAATCCGAGCCAACGGCGCGCCCGTCGCCGTGGACTGGTCCTCCGGCGGGCACGACGGCGGGGACCAGGAGAGCTCCCGGGTCCAGGCCCGCACGCTGGCCTGGTTCGACACGTACCTGAAGCACGACCAGGGCGTCGACACCGGCCCGGCGTTCCGGGTGACCCGGACCGGCGGGGTGTCGGTGTCGGCCGGTCAGGTGGTGACCTTCGGCGCGAGCGCGGACAGCTACCCGACGATCAACGGCACCGCGCGCCGGACGGTCGCGCTGGACGGGCCGCCGCAGACGGTCGCCAACCCGGCGGGCGGGATGCCGCCGGCCGTCTCCTCGGTGCCGGGGCTCGGCGCGCTCGGACAGCTCGGCGGCCTGCTCGGTGGGAACGTGTCGCTGAGCCAGGACATGCCCGGACAGTACGCGGCGTTCCAGTCGGCACCGCTGGACAGCGCGCTCCAGCTGACCGGCTCGGCCGACGTCCAGGTCACCGTCGACACCGACGGCCAGGCCCCGGCGGTGCTGTTCGCCAAGCTCTACGACGTCTCCCCCGACGGCAGCGCCGTCCTGCCGCACCAACTGGTGACGCCGCTGCGGGTGACCGCCTCCGGCACGGTGGACGTACGGCTGCCCGCCGTGGACCACGACTTCGCCGCCGGCCACCGGCTGCGCCTGGTCCTGGCCACGACGGACCTCGGCTTCTCCTCCCCCGCCGCACCGGCGACGTACCGGGTCTCCCTCCCGTCCGGCGCCGCGCTGACGCTCCCCACGGACCCGGCGCTGCGCAACGACCGCTCCTCGCTGCCGCTCTGGGTCTGGGTGCTGCCGCTCGCCGCCGCGGCGATCGCCGTCGCGATCGTCGCGACGGGCCGCGGCGCCCGGCGGCGACGCGGCCCGCGCGGGCCGGACCCGGAGCTGGAGAAGCTGCCGCTGGTGGTGCGCGGGCTGTCCAAGCGCTACCAGGGCTCGACCGACCGCTACGCGGTCAAGGAGCTGTCGTTCCGCGTCGAGCGCGGCCAGGTGCTGGGCCTGCTCGGGCCCAACGGCGCCGGCAAGACCACGACGATGCGCATGCTGATGGGCCTGATCCGGCCGGACGCGGGCACCGTGCACCTCTTCGGGCACCCCGTCACCGCGGGCGCGCCGGTGCTGTCACGGGTGGGCGCGTTCGTCGAGGGCGCGGGCTTCCTGCCGCACCTGAGCGGCCGGGCCAACCTGGACCTGTACTGGCGCGCGACCGGCCGCCCGGCGGGCGACGCGCATGTCGCCGAGGCGTTGGAGATCGCCGACCTCGGCGAGGCCCTGGAGCGCCCGGTACGGACGTACTCGCAGGGCATGCGGCAGCGGCTCGCCATCGCCCAGGCGATGCTCGGGCTGCCGGAGCTGCTGATCCTGGACGAACCGACCAACGGCCTCGACCCGCAGCAGATCCGCGAGATGCGCGCGGTGATCACCCGCTATGCGGCCGGCGGCCGCACGGTGATCGTCTCCAGCCACCTGCTCTCCGAGGTCGAGCAGACCTGCACGCACCTGGTGGTGATGACGCAGGGCCGGCTGCTGGCCGCCGGTCCGGTCGCCGAGATCACCGGCAACGACGACGAACTGTTGGTCGGCATCGGCGAGATGGGCGCGGAGGAGCTTGACGCCGCGATCACCGCGATCGGCACGCTCGACGGCGTCGTCTCGGTGGCCCCGGCGCCGGAGGAGGCCGGGCTGCTGGTCCGTCTCGACGGCCTGGCCGTGGCCCAGCTCCTGGCCGAACTGCTGCGCCTGAACGTGCCCGTGGAGCGGGTCGGCCCGCACCGCCGCCTGGAGGACGCCTTCCTGACCCTGACCGGAGACCGCGCATGAGCACCAACCAGCCCGTCGAGACCGCCGAACCCGACTCCGGTGCGGCGGTCGGCTTCCGCCCGTCCCGCACACTGCCGTTGCGGGTGGAGGCACGCCGACAGCTGTCGCGGCGCCGGACGTTCGTCGTCTTCGGCGTGATGGTGGCGCTGCCGGTGATCGTCTGGCTCGCGCTGGCCGTGGGCGGCACGCCGTCGGGCCGCGACGGCAGCCCCTCGTTGATCCAGGCGGCCACCTCGTCCGGCGTCAACTTCGCCTTCGCGGTGCTCTTCATGGCCAGCGGCTTCCTGCTCAGCGTGCCCGTGGCGCTCTTCTTCGGCGACACGATCGCCTCCGAGGCGAGCTGGTCCTCGTTGCGCTACCTGCTGGCCGCGCCGGTGCCCAGGGCCCGGCTGCTGGTCAGCAAGCTGGCGGTGGCGCTGGGCTTCAGCGCCGTCGCGGTGCTGGTGCTGCCGCTGGTCGCGCTCGGCGTCGGCACCGCCGCCTACGGCTCGGGCGAGCTGCACCTGACCCTGGCCGGCTCGCTGACCACCGGCACGGCGACGGTCCGGCTGGCGCTGGTCGCGCTCTACCTGTTCGTCTGCCAGCTCTCGATCGCGGGCTTCGCGCTCTGGCTGTCGACACTCACCGACGCGCCGCTGGGCGCGGTCGGCGGCGCGGTGGGGCTGGCGATCCTCTCCGGCATCCTGGACAACATCACCGCGCTCGGCTCGCTCCGCGACTTCCTGCCCACGCACGGCATGTACGCCTGGGTGGACGTGCTGCAGACCGACCCGGACTGGACGGGGATGGTCGAGGGCCTGTCGCTGGCGGTCTCGCTGGCGCTGGTCTTCGGCGCGCTCGCGTTCCGCCACTTCCAGGCCAAGGACGTGGTGTCGTAGGGCCCCGGACGGGCGTCAGGGTCTGGCCCGGCCGCTATGCGTCCGCACGGCGCGGCTGCGCGCGGACGTGGATGCGCTCGCCCTGCGGGCCGAAGAGGCTGAGCACCTCCACCGGCTGGGTGCCGGTGCTGCCGAACCAGTGCGGCACCCGGGTGTCGAACTCGGCGGCCTCGCCCGCCTTCATCACCAGGTCGTGGTCGGCCAGGACCAGCCGCAGCTCCCCCGACAGGACGTAGAGCCACTCGTAGCCCTCGTGCGTGCGCAGGTCCGGCTCGCATCGTTCCGGCGGAATGATCATCTTGAAGGCCTGGACGCCGCCGGGGTTGTGCGTCAACGCCATGATCGTCGAGCCGTGCCGTTGCACGGGCCGCAGTCGCACCCGCGGGTCGCCGACCTCGGGCGCGCCGACGAGGTCGTCCAGCGGCACCCGGTGGGCGCGTGCGAGCGGCAGCAGCAGCTCCAGCGTGGGCCTGCGCTCGCCGGACTCCAGCCGGGACAGGGTGCTCACGGAGATCCCGGTGGTCTCGGCGAGCCCGGCCAGCGTGGCGCCGCGCTTCTTCCGGAGATCCCGCAGCCGCGGGCCCACTCCGGCCAGCACCCGTGCGTCGTCGAACCCCGCGTTTGCCATATCGGCAAGTTTACTTTGCCGATCCTCGAATGCGGCGCACCGTGGACGCAGCGAGAGCGCAGGGACGAGAGGAGACCCAAGGTGAACGACCGGCTGAACGAGGCCTACGACGTGGTCGTGGTGGGCGGGGGCGCGGCAGGACTGAGCGGCGCGGTGGCGCTGTCCCGGGCACGTCGCACGGTCCTGGTCGTCGACGCGGGCGATCCGCGCAACGCACCCTCGGACCATGTCCACGACTACCTCGGCCGCGAGGGCGCCGCACCGGCCGAACTGCTGGCCTCCGGACGCGCCGAACTGGCCGGCTACGGCGGCTCGTTCGCCACCGGCCGGGTGACCGGCGCGGCGAAGGACGGCGAGGGCTTCGTCGTCACCGTGACATCGGCCGACGCGGGCACGCACGCGGTGCGGGCCCGTCGACTGCTGCTGACCACCGGCCTGACCGACGAACTGCCCCGCCTGCCCGGCCTGGCGGAGCGCTTCGGCAAGGACGTGCTGCACTGCCCGTACTGCCACGGCTGGGAGGTCCGCGACCGGGCGGTCGGCATCCTCGGCACCGGCCCGCTCGCCTGGCACCACGCGGAGCTGTGGCGCCAGTGGACCGACCGCGTGCTCGTGCTGCGCCACGAGGGCCTCGACGCGCCCGACGCCGACCAGGCCGAGCGTCTCGCCGCACGCGGCATCCACGTCGTGGACGGACCGGTCACCTCCCTGGAATCGGCGGACGACCGGCTGACGGGTGTGCGGCTGGCCTCCGGCGAGGTCGTGGCCCTGGACGCACTCGTCGTGGCCCCGCGGCTGACCGCGCGGGCGGAACTGCCGCAGGCGCTCGGCCTGCCCGTCGTCCCCGTGGAGTACGGCGGCCAGGTCGTCGGCTCCCGCGTCCCGGCGGACGCGACCGGCGCGACGGAGGTGCCGGGCGTGTGGGTGGCCGGCAACCTCACCGATCCGACCGCCCAGGTGGTCGTCGCCGCGGCAGCCGGACTGCGGGCCGGTGCCATGATCAACGCCGACCTGATCGCCGCCGACACCCGTGACGCCGTCGCGGCCCACCGCGAACAGCTGCGCACCATGTTCGAGCAGGAGGCCTGGGAGGAGCGCTACCGCTCCCGCCCGACCCTGTGGAGCGGCAACCCCAACCCCCAACTGGTGGCCGAGGCAGCCGACCTCACCCCGGGCCGGGCACTCGACGTGGGCAGCGGCGAGGGCGCGGACGCGATCTGGCTCGCGTCGCGCGGCTGGCAGGTCACCGGCACGGACATCTCCACCGTCGCCCTCGCCCGCGCCACCGACCACGCCCGCGCGGCGGGCGCGGACATCGCCGAGCGGATCACCTTCTCCCACGCGGACCTGCGCGAGACCCCTCCGGCGCCGGGCTCGTTCGACCTGGTGACGGCCCAGTTCATGCACCTGCCCACGGCGCAGCGCCGCGCGCTGTTCGCCGCACTCGCCGCGGCCGTCGCCCCGGACGGCACCCTACTCCTCGTGGGCCACCACCCCCGCGACAAGCGCGACGGCGGCGGACCGGGCGTCCACCTCGACATGCTCTACACCCCGGAACAGGTCGCCGCCGACCTGGACCCCGCCCTCTGGGACGTCCGCACCGACACCCGCGCCCGCCGCGTGGTGGACCCGGAGGGCCGCGAACTCACCCTCCACGACGCGGTCACGGTCGCCAGGCGGCGACGCTAACGCTCGTCGTCGCCCTGGACGCAGACGAGGCCGGCCTCGTAGGCCAGGATCACCAACTGGACCCGGTCGCGGGCGCCGAGCTTCGCCAACAGCCGTGTGACGTAGGTCTTCACGGTGGTGACACTGAGCACCAGGGTCTCGGCGACCTCGGTGTTGGAGAGCCCCCGGCCGATCAGCGTCAGCACCTCCTGCTCGCGGTCGGTCACCTCCAACCGGGGGCGGTTGCGCGGTGTCACCGGCCGGCGGGCGAAGGTCGCGATCAGACGGCGCGTCACACTCGGGGCCAGGAGCGCGTCGCCGGAGGCCACGACGCGGACCGCGGTCAGGATGTCGTCCAGGGCCATGTCCTTGACCAGGAACCCCGAGGCCCCGGCGCGCAGCGCGCCGTAGACGTACTCGTCGTCGTCGAAGGTGGTGAGCATCAGCACCCGGCAGGTGTCGTCCGCGGCCAGGATCCGGCGGGTGGCCTCGATGCCGTCCATGCCGGGCATGCGGATGTCCATCACCACGACGTCCGGGCGCAGTTCGCCCGCCAGGCGGAGCGCCTGCGCACCGTCGCCCGCCTCGCCGACGACCGTCAGGTCGGGCGCGTCGGTGACGACCATCTGGAGCGAGGCGCGGATCAGCGGCTGGTCGTCGACGAGCAGCAGCCGCACCGGCGGGTCCGCGGGCGCGCTCACCCGGACGCTCCCGACGGTGTGACAGCCGACAGCAGCGGGAGGCGGGCCGAGACCCGGAACCCGCCCTGCGACCGGGGCCCGGCCTCGAACGCGCCACCGAGGAGGTCCACCCGTTCCCGCATGCCGACCAGGCCGAACCCGGCGGGGCGGGGTTCGCCGCCGCGCCCGGACGGACGGGCACAGCCCGCATCCGTCACCTCGACCCGGAGATCCTCGTCCCTCACGGAGACGAGGACCCGGCACGAGAGCGCCTCCGCGTGCCGGACGACATTGGTCAGCGACTCCTGCACGATCCGGTAGGCCGCCAACTGCACCTCCGGTGGCAGGTGCGACAGATCGCCGTCCACGTCCAGGTCGACACGGACGCCGGCGTCCGTCGTCGCCGCGGCGAGGCCGGACAGGTCGCCCAGACCCGGCGCGGGGTGCAGCGGCGCGCCGACGGAGCCGGGACGGTCCGCGGCCCGCAGCACGACCAGCATGCGGCGCAGGCCCGCCAGCGTCTCCCGGCTGGCCTCCTCGACCGCGCCGAGTGCGTCACGGGCCCGGTCCGGCTGGGTGGTGATGACCCGTCGGGCCGCACCGGACTGCAGGGCCACGATGCCGAGCGTGTGGGCGACCATGTCGTGCAGCTCGCGGGCTATGCGCAGCCGCTCGCCCGCCACCGCCTGCTCGGTGGCGTGCACGGCCCGCTCCGCCTCGTGCTCACGGGCCTGCTGCGAGAAGCGGCCGAGCAGGATCGAGACCAACGCGGTCAGCAGCACGGACAGTTCGCTCGGGGTGTCGACCGACCAGCCCATCGCCAGCCGCGCGGCGACGTGCCCGACCACGACGGCCACCGTCAGTGCGCCCGCAGCCCGCACCTGCCGCACCGGTCGCGTCGCGGCCACGAACCACAGCGCGAGGTCGCAGGCGAGGAAGTTCTGCACCTGGATCGCCAGGGAGTTGTGCACCATGGCGGTGCACACCCCACCCGCGAGCAGCACGGACAACCCGGTCAGCGGCATCCGGCGCAACAGCACACCGCCGAGCACGGTCAACGCCGCCGCCAGGAGCAGCAACACCTGGTTGCCGGGCGGCAGGTCCAGCCCCGGCCGGAAGTCGCGTGGCGACTCCCCGGGCAGCGGGATCAGCACGACGAGCACGGACGCCACGCCCACGCCCCAGGCGAGCACCGACCACACGCCGACGGGAACACGCCGCAGCAACGGCCGCCGCGCGGACCGGACGGACCCGCCCGCTGGACCGGGCGGAGCGGGCGGAGCAGGCAGAGCGGTCATGCCGTGATCGTAGGCGGGTCCGGCCCCGCCGACATCGGCCCACGGGCGTACGACCAGGGGTGACACCGCCGACCCTCAGGTGTCGGCGGCGGGCCGACGACGCGTCGGCCGTTCGCGGGGCACGGTGGTGGACGTGATCGAAGTCAACGACCTCACCAAGCGCTACGGCTCCACGACGGCCGTCGACGCGCTGACCTTCACCGTCCGGCCCGGATGCGTGACCGGCTTCCTCGGCCCCAACGGCGCGGGCAAGAGCACCACGCTGCGCATGATCATCGGTCTGAACGAGCCCACCGGCGGCTCCGTCACCGTCCAGGGGCGGGCGTTCCGCCGCCGCCCGCGCGGCCTGCGGCACGTCGGCGCGCTGCTGGACGCGGGCGACGTGCACGGCGGCCGCAGCGCCGCCGCCCACCTGGGCGTACTGGCCCGCACCAACGCCATCCCGCTGCGCCGGGTCGGCGAGGTGCTGGACGAGGTCGGGCTGGACGCGGCCGCGCGACGCCGGATCGGCGGATTCTCGCTCGGCATGAAGCAGCGCCTCGGCATCGCCGCCGCGCTGCTGGGCGACCCTCCCGTGCTGCTCTTCGACGAGCCGCTGAACGGACTGGACCCGGAGGGCGTGCGCTGGGTGCGCGACCTGTTCCGGCGTCTGGCCGGCGAGGGCCGGACCGTGTTCGTCTCGAGCCACCTGATGACGGAGATGGAGCACACCGCCGACCGACTGGTCGTCATCGGCCGCGGCCGGCTCATCGCCGACGAGCCGCTGGCGGCTTTCGCCGCCCGGGGCGCGGGCGCGCGCGTCCGGGTCCGCACGCCCGACGCCTCCGCCCTGGCGGATGCCGTGCAGGCGGCGGGCGCGACGGTGACCCGCGACGGTGACGGCGTGCTGCTGGTGGGCGGCCTCGGCAGCGACCAGATCGGCGACCTGGCCTTCGAGCACCGCCTGCGCCTGCACGAACTCAGCGTCACCAGCGCCTCGTTGGAGCGCGCCTTCATGGAACTGACCGCCGACAGCGTCGAGTACACCGCAGGAGAGGCATCCGCGGGAGAGGCATCCGTGAGAGAGGCAGGAGACGCCCGATGACCGCCTTCAGCCCGGTCCCCACCGCCTCCGACCGAGCGGTCACGCAACGGGACGACCCTCGCCCCCGCTTCCGCGACCTGCTCGCCGGCGAGTGGTTCAAGCTCTGGTCGATGCGTTCGATGCGCTGGGGCTACGCGCTCAGCGCCCTCGGCGTCCTGTGGCTCAACGCCAACTCCGCGATCGCGGACGTGCAGGACTGGAGCCACTTCAGCGCGGCGCAGCGCGCCTCCTTCGCCCCCGGCGGCTCGTTCGCCGACTCCTTCACCAACAACGCGGGGATCACCGTGCTGCTGGTCGCCGGCACACTCGGGGCGATGTCGCTGGTCAGCGAGTACGCCTCGGGCCTGATCCGGGTCAGCTTCGCGGCCGTCCCGGCCCGCCGGGCGCTGCTGGCTGCGAAGATCGCGGTGTTGACCGCCGCCATGCTGGCCTTCGGCCTGGTGGTCACCTTCGCGTCCTTCGGGCTGTCCGAGGCGATCCTGTCGAGCAAGCACGCGGGGATCTCGCTCGCCCAGCCGGGCATCTGGTCCGGCCTCGCGGCGGCGATCCTGCTCCCCACCGTCAGCGCCCTCGTCGGCCTCGGCCTGGCCGCGGTGATCCGGCACAGCGCCGCCACCGTCGTCGCGGTCGTCACCGTCCTGCTGCTCGTGCCGGACTTCCTGACGGACAACCACTACTGGACCGCCTGTCTGGCCCACGCCATGCCGTTCCGGGCCTTTCAGTTCCTCCACGACCTGACGCCCTACCGGGTCAACCCCTACGTGAAGTTCCCGGTGCAGCCGGAGGGCGAGTGGTGGGTCTTCCTGCTGTGGCCGCTGGTCTCGGTCGTCGTCGCCCTCGTCCTGGTGGACCGCCGCGACGTGTGAGGCGCGACCTGCGAGACGCCGGAGGCGACCGGGGGCCTCGTCGAAATCGCGACGACGGACGGCACCCGCTGCTCGTAGCATCGTGCGCATGCATACCGAAGTGCCGTGGGCCCCCAAGCTCTCCCCGGGCGACGCCGTCGCCGTCGTGTCGCCGTCCGCCGGGCTGCCGGCGTTGTTCCCGGCCCCGTTCGAGCTGGGGCTGCGCCGGCTGCGGGACGAATTCGGGCTCGTACCGGTCTGCTACCCGGCCACCCGGCGCCTGGGCGCGACACCCCAGGAGCGCGCCGCCGACCTGCATGCGGCCTTCGCCGATCCGCGGATCAAGGCGGTCGTCTCCAGCATCGGCGGCGACGACCAGATCCGGGTGCTGCCGCACCTGGACCGGGAGCTGCTGCGGGCCAACCCCAAACCGTTCTTCGGATACAGCGACAACACCAACCTGCTGGTGCTGCTGTGGAACCTCGGTGTTCCCGCCTACCACGGCGGCTCGGTGATGACGCAGTACGGTCGGCCCGTCACGATGCACCCGGCCACGGTCGACACGCTGCGCGCGGCGCTGTTCGAGGCCGGTCCGCGCGTGCTGCGCGAGCCGGAGCGCGTCGACTCCGTCGTCGGGAACTGGGCGGACGCCGGGACCTTCACCCGCGAGCCGGAGAGCGAGCCCGCCGAGCCCTGGCGGTGGCACCGAGCCGACCGCCGGGTCGAGGGCCGCAGCTGGGGCGGCAACCTGGAGATCCTCTCCTGGCTGATGATGGCCGACCGCGAGATCCTGCCGCCGGACGCCTACGAGGGGTGCGTCCTGCTGCTGGAGACCTCCGAGGAGATGCCGAGCGCCCCGGACGTCTACCGGATCCTGCGCAACATGGGCGAACGCGGCCTGCTGCGGCGCTTCCCCGCGCTGCTCATGGCGCGGGCCAAGGCCTGGAACTTCGACCGTCCGCTCGGCCCGGCCGAGCGCTCCGCCTACCGCAAGGACCAGCGCGAGGCCGTGCTGCGGGCGTTGGCCGAGTACGCGCCGGAGACCATGGCCGTCCTCGACGTCGACTTCGGCCACACCGATCCGCAGCTGGTCCTCCCCTACGGGGGCCTGCTCACCGTCGACGGCCCCGCCCGGCGCATCACGGCCCGCTACTGAGCAGCGGCGCCGAGCGCGCTCGCGACGGGAAAACCAGGTGTCGCCGGGTGCGCGGGCGTGGCACGCTCCGTCGGATGAACCGTGACCAGCTCTCCCTGATCGCCCACACCCACCACCCGATCGCGGCGCCGCTCGGCGACGCGTCGGTGGCCGCGCTGCTGGACCACGCCGTCGCCCGCGAGGACGCCCGCGTCCTCGATCTGGGCTGCGGCAGTGGCGAATGGCTGCTGCGTGCGCTGACCCGGCACCCGAAGCTGCGGGCCGTGGGAGTGGACCTCTCCGCGCGCGCCCTCACCGAGGCCGCGGAGCGGGCCGAGGCCCTCGGCGTCGCCGACCGGCTGACCCTGGTCGAGCAGGACGCCGACGCCTTCACCAACCCCCACGGCTTCGACGCGGTGCTGTGCGTCGGCGCCGTCCACGCCTTCGGCGGCCTCCCGGCCACGCTCACGGCCGCCTCCCGCCACCTCGCCCCCGGCGGTCGCCTGCTGGTCGGCGACGGCTACTTCGAGCGCGAGCCCGCCCCGGAGGCCCGGGAGATGCTCGGCGACTCCGGCGACCTGCCCACCGTCATGGCCCAGGTCACCGCCGCCGGCCTGGTACCCGTCCAGGGCCACCTGTCCACCCGCCAGGAACTCGACGCCTACGAGTGGGCCTGGACCGGCTCCCTCGCGAACTGGGCCCTGGACCACCCCGACGACCCCTCCTGCGCCCAGGCCCTGGAGGTCTCCGCCACCCACCGCAACGAGTGGCTCCGCGTCTACCGCGACACCTGGGGCTTCGTCACGCTGGTGCTGCGCCGCCTGCCGGGGGCGTAGGGACCGCGCGGTCGGCCATGACCCGGAGCACGGCCACCGGCACGGCCGGGTTCCGGGACGCCCACTCGGCGTCCCCGCACGTTCCCAGCCGCTCCGCCAGCACCGTGGCGGGGAGCCCGGGGTGGCGCAGAGCGGCGAACCGCACGGAGTCCTCCGGATCGTCGGCCAGCCGCGCCGCTGCGGCGGCGGACAACCGCTCGTCCTCGGCGGCGCGGTGCCGGACCTGGCCGTCCAGGTCACGGGTGAACCGCTCGACGAGCTCCGGCGTCGACTCCGGGTCGTCCAGGGCCAGGCGGCGCAGCCGCGGGTTCGGGTCGTCGGCGTAGTGGAGCAGGCCCGTGCGGGGGAAGTTGGGGTGGCTGCGCGGGCGGCCCGGGGAGCTGAAGCTGCCCGACCACCACGCGCAGACGCGCAGCAGCATCTCCGCGGGCGCGTCGTCGCAGGACTCCGCCAGGAAGAGCTGCACCACCCGGTCCTCGTCGTCGGCGAGCAACGCCACGACGTCGGCCGGGAGACGGCGAGCCCGCGCCACGCTGCGACGGATCAGCGGGTGCGTGGAAGCGGCGAGCCGGCGCATCGCGTCGACGTCGTCGTGGAGGGCCATGACCCAGGGCAGGCCGTACGAGCGCTGGCCCGGGTCGAACTCAATGACGACAGCGGCCCGTTGGTCCTCTGTGAGCTCGGGGCGCACCGAGACGGCCAGCCGCACGCCCGGGTCGGGGTCCTGGGCCAGCCGGGCGACGAACTCCGGCTCCAGCCGCCCATTTCGGGCCAGAGCGCGGCGCCGGTCCACATCGTCGCCCCCGAGGCACCACTCCACCAGGTCGCGAGCGAGCCGGCAGTTCTCCAGGTCCTGCGCGTCGAGCTGCTCGCCCTCGAAGTCGGCGCGGGAGAGCGGGTGTTCGCGGTGGTGCCGGAGCACGGCGTCGCGACGGACCCGGGGCTCGGGGTCCGCGCGCAGCGCGGCACGGGCCGTCTCCGACAGCTCCGGCCACGCCACCGCGCACGCCTTGCGCCGCACCGCGGTGTCCGGGTCGTCGACCAGTCCGGCCGCCGTCTCCGCGCTCACGCCCTGCAGGCCCAACGCCTCCGCGCGCACGCGGGCGGAGGGATCCGCGGCGAGGCGACGCAGGACGGCCTGCGGAAGGACGACCTTGCGGTCCACCGCGAGCGTGGTGAGCGCCCAGCGCCTGCGGGCGTCCTCCTCGCCGAGGATCAGCCGCTCCCATTGCTCAGGCGTGATGTTCGGCTGCACCTCGGCGGCGAACGCGCGCACCTTCCAGTCGGGGTGGTTGAGCACCGCCTCCACCTCCTCGGCAGGCAGGGGGCGCCACATGGCGTGGCGGGACTCCGCCAGCAGCCGGGCGCGCAACTCCTGCGGAAGGGAGGGGTTGGCGTTGAGGCCCTCGATCCAGTGCTTGGGCAGGTGGGTCTCGGACGCGGCCCGGGCCTCCAACGCCGCCCAGGCAGCGGCCTGCTCCGCCTCGCTCGCGCGCGCCGCCGCCTCGGCCGCCGCGTCCAGTCGTTCCCGCAGGCGATCCACCACCGTCAACCGGACCGCGTCGGCCCCGCTCACCACCGCGACCAGCATGTCACCGCCCGGCGACGCCGTCACGAACTCCAGGCCGCCCGGCTCCTCACCGAGCACGCCGGCCAGGTCCCAGGTGTCCGTCAGGCGCACGCGGGTCCAGTGGCGAGGCCTGCGGGCGGCCCAGGGCCCTCCGAGGTCGACCAGGAAGACGCCCTCGGCGTCCGGCACCCCGGCCTCACGCGTGAGGCGCTCCCAGGCCTGGTTGACGGACGCCGCCGCCTCCCGCCACGGGCCGGGGACGGTGACCACCGGCGCGTCGGCCCCGGCTCCCGCGAGCAACCGCCACGCGGCGGACGGAGGCAGCATCGCCTCCGTCCGCCACTGGCCCGCCTTCTCCAGCCCGGCCTGCTCCAGCAGCGCCGTCAGTTCCGCTCCCCCACGCCTCACAGGTGCATGCTACGACGGCAGGTGGGCGTCGTAGGGACGGGTGATGATCTCCAGGCCGTGGCCGGACGGGTCGAGGAAGTAGACGCCGCGACCGCCGTGGTGGTGGTTGATCTCCCCCGGCTGCTTCAGGTGCGGGTCGGCCCAGTAGGGCACCCCCTCCGCCTCGATGCGGGCGAAGGCGGCGTCGAACTCCTCGTCGGAGACGAGGAAGGCGTAGTGCTGCATGACGATGGACTCGGCGGGGATCGTGGCGAAGTCCAGCGTCACCCCGTTGGCGGTGGCGACGGGGACGAACGGGCCCCACTCGGGGCCGACCTCCAGCCCGAGGACACGGGCGAGAAAGGCGGCGGACTCCCGGTTGTCGCGGGCGTGGACGATGGTGTGGTTCAACTCGACCGACATGGGTGGAATGCCTCCAAGGGCATCTCCCGGCACCTCCATGTCTCACCCGGTCGGTGACCGACACGCGATGCCGCCCGCCGATCGTAACCCGACGGCCACGCACGACGGTGGCCTCCGTCCGGCTACGGACGAAGGCCACCGGCTCGGGCCGTTCGACGTGTCAGTCCCGACCGTCGGCGCCGACGAACAGCAGGCCCTTGGGGCTGGACAGCTTCACAGCGCCGGTGTTGACCGCCGTCACCACGCCGGTGCGCGGGTCGACCACGGACAGCGCCGGGACGTTGGGCAGGTCGCCGTCGCCCGGGGCCGGCTGGCTGGCGAAAAGCGTGCCGGGGCGGACGCCCTCGGTGCGCGCCTCGTAGATCCGGCCGCCCTTCTGGTCCACGACGAAGAGCACGCCGTCGCCGCCACCGAGGACGATGTCGTCCAGCTGCGGGGTCGCGGTGGCCTTGGTGGGGCCGGCGTTGACCAGGTTCAGCACCGCCAGGCTGTGGTGCTTGTCCTTCAGACCGCCCACCAGCACCAGCTTGCTGTCCGCCTGCGCGTCCTGGATCAGCACGCCGCCACGCGGGCCCGGGATCCACCGGTTGGAGTCCGGGTCGGTCAGACCCAGCTTCTCCGTGGCCGGCGCGCCCTTGGCCCGGTTGATCACGCGGGCGGTGTCGGCGACGCCGAAGACCGGCGCGAGCTTCGCCGTGGTGCCGTGCAGGGTCACGGTGTACGCGGCCGGGGCGTTGTTCGCGCCCGGCAGCGAGACGTCCGGGTTGGAGTGCGCGACGTAGATCGTGCCGTCGGCGGCGACGGAGATCGCGTCGGTGCCGCCGTTGACCCCGTCCGAGCCCTTCTGGGCCGGGCTCGGCGAGTAGTGGTAGTGCTCGATCGTGGCGGAGCGGCGCGTCGGGGTGATCGTGTAGAAGGAGGAGTTGAGGTCCTCGTTCACCGTCACCAGCAGGCGCTGGTGCCGCGGGTCGGCGGTGAGCCCGTCGACGCGGCCGGGCAGCGTCCAGTGGCGGACGACCTTGCCGGTGCGCAGGTCGAAGCCGACGATGTCACTCTTGCTGCCGGCCGGGCTGCCGTCCGGGCCGGCGTTGTTCTGGTAGGCGACGTAGAGCACGTCGCCGAGGCGGGTCAGGTCGTCCGGGTTGGTGTAGCCGGCCGGGGCGGACGCGAACAGGTGCAGCTTCAGGGCCGGAACGCTCGGCTTGTGCGCCGCGGCCGCGGGCTTCGCGGCGGGCGCGGTGGCGGCGGTGGCCGCCGGGACCGCCACGGCGGTGGCGGCGAGAGCCGCGACCACACCGACGGCGGTGCGCAGGGTGCGCAGGGACATCACTCGCTCCAGGGGATTCATGGAGGATCGGCCCGGCAGGTGCCAGGCCGAGGGCCAATCTGCTGACTGCGCCGGTGGGGCCGCAAGGGAGGCTGTCGGGTTCCTTCGCACTGTTCACCCGACCGTCGACGGCGTGTCGCTCCCGCGTCGTTCCCGACCACGATTTCTGCACCGGGAGCGCGCGGGCGCCCGGCTGGCAATCCCCCGATGCTCGGTGACTGCCACCCCCATCCGGGGGCTTCTCGCCGACCGGCCGACGCCGAGCTGACGGAGCGACAACTACCGTGTCGGCACAGCCTCGGAGAACGCTCTCAGGCCTTGACATGACCTGCACGGCTCCTCAGACTGCTCCTGCGAGAGAGCGCTCTCTCAGCGCTCCCCCTCACTCTCGCTGTGCGTCCCACCCACCTTCACGCACGCGCGCCTGAGGAGTCGCCGCATGCCCGTTTCCCTGCCCACCCCCCACCGGAAGGCACCGCTTCGCGCGCTGCTCTCCGTGGTCGCCCTGCTCGCCGGCCTGCTGCTGGCACTGTCGCAGTCACCATCCGCCCACGCCGCCACGACCCTGCTCTCGCAGGGCAAGCCGGCCACCGCCTCGTCGCTCGAGAGCGCCGCCTTCCCCGCCTCGGCGGCCGTCGACGGCAACACCGGCACCCGCTGGTCGTCCGCCTTCGCCGACCCGCAGTGGCTCCAGGTCGACCTGGGCTCCAGCGCAGCCATCAGCCAGGTCGTGCTCCAGTGGGAGGCCGCCTACGCGACCGCCTACCAGATCCAGGTCTCGAACGACGCGACGAACTGGACGACGATCTACTCCACCACCACCGGCGCCGGTGGCACCGAGACGCTCAACGTCACCGGCACGGGCCGCTACGTCCGCATGTACGGGACCGCCCGCGCCACCGCGTACGGCTACTCCCTGTGGGAGTTCCAGGTCTACGGCGCCGCGGGATCCGGCGGCGGCACCTCCTGCGGCACCACGAACGCGGCGCTGAACGCACCCGCCACCGCCTCGTCCACCGAGAACGCGGGCACCCCGGCCTCGGCGGCCGTCGACGGCAACACCGGCACCCGCTGGTCGTCCGCCTTCGCCGACCCGCAGTGGCTCCAGGTCGACCTGGGCACCAGCCAGACCATCTGCCAGGTGGTCCTGCAGTGGGAGACGGCCGCCGGAAAGGCCTACCAGATCCAGGTCTCCGACGACGCGACGAACTGGACCACGATCTACTCCACCACCACCGGCGCGGGCGGCACCGAGACACTGAACGTCTCCGGCACCGGCCGGTACGTCCGCATGTACGGGACCGCCCGCGCCACCCAGTACGGCTACTCCCTGTGGGAGTTCCAGGTCTTCACCGCGAGCTCCGGTGGCACCGGCGACCCGTTCTGGGGTGACACCAGCACCATTCCGCCCGCGCAGAACGTGCTGATGGTCAAGGTGCTCAACCGCACCAACGGCGCCTACCCGGACAGCCAGGTCTACTGGAGCTTCAACGGGCAGACGCACTCCATCGCGGACCAGCCCTACCTCGACATGCCCGCCAACTCCTCGGGCCGGATGTACTTCTACCTCGGCTCACCCACCAGCAAGTACTTCGACTTCATCGAGTTCACCGTCGGTGCGGGCGTGTTCAACGGCAACACCACCCGGGTGGACGCCTGGGGCCTGCCGATCGCGATGCGACTGCACGCCACCGACGGCTACGACGTGCAGGTGGGCGACACGCAGCAGGTCTTCGACGAGAGCCGCTCGCAGCTGTTCACCGACTTCCAGAACGCGGTGCCGCAGGAGTTCAAGGTGCTGGCGCAGACCCAGGCGCCCTACCGGATCATCGCACCCGGCTCCGACCCGAGCTTCCAGACGGGTGGCGTGAACGCCAACTACTTCACCGCGTACGCGAACTCGGTCGGCGTCAACGAGACCACCTCGAACATCTTCGGCTGCGCGGGCACGCTGGCGAGCAACGCGGCCGAGTGCGCGGCGCTCAACCGCCATGTGGCGACGCTGCCGCAGGCGCAGTGGTCCGACCCGACACAGTACTACCTCGCGGCGCCCGCCAACTACTACGCCAAGTTCTGGCACGACCACGCGATCAACGGCCTCGCGTACGGCTTCCCGTACGACGACTACGCGGGCCAGTCCTCGTACATCTCGCACGCCAACCCGCAGTGGCTCGAAGTCGCCGTCGGCTACTGAGCGCCCCGTACGAGCGAAAGGACGACATGCACGCACAACGCTCGCCGGGGTTCACGCCAGTGCCCCGACGTACCGTCAGAACCGTGTGGACGGCGGCGCTCGCCGTCCTGACCCTGCTCACCGCCTTCTTCGTCTCCGGCGCACCCGCCGCGCAGGCGGCCGGAACCCTGCTGTCGCAGGGCAGGACCGCCACCGCGTCCTCGGTCGAGAGCGCCGCGTTCCCCGCGTCCGCGGCCGTCGACGGCGACAGCGGGACCCGCTGGTCCAGCCCGCCACCGCGTCCTCGACCGAGAACGCCGGGACCCCGGCCTCGGCGGCCGTCGACGGCAACACCGGCACCCGCTGGTCGTCCGCCTTCGCCGATCCGCAGTGGCTCCAGGTGGATCTGGGTTCGACGCTGACGATCTGCCAGGTCGCGCTGAACTGGGAGACCGCGTACGCCACGGCGTTCCAGATCCAGACCTCGACCGACAACACCAACTGGACGACGATCTACTCCACCACCACCGGCACGGGCGGCGTGCAGACCCTCAACGTCTCCGGCACCGGCCGCTACCTCCGGATGTACGGCACCGCCCGGGCGACGGGTTACGGCTACTCGCTCTGGGAGATGCAGGTCTTCACGGGGGGCAGTGGCAACTCCGGTGGCGGCACCGGGAACTGTGGCACCACCAACGCGGCCCTCGGCCACCCGGCGACCGCCTCCTCGATCCAGGACAACAACCCCGCGTACGACCCCTTCTACGCCACCGACGGCAGCACGCTGACCCGCTGGTCGAGTGCCTCCGCCGACCCGCAGTGGATCGACGTCGACCTCGGCGGCAACCTGCCGATCTGCCAGGTGGTGCTCCAGTGGGAGAACGCCTACGCCTCCGGGTTCCAGATCCAGACCTCGACCGACAACACCAACTGGACGACGATCTACACCACGACGACCGGCACCGGCGGCACCCAGACGCTCAACGTCACCGGTACCGGGCGCTACGTCCGGATGTACGGCACGGCGCGCGGGACGGGCTACGGCGACTCGCTGTGGGAGTTCTCCGTCTACACGGTCGGCAACCAGACCGTCACCATCCCGCCGCCCACGCCGCAGCCGGCCCCGGGCAACTGCCCGTGGCTCAACGAACCGAACGTGGCCGTCTCGACCCGCGTAGCCCAGCTCATGGGCGCCATGACGCAGGACCAGAAGGACGCCATGCTCTACGGCGACGGCTCCAACGTCTACATCGGCCAGATCGCCGGACAGCCCGCGCTCTGCATCCCGAGCGTCAACCTGGAGGACGGGCCGAGCGGCGTCGGTGACGGGCTCGGCGGCGTCACACAGTTCCCGGACGGGGAGGTGTCCGCGGCCACCTTCGACCCCGGCTACGAGCACAGCTTCGGTGTCGCGGCCGGCCAGGAGTTCGCGGGCAAGGGCGTGAACGTCTCCCTCGGCCCGACGATCAACATGGTCCGCGACCCGCGCTGGGGCCGCGCGTACGAGACCTTCGGCGAGGACCCGTACCTCACCGGCGAGATCGTCAGCGCGGACGTCCAGGGCATGCAGAGCCAGGGCGTGATGGCCGAGGTCAAGCACGCGGCCGCGTACAACATCGAGCAGCCGAACGCGCCCGGCAACGAGATCATCGACCCCCGCACGCTGCAGGAGATCTACCTGCCGGGCTTCCAGACCGCCATCGAGAAGGGTGGCGCGGCGGCGCTGATGTGCGGGTACAGCATGGTCAACGGCAACTACTCCTGCCAGAACCCGGCCATCGAGAACGTACCGATGTACCAGCAGGCCGGCTTCCAGGGGTTCATCACGTCCGACTGGGGCGGTATCCACTCCACCGTGCCGTCGGCCAACGCCGGTGAGACGGTCGAGATGCCCTTCGGCGGGTTCTTCGCCTCGTCGCTGGAGCAGGCCGTCGCGGCGGGCCAGGTCACCCAGGCGACCTTCGACACGATGGTCTCGCGGGTGCTGACGCAGATGTTCCGCTTCGGCATGTTCGACAAGGCGCCGAGCGGCTCCACGACCGCCATCGTCGCGACGCCCGCGCACCGCGCGGTCGCGCTGCAGGGCGACGAGGAGGGCACGGTGCTGCTGAAGAACAACGGCGTCCTGCCGCTCGACCCGAACGGCAGCGAGTCGATCGCCGTCATCGGCACCGACGCGAGCTCCGGGGCGATCACCGGGGGCGCGGGCAGCGGCAGCGCCACCAGCACGGGCACCTACGACCCGCTCTACGGCCTGCAGCAGCGGACCGCCGGGACGAACGTCTCGGTCACCTACAACGACGGCTCGGACCAGGCCTCCGCAGTCGCGCTCGCGCAGTCCTCGAAGGTGGCGATCGTCTTCGCGGCCGACAACTACGGGCACGAGGAGTCCGACAACACCACGCTCAACCTGCCCAACAACCAGGACGCGCTGATCTCTGCGGTCGCGGCGGCCAACCCGAACACGATCGTCGTGCTGAACGACAACTCGGCGATCATGATGCCGTGGCTGAACCAGGTCGCGGGCGTGTTCGAGGGCTTCTACCAGGGCCAGGAGTTCGGCCAGGCGATCGCGGCGCTGCTGTTCGGCGACGTGAACCCCTCCGGGCACCTGCCGATCACCTTCCCGACCTCGCTCACCCAGGTGCCGGCGAGCACCGCCGCGCAGTGGCCGGGCGTCAACGGGACGGTGCAGTACTCGGAGGGGCTCGACATCGGGTACCGGTGGTACGACGCGAACAACGTCACGCCGCTGTTCCCGTTCGGGTTCGGCCTGAGCTACACCAACTTCTCCTTCGGCAACCTGCAGGTGGGGCCGCTGAACAACAACCAGGCGACGGTGACGGCCACCGTCACCAACACCGGCAGCAGGGCCGGCACGGAGGTGGCGCAGCTCTACGTCGGCGATCCGGCCTCGGCCGGTGAACCGCCGCACCAGCTCAAGGGGTTCCAGCGGATCACGCTCAACCCCGGCGCGTCCGGCACCGTGACCTTCACCGTCACGGCCCACGACCTGGCGTCGTGGGACACCGGCAGCGGGCACTGGATCGCGGGCGCGGGGAACTACCAGATCCTGGTCGGTGACTCCTCGCGCAACCTGCCGCTGTCTGGCGGGCTGACGCTCTCGTCGCCGATCACGGACGACGCGATGGACTGAGCCGTCGGCCCGGTTCAGCGCCGCCCCCGCCGAGTCGGAAAACGACTTGGCGGGGGCGGCGCCGCCTCTGCTACCTTCCTCCTGATCGTGACAGCGACGAAGGAGGTGAGACCCATGAACGCAGGTTCCGTGTGGGTGCTCCCTCCGTCGGTCACGGTCGGGCGAGCGGCGTAGCCGTCGCTTTCGGGAGCCCCGCGTCAACGCTCTCCCGAAAGGCGACAGCCATGAACACTCTGACTTTCACCAGCACGACCGTCTCCGGCACCGTTCTCGAGCGCGAGTTCGCCGTGAGCGGCATTCCCGGTGTGCTCTGGTCCCCGGCCACCGACTCCGGCTCCCGTCGCGCGCCGCTGGTCCTCATGGGCCACGGCGGCGGCAACCACAAGAAGCACCCGGCGATGTCGGGCCGCGCCCAGCGGCTCGTCGAGGGGTGCGGGTTCCATGTCGCGGTGATCGACGCGCCTGCTCACGGCGGCCGACCGCTCACCGAGCACGACGAGCAGGAGCGGGAGCTGATGACGGCGGCGATGGCCTCGGGTGAACCCGTCGGTCCGATCGTCGTGCGCTACAACGCCTGGCTCGCGGAGCAGGCGGTGCCCGAGTGGCAGGCGACCCTGGACGCGCTGCAGGAGCTGCCGGAGATCGGCACGGACGGGCCCGTCGGCTACTGGGGCATCAACATGGGCACCGCGATCGGTGTGCCGTTCGTGGCGGCCGAGCCCCGGATCCGCGCCGCGGTCTTCGGCCAGCACTGGCCCCATCTGCTGACCGACCACGCGAAGCAGATCACCGTGCCGGTCGAGTTCGACATGCAGTGGGACGACGAGCACATCTCACGCGAGCACGCGCTCGCCCTCTTCGAGGCCTTCGCCTCGACGGAGAAGTCCCTGCACGCCAACTCGGGTCGGCACAAGGAGCTGCCGCGCTTCGAGGCGGACAGCGCAGTGCGGTTCTTCGCCCGTCACCTCGGCGTGAGCTGACGAGCCGACGCGGCGCCCGGCTTCGGCCGGGCGCCGCCGAGCTGTCAGGCCGACTCGCGGACCACGAGCGCCGGTTGGAAGACCCGCGACTGCAACGTCCGCTCCGGCGCCGCGATCTGCTCCAGCAGGAGTTCCGCCATCTGGCCCGCCATCGCCTCGACCGGCTGGCGGACGGTGGTCAGCGGCGGGTCGCAGGTCAGGGCGGCGCTGCTGTCGTCGAAGCCGACCAGGGCCATCCGGTCCGGGATGGCGACGCCCGCGCGGTGCAGCACGCCGACCGCGCCCAGCGCCATCAGGTCGGAGGCGACGAAGACGGCGTCCGCGTCCGGTGCGGCGGCAAGCAGGGCGCGCATCGCGTCGGCACCGCCGGCCTGGGTGAAGTCACCCTCGGCGTGCGCGGCCTCGGTGAGGCCGTGGTGGGCCAGGCGCTCGCGGAAGGCCGCGTGGCGCTCGCGGCCGGCGGGGGTGTCCAGCGGCCCGGAGGCGTGCGCGATCCGGCGGCGGCCCAGGGCGACCAGGTGGTCGACGGCGAGGAAGACGCCGGCGCGCTGGTCGAGCTCGACGAAGCTGATCGGCAGCGGCTCGCTCGGGCGGGCGAAGAGCACGGCCGGGACCTTGGCCTCCGCCAGTGCGGCGGGCAGCGGGTCGTCGGAGTGGGTGGAGACGAGCACGACGCCGTCGACGTGCCCCTGGCGCAGGAAGTTGATCAGCTGCCGCCGGGAGGGCTCGTCGTCGACGATGGCCAGCACCACCTGCACACCACGCGGCCGGACGGCCTGGGTGACGCCGCTGACGACCCGGCCGAAGAACGGGTCGGCGAAGATCTGCCCGGCGCTCATGTCCGAGACCGCGAGCGCGATGGAGCCGGTCGTGCGCGTGACCAGCGAGCGGGCCGCGAGGTTCGGCGTGTAGCCGGTCTCGGCGATGGCCCGCTCGACGGACTCGCGCAGGCTCGGAGCCACCGAGGCGTTGCCGTTGACCACCCGCGAGACCGTGGCGCGGGACACCCCGGCGACCTTGGCGACATCGACGAGCGTGACCACGTCCGGTGCGGGCTTCTTCGACATGCATGAGTTATACACGCCGCCCCTGAGCCGCGGGCGGGGTCGGCCCGGTCACTCCGGGACGAGGACCCCGCTCAGGTGGTCGACGGCGACCTGCGCGTGCAGGCGCACACCGGCGTCCAGGGCGTCGGGGCGTCGGCGTGCCGCGTCCCGCTGACGCCAACCCCGACGCGGGGGCGCCGCCGCCCGGACCGGCCGGGACGGCGGCGCCGACTGCTCAGGGCCCGGGCGTCAGCCGAGGGTCCACTGCTGGAGCGAGGAACCGGTGTTCGCCTGCTGGGTGACGAGCGCGCCGTCGGCCGCTCCGGCGGTCGTCAGCAGCAGGCCGGTGTGGACGTTGGTCAGGGTGTAGGCGCCGGAGGCGAGCGCGGCCACCGTCCACTCCTGGTTGGGGTTGCCGGTGCAGGCCCACTGGATGACGGCGGTCCCGGCCGCGGTGTTGCCGCCGTAGTCGTCCATGCAGAGCTTGGAGTAGGCGTTGACCACGGTGTAGGAGCCGTCGGCCTGCTTGGTCAAGGTCCAGCTCTGGTTCGCTCCGCCATTGGTGGACCAGGTGTCCAGCTGGGTGCCCTGCGCGGTCGACCAGTTGGGGTCGTCCAGGGCCTCGCCGCCCAGGGTGAGCGTGTGGCTGCCGCTCAGGTCGGCGGAGCCGCCTGCGGCGGTGAAGCCGAGCGTCTGGGCGGAGACGGGGCGGGTGTCACCGGCCGTCCCGGTGTTGTTCCAGGCGCGCTGCGGCGCAGTGGCGACGGCGGTGGTGCCACCGGTCAGGCTGAGTGCCAGGTCGCTGTAGCGGTTGACCAGCCGGTAGCCGCCGGTGGGCGTCGAGGAGCCACTCGAAGCCGGGGACTGCATGATCGTCTGGATCGACCACTGCTGCCCGGCCGTGGGCCCGCTGCTCGCGAGCTTGCCGAGCGTGACCGGCGCCTCCCAGGCCCGGCCCGCGTTCTTCGTCGAGTCGACGCCGAGGGCCTGGGCGCTGCCGGTGTTGGCGACGGTGTAGAAGCCGTCGCCGGTCGGCGTGAACGTCCACTGCGCTGCCGTGCCGGACGGGGCCGTCGTGGTGGTCACGGCAGTGCCGCTCTGCGTCAGGTAGGCACCGCCGCCCGCGCCGATCTCGTAGCCGACGCCACTGGTGACCGGCGAGGCCGGCAGCCCGGCCGAGGACGAGGGGGCGACGGTGAACTGCGTGTACTCGGAGTCGTTCGGCGTGCAGGAGTACTCGCAGTAGGAGCGGAAGGTCCTGCCGACGATCGCGCCGCCGGTGAGGCTGGTCGGGTCCAGGAACCAGCGGTACCAGGAGCTCTGGGCCGGCCCGGCGGAGCCGATGTCGGTCCATTTCTCGGTGGCCAGGTCGTCGGTCACGTAGAAGTGCTGCGGCTGGTTGCTGCCGGCCTCGTTCTCCGGCGTGCCGAGGTACTTGCCGAGGTAGGCGTCCCAGGCGATGTTCAGCACCGACAGCTGCGAGCTGACCGGCGTCGTCCCGGCGGCGACCTGGGTGGCGATGCTCCCGCTCGTGCCCGGCGAGTAGCCCTGCGCGGGCGGGATCCAGCCGGAACCGACACCGTCGGCCGGGATCACGTCGCTCTCCGACCCGCCGACGCCCGGCTGCGACCAGGCGCCGTCGTACCACTTGCTCCACGACGCGGAGCTCATCTTCTGTGCGATGGGCGCGCGCGCCACGTGCTCCTGGAAGGCGCCCCAGCCGCCGGTCTTGTCCACCAGCCGGGACATGTAGAACACGTAGAAGTACCCGGACCGCTGGTCGACGAAGAGGCGGGGGTCGCCGTCGCCGTAGTAGTAGGTCTGGTTGGGGAAGGTGGCGGTGTCGTTGCGGACGGTGCTGTAGGGCGTGGTGACGGCGTGGCCCTGGATGGTCCAGCTGGCGCCCTGGTCGGTGGAGGACGCGTAGTCGATCGCGTCGTAGTGCGTGCCGTCGCCGAAGGGCTGCGGGGTGAACTCGTTGTGCACCAGCCCGTACCAGGTGCCGCTGTCCGGGTCGACCCAGACGCCCACGAGGTCGCAGTAGTTGCGCTCGGCGTAGCCGGAACCGGAGGGCGCGTCGGTGGCGTTGACGCCGGTCGGGCTGTTGTTGCAGAACGCGGTGGTGTCCTTGTTGGTGCCGCTGTTGCTGATCGACGCCTTGGTGGCGGTGTCGAAGTTCGAGCCGGAGTAGAAGTCCCAGCTGCGGCCGTCGGTGGCGCCGTAGAGCGAGTGGGCGGACTGGTAGTAGAACTGCCCGTTCCTGTCGAGGTAGGGGAAGGCCGGGGTGTCGTCGCCGTTGATGCCGTTGGTGCCGGAGGCACCGGCGGAGAGCGTGTACGCGGCGGCGGGGGCGCCCGCGGCCTGCCAGTTCTGCAGCGCCTGCGAGGGGTTGCAGGGCGCCAACCCGACGCCGTCACCCGCCACAACGGAACTGCCTTGCACCTGAAGGCACTTGCCGGACTGGGCGCTGAGGATCGTGGTGTCCGGCTGGAACGCGAAGTGCTGTTCCGGCGCGGAGCTCGCGCAACCGGCGAGCTGCAGCAGCGCCCCGTTGGCCACCGAACCGCCGGCGACGGCGAGACAGTTGCCGAGCACCCCGACCGTGCCGTCGGCGTTCCAGGTGAAGTTCTGTTCGGCGGAGCCGTCACAGGCGGCGAGCTGGACCGGATTGCCTGCGGTGGTACCGGCGTTGACGTCGTCCAGACACTGACCGCCGATGGTGACGGTGCCACTGGAGGCGGCGGCCACGGCGGGGAGTTGCGGTAGGCCTGCGGCGACGACGGCGAGCACGGTCGCGGCCAGCAGGCGCGGCCGGAGGGATCGACTCATGGGGGTCCTTCCACTCGGGGAGGAGCGGGGCGGGTTGATTAGTTCCGCCAGAATCCGAACTAATCGAGTCCGCGTCAAGACCTCGGACGCCGGGGGCGCGAGGAACTGCGCGAAAAGCCACCCACGGCCTCGCGGCCCCGAGCGGACAGGGCCATCCCCCTCGGCTGGGCCACTCGCGCAGTTCCTCGCGCCCCTACGGGAGTTGCAACACCTGCATGATGGCGATCGGGTCCTGGTAGACCGCGTCCAGCGCCAGGTACGCGCCGCCGCGCGCCGGCGCGGTGAAGCCCAGGACGGACGGGACGAGCTCGCAGCCACCCGCATCGGGGGCGATCACGGTGTCGCGGACGCGATCCCCTATGGCCGCCACCAAGTACTCGCCGAACACCGCGAAGTGACCGCCCAGCACGAGCAGGCGCGGGTTCAGCACGTCCACCAGCAGCGCGACCCCCGCGCCCAGCGCCCGGGCCAGCGTGTCCAACGCGGCCAGCGTGCGGGCGTCGCCCGCCTCGGCACGGCGGGACAGCTCGGCAAGGCGCTGCTCCACGTCCACCGAGGGGTCGTGGACCGGGTCGTCCCGGTCCGCGGCCAGCCGCAGCAGCGCCGCCAGGCCGACGGCCGTCTCCCAGCAACCACGACGGCCGCAGGGGCACTGCTGCTCCGGGTCGCCCAGCGGCAGGTGGCCGACCTCGCCGGCGAAGCCGGCATTGCCGCGCAGGAGCTTGCCGCTCGCGATGATGCCCGCGCCGACGCCGGTGGCGCCGGTCAGGTAGACCAGGTCGCGCACGCCGGGGGTGTCGGTCGTGACGAACTCCGCGATCGCGCCGAGCTTGGCGTCGTTCTCCAGGTGGATCTCCGGCGCGGCACGCCCGAGCCTGCGGCGCAGGCCGTCGACGGCCGAGACCTCCCGCCAGCCGACGTTGGACGCGTAGGTGACCACGCCCCGGACCGGATCGATCACGCCGGGCGCGGCCAGCGTCACGCCGATGGTCCGCACCCCGGTCCTGGCCAGCTCGTCCATCGTCTCGGCGACCAGCCGGGCGACGGTGTCGAGCACCGCCTCGGCCGGGGTCGCCGCGACGTCGACGGCAAGGCGACGCTGGGCGACGACGTCACCGGGCAGGTCGAGCGCGATCACGCTCACGTAGTCGACGTTGACCTCGACGCCGACCCCGCACAGGGACCGGCCGTCCAGCTCGACCACCTGGCCGGGTCGGCCGACCGCGCCCTCGCGTTCGGCGCCGCCCTCGCGGACCAGGCCGCCCTCCATCAGCTCGGCGATCAGGTTGGTGACGGTCGCCTTGGGCAGCCCGGTGTCGGCGGCGATCCGGGCGCGGGACCGGCCGCCCTCGCCGTGCAGCAGGTTGAGGATCAGGCTGAGGTTGGCACGGCGGGTCGAGGACCGGTCCTTGGCCCCCGGAGGCCCGGCCATGGCCAGGTCGCGCGGGTACGTCTCGACAGCTCGGGTTGCCACGGCTGCTGCCCTCCCCCTTCGTCGGTGGGACTGCCGCTCCAGACCTGTGACTGTAGCGGTCCTGCTGGGTGTCTTGACTGTGACTCGCTTTTGTTCCAACAATAGCCGAACTAATCGAGCAAGCCTCCTTCCCCTCTGAAACGGGAGCCCTGCCTTGACGATGCACTCCGGAAGAGCGGTGGCCACGGCCGCCGCCCTCATGACGGCCACCGCTCTGCTCGCCGGCTGCTCCAGCAGCGGGTCCACCACCGGATCCGCCGCCTCCTCGGGGCCGGTCAAGCTGGACTTCTGGGGCTGGGCGCCCGGCTACGACCAGTCGGTGGCGCTGTGGAACAAGTCGCACCCGGACATCCAGATCACTTTCGACAAGACCGCCTCCGGCTCCAAGGGCGGCTACACCAAGATGCTGACCGCCGTGCAGGCGGGCAATGCGCCGTGTCTGGCCCAGGTCGGCTACGAGACCCTGCCCAGCTTCGCCGCCGCCGGCGCGCTCCAGGACGTCACCGACGCCACCGCCTCCGCCAAGAGCCAGTTCGCGGACTGGACCTGGAACCAGGTCACGATCGGCGGCAAGACGTACGGCGCGCCCGTCGACACCGCGCCGATGGCCCTGATGTACCGCAAGGACCTCTTCGCCAAGTACGGCATCACCACGCCCCCGGCCACCTGGGACCAGTACGCCGCGGACGCGGCGAAGGTGCACGCCGCCGACCCGAGCGTCTACCTCGGCGACTTCGGCAACGACGCCTACAACTACGCCGGCCTGGCCTGGCAGGCGGGCGCACCCTGGTTCGGCACGGCCAACCAGCAGTGGCAGGTGAGCATCAACAGCGCGGGCAACGCGAAGGTCGCCTCCTACTGGCAGGGCCTGCTCGACAAGAAGCTGCTCAAGACGGACCCGAGCTACGACCCGTCCCTGTACGCCGACATGGCGAGCGGCAAGATCCTCTCGGACGTCAACGCCGTCTGGGACGCCCCGATCATCGCTTCCAGCGTCAAGGGCACGTCCGGCCAGTGGGCCGTGGCCCCGATGCCCGTCTGGGACGCGAGCAACCCGGTCTACGGCAACGACGGTGGCTCCGCCACCGCGGTCCTCAAGGGCTGCGCGCACGCCAAGGAGGCGGCGGAGTTCGCCCTCTGGATGAGCACCGACCCCGACAGCGTCGCCAACCTCATCAAGGTCACCGGCATCTACCCCGCCGCGACGTCGGGCCTCAGTAACCCGGCCCTGTCGGCGCCGGACCCCTTCTACGGCGGCCAGAAGATCTACGACGTCTTCAACGCGGAGATGCCCCACATCAACACCTCCTGGCAGTGGGGCCCGACGATGACCCAGACCTCCACCGACCTCGGCGACGGCCTCGGCCAGGCGGGCACCGGCGGCGCGACGCTGCCGAGCGTGCTGGGCACGGTCCAGAGCAAGACGGTTGCCCAGATGAAGCAGCAGGGCCTGACCGTCACAGGGTGAGTTGCACTCACCTCAGGGGCGCGGGGAACTGCGCGAGCAACCACCGACGTACGGACGGCCCTGCTCGCTCGGTGAACGACGTGGGTGGGTGGCTTGTCGCGCAGTTCCCCGCGCCCCCATGCAGTGCAACGTCTCGTCTGCAAAAGGACACGCATGACCACCGCCACCTCGCGGCAGGCGACCGCCTCGACACGCGCGCCCGCCGGACGCACGCAGTCCCGCCGCACTCCCGCGCATCTGCGCCGCGCGCGGACCGCGGCGCTGTTCCTCGCGCCGTTCCTGCTGCTCTTCGTCGCCATGTACGCCGCACCCATCTGCTACACCGTCTACCAGAGCCTCTTCCGGATGCACCGCGACGGGCTCGGGCTCTCCGCGCCCACGCAGGTCTTCGCGGGGCTGTCCAACTACGGAACCGCCCTCGCCGACCCGGCGTTCCGCGGCTCACTGCTCCGCGTCCTGCTGATCGGCATCGTGCAGGTGCCGGTGATGCTCGGGCTCGCGCTCGGTCTCGCGCTCCTGCTGGACGCCAGGACCACCCTGTTCAAGCGGTTCTTCCGGCTGGCGTTCTTCCTCCCGTACGCGCTGCCGGGTGTCATCGGCGCGATCATGTGGTCCTACCTCGTCGCACCCGGGCTCAGCCCGATCACCGCGGCCGCGCACCACCTGGGCCTGCACCTGGACCTGACCTCGAACGCCATGCTCGCCCCGACCATCGGCAACATGCTGACCTGGGGCTGGACCGGCTACAACATGCTGATCATCTACTCCGCGCTGCAGGCGATCCCGGCGGAGCTCAGCGAGGCCGCGACGATGGACGGCTGCTCGGCCTGGGGCATCGCCTGGCGGATCAAGATCCCGCTGGTGCGGCCCGCGCTCGTGCTGACCACCGTCTTCTCCATCATCGGCACCGCACAGCTCTACAACGAGCCGGCCATCCTGCACAACGTCGCGCCCAACCTCAGCAGCACCTACACGCCCATCTACGCCGCCTACGACGCCGTGGACGCCAACAACTTCAACGCCGCCGCCACCGAGTCGGTCATCCTGGCGCTGCTGGCCTTCGTGCTCTCCTTCGGCTTCCTCAAGCTCGTCCAACGCCGGGGAGCCGCCCTGTGAACACCGCCCTCCGCAACCCCGCCCGCTGGGTCACGCTCGGCGTGCTGGTCGTCGCGTCCGTCTACTTCCTCGTCCCGGTCTGGTGGCTGCTCGTCTCCTCCACCAAGACCAACGCGGACCTCTTCTCCGGCAACGGCTTCTGGTTCGGCCACTTCGCGTTCTTCGCCAACCTGCGGCAGGTCTTCACCCAGCAGGGCGGGATCTACTCGCAGTGGCTGGTCAACAGCGCCGTCTACGCCGTCGGCGGCGCGGCCGTCAGCACGCTGATCTCCGCCCTCGCCGGGTTCGCGCTCGCCAAGTACCCGTTCCGCGGGCGTGAGTTCACCTTCAACACGGTGCTCGCCGCAGTGCTGGTCCCCCAGCCGCTGCTGGCCATCCCGCTCTACCTGATGTTCTCCAAGGTCCAACTGGTGAACACCTACTGGGCCGTCCTGCTGCCCAGCATGGTCAGCCCGTTCGGGGTGTACCTGGCCCGGATCTACGCGGCCGCGTCCGTGCCGGACGAGCTCCTGGAGGCGGGACGCATCGACGGGGCCGGCGAGGTGCGGATCTTCGGCACCATCGCGCTGCGCGTCATGGCCCCGGCGCTGGTGACCATCTTCCTCTTCCAGTTCGTCTCGATCTGGACCAACTACCTGCTGCCGGTGCTGATGCTGGCCAACGACAGGCTCCAGCCGGTCACCGTCGGCATCGTCGGCTGGCAGTCGCAGCGCGGCATCGGGCCGACCGCCGTGCCGTTCAACATCGTGGTCACCGCCGCGATGGTCTCCGCGATCCCTCTGGTCGTCCTGTTCCTCTCCCTGCAGCGCTTCTGGCGGTCCGGCCTGACGGCCGGCTCCGTCAAATGAACCGCGTGTCAAGTGACCGCCCCTTCAACCCCGTCAAGGAGGCCCCGCGTGCCCGCCCGGTACCACCTGCGGTTCCAGCTCCACCCCGGCCCGGACGCCGCGGCCCAGGCCGCCGAACTGGCCAAGTTCTGTGGCGAGGCAAGCGTGGACGAGGTCGTCCTGCTGCTGGGCGCCGAGGAGTTGTACGCCGGCCATCCGGCCGGGCCTGCGGAGGACCTGCTCGTCGAGACCGCCGCGACCGCTCTCGGCGTGCTGCGGGAGGCCGGTCTCGAGGTCAGCCTCAACCCGTGGGTCACCGCCGGCCACGCCGACCGCGGGCGGGCCGACACGCTCGGCTTCACCCCGATGGTGGCGCCGGACGGCACCGTCGCCTCGGCGCAGGTCTCCTTCGCCTGCCCGCGCTGGCGGGCGTGGATCACCGCCCACTACGCGCGCTTCGCCGCCCTGGGCTTCCGGGTGCTGTGGCTGGAGGACGACTTCCGCTACCACAACCACGCGCCGCTGCCCTGGGGTGGCGGCTTCGAGCAGCCGATGCTGGACCGGCTCGCGCGGCTGGTCGGCGAGCCGGTGACCCGCGAGCAGGTGGTCGCGGCCGTCACCGCGCCCGGAGCGCCCCACCCGTGGCGGGCGCTGCTGCAGCAGGTGTGGCGCACCGCCCAGTTGGAAGTGGCCGCCGACCTCGCCGACGCGGTCGCCACGCACTCCGGTGGCGCGTCGCAACTGGGGCTGATGAGCTCGACGTTGGGCGTCGCCTCGGTCGAAGGCCGGGACTGGTCGAAGCTGTTCCAGGCGCTGTCGGTGGGCGGGCGCGTGGCCCACCGCCCGCACTTCGCCGCCTACAGCGACACGCCGGGACGCGAACTGAGCTCCTCCGTCTGGATGCTGGAGCAGCAGCGGGCCCTGCGGCCGAGCTGGGCCACCAGCGAGCCGGAGATCGAGAACTGGCCGCACACGGCCTGGTCCAAGTCCGACACGCAGACCTGGTCGGAGCTGGTCACCGCGGCCCTCGCCGGCTCGGACGCGCTCTTCCTCAACCTCCACCCGATGCACTCCGGCCGGGCGCAGCGCTACCCGCGCATCGCCGAACTGCTGCGCCGCTCCCGACCCGCGCTCGACCTCGTGACGGACGAGCGCGCGGACGGCTTCGAGACACTGGGCGTGGGGCTGCCGTTCCGGCAGGACGTGGCCGCGCACGTGCGCACCCGGACCGGCGGTGACCTCGCCGAGCTGTCCGTCGACCCGGGCCGGACGGCCGACTTCCTGATGCGCTACGGCGTCCCGGTCGCAGCCGGCGTCGGGCGCGTCAACGCCCTGTTCGGGACGCTGGCCTGGGCGTTCACGGACGCGGAGGTGGAGCGGCTGCTCTGCGGCGGCCTGCTGGTGGACGGCACGGCCGCCGCGATCCTCACCGAGCGGGGCTTCGGTCCGCTGCTGGGCCTGGAGGCGGCGGAGCTCGTGGGGCGCGAGCAGCACCCGGCCGAGCCCGGCCCGTACGCGGTCGAACGCCACCAGGGCGAGGAGGGCGAGATCTGGCTGAGCGTGAACACGCAGCCCGCCCTCGCCCGCCTCTCGCCCCTCCCGGAGGCCACCGTCACGACGCGGATCACCACGCCCGACGGGCGGTTCTGGGGGCCCGGACGCTGCCACTTCCGCAACCAGCGCGGCGGCCGCGTCGTGGTCCTGGCCGCGACCGCGCCCGAGCAGCTGCCCTTCGACGACGACGGTCAGCGGCTGCTGCACACCGCCGTCCGCTTCCTGGAGGGCGACCGGCCCGCACTCCCCCTGGTCGACGGCGGCCCGCACCTGGTCCCGCACCTGGTCCGCACGCCGGCCGGCCACCGGCTGGCCGTGGCCAACGGCAGCGCGGACGCGGCGCGCGTCCGGGTCACCTTCCCCGACCCGGCGCCCGCGGCCACGGCCACGCTCCTGGCCCCGCTCGCGCCGCCCGCGGCGGCGGGTGCGGGACGGCACGGCTCCGCACTGGTGACGGACGCCGAGCTACCCCATCGCGGTTGGCTGCTGCTGCACTGGAGTTGACCGCCCGCAAGCCCGTTCCGCCCCGGCCGCCGGTTCCTCCCGTACGGCGGCCGGGGCGGAGCGTCAGCCCTCCTCGGCGGCGAGGCGCTCCTGGGCCAGGGCCAGCGCGCGGGCCGGCGCGTCCGCCGCGTCGCAGGGCACGTCCGGCTGGACGCCGACACCCTCCCAGTTCGTGCCCGAGATCGGGTTGACCCCGCGGGCGACCGGTATCGACGCCTCCAGGTGCGGGTGCACCGTCCACCCCTCACGCGGGTGCGCGCCTCCGCCGGTGACCTCGCCGACGATCTGGGCGCGACCGAGCTGCTGCAGGTCGTAGGCGAGCTCCTCGCCGCCGGAGAAGGTATCCCCGCTGGTCAGCACGTACAGCGGCTTGGTGCCGCCGAAGCGCGCGCCCGGCACGTGCGGCGGCGTCCAGGACTGCTCGGCGGTCTCGCCCTGGCGCGACAGCATGGTGTTGAGGTGGGTGCGGCCGTCCAACAGGTAGCCGCAGATGAAGGCGACCGTGTCCGGGTCGCCACCGCGGTTGCCCCGAATGTCCAGGACGAGGGCGCGGGCCGGGGCGACCAGCGTCAGCGCCGCGGCGAGCGGCTGCGCGGCCCAGTCCAGCGGGAACACGGCCGGTGCGATCTCCAGCAGCGCGACCCCGCCGTCCAGCAGCTCCACGCGGGGCACCCCGCCCAGCGAGGCGTCGAACTTCCGCCGCATGGCGGCGAGGGTGGCCTCGCCCTTCTCGGCCGGCACCGGCTCGGTGTGGAACTTGAGCCCGAGGTGCAGATCCCCGTTGACCGACCGCAGGTCGGCGGTGACGGCCTCGGCCAACTCCTCCGGGCTGTCGGTCTCGTAGGCGCCCTCGGCGCCACGGCGGCGCAGCAGGGCGGCGAGCTCCTCGGCGAGCTCGGGAAAGACGTAGTGCTCGGCGACCAGTGCGGCGGTCGCCTCGACGACGGCGGTGACATCCAGCGTGGGTGACGAGGTGGTGGTCATGGGAGGAGTAGACCAAGGGCTTGCGAAAGCGTCAACCAGACTTAACACTTAACTCGTGAGCGACACCCAGAGGATCAGCACACCCGAGCAGCATGCGGCACTGGCGCACCCCGTCCGCCAACGGCTGCTCTTCGCCCTGAAGCGGCAGCCGTCGACGATCAGCAAGCTCGCGGCCCAACTGGGCGTGAACAAGGGAGGCGTCTCCCACCACCTCAAGGTCCTGCGCGACGCGGGCATCGTGCGCGAGGCCGGCACGCGCACGGTCCGCGGCGGCACGGAGCAGTACTACCGCCTGACCGCGCCCCACCTCCTGGTCGACGACCCCCAGCCGGAGGGCACGGCCGCGCTGATGGGCGCGGTCGCACAGGAACTGGACCGCTCCCCGGTGGACCACCTGCTCCGCCTGCGCCACCTACGCCTCTCGCCCGCGAGGGCCGCGCAGTTCAAGGAGATGCTGATGCGCCTGGTCGACGAACTGGAGGAGGACCCGGAGGGCGAGCCGATGCACGGCATCCTGGTGACGCTCTACCAGGAAGCCGAGTTCAGACGTTGAGTTGCACCATCAGGGGCGCGAGGCTCTACCGAATTGCGGCTCCGCCGCGTGGGCGCGACAAGCCACCGGCACGCGGACGGTCCTCACTGCGCAGGGCCATCCGCACGTCGGTGGTTGTCCGCGCCCCGCGGCGGAGCCGCTCATCGACAGAGCCTCGCGCCCCCAGGTGGTGCAACTGATCCAGCGCGAGCAGGCCTGCCCCGATGCAGCCCGCGTCGCGGCCGAGGCCGGCCGGGACGATCTCCGGGGTGGTCTGGAAGCCGAGGCGCTTCTCCAGGGCCGCCCGGAGCGGTTCGACGTAGGGGCGGCCCACCTGGGCCACGCCGCCGCCGACGACGATGCGGCGGGGGTCGAAGAGGGTGACGGCCGCGGCGAGGCCGTCGGCAAGGGCGGGGACCGTGCGGTCCCACAGCCACTCGGCGACGTCGTCGCCGGCCTGGGCGCGGCGCCAGACCTCCTCGGCGCCGACCTGCTCGCCCGTGGCGCGGCTGTACGCGCCGGCGAGGGCCGCGTCGGAGGCCACGGTCTCCAGGCAGCCGCGCCGACCGCAGGCGCACAGCCGGCCCCGCGGACGGACGATCAGGTGGCCCAGTTCACCGGCGGACCCGTGGCCGCCGACCAGGACGCGGCCGTCGAGGACGAGCGCGGCGGCGATGCCCGCGCCCATCTGCACGAAGAGGAAGGACCGGCAGCCGCGCCCGGCGCCGAGCCGGGCCTCGGCCCACGCGGCGGCGCGCACGTCGTGGCCGAGGGTGACCGGGACGCCGAGCTCCTCGGCGGCCCACTGCCGGATCGGAACCTCGCGCCAGCCCAGGTTGGCGGCGAAGGTGCAGATCCCGGAGGCCTGGTCGATGATGCCGGGCACGGCAATGCCCGCGGCGACGGGGCGGTGGACCGCTGCCAGCCCCGCGGCGAGGTCGAGGACCGTCTCCACCACCGCGTCCGGGCCGCGTTCGATGCCGGTGTCCGCGCTGGCGCGGTGCAGCACCGTCGCGTCCGGGGCGAGGACGGCCGCCCGGATCCGACTGCCTCCGGCGTCGAGTGCCAGGACGGCCCCCTCACTGCTGTGCATCATTCGTGCTTCTCCCCCCGGTCGTGCCGCGCTCGAAGTTGTGTCTTTTATAGGGACGGCGCGCAGGACTCTGCAACGGGCACGGCACAATCGGGGACGAACAGGACTACTGCGGGAGGGACCAGGTCTGGTTGTCCTGGTTGTAGCCGCATGGCCAGATGTCGAGCCTGGTGCCGTTGGCCGAGCCGCCCCCGTACACGTCCAGACAGTCGCCCGAGTTCGGGTTCACCAGGTTGCCCGACTGCTGGTAGGCCCACTGCTGCCCGGCCGAACCGTCGCAGGTGCGCAGGTCGACGTAGGTGCCGGCGGTGGTGGCGGAGCCGGGGACGTCCAGGCACTTGCCGAGCGTGCGGACGGTACCGTCACCGGGCAGCGTCCACTGCTGGTTGGCGGTGCCGTAGCAGCCGTAGACGATGATCGGATTGCCGTCGGCGGTTCCGGAACCGGAGTCGTCGAGGCACTTGCCCCCGATGCCGGTCACCTGGCCCTGCTGCACCGTTCCGCCGCAGCCTGCGCTCGGGGTGATCCGCAGCATGGCGGTCCCGTGGGCGGGGATCGACGCGGTCAGTGAACCCGTTGTCGTGGAGGTGGCGCCGGACCACAGGTCCTTGACCCCGAAGGTGCAGCCGCTGCCGCCGGTGAAGCCGACCGCCGACGTCGTGGTGCTCGCCGAGACCGTGGACCCGGAGCGGTTGAGGATCGCCACCGCCCGGTCACCGCCCGCCAGCGGGCGGGTCAGCACGTCCAGCGTGCCGTTCTGCGAGACGACGTAGCCGGGATGCCCGAGGGTGTCCTGGTCGACGGCGATGACCGCGCTGTTGCCCAGGTCCGCGACCGAGGCGGCGCTGAGCTGCGTCACGTCGTCACTGAGGATCATCGGCGCGCCCATCTCCGCCCACAGCGAGAGCTGGCTGCGCGACTCGTCGGCCGTCAGGCCGCCGTCACCGGCGATGAGGAAGTCCGGGTCGTTCCAGTTGCCGGGGCTCTCGTAGCGGTGGATCGGGTTGTTGTAGCCGTAGTTGGTCAGCACGCTGCTCCAGCGGCTGGTGTTCGGCTTGGAGGAGTCGTAGGTCGCGACGTCGTAGCCCTCGCGCCACAGCTGCCCGTACTGGCCGACCCAGCCCAGCACGGTGTCCCAGTCGGCCGTGCCCTCGAAGTAGGCGGGCGCCGACTCGGAGAAGACGATCGGACGGCCGGTCGCCCGCAGCGCCTGGCTCATCTGCTGGTAGGCGCTCTGGTAGGTCTGCACGGAGGTCTGACCGGACACCGAGGGGACGTTGCAGCCGTCCAGCTTGAGGTAGTCCACGCCCCAGGAGGCGAAGAGGTTGGCGTCCTGCTGCCAGTGGCCCCAACTGCCGGCGTAACCGCCGCAGGTGGAGGTACCAGCGTCCTCGTAGATGCCGAACTTGAGACCGAGGGCGTGCAGTTGCTGACCGACGTAGGCCATCCCGTCCGGGAAGCGGCTGGGATCGGCCTGCAGGTTGCCGTTGGCGTCGCGACTGCTCTGCATCCAGCAGTCGTCGGTGGTGACGGTGTTGTAGCCCTTGGCCGCCAAGCCCGTGGAGACCAGCGCCCGGGCGTTGGCCAGGATCGTCGACTCGGTGTAGCCGCACTGGAAGTGGGCCCAGTCGTTCCAGCCCATCGGTGGGGTGAGCGCGAGCGCGGTGCCGGAGGTCGCCGTCGGCGAGGCACTCGCCTGCGGCGCCGCGGCCAGTCCTGCCGTTAACGCGGCGACGGCGGACGCGGCGGCGACCAGGCCGCGCACGGTGTTCTTTCCTGAACGGGGCACGGTTGTCCCTTCGGAAGAAGTGGATGACGCCGCGTCACACGCGCTGAGGGGGCGCGCGCCAAGAGGGGGTTCGCACGGGGTTGCGACGTCCGCACCGATGCTAGGGAACCATTGCGCGGATGCCTAGACATGTGTGCGCATAATTGCGCGCCATCTGGTGATGTGATCAGAACTGCGCAACACGTGGAACAGTTGCCACCCCGCCGACGAATCGGGACGTTCGGCACTGGACACTCTTCCTGACGGGTGTGGAAGATCTGCTGCGCGGGGACGTTCCCCGGCGGCTGGAGAGGCGAACTGCGGAGGGCTTGGGCTCGTGAACGAGGCGATCTTTGTGCGCGCCGACGGGGTGGCGCTGGATCTCGCCCACGAGGTGCGGCGGCGCGTCGGCGATCTGGTCAGCGGGACGGACGCGCTGGTCGAGGCGTTGCGCGTGCGCCTGAGCCGCACCCATGACGAGGACGCGGAGCAGACGGTCTGTCAGGTCGACGCGGAGGTCGACGGCCGCCGCGTGCGCGTCCAGCGGCTCGCCGCGGACGCCCGCCAGGCGGGCGACCGGCTGGTCGAGGGCCTGCGACAGCGGATCGCGGAGGTCTCCCTCGAGTGGCGGCCCCGCCCGTGGACCGAGCGGGCCGACGCACCGGAGGAGCTTCCCGCGGCTACGCGCGCGAGCACTCCGTGGTCGGAACGCGCCGCCAGCGCGGGGCGGGCGATGCTGCCGGCGATCGCGCGCATCAAGGAGCCCCTGCTCGTGTGGTGCGCGCCCGAGGTCGCGGTCCGCACGCTGGACGCGATGGACTACCAGGCCCACCTTTTCACCGACCCCGCCACCGAGCAGGACTCCGTGGTCTACCGCGCCGGCCCGACCGGCTACAGGTTGGCCTCCACGTGGCCGGCGGAGACGCCCCGGTACGACACCTCCCTGCTGACGCTCTGCCCGCGCCCGGCACCGCGCCTCAGTGACGACGAGGCGGTCCAGCGCTGCGCGGACGCGGAGCTGTCGGCGCTGTTCTACGCCGATCCGTCGACCGGGCGCGGCCGTCTCCTCTACCGCCGCTTCGACGGCCGCTTCGGCCTGGTCCGCGGGGAGTAGCTTTTTCGCCAAGGGGACGTGGCAACACCTCAGGGGCGCGAGGAACTGCGCGACAAGCCACCCACGTGCAGATGGTCCTCATCGAACAGGGCCATCCGCACCGGGTGGTTGCTCGCGCAGTTCCCCGCGCCCCTGAGGAGGTTGCAACTTGACCGTGAAGCACGCGCCGCCTTCTGGGCCGTGGCCCTGCGCGGTGATGTCACCGCCCAGGCGGGCGGTGAGGCGGTGGGCGATGGCCAGGCCGAGGCCGCTGCCGACCGTGCGGGTCGCCCGGTAGCGAGAATGCAGCGCGCCCGGCTCGAAGGCGACGGCGATGTCGTCCTCGGTGAGGCCCGGGCCGCCGTCGCGGACCTGGAGCACCGCGGCACCCTCCTCGGCATGGACGGCCAGGACCACCGGGGCACCCGCGGGCGTCACCCGCAGCGCGTTCTGGACCAGGCCGTCCAGCAGCTGCCGGACCCGGAACGGGTCCGTCGTCACCATCAGCGGAGCCTCGGGGCGTTCGACCCGCAGCTCCACGCCGTGGCTCGCGCAGGGCCCGGACCAGAACGCCGCCGCCTCGGCGACCACGACGCCGAGGTCCGTGGCGGCAGCCTCGACGTGGAAGTCGTCCGCCTCCAGACGAGCGAGAGCGAGCAGATCGGCGAGGAAGCGGTCCAGGCGTCGGGTCTCCTCCGCAAGCGTGCGACCGACCTCGGGGACCTGCTCCGGCTCGATCAACCCGTCGGCCAGGGCCTCCGCGTAGCCCTGGACCGCGGTCAGCGGCGTGCGCAGCTCGTGGGAGACGGAGAGCAGGAACTCCCGTTGCCGGTTCTCGCTGCGGGCCAGTGCCTGGTCGAGGGTGGTGAGCGCGCGGCCGATCTCCGCGGCTTCGCGCGGACCGCCCGTCGGCGCGACCACGCCGCGCTCGCCCTCGGCGAGCCGGTGGGCGACGGCCGCCGAGGCCGTCAGCGGGCGGGCGAGGCGCCGTGCCAGCAGGCCTCCGGCGAGGGCCGCGCCGAGCAGGCCGACGAGCAGCGGCAGCGCGATGTCGCGGCGGATCTGGTCGGTGGTCCGGTCGACGGTCGCGTACGGCTCGGTCAGCACCACCGCTCCGCCCGACGCGGTCGGGCTGCCGACCACGAGCACGTCCTGGCCGGCCAGCAGGCCGTCCGTGGAGACGGTCCGTCCGGCCAGCAGCGTCGCCCTGGAGGCGAGGTCGAGCGCGGGCGCGGCCCCTCCCGTGACCGTTCCGTCGGCGGCGAGGACGGCGAACTGCTCGCCGTTCGGGCCGGCCAGCCTCTCGGCGCCGTGGAAGAGGACCGGGGAGAGTGCGGGGAGGTGGCTGAGCAGCGTGGCCTGGCGGGTCAGGGTGTCGCGCTCGCGCTGCTCGGCGGCGTGCGCCGCGGACTGCCACGCGACGAGCCCGGTCAACAGCGCGGCGACGGCCGCCACGACGGTGGTGAGCAGGACGAGATGCCCGGCGAGCGTGCGCCGACGGCGCGGAGTCCGCGCGGTCACGCGCCCTGACCCGTCGTGCCTGTCGCGCCTGTCGCGCCCGTCGCGCCCGTCGCGCCCGGCGTACCGGTGGTCCCCGGCGCGGTCGCGCTGTAGCCGACGCCGCGCACCGTGCGCAGCGGGCTCGCGTCGCCGAGCTTGGCGCGCAGTTGGGAGACGAAGACGTCGACCATGCGGGTGTCGCGGTAACCGGGGTAGCCCCAGACCTGGGCCAGCAACTGGTCGCGGGTGAAGACCCGGCCGGGGTGGCGGACCAGGTGAGCCAGCAGGCCGAACTCGGTGGCGGTCAGGTCCACCGGCTCGCCGTCACGGTGCACCGTGTGCGCGCTCGGGTCCAGGGTGAGCGGGCCGAGGCGGATCACCGGCTGCGGGCCGGGGCCGGCCGCGCGGCGCAGCACGGTGCGGACCCGGGCGACCAGCTCGCGCGGGGAGAACGGCTTGACGAGGTAGTCGTCGGCGCCCAGCTCCAGGCCGAGGATCCGGTCGGCCTCCTCGCCGCGTGCGGTGACGAGCAGGATCGGGGTCCAGTCGCCGGCCTCGCGCAGGGTCCGGCAGAAGGTGATGCCGTCCAGGCCGGGCAGGCCGATGTCGAGCACGATGGCCACGGGGTGCATCCGCCGCGTGGCGGCGAGCCCGGCGGCGCCGTCCGCCTCGACGTGCACGCCGAAGCCCTCACGGGTGAGGTAGAGGCGCTGGACGTCGGCGATGTGCCGCTCGTCCTCCACGATCAGCACCAGGCCGTGCGAGGGTGAACCGGCTGCGGGGACGTTCATACGGGCGGGCCTCTCGGGGATGCGGACAGGCCGATGCTAACCGGGCCACCGGCCCGCATCCGAAGCACGCCGTCACCCTTACACTCCCCGAACATTGCGCCAACACGGCGCTCACCCCGTCCCGCCAGAGTGAGGCCCATGATCACCGAAGCGGGCTCAAGGCCCGGAACCGGAGAGCCCGTCACGGCCCGGCGGAGCGGCCTGCACCGGATCGGGCGCTGGTGCGCCCGGCACGCCGTGCGCGTCGTCGCCGCCTGGCTGGTGCTGTTGGTCGGCCTCGGCGTCGCCAACCACCGTTGGGGCGGCACCTACGCCGACAGCTTCTCCCTGCCCGGCACGGCCTCGCAGACCGGCAGCGACCTGCTCAAGGCCCACGACGGCAACGGCTCCTCCGGCGTCACCGCGCCCGTCGTCCTCGACGCGGCGGGCCACGGCACGCTGGGCGACCACCGGACCGCGATCGAGACGGCCGTGGGCAACCTGCGCCGCCTGCCCGACGTGCTCTCCGTCGCCGACCCGCTGACCGCGCCGGGCGCGCTGGACGCGAACGGCACGATCGGCACCGTCGCCGTGCGGTTCTCGAGCAACCCGGCCTCCTTCGCCCCCTCCTACCTCACCGGCGTCGACGCGGCCGTGCGGCCGCTGCGCACGGACGCGGTCACCGTCGAGTACGGGGATCCGCTCGGCCAGCTGGCGCAGCCCAAGTCCGCCGACGCCCTCTCCGAGGGGATCGGCATCGGCGTGGCGCTGCTCGTGCTGCTGGTGGGGTTCGGCAGCGTGGCGGCGACGGGGCTCCCGCTGCTCACCGCCGTCCTGGGCCTGGGTGTCGGGCTGAGCGGGCTCGGCCTGATCGCCGCGCACACGAGCTTCGCGCAGGCCGCCCCGACCCTCGCGGCCATGATGGGCCTCGGTGTCGGCATCGACTACGCGCTCTTCCTGGCCACCCGGTTCCGCGCGCTGCTGCGGGCCGAGGAGGATCTCGAGGCGGCCGAGGCCGTGGGCCGGACGGTGGCCACCAGCGGGCGAGCGGTCCTGGTCGCGGCCGCGACCGTGGCGATGGCGCTGGCCGGGCTCTACGCCTCCGGGATCGGCTTCATCGGTGCCCTGGGCGCGGCCGCCGGGGTCACCGTCGTGGTCGCCGCGGGCGCCTCGCTGACGCTGACGCCCGCGCTGCTGGGCCTGCTGGGCCGCCGCATCGACCGGCTCCACGTGCGCACCCCCGTCGCCGAGCCGACCGGGGACGGCGACGTGTGGCACCGCTGGGCCGCGCAGGTCGGCCGTCGCCCGTGGCTCTTCCTCGCGGGCGGGGCCGCGCTGCTCGCCCTGCTCGCCACGCCGGTCGCCTCGATGCACCTGGGCCACGTCGACGCGGGGGCGCAGCCGACCTCGCGCACGGACCGGCGCGCCTACGACCTGATCGCGCACGGCTTCGGCGCCGGCGCCAACGGCCCGCTGACCGTCGTGGTGCAGCTCGACGGCGCCGCGGTCTCCGATGCCTCGCGCCGGCAGCAGCTCGCCTCGACGCTTCGCACGGACCTCGCGGCGGTGCCCGGTGTGGCCTCGGTGACGCCGCCCGCGCCGAGCGCCGACGACGTGCTGCTGACCAGCACGGTCACGCCCACCACCGGCCCGCAGGACGGCGCGACCACCGCCCTGTTCCACACCCTCCAGAACACCACCCTCCCGCACGCGTTGGCGGGCACCGGCGCCACCGGCTACGTCACCGGCGTGACGGCGGCCGGGCTCACCTTCACCGACCAGCTGATCGCCAAACTGCCCCTGATCATCGCGGTGGTGGTGGGCGCGGCCTTCCTGCTGCTGCTCACCGTCTTCCGCAGCCTGCTCGTCGCGCTCAAGGCGGCGGTGCTGAACCTGCTCTCGATCGGCGCCGCCTACGGGGTGGTCGTGGCGGTCTTCCAATGGGGTTGGGGCGGACGGTTGTTCGGGGTGACCGAGAAGGTGCCGGTCGAGTCCTACGTGCCGATGATGATGTTCGCCATCGTCTTCGGGCTCTCCATGGACTACGAGGTCTTCCTGCTCTCCCGCATCCGCGAGACCTGGCTGCGCCATCACGACAACCACCGCGCGGTCGCCACCGGCCTGGCGGTGACGGCCCGCGTGATCACCTGCGCGGCGCTCATCATGACCAGCGTCTTCCTGGCCTTCCTGCTCTCCACCAACACGGTCGTGAAGATGCTGGCGCTGGGCCTCGGCGTCAGCGTGGTCATCGACGCGACGGTGGTCCGGCTGGTGCTGGTCCCCGCCACGATGTACCTGTTCGGACGCGCCAACTGGTGGCTGCCCGGCTGGCTGGACCGGCTGCTGCCGCACCTCGACCCCGAGGGGGCGGAGCAGTGAGCCCCAGGGTGGGCCCCACCCCGCGCGGGCGCCGGGTCCTCGCGGTCGCCGCCGCCCTCACCGTGACGGTCGCTGTGGCCGCCGGAGCGGGCGAGTACGCGGCCGACCGCGTGATCCGCGACCGGATCGCGGCCGCCGCTCCCGCCCTCGGCGCCGATCTGACGGTCGGCGAGAGCGGCTCGGCCCTGTGGGACGTCGCCGAGCAGCGCATCCCGCGCCTCGACGTGAGCAGCGACGACGCCACCCTCGGGCAGCTGGGGCCGGTCGACGTCCAGGCCCGCCTCGACGACGTCCGGTTCGACGGCGCGGCCGCGACGGTCTCCGGCTCCTCGGCCGAGGTGACGGTCCCGGCCCAGGCGGTGGCGGACGCGGTCCAGGCCGCCGCGCCGTCCGTGACCGTCGGCGGCGTCACCGCCCGACCGGGCAGCGGCACCCTCGTGGTCGCCCTGGGCCTGGGCGGAGCAGCGCAGTTGACGCTGCGCCCGGTCCTCCAGGACGGACGGGTGGTGGTGACGGCGGTCTCGGCCACCGTGCTCGGCGCGCCCGTGCCTGCCGACCGGCTCGCGGCACTGACCGCCGGGATCGGCCGGGGGGCCCGGCAGGACTACCCGCTGGGCCTGCACGCCACGTCGGTGGCGGTCACCGCCGACGGCCTGCGGATCCAACTGACGGGAGGACCGAGCCCGCTCCGGCGTCAGTAACCGGCCGGCCGCACCAGGCCCGTCTCGTAGGCGAAGACGGCCGCCTGGGTGCGGTCGCGCAGGTTCAGCTTCACCAGGATCCGGCTGACGTGCGTCTTCACCGTCTGCTCGGCGACGACCAGCTCGGTGGCGATCTCCGCGTTCGACAGGCCGTTGGCGATCAGCGAGAGCACCTCCGTCTCCCGCTCGGTCAGATCGCCCACGCGCTCCTTCAGCGGCGTGCGCGGAGCACCGGGCAGGCGGGCGAACTCCGCGATCAACCGTTTGGTCACCGTCGGCGCCAGCAGTGCCTCCCCGGCGGCCACCACCCGGACCGCCTGGGCGAGTTCGGCCGCCGAGGCGTCCTTGAGCAGGAAGCCGCTGGCACCGGCGCGCAGCGCCTCGTAGACGTACTCGTCGAGGTCGAAGGTGGTCAGCACCAGCACCTTGACCGTGCTCTCCGGCGGCCCGGTGATCCTGCGGGTGGCCTCGATGCCGCCGAGCTGCGGCATCCGCACGTCCATCAGGACGACGTCCGGCCGCAGTTCGGTCACCTTCTCCAACGCGTCCAGCCCGTCGACCGCCTGGCCGACCACCTCGATGTCGGGCTCGAGGTTGAGCAGGACGGTGAAACCCTGACGAACCATCATCTGGTCGTCGACAATCATCACCCGGATGGTCATGCGCGGTCCTCCCCCGCTGGGACACTGTTGATGTCGATCCGGCCCGCCGGCAGCAGGGCGAAGACCTCGAAGCCGCCGTCGGGCGTGGCACCGGTCGCCAGCTCGCCACCGAGCATCGCGGTGCGCTCCCGCATGCCGAGCAGGCCGTGCCCGGCACCCGGCGACGGCGCCGGCCGTCGCGTCGGTGCGGTGTTGGTGACGCGGACCCCGAGACCGGCGGCCCGGTAGTCCAACTCCACGCGCACGGCCGCACCGGGCGCGTGCCGCATGGCGTTGCTGAGCGCCTCCTGCACGATCCGGTACGCGGAGAGCTCCACCCCCGGCGGCAGCGTGCGGGGCTCCCCCGCCGTCTCCGACTTCACCGTCATCCCCGCCGCGCGGACGTTCTCCAGCAGCTCGCCGAGCCGCTCCAGCGTCGGCTGCGGCGCGTCCTGCGTGCCGTCCGCGGCCGGCTCCTCCGACCGCAGCACGCCCAGCACCCGGCGCAGTTCGGCCAGTGCCTCGACCGCGTTGGCCCGGATGCCCGCGAGGTTCTCGACCAGCTCGGCGGGCGGGTTCTCCACCAGGTGCGGCGCGACCTGCGCCTGGATCGAGATCACCGACATGTGGTGCGCGACCACGTCGTGCAGCTCGCGCGCGATCCGGTTGCGTTCCTCCAGCAGGGTGCGCCGGGCCCGCTCCTCCGCGGTGAGCTCCTCCTGCTCCACGAGCTTGCTGCGCGCCTCACGGCCGGCCCGTATCGAGACGCCCAGCAGGACGACGACGGCGAAGAGGATCACCGCGAACCCGATCGCGGTGGCCTGCCCCGGCGGCTTGTACAGCTGCGCGAGGAACCCCGCGAAGACGGTCACCCCGAAGGCCTCGATCGCGACGCGCCCACGGACCTGCAGCGAGAGCAGGAAGAGCAGCACGGCCTGCACGGTGATCGTGGCCGGGGTCCACCCCGCCTGAATGTTGCGGTCCGCGTCGGCGAGCGGGAACGAGACCCCCCGCCCCGGCGCGAGCGCGGTCGACGTCCACGCGCCCACGACCATCACCAGCGTCGCGACCCACCAGGCCCGCAGTGGCTGCCAGAGCGACGCCACGAGCGCGCCGGACTGGATCGCGGCGAGGGCGAGGCCGAGCGGGACGCCGAGGCTGTACGCGAAGGCGTACTGGTTGGTGTTGATGCCGAAGAAGATGGCCGCGACGAGCGACACCGGCACGAGGATCCACCGCGAGACCCGCTTGCGCGGCGGAGCCGCGGTGAGCGCGGGCACGACCAGGTCCTCCCGCAGCTCGCGCAGGAGCGCGCGGAACCGCTTCACCTTCAGACCCCCGTCTTCGTTCATCTCGACCACCTTAGATCCAGTCGCACTCCCCAGGGGCGCGGGGAACTGCGCGGGCAACCACCCAGTGCGGATGGCCCTGTGCGTTGAGGACCATCCGCACGTCGTGGGTTGCTCGCGCAGTTCCCCGCGCCCCTGACAGTGCAACTACCTCAGAGTGCCCACGACTGGCCGCAGCTTCTCCGAGCCCGGGCTGCCCGCCACGCGGATCGTGCGGGACTTGCGGCGGCCCTGCTCGTGGTGGCGGAAGGTCAGCCAGCACAGCGACAGCATCGTCGCGAAGACCGGCAGCCATGCGAGCCGGGCCAGGATCCACGACGCCGTGTCCGGCGTCGTGTGCAGGCCCAGCAGCGGTTCACCCGCCAGCAGGCCCAGCGCGGTGACGGCGATCATCGACGTCTGGTGCCACAGGAAGATCGTCATCGCGGAGAGGTTGACCACCGCCACCGCCGCCCACGCGGCCGGGCGGGCCAGCACCCGGCGCAGGGGACCGAGCAGCAGCAGCGCCAGGCCGCACTGGGCGAGGCCGAAGGTGACCGCCGCCAGGGTCGGCGGGTTGAGGTTGGAGATCTTCGCGCCGGGGACGCCGACCATGGAGGCGGGGTAGCCGGCCTGGGTGACGAGCAGGGCGGTGGCGACGGCGCCGCCGATCAGCAGCACCCACCCGGTCGTCCGGCCGCGCAGGCCCTCACGGGCCCACATCGCGCCGAGGCAGTAGGGGACGAGCCAGCCGGCGGGCAGGTTGAGCCAGCCGAGCCAGGCGGGGCCGTGGAAGGCGAAGCGGATCAGGTCGACGTGCAGGACGACGGCCAGCGGCCACAGCGGGTTCAGCTTGGAGACCAGTGGTGTCGCGGCGGTCAGTACGGCGAAGACCAGCAGGAACCACATCGGCGACAGGACCAGCTTGACCAGCGCCTCGACCGTCCCGAAGCCGACGCCCGCGAACAGCAGGGCGGAGGCGGTCACCGCCCACACCGCGAGGACCGCGAGGACCGGTCGGAAGAGCCGGAACAGGCGGGCCCACAGCCAGGTGAGATAGCCGTCGCCGCGCGCCTTCGCGGAGGTGTAGCTCTTGGTGGCGACCTGTCCGCCGACGAGGAAGAAGACGGCCAGGGTCTGGAAGATCCAGGAGACCGGCGTGAAGGCCGGCATGTGCTGGAGCGGGCTGACGACGTGGATGCTGCCGCTGTCGACGACGATCGCGGTGACCAGCCAGTGGCCCAGGACGACGCCGAGGATGGCGAAGGCCCGCAGGGCGTCGATCGCGCGGTCCCGCTCGGGTGGGGTGGCTGCGTCGACGCGCGCCGCGAACCGGCGCAGGGAGGTGGTACGCACGGGGTTCTCCTAGGAAGCGGCGTGAGTGGGAGCGGTGGAGTCCGCGGCGCCGGAGACGATCGAGGCGATGCTGCGCAGCGGTGTCGAACCGGGCTTGAGGTAGTCGCTGTGGCTGCCGTTGCCGGCGGCGAAGAGGTGGGCGCCGAAGCCCGGGGAGACCGGGTCGGTGCCGAGGCCGAGCGTGGTGAACAGGACCGGCACGCGGACGTGCGGCACGTTGGCGATCCAGTCGTGGCCTGCGCGTCCGGCCCAGACGGTCGCGGTGGTGTGCAGGTCGGAGACGTCGGCGATGTCGCTGCCGACGCCGGGGCTGCCGTACAGGACGAGGTCGGCGACGTGCAGGCCGCTCGCCGCGCGGGCGCAGACGGTGGAGCCGTAGGAGTGGCAGACCAGCGAGGTGCGGGCGGCGGGCCGGAAGGCCTGCAGCTGGTGGACGAAGTCGTCCAGCACCGGTGCCGCCTCGTCGGCGCGGCCGTCGGTCAGCACGACGGGGCTGACGGTGTCGGGCGTGGCGTAGCCGAGCCAGGCGACGACGGCCGCGTGCGCGGCGTTCCCGCCGAGCTGTGCCTCCAGCGCCTGGGCGCCGGCGGCGAAGCGGTCGTAGGTGCTGAGGCTGGTGTCCGAACCGGGGACGAGGACGGCGACGGTGCGCGCGGTGGCCAGGTTGCCGAAGACCTCGACGGTGCGGCCGCCGTCGCGGCCGTCGAAGGAGAGGAACTGCCGGTCGGGCCCGGCCAACTCACTCAGCTCGGCGGCTCGTTGCGTGTCACCGTACTGCGCGGCCATGGCTTCGGCGGCCACGATGTCGGCGCGGTTGGCGGCGTAACGGTGCGTCAGCTCCGCTTCACCGCCGCCCGCCGTGAGCGGTCCCAGCACGGCGGGCACGGGCGCCGGCACGGCCGACGCCTTGGCCGCGCCGGCCAGCGGCACCGCCACGCATGCGGCGACGGCGGCCGCGAGCAGCCCTCGACGGAGCCGCCGGACGACGTTCGGGCGGGTTGCCATGGCCGTTCTCCTCCTCGTTCCCGGACAGTGGTGCGTTCTTCCGGTACCGAAGCTAGGAATCGGGCCTTGTGGTCGGCGTCCCACCGGGGGACGCACTTGCGCTGTAGCTCCCGGGTACTACGGGGTGGCAGGGAGGTCCCCGTCGGGGTGAGCGGCGCGACGGCCTTGCGCAAGCCGATGAAAAGTCTTGCCCCCGGCCCGTCGCGGATGTTTGACTCTCCCTCAATCACCCACCACGGGTGCGAATGCGCAGGTGAGGGGCGGCGGGATGAGCGCGGAGATCGACGTGCTGGTACTGGGCGGCGCCGGGGTGGACACCATCGTGCACGTCCCCGAGCTACCCCTGCCCTTCGCCGACAGCTACCCGATCAGCCCGGGGATCGAGACCAGGGCGGGCCAGACGGGCGACTTCCTCGCCCTCGGGCTGCACTCCCTGGGACTACGCGTCCACCATCTCGACCTGTTGGGGGACGACGACGCGGGCGCCCTGGTCCGCGCGCTGCACGCGGAACGGGGCATCGCACTCACCACGGTCCCCCAACCCGCGGGCACCAAAAGGGCGGTGAACCTCGTCGACCCACTCGGGCGACGCCTCTCGCTCTACGACGCGACGCGCTCCGCACCCGAGGACCGCCTGCCCGATCCCCTCGTCCGCGAGCTCGCCACCGCCGCCCGGCACGCGCACGTCTCCATCACCCACCCCTGTGCCCACGCGCTGCCGACGTTGCGCGCCTGCGGCGTCACGGTCTCGACGGACCTGCACGACTGGGACGGCGAGAACCCCTACCACGAGCCCTTCGCCCACGCGGCGGACGTCGTGTTCGTCTCCGCGACCCGGCTGCCCGACCCGGAGCCGGTGATGCGGCGCATCACCGAGCGCGGCCGCGCCCGCGTCGTGGTGGCCACCGCGGGCGCCGAGGGGGCGTTCCTGCTGGCGGACGGCGAGCTCCACCACGTCCCCACGGCCGCACCGCCCGCCCCGGTCGTCGACTCCAACGGCGCGGGTGACGCCTTCGCCGCCGCCTTCCTGTGGGCCTGGCTGGCCGGGGAGCCACCGCTGCGGGCCGCTCGCTTCGGCGCCGTCGCCGGCGCCCACGCCTGCACCGTCCCGGCCACGCGCCACGACCCGATCACCCGGGCCCAGTTGCTCTCCCAAGGTGGTCCAGGTCACGCCTGACCTGCGAAATTCGTCCGTTTTGTTCCTCAAACTGTGGCCTGGCCCACTTTCGGGGCCGATTTCCTTGCCCGTCCGATCCGTGCCGTGTTTCCGTGAATGACGTCGGACGAACACGGCACCCAGCCGGGACGGACGACACCGCGGTCCCCACGACCGCGGGCCGGGGCCGGATGCCCCCAAGGCGGGAGTACCCCGCCGCGCAGATCGATCGCGTCTCCTCGCGGTGTGCGACCGCGTGCGATCACAGCCGTCTGCGCCTTCACCGAGCGGTACCCGAACCGCGGCGCTCCCACGCCGCGACGTGCCGTTCCCTGTCTCTGGAGCAACATGAACCGCAAGGCTCGTCTGGCCACCCGTCTCGCCGTTGCCGGTGCCATCGCCGGTGGTGCCGTTCTGGGCACCGTCGGTGCCGCCAACGCCGCGACCCCGAGCTACGGCAACGACCTGGGCGGCTGGGTCGCCCAGGCCCAGTCGATCCTCGCCGCCAACGGCGACCACGTCCCGTCGGCCGCCGCCATCGAGGCCCGTGCCATGACCGAGTCCTCCGGCAACCCCGGCGCCGTCAACAACTGGGACTCCAACGCCGCCGCCGGCACCCCGTCGGAGGGTCTGATGCAGACCATCCAGCCGACCTTCGACACCTACGCGCTGCCGGGTCACACCGACATCTGGAACCCGGTCGACAACATCGTCGCCGCCGTCCGCTACGCGAACGCCACCTACGGCGCCTTCGAGAACATCGCCTACGGCACCTACGGCTACTGAGCCGCCGTCAGGCCACTTGGGCGCCAGCCCAACGCGGGGCCGAGCGACGTCGCGATGTCCGTCAGGATCTGCACGTAGTCCTCGGCCTCGAAGGTGAACGGGAGGGCGAAAGCCACCTCGTCCACCTCCCTGAAGCCCGCATGCGCGTGGAGCCGTTCGGCGATCTGCGCGCTCGGGCCCACCAGATCCGGGGCGAAGAGCAGCCGCCCCGGGCCCTGCGGCACCGCCGTCCGCGGCATCCGCTGCGCCGCGTACGCCTCGTACCTGGCCCGCTGCTCAGGAGTCGCGCTGTCGGTCGGGATGACGACCAGCCCCTGCGAGACCCGCGCCCGCGCACCCTCGGGGTGCGCCGCGCGGAACGCCCGGATCTGCTCCGCCTGGATACCCGCGAAGTCGAAGCTCCCGTCGGCCGCGGGCTCCCCCTCCGCCTTGACCACACTGCTGGTCAGCAGGTTCATCCCGTTCTGCGCGGCCCACAGCACCGAGCGGGTGCTCGCTCCGCCGTACCACATCCGCCGGATCAGGCCCGGCGCGTACGGCTCGACGCGCTCGGAGAAGACCTCGAAGCCCTCGGTGCCACCCTGGTCGCTCGCCTTCTCCCCCGCGACGAAGTCCAGCAGGCGCCGGACCCGCTCGTAGCCGAAGTCCTCCGCGTCGCCCGTGTCCGGGTAGAGCGCCTGCCGCACCTGGTCGTAGTGCATGGGCTCGCCGACGCTCACGCCCGGGTGGAGGCGGCCGCCGGAGAGCAGGTCCACCGTGGCCAGGTCCTCCGCGAGCCGCAACGGGTTCTCCCAGCCCAGCGGGATCACCGCGGTGCCCAGCTCGATCCGGCGGGTGCGCTGACTCGCCGCCGCCAGCACGGCGACCGGCGAGGAGATCCCGTACTGCAGATGCCGGTGGCGCAGCCACGCGCTGTCGAAGCCGAGGCGCTCGCCGAGCTCGATCAGCTCCAGCGTCGACTCGTGCCCGGCGCGCGGGTTCTCCCGGTCGAACAGCCCGATGGTGAGGAAGCCCAGCTTGCGCAGCGGCTCCGAAAGAGGCGGCACGACAGCCCTCCGTCCGTGGTGGTCATCGACTCGGACGAACTCGGTCCCGGACGCCATTGTTCCAGGACGGAGGACTGTTCATACGACTGCAAGAATCACGCCAGCAGCTTCAGCGCCCCCGGCAGCAGCGTGATGCGGGCCGGCAGGGTGGCGACCTCGTCGCCGTCCGCGCAGACCGGCACCGGCCGGTCCGCGTCCACGGTCACCGAGGTGCCGGTCAGCAGCGTCACCTCGGGGCGCGCGGTGTGCGTGCCCTTCTTCGCCTCGCCCATGAAGCTGACCACCTGGTGGCGCGGGCCGTCGCCGACGACCATCACGTCCAGCCGCCCGTCGTCGGGCTCGGCCGGCGGGACGATCCGCAGGCCGTGCCCGTAGGCGCCGGAGTTGGCGACGACGACGGTGTGCGCCCGGACCTCGCGCCGCTCACCGTCCACGTCGAGGGTGTAACCGGCCGCGCGCCAGCGCAGGATCGCGCGGACGGGGGCGAGCCGGTAGACCAGCAGGGCCGGCAGTCGCCGGTTGGCGTTGATGATCTGCGTGGCCAGCGAGTCGATGCCGATATAGACGTTGCCGGGCGCGATCACGCCGTTGACGTCCAGCACGTCGAACGCGCGCGGCTCGCCCTCCAGCAGCAGCCGGGCCAGCCCGGCCGGGTCCTCCGGCAGGCCGAGCCGCCAGGCGAGGTCGTTCCCGCGCCCGGCCGGCACCATGCCCATCGTGCCCTCGCCGCGCACCACCCCGTCGGCGACGTCGCGGACCATGCCGTCGCCTCCGACGGCGACCACGACGTCACCACGCTCGGCGGCCTGCCGGGCGACGGTGACGGCGTGCTCCCGGCTCTGCGTCGGGATCGCCCGGACCGTCGCGCCGGCCGCGAGCAGCCGCTCGGCGACCGGCTGCCAGTGCTCGAAGCCGTGCCCGCCACCGGAGATGGGGTTGACGACGGCGGTGAAGGAGCGCCCTTGTGGCCCGGTCACGGGGTCACCGCCGCGTCGCCACGCAGCGGGAGGTTCTCGATGAGCACACCGGGGTTGAGCACCCCGGCCGGGTCCAGGGCGTGCTTGACGGCCTGCAGCGCGTCGACGGCCAGCGGGCCGATCTCCTCCGCGTAGGTGGCCCGGTGGTCGGTGCCGACGCCGTGGTGGTGGGTGATCGCCGCGCCGCAGGAGCGGATCGCCGCGTTGGCGGCGGCCTTGGCAAGGCCCCACTGGGCGACCGGGTCCTCGGTCTGCGCGCAGGCGACGGTGAAGTAGAGCGAGGCGCCGGTCTCGTACAGGTGCGAGATGTGGCACAGCACGAGCGGCGGGGTCCCCTGGCCGCTGAGCGAGTCCGTCAACGCCTCGGTGACGGCGGCGCGCAGCGCGTGCAGGTTGGACCAGAAGGTGACGGTCTCCAGCGTCTCGATCAGCACGCCCTCGTCGAGCAGCGGGTCGCGCAGGTAGGGGGCGCGGTAGCGGCCCTTGCGCCAGCTCTCGCCGCCCTCGGTGCCGAGCAGCTCGCCGCCCGCGTCGCGCAGCACGGCCGTGGCTCCGGCTCGGCGGGCCTCGACGTCGGCCGCGGTGCCCTCGTAGCCGGCGACGGCCAGGCAGCCGCCGGGACCGCCGCCGAACATGGCGGCCGGGTCGGCGAGGTTGATGCCGGTCTCGGCCTCGTCGGACAGGCGCAGCACGGTGGGCTCGGGGCCGTCCTGGACCAGGCGGCGCAGCGCGGTGGCGCCGGTCTCGAAGTCGGGGAAGCGCCACGACTCGAAGACGCGCACCTCGGGCCTGGGCCGCACCCGGACGGTGACGGAGGTGATCACACCGAGGGTGCCCTCGGAGCCGAGGACCAGCTGCCGCAGGTCCGGCCCGGCGGCCGACTTGGGGGCGGTGCCGAGCTCGACGGTGCCGCGCGGGGTGGCCAGGGTGAGGCCGACGACCATCTCGTCGAAGCGTCCGTACCCGGCCGAGGACTGCCCGGCGGAGCGGGCCGCGGCGTAGCCGCCGATGCTGGCGCCCTCGTAGGACTGCGGGAAGTGGCCGAGGGTGAAGCCCTCGGCGCCGAGCGCCGCCTCGACCGCCGGGCCGCGCAGGCCGGCCTGGAGCGTGGCGGTACGGGAGACCGGGTCGATCGCGAGCACGCTGTCGAGCCGCTTGAGGTCGAGCGCGACGACGCCCGCATAGCCCTCGCGGACCGGCGCGAGTCCGCCGACGACGGAGGTACCGCCCGAGTACGGGACGACGGCCACGCGGTACCGGCTGCACAGCTGGAGCAGCGTCACCACCTCGTCGTGCGTGGCCGGGTAGAGCACGGCGTCCGGCGCGTCGGAGGCGTCACCGGACCGCGCCTTGAGCAGGTCCGGGGTGGACCAGCCGCGGGTGTGCGCGAGGCGGGCCTCGTGGGCGGCGCTCACGTGCTCCTCGCCGACGACGGCGGCGAGCTCGGCGAGGGTCGCGGCGTCGAGGGCGACGGCGGGCAGCTCGATCTGCGCGGGGTCCAGGGCGGGTGCGGGCTGCTTGACGCCGAAGGCGGCAAGCGTCTCCTTGGCCGCCTCGGGCAGGTGCGTGGCGTGCGCCGGGTCGCCCCAGCGGAAGGGGTGGAACGCCACCACGGGCAGGTCGTTCTCGGACGCGGACTGGGTCATCCAGATTCCTCGGGCTCGTCTCGTCGCTGGCGGGCCGGAGGCTCGCTGATACACTTCTACATGTGATGTCGCAGCGAATCAACAACACGGGCGAGCTCAGGGCCGCCAACGCCATCCCCGAGGAGCAGATCCTCGACGCGGCCCACCGCCTGCTGCTCACCATCGGCCCGCAGCGGATGACCATGGCCGACCTGGCCCGCCAGGCCGGCGTCTCCCGCGCCACGCTCTACCGGCGCTGGGGCTCGGTGCGCGAGGTCCTGGCCACGCTGACCATCCGGGCCTGGACCGAACTCGCCGAGCAGGCCTTCCCCGCCGAGGCGCGGGCCGAGGTCACCCGCGCGCAGATCGTCGACGGCGTGGTCACCCTCGCCCGCAGCATCCGCACCCACCCCCTGCTGCGGACGATCGTCGAGACCGACCCCGAGTTCCTCACCCCCTACCTGCTGAACCGGCGCGGCACCAACACCGACCACCAGCTCGCCCTGCTGGAGCTCGCCCTCGCCGCAGGCATGGCCGACGGCTCGGTCCGCCGGGAGGACCCGACGGTCCTGGCCCAGGCGGTCCTGCTCACCACCTGGTCGTTCACCCTCACCGGCCCCGTCCTGGCGGGCGCCGCCGACGGCACGGGCCCGGCCGTGGACCGCCTCGACGACGAACTGCGGCACCTGCTCGACCGCTACCTCGCCCCCTGACGCTCCCGCTTCCCACCCCGGCCCGGCAGACAGGACCCTCGCGTGACCATGCAGCAGCACAGCCACTCCGCCTCCCTGAACGCCGCCCGCCGCGCCCGGGACCTCGCCGCGCTGCGGGAGGCCGCCGGCCGTCCCGGCCCGGCCGTCGACGTGCTGGTCATCGGCGGCGGCGTCACCGGCGCGGGCGTCGCGCTGGACGCCGCCTCGCGCGGCCTGTCCGTCGTCCTGGCGGAGAAGCACGACCTCGGCTTCGGTACCAGCCGGTGGAGCTCCAAGCTGGTCCACGGCGGTCTGCGCTACCTCGCGTCCGGCGCCGTCGGCATCGCGCACGAGAGCGCCGTCGAGCGCGGCGTGCTGATGGAGCGGACGGCCCCGCACCTGGTCCGCGCCCTGCCGCAGGTCGTCCCGCTGCTGCCCGGCACCGGCGCCTCCGGCGCCGCCCTGGTCCGCACCGGCTTCCTCGCCGGCGACGCGCTGCGGATCGCCGCCCGCACGCCCTCCGCCACACTGCCGCGCTCGCGCCGCCTCTCCCGCGCGGAGGTGCTGCGTTACGCGCCGACCGTCGAGGCCGCCGGGCTGCGCGGCGGCCTGGTCTTCTGGGACGGCCAGCTCACCGACGACGCACGCCTGGTGACCGCGCTCGCCCGCACCGCGGCCGCGCACGGCGCACAGGTCCTGACCCGATGCGCCGTCAGCGACGCCTCCGGCAACGGCGCGACACTGACCGACACGCTCACCGGCGAGAGCATTCCGGTCCGGGCGGCCATGGTCGTCAACGCGGCCGGTGTGTGGAGCGGCGAGGTCGCCCCCGCCATCACCCTGCGACCAAGCCGGGGCACGCATCTGGTGTTCCGCCAGGAGTCCTTCGGCGGGCTGACGGCCGGGCTGACCATCCCGATCCCCGGCGAGACCAACCGCTTCGTCTTCGCCCTCCCCGCCCCCGACGACCGCGTCTACGTCGGCCTGACGGACGAGGAGGCCCCCGGCCCGATCCCGGACGTCCCCGAGGCGACGGACGCCGAGGTCGACTTCCTGCTGCGCACCCTCAACACCGCGCTGCGGTCGCCGCTCTCACGCGAGGACGTCATCGGCACCTTCGCGGGCCTGCGCCCGCTGCTGGACACCGGCTCGGGCCGCACCGCCGACGTCTCCCGCAAGCACGCGGTACTGACCACCCCTGACGGCCTGGTCACCGTCGTCGGCGGCAAGCTCACCACCTACCGCCGCATGGCCGAGGACGCCCTCGACGCGGCCCTCGCGGCACACGGCCGCACCGCGGCCCCCTGCCGCACCCGCAACCTCCCGCTGGTCGGCGCCGCCGACCGCGCCACCCTCTCCCACGTCGCCGCACCGCTGCGCCTCGTGCAGCGTTACGGGACCGAGGCCGTCGACGTCCTCGCCGAGGCGGCGGGCGACCCGAAGCTCCTGGAGCCCATCGCCCCGGGCACCCGGACCACCATGGCCGAACTCCTCTACGCCGTCCGGCACGAGGGCGCGCTCGACACCGGTGACCTCCTCGACCGCCGCACCCGCATCGGCCTCTCCCCCGAGACCCGCGCCGCCGCACTGGCCGCCGCGGAGTCGGCGCTCGCGGGGTAACCCCGTCGACACCGCCCGAACCTTCACCCCACGATGGCGGGCATGACCACGCCCGACGAAGCCGCAGCAGGACTCCGGAGCACCGCCACGCTCTGGAGCAACGGCCGCTGCCCGGCCGCCGCCCTCGCGGACGCGGCCTGCGACGCCCTGGTCGCAGGCCTGGACACCCCTGGGTTGCGTGAGCTGGCCGCGGTCAACCACCGCGACGCGGACTACGACGTCCCACGCCTGCTCCCCACCGCCATGAAGGAGTTGGGGCTCACGCTGCACCCGCACGGCAGCCCTGCCGCCCAGGAGTCCTGGGCTCGCCTCCTCGCCGCGGACACCCTCGCCGGACGGCTCACGCCGCGTGAGCTCGCCGACGAGATTCACCTGCAGTTCGGCCACCGCCTGCCCCCGGCCGAAACGCTGGCGTCCCTGAGCGACGAGTACCACCAGCTGGAGTACACCGGCCGCACCGCCGCATCCGTCGACGCCGAGGTGCTCGCCGAGGCCCGCCGCCTCGCCGGCTCAGCAGGCGGAGAAGCCTGACACCCGCCCCTCGAAGTACTCCAGCGCCGCCTCCGACCGGGCGCGGACGTAGAGGAAGCAGCCGCCGACCTCCCGTACGAGCACGTCCGGGCCGACGAACCAACGGGTGTCGTAGCTGAACGCGGGGAGCTCCGTGCACCACGTCGTCAGATGCTCGGCGTCCGCACTCGAATCCGAGAAGCCCGTGCAGCCGGCACTCGTCAGTACCTCGGACATCACCAGGTTCAGACAGGAGGCCTGGAGCCCGGCATCCCACGACTCCCACCGCTCCTGGGACTTGTCGGCCAAATCCGCCCTGACGACCGCGGCCGGATTCTCCTGGTCAAGGTCGTCGACCAGGACACCCCACACGCAGCAACCCTGGTTCTCCGTCCGGAAGACCAGCGCGCCGTCGACGACGCGCAGCTCGCCCGGCGCCATCAGCGGGTGCTCGTTGCGCGTCAGGTCGTCCCGACGGCCGAGCAGCGAGTAGAGATCCCGCAGGGCCACCGGGATCGGGACGCCCAACCGCTCCTCCGCTGCGGTCAGTTCGGCCTCGGTGCACCCGTCGCCGGGCTGGAGCGGCCGCTCGGCCCAGTGGGCCACGAAGTCCGTGAGGAACGAGCGGGCCTCCGCCCGGTCGCGCAGGGCGGCCGGGAGGCGGGCGGCGAGGTCGAAGGTGTCCGTCATAGGCCCGCACCCTACGGCGCGGGTCCGACAGCTCCCGTCAGCTGCGGGGCGGGAGCTCGATCCAGAGGGCCTCGGCTTCGCCGATGAGGTGGCCGGTGCTGCCGTAGAGCGCCGTGACGGTGCTGTACTTGCGGCCGTCCTGGGCGATCAGGCGGGCCGTGACGACGCACGGTTCGCCGACGGACGGGGTGCCGTGCACGGTCGCGGTGATGCGGCCGAGGACGACGTCGCGGGTCTCGAGGTCGATCGTCCAGGCGCCCGGGCAGTCGAGCGCCGCCCACACGAACTCCCGGCGGACGGTGACGCCGTCCGGGCCCGCGAGGGACGCCTCCGGCGTCCAGGTGCAGGCGTGGAGGCCGGCGCCACCTGCGACCGCGCCCGCGGACAGGTGCAGGCCCGGGGCCTCGCCGCGGCCGGTGCCGCAGGCGAAGCAGCCCGGGAACGGGTGCCGGGCCAGGCCGCGGTAGTCCTGCTCCGCCGCCTTGGCCGCCTCGAACGGGACGGGCTCGGGCGTGCCCAGCCCGGCCAACGCCGCCGGGGCCGCCTCGCCGATCAGGAGGTCGTCGTGGTGCAGCACGACGCCCCCGGCGTCGGTCACGGTGACGGTCATCGGCGTGTCCAGCGGCGGCGGCTTGCGCAGCGACACCACCGCGGACGCCGGCGCGCCCGGCAGGCGGCCGGCGAGCGCGCCGGCGAAGTACCCGCCGTTGGCCGAACCGGGCGGGCCGTTGAAGAGCGGCGGAACGATCAGATCGGCTGTGGCGACGGGCTCGGTCATCTGCCGGTCACTCGCCCTGCGGCTTCGCGGCGCGGCGCACGGCGTCCGCGGCCTGCTTCTCCTTGATCCGCACGGTCTCCTTGCGGACCTCCGCCTGCGTGTCCCGCTCCAGCTGCAGCCAGCGCGGGTTCTCGGTCTTGATGGCCTCGATCTCGTCGGTGGTGAGCGGCTCGCCCAGGCCGTTGCGCAGCAGGCCGGAGACGGAGACGCCGAGCTTGGCGGCCACCACCGGGCGCGGGTGCGGGCCGTTGCGGCGCAGGTCGGCAAGCCACTGCGGCGGGTCCGCCTGCATGGCGTTGAGCTCGTCCCGCGAGACGACGCCCTCCTGGAACTCGGCCGGGGTGGCCCCGAGGAACACGCCGAGCTTCTTCGCCGCCGTGGCGGGCTTCATCGTCTGGGTCGTCTTGGGCTTGCTCGCAGTCATGCGTCAAGGGTAGCGAGCGTGGGACACCCCTGGTCACAGCCACCGCTGCAGCACGGTGCCGGAGCCGACGGCGCGTCGCTCCCCCGGTAATCTGGCCACGTGACCGAGACGCCCGCTTCCTCCGCCTTCCGCCTCGCCTACGTCCCGGGCGTGACGCCCGCCAAGTGGGCGCGGGTCTGGACCGATCGGCTCCCGGAGACCCCGCTCGACCTGGTCCTCGTCCAGGCCGGGGCCGCCGAGCCCGCGGTGCGTTCGGGTGACGCGGACGCGGGCCTGGTCCGCCTGCCCGTCGACAAGACGGACCTGCACGCGATCCCCCTCTACACCGAGACGACCGTCGTGGTGATGCCGAAGGACCACCGCCTCGCGGAAGCCGCCGAGGTGCCGGTGGCCGAGCTCGCCGAGGAACTGGTGCTGCACCCGCAGGACGACGTGCTGGGCTGGGACGGGCAGCCGCCCGGCCAGGCGGCCAAGGAGCGGCCGGAGACGACCAAGGACGCCCTGGAGCTGGTCGCGGCCGGTATCGGCGTCGTGCTGGTGCCGCAGTCGCTGGCCCGCCTGCACCACCGCCGCGACCTCACCTACCGGCCGGTCCCCGAGGGCGACGCGCCGCAGTCGCAGATCGCGCTCGCCTGGCGACAGGACCGCGGTTCGGAGCTGGTCGAGGAGATGATCGGCATCGTCCGCGGCCGCACCGTCAACAGCTCGCGCGGCAGCACGGCGACGGCCGCCGCCAACCAGGCGCCGAAGCAGAAGCCGTCCGGCCGCAAGCCGGCTTCGTCGCAGCCCCAGCAGAAGCAGCAGTCGAAGCAACAGCCGAAGCAGCGGCAGCAGAAGCCCGCGGCCCGCGGCGGCAAGCCGGGCGCGAAGGGCGGCCGCTCCGGCCGCCGCGGCTGAGCGGAATTCCGAATTCCTCCCGCATCGGGGTGACGGGCGAACGACTGATCGAGTCCGAACCGAAAAAAGAACCGGTGGCTCCGAATTCTGGCTAGATTACGGCTCGGAAACGGCGGAACGATCACGGGAGCGACGCGCATGACACAGGCCGACGGGACGACGGACCGCACGGTGGGCTTCGTCGGGCTGGGCGCGATGGGCCGCGCCATGGCCGGCAGGCTGCTGGGGGCCGGGTACGGCGTGCGGGTGTGGAACCGCTCCCCCGAGTCCGTCGCGACACTGGTCGCGCAGGGCGCGGAGGCGGCACCGGACCCGGCCGGGGCGTTCGCGTGCGAGGTGGTCTTCTCCATGCTCGCGGACGACCGTGCCGTGGAGCTGTTGCTCGACCCGGCGCTGCTGCGCGGGGCCCGACCGGGCCTGGTGCACGTGAACATGGCCACCGTCTCGGTCGAGCTCGCCAAGCGAGCCGCCGCCGTCCACGCGGACCACGGCGTCGGCTATGTCGCCGCGCCGGTGCTCGGACGGCCGCCCGTCGCCGAGGCCGGGCAGCTGACCGTCCTCGCGGCGGGTGCGGCGAAGACGCTCGACCGCGTCGAGCCACTGCTGTCCGTGCTCGGACGCCGCGTCTGGCGGCTGGGCGCGGAACCGCACCTGGCCAACGCGCACAAGCTGGCCGCGAACTACCTGATCGCCTGTGCCATCGGCGCGATGGCGGAGGCCGCCGCACTCGTCGACGCGGTCGGCGGCGAGCCCGCCGACCTGATCGGCGTGATCACCGACAGCATCCTGCCGGGCCCCGTCCACACCGGTTACGGCACGATGATCGCCGACCGCCGCTACGAGCCCGCCGGGTTCCGCGCCGCGCTCGGGCTGAAGGACGTGAACCTCGCGCTGACGGCCGGCGCGGAGGTGAACGTCCCGCTCCCCCTCGGCGGCGTGCTGCGCGACGCCCTCCTCGACGCGCTCGCGCACGGTGACGGGGACCGCGACTGGGCCGTCCTGGCCGAGGTCGCCCGGCGCCACGCAGGCCTGGCCTGACCCGCACGGACACGGCGAGTGGCCCAGACGATCTCGTCCGGATTGGCCCTGCCCGTCGGGCCACTCACGCGGGAAGACTGTCGGTGAGCGACCGAGCAGCGCGATCCGAAGGAGCCCGCCATGTCCTACCCTCCCGCCCGCTACCTGGACGAGTCCGGCCAGGTCAGCGCGACGCTGCGGCGGGCCGACGCCGCACCCGACCTGCTGATCGGCACCCGCACCCAGGTGCACCACCTCGCCACCGGCGCCTCGACGGACGGCCGGTTCGGCCTCTACCGCTGGGACATGAGCGCCGACCGCACGGGCGGTCCGAGCGGGCACTTCCACCGGACCATGTCGGAGTCGTTCTTCGTCCTGGAGGGCACCGTCTCGCTCTACAACGGTGACGCGTGGGTCGACGCCGGCGCGGGCGACTTCCTCCACGTGCCGCCGGGCGGCATCCACGCGTTCAACAACGACTCCGGCGCCCCCGCGTCGATGCTCGTCCTCTTCACTCCCGGCGCCCCGCGCGAGGCCTACTTCGAGTCGCTCGCCGAGATCACCGCGAGCGGCCGCACACTCACCGACGAGGAGTGGCTCGAGCTCTGGGCCCGCCACGACCAGTACCCCGCGAAGGCCTGAGCAGACGCACGCCCTACCCCTCGTCGCGACGGGAGCGGGAGGAGCGCCGGGCCACGTCCAGCAGGAGCCTGGCCGGCGCCGTGAGCTCGGTGCCGCTGCGCCAGACCGCGCGCAGGACGCGACTGAGCGCCACCTCCGGCGCCACGGGCACCTCGACCAGCCGCCCTGCGGTGAGATCGTCGGCCACCGCCAACAGCGACAGGACCGCCGGGGCCGCGCCCTGCGCCGCCGCGCTGCGCAGCGGGCCCGTCGCCCCGAGCTCCAGCACCGGCACGGACGGCCCGACCCACGGCCGCAACGCGCGCTCCAGGGTGTCGCGCGTGCCGGAGCCGGGCTCGCGCAGCAGCAGCGGCGTCTCGGCCAGCTCGGCGCCGGAGACGGGCGTGCCGCGCCGCGCCCACGGGTGGTCCGGGGCGGTCACCACGGCCAGCCGGTCCCGCCCGACCGCGAGCGAACGCAGGTCGCGCGGGACGAACGGGCCCTCGATGAACCCGAGGTCGGCCTCGCCGTGCCGCAAGGCCTCGATCACCTGGTGGCTGTTGGTGACCCGCAGCCCGACGTGCGTCGCGGGGCTGAGTCGGCGCAGGCTCACCAGCCAACCGGGCAACAGCTGTTCGGCCAGGGTCAGGCTCGCGGCGAGGCGCAGTTCGCCACGCTGCTGCGCCTGCAGCGCGGCGAGGCCCTCCGCCAGCACATGGGCCTGCTCCAGCACCCCTCGCGCCCAGTCGGTGACGACGAGCCCCGCGTCGGTCAGCCGTGACCCCTGCCGTGAGCGGTCCAGCAGTTGCAGCGCGAGCTTGCGCTCCAGGGTGCGCAGCCGCGCGCTCGCGGCCGGCTGGGTGATCTGCTGCTGGGCCGCCGCTCGCCCGATGCTCCCCGTGTCGGCCACGGCGACGAGCAACTCCAGCGTCTCCAGGTCCGGCAGCCGCCGCGACGCCGGCGTCCGCGCGGCGGCCGCGCCGCCGGCCGGTCCGCCCAGGGGATCGCCCGGCCCGTGCCGTTGCGCCGCGTGGTCGTCGGTCGCATGGTCGTCGGTCATAGGGAAACCCTATGACGTGCCACCGGGTTTTCGGCTACCGCCTCCACCGCCACCGCCCAAGAGTGGTCTCGTGACGATCATCCCCGCGCGCCTCGGTCAGAGCCCGACCACCCCCTCGCGGCTCTCCGAGCGCCTCACCGCCGCACGCGCGAACGTCGGCAGGACGGCGCCCGGACTGGTCGCGGCGGGGGCGGCCGTCGCCGTCGCCGAGGGCGTGAGCCACCTGGTGCCGGCCGTCTCTCCGATGACCGCCGCCGTGGCGCTGGGCGTCCTCGCGGGCAACCTGCGGGCGGGAGACGTCCGGGCGCTGCCCGCCGCCACCCGGCCGGGCCTCGCGGTCGCCGCCAAGCGGGTGATGCGGCTGGCGGTCGTCCTGCTCGGGCTGAAGCTCGCCCTGAGCGACGTGCTGTCGCTGGGCTGGCCGACCCTCGTACTGGTGTGCGCGGTCGTCGCCGCGACCTTCTTCGGCACCCAGTGGCTGGGGCGCAAGGCCGGCCTGCCGGGCGACCAACCGCTGCTGATCGCCACCGGCTTCTCGATCTGCGGTGCCTCCGCCGTCGCGGCGATGAACGGCGTCACCGAGAGCGAGGAGCGCGACACCGTCACCGCCGTCGCGCTGGTCACGCTCTGCGGCACCCTCGCGATCGCCGTGCTGCCGCTGCTGCACCACCCGCTCGGCCTCACCGACCTTCAGTTCGGCCGCTGGACCGGCGCGAGCGTGCACGACGTGGGCCAGGTCGTCGCGATCGGCCAGACGGCGGGCGCCGCCGCGCTCGGGCAGGCGGTCGTGGTCAAACTGATGCGCGTCGCCCTGCTCGCCCCGCTGGTGACCGGTGTCGCGCTGGTGCGGTCCCGCCGCGCGGGTGGGACCGCGGCGGGCGAGAAGCGTCCGGCGGCGTTGCCGCTGTTCCTGGTCGGCTTCCTGGCCTGCATGGCGCTGCGCAGCACCGGGTGGCTCTCGGCCGGGTTCGTCGACACCGCGAACCAGATCGACGAGCTGCTGATGGCAGGCGCGCTCTTCGCCCTGGGCAGCACCGTCGACGTGCGGAACCTGCTGCGGACCGGCCGCCGGGCCCTGCTGGTCGGGCTGGCCTCGTGGATGCTGATCGCGGCCGTCTCCTACGCGGGCGTCCTGCTCACGACCTGAAAAACACAAAAGACCGGGATTGCATCCCGGTCTTTCCGCTCGTATATTGAGAGATTCCTCGTCAGTTCTCATGACCACGGGTCGAGAAAGTCGAGGAATCTTTACGGTTTCACTATATCCGAGCGGGAGCGGCTTTGTCAAACGACGGAATTCGCCAGGAACAGGAATTCATCGACCTGCTCCGCGCACGTCTGGGCGCGCTGGAGGCGCAGGCCGAGTCCGCCGTCCAGGCCGCGCTGGGCCAGGAGGTGACCAACGCTCAGACCCGTCTCGAACGCGACGTGCGCGTTGCCGAGAACTCCGGGCTGCTCGCCGCCTACGCCTCCGGTGAGCACGGCCTCTGCTTCGGCCGGCTGGTCTTCCGCGACGGCGCCGACCACCACATCGGCCGCCTCGGCATTCGCGCGGACGACGAGGAGCGCACGCCGCTCGTCGTGGACTGGCGCGCCGACATCGCACGCCCCTTCTACCTCGCCACCGGTTACGAGCCGATGGGCCTGCGGCGCCGACGGCACATCACCACCGAGCGCAACCGGGTCACCGCCCTGCACGACGAGATCCTCGACCTCGGCGACGCCGAGCGCTCCGGGTTCGAGGGCTCGGACGCCGACGACGTGCTGCTGGCCGCCCTCGACGCCGCCCGCACCGGCCGCATGCACGACATCGTGCAGACCATCCAGGCCGAGCAGGACCGCATCATCCGCGCCCCGCACCACGGCGTCCTCGTCGTCGAGGGCGGCCCCGGCACCGGCAAGACGGCCGTGGCCCTGCACCGCGCCGCCTACCTCCTCTACGCCCAGCGCGAGCTGCTGGCCCGCCGCGCGGTGCTGATCGTCGGCCCCAACCCCGCCTTCCTCGCCTACATCGGCCAGGTGCTGCCCTCCCTCGGTGAGACCGGCGTCCTGCTGGCCACCCCCGCCGAACTCTTCCCCGGTGTCCGCGCCACCGGCACCGACACCCCGGCCGCCGCCGCGGTCAAGGGCGCCGCCGCCATGGCCGACGCGCTCGCCGCGCACCTGCGGGACCTGCAGGCGCTGCCCGATCCGGCGCTCGTGGTCGAGCACGACGACGGCGTGCTGATCCTCACCCGGGAGATCGCCGCCGCCGCGCGCGAGCGCGCCCGCGCCACGCAGCTGCCGCACAACCTCGCCCGCCCGCACTTCGCCTTCGCCGTCATCGACGCGCTCACCGAGCAGTTGGTCGAGCGCCTCGGCCACGACCCGTTCGGCGACGAGAACCTGCTCGGCCCCGACGACCAGGCGCTGATCGGCAAGGCCGTCGCCGCGAGCGCGGCCGTCCACGCCGCCATCGACGAACTGTGGCCGCAGCTCACCCCCGAGCAGTTCCTCGCCGACTACCTGGAGGAGCCGACCCACCTCCCGCCCGCCGACGCCGAGGCCGTCCGCCGCCCGCACGACTCCCGTCCCGAACTCCCCGCCCGCTGGGAGTGGACCCCGGCGGACGTACCGCTGCTCGACGAGGCGGCGGAGCTGCTGGGCGAGGACGACTCGGCCCGCCGCGCGGCGGAGGAGGCGCTGCGGCAGGAACAGATCGCCTACGCGCAGGGCGTGCTGGACCTCTCCTACGGCTCCCGCACGCAGGAGTTCGAGGACCGCGACGACGAGGACTCCGAGTACCTCGCCGCCCACGACCTCATCGACGCCGAGCGCCTGGCGGACCGTCAGGAGGAGGTCGACCACCGGACCGCGGCGGAGCGCGCCGCGGCCGACCGCACCTGGGCCTTCGGTTACGTGATCGTCGACGAGGCACAGGAGCTGTCGCCGATGGCCTGGCGTCTGCTGATGCGCCGTTGCCCGACCCGTTCGATGACCCTGGTCGGCGACCCCGCCCAGACCAGCGAACCGGCCGGCTGCGGCAGTTGGGACGCGGCGCTCAGTCCGCACGTCGCCGACCGCTGGCAGCGCGTGGTCCTGGACGTCAACTACCGCACCCCCGCCGAGATCATGGACACGGCCGCGGCGGTCCCCCGCACCGCGGACCCGTCGTTCACCCCGCCTCGCTCCGTGCGCAGCACGGGCGTGCGGCCGTGGGCGCTGAACGTCCCGACAGCCGAGGAGCTGCCCGGCGCGGTGGCGAAGGCGGTCGCCGAACACACCGCGCCGGATCGGCGGCTGGCCGTGATCGCCCCCGAAGCCGAGCTGGACGCCCTGGCAGCGGTAGTGCCCGAAGCCGCGCGGGGCGTGTCACCGGACCTGACCCAGCCGGTCGTGCTGCTCGCTCCGGCGCAGGCGAAGGGGCTGGAGTTCGACACGGTGCTCGTCGTGGAGCCGGACGGCTTCGGGGCGAACGAGCTCTACGTGGCACTCACCCGGGCGACGCAGCGGATGGGGGTGCTGCACACCGCTACGCTGCCGTTCGGGCTGGAGTTGGAGACGGTCCGCTGACGTCGCGCGCCCGTGTGATCTCCCGGGCGACCAGTGCGCGCAGGCCCACCACCGCGGTCGCCCAGAAGGCGAGGACGCCGCAGCCGATCGCGGCTCCCGCCGCGACCGCGGTGGTCTGGTCGACGCCCAGCGCACGCTGGAACGGCACGACGCAGGCGGCCGAGAAGACCGGAGCGAGGCACAGGGCGACAAGGTGGATCCGCCACTCCTCGCCCGCCCAGCTCCGGCCGTTCCGACGTGCGACGAGGATGCGCCACGTCATCAGCGCGGCGGTCGCCCCGAACGGGACGAGGTATCCGAGCACCAGGCGGTGGTTCTGCGCGCCGCCGGCGGCCAGCAGCGACGAGGTGAGCCACCCCAGCGCGGCCGCCCCGACGAGCGCGGCCGCGGCCAGGACCCACCACGGCACCCAACTGCGCCCCATCCCGGCCAGTTCCTCCCGGCGGTCCAGCCGCCGGGACGCGACCAGCGCGCCGACCGCGACCAGCGAGCCGAGGTGCATGACGGCGATCTGGTTGATCTGCGTCATCGGGATGCCCGGGAACAGCACGGGCAGCGCGCCCCACTCGAAGCGCAGCAGCGGCGCGGTCATCAGGAACGCGTAGCACAGCAGCATCCAGCGCTGGTGGATCTCCGGCATGCGCTGGACGGCGGCCACGATCCCGAAGGTGACGCTGAAGACCGTGCCGACGAGGATGGTCGCCAGCACGATCCAGAAGGCGGGGCCGCTGAACGCGTCGCGCGGGGCGGTGCGGAGCAGGTAGATCGCGGCGCCGGCCATGCAGACGTAGACGGTGACGGCGAAGACCACGCCCAGCGTGCGGTGGAGGCGGGCCCGGCGCCGCACCGCGGTGAGGAGTTGGAGGGGCCCGAGCAGCATCAGCAGGCCGCCGAGCACCGAGTGGACGATCAGCGCGGCAAGGCTGTGGTCATAGGGCTTGATCCGGGTGGCGAGCGCGTCGGCAACGTAGCGGGGGCTGGTGAGGTGAGCGAGGAAGGACTCACCGATGGCGGGCGCGCCCGGGTGGGCGTAGGGCCACAGTTCGGTCATGGCGATCGGGGCGTAGCCGATGCCGACGGCGATGACGACGATCGCCGCCAGGCGTCCCCAGCTGACACCGGTCCTGGCCCGGCTCGTAGGACGGTTCACGGCGGCCCCCTCGCGCGCTCGATAGTCCTTCCTGGACTATCGAGAAGGTAGGGCGGAACCAGGGACGGGTCAAGAGGTTGTTACCGAGGAGTCAGCTCACGTCGTCGGCGACCGCGGCGCCGCGGCTCTCCACCCACTGCCAGAACTCGACCATCATCCGCTCGTAGCGGATGCCGAACTCCAACGCCTCGCGCTGGCCCCGCGTGATCAACTCCCCCACGGACTCCGCCAGACCCTCGTACTCCGCGAGCGTGCGCTCGTGCTCGACGACCTGCACGGGGGCGTGCACGTCGGGACGGCCGCCGAACCAGAGCTTGAGGATGCCGCGCTCGCGCGCCTCGACCGGGACGAAGGCCGAGTCCGCCAGCCATCCGGCGAGCTCGCCGGAGCCGGCCTCGGTGAGCCGCATGACGCGACGGTTGCGGCCGCCCTCCTCGCGGACCTCGGAGAGCAGACCGGCGGCGAGCAGCCGGTCGCACTGCGCGTACACCTGCGCGTGCGGCATCGCCCAGAACGGCGCCACGGTCCGCGCCGCCTCGACCTTGACGTCGTACGGGCTCGCCTCGCCCAGCTGGTCGATGATGCCGAGGACGAGGAAGGAGGAGGTGGTCAACCGGGTCTCAGCCATGCGGTGACGGTATCGTGAGACGCCATTGACAAATTGTTGAAGCCGGGGTTTCCCTGCTGCCATGCAGATACGGATCATCTGGCCCGCCGGCACCGCCACCGCGACCCTGCGCTCCACCCCGACCAGCGAGGCGCTGCGCACGGCCCTGCCGTTCCAGTCGACGGCGAACACCTGGGGGCAGGAGGTCTACTTCGGCACCCCCGTCAGCGTCCCCGTGGAGCCCGACGCCCGGCAGGTCGTCGAGCCCGGCACCGTCGCCTTCTGGACCGACGGCGACAGCCTCGCCCTCCCGTTCGGACCGACCCCGATCTCCCGTGGCGACGAGTGCCGCCTCGCCAGCCCGTGCAACCTGCTCGGCACTCTCGACGGCGACCCGCAGGCCCTGCGCACCGTCCGCGACGGCGACTCCGTCCGCGTCGAACTCCTCGGCTGAACCCGCCCGGACCGCACTCGCCTCAGCCGAGGACGACCAGCAGCGCGACTGCCAGCAGCACGGCGTACACCCCGGCCCCCACCAGCGGGCCGGGCCACGCCGAACGCCCTTGCCGCACTCGGGCCACGGCCACCGCGAGACCGGCGCCCACGCCGACCAGCAGCCCGGCCCACGGCAACGCGACCACCACCGTCCAGGTGCCCCCGTCACAGATCGCGGCGTTCCCGCTCGGCGCGCCGGTGCCACAGCTGTCGGTGGCGAAGACCATCCCGAACGAGAACAGCGCGTTCACCGCCCCGGCCACCAAGCCGAGCACGACGCCGGCCGCCACCACCGCGCCCACCCCGCGGCGCGTCGGCGCCTGCGGCGGTGGCTGCAGCCCGTACGGATTCACCCGGCGCTCCCCTCGTCGGCCACGGTCAACGGCAGTGTCCCAGACGCCCCGTCACCGCCTGGCCTGGTTCCGCCGGCCCGGTTACGCCCGACCGCCCGACAGCCCGACCGGCGGCAACGGGCACCCGCCGGCTCCCTCAGTCCCCCTCGTCCCCCTGCTCCTCGTCGTCCTCGTCGTCCTCGTCGTCTCGGCATGCCGCCACCGTCTCGCGGACGTCACGGGAAGGGTCGCTGGCAAGGGTGTCCAGCAGAGTGGCGACACCTGGCGTCGACCAGCCCGCGACGGCGTAAACCAGGTTCTCGCGCACCTCGGGATCGGGGTGGGGTGGCGAAACGGGCCAGCTCGGCGACCGGGCCGCGGCGGCGCATGCCGAACCAGCGCAATGCCTCATTGACCACCGCCGACTCCCCCGGCTCGCCCGCCGCCGCGAGACGGGCCAGCAGGACCGGCACGGGCGGCGGCGGGCCGTCCAGCGGATGCGGGTGGCGTTCGCGCAACCGGCGGGCGCCGTACGCGCCGCGCTCACGACAGCCGAAGCAGGTGCAGGGACGCCGGCCGTGGGCGTCCGGGAGGTGACGCCAGCCGACCGACTGTGGAACCGGGCGGATCCGGTGCACCTCCGCGGCCGTGATCGCCCGCGGGACGAAGACCTCCCAGCCGCGCGGATCCGCCAGCGCGCCGACGCGGCGGACCGCCTCGGCCGCCGGGACCGTCGCCTGCCCGTCGCGCCGACGCTCGGAGTAGTGGCCGACGAGCACCGGCTGCGCGTCGTCGATACGGACGTGCACGGCCACCAGGCTGCCGCGCGTACCGAACCACGCGAGCTCGCGCAGCCACTGATGGGTGAGCGTGTAGGACGGCAGCACCGGGAAGCAGTAGACGCCGCGCGCGCCGCCCTGACCACGACTGTCCGCCCGCAGGCCCGAACGGCGGATGCGGCGGTCGTCGGCCGAGGAGGCGAGGTGCACGAACATGGCCATGACCCCGCAGGATAAGGGTCGCCACCCGCCCCGCGTGGATCTATCGTGACCGCATGAGCAGCCAGGAGCAGCCGCTGAGCATCAGGACCGCGCGCGCCGACGACGTCGACGCCGTGGTCGCCGCACTGACCACCGCGTTCTTCTCGGACCCGGTGTGGGGACCGGCCTTTCCCGACCCCGGGCGGCGGGCCGCGCAGGCCGGGGCGCTCTGGCGGCTGTTCGCCGCGTCCGCGCTGCGGTACCCGTGGCTGCTGGTGACCGAGCACGTCGAGGCCGCCGCGCTGTGGATCCCGCCGGGCGGGACGGAGCTCACCGACGAGGAGGAGCACGGGTTCGCGGACTTCCTCCGCGAGACCACCGACGCCGACACCGCCGCCGGGATCCTCGGGATCCTGGAGCCGATGGAGGCCGCGCGCCCGCAGGAGCCGCACTTCTACCTGAGCCTGCTCGGCACCCACGACGACCATCGCGGCAAGGGCCTCGGCATCGGCCTGCTGAGCGCGAGCCTCGACCTGATCGACGAGATGAACATGCCCGCCTACCTGGAGTCGAGCAACCCCGTCGCCAACGACAAGCGCTACGCCGCCGTCGGCTTCGAGCCGATCGGCGAGCTGACGATGCCGACGGGGCATCTCGTCACCACGATGTGGCGCCCCGCGCGCGGCTGAGCGGGGAGGCGTGGCAGCCGCGCGCGGAGCGTGAGGGGTCAGAGCGGCGTCGTCACGGGTAGCTGACGACGTCGCTCGGGCCGCCGAAGGTGGAGCTGACGGGAGCGCCGGTTCCGTTGATCACGGTGTCGATCCCGCCGCTGCCGTTGAGGAACACGCTCAGCAGGTCGTGGAACTGGACGCCCGGGGTGTTCGGGGCCTGGAAGGCCATCGAGCTGTGGATGTCCTGCCCCTGGTTGAAGTACGAGTAGCTGCCCATGCCGTAGCCCTGGAAGCTGGTGACACCCGGCGCGACATAGAAGGCCGGGTAGCCCTTCTGCGTCGAACTCGACATCCACGAGGCCTGGTTGGGCACCTCGTAGGGGTTCTCGTTCTGGAAGAAGACGACCTCGCCACCCTGGCCGTTCCAGACCGTCTCGTTCTTCTGGAAGTGCTCCACCGCGAGGCCGGTGGCCACCACGTTGTTGCCGTTGACGACGAGGCCGGTGTCGCTCTGGTCACCGGTCCAGGTGCCGGCGCCGGCGCCGTGGTCCGCGCGCCAGATCCAGGCGTCGTCGATCAGGGAGTTGTTGCTGTCGTCCTCCAGGGCGGTGGTGGCCGAGCCGGCCGTGGCGCCGCCGATCCGGAAGAAGACGTCGTCCAGCGAGACCGGGTCGGCTGCGTGGCTGACGCCGGAGCCGGGCGTGCCGACGGTGACCAGCGTCGGCGAGGTGACCGGGCCCGCGTCGAAGATCACGCCGGTGACGTTGACGCCGTCGACGTCCGCGATGTTCAGCGTGGTGTTGCCGTTGCTCGGCACCAGGGTCGGGAAGCCGAGGCCGACGATCTTCGTGTCCGGGTGGGTCACGCTGATCGTGCTCGGCACCTGGTAGACGCCGGGCGTGAAGAGCAGGTTGTCGCCCGCCGCCAGCGCCGCGTTGATCTGGTCGACGGTGGCGGTCGGCTGCACCACGAAGAAGGTGGACAGCGGCAGCGAGACGCCCGGCGTGGAGCCGTTCGCCCAGCTCGGGCCGGAGGAGTTGGTCTGCGTGGAGGGCGCGAAGACCTGGTAGTTGCCGCTGCCGTCGAGGTAGAGGTAGGGCGCCTCGCGGGTCACCGGGCAGGTGGCGAGCGTGGTGTAGGAGTTGGGGCCGCCGCTGTCACCGGAGTTGGCGGCGAAGGACTGCGCGGGCGCACCCGGGTCGCCGCAGAAGACCTGGTTCCACACGGCGTTGCTCCAGCCGTCCAGGCTGGAGTTGCGGGTGAAGAACTGCTGCTGCGAGCCGTTGGTGACGGTGCCGCCGGTGAACTGGGAGTCGGCGACGAAGCCGCCGCTGGCCCAGTCCGGGGAGCCGGTGCAGTAGTCCATCAGGCTCAGGTTGCCGTTGATGTGCACCCGGCGCAGCGGCGCGGCCTGGGAGACGGCCCAGAAGTCGTCGCCCGCGTAGCAGCCGGTCATGCCGGTGACGTTGATGGTCAGGTTGGTCAGTGAGCGCCAGAAGTTGGTGGTGGCGTAGCACTGGGTCTGCACCCCGCCGTTGCACTGGTTGTACACGTCGACGGTGCCGTTGATGACCGTGTCACCGGGGTTGAGGCCGAGGCCGGCGACGCTCTCGTAGAAGCCGACGGAGAAGATCAGCGGGTTGGCCGTGGAGCCGTAGGTGCCGGGCTTGAACAGGATCGCGTAGCGGGCGGTGCCGAACTCGTTGCCGCCCTGAGCGTTGGCGATGGTGTTCAGCTGGCTCTGGATGGACGCCTGCGACATGGTCGGGTCGAAGACGATGACGTTGGAGCCGAGGCTGCCGCCGGTGGGCGGCGGGGGCGTGCCGCCGCCGGAGCCGTAGACGGAGAACTCCCAGAGGCTGTAGCCCCACTGGGTGTTGCGCGCGGTCCCGTACATGCGGATGTAGCGGCCGGAGCCGGACACGTTCAGCGTCTCGGTACCGCCGGGGCCCGCGGCGGTGGAGTAGATCGTGGTCCAGTTGGTCGCGTCGTTCGAGGTCTGGATCTGGTAGGCCTTGCCGGAGGCGGTCTCCCAGTTGAGCACGACCTGGCAGATGGTCTGGGTCGAGCCGAGGTCGACCTGGAGCCACTGGGGATCGGAGAAGGCCGACGACCAGCGGGTGCCGGTGTTGCCGTCCACGGCGTTGGTGGCCGGGAAGCTCGCGCTCTCCGTCGAGGACGCGGTGGCGGGCTTGTTGAGGGCGAGGTCGGTGGTTCCGCAACTCGCTGCGGACGCACGGGTGGCGACGCCCGCCTGGGCCGCGAGGGCGGCCAGCAGCAGGGCCAGCACGCCGAGCAGGGCCGCGAGCGGGCGTCCCCGCGAACGGCTGCCGGCGGGGAGGACGGCGACGGATCTCATGGCACTCCTAGCACGGTGGGTGGGAGTGGTGCAGGGGTGAGAGAGCGCTCTCTGCGCTGAGCATCGTGAAGCCGTGTCGAGCCGCTGTCAATACAGAAGGCGAACGGTCGCCGAAGACGTGGAGGTTGGGGCCCGCCCGAGGGGACCCCCTGGAGCGGCCCTACGCCCCGGCCTCCAGGAAGCGCGCCACGGGCAGCGTCGCGGCGCCGAGCGCCACCGCGTCGGCGCCCAGGGCGCCGAGGTCGATCGAGGTCAGCGAGTAGGGCAGGTGCAGCGCGTGCTCCCGGACGACCTCGCGGATGCGGGGGAGCAGACTCGGCGCGAGGGCGAGGCCGGCCCAGCCGCCGATGATGACCCGCTGCGGGTTCAGGAAGTTGACGACGTTGGCGATGCCGATGCCGATCCGCACGGCCGTCTCGTCGAGGACGGCGCGCGCCGCGTCCCCGGCGGGACCGGCCTGCTGGGCCTCGGCCAGGATCGACCGCAGCGCCCCCTCCTCGTCGGCGGCGTCGACCACCGCCGCGTCCACCGCCTCCTGGTAGCGGGCGATGATCGCCTCCGCGCCCACGTAGGCCTCCAGGCAGCCGCGGGATCCGCAGCGACAGAGACGGCCCTGGTACTGGACGTTGAGGTGCCCCCACTCCCCCGCGCTGGTCGTCGAGCCGCGGAACGGCGCACCGTCGGCGATGACCGAGGCGCCCGCGCCGGAACCGAGCAGCAGGAAGACGGCGCTGTCCACGTCCCGTCCCGCACCGAACCACATCTCCGCCTGGGCCAGGGTGGTCGCGCCGTTGTCGATGAAGAGCGGCAGCGCGGTGTGCTTGCGCAACAGCTCCTCCAGCGGGAAGGCGTCCCAGCCGACGGTCTGGCCGTGGATGACGGCGAAGGGCTGGTGCTGCACGATGCCGGGGACGCCGATGCCGACACCGAGGACGGGCGCCTCGGCGCCGGCGACGAGCTCGGCCAGCCCACTGGCGATCCCCGGGACGACGGACTCCGGGTCCAGCGAGCCGCCGACCACCGGCACGTCCAGCGCGGCCAGTTCGCCGAGGCCGAGGTCGAACCGCTCCAGCCGGATCCGGGTCTCGCCCACGTCGATGCCGATCACCTCGAAGCAGGAGGTGTCCACACGCAGCAGGATGCGCGGGCGCCCACCCTCGGACTCCACCGCGCCGGCCTCGACGACCAGCCCGGCGTCCAGCAGGTCGGCCACGACGTTGCTGACGGAGGCGGAGCTCAGACCCGTCGCCTGGATGAGGTCCTGGCGGCTGAGCGGCCCGTGGAAGTAGAGCTGGCGCAGCAACCGCGCGCGGTTGGCGCGCCGCAGGTCACGGACGTTTCTGCGGCCTTCGTCGGTCATCCCGCCCCACCCTCACCAGTTCTGCCTCGATCGGCACTCTAGGGCCTGCCCGGGACCTGCCCGAGGGTCCACCTACACGCAACCTGTTGACGGTTGATTATCTCACAGGTTAAATCACGTCTCGAACTAAGTCATGAGCAAAGCCTTCCCCCTCAGGGCCTCGCCGATCCGCCCCCACCCGAAAGGCTCTCCCATGCGCGTCTCCAGACCAGCCCTGCTGACCCTCGCCGTCGCCACCGCACTGCTGGCGTCCGCCTGTTCCTCCTCCGGCGGCTCCGGGGGCACGGGCAGCAGCGGCTCCGCGGCGGGGACCACTCTGACCTACTGGGCCAGCGACCAGGGCGGCTCCATCGCCCAGGACGTCAAGGTGCTCACGCCGGAGCTCGACGCCTTCACCAAGCAGACCGGCATCAAGGTCAAGCTGGAGGTGATCGGCTGGAACGACCTGCTCAACCGGATCCTGGCCGCCGCGAGCTCCGGCCAGGGCCCGGACCTGGTCAACATCGGCAACACCTGGTCCGCCTCGCTCCAGGCCACCGGCGCGTTCCTGCCGATCAGCGACGACGTGATGAAGCAGATCAACGGCACCGGCCGCTTCCTCCCCGGGGCGCTGGCCGCCACCGGCGCGCCGGGACAGCCGCCCGTCGGCGTGCCGATCTACTCGATGGCGTACGGCCTCTACTACAACAAGGCGATGTTCCAGGCCGCCGGGATCACCCAGCCGCCCACCACCTGGGACGACTTCGTCGCGGACGGCAAGAAGCTGACCAAGGCCGGCCAGTGGGGCGTCTCCGTCGAGGGCGCCCAGACGCCCGAGAACGCCCACCACGCCTTCACCTTCGCCAAGCAGATGGGCGGCAGCTTCTACGACTCCTCCGGCAAGCCGACGTTCGACACCCCGCAGAACGTGGCCGGCATCAAGCGGTACGTCGACTTCATGGCCGCCGACAAGATCGCCAACCCGAGCGACGCGGAGTACTCCAACGGCACCGAGGCGGTCAAGGACTTCGCGACCGGCAAGTCCGCGATGCTGCTGTGGCAGTCGGCGGACGCCACCCTGGCCCAGTACGGCATGAACCCGAGCCAGTACGGCGTCGCGCCCGTCCCGTTCGACGCGGCCTCGCCGTCCGGCCCGAACCACGTCGACTCCATCGTCGCCGGCATCAACCTGTCGATCTTCGCGAACACCAAGCACAAGGACGCGGCGATCTCCTTCATGAAGTTCATGACCAGCCAGCAGACGCAGATGGACCTCAACAAGGCCTACAGCTCGCTGCCCTCCGTCTCCGACGCCTACGGCGACCCGGCGTTCCAGACCCAGACGGTCAAGACGCTGCAGAGCGTGCTGGCCAACTCGGCCGCGCCGATGCCCGCCGTGGCCACGGAGAGCCAGTTCGAGACGGTGATCGGCGCGGTGGTGCAGAACCTCTTCGCCGACGCGGCCTCCGGCAAGCCCGTCACCGACGCGAGCATCGCCGCCCAGCTCGACCAGGCGCAGCAGAAGCTCCAGGCCGGTGGCTGACGCGCGCACCCCGGCCGCGCACCCGAGCCGCAACTGGGCTCGGGTGCGCCGCGCCGGCCTTCCCTATCTCCTGCTCCTGCCGGCGGTGGTCTTCGAACTGCTGGTGCACGTCGTGCCGATGCTCACCGGCATCTACATGAGCTTCAAGCACCTGACCGAGTTCTTCATCCGCAACTGGAGCGCGGCACCGGCCGCCGGCGTCGACAACTACCGCTTCGCGCTGGACTTCAACAACGCGGTGGGCAAGCAGCTGCTCGAGTCCTTCTGGACCACCTGCGAGTTCACGGTGCTGACGGTCGGCCTGTCCTGGCTGCTCGGCACCGGCGCGGCCGTACTGATGCAGGACCCCTTCCGCGGCCGCGGGCTGCTGCGCACCTACTTCCTGGTGCCGTACGCGTTGCCCGCCTACACCGCCGCGATCACCTGGGAGTTCATGTTCCAGCGCGACACCGGTCTGGTGAACACGCTGCTGGTGCACGACCTGCACCTGTTCAAGACCGCTCCGTTCTGGTTGATCGGCGGCAACTCATTCTGGGCACTGCTGATCACCGCCGTGTGGCGGACCTGGCCGTTCGCGTTCCTGGTCGTCACCGCGGGCCTGCAGAACATCCCCGGCGACCTCTACGAGGCGGCGGCCCTGGACGGCGCCGGCATGTGGCGGCGACTGCGCTCGATCACGCTGCCGCAGCTGCGGTCGGTCAACCAGGTGCTGGTGCTGGTGCTGTTCCTGTGGAACTTCAACGACTTCAACACCCCCTACACGCTCTTCGGCAACGTGCCGCCGCCGCAGGCCAACCTGATCTCGGTGCAGATCTACGACACCTCCTTCCAGAACTGGAACTTCGGCTCCGGCTCGGCGATGTCCGTGCTGCTCCTGCTCTTCCTGCTCGTGGTCACCGCGGTGTACCTGCTGCTCACCAACTGGAGGAGGAGGTCGTCCGATGCCTAGGCCGCCTCGCAGCCCGCTGGCCCCGCCGGTCTCGTTCGTGTGGACGCGCCGGATCGCGCTGAGCGCGCTCGGGATCTTCACCTTCCTGCCCCTGTGGGTCATGGTCAGCGGCTCGCTCAAGCCGCTGCGCGACGTGCAGGCGGCCTGGAGCTGGATCCCGACGAACCTCACCCTCCGTCCCTACGTGGACATCTGGAGCACGGTGCCGCTCGGGCACTACTTCGTCAACAGCCTCGTCGTCTCCTCCTGCTCGACGGCGATCTCCGTGGTCATCGCGATCCTCGCCGCGTACGCGGTCAGCCGCCACCGGTTCCCCGGGCGGCAGCTGTTCAGCGTGACGGTGCTGTCGACCCAGATGTTCCCCGGCATCCTCTTCCTGCTGCCGCTGTTCCTCATCTACGTCAACATCGGCACCGCGACCGGCGTCCAGCTCGACGGCTCGTGGCTGGGCCTGATCGTCACCTACCTGACCTTCACGCTGCCCTTCTCGATCTGGATGCTCGTCGGCTACTTCGACTCGATCCCACGGGAGTTGGACGAGGCCGCGAAGGTCGACGGGAACGGTCCGATCGGCGCGCTGGTCCGGGTGATCGTGCCGGCCGCGCTGCCCGGCATCGTCACGGTGGCCGTCTACTCGTTCATGACCGCGTGGGGCGAGGTCCTCTTCGCCTCGGTGATGACCGACGACTCGACCCGGACCCTGGCCGTGGGCCTGCGCAACTACGCGTCGGAGAACGACGTGTACTGGAACCAGATCATGGCGGCCTCGCTCGTCGTCAGCATTCCGGTGGTCGTGGCCTTCCTGCTGCTGCAGCGCTACCTCGTCGCCGGGCTCACCGCGGGCTCCGTCAAGTAACCCGCCCACCCCCTTTCACCTGGATTTTTCCTTCCCCGCACCGTGAGCTGAGGAGAACCATGCCTTCGCCCGACACCTCCGCCCTCGGCCCCGAGTTCCTCTGGGGGGCGGCCACCTCCGCCTACCAGATCGAAGGGGCCGCGGCCGAGGACGGCCGGTCCCCGTCCATCTGGGACACCTTCTGCCGGGTGCCCGGCGCCGTCGCAGGCGGCGACACCGGAGACGTGGCCACCGACAGCTACCGCCGCTGGCCCGAGGACGTCGCCCTGATGCGCACGCTCGGCCTGGACACCTACCGCTTCTCCATCGCCTGGCCGCGGATCGTGCCGGACGGCACCGGCGCCGTGAACCAGGCCGGGCTCGACCACTACGACCGCTTCGTCGACGGGCTGCTGGAGGCGGGCATCCGTCCCAACGCCACGCTCTACCACTGGGATCTGCCGCAGGCGCTGCAGGACCGCGGCGGCTGGCCCGAGCGCGCGACGGCGGAGGCCTTCGCGGAGTACGCGGCGGTCGTCGCCGCCCGTCTCGGCGACCGCGTCACCGACTGGGCCACGCTGAACGAGCCGCTGTGCAGCGCGTGGATCGGTCATCTGGAAGGCAAGATGGCCCCCGGCCTCACCGACCTGACCGCCGCCGTGCGCGCCTCCTTCCACCTGCACCTCGGGCACGGCCTCGCCGCGCAGGCGCTGCGCGCGGCAGCCCCCGGCCCGGTGCGGGTCGGCCTCGCCAACAACCTCAGCCCGATCGAGCCCGCCTCCGACAGCGAGGCGGACCTCGCGGCTGCCCGCCGCGCCGACGGCCACATCAACCGCTGGTGGCTCGACCCGATCTTCGGGCTCGGCTACCCCGAGGACATGCTCTCCGTCTACGGCGTGGACCTCCCGGTCCAGGGCGACGACCTGAAGACGATCGCGCAGCCCCTGGACTGGCTGGGCGTCAACTACTACTTCCGCCAGATCGTCGCCGACGACCCGACCGGCCCCGTCCCCGGTTTCCGCCAACTCCCCGGCCCCGGCGCGCAGACGGCGATGCCGTGGGAGGTCCACGCCCCCGGCCTCGAGCAGTTGCTGCTGCGCGTCACCCACGAGTACGGCGCGCGCGACCTCATGGTGACGGAGAGCGGCGCGGCGTTCGACGACGTGGTCGGCCCGGAGGGCCGCGTCGACGACGCGGAGCGGACGGCGTACCTGGAGCAGCACGTCGCCGCGGTCGCGCGGGCGGCGGCGGCGGGGGCGCCGGTGTCGGCGTTCTACTACTGGTCCCTGCTGGACAACTTCGAGTGGGCCTACGGGTACGCGAAGCGCTTCGGGCTGGTGCACGTCGACTACGCGACACAGCAGCGAACCATCAAGGCCAGCGGGCACCGGTACGCGGAGATCATTCGGCAAGCGCGCTAGTTGCACCGTCCAGGGGCGCGGGGATCTGCGCGACAAGCCACCCAGGTCATGGAGATCCCGAGCGGACAGGGCCATCCCGCTCGGGTGGGTTGCTCGCGCCGCGCGGCGGAGCCGCATATCGGCAGAACCCCGCGCCCCTGGTGGCTGCGCTGCCTGAAGGCGCTAGGCGCCTGCCACGGCTGCGGCGGGCTTCGGGAGGGGCCAGGTGACGGTGGCCGACATGCCCGGCGGGCGGGCGCCGGTGAAGTCGAGGGTCAGGCTCGTGTAGCGCAGCTGCCCCGGGTGGCCCGTCCACGGGACGGGCTCGGTCAGGCGGACGTTCACCGGGAAGCTGTGGAAGTGCCCGGCTGCGCAGTACGGCTTGCAGTCGTTGGCGACGTCCGTGCCCGTCCCCGTCGCGGCGTCCGCGGACCACGTCGACCAGTGCAGCCCGGTGAGGTAGTTGTTGCCGTCCCCGCACGCGAGCACGTACGTGGCGGGCTTCGTCTGCGCCTTGCCCGCGCAGTCCAGCAGCACCACGGTCGTCGACGACGCCGGCTTGGCCGGCTGGTGCGAGCCTGAGGTGGAGGAGGAGGTCGCGGCAGCCGCCGGCACCAGCGTGGCACCGCCCGCCAGGAGTATCGCTGCCAGTTTCAGTAGTGCCATGTGCGCTCCCCTGGGGCTCTCTCGGGTAGGCCCCAGGCTACGTCGCCGTCCACGGAACCGCCTACCGCAACACGGCCTCCAGCAGGTCCGCGCCCAGCGAGGCGGTGACGCCGCTGTCCAACTCGTAGGGGACGTAGCGGCCGCGCCGTCCGGCGGTCAGCAGGCCGGCCCGGCGCAGCACCGCAAGGTGGCGGGAGACCTCGGGCGCGGTGAGTTCCGGGTGCGCCAGGGCCTCCAGCCGGGCCGCCACAACGGCCATCGGCACCGGGGCGGCCGCGTGCGGGGCCGCCACCGGGTACGGCAGCACCGGCTGCCGGCCGGGGGCGTGCACGCTGACCAGGTGGGGGTCGCCGACGACGGACGGGATTCAGACCCGCTGTGGTTGCGGCTCCACCAGGGAGACGGTCGCGCCGTGGGCGTCGACGGAGAAGTGCAGGGACGCGTCGAGCCCAGCGGCGAGCCGCGTCAGCAGCGCGAGGGTGACCACGACGTCCGCACCCTCGATGCGCTCCACCGTCCGCAGCGACAGCCCGATGCGGGAGGCGAGTTCCGCCGCCGACAGCCCGAGGTCGACCCGGCGGTCGTGGACGACCTTCGCCAGCGCCATGGTGAGCCGGTGCTCCTGGCGTTCCTGTTCCAACTCCAGCGACTCGCGGTGGCCGTCGACGCGCCGACGTTCCCCGGCGAGCTTCCAACGGCTGTGCGTGCCACCGTGCGGCCCGGCATGGACCCCGGCCGGCGTTCCGCCGATCATCCCGTGCCCCCGTCCCCCTCGCGTACGAAGATCCCGTGCGCCGCGCCGTGCTCGGTCCGGCACTCGTGGCGGGCCCGCACCGCACGCTCGATCTGGGCCTGCTCGTGCGTGCGCGTCTTGCGGAAGACGGTCAGCAGCACGATCCGGCGCGCCTCCTCGTCGATCCAGTAGGTGACCCGCGTGGCCACGCCGTCGAGGCTGGGCCGCAGTTCCGACACGCCGTCGCGCAGCGGGCGGGCGTGCGGGGAGGGGGTGTCCGGTCCGAGCTGGGCGAGGAGCTCGGCGTAGGTCTCGACGCGCCGGAAGAGCCGGCCTGGCAGCAGCTCCAGCCAGGCGCGTACCTCCGGCTCCAGCTCGACCGAGTATCCGGCGGCCACGGTCCCCATGGCACCCATAGGGCCAGGGTAGGTGGCCCCCTCGCGCCCGGCACGTCGGCTGTGGGCGAACAGGTCGGGCCGCCGTCGACCCTTGCAGAATCTTGTAATGGTGTAATCATCGAAACATGAGCAAGCAGAGCACGACCGGGGAGTCCGTCGCGGAGTGGTTCGCGGCGCACCTGCCCGAGGGACTGTTCGGGGAGACGCCGGCGGTGGTGGTCGACCGTGAGGAGATCACGGTCGTCGGCCCGCTGCCGGCCGAGGCGAGCGGCGAGGACGCGTCGGCGGAGGACGCCGTCGCCGTGTACCGGGAGAACACGCGCGCCGAGCGGATGCGCGTCGCACAAGCGGCGGAGGAGCGCTTCGGCAAGAAGGTGTCCTGGGGCGTCCGCCACGAGGGCCGGAGTCTGATGTTCACCCACCTCGCGGTCCCGGCGATGACGCGCCTGCGTCAGCCGGAGCGCCAGGTGCTGGACACGCTCGTCGCCGCAGGCGTCGCCCGCAGCCGCAGCGACGCGCTCGCGTGGTGCGTCCGCCAGGTCGGCGAGAACGCGGAGGCCTGGCTCGGCGACCTCCGCGACGCGCTGCGCCACGTCCAGGAGGTCCGCCGCCAGGGCCCGGGCGCGAGCCAGGGCTAGGACGCACGTCGCCCGACCGCGGACGCGCGGGAGAGCAGCATCACCGCGGGAGACAGGAGCAGGGCGGCCGAGCCGACGAACAGGCCCGGCCGCAGGCCCCATCCCTGGGCCGCCGCGCCGCCCAGCAGCGCGCCCAGCGGCGCCAGGCCCGTCCCCAGGAAGGTGAGCGTCGCCGCCACCCGCGCCTGGAGTGCGACAGGGGTCGCCGCCTGCCGCAGGGTCGTCATGGCGACGTTCACGACCTGGCCGGTGCCGCCGAAGACGAGGCCGATCGCGACCAGGGCGACGACCGTCGCCACGGAGGACCCGCGCAGCGCGGGGACGCACAGCATCGCGCAGTCTCCCAGCGTGGCCGCGCCGACCAGCACGAACCGGCGCGGCAGCCGCGTCGCCAGGACCGCGCCCAGCACCGCGCCGACCCCGGTCGCCCCGAGGGCGACCCCGACCGCCGCACCCGGCAGGTGCAACCCCCTGGGCAGGAACAGCAGATAGACCGTCGTGACAGCGGCCAGGGCGAACTGGAACGCCGCCGTCGCCAGTGCCACCGCCCGCAACGGCGGATGACGGACGACGAACCCGAGCCCCTCGGCGATCGGCCGGAAGAGACCTTGCTCCGGTGGTGCCGCGGCCGCCTCCTCACCGCGGACGCGCCGCAGCGAGAGCGCCGACGCGACGAAGAGCATCGCGCCGAAACCGATCGCCCACGGCGGCGCGAGCAGCGAGACGAGCCCTCCGCCGATCGCCGGACCGGCGATCTGCGCCGCCGACCGGCTGCCCTCCAGCGCTCCCGTCGCGCGCGGCAGCGACGGGCCCGGCACCAGTCGCACCACGCCCGCCTGGTAGCCGACGTCGAACAGGACCGACAGCACCCCGACGAGGAACGCCGCGACGAACAGCGCGGTCGCACCGAGCCGTCCGGACGCGACCGCCGTGGCCACCGCCGCGAGCAGCAGGGCACGGCCCGCGTCGGCGAGCGTCAGCACGACGCGGGTGCGGTGGCGGTCGACGAGGGCGCCGGCAAACAGGGAGAACAGCAGCGCGGGCGCCTGTCCGGCGGCGCGCAGCGCGCCGAGTTGCGTCGCGCCGGCGTGGAGCGTCAGGACGGCGGTGAGCGGCAGCAGCACCGAGGCGGCCTGTTCGCCGAGCTGGGAGATGGTCTGGCCGAGCCAGAGCCGTCGGAAGTCCGGTTCGTTCCGGAGCACGGGTGACCCCTCGGTCCACGGGAGCAGGCAGGAGTGGACTCACGGTGCCGTGCGGGAACGGCACGCGGTGACGGGCCGTCGTCGGCCCTGGCGTCAACGCGTGCTCGGACGACCGGGCATGCTCGGTTCCTTCCTCCTCCTCGTGGTCGTGGCCCTCGTGGTCGTGACCCTCGTGATCAGGTGGGAACGCGCGCTCAACCCAGCAGGGCGTAGACGGCCGTCGCCTGCGCGGCCAGGGAGTCGCCCGTGGTCATGGTGATGTCCGCGAAGGCGAGGCTGCGGCCGAGCTTCGTCAGGCGGGCGTCCACCAGCACGTCCGCGCCGACCACCGCGCGCTGGAACGAGGTGGAGAGCTGGACCGTCGTCATCGGTACGAAACCGCCGCGCGAGGTGGCGACGGCGATCACCGTGGCGGTGTCGGCGGCGGCCATCAGCGCCTGACCGGACAGGGCGCCGCCCTCGCGGGCGAGCCGGGTGGACCAGGGCAGCCGCAGCACCGCGTGGGACCGGCCGGTCTCCTCGACAGTGAGGCCGAGGTCCAGCACCCACGGGGCGAAGTTCTCGGCGAGCAGCTTCTCGGCCAGTTCCACGGTGATCGGCATACGCACAGCATGACGGCAGGTCACCCCCGCCCGCCAGAGGCCGATTCAGTCGGCGGAGCGGGCCGCGTCCGTCAACTCCCGCAGCGCCGCACGGAACTGCGCGAAGCGCTCGGGCCCCAGGAGCTCGGTCTGGCGGCGCTCGTAGGCCGTTATCACCTCGGCGGCGGCGGCGCGCTGGGCGATTCCGCGTTCCGTGGGGACGACGAGCTTGGCCCGGCGGTCGCCGGGGTCGGGCCGCCGCTCGACGTAGCCGAGGGCCTCGAGCTCGTCGACGATGGTCCCGACGATCTGCTTGTGCTGGCCGGAGGCGCGGGACAGCTCGACCGCGCGGACGCCCTCGGGGCGCAGGTGGGCCAGGACCGAGCCGTGGCGGGCACCGAGGTCGGCGAAGCCGCGCTCGGCCAGGGCCTGCCACAGCTCGCGTTCGAAGGCGCGATAGAGCGTGGAGATGAGCACCCCCAGATCGTTGGCGGGGCCGGCGACGGGCTCGGGTGAATTGTCACTGTTATTGACCGTCATGACTCGTGACCATAGCGCAGCTTTCGCCGCTCCGAAAGTAGTCACGATCCTTGACGGTCAAGATCCGTGACTATATAGTTCTGGATGTCGGCAGGACGCCGACACCGACGGAGAGGAACGCACCGTGCTCACCTTGATCCACCCCCACCTCGCCCGCAGCTTCTCCCAGCAGAAGAGCTCGGAGCTGCGCGACCGCGCCTGCCGGGCCGCCCTGGTCCGCCGGGCCGCCCGCCGCCCTCAGCGCTGACCTCCCACACCCTCGTACCGCACCGACCAGAGAGCAGGATCCCCGTGACCACCACCGTCGACTTCTACTTCGACCCCGCCTGCCCGTTCGCCTGGATCACCTCCCGCTGGATCCTGGAGGTCGAGGCCCAGCGCCCGATCGACCTCACCTTCCGCCCCATGAGCCTCTTCGTGCTCAACGAGGGCCGCGAACTGCCCGACTGGTACCGCGAGTTGGTCAACAAGTCGATCGGCCCGGTGCGCGTTGCCGTCGCGGCGGCCGAGCAGCACGGCACCGCGGTGCTGCGGGACCTCTACACCGCGCTCGGTACCCGCATCCACAAGCAGAAGGAGCAGGACTTCGACCTGGTGATCCGCGAGTCCCTCGCGGAGGTCGGGCTGCCGGCGGAGCTGGCCGAGGCCGCGCACGACCCGTCTTTCGACGAGGCGGTGCGTCACAGCCACCACGAGGGCATGGACCCGGTCGGCGAGGACGTCGGCACGCCCACCCTCCACGTCGACGGCGTGGCCTTCTTCGGCCCGGTGCTCTCCTCCGTCCCGCGCGGCGCCGACGCCGCGAAGATCTTCGACGGCGTCCGAGCGCTCGCGAGCTACCCGGACTTCTTCGAGCTCAAGCGCACCCGCACCGGCTCGCTCAACTTCGACTGAGGTCTCCGCCGCCAAGGCCTCGACCCGCGAGCAGGCTCGGCGGCCCGTGACGAGGCTCGGCCCGTGAGGCGGGGGCTCGGAGCATGTATCTTGATGTCGAGACGTTCCACACGTGAAGGTAGACGCGAAAGCGGGAGTACCCGGTGACTGACTCGACCATCATCTACACGCACACCGACGAGGCCCCGGCCCTGGCGACGTATTCGCTGCTGCCGGTGATCCAGGCGTACGCCTCGACGGCCGGCGTCACCGTGGAGACCCGCGACATCTCCCTCGCCGGACGCATCATCGCCGTCTTCCCCGAGCGTCTCACCGAGGACCAGCGGATCCCGGACGCGCTCGCGGAGCTCGGCGAGCTGGCCAAGACGCCGGACGCCAACATCATCAAGCTGCCGAACGTCTCCGCCTCGGTCCCGCAGCTCAAGGCGGCCATCGCCGAGCTGCAGGCGCAGGGCTACGCGCTGCCGGACTACCCGGACGAGCCGAAGACCGACGAGGAGCAGGACGTCAAGGCCCGCTACGACAAGATCAAGGGTTCCGCCGTGAACCCGGTCCTGCGTGAGGGCAACTCCGACCGCCGCGCGCCGCTCTCGGTCAAGAACTACGCCAAGACCCACCCGCACCGCATGGGCGCGTGGACGGCCGAGTCCAAGACCAACGTCGCCACCATGGGCGTCAACGACTTCCGCCACAGCGAGAAGTCCACCGTCATCGCCCAGGACGACAGCCTGCGGATCGAGTTCGAGGCCAACGACGGCACCGTCACCGTGCTGCGTCCGGCCGTCAAGGTCCTGGGCGGCGAGGTCGTGGACGCCTCGGTGATGCGCGTCGGCGCGCTGCGCGAGTTCCTGGCCGCCCAGGTCGCCCGCGCCAAGGCCGAGGGCGTGCTGTTCTCGGTGCACCTGAAGGCCACCATGATGAAGGTCTCCGACCCGATCATCTTCGGCCACGTGGTGCGCGCCTTCTTCCCGAAGACCTTCGCCCAGTACGGCGCCACCCTGGCCGCCGCCGGTCTGAACCCGAACAACGGCCTCGGCGCGATCCTGGCGGGCCTCGCCGCGCTGCCCGAGGGCGACGCGATCAAGGCGTCCTTCGACGCCGAGATCGCCGAGGGCCCGGCCCTGGCGATGGTCGACTCCGACCGTGGCATCACCAACCTGCACGTGCCGTCCGACGTCATCGTCGACGCCTCGATGCCGGCCATGATCCGCACCTCCGGCCACATGTGGGGCCCGGACGGCAAGGAGGCCGACACCCTGGCCGTCCTGCCGGACAGCAGCTACGCGGGCGTCTACCAGGTCGTCGTCGACGACTGCCGCGCCCACGGCGCCTTCGACCCGGCCACCATGGGCTCGGTCCCGAACGTGGGCCTGATGGCCCAGGCCGCCGAGGAGTACGGCTCCCACGACAAGACCTTCGAGATCGCCGCCGACGGCGTGGTCCGCCTGGTCGACACCGCGGGCAACGTCGTGCTGGAGCAGAACGTCGCCGCCGGTGACATCTTCCGCGCCTGCCAGACCAAGGACCTGCCGATCCGCGACTGGGTCAAGCTGGCCGTCTCCCGCGCCCGCGCCACCGGCTCCCCGGCCGTCTTCTGGCTGGACGAGACCCGCGCCCACGACGCGAACCTGATCGCCAAGGTCAAGCAGTACCTGCCGGAGCACGACACGGAGGGCCTGCAGATCGAGATCATGTCCCCGGTCGAGGCCACGGCCTTCTCGCTGGAGCGCATCCGCCGTGGCGAGGACACCATCTCCGTCACCGGCAACGTGCTGCGCGACTACCTGACCGACCTGTTCCCGATCCTGGAGCTGGGCACCAGCGCCAAGATGCTCTCGATCGTCCCGCTGATCAACGGCGGTGGCCTGTTCGAGACGGGCGCCGGCGGCTCCGCCCCGAAGCACGTGCAGCAGCTGGTCAAGGAGAACTACCTGCGCTGGGACAGCCTCGGCGAGTTCTTCGCCCTGGCCGCCTCCTTCGAGCACCTGGCCGGCGCCACGGGCAACGCCCGCGCCCAGGTCCTGGCCGACACCCTGGACCGCGCCACCGGCACCTTCCTCAACGAGGACAAGTCGCCGACCCGTCGCCTCGGCGGCATCGACAACCGCGGCAGCCACTTCTACCTGGCCATGTACTGGGCCCAGGAGCTGGCCAAACAGACCGACGACGCCGCGCTCGCCGAGGCCTTCGCCCCGCTGGCGAAGACCCTCACCGAGCAGGAGTCGACCATCGTCGCCGAGCTGAACGCCGTCCAGGGCAGCCCGGTCGAGATCGGCGGCTACTACCAGCCGGACCCGGCCAAGGCCGCGGCCGTCATGCGCCCGTCGAAGACCCTCAACGAGGCGCTGGCCCAGCTGGGCTGACCGTTCGTCCCACACGCCGACGCCCCGCAGCACGTTCTGTGCCGCGGGGCGTTGTGCTGTCCGGAGGCGCGGACTCAGACGAGGGCCGCAGCCAGCAGGGCGAAGGCGGCGATGATGACGGCGACGCGGGCGTAGTGGTAGCGGTCCCAGCGGGCCGACTGCTCCCGCCAGTCGGCGGGCCGGGTCTCGGGGGTCCACGTCTTGCTCTGGTTGTTGATCGGGACGAGCAGCAGGACCGACATCAGCACGCTCAGGACCAGTAGTCCGGCGGCGACGACGACGAGGCCGGTGCCGTGGTGGTGCCATCCGGCGACGGCCCAGACCGCGCTCAGGACCAGCGAGCCGATGTACCAGAAAGGCATCACGGCGCCGAGCATCCGGCCGCCGTGGGCGCGACCGAGCTGGTAGCTGTCCTCGGGGAGCTTGTTGAGGATCGGGTTGACGACGGCGAGAACGGAGAACTCCACCCCTACCATCACGCCGACGACCACGACGGTGAACACCTGGAGTGCGCTGAGCATGATGACCCTCCCGGGGATCTAGCATTGCTAGCTGATGAGGCAACGCTAGTACTACTGCCGCTCGCTTGTCTAGCGGCGCTAGCATCAGGTATCCCGGTCTGAGCGGCCCCTCGCGTCCAGGGCGTGCACGACGGCCGCCATGTCCGCTCCGCCGTGGCCCAGTTCCGCCGTCTCGGCGTACAGCGCCTCGCAGACGTCCAGGAGCGGGGAGGCGATGCCCGCCGCCCTCGCCGCGTCCACGATCAGGCGGTTGTTCTTCAGCACGTCCAGGATCCCGGCCTGCACGGAGAACTCACCCTTCGTCAGCTTCTCCGCCTTGACGCGGGAGACATCACTCGCCATCGGGCCGGCGCCCAGGACGTCCCGCAGCAGCCCCACGTCGAGGCCGTGTCCGGCCGCGAAGTGGAAGGACTCGGCGAGGCCGGTGACCGTGGCGATGAGGAAGACGTTCACCGCGAGTTTCATCAGCAGCGCGCCCGGCACCGCACCACAGTCGAAGGTCTCCCGGCACAGCGGCGCCAGCAGCGGCCGCACCGGCGCCACCGCGTCCGCCTCGCCGGCCAGCATCGCGACCAACCGCCCCTGCTCGGCGGGCACGCGCGAGCCCGAGACCGGCGCCTCGACGTAGTGGCCGCCCACCGCGCGGATCTCGCGCTCCAGCTCGCGCGACCACTCCGGCTCGGCTGTCCCCATGTGCACGATCGTCCGCCCGGCCACCCGCGCGGCGAACTCCTCCGTCCCACGACCGAGCATCAGATCGGCGACCGCCGCGTCGTACGGCATCAGCACCACGACCCGCGCCGCGCGGAACACCTCGCCGGGGTCGGCCGCGATCCGCGCGCCCGCCGCGCGCATCGGCTCCGCGCGCTCCGGGGAGCGGTTCCAGACCACGAGCGGGGTGCCCGCGCGGGCGAGGTTGAGGGCCATCGGCCCGCCCATCACCCCGAGCCCGAGAAAGCCGACCGGATCAGCCATCGCGACACCGCCGTCCTGTGCACCCCTTGCGACTATGACAGTTGTCATAATAATGGACTCATGACGACTGTCATAGACCTCCCGGTGTCCACCCTCCCCTTCCGGATCGACCCGATCCGGCCGAGCGACCGCGCGGACGTGCAGCGCCTCTTCGCCGCCTGCTCGGACGCCACCGTCCAGAACCGGTTCCGGGCACGGCTGCCCGCCTTTCCCGCGCGGCATCTCGACGAACTGCTCGCCGGGCCGCCCGAGCGGCACGACGCCCTCGCGGTGCGCGGCAGGGCCGACGGGAAGCTGATCGCGCTCGGCAGCCTGGCCGCGCCGTACCACGGCAGCGACGGGCGGACCGCCGAGCTCGGGCTGCTCGTCGTCGACGGATGGCAGCGGCGCGGCGTCGGCCGGGCGCTGATCGCCGCGCTGGTGGCACGTGCGGCACGACGCGGAACGAGTCGGCTCGTGGCGGAGGTGCCGCACGGACGCGGCGCCCTGCTGCAAGCCATGGGGCGCGGCCTGCCCCTCCTCTCCCGCACCTGTGACCGCGACGGACTGACGGGCACCTTCGCGATCCCCGCACCCGCGTCCCTCTATAGGCTTGAACCATGACCGAGCAGGCGACGCGCACGTACTCGCCGCGTGAGCGCATGGTGTTCAGCGCGGCACAGCTGATCCGCCGCGACGGCGTCGGCGCCACCGGCATGCGCGACGTCGCCGCCCACGCCGAGGCGCCGCGCGGCTCGCTGCAGCACTACTTCCCCGGCGGCAAGGACCAGTTGGTCGGCGAGGCGGTCGCCTGGGCGGGCCGCTACGCGGCACGCCGGGTCTCCCGCTACCTCGCCGCGCTCCCCGCCGACGAGCGCCGCCCGAGCCGGCTCTTCGCCGCCCTCGTCGCCCAGTGGACCGACGAGTGCCTGGCCACCGACTTCACCCTCGGCTGCCCCGTCGCGGCGGTCACCGTGGACTGCGCGGACGCCTCGGACACGACCCGCACCGCCACCGCCCAGGCCTTCGCCTGCTGGCGCGAGCCCCTCGCCGCCGGCCTCGCCGAGCTCGGCGTCCCCCGGCCGCGCTCCGCGGCACTGGCGACGCTGATGGTGAGCTCCCTGGAGGGCGCCCTGCTGATCGCCCGCGCCGAGCGGGACATCCACGCCCTGACCACCGTCTCCGACGAGCTCGGACCCCTCCTCGACGCCGCAGTGACGTAAGCCATGGCACTCAGTGCCTTGGCATATGGCACTGAGTACCCTTATGGTGCGAGTAACCGGTTGCTCCGTCGGAACGGGGAAGCCAGTTCACTGAGCCATGAGGTAGGAGACAGGTCGTGAGCTTGAGGATCGTTGTCTGTGTGAAGTACGTGCCGGACGCGACCGGTGACCGTCGGTTCGCGGAGGATTTCACGACCGACCGTGACGGGGTCGACGGCCTGTTGTCCGAGCTGGACGAGTACGGCGTGGAGCAGGCGCTGCGGATCGCGGAGGCGGCCGGTGACGGCGCCGAGGTGACGGTGGTGACGGTGGGTCCGGACGACGCGAAGGACGCGCTGCGCAAGGCGTTGTCGATGGGTGCGGACAAGGCCGTGCACGTGAACGACGACGATCTGCACGGTTCGGACGCGTTGGCGACGTCGCTGGTGCTGGCGAAGGCCGTGGAGCAGGCCGGGTTCGACCTGGTGGTGTGCGGGA
>NZ_FOAZ01000042.1 GCF_900109465.1 Streptacidiphilus jiangxiensis
CGGCAGACCCGGTCGAGGCGAACGTGTGGGTGGAGCCCGTTGCCCGGGGGGCGCTCCCCGCGCCGGCGGAGCCGGTGGCCGAGTCGTCGCCTGCGGCGCGCCCGGCCGCGCCCGCCCAGCCGGCCGTGCCGCCTGCGCGGAGCGCCGAGGCGGGCGATGACGCCGAGCCCGTGGCCGAGGTGCCGCTGAAAGCCGCGCTCGAGGCGGTGCTGATGGTCGTGGACGAGCCCACCACCGCCGCGCGGCTCGCGGAGGTGCTGGAGCGGCCCAAGAAGGTCGTGGCCGCCGCGCTCGCCGAGCTCGCGGAGGAGTACGACGCCCAGCAGCGCGGATTCGAGCTGCGGTTCGTCGCCGGGGGGTGGCGGTTCTACACCCGTGCCGTGTGTGCGCCCGTCGTGGACCGGTTCGTGCTGGACGGCCAGCAGGCCCGCCTCACCCAGGCCGCGCTGGAGACGCTGGCCGTCATCGCCTACCGCCAGCCGGTGTCGCGCTCGCGGGTCTCCGCCGTCCGTGGTGTGAACTGTGACGGCGTGATGCGTACCCTGGTACAGAGAGGTCTGGTCGAGGAGTCCGGCACGGAGCCGGAGACGGGGGCTTACCTGTACCGGACCACTCAGTACTTCCTGGAACGGATGGGGCTGCGCGGCCTGGACGAGCTGCCGGAGCTGGCCCCGTTCCTCCCCGAGGCCGACGACGTTGAGGCGGACTCGCAGGAGGGGTCTGCGATCGCCGACGCGGTCGCGGCAGCAGATTGACAGTGGCAGGCAGCAGTTCGACAGGCAGCCGCCTGACAGACGACGGACGACGAACAGACCGGGCAGCGGGTTTTTGATGCGTAGCGGTAACAGCAGGAACAGCAGCGGCGGCGGCGCCCGCAAGGGCGGCCAGGGCGGCGGCTACGGCCAGGGCTCGGGCCAGGGCGGAGCCCGCGGCGGTCAGCAGGGTGCCCGCCGCGGGGGCGGCAGCGGTGGTGGCAAGGGCACGCCGCGCCCGGAGCAGCGCCGCTACGACCGTCCGGAGTTCGGCGGTGGCCCGGACGCGCAACCCCAGCCCTGGAAGCGCGGCTCCGGCTCCGGCTCCGGCCAGGGCGGCGGCCCGCGCAAGACCGCGCCCTCGCGTCCGCGTGAGCTGCAGGCGCGCGTCGAGGACGCCGTCCGCGCGCGTCACGACCGGCCGTCCAAGCCGACCGCGCAGAGCGAGCTCGAGGGCGAGCGCCTGCAGAAGGTGCTGGCCCGTGCGGGCATGGGCAGCCGTCGCGCCTGCGAGGAGCTGATCGAGCAGGGCCGGGTCATGGTCAACGGCGAGGTCGTGCGCGAGCAGGGCAAGCGCGTGGACGCCGCCCACGACAAGATCGAGGTCGACGGCCTGACCGTGGCCACCCAGTCGTACCTGTTCTTCGCGCTCAACAAGCCGGCCGGCGTCGTGGCGACCATGGAGGACCCGGACGGCCGCCAGTGCCTGGGCGACTACGTGAACAACCGCGAGACGCGGCTGTTCCACGTCGGCCGCCTGGACACCGAGACCGAGGGCATCATCCTGCTCACCAACCACGGCGAGCTGGCCCACCGCCTCACCCACCCCAAGTACGGCGTGCAGAAGACCTACCTCGCCGCCATCCAGGGCCCGATCCCGCGTGACCTGGGCAAGCAGCTGAAGAACGGCATCGAGCTGGAGGACGGCTGGGCGCGCGCGGACGACTTCAAGGTCATCCAGAACGTCGGCAAGAACTACCTGGTCGAGGTCACCCTGCACGAGGGCCGCAAGCACATCGTGCGCCGCATGCTGTCCGAGGCCGGCTTCCCGGTGGAGAAGCTGGTGCGCACCCAGTTCGGCCCGATCGCGCTCGGCGACCAGAAGTCCGGCTGGCTGCGCCGGCTGACCAACCCGGAGGTCGGTCAGCTGATGAAGTCCGTGGGGCTCTGATCGGATGACCCAGGCGGTGTCCGGACGCGGTCGGCTCACGCCCGAACGCGAGGCGGAGCTGTACGACCGCGTCATCGAGCTGGTGCGGGAGCACGGCTACGACTCACTGACGATGGACGCGGTCGCCGCCCGCGCCCACGTCAGCAAGGCGACGCTGTACCGGCAGTGGCAGGGCAAGCCGCAGCTGGTCGCCTCGGCGATGCGGCACACCAAGCCGCTGCCGTACGAGGGGGTCGACACCGGCACCCTGCCCGGGGACCTGTACGCCCTCGCGGACGTGGGGACGCGCCTGGAGGAGGACACGGTCTTCATGACCGCGGTCGCCCACGCCGTGCAGTCCAACCCGGACCTGGGCGAGGCGCTGCGCGAGATGATGATCGATCCGATGCGCCGGGTGCTGCAGCAGGTGCTGGACCGGGCCGTGGACCGCGGCGAGCTGCGTGCGGGCGCGGCGGCGGGAGAGTTCCTCGCCCACGCGCTCTTCGGCGCGCTGCCCGCCCGCAAGATCCTCGACGACACCTTCGCCGATCCCGCCTACATGAAGCGCTACATCGACGCGGTCGTCCTGCCCGCCCTGCTGAACAGCTGAGACGGCACTCACATACGCCCATCGAAACGAAGTCGTTTCGATGGGCGTATGCTTTTGCCCAGAGCGAGTACGAAACCGTTTCGTTTAACGGAGGAACCCATGTCGCAGACAGAGCTGAGGCGCCAGCGCCTCGACGCGGGGCCGGCCGCGCCGGCGCCCGGCGGCCGCCGCTGGTGGGCGCTGGCCGTCATCGGGCTCGCGCAGCTGATGGTGGTGCTCGACGGCACCATCGTGAACATCGCCCTGCCCTCGGCCCAGCAGGACCTGGGCTTCTCCAACGCCGACCGGCAGTGGGTGGTCACCGCCTACGCGCTGGCCTTCGGCTCGCTGCTGCTGCTCGGCGGACGCCTCGCCGACCTGTTCGGGCGCAAGGCCGTCTTCCTCGTCGGTGTCGGCGGCTTCGCCGCGGCCTCCGCGCTCGCCGGAGCCGCCGGGGACTTCTCCGTGCTGGTCACCGGCCGCGCCCTGCAGGGCCTGTTCGGCGCACTGCTCGCGCCCGCCGCGCTGTCCATCCTCAACACGACCTTCACCGACGCCAAGGAGCGCGCCAAGGCCTTCGGCATCTACGGCGCCATCGCCGGCGCCGGCGGCGGCATCGGCCTGCTGCTCGGCGGACTGCTGACGGAGCACCTGAACTGGCGCTGGACGCTCTTCGTCAACCTCTTCTTCGCCGCCCTCGCGCTCGCCGGCGGCGTCGCCTTCCTGCGCAACGGCGCCCGCACCGCCCGGCCCAGGCTGGACCTGCCCGGCACCGTCCTGGTCTCGGCCGGCCTGTTCGGCCTGGTCTACGGCTTCTCCAACGCCGACACCCACAGCTGGGGCTCGCCGCAGACCTGGGGCTTCCTGGTCGCGGGCGCGCTGCTGCTGGCCGTCTTCACCTGGTGGCAGACCCGCGCCCAGCACCCGCTGCTGCCGCTGCGCGTGCTGCTCGACCGCAACCGCGGCGCGTCCTTCCTCGCCTCCGGCATCACCAGCGCGGGCATGTTCGGCGTCTTCCTCTTCCTGACCTACTACCTGCAGGAGACGCTGCACTACAGCCCGGTCCAGACCGGCCTCGGCTTCCTGCCGATGATCGGCGCGCTGATGGTCTCCGCGCAGCTCGCCACGCTCGTGCTGCTGCCGCGCATCGGCCCCAAGCCGCTCGTCCCGTTCGGCATGGCGCTCGCCGCGATCGCCATGGTCTGGTTCACCAACCTCGGCCTGCACAGCTCCTACGCCGCCGCCGTGCTGCCGCCACTGCTGATCATGGGCTTCGGTCTGGGTCTGATCATGCCGACCGCGATGAGCCTGGCCACCGACCGGATCGAGGAGCAGGACGCCGGCGTCGCCTCGGCCGCCGTCAACACCACCCAGCAGATCGGCGGCTCGATCGGCACCGCCCTGCTGAACACCCTCGCCGCCAGCGCCGGCACCAGCTACATGGCCGGCCGGGCGCCGACCCCGGTGAACCTGGCCGACGCCCAGCTGCACAGCTACGCCACCGCCTACTGGTGGTCGGCCGGCTTCTTCGTCGCCGGCCTGGTGCTCTCCGCGGTCCTCTACCGCCGCGGGAGGATCGTCCAGGACGCGAACGCGCCCGTCGCGGTCCACATGTGACGGTGCTCCACGTGGGGTTCGACGGGCGCGTCGGCTCAAAGGCGCGCTAGCTCAGGCGGCTGCCTCAGGCGGCCGCCTGCTGCGCCTGCTGGACCAGCAGGTGGGCCGCCTTGACCAGGCGGTCCGCGGTGCGGTCGTCGATCCGGTGGTGGCCGGTGGCCGCACCGTTCAGGACGCCCGCGATCTGGGCGGCGAGCGCGTCGCGCTCGGTGCCGAGCGCGGTCAGCGTGGCCTCGTCGGCCAGGTAGGTGGCGTCACCCGTCGAGGCGGAGGAGACACCCGCGTTGGACAGCTGCAGCGTCGCCGCCGCGAAGGCGCCCACGCCCGCGTCCAGCTGCTTGTAGGCGGCGGCCAGCTGCGCGTACTGGTGCTCGCTCCCGCGCAGCGTGCCGTGCAGGGCCTTGTCGTCCAGGAAGCCGGTCAGCACCACGCCGTCGCCGCGGTAGTCGCTGCGCAGGCCGGTCAGCGCCAGCAGCGTCGGCCGGATGTCGGTGTGGTCGGACCAGACCTTGTCCGTGATGCCCAGGTGCTTCACGCCCGGACCGGCCAGGCCGAGCCAGGTGGTGTTGATGTCCGACGAGAAGTCGCCGTGGTTCCAGGCGTAGGCCGGGCCCAGCGCCACACAGGCCGAGTTGCAGTTCGCCGCGGCGCCGTAGACGTAGTAGTTCGGGTCGGCGAACGAGGTGAACGTCGGGGTGCGGGCCGCGTCGCCGGTGACCATGTGGAGCAGCTTCATCTCCGTCTGGTCGGCCAGGTACTTGTTGACCGTGTCGGTCTTGCCGGTGATCGGGTTGACCGCCGTGACCTTGGCCCAGGCCTGCTCCAGGGAGCGGGTCTTCGGGTCGGTCTGCGCCGGGTTGCCGGTGACGTAGAAGTTCGGCGCCGAGTCGGAGTGCAGCTTGAACGGCGTGGTCACGCCCTGCTGGGTCGCCAGCAGGCCGTTCGCGTTCGCGTTGATCTCACCGACCTGGGCGTAGGTGCACGGCACGGTGACGCCGTCGCAGTTCGCCGGGGTCGGCGCGCCGCCGACGAAGTGGTCGTTCTCGTCGGAGGTCACCACGAAGTCGGTGTTCCTGGTGGTGATGCCGTCCTTGGCGAGCCGGGAGAAGAAGGCCCCGAAGGCGTTGTCGTAGGTCTTCAGCTGCGCCACGTACCCGGCCTCACCCGGACCGAACGCGCCGTAGGGGGCCGCGTGGCGGTCGTGCGCGTCGGAGATGTAGGCGAAGGTGACCGGCACGCCGGACTCCTGCATCTGCGCGACGTAGCCGAGGGAGTTGGCGGCGCTCATGCCGTCGAAGCCGGGGAAGCCCGGGTTGCCCTTGCCGTCGGTGATCGGCGTGCCGTCGGTCGAGTCGACGACGCCGCTGGTGGAGATCGCCGGGTCCACCGCCTTGGCGCCGAACAGCGCCTGGTAACCGTTGTAGCCGCCCGGCTCGTCCGGCAGCAGGTCGGGGGAGGCGTTCGCGCCCGCGCCCTTGCACAGCGCCGAGCTCTTCGCGCAGTGCAGGCCGATGCCGACGTAGTCGGTCGTCGCCTTGCCCGGGTCGGCCTTGGCCTCCGCCGCCTGCGGGGAGGTGGCACCGAAGACCTTGTTGATGTCGACGGTGGTGTTCTCCAGCACGGTGTTCGCGACCGAGACCGCGCCGTAGTCGCAGCCGGCGCGGGTGTAGGAGACCCACGGCGCCGGGGTGTTCTTGCCCTGCGGCGTCACCATCGTGTAGCTGGAGTCGCTCGGGGTGGGCACCGAGGAGTCGGCCACACCGTCGGTCCAGTAGGCGAAGCTCGCCGCGCTGTTGGTGCTGCCGTCCGGGTTGAAGTACCGGTACGAGTTGGCGATCGCCTGCCCGTGCCGGTCGCCGTACAGACCGGTCAGCGACGTGAGGATGTCGTTGCCGGTGTGGGCGATCAGCGGCGTGTGGTGGTTGGTGTCCACCACGCCGTTGGACGTCAGGAAGTTCAGCAGATGGGGCATCTGCTCCAGGTCCGACGGCACGTTCGGGTTGTCCCGGGTGAAGTGCACGTTGTCGAACTGCAGGTAGATGACGTGCTTCAGGCCGGGATTGTTCGCGTCCAGCCGACAGCCCGCCGCGTGCTTCTGCGCGGCCGGCTGCGTCGCCGCCGTCGCGGGAAGCGCCGCGGCGCCTCCGATGCCCAGCCCGGCGGCCACCGCCAGGGCCACAACCTTGCTCGTGCGCATCCTGCTCCCTCGTAATGGTCTCGTGTCCATGACGCGCGTAGAACGTGACGCATCACACTGGCACGGGAGCAGAGGGAACGAAAGAGGGCCGACAGGTACACCACATGTCCCGCACATGAATTGACGGGAAATCAGCTTCCTGCTCCGCTGCCCTTCCCGCTGTCCTCCGCGCAGTCAGCTCCAGACGGCGAGCGTGGCCCAGCGGCCCTCGGTGTCGCGGCGCGCCTCCAGCATGCCGACCACCGCCGCCCGGTTCACCGGCCCGTAGACGTGCGGATGCATCCCGCCGTCCCGTGCCTGCTCCCAGCGGACCGGCGCGTCCAACAGGCCCTCCTCCACCAGCAGCACCATCAACGGCCCGCGCGCACCCGCGAACCGGGCGTTCGCCACCGCCAGGGCCTGCTCCTCGTCGGCGGAGCAGTGGATGAAGCCCTCCAACGCCAGCGACGCCGTGGCGTAAGGGCGGTCCGGGTGTTCCAGCCAGGCGTCGAGCGGCGTCAGATGGAAGAGCATGTCCTGTTTGTACCCCAGGACGGGCCCGCGCAGTAGTGCGTCGGCCCCCCGCGTCGACTCCCCAGGCGACTCCCGCCTCGACTCCCTGCACCGGCCGTCCCGACGTGATGGACTGAACGCCATGGCACACGATGCGAGTCTCCCCTCCGCCGACCGGATCGCCCGCGCGCAGACCGCCGCCCGCGCCGCCGGCCTCGACGCGCTGCTGGTCACCCCCGGCGCCGACCTGCGCTATCTCACCGGCTACGAGGCGCTCCCGCTGGAACGCCTCACCTGCCTGGCCGTCCCGACCGAGGGAGAGCCGTTCCTCGTCGTCCCGCTGCTGGAGAAGCCCGCCGCCGAGGCCTCGCCCGTCGGCGCGCTGGACCTGGAGATCGTCCCCTGGCGTGAGACCGAGGACCCCTACGCCCTCCTCGCCTCCCGTCTCCCGCGCGGCCTGGCCCGCGTCGGCCTGGACAACCACATGTACGCCGAGAAGGTCCTCGCCTTCCACACGGCCCTCCCCGGCGCCGAGCAGGCCCTCGCCGGCGGCGTCCTCGGCGCGCTGCGGATGCGCAAGACCGCCGACGAGGTCGCCGCACTGCTGGAGGCCGCCGAGGCCATCGACAAGGTCCACTCCGCGATGGAGGAGTGGCTCCGCCCCGGCCGCACCGAGGCCGAGGTCGGCCGCGACATCGCCGACGCGATCATCGCCTCCGGCCACGCCCGCGTCGACTTCGTCATCGTCGCCTCCGGCCCCAACGGCGCGAGCCCCCACGCGGAGGTCTCCGACCGCGTCATCCAGGCGGGCGACCCGGTCGTCGTCGACATCGGCGGCACGATGCCCTCCGGCTACTGCTCCGACTCCACCCGCAACTACTGCGTCGGCCGCCCGCCCGCCCGCTACGAGGCCCTCTACGAGGTCCTGCTCCACGCCCAGAAGGAGCAGTGCGACGCGGTGGCGCCCGGCATCACCGCCGAGCAGCTGGACGCCGTGGGCCGGGACCTCATCGCGAAGGCGGGCTACGGGGAGTACTTCATCCACCGCACCGGCCACGGCATCGGCCTGGAGACCCATGAGGAGCCCTACATCGTCTCCGGCTCGGCCCGTCCGCTGGAGCCCGGCATGGCCTTCTCGATCGAGCCCGGCATCTACCTTCCCGGCGAGTTCGGCGCCCGCATCGAGGACATCGCCGTCTGCACCGAGACCGGCGGCGAGCGCCTCAACCTGACCAGTCGCGAGCTGCGGATCCTCGCCGGCTGAGCTTGCAGCCCCCCAGGGGCGCGAGGCTCTGACACGTGCGGCTCCGCCGCGTGGGCGCGACGAGCCACCCTGGGCCTTGAGACCCCGAGCGGACAGGGCCATCCCCCTCATGGGGGCACCCCGGGGCCGAAGGCTGGGGGGAGGGTTTCTCGCGCCCGCGCGGCGGAGCCGCAAGTCAGCAGTTCCCCGCGCCCCTGGACAGTGCATCTTGCCCATCGGACACAGGTTTCCGCTGCGTGTCCGTCCCGTTACCGTGGCGATCGTCGGCAACGCCGACCGGATCGGACTGCGCCCCGACCCGGTCGGCCGTTCGGCCACCGCGCCGCCCGCGGGCGGGATCAGCCAGAATGTCCATCGCAGGCCCACCGCAACCCGAGGACGTACCCCGCATGCGCACCGCCGTCGTGATCGGCACCGGACTGATCGGCACCTCCGCCGCCCTCGCCCTGAGCGCGCGCGGGATGACCGTCCACCTGCGCGACGCGGACCCCGACGCGGCCCGCACCGCCGCCTCCCTCGGCGCCGGCACCACCGAGCCGCCGACCGGCCAGGTCGACCTTGCGGTCATCGCCGTGCCGCCCGCGCTCGTCGGGCGGGTGCTGGCCGAGGTGCAGGCCGAGGGCCTGGCCCGCGCCTACACCGACGTGGCCAGCGTCAAGGACGGGCCCCGGCAGGACGTGCTCGCGCTCGGCTGCGACACCTCCACCTACGTCGGCAGCCACCCCATGGCCGGCGCCGAGCGCAGCGGCCCGCTGGCCGCCCGCGCCGACCTCTTCGAGGGCCGCACCTGGGTGCTCGCCCCGCTGCCGAACACCTCCACCGACACCCTCAACACCGCCCTCGAACTCGTCGCCCTCTGCGGTGCCGTCCCGGTGCTGATGGACGCCGCCGCGCACGACCGCGCCGTCGCGCTCGTCTCGCACACCCCGCAGGTCGTCGCCTCGCTGATCGCCGCGCGGCTGGAGCACGCCGCCGAGAACGCCGTGCGCCTGGCCGGGCCCGGCATCCGCGACACCACCCGGATCGCCGGTTCGAACCCGGCGATGTGGGTGGACATCCTCAGCGCCAACGCGGGCGCCGTCGCCGACACCCTGGAGGAGCTCGCCGCCGACCTCGGCGGAGCCGTCGCCGGGCTGCGCGCCCTGCAGGCCGCCGACGAGGAGAAGCGCGGCGAGGGCGCCGTCGCCGTCGAGGACGTGCTGCGCCGCGGCAACGCCGGCCGCGCCCGCATCCCCGGCAAGCACGGCGCGCCGCCCACCCGCTACGAGGAGCTGGTCGTCCTCATCGGCGACCAGCCGGGCGAGCTCGCCCGGCTCTTCGCCGACGCCGGCCGCGCCGGGGTCAACATCGAGGACGTCACCATCGAGCACTCCACCGGCCAGCAGGCCGGTCTGGTCAAGCTCAGCGTCGCCCCGACCGCCATAGCCACCCTCGCCGCCGCCCTGCGCGACCAGGGCTGGCACATGCGCTGACCGCGCGCCGGAGCCGCACGTCGGCACGGGTGCAGCGGGCCGGAGGCCGGAAGCGGCCGGACGGGTGGTCGCGGACGGTAACCTTGACGTGGACCCCTGCCCCCGCGTTCCGAAGGAAGCCGCCCCGTGGACAACTCCTCTGCCCCGGTCGTCGTCGTGCTCGACGGCCCCGCCGGCACCGGAAAGTCGACCGTCTCGCGGGAGATCGCCGCCCGTCTGGGCCTGAGCTTCCTGGACACCGGCGCCATGTACCGGGCGGTCACCTACTGGATGCTGGCCAACGAGGTCGACGTCGACGACGTCGACGCGGTGGCGCTCGCCTCCGACAAGCCCGCCGTCGTCTCCGGCACCGACGCCGACGGCCCGACCATCACCGTCGACGGCGTCGACGTCTCCGGGCCCATCCGTGAGCAGGCCGTCACCGCGGCCGTCAGCGCCGTCAGCGCCGTGCCCGAGGTGCGGACCCGCATGGTCGAGCTCCAGCGCGCCTCCGCGCTCGCCGCGCCGCGCGGCATCGTCGCCGAGGGCCGCGACATGGGCACCGTCGTCTTCCCGCGGGCCGACCTGAAGGTCTTCCTCACCGCCTCCGCCGAGACCCGGGCCGCCCGCCGCGCCGCGCAGCTCGGGATCACCGACGCCGGCGAGATAACGGCCATCCTGGTGGACATCAACCGCCGCGACGCCGCCGACTCCGGGCGTGCCACCGCGCCGCTGCGCAAGGCCGACGACGCCGTCGAGGTCGACACCAGCGAGATGAGCCCCGAGCAGGTCGTCACGCACATCATCGGGCTGGTGCGCGACCGCGCCGCCGCCCGGCTGGGCTGAGCGTCACCGACGCCGCCCTCCCACGCCACAAGACAGCCGAAGACGAGAGTTGGCACCGCGCACATGAGTAACGAGAACGCCGGGCACGTGGCCGGGCACGGTGAGCTGGACGCCGCCGAGTACGCCGAGTTCATGCAGCTCGCCGCCGAGGAGGGCTTCGACCTCGACGAGGTCGGCAGCCTGGACGACGACCACCTGCCGATGCCCGTGCTCGCCGTCGTCGGTCGCCCGAACGTCGGCAAGTCCACCCTGGTCAACCGCATCATCGGCCGCCGTGAGGCGGTCGTCGAGGACCGTCCCGGCGTCACCCGCGACCGCGTCAGCTATGACGCGAACTGGAACGGGCGCCGGTTCAAGGTCGTCGACACCGGCGGCTGGGAGATCGACGCGCTGGGCCTGGAGGGCCTGGTCGCCCAGCAGGCCGAGCAGGGCATCGAGGCCGCCGACGCGGTCCTGTTCGTCGTCGACGCCGTCGTCGGCGCGACCGACACCGACGACGCCCTGGTCAAGCTGATCCGCCGCTCCGGCAAGCCCGTGGTGCTGTGCGCCAACAAGGTCGACGGCCCCTCCGCCGAGGCTGACGCCGCCGCGCTGTGGAACCTCGGCCTGGGCGAGCCCTACCCCGTCTCCGCCCTCCACGGCCGCGGCTCCGGCGACATGCTCGACGCCGTCCTGGAGGCGCTGCCGGAGGCCCCGAAGCAGGAGTTCGGCACGCTGACCGTGGGCGGCCCGCGCCGCGTCGCGCTGATCGGCCGTCCGAACGTCGGCAAGTCCAGCCTGCTGAACAAGGTCGCCGGCGAGGACCGGGTGGTCGTCAACGAGCTGGCCGGCACCACCCGTGACCCGGTCGACGAGATGATCACGCTCGGCGGCAAGACCTGGAAGTTCATCGACACCGCCGGCATCCGCCGCCGCGTCCACCAGACCGCGGGCGCCGACTTCTACGCCTCGCTGCGCACCGCCGCCGCGCTGGAGAAGGCGGAGGTCGCCGTCGTCCTGGTCGACGCGAGTGAGACCCTCGCCGAGCAGGACACCCGCATCATCTCCATGGCCGTCGAGGCCGGCCGCGCCGTCGTCATCGCCTACAACAAGTGGGACAAGATGGAGGACGAGCGCCGGTACTACCTCGAGCGCGAGATCGAGCAGGACCTGGTCCAGGTCCAGTGGGCCCCGCGGGTCAACGTCTCCGCCCGCACCGGCCGCCACATGGAGAAGCTGGTCCCCGCGATCGAGGCCGCGCTCGAGGGCTGGGAGACCCGCGTCCCCACCGCTCGCCTCAACGCCTTCCTCGGCGAGCTCGTCGCCGCCCACCCGCACCCCGTGCGCGGCGGCAAGCAGCCCCGCATCCTCTTCGGCACCCAGGCCGGCACGAAGCCCCCGCGCTTCGTGCTGTTCGCCTCGGGCTTCATCGAGGCCGGCTACCGCCGCTTCATCGAGCGCCGCCTGCGCGAGGAGTTCGGCTTCGTCGGCACCCCGATCTCCATCTCGGTGCGGGTGCGCGAGAAGCGCTCGAAGAAGAAGTAACCCTCGAAGTCACGCGGACCCGGGCGGCAGCGAGAGACGGCTGCGGTGCCGCCCGGGGCTCTGCGGCGTGTGGGGCGCCGCGAAATCGGCGAAGTAGGGGAGCCGGAAGTTCTCCTCCCCGGTGCGGTCCCCGGGCAACGACCGGAAGAGCCGCCGGAACTCCGCGTACAGCGCGTCGTAGATCGGCGTGTCCCGTTCGGCGCTGCGTTCGAACGCCGGGCGCATGGCCGGAATCGCACTGGTCGCCGGCCAGGCGAGGCGGGGAGTGGTGGGGGTGTGGTACGTCTCGAAGGCTTGCACGCCATGGCCAACGAGACATCAGCCTTCAAGATGCGGGTTGTTGCACTATCAGGGGCGCGGGGAACTGCGCGACAAGCCACCGACATGGGGATGGTCCTCAACGCGCAGGGCAATCCGCACAGGGTGGTTTCTCGCGCAGTTCCCCGCGCCCCTGAGGTGGTGCAGCTATTTCACCGTCGTCAGGTGCCGGCCAGCGGCAGGGTCGCGCCCATCAGCAATCCCTTGCGCGCCGCGCCGTCCAGCGCGTGCCGCAGCAGGTCCTCCCGTGGCTGGCGGCCCACGCTGCCGTGCGGTGCGGCGTACATGATGACCTCGGCCTGCTGCGAGGCGGCACTGCGCCACGCGTCCGTCACCTGCAGCGGCGCATGCGCCTGCCACCAGGCGTTCGTGCCGCCGCCGGGGGCCGGCTGCAGGACGGCGTGGAGCTGGCCCATCGCCATCAGCACCGACCAGCCGCGCAGCTGAGCAGGCGGCTGCTCGACCTCCGGCACCAGCTGGAAGCCGTGCTCGAGCAGCAGCTCGACGAAGGTGTCCTCACCGACCGACGTGCCCGGCCGGCCGACCGGCCCCGTCGGCTCGACGACGAGCGCGGCACGCGGCACGCCCTGACACAGCACCAGGCCGCAGGTGACGCCGAGGACGGCAGGGGCGACCTGTCCACCGGCCGGGCTCGGCACCGTCTCCGGCACGTGCAGCTCGGGGGCGGGCGCGACGGGCGCCGGCACCCCCGGCGTCATCGAGGCGCTGATGTTGCGGACGGCGCCCTGCAACTGCTCCTCGGAGACCTCGACCACCTGGGAGGGGATGCACCGGGCGTGGGCGAACGCCAGCACCGCCGTCTCCTCGCCGACGAACAGCACCGTCGCCGTGGGCTCCTGCGTCACATCGCCGGGTGCGCGGCAGGATGTGCAGTCGTAGCGGTCCGGTGCGGTGCCGCCGCCCAGCAGGCGGTCGGCCTCGTCGTCACCGATCTCGGCACGGACCTCGTCGCTGACGTCGATCATGCGCTGCACGAATGACTCCTCGAATCGCGGGGGCCGGAGCGCGACTGCCCGGCCGTGATGACAAACGCACGGATGTGGTCGGGGTCACGGTTCGGGCGCTCCGAGCACGGGAAAGAGGGGCGATCCGGTCACGCACGAGCATCCGGGGGTGACCCTCTGTCTACCGTGTGGGGCACCTCACGCGGGCTCAGAGGCCGCTTTCTGTGACCCAGGTCACGAAACCGGACCGTTGACGCTTCGACAAAAGTCCCAATTCGGACATCCGATGCGGATTTCCAAGATTTTTACTTCCGGTAACCGCCGCCTGAGCTGCGAGTTCGTCCGGAGGTTTGAGTCCGGACCCAGGCTTTCCTACGGTCGTTGACGTCGGTGCAACGAGCACCACCCGGGTTCGCCCCGTCAGAGCACAGCCCTGCAGCGCACCGTCGCGCCGCACGAGGCAGTGCCCGCCGCCGCACAGGACAGGTCGGCGGCGAGTGACAAGGCGAGGGCGCGGACGCGCAGAGCGCGAAAGCAGCCCACTCGGGATTGTCGAAAGGCTTTTCATGAAGTTCCGCGTTCGTACCGCTGCCATCACCGCCACCCTCATCGCGGCCCCGGTCGCCGGTCTGCTCACCGCGACCAGCGCCTCCGCCGCGTCGGTCTCCACCTGGGACGCGGTCGCGCAGTGCGAGTCGGGCGGCAACTGGTCCATCAACACCGGCAACGGCTACTACGGCGGTCTGCAGTTCGACGCCAGCACCTGGGCGGCCTACGGCGGCACCCAGTACGCGTCCACCGCCGACCAGGCCACCCAGGGCCAGCAGATCTCCATCGCCGAGAAGGTCCTGGCCAACCAGGGCCCGGGCGCCTGGCCCGTCTGCGGCCCGCAGGCCGGTCTGAGCCAGGGTGGTGCGGCGGCCTCCGTCGACACCTCCTCCTCGAACTCCTCCAACTCCTCCTCGTCGAGCAGCTCCTCGGCCTCGCAGGACACCTCCGGCTCCAGCCAGCAGAGCGCCCCGGCGCAGCAGAGCGCCCCGGCCCAGGCTCCGGCCCAGGCCCCGGCCCCGGCCCAGCAGAGTGCTCCGGCGCAGAGCTCCGGCTCCTCCGCCTCGGGCAGCTACACCGTCCAGTCGGGTGACACCCTGAGCGCCATCGCGGCCGCCCACGGCACCAACTGGCAGTCCCTGTACGCCGCCAACAAGGCCGTCATCGGTGGCGACGCGAACCTGATCCTCCCGGGCCAGGTCCTGAACCTCGGCTGAGGCAGCACGCTCTCGGCTGTGTGACGACAGCAGCGCGACCCACCGTCCCCGTCCGGCGGTGGGTCGCGCTGTCGTGCGTTCGAGTGAGTTCACGGCGTGGCGATTGATATGACAATCGGACTGCGCTCTGGGCCGACGTAGCGTCAGCTGCCATGGGCACAGCTCTCATGGGCGCCGCTTCCAAGGGCACGGCCCGAAGGCGACTCCTCGTCGGCGGGACCGCCACCGCAGCCGCCGCACTGCTGTGCGCGCTGCCGATGGTCTCCGACACCGCGTCCGCGCAGGTCCCGACGTCCGTCTGGGACCAACTGGCCATGTGCGAGAGCAGCGGCCGCTGGCACATCGACACCGGAAACGGCTTCTACGGCGGCCTGCAGATCTCCCTGGAGACCTGGCGCGAGGCCGGCGGAACCCGCTACGCCCCCCGCCCCGACCTGGCCGCCAAGGCCGAGCAGATCGCGGTGGCGGAGGTCATCCTCGCCTGGCAGGGCTGGGACGCCTGGCCCGGCTGCTCCCGCGACCTCGGCCTCCACGGCCGGCCCCCCGTCGGCGTCACCCACAGCCCCAGCCCCGCACCAACCCCGAGGCCCACGCACAAGCCCACCCCGACGCCGACGCCCACCCCGAAGCCCACCCCCACGCCGCCGGTGACCGTGCCCGCCACGTACGTGGTGCGGCACGGGGACCACCTCGCCGCGATCGCGCGCCGGTTCCACCTCCCCGGCGGCTGGCAGGCGCTGTATGCGCGCAACCGCGCGCTCATCGGCCCGAACCCCGACAACCTCCTTGCCGGGACGGTGCTCAGGCTCCGCTGACCCGCTCCCGCGCGGCGACGAGGTCGCCGCGCCGCAGCTCGTAGGCCACGTCCCAGGCGGCCTCGGCCGGGATGCTCTGCTCGGCCAGCACGACCGTGCGGCCCGCCGCGACCAGCGCGGCGAGCGTCGCGTGCACGCGGGCGGTGACCTCCTCGGCGAGGCCGAGGGCGAACTCGTCGAGCAGCAGCAGGCGGGCCGGGGAGGTGAGCACGCGGGAGAGGGCGACCATGCGCTGCTCGCCGCCGGACAGCGTGCCGGCGGTGCGTGCCAGCAGCCGGGTCAGTTCGGGGAAGAGCGCGACGGAGGCGTCGACACCGCCGCCCAGAGGGCCGGGGACGGCGAGGTTCTCGGCGACGCTCAGGGAGGGGAAAACGGCCTGCTCGGCCGGGAGGAGCGCCACTCCGAGCCGCGAGCGCCGATACGTGTCGAGAGCGGTGATCTCGCGCGCGTGCGCCGCTCCGCCGTACCAGAGCACCTGCCCGGCCGTCAGCGGCACCACGCCCGCCATCGCGTGCAGGGCGCTGCTGCGCCCGCTGCCGTTCCGCCCGACCAGCACCGTCATCGCCCCGGCCGCGATCGGCAGGTCGACGCCGTGCAGGGCCTCCAGTGGCCCGTAACGCACCCGGGCGTCGCGCAGCTCGATCTCACGTGCCACGACGCACCCCGCTCGCCCCGCTCGCCCCGCTGACGCCGCCCCGGTACTGCGCGCGTCCGGCCCGCATCACGTGCACGCCGCTCGCCAGCTCGTCCACCAGCTCCCGGTCGTGCTCCACCAGCAGCAGCGCCAGGCCGCCGTCGGCCAACGACCGCAGCAGGTCCACCAGCAGGGCCGTCTCGCGCCGGTCCAGGCCCGCCGCCGGCTCGTCCAGCAGCAGCACCGTGGGCGCCATGGCCAGCGTCCGGCCCAGCTCGACCAGGCGCAGCGTGCCGGTCGGCAGGTCCGCCGCCGGGTGGTCGCGCAGTGCGGTCAGGCCCAGCAGGTGGAGCACCTCCTCCGTCCGCGCGGCCGGGGAGGACGTCGCCCGACCCGCCGTCGCCTGCTCCGCGCCGACCCGGATGTTGTCCGCCACGGTCAACCCGGGGAAGACCGCGAGCTGCTGGAAGGTGCGGGCCAGGCCCAGTCGGGCGCGGGCGTGCTCGGGCAGCCGGGTGATGTCCCGGCCGCCGAGCAGCACCTGTCCCGCGTCCGGACGTCCGGCGCCGCTCAGGCAGTCGAACAAGGTCGACTTCCCGGCGCCGTTGGGCCCCGTCAGCGCGGTGATCCGGCCCGGCGGCACGGCCAGCGTCACGCCGTCCACGGCGGTGACCCCGGCGAACCGTCGCGTCACGTTCCGGGCCGTCAGCCGCTCGCCCGCCAGGTGGGGGAGCGGGGCGCGCACCGTTTCGGAGGCCGGCGCGGTCGAGGGCGCGGGCAGTGGCACCCGTCCCGCCAGGCGCCGCCCCAGCGGCGTCAGCCGCGGCTCCTCCGAGCCCGAGGACGCTCGTGCCGCCGCGCCGTCCCGGCCTGGGCCGGCGGCCGCCCGCCGGGCCAGCCCGGCCAGCCCGCCGGGCGGCATCCGGCCCAGCAGCAGCGCCAGCGCCCCGACCACCGCCGTGGACAGCCCCGCCACCGTCCCGCTGTCCAGGCCCACCAGCAGCGCCGCCGCCAGCACCGCCCCGAGCGCGCTGTCGGCGCCGAAGACGACCACCGCCGCGAACCAGATCAGGCCCAGGATCGGGTCGAAGGCGTTCGGGTCGAAGGCCTGCCCGCCCAGCCCCAGCAGCCCCCCGCCGAGCGCGGCGAGGGCCGCGCCCACGACGAACGCCAGCAGTTTCAGTCGCGGCACGTCCACCCCGGCCGCCTCCGCGCCCGCCTCGTGGTCGCGCATCGCGCCCAGCGCCCGCCCGATCCGGCCCCGCCGCAGCGCCCGCACCAGCAGCAGCGCCGCCGCCAGCAGCGCCAGCTCCAGGCCGTAGAAGAACCGGTCCTGCCCGAGCAGCCCGGTGCGGTCCAGCACCACGCCGGTCGTCGCCGCGGGCTGCTGGAACACCAGCCGGCTGATCGCCGTGCCGACCGCGAACGTCGTCAGCGCCAGCGCCAGCCCGCGCCGCCGGATCGCCGGCCAGCCCACCAGCAGCCCGAGCGGTGCCGCCACCAGCACCGCCACCAGCAGTGCCAGCAACGGGGGGAACGGCGGCATCCCGAGCACCCCGCCGCCCGCCAGCAGCCCCGTGAAGAGTGCGCCGAGGCCCGCGTAACCGGCCTGCCCGAGGGAGACCTGCCCGCCGTAGCCGGTCACGACCACGATCGACAGCAGCACCAGCGCCAGGGCCGGCACCTGCAGCGCCGCCCGCAGGTCGTCCGGGCGGAACGCGAACGGCAGGAGCAGCAGGGCCGCGCCGCCGATCCGGGCCGCGAACGCTCGCGGCGAGGCCTCGGTCGCGGCCATGATCGGCGGCCCGGTCAGCACCGCCTGGTAGGTGCGGCGTTCCGCGCCGGCCCCGCCCGCGAAGCGCAACGGCAGCAGCAGCACGGCCGCCAGCAACGCCAGCACGAACAGGTTCGCCCCCACGGCCTGTAGCAGCGACTGCGCCCAGCCGCCCGGATGGAACTGCGTCAGCTCGCTCTGGAACACCCCGAGCGCGAGCGCCGCCACCACCGCCAGCCAGACGCTGCGCAGCCCCGCGATGACCGCGACCGCCATCGTCTCCATCACGAGCAGCGGCAGCCCGTACGGGTCCAGCCGCAGGCCCGGTGCGAGCACCGCGCCGGTCAGGCCGGCCGTGAACGCGCCGAACGCCCAGCCGACCGAGGACACCCGGTCCGCGTCCACCCCGGACAGCTCCGCGAGCCGCCGGTTGTCGACCACCGCCCGCACCTGCGTCCCGAACGGCGTCCACCGCCCCACCGCCGCGACGGCCGCGCCCAGCACCGCCACCACCGCCAGCACCGCCCACGGCGAGGACGGCAGCAGGCTCGGCGCGTCACCGAGCGGGGTCGGCCCCCACAGCAGGAACGCCGCGCCCACCAGCAGCACGAACACGCCAAGGGCGGCCACCAGGTTCTCGACCGGGCCGGCGCCGCGCCGCTGCAGCCGCCGGAACACGGCCGCGTCCAGCGCCCAGCCGATCGCGGGCGCGAAGACCAGCAGGCAGGCCGGGACGGCGAGGGCGCGCGGCCAGTCCCACACCACGATCGTCTGCCGCAGCGCATAGGCGGTGATCATGGCGATCGCGCCCTGGGCCAGGTTCAGCACGCCGGTGGCCCGGTAGCAGACCACCAGCCCGATCCCGGACAGCGCCGCCGCTGCCCCGACGGTCAGCCCGGCCTGCGCCAGATCGAGCGGCAGCGAGGACATTCAGGCCCCCGGCGCGGTGGGAGGCGGCGCAGCGGGCGAGCACAGCGGGCAGGGCCGCAGCCCCCGGTCCCGCGCGGCCGCCGGGGTGAGCGGGAGCGCGTCGCCGCGTCCCTCGACGAGCAGGCACCCGGGCCGGTGGTAGGTGCGTCCGTTCGGCAGGTAGCAGAGCCGCCCCGGTCCGGTGCCCTCCCCCTGGGTGTCGCCGCTGTCGCCGCCCGGGCCCGGCGCGTCGCCGGGCGCGGTCCGGCCCGCCTCCTCGACCAGCAGCTCGTAGAGCAGGCGCAGCTGGCGTCGCGTCTCCTCGTCCCCGGCGGCGCGCTCGCGCGCCTCCTCCTCGTCCGGCCGGGCCAGCAGCACCGCACCGGCCACGATCAGTGCCGCGCCCGGGATCGTCGCGGAGGCCAGGTAGGGCAGCTGCCGTTCGGCGTAGCGCTCCCCGGAGACGCCGTACCACCCGAGCACGCACAGCAGCGCCCCGGCCGCCCCCGCGAGCAGCCCCGCACGGCCGCGCAGCCCCGCAGGACCGCGCAGGCCGCGTCCCCCGAACCGCGGCAGCTTCATGGTCACCTCTCCCGAATGGTCACGTTCCCTCATCAATACCCGCCCGGGAGGGTTCCTGACGATCCCCGCGGCGCTAGCTTGGTGAGCCGGATCTGATGGTAAGTCAGATTTTCGACTCTCAGGGCGGTGACCGATCATGGAACGTGCGTCCCTGGTCCTGCGGACGGCGGCCGGCTCAGCCGTGCTGCTCCTCGCGGTGGCCTGCAGCAGCAGTCCCAGCAGCACGGCGCCGAGTGCGGCGCCGACCACCATGGCCGCCTCGGCCCCGGCGACCACCGCGGCGACGAGCCCCGCGGCCTCCGCGGCGGCGGCCGGTTGCGGCAACGGCACCGCGCCGACCGTCAGCGGCAGCGGTCCCGCCGACACCACCGGTGCCGCGGGCAAGATCGCCACGGACTACGCGGAGTTCTTCGACCCCGCGACCTCGCTCAACGACAAGATGGCCCTGGTCGAGAACGCCCAGAAGGTCGCCCCGGCCATGCAGGCCTTCGCCGGCAACCCCCAGGCGGCCCAGACCAGCGTCGCCGTCACCGGTGTCGACTTCACCAGCGCCTCCAGCGCCGACATCACCTACAACGTCTGCCTCTCCGGGGCCGTCGCCCTCAAGGCCAGCAAGGGCAAGTCCGTGCTCGACGGCGGCGTGTGGAAGGTCAGCGACACCACCCTGTGCGGCCTGCTCCAGCTCCAGGCCGGAAGCTCGCCCATCCCCGGCTGCTCCTGACGCTGCTCCTGACAGGACGGTGGGACGCTGCCAGGATGAGAGCGTGAGGCGCCCTCGGCACCGCGTCGAGCGCGCGAGGACGGCCCGGTCCGTCCTCGCGCTGCTGACGTGCGCGAGCCTGCTCGCGCTGGCGACGGGCTGCGGCAGCCGGCTGCCGCTCAAGGACTTCGAGAACACCTCCACCGCCGCGCCCGGGCAGGGCGCGGCCCTGCCGCCGATCCCGATCGGCATCGTCACCTCCGTCTCCAGCCCCATCGGCGGCGACACCTTCACCGGCCCGCTCTACGGCGCGCAGGCCTACTTCCGGGCGCTGAACGCCGCAGGTGGGGTGAACGGCCGTCAGGTCAAGGTCTTCACCTGCGACGACAGCGGCGCCGGCATCGGCAACCAGGCCTGCGTGCACCAGCTGATCGACTCCGACCACGTCGTCGCCCTCGTCGCCGGCAGCGTGCTGGACTACGCCGGCGCCGGGTACGTCAGCTCCCAGGGCGTGCCCGACATCGGTGGCATCACCATCGGCACCCAGTACGACCAGTACCCGCACCTCTACCAGATCTACGGCAGCGACGAGCCGCGCGACGGGAAGTCCGTCGGCTGGAACGGCGTGCTCTACCAGACCACCGAGGTCTACCGGTACTTCAAGGCCAAGCTGGGCCTGACCAGGGCCGTCGTGGTCGCCTACAACCAGGCCGACTCCACCCGCTACGCCGCCCAGCTCGCCCAGGGCCTCAAGGCCGAGGGCTACGACGTGCTCAGCGAGACCGTCGACTTCGCCCTGCCGAACTTCGGTTCCGTGGCCGCCGAGATGAAGGCCGACCACGCCCAGCTGCTGCTCGACGCCATGGACACCCGCGGCAACGCCGGCCTGTGCCAGGCGATGGCCTCCGCCGGGGTCACCGTCACCGCCAAGGTCACCAACGAGCAGAACTGGTCCGAGCAGGTGCGCACCGACTACGCCGCCACGCCCGGATGCCGGAACGCCCTTTGGGTCACCTCCGACGCCCGCAACTACGAGGACACCGCCCAGTACCCGGCGGTGGCCGCGTTCCGGACGGCCATGCAGAAGTACTACCCGGACCGGCAGGCGCAGCTGTCCGAGTGGGAGCTGCTCGGCTGGGCCGGCGCGCAGTGGTTCACCGACGCCGCCGCCTCCTGCGGCGCGGACGTGACCCGCTCCTGCGTCGACGCCTTCATGCAGCGCAAGCAGCCCTACACCGCCCACGACCTGATCCAGCCGTCCTCGTTCGTGCCGTCGGCGAACCCGCCGAGCGGCCCGCAGCACGCCTGCCTGAACGTCGCCCGCTGGGAGGACTCCGCCGGGGGCGGCAAGGGCGCCTGGGTCACCCAGGTGCCCGACATGAACACCAACTGCTTCCAGGTGCCCGCCCTGCCCTACCGCCCCTGAGGCCCGTCTCCCCGACAGGCCTGTGTCCCCGACGGGCCTGTCTCCCCGACAGGCCTACCTCCCCTGCAGACCCTCGACGCCCCGCGGCACCAGTCCGTCGTTGGAGCTGCGCGGGAAGCCGCGGCCCGAGTCGAGGATCTTCCGGATCGCGGCGGGCAGCGTCGACGGGTCCGGCCCGACGCCGATCAGCTGGGTCGACAGGGTCATCGGCTGCGAACTGACCGCGCGCAGCAGGATCCTGCCCTTCACCCCCGGGGTGTCGACGCCACCCCAGGGTGCCTTCAGCACGTAGACCGCACTGCTGTGCGGGGCCAGCGTGGCCGGGCCGGAGAGCACCTTCCAGTAGTCCGAGATGGTCGCGCCGGTGCTGGTGGCGAAGTGCGGGCTGACCGGCTCCCCGCTGGTGTTGGCCACCGTCACCTTCACCCGGGTCAGCAGGTCCACCAGGGCCAGATCACCGCTGCCCGCCGTGCCGTTCATCGCCGTGACGTTCATGCGCAGCGGCGGCGGCGTCAGCATGGCCCCGGCGATGGCCAGCACCGCGGGCGCCAGCAGCAGCGGCACCAGCGCGGTCCGCACACTGCGTCGGGCCAGCAGGCCGAACCGCGGATGCCAGGCCCGGTCGAAGTCGGCGGCGGAGACGGTCGCCGCGGCCATCACCCACAGCGGCACCGTCAGGTCGAAGTAGTCCTGCTGCGAGCGGGTCGACAGGTAGAAGACCAGCCACGGCATCACCGTCACCGCCGGGCCCAGCCGGCGCGGGAAGAGCACCAGCAGCACCATCATCGCCAGGCCCAGCAGCTGGCCCGCGACGCTGTACAGGTGCAGGTCGCCCGAGCCGGAGGTGAAGAAGGAGGAGATGCCGACCAGCCCCTGCCCCGCCGGGATCGCCTGCTGGGTGATCGGGGTGAGCACCCCCTCCAGCCAGGCCCGCGGGCCCTGCAGCACGAACGGCAGGTTGATCACCAGGAAGACCGCGCCGCTGATGGCCGCGTAGCGCAGCACCACGGCCGCCGCCCGCCGGGCCGGCAGCTCCCCGCGCCGGATCATGAACATCCCGATCAGCAGGAACGGCGCGAGGAACCAGGACAGCTGGTGCAGACAGCAGGCGACGCCCAGGCAGGCCGCCTGCGTGACGCCGACCCAGCCGAGCCGCCCGCCGCGCCCGGTCCGGTGCCAGTAGGCGACGGTGACCAGCAGGAACGGCAGCTCCATGCAGCCCGGGTAGCCCATCTGCGCATAGTTCGGCAGCCAGCCGAAACCGAAGCAGACGATCACCGCGACCGGCCGCCAGGCGACCGGCAGCAGCAGGAACATCACCACCGACGCCAGCAGCAGCATCGCCGTCGCGGCGAGCCCCGCCGGGGGGTGGCTCAGGTGCAGGCCCATCGGGAGCGCGGTGAACACCGGCCCGAGCGGCGGGTAGTCCAGGCCGGTGGCGGCGCCGCCGTCCATCAACGGGGTGGTGCCGACATGGAACAGGTTGAAGATCTGCGGCCACTGCGTGCCGTAGATGTGCCCGCCGTGCAGCAGCGTCCGCGCCGCCATGTGGATCAGCGAGCCCTCGTCCGTGCCGTAGTACACGTGGCTGGACGGCACCCCGGAGACCGGCGGCTTCGCGGCGGTGACCACGTAGAAGCGGTTCAGGCACTGCAGCGCGGCCACCGCCAGCATCGACAGGTCCACCAGCGTCATGCTGCGGCGGGTGCGGACACTGAGTGCGAGCACCGCGATCACCAGGATCGCGCCGAAGTACAGGATCACCGCGAACGCGTGGACCTGCTGGTTGACGATGGTGCGGTTCCAGATGTCCCGCGCCCCGATCAGCATCGAGGCGCAGGCCAGGACCGTCAGCATCCGGTTGACCTGGGCGGGGGGCAGTCGCAGCAGCTCCGGCGCGCTGTGCCCGGACAGCAGCCAGCCGACCGCACGGCGCGCGGCGCCCTGCGGTCCGGCCCCCGAGGGTGCCGGGCTGTAGTCGGGCTCGTCGTCTTCCGGGGCGGCGGGGTCGCGTGACATGACAGGTGGCACGCCCGCATGGTGACACGCAGTCAGGACACCGGGCCGAAGCCCGCGACTTCGCCCGACGGCCGCCCGCTCCGCGCTGACCTGCGCTTTCGTCGGAGCGGGCGGCGCGGCGAGGCGCGCTGGGACTTCACACGATCGGGTGAGCCGGGGCGGGTCCGCCCCCGACCCGGATCAGGCGTCGCGGCTGCCGTCCAGGACGGTGCGGGCGACGAGCTGCGGGTCGTCGTTCATCGGCACGTGGCCGCAGCCCGGCAGCGGGACCACGCGCGCCTTGGGCATCCGCTGCCGGGCGCGCTCCGCCTGGCGCGGCACCAGCAGCCGGTCCTTGGTGCCCCAGCCGATGGTGACCGGCACGTCGGTGACGTCCTCGGTGACGTTGACGTTCAGGCCGGCCCGGAGCGTCCGGGCGAAGCCGGTGGCGTCGCGCAGCGCCTTCGTCTCGGCGGCGGCCTCGACCGGGCCCCGCCGGGAGGGGTGGGCGTAGATGCTGCCGACGAGCAGGCCGCGGGTGAGCGGCTTGGCGGCGAGGCGGCGCACCGCCGGTGCGGGCAGGGTCTTGGCGCCGAGGCGCATCGAGAGCAGCACACCGAAGGCGTACGCCTGCTCGGGCCGGTTCCAGAAGCCGGCGGGGGAGAGGGCGGTCACCGAGCGGGCGAGCCCGCGCCGGCCCATCTCCAGGGCGAGCAGCCCGCCGAGGGAGTTGCCGGCGACGTGCGGCCGCTCCAGCCCGAGCGCGGCGCACAGCCCGCCGAGCCCCGGCACGACGGAGCCGATGTCGTAGGCCACCCCGTCCGGCAGCGGCGCCGAGGCGCCGAATCCCGGCAGGTCGACGGCGACGACCTCGTGCTCCTCGGCGAGCTCGTCCAGCACCGGCGCCCAGGCCTGCCAGTGGTGTCCGATCCCGTGGAGCAGCAGCAGCGGACTGCCGCTGCCGCGCCGCTCGTACCGCACGGAGACGGTGCGCGGACCCTGGGGCGTGTCGTGCTGGTACGAGACATCGGCGGGCATGGCGGCACTCCCTGGGCGCGACGACCGGCTCTGGCGGTCTTACTAGACCTGATGTCAGTAAGAATTACCGGACGGTAGCTTCGTCCACAAGGGGGCTGTCGCGAATCGGGCTGTCGCTGTCGGGGTGCGGTGGTCGGGGTGCGGTGGTCGGGGCGTGGCGGTCAGGGTGCGGCGGGGGAGTACAGCAGCAGGTATGCGCCGTACAGGCCGGAGCAGAGCGTCCCCGCGATCAGCGCGGTCACCAGCGTCGCCCGGGTGCGCACCCGCACCAGCCCCGCCGCGATCGGGATCAGCAGCGGGAAGGCGGGCAGCAGGAAGCGGGCCCGGGAGGCGAAGTAGGCCGTGTCGCCGAACGCGATCACCATGGTCACCAGGGTGAACACGACGAAGCCGAGCGGCTGCCGCTGCGCGATCGTGGTGAAGAACAGCACCGCCGCCGCGACCAGGATGCCCGCCACCACGGGGTAGTACAGGCCCACCGGCTCGGCGTTGGTGAACAGCAGCTTGAAGTCGTGCGCGGTCGACTTGCCGAAGTCGAACTTGGAGTGCCACAGCGCCTGGATCCGGAAATAGGCGTCCCAGGTGTGCAGGCGCCAGCCCGTCCACGCCACGAAGCCGACCCAGCCCAGCGGCGCGAGCACGATCGCGGCCAGCGGGCGCCACAGCTCCGGCTCGTGCACGGGTGTCACCGCCCGCACGTCGGCGCCGTCGAACCAGGGCAGTCGGTCCAGCCACGACAGGCGACCCGGCAACATTCCCGGCGCGCGGCGCTCGCGCAGCCGGACCCACAGCTCCATCGCGCCCGCCGCCATCACCGCCGCCGCCACGGCGACACCGGTCGGCCGGGTCAGGCCGGCCAGCACCGAAAGCACACCCGCCGTCAGCCAGCGCCGGGTCACCACCGCGTACAGCGTCCAGGCGGCCATCAACGTGAAGGCCGACTCGCTGTAGCCGGCCGTCTCCACCGCCGCGACCGGGGCGATGCCCCAGAGCACCACCGCCATCCTGGCGACCTTGTCGCCGTAGCGGGCGTTGACCGCCGCGAAGATGCCGAGCGCCGCGCCGAGCGCGCACAGCGACGCCGTGAGCAGGCTCGCCACGCCCCACGGGACGAACGGCAGCAGGGTGTGCACGGTGCGGATCATCCACGGGAAGACCGGGAAGAACGCGAGGTTCGTGGTCTGGAGCGCGGCACCCGGGAGCCACGGGCGTATCGCGTGGTCGTAACCGTGCATGGCCACGTCCAGGTACCAGGCCGCGTCCCAGTGAACCGCCAGCCGGTGCAGTGCGTAGCTCGGCGAGCCCGGGCTGAGCAGCAGGATCAGCGACAGTCCGGCGGCTCGGACGACCAGGAAGAGCAGCAGGGCCGGCTCCGCCAGTTGCAGGGACATGGCGAGCGCCGCACGTCGCTCCGGCGAGATCAGCCGGATCGGAAGTCGGCGGACCGGCGCCATCGGCTCGGGCTCCTCCCCCGGGGGTTCCTCGTGCACGGGCGCGCTGGTCGGAGCGGTCACGGCTTCCTCGGAGAATCGATGGAACGGCTGGCAGCCGCCACAAGATCGGCCTGCTGCAGAGGCCAGGGTGGCACCCCACTATGTACGGATTATGTGTACAGCTCGGAAAATCAAGGTGAGATCCGGGTTGGAACGTTCTGTGAGGCCGCCCGCACCCCCTCCCACCTGCTGTTTCTACTTTCTGCCAACAGTTGCGCGGCGCGGCGCGCGCCCCCGGTTGATGCCCCGATGCGCACTTGCTGCTCCGACGTGCGCTCCGCGTGTCTTCGCCGGTTTGGTCCTATTTTCGCCCTAGTCTGCGCCGTATGAGTGACATAGCCGGCCTTGTCGCCGGGGGGAGGCCCAGGGCCAGGGCCGCGATGCAGGTGGTCCGGTTCGCGCGGATGTGCGTGGCCGAGGCCCGGCCGGTGGTGCAGATCGTCTTTCTGATGCGGTTCGTGACCGGACTGCTCTTCCAGGTCGTCGCGCTGCAGCGGCGGCCGGGCATTCCGATCGACCCGGTGCACCTCCTGCTCGGCCCGATCGCCTGGACCCTCGCGGTTCTCGCCGTCTACCTCGTCAACGGCGTCATGGACGTCGCCGAGGACCGCGCCAACGGCTCCTCGCGCCCGATCGCCAGCGGCGCCCTGCCGCTGCGCGCCGCCGCGACCGTGGTCGTGCTGCTCGCCGTCCTCGCCCTCGCCTTCGGGGCGGCCGTCCCGGGGCTGGACTGGTGCGTGGCCGGGATGCTGCTGCTCGGCCACCTCTACTCCGGCCCGCCGCTGCCCGCCAAGCGGACCACCCTGACCGCCGCCGCCACCGTCGTCGGCATGGGCCTGCTCACCTACCTCGGCGGCGCGCTCAGCGCGGGCGGCTCCGTCACCACCGGCCTGCTGGTCTTCGGCGGCGCCATGTCGGCGTGGATGGGCTGCGTCGGCGCCGTCTCCAAGGACCTCGGCGACATCCCCGGCGACGCCGTCGGCGGCCGCCGCACCCTCGCCGTCGTCCACGGCGAGCGCGCCGCCCGGCGAACCACCGCCGTCGGCGCCCTCGCGGTCGGCGCCGCCGCACTCGGCGCCTCCGCACTGTGGGCCCCCCTCTGCCTGGCGGGCACTGTGCCGCTGGCGGCCGGCGCCGTCTGGGTCGCGCTGCGCTGCCGCCGCCCTGACGTCGGGCGTGCGCCCTACCGGGCGTTCATGATCACCCAGTACGCCGCGCACGCCTCGATGATCGCCGCACTGCTCGCCCGGCTGCTGTTCGGCTGAGCAGTCGCAGTCGCAGTCGCAGTCGCAGTCGCAGCGGCAGCCGCAGTCGCAGTCGCAGCCGCCGCACCGCCGCCGCATCCGTATCCGCGGTCGCATCCGCAGCCGACGGGACCGTGGGGCCAGTGCGGTTGTCCCAGCCCAATGGTCCTGACAACTCCGCTGATCGGGCAGTTTTCCTGCACACCCGGCGGTCCGTCCGGCGGTCCGGACACCCCGCCGACCTGCTGCCCGTAGGATCGACCCGAACATGGGATCCGGCGGAGAGGGGCGGACGGATGGCGGGGGTCCACCCGGCCGCGGCGCGGTTCGAGGGCGAGCGCGAGGTGATCGTCTCGGCTTACGCGCAAGGTCTCGCCGATGCCGGCAGTCCCCTGCTGCAACCCGGCCGCTGGTCCCGGGTCCGCCGCCAGGCCGACGCCATCCTGCGCGAGTGCGCGGCCGGGCTGCGCGACGAGTCCGTCGCCTTCTCCGACGCGGACCTGGTCACCGTGGAACTGATGGGCGCGCGGCGTGCCCTCGACGGCGTACCGCTGCGCGAGTCGCTGCGCGCGGCCCGCATCCTCTGGCTCGCCACCGCCCCCGCTCTGCGCCGGGCCGTGGCCGATCTCCCCGAGCCCGAGGCCGAGGACCTGCTCCGCCACGCGGCCGAGGTCTTCCGCCGCAGTGCCTGCACCCGCCTCTACATCGGCGCCGCCGGCTACGGCGACACCGAACTGCGGGAACTGCTGCGCGAGGCGGAGAGCCCCGACGCCGACTCCGGTACCGACCGCAGCGGTCGCGTCGTGCCCACACAGCGCGACCGCGACACCCGCATCCCCGTCGGCGGCGCGCACCACCGCATCGCCCGCGAGCTCGGCATCCCCGAGTCCGCCGTCCGCAGCACCCTCCGGGCCGCGATCCGGCGCGCCGGCGAAGCCGATCGCCGGGTCGACTGATGCCCGACGCCACGAGCACGTCGACCGCCCTGCCCGCCTCCGCGCCTGCCCCCGCTTCCTCTTCCGCGACTGCTCCCGTTCGGGGCCCCGCGCGCCTGCCGGCTCCGGGTCCGTCGGCTTCGGGACCCTCGGCTTCGGGACCCTCGGCTTCGGGTCCGGCGGCTTCGGGTCCGTCGGCTTCGGGAGTGGGGCCGGGACTGGCGCGGGCGCGGCGCGGACTGCGCCGGGCCCTGCCCGCCCTCGCCGCCTACGCGGCGGTACGTGGGCTCGGCGTGCTCCTCGTCGTGGGCTGGGCCCTGGGCCACCACATCGCGCCGATCACCCGACTCGGCACGCTCTGGGACGCCGGCTGGTACGCCCGCATCGCCGACCACGGCTACTCCGTCACCGACGGACTGATCGGCGCCCACGGCATCCCCTTCTCGCCTCGCGCCTTCTTCCCCCTCTACCCCTGGCTCGGCCACCTCGCCTCGCGGCTGACCGGCCTGGGCACGGCGGGCGGCCTGGTGCTCGTCTCCTGGACCGCCTCGCTGCTCGCCGCCTGGGGCGTCTTCGCGATCGCCGACCGGCTCGGAGGCCCGCGCGTCGGCCGGATCGCGGTCGTCCTGTGGGGCGTGCTGCCGCTGGCCGTGGTCGAGAGCTACGGCTACTCCGAGCCGCTCTTCACCGCGCTCAGCGCGTGGTGCCTCTACGCGCTGCTGCGCCGCTGGTGGCTGACGGCGGGTCTGCTCTGCGTCGCGGCCGGGCTCACCCGCCCCAGCGCCACCGCGCTCGTCGCCGCGGTGGCCGTCGCCGCCTTGGTGGAGCTGCGCCGCGGCGGCGCCCGGCCCTGGCGGTCGGCGCGAGCGCGGCGCCTGTGGCGGCCGATCGCGGCCGCCCTGCTCGCACCGCTCGGCTGGCTCGGCTACCTCGCCTACACCGCGTGGGCCGTCGGCTCCCCGACCGCCTACTTCCACATCCAGGCCGCCTGGGACACCGGCGTCGACTTCGGCTGGACCACCCTGCGCTGGTACGGACACGAGGTCACCAAGCTCTTCGCCTTCGGCCACGAGGCCCAGCGCCACGCCTTCGGCCGCCTCCCCATGGCGCTGACCGGCCTCGCCTACCTCGGCCTGCTCGTCGCCGCGCTGCGGCAGCGCGGGCAGCGACGCCAGCCGCTGCCGCTGCTGGTCTTCGCTGCCGGGCTCTTCCTCGTCGACTTCGTCAACGCCTCGCCGCAGCCGCCGATCGCCCGGTTCCTGCTCCCGGCCTTCCCCCTGCTCTACCCCGCCGCCGAGTGGCTCGCCGACCGGCAGCCGCGGCTCATCCGGCCGCTGCTCGCCGCCGCCGCGATCGGCTCCGCCTGCTACGGCGTCGCCCTCACCTTCCACGGCGGCGCGCCCTCCTGACGCGCCGCCGCGGATGTGCGGCGACGGATGTGCGGCCACGCGTGTGTGGCCACGCGTGTGCGGCCACGCACGTGCGGCCGCGAACGTGGCGTCAGTCGCTGAAGACCTCGCCGCGCCCGGCCTTCTCCACCAGCAGCGCCGGCGGCTCGAACCGCGGCCCGTAGGCCGCCGCCAGCTCCCGGGCACGGGCGACGAAGCCCGGCAGGCCGCCCTCGTAGCCGTTGACGTACTGCAGTACGCCGCCGGTCCAGCCCGGGAAGCCGATACCGAGGATCGAGCCGATGTTCGCGTCCGCGACGGAGGTCAGCACGCCCTCCTCCAGGCAGCGCACCGTGTCGACCGCCTCGGCGAACAGCATCCGCTCCTGCATGTCGACGAACGGGACGTCACCGCCGTCAGGCTTGCCGAAGTGCTCCCGCAGGCCCGGCCACAGCCCGGCCCGCTTGCCGTCCACGTAGTCGTAGAACCCCGCGCCGCCGCTGCGGCCCGGACGGTCGAACTCGTCGAGCATCCGGTCCAGCACCGCGTCGGCCGGGTGCGGCGTCCAGGTGCCGCCGGACTCCTCGACCGCCCTGCGGGTCTCGTTGCGGATCTTGCGGGGGAGGGTCAGCGTCAGCTCGTCCATCAGCGACAGCACCTTGGCCGGGTAGCCGGCCTGCGCGGCCGCCTGCTCCACCGAGGCCGGGTCGACGCCCTCGCCGAGCATCGCCACGCCCTCGTTGATGAACTGCCCGATCACCCGGGAGGTGAAGAAGCCCCGCGAGTCGTTGACCACGATCGGCGTCTTGTTGATCTGCCGCACCAGGTCGAAGGCCCGCGCCAGCGCCTCGTCACCGGTCCGCTCACCCCTGATGATCTCGACCAGCGGCATCTTGTCGACCGGCGAGAAGAAGTGCAGGCCGATGAAGTCCTCCTGCCGCTTCACGCCCTCCGCGAGCAGCGTGATCGGGAGCGTGGAGGTGTTCGAGCAGAGCAGCGCGTCCGGCGCCACCACGTCCTGGATCTCCGCGAACACCTGGTGCTTCAGCTCGGTGTTCTCGAAGACCGCCTCGATCACGGCGTCGCAGCCGGCCAGGTCCGCCGCGTCCGAGGTGGGCGTGATCAGCGACAGCAGCGCGTCCCGCTTGGCCTCGGTCGTGCGGCCGCGCGACAGGGCCTTGTCCAGCAGAGCCGCCGAGTAGGCCTTGCCCCGCTCGGCCGCCTCCGCCGTCATGTCCTTCAGCACCACCTGGATACCGGCCTTCGCGCACGAGTACGCGATGCCCGCGCCCATCATGCCGGCGCCCAGCACGGCCACCTTCGTCACCTTGCGGGCCGGCACCTCGGAGGGCCGGTTGGCGCCGGAGTTGACGGCCTGCAGGTCGAAGAAGAACGCCTGGATCATGTTCTTCGCGGTCTGCCCCGTCGCCAGCTCGGTGAAGTACCGCGCCTCGATCACGAAGGCCGTGTCGATGTCCACCTGCGCCGACTCGACGGCGGTCGCCAGGATGTTCCGCGGCGCCGGGTAGGGCGCGCCGTTCAGTTGCTTCTTCAGGTTCGAAGGAAAGGCCGGCAGGTTCGCGGCGAAAGCCGGGTGGCTCGGGGTTCCGCCGGGGATCTTGTAGCCCTTGACGTCCCACGGCTGCTGCGCCGTCTCGTTCGCCTCGACGAACGCCCGCGCCTTCGCCAGCAGCTCGTCACGGTCCGCCGCCAGCTCGTGCACCAGGCCCGCCGCCAACGCCTGCGCCGGGCGGTGCTGCGTGCCCTGCAACAGCACCTTCAGCAGCGCGTCGGTGATCCCGAGGAGCCGCACCGTACGCACCACGCCGCCGCCGCCCGGCAGCAGACCGAGCGTCACTTCCGGCAGCCCGATCTTCACGGAGGGGTCGTCCAGCGCCACCCGGTGGTGGCAGGCCAACGCGATCTCCAGTCCGCCGCCCAGCGCCGCGCCGTTGATCGCCGCGACCACCGGCACGCCCAGGGTCTCCAGCGCCCGCAGGTCGCGCTTGAGCGCAAGGGAGCCCTCGAAGAACTCCTGCGCGTTCTCGGGGCGCACCTGGCTGAGCAGCCGCAGGTCGCCGCCGGCGAAGAAGGTCTTCTTGGCGGAGGCGACGATCACGCCGCGCAGCCCACCCGCCTCACGCAGCGCCTTCAGGCGCACCACGGTCGCGGCGAGGTCGGCGCGGAACGCCTCGGTCATGGTGTTGACGGACTGCGTCGGGTCGTCCAGGACCAGCGTCACGACGCCGTCCTCGGCCTGCTCCCAGCGGATGGTCGTGGTCTCGGTCATCTCTGCCATCTCTGCGTCTCCAGCGGGCGTGCGGTCGTGGTCGGGAAGGGCGGGCGAGGGGGTGCCGGTCACGTCCGGAGTCACAGCCGCTCGATGATCGTGGCGATGCCCATGCCGCCGCCGACGCACAGCGTGATCAGGCCACGGCGCAGGTCGCGCCGCTCCAGCTCGTCCAGGACCGTGCCGAGCAGCATCGCGCCCGTCGCGCCCAGCGGGTGGCCGAGCGCGATCGCGCCGCCGTTGACGTTCACCTGCGCGTGGTCGAAGCCCATCTCGCGGATGTAGCGCAGCGCGACCGCCGCGAAGGCCTCGTTGATCTCGACCAGGTCGATGTCCGCCGCCGTCAGCCCCGCCTTGGCCAGCGCCTTCCGGCTGGCCGGCGTCGGACCGGTCAGCATGATCGTCGGGTCCGAGCCGGACACGGCCGCGGAGACGATCCGCGCCCGCGGCGTCATCCCGTACCGCTCGCCGACCTCCTTGGTGCCGATGGCCACGAGGGACGCCCCGTCGACGATGCCGGAGGAGTTGCCCGCGTGGTGGACGTGGTCGATCTTCTCCACCCAGTGGTACTTCTGCAGCGCGACCGCGTCGAAGCCGCCGAGCTCGCCGATGGTCGCGAAGGACGGCTGCAGGCCGGAGAGCGACTCCACCGTCGTGCCCGGGCGGACGAACTCGTCGTGGTCGAGCACGACCAGCCCGTTGCGGTCCAGGACCGGCACGACCGACCGCTCGAACCGCCCTTCCTTGATCGCCTCCGCGGCGCGCGCCTGCGACTCGGCCGCGAAAGCGTCCACGTCCGTGCGCGAGAAGCCCTCGACGGTGGCGATCAGGTCGGCGCCGACACCCTGCGGCACGAACCCGGTCTCGTAGCTGGTCATCGGGTCCATCGCCCAGGCGCCGCCGTCGCTGCCCATCTTCACGCGCGACATCGACTCCACGCCGCCCGCCAGGATCAGGTCCTCCCATCCCGAGCGCACCTTCGCCGCGGCCAGGTTGACCGCCTCCAGACCGGACGCGCAGAACCGGTTCTCCTGGACGCCCGCCACCGTGTCCGGCAGCCCCGCCGCGATCGCGGCGACCTTGGCGATGTCGGAGCCCTGGTCCCCGAGGGGACTCACCACGCCCAGCACGACGTCGTCGATCGCCGCCGGGTCGAGGTCGGGGAAGCGGCGCCGCATCTCGTGGATCAGACCGACCACGAGGTCGATCGGCTTGGTCCCGTGCAGCGACCCGGAGGCCTTGCCCCGGCCGCGCGGGGTGCGGATCGCGTCGTAGACGAATGCTTCGGTGGTCACGCTGGCTGCCTGCTTTCTGGCGGGGGGTCTCGAGCTCGAGGAGGTCGGAGGATCTCGGATCGCGGATCTCGGATCGCGTGTCGCGGATCGTGGGTGGTGCTCGTCGGGGTTCGGGGGTTCGGGGGTTCGGGGTTCTGGGGGTCGCGGTTCCGGGTTCGGGGTCAGGGTTCGTGGTTCAGGCTGGGCACGTCCCAGTCCGCGGCGACGGCCGCGCGGTCGGTGTCCGGGAGCGCGGGCGGGCGGGGCGCCGGGTTCGGGGTCGCCGAGAAGCGGGGTGCGGGGCTCGGCTGCAGCAGTCCGTGGTGCTCGGCGTAGCTCGCGCGGGCCCGCAGATGCGGGTGGTCCGCCGCCTCGTGCAGGTTCAGCACGGGGGACACACAGGCGTCCGTACCCTCGAACACCGCGGTCCACTCCGCCTGCGTCCGGGTGGCGAACCGCGCGGCGACCAGCTCCCGCAACTCGCCCCAACGGGCCAGGTCGCGCTGGCCGGGCGCGTTCGGCGGCAGCTCCAGGAGCTTCACGAACTCCGCGAAGAACTGCGGCTCCAGCGCCCCCACGGCCATGTGGCGACGGTCGGCCGTCTCGTAGACGGCGTAGAAGGGCGCGCCACCGTCGATGATGTTGACGCCGCGCCGGTCGTGCCAGCGCCCTCCCGCCATGAACCCCCACAGCACGGACGTCAGGTGCGCCGCGCCGTCCACGATCGCCGCGTCCACCACCTGCCCCGCCCCGGTCGTGCGGGCGTGGTGCAGCGCGGCCAGCAGGCCGACCACCAGGTAGAGCGAGCCCCCGGCGTAGTCGCCGAGCAGGTTCACCGGGATGGCGGGCGGTCCGTCCGGGGTGCCGACCAGTCCGAGGACGCCGGCCGTGGCGATGTACGCGATGTCGTGGCCCGCGGCTTGGGCGAGCGGTCCGTCCTGCCCCCATCCGGTCATCCGGCCGTAGACCAGCGCGGGGTTGCGGGCCAGGCAGTCGGCGGGCCCGATCCCGAGCCGCTCGGCGACGCCGGGGCGGAACCCCTCGATCAGCAGGTCCGCGCGGGCGACGAGATCCAGCGCCCGCGCGGCGCCCTCGGGCGTCTTGAGGTCCAGCACGACGCTGCGCTTGCCCCGGTTGGTCACGTCGAGCGCGGGATCGCCGCTCAGCACGGATCCGCCCGGGCGGTCCACCCGCACCACGTCGGCGCCCAGGTCGGCCAGCAGCATCGCGGCGAACGGGCCCGGCCCGAGCCCGGCGATCTCCACCACGCGGACCCCGGCGAGCGGACCCGCGCCGGCGAGCAGCCGCGCGTCCGGCGTCGGGGTCTCGCCGTTACGGTCCGGCTCGGAGTGCATCGACGGCATCGGGCCTCCACGTCGTGGCCATGACGAGTGTGACACGGATGCTGTCACAGTCCCGATGCTATGGAGTTGACTCGTCAGTAACAAGGGGGTCCGGCGAGATGCACTCGCCGGACCCCGGGGTCATGCCGTCCCGTTCGCTGGTCGCCTCACTTCTCCCGCAGGTCCACGACCCGCCGGATCTTGCCGACCGACCGCTCCAGCGTCTCCGGGTCCACGACCGACACCTCGACGCTGATCCCCACGCCGTCCTTCACCCCGCGCGTGATCGCCGAGGCGGCCGCCTCCCGCTCGGCGGGCGTCGCGTTCGGCCGGGCCTCCACCTCGACCGCCATCCGGTCCAACCGCCCGCTGCGCGACAGTCGCAGCTGGAAGTGCGGTGCCACACCGGGTGTCCGCAGCACGATCTCCTCGATCTGCGTCGGGAACACGTTCACGCCGCGCAGGATGATCATGTCGTCGCAGCGGCCGGTGACCTTCTCCATCCGCCGGAACGCCGGGCGCGCCGTCCCTGGCAGCAGTCGGGTGAGATCCCTGGTCCGGTACCGGATCACCGGCATCGCCTGCTTGGTCAGCGAGGTGAACACCAGCTCGCCGCTCTCTCCCGGCGTCATCAGCCCGTCCGTGACGGGGTCGACGATCTCCGGGTAGAAGTGGTCCTCCCAGATGTGCAGCCCGTCCTTGGTCTCCACGCACTCCTGCGCCACGCCCGGCCCGATCACCTCCGACAGGCCGTAGATGTCGACGGCGTGGATGTCGAGGCGGTCCTCGATCTCGCGCCGCATCGCCTCCGTCCACGGCTCGGCGCCGAAGATGCCGATCCGCAGCGAGGTCGAGCGCGGATCGATCCCCTGCTTCTCGAACTCGTCCAACAGCGTCAGCATGTAGGAGGGCGTGACCATGATGATCTCGGGCTTGAAGTCCTGGATGATCTGCACCTGCCGCGCGGTCATCCCGCCCGACGCCGGAATCACCGTGCACCCGGCCCGTTCGGCGCCGTAGTGCGCCCCGAGCCCGCCCGTGAAGAGCCCGTACCCGTAGGAGACGTGCACCTTGTACCCCGGCCGCCCGCCCGCGGCCCGGATCGAGCGGGCCACGACGTCCGCCCACATGTCGAGGTCGTCCTCCGTGTAGCCGACGACGGTCGGCCGCCCCGTCGTCCCGCTGGAGGCGTGGATCCGCCGGACCTGGTCCATCGGGACGGCGAACATCCCGAAGGGGTAGCACTCGCGCAGGTCGGCCTTGGTCGTGAACGGGAACCGCTCCAGATCGGCCAGGCTGCGGCAGTCGTCCGGGTGCACGCCCGCGGCGTCGAACTTGCGGCGGTACAGCTCGACGTTGTCGTACGCGTGGTGGAGCGTCCGGCGCAGCGCGGCGAGCTGGTGCGCGCGCAACTCGTCCTGCGTGAGGCGCTCGCCCGCGTCGAGCAGATCGGCCGAAGGGGAGGGGATGGGGTCGGGCACGGCACTACTCCTGCCTGGGCAGCTTGGGCGCGACCTGCCAGGTCGTCGCCGGCGCACCGGCGATCCATGACATAGCCAACCGAATGTTCGGTCGATGGTCCATCGGGGCCGGTGCCGTGTCAAGGAGGTGCCCGGATGTCGGGCGCCGAAGCGTCGTCGCGCGAATTGAAGAAACGTTGAACCCCTGGGATGGTGGCTGGGGGGCTTCCGGGAGAGAGTCCGAGGAGGTCGCGGTGGACCAGAACCATCAGCTGCTGCTCAAGCGGGTCACGGACGCGCGCGCCGCCCTCGCCGAGGCGGTGTCGACGCAGAACCCGTTCGGGCTCTCCCAGGCCCTGGACGAACTCGAGGAGGCCCTCCGCCAGGCCCGCGAGGGGGGCGTCGAGGTGCCCCCGGAATCGGGCGACAGAGTCGGCTGATCCGACCGCTGTTCCGGCCCGCTTTTTCGGCCCGGTGGGGGTTCGAACGAAATGACTAACTCGTCCGTGGTGGGGAGATGGCCCAGGTAGGCCATGGTGGGGGAGGGGGCGGGGTGTCAAGCTTGTTCTATGGACGCCTCGATGTTCGGGGGCGGGTGTGAGGGTGGAGAGGCGTCCATGGGTGGGGGTTTTGCCTCGCTCGGGGATGCTTTTCTGGCCGACCCGTTGACCCCGGTTTCTTCCCGCCAGTCTCCCTCTTCTTCTCTTTCCTCTTCCTCCTCGTCGTCTTCGGTTTCTTCGTCGGCTGTTGCTGTGGTGGATGCGTTGCGGACGTTGCCGTCGGTGGTGCATGTGCTGTTGGCGGGTTTGGCGGGGGAGGGGGATGAGGTGTTGCTGGCTGCGGGTGCGCGTTTCCAGGCGGAGCAGGTGTTGGCGTTGGAGCGGTTGGAGGAGCGGCTGGCGGCGGAGAAGTTGCGTCGGTTGGCGTTGTTCGACCGGTCGGGTGGGGCGTTGGCGTTGCGGTCGCGGTCG
>NZ_FOAZ01000090.1 GCF_900109465.1 Streptacidiphilus jiangxiensis
TAGTTCGAGAAGCCGTCGCCGTTGCCGACGCCCATCTGGATCGTGCCGTCGGGCTCGTAGATCATCAGGTCCGACTTGCCGTCACCCGTCGCGTCATGGGTGAGCGGGGCGGCGGAGGGCATGGCCGGGCCGTACGTGCCGCCGGGGGCGGCGGCCGGGCTGGACGGGGTGCCGTTGGGGGTGGAGCCGGCCTGGGTGTACTCGCCCGGGTCGGTCAGGCCGGTGGCCGGGGTGACGCTCTGCATGAAGTTCTGGTAGGTGCCGGCGGTGTAGGTGGACCAGGGGGTGAAGCCGCCCGCACCGTTGTACTTCGTGACGGCGGCCTCGGCGTTGTTCCACGGGTCGAGCAGCTGGAAGTTGCTGCCGTACGCGGGAACGGAGTTGCCGCAGGTGATCTGCCACAGGCCCCAGCCGGCCCGGTCGCTGCCGGTGCCGCAGTAGCTCACGCTCTGCTGGATGATGCCGGGCTCGTAGCTGCTTTCCGCACCGGTGATCGCGGCGGCGGTCTCGGCGGTGCTCGACGAGCCGCCGGCCGCGATCCAGTAGCCCTCGATCTGCGCGTAGCCGAGGGTGCCGCTGAGCGCGGTGGCCGAGCCGGCCGTGCGCGGGGACGTGGCCCGCCGCGGCGCCACGGACGGCGCCGGGGCTTCGTCGAAGGACAGGTTGCGCATGAAGCCCTTCGGGGTGGCCCCGGTGGTGTGCAGCGTCAGCTTGGTGAACAGTGTGCCGGCGCCCGGGGTGGCCACCGGATTGCTCAACGTGAACTGAGCGGTCGCGGTCTTCCACGTCTTGGCGTGGGCGCAATTGGAGGTGCAGGCCCGCCACGCGACCAGTCCGGTGGCGGTGGCCCTGGTGGCCGTCCAACTCGTCCAGGTCAGCCGCTCGGCCTTCTCGCCGTTGTCGGCGCACGTGAGGATCATCTCGCCGGGCCGGGTGGCTGCGTGGCCCTCACCACAGACCTTCACCGTCGGGAGAGTCGGCTTGTGTGTGGTGGCGAGGGCGGTCGGTGCCTGGACCAGGCCCAGGGCGGCGGCCCCGGCGGTCAACACTGCGGCCAGTGTGCGGCGCGTGCGGAGTCGGCTCATGTCTGCGCTTCCTTTCAAGTGGCGTACGGGCGTTGGCGCTCGGGATCGGTGCTCTGGGCGTGGGCGTGGGCCCGCCCGGTGGCCCCGCTGGTGAGGGCGAGGCCACCGGGAGGTGGGGCCGGGGTCGTGTCGCGGCTGCGGTGGAGGATCACACCGCCCGTGACGGACCCGTCGCGCGTGCCGTGGCCGATCGGGTCAGGCGAGCTGGAGGCGGGCGGCGAAGGTGCTCCAGCCGCCGCTGATGGTGTGGTAGTTCGTGAAGCCGTTGCCGTTGCTCACGCCGAGGG
>NZ_FOAZ01000077.1 GCF_900109465.1 Streptacidiphilus jiangxiensis
CGGTCGACACGCGCGTCGGCCGGCCAGCCGCGACGGTGGCGCGCCTGATCGGGGGGAGCGTCCACGCGGGCGCGCGCGTGCTGGCGCGCCTGCAGGCGGCCGGCGTGCTCGAGCTGGTCCGCAAGCCGACGGCGTCCGGCCTGGCCGCGCGCGGGGAGATCCGGCTGCCGGCCGTGGCCGCCGCCCACGGCGTGTCCCAGCGCTCCCTCGCGCGCGCCGACCGCGTTGCAGACCACGCGCTTGCGGCAGTCAGTGACCAGCCCCCGGCGGTGCCGGAGGACTCCCAGGTCAACGCGGTGGCGGAGTCCGCTCCCGGCGGGATTCGAGAGCCGGACGCTGCGGCAGACCTCCACGCCCCCCACGCCCAGGTGGTTACTGCAGGAGAAGAGGTTGAAGGTTCAGGGGTGGTCTCCGGCGAAGCCGCGTGGGGCGAGCCCGCCGTCGCCGGTGGTGCGCGCGGGCGCGCGAGGACCGGCCGGCCCGAAGCGCGCGGCCCCCGGCCCGCGTCGGCCGAGGTCGGCGCGCTGCGCGCGGAGGGACAAAACACCAGCGACCCGAGCACCGAGGGGAAGGCATCCGGCGGCGCGGGTGCCTGGCGGAACGACGCCGCCCGGAGCAGGGTCCGCGCGGCGCTGGCCCCGGTGGCCTTCGTTCTGGACGCAATGGACCCCGGCCAGCGCGCGGTCGCGGTGCGGGCCGCCGAGGTCGTGCTGCGCGACGTGACGCCGGAGTCCCTTGCTGCCCAGCTCGCCGCGCGGATCGGCCCGATGAGCATGGACGGTCCGCTGGAGGACCGCGGGGTGATCCGCAGTCCCCTGGCCTGGCTGCTGTCGCAGCTGCCGTCGATCACGCTGTGCGGGCGCTGCGGCACCCGCACGACGACCGGGGCCGCGTCCTCGCGCAGCGCGGTGTGCGACCAGTGCTCGGCGGCTGCGGCTGCGGCTGCCCGCCCGCGCGAGGCGAAGCTCTGCCCCGGCTGCGGGACGCTGGCCCACGGGATCGAGGACGGCGGGCAGTGCGGCCGGTGCGAGCACCGCCAGGTGCTCGACCAGGCCTGCGATCTGGCCGCCGAGGCGGCCGAGGCCGGTCCCGCGGCGCCGCCCGGCGCCGGAGCCCAGGCTCGCCGCACGGTGCTGGACGCTGCCCGGGCCGCGGCGGAGCAGGCGCGGCGGCGGGGGGCCGACCCGCTGCTCCAGGACCTCGCCGCCCGGCTGGCGGCTCAGGCCGCGGCGGCTGAGTGGGAGCGGGCCGCCGGCGACGGCGACGGGGAGCGCGCGGGCCAAGGCGCGCCGCACGCCGAGGAGCCCTCGGGCTGGCACTGCGCCGACGCGCGGTGCGCGCGCCGCAGCACCGCGCGGCGCCCGGAGTCGGGCCTGTGCTCGTCCTGCGAACGCGCGCGCGAGCACCGCCAGGCGCGCGCCGCCCGCGCGGCGCGCCTGGCTGCCGCCGCGCGCTGAGCCGCCGGGCGCGCGCCTTCCGGGGAGAAGGGCGCGCGCCGCGCAGGGGTATGGACAGCCCCAGCGGAGTACGCGCGGCGCGGGCCAGGGCAGGCCGCGCCCCGGACTGCGGGTGCGAGCCGGGTGCACACCGGCGGGCCCCGGCTCCGCCCCGAGGACACCGCCCGCAGCAGCAGCGCGGGCTTGGTCCGGCACCGGTGGACAGTCCACGCAGCCAGACCCCAGCCCTATGGACACACTCCGCGGACCGGCCGCGTTTCCCCTGGACAATCGCGATTGTCCAGGGGAAACGCGGCCTTCTTGCGTTATGGACAGGCCCGGCGCTGCCGATGGACAGGACCCGGAGCCGCCCCCTGTCGGCCCCCGGCTGCCGGTCTCCCTCCACGGTCGCGGAGTGCCGCAGAGGCGGCCCGCGCCAGCGGCCTGAACCGACCTCCGCGCCTTCGGGTGGCCTCGGGGCGAAGGCGCCGTAGCGGAGCGCCGGGCCGCCGCGGCCGTCCGGGACGAGCCGCGCGGCGCGCTGCCGGCGCACCTGCGCGCGGCGCGCGGCAACGGGCGGCCGGCGTCCCGCGCGCGACCGCGGCGCGCGGCTGCTGCGGCTGTCCACCGCGCGGCGCGCGCTGTCCATACCCTCCCGGCGCGCGGCGCGCGGCGATGGACACTGCCCCGCCGGCGCGGCGCGCGGCGCGGCCGCGCGGGGGGATTCCGCGCGCGAACCCCCTGGACAACGGGCCTTCCGCGCGGCTGTCCAGACGGCTGGCAAGGGGGGCCCGGCCACCTTGGCGTCATCACCCGATCGACGCGAAGGGACGGACACGGACATGGCGCACCCGACCTCCGCCGGCACCCAGTCCGGCCCCCACGACTCCACCGATATGCGGATGTACCGCGCCTGGCAGCAGGTGTGCGACGACCCGCGGGCCGAGGACATCGTCTGCGGCTGGGCTGCCGAGGACGAGGTCTTCTCCACCTGCGCCGGCGCCGGCGACGTCCTGGTCCTGCTGACCAACGCGTACCGGGCCGGCGACTGGGCCGGCCACGACGAGCTGCTGGCGGCGCTGCTGGAGCGCGTGCCGCGTGGCGGCTACGACGGCGAGGTCGCCTGGCTCATCACCGTCCGGGCCCTGCTGCCGAAGGCGGCGCGGATGGCCCGCAGCCAGCTGCGGCCGGGCATCGACTTCGAGGAGGCGTTCTCCATCGTGGTCGGGGCCCTCTTCGAGATCGTGCGCACCTACCCGCTGGAGCGGTGCCCGCAGAACATCTACTCCGGCCTGGCCCTGCGCACCCTCACCCTGACCCGCGAGTCCCTCGGCCACCTCGCGCACGTCGTCGACGACACCCCGTTCGCCCCGGCCGACATCACCGAGATCGTCAACCAGGGACCGGGCCAGTCCCTGGAACCCGAGGAGCGCTTCGAGCGGCTGAGCCTGCTCATGGACGCCACCGAGCTGCAGTTGCTCAGCGAGGACGACACCGTCCACATCCACTGCGGCACCGCCCGGGCCGAAGTCCTCCAGCTGGTCGTCTGGGCGGTCCGCACCAACGTCCTGCGGCTCGACGAGGCGCAGCTGCTCGCCGCCTACTACGTCGACTCCGACCACCGGGACGGCCGGACCCCTCGCTCCATGGGCACCGACGGCGACCGCCTGCGCAAGGCCCGCTCCCGTGCCCTGAGCCGGCTGCGCGCTGCGGACCACGACGCCTACTGGCTGGCCGCATGACCTCCCTCGCTCTTCGCCCCTGGCTTCCGCACGTCCCGACCGGCTCCGCGAGCCCTACCTATGAGAGGCACCACGTGATCCCCACGCAGACCGATCCGACGCCGGTGACGGACATCGACACGGACGCCCGCACCGTCGTCGAGGCCCGGCGCCTGGTCCGCCGCCTTGCCACCGCGCTGGTCACCGCGCCCTTCGACGAGCCCGCCCACGCCGAGCTCCAGGCCTTCCTCGCCAGCGGCGCCGCCGAGGCGCGCGCCGCGTGGCAGCGCCTCAACGCGCTCTCCGACGAGGAGCTGACCGCCAAGGCGCGAAGCGCGGTCCTCGGTGCCGCGGCCCGGAGCCAGAAGTGAAGCGCGGGCGCGGCCGGCAGAGCCGCGCGGACCGGCGGCGCGACGCCGACCTGCGCGAGGTCGAGCCCGTCGACCAGGTCGAGGAGGCGGACGAGGACGAGCTCCAGGAGGAGGGGAGCAGCGGCTGGCAGACCAGCACGGCCACCATGGCCGGCGCGGCGCGCCTGGCCCGGGTCGGCGTGTGGGCCGCCCTGCTGGCCGGCCCGCTCCTCGGCGCGGCCGCCCTCCTCGGTGGTTCGAGCAGCGCCGACGCCGCGCGGCCCAGCCCGAGCGCCGCGGTGACGACGGCATCCGGCACCGGCCCGGCCGGCTTCGCCCAGCTGTACGTCCAGGCCTACCTGGCCGCCGGCAACGGCACCGAGAACACCGTGGCGCCCTACTACTCCGGGACCCTCGCGCTGAACAACCCGCCCGGTGCCCGCACCGCCGCCACCACGGTGGTCATGGGGAGCACCGAGGTCTCCCCCGGCTACTGGTCGGTGACCATCGCTGCCGACGTCCTCGCCCACCCGCAGAACGGATCCGCGACCGACACCGGACTGCACTACTTCCAGGTCGGCATCGAGGCCACCGGCCCGGCGACGGCCGGCGGGGCGCAGCAGGGGGCCGGCTCTGTCGGGTACACCGCGACCGCGCTGCCGGCTGAGGTCTCCGCGCCCAGCTCCGTGCAGCCGGGCGCCCTGGTCTACGGCGCGTCGACGCTGAGCAGCACCGACCCGGCGCAGTCCACCATCAGCGGCTTCCTGGCCGCCTACCTGACCGGCACCGGGCAGCTCGGCCCCTACACCACGCCGGGCGTGGTGATGAACCCGGTCAGCCCGGCACCCTACTCCTCCATCTCCATCGCCGGGATCAGCGACGACAACCCGAACGGGTCGAGCGGCAGTGCCACCG
>NZ_FOAZ01000052.1 GCF_900109465.1 Streptacidiphilus jiangxiensis
GCTAGGGCCTGTCCGGCGGATCATGACGTCGTAGGGTGCAGCTCATGCACAGCACGCTGACCGAGCACGCCCGGTGTCTTTACGGAGATGAGTACCGCCCGACACCGGCGTGCGGTCGAGAGCACGACGAGCACTACTTCATCGAAGAGCTGACCTTCGCTGATGCGGACGCGATCCTCTCGATGCTGCGGGAGCTCTGCCCGAACCTGGTCGACGGCCAGCTCCCGGTGCGGATTCGCAACCTCGCCTATCGGCTCGTGCTGCTGCAACGGCCGGACCAGCCGGTGCTTCTGCGGGAGGCCGCGCAGCACCTCTGGCTGCACGGTCCAGACTGGGATGACATCGCGGTGGAACTCGAACGGCGGGCCGAAGAACTGGAAGCCAGCTGACGGAACCAGCTGGTCAGGGCTTGAGCCACAGGCGGATCGAGGCGAGGGTGACGGTGCCGGTGAAGACGTAGGCGCGCTTGTCGTATCGGGTCGCGACGGCCCTGGAGCGCTTGAGCTGGTTGATCGTGCGCTCGACCTCGTTGCGGCGCTTGTACATCTCCTTGTCGAATCCGGCTGGTCTGCCACCTCGACTGCCTCGGCGTCGGCGGTTGGCCCGTTGGTCCTTCGGTTCGGGGATGGTGTGCTTGATCTGGCGTCTGCGCAGGTAGCGGCGGTTCCGGCGGGAGCTGTAGGCCTTGTCGCCGCCGAGGTGTTCGGGGCGGGTGCGGGGGTGCCCGCCGCCTGGCCGCTTGACCCGGATCCGTTCGAGTACCGGGATCAGCTGTGGACTGTCGCCCCACTGGCCGGGAGTGATCAGCAGTGCCAGCGGTCGGCGTCCGCCCTCGCCGGCGAGGTGGATTTTGCAGGTCAGGCCGCCCCGGGAGCGTCCGAGTCCTTCGTCGGGGCGGTGCTGCCGAGGCGTTGATCTTTTTTCGGGACTCGCGGTGTTCTCCGCGGGGCTCCGGCCGCGTGCTGGTGGGCCCGGCACGAGGTCGAGTCGACGCTGACCATGCTCCAGTCCACCCGGCCGTGGGCATCGGCATCCGCCAAGACCGCTTGCAGGATCCTGTCCCAGGTGCCGTCCGCGGACCAGCGCCGATGCCGCTCGTAGACGGTCTTCCAGCTCCCGAAACGCTCGGGCAGGTCACGCCACGGCACTCCGGTGCGGACCCTGAACAAGATCCCGTTGATCATCAACCGGTGGTCGCACCAGCGTCCGCCCCGGGCGCCGGACTTCGGCAGATGCGGCTCAAGCCGCATCCACTCGTCGTTCGTCAAATCTCCCCGCCCCACGACGAGAACAACGATCCCATCGTCGGACGGTCACAAGATCCGCCGGACAGGCTCTAGCCGTCAGCGACGGCCCACTCCCGGAAGGCTCTCTCGATTTCGCCGAGGTACTGCCTGAGATCGAACCGGACTTCGTCCACGAGCTTGCCCTGGAGGTCCGGGTACATCAGATCGGTCCAGACGACGATCTGGCCCCGGAGGCGCACACGGACGACGAGCCCGCCCGCGCTGGGGTCTGAGGGCACCATAGAAGCCACGTTGACGTCTCGAGCTGCATCGGTCGGATAGAGCGGTCCGCCGGGGCGGAGGAGCTCTCGGGGATGCAGGCCAACCGCCCCGCTGTGGCTTCGCGCGATCACGTCGAGTCCATCGACAAAGAGGTACGCGTGCATACCCGTACAAACCGGCACGCCGGAGCAGCGACCGACGAACAACGAGCTGGTGATGGCACCATCGCCCGGAGGGTCGGGTACTACAGCCCGAACCTTGCGCGGCGGTCTACGCGGCATCTGCCCATCGCGACGTCATGAGCGGATCTTAGCTGCGTCGGGTCTCGGCGAGGTGGACGTCTATGTACCGGGCGAGGGTCAGCCCGTCCCTGGGGTTGTCGGCCTGGAAACTGACGCGACGTAGCAGGCCGACCCCGTTGAGAGTTACGCCCTCCTTGGCGACCACGAAGTGCGCCTGGTAGGAGGTTCCGGCCTCGCTCTCCGCCTGAAGCCAGCGCCGCGCGATGGGCGATGTCCCGTCCGCGCGGGGCAGCCCTCGCGCCCCGCGCCCCTTCCACCCCGAGTTCGAGGCGTCTCCGCCGGCTGCCGGGGGGCGCCCGCCTTCGGTGAGCCGGACCTGCCCCAGGTCCAGGTACGAGGGGGAGCGCAACGTGCCGCCCACGATCCGTCCCCCACCGGTCGGCGCCTTCTCGGCCTCCAGCAGCAGCGGCTCATCCAGGCCGCGGCAGATCGCGTGCCGGCACATCCACACGATCTCCGCGGGACGCGCGGGGCGCAGCGCCGGCCCCGAGGCGAGGGTCGCGGCCAGGTGGCGGGCCTGCTGGCGGTAGGCGGCGACTTCCCGCTCGCTCACCTGCGCGGGGGCCATGCCGAGCAGGTCGGCGACCTCCGTCCACGTCGCCGCTAGCTGACCGGCCCAGGCGGCCTGCCGCGTGGGCGCCTTCAGCGGCACCGCGAGCCAGTGCGTGCGCCGGAACATCTCCTGGTCCGCCATCAGGTCGAAGCACGCGTCGGCGATCTCCTCCCAGGCGGGATGCCGCTCCAGGTCGATCCCTTCGATCATGTGTGTGCCGATCTCGCCCGCGTCGATCTGCGCGGCCAGCCCGTACCAGCGCGGTGCGCCTTCGAGTTGACGCACCATCGACGTCAGCCGCGAGGTCAGCTCCGCCCGCGCCCGGGCCGGGGCGTACCGGTTGGAGACCGGGGTCACCCGGAAGACGGCCCACACGGTGCCGGTGGTCGACCACACGAGGTTGTCGACGATGTGACGGATCGGAACACGCATCAGCAGCTACGCCTTCTTCGAGAGGGTGCGGGCACCGGACTGCTCCAGCAGCAGATCCAGCGCGGAACGGGGGCGGGACTCCGGGGCGGCATCGGCGGGCGCGGTGCGGCCGCCGGTCACCGGTGCCGCTGTCGGCCCGGTCGTGCGATCTGGGCGCAGCGCCTGGGGGCGACGCTGTGCGGGACGGGCAGGCGCGGCCCGGCGGAAGGAAGGCCGGCGGACTGCACGGGGGCCGGGGGCAGCCGCGGACCGCCTCTCGGCGACCGGGCCGGCCGGGACCGCGTCGCTGTGGCCGGTGACGGTCTCGGTGAGGAAGAAGCCGCCGTGCAGCGCGGTGGAGGCCCGGTCCTTGGCGGGCCGTCCCGCGATGCGCCCACTCCTGGGCTGGGCGGCCAGCAGGATCCACCCCCACACCGCGGCCTCCGGGACGCGGCCGCCGATCCGCGCGCAGCGCGCCGCCCACACCGCGAACCCGAGCCCGACGATCGGCAGCGGACCGAAGACCGGCCACCACAGGGGGATCGTCTTGCCCAGCACCAGCAGCCCGACGCCGGCGACCACCAACTGCGGCCTCGAATACGGGCCCAGCCACAGCCGGATCTCGCCGAGCTTGCCCAGCACCCACGGATGCCGGCGCGCCCGGGTGTAGGACCGCGCGACCGGCACCTCCACGGCCGCGGTGCTCACCGGCGTACCTCAGCGGCCGAGGTGGGGAGGGTCCGGATCGGGTGGTGGAGCTGGGCCAGGCCGTGGGTGTCGGACTGGAGCTCGTTGGTGACGATGGTGCCGAGCTGGTCGCGGTCGTTGTAGATGCCCAGGCAGACCACGGCGGCCAATGCGACGCCGATCCCGGCCTTGATGCTAAACCGCTGGACGATCTTGACGACGACGACCAGACCGACGATCGCCTCCAGGGCCGGCTTGGCCCAGCCGGCGAACATGCCGATCACGTTGTTGCCCAGGTTCTGCAGGGCGCCAGCCATGTACAGGTGCTCGATCACGAAGAGGCTCCGTATATAGGGGAGGAGAAGGGGAGAGAAAGCGGGGAGGAGGGAGAAGACCGGCGCGCGTGGGACGCGGTTACGGCGTTGTCGCTGAGGCCGCCACGGACGGAGCCCCGGTCGTGGCCGGAGCCGGCTGCGCGGACAGGGCGGGGCCGGATTCGAGGGCGGCGACTTCCCAGCGCCCCGCCCGGGCCCGCATCCGCAGCGCATAGCCCAGCGGCCAGGTGCTGCCGCTCTGGTCGGTCGCGGTGACCTGCACCCAGATCTCGCAGCTGGTGCCGTCCGCGGGCACAGTCGCGTCCATCCCCGGCCCGCTGACGCTGATCTGACCCACCTGCACCTGCCCGTACAGGGCGGCGGCGGGAGCCGGGATGCGGGCGCCGGGGGAGAGCAGCGCGCCCACGTCGCCCTGCCCGGTCAGATAGGCCGTGGCGAACGCGCCCACTGCGGAGGCGAGCGGCGTCCCTGCGGCGGCGCTGTCCGGGTACAGCGTGGGCGGCACCCCTGCCGGCGTCGGCGCGGCGACCGCGGCCGGCTGGGCGACGACCGCCAGCGACCCGACCCCGACACCGCTCTGGTCCATCTGGACCGGGACCGCGTAGTACCGCACCACCGCCTGGCTCGCGGTGTCCGTCTCGCACCCCACCACGACCGACCAGTAGCCCGCGCCGATCTGTGCGCTGTGCACCGCCGCGCACTGCGCGACCGACACCGCGTTGCTCAGCGAGGCCTGCGCCGTGCGCAGATCGACGTTCGGAGCCAGCGCGCGCAACGCAGCCAGGTGCGCGTCATCCGCGCTGCCGTCAGTGCGCAGCCACAGCGAGACGAACAGCTGCGCAAAGCCCGACGGGTCCTGCGCGACGGTCGGCGCGGCCGCGGCGGCAACAGTGTGCGCCAGGGTGCGGGCCGGGACGCGAGCGGACGCGCAGGAGGCGAACAGGGCCAACGGGCCAGCGGCGAGCGCGGCCCACACGGTGACGCGGCGTAGCCGTCCCTGGCGCCAGGCTCGGCCGGGCTCGACGTCGTCGACGACGTCCTCGGCGAGTTCGTCCAAGGGAAGAGCGGGGGAGCGGGACATCGCGGTGGGCCTCCGGCGGCTGGTCGGGTTGTCTGCCCTGACCAAACCCCCGCGAGGTCACCGCTCCGGTCACCAGATCCACCCGCCGGGCATAACGAAACCGCAACGACAGCGAGGTAACCAGTAGCCAGCCTGGCTCCGGGAGAAGGCAACCAGTGCCTGCCGCCGGTACCGCGACTGACGGTCCAGCAGTGCCCTGACCTGCACTGGTGACCCTTCTGGTTACCCGGGATCCGGCAGGTAACCAGCACCCCGACGCCGCGATCGCGGCTTGTCGTTCCGTGCCCACTACCAGTCGCATCGGTGTCCACCAAGACCCGGATCCGCTCCCGACCGGAGGCCAGAAGCACACGCTCCGCCCTGCCCGAGGCGAGGTCCGCCCGGCCGAAATCGGAGTGTTGGTGGAGCCCGTCTCGACCGCTTGCCTACGCCGGGTCGGCATCGCGGGGTGGCGTGAGCGCCCTCGGGCCGACGCGATCCGTCGTCACGATCCGTGGAGGCTTGCCATGTCCAAGAACAAGAAGTCCAACGCGAAGAATTCGCCCAGGCGTCCGCGGCCGCGCCCCGCGGTCCGGCCCGGAACGCGCTGGGCCGACTCCGTGCGCACCGTCGCCCTCGGCGTCATCACGAAGTGCGCGTCCACCTACGCGCTCGTCCTGATTGCGCGCATCGTCGCTCGGCGATAGCGCGCGCACCCGACGCTGCGCATTGCGCAGCACCGAGCTGCGCACACGCAGCGCGGCGGAGAACAACGGTGGCCGGTGCGCACTGCGCACCGGCCACCACCGCTCACGCGCGCCACAGCGTCAGCCGTAGAGCTGGTGGCACTGCGCGTAGAGGTTGCCGGGCAGGCCGCCTTCGTGGGCGAGGGCGTCGCACGGCGACCCGGCGTGCCTGCCCGCCGGGCGGGCGCCTCCCGGATGGTGCGGGGTGTCGGTCGAACTAGGCCGCCTGGAGTGGTGCTGGTGGTGCCGGTGCGGCGCGGGGACCGAATCCGAGCCTTTGGCTGGCGGTTGGGTCTGGGATGCCGGAGCGGACGTGGGGCTCGCCGTTGGTGGGCTGGCGGAGTCCGTAACGGTGACGGCGGCGGCCCCGGTGGTTGGAGGCGTGGGCGGCGCGGAAGTCGGGAGGGTCGTCGTGCCGCTGGCGGTCGGGCTCGCGGGGGCCGGAGCCGGAGCGGCCGTCATCCAGTGCCGGTGCGTGGCGCAGCCGGTCGTGCCGAGTACGGCCGCGGCGAGCAGGGCGGTGGTTGCGGCGCGCAGTCCGGGCTGTGTCATCCGCCGGTCCCGGTGAGTGTCGTGATCGGTGAGTCGTAGCCGGGTCCGATGTCCGCAGTCAGCACGACGTCGGAGTGGTGGGTGAAGGCGTCGACCGCGGCCCGGTGGCCGGTGCCGCAGACCCGGACGATCTGGTCCCCGCCCCAGTACATCCCCAGGTGCATCTCGACGGCCTTCAACTCGACGCAGCCGGAGAAGCTGGTGACGGCGCCCCGGATGCGGAAGCCTCCGTGCGCGCGGGTCACGTCCAGCTGCGCATGGCCGGCGACGGAGGAGTCTCCGGAGGCGGCGTCCAAGCTGATCGTCTGGTACTGGCCGGTGGCGGCGGTCGATGTCGCGCCGGCCGCCAGCGCCGCGACGGTCAGCGCGGTGAACAGATGCTTCCTCATGGGCTGTCCAACGCCGTGGAGTACCTGCCGTCACGCTCCCGGCCATTCCTACGGCCACGCCGAAGCCGTCACCTTGCCGCGCGGGGCCACCACGAGGATCAGCCGAAGGGCTGTCATGGACCGACCTCACGGACATGCGCGGGGTTGCGCATCGCCGTCAGCGTCGCGTTGGAGTGCGCGGCCGGCGCTCAGCGCGGTTGCTGCTGCGCAAGCGCGCATTGCGCTCAGCCGTAGGGCGGGGGAACGCGCGGAGAGGATTGCAGACCCTCTTCACCGGCGACCGGGTGCCAGATCCCCCGGATTCAGCCACCGCCAGGCGCGGCTGCCTTGGTCGCACTTCCGCAGCGGCAGGTGCGGGCTCCTGGGTGGTGATGGAGGTAGGTGGGACCGGTGACGTTCCTGCCGTCTCCGAGAATCGCGTGCGTGTATGGCGGCGGCTGACGAGAGTAGCCGGCCTGTTCGAGTGCTCGCAGGGCTGCGGTGTGGTCGACCTCGACGTTGGCGGTGACACGGGGGGCGCCGAGGTGATGGTGGCCCAGGCGGGCGGCAGCCCTGAACAGCTCTTTACCGAGGCCCAGGCGGCGGTAGGGGAGGTTGAGCCATGCCTCGACCGCGAGTACGTCCTTGCCGGCCGGGATGAGCTGAATGGCCCCGGCGTAGCGCCCTTCGTCGCGGGTGAGCACAGTGAAATGCGCGTAGCCCAGCTTGTCCTGGTAGGTGTGGTTGCCGCTGCCATCGAGGTGGGTGTGCATGTGCTCGCGGTTGGCGTGGGAAATGTCATCGAACCAGTCGACCTGCCACTGCTCGGGGCCTTCGGTGCCCCAGCCGAGCCAGTGCTGTGCCTCGGGGTCGTAGGCGCCGGTACAGGAGCCGAGGTAGTCCATGTCGTCGACGGGGCTGCGCACGATCAGGTTCGCCGTGTGCTCGACATGCAGGCCGCTGGGGCATCGAGGCCTTCGGTCAAACCAGCGCATGGTGAGGCTCTCCGATCAATGATGCTCAGCGGCGAACGCGCCGAGGAGCCCCGAAAGCAGGGCTTGGAGGGTCACCGCTTGAGACCCGCGAGGGCCGCGACAGCTGCCTGCACCGCCGTGGGGGCTGAAGCGCTGTCAAGTTGGGTGACCAACGCAGAGCCTGGCAGGTGGCTGGCATCGACGGTCATGAAGTGAGTGGTGGGGGACAGGTGCGCGTCGGCCGCGATGGCCGCGCCGAAGGGCTGGCCGACGGTGACGACCAGGTTGCAGTGCTGGGCCAGGAGCCCTGCCAGGTACGGCTTGGCCTGCGTGGCGGTGGCAGGCAGGACGAGCTGCTGGATGTTTACCTTCAGGCCCTGGGCCCCGTGCTGCATGGCAGTCCAGGTCCGGGTGGTGGTCGTGTCCCTGGAGGTGGTGGCCGTGTCGGCGGCCAGGCACGCGGTTGGCCGTCCGGAGAGGTCGGCGGCCAGCACCTTGGGCGGCGCGCCGTCACCGCTGAATGTGAGGACTGCGGCGAGGCAGGCGGCGGCGATGGCGGCCACTGCCGCGAGCAGGATCGTGTTTCGACGTCGGCCTTGGCCGAGGAAGGCGAGCAAGCGAGTCATGCGCGTTTCCGGATCTGGTAGTTACTTGTTGCGACCGCGGGCTTCCGTGGCGGCCTTGCGATAGGGCTGCCGTGTCTGTGGCTTCGACTGCTGAGTGACGGCAGACCTTTTCGCCTTCGTGGAGGTTGGGCGTTGCTTCGAAGCGACCGCGCCTTGAGGAGCGTCGTTACGCCGGTAAGCGGCAGGACCTGCTGCGGCTGACTTCTGTCGACGACGGAAGAGGGCGAGCCCCCCGCCGGCAAGAGTGCAGAGGAGAACAGCGCCAGCACCTACCCATCGCCAGACGGCGGAACTGCTGGATCCCGTCGGGCGTGCTGCGAGCAACGGATTGCCTGTCGCCCCCGGAACCGGGGCGCTCAGTGCGGCTAGCGGGTCGATCTCCCCGTATCCGAGTTGATTGTCTGGGACAGCGCGGTGATCGCGGGTGCTGTTGATCAATGTTTCGATGGCCTGACCGGCGGTCAGGTGTGGGTGATGGGATCGAATCAATGCCAAGGCAGCGGAGACGTAGCCGGCGGCGTAGCTGGTGCCTTCGGCCTGGACGTACTGGCCGTCGTTGCTTGCGGAGGCGATCTGGGCGGCAGGCGCGCCGACGGTGATGTCAGGGCCGGACTCGCTGGTGGGCCAGAAGGCTCCGGTCTGGTCGGTGCCGGAGACGGCCACGACGCCCGGGAATCCAGCGGGGTATTCGACTTCGTTGCTGGTTTGTCCGTTGTTGCCCGCGGATGCGACGACGACCGCGTCCTTGCCTTCCGCGTAGGCGACGGCCTTCTTCAGGAGCGGGTCCGGGTTCGGGGTGCCGAGGGAGACGTTGATGATGCTCGCCCCGTGGTCGGCGGCCCAGATGATCCCTTGCGAGAGTACGGAGGCAGTGACCTGGCTGCCGGTTGACACCCGTACGGGGAGGATCTTGGCTGCCGGCGCCAGTCCAATGATGCCGTGCCCGTGGTCGGAGGCTCCGGTGCCGGCGATCAGAGCGGCGATGGCTGTGCCGTGCGACTCGCTCGAGCTGTCGCTGCGTCCGTCGCTGTCGTCGCCGAGCAGGCTCGTGCCGGGCACTACCTGGCCAGTCAGGTCGGGGTGGGCGGCATCGACGCCGCTGTCGACGACGGCGACGGTGACTCCTGCTCCGCGGCTGAGCTCCCAGATTTTCTGCGCGTTGAAGTGCGTGGCGTCGAGCGGCCATTCCCCGGCGATGTCGCCTTGCGAGGTCGCGGTGGCCAGCGGGGTCGAGCTTGTGCCGTCGGCGCGTGCAACCGCTGGGTTCCAGGTGAGCGTCGTGGCCACGACGCACAGCGCGGCCAGGGATAGGCGCGCGCAGCGTGCCCGGGTGGGGCGCGTGTTGGTGGTGGCCACGGCTGGCTCCTGCAGGTACTGGGGGAGGTCTGGGCAAGCGATCGTACGCGCCTGCTCAGCAGGCGTGCGAGGCGGGTTGGCGGCGTGCAATTCAAATCGGAACCAATCTGGACAGGAGGGGCCACGTGCAGGTTTGTGCACGGTGAGAGTTGCATGAGAGGCCATGGAATGATTCCGTCCGTTTGTTGACAAACCGGTTGATCATCGCCTTGGTGACCTGTCGACAATTCCTGTAGGAACGGCGGCGGCATGATCCATGCGGGCTCCCGCATGCCCGCACCAGCTCGGAGGTTCCGGCGTGAGCCGCTCCCTGTCGTCCCAGATCTCCACCGGCCTTCGCCGCGCACTGCAGCGAGCGTCGGCACCGCGCGCGAGCGTGGGCACGCCGCTAGGCGGGAAGGTGAGGCGGCCCGGCAGGCTTGCGACGTGGACGGCTACGGTCGCGGTCCTGGTCACGCTGAGCACCCAGCCGGCGGAGGCGTTCGCAGCCGCCCACGCGGGCACTGCCGGGAGCCCGGTGACGCCGCAGCAGTTGAGTGAGGCGCTGGGCAACCTCAAGCACCAGGTGAGCGCGGCGGACACCTCCACCGGCGGCGCGGGCACCGGCAAGGGGCACCAGCCCGGCAAGGGCGAACTCCCTGGCTCTCCCGGGCTCAAGGGCCTCGGCGCACCGCACCTGTCCGGTGCGGGCCCGGCGGCCCAGACCGGCAGTCACACTCAGCCGCCCGCCGATCTGCGCGACCGTCAGCTCACTGCTGCGGGCAAGCATCCGGCGGTCAAGGCTGCTCCTGACGCCACATCGGCCACCGGGATCCCGGGGCCGGCCGCGAGCGGCACCGAGATCACCTCGCTGCGGACCGCGACCACGTCGGTGTTCCAGAACCCGGACGGTACGCGCACCATGCGCGTGTACTCGCGCCCCGTGCACTTCCGCAAGAGCGACGGCACCTGGGGGAACATTGACACCCGTCTGGTCCAGGACTCATCCGGCCGGTGGATAGCCAAGTCCGGTGATCTGGGTACGAGCTTCGCTGAGACCGCCACTGACCCCGCTCTGGTCTCATGGGCGCTCGACCCCTCCCACCAGCTGTCCTACTCCCTCCAGGGCGCAGGCGCGGTCACCGCGCAGGCCAAGGGCAACACCATCACCTACCCGGGGGCGCTGCCGTCGACTGATGTCGTCTACGACGCCCTGGCGACCTCCATCAAGGAGACGCTGGTCCTCCACGACGCGAACGCGCCCACCAGCTTCACCTTCCCACTGAACACCACCGGTCTGACCGCCGCCATGGACCAGAACGGCAACGTCGTGTTCACCGACGCGTCGGGCAAAGCCGACCTGGTGATTCCCCGCGGATTCATGCGCGACTCCACCCACCACGGCGACGGCCAGGTTTCCAACGGCGTGACCTACCAGCTCACCACCCTCGGCGGCCAGCAGGCCTTGAAGGTGTCCCTGGACAGTGTGTGGCTGCACGACCCCAGCCGTGTGTTCCCGGTCAAGGTCGACCCCACCAGCACCGGTGACACGAAGGGGCAGACCACCACGTCCACCTTCGTGGAGTCCCCGTACAACACCCACTACAACACTGACCCGAGCCTGAAGGTCGGTACCTACGATTCAGGCGGCCACCAGGCCACCAGCTACATCGAATTCCCCTCGATCGGTACCTCCTCGCTGCAGAACCAGTACATCGAGAAGGTCACCCTCTACGCAGACGCGATCGACGGATCGCAGTGCGCCACGCCCACCGAGGTCGACGTGCGGCAGATCGTCGGCTCCTGGGACCCGACCCAGGTCACCCTCGCTTCCCAGGTCCCGCTCGGATCCAAGATCGGCAACGACACGTTCGCGGAGAGCAACCAGAACGGCTGCACCAGCGGCACCGCCTGGATCCCGTTCGACCTGGGAGACAACGCCTCCGCTGACGGCACCAAGATGGTCGAGAACTGGGTACACGGCGGCTCCAACTACGGCGTCGCACTGACCGCCGACCTTAGCGACTCCAACGCGTGGAAGATCTTCGACAGCGCCTCCACCTCGTACCCGCCGTACCTGTCGGTGACCTACAGCTCCTACGGAGCTGACTACTCCACGCCCACCAGCTACACCCCGCCGACCGCCACGAGCACGGGATCGCAGAGCGTCACGATCACCAACCGCGGTACGAGCTCGTGGACCTCGACGAACATGAAGCTGAAGGCGCGCTTCTACGACGCGAAGTGGAACGAGATCTCCATCTCCGCGCCGATGACCGCGATCCCGAGCACTGTCGCGCCGAACGGCTCGGTCACCATGACCGGCACGATCCCGGCGATGCAGCCAGGCACGAGCTACCAGATGTGCTGGGACCTGTACATCAACGGCACCGACTCCCTGTACAGCAACTACGGGGTTCCGTTCCAGAACTGCACCTGGATGGCGGCGGCGAACATTCCGCCTCAGATCGACGCGACCGAACCGCTGAACAACACCACGGTCACCTCGCTCACCCCTGAATTGTTCGCAACTGGCCACGACCCGGACAACTACCCAGGCACTGGCCTGACCTACGACTTCCAGCTGCGCTCCTTCTCAGGGACGGAACTTGTCGACTCCAACTGGCAGTCCGGCCGCAACTGGGTGATCCCCCGCGGCTACCTTGCCTGGAACGGCACCTACGAATGGACCGTCGCCGTCAACGATGGCAAGGACCAAAGCGCCTACTCCAGCCCTGCCGCCTTCACGGTGCAGATTCAGCAGCCCAGCATGACCTCGAACCTGGCCCAGGGGTCCAGCGACGGTCGGCCGTTCGACCCGCAGGTCGGTAACTACACCACCTTTGCGACCGACGCCAACGTCAAGGTCGTCGGACCCGCGCTGCAGGTGACCCGCACCTACAACTCCCTCGACCCCCGCTACTCAGGAATGTTCGGCGCGGGCTGGTCGAGCCTGTACGACATGCGGGTCAATCCCGACTACAGCACAGCCGGCGACGGCGGCGTGGTCCTCACCAATGCCCAGGGCCGCCAAGAGCGCTTCGGCCGCAACACCTTCGCTCTCGCCGGCGCCGCCTCCGTCGGCGATGTGACGGGCGACGGAGCCGACGACATCGTCGCCGTCGATGACTCCACCGGTGACCTGTACCTCTACCCGGGGCCGGACTACTCCGCCGCCACGCGCATTGGAATCGCCCACAACTGGACGTCTGGGGGTGAGCTCAACCCGAAGCTGCCGTCCGGGAACTGGAGCACGCTGACCAATCTGACTGGCGGTCAGGTCGACGGAAACGGTCACGGTGACCTGATCGGTGTCGACCCCAGCGACGGCAGCCTGTGGGAGTTCACAGGCAAGGCGACCGGGGTCAGTCAGCAGCCATGCTCTGGAGCTGTGTGCGCCCACATCATTATGCCCTGGCAGTCCAACGGCCCGTTCTCCTCCTACGCCCCCGCGGAGATCGGTACAGGTGGCTGGAACGGTATGACTGACCTGACCGTGACCCCGCCCCTGTCGGGTGACGGGAAGAAGGACCTGCTGGCGGTGGAGAAGTCCACCGGCATTCTGTGGGCGTACCCGTTCAACTCTGACGGCACCATCGGCTCGCGTGTGGAGGTCGGCACCGGCGGCTGGAACGGCATGCGCGAGCTCACCGGCGGCACCTTCAACGGCGCCCCGGGACTGATGACCATCGACCCGAACAACAACCTCAAGCTCTACCCGGCCAAGGGCACCGGCACGCTCGGCACCGGCGTATGGAACACGACTTCCATCGAGGGCCCTGGCTGGGCCACCTACCAAGGCCTGGCTGCCGTCAACGGCATCAGCGGCGACACCAACACCGACTTCGTCGCCACCGACATGAGCGCCGGCGTCCAGTACCTGTACCACTCCACCGGCGGCTACGCAGGCGGCGGCAAGACCACGACCGGGATGGACCTGTACACCTCCCCGCAGGGCGAGGCCCAGGACCTGTACCCGCAGACAGACGGCAGCTGGGTGTTGCGCGACAGCACCGGCACCACCTACACGTTCGTCCAAGGTGCGCCGATCCGCCACACCTGGGGACCGATCCAGCAGAACCAGGAATGGCTGCTGTCCTCAATCAAGGACAAGAACGGCAACACCCAGAACCTGACCTGGACCAACAACAGCCTGGCCACGGTCACCGACACCGCGAGCGGCCGTGCCCTGCACTTCACCTGGGACAGCACCGGCTCGCACGTCACCCAGATCGCAACCGACGCGACCGACAGCGGCCAGCCCGCGCTCACCTGGACCTACACCTATGGCAACTCCGCCAACCCCAACGAGCTGACCCAGGTCTGCGCCCCGCCGACCGGCACGAACACCAGCCCGTCGTGCACCAACTACACCTATACGGACTCCACCACCGGCGGGACGCCGGGCAACCACTACCGCACCGCGGTGATGGACGCTGGCCCCAAGTCGTACTGGCGCCTGGGAGACAAGCTGCAAAGCACTTCCGTCGCCGATGAGGTTCTAGCCAACGAAGGGGCCGACAACGGCACCCCCACCGGCGTGGACCTGGGCGAGTCGCCCGGCACCCCGGCCCTGCTCACCGGAGCGCCCACCACGGTCGCCGGCTTCAACGGCACAAGCTCGCAGATCTCTCTGCCCGACGACACCGTCAAAACCTCCTACCTTTCGGTAGGCATGTGGTTCAAGACCACGACCAAGGGCGGTGTGCTGTTCTCCTACCAGGCCGACAGCCTGGCCAAGGCCACGACCAGCAACGCGTACACCCCAGCCCTCTACATCGGCGCCAGCGGCAAGCTGTACGGGCAGTTCTTCGGCACCGGTGCGTCCATCGCCCCGATGAGCACCAGCGCCAGCGTGGCAGACGGTAACTGGCACTTCGTTGTCCTGGCCGCGGCCGGCAACCAGCAGCAGTTGTGGCTCGACGGTTCCCAGGCCGCCTCCCTGACCGCACAGGTCCAGCCGATTGTGGAGTCCAAGACCTACGTCGGAGCCGGCTTCCTTGGCGGTCTGTGGCCGGACCAGCCCCACACCACCGGAAACACCGGCTACGCGACCTACTTCAACGGCCAGATCGGCGAGGTCGCCACCTACGAACACGCGCTGGGCGCCACCGCGATCGTCTCCCAGTACGAGTCCGCCGCACACCCGGCCAGCGAGCTGACCGGCATCCAGTTGCCGTCCGGCAAGTCGAAGCTCGCCGTCACCTACGATGCCGTCAACGACCGTGCTTCGAAGATCACCGACTCCAACGGCGGTAACTGGACCCTCCACGTCCCGACCGCCTCCGGCTCGGTTCAGGCCTACCGCACCGCAGTCAAGGGCTCCACCCCGTCTGGCTACTGGACCCTGTCCGACTGGAACGGCACCCAGGCAGCCAACCAGCAGTACTCCGCGCGGCCCACACCCAACAACGGGACATACTCCAACGTCACTCTCGGCGCCACCGGCGCCCTGGCGGGGGAGACGTCCGCGACCTTCGACGGTACCGACTCCTGGGCCGAACTGCCCGCCACCAACGTCCCCCAGGTCGGCCCCGACACCATCAGCCTGTACTTCGACACCAGCCAGCCCGGCGTCCTGTTCTCCTACCAGTCCTTCCCCATCGGCGCCGCGCACGCCAGCGGCGGCACCGACCAGTGGAACCCAGCCCTATACGTCGGCACCGACGGCAAACTTCACGCCGAGCTGTGGAACGGAAAAGTCGATCCCCTCGCCACCACCGGCACCGTTACCGACGCCAAATGGCACTCCGTCGTCCTGACCGCCACCAGCACAAACAGCCAGACGCTCTACCTTGACGGCACATCCGTCGGGACCCTGTCCGGCACTATCTCCGCCAACGGCACCGGACACGTCTTCGTCGGCGCCGGCGCCTCCGACGGCTGGCCCTCCGCGACTAACGACCCCGACGGCCACTTCAACGGCCAGATCTCCAACGTGGCCGTCTACCCCTTCGGCCTGAACAGCACCCAGGTTTCCAACCTGGCCACCGCCGCCGCGTCCGTCACCGGCCTGATCACCTGCCACGCCACCATCGGCTGCAGCAGCAACCCGCACACCATGTACGACAGTGCCGTCCTGGGCCTGCACCCGACCGGCTACTGGCCCTTCGACGACGACAGCGGCAACATCGCCACCGAACTGGTATCCGCTGCCGCCGCAGAGCAGAACCGCGGTACCTACAGCGGCACCACCCGCGGCACCAGCACCGGCCTTTGGGCCTCTGGCAGTACCCAGACCACCACATTCGACGGCACCAGCTCTTACGTCCAGCTGCCCCGCACCATCGCCCCCAAGTGGTCACCGGCCAGCGTCGAGGTCTGGTTCAACACCAACAGCCCCGGTGTCATCTACAGCTACCAGGTCCCCCAAATCGGCACGAGCGGCGGCGCCTACAACCCCGCCCTCTACGTCGGCACCGACGACAAGCTCCATGGCGAGTTCTGGAATGGTTCCAGCACCGGCGCCATGTCCTCCACCCAGACCGTCACTGGCAACGGATGGCACCTGGCCGCGCTCGTCGCCAACGGCAACACCCAGCAGCTCTACCTCGACGGTCAACCCACCGGCGCACCCCTGACCGGAACCGTCCAGTACAACGGCAACAGCTACGCCTACCTCGGCGCTGGCCACGACAGCGGCTGGCCCTCCGCCCCGACCGACGCCGACGGGCACTTCAACGGCTCCCTCGCCGACTTCAGCACCTACAACTACGGGCTGTCCGCCACCACCATCCTCGGCGACTATCAGGCCGCCACCACCGCCGACAACGGCACCGGCGCCACCGCCGACGAGGCCTACCGCACCCGCATCGTCGCGGACGGCGCCGCCGACTACTGGCGCCTCGACGACCCCGCCTCTTCCCCCTACGCCCAGGACGAACTCGGCACCTCCCTGCCCGATCCGTACTCCGGCACCTACACCAGCACCACCCTCGGATCCCCCGGCCCGTCCGGCACTCCTGATGCCTCCGCCGCCGGCTTCGACGGCAGCACCTCCTCCCTGCAGCTCCCCGACACCGCGGCCCCCATCACCGGGCCCGCGAGCATCGAGCTGTGGTTCAAGACCAGCACCTCCGGCGTCCTGTACAGCTACCAGACCAATCCACTCGGCACTGCCACCACCAGCAGCGACGACTGGAACCCCGCCCTGTACATCGGCTCTGACGGCAAACTCCGCGGCCAGTTCTGGACCGGCGCCACCGCCAACACCGCCACCAGCACGAGCACCGTCACCGACAACAACTGGCACCAGGCCGTCCTGACCGCCACCGGAAGCACCCAGCACCTCTACCTCGACGGTGTCTCCCAGGCCACCATCAACGCCGGACCCGTCCAGTTCAACGGCGACGCAGGCGTCTACATCGGCGCCGGTACCGTCACCGGCTGGCCCGGCGCCCCCACCACTGACTCCACCGGCACCAACCACTTCCACGGCACCATCGCCGAAGTCTCCTACTACCCCGCCGCCCTCGACGCCACCACCGTCACCAGCCACTACCAGGCCATGGGCAACGCCGCCAGCCCCAGCGCGGTCATCACCGCCACCGTCACCGACCCGGGCAGCAACACCCTCACGTACAAGTACGACGCCACCGGCGAAGAGATCGCCAAGTCCGACGCCTACGGCAACACCACCAGCTACACCTACGACACCGCCGGCAACCTTCACACCGTCACCGACCCCGACGGTCACGCCACCACCTACGGCCACGACGCCCGCGGCAACACCGTCTCCACCACCACCTGCCGCACCGCCGGCAACTGCCAAACCAGCTACGCCACCTACTACCTCGACACCACCAACGCACTCGACCCCGCCAACGACCAGCAGCTCATCTACGCCGACGCACGCTCGAGTAGCAGCACCGACACGACGTATCAGACGGACTACGGCTACGACAGCGCTGGCAACCTAACCTCAATCAGGCGCCCCGACCTCTTTAGCAGCAACAACACCTATACCGCCGGCACCGAGGCAGCCGTCGGCGGCGGGACAGAGCCGCCTGGCCTGATCAAGACCTCCAGCACCTTCGACGCCAACACCACGACCAGCTACGCCTACAACAGCAAGGGTGACCTGATCTCCATCACCAACCCTGCGGGCCTGGTCACCAGCTACAGCTACGACGACCTGGGCCGCATCAAGACCAAGACCGTCAGCTGTACCGACTGCTCCACCGGCGCGCAAGCTACGACCACGACCTTCACCTGGGATGGCGAGGGCAACCCGCTCACCCAGACTGACCCCGCTATCTCCGACCCGGTCAATGGCACCATCACCCACCAGCGGGTCACCACTGACGCTTACGACCCCGACGGCGACCGCACCTCCGAGACCGTCAGCGACGTCGCCGGCAACGACAAGGCCCGCACTACTACCTGGGCCTACACCAACTCCACCAACGACCTGGTCACCTCCACCACGGACCCGGCCGGCAGTACCACCAAGTACGGCTACGACGCCTACGGTAACCGCACGAGTTCAACCGACCCATCTGGTACCAGCTACAGCTACAGCTACTCACCGATGGGCCAGCTACAGCAGACCGCCATCACCAACTTCACCGGCAACCCGAACAGCCCAGTCTCCGCGCACTTGCAGATCGTTGACTCTCGCGCCTACGACCCCGCCGGCCGCCTTGCCACCGACACCGACGGCATGGGCCGCACCACCCACACCTACTACTACGACGACAACCTTGTCTCCGAAGTCGACCTCGACTCTTTCCACGACTTCAACCCGCAGACCAAAGCCTTGACCGGCACCACTCGCAACATCGTCGAGCAGACCAACACCTACGACGCCGCCGGCAACCTCACCCAGAGCACCACGGGCGGCGGAAAGACCACGGTCACCAACACCTACGACACCGACGGCCGCGTTACCAGCGGCACCCTCGACCCCGCAGGCCTGAACCGCACCACCAGCTACACCTACGACAACGACAACCACCTTCTGTCAACGGTCATTACCGGTGGCGGACAGACCCGCGAAACCGATAACACCTACGACAGTCTCGGTGAC
>NZ_FOAZ01000020.1 GCF_900109465.1 Streptacidiphilus jiangxiensis
CAACCGAGTCTTCGACCGCCAATCACGTGAACAAGGACCTCGAAGCCTTCCACCGGTGCGTCGCGGCCACCATCGCCCGCTTCCCGTTCTACGAGGAAGGCGAGGAGGGCAGGTTCGACGAGGCAGCGGACGACCTTCGCGAGCTCCTCGCCACCCTCGATGACACCGCGCTCGCACACAACGGGCTATGGGAGACCCTGTGCGACGACGTCGCGATGGGCGACTACGCGAACTGGGAAGACTGAAGCACGTCAGCCCCCCGGTATCAGACCCGTGGCCGTCAGGCAGCCGTCGACCAGATCCGGTCGGTACTGGATCCTCTTGAGGCGACGCTTCACGGCTCGGGTGATCTGGCTCAGGTCCGCGGCGGCGAGGCTGCCGATGTCGCGTTTGACCAGCGACCACACGCCCTCCTGAGGGTTCAGGTCCGGGGCGTAGGTCGGTAGCTGGAAGACGGTGAGCCAGGCGATGATGGCCACTGGCTGTGTCCTGCCAGGGCGTACCAACGACCGGGACCTCTTGATAGCCCGTCAGCCTCCCGTACCGGCCCCGACTCAGCCGCAGGAGCCATTCGCGCCATAAGAGGAGCTAACACAAAGCGCGGACTCGTCTGTAGGTGATGACGCAGCAGGCCAGCTCGAGGAAGGCCTCATGGATGTCGTCGCGGACGTCCCAACGGATTCGGAGTCGGCGGAAGCCGTGGATCCAGGCGTTCGTCCGCTCGACCACCCACCGGACAGAGCCGAGGCGGGACCCGTGCGGGACTCCGCGTCTTGCGATGACCGGCTTGATCCCGCGCTTCCACAGCAGGCAGCGGTACTTGTCGAAGTCGTAGCCCCGGTCAGAGCGGTGGCGTGGCCGGCCGCGGGCGCCGTGGATGCGGGGGATGGAGTCCAGAAGCGGGAGCAGTTGGGTCACGTCGTGGCGGTTGCCGCCGGTCAGCGAGATGGCCAGCGGGGTCCCGCATCCGTCGGTGATCACGTGGTGTTTCGAGCCGGGTCGGGCGCGGTCGACCGGGCTCGGTCCCGTTTTGGGCCGCCGCGACGGGCCTGGTGGTGCGAGCCGTCGATCACCGCCCGCGACCAGTCCAGGTCACCGGCGCGATGCAGCTCGGTCAGCAGCACCTGGTGCAGCCGGTCCCACGCCCCGGCCGCATTCCAGTCCCGCAGTCGCCGCCAGCGGGTCATGCCCGAGCCGAAGCCAAGCTCCTGCGGTAACCATTCCCACTGGATCCCCGTGTGCAGCACAAACAAGATCCCCTGCAGACACTTGCGATCGTCCAACGGCAGTCGACCAGGGAACCGACTTCGCCGCTGCCGCAATGGAAGCAGTGGCTCGATCCGCCCCCACGGGTCATCCGCCACCAGCCACGGCGGCCCCATCCCCTTGCCCACACCCTGACCAACGATGGATCAAGGGCAGGAACATGGCACGCGGCGCGCTTTGTGTTAGCTCCTCTTCGGAGGCTCATGGTCGTCGTGATTCTTGTCCTGTTGCTCGCCCTGATCCTGGGCGGCGCCAGGTTCGCATTCGCCGTACATGCGCTGTGGTGGATCGCACTGGCGGTCCTCGCCCTGTGGCTCCTCGGCTTCCTCTTCCGGACGGGAGAAGGAGTAGGAGGCGGACGTCGACGCTGGTACCGATGGTGACCGCCGAGACTCCACTTCAGCCGGATCGCGCGCCGGCCGTCTGAGACACGGCAAAGACCAAGGCGGTGGTCAGCGCTGACCAGCACGGCGCGCGTCCCCCGGCGGCCCTGGCGCTCCCGCCGGTGGATGTCCTCGATCGATGCCGTCATGGGCGTTGCCCGCAGGCTCTTCGGCCCGCTGCCCCCAGGCCGCACACTTCGAAACGACTTCGCACGAGACCGTTTCAGGTCGGGCCTCGGGGTATCCGCCCCAAGACGAACATCGACGGATCGGAGGCGGCTGGCATGGACAAGGCCACCGGACGGCCCCGGAGGAGCTCATTGGCGAGTCGGGGTCGGAATGACGACGAGACCGAGACTGCAGGGGAGGTGTTCCGTGCGTGACATCGAGTTCCCTGGCTCTCTTGTCGGATTGCACGCGGGGCCTCGGCTGAAGGCCGACGTCCACGAATCCGCCGGAACCGTCTTGTGCGTGCTGAATGGCGACCTCGATCTGCACACCCGATCAATCGTCCAAACCGTGGTCAACGACGCCCTCACGAGGCCTCCGCCCGTGCTCTGCATCGACATGGGTGGTGTCCACTTCTGCGATTCCGCCGGGCTCGCGCTGCTCCTGTCACTGCGCGCAGAGTGCAAGAGGCATGGAGGAACGCTCGCGCTCGTCGCGCCCAGCGCGCGCGTTAGCAGGCTGCTCGAACTCACCGACGCCGCCGCGCTGTTCCCGACCTATGCCGACTGGAGGGCCGCGACGGCCGGCCCGCCGTCACTGGAGCTGAAGCCTCGCGGCCTGGAGCACGCGCAGCACAGGCGCGTAGGGAGAGCGCCATGAGCCACGCGCGGGCGACCGCGCCCTCACCGGGGCCTCGCCACCTCGCCTTCTCGGACATCGAATGGCACGAGGGTCACGAGCGCGTCACCGCAGGCATCGACTTCGTGCGCCGGGCGGTGTCCGAATGGCAGGTGGGAAGAGAGACGCTGGGGGGTGATGAGGAGCAGGCAGTCGATGTGCTCCTCGTCGCCGCTGAACTGCTCAGCAACGCCGAACGCCACGGCGGCGGAGCCACCGCGATCGACCTCGAACCGCGAAGCGGCGTGCTGCGCCTGACCGTCACCGACGCCAGCCCCCTGCCGCCGCGGCCGGTGCGGCCGCACCGGCCGGAACGCACGGGCGGTCATGGCCTTCACATCATCGACTGCCTGTCAGCTGCGTGGGGCTGGGTAAGCTGCCGCTCGGGCAAGGCTGTCTGGGCGGAGCTCTCTGCCGATTCCCTGCAGGCGAGGTAGGGCCGTGGGGGCACGTGATCTTGGAGCTAGAGGAGCCTGCCCAGATCAGCACGTCGCGGTCGGAGACTGACTGGGCCCGAACGGCAAGGAGCACCCGAAGTTTCCCAAGCTCCGTGCCCAGGCGTTGGGTCCGCTCCGACCGCCGGGGCGGCGTGCGGTCTTCATCTGCGGCTACCGGGATATGGCGGCACTCTGAACGTACGACAGGCTCAAGGCGCAGCCCCGGCCACCATGGGGCGGCCGGGGCTGCGGCGGGGTCATGTGGTGTCAGCGGCCCCGGACGATGTCCGTGGCCCGTAGCCCCTCCGGGCCCTGCAGGACGTCGAACGTGGCACTCCCACCCTCGGCCGGCTCGCCGTGGCCGTTGCCGCTGGGTCGCCGAGTAGCGCGCGAAGACGTCCGGGCCGCCGACGTTCTGCGCGACAAGCCATCGTCGTTACCGGGCATGCCGAGGTGGGCTGACCTGGGGTGGAGGCACGTCGGGCCGCGCAAACTGGCAATCCGGTGCCCGAGCCGACCGGCGGCGCGGAGAGACGCAGCCACGCGGCGCAGCTACGACGTAGATGCGCCAGAGGCGTTGTCCAGCGATCAGTGTCGGCACGTCAGGTCTCTTCCTCCATCCGGATCGCGTCGTCCAGGGACTGGACGGACTTGTCGGTGTGGCCGCTGCGCTGCTCTAGGAGGGCAGCGGCGATCGCGTCGAGCTTGCGCTGGATGGCGTGCTCGGCCCTGCGCTCGGTGTTCTTCAGCAGCGCCAGCAGGACCAGGGTGACGGCGGTCATCACGTCACCGGCGAGCAGCTGCCAGCTGAGCGTGAGTCCGGCTGCGTGGACGGCCAGGAATGCGGCGACCAGGGCCAGGCACAGCAGGGAGAACAGTGGCGAGCTGGTGAAGTTGGAGGCACGCTCGGCCATGCGTTCGAATGGCCCGTGGCCGCCGTCGGCACGCTCGGCGGGGTGCTGGAACGACATCACTCCCACACCCCCACCGCTTCGCCGGCGACCGGATCTCCGTCTGCGTGGGGTGAAGGCGCAGGCCAGGCCCTAGGCGAGGTACGGGACCGCGTCGGCCGCGCCCGGGCGCCGGCGTTGCTGGTGGGGTGAGCAAGCATGGCAGGCTCCTGACGATGCGGCGGGGTGCGGCAGGACCGTGGTCCAGCCGTGGGTGCGCTTGTCGAAGTGCTCGTAGGCGCGTGGGGCCTGATCCAACGGCAGTTAGTGCGAGACGATCCTCGCCCCGTGGAGCGGACCACCTCGACGAGCTTGTCCAGGACCATCTCGGGGTGCTCCTGTTCCGGCAGGGTCGTGGGCCTGGTAGCCGACGGCCTCCACCCCACAGCCGACGCCCTGCCTGCCGGTGGCCTCCCCGATCACGTCAGCCGGGTCCGCGTCGGCGAAGTCGACCGCGGCGGCGCCGAGATCCGCGGCCAGGCGCGGTCGGTCGGATTCCTCGTCGAGAGCGAACACCCGGGCGGCGCCGCGCAGGATCGCGCTGTGCACGGCCATCGGCCCGACCGGTCCGGCGCCGAACATTGCGACGGAGTCCCCAGTGCTGACGTGGGTGAGCTCCGTGCCGTGGCAGCCGGTGGGGAAGATGTCCGACTGCATCGCGAAGTCGCTTTCCCACCGCTTGCCGGTAGCGGCCTGAGCAGGTTGCCGACCGTGACTTGCGGGGGCGCTCGTCCACGGCTGGATGCGGACCTGACCCGGCCGCGGCACGCGGACACGACACCTGGCTCAGGTCCGGCTCCGCAGTCTCCGCCAGGCCAGCAAGCCGGCCACTGACACGGTGGCGCCGACCGCAAGCGCGTTCCCGGGGCGGAGCCACTGCGTCGGCGCGGCACCGCGGCCGGCCTCCTTTACAGCGTCCGGGGTCGGCGCCACGATGTGTGCCGGCGCTCCTGCGCGGTCTTCAAAAGTGCTGCTCATATCGTTCCCCTTCCGGGAATCCTTAGCGCCACTGCCCGCTCGTGACCATGTAGTCGCGAGCGCGATTCACCAGCCCTGTGCTGGCTGCCAGGACCTCGTTCATCGGCGGGGTGTCCGTAGCCGCGGGGCGGGCTGCCCTCGATGCGCCGGGCACTGCGCTCGTCCGGGAGCTGTCGACGTACTCGGTGCCCATCTCCCGAGTGCCCCCGACGCTTCTGCGCCATGGGTTGTGGCGCTCGCACGGCTGGGTGATCGATGCGATGCCCTCCGTGATCCGAGGAACTCCCACGCTCATCGGTGCCTCCTCGCCAAACGGTCGAGCCGCGCCTGCCCCGCAGCAGTCCACCTAATCGCCTGCATTCGATCGGTGCAGTGGGCGGGTCCCGCGGCCACCACAGCCCGGACGCTGTCGGTGCGCGAAGTGCACGTCGCCGTTCCGGCCTGGTCGCGCCCGATCATGGCTCCGCGACGGAACCGCTGGTGCGGGACGGCTGCTCGGCAAGGCTCGACTGAGGGTGTGGTCCTTCTGGGAGCTTTCGACCGCTGGGGTGGTGGTGCGGACGGCTACTCCTGCGGTTTGCGTGCCGCGAGGAGGTCGGCGTGGGGGGCTTGCACACTGTGCAGTCCTGCCTCTTCGAGTTCCTCGGCGATCTGAGCTGTGCTCGCGGCCCACATGTGGAAGGCCTCGCGTTCCTGGCGCAGCGTGTGCCCGTCGCGTTCAACGCGGTAGGTGAAGACGGTGCGAATGATCCCTTGGTCGGGTTCCCGGGTGATCTCGGCGGTGTAGAGGTCGGGTCCGACGCGGACTGGCCCGAGACGGGTCACCGTCTCGCGTTCGGTCGGCAGGTCGGTCGGCGGCGGGTCGAACAGCAACAGTCCTCCGGGCAGAAGCGCTTGACGAACGGCCCGCCAGGCCGCGCGGCGGGTGGCAGGGTCGAGGCAGCCGACGATGTTCGAGGCGACGGCCAGGTCCGCGATCTCGTGAAGGTCCGCCGTCTCGACAGGTTCGGGGTGAACGGTGAGGCGAGCGCGCTGGTCGGCGCTGAGGGAGGCGATTCGGGTCAGCAGCGCGGAGCGCATCGCAGCCGCGGGTTCGACAGCGTGCACGGGCGCGGCGGAGGCGGTGAGCAGAACCTCGGTGATGATGCCGGTACCGGCGCCGATATCGAGGACGGCGTGCCGGGCGCGGCGCGCAGCCTCTGCGAAGCGCCGCTCGGCCTGGCGGCGATCGGTCTCGGCCTGGAGGATGTCGTAGAACTCGACCGAGACGCTGTAGCCGGCATCCGAGGCGTCACTCATGATGCCGCCCGACCACGGATCGGGGCGTCAAGCGATTCGGGTCGGCGCTGGCACTGCTGTCCAGGCTGGTGGACACTTGACGGCTGCCCAGGTGGATGTCCGGGCGCCGGTTGCGCTTTGGGTGCTCGCCGAAGCCAGCGAGCAGGACCGCGTTGCGAGGCCGATTGTTCTGGCAGTCTCTGGGGCCGACCGGGACCTGGCCGAGATGTGGCGCGCCCTGGAAAACACCTGCCTACGGCCCGGCCAGGGTGTGGACGATCTGGGCCAGCGCCCTGCCGCAAGGAGGTGGGCCACTCGTTGGAGTCCGGCAGGATCGGGCCGGCATCGGGCATCACGGCCGCCATCACACTCACCTCCTGCCGTCCGGCACCTCGACGTTACGGCTTGTCTGCACGCCCCGCAGGTGATCATGGTCGGGCCTCGGGAGGGAACTGGACGTGGACGGCCTCTGCGGGCGCGTCGGTGGCCGGCCAGTGATCGTGAACGGGAAGATGCTGGGCAGGCCCCGCGGTCTGTCCGGAGGCTCCACGGGCCGACCGCCTCGGATCGTACATGTCCTTCCCTGGCACGCTGCAGTGCCGCCCCGTCAGCATCGGAGATCGTGACGTGATCCACCTGCCGGTCCACCGGACCAAGAGCTGCGCTGTCCTGGAGCGACCGCGCCCGGACTGTCAGGCCCGTTCGGGACGTGGACCTGGGAGTCGGAGAGGGACGAGGATCCCGAGGATGTCGCGGATCCCGGCGGGGCCGGGGCGGGGCCCCGGGACCCGGCGCCGTGCGGTTTGTCACGTTGGCGGTAAGCCGGCGGCGCGTGCGGGGGCCAGCGCCGCGGCGAGGTTGGTGGCGATGACTGGCCCATATCCGTCGGCGGCGTTGTCGGCCAAGGCCTGGCGCAGCCGGTCCCGGTCCCCGGTCACCAGCGCACAAGCCGTCGCGCGACCGCGGCACATCCGCTCGATCCGCAAGGCGGTGCTCACGTCCACCGGCCCCAGCTCGCCATCGCCGAAGTCCACCACGACGCGCGCCGCATGAAGGCGCAGCTCGTCGTCGACGGCGCGGCACAGCACCGGGCGGTTGTCCACGGTGAGAGGGCCGTGAACGGTGACCACGACGATTGCGCACGCGTCGCGGGCGATGCTGAACACCACTGCGGTCCCTTCCCTGGCCCCTGGGCAGGCTCGGGTGATCCCGTCACTGTAGGGGGACCGGGCCCTCGCTTGGCCTTCTTGCCATGGGGACACACCGGCTCCCATGAGGGACGCCCCCACCCGCCGTCCCGGCGCGGTGAGGCACAAGCAGGCAGGCTGCCACTCAGCTGGGGCGTTCTGTCCGGGCACCCCTGAGCGGTTCACCCCGTCCGGTCCGGCGGATTCGCCTCGACGTAGTCCACGTCGCCATCGGCTTCGACGGCGGCGAGCACATCCGGGGGAAGTTCGGCAGCGAACGCCGGGATGCTGCCGATGTCATAGCGGCTGGTCACCGCGCCGCCCTTCGCGCGGACGTGGTCGGTGAGCCGTTTCGCCGCATCCACGTCAGTGGTGTTGAGGACCACGGTGTAGCTACGAGCCATGATGCGGCTTCCTCTCGAATCGCAGGGCGGCCGACGGCGCCGCCGTACGAATCGCGTCTGACCGCCGGGCGGGTACCCAAACGCATGGAGGCCCAGAGTGGCTCCCGCGATTCATACGTGCGAGCTGACGTTCACGCCCTCGCTCGGGGATGGGAAGACCAGCGCGGGGAAGGCGCGGAGCATGGAGCGGAACGTGGACACGCCCAGTGCTGAGGGCGATGCCGACACGCCGGGCCCGTGCGCGTTCGTCCTCGGCGGCGGTGGGGCGCTGGGCGCCTGTGAAGTCGGGATGCTGCGGGCACTGCTCGAAGCGGGTATCGCGCCCGACCTGGTGGTGGGCACCTCGGTCGGTGCTGTGAACGGCGCGGTGGTGGCCGCATCGCCGACTATGGGGGCGGTGGCGGGGCTCGGGGACCTGTGGGGTCGCGCCGGGGTGTTCTCCGGTTCGGTGATCGGCCGGATGAGCCGTGCCGCGCGTAGCCGCACGTACCTTTACTCGGCGGAACCGCTTCGTCGGCTGCTGGAGGCAAACCTGCCCGCGGGGATCTGCCGCATCGAGGAGCTGCCCGTGCGCTTCCAGTGCGTGGCGGCCAGCATCGAACGCGCGGCCGAGCACTGGTTCACCCGTGGGCCGCTGGTCGATGCCGTGCTGGCGTCGTGCGCGGTACCCGGGCTGTTCCCGCCGGCGCAGCTGGATGGCGAGCACTTCCTCGATGGCGGTCTCGCCAACAGCATCCCTGTCGGGCGTGCCGTGGCCTTGGGCGCCCGCCGCGTGTTCGTGCTCCAGGTAGGACGGATCGAGGAGCCGCTGGCGGTCCCGAGACTGCCCTGGGAAGTCGCGTCGGTGGCCTTCGAGATCGCCCGCAGGCACCGTTTCGCCCGGGACATGGAGGACCTGCCGGACGGCGCCGAAGTGCACCTGCTTCCCACCGGTGGCACGCTGGGGCGCGCCGGTCCCGTGGGGCAGCTGCGCTACCGAGACTTCGAGCTGTCCGCGTTGCGCATCGACCGCGCATACCAGGCATCCGCCGCCTACCTCGCCGACCGTGGCCTGGCGCGGTGAACGACGATGCCGACCCACGTGGCGTATCACCTGGGTACCTGCGCCCGACGCCTGGTCTCCGTGCCGCTCACCGTCGTCGTCGCGGCGCTCGCGCTTGTCGCAGTGCTCCTCGCACTGGTGACCGCACCACTGACCGCGCTCGCGCGACAGCCTTGGCGCCTGCTGCGCATCACCACGTTCCTTCTGGTGTACGCCTGCGTGGACCTGGCGGGCGTCGTGGCGGCCTTCTGGTTCTGGGCGCACTGTGTTCTGCGGCCCGACCCCGGACAGTCGAAGAGCCAGCGGCTGGGGGAGCACAGCTACGAGCTGCTGGCCCGGCTGCTGGACCGGCTGTATCGGGCAGCTGAACGGATCTTCGAACTAAACCTACGGGTCAGGCCGCCCGTTCCACAGATGGGACGGGCGGCGGCACCGCTGCTGGTATTTGCCCGGCACGCCGGACCCGGCGACTCGTTCCTGCTGCTCCACGCGCTGCTGTGCGAGGCTCAGGTGCACCCCGCCGTGGTGCTCAAGCGGTCCCTGCGCTGGGATCCATGCCTGGACATGCTCATCGGCCGCACGCCGCACGTCTTCGTCCCTTCACCCGCTCCGGAAACAACAACGGACGCCATCGCCAACCTCGCAGCAGCGCTTGTCCCGGGCGAGGCTGCGGTGATCTTTCCCGAGGGCGGCAACTTCACCCAGCAGCGGCGCGCCCGCTCGATCTCCTGGCTGCGCCGCCACGGCAAAGCGCGCCGAGCCAGCCTGGCCCAGCAGCGCCCGCACGTGCTCCCACCGAGGTGGGACGGGCCGTTGGCGCTGCTGGGCGGGGCCGCCGCAGGGATGGACGTCGTCATCGTCGCCCACACCGGACTGGACCCAATGGACACGCCGTCCCGGATCTGGCGCGGAATCCCGCTGCGCGCACCGGTGAGCGCCACCTGGTGGTGCGTTCCCGGCACCGCCGTACCGGCCGGTCGCGCCGCGGCAGGAGAATGGCTCGAGCAGCAGTGGGCCCGGGTGGACACCTGGATTGACGAGGAGTCCGAGCGGACCGGCCAGCTGTCCGCCTGAGCACGGGCGCCGCAGGCACGGTCGTGTGCAGTTGCTTGGCGATCCGGCGTCCGTACTCCTGCGAGCCGCCGGTGACGGTGGATCAGGTAGCGGCCAGGTAGGCGAGCGCGATCTCCCCGGGGCAGGACCACACGGCGGAGACGACCGGCTCCGGAAGCGCGCGACGAGGTGGGGCGAGATCCCATGCCGCCGGCGAATTCGACGGCGTACCTCGGCCAGCCTCCGCAGGTAGCGCGGGTCGGCGCCGCGCCCGCACAGCCACATGACCCGCACTCGGATGGGCGCCGGAACGCGGATTCCCGCCCGCGCGCACCCGTCCGAACCCCATAGCAGCCGCGAACAGTCAGCACAGGAGAAAGCGGGCTGTGAGCCTTGCCCGACGCACGAAGGGATGTGGAGCGCCGTGGAAGGACCGCACAGCTTCAGCAGGGACGACGGAACGGAACACAAACCGCTGTTTCCCGGCAGCCCCGAGGTCTCGGGACAGCGCCCCGACGCAACGCGATAACCGTAGCCTTGGCCCTGATCATGGCAGCCGTAGGCCTGGGAGCCCTCGCCGCACGGCCGTGGCGTAGCGCGGCTGCGTTGAGCGGTATGTTCTTTGCCCTGCTGTTCTGGGTCATCGGACAGGGTGCCGGCCTCCTGTCCAGTGGTCACGCCACAGACCCCAACACCGGGCCGCTACTCGTCCTCCTCGGTGTCGCCGTGCTCGGCGCGCCAACCGATCTCAAGCTGTCTCGCGTGCCTGGGTGGGCGCTGCAGCGTCAAGCGCAGAGTGAGGGCAAAGTGGCCGTTGCCGTTGTCGTGCCGATCCAGGTGATCATCGGTTCGAACGGGGTGATGGGTCGTGTGCTTCAGCGGGTGTGATGGTTCACTCGAGACACGCCGAGGGGTCTTGTGGTGACGCTCGGTCGCGAGGAAGCTTCGTGGCGCCGGGACGCGACGAGTTGATGTTCATCCTGGGGGCGGCATGAAGTTGCGAGAGTTGTTCCAACGCACGCGGGTCTCTCAAGACGTTCCGGCGGATGCTCGTCTTGTCGCGGAGTGGTTGCAGGCGGTGTCATCGGCTGGCGAGCCGGGAGCCGACGAGGCGGTCGCGCGCTGGCGCGGGACCGGCAAGCTCAGCAAAGAGGAGGTCGAGCGTTATGCCCTTTGGCATCGCCTTCGGCTGACGGCAGAGTTTCGGGCGGCACAGGCTGATGCCTCCTCGGCCGATCTGGATCGCGTCCGCGCCGAGGCAGCTGTCCTGGCTGCGGAGTTTGAGACCCATCTCCAGTGGATGCGCCAGCACGGAACCTCACCTGGGCATGCTGGACGGTCGAAGACCTGAGCAGCGCCTCACCGGGCCCAAGGGATTCGACAGTCAAGGACCGCGGCGTTGGCGCGGTCATGCCGCTCATTCTGATGCCGGTTACGTCATGGCACGAGGTCTCGTAGCTCGGCGTCCCAGTCGATCGCATTGCCCTCGTCCCCCACGGGCACGATCCGCAGCGTACGGCTGAGGAAGACGCGAAGGTCACTGCTGGCAATCAACAGGAGCCTTCCCTCGGTTCCCTCGGGGAGGTCGAGGAGGGTCCAGTCCGCGGCGAGCGGTCGGATCCGAAGAAGCTGGCCGCCACTGGGTTGGCTGAGGCCGAGGGTGACGAGCTCGCGTTCGAGCTGCCACCTGTGCAGGCGGCGGTCGACGTCGATCTCGAGCGTGACGGCGTAGGCCTCGGCTCGGCGGTACCGCAGGTGGACCCGTACCGGCTGGGCGTGCCCGCATTGGGTGCTGATCAGCACACCAGTCACCTGGCAGTGCAGTCTGACGTGGTTGCGCTTCATTGCACTCACCTGCCTTGACTATCTCTGTTTGGCATTCGTCGCCAGACGCCGACCGGATGGGTCAGAGCGAAGCCGCCATCTACCATCAGGCGCGGCACCACCTTCCGGGAAGAGCCCGAAATGAGACGACAGCTCGTTGCTGGCCCACTCTGAGGTCCGTGCCGCCGCCGCAGGGCCGCGGCCTCCATGCACCGCCCCTCCGCTCGGCCTGCGCGGGCAGGCGGAAGGGCGCGGCCATCGCACTGGGACGCCCAGGGACACCGCGCTAGTCTGGACATACAGGCATCGTCTTGGGCCCGACCTGCGCCGAAAGCACGGGTGAGGTCACCTCGACGGTGCAGCTGCCCCCGACCCTGGCTGCTTCGAATTCGAGACGGCCAGGAGCGCCAGTGACCACCACCAATCAAGCAGCACACGCCCCGCTGTCACCGGCAGCGCAACCGCAGCCGACCTATGCGGGCAGCGAGCCATTCCCCACGACGCCAGCTCCAGTCGAACTGCAGCCGCGGGCCGGGCAGGTAGCGATCACGGCCGTGATCGTGGCCTTTCCCTTCCTAGCGTTGGTGCTGGCGGTTGTGGTCCTGTGGGGCCAGCTGATCGGTCCGGTCGACATCGCGCTCGCCGTGGCGCTTTACACCGTCACCGGCCTGGGGATCACTGTTGGTTTCCATCGCTGCCTGACCCATCACAGCTTCACCCCGGCCCCCAGCCTGAAAGTCGTGCTCGCCCTGGCGGGCTCGATGGCGTTCCAGGGCGACGTGATCAGCTGGGTCGCCACCCACCGGCGCCACCACGCCTTCACCGACCGCCCCGGCGACCCGCACTCGCCCTTCCGCTACGGAACCACGCTCCGGGGCCAACTTCGCGGCTTGGCCCACGCCCACGTCGGCTGGCTGTTCACCAGCGACACCACTCCGGCCGCGAAGTACGCTCCCGACCTCGCGGCCGACCGCGCCATGCGCGCGGTCTCCGCCGCCTTCCCCGCGCTGTGCGTCATGTCTCTCGCCGTGCCCTTCGGTCTGGGATGGGCCATCGGAGGGACTCTCCGCAGCGCCATCGCGGCCCTGCTGTGGGCGGGCTTGATCCGGGTCGCGGTGCTCCACCACGTCACCTGGAGCGTCAACTCCCTGTGTCACATGATCGGTGAGCGCCCGTTCCGGACCCGCCGCCACGACCGCGCCACCAACCTGTGGCCGCTCGCCGTGCCGTCTTTCGGGGAGAGCTGGCACAACGCTCACCACGCCGACCCGACCTGTGCCCGCCACGGCGTGGACCGCGGACAGATCGATCTGAGCGCAGTTGTCATCCGCCTGCTGCAACGGGCTGGCCTGGCCACCGACGTGCGCTGGGCGAACCCAACTCGCCTGGAAGGCCGCCGCAAGTGAACCCCCTGAACGTCGTTACGAGTGCCCGACGCGCCCCGGGTGCGGAGGCTGAGTGCCTAACCAGCCGGCACCGCAGATCCGCTTCCTCCACGAACTTCGTCGAGAAGGTCAGCGACCTGCTCAACAGGACAGCCCAAGGGGACGCCACGGCGTTCTCGGCGCTGTACGACATGCTCGCTCCCGGCATCTGGCGCGCGGCTCTCGCCGCCTGCGGGAACGACGGTGACGCCCGGAAGGCAACCGAGCAGGTATTCGTCGAGACCTGGCATAGGGCGCCGTCCCTGGCGGCTGACTCCGGATGCCCACTCAGCCAACTGATAGGACTCGCCAACCAAGTCCTGCGCGAGCAAGGCGATTCGTGCGTTCCACCGTGAGGACACCCAGCGCAGGGCTCGCTCTCCGCGCGAACAGCAGTGCTGGGTCGTGGGGCGGCGACGGGTCCCAGACCACCCCGCCGGCCGGGGCACCGTCCGCTCGACCTGAAAGAGTCACTACCAGGCTGGCAAGGATGTCGACGGCGAGGCCCGGCTCGCGGACACGCTCCTGCCCCGTGGCGCCCGGGTGCTCGACGCCGGCGCGGGCATGGGCCGGGTGGCCGCGGCGCTCGTGCAGCGTGAGCACGACGTGGTCGCGATCGAGCCTGACGGGGCGCTGGTCGAGCAGGCCCGGGAGACGTACCCCGGACTGCCCATCGAGGAGCGGAACATCCTCGATCTCAGTCCGGATGACGGTCCATTCGACCTGGTCGTCTGCGTCGGCAACGTGATCGTCTACCTGGCCGAGGGTACGGAGCGGACGGCGCTGGCGGCGATGCGCGACGTGCTCGGTGAGCGCGGTCGCATCCTGGTCGGCTTCCACCTCCAGGACCCGCCGCCGCACGCCCGCGTCTACACGGCGGCGGAGTTCGAGGCGGACGTGGCCTCCGTCGGCCTGCGCGTCGACCTGCGGGCGGGCAGTTACGAACTGCACCCCGCGAACGACACCTATGGCGTCTGGATCCTGAGCCGCGCCGGGGGATGAAGAGGCTCTGATACGGGCCCGGGCGCCGAGACGGCTCCGGTGGGCAGAGCGGTCATGGGCCCGAGCGCGAAGCCCCGAGCCTTTGCGGCCCGGGCTTTCGCATTCGCCGCGCAGGAAGCGGAGTTCGGCGCAGCGTCGCGTCGGGCTACGCAGTGGCTCCTGCGGGCTCGGTGACCAGCGCCACGTCAGCCTCGGCGGAGAGGTAGCGCTCGGCGTCGAGTGCGGCTTGGCGACCTGAGCCCGAGGTCACAGGCCGGTGTCGCGCGCGCTCGCCCGCTCCCCACAGGGAGACCCGGTGAACAGAGGATGGCGGGCGGGCCAGTGTGACTTGAATGCCGCAGTTTCAGGTCTGTACGGGTGGAATACGGCGATGTCCGGACCCGTGGCGATGATCAACTGGTCCTGGATGGCATCGCCACCGCCGCCACGATCGCACCGGTCGAGGCCATGCACGCGGCGATCCTGAACTACGTCCTGGGGCAGTACCCGGTCCCGGACGATTTCCTGGGTGTCGACAAGGCGGCCTCCCCGAGCCTGCTGACCGTCTGAGGCACCATCAGAGCTGGGCCGGTCACCCTGGGAACGGGACCGGCCCGACCCGGCGGGCTGCTGTCCTGGGAGCGCCGGCAGCCCGCCACGCTCATTTCCCATCCCTGGCCACCACTCTCGGCGAGAGGCAGCGTCCGATGCCCCGTTCACGCACCCGCCTGACAGTCGCCCTCGTCGCCGCGCTGCTTGCCGCCGCCTCGGCGGGCTGCTCCAGTGCCTCGACCTCCGTGTCCGCCCCCGCGTCCGCGGCGTCCGTGACATCCGCGGCCCCGTCCGGACAGGCCCGGATCGTGATCGCGAATTTCGCATACCAGCCCGCCGATCTGACCGTCGCGCCAGGACAGCTGGTCACCGTGACCAACCACGACTCGACCGCGCACACCCTGACCGCGACCGGGGCGCACGGCTTCGACACCGGAAAGATCGCCGCCGGGGCGAGCGGCACCTTCACCGCGCCCACCACCCCCGGCAGCTACCCCTACATCTGCACCATCCACCCGTTCATGCACGGCACCCTGACGGTCCGGCAGTGAACGCACCGCGGGGTCCGCTGGTCCGCCTCGCAGCAGGAGCCGGGGCGGTCTCGGCACTGCTGCTCCTGGTGCGGCGGCCCAAGGTGGGCGACCGCTTCGCGTGGGCGATCGGGTGGCCGGCACGTCCCCGTCCGTGCGCGTCCGGCCGAGGCGTGGTGAGACAAGGGTCGGGCTGCACAGGAGCCTGACCTGACGTCATCGGCGCGAGCAGAGGGGACGTGGTCAAGGACCCCGGGCGTACGCACTCGACGTGAGCCTCGGGACGTCCAGCCCGCCAAGTCCGGGGCCACAGGCATGTCCGGGGCCGCCGGCAAGTCGGGACGGCCCAAGCCGCCGGGGCCGTCGTCGGCCCCGTCAGGTGTCGGCCGAAAGCTGCCGGAGCACGGCGTCCCAGTCCAACCAGGCGCTCTCGGCGCCCTCGGCGACGACGTCGAACGTGGCCGCGACGAAGTCGCGGAGGTCCTCCGTCGCCACGAGTACGATCGCGGACCGGTCCGGGCAGCCGAGCTCGATCAGGGTCCATTCGGGCGAGAGCGGACGGACCTGGACATCGCCCTCGCCCACCCGGTGATCCAGACCCCCGACGACCAGTTCGCGCGCGATCACCCAGGTCACGGGCGGTCGTGGCGTGCCGATGGAGCCCACGGCGACGGCCACGGTGACGGCGAAAGGGTCCGACGGGTCGAAGCCGCACTCGATCCGCGCCGGAGCGCAGCCCTCCGCCAGGACCAGTCCGGTCATCCTCCTGACGACGCCCTGCCCGTCTGTCATGCGCGCTCCTCGCTCCACCCGGGCGCGCCGACGACGCCCCGTCAAGGTGCGATTCGAAGCAGCGGTGTCGGCGGACGGGTGGAGAACCGTGCCGCCAGGCAGCTGATCCCGTGTAACGTCCCCGTCCCCGTGGCCAGGTCGGCTACTTGACGGCGAGGACGTCGACGCGGTCGATCTGCGGGGGCGTGGCGAGCATCGTGGGGGCGGCTTCGCCGAGGGCCGCGGCGATGCGGCCCTTCAGGTGGGCCTCGCGACCCTCCTCGTCGGCGAACGTGTCGAACACGCCGAACAAGGCAGGTCCGAGTTTGAAGGCGTACCAGGTGAGGGTTCCGCTCTCCGCGCGGGCCAGCTGGACGGCCTGGGTGAGCATCTGCTCGACATCGTCGGCGTGCTCGGGCTTGGCCTCGATGCGGGCCAACAGGCCAAGGTGTGCAGTCATTGCGGATCCTTCGTCGATGGTGCTGACGCTTGCTTGCGACGAGTCGACGATAGGTCGCCCCTGGGAACGGACGCGGTTGACCCGCCCAGGCGCAGACCGGTCATCCCGGAAGAGCGCAACGGGAGTCCCGGCGTGCGGGAGCCGAGCACGGCGACGGCCAGGAGCACGAGCAGCGGCCCGGTGTTGGGGTCGGTGGAACGGCCGCTGGTGAGGAGCCCGGCGCCTTGCCCCAACAACCAGAACAACAGGGCGAGGACGACCCCGGTGTACGCGGCGATCCTGCGCCAGGGCCGCGCGGCCAGGACTCCCAGGCCGACGGCCGCCATGACCAGGGCCAGCGCGACGGTCGTCACGGCGCTGTGAGTGGCCAGGGCCGAGGCGAGTGCGCGGTCCAGGGTCGCCAGCGGTTGCGGTGCGGAGTCGGCAGACGAAGCGATGGCCGGCACTGCGCCGTTGCCTGGCAGGACCTGGAGGATCGCGCCTGCGCTCCACAGCAGGGCCCAGACCGGCGCCGCCCAGGCGGAGGGCGGGGTGTCGGCGCGCCACCGATGGCCGGCGTCGACCGCGCCGGAAGCCGGCTGCGGCCAGGCCAGGACAGCGGCCATGGCGTACAGGAGCACGGCTCCTGGCGCGCCGGTCAGCAGGAGGGTGTGACCGCCGGCGAGGCCGCCCAGCCCCTCGCCCAGGAGCCATACCGAAAGGGCCCAGGCGATGGAGGCGGCGAGCGCCCAGCGCGCGGTGCGCGCCCAGAGGAGTCCGGCTCCGAGCGCGAGTTGGCCGAGTGCGAACACCGTGTTCGTCAGCACGGGTGCGGCCGCGATCAGGTGCGCTGCCCAGTGGACGGGCGCGGCGACGCCGACGGGCTGGCCGGCGGCGGCGGGGTCGATGATCTGGTGGGCGAAGCCGCTGGTGAACATGTACGACTGCAGTTGCAGGGCTCCGTCCAGGAGCCAGAGCACTCCCAGGGCGATCTGGATGTGTCGGCGGGTGACGGTCATGGCGGCCTCCGGGGCCGGGTGGTGCGCGGGCGCGGCGGTGTCGGGGAGCATGCACGCTGCTGGGGTCATGCACCGGGGCGATCATGGACGGATGGGTTGCCAGTTGCCTCTTCGGGATCGTGGGGGGTGCGACGGCCGGCGTTCCGTCGGGGTCGTCCGACGATCAACGGGGTCAGCGCCGCCAGTGCGACGGCCTGGCCCAGCAGGGCGAGGACCTTGTCGGTGAACCAGATCGGCTCGTACATGTCGGGCAGCGGGCCGAGCGCGCCGGGGTCGCTGTAGCGGTAGAACAGGATCGCTGCGAGCCCGGCGGCGGCCGTCAGCCAGGCGAAACCGTCGCCGAACCGGTGTCGCCAGAACAGCACGAGCAGCGCCGCGATGACGGCGGCGACGCCTTCGACACGGAACAGGGTGCCTTCGCTGATGGTGGCGGAGGCGACGGCGGAGTACTGGTGGGCCAGTTTCAGGTGGACGTAGGCGTCGACCGCGAGGCCCGCCGCCGCGGCACCTCGCAGGAGCATGCGCAGGGCGGTCATGAGGGGCTCCCTAGTGGACCGTCAGTGTGCCGTGCATGGACGCGTGGATGGTGCAGACGTAGGGATAGGTGCCGGGGGTGGCAGGTGCGGTGAACGTGGCCGACTGGCCGGGGTTGACGGGTCCGGTGTCGAAGGCACTGCCGGGGCGCGCGGTGAGGGTGTGCGTGGTGGAGTCGTGGTTGACCACGGTGATGCTCTCCCCGGCGTGCACGGTGAGGTTCGCCGGGCTGAAGGCGAAGTTGTCGATCACGATCTGCGCCGTCGCGGCGCTGGGCCGCGCACTGGGGGGACCCGGGCTGCTGGGAGCGCTCGGGGTGCTCGGGGGAGTGGCCGGGGTCGGGGTGGACTGGACGGCCGCGGAGGAGCAGCCTCCCGCGGCCAGGATCAGTACGGCCGCGGGGAGCGCGACCTTGAGAGGAACTCTTGGCATGTCATGTCCCTTGACGTGAACGTGAACGTGAGCGTGGTCGGGGTCCGGGGCTACTCGTTCCAGCAGCCGAGGATGTCGCTGGCGACCTCGTAGGCCAGGTCGGCTCGGGAGAGCTGGTGTGGTCCGGACGCGGCCGGCAGAGCGGTGGCGTCGACCCGAAGGGTCTTGCCGTCCTTGAGGACGACGACCGTGCCGTCGGCGGACTCGTACCCGGGGTTGCCCAGAGCCTGGGCGGCGGTCAGCGCTGTGGTGTGGCCGAGGTGGGTGCGCAGCGCGTCGAAGTAGGCGGTCGCGGTCGCGGTGTCCGGTGACTCCTCCACCGACAGCACCAGCCGGCCGGTCGGCAGGTGGTACGTGCAGGTGAAGAGGTGGCCGGTCCATGTGGTGGTCGTGGTGGGCGCTCTCGACGGGGCGAGGATGTTCGTGACGTCCTTGCGGATCTCCGGTGAGCACACCATCAGCGCGGACGCCGACGGCCCGGCCGCCTGCCCAGCGGGCATTCGCATCCCCGTCGGCATGGACGCACTCAGGGACGCCGGCGGGCGGGCCGGGCTTGCGGAGGTGTGGGCCGTGCCCGCACATCCTGCTGCCAGTGCGGCCACCGCCGCGGTGGCCGCGAGCCCGTAGGTGCGGGCGCCTCGTCGTCCGCCCTTTGCCGGGGGCGCGCTGACGGTCCGTTGTCGGGTGCGCATCGTCTCCTCCTCGTGTGTCGGCGCGGTCAGCCCCGGTGGATGCCGGTGAGCGTCGCGAAGGCGACGGTGTTGTCCAGGTAGTGCTGGGTGGCGTGGTCGAACCGCCCGCCGCAGGTGATCAGCCGGAGCTGGGGGTCGGTGGTGTTGCCGTAGACCGTCAGGGTGGGGAAGGCGTCCTTGGCGTAGACGTTGACGCCGTCGATCCGGAACACCGCCACGGTGCCGTCGCTGCGGGTGATGGAGACGGTGTCACCTGGGCGCAGCGCGCCCAGGGAGTAGAAGACGCCTTCCGCTCCGGTGGTCCCGTCGATGTGGCCCACCACCACCGCCGGCCCGACCTGGCCGGGGACCGGCGAGTCGCGGTCCCAGCCCGGCGCGGAGACGTCGGAGAGCGGCGGTACCTGCAGGGTGCCGTCGGAGTTCTGACCCAGGCTCAGCAGGGCGTGGTGGACGCCGATCGCCGGAATGCTGATCGCGGTCGGCGTCACTGCGCGGATCGCCGGCAGGGGTGGAACGGCGGACGGGCCGCCGATCGGGCCCGGTGCGCGGGCGGGCGTGGCGGCCGGGGGCAGGTTCGGCGGGTTGCTGCTCGGCAGCGCGGCCGAGGCGGGTGGCCTGGGCGCGTGCTGCTGACCGGAGATCCCCGCGGCCAGTGTCCCTCCGGCTGCGAGCAGCAGGGCGGTGGCCGCCGACGCCAGCAGGCGCCGGCGGCCACGACCCGACAGTCGTGTCAACCAGGACATGAGCGTCTACTTCTCGACGGTGATCCGTCGGCGCAGGACCAGGGCGCCACCCGCGGCGGCTGCCAGGCCCGCACCGGCCGCGTACAGGCCGATGTCGTGGACCCCGGAGGTCCCACCGCCGCCGGTGTTCACTCCACCACCGGGAACCATGGCCATCTGGGAGACGGCCAGCGGCCCGCACAGCGCGGGGGAGGTCGCCGCCAGCGGAAGTGAGGGCACCAGGTCGCTGGGCTCGGCCTGGGCCTTGGCACTCAGCGTCGTCGGGTCCAGTCCGTGGACCACGATGACAGCCTTGCCGGCCTTGATCGATGCCACGGTCGCCGCGTCGAGGGTGATGGTCCGGGAGTAGTGGAAGCTCCCGCCGGACGGCGCGGTCTTGACGTCGGTGCCGGCCGCCGGGCTGGTGTCGCCGCTCACGCTCAGCGTGGTGCCGATCGCCCCGTAGGCCGGGCCGCCCTCGGTGGTGCTGATGACGCCGTCGCCGTTCGTGTCCGCGGAGGTGGTCGGGCACGTGCCCATCCCGTTGATGTGGATGTGCTGCACGTGCGGGTACGGCGCGTTCATGAACGTCGCGGCCAGGCCGTTGACGTCCTCCGTGATGACGGCCTGGGAGCCGTTGAGCTGGAGCATCAGCATGCCCGAGCCGCTGGCGTGGTTGAGCGGGTTCAGCGTCGCCATGTAGGTGGTGCTGCCGCTCGACTGCGCGCTCGCGGCCGAGGCGCTGAAGGCGGTCAGCGGCAACGCGAGCAGCGCCACCGGGGCCGCCATGGCCAGCACCTTGGCCGTCGTCCTCTTCATGTGCGTCATTGCGCTCTCCTGAACTGCACGGTGGTACTCGGATTTCGATGACTCCTCGGGAAGCGCTGCACCCAGGGCTCCACGTGCCGGTTCCGGTGGAACCGGAACAGCGGTGGTGGGCAGCGCGCGCCTCCTGCCGGAGTCAGGGACGTGAAGAAGAAGCCGAGCGCCAAGGTCCGGGGCGCATCCAATCGAGCCTCTGCAGGTGATTCGGAGCCGAGCGCGCGGCGGATGGGTCCGGGATCGGCCGCGCCGTGCGCGCCGACGAGTCCTTCGATCCGGACAGCGGGGTGATGCGCCGTTCGGCGAGGCCCTGGCAGCGCTTCGGAGGGGTCTTCATCGCCGGGGTCTGGCGGTACCGTCGAAGCCGGGCCGGCCGGCCCGGGGACGGGACTGCGGGACGGCGGGACAGCAGGCAGGGTGGGCGAGGTGAGCCGAAAGGGTCCTGGATTCGACGGGCTGGTCCGTCAGCACCTGGCGTTCCTCTCCAACGAGTGCGGCTTCACGCTTCCGGCGCGGGCGGCCGACAATCCTGCCTACCTCGTGTGGCATCGCGAGCCGCTCTCCTATCGGATCGGGCTGACCCGGGATCTGTATGTGAATGCGACAGCGCAGATCAAGCTCTCGTCCGTTGTGCTCGTGGCCGACATTCCGCGCCTGGTCTTCACCGCCGGCTTCGGCCCGCTGAACGCGGTCTCGGTGCACGCGTGGGCCGGGCGGGCCATGGAGAAGTCCGTCCAGTCCCACGCCCACTACCTTCGCCGGCTCACTCCGCTGCTGGCCGACCCGGTCACCGCGCTGCCGTTGATGGAGAAGGCCGCGGCGCGCCGCCGCCCGCCGCCGCTGTAGGGAGGTGAGGCCTTGTACGCGGTCAACCGGCTCCGCGACCCCAAGTTCCACGGCTTCCGCATCCAGGTGCTGCCCCACCCACTCGATCAGGTGGCCCACGCGGCAGTGACCGAGTACACCGACGCGGACCCCTCCACCCGCAGGGCGATCCTGGACGCTCTCACCCCCCGGGCTGCCGGCGTCCTGAGTGTCTACGGCGAGCGCGCCGCAGCGCTGGCCGTACGCGGCTGCGACACCGAATTGCTGCGCGCCGCCGGGATCGCGGTCGGGATGGCGGATGCACGCCTTGAGGACTACCGCGACAACCTGATCGTCCTTGCCGCGCTCACCCACAGCGCGGGGCTGCTGCAGACCACGCAGGAACAGCTCTTTGACCAGATCGAGGCCATGGTCCCTCCGCGTGTCCTTGCCCGCTTCCGTCGATACACGGCCGACGGCCCGCTCACCCTTCGGTCCATGGGACTTCGGGCATGCGGTGACGGGCCCACCTTCAGGTACCGGTGATCCGGAACGGTCCGGGCCCGCGCCCAGCGCGCGCATCCCGCCGTGCGGTGCTGCGCGTGATCGGCGCGTTCGGGATCCGGTGTGCGCGTGAGGGTCGGGGGTGTTGGCCTCGATGACGGCGCCGGGTGGATGCGGGTGGATTCTTCGCTGTTGGGATTTTTGGGGCATCGGCGTGGGAGGGGGTTGCGGGGTGGTGTCCGGGGGGTTTTATGATCACCGTGCTACCTGTGGTTCGAACGCGGCTGATGCGCTCTCACCTGGGAGTTTGGCTCTGGGAGGGGATCTGCTGATGCGTCTTCGTTCGTCCGTTCCGCGTCTGCTTGTGACGGGTTCGGCTTGCTTGTTGTGTCTTGCTCCGGTGTCGTCCGCTGCGGCGGATCAGGCCGGGCGGGAGTCTCGTTGCAGGCGCCGCCGTTGTTCGGGAGTGAGCCGTACCACCTGACCGCGACCGTTGGGGCTGCTCCGGCGGCGGCGTCGGACGCGGTGCTGGTGTTCCACTCCTCGGATCCGACGCTGCAGGTGTTCACCGACAAGGGGGTGCTGGACTCGCAGTCGACGGTGACGGACGGTCAGGGTGCGACTTTCACTGTGCATCTGTACAACCAGTACAAGCCGGTGACCGCTGGAGAGTCGTTCACGCGGCAGATCAGCCTGTACGAGCAGCAGCCGATGGTGCCGTTGACGGTCACGGCGCAGGTGGTGGACCACTCGACGGGGCAGATGACTTCGAGTAGTGCCGTGTCGACGGTGTCGCCGGTGTATGCGGGTGCGCTGGGGCAGTGGCAGGCCCCAGGTGGCGTGCAGGGCTACAACACGGCGGTGATGCCGTTGGCGCAGCAGACGCGCCTCAACCAGTACGCGCTGTCGTTCTTCGGGGAGACGGCGACGGCTTTGCCGGGCGCGTACCCGGTGCTGTCGTTCACGGCGGCGCGGCTGAAGGCGGCGGGTTACACCGCGCAGCAGTTGGCGGGTGCGCTGGAGGTCAAAGCCGTAGCGGGGCTGGGGGGTGGTTCGCAGCCGGTTGTGGCGCCGGTGATCGGTGCGGACGGCTCGCTGTCGTACGTGCTGCCGGCTGCCGACCTGCCCGCCTCGGATCCGAATCCGGACCGCTTTTGGCAGCTGACGTTCTACGCCACTTGCGGGATCGCGCCGGGCACGGTCACCGGCAGCGCCACCCTGCATGCCGCGGACGGCACGGTCGTGGGCGGGATGAACCAGACCTTTGCGATCGCGCGTCACGCCTGCCTGACGCACGACTTCACGAGTGACGGGAAGGCCGATCTGCTGGCGCGTGACCGTTCGGGGGTCTTGTGGCTCTACCCGGGTACCGGGCACTCCACCACCCCCTATGGCGCCCGGGTCAAGGTGGGTGGCGGCTGGAACGTCTACACGACACTGGTTGCCGCCGGTGACCTGACCGGCGACGGACGCGATGACCTGCTGGCCCGCGACAGCGCCGGACGCTTGTGGCTGTACCGGGGCACCGGCCAGACGACGCGGCCGTTCCTGCCCAGGGTCGCGGTTTCGCTGCCCGGCTACCACCCCTCGGCGCGTCTGGTGGCGGGCGGCGCGCTCTTCGCGGACGGCCAGGCCGACGTGGCGGACGCCGCCAGCGGCTTGGACTTCCATGGCACCGGATCCGCGTCCGACCCGCTGAGCGACATAGCGGCAACGGCGCCCAGCCTGGGCTCCTACAAAGCGGTCGCCGGTGCCGGGGTCGTGGACTGGACCCCGAGGTTCGCGGCCCGCGACAGCGGTGGGGTGCTGTGGCTGGTGGGGGACCCGGACCTGGATGCGCCGACACCCGCCCGGGTCCGCGTGGGCGGTGGCTGGCAGATCTACAACAGCATCGTGCAGTCCGGCGACGCCACCTCCTCCGGGCATGACGACCTGGTCGCGCGCGACGCGTCCGGCCACCTGTGGCTGTACGCCGGCACCGGCAACTCCGGGCGGGCCTTCCTGCCGCGCACGCTCGTCAGCGGTGGGTGGCAGGTCTACGACCTCCTCGTGTGACCACCTGCGCCGGCGCAACCCAGGCGCACGGCACTCCGAGGTCCGCGCTGCCCAGTGACGCGAACGCACGCCTATCCGCAGCGAGAAGGGCATCCATGGGCGGTCGGCCTCATCGGATGCCGGCCTGACGAGCTCACCCGGACACTCGTTAATCGCTTGGGCCCGCCGACCATGACTGGCACCATGAGCGCATGGAGCTGGCCGAATCGCTCAGTGAGTGGACCGACTACGACATCGCCATGTTCGAGTTCGGACGTTCTTTGGGCATCTTCCCTGAAGGAACGACATTCGGCGGCATCAGGGGGATGTTCTTCATGGAGACCCCACTCTCCACCGCGATCGGCGAAGCGATGGACGCACTCGTGAAGATCGGGGTCCTGGCCTACCGGGAGGCTGAGTACCGGTGGGTCGGGCCCGTCGATTTTTCGGCGGTTCGCAGGGCCACCAGCGGCGACGAATGAACGGCCGGCCCGCTCAGGTGGCGACCCCCAGAGCCTTACCCATGCCGTCTGACCTGCCACTGCGAACGGCCGACTTTCCCGGTCACCGCACCTAGCCGGTGACCTGCTCGCCGGTCCACCGGCCGGTCACCGGCGCCTGCCAGCGCAGGTGCCGGATGCCGACCCCGGCGAGGATGTGTTGCGCGCCGGAGTCGACCTGGCGGGGCTTGTGAAAGCGAGCATTGATCACGCCCCGGCCCGCGAGATGGTTGCGGCAGTGCTGCCAGGGCTCGACCTTGCACTTCGGGCAGCGGATCTCCAGGCAGGCCCGCAGCGCCCGCGCGACGGCGTCCTGCTTGTCGGTGTCGTCCATGGCGACGAGCGTGCCAAGAACTGACGAAGCCACGCCGGGATTCACCAGAACCGCTGACAGCCGCGTGCTGATCGTGCACCATCTCCCGGCGCGACGAACCCACTGGCGGAGGATCGACGGCAGTCGGCGGTCGGGGCAGGGGACACCGCGCCGGTCGTGCGCGGTTGCCGCAGCCTGGGAGGCGGCTGCGGGAAATGGCGGTGACCGTTGTTCAAAGAGCGATCGCCTCATGCACGTCGGAGCGGGAGATTACGCGACTGATTCACCGCGCCGAATGGATCAATGCGGAAGAGGGCTTCTCGCGCCTGCTGTCAGTATTTGGTCAACGGAAGTAGTGGCCTTGTTCGATGTCCTCGATGAGGCCGGGGTGTGTGGGCTTCCATCCCAGGAGTTGCTGGGTGATGGTGCTGGACGCGGGCATGTCGGTGCTGAGGAGACGCACGAGCATCCCGCTGAACTCCTCGGCGGGCAGGGAGTGTGCGGGCAGGTCGAGGTGTCGGCCGATGGCCTCGGCGATCTCGCGGACCGGCACGCCGCTGTCGCCGACGGCGTTGAGGACGGAGCCGGCGGGTGCCTGCTCGACGGCCAGTCGGTAGAGGGTCGCGGCGTCCTTGACGTGGACGGCGGGCCAGCGGCTGGTGCCGTCGCCGATGTAGCCGCAGACGCCCTTCGCCCGGGCCGTGGCGATGAGCTGGGGGACGAAGCCATGACGCTCCCCCTCGCAGTGCACCGAACGGGGCAGCATGACCAGGGAGGTGCGCACGCCCGTTTCTGCTGCTGCGAGCGCTGCCCGCATGTTGGCGATGCGGGCGGCTACGGGTCCTGCCGCGACGAGTTCGTCGTGCTCGGTCGCGGGCCGGCCGGGTGTCACCAGTGTGGCGCCGGAGATCACCAGGGGCTTGCCGGAGCCGGCGAGGGCGGCGGCGAACGTCTCGATGGCCTCGGCGTCCGTCCGTGTCGCGGCCTCGCTCATGCTGGGGGTGACGAAGGCCAGGTGGATGACGCCATCGCTGCCCAGGGCGCCCGCACGCAGCACGTCGGTGTCGTTCAGATCGCCGCGCAGCACCTCCGCGCCCATCGCGGCGACCGTGTGCGCGGAGGCGTCCGAGCGGGCCAGCCCGAGGACCTGGTGCCCGTTGTTGATGAGCTCGGGGACGACGGCTGAGCCGATCCAGCCGGAGGCACCGGTGACGAAGATGCGCATGGGGGACTCCTTGGTGAGGGCGCGGCCGAGGACGCGCAGATCGGATTCGCTCGCGGGAGAGTGATGCGACCCTGTTGCATCAACGGTAGCGCAGTCATGCGACGAAGTCGCATCATTCGGCAGGATGATGCGACCTGGTCGCTTCGCATAGACTGCGACGGTGAGCAGATGGGCACCGGACGCGCGTGAGCGCCTGGAGAGCGCGGCGCTGGACCTGTTCGTGGAGAACGGGTTCGACGAGACGACCGTCGCGCAGATCGCGGATCGCGCCGGCTTGAACCGCGCCACGTTCTTCCGCCACTTCACCGACAAGCGTGAGGTCCTGTTCGGCGGCGAGGACGTACTGGCCGGCCTGTTCGCCGACGGCATCCGCGCTGCTGCTGCGGACGCGACCCTCGCGCAGTGCCTGTGCGCGGCGTTCGCGGCCACCGACCCGGTCATGACCCCACAGCGGAGGGCCAAGGCCGTCCAGCGCAGGCGGGTGGTCGCGGCCAACAGCGACCTGCAGGAACGGGGACTGCTCAAGCACGCCCGGATCGCCGCGTCGATCAGCACCGCCCTGCGCGAACGCGGCACGGACGAGCTGACCGCCCGACTGGGCGCGGAAGTGGCAATGCTTGCCTTCGCCATCTCCGCCGAACGCTGGATGAAGGCGGACGACGACGAACCGTTCCCGCCACTCGCCCAAGCAGCCCTGAGCGACCTTCAGGCGCGTGCCGCCGAGCTCGACGCCCGACCCTGCCCCTCCACGTGACGCGAGAATCCGGCGCACACCGTCCCGCGCATCACAAAGGACAGCAGGCCCTGCCTTCACGCATGAGGTTTGCGCTGTGAGGGGCACCGAGCCCGAGCAGTTCCTGTTGGTGTGCGACGAGATCCCCCAGGACATCGTGCTGCTCGAGGTCGGCCCGCGGCCCCTGGACGTGGCGAAGGCACTCCGGGAGCTCGTGGGCGGAGGTCTGTGGCGCGCCAAGCAGACCGTGACCCAGGCGCCACCCGTGCGTCTCGCCGAGTGTGTCGGCGACGAGGTGATCTCGAAGTGGGTGGGCCCGCTGCGCGACGCAGGCGCCGTGATCCAACTGCGGACGTGGTGGCGACACCGACCCGGGCTACCACCGCTGCCCGTGGACCGACCTTAGGGCGAAGCGGAACCGCTGGCCGGCAAGCCCCTCGTTCCAACTTCAGCTCGGCGGCTTCCTTTCGTTGTGCGTGGTCGGGGTGCACAACCTTCCGCATCTGGGGGCGTACCGCGATCGCGGTACGTGGAAGTGTCCACGGTGGGTTAACGACGGCAGGGGCCTGGGCCGGAAGTCTGGAAGGGCGTCGATCTGCAGGCGCTTCCAGCTCCCTTCGCCCAGGAGGTTCTTCATGTCGGCCCTTGCCCGGTGGTGCCATCGGCACCGTCTCGCGGTTCTGCTCGGTTGGGTGGTGCTGCTGATCGCCCTTGCCGGAGCGCTGGGGACGGCGGGTACCAACTTCGGCGACAGTCAGATGTCGCAGAACACCGAGTCCGCGACCGCCTCCACGCTGCTCCGGCACGCCTCGGCCTCCAGTTCCGGCGACAGCGGCTACGCGGTGTTCCAGGCACCGCACGGCAAGGTGACCGACGCCCCCGTGCAGAGCGAGATGTCCGGCTTGCTGGACAAGATCGCGCACGAGCCCGGCGTGGCATCGGTCACCAGTCCCTACACCTCCACGGGGGCGGCGCAGATCAGCTCGGACAAGACGATCGCGTATGCGAACGTGCAGTTCGACCGTGACGCGACCAAGGCCCAGCAGAGCGAGGTGTCGTCGCTGGCACTGGCCGACGACGGATCAACGGTCCACGTCACGCTGGGCGGTCAGGCGTTCGGCGCCCAGGTGGCGGCGGGTGGCCCGTCGGACGCGATCGGCATCGTGCTGGTGTTCGTGATCCTGCTGCTGGTCTTCCGCGCGGTCTGGGTCGCGGTGCTTCCGATCATCACGGCGGTCGCCGGAGTGGGGACCGGCGCGCTGACGGTGATGCTGCTGAGCCACCTGATCACCATCCCCTCGACCGCGCTGACGCTGGGCGCGCTGATCGGCCTGGGGGTCGGGATCGACTACGCGCTGTTCATCGTCAACCGGCACCGCGGGAACCTGATGGCCGGCATGAGCACGGGCCAGTCCGTCGCCGCCTCGCTGAACACCTCCGGGCGCGCGGTGGTCTTCGCCGGCCTCACCGTGGTGGCAGCGCTGCTGGGCATGACGACGCTGAACCTGGGCGAGGTCACCGGCATGGCCGAGGGCGCCGCGGTCACCGTGGTGCTGACCGTGTTGGCCGCGGTGACTCTGCTGCCGGCGCTGCTGGGGTTCATCGGCCCGAAGGTCCTCAGCCGTGCCCAGCGTCGTCGCCTGGCCGACCCTGCCGACCCTGCCGACCCTGCCGATCGTGCCGACCCTGCCGACCCTGCCGACCCTGCCGATCGTGCCGGCCACGCCGCGCCCGAGCGCACGGGGGTGTGGCCGCGCTGGGCCGCCCAGGTGCAGGCCCGGCCCAAGGCCATGGCTGCCGCCGGCCTGGTGGTGCTGGTCGCGCTGGCCTTCCCGGCGCTGTCGCTGCGCCTGGGTTCGGCCGACGACGGCAACCTGCCCGCGTCGTCCACCAACCGGCAGGCGTACGACCTGCTGTCCGAGGGGTTCGGTCCCGGCTTCAACGGCCCGCTGCAGATCGCCGTGCAGGTTCACGGGGACGGCGACCAGGCCGCGCAGACCAAGCTGGTCACCGCGCTGGAGCACACGCCGGGCATCGTCAGCGTCAGCGAGCGGCCGGTCAACGCCGCGCAGGGCGTGAGCGAGATCATCGCCATGCCCTCCACCTCGCCCGAGGCCGCCGCGACCTCCACCCTGATCAGCCACCTGCGCTCGGACGTCATCCCGCAGGCCGAGCAGGGCAGCACCATGAAGGCGTACGTCGGCGGCACCACCGCCGGCAACGACGACTTCGCGTCCACCGTGACCGGCAAGCTGCCGCTGTTCATCGCGGTCATCACCGTGCTGGGCCTGCTGCTCCTGATCGTGGCCTTCCGCAGCCTGCTCATCCCGCTGCTGGGTGCCGTGCTGAACGTACTGAGCATCGGCGTGGCGTTCGGCGCGACCGTGCTGGTCTTCCAGGACGGCTTCGGGGTCTCGCTGCTGGGGGCCGGATCGGGCGGCCCGGTCGAGGCGTTCGTCCCGCCGATGATCATCGGCGTGGTGTTCGGCCTGTCCATGGACTACCTGGTGTTCCTGGTCTCGCGGATGCGCGAGGAGTGGGTGCACACCGGCGACAACCAGCGCGCCGTGCGCGTGGGCCACGGCGAGACCGGGCGGGTCATCGCGGTCGCCGCGGCGATCATGTTCTTCGTCTTCGGGTCGTTCGTCTTCGGCGGTGCCCGAGTGATCGCCGAGTTCGGTGTCGCCCTGTCGGTCGGGATCGTGCTGGACGCCCTGCTCATCCGCATGGTGGTCGTGCCCGCCCTGATGCACCTGTTCGGCAGGGCGAACTGGTGGCTGCCGCGGTGGCTGGACCGGGCGCTGCCCACCATCTCGGTCGAAGGCGAGAGCCACAGTCCGGCGCCCGCCGTCGTGCTGCCGCGATCGGACCGCGGCGCCGCCGAGCCGGTGTCCGACGGTCGGCGCTAGCCGCAGCCGTGGTCCGCGACAGGCCTGCCATGTCGCGGACCACGGCCCTGTCGAGCCAGCGGCCCGACCGCACCCGGTTCCCGGCCGGGCGGTACCCGCCACCAGCAGCAACGCCGTAGCGTGAAGGAGATGACAACGATGCGAGAGACCTTGGCCCAGCTGGGTGCCGACCGCCGCGCGCGCGATGCAGCGCCGGCGCTCGTGCTGGCCCTGGTCTTCGCGGTGACGCCCGTCTTCGGGGCCCACGGCTCCGACACCGACACGTGGGCGACGCTGCTGGCGGTCATCTCCTGCCTGCCCCTGCTGGTCCGCAGCCGCTGGCCGTTGGCGGTGGTGACCGCCACGGTGGCGCTGGACGTGCTCCGGATCGTCCTGACCCCGCACGCGGAGATCATTCCGGCCGCGTCCCTGGTCGCCCTGTACACCCTGGCCTCGCTGCGGCGGCGCGCACTGGCCTGGCCGGTCGGCATCGCCGCGGCCGTAGTGATCACCGCCGTCTACGCGTTGGCGCACGGACAGAGCGGCACCTCCGGAGTCGTGCTCGGTCTGTTCGACCTGCCGCTGCTGGCCACCGCGCTGGGCGACATCGTCCGCAACCGGCGCGCCCACCTGGCCGAGGCCGAGGCGCGCGCCGAACGTGCCGAGCGCACCCGCGAGGAGGAGGCCCGGCGCGCGGTCACCGAGGAACGCCTGCGCATCGCCCGCGAGCTGCACGACATCACCGCGCACCACCTGACGCTGGTCAACGCCCAGGCCGGCGTCGCCCACCTGCTGATGCGCACCAACCCGGAGGCCGCCTACCAGGCACTGGGGCAGATCAAGGAGACCAGCCTTGCGGCCCTGGACGAGATGCGCGCCACCGTGGGCCTGCTCCGCAGCGCTGAGGACGTGCCGGAACCGGTGAACCCGCTGCCCACGCTCGCCGATCTGGACGACCTCCTCGCCTCCTTCCGGGCCACAGGTACCAGGCTCGACGTGGAACGGCGCGGAAACCCGGAGCCCGTCCCCGCCTCCGCCCAGCTCGCCGCCTACCGGATCGTCCAGGAGGCGCTGACGAACGCCCGCAAGCACGCCCCCGGCGCCGCGGTCCACGTCCTCGTGGAGTACCACCGGGACGAGCTGCACCTTGCCGTGGTCAATGACCCCCACCGAGCGGCAGGCCACCGCCATCGCAGCAAGCCCGACGAGCCCTCCGGCGGGGCCGGCCACGGGCTGATCGGCATGCGCGAACGCGCCGGCGCCCTCGGCGGCAGCGTCGAAGCCGGCCCTGACGCTGCCGGACGCTACCGCGTCCGGGCCCGGCTTCCCCTGAACCTCACCCACCCCGTGACGCCGAACCGCAGCGCGGAGCTCACCGCGGTGAACGACTCCGACCCCAGCGACCACACCACCGAGAGGGACTCGTGATGGAGAACATCCGCGTCGTGCTCGCCGACGACCAAGCGCTGCTACGCGGGACCTTCCGGCTGCTGATCGACGTCCAGAGCGACATGGAGGTGGTCGGCGAAGCAGCCGACGGACACGAAGCGGTCGCCCTCGCCCGCACACAGCGCGCGGACGTCGTGCTCATGGACATCCGCATGCCAGGCCTGGACGGCATCGCCGCCACCCGCCTGATCGCCCAGGACGAAGACCTGGCCGGCGTCAAAGTGCTCGTCCTGACAACCTTCGAGGTCGAAGAGTACGTGGTGGAGGCCCTGCGCGCGGGAGCCAGCGGCTTCCTCGGCAAGGGCGTGGACCCCGCTCAGCTGCTCGACGCCATCCGCCTGGTCGCAGACGGAGAAGCCCTGCTCTCGCCGACCGCAACCCGCGGCCTGATCGCCCGCTTCCTCGCCCGGCCCGAACCCGGCAGCCCCTCCGACCCCGCAGCACTCGCCGCCCTGACCCCACGCGAGCTCGAAGTCCTGCGGCTGGTGGCGACGGGGCTGTCCAACCAGGACATCGCCGAGCAACTGTTCGTCACCCCCGGCACCGCCAAGACCCACGTCAACCGCACCATGGCCAAACTCGGCGCCCGCGACCGCGCCCAACTCGTCGTGACCGCCTACGAGACGGGACTGGTCCACCCAGGCAGTCGGCCTGCTTCGGCGAGCCGGGAGTAAGGGCCGCCTCCAACGCCGCCTCAAAGGCGCCTCCGGGACAGCCCGGAGGCGCACCCAGCTGCGTCGGGTGACGCCTTGGGGACAAGGCCTCGTGTCGGCCCCCGAGGCGCGCCGGGCGATCGGAGGTGTCAAGTCCGCCAGCCGCGCGGCTCTGACACACCAACCGCCGAACAGAGGTCGCGCCGGTAGGAAGCCCCACTTGTCATCTCTTGTCGTCAGGGCATGTCCACCACTGTCGTACAACACCCCGGCGCGCTCCGATGAGGCCATGCCAAGGCGGCACCCCGCTGCCTGGCCACTCGGAGGGACTCACAGCATGCGCATCAGGAAAGCCGCAGCGATGCTTGCCGCCACCTCGGCCGCCGTCGTGGGCCTCAGCGTCGCGACTGCCGGAACGGCCTCGGCCGCGGTCGGCGGCGGAGGCTGCCGCACGACCGGATACGCCCCCGAGCCCGGCGACATGATGATCGACCCGTGCGTCTACGGCCCGCTGGCCACCTGGAGCGACAATCGGGTGTACCCCGTCGTCACGACCTACCAGAACGGCTTCAACAGCGGTGACCCGACCGCGGTCCTCCCCTGCGCGCAGCTCCTGAGCACCGATGGCCATGGGCATACGACCGGAATGGTCCACGACTTCGGCTGCGCCCCGCAGTGGGAGAGCACCGGGGACACGGAGTGGGACGCCAGCCAGCAGGGCAACTACTTCTCCGCCCAGCCGGGCACCTACGTGGTCGCCTCCGGCTTCTGGGCCACCATCAACGGCCACTACGGCTACTACGGCGGTGCGGAGTCTGCGGTGATCACCGTCTGGAACGCCTGAGGAGCAGCCGCTCGTAGCCCGACCGGCTTGCACGAGTCGGGCAGCTGAGAGTGCACAGACCCCGGCCGCCCGTCAGGGGCGCCGGGGTCTTCGTGTTGCCGCTGTCCGCCGCGGACGATGTCCAAGCCCTGCGGGCCCGTTGGGCCCTGCTCGACGTCGAACGGTGCTCGGTCGGCGGACTACCGGCCCACCGATCCACCGGCTTCGAGGGCGGCCAGCGCCTTCTCCGCATAGGCCGGCCACGCCTCGGCGTGTGTGTCGGGGAGGGCGACCCAGTCCTTGAAGGGCCGATGTTTGCCGGAGGGGTCGAACAGCTCGGCGCCGGGCAGGGCAAGAGCTTCCGCGTGGGCGGGAGAACTGTCGCCGAGCCGGAAGGCGAGCAGGTCGCCCTTGAGGCAGGCGAAGGCCTTGCCGTGGGCCTTGAGTGCCCGCTTGCCGAACATCGCTCCGGCGGTGGCGCCCAGTGGGGCCAAGTCGACGGCGATCTCATCGAACAGCTGATCGGGTGTCATATCGCCAGAGCCTACTGGGGCTACTGGACCAGGTGCATGTCCCGCGCCGGGCATTCGAGGTCGTGCGACCAGCGTTGCTCGCCGGTGGTTTCAGCTCTTGCTGCCTTGGTCGAGGCTGGTCCTGGCGGTGTTGCGAATCCGCTTGGTGCGGCCGGCTGCGGCGAGGACTTCGACGGCCTCGGTGTTCGTTCCGGCGGCGGTCTTGAGCTGGAGCCAATTGGATGAGGCGAGCAGGTCGTCCTGCTGCCAGGGCGCCTCGAGCGTGACGGCGCGGAAGAGTGACCACTCCCGCAGGCGCTGAGCCAGAAAGGGGTGGTCGATGGTGGCCTGGGCCATCGCCTGCGCCCACCCCTCGTAGGCAGGCTCCCGACAGAGGCCGGCGGCTCGGCGGTCCAGGTGCCGCAGCACGGCGGACCGGGCCATCGTCCGGTCCGGATCAGCGAGCACGCGGCCGACCAGCTCGATCTCGTCCGGGTCGGCAACGTGCCCCAGTTCGTCGAGGTAGGCCGCGAAGCGGACGTGCTCGTCCGGGTTCTGCAGGATGTCGTCGATGTTCATGCGGCTTCTCCTCGCGTTCGAGCAGGATCCCGTTCTTGAACCGTGCGACGGCGCGGGCCAGGGACACCAGGTGCATAGCAGGTCGTCCGTTTCTCGGGCGACGCGGGCGGGGGAGTGGTCGGCGGGTCGCCCGTTTGGGCCGCTCTCGATGCCGTGGCCATGCCGGGACTGCAGGATGCGAGAGGCGGCTCGCCGTCGAGGCTTTCGGCGCGGGCGCTGTCGTGGGGGGCTTTCGAGTGCGGACGAGGAGCTTTTCATGGCGAAGGCATATCTGGTGGGCAGCGGCATCGCGTCGCTCTCGGCAGCGGCGTTGCTGATCCGCGAGGGGAACTTCGCGGGCTCGGACATCGTGATCCTGGAGGAGCAGGAGCGCCTTGGCGGAAGCCTGGACGCGGCGGGCTCGCCGGAGACCGGGTACACGATGCGTGGCGGGCGCATGTTCGAGATCCACTTCGAGTGCACCTACGACATGCTGTCCACCATCCCCTCCCTCGACGACCCGTCCAAGTCGGTCACCGAGGACACCTTCGCGTTCCACGAGGACTTCGCCTGGGACGACCACGCCCGCCTGGTCGACGCCGAGGGGAACATCGTGGACGCCCATTCGATGGGATTCAGCGAGCGCGACCGCCTGGAGCTGGTCAAGTGCGCCGCCACCCCGGAGCACCTGTTGGACGGCAAGCGGATCACGGACCTGTTCAGTGAGGAGTTCTTCCACACCAACTTCTGGTGGATGTGGTGCACCACCTTCGCGTTCGAGCCCTGGCACTCCGCGATCGAGTTCCGCCGCTACGTCAACCGCTTCGTCCACCTGTTCAAGACCTTCGACTCCATGTCCGGGATCTACCGCACCCGGTTCAACCAGTACGACTCGATCGTGCGCCCGCTGCTGGCCTGGCTCACCGACCAGGGCGTGACCGTGCAGCAGGGCACCACCGTCACCGACATCGCGCTCGCCGACGACAAGGCCCTGACGGCCACCGCGATCACCTGGACCCGCGCCGGCGTCAGCGAGCAGGTCACCCTCCAGGACGGTGACCTGGTCATGGTCACCAACGGGTCGATGACCGCGAACGCCACCACCGCGACCACTGACGCCGTCCCCGCGCTGGACACCTCCGGCTCCAGCGGCGCCTGGAGGCTGTGGGAGTCCATGGCCGCCCAGCGCCCTGGCGAGCTGGGCGACCCGAAGGTGTTCAACTCCTCGATCCCGGACTCGACCTGGGAGTCGTTCACGGTCACCACCAAGGACCCGACCTTCTTCGAGCTGATGGAGAAGTTCTCCGGCAGCGAGGCCGGCAAGGGCGGCCTGATCACCTTCAAGGACTCCTCCTGGCTGCTGACGATCGTGCTCAACCACCAGCCGCACTTCCACGAGCAGCCCGAGGACACGTTCGTGTGGTGGGGCTACGCGCTGTTCCCCGACAAGGTCGGCGACTACGTCAAGAAGCCGATGCGCGACTGCACCAGCCGCGAGATCCTCCAGGAGGCCCTGGGGCACCTGCACTTCGAGCAGGCTCCACAGATCCTGGCCAACTCCACGGTGATCTCCGCGATGATGCCGTACATCACCAGCCAGTTCCTGGTCCGCAAGGCCGGCGACCGCCCGAAGGTCGTCCCTGAGGGCTCGACCAACCTCGCCTTCATCGGCCAGTACGCCGAAGTCCCCGACGACGTCGTCTTCACCGTCGAGTACTCCGTGCGCACCGCCTGGACCGCCGTCACCGGCCTGCTTCACCTGGACAAGCAGCCCCCGCCCATGTTCAAGGGCCGCCACGACCCCAAGGTCCTGGTCGAAGCACTCGCCACGATGCACCGCTGACACACGCCACCCCGGGTGTCCGAGCGCGAGCCCCCGCGCCTGGACACCCGGGGCACTCAAGCCCCTGGACCGGCCATGCCGGGCGGGTGCGTGAGCCTGTCGGCGCCGCCGGCGCCGATGCGTCGGCGGCGGCCCAGCCTGCGACGCCTGATGTGGTCCAGGGTCATCCCATCCGGCTGGTGAACTGGTTCAGATCGAAATAGTCGCGCCATGCGTTGATCTTGCCGTCAGTGACCTCGAAGGTGCCCATGACCGGCAGCTCGAACGATCTGTCGGCGAGCCTGAAGACGTCCACCCGCTCGGTCATCACGACCGGTCCACTGGCTGCGATGTTGATGACGTGGAATTCGATGCGCTCGATACCTGGCGGGCCGGGGCGGATGAACGAGCTGATGGTGTTGGCGATGGCGTCTCGCCCGGTGGTCGGCTCGAGCGGAATGTTGTGGTAGACGGCGTCGTCGGTGAAGAACTCCGCCAGCTCGGCGGCCCCGGCGTTCTCCGCCCACGCCGCGCAGAACCTGCGCACCAGCTCGATCGGGCTCTCCATCTGGATCCTTCCGCGGTTGATGTGTGAACGGTGTCCTGCGATGGGCCGCTAAGCGGTGAGGATGAGCTTCTCGTGCGCCGTGCCCGCTTCGAGGAGAGCGTGCGCCTGCGCAGCGTCCCGCATCGGCAGCAGCCGCTGTGCACGCAGACGGAGTTGCCCGGACGCAAGGAGTGGCATCGTCTGCTCGACCGCGTCTGGGGCGCGGTCCGGGGCGGGGGCGGAGAGGGTGACGCCGAAGTCGGCCGCGTGCTCGTCCGCCAGGGTGATCACGCGCGCGGGGCCGCCCGCGAGTTCGACGGCGTCGCGCAGACCACCCTTGCCTGCGGCGTCGAAGACGGCGTCCACCTTGGCGACGTGCGCGCGCACCTGCGCGAGGAGCGCCGATCCGTAGCGGACCGGGATCGCGCCGAGTTCCTTCGCGAACTGTTCGTCGCGAGGGCCGGTGGCGCTGAAGACCGTGAGGCCCTGGGACACGGCCAACTGCGTGGCGATCACGCCGACCGAGCCACCGCCGCCGAGCACGAGCAGGGTCTCGCCGGAGGTGACGCCGAGTTGGCGCAGGACGCCGACGGCGGCCTCGGCCGAGGCGGGCAGCGCTGCGGCGTCGGCCCAGCCGACGGTGGCCGGTTTGACGGCCCAGGCCGAGGCGAGGGCGTATTCGCCGTATCCGCCGAGCGCGGGCAGTTGGGCGGCGACCTCGTCACCCACCGACACACCGGTCACGCCCGCGCCGAGGGCGTCGACGGTGCCGGCGGCCTCGAAGCCGAGAACGGCGGGGTCGGGCAGCGGGAAGACCCCTCGCAGGTCGCCGCGCCGGATCTTCAGGTCGGTCGGGCCGACCCCCGCCGCGTGCACGCGCATCCTGATCTGGCCGGGTCCCGGTGCGGGCAGGGTGACTTCCGACCACACGAGCGTCCCGGGCGATCCGTATCCGGTGAGCACTGCTGCGTACGGCATGGGTACCTCCTGCTCCTGGCGGTCCGCACGCGATGATGTGGAGGCGGCACGCCTTGACGGTGGTCCTTGACTGAAAGCTTAGGTGATATGTCACGCAATTCCAACGGTGGCGCGCCGGTGCCCGAGGGCGGGTGGCTCGACAGCGAACAGCAACGGGCCTGGCTCGCGTACATCCGGGTGCAGCTGCGGCTGACCTACGAGATGAATCGCCAGCTCCAGTCCGACAGCGAGCTGTCCCTGCCGGACTACGACGTCCTGACGGCCCTGAGCGTCGCCGACCGGGGCCTGATGCCGATCAAGGTGCTGGCCGCGCAGATCGGCTGGGAGCGCAGCCGGGTCTCGCACCACGTGCGGCGGATGGCCGAGCGGGACCTGGTGAGCTGCAGCCTGTCCACGAGCGACAGGCGCGTGACCGAGGTCAGGCTGACTCAGCACGGCCGGGAGGTGCTCGAGGCCGCGGCTGTGGGACACGTCGAACTCGTGCGTCGCCTGTTCTTCGACGGCTTGCCGCGCGAGCTTGAGGGGCCGCTCAGCCAGGCGCTGGAGAGCGTCTATACGAACATCATCGCGCAGGGCACGCTGCCGCCGCCGGTGGACTGGCGCCCGCACGGGGTGGATGACCGGCGCTGACAGGTCCGACGGAGACCGGCCGTCCGCCAGGGCGGTGTCGTAGGTTGAACGACCTGCTGCTCCGCGTCACCGCCTCTATGATGCGAGCTGAGTCTCATTATTGTAGTCGACTTGCTAGTCTTGGTTCATGGGCACAGGTGAACCGACGACCCCGCAGGCCTCGACAGGCCGTGTGAACCAGAAGCTGCGCACGCGCAGGGCGATCCTGCAGGCCGCGGTGGAGCTGATGCGCAGCGGGCACGAGGTGACGATGCCTGAGGTCGCGAAGGCCGCGTTGGTGTCCGAGGCCACGGCCTACCGGCACTTCCCCGATCTGGTGAGCCTGCTTCAGGAGGCCATGGCCGGGCAGATGCCGTCCCCCGCCGAGGCGCTCGCGTCGGTCGCGGACTCCCGCGACCCGGTGGAGCGCGTCGCGGTCGCGACCGAGCACCTGCTGCGCACGGTGCTGACCTACCAGGGGGCGACCCGCGCGATGATCGCGGGCACGATCACCCGGCCCGAGTCGGCCGACGCCCGGCCGGCCATGCGCTTCGGTCTGATCGACCTCGCCCTCGCCCCGCTGGACGACACCCTCGCCGCCACCGACCCGGCCGCGGTGCGGCAGTTGAAGAACGACCTGGCCGTCGTCGTCAGCGCCGAGGCCCTGTTCGCCCTGACCGACCTCGCGCACATGGACCCCGAGCAGGCCATCGTCAGCGTCATCCGGACCGCGAGCACCCTGACCCGGGCCACCCTGGACGCCGCCGCACCGCGCTGATGAGGCGTCATACCGACGCGGCGTCAGGGATTCCAGGCGGGCGCTTCGGCGTCGGCGTGGTGCTCGTCGCGGGTGTGGGCTCGGCGGGGAACCGTGCGGCGACCCGGGCAGCGCCTGCGGTGGCGCTCGGAGTGGTCGCCGCGAAGCCGATCGCCGCGATCAGCAGTCCGCCGGCGGAGAGGATCCACCACCCCGGGTGACTGGCCGCGGCGAATCCCGCGTGGTCAGGGGCCGCGCGGGTGTGTGCGGCGACGACGGAGCCGAGAAGGGCGACGCCGAGCGTGTTGCCGACCTGGCGGCCGGTGGTCGTGATCGCGGCGGACACCCCGGCCTGGGCACGGGGCATCCCGGCCACGGCCGTGGTGGTGATCGGCGCATTGACGAGACCGAGGCCGATACCCAGCAGCATGTAGGCGGCGAGCAGGACGGCCCAGGGCGTGGTCGGGCTGAGGCTCGTCAGCGTCAGTGCCGCGGCGGTGATCAGCAGGCCTGCCGCGACCATCGGCAGGCGCGGACCGCGCGCGGCGGTCAACCGCCCGGACAGCGGAGAGGCGAGCGCGATACCGACCGCCAAGGGCACTGTCAGCAGGCCGGCGTCCAGCGCGCTGCAGCCGCGTACGTCCTGCAGGTACAAGGTGTTGAGGAACAAGAAGCCGGACAGGGCGAGGAACGCAGCGACGGCGACGACGAACGATCCGGCGAACGGCACGGACCGGAAGAACAACGGGTCGACCAAGGGCTGTTCGCGGCGTCGTTCGTACCAGGGCAGCGCCGCGGTCGCGACGGCCGACACGGCGAACAGGGCGACGATGGGGGCGGCACTGTAGCCCTGGTGGGCGCCCTCGATGAGTGCGAACAGCAGTGAGGTCAGGATGGTGACGACGAGCAGTTGACCCACCGGATCCGGCCGTCGCGTCGTGGAGGCGCTGGATTCCGGCACGAACACGGCTGTGAGGGCCAGGGCGGCTACGCCGATCGGAATGTTGAGCCAGAAGATCGAGCGCCAGCCGGCCGAGGCGACCAGCAGGCCGCCGACCACCGGGCCGGCGGCCACGGACAGGCCGACCGTCGTACCCCAGAGCCCGATCGCGCGGGCGCGTTCGCGCGAGTCAGGGAAGGCGTGCGTGATGATCGACAGGGCGACCGGGTTGAGCATGCTGGCGCCCAGGCCCTGCGCGACCCGGAAAGAGATCAGCCACCCGAGGTCCGGGGCGAGGGAGCAGGCCAGCGAGCCGAGGGTGAACAGCGCGAGGCCTGTCCGGAACACCCGACGTCGTCCGATGCGATCGGCGGTGGATCCGGCGAGCATCATGAAGCAGGCGACCGCCAGGGTGTAGCCGTCGACGGTCCACTGGAGTCCGCTCACCGGCGCGTGCAGATCACGGCCGACGGCGGGCAGGGCCACGTTCACGGCCGTGGTGTCCAAGGCGGTGATCAGCAGGCTCAGGCAGCACACCGCCAGCACCACACCTGACCGCCGGCGGCCGCCGCCTGCCGGGGGCGTGGACGTCGTCACGCCGGCTCGCGGTCACGCTCGACCTGGGTGTCGACGAAGTCGCCGATCGCGGCGAAGACGGCGGCAGGCTGCTCGATGTGGGGGAAGTGGCCGGCCTGGGCGACAGGCAGGAAGCTGGCGTGTGGGAAGGAGTCGGCCAGGCTGCGCTCGTAGGCCAAGGGCGCGATGCCGTCCTGCTCGCCGGCGAGCACGAGCACGGGGACGGTGACCCGGTGCAGACGGCCCTGGAGCTTCGGGTCGTAGCAGAACGGGTCGCCCGCATACACGGCCAGGGTGCGCTGGTTGGCGGCCATCGCAGCGAGCTGCTCGGGGCCGAGGGCGGCCGGGTCCAGGCGGAACTGCGGGTTGTGGAAGGCAAGTTCGCCGGTCTTCACCGGGCCGAGCTCGGCCGGGTCGGCGATCCGCACCGGCGGCTCGGGGGCGATGCCGGTCGAGGCGAGCAGCGTCAGGCAGGAGATCCGGGCGGCGTTGTCGCGCAGCGCCATCTCCGCGGCGATCCAGCCGCCCACCGAACTGCCGGCCACCATGACGCCGCGCAGGTCGAGCGCGTCGAGCAGGTCGAGGTAGGCGGTGGCCAGGTCGGCGACGGTGTCGGTGGACTCGGGGCGCGGCGTGCCGTCGAAGCCGGGGTGGGTCGGCACGACGACGTAGGCGTGCTGCGACAGGCCGGCCGCGAAGCCGGCCATCGACCGCGGCCCGGCGCCGCCGTGCAGCACGAGCACGCCGGTGCCGGAGGTGTTGTCGCCGAACTCCTGGACGGTGACGGCGAGGCCGCCCGGCAGGTCGATGGTGCGGGTCGTGGGGGTGGAAGCGGGGGCGGTCATGGTGTTTGCCTTTCGTGGGAGCGGAGCAGGGAGTGGGCTCAGAGCTCGACGCGGATGCCGGGCTCGACGATGCGGACGCTGGTGCCGGGAGCCAGGTCGCGGGCGGCGGCGAACGTCTCGGCGAACCTGATCACGGACTGCGGACCGGCCCCGCCGTGCAGGAGCAGGAACGGCTGCCCGGAGTCGTGGTCGGCGACGGTCACCTCGACCGGACCGATACCGCCGAGCGCGACGACGAACTGAGTGGTGGTGGCCGCGGCCTTCTCCCCGCTGGTTGGTGGACGTGGACGACTGGTGGAAGGTGGGGGAGCGGGGCGATCGTGGGTGCGGGGGTTCAGGCGAAGTCGGTAGCCGGTTCGGTGGCGTACCGGCTCATGGCCTCGACGGTCGACTCGGGGGTGAGCGGGCGTCCGCCGGCGATCATGTCGCGCAGATCCCGGAAGTAGTCGACGTAGAGGTCCGGGGTGAAGGTGTTGAGCAGCACCGTGGTGCTGTCGGTCGGGTTGGCGAAGGTGTGCGGAGCGCCGGGCGGGATCATCACCAGCGTTCCGGCGGGCGCGTCGTACACGGTCTCGCCGACCGTGAACCGGGCAGCGCCGGACACCACGTAGAAGCCTTCGTCGTGCCGGGCGTGCCGGTGCTGGGGCGGCCCGTCGGTGTGCGGACCGAGCGTGATCTCCCCGATGCCCAGGCGGTGCCCGGTCGTACTGCCGTCCTCCAGGATCCGCATCACGGTCGGACCGAGCTGGATCGACTCGCCGGCCTCGGGGCCGACCACGGAGACGTCTGGCATGTGAACCTCCAGGGAAGAGAGCTTGTCAACATTGTGAGAGCTGACTCTCATGAGAGTATGCGCTGCTCCGCGTGATTCATGCAAGTGAACTCTCATGATGAGATATGACAATCTTCTGGTTGACGGTGGACATCAACCCAGGGCACCGGTCTGGCGCAGCAGCCCCGCCGCGTCGGCGGCGGCCCAGTGCTCGGCCCACTGACCGTCCCGGTAACGGACCAGATCCATCACCCGGAGCTCGATCGAGTAGCGGTGGGATTCGCACCGGGACTCGAGGTCAGGCGTCGACGGCGTGGAGGTTGGTCTGGCCGTCGGACGCGGTCAGGCCACCGTCGACGGTGAGGTGCGCGCCGTTGACGTATGCGGCGTCGGGGCCGGCCAAGAACGCGATGACGGCGGCGACTTCGGCCGGTTCGCCGGCGCGACCCATGGGCACGCGGTCGACGAAGCGCCGATGCAGTGCGCTCCCCTCGGCCAGGGCGTCGCGGTAGTACGGGCGGCTGAGCGTGAGGCCGGGGTGGACGGCGTTGACGCGGATCCGTGGGCCGTGGTCCAGCGCCATCGAGTTGGTCAGGCCGACCACGGCGCTCTTGGTCATGTTGTACGCGGCCTGATGCCACTCACCGCGCAGCCCCGCCACCGATCCGACGTTGACGATGCAACCGTGCACGGCCTCCAGATGGGGCAGAGCGGCGCGCGAGGCGAAGAACACGCCGTCGATGTTGGTCGCCAGCATGGTGCGGTAGCTGTCGACATCGATCCGGTCCACAGTGCCCGGGACCGCCACACCCGCGTTGTTGACCAGCACGTCCAGCCGGCCGAACCGCTCGGCCGCCTCGTCCATCACCGCGGCCACGGCCTCCTGGTCCGAGACGTCCGCGACCCGGGGATGCATGCGCGCCGCACCCGGGCCCGCCTGCGCGGTCTGCTTCAACGTCGCCTCGGTGCGCCCCACGAGCACGACGGTGTACCCGTCGGCGGCGAACCGGTGCGCGGTGGCGGCCCCGATACCCGTACCGGCCCCCGTGATGACCGCCACGCGGCCGAAGAACTGTCGATCCATGAGCCTGTCGCCCTCCCGATCGTTCGCTTCGAGCGGGGGATTGCCCCCACCAACGAGGCTAGGAAGACTGGACCTGCGCGGGCTTGCACCACAGCGCCAACCGAACAGAACATCGGCGCCACGCCGACCGCGCCGACCACCCACCGCGGCCACGGACGTCAGGGGACGCACGTCGATGGACACCACCGGACCGGACGGCACCGAGTCACGTGCGTTCGCCGCATTCCGGCAAGGATGGGAGGCGGAGTTCGGCACCACCGCCCCGCTGCCGGCGTTCAGCCCGGCCACGAGAGGCGACTTCCGAGTCAGGAGCCGCGCGGTTCGCGTGCACGACGTGGCCGTCACCGACCTGCGCGGCGCGTCGGTCATCCGCACCGAGGGCCCGCTCGGCGGGCCCGAGGACGTGGTGCGGCTGTACGTCGTCAAACGCGGCGCCTGGACGCTCGGCGGCGCCCACGACGGCACCGAACGCACCATCACGGCCGGCCAGTTCCTTCTGAAGCACGTCGGAAGCCCGTCGCACTTCGAAACCCTCCCCGACACGACGGCGAAGGTCCTGGTCCTTCCGGCGGCCAAGCTCGCACCCCTGCTGGGGAACCGCACCGTCTCCGGCGCGGCGGGCGCAGCGGAAGTGCGCCTGCTGACCGCGCACACGAACATGCTCTACCAGACGATGCCGGACCTTGGCCCGGCCGGAGCGCAGGCCGCCCACAGCACCCTGATCGAGCTGGCCAAGGCGGTGGCCCGCAGCCGGTTCGACGCCACCGAACCCCTGCTGGCCCCCGCTCTCGCCCACGCGGCCAAGGACCTCGCCGACGCCCGCCTGACCGACCCGGGACTGTCCACGGCGTTACTGGCACGGGAGTTGAACGTGTCCGTCCGCACCCTGCAACGCGCGTTCGCCGCGACCGGCGATTCGGTGATCTCCTACATCCGTCGGCGCCGGCTGGAGGAAGCCCGGCTCGCGCTCGCCACGCCGTCCGGCCGCGGCCGACTCAGCGTCTCGGAACTCGCCGCACACTGGCAGTTCTCGGACAGCAGCCACTTCATCCGCACCTTCAAGAAGCACTACGGCAGCACGCCGAGTGAGTACGCCCGGTCCCAGGAGTCGCCCGGCGCCCAGACCAGTTGTTGAGGCAGCCGGTCGACGACGTGCGTTGATTACTTCGCCCGCTGCTCGTCGGCAGCGGTCCGACGGGCACGGACGACTCTGCGTCAGGCGAGCAGAGCCAGGCGGTGGGCGTCGGCCTGGATCACAGCAGTGTGGCGGTGAGCATGTCGGCCAGCCAGCGCTGGTAGGCGCCGCCGTCCCAGCCGGCCTCCACGGTGAGCTTCGCGAAGAGCGCGGTCGTCGTGAGAGCCCAGCAGGCGTCCGTGGCGTGGACCGGGTCGGCGCCGGCGCGCAGGGCGCCGCGGTCGGCGAGGTGGTCGACGAGGGCGCGGACCGCCACCCGCCGCTCCTGCTCGCCCGTCGCCAGCACGGCGGCGCCCTCCGGACCCGCCTGGGCCAGCAGTGTCGCCAGCGGCGTCACTCGCTCATGGATGGCCCGGACCGCGCCGGCGAACAGCCACATCTTCCTCGCGGGCTCGTCGGCGGCGAGCACCTCGCGTGCCTGCTCGCGGTCGAGCATGGCCACGGGCTCGTCGTCGCCCGCCAGCGTGATGTCCCACAGCGCCTTGACCAGTCCCTCCTTGCCGCCGAACGTCTTGTAGACGGTCTCGGCCGAGACCCCGGCGCGGTCGGCGACCGCGCGGATCGTGGCGGCCTTGAAGCCGTCGGCGACGAGCAGCTCGCCGAACGCCCGCACCACCGCCGTGCGGGTACGCCGCGCGGCGGCGGCGCGCCGGGTGGAGTCGTACGGCTTGCGGCCCGGTGTCGACGGCATGGAGCATGGCCTCCAGAGATTAGATACAGTTGACTGTAGTCAAATATTTGACGCGCGCAGCAGTGAGGGAATCATGTCTCGTCGCACGCAGCCCGATCGGGTCCACCAGGTCGCCCCAGCTGTCGAACGCCTCGGTGACGGCATGGTCAACTTCTATCTGGTCGACCACCCCGACGGCCTGGTGCTGGTCGACGCCGGGCTCCCCGGCCACCTGGGACAACTGCGGGAACACCTGGCCCGCTCCGGCAGGTCCCTGCACGAGATCAAGGCGGTTCTGCTCACCCACGGCCACCCGGACCACACCGGACTGGTCACCGCCGCCCAGCAGGCCGGCGCAGACATCTGGATCCACGAGGCCGACGCGGCGATCCTCGCCGACGGACCACGCAGTGCCATGCGCCACGCGAAGCCCGAACGCTCCATGTTCCCGTACCTGCTACGCCGTCCCGCATCGATCAGCGGCCCGCTGCACCTGGCCCGCATGGGCGGCTTCAGCGGCAGACCGGTGCACGGCGCGCACACGTTCCAAGGCGACCACCACTTCGACGAGATCCCCGGCCGGCCCCAGGCCGTCGCCCTGCCCGGCCACACCGACGGCACCGTCGCCTACCACTTCCCGGCACTCGGGGTGCTGTTCACCGGCGACGCCCTGGTCACCCGCGAAGACATGATCGGGCACACCGGCCCGTCCCTGGTCTCCCGCGGGTTCACCCACGACGGCGCCGCCGCCCTCTCCTCCCTCGACCGGCTCGCCGAACTGCCGCCGGCACTGCTCCTGCCCGGCCACGGCCCCGCCTTCGCCGACGGACCGCAGGCCGCCGCCACCCAGGCCCGCCACATGGGGCTCCACTGAGATCCGTGCGCCACCCCTGACGACGCACATCCATCGGACCGATACCCGTGCGCGTGGCTCCAGGCCCGCCCGGCGACGGCACGGACAAGAAGGGCACACCATGACCAGCAGCGCTCCCGGCGGCACCCTGACCCTCGCCGACGGCCTCACTGTGAGCCGGATGGGCTACGGCGCGATGCAGTTGGCCGGTCCCGGGGTCTTCGGACCGCCCAAGGACCGCGACCGGGCCCTGACGGTGCTGCGCGAGGCCGTCGAACGGGGCATCACCCACATCGACACCAGCGACTACTACGGTCCCTACGTCGTCAACGAGCTCATCAGGGAAGCCCTGCACCCGTACCCGGCGGACCTGCACATCGTCACCAAGGTCGGGGCCAGGCGCGACGAGACCGGCGCCTGGCTCCCCGCACAGCGACCCGCAGAACTCACCGCCCAGGTCCACGACAACCTCCGGCGCCTCGGCCTCGACACCCTGGACGTCGTCAACCTGCGCATCGCCTCCTTCGACGGCCCGTCCGACGACTCCATCGCCGAGCAGTTCGGCACCCTGGCCGACCTGCGCCGCCAGGGCCTGATCCGCCATCTCGGGCTCAGCGGAACCACGGACGCCCAGCTCACCGAGGCACAGGCCATCGCCCCGGTGGTCACCGTGCAGAACCTCTACAACCTCGCCAACCGCAAGGACGACGCACTCGTGGACCGCTGCGCCGCCGAGAACATCGCCTTCGCTCCCTTCTTCCCCCTCGGCGGCTTCCAGCCGCTTCAGTTCCACACCCTCACCGAGATCGCCACCGAACTCGACGCCTCTCCGCAGCAGGTCGCCCTGGCCTGGCTGCTCCACCGCTCGCTCACCACCGTCCTGATCCCGGGCACCTCCTCCCCGGCCCATCTGCGCGAGAACATCGCCGCCGCCGACCTCTCGCTGCCCGCCGCCGCAGTCGCCCAACTCGACGCCATGAGCCGGTAGAGCGCAGATCAGAGGGTGACGGTCTTGTACTCGAGGTAGGTGTTCAGGCCGGCGAAGCCGTACTCGCGCCCGATTCCGCTGTCCTTGAACCCGCCGAAGGGGCCGTCGAAGCCGACCGGCGCGCCGTTGACCGTGACGGTGACGGTGCCGGTGCGGATGCGGCGGGCGACGGCGACGCCCTCTGGTCCCGCGGCTCGGGGCCAGATCCGCGTCGTCGCCGATCTCGACCCTTGGTGGGCGGCTCGAGCCACTGCCGGTGAGAGCGGCGCCCGGCCGGGCGGCGGTGTCGGCCCGGTCGACGGGACCGACTCCGGGCTCAGGTCTCCCACCTGCTCGTGGAGCGTTGGGCGGGGACGGCGCCCTGGGTGATGGTGCTCAGGGGGAGCAGGGGCGGGTCTCGGTCCAGTCGACCATGAGGCGGCGTTCAGCGAAGTACCAGTTGCCGTCGGCCTGCTTGACGAACTGGTCGAGGTAGCGGATGGAGGCGATCATGATGGTGCGCTGCGGGGGCTCGTCGCGGGAGATGTGGTGGGCGATGCAGTAGCTTTCGCCGGTGGCGCGGTCGCCGTCGAGAGTGACGGTGCTCTGGCCGTTGAAGTGGGTGGTGGCCTGGTAGGTGTTCAGGTTGTCGAACACCGGGGCCAGGGAGTCGCGGCCGTTCAGTTCCTGGGTGGGTTCGGCGGCGGTGGAGTCCATGTAGACCAGGAAGCGGGTGTCCTCGGTGAACAGGGCCACCTGGCCCTTGGCGTCGCGGCGGTCGGCGCAGTGGGCGTAGGCGTCGACGAGCTCGCGGATGGCCAGCCGGTCGGCGGCCTCCTGCGGCGTGACGGGTGCATGGGGGGACATGGCGTCTCCGTTCGTATTCGGGTGCTTCAACTCGGGTGTCAGTGGTCAGGGCCCGGTAATCCGTACGGTATGAGGCTCAGTCAGAGCCGCTGGGCAGACGCGCGGGCCGGTCATCCGGCGGCCGGTGCGGGGCGGATGGTGGTCCAGGTGTAGCCGGTGCCGGCCTCGGTCACGCTGCCGAGGACGCCGTCGGTGGAGACGACGCAGGTCGGCTCGGCCCTCTCCGCCGGTGCGTGGAAGATGTCCCCAGCGATCAGCACCGACTCGGCGGGGCCCAGCGTGCGCTGTTCCATGGCCATCCTCCCAACTAACCGGATAGATACCAGCGTAGATCTGCCTCTCCCATGAAGCAACCAACTGGATAGTTAGTTGTAGGGTTGGCTCATGCCACCACGCGATGCCAACGCCACCAAGGCCCGACTGCTCGACGCCGCCTTCGCCGAGTTCGCCGCTTACGGCATCGCCGGCGCCCGCGTGGACCGCATCGCCGAGAATGCCGGCGCAAACAAGCGGATGATCTACATCTACTTCGGCAACAAGGAGCAGCTGTTCGACGAGGTGCTGCGGCGGGCAGTCGAGGCCGGCATCGCGGCTGTGCCGTTCGACGTCGAGGATCTTCCCGGCTACGCGGGAGCGATCTTCGACCACCTCGTCGCGCGGCGGGACCTGATGCGCCTGCGCCTGTGGAAGCTTCTGGAACGCCCCGACGCCGACGGGCTCGAAGCGAAGGCCTTCGCGGGCAAGACCGCCAGCGTCGCCGAGGCGCAGCAGCGTGGCGACCTCGCCCAGGAGATGCTGCCCGACGACCTGCTGACCATGGTCCTGGCCGCGGCCCAGGCATGGTTCTGGGCCGACGAGGGTGGCCGGCTCCAAAAGCCGGAACGCCTGGCCCAGCACCGCTCGGCGGTCGTCGAGGCCGCCCGCCGAATCATTGACCCCGCCGCCGACTGACGACCGATCAGCCGCCGCGCTGACCAGCACAACCCCCCCCCAGAACAGAAGGAGTGTCGCGGTGAAGGTCATCCTGTTTGGCGCCTCGGGCATGGTCGGACAGGGAGTGCTCCGCGCCTGCCTGGAAGACCCCCAGGTGACGGAGATCATCGCCGTCGTCCGGCGGCCACTGGGCCGGAACGAACCCAAACTCCGCGAGGTCGTCCACGCGGACTTCGTCGACCTGTCCCCGCTGGAGGAGGACCTGGCAGGGGCCGACGCCTGCTTCTATACCCTCGGCGTCTCCGTGGCGGGGCGAAGCCACACAGAGTACGAGCTGATCACTTACACGTACACCGTGGAGGCCGCCCGCGTGGTGGCCGCCGGCAACCCGCACCTGACGTTCGTCTACGTGTCGGGAGAGGGAACCGACAGCTCGGAACAGGGCCGCGCCTACTGGGCCCGGGTGAAGGGGAAAACGGAGAACACCCTGCTGGCCATGGACATGCGCGCCTACATGTTCCGCCCCGGCATGATCCAGCCCCTCCACGGGGAGACGTCCGGCACCACCTGGTACCGGCTCTTCTACAAGATCACGTCCCCGCTCTACCCGCTGCTGCGTCGGGTGGCGCCCCGCTACGTGACCAGCACCGAGCAGCTGGGGCGCGCCATGATCGCTACCACCCGCCTCGACGGCGTCGGACCGCACATCCTGCCCACCGCCCAGATCAACCATCTCGGGACCTGACCACGCCATCGGCCCACCGGGGTGGTCGGGGCGGTTGAGGCTGGTCCTGCGAGCCCGGTCCCGCTCTCATGCCTGCTCGTTGCGCGCGGCGATTCCTTGTCCGTGGTAGAGCTCGTCGTAGTAGTGGAGCACAAGCGGTCGGGTGAGCATGGCCTCGAAGGTCGCGGTGAAGCCGCGTTCGGTGCGCCAGGCGAGGTAGTCGGTGTAGTTGCGGGCCTCGGTCCACTGGGTCAGGCCGGTGACGTGGTCGGGATCGTTCTGGTCGTGCAGGATGCGGATGTCCTCGCAACCCTCGTGCTTGAGGCTCTCGCCCAGGATGTCCAGCAACAGTTGCGCGACGTCGTCGCCGCGACCGGGTTGGGCGAACAGCTCGGCGGTGACCAGCGTGCTCATGGGGATGTTCCTTCTCCGACGGTGACGGGCTCGGCCCGCCGCCGGAGCGTGTGCGGGCCGAGGCCTGGGTGGGGTGGCGGCAAGGCTGCCGGCGGGCCTGTCCTCAGTAGGGCGAGGGCTGGTTGTGGATGATGACCAGCGAGGTGATCTTGCCGCCGGCGTCGGTGAGGTAGTTGGTGAGGACCAGTTCGTCGGGCAGGTTGGTCTTGTCGTAGGTACCGTCGTAGCGCGCCCGCACGATGGTCATGTTGCCGTGGCGCGAGAGCTCCGTGACGTCCATCGTGACCTTGTCCCCGACGATCTCGCGGTCCAGCCAGGCGCGGATCGAGGCGGGGTCGGCGAACTCGCGGCTCGCGTCGTTGACCACGGCGTCGTCCGCGAAGGTCGCCATGATGGCGTCCACGTCGAAGGCGTTCACCGCCTCGATGTAGGCGGCGACGACGTCGGGCAGAGCTGCAGCCTGGGCGTTGGTGTTCATGGGGAATCTCCTCGCAAAGCCTCGGCGCGGTGCGGCGCCTACCACCGACCCTGAGCCCTACCCCCGCGGGAGGGTCAACCGGGGACTGTCCGCTGGACCCTCCGGCAGGGGGAGGGTTGACACTGGTGCCATGCACACGGGCATGACGGTCGGCGAGTTCTCCCGCGCGACCCATCTGAGCATCAAGACGCTGCGGCACTACCACGACGTCGGGCTGCTCGCGCCGGCCGACGTCGACCAGGGCACCGGCTACCGGTACTACTCCCCGGACCAGGTGCCCACCGCGCAGGTGATCGTGCGCCTGCGGGACTTGGACATGCCGGTGGCGGACGTGAAGGCGGTGCTGTCCGCCGAGGACGTGGGCACCCGCAACGAGCTGATCGCCGCGCATCTCGCCCGGCTGGAGGACCGTCTCGCGCAAGCGCAGAGCGCCGTCGAATCCCTGCGCGACCTGCTGGCCCGGCCCGCGCGCGGATCGCACATCGAGTACCGCACCGTCCGTGAGCAGGCGGCGATCGGGATCCGCGAGGTCGTCGACCGCCAGGACCTCGCGGGCTGGTGGCAGGGGGCGCTGGGCGAGCTGCGCGGCTTCACCACCGCCCGTCGACTGCGCCCCACCGGCCCGATGGGCGGTCTCTTCGCGACCGGGCTGGTCGAGGACGAGCGCGGCGAGGCGCTCGTGTTCGTCCCCGTCGACGGCGCCGTGCGCCCGGTAGGGCGGATCGGCGCCGTGGTGGTGCCGGGGGCGGAACTCGCGGTCGCGGTCCACCGGGGGACCCTGCAGACCATCGACCTCACCTACGGCGACCTGGGCACGCATGCGGCCCGCCACGAGATCGGCGTCGACGGCCCGCTGCGCGAGTTCTACCTGCGCGGCCCCCTCGACGTGACCGAGGACGAACTCGTCACCGAGGTCGGCTGGCCCATCTTCCGCGCGAACGGCTGACGGGCCCGTTGACTGGGCGCCGGAGGACACGGCCTCCTCCAGATGCAGGGCCCGGACGGCGACCGAGCACAGGGTCCTGACGGCGCCTCTCCGCTCCGGCGCCCCGCTGAACCGCTCGCTGTCGCGCGGCGTATGCCTGGTCGAGGCCGACGACTTTCATTCGCGTCGGACCTCGACGCGTCCGGCGGTCGCCGTGTGTCCGCTGACCAGCCGCGACACGAAGACTGGGATCACGCCCGGAAGGAAGCCGCGCCATGACCGTCGACGTGCGAGAGCAGATCAGTTCCGGTGCAGCCGGTACGGACCGGGGGCGGCGACCGGAGAACGGGTGGGCGGCCTTCCTGGTCGTCGTGTCGAGCGTCGGCCTCGTCGTCCTGACGGCCGGGATGTGGTACGCCTCCTTGCCCTTGCTGGGCTGTGTGGAGCTGATCTTGGTGATCGGGCTGGGCGCGGGCCTCGCCCGGTTGCGTCGGAAGGACGGCGAGCCAGGACGCTCCTTCTCCTTCTCCCCGCACCTCCGAGATCCTCGGCGGTAGCCCCGAAAGTCATCCGCGCGGCGGCCAGGCACGAAGCCCGTTGACCGTCCGGTAGTTCGTAGTCCGCGAACCCCGCCGTGCGGCCGTCGCGTGCGCCGCCGGAGCGGGCTCTGGCGACACGGTCGTTCGTGGCTCAGCTCCGACCGCCCAGTCCGAGCCACTGATGTTTTCTCAGCGATGACCACTGCCAGTCCGGCTCAGGTTGTCAGTCAGGTTCCGATACGGAAGACGCGTAATTCTGATGCCTCCGTCCTGGGCCCCCACGGCCAGCACCACGCTTCCGTGTTCGTCGACGACGGCGTCGACCGCGGTCCCATCGCCGAGTGCGGGGAGCACAGCGCCGGTCAGGGCGTTCCACTGGCGTACGTGGCCGTTGTCGTCTCCGATGATCACGCGCGCCTCGCCGTTGATCACGGCGCACTTCAGGGCTGTCACACTCGCAAGGTCGTCAGCGAGACGCAGGATCTCACCGCGGCGCTCGCCCGTGCGCGCATCCCAGCGATGGACGGCTGCGCCGGAGTCGCAGGCGGCGAGCAGCAGCTGGCCGTCCGCGAGTTCCAGGAAGGACAGGTCATTGATGATCTCCTCGCCTGCGGACCAAGGGGCACCAATTTGCTCGCCGGTGACTGCGTCCCACAGGCGGACTTGGCCGGTCTCGTCCCCGGAGGCGATGACCGACGTGCCGTCGGACAGGAGCGTCCCGGTGACGGCCCGCACGCCACCCTCGTGACCCGGAAGCGGTCTGCCCAACTGTCGCGCGCTCGCGGCGTCCCACCGGTAAACAGACCCGTTGTCCGAGCCGCCGATCAGCATCGCGCCACCCCCGGGCAGGAGGCTCGAAGCCACGGCGTACACGGGGCATTCGGTCATCCCGATACCTGGCGGCAGCAGGCGACCGGTCTCCCCGCACCATCGGAACATGCCGATCTCCGTGCCGGCGGCAACGATCAAACGACCGTCACTTCCCTGGACCGCTGCCAGGGACGAGACCCACCAGTTCGCCACGCTGTCGTCGGTCGACCGCCAGATCAGATCCCCGCTGACAGGGTCCCAGCGGTGAAGGTACGCGCTCTCGCCCTGCCCCGACGAGAACAGGGTGATCTCGCCGGTGGCCTCCGCCCGATTGATCACGATCGGCCAAACCGGCCCCCGGTGCGCGCCGATGATCCTCACGCCGGCCTCTTCAGCCACTGCTCTGGCCATATCTGCTCCCCCCTACGACCCACCCCGTGCACGAGCAGGCCGAAACGAGCCGGACCTGACTGCGGACGGCCGCGCTGCGCCCGGTAGGACAGGACAGTCTCAGCACAAGATCGTGTCCGCCACCCGGAAGGCTTCACGTTGGTCAGCTATGTTGCCACGTTCGATGTCCCGCGCCACGTTGTGCATCACCTGTCCCCACTGCTTGCCGCGCACCGGCGCCGCATCGGCACTCCGCGCGGCAGTCGGGTGCTGGGCCCGTTCCGGCAGGCCGTAGTTGCACGAGGGCATCGACGTCCTGGCCGACCGGGCACCGACCTGCACGAGGTTCTGGACGGCTGCCGGCACGACGGCCTGACCCACGTGATCCTGGACGGCACGCTGATCGAGTTCGACCGCGTCCCCGGTGTGTGCGGCGACCTCGGTGCAGGCATCGGCGTTCTCGTCCCGGTCCGGCGCCCGAGGGGCCGTGCCGAGCAGGCGCTGCACCCGGACACTCGCACCACCAACAACCTGTTCAGGGGCATTCGCGCCCTGGGAGAAGGCGCGGCCGCCGAGCTCGAACAGCGCTGACGCACCCTGCAGCACGTCACCCTCAGCCCTGGCGGGATCGGCGACATCGCCCGAGCCGCCCTCGTCCTCAACCGAGTCTGGACATGACCATCGCCGAGAAAACGTCACTGCCTCACAGGTTCACCGTGGCTTTGTAGATCGTCGCGGCGCCCCTGGTGCTCGTGGCTTGGATGGACGGGCTGTCGGCGGCTACGAAGCACGATTCACCGGGGGCCAGCGACAGATGCCCGCCTGCCGCGTCGGTCAGTGAGACGTGCCCCGCCGTGCACAGCAGGATCTGCGGGGTGTCCGTGGGCAGCACCCGACTGCCCCAGGCTCCGAGGCGGTAGCGGGACAGACGGAATTCGTCGGTCGGTGCCGGATACCGCTCTTCACCCGGGTGCCCGACCACACGGTGCGGTTGCATCGCCGATGGGTTGCTCGCCCGGAAATCCACGACTCGCAACAGCTCCGGTACGTCGATGTGCTTCGGCGTGAGCCCGGCGCGCAGCACGTTGTCCGAGTTGGCCATCAGCTCGACTCCCAGGCCGCGGAAGTACGCGTGCGGGACGCCCGCGCCCAGGTAGACGGCGTCGCCCGGTCGGAGCACGACGTGGTTCAGCAGCAGCGCCGACAGCAGACCGGCGTCGGCCGGGTAATGGTCGGCCGCCACCGCGTAGTCGCGCAGCATCACCACCTTCGCGAGGTCTGTCGACTCCGCGGCCAGGCGCAGCAGTGCTGCGCGGGTCGCACCGACGAGTTCGGTGACGGTGGCGCTGTCGAGGGTGAGGGCCCAACTCAGCGCCTCGCGTAGGGCCTCCGCCTCGGGCTTGGCCCGCAGGACCTCCACGACCGGCCGCAGTCCGGCCACCCCCAGTTGCTCCAGCAGTGCCGCAGTGTCCAGCGGTGCGCGGAACCCGCACACGCCGGTGAACTCCTCCAGCGCGCACAGCATCTCGGGCTTGTGGTTCGCGTCCCTGTAGTTCCGCTCCCGCGCCTCCAGCGGTACCCCGGCCGCCTCCTCCGCCGCGTACCCTGCCCGCGCCTGCGTGAGGTCCGGGTGCACCTGCACCGACAGCGGCTCACCGGCAGCCAGCACCTTGAACAGGAACGGCAGGGCGGGACCGAACCGGGCCACGGTGGCAGCGCCCAGCTCGGCATCCGGGTCGGCCGCGATCAGCCGGTCCAGGGAGAGCCGACCGTGGCCGCGGTTGACGCCGGACGGCGCACCGGGATGCGCGCCCATCCACAGCTCCGCCTGCGGCTCCCCGCTCGGCTTCACGCCCAACAGCGCTGGAATCGCGGTTCGCGATCCCCAGCCGTACGGACGGACAGTGTTCATCAAGCGATCCACGGACTTGGTCCTGTTCAAAGGTGAGCCCGCGGTGCGTGGGCGCGGGCGTCGGTGCCGGAGAGACGGGGTCTGTCTCACAGGGTGGGGTGGATCCGGGTGCTGCCCGGCCTGGCTTCTGCAGTCTGCGTCAGTCGGTACAGGCGTTCGGCGTTGCCGCCGAACACGGCCTCCCGTTCGCCAGGTGTGAGAGGGGCGAGCAGGTCCCGCGTGACCGCGACCACGCGGGAGTAGTCGGCGGCGAGGGTGGACACCGGCCAGTCGGATCCGAAGAGCAGGCGGCCCGGACCGAAGGCGTCCAGCGCGACATCGACAAAGGGACGCAGGTCAGCCGGTTGCCAGCGGTGCCAGTCCGCCTCGGTCACCAGGCCTGACACCTTCGCCGCTGTGTTCGGCAGGGCCGCGAAGGCGCGCAGGTGGCCGGCCCACGGGGCGAGTGCCCTCTCCGCGACGGGCGGTTTGCCGAGGTGGTCGAGGACGAAGACAGCGCCTGGAAGGGAGATCGCCGCAGCCGTGGCAGCGGGCAGTTGCTCGGCGGTGATGACCAGGTCGTAGGCCAGGCCCGCGGCGGCGACGGCTCGCAGGCCGCGTTGCACGTCCGGTCGAAGCAGCCACTCGGGGTCGGGTTCGCTCTGCACCTGGTGGCGGATGCCGACGAGGTGTTCCCCTCCGGCGCCGGCCCGGAGCGCGGCGAGATTGTCGGCGATGTCGGCGCAGGTGAGGTCGGTCCAGCCGACCACCCCGGCCACCAGAGGATCGGTGTCCGCGAGGGCGAGGAGCTCGGGAGTCTCCTCGGGTACGCAGACCGTCTGGACCAGAACGGTGGAGTCGACGCCGGCCGCCCTCGCCTGCGGGCGTAGCTCGTCCAGGTCGAAGTTCCGCCGTAGGGGGGCCAGCGCAGGCCCGCTGATCCAGTCCTGATCGCGGACGGTGAGGTCCCAGACGTGGTGGTGCGCATCGACAACGCGCGGAGCCCTGGCGGTCACAGCTGCCACACCACCGGGAGCGGTGCGCCGGCGCCGTCGGCGGAGTAGTCGTGGACGACGTCCAGAATCTGCGCCATCCGCTCCTGCCAGGCGACGTTGACGGGCAGTTCGTTGAGCTCGGCGATCAGCTTCGGGTAGTCCTCGACCTCCAGGAGGTGGAAGAGGTCGATGCCGCTGCGCCAGATGGTCCACTCGGTCGCACCGGCGGCCCGGATGGCGGTGACGAGCTCCTCGGGAACCTCGCGGTGAGCCTGCTCGTAGTCTGTGATCCGGTCGGCCATGACGCGGGTGTGCAGGGCGACTCTCATGGGTGCTCCTGGGAAGGGCGGACGATCAGGACCTCGAGTGTGCGTGGGCCGTGGACGCCTTCGACCCGGTCGAGTTCGATGTCGCTGGTGGCGGAGGGGCCGGAGATGAAGGTGAGCGGGCGCGAAGGGTCCAGCCGGGCGATGGCGTCGGGCACGTCGCCCACGATCTGGTCGGCTCGCACGACGCACAGGTGGTAGTCGGGGAGCAAGGTGAGCGCGCGGCGACCCTGTCCGGGGCCGGCGTCGAGCACGAGAGTGCCGGTGACAGCGATGCCCACGGCGCAGGTGGTCAGCACGCCGTCGGCAGCCTCGAGTTCACCGACGTCGAGGGGCTCTGCACGTCGCCGCCAGGCACCGTCGGGAACGAGGTCCTCGGGGAAGCCGGGCGGGACGACGAGAGCGCGCAGGCTGCGGGCGGCGAGCAGCTCGGCGATGGTCGCGCGCGCCGTGTCGGCGGTGGCCTCCACCACGCGGGCACGGTAGTCGGCGACGCGCTCGGCGAACAGCGCGGGGGCGTCCACGTCGGCGTGGCTGCGGTGGTACGCGCGGGGGAGAGGAACATCGTCAGGCGTCTCGTCGGCGGGAACATCGACGAGGGCGTCGCGGATGCGACCGAGGATGGTGTCACGGGCCGTCATCGCTGTTCTCCTGACGGGTGCTGCGGTCGGGTGCGCCGCCACCAGGAGCGGAAGGTTTCGCGCGGGGGTGCGGGCGTGTCGCGGGCGTCCGTCCAGCTGCGCAGGGGCCCCGGGAGGGGGCCGATCACGCCGTTGCGGGCGATCGCCCGTCCGCCGAGCGATGCAGCCTTCTGGGCGGCGGCGAGCCGGCCGGGCGAGGTGAGGATCGCGGTGGCGGCCTTCATCGCGAGTGCCTCGCCGCTGGGGGTGCGTCGTCTGGCGCGCCTGGCCGCGACGGCTTTGGCGCGCAGATGGGTGAGCACCTCGGGGATGTTGATCTGCACCGGGCAGGCGTCGTAGCAGGCGCCACACAAGGTGGAGGCGAAGGGGAGGGTCTCGGCGTGTTCGACGCCGACCAGTTGCGGGGTCAGGATCGCTCCGATCGGGCCCGGATAGACGGAGCCGTAGGCGTGACCGCCGGTGCGTTCATAGACGGGGCACACGTTCAGGCAGGCAGAGCAGCGGATGCAGGCGAGGGCCTGGCGGCCGGTGGTGTCGGCGAGGGTGGCGGTCCGGCCGTTGTCGAGCAGGACGAGATGGAAGGTCTGCGGCCCGTCACCAGGCGTTGTTCCGGTCCAGGTGGAGGTGTAGGGGTTCATCCGCTCGCCGGTGGAGGAGCGCGGCAGCAACTGCAGGAACACCTCCAGGTCCTGCCACTTGGGCAGGACCTTCTCGATGCCCATCACGGTGATCAGCGTCTCCGGGAGCGTCAGGCACATGCGGCCGTTGCCCTCGGACTCGACGACGCCCACGGTTCCGGTCTCCGCGACGGCGAAGTTGGCGCCGGAGATCGCGACCTTCGCCCGCAGGAACTTCTCGCGCAGGTGCAGCCGGGCGGCCGCGGCGAGTGCGCGCGGTTCGTCCGTCAGGCCTTCCGGTGCGGGCCGTCCCCAGTGGGCCATCTCGTGGACGAAGGTCTCCCTGATCTCGGCCCGGCCCAGGTGGATGGCCGGGACGAGGATGTGGGAGGGCCGGTCGTCACGCAGCTGGACGATCAGCTCCGCAAGGTCGGTCTCGTAGGCGCGGATGCCCGCCTCGGCCAAGGCCTCGTTGAGGCCGATCTCCTGCGTGGCCATCGACTTGACCTTCACCACCTCGTCCGAGCCAGTGGCGCGGACGAGTTCGGCGACGATCTCGTTGGCCTCGGCGGCGTCGGCCGCCCAGTGCACGATCCCGCCCGCCCTGGTGACCGACTCCTCCAACTGCAGGAGGTAGCGGTCCAGGTGCCGCAGTACGCGGCGCTTGGTCGCCGCGCCTGCCTCCCGCAGCTGTTCCCAGTCGTCCAGCTCGCCCGTGGCCGCGAGGCGCTTGTCGCGGATCGTGGTGGTGGCCTTGCGCAGGTTACGCCGTAGCTGAGGGTTCGCGAGCGCGGCGCTTGCCGCGCGGGGGAAGGTCGGACTGCCGAGCCAGACCACGTTGGTGCCGGCGTCGCTCACCGTGCGTCTCCTTCGGTCGAGGCGAGGATCTCGGCCAGGTGCAGCGTGCCGATGCCGGTCTGCAGGCGGGACATTCCTCCGCCGATGTGCAGCAGGCAGGAGTTGTCTGCCGCGCAGAGCACGTCCGCGCCTGTGGCGGCGACGTTGCGGATCTTGTCGCCGAGCATGGCCGTGGAGGTTGCGGCGTTCTTGAGCGCGAAGGTGCCACCGAAGCCACAGCAGGAGTCGGCCGCGGGCAGCTCGACCAGGTCGATACCCCGAACGGCGCGCAGGAGCCTCACGGGTTTGTCGCCCAGGCGCAGGCCGCGCAGTGAGTGGCAGGTCGGATGGTAGGTGACCCGGTGCGGGAAGTAGGCGCCCACGTCGGTGACCCCGAGCACGTCCACGAGGAGCTCCGCGAACTCGTGCACGCGCGGTGCCACGGCGGCGACCTGTCGGCCTAGTGCGGCCTCGCCCGACTCCTCGGCCAGGACGGCGTGATGCTCGCGGACCATGCCGGCGCACGAGGCTGACGGGGTCACGATCGCGTCGTAGCCGGCGAAGACTTCGGTGAAGTTGCGCACCAGGGGGGTGGCTTCGGGTCGGTAGCCGGTGTTGAAGTGCATCTGGCCGCAGCACGTCTGCCCGAGGGGGAACTCCACCTGGTGGCCGAGCCGCTCCAGCACCGTGACCACGGCCTTGCCGGTCTCGGGGAACATCGTGTCGTTGAAGCAGGTGATGAACAGGGCGATACGCATCAGGACGCTCCTCGCTCTCCTGCGGGGGCCGGCAGCGGAGCATCCGAGGGCAGCAGACCCTCCTCGCGCAGCACGCTCCAGAGTTCGGCCGGGATCTCCGTCGAGGTCATCAGCGCCGCGTCGAGCGCCTCCGCCGCGCTCCGCGCGCCCACCAGGACGCCGGCGACGGCCGGGTGTCCCAGGGGGAACTGGAGGGCTGCCGCCCGCAGCGGAACGTCGAAGTCCGTGCAGAGAGCCTTGAGTCGCAGCGCACGGTTCAGCAGTTCGGTCGAGGCGGGTGCGTAGTCGAAGGTGGCGCCGGGCTTCGGGTCGGCGAGCAGGCCGGAGTTGAAGACACCACCGACGATCACGGAGATGCCGCGTCGGGCGGCATCGGGCAGCAGGACGTCCAACCCGGTCTGGTCGAGCAGAGAGTAGCGGCCCGCAAGGAGGACGACGTCCATGTCGGTCTCGCGTACGAAGCGGTCGAGCATGCGGGTCTGGTTCATGCCGGCCCCGATCGCGCCGACGGTGCCCTCGGCTCGAAGGCGCTCCAACTCGGGGTAGGCGGAGCCGAAGGCCTGCTCCTCGTGGTCGTCCGGATCGTGCAGGTAGACGATGTCGATCCGGTCCAGGCCGAGCCGCGTCAGGCTGGCCTCGATACTGCGACGGACCCCGTCGGCGCTGAAGTCCCACACCCGCTCGAACTCCGCCGGGACGGCGAAGCCCTGGGCGAGGTCGTCCCCGCCCGGCTCCGTCGTCGGCCGCAGCAGGCGACCGACCTTGGTCGAGAGGACGTATTCGTCGCGCGGTCGCTCGCGCAGAGCCGAGCCGAGGCGGCGCTCGGACAGGCCCAGGCCGTAGTGCGGGGCGGTGTCGAAGGAGCGGACACCGCTGTCCCAGGCCGCGTCGACGGTCCCACGAGCCTGCTCGTCACTGATCGCGGTGAACAGGTTCCCCAGGGGGGCGGCACCGAGTGAGAGCTCTGTGACGTGTGTGGCGCTGCGCCCGAGTGGCAGGGTGCGCATGATCGGATCGCCTTTCGAAGCTGGTGGCCGGCCGGCCGGAGCGCAGCGACACCCTCGAGTCGGCTGCGGTCCGGCCGGGGTCTTGGCCCTGACGGGCAGGTCCGGCGGGAGGGTTACGGTGCGGCCGGGCGCAGGCGGAGGCCGCCCATGCCGCCGTCGACGGCGAGTGCGGTACCGGTGGTGGACCCCGCCAGCGGACCTGCCAGGTAGGCGACTGCGGCGGCGACCTCGTCCGGCAGGACAAGTCTTCCGTGCGGCTGGCGTGCCTGCAGGGCGGCGCGCTCGGCGGCCGGATCCTCGGCGGCGCCGAGCAGACGGCCCACCCAGGGCGTGTCGACCGTGCCGGGGTTGACGCAGTTGACGCGGATGCCCTCGCGGACATGGTCGGCGGCCATGGCCAGAGTGAGAGACAGGACGGCGCCCTTGCTGGCGGAGTAGAGCGCACGCTGCGGCAGGCCGGCTGTGGCGGCGATCGAGCACATGTTGACGATCGCCGCATGGTCCGAGCCCCGCAGATGGGGGAGCGCGGCGCGGGTGGTGCGCACGATGCCCAGTACATTGACGTCCATCACCCGCTGCCACTGCTCGTCGTCGTTGTCCTCGACCGTGCCCGCAGCGCCGATCCCGGCGTTGTTCACCAGGATGTCCAGGCCACCGAGCGCGGATGCGGCCGAAGCGACCGCCGCACGGACGGAGGCGTCGTCGCTCACATCCGCCGCGAAGCCCAGCAGCGGCATCTCGACGCCGCGCGGGTCGAGGTCCAGCACGGCGACCTCGGCGCCCCGCGTGGCGAGCAGGCGCGCCGTCGCCAGGCCGATGCCGGAGGCACCCCCGGTGACCAGCGCGCGCAGGCCCTCCAGTTCCGCGCTCATGCCGGAACCTCCGCCGTCTCGGCCTGCCGGTGCGCCAGATCAGCGGCCCAGAAGGCCCCGGCCGGGTAGCGGTAGGTGTCGACGGCCTCCGGACGCAGCTCCGCGGAGAACCCCGGAAGGCTCGGGGCCACGTAGTGGCCGTCGCGGATGACGGCAGGGTCGACGAAGTGCTCGTGCAGGTGGTCGGCGAACTCGACGGCGCGTCCTTCGGTCGTGCCCGTCAGCGCCACGAAGTCGAACATCGACAGGTGGCGAACCAGCTCGCACAGGCCGACGCCACCGGCGTGCGGGCAGACCGGGACGCCGAACTTGGCCGCGAGCAGCAGGATCGCGAGGTTCTCGTTGACGCCGCCGACCCGGGTGGAGTCCAACTGCAGCACGTCGATGGCGCCCGCCTGGAGCAGCTGCTTGAACACGACGCGGTTCTGTACGTGCTCGCCGGTCGCGACCCGGATCGGGGCGACACGCTCACGGATGGCGGCGTGGCCCAGCACGTCGTCGGGGCTGGTCGGCTCCTCGATCCAGTACGGGTCGAACTCCGCCAGGGCCTTGGTCCAGGCGACGGCCTCGTCGACGTTCCAGCGCTGGTTGGCGTCGATGGCCATCCGGATGTCCGGACCTATGGTCGCGCGCGCGGTGCGGCAGCGACGGATGTCGTCCTCCAGGTCGGCACCGACCTTCAGCTTGATCTGGCGGAAGCCGGCGGCGAGCGCCTCGTTGGCGAGGCGGACCAGCTTCTCGTCGGAGTACCCGAGCCAGCCCGGCGAGGTGGTGTAGGCCGGGTAGCCCTGCCGGCGCAGTTCGGTCGCGCGCTCGGCGGCGCCCTTCTTGCCGTCCCGGAGCAGTTCCAGGGCCTGTTCGGGGGTGAGTGCGTCGGCGATGTAGCGGAAGTCGACCTGGGAGACCAGCCACTGCGGATCCGCGTCGGCGAGGAACTGCCACAGCGGCAGTCCGGCGCGCTTGGCGGCCAGGTCCCAGACCGCGTTGACGACGGCGCCGACGGCCATGTGCATCACGCCCTTCTCCGGGCCGAGCCAGCGCAGTTGGCTGTCGCCGTTCAGGTCCCGGTAGACCGAGCCGGGGTCCGCGCAGACCTCCTCGACGCAGCGGCCCAGCAGGTAGGGGCGCAGCGCGTCGATGGCGGCCACCTGCACGTCGTTGCCGCGGCCGATGGTGAAGGTGAAGCCGTGGCCCTCCAGGCCGTCGCCCGCGTCGGTGCGCAGCACCAGGTAGGCGGCGGAGTAGTCGGGGTCGGGATTCATCGCGTCGGAGCCGTCCAGCTCGCGCGAGGTGGGGAAGCGGATGTCGTAGGTCTCCAGCGCGGTGATCCGCGCCTGTCCGGGCGACGGGGGAGTCGACAACTGAGTGCCTTTCATGCGGAGGCGAAGGTCTGGCGCTGCGTGCCCAGGTGGTCGATGGCGAGCTCGACGCGCTGGCCGGGGCGCAGGTACGGCTGGTCGGGCAGGCCCAGCGCCACGCCGGCCGGGGTGCCGGTGTTGATCACGTCGCCCGGCTCCAGCACCAGGTACTGGCTGAGGTAGCGGACGATCTCGGCGACATCGAAGATCATGTTCTTGGTGTGGCCGTCCTGCCGGGGGACGCCGTCCACGGCCAGCCGAAGTCCGAGGTCCTGCGGGTCGCCGACCTCGTCGGCCGTCACCAGCCAGGGGCCGAGCGGGTTGAAGGTCTCGCAGGACTTGCCGAGGTCCCACTGGCTGGAGAACTCGAGCTGGAACTCCCGCTCGGAGACGTCGTTGCTGATCGCGTAGCCGGCGACACAGGCCAGGGCCTCCTCTCGCGAGGCCAGGTAGCGGGCCCGGCGGCCGATCACGACGGCGAGCTCCACCTCCCAGTCCGTCTTCGCCGAACCGCGCGGGATCAGCACCTGGTCGTACGGACCGACCACGGTGCCCGGGTCCTTCATGAAGACCACGGGCCGGTTCGGGATCGCGGCGCCGGTCTCCTCCGCGTGGTCGCGGTAGTTGAGGCCGATGCAGACGACCTTGCCTGGGCGGGCGACCGGGGCACCGAGACGCCGACCTGCCGCCGGGGGCGCGAGCTCGGGGAGCGAGCCCTCGGCGAGCGCCGCACGCACGCGGTCGAGCCCGCCCGAGGCGAGGAACGGCCCGTCGATGTCGGGGGTGACACCGGTCAGGTCGAGGTAGCGCGGGTGACCGTCGGCGGCGGTCTCGAGCAGGGCCGGCCGTTCGGCCCCGGGGGCTCCGATGCGCAGCAGTTTCACGGTCCAGAACCTCCGCGGGCGGGGAAGGGGGAAGGGGAGGGGAAGCGGGATTGCCCCCAATACATCCGATGAATGGGGGAGAGGATGCCACGAATCTACGAGCCGAAGGGCAACTGCGCAAGGATTCATCCGACTATTGCTGCTCAGTCATCCGATGAATCATGATGGACACGAGTCCAGCCCCCACGATCCGAGGAGCACCGCGATGGCCCTGACCGACCAGGCGATCGACAAGATCAAGGCCATGATCGTGTCCGGTGAGCTGCCGCCCGGCTCCCGGCTGCCCAAGGAGGGCGAACTGGCCCTCCAGTTGGGCCTGTCCCGAAGCTCCCTGCGCGAGGCGGTGCGCGCCCTGACGGCGATGCAGATCCTGGTCACCCGCCAGGGCGACGGCACGTACGTCTCCGACCTCGAACCGCAGCGGCTGCTGGAGAACCTCTCCTTCGTCTCGGACGTCTCGCGCGGCGCCACCGCCCTGCACCTGCTCCAGGTCCGGCGCCTGCTCGAACCCCAGGCCGCGGCGCTGGCCGCGACCCGCGCGACCGAGGAGGACCTCGCGGCGCTGCGCAGGATCCTCGACGAGGCGACAGCGGCCGGGGACGTCGAGGAGTTCATCCGCTGCGACATCGACTTCCACCGCGCGATCGCGGACCTGGTCGCCAACCCGGTGCTGTCGGCAATCCTGGACATGCTCTCGACGCAGACCCAGCGGGTGCGCATCCTGCGCGGCACCGAGGCGGCCCAGGCGATCGACCACGCCCACCGTGAGCACGAGGCGATCCTTGCCGCGCTGCGCGACGGCGACGCGCAACTGGCGGCGGCCGCCGCCGCGGTGCACGTGGCCGCCCTGGAGCGCTGGGTCCGCGACGCGGGCGGTCACTGACCACCCCCGTCGGGTTCTGTGGTCGGCACCACCGGCAGGATCAGCCGCGACGGGCGTGCGGCGTCGTGGTGCACCCGCCGGACACCGCCGGAGCCGCGGTCCCACCGCGGGAAGCAGCTCGCGGTGATCTGAAGCCGGATGCGGTGTCCGGGCAGGAAGACGTGGGCGGTCGACCACAGGTCGATCTCGTGCTCCGTGGCGCTGCCGTCGGTTCGGACGATTCCGTCGGCGACGGTGCGGGACACCCCGTCCGTACCGACGTCGCAGAGCCGTGCCACCCAGTCCGAGCCGGGCGCGCCGGCCTCGGCGGCGAGCACGACCCGGAGACGTCCGATGACTTCGAGTGGCGCGGACAGCGGCTCGCCGGTGTAGACGAGGACGTCCTCGCGCCGCTCGATGTCGCGCTGATCGAGCGGACCGGCCGGGAACTGCGGGGCCATCAGGATCGCACCGCCGTGCGTGGGCACCGGATCGTCCGGGTCGCACCGGCACTCGTCCGAGGACGTGTCCGGTACGTCCGCCGCAGGGGGACGCGGGGAGAGCCGCCCGCCCGCGTGCAGGTACCAGGCCACCTCCTGCGACTGGGGCGGCCAGGCGGCAAGGGGCCGCCACTGGTTGACGCCCATCACGAAGACCACCACCGTCGGCTCCTCCGGTCCCGGCGGTCCCGAGGGTCCCGACGGCTCCTCCGGCCCCGGCGGTCCCGTCGGTCCCGGCGGCGCGGCCCTGACGTGGCGGTCCAGCCAGTCCAGCTCCCGGGCGAGCAGACGGCCCGTCGCGTCCGCGGCCGGGCCGAAGTCGGCGTCGCCCAGGCGGCCGCTCAGATCGGTGTGGGACCAGGGGCCGACGATCAACGCAGCGGGCGCCCCAGCCCGCTCGGCGGCGGCGTAGCCGTCCAGGCTGCCCTGGAGGAAGCAGTCGAACCAGCCGGCCACGACCAGCACCGGCGGCAAACGCTCTGGTACCGATGGTCGCGTCGCCTCCGGCAGCGGCAGGGCCAGGCGGTGCAGGCTGGGCAGTCGGTCGGCCGGCAGCTCCCAGTACGTGTCGGACACCAGGTCCGTCAGCGCCGTCTCCAGGTCGGCGAGTCGGCGTGCCCGTTCGGTGGGGCGGTTCCCGTACCGGCGCTCCAGCACGTTCTGCCCGAGAGTCAGCGTCCAGTGGGTGACCAGCCCGAGTTCGTGGGCGCCGCCGCGTGCGATCAGCCCGTCGCGGGGGTCCCACCAGGTGAGCTCGGGGACGGCCGCGCGAAGGGCCGGCGGCTGCGCGGCGATCGCGGCCCACTGGGTGTGCCCGAGGTAGCTGGGCCCGTACAGGCCCACGCGCCCGTCGGCGCCGGGCAGCCCGGCCGCCCACTGGACGCTGTCGAAGCCGTCCTCGCCCTCGTGGACCATCGGTCGCCACCGGCCGCCGGAGCGGAATCGCCCGCGGCAGTCCTGGACGACGACCAGGAAGCCGCGACCGGCGGCGGCCCACGGGTCCAGGCGCGCCAGCACGCCGGGATCCCGCTTGCCGTACGGCGTGCGGGCCAGCAGCACCGGCCAGGGCCCGGCCCCGGCCGGGCGGTAGAGGTCGGCACGCAGGACGGTGCCGTCGCGCATCGTCGCCTCCACGTCGGCCTCGGTCCGGGCGACGCGGGGAGCGTGATGTGCCACGGCACCTCCTACCTCTGGTGTGGCTGGCGTCAGCCGATGGTCAGGTCGTCGATGTAGCCGCGGTACCCACCGGTGGAGTTGGGGTTGTCGTAGCCGACCAGCAGCCGACTGATCTGCTTGTTGGCGTTGTTCGTGCCCAGGTTGACCGTCACGTGGTTCCAGGCGTCGAGCGTCAGGCGCCCGCACTGCTTCGCGGGATGGATGCCGTTGCCGTTCTGGTCCACGGCGCCCGAGTCCCGCAGGGTGCTGCCGTCGGTGAAGATCATGTCGATGGCGACACACTCGCTGTTGGTGGAGCCTGCGGAGACATAGGGCGTGGTGGCGTTGCTCTGCGGATAGATCCAGTAGCTGAGGGTCTTGCCGGAGCCGATCGCCAGGGGGGCGCCGCTGAGGTCGTAGACCTTCAGGTAGGCGTGCACGTTGCTGCCGCCCTGCCCGGAGCCGGAGTACATCAGCGAGCCGCTGCCGGTGTGGGCGGTCTCGCCGGTGCGGATTCCGGCCTCGGGGCCGGTCAGGCCGCAGCAGAGACCGGTGACGGAGGACAGGCCACCGCCGGTGGAGTCGACGGTGTCGGTCCAGGTCAGCGCCGGGTCGCCGGACTCGAAGCCGGAGCTGAAGGTGGAGGTGGTGCTGGTCTGCAGCGGCTGCGTCAGCTCGGTCTGGATCGTCGCGAGCGAGGTGCCGGCCGGAGCGAGGTCGAGGGTGTCACCGGCTGAGGTGGCGATGGTGATCTTCGTGCCGGAGACGGTCCCGGTGTCGGTGCCGTTGCGGTAGACCTCGACGCTGCCGGGCCAGGGGTTGGTGAAGGTGAAGCTGCCGCCGTTCTGGCTGACCACCCGGGCGTACTGGACGGCGTTGGCAGCCAGGCTGCTGGAGATCTCGAAGTCGCCGTAGGCGAGCAGGTCCCCGAACTTCGCGTTGGTGTTGGCCGGCCAGTCGGGGAAGAGCTTGACGTCGTTCTGGAACGACTGCAGCAGCATCTCGTCGAGGCCGGACGTGGTGACGTTGATGTTCTCGATCCCGCCGCCGTTGTGGTGGACGGCCATGTTGGGGTAGCTCTCGTTGGTCGCCTCGTCGTGCAGGTTGGTGAGGATGGTGTTCGGGTTGTAGCCCACGCGCGCGGCGGCCGCGTAGAAGGTGGCCGGGGCGTTGCTGCCGTTCCAGGCGTTGGTCAGCGCGCCGATGGTGTTCTGCGCGGTGGACAGCAGGGTCGAGCCGGAGTCCAGGCCGATCAGGCTGCCGGGGTAGATCGCCTGGGAGTCGATGTCGTTGCCGTCGTTGTAGAAGTCGCTGCCGACCTCGGTCTCGCGCAGGATCGTCTGGCCGTTCAGCGTCATCGTCGGCAGCGCGCTGAGGTGGGAGACGATGTTCTGCCAGGTGGCGCGGGTGGTGGCGTCCTGGTTGAGCGCGGTGCTCATGTCGATCAGGCCCTGGAAGAGCAGGTGGACCAGGCCGAGCGAGAGGCCGGAGTTGGTCTGCGGGTAGGCCTGGTCCTCGTGCGGGGCGTCGTTGGTGATCACGTACCGGTTGTTGGTGGCGTCCCAGGTCAGGTAGTTCTGCCAGAACAGGCCGACCTGCTTGAGCCAGGGGTAGACGGTGGTGGCGTACGTGGTGTCACCGGTGTACTCGAAGCGCATCACCATGTCGCTGGCGAGGTTCGCCGCGTTCGACTTCTGGTTGTGCAGGTTGGTGTCCGCGCTGGTGCCCTTGGGCGACAGGCCCACCGGGTAGAGCACGCCGGTGTAGCCGTTCGACGTCGCCAGGGACTGGCCGGCGGACTGCCAGTCCAGGACCGGCTGGTCGTAGGCGGCCATCTGCGCGATGTGGTTGGTGGACAGCGCGGCGTAGAACGGGGCCTCGTAGTTGTAGTTGGTGTGGTAGTCGCCGTTCCAGTTCATCGCCCCGGTGATCCAGTTGCCCCACAGGCCGGGGGCGTACTTGCCGGAGCGGGAGACGCAGCCGAGCAGGTACAGGGAGCCGTACCAGCTCTTCTCCACGGCCTTGTCGGGGATCTCGACGAACGACTGCGACCAGTAGCTCTGCCACCAGGAGCGGTGCGCGGCGTTGTGGTTGTTCACGTCCGTCTGCGTGAGGCTCTGCACCAGCGAGTCGGCACTCGACTGCCAGGACGAGCTGTCGATGCTGGAGACGATCCCGGTGACCAGCGTCGCCGAGGCGCCGGGCTGGAGCGTCATGCTCAGCGTGTTGCCCGAGATCGTCTGGGCCTGGCCGATGATCCGCGCCGCCATCCGCGCGTGCGGGTCGTTGCCGGTGCCGGTGTCCGCGTAGACGTCGGCGTCGAGGTCGTTGCCGGTGGTGGCGACGGTCGGGGTGCCGCCGGAGCCGTTCTGGAGCGAGATGCCGATGTTCTGCGCGCTGCCGCCGGCCAGGGTGAACGAGGTGACGACCGTGCCGGAGTTCGCGTCGACCCAGCTGCTGGTGGTCAGCGTCTGGCCGTTCAGGGTGTAGGTGCCGTCGACCTCGGCGTGGGCGATGTCCTGCACCACGTGGTACGAGGAGCCGTTGAGCCCGGACGCGTTGATCACGATCCGGCCGAGCGGCTTGATCGCGTGGCTGGAGGAGGAGAAGAAGTCGTTCTTGCCGACGTACAGGGTCTGGTTCGCGATCGACCCGCCGACGGCCACGCCGAGGTCGCCGTTGCCCATCAGGGGTGCGTCGACACTCTCGCCGCTGGTCAGCTGCGTGGGCGGGGTGGTCCACACCCCGGTGTACTGCTGGGCGATGCGCCAGGCCTGGTTGGCGGTGACCGTGTCCGCCAGTGCGGGGCTCGACAGTGCCGTGGTGACCATGGCACCGGCGAGCCCCATCACGGTGGCGACGCTGACCAGCCTCCTGGGTCGCACTCTCAGCTTCATGACCGGACCTCTCATCCGCGGGGTGGGGAGATGGAAGTCGCCTGGCGCGCAGGGAGAACCGCAGGGAGAACCCTTGACGGGGGGAACGCCGCAGACCGCGACACCGGGGCCGGGCCCTCACGCGCATGGCGGAATCGACGGAGTGAGGGCCCGTGGCGAAATAACGTTATCGCGAAAGATTGCGGGTGCCCCGAGCGCGTGTCAAGACTCCCGTCACACGGCGGTGATCCGCCGGAAACCCCCGAAAGCCCCGGGGGAGACTAGGGCTTCAGCTCCCCGGAACCGCGGACCTTCAAGGTCACCGGCACGACCACGGTCTGCACCGGGCGGCTCGGGTCGGCCATCCGGGCACGCAGCAGCTCGACGGCCGTGCGGCCGATCGTGAAGGTCTCCTGGGCGACCACCGTGAGGGCCGGCTGCAGCAGGTCGGCGAGCGGCACCTCGTCGAAGCCGACGATCGCCAGCTGCGCGGCGGCCTGCGGGCCGAGGCACCGCAGGACCGTGAGCGTGGTGTCCATGTTGCCCGTGACCAGGGCGGTTGCCGGGTCGTCGCCGTGCAGGGCGGTGTCCAGCGCGGCGCAGACGCGCTCGGTGGTGATCGGGCCGGGGTGCACCAGCCCCTCGATCGGCTGGCCGTGGGCCCGCAGCGCGGCGCGGAACGCGGCGGCGCGTTCCCGGCCCGAGAAGACGAGCTCGCTGTCGCCGATGTAGGCGATGCGGCGGTGCCCGTGCTGGGAGAGGTGGTGGAACGCGATGCCGATGCCGGAGGCGTTGTCGGACATGACGCAGTCCACCGAGATGCCGCTCATCGGCCGGTCCATCGCCACCAGCGGCATGCCCGCGTCCAGCTCCGGCTGCAGGTAGGCGTGGTTCTCGCCGTACGGCTCGACGATGATGCCGTCCAGGCGCTGGCGGCACATGGAGATCAGGATCTCCCGCTCCCTGGGCTCGTCGAAGTCCGTGGAGGCCGCCAGCAGCGTCAGCCCGCAGTCGCGGGCCGTCTGCTCGATGGCGGCCAGCTCCGGGTTGACCTCGGCGATCCTGCGGACGGCGGCACCTATGGTCCCCGTGACGCCGGTCCGCAGCTGGCGTGCGCGCTCGTCGGGGCGGAAGTTCAGGGCGGCGATGGCGGCCTCGACCTTGCTCACATATTCGGGTCCTACGGTGGGGTCGTTGTTGACCACCCGCGAGACCGTCCGCAGGGCCACCCCGGCCTCGCGGGCGACGTCGACCATCGTCGGCCGCTTCGGCCGGCCGCCGTTCCCACCCCGTGCCTGACTCATGCCGCTGACTCCTCGTTCTGCCTGTGGACCGTTATCAGATCGACTCTTGACACATTCCCGCAACGCGAGCCTATCCTCGCGATAACGTTATCTCGAAGGTGACCAGGCGTCGATACGCACCGCGATCCGCCCCCCACCCCTCGGATCACATCCCCCATCGGGTCACATCACCACTCAGGAGACAGACTCCCATGCGGCACACTCGTCTGACTGCGGCATGCATCGCCGCCGGGCTCGCCCTGCTCACCGGTTGCTCTGCCGCGTCGACCGGCGGCTCGGCGGCTGCGGGCGGCACCACCCTGACGTATCTCACCTTCGAGACCCCCAGCCTGACGGCGTCGTTCTGGGACACCTCGATCGCCAACGGTGAGAAGAAGGTCCCCGGCCTGACGATCAAGAAGATCGTCGCTCCGAGTACGGACCGCGACGCGTACGCCAAGCAGCTCCAGGCGTCCGGGCAGTTCCCCGACCTGCTCCAGTCGATCACGCCCTCGACGTTCGCCACGGCCGGCCTGCTCAAGCCGTACGACCAGAACTGGGTGAACGCGAACTTCATGCTGCCCATGGGCAACGCCTACAAGGGCAAGGTCTACATCCCGCCGACCAACTCCCAGATCATCCCCATGGTCTTCTACAACAAGAAGATGTTCGCCAAGGCCGGCATCACCGCGGTGCCCAAGACCTGGGCGGACTTCATGGCGGTGAACGCCAAGCTCAAGGCCGCCGGCATGACCCCGATCGAGCTCGGCGGCGGCGACCCGTTCGCCGCGTCGATGCCGCTGGTCGGCATTCTGTCCGCGGACGTGCTGGGCAAGGACCCGAACTGGCTCCAGGAGCGCTACGCCGGCAAGGTCCACTTCACGGACGCCAACGTCGAGGCGGCCGTGGCCAAGTACCGCACCATGGTCAAGAACGGGGACTTCGAGGACGGCGCGCTGGGCGTCAAGTACGCCGACTCGATCACCAACTTCACCTCCGGCAAGACCGCGATGTACATGATGGGCAGCTGGTTCCTCGGCTCCGTGCCCAAGGCCAACGCCGACGACTTCGGCTCCTTCATGACCCCGACCGACGACGGCTCGCTCGTCGTGCCCTTCGCGGTGGGCGGCTCCATGGCGATCAGCGCCAAGACGGCCGACCCGGCCAAGGCCACCGCCTTCGCCGAGGCCTGGTCGCTGGACCCGGCCAACTACAAGACCCTGATCGAGGGCGACGGCGCGTTCCCGATGCTCAAGGGCAAGACCCTGGCCGACTACAACGTGAACGTCACCCAGGTCTTCAAGGACTCCTACTCCTACGTCACCGACCAGAACACCAAGGTCTCGGCGTTCGGCTGGGCGACCAACGACGACTCCATGCCGTCCGGGCTCAACGACGCCTTCTACGCGGCCAGCCAGGCGCTGTTCACCTCGGACGACGTGAACGGGCAGATGGCCAAGCTCGACGCCGCCTGGGACGCGGCGACCAAGTAGGAGCCTGCCCCCGCCCCCTCACCCGGCGCCGTGCTCCGCACCGGCACGGCGCCGGACTCCCTGCCGCCGACATTCCTCAAGGGAAGAGCCATGACCACCCGAGCCCGCCCACGCCGCGGCGACCCCGCCCTCGGTACGATCGCCGTCGTCGCGCTGGGCCTGTACGTCCTGTTCATCCTCGTGCCGGTGATCATGAGCGCCTGGAAGAGCCTGACCGACGAGAACCCGCTGCTGGCTCAGTCCCGCTTCGTCGGGATCGCCAACTACACGGAGATGACGCACGACAGCGCGCTCGCCGCGAGCCTCACCTTCACGCTGATCCTGGCCGCCGCGGTGACGCTCGTCGCCAACGCCGCCGGGATCGGGTTCGCGACGCTGCTGAACAAGACCTCGCTGAGCTTCCGGGTGATGCGCACGGTGGCGTTCCTGCCCCAGGTGCTGTCCGGCGTGATCGTCGCCTTCGTCTGGCGCTACCTGCTGGCCCAGGACGGCATCCTCAACCACGTCCTGCTCTCCCTGGGGATCATCGGCCAGCCGGTCACCTGGCTCGGCACCCCCCACCTGGCGATGTTCTCCGTGGGCCTGGTCGCCGCCTGGGTGCTGACGGGGTTCACCACCGTCGTCCACCTCGCCGCACTCCAGTCCATCCCGGTCGAGCTCTACCAGGCCGCGATGGTCGACGGAGCCGGCCGCTGGAAGCGGTTCCGGCACATCACCTTCCCGATGCTCGCCCCCGGCACGACGATCAGCGTCACCATCTCGCTGATCACCATGCTCAAGCTCTACGACATCATCGCGGTGCTCACCTCGGGCGGCCCCGCCGACTCCACGCAGTCCACCGCCCTCTACATCATCCAGCTCGCCTTCACCGACGACCGCTACGGCTACGCCTCCGCCGTCGCCATGCTGCTGCTCGTCGTCTCCGCGGGCATCGCCCTGACCGTCACCAGCCTGCTGCGCCGTCGTGAGGTGGAACTGTGACCGCATCGACCGAGCCGCGGACGGCCGCCCAGCGTCCGGCCGTCACCGCGACGGCCGTGCCCGCGTCCGTGCCGCGCCGCGGCCTGCGGGCCTGGGCCACCAAGGGACACCTGGTGGCGGCCGGCCTGATCACACTGGCCTTCGTCAGCCCGATCTACCTCACCCTCGTCAACGCGTTCAAGTCGCAGGACCAGATCATCAGCAACCCGGCGGCCCCGCCCGCGCCGCCGACCCTGCGCAACCTCACCGACGCGCTGTCGCGGCCGGACCGCATCATCGAGATCGGCCTGAGCAACTCCGCGCTGACCGTCGTCGCCTCGGTGCTGCTGATCATCCCGCTCGGCTCGGCGTTCAGCTTCTGGCTGTCCCGGCGGTCCGCGCGGTTCCGGGGGATCGTGCTGGGCGGGTTCGCGGCCGGTCTGATGATCCCGCCCGCCGTGGTGCTGCTGCCCACGATCCGCATCCTGACGTTCCTGCACCTGGACCACACCTATCCCGGGCTGATCCTGGCCAACGTCGGCGGCGGCTACCTCTCCTTCGCGGTCTTCGTCTACTCCGGCTTCCTGCGCTCCATCCCCGCCGAGATCATCGAGGCCGCGACCGTGGACGGCGCCGGCAGCCTGCGGATCTGGTGGAAGATCGTCATGCCGCTGCTGCGTCCGGCCACCGCCACCGTGGCGATCTTCCTGTCGCTGTGGATCTGGAACGACTTCATGAACCCGCAGTTCATCCTCGGCCCGCTCAAGGGCCAGACGATCACCACCGGCATCTACCTGTCGGTCGGCCAGTACTCCACCAACTACGCGCAGCTGTTCGGCGTGATGCTCCTGGCGGCGGTCATTCCCGTCGCGGGCTACCTGGCCCTGCAGAAGCAGTTCATCGCCGGACTCACCTCGGGAGCCAGCAAGTGACCACCAAGACCGAAGCGGCCCCCGTCGTCGAGGCGGGTGTCCCCGACCTGGACGCCGTCGCCGGGCGCTGGGTCGGCCTCGACGAGATCGCCCACCTGCCGTCCCTGCGCAACCAGCAGGGCCAGGGCCACGTCAACCACGATCTGACCTCGCTGTCCTGGCTGGTCGCCCCGCCGTTCACCTTCGGCTACCACACCGGCGAACTGCGGGTGGACGGCTCCGTCCCCGCCGCCCAGCGGTTTCGCTGGAAGCCGTGGGGCGTCATCCGCGAGCACCGCGGCGACGGCCTGCGGCTGACCACCGACACCCGCATGGCGCTGTCCCGGGACCTGCTGCTGTGGCGGGTCAGCGTCACCAACGAGGGTGCCGACGCCAGGACCGTCGAGCTGTCCCAGGACCTGTTCGCCATGGTCGCCCACACCGAGGTCGGCTACGGGTGGCTCTACGACGGCCCCTGGAACCACGGCCAGCACCACGACTTCATGGCGCTGGAACGCATCCGCGCCACCACCGGGGGCCGCGGAGACTCCTACCTGCTCTCGCCCGCCGCGCGCAGGCTCCGGCTCGGCCGCCCGCGCATCCCCGGGATCCAGCGCGACGAGGACCACGGCCCGATGCTGCTGGACGACGCGCTCCCCGCCCACGTCAGCCACGACAAGGAGCCCGAGCCCCGCGTCGGCGTCGCGGGCGCCGTGCGCGCGCTGCGCGTCGAGTCCGCTGACGGCACGTCGATCCTCTGCGCCGAGGATGCGATCACGCTGGCCGTCGAGGACGAGGCAACCCTGGACGCCTTCGCCCTCGCTGCCGGCCAGACGGTCACCTTCGAGTTGCGCCTTGCCACCGAGGGCCAGACGGGCACCGTACTCACCCACGGCAACCACCCCGACTCGCTACAGGTCGGCCTCGACGGCGGCCGCCTCTGGCTCGGCATCACCGGGGAACGCGAGTTCACCGACGCCACGCTGCCGGCCGGGGAGTGGCACCAGGTCAGCGCGCACATCGAGGCCGACCACGTCGCGCTGCGCCTGGGCGGTCGCGAGATCGCCCGGACCCGGCACTGGACCCGGTCGCGCCGCTGGACCGCGCACCTGGACGGTCAGGCCGTCGCCATCGCCGACACCTGCTCCCCGGCCCGCGCCGCCTACGCCTTCGCCGACGCGCCGACGGCCCTGCAGGTCGAGGGTCCCGGCGGCTGCGCCACCTGGACCGTCCGGCTCGAGCCAGGGGCGAGCGCGACCGTCGCCCTCGCCTGCGCCTACGGGACCGACGCCGACACCGTCCTGGCCGAGGCGCGCGCCGCCGCGGCGGACTTCCAGGGCACGCTGCGCGCGGGGGAGGAGGGCTGGCGGGCGCACTGGACCAACATGTTCACGCCCGGCAATCCCGACTTCTCCGGGCACCTGCCGGTGCTGACCACCGAGGACCCGGGCCTCGCGGAGACGTACTACCTCGGCGCGCTGCAAGCGCTCTACATGCGCAACATCCGCATCCGGCCGGGCGAGCCGGTCTTCCTCACCGGGGGCCCCCGCCTCGGCCCGACCACGACCTACTTCTGGGACCACTGCGAGTGGAGCCGGATGTACGCGCTGTTGGAACCGGCCGGACTGCGCTCCTGGCTGACCCGCGTCCTGGTCGGTCCCTACAAGGACTCCTTCGGCATCGAGGCCCGCAGCGGCGGACCGCTGGGCAACGCCTACAGCGCCAACGACCACGCCCTGTTCCGGCTGATCGAACACTACGTCTGCCTCAGCGGGGACACCGACTTCCTCGACCAGGAGACCGGCGGAGCCACGGTCCTGGAACACCTGGAGCGGCTCGGCTTCGGGTGGCGCGACAAGCGCAGTGCCGCCACCGGCGGCGTCCTCGCCGACTTCGGCGACGACGCGTGGAACCTGCTGGAGTGCGTCCCCACCTACACCGGCGTCGTCGCCTCCTTCAACGGCGCCTATGTCGGGGCGACCCGTTCGCTGGCCGGGCTGTACCGGCAGCGCGGCCGCCACGAGGACGCCGACCGGGCCGAGGCCGAGGCGGACGTGCTGGCGCGGGCGGTTCTCGATCTGTACGCCGGCGCGGGCCGCTGGCAGATCCGCCGGCCGGACGGCACCGACACGATCGGCCACTGCCTGGACTTCGGCCTGGTCTCGGCCCACCTCCACCACGACCTCGACGCGGACGTCCGCCGCGAGATGGCCGACTTCGTCACCGACCGTCTGCTGGTGGGCGGATGGATGCGCGCGCTCAGCCCCGACGACCCGATCGCCGCCGCCTCCGACCGGCCCGACCACGGCGCCGCCGGAGCGTTCTGCGCCTGGCCCGGTGCCACGGCCCACGGTCTGGCCCGGCTTGGCTACCGCGACCGGGCCGTCACCCTCCTGCGCGACCTTACCGCCGCCGCCTCCGGCGGCGTCTGGGGGCAGGCCATGGAGATCGTCACCGGCCCGGACGGCGAGCACCGCGCCCAGGTCGCCGAACGCGGCGTCTCCAACCGCGACTGCATCGCGGGCGCCGCCGCGACCGAGGCGGTGCTGTCCGCCCTGTTCGACCTCGACCCGAGCTTCGCCCACGGCGTTCCGGTCGCGCGCCCGCACACGCTGACCGTCGACGGGATCGGCACGCTGACCGGTCTCGGTCCGGCCAACTGAACGCCACCGCACCGCACTTCTTTTGAGAAAGGCCGACAGCACCATGTCGCTGGTTCGCGGCTACGAAGCCGAACCCTGTCACCGCATCACCTCAGCGGTCGGCGCCGGGTACCGTGAGGCGGTCGCCGACCTCACCGCCGGGCAGGTCCTCGCCGTCGACGGGCCCGTCGCCGTCGACTGGGAGGCGGTCGCCGCCGGGGTCTGCGACGCCCTGGCCGCCCGCGGGATCGCGGCCAAGCCGGTCGACCTGCGCGAGCACTACGCCGACTGGCAGGACATCCTCGACCTCACCGGGTCCGCCGTCCTGGAGGACGACCCGGACTTCGCGCCGCTCTCCCAGGCCGGCCTGGCCAGCTTCCTCGCCGAAACCCCACGGGTCGAGCCCGTTCCCGGCGGCGTGACCGTCGTCCTCGGCCCCGGCGCAGCCCTGGTCGCGCACGACCGGCTCTGGTACGCGGACCTGCCCAAGCGCTACGCCGAGGCCGCCATCACCGGCGGCACCGGCCGCAACCTGGGCCAGCCCGCCGGAACCGGGGCCGGGACGACGCGTCGACTGTTCTACATCGACTGGCCCGTCCTCGACCGGCACCGCGACGCGATCCTCGCCGACATCGACCTGTGGCTGGACACCCAGGACCCCGAGACGCCGTCCTGGCTCGACGGACCGGCCCTGCGCGGCGCCCTGGCCGACCTGGCCGCGCAGCCGTTCCGGACCCGACCCACCTTCAACACCACCTCCTGGGGCGGACACTGGGCCCAGGAACAGCTCGGCTTCAACCGCGACGCGGCCAACACCGCCCTGGGCTACGAGCTCATCGCACCCGAGAGCGGAATCCTCGTCGGCACGCAGGAGGGTGCGCGCGTCGAGGTCCCGCTGCAGGCGCTGGTCGCCCTCCACCCGCAGGAGGTGCTCGGGGAGCCCGTGCACGCCGCCTTCGGCACCTCCTTCCCGATCCGCTTCGACTACCTCGACACCGTCGGCGGCGGCAACCTCTCCGTCCACTGCCATCCGCAACCGGACTACATGCAGCGGGTGTTCGGCTGGCCCTACACCCAGCACGAGACCTACTACATGATGCTCGGCGGGCCCGACCGCAAGGTCTTCCTGGGCCTGCACGAGGACGCCGACCTCGAACAGTTCCGGCGCGAGGCGGACCACGCCTTCCACGACGGCGAGCCGTTCGACATCGAGCGCTACGTCCAGACCTTCCCCGCCGAGCAGCACCAGCTCTTCCTCATCCCCGGCGGCACCCCGCACGGCAGCGGCGAGGGCAACGTCGTGCTGGAGATCAGCGCCACCCCCTACCTCTACAGCCTCCGCTTCTACGACTGGCTGCGGAAGGACGGCGCCGGCAAGCCGCGTCCGGTTCATGTCGGGCACGCCTTCGAGAACCTCAACCGCGCCCGGGTGGGGGAGGACGTGGCCCGCGACCTGGTCCAGCAGCCGCAGGAGTTGCGGGCCGGTGAGGGCTGGCGCGAGGACGTCATCGGCCGGCTCCCCGAGATGTTCTTCGAGGTCCGCCGCTTCGAACTCGCCCGCGACGCGGTGGTGGAGGACACCACCGACGGGCGGTTCCACATCGTCAACGTCGTGGCGGGCGAGGGCGTCGTGGTGGAGACGGACTCCGGCCACCGCTACGAGCTCGCCTACGCCGAGACGTTGACGGTGCCGGCCTGCGTCGGTGACTACCGCGTGCGCGCGCTCGGCTCCGGGCCGGTCCGCTACGTCAAGGCGCTGGTGCGATGAGCCCCGATCCTGCGGCCGTCGTCTCCGTCATGGACGTGGGCGGCACCCATGTCACCGCCGCGCACGTGGACGTCGGGACCCGCACGCTGCACCGCGGCCGGTCCTTCCGGGAGCCCCTGGACGGCGACGGCAGCGCGGATGCCGTCGTGGCGGCCCTGGTGCGGTGCGCCGCGCGCCTGCCCGAGGGCGGGAGCGGCCGGTGGGTGCTCGCCGTGCCGGGCCCGTTCGACTACGAGCACGGCATCGGACGCTACGAGGGCGTCGGGAAGTTCGACGCGCTGCGTGGTGTCGACCTGCGTGCCGCGCTGACGGCGCGGCTCCCCGGCGCCGCCGACGTCGCCTTCTGCAACGACGCGGACGCCTTCGTGCTCGGTGAGTGGTGGGCCGGGGCCGCGCGCGGACACCGCTCGGTGGTCGGCATCACCCTGGGCACGGGCGTCGGCTCCTGCTTCCTGCGGGACGGCCGGGTCGTGCGTGAGGGGCCCGGGATCCCGTCCGAGGGACGGGCGCACCTGCTGCGATACGCGGGGCAGCCGCTCGAGGAGACCGTGTCGCGTCGCGCGTTGCGGCGCGCCTACGGCCAGGCCGCGGGCACCTTGTCGCCGCCGGACGTGCGGGAGATCGCCCTGCGGGCGCGGGAGGGGGAGCGCCTGGCGGCGGACGTCCTGTTCCGCGCGTTCCGCGCGTTGGGCCTCGCGCTCGGCCCCGCGCTCGCGGCGTTCGATCCGTCCGTGCTCGTCGTCGGCGGTTCCATCGCGTCGTCCTGGGACCTCGTCGCGGAGCCCCTGCGGGAGGGGCTCGCCGACGCGGTCCCCGAGAGAGCCGGCCGCACCGACCTCGTCCGTGCCCAACTCCCGGAAACCGCAGCGTTGCTCGGAGCGGCGTACGTGGCGACGACCCGTCAGGCCGCCGATCTCCGTTGAATTTTTGCATGTTTCAGTCAGGCTCTTCCGTCAGTCGATATCGGAAGTTACGGTGTGCGGTGCCTCACCCAGCGCAGTGCTCGCCCCTTCTGTATGAGCCGAGGAGTCGCGATGAGACCCACGCCGTCCCTGCGCCGCGCCCTGACCAGCAGTCTTGCCGGGGCCGCGCTCGTCGTGGGGCTCCTCGCCGCAGGCGGCGCCGCCCACCGCGGTGACGCCGCCACCTCCGCCGGTCGCTCGGCCCCCGCCGCCGCGACGGTCGGCGCCACCACGCCGTTCACGAGCCTGGAGGCGGAGAACGGCACCCTGCTGGGCGGCGCGTCGGTCGTCTCGCTGACCGCGGCGCCGACGACGCAGTACTCCAGCCCGGCGCTGGAGGCGTCCGGCCACGCCTACGTCCACCTGGCCGGCACCGGGCAGGGAGTGCAGTGGACGAACACCACCGGGCAGCCGATCAGCTTCGTCAACGTGCGGGCCAGTATCCCTGACGCGCCCTCAGGCGGCGGCATCACGGCGACGCTCGACCTCTACGTCGACGGCGTCTACCGCCAGACCCTGAACCTTAACTCGAAGCAGAGCTGGATCTACGAGGGCACCAACTACAACAACGGCGACGACAAGAACCCCGCCGACGGCGACCCCCGGGACTTCTGGGACGAGTCGCACACCTTCGTCACCGGTGCCCCGATCGCCCCGGGCAGTACCTTGTCGCTCGTCAAGAGCTCGTCCGACACCGCGGCCTTCTACGACGTCGACGTCATCGACGTGGAGAACCCGCCGGCGCCGATCGCGCAGCCGGCGAACTCCCTGTCGATCACCTCCTGCGGGGCGGTGGCCGACAACGCGCCGACCAACGGCAGCGCGGACGCCGCCGCCACCGACAGCACGGCGGCGATCCAGAACTGCATCAACCAGGCCGAGGCCCAGGGCAAGATCCTCTGGATCCCGCAGGGCACCTTCTACCTCAAGGGCACCACCGGCCTGCAGGCCACCGGCATCACCATCGCCGGCGCCGGCATGTGGTACTCCACCATCTACCGGGACGTGCCGCTGCCCAACAACCAGGGCCTGGCAGCGATCTTCTCGGTGACCTCGTGCAGCGTCGAGAACTTCCACCTGGACTCCGACGCGACCAGCCGCGGGACGGCAGGCGGCGACGGCGGCGCCATGGACACCACCGGCACGAACTGGGTGGCCGACGGCATCTGGAGCCAACACGTCGAGTCCGGATTCTGGGCCTCCGGCAGCGGCGGCACGGTGAAGAACAGCAGGGTCACCACCGAATGGGCCGACGGCATCAACCTCAACAACGTCTCGCTCACCGGCACCACCGGCAGCAACCTGACCGCGACCAACAACTTCGTCCGCGGCACCGGCGACGACGCGATGGCCATCAACTCCGTGGCCTACAACACCAACGGCAGCACCACGACGTACTACACCGCCATGTCGAACATCACCCTGTCGAACAACACCTTGATCGCCCCCTGGGGCGGCAAAGGCATCGGCATCTACGGGGGTGGCGGCCACCACGTCCAGAACAACTACATCAGCGACACCGCACGCTACATCGGCCTGGGCGCCGGGCGCTTCGGGGTCAACGGCAGTGACCTGACCTCGGCCACCGTCACGGGCAACACGGTCGTGCGATCCGGCGGCAACGGCTACAGCCAGGGCCAGCCGGCCCTGCAGATCGGCAACGGCGGCGACGGCCAGAACGTCGGCGTGGTCGACAGCGTCGACGTGGACGACAACACGGTCGTCAACGCGCTGTACGACGGGATCGGCTTCTCGCAGTCCACCCACACGACCCTGCAGAACAACACGGTCACCTCGCCGTGGCGCAACGGAATCGTCATCCAACCGCCCTACTACCCGGCGCCCACCGGCTCGGCGTCGATCACCGGCAACACGGTGACCGGACTCGGCGCCGGGACGTCCCCGTACCTGAACAACTCCGGCGGCTTCACCGCCACGCTGAGCAACAACAGCTGGCAGGGCACCACGCCGCCCGAGGGACCCTACGGCGGCACCGCGGCCGCGATCCCCGGCACCGTCCAGGCGGAGAACTACGACACCGGCGGCGAAGGCGTCGGCTACCACGTCAACTCCACCAACGGGACCGGCAACGCCTACCGCTCCGACGGCGTCGACCTGGAGACCACCTCGGACACCGGAGGCGGCTACGACCTCGGGTGGACCTCCGGTGGCCAGTGGTTCCGCTACACCGTCGACGTCGCGACCGCCGGCCCGTACACCGTCGGCCTGCGCGTCGCGGCACCGTCCGCCGTCACCGACGCGCTGCACCTCTCCGGTGCGGCCGGGACGGATCTGTCCGGGCCGGTGGACATCCCCCAGACCGGGGGCTGGCAGAACTGGACCACGGTGACGGCCACGGTCACCCTGCCCGCCGGTCAGCAGGTCCTCACCCTGAACCAGGACAACGGTGGGTGGAACGCCGACGACCTGGCCTTCACCGGATCCTCGGGCGCGGCCGCGCTGACGGCTTCCGCGTCGAGCCTGGCTTTCGGCGCGGTCTCCGTGGGGACGACCAGCGGCGCGCAGGCCGTGACGGTGACCAATCCCGGCGGCGTCGCGGCGGCGATCACCTCGGTCGGCGTCAGCGGACCGTTCGGTCAGACGAACACCTGCGGCACCTCGCTCGCCGCCGGGGCCAGCTGCACCGTCACGGTCCAGTTCGCGCCGACAACGAGCGGCGCGGCGAGCGGCACCCTGTCCGTCGCGAGCGGCGCCCCGAACAGCCCGCTCACCGTCGCGCTCTCGGGCACCGGGGTGACGGCGAACCCGAACCTGGCACTCAACCGCCCGGCGACGGCGAGCGGCTATGTCCAGTCCTACGTCCCGGCGAACGCGGTCGACGAGAACACGTCGAGCTACTGGGAGAGCACCAACAACGCCTTCCCGCAGTGGTTCCAGGTGGACCTGGGGTCGTCGGTGAGCGTCGGACGCATCGTCATGGATCTTCCACCTTCGGCCAGTTGGGGAGCGCGGACCCAGGCCGTCCTGATCCAGGGGAGCACGGACGGCACGACCTGGACGACCCTGGCGCCGTCACAGGGGTACGCCTTCGACCCGAACACCGGGAACACCGTGACGGCGACGTTCGCGTCGACGGGGATCCGCTATCTGAGGCTCACGTTCACCGGGAACACCGGCTGGCCTGCCGGGCAGTTGTCCGAAGTCCAGGTGTTCGCGAGCTGAGTTCGGGTCGTCATGGCCCTCGCCCCGCTCCCGGTCAGGTGCGGAACCTCGTGAGCGTCCACACCACGAGCAGGTCGAGGGACATGACGGTGATCGCCCAGAGCGGGTAGTAGGGCAGGAACATGAACTGGGTGACGAGGCTGACCGCCGCGACGGTCACGCCGAGCCAGCGTGCCCAGCTCCGCCGCGCCAGTACGCCGATACCGGCGGCCACGAGGGCCACGCCGATCACGAGGTGGATCCAGCCCCACGCGGTGAGATCGAACCGGTAGACGTATCTCGCCGGATTGAAGACGTGGTCGCGGTGGATCCCCGTCACACCCAGGAGGATGCTGAGCGGCCCGGTCAGGAGGAGGACCGTGCCGGCGAACAGGGAGGGGCCGGGGAGCCGTGCGTCGCCGGCGCGGGTGTCGTCCCACTGTGCATGAGGTGTCGTGGCCATGGCCGCCACTGTCCTTTCGGCGCGCTCGGCGGAATCACAGGAGTGGCCCCTTCATCCAGCCTGAGCTCGATCCTCGGGTGGCGCGAATCGACCGCGGAGTCGCCCGAACGGGCCAAGCACGCGAGCCGACGCGGCCGGCGGCCAGGTCGGCGTGAGATGTGTTGTCCGTGAACGGGAGAGGCGCATGACGGACGACCCGGAGCCGCGGTCGCGGAGCATCACCGTGGTCCTCAAGACGTTCCTGGCCGAGGAGGCGGCCGGAGCAGTGGTGCTGCTGGTCGCCACGGTGGCGGCCCTGGTGTGGGCCAACAGCTCCGCGTCCGAGGCGTATCTGCGCCTGTGGCACGCACCGCTGACGATCGGTGCCGGCCCGGTCTCGATCACCGCCGACCTGCAGCACTGGATCAACGACGGAGCGATGACGCTGTTCTTCTTCGTCGCCGGCCTGGAGATGAAGCGCGAGTTGGTGGTAGGGGAGCTCAGTGAGCGGCGCACGGCCGTGCTGCCGGTCGCGGCGGCGCTGGGCGGTTGCGTCGTGCCTGCCGTCCTGTTCCTGGCCGTGACGCACGGCGGGGCGGCCGCGCGGGGCTGGGGCATCCCCATGGCCACCGACATCGCCTTCGCCGTCGGTGTGCTCGCCCTGGCCGGGCGGGGTGTCCCCTCGGGGGTCCGGGCGATGCTGCTGTCGGTGGCGATCGTGGACGACATCATCGCCGTCGTCGTCATCGGGATCGCCTTCAGCACCGGCCTGTCCTGGGGCTGGCTGCTGGCCGCGCTCGCCGGGCTCGGCGTGGTCGTGCTGATGCGTGTCGTCGGCGTGGTGTCCGTCGCGGCCTACGCCGCCGTGGGGGTGTTCGTCTGGTACACCGGCTTCCACTCCGGGGTCCACGCTACGATCTTCGGCGCCGTGCTCGGGTTGATGACACCGGCGCGCCCGGTCGAGGGCCGGGACGTGATCGGCGGGCTGGAGCGCACGCTGCACCCCGTCTCGGCCTTCCTCGTGGTGCCGCTGTTCGCGCTGGCCAACGCCGGCGTGGACGTCCGGGGCGGTCTGCTCGGCCAGGCCTTCGGCAGCCGGGTGACCTGGGCCGTCATCGTCGGCTTCCTGGTGGGCAAACCGTTGGGCGTGGCCGCGGGCGCGTTCGCCGTGCGGCGGCTGGGCGTCGGCGCCCTGCCGCCCGGCGTCGCGCCGCGCATGGTGTGGGGGGTCGGCCTGCTGGCCGGCATCGGCTTCACCGTCGCCCTGTTCGTCACCGACCTGTCCTTCGGCGATCCGGTCCTCGCGGGCCACGCGAGGATCGGCATCCTCACCGCGTCGGCCGCCGCCGCCGTCCTGGGCGTGGTGGCGATGCGCGCGCTGGCGCGCGGCAGCACGGCGCCCGGGACGCCCGCGCCGACGACGCCGGTCGGGCCGACCGGGTCAGGCCCGCTCACCGGGACGGGAGGCCCGCCTCGCGGGGTGGGTGGTACGGGCGTCTGAATCGAAGGGGACGAGGAGTTCGCGCAGGCGCAGCAGCGCATCCTGACGGCCTGACGGCTTTCCCCGTCCGGCCTTCCCAGCCCGGCCTTCCCCGCCCGGCTTTCCCCACCCGGCTTTCCCCGCCCGGCTTCCGGGCCCCGGCGCCCGTGGTCACCCGGTCGGCGCACCCGGCGGCGCGCCCATGTGTGGAGCTTCGAGGTTTGTGGGACCACTGGGTCTGGCCCGCCCCGCTCGTGCACCCCGCACGGGCGGGGGAGCGCGAGCCCAGGAGGAGCCGAAGATGGCCGTCGACGCCGAGGAGTTCGATCCCATTCCCTCATGGCGACGCCCCGCCGAACTCGCCGTCGTCGCGTCCGCCGACGACACGACGGCAGGGGTGCTCGGCGTGCCGCTCGCCGCCGGCGAGGCGCCGCCGGGGCCGCTCGGGCTCGGTGCGGCCGATCTCGCCGCGGCGGGGTTCACCGGCCGCGTGGGGGAGACGCTCCTGGTCCCCGGTCGGGGCGGCCGTCCGGTGGTTCTCTACGGAACCGGGCCGTCCGACGTGCTCGGCATGGCCGCGCTGCGCGACGCGGCCGCCGCGTTCGCCCTGGCCACCAGCGCGCAGGCCCGGCTGGTCATGGCCGTCCCCGAGTCGGACCGCCTCGACGCGCAGGCGGCGGCACAGGCGCTGGTCGAGGGCGCGCTGATGGCGCGTTACTCCTTCGACCCGATCAAGACCGAGCCGACCGACACAGGCGTGAGGTCGCTGACCCTGGTGCTGCCCGACGCCTCCCGCGCCGACGGCGAGCGCGGGGCCCGGCGCGGCTGGTGGATGGCGCGCGCGACCCTGCTCTCCCGCGACCTGGCCAACTCGCCCCCGAGCCTGCTCAACGCCGAGCGCATCGCGCGCTGCGCGCAGGAGCTCGGCCGGGAGACCGGCTTCGGGGTGGAGGTCTTCGACCAGGAGACGCTGCGGCGCATGGGTTGCGGGGGACTGCTCGGCGTGAACGCCGGCAGCGTCGACGAGGCCCGGATGATCAAGCTGACCTACCAGCCGTCCGCTGCCGACGGCCCGCCACGGGGCCGGCTCACCCTGGTGGGCAAGGGCATCATGTACGACTCCGGCGGGATCAGCCTCAAGCCGGCCGACGCGGTGCACGCGACGATGAAGAACGACATGTCCGGCGCCGGGGCCATCCTGGCCGCCATGTCCGTGCTGGCCGGTCTCGGCTGCCGAACGGCGGTGACCGGCTACCTGATGTGCACCGACAACATGCCCTCCGGCTCTGCCACCAAGCTCGGCGACATCCTGTGGATCCGCGGCGGCACGACCGTCGAGGTGCTCAACACCGACGCGGAGGGCCGCCTGGTCATGGCGGACGCCCTCGTCCTCGCCACCGAGGAGCCCACCGACGCCATCGTCGACATCGCCACCCTGACCGGAGCCTGTATGCGCGCACTCGGCGCGGAGATCGCGGGTGTCTTCGGCAACGCCCAGGGACTGGTGGACCAGGTGCTGGACGCCTCCGCCGACGTCGACGAGCCCGCCTGGCAGCTGCCCCTGTCCCGCCGCTACCGGGCCGAGCTGGACTCGGACGTCGCGGACATCAAGAACATCGGCGGCCCCAACGGCGGCGCCATCCACGCGGCTCTGTTCCTCGAGGACTTCGTGGCCGGCCGGCCCTGGGCCCACATCGACATCGCCGGCCCGGCCCAGAACGACCGCGCCGCCTCCTGGCGCACCAAGGGCTGCACCGGCTTCGGCGCGCGACTGCTGGCCCGGTTCGCGCTGGACTTCTCGCCGCCGACGACCGCCGAGAGCGGCAGTGCGGTGCGCGGCGTCAGCGAGGTGAGCCGCTGATGAGCGCGCTGGCCTCGGTCAACTCGGGTGACGATGAGGGGAGTTCCGCCACCGCCGTCGGGAAGGGCGAGGCCGGCAAGTCCGGCGGCGGCATGCAGCGGATCCTCGACCTGATCGAGCGGGTCGGCAACAAGGTCCCGCACCCGGCCGTGATCTTCCTGCTGCTGTGCGTGCTGGTGATCGTGCTGTCCGCGATCCTGTCCGCCTTCAACGTGCACGTCACCTACGAGACCGCGCAGTCCGTCCCCGCCCCCGCGACGCAGGAGTACGCCGGCGGCACGGAGTACCCGGGCACGGGGCTGCCGCCGGCCTCGCAGTACACCCACGACTACGTGACGGTGCTGGAGACCAAGAAGGTCGAGAGCCTGCTCTCCGGTGACGGGGTGCGGTTCCTCTTCACCTCCATGACGCACAACTTCAACGACTTCGGCGTCGTGGCCGTCATCCTGGTGGTCATGGTCGGCGTCGGCCTCGCGGAGGAGTCGGGGCTGATCGCGACGCTGATCCGGAAGCTGGTGGGCTGGGCGCCGGCCTGGGCGCTGACGGCCATCATCGTCTTCGCCGGCATCGTGTCCAGCATCGCGACCGACGCCGGATACCTGGTGCTCATCCCACTCGGCGCGGTCGCGTTCATCGGCGCCGGACGCCATCCGCTGGCGGGCATCGCGGCGGCGTTCGGCGGAGTCAGCGCCGCGTTCGGTGTGAACATCCTCATCGCACCGGTCGACGGGATCATCACCGAGATCACCAACCAGTCGATCAAGCTGGTCAAGCCCGGCGAGTCGCTCAACCTGACGGCCAACTACTACTTCGCCATCGGGTCGACGCTCTTCCTCACCGCGGTGATCACCTTCATCACGGAGCGGATCATCGAGCCGCGGCTCGGCCGCTACGAGGGCCCGGGCGCCGTGCTGGAGAGCGAGGACCGGCCCGACCCCGCCGCCGAGAAACGCGGCCTGCGGTTCGCCGGCCTGGCCCTGATCGCCGTGATCATCGCCGTCACGCTGCTCGCGTTCATCCCCGGAGCGCCGCTGCGGAACCCCGAGACCGGCAGCCTCTTCGAGGACTCGCCCTTCATGGACGGCCTGATCGTGATCATCATGATCGCGTTCCTGGTCATGGGCCTCGCCTACGGCGCCGGAGCCAAGACGCTCAAGGGCAGCGCCGCCGCGATGGAGGCGATCACGAAGACCTTCGCCGGCCTGGCCGGGCTGATCTTCCTGCTGCTGATCATCGCCCAGTTCATCGCCTACTTCAACTACAGCAACATGGCCACCGTCGCCGCGGTCAAGCTGGCCGACCAGCTCGAGAGCGCCAACATCGGGGCCCTGTGGCTGCTGATCCTGTTCATCCTGGTGACCTACCTGCTGAACCTGATCATCCCCGGCATCATCCCCAAGTGGGCGATCTTCGCACCGATCTTCGTGCCGCTGTTCATCCGTCTCGGCGTCGCACCGCAGACGGTGCTGGCCGCCTACCGCGTGGGCGACTCGCCGACCAACGTGATCACCCCGCTGATGGTCTACCTGCCCTTCATCGTGCTGGTCTGCGAGAAGTACAAGAAGAAGGCCGGCGTCGGCACCGTCATCTCGCTGATGGTCCCTTACACCGTGGTCGTGGGCGTCGCCTGGCTGCTCTTCTTCGTCATCTGGTACCTGATCGGCATCCCCATGGGCCCGGGCGCACCGGTCAAGATCTGACCTGCGGCGACCGGAGGCGGTGACGTCGTGAACCATGCCGCGATCTGCCTCGTCGTGCTCGGCGTGGTGGTCGTCCTCTTCGTGTGGAACCGGCTGCCGGTGGAGCTGGTGGCGCTGGGCTCCGCCCTGGCGCTGCTGGCCACCGGCGTCCTGACGACCGATCAGGTCTTCGCCGGGTTCGGGGACCCGGTGGTGGCCTTCGTCGCCGCCCTGTTCGTGGTCAGCACCGCGCTCCAGGCGACCGGGGTCACCGCGTGGGCGGGCCGCGCCCTCGCCTCCGTCGTGGGCGCCGGGTCGCGGCGGCTGCTGGTCCTCACCATGGCGGCGGCCGGCCTGCTCACGGCGCTGATCACGGTGAACGGAGCGGTCGCGGCCCTGCTGCCGATGACGGTGCTGCTGGCCGTGCGGCTGCGGGTGCCGTCCTCCCGGCTGGCGATGCCGCTGGCGTTCGCCGCCCACGCCGGTTCCCTGCTGCTGCTCATCGGCTCGCCGATCAACGTGATCGTCTCCGAGGCGGCGAGCGAGTCCGGGGCGCGGCCGTTCGGCTTCTTCGAGTTCGCGCTCGTGGGCGTCCCGGTGCTGGCCGGCACGATGGCCATCGCCGTCCTGCTCGGGCCACGGCTCCTGCCCGAGCGGACACCCGACGCGATCCCCGCCGACCTGAGCCGCCACGCCCGCACCCTGATCGACCACTACGCGCTCGCTGAAGGATCGGCGGCCGTCCAGGTGACCAGCGCCTCCGACGGTGTCGGCGCCCCGCTCGACGCGCTCGCGGCACAGGCCCCGTCCGGCGTGCTGGTGGTCGGCGCCATGACCGCCGACGGTCACGACCCGCGCGGCGCCGCGCCGCTGGAGGCGGGCGACATCGTCGTGCTGCGCGGCGACGAGGACGACGTCGCCGCGTTCGGCCGGGCCCACGGCCTCGAACCACTGCCGCCGCCCCTGCACGAACATCTGGCGGACGTGCTGGTCAACCGGGACGCCGGGCTGGTCGAGCTGGTCGTCAGCCCCCGGTCGGCCCTGGTGGGCACGACCGCGTTTCCCGGGATGGCCAGCGCGAGCGGTGACCTCTCGGTGCTCGCGATCCACCGAGCGGGCGCCGAGGTCGGCCCGCGGCCCACGACCTTGGCCGCAGGGGACGGTCTGCTCATCCGGGGCCGCTGGGACGAGCTCGACCAGGCCGCGCGCGGGCGGACGTTCCTGGTCGTCGACCGGCCGCAGGCCGTCCGTAGCCAGACCGCGCCCCTTGGGCGGCCCGCGCTGGCGGCCCTCGCGGTTCTCGCGGGCATGGTCGTCCTTCTCGGCACGGGAGCCGCGGCCCCGGCCGTCGCCGCCACCTTGGCCGCCCTGCTGCTGGTGGCCGCGCGGACCGTCACCGTCCCGCAGGCCTACGCAGGCATCTCGTGGACCACCTTGGTGATCGTCGGCGGGATGTTCCCGCTCTCCGTCGCGATGAAGGAGTCCGGGGCCGCCGACATGATCGCCGACCTCGTCGTCTCGGCCGCGTCCGGCAACGGACGGCTGCTGCTGCTCGCCGTCTTCGTCCTGACCGCCGTGCTCGGGCAGTTCATCAGCAACATGGCCACCGCGCTGATCGTCACCCCGGTCGCCGTCAGCGCCGCCCAGGACGCGGGCGTCTCCGTGCTCCCGGTCCTGATGTGCGTGGCCGTCCCGGCTGCTGCGGCGCTGCTCACCCCCGTCGCCACGGCAGCCAACATGATGGTCATGAGCCCGGGTGGGTACCGCTTCGGCGACTACTGGAAGTTCGGCCTGCCGATCCTGGGCTGGTACCTGGTGGTCGCGATGGGCGTCGTGCCGCTGGCCTGGCCCCTGTGAGCGCGTGCGGCGCCCTGAGCCCCGCGTTGCGGGCCGTCCCGGCCCGGCCAAGCATGGGGGCATGACGAGCGGGGCCACCGGAGCCGTGCCGGACGTGATCAGTGAGGCGCTGGCGGACCTCCGCGACCGCCTGGCAGCCGACCAGGCAGGGGAGGTCGCGCGCTACATCCCACCCCTGGCGCTGGCGGACCCCGCGGCCTTCGGTCTCGCCCTGGTCAGTCGCGAAGGACACTGCTACCGCGCTGGTGAGTCCGACGTCCGCTTCACGATCCAGTCCGTCTCGAAGCCGTTCGTCTTTGCCCTGGCCCTGACCGACCTCGGTCTGGAGGAGACGACCCGCTGGGTGGGCGCGGAGCCGAGCGGCGAGGCCTTCAACGCCATCAGCCTGGAACCGGGCACCGGTCGTCCGGCCAATCCGATGATCAATGCGGGTGCGATCGCCACCACCGGCCTGATCCGGGCGGCGGACAACGAGGAGCGCTTCGACCGCATCCTGGACGTCCTCGGCCGCTTCGCCGGCCGTTCCCTCGACGTCGACGAGACGGTCCACCGGGCCGAGGCGGCCACCGGTGACCGCAACCGCGCCCTGGCCCACCTGCTGCGCGCCTCGGGGCGGTTGCGGCTGGATCCGGCCGAGGCGGCCGACGTCTACTTCCGCCAGTGCTCCGTGCTGGTGGACACCGTCGACCTGGCGGTCATGGCCGCGACCCTGGCCGACGGCGGGCGCAACCCGGTCACCGGCGAGCAGGTGGTCCCGGAACCCGTTGCCGTCCAGGTGCTCTCGGTCATGGCGACCTGCGGGATGTACGACGCGTCGGGCGACTGGATGCTGCGTGTGGGCCTGCCCGCCAAGAGCGGGGTGTCGGGCGGGCTGCTCGCGGTCAGCCCCGGGCGGTTCGGCGTCGCGTGCTACAGCCCGCCGCTGGACGCGGTGGGCAGCCCCGTGCGCGCGGTGGCCGCCCTGCGTGAGCTGTCGGCGCGATTCGGCCTCCATCTGCTGCACAATCCCGCTCCGAGCGCGCCTCCGGTCACCGTGGTTCGGCGAGATCCTCGAACGGGTGGTCCTGTCGTGACGGCGCAGGGGTCCCTGGACTTCACCGCCGCCGAACGGCTGGTCCACACCCTGTGGCACTGCCTGCCGGCCGGAGGTGCGGAGCCGATCGTGCTCGACCTGGAACGGGTCTCCACGGTCGACGGCGCGGCCGTGGCCGTGGTGTCCGCGACCCTGGAACGGATCGAGGCCGCGGGGCGTCCGATCCGTCTGGTCGGCCGCGCCGGCCGAGCCTTCGGGCGACGGGACTCGGAATCGAAGTGGTCGTAGATGGCTGCCCTGCCCGCCGTCCGTCCCGGCCGGCGTCCACACGATGCGTCGGTGCAGGCATCTCGTCGCTCTGCGGTCGCGCACATGCGTACCAGTACCTAACGTGAGCAAGCCGGTACGGTCCGGCATCGAGAGGAGAAAGCGATGATCACAGCGCGCGACATCATGCACGCCGGGGCCCAGTGCATCGACGCCGACGAGAGCGTCCGTGCGGCCGCCATGATGATGCGGTCCAAGGGCGTCGGAGCCCTGCCGATCTGCGGCCCCGACCAGAAGCTCAAGGGCATGATCACGGACCGCGACATCGTGATGGACTGTCTGGCCGCAGGCAAGGACCCTGACCGGATGAAGGCGATCGAGCTGTCCGGCCACGTCCACTGCGTGCGGGCTGACGACGATCTGGACGTCGTGCTGCTCAAGATGGAACAGCACCAGGTGCGCCGAATGCCCGTGATCGACAACGAGCGACTGGTCGGCATCATCACGGAGAAGGACCTGGCCATGGGGCACAAGATGGCCAAGGGCGTGACCGATCAGCAGATCATCGACTTCATGGACAGCATGTTCGTCAAGCACTGACGAGCTGACCGCTCGGACGTACGGGCCAGGAGCCAACGTCCTGGCCCGCACTCATCGCCCGCGCAGTGTCGCCTTCGTCCCATGCCGGCGCGGTCGGCCCGGCTTCGGGCGGAAAAAGGGTTCGCTGCCCGGGCCGTCCAGCCCGTGCGGGCGAGGACCGATCGACGTCCTCGCCGCGGGGATCGGTGACAACAGGGCGGCGCGCACGTGCCGCAATGCGGTGCGCCGGATCGTGGCTGGGGGATCATGGTGGTCATGGATGAGCGTGAGGCCGTCGGGTGCTCCGCGACGCACCGCCCGCGACGCAGCCGGTCCTCTCGCGGAAGGGCGAGCCAGGTGATCGGGTGGGACCGGTGAACCGGGCACAGGAGCCGGCCGAGGGGCTGACCCTGGAGGCCTTGTTCAGTCAGTCGCCGCAGGGGCTGCACATCTTCGATGCCGGACTGCGGCTGGTGCGGATCAATCCGGCGACGGCGGCCATGCGGGGGCGTGACGCCCGAGAACTGGTCGGTCTCCCTCTGCGGGAGGTCTTCGCGCTGGAGGATCCCGATTCGGTGGAGGCTCTGGCGCGTTCGGTGCTCGAGGACGGGCGGCCCGTACTGGAACGGCGTGTGAGGGCGTTCCTCGACCCGCCCACGGCGGCGGTGCGCACGTATTCGGTGTCGCTGTTCCGGCTGCGGTCCCCGGCGGGGGCGGTCCTCGGGCTGGCAGCGACCGTAGTGGACGTGACGGAACTGGTGGTCGCCGAGGCGGGCTCACAGGCCCTGGACGCGGTACGCGCACGGGTCGGTGTTTCACTGGACGCGGTCGAGATCTGCCGTGAACTGGCCGAGGTCCTGACAGGCGGGATGGCCGACGCGGTGGTCGTGGAGATCGTCGACGCGCTGATGACCGGCGACGACCCTCCACTGCTCCCGCTACCGCCGTTCGTGGCCTTGCACGGCGCGGCCGTGCAACGTCGCGGCGCCGACACCGGAAGCGGGCCGTTCGGGTCCTCGCACCCGCCGGACGCGACATCGCCCGTCGGCCTCGCGCTGGCGCAGGGCAGGCCGGTCACGGTCACCCTGGCGGGCGAACCGGCCTGGCTGCACGCCAGTGCGGACCACGCCGCCGCGGTGCGCGGGGAAGTGCCGGCGACCGTGCTGGTGGTGCCGTTCCTGCTGCGGGGCACGCTGCTCGGCCTGGCGAGCCTTTACCGGTTCGAGGGGTCGCCGTCCTTCACCCAGGAGGACACCGTGCTGGCCGCGACGGTGGCCGACTACGTGGCGCTGTGCCTGGACAACTCACGCCGCTACACCCGCGAGCACGCGGTCGCCGCCACGGTGCAGCGCAGGTTCCTGCCCCAGGCACCGCAGGCCGCCGTCGGTCTGGAGACCGCGCAGGGCCACCTGGCGACACCTTCGGCCAGCGGCGGCTGGTACGACGTCATCCCACTGTCCAGCGCCCGTACCGCGCTCGTCATCGGCGAGGTCGACGGCTCCGGGATCCACACGTCCGCCACCATGGGCCAGCTGCGCACCGCGCTGCGCTGCCTGGCCTCGCTCGACCTGCAACCGGACGAGCTGCTGGCCCGCCTGGACGAGACCACCCGGCAACTGGCAGCGGAACGTCGCGCGCTTCCCGCCGCCGACCCGCTGCGGGAGCAGGCGCTGACGGCGAACTGCCTCTACGCGGTGTACGACCCGGTCTCCGGGACCCTCACCGCGGCCCGCGCCGGCCACCCAGGCCTGGTCCTGGTCTCCCGGGACGGAACCCTCGCCGAGGTCGACCTCCCGGACGGGCCGACCCTCGGGACCTCCGAGACCGCTCCCTTCGCCGCGACCAGGATGCCCGTCCCCGACGGCACCGTGCTGGCACTCACCACACCGGCACTCTTCGCCTCCCTCGGCCCGCAGGCCCTGCACGCCCACCTCGTCGCCGCCGGCGGCCGCCCCCTGCGCGAGCAGTGCGACCAGACCCTGCACGCCTCGGCCGACGCCCGGCACGCAGGGGCGGTGATGCTGCTCCTCGGCCGGGCCATCGGACTGGATCTCGACGCCTCCGCGGACTGGAACCTGGAGCCCGACGAGCGAGCCCCTGCGCAGGCGCGGTCGCTGGTGCGGACGCAGCTGGGACGCTGGGGACTGTCGGAGGAGGCTGTGTACGCGACCGAGCTCGTGGTGAGCGAGCTGGTGACCAACGTCGTCCGCTACGGCGAACCGCCGTGCCGTCTGCGCCTGATCCACGCCGACCGTCTGAGCGTCGAGGTCAGCGACGGCGAGGCCTCCAGCCCTCATCTGCGCCACGCCCGAACCACCGACGAGGGCGGCCGCGGGCTCTACATCGTGTCGCAACTCGCGGACCGGTGGGGCGTCCGGTTCGCCGCCCAGGGAAAGACGGTCTGGGTCGAACAACACGTCGCCGTCGGCACCGATCCGCCCTGACGGTGGATCAGCACCACCAGCCTGGTCCACCAGTGGCGGGCTCGTCGGCCGCGTGCCGTGCGGAAAGGACGTGTGGGTGGCTCCTCGTGCTGCCGCCTTTGCCGGGTCCGTTCGCGCTCGGGATGCGCGGGGCCGGCCCGACGGCGCCCGCAGGCAGCCGGAGGACGTCGTGTCACTGCCCGTGCCACGTCCAGGCCCGTTCACTCGTGATCGACGGGCGCTGGTTTGCACACAGTCGTAGCGTGACCGTATGGCCACCGCAGCAGCCGGCAGTCCCTCCTTCACGGGCGCGATCACGTTCGGCCTCGTCGGCCGGCCTGTGGCCCGGTACTCGGTGATCGGGAGCGAACACGGGCCAGGGCTCCACGCGTGCCACCGCGAAGACGCCGGGCGGATCCGCCAGAGTAAGGACTGCGGAGCCGAGAACCGCGAACTTCGCCAAGGTGAGACGGCCCGCGGCCGGGAACGCGGCGGCCTGACGGTGGTCCTCACCGTTGAGGACACGGAGCAGTCGGCGTCCGAGAAGCGGCCGCCACGACGAGCATCATGAGCACTCACCGCGTCATCGTCCACGGAACGGAAGCGGGAACCGCGAACGGACCCGGCCGGCCCGTCAACGTCGACGGCCAGGACATCGGAGTCGCCGTCGACCTCGACGATCTGCTGCTGCTCCTCGAGGAACATGACGTCTACGACCTCGACACCGTCGAGTGGCGCGGCGGCGGACCCGACGAATGGGGGAGCGCATGAAGCTCCTGTTCACCCTCACCCACGACGGCCCCCAGGACTGGACGCTCGCCCTGTACCGCGAGGACACCGACGAGCTGCTCTTCGCCCTGACCGGCTTCGCAGCGAGGCGGAGGCACGACACGCCGCACAGAGCCTGCGCGCGGCCGTGCACGTCGCGGCCGTTGTCCACGCAGAGGCCAAGGCCGCCGCGTAGCCGCGCGTGAAGCAGCCCCGCCGGCCGGACGGGCGTGGCCAAGGCGGGCCGGATCCCGCCGGTCGGGAGCCGTCCGGCTGTTCCATCGGGGACACTCCGACGGAACAGCCCGGGGATCGTGGCGGGACTGGGTCACGCAGGGTTCGGCGTCGGTGTGGCGTGGGTGCCCGTCAGTCGAGAGTGGCGAGGGCGGCCAGGATGGCGGCGGGTTCGGTGCGGGTGGCGTAGTTGGGGTGGACGTCGATCCAGCGAAGGACGCCGGTGGCGTCGACGACGGCGACGGTCGGCATCGGCAGCCCGGGGGTGCGGTCGGCGTTGACGGTGGTGAGGTCCAGTCCGAGGGTGGCCTGGGCCTGGCGTACGGACTCGGTGGGGGCGGTGAGGATGCCCAACGCGCGGGCGATCTGGTTGCCGGGGTCGGACAGCACCGTGAAGGTCAGTTCCTTGGTCTGCTGCATGGTCAGGGAGCCGTCGGGCGTCTGCGGGCTGATCGCGACCAGGGCGACGCCGCGCGCGTCGAGGGCGGGCTGCAGTTGCTCCTGGTAGGCGCGCAGGGCGATGTTGCAGTAGGGGCACCAGGTTCCGCGGTAGAACACGACCACGGCCGGTCGGCCGTCTCGGGCCGCGGTGAGGGTGGTGGGTTCGCCGTGAACGTCGAGCAGGTCGCCGTCGGGCATCACGGACCCGACCGGGGCGACGCCTGCGGGGACCCCGGCAGCGTCGAGCTGCTGCTGCTCGTCGCTGAAGGCGGCCAGGACGTCGGCGGGCAGCCGGCCGGCGGACTGGTGGTGCATGGCGTCGATCTGCGCGGCGACGGTGGAGCCGGTGGTGGTCATGAGCAGGGGTGTCCTTGTGTGAGTGATAGACAGCGGGTCTGCGGGACAGCGGGTCTGCGGGACAGTGGGCTGTGTGGTGCAACGGGGTCTCGTGGGGCTGGCCTGGAAGCCTTCGTACGCGCCTGTGTGGCTGCCCAGGCCGACCCGGGAGGGGGAGTTCAGATGGCGGCGCGACCGCCGTCGACGGGTAGCACGACGCCCTGGACGAAGGCCGCCTGGTTGCCGACGAGGTAGGCGATGGCCTCGGCGATCTCGCTCGGGTCGGCGACGCGTCCCGCAGGGGCCTGGGAGGCGATCTGGTCCAGGGCTTCGCCCATGGGCGCGGTGCCCTCGGTGCGGACGGGGCCCGGGGAGACGGCGTTGACGCGCACGCCGTGCGGGCCGAACTCCGCGGCCCAGGCCTTGGTGAGCAGGGACACGGCGGCCTTGCTGGAGCCGTACAGGGCCATGCCGGGCCGGCCGAAGCCGGCCACCATGGTCGTCAGGCTCACGATGGCGCCCTCGCCGCGTTCGGCCATGGCCGGGGCCAGGGCGGCGACCAGGAAGAACGGAGCCTTGACGTTGACGGCGTAGGTGGCGTCGAAGTCCTGCTCGGTGACGGCGTCGGTGGGCCCGAAGGCGCCGATGCCGGCGTTGTTGACCAGGATGTCGATCCGGCCGGCTGTTTCGACGGCGCGGCGGGCCAGGTCGCGTGCCGATTCGGCGTCACGCAGGTCGGCGGGCAGGAAGTCCGCCTGGCCGCCGTCGGCGAGGATGGCGGCCACCGTCTTCGCGCCGCGCTCCGCGTCGCGGCCCGAGACCAGGATGTGGGCGCCGCGGGCCGCGAGGGCCCGGGCGGTGGCGCGGCCGATGCCGCTGGTCGATCCGGTCACCAGGGCGATCTTGCCGGTGAGTTCCATGGCAACCCTCCACTGGACGTGCGTCCCCGGGGTTCTGCTGAGCCCCGGAGTGGCTTGCCCGATCCACTATTCGCCCATAAAAATGGATTGTCCAATCCAAAAACGGCGTTATGCTGGATCCATGACCACGCGCACCGAACCCAGACCCGCGAAGCTGACCCGCAAGGGTGAGCAGACCCGGATGCGCATCGTGACCGCAGCCGCGCAGCTGATGTTCGACAACGGCGTCGCAGGCACCACGATGGAGGACGTCAAAGAGGCAGCGCAGGCCAGCAGCTCGCAGCTGTACCACTACTTCGCTGACAAGCAGGCCCTGGTCCTGGCCGTGATCGCCTACCAGGACGAGACGGTCGTCGGCGGCCAGGAACCCATGCTGGCCCGGCTGGACAGCATCGAGGGCCTGCGGGCCTGGTGCGGCTTCCTCGTCCAGCACCAGCGTGACCTGGAATGCCGCGGCGGCTGCCCGATCGGATCACTGGGCGGCGAGCTGGCCGAGACCGATCCGAAGGCCCGCGTCGCCGTCTCGGGCGCGTTCCAGCGATGGGAGTCCGGCATCCGCGGCGGCCTGCACGCCATGCACGAACGCGGCGAACTGGCCGCCGACCCCGAAGACCTCGCCCTCACCATCCTCGCCGCCCTCCAGGGCGGACTCCTGCTCACCCAGATCCACCGCGACGTCCGCCCGCTGGAAGTCACCCTGAAGGCCATGATCGACCACGTTGCCGCCCACACGGCGCAACCGTAGGCCGGGCCAAGAGCGGTCACCTCGTACTCAGCTACCGCCCTGACCTGCTCCGTGGATCTCCCACCTCCGCCCCGGTGCCCGATCTCGGCCGGCGACGTGGAGCGCAACCGACAGGGCGGTTGCGCTCCACCACAGCGTCAACGACCTGCGATGATCTCGGCGGCACGCTCGGCGATGGCGAGCACCGTGGCGTTCGTGTTGGCGGCGACGATCGAGGGCATGACCGACGCGTCGGCGACCCGCAGGCCCTCGATACCGTGGACCTTCAACTCGGGGTCGACGACCGCATCGCCGCCGGTGCCCATGGCGCAGCTTCCCACGAGGTGGAAGTACGAGCCGGTCGCCAGCTTCACGTAGTCCCGCAGTTCCGCGTCGCGCACGGCGCTGGATCCGGGAGTCAGTTCGCTGATCCGCCACCGGCTGAGCGCCTCCGCCTCGCCCATGGACCGGGCCATCCGCAGCGCCTTGACCATCAGGTCGAGGTCGCGTGGGTCGGAGTAGTACCCGAGGTCGATGAGCGGGGCGGTGTCAACCGTCGGGCCGGCCAGGCCGACGCGACCGCGACTGCGGGGCCGTTGCAGCGAGAACAGGACCGAGTAGCCGTCGAGCCGTTCGGGCCGCCAGTCCGAGCTGCCCCAGGGCTCGACGGTGCTCCCGGGGCTGCGGTGCGGCATCGGGAAGTGCAGGAACACGAACTGGAGATCCGGGTCGGCATCCGGGGTGCTGCGCAGCATCGTGTGTGCCATGTCGGGGAGGCCGTCGGGGATGATCGGCTCCGGCGTCGTGTACGTCACCTGGGCGAAGGGGTGGTCCTGGAGGTTCCTGCCGACACCGGGCAGGTCGTGGACCACGTCGACGCCCACCTGCCGCAGGTGTTCGGCGGGCCCCACCCCGGAGACCATGAGCAGCTGGGGTGAGCCGATCGCCCCGGCCGAGAGCACGACGTCACGGGCCGCTCGGACCTGGTGCGTCCGGCCCTCGACGACGTACTCGACCCCCACGCAGCGTCGGCCCTCGAAGAGAAGCCGCTGCACGACGGCGGAGACGGCGATGTCGAGGTTCGGCCGTCCGGTGACCGGAGCGAGATAGGCGTCGGCGGCGCTCTGCCGGGCGAAGTTCACGATGTTCAGCTCGAGATGGGCGATCCCTTCGGCCTGTTCGCCGTTGCCGTCCGCGGTGGCCGGGCTCCCGGCCTCGACCGCGGCCTGGTAGCAGGCGTGGTGGAAGGATCCGGGTTTCGCCGTCGGGGCCGGGGCGACCACCATCGGCCCGTCCGTGCCGCGCCACCGCGGGTCCTTGCCCGCGGCGCTCTCGCTGCGCTTGAGGTACGGCAGTAGCTGGTCGAAGCCCCAGCCGACAGCCCCCGCCTGCTCCCACGCGTCGTAGCTGGACCGGTGTGCGCGCACGTGCACCATCGAGTTGATGCCGCTGCTGCCGCCGATGATCCGGCCCCGCGGCACCGGGATGGTCACCCCGTCCAGCCCGGGAATCGGCACGCTGCGAAAGGCCCAGTCCACCGACGAACCCCACATGGCGACGTAGTCCAACGGGTCGCTGGGCACCTCGTCCTCGCCGGCTTCGAGGAGCAGGACCCTGTTCGCCGGGTCCTGCGACAGACGGGCCGCGATCACGCAGCCTGCGGTCCCGCCCCCGACGACCACGTAGTCGAATTCGCTCATGAGTTCACATGCCCTTCGGTTCGTTCTCGTTGCGTCGGCGGTAGGACTCGGCGTACGCCCGGGAGCGGAAGGCGAGCACGGGATCGTCGGAGAGCTCGATGCCGGCGGTGAGGTGCCCCGGATCGAACCGCTGCGCGCTCCAGTACTCCTGGTCGTCGACGGGCCCGGTCAGCTCCAACTGCCCTACGGCGACGTCGCTGCGCTCGGCCGGCCAGGCGACGGTGGGGTTGTCGGTCGGGTCGCCCGGCTCGCCGCGCTGAACGTGGAGCGTGAAGGCGACCGGCCCTCGGCGCAGCCGTTCGTGCAGTTCCCCGCTCAGGTAGTCGTCCGCGCAGGTGGCTGCCTCCTCAGGGGTGAGGTTCATCCGTCCCGCCGCAGGCTGCCAGCGGTAGCGCACCGGGCGTCGGCCTCCGGCAGCGTCGACCCAGATGAACGCGTGGATCGCCCAGTACGCGGCGGTGCCGTAGCTGGCCGGCACCGGCGGCTGTTGCGTGATCGGCCCGGCAAGGTGCGGGTGCGCCGCGACGTACTCCTGCACCCTGGACGGGTCAGGATGCCCGCTCTCGGCATTCGGCCGCAGGGCCTCGGTCAGCCCGAAGAACTCCAGCGGCGTGGACGCCACGAACAGCGGCACGGTGATCCCGAGCAGATCGGTGTGCGTGCCGTCGGGCAGGTGGAAACGTGCCGCCATGCCGCGGGTCACCGGCGCGGAGTCCGGAACGTGAGGGTTGCCCTCCGAGCTCGAGAACCGCACGGTGACCGGGACCGGTCGGCGCTGGAGATGGGCGGCGACGGTCAGCTGCGCAGCGGCGCCGGTGGGAGTGAACACGCCGCTGAAGCACGCGCCCCGAGCCGAGGAGCGCCGATGCCCCGGATACACCGCTCCGGCCATGCGTTCCATGCTGTCGACCATCTGCGCCGGGGTCGGTGGATCGAGGGGAGTGTTCGCCGTGTTGTGAGTCATGATCCGACGATCGAGGCTGCCGCTTTCCGCCCGCCTTCCCGGCGCTTTCCCCCGGCCTTTCCGCCTGCCTTTCCGCTGCCTTTCCGTCTGCTTCCGGAGGCCGTCGCGGATGCGACAATGTGCGGCATGCGCGTCCGTCTGCTCGGCCCCCTCGACGTGGTGGGTGATGCCGGAGCGGTGCGTCTGCCCGGCGCGGTGCCCCGCGCCATCGTCGCGCGGCTGCTCCTGGCGCGCGGCGACGTGGTGCGGCGCGACGACCTCGTGGACGACATCTGGGAACAACGCAGCGCCAAGGATCCCGTCAACGCGCTCCAAGTTCAGCTGGCCAAGCTCCGTGCGGTCTTCGCCGCGGGCGGTGAGCACGACCGGCTGCTGTTCCGCCACGGCGGTTACCAGCTCGTCCTGCGCGCGCAGGACAGCCTCGACGTCACGCAGTTCGAATCCGGCATCCGCGAAGGCAGAGGCCGGCTGGACGCAGGCGACCACCGCAACGCCGAGCTGATGCTGCGCCAGGCTCTGGAACTTTGGCGCGGCCCGGCCTTCGCCGACACAGCGGGCGCGGTGTTCGACCGTGAACGGTCCCGCCTGGACGGTTTGCGGCTGGCTGCACTGGAGGACGCCGCCTTGGCGGCGCTGGAGCTCGGCCGGGCCGACAGTGCGGTCCAAGAACTGCAGACACTGGTCTCCCAGACCCCACTGCGTGAGCGGTCACGGGCCCGGCTGATGCTCGCGCTCTGCCGCGGCGGACGACACGCCGAAGCGCTGGAGGTCTTCGAAAGCGGGCGCCGGCTGCTGCGCGACGAGCTCGGCGCCGACCCCTCGCCGGACCTGCGCGACCTGCACGCCGCGATCCTTCGTCAGGATGAGGCCCTGTATGCGCTCCGCACGGCGGACGCGGACGTCCACTCACCCCTCACCCGCTCACCCCTCACCACTGTCGCGGAGACCGCCGAAGCCGAGGGAGCTGCCGGAACTGCGGGGGGAAACGTGCGCCGGCCGCTGGGCTCGTTCGTCGGCCGCGGCGCCGACCTGGATGCCCTGCGGACACTCCTTGATCGGGAGCGGCTGGTGAGCGTCCTGGGTCCGGGCGGCGTCGGCAAGACGCGGCTGGCACTGGAGGCATGTGCACTGCTTCGCCCGGAGTACGAAGCGGTGTGGTGGGTGGACCTGGCAGCGGTCGGCGAAGACGCCGTCCCGGCTGCGATCGCGGCGGCGCTGGGACTGTCCGATGCCGCCGCGCGTCCAGGTCAACGGTCCCACGGCCACCTCTTCAGGCTCACCTCGTTTCTGACCGGGAAGCGGGTCCTGCTCGCGCTGGACAACTGCGAGCACCTGCTGGACGGCGTAGCCGCAGTCGTCGCGACGCTGTTGACCACATGTCCGGCGCTGACGGTCCTGGCCACCACCCGGTCGCCCCTGGGCATGGTCGGCGAAGCGCTTTACCCGCTGGACCCCTTGCCCGACAAGGAAGCCGCGGAACTGTTCAGCGCGCGCGCCGCCCTGGTCGATCCGTCCTTCACCGCGGACGAAGGCACCATGCGCGACATCCGCGGCCTGTGCCGGCGTCTGGACGGTCTGCCCCTGGCGGTGGAGCTCGCCGCAGCCCACGTCCGGCTGCTGTCCGTCCGGGAGATCGAGGCGCGACTGGACGACCGTTTCGCCCTGCTGGCCAAGGGCGACCGCGCCGCGCCGCCTCGCCACCGCACCCTGCGTGCCGTGCTCGACTGGAGCTACGCACTCCTTGACGAACCGGAGCAACGGCTACTGATGCACCTGGCGTTGAACGTCAGCGGCAGCACCCTGGCCGATGCGGAGGGCGTCGCGGCATCACCATCGGTGGGCGCGGCACACGCGCCGCTGACAGCCGTCGGACGGCTCGTCGACGCCTCGCTCCTGGTGCCGGTGAGGACACCTTTCGGCCGCCGGGTCCGCATGCTGGAGACGGTGCGCGAATACGCCCTCGCGCGCCTGCGGGAATCGGGCTTCGCACCACAGGCCGAACGGCGCTTCATGGACTGGGCCGCCGACTACGCCCGTGCGGCCTGTGCCGGGATCGCCTCCGGCGACCAGGGCTGGTGGGCCGGGCGGATCACCGAGGAGTTCGCCAACCTCAGGGCGGCCTCGGAGCTCATGGCCCTCCGCTCCCGTGCCGACGACGCGCTCCTGACGGAGGCGCGGCTGGGGTACTACTGGTTCGTCAGCGGCCGTGAGGAAGAAGGCATCGAGCCGCTCCGCCGGAGTCTGCAGGCCTATGACGCCCAGTCGCGGCCGGCCACCACGGCGCCCCGGGACCAGGACGAGGAATGGGCCCTCTTCTCCGCCGTAGCCTGGCTGGTGTGGCTCTGCCACGAGACCGGTCGGCACGCCGAGGCCGCCGAGTTCATCCGACGTCACGAAGAAGTCTGGCGCGCCGCGACCAGCCCGATGCTCAAGGCCCTGGGTCGCTGCTACGTACCCCTCTACGGGATGATGAGCGGAAGAGGCGATCTGAGTCAGCAGTTCGCAGCCGCGGATCAGGCGCTGAAAGGCACGGACCTGCACTGGGAACGGGTCGTCCTGCAGACCAAGTGGTCCACCCACTGCCTCCACCAGGGAGACGGCGAGGCCGCCCGCCATCACGCGTCGGCCGCCATCGAGGCGTCACAGGATGCCGGCGACGGGTTCGCGCGAGCCTGGTCCCTCACCCTTGCCGGTGACGCGGACGAGAGCTGCGGCCTGCACCGCAGCGCACGCCGGCACTGGACCGAGGCCGCTTCCACCTTCCACTCGATCGGCGCCCGCACGCGATGGGCATACGTCCTGCTCCGCATCGCCTACCTCGACGTCGCCGAAGACCATCGGACCGCCGCCGAGGAGCGACTGGCGGACGTACAGCGCCTCGCAGACGACCTGAGTTCGGACGACCTCCGCGCCGGGGCGGCCAACCTGCGTGCCGTGCTGGCACTCCGCGAGAGCCGCCGTGACGACGCCCGCACCGGATTCCGCCGCGTCTGGAAGACGACCACGGCGCCCCTCGACCGTCGAGCCGTCGCCGCACTCGGACTGGCCGCCCTCGCTTCGACAGCCGAGACACAGCGACACCTCGACCAAGCACAAGACCTGCAAACGCGTCTCCTCGAACCCCTCGGGCGCCGAGCAGTCGCTACCCTCCTGCAGCGCCCACATGACCAGCTCGCCACCGCACTTCTCGACGGTCCCTCCGTGTGGGCGGCCTTCTGCTGAACCGTCCTGAACTCAGCCTCGTGCGCGTCATGCGGCACATCCCGCTCCCGGCGTCGTCACGGCTCGCCCCGGACACGGTCGCCGCCGCCCTCCAAGCCCTCGCCGCACCCTCCCGGCTGCTTGCCGTCGACCCCGCGCACGCCACCTCTGCCCACGTCCCAGCAGGTCCACGGCCCGCGCCTCGACCGCCCGACGCCTGGCAACAACTGTCCGCCGGCCCCGGAGCCAAGCGTGAGCGTTTTTACGCCTGGGCGGCCGCCCGCCTCCCGGTTGTGTGGGACTTGACGGCGACCAGCCGGTCCGCCGGCGCTTGGTGCTCGCCCGCCGCAGCCTGACCAAGCCCGACGAGACCGCCTCCTACCTCGCCTGTGCACCCCGTCTGCAGACCTCCCGAGCTGCTCCGGCCGGGGCATTCTCCATGTCCGGAGATGTCCTCCAGGTGGTCCAGCCCCCAACCCCGGACCACCTGGTCCGAGCCCTTGCGAGCCGAAGCCCCATCGCGGCTCGCCGGTGAGGCGGTGTTCGAATGTCAGCATTCTGTGACGTATCGTCACTTAAGGTACGCCGACACTGACCCCTCGATCCGGTGACGGCACCGGAGTTTCTGCGATCGCAGCACTCAAGGTCCTCGCCACGACGCCGGCAGTCGGGAACACGCGCCCACGAGGACCCTCCACCCCCGCAACGCCGCACCTGGAGGCCCTCAGCATGCCCGTTCTCTCTCGCCGCCTCAGTCTGTCCCTCGCGACCACTCTGGCCACGGCGTCCGCCCTGGCCATGTCCGCTCCCAGCGCCCCGGCGGCGGGCAACTCGGCCACACGCCACGCCGACGCCTGGCACGCAGTCTTCGCCCAGACCAACAGCCTGTCGGGCAACCAGATCGTCGCCTACGCCAGCGACGCGCAGGGGCGGCTCACCCAGGCGGGCACCTACGACACCCACGGCCTCGGCGGTCGGCTGACGGGATCCGTCGCCGACCACCTGGCCTCCCAGGGCTCGCTGACCTACGACCGCGAACACAGGCTCCTCTACGCGGTGAACGCCGGCAGCAACACCGTCTCGGTCTTCGCCGTCGACGGTGACCGACTGAGGCTGCGCCAGGTCGTCGACTCCGGTGGCCGTTTCCCCGTCAGCGTCGCCGTCCACGACCACCTCGTCTACGTCCTCAACGCTCTCGATGGCGGCTCCATCCAGGGCTACACCGTGGACGGCGACCATCTGACCAAGCAGGACCGCTGGCACCGCTGCCTCGGTCTCGACCCGAACGCCACCCCGCAGTTCACCAACACCCCCGGCCAGGTCGGCTTCGCCCGCGGTGGTTCTCAACTGGTCGTGACCACCAAGGCCAACGGCAACAACCTCGACGTGTTCGCCATCGACGACTCCGGTGCCCCGTCCGACTCCCCGGTCGTCACCAACCTCCCTGGCGCAGTCCCCTTCGGCTTCGTCCCCAACGACCGCCGCGGCGTCTTCCTCACCGAGGCCGGCCCCAACGCCCTGACGACCATCGACATCCACCGCGACGGAACGGCTCAGCAGACGGCCTTCGCCGCGACAGGCCAGTCGGCCACCTGCTGGGTGGTCGCCATCGGCGACCTGCTCTACACCTCCAACGCTGGCAGCAGCAGCATCAGTGGCTTCCGTGCCTCGGACCGCGGCCGCCACCTCACTGCCCTGGGCTACGCCAGTACCGACCCGGGCACCATCGACGCGACGGCCTCGCCCAACGGGCGCTTCGTCTACGTCCAGACCGGAGTCAACGGCATCATCGACGAGTTCGCCGTCAACCCTGACGGAACCCTGACCCAGTTCGACTCCGTGAACATTCCGGGCGGCGCCGGCAGCGAGGGCATCGCCGCCACCTGAACCCGTGCCCGACGTGCTGGTGGGCGGGACCGCCCACCAGCACGTCGCGCCGTTCGCGTCGACGCGGGGAGTGTCTGATCCTTGGCTCTGCTTCTCAACCGGGATCGTGAGCTCGTCGAACTGCACCGAGCACACGATGGTGTGTGGCTGAGGCTTCCGGGCCGGCCACGCTCGCCTCAGCCACTCGTCGCGCAGGCCGCGTTCGGCGTCCGTGGGCAGCGGCAGTCCCGGGGATGAATCCGTTGGGGCGTGAAGCTGATCAGTGCTGGTCGGGCGAGGCTCTCGAGCGTCGCCGAGGAGGTCCTGCTCACCCTGCGCGACCGCAGTTCGCAGGCGGGCGGTCACCGAGCTCCTGGAGGAGCTGCCCGCACTGCGTCCCCTGGCGTCCGGGGGACTTACGGCCGGGGCGGCAGCGTGGTGAACGCGGTGCAGCTGGCCGCGGTGACCGGACCGGGGTTGACCGTGCAGACAGTCTCGGCGACGACGTTGGAAGGATTGAGCACCGTGACGTGCAGATCGTTGCCCTGCACCGACGTCTGGACGTCGGTCACGTTGCCGGGATAGTTGGCCAGGCCCGAGATGTTCACCCACACGCCCGGATTGCGGCTGTCCAGGAGGTAGGTGAGACCACTGCCGGGAGCCTTCGCCCACAGCTCGGTCTCGCCCTCAAACACCGCGCTGATGTCGGGGCTGGCCGGGCCCGTGGCGCCGGTCGGGCCTACGGTCCCCTGAGGCCCGGTTTTGCCGGTGGGGCCTGCCGGGCCCTGGGGCCCTGCACTGCCGGTCGGTCCTGCGGGGCCCTGAGGGCCGATCGGCCCCTGGAGTCCCTGCGGCCCCTGTGGCCCCTGCTCCCCGCAGCAGTCGCAGTCGCACGACGGATCGTTGTGCTGCACGGGTTGCGCGAGCCGTGCGAGCTGCGGGTGCGACGTCTGGGCGACCGCCGGCGACGCGAGCGCGACGCCGCCACAGGCGACCCCTGCCAGTACCGTCAGGGCGCAGACGGCCCGGGTCTGCCGAAATGCGTTGCGCTCGGAAGACTTCTCATAGCCCCTGGGCATGATGCGGCCTTACCTCTCCACGCTAAGTGTGAATGTATGAAGAACGTGCCGTTCCGGCGATCACGCTCCCCGGTCCCAGCCTTCGATGAAACTCGGCCGGGAATGTCTCACTCGGTCGGCTGACAGACCCTCAGTGATTTCATCCGTCCGCACCCGCACAGCGCATGGCAAGCCACTGATGAACCATCAGGTCGGCGCCGTCGAGTTGGAACGTCAGGCCGTCACGGTGGCCGCCGGCCGGACGCGATGAGCGGCTCGTCGGCTTCGGCGCACTGTGGGGCACCCGCCGGGGGCTGGTGCCGGCCGGCATCCGCCGTAGCGACCGCCCACCCGTTCCACGGGCGCGTCCAGTTCGATCAGCTGGTCCATGTACCACCGCACAGTGCGCCCCTGGATGCTGAGTCGGTCGCCGCGAGCTGCTGCTGAACGCCGCACGTGCCCTGGGGGCGAGCGTCACGCCCGGTCGGCGTACTGGCCGGACACGCCGACGTACCAGTCCCGCGCCAGCAGCGCGCGCGACGACGGGGCGTACGGCGCGAACGTCCCATCGGCCTCCAGGAAACCGATGAACGGGTCGATCCGCGGAAGGCCGGCAGCTGGATCGGCGTCCGCGCCGCCCACCAGCACGATGTATTTGCCCGGCAGCGTCCAACTGAGCCGGGCGCACCGCTGCCCGGACCGCAGCGCCCGAAGGACCGCGCCGAACGACATCAGCTCAACTGCCCTGCCGCTTCTGCTCATTCACTCAGGCTACGACCGACCACGCCGTCCCTGCAGCCCGCACGCGAAGCGCGCCAGGAGACAGCACACCACAGCCACGGGCCACTTTTGGCATGTGCCTACCGCATAGATTCGCCAAGGTTCGCCAGGGGTCGCCACCTGACGCTGAGGACCCGGACGGGTGTGAAGTAGAGGTGCATCTGATTTTGGCATATGCCCATCGGCATGACGGGCAGGCGGAGGGATCTGAGGGCATGGCGACTCCCACGATGACGCGTGAATCCGACTCTGCCAGCCGTCCGGGGGCTCCCGCGGCGCACCGCGCCGGAACGTTTCGCGCGGCCGGCGCGCAGCACGGCGCTTCCGTTCCCGCACGGCAGGCAGCAGCGGGACCCGGCACAGGCGCGCTGTTCGACCGAGGCGCGACCTGCCCGCCGGCGGTTCTGGACGCCATCGCGCGCGCGGAGGCGTTCAGCCCTGGGTTCGCCCTGCAGCGCGTCCACTACACGAGCGCGGAGCACGTCGTGCTGACGGGCTCCTACAACAAGGTCAGCGCAGTGGCGAAGTGCCGGTTGTCCGCACACCCGGACACCTCGGCGGTCTCCTCGGCGCTGGCCGACGAGATCGTGGTCGCCCGGGCGTTGGTGCGTGAGCGTCCGCCGGTGCGCGTCCCGCGGCTGCTGGCGGCCGATCCGACCCACGGCGTCCTGATCACCGAGCGGGCGCCGGGCCGGCTCGCCGCCCCGTACCGCCATCCCGCCCAGGCCCCGGTGCCGGGCGCCGTGTTGTCGGTGCTCGGCGCGGTCGCGAAGCTGAACATGTGGCGGCCGGCCGGCGACGGGTTCGAGCGCCGTCTCGACTACCTCGCACTTCTCGCGCGGTATCACCACGACGGACACATCGCGGAGAGCGACCTGTCCTGCATCCAGCGCCTCCTGCGCGGACTGGTGGGCGCGCCTGCGCAGTTCTGCCACGGGCAGGCGATGCTGCGCAACGTGGTGCTGGCGCCGTCGGGCCCGGTATTCGTCGACTGGTCGTGCGCGGGCTGGTACCTGCCGGGCTACGACCTGGCGACGTTGTGGATGACCCTGGGCTGCGACCCCGACGCGCGCCGTCGGATCCGGGATCTTGCCCTCGGCGGAGGCCTGGCGGTGCGCGACGGCTTCCTGCTCGCGCTGCTCCTGCAGCTCATCGGCGAGACCAGGCGGCTGGACCGGTCAGAGGCAGGCGAGGCGCAGCGGGAGTTGTTGCGGTGCCTGCGGATGGACCTCGTGCACGTGCGGGGTGCGATCCGGGCCGCGGCGACGAGCCGGTAATGCGTCGCAGCGCTGCTTGTTCAACCATGACGTCACGTGCACCGTGCGCCCGCAGGACCCTGCAACTGGTCCTGTTCTGGACCCGGGACACGCTGAGTTGCCTGGTGAACCCCGGGAGCGCCGGATGACCGCCGCGCAGCCGTATGCGCTTACGTGCAGACGGTCACCGGGCATCGCCGGATCACCCCGCCACCAAGACCTCTCCTTGATCATAATCGGTCAGACGCTCGAAGTCGGGCAGCGCACGGCCCGTCACAACCCAGCGTGACCGGCCCGCTCTGCCTGGAGTTCGGAGCGGACGAGCTCCAGTAGCCGGCCCGCCCAGTTGCGGCCGCGTCCGGCGTTGTCGCCCCAGAAGTCGGAGTCGAAGTCGTCGTAGATCACGGTGGCGTCGTTCGTTGTCAGCAGGATCTCGGCGAGCTCGGGGTGCTGGTCGTACTTCGCGCGGAGCAGGCTCGCCATGACCGCAGTGCGGGCGTGCTGCCAGCCCCGGCTTCGTGTTGCTTCGGCCGCGTACTTGCGTGCGGCGCCATGGGTATCTGCCGAGGCGACCGCGGCCCGAACCTCGGGTTCAGCGACGGACAGGGCCCAGTAGGCGTGGGCGACGGACGGGTAGATGACCTCGCCGACGAGGATCGGAGCCGGGTAGTCATTGCGCAAACCCCGATATCCCGGGGCGACGACCGGTTTGCTCGGATACGAGTGATACAGCTTGATCGCCGGAGCGAAGGACGTCACCGGCCCGTCTGCCGGGACGCGCGCGGCCCGTTCAGCGGCCCATCGCGCCCGCTCCTCGAAGTAGGCGACGGCCCTGTCGTAGTCCTCCTGCGTGATCGGCCCGCCAGCCGAGACGTCAGTCCCGTTGCCGGGACCCGCCACCAGGACCCGCAGCGGCCAGTCCTTGCTGTCCATGTCGCCCAGCGCGTAGCGGCGCTGCGAGATCGGGATGGCCAAGTACGCGATGCGGGCTGTGGTGCGGTTCTCCTCGGTGCGATCGGCGAGAAAGGTGTCGACGGCGGCGAGGCATCGGCCTGTCGAGTCCGGGCGCCCGTTCAGCTGGTCGATGGTGTCTCGTATCTCGGCGACCAGCAGCTCGGGGGTCAGATAGCTGTGGGGTTCGCTGAAAGTCCAGCTCGCCAGTTCGAAGGCGGATGCCTTGGCGCCTTCCGGCAGGGTGGTGGCAACCCAGCCGCTGCGGAGCTTGTCTTCGAACTCCTCGACGGTGACCAGTTCCCAGCAGTCGATGAGCCCGTCGGCGTAGATGAAGAGGTCAGTGAGGAAGTGCGTGCCACCGTTGCGGATGAAGGCGTGGCGCCAGGTGCCAGGTATACGGACGCCGTCCACAGTGCGATGAATGGTCTTCTTGCCGATCATCTGGCGATTGTGTCGCAACAGGCGCGGCGGCGGGCAGGGATTTCCTGCGTGGCTGTTGGCAGCGGGACCACCTGTATGCGGCGGTCCGACTGGCCCCGAGGCGGCTGGGACGCGTATCGAGTCGTGATCATGAGGGGGCCTCGGCCAGCTCTTTGATCCAGATCACCGAGGCACGTAAGTGGAGGCCGGCGAGGTAGCTCTCGGGGGTTCTGTCGTACCGGGTGGCGATGCCTCGCCAGGCCTTCAGCTTGTTGATCAGGCGCGCGACAGTGTTCCGCTGGCAGCCGGAGGGGGCCGGGGGCTCCTGCACTCGGATGATGGGGTAGCCCTGGATGACCAGCTCCCCTTCTCGTCGTCGATCCAGAGGGTCGGCGACTCGCCCTGGCCGGTGTTCGGGTCGACTCCGATGAATCGCAGCGGCATGGTCTCAATCCGGCAAAAGCCGCTCGGGCGGCCTGTTCGACCGATCTAGGATCGGTCCACCTACATGGGAGGCCAAGTGTCGGAAGCCTGGTCCACGGCGGTCATCTCTCTCGGTGGCGTGGCCTTGGGCTCGCTCGGAACGATCGTGGCTCAGTATTACCCGTCCCGCGAGCAGCGCCGACGCGAGGTGGCGGCTCAGGCAAATGCTGAGCGTGACGAACTGAGGGGTGAACTCCTGGAGTTCCTGGACGTTTGCCAAAGGGTGGAGCGCGAGGCAGAGCGCCGTTTCCAGGGCGAGGGAGCGTCTGAAGACGCACCGGCCCTCACTCACGAGATGTGGTTTCGCCAGAAGTCCCTCCAGCTGATCGCCAGTTCCAGTCTTGCTGGCGCTGTCAGCGACTACGCGTGGCGCCTCCAGCGTGCGGTGTTCCAGGGCCCCCGGAAGGGACTTGACGTGTGGGACTACATGTCCGAGTTCCGTGACCCCTTTTCTTGGAAGAGGCTGCGGGTGCACTTGGAAAGGCACGCAGCTGACTCTCACCGTTCAGGGTGCTGGTCCCACGTTTCGCAGCCGGAGGTCGTGCGGAGTGTGTCCGCCGTGGCCGTGGCCGTGGCCGTGGCCGTGGCCGTGGCAGCGTGCGCAGACGGGCCGATCCATGCTGGCGGTGCCGGGCTCGTAGCTCCAGCCTTCGCAGCGGTCGGCCTCGCTCAAAGAACATGCCTGCCTGTGAGGAGGCAGGCTATGGCAAAGCTGACCACCGCTGGGCCCCAGACGACACCCATCACCATGAAGACACCCCAGAGGCGGTGCAGTGCTTCCGGGACGTGGGACCTGGGGTCGAGACCTAGGCCGGAGCGGGCGTGCCGGGTGAGCGCCACCGAGTCGCACCGGTCGGTGCGGGCGGCCTGGAGGACTTGGCGAAGCGCGGCGCTTGTCCTGGGAAGGTTCTCCACGGACAGTCTGATCCCGTAGCGATCACGAAGGCGGAACTCGTCGATGTACCCCCCGCCGCGCGAGATCGTGCTGAAGCGGCGCACCCTGTGGAGCTGATCGAGATCGACGGTGCGACGTCCGGTCAGCGTTCGCGCGGAGATGAGCAGCCTTCCGTCGGCGTTCATGACCTTCGGGCGTCCGGCCCAGCCCTGGTGGATCCCGAGTAGCAGGCAACCCAGAATGCCGCCGGTGAGTGTGGCGATGCCGGTGTAGTTGCCCCGCAGGACAGAGATGCGCATCAGGACGACGTCGAGGAGAACGATCAAGACCCACGCGGCCGCGAGGGACCCTGCGACGCGGCGCGTCCGGCGGCGGGCCTCCGACACGGGCACGGGTGCGTGGCCGGCCCCTGCGCTCGGCTGTCGTGGCGTCAGGCCCGCCTGGGTCAGTCCGGCGGCCCGCTCCCACTCGCGATCTCGTTCGTTCACATCGACAGAGCATAGGCAGCGGGTTCCTGGTCTCGTATGCCTGGGAGACCAGAAACCCGACTGACCTTCGTTGCATCTTCAACCGACCGGGGAAGCCGATCGAGGCTGGGGAATTTCAGGCATCCGCATCAATGCCCGGTGAGCGAGCTGCCGACCAGGTTGTTCTTCACCCGTGCGGGGGTCGTTGCCCCCGTCTCAGGATGCCGACCCGAGTGTCACCGCAGAGGCTGAAGACCCAGTACCCCTCAAAGGAGGAGGCCGGCATGTCGGCGCACTTCCAGGTCGACGAAGACAAGGCTCACCAGGGGCGATTCCGGCTCAAGGCCGGCAACGGCGAGATCGTCGCCGTCGGCGAGTCCTGCCCCACGAAAGCCAACGCGGAGCGCGGCTGCGAGGCCGTGAAGTGCGCCGCGGCCGACATCGTCGAGGCCAAGGCCGCCTGAAGGGCGCATTCATGACTGTTCAGATCCTCACCGAAGTCAGTGCCACCGTCGCGCCAGAGCGAGAAGCCGACCTTTTGGCCGCCTACCAGCAGACCCTCGCCCGGCCGCTCCCCGACGGCTTGCTGCGCAGCGAACTGCTCCAGGGCGCCGACGGGCAGTGGCGGATCCACACCCTGTGGCGCGACCAGGAGGCCCTGGATGCCATGCGGACATCTCCGGAAGGCCCGATCGCGCCCCGTCTGTTCCGCGACGCAGGAGCTGATCCCCACGTCGCCTGGTTCCAGGTCGCGGCGCACCACCTGGTGACCGACCCCCGGAGTTGGCCCTGACGAACCAGTCGCCGAGGCCCGTGCACGAACTGGGCGCGGAGAGCGGCCGCGAGCACACCCGCCTGGGCGTGACGGTTGCCGAGCTCGGCGTCTCCCCGCTGGTCATCGTCGGCGGCGCGCAAGCCGAGCGCGTTGGGCAGGCGGCTCGGCGGGGGCGTCGACGCTGTGACCGCAGGCGAGTCGCAGGCCGCGTACGCCGGCGCACCTGGGCACGTGCGATGCACGCGGCCGTCTACGGGTCGCCGGAAGCCTGCCGTCGCTTTCCCTGACCGACGCGGCAGCGTGGACACTCGGTGGGAGCATCCTGTTTCGTGGCCGTCCCGGGCTGTGAGTTGTCCGGGACGGCCGTAGGGTGGGGCTGGGTATTACCTGCTGTTCATCCAGAACAGCGCGGCTGATGCTGCTGTGACGGTGGTGATCAGTGCGCAGAGGCGGGCGGTTCGGGGCGTGCTTTCCAGGGCTTCCCCGACCGTCCGCTCCACCCAGTCGATCAGGCGCATGACCACCTGGTGCCACCACGGTTCGAACGATGTCGGTTGCAAGTTTCACCTCCTTCGCCGGACTGGCAGGGGCTGTTGCAAGGGCCCCAGAAACGCAAGAACCCGCCTGCACGTGTGTCTGCAGGCGGGGGACGACGCTGGCCCTCTTGCTCCGGAACTTACACCACTTTCGGCAGGCGACGGCGCCTTCTTGCCTCACGCGATGCATCGCCCCTGCTCGGAGGGGAGTTGGGCAGGAAGGCGATGCCAACCGCGTAGCGATTGGGGGTGTCCACCCCTTGGAACCCCGCAGCCGACTCTGGTGGCGAGCCGGCAGGCGGAGTTCCTCGCGGTTGGCGTCCAGCGGCGGGTTGGTGACCTGCGCGAAGGACGGGCAGCTCCTCCTCGGTGTGGCCGAAGGTCTGCTGACGCCTCGCGGGCCGTCATCCGGTTGCGGTTGCCCTTGACGGTGTTGATCTCACCGTTGTGGGCGACGAAGCGGTAGGGGTGCGCCAGCGGCCAGCTCGGGGAACGGCTCGGCTGCCCGGTGGTGATCGACGGCTGCTTCGCCGCTGCCGTTCTGCCACTGAGCGACATTCCCTGACCGCTCTCCGCATCAACACCTGGATGCAGGCATCCCCCAGGACTACCGATGAGCTCCCGAACCTGGCCGCGACCAGCACGGCGTTTGATTGTCGTAGGCCTGGCCTAGGGTCGGCCGCATGGCATCACAGGTTCCCGACCTGCTTCGACCGGCGTGGACTCGGTTCTCCGGCTGGCTCGCCGTGAATGCGCCGGCCAGTCACGCTTCCCTGGGCCGCATCGCTTTCGCGCAGGAGATCGCGTCCCTGGAGAGTCAGCTCGGCTTCCGGCTTCACCCCGAACTCAAAGCGCTCCTGCGTCTGCACAACGGAACGACCGGGGAGGGGTCGGCCATCTTCCTGCCTCTCCATCACCGCCTGATCGGCACCGCCGAGATCCTCCAGAGTCACTTCGCGCTCCTGGATCTGGGGTGGCACGACGAGAACGAGGATCTCCCGTGGGGAGAGGACGACTTGAACGGGCACATCCATCAGTGGGTGCCGTTCGCGGTTCCCCTCGACGGCGGTTACGCGTTCGTCGACCACCGGCCCGGGCCGTCCTATGGCCATGTCTACGAGATGGGCATCGGCTCCGGAGACTGCGACGGGACTCTATGGGCCACCAGCCTCAGCAGCCTGTTCGCCCAACTCGCCGACGCTGTCGAAGGCCAAGCGCCCTTCCGGCGCTTCGCACCCCGGCTTGTCCACGACCCCGATCAGGGCAGCACACTCACCTGGGACATCCTCCCCGCTCGCTGACCGCGACGGCCGTCATTCAGGCGGGGCAGCCGGGGGCTCACCCTCATGACCACACTGTCCGTCGCCGGCTTCGACCAGGGACTCAAGCGGACCTTCCCCGCACCGTGCCGCGCTCAAGGCCACGAGCTGGTTGCCGCCCTGCCCCATTGATCGCTCGGCGGCCCTGGCTGTGCGCGCGGGGGAGTCGGGGCGTCTGGTCGCTCCTCTCTGTCGCAGGTGGCTGCTGGTCCGGTCGTTGAACGACAGAGGATGGATTTCAGGGCCACCCTGTACCGGCAGCTCACCGGTGTCGATCATCAGGTCCCAGGCAGACGTTCCGTCGCGCAGATCATGCCGAATGTGGCCTGAGGCGGGCGCCGGCCGGGTGGGCGTCCTTCACCCTCGACCCTGCTCGGCATCGACGGTGCCGGGCCTCGAGCGTTTCAGAGAAGGCTGCGCGGTCCACCCCAGCGCCGTGCCGGACCGCGAAGCCGCGCTTCGCCTTCACCGAATCGTCGAGGACCTGCCCGACCTCCCGCCGTGAGGCTTGGCGCGCAGGAGCGGAACCCTGACCCCTGGCCGGTCCAGCCCGCCCGGTGCCTTGAGATCAGTGGGGCGGGGTCGGGCAACGGACTGGGGTCGGCTCGCGGGGGAGAGGGACGAATGGAAGACTTTGTCGCAGGTGCGCCGTTTGAATCGCCCGGTGCAGCCACCTCTTCCACGCGGGCCGCAGTCAGTGCTCACGGACCACGCGACGGATCAGTGGAGGTCGTCCCATGGACGCAGAGATCCTCGGCCCGATCGACTACCTGGTGATGGAGCTTCCGACCGGCCACCTGACTGGCGAGGCATTCGACCGTCTCCGTGAAATCGCCGACAATCGAACGGTGCGCGTGCTCGACCTCGAGTTCGTCGCGAAATCCGAGACCGGCAGCGTGAAGCTGGTCGCTCTCAGCGAGGTTGAGCCTGAAGGGCATCACGATGTCCGGCGCTGGGAAGGCCTGTCCTCGGGCCTGCTCGACCAAGCCGACCTGGAACGGGTCGGCTCCGCCATCGACCCGGGGAGCCTGGCAGTCGTCCTGGTCTACGAGAACCTCTGGGCCGTTCCGCTTCTTGCCGCGCTGGACCACGCCGGCGCGAACCTGATCGGCCAGGGCCGCATCATCCCCGAGGACCTCGTGGACCAGCTCGACGCCACCGAGACATCCTGAACCGAGCGGAGGCGATACGGGTGGGACTGATCAAGACAGGACTGAAGGCGGCGATCGCGGTGAAGACCGCTCACATGGTTCACGAACGCATCGAACGCCGGCAACAAGCGAGCCCAACGGCCGAAGCGGCAGCGCCCGCAGTCTCGTCTCCTCCCTCGGACGTGATCGATCAACTCGAACGTCTGGGGAGACTCAGAGACGCCGACGTCCTAAGCCAGGAAGAGTTCGAGACGCAGAAGGCCCGCATCCTTGACGGCCGTTGAAGGGCTGATCAAGAGCGTCAACGCCTCTTCACGGGAGCGGCAAGCCCGTGCAGGGCGTCGCGGGCCAGTGATGCCACGGGTTGCCAAGGGTGCCGGCCTGTCGTGAGACTGCGGTGCCCGGATCCGCACCGACGCTCCTTGTCCTCGTCGTGCACCCCTGGGCAAGGCGAATGTCCAGTCCTACCCAACAACGTGGCACCCGGCGTGTGAGCGCGACGTGCGTGGTCGGGCCTGGACAAGCTAAGGACTGCACGCGGTGAGAGCTACCTGGAGCTGGTGCCCGCGCGGTGGCCGAACCGCTTCCCGAATCGGAAAATCCCGACCAGCACAGCCACGACAAATACGACGCAGCCGATGATCAGGAGCCAGAACAGGCCCTTGATGATCGCGCCGAGGACCCCGAAAACGATGGCGATCAACACCAGGATCACGAGAAAGGCGAGCATGGCCTCCTCCGCTGCCAAGGCGGTCCCCGGCTCCATTGTCGCCCTGGCGCTCAGGGGACGCGCGTCAGGTCTCGCGGTCCATGTCCGGGCCCAGGCCCCGAGTAGCGGCGGCCTCGCGCACGCGTTCACGCAGGCCGGCGAAGAGCCACTCGAAGGTGATGTAGTCCGGCAGGGCGGCGATCGGGACCAGCGGACGCAGCGCTGTTCGCACTGCGCGCCGTTGGGGCTCGGCGAATCGCAGCCGCGTGTAGAGGCGGCTGGTGCGGTCGTCGAGCGGCTCCACCAGGAACAGCCAGCTGAAGTGATAGCCCCCATCTGACCTGGGCCGATCCGGAATGACCGATCCGTAGACCAGCTGGTTCTCCTCGACCTGGAGTACCTCCAGGGAGCCGGGCCCCCAGTCGGCCAGCATCGCGCCGAGCCGGGGCGGGGGCATCTGAGGGTCGATGGTGCGCAGGCTGCGGGGGTGGCCGCCGAGCAGCGTCTGCAGCCATCGGGGTGCGTACCAGCCGCCGCGGCCCTTGCCGACCTGCAAGAGCCAGGGCCAGACCTCGGCTGCTGGTGCGGGTAGCACGGCGGCACGGTCGACGACGTGCCACGGCACCTGCACGACCGAGTCGCCCGGCAGCGTCCTTGCGAGATCCGCGTCGCCGACATCCCCCGACCGGCGAGCCACCCGCGAGCCGGCGCACCACAGCAGAACTGCTGCGACGCCGGCCGGCGCAATTCGTCGGCCCGTCCTCGCGAAAGCCGCACGAGCGATCATCTGCCGTCCTCAGGATTGTGGTCCGCAACCCAACTCTGCCAGTGCGTCGGAGCTGGGCAACCTCAGTCACGGCCACACACACAAACCGGTCGGTGAACGTGCTGTCCGGGCTGAGTCGGCGTTCACTGCCCGTTGCCGGAGCTGGCACGACGGGAACAGATCCGTGGCGACCGGACGCCAGGTTTTGCCGCGCGGCAGTTCGAGCGGGTTCATGCGCACGGCGTCTACGACATCGAATGCGACACGAGCCGGAACACCCCCGGGGAGCTCGCCCAGCAGATCAAGAGCACCTTGGCCCAGCGGCCCACTCCGACCGCATTCACGCGCTTGAGGGTCGCCCTACGCCGGCTGGCTTTGTTCATGAGAACGAGCAGCGTTTGTACCGCACTTCGGACGGCACCTCCGGCCAGCGAGCATTCGAACAAGCCGCGGTGAGGGGGGATCGAAGGGGGCTCAGCCCGACTGCGGCTGAGCCCCCTGCATGCATGGCGCGCTTGTCAGGTGCTGAATCGACGGTAGGTCCTGGTCAGTTCCAGGTGGGCAGGTGGCCTTCGGCGTAGCGGGCGCCGTATCCGCCGGTGGGCAGGATGTCGCTGATCGCGGTGAGGTCGTCCTGGGTGAGGGCGAGTTCGGCGGCGCCGGCGTTCTCTTCGATGCGGGCGGCGCTGCGGGTGCCGGGGATGGGGACGATGTGCTCGCCCTGGGCGAGGAGCCAGGCCAGGGCGAGCTGTGCGACGATGGCGTCCTTGGTGGCGGCCAGGTCGGCGAGCCGGCTCACGGCGTCGAGGTTCTTCTCGTAGTTGCCGGGCTGCCAGCGGGGGTCGTTGTTGCGCATGTCGGTGGCGTCGTACTGGCCGGCGGGCTTGGCGGTGCCGGTGATGAAGCCGCGGCCGAGCGGGGAGTAGGCGACGAAGCCGATGCCCAGGTCGGCCAGGGTGGGGAAGAGCTGTTCGGCGTCGCGCTCGAAGAGGGAGTACTCGGTCTGCAGCACGGAGACCGGCTGCACGGCGTGGGCGCGGCGGATGGTCTGCGGACCGGCCTCGCTGAGGCCGAAGTACTTCACCTTGCCCGCGTCGATGAGCTCCTTGACGGTGCCGGCGACGTCCTCGATGGGGACGGCGGGGTCGACCCGGTGCTGGTAGAAGACGTCGATCTGGTCGACGCCCAGGTGGCGCAGGCTGTTGTCGGCGACCTTGCGGATGTTCTCCGGGCGGCTGTCCAGGCCCAGGCCCTGCTCGGTGCGGGCGAAGCCGAACTTGGTGGCCAGCACCACCTGGTCGCGAAAGCCCTGGACGGCCTTGCCGACCAGGGCTTCGTTGTTGCCGGTGCCCCAGCCGTAGAGCTCGGCGGTGTCGAAGAAGGTCACGCCCAGTTCGTACGCACGGTGGATGGCGGCGATGCCCGCCTGCTCGTCGCCGGGGCCGTAGGCCATGGTCAGGCCCATCGCGCCGTAGCCGAGGGCCGAGACGGTCAGGCCCTGGGCGCCCAGTGTCCGCTGCTGCATGGAATCTCCCGAAGTCAAACCAAACTGTTCGGTTTGACCTTACGCCGCCGACCGCCCGGATCCAAACCAAACGGTTCGGTCAGGTAGCGTGGGATGCATGACCCCCACCAGGAGCAGCGCCGACTCGGCCCGCGAGCGCATCCTCGCGGCGGCCCTGGCCGAGTTCTCCCGGCACGGGATCGCCGGAGCGCGAGTGGACCGCATCGCCAAGGCCGCCAGGACCAGCAAGGAACGCTTCTACGCCTACTTCGGCTCCAAGGAAGAGCTGTACCGGCACGTCTCGGCCCAGGAACTGGCCGCCGTGGCAGAAGCGACCCGACTGGACCCCACCGACCTGCCTGCCTACGCCGGCCGCATCCACGACTACTTCCTGGACCACCCCGAGCACCTGCGCCTCATGCGCTGGGGCCAGCTGGAACTGGACGCCAACGGAGACGGAGCCGACGACGCCGTCCGGCAGTCCGTCGCCGCCAAGGTCGAGCAGCTCCGAATGGCCCAGGAGGCGGGTCGGTTGGACGCCGCGTGGGAGCCGATCGACATCCTCGTCTTCGTCAACCAGATCGCTTTGGCCTGGGCGTCCCAGCCTGATCTGCTGCCACCTGACCACGACGAGCGAGCCGAATTCATGGCGGCCCGTCGAGCAGCGGTCGTCTTCGCCGTCGCCCGGCTCTTCCCGGCATCCACCGGCTGATCGCCTTCAAACCACCGTCTTCCGAGCGCGACCTCGCGAAATCGAACGGCCGCTGCGGGGAGTGCCGCCCACACTCGCGAACACGTGCTGTCTCCATTCATGAACAGAGCCACGCCGGCGATCCGAACTGAGCTGCAGACGTCGGGACGACTTCCCCCAAGACTCACCCAGCCAGGCCGGCCCCGCCGGTCACGTCGGCGAGCCGCTCGATCTCCGCCTCGGCGTCGGCCGTCTGCGGGCTTCCGAGCTGCGCCAGTACTGCGCGTGCATCGACGAGGACCTGGCGCGCCTCGTCCGGGGCGCCGCTGCGGGCGAGGGCGCGGCCCAGAGCCAGTCGGCTCTGGCCGATCCAGCTGGGCATGTCCGCGGCTTCGAAACCGGCAAGGGCCTCGCGCAGCCACGATTCGGCTTGCGCCCACTCCTCGAGGGCGGCCAGGTCGTTGCCGATGTTCAGGCAGGTGGCGGCCTGATACAGCGCGATCAGCTCCGTCGGCTGGTCCGGAACCCCGGCTCGGCAGATGGCGTTGCTCCTGCGGTGCACGGTGAGTGCCTCTTCGGCCCGTCCGGCGTCGCGCAGGTGGTTGCCCAGCGTGTTGAGTGTGTAGAGCTCGGAGAGCCGGGCGCGCCCGCCGCTGAGAGGGGCGAGCGTGTGGGCCGCCTGCCGCAGTCGCTCCAGCGCCGGTTCGACCTGGCCGAGGCGGCGCAGCGCTGCGGCGCCGAGAGCGAGGGCGTAGCCCACCTGCTCGGGTTCTCCGATGGTTTGGGCGAGCCTGAACGCGGCGTCTGCCGCGGCCAAGGACGCGTGGGGATCGTCCGCGCATTCGAGGGCGGCCCAGGCGAGGTTCGTCTGCTGCACGGCCTCGTCGTCGGGGCTGCCCGATGCCCGCGCTGCCTGGGCCGCGTACCGGGACACCTCGCACCACACGCCCCAGTGCCGGTTCAGTTGTGCGAACCAGTGCAGCACTTCGGCGGTCGTGATCACGTCGCGGTGGCGGCCGGCTGCCAGCATCCTTTGCAGCCCCGCCTGCCACTGGGCCTGTTCCGCGTCGAGCCAGGCCTTGGCACTCTCCTGGTCGGTGGGCGCGCTCGCGGGATCGGGGTCGCAGATCGAGGTGTCCAGTCGCCGCACGGCGTCGAAGCGCGCGGCGGCTACCCTGGCTCGGGCAAGTGTCCATTCGTCGAGTTCGCGCAGTGCCTTCTCGCGCTCGTCGGGCGGGTCCTGGCTCGTCAGTTGCTCGGCGGCGAAGACCTTGAGCAGGTCGTGGAGGCGGAATCGTTCCAGGGCCGGGTGCGGGTGGAGCAGACCGGCGTCCACCAGCTCGTCGGCGTACAAGGCCGTCTGGCGGACCGACAGGTCGGACAGCAGTGCGGCGCCGTGCAGGCTGAAGTCGGCTCCGGAGGTCAGCGAGGCGCGGCGCAGCACCCTCTGCGCTCCTGTGGACAGCTGTCGGTACGACAGCTCGAAGGCGCTCCTGATGCGCAGGGAGCCCGCTTGAAGGACGTCGAGTCGGCGCTCCTCACAGGCGAGTTGGGTGGCCATCTTGGCCAGCCGCTCGTTGGGGCGGCTGGCGAGTCGCTGGGCGGCGATGCGAATGGCCAGCGGGAGCCCTCCGCACAGCTCCACCAGGTCCTGTGCCGCCTGCTCCTCGCCCTGGACCCGATGCGCGCCGATGATGCGCTTGAGCAGTTCCAGGCCCTCCCTGGGGTCCAGCAGCGTGAGCTCGATGCGGTGGACCGCCTCCAGGCCGGCGAGGGCGCGGCGGCTGGTGACCAGCGTCAGGGAGCGGCCGGCTCGGGGAAGCAGGGGCCCAACCTGGTCCTCGTCGGCCGCGTTGTCCAGGACGAACACGGCCCGCCGCTGGCCGGCGAGCGTGTGGAACAGCCCGGACCGCGCCTCGGTCCCGGCCGGGACCGCGCCGGCGGCGACGCCCAGCGCCGAGAGGATCCGGCCGAGCGCCTCGTGGGGGCTGGGCGGATCCTCGTCGGTGCCGCGCAGGTCGAGGCAGTACTGCCCGTCGGGGAAGCGGGATGTGAATTCCCGTGCTGCGTGCACGGCGAAGGCCGTCTTGCCCAGCCCCGGCTGACCGCTGACGACCACGGCTGGAGGAAGGGTGGCGACCCGGTCGACGAGCTCGCGAAGATCGCTCGATGCCGCGTCGCGCCCGGTGAAGTCCTCAAGGCCCCGAGGCAGCGGCAGGGACAGAACACCCCCTGCCGCCTGGGCACGGCTCGGACGCGGACGCCCGGCGCGGGCGGCGTGCTCCAGCGCCTGGGTGTCCGCCTCGTCGAGGGCGAGCGCATGGGCGAGTGCCTGGACCGTACGGCGCTGCGGTCCCCGCGAGCGGCCGCGCTCGAGATCCGCCAGTGCCCGGACGCTCGCGCCGGACAGGTGCGACAGGGCCTCCTGGGTCAGGCCGGCGCGCAGGCGATGGCCGCGCAGCAGTACCCCGAACTGCGGACCTTCCGCCGCCCCTGCCCCCATGCCCGTTCCCCCGGAACTACCTCGCCGCACCCCGAACGAGGAGCCTGGTCAGTATGACCGATCCCTGGACGGTCAGCTGGTGTAGGAGTACTCCTGCTGCGGGGCGAAGTTCTGGGCGCCGGTCACCAGGTCGGCCTTCGAGTAGCGGCTGGTCGGGTACAGGTAGGTGCCGTAGCCGATGTTCCCCAGGACGTACACGGACTCTTCGTAGTCGAGCGGGTAGACCGTCGACTTGTACTCGTTGAACTGCCACTGCTGGTTGAGCAGGGTGGGCTGGCAGGTCTGCTGCACCACGGGCGCGTTGTTGCCCCGGCCCGTGGCCGTGAGACAGAGCCCGCTGGCGGAGTTCTTGACCTGCCAGCCCTTGCTCGCCCAGGTCCAGTTCCACACCTGCGTGGAAGAGCTGCTGGTCGTGCACGGCTCGATGTCGACCTGCGCAACGGTCTTGCTGTTGCCCAGGGCCTGGATGCACATGTTGGTGATGTCGGAGTTGACGAGTCGACCGTTCGACGGGTACCAGGCCAGCGTCGAGGCCTGTTGCAGCACCGGAAGAGTCTTGACGTAGGTCTGCCAGTCGCTCCCCGTGCAGTTCTTGATCTCGTCGGTGGACATGATGCGGTCCAGGCCCTGGAATGAGTCCGTGGTCGGGCTGGCCAGTGGCGCGGCCCCGTAGGTGGTGAACTTGTACGGATCCTCAGCGTAGGTCTTGCCGTTGAAGTAGTTCGCGGTGACTGTCATCTGCGATTCGTCGTAGGTGGCGTCGTCCTCGAGCCAGCCCACATGGTGGTAGTCGGCGTTGACCGTCTCGGTCGATCCGTGGGTGCGCTCGGTGACGGTCTCGTACGAGGCCTCGGGTGCGATCGCCGCAGCGATCGTGCTGCCCATCAGTGCGTGCTCCCACTCCATTTCGGGGAACAGGAAGCCACCGAAGTTCCAGCCCGTGGACAGGGTGACCTCGAAGTCCTTGGCGACCGAGATCCCGGACGTCGAACAGGCCTCGCCGACAGGGCTTCCGGTGCCGTCCTTGGAGCTGATCATCTGGGCGGGGAAGATCACCGAGGTCTTCGTCACCGGCCCGGCGGTCACCGTGCACGCGGGGTCGGACCTGTCCAGGAGGTAGGCGGCGTTGTTGCAGTCGTGCATCATCTGCGCGGGGCTCTTCAGGCTGCCGTCGGGATTGAAGGGCGAGAAGGGCGCCGTGTCGGCCGACGCCGGCGTCGAACTCACCAGCATGCTCGCGAGCAGCGCGCCTGCGAACACGGATGCGCCCAGCATGTGTGCGGGTTTCATGGGAAGCCTTCCTGAGACGGACGCGGCGTCGGGTACGAGGACAGATCGCCTGCGGTCGCTACGAGGGGTGCCCGGTGAAGTCGGCACATCCCTTTCCGGGGCCTGAGTGGATCACGCCAGGGCATCGCCGGAACAGGCGGAACTACCAGCAGAATTACCGCCACCGTCTGGTCGTGCCGGTAGTTCCGCCTGGTCCGCATCGCTCGCCCGTGATGGCGTGGGACCCACGTCGACCGCGCGTGTGGCCACCGCATGCGCCGCAGCCCGGGAGGAGCATCGAAAGCGTCCCGCCCGGGGTTGACGCATGCGGAAACCTCCGTAGGGTTGACGCATGCGGAAACCCATCCCCAGGGACACCATGGGCGCCACTGAGCCCAGCAATCCGGGCGGACGACCGGAAATCGGCCCCAAGATCGATGTTCGTCTGCCGGTCGACACCCTCCGCCGTCTCGACGCGCGGGCCGAAGCCGCCGACGAGTCCCGCGCCGTCACGCTCCGTACCCTCATTGCCAACGGCCTCGAACACCCCCGGACAATCGCGGAGCTCGCCGCCGAACGCCCGCTCGAACTCGTCGACGAGGTCGTCGAAGGCGACCAGGCCCACGGTGTCCGGCCCCACGGTGTCCGCGTCCACCGCAGCGGCCGCACGTTCTGGCTCTCCAGCTGCCCGGACGGGTGGATCCTCGCCCACAGCCCGAACACCTACCGCATCGCCGCCTTCCAAGGTGCGGCGCTACTCGCCTTCCAACGCCTCCCCATCAACGAAGTGACACCCCAGCGGCAATCCGACGAGCCCGCCTTCCCCGCCCTGATCGCCGCCGGACGGGCCATCCTCGACGACATCGGCGCACAAGAACGCCTGCTGAGCCGAAACCTCGACACCATGCAGTGGCCGCCCATGCTCTGACCAGTACACGGCCTGGTCAGGGCGACGTGGTGACCGATGGCTGCCGGCCGGTGCCCGAAGCACCCCGAACCACCACCGTCCGCACCCGCAAACTCGCCGAGGCCACCGCCCACACCACGACCCTGGTCGGCGCCGCCTACCGCCTCTACACCACGCTCGGCCTGCAGCGCGCCCGGGTCCGGGTCTTCACCTTGAAGGCCGACGGCATCCGCCCCGCCGAACACGTCACCCAGCAGCTCACCTTCGACCCGGCGACGAGCGCCAGCGCCTGATCGAGACCGTCGCCGACAAGTTCCGCACGAAGGTCATCCAGGGGTGCAGGCAGTCAGGCCGCGGCGCTCGCGATGGTGTTCAAGCTCGTCGAGTCCACCCAGTCCCGCTGGCGCACGATCACCGGCGCCCACCTGGTCCCGCTTGTCCGCGCGGCGCCGGTTTCGAGAACGGCCACCTGGTCGAACGGACCGAGAACCACGCAGCCTGAGGAGCAAGCCCACCGCGATGACCGTCACCGACACCTACGGCATCCACGCCGGCCGCACGTACTCGGGCTCGACGGGCCAGCCTGTCGGGACGTCGGGTGTGGGCTGCTGATGGGTGGGCATGATGCTCGGGTCCTTTTCATAGAGGGGACGGGCTGGCCCGTGCCGCCCGCCTGCACTGCGGGCGGCACGGGTCTCGTTGTCACGGGGGCGCATGTGCTGACGAACGTGGATCACGGCATCACCGCGCTGATTCCGGTCGTGGCCGGCTATGCGATGTACGTCAACTTCGGGGGCCAGTTCGGCAGGACCCCCCGAGCGCGCCGCCGCTACCGACGAGGCGGAATCGCATTGATGGCCTTCGGACTGCTGCTGGTCGCCCTGACGCTCTGGGTTGCAGTGCGCCACTAGCTGTATTGATCCGCAGCGTTGTTGACTCGGCTGACGGGGGTCTGACCTCCCAGGGCGGTGTGGCAGCGGAGGTAGTTGTAGCGGTGGAGGAAGTCGGGCAGTGCGTCCGTTCGTTCCTGGTTGGACGTGTAGGGGCGCAGGCACGCCCACTCGTCGGCCAGGGTGCGGTGGAAGCGCTCAACCTTCCCGCTGGTCTGCGGGCGGTAGGGGCCGCACGACCGCGACACCGCACCCGACGGCCTCTACGCCACCGGCGCCCCGGCCGAAGCGATCGACCCGCGCACCCTGAACCCGGGCAGCAAGGGCAGCAGGACCGAGCGCTCCGGAGGCGGCCCGCCGTGCAGCGCCAAGCAGGAACTCGGACAACCCCTCCGCTGCGACGCTCGAGGCGGTCCATCCACACGCGGCCTCGACCTGGACACTCCGCGCGGACACGTTCGAGTGACCCAGCGGCGAGGCACAACAGACCTTGCGTCGCTGCGGCCTTACGGTCACGGCCATGCGCGTTCCTGCTGCCGCCTGCACGTGCGGGCCTTCCGTCATCGAGGGCCCTGGCCTGATGGCAGCCGACCTCCTCTACCGCTCACGCCTGTACGCCGAACGCCGCCAGAGCGGAAGGCGGCTGCGCCGACGGGAGTCGGACCACCTGCCCGGACACCTGCTCCGCCTGATTGCCGCGAGGATGACCGGGGACGCGGCGGTACTGTTCCGTCTCGACGGCGCCCGGGATGAAGCGCCACCCGACCAGCTGCGGGCCGGGCTGGCATGGTTGCATGACCACCAGTTCATTGCCCTGGAAGGCACCGTGGACGCCATCGCACGGGTGTGGGTGAACCCGGCCGTCGCCGTGCGCGGCGGGGCGGACCCGCGGACTGCCGCTGCCCGACACCACTTCCCGTACATCTCGGTCGCGGACACGGGGATGGCAGCAGAGGAGCCGGTCACTTTCCACCCCTACCATCCGGACCTGTGGGAAGTCGTCTACGAAGGCAACCAGGAGACCTTCGACCAGAGCACCTTCTTGGACTGGCAGTGCCCTCGGCACGGACAGTCCAGTGTCTACCCGCGGCTGGTGCCAGACCGCGAGTAAGAAGAGCGGCACTCGCGGATCAGCTTCCACGATGCGGTGACCAACCAGATCGACCTGGTCGAAGGCGACATTCACAAGCTGCGCGGACTCACCGCACGCGGCGACTCCACCTACTACGTCGACCTCGGTCGTGGTCAACGCTGGCGCCCCCATCCTGATGCCGTGGCGTGACCAGGTCGCCGCGATCCTCCTCACCTGGTTCCCCGGCCAGGAAGGCGGCCCGGCCCTGGCCGACGTCCTGCTCGGCCACCGCGAACCCCAGGGGATGCTCTAGGCTCGGCCACGTGATCTTCGACAGGTTCCCGTTGGTCGGCGGCTTCAAGGAACTGGAGTACGGCAGGCCGGACGCGCCGCCGATCCTGACCGCGGTGCGGGCGACCGCGGCGGAGCGCGAGGACGATCTGGTTCGGTACCTGCGTGCTGGGACGGTCCTGGTCGCCACGCCCTCGGCTGTGCCCGACGTGCTGAGCGAGACCGGCGCGCTCATCGGAGGGCTGCACCTGCTGACCGATGGGCAGTGGCTGTGGTACTCCGACCTGGCTCACTACGTGGGGTGCTACCACGTGGAGCTCGACCCAGTGTTCATCGAGCACGCGCACGGCAACAACTGGGCCGTTCCGCAGGTCGGCGACGAGCACCTTGAGGCGATGGTGGCGTTGCTCATTGGAGACGAAGACCAGTCGAACTGATATCGCTGGCCGCGCCACGATCACACCGAAGTTCGGGTCAACGGACGCGGACCCGAACGCGAAGCCGGCGTTGCCCGGGTCAGTCGCCGGACCATGATGCCGATCATCGCCCAGCGGATCATGGTCTCCGACCGCGCCGGGCTGGCCTCGTCGTCCCTAGCCAGAAGTCGGTGGGCGGTCAGCCACGAGAAGGTACCTGCTACCACCCAGCGCTTCGACTGGACTTGGAAGCCCCGTTGTTCAGGGTCCTTGCGGACGATCTGCCTCCATCCGGCGCGAACGTTCGGGCGCCTGCTCACGCGCTCGTACGGTCGGGAAGTTTCTCCAGCGCATCGCGCAGTGCCGCGCGCGAGGAGACGCCCAGCTTGGGAAAGACCCGATAGAGATGTGAGCTGACGGTGCGGGGGGAGAGATGGGTCCGCTCGCCGATCTCCTTGTTGGTCAAGCCGCTGGCAGCAAGATCGGCGATCCGACGTTCCTGCCAGGTCAGCGAGGTCACCGGGAGTGCCGAGGCGCGGGCGGGCAGGTCGATCGCGCAGAGCTCGGCAAGCGCTCGCTCGGTCCAGGCGGTGGCGCCGAGCAGCTCGAACGAGGCCGCCGCGCGGCTGAGCAACTGACGTGAGGCCCGGCGGCCATGAAGCTGCCGAAGACGGATGCCGCGGGCCAGTTGGATCCGCGCCAGCTCGAACGGGAAGGTCGCACTCGTCGGATGTGCTTCGGCGCGGGCGTACATCTCGGCGGCCTCCTGCTCGTCCTCCGCGGTCATCGACAGGACTCCGTAAGTCAGCAGGGCCAGCCGTGGTGAGATGTACGGAAGTCCGGCGGCCTGGGCAGCCAGCGCGTGGTCTCGGGCCTGTTGGGTGCGTCCCGTGTGCAGGGCAGCCTCGACCAGGTCGAGAAGTGTCTGCGAGGCCTGGTGCTGGTACGGCTCGAAGCTGCCCGGCCGGGTGATGCCGATCGCGTGGAGGTAGGCCGCCTCGTAGTCCCCCTCGCTCAGCGCGGCGATCGTGCCCGCGGTGTCGGCGAGCTGGGTCAGCAGCCCGATTCCGCGCGGGCGCGCCCAGGAGTCGACCTGGGCCTGGAGCTCACGTGCCCGCTCCAGCCGGCCCCGCATGGCCGCGAGGACGGCCAGGTACGCGCGGCTCTGGTAGGAGAAGAGGGTGAGCCCGCGGGCTGTGGCCAGCTCCAGGCTGCGCTCTCCCGATTCTTCCGCGGCTGCCCAGTCCCCGCTGGCCACCTGATCGAGATGGTTCAGGTGGAGCATGGCGATCCCACTGGCCCTGGTCCCGCCGGCCCTCTCCCGGTCCAATGCCCGGCGGAGCTGGGAGCGGTACTGGCCCAGGGTGTCTACTCGGTGGGCGGCCCCGCAGAGCAGGGCGACATCCCATGGTTCGAATGGCGGAGTGTCCACGAAAGCGCGGTCCACGCGCTCGGCCAGCCCGGCGCCGCGCCGCACGACGTCGCTCCAGGCATCGTGGTGGAGACGCGAGTTCGCCGGGACCAGATCGCCGAGAGAGGTCAGGACCCGGTCGGTCTCCTCCCACATGTCGCGGTTGCTCGCGTACTGGCTGATCACGAGCAGGGTGTTCACCACACGGGCGAGCGTCTCGGGCGGGCCGCCCGTGGTGCCGTCACGCAGGCTCTCGACCGCGCCGACCAGCTGACGGTGGGTGGAGCGCACCTCTCCGTCCCCATACAGGGCGACGTACGCGGACGCGAGGACGGCGGCGGGGGAGTCCGTGCCGGGCGAGATGCCGACGTGGACGAGGTGCTGTGCCTGGTCCAGGAGGCCTGCCTGTCCGGCGACGAACGCCGCGTCACCGAGCCTGCGGGAGCGGTCCTCCCGGCTCTCGCTCAGCTCCGCTGCGCGGGTCAGCCACGCCACGGCGGCGGCTGATCCGCCGCGTCGTCGCGCCGAGGCGGACGCCGCCTCCAGGGTGGCCGCGACCTGCTCGTCCGGGTCGACGGTCGCGGCCGCGAGGTGGGTCGCGTGCCGTTCGACGTCGTGCCGGTGCACGTGTGCCAGGACGGCGTGCGCGGCCTGGCGTTCGTTGGGGGTGGCCAGCTGGACCACGGTGGAACGGACGAGTGGATGACGGAAGACGAAGTCACCGCTCACTGGGTCCACGTCGAGCAGTCCGCAGGTCGCGGCCTCCTCGGCGTCCAGCATCCGGTACCCCACCGCACGCGTCGGCCCGGAACCCGCCCCCGCGCCCACGCCGTCCAGGGCGCCACGCAGGAGTTCGGCGCGCACGTCCGGGGTCAGCGCCGCGATGCGCGTGCCGTAGACGTGCTGGAAGCGATGACGGAAGGAGCCCCCTCCCGATCGGGACCCCCCGTCCAGGCCGTGTCCGGGATAGGCGCTGCCTAGCAGCGGTGGTAGTTCGACGAGTGCCAGCGGGACTCCCAGGGCCTCCGCCAGGACGCGCTCCCTCAGTTGCGGGTCGAGGTCGGGGTAGCGGCCGTCGAGGACCTGCTCCGCGGCCTGCCGCGACAGGGGTGGCACAGGTGCCTCGGGAAGTGCGGCGGCGTCGAAGGCCGAAGGGACACCGGAGCGCATGCCGAGCAGGAGCCTCACGGCGCTGCCGGCCAGGCGTCGGCCGACGAACCCGCAGACCTCGGCGCTGGCGATGTCCAGCCAGTGACCGTCGTCGACCACCAGGAGCAGCGGCTTCGACGTCGTCGCGAGGGAGAGCAGATCGAGGACCGCGATGCCGAGCGTCATCGTCGACGGCGGTGTTCCGTCGCCTCCGCTGAACGCGGCTTCGAGGACCGCCCGGTGAGCGCCGTCGAGCTGTTCGGCGTCGGGGAGCAGCGGGTAGAGCAGCTGGTGCAGTCCGGCGAAGGGGAGCTTCGACTCGGCCTCGGCTCCGACCGCGCGGATCACCCGATGGCCGGTCGTGGTCGCGAGCTCCGACGCGTGGTCCAGGAGTGTGCTCTTGCCGACTCCCGTCTCTCCTCGGAGGATCAGGGCCCGCCGGTCGGGCGAGGTCAGGTAGGTCGAGAGGACCTGCAGCTCGATCTCGCGGCCCACCAGGGCGTCCGCTCGGGACTCCATCGCCGGTACCCCCTTTCCGGTGGGATCGGCCGTGCCGATCCCGGCCAGTCGCGCGTCCCGTTCCGGGACGTCGCAGGAAACTCAGTCGGCGGGGCGGCGGTACGCGCCGTACCAGAAGATCCGCCCCAGCTCCCGGGCGAACGCGGCGTCGCCGCTCCCGTCGTCCGTGCCGATGTGACGCGCCATCGCCCCGCCGACACCCCAAATGATGATCTTGCTTGCGTTGGCGGCGTCGAGGTCGGCCGGTGCCGAGCCGGCGGCCTTCTCCGACAGCAGCAACGAGCGGATCAACTCGTCGAAGGTCTCCAGGTCGTCGCTGTAGAAGTCGCCCACGCCGGGGTCGTAGGAAGCCGCCACGCGGACGGCCGCCATGATGCTGTGACTGGCCCGCTGGGCCGTGATGATCTCCAGCCAGTACTGGGCGTACCGCTCGGCACCGTCCTCCTCCCCGAGCGTCGGGTCCCAGGCCTGGGCCCGAGCGAGCTGTTGCTCTCTCAGCCGGTCCGCCAGGCACACGAGTACGTCGGACTTGGTGCGGAAGTGTGCGTAGAAGGTGGCGCGAGAGACCCCGGCTTCCTCGATGAGCCGCTGGACGGTGATGTCCGTGAAGGACTCACCCGCATCGAGCAGATCCTCCATGGCCGCAAGGAGCTTGGCCTGCGTCGCGGCCGAACGGGCGGCGTGGTAGCGGGCCTGCCGCCCGGTCATGGGTCGCACGTGCACCTTCAGGTCGATCGTGTTCCGGATGTCGTCGACGAACATCACCATACACAGTGTTCAGTCACTCTGTCAGGTCACGTTGTCCGCGCGTGCCCGCATCTCCTCGGCGCGCGCGTTTCCGCTCCCGCTCAGCAGATCAGCGGCCCGCAGCCAGCTCGCGCGGGCCGCGCCACCGTCCCCGAGGGCCACGTGGACCTCTGCCAGATGATCGAGTACCTCCGCCTGGTTGTACGGGTTGAGGACCTCCTCGTAGAGGCGCAGGGCGTTCTCGAAGTGGCGTACGGCGTCGTGGTACTCGCCCAGGTGGTACAGGGCGTAGCCGATGCTGTCCCAGGTCGCGGCCTCGCTGAAGCGGTTGCCGGTCTGCTGGAGCAACGGCAGCGCCTCCCGGCAGCTGGCCACCGCTTCGGGGTGCCTGCCGAGCAGGGTCAGGTACCAGCCCACGGCGTTGAGTTCGCGTGCGACGAGATCGGGGTCCGCCAGGGTCCGGTAGATCGCGAGCGCGGCACTGGCGTGGTCGAGGGCCTCCTGGTGACGACGCTGCCGCCCTCGCACCCAGCCGATGCTGCGTTGGGCCTGGGCCTGCTTCAGAAGGGGCAGCCGGTTCAGGTGTTGCTCGATCAGGTCGATCAGCTGGTCGGCCTCCTCGCCCCGACCGATCTCGGCCAGTGCCCGTGCCAGGGCGGCGGCGGCGTTGCCGACCTCCACGGCGTCGTCGAGCAGGAGAGCGGCGTCGAGGGCCAGCCGCTGCATCGTGATCTCGTCGGCCCACTGCCCCTGCGCGGAGAAGTACGGGATGCAGTCCTGGGCGAGCCCCAGGCGGAAGTGGAGCAGCCTCGGGTCGTCGGTCGTGCGCACGGCGGTCAGGATGGTGCGCTCCTCCTGGCGGAACCAGGCGAGGGCCTGCTCGCGGTTGTCGAACGGGAGCAGCACGACCCCGGCGTTCGGCTCCTGGTCCAGATCGACGATGTGGCGGGTCTCCAGCACCTGGACCGCCGCACGGGCGTTGTGGCGGAGGTACCCGAGAAGCCGGAGTTCGGCGGCGTGTCGGTCATCCCCCTCCTGCCCGAGCAGGTCGGCGGCGTACTCCCGGACGAGGTCGTGCAGGACGAAGTTCCCGTCCGCGTCCCGGGTCAGCAGGCTCGCTGCGGTGAGGGAGTGCAGCAGACGACGTGCGGAGGCCAGGGGCTCGCCCGCGGTCGAGGCCGCCGCGGCGGCGGAGAACACCGGGCCCGGGAGCACGGGGAGATGACGGAACAGGCGTGCGCTCGCCGGATCGAGCGCCCGGCAGGACCAGGAGAAGACGGCCCGCAGGTCCGTATGGGGGTCGTCCGTGCTGAAGGCGTCCAATCGGGGTTGGGTGCCGGCCAGTTCGTCGGCCGCGACGCGCAGCGACAGCGTGGCCTGGGCGGCGAGGTGCGCGCCGAGGATGGCCACCGCCAGCGGCAGCCCGCCGCACAACTTTGTCAACATGGCGGCGCTGGCCGGCTCGGCGACCGTGCGCTCGGCGCCGATGCGTGCGGAGAGCACGTCGACCGCCTCGTTGCCGGTCCACGGGCCCAGGTCGACCAGCTCGGCCTCCTCGCTCGCGGCGAGGGCAGTCAGCTGGTTCCGGGAGGTGATGACGGTGAGGCAGCCCGGGGTCCTCGGAAGCAGCGGACGCACCTGCCGGGAGTCGCGGGCGTTGTCGAGGACCACGACCATCCGGAGGTTCGCGACCCGTGCCCGGAACAGGGCGCTGCGCTCCTCGGTCCCGGTGGGGAGCGAGGGCCCGGGGACGCCGAGCGCGATGAGGAATCCGCCCAGGGCCTCGTGCGGGTCCAGCGGTTCGGCCGAGGGGTCGAAGCCACGGAGGTTCACGTAGAGCTGGCCGTCCGGGAACCGGTCGGCGACCCGATGGGCCCAGTGGACGGCCAGGCTGGTCTTGCCCACCCCGGCCATGCCGCCGATCGCGGCGACCGGCGGATGTCCCGTGCCTGCGTCGTCACCCGGGGAGCCGATCCGCAGGACCCGTGCCAGCGCGTCCTGACGCCCACGGAACGTGCGCAGGTCGGGCGGCAGTTGGCGGGGCACGTGGTGGGCGGGGGCCGGACCGTTGCCGTGTGCGGCCGACTCCAGCCTCCGGCGCCCGGCCTCGTCGAGGTCCAACGCGTTCAACAGCTCCGAGAGCGTGCTCTGCCGAGGGAGGCTGCGACCGCGTTCCATGTCGCCGATCGCGCGCACGCTGACGCCGGACGCGGCGGCGAGTCCGTCGAGTGTGAGCCCGCTGCGCTTGCGCCCCTGCCGCAGCAGCTCACCGAAGGTCGTCTGCTCCAAGCCGCCACTCCCTGGGTGCCCGTTTTGTGGAGATCATCGCACTGCGCGTGCCGATGGGCGAAGCCGCCTGCGAACTGCCTGCCAACTGCCTGGTCCCGGAGGCACGGGATGACCATGCTGAGGTGGCATGGGAGCGCTCTCCGGCCCCGGAAGGCGAGCAGGCCCCGAAGTCGCCGCGAGCGCCGCCGTGACCAGCCGACCATTCGGGAGAGGAGCAACAGAACTGTGGAGTCCCTCACCACACGCCTCGTCGGTCGGGAGTCCGAACGATCGGTCCTGGCCTCCTTCCTGGCGTCACCGCAGGGGCAGGCCCTGGTCCTCAAGGGTGAGACCGGCGTCGGGAAGAGCGCGTTGCTCGACCAGCTCTCCGGGCAGGCGGCGGAGGCCGGTTGCAGGGTCCTGCGAGCGGCCGGCGTCGAGGCCGAGTCGAACCTCCCGTTCGCCGGCCTGCACCAGCTGCTCTTCCCGCTGCTCCCGCACGCGGAGCGGCTGGACAGGGCGCACCGGGCCGTGTTCGATGTGGTCTTCGGACACGGTCGCGACCAGGCTCCCTCCGTCATGGCGCTCGGCATCGCGGTCCTCGACCTGATGACGGTCGCGGCCTCCCACGAACAACTCCTGCTGGTGCTCGACGACGGCCAATGGCTGGACGCGGCCAGCACCGAGGTCTGCGGCTTCGTCGGTCGCCGCCTCGGAGGCAACGGCGTGAAGCTGGTCGTCGCCCTGCGCCCCGAGCAGTCTTCGGGCTTCGACACGGCGGCCCTTCCCGTCCTGCCGGTGCCGCCGTTGTCGAAGGACGCCGCGGCGCGACTGCTCGACGCGCGCCATCCGCACGTGGATCCGCACGTCCGCAGCGTGACCCTCGACCAGGCACAGGGCAACCCGCTCGCCCTCGTGGAACTCCCGCCGTACCTGGCCGTGCAGGACCTCCAGGGTCCCGGTGGGCACCTGGAGGCCCGACTCGTGCCGCTGCCGGACCGGTTCCGGCAGGTCTACGGGGCGCGGATCACCGCTCTCGCGCCGGAGTCGCGCGCCGAACTGCTGCGCGGCGCGCTGGACGGCGTCCACGCCGGAGCGGTGGCCGCGCCCCTGCGAACCGTGCGCTACCGCATGAGGGGCGTGGACGAGGCGGCGGCGGTGGGGCTTCTGGACCTGGACGCCGTCAGCGGGGAGTACGTGTTCCGGCATCCTCTCGTGCGCTCGACGGTCGTGCGGTCGGCGACCCCGAACGAGCGCCGGGCGGCCCACGCCGTGCTGGCTCAGGTGCACCGGGACGACGTCGAGCGTCGGGCCACACACCTGGCGGCCGCCACAGTCGATCCGGACGAGGAAGTGGCCGCCGCCCTGGAGGTGGCCGCCGCGTCGGCGACCCGCCGCGGCGGCGCGGCTGCGGCGCTGACCTGGCTGACCCGCGCGGCGGAACTGAGCCCCGATCCGGCCGACCGGTCCCGACGCCTCGGGGACGCCGCGTTCGTCGCGGGGTTCGCCGGCCTTCTCGACCAGGCCCAGCGCCTCGCCGACACCGAGGACCTGCCGGGTGGATCCGGGAGCCCGGCCGCCGTCGTGGCCTTCGCCTACGGAGCCCTGTACCAGGACGGCGACGTCCGGTCCTCGCACCGCCAGGTCGCGGCGGCCGTCGAGAGGATCCGGGACCGGGGGAGCGCCGAGCCGAGCCCCGAGCTCACCCGGCTGCTGAACCTGCTCGTCGCCGTCAGCCAGTTCGCGGGTGACCGCGCGTCATGGCAGCGAACTCATCACCTGCTCGACTCCCTGGGGGACGTCGTTCCCTCGGAGACGCGCATCTACCAGGATGCCTGGTGCGACGTGGTCCGCCGCGGCGCCGGCGTCGGGGAACGCGTCGCGGAGGCGTTCGCCGCCTTTCCGAACCTGGACCCGTGGGACGTCACCCGGCTCGGTGTCGCCGCCTACCACGTCGACACCCTGCACCACTACCGCGCCCACCTGGTACGGAGCGTGGAGCGTGAACTCCGGACCGGCGCGGTGGGCGCCGCCATGACCATGCTCCACCTGATCATGCTGGACCAGATCGGCTCGGGCGAATGGGACGCCGCCGAGCAGACCGGCCAACGGGTCCTGGAACTGACGCAGGCGCACGGTCACGTGCTCTTCGTCCACCAGAGCCACGCCTATCTGGGGCTGGTCGCGGCTCTGCGCGGGGACGTCGACCGCGCCCGGGACCTGCGGGCCGTCGTCGAACGGTGGGCCAGGCCGCGCGGGATCGGCTTCCTGATCCAGATCGCGGAGGCCGTCGCCGCCACCGCTGCCTTGGGGGCAGGGGACTACGAGACGGCCTACCTCCATGCGTCGAGGATCACCGCTCCGGAGTCGTTCGAGCCCTGCTCGCACCAGGCCGCGCGCACCCTGCTCGACCTCGTGGAAGCGGCCCTGCACACGGGGCGCACCGAGATCGCCCGCCGGCACGCCCTGGCGGCGCAGGCCGCGGGCCTGCCGGAACTGTCGCCCCGACTCGCGCTGGTGACCTTCGGGGCCCTGTCCATGACGGCCGGGGACGACGAGGAGGCGGTCGAGATGTTCCGGCGTGCCGAGGCGCATCCGGCGGCCGTGGACTTCCCCTTCGAGCTGGCCCGCATCCGCCTGGCGCACGGCGTCCGGCTGCGCCACGGCCCCGGGCCCAAGTCCGCCCGGCCGGTGCTGAGCGAGGCCGCGGAGACGTTCCAGCGCCTGGGCGCCGCAGGCTGGGTCGGGCGGGCGCTCGCCGAGTTGCGCGCCTGCGGCGGGGCGGCCGCCGCCACCGCCGCGAGCCCGACCGCGAACGTGGGGGCGCTGACCTGGCAGGAGCGCCGGATCGCCGACCTCGCCGCCAGCGGCCTGACCAACAAGGAGATCGGCGAGCGGACCCACCTGTCCCCACGGACCGTCAGCTCGCACCTCTACCGGGTCTTCCCGAAGCTCGGCGTCACCTCACGGGCAGCCCTGCGCGACGCCCTGGCGGCGGCACCCGGCGCCACCGGGCCGGACTCATCGAACCGGCGGTAGCGTCTGCATCAGAGCAGGCTGCCGCACCAGGCGTTCCGGGCCAGCCACTCGTCGTGGTCGAACGAGTCCCGGCCGGGACTCGGCGTCGACGCAGGTACGGAGACGAACGTGTCCTCCAGCCGGATCCGCTGCGGCAGCGTGCGGAAGCGGGCCCGTCCGGCCTCGACCGCAGGATCGACGTGGTCTTCGCGAGGCTCCACTGGGACCTCCCCGTCCTAGGAAGTGTGTCGCCCAGTCAAACGTGTGAGCGGCCGGACTGATTCCCCGGTCGCTTCACGAGGGTGTACGTCACCAACCGGTCGTCCTTGTGGCGCCGGACGTGCCCCTTGGCGACGAGCGATTCGAGGGTGTTCCGCACGACCTGCGGTGTGGGCTCGCGGTCCGGGTGCGTCCTCAGGAGGTCGTCGCGCAGGTCCTTCGCCGCACGGGGCTTGCTGTGGCCCGAGAGTAGTTCCAACAGCAGGTCGCCCAGCAGCGGCTGCTTTCCCTTCGCCACCGCCGCGGGCTTCGTGGTGGTCCGAGCGGCTCGAGCCGACGACGTGCCCTGCTCTGGGAGGGGGGAGGGCACCGTGTCGACCTGGTGCTGCTCGGCCAGCGCGATGATGTCGACCAGGAGTGTCTCCTCCTGGCGCAACATCCTCAGCTCCTCGGCCAGTTCCCGCTGGCGGCGGCGGTTCTCCTCCAGGTCCGCGGCGGCCTGGACGGCGTACCGCGAGCGGAGCGTGGCCGCTGGTTGGTTGGTCACATTCGGTCACTCCTCCGTGAAGATGGTGCTGCGCATGTTACCTCCGCGCAGCGCACACCTTCTGAGGCATCTCCGGTCGGACTCACACGTCGGGCACGCCCTGTTCCGCGAGGGACCCGTCCGCCAGCCGCAGCCAGCGGTTCACGCCGATGCCGGCCAGAAACCTCTCGTCGTGGCTGACCACCACGAACGCCCCCTGGTAGGACTCGAGCGCGCTCTCCAGTTGGCCGACGCCGACCAGGTCGAGATTGTTCGTCGGTTCGTCCAGCAGGAGCAGATGCGGTGCGGGCTCACCGCACAGGACGCAGGCGAGGGTGGCGCGCAGCCGTTCGCCCCCGGAGAGCGCCCCGACCGGGAGGTGGGCACGGGCGCCCCGGAAGAGAAAGCGGGCCAGCAGGTTCATCCGCTCGACCGGCGGCAGGTCGGGGGCGGCGAGGGCGAAGTTCTCCGCCACGGTCAGGTCCGGGTCCAACAGGTCCAGACGCTGCGAGAGATAGGCGACACGGCCGTCCGCGCGCCTGATCCGTCCCCCTTCGGGGGTGAGATCGCCGACAAGCAGGCGCAGCAGCGTGGTCTTACCAGACCCGTTGGGGCCGGTCAGCGCGATCCGCTCGGGGCCCCGGACCGTCAGACCGACGCCGTCGCCCGCGAACAGCGGAGTGCCCTCGCGCAAAACCTGAAGGTTCTCGCCGATGAAGAGGTCACGCCCGGCCGGCACCCGGCTGCCGGGAAGGTCCAGGATCAGCCGCGCCTCATCGCGCAGCGCGCGCTCCGCCTCGTCGAGTCGGGCCTGGGCCTCCCCGACCCGGGCCGAGTGCGTCTGTCCGGCGCGTCCCGCGGACTCCTGGGCGCCGCGCTTCATGGTTCCGGCGAAGATCCTCGGCAGACCGGCGTTCTTGAGATTGCGGGCGGCGTTGCTCGCGCGCCGGTCGGCGCGCTCCCGCGCCTGCTGCAGTTCCCGCTTCTCCCGCTTCAGCTCCTGCTCGGCGTTGCGGACGTTCTTCTCGGCGACCTCCCGCTCGGCCTGCACGGCCTGCTCGTACGCCGTGAAATTGCCTCCGTACACCCGCAGTTCACTGACGTCCAGCTCGGCGATCCGGTCCATCCGGTCGAGCAGGGCACGGTCATGGCTGACCAGCAGCAGGCAGCCGGAGTAGTCCTCCAGTACGGCGTGGAGCCGTTCGCGCGCGTCGGCGTCGAGGTTGTTGGTGGGTTCGTCGAGCAGCAGCACATCGGGGCGCTTGAGCAGCTGCGCCGCGAGGCCGAGCTGGATGATCTGCCCGCCGCTGAGCGTGCCGAGCCCCCGGTCGAGCCGCACGTCGCCGAGGCCGAGGCGTTCGAGCTGGGTCCGACTGCGTTCCTCGACGTCCCAGTCGTCGCCGATGGTGGCGAAGTGCTCCTCGGCCACGTCGCCCGATTCCACGGCGTCGAGGGCCCGGATCACCTCCGCGACGCCGAGCACGTCGGCGACGGTGAGGTCCGCCGTCAGCGGCAGGTCCTGCGGCAGGTGGGCGGGTACGCCACTGACCGTCAACGAGCCGGCGCTCGGCCGGAGTTCGCCGGAGATGAGCCTCAGCAGCGTGGTCTTGCCCGAACCGTTGGGGGCGACGAGGCCGGTACGGCCGGTGCCGAAGGAGAAGGACAGGTCCTGGAAGACAGGGGTGTCGTCGGGCCAGGAGAAGGACAGGCGGGAGCAGACGACGGACGCGTCGGACATGTGAGCACAACCCGTGGGTGAGCGGGCGGATACAGCTCCGCCCGTGAGTGAACAGGGGAACGGGTACGACGAACCGAGCCGCGGCGCTGGGGCGCTCAGCGCCCGCCGGCGGCTTCAGGGCCGGGTATCACCCGGAGATGTCGTCGTCACCAACCATGTTCGCGATCCACGCTTCCACTCATGGGTTTCTGGCTGCCCCAGCGTAGCACCCACACCTGCGAACCTCGCGTCTACGCGGTCCGACACGTCTTGACTCCGGCGCGAGATGGATGCCACTCTCGTAACCGTTCAGAACGGTTACTCGAACTCGTTCGTGGTGCGGGGAAGACATGTCAGACGAACACGAGCAGCACATCGAGGGAGCTCCGGTGGGGCGGCGGACGCTCCTGGGCACCTTGGCGGCGGGCATCGCCGGATTCGCCGTCGCGCCGTCCGTGCAACGAGGTTGGGAGGGATTCCTGGCCGCCGCCTCCCAGCACGACCCGACCGGGCTCACCGGCCTGCTGCCGGATCCGGGCGGGTTCCGCTACTACAGCGTGGTGGGCTCGGTGCCGCAGAAGGACGACACAGACTACGCCCTGCGTATCGACGGCCTCGTCGACCGGCCACACACCTACACCCTGCCGGAGCTGCGCGCTCTCCCGCAGACCCGCCTCGTCCGGGACGTGATGTGCACCGACGGCTGGCGGGTGGACAGCACTCCCTTCCAGGGAGTGCTGCTGGCCGACCTGCTCGACGCCGCGGGGGTGCGCGCGGAGGGCAGGGCGCTGCGCTTCACCTGCTTCGACGGCGTGTACAGCGAGAGCCTGACGCTGGAACAGGCGGGCCGTCCCGACGTCCTGGTGGCGCTGACCATGCAGGACAAGCCGATCAGCCACGCGCACGGCGGCCCGGCCCGCCTCTACGTGGCGCCGATGTACTTCTACAAGTCGGCCAAGTGGCTGTCCGGCATCACCGTCACCGACCGGGTCATCCCCGGCTACTGGGAGGGGTACGGGTATGACGTCGACGGCTGGCTCGACGGTGCCGACCGCGGGGCCGCCTGAAAGGGTCGGCCGGGTACGCCGGTTCGGCCGGGTCCCACGCCTGGTCCACCGCTCGACCGGATTGCTGATGCTGGTCTGTCTGACCACCGCGGCCTGCCTCTACCTCGGCCCGCTCGCGCAACTCGTGGGGCGACGGCGGCTCGTGGTCACTCTTCACGAGTGGTCGGGCCTGCTGCTCCCCGTCCCGCTCCTGCTCGGCCTGCTCTCCCGCGAACTGCGCGCCGACCTGCGGCGGCTGAACCGCCTGGCTGCGGGTAAGTTCAACGCCGGGCAGAAGCTCTACTCGGGCTGGATCGCCGGAGCCGTACTGATCATGCTGTCCACCGGACTGCTGATGTGGTTCACCCATCTGCTGCCGTTCCTCTCGCGCACCAGCGCGATCTTCGTCCATGACTGCCTGGCCGGGGTCATGTGCGCCGGGCTGACGGAGCACACCCGCCGTGCACTCCGGGATCCGGAGGCACGCAGGGGCATGCGCACCGGCTACGTCAGCCGGCACTGGGCGCGCAGGCAGCACCCGCGGTGGCTGACAGGCTCCGACGGCCGGGACACGGTCGAATGACCCAAGTGTGCCTGGTGGTCCGACCAATGACGGCCGCTCGAGACCGGGTGACACCCACACGCCTGAAGGCGTCACCCGCCGTCAACTGACTGATGTGTCATCCCCTTGCCCGAACCAGTGTGGAGCCTGTCAGCCCGGCTCGACCGGCACACACCCAACCAACTCCCTCCTTGGACGGATCTTGATGAAGCGATTCCTGACGCTCGCCGCCGCCGCGGTGCCCTTGACGGCCGCCCTGGTCTACGCTCCGAACGCCCTGGCCACGGCGGGCGCCTCGGCGCCCTCCCTCACCTGCGCCGGTCCCGTGGTGAAGGCTCCGGCCGGAACCAGGGTCGAGAGCGTGACCGCTGTCGCCCACGCGGCGGGCACCGTGAACGTGCCCCCGGTGTTCCCGCTGGACGGCTACCCGGTTCCCGACGTCCCGGCCTTCTGCGACGTGACGGTCACCCTGACCCACGCGGGCCAGGGCGACCACGCCAAGACGCAGGTCTGGTTGCCGCTGCAGCACTGGAACGGCCGCCTGCAGACCGTCGGTGGCAGCGCCTACGCCGCCGGGGACTACGGCGGCGGCCTGGCCGCCGCGGTCAAGGGCGGCTACGCCGCGGCCACCACCGACGCCGGGGTGCGCACCTACGTGGACACCAGCTGGGCGCTGACCAGCAGCGGCAAGGTCAACCGGACGCTGCTGACGAACTTCGCCTCCCGGTCCGAGCACGAGACGGCCGTGGTCGCCAAGGAGGTCATCTCCGGCTTCTACGACCGGCCCGCGTCCTACGCGTACTTCAACGGTTGTTCCACCGGCGGCCGCCAGGGCTATGCCGAGGCCCAGAACTACCCCACCGACTACAACGGCATCCTCGCCGACGCGCCCGCCGTCAACTGGCCCCGGTTCGAGGTCGCCACGTTGTGGCCGCAGGTGGTGATGAACCAGGAGAAGACCTACCCCACCGCCTGCGAGTTCGACGCCTTCACCAACGCCGCGATCAAGGCCTGCGACGGGCTCGACGGCGCCGAGGACGGACTGATCGGCAACCCCGACGCGTGCCACTTCGACCCGCGCCGGCTGGTCGGCACCACCATCGAGTGCAACGGCAAGCAGGTGACCATCACGGCGGCCGACGCGGCGGTGGTCCGCAAGATCTGGGACGGCCCGCGGACCGCCTCGGGCCGGAAGCTGTGGCCCGGCGTGCCGGTCGGCGCCGACCTGACCGGCCTGGCGGGCACCAAGACCGACGCGACGACCGGCAAGACAGTGGGCTTCCCGTTCCCGGTCCCGGCCGAGTGGGTGGCCTCGTGGGTGGAGAAGAAGCCCACCTTCGACGTCTCGACCATCACCTACAGTCAGTTCACCAAGCTGTTCCAGCAGTCCGAGGCCGAGTACGACACGGTGATCGGCACCGACAACCCGAACCTCACAGCCTTCCGCAACGCCGGAGGCAAGCTCCTCACCTGGCACGGACTGGCCGACCAGTACATCCCCACGGACGGCACGGTGCAGTACCGCGAGCAGGTCGAGCGGCAGATGGGCGGCGCCAAGAAGGTCAACGACTTCTACCGTCTCTTCCTGGCGCCCGGCGCCTCCCACTGCCTCCTCGGTGGTGGCCACGACCTCGCGGCGCTGACCGACTGGGTCGAGCACGGCAAGGCTCCGCAGACGCTGTCCGCGACCGTGACGAACACTGCGGGCCGGACGGTCGGCCGGAACCTGTGCGCGTTCCCCGAGGTCCTGCGCTACAAGGGTCACGGCGACCTTGCCGACGCCTCCAGCTTCCGCTGCGGCCCGGCGTCCCGGCACTGACTCGGCCCCCGGCCACCTGCGGCCCGCACCCTGCCAGGGTGCGGGCCGTACGGCTTCGGCGGTGCGCGCGGCAGCGGTGGTCCCGGACGTCCGTACGCGGTCACATTCAGTCAATCGACTGATCCCCCGAGCGGGTGTGTGGCCGAAGCTGGTGGGGTCGCCACGTGGCGGTGGTCGTCGTCGTGCTCGGAGGACCCGCTGTGACCCGAACTCCCGTCGTGTTCATCCATGGCGCGTGGCTGCACGCGCTGTCCTGGGAGTGCTGGGAAGACTCCTTCGCGGGCCGGGGCTTCCTCACCTGCGCGCCGGGGTGGCCCGGCGAGGCGGCCACGGCACGCGAGGCACGCGCTCGCTCCGCCCCCGGGCCCGACATCGGCCTGGAGGCGCTCACGACGTACTTCGCGGAGGTCGTGCGCTCCTTCGAGGTGCCCCCGGTCATCATCGGGCACTCGGTCGGCGGGCTGGTCGCCCAGCACCTGGTCGGTGTCGAACTGGGACAGGCGGCCGTCGCCATCGCCCCCGTGCCCATCAACTCGATCGCGCTGGAGGAGGGTTACCAGCTCGTCGGTGGCGGCCCGGTCGATGCCCCCGTCCTGCTCTCCGCCGAGCGCTTCCGCGAGGACTTCGCTAACGCCGTCAGCGCGGAGGAGTCGGACCGGCTCTACGAGAGGTACGTGGTTCCCACGCCGGGCCGCCTGCTCAGGGATCTCGGCTGTGGTGGCGGTCCGAGGCATCCGGGCGTGCGGGTGGACACCGGCAACATGACGCGCGGGCCACTGCTGCTGGTGTCGGGTCAGGAGGATTTCCTGGTGCCCGACCGGGTCACGCGCGCCGTCTACAAGGAGTACGGCGACTCCAGGGCGCTGACGGAGCTCAAGCAGTTCGCCGACCGCGGTCACTCCCTGGTGGTCGACAGCGGTTGGCAGTTCATCGCCCGTTACGTGCTCGGCTGGCTCGACGAGCGGGGGATCCGCCCCACCGACCTGAGGCGGTGAGCGCCCCCGAAGTCACCACGTCGACCGCGTCCCACACGTGTTCGAACAGGACGAGGAGATCCGAGGTGGTGGTCTTCGTGCAGGGCCCCTTGAAGAGCAGCAACCCGATTCTCTCGCGTGCCGCGCTCATGCGAGAGGGCGGTCTGAAGACCGTCGCGGCCGGCGACCTGACGGTTCGGGCGGCCCTTGGAACGGACCGGGACGGTGGCGCCCGGGAGCCGCTGCCGCATCGACCCGGCCCGGGCCTTCCCCCGCTCGTGACGGGCGACCTGCTGACCCTCGACGCCGTGGTTCGCCGGGCCGCGGCGACCCTGGCGGTCGCTGTGGTCGCGGCGGGGCTGACGTGGGCGTTCCGGCCTGCGGACATCCGTGTCGGGTACGTGGCAGCGGGCTGCCCCGGGCTCGTGGCGGCGCTCCTCACGGTCGTCCAACGCCGTCGCGGTACCCCGTCGGCTGCGTTGGCGTTCGCCTTCGCGTCGGCCGAGGGGGCGTTCCTGGGCCTGCTCTCGGGCGCCGCGTCGCTGCAGACGTCGTCGGGCGCCGCCGTCCAGACCGTCCTCGGCACCATGACCGGCTCGGTCGGCGTGCTGATCGCCTACCGGGCACGCGTCGTACGGATGAGCCGGAGATTCAGGGGCTACGCGGCGGCGGGCGCCCTCGGAGCCGTCCTGCTCGCGAGCACGGACCGGCTCGTCGCCCTCCTGCTGGGCCCCGGCAGCCTGGGCCTCGTGAGCGAGGAGAGTTGGATCATCGGCGCCCTCTGCGGCCTGGCAGGCCTCCTCCTGGCCACACCGGCCATGTCCGTCCACATCCAACGGATCGAGGAGGTGATCGCCGAGGGCGCACCGGCCCGCCTGGCGTGGACGGCCGCCTTCGGCCTGACCCTGACGCTGGTGTGGCTGTACGTGGAGGCTCTGCGCGTCTCCACCCTGGTCGGCGACGAGGAGCTCTGGCTGTAGCGGTCTCCGCGCCCTCCGGGCGGAGGGGACGTGGTTCTGCCCCGCACGCGGCCGGCACGGAGCCGGAACCACGGGCGGGGCAGAACCAGGACGGGGGCGCCCGTCAGAAGTGGTCCACGTCCACAACGGCCTGGGCGAAGGCGGTGGGCGCCTCCTGGGGCAGGTTGTGGCCGATGCCCGCGAGCGTCCGGTGCTCGTACGCCCCGGTGAACTTGGCACGGTAGGCGGCGCCGTCGCCCGGAGGGGTGAACGGGTCCAGGGCCGCGTCGAGGGTGATGGTGGGCACGCCGATGGTCGGGGCCTTGGCCAGCAGGTCCTCGTACCGGTCGTAGCGGTGCTGGCCCTCCTCGATGCTGAGCCGCCAGCGGTAGTTGTGGATCACGATCGCGGCGTAGTCGGGGTTGTCGAAGGCAGCCTCGGTACGCTCGAAAGTGGCGTCGTCGAAATTCCAGCTGGGGGAGACGAGTTGCCAGACGAGGCGGGTCAGATCGTGGCGCAGGTCCTTGCTCTCCATGGCCAGCTTGCCGCGCTCGGTGGCGAAGTAGTACTGGTACCACCAGGTGTGCTCGGCGGCCGGCGCGATCGGTTCCAGCTGCGCCTTGCGGTTGGTGATGAGGTAGCCGCTCACCGACACGAGGGCCTTGACCCGCTCAGGCCACAGCGCCGCGAGGATGTCGCCGGTCCGTGACCCCCAGTCGAAGCCGGCCACCACGGCCCGGTCGATCCGCAGGGCGTCCAGCAGGGCGATGATGTCCAGCGCGATGGCGGACTGCTGGCCGTTGCGGAAGGTCCGCGGCGACAGGAAGCACGTGGTGCCGTGGCCGCGCAGGTAGGGGACGATCACGCGGTAGCCGAGGTCGGCCAGGAGCGGGGCCACGTCGACGTAGCTGTGGATGTCGTACGGCCAGCCGTGCAGGCACAGCACGACCGGGCCGTGGGCCGGGCCCATCTCGGCGTATCCGACGTTCAGCAGTCCGGCGTCGACCTGCTTGAGGGAGGGGAAGGAGGTGTGGGTGCCCGAGGCGATGGTCGGCACGACCGGAGCCGTGCCGGAGCGGTGCGGCGTCGGCGCCGACGTGGCGCCGGCGACGCCCTGCAGGCCGGCCAGCGAGACGGCGGCCGCCCCCGCGCCGAGCCCCAGCGTCTTGGTGAAGGTACGCCTGTCGATCATGTGAAGCCTTCCGTGGGATGGGGGTTCCCCTGAGCGGGGCAGACCGACCGCCAGGTCGCTGCCCCGGTCGGTGCACCTCACTCTTCCGTTCGCGCGGAGCCCGCCACATCAGTCACGTGACGGTCGTGGCGTGTCGGACGACTCCGCGATGACTGATCCACGCCGGTCGTCAACTGACTCATGGCCCGCTCCGGCGTGTGAGGAAGAGTCAGGCGGACGAAGTCGCTCGTGGAGAAGGGGGAGCCGTCCGTGAACGGCGAACAGTCCGGCTTCCGGGACTACGGAACGACGCCCCGGGACGTGCCCGCGCTCACGCTGGTCGTCAAGCGGGTGCTCGGTGCGCACGCGTGGCAGCCCGTCCGGGCGCGGTTCGGGTTCGACCCGGCCGCTCCCATGCTCGTGTGCCTCACGCTGGCCGCGCCCCGGGGACCGAGCGTGACCTGGCGCGTCGGTCGGGAGTTGCTGTACCGAGGCCTCTTCGAGGAGAGCGGCGAAGGCGACGTGCAGGTCTGGCCCAGCCTGGGGCAGGAGAGTGAGATCGCCTTCCTGCTGCTGGACTCGGGGGAGTCAAGCGCAGTCCTGGAGCTGCCGGTGCCGGAGCTGGTGGACTGGCTCGAGGGCACCTACGCGCTCGTGCCGGCGGAGGCGGAGGCCGAGGCGGTCGACTGGGAGGGCACCATCGCCGCGCTGCTCGACCCCGCGCGTCGGCGGGCGCAGGACTGACAGGGGTCGCGCCCGGGGCAGGGACGTTGCACATTGCTCCGTCACTGGTCAGAATGGTGATGTGATTCATGCCTTTCCGTGCGGAACGCTGCCTCTCGACTTCGTCGGCACCCTGCGTGCGCGGCGCAACGAGGCGCCGATCGAAAAGCTGGCCGTTCCCGGGCAGCTCGGCGCGTGGTTCGTCGAGGCGGGCATGCTCGACGCCGCACCGGCTGCGGACGAGACCGACGTCGCCATCGCTGTCGAGCTGCGGGAGTCGATCTACTCGTTGGTCGCCGCGCGCCTGGACGGGCAACCGATGCCGCCCCGGGCGATCGCCGAGGTGAACAGGCACGCGGCGGGCCTGCCCGTCACCCTGCGCCTGCACGGCGAGGGCGCGTCCAGGACCGGCACCGTGGCCCAGGGGCTGACCGCGCTCGCGCGCGAGGCCGTCGACATGCTCGGCGGCGACGACGCGGCCCTGCTCCGCGAGTGCGCCCGCCCGGAGTGCACCCAGGTGTACCTCGACCGCTCGCGCGGCCACCGGCGCGAGTGGTGCGCCATGAAGACCTGCGGCAATCGCGTCAAGGCCGCCAGCTACCGCGCCCGCCAGCACAGCGGGGACGGGAAGGGCTGAGCGCCCTTCTCCGTCCCCTCGGCGGAGCTCGGTATGGACCCCCCGGTGTGATCAGCGGCGCAGCAGGTCCGCCGCACGCTCCGCGATCGCGTAGACGGTCGCGTTGGTGTTGCCGGACGGGATCGCCGGTATGACCGAGGCGTCCGCGACGCGCAGGCCGTCGATCCCTCGGACACGCAGCTCGGAGTCGACGACCGCCGTCTCGCTCTCACCCATGGCGCAGGTCCCGACGGGGTGGCAGTAGGAGGTCCGGTGACGGCGGACGAAGTCCCCGAGTGCGTCGTCGTCCACGACGCCCGGCCCGGGGGACACCTCCGCTCCCCTCCACGCGGCGAGCGCGGGGGAGCGGGCGATCTCGCGCGCTGCGGCGATGCCGGACAGCACGGCCCGCACGTCCTCCTCGGCGGTGAAGTACCCGGGGTCCAGCACCGGGGGCGTGGTGGGGTCGCTCGAGGTGATGCGCAGGGTGCCGCGACTGACCGGACGCATCGGCGAGACGCCGATGGTGAAGCCGCGCGCCACCGTGGCGGCCGGGTTCGGCACCGGGATGTCGATGAAGATGATCTGCAGGTCCGGCCCGGTGAGTTCCGGCGCGCTCCGCAGCAGGCCGAGGATCTCGCCGTGGTTGTTGCGGGCGGGTGGCACGGGGACCTGCGTCTCGTGGACGAGGTTGACGCGCGGGTGGTCGTGGAGGTTGCGTCCCACTCCCGGGAGGTCGTGCACGACGTCCACGTCGGCGGGACGAAGCTCGTCCGCCGGGCCGACGCCGGAGCGCAGCAGCAGCTGGGCCGAGCCGATGGTGCCTGCGGTGAGCACCACCTCCCGCGTGGCGGTCGCGGTGTGCGTCCGGCCGTCCGCGAGGTAGCGAACTCCGGTGCAGCGGCCGTCCTTCAGGATGAGCCGGTCGGCCAGGGCGTCCGTGACGACTGTGAGACCCGGCCGGTCCAGCGCCGGGAGGAGGTAGGCGTCCGCCGCGCTCTGCCGACGCCCGGCCACGATGTTGAGATCGACGGGGGCGAAGCCCTCCTCCAGCCCGCCGCTGATGTCGTGGGCCCGGCGGTGGCCGGACTGGACCGCGGCGGCGAGGCAGGCGAGCAGCACGGCGTTGGGGCGGGCGGCCGGGGCCACGGTCAGTGGCCCGTTGGTGCCACGGCCTGGGGCGCAGCCGAGCGCGGTCTCGCTGCGTTGGAAGTACGGCAGCAGGTCGTCGAAGGACCAGCCCTTGGCGCCAAGATCCGCCCAACTGTCGTAGCTGGTGCGGTGGCCACGGGCGAAGACCATCGCGTTGACGGCTGAGGACCCGCCGAGCCCGCGTCCGCGCGGCAGCGCGACGGGGCTGCCGTCCGGCCCCTGGGGAACCGTCATGTCGCCCCAGTTCGCCGGCGTGGCACCGAGGGTGGGCCAGGCCGGCGGCTCCGCCACGGCGCTCGGCAGCGCGCTGGTCGAAGGGCCCGCCTCCAGGAGGAGGACCCGGAGGTCCGGGTCCTGGGTCAGGCGTGCGGCGAGGACGCAGCCGGCGGTGCCGCCGCCCACCAGGATGATGTCGTAGTCGGGTCGAGCCTTCACGGAGTTCCCTCCTCGGTGCGGCGCCGTCGGTCGGGTCGCAGAAGTGGCCCGCCCGGGCCGTCGGCGCCTCACGGCGGCCCGGGCGGAGACGTGCGCGGCTGCGTCAGCCGGTGACGGCCGTGGCGATGATGGTGACCGGGATGTTGCCGCGGGTGGCCTTGGAGTAGGGGCAGAGCTGGTGGGCGGCGTTGGCGAGCTCGGTCGCGGTCGGCTGGTCGACTCCGCCGAGGTCGAGGGTGAGGACGGCGCTGAGCCCGAACTCGTCGTCGTCGCCGTGGGTCAGGGTGGCCTCGACGGTGATGGCGGTGCTGGTCAGGTGGAGCTTGCGCTGGGCGGCGGCGCGGCGGACCGCCCCGAGGAAGCAGGCGCCCCAGCCCGCCGCGAACAACTGCTCGGGGTTGGTGGCGCCGCCGGCGCCGCCCAGCTCCTTCGGGATGGCGAGCGAGGTGGTCAGGTGCCCGTCGCTGGCGGCGATCTGACCGCCGTTGCGGCCCTCTCCCGTCACCGTGACCACACCGGTGTAGCTGACTGCCATGGTCTGTCTCCTTGCGTAGGTCGAACGGTTATCCGATGAGGCGCTCCGCCGTCACCGGTTCAACTGGTTCAGCGGGTCGCCCTGGCGGCTTCCTCGATCACCTCGGCTACGAGGCCCGGGCGGGAGACGGCGACCGAGTGCGAGGCCGCGACCTCCGTGATGTGCGCGTGGGCGCGCCGGGCCATGTAGAGCTGGACGGCCTGCGGGATGTTCAGGTCCTCCGTCGTCACGACGTCCCAACTCGGCTTCTGCATCCAGGCGGCGACGGTGGCCGGCTCCTGCAGGGCGCTCTGGGCGATCGGGCGCTGTGTGGCCGCCATCAGGGCGGCCTGACGCGCCGGGACGTCGGCGGCGAACTGGTGGCGGAAGGCGTTCAGCCGGATGTACAGGTCCGTCGTGCGGGCGCCGCCGGGGAGGGAGTAGGTGACCGGGTCCAGAGCGCCTCCCAGCGTGGATCCGGGGAACTTGCCGGTCAGCCCGAGCGCCGTCTCCCCGGGGGCCGGGAGGAAGGCGGCCACGTACACCAGGGCCTTGACCTGCGGTTCGTTGGCCCCGGCCTCGCTGATGACGGAGCCTCCGTAGGAGTGGCCCACGAGGATCTTCGGTCCCGGGATGTGGTCGATCACGCTGCGCAGCACGGCCGCGTCGGCGGCCGGGCCCCGGAGCGGGTCGGCGGGCGCGACGACCGGGTAGCCGTCGGCCTCCAGCCGCTTGATCACGGCGTCCCAACTGGACGCGTCGGCGAACGCGCCGTGCTCCAGGATGATCGTCGGCTTGGCGCCGGCGTTCGCGTTCGCGCTGACGGGGACGGGCGACGGTGCGCTCGCGCTCGCCGTTCCGCCGACCACCGCCGTGGCCACCGTGAGGGTCGCCGCCGCCCACACCACCGCGGTCGTCAGCCGGCGGTTGCGGTTGCGCTTGTCTGTCGTCATGGGGAAGTCCTCTCGTGGATACGTGTTTCGGGGTTTCGGTGCGTCGACACAGCCCGTCTATCGGGCGAGGAAGGCCAGCAGGGCCTGGTTCACCTCGTCCGCGTGGGTCCACAGCAGCCCGTGCGGGCCACCTTCGATCTCCATGTACTCCGCGGTCGGCAGGGCCTTGTGGAACGGGCGGGCGGTGGCCTCGACGGGCAGGATCCGGTCGGCCGTCCCGTGCAGGATGAGCGCCGGAACGTCGACCCTGGGGATGTCGGCGCGGAAGTCGGTGCCCCAGGTCAGCGGCGCGGCCGCCGCGGCGTGCGCGCCGCCGCTCGCGGCGACGTTCCAGCTGTTGCGCAGGGCCTCCACCGAGATCCGGCTGCCGAGGTTGTCGTCCAGGTTGTAGAAGTCCTTGAAGAACGCCGTGTAGTACGCGTAGCGGTCGGCCGCTGCGGCGTTGCTGACCTGCTGGAAGAACGCGGCGGGGGCGGCGCCGCCGGGGTTGTCCGGCCCCTGGAGGAGCCACGGCTCCAGGGACGCCAGGAAGGCGACCTTCGCGAGCCGACCGGTGCCGTAGGTCCCCGCGTAGCGGGCGACCTCGCCGGTGCCCATGGAGAACCCGACGAGGACCGCGTCGTGCAGGTCCAGTGCGGTCAGTACCTGGTGCAGGTCGGCGGCGAAGGTGTCGTAGTCGTACCCGACGGTGGGCCGGTCGGAGCGGCCGAAGCCGCGGCGGTCATAGGTGATCACGCGGTAGCCGCCGCCCAGGAGGGCGGCGGACTGCTTCTCCCACGAGTCCCCGTTGAGCGGGAACCCGTGGATGAGCACCACGGGCTGCCCGGCCCCGTGGTCCTCGTAGTACAGGCTGATGTCGGCGGAGTTCTCCCGGCCGACGGCGATGAAGGGCATGACGGTGTTCCTTTCTTGCTGATGCGAAACGGAGGTGAGGGGAACGCACACGTGCGGAGACCGAGGTGTCGGGCTGCGGGTCAGCCGCGGTAGGTCTCCAGCAGCCGGAGCCAGACCTCGCTGATCGTGGGGAACGCCGGGACGGCATGCCACAGTCGGTCGACGGGGACCTCGCCGGTCACCGCCACGGTGGCCGAGTGCAGCAGCTCCGCGACGCCCGGGCCGGCGAAGGTGGCGCCGACCACCGTGCGGCGGTGCGGATCGATCAGGATGCGCGCCCGGCCCTGGTAGTCGGGGCGGTGCTGGAGCGCGCCCACCACCTGTCCGATGTCGTAGTCGACGACGTCCACGCGGCGACCCAGCCGCCGGGCCTCTGCGGCCGTGAGGCCGACGGTCGCGATCTCCGGATCGGTGAAGACCACCTGGGGGAGGGCCTCGGTGTCGGCGGTGGGGCTGTGACGACCCCAACGGGCGCTGTCGAGCGGCTGGTCGAGGGCGCGTGCGGCGACGACGGCACCGGCGACGCGGGCCTGGTACTTGCCCTGGTGGGTCAGGAGGGCGCGGTGGTTGACGTCGCCGACCGCGTAGAGCCAGCCGCCGGGAACGCCGCAGACGTTGAAGCTCTCGTCTGTCGTGAGCCAGTCCCCGGGGCTCAGGCCGACGCTCTCCAGGCCGAGGTCCTCGGTGCCGGCTGCGCGGCCGGTGGCGAAGAGGAGTTCGTCGGCGGTCAGTGTGCTGCCGTCGTCGAGTGAGATCGCGACCTCTCCGCCCGGGCCCTTCGGACGCTCCGCGCCAAGGACGTTCACCCCGAACCGGAGCTCCACACCGGCCTCGCGGAGCCGCTGGGCGACGAGCTCCCCGGCGAACGGCTCCATCCGGGACAGCAGGGCCGACCCCCGGGCGATGACGGTCACCCGGGCTCCGAGGGCCTGGTAGGCGGTGGCCATCTCGACGGCGACGACTCCGGCGCCGACGACGGCGAGCCGCCCGGGGACGAGCTGTGCGCTGGTCGCCTCCCGACTGGTCCATGCCTGCAGCGAGTCGAGCTCGGGCAGAGGAGGAAGGGCGGCGCGCGATCCGGTGCACACGGCCACGGCGTGGCGGGCCCGTAGGCGCAGGACCCTGCCGTCGAGCGTGGTGACGGACACCTGCCTTGTTCCGTCCAGGCGGCCGTGACCGCGGACGAGTTCGATGCCGGCGGACTCCAGCCACCGGACCTGGCCCTCGTCGCTCCAGCCGGCCACCATCCGGTTCCGGTGGGCCAACACGGCAGCCACGTCCAGGGGTTCTTTGCCCGCCGCCGGGAACACCCCCGGCACGGCCACCGCGTCGGCGCGCAGCAGCACGGGCCGCAGCAGGGCCTTGCTCGGGTCGCAGGCCCAGTACGAGCAGGCGCCGCCGACGAGTTCGCTCTCGACGACGATGGTGCTCAGGCCCGCCGAGGTGGTCCGATCGGCCACGTTCTCGCCGACGGGGCCGGCACCGATCACGATCACGTCGACGGTGCGTGTCTCTTGGGATGCCACGAATTCTCCCGGAGATGTCAGGGATTCCCGGCCGTTGCGGTCGACCGCGTCGCCGGTTCCCCCTCACCCTCCGCCGTGAGCGTGCGCGGGGAGATCAGTCACATGACGGTCAAACCTGACAGCGCGTGTGACTGAGTCACGACTGTGCCCGGCCGGTGCGGTGTACGTGTGCGCGCCGACGACGGCGTGCGCCACCTGGCGGACGAATGCCCCGTGCCGTCACCTACGCCACGTATGGTTCGAGTGTCCGGGGAGGGAGAACTGGTGTCTGGAGCGTCGTTCGGGGTCGTGTTGCGTGACCTGCGGCAGCGGGCCGGGTGGACGATCGAGGAGCTCGCCGAGGCATCCGGGGTCAGTGTCCGGGCCATCGGTGACATGGAGCGAGGGCACAGCCGCGTTCCGCGCCGACGCACCGTGGCGGCGCTGGCCGACGGGCTGGGCCTGGCCGACGCGGAGCGGGAGGCGCTGGTGGAGGCCGCGGTCGCGGGCCGACCGAAGGCCCTGACGGAGGCGCTGGGCGCGACGGCCGCGACCGCCGTCCCGCCGAGGTCGGTGCGGGACTTCACCGGGCGCGTGCCGGAGTTGGCCCGGCTTCGCGAGGCCGCCCGGAGGGCGGGCACGGGCGCGGGGACGTGCGCGATGGTGGTCTCGGGACCTCCCGGGTGCGGGAAGACGACGCTGGCGCTGAGGGCGGCGGCGGACCTGGGAGCGGAGTTTCCTGACGGATGCCTCTTGGTGGACCTGCACGGGGTGGACGGTCCCGTGGACCCCGGCGAGGCGCAGTTGCGGCTGTTGAAGGCACTCGGGGTGTCGGACGGGCGGCTGGCGGCGGAGGACACGCCCGGCCGCGCGGGCCTGCTGCGAGCGCTCCTGGCCGAGCGCCGCTGCCTGGTGGTACTGGACAACGCCCGCGACGAGGCGCAGGTGCGTGCGTTGCTGCCCGCAAGCGGGTCCAGTCTGGTGCTGGTGACCAGCCGCCGCCCGCTGACCGGCCTGGAGGACGTCGATCGGCTGGCACTGGCGGAGATGACGCAGCCGGAGGCGGTCGAGCTGCTGCGCGCGATCATCGGCGCGGAGCGTGCGGACGCGGAGGCCGAGGCGGTCGCGCAGGTGGCGCAGCTGTGCGGATGCCTGCCGTTGGCGCTGCGGGTGGCGGCGAACTGGCTGACGGTGCGTTCGGGGTGGAGTGTCGACCACCTCGTGCGGCGCCTGGCGGACGAGGAACGCCGCCTGGGCGCTCTCACCGCCGGGGACGTACGGGTGGAGGCGGCGTTCGAACTGTCCTACCGGCAGCTGACCGCTCAGGCGGCCCGGATGATGCGCCTGCTCAGCCTGGCGCCCGGCCCCGATTTCACCTCGCCCTACGGCGCCGCGCTCACCGGCACCGACCTGTTCGAGGCCGAGGACGTGCTGGAGGAACTGCTGGAGGCCGGGCTGCTCCGGGCCACCTTCGCCGGCCGTTACCAACTCCACGATCTGCTGCGGCTCTTCGCGCGCCAGCACCTGGCCGGCGAGGAGAGCCGCGGCGAGCGGGAGGCGGCCGAGGGCCGGCTGCGCAGCTGGCTGCTGGACACCGCCGTTGCCGCCGGGCGCTGGTTCACGCCCGACGTCACCGCTCCGCCCCCGCCCGGGCACGGCCTGGTCCGCCTGGAGACCGCCGAGCAGGCGCGTGCCTGGCTGGAGAGCGAAACCCCGGCCTGGTACGCCGCGCTGCGGAACTCAGCAGCCCGGGGCGAACACCGCCGAGTGGTGGAAACCGCGGGGACGCTGTTCTCCTTCGGCGACCTCTGCCCCTGCTGGGGACAGTGGACGGAGGTCTTCCGCCTGTCCAGCGAGGCCGCCACCGCGCTCGCCGACCCCCGTCTGCGGGCCGTCCACCTCAACCACCACGCCTGGGCGCTGGGCAACGAGCACCGGTTCCGGGAGGCCGTCGAGCGGACCGAGGAGGCGTTGGCGCTCGCCCGTCGCGCCGGGGACATCTGCGAGCAGGCGAGGGCCCTGGTGCTGGCCGGATGGCCGCACAAGCAGCTCGGCCAGATGCAGGAGCGCTACGACAAGGTCAGCGCCGCCGTCGACCTGTTCGAAGCCGCCGGTGACCATGTGGGCTGGCTCAACGCCGTGCAGTCCTTCCGGGCCTGCCTGCGCGATGCCGGCCGCACCGAGGAGGCGCTGGGTCTGTACGAGCGTACGGTCGCCTTCCTGGACGCCCCCGACTGCCCCGTCAGCGGGTACAACGCCGACTACATCCGTGCCCGGGCCATCTGCGGACTCGGTCGCGACGTCGCCGCGGCTGGGCGCTGGCGGGAGGCGGCCGACCACTCACGCGGCGGACTGCTCCTGATGCGGCAGCTGGGTTTCGCCGGCGGGGAGGCCGAAGCGCTGATCGACCTGGGGCGGGCCCTGATCGAACTGGGAGAGACGGCGGAGGCCCGCTCCTGCTTCCGCGAGGCCCTCGCTGTCGGCGATGCGGCGGACAGCAGGAGCCTGGGGGTGGCGCAGCGCATTCTCGACTCACTCCCTGCCGAGTGAACTACCGCGGGCGCAGGTGGCGACTGACGTTGCCGACGAGGTTGATGACGACTCGCCGCTCCACGAACCGCCAGCAGCCGGCCCGCCGTTCGAAACGGTCGTGGTAGCGGCCGCCGGCGATGGGCTGAAGTGGCAGGTCGGGTAGCGACTGCAGGACCGTGACGTACGAACGGGCGACAGCCCGGTCGTTCTGCTCGTCGACCTCGACAGCCACGTTGGTGACGACATGCTGCGTGCGCGGGGTGCCGTCGGCGTAGACGATCAACGTGTCCTGGAACATCTCGGTGATCGCGTCGGCGCCGCTGACGGGCTCGCTGCTGCCCACGAAGGTGGCGTCGGCGAGGAGGTCGCCGAGTCCGACGAAATCGCCGTCGTCCACGAGTTCGGCGTAACGGGCGATCAGGTTCCCGACGGCGCGGTGGCTCGGCGTCGCGTCGTCGGGGGCGTTGGTGGATTCGGACATGTTCTCCTCCGGGTTCGCGGCGTGCTGGTGGGCCTCGACAAGTATGGCCCGTAGGGCAGTGGCACACGTATGACGGAGCAGGATCCTGCGACCGGCCTCCTTGCCTTGCTCTCTGTCGCGTAACCTGTCAGAGTGGTTACGTGCTTCGAATCTCCAGCTCGAAGTGGGATTTGCAGCATGCGGCAGCACCGCATGACGGCGGAGTTCAGTCCCCGTCAGCGGTCAACTGACGGAGGCGATCCGTCGCCGCCGCGACCAGAGTCAGTGCTGCCGGCAAAACCCGGCGCGCCGCCCAGCGACCTTGTGCCCACACACCTGGAGTTCCCATGACCGTCGTCGACTTCCATCTCGTCTCCTCGCTGAGCCCCGCCGGCGTACTGGAGGTGCTCACCGACTTCAGCCCGGCCCGAACGCAGGCCTGGCCCAGCATCGACACCGAACACTTCGAGGTCCACGGCCGGGGCGAGAACTGGGCCGAGGTGACCGAGGGCACCAGCGCTGCCTGGGAGCGGGCGCGCTACGACTGGGAACCCGAGGGGAACGAGGTCGTCATCACCACCCTCGAATCCAAGCTGTTCGGCCCCGGCGGCGGTTGGGTGTTCCGGATGACCCCGCAGGCCGACGGCACCCGCGTCGACGTGCGGTTGACCAGAACGCCGAGCTCCCTGAAGGGCAAGCTTCTGGCGTCGCTGCTCCCCGTTGTCGGCCCGTCGTCCCTGCGCAAGTCGTTCGCCGGCCCGCTCCAGGCCCGATGACGTCGGAACGTCGTCGGCGCCAGCAGCTACCTCACACCCACGGGAGACGACCATGACCCGCACCCGCGTGACCTTCGACAGCGCCGGCATCGAGATCGCCGCTCACCTCTACCTCCCGGACGGCCGGGCCTCGGGCCCGCACCCCACCCTCGTGGTCGGTCACCCCGGCGCCGGTGTCAAGGAGCAGGCATCCGGCCTGTACGCCCGGCAGTTGGCGGACCGCGGCTACGTCACCCTGGCGTTCGACGCCGCCTACCAGGGGGAGTCCGGCGGGTCGCCCCGCGGCCTGGAGGATCCGAGTCAACGGGTGGAGGACTTCAAGGCCGCCGTCTCGTACCTCAACACCCTCGACTACGTCGACGATGACCGCATCGGACTGCTCGGCATCTGCGCCTCCGGCGGGTACGCCCTGAGCGCGGCGGGCGGTGACCACCGCGTGAAGGCCGTCGCCACCGTGTCCGGGGTCGACGTGGCCCGCCAGTTCCGCCTCGGTGCCGACGGGACACAGGACCCGGCGGTCTTCCAGAGCCTGCTCGACGCGGCTGCCCGCGCCCGCACCTCCGCGGCCCGAGGCGAGGACCCGGGAGCCCTGCCGATCTTCCCTGCGACCGCCGAGGAGGCGGCCGCACTCGGGGGAGCGCATGCCGTGGAGGGGTTCGAGTACTACTGCACCGCGCGAGGGCGGCACGAGCGCTCCGCCGCGACGTTCGCCTGGTCGAGCATCGACAAGCTGGCCTTCTTCGACGCCTTCCACGCGGTTCCGCTGATCGGCCCGCGACCTGTGCTTCAGATCGTCGGCACGCGTGCCGTCACCGCTTGGATGGCCCTCGACGTCCACCAGAGGGCGACTGGCCCCAAGGAACTGCACTGGATCGAGGCCGCCTCCCACGTCGACCTCTATGACCAGCAGGAGTACGTCGACCAGGCGGTCGACAGGCTGGCCGAGTTTTTCGGCAAGAACCTGTAGCCGGGCCATGGCGACACGAACAGCCGTCGGGCCGGGGGCGACCCCTCCCAATGCCCCGAGGTGGACGTGGGCGTGGGTATCGCTGGACCCGGTCGTCCGTTCCACGATGCTCTCGCAGGCCTCGACGCGTGGGGAGTTGGACGGCTACGCCGACCTCACGTGGCTCGCCGCCGGACACCTTCCGGCGGCGTCCCCGTGTGCATTCCGTGCATGAGCTCAATCCTTGACCACGCCGGGGTGCTGGGCGGCGACTTGGTCGAGGGCCCGCCGTCCGCTTTCGGGGTCCTGGATGGAGGCGGCGGTGACGATGACTGCGAGCAGGAGGCCGAGGGTGTCGGTCACCAGGCGGCGCTTGCGGCCCTTGATCTTCTTGGCCGCGTCGATGCCCTGGTCGGCCTCGGCGACGTTGCTCGAGGTCTTCACGCTCTGGGCGTCGAGGACGGCGGCGGCCTCCCACTTCGCGTAGTAGTCGTAGACCGTCTTGTAGGGCGGGAGGTCGTGCGGCAGGTACTCCCACGGGATGCCGGTGCGGTTCACGTAAAGGATCGCGTTCACGATCTCGCGCAGGTCGTGAACGCGAGCGGAGACACCCGGGCCACTGCGAGCCGCCCGCCAGGCCGTGAACGCGGGCTCCATCAGGGCCCAGCGGGCATCGGACACATCGCTGCGAACGGGCGCCGAGAGCTCACGAGACGTGCAACGAGCCATCCTCGCCGCAGTCACCCAAACCGCCCAATACCTAGATCAGTTGCCCTCTTAACGTCCTCTGAGGGGCGCCTGCTCACGAGTCCCAGGGATACTCCGGCGGCCAGCGGTAGCCGAGCTTCTCCGCGGCCGTCTGCGAACCGCCCCAAACCTGCGCCGTAGCACGGGGATCTTCGGCAGTCAGCCGGGCTTCGAGTTGGTCTGCCTGGCCGGCCGGGTCGTCCGCGGAGATCGGCAGCCTGATCCCGAACTGGAGCCAGTGGTCCTCGCGCTCGTCACAATCGCGGGGATGGCGCAGCACGACGTCGATCCAGTCGGGTTCGTTCCAACTGTCCCAGATCGCTTCGAGCTCGCAGTCCCACGCGGCCAGCCCGCTGCCGTCTGCCGTCAGCTTCGCTTCGAGCAGGTCGGCGACCACGGTGCCGGGCCACTGCCACCTGCGGTCCGCTTCGGCCCGGGCGACCTCGGCGTCGTACTGGGCGGCGGAGAACCGGCAGTCGGCCAGGCTGAAATCCTTGTCCATCGGATTGCGCCAGCCTGTCCAGAGCACGTGCTCCATCTCGCGCCTGATCGTCACGTGGACGGCGCCGCAGCACTCCTCCACGCATCCGGTCTTGGCGATGCGGACCTCGCGAGGGGTGGCCGTTGCCCGCAGTAGCGTGGCCGAACCCAGCAGGTGCCTTGGGCTGAGGCTCCGGTAGGGGGAGTCGGCGAACAGGTCCCGTCCGCCGACGATCGGGCGGACCTCCAGCCCGACCTCGGCGGCTGGCGGGCAGATGATGCGCAGTTCCAGAACGTCCACGGTTTCGGCCACCGACCGATGATGGTCGACCGGGCCGCCGCTGTCACCCGAATTGCCGCGGCCTGCGAATGAAGGGCTGGTGCGTGACCCGTGTCGGCGTGGTGGTGGACTTCACGTCGAAGATCAGAACCCCGGCCAGGAACTCGTGGGCACGCCGCCGATGCGGAGCTCCAGACCCCGGCCGACTCCTCGGGCTGACGCAGGGCCTACTCGGGGGAGGCGTTCCGGGGCGTTCGGCGAGAGGGACAGCTGTGTCGTTCCGTTGCAGTTCATCAATATCGCGGACACGGACCCTGTGGGTGCCGAATATTGCGTCCATGCAGGTCAAAGTGCTCTTGTGCTCCGGACTGCGCACGTGCGAGTTGAACGCTTTCCGTGGCTGCTCCCAACCAGCGGAGAGCAGTTCGCCTGCTTCTGCTCGAGATTCGAATTGCTTTCTTATGTGCCATTGTTGACAAGATATCTGTTTTATGACCAGCCTTCGGGGAGTGAAGGCTCGCCGACGTCGGCCAGCTCGGTGGCATCATCAATAAGTACCTACGTGCTGCTTGATCTGCGCGGATGAGGATATTGGCAGGCCCAGTCGACCGACGCCCACGGCCATCGCCACGACCACCACGGCCACCAGCCCGGTCACGGTGACCATGACGAGTGACGCGCACGATCTGCGGATGCCCGGCTCGGCCGATGCGCAGATCAGTGACCGGACGGAGGAGCCCGTGATGTCACGCCAACCTCTCGGGAACCCGTTGCCGCCGGGTTCCGTCCCAGAGGCATGCGAAGACTGGCGTGCGTAGGAAGCGTCGTAGCGGCGGCGGCGATGGTGGGCACGTTGATGACCGCGGCCCCGGCCCATGCGTCCTGTGCCGCTCCGGCAGCCGCCTCGGCAAGCCAGTTCACCGGGCAGGTGCTCTCCACAAGCCGCTCCGGGCGGGACGCCCAAGTGCGCACCCTCGCGGGCACCGTGGTGGAGGTGATCGGCACCCCGGCAGACGATGGGCAATTCACGAGTGTGGACCGTGCCTACCAGGTCGGTACGTGGTACGTCTTCGACCCGGACAACGCCTCCAGTCCCTTCCGCGACAACCTCTGCACCGCCACCCACGCCCTCCCAGCAGGTTGGACCCCGCCCGGTCGGACAGCGCCCGGGGGCGCGGCCCGCCAGACTGCGACACTGACCCAGCCGTCCGGCGGTTCCGCGACCTGGCCCTGGGCGGCCGCCGGTGCGGCAGCGGTACTCGTCCTGCTGGGAGCGTTTCGGTGGGTCCGCACCTCGCGCCGCCGAAGCTGACCCCGAGCGCCTGCGCGCGAGGTGGCCAGTTCCTCCGGGGAGGTGTCCTCGCGAAGACCCCCGGTCGCGGCGACGTCGGCGACCAGGTCTCGGAAGAGGTCGACGAGCTGCTGCTCGGCCCGGTCCATGGGTTCGCCGCGGTGGACCAGGGTGGAGATCTCACCGCCGTGCCGCGCGCGGTGGTGGCAGATCAGCGCATACGCGCCCAGAACCGATTCCAGGCGTTCAGCCGGAGTCCCGGCCTGGTCGCGCAGCAGCGCGAGTTGCGCGAGGTGTTCCTCGACGTGGCGCTGGTGGCGGGCGATCAGGATCGACTCGACGTCGGGGAAGTACTTGTACAGCGTCGCCCGGCCGATGCCCGCCTGCTCCGCGATCTGGGACATCTTCACGGCCGCGATCCCGTGCTCGACCGCGAGAGCGGCGGTGGTCTCCATGATTGCGTCGCGCACCGCGTGGGGGTGCGCTTCGACCGTCTCGTTCCACAGCTTCGGCACGACAGAGACAAAGTGTATCGATAAAGCTTGAGGGGTCGATCAGGATGAGGAAGTGAGGCTCCCGTGTCCGACGTGTCATCCGCCCATGCCGCCACCACCGCGTCGGGACCGCAGTCGTTGGACGCGCTGTATGTCGCTCCGCCGCCGTGGGACATCGGCCGCCCGCAGCCCGCTCTACTCGACCTCGCCGAGAGCGGTGTGCTGCGCGGCCGGGTGCTCGACGCAGGCTGCGGGACGGGCGAACACGCGCTGATGGCCGCCGCGCTAGGCCTGAATGCGACCGGTGTCGACCTCGCCGTGGCAGCCCTGGCCGGCGCCGAACGCAAGGCTCGGCAGCGCGGCCTGACCGCCCGCTTTCTGCGCTACGACGCGCTCGACCTGGCCGCACTCGGTGAGGAGTTCGACACCGTGCTCGACTCCCTGGTCTTCCACGGGTTCGACGGCGCGGACCGCGCCCGCTACGTCGAAGGCCTGCGCGCCGCGACCGTGTCTGGAGGCCGCTGCTTCCTGCTGTCGTTCCGCGACGAACCGCCGAACCGCTCTGCACGAGTGCACGCGGTCACGCCCGAGGAGCTTCGCGCCGCCTTCGCCGAAGGACGGCGGATCGACGCCATCGACCCGGTGAGGGTGGACAGCTCCCTGCCAGACCTGGCCAGCGGGATCCGAGGTTGGCGCACCTCCCTGACCCGAATTTGACGCACGTCCCCGCATCGATAAACCCTGCGACAGGAGCGGTCATGCCGACCGCCGAAGCCCATCTGGTGACCGCCCGCGCGAGCCGCTACCTCGTCCAACTCTGCCGCCATCTTGGCCAGATGACCCGCCTGAGCCACCGGCCGCGCGGCGGTCACGGCGGGGGCCGGACGCCGCCCGCCGTGCAGCACGTCGACTGGACAGACACCCACGGCACCGTCCGCTTCGCCGACGGGCAGTGGACCTTGGAGGCCACCACCGATCAGCTCACCCTGCGCGTGGAAGCCGGCGACGAGGAAGCCTTGCAGCGGCTCCAGGACGGAATTGCCGCGCGCATCGAGAAGATCGGCCGACGCGACGGCCTCCAGGTCCACCGGCAGCGACCCGAGACCGGCGATCTGCCGCCGACCGAACCCGCCGACGGGACGAGCCCCACTCCCGGGAAGGGGACTGCGCCACGCCGCACGCGTGGCACCACCCTCGGCCTGATAGCAGGCGGGGCAGTGATCGTCGCCGTTCATCTCGGGATCGGAGGCGCGGCACTCGCCGGTGCGGCGTGGACCGGTTGGGCCGCCAACGCCGTCCTGGTCCTGATCCTGATGAAACTCCTCTTCATGGGCGGCCACCTGTTCCTCGGGCGCGCAGCGCTCCGACGCGGAATCAGGCTCCGGCACGGGCGGAAGCAGAGAGCGCGGTCCGGTGCCGATGCCGCGGGCTGAACGGTCGCACGCCCGCGAGGCGCGCACAGGCAAGGCAGGCGAGTGGGCGGCTCAGGGCTGAGGGTTCCGGGCGGTCACCAGCCAAGCGGCAGCGGCGAGTTGCACGCCGTCCGTACCACTCTGGTGCGGGGCGAGGGCGGCGATGAGTGCCTCCCTGGCCGCTGCCACGTCCTGTGCTGTGGCCCGGGAGAGCAGGAAGCGGCCGGGGCCGGAGCTCATCAGGAAGTCGGCCGCGTCCGTTGCGTCGTCCCCGAAACGCATCGGTGCCTCGACCAGTTCGGCGTTGACCTGCTCGTAGCCCGCCTGCGCCAGGACACGGCGGAAGGTCTCCGGGTCGGCGAGCGAGAACATGCCCGGTTGTCCGACGGTGAAGTCCGGCACCGGCAGGTGCGGCCGGGTCGCGGCGAGCGCCTGGACCCACTCGACGCGGGACGGGTCCGCCATCGTCAGGACGGCCAGCCGCCCACCGGGCCGCAGCGCGGCGCGGATGTTGACGAACGCTGCTACCGGGTCGGCGAAGAACATGATCCCGAAGCGGCTGATCGCCACGTCGAACGAGCCCGGCGGCAGCGGGTGGGTCTGGGCGTCGCCGCGTTCGAACGTGAGCCGTGTCAGTCCCTCCGCGGCGGCTCGCTCCCGCGCGCGGGCCAGCTCGGGTGCGGAAAGGTCCAGTCCCAGCACCTGCCCCGCGGCCACGGCGCGGGCCGCGAGTCGAGAGGTCTGGCCGGCCCCGCAGCCGACGTCGAGCACCCTCAGTCCCGGGGTGAGGGCGGCCGCTCGCAGCAGCGGCTCGTTGAAGCCGGCGTTGACGGCGTTCCAGCGGTCGTCGTGCTCGGCCCAGTGCTCGCCCTCGTAGCCGTTCCAGGCCGCTTCCTGCTCGGTGTTGACGACAGCGACGGAACCCATGTGAGCCTCCTTCGTCAAGTATGGGCAAGCGCCCATACTTCAATGTATGGGCAGATGCCCATACCCACAAGGGTGGGTGCTTTGCGCTTAGGATCGGGGCCATGTCACCACGGGGAGTCGCCATCACCGGAGTGCGCGAGCTCTTGTTCGACGCCGCCGAGCGCGTGCTCGCGCGCGAGGGGCCGGCGGGGCTGACCAGTAGGGCGATCACCGAGGAGGCCGGGCGCGCCAAGGGCCTGCTGCATCTCCACTTCGCCGACCTCGACGACTTCGTCGCGCAGCTGGTCCTGCACCGTTTCGCCGCGATCGCCGCTCGGGTCGCCGATCTGCCCGCGGCCGCGGGCACCCGCACGCCGGCCGCGAACCTGGGCGACGCCGGGCGAGCCCTCCTTGGCGCGCCCGGCCCGGCGATCGCCGCCGCGGCCATGACCCGCACGGGCGCCGCACAGCGCGTCGCCGACGCCTGGGCGCACGGCGCCCCGGGCCTCGGCACGATCCAGTCCTCGATCGCCGACTACCTGCGGGCCGAGCAGGGGCTGGGCCGCATCACGGCAGATCGGGACTGCGAGGCACTGGCCCTCGCCTTCGTCGGCACCGCCCACCATCTCCTGCTCACCACCGGGCCGGGCGGCCCGGATCCGTACGGGCAACTGGAGCGCGTCGTTTCGACGTTGATCTGAACCAAGCCTTCACCTGCGCTGCGCTGAGCAGCAAGATGGCCGCGTCGTCCACCGGGCCAACGCGACGTCGACATCCAGACGCAGTTGCACGGCCTGCTCCCGAGCGCGCTGCCATTGCCGATCCGAGCAACTGTGCGCCTACCGAGAATGTCATCCGCCCAGGTCAGAGGCTGCTTGGGGTTGCGGCAAAATGATCACTCGTTTCATCATGGAGCGATGGGTGCAGACCTGCCGCCACGAACTCCTTGACCGGACCCTTATCTGGAACGAAAGCCACCTACGCCGTGCACTTCGCGAGTTCGAGCAACATCACAACGCCCACCGGCCCCACCAAGCCATGAACCAAGCGGCACCACTACGCCCGGTGCCTGAACCGCTCAACGTAGGGCAGATCACCCACCTGGACACACGCCGGAGAGACCGCCTCGGCGGGTTGTGTCCTTTGAGGTGGTGTACGGGTTCTGCCTGATCCGGGGGTTTGCTTCGGCGTCGGAGTGAGTCCTGGGATAGAAGAACGGCCACCGGCTGATCCTTCAAGACGACCAAGTCACGAAGGAGTTCAGCACGATGACCGCATCTGACAGTGTGCCTCTGCATGCCCTCACCGAGGAGAACATCGCGTCGGCGAGTCCGGATCTGCTGCGCGCGATGGTGAAGACGTTCGCGGACGCGTTGATGTCCGCGGAGGCCGACGCGGTCTGCAATGCGGAGTACGGGCAGGTCAGCGACGAACGCGTCAACCACCGCAATGGGTATCGCCCGCGCGAGTGGGACACCCGCGCCGGCACGATCGAACTCGCAATTCCGAAGCTGAGGCGGGGCAGCTACTTCCCGTCGTGGCTGCTAGAACGGCGTCGGCGGGCCGAGCAGGCCTTGATCTCGGTGGTTGCCACCGCCTACCTGCTCGGCGTCTCCACCCGCCGGGTCGAGAAGCTCGCCGAGAGCCTGGGCGTCACCCAGCTGTCGAAGTCGCAGGTCTCGGCCATGGCCCGGCACCTGGACGAGCAGGTCGCCGCCTTCCGCAACAGGCCTCTGGACGCCGGCCCGTATGCGTTCGTGTGGGTCGATGCGCTGACCCAGAAGGTCCGCGAGGGCGGCCGGATCATCAACGTCCACGCGCTGATCGCGGTCGGCGTCAACGCGGACGGACACCGGGAGATCCTCGGCATCGACGTGGCCACCGCCGAGGACGGCGCCGGCTGGCTCGCGTTCCTGCGGTCGCTGGTCGCCCGCGGCCTGTCCGGCGTCCAGCTCGTTGTCTCCGATGCCCACTGCGGTCTGGTCAACGCGGTCGGCGCGGTCCTGCCCGGCGCCGCCTGGCAGCGCTGCCGCACCCACTACGCCCGCGCGCTGCTGACGCAGGTGCCCAAGTCCGCCCAGCCCTGGGTCGCCACCCTGCTGCGGACGGTCTTCGAGCAGCCCGACGCCGACGCGGTCCAGTCCCAGATGACACACGTCCTGGACGCGCTGCAGGCCAAGTTCCCCCGCGCGGCCGAGCACCTGGACGCCGCCCGGACGGACCTGCTTGCGTTCACCCCGTTCCCGCGCGAGATCTGGCGGCAGATCTGGTCCAACAACCCGCAGGAGCGACTGAACAAGGAGATCCGCCGCCGCACCGACGTCGTCGGCATCTTCCCCGATCGCCCGGCCGTGATCCGCCTGGTCGGGGCGGTGCTGGCCGAGCAGAACGACGAGTGGACCGAAGCCCGCCGCTACATGGGTCGCGACCTCCTCGCCAAGGCCCGGCTCCACCCGATCGAGTCAGAAACCGACGACTCCCAGCTGCCGACCGAACTCACCGCATAACCTCAAAACTGGATCACCGAGTGGCCACCGCTACACCACTCCCAAGGACGTGACCCAGGCCGCGTGACCTCCACGACATGCTGCAGAACCAGGACAAGCACGTCCGCATCGCGCCTGCCGCGACGAGCTACAGCAGGTCGCTGACGGGGACGAGGTAGGCGAACGGTGGAAATGCCTGAGCGGTGCCACGAGCCGCCATGTGACCCTGAGGTCGCCCGAGGGCGGACCGCTGGACCATCGCAGGAGTGAGCAATGAAGTATGTCGATCTCGATGCCCGAGTCGGCGAACTGACCGGGGTCCTCGACCCTGGCCCCTACCTTGAGCTCCTGCCTGCGCTGAGCACCAGCCTGCCCCCGGGCGCCAGGGCGTTCGCCACCGACCCGAGCCACTACGACCTCACCGGGCGGCGCTGCGTCAAGGACCTGGCGCTCCACCAGGCGACCTTCCTCCACGAAGGTCAAGCCCTCGACCTCCGCCTCCGTCACAACTGCTGGAAGCACGAGGAAGACCTGATCATTCGATATGCGGGGGTGGCAACCGTCCAGATCAGCACTCCGAACGAGCCCTCAACCTGGGACAACCTCGGCACGCTGATCCTGGACGAGATCCTTCCGCACGACCAGGGCTGCACTCACGAGATGGCCTTCAGGCCCGGGTCGGTCATCGTCACCTGCAACGACATCACCGCTACCTGGGTCACAGCGCACTGCCCCGAAGCCCACGGAGACTGAACAAGCTCAGCGCCTCACCCACAAGTCTTGACCATTGCTCCCGCTCGTCAACGGCCCCGCCGTACCCGGGTGAGGTGGGCCGGGTGCCGGTCACGTTCGGCGCGCGGGAGCGGTGGCGGCGGACAAGGGGATCCTGGGGCTCCCGGGCAGCGGCACGCCGAGGCGACGCGACCTGTGCCGGGCGGCGCCCGGGTTCAGCTTCCCTTGCGGGCGAGGGCGGTGAGGTCACGTCCCGGGGTGGCGGAGGCTGGCGGGGCGAGGCGGAGGTCGACGGCGGCCTCCAGGTAGGCGCAGAAGGCGCGCGTCGCGCTACGCGCGCGGAGCAGTGCGACGTACCAGAGGGTGACTCCGGCGACTGCGCCGAGCCACCACACGGAGCCGGTGCACAGGAGGAGCAGCGCCCAGCCACCGAGGACGAAGGAGTGCCGCCACGCCACCGCCAGGGTCCGCAGGTCCTCGCGGGTCCGCGGCGCCATCTCCAGCCACAGGTGGGGCAGGGCCACCGCGAGGTCGAGTTCGTGTTCGGCGTCGGTGCGGCTGCGCAGGGCGGCGACCTGATCGGCCATCCAGGTGGGGCGGGCCGGCTCGGCGAGGCAGATGGCGTTGCGCCGGGCGGCATGGCGTAGCGCCGCAACGGTGTCGCCGCGTGCCTCCGCCGCGGCTGCGGCGGCGTCGGCGGCACGCCAGGAGCGTTGGCGGCGGGCGGTCAGGGGGGCGCCGATGACCGGCAGTCGGCGCGGTACCCAGACGGCGCGGGTCAGGGCGGCCGCAGCGCTCGCCGCCGCGCAGGCGGCGAGCGTCGCCAGGACGAGGGCCAGCAGGGCGAAGAGCACGCTCGTCCCACCTCCGCGTCCGAACCACCGCATGGCGGCCACGAGATGAGGGAGCAAGGCGGTGGGTTCGGCTCGCCGGCGTCGGCCGAGAACGAGTCCGACGGCGAGGAAGGAGAGCCAGAGCAGGGCCGGGGCGACGAACGCCGCGGCGGTCTCCCGTGCCCGCGGCGAGACAGGCAGCTCAGCATCCATGCGAATCAGCGCCGCCCTCGTTCAAGGGCCATCGGCCCACCTGCGGAGCCACCGGATGGCTGGTCGTCGGCGGACAGGTGGCACACGGGACGGCGGATGCCCGGAGTGCGGCGCTCGCGGCGGTCGCAGGCCAGGGGGAGCGGGCAGACGTACGACTCTCCGGGGCCTGCGGCGTCGGTGAGGCCCGGAAGGCCCAGGCGCGGATCAAGCTCTGGTCCGCCGAGGCGCCGGACCAGAGCGGCGTAGTCGGCCGTGCGGTCCTCGGCGCGCAGGGCCGCGCGGCACAGGTCGGCGATCGTGTTCTCGTCGGCGCGCGTGGCCGCGTCCAGGATGTGGGGCAGGTCGGCGCAGAGGGCGGCGACCCAGGCGCCGGTGGCCCCGGCCCCGGAGGGGACGAGGTCCGGGCGGACCGGGTCCAGCGCAGGGGCCTGGTCCAGGTGCGGGGCGGGTGCGGCGCGGTTCGGGACCCCTCGTCGTGGTGCCGCCGGGGTCTGCGCGAGGACTGCAGGGGGAGCGGTGTCGCGGGGGAGGCCGGACCTACCCGGTCGCGGCGTTTCCTCGTCCAGGCGTGCGTACCTATCCGCCGCACTCGCGGCCAGCCAGAGGAACCAGGCCCGGTCCTCGGGCCGGGTCGAGCTGCGCCCGTACAGGGTCAACGCATGTTCCACCAGGGCAAGGAGCCGCTGGGCGGGCCAGACGAAATCGACACCGAACCGGCCCAACCATGTGTCGACCGTGGGCTCCACCGCCTCGACCGTCTGACGGAGCCAGCCGGGGAGCTCGCCGAGGGCGCGCTCGGTCGCGCCGAGCGGTCCGTCGCGCATGACGGCGAGGAGGGCACTGCGGGCGGCCGGGGAGAGCTCGCCGAGGGTGCGCGCGGCCAAGTGCAGCAGCAGGTGCAGCGGGTCGTGGGCGAGTGACCCTTCGCTGACGGACTTGGCCAGGTCGATCAGGACGTAGTCCGGCACCTCGATGCACGGGGTCGTCGGCAGAAGCACGTTCTCCATGTGCAGGTCACCGTGGACGACCCCGGTCGCGATGCGTACGGGCCGCTCCGACGCCGGCGCGGTGCCGCGGACGAGCGCGAAGGGATTGGCCAGCGCCACCTGCTCGTCCGCGAACCGGATCGTCTCTTCGCGATACTGCGCGGCGGCTCGCTGGAGCGGTCCGCCAGGGGCGAAGCGGGCGCGCAGCCCGCGCCCGAGGAGCGCGGCCGCGGTGGTGGACTCGACCTTCGGCTGCTGCACCCAGCCGGTGAGCATGCCGTGCACGACCTCGCGGCAGCCGCGGGCGAAGGCGGTGGGGTCGTCGGCTTCGCGGAGGGAGGCCAGCGAGTCGTGGCGGTAAAGGCTGCCAGCGACCTTCTGGAACACGATCCAGGTGCTGTCCCCGACGCGCACGGGGCCCTCGTCCAGCGGTTCGGCGAGATGGCGGCGGAAGTCGGCCGGTGCGTCGCGGTAGGCCAGGCGGTGCCGCATGTGCTCGGTGCCCGTGTAGTCGGGGTCGCCGCGCCCGGGCTCCACCGGGACCCTGTCGTGCTTCAGGACGACCGCGCGGGAGCCGTGGCCGACATTGTCGTGGTCCAGGACCGCCGCGACGAAGGCGGAACTACGGCCGCTGGTGTAGATCTTGACAAACTCGTAGCGGTGTCCGCGGTGCGCCCCCCACTCGGCCAGCGCGCGGGCGGCGGCCGGATCGAGACCCTGATCGGGCGCGTCGTCCACGGCGTCTCCCTCGTCCTGTCCGACCGCTGACGTTCCATCGTGACACAGTCGTTCCGATCGCCATGCTATGGAAGACTTGTCGCCTGCGCTGCGGTTTCCGCGGCAGACCGGGCGGGGAGGCGGCATGCAGGACGACTCCGAGGCGGGCGGAGTGGGCTCGCTCGGCCGTGCGGAGTTGGACACCGTCGCCACCGTCGCGGACTTCGGGCGGGCGCTCACCCGGCTGCGGGCTGGAGCCGGGCTCAGCATCCGCGGTGTGGCGGAGCGGTCGCAGGTCTCGCTCAGCACCCTGAGCGGGTACTTCGCGGGGACACATCTGCCCGGGCCGGCGCACGCGGCCAAGCTGCGGCGCGTGTTGGCGGTCTGCGGGGTCACCGACGGGCCGGAGATGGACCGTTGGCACGAGGCGTGGATCCGGTTACGGCACGAGGGCGGCGGGCCGCGGCCGGTCGCGGAACCGGCCGCCCCGACGACCTTACCGACACCCGCCGCATCTGTCGGCCTGGTCGGGCCGCGCGCGGCCGAGGCGGTGCGGCCGGTGGCCCGCCCGGCCCGGCACGTGCTGCCGAGCATCCGTCCACCGTTGGAACGGCTCGCCCGGGAGCCGAGGGTGCGGGGGCGGGACGCGCTCGTGGGACGTCTCGCGGACGCGCTGCGCCCGGGGGCGTCACCGCGCGTGCACGTGCTGCACGGGCTGGCCGGGGTGGGTAAGAGCACGGTGGCGCTCGCGGTCGCCGGGCTCGCCCAGGGGCGCGGGGCCCGGGTCTGGTGGGCCGGAGCCCGCACTGCCGACGCGACCGCCGACGCGATGTACGCGCTGGCCGCCGAACTCGGGGCGTCCCGCCAGCAGTTGGAGCACGCCAGTCTGCCCGACCTGGTGTGGCGGCTGCTGGGCGCGCAGCGCGGGCCGTGGCTGCTGGTGTTCGACGGGGCCGACGACACCGACACGGTGCTCGCGCCGGGCAGCGGCCCCGCCGCGGACGGCACGGGGTGGGTCCGCGCGGCGCCCACAGGGCAGGGCACGGTGCTGCTGACCACCAGTGACGGCCACACCTGGCTGGGGGCGCGGTCCAGCGTGTCGGCGCGGCGCGGCTGGTTCACCACCCACCGGGTGCACCCCCTGGACTCGGGCGATGCCGCCCGCGTCCTGCGAGAGTTGGCACCGGACGCGGGCGACGCGGCCGAGGCCGAGGCACTGGCCCGGCGCTTGGGCGGTCTGCCGCTGGGGCTGCGCCTGGTCGGTGGCGCGCTGGCTGCGGCGGCCCGGGTGCCCGCCGGGTTCGCCGATCAGGCGACCCCGCGCACCTTCGCGGCCTACGCGGCCGCCCTGGACGGCGGCGCGCTGGGCGGCTCCGGCGCCTGGCCGGGCTTCGAGGGGACGGGCGTGGGCTGGCGGGTGGCACTGGCACAGTTGGAACGTCGCGGCCACTTCGCCGCGCGGCCCCTGCTGCACCTGCTGGCGTGCCTGGCGCCCGGTCCCGTCTCGTGGGCGGCACTGCTGCGGCCACACCTGCTGGCGGCCTCCCCACTGTTCCCGGGGTTGACGGCGCTCGGGCTGTGCGAGGTCCTGGACGCCCTGACCGATGTGGGGCTCGTGACCCGCTACCGGGAGCAGCCGGACGAGCTGGTGGAGGTGCCGCCGCTGGTGCGGCGCTGCTTCCGCGACGCACCCGAGGTGCGCGGACAGCTGGATGCCCATGTCGCGCTGTTGACGGCCCTGCTGGTGGCGGCCGGGGGCCAGCGCGACGGCCGCGACCCGCAGTCCTGGCCCGGGCTGGAGGCGCTGGCTGGGCAGGAACGGGCGGCACTGGACCTGCTCGCCGACGCTGACGCGTCAGGTCTGGTCCGCCTGCCCGACCAGCTGCTGGCACCGGTGCTGCTGGCCGGACGGCACCGCCGGGCCGCCGGGCGGCTGCGGGATGCCGAACGGATGCTGGCCCAGGGGCTGGCGGACGGCCGACGGCTGCTGGGCCGCGACCACGCGGACGTGCTCGCCCTGGAGCACGAGCTCGGCCGCGTCCGGCTGGGCCGAGGGGACGCCGAACGGGCGGAGCGCGAACTGCGCGCCGTGCTGGACGCCAGGGTCCGCCTGCTCGGCCCCGACCACCCCGACACCCTGACCACGCAGCACTATCTCGGCCGGGCGCTGGTCGAGCGGGGCCGGCTCCCGGAGGCGCACGCCTGGTTCTCCCGGACGCTGCGGGCCCGGGAGCGGGTGCTGGGCCCCGCGCACCGGGACACCCTGACCAGTCGCAACAACATCGGCCTCGTGCTGGTCGAGCAGCGTCGGTACGACGAGGCCAGGACAGTGCTGGAGCAGGTGCTGGCCGAGCGGGTCGCCGCGCTCGGCGACGGCCACCCGGCCACCCTGGTGACCCGTCAGCACCTCGCCCGGCTCACCGCGGACACGCGGGGCGCCGGGCCCGGCCGTGAGGCCTACCGGGCGCTGCTGGCCGACTGCCGCCGGGTGCTGGGCCCGGACCATCCGCGCACCGCGGCCGCGCGGGCCGCGCTCACCGCGTTGTCGCCGCCGCAGGAGTGAGCAGTCCCGTCCGGCAGGGCGGCGTCCAGGTAGTGGGCGGGCAGACGGGCCAGCAGCCGCGCGGCCGGGTCGGCGAACCCCTCGTCGACCAGCGCCCGCCGGGCCCGCTCCGCCCAGGCCCGGGCGACGGCCACCGCCGGCGGCACGCCGAGCCGTCGCACGGTCTCGTAGGCGTGCGCAGTCTCGGCGTCGCCCGCGTCCTCCCGTAGCACCCCGGCGAGCCCGGACCCGCCGGCGCCGCGGGCGGCCAGCAGGACCGGCAGGGTGTAGACGCCGCGCGGGATGTCCTGCCGCACAGGCTTGCCGCAGCTCTCCGGTGTGGCCAGGACGTCGGCCAGGTCGTCGGCTATCTGGAACACGACACCGAAGCAGGCTCCGTAGCGGGCCAGCGCCCGGGCGGCGCCCGGTCCGGACGTCGTGCCGCCGCGCCGCGTGCCGCCCGCGGCCTCCCGCACCGGCAGGGCGCCGAGCACGCAGGCGGCGCTGATCAGCGCCGCCGTCTTGCCGTGGACCTGGCGCAGGTATGCGGCGGGCGTGCCGAGGCGGTGGCGCTGGGCGGTCTCCAGGGCCTGGCCGTCGCACATGGCCAGGAACGCCTGGTGCCAGACCCGGTGTACCTCCGGTCCGGCGTCCGCGAGCAGCAGGCCGGCCGCCGCCAGCAGGCGGTCCCCGCCCACGACGGCGCCCTCGGCGCGGTGCGTGGCGTAGACGGTCGGCGCGCCGCCGCGCACGTGGGAGCGGTCCATCAGGTCGTCGTGGACCAGGGAGCCCAGGTGCAGCAGTTCCACGGCGGCCGCCCGGCGCAGCAGTGCCGGCTCCGCGGCAGTGCCCGTGAGCTCGGCGACGGCCAGCAACAGCCCGGGCCGCAGCCGTTTGCTGGGACGCCGCACGGTGCGGGCCAGGGCTTCGGCCAGGTCAGGCGAGGGGCTGGCGGCGGCCTCGGCCAGCAGCTCCTCCAGCGCCGCGGCGGTGGGCGCGGGCAGCGCCAGGGGGCCGAGCACCTCGGCCGGGGAGGCGGGGCGCGGCGCCGGGACGATCGGCCCGGCCGTCGTCGTCCAGGTCACGGCCGCCTCCCTTCGGCCATGGTCCGTGCCGACCGGCGGGCAGCCCGCCGGGTATGGACGGCGCGCAGCCGGGCCAGCGCCAGCACGGCCGCGAACCACGCTGCGACGGCGGACGCCATCAGGGCGGCGGAGCGGCCGGGCAGCACCGCGGCGCAGCCCAGCAGGAAGGCGAGAGTGTTCCCGAACGACCAGCCGCCGTTGCGCAGCCAGCCGGGCGGCAGTTGCCCGCGACGCGACGGTGCGGACAGCTCGGAGCGGGAGACGTCGGCGAAGGGGCCGGCCCCCCGGAGCAGCCGGGCCAGGCCGACGGTCGAGGCCATCGCGAGCACGTCGGCGGCCGACGCCAGCCAGGTCTGGCGGGCCGTCCAGCCGTCGGCGGCCAGCACCGCCGTCGCCGCGGTGACCGCGGCGACCACTCCCGCCTGGGCGGACAGCACGAAGGCCAGGTAGCGGCGCGGGAAGTGGAAGGCGCCGTCGCGCGTGGGGTGGACCCCGAGGACCAGGGCGGTCGTGCGCGACCCGGCCGAGCGGTCGGTGGCGATGTCCTTGAGGTTTCCCACCGAGCTGTTGGTGGCGACCATGTGGAACAGGAAGGCGACCGCCATCAGGCAGGCGGCCGCGCCCGGCCGCACCCCCCTGGCCAGCGCCACGAGCGGGAGCGGCGCGGCCATGGCGACGCCGAAGAGGTAGTCCCACAGCAGGGGCGAGCCCGGCCCCTGGGCCTTCTGCAGGATGTTGAGCCAGGCCGTGAGCACCACGACGCCCGCGAGCCCGACCCGGGCGGCCGCGCCGTGCGCGAAGGCCCAGTCTGCGGCGACGAGCACGGCCGCCTCGGTGGCCGCCCAGCCGGCCACGACCGCGGGGGTGACCTCGCCCCGCACGAGCGGGCTGCGGACCCGGGCCGGGTTGATCCGGTCCGAGGCGACGTCGGTGACGTCGTTGACGTGGCAGGCGAAGGCCTGGAGCAGTGTCCCGGCGGCGACGAGCAGGGCCCAGCCCGCCCAGGTGAGGCCCGGCGCGAGCAGCCCGCCGACGACATAGGGCAGCCAGGTGAAGACCGCGACGGGAAGACGGGACAGGACGACGTAGTGCCGGACGGGCGCGGCCGTGGCGGTGGCCGGGCCGCCCGGTCGGTGCGGTGCGGGCCGGGACCGGCGCGCGGGCCGCTCCTCCCAGGCCTGGTCAGTGGTCATCGGGTCCTCCTGAGGGCAGGGTCGCGCCGAGTGGCGCGACCTCGAAGAAGGGGAAGCGTGTGGCCAGGGCCGTGCGGCCGCGGCGGAGCAGGCCGGGCACGGGCGCGGGCAACGCCCGGGTGGCGTGCTCGAATACGGCGCCAACGACCACGCCGGCGTGGAAGAGGACCAGCCAGGCCAGCAGCGTCCGGTGCCGATGGCCCGGCCCGCGTCCGTAGAAGGCCGTCAGGTCGCGGCGGGCGACGGCGAACCGGTGGCCCGCCTCGGCCAGGGCGGCGGGCAGCGGGCCGACCAGCGAGACGCGGCCGTCCGCGCGGTCCTCCAGGCGGTCCTCCAGGTCGTCCATGTACTGGAGGTACGACCCGAACGAGCGCAGGGCGCGTTCCTCCTCGGCGCCGAAGGCCGGGTTGACGGCGGCGAAGTACAGGCACACCGAGTGGTGGCCCTTGTCGCGGGTCAGCTCGGCCAGGGCCGCCGATGGCAGGTCCGGCGCCTGCGTCTGGGCCTGCGAGCGCCGCTGGGTGGTGATCATCCGCTCCAGGTGCGCCCGGATCGCGGCCGGGTCCGCGACCGACTGCCAGCAACGGGCGGCGAGTTCGCCCAGGACGCTTTCCCAGGGGTCGTCCGGGTCGGGCCGCCGGGTACCGAGGACCACCTCCTCCAGCGCGTCCAACTGCCGCGCCGATGCGGCGCGTCGGTCGTAGGCGTGGTCGAGCAGGTGGGTGACGGCGCCGAGCAGGACGCCCAGGCGGGTGTCGTGGGGCGCGCGGCGCACGGTGGCGTACAGGAACAGCAGCGCGTTGATCCGTTGGACGGTGTGGGTGAGGTGACGCTCCTCGGCGTCGTCGAGGTACAAGTCCAGGCGATGCAGCAAGGACGTCCGAAGGAGCGTCAGCTCTGCGGCGGCACTGGCGCATTCGTGGTTGGCGGTGCGCCAGGGCAGGGTGCGGGGGGTCGGGCCGGGGCCGGTCATCGGATCACCTCGCGGCGGGCGAAGAGGGTGGGGACGGAGGGCGGCCGGACCGGCCGCTCCGGGGCGGGCACCGCGCCTCGGCCGACCAGCCGGGCCAGCGCGGTCAGGTACAGCCAGCAGGTCAGGCCGTCGACGAAGGGCCTGGCCCGGCGCGGGCCGTACAGTGACGTCAGGCGCCGGTCGAGGGCGTCCAGTTCCTCGTGGAGCAGCCGTAGCGGCAGGGCGTCGAGGGTGGCCGCGGTCATCACCCCGGCCCGCAGGTCGACGGCCCGGTCCTGGTAGTCGTCGACGAGCTGGAGAAAGGCGCCGAGGGCCAGCAGGGCTTCGCGCTGGGCCGCGGACGGTGCGTGCTGCACCAGGCCGCCGAGCACGAGCATGCCCAGGCCGCCCTTCGTGCGCGAGGCGTCGAGCAGCGCTGCCGCGTCGGCGCGGCCCGCGGCGTCGCGTCCGTTCGCCGTGAGGCGGACGGAGGCGAGCTGGGCGGCGTGCAGGGCCGGCAGCGCGGCGTAGGCGGTGCGGTGGCGGTCCGGGTCGGTCCGAGCGCGCAGCGCCCGGAACAGGGACGCGGCGGCGCGGGCGGCGCCGGGTCCGGGCGCCGGGCCGGGCAAGGGCGCGTCGGCGGCGGCCGGGGCTGCGAGCCAGTCGTTTACGAGGTCCGCGGCCGACGGACCGGCGTGCTCGTCCAGAGCGTCGTCGTACAGGCGGGTGAACGCGCCCGCGAGCACCGCCGTCGCCGGGTCCACGGTGTGACCGGTCAGCCGTGCGTGACGGACGAGCAGCAGTCCGCCCTGGACGGCCCAGGGCAGAAGCCGGTCGGCGAGGCGCGGATCGCCGCCCTCGGGCAGCAGCGGTGCCACGGTCCCGGTGTAGGCGGCGGCCAGGGCGTCGCAGTCGGCGTTGACGCCGGGCAGCGCGGGCAGCAGCCGGACGGCCAGCCCCGGGAGACGCAGAAGCCGGCGCACGTTCCCGCGCACGTTCCGGCGCGCGGCGTCGGTGCCGGGGCGGTCAGCGGCGCTCATACCAGTAGCCGCATCGCGTCAGGTCGGTCCTGGCCCGCCGGGAGACCGCCATCAGGGCGTAGGTGGACAGCATCCCGCCGCGGTGGAAACCGCGCGGCGAGGCGTGCACGGTGATGCCGTCCAACTGCGCCCACCGGGCCCGGCCGCGGCGGGCGTCGGCCCGCAACTGCTCCAGGAAGGCGACGTCCTCGTAGGCGTACAGATCCTCCCGGTAACCGCCGACCGAGGCGAAGTAGCCGGCGCGCACCGCCAGCACGCCGAAGGACATCCGCTTGACCCGGGTGAGCAGGCGCAGCGCGCCGTGCGCGCACAAGCGGGTGAGCGGATCGATCTCGGCGGGTTCGAGCTCCACGCGCACCCCGGCGGCGGTCAACGTGGGCTCGGCGCCGAAGCGGGCGGTGATCCCGGTCAGGAAGCCGAGCGGGACCCGGTAGTCCGCGTCCACGAAGACCAGCAGGTCGCCGCGGGCGGCGCGGGCGCCGGCGTTGCGGGCGCGGGCGACGCCGCGCCGCGGCACTTGGACCACCCGCGCGCCGAACGCGCGCGCCGTTTCGGCGGTGGCGTCCGTGCTGGCGTTGTCGGCGACGACTATCTCGCAGCTCACGGCGCCGCCGATGTCGGCCAAGCGCAGTGCGGAGTGGTGCAGCGAGCCCAGGCAGCGCGGCAGGAAGCACGCCTCGTTGAAGGCAGGGACGACGACGGACACGTGCGGCCGGTCCGTTTCGCCGGTTGCCGTAGGGGAGTTCACGCGGGGCCTTCCTTTCTGAGCAGGACGCGGTGGTGCCCGGCGAGCGGGAGAAGGCGGTGCAGCATCCCGGAGGCGACCTCCAGCGGCAGGACGAGCGCGACGGCCACGGCGGCGGCCAGGCAGCCGGCCGTGGCCCGTACGGCGCCGAGCCGGCGCCGCTGGTGCGGGTGGGGCAACGCGGCCTCGAACAGCAGCGCGGCCGAGGCGGCGTACTCGCCGGGCAGGTAGACCGGCCGGGAAGCCAGCACGCGCGCCCCCGGACAGGCGCGGCGCAGCGTCGCCGCGAGCGAGGCGGGAGAGTGGACGTGCCGGTGGAAGGGAGGCAGCAGCGGAAACCAGCGCGAGCCGAACAGGCGCCCGGCCAGCCCGCCGGTCACCGGTGTCTCCACGCACAGCACGCCGCCCGGCACCAGCAGGTCGACGGCGCGGCGCAGCACGGCCTCGGGGTCGGCGACGTGCTCGACGACGTGGAACAGGGTGACGGCGTCGTAGCGGTCGCTGGTGCGGAACCGCGCGAAGTCGCCGTCGTGCACGGCGAGCCCGGCGCGGCGCGCCTGGCCCGCGAGCGCCGGGTCGACCTCGACGCCCTCGCCCTCCGCGCCCGTCGCGGCCAGCGCGCGCAGCAGACCCCCGGTGCCGCAGCCCACGTCGAGGACGCGCCTGCCCTGGCCGAGTCGGTGGCGGCGGGCAAGCCAGCGGGCTCGCGGCCGGTAGACCAGGCGGGCCACCGCGGGGCTGTCCATGACCGCGGTGACGAAGGGGAGTTGGGGCTCGGCCAGGATGACCGGCCCGTCGTTGTGCGTGGCCTTGTCCGCTCCGCCGTCCGGCTCCAGCCGGCGGAGGTGACCGCAGTGCGGGCAGCCGGCGTAGCGGCTCAGCGCGCCGCTGCCGAAGGCGCGGTCGGTGGCGGTGAACGCTTGCCGGTCGTCGACCGGGAGACGGCATCCGGGGCACGGCTCGTGCCGCGCGCCCGCGTCGCTGCGCAGCAGCACCAGGGCACGCGGGCGCGGCGCGGCGCTCAGCAGCCCGCCCAGCCGGTCCGGCCGCAGCCGGTCCGCGAACAGGCCGCGCCACTGCGCGAGGCTCAGGCCGCCCGGTCCGATGCGGCGGAAGCCGAACTCGCGGACCAGGTGCTGGGCGAGCCGCGGTCCGGTCACGCACAGGCTGGTACGGGCCTGCGGCAGGGCCGCCTCGAACAGCAACCGCGCCGTCCCGCGACCCCGGAACGCGGGGTGGACGTAGAGACCCGCGAGCTCCTGGGTGACGCCGTCGCGGTGCGGGACGCACAGCAGCCACCCGGCGGTCTCCCCGGACGCGGTGGTGGCCAGCAGCAGCCGGCCGGTGTCGCAGGCGCGAGCGAGCTGGGCGCGGCTGCGCGGGGCGAGGGCGGGATCGTCGCGCAGGGTGCGGTGGACGGTGGCCACCAGCGCCTGGCGGCGGTGCGGTTCGGCGGGTGCCGCGCTTACGGTGAGGGGTTCCGGTGCCGTGACGGGTGCGTGGCGGGGCGGGTTCATCGAGGGTCTCCCGGGGTGCGCACGACGAGGACGAGGAGGCTGCGGAAGTAGCGGACCCGGTCGCCCACCAGCAGCGAGCGCCGGAGACGGTCGTCGGGCTTGAAGCGGTCGGCGAGGTCGGCGGGGACGTCCAGACGTCGGTGCCGTGAGCCGGCCAGCACTCGGGCGCCCGGCGCGGCGGTGCGGGCGACCTCGGTGAGCAGCGCGTGCCAGCCGGGCCGGGTGACCCAGTCGGCGATGTTCGACAGGGCGAACCGGTCGACGCCGGCGTCGGGTTGGTCGCGGAGGTGATGGCGCAGGTCGGTGTGGACCAGCTGGATGCGGTGCGCGTGGGCGGACAGGGCCGGGTAGAGCTCCTCCGGCGGACAGGGCAGCAGCTCAGCCCTCTCGCCCGCGGCGTGACGACGCGTCAGCAGGGCCGAGCGGTCCGGGGACCGCCAGGCGAGGGGCCGCCACAGCGGAGCCCCGGCGGTGGCGAGGCGCGGGACGGCCCCCTGCCAGACCAGCCCAGCGGTGATCATTCGGGCGTTCCGGTCCCAGAAGACGCGAGTGCCGACCGGGAGCGCGGGCCGTACCTCGTGGTAGGCGGCCAGGGCCGCATCGGGGTCCGGGGCGAGGCCGAGCAGGTCGCGGAACCCCGGGTACGGCAGCTGCATGGCGGCGGTGCGCTTGAGTTCGGTCAGGTGGAGCTGGGCGGCGGACAGGTCGACGGCGGTGACCCGCCCGGGGGCGCGGCCCAGCAGCGCGAGCGGGATGTCGCCCCCGGAGGCGAGCGTGACCACGTGCTGGCCGGGGGCGACCGCGAGCGCGGTGTCGACGGTGCGCGGGTCCTCCAGCGTCGCCGAGAAGGCCACCGGGCTGACCAGCGCGTTGAGGCGTCGGTACAGGCGTCGCGAGGCCCGGAGCCGGTCGGGTCCGTGGTACCGCAGAGGCTGCGGGACGGTGGGCTCCGGTGTGGTGTCGGGTCTCATCGTCGTCCCTCGGGTCGGGCCGCGCCCCGGGCGGAGGCAGCGCTGGGGGCAGCGGCACGGGTGGCGTTCGCGGCGAGGGCGGCGAGCAGGCGCGGCCCCCGGTAGAGCGCGCGGTGGCCGCAGCGTTCGACGAGGCAGCCGTCCGGGTCGCCGAGCCCGAAGAAGTCGACGTAGGCGGGGCCGCCACCCTCGCGGCGGACCAGCACGTTCGGCAGGTACAGGCCGCGCCGGTCGGCGCGCGGGACCAGATCCAGACCGATGCCGTCGCGGTCGGCCATGAGCTGGGCCAGGCACAGCAGCACGGCGACCGCGGCGGCGGTGGCCGGATCGGGTTCCGCCGGAGCGAGCCGGACGGCCCGCGGGCCGGCGTCCTGCTGGAGCAGCGCGGGCACGTCGGCGACGCCCAGGTCCGGGAAGGACGCCACGGTCGGCCGGGACGGCTCCGGGACCAGCCCGAGTACCGGCCCATCGCCGAACGCGGCGGACACCACCATCCGCCGAAGACCGCCGGGCAGGCCGGGAACGGTGTGGCGCACGGCGGCTTCCGCCGTCTCCCGGGTGACCGTGCCGAGAACCGCGACGGCGCGGTCGTGCCCACGACGCAGCCGGTCCGCGCGCGCCCGGTCCGGCCGGAACGGGTTGTCCGGCCATGGCGCCCGGCGCAGCGGCGCGGCCCAGCGCGGCTCGCGGAGCCCGCCTCCCGGAGCCGACCCCGACCGGGTCCGCAGGGCGCGCCGAAGGTCGTCCACCGCGAGGAACTTGACGACCAGTCCGCACGCGAGACGCCCGAGGTAGGCGGTGGTGCCAGGCTGCCGCAGGGGCAGCGCGACCGTCACGGCCTGCGGGCCGGACGCCTCGATCACGGCGCGCACTCGCAGCGGGTCCGGCGTCATCGTGTGCCCTCGGGACGCAGTTCCGCCGGGGCCGCGCGCCAGCCGGGGATCGCGCGCGCGGCGTTGTCCCGTGCCTCGGCCCAGATCCGGTGCAGCCGCGCGGTCAGCTCGACGGCCGTCGCCGCGCCGGTCGGCCCAGCTGGCGTCAACGCGTCCAGCGGGACGGGGGCGTCGGCGTAGACGTACGGGCCGGGGTCGGCGTAGGCCAGGCGCAGCCGGGCGGCGGCCCGAAGCGCGGAGCGCGGTCCGGGCAGCCGGGAGGCGAGCAGATGGGCGTCCCGCACGCCGTAGACCATCGGCACCAGGTGCACCGGGCGTCCGCCGGGCTCGGCCGCCCTGGCCCGCAGCAGCAGTCGGACCAGGTGTCCGGCGCCCGGGCGCCAGGGCGCGTCCTGCTGCAGCGAGCCGCTCGGGAACAGGTGGACGCCGCCGCCCTCGCCCGCGATCAGCCGTGCCGCACAGGCGAGTTGGGCGGCGTTGGCGCGGCGGGCGGCGAAGTCGTCGCGGACCGGCCAGACCGCCTGCTCCACCGCCGCCAGCGTGCGGTCCCGCACGCCGCGCGGCGCCGGCCCCCCGCCTCCGGTGCGGGCCAGCGGCAGCACCATCCGGGCCAGGTGCGGGCCCACCGAGGCGACGAAGTCGCCGGCCAGGAAGTACACGTCCTCGCGCACCAGGAGCGCGTTGAACAGGGCGGGCTCCAGCCCGCAGGCGTGGTTGCCGAAGGCGAGGAAGGGCTCCTCGGCCAGCACCTGCCAGGTGCGCGGGTGCATCTCGTAGCGTGGTCGGACACCCCACTCTTCCAGCATCCGCCGCGAGCCCGCGCCGATGCCGTGGGCGCCGACGTCCGCGTCGTAGCGCAGCAGCGCCGTGCACAGCGCCCGCACCGGCACGAGGTTCTCCAGCGCCGCCGCGCCCGCCCTGGCCAACGGCCCTCGTTGCGTCGCTCGCTGGTAGGCGTTCGCGGCCTCGCGCAGCCCGCCCCGCCGGAACACGTCGATCAGCGCGTCGGTGGTCTTCATGCGCCTCTCCGGTCGGCGGGTGCGACGGCGCTGCGTCCCCGTAGCAGCAACGCGGCCCACGCGTTGCCGGGCGTCCTGCCCGCGCTCCCGGGGGCGCCGGCCGCGTGGGACGGTGCGTCAGATCGGGCGGCGGCCCGCAACCGCGAAGCGGCCCGCCCCACCGTGCTCAGCAGCAGGAACACGTGGGCCTCGTCCACCACGCGGCGGGCGGCACGGGGTCCGTGCACCCCGGCCAGCCGGGCCTGGGCTGCCGCCAGGCGCTCGACGAGTCCGGCCGGGTCGCAGGCGCCGACGCCCGGCAGGGTGGCGATACCCAGCGCGGCGTCGGCGTCCCGGTCGTGGTGGTCGTCGCACAGTTGCAGGGCGGCGCCCAGTTCGGCGACGGCGGCTCGTTCCTGAGCCCCCATCCGCGGCCGGGCGAGGGAGAACAGGACGGTGAGTGTCGCCGCGCCCTTGCCCCAGGTGACCTCCTCCAGTTCGGCCCGGGTCACCAGCGGCGAGGTCTGGCGGGCGGAGCGGCACTGGTAGTAGTGCACGGCGGTCAGGGCCGCGTAGAGCGGGTCGTCGGGACGGCGCCCCAAGCGCCGCTCCAGGGTGTGGAACAGGTCACCGGCCAGGGCCTCCAGCGGGCCGGCCGGGGTCCACGGCCGATGGGCGAAGAGGAGGCCCGCACGCTCGGCGAAGCCAGTGCCCGCAGAATCGTCCAGGAGATCGTCGTACAGGCGCGCGAACGCGCAGCCGAGGGCGGTCACCTCGGCCGCGTGCCGGGTGAACGGCACGCCTGACGCCCGGCAGTAGGCGGCCACCAGGTGGCCGCCCTTGGCGCTCCACGCCCTCAGCGTGGCGTGCAGCCCGGCGTGGACGGTGTCCGTGTCCGGCTGCCGCGCCAGGACCGGGGCCACCGCCCGGTCGAACGCCCGGCCGCAGGCACCCGCGTCGCGTGCCGCCGCGAGCAGTACTGCGGGCGCCGCCCGCAACCCCCGCAGGGTGCTGCGGACTTGTGGGGGCCCGCCGCGACCGGCGGGCCCGCGCCCGGGAAGGGCGGCCCGGCACGATCGGTGTGGCGGACGTATGGGAGAAACAGCGGACGGCTGCTGGGGCACGGGCACGCACCTCTTCCGTGATGTCGACCGGCCCGGTCCGGCACCGTGTGCCACGGAGGCGACGCGCGGTGCGGTGACCGGGACCCGCCCATCACAGCGCGCCGCCGGGCTCGGACGGGAACACGGTCACGTCCGACTCGGACGCTCTCGGACGCTCTCGGACGTCCGGCGTCCGGCGTCCGGCGTCCGGCGGGACGGTGCCCCGGTGTTCGGCGGCGCTGCGTTCGGCGGCCCGGCCGCGACGGCTCACACGCCGAAGTGCAGATACGCCGCCCACAGCCGGGGGTTGGTCGGGTAGCGGTCACGCAGCGCCCGGACGCCGTGGTGGACCGCCTCGGCCGGGGTCCGGCCGGGCTCGGTCAGCAGCGGGTAGAGGGCGGAGGCGACCTCGTGCGACCAGTCGTCCCCGACCGGCCACAACGTGCCGATGACATGCCGGAAGCCGGCCAGTTGCAGGGCGGCGGCGATGTGCAGCGACTCGTCGGGCAACCGCGCGCCGCCGTAGGCACTGCGGCACGAGGACAGGTAGGCGAGGTGAGCCCCGGTCAGCCGGCCCTGCACCAGGTCCCGTACCGAGAGCGGTCCGTCGGGCAGCAGCAGGGCGCTCGCGGACGGGTCGGCCGGATCGGTCAGGCAGTGGCAGGCGAAATGCGCCCAACTCGCCGCGACCAGTGCCTCGGACACCGCCGCCCGCGTCGCGGCGGCGTCGAGGAGGGGTGCGCGCACGGGCCGGCCGGCCGCACGCAGGTGGGCGTGCACGGCCTCGGCCTCCGGGGCAGCATGGGGGAGCGAGCGCTCACCGGGCACCTCGGTGACCCCGACCGCGAGCGCCGGTCCGGCGGCGGCGCCGAGGGAACCGGCCTGCTCCGGCGTGCGATCGTCGGCGGCGTGCGCCAGGACCCGCAGCGTCGGGGCGTACGAGGAGACCACGCGGTCCAGCACACTCGCCCCGACTTCGTCCGGGCCGTCCGCTCCGGCCGCGTGCAGCGGCAGCAGCGCGAGCGGGCCGGTCGGCACCCAGGTGACCCGTGGCCAGGCCGCTCCGGGCGGGGGCGGGCCGATGGCCCCGAGCGCGTCCAGGACCGGTTCGGCGACTCTCGTCCACAGGCCGGCGAGGACCGCGCGCAGCTTGCGCGACGTGTCCCAGTCGTCCGCGTCCACGGCGTCCAGCATGGTGTTCGCCCACGCCACGGCGTCGGCATGGGTGAGCTCGGGCAGGGGCACAGGCGTCACCGCGCCGTCGTCGGCCACCAGCAGGGCGGCGCAGCCGTGCCGGGAGGCGTTGACCACCGCCACGACGCCGCCCTTCGGCGCGGTGGGCCGCGCAGGCGTCCCTGCGGCCTCGGGACCTGCCAGATCCTGCCAGGCGCGGGCGGCGGCGCGCCGCGGCGCCCAGGGGTCGGCCGTGCTGAGCGGGTGCAGCGGTCCCCCGAAGGGGTCCGCCAGCGGCGCGACATCGGTGCTCAGCACACGGCGGAAGTCCTCCAGGCGGTCCGTGGCCGTGCCGCTCTGCGGCCGGTAGTCCAGGCCCTGACCGAGCAGCACCCCGCGGGAGCGTTCGAGCAGGTCGACGGCGCGGGCCGGGTCCCCGAGCCGCAGGGCCACCGCCGCGGCGTCGGCTCCGAGCCCGGTGAGCCGGCGCAGCTGGGCCTGCGCGCTCACCCGGGCCAGGGCCCGGTGGGCGACCTGCGACAGCAGCGCGATCGCCCGTTCGTAGGCGGCCTGGGCCGCCGTCAGGTCTCCCCGCCGGACCTCGCACTGCGCCTGGGCCTGCGCGGCAGCGGCCCGCCACAGCGGGGTGGCGGTGTCGCTGTCGGCACACTCGGCGTAAGCGCGGACCGCCTCCTCGGCCGCGTCTTCGGCGCCGCCGTCCGGCTCGGCCTCCGCGGCCCGGTCCAGCGCGCGGGCGAGGTTCAGCAGATAGCCGGCCCGCGCGGGATCTCTGGGCAGCGCGGCGTCGACGGCCAACCGGCCCAGCGCCAGCGCCTCCGTCAGATCCTCGGGGGCACCAGCGAGTCGGTGGCGCGCGAGCAGCGGGCCCACCAGGTTGGACCGGAACCCGGCCAGCTGCGGGGAGGCGTCCCCGGCCGCGTCCAGGCAGGCCCGGCCGCAGGTGATGGCCGCGTTCAGGTCGTTGGGCGCGTCGGTGAGTTCGTGACGGCGGAACAGTGCCAGGCCGAGGTCGGCGAGGTGACCGGCGTAGGCGGGGCCGTCCGATCCGGCGGCATTGGCCGCCTCGCCGTGGGCGGCGATGGCCCGGTCGATGTCGCGCGGGTCGCCGACCGCCTCGAAGCGGCGGATCAGCAGTGCTCCCAGGTTGGCCAGGGCCAGTTCCCGGCGGGCGGCCGCACGCGAGGGGGCGGCGATCGAGGCGCGGACCAGCCCAATGGCCTCGTCGAGGTCGCCGACCTCGCGGTCGACCTCGAACCTGACCCGCAGGGCGTTGGCGAGGTTGTGCAACCGCGACGGGCGGGCGGTGGCCGTCTCGGGGGTGAGCGCGGCGGACCTCCGGGCCAGGGCCACGGCCTCGTCGAGCTGCCGCCGGTCGCCGGCGCGGTCGAAGGTGCGCAGCAGGGCCAGGCTGACCAGGGACGCGGTGCGTGCCTCCGGCGCGCCGCCGCGCGCAGACGCGGCCAACGCGGCCCGGCCGAGCGTCAGCGCCAGCTCCAGGTCGGCGGCCCGGCCGGTCGCGTCGTAGCGGGTGCGCAGCAGCGAGCAGAGCCGCCCCAGGTGCCGCGTCCGGCGCGGGCCGGCCCCGGCCAGCCGCACCGCCCGGCGCGCCGCGAGGACGCCACGGGCCAGGTCCCGATGCGAGCCGCCGTGGACGTAGCGCCGCCGCATCGCCTCCGCCAAGCCGGACTGCACCTCGGCCCGCAGCGCGTCGTCGGGCGCCGCGGCCTGCGCCGCAGCGAGGTGGTGCAGGGCCTCGTCCAGCACGTCCTGGCTGCCGCTGGTCTCGTACTCGTGCAGCAGGACCACGGCCAGGTTGTACCGGGCTGTGGCGGTCCCCCGGCCCGTCCCGGGTGCCGTCGCGACGGCGCGGCGTGCCCAGGACTGCGCCGCTGCCAGATCGGGTGCGGACGAACGCCTGCGGTACCGCTCGCGCAGGCACGCGGCCAGGTTCGCGGCCACCGGGAAGAGCACCGGGCCGTCGTCGAAGAGCGCGGCCACCTCCTCCGCGCGGCGCACGGCCTCGTCGAGCAGCGCGTCGTTCCTGTCGGTTCGGTGCAGGGTGAGCAGAACGGCCGCCAGTTCGGCGACCACCTGCGCCAGTTCGAGGCGTCGGCCCGGTTGCCGGGCGAGCGCACCGGCTGCGTCCCGCAGGAGGTCGGCGGCCTCCGCCAGGTCCTCCTCCGGAGGCGGCCCAGCCGCCTCGGCCGCACGGGCGCGCAGCGCGGCCGCCACGCGGGCGGCGGCCAGCGGCCGGTCCTGATGGTCGTCCGCGAGGGCGGCCAGCGCCGCACGGGCCCAGGCGATCACGGCGTCGTGGTCCGTCGTCCCGGCACGGCGCTGCATGGACGCCAGGGTCGACTCGATCGTGGCACGGTGGGGGCTGTCGGGCGGCGCCTCGGCCAGCGCCGCACGGCAGGCTGCGACCGCGGCCGCGGGGTCGCGCCGACCGATGACCACGGCGAGGTCGAGCCACACCGCGCAGCGGTCGGGGTCGTCCGGCGGCAGCGCCATCAGCGCCTCCTCCAACCAGTCCCTCGCCTCGTCCCGCAACGCTTCCTCCTCGCCCGGCGCGCTGTGGCCGCGGTCGGCCGATGCGAGCAGCGCCAGCGCCAGGTTGGTGCAGGCTGTGGCATGAACGGGCCCTGCCGCCGGGCGCGCGGTGCAGGCCGCCCTGCCCGCCACGATGCTCAGCGCTGCCAACTCGGGCGTCTCGTCCCGGTGCGGCGACTCGAGGGATAGCCGGGCGAGCTCGGCTAGCAGCCTTTTGCGGCGTTCCCAGGCCTCCTCCTCAGCGGGTGCGGCGCGCGCGAGCAGCTCCAGGGCCTGTTCCATCACCTTCAGGTCCGAGGTGCCTGCCTGCCCGTCGCGGAGCTGGACCAGATACTCGTAGGCCTCCACATGCCGCAGCCTAGCTAGACGGGCCACCGGACCGGGACCGTCCCCGCGGGCGGGGGAGCAGCGCTGGATCGCGTTCCAGGTCTTGTGCCACTGGGGACCATCCCCGCGGGCGCGGCGGGCAGAACATCGCCCACCACCCGCTGACCGTGGCCAAGGAACATCCCCGCGGGCGCGGGGAGCAGTGCGGTACTCCCAGACCTCCGGGCCGTCGTCGTGGACCATCCCCGCGGGCGCGGGGAGCAGGACAGCGACGGCAAGGGCGGGAAGGCGCTCACGGGACCATCCCCGCAGGCGCGGGGAGCAGGACAGCGACGGCAAGGGCGGGAAGGCGCTCACGGGACCATCCCCGCAGGCGCGGGGAGCAGATCCTCGTGGTGGGCTTCCTGTCCCGTCACCTGGGATCATCCCCGCGGGCGCGGGGAGCAGTCCTACGTCGCGGCCTGGGCGGCCGGGATCGCGGGACCATGCCCGCGGGCGCGGGGAGCAGTGTTCGTACGTCTCCCGAGTGCGACGCGACCCGGGACCATCCCCGCGGGCGCGGGGAGCAGAGCCGGGTGTCGACGGCGATGTCCTGTCCGAGGGGAGCATCCCCGCCGGCGCGGGGAGCAGAAGTACGGGCCGGCGGGCGCGGCGGCGGCCTGGGGACCATCCCCGCGGGCGCGGGGAGCAGTGGCGGGCCGACCTGTTCGCGATCGGCTACGAGGGACCATCCCCGCGCGCGGGAAGCAGCGGAGGACGAGACGGCTGATGCGGTCGGCGTAGGGACCATTCCCGCGGGCGCGGGGAGCAGTCCCACGCCCAGTGCCGTACCGGGTTGGACCAGGGACCATCCCCGCGGGCGCGGGGAGCAGGAGAGGGGGTCAACCATGTTCCGCCCCACCACGGGACCATCCCCGCAGGCGCGGGGAGCAGCTCGGCCGGACCCGGGACCTACCCCGGGGCCGGGACCATCCTCCCGGGCGCGGGGAGCAGTCGTCCCCCGGATTTGGGTGTTGGTCCGACGGGGGACCATCCCCGCGGGCGCGGAGAGCAGTTGGTCGAGCGTTGGGACGGCGAGCGGTGGACGAGACCATCCCCGCGGGCGCGGGGAGCAGCAGAACGTCCCTATGCTGCGCGGTGACCAGTGGGGACCATCCCCGCGGGCGCGGGGAGCAGCCGACTTGCAGCGCGCCCGGGCTTTCGCCGGCGGGACCATTCCCGCGGGCGCGGGGAGCAGTGGCCGCCGCCCGCGTAGATGCCCACGTGGCTGGGACCATCCCCGCGGGCGCGGGGAGCAGGGTCACGGCGCCGCCTCGGCGGCCCGGGCGGCGGGACCATCCCCGCGGGCGCGGGGAGCAGGTCAGGCGGAAGCCGTTCTCGTAGGCCTGCCGGGGACCATCCCCGCGGGCGCGGGGAGCAGCAAGGACGACACGTTCGCCCAGTTGGTCACCGAGGGACCATCCCCGCGGGCGCGGGGAGCAGTGATTCGCGGGAGAGCGGTGGGCGCGACGGCCGGGACCATCCCCGCGGGCGCGGGGAGCAGATCGAAGGCCAGCTGAGCACGTTCGAAACGCAGGGACCATCCCCGCGGGCGCGGGGAGCAGCCGGTGAGCCACTGAACAACCAGCTTGATCGAGGGACCATCCCCGCGGGCGCGGGGAGCAGGCCGTGTGGGGCATGGTGGTTCCCCCGTGGGTGGGACCATCCCCGCGGGCGCGGGGAGCAGGTCATCGACACCGAGAACGACACGCCGGTCGAGGGACCATCCCCGCGGGCGCGGGGAGCAGGTGAGGGCGGCGGACGAACGCCGCCGGTCGGCGGGACCATCCCCGGGGCCGGGAGTGTCTGATCCTTTGTGGGTGATCAGGTGCTCGGTCTGGTCTAGCGGTCGGTGACGCGGTCGCCGTAGTAGCCGGCGAGGCTGTTGATGGCCTGCTTCCAGGACTGGGTCCGGCCGGTGACGTTGGCGTGGTTCTTGATCGGGTTCTGGATCACGAGGTAGAGGACTTTGAGGGCCGCGTCGTCGTCGGGGAAGTGCCCGCGGCGGCGTGAGGCCTGCCGGAACCTCGCGTTGAGGGACTCGATCATGTTGGTGGTGTAGACGACGCGGCGGATCGGGGCGGGGAACCGCATGAAGACGATCACGTGCTCCCAACTGCGGCGCCAGGTGTCGATCACGGCCGGGTAGCGCTCTCCCCATTCCTCTTCGAAGCGGGCGAACCGCTGCTCGGCCTCGTCGGCGGTCTTGGCCGTGCAGACCTCCTTGAGCTGGCGGGCGATGGCGCCCCAGTGCTGCTTGGCCGCGTAACGCAGGCTCGTGCGGACCATGTGCACGACGCAGAGCTGGACATCGGTCTGGGGCCACACGTCGTTGATAGACTCCGGTAGGCCCTTCAAGCCGTCACAGCAGGCGATCAGGACGTCCTGGACGCCGCGGTTGCGCAGTTCGGTCAGCCAGGTCATCCACTGCTTGGCGCCCTCGCCGCCGGTGCCGACCCACATGCCGAGCACGTCGCGGTCGCCGTCGAGGTTGATGCCGACCGCGATGTAGACGGGCTTGTTGGCCACGGCGCCGTCGCGGATCTTGATGTAGATGCAGTCGATCAGCAGGACCGCGTAGACCCGGTCGAGCGGGCGGGTGCGCCAAGCGGCCAGCTCCTGGGCGACCTGAGCGGTGGCGCGGGAGACCAGATCGCGCGAGACCTCGATGTCGTAGACCTCGGCGAGGTGGGCCTGGATCTCACCGGTCGTCAGCCCCTTGGCGTAGAGGGAGATGATGGTCTCGGAGAAGCCGTCGACGCGGCGGGAGTGCTTGGGCACGATCTGTGGGTTGAAGTTGCCGGCCCGGTCGCGGGGGATATTGATCTGGACCGGGCCGACCTGGGAGAGCACGGTCTTGCGGCTGGTGCCGTTGCGGTGGTTGCCCGACCCGGCGCCGGCCGAATCGCCCTTCTCGTAGCCGAGATGTTCGGCCATCTCGGCTTCCAGGGCGCCTTCCAGGACCAGCTTCACCAGTCCGGTCAGCAGCCCGTTCTCCCCGACCAACTGCAGACACTCGCGGCGGGCGCGTTCGATCAGGTCTTCGGCCAGATCCCGGTTCTGCTCGGCCAGTGCTCGTGCCAACTCCGCCCCCGTCTGCACCTCGTGCTCGTTCTGGTGGGGGCTCTGCTCGTTCGTGGTGCCCATGGGTGATCCTTCCCGGCAGAGAGGTCATCTCATGCCATCTCGGGTCACACCAGACCAACCACAAAGTTCAGGACAGTCCCGTGGGGCCTGCGGCCCGGAGCGCTCACGGCGTGGCAGGCCGGCGATATGTGCGGCCGCTCGGCATCGACCCGGAAGCCCGAGGGCTGTTCACGGCCACTTTGATGGAGGCGCGAGGGCTTGGCACGCGACATCGCGTACGTTCGCATCCTCATCGGTCGCGAGCCTTTCGAGCGCGGCGCGGGCTTTGTGCGCCGGCCTTTGGGATAGCGCCAGTGCGGCCCAACACCGCACCAGGCCATCAGCATCGCTCGCACACGCGAGAAGGGCATCGGTGGCCGCCTCATCTGTTTCGAACCAGAGGGACGACGCAGCTGCTCGTCGGACCTCGGGTGCGGCATCGGATGTGCCGGCGATGCGGATGGTCAGGGCTCGCGCGGGATCACCCAAGCCGAAGCTGGCGCCGAGGGTGATCATCACGTCGGCGCGCACCGCGGGGTCCGGGTCGCCGGCCGCCTCGGCGACCAGATCGAAGTACTTGGTCCCGAACAAGTCGAAGAAGCACATGCCCCACAAGCTGACTTTCCGCAGCCCCGGATCCTCTGAGGCCGTGTAGGCCATGGAGAGTTCCAATGCGGTCTCCGGCCAGGCCTCGAAGAGATCGATGACATCGCGTTCCAGCGTGTCCCCGTCTTCGTTGCGATCGGTCACCCGCGCGCGCAGCAAGGCGGGCAGGGCTTCTTGGCCACAGGCGCCGGCGAGGGCATGGGCGATGCGGTCCCGCGCGAAGGAATCGTCCGCAGCAACGTAATGCGCGAGTCGCTGCTCCAGTTCCGGCTGCAGGAACGCCGCTGCCGGGGTCCGCAGCCTCTCCACCAACGGCGCGAGCCGACGGCGGTCCCCGAGCTCACGCTCGGCGCTTGCCAACAGTCCCGCATCCAGGTCGTCCAACGCACGGCGCAATGCGGCGCGCTCCGCGCTGTCCTCATCCCGATCCATCCCCGGCATGCCGCTCACCCTATGTCGATCACCATGGCTGCCGACAACGGCCAACTGCAGCTCAACGCGTTCGAGCCGCTCATCGCCCACCTCCTGCTGCAGAGCACCGCATGGCTCACCCACGGATGCGCGGTGCTGCGCACCCTGTGCGTGGACGGCATCACCGCCAACGAACGGCGCTTCGCCCAGCAGGCCACCACATCGGTCGGCGCGGTCACCGCACTGACCCCGCACATCGGCTATGAGGCCGCAGCCAGCATCGCCAAGCAGGCACTGGCCACAGGGAACGCGGTCGCGGACCTAGTCGCCGCAGAGAGCCTCCTGGACCGGCACATCGCCGCGCGGCTCTTGTCCCAGGGCGTGCGGGCGATTGCTGGCGGGTAGCCCAGGCTGGCTGAGACCAGCCCTCCCTTTGGCTCATCGTGCCGAGACGGGCGGTGAGCCAGCCGGTTGTAGCCATTCCTTCCCAACGACGCTCTCGGCCTGCAGCGCGTCCGCGCCCTCACCCTCAACGCAGACGGCATCCGCCTTGCCGAGCAGGTCTCCGGGCAGCTCACGTCGAAGCTGTCGCCGAGCTTGGGAAGCCAACGGCGGGCCGATGTACGACCGAGGGGGCATGGTGCCGGCTTCAGGCCAGAACCACTGGCGCACTCAGAAGGCGGAACGTGAGTTTTTGAACGATTTGCCATTCGCCTCTGGGTCGGGGACAGGCGGGCTGGCCCGCGTGATCCGCGATGCATCTCCGGTTAGTCGCCGGGTGAAGTGGTGATGGCGCGGTGATCAAACTGTTCGGAAGCGCAGTCCGGTGTGCGCATCATCGCAGTCCGGTGCCTCACCAGGGCCTCGGAATCAAACGCTTGGGAATGCCGCGTGGCCGTTGCCCCGGCCAACAGACAAAATATGTGAGCTCGACGAGCACGGCCACCGCGTGCTCATGCGACTCAAGGGCCGGCGCCGCGAAATCACCGATCTCGACCGGAGGCTGCGGGCCGCTGAACTCCAGCGGCAGATCGGACCACGTAGGACCGTCCGGAACGTTCCGTCCGAGGATGTAGGGCGGCGTGTTCAAAGTGGTGTAGGCCGGATTCGGATCAGGGATATCACGCGAGGTCCACACCACCTGCGTTGAGCACGGCGTTCCCTCGCCCCCCTGCGCGAGGCACGGAGGTTTCTCCCGACCAACCCACGATCCCAGCGCAGCGCCGTTCGACTCCGCAATCGCCCGAACGGGCCACTGGCGATCAGTGGTCCGGTGTCGACTGTTCTGCAGGCGCAGCTGCCAACCCGACTGCTCGACAAGCCTGATCACCTCCAGGATCCGGCTGGACAAATCGCCGTCGAATCCGAACACCACGGCGACGTGCCGGTAGAAGTGCGGCAGCGCATAGACCCCGGCGTCGACGCGCAGGATGCTCCCGGACATCACATGCCATCGAGCGCCGCGGCCAGGTATCGAGGTGCCGTAGTCGTAGACGTACGCCGCCGCCGGATCCAGCCAGGGCACCGCGCGCAGGGGCGCGAACTGCCGCTCGATCCAACCCCCAGCCGCCGACCGGTTCTCGCGGAATTCGCGTGTGCGGGCAAGGCGCTCCAGATCCGGGGGCCACCATGGCAGCCTCCACGTAAACAACGGCCCAGATAATCCCATGAGACCCCCTCGCCCAGGGCGGCGTCGTTCAGCCTGTCTATCCGTTTTGTGATCATGCGAGGCTGAGGGGCGCGAGGATGTGAACGTCCACAAGGACATCCGGCCTGGCCATGTGGCATGAGTTCCTGGCTGTCGCTGAGCGGCGCGCGGCCCGACAGACGTGCGCGGCCGACTGTGATCAGCTGAACGTGAGGGGTCTTGCTGCCCCTGTACGGTGTGCCGTATGAGCCTGGGAGTCCACTTCGCCATCGATGCGGAGACCGCCGATCGCTTGCTCGCGGCTGCCGATGACGATGAGGTTGCTGCGCTCGTCGAGGAGATTGAGGAAGAGGGCATCGGTGTCGGCCACTGTGACACCGACAAGGCGTGGGACGCCATCCATCGCAGCCTGACCGACGGTTACCTTGGCTACGCCAAGGGCTTCTACCCGCTGAACGCTGTGATCCTGGGCGGCGTACAGCTTCATGAAGGTGAAGATTACATCGTCAGCCTGCTCACTCCGGATCGGGTTCGCGATGTCGCCGACGCCATGGCCGATGTCGACCGCGAGGCACTGAAAGCAGGCTACGACCGCATCGACGTCGAAGACTATGGGCCGAACTTCGGCGACGAGGACTTCGCCTACACCTGGGCGAACTTCACCGACCTGGTCGTCTTCTTCCGGCAGGCAGCGGACGCAGGAAGCCACGTGATCTTTACGGTCGGCCAGTAGGGTTCCGGAACCGGGGCAGCGTCGTTCAGTCGGTCTGCCGACTTGATGACAGCTCATGTGCCCGAGCCGGCTGCGCTGTCCCAGGATCGGAGGCAAGCACGGTCTCCGGGTGATCATGAGGTGTCGAGTCCCTGATCACCGCAACGGAAGACCGTGCCTGGCCGCTCATCATCGCCCATCCCCGCCGGTCTGGGCCAGCTCGCTGTTGCCCGGCTTTCCGCCGCCGAAGAACACTCCAGCCTGCTGGACTGTCTTGCCACGGTGCCTGATCCGCGCCGGGCCAAGGGCCGTCGCCATCCCCTCACCTTTGTCCTCGCCCTGGCCGCCTGCGCGGTCCTGGCCGGCGCGAGATCTCTGACCGCGATCGCAGAGTGGGCCGCGGACGCGCCGGCCACCGTGCTCACCGCCCTCGGCGGACCGAACCGTGAACCAAGCGGCCCGACCGCCCCCGCCGAGGCCACCGTACGTCGCGTCCTGCAATGCATCGACGGCGACGCGCTCGACACAGCGATCAGCTCCTGGCTCGCCGCCCGCGACCCCGACCGCCCGCCATCCGGTCAGGACCCGCTCGAGCAGCCCCGACGTTCCCTGGCCGTGGACGGCAAGACCATCCGTGGTGCCCGCCGCACCGACGGAACCCAGGTCCACCTGCTGGCCGCGATGACCGGAACCGGCCTGGTCACCGCCCAGCGCGAGGTTGACTCCAAGACGAACGAAATCACCGTCTTCCGGCCGATGCTCGCCGAGCTCGACCTGGCCGACACCGTGGTCACCTTCGACGCGCTGCACTCGCAGACCGCCCACGCCCGCTTTCTGGTGGAGGAGAAGAAAGCCCACTACATCGCCGTGATCAAGAGAAACCAACCGCTGCTGCACCGGCACTTGAAGCAGCTGCCCTGGCGGGACGTTCCGCTGCTGGACAGGACCCGTGCCACAGAGCACGGCCGTGACGAGATCCGCCGCGTCAAGACCGCCACTGTCACCCGTGGCCTCGACTTCCCCCACGCCGCCCAGGCCGTGCAGATCGTGCGCCGTCGCCGGATCGTCGCCGCCGGCAAGGTCACCCTGGAACGTGTCTACGCAGTTACCGACCTGACAGCGGAGCAGGCCGATGCTCCCGAGATCGCGCACCGTGTACGCGAACACTGGGGCATCGAGAACAAGATCCACCACGTGCGCGACACCACCTTCGCCGAGGACGCCTCGCGCGTGCGGACCGGGACCTCGCCCCGGGCCATGGCGGCACTACGCAACCTGGCCATCGGCGCCCTACGTCTCACCGGCTGCGACAACATCGCCGCTGGCCTGCGCAAGCACGGCCGAGACGCCACCCGACCGCTGGCCACCCTCGGCATCACGTGATCAAACCGGACAGATCCCCTGAACAACACCGCCCTGGGTGTGCCGCTCGTACACCTCGAGCATCCCCATCACTGTGCTGACCGCAATGGCCACGGTCCCCAGGATGGTGGCCACCTATCCGAGGATCACGAGCTCTGTCGGCATCTGGCTGCCCAGCAGCTGGAGGAGCCCGAAGCCGGCCACGATCATGCCGAGCTCGGCGGGGTGCTCCCGCAGGACTGCCCAGTAGTGCCGCTAGTCAGGGCGGTGGTAGTCGACCAGCGCCTGCCATTCCTGCTGACTCAGTAGCTCTGGCAGCCCGTCCGGGCCCGTGGAGGGCTATCTCGCCTCTCGCTCTCCGTCGCTGTCCGTGGCCTCGCCTCAGTCACACCCTCCGCGCTCAGTTGAGCGCGGCAATGTCCCAGGCTGCGGAGTGGCCTGTGACGACCTGGTCGATGCGTTCAGCGAGGAGGAAGTCGGCGTCGGTGAGGACGCCACCGGCATCGTGGGTGGTGAGGGTGAAGCGGACGCCGTCGAAGCTGAGGTTGATGTCGGCGTGGTGGTGGGTGAGCCGCGATAGGTCGGCGACGTGGACGATGAGGGCGACGCCTGCGTGGTAGCGGATCGGGGTGACGAGGCGGGTGATCGTGTCGCCGTCTCGGGTCCAGTGGGGGAGGCCGGCGAGGTGCTCGTCGATCTCGCGTTCCGACATCACGTTCACGGTGTCCCCTCCACGCGGGCCAGCAGCCCGCTCATCTCCTGTCCCACCGGGGCATCGTGCCATGGCCACATCTGCTGGGCCAGGCCGCGCAGTTCGCGGCGGACGCGCGCGGAGCCGGTCTCCACGGCGATCTGGACGGCTTGCTCGCCGAGGGCCAGGGCTTGGTCGGGATCCTGGCCGGTGGCGCAGGCGGTGGCGTGGCGGGCGAGCCACACACCGGCGTCGCGACGACCGACGACGGCGGCGGGTTCGATGATCTGCTCCCACAGCTGTGCCGCTTCACGGACGAGGCCGAGGCGGCCGTAGCAGGTGGCGCGTTGGATCTCCAGGTAGCCGGGGGTCCGGCGGCAGGCGTTGCCCCAGGGGAGGTCATCGTTGACGCGGCGGACCAGCCGGTCGGCCTGGTCGAGGAGGCGGTCGACTTCTTGGCGGTCTCCGCCGAGGGACGCGCCGTGGGCCTGCTGCTGCAGGGCCATCACGCGGACCTTCGGGGCCAGGCGTCGTGGGTCGGCCAGGGCGGCCTCGCACAGGTCGACGACGCCGTTGCCGTCGCCCAGGTCGGTGCGCACGCTCGCGTGGTTGACCAGGGCGTAGCCGACCAGCTGGGGGTCTCGGGAGCGGGCGGCTATCTCGGCGGTGACACCGCGCCAGAACGCGGCGGCGGCGAGGTCGCCCGCGTCCTGGTAGAGCCACCCGACCAGGGCGGCGTAGGCGGCACCGACACGCAGCAGACCGTGCCGGGTGTCGCCGGCCGCGTTGCGGGAGAGCTTGTCGATGAGCTCGAAGCCGGCCGCGACGGTGCCGATCAGGTCAAGGGGTCCCAGCATCATGTCGGCGCGGTAGTGGCCCTCCAGCTGCTGCTCGAAGTAGCCGATCAGGGCCGGGTCGACATGCCGGGGCGGGACCGGTCCGGCGGTGAGCGCGGCCGCGGTGGCGCTCAGGAAGGCGCGTCGGTTCACGTCGTCCTGGGCCTCGGGCAGTTGCAGGTGCTCGGGCGGGGTGAAGCCGAGCCGGGTGAGCGGCTGGCCGAACGCGGCCTCAAGGGCGGACTGGTAGTCGGCTCTGGGCCACGGCGGCCGGGGCGACTCCCAGCTGCGGTAGGTCCGCACCGCCACGGTGAAGTGAGGGTCGTCCAGCACCCTGCGGCCCGCACGGCTGACCTGGTCCGCAGCGGCCTCCTGGGTCCGCCAGCCCTGCTTGAGACGGGCGGCCCGGAGCGCGTCGTTTCCTGCATGCCGCTCAGTGTCGTGGGCCATGGCGCGCCTCCGCACGGTTCGCCGATCTGATGCCGCGGAGATGACGGTGAGCTGCCGCTCGCGTACCTCGTGGCCGGAACGCTCTGCTGGCCATGATGCCGTGTATGGATACGCGCCGTGACCGCATCGCCACAGAACCGGCTGCTCAAGGCAGGATCGCCGTCGGGGCCGGGCCGCTGCGGCGTGGCTACGCGACGCCGGAGTGCCGCACTGGAGCGGACCGCTGGCCGGACTTGCACGCGATGTGCCACGCGCCTGGCTACCGGGACCGGGTCCTCGGCTGGGTCGCGGTCCCCTGCGCCTGCGCCTGCCATCAGCAGACCGGGGGCCCAGAGCGGGCGGCGGGGCTGTGACCGGGCCGAGGGCCGGGCGGTCCGGGGCTTGTCGGGACGACACCCACCCTCGCCTGCACGCCGTGTGCCCCGGCTCGTTCATCGCCCACGCCGGCGACGTCGAGCACAGCGGCCTGCGCCCCTGCGGATGTCCCTGCCACCGGCCCGGCACCGCTCTGCATCAGCAGGCTCAGCGCAACCCGTCGGCATGACGGCCACCTCTTCGGCGGTGCTCCCGCGCCTGAGACCGGCGGAAGGCGGCGCGCCCCGAGAGCGCCCGTCGGCCCGCAGGGGGCGCTCGTCCCGCGCAACGTGTCCGGGCACAGGAGAGTGGGCAGGCTGCGCCGCATGACGATCGAAGAGGAACGGCGAGCGGCCCGGGCCCTCGTCTCCCAGGCGGACAGTGTCGGCCGGGACTCCGGGCGCGAGCCGTTACGAGCCGTCCTGCAGTGGCTGACTCGAGGGCGTCTGGGGCGCCGACAGGGCCCATACATCTCGCCCGACCTCGGAACCCCGTGGCAGGACACGCCCTCTCACCGCCGGGGTTGGCGCTGGCGTGCCGTATACCTGGAAGGCGAGCCGGTCTTCGAGGTCGATTACGTGGTCTGCTCCCGCTGCTGCCTCGGGTGGGTCGAGCAGCCAGCCACTCACGAACCCTTCCAGCGGTTGGGCTTGGCAGCCGCGGGCCTGACCCGGCTCCGGGTTGAGAATCCCGGGCTGTCCTGGCACACCCTGGGCGGGCACCTGGTCTACGCCGTGCCTTTCTGGAATGCCATCGGGACGGGAGTCCCGGGCTCCTACCAGCAGCGGGAGCTGTGCCCGCATGTCGTGAGGGAGTAAACGTTGTCGCTACTTCCCAGGGTGTCAGAGGCCTCTCCTACCATTACGTAATGGACAAGCTGACGGCTTGTAAGGCCTCAGGCCCGGGCGGCGACCCACCGACCGGAATTCCGGAGCGGCGGGTCGGTGTCGTCAGCGGAAGAGCGCAATCTGCACCTGGACCAGGTGCTGCAGCTCGGTCCAGAGGGTGTCGCCAGTGACGACGGGCAGGCCGAGGCGCTCGGCCAGGGCAAGGGCCTGGCCGTCGCCGCGGGCGAGGGTACGCCCGTTGTGCTTGTCCTTCTCCAGCTTGGAGAGGTGGACGAGCTCAGCGGCGCGGGCCGCCTGGTCGGCGGTGGTGCCGTTCACGACCTGGAGGCCGAGGGCCTGCAGGTCGGCGGCCAGCTCCTGACCGGTGCGCTGGTACCCGCGGGCGTGGCAGCGGACGAGCACCTCGGTGAGGTTGTCCGTGCCGATCGCGGAGACGGGCAGCAACTGCTCCACGGCGTGCGCGCCCTGCTCGTCGAAGACGAAGGCGAGGACGGCCGAGGCGTCCGGGACGGCACGCAGGGAGGACGAGGTCAAAGCAGTCTCCTCAACAGGTCAGGACCGGGATCGGGTGGTCCCTCGCCGGTCCGGCTTGCTCCCGATCCGTATGAAGCCGCGCGGCTTCGTACACAGCGCCGGCTTTCCGCTCGGCTCCGGTCCCGTCCTCGTTGTCCCGGTCGGCTCGGATCTCCGCCACGGCGTCGTAGGGGGCTCCGGCCGGCGCCTTGGGCGCGGCGGCGCGGATGCGGTCCTTGACGGCCTGGACGAACTCGATCGTGAACCCTCCCGGGCCGACGACGCGGATGCCGACCTCGGCACCTTCGGTCCGCCCGGCCGCGCGCTGCAGGGCGACCGGGATGGTCACCCGACCGCGCGGGCCGATCTTCGGCGGTGTGCCCTCCGGCCGCACGACCCTATTCCAGCTATCCGGCATGGTCGAGGTGATATTTGCGGGTGTGGTTGGCGACGCTCGCCGGCGCGCCGGTGTAGTCGCAGTGGGTGCACGTCGTCCAGTCGGTCTTCTCGACGGCGTCGTGGGTGACCGAGTGCTGGGGGCCGTAGCCGTGGGCATGCAGGAACTGGGGCACGGAGCCGCCGTACTGCACGGCGATCAGCGCCGCCTCGGCGACCTTGTCGTGGCCGCGGGCGAAGAAGGAGCCGATGCCGGTCTGAGTGCCGCAGCCGCACCAGCAGTGTCCGGTCGGGATGAGGCGGGGGAGTTTCTCGCTGGGAGTCATGTAATCAAGATACAGCTTCTTGATTGGCATTCAAGGTTGCCAACCAAGAAGCTGCGTCAAGGGAGCTGTCGGCCGCTCCCCGAGCGCTCGCATGCCACACTGCCAGCGCGCTGACGACGAGTGCGACCGAGCCGATGTACAACGTGCTGGCGACGGGTGCCTGGGCCTGCCGCGCCCACGAGTGCTGTGGCCGTCAGCGTTTGACGCGGCCGCGGATTGCGAGTGCGGCCAGGGTGAGCAGCGCCGGTTCGCTGATGCGGGAGAGCATCTCGACGACGGTGCCCCAGGTGGTGAGGTTCTGTCCGCTGGAGCGGAAGACCACGGAGTTGACCACGACCAGGGCGGCCTTCTGCAGGCGTCCCTGGGTGATTCGCTGTCCCAGCGGGAGGGTGAGGGCGGGGTCGGAGATGCTGCTGACCACGCTGACAGTGCCGGCCCGGTCGCTGCCGGAGATGACCGGCTGCGGGTCCGCGTTCGGCAGTCCGACCAGCATCAGCACCAGCGCGGTCGTGGCCATCGCGGTGCCCAGCCAGGCAAGCGCGCGAGACGCCCGCAGCCCGTACCCGGACAGCAGCCAGTACAGCCACAGCAGCCACCGCTCCGCCCGCGGACGGAGCGGGTCGACCCGGCGCATCTCCATCTCGCCGTAGTAGAAGTCCGCGGCATCCGGCTCGTTGCCCCCATCCTCGAACGCCTTCCGCAGTTGCTGGTACAGCCCTGCCAGGTCGTCCGCTCCCGGCGTCGCCGCCTCGTCCGGGTGCTGCGGGCCCTGGGTCCAGCCCGCCCCCAGCGCGCCGGCGCTGAGCGCGCGGTAGTGCTGCTCCTCGGCCAGCGTCCTCCGGGGCGACCAGCGCAGTGCGACCGGGCCGCGCCGTCGCCAGCCGGTCGGGACACCCTGGAATGTGCAGCCGAATCCGATCCTGATCTGGTCCAGGTGAAACGCCCGCGCAAACCGGCAGTCGGTCAAGTTGATATCCGTGAGGACCAGGTGGGCGGCGTCGACCCCTTCAAGGCTGGCCAGCCGTACGCCAGGGCTGTGTCCTTGGTCGACCAGAGGGCTCTCGTCGAGCGGACGATGTTCTGGCGACGGGAAAGCAGTCGGCCAGGCCTGCAGAGCTGTGGGACCGGCGAGGACCGCCCGGTCCAACGACACGGCCGCGAACCGGAGCCGCAGCGAGGCCGTGCCTGAGAAGAGGACACCGTCGAAGTGGATCTGCGGCGCCGCCGCCTCCACCACGACCTGGGGACCGCCGAATCGGGCTCCGTCGAAGTCAAGGGCGGTGAGCCCGAGCATGGGCCCGAGTCGTTGAAGGTGTGTGAAGGTGGCCGAACGGAAGTTGGCGCCGCTGGTGAAGGTGGCCGCCCCGAAGTCGGCGTCTTGGCTGAAGGTGGCCGCCCCGAAGTCGGCACCGTCGCTGAAGGTGGCCGCCCCGAAGCCGGCACCGTCGCTGAAGGTGGCCGCCCCGAAGTCGGCGTATCTGAAGGTGGCAAAGCCGAAGACGGCGCCGCTGGTGAAGGTCGCCGCCCCGAAGTCGGCGTATCTGAAGGTGGCAAAGCCGAAGTTGGCGTTGTCGGTGATGGTGGCCGAGCGGAAGTCGGCTCTGCCGGTGAAGGTGGCAAAGCCGAAGTTGGCGTTGTCGGTGAAGGTGGCCGAGCGGAAGTCGGCTGTGCCCGTGAAGGTGGCCGTGTGGAAGTCGGCTCTGTCGGCGAAGGTGGCCGAGCCGAAGAAGGCGTCACCGCCGAAGGTGGCCGAGCCGAAGAAGGCGTCACCGCCGAAGGTGGCCGAGCCGAAGAAGGCATTGGCGCTGAAGGTGGCCCAGCCGAAGTCGACTTTGCCGAGGACGGGCTTGTTGGTGGCGGGGTCAGTCAGAGCGGTGAGGAGTTGGGTGAGCAGTTGTTCGTCCAGGGTCGTGCCGCTGAGGTCGATGTCGGCGCCCGGGCCGAGAGCGGCAAGGTAGGCGTTCTGGTCGGCCGGGAGGAGGTGGGGGAGGCAGCGGGTGTGCCCGGGGACGGCGATGCCCCTGCAGCCCACTGGGTCGCTCGGGTTCGCCCCGTCCCCGCAGTGAGCCCAGGGAGGCGCGCTCACGGCAGCCGACGGGGTTGTGGGTGCGGGCGGGTTTGTCATACCGGTGTTCTACTACGACGGCCGTGACCCGCCGCATGCCTCCCTACCTGGTTGTGACCGGTCGACGGCGGGACTGCGACGGCCGCAGCCGCGCGGCTGGGCGCTGGGCAAGGTCCGCCGTCCGCCACGGGACGTGACGGCCCCTCAGTGCTCGAGCCGGACCAAGGCTGGACCGGCTCCCCGCAGGCGGCCACCGGGCCCGTGCACCCGGACTGGCAGCTGACGCTGACCGGACGTCGGCTCACCGCCACCGGCCCGGGCTCACGGCCGTGGTACGACGGATCCCACTGCTGACCCGCCCCCTCTGCGCCGCCCGCGCCCAGCTACCGTCCTCAAGCACGGCAGGTCGTTGGGCAGGTCGAGGTTGCTCTTGCCCGTCTCGTCGATCAGGAGCACACGTGGCCGTCTGACGGGCAGGAGGGCCGCGCCCAGCCGGCCGAGGCCCACCGGCGCCGCCAGCTCGCGGTACGAAAGGGGGTCCCGGTCGAGGTCCCCCCTGGCACGACGGCCGTGCGCTGGCCGCACAGCGGCCCCCCACGGGGCGGCTGCGACGCGGGCGTGCGAGGCAGTCGCCGCCGTCGGGGTGGCTTGCCTCGCGGCATACGGCTCCTGTCGCTTCCAGCGATCGACGCGGGCGCGCACGAGGGATCGACTGCGCTGCCGTCGGCGGGCGGGCCCGCCTCGACCGCCGCAACCGGGGTGACGTCGGGGAACTGGACGTGGGTGCGCCGGCGCTCCAGGATCAGACGCCACCAGTCCACCTTGTGCTGGGACTCCTGCGGGACCAGCGCGGCCAGCAGGGCGCAGACGGCGCTGACCGCCACCACGACCGCGATGACCCAGCCGCGGGCATGGGTGAAGGCCAGGGAGCCGGTGCCAACGGTGCCGATGCCGAGGCACCCCGTCGGCAGCCAGTGGCCCGGGGACGGTTTCGCGGCAGACGACCCGAGGTCCTCGCGCTCGTCGTTGGACTGCATCGGTGCGTTCCTCTTCTCAAGACGGATGGGTCAGGTACGACCGCAGACGAGATCGACGGCGCTGAATGCCGTCGGGCTCGCCGTTTCGCGGGCTGGGCCCATCTGAGGGCAAGAACCGGGTCCCACCAACACCCCAATCCGACGGTTCCGTGCCTCGCCTCCTGCGGCACACACGAGAACAAGGGACAGCGTCGGTGGCGAAGATCCGGGCGTTGGTGGCGGCCCCTGTGAGTGGTAGGGGCGCGCTACCCACTTGACCGTGAGGCTGGCCGACCGCTCAAGCAGGGCGCACAAGCCCGGCTCAGGTTCGGACACATGAGGAACTGGCCGTCTCCGGGGAAACGTTGGCGTATCTCAGCGGACAAGGCGCTTGTACGGGGATTTACGCAAACGTGCGCTGTTCACCGGTGACGGCTCCTACGCTGGTCCGAGCGGATCCCGAGGGGGGAGTCGAGTGGCGGCCCAGGACGCGAGCAATCTGGCTGCGGAGGCCCTTGCCGCTTTCGCCAGAGCAGTGGAACGGCTCTACATCGAAGCGGGCACTCCGACGTATCGCGACCTCAGAGCCTTGTCGGGCGGCCGACTTTCCCCTACCGGGGTCGGGGAGGTCATTCACGGCAGCCGCCTTCCCAGGTACGACTACATGATCAGCCTTGCAGCCCTCCTGACCACCGACGGGGAGCGCCTGGAAGAGATCAAGAGACTCTGGCGTGAGGCGACCGCGCTGAAGCGAGAAGCCGCCGCGGAAGTCAGGGCCAGCGTCATTCTCGACAAGGCACGACGTGCCGCCAAAGAAGAGACGCGGGTAATCCTCCAGGCCGCCCGCGAAGAAGCGGCGAAGCTTCGAGACGAGGCGATCAAGAACGCCGTCGAAGAGGCAGAGAGTCTGCTGGCGGCAGGCAGGGCGGCAGCAGAGCAGGTCCTGGAGGAGGCGCGCGAGGAGTCGCGACGCATGACCGAAGAAGGCCGCCTTGAACTCGACGCGCTAGTCGACCGGCGCAAGGACATCAACACCGAGATCGCGAGAGTCCAAGACGTTCTGACAGCCCTCGAAGCCTTTGAGTCCCGTCCAGGCGCCGGAGCCATGGCGGAGGACCCCGAAGCGGTTGAAAAATCCCCGGCGACAGGTTCTCCCCGCTGGGGGCGGCGGAAGCGAGCACAGCCGGATTAGCCCTTGTCCTGGTCCAGCTCATCGTGGGCCCACGGGCGGTCGGTTTCGGCACGGTGACCGGGCCCCGCCGCTTACCCGCGCTTGGACTGGCGGCGTCCGTGGACCTCAGGCTGGAGGCGCTTCGGAACGGCCGCAGCAACGATCTTGTGTTCGTCGTGGGCTCCTCCGACACGAAGGAGGGGTTCGACCTCGGGGAGGGGCGAGGCGAGGAGGTCTTGGTCCTCGGGGTGGCAGAAGGCGAAAAAGTAGGCCCTGGAGAGCGCCAGTTCGTTCACCTGTGCCGCCGCCTCGCGACTGTCCTCCGCCGAGAGCTGGATGTTGGTGTCCGTGTCGGATTGCGTGCCAGGGGCGCCGAAGGCGAGCACGGTGCGTCGCCCAAGGGGGAGGAGGACCGTCTCGGCAGTGAGGATCCCTCCGGCTGGGTTCTGGATGTGGATCACCTGGTCGTGTCGGCGGGGAACTCGGACGCCCTTGCGCCGCCGGCTGCGCAGTCGGCGAGCCGGGGGATCCGGGGCTACAGGGCCAGGTGCACCTTCGGGTTGCACGAGCAGGACCGGCTCGTCGCAGCTGAGCAGAGCGGCGTCGGTAAGGGTGAATGCGGCGATCGGCCGGTCGACGAGGTGGCGGAAGGTGTTCGCGGCGAGGCTGCCGATGAGCTTGAGGTGCTCACTCGGGTCGGGGACGACCTCGTGCACGCTCCAGAGCTCCTGACGATGCCGGTACTCGGCGCGGGCCGCGCGGGTTAGCTCGCCGGGCGGGTTGACGGTCTGCAGGCGGGTGAGCAGGTCTGCCTGCAGCTCGACCTCACGGCGCTTGCGCTGACCGCGGGCCAGCTGGAACGCCACGAAGGTTGCAATGCTGGCCCGGTCCTCGATGCTCAGCGGCGCATTCCACGTCACGCCGCTGCAGAGTCGGTCCAGGGCCGGCGCGGCGGCCCTCTCGACCTGGGCCAGCAGTTGCTCCAGTCTTCCGTCCGGTTGTCCGTCCAGGTTCGTGAAGGTGTAGAAGTCCTTGATCGCCAGGTCGGTGTACCTACTGCGGCCAGCCTCCGGGCGCCTGCGGTCGCGCACCCACACCTGGCCTTCCTGGTTCGCGAACTTGCGGATGTAGAAGGCGGGCACGGTGTGGTGCCGTGCCCCTACCTGTTGCTGCGGGTCGGCACTCGCCACGTCCCACTGCGCCATGCGCACCCCTCCGGTTCCGCTCCAGTATCCGAACCGGGTCCGGGAGCCACCACGGCATTTCGACCGTGCTTCCGCGCCTCGCGGCTGCCGGATGTCGTGGGGCCCGACCGCAGTTGCCCCGGGCCCCACGACGGTTCAGCGGAAGAGCTCGATCTGGACCTTCACCAGGTGCTGCAGCTCGGCCCAGAGCCGGTCGCCGGTGACGATCGGCAGGTCCAGGTCCTCGGCGAGGGCAAGAGCCTGGCCGTCGGCACGGGACAGGCTGCGGCCGGCGTGCTGGTCCTTCTCCAGCCTGGAGAGGTGGACGAGCTCGGCGGCGCGGGCCGCCTGGACGGCGGTGGCGGAGACGACCTGGAGACCGAGGCCCTGCAGGTCGGCCACCAGATCGGGGCGCTGGTAGCCGTGGGCATGGCAGCGGATCAGCACCTCGGTGAGGTTGTCCGTGCCGATCGCGGAGACGGGCAGCAGCCGCTCCACGGTGTGCGCGCCGTACTCATGAAGGAGAAGGGCGAGGACGGCGGAGGCGTCCAGGACGGCGCGCAGGGAGGAGGTGGTCAAAGCAGTCTCCTAAGGAGGTCGGGGCCCGGGTCGGGCGGTCCAGATGCGGGGGAATCCGCATTTGGTCCCCTGTCTGCGGTGGTGGCCGCAGCTAGGAGTCCGCCTTCGTCGGCGTCCCGCCCAAAGAGAAGCGAGGAAGACCCGTCCTCCGCGTCACGTTCGGCGCGGATCTCGGCCGTAGCGTCCCAGGTCGTGCCCTCCGGCGCCGCCGGCATCGCCGCGCGGATGCGGTCCAGGACCGCTTGGACCGACTCGAGGGTGAACACCCCGGGTGCGATGACGCGGATGACGACGTCGTCGCCCTCGGACAGGCCGGCGGCGCGCTGCAGAGCGACCGGGATGGTCACCCGGCCGCGTGGGCCGATCTTGGTCCTCGACGCCGGAGTCAGGCTCTCCGGTGTGGTCAGCGTCGTCATGTGGGTCTCCTTCGGTCTTCGGTCCCGCAGTGCCTCCTGGTGTGGGGCGCTGGTGGCGCAGGGCCTCGAACTAGCAGAAGGGTACACCTTCTGGAGTCTGTCCCACACTTTTCCGCCTTACCCACACAGGCTTCCCTCTATAATTTGCGTTGTCGCAGGTAAATTCGATCATGGTTTCGGCCGCACGCCCAGCACACCCCTGAGGGGTATGCGGCGCGCCCCGAGGCGGAGGAGTGCTCGTGACGGGACGCGACGGCGAGGAGATCGTCGACGCCGAGCTGGTGGAGGAGGGGCCCGACTGGTCCGCGGCGGTGGTGCCCGCGCAGCCGCGCCGGCCGGGCGGGCCGCGCTACCTGGTGGACCGGCACACGGTGCTGGAGCCGGGGGAGCTGCCGCCGACGGTGGAGGACCTGCCGCGCTACACCGAGGCGGACTTCCGCATCAGCGAGGACACCGCGAAGCGGCGCGGGCGGGCCGGGTCGGCCAACACCCGGATCAACCGCGACGCGACGGTGCGCCGGTTCGAGGCCTGGTGCGCGGCCGAGGGCCGGGTCGCCCGGCCCTGCACGGACGCCACGTTCCTGGAGTACGCCGGGCACCTGATGCGGCAGCAGCCCCGGCTGAAGGCGAATACCGTCGGCATCTACCTCGGCCACGTCTGGCGCTGGCAGCCGTCCGGGATGCGGCCCGACCGCCTGGAGGTCACCGAGCTGCTGGAGACCTACCGGCGGGAGAACCCGCGCGCGGCGCGCAAGCGGCAGGCGCCGGCGCTGCGCCTGGACGACGTGCTGGCCATGCTGGAGGCGATCGACGAGACCACCGCGACCGGCACGCGCGACGCCGCGCTGCTGGCGGTGATGTACCTGATGCTCGCGCGCCGCAGCGAGATCGCCGCCATCGACCTCGAGTACACCGAGGTGCTGGACCACCTGGTCGTCATCGACCTCGGCTCCGACAAGACCCACCAGGACGGCGAGGGCCTGGACCTGGTCCGCCTGCACGACCGCCCGGACCTGCAGCCGGTCCGCCGCCTGCGCGCCTGGATCGGGTGGCTCAAGGCGCAGGGGATCACCAGCGGCCCGTTGTTCCGGCAGCTGTCCACCGGCGACAAGCTCACCGCCCGCGCCCGCTCGGACGGACCGCAGGCCCGGCTGTCCGCCGCCGCCATCGGCGAGCGGGTCCAGGTTCTGGCCGCGAAGGCCGGCGTCACCAAGACCGCGAAGGTGACCTCGCAGGGCGTGCGCGCCGGCGCGGCCACCGACCTGGCCGAGGCCGGGGTGCGCGGGAAGGCGCTGAACCGGGCGGGCCGCTGGCGGGAGGACTCGCACACCGCGGAGGAGGTGTACGTGCGCCCGCTGGACGGCGAGCGGCCGAACCCCTTCGCCGCCGTCTCCCCCCGTCCAGATCAGACGCCGGTCCCGGACGCCTGAGTCAGCGGTGCGGGTCGATCTGTTCGAGGACCCACTCGACGAGTGCGCGGGCGACGCCGCCGCACGCGCTACGCAAGGCCGCCTGGGCCAGCTCGTCGCGGCTCGTCGTCGTGCGGGCGGGCCGACGGGGCCGGGGCGGTCGGCCCGTGCGGCCGGGACCGGCAGGAGGCCTATGGGACGCGCGGTGCTTGCGTGACACTTCGGTGCCTTTCGCTCCATGAGTTTCTGATGTCACATCAGTATGCGCAGACACCACCTCTCACCTGCAGTTTCTTCAACATCTTCGGTCCGGATCGGCCCTCTTCCGGCAGTCGCGGACACGGTGGGACGCTGACAGACAGCGTCTGACACCAGCCAGCAGCGAGGGGGCCGAGATGGCGAGTCCGGGGCGGTTAGCACAGCCTCCGGCGGATGCGTTTCCGAGCCGCGCGGCCGCGCGGCTCAACGCTCTCCTGCATCACGTCCACCTGCGGGCCGGGCGCCCCAGCTCCCGGCAGATGGCCATCATGATCAAGCGGCAGGGCGTGATGTCCCCGCCGGCCTCGCACAGCACGGTGTACGACGCGTTCGCAACCGTCCGGCTCCCTTCCCAGCAGCTCGTGGTCGCGCTGCTGGACGTGCTCACCGAGGTCGGCCTGCTACGGAACAGCGCGGACCGGGAGTCCCTCAAGCAAGGCGCCGCCGACTCGTGGCTCCGCGCGGCCGCCGCGGAGACCGGCGCCGACGACGGCCTGGATGAGGCGCTGCCGGAGTTGCAGACCTTCCTGTCACCGAATTCCCCCCTGCGTGAGCTGTCGCTGGTCACGCCCGAGGAGGCCGGGCAAGTCCTGCGGCTGCCGCCCGCCGAGGTCCAGCGGCTCATGGACAGCCACGAACTGGAGGCGGTACAGGTATCCCCGCGCCGGCAACGAGTTCTTGCCGAGGCGCTGCAGGCGTATCTCGACCGGATCAGGGAGGGCGGCATCGCCAGCTGACCCCGGCGGCCGAGGCGAGCGCCCGCAAGCGTGTCAACCAAAAAGGTTGACAAGCGGTAATGGCAAATGTCCATTTTGTCGCACTCGGGCGCGCTACGATGCGGGGGATCCGTCTGATCGGATATAGCAACATGCAACGGGACCCCGCGCCTACCGGTGGAATGGATCGGCGCGAGGCCCCTGATCGCGATGAGCGGCCGCAGAGCGGCTCGAAGGGCGGCAACCCTTCGGGCCGTTCCCCTTTAAGGCCGGCTACCGCCAGAAGCGGTTGCCGATCTCCCAGGCCAACTTCGCGGCCTCGACAGCGGTCTGTGCGAGGCGGATGCGGTTGGTGCGGCTCTCGTCCTGATCGCGGGAGCGGTCCCGGCTCGGCCCGGCGTTCTTCGCCCGGGTCTTCCGGTTCCGGCTCTTGCGCTCAGTCATAGCCCCGCCCTTGGGTAGTTGGATCAACAGCTGAGCCGCACGGGCACGGACAAGGACATCCGGAACCGCGCGCCTCATCCGTTGGTCCAACGGGGAAGCGGGGATAAGCCTAGCGAGTCACTCGCAAACACCCTCGATCGTTGTCGCGATCTTCCGCACCGTCAGCGGTCGTCGCAGGTCGTGGCGTTATGGCCCCTGTGGATATCTACTCTGACCCACAGGTGGCGGCATACGCCGATCGGCTGCCGGTGTTGCCCGGCTACGCCACCTCTTCGCTGGCCCTGGCGGCTTAAAGGTCGTTCGGCACCTCCTCGAGACGACCGCCAGCGCGGTGGCGCGTCCATCGCACCCCGGCCTGGTCGGTGAAGGAGAAGGTGATCGGGTTCTTCTCGCCCCGGCGTTCCGGCTCGCCGTCGTCGACCGCAGCCACGGCCTTGCCGCCCACCGGGATGATCCCCGCCAACGGGACGACGGGCTGCCCCGTGCGGGGCGCCTTGACGTCGTAGACAGCGCCGTTGCTGTTGTTCTCGACGACGTACATCCCGTCGTCCTTGTAACCGTGGACAGTGCTGGCCTGGGCGCGTCGGGCTCTTGCGACGTCGTTCCGCCACAGCTTGAGCGCCAGCAGGAGCGCGCCGACCGTGCCGAGGGCACCGAAGCAGGTGGCGACGGCGGTCGTCACGTCCGTCGCCGTCGATCCGGTGGTGACCGTGATGGGTGTCTGCATGGGCGGCACCGTAGGCGTCGCCCCTACGCAGACCACGTAGGGCGTTCCGGTCGGTCACCCGTCCGGCTGGCACCGCTGGGTCGGAACCCCGGTGCGAGCTTCCAGCTCTGTCACGGTTGCAAGGTGACATGCGGCGAAGGCGTGCAGGCGAACCTTGCTGCCTGCTCGGGGTAGATGATTCCCAGGCCCAGCACAGTCAGCAGGTGATCGCAGGATTCGTTGAGCGCCCTTTCCGCGGTGATGGGCGCGTAGAGGTCTTCATGGCCGGCTGGCGCCGTCGCCGCGAGGACGGGCTGTTCGGCGGCGTATTGCACGTGGTTGATGAGGTGAGCGGTCCGCGCCGCGCGGAAGTCGTCATCGGTGAACTCGTCACGGGCGAGGTTCTTGGTAGCCCGGAGGCGGGCGTCGATCAGCCCCACGTAAGAGTCGACGGCGAGCGGGGCACTGGGGTGACCGAGCCCCCTGCGCAACGTCCCGAACCCTGGCTCGAAGACGTCGCGCAGGGTGCGCTCCAGGGCGGCGAGATCGACTCGTCCGGTATAGGCGGCGTCCGTGACCAGGTCCAAGAGCTTCTTACGGGCGGCCGGTGCTGCCGAGGGGTGGTCGAACTGTTTCAGGATGTCCTTGGCGGACTGCCGTGCTCGCGGTCGGCTGACCCTCGGGTCGCCGAGCCAGGTCTTGAGGGCGACCCTCACCTGCCGCAGCGGCACGAACTCGTCGCCCCAGTACAGCCACACGGCTACAGGGATCTGGGCCAGTCCCCGGATGCTCACGCTCTGACGGTGGTGCAGCAGCGTGAGCAGCAGGTGCCGCTGTGACTCCTCGTACAGCGCGGCGTGCGATCCGTGCCCCTTGCCCGCTGGACGGCGCTGCGGGTAGTCCAGCAGGCCGGCCTGGGTCCAGTCGCGGATCCGACGTGTCGTGAGGGCGTATCCGGCGGCGGCCGCGTCCGCGACGAGCTGGTCGATCGTCGCCGGTCCGGTAATCGCGCTCATGGCTATGGAGATTACACGCAAGTGCCCCACCTGAGGTGGTTCCATGTGACGTCGCACAAGCCACATAGTGAGAGTAGGGCCGCCATCCAAGGCGACATCATCCTCATGGAAGGAGCACGGAAGTGGCGAAGCAGACTACCCCCGGAGTGACCCCGGTCGCGATGGCCTTCGCGCTGTACCACCTGGTCACCATCGTGATCGACGCGGAGACCTGCATGAACAACCTGCGCGCTTACCAGGCGCGACAGTCCGGGGCCAACTTGGCTCGGCTACTGCTGGCGGAAGGCGTGCTGATCAAGGATCTCGGCCTGGGCGCCTGATCCGAGCGACGTCGGTGGTGTGGCGCCTGACGGCGCCGCGCCGCCGACGTCGCTCGGCGATATCAACGCCGGAGACGTTCAGGCCTCGGTGGAGTGAGCGTCAGGCCGCTGGTCCTCGAAGAGGTCCAGCTTCGTCCCGAAGAGGTTCTCCCCCGTGGGGAACACGGTCTTCTCGTACAGGGCGTGCTGGCAGATCAACGACTTGTCGGGGGCGGACAGCTTCAGCTCCCGCCGGGCTTCGGTCGGCTCCGTGAACCACTGTTGTACGGCCAGGAGCTGAAAACCGGTCGAGCTGGAGTGATCGCCGTAGACGAGACGTGTCAGCCCTTCAAGTACCCGTTCGTGACTGAGGTCTTTCCGCGTGCCTGCGGGGTCAGAGAACGATACGGTCCACGACCACCTCTGGTCGTCCTGAACGGAAGCCCACTGCACACACGCCCCCCGAGACCGGCATCGGCGTCGGCCTCTACGCCGACGCCGGCATGGAGATCAACGCGTCCGGGGTCACACGCCGAGACGGGTCACTAACCATGTGGCCGAGGGTTGGGAGGGCCCCCGCAGCCGGTGTCCCAATGTGACAACTTGCCCGATTTGACACCGTGTCTCATCGACGCTGAGCAATAACCGAAGCAATAACCGACTACGGAGCGTTGATCCACTGACCATGCGTCGAAGGTGACGGACGTTTTTTCTGACAAGGATTTGAACAGGCGCGGTTCGGCCTACGAAGATTCTCCTCAGCTCAACTCGCCACCGGTCACAGCCGTGTGGACCGGGGCGGGCGACCTGCGGGAGTCCGATTGGCCGGCAGACACCGCCGCGACCGGAACGACGACCGCGAGGAACCGAAGCGCAACCCGTGGGCCCGAGTCTGGACCTGGGTCAAGATCAGCACGACGCTGTACGGCCTATACGACCGACACAGCGTGACCGCGAACCGCCTCATCGACGAGGCGCGGGAGTGGATCGAGCATCAGATCTGACACCGGGATGTGAAGAGCCCCGGCGCTCCAACGCCGGGGCCCTTGGTACCTCGCCCAACTGAATCGAGGTGATCACGCTCCGGGTCGCCGCCCCTTCTCCTTGACCGGACGGGGTGGCGACCCTCTCTTCTCCGCCGAGACGGAGTGCACGGGTCGTCGCTACCTCGGCGGTAGCGTCGAGTCCTACCGGCATAGGTAACGTCATGTGGCCCATCGCGTCAATGCGGCTGTGGCGTCGCCGGGTCCGCCTCTTCGAGCTGCAACGCGATCCGGGCGAGCCGTGCGGCCTCGCGCATGCAGTGGCCCCAGTCGCACCCGTCGCCGACTGCCGGGGTGGCCGCGGCGTCGCTCATGGCGCGGAGCGCGGCGATGGCGACGACGCAGGCGGGATTGTCGGAGCCCATGTCGGTGAAGGGCGCCGCCGCAATTTCGTCCGGCCACGTGAAGGGCGGCGCGGCGGTGATGTTGCGCGCGTAGTCCTCGAACTCGTCGAATCCGTCGAGGGCTTCGGCGACGGCCCTGAGGAGGCTGCTCCTGCTGCTCCGGGGATAGTCGACGGACCACAGCGCGTAGGCGGCTCCGCGCAGGACGGATGAGCTGCTCTCGGTGAGGCGAATGTCGTCCGCTGCTCGCCGAAGGATCGTCGGCCACTCCCAAGTCTGGTCTTCCCCTCTCACCTCCTCGGAGAGCTCGGCCTCGTGCTGCAGGGCGTCGTACAGTGCCCGGACGGAGTCGATCATTCTGCCTTCTCCCTGGTCGGTGCTCGGTTTGCGCTGGGGCCACGGATAGCACCCCCGGGCCCAGGCCGTGGCCGATGCTCCGATTCACCCCCCGGTGAGGGTGACGATCTTCGAGTCCCAGTCGGGTCCGCCGTCGACGATCGCGGTCAGCACGACGTCGGTGTGGTGCGTCCAGGCGTTCACCTGGACCTGCTGGCCGGCCCGGCAGGTCCGGCGGATCGAGTCGTGGCTGAAGTAGGTGCCGAGGTGCATGTTCACGGCGCGGAGGTCGACGCAGCCGCGGTCGGCGCGGACGTAGCCGATCAGCCGGAAGCCTCCGCGCTCGCGGGTGACGGCGAAGTCGGCGACCCCCGATGATGTCGAGTCTCCAGCGACCGCTTGGACGGAAACCCATTGCACCGGCCGTAGGGCGGCGGCGTCCGCGGCTGCTGGGCTGACCAGCATTAGGGCTGTGGCAACGGCGGCGGCAGGAAGACGCACAACGGACTCCGGACACGGGGAGCGGGACGGACCGTTGTCCAACGCCTCGGCCATTGCCCCGGTCACTTCACGGGAGGGTGATCTTGGCCTGTCGGGCATAGCTTGATTCGTATGAGCACCATGTCGGCGGAGGCCCCTCTCGGCCGTCCGTCCTTCTCGGGGTCGATCACGTTCGGCCTGGTCGCG
>NZ_FOAZ01000018.1 GCF_900109465.1 Streptacidiphilus jiangxiensis
TCGCGGCGCGTCTGGCGCTGCGGCTGGGCTCGGGTGTGATCACCGACGCCGTCGACCTGGCCGCGGGCGAGCAGGGCCCGGTGGCGACGCAGTCGGTGTTCGCCGCCTCCTTCACGGTGACCTCGCGGGTCTCGCACGGCACCCCGGTGATCACGGTCAAGCCGAACGCGACGTCGCCGGAGGCCGCCCCGGCCGCCGGCGCGGTGGAGTCGGTCACCGTGGAGTTCTCGCCGCTGGCGTCGGGCACGAAGGTCACCTCGCGCACCCCGCGGGTCTCGACCGGGCGTCCGGAGCTGACCGAGGCCGCGATCGTGGTCTCCGGCGGTCGTGGCGTGGGCGCGGCGGAGGGCTTCTCCGTCGTCGAGGCCCTCGCGGACTCCCTGGGTGCGGCCGTGGGCGCCTCCCGCGCCGCGGTCGACGCGGGCTGGTACCCGCACTCCAACCAGGTCGGCCAGACCGGCAAGCAGGTCTCCCCGCAGCTGTACATCGCCAACGGCATCTCCGGCGCGATCCAGCACCGCGCGGGCATGCAGACCTCCAAGACGATCGTCGCGGTCAACAAGGACCCCGAGGCCCCGATCTTCGAGCTCGCCGACTACGGCGTCGTCGGCGACCTGTTCGCCGTCCTGCCCCAGCTCACCGACGAGATCAACGCCCGCAAGGCCTGACCCCGCCACACCGAGCCACCGGACCCCGCGCCCCCACCCCGGGACGCGGGGTCCGTCGTATCCAGGACCGATACGGGGTCGCCGGCACCCAGTCCCCCGGCGTCGGATGGAGGCCGACCTCGCGCAGCCGGTGCCGGAACTTGGGGTGGTCACCGAAGGAGGCCCGCAACTCCTGCGGGCAGTCGCTGCCGCGTAGTTGATCGACCACCGCACGTGCCCTGCACAGTCGACCGCGTCCTTCCACGTGGCGCAGCCGGTGTGCACGAGTTCGCCCGCCGTGAGCTCCCGCACGCCCCGCCCGGCGCCGAGGAGATGCAGGGCCACGGGACCGCCACCGTCGCGCCCTCCCCGCGAAGAGGCCATGATGCCGCGGAAATCCGTTCGATGTGCACATTCGGCCGCCACTACGCTGACCTGCACTTCGTGCGTTCCACTGGGAGAGTTGGGGGTTGGGCGGTGCAGGACACACAGTCATTCGGTATCTCGGACGAGGAATTCGCCACCTACGAGCGGCTGGTGGGACGCCTGTGCGCGCTTCCCCCGGCTGACGCGCGGCGGCGACAGGCGGAGGAGCTCGCCGCGTCCTTCGTCTGGCAGGGGCGCAACGGCCGGCGTCTGCAACTGCGGGCCGAGCGGCGGCGCGCCGACTCCGCGTTGGCGGGGGCCACCGTCATGGGAGCGGTGGACCGGCGTGAGGACGCGCCGTTGGCGCTGCCGCGGAAGGCGGGCCCGGTCGGCGAGTTCGCCAAACCACGGCTCTGCTATGTCTGCAAGGAGCCGTATCGACAGGTCGACGGTTTCTACCACCTGCTCTGCCCTGCCTGCGCGGCCGACAACGCGGCCCGGCGCGGACTGGCCACCGACCTGCGCGGACGGCGTGCACTGCTCACCGGCGGCCGGGTGAAGATCGGGTTCCAGCTGGCGCTGATGCTGCTCCGCGACGGCGCCGAGCTGATCGTGACGAGCCGCTTCCCCCATGACACCCTGCGACGCTTCCGGGCGACGCCGGGCAGCGACGCGTGGTGGGACCGACTGACCGTCGTCGGCATCGACCTGCGCGACCCGCGCCAGGTGCTCGGCCTCTGCGAGGAACTGCGCACCGAGGGGCGGCCGTTGGACATTCTGGTCAACAACGCCGCGCAGACGCTGCGTCGGCCGCCGGAGTCCTATGCGCTGCTGGCCGAGCAGGAGTTGGCGGCACTGCCGCGCGCACTGGCCGACCGTCTGCGGCACGCCCCGGGGTTCCGTCCCATGCCCGCGCTGTCGCCTGCCTGGCCGACCGCCGAGCTGGAGGCCCTGCCGCAGCGCGACGGGCTTCCGGTGTCCCGCCGAACCTCCCCGCAACCGACGGACGAGGCCGGGCTGTTGCCCGACCTCGCGGCGGAGAACTCGTGGTCGGTGCGGCTCGGCGCGCTGGACCCGGCCGAGGTGCTGGAGACGCAGTTGGTCAACTCCATCGCCCCGGCGCTGCTCTGCGACCGGCTGCTGCCGCTGCTGCTCGCCTCGCCCCACCCGGCGCGCTACGTCGTCAACGTCACCGCCGTGGAGGGCCGGTTCGCGGTGCGCAACAAGACGGCTCGGCATCCGCACACCAACATGGCCAAGGCCGCACTCAACATGCTGACCCGCACCAGCGCCGAGGAGCTGGCCCGCGAGGGGGTGCACATGTGCGCGGTGGACACCGGTTGGGTCACCGACGAGAACCCGGCGCCCAAGAAGGCCTACGAGGCGGCGCGTGGCTTCCGCACCCCGCTGGACATCGTGGACGGGGCGGCCCGCGTCTACGACCCGATCGTGCGGGGCGAGGCGGGCCACCCGGTGGCCGGGGTCTTCCTCAAGGACTACCAGGTCGCCGACTGGTGATCAGCACAGCGGTGATCAGCGGACGACGTCGAAGACCTGCTTCTGCAGGCCGTTGGCGTAGACCTCGTGCTCGACGAGCTTCAGCTTCTGGGTGTCCTTGTCGGTGGCGCTGAACAGCCGCTTGCCGGCGCCGAGCAGCAGCGGGAAGACGAGCAGGTGGTAGCGGTCGATCAGGCCCGCGTCGGAGAGGGCCTGGTTGAGCGTGGCGCTGCCGTGGACGATGATCGGGCCGCCCGACGTCTCCTTGAGGGCGGCCACCTCGTCGAGGGAGCGGAGAATGGTCGTGTCACCCCAGTTGGAGACCAGCCGGTCGTCGGTGAGGGTGGTCGAGACGACGTACTTCGGCAGCGCCTTGTAGTGGGCGAAGTCCGCCATGTCGGGCCACACGGGGGCGAAGGCCTCGTAGCTGACCCGGCCCATCAGCATCGCGGTGGACTCCTCCTGCTCGCGCCCCTTGATCTCGAAGGCCTCGGGGAGGAACTCGACCTCCTTGAAGGTCCATCCGGCGTTGCGGTAGCCGGCCTCGCCGCCGGGTGCCTCGACGACGCCGTCGACGGAGATGAAGGCGGTGGTGATGAGCGTGCGCATGGGGGACTCCTGGTGTCTGGTGTGCTCGTGTGGCTGCACTGTCCCCTCTACGAACGGGCTCGGCCGGAATCGACACTCCGGCCGAAGATTCTTTTCACCAGGGCACCGGCGTCCCGTCCCAGGAGAAGAAGCCCCCGGTCGGCCCGTCGTCCGGCAGCAGGGCCAGTCGCACGGCGCCCTCCGCCGCCTCGGCCGGGTCGCCACCGGATGCGGCCGCACGGGGGTTGAGCCCGGTGGCCCGCAGACCGGGAGCGAGGGCGTTGACCTTGAACCCCTCCTCGGACAGCGTCTGGGCGTAGAGAACGGTGAGCGCGTTGAGAGCCGCCTTGGAGGACCGGTAGGCGGCGGCACCGCCGCTGCCCGGAGTGAACTGGGGGTTGGGGTTCTGGCTCCAGGTGAGTGAGGCGGTGCCGCTGGAGACGTTGACGATGCGCGGATGCGGGGACCGGCGCAGGACGGGCAGGAACGCGTTGGTGACCGCGACCACGCCGAAGACGTTCGTCTCGTAGGTGCGCCGGAACTCCTCGACGGCGGTGTCGGCCGGCGGAGCGAGCGACGGCGAGATCCCGGCATTGTTGACCAGCACGTCCAGGCGCTCCACCTGGGCGGCTGCGCGCGCCACGCTGTCGGGATCCGTCACGTCGAGGACCAGCCAGCGGGCACGCGGGCCGATCTCCGCGACCGCCTGCCGCCCACGCTCGGGGTCGCGGGCACCGACGTACACGGCGAAGCCCTCGGCCACGAGAAGCCGGGCGATGTGCTTGCCGATGCCCTTGTTGGCGCCGGTGACCAGAGCGGTGCGAGCGGAATCGTTCATGGAGGCCACCCTCCTCCAGCCGCTGCTGCCCTGCCAGGGTGAATCTGTACCTGGCAGGGCACGGGCAGACGTCAGAGCGTCGCGGCCAGGCGGGTGCCCTGGTCGATGGCGCGCTTGGCGTCCAGCTCGGCGGCGATGTCCGCGCCGCCGATCAGGTGGGCCTTGACGCCGCGGTCCGCGAGCTCGGCGTGGAGGGCGCGCTGCGGCTCCTGACCGGTGCACAGGACCACGGTGTCGGCCTCGACCAGGCGGTCCTCGCCGTCCACGGAGATGTGCAGGCCGGCGTCGTCGATGCGCAGGTAGGTCGCGCCCGCGACGGTCTCGACGCCGCGGTGCTTGAGCTCCGCGCGGTGGATCCAGCCGGTGGTCTTGCCGAGGCCCGCGCCCGGCTTGCTGGTCTTGCGCTGCAGGAGCGTCACGCGGCGCGGCGAGGCGCTGCGGACGGGGGCGGTGAGGCCGCCGGGCGTGCGGTGCTCGGTGTCGACGCCCCACTGGGCGAAGAAGACCGCGGGGTCCAGGCTCGCCTGCTCGCCCGGGTCGGTGAGGAACTCGGCGACGTCGAAACCGATGCCGCCCGCGCCGAGGATCGCGACGCGCTCGCCGACGGTCGCGGAGCCGTTCAGCACGTCGACGTAGCTGACGACGCTGGCGTGGTCGACGCCCTCGATCTCCGGCGTGCGCGGGGTGACGCCGGTGGCGACGACGACCTCGTCGAAGCCGGCGGCCGTCAGCGCGTCGGCGTCGACGCGGGTGGAGAGGCGCACCTCCACGCCCAGGGTGTCGAGCTGGTGACGGAAGTAGCGCAGCGTCTCGTCGAACTCCTCCTTGCCCGGCACGCGGCGGGCCAGGTTGAGCTGGCCGCCGATCGCGTCGGCGGCGTCGAAGAGGGTGACGGCGTGGCCGCGTTCCGCGGCGGAGACGGCGCAGGCCAGGCCTGCTGCGCCGGCGCCGACGACGGCGACGCGCTTGCGCAGCCTGGTCGTGGAGAGCACCAGCTCGGTCTCATGGCAGGCGCGCGGGTTGACCAGGCAGGAGGCGATCTTGAGGCTGAAGGTGTGGTCCAGGCACGCCTGGTTGCAGCCGATGCAGGTGTTGATGCCCTGTGCGGTGCCCGCCGCGGCCTTGTTGACGAACTCGGGGTCGGCCAGCAGCGGCCTGGCCATGGAGACCATGTCGGCGACGCCGGTGGCGAGCAGCTCCTCGGCGAGTTCGGGGGTGTTGATGCGGTTGCTGGTGACCAGCGGGACGGTCACCTCGCCCATCAGCTTCTTCGTCACCCAGGTGTAGGCGCCGCGCGGCACCGAGGTGGCGATGGTGGGGATGCGCGCCTCGTGCCAGCCGATGCCGGTGTTGATGATGGTCGCGCCGGCCGCCTCGACGGCCTTGCCGAGCTGGACGACCTCCTCGAAGGTCGAGCCACCGGGGACGAGGTCCAGCATGGAGAGGCGGTAGACGATGATGAAGTCCGTGCCGACCCGCTCGCGCACCCGGCGCACGATCTCGACGGGGAAGCGCATCCGGTTCTCGTAGCTGCCGCCCCAGCGGTCGGTGCGGTGGTTGGTGGGCGCCGCGATGAACTCGTTGATCAGGTAGCCCTCGGAGCCCATGATCTCGACGCCGTCGTAGCCGGCGAGCTTGGCCAGCTCGGCCGCGCGGGCGAAGTCCTCGACGGTCTGCTCGACCTCGGCGTCGCTCAGCTCGTTCGGCACGAAGGGGCTGATCGGCGCCTGGAGCGGGCTCGGGGCCACCAGCTGCGGGTGGTAGGCGTAGCGGCCGAAGTGGAGGATCTGCATCGCGATCTTCCCACCGGCCGCGTGGACGGCGTCGGTGATGACGCGGTGCTCGGCGGCCTCCGCCTCGGTGCTCATCTTGGCGCCGCCCTCGAAGGGGCGTCCGGCGTCGTTCGGGGAGATGCCGCCGGTGACGATGAGGCCGACACCGCCGCGGACGCGGGTGGCGTAGAACTCGGCCATCCGCGCGAAGCCGTCCGGCGCCTCCTCCAGGCCGACGTGCAGGGAGCCCATCAGCACGCGGTTGGGCAGCGTGGTGAAGCCCAGGTCGAGGGGGCTCAGCAGGTGGGGGTAGGCGGTCACGGCGTCTCCTCGCACACGTCCGGTCACACGTCCGGTCGTCCGGTGTCGCCACCAAAGTAGGACGCGCGGACGCGGTTATGCAACAAGGTGCAAAACCGCGTCCGCGAGAGCTACGTCACCTGCCAGGCCTTGGATCAGCCCTTCAGCACCACCGGCAGGCTCTGCACGCTGTTGCTGACGAAGGAGGCGATCGGGGTCGTCTCCCCCACGGCCTCCAGGCCCGGGAAGCGGCCGTAGAGCTCGCGCAGCGCCACCTCGGCCTCCAGCCGGGCCAGCGGCGCACCCAGGCAGAAGTGGAGGCCGTGACCGAGCGCGAGGTGCCGCTTCGGGTCGCGGGACGTGTCGAAGCGCTCGGCGTCCTCGTGGCGGCGCGGGTCACGGCCGGCGGCCGCGTAGGAGGCGAGGATGCCCTCGCCCCGCCTGATCACGACGCCGCCGATCTCGATGTCGTCCAGCGCGAACCGCATCGGGAAGTGCGCGACCGGGGAGTCGTAGCGAAGCGTCTCCTCCACCACCGCCGACCACGGCACCGTGCCCGCGACGGCCGCGCCCCGCTGCTCGGGGAAGGCCGACAGCGCGCGCACCGCGTTGGTGACCAGGTTGAGCGTGGTGGCGTGGCCCGCGATGAACATCAGCATCATGGTGCCGACCACCTCCTCCTCGCTGAGCCGGTCGTCGGCCTCGCGCGCGGCGATCAGGGCGCTGGTCATGTCGTCGCCCGGGCTTCCCGCCGCAGCCGCCTCGCGCCGCTCCGCGGCCACCCTGCCCAGCAGGGCGACCATGCCGTTCCGGGCGGCCACGGACTCCTGCGGCGTGGCGGAGCTGCGTACGAGCACGCCCGAGTGGGTGTGCAGCTCGTCGCGCATCTCCTCCGGAATGCCCAGCAGTTCGCCGATGACACGCATCGGCAGCGGGTAGGCGTAGTGCTCGCGCAGGTCCACCGGCCCCGGGGCGAGGCGCTCCAGGTGCGCCAGCAACTCGGCGACCACGGCCTCGACATGCGGGCGCAGCGCCTCGACCCGGCGCGGGGTGAAGCCCTGGCTGACCAGGCTGCGCAGCCGGCGGTGGTCCTCTCCGTCGGCGGAGGTCATGCCGGGGATGGTGATCATCCCGAGCAGCGGCCAGCCCTCGGGCACCTGCCCCTCCTGCAGCGCCCGCCAGTTGCCGGGATTCTTGCCCACCCGCGGGTCGCCGAGCAGGGTCTGCAGCTCCTCGTGGCCGGTGACCGCCCAGGCGGAGAGACCCCCGGGCAGCTCCACCTGCGTCACCGGACCGCGCTCGCGCAGCGCCGCGTTCTCGCCGTGCTGGTCGGTGCCGTGGACGTCGAGCCGGTAGGGCGGGTGCTGTGCGGTGGTCATGCGGGTCCCCCGAGGTATTGGACGAAGCAGGTCGTACGGTCGTCGCCGACCGTGTCGATCATGGATCAGACCGTGACACCTCGTCCAATACCCACCCCGCGGGTCCCGGCTACCCCTCCTTGACCTCGCGCAGTTCGGCGGTGACCGTCACGCTCGCGTCGTGGCAGGACAGGAAGCGCCGCGTCCACTCCAGGGCTTCGGCGCGGTCCCGGCACTGCATCAGGGCGTAGCCGCCGACCACCTCCTTGGCCTCCGCGAACGGGCCGTCGGTGACGGACAGCTTTCCGGCCGCCCAGGTGACCGTGGCGCCGGCCGCGCTCTCGGTCAGTCCGGCGGTCTCCAGCATCACGCCCGCCTCGGTGATCTCCTTGAACAGCGCGCCGATGGCCTGCTGGGACTCGGGCGAGGCGAAGGCGCGGGCGCTGTCCTGCTCGTCGATGCGGATCAGCGAAAGGTAACGCGGCATGGTCGGATCCTCCTGGTGCATCGGCGGGTCGTTCCCGCCTCCTGCCTGAGCGTCGACCGGCGGCGGCCGAAATCGACAGGCCGACACGGAGAAGTCCGCACGCGTCGCGAAGGCGGGATCCGGTCCCCGGTGCCGGACCCCGCCTCGGCGACCTGGGACAGATGGCTCCGAGAGGATGTCGCAGCAGCGTGACACCGGCGCACGACGAGCGCCAGCTATGAGGCCCAGGACCTAAAAGCTCCGGTCGCACCGGGCCTGCGGCCGACCGGATTCGCACTCAGCAGTGCGTCTCCGAGGTCGGTGAGCAGGTGCCGCACCCGCTGCCCCTCACGGACGCTGACGATCAGGTCCGCGTTGCGCAGTGCCGCCGTGTGCTGCGAGGCAGTCGGTGCGCTCACCCCCAGCCGAGTCGCCAACTCGCCGGTGGTGCAGCCCGATCCGATGGCCCGCAGGGCGCGGGCCCGGCCCGCGCCGATCAGACCGGCCAGCCCGTCGCCCTCCCGAAGCACCGCCGGGGCGGGCCGCATCGGGTAGCTCAGCGTCGGCTGACGGGTCGGGTCGAGCACCGGGAGGGTCTGGTCCAGCCCGAACAGGCTCGGCATCAGCACCAGGCCGCGCCCGCCCAGCTCCACCCGCGACGAGGCGGCCAGCCCCGCGACCCGCACCTGCAGCGCCCGCTCGGGCCCGAGCCAGCGCACTCCCCCGTGGAGGGAACCGGCCGCGGGCCCGAGGCCCAGCAGGTCGGCGCGCTGCCGCAGCCCCGCGACGTGGCGCCGCAGCGCGGCGCGCATCGCCGCCCAGTCCTCACCGACGGTCGCGTCGAACAGCGCCCGCAGCCCCTGCGCCAACTCCCGTACCTCACGCCGTCCGCCGTCCCGCAGGCGCAGCAGGTCGCCCGGCGGCCGCGGGAGTCGGGCCCGGGTCAGGTACAACTCGACCTCGGCGCGGACGCGTTCGGGGTCGGTGGCCTCCAGCGCGTCGAGCTCGGTCGCCAGCTCCTTCACGGGCCCGCTCTCGCCTGCGGCGAGCGGCACCAGGGGAAGCGGCACGAACCGCGGATGGGCGTTGATCATCTCCACCAGCGGCAGAGCCCTGCCCGGCACGTTCCGCCGCACCTCCGCCCACCAGCGCGCGCGGGCGACACCCCCGTCGGCGCGCGGGCCGTCGTGCAGCGCGTCGACGAGGTTGCGCAGCGGGGAGATCGACACCCGCAGCCGCATCAGGTCCTCGGCCTCGCAACCGAGCAGCAAGGCGCTCACCGCGCTCCCTCCCTGACCTCCGCCAGCCCTGAGGATAACGGGGACCGGTTGCACTACCTAGGGGCGCGAGGAACTGCGCGAAATGCCCACCGATGAGCAGATGGTCCTCGACGCGCAGGGCCATCAGCACGCCGGTGGTTACTCGCGCCCACGCGGCGGAGCCGCATATCGGCAGAGCCTCGCGCCCCCAGGCAGTGCAACTAACCCTTTTTGACGGCCTGCAGGATGACGAACTTGGGGTTCCCCACGACCGTGCGGCAGTTGCCGAAGATCCGCTTCAGGCGGACGTGGTAGCCCAGGTGCCGGTTGCCGACGACCCACAGTTCGCCCCCCGGGCGCAGCGCCCGCTTCGCGTCGGCGAACATCCGGTGGGCGGTGGCGTCGGTCGCGGCCTGGTAGCTGTGGAAGGGCGGATTGTTGAGGACCAGGTCCACCGAGGCGGGCGCCAGGCCGCTCGCGCCGTCGGCGACGACGAACCGGGCCCGTGTGGCGGGGTCGGCGTTGGCACGGAAGGTCTCCTCGGCGGAGGCGACCGCGCCGAAGGACTCGTCGAGGAAGGTCAGCTCCGCGCCCGGCGCGGTCAGCGCCGCCGCCAGCCCGAGCACGCCGTTGCCGCAGCCGAGGTCGACGACGTGGTGGCCGCGGGCGGGCGTGGGCAGGTGCTCCAGGAAGAAACGGGTGCCGATGTCCAGCCGCTCCGCGGAGAAGATGCCGGCGTGGTTGGTGACGGTCGTCCCGGCCAGCCGGGCCCCCGCGCCGGGGACGCCCGGGGGAAAGGGGTATCGCTGCGGCCACGGGTTCGCCGGACGCGCGCCGAGGACCTCGGGGTCGGGCGTGCAGAAGATCAGCCGGGCCTTGCGCCGGGCCAGCGAGGTCCGGGTCGGGCCGAGGACGCGCTCGAACAGCTCGAGCGTCGAGGTGTGGATCTCGGCGACCATGCCGGTGCCGACGACGACCGTCCCGGCGTGGATCGCCGGGGCCAGCCGCAGGAGCTGGTCCTCCAGCAACGCGAGGCTCTTGGGCACCCGGACGAGCAGCACGTCCACCCGCGCCGGCGGCTCGTCGCGGCTGGAGCGGAGCTCGACGGCGTGCGCCGGGTGGCCGTTGCGGGCGAGGTTCTCGGCCGTGGCGCGCTGCGCGAGGTAGGAGTCGGTGATCTGCACGGGCGCGTGCGCGGCGAGCGCGGTGGCGAGCGCGCCCCAGCGGTCGCCGAGGATCACCAGCCGTCCCTCGAGCCCGTCAACTGAGACTTCACCGTCAGCCAAGTGCTGCAACAGATAGTCGTCGGACGCATCCCAGGCACGAAGGGGGTCTCGCGGGTCCGCCGGAAAGCGTGCAAGATCGATTCCGGCGCCGTCGGGCAGGGCGAAGTGGTTCATGGTCCTGCCAGTCTGCCCGATCACGGGGGGCGGGTTGCGCGAGGGCCTAACGTACGGCGTACGGTAGGCGGTGTCCATCAGGTGAACACGCGGGGGGAACTCGACACATGGCAGGCACCGTCGCCAGGGGCGGCATCGACGCCACCGACGGCACCACTCCCCCGGCCCTCCCGCGCAGCGGGGCGTCGCCCGGGGGAACGCCACCGCACCAGCAGCCCGGACCGGACCGACCGGGACTGCTCCAGCGGATCCGCCGCTGGAAGCCACGGCAGTGGGGCCTGGAACTGGTACTGCTCGTGTACGCAGCTTACGACGGAAGCCGTCTGCTCGTACACGGAAAGGAGTCCGTGGCCCGCGAGCACGGCGAGCTGCTGCTGCGCACCGAGCGCCACCTCCACGCCGAGCCCGAGCACTGGCTCAACCGGCTCTTCTCCGAGCACGCCTGGCTCGGTGTCCCGGCGGACTTCATCTACGCCAGCCTGCACTACGCGATCACGCCGCTGGTCCTGTTCTGGATGTTCCGCAGCCGTCGCGCCCACTACGCCTACGCCCGCACCTGGCTGGTGCTGGCGACGGCGCTCGGCCTGGTCGGTTTCGTCTTCTTCCCGACCGCGCCGCCGCGGCTGCTGAGCGACCCCGACGGGTTCCTCGACGTCATGGCGCAGCACGCCCACGTCGGCTGGTGGGGCGGCAGCGGCAGCGCGCCCGAGGGCCTCGGGGCGATGACGAACGACTTCGCCGCGTTCCCGAGCCTGCACTTCGGCTGGGCGCTCTGGTGCGGTCTGCTCATCCACCGCCACGCACGACGCCGCTGGGTCCGCGTCCTCGGCCTGCTCTACCCGGCGCTGATCCTCGTCGTGGTGATGGGCACCGCCAACCACTACCTGCTCGACTGCGTCGCCGGCGGCGCCGTGGTCCTGCTCGGCCGACTGCTGACCGGCCCGCTCCAGCGCCTCGCGGCGCGGGTGCGCCGCCTGGTCTCCCGCAAGCCGAACGCGCCGGTCCCGGACTACCCGGTGACCGCCGGGGCCTCCGCGACGGCCACGGAGATCACGGTGGGGAACCGGGCGCAGATCGGCGCCCAGCGCGGCCCCTCGGAGTGACCCGGCCCACACCCTGACCCCACCCGGCGAACGCCCGAGAAGCACCGTTGCGGCCGGAAATCCGCTGGCTGCGCCGGTGCCACCCCATGAGAAGGTGGTGCCGGCGCGGCGACGGACGCAGGGAGAGTGATCGGTCATGGCGACGGGCGGCGAGACCGGGAGGGGCGCCGGCCCCGGCGGGAGCGGGGGCTGTGACAGCGACGAGGCCGCACCGACCGACCGGGCGGCGACCGCGGACGGGACGCCACCGACGCCGGCCGTCCCCGCGCCCCGCGGCATACCCGAGCCCGTCCCCCAACCGGTGCCCCGGCGCGTGGCCGAGCCGGTGTCCCGACCGGTATCGCCGCAGGTGTCGCAGCCGGTCCCCGAGGCCGCCGTCGCCACCCGGCGCGGGCTCGTCGTCGCGGCGCTGATGCTGTCGATGGCGCTGGTCGCCCTCGACTCCGCGTGCGTGTCGACCGCCGTGCCGCAGATCGTGGGCGAGCTCGGCGGCTTCAGCTACTTCTCCTGGCTCTTCTCCGGCTACCTGCTCGCCGTGACGGTCACCCTGCCGATCTACGGCAAGCTGGCCGACGCGCGCGGCCGCAAGCCGGTGCTGCTGATCGGCTCGACCGTGTTCCTGATCGGCTCCCTGCTGTGCGCGGGCGCCTGGTCGATGGGGGCGCTGATCGCGTTCCGCCTGGTGCAGGGCCTTGGCGGCGGGGCGATCCAGGGCACCGTGCAGACCCTCGCCGCCGACCTCTACCCGCTGGAGCAGCGCCCGAAGATCCAGGCGGCGCTGTCGACGGTGTGGGCCTCCTCCGCCGTTGTCGGCCCCGCGGTCGGGGGGCTGCTCGCCGGGTACGCCAGCTGGCGCTGGATCTTCCTGATCAACCTGCCCGTCGGGGTCTTCGCCCTGGTGCTGCTCCGGCGGCACCTGCGCGAGGCGCAGGTGGAACGGCGCGCACGGACGCGGATCGACTGGGCGGGCGCCGTCGGCCTCTTCCTGAGCACAGGTCTGCTGCTGTTCGCACTGGTCCAGGGCGGCGTCGCCTGGCCCTGGCTGTCCGCGCCGAGCCTCGCCTGCTTCGCCGGATCCGTGGCCGCGGGCGCCTGCACCTTCGTGCTGGAACGCCGCGCCGAGGATCCGATCATGCCGGGCTGGGTCTGGCGGCGCCGGGTCATCGCCGGGGTCAACCTGTCGCTGGGCTGCCTCGGCTTCCTGATGATCGCCCCGATGGTCTTCCTGCCGACCTACGCGCAGTCCGTGCTCGGACTCTCCCCCGTCGCCGCCGGGTTCGTGCTCTCGGTCTGGACGATCAGCTGGCCGATCTCGGCCGCCCTGTCCAACCGCGTCTACCGCCGGATCGGGTTCCGCAACACCGCGCTGGTCGGCTCGGTCGTCGGCACGCTGCTGCTGGCCGTCTTCCCCTTCCTCCCCTACCGCGGCCCGGCCTGGCAGCCGGCCCTGCTGATGCTGCTGCTCGGCGCCGGGCTCGGCCTGTTCCAGCTGCCGCTGATCATCGGCGTGCAGAGCAGCGTCCCGTGGGGCGAGCGCGGCACCGCGACGGCCTCCGTGCTGTTCTGCCGCCAGGTCGGCCAGAGCGTCGGCGGCGTGGTCTTCGCCGTGATCGCCAACGCGACCCTCACCGGCCGGCTCCACTCCGCGCCCACCGCCCTGCGCGGCGCGCTGCCCCAGGGCCTGGACAGGACCGCGTCCGCGCTGCTGCACAGCAGCGGCACCGGCCTGGGCGCGGCGGCCACGGACTACCTGCGCCACGCGCTCGCGAGCGCCGTCGGGCACGTCTACCTCGGCGCCGCCGGCGCCGCGGCGCTCGCGGTGATCTTCCTCGCTACAGTGACGCCCAAGCGTTTTCCGATCGTCGAGGGGGACTGACGACATGACGGGCACCAACGATGCGAGGACGGGCTGGGTCGAGGTCGCCGACCGGGTGTTCCAGCGCCGCTACGACCCGTGCGACGTGACGGTGACGGCGGTCGCGGGCGCGGAGGGCCTGATGGTCGTCGACACCCGCTGCAGCCTCGCCGAGGCGCGGGAGCTGCGGGCGCACCTGCGCGAGATCTCCGCCGCGCCGGTCCGCTGGGTCGTCAACACCCACATCCACTGGGACCACGTCTGGGGCAACGCCGAGTTCGCGGCACCGCGGCAGACGCCTCCGGCGCAGTTCTGGGGCAGCGCCGAGATGGTCGCCGCGATGCGTGGCGCGTCGAGCAACCCCGAGGTGGCGCAGTTCAAGGAGTTCCTCGCCTCGCAGAGCGAGGAGTGGCAGGCCAAGCTCGCCGAGCTGGAGGAGTACGTCCCCGAGAACGCCGTCCACGGCGCCCACGACCTGGACCTCGGCGGCGGCCGGACCGTCCGGATGCGCCAGGTCGGCCGCGGCCACACCGACGGCGATCTGGTCCTGCACGTCCCGGACGCGGACGTGCTGCTGATGGGCGATCTCCTGGAGGTCAGCGGCGACCCCGCCTTCGGCTCCGACTCCTTCCCCCTCGACTGGGCCCCCACCCTCGACGCGGCGCTCGCCCTCGCGGGCCCCGACACCCGCTTCGTCCCCGGCCACGGCGAGACCACCGACGCGTCCTTCGTCCGCACCCAGCGCGACGCGATCGCGGCCGTCGCCGAGCAGTGCCGGGCGCTGCATGCCGCGGGGGTCGCGGTGGACGACGCGCTGAAGGCCGGCGAGTGGCCGTACGAGCGCGAGCGCCTGGACGAGGCGGTCAAGCGGGCCTATTTGCAGCTGGGGTAGTTGCACTTTCCAGGGGCGCGGGGAACTGCGCGACAATCCACCCTGTGCGGTCAGGTCCCGTGTGTTCAGGGCCATCCGCCTCGAGTGGGTTGCTCGCGCAGTTCCCCGCGCCCCTGGAAAGTGCAACTAGTTGTGTTCGGCAATCAATAGGCATATAGTTGCCCTGGGCAATCAAAGGGGTTCCCATGGCCACAGCCTCCGCGCACGCGGACCGCGTCGCGCTCGTCAGCAACCTCGGTGCGATCAAAGCGCTGCTGCGCCGCGTCAAGCGCGACCTTCCCGATCGCGGCCGCAGCGCCGGGGTGCTCGTGCTGGCGATCCTGCATCGGACGGGGCCGTCCCGGCTGCGGGACCTCGCCGACGAGGCCGACCTCGACCTGTCCGTGGTCAGCCGCCTCACGGCCGAGCTGACCGCCGCGGGGTACGTCGAGCGGCGTCCGAATCCCGAGGACCGTCGGTCCTCCCTGCTGGCGATCACCCCCGAGGGCGTCCGCCGGCACGAGGAGGCGATGGACAGAGCCGCGAAGGCGATCGAGCCGGTGCTGCAGGAGTGGAGCGACGAGGACGTCGCACTCCTGTCGGACCTGCTGGGTCGCCTCCACCACAGCTTCCAGTCCCAGCTGGGACGCAGCCACTGCAAGAACGCTTGAGAGAGAAGACCCCACCGTGTCCAAGCAGTCCAAGCACTCGGGACGTCATCCCGTCGCTGCGGGGCAGCCGATGAGCCACCGTCAGATCATGGAGGCGCTGACCGGCCTGCTGCTGGGCCTGTTCGTCGCGATCCTGTCCTCGACGATCGTCTCCAACGCCCTGCCGACCATCATCGCCGACCTGCACGCCAGTCAGACCGCCTACACCTGGGTGATCACCGCGACGCTGCTCGCGATGACCGTCTCCACGCCGATCTGGGGCAAGCTCGCCGACCTGATGAGCAAGAAGCTGCTCATCCAGATCGGCCTGGTCGTCTACGTCGTCGGCTCCTGCATCGCGGGCCTGTCGCAGAACGCCGGGATGCTCATCGCCGCCCGCGCGGTGCAGGGCATCGGTGCGGGCGCGCTCACCGCGCTGACCCAGACGATCCTGGCCACCATGGTCCCGCCGCGCGAGCGCGGGCGGTACTCCGGCTACATGGGCGGCGTCTTCGCGCTCGGCACCATCGGCGGACCGCTGGTGGGCGGGGCGATCGTGGACACGTCCTGGCTGGGCTGGCGCTGGTGCTTCTACGTCGGCGTGCCGTTCGCGGTCGTCGCGCTGGTCGTGCTGCAGAAGACGCTGCACCTGCCGGTGACCCGGCGCGAGGTGAAGGTGGACTGGCTGGGCACCGCCCTGGTCACCGCCGCGGTGTCGCTGCTGCTGGTCTGGGTCTCCTTCGCGGGCGACAAGTACGCCTGGCTCTCCTGGCAGACGGCCGTCATGGTCGGCGGCTCGCTGGCCCTGGGCGCCCTGTTCCTGCTGGCCGAGAAGCGCGCGGCCGAGCCGATCGTCCCACTGCACCTGTTCCGCAGCCGCACCATCGCCCTGGCCGTCACCGCCTCGCTGCTGATCGGCGTGGCGATGTACTCCGCCACCACCTTCCTCAGCCAGTTCTTCCAGTTGGCCCGGGACAACTCGCCGACCATGGCCGGCATCATGACGCTGCCGATGATCCTCGGGCTGGCCGTCGTCTCGATGCTGTCCGGCCGGGTCATCACCAGGACCGGCCGTTGGAAGGCGATCCTGGTCGTCGGCGGCGTGCTGACCGTCGTCGGGGTGGCCATGATGGGCACGGTCCGCGCGCACACGGCCTACGGGCTGCTGGCGCTGTACATGTTCCTGATCGGCTCCGGCCTCGGCATGACGATGCAGAACCTGGTGCTCTCGGTGCAGAACCAGGTCCGCGCCGAGGAGCTGGGCGTGGCCAGCGCGGTCGTCGCCTTCATGCGGACCCTCGGCGGCGCGGTGGGCGTCTCCGCGCTCGGCTCGCTGATGGCCACGAAGGTCACCCGCTACACCGACGACGGCCTGGCCAAGCTGGGCATCCACGGCACCGCGTCCGACGGCGGCGTGCCGAAGCTGTCGGCGCTGCCGACGCCGGTCCGCGGGGTCGTCGAGGACTCCTTCGGGCACGGCATCGCGAACGTGTTCCTCTACGCGGCGCCGTTCGCGGCGCTGGCGACGGTGGCCATCTGGTTCATCAAGGAGGTCCCGCTGCGGACCTCGACCACCCCCGTGGCGGCAGGCGCCGGCGCGTCCGCGCAGGATACTGTCGGCGCGACCGCGTAGCACCGAGCGGGCGCGAGGACCGGAAGGCGGGCGGCACGGTGGGCAAGGCGATCGAGGAGATCGAGCAGGAGCTCGGCGTGCTGTTCCGCCGGGGGCGGGCGCTCTCCCACGAGCTGGCCGAGTCCGTCCACCCCGGCCTGGAGCCCGGCCACTACGCCTTTCTGGTCCGACTGGAGGAGACGGGCCCCAGCCGCCCGAGCGAGCTGGCCGCGTTCTTCCACATCGGCAAGGCGACGGCCGGGCGCCAACTCACCTGCCTGGAGACGCTCGGCCTGGTCACCCGCCGCCCCGACCCCGAGGACGGCCGCGCGCACCTGCTGGAACTGACCCCCGAGGGCGTCGCCCGCGTCGTCGCGGCACGCGCCCGGCGCCGCGAGATGTTCCACGACCGGCTCTCCACCTGGCCGGAGGGCGATCTCTCCGCCCTCGCCCAGTTGCTGGCGCGGTTCAACACGGAATTCAGCTGACCATCAGGGCGCTCGCGGGTGAGAATCCGTGACATGAGCTCTGTGGTGCGCCATGTGACGATCGACTGCCGCGACGCCTTCGCCCTCGCGACCTTCTGGTCCGCGGTCCTCGGCCACCCCGTGGAGGCCGAGGAGGACGACAGCCCCGAGGCCCCGATGGCCCTGATCGAGGGGGCCGGCCTGCTCTTCGTCACCGTGCCGGAGGAGAAGCACGGCAAGAACCGTCTCCACCTCGACCTCCAGCCCCAGGACCGCTCCCGCGACGAGGAGGTCGAGCGGATCCTCGCCCTGGGTGCGACGCTGGTCTTCGACCAGCGCAGGCCCGACGGCACGGGCTGGGCCGTCCTCGCGGACCCGGAGGGCAACGAGTTCTGCGTGGAGCGCAGCGCAGCCGAGCGGTAGGCGTCAGGTCACCGGGGTGGACGAGCGGAGCGCTGGATCTGGTCGACGAGTCCGCTCCACGTGTACGCGACCGTCGCCCAAGCCGGCACCTGGGCCGGAGGGCGTGCGTCGCCCAGCCCACCGAGGAACAGGTACCGGTGGGCGACCGTGGCCAGATGGCCGAGGACGTCGAGGCGGTCGTCCACGAAGTGCGTGATGCCCAACCGCCGGCAGACCGGCCCCTTGTCGGCGCGCTCCCGGACGAAGTGCACGTTCCCGGCCGGGATGCCGGTGCGCGCGAAGAACTCGTGGTGGTGCAGCCATGCGCGGGTGTTCGCGGCCACTTTGGGCCCCGCCTTGGACACCACGTGGACCCGCCCCTCGAAGGGCTCCGCCGCCAGCCGGGCGAGGGCCTCGAACACGCCGCACACGGCCGGGGTCAACAAGGGCTGGGAGCCGAAGAACGAGGTGTCCTCTCCGGCGGCGATCCGGTCGACGATCACCCCGCCCACGTCCACGCCGAGCGTGGGAAGCCGCTGATCCCTGGCCGGCGCCATCACCATCACCTCGCGTCGGAAGCCTTCTCGACAGGGTGTGAGCATGGCAGGCACCCCGGCCGGCGACCAGCGGATTTCCGCCCTACAGCTCGATCAGCACCTTGCCCACCGCGCCGCCCTGCACCGCGTCGTGTGCGTCCGCGGTCGCGGCGAGCGGGTGGACGTGCCAGGGCAGGCCCGCCTCCTCGCCGCCGCGGAGCGCGCCCGCGGCCACCGCCTCCGAGATCGCGGCCACCGCGTCCAGCTTGGCCGCGTCGGGAATGGTGTAGACGAGGACGCCCAGCCAGCGCAGGTTGCGGATCATGGACTCGCGCACCGGGAGCGTCAGCTCCGGGCCACTGCCGTCGGCGTAGAAGGCGACCGTTCCGTTCGTGGCGAGGACCGCGAGGTCGAGGGCGAGGTTGGCGGTGGGGGCGACCTCGACGACCAGGTCGACTCCGGCGGGGGCCAGGGTCCGGATCTCGGTGGCCGCGTCGGAGGCGCGGTAGTCGACGACGTGGTGCGCGCCGGCGGCCTGGGCCAGCTTGGCCTTCTCGGGGCTGCTGACGGTGGTGAGGACCGTCGCGCCCGCCCAGCGCGCGAGCTGGATCGCGGCGTTGCCGACCGCGCCCGCGCCGCCCGCGACCAGCACGGTGCGGCCGGCGAGCGCGCCGGGGGCGAGCCGCTCGGGGCCGTCCGCGCCGAGGGTGAGAGCCCGGTGCGCGGTCATCGCGGGGATGCCGAGACTCGCGCCGAGCTCCAGGGAGGCGTGGTCGGGCAGGGCGACGGCCTGACGCGCGGGCAGCACGAGGTACTCCTGCGCAGTGCCGTCGTGCCGCTGCCACGCGGCCTCCCAGATCCACACGCGCTCGCCGACCCGTGCGCCGTCCACGCCCGCCCCGACCGCGTCGACGACGCCGGAGCCGTCCTGGTTCGGGACCTGGAGGGCGCCCTCGCCCGGCCCGGTGCCGGAACGGGACTTCCAGTCCGTCGGGTTGACGCCGGACCAGGCCACCTTGACCCGGACCTCGCCCGGCCCGGGCTCCGGAACCGGCCGGTCGACCAGGGAGAGGACGTCGGAACCACCGCTGCGCTCGTACACGATTGCCTTCATGTCCGACCGAACCGGCCCGGCGCAGCGGTTGTTCCCGCGACGGCGCCGCTCAGCCCAGACGGGTGAGCAGCTCGGCGACGGCCCGGTCCAGGGCCTCCTCGGCCGGGCAGGCGATGTCGGGGGCGATGCCGACGCCCTCCCAGCTGGTGCCGCTGGTCGGGTTGACCGAGCGGCCGACGGGGACGGTGAGCTCCAGGTGCGGGTGGAGCGTCCAGCCGTGGCGCGGGTGGGCGCCGCCGCCGGTCCGCTCGCCGACGACGACGGCCCGGCCGGACTGCTGCAGGTTGTAGGTGAGCTCCTCGCCGCCGGAGAAGGTCCGACCGCTCGCCAGGACGGCGACGGGCTTCTGCCCGCCGACGCGACGACCCGGGACGTGGGACAGCGACCAGGACTGCTCCTCGGTGTCGCCGTTCTCGCCGTCGCGCCAGAACTGGGTGTTGAGGTGGGTGGGCTCGTCGAAGAGGTAGCTGCAGATGTACTGGGCGGTGTAGGGGTCGCCGCCGAGGTTGCCGCGCAGGTCCAGGATGACGGCCTTCGCCTGGGCGGCGAGGGTCATGGCGGCGGTGACGGAGTCGGCGGAGAGCGCGAGCGGCAGCAGCATCGGCGCGAACTCGACGACCGCCACACCGCCCTCGAGCAGTTGGAAGCGCGGCACGCCGCCGCAGGACTCGGCGGCGGCGTTCGCGAAGAGCTGCTCGGCGGCGGCGTCCTTGCCGTCCGGCACGACGTCCGCATGGAAGGCCAGGCGCAGGTGCTTGTCACCGTTGGCGGCCTGCAGGTCCTCGGTGACCAGCCGGCCCAGCTCCTCGGCCCCCTCGACGGCGGCGTAACGACCGGCCGCGGCAGCGGCGCGCAGGTCGGCGGCGAGCTTCTCGCCGATCTCGGGGAAGACGTAGTTCGAGGACACCAGGTCCGCCGCGCGCGCGACGATCCCGTCATGATCAAGTGAGGTCATGAGGGAGAGTAAAGCGGTCCGCACCGCCTCTCACCACTACTTCTTTCGAATTAATTGTATGACCGGAACGCTACAAGACGCATACGGACGGTGATGCTCCGGTTCAACACAGTCGCGGTGTGTCCCCCCGCACCCCGGGCCCGGCGCCCGAGGTCCGCACCCGACGCCCCGGAGGTGCTGGATGCCCCGCATGCCGCACAGGATCCCCACGCTCGCCGCGTCCCTCGCTCTGGCCTGCGCGCCGCTGCTCGCCCTCGCCCCGACCGCCCTCGCGGCGCCCGCCGGCAACGCCGAACCCGCGAACGGCGTCAACGGCGCGGACATCTCCATCAGCCCCGAGAACGTCACCCCGGGCCGCACCGTCGGCCTCGTCGTCAACTGCAGCGCCTCGTTCTTCGGCACCCCCGACCCGACCCTGGTCTCCTCCATGGCGTTCGTGACGGCCGTCCGGGTCCACCCGATGCCCGGCCAGCCCGGCTTCTTCTCCGGAGCCGCCACGATCAGCCAGGACGTCAAGCCGGGCTCCTACAGCGTCTCCGGCGCCTGCAAGGAGTCCAACACCTCGCTGTCCACCTTCCGCGGCGAGGTCGAGGTCCACGGCCGCCACGACGACGACCACCACCGCCCGCACGGACCGGTCCACACCGGTGTCGGCGGCAGCATCGACCCGGGCAGCACCACGCAGGTCGCCGTCGGCCTCGGCCTCGCCGGGCTCGCGGGCGGCGCCCTGTTCCTGAGCCGCCGCCGCAGCGGCACGAACTGAGGCACCCCCGGAGGGACGACGGATGCTCGGCAGCAGGCGGCTGGTCGCGCGGGTGGTGCTGGTCCTCGGTCTGGTCATCGCCGGCCGAGGGCTCGGCGGCGGCCCGCCGCAGCCCGACGCGAGCGCTGCCGACAACGGAGGCGGCGTCTACTGGTACGCGGATCAGGACCGTCCCGCTCCCCCGCTGCCGGCCGCGACGCCGTTGCGTGTCCGTATCCCCGTCATCGGCGTCGACGCGCCGCTGACCGCCCTCTCGCTGGATCGCGCCGGGCGGCTGGTCCCACCGCCGGAGAGCCGGAAGAACCTGGCCGGCTGGTACGCGGACGGAACCGCCCCCGGCAGCGCCGGGCCCGCGATCATCGCGGGTCATGTCGACAACGCCCACGGTCCCACCGTCTTCTACGCCCTCGGCTCCCTCTCCCGGGGCGACACCGTGGACGTGGTCCGCGCGGACCGGCGCACCGCGGTGTTCCTGGTCGACCAGGTCCGGGTCTTCGCCAAGGACCACTTCCCGGACGACCAGGTGTACGGCCCCACCCCACTGGCCGTACTGCGGCTGATCACCTGCGGCGGCGGCTACCGGGCCGGGCAGGGCTACCTCGGCAACGTGGTGGTCTTCGCCCACCTGGTCAACCGGCCGCCGGACTGAGGCCCCTCACCTCACCCGTCCCCGGCGGTGATCCAGGCGCGGGCCGGGCCGAAGTCGAGGCTCATCGCCCGGACCCCGAGCCGCTGGCCGGGATGGACGGCCTTCAGCGTCTCCCCGTCCGGGGCCACCCGCCACGCGCGTCCGCCGACGTTGCGCAGCACCACCTGCCCCGGCCGGCCCGGATGTGCCTCGACACGGCCCAGCACGACGGGAGCGCCACGTCCGCCCGTCAGATGGTGGTCCGTCAGCTCGGCCCCCTCCCCGAGAACCAGCTCCCGGCCGTTGGGCAGGTGCAGCAACGGCGGTACGGGCAGCGGGAGTCGGCAGGCCCAGCAGGGGCTGCCGCGGCGGTCCGGATCGTGGAAGACCTCCGCCCCGCACCGCGGACAGGACCAGACGCTGTCGTGCAGCCGCAGCAGCACCCGCCGCCACACCCCCTCGGTGACCCGCCCGCCCAGAGTCGCGTCGCGCAGGCCCACGGTGAACGCGCGGGTGAAGACCTGCCGCACGAACTCCGGGTAGAGCTCCCACCACACCAGCATCCGGTCCCCCGGCACGGGACGGTTCGCCGCGTCGGTCGGGTCGAAGACGAAGAGCGGGTCCCGGCCGAAGTGCTCCAGCAGCAGCTCCAGTTCGGTGAGGTGCCCGCCACCCTCCCAGGTGTAGGAGGAGTCGACCCGCGCCCCCAGCAGCGGATGCCCGTGCACCAGCACGAAGAAGAGCAGCACGGCGAGGGAGTGCAGGTCCGTCACCGTCGACGGCAGCGCCTCGTCCCGCAGGATCTCCGGAGCCATGAACCGGCCGGTCCCCTTGACGAAGACCTCGCCGCCCTCGCTGCCGATGTTGTCGTTGTCCAGCACCGCGATCTGCGCGGTCGCCGGGTCGACCCAGACGTTGCCGAAGCTGAAGTCCCGGTAGCACAGCCCGGTCGCGTGCAGCGCCGCCATGGCCTCCACCAACTCGCGCCCGATCGTCGCGAGCACGCGGAAGGAGGGTTGCTGGCGCTCGTTCAACACCTGTGGGATCGGCACGAACCGGGGCTCGACCAACCGCATCAGGTACCCGAACCCCTCCGGTCCGGCGTCGAGCGGCTCGACCAGGTCGATCGGCCACACGAACGCCTCGTGCGGGGGTCGGCCGCGCCGCACCAGCGCCTCGATGCAGGCCCGGAACCCCTCCTGGCGCAGGTTCGGCCGGAACCACTTGACCGCGAACGAGGCCTCCCCCAACTGCACGACGTGGACGACGCCCTGTCCGCCCGCCCCGATCCGGCGGCCCACTGTCACGATGGCACCACTGCCGAGGAGCCGCATGCGCTGCCCCGGCACGATCAGGGTGTCCATGGGGCCGCTCCTTCCGACGAGCGCAGCAGCAGCGCGATCGAGGTGTCGTCGCCGCTGCCCGCGCCGGACGCGCAGGCCCGCGCCCAGAGCGGCAGTTGCGCGGCGAACCACTCCGTGCCGTGCTCGGCGGCCAGTTGGGCCAGATCCGCGCCCACCTCGGGCTGCCAGTCGTCCTCGCTCTGCGCGTTGCCGTACCCGTCGGTCGCCAGCAGCACCAGCGCGACGTCCTCACGCCGCAGGTCCACGACCGCGAGCCGGACCGACGCCGCCGCGTCGGCCTGGCACAGGCTCGTGGTCCGCCGCCCGTCCAGCGCGGCGTCCGGCGGCACCGGCGCGAAGGAGTTCCCGTCCGGCCGGACCACCAGCAGGTCCCCGTCCCCGATCTGCAGGCACAGCAGCCACGGCGGGCAGGCTGCCGTCATCACCAGCGTGCTGCCGTACGGGATCAGGGGTTCCTCCACGGTTTCCTGGTAGGGCAGTTGGGCGAGATGCCCCATCACGGCGGCCCGCCAGTGCTCGATCAGCAGCGGCACGAAGGCCTGCCGCACCGCGCGCTGCGGCCGTTCCACGTCCGCGCCGAGGAGCGCGGGCAGCCGCCGCAGGCCCTGCGAGCAGGCGGCGTCCACGGCGAGCACCGCGCCGATCTCGCTGCGGAAGTGCTGGGCGTGCCCGTGCCCGTCGGCGACGGCCACCACCGTGCAGTCCGCGCTCCGCGCGGCCCGCACCGCGTCCTGCGCCGCACGCCCCCGCGCCGCATGCGCAGCACCCCGCGCCACGGCGGTGACGGCCTGCCACTGGTGCACAACGCCTCCCCCCTCAGGGACGCGAGGAACTGCGCGAGGAACCGCCCGGAGCGGATGGCCCTGTTCGAGGAGGACCGTCCGCACGCCGGTGGCTTGTCGCGCAGCTCCTCGCGTCCCCGAGGTAGTGCAGCTGAGTCAAATGATCGTGTCCTGACCGAAGATGGAGTCCCCCGGGCCGCCGTGGCCGAAGAGCCGGTCCGCCAGCGCGGCGCGATCCGCGCCCGCTTCGGACATGCGGGAGACCGCGAGCGAGGCGACGACCAGCCGGTCGGAGATGTCGGAGGTGCTGTCCGCCACCAGGACCGGCACCGAGGGGTCGCCGATGAAGCGGTTCAACGCCTCCGAGCGGGCGTCCCGGCCGATCGCCACGGAGAGCCGCAGCGCGCCCCGACCGGCCGGCGTGGCCAGCAGGGCGTTGAGGCCGGCCTCGAAGCGGCCGGGTGGGTCGGTGGCGAGGCCGTCGGTGATCAGCAGCAACGCCGGGCGCAGGGCGCGGCGTTCGATCCTGCCGGGGGCCAGCGCCTCCGCGACCAACTGGAACGCGGTGCCCATGTTGGTCAGCCCGCGCGGGACGGGCTGCAGCGGGCGCCAGCGCAGGTCGACGACGGGGGTGGGAGCGGGGATGTGCCAGACCGCCTCCGTCGCGAACGCGACGGCTCGGACGAACACCTGGGCCTGCTCCTGGGCGCGGTCCCAGATGGCCAGCTGGGCCAGCATGTCGGCGATGGCGTAGTTGAGGGCCTGGATCTTCTCGCCCTTCATACCGCCGGAGCAGTCGGCGAGGAGGATCAGGTGGAGCGGGCGGCGGGAGATCCCGCCGCCCGGCATCCGCAGGGTCGGGGTGTCGTGGGCCGTCATGGCTCTCGTTCGCCTCCGCCGCTCAGGAGGAGCTCGGCGAGGCGGCCGTGGTCGACTGCGGCGGGGCGTACTTGCCCCACCAGTTGTTCAGGGAGGACCAACTGCTGCCCTTGTCGCCCTCCGCCACGAAGAAGGTGTCCTGTGTCGGCAGCGACCAGGTGTAGGAGGGCGTGTTGTCGGAGCCACCGCTGCCGACCATCTGGCACTCCAGGACCTGCCCGGAGCGGTCCGGGTAGCCGGCCGCGTCGTCGTGCCAGCCGCTCAGGCCGCCGGAGGAACCGCTGCCGGGCGGGCAGGTGCTGCCGGCGGAGGAGGTGCTGAAGCCCCACCACTTGTTGTAGTTGACCCAGGTGGCCTGGTAGTCGGCCTGGGAGTCCAGTTGGTAGGCCCAGATGCCGCCCCCGGGCAGATTGGTGTCGGTGCAGTAGTACGCCGACACCAGGCCGACCGAGGTGAACTTGTCCTGGCCGGGGTCGTGCGACTGGCACTGGGTCGCGGGGTCGGGAAGGGCGGTGGACAGGATGTCCATCAGCGGCGTCACGCCGTCCGCGACCACCGGGCCGGTCGGCGAGGGGCTGGGCGTCGGGGTGGTCGGTTCGGGGGACGGCGTGGTGGGCGTGGGACTCGGCGAGTGCGTGGGATGGGCGGCGGCGGCCTGGAACGGCGGCATGTGGGCGGCGCCGGCCACCGCCAGGTAGCCGACGAGCAGCACCGCGACGGCCCCGGCGGCGACGATCAGAGCCGTCGGACGCTTGCTCGGGCCGCTGGTGCCCGACGCGTACCCGGCGGGCGGCACGGCGCCGGGCCCGCCCGGTCCGGTGGGGCCGCCGTACCCGCCGTAGGCTCCCCCGCCGGGAGCGGCGCCGCCGGGCGGACCGAAGCCCTGCGGCGGGACGCCCGCTCCGCCGGGAAGCGATGATCCGGGCAGCGACGAACCCGGCAGCGACGAACCGAAGCCTGGCGTGGGCGCGCCGTAGCCCACCGGCCCGGGCGGCGTCGGCGGCAGCGAGGAGCCGGCCGGCGGGAGCGAACCGCCCGGCGGCAGCGAGCCCGATCCTGGCGGGGCGATCAGCGTCGGCGCGTCCGGCATCGACGGCCCCGGCGGCTGCGGTGGCCCGACCGGCTGGGGTGGCCCGACCGGCTGCGGCAGGGAGGACATCGGCTGGGTCGGCACGTAGGGCGTCGGGTCACCCCCGGGCGCCGCGCCCTGTGCCGACGCACCCGGCACGGCGTCCGCCGGTGGCGCGTCGGTGGGCGGCGGAGCCGAGACCGTCGGCGGGTTGTAGCCGAGCGCGGTCGCGTAGGCGGTGGTGACCCAGCGGGCCGCCGCCGGGTCCAGGGCGCGGCGTTCGATCAGGGTGCGCGAGGTCAGCGCCACCGCCGTGCCCGGGTCCAGCCGCTGTCTCCCGACCTGTTCCTGCAGCAGGGTCGCGGCCTCCGCCTCGGCCGCGGCCACCAGCAGGCTGCGTTCGCGCGGATGGTCCGGCAACAGGTCGGTCAGGATGTTGCCGAGCATCTGCGCGTTGCCGAGCACGGCCGGCCCGTACGATCCGACGGCCGCCGCGAGCGCCTCGCGCACCTCGTCGTCCCGTCCGTTCGGAGTCTGGTTCATCGCCCTCTTCCCTTCTCCTCACGCTGCCTCACGGTGCGTCACCCCCCGACGCGGAACTGGGCGGTACCGCCGACCGGATCGAGATCCGGTCCGGCGAAGAGCTGTGCCTGGTACGTCCCCGGTGGCAGGGACGCGAGGCCGAAGGAGGCGGGGTCGACCGCCACGGCGAGACAGCCGTCCGGCCCCGGCACCGTCTCCTCCGGCAGCGCGCCGCCCGCTCCCCCGAAGGCGGCGGCGCCCGGCGGGCGGACCCCGACGGCGACGTCCAGCCCCTTGGGCAGGCCCGCGTAGCGCAGACCCACCCACAGCTGGGCCGGCAGCGCCGCGAGGGTCGCGGGCGCGGAGATGGCGCAGGCCTGCTCGCCCGACCCGCCGACGCCCACGCCGGTGACCTTTTCCCCGACGCCCGAGTGCACCAGCAGCACCGAGCCGTACGTCCGGCCGGCCCGGGCCGCCGCCAGCAGCGGGCGGGCCAGTTGGGCGGCCCTCAGCCGGTAGGACACGTCCGCGCCCTCGCCGGTGACCTCCATGCTGGGCACGCCGATCAGCCGTCCGCCCGCGTCGATCGCGGCGCCACCGGAGTTGCCGTGGGCGAGCCGCGCCGTGGTCTCCAACTCGAAGCGCGGGTCCGCGGCATGGTGCAGCGGATCGGGCACGAAGGTGGACAGCACACCGCTGGTGACGCTGATCGAGTCGGACTCGGCGACCCCGGGGAAGCCCAGCACGGTGACGGGCTGGCCGAGTTGCAGCGCACCCGAGTCGCCGATCGTGAGCGCGGGCAGCCTCAGCGTGCTCGGGTCGACCGGCTTCCCGGCGGCGTCGGCGTAGATCTGCACGACGGCCAGGTCCAGGTAGCCGTCCACGGCGACCGGGCGGGCCCGGTAGCGGGCGACGGCCGGGGTGGACTGACCGGTGGTCATCTCGACGGTCAGGAAGGGCGGGTTGGCGGGCAGCTGGTAGCCGGGCGTGCCCAGGGCCACGGCCTGTCCCGGCGCCTGCGGCTGCGCGACGTGCGCGTTGGTGAGGATCAGCCCGTGCGGGTCGACGACCGTCCCCGAGCCCCACCCGGTGGAGGCATCCGCCGGACCGAGGCGCAACCGGACCGTGGCCGCCTCGGCCAGGGCGAGCGGCGCGGTGGTCGCCGTCGCGCCGGCGCTCGGGTGCGCGGCCGCCTTGGGTGTGGCGCCCGAGGGCAGCAGCAGTGCGGCGAGGACGGCCGCGGCGACGCCCATCGCGCCCAGTGCGAGACCGGCCATGCGTCCGCGCCGCAGCGCCAGCCGTCTGCGGCGGTTCCGTTCCAGCTGGTGCGAGCCGAGCGGTGGCGTGACGCCGAGGACCTCGCCGGTCACCGGATCGCCGAGGCGCAGCTCCACCGACTCGGTGATCCGCAGCGGTCCGCGCAGCGGTCTGCCGCGCAGGAACGTGCCGCGTCGCGACTGGTCCACGTAGGTGGCGCCGCCCGCGTCGACACTGATGACCGCGTGGCAGGCACGCGAGACCAGCGGGCTGGTCGACACCACGTCCAGCTCGGGATTGCGCCCGATCCGGACGACGCTGCCGACCGGAAAAAGGTACTGGCGATCCGCCAGCACGACGATCAGAGGTGGTCCCCCCACCCCACTGGCATCCGATGTGGTCCCCGCCATCGACACCCCCCGCCGACGCCGCGTACCCCACCTACCTACCCACAAAGGGGCGTTGTACTACTTCCGGGACGCGAGAACTGTGCGTCGCCTGGGAAGTGCCTGAGGGGCGGACTCCGGAGTCACGTGTCCGGGGTCCGCCCCTCAGGGCTGTTCTACGTCACTCACTGCTGGACGTAGACCGCCACCGTCCTCGCGGGGATGGTGAAGGTGCCGGTGGCGGAGTCGAACGACGCGGCCTTGACGACCGGGTCGGCGCCCTGGGCCTGGATCGGGTCCAGCTGCTGGCCGGTGCCGATCAGGCCCGGCAGGGTCTGCTGCTGGGCGCTCGGGGTCGCGTTGAAGACGACCGTGACGGACTTGAAGGTGTGCAGGCCGGTGCCGTCCAGGTGCAGCGTGATCACACCGGGCAGCTCGCCGGCCGTGCCGGACAGCGGGAAGCTCAGCCGCTGCTGGACGGCGGCCGCGGTGCTGAGCGAGAAGAGCGGCGTGGAGGCCTTGATCCGCAGGAACTGCTGGTAGAGCGCCGTCGTGTCGCGCTGCGCGGAGCAGCCCGCGACCAGCGACGGGTCCGCCAGCAGCGGCTTGGCCCAGGACCAGAAGCCGGAGTTGGAGGCCGCCGTCGGCAGGCCCCGGCCGAAGCCGTTGCCACCCGCGCACTGCCACTGGATCGCGTTGAACCAGTCGCCGCTGTCGAAGGAGTTGCCGTCCAGCGACTTGCTGCGCAGCAGGTCCGAGCCGGCCACGGAGAAACCGGGGCCCTGGGCGAGCTCGGTGGTGGCCAGGGCCAGGGCCTGCATCCGGACCCGGTCGGCCATGGGGGTGCCGGCCGGGAGCTTGTAGGCGAGGGTGTCGTAGAGGTCGAGGTTGTCGTGCGCGTCGACGTAGGTGATCGCCTCGCCGGGCGCGGCCGTGTACCCGGCCGGGGCGCCGTTGTAGTCGATCTCGGACCCGGTGACGGTCTTGCCTGCACTGTCGGTGAACGAGTAGGCGGCCAGGTTGCCGGTCAGGCCGACCTTGATCTGGTCCATCTGGTTCAGCAGGCGGGCCTTCTGGTCCGCCGTGCTGCCGTTGACCGCGTCGCCGTTCGGCGCGGTGTACAGGCCGGAGGCGAAGCCCTGGACGTGCGGGTTGTTGTCGAACGGGCCGCCGCCGCGGACCGCGTCGCGCAGGCGGTCGTTGAAGGTGGCGATGCCGGTGCCCGCCATGTTGGCCTGGGTGGCCTGGACGAACCGGGCGTCGTTGGCGACGACGCCGAAGTTCCAGCCCTCGCCGTAGAGGAACTCGTGGCGGCCGGTGGCCGCCAGGCCCGCCTTGACGTCCAGCATGGTGGCCTTCGGGTCCAGGCCCATCAGGTCGAAGCGGAATCCGTCGACGTGGTACTGGGTGGCCCAGAGCTTGGTCGAGTCGACGACCAGGCGGTTCATCAGGGCGTGTTCCGGGGCGGTGTCGGCGCAGCAGGAGTCGGTCGTCACGGCGCCGTCGGCGGAGAGCCGCTGGTAGTAGCCGGGGACGATCTGGTCCAGCACGCTGGCGGCGTTCTCGCCGGACGCGGCGGTGTGGTTGTAGACCACGTCCATGACCACCCGCAGCCCGATCCTGTGCAGCGCCGCGACCATCGCGCGGAACTGGACGACACGCGCGGTGCCGTTCGGGTCGGTGCTGTAGGAGCCCTCGGGGACGTTGTAGTGCAGCGGGTCGTAGCCCCAGTTGTAGGCGTCGGTGGACGCCTGCTTGCTGATGCAGGCCTGCTGCTGGTCGGAGTCGGCCGCGAAGGAGGCCAGGTCGCAGGCGGGGGTGGTCTGCTCGCCCTTCGCCTCGGGGACGGAGGAGAAGTCGAAGCTCGGCAGCAGGTGGACGGTGGTCAGGCCCTGCTTGGCGAGCTGCGCCAGGTGCTTCATACCGGCCGAGTTCAGGTCGGTGAAGGCCACGTAGGTGCCGCGGTCGCCGGCCGGGACGGTCGCGTCGGCGACGGAGAAGTCGCGGACGTGCAGCTCCTGGATCTCCTGCTGCCCGGCGCTGATCGCCTTGGGCGAGCGGTCCTGCTGCCAGCCCGCAGGGTCGAGCGAGGCCGCGGTCAGGTCGACGATCTCGCTGCGCTTGGAGTCGGTGGAGAGGGAGACCGAGTAGGGGTCGGTGACGTGGTTGGTCACGACCTGCTGCACGCTGGGCGCCCAGACGGTGACCCGGTAGAGGTAGTACTTGCCGGTCCAGTCCTTGGCGCCCTTGACCGTCCAGACGCCGCTGCTGTTCTGACGTGTCATCGGGACGAGGTGCGGCGTGGTGGCCGTCGCGGAGTCGTAGAGCTCCAGGCCGACCTGCCGTGCGGTGGGCGCCCAGACGGAGAGGGACGGCGTGCCGTCCTTGCCGTAGACCGGGCCGAGCGGGGCCTTGGCGGCCGCCGGGCCGTAGATCGCGTCGAGGGCCCCGGGCAGCTGCACGCCCGTCGCGGCCAGCAACGCGCCGTTGGCCTCGCGCTCGGTCATGATCAGCTGCGAGCGCAGCGCGAGCGGGATGCGCTTCAGGTCGCGCGGGTCGACGGTGAAGGCGGCGTAGCCCTTCAGCTCGGGGTGCTTGGCCAGCTGGGCGGCGGTCAGGCCGCCGCTGACGGGCAGCAGGCGCAGCCAGTAGCCCGGGTCGGTGGTGTCACCGTCCTTGACGGTGATGGCGCCGGTCGGCGAGTAGACCAGCTCGGCGGAGGAGCCGTTCGGCACGGTGGCGCCGAAGCCCCAGCCGGCGGGGACGGCGACGGTGGTGCCGTCGACGAACTGTGCCTTGGACTTGGTCAGGTCGACGTCGGCGGCCGAGCCGGAGGCCTCGGGCAGCAGGTAACCCGGGGTGGCGTTGAGGATCCACACCTCGCGGCCGTTCTGGCCGAAGACCAGGGACTGGTCGTCGGGCAGGTCCTTGGTGTCGCCGTTGTGGAGGATGTAGCTGAGCGAGGTGGCCCCGCTCGCCAGCGGCACGGTGAAGACGTCACCGAAGGCGTCGGTGCCGGACGGCTGCAGCGGGGCGGTCCAGTCGGTCGGGTTGGCCGCGCCGGTCCACACGTGCATGCCCCAGCCGGCGTAGTTCCCGTCGGCGCGGTGGTAGTGCACGATCACCTGTCCGGCCGGGACGGTGTCGGAGGCACCGGGGTCGGTCGTGTAGGTGGTGGTGTCGCCGGAGTTCACCCAGACCTCGCCGGTCTGCGAGAGGTCGACGGCCCGGTCGGCGGCGGTGTCCTTGGTGCCGTTGTTCTCGATGATGAAGCCGACGTTGCTCGCGCCCTGCTTCAACTTCACGTAGGCGAAGGCGCCGAAGGCGTCCTGGCCGATGAACGGGTGCCCGGCGGGCCAGGTGGTGCCCTCGCCGTCGGCGATGTCGCCCCAGGCGTAGAGGTTCCACCCGCTGTAGTTCCCGTCGGCGCGGTGGTAGTGGACGACGGCGTAACCGCGGGAGACGGCGCTCGGCTTGGGTGCCTGCGGCACGGCGGCCACCAGCGTGGTGCCGCTCGCGTCGGCGGTGCGGCCGGTGTTGTCGACCACCACGGCCTTGTAGCGGACGGTCGTTCCGGCCGGAACGCGGCTCAGGTCCTGGGTGACGGCGTAGGGGGCGTGGTCGGCGCTGCCGAGCACCTTCCAGGCGCCGGTGCCGACGGAGGCGGCGAAGACCACGCGGTTGAAGCCGCCGCCGGTGACGTCGGCCTTCACCGTCACCGTGCCGGAGGAGCCGTCGGCGGGCGCGGTCAGCGCGACCGTGGGCGCGGCGCTCGGCGCGCCGATGCGGGCGTCGGCCCTGTAGACGACCGCGGACTCGGCCGGGACGGTCAGGCTGAGCTTGCTGTCGGCGCCGGTGACGGCGTGGGCCTGGCCGGTGCCGTAGATCGGGCTGAAGCCCATACCGGCCGAGTAGGTCGGCACGCTCACGGTCTGGTCGGTCGTGGCGTTGTTGACCGCGACCAGGTACTCGACCTGCTGCTTGGCGTCGATCCGGGAGAAGGCGTAGACGCCCGGCCCGCTCGCCGCGTAGCGCTCGATCTGGGCGCCGTCCTCCAGCGCCGGGTTGGCCTTGCGCAGCGCGGCCAGCTGGGCGATCGCCTGGTAGACCGGCACGTCGGTGCCGTAGCGGTCGGCCGAGCCGCTCGGGCCGCCGATGACGGCGTCGGTGTTGTACTCGGCGACCTTGGAGGCGAACATGTCCTGTCGCCCGGCCTTGTCACCGCCGAGCCCGGTGAAGCCCTGCTCGTCGCCGTAGTAGACGACCGGCTGACCACGCGTCAGGAAGAGCAGCTGCTGGGCCAGCAGGTCCTTCTTCAGCAGCTCGGCGTCGCTCGCGTTCGGGTTGTCGGTCTTCAGGAAGTACCCGATGCGGCCCATGTCGTGGTTGCCGAGGAAGGTCGGCTGCTCGTACGCGTCGCTGCTCGCGGAGGCGTACTTGTAGTCGTCCGCGTAGAGCGCGGACAGCAGCCCGGCCGAGCCGCCCTGCGAGGCGTAGAGGCGGGCCGCGTTCTGGAACGGGAAGCCGAGGGCGGCGTCCAGCTTGCCCTGGGTGACGTAGCTGGAGTTGATGCTCGTGTCGGCGTCGTAGACCTCACCGAACATGAAGAACTTCTTGTTGCCCTGCTGCTCGGCGAACTTCGTCAGCGCCGGGGCCCACTGCTGCCAGAACGCCATGTTGACGTTCTTGACGGTGTCGATCCGGAAGCCGTCGACATCGTCCCGCTTGACCCAGTTCTCGTAGATCTTCTCGAAGCCCTGGATCACGCGCGGGTCCTGGGTGTCCAGGTCGTCCAGCCCGTAGAAGTCGCCCTCGGTGGCGTTCTCGCCGACGAAACTGGTATTGCCCCGGTTGTGGTAGAGCGTCACGTCGTTGAGCCAGGAGGGCTTCTTGGCGGTCGCGTCGCCCGGCTGGTCGAAGACCGGGGTGTAGGGGAAGGAGTCCTTGGTCAGCTTGGGGTAGTTCGCCGTCCCGTTGGCTGCGTTGGCGTTCGCGATGGCGGTGGTGTCGACCGGCCGGCCGTTCTCGTCGAGCGTCGGGTAGGCGCCGATGGAGCGGTAGTCGTAGGTCTTCTCGGCGTAGTCGATGACGTCGGCGGTGTGGTTGGTGATGACGTCGAAGAAGACCTTCATGCCCATCGCGTGGGCCTTCTGGATCAGCTCCTTGAGCTGCGCGTTGGTGCCGAAGTGCGGGTCGACCTGGGTGAAGTCGGTGATCCAGTAGCCGTGGTAGCCGGCCGAGGCGTTGCTGCCGGTGCCCTGCACCGGAACGTTCTTGAAGATCGGCGCCATCCAGATGGCGGTGGTGCCGAGCTTCTTGATGTACGACAGCTTCTTGATGATCCCGGCGAGGTCACCGCCGTGGTAGAAGCCCGAGTCGGTGGGGTCGTAGCCGTTCTGCATCCGGGTGCCGGTGATGCCGCCGGTGTCGTTGGACGGGTCGCCGTTGGCGAAGCGGTCCGGGAGCAGGAAGTAGAACTGCTCCTTGTTCAGGCCGTGGCGGTCCGGGGTCGCGGCGAGTGCCGCGTCGGAGGGGGCGGGCGGCAGAGCCGCCGAGCGCGGGGCCGAGGCGGCGACGGCGACCGGGATCGGCCCGACCACCGCCGGACTCAGCAGCGCAGCCGTGACGAGCAGGCTTCTCCATCGTGATCGCACAGGACTGTCTCCCTGGGGCGGCGGCGGGGGCGAGGCAGAACCTACTGGCGCCCCCGATTCATCGCAAGATGTTTCAGCAAGATGCTGAAAAAGTTTCCACCAATGTCTTGACGCTCAGGAATCAGGGGGAGCACGCTCGTCGGCGCCATCCTGTTCACCCCACCCACTCTCCCCCATGGAGAACCTGATGCCGAGTCAATCCGGCCGCCTGCGAGCTCTGTTCGCGTCCGGGGCCCTGGTCGCCGCGGGCACGGTCGTGCCCCTCGCGCTGACCAGCGGCACCGCCCACGCCAGCGCGCCCAACGGCGGCGATGTGATCGCAAACATGTTCATGTGGAACTGGCCCTCGGTGGCCTCGGAGTGCACCGCCGTCCTCGGCCCCAAGGGCTACGGCGCGGTCCAGGTGGCCCCGCCACAGGACTCGATCAGACTCTCCGGCAGCCACCCGTGGTGGGAGATCTACCAGCCCGTCGGCTACGACCTGAACAGCAGGATGGGCACCGAGGCCCAGTTCCAGGCGATGGTGACGACCTGCCACAACGCGGGCGTCAAGGTCTACGTCGACACGGTCGTCAACCACATGTCCGGAACCGACCAGTCGAGCACCGACTCGTACGGCGGTGACAGCTTCAACGTCTCCAACCGCAGCTACAGCGAGGTCCCGTACACCTCGGCCGACTTCCACAGCTATCCGAACAACTGCCCCAACTCGAACCTGTCCATCAACGACTGGAACAACCAGACCCAGGTGCAGGAGTGCGACCTGGAGAACCTGGCGGACCTCTACACCGAGACCGACGACGTCCGGTCGAAGATCGCCGGCTATCTCAACAAGCTGATCGGCTACGGCGTCGACGGGTTCCGCGTCGACTCGGCCAAGCACATCAACCAGGCCGACATGGCCAACATCGAGTCCCGGCTCACCAACACGCTCTGGGGTCAGCGCCCCTACGTGCTGCAGGAGGTCTACCCCGGCAGCAGCGGCAACCTCGCCCCGGCGGCGTTCGAGAGCAACGGCAGCGTCATCGGCTTCGACTACGCCGACAACCTGAAGAACCAGTTCACCGGCAACATCGCCAACCTGAAGACCTTCGGCCAGTCCTGGGGCCTGGAGCCGAGCGCCTCCGACGGCGCGATGGTCACCAACCACGACACCGAGCGCAACGGCAGCACCCTCAGCTACAAGAACGGCGCCACCTTCACCCTGGCCAACGAGTTCATGCTGGCATGGGGCTACGGCGTGCAGCCGTCGGTCTACTCCGGGTTCACCTGGAACAGCTCCGACGACTCACCGCCGGCCGACGCCAACGGCTACGTCACCAACACCGACTGCTCCAACGGCTGGTACTGCACCGACCGGATCCAGGGCGTCGCCAACATGGTCGGCTGGCACAACGCGGCCCAGGGGGCCGCGGTGGCCAACTGGTACGACGACGGCTCCAACCTGATCGCCTTCTCGCGCGGCAGCAAGGCCTGGATCGCGATCAACAACGAGAACTCCACGCAGACCAGGACCTTCCAGACCGGCCTCGCCGCCGGCACCTACTGCGACGTCATCCACGGCGACTACACGGCGGCGACGAGCTCCTGCTCCGGCCCGACGGTCGTCGTGGACGCGAACGGGAACGCGACCGTGTCGGTCGCGGCGAAGGACGCGGTGGCGCTGTACGCGACGACCTCCTCTGGCGGCGGCACGACGGCGTCCCCCTCGGCCTCGGCCTCGGCCTCGGCCTCGGCTTCCGCGTCCGCGTCCGCGTCCGCTTCGGCGAGCGCGTCGGCCAGTGCGTCCGCCACGACGAGCGCTCCGGCCGGCACCGTCGCCGAGACCTTCACCGTGAGCGGTACGCCGACCAGCGCACCGATGTACCTCGTGGGTTCGGTCACCGGCCTCGGCAGCTGGGCACCCGCCTCGGCGCTGCCGATGACGCAGTCCGGCTCGACCTGGACGGTCACGGTGAACCTGCCGCAGTCCACCGCGATCCAGTACAAGTACATCGAGAAGGACTCCTCCGGGAACGTCACCTGGGAGCCGGGGTCGAACCACTCCGCCACCACCGGTTCGGGCGCGGCGGCCTCGTTGACGGACAGCTACAACGGTTCCTCGACCTCGGTCAGCGAGACCTTCGACGCGAACGCCACCACCTGGTACGGCCAGAACGTCTACGTGGTCGGCTCGCTCCCGGCGCTCGGCAACTGGAACACCGCCAACGCCGTGCCGCTGTCGTCAGCGGCGTACCCCGTCTGGGCCGGGACGGTCGCACTGCCGGCGAACACCGCCTTCCAGTACAAGTACATCAAGAAGGACCCCGACGGCACGGTCGAGTGGGAGACGGGCGCCAACCGCACGGCCACCACGGGCACGTCCGGCGCCACCCTCGGCGACTCCTGGAACACGGCGGCGACCAGCCCCGTCGGTGTGACCTTCGACGAGACGAAGTCCACCGTCACCGGGCAGCACGTCTACGTCGTCGGGAGCATCGGCGCACTCGGCTTCTGGGACCCCACCAAGGCGATCCCACTCTCCTCCGCGAATTACCCCGTTTGGTCTACAACGCTCAGCATCACCCCGAACACATACTTCGAGTACAAGTACATCGTCATCGACTCGGCGGGCAACGTCACCTGGGAGTCGGGCGCCAACCGCGCCTTGACGACGGGCTCCTCCGGCGCCGTCACCCTCAATGACAACTGGAAATAACAGAACGTGACCAGCATCGGAGCCGTCGCCCCCAGCGGGCGGCGGCTCCCGGTTTTTGCTCCACTAGGACCTGAGGGGTATTTCGTTCGAGGAATCCCCGACCAGAGGGTGATCAGGAGACCCCAGGTCACATGGCAGACTACTCACCCATGGGAACGGCAACAGGAGCACGCACCAGCAACAGGAGGCCCATGGGCCACCTGCTCTGGTCGCTGCGCGGACACTTCCGTTCTCCCGGCCGGCCCCGCCTGTGGATCGAGCTGCTGCTCATTGCAGTGAGCTACTGGATCTACTCGATGGTCCGCAATGCGGTCCCCGAGATGGAGGCGCGCGCCCAGCGCAATGCGCATGACATCTGGGCACTCGAAGGGACGCTCCACATCGATGTGGAGCGATATGTCAACCACGCGTTCGATTCGGTCTCGTGGTTGATCACCGGGCTGAACTACGACTACGCGACTCTTCACTTCATCGTCACGATCGCCGTTCTGGTCTGGCTCTTCCGCGCCCATTCCGGGCGTTACGCGGCGGCCCGCCTGTCACTATTCGTGACAACCGGCTTCGCGTTGTTCGGCTACTACTTCTATCCACTGGCGCCACCACGGCTGATGGTGGACGGCGGATTCATCGACACGGTGGAGAAGCACCACACCTGGGGCTCCATGGCCTCCGGCGACATGGCGCACGTGTCCAACCAGTTCGCCGCCATGCCGTCGATGCACATCGGCTGGTCGCTCTGGTGCGGCGTCACGATCTTCTTCCTGGCGAAGCGCACCTGGGTGCGGGTGCTCGGGGTGATCTACCCGCTCACGACGGTGGTGGTCATCGTGGCGACGGCGAACCACTTCTTCATGGACGCGATCGCGGGGGCGTGCTGCACGTTCATCGGGCTGGGCGCGTCGCGGCTGGTGTACCGCAGGTGGCCGTACAGCTTCCCGAAGGCCGCGCCGCTCCCGGTCCCGGAGCCCGAGCCCGAGCCGGTCACCGTGGGCCGCTAGGCCCACAGGGGCGCGAGGGGCACTACTCGCCGTAGACGATGTGCTCCATGACCTCGCGCGCCCTGCGCGCCGTGCGGCGGTAGTCGTCGACCATCTCGCCCGCGTGGCCCTCGCCGTAGCCGAGGTAGCGGGCGACGCCCGCCAACTCGCGCGGCTCCGCCGGAAAACTGTCGCCCGCGCGGCCGCGCACCAGCATCACCGCGTTGCGCACCCGCGTCGCCTGCACCCACGCCGCGGACAGCGCCTCCGCCGCGTCCGCGTCCAGCAGGGCCGCGTCCACCGCTGCGCCGAGGGCGCGGAGCGTGCGGGTGGTGCGCAGGCCCGGGACGCCGTGGCCGTGCTGCAGCTGGAGCAGCTGCACCGCCCACTCGACGTCGGCGAGGCCACCGCGGCCGAGCTTGGTGTGGGTGGTCGGGTCCGCGCCGCGCGGCAGGCGTTCGGCCTCGACGCGGGCCTTGATACGACGGATGTCCAACAGCTCGGCTGCGTTCAGTCCGGCTGCCGGATACCGCAGCGGGTCGATCAGCGCCACGAACTCCTCGCCGAGCGCCGTGTCGCCGGCGACCGGTTTGGCCCGTAGCAGGGCCTGGCTCTCCCAGGTGTGGGACCAGCGCCGGTAGTAGGCCGCGTAGGAGGCGATCGTGCGCACCAACGGCCCCTGCCGCCCTTCGGGGCGCAGGTCCGCGTCGATGAGCAGGGGTGGTTCGGTGGAGGGCAGCTGGAGCAGGCGGCGCAGTTCCTCGAAGACGCCGCGGGCGGCGTTGCTCGCCTTGGTCTCGTCCGCGCCCGGGAGGGGGTCGTGGACGAACATGACGTCCGCGTCCGAGCCGTAGCCGAGCTCGTGGCCGCCGAAGCGGCCCATGGCGATGACGGAGAGCCGCGTCGGGAGCGGCTGCCCGGCGGCGGCCTCCGCCGCCGCGACGCAGGCGGCGAGCGCGCCGGCCAGCGTGGCACGGTTGAGGCCGGTCAGCGCGAGGCCCGCCGCCTCGACGGCGTCGGCCGGGGTGTCACCCAGACGGCCCAACACGTCGGCGGCGGCCGTCCGGAACAGCTCGCGGCGCCGCACCGAGCGGGCTGCCGCGACGGCGGCCGGCGCGTCGTCGGCGCGGCCGACGGCGGAGGCGACCTCACGGTCGAGCATCTGCGGGGAACGCGGGTCCAGGCCGTCGGTGTCGCCCAGCAGGGCGACCGCCTCGGGTGCGCGCAGCAGCAGGTCCGGGGCCAGGCGGCCGGAGGAGAGGATGCGCGCCAGGTTCTCGGCCGCGGCGCCCTCGTCGCGCAGCAGCCGCAGGTACCAGGGGGTCGAGCCGAGGCTGTCGGAGACCTTGCGGAAGCCGAGCAGGCCCGCGTCCGGGTCGGCGGACTCGGCGAACCAGCCGAGCATCACCGGGAGCAGCGTGCGCTGCAGCGCAGCCCGGCGACTGACGCCGTTGGCGAGGGCCTGCAGGTGGCGGAAGGCGTCGACGGGCGCGCGGTAGCCGAGCGCGGCAAGGCGCGCCTGCGCGGCCTCCGCGCTCAGGGCCGTGCCGTCGAGGCGGGCGGTGAGCCCGACCTCCTCCAGGTCGAGGTGGGCGACGGCGTCGAGCAGCGGGCGGTAGAAGAGCTTCTCGTGCAGGCGCCGGACCTCCCGGCCGTGGCGCTTCCACTCCGCGAGCAGTTCGGCGACGGGGTCGGCCCGCAGTCCGAGGGAGCGGCCGAGGCGCCGCAGGTCCTGCTCGGCGGTCGGGACGAGGTGGGTCCGGCGCAGCTGGAACAGCTGGATGCGGTGCTCCAGCGTGCGCAGGAACCGGTAGGCGCTGTCGAGCGCGGCGGCGTCGGCGCGGCCGACGTAGCCGCCGGCCGACAGGTCGGCGAGCGCGGTCAGTGTCGTCGCGCTGCGCAGGGAGTCGTCGGTGCGGCCGTGGACGAGCTGGAGCAACTGGACGGAGAACTCCACGTCCCGCAGCCCGCCGGGGCCGAGCTTGAGCTCGCGCTCGACCTCGCTCGCCGGGATCGCCTCGACGACCCGGCGGCGCATCTGCTGCACGTCCTGCACGAAGTTCTCACGCTGGGACGCCTGCCAGACCATCGGCGTGACGGCCTGCAGATACTCGTGTCCGAGCGCGGCGTCGCCGGCGACCGGCCGGGCCTTGAGCAGCGCCTGGAACTCCCAGGTCTTGGCCCAGCGCTGGTAGTAGGCGAGGTGGCTGGCGAGGGTGCGCACCAGCGGGCCGTTCTTGCCCTCGGGCCGCAGGTTGGCGTCGACCTGCCAGATGGTGCCCTCGCGGGTGCTGTCGGAGCACAGGCGCATCATCCGGGAGGCGAGGCGGGTGGCGGCCTTCAGCGCGGTGTCGGGGTCGACCGTCTCCGGGTCGGCGGACTCGCCGTCGACGATCTGGCGGGGTTCGGCGACGAAGACGACGTCCACGTCCGAGACGTAGTTGAGCTCGCGTCCGCCGCACTTGCCCATGGCGATCACGGCGAGCCGGCATGCGCGGGCGGCGTCCGGGTCCTCCTCGGCGGCGATGTCGAGGGCGGCCTGCAGCGTCGCTCCCGCGAGGTCGGCGAGTTCGGCGGCGGTCTGCCCGAGGTCGGCGGTGCCGGTCAGGTCGCGGGCGGCGATGCTGAGCAGGAGCCGTCGGTAGCCGGTGCGCAGCGCGTCCGCGCGGGGGATGCCGGGCTGCTCCTCCCAGATGTGCCGGTAGAGGCGGCGGACGAACTCCTCCGGCCCCGGGTGGATGTCGTGCAGCTCGAAGGTGACCAGCTCGTGCCAGTCGTGCGGGTGCCGCGACAGGTGCTCCCCCAGTGCGGCGCTGGCACCCAGCACCCCGAGCAGGCGGTCGCGCAGCGGCTTGGCGGTGGTGAGGGTGTCCAGCAGCGCGTGCCGCTCGGCCTCGTCGGCGCAGGCCTCGACGAGACCGGCGAGCCCCTTGAGCGCCTGGTCGGGATCGGCGGTCGCGGCGAGCGCGTCCAGCAGCACGCTGTCGGCGGCGTGCGCCGCCAGCGCGGGCTCCGCGAGCCGCGCGGCGGCCGCCTCCGGGTCGGTGAACCCGCGCCGAACCAGCCGACCCGCCGGACTGCTCCGCCGCGCCCCGCCGCGCTCCGTCTCCAAAGCCACTCGCCTCCGCGCCGCCGTCCTCGTGGGCCTCCGCGTGGGTCTCCGCGTGGTCTCCCGGACACGATCCTCCCCGACCCTACGTCCTTCGAACACCCGGACCGGGCCGGACGGTGGCGGCGCGCCCGCAGTCGGGGTCAGTGCTCGGCGTCGAGGCGCGGGCGGAGCACGATCAGCAGCGTCGCCAGCGGACCGAGGAGGAGCGACACCAGCCACCAGTTCCACCCGGAGCGGCCCTTGCCCTGGGCGAGGCCCGCGTTGATGAGCGACAGCGTCAGCCATCCGACGCTGTAGCCGCCGATGCCGGAGGTGGTCCCGGCCGCCAGGAGGTTCTGAGTCGTCGTCATGACGTCGCATCCAAGCAGCGGGTCAGGCGGGCGACAAGGGTCCGCCGCCCGTCCGCCCCTGCTGCGATCACCTGGGCCCGGAGGAGTACCTCAGCTCTTGCGGCTGTCGCGGGTGGGGTCGTCGACGATCGGAAGGCGCCCCTCCTTGCGGGCGCTGCGCAGGTCCTCCAGGTACTCGCGGGAGAACATGGCGGACAGCATCGCCACACCGCCGCGGTGGACGCGGATCTCGCCGTCCTGCGCCGTGCCGACCACCCGGATCCGTCGCGACGGCGCGGTCTGGACGTCGTCACGGGCCACCTGGGCGTCCTTCAGCGAGCCCTTGCCGGACCAGCGCAGGTCCCAGTGCTCGACCTCGGTGTCCTCGGGAACCAGCAGCTTGACCAGCGCCTTGGCGTTCTCGATCCGGACCTCGACCTCGGCGGGCAGGTGGGGCGAGCGCAGGTCCACCACGACGGTGGCGCGGCGCGCCCGGATCTCGACGACGCCGGCGTCGGTCCAGTTCCCGAGGCGCTTGGCCACGGTGTGATCGGCGTGGATGCGCTCGATGGTGGTGGTGTTCTCGCTCATGGTGACGGTTCCCTTCCGGCCGTGTGCCTCACTGACCCGTTCATAGTTGCATTGCAACTAGTCTCTCGTCAACTAGTAACGGTGAGAATGGCCGCGCCGCCCGAAGCAACCACAGCCTTGTTCATTCGCACATCACGGTGTTAGATATCTGCCATGGGTGTCGCCAATCGTCTCGACCTGACCCTGCGACTGGTGCAGGGCTCCGGTCGGCTGTCCGTGTCGGAGCTCTCCCAGCGCCTGGGCGTCTCGGAGATGACCGTGCGTCGCGACCTCGACGCGCTCGAGCGTCAGGGGTTGGTGCGACGGGTCCACGGTGCCGCCGTCGCCGCCAAGGCCCGGGAGGACGGCGCCGGGTTCGCCGCCCGGGAGTCGTGGCAGGCCGCCACCAAGGACCGACTGGGCGCGGCGGTCGCCGGCCTGGTCGAGCCCGGCTCGCGGGTGCTGCTCGACGCCGGGACCACGACGGTCCACGTCGCCGAGCACCTCGCCGAACGGGGGCCGCTCACCGTCGCGGTGCTGAGCCTGCAGGCGGCCGTGCGGCTCGCCGACCGGCCCGGCATCGAGCTGCTCGTCGTGGGTGGCCTCTCCCGTCCCGGGGAGCGGTCCCTGGTCGGCCCCCTCGCGCTGCGCACGCTGGAGGCGTTGGCCTTCGACGTGTTCGTGATGTCCATCGGCGGCGTGCACGCCGAACACGGCTGGTCGGAGTTCAGCCTCGACGACGCCGCCGTCAAACAGGTCGGCCTGGCCCAGGCCGACCGGACACTCGCCGTCGCCGACGCCACGAAGCTCGGCGTGCGCGCGTTCAGCCAGGTCGCGCCGCTGGACGCGGTCGAGGTCTTCGTCACCGACCGCGCCGCGGCGGACCCGGCCACGCATCCCGGCGGCCCGCAGACGCTGGCCGCGCTGCACGACGCGGGTGTGCGCACCGTCCTCGCCTGAACTCCCCCATCCCTACCGCTTGGAGGCCCCTTTGCCGTCCGAACCGCTGATGATCCTCGTCGCCGGTCCCTACCGCTCCGGCACCGGCGACGACCCGGCCGAACTGGCGGCGAACGTCCACGCCATGAACGAGGTCGCCCTCCACCTCTTCCGGGCCGGGCACCTGCCCGTCACCGGCGAGGCGCTGGCCCTGCCGCTGCTGGAGACGGCGGGCGGCGCGGCCCCGGGCACGCCGCTCTTCGACGAGATCTTCCACCCGGTCGCCGAGCGCCTCCTCGCCCGCTGCGACGCGGTCCTGCGCATCGGCGGCCCCTCGGCGGGAGCGGACCGGATGGTCCGTCAGGCGCGGGAGGCGGGGCTGTCCGTCTTCACCGACCTCGGTCACATCCCCTCGACCGGCAGCCCCGCATGACCGCCGGTGTCGACGCCCCCGACCGGCGCGGCCGCACCGGGCTCCACCTCCACGGCCGCGACCTCACCGGCAACCCCGACGTCCGTGTCCGCGACGTCGAGGTCCTCGCCTGCGACTGGTACGTCCTGCGCAAGACCACCTTCGACTTCCGGCATCGGGACGGCCACTGGAGCCGCGAGTCCCGCGAGACCTACGACCGCGGCGACGGCGCGACCATCCTGCTGTACGACCCCGAGCGCGGCACCGTCCTGCTCACCCGCCAGTTCCGGCTCCCGGCCTACGTCAACGGCCACCCCGACGGCCTCCTCCTGGAGACCGCCGCCGGCCTCCTCGACGGCGACGCCCCCGAGGCGGCGATCCGCCGTGAGGCGGAGGAGGAGACCGGCCGCACCGTCGGGGCGGTCCAGCACGTCTTCGACGTCTTCATGAGCCCCGGCTCGGTGACGGAACGCCTCCACTTCTACGCCGCGCCCTACTCCGCCGTCCCGGGCGGCGACCCCTCCCCCGCCTCGGCGGGCGTCGCCGCGGAGGGCGAGGACATCACCGTCGTGGAACTCGCCTTCGCCGAAGCCCTCGCCATGACCCGCACCGGCGCGATCGCCGACGCGAAGACCATCCTGCTGCTCCAATGGGCCGCGCTCGACGGCCCGTTCAGTCCTGGCTCAGCGCCTTCCGCGCCCTCCGCGCCCTCAGCGAGCGAAGCGGGACGGTCCTGATCCACTGCACCAGCAGCACCGCGCCGAAGCCGGTCAGCAGCGTTGTGGCAATCCAGTCGTGCCCGCCGCCCGCGGGGTAGACGTTGATGTGGTCGCCGGTGTCCACGGCGCGGATCCGGTCGCCGACGTGGTGGACGTCGCCACCGCTGCCGAGGCCGACGCCGACGCGGGTGTCGGTCCCGTCGTCGGAGACGAAGTCCCCGGCCCAGTCGCAGGAGCGCCCGCACTCCACCGAGGTGACGGTGAACGTCCCGCGCGTCCCACCGCCCAGGTGCGCGGACCACGTCGGGCCGATGTCCATGGCGCCCATCAGCACGAGCAGGAGCGCGGCGACGGGCGTGAGATACCGCCACGTCCAGCGACGGAACCGCCGGTCGCGCCGCGACCAGGCCGCCTCCACCCGGGGCGGTACCACCGGGGGCGGCACCACCGGATTGAGGCCCGGCACGCCGGGCACCCCGGGGACGGGCACAGCGGGGACGCCGGACGCCACGCCGTAGCGGCTCGCCAGCTCCCGGACCGCCTCGACCTTGCGGTCGAACTCCGGGTCGGGGTTGGCCGTGCTGTCGGACAGGACCGGCAGGCTCCGCCGTGTGCCGGTGCGCAGCACCACTTTGACGGTCCGCACGATCCCGCCGGTCTGCGTCCGCGCCTCCACGACCTGGATCCCGCCGACCTCGTGCCACGCGATCACCCGGGCCCGCCCGGAGCCCCGCCACGCGTAACTGATCCCGGAGGCGTCGACCTTCGTCCACCCCCCGCGGAACACCACCGGCATCCCGACCGCCAGGACCAAGAACGTCCCGCCCATGATCGCGGCCGGAACCCATGTTCCGGCCGCCGCCAGCAGGGCGCAGAACACCAGCAGCCCCGCGCTCACCCACACCCGCCGCGCCATGCTGGGACGCGGCCGATCAGCCCCCGTAAAGAGCAGCTCCCCCACGTCGATTGACGGTACGCCTGCCCACCCGCGCCGACCAGGGTCAGCGCGGCGGCTCATGAGCGGGCGAAGCTGGGGGACTCGTTCCGCCACAGGTCGGTGCCGCTGAAGGGGTTGTCCGGGTGCCGCCCCTGGAAGGTACGGGCCAGGAACTCGACGACGCCGCAGTCGTAGCGGGTCCAGGCCGGCTCGTAGGGGCCGTGGTGCCGGCGGAAGACGACGACCTTCCAGTCGTCCGGCGCGCCGACCGTGCTCCAGAAAGCGCTGTCACCGTCCGGGTTGCAACCCCACACGAACAGTCCACCGTGGACGAGGTACTCCGGCTCGATCCCCTCGACTCCCTCCTCCGCCTCCGCCGCGCCCGGACAGACCCCGGGGACCACTCCGATCTCGGCAGCGCGCACCGGCGGCAGGATCCCGAGGTAGTCCGAGACCTCTCCCGGGCCGTACGTCTCCATCAGCCACAGGTAGTCCGCGGGCAGCCCCGTCCCGTAGCCCCGCGCGAGCTCGTCCGCGCCCGGGAGGACCCACCGCTCGGCGGGTGGCTCGAGGAGTCGCAGGAGTTCTTCTCGCGACGACATGGACACCACGTTTCCCCACTTCACTTCTCACGCACGCCAGTCGTCCGGCCGCTGGTCAGGAGCGTCAGCCATGGGAGCAGTATGCGCGACAGGTGCGACGCCAGTGCCCTGGCACCGAGTCACCTAGGATCGCCACTCCTTGGTTGTCCATCGCGAGGTTCGGGGAGTTGTATGTTGCAACGTGTCGGGTCCGGTGTCGCCCTGGTCGGAATAGCAGTGGCGCTGACGGGATGCGCCTCGTCCACCAGGCCACCGACGCCACTGACGCCACTGACGTTCAACTCCGTCGCCGACGCAGACGCCGAGCTGCGGACCCTGTTCGTCTCGGTCCTTCGGCAGAGCCTTCCGCCTGGCACGTCGATGCACGGGGACCTAGGAGATGATCACTTCGACGGGGCCTGTTCTCAGGCAGGTTCCGTGCGTCATCGCACGGTGATCGGCGCCTGGAAGGTGGACAACCCCGAAGCCGTGGTTCGGGTCATCAGATCCGAGCTCGCAGCGCAGGGGTGGTCGTTCGGCCCGGTGAAGCCGGACTCCTCAGGCGGCGAGTCCTCCGAGGCCCGACGCTCGGGGGCGCTGGTGGAGCTGGCGGACAGTCCAGCTGTCGGGATCACACTGGCCGGCAACACGCCTTGTCTGCCCGGGGCGGCGCTCAACACGTTGCTTCCGCTGCCGCTCGCGAGTTCGGCCGACGGCCCGTAGACGGCCCAAGGGGCCGGAAAGGGCCGGATCACCGTGGATTGATCTCCACCGCGGTCCGACCCTTCGTCGTGTCCGGATCTCTGCCGACCTGCCGGGTTACAGCACCGGCAGCCCACGCCGCAGCTCGAAGGCGGTGACCTCGGAGCGGTACTCCTCCCACTCCTGGCGCTTGTTGCGCAGGAAGAAGTCGAAGACGTGCTCCCCGAGCGTCTCGCGGACGAGCTCGCTGCGTTCCATCAGGTCGATGGCCTCGCCGAGGTTCTGCGGGAGCGGCTCGATGCCGAGGGCGCGGCGCTCCAGCGAGCTGAGGGCCCAGACGTCGTCGTCCGCGCCGGGCGGGAGTTCGTAGCCCTCGGCGATGCCCTTGAGGCCGGCGGCGAGGATGACGGAGTAGGCGAGGTACGGGTTGCAGCCCGTGTCCAGGGAGCGGATCTCCACGCGGGTGGAGCCCTGCTTGCCCGGCTTGTACATGGGGACGCGGACCAGCGCCGAGCGGTTGTTGTGGCCCCAGCAGATGTAGGAGGGGGCCTCGCCGCCCGCGCCCGCGGCGCGGTCGGAGCCGCCCCAGATGCGCTTGTAGGAGTTGACCCACTGGTTGGTGATCGCGGCGGACTCCGCCGCGTGCTTCAGCAGGCCCGCGATGAAGGAGCGGCCGATCTTGGAGAGCTGGTACTCCGCGCCGGCCTCGTGGAAGACGTTGCGGTCACCCTCGAAGAGCGAGAGGTGGGTGTGCATGCCGGAGCCCGGGTGCTGGGAGAAGGGCTTCGGCATGAAGGTCGCGTGGACGCCCTGCTCGAGGGCGACCTCCTTCATGACCAGACGGAAGGTCATGATGTTGTCGGCCGTGGACAGCGCGTCCGCGTAGCGCAGGTCGATCTCCTGCTGCCCCGGGGCGCCCTCGTGGTGGCTGAACTCCACCGAGATGCCCATCGACTCCAGCATGGTGATGGCCTGTCGGCGGAAGTCGTGGCCGACGCCGCGCGGGGTGTGGTCGAAGTAGCCCGACTGGTCCGCCGGGATCGGCGCGGTGCCGTCGCCGGGGAGGTTCTTGAGCAGGAAGAACTCGATCTCGGGGTGGGTGTAGAAGGTGAACCCGAGGTTGGAGGCCTTCTCCAGGGTGCGCTTGAGCACGTAGCGGGGGTCCGCGAAGGACGGGGAGCCGTCCGGCATGAGGATGTCGCAGAACATGCGCGCGGTGCCGGGCGCCTCCGAGCGCCACGGCAGTATCTGGAACGTGCCCGGGTCCGGCTTGGCGAGCATGTCGGACTCGTAGACCCGGGCGAAGCCCTCGATCGCGGATCCGTCGAACCCGATGCCTTCCTCGAACGCCTGGTCGAGCTCGGCCGGGGCCACCGCGACGGACTTCAGGAAACCCAGAACGTCGGTGAACCAGAGCCGGACGAACCGGATGTCACGCTCTTCGAGAGTGCGGAGCACGAACTCCTGCTGCTTGCCCATGGCTACAGTCTCACCTCTGCGGTTTACGGATGCGTTACGCGCGGAAGCTGGAAGCGCGCGCGTCGCCCGCCAGGCCCACTGCTCGCATCATTGCAGATAATGGGCCTGGCGGGATGATCACACCCCCCAGAGACCGCCGCGCGGCCTCCGCACGGCCGCCGATCGGCCGTCGATCAGCCGTCGATCAGGAGACGCGCCCGAAGAAGTCGGGGTAGTAACCCGTCGACAGCACCGAGATCCGCACGTCGGCGCCGGGGTGCGGTGCCTCGATGTAGCGACCCCCGCCGAGGTAGATCGCCACATGGTGGATCCCGCTGGACCGGCTGCTGGACGACCAGAAGATCAGGTCCCCGCGTCGCAGCACGCTGGGCGAGATGGGGGTGGTGGCCCGGTACTGCTCCGCGGCGACCCGCGGCAGCTTGATGCCCGCGCGGAAGAAGGCCTGCTGGACCAGGCCGGAGCAGTCGTAGCCGTAGGGTCCGTTGCCGCCCCAGACGTAGGGCTTGCCCAGCTGCGCCTCGGCGAAGCTGATCGCCGTCTCCAGGTTGCCCGCGCCGTGGCCGGGCGGGGGGACGACCGGGCCCGGCACCGGGTCGGGGCTCGGGTTCTGCCCCGGGTCGCCGGGGCCGGGGCCGTGGGTGGGATGTCCGTAGCCCGCGTACGTGAGGTAGACGTCGTAGTGGGTCGTCCAGCGCCACGCGCCGTTCTTGCGGAACCAGTAGCGGTGACCGTCCCAGCCCCAGGTGATCCCGCCCGCCGACGGGGTGGTGTCCGTCGATCCGGTACCGGAGCCGCTGCCGGCGCCTCCCCCGGTGTACCGGAGGTAGACGTCGTAGTGGGTGGTCCAACGCCATTCGCCGTTGGAGCGGAACCAGTAGCGGTGACCGTCCCAGCCCTGACGTATGCCGCCGTCGGTCGCGGGAGCGGATCCGCCGGTGTGCTGGAGGTAGACGTCGTAGTGGGTGGTCCAGCGCCATTCGCCGTTGGAGCGGAACCAGTACCGCTGGCCGTCCCAGCCCGCGTGGGCGGGCGCCGTCTCGGCGCTCGCCGCGGGCGCGGCTATCAGGGCGGCGCCGCCGCCGACGGCGAGCATGGCGGTGGTCGCGGCCGCGCGGAAGAGCGGGCGGACCGTGCTGCGGGATGCGTGGGTCCGTGGCTCCGTGGTGGGGCCCCCCGGTGAGGCTCCGGTGCCGTGGACACGGCAGTGGGCGCAGGTGCAGTCGGTGATGTCCAGCTCGGCGAAGGCGGTCATCGCGGACGGGCTCCGTTCCTCGGTGGTTCGTGCGGTGCAGCGGGGGTCACGGAAGATCTGCGGCGGCCTGCGCCCGAGGCGCGGGCGGCACGGGCGTCACGGGGATCGCGGGTGTCACGGGTGCCGCCTGGGTCATGAAGGAGCTCGCGGACGACCCGCCGAGCTCGACGGACGTCGGCTCCACCACCCGGCGCGGTTGCCCCGCGCCCGAGCGGGGGCGCGAGGAGAGCGCGGTCGCGGAGCGCTGCAGCGCGGGAAGGCCGCCCGCCTCCCCCACCTCGGCCACGTCCGCCGCGTCAGCGGCGGCAGAGCCAGGAGTCGCCGCGTCAACGGCGGCAGAGCCAGGCGCGGCGGCGGCCGCGGGGACGGCGGTGACCGAACCCGGCGCCGGGCGAGCCGGGATGTCGGCCACCCCCGCCACGCCGGCAGCCGCGCGCTCGCCCGGTGCCGGAGCGGTGGCAGGCGAAGCGACCCCGGCCCCCCGGGCAACCGCCCCGCCGTCCGGCCCACCGGCCGTCCCGTGCCCGCCGGCCGTGCCGTGCGCGCCGTCCGCACGGTCCGCGCCGTCGGCGCGCTCGCGGTTCGGCACCTGGACGGACAGGAACGCCGTCACCAGATCCCGCGTCAGCTCGGCGCGGAAGGTGTCGTCGAGGGCGACGCCCTGACCCCGTTCCAGCTGGCGCAGCGTCAGCGTCGCGGTCTCGACCGCGTCGCCGACCAGGACCTCGCGGGTGCCGGCGTCGAGCTCGGCCAGGCGGCGGCGCCGCATGCTGTCGGCGAAGTCGGCGCGGTAGCCGAGGCCGACGGCCTGGACGGAGTAGACGGCGATGCCGACCGGGGCCATCTCGGCGCCGAGCAGGCGGGTCAGCTCGCCGCCCAGCCACTGGCCGTCGCGCAGGGAGGGGCCGGGGCTGGCGAAGCTGTCGCAGGGCAGGGTCGAGACGGTGCGGGCGAAGACGGACTCGGCGCTCAGGGCCAGGTGCCTGCCGTGGTCGTCGACGGCGAAGCGGGCCCGCGCGGTGTCCTTGACCTGCCAGACGATGATCAGCTCGGCGCTGATCGGCGAGCCCTCGCGGTCGGTCGCGGCGATCGTCTCACTGCGCCAGTGGCGGATCCGCACGTCGATCGGACGGCGCTTGAACAGCGGGTTCACCCACAGCAGGCCCGAGCGGCGGACGGTGCCGCGGTAACCGCCCCAGCGGCTCAGGACACGGGCGGTGCCCATCGGATTGGCCATCAGTCCGAAGAGGGCGAAGACCGCGACGACGCCGCAGAGCGCGAGCAGGGCGACGGCGGGGCGCTCCGGCACGACCGGCCCGCTGTCGTGCAGGGCCTGACCACCCGGGACCCAGGACGGCAGTCCGACCGTGCGGCGGGCCTGCACCAGGACGGCGAGGGCGAGGGCGGCGGGGATCGTGAGCAGGGCCGCCCAGCCGGGCAGGATGCCCCGCGCCGGACGCTCCCTCAGTTCCGCGTCGGAACGAGGCGGTCGGCGGACCGCCCACGGGGCGGTGGCCTGTCGCTCGGCCGGCTGGTCCACGTGGTCCATCCCCTCCGCGGGCGTTCGATCGTGCCCGCACCCTTGCCCGAAGGCTCGAACGTACCTTTATTTCGGACATACCGTCAATACGGCTATATCCCGGTCTCATCAGATCATCTATCCCAATAGCCGCATACCATGACATGCGGCAGCAAGGAAAAGCCGCCGAACGTGTACCAACAGCCACGAACAGCCACAAAGCGAGGCCAGGGCACATAGCGTCGAAGAGACGATTACTCTGGGGGCATGCCTAGCCTTCGCCTCGCGTTGAACCAGATCGACAGCGTCGTCGGCGACATCGACGGCAACACCGAACAGGTCGTCACCTGGACCCGGCACGCCGCCGAGCAGGGCGCCGACCTGGTCGCCTTCCCCGAGCTCGCGCTGACCGGCTACCCGATCGAGGACCTGGCGCTGCGCCCGTCCTTCATCGAGGCCTCACGCGCCGCACTGGCCAGGCTGGCCGACCGGCTGGAGGCGGAGGGTCTCGGCGAGACCCCGGTCGTGGTCGGATATCTCGGCAAGTCCCTGAAGGACACCCCCCGGCTCGGGCTGCCGGCCGGCTCCCCGCAGAACTGCGCGGCGGTGCTCCACAGGGGTGACGTCGTCCTCCGCATGGCCAAGCACCACCTGCCGAACTACGGCACCTTCGACGAGTTCCGCTACTTCGTGCCCGGCGACACGCTGCCCGTCGTCCGCCTCCACGGCGTCGACGTCGCACTCGCCGTCTGCGAGGACATCTGGCAGGACGGCGGGCGGGTCCAGGCCGCGCGCCAGGCCGACGCCGGGCTGCTGCTCGTGATCAACGCCTCCCCGTACGAGGCGCGCCGCGGCGAGGAGCGTCTCGCGCTGGTCCGCAAGCGCGCCGCGGAGGCGGGCTGCACCCTCGCCTACGTCAACCTGATCGGCGGCCAGGACGAGCTGGTCTTCGACGGACAGTCCGTCGTCGTGGCGGCCGACGGGGGGGTGCTGGCGCGCGCGCCGCAGTTCGAGGAGGGTTGCCTGCTCCTCGACCTCGACCTGCCGCGGGCCACCGCGGAGGTCGGCGGGGCGACGCGGATCGTCGCAGACGGGCTGGAGATCAGGCGCACCGTCCTGTCCGAGGAGCCCAAGCCGGCTCCCGAGGAGCCGGTCGTCGCGGGCCGGGCCGAGCCGATGGAGGAGCTGGAGGAGATCTACGCCGCGCTGGTCTGCGGCGTGCGGGCCTACGTGCGCAAGAACGGCTTCCGCTCGGTGCTGATCGGGCTCTCCGGCGGCATCGACTCCGCCCTGGTCGCGGCGCTCGCGGTGGACGCGCTCGGCGCCGAGAACGTCCACGGCATCTCGATGCCGAGCGCGTACTCCTCCGACCACTCCCGGGACGACGCCGCCGAGCTGGCCCGTCGCACCGGGCTGAACTTCCGGACGGTCTCCATCGCGCCGATGTTCGACGCGTACATGGGTGCGCTGGAGCTGAAGGGGCTGGCCGAGGAGAACCTGCAGTCGCGGCTGCGCGGCACGCTGCTGATGGCCGTCTCCAACCAGGAGGGCCACATCGTGCTCGCCCCGGGCAACAAGAGCGAGCTGGCAGTCGGGTACTCCACCCTCTACGGCGACTCGGTCGGTGCCTTCGGTCCGATCAAGGACGTCTACAAGACGCTGGTCTTCCGCCTCGCGCACTGGCGCAACGAGATCGCGACCCGGCGCGGCGAGACCCCGCCGATCCCGGAGAACACCCTCCTCAAGCCCCCGTCCGCGGAACTGCGCCCCGGCCAGGTCGACACCGACTCGCTGCCGGACTACGACCTGCTGGACGCCGTGCTCACCGCCTACGTCGAGCGGGACCGGGGCCGCGCCGAGATCGTCGCCGAGGGCTTCGACCCGGCCCTGATCGAGCGGGTGGTCGGCCTGGTCGACACCGCGGAGTACAAGCGCCGACAGTACCCGCCGGGCACGAAGATCTCCTCCCGGAACTTCGGCCGTGACCGCCGCCAGCCCATCACCAACCGCTGGCGCGAGCGCCGGTAGCCCGGCCGCCGGCTGCTACCCGGCCGCGGGCTGCAGCTCGAAGTGGGCGCCGATCGGGAGGTGGTCGCTGCCGGTGCGCGGGAGGGTCCAGGCCGCGGTCGGGGTGACACCGCGGGACATGATCTGGTCGATGCGGGCTGCCGGGAAGGACGCCGGCCAGGAGAAGCCGAAGCCGGCGCCCGCGCTGCCCTGGGCGGAGCGCAGCTGCATGGTGATCGGGGCCAGCGCGCGGTCGTTCATGGTGCCGTTCATGTCGCCGAGCAGCAGCACCCGCGGGAGCTTCTCCCGCGCGATCGCCTCCCCCAGCGCCTCCGCGCTGCGGTTGCGCTGGTTGGCGGTGAAGCCGCCGTCGAAGTGGACGCGGACGGACGGCATGTGGGCGACGTAGACGGCGAGGGCGCCCTCGGGGGTCTGCACGGTGGCCCGCAGGGCGCGGGTCCAGCCGATCTTGATGTCGACCGGTCCGGTGTCGCTCAGCGGGTACTTGGACCAGAGCCCCACCGTGCCCTCGACGACGTGGCAGCGGTAGGTGGTCTCCAGCTTCTGGCGGATGACCGGGAGCTCCGTGCCGGTGATCTCCTCCAGCGAGATCACGTCGGGGTCGGCCGCCATGAGCGTCGCCATGGTGCCCGCGACGTCCGTGTTGTCCGCGCTGATGTTGTGCTGGACGGCGGTGAAGTCGTAGGCGCCCCCACTCTTGTCCGGGACGAGCGGGCCGAAGAGCAACGCCCAGATCAGGACCGGGGCGAGCAGGGCCGCCAGCGCGATCGCGGAGCGGCGCAGCAGGGCGAGCACGAGCAGCACCGGGACAGCCAGCCCGAACCACGGCAGGAAGGTCTCGATCAGGGAGCCGAAGTTGCCCAGCGTGTCGGGGATCTGCCGGTGGAAGCCGAGCACTCCCGCCAGCAGCAGCGCCAGAGCGGCCAGCACCCAACCACGCCGCCAGGCGGAGCGGCCCTTGCCGTCCCGTCCGCGCCACTGGAGTCCGCCGAAGCCGCGAAGCATGCGCTGTTCCTCACCCTTGCCCTACTAGGTCCCCTTTGCCGGGACTCAGCCTATGGGTGAGGAGACGCGACCTCGTTGATCTCAGGTTCCGTCGGCGTCGCTGTGAACCGGGTGAGTGTTCGATGAGACCGCGATGCCCTCGAGCACCGCGTCGACGATCGTGGTGGCGAGCGCCGGGTCCTCGAGGGAGCCATCGGGATGGAGGATGGCGCGGGAGAGCATCGGCCCGACGACCAGCTCGCCGAGCAGGTCCGCGTCGATGTCCACCCGCAGCTCGCCGCGGAGCTGGGCGTCGTGGATCAACGCGCGCAGCGCCCGGCGGCGCGGCTCGATGACCGTCTCGTGGTAGCGGGCGTACAGGTCGGGAATGGCCCGGATCTCGGCGCCGATCATGGCGAGGTTGCTGCCGGAGCGGCGGTTGACGGCGTTCAGCCGGATGCTGTCGACCGCCGCGATGAGCGACTCGCGCAGCGTGGCGCGCTCGCAGATCGGGTCCAGCTTGGACTCCAGCTGCGTGAGCAGGTGCAGCAGCAGCGCGTCCTTGTCGGGCCAGCGGCGGTAGATGGTGGCCTTGCCGACGCCGGCCTCGGCCGCGATCGCCTCGACGGTGAGCCCAGCCAGGCTGGACCCCCGGTCGAGCAGGCGCAGCATCCCCTCGACGATCGAGGACTCGACCGCCTCGCTGCGCGGCCGCCCGCGCTTGGCGGGGGGCGTCGCGGGGGTGGTCGACGTGGTCGACGACGTGGACGGGGCGGTGGAACGCTGCTGGCCCAGCTCGCGGCTGATCAGGCTCTCGAACTCGCTGTCGACCGTGTTACCGGCGTTGCTGCTCACCACCCCATCCTCCCTCACTCCGCTTGAGTCCCGGTAGCACCCACCGCGTCCTCGGCCGCCGGGCGCGGGGCCATCGCGCCACCGTAGGCGGCGGCCTTGCCCGGCAGGAAGGCGAGGGCGACGGCCATCCCGAGCACCGCCGCGACCGCGGCACCCCCGGCCGTGACGTGCATGGCGTGGACGAACGCGTCCTTGGCCGGGTCGACCAGCGCCGAGGCGTGGAACTGCGGCTGCTCGGCGATGCCGAGCGTGCCCTCGATGGACTCACCCGCCGGGCCGCGCAGCGCGGGTGGCAGCGTGGCCAGGTGGCCGCTGATGCCGCTGCGGTAGCTCGTCGACAGCAGCGCGCCGAGCACCGCGACGCCGAGGGAGCCGCCGACCTGGCGGAAGGTGTTGTTGACCGCCGATCCGGAGCCCGCCTTCTCGCGCGGCAGGCTGGCCATGATGGTGACCGAGGCCGGCGGCATCACCAGGGCCATGCCGGCGCCCTGGACGAAGGCGATGACCTCCAGCACCCAGATGCCCGTGGTGCGGCCCAGCGTCATGAAGCCGACGAAGGCGGCGGCGATCAGGAACATGCCGAGCGCGACGGTGAACTTGACGCCGTAGCGGTCCACGACGAACCGGGCCCGCGGCGAGAAGATCAGCTGCGCGACCGCGAGCGGGAGCAGCAGCAGACCGGCCTGGAGCGGGCTGTAGCCGCGCACACTCTGGATGTAGAAGACGCCGAAGAAGGTGACGCCCATCAGCGCGAAGAACGCGAGGCCGATGGCGACGACCGAGGCGGAGAAGTGCTTGTTGCGGAACCAGGAGATGGTCAGCACCGGGTGGGCCGCGCGCTTCTGGTAGAGCACGAAGGCCGCCAGCACCAGCAGGCCGCCGACGATCGGCACCCAGCTCTCGGTGACGCCGAAGTCGGCGTCCTGGCCGCCCTTGATGATGCCGTAGATCAGCGCCACCAGGCCGACCGTGGAGAGCAGCACGCCCAGCGGGTCGAGCCTGCCCGGGTTCGGGTCGCTGGAGTCCGGCACCAGCCAGACCATGCCGATCAGCGCGGCCACCACGATCGGGACGTTGACCAGGAAGACCGAGCCCCACCAGAAGTGCGCCAGCAGCAGGCCGCCCGCGATCGGGCCGATGGCGATGGCCAGACCTACCGCGCCGGACCAGATGCCGATGGCCTTCGGGTGCTCCTCGCGCTCGAAGACGTTCATGATGATGGCCAGCGTGGCCGGCAGCACGAAGGCGCCGCCGAAGCCCATCACGGCCCGGAAGGCGATGAGCTCGCCGGGGCTGCTCGCCATGGAGCAGAGCAGCGACCCCGCCCCGAACACGACCATGCCGAAGAGCAGCACCTTCTTGCGGCCGAGCCGGTCGCCGAGCAGGCCGGCCGTGAAGAGCAGGCCGACGAAGACCAGCGTGTAGGAGTTGATCGCCCACTCCAGCTGGCTCTGGGTGGCACCCAGGCCCGTCGGCTTCGGCGAGGCGATCGTCTTCATCGCGACGTTCAGGATCGAGTTGTCCAGCACCACAACGAGCAGGCTGAAGACCAGAACGGTGAGGATCGCCCAGCGGCGCTTGTGTATCGCCTCGGGCACCCGCGGCGGGGCAGCGGCAGGGGCAGTCGTCGTCATGGCAGTAGCGTAGCCGATTTTCGATACGAGAACGTCTCGTATCGAAATTGAGACCCGGAGGAGTGACGCGCGCGACTTCTCCGCCCCGCGCGCTCCCCTTTCCCTCTGTCGCGCGGGCGTGCCAGCATGGACGTGATCCGGGGACGCCGTACGGCGCCACGAGACCGACACACAGGAGACACGTCATGCAGAACGGTTCGCTCCCGCCTGCCCAGAAGTCCCTCTACGGCGGCGTCACCACGCGCCGCGTCACCGTGCGCGACCTGGCCTCCGCGAAGACCCGCGGCGAGCGCTGGGCCATGCTGACCGCCTACGACGCGATGACCGCGGGCGTCTTCGACGAGGCCGGGGTGCCGGTGCTGCTCGTCGGCGACTCGATGGGCAACTGCCACCTCGGCTACGACACCACCGTGCCGGTGACCATGGACGAGATCGCGATCCTCTCCGCCGCGGTCGTCCGCGGCACCAAGCGGGCGCTGGTCGTCGCCGACCTGCCGTTCGGCAGCTACCAGGAGTCCCCCGCGCAGGCGCTGCGGAACTCCGTCCGGCTGATGAAGGAGGCCGGGGTCCACGCGGTCAAGCTGGAGGGCGGTGAGCGCTCCGCCCCGGCCATCGAGATGCTGGTCCAGGCCGGCGTCCCGGTCATGGCCCACCTGGGCCTGACGCCGCAGTCCGTGCACGCGCTCGGCGGCTACCCCGTCCAGGGCCGCGGCGACGAGGCGGCCCACCAGCTGCTGCGGGACGCGAAGACCGTCCAGTCGGCCGGCGCGTTCTCGGTGGTCCTGGAGGCCGTCCCGGCGGAGCTGGCCGCGCAGGTCACCCGCGAGCTGCACATCCCGACCGTCGGGATCGGCGCGGGCGTCGGCTGCGACGCGCAGGTGCTGGTCTGGACGGACATGTCCGGGATGTCGAACGGGCACGTGCCGAAGTTCGTCAAGCAGTACGCCAACCTCCGCGCCGAGCTGGGCCGCGCGGCGACGGAGTACATGGACGAGGTCCGCAGCGGCGCCTTCCCGGCGGAGGAGCACACCTTCCACTGAGGGACGCTGCACTGCGCAGGGGCGCGGGGGTTGCCGACAGCGCCGTGACGGAGCACTGACGGAGCCGTGACGGCGGGGTTCGGCATCGTGCCTCGCATGGAGCCGACGACTGATTCGAACAACGCCGCCGCCGTGCAGGTGCGGGGGCTGGCCAAGTACTACGGGGAGACCAGGGCTCTCGACGGCGTCGACCTCGACGTCGCCGAGGGCACCGTCATGGGGGTGCTCGGGCCGAACGGGGCCGGCAAGACCACGCTGGTGCGCATCCTGTCGACGCTGGTCCGCCCGGACGCGGGCCGCGCCGTCGTGGCCGGCTGGGACGTGGAGCGCCAGCCGTACCGACTGCGCCACGAGATCGGCCTGACGGGGCAGTACGCCTCCGTCGACGAGCTGCTGTCGGGCTACGAGAACCTCTACCTGATCGGCCGGCTGCTCGACCTGAACGCCAGGGGCGCCCGCCGTCGCGCCGAGGAGCTGCTGGAACGCTTCTCCCTCACCGACGCCGCCGGGCGGCCGACCAGGACGTACTCCGGCGGGATGCGCCGCCGCCTCGACCTGGCCGCCTCGATGATCGGGCGCCCACGCGTGCTCTTCCTGGACGAGCCCACCACGGGCCTTGACCCGCGCACCCGCAACGAGGTGTGGGCGGAGGTCCGGGCCATGGTCGACGAGGGCTCGACGGTGCTGCTCACCACGCAGTACATGGAGGAGGCCGAACAGCTCGCCTCCGACCTGACCGTCTTCGACCACGGCAAGGTGATCGCCGCGGGCGGCGTGGAGACGCTCAAACGACAGGTCGGTGGGCAGAGCCTGACGATCCGTCCGGCCCAGGGGGCGCAGCTCGACGCGATGATCCGCTGCCTCGCCGAACGCGGCCTCGCCGCGGTGCCCGACGGCGCGGGCGGGCTGACCGTGCCCGCGGTCGACGAGGCGCAGCTGACGGCCGTCGTGGCCGCGCTCGGCACCTCCGGTCTGGGGATCGCGGCGCTGGAGACCAGGCTGCCGAGCCTCGACGAGGTGTTCCTGGCCATCACCGGCGAGCAGTCGACCGTTCCCGCCGCCGTTCCCGCCCCGACCAGCCTGGAGTCCGTCGCATGACCACCCTCGCCGCCCCCGCCCTCGCCGCCCCCGCCGTGCCGGCGGGCGACAACCGGACCAGCCTGCGCGCCTCGCTGCACCACATCGGCGCGCTGACCCGCCGCAACCTGATGCGGATGAAGGCCGACCCGGAGTCCCTGCTGGACGCCTTGTTCATGCCGATCCTGTTCACCGTGCTCTTCGTCTACGTCTTCGGCGGCGCGGTGGCGGGCAACTCGCACAACTACATCCAGTACATGATCCCCGGCATGTTCGGGCAGATCGGCCTGAGCCTGGCGATGGCCGTCGGCACGGGCCTCAACACCGACTTCACCACCGGCGTGATGGACCGCTTCCGCACCATGCCGATCGCCCGCTCCTCCGTGCTGATCGCCAAACTGCTCGCGGAGAGCTGTCGTTCGGCGGTCTCGCTGGTGGTCCTGGTGCTCTTCGCGATGTGCCTGGGCCTGCGCATCCACACCAGTCCGGTCAACGTGCTGGCCACCCTCGGGCTGGCGCTCGCCTTCGGCACCGGGATGGTGTGGGTCTCGATGCTGCTCGGGATGGCCATGCCCAACCCCCAGGCGGTGCAGGGCGTCGGCATGCTCATCATCGTGCCGCTGCAGTTCGGCAGCTCGACCTTCGCGCCGGTCCACTCGATGCCGGGCTGGCTCCAGGCCTTCACCTCGGTCAACCCGCTCTCCGCGCTGGCGGACGCGAGCCGGGCGCTGATCAACGGCGGCCCGGTGCTGCATCCCGCGCTGCTCGCGCTGGCCTGGTCGGTGGGGCTGACGGTGGTCTTCGCGCCGCTGGCGGTCGCCCGCTTCCGCAAGCGCACCTGACGTCTACCCGTCCAGCCCCTGGTACATCAGCTGCACCGTCTGCGACGCGTCCATCGCCCGGCCCGCCGCGTACGCCTCCTCGTACGCGGCGTCGCCGAGCAGCGAGCGCAGCCCGGCCGCCGTCTCGGCGAGGGCGGCACGGTCCAGCCGGTGCTTGGCCGAACGGGTCTGGAGCAGCTCGTACGCGCCGAGCAGGCGGGCCGCCGTCCCGGCCGGATCCTGCTCCGGGACCAGGCCGGCCGCCGCGCAGCGCCACAGCGTCCCGGTCAGGGCCGGGGCCACGACCAGCGGCAGTTGCTCGGGGACCTGCGAGCTGAGCGGGTGGCTCCGCAACTCCTCCAGGCCGGCCCGTACCCGCCGCAGGCCGGCCTCGGGCCGACCGTCCATCGCCTCGACCGCGCCCAGCATGCTGATGACCATGCCGTTCAGCAGGTTGGCCGCGCCGGGGCCGGAGGAGTCGACGAGCAGCCCCTCCAGCAGGGTGCGCGCCTCTGCCAGGCGTTGCTGGCGCATCCGCAGGCCGGCGAGCAGCATCGTGCCGAACATCCCGGCGCCTTGGCCGATGACCCCGTAGGCGGCCGACTCCTCGATGGCGCGGACCAGTTCGGCCGCTCCCTCGTCGTAGTGGCCGAGGCCGATCAGGCCGTCGCCGAGGCGCACCCGCAGGATCGGCTGCTCCTGGTCGGCGCCGACCTCGTGGGCCAGCACCATCGCCTCGCGGCAGCAGCGCACGCCCTCCTCGAACTCCCCGGCGAAGTTGGCGATCTCGGCCCGCCCGGCCAGGGCCTCGGCCCGCCCCCAACGGTCGCCGAGCTCGGTGAACAGCGCCTGGCTCTCGGCGGCGTCCCGTTCCGCCTGGGACTGTCGGTCCCACTGGTCGTTGAGCAGCTTGGAGCGGATCTGCAGGGCGCAGGCGAGCTCCCAGCGCCGCCCGAACCGGCGACAGCCGTCGACGAGCCCGTCGGCCACCGACTGTAGGTGCTCCAGCATCCCCGCGTACATCACCACGTAGACCCGCTGGAGGGCGGGCATCCGGGCCGACTGGGGCAGTTCGGGGCGGTAGAAGTCGATGATGCGCGCGCCGAGCTCCTGCAGCTCGGCGGAGGGCACCCCGCCGTAGATACCCTCGGCCGTGAGCAGCCGGCCCGTCGCCACGGCCCGGCGCGCCTCCTCCAGCACCGGACGCGGCCACGGCGGTGCCAGCTCGCCGGGGCCCTCCTCGACCGGCACGGCGGGCGCGTCGAACGGGTCGCCGGGGACGAGGGTCAGCACCGCGTCGTACCAGTCGTGCGCCTCGTCGCGCCGGTTGCGCAGGTTCCAGTACCAGCCCAGGTTGCACAGCAGACTGAGCGCCTCCTGCTCCTCGCCGCCCTCCACGGCGCGGCGCAGGGCGGCCCGCAGGTTGTCGTGCTCGGCGTCCAGCAGGCGCAACGCGTCGAGTTGGGCCTCGGTGCGCAGCAGCGGGTCGGTGGCGCGGGCGAGTTCACGGAACCAGCGCAGGTGGGCGGCCGCGGGCGCGTGCGGCGCGTCGGCCTCGCGCAGGCGCTCGGCGGCGTACGCGTGGATGGTCTCCAGCATCCGGTAGCGGGGCTGCGCGTCGGTCCCCGCGGCGAGATCCGCCTGGATCAGCGACTTGTCGACGAGCGAGAGCAGGGACGGTGCCACGTCCTGCGGCAGCAGGTCGGCCGGGTCGGCGCAGATCGCCTCGGCGGCGTCCAGGGTCCACCCGCCGGCGAACACGGACAGGCGGGCGAGGAGCGTCCGCTCCGACGGCTCCAGCAGGTCCCAGCTCCAGTCCACGACGGCCCGAAGGGTCTGCTGCCGCGGCAGGTCGGTGCGGTTGCCGCCGGTCAGCAGGGCGAACCGGTGGTCCAGCCGGTCCGCGAGCTGGCGTGGCGTCATGGCCCGCAGGCGGGCCGCGGCCAGCTCGATCGCGAGCGGCAGTCCGTCGAGGCGGCGGCAGATCTCGGCGCAGGCCGCCGGGTCCTGGGCCGGGTCGCCCGGGTCGAAGCCGGGCCGTGCGGCGGCTCCGCGTACCGCGAGCAGCCGCAGCGCGGTCGGCTCCGGCAGCGGCTCCAACGGACGCACCAGCTCACCCGCCACACCGAGCGGTTCGCGGCTGGTCGCCAGCACGGTCACCCGCGGGCAGGCCGCGACCAGGCGCTGCGCGAGCTCGGCGGCCGCCTGGACGAGGTGCTCGCAGTTGTCCAGCACCAACAGCAGCTCGCGCGGCCCGCAGAACTCCAGCAGCCGGCCGAGCGGCCCGTCCCCGTCGGCGCCGGGGACTCCGGCCGCCAGCGACTCCGGCAGCCCGAGACCCAGGTGGGTCACCCGCAGCCCCAGCGCGCCGAGGACCGCGTCCACGACCGCGCGCGGATCGTCCAGCGGCGCGAGCTCGACCTGCCACACCCCGTCCGGGTACGACTCGGCGAGCGCGGCCGCGGCCTGCTGCGCCAACCGCGTCTTCCCGGTCCCACCGGGCCCGGTCAGGGTCAGCACCCGTGCCCCGGGCAGCTCCGCGTCCAGCGCGGCCAGCTCCGCCTCCCGCCCGACGAAGCTGGTCAGCCGCGCCGGGAGATTCCCGGGCACCCGCCCGGGCACCCCACCCGGCGTCGCGCCCCCCGCCGGGACGTCGCGGACTCCCGGCTCGGCCCCGGCCCCGCCCGGCCAGGGCGCGGCGGACGGGACGGTCACCGGGGCGGGGGCGAGAAGTTGGGTGTGCATGGCGCGCAGCGCCGGGCCGGGGTCGGTGCCGAGTTCGGCCGCGAGGGTGCGCCGGGTGGAGTCGTAGGCGCGCAGGGCGTCGGCCGTGCGGCCGGAGGCGTGCAGCGCGCGCAGGTGCAGGAGGTGCCAGGACTCGTCCAGCGGCTCCGCCGCGACCCGCTCCGCAAGCTCCGGCAGGACCGCCGGGGCGTCACCGAGGGCGAGCCGGGCCTCGACGTGGGCGCGGTGCGCGGCCGCGCGTTCGGCCTCCAACCGCAGCGCGGCGTCCTCGCGGGCCGGCAGATCCGCGAGCGCGGGACCGCGCCACAGGGCCAGCGCCGCGCCCAGCAGCTCGGCCGCCCGCGCGGGCGGCGCCTCGGCCGCGTCGGCGACCAGGCCGCGGAAGGCGGCCGCGTCGGTGTCCCCGCCGATCAGGCGGTAGCCCTCGGGGCCGGAGGCCACGTGCTCGGCGCCGAGCGTCCGCCGCAGGCGGGCCACCAGGGTCTGCAGCGCGTCCTGCGGGTCGGCGGGACCGGCCTCACCCCAGATCTCCTCGATCAGCGCCCACGGCTGCGCGGCCCGCCCCTCCCGCAGCGCGAGCGCGGCCAGCAGGGTCCGCAGTCGTCCGCCGGCGAGGGCCACGGGCCGTTGGTCGTCATCGAGGACGAGCGAGCTGCCGAGGATCCCGAAGCGCATCCCCATATTCTGGATCATCCGACGGGACGGGGGGCCCGGTCCCGGTGGTCCGGTGGAACCGGCACCGGGCGGCAGGCGTTCACAGCTGGGGGTGCGGATGGCCGCGCGCTGGCTTGGCGCGCGTACCGGCGACAGGGCATCATCGGCACTTCCGTCCGTCCACGGCTGTCCACGACCGGAGTCCCGTCACCCATGAGCGCGTTCACGAGCCGTTCCCACTCGCACTCGGACCGGCGGATCAGCACCGTCTTCCTGGTCCTGCTGGCCGTCTTCGTGACGACCGGCGCATCTCTCTGGGTCCACTGGGGCAACATGACGTTCGGCGTCTTCGTGTTCGTCTGCGCGGGCTGGCTGATCTCGCTGTGCCTGCACGAGTACGCCCACGCCCGCGCTGCCCTGCACGGCGGGGACATCACCGTGGGCTCCAAGGGCTATCTGACGCTGAACCCGCTCAAGTACACGCACCCGGTCTACAGCTTCGTGATGCCGCTGATCTTCATCATCCTCGGCGGTATCGCGCTGCCGGGTGGCGCGGTCTTCATCGAGCGCGGGCGGATCCGCAGCAAGGCGAAGAACGCACTGATCTCCGCCGCCGGGCCGGCGATCAACGCGGCCTTCGCGCTCGTCCTGCTCGTGGTCATCGCCGTGGTCGCCCCCGCCTACTACGGCAGCGGGCCGGGCTCCGTGCCGCACCAGGAGTTCTACGAGGCCCTCGGCTACCTGGCGCTGCTCCAGGTGATGGCGACCATCCTCAACCTCATCCCGATGCCCGGACTGGACGGTTACGGCATCATCGAGCCCTGGCTCTCCTACGAGACCCGCCGCTCGCTGGCGAACATCGCGCCCTACGGCATGATGATCATCTTCCTGCTGATGTGGAACCAGACCATCGGCGGCTGGCTGTTCAACGACGTGATCTACCCGTTCCTGAACTGGTTCGGGGCCGCCTTCTACGCCTCCGACGGCAGCGTCGCGTTCCACTTCCTCCGCTTCGGCTTCGGCGGCTTCGGAAGCTGAGGCCTCACGCGCGGGCGCGGCGCCACTGGACCCAGCCGACGTTGCTGGCGACGCCCGCGAGCAGCACGAAGGCCAGACCCAGCCAGAACTGCGCCAGGACCGACACGACCGCGGCGGCGAGGGCCAGGACGGCGAGGGCGAAGGCGAACAGGGCGAAGCGGGGCATCGGGGATCTCCGAGGAGTGGTGAACGAACGGGCCGGACAGGGAGCCATTCTCCCTCTCCGGCCCGCGTGCTTCCGACCCGGGGTCCGCGCGCCGAGGCACGCGGCGGATCAGACGTCGGTGATGCGCAGGCCCGCATGGGCCTTGTAGCGGCGGTTGACCGAGATCAGGTTGGCCACCAGCGACTCGACCTGGTGGGCGTTGCGCAGGCGGCCGGCGAAGACGCCGCGCATGCCGGGGATCCGGGCGGCCAGCGCCTGGACGACGTCCGTCGCGGCCCGCTCCTCGCCCAGCACCAGCACGTCGATGTCGATCTCGTCGACCTCGCGGTCCTCCAGCAGCACCGCCGAGAGGTGGTGGAACGCCGCCGTCACCCGGGAGCCGGGCAGCAGCGCGGCGGCCTGCTGCGCGGCGCTGCCCTCCTCCGGCTTGAGGGCGTAGGCGCCCTGCTTGTCGAAGCCCAGCGGGTTGACGCAGTCGACGACGATCTTGCCCGCGAGCTCGGCGCGCAGCGAGGTGAGCAGTTCGGCGTGGCCCTCCCACGGCACCGCGACGATCACGACGTCGCTCTCCGCGGCCGTCGCCGCGTTGTCCGCGCCGCGCACGCCGAGGCCCAACTCGGCGGCGGCCGCGGCGGCTCGGTCCGCGCTGCGCGAGCCGATGACCACCTGCTGGCCAGCCTTGGCCAGCCGGTAGGCGAGGCCACGACCCTGCGGGCCGGTGCCGCCGAGGACCCCGACCACGAGGCCGGTGACGTCGGGCAGGTCGTGGGGCGTCCGGGCGGTCGCGGCGGGGGCGCCGGCCGACGCTGCATCAGGGGTACTCATGGACAGATCCTCCCATCCCGGTGTGCCGGTGCGGGAGCATGGCATCCATGGATGCGGTGAGGGTCACAATGCTGCGGGAGTTGCTCGCGGACACCCCGTGGATCGCACGCACGCGCGGCTTCGCCGGCACGCTGCGGGACGTGGCGCGCCCCGGGGGTCTGCTGCTGGTCGGCACGGAGGCGGAGGAGCCGTGGCACCTGGCGGCGCACCTGGCCGACGAGGCGGCCTATGCCGACCTGCCCGCGCTCTCCCCGGTCCTGGTTCGCCACCACGTTCCACCAGGGGCGCCCGCGCATCTGTCGGTCCCACTCGCGCGCCTGGAGGAGGCGCGGCGGGGTGAGACGGTCTTCGTCGTGGCGCCCGAGGTGGCCGACGCGGGCCTGCTCGAGCGGGTGCACGACGCGCGGCGCGTCGGCGCGACGGTCCTGGCCCTGGAGGCGGCCGACCCCGAGCTGCGCGGCCTCGCGCACGAGGCCCTGACGGTCGTCCCCGACCCGGGCGCGCCCTCGTTCGAGCTGGTCCAACACCTCGTCAGCGCGGCCGCGGGCGACCCCGCCACGCCCCGGCGCCCGTCCGCCGGCCTGCGCGGACGCCTGGCCCGCCTGCTCGACCACCTCACCGCTCCCCCGCCGCCGCTGGGTTGGTGAGGTCAGCGCGCGCTGCCCAGGTCCCGGTCGACGTCGGCTCCTTCCAGCAGCAGCGTGGTCTCCTCGATGCGGCGGAAGCGCCCGTCCGGGGCGAACTCCCCGAAGAGGTAGACCTCCATGCGGACGGCGGACCCGTCCTTCTTGGTGACGTGGACGGTGTGCCGGTCGGCGTACCGGTCGCCGTCGGCGAGCTCGTCGTGCACCGTCACCGAGCCGTGCGCGACGACGTCACGCAGGTGGGCGATGTGCGTGAGGAACTGCCCACGGTCGTCCCAGCGGCCGTCGGTGCGCTGGCGGTAGTCCGGGGCGAAGTGCCGGTCGACGGCGGTGTCGAGGTCGAGGCCGGGCGTGAACAGCAGGTCGGTCAGGGCCGTGGTGATGTCGGTACGAGGCATGAGCGTTCCTTCTCCTCTGGTGAATGCGTGCTTGAGGCACGCATTCACCCTAGCCCAAGAAGCGTGCTTCGAGCACGCTAATCTGGGGGCGTGACGAACGAGCCAGGACACGAGATCGCCGACGCGCTGGGCGTGCTGCTGACCCGCAGCACCCGCGAGCACCTCCACGCCGCACTGACCGAGGGGCTGGGCGAGGCGGTCGACGCCCTCACCTACCCGCTGCTCAGCGGCCTGGACCGGGCAGGCGCCCGCAGCGCCGCGGACCTCGGACGCGAGATCGGCCTGGACCGCACCACCGTCACCCGGCGCGCCGACCGCCTTCAGCGGGCCGGCCTGCTGCGGCGCGATCCCGACCCCTGCGACGCCCGCGCGACGCTGCTCGCCCTCACCGACGCGGGCGAAGCGGTCGTGGCCACCACCCGCGGGCGCCTGGCCGCGCACATCGACGCCTCCCTCGCCTCCTGGCCGGCCGAGGACGCGCGCACCTTCTCCCGCCTGCTCCACCGCTTCGTCACCGACGGCCCGTTCACGGGTGAGGCGCCCCGACACTGAGGCGGTCGGCAAACCAGTTGCCACCAGCACCCCGCAGCGGGCAGCGTGGCTGGATGTGAAGCTCGGAATGGACCTGACCCCGTGGCGTGGCTCGCGGGACTTCCGGCTGTTGTGGACGGCCGGCGCGGTCACGCTGTTCGGGAGCTTTCTCACCATGGTCGCGCTGCCGCTGGAGCTGAAGGCGCTGACCGGGTCCACGCTGGCGGTCGGAGCCGTGGGCGCCGTGGAGTTGGGCCCGCTGGTGGTCTGCGGACTGTGGGGCGGCGCGCTCGCGGACGCCTGGGACCGGCGGCGGATCGTGCTGCGGACCGAGGCCGTCCAGGGCCTGTGCAGCCTCGGTCTGGTCGTCGACACACTGCTGCCCCACCCGGCGGTCTGGCCGCTCTACCTCGTCGCCGCGTGCAGTTCGGCCGCTTCCGCGCTGCAGCGGCCCTCCATCGACGCGCTCACCCCACAGCTCGTCGGGCGCGACCAGCAGACCGCCGCCGCCGCGCTCAACTCGGTGCGCTGGAGCGTGGGCGCGATCGTCGGGCCCGCCCTGGCCGGGCTGATCGCCACCACCGCCGGGATCGGCGTCGCGTTCGAGGTGGACCTGGCGACCTTCGTCGTCTCGGTGCTGCTGCTGGCGCGCCTGCGCCCGGTGCCACCGGCTCCCGACGCGGAGCGGGCGTCGGTCGGATCCCTGGTGACCGGGCTGCGCTACGCCCGCGGCCGCCCCGACCTGCTCGGCAGCTACGCCGTCGACATCGCGGCGATGCTCTTCGCCATGCCGGTCGCGGTCTTCCCCTTCCTCGCGGAGAGACTGCACGCCGCCTGGGCGCTCGGCCTGATGTACGCGTCGTTCGCGGTCGGCTCGCTGCTGGTGTCGGTGACCAGTGCCTGGGCCTCGCGGGTCCACCGGTACGGCCGCTGGATCGTGGCGGCGGCCTGCTGCTGGGGAGCCGCGATCGCCGGCGCCGGGCTGCTCGGCGACGTGTGGGCGGTCCTCGCCTGCCTGGTCCTCGCGGGCGGCGCGGACATGGTGAGCGGGCTGTTCCGGGCCTCGCTGTGGAACAGCACCATCCCCGACGAGCTGCGCGGCCGGCTGGCCGGGGTGGAGCTGCTCAGCTACTCCGTCGGACCGCAGCTCGCCTCCGTCCGCGCGGGGTGGACGGCCGCGGCCATGGGCGTGCGCACATCCGTCTGGGCAGGCGGCGTGGCCTGCGTGGTCGGTGTCGGCGCGCTGGCGCTGGCGCTCCCCGGGCTGTGGCGGTTCGACGCCCGCAGCGACCCGCACGCGCTCGCCCTCGCCGCACACCGCGCCGCGGCCGCGGAACCCGCCTGTGACGAGGTTCCCACCGCGTCCGCCTGACGCCCGGCCCGCGCACAGCGCGGCAGGGCCACACGGCTGGGCGTATCCCGCGTGCCGTCGGGCGGCACGCGTCGTTGGCTGAGCAGTGACCGTCCGGGCGCGAGAAGCCGGACGCGGCAACGGACGCACGCGCGGGAGGTTCCGGATGAGGCAGAGCGCCACGACCCCGCCACGCGGGCAGGAGGACGGCGCACTGCTGGTGCTGGACCTGGCGCTGCCCCACGGACGCCTGCGCCCGGCGCGCGCCCACCCCGACGTCGACGCCGTCCGCGCCGACCACGACGCGTGGTTCCGCACCGCGCTCGGCGGCCTGCGCCTGCCCGGCGCGGAGCGGCTGTTCGGCGAGTGCGAGGGCGTCAGCCTGATGTGCGCGGTGCTGCCGGACGCGGAGGCGGCCCGGCTGGTCGGGATCTGCGTGGCCGCGTCCGCACTGTTCCTGCTGGACGACGTCGCCGACGACGAGGCGAGCGAGCGGGCCAGGGCCGCGGACTACCTGGCGGTCCTGCGCGGCGAGGCCGGCGACGGCGCCGGCTCGGCGCCGCTGCGGCTGCTGGCACGGACGCTGACCCGGGCCCGGGAGGGCGTGCCGGACCGGCTGTGGGCGCGCTTCGTCGCCGGATTCTCCGAGGTCGTCGCGGCCGGGGCGGCCAAGGAGCGGACGGCGCGCGAGGCGCTGCGCGGCTACGACGCGTACCTCGCCGCCCGCTACGCGGACTCCGCCTTCGACCTGGTCGGCGTGGCCATCGAGCACGGGCTGGGCCTGCCGGACCTGACGGCGCTGCAGGAGGCGGCGGACGCGGCCGCCTGGACGGAGCTGCACCGGGCCTGCTTCGTGCACACGATCCTGGTCAACGACCTGCTGTCGTTCCGCAAGGAGTACTTCGCGGGCGAGCCGATGAACGCCCTCGCCGTGCTGCGCGACGCCGAGGGGCTGACGCTCCAGCAGGCGACGGACACGGTCTGCGCGCGGATCGCCGCCGCCGAGGAGAACTTCCTCGCCGCGGCCCGCACCCTGCGCTCCGACGGCGCGGAGGCCACGGACCGGTACCTGACGGCATGGGAGCTGATGCTCAGCGGCAACCTGGTCTGGTCACTGGCCTGCCCCCGCTACCACGGCCCCGGCGCCGTGGGCCCGGGTGGCGCGCTCCCGACCCGCATGGCGCTGCACCGGGACCACACCGCCTTCGGCTGATCCCGGATCAGCCGCGACTTCGGCGCACCGTCAGCGCGACGCCCGTGGCCACCGCCAGCACCAGCAGCCCCGCCGTCGCCCGGGCCCAGGAGTCGGCGGTGGCGACGGAGACCGTCGCACCGGCCAGCACCAGACCGGTGGCCGCCACCGCGGCCACCACCGCGGGCCAGTCGCGAAGCTGCGCAGCGCCGGGCGGGCCGGCGGCCGCGCCGTCGACGAAGAGCAGGTAGGCCAGGAGCAGCCCGGCGTCGCAGGTCATCATCCACACCGGCGGATCACCGAGGGCGACGGCCACCACGAAACCCACTGCCAGCACGGTGTTGCGGTGCCGCGACAGCGCGGAGGCCCACCGGTGGTCACCGGTGACGGGTCGGGCCACGACCGGTGCCGCCGTGAACCAGGCCGCCAACGCCATCAGCGCCAGCAGGACGATCCGGACGATCCCGGCCTCCAGCGGGGCACCGGCGTGGACCAGGTTCACGGGGTCCGCGGCGGCCAGTGCCATCGCCAGGCCCAGGCCGCGCGCCGCGAACAGTTCCGACTCCGAACTCGCGTACTGCGCCTCCGCATCGGGGTCCACGGTGGTGGCGGTGGCCGTACCGGTGGCGGTCCCCGCGTCGACGGTGCCGCTCATCGCAGCCTCCCTTGGATCCGGGTGCGCAGCAGCGGCGCGAAGGTGAGGTCGAGGGTGCCGCCCTCCCAGGCCGCGACCGGGATGCCCTTCTCGGTCAGACTGAACCGCAGTGCCTCCCGGTCCAGCCGCCACAGCCGCAGCGCGAGCTGCTCGGAGAACTCGCCGTCCTCGGAGCGCGGGTCGCCGATCGGGATCTCCACGACCACCACCGGGTTGCCGCGCTCGGCCAGCCCGCCGAGCACGCCCATCATGCGGTTGTCCGCGAGCGGCGTGACCGCGTGGACGAGCGCGCCGTGCGGCAGGGCCGGCGGAGGCAGGCGGTTCAGGTCCGGGGTCTGGTAGGCGAGGTCGCGGCGCACGTCGAGGACGGTCTGCACCAGGCGGTAGAAGTACTGGTCGCCCTGGCCCGGCTGGAGCCAGTGCAGCTTGCCGCCGACGGACACCACGCCGACCCGGTCGTGGCTGCGCAGGTAGGCGCGGACGATGCCGGCGGCGACGCGCAGGGACTCGTCGAGACTGGACCCGCCGGTGGCGGGATCGCGCAGGTCGGCGAAGGCGTCGAGCAGCACCACCACGTCGGCGGCGCGCTCGGAGGCGAACTGCTGGAGCTGGACCGCGCCGCCGCGCCGGGTGGTGGCGGCCCAGTTGATGCGGCGCTGCCGCTCGCCCCAGACGAACGGGCGGGTGCCGATCACCTCGACGCCCTCGCCCTGCTGGCGGGAGGTGTGCTCGCCGAGGTTCCCCGGCAGCAGCACCGGAACGGGCGTGAGGCCGCCGTCGGCGGGGTCGGGGAAGACCTCGATCTGGCCGAGCTCGACACGCAGCGTGCGACGCAGCAGCCCGCCGCGGTCGTGGACGTCCACGTCGACCGTACCGAGGGACCAGCGGCCCCAACGACGCGCGACGAAGTTCAGGACCAGCTCGGCCCCGTGCGACTCCACCGAGACCAGCTCGCAGCCGGCCCCGACCACGACGCCGGGGTCGAGCCACTCGGCCGACCCGGCGAAGGCCACCTGGAACCGCGCGGTGACCGGCTCACCCTCGAAGACCCGCAGGCTGGACCGGTGCACCTGTCCCCCGGCCACCAGCGGGTCGCCGGTGACCCGGTGGGGGCCGAGCGCGGCGAGCAGCAGCAGGCACAGCGGACCGGCGGCGAGCGCGAGCAGCCACGGCTGACCGGTGACGAGCGCGATCGCCAGCGCGGCCACGGCGACCGACAGCAGCCGCACGGCGCGCTCGGTCAGCCGGACGCCCGCCGCCGGGGCGCCGGGGATCTCCTCGTGGTCGGTGCCCTGCGGCTGCCCGCCGAGCACCCGGTCCAGCGCGTGGATCATGCGCCGACCGGGGCCGTCTGCGGGGCCACCTGCGGGGCGGTCTGCGGGGTGGTCTGCGGCGTCGGCACGCTCTGCACCACGCCGGCGATGACGTCGTCGGCGGAGATCCGGCGCACCCACAGCTCCGGCTTGAGGGTGATCCGGTGCGCCAGCGCGGGCAGCGCGACGGCCTTCACGTCCTCCGGGACGACGAAGTCGCGACCGGCCATCACGGCCCGGGCGCGGGCCAGCTGCACCAGCGCGAGACCGCCGCGCGGCGAGGCGCCGACCTGGATCTGCGCGTGCCGACGGGTCGCGTCGACCAGCGCGACCACGTAGTCGACCAGGTCGGCGTTGACCTCGACGCGCTCCAGCGCGTCGCGCATGGCCAGCACCTCGCCAGGGTTGCTGAGGGTGTTCAGCACCGCCTCGGGCGCGCTGCGGTCCAGGCGGCGACGGAGCATCGCCGCCTCCTCGGCCACGGGCAGGTAGCCCATCCGCACCCGCAGCAGGAACCGGTCGAGCTGGGCCTCGGGCAGCGCGTAGGTGCCCTCGTACTCGATCGGGTTGTCGGTCGCGATGACGACGAACGGCTTCGGCAGCTCGCGGGTCACGCCGTCGACGGAGACCTGGGCCTCGGCCATCGCCTCCAGCAGCGCCGCCTGGGTCTTCGGGGGCGTGCGGTTGATCTCGTCGGCCAGCAGCAGGTGGGCGAAGACGGGGCCGGGCCGGAAGACCATCTCGCCGGTGCGCTGGTCGTAGAAGGGCGCGCCGGTCACGTCCGAGGGCAGCAGGTCCGGGGTGAACTGGATCCGGCGGAAGTCCAGGCCCAGCACCGTCGCGAAGGAGCGGGCCAGCAGCGTCTTGCCGAGACCCGGCAGGTCCTCGATCAGCACGTGGCCGCCGGCCAGCACGCCGAGCATCACCAGCTCCAGCGCGGAGCGCTTGCCGACCACGGCGCGCTCGATCTCGTCCAGCACCGCGTGGGCGCGCACCCCCGCCTGCTGCGGGGTCAACTGGTCCGTTACGGAGGCGGTCACGGTGCTCCTCGAAGACGGTGAAGACGGTGGAGACGTCAGGGCGGTCACAGGGTTTCCAGGCGGGCCACGAGAGCCTCCACCTGCGCGGGCGTCAGGGGCCGCGGGTCGGGCACGTGTCGGTAGCCGGCCTGCCGCGCCTGGCGGATCGCGGTCGGCGTGCGGGGCAGCATCGGGTCCAGCAGCGGCCACAGCTGCGGTCCGAGGATCGCCGCCGCGCGGTCGGGCTGCGTGCGCAGCGAGACGCCGTGACGTTCCGCCAGCTTCACCTCGTACAGGCGCAGCACCAACGGGTACAGGTGCAGCGCGTAGCCCTCCGGGGTGCGGACGGCGTCGCTGACGGCGGCGTCCCAGTAGCGCAGGGTGGGCTCACGCTTCCCGACGAGCCGGCCGTGGCGCCGCGCGCCGTCGTCCATCACGCCCGCCCCGGCGATCCACCGCGCCACCCAGGCACCGGCGGCGACGAGCAGCACCACCCCGACGGAGAGCCCCGCGACCCCGCCGACGGCCCACAGGGCGGCCAGGCACACCAGCCCGAAGCCGGCGAGCGCGAGCAGCGGAAACAGGTTCGGCCCGAGCGGGCCGCCGCGCTGCGGCGCGGGGTGGGACGGGCGGATCCCCGCGTCGTAGCCGGGGAAGGCGGAGGGGACGGCTCCGCGCATGGTCGGGGACTGCGGATCGGAGGACATGGCCGACATCAGATCTCGATCTCCTCGCGCGGGCCGTGGACGGCCTCCGTGGCCGCCGCGGCGGCGGCGAGGTGGGCGCCGATGTCCTCCAGCGCCGCACGGGCCTGGTCGCGCTGGTGCTCGCCCATCGGGTGGGTGGAGTAGCGGGCCTCGCTGAACAGCTCGGTCAGGCTCCGCGCGGCGGGGCCCTGGACGAGCTCCGACTCGACGGCACGCTGCAGCAGTTCGGTCGGGGTGTCGGCCTTGCGGCGGCTGATGCCGCCCTGCGCGAGGGAGGCCTCCATCGCCGCGTAGCAGGCGATGATCGCCGTCCGCGGGTCCGGGTCGTCGGCGAGCGCGGCCCGCCCCGCCTGGACCGCGTCGGCCAGCGCCTCCTCGGTGCCGTCACCCGCGTCCGCGCCGATGACGACGCCGTCCTCGCCCTCGCCGGTGCGCCGACGGGCCATCAGCCAGCGCGTCACCAGCACCGCCAGCGTGATCAGCGCGGCGATGGCGAGGAGCCACAGGAAGCCGTAGAACAGGGACTTGAAGTCGATCTTCGGCTGACCCGGCGGGGTCGTCCGGGCCGGCTGCTCCGGCGGGTACGACGTGGGTGCCTGCTGTCCCTGCGTCGCGGCGGAGATGCCCTGCGGCGGCTGCAGCGGGGGCGGCTGGTGGCTCTGGGTGCCGAGGACGGCGATCCCGACGAAGGTGGCCACGGCCATCAGTACGAAGCCCGGCACGATCAGCGAGGAGATGCGCGCCTGGGCGGGCGTCTCCTCGGCCAGCGCGTCCTGGCTGCGCCGCGCGCGGAGGGTCAGCGGGATCGCCAGCACGAGGATGCCGAAGGCCAGCAGCCCCCACTTGCCCTTCTCCGGCCCGTCACCCGCGAGCGCCGTCCCCTTCGCGGCGTTCATCGCGACGGCGGCCAGGCCCAGCAGAACGGCCGCGCCGAGCGCGGCGCCGACACGCACGCCTATGCGCGAACTGTCCTTGCCACGTGCCACCGGTCTTCCCCCACCGTGCGAGTTTCGTGGTGCCACCCTGCCACACCGCTTGTCACCACGTCAGGTGGGTGCCCAGCTTGTCTCAGTTCGTGCACGGCAGCCAGTCGCGCCCCTGGATGGTGCGACTACTGCCAGCGCGGATCGGTGTCCCAGTCCTCGTTGCGTTCCGCCACGCGTTCCAGCGCGTGGGACGCGGCCTCCGCCGTCGGGTACGGGCCGAGGCGGTTGCGGGCCGGGCATTCCGGGCCCTCCTCGACCTTGGCGTGCTTGAGGCACCAGAACCACTCGCCCGGCTTGCCGGTCGCCTGCTTCGCCATCATCCGCTCCCTCGTCCTCGACGTCCCGCACCGAGGGTGTACCCGCTGATTAGGATGACCACCATGGCACCCCTCGTCCCTGGAACGCTCTCTCCCACCCGCCCCGTGCCCGCGCACATCCCGCGCCCGGAGTACGTGGGCCGCAAGGCCCCCCGGCCCTACGACGGGCCGGAGGTGCAGACCGCCGAGACCATCGAGAAGATGCGGATCGCCGGTCGTATCGCCGCACAGGCGATGGACGCGGCGGCTGCCGTGATCGCGCCGGGGGTGACCACGGACGAGCTCGACCGGATCGCGCACGCGTACATGTGCGACCACGAGGCCTACCCGTCCGACCTCGGCTACCGGGGCTTCCCGAAGTCGATCTGCACCTCCGTCAACGAGGTGATCTGCCACGGCATCCCGGACTCGACCGTGCTGCAGGACGGCGACATCGTCAACCTCGACGTGACGGCGTTCATCCACGGCGTCCACGGCGACCTCAACGCCACCTTCCTCGTGGGCGACGTGGACGAGGAGTCCAAGCTGCTCGTCGAGCGCACCCGGGAGGCGACCCGCCGTGGCATCGCGGCGGTCAAGCCGGGGCGGCAGGTCAACGTGATCGGGCGGGTGATCGAGTCCTACGCCAAGCGCTTCGGCTACGGCGTCGTCCGCGACTTCACCGGACACGGGATCAACACGTCGTTCCACTCCGGCCTGATCATCCCGCACTACGACAGCGAGTTCGCCACCACGGTGATGCAGCCCGGCATGACCTTCACCATCGAGCCGATGCTGACCCTGGGCGACTACCGCCACGACATCTGGGCCGACGGCTGGACGGTGGTGACCAAGGACCGCAAGCGCACCGCTCAGTTCGAGCACACGCTCGTGGTCACCGAGGACGGCTCGGAGATCCTCACCCTCCCGTAGCGGGAGCGACTAGCGAATCAGCCACTGCTCGCCGAGCGCCGGGGCCCCGACCTCGGCGCAGGCGTCGGTGAGCACGTCCAGCAGGCGCAGCGGATCCGGCAGCGGATGGTCGGGGCCGCGGACCCAGGTGACCTCGCTGCCGTCGGCCAGACGGCTGGGCGGCAGCAGCACGTAGCTGCCGCGGGTGTGCCAGCGCAGGCCGGGGTGTTCGTCCGCGGCCTCGTCGGGGTGGGAGTCGAGCTCGGAGGTCCACCACTCGTCCTCGTCCAGGGGCGAGCGGGTCGTGGTGAAGAAGAACCAGCGGTCCTCGCCGAGCGCGGCGACCGGTCCGGCGGCGACGCCGGCCTCGGCGAGGCGCTCCAGTGCGAGACGACCGGCCTCCGTCGGGACGTCGAGGACGTCGTGGACGCGGCCGGTCGGGGTGATCGCGTTGGCGTCCGGGTCGCGGACGAGCCAACGGGTGATCTGGTCGAAGTCGGTGGTGGCCTGGGACTGCCAGGCGAAGGAGAGCGGGTGCTGTGCGGGGGCCGGACAGCCGACCCGGTCACAGGAGCAGGTGAAGTCGACCGCATGCGCGGCCGGGGCCACCGGGAAGCCCGCGCGGGCGGCGTCCAGCAGCACGCGCAGGCGTCTGGCGCGCTCGGCGGCGGCGTCCGCCTCGTCGGGGCGACCGCCCAGCCGGAGCCACCTACGCCACCAGGCGTCGACCTTGCCCGCGGATTCCACTGGTGCCCCTTTCACGCCCCGCGCCCGGGGCCACCGGGACGCGTACAGAGCAGGATACGGCCGCGGGGACGGTGCTGTGTGCCAGGGGTGACTTCTGTGGCGATCCCATGAGGATCAGGTGACGACGAAGGGCTGACGACGAAGGGCCCGGTGCGCTCGCGCGCAACGGGCCCTCGCGGCCGGGGCCGGGTCAGCTGGTGACCATCTGCGTCAGCTGGCCCGCGCTGGGGATCTGGTCGGTGACGGGGGCGCCGTTGGCCGCACCGGCGCTCTTGATGCTGTTCGTCACATTGGTGAGCTGGTTGAAGTCCGCGTCCGTCGCGCTGCCGTTCTTGATCTTGCTCGGCAGGTTCTTCAGGCTGTCCACGGCGCTGGAGAGCGCCGTCGTCGCCTTCGACAGCGTCGGGTCGCCCTTGGCGTCGGTGAGCGCGGCCTTGGCGCGGTTGTAGGTGAAGCCCGCCGCCAGCGCGCCCTTGATCAGGGCGGTGGTGCGGCCCTTCGCGCCGCTCTTGAAGGTACCGGCCTTGAAGGGCTTGTAGATCCACTGGTAGGTCGCGCCCGCGGCCAGACCGGCGTTGAGGACGAACTTGGTCTTGGCCAGCTTGACCCGGTCCGCGCTGCTGGTCGCGCTCGCCGTGGCCGCGACGCCGGCACCGCTGACGTTGTTGCTCGTCTTGTTGGACGAGCAGGCGGGCAGGACCAGCAGGGTGCCGGCCATCGCGACGGCCACGGCCGAGGTGCGGACGCGGGCAGTGGAAACGGACACGGAGGCCTCCGATGGTTCGGGCACGTCTTCAACAACTCAAGGCCCACGCTCACACGCCCGCACTCCGGCGGCGACCACGTACGCGCCGAACGGGTGAGCTTCCACCCGTTGGGGCGTAGAGCTTGGAATCAGACGCCCTGGAATCACACGCCCTGCAATCGGATGCCTCAGGCCCCGAGGTGGCGCAGCACCGCCAGCACCCGACGGTGGTCGGCCGCGGAGACGGGCAGGTCCAGCTTGAGGAAGATGTTGGCGACGTGCTTCTCCACCGCCCGCTCGGTGACCACGAGCTCCCGGGCGATTGCCGAGTTGGAGCGGCCCTGCGCCATCAGCCCGAGCACCTCACGCTCGCGCGGGCTGAGCCCGTCGATCGTGCCGCGGACGGGGCTGGCGCCGACGAGCTGCGTGACGACCTCCGGGTCCAGCGCGGTGCCGCCCGCCGCGACCCGCTCCAGGGCGTCGACGAAGTCCCGCGTGTCCAGGACCCGCTCCTTGAGCAGGTAGCCGACGCCCGCCGAGCCGCCCGCCAGCAGCCGGGAGGCGTACTGGGTCTCCACGTACTGCGAGAAGATCAGCACCGGCAGTCCGGGCCGCCTGGCGCGCAGCTCGATCACCGCGCGCAGGCCCTCGTCGGTGTGCGAGGGCGGCATCCGCACGTCGCTGACCACGGCGTCCGGCTCGTGCTCGGCGGCCGCCGCGAGCAGCTGCACGCCGTCGGCGACCGCCGCGACCACCTCGTGGCCCTCGTCCTCCAGCAACTGCACCAGACCGACCCGCAGGATCGCGGTGTCCTCGGCGACAACGACGCGCATGGGTGTGCTCAACGCCTTTCCAGCTCGACAGTGACGGTGGTGGGCCCGCCGGGCGGGCTGTCGACGGTCAGCAGACCGTCCGCGACCCGGACCCGCTCGGCGAGCCCGCGCAGGCCGGAGCCGGCCCCGGCCAGGGTCGCGCCGCCGCGGCCGTCGTCGGTGACCAGCAGGCGCAGCCTGCCGTCCGACTCCAGCACCGCGATGGCGGCCTGCTGCGCGTCGGCGTGCTTGGCCGCGTTGGCCAGCAGCTCGGCGGCGGCGAAGTAGAGCATCGTCTCCACGGCCGCCTGCGGCCGCTCCCCGACGGCGACGCGGACGGTCGTCGGCAGCGGCGCCCGGGCGGCCAGCGTCGTGAGCGCGGCCTCCAGGCCCGAGTCGAGCGCGGGCGGGTGGATGCCGCGCACCAGCTCGCGCAGCTCCTGCACGATCTCGCGGGTCTCCGCCCGGGCCTCGGCGATCAGCTCGACCGCCTTCTCCGCGTCGCCCTTGAGCAGCCGCGACTCGGCCCGGCCCAGCCGCATGCCGAGGGCGATGATCCGCGCCTGCGCGCCGTCGTGCAGGTCCCGCTCGATCCGGCGCAGCGTGGCCGCCGCCTCGGTGATCGCCAGCTCGCGGGTCTCCTCCAGCAGCACCAGGCGCCGCTGCGAGGCGGAGGGACCGAGCAGGCGGACCATCAGCCACCGGTCCAGCAGCAGGGGCAGCCGCTGCACCCACGGCCACACCAGCAGGGCCAGCACGCCGAAGGCCACCAGGATCAGCGAGCGGGCCCAGGTGTCGAACCGGAACCCGGCGATCCCCAACCCGGGATCACCCCCGCCCTTGTGGGTGGCGGTGTCCGCCTGCAGCCGCCACATCAGCGGGTAGAGCAGGAAGAGCAGGCTGTAGAGCCACCAGCCGAAGCCGAGCAGGAACTGCACCAGCCCGAGCGGGAAGCGGATCGCCAGATAGCCGACGGCCCGCCAGGAGGAGACGTCCACGAGGTTGCGCGCCAGCCATCCGCCGGCGCCGTGCCCGCGCGGCGGACGCGGCGGCACCTCGACCTCCAGACCCAGCAGCGACCGGGCCATCCCCCGGTAGGCGGCGGCCAAGGCCCGATCGACGGCCAGCAGCAGCGGCAGCAGCGGCAGCAGGATCACCCCGGCGGAAAGGATTCCCAGCAGACAGGTGGCCAGCACGGCGGCCAGCCCGAGCAGCGCGAACGGCGCGCTGAGCAGCGAGTACACCAGCTCGCGCCAGGTACGGGCGGACAGCGGCTCCCGCAGCGCGCGCTTGATCGTCCGGGCCATCCGCACAGTCTTGCTCATCTGGTGATCACACGTTGCGCTTTGTCAGGGAGACGTGCGCGGCGGCGTAGGCGACGGCGGTCCAGGCGGCCAGGATCAGCAGCCCCTGGAGCGGGGAGTAGACCGAGGACGCGTCGTGCCCGCTGCCCAGCATCACGTCTCCCGCCGACGGCAGGGCCTGGGCGATGTGGCTGCCGGCGGAGCCGGGCAGGAACGCGAGGGCCGCGGGCAGCACGAACTGGATCGCCAGGACCGTCGCGACCGCCGCGGCCGTGTGCCGGACCAGCGCGCCGAGGCTGAGCGCGAGCACGCCCGTCAGCGCGAGGTAGAGCCCGAACCCGAGCACGGCCCGAAGCGTCGTCGGCGAGCCCAGGGCGAGCGTGGCGTGCGCGCTCACCAGCGCCGAGCCGAGCAGCAGCGACGGGACGGCGATCAGCACCCCCAGCGCGAACAGCACGGCCGCGAAAACCGCCGCCTTGGCGGCGAGCACCGGTGTGCGACGCGGCGACGCGAGGACCGTGGACCGGATCATCCCGGTCGAGAACTCCGAGGCGAACAGCAGCGCTCCCAGCACACACGCGGCGATCTGCGCCCACTCGGCGCCCGGCTGCAGCACCAACCCGAGGGTGTCGCCCCGGAACCGCGCGCGGGTGGCCGGGTCCATCGTGTTCCAGCTCCCGGACATCAGCGCGGGCACGAGCGCGTTGAACCCCACGCCGAGCACGGTGAGCACACCGAGGCACCACCAGGTGGAGCGCAGCGAGGTGAACTTGGTCCGCTCGCCGACCAGGAGGTCGGGGAAGCGGGGAGCGGTCGTCATCGACATGTCGGTCTGTCCTCTCTACGCGCTCAGACGGTGGTGAGGCGCAGGAAGGCCTCTTCCAGCAGGGCAGGGCGGGCGACCGCAGGAGTGGCGGCGTAGAGCTCCGGCTCGGTGTGCCGCTCGATGAACTCGGCGGTCGAGCAGTCGGCGAGGAGCCGGCCCCGGCCGATGACGAGCAGGTGGTCGGCGGTCAGCGCCATCTCGGTCATCAGGTGCGAGGAGATCAGCACGGCGTGCCCCTCGGCGGCGAGGCGCTTCGCGAGCGTGCGCACCCAGAGGATGCCCTCCGGGTCCAGCCCGTTCACGGGCTCGTCGAGCACGAGCACACGCGGGTCACCGAGCAGCGCGGCGGCGATGCCGAGCCGCTGACCCATCCCGAGCGAGAGCGCTCCGGCCCGGCGGTCGGCGGCCTCGGTCAGCCCCACCTGCGCGAGCACGTCGTCGACACGGTGGTCCGGCAGCGCGGAGGAGCGGGCGAGCGCGCGCAGGTGGTTCCTGGCGGACCGCCCGGGATGGAACGAACGCGCCTCCAGCAGCGCACCGACGCTCCTCGCGGGCGCGTCCAGCTCGGCGTAGGGCCGCCCGAGGACGAGGGCGTCCCCACGGTCGGGTCGCTCCAGGCCGAGCAGCAGGCGCAGCGTGGTGGACTTCCCGGCCCCGTTCGGTCCGAGAAAGCCGGTGACCCGGCCCGGCAGGACCCGGAACGAGACATCGTCCACGACGGTCCGCCCGCCGTAACGGCGAGTCAGACCACGCGCTTCGAGGGCGGGTGAATCGGTTTTCGACATGCCTCCACGGTGTCGCGGAGGGGGTGCCGGGAGACATGGCGCTGCCACGTGCTTTGTCGGGTGGGGTCAGCACGAACGCCGGCCATGGGGCGCGGGGAACTGCGCGAGAAACCGAAGGCGTGCGGACGGCCCTGTTCCGGGAGGACCATCCGCACGCCGGTGGCTTGTCGCGCAGTTCCCCGCGCCCCGGGAGGGTGCACCTACTCGACGAGCACGGCCTCCGGGCTCTCCGCCACCTGACGGCCAAGACGGGAGTGCTTGCGGCTGTACCCGAAGTACACCGCCAGGGCCAGCACCAGCCAGCCGGCGAAGAACACGAACGTCTCCCCCGGCAGGTTCCAGATCAGGTAGCCGCAGAAGACCACCGACAGCGCCGGCACCACCGGGTACCCCGGTACCCGGAAGCCCCGCTCGAGGCCCGGCTCGCGCCGGCGCAGCACGATCACGCCGAACGAGACGACCGCGAAGGCGACCAGCGTGCCCATGGAGGTGAGGTTGGCCAGCCAGTCCAGCGGCACGAACGCCGCCAGCGCCGCGATGAACCCGCCGACGATGAGGGTGTTGCCGACCGGCGTACCGCTGCGCGGGTTCACCTTGCGGAAGACCGGCGGCAGCATGCCGTCGCGCCCCATGGAGTAGAGGATGCGGGTCTGGCCGTAGATGACGACCAGGGTGACGCTGACGATGGAGATCACCGCGCCCGCGGACAGCACCGCACCGGGCCAGGTCTGGCCGGTGACGCGCTGGAGGATCGCGGACAGGCCCGCGTCCTGGCCGTTGAAGAGAGTCCACTTCTGCGCGCCGACGCCGACGAAGGCGACGACGCAGTAGAAGGCGGTGACGACCAGCAGGGCGCCGATGATGGCGCGCGGCAGCGTCTTCTGCGGGTTCTTGACCTCCTCGCCGGCCGTGGAGACCGCGTCGAGACCGATGAAGGAGAAGAAGACCGAGGAGGCCGCCGCGCTGATCCCCGCGAAGCCGAGCGGCGCGAAAGGGTGCAGGTTGCTGCTGTGGAAGCCCGTGACGCCGATGACCACGAAGAGGACCAGGACGCCCAGCTTGATCAACACCATGACCGTGTTGACGACCGCGGACTCCTTGCTGCCGCGCATCAGCAGCAGGCAGCACAGGGCCACCAGGACCACGCCCGGCAGGTTGACGTAGCCGCCCGCGCCCGGCGGGGCCGATATCGCCGCCGGCATGGTGAAGCCGAAGAGGCGCTGGGTCAGGTCGTTGAGGTACTGGCCCCAACTGACCGCGATGGCCGCGCCGGAGACGGCATACTCCAGCAGCAGGCAGGAGCCGACGATCCAGGCCGCGAGCTCGCCGAGCGTCGCGTAGGCGTAGGAGTAGGACGAGCCGGAGACCGGCACGGCCGAGGTGAGCTCGGCGTAGCAGAGGGCGGTCAGCGCCGCGGTGATCGCGCCGATGACGAAGGAGAGGATCACCGCGGGTCCGGCCTCGGGGACGGCCGTGCTGAGGGTGAAGAAGATGCCCGTGCCGATGGTGGCTCCGACGCCGATCATGGTGAGCTGGAAGGTGCCCACGGTGCGGCGCAGCCCGCCGCTCGCATGGCCCTCGCTCTCACCGGAGGCGGCAGCGTCGGCCATGAAGGCCGAGACCGGCTTGCGGCGCAGCAGCTGCTGGCGGAGTCTCACATCGTTCGGGGGCATGCGGGTGCCTTTCGGGGGTGAGGGCAGGCAGGGTGGCCTCCCGTCCCGGACGTGAGGTACGGGACGGGAAAGAGCAGGGGTGCGTTACGGCAGGTCGCGCCGCATCAGATCGGCGTAGGTCTCGCGGCGGACGACGGCGCGGTGCTCGCCGTCGCGGACGAGGACCACCGGTGGCCGGCGGGCGCCGTTGTAGTTGTTGCTGAGGGAGTACGTGTAGGCGCCGGTGACCGGCACGGCGATGAGGTCGCCGACGCGGGGGTCGTCCAGCGGGACGTCGGCGCTGAGGGTGTCGCCGGACTCGCAGTGGCGGCCGACCAGGCGGCACCGTTCGCCCTGGCCGGTCGGGCGGGTGGCGACGGCGGCCTCGAAGCGCTGCTGGTAGAGCGAGACCTCGAGGTTGTCGCCCATGCCGCCGTCGACGGCGACGAAGGTGTGACCGCCGCCGCGCTTGACGGAGACGACCCGGTAGAGCGAGACGCCGGACTCGGCGACCATCGAGCGGCCCGGCTCGATGAGGATCCGGGCGTCGGCGGGCAGCAGCCGCTTCGCCACGTCGATCATGGCGTCGAGGTACGCCTCCACCGTGGGCGGGTGATCGGTGTAGGTGTACCGGGAGCCGAGGCCGCCGCCCAGGTCGTAGACGGCGAACTCGCCGAGCTCGGCGACGGCCTCGACCGCCTGCGCGAAAGGCTCCAGGTCGAGGATCTGCGAGCCGACGTGGACGTGGACACCGTCCAGCCGGAGCCGGTCGCTGCCGCGCAGCCGCGCGATCGCCTCGCGGGCCTGCGGCAGCAGCAGGCCGAACTTGGAACCGTTCTGCCCGGTGGAGACGGCCTCATGGGTGTCGGGGCGGATGTCGGGGGTGACCCGGACCAGCACGCCCTGCTCGCCGCCGGTCGACTTCAGGATGGTCTCGAGCTTGTCGATGTCGTCGAAGTTGTCGACGACGATCGTTCCGGCGCCGGCCTCGACGGCGAGGCGCAGCTCCTCCTCGGTCTTGGCGTTGCCGTGGACGACCAGGCCGGCCGGGTCGGCGCCCGCGGCGAGGGCGAGGGTCAGCTCGCCGCCGCCGGCGACGTCGATACCGAGGCCCTCCTGCGCGAGCAGCCGGTAGACGGCGGTGCAGGGGAAGGCCTTGGAGGCGAAGGTGGCGCGGGAGTTCGGCCACCGGGCCGCGAGGCCGTCGGCGTACTGCCGGGCGCGGGCACGGATCTGGGCCTCGTCGACGATCAGGGCCGGAGTGCCGTAGGTCTCGGCGAGCTCCGCGACCGGGACGCCACCGAGCACCAGCGCGCCCGTCGCGTCCAGCGTGGTCCCGGAAGGGAACAGCCCCACGAGGCTCGCCTGATCCACCGCGTGGGCCACCTGCGTCGCCGCCATCCGCGCTCCCGTTTCATCCTGTTTCGCACCAGTGTGACCTGCTCTCCGTCCCTCCCTCCGAAGTGCTCCCTTATGTTCAGGCTCGCGTCATCTCCAGTCATTGGCGATTTCGCCTAAGATCGCGGGATGAAGATGGCGAATCTGCCGACCCATAGTGGGACAAGCGAGGAGTTGTACGCCCTCGCCGACGCCATCGGGGCGGTGACCGGGGGCGCGGTGGCGATCGAGGACCTGGACCACCGGGTGCTCGCCTACTCCACCCTGCCCGACCAGCGGATCGACGAGCACCGCCGCCAGGGCATCCTGGAGCGCCGGGTGCCGCACCAACCCGAGCAGCTGGCCCAGTACCGCGAGGTACTGGCCGCGCCGGGCCTGGTCCGGCTGCCGGTGCTGGCCGAGGCGGAGCTGCCGCGCGCCGCCGTCGCGATCCGGGCCGGGCAGCGGCCGCTCGGCACCATCTGGGCCATCGAGGGCGAGAAGCCGATCGACGACGACGGCGAACGGGCGATGCTCGACGGCGCCCGGCTCGCCGCCCTGCACATGCTGCGCCGCCGCAGCGCCGCCGAGTTGGACCTGCAGGCCCGCGAGGACGCGCTGCGCGCGGCACTGCGCGGCCGCCGCTCCGCACGCGAGGTCCGATTCGAGCTGGGCCTGCCCGGGCAGCGGCCGCTCGCCCTCCTCGGCTTCGCCCCCGTGGCGCCCGCCACCGAGGTGGACACCCCCGCCGACGACCTGCTGGTCCGCCTCGCCGCCGCCTCCGCGCGCCACTGGCCGGCCGTCCACGCGGAGGCCTCCGTCGCCACCGTCGGCCGCACCGTCTACGTGCTGCTGCCCTTGGACGACGCCGTCGCGGCCTTCGCGACCGCCCGCCGTCTGGGCGAGCAGGCGGCGGCCGTGCTGGACCGCAGCATGGAGACGCCGCTGCGCGCCGCCTGCTCCCGGATCGCCACCGGCCCGGAGGAGCTGCCGGACCTGCGCGCCGAGGTCGACGACGTGCTGCGCGTCACCACGGCCGATCCGGACGCCCCCGCGTTCGCGACGCTGCGCGAGACGCACGCGCGGGTCCTGCTCGCGCACGTCGGCGACGAGCTGGCCCGTCGGCCGCGCCTGCGCCACCCGGGCATCGAGGCGATGCTGGAGCACGACCGCGCCAAGGGCACCGCCTTCGGCGCCTCGGTGACGGCCTGGCTGGACGCGGTCGGCAACATCGGCGAGGCCGCGGCGCAGCTGACCATCCACCCCAACACGCTGAAGTACCGGCTGCGGCGGGCCGGCGAGCTCTTCGACATCGACCTCGACCACCCCGACGACCGGCTCTCCTGCTGGCTCCAGCTGCGTATGCCGCGTTGACACGACGACGCGCTGAACGCACTCTTCCGCAACGCCCGGGGCCCCTGGTAGGACGGTTCGCATGAACCTCGCCTCTGACGCCTATGACGCCGTCGTCGTGGGTGGCGGCCACAACGGGCTGGTCGCCGCCGCCTACCTGGCCCGCGCCGGATGGCGCGTCGCGGTGCTGGAACGGCAGGACCACGCGGGCGGCGCGGCGGTCTCCGCCCGGGTCTTCCCCGGTGTGGACGCGCGGCTGTCGCGCTACTCGTACCTGGTCAGCCTGCTGCCCCGGAAGATCGTCGCCGACCTCGGCCTGCGGCTGGAGCTGCGGCGACGCCGCTACTCCTCCTACACCCCCTACGGCGACGGCCACGGCCTGCTGGTCGACAACGGCGACAGCGGTGCGACGGCCGCCGGCTTCCGCGCGCTGACCGGCGGTGACGTCGAGTTCGCCGCGTGGCAGGAGTTCTACGACCGCACCCGGCGGGTCGCCGAGGCGGTCTTCCCGACGCTGACCGAGCCGCTGCCGGACCGTGCCGCGCTGCGCAAGCTCGTCACCGACGCGGCGGGCGAGGAGACCTGGCAGGCGCTGTTCGAGCGCCCGATCGGCGAGGCCGTCGAGGCGGCGTTCGCCGACGACGTGGTCCGCGGCGTCGTCCTGACCGACGCGCTGATCGGCACCTTCGCCCGCGCGCACGACGCCTCGCTGCGGCAGAACGCGTGCTTCCTCTACCACGTGATCGGCAACGGCACCGGCGACTGGGACGTCCCGGTCGGCGGCATGGGCGCCGTCTCCGGCGCGCTGGAGCGGGCGGCGCGCGCTGCCGGCGCGGAGATCCTCACCGGCTGCGAGGTGACCTCCGTCCAGGCCGACGGGAGTGCCGCGGAGGTGGCGTTCACCGAGACGGCGACGGGGGCCGGGCGCACCGTCGGCGCACGCTGGGTGCTGTGCAACGCGTCCCCGCGCGAGCTGGCCCGGCTGGTCGGGGACACGGACGAGGTGGAGCCGGTGGAGGGCGCGCAACTGAAGGTCAACATGCTGCTGACCCGTCTGCCGCGCCTGCGCGACCGCTCCGTCGATCCGCGCGCCGCGTTCGCCGGCACCTTCCACATCGCCGAGGGCTACCGGCAGTTGGAGCAGGCCTACGACCAGGCGGCGGCGGGGGCGCTGCCGAGCCCGGCCCCGTCGGAGATCTACTGCCACTCGCTGACCGACCCGAGCATCCTCTCCCCCGAACTGCGCGAGCGCGGCCACCAGACGCTCACCCTCTTCGGCCTGCACCAGCCCGCACGACTCTTCCCCGCCCACGACCGCGACGCCGCGCTGGCGGCGGTGCTGGCGCCGCTGCAGGCCGTGCTGGACGAGCCGCTCACCGACTGCCTCGCCCGCGACGCCGACGGCGAGCTCTGCATCGAGGCGCGCACGCCCCTCGACCTCGACGCCGATCTCGGCCTGCCGGGCGGCAACATCTTCCACCGCCCGCTCGTCCTCCCCTTCGCGGAGGCGGCCGACCCCACGGCCGGCCGCTGGGGCGTCGGCACTCCCTACGCCACCAACCTCCTCCTGTGCGGCGCGGGCGCCCCGCGCGGCGGCGGCGTCAGCGGCATCCCGGGCCACAACGCCGCGATGGCGGTGCTGGGGCGGTAGGCCCTTGAGGGGCGCGGGGAACTGCGCGAGGAACCCTGCCGAGGCGGATGGCCCTGTCCGCTCGGGATCTTGCTGCCCTGGGTGGCTTGTCGCGCAGTTCCTCGCGCCCCTCAGGGAAGTGCAACTCCCCCTCTGACGACACGGTAAAAGCCCGCAAGTGCTTCCCGCAGGGAACCCGTGTCCGACGGGGACGACTCCACCAGCCAGTCCGCGATCAGGTCGAACATCCCGCCGATCAGCCCCGTCGCGGCGACCCGCAGGTCCACGCCCGGTGCGGCGGCCACGCCGGCGCCTTCCCACACCCGTAGCACGAACGCCGCCGCCCAGCGGCGGTTCTCGCGGCGGGCGTGTTCCAACGCCGGGGAGACGGCCATGCCGTGGCCGAAGGCGACCTGCGCGACCCTGGGGTCGCCCACCAGCGCCTCGGCGAACGCGTCGACGAGGTCCGCCTCGTCCGCGCCCTCCGCCAATCGGGCGTTCATCCGCGCCTCGGTGCGCTCGGTGATCTCGGCCAACAGGGCGAGGTAGCACGTCTCGCGACTGTCGAAGGTCTCGTAGAAGCCCTTCGTTCCCACGAAGGCGTGCTGGCACAACTGCTCGATGGGCGTGGCCGCATAGCCCTGCGTCGCAAACAACTCCAATGCCGACTCCAACAGTTGCCGCCGCCGCTGCGCCTTCCGCTGCTCCGCGTCCATCCCTCGTATGCGCCGACCCTCAGTCATGCGACCGATCATGACGCATCATCAGTTCATCCGACAAGAAGTCTTGTTGGAAACAAGAAGCCGTGCTGTCATGTCAGCAGCCACCCACCCCTCCTGGAGGCACCCATGCGCCGATCCCTGGGCACGGCCCTGCTCGCCGCCGCCACCGGCCTGCTGCTGCTCGTCACCGGAGCGGGCACGGCCCGCGCGGCCGGACCGAGTTCCGGCTTCGACGACTGGTCCTGCCACCCGTCGGCCGCGCACCCCGAGCCGGTCGTGCTGCTGCACGGCCTCGGCGGCAACGGGCCGGGCAACTTCGCCACCCTCGGGCCGGAGCTGGCCCTCGCGGGTTACTGCGTCTACGCGCCCACCTACGGCGAGGCGGTCCCCGGCGTGCCCGTCGGCGGACTGGTGCCCATCGAGCGGTCCTCGCGCGAGATCGCCGCCGACATCGACCAGGTGCTCGCCGCGACCGGCGCCGCCAAGGTGGATCTGGTGGGCCACTCCGAGGGCGGATTCCAGTCGCTCTACGTACCGAAGTTCCTCCCCGGGTACGCCGCGAAGATCGCCAAGGTGGTCGCGATCGCGCCGCCGACCCACGGCACCACCTTCGCGAACCTGATCACCGTCGCCGACGACCTCGGCATCCGCGCGCAGGTCGACGACGTGCTGCGGACGGCGGGGTGCGCCGCCTGCACCGAGCTCACCGCCGGCGGCACGCTCGTCGGCCCGCTGAACACCGGGCCGATCGCGCAGCAGGGCATCGACTACACCGTCATCGCCTCGCGCACGGACGAGCTGGTGACGCCCTACGGCACCGAGTTCGTCGACGAGCCCGGCGTGCACAACGTGACCGTCCAGGACACCTGCTGGCTGGACCTGGTCGGCCACATCGGCCTCGCCTACGACTCCGGCGTGGCGACCATGGTCGGCAACGCGCTCGACCCGGCCCACCCACTGCCGGTGCTGTGCGCACTCGGGCCGATCATCTGAGCCCGCGGGTGGCCGTACGCGCGCTCAGCCGCCGTAGCGGGCGCCACGCAGTCGCGGCTCCAGGCCGATCCAGATGACCGACATGAGCCGGCGGGCCGACTCCTCCGCCGGCTCGGGGTTGGTGTCCAGGACCCAGCCGGCGAGGGCGTCCGCCGCGCCGGTGATGATCGCCGCCATCGCCGCGGCCTCGCCCCGGTCGGCGCGGGCGTCCGCGTTGCGCGGACCGGGCAGGTCGTCGCCGGCCTCGCGCACCGCGCGCCGCAGCAGCGCGGTGACCGCGCCGGAGACCTCGGCACGCGCCGCGGCCACCTCCGCCACCACGGGCTCACCCTGGGCGCGCGCCTGCTGGTAGAGGACGATCCAGCTGTCGCGGTGCTCGGCGACGAACGCGAAGAACGCCGTCAGTCCGCGGTAGAGCTGCTCGCCCGGGTCCAGCGAGGGGTCCGCCGCCTCGGCGAAGCGGGCGATCAGCCGGTCGGCCTCGCGGCGGATGCAGGCCGCGAACAGCTCTTCCTTCGACCCGAGGTAGAGGTAGAGCATCGGCTTGGAGACGTCGCACTCCTCGGCGATCTCGTCCATCGACGCGGCGTGGTAGCCGGACCGGGAGAAGACTTTCACGGCAGCGTCCAGCATCTGCTGTTCGCGCTGTGCTCGTGGCACGCGCTTCGCCTTCACAGGGGCCTCGTCCCGAGCTTCCGATCGCACGCCGTCGAGTCTAAGTGCTGGCGGCCTCGTTCCACGCCAGTCCGTCCACTCCGTGGTCCCCGTCCGACGAGGACTTATGCCTCACGGTAGGCGTAGAGGTCCGCGAGGAACTTCCGGCGCAGCGCCGGGACCTTGCTGGTGACACTGAAGAAGCTGCGGGCGGCGAAGAGCGCGAGCCGCCCCGTCCCGCGCCGGTAGAGCGGGTCGTCACCACGCGTGCCGTTGTTGTTCAGCGAGTCCGCGACACGGGCGAAGCCGTAGGGGATCATCTCCGCCTCGTACGCCGCGACGGCGGCGAGCAGCGGCTTCTCGCCGCGCGCGGCGGCCGTCAGCTCCCGGCAGAGCAGGGCCGCGTCGCGCAGCGCGGTGTTCGCGCCGACGCCCTGTCCGGGCGTCATGGTGTGGACGGCGTCTCCGAGCAGCGTGACGTTGCTGCTCTCCCACGCCTCGACCGGGACCGAGGTGGAGATCCGCAGCGGGAAGGCCGCCTCCGGGTCGGAGAGCTCGAAGAGGCGGCGCAGGTCGGGGTGCCAGTTCTCGGTGGCCGCGAGCGCGGTGGCGACGAGCTCGGCGCCGCGCCGATCGAGGGCGTCCGCGGGGAAGTGGGCGTGGGAGCTCCACACGGAGAGGTTGATGTAGTCGCGGGTGTTGTCGTACCGGAGACCCGACCAGGCCCCCAGTCGCGCGGCGTCGGCCGGGTCCTTCGGCTTGCCCTCCGCGTCCCAGGGGAACTCCATGACGTGAAGCATGCCGATCATGCCCCTGGTGCCGAAGATCAGGGAGATGCCGTTCCGCACCTCCTCCGGCAGCAGCGCCCGGGTCTCGGGCGTGAGTGGCGTCCTGGTGGCGATGGCGGTGATGCCGGCGTCCTTGACCTCCGCGTGCGGCAGGTACTGGCGCCGGACCGCGGAGCGGGTGCCGTCCGCGGCGACCAGCAGGTCACCGGTGGCCCGCGTGCCGTCGGCGAAGAAGGCCGTGACGGTACCGTCGGGGCGCTGCTCGTAGTGGGTGAACTCCTTGCCGTAGTGGACGACGTCGTCCATCCCGGTGAAGAGCACCTGCCGCAGGGTGGAGCGGGAGACGGAGCGCTCGGCGTCCACCGCGTCGGCGTCGTCGCGCAGTTCGAAGCTCGCGGTGCTGCGCTTCTTCTCGGTCAGCACGTTGAAGTGGCGCGGCGTGCGGGCGCAGGTGGCGACGAAGGTGTCGAAGAGCCCGGGTGGCAGGCACTCCCTCAGGGCCCGGTTGCCGGTCGGGTCGATCCCGACCCGGTAGCCGTACAGGCCGTCCTTGCGGGAGCCGTACCGCTCGAAGACGGCGACCTCGACACCGGCCCGCTTGAGGCCGGATGCGGACCTCGTGACCACCGTCAGCGCGGAGATGCAGGCGCTGCAGGCCGCCGTCGACGACTTCGACGCGGCGGCCGCCACCCTGCTCGGGATCAACCGGACCGACATGCGCTGCCTGGAGATCCTCTTCCAGCGGGAGTCGGCCACCCCGAGCACACTCGGCCCGGCCCTCGGCCTGACCACCGGCAGCGTCACCGCGATGCTCGATCGCCTGCAGAAGCTGGGCTACCTCACCCGCTCCCCCGACCCGGCGGACCGCCGCAAGGTCACCGTGCGGATCACCGACGCCGCCCGGCAGAAGGCCTGGGAGCTGTACGGACCGTTCGCCGAGGAGGGCCGGGAGCAGCTGGCCGCCTACGACGAGAACCAGCTCCGCCTCCTCGCCGGCTTCCTGCGCGGCTCGCGGGAGCTGTACGAACGGCACCTGGCACGTGTACGGGCACAGCACTCCGGAGGCTGACGCGCCACGTGACCTGTGGCACTCGGCGGGGGCTTGCGTCGGGGCCCGCCGACGCCTTGACTAGCACTGCTAAGTTTTCGTCGCTTTCGTCGCAGCGCGCCCGGAGGGACCAAGGTGGAGACCTACACCGACCAGTACATCGGCGGCAGCTGGCGGCCCTCGCTCGGCGAGGGGACGATCACCGTCCTCAACCCCGCCACCGAGGAGGACCTCGCCGCCGTCGCCGCGGGTGACGCCGCCGACGTGGACGCCGCCGTCGCCGCGGCCCGCGCCGCGCAGCGCGCCTGGGGCGCGACCAGCAAGGAGGTCCGGCTCGGCTTCCTGGCGGCGATCCGCGACGGCCTGGCCGCGCGCCAGGAGGAGATCGCCGCGACGGTCACCGCCGAGCTGGGCGCGCCGATCGGCTTCTCCGCGGCCGTGCACGCGGGCCTGCCGCTCGCGGTGGCCGCCGGCTACGTGGACCTGCTGGCGGGCTTCGAGTTCACCGAGCGCGTCGGCAACTCCACCGTCTACCGCGAGCCGGCGGGCGTGGTCGGCGCGATCACGCCGTGGAACTACCCCCTGCACCAGATCGTCGCCAAGGTCGTCCCGGCGCTCGCCGCGGGCTGCACCGTCGTGCTGAAGCCCGCCGAGGACACACCGCTGGTCGCCCGCCTCTTCGCGCAGATCGTGCACGAGGCCGGCCTGCCCGCCGGCGTCTTCAACCTCGTCACCGGCCTCGGCGCGGTCGCGGGCGCGGCGCTGGCCGCCCACCCGGACGTGGAGCTGGTCTCCTTCACCGGCTCCACGGCCGTCGGCCGTGCGATCGCCGAGCAGGCCGGCCGCGGCATCAAGCGCGTCGCACTCGAGCTGGGCGGCAAGTCCGCCAACGTCGTCCTCCCGGGCGCGGACCTCGCCCGCGCGGTCAACGTCAACGTCGGCAACGTCTTCGCCAACTCCGGCCAGACGTGCAGCGCGTGGACGCGCCTGCTGGTCCACCAGGACCAGTACGAGGAGGCCGTCACGATCGCGGCCAAGGCGGCGGCCAAGTACGTCCCCGGCGACCCGACCGCTCCCGAGACCCGTCTCGGCCCCGTCGTCAACGCCAAGCAGCGGGACCGCGTGCGCGGGTACATCCAGGCCGGCATCGACGCCGGCGCGCGCGTGGTGGCGGGCGGCGTCGACGCGCCGGAGGGCGCGGAGCGGGGCTTCTTCGTCCGCCCGACCATCCTCGCGGACGTGACGCCCGAGATGACGGTGGCCCAGGAGGAGATCTTCGGCCCCGTCCTGTGCGTGCTCGCCTACCGCGACGAGGACCACGCGGTGGAGCTGGCCAACGGCACGGAGTACGGCCTGGCCGGCGGCGTCTGGGCCGCGGACGAGGAGACGGCGGTGGCGTTCGCGCGCCGCATGGACACCGGGCAGGTGGACATCAACGGCGGCCGCTTCAATCCGCTGGCGCCCTTCGGTGGCTACAAGGGTTCCGGCATCGGCCGCGAGCTCGGCCGCCACGGCCTGGAGGAGTTCCTCCGGACGAAGTCGCTGCAGTTCTAGCCGCCGGGCAGGCGGGCACCATCAGGGGCGCGGGGCTCTGCCGGCCTGCGGCTCCTCCCCCAGCCTTCGGCCGGGAGGTGCCCCCAGCGCGGGCGCGACAAGCCACCCGCCCACGTAGAACACCGAACGCGCAGGGCCATCCGCACGCCGGTGGTTGCTCGCGCAGTTCCTCGCGCCCCTCGGTGTTGCAACTTCCCCCATCCCGAAAGGTCTCCCTCGTGACGACGACGGTCCGCGCCGCGCTGCTCCCCTCCGTAGGCGCTCAGCTGGAACTCACCGAGATCACCCTCCCGGACCCGGGTCCCGGACAGGTCCGGGTGAAGCTCGCCGCCGCGGGCGTGTGTCACTCCGACCTGTCCCTCGCCACCGGGGTGCTCCGTGCCGCGACGCCGGTCGTCCTCGGGCACGAGGGCGCGGGGACGGTCGTCGCCGTGGGCGAGGGCGTGACCAAGGTCGCCGTCGGCGACCCGGTCGTGCTGAACTGGGCGCCGGCCTGCGGGCACTGCCATCTGTGCGGGCTCGGCGAGCCCTGGCTGTGCGAGAACTCCTACGCCGCCTCCGTCGAGACCTACGCGAGCCGCACGAGCGACGGCACCGGCGTGTACCCGGGCCTGGGTGTCGCCGCCTTCGCCGAGGAGACGGTCGTCTCCGAGAACGCGGTGATCCCCGTGCCGCAGGGCGTCCCGCTGGACGCCGCCGCTCTGCTCGGCTGCGCGGTGCTGACGGGGTACGGCGCCGTCCACAACGCCGCACGGGTGCGCGAGGGCGAGTCGGCCGTCGTCCTCGGTCTCGGTGGCGTCGGCCTCGCCGTCCTGCAGGGGCTGCGCATCGCGGGCGCGGGGCCGATCGTCGCGGTGGACGTGACGCCCGAGAAGGAGGAGCTGGCCCGCCGCCACGGCGCGACGGAGTTCGTCGTGGCCGACGAGAACACGGCGAAGGCCGTCCGCAAACTGACCGGCGGGCACGGGACCGACCACGCGTTCGAGTGCGTCGGACGTTCGACCACCATCCGCGCGGCCTGGAACTCCACCCGCCGTGGCGGCCGCACCACCGTCGTCGGCATCGGCTCCAAGGACGACCAGGTCGCCTTCAACGCGCTGGAGATCTTCCACTTCGCCCGCACCCTGACCGCCTGCGTCTACGGCGACGGCGTCCCGGACCGCGACATCCCGCTCCTCGCCGAGCACGTCCGCGCCGGCCGCCTGGACCTCGACTCCCTCATCACGGACCGGATCACCCTGGACGAGATCCCGGCCGCCTTCGACCGGATGCGCGAGGGCAAGGGCGGCCGGTCGTTGATCACCTTCTAGGTCATCCGCTCGCGCCCGGTAGAGTGGTGCGGTTGCCCGCAACAGACCAGACCGCGCGAAGGACCTGAGGAACGACGTGAGCACCGACTCCCCCGCCACCGCTGCCCAGGTCCTGCAGGAGGCCTCGCGGCGCCGCACCTTCGCGGTGATCTCGCACCCCGACGCCGGTAAGTCGACGCTGACCGAGGCGCTCGCGCTGCACGCGCAGGCGATCACCTCGGCCGGCGCCGTGCACGGCAAGGGCGGGCGCAAGGGCGTCACCTCGGACTGGATGGAGCTGGAGAAGGACCGAGGCATCTCGGTCACCTCCGCCGCGCTGCAGTTCGGGCACCGCGACCACGTGATGAACCTGGTCGACACCCCCGGTCACGCCGACTTCTCCGAGGACACCTACCGTGTCCTGTCCGCGGTCGACTGCGCGATCATGCTGGTGGACGCGGCCAAGGGTCTGGAGGAGCAGACCCGCAAGCTGTTCTCCGTCTGCCGCCACCGCGGTGTGCCGGTGATCACGTTCATCAACAAGTGGGACCGTCGCGGTCGCGAGGCCCTGGAGCTGCTGGACGACATCCAGAACATCCTGGAGATCACGCCCGTCCCGCAGGTGTGGCCGGTCGGCAACGCCGGCAACTTCCGCGGCCTGGTCGAGGCGGCGGACACCGAGCAGTTCCTGAAGTACACCCGCGTCCCCGGCGGCACCCACGAGGCCGAGGAGGAGGCGATGGACGCCGCCGCCGCCGAGGCCGTCGAGGGCGAGCTGTGGCCGACGGCGCTGGAGGAGCTGGAGCTCGCGCTCGACTCCGGGCCGGGCTGGGACCCGCAGGCCTTCCGCGAGGGCAAGATCACCCCGGTGTTCTTCGGCTCCGCGCTCACCAACATCGGTGTCCGCCTGCTCCTCGACGCCGTCGTCGACCTCGCCCCCTCCCCCGACGCGCGTGAGATGGCCAACGGCGACCACCGCCCGGTGGAGGAGGAGTTCGCCGGCATCGTCTTCAAGATCCAGGCGAACATGGACCCGGCCCACCGCGACCGCATCGCCTTCATCCGTGTCTGCTCCGGCGTCTTCGAGCGCGGCATGAACGTCACCCGCGCCGCCTCCGGCCGCTCGCTGACGACCAAGTACGCCCACACCGTCTTCGGCGCCGAGCGCACCGTCGCGGACATCTGCTACCCGGGCGACGTGGTCGGCCTGATCAACGCGACCGCGCTGCGCGTCGGCGACACCCTCTACGTCGGCAAGAAGGCCGAGTTCCCGCCGCTGCCCGCGTTCGCGCCCGAGCACTTCGCCGTCGCGCGGCCCAAGGACATCAGCCGCAGCAAGCAGTTCCGCAAGGGCATCTCGCAGCTGGACGAGGAAGGCGTCGTCCAGGTGCTCACCTCGGACCGCCGAGGCGACCAGGCCCCCGTCCTGGCGGCCGTCGGCCCGATGCAGTTCGACGTCGTGCTGCACCGCATGGAGCACGAGTTCTCCTCGCCGATCGTGCTGGAGCGCCTGCCCTACTCGCTCGCCCGCGTCACCGACGCGGCCGGCGCGGACGTGCTGAACAAGGCCCGCCTGGTCACCGGCGAGCCGCTGACCCGCCGCAGCGACAACGCGCTCCTGGCGCTGTTCGGCGACAAGTGGCAGCTCAACAGCTTCGTCCGGGGCAACCCGGACGTGAAGCTGGAGACCCTGATCGCCACCGCGGACTGACGCTCCGCCGGACCGCCCGGTCAGACCGCCCGCAGCGCGCCCGGGCGGCGGCCGGTGAGGTGGTCCAGGGCGGCCGACGTGGCCTCGTCCGCCGGGAGGTGGACGAGGAGGCGCTGGTCGTCGGCGGCCGGGAGATCCAAGGTCTCGTAGGCGAGGCGGAGTTCGCCCGCCTCCGGGTGAACGATCCGGATGATGCCGTGAGGGCGTGGCAGGCCGGGGACGGTCTCCGCACGGGTGGCGAAGGCAGTGCCGCCGGCGACGGTCAACTCGTCCATCAGCGCCGCGACATGGGGGTCCGCCCGGCCCGGACCCTGCTTGAGGGCGGCCACCTGCTCGTCGGCCACGCGCTCCCAGTCGGGGAAGGCCGCACGGGCCCGCGCGTCGGTGAAGACGTAGCGGGCGAGAGCGGGCACCTCGGCCTCGAACAGGCCCAGCGGCTCGGTCAGACGACGGTAGCCGTCCGTGCAGGCGAGGACCTCGGTCAGACGGTTGGTCACCAGCGCGGGCATCGGCTCGAAGCGGTCGAGCAGGGCGCGGACCGTCGGCCGGACGTCGCGTTGCGGGGCGAAGGCCGCCCGGCAGGTGAAGCCGGGCTCCGCACCCTTGGCCAGTCGCTGGAGGTGCACGCGCTCGGTCGGTGACAGGTGCAGCGCGTCGGCGAGTGCGGCGAGCACCGGTGCCGAGGGGTGTCGATCGCGTCCCTGCTCCAGCCGCGTGAGGTACTCGACGCTCACCCCGGCGAGGGTGGCGAGCTCGGCCCGGCGCAGTCCGGGGGTCCTCCGGCGCGGACCGGTCGGCAGGCCCGCCTCGGCGGGCGTCACCGCCTCGCGGCGCAGGCGGAGGAAGAGGCCCAGCTCGTTGTCGCTCACCGTCCGAACCTAACACCGGGGCGAACCCCAAGGGTGTCCCTGTCACTACCACCCTTGGGCCGGTCTCCCTGTCGACCGCGGCGCTCAGCAGAGTTGGTCTCGCATCCCCACCGGGACGCGACGCCGACTCAGAGGAGCACCAGCCATGTCCGACCAGCGCCTGAAGCTCGCCGTTGTCACCGGGAGCGTCCGGGAGGGCCGCTTCGGCCCCGTCGTCGCCCACTGGTTCGCCCGACAGGCGGAACAGCACGGCGGGTTCGACGTCGACCCGGTCGACCTCGCGGAGTTCGACATCCCACTGGAACTGCCCGCCACTCCGCCCGCGATGGATCCGGACCCGCAGCGCCCCGCCGGACTGGCCGGCCTGGCCCGCCGTCTGCGCGAGGCCGACGCCGTCGTGATCGTGACACCGGACTACAACCGCAGCTTCCCGGCCTCGTTGAAGGCCGCCATCGACTGGCACCACACCGAGTGGGCCACCAAGGCGATCGGGTTCGTCGGCTACAGCGGGGCCAGCGGCGGGCTGCTGGCCATCGAGCAACTGCGGCAGGTCTTCACCGAGTTGCAGGCCCACACGGTCCGCGACTACGTCTCCTTCCCGCGCTACTACCTGCTCTTCGGCCCGGACGGCACCCTGCTCGACCCGCAGGGACCCGAGGCTGCAGCCAAGTCGATGCTGGATCAGCTCGATTGGTGGGGGTCCGTCCTCCACGACGCCCGAGGGGCGCGTCCCCTCGTCAGCGAACGAAAGTGATCTCCGGGTAACTGGCGGACGGGCCGTTCATCAGGGTGCCGCTGTTCGGACGGTGCAGCACCTTGTCGAAGTAGGCGGCCAGGTAGGTGCGCATGATGAGAACGGCCCGGTCCGGGTCGAGCGTGCCGATGTCCTGCTGCACCTGCTCGGGCGAGAGACCCATCTCGCCGCCGGCCTGCGAGAACAGCACCTCGAAGTCGGCGAACGACAGGTGCTGGGTGCCGGCCAGCTTCAGCTCGTAGCGGCCGCCCTTGAGGTGCGGCCAGATGCGGGCCCAGCTGCCGTCCTCCCGGCGGTCGTGGTACGAGGCGCCGAAGAGGAGGAACGGACGGTTGAGGTCCTCGGTCACCGCCGCGCCGTAGAGCTGGCCGTCGAGGTCCGCCCCGGCGGCGATCCGCGGGTCCAACTGCATGGAGGTGGCCACCGCCGCCCCGCCGAGCGACCAGCCGAACATGCCGATCCGCGTCATGTCCACGTTGCGGGCGAGACCGGCCGGCAGCGCGGCGTGGTCGACGTCCGGGTCGGTGCCGTTGGCGATCCGGCCGAGCTGGTCGACGACGAACTTGGCGTCGGCGGAGCGGACGGTGAGGGTGTACTTGGAGCTGGCGGCGGTGGCCGTCTCCAGGCGAGGGCCGGGGAACTGGACCTCGTCGGCGTCGTGGGTGTGGTCGATCAGGACCACCAGGTAGCCGCGGCTGGCCAAATCCTCGGCGAGGGCCGTGCCCTGCGAGCGGTCGGAGTGGAAGCCGGTCGAGTACAGCAGCACCGGCAGCTTGCCGGCCCTCGGGTCCACCGGCGCGCCCAGGTGGCCTGCGGTGGTCGGGACGTTCATCGTGCCCGGCCACACGTTCCAGCTCTGCAGGAAGTGGTCGGCGGCCTCGGACTGCAGCCACGGCGCGAGCTGCGTACCGGACGTCCTGGTGGCCGGGTACCAGAGCTGGACCATCAGCTCGCGGCGCGGGTAGGTCGGTACCCAGGGGTCGTAGCGCTTGGGGTCGACCAGGTGCAGGTTGACCGTGCCGACCTGGTAGCGGCCGGTCGGCGCGGGGATGACGGGCGTCACTCCCCCGTCCCCGTGCCGGACACCACCCGCGACGTGCGGCGCCAACTCGCCCGGCGTCCCGCCCTGTCGGCGGTTCGCCGCGGCCTGGGCGTGCGCCGCGGCCGTGTCGTCGACCGGGCCGTCGTCCGCGGCCGCGGCACCGGGCCCCTGACCGCCGCTGTGCGGAGTGACCGCGCCGACGGGCGCGACCGTGGCCGCGAGGGCGACGGCCATGATCCCGAGGGTGCCGACCGCCCGGCCGAGCAGTCGGTTGCGGTGTATGCGGGACGTTGTCATGGCGGTACCCCCTGGCGTGCCGGCCGCGCCGTCGGGCTGCGACCTGAGTGCGAGTGCGCCAAAGGTACCGGTTGTCCCGGACGCGTCGAGAGCCGGATGCCGAGTTTGACTGTCCGTCACCACCCGTCACACGGTGCGCGTGAGGAACTCCGCGACGGTACGGGCGAAGAACTCCGGGCCGTCCACCCAGGGGTAGTGCGCGGCGCCCGGCTGCACGACGTGCTCCCCGCGCGGGAAGAGCGCGGCGACCTCGGCGGCCGAGGCCGGCCGGGGCGAGCCGTCGAGGTCGCCGGAGAGCACCAGCACCGGCGCGTCCAACGCGCCCAGCACGGCCCGGTTCCGCTCCGCCTCGTCGAAGGCGCCGGGGGCGAGGAACGCGTCCGCCGCCTCCATGTCGAACCACTCCGTGCAGGCGGTGGCGTGCGCCTGCGCGGCGGCGTCCCAGCGGCCGTAGGCGATCCGGTCGAGCAGGTCGAAGTCCTCGTCCTCGCCGTCCCCGGCCCAGACCCGCTCGAAGGCCGGGACGACTTCGTCGTACCAGGGCTCGTCACTGCGCAGCACCAGCGCCTCGCGACGCAGCTCGACGGGGTAGTCGACGCCGACGCTCCGCGCCCGTCCGCAGACCAGCACCAGCGAGCGGACCCGCTGCGGGTAGCGGCCGGCGTAGGCGAGGACGAGGTCGCCGGAGGCGGAGTGTCCCAGCAGATCCAGCTGCTCCAGCCCGAGTTCCAGCCGCAGCGCCTCGACGTCCTCGACCTGCCGGTCGACGCGCGACCCGGCGAGGTCGGCGGGCACGGCGGACTCGCCCGTACCGCGCAGGTCCAGCAGCACCAGCTCCCGCTGCGCGGACAGCCCGCCGAGGTCCCCGAAGTACGCCGACGGCATCATCGGCCCGCCGGGCACGCACACGAGCGGGCGGTCTCCCGCAGGGCCCTGACGGTGGTAGGCGAGGCGGGTGCCGTCGAACGCGTCGAAAGTCTGCATGGTCGCGATCATGTCAGCGCGCCCGCCCGGCCCGCCAAGCAATTAACCTCGCACCCTCGTGCTCGGACCCTCGTGCTCGGACCCTCGTGCCCGGACTCTCGCGCTCAGCCCCTCTTGCTCAGGCCTTGGGCAGCACCTTGGCCAGCTCGTCCGCCGAGCGACCGACCACCGTGGTGCCGTCGTCGGCGGTGATGATCGGCCGCTGGATCAGGACCGGGTGCTCCGCCAGCGCCGCGATCCACCGCCCGCGCGCGGAGGCCTCGCGCGGCCACGCCGTCCGGTCCTTCATGCCGAGCTCCTTGGCCACCTCCTCGTCGGTGCGCGTGATGTCCCACGGCTCCAGGTTCAGCCGCCCCAACACGGCCTCCAGCTCCGCGACGCTCGGCGGCTCCTCCAGGTAGCGCCGCACGGTGTACTCGGCGCCCACGGCGTCCAGCTCACTGATCGCGACGCGGCACTTCGAGCAGCGGGGGTTGATCCAGATCTCCATGGCGCCACCCTACGCGCGCTCGGGAACACGGCCGCGGCGGGCGCGGTTGGCCCGGGCAGGAGTGTTCGCGGAAGAGCAGAGAAGAGGAGTCCCTCATGTCCGTCGTCGTCACCGCAGTGGTGCATCCGAAGCAGGGAAAGCTGGAGGAGGCGCTCGCCGCCTACGGCCGGTACATCGACGCCGTGCACGCCGAGCCCGGGTGCGAGCTGTACGCGCTGCACACGGACGGCAGCTCCATCGTCGTCATCGAGAAGTGGGCCTCGCGGGCCGATCTCGACGCGCATGCGAAGGGAGAGGTGCTGGCCGCGCTCGGCCCGGAGCTGGACGCACTGCGGGAGCGGCCGGCCGACGTGACAGTGCTGGAGCCCCGCCCTGCCGGGGGCGGGAGGGGCGCGCTCTAGGCGTGTGACGGCGCGAACGCCGCGTCGCAGTGGCGCAGCAGCTCGCGCAGGGCCGGTCCGGCGGTCGGGGACCAGACCAGGGCGAGCAGGGCGGCGGTGTCCGCGTCCGTGACCGGGAGGGTGACCAGCCGGTCGGCGAAGGGCGCGGTCATCGACTGGGAGAGGACGGCCGCCCCGAGGCCCCGCGCGGCGAGGTCGAGCACGGCGGGCGGGGCGCTGGCCTGGAGCGTGACGAGCGGGCGCAGGCCCTGCGCGGAGCAGGAGGCGTCGAGGACGGCCCGCACGCCCGTGCCGGGCGGCATGCAGACCAGCGGGTGGCCGCAGAGCTGTCGCAGCGTCACCTCCGCCTCGGCGGCGAGCGGGTGGCCGGGCGGGACGGCGGCGACGAGCGGCTCGGCGACGAGCACCCGCCCGTCGAGCCCCTCCGGGAGACCGCCGGCCAGGCCGACGAGGGCGAAGTCGAGGGCACCGGACCGCACCTGGTCGACGAGCGCGTCGGAGGCCCCCTCCAGCAGCGAGACCTCGATCCCGGGGCAGGCCCGGTGGAACGAGGCGAGGGCCTCGAACAACGGGGTGATCGTGCACCCGGTGACCATGCCGAGGGCGAGCCGGCCGCGCAGCAGTCCGGTGACCTCGGCGACCGCCTGACGCACCGCGTCCGCCCCGGCCAGCACGGAGCGGGCGTGCACGAGCGCGGCGCGCCCGGCGTCGGTCAGCGTCGCGGCGCGCGCCGAGCGGTCGAACAGGCGGGCGCCCAGCTCCTGTTCCAGCTGCCGGATCTGGGCGCTGACCCCGGACTGGCTGATGTGCACGCGTTCCGCCGCCCGGGTGAAGTTGGCCTCCTCGGCCACGGCCACGAAGTACTCCAGCTGGCGCATCTCCATAAGTTCAGATTCTAGCTCCCATAAGAACCATCTGTTGGACTTCTGATTCGCTCGGGCCGAGGATGGAGTCAACAAAGCAAGCCGACCAGGGAGTTGACGATGACCGAGCGTGAGCGCGCCCACCGCCCCGAGGACCTGACCCGCCTGTTCGTCGAGTTCGCCAACGCGGGCGACGCCGAGGGCATCGCGAGCCTCTACGCCGAGGACGCCGTGATGGCCTACCCGCCCGGCAGCCGGACCGTCGGCCGGACCGCGATCCAGGCCCTGTGGGAGAAGGTGCTCGCCCATCGGCCCGTCTTCCAGCCGGAACCGCCGCTGCCGACGCTGGTCAGCGGCGACCTGGCGCTCACCTCCACCCCGCCCAGGGACGGCGCCGGCGCCCGTGCCCAGGTCTGCCGCCGTCAGGCCGACGGCACCTGGCTGCGCGTGCTGGACCAGCCGGAGTTCGTCACCACCGCGACGGCCTAGGACGCGGGGCAGGACGCCTACGCGGAGGTGAACTGGCGGCTGAGCCGGACCATCTGCGCCGGGGTCGTGTGGGGCAGGTACGCCTTGCCGATCGCCGTGCCGATGGCCGGCAGCTGCGCCGGGTCCGGGTAGGCCATGTAGAGCGGGTGGTACTCGGGCTGGAACTTGGCCTTGAAGTTCAGCAGCGAACGGAACCCGTAGACCGGCTCCAGCGCCTTGCCCGCGATGTCCAGCACCCGCTGCAACGGCACCGCCTGCTCCCCCCGGTCGATCCGGGCCAGCGGCGCCCCGGACAGACTCAGGAACTCCGCTCCCTCCTCCTTGAACTGCTGCGCCGCCGTGGCGATCAGGAACTCCATCACGCCGCGGAAGCCCTCCCCGCTGCGCCGCATGAAGTCCAGCGTCCACCCCACCGGCCGCCCCTCGCGGTAGCAGGGCAGCCAGCTGGTGATCCCGTGGAGCGTGCCCTCCTCGTCCGTCGCGACCACGATCCGCACCCGCGGGTCGTCCAGCTCGTCCAGCCCGCCGAGGGTGAAGCCCATCTCCGGCAGGCCCTTGTCCGCCACCCACTCCTCCGACAGCGCCCGCACCTGCTCCTGCACCGCCAGCGGCGCGGTGGGCCAGGTGTACCAGTGGCCGCTGATCCCGGCCTTGCCGGCCTTGTTCAGCGCCGTGCGCACGTCCTGCCACTTCTTGCCGGTGAAGGCCAGGTCCGGCAGCCGCAGCAGCGTGTCCTCGGCGACCTGCACCGCCGACCAGCCCATCGCGTCCGAGCGCTGCCTGACCTCGTCGGTGACGCTGTAGAAGCACGGCGACCAGCCCTGCGCGTCGCAGTAGCCGCTGAACCCGTCGACCGCCGCGCGCCGCGCTTCCGGGGAGCCGTAGGGGTCGCCCATGGTCAGCGCGATCGAGCCGATGACCCGGTAGGCGACGGCCGCCCGCCCGTCCTCGCTGATCCAGTAGTCGTTGCCGGGCCAGGTGGTCATGTAGGAGAGGGTCGAGCCGCCGTTCTGCAGCAGCAGCGACTCCGCCTCGCCGGAGTGGTCCTCCTTGCGGCGGGCACCGGCCCGCCAGAACGCCACGCCCAGTCCGCCGAGCACGACCAGCCAGAACACCGGCCCGGTCAGCTCCCACAGCGCCTTGGCCCAGCCGCCGACCGGCACGAAGTCGGCGACGTCGGTGCCGAAGAGCACCAGGTAGGTGGGGGGGACCAGACGCTTGGGATAGTCGGCGACCATCTGGTGGAAGGTGGGCACCGGCGCGAACTGGTCGCGGGCGTCGTAGCCGAACTTGATGTAGGCGGCGCCGACGATCACGAACGCCAGGACGGCGATGGTGAGGAAGGTGAGCGCGGTGCCCTTCTCCGCCCGCACCTCGAAGTGGTGCCGGGTCAGCCACAGCACCACCAGCACCGCGACGGGCACCACCAGCAGCCCCACGGAGTAGACCGTCAGCGCGGTGATGACCGAGCGCGTGTCGGCGCTCTGCACGAACTCGTGGCGCGTGTACAGGAAGTAGCGCAGCGTCGCGGCGAAGAGGCAGACCTCGAACAGCATCGCCGCCCACCAGGCCATCCGCCGCCCCCGCCAGAGCCCGGAGGCGATCACCAGGAGGATCAGCAGCGGGACGAACAAGGTGATGATCGCGACGCTGTGGTTGGCGAGGTAGTCGACCTTCACGGCCCGGCAGGCCAGGGCCGTGGCACCGGGACCGGAGCAGGCGTCGGTGACCTCGCTCGCCGACACGTTGTCACTGACGAACAGCACCTCGTAGATCGCCAGCGGCCCGGTCTGCGAGTCGGAGAGCCAGCTGATCGCGGGGCCCAGCGCCGAGGTGGCCGCGAACAGGGCGACCAGGATCCGGGTCTCCCGGTAGGAGGAGGGCAGCAGCCGCATGCCCGAGAGGGAACGACGCCCGCCCAGCAGCACCGCCCCGCCGACCAGACCGACGAAGGCCGAACCGGCCCGCATGATGTCCAGCACCTCGCCGGCGTAGAACAGGAACAGCAGCGTCCCGACGATCAGCAGCAGCCGGGTCCGGCGCCGCCACAGGGCGGTCAGCGTGGCGCTGTAGGCGAGCCCGACACCGACCAGTCCGGCGGTCGGGCCGACGGAGGCCTCGGGCACCGAGGACTGGAGCCACAGGTCCCCCGCCGTGGAGCCGATCTCGATGGCGGCGATCCCCAGCAGCGCCCCGAGCACCTGACTGGCCAGGAAGAACCCGCCGGCCTTGACCGCCCCGAGCCGCCGCTCCGCCGGGAGCAGCGTCACCAGCGCGAGCAGCGTGCTGACGATGTACGGGGTCAGGCTGGACGCCCACAGCCCGTAGCTGAACAGCGTCCACCACTTGCCCTCGTTGAACACCGCCGTACCGACCGCGACGTGCCGCACCAGGTTGGTGCCCGGCCCGTGCAGGACGCTGCCGGTGAGGATGCCGACCAGCCAGAACGCCACCAGGAAGGTCACCGTCAGCGGCGCCTTGGCCAGCAGGCGCGGCACGACGGCGGTCGCGGCGAGCCAGCGGACGATGTTCGCGCCGAGTCGGCGCGCGAGGCCCGGCGCGGCCCCCTCGGTCTCCTCGGCGGCGGCCGTGGTCTGCGCGGAGGAGGTCATGAGGTCAGTCCGTCCTGTCGGGCGATCCAGGGCATCTCACGTTCGAGGCCGGTCTTCCACACGTTCCAGTCGTGGCCGCCTGGCACGTGGACGAAGACCACGTTCATCCCGGCCGCCTGGCACGCCGTGAAGACCTTCTGCTGCTGCGGCCCGTAGGTGCCGTCGTCGGTACCGGCCAGCAGCACTCCGGCGGTGTCCGGGAACTTCTTGTGCGCCATCACGCTGAGCGGGTTGACCGCGTCGAACGCCGCCTCGTTCCCGCCGAACGCCTCGTTGACGGTCTTGCTGTGGCTGCCCAGCGTCGGCTCGTCCTGGCCGGACATGTCGAGGAAGGAGCCGTAGACCTCGGGCGCGTTGACGGCGAGCTGGAGCGAACAGGTTCCGCCGAACGAGAGCCCGGCGATGGTCCACGCCTTGCGGCCGGTGCCGACCTGGAGGTTGTGGGAGATCCACTGCGGCACGTCCTTGGCCAGGTACGTCTGGACCTTGGCGATCTGGGAGTCCATGCACAGGGTGTTGTTGGTCAGTCCGCCGAGCGGGTCGACGACCGCGACGATCGGGGCGAGGCCCTGGTGCGAGGCGGCGAAGCTGTTCATCGTCGCCTCGAGCTGTCCGGCCCCGGTCCAGTCCTCGGGGCTGCCCGGCTCGCCCGGCATCAGGATCACCACCGGCAGCAGCGGGCGCTGCTTGGCCTTGTAGGCGGGCGGCAGCCAGATGATCGCATCGCGGGCGTTGAAGCCGGAGGCGGTCCCGGGGATCTTCGCGGTGGCCAGGGCGCCCTTGTCCGGCAGTCCGGCCGGCTTGTGCCACACCTCCGCGAGGGTCTTGCCCGCCGGGACGGTCAGCACCGCCTCCTTGTCGCCGATGGCGAGCTCCGGCGGCGGGGTCTGCCAGGGCCCTGGCAGCGTGCTGAGCGTCGGGTACTGCTGGAACTCCTTGTTCACCTGGTTGCCCGCGAAGGCGACGGCGAGCACGCAGGCGACCACGGCGAGGGCGCGTCCGCGCCAGCGCAGGAAGGGCAGCCGGAACAGCATCAGCAGGACCGCGAGGACGCAGACCCCGATCCACACGGCCGAGGTCGTCGGCAGCCCGTCCGGGAACGGCTGCCACCAGTCGTCCACCCAGACGGTGACGAGCCAGGCGAGGCCCGCGGAGAGCACGAGCACGATCGGCAGCCAGCGCAGCCACCAACTGCGTCGCCGCGCCACCAGCAGCCAGACGAGGGACGCCAGCCCCAGCACGGCCAGCAGGGTGGGCAGCCACCCGGACAGCAACGACCAGTCCCCCGGCCCCGCAAGCTGCACGGCCTGCGACATGGGCGGCGCCCCCTCTCGGTGATCAGTCCCTTTGGAAGATCCAAAGACAGATCACAGGGGTCCGCATGTCGATCATGCCGCCAGTCGCCGCACGCAAGGGGCGCGAGGAACTGCGCGACAAGCCACCCACGAACAGATGGTCCTGAACGCGCAGGGCCATCCGCACAGGGTGGTTGCTCGCGCAGTTCCCCGCGCCCCTGGATAGTGCAACAGTCCCGTAAGCGTCAGTCGACGGGGGCGTGGAACGCGCGGAGGTGGCCGACGCCCGGTTCGAGGGCCTTCCACGGGGCCGGGACGTCGATCACGGCGACCGCCGCCGTCGGGAAGCCCGTGGCGCGCAGGCGGACGAGGGTGTCGTCGGCGAACTCGCCGGAGAGGATCTCGGCCAGCCCCTGCACACCGGGGTTGTGCCCGACCAGCAGGACCGTGCGGACGTCCTCCGGAACCTCCTGGAGGACCTCGATCAGCAGGCCGGGCGCGGCCTCGTACAGGCGGTCGTCGTAGACCGTGCGCGGGCGCTCCGCCAACTCGTGGGCGAAGAGCTTCCAGGTCTCGCGGGTCCGCGTGGCCGTGGAACAGAGGGTCAGCTCGGGGAGGATGTCGGCGACCGCCAGCCACTGGCCGGCGGTCGTGGCGTCCTTGCGGCCGCGGTCGGCCAGTGGCCGCTCGTGGTCGGGCACTCCTGGCCAGTCGGCCTTGGCGTGCCGGAGGACGATGATCGTGCGGGTCGTGTCGACGCTCATGCCTGCCAGCTTCCCAGAATCAGGACGAACCGGCAGGGGCTCACCCCAGGTTGGCCCCGATCGTCGCGATGATCGCGATGACCACGAGGATGCCGCCGATCAGGGCGAACATCTGGAGCAGCTTCTTGTTGCCGCCGGTGGGGTTCGGTTCGAGAACAGGCATGGCGTCGAGTCTGCCACTCACACCTCGTCCTCGATCTGCCGGGGTCGCCCGGCGCGCAGGCCGAGCACCAACTGGACGGTCATCAGGCCGGCCAGCAGGGCCAGCGGGCCCGCCCAGCCGTGCTCGCGCTGGTAGAGGACACCGATCAGGACCGGACCGGGGACGGAGATCAGGTAGCCGACGCCCTGGACGAAGGCGGAGAGCGCGGCCACGCCCTCGGAGGTGCGCGAGCGCAGCCCGATCATCGTCAGCACCAGCGGGAACGCGCAGTTCGCCACGCCCAGCAGCAGAGCCCAGGCGTAGGGGGCCGCGGCCGGGGCGAAGGCCAGGCCGGCGTAGGCGCCGAGGCCGCAGGCCGCGAGCGCCGCGGCGACCGGCCCCTGGTGCGGCAGGCGCGCCGCGAGCGGGGGGATGACGAAGGCGAGCGGTGCGCCGACGGCCATGGTGACGGCGAGCAGCACGCCGGACTCGGTGGCCGAGATGCCCGCGTCCTTGAAGATCTGCGGCAGCCAGCCCATGGTGGCGTAGGCGGCGGTGGCCTGCAGGCCGAAGAAGACGCCGAGCAGCCAGGCGGTGGGGCTGCGGCTGATCCGGATCCGGGTCGCGGCCGAGCTCGTCGAGCCGGCGCCGTCACGGCCCAGCACGGCCGCCTGCACCAGCCAGAGCACCAGCGCGAGCGCGCCCGCCAGCGCCCACACCCCGAGGCCGACCCGCCAGCCGCCGCCGAGCGCGGTGGTCAGCGGCACCGCGACGGCCGCGGCGACGGAGGTGCCGAGCGCGAGGGACATCGAGTAGAGCCCGGTGATCGGGCCGATCTTGTCGGGGAAGTAGCGCTTGACCAACACCGGCATCAGCACGTTCGAGACCGCGATGCCTGCCAGGGCGAGCGCGCTGAGCAGCAGGAAGACCGCACTGCCCGGCGCGAAGGAGCGGGCCGCGATGCCGAGGGTGATGGCGCCCATGCCGAGGCAGACCGTGATCGCCGGCCCGAGCCGCCGGGCGAGGCGCGGCGCGGCGAAGCCGACGAGCGCGAAGCAGAGCGAGGGCAGCGCCGTCAGCAGTCCGGCGACCCCGGCGTTCATGTGCAGGGTGCTGCGGACGTGGTCCAACTGCGGCCCGAGCGCGGCCACGGCGGGCCGCAGGTTGAACGCGGCGACGGCGAGCGCGAGGGCGAGCAGCCAGCGGGCGCGGACCTTCGCGGCGCGTGTGGGGGCGGTGGACGTCCGGCTCTTCTCGGCGGCGGTGGACGGGACGGCGGTAGTGGACGACTCGGCAGGCATGAGGGGATCATACAATCATGGGATGAATTCAGGGAGTGGTTTCTCCGCACCGGAAGGAGCGGGATGATGTTCTTCGACCGCGCAAGAATCGATCAGGAGTGACATGGCCCTCACCACGCCCCGGCGCGAGCCGTTGGCCGACCAGGTGATCGCGCAGCTGCGCGCCCAGATCACCTCCGGCGAGTGGCCCGTGGGCTCCCGCATCCCCACCGAGGCGGAGCTCGTCGAACGGCTCGGCGTCGCCCGCAACACCGTCCGCGAGGCGGTGCGCGCGCTCGCGCACAACGGGCTGCTGGACATCCGCCAGGGGTCCGGCACGTACGTCCTGGCGACGAGCGAGCTGGCGGGCGTGATGCACCGCCGCTTCGCGGAGGCGGAGAAGTCCGAGGTCACGGAGCTGCGGCTGGCACTGGAGGCGGCGGCGGCCCGTCTCGCCTCGACGCGGCGGACGGCCCAGGACCTGCGCCTGCTGGAGACGGCGCTCAAGCGCCGCGAGGAGGCCTGGAGCTCGGGCGACGCGGAGGCCTTCGTGCTGAACGACGCGGCCTTCCACCAGGCGGTCATGGCGGCGTCGCACAACCGGGTGCTCTCGGACCTCTACGCCGACCTCGGCGAGGTCCTGCGCGAGGAACTGCGCGAGACCGTCGGCCCGGTCCTGGAACAGGACCGCTACGTGACCCACCAGGGCATCCTCGACGCGATCCGCGCCGGGGACGCCGAGGCGGCAGCCGCGGAGGCCGCGAACGCCCTGAACCAGTGCAGGACCTGAAGACACCTCAGGGGCGCGGGGAACTGCGCGAGCAACCACCCTGTGCAGATGGCCCTACTCGCTGAGCGACTCACCACACAGGGTGGCTTGTCGCGCAGTTCCTCGCGCCCCTGAAAAAATCAGGCGCCTACGGCGTGGTAGCCGCCGTCGACGTGGATCATCTCGCCCGTGGTCTTCGGGAACCAGTCCGACAGCAGGGCGACGACGCCGCGCGCAGCCGGCTCCGGGTCCGTGACGTCCCACTCCAGCGGGCTGCGGCCGTTCCAGGCGTCCGCCAGCTGCTCGAAGCCCGGGATGGACTTGGCGGCCATCGACTTGATCGGACCGGCCGAGACCAGGTTGCAGCGGACGTTCTGCTTGCCCAGGTCACGCGCGAGGTAGCGGGACGTGGCCTCGAAGGCCGCCTTCGCCGGGCCCATCCAGTCGTACTGCGGCCAGGCCACCGTCGCGTCGAAGGTCAGGCCCACGATGGAACCGCCCTCGGCCGGCAGCAGCGGGAGGCAGGCCATCGCGAGCGACTTCAGCGAGAACGCGCTGACGTGCATCGCCGTGCCGACCGACTCCCACGGGGTGTTCAGGAAGTTGCCGCCCAGGGCGTCCTGCGGCGCGAAGCCGATGGAGTGGACGACGCCGTCGAGGCCGCCCAGCTCCGCGCGCACGGCGTCCTCCAGGGACGCGAGGTGCTCGGCGTTGGTGACGTCCAGCTCGAGCACCTTGGCGGGCTTCGGCAGCTTCTTGGCGATGCGCTCGGTCAGGCTCGGGCGCGGGAAGGCGGTCAGGATGACCTCGGCGCCCTGCTCCTGGGCCAGCTTGGCGACCTGGAAGGCGATGGAGGACTCCATCAGCACGCCGGTGACCAGAATGCGCTTTCCGTCGAGGATTCCACTCATGGTGATCAGTGACCCATTCCCAATCCGCCGTCCACGGGGATGACGGCTCCGGTGATGTATGCGGCCTCGTCCGAGGAGAGGAAGCGGACGGCCGAGGCGATCTCGGCCGTGGAGGCGTAGCGGCCCAGCGGGACCTGCGAGACGATCTCGGCGCGGCGGTCGTCGCTCAGCACGGCGGTCATGTCGGTGTCGACGAAACCGGGGGCGACGACGTTGACGGTGATGTTGCGGGAGCCCAGCTCGCGCGCCAGCGACCGGGCGAAGCCCACCAGGCCGGCCTTGGAGGCGGCGTAGTTGGCCTGGCCCGCGGAGCCCAGCAGGCCCACCACGGAGGAGATCAGCACGACCCGGCCCTTGCGGGCGCGCAGCATGGCCTTGCTCGCGCGCTTGACGACGCGGAAGGTGCCGGTGAGGTTGGTGTCGAGGACGGAGGTGAAGTCCTCCTCCGACATGCGCAGCAGCAGGGTGTCGCGGGTGATGCCCGCGTTGGCGACGAGCACCTCGACCGGGCCGTGGGCGGCCTCGATCTCCTTGAAGGCCTGCTCGACCTGCTCGGAGTCGGTGATGTCGCACTTGACGCCCAGCAGACCCTCCGGCGGCTCACCGGAACGGTAGGTGACGGCGACCTTGTCGCCCGCCTCGGCGAAGGCTCGGGCGATGGCGAGGCCGATGCCCCGGTTGCCCCCGGTGACCAGAACCGACCGGCTCACAGGCATACCTCTCTCACGTGCAGCGATCTCGCGGACTTGTGCTCCGCAAGCGACGCTATCCGCTCCCCGAGGTCGGGTGCGAATCGACCCTCCACAGCACGATGGGGCGGTATCTGTCGGCTTCTGACAGTCGCGCGCCGCAAACGGGCGGTTCGCGGGAGAATGCGTGCCAGTAGATCATCCCCTCGATCCCCCTGAGGAGACCGATGTCGCGGACATCGCCAGGCATGGACGACTCCTTCCTCGCCCTGCCGCTGCGGCCACTGGCCGACGCGGCGCTCAGCCGCGCGCGGGCACTGGGCGTGAGCCACGCCGACTTCCGGCTGGAGCGGGTGCGCAGCGCCTCGCTGCGGCTGCGGGACGCCCGCCCGGCGGGCGGCTCGGACTCGCTGCAGCTCGGCTACGCGGTGCGCGTGGTCGTCGACGGGGCCTGGGGCTTCGCCGCGGGCGTGGACCTGACCCCGGAGGCCGTCGCCCGCGTCGCCGAGCAGGCCGTGGCCGTGGCCAAGCTCTCCGGCGGGCTCAGTGAGGAGGTCGTCGAGCTGGCCGAGGAGCCCGCCTACGGTGACGTCAGCTGGGTGTCGGCCTACGAGGTGAACCCCTTCGACGTGCCGGACGCGGAGAAGTCCGCGCTGCTGGCCGACTGGAGCCGTCGCCTGCTGGACGCCCGGGGCGTCTCGCACGTGACGGCGGTGCTTCTCTCGGTGCAGGAGAACAAGTTCTACGCCGACACCGCGGGCACCACGACCACGCAGCAGCGGGTGCGCCTCCACCCGGAGCTGGAGGCCGTCTCGGTCGACGAGGCCACCGGCGCCTTCGACTCGATGCGGACACTGGCCGCACCGGTCGGCCGCGGGTACGAGTACCTGCGCGGCACGGGCTGGGACTGGGACGCGGAGCTGGCCGAGCTGCCCGAACTGCTGGCCGAGAAGATGAAGGCTCCGGGCGTCGAGGCGGGCCGCTACGACCTGGTCATCGACCCGACGAACCTGTGGCTGACCATCCACGAGTCGATCGGCCACGCGACCGAGCTGGACCGGGCCCTGGGCTACGAGGCCGCCTACGCGGGCACCTCCTTCGCCACCTTCGACAAGCTCGGCTCGCTGCGCTACGGCTCGGCCCCGATGCACGTGACCGGCGACCGGACGGTCGAGCACGGCCTCGCCACGATCGGCTACGACGACGAGGGCGTGCGCACGCAGGCCTGGGACCTGGTCAAGGACGGCACCCTGGTCGGCTACCAGCTCGACCGCCGGATGGCGAAGCTCAAGGGCCTCGGACGCTCCAACGGCTGCGCCTTCGCCGACTCGCCCGGTCACGTCCCGGTGCAGCGGATGGCCAACGTCTCGCTCCAGCCGGCCGCCGACGGCCCGGACACCGCCGGGCTGATCGCCGACGTGGAGGACGGCCTCTACATCCTCGGCGACCGCTCCTGGTCGATCGACATGCAGCGCTACAACTTCCAGTTCACGGGACAGCGCGCGTTCCGGATCCGCAACGGCCGGCTGGCCGGCCAGGTCAAGGACTTCGCCTACCAGGGCACCACCACGGACTTCTGGGGCTCCATGGAGGCGGTCGGCGGGCCGCAGACCTACGTGCTGGGCGGCGCCTTCAACTGCGGCAAGGCCCAGCCGGGCCAGGTCGCGGCCGTCTCCCACGGCTGCCCCTCCGCTCTCTTCCGCGGCGTCAACGTGCTCAACACCGCGCAGGAGTCCGGCCGCTCCTGACGGCTCACCACCGCCGCGTGAGGGCTCGGCACACCACCGGGCCCTCACGGCGCCGTCAGAGGGCGGCGGGCTGCGGCAGGAAGTGGTAGCTCCCCTTGCGGTAGAGCAGCGGGTCCCGTGCGAACACCGTTCCCCCGTCGACCCTGCCGATGATCAGCAGGTGGTCGCCGGCCTCGACCGTCTGCTCGGTGCGGCACTCGGCGTAGGCGAGTGCGACCTCCGTCAGGACCGGAGCGCCCTCCGCCACGGCCGACGGCTCCCACCGCGTGCGCGTGAACTTGTCCTGCCCCTTGCCCGCGAAGATCTGCGAGGCGTCGACCCCTTCGCTGGACAGGAAGTTGACCACGAAGGCGCGCGAGGTCTGCAGCGCGGGCAGGGTGTTCGACGCCTTGCCCACACTGATCATCAGCAGCGGCGGCTCGGCCGAGACCGCGCAGAAGGCGTTGCAGGTGAACCCGCGGGGGCTGCCGTTCTCGTCGATCGCGGTGACGACGGCGACAGCGGTCGGGAGGGAGCCGAAAATCTCGCGGAACCGCTCTGAACTCACCGGCATGCCACTTCACCATGTTCCTGTATGTCGACAACGAGCGCGGATCGCCGCTCAGAGCAGTTCAAGTTCGAGCTCCCGTAGCTCCTTGTAGGCCCGCTCGATCTCGGCAGCGTCCCGATGGACCAGGAACACGGCTGCCGGGGAGGAGTTCAGGTCCACCGTCCGGGCGGTCGTCGTGCCCTCGGCACGGCGGAACCGGATGCTCTCGAAGGCGGGGAGTGTCGTCAGCCGCTCCCGGATGGCCTCGGCGGGGAACGGCACCTCGCGGCGCGCGATCAGGCTCACGCACCGCGCCAGCTCCTGCCGGGCGTAGAGGTTCGGGCGGGCGGCCAGTTCCGTCCCTCCGCCGACGTAGCAGTCGAGCGTCAGCGTGACCTGGTCGGCCCCGGTGCACCGGTCGAGCGCGGGCGGATTGGCCAGGCCCGACACCCGCGCGCCGGTCTCCAGCAGGACCGGCCCGGCCGCGGTGAGGATCAGTTCGGTGTGGGCCGGACCGTTGACGATGCCGAGCCCGTCGAGGACGGCGGAGACGTAGGCCAGGATGTCCGCGAGGCGCGGGTCGTCGGACGCGAGGAGGTCCTCGTAGTCGTAGACCTTCCGGTCCGCCACGGTCACCTTGCCGCTGATCCAGGCGTCGGTGAACCAGTGCACGCCGTCCCGGCTCACCGAGTTGACGATGTACTCGTCGCCGTCGAGATACTCCTGGACCAGCACCGCCTCGTTGGCGCGCAGCATCAGGTTGGTCTTGCCGAGCACGGCCGTGGCCGCGCTGCGCACCGCCTGCTCGGTGTCGCAGGTGAAGACGTCGTCCGAGCCGGCGCTGTCGATCGGCTTGACCACCACACGCTCGAGCCCGCTCTCGCGCCACCAGCGCACGAGCTCCTCGACGTCACCGCTGCGCAGTTGACGCGGCGTGCGGACGCCGGCGGCCCGCAGGGCGTCCATCATCAGCGACTTGTCCCGGCGCGCGAGTGAGTGTGCGGGGTCGTTGCCGCGCAGTCCGAGCCGCGCGGCGATCTCGTCGGCGACCTCCACCCCGAACTCGCTGGCCGGGATCACCGCCACCGGCCCGAGCTCGACCAGGCGTTGCAGCACCTGCTCGACCTGGCCGGGGTAGGTGAGGTCCTCCTCGAAGATTCCGACGGGCAGGCTGGCCGCGAAGGTGTCCGGCAGCTGCGCGCGGGAGCGGATGTGTATCAGCCGGAAGTCGTCGGCCGCCTGTCGCGCCAGCATGGCACCCGTGGAGAGAGCGTCCACGATCACGACGAGGGGCTTGGACGAGTCGTTCTGGGTCATCTGAGATCCTTCCCGACGGGCGGGATCGTGCTCGGAACTCAACCGGACACCATGGCGCCGTGCTTGTCGTAGCGGTTCACCACGTGGTTGAGCATGTTGTGGAGCTGGTCGGAGCGCAGTCGGGCGGGCTCCGTACCGTGGGCGGGGCCCGGCAGCGGGAGCCGGCCCCGTGCGCCCCAGACCAGGGCGCCACGGTCGTCGATCAGGGTGGTCGCGGCCCCCCGGTTGTCCGGGTGCAGGCAGAAGGGGATGTCGAGCAGTCCGCGACTGAAGGCCTTGACGAGAGCCGTGCCGACGTCGGGGTCGAGGTCCAGGACGCAGTCCACCAGCAGGCTCGCCTCCTCCAGGACCTCGGCGTAGTAGCCGTCGTCGGGTTCGGCGCCGAGATCCGACGGAACGGCGGCTTCGGCGGCGGCGAGCCGCAGGGCCTCGAGGTTCTCGGACACGGTCGGGATCTGCCACGCCTCCGAGACCGTCTTGACGATGATCCGCTCGCACCCGGTGTCGCGGGCGAGCCGGGCGCTGTCGCGGATGAGCCCGGTGGCGCCGTCGGGGGTCCGCGGGAACAGGCCCATGTAGGTGTAGAGCACGACGTGCCAGGTCACGTCGCCCAGGTGCGCCGCGGCCAGGGTCCGCAGGGCCCGGATCGCGCCGCGGTCCTGCGCGGCCAGGGTGCCCTGCGCGTAGCTGAGCGACATGTGGCGCAGTCCGTGCTGACGGAAGAAGCAGCCCTCCAGCACCGAGACCGCCACCAGCAGCGAGGGCGGGCAGAGCTGCCCGAGCAGGCAGCCGCCGAAGCTCTCGATGTGCCCGAACTCGGTCTCGCCCGCCAGGAACCGACAGCTCTCGGCCCAGGCGTCGACGGCCTCGGTCAGCGGCAGCCGGCTGTAGGGCAGGCAGTAGGAGACCGGCCCGCCCTCCGTGGCGTCCAGGCCCGCCGCGACCAGGCTCCGGAAGACCGGGAGCGGAAGAGCGGTGCCGTGGCGCACCTGGACGGGGAAGGTCGGCCCCTCCAGGCCGCGGAGGAGCTCCCGGGTCTCCTCCGCGGTGTACGAGACGAGCGGATATCCGTTCACCTCCTCGCCTGCGGCGAGGCGTTCCAGCGGGGTGACGTGGTCGCCGACCCGGGTGTAGCTGTCGAGGGTGAGCGTCCCGACCACCGGGAAGTCCAGCTCCGCGACCTGGGCGAGCCCGTGCCGCATGGCCGCGAGCCGTCCGAACCCCATCCGTGGCTGGACGAGGACATCACCCCGGCCCCGGTGTGCGGCGACGAGGCGGTCCAGATGTCCACCCACGTCAGCGGCCTGAGATCAGCTCTAGGGCCGGACCGCCGGTCCGCACGTCGACCGTGCGCACCTGGGCCTTGTGCGGGTCCCCCGCACGCACCCTGGCCATCATGGTCGCGTTCGAGCCGAAGTCGACCAGCGAGCTGCGGTACAGGGTCCGCAGCTGCGCGAGCGTCAGTCCCGACATGCTCTCGAGCCAGGAGCCGACACCGTCGCCGTCCTCCTCGCCGCGGAGCACGCGGTGCAGCGCCGCCACGTCGTCGCCGTGCTTCGGGTGGCATCGTTCGACGAAGCGTGCGAGCCGTTCCCCCTCGCCGGTGAAGGGCGAGAAGACCATCGCGACCAGGGACTCCTCACGGAGCCCGAAGACGTTCTCGGCGTAGTCGGCCGACACCGCCCGGCGCTCGACGATCTTGGCGGGCGAGTCATAGCGGCTCAGCGCGAGCTGGATCAGCCGGTCGGGCATCTCCTTCTTGCGCATCATCGTCTCGGCCAGCTCCAGGTACTCCCGCACGCCGGCCTCGTAGGTGCGGTCCTCGACGTACTGGGCGCGCAGCCCGCGCAGGTGCGCCATGAGCGTGGGGTTGGCGCAGTCCGACTCGGTGAAGCTGAAGGCCAGGTCGTCGAAGCGGAAGCCGAGGAAGTCGACGATCAGGTCCCAGTGGTCGTCGACGCGGTAGCTGACCAGGTCGTAGATCGAGATGAAGTCCGGCTGCCGGTCCCGGTCCCGGTCACCGGTGGAGACCTCGCGCTCGAGCAGGTAGGCCTCCTCGTCGTCACCGAAGAGCTCGCGGAAGTACTGGTCCCCGATGCCGCGCAGCGCCGTCAGCAGCCCGCGGAAGCCCATCCTGCGGCACTGCTCGACATCGATGCCGCTGTCCTTGGCCAGACGCAGGATCCAGGCGGAGTACAGCAACTGCTCCCGTCGGGAGTCGCCGGTCATGACCGTGTCGACACCGCCCTGCCACCAGGCCGCCCGGCCGTAGAAGTCCGCCACCGCGAGGTTGCAGCTGTTGCAGAACGTCGGTCGCCCGTCGCCGGCCGAACGGTGTCCGTTCATCAGCACGTCGACGCGGTTGATCTCGATCAGTCGCTCGGGAAGCGGCAGGTCGACCCGGAAGGGGCGGACCTGCGTGTGGTCGATGGTGAGCAGTTCCGCCCGGTCGTCGTCCAGCAGCTCGAGAGCCGCGTAGACACGGTGGATGTTCTCCATCACGGCGAGCGGGACACCCGCGTGGCGCATGTTCGCCACCCGCATCGTGAAGGTGGTGCCCCGGGTGAGCGCCAGGTGGAGCTGAACGGCGCGCACGAAGGCGACGACGTAGGTGCTGTCCTTGCCGCCTCCGTAGGCGACCATGACCTTGTACTCGGCCAGCCGGTCGACCCCGCCGGCGGCGTCGACCAGTTTCGCGCCGACCCCCTCCATGCCCTGCAGTTCGACCTCGGTGAGGAAGCCGGTCAACCGGTCGTGAAGGATCCGGTCGTCGTCCCGCGCCGTGCGGTCGGTCTGGAGGCTCATACCGCGGCCACCTCGAATTCGTAGTTCTCGATGATGTGGTGGATGTCCGACTCCACCGTCTTCTCGTCGTCGCCCAGGAGGATGAAGCGGCCGCTGTGCAGCGCGTCGTACGCGCCGCCGGGCTCCAGCACCTCGCCCACGCCGGGCAGCAGCTCACGCCAGACCGAGGGAACCCGGTCGCGCATCGAACGTGCCGTCACCACCCGCACCGCACCCGTGGACGGCTTGGGAAGGACCAGCCAGCCGCCCGACGGATCGCCCTGCTTGGCCGGCACCGACATCGACTCGCCGGACAGGTTGCGGAGCCAGACCTCGTAGAGGTTGACGCCGAAGACCCGGTTCAGCAGGTGCGGGACCTCGCTCCCGCCCACCCGGCCGCCGATCTCGAGGAAGACCAGGTCGCCGTCGGGCGTCACGAAGAGCTCGAGGTGGAACGGGGTGATCCGCATCCCCAGGGAACTGACGCACTGCTGGGTGAAGGCCTCGATCCGGTCCCGCAGGTCGGATCGCTGGACGACGACCGATCCGAGCGGAGCGCCCGCTCCGAAGGCCAGGCAGTCGTTCACGTACCGGGAGGCGACCTGGAAGACGACCCCGGAACCCTCGTCGGCGTAGCCGTCGACGTGGAAGATCTCCCCGGTGACGAACTCCTCGATCTCGTAACGGGCCAGATCCAGCGTCGGCAGGAGCTCCGCCAGCGCCGACGCGTCCTCGACCCGGTGGACGCCGATGCTCGCGGCGCCGTCGACGGGCTTCAGGATGACCGGGAACCCGCACGACTCGGCGAAGGCCAGGGCCTGCTCGGTGCTCACGCACGCGGCGAAGCGCGGCACGCGCATGCCCGCCTCCGCCAGCAGTTCCTTCATCCGCACCTTGTCGCGGTAGACCGCCACCTCGGCCGTGTCGGGGCCCGGCAGTCCCAGCTCCTCGCGGACGCGGGCGGCGATCTCCAGGGTGAACTCCGAGAGGGCGATCAGCTGGTCGACCGGTCCGACCTTCGCCGTCACCTCGAGCACGGCCGTGCGCAGCGACTCGACGTTGTTGACGTCCTCCACCTGCACGAGGTGGGCGATCCTGGACGGGTCCACCAGGACGCCCCGGGCGCCCGGGCCGTCCACCACGTAGCTGACCCGGTGGGCGTCGTGGTCGATGAACTCCTCGTAGCGGGTCAGCTCGTTGTCCCAGCGAACGCCGTCGTCGAAACGGGGCCAGCGGTTGACGATGACGATATGCATCAGTACACCTCGACGATCGATCTCGTCGGCGCGTCCCAGGGAGCGACGACTGCGGCATCTGCCTGCCACGCGGAAAAACCCTCGGACTTCCCGAAGCGCAGGAAGTCCTGGAAGCGGGCGATGGCGTCATCGCCCGTAAAGACCTCGGTGTAGCCGAGCAGGAGCAACTCGGCACGCACGGCGCCGTTGTTCGACTCCGCCGTCGTCAGCTTCCCGCCGACGACGCAGGGGACCTCCAGCCCCTGCTCGCGCAGCGCCTGGAGCAGGACACGCGCACCGTGCAGGCCGTGGCCGTTGACGCTCGACACGACGAGCAGATCCGGCGGCTCCTCGCCGACGGCACGGAGCACCTCGGCGACGGGCGTGCAGGCACCGAGGTTGCGGACCTGTCCCCCGTTCTCCTCCAGCACCTTCTGGAGGTAGACGAGGTTCCACATGTGCGAGTCGGATTCGACGGTGACCAACAGGGACCGGAACGGCTGCCTCATGCGGGGACTCCCGCCGGCTCCGGTTCGCGGGCCGTGAGCGCCTGCCGGAAGCTGCGCATGGTCAGCGGCAGGAAGACGGCGCCGAACAGACACAGGGCCACGGTCAGCACGGTGACCAGGCTCTGCGGCCCGATCGTGGAGGCCGCCCCGCCGACGACGAGGCCCGCGATCGGCATGGACAACAGGTTGAGCAGGTAGAACGGCCCCATGATCTTGCCGAGGTGCTCCTGCGGGATCACCTTGAGCCGCTGCGTGCGGTTGTAGATGTTGTAGAGCGCGTCCCCGATGAGCGCGGCGACGAAGCCGCAGGCGTAGACCGGGTACGAGGGAGCGACTCCGGCGAGCAACAGCGCGCAGCACAGCAGGACGAACCCGGTCGCACCGATCATCCCGACCCCGAACCGCCGCAGGAGCTTGGGGATCAGCAGCAGGTTGAGCAGGCCGATGATGCCCACCACGGTGTTGAGCAGGCCGTACGCGGAGTCCGGAGCGTGGAAGACACCGGTGACCAGTGCCGCGTTGGCGCTGAGCAGAGTGGCGAAGACGAGGTTGATGCTGAAGTTGAGGATGCCGAGCAGGAGCACCGGGCGGTTGCCCACCAGCAGACGCCAGCCCATCGCGAGATCCGCCAGGTTCTGCCGGGCACTGCTCTCGCTGACCTCACGCGGGCCCCGCGGGAGCGGGAGCCAGGCCGCGGCTCCGAGCCCGAAGGCGCCGGCAGCGACCGCAAGCAGCCACAACTTGCCCAGCACGGCCGCCGCCAGCATGGCCAGGGCGGGCCCCAGCGCCATGGCCAGCAGCTCCATGTTCTGGACCAGTGCCTGGGTGGGGGCGACCTGGTCGCCCTTGGCCAGCTGCGGGACCATCTTCTCCACCGACATCCTGGTCGGCGCGACGAAGATCGACAGAACGGCCCCGCCGGTCATCAGGGCGCCGGTCGTCCAGGACGACTCCGTGGCACACACCAGCAGGACGATGAGAAGCACGGCCCCGCGGATCCCCATGACCCGGGAGAACAGCCGGGCGCCGCCGTCACGGTCGGCGACGAGACCGGCGAAGGGGTAGGCGATCAGGCTCGGCAGCCATTCGAGTGCGAAGGCAAAGCCGAGACTTGACACCTCTTTGGTGTTCTGGAAGATCAACAGTGGCACCGCGAAGAGCACCACCTGCTCCGAAATCAGTCCCAGCAGCACCCCGGACCCGAAAAGGGTCCGGTGGAGTCGGCTCGCGGCCTCGGTCATCCCAGCCGTCCGGCGCGCTCGTGCTCCCGGATGAGCGGCAGCACGTTCGTGTAGAAGATGCGCATCTCGTCCCGCGTGGGCCAACCCGAGAAAATGAACTCGCTGACCCCGGCCGCCTTGTAGCGGTGGAGGTACTCGGCTACTTCCTGGTAACTTCCCACCACGCAGAGGGCCGGACCACCACGGTAGGCCACCGCGCCCGAATACAGCACTGGCGAGAGCCAGTCGCCGTTCGCCTGGTCGGCCAGCCGGAAGGAGTTCTTCACTGCCTCGGAGTCCGATGCGGCAACGAAGTTGGTGACCCACTCCTTGTGGTCCTCGTCGGGGTCGCGCATCATCTCGGCCAGATCGGCCAGGGCCTCGGCCCGGGTCTCCCTCGCCAGGACGTGCATGCGGATGCCGACCCGCCCCCCGCGCTGCAGGACGGACTCGGCGACCGGGGCGATGCCCTCCGGGGTGTCGCCGTAGCGCAGCCAGCAGTCCCCGTGGTCGACCGCGGTCTGCTGGGCGACTCCTGACGCACCGCTGATGTAGATGAACGGACGGCCACCGCCCTTGTAGCCCAGACCGAGCTGCGCGTCCTCGATCGTGTAGTGCTCCCCCTTGAAGGAGACCGGGGTCTCGCCGCGCCAGAACCTGTGCAGAATGTCCAGGAACTCGTTCGACCGGGCATATCGTGCGTCGTGCGCGAGGAAATCACCGTAGTAGGCCTGCTCGGCCGGGGAGATGCCGGCGACCAGATTGAGCGCGATACGCCCGTCTGACATCCAGGAAACGGTGTTGACGACCTGCGCGAAAAGCGTCGGCGAAAGCAGACCGGGGCGGTAGGCAAGAATGAACTTGACATTCTTCGTCTCGCGGACGAGGGCGCCGATCATCGGCAGCGGATCAGGCATGTGATAGCTGATTCCCATAAGCAGGGAATCGACTCCGAGCCGGTCCGCCTCCTGCGCGAAGTCGACTATTCCGTCGAAGTCGAGCTCGCCCGTCCGATACTTCTCGGTGGCCTTCTGCTGTCCACTGTCGAGCGGCGAGCACCAATGGACCTTGAGCTCTTCCGAAACGGCCGCGCCCTGACGTGACGATCCCTCAAGAATGGCCATGCTTACACCTTTCATGCACCGGAGGGGTTGTCCCGGCGCACACAGAAGCGGGCTCCCCCGAGGCGGGGAAGCCTGTCCGGTAGATATCGGTTCGGATTTCGGGAGTGAAACCCCTGGGTGGGGGGACACCACCCGACAAGAGGGGGGTGCTGCTTCGACTAATTCGTCACGGCTGCCGGGCCCGTCGGCCCGATCTTGACACGTCGCAGTCAGGCCGTCAAGCATATGGTTCAGTCCACTCGCGGCTTTATGTACACCCCCGACCAGCCACGATGCCGAGGCGATGCTTTAGGCGACTCCGCCCCGTCCTGTGACGTTAACCACAGGTCCGGACGCGCCCGGAGGCGCCTCGTCCTGCGTATCATCCATCCTCGGCCGGGCTTTTCGTACGTAATGCATTCGCACTTCATGAGCACTTGAAACGGAATTGAATTGTCCGCTGACACCGCAGGGGCTGCACTCCCGACCCCGCGCGCGCATCTGACCTCGGACCGAACCCGCGCTGCGCTCACGCTGCAGGGCCGATTCCTGGCAGGAGCCCGCGACTTCCTGGTCTCGGAGGGCTTCACGGAACTGCTGCCGCCGACCATCGGCCCGGTCACCGACCCGGGGGCCCGCGGAGCCAAGCAGGTCGACATCGACTACTACGGCCACCGCTACAAGTTGATGACCAGTGGCATCCTGTACAAGCAGGCCTCGCTGCTCAGCTTCGACAAGATCTTCCACGTCGCGCCGAACGTCCGGCTCGAACCGCTCGAGACCGCGGTGACCCACCGCCACCTGGTCGAGTTCCACCAGCTCGACGTCGAGATCGCCGGCGCTTCCCGGGAAGACGCGATGGACGTGGCGGAGCGGCTGACCAAGCACTGCGTCGAGCACGTCCTGTCCACCGCGCAGGAGCAACTGGAGATCCTCGCGCGGGAGACGGAGCAGCTCAAGCAGGTGTGCGCCGCTCCCTACGGGCGCAAGCGGCACTCCGAGGCCGTCGCCGAGCTGCGGGCCACCGGGTACGACCAGGCGGAGAACACGGAGATCGAGTGGGAGGGCGAGGAGATCATCTCCGCGGCCGCCCCGCACCCGTTCTTCATCACCGACTACCCCAAGGGCTCCCGCGGGTTCTACGACAAGGAGAACACCGAGGACCCCGGCGTCCTGCGCAACTTCGACCTCATCTTCCCCGGCGGCTTCGGCGAGATGATGAGCGGCAGCGAGCGGGAGGCCGACTACCGCAACCTGATGATGCGCATTCGCGAGACCGGGGAGAACCCCGCCAAGTACGAGTGGTACCTGACGCTGGCCCGCGAGGGCATTCCCTCCAGCGCCGGATTCGGGCTGGGCGTCGAGCGGTTCACCCGCTTCCTGGGCGGCCTCGACGCCGTGTGGCAGGCCTCGGGCTACCCCAAGCTGCCCGGGGAGCCCCGGCCGTGACGGACCTTCAGGCGCCCGGGTTCGCCGAGGAGCACGTCCGTGCCCGCGCGCGGCACGGTGCCGGCTCGGCCTTCCCGGACCGGGAGGGTTACGGCTCGACTCTCTTCGGGGGAGCGGCGGCCACCCTCCCTCCGCCGACCGACCCGATCGACCGGGCGCGTCTCGTCCCTCCGGTCTTCGTGCCGCTGCGCCTCGAGCGACTCTTCGACCTCGGTCGCGAGCCGCTCTCCGGCGACGTCGACCTGACCACCGACGTCGGCGGTCTGCGCTCCACGCTCCCGGTCTACATCTCGGCCTTCGGGTCCACCGCGGCCGCCAGTGACCTGGGTCTCGGCGTCGCACAGCAGGCCGGTCGGCTGGGTATCCCCATGGTGATCGGCGAGAACATCGTGCCGGTGTCCGGCTACGGCCGGATGGAGCAGGAGAAGCAGAGCTCCCTGCTCGGCCGGATCACGCAGTACATCGACGCGGCCCCGCCGGACCTCGGCGGCGTGGTCGTCCAGCAGAGCACCGAGGACGCCAACGCCGAGGTGTGGAACCTGGTCTACAGCGATCCGGCGGCCCAGCCGCTGCTGACCACGGGCCGACTGGCCTTCGAGCTGAAGGTCGGTCAGGGAGCCAAGCCGGGCGTCGGCGGCATGACGCTGGTCCCCCGTGCACGGGCGGCCGAGCTGTCGACGCAGTACGACATCATGGACCTCTACGGCCCCGCGAGCGAGTCGGTGCTGCGCTGCAGCAGCCCGGGCACCTTCTCCGAGGAGATCCTGCGTCAGCAGATCCGCCTGATGCGGAACAACTATCCGCGCTGCCGGGTGTGGGTCAAGCTGCCGCCGGGGCGCGACGTGCACCACGCCGCAGCGGTCGCGTGGGCCGCCGGGGCGGACTCCGTCACCGTCGACGGCGCCGAGGGCGGCACGGGTTGGGCTCCCAGCGCCTTTCTGGACCAGGTGGGCCTTCCGCTCGCGGAGTGCCTCGACCGGGTCACTCCCGAGGAGAACTGTCTGCTCGTCAGCGGGCGTGTCTGGGAGGGCGCTCGCGCCGTCAAGTGCCTCGCGTTGGGCGCCAGGGCGGTGGGTCTCGGCCGGGCCGCCCTCATCGCGACCGACGAGGATCCGAAGCTGGGCCTGGAGAACTTCCTGGAGTGCCTGGCCCTGGAGATGCGTCTGCTGATCAGCGCACTGGGGAAGTACCGCGTCTCGGACCTGTCCGCCGAGGACGTCTGGATGCCGTCGGCGCGTTAGCCCGCCGACACGACGGAAGGCCTCCGCGGGATGTCCCGCGGAGGCCTTCCGTCGTCGTGTCAGCCGGCGACGGCTGACAGTTCGTCCATCAGACGGTCGGTCAGCGGCACTGGTACCCCGTGCCGCTGCGCGGCCCGCAGCAGCGCACCACCGATCGCGTCGAGTTCGAGCGGGCGGCCTGCCTCGGCGTCCCGCTGCATCGAGGACTTCGCCTCCGGGGGGAAGGCGTCGTACAGCGCCAACGAAGCCGCCGGGTCGCCCGGCCCGCCGCAGGCGCGGCTCAGCGCGGCCGTCTCCTCGACCAGGGCGAGCAGCTCGGCCCGGCGTTCGGTCCGCACCTCACCGATCGTCAGTCCGTAGCGCGTCGTGAGCAGGGCGAACGGAGCGAGGAAGGACAGCTTCCCCCACAGCACCGCGTTCTCGTCGTCCTTGACCGTGGCGCGGACGCCGGAGTCGACCAGCACCCGGGCCAACGCGTCGAGGCGCTCCCGGTCGGCCGTGGCACTCGCCAGGTCGATGTCGACGAAGGAGCTGCCCTGGGTGATCCTCCCCGGCGCGACACGGGTCGACTCGACCCGGACGACCGCGGGGACCACCTGGTCGGGCCGGTACCGGTCACGCAGCGCGGCCACGTGGTCGATCCCGTTGAGCAGCGGCACGACCAGGCCGTCCCCCAGCACCGCCGGCGGAACGCGCTCCAACGCCTGGGCGAGGCTCGTCTGCTTGACGGTCACCAGGCACACGTCCGCCGGTTCGCGAAGCTCGGTGTCGGCCTCGACCCGCACCTGGAACGTGCCGAACTGCTTGCTCTCCACGCTGACGCCGTCACGACGCAGGACCTCCACGGTCTCCGCCCCGGCCAGGAAGACGACCCGGTGCCCCGCACGGGCCGCCAGGGCGCCCACCAGTCCCCCGACACCACCGGGTCCGAGAACAGCCACCGTTCGGCTGTGCCCTGATCGCATCAGCAGTTCCCTTCGTTCAGGCAGCCCTCGCCCACTCCTCGGTCGGGCGGACGCGCTGCGCGGACGACCCTACAAGTCGTCGGAGCCGGTTCGGTCGACGGGGACGAGGTTCGCCATGATCCAGTCCTCGACCTCCTGCACGCGCGCCTCCACCTCGGCGAAGTCGCGGCCGCTGACGATGGCGAAGCAGAGGTAGGCGCTGCTGCTCGACGGGTGGGCGCCGAGGGCGAGGCCCTCGTTGACCGTGTACTCGTGCACCCAGGGGAAGGGCGGCCGGCCGGGGGCGCGGACGGCACGGCCCTGAGGGGTGATCGAGACGGAGCCGTGGAGCAGGGCCGGCGGGGTGGCCGGCGGCGGGTCGACGGGGAGGCCGCAGGAGAGGCGGAACCACGCCGTGTGGAGGTCCAGGCCGTAGGTGGCACGGGTCAGCGCGGGCAGACGGGAGCCGGCGATGCGGGAGGCGATCTCGCACAGGACCAGGCCGTCGTCCGGGGTGTGGAACACCTCCAGGTGGTAGGCACCGACCGGCGGGACCTCGAAGGCCGAAAGGACCTGGTCCAGGAACTCCGCGAGCCGGATGGCGAAGGGGTCCTCCGGGTGGAGCAGCAGGTGGCCGTTGTGCCGGCCCTCCAGCACCCCGAGGCAGTCCCGCAGGTAGCGGGAGGCGGAGACGAAGCGGTAGCCCTCGGAGATGACCGCGTCCACGGCGAAGATCTGCCCGGGGACGAAGTCCTCGACCATGAGGTCCTCGCGCCACGGACGGTGGGCGAAGGCCACGAGGTCGGCCTCGTCGCGCAGCACCGAGACGTCGCGCGAGCCGGCGAGCTTGACCGGCTTCACGACCACCGGATAGGCGTGCTCCTCGATGAAGGCGAGCAGGTCGGCGAAGCGCTCCAGCGGGGCGAACGCAGGCACCGGGACGGCCTGTCGGGCCGTCTGCTTCATCACGAGCTTGTCCCGGAAGGCCAGTGCGCTGGCGCCGGACTGCCCGGGGAGGCCGAGGTCGTCCCGCAGGTGGGCCGCCCGCTCCAGGTCGTACTCGTTGTCGGTGAGGATCCGGCTGATCGGCGTGTGCCGGGCCAGCTGGCGGATGCGCAGCTCCGCGTAGGGGATCTCCTCGCTGTTCTCGATGACCTCGTAGGTGGCGAAGCCGGACGTGTCGCCGGCCACCGCGTTCTGGCTGAACACGTGGAGACGGCCCGCCAGTTCGGGCAGCATCGCCGCGTAGTCGCGCGTCGCGGTGTAGTTGATGACGGCGACGCTCTCCAAGGTGGGCTCCCCCACGGTCTCTCCTCGCAAAGGTTCGGGATGGTGCCGGTCAGCGGGCGCCCGCGCCGATGGTCACGGGCTCGTGTCGCACGGGGGCGTGGGTGGTGCGGCCGAGGCTGACGGCGAGGGTGTCGGTCATGGCCTTCGCCTTGACGACGGTCTCCTCGAACTCCTCGGCGGGGTCGGACAGGGCGACGACTGCTCCGCCGACGCCGAAGCCGACCTCGCCGGGGGTGGCCACGATGGTGCGGTTGACCACGTTGAGGTCGCAGGCGCCGCTCAGTGAGAACCAGCCCAGGGTGCCCGAGTAGACGCCGCGCGGGCCCTGCTCCAGACGGTCGATGATCTCCAGCGTGCGGAGCTTGGGCGCACCGGTCATCGAGCCGCAGGGGAAGGCCGCGCGCACGCAGTCGACCGCGGTCAGGTCCGGACGCAACCGGCCGCGGACGGTGGTCACCAGGTGGTGCACCTGGGCGAAGCTCTCCACCGCGAACAACTCGGGCACATGGACCGAGCCGGTCTCGCAGACGGTGTTGAGGTCGTTGCGGACCAGGTCGACGATCATCAGGTTCTCGGCGCGGTCCTTCTCGCTGTGCTCCAGCGAGCGACGGTGGCGCTCGTCCTCGGCCGGCGTCCGCCCGCGCGGGCGGGTCCCCTTGATCGGCTTCGACTCGACGTTCCCCTGCGCGTCGACGGTCAGGAAGCGCTCGGGCGAGGCGCTCAGCACGGCGACCCCGGGGAAGTCCAGCAGCGCCCCGTACGGCACGGGGCTGATCCGGCGCAGGTCGGTGAAGACCCGCAGCGGGTCCACGTCGGCCCGCACGACCGCGGCGTTGGACAGACAGATCTCGTAGGACTCGCCGTTGTTCAGCTCCTGCAGGCAGGACTCGACGAGCTCCAGGTACTCGCGCCGCGAGAAGCGCAGCTCCGGCTGCGGTGCCGCAGCGGGGGCGAGCAGGAGGTCGTCCTCCTCCCCGCCGGAGCCGGTCAGGCCGGTGAGGCCGGTCAGCACAGGCAGGACGGGCAGGACGGGCAGCACAGGCAGGTCGAGCAGCGCGGCGCCGGAGGCGTCCAGCCAGGCCTGTGTCTCCGGGTCGGCCTCGCCGCGACCGAGGCCCAGCAGGTAGCAGCATCCCTCGCTGTGGTCGATCACCAGGGCCCGGTCGGCGAAGACCATCGCGGCGTCGGGAGAGACGGCTCGACGGTCCGTCATGGATCCGGTCTCGGCCCGCAGTTCGTATCCGAGGTAGCCGACGTAGCCGAGGTTGAAGCGGAACGGGAGGCTGTCGTCGGCAGGCGTGGCCCGCGCCCGCAGCTGGGCGTCGAGGTAGTCGAGGAAGGAGGTGACGACGCGCTCCACCGGGCGCCCCCGACGGTGGATCTCCAGGGTCCGGTCCGCGACCCGGTAGCTCAGGAACTCGCCGAGCGGTCCGGAGCCCGCGCCCATCACGGAGAACCTGGCCCCCTGGGCCGGCCCGCTGCTGCTGTCCAGCCAGAAGCCGGACGGTTCGGCGGAGAAGAGATGACGATAGGCCGTCAGGGCGTCCGGCTCGACCGGCAGTCGCCGCACGGAGACCTGGTACGCCGGCTCGGGCCGGACGACGGGCGCGGGCTCCGCCTCGGGAGTGGGCTCCGCCGCGGGCACGGGCTGGGCCGCGGCGCGGGCGGGCTCGGCCGAGACCCACCAGGCGCGGGTGAGGTCACGGAAGTTGGCGAGGAGCTCCCGACCGCCGTCACTGCAGATCGACTCCGGGTGGAACTGCACTCCCCAAATCGGGAGTTCGCGGTGCCGCAGGGCCATCAGCACCCCGTCCTCGGACCAGGCGACACCCTCGAGCGCGTCCGGCAGCGCACCGACGGCCAGCGAGTGGTAGCGCACCACCGAGAGCGGGGACGGCAGGCCCGCGAAGAGGTCCCGGCCCTGGTGGGTGACCGCGGAGACGCGGCCGTGCCGGGGCTCCGGCGCGTGCCGGACCTCGCCGCCGAAGACGTGGCAGATGCCCTGGTGCCCCAGGCAGACGCCGAGGACCGGCAGCCGCCACTCCCGCAGCACCCGCGTGCTGACGCCGAAGTCCTTCTCCCGGTCGGGGCGCCCCGGCCCGGGCGAGATCACGACGTTGTCGTAGGCGGCCGGGTCGAGCGAGGCGAAGTCGACGTCGTTGCGGACCACCGTGGGTTCCTGGCCGTTCACCTCGGCCAGGAGTTGGTGCAGGTTGTAGGTGAAGGAGTCGTAGTTGTCGATCAGAAGAGTGCGCATGGCCATATCGTTCCCGGGTCGTTCCGCTCGTCGGACACAGGTCGTCAACGCAGGTCCTCGACGCCCGTCAACGGCCGAGGAGCGCTCCTGCGTGCTCCTCGACCGCACCGAAGACGGTCAGCGCGTCGTGGAGCGCGCCGACGTCGTGCGTGCGGATGTAGTCCGCGCCCTGGAGTGCGGCGTGGATCTCGGCGGCGAGCGTGGCCGAGCCGCTGGCCTCGATGGAGCGGCCGGTGACCGTGCGCAGGAACGACTTGCGGGAGGCCGAGATCATGACCGGCACGCCGAAGCTCGACTTCAGGCTCCGGACGCCGCCCAGCACGGCGAAGGAGGTCTCCGGATTGCTGCCGAGGAAGTAGCCCAGCCCCGGGTCGATGACGACGCGGTCCCGGGAGATCCCCGCCGCCTCCAGCGCCGCCAGCCGCTCGGTGAAGAACTCCTCGATCCCCGCCCACACCTCGTCCGGCCGGGTGGCGACCTTGGTGGCCGGGCCCGAACGCTGCACCGAGTGCATGACGACCAGGCGGCACGGCGAGTCGGCCAGCGCCTGGTACTCCTGCGGGTACGGGAAGCCCTGGATGTCGTTGAGGTAGGCGACCCCCCGGGCGGCCGCGTACCGCTGGGTCTCCGGCAGGAAGGTGTCGACCGAGAGCGGGACGCCCTCGGCGGCCAGCGCGCCCATGACCTCGTCCAGCCGCCGGCACTCCTCCTCCGCCTGTACCCGGGCGGAGTCCGGGTTGCTGGCCGCCGGGCCCAGTTCGACGACGTCGGCGCCCTGCTCGCGCAGATGTCGGGCGTGCCGCAGGGCGCTCTCGGCGTCCAGGTAGCGGCCACCGTCCGAGAAGGAGTCCTCGGTGATGTTGACGATGCCGACGATCAGCGGACGGTGGGCCATGCGACTCTCCAACGGAACAGGGCGGGCGACGATCCGACCGAAAGATTAGCGGCCTTTTGGCGGTGGCGCGACAAAATCTCTCTCCGGGCTCGAATCAGAGCGCAAGAATTGCTGCCGGATCAGAGGATGACCGGAACGGTCTCGGGCCGCAGGGTGATGTGGCCACCCCGCCACGCGACCTCCTCCGGCGCGACCGCCAGCGCGAGCTGCGGGACGCGGCGGGCCAGCGTCCCAAGCGCGACCTGGACCTCCATCCGGGCGACGCCGGCCGCCGGGCAGTGGTGCGGGCCGTAACCGAAGACCAGGTGCCGGTTGCCGGTGCGGGTGATGTCGAAGCGCTCGGGCTCGGCGAAGTGACGCTCGTCGCGCGCGGCGGCGTGCATCAGCGGGATCACGCCCTCGCCCTTGCGGATCGCCGTGCCGGCGAGGTCGAAGTCCTCCAGGGCCACCCGGATCAGGCCGGCGTCGGAGGGCGGCGCATAGCGGAACACCTCCTCGGTGGCCGAGTCCGTCAGCTCCTGCGGACGCGCGGTCAGCAGCTCCCACTGGTCGCGGTGGCGCAGCAGCTGGAAGATGCCGCGGCCGAGGGTGTTGACGGTGGTGTCGTGGCCCGCGAGCAGCAGCTCCGCGCCGAGCCAGGTCAGTTCCGCCTCGGACAGGCGGTCGTCCTCGTCGCGGGCCTGCACCAGGATGCTCAGCAGGTCGTCCTGCGGCTCCGCGCGGCGGGCGGCGACGAGGCCGCGCACGTAGCCGCCGAAGGCCTCGCGGGCCTCCAGGCGCCGCTCGTTGGAACCGACGCTCATCAGCGTCTCGGTCCACTCCTTGATCTGCTCCCGGTCCTCCACCGGGGCGCCGACGATCTCACAGACCACCCAGATCGGCAGCAGGGCGCAGAACTCGGCGTAGACGTCCACCGGCTGGGGCAGCTGGAGCAGTCGGTCGACGAGCTCGTCGGCGATCTCCTGGACCCGCGGGCGCAGCACCTCGGCACGCCGCGGCGAGAACGCCTGGGCGATCATCCGGCGCAGTCGCGCGTGGTCCGCGCCCTCGAGGTTGAACAGGCTGTAGGGGTTGTCGCCGAAGTCCGGGCCCTTGACCATGCGGACCGCACCCGGCTCCCGCAGCGCCGCGCGCGAGAGCCGCTGCTCCGACAGCGCCGAGCTCACCTCGTCGTAGCCGGTGACCACCCAGGCCTCGTCGCCGCTGGGCAGGGTCACCCTGCTCACGGGGCACTTGGCCCGCAGCTCCGAGAGCTCGACCGGCGGCTCACCCAGCGGGCCGACAGCAAACGGGAAGGTCTCGGGGAACTCGGCCTCGCTGCTCACCACATGACTCCATTTCAGTTCATTTCCGCGCAGAACCGCGACACCGGTCCAGTCTGCTGACGCGTCGGCCTGCCGTCTTCGGGACCGGGACGAGCTCGCGCGCCGCGAAAGCCAGACCCAGGTCGGGGTTGGGATCTGGTCAACGGTCGGAAGCGGACCTGCCACCGGCTCCCGCAATCTGCTCAAGGAAGCGCAGCAGCACCCGACATGACAGGAACACCGATTTGTCGAGAGCACTGGCGGCCCCGATCCTCGCCGACGCCCGGCGCCGTCCCGGAGCCCCCGCCCTGATCTGGTACGGCGCCACCGACTGTGGGCAGCAGACGATCGGCTACGGCGAGTTGGCCGAGCTCGCGGACCGGGTCGGTCGTGACGTCGAGGCCCGGTACGGCCAGGAGCCGGGCCCGTTGGCCCTGGTCGCCGTCAAGTCCACCCTCTCGATCGCCACCGTCCTGGCCTGCCTGGCGAACGGCCGGCCCCTGCTGCTCCTCTCCCCCGAGCTGGGCGAGGACACCCGGGCCGCCCTGGTCCTCCGGGCGGGGGCACGGGCCGTGCTGACGCCGACCGGGACCGAGCTGACCCACGGCCCGCTGCTGCCCCGGGACGAGACCGCCGGGACACCGCCCGCCGACACCGCACTGATCCTGACCACCTCGGGCTCCACCGGCCTGCCCAAGCTCGTGCCGCTCCCGGCATCGGCGCTGGAGGCCTTCACCGCCTGGGCCGGCGAGGCGTTCACCCTCGACCGCGACACCCGGGTGCTCAACTACGCGCCGCTCAACTTCGACCTGTGCCTGCTGGACATCTGGGCCACGCTGCGCCACGGCGGCTGCGTGGTGCCGGTCCCCGCCGACCGGGCCGTGGACGGCGCGTTCCTGGACACGCTCCTGCGGGAGACCAGGCCCCACGTGGTGCAGGCGGTCCCGCTCTTCTTCCGACTGCTGCTGGACGCCGCCGAAGCGCCGCTGACGGGCGTCCGGGACGTGCTGCTGACCGGCGACCACGTCCCACGCAACGTCCGGGCCCGGCTGCCGGAGCTCTTCCCGCAGGCGCGGCTGCACAACGTCTACGGCTGCACCGAGACCAACGACTCCATGGTCCACACCTTCGGACCGGACGAGGCCGCCGAGGCCGACGTGCTGCCCCTGGGCCGACCGCTGCCGGGCGTCTCCGTGCGGCTGCTGGGCCCGGACGGGGAGACTGCGGTCGAGGGGGTCGGGGCCGAGGGGGTCGAGGCCGTCGGCGAACTGGTCGTCTCGACGCCGTTCCAGACCCACGGCTACCTGGCGGACGACCGGTCCGCGGAGCGCTTCGAGCGCCGGGGCGACCACGTCTGGTACCGCACCGGGGACCTCGTCCGGCGCGACGCCGACGGGCTGGTCCGGCTGGTGGGCCGCACCGACTTCCAGGTCAAGGTGCGCGGGGTGCGCGTCAACCTGGAGGAGGTCGAACGCGTACTGGGCGGCCACGCGGACGTGGCCGAGGCCGCCGTCGTCGCACTGCCGGACGACGAGGCCGGCAAGGTCCTGCACGCGTTCGTACGCCCCGCCGCGGCCGGCCTGACCGGGCTGGGTCTGCGCACCCACTGTGCCGCCCGACTGAACCGACTGGCCATTCCCGCCAGGTTCCACCTGGTGGACGAGCCCCTGCCGGTCGGCCCGACCGGCAAGACCGACCGCCGCCGCCTTGAGGAGAGGCTCACATGACGCTGCAGCGCGAGATCACCCAGCACATCGTCTCCGAGTACCTGCCGGACACGCCCGCCGAGGAACTGGCGGCGGACTACGACCTGATCGCCACCGGGGTGGTGACCAGCCTTCAGCTGCTCCGCCTGATCGGCTGGCTGGGGGACCGCTACGACATCCCGTTCGGCGACCTCGACATCGCGCCCGACGACTTCCGTTCCGTGGCCGCGATCGCGGAGCTGGTCTCCCGGCACCGTCCCGTCGCGGCCAACTGAACCGCACACCCACCTGATCGTCCACCCGATCGCCCACCCGCGATCCGAACACCTGGGGGCCACCACATGTTCGCCCGTGAGAGAGACAAGACCGAGCCGGTCCACTGGGGCAACGGTCTGAGCTACCGACTGCTCGTCGAGACCGACCAGATGGGCTTCACCGTCTGCCACACCGTGGTCGAGGCGGGCACCAAGTCCCGTCTGGAGTACCGGCGCCACCTCGAGGCGTGCTACTGCATCAAGGGCTCCGGCCGGGTCGAGGCCGCCGACGGCAGCGCCGTCATCGACGTGGTGCCGGGCGTGCTGTACGCCCTGGACGAGCACGACGCCCACTTCCTGATCGCCTCGCCCGACGAGGACCTGGAGCTGATCAGCGTGTTCAACCCGCCGCTGCGCGGCGACGAGCGCCACTCGCTGGACTCCGACGGTTTCTCCCAGTACTGAGGCGGCAGACGGTGATTCACTGGACCCCGGAGCAGCAGGAGCTGCGTGCGGCGATCGGCGCGGTCGCCGCCGAGCTCGGCAAGGACCACCTCGAACGCGACGCGGCCGGCATCTTCGACGAGGAGGGCTGGCGCAGGCTCCGGGACATGGGGCTGTTCTCCCTGCCGTTCGACCCCGCCCACGGTGGCCTCGGCAAGGATCTGCTGACCACGCTGTACGTGCTCGAGGAGCTCGGGTACCGCTGTCCTGACGCCGGGTTGGGCTTCTCGGTCTCCACCCACATGGTGAGCACCGGCGTGGCCCTGCAGCGCTTCGGCTCGAAGGCACTCAAGGAGCACTACCTGCCGCAGGTCTGCGCGGGCACGGTGATCGGCGCCCACGCCATCACCGAGCCCGCCGGCGGCTCGGACGCGATGTCCATGCGGACCACCGCGGTGGCCGACGGCGACGCGTTCGTACTGAACGGCAGCAAGTCGTTCGTCAGCAACGGGCCCATCGCCGACGTGATCGTCGTCTACGCCCGCACCGGCGCGCCCGGCGAGGTCGGCGGAATCACCACCTTCCTGGTGCGCAGCGACACCCCCGGGCTCTCGGTCGGGCGCCCGGTGGCCAAGATGGGGCTGCGCACCTCGCCGCTGGCGGAGCTGTTCCTCGACGACGTCCGCATCCCGCGGGACCACGTCGTCGGCGGGGTCGGCGCCGGGTTCCTGGTGCTGGACCACGTGATGAAGTGGGAGATCCTCTGCGGCTTCGCCATCACCGCGGGCGAGATGCGGCGGCGGCTGGAGAGCTGCGTGGAGTACGTCCGGACCCGGACCGCGTTCGGCGCGACCATCGGGGCCAACCAGTCGATCGCCAACCGCATCGTCGAGATGCGGATCGACACCGAGAACGCCCACAAGTGGCTCTTCGACACCGCCGAGAAGCTGCAGGCCAAGGCCGACGTCGCCGCCGACATCGCGATGACCAAGCTCGTCGTGAGCGAGGGCAACGTGCGCTCGGCCCTCTCCGCGGTGCAGATCTTCGGCGGTTACGGCTACACGGCCGAGTACGGCGTCGAGAAGCAGTTGCGCGACGCCGTCGGCGGCACGATCTACTCCGGCACCTCGGAGATCCAGCGTCAGCGTCTGGCCTCGCTCATGGGCCTGGACCGTCCCGTCAAGCGCGCCTAGGACCAGCGCACAGAAGATGAGGAGAAGCATGTCAGCCGAGCTCGACGCCCTGCGGGCACCGACCGGGTTCCTCGACCACGAATCCCCCGCCGTACGGGCCTTCGTCGACAAGGCCCTGGCCAAGGCGGGCCTGACCGACGCGCCCGCCGGCCCCGAGGGGGACATCGCGAAGGCGGTGGCGCTCTACTACGCCGTCCGCGACGGCATCCCCTACGAGGTGTACGGCGCGGACCTGTCCCACCGGGGGCTGAGCGCGAGCGGGGTGCTGGAGCACGGCCTGGGCTTCTGCGTCCACAAGTCGATCCTCTACGCCGCCGCGGTCCGGGCGGTGGGCGTCCCGAGCCGGCTGTACTACGGGGACGTCCGCAACCACCTGGCCTCGCCCCGGCTGCGGGAGCTGGTGGGCGGCGACGTCTTCCGCTTCCACAGCCTGGCCGTGGTCCACCTCGACGGCCGCTGGGTCAAGGCCACCCCGGTCTTCAACAAGATGCTCTGCAAGCTCTACGGCATCACCCCGCTCGACTTCGACGGCCGTTCGGACAGCCTGTACCACCCGTTCGACTCGGACGGCCGCCGGCACATGGAGTTCCTGCATGTGCACGGCGAGTTCGACGACGTCCCGTACGACCTCGTGGTCGACGGGATCAAGACCGCCCATCCGCGCCTCTTCGCCAGTGCGCACACCACCACGTCCGGATCGCTGGTCGCCGAGGCGACCTCGGCCGTCTGACAGGGAAGGACCCCCATGGAGAGGATCCGGTTCTCGCTCAGCGAGAGCGAAGCCCCGACCACCTGGTACAACATCGCGGCCGATCTGCCGGGCCCGGCGCTCGCGCCGGCGCTCAACCCCGAGACGATGCAGCCGCTGACCCGCGCCGAGATGGCGCACACCATGCCCGAGCAGCTGATCGAGCAGGAGCTCAGCACCGAGCGGGAGATCGAGATCCCGGAGGAGGTCCGTCGCATCTACGCGATGTGGCGGCCCTCCCCGCTGTTCCGCGCCCGCCGCCTGGAGCGCGAGCTCGGTACCCCGGCCCGGATCTACTACAAGTACGAGGGCGGCGCGCCGACCGGCAGCCACAAGCCCAACACGGCCATCCCGCAGGCCTACTACAACAAGCTCGCGGGCAAGACCGGTCTGGTCACCGAGACCGGCGCCGGCCAGTGGGGCAGTGCCACCGCCCTCGCGGCCTCCTTCTTCGAGATGACCGCCAAGGTCTACATGGTCAAGGTCAGCTTCGAGCAGAAGCCGTACCGCCGTGCGCTGATGGAGACCTACGGCGCGACGTGCGTGCCGAGCCCGAGCAACGAGACCGAGGTCGGCCGCACCATCCTCAAGAACGACCCGGACTGCCCCGGCAGCCTCGGCATCGCCACCTCGGAGGCGCTGGAGGCGTTCGCGCAGGACCCGTCGCTCGGTTACGTGCTGGGCAGCGCCGCCAACCACGTGCTGCTGCACCAGACGATCATCGGCCAGGAGGCCCTGCGCCAGATGGAGCTGGCCGAGGACTACCCGGACCTGGTGATCGGGTGCTCCGGCGGCGGCAGCAACCTGGCCGGCCTGACCTTCCCGTTCCTGGGGGAGCAGCTGCGCGGCGGCCGCCCGGTGCGCGTGATCGCCGTCGAGCCGGCCGCGTGCCCCACCCTGACCCGCGGCACCGTCGCGTACGACTACGCCGACACGGGCCGGCTCGGTCCGCTGTTCCGGATGCACACCCTCGGCCACGAGTTCGTGCCGCCGGCCGTGCACGCGGGCGGCCTGCGCGCCCACGGCATCGGTCCGCTGATCAGCCGCTGCGTGGAGGACGGCCTGATCGAGGCCACCGCCGTCGCGCAGACCGCCTGCTTCGAGGCGGGCGTCCAGTTCGCCCGCAGCGAGGGCATCGTGCCGGCCCCCGAGTCCACCCACGCCATTCGCGTCGCCATCGACGAGGCGCTGCGCTGCCGCGAGGAGGGCACCTCCAAGGCGATCCTCTTCGGTCTGTCCGGGCACGGGCACTTCGACCTGGCCGCGTACGACAAGTACTTCGCCGGGACGCTGGCCGACGACAACCCGGACGACGAGCTGCTGGCGCGCGCCGCCTCCGGCATCCCGCAGGTCGACCAGGCATGACCCCGCCGCTGATCGTCGCGATCGTCGACGCGGACGGCATCGGCGCGCACCTGCCCGCCGCGCTGGCCCGTCACGGGGCCCGCAGCATCCACGTCAGGTCCGACGCGCCGAACGTCCACTTCTCCCGCCGCCCGGCCGACCTCGACATCGAGGTGGTCCACCGCGGGGACCTGGTGGAGACCGCCACCGCCCTGCGCGGGCACGGGGTGGGCTTCGTGGTGGCCGGCACGGAGTCCGGGGTGCTGCTCGCCGACGCCCTGTCGGCGCAGCTCCGCACCCCGGGCAACGGGATGACCCGGCCCGGGGCCCGGCGGGACAAGCACGAGATGGTCCAGGCGGTCGCCGCGGTCGGACTGGCCACCGCCTCGTCGGTGGTCACCGACTCGCTCGACGAGCTGCTCACCTGGGCAGAGCAGCTGGGGACCTGGCCGGTGGTGCTCAAGCCGCCGGCCAGCGCGGCCAGCGACCACGTGCTGTTCTGCCGGTCCGAGGCGGAGCTGCGCTCCGCCTTCGCCGCGGTGCTGGGGGCGGACGATCGCTACGGTCGGCGCAACGGGGCGGTGATCGGCCAGGAGTTCCTGGCCGGCGAGGAGTACTTCGTCAACACCGTGAGCCGGGGCGGCTCCCACCACGTCGTGGAGGTGTGGCGCTACCAGAAGCGGCTGGTCGACGGCGGCCGGCCGATGTACGACTACGAGGAGCCGGTGGCCCCGGACGACCCGGCCGTGGCCGTGGTGTCCGCGTACGCCCTCGCCGTGCTCGACGCCCTGGAGATCCGCAACGGGGCGGCGCACACGGAGGTCATGCTGACGCCGGACGGACCGGTGCTGGTCGAGTCCGCGGCCCGACCCGGCGGCTCGCACGAGCCGGCGGTCGTCTCCGGCTGCCTCGGCACCGACCAGATCGACTGCCTCGCACGGGCGATCGTCCGGCCCGAGGAGCTGCATGCCGGCCGGCTGCCGCGCTACCGGCCGCAGGCCGCGCTGCGCTACGTGACGCTGCTCAGCCCCACCGACGGCCAGATGCCGTCGGAGGAGGGGCTGGCCCCGGTGCGGGAGCTGGAGTCGTGCCTCGAGGTGGTCCTCGCCGCCGCGCCCGGCTCCCCGGTCAAGCGCACCGTCGACCTGGGCACCTCCCCCGGCTACGTCTACCTGACCGCGGCCACGCACGGCGAGGTCGAGGAGGACTACCACCGGCTCCGGCAGCTGGAGGAGTCCGGCCTCTACCGCACCCCGACCCACTGAACCAACCGACGTACCCAAGGAGTTCACCATGACCACGCAGACCGTCGCCAACCTCGACGAGCTGGCCGAGTACCCGGCCGACTGGCAGCACACCGAGAAGCGGATCCACCCGGGCGAGAACCTGAGCCTGCCGGACGCCTACCTGAAGTGGTACGACATCCGCACCGCCGACCAGGACGCCACCCCCGAGGTCAGCGACGAGGCCCGGGAGTTCCTGCGGACCGAGGCGGCCGAGGGCCGGGTGGAGTTCCGCAAGGAGTTCGGTCACGTGCTGCTGCACCGCTGCGACGAGAAGTACTTCATGATCGTCTGCGTGTGGCGCAACAAGAACGAGATGTGCCAGACGATCTACTACAAGGACGACGCGGGCTTCCTGCCCTACGTCGGCGCCCCGGGCACCCTGCGCGCCACCCAGGAGGTCGTCGAGCTGGACGCCACCTCCCACGAGCGCCGCGCCTGGTCGCGCTACCTCCTCTCGGACCGCAGCGCCGCCGCCAAGCAGGCCTACATCGACGACGCCTGCACGGGTCAGCTCATCTAGGCCCGGTCCGCCCTCGCCTCCCGACAGCCCGAGAAAGGAGCGGCCGTGATACGACATGTAGTGGAGCCCGACCCGCAGGAGACCGACACCGACGCGCGCGTGGTGATCCTGGGGGTTGCGGCCAGCGACGCCCACGCGGTGGCCAACCACCTCATCGCGCACGGCCTGCGCGAGCTCGGCTTCCACGTGGTGAACCTCGGCACCTGCACGTCGGTCGCCGAGTTCGCCGCCGCCTGCTCCGAGTATCCGCAGGCCGAGGCGGTCCTCGTGGGGAGCCTCAACGGGCACATCCACGAGGACCTGCGGGACCTCCCCGCGGCGCGGGCCGCGGGCGAGATCACCTGCCCGGTGATCGTCGGCGGCAACCTCTCCGTGGGCAGCCACAAGGACACCTCGGCGCACGAGCGGCTCTACGCGCTCGGGGTCGACCGGATCCTCGGCGACGCCGACGAACTGCCGCGTGTGCTCGATGAGTTGATCGCCGCCAGGCGCGACGCGGATGCGGACGCGCGCCGCGGTGTCTCGTGACGGGCTGGCGTCCGATGGACAGCGACACCCGCCTGCGCGGCAACGCGCTGCCGAAGCTCGCGGAGTCGGCGGCGTACATCACCTCGCTCGGCAAGCCGACGGCCGCGGAGGTGCTGGACCGGACGCGTGAGCGGGGCCGGGTGGCCATCCAGCCCCGCTGCGGCGTCGGCGGACACGCCGAGATGCTGCGGCTGCTGCGCACCCTCGAGGCCGAGGCGGCGCCCGACATCCTCACCGTCACCATCGACTCCCACACCCGGCTGCGCCGCTTCCAGCAGGCGCTGCGCGCGCTCAACCAGAACCCCGCGGACCTGAACGGATATCCGCTGGTCACCCATGGTTGGCGGCGCGGCCGGGAGTTGAACGAGGCGGTGGCGGCCCCCCTGGAGATCCGGCACGGCTCGCCCGACGCCGAGCTGCTGTTCGGGGTCTCGGTGGCGGCGGGCATCACCTCCTTCGAGGGCGGCGGGATCTCCTACAACCTGCCCTACTCCAAGGACGTGCCGCTGGCCGAGTCGCTGGCGGCCTGGACCACCGTGGACCGGGTCTGCGGCGAGCTGGCCGAGCTCGGCATCGTGATCGACCGGGAGCTGTTCGGCACGCTCACCGCGGTCCTGGTGCCCCCGTCGATCAGTCTGGCGATCAGCGTCCTGGAGGCGGTCCTGGCCGCCCGCGCGGGAGTGCGGTGCATCTCCGTCGCCTACCCGCAGGGCGGCCACCTCGCCCAGGACGTGGCCGCGCTGCGCGCGATCCCGCTGCTGGCCACGCGCTACCTGCCGGCCGGGGTGACCACCCACGCGGTCCTGCACGAGTTCATGGGGGTGTTCCCCCGCCGGCGGGGCGACGCGGAGGACCTCATCCTCTACGGCGCCCTCGTCGCGCGTCTCGGCGGCGCCACCAAGATCATCACCAAGACCCACCAGGAGGCGGCCGGCATCCCGGACACCCAGGCCAACGTCGAGGGCCTGCGGCTGGCCGACCGCGCCAACTCGCCGCTGCTGGACTTCCTCTCGGTCGACGAGGCCCGGGTCCAGGAGGAGCTCGAGTGGATCCTCGCCGAGGTCGACGAGATCGTCGGCCCGGTGCTGGACCGCGGTGAGGACCTGGCCGCAGCCGTCGTCGAGGCCTTCGCCGACGGCACGCTGGACATCCCCTTCAGCGCCAGCCGGCACGCCCGCTCCGAGGTCATCCCCGCGCGCGACAAGCAGGGGGCCATCCGCTATCTCTCCGCCGGCCGGCTGCCGCTCTCACCGCGTTCCACCGAGCGCCACCGCGAGCTGCTCGGGGACGACGGCTCCGGCCGCGCCGGCATGGGCAGCCTGCTCGCCTCGCTGACCGCGGACGTCAACTACTTTCCACGGCTGTTCGAGGAGTACCACCGGTGACCGCCCTGTCGACCGCGCTGCACACCCGGTGGCAGCGCTCCGTGATCCGCCGCTCGCCGCAGCTGACGACCCTGACGCTGAGCTCGATCTTCTCGGAGACCGCCTCGCAGTTCGTCGGCGTGGCCCTGATCTGGGTCGTGCTGGTCACCACCCACTCCCCGGCCGACGCCGGCCTCGTGGTGCTCTGCCGCAGGATTCCCGAGATCATCTCCGGCCCGCTGCTCGGGCCGTGGTTCGACCGCTACGCGCCCGTGCCGCTCACCGCGCTGGGCTACCTGGTCCGGGGCGGCACGGTGGCCGCCATCGCGGTCCTGTCCGCCGTCCACCTGCTCAGTCTGCCCCTGCTGCTGGTGCTGTGCCTCTTCATGGGCATCACCAACCCGTTGGCGTCCGTGGGCAGTCGGGTCCTCATCCCGCGGATCGTCTCCACCGAGGACCGCCAGGTGGCCAACGGTGTGCTGAGCATCAGCGACCAGTTCCCCTACCTGGTCGGCCCCGCCATGGGTGGGGCGATGGCGGGCTTCGCGGGCACCTGGGCGCTGCTCGTGCCGGCCGGGATGTGCCTGGTGGCGCTGCTGCTGCTGATCCCGCTGCGGGCGGCGGGGGTCCGCGAGACGCCCAGCGGCGCCGACTCCACGCCGCCGCCGTCCGGCCGGTCCTCCTGGTTCGGCTTCAAGCCGATGGTGACGACGCCCGTGGTCCGCGCCATGATGCTGCTGACCATCCTCTACTACATCTCCTACGGACCGCTGCTGACGGCCATTCCGGTCTTCGCGAGCACCAACCTGCACAGCGGCGGCGCCGGCTACGGCGCCATGTGGTCCGCAATGGGCCTGGGCGCACTGGGCGGTCTGGTGTCGATCCCGCGGCTGGCCAAGCGGCGCCCCGCGGTGGTCAACTCGGTCGGCGCGGCTCTGTGGGGCGTGGCGCTGCTCCCGCTGGTGGTGATCCACTCCCTGCCGGCCGCCCTCGTGGTCATGTTCGTCGGCGGCCTCGTCTGGGCGCCCTACGCCTCGACGGAGATCGGCGTCATCCAGCACTCCGTCCCCGAGGACCAGCACGGCGCCGTCTTCGGCGCGCGGCGCTCGGTCATCGTCTCCTCCTCCCCCACCGGCGCGGCCCTCGGTGGCGTCCTGCTGGAGCACATGACCGCGGTCCACGTGATCGGGCTGTCCGCCGTGTCCTGCGTGGCCGGCGGTCTGATCTGCCTGGCCCTGCCCTCCGTGCGCAAGACTCCCCCGCTGAACCCGGCCCCGGACGCCGCCCCGGCGGAGGAGCCGGCGACCGTGGCCGACTGACCCTGCCCACCCCTCGAGAGAGACCCGAGCCATGACCTCCACGCAGACCTCCACCCAGCGCCTGCTGCTCGTCGGCGGCTCCACCGGCCATCTGCGCAAGGCCCACGCCACCGGCGCGCAGGTCGTCTGGTGTCAGCAGCCCGCCGACATCCGGCCCGAGCACGCCGAACTCGCCGCTGAGATCATCCCGGTGGACTACACCGACTGGGAGCAGCTGCGCCCCGCCGTGCTGCGGGCGCACGAGCAGGCGCCCTTCGCGGCGGCGGTGTCGCTGACCGAGCCCGGCCTGGACCCGGTGGCCCTGGTCAACGACCTGCTGGGCCTGGGCGGTACGAGCTACGAGGTGAGCCACCTGTTCACCGACAAGTGGCTGATGCGGGAGCGACTGCGCGAGGCCGCCGCCACCGACGGCTCCATCGTGGTGGCCGCGGCGCTGCTCGGCGACCGGGACAGCCTGGACGCGTTCGGTACGGCCCACGGCTACCCGTTCATCGTCAAGCCGACCAGCGGCACGGCCAGCTTCGGCGTGATGAAGGTCAACAGCCCCGCGGAGCTGGACGCGACCTGGCAGGAGGTCAGCCGGCTGCGCGACTCCGACCACCCGCTCATCGGCGACTACGACATCGACGCGTTCATCATGGAGGAGTTCGTCGAGGGGACGCTCTGCAGCGCCGAGACGTTCAGCTGCGACGGCCACCACGTGGTGATGTCCATCACCGAGGGGATCACCGACGAGCGCAACCACGTCCAGGCCGGCCACGTCGCCCCGGCCCGGATCACCCCCGAACAGGAGGCCGCCGTCCACCGCATGGCGTGCGACTTCCTCGACGCCGTGGGGCTGCGCAACGGGCCGACGCACACCGAGTTCATGATGAGCCCGCGCGGACCGGTGATCATCGAGTCGCAGAACCGGGTGGGCGGCGGCCTCATCGGCAAGCTGGCCGAGGTGGTCTACGGGACGGATCCGCAGCTGCTGGCCCTCACCTGGGCACTGCGTCAGGTACCGTCGCTGACCGAACGGGCGGCCGGCAACGGTGCGGCGGCGAGCTGGATCATCGAGGCCGAACCTGGCCGGATCCAGGAGATCCGCGGGCTCGACGAGGTCCACGCGCTCCCCTCCACCGCGGCCGTGGACCTCTGGGTCGGGCCGGGCGACGTCGTCCGCCCGTTCAAGGGCCAGTGGGACGGGCTCGGCCACGTTGCCGTCCGGGCGGAGAACGCCGACGAGGCGATCCGGGTCTGCCGGAAGACGCTGGGTCTGCTGCAGATCGTCACCGAGGGCTGACCCGGGGACCAGGCCGGGGGCCCGCCGGAATCAGCGGGCCCCGAGCAGGTAGTTGTCGCGCGCGTAGACGATCGCCTGGGTACGGTTCCGCACACCCAACTTGCGGAGCAGGTTGGAGACATGGAACTTCACGGTCTTCTCGCTGAGCACGAGCGACTGGGCCACCTCCTGGTTGGACATCCCGGTGGCGATGAGTTCGAAGATCTCATGCTCCCTGGCCGTCAGCCCGGACATCTGGTCCGGGCCCGGCTGGACCGGCAGATGAACGCCCATCAGGTCGACCAGCTTGCGGGCGAGCGGCGGTGGGACCACGGCGTGGCCCTGCGCCACCGCCCGAACCGCGGCGGCCACGTCGTCGAGCGCGCCGTCGTTGGGCACCAGTGCGTCAGCGCCGGCCCGCAGATAGGACAGCGCGTCGTCGGTCGCGGTGGACTCCGCGAGGATGACCACGCCGACGCGGTCGCGCCGACCGCCACCCACCCGTTCCTCACGGACCCGGCGGACCACCGCGAGCGTGTCCCAGGCGGGGTCGGCGTCGTCGATCAGTACGGTCTGGCACTCCCGCGCCGACAGGGCGTGGTCCAGCTGGTAGGCCGTCGTCGCCTCCGCGACCTCCCCGATGTCCGGACAGCCGGCCAGCGCGGTGCGCAGGGCGGCGCGGATCAGTGGACGGCTGGCCAGGATGACCACGCCGATGCGAATGTGGTCACGCTCAGTCATCGAATCAAGCGAATAGGACGGGGACTTCTGTGCAAGCACTGGGTTCCCTTACCCCCCTGTGCCGGGTCGGCACTCACGGGTCGTTGTGTGTTCGTCGTCTACTCTGCCCGCGGCTGCTCTTGTGGAACGGGCCGTAGGAGATCAACCAAGGTCGCGGGTCATGCCTGACAGATGCATGGCAGACAGTAAGCGACGCCGGGTCCGTTTGTCACGCAACAATTTTCTGCCCACACGTCAATTTGCCGTAATTCTTACGGTGAAGGGGCAAATCCACGCGCATGCCAAAACCGCCGAGCAGTCAGCGCTCGGCTTGCGGGACGTACCTGGGAAAGCTCTGTTCGCCGGCGGTCAGCAACCTCTGCCGAAGCGTGTGCCCGAATCCGCGTATGGTCGGATGTCCATGTCCAATACCCCCGTATCGACTGTTCGTGCTGCCCAGGAGGGTGTCCCCGCTCCGGCGGCAGCGTCTCGAGTCTAGTCACCCACCGTCATGCCGTCGTCATAATGTGGCCCAGATCATGTCCACGGCACAAATCTACGCGCGCACCCACACGGGAGGCTTCCGTTCCGCCCAGGGCCGGGCCGCCTCCAACTGGGCGGAAAGCGAAATCAGGGTGCCTTCGTCACCGTAACGCCCGCCCAGCATCACGCCCACGGGCAGTCCGTCCACCGTCCAGTGCAGCGGCAGCGTCACCGCCGGACGGCCGGTGACGTTGTAGAGCGCCGTGAAGGGCGACCAGGCCACCATGCCGGCCAACTCCGCGGCCGGGTCCGCGTCGTTGCGCAGCTCACCGACGGCCAGGGGAGGTTGGGCCAGGGTGGGGGTGAGGATGACGTCGTGATCGGCGAACGCTGCAGCCAGACGCTCACCGACGACTCGGAACCCGCGGACACCCTCGGCGAACTCGTGACCGGTGAATCCCGCCCCGGCTCGGCGCAGATGCCTGGTGAGCGGCATCAACTCGGCCTCGGCCCCCGGCGGCACCCGGTGCAGGGTCGCCAGGACGGACCACACCACCGGGAAGACCCGACCCAGCAACCCGTCCTTCGGCAGTTCCGCGGGCACCACCTCGTGGCCCAGTTCGCTCAGCAGGGCGGCCGTCGCCAGGACGGCCGCCGTGCAGTCCGGATGCACCTCGACGCCCGGGACCGCCGGAGTGGTGACCAGGGCCACCCGGAGCCGTCCCGGTGCGCGGGACGCCGCGCCGAGGAAACCGCCGTCCGGTGGGGCCGGCGCGGCGAACGGCGCGCCCGGAGCCTCACCCGTCATCACGTCGAGCAGCGCGGCGGCGTCGGCGACCGTGCGTGCCAGCGGCCCACTCGTCGTCAGCCCGCTCACGTCGTGGTGGTCCGGGCCGGTGCTGACCCGCCCTCGGCTCGGCTTGATCCCGTAAAGCCCGCAGACGGACGCCGGGATCCGGATCGAGCCGGCCGAGTCGCTGCCGTGGGCGACCGGGGCGAGCCCGGAGGCAACGGCCGCGGCCGCACCCCCGCTGGAGCCGCCGGCGGAACGGTTCAGGTCCCACGGGGTCCTGGCGATCGGCGCGACCCGGTTCTCCGTGTAGCTGCTGAGCTCGAACTCCGGTGTGTTCGTGCGGCCGAGCAGGACCGTGCCCGCCTGCCGGAGCCGGCTCACGACGTCCGCGTCATGCGTGGGTACGTGTCCGCCGTGCACCCCCGAGCCGTACGTGGTCCGGACTCCCGCGACCGCGACGGAGTCCTTCACCGGCACCGGGACCCCGTGCAGCGGGGACAGCACCCGCCCCTCCCGCCGGGCCGCGGCGGCGGCACGCCCGGCGGCCGCCGCCTGGGCGCGCGCGAGCTCCGCGGTCACCGTGACATAGGCCCCCACCACCTCGTTGAGCCGCTCGACCCGGTCGAGGTAGTGCTCCGTCAGCTCCGGAGGAGTCAGCTCCCCACGGGCGATCAGCGCTCCCTGCTCCAGGGCCGTCAGGTCGTGCAGATCGGTCATCAGGTCATTCCTCCTCGTGTCGCGTCTCGGCGGCGCTCAGACGGACCTGGGCTGCAGGGCCCTGCGGCCCGCCAGGTGAAGGGCCGCCGCCAGCGAGATCGCGGCCATCACGGATCCCGCCACGACGTACGCGGTGGCCAGGCCGAAGCGGGAGACCAGCGGCTGTGTGAGCACCGGTGAGCAGAACTGGCCGAGGAAGGTGCAGAACACCCGGGTGCCGATCACCCGCCCCTTCACGTGGGGCGGCGTGAGCGCCAGCAGCCAGGCGTTCAGATTGGTGATCGACAGGGCGAGGCCCGCACCCATCAGCACCAGCGCGACCACCACGAGGGACGTGCCGCGGGCCAGGCCGAGCAGCACGTTGGCCGCGCCGAGCAGCACGAAGGCCAGGACCAGGATCTGCTGATGGCCCAGGCGACGCTCGATCCGCTGGTACTGGGTCGAGGACAGCGCCCACACCAGGCCCACCAGGGAGAGCAGGCCGCCTGCCTGCGCGCTGTTGCTGCCGCTGAACGTCCGCAGGTAGAAGGGCAGGTTCACCGGCACCATGAAGTAGATGACCATGTTCAGGAAGAGGAGGACGTAGACGACCGTCATCACGCCCACCGGGGCCCGCTCGGCGCGCTCTCCTCCCCCGCCGGCAGCCCTTCCTGACGGTCCCTCCGGTTCGCGCATCAACAGCACCACGCCCGGCACCAGCAGGAAGCCGACCGCGTAGATCAGGAAGGGCCAACGCCAGCCCTGCAGCGCCATCAGGCCGCCCAGGAAGACGAAGACCACGTTGCCCAGCGCCATGAACAGGGACTGCCGTCCCATGGAGGCCCCGATCCGGCCCTTGCTCGTGTAGTCGGCGATCAGGGCGGTGGCGCAGGTGGCGACACCGGAGACGGCCACCCCGAGAACCAGCCGGGAGGCCAGGATGGCGTACAGGGAGGGCAGGACGAACCCGGCGCAGCCGGCGGTTCCGTACAGCAGCAGGGCCGCGACGAACAGCCTCCTGCGCCCGAAGCGGTCGACGATGGCGCCCATGACCGGAGCGCAGAGACCCGCCGACAGCGCCGGCAGGGTCAGCGCCAGCCGCACCAGGAAGCGCCCGTCGGGTGTCGCCCGGAAGGCGTCACCCATCTGCGGGAGCCCGGCGGCGATCGCCGTGGTGCCGATGATGGTGATCGAACTGGCGATCATGAGTGTCAGATCTCTGAGTTTCGTGCGGTAATCCATTCCCGTACTCCCGGTGGTCGGATGCGCGGCAGGGACGGGCGGCTCACTGCGCCCGTCCCTGCCGCCTGGTTGGTCCCGTCAGGTCAGATGCCGGCCACGAAGCCGGTGACCAGCGCAGCCAGGGTCTCCGGCATCGCGAACTGGACGGCGTGCGGCGCGTCGAGGAAGTGGATCACCGGCGGGATCCCGGTCACCTGCTCCTGCAGCATCGCGGCGACCTTCTCGTTGTCGACCAACCGGTCCTCGGCGCCGAACACGGCGAGCACCGGGATGTCACCGAGGTCGGAGAGCACCGCCCGGGAGCGGTCCGCGAGCTGGTTCCACACGTCGACGGTGCTCTGGGTGACCCGCCGCAGCTTCAGCTCGTCGTCCGTGGCGAACCGCAGCCACGCCTCGTCGGTGGTGAAGTCGATCGGCTGCAGCGGTACCGGGACGAAGGCCAGGTCCCGGGCGGGGTTCACCCCGAGCTCCTCGACCACCTCGGCCACGGCCTGCATGCTCAGCCGCAGCACGTCGCCGTACCGCTCGGTGAAGACGAAGCCGGGCGCCACCATGATCAGGCTGGAGATCACGCCCTGACCGGCCAGCTCGGCGGCGATGATCGAGGCGATCTGCCCGCCGAAGCACCAGCCCGCGAGGTGGACCCTGCGGTAGGTGGCGGCGAGGGAGCGCAGGAACGAGACCACGTCCTCCACCTCGCGTGCCTCCGACGGCAGGTGGCCCCGGCTCTCCTGGTTGAGGCCGGAGCCGCGTCGGTCCAGCGCGACGAAGGACAGGTCCGAGGTCTCCACCACGGCCTTCGCGAGCGGGGCCTGCCAGCCCGAGTGGCTGACGCCACCGTGCAGGATCACCACCACGTCGCCGCCCGCGGGGCTGCCCCACAGGCGGTAGTGCGACAGGTAGCCGTCGGACTGCTCGTGGGTGCCGATCACGACCTCGGTGGTCCGTGTCAGGTCGGTCGTCGTCCCGGTCATCTTGGGGTTCCTTTCGAGGGTGGTGCTGTTCAGAGGCTGAGGTCGGCGGAGTGTCCGCCGAGCATGGCGGCGAGCTTGCGGATACGGCCCGGGGCCGCGGTCGCCAGGGCGTGCTCGTCCACCGCGAGTTCGGTCAGGATCGCGTCGTAGAGCTCGGCGAAGGTCTCGAGGAACGCGGGCGGCAGCCGCCGGCCGTCGGCGTTCAGGGTGATGACCAGCTGTTCCTGCAGCAGGTCGTGGCCCACGTTCACCAGGAGGGCGAAGTCGGTGTGCTCGAACCAGCGGACGCCGGTCAGCACCCCTGCTCCCGAGCGGCCGTCAGATCCCCTGGCCACGTCCGCGTAGGAGGTGAACTGGGTGTAGTTGAAGACGACGTCGGTCACCCGGTCCCGGCCGAGTCCCGCACGGATGTCCCGCAGCGGGTACCGGCGGTGGGGCAGGGTGCGGCGCTCGTTGGCGAAAGTCTCCCGGACGAGCTCCAGCCAGGTCCTGGCACCGACGTCCTGCCGGAAGGGAAGGAAGTTGAGGAAGAGGCCGATGGCCTCCTCGGCTCCCTCCTCCTCCAGACGGCCGCCGGAGAAGACCGCGGTGAGCACGGACTCGCTCTGCTGCACCAGGCCGACGGCGACCAGGTGCGCCGCAAGCAGGACCTGCTTCAGCGGAACCCCGGCCCGGTTGGCCAGGGCCGACAGGGCCTGGTGGGTGGCCGGGTCGACGGAGAGCTTGGTCTCGGCCCACCGCTCGGCGGAGCCGTCCCAGGCGGCGGCGGTCAGCGGGTGGTACGCGGTGCCGCGCAGCTCGTCCATCCAGAAGGCGCGCTGCTGCGCCGACTTCCGGCTGTCGACCTCGGCGGCCACGTAGTCGCGGTAGGCGGGGCCGACCCGCTCGGCACGGGGGACCCGGCCCGTCTCCAGGGCCTCGGTGTAGCGGCGGACGAGGTCACGCACGAAGAGCGACAGGCTCCATCCGTCGATGACGGAGTGGTGGAAGCTCAGGCTCAGCGTGAAGGCGCCGGGACCGCGCCGGTGAGCGGTGAACCGCATCAGCGACGGCACGGACCAGTCGAAGCCGACCCCCTTCTCGTGTTCGAACCACTCGTCCAGTGCCCGCTGCTGCTCCCGCTCCGACAACGCGCTGAGGTCGAGGACCTCCAGGGCCGGGTCCGCGTGGCCGAAGACCAGTTGGAGCGGCACCGGGCGGGCGGCCAGGTCGAACGCCGTGCGCAGCGTCTCGTGAGTGTCCACGAAGCCCTGGAGCGTCGCCCGGAGCAGGTCCGCGTCGAGCGGCAGGTCCAGGTGGTAGCTGAACACGTCGTGGTAGACGGCCTGGGCGACGTCGCGGTCGTGCTCCTCGACCATGTCGAGCTGCAGGGCGGTCGCCGGGTAGGCGTCGACGACACCGTCGGGAAGACCGGAAGGACGGCCGCCGACCAGCTCGAAAGCGGCCGTGGAACGCGGCTCCTGACGACCGGTCGGCCCGGCTGCGAGCCTGGCGGCCAGCCGTCGGGGCGTGGAGTGGTCGAAGAGGTCCTTCATGGCCGGTCTGGCGCCGAGCCGCTTCAGCCGGGCGACCACCCGGATCGCGGTGATCGAGTCGAGACCGAGCTCCAGGAAGTCGTCGTCGGGGCCGACCGAGGCCAGGCCGAGGGCCTTGGCGACCACGTCGCCGACCCGCCGCACCAGCTCGTGGTCGGCCTCGGGTCCACAGGCCGCCTGACCGGTCCCGACCGCGGCGCGGGCCGCGTCGAGGAACTCGTCGAGGTAGCGCCCGACCACCGAGGCGTCGAACCGGGCCGCGTCGTGGTTGAGGGTCAGCGTCAGCTGACCGGAGAAGTGGTCCTGGTGGGCGTGCACGACGATCCCGAAGTTCGTCTGCTCGAAGTACCGGGCCCCGGTGATCACGGCCGCCGTCTCCTCCTCCCCCCGGTAGACGTGGAAGTCGGTGTAGTTGAAGACCGTGTCGAACAGCTCGTCGTGCCCGCTCAGACGGAGGATCTCCGCCAGCGGGAAGCGTCGGTGCGCGACCGCCTGCTGTTCGAAGGCGAAGGCACGTCGGAACAGGTCCGTGGCCTCCCCGTCGATCCCCCTCAGCGGGACCGGCAGGGTGTTCAGGAACAGCCCGGCCATCTCCTCCCCGCCCGCGACCTCCGGGCGGCCGTTGACGACCAGGCCGGTCACCACGGCGGCGGTCCCGGTCAGTCGCCCGAGCGTCTTCAGGTGCAGGCCCAGCAGCGCACTCTTGAGCGGCACGCCCAGCTCGTCGCAGCGCGCCCGCAGACCCGCGGTGATCTCCTCGGGCAGGGCGCGGCCCGTCGACGCCGGATCGGCCTCCCGCTCCGTGGAGGCGGAGGACAGCCGGCTCGGCGAGAACCCGGCCACCGTGGAGCTCCAGAAGGCGGCCTGCGCCGCGGACTGCCGGGCCTCCTGCTCCAGTGCCACGTAGCAGCCGAAGGACGGCTGCTCGACCGTGGGGGCGGGCAGCGTCCGGCCGCCGAGCAGTTCGGCGTAGCCGCGGCGCACCTGCTCCACCACCAGGGCGACGCTCCAGCCGTCCAGGATCACGTGGTGGAAGGAGAGGCTCAGCGTGAACCGCTCCGGGCCGCGGTCGTGGGCCACGAACCGGATCAGCGGCGCGTTCTCGAAGTCGAAGCCGCGGCGCTTCTCCTCCTCGGTCCAGCGGTCGAGGGCGGCGTCCTGCTCGGCCGACGTCAGCCCGGTCAGATCCGCGAGGAACAGGTGCGGCTCGACGTCCCGGTGCACCAGCTGCAGCGGCTCGTCGAAGCCGCTGAGGTCGAGGCAGGACCGCAGCTGCGGATGGGCCGCGGTGGTCCAGCGGATCGCCTCGGTGAGTCGCGCGCGGTCCAGCGGCGCCTGGATGTCGTACGAGAAGATGTCGTGGTAGACGGGCGAGTCCTCGTGCAGCATCGAGTGGTAGATCATCCCGGACTGCAGCAGGGTCAACGGCCATCCGTCGGTCACCGAGTCCGGCAGCTGTCGCCGGTCCTCCGGGCCGACCAGGGCCAGCGGGTCCTGCGCCGCCAGGGCCACCGCGCCGGTGCGCTCCGTCTCCGTCGCCAGCTGCTGCGCGAGCTCCCGGATCGTCGGCATCGCGAAGATGTCCTTGACCTCGACCCGGTAGCCCAGTTCGCGCAGTCGGGCGGCCACCCGGATGCTCGTGATGGAGTCGCCGCCGAGCCGGAAGAAGCTGCTGTCCACCCCGGCCTGCGGGACCCCGAGCACGTCCCGCCAGATCTCGGCGAGCACCCGCTCCTGCTCGGTGACCGGTGCCGCGGACCCGTCGTCGTCGGCGTCGACCGACGGCAGCGGGTCGGGCAGCGCCCTGCGGTCCAGCTTGCCGTTGACCGTGGTGGGCACCTGCGCGATCGTCATGAAGACCTGCGGCACCATGAAGTCCGGCAGCTGCAGCCGGAGCTGCTCCTTCGCCTCCGCGGACCGGAAGTCGTCGGAGACCACGTAGGCCACCAGCATCCGGTGGGCGCCGTTCTCGTGCAGGATGACGGCGGCCTCGCGGACCGACGGCAGTGCCTGGACCGCGGCCTCGATCTCCCCCAGCTCGATCCGGAAGCCCCGGAGCTTGATCTGGTTGTCGATCCGGCCCAGGTACTCGATCTGGCCGTCGGGAAGGTAGCGCGCCAGGTCACCGGTGCGGTACATGCGCGCGCCCGGCGAGGCGTCGAACGGGTTGGCGACGAACGCCTTCTCGGTGAGGTCGGGCCGGTTGTGGTAGCCCTCCGCCAGTCCGACGCCGGCGATGCAGAGCTCACCGGGGACACCGACGGGCTGCAGCTCCAGATGCCGGTCCACGACGAACAGCTGGATGTTGTCGATGGGACGGCCGATCGGCACGACCCGGCCCGGGTAGTCCAGGGTGCAGGGCCAGTAGGAGACGTCGATGGCGGCCTCGGTGGGCCCGTAGAGGTTGTGCAGTTCGCAGGGGAGTGCCGCGGCGAACTTCTCCACCGTGCTGTACGGCAGCGCCTCGCCGCTGCAGAAGACCCGACGCAGCGACGTGCAGGCCTCGGTCAGCTCGTCCTCCTCCAGGAAGACGTTGAGCATCGAGGGCACGAAGTGCAGGGTGGTGACGCCGCGATCCCGGATGACCTGCTTCAGGTACTCGGGGTCGCGGTGACCGCCCGGCTCCGCCATGACGATCCGGGCGCCGAACATGAGCGGCCAGAAGAACTCCCAGACCGACACGTCGAAGCTGAACGGCGTCTTCTGCAACACCCGGTCGTCCTCGCCCAACCGGTACCGGGACTGCATCCAGTACAGCCGGTTGAACAGCGCGGCGTGACGGTTGACCACGCCCTTCGGCCGTCCGGTCGAACCGGAGGTGTAGATCATGTACGCCCGGGAGTCGGGTCGCAGATCGAGGTGGGGGGCCTCGGCGCCGTCCGCCTGCAGCTCCAACTCGGCCGGCAGGGCCGGAACGGCGCCCAGCTCGGTGACCGTGTCGCGGAAGTCCTCCTGGGTGAGGACCAGGTCGACCGCGGAGTCCTCGATCATGTAGCGGACTCGGTCGGCCGGGTACTCCGGATCGATGGGGACGTAGGCCAGTCCCGCCTTCTCGATCGAGAGCAGGGCGACCACCATGTCGATCGACCGCTCCAGGTACACCCCGACGAAATCGGAGCCGCGGTCCGGCCGCGCCACCAGCGCGGCGGCGATGCGATCGGTGCGCCGGTCGAGTTCGGCGTAGGTCAGGCACTGCCCGCGGAACTCCACGGCCACCGCGTCCGGGGTGCGGGCCGCCTGCTGCCGGATGAGGTCGACGACGTCGCCCTGCGGGTACTCCACCGCGGTGCCGTTCCACTCCTCGGTGATCAGCCGCCGCTCCGGCTCCGGCAGGATCGGGACCCGGGACACCTCGATGTCCAGGTCCACGGCGAGCTCGCCGAGCAGGTGGACGTAGTGCGTCAGCAGACGCTCGGCGGTCTCCGGATCGAGAAGGTCGGTGTTGAACTCGAGCTCGAACTCGATCTCCTCCTCGTCCTCGACGACGTAGAGCAGCAGGTCGAACTTGGCGGCCACCCGCTCCATCGGGAACGGCGTGCAGGCCAGGCCCTCCCCGAGCCGGAGCGTCCTGCGCTCGCCGAGCAGCGTCATCATCGCCTGGAAGACCGGGCTGTGACTGGGGTCGCGCTCGACGCCGAGACGCTCCAGAACCTTGGGGTAGGGCGCGTCCTGGTGCTCCAGCATCTCCATCAGCGACTCACCGGTGCGCTCCAGGAGCCCGCGCACGGTCAGCTGCTCCTCGAAGGCGAACGGGAGCGCCACGGTGTTGACGAAGCAGCCGACGACACCGAGGTGGTCCACGTCGGTCCGGTTCAGCACGGTGCTGCCGACGGTCACCTGGTCCTGCTGCGCGTACCGGTGCAGCAGCAGCGCGTAGGCGGCCAGCAGCACGCCGAACTCCGTGCTCCCGCACTCCTGTCGGCAACGCTCCACCAGCTGACGCACCATCGGTCGAGGCACCCGGACCGAGCGGGTGGCGCCGCGGAAGGACTGCGCCGGCGGCCGGGGCCGGTCGGTCGGAAGCTTGATCAGCTCCGGCCCGTCCTTCAGAGCACTCGCCCAGTGACCGAGCTGCTCCTCGAACTCACCGCGCTCGTACGCCTCGCGCTGTTCCTTCGCGCACTCGGAGAAGCCGACCGCCGGACGCGGCAGGTCGGCGCCGTTCCCGGTCTCGACCAGAGCGACATACTCCTGCCGGAGCTCGTCCAGCAGGACCCCGAAGCTCCATCCGTCCACCGCGATGTGGTGGACCGTCAGCGCAAGAAGGCTCTGCTCCGCGTCGACCAGCACCACGACGGCGCGCCAGAGCGGCCCCTCGGCCAGGTCGAAGGGCTGCTGGTAGGCCTCCTGCACCAGCTCCCTGGCCCGGAGCTCGGCCGTGTCCCGAGGCTGCTGACGCAGGTCGACGATCTCGATCGCATCGGCCGCAGGCTCCCGTACGAGACCACGCAGGCCCTCGGCGGTCTCCACGAAGACCGTCCGCAGCGCCTCGTGGCGCGCGGTCACCGTGGACAGGGCCGTGTGTAGCAGCTCGGGCCGGAGCGGCCCCCGGATGTGGAAGGCGAGGGACTCGTTGTAGGCCGGGTCTTCCTTGCGGGCCAGTCGATCCAGGAGCCAGAGGCTCTCCTGCGTGTACGAGAGCGCGAATGCGTCGTTGATGGAACTCATGTTCACTTGCCCTAGGGATAGTTGCGTGTGCGCGCGGGACTCAGCCGCGGGCGGAGACGATGGCGTCGATCCGGCGGAGCCGGAAGAGCTCGGTCGGCTTGATCACGATCCCGAGCTTCTTGGCCTTGGCGATCATGAGCAGCCCGGCCATGGAGTTGCCGCCGAGCTCGAAGAAGTCGTCGTCGACTCCCACCGAGGGGACCGCCAGCACCTCCGCCCAGAGCTCGAGGAGCCGCTGCTCGGTCTCGTTGCGTGCGGCGCGGCCGGTCGGGCCGGCCGTCAGCTCGACGGCCGAGGCCCGGGCGAGAGCGGCCCGATCGAGCTTTCCGTGGGCGCTGAGCGGGAACGACGGCAGCGTCCGGAAGACGGCGGGCACCATGTAGGCGGGGAGGCGGGCCGCGAGGTGCTCGCGCAGCTCCCGCACGTCCAGGCCGGCCGGGTCCGCCGCCAGGTAGGCGGCCAGCCGGTCGCCGCCGGCCAGGGGGTTCGGTTCGGCCACCACGGCCGCGTCACGGACACCGGGCAGCCCGCGCAGGTGTGTCTCGATCTCGCCCAGCTCGACCCGGTAGCCCTGGATCTTGATCTGGTCGTCGACCCGGCCGAGGAACTCGAAGACACCGTCGGGGTGCTGACGCACCAGGTCGCCGGTCCGGTAGGTGCGCAGGGTCCGCCCTGCCTCGTCCTGACGGGTGGCGAAGCGCTCGGTGGTCCGCTCCGGATTCGCCAGGTAGCCGCGGGCCACCGCCACACCACCGATGTGCAGCTCCCCGACCTGTCCCGTGGGGACCGGCGCACCGGCCGGGTCGAGCACCAGCGCGGTCACGTTGTCGACGGGAAGGCCGATCGGCACGAAGTCCCGGGTCTCGTCCGGGCGGCAGGTCCAGGTGAGCACCTGCACGGAGGTCTCGGTCGGACCGTAGAGGTTGTGCAGCGGCACCGGCAGCGCCGCATGGCAGCGCTCCTGGAGCTCACGCGGCAGCGCTTCTCCTCCGCTGAAGACGTGCCGGAGCGACCGCGCCGCGCGCAGGGCCGGCTCGTCGAGGACGAGCCTCAGCATCGAGGGGACGAGTTGGAGCGTGGTGATGTCATGGTCCCGCACCGCCTGGGCCAGGTACTGCGGGTCCTGGTGCCCGCCCGGCTCGGCGAGGACGACGGTGCCTCCGGTGACGAGCGGGAGGTAGAGCTCCCACACCGACGCGTCGAAGGTGTACGGCGTCTTCTGCAACACCCGGTCCGCCCCGGTGAAGGAGTACGCGCGGGCCATCCAGTCGAGAAGGTTGGAGATCCCGCCGTGCTCCAGCACGACCCCCTTGGGGTTGCCGGTCGTACCCGAGGTGTAGAGCACGTAGACGGCGTCGTCGGCGCTCACCGCGACGTCGGGCGCGGAGGTCGGCCGGTGTGCCAGCGCCTCGGCCCGGGCCAGGTCGAGCACCGGGACCCCGACGGGGGCCGCAGGGGTGTCCGGGGCGGCGGACGTGGAGTCGACCACGAGAAGTCCGGCCCCGGACTCGCCGAGCACGAAGTCACGGCGCGAGGCGGGGGACGCCGGGTCGACGGGCACGTAGGCGGCGCCCGCCTTCATCACGCCCAGGAGCGCGACCAACAGGGCCGGGCCGCGCTCCATCTGGATCGCCACCAGGTCGCCGCGACCCAGTCCACGGCCCAGGAGCGCGTGGGCGAACTGGTTGGCCCGCTCGTCGAGCAGGCGGTAGCTGAGGTGTTCCTCCTTGAACGTGACGGCCGTCGCCTCCGGGGTCAGCAAGGCCTGGCGGGATATCAGGTGGTGGACGGGTGCCATGGTGTGCAATGAACTCTCTTGCAGGAGTGGTGCGATGACGTGTGCCCGGGTGACCGGGTCACTTTGGGGTCGGGGCCTTCCGGCGGCGGGTCGCGCCGCGGCCCAGGCCGGTGTACGTGGGCGCCGGCAGCGCCGCCCGGTCGCACTTGCCGTTGGCGGTCAGCGGCAGCGCGGCCAACGGGACCACGGCGGAGGGAACGCACTGCTCGGGCAGTCGGCTCGCGAGGTGACGACGCACCGCGACAGCTGTCCCGGCGTCCAACTCCGGCGTCAGGTAAAGGACCAGGCGTGGATCTCCGCTCTCCTCACGGCGCGCCACGGCCACCGCCGCAGCCACCGCCGGGTGCTCGCGGGCCACCGACTCGATCTCACCGAGCTCGATCCGCAGCCCGCGGATCTTCACCTGGTGGTCCCGTCGGCCGTGGAACTCCACCACCCCGTCCTCGCCCAGGCGCACCAGGTCGCCGGTGCGGTAGAGGCGCTCGCCGCTGCCGTCCACGTCCGGGGCGAAGCTGGTCGCGGTCAGCTCCGGCTGGCCGAGGTAGCCCCTGGCCAGGCAGACGCCGCCGAGGTACAGCTCGCCGATCTCCCCCGCGGCCACCGGCCGGCCGGCCTCGTCCCGGACGGAGAGGCCGACGCCGCGGATCGGCCGCCCGATCGGCACTGTCGTCCCCGGCTCGGGGTTGCGGCAGGTCCAGTGCGTCACGTCGATGGACGCCTCGGTCGGGCCGTAGAGGTTGTGCAGCGGCGCGTCGTGACCGGCCAGGAACCGGTTGGCCGTCCCGGGGCTCAACGCCTCACCGCTGGCGAAGACATGACGGAGCGAGGGACAGGACCGCGGCTCGACGCAGGCGAGGAAGAGGTCGAGCATCGACGGCACGAAGTGGACCACGCTGATCGACTCGCGCCGGATCGTCTCGGCCAGGTACTCCGGGTCCCGGTGCCCGTCGGGGCGCGCCATCACCAGCCGCGCCCCGGCGGAGAGCGGCCACAGGAACTCCCATACCGAGACGTCGAAGGTGTACGGGGTCTTCTGCAGCACCGCGTCGCCGACGCCGATCGGGAACCGCTCCTGCATCCAGCGGAGCCGGTTGACCAGGCCGCGATGCGGCACGCCGACGCCCTTGGGGCGGCCGGTGGAACCGGAGGTGTAGATCACGTAGGCGAGGTCGCCGTCCTCCGCCCCGCGCGCGGACGGTGCGCCGACCGCACCGGCGCCCGCGCGCGGCACGGCACCGTCCAGCGCCGCCCCGTCCAGGGCCGCCCCGTCCAGGGCCAGCACCGGGACCTGCGGGCAACTGCCCGCCGCGGGAGCCGCCTTCGGGTCGCACAGCAGCGCCCGCGGCGCGGCCTGCTCCAGGACGTACTCGACCCGCGCGGCGGGCCAGGTCGGATCCAGCGGCAGATAGGCGCCGTCGGCCAGCAGGACCGCCACGATCGCGACCGCGAGCGCGGCGGACCGCTCGGCGAGCAGGGCGACCGGCGCGTCCGGGCCGACCCCGAGCTCCCTCAGCCGGACCGCCACGGCGCGGGCCCGCTCCTCGAGTTCGCGGTAGGTGAGGCTCTCGCGCTCGTCCGAGACGGCGAGCTCGTCGGGGTGGTCCGCGAAGCTGCGCTCCAGCAGGTCCGTCATCCGGGCTCCGTCGCCGGCGGCGGGCGGACCGACGACGGAGAAGACCCCCGCGGCGGAGGGCTGCGCCAGCAGCCGCGTCAGCAGCGCGCCGGTGCCGGCGTCGCCGAGGACGGAGCCGGTCGGCAGCGGCAGCCGCTCCACCCGGACCACCTCCGCGGGCCAGGACGGGTGCGGGAACCGCCCGCCGTCCTCGCCGATCACCACGGCGTCCGGCAGCAGGCCGGCCGGGAGCGGGGCGTCCAGCGTCCCCAGCAGGAAGCGGAACCAACTGCGGTAGCGGTCGGTCAGGTGCGGGACGCAGAACTCGATCTCGTCCTCGGGCAGCTCGTCGGCCCGCAGCTTGCCGGCCAGCGCCTCCTGGAGCCGGGCCGCGATGGCCGGGACCGAGAGCTCGCCGTGGTAGCCGTCGACGGGGGCTCCCGCCAGCTTCTCCTGGAGGGCCGCCACGTCGGCGCGGACCAGCTCGGGCGTCATCCAGGTGGGCTCCACCAGGATCAGCCGGGGCCGCGGGGAGCCGGCGGCCTCCAGTCGGTCGACGATGTGCAGGGCCAACGGCGCGGCGCTGCAGTAGCCGAGGACCGCCTCGGGGCTCTGCCCCCTTCGGCGCAGCTCGGCCGCGCAGGCCTCGGCGAGCTCGACGAGGGAGCGGTCGGCGACCATGGTCGGGCCGTTCACCGCGTCGAGGCGCAGCACGGGCCGCTCGACGTCCGACTGGGCGAGGACCGCCGACAGCGTCGTGCGGGCGGTGAACTCGTTGAAGTCGACCACCAGCAGCGGCCGGCCCGCTCCCGGGCGCAGCGAGGTGATCCGGACGTCCGGGGATTCACTGTTCATGGATCGCGTCGACCCTCTCCGTCGTGCTCGGTGGTGCTTCGGTGGTGCTTCGGTGGTTCTCAGCGGGTGGTGGCGGCCAGCAGCCGTTCCACGTGGGCGATCTGGGCCCCGAACGTCGGGTTCTCCAGGACGTCCTGCAGGCTGAGCTCCACCCCGTGCTCGCGCCGGACCAGGCCGATCAGCCGGACGGACAGCAGCGAGTCGCCGCCCAGGTCGAAGAAGTCCGTCTCCGCGGCGGCCGGGGCCGTGCCGAGGAGCCGCTGCCAGGCCGCCTCCAGGGAGGTCCGCACGGTCGGCGGCCCCTCGTTCCCGGCCGGGGCCGCCACCGGGTCCGCCGCCGGGTCCGTCATCGGGTCCGTCACGGACCCCGCCGCCGGTTCTGCTGCCGCCACCGCTCGCGGCGGCGCGGCGGGCTCGAGCCAGAACCTGCGGCGCTGGAACGGGTAGGCCGGCAGCGGGACGCGGCGGCCGCCGTCCGGCGCGAAGGACCGCCAGTCGACCTCCGCCCCGGCGGTCCAGGCCGTTCCGACCGCCGCCAGCAGAGTCTCGTGGGCGGCCCGGCGCTCGCCCGCGCGCGGCATGGTGGCCACGCAGCAGGGGTCGGTGTCGCCGTCCTGGGAGCGGGCCAGGCTGGTCAGCGCCTGGCCGGGGCCGACCTCCAGCAGTACCGGGGCGGTACCGCCGAGCATCCGGCCCAGTCCGGCCGCGAAGCGGACCGGCTGCCGCAGGTGGGCGGTCCAGTAGTCGGCGGAGTACTCCTTGACGACGTCGCCGGTCAGGTTGGACAGGACCCGGGTGCGCGGCCGACGGTACGTCACCTGTGCCGCGATCCGTCGGAACTCGTCGAGCACCGGGTCCATCATCGCGCTGTGGAACGCGTGCGAGACGTGCAGCGGACGGGCGTCGATCCCGCGCTCGCCCAACTCCCGCGCGAACGCGGCAACCGCCCCCTCCGGCCCCGACACGACGACCGCCTGCGGGCCGTTGACGGCCGCCACGGACAGTTCGGCGGGCAGCAGCGCGGCCACCGTCTCCTCCGCGGCCAGCACCGCGAGCATGGCACCCCCCGGCAGCGCGGCCATGAGCCGGGCGCGGGCGGTGACCAGGCGCAGGGCGTCCGGCAGGGCGACGGCCTGCGCCAGTGCGGCGGCGGCGTACTCGCCCACGCTGTGGCCCAGCATCATCCGTGGCCGCAGCCCCCAGGCCGCCAGCTGGCGGCCGAGGGCGTACTCCGTGACGAACAGCGCGGGTTGGGCCAGCCCGGTGTCGCGCAGCAGCGCGGCGGCGGCCTCGTCGCCCGCTCCGGCCCCGGCACCGGAGCCGAGCAGCAGTGGGCGCAGGTCCGGTCCCGACTGGGAGTCGAGCAGGTCGCAGCAGTCGTCGAAAGCCTGCCGGAAGGCGGGGAGCGCCCGGTGGAGCCCGGCCGCCATGCCCGGGTACTGCGCGCCCTGGCCGGGGAAGAGGTAGCCGAGGCCGACGCCGCGGGCCGCCTTCCGCAGCACGGCGTTCTCGAGCCGGTCGCCGAGCTCGGCCGCGCCCGTGCCGGCGACCGCGACCCGCCACGGCAGGACCGCCCGGCCGACCCGGAGGGTGTGCGCGACGTCCGTGAGCTCCGCGTCGTCGGTGGTGGCGCGGACCCGGTCCGCAAGCGACCGGGTGGCGGAGCGCAGCGCCTGCTCCGAGTGGGCGGACACGACCACCACCCGGGATCCGGCGCCGTCCTCCGACGCCGCGTCGGGCTCGGGGCGGGGTGCCTGCTCGACGACGACGTGGACGTTCGTGCCGCCCAGGCCGAACGCGCTCACCGCGGCGCGGCGCGGCCCCGCGGTGACGGGCCACGGCCGCGCCTCGGTGTTCACGAAGAAGGGGGAGTTCTCCCAGTCGATCTGCGGGTTGGGCTGCTCGCAGTTGATGCTCGGCGGCACGACACCCTCGCGCACCGCGAGCACCGTCTTGATCAGCCCGGTCACGCCCGCGGCCGCGTCCAGGTGGCCGACGTTCGCCTTGACGCTGCCCAGGGCGCAGTAGCCGGTGGCGTCCGTGGACTCGCGGTAGGCCTCGGTCAGCGCGGAGACCTCGATGCCGTCGCCCAGTTCGGTGCCGGTGCCGTGCGCCTCGACGTACCCGATGCCGGCCGCGTCCACTCCGGCGGCGCGCAGCGCCGCCGTCACGACCTCGGTCTGCCCGGCGGCGCTCGGCGCGGTGTAGCCGATCTTGCGGGAGCCGTCGTTGTTGAGTGCGGACCCGCGGATCACCGCGTGCACCCGGTCCCCGTCGGCGAGGGCCTCGTCGAGCCGCTTGAGGACGACCAGGCCGACACCGCTGCCGACGACGGTGCCGTGCGCCTCGCGGTCGAACGGGCGGCAGTGCCCGTCCGGCGACAGGATGCCGTGCGGGCTGTACAGGTACCCGGCCTCCTGCGGCAGTTGCACCGAGGCGCCGCCGGCGAGCGCCAGGTCGCACTCGCCGCGCAGCAGGCTCTGACAGGCCAGGTGGACCGCGACCAGGGAGGTCGAGCAGGCCGTCTGGACCGTCAGGGCGGGGCCGCGCAGGCCCAGCTTGTAGGCGATGCGCGTGGCGGCGTGGTCCTTCTCGTTGCCGAGCGCCACCTGCAGGATCTCGGCCGGGTCGGGGCCGCCCGGCCGGGCCAGGACGTGACGCAGCAGGTATCCGTTGGCACCGGTCCCGGCGAACACGCCGGCGCGCCCGTCGTAGCCGCCGTGGCCGGCGTCGTCGAGGGCCTCCCAGGCGCACTCCAGCAGCAGGCGCTGCTGGGGGTCGGTCAGTTCGGCCTCGCGCGCGGAGTAGCCGAACAGCTCGGCGTCGAAGAGGTCGGCCCCGTCGAGGATGCCGCGGACCGGCACGTAGTCGGGGTCGGCCCGGTCCTCGTCCGGGACGCCCGCGGCGGCGAGCTGCTCGCCCGTCAGGCGGGTCAGCGACTCCCGGCCGGCGAGCAGGCCGGCCCACAGGTCGGCGACACCGGGTGCGCCGGGGAACCGTCCCGCCATACCGACCACCGCGACGGGCTGCTCCCACTGATCGGAGCCGACCCGCTGAGCAGAGGTCACCATGCCTGGTCCTTCATCTTCTTGTGGAGGAACACCGCCAGCTCGGCGATGGTGGGACAGCGGAACAGCTCGACCAGCTTGATCGGGCAGCCGGGGTAGGCGGCCACCAGCCCGTCGCGGACCGACGGGATGCGCAGCGAGTCGCCGCCGACGTCCGCGAAGCGGTCGTGGTAACCGAAGTCGTCGGTGCCGAGGACCTTCTCCCAGATCTCCGCGACGGTGTCCTCGATCTCCTCGAGCGGCGGCACGCCCCGCTCCGCGGCTTCCGAAGCCCGGCCCGCATCGCCGTCGTCGGCGGCTGCGTCGGCGGCGTCGGCGCCGAGGGCCAGCACGGTCAGGGCCGCGACGTCGACCTTGCCGTTCGCCGTCATCGGCAGCGCGGAGCAGAGGGCCCACAGCGCCGGAACGGCGTGTCCGGGGAGCCGTTCCGCGGCCAGCGCGCGCAGTCGGGCGAGGTCGGGGCTGCCGTCACGGACCACCACGCCGGCGACCAGCCGCGTCTCGCCCTGGTCGTCGGCGGCCGCGACGACGGTCGCGTCGGCCACCCCGGGCAGGCCGCCCAGGACCGCGCCGACACCCTCGAGTTCGATCCGGAAGCCGCGGATCTTGACCTGCCGGTCCCGGCGGCCCAGGATCCGCAGGTTCCCGTCCGCGTCCCAGCGGACCAGGTCTCCGGTGCGGTAGTGGCGCCCGCCCTCGGCGTCCTGCCGGAAGGCCCGGTCCGTCGCCTCGGGGTCGTTCAGGTAGTCGAGCGCGAGGCCGGCCCCGGACGCGCACAGCTCACCGACCGCCCCGTACGGCACCGGCAGCCCGTTCTCGTCCCGGACGGTGACCCCGGTGCCCGTGATCGGGCGCCCGATCGGCACGGTCGCGCCGACCTCGGCGGCGTCGTCGAGGTGGTGGACGGTCGTGAAGGTGGTGTTCTCCGTGGGCCCGTACCCGTTGGTGACCCGCAGGCCGGGGCAGTGCTCCAGGACCCGGCGCACCTGGGCGGCCGGGACGGTGTCCCCGCCGGTGAGCAGCTGGTCCACCCGGCCGAAGGCGTGCGGCGCGTGGTCGGCCACCAGCCGGAACAGGCCGGCGGTGAGCCACAGGCCGGTGACCTGGTGCGCGGAGAGGAACTGCGCGAGCGAACTCGGGGTCGGTACCTGGTCCGGGTGGACGACGACGGTGCCGCCCGCCGCCAGCGGGGCGAACAGCTCCAGCGTCGACGCGTCGAAGGAGAGCGGCGCGAACCGCAGGAAGCGCCAAGCGGCGGACCCGCGCACCACGCCCTCGTCCGCGACCAGGCGGCACACCGCCCGGTGCGGCACCCGGACGGCCTTGGGCCGCCCGGTCGAGCCGGAGGTGAAGGCGATGTAGGCGACCCGCTCCGGGTCGGGCGCGGCGGCCGGGGTCGGGGTGACCGGCTCGGCCCGCCCCCACGGGTCGAGCGGCTCCAGCACGTTCACCCGCAGGCCCGCCTGCCGCAGCTCGTCCGCCCGACCGCTGTCGGCCAGGACCGACGACGGCTCGGCCTGCTCGAAGACGTGGCGCAGGAAGGTGGCGGGCAGTCCGGGCTCCAGGCCGATGTAGGCGGCACCGGCGCGCAGCACCGCGAGGACGGCGACGACCTCACGGGCGGAGCGCGGCACCGCGACGACGACCCGGTCCCCGGGCTCCACCCCGGCGGCCCGCAACGCGGCAGCCTGCGCCTCCACGCGCCGCACCAGCTCCGCGTAGGTCAGCGGCGCGGCTCCGGGTTCGAGCACGGCCGGCTCGTCGGGGCGGCCGAGGGCGACCGACTCGACCAGCTGCCACACGTCCGTGGGCTCGCAGACGTCCGCGGGCCCGTCGGCCTCCACGGGTTCCGGGTCCGGGGTCCGCCGCTCCAGCAACTCGCGCAGCGGACGGTCCCGGTTCGCCTCGTCGAGCAGTGCGGCCAGCACGGCGCGGAAGTCGGCGACGAGCGCGGCCGCCTCCCAGGGCGCCAGCGCGGACGTGGCGTACTCGACGCACAGGCGCGGCCGGTCCCCCCAACGCTGCACGTAAAGCAGCGCGTCGAAGACGGCGCCGCCGCAGTGACCCTCGTGGATCTCCACCTCGAGCCCGGGGACGTCGACGCGGCCGGGCACCATCTCGTCATGGGCCGCGAAGGCCACCTGGACCAGGGCGTTCTGTGCGGTGTCGGTGACCACGCCGAGGCCGCTGCTGAGCCGCTCGAACGGCACCTGCCGCGCGCCGAGCGCCGAGCGGACGGCGTCGCCGACGCCCGCGACGTGCTCCCGCACGGTCGCCTCGGTGCCGATCGCGCAGCGCACCGGCAGCAGGGTGGTGACCAGCCCGACCGTGTCCTGCTCGCGTGCGCCGGTCCGGCCCGCCCAGGACAGGCCCAGCAGCAGGTCGTCGACGCCGGCGCGGCGGGCGCAGGCGAGGGACCACGCCGCGAGCAGGACGGCGTTGCGGGTGACGCCACTGTCGGTCGCCAGGCCAAGGCAGCGGTCCCGGGTGGGCGCGTCGAGCTCGACGGGCAGCCGCGTGCCGCGGTGGTCGAAGTACTCCTCGCGGGCCAGGTCGCTCGGGAACCGGACGATCCGCGGGGCGTCCGCCAGCTCGGCGATCCGCCGGGCGGCCGCCTCCTCGACCGCGTCGGGCGCGGCGGGCACCAGGGACGGCGCGTCGCCCTGCGGGCCCTCGCCCCGGTAGTGGTCGAAGAGTTCACGCCAGATCACGCCGATGCTCCAGCCGTCCGCGACGACGTGGTGGACCAGCAGGCTGAGGACGTGGCGGTCAGCGGCGGCGCGGGTCAGCACGAAGACGACGGGCGGCCGTTCGAAGGGCGCCAGCAGCCGCACGGAGGAGGGGCGCAGCGCGGCGTGGAGCAGGTCCGCACCGGCGGCGCCGTCGGGCAGCTCGAGCTCCTGCCGCAGCAGCCGGGCCCGCCAGCCGGGCACGACGCGTGCGCGCAGGCCCTCCGGGCGGCGGTGGAAGACGGTCCGCAGGGCGTCGTGCCGGTCCGTCACGGCCTGCACCGCCGCGGTGAGCCGGTCGACGTCCAGGGCGCCTCGCAGGTCCGCGCTGAACAGCAGGTGCCAGGCCGTCTCCGCGCCCGCCTCCTCGCTGAGCAGCATGGACGCCTCGGCCGGCGTGGCCGCGCGCTCCGTCGGGCGGTGCGCCTCGGGCTCCTGCCGCGGGGCGGGCGCGCAGGGGCGGCCCTGGGCCAGCACCGCGGCCAGCGGTTCGGGCCCCAGCAGTCGCACCAGGTCCAGGGCGGTGCCCGCCCGTTCGGCGCGGGCCACCAGGTCGACGGCGCGCAGGGAGGTGCCGCCGAGGGCGACGAAAGAGGCTCCGGCCGCCTCGGCCTCCAGCGCGTCCGCCGTGCGGCCGAGCACCCGTGCCGCCAGCGTCGTCACATCCGCGTCCATCAGTCCCGACCTTCCTCCGCCGTGCCGACGAGGCACGCTGATCCCGACTCCTGCTGCTGCGGCGCCGGCTCCTCCCCGGCCGCCGGCCGCGACCCGCGGGTCCGCTCGGCCCAGCCGACCACGGGTGCGTTCACCACCAGGCCGGCCAGGAACAACCCCGCCAGCGCCAGCCATCCGCCGAGCAGGAACCGGGTGGTCACGAACGTGACCAGGACCGGCGCGGCGGCCGTCGGCAGGGAGCCGCTGAGCACGAACATGCCGCTGTAGGCGCCCTGCCGCTCCGGGTCCGCGAACCCGTACCGGAACGCCCAGTTGGCGCTCTCGCCCCACAGCTCGCCGAGGGTCAGCAGGGCGACGCACAGCAGCAGCGCGCCGACCGCGACGGGCGTCGCGGAGCCCCGCGTCGCCGCGGCCGCCACACAGGCGAGGGCCAGCACCGCGAAGGCGCCGCGCTGCATCCGGGCCGCGCCCGCGGTCGTCTCGCTCCCCTTGGCGACCCGCACCTGCAGCAGGATGACCAGGGCGGTGTTGCCCAGGATCATCCACGCGGCGAGCGGCCTGGGGATGCTCGTCTCGGTGACGATCCACAGCGGCAGGCCGACGGTGAGGACGGTGTTCCCGATCAGGGTCGTGCTGCTGACGAACGACACGGCCATGTAGGGGAGGTCGTACCGGAACCGCTCGCGGGGCCCGCCCGGTGTCCGGGCGGCGGTCGTGGGCGCGATGCGCGGCAGACGCAGGATCGACAGCGCCACCAGGAAGGTGGTCACCGCCATGCCGAGGACCAGGGACGAGTACGCGGCCCGGGTGCCGACGCCGATGGCGGTACCGGCCAGCAGCACCCCCAGCGAGAAGCCGATGTTGGTCAGCACCCGGGTGATCGCCGACAGGCGCACCCGGTCCTCCTTCGGCAGGATCGAGCCGGTCACGGCTCCCCGGGCCACGTTGAGGCCCGTCTCGGTGCAGCCGAGGCCGACGATCACCGGCAGGAACGCCACGAAGGAGCGCACCGAGGACGCCGTGGCCAGCAGGGCGATCTGCAGCGCGCAGAACCCGAGGAAGACCTCGCGCGGTCCGAGGCGGTCGGCCAGCCGGCCGACCCGGACGCTGAGCAGCAGCCCGGCCAGCCCGCCCAGCGAGAAGCCGAGGCCGACCTGGGCCGCCGACAGGCCGGCCACCTTCACGAAGAACAGGGCGCTGCCGGAGGTGTAGAGGCCGTAGCCGGTGCTGCCGATGAGGGTGTTCGTCTGCAGCACCCGGATCGGCCCGGGCGGCGGGACCGCCCGCGCGATCCGGTCGCGCAGCGGCCGCAGCGTCATGGTGCCTGACACGTCGTCACCGCTCCCAGGTGTCGAGCTCGCGCGCCCACGTCCCGAGGGTGCGCTCGACGGCCGCCCACAGTGCCTCGACGGCGGGCGCCGGATACCAGTCGACCCGGTGGTGGGCGACGACGGAGATGCCGGACGGGGTCTCGATCGGCAGCACGGCGAGGGCCGCGTCCAGGGTGAGTCCGGGGGCCGCCACCGGCTCGACGGCGCAGTCCGTGAAGCCGAGGTCGTCGAAGAGCCGGTTGAGGCTCAACGGCTGCGGGTTGAACGAGAAGTAGGGCCCGCTGCTGGGCGCGCCGAACGCGTCCGGCTCCATCCGCTCGATGATGCTGCCCCACGGGACCGCGGAGCTGACGTCGAGGGCGCGGATCGCCGCCCGGTTGAAGTGCGGCAGGAACGTCCCGGCGCTGCCGGACGCCGACCGCTCGGTGGCGATGACCACCCGGCCGGACAGGAAGCCCACCGTCCTGCGCACGTCGTAGGCCTCACGGTTGGCGGTGACCAGCGTGGTGCCGACGGCCTCCTGGTCGCCGAGCTCGTACAGCGCCCGGTGCACCGCCGCGTGGATCCAGCTCCACTTGCTCATCCGGGTCCTGCGGGCCCCGTCGGTCACCGCGGCGACCAGCTCGGCGGGCATCGCGGTGCGGAACACGCCCGGGTTCGCGTAGCCGGCCGTGGGAGCCCCGGTGAACCCGTCGAAGCGCAGCCCGGGGATCGGGCCCACCTGCCCCAACTGCTCCGCCAGGCGCGTCAGCAGCGCCCGGCCGGCGTCGGACGCCAGGTGGGCGTTCTGCTCCCGCACGTGCTGCGGGAAGGCGAGCGAGTCGTCGGCCGGCAGCTCGACCGACTCGCCGAGTTCCTGGCGGTAACAGGCGGTGAGGTCCTCCATGAGGACGTTGACCGACCACAGGTCGCTGACGAGATGGTCCGTGACGAGTCCGAAGAGGAGGCCGTCGCCGGTCTCGGCCAGGAGCAGTCGGGCCAACGGGCCGTGCTCCAGGTCGAAGGGGGCGTCGGTCGCCTCGTGGAGCAGCCGCACCGGGTCCGCCGCAGCGGGCAGCACGGTCACCGGGGTCGGCTCGGCCGGGCGGTCCAGCCGCCACCGGCCGGTGCCCGGTTCGAACCCGCACCGCAGCACGTGGTGGCGGAGCTGGAGCCGCTGCCAGGCCCGCTCCAGCGCGGCGACGTCCAGCGGTCCGCGCACCCGCAGCAGCGCCGCCGGGTGGCTGGGCCGGTTGACCCCGGCCGCCACGTCACCGGCGATCTGGCCCAGCCGGTGACGCTGCGCCCAGGACGGCTCCTGGGCCTGGTACATCTCGTCGGTTCCCATCAGCGCCTCTCAGTACCAGCCCTGGAGCGCCGTCTTGAAGCCGTCGAAGTCCTCGTTGTGGACGACGTGGCCGGTGTCGGGCACGGTGCGCACCTCGAACCCGAGGGCACGCAGTTCCTCGGCCCGCTGCGGCGGGATGTTGTGGCTCGGGTCGGCGAGGACCAGCAGCGACGGCTCGGCCGGCTTGTCCGGGGTGAGGCCGGCGAACCCGTCGAACGACTCCAGGGTGGTGTCGTCCCAGTGGGCGAGCGAGGTGAGCTTGTTCTGCTGGGCCTGCGCCTCCCAGCGGGGCAGCACCTGCTGGATCCGCTCCAGGTCCCAGTCCTTCTGCGAGCGCAGGGCCGCGGCCATGGCGCCGCCGTCCGGAGGCGCCGCCGCCCAGGCCGGGTCGACGTAGACGGCCTTCCCGGGCTGCAGCCGGTCCACGACCTGGGCCAGCAGCAGCGCACCGAGGGAGTGGCCGACGGCCAGCGCGGGGCGCGCGGGAACCGCCTCGGCCACCGCGTCCGCCATGGCCTGCAGGGTGTAGGAGTCCCACCGCTCGCTCAGTCCGTGACCGGGCAGGTCGGGGGCCAGCACCCGGTAGCCCTGGCTCGCGAGCTCCGGACCGGTACGCCACCAACTGGACGAGTCGGCCGTGATCCCGTGCACCAGGACCGCCACGCGATCCCCACTGCCCCACTCCTCCACGTGCAACCGCGACACCGCAGCGTTCTCCTTTGCTTCTCTTACGAATGATTGACGGTTCGTCACTTGCTACAGCACGACCGAGACGCCGTACTCGCGCAGCCACTGGTCGAGCTGGATGACCCGGGGCAGCCACGGCGGCGGGGTGAACTTGCCGTTGAACCAGGCGTCGCTGTCCACCATCGCGCGGACCGCGGCCTCGTTGACGAGGCCGCGCACCGGGGAGGACGGCTCGTCGATGATCTGCCGCACCGACTGCCGCACCGCCTCCAGGTATTGCGGGCTCTGCCCGAACGGGAAGCCGCTCTTGGGCCGGTTGACCACCTGCTCGGGGAGCAGGTCGGCCACGGCGGCGCGCAGCAGGCCCTTCTCCTGTCCGCCGGCGCGCTTGTACTCCCAGGGGACGTTCCACAGGTACTCGACCAGGCGGTGGTCGCAGAACGGCACCCGGACCTCGAGCCCGTTGGCGCGGCTCATCCGGTCCTTGCGGTCGAGCAGGAACGGCAGGAACCGGGTGAGCTGGAGGTGGAACACCTCGCGCAGCCGCCGGTCCGGGCCGGTCTCGCCGTCCAGGTGCGGCACCTCCGCCAGGGCGTCCGCGTAGGCGTCCGCGACGTACCCCTCCAGGTCCAGCACCGCCCGCAGTTCGGGCGAGAGCTGGGCGTTGCGGTCGGTCACCCCGGCCGACCAGGGGAAGTTGGCCGTGGCCTGCCCGGCCTCGCCCAGGAACCAGGGGTAGCCGCCGAAGATGTCGTCGGCGCCCTCCCCCGACAGCGCCACCTCGGCCTGCTTGCGGACCTCACGGAACAGCAGCAGCAGGGAGGCGTCGAGGTCGCCCACGCCCGGCATGTCCCTGGCACGGAGAGTGTTGCCCAACTCGTCGGTGAGGGCCGGCGCCTGGACGACGACCTCGCTGTGCCGGGTCCCCACGTGGTCGACGACGGCGCGCACGAACGGCGCGTCCCGGCTGACGTGCAGCGCGTCCGCCTTGAAGTCGCGCTCGCCGTCGGCGAAGTCGAGGGAGTACGTGGCGAGCTTGCCGCCGTCCGGGGTGAGCGCCTCGGCGGCCAGGCCGACGATCGCGCTGGAGTCGATACCGCCCGACAGCAGCGCCACGAGCGGCACCTCCGACTGCGACTGCTCACCCACCGCCTGCCCGAGCAGGCGGCGCACCTCGGCCACCGTGGTGGGCAGGTCGTCGGTGTGCGGGGCGGTCCGCAGGCTCCAGTACCGGTGCTCGCGGGCGCCCCCCTGGCCGACGCGGACGAGGTGGCCGGGGCGCACCTCGCGCAGGTTGCGGTAGACGCCGACGCCCGGGGGCTTGATCGCCACGGTGAACAGGGCGGCCAGGCCCTCGGCGTCCACCTCGGCGGGAAAGCGCGGGTGGGCGAGGACCGCGCGGGGCGCGGTGCCGAAGAGCACGCCCTCGCCGCAGCGGGCCCAGTACAGCGGCTTGATGCCGAGCCGGTCGCGGACCAGCAGCAGCCGCTCGTCGCGGCCGTCCCAGACGGCCAGGGCGTACATGCCGACCAGTCGGTCGAACGCCGCCTCGTCCCACTCCAGGAAGGCCCAGCGCACCAGCTCGCGGTCGGACCCGCCGCGCGGCCGGCAGCCGCGGCGCTCGAGCTCCGCCCGCAGCTCGGCCCGGTTGTACAGCTCGCCGTCGAAGGCGACGACGACCTGCTCGGCGGCGTCCGCCGTCCCGCGGCCCGCGCCGTCCTCGCCGCCCTCGCCGCGCCCGCACCAGGCCAGCGCGGCGTGCGCGGCGAGCCGGCTCCTGGTGGAGTCAGCGGCGCCACAGCCCAGCGTGGCCGCCATGGCGGCCACGGTCCGGCCCTCGTCGGCCAAGGACCGGCTCCAGTCGGCCCAGCCGGTGATCCCGCACATCAGCAGGCCCCTTCGGAGTCCAGCTGGCGCAGCGACTCGGCGACCAGGGTGTTGATCGGCTCCGGCAGGCGGGCCCAGTTGGCCTCGTCGTTGAGGTCCAGCACCCGGGAGAGCTTCCAGCCCAGGTACTGGCCCAGGGAGGCGAGCGGCGGCAGGGTCTCCACGGCGCGCACCGTCACCGTCATGGACTCGAAGAGCGGCGTGAACCGCTCGGCGGCGTCCCGGCACCAGGCCTCGTCGGGCTCGCCGTCGGTCGTCACCAGCAGCACGATCGAGCGGTCCCGCACCACGAGCATGTAGTTGAAGACCGTGTAGCGCGGCAGCGGCGCCGACCACAGCGCGGCCTCCAGGTCGTTCTGCCGGATGCCGTTGCCGGAGAGCGTCACCACGTCCTGCCCCCGGCCGAGGGTCCGCAGGACCGGCGTGCGCGCCCCGCAGGGGCAGTCGGTGCCGACGATCTCGACCTGGTCGCCCGTCCGGTAGCGCAGCAGCGGCCGGGCGGGGAGGTCGAGGGTGGTGACCACCAGCTCGCCGCGGTCCGGCGAGCCGTCGATCGGCCTGGTGCCGCTCTCGTCGGTGAGCTCCAGGAGGTAACTGTGCGTCTGCAGGTGCAGGTTGCGCTCCGCGCAGGTCACCGCGGTGGTCCCGGTCTCCGACGAGCCGTACGAGGAGACGTAGGCGGTCGCGCCGGTCTGCCGCTCCAGGTGCCGGACGAAGGCCGGGCCGGTCTGCTCGGCCATCAGGAAGAGCCGGTCGAAGCGCGGCGCGGGCAGACCGTTGCGGTGGGCGTACTGCAGCAGCTCCAGCAGCCGGGAGGGCGGGCCGACGAACACGTTGGCGTGCAGCTCGTCGATCAGCCGCAGCACCCGGTGGTAGTTGCCGGTGATGTTGTCCACCCAGGGGCGGAAGGACATCACCCCGAGGTACTCCAGGACCTTCTCGAACTGGTAGGCCGCCGGCGCGAAGGGGGCGTTGATGAGGATCAGCGCCACGTCGTCGGGCTGCAGGATCTGCGCCCACAGCGCGCCGATGTTGATGGTGTTGACCACCAGGTCGTCGATCGCCTTGGGCGCCGCGACGGGGTTGCCGGTGGTCCCGGAGGACTCGTAGTAGTGCAGGAACTCCGCGAGCGGGCGGGTGAACGCGGAGCCGCCGGAGGCCGCCAGGGCGCCCTTGGCCAGCAACGGCAGCCCGGGGAAGACCTCGTGCAGCACCACGTCGGGGTCGACACCGCCTGGCCCCGCCAGGACGTCGCGCAACTTCTCGTCGTAGGAGTCCTGGTAGAGCGGGCAGTCGACGGCCGCCCGCAGGGTGGCGACCAGCTTGGCGGCATGCACGGCGGACAGGTCGGCCGTACCGCGGTGGTTCTCCTCGACCAGGGTCGCGTGCTCGTCGGCGAGTCGGCCAACCTCCGCCCTGGTGGCGGCGTCACGCAGAAGCAACATCGTCAAGCCTCCGTCCAGCCACGAAGTCGGCGTCGGCCAGACCGGCGGCGCGCCGCAGCGCACCGCTCTCGATCAGGCCGATCACCGCCTTCACGTCACAGTCGAGTCGGCGGTCGCGGTCCACGAACGGGGAGTGTTCGCGGATCAGCGCGTGCACCGAGCGGATCGCGGGCGACGCCAGGTCGATCCCGCGCAGGTCGATCGCCTGGGCCAGGGCGAGCAGATGGATCGCGGCCACCTCGCGCACCAGACCGCTCACGGTCCGGGCGTCGCGGGCCGCGATCGTGCCCATGCTGACCTTGTCCTGGTTGTGCGCCTCGGTGGAGCGGGAGAAGACCGAGGCCGGGTTGGACTGCTTGAGCGCCTCGGCGGTGATCGCCGAGGCGGCGATCTGCATCCCCTTGAAGCCGTGGTGCAGCCCGGCCTGGGGGTCGTCCGGGTCCCGGGCGACGATCAGGTTGGGGGACAGCCCGTTGTTGAACTTCTCGTCGACCACCAGCGCCAGCTGACGGTCCAGCAGGTCCGCCAGGCCCGCGACGGTGACCTTCAGGGCGTCCATCGCGTGGCCGACGTGGCCCGCGTAGAAGTTCCCGCCGAGGTGCAGACCGCCCTCCTCGGCGTCGAACAGGGGGTTGTCGCTGGAGGAGTTGATCTCGGTGCCGAGCCAGCGCTCGACCCACTCCAGCGTGTCGTGGACGATGCCGATGATCTGCGGGGCGCAGCGCACCGAGTACTTCTCCTGGACCGGCTCCCGCAGCTGCACGAACCCGCGCCCGGACAGACGCTCCCGGCGCAGCAGGATGTCCTCGAAGGACGTCGCCAGCTTGGAGCCGTCCAGCAGGGTGCGGACGGTCCGCGCGCTCTCCACCTGGCCCGGGTGCGGCTTGTTGTCGTGCACGAACGCGTGCATCGCCGAGGCGTTGCCGCGCAGGGCCTCCAGCGTCATGGCCGTGGCCAGCTCCGCGACGAACGCCAACTCCTGGGCGTCCCAAGCCGCCAGCGCGCCGTAGGCGGCAGTGAAGCTGGTGCCGTTGATCAGCGCGATGCCCTCCTTGGGCTCGAGCCGGACCGGCTCCAGACCCTCCTCCGCGAGAGCGTCCAGGGCCGGCCGCACCGTGCCGCGGTGGCTCACCTCGCCCTCGCCGATCAGCGCCGCCGCGAGGTAGCACAGCGGGACCAGGTCGCCGCTCGCCCCGAGCGAACCGCGCTCGGGGATCAGCGGGAGCACGTCCCGGCCCAGGTGCGCCAGCAGCGTCTCCACGACCTCGGGACGGATCGCGGACGGCCCACGGGACAGGGCGTTGGCGCGGATCAGCATGGTCGCCCGGGCGACCTCGCGGACCGCCGCCGGGCCGGTCCCGTTGAGGTGGTAGAGCACCAGGTTGCGCTGGAGCTCGGCCGCCTTGTCCGGGGAGATCTGCCGGCTGCAGCTGTCGCCGAAGCCGGTGGTGACCCCGTAGATCGGGATCTCCTGCTCCAGCAGCGTGTGCTTGAGGGCCACGGAAGCCCGCATCCTGACGCGGGACTCCTCGCTGAGGCGCACCGGGTTGGCTGCGGCGTCTCCGCGCGCGCTCCAGGCGACCTCGCGCGAGGACAGCGACCGTCCGTCGAGCGTGATGCCCTGCGGCGGGAGGGAATTGGCTGGGCCCGTCACCTGGTGACCTTTCCGGCGGGGTTGGGGACTGTCCCTCAGCCTTCTCCACCGGGACGTCACGTGCTTCGGCCCTACGGCCGGTCTGCAACCCGTCCTTGGGACGGGCACGTCGGACCGGGGGCGACGCATACGATCCGACTCGCGCACCCGAAAGGACTGAGGACCATGACCGCTGCCGTGCAACCGATCGACGAGGCGCTGGAGACCCTGCGCCGGATCTGGGAGGAGGTCCTGGACGTGCCGGTGACCTCGCCCGAGGAGAACTTCTTCGAACTCGGCGGCGACTCCATGCTCGCGCTCATCGTCGCCAGCCGGGCGGGCAAGGCGGGCCTGGCGATGCCGCCGTCCGGCGTGCTGCGGCAGCCGACCCTGCGCGGACTGGCCGAGGCGGTCCTGGACCCTGCCCTCTTCGAGAACTGGTAGCCGCCGGTGCCGACCGCCTCCGCACGGCTCCACCACGTCCTGGCCGGCCCGGCGGACGCTCCGCTGCTGGTCCTGGGACCGTCCCTGGGTACCTCGACCAAGGTCTGGGAGCCGCATCTGCAGGCCCTCGGTCTCGGTTTCCGGACCCTCTGCTTCGATCTGCCCGGGCACGGACGGTCCCCGTCCGAGGTCGTACCGCACCCGGAGCCCGGCCGCACCACCATGGTCGACCTGGCGCGCCTGGTCCTCGATCTGGTGGACCTGCACGGGCACGACCGATTCCACTACGCCGGCATCTCGATCGGCGGGGCGATCGGCGGCCTGCTGGCCGCGCGCCATCCCGAGCGGGTCGCCTCCCTCGCGATGGTCGCCGGCGCCGCGCGGTTCGGCGACCCGGACCGCTGGACGCAGCGGGCCGCCCAGGTGCGTCGTGAGGGCACCGGCTGGCTGCTGGAGGCGGCTCCGGGCCGCTGGTTCGGCGACCCCGACACGGCCACCACGCCGCGCGGGGCCGCCCTGCTCGGCGATCTGGTCGCCGCGGCGCCCGAGGGCTACGCCGCCTGCTGCGACGCCATCGCGGGGTACGACCTGCGCCCGGAGCTGGGGCGGATCGCCGCCCCGACGCTCGTCGTCGCCGGCTCGCGGGACACGGCCACGCCGCCGGGCGCCGCCGAGGAGCTTCTCGCCGGCATCCCCGGCGCCGTCCCCGCCGTCGTCGACGCGGGCCACATCGCCGCGACCGACGAGGCCCCCGCCCTCACGGCCCGGCTGCTCGACCACCTGAGCGCCGCGGCTGCGGTCTGACGCTCCGTCACTGCCGTTCGGCGGCCTCGGCCCGCACGGTCCGGCTCGCCACGGCGGCCGTGATGTACCGGGCGAGGTCGTCGCGGTGGGACCGCAGGTAGAAGTGGTCCCCCTGGTAGCGGTGCACCCCGAGGAACTCCTCGGTGTGCTCGGCCCACTCGGCCAGACCGGCGGCGTCGACGACCACGTCGTCGACGCCGCCGAAGGCGGTCAGCGGGACCGGCAGCCGCACGAACGGCTCCCGCGGGCGCCAGGAGTCGACGAGACGGAAGTCGTTGCGGAAGAGCGGCCCGAAGAACCGCCACAGACCCTCGTCCTCCAACAGCCGCTCCGCGTTGCCCCCGATCCTGCGCAGCAGCTCCTTGAGCTCCGGGTCCGGGAGCAGGTCCCGGCGGACGGCGGGCCCCTGCGGGGCCCGCGGCGCGCCGAAGGCGGACACCCCGAGCCAGCACGGCAGCGCCTCGCCCCGGTCCAGCAGGACCCGGGTCAGCTCGTAGGCGAGCAGGGCGCCCATGCTGTGGCCGTAGAAGGCGAACGGCCGGTCGCTCAGCGGAGCCACGGCGCCCCGGAACAGCTCCACCAGCTCCGCGCAGTCCGACACCGGCGGCTTCGCGGCCGACTCGGCGCGGCCGGGCGCCGCGAGCAGGCAGAGCTCCCAGTCCGGCGGGAAGGCGGCGGCCCACCCCCGGTAGAGCAGGTGGGAGCCGCCGGCGTGATGGAACAGGAAGAGGCGGACGGCCGGGTCCGGGACCGGCCGCGGACGGACCACCAGCACGTCAGCCCGCCAACCGGAAGACCGGCTCGGCCGCCCGCGAGCGCAGCCGGGCGAACTCCACCACCTGCCCCGCCATCAGGGCCAACTGGGCCCGCAGGTGCGGGTCCGTGCAGTGGCCGTCCTGGTCGAACCCGGCGACGGCGGTGTTGACCGCCACGCCGAGCGGGGTGGGCCAGCCGCGCAGGGCGTGCACCACGTCGCGCAGCGCCGCGAGCGTGGACGACGCGCCCTGCCGGCCCTGGGCGACGCTCACGCAGCCGACGGCCCGGTCGGTGAGGTAGGGCCGCGCGTCGTCGCGCAGTTCCTCGAGATGGTCCAGCGCGTTCTTCACCAGCCCGGAGACGCTGCCGTGGTAGGCGGGGCCGGCCAGCACGATCCCGTCCGCCGAGGCGACCTCGGCGACCAGGCGCCTGGCCTTCGGCGAGCGCCGTGCCTCGCGGGGATCGTAGAGCGGCAGGACCAGCTGGTCCCCGGAGACCACGGTGACCTGCGCGCCGAGCCGGCCCGCCTCGGCCAGCACCGCGCGAAGCGCCCGCTCCGCCGTCCCGTCCGGGCGGGCGGACCCGCCGATCCCGACCAGCTTCACGGTCTGCTGCATCTGTCTCACTCGATTCCTGACCGGCGGGGCCGGCCTACTCCGGCAGGCCCAGGGCGAACGGGTTCTGCGGCTTGCCGCCCAGCAGGACGGCCCCCGCCGACTGCAGGATCTGGTCCTGGACGGTGGCGTGCTGGCACATCGTGGTGACGTCGCGCAGCCAGCGGTCCAGCGGCGACGGACGGTAGACGGCCGTCGTCGTCATCAGGTCGAACAGCGAGGACAGCAGGGAGCGCACCGTGCGGAAGGCGTTGACCCGGGCCAGCGCCACGGCGACCTGGGCGTCGGCCGTCAGCTCCGCACCCCCCTGCAGCAGCTCCCACTGGTCGCGCAGGCTGCCGTAGACCGCCTGCCGGGCCACGGTCAGGTCCATCTCGGCCTGAGCGAGGGCCATCTGCACGCGGTAGCTCTCCGACCACGGCGTCTGGGTGAGCCGGTCCACCCGGGACGCGGCCAGTTCGCGCACGTGGTCCAGGGCGGCCCGACCCACCCCGAGCGCCACGCCCGGCATGGTGCGCAGGATCGCGTCCGGAGTGGTCCAGGGGCCGGGGTTGGCCGGATTGGCGAAGCTGAAGGTGTGCTCCTCCGGCACGAACAGGCCGGCGGTGCGGTAGTCGCAGCTGCCACTCCCGGCGAGACCGGAGGTGAACCAGTTGTCCACGATCTCGAAGTCCGCGGGCCGGGCCAGGATCATGCGCCAGTGGGCACGCCCGCCACGGGGGTTGGGATTGGCCTCCGGCTTGCCGTCCTGGAAGACCAGGCAGCCGGCCACCACCCAGTCGCAGTGGGTGATGCCGCTGCCGAACTGCCACTCGCCGGTGACGTTGAAGCCGCCCGGCACCCGCTCGGCCCGGCCGCGCGGCGGGATGGCGCCGGCGGTGATCACGTCCAGATCCGGGAAGAGCTCCCGGCCCACCGACTCGTCCAGGCAGCGGGCGTACAGGCCGGTGTCCATGCCCACCATGGCGCACCAGGCCGCGGAGGCGTCGCCGGTGGCCAGCGCCTCGATCACCTCGGTCTGCTGCATCGGCGTCATGGCCGGGCCGCCCCAGGCCTCGGGAAAGCCCATCCGGAACACGCCGGTGGCCCGCAGCGCCTCGACGACGTCGGCGGGGAGCCGTCGGGACTCCTCGATCTCGTCGGACCGCTTGGCCAGTTCCGGGGCCAGGGCCCGGGCCCGGTCGAGGATCTCCATGGCTGCTCGCTCTCTCATTCGCACCGTCAGATCACCAGACCGCCGTCGATGCCGATGACCTGGCCGTTGATGTAACCCGCCCGGTCCGAGGCCAGGAACGCCACCAGGTCCGCGACCTCCTCCGCGGCGCCGAAACGGCGCAGCGGGATCTGGCCCAGGTACTTCTCCCGGGTCCGCTCCCCCACCCCGGCCGTCATGTCGGTGGTGACGAAGCCCGGCGCCACGACGTTGGCCCGGACGCCGAACCGGCCGTACTCCTTGGCCACCGAGCGGGTGAAGCCGATGATGCCCGCCTTGGAGGCCGCGTAGTTCGTCTGGGAGGCGCTGCCGTACACGCCGGCGACGGAGGACAGCGCCACCAGGCAGCCGGTCCGCCGCTTGATGAACGACTGCAGCACGGCCCGGCTGATGTGGAAGGTCCCGTCCAGGTTGGTGGCCATGACGTCGCGCCACATGGCGTCGTCCATCTGGACCAGCGGCTTGTCGCGGGTGATACCCGCGGCCGTGACCGCCACGTCGACCGGGCCGAGCTCCTGCTCGGCGGCGGTGACGAAGTCCTGGCACGCGGCCGGGTCGGAGACGTCGACCTTTCGGGCGAGGACCCGGGCGCCGGCCCGGGTCGCCTCCTCCGCGGCCTCGGCGGCGGCCTCGGCACGGGAGTGGTAGCAGAACGCGATGTCGTGCCCGTCCTGGGCCAGGCGGACCACCACCGCCCGGCCGATGCCCCGGGAGCCACCGCTGACCAGGGCGACCCGGCGGGGCTCGGAGGTGTGCGCCCCGGTCACGCCGCGGACCGTTCCTCGATCTTGGCCGCGACCAGGTCGTGCAGCTGGACCAGCGTCCGCGCCTGCGCGAAGTCGGTGTCGCGGATGGTGATGGCGTAGCGGGACTCCAGGTTGGAGGCGATCTCCAGCGACATCAGGGAGTCCATCTCCAGCTCCTCGGTGAAGTGGGACTCGTCACCGATCTCGGCGAGCGGGAGCTCCAACGTCTGCGCCAGCATCGCGCGCAGGTCCTCGATGTCCAGGTTCTCAGCCATGGTGGTGCCTCTCTGTGGGGTGGGTGGGGTGTGCGGGATCAGTGGCCGCAGGCCGTGAGGACCAGCGCGGCGGCCGCGTCGTCCTCGGGGGCGCCGCCGGTGGTCGCCAGGACGGGGCCTCGCCCGCCGCCGGACAGGTGCGCGGCTGCCGCTGCCACCTGCAGCACGCCGAGCGCGCCGGAGCAGGGGCCGAGCCGCGCCTCGAGGTCGGCCCCGGTGAGCCGCAGGCCGATCGCCTCGGCACCGCCGGTCGCGGCCGCCACGGCGCCCGCGAGGTCCGCGGTCCGGGCGTACCGGCCGATCGTCGCGCGGCCGTCCGCCGCGCGGGCGGCCGCGGTCCGGGCGGGCTCCAGCACCAGGGCGGCGGCCACGTCCGTGCTCGGCCGGCCCAGCATCCGGGTGACGGCCTCGTTGGCCGGCTCCACACCGACCACGACCGCCGCGCCGGCGCGTCCGGCCGCGATCAGGTTCCGCGCCCAGTACAGCGCGTCCAGGCCGCTGGTGGCGCCGTTGCACACGGTCAGGTTGGGGCCGCGCAGGCCGTAGCGGATGGCCACCCAGCCGGCGACCACGTTGCTGGAGGTGCCGGGCAGGCCCAGCGGGCTGAGGCCGACGACGGTCTGCTCGGCGATCGTGTCGACGGCCTGGCACAGACCTTCCAGCGTCCCCAGGTTGGAGCTGACCACCACGGCGGTGGTGTCGCGGTCGCCGGTGTAGCCGTCCGCGTCGACCAGGCCGGCGTCGCGCAGCGCGGTGTGGGCGCAGTGCAGGGCCAGTCGCGAGGCGCGGTCCTTGTTGCGCATCTCGCGTCCGGTCAGGCCCGTCGCGGGATCGAAGCCGTCCGTGCCGGACGGCGCGCCGAGCAGGTCGGCGGCCCCGCCCAGTCCCGGGACGGCGAGCCCCACGCCGGTGATGACGATGTCGTCGGATGTCGCGGTCATCGGGTCGCCTCCAGGATCGCCACGGCGTTGATGCCGCCGAAGCCGAACGCGTCGATCTGCGCGGTCCTCGGCTCGGCCGCGACCGTCTCGTGCCGCACCAGGCGCAGACCGGCCGCCTGCTTGATCGGATCGGTCAGCCCCAGCACCGGTGGCACGCGCCGCTGTTCGAACGCGATGACGGCCATGACCAGACTCAGCAGGCCCGAACCGCCGAGCGTGTGCCCGGTCATGGACTTGATCGCGGTCATCAGCGGACCGGCTCCGGCGTCGGCGAAGACCTCCGCCAGCACGCCCGCCTCGGTCTCGTCGTTGCGCGGGGTCCCGCTGCCGTGCAGCATGACCAGGTCGATGTCCTCGGCCCGGACCCCGGCGCGCCGGTGGGCGTCGCGGACCGCGCGGGTGATGCCGTCGTGGTCGGGTGCGGTGGCATGGTGGGCGTCGCAGTTCATCCCCACCCCGCGCAGCCGGGCCCGGGCCCGCCCCGCCGTGCCGGCGCGCTGCAGGACGACGGCGACCGCTCCCTCGCCCATCAGCATGCCCAGATGCGACTCGTCGAAGGGCCGCAGCGCCCGCGGGGTCTCCGCCTGCACCTTGTCGAGGGTTCCGAAGGCGCTCTCGGTCATCGAGTCGGCGCCGGCCACCACGACGGTGTCGGCCATGTCCGTCTCGATCAGGTCCGCGGCCATGCCCAGCGCGTAGAGGCTCGCCGAGCAGGCGTTGGCGAAGGTGTAGGTGTTCCGCGCACCGAAGGCCCGCCGCAGCGGGGTGCCGAAGTGCAGGTCGGCCGGCCCGATCCCGGCGCCGTCGCGCCACCAGAGTTCGGCGCTGCGCTGCTCCCGCATGGTCGTGCCGACCAGCACCGGCACGTCGGTCAGGTCGTCGCCGAGCCCGGCGTCGGCCAGGGCGTCGGCCACCACGGAGGTCAACCAGCGGGAGGCCCGCAGCGGTTCGTCCCGGCCGGGCTCGGCCCGGTCGTCGATCTCGTAGGCGTACTGCGCGCGGTACTTGGCGGCGTCGAAGGCACGCAGCGGGGTTCTGGTCTCCTGTCCCGCGCAGAGCGACTCGAAGACCGCCTCGGGGGTGGCGCCCAGGTTGGCCACCGCGCCCATCCCGGTGATGTCCCAGCTCATGCCTGGACCGCCTGGGTGCGGAGCCGGTAGGTGGCCAGCTTGCCGGTGGAGGTGGTGGGCAAGCGGTCGAGGAATTCGACCCGGGCCGGCCTCTTGAAGGAGGCGAGCGCCCCGCGCATCGCCGCGAGCACGGCCCGCCGGACCTGGCCGGGGTCGGCCTCCTCGGCCGCCACCAGATACAGCACCGCTTCCTCCAGGCCGTTCCCGTCGTGGGCGGCGACGACGGCGCACTCGCGCACGCCCGCCACCGCCCGCACCACGGACTCGATCTCGCTCGGGGCGACCTTGTAGCCGCCGAGGTTCAGCAGGTCGTCGGCGCGGCACAGGTACTCGAACGAGCCGTGCTCGGTGCGCCGGACGATGTCGCCGGTGTAGAGGCCCCCGTCGGCGAAGGCCTTGCGGGCCGCGTCGGCGCGGCCGATGTAGCCGAGCGCCACGGTGGGGCCGGCGATGTGGAGCCGTCCCTCGGCGCCCGCGGGGAGGAGCTGACCCTCCTGGCCGCGCACGGTCGCGGTGACGCCGGGGACCGCCGTGCCGATGCCGGTCACCGTCGGGTCGTCCGACGGCGTCGCGACCACGATGTAGAGCGCCTCGGTGGCGCCCAGGCCGTTGACCAGCTCGGCGCCGAACTCGCCCCGGATCCGTCGGGCCAGCGCCGGCGGGCAGTTCTCACCGGCCGACAGGCACAGCCGCAGCTTCCGCAGCGCCGGGATCTCGCTCGCCTTCCCGCCGTCCAGCAGCGCGGCGTACATCCGCGGGACGGAGCAGAGCACCGTCGGCCGGTGGCGCTCCACGGCCGCGCTCACCGCATGCAGGTCGGCGACGCCACGGATGAGGACCACCGTGGCCCCGGCCGCGAGCGGCAGCAGCACCGAACTGCCGAAGCCGTAGCCGAACGACATGCGGGCGCTGGACAGCACCACGTCGTCCTGACGCAGGCCCAGGAGCGAGCCGAAGCCGTCGACCACGGCCTCGAGCGCCCCGGCGCGGTGACGAACTCCCTTGGGCACACCGGTGGTTCCCGAGGTGTACTGCACCAGTGCCTCGTCGTCGGCAGCCCGCCCGGCGGGCTCTGACGCCTCGTCCGGCCGGGAGGCCGGGGTCGGCGTGCCCGTGCGCAGCGCCTCGCGGACGTCGTCCCCGGTCAGCTGCGGGACGGCGGCGAACATCGTGGCGAGCGCCTGCTGTCGCTTCGGGGCGGCGTCCAGGTGGAGCAGGGCGGGCCCGAAGTCGTCGCAGATGTGCCGCAGTTCGGCGTCGCTGAGCATCGGGCTGACGATCGCCGGGACGCAGCCGTGCCACCAGAGCCCGAGTGCCGCGACCACGGTCGCCAACGAGTCCTCGGCGATGACCAGGCCGCGCGAGCCGGGCGTGACGCCGGCCGCCCGCAGCGCGCCGGCGTAGCCGCGTGCCGCGCCGTGGAGCCGCCGGTAGTCGACCTCGCCGAGGTCGGGGTCGACCACGGCGGTGCACCCGCCACGGCCCGCCGCCAACTGACGGCCGACCAGGCGATCCACCAGGTCGGTCGCCGTCGCGGTGGCCGCCAGGGCCGCCACCGCGTCCGCGGCACAGCGGATCGCCGCCGCCTGTTCGGCGGACAGTTTGACGCCGAACTCGGCCTCGACGCGGGTGGTGATCTCGACCTTCTCCAGCGAGTCGACACCGAGGTCCTCGTAGAAGAGGTCCGTTTCGGAGACTTCCGTGACATCGACGTCCAGAACCTCGGCCACTATTGCACGGATTCTTCCGGATGCCGTTCCAGGAAAATCAGACACGGGACTCCCAGTATTCATCCCAGGACGCCGTCGGCGCCCGAACGGATCTTGGCCCGGACGGTGTCTCAGTTCACGACCTGAGCGGCCAGACCGAATGTTCGGACGGTAGCTCATCATACTTGACACGAGCGCGCCAGGGCTACCAGGATTGTTGATCGCCTGCCCGGACAGGCTGGTCAGGTCGCCTGCGACCGGTCGTACAACTCCGGCGGACCTCAGCAGGGTTGGCTGGGCCGCAGCTGATCGGTCGCACGTACGGGCCGTCGTCCGGCCCGCGCTTCGTGCTGCCCTCGCGGCCTCCCCCGCCTGCCCGCGGGAACCACTCCATTTCTCGAGGGAGCATGCTCCGTGCCGAAACCGTCACCCTTCACCGAATCCACACTTCGCCCCTCCGCCGCACGCGAAGAACTCGCCGGGCGCCGATTCGGCGGCGGCAATGCGTGGCGCGTCGCCCTGGAGACGAGTGACAATCCCGAAGCCACGGCCCTGGTCGTCGACCGCCCGTTGCTGGACGCGGCGGGAGAGGAACGGGAGTTCTTCAGCCTGGCCGGGCTCAACGCGCTGGCCGAGGCCTGGTCGGCCTGGTACCACGCCCAGGGCGTGCGCCCGCGCGACCGGGTCGTGGTCTGGCTCGAGGACACCTTCGAGGACCAGGTCCACCTGACCGCGCTCGCCCAGATCGGTGCGATCGCCGTCCTGCTCAACGGGCGCATGGTGCCCGAGTTCGCGCTCGCCCTGATCGAGCGCGCGGCGCCGGTCGGCCTCTACACCGACAGTGCGCACCTGGAGCTGCTGCAGGGCCGCCACGAGCGCACCGCAAGCCTGCGCTGGACCACGACGCGCCGTCAGATCGGCGCGCTCACCGCGCCCGCGCTGCCCGCCGAGGCCTGGTACGCGCACCAGGACGAGGACCCGGTGGTCCTGTGCCACACCTCGGGCACCACCGGCGTGCCCAAGCTGGTGGTGTGGACCCACCGACAGAGCGTCGCGGGCGCCCGCTTCCGACTGGCCAGCCACCCGGAGCCGGCCGACTCGGTGATGCTGTCGGCGATCGCGCAGTCCCACTCCGGCGCGATCGCGTTCACCTACTACGCGCTGCTCGCGGGCCTGCCGTTGATCTCCGTCGCCGACCGCAGCCCGGCGGGGGTCACCAAGTCCGTTGCCGCCTACCGGCCGACGACCGTCCTGGCGTTCCACCAGACGTTCGCCGCCCTGGTCGAGTCCGACCCCGACCCGGCCGACTTCGCCTCCGTGGCCGACTGGATGAACACCGGCGACTCCGCCCACGACGCGCACATCCGCGAACTGATCAAGCTGGGTCGCCGGACCGTGGAGGGCAAGGAGGTCCTCGGCTCGGTCTTCGGCGACGCGCTGGGCGCCTCCGAGCTCGGCTGGGCGGCCCTGCGCCGCGTCGTCACCGGCGACTCCCCGCAGAGCCCGCGCTACCTCGGCAAGCCGGTCGCCCTCGCGGAGGTCGCCGTGCTGCGGGAGGACGGCTCCCCCGCGGCCGACAGCGAGGTCGGCCTGCTCGCCGTGCGCAGCGAGTCGCTCTCCCCCGGATACTGGAACGACTCCGACACCTACTACCGGGGCCGGCTGGGCGGTTGGAAGCTCACCGGCGACCTGGCCTACCGGACCGGGGACGACGACTTCTTCCACGTGGACCGCGAGATCGACCGGATCCGCACCCGCGACGGCGACGGCTACTCGGTGCTGATGGAGGAGACGCTGCTGCTGGCCCTCCCCGAGATCTCCGACTGCGCCGTGGCGGCCGGGCAGGACGGCGAGCTGACCGTGCCGGTGGCGATCGTCCGGCCGCGGCGGACCGAGGTCGACCCGCAGGAGTTGCTCGCCCGGGCCAACCAGGCCCTCGCGGAGCAGGGCCAGCCGTCGCTCGCCCTGCTGGAGCTCGCCTCGGAGACCGCCGACATCCCGGTGGGACCGACCGAGAAGGTGCTCAAGCGTCAACTGCGGGAGCGGTACGTCGATCTGCGCGGTTACGCCGCGACCCGCCCGAGTCGGCACGTCGCCATGAGCGGCCAGTAGTCACGCAGAGCCAGGAGAGACACATGGGTGTACGGGGAATAGCGGCCACGCTGCCCAGCGGCGCGGCCCGTCGGCCGGTGCTGCTGATGGCGCTCGGATCCTTCACGCTGGGCACGGACGCCTTCGTGATCAGCGGAGTGCTGCCGTCCGTGGGCAAGGACCTCGGCGTGGGCGTGGCCACCGCCGGACTGCTGATCACGGTGTTCGCGGCGGTCTACGCCCTGGCCGCGCCGGTCCTGGCGGTCGGCACCGGCAGCCTGGACCGGCGGAGGGTGCTGGTCGGTTCGCTGGGCGGCTTCGTGGCCGCGAACCTGATGGCGGCGCTGGCGCCGGACTACACGGTCATGATGATCGCCCGGGTGCTGGCGGCCTTCTCGGCCGCCCTCTACATGCCGGCGGCCTCCGCCAGCGCGGCGGCGATCGTCGAACCCGCGGAGCGGGGCCGGGCGTTGACCGCCGTCCTCGGCGGCCTGACCCTCGCCAGCGCCCTCGGTGTGCCGATCGGCACGACCATCGGCAGCCTCGCCGACTGGCGTGCGACGTTCGTCTTCGTCGCCGCGCTGAGCCTGGTCGCGCTGGCCGGCATCGCCCGCGCGCTGCCGGCGGTCCCCTCCGCCGGGGTCGCCTCGCTGCGCGACCGCGCCAAGGCCGCGGCCCTGCCCGGGATCCCGGGCATCCTGCTCGGCAGTGTGCTGACCTTCTGCGCCATGTTCGTGCTCTACGCCTACCTGGCGTGGTTCGCCCAGCACACCGCCGGGATCCAGGGCGGCGCGGTCACCTGGGTCTACCTGGTCTACGGCGTCTGCGGCGTGGTGTCCAACCAGGCGGCCGGCTGGCTGATCGACCGCTATCCGCCACAGCGGGTCGCCATGGCCGCCACCGCGCTGCTCGTGCCGGTGCTCGGCCTCGCGGTGGTGCTGGCCCGCACCGGCGGAACGGGCCTCGTCCCGGCCGCGCTGCTGTACCTGGTCGTGGTGCTGTGGTCGTTGATCGGTTGGACCGTCAATCCCGCCCAGCAGAAGCGGCTGATCAACGCGGGCGGACAGCACGCGCCGGTGGTGCTCTCCCTCAGCGGGTCCGCCGTCTACTCCGGCCAGGCGCTCGGCAGTCTCGTCGGCGGCCTGATGCTCGTGCACGGCGCCACCCCGCTGGCGGTGGCCGCGCTGGCCCTCCAGGTCCTGACGCTCGCGGTGATGGCGCTCTCCGTCCGTTCCCGGCGGGCCGGGGCCGCGGCCGCGCCGGAGAGCGCCCAGCATGACTCGGTCAGAGCGGGCGGATCGCGCAGCTGACCCGGACCGTGCACAGGCGCCGCTGCCTGGCGTCCTTGATCAGTACCTCGTACGTGGCCGTGGTCGGCCCCAGGTGGATCGCCGTCGCCTCACCGTGCACCAGCCCCGAACGGGCGGGCCGGTGGTGCGTCGCGCTCACCTCGGCGCCGACCGCCACGCGGGTGCGTCCCGCGTGCAGGATGGCCGCGATGGACGCCAGCGTCTCGGCGAACGCCAGCGACGCCCCGCCGTGCAGCAGCCGGTAGGGCTGGGTGTTGCCCTCCACCGGCATCGTGCCGCTCGCCCGCTCCGCGGTGGCCTCGGTGATCCGCATCCCGAGCTTCTCGTAGAGCGTGTCCGGGCTGCACCCGCGCTCCTGCAGCAACTCGACGAGCGCGGCCGGCAGATGGTCGGGGAACTCCTCGGTGGTCTCCTCGTGCCGCGTCTCGACGGTCACTGCCTCGGTCACGCCCCACCCCTGTTCGCTCGCTGTGTCCCGCACGGTTCGACGGGCTTCATCCTATGTGCTGATGTACTGTCAACCAGCTCCACGGCCACCGGCTCCGAGGCGAGGTCGCCGAGCCGGACGGGCACGGCGACCGGGCGGTGGTCACCGGCGCCTTCGACGCCGAGCAGTTCCTCGACCGTCCGACCGCAGACGCGGCCCTGGCACATCCCCAGCCCGGCCCGGGTGGTCAGCCTCAGAGAGCGCATCCCCGCGGACCCGGTCGCCGCGGCCACCTCCCGCAGCGTGCCCACGGTGACCCCCTCGCAGCGGCAGACGGTCGTGGCGTCGTCGAGCCAGCCCCTCCAGCCGGGCCGGACCGCGTGGGCGGCCTCGAGCCGACGCGCGAAGGCCGCGTGGACCCGGCGCAGCCGCCGGATCCCGCGCAGCCCCGGGTCCGCGACGTCGCCACCGGCGGCGCAGTGCCCGGCCACGGCGCCCTCGGCGAGCGCCAGGTGCGCCCCGCCGGTGCCGGTGATCTCACCGGCCGCGTAGACGCCGGGGACGCTGGTGCGCTGGGCCGCGTCCACCAGGACGGCGCGCCCGGATGCGATCCGGCACCCCGCGGCGACCGCCAGCTCCAGGCGCGGCGTGAACCCGTGGCTGACGCAGACGGCGTCGACCTCCAGCTCGCGCCCGGTACCGGGCACCGGTGCCCACTCCGCGTCCAGGGCGGCGACGGTGACGGACTCGACCCGCTGCGCGCCGTGCGCGGCCACCACGGCGGAGGCGGTGCGGTAGGGGATGCGGTGCCGCGCGTGGGCGAGGGCGTAGCGGCCGAGTTCGAGGGTCTTGCCCAGGGCGCCGGCCGACTCCCAGGGGCGCGACAGGTAGCCGTCGGCCAGTCGGCCGAGCGAGGCGGCCTCGTGGACGCCGACGACACGCGCCCCGGCTGCCGCCAGCGAGACGGCCGCGGGGAGCAGGAACGGGCCCGCACCGGCGACCAGCACGCGCCGCCCGACCGGGAGGCCCTCGCCCTTGGCCAGCGTCTGCGCCGCGCCCGCCGTGAACACCCCCGGGAGGTCCCACCCCGGGAACGGCAGGGTCCGGTCGTGCGCGCCGGTGGCCAGCACCAGTGCCTGCGGGGCCAGTACCAGCCGCCGGTTCTCCCCGTCCGGGCTCTCCTGCAGCAGGTGCACCTCGGGTGGCAGCCCCGGTCGCTGCTCCAGCGCCCAGACCTGGGTGCCCGTCAGCACCCGGCAGCCGGGGTCGGCGGCCAGGCGTTCCCGCAGGACGGCGAAGCGGCGCGCGTCGTTGCCGGGGAGCGGCCCGTCGCCGCCGGGGCCCTCCGGCGGCCGTCGCCAGTACTGGCCGCCCACCTGGGCCATCGCGTCCACCAGCACGACCTCGGCGCCTCGGCCGCGGGCGCGGACGGCGGCCGCCAGGCCCGCCGGGCCCGCGCCGATCACCACGACCTGCGTCATGGCCGCTCCCCTTCCCGGCCGCCCTGCACGGCCACCACGTCGCCCTCGCGCGCGGGGCGTTGACAGGCGCGCACGTCCGGCACGCCGTTGACGGTGACGAGGCAGCCGAAGCAGATGCCGATGCCGCAGAACACGCCGCACGGCTCGCCCGCGGCGAGCAGCACGCCCGCGATCGTCTGGCCGGGCCGCCCTTCCAGGAGTCGTCCGTCGAACTCGATCGTCATCCGTGTTCCGTCCCTGCGGCGGTGGGCGGTGCGGTGGAGGTGAGGACGTACCGGTCGACGGCGAACGGCGTGGCCGCGAGCGTCGGGGTCCGGTCCAGCAGCAGGTCGCGCAGCAGCTCCGCGGTGGCGGCCGACAGCCCGATGCCGGCCCCCTCGTGCCCGGTCGCATGCCACAGGCCCGGCAGCCGCGGGTCGGGGCCGATCACGGGCAGGTGGTCCGGCGTGTACGGGCGGAAGCCTCCGTAGGCCCGCTGCACGGGCACGTCCGCGAGGAAGGGGAAGAGCCGCAGCGCCCTGGCGGCGAGCTCGCGCAGCACGCGGACCCGCAGCGTCGCGTCGAACCCGACGTGCTCGCGGGAGGAGCCGATCAGGACCGTGCCGGCCGGTGTGGACTCCACGACGCCGGAGGTCTGCAGGTCCTCGGCGCCGGAGGCGACCGCCCCGACGTAGTCGGCGTCGTAGACCTTGTGGAACACCCGCTGCGGCATCCGCGCGGTCACCAGCACCACGCCGCGTCGCGGCAGCACCGGCAGGTCCACCCCGAGACGGGCGGCGACCTCGCCGGACCACGGTCCGGCCGCGACGACCACCTGGTCCGCCGCGATGTCGCCGCCCGTGGTGCGCAGGCCGACGAGCCGCCCACGGGCCACGACCGGCCCGAGGACCTCGCAGCCGACGCGTAGCCGTGCGCCGTGGAGGCGGGCCGACGCGAGCAGGGCCTCGGTGGCGACGACCGGCTGGATCTGGGCGTCCTCCGGATAGTGCACGACCGCGGCCGGATCCGGCGTCAGCCAGGGCTCCAGCGCCAGGGCCTGGTCCGCCGACAGCTCCGTCGCGAGCACACCCGCGTCGCGCTGCGCGGCGGCGAAACCGGTCAGGCCGGCCGCGCCCTCGGCGGTCGTCGCCACCACCAGACCGCCCTTGGGCTCGTACTCCAGCGCGGGAAAGCGGGGGCCGAGCTCCTCGGTGAGCTCGGCGGCCAGCGCGGGCCAGAGGCCCGCCGAGTGCCGCGCGAGCTCCAGCTCCGGTCCCGGCGCCTTGTCGGAGACGAGGATGTTGCCCTCGCCGCTCGCCGAGGTCCCGCACGCGGCCGGGCCGCGGTCGAGGACCGTCACGCCGACCCCCGCCAGGGCGAGCGCCCGGGCCACGGCGGCGCCGACGATCCCGGCGCCCACGACCACCACCTCGGCGCCGGGAGTCATCGCGGCACCGGGAGTCATCGCGACACCGGCACGGCCTGCTCGGCCGCGGGCTCGGGCGTGCGGGACAGGGTGCGCAGGGGGCTGCGCCACAGCCAGAAGGCGCCGGAGAGCGAGCCGAGCCCGGCGAGCAGGATCGTCTCGCGGACGCCCAGGCGGGTACCGAGCAGTCCGCCGAGCATCGCGCCCAGCGGCATCCCGCCCCAGACCACCCAGCGGAACGTGGCGTTCATCCGGCCCTGCAGCTCCGGCGGGCACATCTGCTGCCGCAGGCTGATCGCCGCCGTGTTGAAGACGACGACCCCGGCGAAGCCGGCGAAGCCGACCGCGCCCGCGACGAGCAGTCCCCAGCCGGGCGTGGCGCAGGGCAGCAGGGCGAAGGCCCCGCTGAACCAGAGCTTGGCGTGGAGGATCACCCGGGCGTTGCCGAACCGCCGGACGAGCCGCGGCGCGAGGACGCCGCCCAGGACCCCGCCCACCCCTCCGGCGGCCTGCACGACGCCGACCACGGTCGGCGCGCCGTGCAGGTCACGCACCAGGAAGAGCACGAACAGCGCGCTGGTCATGGTGGAGAAGAGCACCGAGGTGCCGCCGTTCAGCAGCAGGGCGCGCAGGATCCGGTCGCGCCAGATGACCCGCAGGCCCTCGGCGATGTCCTCGCGCACCGAGAGGCGGGCCGTCCGGGCCGCGGGGCGGCGCATGTCGCCGCGGACCCCGACCAGGCTCGCGCAGCTGACGACGAACGAGCACGCGTCGACGACCACGGCCCCGACCGCGCCCAGGGCCGCGAGCAGCACGCCGCCCACGCTCGCACCGGTGATCTGGGCCACCGAGGTGGAGATCTGCAGCTTGCTGTTGCCGTCCGCGAGCTGCGCCGGCTCCACCAGAGCGGGGACCAGGGTCGGGTAGGCGATGCCGAAGAGCACGCTCAGCACCCCCGACACCGTGGCGACGAGGTACAGCTGCGGCATGCCGAGCGCGTGCATCCCTGCCGCGAGGGGCACCGTGAGCAGCACCAGCGCCCGGGCCAGATCCGTCCAGATCATCACCCGGCGCTTGGAGGCGCGCTCGATCAACGCCCCGGCGGGCAGCGCGAACAGGATGAACGGCAGGGTGGCGAACACCTGCAGCGCCGCGACCTCGAGGGTGCTGCGGTGGAGGGTGACGACGGCGAGGTAGGGCAGCGCGAAGGTCGTGACGGCGGTGCCGGCCTCGCTGACGGTCTGCCCACCCCAGAGCAGCACGAAGTTCCGGTTGCGCCACAGGCTCGGCCCGCCGGGCGGGGTCATCCCGACTCCACGCCGAGGCGCGGGTCGTCCACGGGGGTGACCGGCTCGGTGTCACGACCGACCAGGAACGCCGGCCGGGTCGGCTGCGCCGGGGCGTTGTCGACGGCGTTGTAGGTGATGAGCAGCAGCGCGCGCCGGTCCGGGGACCGGTTGTTCGACGACGCGTGGACGATGCTCGGGTGGAAGGCGTGCACACTGCCGGCCGGTCCGAGGATCGTCCGTCGTCCCATCCGTCGCTCCAGCTCCTCGGCGCGGTCGGTGCGGACGGTGTAGGCCAGGTCGGCGGAGACGTGGGAGCGCCAGTCGGCCCGCCCGTCCGGTTCGCCGTCGCGCTCGGGCAGGTCGAACAGGCCGAGTCGGTGCGTCCCGGGCAGGACCACCAGCGGCCCGTTGTCCGCGTGGACCTCGTCGAGCGGGACGGCGAGGTTGACCGCCCGGTCCGTCGGCATCCTGTCCTCCTCGCTCCAGAAGGCGAAGTCCTGGTGCCAGGGCCAGGCGGCGCCCTCACGGGCCTGCTTCAGGTTGACCTTGAACTGGTAGACGTACACCGGGCCGCCGACCAGTGTCTCGGCCAGCCCCAGCAGCAGCGGGTGGCGCACCAGCGCGGCGCACAACTCGTCGTAGGCGTGACAGCCGTGGATGCCGCGCACGGCTCCGCCGTCGCGCTCGTGGACGACCTCCGGCCGGTCCTCCTGACAGAGCAGGTCGATGCGACGACGCAGCAGGTCCACGGCGTCGGGGCCGAACCGGAACGGGCTGCGGCACCACCCCTCGGTCGTGTAGGCGTCCTTCAGCTCGGCGCTCTCGGCGAGGAGCGTGGGCATGGCGTGTTACCCCCGTTGGTCGATACGTCGATGCGGTCTGTGGTCGAGGCGTCAGAGCACGAAGCCGCGCGGGAACGGATCCGCGGGGTCCAGGACGTACTGCGCGGTCCCGGTGATCCAGGCGCGGCCCTCGATGGTGGGCGTGACCGCCGGCCGTCCGGCGATGCCGGTCTCCTCGATCAGCCGCCCGGTGAACCGGGTGCCCAGCAGCGACTCGTTGACGAAGTCCTGATGCAGCGACAGCTCGCCGCGTGCGTGCAACTGCGCCATGCGGGCCGAGGTTCCGGTCCCGCACGGCGAGCGGTCGAACCAGCCGGGATGGATCACCATCGCGTTGCGGCTGTCCGCACCGTCGGTACCGGGTGCCGTGATCTGCACGTGCTTGCAGCCCGCGATGGCGGGATCCGCCACATGGACGGGCCTGCGCTGCTCGTTGACGGCGGCCATCAGCGCGAGCCCGGCCTCCAGCAGCCGGGCCTTCTCCGACCGGTCGAACGCGATGCCCAACTCGGCTGCGGGAAGGATCGCGTAGAAGTTCCCACCGAACGCGGAGTCGTAGCGGACGGTGCCGTACCCGGGCACCTCGACGGTGGCGTCGAGCTCGTCGACGTACGCAGGAACGTTCTGGATCCGCACCGAACGGGCTTCGCCCTCGCGCACGGTGACCTCGGCCACGACCAGGCCGGCCGGTGTGTCCAGCCGGATGCGGGTGATCGGCTCGGTCACCTCGACCATACCGGTCTCCACCAACACGGTCGCCACACCGATGGTCCCGTGCCCGCACATGGGCAGACATCCGGAGGACTCGATGTAGAGAACCCCCCAGTCCGCGTCCGGGCGGGTCGGCGGCTGCAGGATCGCGCCGCTCATGGCCGCGTGGCCCCGCGGCTCGTTGACGAGCAGCTCGCGGATGTGGTCGTAGGACCGGATGAACGTGAGTCGTTTCTCTGCCATGTCGGCCCCGGGAATGGAACCGATCCCCCCGGTCACGACCCGGGTCGGCATCCCCTCGGTATGGGAATCGACGGCGGACAAGAGGCGCCGCATGCGCATGAGCTATTCCGTTTCCCCGTTGTGCGACTCCCCCCGAGAGAGCCGCCGGACGACGCTACGCACCGCCCGGATGCCGAGACAACCGCCAGCCGGGGGCCCCCGGACGGAGGGGTTCTGTTGAGGGTTGAAGCATCAATGCGGGTAGACAATTTGCCGCTTGACGTGACGGCCGCGGATGTGCGGAGATGTCTCCGGTCCACGGGGAGGCAAGGGACTCACGAGTGCTGCCATGAGCGCACTTTTACTGCGACGGCTCTGCGCACTGCAGCAATGGTCGGCTTTGACCTTGCATTCGGTCGCACATTCGGCCGCGTTGATCCGCTATTCCCGCATCGGCCGCGAAACCGCCGCATTGTGCGCACACCTGCACATTCACAGCACGGGAACACGGGGGACAATGACGACTTCTTCGATCACACCGGATCTGCTGTACGACGCGGTCGCCGCCATCTCACGGCCTCGTCGTATGGACGAGGAGATGGACGCGGACCGGGTGAACCGCCTGATGGCCGTCCTGGGTGACCCGCAGGAACGGCTCCGCGTCGTCCATGTCGGCGGTACCGCCGGCAAGGGCTCCACCTCACGCATGATCGCGGCCATGCTGCGCGCCGGAGGCTACCGCGTCGGCCTGCACACCAAGCCCCACCTGCACTCCCTCACCGAGCGCTTCCTCGTCGACGGCGTGCCGATCGACGCGGACGAACTACTGGACCGCACCCGCGATCTGGGGGAGCGCCTGGGCGACATCGGGCCCACCTGGTTCGAGGCCGTCTCCGGGCTGGCGCTGCGATACTTCGCGGACTGTGACGTCGACGTCGCCGTCGTCGAGGTCGGCATGGGCGGCAGCACCGACGCGACCAACGTGGTGCACCCCTGGGTGAGCGTCATCACCAACGTCGGCGACGACCACGTGGACCTGCTCGGCGGCACCCTGCGGGAGGTCGCCCGGGAGAAGGCCGGGATCGTCAAGCCCGGCTGCACCGCGATCTCGGGGGTGACCCAGCCGGACCTGGCCGAGGTCATCCGCGAGCGTGCGGCCGCCGTGGGCGCCGGCGTCCGGGAGGCCGGCGTCGACATCCACGTCACCGAGGCGCAGGTCGACCACGAGGGCGCCCGCTGGTCGCTGCGGATCGGCGACGAGGAGTTCGCCGGACTGCGACTGCGCGCCGTCGGTCGGCACCAGGTGGACAACGCCGCCCTCGCCGTGGCGGCGGTGCGCGCGCTGGTCCCCTACGGCATCGACGTGCCCGAGGAGCGCTGGCGCGCGGCGCTGGCCAAGGTGCAGATCCCGGGCCGCCTGGAGGCGGTCGGGACGAACCCGCTGGTCCTGATGGACGGGGCCCACTGCCCGCCGAAGCTGGACGCGCTCGCCGCCGCGCTCGAGGAGGCGTTCGACCACTACCGGCCGCGGGTCGGTGTCGTGGCGCTGTCGAAGGCCCAGGACGTGGCCAACTCGCTGCGCGGCCTCGCGGGCCGGCTCACCTCCGTGGTCGCCACCACCTACGTGGGACGGACCGAGTTCGGCACCGCGGTGAGCCGTCCGGCGGAGGACCTGGCCGCCGTGCTGGCCGAGCTCGACCCGGCGCTCGAGATCCACGTCGAGCCGGACCCGGCGAAGGCCTACGAGCAGGCCCGGCTCCTCGCCGGCCCGGACGGGCTGGTGTGCGTCACCGGCTCCTTCGTCCTCGTCGGCCTGGTGCGCGACCCAGAACTGAGTACCGAGCAGGGAGAGCTGGCATGACGACCGACAGGACCCTCCAGGTCGGCGACCTCGAGATCGCCTGGGGCAGCCGCACCTACATCCTCGCCATCCTCAACGCGACGTCCGACTCGTTCAGCGGCGACGGCGTCTACCTCGCCGGCGACGCCGAGGCCGCCGCCGTCGCCCGCGCCCGGCAGGCGCTGGAGGAGGGCGCGGACCTGGTGGACATCGGCGGTGTGCCGGCCTTCCCCGGCGCCGCGCCCGTCCCGTGGCAGGAGGAGCTCGACCGGGTCGTCCCGATCGTGCGGGCCATCGCCCGCGAGGTCCCGATCGCGATCTCCGTGGACACCTACCAGGCCCGCGTCGCCGAGGCCTCGCTCGACGCCGGCGCCCACCTGATCAACAGCTGCTGGGGCCTGCGCACGACCGAGGGCGGCTGGAACGCGGACCTGGCCAAGGTCGTCGCGGAGCGCGGCGCGCCGCTGATCCTCACCAACCACCCGCCGGCCCAGGGCGCCGTCGTCGGCCCCAACGGCCCCTACTTCCCGCACGTCCCGCTCGACGACGTGCTCGCGGACGTGACGGCCGACCTGCACGCCCAGATCGCCTACGCCCAGGACATGGGCATCCCCGCCGAGCGGCTCATCGCCGACTACGGCCTGGGCATGGGCAAGACGCCGCAGCAGAACCTGCTGCTCTGCCAGTACCTGGAGAGGATGCGGGAGTTCGGCATCCCCACGCTCCTGTCGCACTCCCGCAAGAACTTCATCGGGGAGATCGTCGGCGGCGTGCCGACCGAGCGCGACCCGGCCACCCTCGCGGTCACCGCCCTCGGCATCCAGGCCGGGGTCGACATGATCCGCATCCACAACGTGGCGGCAAACAAGCAGGCGGCGCGGATCTCCGACGCCCTCGTCCGCACCCGGACGACGACGGCCTGATGACGCCCTCCCACGAACCCGCACCGCGCGAAGGAGCACCCCATGTCGACCCTGCTTGACACCACGGCCGAGGAGCCGGAGCTGACGACCGTCTCGCGGCTGCGGGTGAGCCACCAGAGCGAGGGGATCGACCTCGACGAGGCGGAGCGCGCCGCAGCGGCGTTCCTGTCCGCCCTGGGTGTGGCGACCGACAGCGCCAGCCTCAAGGACACCCCGAAGCGCATGGCGCACGCCTACGCGGAGATGTTCTCGCCGCGGCCCTTCGACCTCACCACCTTCCCCAACGACGAGGGCTACGACGAGCTGGTCCTCGCCCGACGGATCCCGGTCCGCTCGGTGTGCGAGCACCACCTGCTCCCGTTCGTGGGCATCGCCCACGTCGGCTACCTGCCGGGCAAGGGCATCCTCGGCCTGTCGAAGCTCGCCCGCGTGGTGGAGCACTTCTCCTGCCGTCCCCAGGTGCAGGAGCGGCTGACCAAGCAGATCGCCGACTGGCTCGACGAGCACCTGGAGCCCAAGGGCGTGGGCGTGGTGATCGAGGCGGAGCACACCTGCATGAGCCTGCGCGGCGTCCGGGCGGTCGGCTCCAACACCGTCACGTCCACGCTGCTGGGAACGCTGCGCAAGGACGCGCGGTCCCGGCAGGAGTTCTTCGCACTGACAGGGATGAACCCGTGACCGACACCCTTCGGCCCGACCAGGCGCGGCCCGACTACGCGCAGCTGTTCCGTCTCGACGGCCGCACCGCGGTCGTGATCGGTGCGGGCAGCGGCATCGGCCGTGAGTCCGCCCAGGCTCTGGCGGCCCAGGGCGCGAGGGTGGTGTGCGCCGACATCGACGGTCCGGCGGCCAAGGAGGTGGCCGCCCTGATCGGCGGCGACGCCACCGCCTACGAGCTCGACGTCCGGGACCGGGAGGCCGTCCAGCGGGCGGCCGAGGAGCTCGGCGACGTCGACGTGCTCGTGCTGACCGCCGGCACCCACGTGCGCAAGCGACTGCTCGACTACTCCGTCGAGGAGTTCGAGCGGGTCATCTCGCTCAACCTGACCGGGACCTTCGACGTCCTGCGGGCCTTCGGGGCGCGGATGGTCGAGCGCGGGCGGGGCAGCATCATCGCGTTCTCCTCGATGCGGGCGGTCACCGTGGAGCCCGGACAGGGCGTCTACTCCGCCAGCAAGGCCGGCGTGGCCCAGCTCATCCGCAGCGCGGCCACCGAGTTCGGGCCGTACGGGGTGCGGGCCAACGCCATCGCCCCCGGCATCATCGAGACCCCGCTGACGGCCCAGATCATGGCGCAGCCGCACTGGTACCAGGCCTACGCCGACAAGAGCGTCCTCGGACGCTGGGGGCGGGCGCCGGAACTGGCCGGTGCCGTGGTCTACCTGGCCTCGGACGCGTCCAGCTTCGTCACGGGGGCCGTGCTCCCCGTCGACGGCGGCTGGACCGTCGCGGACGGCCGTTTCGAACCGCCGGCCACCTGAAGTCCGCTCCCCGCTCCCGAACACACCACGAGAGGCTCCGCCTTGGCTCCGACGCAGCTGCCGCACCTGCTGATCGTCAACAGCGGCCGTCAGGAGTACCGCGAGTACTCCTTCGAGTCGCTGTCCCGCCGGTTCCGGCTCTCCGCCGTGCTGCCCGCCGGGCCGACGTGGCAGGACGCCTACCTGGACCGCGCCGTGGTGACCGACACCTCCGACCCGGCCGCCCTCGGTGAGGCGCTGGCGCAGCTCGGCGCCGACGGCCCCGGCGTCGGTGTCCTCACCTGGGACGAGACCGTGCTGGAGGTGACCGCGCAGGCGGCGGAGAAGCTCGGGCTGCCGCACATGTCCGCCGCGGCCGCGGCGCACTGCCGCGACAAGTACCGCACCCGGAGCCTGATGGCCGAGGCCGGGCTGCCGTCCGTGCGGTACCGCCTGGTCACCTCCGAGGACGAGGCCCTGGCCGCGGCCGAGGAGCTCGGGCTGCCCGTCGTCGTCAAGCCGAGGGCGCTCGCAGGCAGCATGGGTGTGGTGCTGGCGGAGGACGAGCAGCAGGTCCGCGACGCCTACACGCTGGCCGCCGCGGTCGGCTACGCGGACCTGCCGACCGGACACGGCGTCCTGGTGGAGGAGTTCCTGGACGGCCCGGAGGTCGCCATCGACTCGGCGGTCCTCGGCAGCCGGGTCCGGAGCGCCTACGTGGCGAAGAAGGAACTGGCCTTCGCGCCCTACTTCGAGGAGGTCGGGCACCTGGTGAGCGGGTTCACGGACGAGCCCTGGCAGCAGGAGGCCCGGCTGCTCGTCCGCGACGCCCACCGGGCGCTCGGCGTCGAGCACGGCGTGACCCACGCCGAGGTGCGGATGACCGCGGCCGGACCACGGCTGGTGGAGCTCAACGGGCGGCTCGGCGGCGGCCTGATCCCGTGGGCGGGGCAACTCGCCACGGGGATCGATCTCGTGGGCGCCGCAGGCGACCTGGCGGTCGGTAAGGACGTCCTGCTGACGCCCGACCGCCACCGGACGGCGGGCATCCGGTTCCTCTACCCGCCCTTCGACTGCACCGTGCGGGAGATCGACCTGGCCGGTTGCCTGGAGGTACCGGGCGTGGTGCGGGCTCTCACCCTGGCCGGCCCGGGCACCGCGCTGCGACTGCCGCCCAAGGAGGCGATCCCCCGGCTGGCCGTCCTCGTCACCGTCGCCGACGACGAGGACACCTGCCGGCGGGTACTGGACGAGGCGGAGCAGCGCGCGGTCTGCTCACTCGAGCCACTCGCGTAACGGAAAGGGGAAGGGCGACATGGAACACGACAGCCTGATCGCACGGCTGGGCCTGGACTGGGCGAAGGTCGAGTCGGAGGTGGTCGAGCACCTGTCCCGGCTGGTCCGGCTCGACACCAGCAATCCGCCCGGCAACGAGATCGCCGTCGCCGAGTACCTCACCGCCGAACTGGCCGGGGTCGGCGTGCCGGCCCAGGTGCTCCAGGCGGAGCCGGGACGTGCCAACCTGGTCGCCCGGCTGTCCGGGTCGGACCGGCAACCGCCGCTGATGCTGCTGGGCCACGCGGACGTCGTCGGCGCCAACCCGCAGCACTGGAAGCGGCCGCCCTTCTCCGGGGAGATCGCCGACGGCTGCGTCTGGGGCCGCGGCGCCCTGGACATGAAGAGCCAGATCGCCGCCGGCCTGGTGATCGTGAAGCTGCTCCGCTCGCTGGGCCTGACGCTCACCCGCGACATCCTGTACGTGGTCACCGCCGACGAGGAGGCCGGCAGCCACCTGGGCGCGCACTGGCTGTGGGAGAACCACCGCTCCCTCGTCGAGGCCGACATCGCCTTCAACGAGGGCGGCGGGCAGCGCTTCGAGACCCCGACCGGCCCGCTCTTCACCGTCCAGGTCGCCGAGAAGGGCAGCGCCCGGCTTCGCCTGACGGCGGCGGGCTCCCGAGGCCACGCCTCCATCCCCCGCACGGACAACGCGATCTTCCATCTGGCCTCGGGCCTGGTGCGGTTGCAGTCGTTCCAGCCCGACACCCTCGTGTCACCGGCCGCCCGCCGCCTGCTGGGCATGCTCGCCGAGGCGTACCCGGACGCGGCGCCGGCGATCGCGAACCTGGTCGAGGAGCCCACCTGGGCCAAGGTCACCGGGCTCGACATCGACCCCACGCTGCGCGAGTACGTGCTCGCCGGCACGCACAACACCGCGGTGCCCACCCTGCTCTCGGCCGGTGAGCGGATCAATGTGACGCCGGTCGAGGCCTCCGTGGAGCTGGACTGCCGCCTGCTGCCGGGCGAGGAGCCCGAGCGGTGGGCCCGGGTGATCCAGGGTGTGGTCGGCGACCGGGTCGAGGTGACGGTCGTGCGCGGGCGCGCCAGCGCGCCGGTGCGCGACGACGCGCAGACCCTGGACATCCTCGGCGCGGCCATCGCCGCCGCGGAGCCCGGCGCGCGGATCCTGCCGTACATCAACTCCGCCTCGAGCGACGCCAGGGCGCTGCCCGGGGTGAAGGTCTTCGGTTTCTTCCCCTCGGCCAGCGACGTCGACTACATGCGACTGATCCACGGCACCGACGAGCACGCCCGGATCAGCGACCTCTCCTTCGGTACGCGCTGCCTCTTCGAGGCCGTGCTGCGTGCCGCCACCTGAAAGGCCGCCACATGAGAGAAGGGGACCCAGTGAACGCTGAACTCGACGGCAGGACGGTTCTCGTCGCAGGCGGGGCCGGGCTGGCGGGCACCGGCGTGGTGCGCTCGCTCCTGGCCGCGGGCGCGCAGGTCGCGGTGCCCTCCCGGTCCGCCGAGCGGCTGGAGCGCCTGCGTGCCGAGGCCCCCGACGGCACCGTGGACCGCCTGCACACCTTCGTCGCCGACATCGGCGACTCCGCAGGCGTCGCCGCGTTCAGGGACCGCCTCCTCGCGCACGCGGCCTTCGGCCGGCTGGACGGGGTCGTCGCCTCGCTCGGGACCTGGTGGCAGGGCAAGAACCTCACCGAGGCGACGGACAAGGAGTGGGAGGAGAGCCTCCACTCCAACCTGACCGTGCACTTCCTCGTCGCCCGGGCGTTCGTCCCCCTCCTGACGGACCATGAGCAGTCCGTCTACCTGACCCTGAACGGTGTGGCGGCCACCCAGCCGCTGCGGAAGTCCGGCCTGATCTCCATCGCCGGCGCCGCGCAGAACATGATGCTGCGCGGCTTCTCCGCCGAACTGGCCGACGCCCGGGTGCGGTTCCACGAACTGCAGGTCCTCACGCCGCTCGCCGGCGTCTGGCCGCACTACCCGACGCAGGAGGGATGGGTGAGCCCCGACGAGGTCGGCGACTGCGTGGCGCGGATCGTGGCGCCGACGTTCGAGCAGCCCGACACGTTCGTCCACAGCCTGCCGGACCCGGACTCCCCGCGGGTGTGGTGGCGTCCGAAGCACACCGACCAACTGTGACGACCACTGCGACGAAGGGAAGACTCATGTCGCTGGACCGGATCACCCTCAGCGGGCTGCGAGCGCGCGGGAACCACGGCGTCTTCGACCACGAGCGGGAGAACGGCCAGACCTTCGTCGTCGACGTCGCCCTGGGCGTGGACTGCGGCCCCGCGGCCGCCGCCGACGACCTCGCCCTGACGGTCGACTACGGCCGGGTCTCGGAGCAGGTGGTGGCGCTCGTCGAGGGGCCGCCGGTCGACCTGATCGAGACCCTGGCCCAGCAGATCGCCGACGCCTGCCTGGAGCACGAGGGAGTGCACGAGGTCGAGGTCACGGTGCACAAGCCCGAGGCCCCGATCCAGGTGCCGTTCGACGACGTGGCCGTGACGATCTCCCGTTCCGGGCGGTGAGTCCGGGGCGGTGGGTCAGGCGGTGGGTCAGGCGGTGAGTTCCGGGCCGTGAGTTTCAGGCAGTGACCGGTGCGGACGGTTACCTCCCGGCTCCCTCTGGCCATACCTTTGACCTCATGACGACGCATATCCACACGCTCGCCGCACAGCGCGCACGCTCGCCCTTCCGGGGGCACCGCAGGCCGAAGGGGGACATCCGATGACCGGCCCGGGCCTGTCCGCCGCCGGGAGCCGGCCGCACGAGCTGGTCGAGCGGGCGCTGGAGCTGTCCCGCGCGGACGGCTGCGTCGTCATCGCCGACGAGGAGTCCACGGCCAACCTGCGCTGGGCGGGCAACAGCCTGACCACGAACGGCGTGACGCGCGGCCGCACCCTCACCGTCGTCGCGACGGTCGACGGCCAGGAGGGCACCGCCGCGGGCGTGGTCTCCCGCGAGGCCGTCACCAGGGACGACCTGGAGTCGCTGGTCCGGGCCGCCGAGGCGGCCGCGCGGGCGGCCGGTCCGGCCGAGGACGCGCAGCCGCTGCTCCCCGCCGCCGGCCCCGCCTCGGCGGACTTCGCCGACGCCCCGGACGAGACCACCGCCGAGGTCTTCGCCGCGTTCGCCCCGGCGCTCGGCGAGGCGTTCGCGCTGGCCCGCAAGAGCGGCCGGCTGCTCTACGGCTTCGCCAACCACATGGTCACGTCGACCTACCTGGGCACCTCCACCGGGATCCGGCTCCGGCACGACCAGCCGACCGGCACCCTGGAGCTCAACGCCAAGACCGCCGACCTCTCCGCCTCCGCCTGGGCGGGCGCGGCCACCCGCGACTTCCGCGACGTGGACGCCCTGGCGCTGGAGGCCCAGCTCGCGCAGCGGCTGGCCTGGGCCGAGCGCAAGGTGGACCTGCCGGCCGGCCGCTACGAGACGCTGCTGCCGCCCTCCGCGCTGGCCGACCTGATGATCTACATGACCTGGTCGGCCGGCGGGCGCGACGCCTCGGAGGGCCGCACGGTCTTCTCCAGGCCGGGCGGGAAGACCCGGATCGGCGAGAAGCTGGCCCAGCTGCCGCTGACCCTGCGCAGCGACCCGGCCTACCCGGGTCTGGAGGCTGCGCCGTTCGTCGTCGCGCACGCCTCCGGCGGCGACAGCTCCGTCTTCGACAACGGCCTGCCGCTGGCGCCCACGGACTGGCTCCGCGAGGGCGAGCTGGCCAACCTGCTGACCACCCGTCACTCGGCGGGCCTCACCGGCCTGCCGGTGCGCCCCGGGATCGACAACCTCGTCCTCACGGGCCCCGAGCCGCAGACGGGCGCGACGCTCGAGGAGATGGTCGCCCGGACGGAGCGCGGCCTGCTGTTGACGTGCCTGTGGTACATCCGTGAGGTGGACCCGGCCACGTTGCTGTTGACCGGCCTCACCCGCGACGGCGTCTACCTGGTCGAGAACGGCGAGGTGACCGGCGCGGTGAACAACTTCCGCTTCAACGAGTCCCCGGTCGACCTGCTCGGCCGGATCACCGAGGTCGGCCGCACCGAGCGCTGCCTGCCGCGCGAGTGGAGCGACTGGTTCACCCGCACGGCGATGCCGCCGGTGCGGGTGAGGGACTTCCACATGAGCTCCGTGAGCCAGGCCTCGTAACGGCGCGACGTGTCGCGGGCACCCCCCTCTCCTCGGGCGGGTGCCCGCGGCGTACCGTGGTCCTGTCGGGGAGAGGCCCCACGCGGACTCCACCGGACACAGGACAGAGGGGCGGTGCAGCGGGATGAGCAAGGCGAAGGCGATCCGGATCACCGGCGCGCGGACCGGCCTGACCGAGGACGTGCGGGGGCGGCAGCGCCGCTACATGTTCGCCATGGTGGTCCGCACGGTGTGCGTGATACTCGCCGTCGTGCTGTGGCAGGAGTCGCGGATCGCCGCGATCGTGGCCCTCGTCGGCGGCACGGTCATCCCCTACTTCGCCGTGGTCTTCGCCAACGCCGGCCGCGAGGGGGCGCCGAAGACGCCCGAGACGTTCCAGATCGACTACGTGCCTCCGCCGGCGCTCGGCCCGGGCCCGAGCGCGGACGTGAACGCGAACGTGAACAGCGACACCCAGCCTTAAGACAGGCTTCAGCGAGGCTCAAGTTCTTTACTCGGATCGGTGGCCACTGGCACATGCCTTCGTGCCATACTGCTGACGCGCTCCGCATCCCCCCGTCGGAGCGACGGACCGATGCCGGGCGGCTCCCCCCGTGGCTGCCCGGCATCGCCTTTGCCGGGTCGGATCGCAGGTTGCTCGGTCCTTGTAGGTTAGGGCCATGAACACCGAAGCAGCCGAACCCGTCATCTGCTCCGCCAAGGGCTGCCGGGCGACCGCCACCTGGGTGCTGGCGTGGAACAACCCCAAGATCCACACCCCGGAGCGCCGCAAGACCTGGCTCGCCTGCGACGAGCACCGCGAGCACCTCGCCCAGTTCCTGGACCTGCGCGGTTTCCTCAAGGACGTCGTGACGCTGGCTGACTGGCAGGCTGACGACTCTCGGGGCGAGGCCCAGGCAGGCTGACCGCGACGGGTTCCGTCGGACGCGACGGACCCGGCAGCAGCCGCCACGCCAGCACACCGAGCACCACCGTGCCGACCAGCACGTACGGGTCGCCCAGCAGCATCTGCAACGCGTTCCAGCGCAGCTCGCGCCCCTCCCCCATGGGCACGACGAAGAGCGACCACCCGCTGAAGACGACGACCAGCCCGCCGAGCAGCAGACGCGGCTCGCGCGCGCCGGTCCGTGCCACCTGACGCACCAGCAGGGCCGCCAGCGGCACCACGAAGACCCAGTGGTGACTCCACGATATGGGGCTGGCCAGCGCCGCGGCGCACGCCGTCACCAGCAGCGCCCCCAGCACCTCCCCGCGCCGGTGCAGGCGACGGGCGACCAGCAGCGCCACCACCACGCACACCGCGCCCGCGACCGCCGCGACGTCGAAGGCCCAGCCCGCCTGCCCGCTGAGTCGCTGCAGCAGTCCGTTCAGTGACTGGTTGCCACCCCAGGCGTTCCCGGTGGCGTCGTCGCCGCCCAGCATGCCGCCGGTCAGATAGCTCACGGTGTCGGTCGGCAGCACCAGGGCGCCGAGCAGGTTGAGCCCGACGAAGGTGCCGACGGCGCGCAGCGCGTCGGCCCGCCGGCCGGTGACGAGCAGATGCGCGACGAACAGCAGCGGCGTCAGTTTCACGGCCGCCGCCAGCCCGATCAGACTCCCGCCCCAGCGGGTCCCCCGCAGCAGCAGCACGTCCGCCATGACGAGCGCCAGCAGCAGCAGGTTGACCTGCCCGAGCGCGAAGCTGCGCCAGACCGGCTCCAGTGCGAAGGCCCCCAGCAGCGTCAGCGCGCCGGCGACCCCCCGCAGGCCCGTCCCCGTCCGCACGACGAAGCCGAGCGCCAGCGCGGACGCCACCGCCATCACGCCCCACGCCAGCTGCAGCGGAAAGAGCGTCAGCGGGGTGAACAGCAGCGCCGCGACGGGCGGGTAGGTGAAGGGCAGCTGCCGCACCTGCGACCAGTCGGGGAGGGTCGCCAACGGCTCGTACAGCGGCTTGCCGTGCAGCACGGCCCAGGCCCCGGCCCGGTACACCGCGTCGTCGAAGCCCATCGGCCACCCCAGCCGCCAGCCGACGACGGCCGTCACCGCGAAGAGGCCCGCGACCACCCGGGCGGGATGACGAACCAGCACGTTCCGGTTCTCAGGCGTCATGCGGGCATCCCCCCGGGCTCGAATGGCTCGGGCCACTCTAGCTCGCGCCTTTTCGCAACGGGAGGTCAGCCGCCGATGGCCGACATGGGGCGGTCCGGCTGGTGGAAGGCCGGGGCGTCGATGCCCGTCGGGGCGTCCGTGCCGGCGGCGGCCTTCTTGCCCCACATCGCCTTGCGCCACAGCTCCGCGACGTCCGCGTCGGTACCGCCGGCGCGCAGGGCTGCCCGCAGATCCGTTTCTTCCGTCGCGAAGAGGCAGTTGCGGACCTGACCGTCGGCGGTGAGCCGGGTGCGGTCGCAGGCCCGGCAGAAGGGCCGGGTGACCGAGGCGATGACGCCGACCCGCGCCGGGCCGCCGTCGACGAGCCAGCGTTCGGCCGGGGCGGCGCCCCGCGCCGCGTCAGGCTCGGGGGTGAGGGTGAACCGCGTGCCCAGGCTCGCGAGGATCTCCGCCGCGGTGATCATGTTCTCGCGGACCCAGCCGTGCTGCGCGTCCAGCGGCATCTGCTCGATGAAGCGCAGCTCGTAGCCCCGCTCCAGCGACCAGGCCAGCAGGTCCGCCGCCTCGTGGTCGTTGACGCCACGCATCAGCACCGCGTTCAGCTTGACCGGGCGCAGGCCCGCCTCGTGCGCGGCCTCGATCCCGGCCAGCACGTCGGCCAGCCGGTCGCGGCGGCTGAGCGTGCGGAAGGTCCCGGGGTCGAGCGTGTCGAGGGAGACGTTGACCCGGTCCAGCCCGGCCCCGGCCAGCGCGGACGCCGTGCGGGCGAGGCCGATGCCGTTCGTGGTGAGCGACAGCTCGGGCCGCGGGTCGAGCGCCGCGCACGCGGCGACGATCCCGACCAGCCCGGGGCGCAGCAGCGGCTCACCGCCGGTGAAGCGCACCTCGCGCACGCCCAGGTCGCCGACCGCGATGCGGACCAGCCGGACGATCTCCTCGTCGGTGAGCAGGGTGTCCTTCGCCAGCCACTGCATGCCCTCCTCGGGCATGCAGTACGTGCAGCGCAGGTTGCACCGGTCGGTCAGGGAGACGCGCAGGTCCACCGCGCGACGCCCGAAGGTGTCGAGCAGGCCTGTCTCCACCGTGGTCACGATGCCCTCCGCCTTCCGCTTGCCTGTGCTCCAGCCTAGTGCCCGGCTGCGACAGCCCGGCCTCGCCGACCACGCCATGGACGGTCCGGAGTGTCCATGTCGTACTTCTCACCGAAGGGGCCTATTCCAACCATTGTTTGGATCTTGCAAGCATGAGAGCCATGGCAACCACACCCGCGCCGCTCGACGGCGTTCTCGTGGCCGACTTCAGCCGCGTGCTGGCCGGCCCGCTCGCCGCGGCCACCCTGGCGGACCTGGGCGCGACGGTGGTCAAGGTCGAGCGGCCCGGCGCGGGCGACGACACCCGCTCCTGGGGGCCGCCGTTCGTCGACGGGACCGCCGCCTACTTCGACTGCGCCAACCGCTCCAAGCAGGGCGTCACCCTCGACCTCGGCGACCCGGCCGACGCCGCCCTCGCCCGGGAGCTCGCCGCCCGCGCGGACATCCTGATCGAGAACTTCAAGCCCGGCTCGCTCGCCCGCTACGGCCTGGACCAGGCGGCCGCGCTGGCGGCCAACCCTGGGCTGGTCTACTGCTCGATCACCGGTTTCGGCACCGGCAGCCCGCTGCCCGGCTACGACTTCGTGATCCAGGCCATGGGCGGCCTGATGAGCATCACCGGCGAGCGGGACGGCGAGCCGCACAAGGTCGGTGTCGCCCTGGTGGACGTGCTGACCGCCAAGGACGCCGTCGCCGCGATCCTCGCGGCGCTGCGCCACCGCGACCGCACCGGCCAGGGCCAGCACGTCGAGGTGAATCTCTTCGCCTCCCTGCTCGGCTCGCTGGCCAACCAGGCCTCGTCCTACCTCGCCACCGGCCGCCCGCCGGGGCGGATGGGCAACCAGCACCCCAGCATCGCCCCGTACGAGACGCTGCACTGCGGCTCCACCGACGGCGTGGGCGGCCCGGAGCTGCTCGCCGTGGCCTGCGGCAACGACGGGCAGTTCCGTGCGCTGGCCACGGTCCTCGGCGTGCCGGGCCTGGCCGAGGACCCCCGCTGGGCCACCAACGGCGAGCGCGTGCGCAACCGCGCCGAACTCGTCGTCGTGCTGGAGGCGGCGCTCGCCGCCCACGGCGCGGCCGAGTGGCAGGCGCGGCTGACCGAGGCCGGTGTCCCCTGCGGGCCCGTCAACGACCTGGCCGGGGCGTTCGCGCTCGCCACCGAACTGGGCCTGGACCCGGTGGCCGAGGTGGGCGGGGGGCGCGTGCCGCAGGTGCGCAGCCCGCTGACGCTGACCGCCACGCCGGTCCGGCCCCCCCTCGCCCCGCCCCGCCTCGGCGAGCACAATGACGCCGTGCGCGCCTGGCTGGCCGCGCCCAGCGACCAGCCTTTCCCCTCCGAGACCGAGCCTGATAAGGAATGAGCATGAGCACCGCACTGGACCCCCGTGACCCGCTCGGTTTCGACGACCTGCTGAGCGACGAGGACCTCGCCGTCCGTGACACCGTCCGCGCCTGGTGCGCGGACCGCGTCCTGCCGCACATCGCCGACTGGTACGAGGCCGGACAGCTGCCGACCGTCCGCGAGCTGGCCCGTGAGCTGGGCTCCATCGGCGCGCTGGGCATGCACCTGCACGGCTACGGCTGCGCCGGCGCCACCGCCGTCCAGTACGGCCTGGCCTGCGTGGAGCTGGAGGCCGCCGACTCCGGTCTGCGTTCCCTCGTCTCCGTCCAGGGCTCGCTGGCGATGTACGCCATCCACCGCTGGGGCTCCGAGGAGCAGAAGCAGCAGTGGCTGCCCGGCATGGCGGCCGGCGAGATCATCGGCTGCTTCGGCCTGACCGAGCCGGACCACGGCTCCGACCCCGCCTCCATGCGCACCAACGCCAAGCGTGACGGTTCGGACTGGGTCCTCAACGGCCGCAAGATGTGGATCACCAACGGCTCCGTCGCCGGTGTCGCGGTCGTGTGGGCGCAGACGGAGGACGGCATCCGGGGCTTCGTAGTCCCCACCGACACGCCCGGCTTCTCCGCCCCGGAGATCAAGCACAAGGGCTCGCTGCGCGCCTCGGTCACCTCCGAGCTGGTCCTGGACAACGTGCGACTGCCCGCCGACGCCGTCTTCCCCGAGGTCCGGGGCCTGAAGGGCCCGCTCTCCTGCCTCAACCAGGCCCGCTACGGCATCGTCTGGGGCGCGCTGGGCGCCGCCCGCTCCTGCCTGGAAACGGCGCGCGAGTACAGCATCACCCGCGAGCAGTTCGGCCGGCCGCTGGCCGGCTTCCAGCTCACCCAGGCCAAGCTGGCCGACATGTCGCTGGAGCTCAACAAGGGCCTGCTGCTCGCCTGGCACCTGGGCAACCGGATGGACGCGGGCACGCTGCGCCCGGAGCAGGTCAGCTACGGCAAGCTCAACAACGTCCGCGAGGCCATCGAGATCGCCCGCACCTCCCGGACGATCCTGGGCGCCAACGGCATCAGCTTCGAGTACCCGATCATGCGCCACGCCAACAACCTCGAGTCGGTGCTGACCTACGAGGGCACCGTCGAGATGCACCAGCTGGTCATCGGCAAGGCTCTGACCGGCCAGGACGCATTCCGGTAAAAAGTCGTCGGCGCGTTCGCGACGGATTTTCTCCCTGCGGCCGGTCTGGATACCGACACACCGGATCTGTCGGACCAGCCACAGGGAGAACGCCATGACCGCCATGACCGCCGTCGTCACCGGAGCCGGCCGCGGCTTCGGCCGCGTCGTCGCCGCCGCGCTCGTCGCCGAGGGGACCCGCGTCCTCGGCGTCGCCCGCACCGAGGCCGATCTCGCCGCCGCACGCGAGGAGCTCGGCAACGGTTTCGTGCCCGTCGTCGGCGACGCCGGCGACGAGGAGCTCGCCGAGCGCCTCGTGCGCGAGGAGCGCCCCGCGCTGCTGGTGCTGAACGCCGGCGCCCGGCCGCTGCTCGCACCGCTGCACGAGCAGAGCTGGGAGAGCTTCACCGTCAACTGGAACGTCGACACCCGTCAGGCCTTCGTGTGGACCCGCGCGGCGCTGCGCGCGCCGCTCGCGCCCGGGAGCGTGGTCGTGGAGATGTCCAGTGGCGCCGCGCTGAAGGGCTCGCCGCTCAGCGGCGGCTACGCGGGGGCCAACGCGGCGGTCCGCACCATCGGCGCCTATGCGGCCGACGAGTCCGCGCGGGCGGGGCTCGGCATCCGGTTCGTCACGCTGCTGCCGCAGCTCACTCCGACGGGCGTGGGTGCGGAGGCGGTCGACGGCTACGCCGCGCGGGCCGGCCTCGACCGGGAGACGTTCCTTGCCAACATGGAGCCGATCCTGACACCCGAGCTGGTCGCGAAGGCGGTCCTGCAGGTGGCGTCGGACCCGGACAGTGCCGCCGAGTACGCCGTGACCGGCGCGGGCCTGAAGCCGCTCGGCTGACCCCCTCGACCACAGGCTGCGGATACCGTGGGGACCATGGTCTCGGACACCGAGTTCGCCACTCTCACCGAGCCGTTCCGACCGGAGCTGCTCGCACACTGCTACCGGATGCTCGGTTCCGTCCACGACGCCGAGGACCTGGTGCAGGAGACGTACCTGCGCGCGTGGCGCGGCTTCGACCGGTTCGAGGGCCGCTCCACGGTCCGGCGCTGGCTCTACCGGATCGCGACCGCGGCCTGCCTGACCGCGTTGGAGACGCGGTCACGGCGGCCGCTCCCCTCCGGGGTCGGCGCGCCGTCCGACGACCACCACGTCGCGGTCGCCGCGCGGGAGCCGGACGTGCCGTGGCTGGAGCCGGTGCCGGACCGGCTGCTCGGGGCGGGCGGGGACGACCCGGCGGTGGTCGTGGCCGCGCGCAGCGGCGTGCGGCTGGCGTTCATCGCGGCGCTGCAGTTCCTCTCCGCGCGCCAGCGGGCGGTGCTGACCCTGCGGGACGTGCTCGCGTTCCGGGGCGCCGAGGTGGCGGAGATGCTGGACACCTCCGAGGCGGCCGTCGACAGCGCACTGCGTCGCGCCCGCACCGCGCTGTCGGACGCGGCGCCGCACCCCGACGAGCTCGCCGAGCCGGACGCGGCGGCCCTGCGGCGGCTCCTCGACGACTACGTCGACGCCTTCACCCGCGCCGACGCCGACGCGCTGGTGCGCCTGCTGCGCGCCGACGTGGAGCTGGAGATGCCGCCCACCCCGACGTGGTTCACCGGCCGCGACGCCGTCGTCGGCTTCCTCGCCTCCCACGTCCTGCACCCGGGCCTGTGGCGGCTGGAGCCGACCCGGGCCAACGGGCAGGCCGCCGTGGTCATCCGCAAGCGCGGCGACGACGGCGGCTACCACCCTTACGGAGCACAGGTGCTGACGCTGCGCCAGGGGCGGCTGGCCCGGATCACCTCGTTCAACGACCCGGGGCTGGTCGCGGTGTTCAGCCCTGCCGCGCCGGCTTGACGCCGCAGAACTCGGCCTCCATCTCGGCGTTGAACACGCCCACCGGGCTGCGCCAGGTGCCGTTGCCCCAGTCGCCGTCGACCTCGGTCGAGAGCAGGTGCCGACCGTCGCGGGTGCCGAACGTGTAGGACCAGGAGCCGTCGATCGCACCGCCCATGCCCCAGACGGTGGTGCAGGACAGCTTGATCGAGCCGACACCCAGGCCGTACTCGGAGTTGTTGCCGACCCAGTTCCCCTGGGTGTCCAGCATGGTGAACATCTCTCGCTGCTGGACGGGTGGCAGCATCCGGCCCTTGAGCAGCGCCTGCACGAAGGTGCCGAGGTCGCCGACGGTGGAGACGATGTCGCCGGAGCCGAAGCCCCAGGAGGGGTTGAGCTCGGTGACGTCGTAGAAGGGGGTACCGTCCCCCGGCATCATCAGCTTGGAGTAGAAGCGGCCGTGCGGGCCGTGGATCCACGGGTCGTCGCCGACGGGCTCGTAGGTGTTCCGCAGGTGCAGCGGCTTGATGATCCGGTCGGTGATCTCCTGGGCCAGGCTGTGCCCGGTGGCCTTCTCGATGATCATTCCGGCCAGCACGTAGTTGGTGTCGGAGTACTGCCAGCCGTGGCCGGGGGCGAAGGACGGCTTGGTCTCGAGGCCGAGCTCGACCAGCTGCCGCGGCGTGAAGCCGTCGAACCGGTGCTGGAGGAACGGCAGACCCACGAACTCCTCGAACACCTGCTTCGCCATGGCGAAGTTGGCGATCCCGCTGGTGTGGTCGAGCAACTGCCGAATGGTGATCTTCGAACCGTCGTAGCCGTTGCCGTCCACCAGGCCGGGCAGCCAGCGCTCGACGCTGTCGTCGAGGCCGAGGCGGTGCTCGGCCTCCAACTGCAGGACCACGGTGGAGACGAAGGTCTTGGTGGTGCTGCCGATCCGGAACCGGTCCTGCGGCACGAGCCTGCTGCCGTTGTCCAGGTCGGCCGTCCCGGCCTGCCCGAACCAGGTCGAACTCCCGTCCCGCACCTGGGCCATGGCGCCGGGCAGACCGGCCTCGGTCACCGCGCGGTCGAGCACGGTCTGCACCCCTGCGTGAGTGCGACTGTCGGCGAAGGCGGTCGGCGCGCCGGCCAGCACGGAGCCGGCGAGAAGGACGGTGACTGCTGCGCGGACGGTGGTCTTCATGATGCTTCCCCCTGGTCGCTTCGGTGTCTCCCGGTGCGTGGACAACCCTAGATCGCCGTTCACGAAACCAGCAACGATCAAAGTCGCCAACACCCGCATAAGCGCAGGTAGATGACGGTGAATCCTTGCAATGGGCCTGCCGGTTAATGCAAGCTGGATGCCCGCGTTGCAACAGAGGGAGGGAGCACCGATGCCCGGGGCCAGGCTGCGCCACGAGGACCGTCGCAGGATCGCCGAGGGGTTGGCGGCGGGGCTCGGCTACGGGGAGATCGCCCGGCAGCTCGCCCGCCCGACGTCCACGGTCACCCGGGAGATCGCCCGCAACGGCGGCCCGTCCGGCTACCGCGCGGACAGCGCGCAGCGCGCCACCACGCAGCGCTCCCGGCGGAGCGGCACGGGGGCGCGGCAGCAGGCGGGCGGCGGACCCGGTCCGGCGCGGGGGCGCGACCTCGCGGCGGTCGAGGAGTACGCGGCACGCTTCGCCGACCTGCTGGTGCACACCGGGCTGCCGCGGATGACGGCCCGGGTGCTCACCTGCCTCTACGTCACCGACAGTGGCAGCCTCACCGCGGCGGAGCTAGTGCAGCGGCTCGGGGTGAGCCCGGCGTCGGTCTCCAAGGCCGTGGGCTATCTGGAGGGCCAGGCGCTGCTGCGCCGCGAGCGCACGGAGGACGGCCGCCGCGAGCGGTACGTCATCGACGACGACGTCTGGTACCGCTCGCTGCTGGCGAGCGCCCAACGCAACGCCTTGCTGGCCGAGTTCGCCCGCGACGGAGCCGGCCTGCTGGGCCCGGTCACCCCGGCCGGGGCGCGCCTCGGGACGGCGGCGGTCTTCCTGGAGCGGATCGGCGAGGACATCGTCCGCGCCGTCCGCCGCCGTCACACCGGCAGTGCCGACACCACCGGCACCACCGGCACCACCGGCACCACCGGCACCACCGGCACCACCGGCACCTAGAAGGTGATCTTCACCTTGAGCGCCGTGCGCTCGTCCATCGCCCGGTAGCCGTCCGGCACGCCGTCCAGCGTCACGTCGGCGTCGAAGACCGGGGACGGGTCGATGACGCCGGCCAGGACGTCCGCCAGCAGCTCCGGGATGTAGGCGCGGGCCGGGGCGACGCCGCCGCGCAGCGAGACGTTGCGGTCGAACATCTGGCCGATGTCGACGCCCGCGCTGCCGCCGTGCGGGACACCGACGTAGCCGACCGCGCCGCCGTCACGGGCGATGGAGATCGCGGTCTTCATCGACTGCTCGGTGCCCACGGCCTCCAGGACCGCGTGCGCGCCCAGACCGCCGGTGAGCTCGCGCACCGCGTCGATCGCCTCGTCGCCGCGCGCGGCGACGACGTCGGTGGCGCCGAAGGTGCGGGCGATGGCCGTGCGGGCCTCGTGACGGCCCATCGCGATGATCCGCTCCGCGCCCAGCCGCTTCGCGGCCAGCACGCCGCACAGGCCGACCGCGCCGTCGCCGACGACGGCGACCGTCGCGCCCGGGCGCACGCCCGCGGCGACCGCGGCGTGGTGGCCGGTCGACATGACGTCCGACAGCGCCAGCATCGCGGTCAGCAGCCGCGGGTCCGACTGCGCGTCAGCGGGCAGCTGGACGAGGGTGCCGTCGGCGAAGGGGACGCGGACCGCCTCACCCTGGCCGCCGTCCGAGCCCGGCGTGCCCCAGAAGCCGCCGTGCGGGCAGGAGGTCTGCAGACCCTCGGCGCAGAACTCGCACACGCCGTCGGACCAGACGAACGGCGCGACCACCAGGTCGCCCGGCTTGACCGAACGGACGTCAGCCCCGACGGCCTCGACCACGCCCAGGAACTCGTGCCCGATCCGCTGGCCCTTCTCCCGCTTGGCGACACCCCGGTACGCCCAGAGGTCGCTACCGCAGATGCAGGCGAGGACCGTGCGGACCACGGCGTCGGTGGACTTCCGCACCACCGGGTCGGGTACCTCCTCCACCCGGATGTCGTTCGGTCCGTGGATCACTGTGGCGCGCATGTTTCGTCTCTCTCAGTCAGCAGGCCGTCGGGCGCTGTCGGCCTTCCACCGTATTGTGTTCCATCGTGCTTCCTGGAACTGACATCGAGACGTGGCCGCCGGACTACCCGAATGCCGGGTGGGCCGTGGTCGACGTGGAGACCACCGGCCTCGGCCGGACGGACCGCGTCATCTCCGTCGGTGTCTACCAACTGGACCCGCGCGGGGCCGTGCAGGACCACTGGTACACGACCGTCAATCCGGAGCGCGATCCCGGCCCGATCTGGATCCACGGGCTGACCAGCGATCTGCTGGAAGGCTCCCCGACCTTCCCCGGCATCGCCGAGGAGCTGAGCCGGCGGCTCGCCGGGCGGGTGCTGGTCGCCCACAACGCGCTGTTCGACTGGTCGATGATCTCCCGTGAGTACGCGCGCATCAGCGACCGCGCCCCGATCGAGCAGCGGCTGTGCACCATCGTGCTCTCCCGCGACCTCGGCCTGCCGCTGCCCAACCACAAGCTCGGCACCCTCGCCGCGCACTTCGGCGTGGAGACCCGCCACGCGCACCACGCGCTCGACGACGCCCGGGTGCTGGCGGAGGTCTTCCGACCGAGCCTGCGGCTGGCCGCCGAGGCCGGGCTGCGGCTGCCACTGGTGCCCTGCGTGCCGATAAGCGACCTCGGCCTCGCCGAGGAGGCCCGCGCCACCCAGCGCATCCCCCGTCAGGCGGGCCCCGCGCAGGCCGCGCGCCGGGCCGGCTCCTGGGGCGGCTACCGTCCGGCCAAGCGGCGGCCCGCCTGCCCCTACCCGAACCCGGGCCGCTGGCAGCCGGACGGCCAACTGGTCCAGGGCATGCGCGTGGCGATCACCGGGGACACCGGCATCGACCGCGAGGTGCTGGAGGACCGGCTGACCGAGGCCGGCCTGCACGTGGCCTCCTCTGTGAGCAGGCTCACCAGCCTGCTCGTCACCAACGACCCGGGCGGCTGGTCCACCAAGGCGCGCAAGGCCCGCGAGGTCGGCACGCCGACGGTCGACGAGGCGGCCTTCCTCCAGCTGCTGCAGCACGTGCAGCCCCAGGGCGGGGCCCAGGACCGACCCCCGGCGCAGGGGCGCTGAGCTGAAGGAGTTACCGTTCTGTGGTGTTCCGCATCCTGCTCACCCGGCGCTGGGTGGTGCTCACCCTGGTCTTCCTGGCCGTCATCCCCGCGATGATCTGGCTGGGCCAGTGGCAGTACCACCGCTACCAGCAGACCAACCGCAACAACGCGATGATCAACGCCAACCTCGCGGCGGCGGCTGTCCCCATGGAGCAGCTGTCCCAGCCGGGCGCGACGATCCCGCTGAGCGAGATGTACCGGACCGTCACCGCGCGCGGCCACTTCGACCCGGCGCACCAGTTCGTGGTGCGGCACCGGACCGACGCCTCCGGCGACAACATCGGTTTCTACCTGGTCACCCCGCTGATCCAGGACGACGGCAAGGCCGTGCTGGTCAACCGTGGCTGGATCTCCCCCGGCAACACCATGGGCGCCCAGTTCCCCGCCGTGCCGTCCACCCCGACCGGCGAGGTCACCGTCAGCGGGCGGCTGCGCCCCGACGAGACCACCGCGCTGACCGGCATCCGCAACCCCGGCGGGATGCCCGACCGGCAGTTCATGCTGATCAACAGCGGCGAGCAGGCCAAGCACCTCAGCGAGCCGCTGCTGGCCGGCTACCTGGAGCTGACCGGGTCCTCCCCCTCGTTGTCCTCCTCCGGGCAGGCCGAGCAGGTGCCCAACCCCAACGACAACCAGTCCGACAGCATGGCCGTGGTCGGCAAGGGCGTGCACCTGCCCTACGCGATCCAGTGGTGGGTCTTCGCCGCACTGATCCCGGTCGCCTGGTGGTTCCTGCTCCGACGCGACGCGAGGCTGGCGGCCCGAAAGGCCTGAAAACGGGCGTCCGGGCAGGCAGGATGGGCACCATGCCCGGACGCATCGAGGACTACGCGCTCATCGGTGACCTGCAGACCGCCGCCCTGGTCGGCAGGGACGGATCGATCGACTGGCTCTGTCTGCCGCGGTTCGACTCCCCCAGCTGTTTCGCCGCGCTGCTCGGCGGCGACGAACACGGCCACTGGCGACTGGCCCCCGCCTCCGACGGCGAGGCCCCCTTCCGCTCCTACGTCGGCGACAGCCTGGTGCTGCAGACCGAGTGGACCACCTCCACCGGCAGCGTCCGGGTGATCGACTTCATGCCGCAGCGCGACCGGACACCGGACGTGATGCGGATCGTCGAGGGCATCAGCGGCTCCGTGGCGATGGTCGGCGAGCTGCGGCTGCGCTTCGACTACGCGCGGATCATCCCGTGGATGCGGCGCACCAACCACCACCGCATCGCCGTCGCCGGCCCGGACGCGGTCTGGCTGCGCTGCGACGAGAAGGTCCACACCTACGGCCGCGACTTCGCCACGTACTCCGAGTTCACCGTCCACGCGGGCGAGCGGATCCCGTTCGTGCTCAGCTGGACCCCGTCGTTCCACAGCGCCGGCCCCCGCCAGGACCCGGAGAAGTCGCTGCAGACCACCCTGGAGGACTGGAAGGACTGGGCGTCACGCTGCTCCTCCGGGGTGGCCGAGGAGCACATGCCCGCGGTCCGGCGCTCGCTGATCACCCTGAAGGCGCTCACCTACCAGCCCACCGGCGGCATCGTCGCCGCGGCGACGGCGGGGCTCCCCGAGCAGATCGGCGGCGCCCGCAACTGGGACTACCGCTTCTGCTGGCTGCGCGACTCGACGATGACGCTCTCCGCGCTGCTGACCGCCGGCTACCGCAAGGAGGCCGATGCCTGGTACCAGTGGCTGCTGCGGGCCATCGCCGGCGACCCGGCCGACCTGCAGACGATGTACGGGGTGGGCGGCGAGCGCCGCCTGCCGGAGGAGATCGCCGACTGGCTCCCCGGCTACGAGGGCTCCCACCCGGTCCGCTTCGGCAACGCCGCCGTCGACCAGCTCCAGCTGGACGTCTACGGCGAGGTGGTGGACACCCTGTACCTGGCCCACCGGCACGGCATCACCATAGAGCGCCATGTCTGGAGCCTGCTGGTCAAGCTGCTGGAGTTCCTGGAGGAGCACTGGTCCGACCCGGACGAGGGTCTGTGGGAGGTGCGCGGCCCGCGCCGCCACTTCGTCCACTCCAAGATCATGTGCTGGGTCGCCTTCGACCGCGCGGTCAAGCTCGCCGAGGAGACCGGCATGCCCGGCCCCGTCGAACGCTGGCGCGAGCTGCGGGACGTCATCCACGGGGACGTCTGCGCGCGCGGTGTCTCCAAGCAGCGCGGCATCCTCACCCAGTACTACGGCGGCGCGGCGCTCGACGCGGCCACGCTCTTCGCCGTCAAGACCGGTTTCCTCGCCCCCGACGACCCCCGCGCGATCGCCACCGTCGAGGCCGTCCAGCGCGAGCTGAACCACGAGGGCTACATCCTGCGCTACTCCACGCCCTCCGACGACGCCGCCACCGACGCGGTCGACGGCCTGGAGGGCTCCGAGGGCGCGTTCCTGGCCTGCTCCTACTGGCTCTGCGACGCGCTGATCGCCATCGGCCGCGTCGGCGAGGCCCGCGCACTCTTCGACCGCCTGCGCGGCCTGGCCAACGACCTCGGCCTGATCTCGGAGGAGTGGGACCCGCTGGCAGGTCGTCAACTCGGCAACACGCCTCAGGCGTTCACGCATGTCGCCCTCGTCAACACGGCCTTCCTCCTCGCCCGAGCCGAAGCAGAGAGCTGAAAGAAGCAAGGAACCATGGATCTTGGACTGGCCGGACGCGTCTACATCGTCACCGCCGCGACACGGGGCCTCGGCTTCGCCAGCGCAAGGGAGTTGGCGGCCGAGGGCGCACACCTCGTCATCACCGGACGGGAGAAGGAATCCGTCGCCGAGGCCGTCGACGCGCTCGGCGGCCCCGAGCGGGTCGAGGGCGTCGTCGCCGACAACGCCGCGCCCGACACCGCGGAGCGCCTGGTCGGCGCGGCGCTCAGCCGCTTCGGGCGGCTCGACGGCCTGCTCGTCAGCGTCGGCGGCCCCGCAGCCGGCACCGCGCTGGCCACCCCGGAGTCGGCGTGGCGCGACGCCTTCGAGTCGGTCTTCCTCGGCGCGCTGCGGCTCGCCCGGGCGGCGGCGGACGTCCTGACGGAGGGCGGCGCGATCGGCTTCGTGCTCTCCGGCTCCGCCCGCGAGCCCATCGCCGGCCTGGCCGTCTCCAACGGCCTCCGCCCCGGCCTGGCGATGACGGCGAAGACGCTCGCAGCCGAGCTGGGCCCCGAGGGCATCCGCGTCTTCGGCCTTCTCCCGGCCCGTATCGACACCGAACGCGTCCAGCATCTCGACGGCCTGTCGGCCGACCCGGCCGCGACCCGCGCCGCGCACGAGGCGTCCATCCCGCTGCGCCGCTACGGCCGCCCGGAGGAGTTCGGCCGGGTGGCCGCCTTCACGCTCTCGCCTGCGGCGAGCTACCTCACGGGCGTGATGATCCCGGTGGACGGCGGCGCGCTGCACGGCATCTGACGCCGTTGCGCCCGCAGCTCGTTCAGCGCGGTGTGCAGACGGTGATCCACTCGCTGTCACGCGGCCGGTACTCGTACCGGCCGAGCAGACCCCGGACCACGGCGGGCATGTGGGCCGCGCCGTAGACGACCGCGACGCGGATCGGCTCGTGCTGGTGCTCCTCGTGGATCCGGCTCAGGGCGTCCACCAGGCGGGCGTCGCGCTCGTCGAGCAGGGCGTGCTGCAGGTCGCTGTTGGCGCGGGCCTCGGCCCGCCGCGTGGTCGGGTAGTCCTCGACGGCCAGGTCCTGCTCGACGAAGGCTCTCGGGCCGCGCAGGGCGAACCAGAGGCCGAGCAGCGGTGCCAGGAGCAGCAGCAGCGGGTACTGCCAGTGGATCGACCTGCGGACCCCCCGCATCACCTCGGCGGCGGCCAGATCCGGCTGGACCACCGGGATGTCCTTGGTCAGCAGCGGTGCGTCGTTCTGCTGCACGAGCCCGTTGCGCGACCGGCGCGGGGCGAAGCGGTAGGCCATGGTGAGCATCCCCGCCTGCATCGACCGGCCGGTCACCCCCTCGGCCACGACGATGTCGCAGGTGTCCACCCGTCGGCGGACGTCGGCGTAGAAGGCCGGCGTCCCGATGTGGATCATCGGGAACAGGACGAAGGTCATCGGGCTCCCCCGACGCCGCAAGGTGATCACGGCCGACCGCACCGCGTAATCGGTGACCTCGATGAACAGCATGCCCGCCTCCCCCCGTGCCGCCCGGGCACGGCGGCTGCCACCCACTGTCGGACGCGGCGTCGTCCGCGTCAACGGCACGGACAGCACGGACGGCACGGAGGGGCGCGGTTCGGCTACTCCGCGATGCCCGCCAGGTCGCGCAGGCGACGCAGCTGGGAGGCGCGCTCAGCGGCCCGCTGCTCCTCGAGCGTGCGGGCGCCCGCGCCCTGGAGGAGGGCCTTGGTCTCGATGACCGCGTCGCGCGGCGACGCGAGCAGCGCGGCGGCCAGGTCGGACGCGGCCGCGTGCAGCTCGGAGGCCGGGACGACGAGGTTGGCGAGGCCGATGCGCTCCGCCTCCTCCGCGTGGACCCAGCGGCCCGTCGCGCAGATCTCCAGGGCACGGGCCGGACCGACGAGGTCGACCAGCGGCTTGGTGCCGGTCAGGTCGGGGACCAGGCCGAGCGCGGTCTCCTTCATGGCGAACTGGACGTCCTCGGCGACGACGCGCAGGTCGCAGGAGAGGGCGAGCTGGAAGCCCGCGCCCACCGCGTGGCCCTGGACCGCGGCGACGGTGACCAGGTCGGGCCGACGCCACCAGAGGAAGCCCTCCTGGTACTCGGCGATGATCGCGTCGCCGTTCGGGCCCTTGGCGATATCGATGAAGGAGACCTCGCCGGGGATGCCCTCGGGCGTGAAGGCCTGCCGGTTGAGGCCTGCGGAGAAGGAGACGCCCTCGGCGCGCAGCACGACGACGCGGACGGTGCCGGGGAGCTCGCTGCCGATCGCGGCGAGCGCACGCCACAGCGCGGGCGACTGCGCGTTGCGGCGCTCCGGGCGGCACAGCGTGACGGTGGCGAGCTCGCCCTCCACGTCCAGGCGGACGCCGGCCTCGGCCCACTCGTCAACGTGATCGGTCACAGGTTCCTCCGGCAGTCGCGCGAACGTGGCTACTGAAGAGTAACAACGTCGGCGAGGCCGATCCATAGCCGGAGCATGACGAACGACGGCCAGGGGGAGGAGACCCGGACCGCCGTTGCGTCAGGGTTGCGTCGGGACGTCAGCCGGCCGCAGCGGCGGCCTTCGCCTTTCCGCGCGTGGCTCCACCGCGACCGCGCAGGTTCACCCCGGACTCGCTGAGCATGCGGTGGACGAAGCCGTAGGAACGACCCGTCTCCTCCGCGAGCGCGCGGATACTCGCACCGGAGTCGTACTTCTTCTTGAGCTCGGTCGCGAGCTTCTCCCGCGCGGCACCAGTCACCCGGCTGCCCTTTTTCAGAGTCTCGGCCACCCGTGCCTCCTCGTAGCAGTGCTCTGTTGGAATCCCATGATCACCCATGGGGGCCTCCATGGCCACCCATTCGACAAGGTCGATACCGGGATTCCTGGCCGGAACTGGTGTCGCCGCGCACACAGGGAGCGCACGGCATCTGGCCGCACGCCCCTGGGCACAGCGGGGCCGTCCCGCGAAATTGCTGATCAGCAGCGGTAATTGAGCATTGCCGAAGATTGCGGATTCCACAGAATCCGAGCCGCGCTCAGCAGCAGAACACGCAACAGCCGATATGAGGTCTTCTGGGCCAGATGCATGATCCCTCGCCTAGTCGAACAGTTCCGACCCGGCGTTTTGCTGCTGATAATTCACGCGAGCGACACGAGGTCCCCGTAACTTTCGTTCCAGAGGTCCTCGACACCGTCCGGCAGCAGAATGATCCGCTCGGGCTGGAGGGCCTCCACGGCGCCCTCGTCGTGGGTCACGAGCACGACCGCGCCCTCGAAGGAGTGCAGCGCGCCGAGGATCTCCTCGCGGCTGGCCGGGTCGAGGTTGTTGGTGGGCTCGTCCAGCAGCAGCACGTTCGCGCTGGAGACCACCAGCGTCGCGAGCGCCAGACGGGTCTTCTCGCCACCGGAGAGCACGCCGGCGGGCTTGTCCACGTCGTCGCCGGTGAAGAGGAACGAGCCGAGGATCTTGCGGACCTCGACCAGGTCCATGTCCGGAGCGGCGGAGCGCATGTTCTCCAGGATCGTGCGGTCCGCGTCCAGGGTCTCGTGCTCCTGGGCGTAGTAGCCGATCTTGAGGCCGTGGCCGGGGACGACCTGGCCGGTGTCCGGCGCCTCCACGCCCGCGAGCATGCGCAGCAGCGTGGTCTTGCCGGCGCCGTTGAGGCCGAGCACGACGACGCGGGAGCCCTTGTCGATGGCCAGGTCGACGTCGGTGAAGATCTCCAGCGAGCCGTAGGACTTCGACAGGCCCTCGGCCGTCAGCGGCGTCTTGCCGCAGGGGGCCGGGGTCGGGAAGCGCAGCTTGGCGACCCGGTCGCTCTGGCGCACCGCCTCCAGGCCCGAGAGCAGCTTCTCGGCACGGCGGGCCATGTTCTGCGCGGCGACGGTCTTGGTGGCCTTGGCACGCATCTTGTCGGCCTGCGAGTTGAGCTGCTGCGCCTTCTTCTCGGCGTTGGCGCGCTCGCGCTTGCGGCGCTTCTCGTCGGCCTCGCGCTGCTGCTGGTAGAGCTTCCAGCCCATGTTGTAGACGTCGATGCAGGTGCGGTTGGCGTCCAGGTAGAAGACCTTGTTGACGACCTCGTCGACCAGCTGGACGTCGTGGGAGATGACGATGAAGCCGCCCTTGTAGGACTTCAGGTAGTCCCGCAGCCACAGGATCGAGTCGGCATCGAGGTGGTTGGTCGGCTCGTCCAGCAGCAGGGTGTCGGAGTCCGAGAAGAGGATCCGGGCGAGCTCGACGCGGCGGCGCTGACCGCCGGAGAGGGTGTGCAGCGGCTGGCCCAGCACGCGGTCCGGCAGGCCCAGGCTGGCGGCGATGGTCGCGGCCTCGGCCTCGGCGGCGTAGCCGCCCTTGGTGAGGAACTCGGTCTCCAGGCGCGAGTACTTCTTCATCGCCTGCTCGCGGGTGGCGCCCTTGCCGTTCGCCATCTTTTCCTCGTTGATGCGCATCTTGCGCAGCACCTCGTCCAGCCCGCGGGCGGAGAGCACGCGGTCGCGGGCGAGCACGTCGAGGTCGCCGGTGCGCGGGTCCTGCGGCAGGTAGCCGATCTCGCCGCCGCGGGTCACCGAGCCACCGGCCGGCTGGCCCTCGCCGGCGAGGACCTTGGTCAGCGTGGTCTTGCCGGCGCCGTTGCGGCCGACCAGACCGATCCGGTCACCTGGGGCGACACGGAACGTCGCCGACTCGATCAGGATCCGCGCGCCCGCGCGCAGCTCGATGTCGTTGGCGACGATCATGGTGAAACCACTCCCGGGGACGGTGCGCGGCGGCGCGCGGTGGCGCACTCGCGATGGATGCGGCCAGAACCGTCCGAACGGCCTGTGCAGCAGGAGGCAACAAGCCTCCAGTCTACCGGGCGGCGCAAACGCATTCCTTGGCCGGACGGCCCGTCGCCGGGTCCACGGCGTAGGGTTCGCGCCTCGGCACGACGAGCACGTCGGCGTCCCCGTCCGGCCGCGCCGCCAGCCGCACCGGTGCGACGGTGGGCTGCTGCCAGCGTCGTCCGTCGAGGCTGTACCCCTCCAGCTCGGTCCCCCCCGCCCCGTCCGCGCAGTCACGCCGGGCGAGCACCCACGCGCCCAGGTGCAGCGGCCCCGCCGGGCCCTGGTCGCGGAAGCTGCAGCCGACGGGCGGCAGGGTGGAGGTGCGGAGAGTCCCGTCGTCGGTGTTGTAGGTCATCACCACGTCCCGGGTCAGCGCCAGGAACGTTTCTCCCGCGCCGAGCGGCACCAGCGTCAGGGGCGTCCTCGCCCCCACCCCCGGCACGTACCGGTGCCACCGCACCACAGCGGGCTCCGGCTCCATCCCGGTCAGCTCCCCGTCGTCCCACCGGGCGACGGTCGTCGCACCGACGGGCACCAGCCGCAAAGCCCGATGCCCGCTCCGGCGGTAGCTCCACGCCACCGCGCCGCTGCGGGCGTCGTACGCCTCCACGCCCCCACCGGCCCCCACCCGCAGCGCGTCGGCGTCGGTCCGCCGCGTCTGCGCCACCACCTCGTCCCCGAACGGCGCCGGCCTCGCCGCCCGGGCCGCCTGCCCGACCAGCGCGAGGCCCGCGAGCAGCACGACGGTGAGCAGGACCCGGAGGGAGAGGCGGGAACGCATGCACGCCACGGTAAGGGCTCGGCGGCACGCTGCCCGGCTAGGCGCGCGGCTGGTAGATGATGATCCCCGCGCCGACCAGACACACGGCCGCGCCGACGAAGTCCCACACCGACGGCCGGAAGCCGTCGACCAGGACGCCCCAGGCGAGCGAGCCGACCACGAAGACGCCGCCGTACGCCGCGAGGACGCGGCCGAAGTGGGAGTCCGGCTGGGCCGCCGCGACGAACCCGTACGCGCCCAGCGCGAGGACCCCGCCGACGGCCAGCAGCCAACTGCGGTGCTCGCGCACGGCCTGCCAGATCAGCCAGCAGCCACCGATCTCGGCGAGAGCGGCAAGGACGAAGAGGAGAACGGAGCGAGTGACAGCCACTGGCCTAGGTTGCACCATCCAGGGGCGCGGGGAACCGCGCGACAAGCCATCTGAGCAGTTGGCCCCCCGGTAACAGGGCCATCCGCACGCCGTTGGTTTCTCGCGCGGTTCCTCGCGCCCCTGGGGGATTGCACCTACAGCTTCGACTTGAGGACCCGCACGCGGCCCCGGAGCTCCTTCACCCACGGCATCCGCCGCCGCGCGAACTCCTTGGCCCGCTCCTCCGCGCCCGCCAGGTACGCCGTGACCGCGACCGCCGGGGCGGAGCCCAGCAGCAGGCGCTCGTTGTGCGACGGGTCCGGGCGCCACCGCTGCTTGTACGGCTCGTCGCCGCGCAGCAGGCTCAGCTCGGTGCGGCCGGTGCTGACCGCGTGGGCGAGGGACTCGCCGAACAGCATGCCGGCGATGTCGACGCGCTCACGGGCCTCCGGATGGACGCCGTAGACGTACAGCGCCACCATCGCGTGGCTCTGCAGCATCAGGTCACAGGCGATGAGGCGCCCGTCGAGGCGGTACTCGCGCAGCTGGGCGCGTTCCGTCGCCGCCATGCCGGTGGCCGCCGCGCGCAGGTGCGAGGCGAAGCGTTCCCGCATGTGCTCCGGGGTGGCACCGCGTTCACGCCACTGCAGGGCGTGGAGGGCGAGCATCCGGTCCACCGCCTCGGGGGCCTCCCACGGCGGGACGAGCCGGACGTCGACCCCGGCCGCGGCCAGCTTCCGGAGCTTGACCTTGGTGCGCTGGGCCGTGCGGCCGGGCAGGCGGGTCAGCAGCTCGTCCATCGGGACGCCCGGCAGGTGCTGGACCAGTGAGGCCGGCAGCTTGCGGGCCGCGCGCGGCCAGTGGGCGAAGAGCCGGTGGATCGCCGCGTCGCCGCGGACCTCGGGGAGATCGAGGCGGGCGAAGGGCCCGCGCAGCTCCGCGGCCAACGCCGCGGCCAACCGAGCCGCGCCCTCCTCGGCGTACTCGGCGTCCAGCAGCACGTCGTGGAAGTCGGTGATCTCCGCGCCGAGCGGCCGCAGGGCCGCGCCGTCGCGGTAGAAGGGGGCGAGGGCGATCAGCCGCCCGTCACGACGGACCGTCACCAGGCGCAGCCGCCCCGGCCGGCCGTAGCTGTGCCACCAGGACGCGAGCCAGGCGTGGCACTGGAACGGCGTCGCACCGGGGCTCTGCTCCTGGAGCGCGTTCCACTCCCCTGCGAGGGCCTCCAGCGCGCGCTCGTCGCGCAGCACGACGGTCTCGTAGCGCGGCGCCGCGTCCACGGGCCCGGCGGCGTCGGAACGGACGGCGGTGGTCATGCGCCCGACCCCACACCCGATCCGGCGGTCTCCCGCTGCTGCTCGGGCACCGGCGCGGCGGCCGCGTCCAGCGGCTCGCCCGCCGCGACGACGGTCTCGCCCTCGCGGGCCAGGCGCGTACCGCCCGCACCCGCCCCCGCACCCGGGCGGACCAGCAGCGCGAGGCTGCCCAGCAGCAGACCCGCCGCGCCACCGACGGCGACGTCGAGGCTGCGTGAGGGCGAGGACGCCGCGGCGGGCGCGGCGGCCTGGGCGAAGGCCATCAGCTTGACCCGGGTCTGCTTGGCGGTGGTGCCGCCGAAGGTGACCATGGACCGGGCCACCGCGTTGGCCTCCTTGGCCGCCAGCCGGGCCGAGGTCGCACTGCCGGTGATCTGGATCATCGGGGCGTCCGGAGAGGTCTGCGCCTGCACCTCCTGGGCCAGCTGCCGGATCGGCACGCCCGTCTCGGCGCTGGCGCTCGCCAGGATCTCGGGCTGGGCCACGACCCGGCCGTAGGCCTGGGCGAAGCTCGTCGCGGACGCGTTGTCCGCGCCCTGGTCGGCGACGACCATCACGTAGGCGTCGGCCTGGTACTGGGGCGTCGCCACGAGCGCGTAGCCGCCACCGGCGACGGCCCCGGCCGGCACCGCGACCAGCAGGGGCCACCACTTGCGCAGCGCCGAGCGCAGCGCCGCCGACCGGCGCTCGACGGCGGCGGGCGCGGGGGCCGAGTGTGCGCCGCCCTTCCCGCCCCTGGGCTGCTCGACTCTCGCCCGCTCGGTTCCGGGCAGTTCGCTATCGGGCACGGCTCATCTCCTTCGGGGGTGCGATGCGGTGACGGGGCTCCGGGACGCCCGCGAGTTCCGCGTAGACCGCGGCCACGCGCGGGGCGAGGCGGGCGATGTCGTAGCGGGCGGGCACGGGGCCGACGGTGCGCGGCGGGCGGCGGGCGAGGACGGGGGCCAGCGCGGCGGCGTACGCCGACGGGGTGGGTTCGGTGCGGGCGCTGCCGCCGCGGCCGAGGGCCAACTGCTCCTGCATGGGCAGCTCGGCGAGCGCCGGGCCCGAGGACCAGAAGACGGGCAGCCCCGCGGCCAGCCCCTCGACCAGGACCAGCCCGAACGTCTCCCCCGCCGAGGGCGCGGCCAGCGCGTCCATGGTGGCGAGCAGCCCCGGCACGTCGTCGCGCTCACCGGTCAGCACCACCCGCTCGCCGACCCCGCGCTCGCCCGCCTGGGCGAGGAGCGCGTCGCGCTCGGGGCCCGTGCCGACGATCAGCAGGTGCGCCTGGGGCGGCAGCAACGTGAGCGCGTCCACCAGGACGTCGAAGCGCTTGCCCGGCACCAGCCGGCCCACCGCGCCGATCACGAACGCGTCGGCGGGCAGCCCCAGGGAGGCGCGCGGCACCGCGTCGACGCGGTAGGCGGTGGGGTCGATGCCGTTGGGCACCACCCGGATCCGCTCGTCCGGCACGTCCCAGGTGCGCAGCTGACGGGCCGTCGCCTCGGAGACGGCGATGGTGACCCGGCCGAGCCGCTCGGTGGCCAGGTACAGACGCCGCACCGCGGCGCTGGTGCGGCGGCCCTCCAGGACCCCGGGCTGGAGCGAGTGCTCGGTGGCCAGCACCGCCCGCACCCCCGCCAGGCGGGCGGCGAGGCGTCCGTAGACGCAGGCCCGGTAGAGGTGGCAGTGGACCAGGTCGTAGCGGCCCTCGCGAATCAGCCGGACCAGGCGCGGCACCGCGGCCAGGTCGCGGTTGCCGCGCATGTCCAGCTCGTGCACGGTGACGCCGTCGGCACGCAGGCCGTCGGCGACGGTGCCCGCCTCGCACAGCGCGACGACCTCGCAGTGGATCCCGGGCGGCAGATGCCGTAGCAGCAGCCGCAGCTGCTGCTCGGCGCCGCCCGCGTGCAGGCCGGTGACGACGTGCAGGACGCGCAGCTCGGGCCTCGACTCGGACGGGTCGGCGACGGGCGCGCTCACGCGCTCCACCCCCGCAGCGCGTGGCGGACGCGCTTGGCGCTCAGGCGCAGGCCGCCGTCGCGTTCCCCGACATAGCAACGGGGCAGCGCCCAACGGCTGGTGGCGGACTGGTGGCAGATGCCCGCGCCGTAGTCGTAGCCCGCCGCGGCGACGGCCTGCTCGGCCGCCTCGTCGACGGCGCCGTACGGGTAACAGAAGCCGGTGACCGGCCCGCGCACGACGCTCTCCAGCGCCTCGCGGCTGCGCCGCGTCTCGGTCGTGAGCTCGTCCGCGGCGAGGCCCGTCATCCGGCAGTGGCTCAGCCCGTGCGAGCCGATCTCCACGCCCGCGTCGGCCAGCTGCCGCACCTGGTCGATCGTCACCAGCGGTTTGCGCGGCGCGTCGGCGTCCCACGCGTTGTGGCCGCCCATCCGTCCGGCGACCACGTACAGGGTGGCGGTGAAGCCGTGGGCCCGGAGCAGCGGCAGCACCTGGCGGGGGAAGTCCGCGTAGCCGTCGTCGAAGGTGAGGCCGACGAGGCCGTCGGCGGCCTGCTGCTCGTACGCACGGACCAGCTCCCGCATGGAGACCCCGCGCAGGCCCCGCCGCCGCAGCCAGCCGAGCTGGGCGGCGAAGCGCTGCGGGGAGACGGTCAGCAGGTACGGGTCCTGCGGGCCGCTGTCGACGGAGTGGTACATCAGCGCCCACGGCGGCCGGCCTTCGAGCGCGGGGCGCTCGACGGGTCCGGCCGGGCGGCGCGGCGAGGCGCTCCCGTCCGGCTGCGGCTGGGCCACGACACCCGGCTCACCCGGCGCCTGGACTCCACCCCGAAGCGGTTCAGCGACCATCGGTCTCTCCCCTCGCTTGTTGGAACTCTGCGCCGTGGGCGCCTTCGACTCCCCCACCCGCACCTGCCCCGCCGTCACCCGTGCCGCCTTCTTCGGCTGCCTGACCGCTGCGCTGACGGACCACGGCCGGACGCCGGCCGGCCACCCGGCCGCGGACGGCGGCGAGCGCGGCGTCCGCTCCCGGGGCGCGCAGCGCACCGGCGAGGGCGGCGAAGGAGAGCAGACCGACCACCGTGCCGAGCAGCAGCGGGAGGACGGGGCCGAGGGCGTCCAGCCCCGGGATGTTGGCGGCCAGCCAGGTCGGCACCGCCGCTCCGGCCGCGGCGAGCAGCAGCCGCGCCTGCCCGCCGAGGACGGTGTGCAGCCGGATCGGGATCCCTCGCGCGCGCAGCGCCATCAGCAGCAGCACGGCGGTGACGCTGATGCCGACGGCGTTGCCGGCGGCGAGCCCGGCCGCGCCCACGAACGGGGTCAGCCCGGCCGCGACGGCGACGGTGACGAGCAGGCCCGCGCCCATCGACCAGATCGGGTACCAGTCGGTCCGGTCCAGCGGCCGTGCCCGGCCGTCGCGGCCGAAGCCGACGGCGGGACGGGCCGCGAGATAGGGCCGGATCAGCGCGCCGACCAGGCCCTGGGCGAGCAGCCCGAGGCTGTAGACCCGCATCAGCACGGCCGTCGCGGCGGTGTCGGCCGCCGTGAACGCGCCGCGTTCGAAGAGCACCGCGACCAGCTGCGGGGCGCAGGCGAAGACCACGACGGTGCCGGCCAGCACGACGGCGCCGACGACCCCGAGGTCCTTCTCGGCGCGGAGCCGCGCGCCCTGGGTGTCGCCCTCGGCGAGCGCGCGGGCGATCAGCGGGAAGGTGACGGTGCAGACCAGGATGCCGATGATCATCACGTTCTGGGCGACCTTCTCGGCGTAGTTCAGGTGCGAGATGGTGCCGGGGGGCAGCGAGGAGCCGATGAAGCGCTCGACGAAGATCTGCGCCTGCCGGGTCAGCGTGAACAGCACGACGGGCAGCAGCGCCATCGGGTTCAGCACCGGCTCACCGACGCTCGCGCCGCGTACCCGCCACACCGTCAGACGGCTGACGTGCCGGGCGAACGACGGCAGCAGCACGGCCACCATCAGGACGCTGCCGAGCGCCACGCCGCCCGCCGCCGCGCGGACCCCGAGGGTGCCGTGGAGCAGCAGCATCACCGTCAGGATGCCGGCGTTGTAGGCGATGTAGACGGCCCCGGGAAGGGTGAAGCGGTGGTGCGAGCGCAGGCCCGCGCCCAGGTAGCCGACGAGGCCGAAGGGCAGCACCGTGACGGCGGTGAGCCGGGTGCAGACGATCGCCAGCTGCGGGTCGGCCAGGCCGGGTGCCAGGACGGTCACCAGCACCGGCGCGCCGACGGCGACCACGGCCGACATCACCGCCAGCGCGAGCGCCAGCGGCGGCAGCGTCGCGGCGACCAGGGCGCGGACCGGGTCCGGGGCCTCCTCGCCGCTCTCCTCCAGCTGTCCGCGGGCGGCCAGGGCCGCGCTGAACGCGGGCACGGTGAGGAACGCCATGCCGTCCTCGATCAGCAGCGGCGCCGCCGTCTCCGGCACGGTCCAGGAGACCAGGAACGCGTCGGTCGCGGAGCCCGCGCCGTAGAAGCGGGCCAGCAGCAGGTCCCGCAGCAGACCGAGGACCGAGCCGACGGCGCTGAACAGGGCGGTGACGCCGAAGGCCTTGGCGACGAAGCCGCGCCCGTGCCGGGCCGGAGCCGCCGGCGCTTCCTCCGTCGCGTCCTCGGTGGTCGTGACGGTCACAGCGAGGCCTCCCGCAGGGTCTGCGCGGAGCGAGGGCCGGGGATGGCCGCCAGGCTGCCCCGGGCCAGGGCCGACGCGCACAGGCCCAGCACCACCGAGATCAGCACCGTCGTGGTGCCGCCGATGTCGGCGTAGAGGAAGTCCACCATCTGCCAGACCAGCAGCCCCACCACCACCGGCGTGCGCCACGCCCCGAGCGCGGTGCCGAGCAGCAGCGCGAGGAACGCGGTGATCCCGATCAGGCCCTGCTCGCTGAGCACCAGCATGTACATGTTGTGCGGGGAGAGCAGCGGTTCCCTGGAGTAACCGGCGCCCGCGCCGCCGGTGTCGCTGCCGGAGGAGAGCCGCAGCGGCGCGTGGGCGTCGCGGAAGTACGGGAACTCCTTCGGGCCGACGCCCGTCAGCGGGTGCTCGCGCCAGATCCGTCCGGCCGTGGTCCACAGGTCGTAGCGGTCGGTGACGGAGTGGTCGGCCGCGCCGGTGACCTGGCCGATGCTGCTCAGCCGGGCCGTCACCGAGCCGTCGTCGCCGCTGCCGCTGCTGAGGACGCCCGCGGCGGTGAGCCCGCCGATCAGCACCACACCGGTCGCGGCGACGAGGACGCCGCCGCGCAGCAGCAGCCGGATGTCGGTCAGCGCGAGGACCAGCGTCGCGGCGACGGCCGTGGCGATCCAGCTGCCGCGGCTGAACGAGAGCGCGAGCGGCACGGCCAGCGACCCGGCCGCCAGGCCCCACCAGGCCGCGGCCCGGCGCCGCCGCTCGCGGCGCGCCTCCAGCGACAGGCCGAGCGCGGCCAGCAGGCCGAAGCTGACGACGACGGACATGGCCATCACGTCCTGCGCGCCGAAGGTGCCGACCGCGCGGGAGTCGCCACCGGCGAAGGAGGCGCCGGTGCCGGTGACGTACTGCTCGACGCCGACCCCGCCCTCGACCAGCGCGGCGGTGGCGAAGGCCGTCAGGGCGAGCCGCAGGTCGCGGCGGTCGCGGACGGCGTGGAGGACGGCGGCCGGCACGATGACGAAGATCTGCACGAAGCGCACGAAGCCCGACAGGCTCTCGTGCGGGTCCTGGGAGGCGGCGGTCGCCACGCCGACGGCGAGCAGCACGGCGGCGAAGAGCAGCGCGGTCGGCCGGGCCAGGAAGCGCGTGCGGCGCCACAGCGCGACCGGCAGCGTGACCGCGACCAGCGCCAGCGAGCCCACGTCCGCCGGGGTCACGTGCACGGCGGCCGTGACGTCCTGGTTGCCGAGCGGCACGCACACCAACAGCACCGTCAGTGCGACCAGCTGCGCCGGGCTCAGCCCCGCCCGCAGCCGCGGCCACCACAGCGCCGCCGGCCCGCCCCGCGCTCGCAGGCCCGGCCGCTCGGACCGATCGGGCCCTCCCGGCCCATCGGGCCTCGCCTGCTGTCCCAGTTCTGGGGACACCCCGTCAACTCCCGTCCGTCCGCAGAACAGCGAGCACCGTGCGGAGCAGGATCTTGACGTCCTGCCACAGGCTCCAGCTGTCGATGTAGTAGTTGTCGAACCGTGCCCGGTCCTCGATCGAGGTGTCTCCGCGCAGGCCGTTGACCTGTGCGAAGCCGGTGAGGCCGACCGGCACGCGGTGACGCTCGCGGTAGCGCGGGTAAGCCTGGGCGAAACGCATAACGAAGTAAGGGCGCTCAGGTCGCGGGCCGACCAGGCTCATCTCGCCGCGCAGCACGTTCCACAGCTGCGGCAGCTCGTCCAGCGAGGCGCGACGCAGGAACCGTCCGACCGGACCGAGACGGTGGTCGTGGGCGATGTTCCAGCGGGTCGCCGACTCGTGCTCGTCGACCGGGCGCAGGGTGCGGAACTTCAGCACCGTGAACGGGCGCCCGTCCAGGCCGATCCGCTCCTGACGGAAGATCACCCCGGGGCCGCCCTCGAGCCGCACGCCGAGCGCGCAGACCAGCAGCACCGGGGAGAGCAGCAGCAGCCCGAGCCCGGCGAAGCAGGCGTCGAACGCGCGCTTGACCGCCCAGCTGGGCCGCTGCATCGGGTTGCTGCCCAGACGCAGACAGGGGAAGCCCCACAGGTGGTCGCCGACGGCGGTGCGCCGACCGGCGTGCTCGAACGCCCCGTAGTCGGGGAAGCTCGGCACGAACCAGACGTCGCAGCCGAAGTCGGTGGAGATCCGCAGCATCTGCGGCGCGCGGTCCTCGTCGGCGCCGCCGCCGGTGAGGATCACGTCGCGGATGCCGCGCCGCGGCACCTCGCGGACCAGCACGTCCGGGCCGCCGAGGACAGGGACGGGGAAGTCGGCCGGCAGGAAGATCGGGTCGGCGTCGACGAAGCCGATGGGCCTCAGCCCGTACTCGGGGTGCTCCAACAGCGCGGCGGCGATCCGCTGCCCGACGTGCCCGGCGCCGGCGATCAGCGTGGGCCGCGGCGCGCGCCGACGGCGGGAGCGGATCGCGCGGTAGACCAGGGCGCGGCCGAGGGAGTCCAGGGTGAGGTGCGCGAGGAGCAGCAGGATGAGCACGCGCACGTCGGCCGGGATGGTGGTCGGCAGCGCGAAGGGCAGCAGCACCGTCTGCAGGCAGCGTTCGAAGGTGAGCGCGAAGGCGAGCGCGATGGTGGCGCGCCCGGCGAGCCCCGGCAGCTCGTCCAGCACCGAGGGGGCGAGCCGCAGCCGGTACTGCCCGCCGGAGGAGTACATCAGCACCAGCGCCGGGAGCAGTCCGCAGGCGGCTCGCAGCGCGACGGCCGCGCCTCCCGGCAGGACCAGCGCGAGCGCGCCGACGGCCGCCAGCGCGTCCACGGCGAGCAGGGCGACCGGCAGACCGGTGCCGCCGCGCACCGCGGGGGCACCGGCGGCGGAGGAGTGGCCGGAGCCTTGCCCCCGGACGTGTTCGAGGCCCACCGCCCCGACGCCCGCGGGCAGTTCCTCGTTGTCGATCGTGGTCATCCGCGCACGTACTCCCCTGCCGGAGGTAGCACCTGCCGCCGCGGTCGGCACCGACGCCGTCTCACGGAGAAAGGAATGAAGCAGGCAAATAGGACATTACAGAATTTCTACTCGGATTCCGGAGGCCGGGCGGGGGGTTTCACACCGTTGACCATTAGTCAGATCTTTTGACCGGTCGACGCTGCGCCTGACTCGGCGCGGCGGGTGCCGGAACGCGCCGCGACTGCAACACCGCGTCGTACACCTGGCCCATCAACATCCTTGTGGCCCGCAGGTCATGACGCTCCGTCGTCCGTGTGCGGGAGCGCCGCCCCAGGTCCGCGGCGAGCTCCAGATCCGACAGCAGCCGGACGAGGGACGTCGCCAGCGTCCGGGTGTCGCCGACGGGCACCGGGAACTGCTGGTCCCCCAGGATCTCCCGGGCCCCCGCCACGTCCGTCAGCACCACCGGTCGGGCACACGCCATCGCCTCCAGCGGCGCCAGCGCCATGCCCTCCCAGCGCGACGGCAGCACGGTGAGGTCGGACGCCGCGTACCACGGCCGCGGATCCTCCACCCGCCCCGCGAACACCACGCTCTCCGGCACACTCAGCCCCGCCGCCAGCTCCTCCAGCACGCCCCGGTCCGGCCCGTCCCCCACCAGGGCGAGCCGCGCGTGTGGCAGCTCCGCCAGCACCTCCCCCCAGGCGCGGAGCAGCAGATCCTGCCCCTTCTGCCGGCACAGTCGGGCCACGCAGACCGCCAGCGGCGCGTGCTGCGACAACCCCAGACTGCGCCGGGCCCGCTGCCGGGACGGCAGCGCGGCAGGGTCGTAGCGGTGCAGGTCCACGCCGTTGGGCACGAGCGCCCAGCGGGCGTGCAGCCCGGCGGCCTGGCCGTGGGCCCGCTCCGACTCGCTGACGCACACCAGCCGGTCGCTCCAGCGCGTCGCCCAGCGCTCCCAACGGGCGATCGCCTTGGCGGTCGGCCCCGTCACCGCCTCGAACGACCACGCGTGCGGCTGGAACACCGTCGCCACCCGCGAGCGGATCGCGAGCCGCCCGACCAGCCCGGCCTTGCTGCTGTGCAGGTGCACCAGGTCCGGCCGGGCCTCCGCGACGATCCGTCGCAGCGCCATGAGCTCCTGCGGCAGCCCGGCGCCAGGGGCGCGTTCCGCACCCCACGGCACGAGCCGCGCACCGCTCGCCGCGACGTCACGGGAGAGCCGCCCGCCTTCGGGACACGGGCACGCCACCACCACGGCATGCCCGTCGGCGACCTGACCGCGCACCAGATCGGCCACGACCTGGGCGACGCCGCCGTCGACGGGCTGCGAGACATGGAGGATGGTCAAGGGTTCACAACTGGGCACGTCGCGCAACCTATGCCGGTGGGCGGGGAACGGGCGCTCCGCGCTCACCCGGCCGGTGGATAGTTCTAACTCGACGGGTGAGTGGGCGTCACTTGTGAGGGACGTGTGTCGTTAGACGCGACGGGGGTTGCACCATCAGGGGCGCGAGTCTCCTCGCGCCCCCGGAGGGCTAGTCGTCCAGCCGGTGCGACAGGTGCAGGTCCCGCTCGGTGTGGCCGTCCTCCAGGCGCAGCGCCGTGGCCACCGGGGGGTAGCCCGCGGCGATGACGGTGTACTCGCCCGGCTCCAGGTCGGTGAAGCGGAACGCGCCGTCCTCGCCGGTGAGGGAGGCCGCCACCACCGCGCCCGCCGCGTCCAGGAGGGTGACCCTGGCGTCCGCGACCGGTCGGCCCGCCGTGGTGCGGACGGTGCCCTTGAGGGTGCCGCTGCCGGCGAGGGTGACGTCCTGGCGGGTCTCGACGTTTGGGGCGACGTCGACCGCCAGCGCCCCCGGACGGTAGGCCCGCGCGCTCACGGTCAGCGTGTACGTCCCCGAGACCAGGTCGCGGAACGCGTACGCACCGTCGGAGTCGGCGTGCGCGCTCGCCACGACCTCCCCGTGCGGGTCGGTCAGCGTCACGGACGCTCCCGCGACGGGCGCGCCCTCCGCGCTGCGGATCGCACCGGCGAGGCGGCCCGTGCCGCCGAGGACGACGTCGAGCTCGACGGGGCGACCGCCCACCGTCACGGTGACGGCCTGCGGCTGGTGGCCGGGCGCCGCGGCGATCAGCACGTAGTTGCCGTTGCGCGGCGCGGCCAGCGCCCAGCGGCCGTCACCGCCGCTGCCGGTGCGGGCGATCTGGTGGCCGTCCAGGTCCACCAGGGTCAGCACCGCGCGCGGCACGCCCGTCCGGTCCGTCTGCAGAACCGCGCCGGTGACCGGGGTACCGGTCGCGGCCTGAGTCACCGTCTGGGCCGGAACCGCGGAGACCGACGCCGAGGCCGGCTCCGCTGCGGTGAAGTCCTCCGACGCGGCGTGGGTCACCAACGGTTTCTCCTTCATCAGGAAGCCGAGCAGGAAGCCCAGCGCCAGCACCGGCGCCAGGTAGAGGAAGACGCGCGGCATCGCGGCCGCGAAGGCCTGCACGTACGCGTCGCGCAGCGACGCGGGCAGGTGGTGGACGAGCTCCGGGGTGATCGAGTTGTCCGGCTTCAGCCCGCGCTGCGCCAGCTGGTGCGCGAAACGGGAGGCGAAGACCGTGCCGAAGACCGCAGCGCCGACCGAACCGCCGATCTGCCGCATGTAGTTGTTGGCGGAGGTGGCCGCGCCGATGTCGCCGGGGGCGACGGAGTTCTGCACGGCCAGCACCAGCACCGGCAGGACCAGGCCGACGCCGAGCCCGAGCACGGCCATCGCGACGCTCTGGACGGCGTAGGAGCTGTGCGCGTCCAGCAGCCCGAGGAGGACCATGCCGACCGTGCCGAACGCTCCGCCGAGGATCGGGTAGATCCTGTAGCGACCGAAGCGGCTGATCAGCTGGCCGGTGCCGATGGAGGCGACCACGACGCCGGCCATGAGCGGCAGCATCTTCAGGCCGGAGCCGGTGGCGCTGGCCCCGTCGACCATCTGCAGGAAGCTCGGCAGGTAGCTGGCCGCACCGAAGAGCGCGACACCGACGACGAGGCCGATCAGACCCGAGAGGGTGAAGACGCCGTCGCGGAAGAGCCGCAGCGGGATGGCGGGAGCCAGACCGCGGCGCTCGGCCCACAGTTCGGCGGGGACGAACAGCACGAGCGAGAGGACCGCGCCGCCGATCAGGCCGAGGATGACCGGGGAGTGCCAGGCGTACTGGCTGCCGCCCCAACTCGTCGCCAGCACCAGGCAGGTGCCGACGGAGGCGAGCAGCAGTGCGCCGAGCCAGTCGAGCCGCCCCACGGCGCCCGGGGTGCGCCGGGTGCGGCGCGGCAGGACCAGGGAGACCACGAGCAGGGCGATCATGCCCACCGGCAGGTTGACCCAGAAGCACCAGCGCCAGCCGGGCCCGTCGGTGAACCAGCCGCCCAGCAGCGGTCCGGCGACCGAGGAGAGCCCGAAGACGGCGCCGATCAGGCCCATGTAGCGGCCGCGTTCCCGCGGCGAGACCACGTCGGCGATGATCGCCTGCACGCCGATCATCAGTCCACCGCCGCCGATGCCCTGGATCGCCCGGTAGGCGATCAGCTCGTTCATGCTGTGGGCGAGGCCCGACAGCACGGAGCCGACGAGGAAGACGACGATGGCGAACTGGAAGACCGGCTTGCGCCCGATCATGTCGCCGAGCCGGCCGTAGACGGGCAGGCCGATGGTGGAGGCGAGCAGGTAGGCGGTGACGACCCAGCTCATCCGGCTGAGGCCGTTCAGCTCGCCCACGATGCGCGGGAGGGCGGTGGCGACGATGGTCTGGTCGAGCGCCGCCAGCAGCAGGGCGAGCATCAGCCCCGCGAAGACCAGCCGGATCCGGACCGGTGGTGCGGCCGCCTCCGGTGCGGCCGCTCCCGGTGCGGTCGCCCCCGGTGCGGCCGGCGGTTCGAGTGGTGCGCGGAGGGACTCGATCGCGACTGCGTCGCGCACGGCGTCGTCGATCACTGGCATGCCGCGATCCTTGCAGCCTGCATCCGATCGGCCGGACCGTTGCGATCATCGCACCGATTCGGCCGATCCGGCTTCACCTGCGGGGATGTGACGTCAAGTCGACAATGCCGCTCGGGTGATCGGTTGCCAGATTCACCCGTCCGGAGTGGTGGCCGCGCGCTCAGGCCACCGCAGTCGCCAGGCGGCCCAACACCTCGTCGTGGATACGGTTCAGGCCCTTGGGCGCGAAGGTCCGCTCGAAGAAGCCGCCGATGCCGCCCGCGCCGGTCCACGTGGTCTCGATGACCACCTTGGCCTTGCCCTCGCCCGCCGGGGTCACCGTCCAGGTGATGACCATCGAGGAGTTGGCGTCCGTCTCGACCAGGCGGCCCGGGGTCGGCTCGGTCACCGAGAAGAGGCAGTCACGCA
>NZ_FOAZ01000019.1 GCF_900109465.1 Streptacidiphilus jiangxiensis
TCCAAGGCTTGTCCCAGAGTGCAGGGCAGATTGCCCACGTGTTACTCACCCGTTCGCCACTGATCCACCCCGAAGGGCTTCACCGTTCGACTTGCATGTGTTAAGCACGCCGCCAGCGTTCGTCCTGAGCCAGGATCAAACTCTCCGTGAATGCTTTACATTCGCGCAGAGCGGTGCAACACCTGCTGGAATGAGCAGGCTTGCACACAGCGTCCTCGCTGAAAATTTGTTCTCAAAAGTAACTGGCGTTGACTTTTGGCACGCTGTTGAGTTCTCAAGGAACGGACGCTTCCTTCGCGCCTGTTTCACCAGGCCCTCCGGGCGCTTCCTTCGTTTTCTAGCTTAGCAGATCCGCCGGGCGGCTTTTCCGCTTCCCCGCTAGAAGTGGGGCTGTCGCTCGTTCGCGACCTCCGTAACGTTAGCGCATTTCCCGGATTCCCGGAAATCAGCCTCCGCTGCGTCAATTCGCACGCCAAATAGAACCCGCTTGGCTTCGGAAGACACCGATGCCTACGAGATCGATCAAGTGAGTGAATCAACTACGGGTGGTCACGCATGGACTGGTGCGGCGGAGCGACGCTCCGTACGACGCATCTGTCCGATTCAGGCGACTCGACCTACATTAGCCCCTGCCCCGGCCCTCGTCAAACGCGAAGGGGGGAGATCCGTGCGGATCTCCCCCCTTCGGGTGAATCTCTGGCGAACGTGCAGGTCAGCCTCGGTCGCCCGGGTCAGCCCTGCAGCAGCTCGACCGCGGCGAGGTTGCGCTTGCCGCGGCGCAGGACGAGCCAGCGGCCGTGGAGCAGGTCCGCCGGCGTGGCGAGAGCCGCCTCGTCCTCGATCTTCGCGTTGTTCACGTAGGCGCCGCCCTCGTTGACCGTCCGGCGAGCGGCCGAGCGGCTGGCGGAGAGGCCGGTGGCGACGAACAGGTCGACGATCTCGCCGAGTTCACCCACCTGGGCGCTCGGCAGCTCGGCGACCGCGGCGGCGAGGGTGCGCTCGTCCAGCTCGCCGAGCTCGCCCTGGCCGAAGAGTGCCTTGGACGCGGCGACCGCGCGGTCCAGCTGCTCCTGCCCGTGGACCAGAACGGTCAGCTCCTCCGCGAGCGCACGCTGCGCGGCGCGCTTGAAGGGGGCCTCCTCGGTCAGGCGCTCCAGCTCCTCGATCTCCTCGTGGGACTTGAAGCTGAAGATGCGCAGGAACTTGGAGATGTCACGGTCGTCGGCGTTCAGCCAGAACTGGTAGAACGCGTACGGCGTGGTCAGCTCGGGGTCGAGCCAGACCGTGCCGGACTCGGTCTTGCCGAACTTGGTGCCGTCGGCCTTGGTGATCAGCGGCGTGGCGAGCGCATGGGCGGCGACGCCCTCCGCCTTGCGGATCAGGTCGGTGCCGGCGGTGAGGTTGCCCCACTGGTCGCTGCCGCCGGTCTGCAGCATGCAGCCGTGGCGGCGGTAGAGCTCCAGGAAGTCCATGCCCTGGAGGACCTGGTAGCTGAACTCGGTGTAGGAGATGCCCGCCTCGGAGTTGAGACGCCGGGAGACGGCCTCCTTGGCGATCATGTTGTTGACGCGGAAGTACTTGCCGACGTCACGCAGCAGGTTGATCGCCGACATCCCCGACGTCCAGTCGAGGTTGTTGACCATCTGCGCGGCGTTCGGGCCCTCGAAGTCGAGGAAGCGCTCGATCTGGCCGCGCAGGCGGCCGACCCAGTCGGCGACCGTCTCGGGGTCGTTGAGTACTCGCTCGGCGGTGGGCTTCGGGTCGCCGATGAGGCCGGTGGCGCCGCCGACGAGGCCGAGCGGGCGGTGGCCGGCGTCCTGGATCCGCTTCATGGTGAGGATCTGCACCAGGTTGCCCAGGTGCAGGCTGACCGCGGTCGGGTCGAAGCCGCAATAGAAGGTGACCGGACCGTCCGCGAATGCCTTGCGCAGTGCGTCCTCGTCGGTGGACAGGGCCAGCAGGCCGCGCCACTTCAGTTCGTCGACGATGTCGGTCACGGTCTCGTCTCTTCCTTCGGTCGTTCCGCCGGTCGACCCGAGGGATCGGTCGCCCGAGGGGCCTGGTCGGCTAACAGCCTCGCCGACGAGGGCCCCTCTTGGCCAATCCGTTCCAGATTTCAGAGCCCGCTGGGCCAGGTGTAGCTGCTCGGGATCTGCACGGAGGCGTTCTGGGCGGCGGTGCCGTAGACGATCGCGATCTCGTCGTGGGCGTGGAAGACCAGCTGGGACGGGTCGCCGGTGGTCTCCTTGCCGTTCACGTAGACCTTGAGCGTGTGCGTGGCGTCGGTCTTGTCGGGGCCGAGCTGCGTGGAGCTGATCGGCACGCCCCACTCGGTCATGAACTGGCCGAGGTGGTAGTCCTTCACGACCGGGGACTCGATGTGGACGACGCCGGTGGTGTCGTGGGTGTGCAGCGGGCTGATGGTCCCGGCGCCCTCGTTGATGCCGACGAGCTGCGGGACGGTCACCTTCTGGCCGTTGGCCCAGACGTCGAGGTGGATGTGGATGTGCTCGGCGGTGCCCTCGGCGTTGAGCATGGTGAGGCCGGCGGCCTTGACGGCGGCGTCGGTGTCCGTGGGGGCGGCCCAGCTCACCGAGGAGGCGGAGGCGGTCGAGGCCTTGGAGCCGTTGTTGTCGACGGCGGCGGCGATGCCGATGATCGCCCCGGCCGCGATGACGACAGCTCCGGCGCCCAGGAGGATCTTGTTGCGGCGGTCACGGGCGCGCTCGGCGGCCTGCATCTCGGCTATGCGGGCGCGGCGGTCGGCGGCTGCCTGCTTCTTGGACTGTCCGGCCATGGGGCTTGGCTTCCGTTTCCGTCGGTTCCTTCGGGACTGCTGCTTCCGAAGATAAGCGAGCGAACGGTTCAAATGCGAACTACTGTGACGGACGCCTCCATCTCGCACCGAAGCTGTCACAATGCCGAACTTCCGCTGGTGAGCAGGCTTGCCGCTCCGGTACACCAGTCTCGCCCAGCGGGGCGAGGACCGGTCTCGAGAGGGGTTTTCACAGGTGACTCTAGGCAAGCTGACCTTGGTGGTCTGGCTCTGGTTCGGACTGATGAGTGCGGGATTCCTGCCGCTCTGTCTGCTGGCGAGCCAGGTGCCAGGACCGAACGCGCTGCACATCGCGCTCTATGTCCTCATCGTCGGCGTCCTGTGGTGGGGCTCGTTCGGGTACGGCATGTACCTGGGCCAGGCGATGCAGAACGGCGACAAGCGGGTCTTCCAGCGGGGTATCCGCGGGACCGGCACCGTCCTGGAGACCAAGGGCACCCACACCTACATCGGCGGGAACGACATGGGCTACGGCGGTTCCCGTCTCTACCGCATCCGCATGCGGGTGGAGCTGCCCGGACGGGAGCCCTACGAGACGCGGGTCAGCATGACCAGCCACGGCCTTCGGGAAGGTGACCGGGTCGAGGTCGGAGTCGCCAAGCACAACCGCCGCCGGGTCGCCGTCGACCTCAGCCCGGGCGCGCTCCAACGCCAGGCCGCACAGCGCGCGGCGGCCGCGCGGGCGGCGTCGGCCCCGAGTCAGCGAAAGCACCCCGCGGGTGATTCGGAGATCCGGCTCGACCGGCTGGCCAGGCAGCAGAAGGCCAAGCGCCCGCACGCCCCGGAGGACGCCGTCCCACCCGGGTACGCGGCCGCTCACGCCGACGGGCAGGGAGGGGTCCAGCCCCACGGAGGCGAGCGCGGCGGCGACCACCGGGGCAGCCAGGAGGCCGAGCGCATTCGCCAGCTGTCCGAACTGGGGCGACTCCACAAGGAGGGTGTGCTCAGCGACGAGGAGTTCGCGGCCGAGAAGGCCCGGATCCTCGGCTTCAGCTCCTGACCCCTCGGTCCACCCTTTCAGTCCACCCTTTTCAGTCCACCCTTTTGCGGACGTGGCGGCGGTAGGGGCTGACGGTGGGCTCGCCGTCGATCCAGAAGCGGTAGGGGGTGTCCGCCGCCTGGGCGACGCCGGTGCGCGGGCCCCGGCGGATCCGCTCCGCCGGGGCCGGGGTGCCGGGCAACAGACGGAAGACGTCGCCGCCGAGGCGTTCGCCGTCCTGGTCGCGGGCGACGCCCAGGGCCTGGGTGAGTCGGGCCGGTCCCTGGGCGAGCTCGGTGTCGCGGCGGGCGGAGGGGCGGCGGTGCCGGGCCTGCCCGAGGCCTTCGACGATCTCTCCGGCCCGCAGCAGTACGGCCCCGGCGGTGGTGCCGGGGCCGGTCACCAGGTTCATGCAGTAGTGCATGCCGTAGGTGAAGTACACGTAGACGAAGCCGGGCGGCCCGAACATCACGGCGTTCCGCGCGGTGCGCCCCCGGTAGGCGTGGGAGGCGGGGTCGTCGGGTCCGGTGTAGGCCTCGACCTCGGTGATCCGGACGGCGACGCGCCCGTCGGGGCGGGTGCTCACCAGGATCCGTCCGAGCAGGTCGGGGGCGACCTCGGGTGAGGGGCGGTCGAGGAAGCGCGGGTCAGTCGGATCAAGGGCCACCCGGCGAGACTAGGCTGATCGGCGGCGATTCCACCATCTCCCTGTGTTGCCGTCGTTCCCAAGGAGGCTGACGACATGTCGGAGCCCAAGCGGCGTCCGCTCCCCCACGACTTCCACCCGCCGGTCGCGGAGTTCTCCGTGTCCAGCGAGGACCTGACCGACGGCGGTGTGCTGCCGGACGCGCACGTGTTCGCGGCCGGCAACACCTCCCCGCAGCTGAGCTGGTCCGGGTTCCCCGCCGGGACCAGGAGCTTCGCGGTCACCTGCTACGACCCGGACGCGCCGACGGGCAGCGGCTTCTGGCACTGGACGGTCTTCGACATCCCGGCCGACGTCACGGAGCTGACCGGCGGTGCCGGGACCGGACCGTTCAAGGGGCTGCCGGCCGGTGCCGTGCAGGTGCGCAACGACTACGGCACGCGTGACTTCGGCGGCGCCGCGCCGCCGCCGGGGGACGGTCCGCACCGCTACGTGTTCACCGTCTACGCGGTGGACCAGGAGAAGCTCGGCCCGGACGAGAACGCCACGCCCGCCGTCGTCGGCTTCAACCTGCGCTTCCACACGCTCGGCCGCGCGCAGCTGATCGCGACCTACGAGAACGTGTGACGACGGGCCGACGACGACAGGTGACGGCTCAGCCTTAACCGCGATGCCACCGAAATTACGTTGTCCCGGCATCCGGCCCGCCCGCACAGTGGACCCACCGTCCAGCTGGGGCGGGCCGGGAGTCGGAGGCGGGTGGCGGGACATGCGTAAGACGCTGGTGCTCAACGCGACGTACGAGCCGCTGGCGGCGGTGACGCTGCAGCGAGCGGTGGTGCTCGTGCTCCAGGACAAGGCCGTGGTCGAGCGGGCCCATCCCGGACGAAGGGTGCGCGGCAGCTCGGTGGAGATACCGCTGCCACGGGTGGTGCGGCTGAAACGGTACGTCCGGGTGCCGTTCCGACAACAGGCGACGTGGTCGCGGCGCGGGGTGCTGGCGCGGGACGGGTTCCGTTGCGCCTACTGCGGACGGCGTGCGACGACCGTCGACCACGTGGTGCCGCGCTCGCACGGCGGGCCGGACAGCTGGCTGAACACCGTCGCCGCGTGTGCGGCGGACAACCATCGCAAGGCGAACCGGACTCCGGAGCAGGCCGGGATGCGGCTGCTGCGGCGTCCGTTCGTGCCGACGCCGGACGCCGCGCTGGTGGCGGCGCTGGGCCTGACCGCCGCCGATCTGGCCGACGAGCCGACCGGTGACGCGGCCGGGGCTGCGGCCTGGGCCCTGGGCACCGCGGAGTTCGGGGAGCTCGCCGCGGCGGGATGATCCGCCGGGTCAGCCGGAGGCGACGCCCTTCCAGGCGGTCGCGGAGGTGTTGTAGCTGCCGGTGTACTCCGGCAGCGCCACCACCAGGCCGCCGCTCAGCAGGACGCGGCCCGCGCCGAGCAGTGAGCCGGTGCCCTGCGGGAAGGTGCCGCCGACGGTCTCGGCGCCGCTGGTCAGGTCGAAGTGGCTGAGCCGGGCCGCCTGGCCGACGCGCTCGTCGGTGGCGACGACCGCCGCCGAGCCGTCGATGCCGACCGGCTCGGAGACGCCCTTCTCCTGGGCGGTGGTGCGCCACAGCTCCTTGCCGCTGACGAGACTGTAGGCGGCGATGACGGTGGGCCCGGAGGCGGCCGCGGCGGACTGCGCCGGCGGGTCGACGGCCGCGACCATCGTCGTGCCGGAGAAGAACAGGGCCGGGTCGGGGTCGAAGCTGCCGTGCGTGGCGTCGAGCGTGCCGCCGCTCTGGGCGACGGGGATGGTGGCCTGGCTGTCGCCCTTGTCACTGAAGGAGAGCAGGCTGTCCTGGGTCGGGTCGGTCATGTGGACGCTGACCACGGCGGGGTTGGCCGAGAGCACCGTGTAGGAGGCGGCGCTCTGCGGGAGGCCGCGCCACCAGTGGAGCTTTCCGCTGTCCGGGTCGAGCGAGACGACCTGCTGCTTGGGGCTGGTGTCGGCGCAGGTGGTCTGGAGCAGCAGGGCGGTGCCGCCGCCGTTGCCGGACAGGGCGCAGTACTTGCCGGGGCCGGAGTAGGTCCAGGCCTGCTTTCCGCCGGAGGCGTCGTAGCCGACGGCGGCGGAGTCGGAGACGGCGACCACGTGGGTGTCGTCGACCATGACGGAGGCGCCGTAGCTGGTGCCGCCGCTGGAGGGCAGTTGGGCCTTCCACTTGGTCTGTCCGGATCCGGTGTCGACGGCCACGAGCTGGCCGCAGGCCTGGCCGTTGCCGGGTTTGGCCTGGAACAGGACGGCGCCGACGCCCGAGGAGTTGACCGAGGGCGACATCGCGCAGGGCACGGCGCCGCTGCCGGGGGCCTCGACGCTCCAGAGCTTGTGGCCGTCGGCGGTGGAGTAGGCGGTGACGCCCTCGCCGTCGCCGCGGACGACAGCGTTGCTGGTGGTCCACGCGCCGAGGAGCCCGTCGTTGGCTCCGCCCGCGGCGCTGCCGCCCGCGCCGGCGCCGGCCGCGGCGGGAGCCGCCCAGGCCTTGGTGTGGTTGACGCCGATGTCGGCCTGGCTCTGGCTGCCGCCACCGGTCTGCGGGCTGCTGCCGGAGCTGCCGCCGGCGACGAACCAGCCGGCTCCGGCCACGACCACGAGCGCGACGCCGCCGATGGCGAGGCGGGTCAGGTAGCTCTTGCGGTCGACGTTCGGCCCCCGGCCGAGTGCGGCGTCGAGAACCCGGTCCTTCAGCGCGCCGCCCGACCGGTCGTCGTCACCGCGTCCGACCGCGGTGGCACCGGCGGCCGGCGCGGGTGCGTCGGCCTCGGTGTCGGACAGGGACTCCTGCTCGGGCGCGGAGGCCTGCGGCGGGACGTAGGGCGTCTCGGCGGCGTTCTCCCCGGCGGACCAGTAGGGGGTGGCCGCCGCACCGGAGGGGTCGGCGTAGTACGCCGCGTACTCCTCCTGCTGCTGGTACGTCTGTGCCTGCGGCTGCTGGTACGCCTGGTAGTCCTGGTACTCCTGAGAAGGCTGGTACTCCTGGGACGGCTGGGCGTACTGCTGCGGGTCGTAGTAGGCCTGCTGCTGCTCGTACCCGGTCTGCTCGTAGCCGCCCTGCTGGTACGGCTGCTGGTACCCGGTCGCCGGGTCGTAGCCCTGTTGCTCGTACGCCTGCTGATAGGCGGCGGGGTCGTAGCCGGTCTGCTCGTAGCCGGTCTGCTCGTAGCCCTGGCCCTGGTGGGCGTTGTAGGCAGAGTAGTCGTACGACTGCTGACCGTAGGCGTCGTAGGACTGCGGTGTCTGCTGTGGGGGCCAGTACTGCTGTTCCTGCCCGCCGTTACCGGTCTCGTCCGCTCGTTCCATGGCTGTGGTACCACTCCCGCCTGCCCGATGCGCGAGTCAGCATCTCATGCCTCTGCCGCCGCGGCGGCATCGATGAGCGATGCGAGCCTCAGATCGAGGGCGGTCAGTCCACCCGCCGAGTGCGTGGACAGGGTGAAGTGGAGGGTGCGCCAGCGGATGTCGATGTCCGGGTGGTGGTCCATCGCCTCGGCCTGGACCGCCACGGCGTCGACGATGCGGATCGCCGCGGGGAAGTCCTTGGCCTGCACGGTGCGTTGGATCGAGCCGCCCTCGCGCTGCCACTCGGGCAGGGCGAGGAGGCCGGTGGTGATCTGCTCGTCGCTGAGGAGGTCGCGGGTACCCATGGGCAGCACGCTACTCCGGGGTGCGGCTACTCGGGGTCGAGCTCGGGACGCTCGGTGCGGCGTTCGACGCCGGTGGTGCCGTTGGCGGCCGTGACGGCCGCGTCGGCCGGACCGGGGATCTTCGGGGCCAGGCCCTGGAAGGCACCGCCGACGCCCTTGATCGCGTCGCTGACCTCGCTCGGGATGATCCAGAGCTTGTTGGCGTCGCCCTGGGCCATCTGCGGCAGGGTCTCCAGGTACTTGTAGGCGAGCACCTTCTGGTCGGCGTCACCGGAGTGGATGGCCTCGAAGACGGTGCGGATCGCGGCGGCCTCACCGTCGGCGCGCAGAACGGCGGCCTGCGCCTCGCCCTCGGCCTTGAGCACGTCGGCCTGCTTCTGGCCCTCCGCCTTGAGGATCGCGGACTGCCGCTCACCCTCGGCCTGGAGGATCGCGGCACGCTTGTCACGGTCGGCGCGCATCTGCTTCTCCATCGAGTCCTGGATGGAGGTCGGCGGCTCGATCGCCTTGAGCTCGACGCGGTTGACGCGGATGCCCCACTTGCCGGTGGCCTCGTCCAGCACGCCGCGCAGGCCGGCGTTGATGGTCTCGCGGGAGGTGAGGGTGGACTCCAGGTCCATGGAGCCGATGATGTTGCGCAGCGTGGTGATGGTCAGCTGCTCGATCGCCTGGAGGTAGCTCTGCACCTCGTAGGTGGCCGCGCGCGGGTCGGTGACCTGGAAGTAGATGACGGTGTCGATGTTGACCACCAGGTTGTCCTGGGTGATCACCGGCTGCGGCGGGAAGGGCTGGACCTGCTCGCGCAGGTCGAGCCGGTTGCGGATGGTGTCGATGAACGGCACCACGATGTTGAGGCCCGCGTTGAGCGTGCGGGTGTACCGGCCGAAGCGTTCCACGATCGCCGCCTGGGCCTGCGGGATCACCTGGATCGTCCGCAGGAGCATGACGAACACGAACACCGCCACCAGAACCAGGACGATGATCACGGTTTGCACAGGGACTCCCTCGACGGACCCGCACCAAGTAGCTGACGCTGTGTTGCCTTGCCTACCCCGGGACGGGGTCGGCGACTCAGAGAACGACCGCGGTCGCGCCGTCGATCTCGGCGACGCTGACCTTCTCCCCCGGTTCGAAGGTCTGCCCGGCCGCGAGTGCGCGCGCCGACCACACCTCTCCCCTGAGCTTGATCCGACCGTCGTGCTCGTCGACGCGTTCCAGGACCACGGCCTCCGCCCCCTTCAGCGCCTCGATCCCGTGCCGGACCGACGCGGCCTGGCGCCGTTGGCGCCTGGTGATCGGCCTGACCAGCAGCAGGAGTGCGAGCGTCGTGGCGAGGAACACGACGAACTGGAGCACCACTCCGCCGCCCAGCCCGGCGGTGAGCGCTGCCGCGCCCGCGCCGATGCCGAACATGACGAACTCCAGCAGTGCCGTGTGCACCACAGGGGCGCACAGCAGCACGGCCACCAGCAGCCACCATGCCCAACTCTCCACGGGCCTCATGGTAGTTGCGCAGGTGGCTCCCCGTCAGTCGACGGGGAGAAAGATCATTACGTATCGGTCACTTCGTCATGGGCAGGCCTCGGGCGGCCCAACGGCCGTCCTGGTGCTCGAGGGTGAGCGGCAGACCGAAGCAGAGCGAGAGGTTGCGCGGGGTGAGCGTCTCGACGATCGGGCCGGCGGCCAGCACCTTGCCCTGCCGGATCATCAGCACGTGGGTGAAGCCGGGCGCGATCTCCTCCACGTGGTGCGTCACCATGATCATGGCCGGGGCGATCGGGTCCTGGGCGAGCGCGCCCAGCCGGCGGACCAGGTCCTCACGGCCGCCGAGGTCGAGGCCGGCGGCCGGCTCGTCGAGGAGCAGCAGCTCCGGGTCGGTCATCAGGGCGCGGGCGATGAGGGTGCGCTTGCGCTCGCCCTCGGAGAGGGTGCCGAACCGGCGCTCGGTGTAGTCGGCCATGCCGAGCAGGTCGAGCAGCAGCCGGGCGCGGGACTCGTCGGCCTGCTCGTAGGTCTCGCGCCAGTGCGCGGTCATGCCGTAGGCGGCGGTGAGCACGGTCTCCAGCACGGTCTGGCGCTTGGGCAGCTTGTCGGCCATCGCGGCACCGGCCAGGCCGATGCGCGGGCGCAGCTCGAAGACGTCGACGCTGCCGAGCTTGTCGCCCAGGATCGAGGCGGTGCCGGTGCTGGGGAACAGGTAGCTGGAGGCCACCTGCAGCAGCGTGGTCTTGCCGGCGCCGTTCGGTCCGAGCACGATCCAGCGCTCGCCCTCGGCGACGGACCACGACACCTGCTCAACCAGCGGGCGCCCGTCCCGGATCACGGAAACGTCCACCAGCTCCAGCACGTCGCTCATTGCGTACGCCTTCCCCAAGGAAAAGAAGAGTTCTCTCACGGTCGCAGCCTCGTGAGCCGGTCCAAACCTACGCCACCGAGGTGGCCGGACGCTCCGTAGGCTTGGCCCATGCCGCAGACGGAAGCCCATGAAGCGTACGAAGAGCCCCGGTCCGCCCGACTTGTCGCCTGGGGCAACGCCTGGTTCGCGGGCCAGGCCTCGCCGGACGACACCGCGGACGCGGTCCGCGGCGACGACGAGTCGCACGTCGTCCGCGGGCTCCCGGGTGCGGACGGGGTCGGCCTGACGCTGGCGCTGGGCCGCCTGCGCACCCTGGGCGCGACCGGGCTGCGGCTGGCCCTGCCGGCCCCCGGCCACCCACTGGGCCTGACCGGTCCCGCCGAGTTCAATGCGCGCGCGATGGAGACGGGCGAGGCGGTGCTCGCCGTCGGCGCCCCCTGGGGCTTCGTCCCCGAGGCCCTGTGGCACGGTGCGGACCACGAGGACGACGGCGTCCTGGCCGTCACCTGGCACGCGCTGCCGGTCAGCCCCGGCTTCCCCGCCGACGTCCCCGCGCTGCGCGACGCCGAGCGCGAGCTCGCGGAGGGCATGCGCGACGCGACGGAGGCACTGGTGCGGCTCGACGTCGCGGGCGCGGGCCCCGAGGTGCAGCGGGCGCTGGGACGCCTGCGTTCACGGGACGCGGAGGCGGTGGAACTGCTGGCACCCGGGTACCCGCAGCGGGCGGTGCGGGTCCTTCAGAGCGCGCGCCGCGTGGCCGCGCTGGTCGCGTTGGCGGCGGCGACGGAGGGCGCGGCGGTCAGCGCGAGCGAGATGGCGCAGCGGGCGAGCGCGCTCCGCCCCCTGGAGCGGGCCGCCCGGAAGGCGAGAGTCGCGGCCTACAACGCCGCGGTCGACGAGCCTTGACTTTCGCTGCGCCTGAGGTTGCACCGCCCAGGGGTGCGGGGAACTGCGCGACAAGCCACCCTGTGCAGTCAGATCCCGTGTGCGCAGGGCCATCCGCCTCGGGTGGGTTGCTCGCGCAGTTCCCCGCGCCTCCGGCCGTGCAACTACTTCGTGATCCCGTTACGGACCGCCCAGAGCGCGGCCTGGGTGCGGTCCTGGAGGTCCAGCTTCATCAGGATGTTCGACACGTGCGTCTTGACCGTCTTCTCCGAGAGCGTCAACGCACGCGCGATCTCGCGGTTGGAGCGGCCGTCCGCGATGAGGCCGAGGACCTCCTGCTCGCGTTCGGTCAGTGAGCCGCCGCGTCCCTGGGGCGCGCGGCCCGTGCAGTCCTCGGCGAGCAGCGCCTCCGCGAGTTCCGGTTGGAGCAGGACGTGTCCGGCATGGACGCTGCGGATCGCACCGGCCAGCGCCTCGGGGTCGACGTCCTTGTAGACGTAGCCCGCCGCGCCCGCGCGGAGCGCGGGGACGACCGTGCGGTGCTCGGTGAAGCTCGTGACGACCAGCACCTTTGCGGGGTTGCCCCGCTCCTTCAGCATCCGCAGCGCCTCGATGCCGTCGGTGCCGGGCATCTTGACGTCCATCAGGACCACGTCCGGCCGCAGTGACTCGGCGAGGTCGACGCCCTCCGCGCCGTCCCCGGCCTCGCCGACGACGGCGATGTCGGGCTGGACCTCCAGAAAGGTGCGCAGGCCGCGCCGGACGACCTGGTGGTCGTCGACGAGCAGCACCTTGATGGTCGCGTCAGCCACCGGGGACCTCCAGTTCCACCACGGTCCCCGCTCCCGGGGACGATTCGATGTGCAGGGAGCCGCCGACGCCCGCGGCGCGGTCGCGCATGGAGACGAGGCCGAGGTGGCGGCCGGCGCGGCGGGTGCCGTCGGGGTCGAAGCCCTTGCCGTCGTCGGTGACGCGCAGCCGCGCGCCGCGGCCGGTGCCGCCGGGGCCGGGGGCGCTGCACAGCTCGACGGCGACGGCCTTCGCGCCGGAGTGGCGCAGGGCGTTGTGCAGGGCCTCCTGGGCGACGCGCAGGACCGCCTCCTCCTGGCCGGCGGGCAACGCGGCGACACGGTCGTGGGTGAAGACGACGCTCGCGCTGTGGGCCCGGTTCAGGACCTCGACCTGGGAGGCGAGGGTGGGCAGCAGGCCGTCCTCGTCCAGGGCGGCGGGGCGCAGTTCGACGACGACGCTGCGCAGCTCCTCCGCGGCTTCGGCGGCGAGGCGGGAGACCTCGGCGAGCTCGGCGCGGGCGCGGGCCGGGTCGCGCTCGACGAGCGCGGCGGCGGCCTGCGCGGTCAGGCGCAGCGAGAAGAGCTTCTGCGAGACGGCGTCGTGCAGCTCGTGGGCGATCCGGGCGCGCTCGCCGACGAGGGTCAGCTCGCGGCTGCGCTCGTACAGGCGGGCGTTGACGAGCGCGAGGGCGGCGTGCGCGGCGAGGATGCGGAGGAGTTCCTCGTCGTGCGCGGTGAACCGCTGACGGCCGACGGGATTGGCCAAGAAGAGAGCCCCGAGGATCTCGTCGCCGTCCTGGATCGGGACGCCGAGGAAGGCGTGCATGTCGGGGTGGGCGCTGGGCCAACCGCCGAAGCGTTCGTCGGCACGGACGTCGTCGAGGCGGGTCGGGTCCTGCTCGTGCAGCATCGCGAAGAGGATGCCGTGCTGCCGGGGCAGCGGGCCGATGGCCCGCCACTGGGCCTCGCTGACGCCGTCGACGACGAACTGCGCGAAGCCGCCGTGGTCGTCCGGCACGCCCAGGGCCGCGTACTCGGCGCCGACGAGGGTCCGTGCGGAGGAGACGATGCGCTGCAGCACCTCGCGCACCTCCAGGTGGCGGCTCATCGCGAGGACGGCGGAGCTGATCGCCTCGATCCCGCCGAGGCAGGGGTCGCCCGCCGCGTGCTCGCTGGGCCCCGCGGCCCCACCGGGGGCACATTCGTTCGCCGACATGCCGTCACCGTACCGCCCGTGATCGCCAAGGGCATCGGACGCGGGTCGGTGGAGGCCGGGGCCCCGGTCCTAGGACCAACGGACCCGGCTCGCGGCGGCTTGTGGCCGAGGTGGGTGGGCCCGGGGGCGATCTAGCTTCGGCAGTGTCGGACGAACCGACCGGGAAGAGCACGGATCGCACGGGAGGTAGGGCCATGGCAGTCGCCGTTGTGACGGGGGCGTCGCGTGGACTGGGGCGGGCGCTGTCGCTGGCGCTGGTCGAGCGCGGCTGGGAGGTGGTCGTCGACGGGCGCGACGCGGACGCGTTGGCACAGCTCGCCGAGGGCCGCCCGCGGGTCCACGCGGTACCGGGGGACGTGACGGACGCGTGGCACCGCACCGCGCTGGTCACCACCGCGTTCGACCTGGGCGGACTGGATCTGCTGGTCAACAACGCCGGGGTACTGGGCGGCCGGGGGCTCGCGCCGGTGGCGGATCTGGAGCTGGACGAGCTGCGTCGCGCGTTCGAGGTCAACGTGGTGGCGCCGCTGGGGCTGGTCCAGGAGGCGCTGCCGCTGCTGCGGGCCTCCGGCGGAGCGGTGCTGAACATCAGCTCCGACGCGGCCGTCGAGGCCTACCCGCAGTGGGGCGGGTACGGGGCGACGAAGGCGGCGCTGGAGCTGTGGTCGGCCTCGCTGGCGGCCGAGGAGCCGAAACTGCCGGTCTGGTGGGTGGACCCGGGCGAGATGAACACGGCGATGTACCGGGCGGCGGACGCGGGCGCGGCGGAACAGTCGCCGCTGCCGGAGGAGGGCGCGGTCCCGGGCCTGCTGGCCCTGCTCGACGTCCGTCGGGCGAGCGGCCGTTACACGGCGGCCGGCCTGGCCCAGGAGGTCGGCGAGGCCGGGGCGACCGCATCGGCGGGGGCGGAGGCGGCACGGTGACGGGGAGGACGGAGGTCGCGGTGGGCGGGACGGCGGCGGACGAGGACGGCGGTTTCGTGGACGACGGGTTCGTGGACGACGGGTTCGTGGACGGGCTCGGCGACTGGCAGCTGCCGCCGGAGCTGGAGGCGGACGCGCCGCCCGAGGAGCGGGGCGGCAGCGGCCGGGACGACGTGCGCCTGCTGGTCGCGCGACAGCCGACGAACTCGACGCCACTGGTGACGCACCACGCGTTCCGGGAGCTGCCCGCGCTGCTGCGGCCGGGCGACGTGCTGGTGGTGAACACCTCCCCGACGCTGTCGGCGGCCGTCGACGGGCGGATCACCGAGACCGGCGAGCCGGTGGTGGCGCACTTCTCGACGCGGCAGCGCGAGAGCGAGTGGGTGGTCGAGCTCCGTTCCCCCGACGGTCGGGGCAGCACCCGCCGGCGCCCGCACGACGGCTCGCTGGTGACGGTCCGGCTGACCGGCGGCGCGCGGCTGAGTCTGGTGGCGCCGGTGGACGGACAGGACGGCGGTTCCCGCCGGCTGTGGCGGGCCTGCTTCGCGGCGGCGGAGCCGCTGGCCTACCTCGCGCGGTACGGACGACCGATCAGGTACGCGTACACCAGCGCCGACCGGCCCTCGGACGCCTACCAGACGGTCTTCGCCGAACCGCTGGCCTCTGCGACGGCGGGGAGCGCGGAGATGCCGAGCGCGGCCCGGCCGTTCACGACGGAGCTGGTGACCCGGCTGGTCGCCCGCGGCGTACTGGTCGTGCCGATCACGCTCCACACCGGGGTGGCCTCGATCGAGTCCCACGAACCCCCGTACGCCGAGTGGTTCACGGTGCCGGAGGTGACGGCGCGGGTCGTGAACGGCGCGCGGGCGGCAGGCTCCCGCGTCGTCGCGGTGGGAACGACGGCCGTGCGGGCGCTGGAGTCGGCGGCCGACCCGGACGGGACGGTGCGGGCACGGTCCGGCTGGACCGAGCTGGTGATCACCCCGGAGCGCGGGGTGCGCGTGGTGGACGGGCTGCTGACCGGCTTTCACGAGCCCCGCGCCTCGCACCTGATGATGCTGGAGGCGGTCGCCGGACGGGCCCTGCTGGACCGCAGCTACGCCGAGGCGCTGCGCGAGGGCTACCTGTGGCACGAGTTCGGCGACCTGCACCTCATCCTCGCCGAGGAACGGGCGGCGTCTACGGGATGAGTTCAGGCTCCGGCCCGCTCGCGCGGGCGGTCTCGGTCGGGGACATCGTCACGATGATCGCGCCGGCGGTCAGGAAGACCGCGACACCGACGGCCAGCGGCAGGATGAACTGCGAGGCCGGCAGACCGCCGGTGACGGCCCGTCCGTCCAGGTGGACCGTCACGGCCGCCATGGCGGTGTAGTGCATCGCGACCACCGCGACGCCGGCGACCAGGGCGGAGCCGAGCGCGGCGATCAGCCCGCGCACGTTCAGGGTCATCCACAGCGCCGTCGTCGACGCGGCGACCGCGATGACCACGGAGGCCAGCACCAGCAGCGGGTGGTAGGAGACGCTGCCCTGCACCTGCATCGCGGCCATGCCGAGGTAGTGCATCACCGCGACGCCGACGCCCATCAGCGTCCCGCCGACGAGCAGCGTCGGCAGGCCGCGCGGCCGGTAGCCGACGTGGACGACGCCGATCCCGACGACAACGATCGCGAGCAGAAGACTCGCGATGGTCACCGGTACGTCGTAGACGATCGTCGATCCGGTGACGGTGAATCCGAGCATCGCGATGAAATGCATGGTCCAGATACCGCAGCCGATCGCGGAGGCGGCCAGGAGCAACCAGCCCAGACGGTCCTTGGACGGAAGGTCCAGTGCGCGCACGGTGCAGCGCAGGCCCAGCGCGGCGCCTATGGAGGCGATCGCGTACGCGAGGACGGGATTCACCAAACCGTAGTGAAAGCCGTCGAGATGGGCCATGGTGGCGGAATTCACGACCGGTCCTGACTCGAAAACGGGAAACGAAAGCGGGGAGCGGCCGAGACAATACATCCCGGACGCTCCCCGCTCCACATACGGTCAAGAACTAGCGGCTGCGCATGACCTCGGGCTCGTGACGGCGCAGCAGGCGGGCCACCAACACGCTGCAGACCACCCCGAGCAGCACCAGCACGCCGACGTCCATGCCCCACTGGGCGATGGTGTGCGTCCACAGCGGGTCGTTGACCGGCTTGCCGTCCGAGCCGAGGCCCTGGATCTGCAGCAGGTTGATCGAGGCCGCCTGCGCGGCGACCGCCCAGCGGGAGGGAACCAGCCAGGCGAGCTGCTCCAGGCCGATCTGGCCGTGCACGGGGATCAGCGAACCGCAGAAGACGACCTGGATGATGGCGATGAGCACCAGCAGCGGCATGGTCTTCTCGGCGGTCTTCACCAGCGCGGAGACCACCAGACCGAGCGTCATCGAGGTGATGCCGAGCAGCATCACGACCAGGACCAGCTCCGGCAGCGCCGTGCCGGAGACCAGCAGGCCGCCGCTGGGCAGCTTGCGCGGCAGCAGGCCGATCATGGCGACCATGACGGACTGGAGCGCGGTGATCGCCCCCAGCACGATGATCTTCGACGCGACGTAGGCGGAGCGGGAGAGGCCGACGGCGCGTTCGCGCTCGTAGATCACCCGTTCCTTGATCAGCTCGCGGACCGCGTTGGCGGCGCCGGTGAGGGAGGCGCTGACGGCGAGCAGGAGCAGGACCGTGGCCGCGTCGTGGTTGCCGGCCTGGGGTGGATCGGACGGGCCGAGGCCGAACTTGGCCGGGATCGCCGCGCTCATCGCACCCATGATCAGCGGTAGCGCGAAGAGCAGCACGACGTAGCCGCGGTCGGCGGCGATGACCGAGACGTAGCGGCGGACCAGCGTGGACAGCTGCGAGCCCCAGCTCTGCTGCTTGGGCGGCTGCGTCTGGTGCTGCTGTATCCCCGCGGACTGGGCCTGCACGGCGTCGACGTCCGCCGCGTACATCTGGAAGTGCACCGAGCCGCGGAAACGGCCCTGCCAGTCGTGCTCGGCGTGGTTCTCGAAGGCCTGGAAGACGTCGGCCCAGGTCTCGCACTGGAAGAAGTGCAGCGCCTCCTTCGGCGGGCCGAAGTAGGCGACGGAGCCGCCCGGGGCCATCACCAGCAGCCGGTCGCAGAGCGCGAGCTCCGCGACGGAGTGGGTGACGACCAGGACGGTGCGGCCCTCGTCGGCCAGGTCGCGCAGCATCTTCATGACGTCGCGGTCCATGCCCGGGTCCAGGCCCGAGGTCGGCTCGTCCAGGAAGATCAGCGACGGCTTGGTCAGCAGCTCCAGCGCGACCGAGACGCGCTTGCGCTGGCCGCCGGAGAGGGCGGTGATCCGGTTGTCGGCGCGCTTCTCCAGGTGCAGCTCGACGAGCACCTCGTCGACGCGGCGCTTGCGCTCGCTCGCCTCGGTGTCGCCCGGGAAGCGCAGCTCGGCGGCGTACTCCAGGGCGGTGCGCACGGTCAGCTGCGAGTGCAGGATGTCGTCCTGCGGGACCAGGCCGATGCGCTGGCGCAGCTCGGCGAACTGCTTGTAGAGGTTGCGGCCGTCGTAGAGGACGTCGCCGCGGTCGGCCGGGCGGTAGCCGGTCAGCGCGCGCAGCAGCGTCGACTTGCCGGATCCGGAGGGGCCGATCACACCGATCAGCGACTTCTCCGGCACGGCGAAGCTGACGTCGTTGAGCAGGATCTTCTTCTGGCCCTTGTGCTCGACCTCGACGGTCAGGTGGCGGGCGGAGAAGGAGACCTCACCGGTGTCGACGAACTCCTCGAGCCGGTCGCCGACCAGCCGGAAGGTGGAGTGGCCGACGCCGACGATGTCCTGGGTTCCCAACACCTGACGGGAGATCGGCTGACCGTTGAGGTAGGTGCCGTTGTGGCTCTCGAGGTCGACGATCTCGTACCGGCCGTCGGTGAGCTGACGCAGCTCGGCGTGGTGGCGGGAGACCGACAGGTCGGAGACGACCAGGTCGTTGTCGAGGCCGCGGCCGATCCGCAGGGTCTTCAGACCCGCCGTCAGGTTGCGCACCATGGTGGGGTTGCGCGCGCCGTAGACCGGCTCCGGGTAGGCCTGCGCGGCGTAGCCCTGGCTCGGCTGCGGTTGCGACTGCTGGGCGAGCGGCTGCTGATAGCCGCCCTGCTGCGGGAACTGCTGGTGCGCGGGCTGCTGGGGCTGCTGGGGCTGCTGCTGCGGGTAACCACCCTGCTGCGGGAACTGCTGCGGCGCGGGCTGCTGACTCTGCTGCTGGCTCTGCTGCGGGTAGCCGCCCTGCTGCGGCAGCTGTGGCTCCTGGCCCGGCTGGACGCGGGCGGTCTGCTGGTCGTACCAGTCGGCGCCGGCGCCCTGGCCGGGCTGCGCCGCCGGCACCGCACTGGGCAGACCCGAGAAGGAGAGCCTCGGACCGTTCTCGGCGTTGCCGAGCGCGATCACCGTCCCGTTCCCGAGGTACGCCTGCGTGGTGCGCCGACCGTCCTGGAACGTGCCGTTCGTGCTGCCCAGGTCCTGGAAGAGCCAGGCGTTGCCCGCGAATGAGATCGTCGCGTGCTGCCACGACACACGGGCGTCGTTGATCGTGAAATCGCACTGTGGATTGCGGCCCACGCTGTACGTACGCCCGGGATCCAGCGTCGACCGCTGCCCGTTGAGTTCAAGTACCAACTGCGGCACTGTTGCCTGCCCCACCTGTAGTCCCCCGAGGTTGCCCCGCTTGCCAGGGGCAGTGTAGGGATGCCGAACGACTGGGGGAATCATTCCAGCTCGGTCACCGTCTTCAGAACCGGAACCGTCCTGCTGACGCCGGACCGTGACCGTGTGGCAACCTGACGCCTGGGGGCGGACGTTGCGGTCGTTCGCGTGACGCGCGGGAATGGTGGACGAAATGACGGTGTACCAGAGCGGCCGCCCGGTACCGGGCGGGCCGCGACCGAGTGGCGGCGGGACGCTGGTGGGTGGCGTCGTCTCCGCTGCGATGTCGGCCAGTTGGGCCTTCGTGGCGATGGCGGCAGTTGGCGCTCTCGGGGTGCACCTGCTCGGCCTGGACGCCCACGCAAACCTCGGCCCGGTGACGGCTGCCCTGGTGGCGATGGCCGTCGGCGGGAAGATCAGCCCGACCGGTGACGTGTCGGTCTTCGGAATTGACGCGGCGGCAGCTCAGGGCTCCATCGACATCATGCCGCTGGGGCTGACGCTGGTCGGCGCGGTGGTCCTGGGGTGGTTGTTCACCCGTTCGCTGCGGCGGGTAGCCGTTCTGACGGTCGGTGAGCTCGCTGCGCGCGCGGGCGGGGCGATCGTCGCGTTCATGGTGCTGCTGGCGATCGTGGCGTGGTCGGGCAACGGCACCGTGTCGGTGGACATCTCCTCGCTGACCGGCGGCTCCGGTTCGGGCGGGTCCGGCGGATCCGGAGGCTCGGGCGGTGGTGACGATCCGTTCGGTGGCCTCGGCAGTCTCGGCGGACTGATCGGCGGAGCGGTCGGCGGCAACACCAAGCCGACCGTCGGCTTCAAGGTCGACCTGGCGCCGACACTCGGCATCGGCCTGCTGTGGGTGGTGGTCGTGCTGGCCTTCGCGGTGGTGGCGGCCCGTCGCGCCCCGCTGCCGGTCGGCTGGCAGGGCCTGGCGCGCACCGCGCGCCCCGTCGCCTCGGCGATCACGACGGTCTACGTCGGCGCCTGCCTCGTGGGCGCGCTCGCGGGCATCGTGGTCGGCCTGACCGGCAACGGCGGCGCCAAGACGATCGGCGGCGTGCTGCTCGGCACCCCGAACGGTGTCTTCCTCGCGATCCCGCTCGGCATGGGCGTCAGCCTCTCGGGCAAGGCCTCCGGCCCGCTGACGCACTTCCTGCCCGCCCCGGTCAACACCTTCCTGGCCGGCGGCCAGGGCAAGACGATCACCGTCTCGTCGTTGGCCGCGCAGGACGGCCGGATCTGGCTGCTGCCGGTCGCGGTCGTGCTGATGCTGCTCGCGACGGGCGTCTTCGCCGCCGTCCGCACCCCGCGGCGCGCCTCGACCGCCGAGCCGCTCGGCGCCGAGGTCGGCGGCGCGGCGGTACGGCTCGGCGTCGCGCTGCTCGTCGTCACGCCGGTGCTGCTGGCCCTCGCGGACGTCACCGTGAACGCAAACCTGTCGGTCTTCGGCTTCGACGCGGTGGGCGCGGGCCTGAGCGTCACCGGCAACGTGGCGCTGGCGCTGGGGCTCGGACTGGTCGAGGGCGCGGTGATGGGCGCGCTGGGCGCGCTGCTGGTGCGCCGCTTCGCGGAGGCGAAGCGGGTCGGCCCGGCGGGCGGCGGCTTCGGCGGCGGTCCGGGTGGCGGCTTCGGTGCGGTGCCGGGCGGCGCTCCGGGTGGCGGCTTCGGTGCGGTGCCCGGCGGGCCGGTGCCGCAGGCGGGGCCGGCGCAGGGGCCGGGGGCGTACCCGCCCGCGTCGCCGTACCCGGCGGACCGGCCGGGTCCCTACGGGCCACCGGCAACTCCTCAGGCTCCTCCGGTTCCCCCCACTCCCCCGGCGCCGCCTGCGCCGGGCGGCTGGCCGCCCCCGCCGCAGCACCCGCAACACCCGCACCCGCAGAACCCCTACGGCGGGCCCGCGACTCCCCCTCCCCCTGCCCCTTCGCAGAACCCGTACGGCGGGCTGCCGCAGGGCCCGCAGCCGCCGCAGTCGCCGTCGCGGCCCCGGCCGGAGGACGACAACCCGTACCGCTGATCACCCGCTCGGGTTCGGGATCGTGGCACGCGCTGGCTAGGCTGGGGCGCGTGCCACGTCGACTGGTGAGCGTGAAGACCACCGGGGCCGCCCGGATCGAATCCGAGCTGGCCGCGTTGCGGGCCCGGCTGGAGCTTCCGGACGGGTTCTCCGCCGCGGTGCTGGCCGAGGTCGACGCGGTGTCCGCCGCCCCGCTCGGCCTGCCGGGCCCCGCCCGGGTGGACGCGACCGACCTGCCGCTGTTCACCATCGACCCGCCCGACTCGCGCGACCTCGACCAGGCCATGTACCTGGAGCGCCTGCCCGGCGGCGGCTTCCGCGTCCACTACGCCATCGCCGACGTCGCCGCGTGGGTCCGCCCGCGCGGCGCCATCGACACCGAGGCCCGCCGCCGCGTCGAGACGCTCTACTTCCCCGACGTCCGCGTCCCGCTCCACCCGGCGCAGCTCTCCGAGGGCGCGGCCAGCCTGCTGCCGGGCCAGGACGTCCCGGTCCTGCTGTGGCAGCTCGACCTCGACACGGACGGCGAGCTGCGCACCACCCGACTGCGCCGCGCCACCGTCCGCAGCCGGGCCAAGCTGGACTACGCGGGCGTGCAGAAGGCCCTGGACACCGGCACCGCCGACGAGGCCCTCGCGCTGCTTGCGGTCATCGGCCCGCTGCGCGAGGAGCGCGAGCAGGCGCGCGGCGGCATCAGCCTGCCGATCCCGGAGCAGGAGGTCGAGGAGATCCCCGGCGACGGCTACACCCTCGCCTACCGGGCACCGCTGCCGGCGGACAACTGGAACGCACAGATCTCGCTGCTGACGGGCATGGCCGCGGCGCGGCTGATGCTCGCCGGCGGCGTGGGCGTGCTGCGCACCCTGCCGGGCGCGCCGCCGTCCGCCATCGCCAAGCTGCACCGCGTCGCCCAGGCCCTGCGCGTCGACTGGCCGGACGACCTGCCCTACGCCCGCTTGATCCGCTCCCTCGACCCGCACCTGCCGGCCCACGCGGCCTTCCTCAACGAGTGCACGGGCCTGCTGCGCGGCGCGGCGTACACGGCGTTCGAGGGCACCGTCCCGGTCGATCCGGGCCACGCGGCCGTGGCCGCCCCGTACGCGCACTGCACGGCCCCGCTGCGCCGCCTCGTCGACCGCTTCGCCGGGGAGGTGTGCGTGGCCCTGGCGAACGGCACCGAGGTCCCCGCCTGGGCGCTCGACGCCCTCCCCTCCCTCCCGGCCCTGATGTCCGGCGGCGACCGCCGCGCCCACGAGGTCGAACGCGCCTGCGTCGACCTGGTCGAGGCCGCTCTGCTGACCGGGCGCGAGGGCGAGCTGTTCGAGGGCATCGTCATCGACGTCGACGAACGCCGCCCGGCCCGCGGCACCGTCCAACTCTGCGACCCGGCGGTCCGCGCCCCGCTGACCAACGGCGGCGGCCCGCTGCCGCTGGGCGAGGAGATCCGCGTGCGCCTGACCGAGGTCGACCTCAGCCAGCCCGCCGTCCGCTTCGCGACGGCGTGAGGGACGGCTGATCGCCCTCTCGGCTGCCGGTACCATGGTCACCACGGCGGACGAGCCGGCCGGGCGGTCGCGACGGGTCCCTCAGGGGATCCGCCGAGGAACGTCCGGGCTCCACAAGGCAGGGTGGTGGCTAACGGCCACCCGGGGTAACCCGCGGGACAGTGCCACAGAGAACAGACCGCCGGGCGCTTCGGCGCCCGGTAAGGGTGAAACGGTGGTGTAAGAGACCACCAGCGTCCAGGGCGACCTGGACGGCTAGGTAAACCCCACCTGGAGCAAGGTCAAGATGGGCGTCGGCAACGACGCCCTGCGCTGACGTCTGAGGGCTGCCAGCCCGAGTCAGCGGGTAGACCGCTTGAGGCGGCCGGCAACGGCCGCCCTAGATGGATGACCGCCTCCCGCGGCCCGGCAACGGACCGCGGAGACAGAACCCGGCGTACAGGCCGACTCGTCCGCCGCCTAGCCGCTGACCTGCGGAAATGGGCCACAGTGGCCCGTTGGCCCCGACAGGGGACGGCCCGCGCTGACCTGCGGTTTCCCAGGAGTTCCCTCCCGAATATGCACTGATTGTGCACTGGCTGGGGCATAGGTGAGCCGCTGCCGGAGTGAGGGCGCGCCGCTGGAGCGTTTCCGCAGGTCCCTCTCTGAGGCCAAGCCCTCGGTCGGCCTGGTCGGCGCCGCAGGCAGCGTGACGGGCGAGCAAGCCCGAGCTGAGCACGACCTGCGCCAGGTCATCGAGATCATCCGTACATTCCCCGGCTTCGAACGTTTCCTGTGCTCCAACGGTCTGGATGACATCATCCGCGCGACAGGTGGCCTCCCATTGGCGTACCTGGTGGTCCCGCGAACCGAACCTGGCAACCGCGCAACCGTGTCGACGCCGCAGGTGCAGTTGGTGGCTGTCCCAGAGGTCAGCAGTGTGTCGATTCTCGACCTCGTTCTGGGCGGTCCATCAGGGCCGGGCTCCTCTCGGCGCAGAAGGCCCGGTGGCTCAGCGGTACCGTCTGACCGGTGCTGCCCTCCAACGACTGGACCAGCTCACACCGCTGCTCGCCCCGGTCTCCGAGCTGGTTGCCCAGGACCGCGCCCGGAAGGCTGTCGTCGTTCCCACTGGGCTGCTGGGCATTCTGCCCCTCCACGCCGTTCCCTGCCCGCCGTCGCATGCGCTGCTCGACGATGCCGGCACCGTCATCGTCGCCCCGTCCGCCGCGGTCCTGGCCCCCTCACGGGCCAAAGCCGCACGCACACTTCCCGAACTCAGACTGGTCGGGATCGCGGACCCCACCATCGGAGCCCGCACGGGGCAGCAGCGCCAAGTCCGCCCATCGGCGTGGTGCTGACCTCGCGGTCGCCGACATGCTGGCCGCCGGCTTCGTGCCGCAGAAACCGTACCCAGGGGTACTGGAGCCCTGGGAAAAAATCTGCACCCGCTGTGGCGACCTGGTGGCACCGAAACTGGCTAAGGTGCGGTCCGGACAACGCGGGTGCCGACGCTGCGGATACGACACGGTGTCAGCCGCCCTACGGATGGACGCGACCGAGGCGGTGAAGGTGACGAGCAAAGCGGGCCTCCGCCTTCGCCCGCCTCGGCTGGAACCTGCTTGGCACCCTCGACTTCCCCACCGGCTCCGAAGCACACGCCTTCGAGCGAGACTGCCACGAGCAGTTGGAGCAGCGTGGACTGAAGCCGTTCCTCAGCCCAGAGTCGATGGGTCGCCTCTGCGGGTACGGCGAGACCTACGATGCTGCCCTACTGCCGCCAGACGAGGCCCTGGCATTCGTCCTGGAGCGGCACTCGCACGTTCAATCGGGGCCGCCATGGACCGACCCGCAGGCGCAGGCGGGGCAGGAACACAAGGGATGCTAGAAAGCCCTGGTGACAGATCATCCCACCAGTCCTCGACCCTGCGCCTGTTCGTTGTGCCGGCCCCGCCAGACGACGCCAAGGACGAGCTGGCGGCCGCCCTGCAGCCCGCCTACGAGAAATACTCGCACCTGCGGTGGGCCCGGATCGAGGACTGGCACATCACCTTGGCGTTCCTCGGCGAGCTCTCGGTCACGACCGTCCCGCTCCTGCGACCGGCCCTCGCTCGGCTGGCCGCCGATCACCTGTCCCCGGGACTGCGCCTGAACGGCGGCGGGCACTTCGACGAGCGGCTGTTCTGGAGCGGGACCGAGGGGAGCTCGCCGGTCTCCACAGGCTCGCTGATGAGGTTCGCGACTCGGTGCGAGCCTGCGGCATCTCCTTCCAGCAGCGCCCCCTGCGCCCGCACCTGACATTGGCCCGAGACTAAACGCGGCCAGGAGACCGACATCCTGTCTGCATCCGCGGGCCTCGCCGACTTCACCGGCCGCACCTGGCAGGCCGAACGCCTCCACCTGGTCGGCAGCAACATCGGCCGCGGCCCCGGTGTGATCCGCTACCGCGACATCGGGGCTTGGCGGTTCGCCGGCAAATCCTGACCATGCCTGGCCGCCCACGGTTCGACTCGTCCACCGGGACCCTGACCCCCGGTCAGGTCGTAGGGCTCCAGCGGCGCAGTGAAGCAGGCGATTTCCGAAGCAGTCCGCCATGAAACCTGAAAGCTGTCATGAATCATCGGGTACAGGCGGATCGGAATGACGCGGCGCACCGCCTCGGCCCTCTCGCTCGAGCACTTCAAGGGCGTGCGCTACCTTTCGGGCGAGATATCCGGGGCCGTCCTCGTCGTACATTGCGGTTTCATGCAGCCAGTGCCGCAGATCCGCCTCGACCTCCTGATCCTCCTTCACGTAATTCCCAGAGGCTCCAGAGAATGAGTGATTCATGCCACCGTGCTCGTCCACCACCAAGTCAAAGCCATGCAAATACTGAAGACCCATTGAAATCGCCGCGTCGTCCGGATTGAATTCGGCCCCTTCAACCCATGCAGCTGCCCACGCATGCCCCTCTTCGCGCGCGACGGAGCCATCGATCACACCCCGCCAGACGCGCGCCACCTCAGCCCTGGACGGGAGTTCGCTGCGCTCTGGCATCAGGGGGCACCCCAGGCGCCCGAGGCAATTCGACCGTCAAGCTCCTTCTGGGTGAAGTCCTTGATGACAGTCGTATATCCACCGCTTGAATTCGACATGTCCCTCACCGCCACATTGTAAACCCCATTGCCCACTGGCAGAACCTTTACCACCTGCCCATCCCTGCTCTGTATATACATGACACTACTCGGATCATTCCAGATTTCATCTCCCGACGTGCGCGTCGCGTCGCGCAGAGCCCCGTGAACATCCCGACCCGATACAGAAGGTCCGGATGGTCCGGGGGCGGCAGGGTCGAGAACCTCTGGCATGCCCTCGTAGTTGCAGTAGCAGTCCCCAGCATGACCGGAAGTGCCGCAGGCATTGTGCACGAGCACCGGCGTGCCGCCCACCACCACATAGTACGTGTGGAGCTCCTGGACGGTCAGATTCCAGCGGTCGGCCGCTCCTGGGGTGATTGTCGTACCCACCACGGAGGGGTGCCTGGCGCCGTGGGTGCTGGCGAGCTTGTGGCCGGCCTGAAGTTGGTCAGCGTGGACCCACGTGTGCGTGGTGTTGTCCCAGAATGGATGGTTCGCGGTGGTGTGAATGACGGAGGTGTGGCCGTTGCCCTCATCGATCGCGACGTCGAGGAGGTCGGTGTCGTGGTTGATCCAGACGTGCTGGACCGTGCGGGCTCCCTTGTCCTTGCCGGTGGTGGGGTCGGCAGATTCGACCTTGTCACCGACCTTGAGCTTGCCAATCGGCTTGGTCTTGCCGTCGGCGAGGAGGACCAGGGTGTCGGGAGCGAAGCTGCACTGGCAGGAAACGCAGTTGTCCCCGCTAACGAAGTCGTCGGCAGCGCCGAGCGCCAGGAGGAACTCCGAGGTCAATTGCTGTTCAACCAGCTGACCCTTGTGGTACTCCTGCGCCGAATACTGCCCATGGTGGATGCAGTCGTTCCAGATGCAGTAGAACGCGGCGATGACCTTGGCGCCCTGCAGGTCCCCGGTGTTCTGGAGGTACCTGAAGGCCTGATTGCACGCCTCGCGGCCGAAGCATAGTGCCTGTGCGCCGTGCGTTGCTCCGGTCCAGTAGTCTCCGTGCACATTCTGACCTGGTACGGCCAGATACCCGAACCACAGGAGCAGCGCATATTTCGGGTCGTCCGTATTCGGGCTGTACTTCTGCAGCCAGTTGTTCAGTTCCTTGTTGATCGTCGCGGTCGCCGGGGCGCTGGAGCCGCAGGTCCCCTGGCACTGGCAGGTGCACGGGCCGGTCTGCGGGGGCGGACCGCAGGTTCCCTGGCACTGGCAGGTGCAGGTGTCCGGGCCGGACGTGCTGCTGCCGCCACCACCGCCACCGCTGGGCCGGCAGTCGTCGCACCAGAGCCCCTGCGGGTCCGATCCGGTCGAGGGGTTGTCCCCGGCGTAGGTATAGCCGCCCATCTGGTTGGGATCACCGGCCTCGAACACCGGGTCGGGGCTGGTGAAGCGGCCGATGGAGGGGTCGTAGGCCCGGGCGCCGAGGAGGTTGAGTCCGACGGACTGGTCCGTGGGCTGGCCCAGGTATCCCCGGTTCATGCTGGGGTTGACCCAGGTGCTGGGCTGAGCACCGCGCGGATTGCCGTACGGGTCGTAGTAGCGGTGGGTGGCGGTGAGGGTGGTGGCGTCGAGGTTGCACTCGGCCGTGCCCTGGGCGTTGGAGACCTGGTAGTTGAGAGCGCCCGTGTTGGTGCGGGTGATCGTGACGCCGCCGGGCCCCGAGTAGTAGCGAATCGCGGTCGCGCCGCCGGTGGGGGCGTTGACGGTGATCTGCTCGCTGCCGCCGAAGAGGTAGAGAATCTTGGTGTTGGTGCCGGTGGTGGACTGCTCGAGGAGGTTGCCTGCGGCGTCGTACAGGTAGCTGCTGGTCTGGGCTCCGCTGCCGACCGAGTCCATGACCGTGCTGGTGCGTCCCTCCGCGTCGTAGGTGAAGGTCTGCGGGGAGGCGAGGGTCTGGCCGGTGCCGGGGGTGGTCCAGGTCTGGCCGCCGGAGCCACAGGTCCACAGGACCTGCTGGGTGCCGATGGTCGCCGACGCGGCGGGATCGGCCAGGCACAGCGGGGCCGAGGTCGGAGTGCCGAGGTTGACCAGGGTGCCGCTCGGGGTGGGCTTCCACTGCTGGGTGGCCCTGGTGTGGTCGCAGGTGTCGATCACGACCTTGGTGCCGTTGGCGATGGCGTCGCCGGCGGTGTCCAGACACACGTTCTTGCCCGTGAGTTGGACGGTGCCGTCACTCGCCATGGTCCACTGCTGCGAAGAGCTGCTGTTGCAGGAGTAAACCTGGACCTTGTTCTCCGGCGTGGTGGAACCCGAGGCGTCGTCGATGCAGAGCTTGCCACCGGTGGACAGGGTGAAGCCGGTGACCAGCGGTCCGCTGCTGGTGCGCTTCATCGTGTTGCCGGCGTTCACGCCGCTGTAGCCGGGGTCGGCGTAGGAGGGCGTGGTCGTGGTGCTGCCCAGGCCCGGGTTGGTGCTGGTGACGCTGGTGGCCTCGTTCGGCTCGGCGGTGCTGCTGGTCGCGTTGGTACCGGAGTAGGCGACGGTCTGGGTGGTGTTGTTGGCCGCGTTGCCCGTGGTGTCGTGGTTCACCATGCTGGTGCGGTCGCCCAGCAGGTCGTAGGTGTAGTCCTGCCAGTAGGCGGCCGGGCCGCCGACGGTCGTGGCCTTGGGCGCGGCCGGGGTGGCCGCCCCGGTGGGAGTGGCGCTGACGCAGCCGCCGGTGTCGCCCGTGCCCGCCGCACCAAGGCCCTTGGTGTCGCTCCAGGCGGTGGTCAGGCGGTTGAAAGCGTCGTAGCTGAAGCACTGCGTGTCGTGGGTGGTGTTGCCCTGGAGGTCGTCGACGGCGGTGATGTCGCCGGCCTGGTTGTAGCGATAGCTGACCTGGTCCGGGTCGTTGTTCGCCTTCTGCGACCAGTCACTGGTCTGGGTCACCCGACCGGTGGTCTGGTCGTACTGGGCGTAGGAGTTGAACTGGCTGCCGCTGGCGGCCGTGTTGTAGTCGGCCTCCTGGACCCGTCCGTAGGCGTCGTGGATGGTGTCCGTCAGGTAGGAGGGAGTGTTGTTCGAGGCGATCCAGCCGCTGATCCCCCACAGCTGGTTGGCCTGGTTGTAGGAGTACTGGACGTTCTCGCTCGCCAGGCCGCCGTCGTTGCCGAACTGCACGTTCTTCAGCAGGCCGTCCACGCTGCTGTAGCCGGCGGTGGTGGCGTACCGGGTGTAACCGGACGGCGCGGCGGCGATGCCCGCGGGCAGCGTCGTGGGCTGCGGAAAACCGTCGCCGGTCGGGATGTCGACCGTGGTGCCGGTCGGCTGGTAGCGCGTCGAGTAACCGGTGACGCTCTGCGTGTACGCCTTGCCGGTGGTCTTGCCGCCGACGTAGCGGATCTCGGACGTCGGGTAGCCGACGGCAAGGGTGTCGTAGGTGTCCGCCGTGAGCTGGTTGGCCGGGTTCGGGCTGCTGGTCCAGGCGCCCGTGAAGGTCCCGGTGACACGGCTGTGCCAGTCGTACTGCGTGGAGGTGGTCTGGCCGCGCGAGTCGGTGCCCTGCTGGAGGTTCCCGGCCACGTCGTAGGGGCCGTAGCTCGAGGTGCCGGTGTTCGGATCCGTCTGCGAGATCTTCTGACCGAGCAGGTTGTACTGGTACTTCCACTGGTTGCCGGCGCTGTCGGCGATCGTGGCGACCTGTCCGTTGGGCCAGTACGTGTAAGCGGTGGTGGAGTCTGCCTGCGCCTGTCCGCCGGTGTTGCTGACCGCGACGGGACCGCCGCTGACCGGGTTGATGACGAGGTTGCCGTCATTCTGAAGTGCGAGGGTGGCACCGCTGCTCGCCGCGTGACCGGTGGTCCAGAGCGACGTGCCGGAGGCACTGTAGACGACGAGGTTGCCGTCAGTACCGAAGACCGCGTACGCGCCGGGGCTTGCCGTTCCGGTCGCCCACAGGGCCAGGCCGCTCCTGACGGAATAGATGACCAGGTTGCCGTCGGCCTGCATCGCCAGACGCACGCTGGCAGACGTCAGTGTCGTGCCGGACGGGATGACCTGTCCACCGACGATCTTGACCATGCTCGTGGTGTTCTGAACGACGCTCTTGACGGTCTGGCCCAGCGCGTTGGTGAAACTCTGCGTGGAGGCCCCACCGTTGCCGGGAATGACCTGGCCGTTGGCGTCCTGGAGCTGGCTGTGGTCGGTCTCGTCCGCGCCGGGGTAGCTGGTGGTGCTCTGCCACTGCTCGACGGCGTCGTGCCACAGCGTGTTGACGGTCGGTCGGCCCTGACCGTCGTAGAAGGTGCTCGTCTCCGCCACGACACTGGCTTCAGCCGAGGTGTAGAGCGTGCCGGACGGCGCGTTGTTGTTGGGGTCGGCCTGCGCGGCGTAGCTGTAGGCCGGCCAGCCGTGGGAGTCGTAGAAGGTGTCCGAGATCAGCCGGCCGCTCTCGTTCTCCCCGGCCGGGGTGGCCTGCGTCTGCCGCGCCTGCAGCATCCCGTCGTAGATGGCGACGGAGGTGGAGTACGTCGCGCCGTCATCGCGCAGGGTGCTGGTGGTGACGGAGCTGGGCGCGCCCTCGGTGGTCAGGTTGCCGGTGGCGCTGTAGACGGCTCCCGGGTTGATCGAGTACGAGAACGTCTGACTGGCGAGCGCACCCTTCGTCTGGTCCTGGCCCGGCAGCCACACCGCGGTACGCCGCCCCAGGGCGTCGTAGGTCATGGTGGTGGTGCGGCCGTTCGGGTCGACGCTGCTGACGGGCAGCCCGTTCAGCGGGTCGAAGAACGTCTTGGTCGTCCACTGCTGAGGTCCGGTGGCGGAATCCATCTCGACCGCATCGGTGTTGCTGCCGCTGCTCTGCCAAGCCGGTGTGTAGCTGTTCTTGGTGACCACCGGATTCTTGGTGCCGGTCGGGTCGGTGGCGTCGCCGGGGTTGGGCGTGTCCGTCTCGACCACCCGTCCGGCGCCGTCGTACGACACCGCGGTGAGGGCGCGCCACTGCTCGTTGCCGCCGGTGTCGAACCCGGTGGCGATGCTGGTGGCGGTCACCCGGCCGTTGTCGACGACCTGCCCGAAGGCAGGGAGGGCGGCGAGGGTGGCCGTGCCGTCGTAGTAGCTCTTCTTGTCGGTGCGAAGGTTCGCCGCGTTGGCCGCAGGGCACGTGGTGCCGACGATCGCCGCGTTGACCGTGGTGACCTGGTCGGCGTAGGACAGCATCTGCGGGTTGGCCGACGGCGCCGTGGCGTAGCTCGTGGTGCTGCACGTCTCCTGCGCCGGGGTGACCGTGGCGCCGAACTTGGCATCCACCGACTGGGTGTCGACGGTCGAGACGCGGCCGTTGCCGTCGTAATTGGTCGTCGTCTTCTTCTGTCGCCAGGTCTGACCGTCGGCCAGGAGCGCGTAGGTGGTGCCGGTGCTCGAAGCCGTTCGTTCGCCGAGCAGGGGCGGCAACGTGGACAGGGCGGGTGCGCTGCCGGTGTCGTCGGTGGTGTTCCAGTCCGTCCACGGGCTCTGCGGCTGGGACCCGGTCTGTGTGTAGGTCAGCGGCCCGGCGACGGTCTCGGCGGCGATGGTGCCGCCGGCCGCCGTGTAGGTGTCGGTCTCCAGCGCGGTGCCGGCCAGCCAGTTGTCGTCCTGGACGGTCTGCAGGACCTTGCTGGAATCTCCGCCGAGGGTGGCGCTGACGGATACGCTCCGTTGCCGGCCGTTGGCGAGGTAGTCGCCGTTCATGCCCTGCAGGTAGGTGGTGGTCGTCCGGGTGACCGGTTCGGGGGCGATGCCGGTCCGCACGGTGACGGTGCGGAAGCCGCGGAACTGGTCCCAGGTGCGGTACTGGTCGTCGGTCTGCGCCGAGTCGTCCCGGTGCCAGGCCGCACCGGCGTACGAGTAGGTGGAGAGGTGTGCCTCGGAGCCGGTCTGGTTGGCCGCGTTGTGATTCGGGTTGTACTTGTTCGTCGAACCGCTGCTGCCGGTGGTCTGGTCCGAAGTCCACACCTGGTACACGGTGATCTTGTTGAACCAGTCCTGGTTCGGCTGGGCGTTGCCCGGTGGCGTCCAGTACACGGGGTAGCAGGAGTTGACGTTGGAATCCGCGCTGGAGAACGACAGGGTCAGCCCGGCGCAGGGGTTCAGGTTGTAGACCACTGCGATCTGCCCGCCGGTCTCGGTGTTGACCGAGGAGATCCTGGGCCGGTACAGCGGCGGCGCCATCGGCGAATTGTCGTTGACGCGGTTGTCCACCTCAGTGCCCTGGAACACCACCGGGTTCATGGAGAGCTGGTTGCCGCTGCTGTCGGACCCGGTGTGCTGAATGGTCTGCAGCCACATCACGCCCTGCAGCGCGCCCGCGTCCTTCGGGTCGATGCTGGTTCCGGTCAACGGGTCGGCGGTCGCGCCGGCGTCGGTGTAGAGCTGCCCGAGACTGTAGCTGTCGAGGGTGGTCAGTCCCTTGCCCGCGACGTTCACCTTCGTGGTGATCGACGCCAGCCGGGTCGTGGTCCAGTAGGACGGCGCGTTGGTGACACAGACGCCCGCGGGGACGCTGGTGGAGCCGGCCGGCAGCGTCGTGGAGTCGGTGGAGTTGCAGTGCAGGTCGTACGGGACGTCGGGCCAGTTGGTCGCGTTGCTCGGGCTGATGGCCGCGGTGCAGTCGAAGGTGGAGCTGACCTGGCAGCGCTGCGCGGGCGCGAAGACGATCTGTGCCGCGGGGGTGTGCCCAGCCTGCGCGTCGGCCAAAGTGTAGCCGTAGGAGATCGACGCCAGCTGTCCGCCACGGGTGTACTTCGTCAGCGTGCCCGAGCTGCCGGAGGCGGCCTGGCCGCCGCCCAGGTCGTAGTAGTTGGACTCGGTCGTGTAGTCGTAGCGCTGCACGGCCCCGGACGGGGACACCGTGAAGTCCAGGTTCCAGCGCCAGCCCTCCGGCGCGGAGCACTTGGACGCCTTGCCGTCCGTGGAGTCGTAGCAGGGGTCACCGGAGACCGGGTGCAGGACGGGAACACCCCAGGCGGAGTTCGTCGAGGCGTCGGAGGCCGTGGTCTGCATCCCGCCGTTGATCCCGGCCCCGGTCGGGGCGTGCTCGGCGCCGAAGTAGGCAGCCGAGCCGTCCATCGTCAACACCCGGTAGTACACGCCCTGGTAGAGGCCGTTGCTGGCACCCTTGAGCTCCTGGACGACGGTGCCGTCGTCACCCTGCAACGCGTACTGGGCGATCAGGTTCGGATTGGTCGTGTCGATCAGCATCGGCACCAGGACGCCGGAGTGCGAGCCGAAGGAGATCGTGGCGTTGTCGCCGCCCCAGCACTCGTCACCCGACCCCTTCAACAGCCGGTTACCGCTGGAATCGAGCAGGCTGTTGCAGGAGCGGTAGGAGCGCTCGACGTAGCCGGGCTGGTAGCTCCACCCGTCGCCGATCCAGGATGCCTGGGAGTTGCGTCCGGAGGTCTCCCCGTCCACAGCCTGCGAGTCGTAGGAGAGGTCGACCGAAGGAGCGCCACCGCCCACCGCGGCCGGAGCGTTGACCGCATAGGAGTACGTGAACGCGCCTGAGCCGCTGGCCTGCCAGCTGCCGGAGGGGCTGAGCGAGGTCGCCCCGAAGTTGCCCTGCGAGCCGGCGTTCCCCGAAGTCACCGCGACCAGGCTCATCGAACCGCTGGTGTCGAGCGGCGTGACCGCCGTACGCGACCTGGACCGCGGCCCGGCCGCACCGACGGGCACCGTCGCGACCAACTGGTCCGCCGCGGCGCGGTTGTCGAAGCTGAGGGGGGTGCGGGTCCGGCATGCCTGCACCTGCGGAGCCGTCAGCGCGCAGGCCGGCATCAGGAACATCTGCAGCCGGGAGCCGTAGCCGCCACCGTAGGCCTGCGCCAACGACGCGTAGTCGACCACGAGCTGCACCTGGCCGATGCCGACCGCGCCGTCCGCGCGCGAGACCCCCACCAGCATGCCGTTCGCGCCGGCGGCGACGGCCTGCGCGTGCGAGGAGACCTGGAGACGTACCTGCGTCGGCATCGACGCAGCGCCCGACGCGACGCCCGACGCGGCGTGGGTGCGGGCCTGGGGCGCGGGAGCCACCCAGAGCGGCAGCGACCCGGCCTTGACCGGCCCGGTCACCGCCACGGTGCGCGGGGCGGTCGAAGCGCTGCCGCTCGCACCAGCCGGAATCGAACCTGCGGCACTCCGGGCCGAGACACCGCTGCCCGGCGAGCCGGTGCCGCTCACCAGGTGCGTCAGCGCCACAGTCGTGGCTCCCGCAGCGGGCCAGGTCGGCGCGTTCGTCGCGTAGCGGGTGAGCGGGAGAGCCTTCTTCTGCAGGCCGCCCGGTGACGAGTGGCCCACCGTGTACTCGCGCAGTGGCGGCATCCCGGGCAGTGCCACCGGATGCAGGACCGCGTTCTTGGGGGTCGGCCGGTTCGCCGCAGCGTCGGCGAGCGCAGTGGGCGCACCGAACGCGAACACCGCAATGGCGACGGTCACGCTTCTGAGTCCCCCGTGCCAGATCCGGCGCCGCCCGCCCCAACCCGAACGCCCCATGCCGCCCACAGGCCCCCCACTCATCACCGGCCCGGTCCGGCCGTGCACACGACCGCACGATGCGTGTGATCAACGGGAGGCTATTGATGGCGCATCAACGGCTCAATACCCTGTCCCGGCATTACGCGTGGGATCTGTGTGCACTGTGCGTCTGTTGTGTCCACTCTGTGCCCAGGGCATCAGGGACGCCACAGAGCAATACGGACACCAACCGGCGCCGCCGCCTGACCATCAATCAGCACGAAGTGGCGGACTTCACACCGCCACTGGGGCTGCTTCATAAGAGAGTCATGAACACATGACATTGACCCCTTGTCAAAGACCGGCTACAAGAGGCCGTCTGGCCCGAAAGCTGGCCACCACCGCAGGGATCGCCGGGCTGCTCCTCGGCCCGGTCACCGCGCCCGCCTGGGCGGCGAGTGCCTCCGCCAGGCCGCACGCAACGGTCGACGACCCCTGGAACAGGGCGCAGCAGAAGGCCGTGTCGACGGGCGGTGCGGTGACTGTCGACTCCGTCACCACCCCGACCTATGAGGTCACGGCCAACCCCAACGGGTCGTTCACCGCGGTCCAGAGCGCCCTGCCCGTCCGCACGAAGCAGAACGGCTCCTGGGTCGGGCTCGACGCCACCCTCACGACCGACCCCGTCACCGGCGCGGTCGTGCCGAAGGCTGCTGCCCAGCCGATCCGGCTCTCCCACGGCGGCCATGGCCCCCTTGCCACGCTCACCGACCCCAGCGGCAACACGCTCGGCCTGAGCCTCCCGTTCGCGCTGCCCACGCCGAGCCTGTCCGGGTCGACCGCCCTGTATGCCAACGTCCTGCCCGGCGTGGACCTGTCGGTCACCGTCTCCGACCAGGGCGGCTTCTCCGACGTCCTTGTCGTCCACAACGCAGCCGCTGCGGCCGACCCCGGCCTGAAGAAGCTCACCTTCGCCACCTCCGGGCAGGGCCTGACGGTTGCCTCGACGGGCCGCGGCGGCGTCACCGCCAGCACCGCGAACGGCACCGTGTCCTTCGCGGCGCCACCCGCGGCCATGTGGGACTCCAGCACCGGCTCCCCCGCACAGACGGCCGGCAGCTCCGTCCGCGCGGCCCAGACCGACGGCGCCCCGCCCCTCCTGGGCACGGGCTCGAGTGTCTCGAGCGTCGCCGGGCCCGGCACCGGGGCCCAGGTCGCCGCTCTCCCGGTGACCCAGTCCGGCAGCACCCTGAGCATCACCCCGAGCAGCAGCATGCTCGGCGGATCGTCGCCCCACTACCCGGTCTACGTGGACCCGGCGATCGCCCCCGTCAAGAACCCCACCTCGTCGTCCACGAACGCGCTCTTCGAAGCCCAGCAGGGCTGCGACAGCTACGCCGCCAGCGAGCACGCCGTGGCCACCAACGGCCAGGGCGTCGGCTTCCAGGGAGACACCTCCGGCTGCTACGGCGCCGAGGAGAGCTTCTACCAGATCGACACCCGGAACCTCACCAAGAGCATGGTCATCTCCACCGCCACGCTCACCCTGAAGAAGACCTACTCGGCCTCCGAGACCTGCAGCACGAGCCAGCCCCTGTCCGTGTACCAGACGGGCGTGATCGGCAGCTCGGCGTACTGGGACACCAGGCCCTCCCAGATGGCCAAGCTCTGGAGCGGGAACGTCGGCGACGCGTACAACGGCGCCTACGGCGGCACCGCGTGCGGCGACAAGGACGTGAACATCACCGTCACCAGCCAGATCGCGAACATCGCGGCGGGGGGCTATCCCAGCTACACCATAGGTCTGTACGGGGACGAATCCTCCAGCTCCAACTTCACCCGCTTCGCGGGCAACCCGTACATCACCACCACGTTCGACCTCTATCCCACGCTGGACAGCATGGCGATGTCTCCCACGCCGAACCCGGTCGCGTGCGGGTCACAGAGCGCCCACGGCTGGATCGGCGCCACCACGCTCAACGGCTCCGGCAACAGCAACATCACGCTCGGCGCGAACATCCGCACCTACGTGACCGGCGAGAAGGGCTACGCCCAGTTCAGCGTGACCGACTGGAGCGTCCAGCCGCCCAGCTCCGGAGGCACCTGGCAGGAAGTCCAGCTCCTCAGCCTGCCCGTGTCGAACACCGTCGACGCCAGTTCGACCAGCACCTCCGTGAGTGCCAACATCGGAGGGGCCGTCCAGGACGGTCACTCCTACGAATGGGACGCACAGGCCTACACCGCTTCGTCCCAGGCCCTGGGGTCCAGCAGCGCCTCGTGCTTCTTCAGCGTCGACGCCACCCCGCCGAATTCGCCGACCGTGACCACCGCCGATCCTTCGTTCCCGCAGACCGGCGGCGGCGCCGGCAGTCCGGTGAAGTACGCGGGTGACCAGATCAGCATCGGCGTCTCCGCCACCGACCCCGCCCCGGCCGCGACCTGCCCCGCCAACAGCGCCAACGGCAACGCCTGCACGGCCAGCGGCATCGACCACTTCACCTGGCAGTTCGATCTCCAGCCGACCGCTGATCTCACCAACTCCAGCCCCTGCGCCACGATCCACCTGTGCGGCACGGTGACTCCGGCAACCACGAGCAGCGACGCCGCCGGCAACTCCACCGGGACCGCCAACGTCGTCGCCGCCGTGCCGAGCTGGGGCAACCACACCCTCTACGTCATCGGCGTCGACAAGGCCGGCAACCCCTCGCAGACCCCCCTCGCCTACACCTTCACCGCGCCGTGGAACCCCAACACCAAGATCACCCCCGGTGACCTGACCGGTGACGGCGTCCCCGACCTCCTGGCCACCACGAAAGACCAGCACCTCTTCATCGTCCCGGGCGACAACACCGGCGTCGGCCGGGCCGCCACGTCCTTCCCCCCCACCAGCACCAACCCCACGCCCGGCGGTGACACCTGGGACAACTACCTCGTCGCCCACCGCGGCAGCCTCACCGGCGGCAGCGTCGACGACCTGTTCGCCTACAACACCAAGACCAAGGTGATGTACGCCGTCGAGAACGACGCCAGCCCCGGCGGCAGCCTCACCACCCCGGGCTTCACCCAGAACCGGCCCATCAACTGGAACAATGGCACGGCCAAACCCACCTGCCTCACCAGCGACGCTACCCGCTGCTCCGGCACCGCCTACGCGAGCGACTGGAGCAAGGTCACCGCGCTCACGGCAGTGCCCGACATCTACGGGGGCACCACCACCTACCCCGACCTGATCACCGTCGAGGGCAACGGATCCCTGTGGATCTACCAGACCGGCAGCGGCGGTCTGAACAACCCCGTCCTGCTCGGTGACGGCGACTGGTCCAACTACGACCTGCTCGCCCCCGGCAGCGAGAACGGCACCGCCATGCTGTGGGTCCGCGACAAGATCAGCGGCAACCTCTACAGCTTCAACGTGCAGGCCACCGGCGCCAACAACCTTCCCCCGCTGCTGCACGCCCCCGGCTCCACCACGCTGGTCAACGGAGTGAGCACCAGCACCGACCAACTCTGCCTCGCGGACCCCGGCGCCAGCACCACCGACGGCACCGCAGTGATCCTCTGGGGCTGCGACAACGGTCCCGAGCAGCACTTCACCATCGGCACCGACCACACCATCCGCGTCCTGGGCAAGTGCCTGGCCACCGTCAACAACTCAGTCAGCAACGGCGCAGGGGTCGACATCACCACCTGCAACGGCGACACCCACCAGCAGTGGAGCGCCGGCGCCAACGGCCAGCTCCAGAACACCGCGTCCGGATTGTGCCTGGCCGATCCCGCCGCCACCACCACCACCGGCACCAAGCAGATCATCTGGACCTGCTACCCCACCCACGCCGAGCAGAACTGGAACGCGGGCAGCAGCGCGGCCCTCAGCCCCACGCCGACCGGCGCCTACATCACCAACCTGCCCGTCGGCACCTACCCGTCCATCGCCACCCCAGGGGACGTGAACAGCCCCACCAGCGGCCCCGACGGCTACCCGGACCTCTACACGCTGGACACCACCGGCAAGCTCACCGAGTACTTCGGCGGCGCACCCAGCAACGGGGTTCCCACCTTCCAGTCCACCCACTCCCTCGGCACCCCCTTCCCCGCCGGGACTGCCATCAACAGCCTGTCCTGACAATGCCTCACAACCTGTAGGCATCGGCCGTGCGGCCTCCCCTCCGACGAGGCGCCGCACGGCCGACTCCCAGCGGGCGACCCACCGGGCACCAGGCACCGGGGGATCGCCGATTCGGCCGTCGGGCTCAGCCGCGCAGGGTGGGTAGGTGGACGAGCTCCTGGGTGCGGCCATCCAGCGTTCGGCTGGAGATCAACTCCAGGTCGAAGTCTGCCGCGTCGGCGAAGACCAGGTCGTCACTGGTGTTCCTGGTGATCACCGGGATCGAGTTGTCGTCACTCCGGGTGGACTCTTCGCCCATCAGCCGGCAGATGCTCGCCTCCCCTTCATTGGGTCATCCAGTCGCCGCCAACCCAGTGCATTCACCGTGCACTGCACCCGACTGCCGGGCATTCGCACAGGTCAGCAACCATGCCATCGGATCCTTGGAAGTCCCCGGCGTACAGGCCGACACGTCCGCCCCATAAGGCTCTGACCTGCGCGTTTACGGCGCAAACCCGCAGGACTCCACCGGCGGGTTCCCTCTGACCAGTTCTTTCGGACAGGTTCTCGCCGCCGTAGTCCGCCAGGGCTCGTCCGGGACCTCAGGATTCCTCCCGCTGCCGCTTGCGCGCCCGCCACCAGGCGCGCAGCACCGCGCAGACGATCGCCAGCGCCACGGCGACCAGCAGGACGAACTGGTAGCGCAGCGCCTGGCGGTAGAGCGGGCCGATGTCCGTGCCGGCGGTGTATCCCAGGGCAGTCCACGCCGCGACCCAGGCCGCGGCCCCGACGGCGTTCCAGAGCGTGAACCGCCGGTGCGGCATCTCGTTCGAGCCGGCCAGCAGCCCGTTGGTCTGGCGCAGCACGTCGACGAACCTCGCGACCACGACGACCTTGGATCCGCGGCGCCGGTAGAAGTCCTCGGCCTTGGCGTAGCGCTCGGGGGTGAGCCGCACATAGCGTCCGAACCGGGTGATCAGCCGCGTTCCCTCGCGGCGCCCGAGCAGGTACGCGATCTCGGCCCCGGCGGCCGCTGCGATCCACGCAACGACGGCCACCGCAAGGACGTTCATGCGACCGGTGCCGGCGTAGACCGCCGCAACGATCAGCAACGTCTGTCCCGGAACCGGCACCAGCATGTTGTCGAGCGCGACCAGCAGGGCGAGAGCCGCGTAGCCGTAGTGGTCCAGCAGCGGCTGCAGCGCGGCCAGTGGGCCGGGCAGTCCGCTGGAGTCAACCACGCCACTCACCTGGCCGCATGCGTTCCGACTCGCTCGATTGCCGTCCTCACCTCCCAGGATGCGCGCCCGACGGCGCAGCTGGCGAGCCGAGCCCGGTCGTGTCGCATCGACAGGGGCGACTCCGGCTTCACTCGGTCTCCTGGGCGACGGCCAGATGATGCAGGACGGTCAGCAGGTCCCGGCGGGCGAACCACTCCTTGGGAGCATCCCGGTACGCGCCCTGGGTCTGCCGTCGACGGAGCGCCTCGACCAGGTGACGGATCTCGTCCGCGGCGGCCGGCGGCTGCGGGAGCGCGGGGCTGAGATGGGCGGTGACGAGCCTGTCGATGGCCACGACGGTCTCGTCGACCGGGTCGAGCAGTGGGCGGTGAGTGCGCTGCCAGTGTCCGGCTGTGAACAGGGCACCTGCCCGTGGGTCCGCATGCCATCGGTCGCAACGGTTGGCGTTGCGCAGGGAGGCCGGTGGGACGCGCTGCCCGTCCCGCTTGGCGGCAGTTCGGACCGCAGCGTACGCCGCCTTCCGCTCGGTCCACTCCGCCCGGCTCTGTTCGAGCAGCTGGAGTGCAGCGAGCAGCGAGTCCTCGTCCCGTCTCACCGAGCCGGTGCGGCTTTCGAGGAAAGCGATCGTCGTGTGGAATCCCAGCGGGCGGTAGAGCTGCACGCAACTGCGGAACATCGAGACGCGAAGTCCGAACGGCAGGTCTCGGTCGCGGGTGCGACCTGCATGGCAGGTGAAACTCATGCGGCCTCCCAGGGAGCCTTGCGCCGGTCAACGTGCCGACGTGTCCCGGCGCCGACCTTACCCGCGGCTTCCAACGGCTCGCAGGTTCTCCCGGTGGGGCAGAACAGCTCAAGATCGGTCACGCAAGTGCGCTTGCGGTCAGCGAGAACTCGTCCAAGGTGTCCCACGCGAAGCAGCGGTGGCTGCTTATCGGGTGCACCCGGCGGTGCGGCAGAGATCCGGGGCGCTAGTTTGTCCAGGTGCGCTTCCTGGAGGAATCCTTCGTGCTCGGGGCCTTGGGCCGTGGCCGGAGCGTCGAGCAGTTCCTCGGTCCCGCGGGTGACGCCGAGACCCGCGGTGTCCGCTGGGTTGAGGTCGTTCCGGCTCACTCTGGGTTCAGGGTGGTACTTCACACGTCGGCGGACGTGGGGAGTGAGCAGTTCTGTGACCTCGTGGAGTTTCCTCCGCTTGATCTCGAGAACGAGGACGAGGAGTTCGGCCGGGAGATCGCGAAGGTCGAGGCGGCGGTCGACGCGGTCGCCATCGCGTCGGCTCGAACGGGAGCTGTTCGGGACCGCTGGGTCAACAGCGGTGTGGCTCAGGATGATTACCGGGACTTCGTTCGAGCTGGCCGTCCAGATCACTGGCCTTCAGGCGCGCCGTGATGGATCGCGAGGCGGCCATCGCACTCGTGCAGAAGATCATGAATGGCGATTACTCCGACGACGCGGAGGTCCAGGTTCTTCTCGAGCAGCTCGAGAGAGCTTGCCGCCGCCCGCCCGGCTATGTGAGCGGCTTGGCCCCCGCAATCCCTCTGCCGCCCGCGAAACGGCCAGGCCCACGCCTTTCCTGACCCACCGTCTCGGCACGTCCTGCTACGTTCCTCGCCATGCCGCGACCCGTCGACCCCGAAGAGGCCTGCGCAGACCTGCGATCCGTGGGCCTGGAGCCCCTGGAGCCATACCCCGGCGCGAACAGCCGTGGCGGTCCCGGTGCAGGTCTGCGGGAACGAGGTGACGACGCCGCTGGCTCAGGTGCGAGCAGGGCAAGGGTGCAGGTTCTGCGGCATCGAGTCCCGCCGGGCGGGCCAGACGCACGATGCGGACCAGGCCGCAGATGAACTCCGCATATTCAGCTACGAGTCACTGGTGCCGTCCCCGGGGATCGCGCAGCCGTGGTCGGCCCGGCACAAGGAGTGCGGACAGCACGTGTCGCCCCGGATCAACGACCTGAAGAAGGGGGCCGGCGGGCGAGGGGGGTGCCCCCTTGGGGCTCGACCCGCACGACTCGGCTGGGTCCTGCTCGGCACCCTCGACTTCCCCACCGGCTCCGAAGCTCACGCTTTCGAGCGAGAATGCCACGATGAGTTGGGCCGGCGCGGGTTGACGCCGTTCCTCAGCCCGAAGTCGATGGGCCGTCTCGGCGGTTACAGCGAGACCTACAACGCCGCCCTGTTGGCGCCGGACGAGGCCCTGGCGTTCGTCCTGGAGCTGCACGGGCGGATCCAGTCGGACCGCCCTGATGCCGAGGGCTCCACGAACGACTGAGTTGGCTCGGGTGAGGACGACCGCGGGACCTACTGGCCAAGAGCTCAGTCTGCCCCGCCGACGGTCGTTCACGGGTTCTCGTCCTCGTGCATTGGCCGTGCACTGCGCCAGGGCGGCCGGCCTTCGCGCAGGCCAACGGGCCTCAGTGCTCGACGAACATTTCGAAGTCGTTGTGTCCGTCGGAGAACTCGTAGGTCAACTGCTGCTTGAAGAGCTCGTGCCAGTAGTTGTTGGTGTCCTGGCCCCAGATGCCCTCCGAGGTGATCACCACGTCCTTCTGGCGGCCCGGCGGCGTGTTGGGTGTGCTCACCGTCAGCGTCAGGCTGGTGAGGTCCTTCCAGTACAGCTGCTGCGTGGGCCTGGGGCCGGCGAGCAGATTGACGTCGCTGTCGGTGTTCTGGAAGTCACCGAACTTCTGCAACTGCTCCGGGTCCGGGGAGCAGCCGTTGGTGTTCGTCCGGATCAGCTTGGTCCAGGTGTCGCTGCCGGAGGGATCGCGGTAGCGGGCCGTGACCCATACCGGGATGCACTCGTTGGTGTTGGAGAGTCCACCGACGTGGAACCACATGTTGAAGGCCTTGAAGTCGTCCGTCCCCGCTGCGGACGCAGGGGCGACGTCCAGCGGGGCGAGCAGCACCAGGCCCAGCAGCACAGTGGCGGCTTTCCTGACTCTCCGTGCAACAGCAGTCATTCTCATGGCGGCCACTCTGCCGTATCCACCGTGCACGAACGTCCGGCTGGGTGCGGACAGGCGTACATTCACTCGAATTGGGCTGTGCGGCACAACTGTTGACGTCACCCAGGGCGCCAGGTGCATCCGCCGACCCGAGTACCCTCGGCCCGTGGAGGATCGCGGGCAGTACGTGAGGTATCAGCAGGACCGTGCCGTGCTGGCGGCGATCGGAGCGCACCTCGACCCACAGATCGGCCGGCTCGAGGTGCGGTTGCCCCGCTCCGTGGCCGAGGCGGCGGTGGGCGCCTGGGATCGTGAGGAGTCGGGCGGGGTCGGCAAGGAGAGCCGCGAGGAGTACGAACTGCGTGAGGCCGCCGCCGAGCTGGCGTTCATCGGCCTGGCGATCTCCTCGCGCGGCGTGTGGGACGCCGAGGGTGTCGTGGTCGACCTGGATGTGGTGGAGATTGCGGCCGCGCTGCGGGCTGCGCGGTAGGCAGGGCCGCCTGGCCGCCTGGCCGCTTCAGCCGACCCTTCGGGTCTCCTCCGTCAGTTCGCCCAGTTCCGCGCGTGGGACGTGCGCGCGCCAGGCATGGCGGCCGGCCGGGGTGAGGGAGAGGGCGGCGGCGTGTTCGGTGTTGGGGTCGGCGAGCGCGAGGGTGGCCGCGTCCGCGGTGACCGCGAGGAGCTCGAAGGGGACGCCGCGCCAGGTGGTCAGCAGGCGGCGGAAGAAGACGTCGTCGCACTGGGCCTCGGCGAGGTGGCGGGACATCATCGTGCCGTCCGGGGCCGCGCGGTAGGCGGTGAGCTCGCCGTCGTTCGGGCCGAAGTCGGCCGGGTACGGGTCGCCCTGGATCACCGCCCCGAGGCCGCGGGCGAGGGTGTCGGCGGGTGTCGGAGCCGGGCCGGGGGCAGGGGTGAGGCCGCGTTCGGCGGCGGTGGGGAAGGCGTGCCAGCCGGTGTGCCGGCCGGCGTAGCGGGCCACGCCCTGCTCGTAGCCGGCGCCGCCGTGCTCGGCCAGGTGCCAGATCTCGGCGCCGATCGGGATCTCGGAGAGCTCCAGCCAGTACTCGGGCACCGCGGCCGGGGCGTACTTGGTGTAGCCGGTGCCGAGGAACGGGTCCGGCAGGACGAGGGAGGAGTCGAGGCGGGCGGCGCCCTCGGTGGTGGCCCCGCCGAAGGAGGCACGGAACAGGCCCGGCCAGCTCGCCAGGAAGCGGAGGACGAACAGGCCGTCGCCCTCGGGGAAGTCGGCCGCATCGTCGGTGAGGCCGTGGACCGCGCGGGCCTCGGCGCCGGAGTCGACGCGGGCGACGTCCACCATGCGCGAGCAGAGCCCCCACATCCGGGTGGGTTCGAACAGGCCGGGGACGAGGGTGTTGCCGACGTACTGCTGCGCGAGGGTGCGCGTGAGCGGCAGTTGGATGACGGTGCGCGGCGAGAGGCCCGCGGTCGGGGTGGAGGCAGGGGTGGTCATCGGTCGTGCTCTTCCTTCCAGGCCGCCATCAGGTCCTCGCGGTGCTCGGTGAGGTCGGTGACCTCGTCGAGCGGGAACGTGCCCATCCAGGCACTCGCCTCCATACGCTCCAGGTGGTCCTCGATCAGCCACCATTCGCGTCCGGCGTACCAGCCGCCGATCCGTCCCTCCGAGGACCCGACGGCGTCGAACGGCTGGTCGCGCCAGCGAAAGGTCCAGCGGGTGCGATACCAGCTGTCGAGTTGCTCAGGGCCTGCGAAGAAGGCCCGGCCCGGGGCGTTCGGGTCCGGCTGGAGATCGCTCGGGACCGGATCCCCGTCCTCGATGAGTGCCAGGGTGACGCGGACCGACTTCCTGCCGCCGAGGACGCGGTAGAGGTTGCCCTGGTACGACCCGAAGACTCCGGCCCGGTGGAGCATGCGCTCAGCCATGGACCGCGCTCCAGGCGCCGCCCTCGTAGAAGCCGATCATCCGCTCCCCGCCGTCCGGGGTCAGCTCCCACATCTCGGCGCGCCCCGGAAACTCCGTCCCCCTCGGAGCCAGCCACTCGGGCACGCCGCCACCGGTGTAGCCGGTACCGGTGAACGGATCCTCCATCACCGAGCCGCTCGCGGCATGACCGGACGCGATCGTGGCGACCGTGTCCGCCCGCCCCCCGAGCGAAGGGTCGGCGCGGAGGTCGCCGACGGCTCCGTAGCTCGGCACCGCGCTGTCCCCCAGACCGTCCGGAGCCCGGAAGCGGAGCTGGTAGGCCTCCGTCGCGTTCTCCGCGACCGGCGTCCAACCCTGGCCCTTGTCGTCCAGGGCAAGACCGTCGCGAAGCTGCGCAGGTGTCCGCAGGCCCGCGGTGTCGGTGCCGCGGGCGATGGAGTTCCCGAAGGTGCTCGGATCGAAGGGATATTTGCCCAGCGCGGACTTGTTCTGCAGGTACGCGTCCTTGACGTCCTTCCCGACGACCTTGGTCATGATCTGCCCGTCGTCGATCCGGATCTTGTTGCGGACCGCGGCGACCTGCCGGATCTCCTCCGGAGTCAGGTCGTTGGTGGGGCTGAGACGGAGGCGGTCGTACTCGGCGCGGCTCATGCCGGTGCCCTCGAGGGCCTGGTCGATCTCCTGGTCGGCGTTCGGGCCGTCGCGCAGGGCGTCGTTGCCGAAGCGTGGTGCCGCCACGTCCGACGGGGCGGGGGTGTCGCCGCCGGTGAGGGCGTGGTCGATCTTCGAGGCGTCGCCCGCGCGCGGGGCGGGGACGGGCTTGTCCGTGGGGAGCTTGGAGCGGAAGTCCTCCGCGGTGCGGGCCTCGTTCTCGGCGTGGGCGGCGAGGTTGCGGGTGCCCTTGTCCACCGCGTCGTCGACGACGTGGGCGCTGCGGTGGGCGATGTTCGGCAGACTCTTCCGGGCCTCGTCCCGCAGGGCCTGGACGACGGCCCGCTCCTCGCCTCCGGCGGCCCCCATCAGAAGGCCAGCCCGTCGAGGCCGCTGTTCAGGGTCTGGGCGTGGCCCCGGAAGGTCTCCGCGTGGCCGCGGAGGATCTCCAGGTGGGCGCTGGCGGCGGCGTGGTCCAGCGAGAAGCCCTCGGCCGCCCCGGTGCCGGAACCGGAGGTCTGGGACCAGTCGAGGCCGGACATCGCCGCCTCGACCTTGGCGAACAGCGGCTTGGCCGCTGCCTCGATGATCTGGCCGGTGATGTACTGGATGATCTGCTGCTTGAGGGTCTCCAGCAGCGCCTTGCCCGCCTCGATGATCACGGGGACGGCGGCCTCGGCGAGACCCGCCGTCGCGACTGCCGCCGCCTGGTCGGCCACGAAGGTGGCGGCCATGGCGACGAGTTCGGCCAGCGCCTCGACCTTCTGCGCGACGATGACCTCCGCGCCGACGTCGAGGGCGTCGGCGAGGATCCGGCAGCCCTCCACCAGCTCCTGGACATGACGCTCGGACAACTGCGCCCAGCCGGCCTGCATCCGCTGCGTGGCTGCGCCCTGGTAGGCCTGCGCGAAGTCGGACAGCGCCGCCGTCGTGTCCTGGTGGGTCTGCTCGACCGCCCGGCCGAAGGCGCGGACCATGGTCGCGAAGTGGCGGACGTCGTCCTCGTTGAGGTAGGGCCAGGGGACCCCGATGACGTTCAGGAAGGTCACGACAGGGCCTGGCAGGTCGTCTACCGCCATGGTCGTCCCCCGGGAGAGATCAGGTGTGCGTGCGCAGTCCGCATCCTAGCGATCCGGGCCGAAGGGGCCGGCACCCCCGCCGAACGGCGGGATGTGGCACCCCCGACCGGGGGGACGGTGATCATAGATGTTTCGTGCGCGGTGCAAGTGGTCTGTACTGGCGGCGCCATGTTCGAGCATCACTCGTACGAGGGGGACACAAGGATGCGCTTCAAGCGCGCGCTCACCGCGGTCGTGCTGGCCGGCGGCATCGTGGGGGCGGCGGCCATGCCGGCGTCGGCGGCGACGGCGACCGCCCACCAGGGCATCAGCGGCGGCTTCGGCTACGGCTACAGCGGCCCGATCCACGCCGGCAAGAAGTTCAGCGTCCAGCTGGACGCGACGGTCTACGGCTACAAGGGCCTGATCATCGCCTGCCTGACGGCCACGGACAACCTGAACAAGGCGTTCAAGCCGATCGTCTGCACCAAGCCGGGCCACAAGCAGGTGAAGCTGGTCGGCGGCCACGCCGTGCTGAACCACAGCGGCAACTGGCTGCTGGCGCCCGAGGTGGACAAGATCGTCACCATACACGGCAAGCAGGTGCTGGTTCCGATCTTCCGCGCCGCCGAGAACGTGCAGTTGGTGCACGTCTCCAAGTGACGGAGCGGTAGTGGCCGGACGGCCTGCGGCGCGCTGTGGGGTCAGTGCGCTGCGGGCCGGAAGGCCGGGTAGCCGAGGATGACAAGCTGCTCGGCCGGGTCGAGCGGGTACGGGACGCGCAGGCCCGTCGGTTCGAAGCCCAGGCGGGCGTAGAAGGTCTGAGCACGGACATTCGACTCGTGGACGCCCAGGGTCAGGTGTGCGACGTCGATGTGGGCCTCCGCGAAGCCGATCGCCGCGCGCATCAGCGCGTCGGCCGGTCCGCGTCGGCCGCGGTGGGCCGGGGTGACGTAGACGCTGTAGACGTGGGCGTGGTCGGGGATGTCGACCATCGGGGCGGCGCCGGCCATGCCGAGCCACGCACCAGCGGGGTCGGTGGAGTCGGTGGAGTCGGTGGGGTCGGTCGGACGGGTCTCATCGACGGCGACGGCGACGGCGACGAAGAGCGCGGTGGAGTCGGAGGTGGCGGCCTCAGCGGCCATGGCCTGCCAGACCTGGTCCGGAAAGGCCTCGGTCGCGGCATAGGTCACGCTGAACGCGGTCGGCGAGTCCTTGAGCGCCTCCAGGCGCAGGGCGCGCAGCTCGCGCCACTCCCCCGAGGTGATACGGCGGACGACGTACGGCGCCGGTGACGGATGAATCATGCGTCTGATCCTGCCGCAACGGCCGGGTAGCGTCGGACCATGACGTCCTCCTCCCTCGCGCGCGCCCTCTGGATGCGCACCGAGCCCCTGCACGCCGTCGTCTACTTCGACCCCGACTGCCGCGCGTTGGGCCGGGCGATGGGCCTCAAGGGCTTCTGGCACGGCTACTTCCCGCTGCGGCTGGGCCCGCTCGGCGCCGTGGGGCCTGCGGTCGCGGGCTCGGTGCTCGGTGCGTTCGCGCCGGGGATGGTGGCGCGGGCGCTGCCGTCCGTGTGGGAACTGGTCACGCCGGAGCGGGCCGTGGCGGAGCGGGCTGCCGCCGCTGCGGCGGCGTTGCGCCGGGTGGTGCCGGGGATCGAGGCGCTGGCGGCGGAGTTGAGCGCTGCGTCGGCGGCGCTCACGATGATGGTGGAGGACGCCCCGACCCTGGCGCGACCACTCTTCGCCGCCAACCGGCCCCTGCACGCCGGGTTCGGCGATCCCGTGGCGCGACTGTGGCAACTGACCACCAGCCTCCGGGAGTTCCGGGGCGACGCCCATCTCGCGGCCCTCGCCGACCACGGCCTGGACGGCGTCGAGTCGCTCGTGCTGGCGGCGGCCACGGGCCGGGTGCCGGCCGCGTCGATGCGGCTGGACCGCGGGTGGACCGAGGACGAGTGGGCGGCGGCCGGCGAGAGGCTCACCGCCCGCGGCCTCGTGGACGCGGACGCCGCGCGGGCCACGCCCGCCGGAGCGGCCCTGCGGGACGCGATCGAGGACGCGACGGACCGGCTGGCCACGCGGCTGCTGCGGCCGGTCGGGCCGGAGACCACCCTCGCGCTGCTGGCCCGTCTCGAGGAGCCCGCCCGACTGCTGCAGGCGGCGGGAATCCCGCCCCGGGCGAACCCCATCGGCCTACCGGACGCTCGCAACTGACCCCCGTTCTCTCTTGACTTCTTCACTCCGTCGGGCGAAATTCCAGGTCGCCGCTCCGCGATCGAGTCCATGCCGACCAGGCTGATCCGGGCGGCACTTCCGCGCCATGGATCAGATCAGCCGGGTTCTGTCGACGATCGGTGGTGGTTGAGTCATGCCTGAAAGGGTTCGCACACGAGGTCTGTCGCGGCGTCAGTTCATCTCCCGGGCGGCCGTGACCGCCGGGACCCTCGCCGCGCCGACGCTGCTGACCGCCGCCGCGGCCACGCCCGCACGGGCGTTGAGCAGCGGGGACCACGTGCCTGTGCTGGTGGTCGGGACGGGCTACGGGGGCGCCGTCACCGCGCTGCGGCTCACCCAGGCCGGGATCCCGGTCGCGATGGTGGAGATGGGCCAGAGCTGGAGCACGCCGGGCAGCGACGGGAAGATCTTCTGCAACATGCTCAAGCCGGACGGGCGGGCCTACTGGCTGCGTACCGAGACGGACCAGCCGGTCAGCTACTTCCTCGGCGCTCCGTACAACAAGAGCATCCCGAGCTACACCGGCGTGCTGGATTCCGAGCACTTCGCCAACACCCGTGTGTACCAAGGGCGTGGCGTCGGCGGCGGCTCACTCGTCAACGGCGGCATGGCGGTGGTGCCCAAGCGCTGGTACTTCGAGGAGATCCTGCCGCAGGTCGACGCGGACGCCATGTACAACGTCTACTACCCGCGCGCGAACGCCGGGTTGGGTGCCAACAGCGTCGATCCGGCCTGGTACAACTCGGCGAGCTGCTACCAGTACGCGCGGGTCGGCTCCAGCCAGGCCGGCGACGCCGGCTTCAACACCGTCTTCGTCCCGAACGTCTACAGCTTCCCTTACATGCAGCGGGAGTTGGCCGGATCGGCGCCGCGCTCCGCACTGGCGAGCGAGGTCATCTACGGCAACAACTACGGCAAGCAGTCCCTCGACAAGACCTACCTCGCCGCGGCCGCGGCGACCGGACGGCTCTCGATCAGCCCGCTCCACAAGGTCACCGCCGTCTCCCCCGCCGCTGTCGGGTCCGGCTACAGCGTGACGATGGAGCAGTTGGACACGGGCGGCAACGTGGTGGCGGTCAAGACCGTGACCGCCGACAAGGTCTTCTTCGGCGCGGGCAGCGTGGGCACCAGCAAGCTGCTGGTCACCATGCGCGACACCGGCCTGCTGCCGGACCTGCCCGCCGCGGTCGGCCAGGGCTGGGGCAACAACGGCAACGTCATGGTCGGCCGTGCCAACTACCTGTGGGCGCCGACCGGTGGGCTCCAGGCGTGCATGCCGGTGCGCGGCATCGACAACTGGGCCGACCCGACCTACCCGTGCTTCGCGGAGATCTCCCCCTTCCCGGCCGGTACCGAGCTGTGGATCAGCCTCTACCTGGCGATCACCAAGAACCCGAACCGGGCCACCTTCACCTACAACCCGGGGACCGGCGGCGTCGACCTGAGCTGGCAGGCGTCGTGGACGCAGCCCTCGATCACGGCCGCGGCGAACGTCTTCGACCGGATCAACAAGGCGGAGGGGACGATCTACCGCACGGACCTCTTCGGGGTCTACAAGACCTGGGGCGACGACTTCGTCTACCACCCGCTCGGCGGCTGCGTGCTGGGCAAGGCCACCGACCTGTACGGGCGGCTGCCGGGCTATCCCGGCCTCTACGTCACCGACGGCTCGCTGATCCCCGGCAGCACCGGGGTCAACCCGTTCGTGACGATCACCGCGCTGGCGGAGCGGAACATTGAGAACGTGATCGCGAACGACTTCGGCTGAACCACCGGATGAGTGAGGTGGTGGTCAGCGGCGCTCGGGGAGGCCGCTGACGAGGGCCTTGAAGCGGTCCGAGAGCCGCCGCCGGGAGGCGCGGCGCTCGGACCGGGCACGCTTGGTGCTGCCCTCACCGTAGAAGCGGCGGAACCACGGCGAGCCCGGGTAGCCGAGCCGCAGCGCGCCCCACAGGGCCAGAAACGGCAGCAGGACGCCCGCGACCCCGAGGAAGTAGCGGCCCTTGAGGGCGGCGACGACGGACAGCGCCGAGTTCAGCAGGATGAACGAGAAGAAGAACCAGGTCCCCTCGCCCGGCTGCCGTGCGAACGGGTTGGAGACCAGCAGCCCGATCGCGCCGAGCGCCGCCACGCCCACGACGGTGTCGACCGAGGTGCGCCCTTCCTCGGCCCAGTAGACGTCCGAGAGGTGCAGCCACAGGGCGAACTCGTCCAGCGTGAGCGCCGCGCCGACACCGAAGGCGGCGGCGAGGCAGGACCGGAGGAGCCCGTTCGGGACGGCGAGGAACTCCACCACACCCGAGATCAGCAGCAGGAAGATGCCCGGCACCAGATGGTGGACGTGCACCTCGCCGACCGCGACGTTGCCGAACGGCCCCCGCCCGGAACGGATCATCCGCACGATCAGGCGGGTGACCGCGAAGGTGAGCACGAAGGCCACCAGCATGAACAGGAGGGCGGTACGTCCGGCGCCGAGGTGCAGGTGCATCCCTCGATGGTGACCGGACGCGTCCCGCCCGACGCGCTACGGCGCGCCGGGTCCGGCGAGCGCCGTGCCTCGCGCGACTCCTCGCGCGACTCCTCGCGTTACTGCCGGCGCTCGGCCTGCTCCTCGCGCTCGGCCTCCGCCTCGGCCTCCTCGGCCTCCTCACGGGAGATGCCGAGCAGGTAGAGCACGGTGTCGAGGAACGGCACGTTGACGGCCGTGTGCGCGGCCTCACGGACCACCGGCTTGGCGTTGAACGCGACGCCGAGCCCGGCGGTGTTCAGCATGTCGAGGTCGTTGGCGCCGTCGCCGATGGCCACGGTCTGCTCCAGCGGCACGCCCGCCTCGGCGGCGAAGCGACGCAGCATGGTGGCCTTGCCGGCCCGGTCCACGATGTCGCCGACGACCCGGCCGGTGAAGCGGCCGTCGGCCACCTCCAGGGTGTTCGCGGCGGCGAAGTCGAGGCCGAGACGCTCGGCGAGGTCGTCGGTGACCTGGGTGAAGCCACCGGAGACGATGGCGACCTGGTAGCCGAGGCGCTTGAGGGTCCGGATCAGGGTGCGGGCCCCCGGGGTGAGCCGCACCTCGGAGCGGACCTTGTCCACGACGCTCGCGTCCAGCCCCTCCAGCAGGGCGACGCGGGCGCGCAGCGACTCCGCGAAGTCCAGCTCGCCGCGCATGGCGGCCGCCGTGACCTCGGCGACCTTCTCCTCACAGCCGGCGTGCGCGGCGAAGAGCTCGATCACCTCGTCCTGGATCAGCGTCGAGTCGACGTCCATGACGACCAACCGCTTGGCCTTGCGCTGCAGCCCCGAGGCGACGACCGCGACGTCCACCTGCTGTGCGGCCGCCTCCGGCGCGAGCGCCGCACGCAGCTCCTCGGTCGCCACGCCCGAGACCGCGAGCTCCACGGCCGTGACCGGGTACTTCGCCAACCGGAACACGCGGTCGATGTTGCCGCCCGACTCGGTGATCCGCGCGGTCAGCGCGGCGAGCGCGCTCGCCGGGAGCGGGTTGCCGAGGATCGTCACGTGCGAGCGGCCCTCGCCACGCGGCCGGTTGTCGCCCAGCCCGGAGATGACCTCGGCCTGCAGGTGTCGGCTCTCGGCCCACTGGTGAACGTTCGCCCGCAGTTCCCCGTCCCTGGGCGGAGCGGTCACGAGCGCGCAGAGGACGATCCGCCCCCGGATCACGACCTGCTCGAAGTCGACCACGTCCACGCCGAACTCGGCGAGGGCGGTGAACAGCTCGGTCGTCAGACCGGGACGGTCCTTGCCGAAGACCTTGACCAGAAGGGTCGGGGCGTCGGAGGCGAGGCTGGCTGCGGTGGCAGCAGTCTTTGCGTTCATGGTGAGCCCAACGCTACCGGGTGAGACCTGCAGTCCCGCAGCGTGTCCCGATCCCCGGACAGTCGGTTGGACCCCCGAGGGGCGCGGGGAACTGCGCGACAAGCCACTCACATGCGGACGGTCCTCGCCGCGCGGAGCCATCCGCCTCGAGCGGGTTCCACGAGCGGGGTCCTCGCGCAGTTCCTCGCGCCCCGGACGGGGCGCTCGCCTGCTTTAAGGTTGCTGGCGGGAAGACCGTGATCGGAGGAGTCGCTCAGTGCTGGTGCTGTTGCCGCCATCGGAGGGAAAGGCCGCGTCCGGGGAGGGAGCGCCCGTCGACCTCGGGTCGCTCGTGCTGCCGCGGCTGACCGAGGCGCGGGAGGCTGTGCTGGACGCGCTCGTCGCACTCTGCCGGGGGGACGAGGCCGTCGCGCTCGAGGTTCTCGGGCTGAGCGAGGGCCTGCGGGGCGAGGTCGCGCGCAACGCGGAGCTGCGGACGGCTCCGGCGCTCGCCGCCGGCTCGCTGTACACGGGTGTGCTCTACGACAACCTCGGCCTGGCCGATCTGCCCGCGGACGCCCGTGCCCGGGCGGAGCAGAGCGTCGTGGTCTTCTCGGGCCTGTGGGGCGCGGTGCGGATCACGGACCGGATCCCCCCGTACCGCTGCTCCGGCGGGATCAAGCTGCCGCCGCTGGGCGGTCTCGGCGCGCACTGGCGGAAGCCGATGGCCGCGGCGATGCCGGAGCTGGCCGGAGAGGGGCTCGTCCTGGACCTGCGGTCCTCGGCGTACGGCGCGCTGTGGAAGCCGACCGGGGAGGTCGCCTCGCGCACGGCCACGGTGCGGGTGCTGCACGAGCGCGTCGTGGGCGGGGTGACCAAGCGTTCCGTGGTGAGCCACTTCAACAAGGCCACCAAGGGCCGACTGCTGCGCGGCCTGCTGGAGTCGGGCGCCGCTCCGGCCTCGCCGGCCGAGCTGGTGGAGGCGCTGCGCGACGCGAAGTTCACCGTCGAGGCGGGCGCGCCCACGGCCGGGAAGCCGTGGGCGCTGGACGTGGTCGTCGCCGAGCTCTGAGGCCCCGGAGGGACGACTACGCGGGCGTGCCGCCCGCGTAGTCGCTCGCGAACGCGGTCTCGACGACGGAGGCCACTCCGGAGTTGGTGAGGATGATGCCCAACTCCCGATTGTTGTCGAGGGAGTTGGTGGTGATGTTCATCGACCCGGCCTCGACCTTCTGGGTGGCCAGGCCGTAGTCGGCGACGATCGCCTTGGCGTGGATGTAGAAACCGGTGCTGGAGGAGTAACCCACCACCGTGCCACCGGCGTTGTCGATCTGGGCGACCTCGCTGGAGTAGCTGCCCGGCGTCTCCAGCACCACGCGCACGGTCACGCCCGCCGCGGCACGGGCGGCGATGGCGTTGACGATCGTCGGGTCGCTGAACTCCTCCTCCTCCACGTCGAGGGTCCTGGTCGCACCGTTGATCACGCCGAGCAGGCGGCTGCGCGCGTCGGTGGGCGACCAGAGCAGGTTGTCGCCGTCGCCCGGGGTGACCGCGGTGTGGGCGTAGTCGGCGTTGAAGACCTTCTCGACGGCGGCGACGTCGTTGGCGTCGTTGTCGAAGACGCCGTAGTCACGGCTGGTCGGGTAGTACTTCGCGGTCAGGTTGCCGGTGAGGATCAGCGAGGTGGCACCGTCGACCGTGATCGTCTTCTGGTGCGTGTAGACGTACGAGCTGGACGAGTAGACGACGCCGACGCCGGCGTTCTTCAGCGCGGTGTAGGCCGAGCCGTTGGTGGAGGTCTGCTTGCGGTCGAGGACGACCCGGACCGTGACACCGGCCTTCTCGCGAGCGATCAGGTCGTTGACGGCGGTGGTGTCGCTGAGCTCGTACATCGTCATGTCGAGCGTCTTGGTCGCCGAGTTGATGAAGGTGTAGATCGCCGGCTCGGTGGTGCCGAGGTTGAACGCGAAGGCCGAGTAGCTCGCGGCGTGGGCGGGGAGCGCCGCGGCGAACAGTGCGGTGCCGGCGGCGAGAGCAACGGTGGCGCGGCGGATGCCCTTGCGGGACATGTGTTTCTCCTTGGGGAGTTGACGGAGAATCAGCTCTCACGAGAAGACCACGCGCGTAGAATGCGACAGAAGTTGTTGAGGGTTAAATGTTCATGTCCAGTCAGCCACACCTGAGGAGAGCCTGTGCAAGCTCTCCCCACCGCCCCCACTCAGCGCAGGTGTGACGTGTCGTTGAACAGTCGCAGCGACGCGTTCCCGTCGGCGTAGAACTGCACCGCCGAGACCGCCGCCGCGCTCAGCTCCATCCGGTAGAGCGCCTCCGTCGGCGCCCCCAACGCGAGCCGGACGAGGGTCTTGATCGGCGTCACGTGCGAGACGACCAGCACGGTGCGGCCGGCGTAGCGGGCCAGCAGCCGGTCCCGGGCGGCGGCGACGCGGCGGCTCACCGCGACGAAGCTCTCCCCGCCCGGCGGAGCGGTCTTCGGCGAGGCCAACCAGGCGTCCAGCGCCTCGGGCTGACGCTCCTTCACCTCGGCGAAGGTGAGGCCTTCGAAGGAGCCGAAGTCGGTCTCCCGCAGGGCCTCCTCGATCCGGACCTCCAGCCCCAGCGCGTCGGCGGACGCCTGCGCGGTCTCCCGGCAGCGGCGCAGCGGCGAACTGACGATCGCCTCGATCGTGCCGCGCGTGGCGAAGGCCGCGGCGGCGAGCCGGGCCTGCCGGCGGCCGTGCTCGGAGAGCGCGGGATCGTCGCCGCCGCTGCCGGAGAATCGCTTCTGCGGGGTCAGCGCGGTCTCGCCGTGGCGCAGCAGCACGAAGGTGGTGGGCTTGCCCATGTCCGCGGGCGCGGCCCAGCCGACCGGCAGGGGCTTCGGCTCGGCGAGCGCCTCCGCGGTCGGTTCCGACGCCTCGACGGCGACCGTGCGCGGAGCCTTCGGCTCCCAGGCGCGGCCCGCCTGGCCCGCGTCCATCGCCTCGTTGGCGAGGCGGTCGGCGTGCTTGTTCTCCTTGCGCGGGATCCAGCGGTACTGGACCCGTCCCGCCGGGAACAGGGTGCGGGCCTCGGCCGCGAGCGGCTTCATGTCCGGGTGCTTGACCTGCCAGCGGCCGGACATCTGCTCGACGACCAGCTTGGAGTCCATCCGGACCTCGACCGCGGCGGTCGGGTCGATCGCGGCGGCCGCCCGCAGCCCGGCGATCAGGCCGCGGTACTCCGCCACGTTGTTGGTGACGCGGCCGAGGAACTCGGCCGCCTCCGCCAGCAGCTCACCGGTGTCGCCGTCACGGACGACGGCACCGTAACCGGCGGGCCCGGGGTTGCCCCGCGACCCGCCGTCGGCCTCGACCACGAACCGGCGACCCCCCGAAGCGTTCCCGCCGGTCGTCACAGACCGGACTCCGAGGTGCGGACCAGGATGCGTCCACAGTTCTCGCAGCGGACGACCTCGTCCGCGGCGGCGGCGCGCACGGTGGCCATGTCGGTGATGGAGAGCTCGACCCGACAGCCCTCGCAGCGACGCTGGAACAGGCGCGCGGCGCCGACGCCGGCGTTCTGGGTGCGCAGGCGGGTGTAGACCTTCATCAGGTCGGCCGGGATGGCGGCGGCCAGCGCCTCGCGGTCGCGGGTGACCTTCTCCACCTCGGAGTCGATCGAGCCGAAGGACACCTCACGGCGGCTCTCGGCCTCCTTGACGGCGTTCACGGCCTCGTCGCGGCGGGCGGTCATCTCGCTGACGCGGGTCTGGGCGGACTCCAGGCGCTCCATGATCTCCAGGACCACGTCCTCGAGGTCGCTCTGGCGACGGGCCAGCGAGCCGACCTCGTGCTGGAGGTTGGCGAGGTCCTTGGCGGAGCCCACCGAGCCGGAGTCGAGCAGCTTCTGGTTCCGGGCGGCGCGCTGGCGCACCTGGTCGACGTCCTGCTCGGCCTTGGTCAGCTCGCGCTGGGTGTCGCTGAGCTGGGTCTCGGCGGCGACGGTCAGCGAGCGCAGCTGGGCGAGGTCGGTGGAACGCTGCTCGATCTCGGCGTGCTCCGGCAGCGTGCGCCGGCGGTGGGCGAGCTGGTCGAGACGGGAGTCGAGTGCCTGCAGGTCCAGCAGGCGGATCTGGTCGGCGGGCGCGGCGTTCAGGGGGAGCTCCTCAGGCAGTGGGCGGTGCGAAAGACATGGGGGCGTGCGCGGTCCAGGGGTCGGTGACGTGGGTGGACACCCGCGTCTCCAGATCCCAGCCGTGCTGGGAGGCGACGGCCAGCAGCGCGCTCTCGGCGCTGCGCAGCCAGGGCCACTCGGTGGCCCAGTGGGCGGCGTCGACCAGGGCGATGTCCGCGTGCTCGCGGGCCTCGGAGGCCGGGTGGTGGCGCAGGTCGGCGGTGACGTAGGCGTCGACTCCGGCCGCGCGGACCTCGGCGAAGAAGCTGTCGCCGGAGCCGCCGCAGACGGCGACGCGGCGCACCGGCCGGTCCGGGTCCCCGGCCGCGCGCACGCCCTGGGCGGTGGCCGGGAGACCGGCCGCGACGCGGGCGGCGAAGGCGGACAGCGGCTCCGCCTCCGGCAGCTCGCCGATCCGGCCGGTGCCGCGGCGCCCGGCAGGGTCGGTCGGGTCCGGGATCAGCGGCCCGGTGATGCGCAGGCCGACAGCCTCGGCGAGGGCGTCGGAGACGCCCGGGTCGGCGTGGTCGGCATTGGTGTGCGCGACGATCAGGCCGATGCCGTGCCGGACCAGGGTGTGCACGACCTTGCCCTTGAAGGTGTCGGCCGCGACGGTGGTGGTGCCACGCAGGTAGAGCGGGTGGTGCGTGACCACGAGCTGCGCGCCGAAGGCGACGGCCTCGTCGACGACGGCCTGGACCGGGTCGACGGCGAACAGCACCCGGCTGACCTCCTCGTCCGGGTCGCCGCAGACCAGCCCGACGGCGTCCCAGGACTCCGCCCAGGCGGGCGGGTAGAGCTCGTCCAGGGCGCGGCGGACGTCGGAGAGTGTGGGCACGTGTCCGAGGGTATCGCGGCGCGGTGGCCGCATCGGACATCGCGCGAGGTTACGGGGGGCCCTGGAGCTCCACCCGTACGAGTGATGTAACCGCGATCCCGTGCGAGCGGCGCACGCCCGTCAGTAGCTTCGGTGGTGCGACCGGGCCCCACCGCGGAGGGCCCGACCGGAACCGTCTTCTCGAACGATCTGAACGATCTGAACGACGCGAGCGGCTCTCGTGGGCTCTACCGAACGCTGCGCACGCACTCTCCGTTCTCTCCTCCTTGTTCCTTCCGTTCCGGCGACGTGTGTCGTCCCGACCGAGCTGCGGTGGTGCATCCATGACCGCGATCCCCCTGACCGTTCCCCCGCTCTTCGGTTCCGCGACCGGTCCGGCCCCGGGCTCCGCCGCGCTGCGCCGGGTCAGCTTCACCTTCGCCGCCGACGGCTCGCACGCCGCCTGCCTGGCGGCGGAGGCCGACGGCCGGTGGTTCGTGGAGAGCTGGCGGCTGGGCGCGGAACCGGGCGAGGTCTGCGCCCCCCAGCCGCTGCGGCCCGGCGCGGGCGGGCGCCGCTCGGAGGACGTGCACTCGCAGCTGGTCTCGCTCACCGACGGGCGGGTGCTGATCTGCCGTCACGAGGGCGCGGTGCAGCAGCTGATCGTGCGCGGCACCGACGGGCACGCCGACCTGTCGGCGGGCCGGCTGCAGCGGGCCGGGCTGCGCCTGCTTCCGCTGCCCGCGCCGGCGCCGGGGGCGCCCGTCGCCATCGCCCTAGGCACGGACGGCGAGGCGTCCACCTCGGTCTGGCTGATCAGCGCGAACGGCGTCTCCGCCCCGCAGCAGGTCGCCGAGCTGCCCGGTCTGTACGGCGGCGGTGTCTGGCTGGACCAGGGCGGGCGGCTGCTGGGCCTGGACCAGTTGCAGCGCCTCGCCGACGGCACGGGCCGGGTCAAGACCGTCGCGCTCGACCTCGCCACAGGCGGCCTGTCGCCGTTGCTGGAGCTCACCGCCCGCAGCAACGACCGGCTCGCGGCCTGCGACCCGGTCAGCGGCCTGGTGCTGGTCCGCAGCGACGCGCCCGGCGAGGACCGGCTCGGCTGGGGTCGGCTCGGCTCGCAGGAGCCGCCGCACTTCCCCGAGTGCCTGCGCGGCGGGCAGCACTTCCTGCGCCCCGTCGCGATCGAGCCCGGCCGTAACCGGGTCGCCGTCCAGGCCGACTGGGGCGCGGGATCGACGCTGGCGCTCTGGGAGCCCGGCGCGACGCGGCTGGAGCCGCTCCCCGTCCCGCCCGGGCGCCTCGGCGGTGTCGCGCACTGGTCGGCGGCGGGCCTGCGGATGCCGTACTCGGCGCCCGACCAGCCCGCCGCGATGGCCTCGATCGACGTCGACCTGCTGCTCAGCGGCGAGACCAGGCCGCTGCCGCAGCCCGAGTCGTCCCCCCGCCTCGCACCCGTCCAGGGCGGCGCGGCCGGGCTGGCGAGCGTGGTGCAGGTGATACCGCAGCCCGTGGAGACCGGCTGGCGGCTGGACGGCGGCACGCGGCGCGGGGACGGCCGCCCCTGGGAGAGCGCGCAGACCGTCACGCTGCCCGGCGCGGCCGGCCCGCTGGAGGGCGTCGTCTACGGCGGCAACGAGTGGCTCACCGCCGAGCACCTGGTGATGGCCCTGCACGGCGGCCCCGCCGACGCCTGGCGCCTGGAGTTCGAGCCGACCCTGCAGCGGCTCGCTGCCGAGGGCCTCGCCGTCGTCGCCCCCAACCAGCGCGGCAGCACGGGCTACGGCGTGGAGCACGCCCAGGCCGTCCAGCACGCCTGGGGCGGGCCCGACCTGGAGGACGTGCTGACGCTGCTGCAGAGCATCGGCGGCCAGCGCGCGTCACTCGGCCTGGAGCGGGTGGCCCTTCTCGGCGTCAGCTACGGCGCGTTCCTCGCTCTGCTGGCCGCCGGCACGGCACCGGACCTGGTCGCCAAGGTCGCGGCGGTCTCCCCGTTCCTCTCCGGCGCCCGCCTGGCCGCCGAGGCGGGCCCCGCGGTGCGGGGCCTGACCGAGCGCATGGGCGCCACGACGGACCTGCCGGACGGCCCGCGGGACGTGCTGCTGCTGTGCCACCGCCTGATGGCGGAGCTGCTGGTCGTGCACGGCACGCAGGACGAGGTCGTGCCGGTCACCCAGTCGCGGGCGCTGCGGCAGGAGTTGCTGCGCATCGGCCGGGTCGAGGGGGTCGACTTCCAGTACGTGGAGGCCGCGGGCGCGGGCCACGAGGTCCTCGCGGAGGAGGGGGCGCCGCTGCTGCAGGAGCTGCTGGCGAGCTTCCTGCGGGCCACTAGGGTGGGCAACTGCCAGTAAGTGACAGAACACGTAGCAAACACGGAGAAGACGACTCTCATGTCTGATGCCCTCACCGACATCACCCCTGAGACCGCCCCTGAGGATGACCCGCACGGGCGCCACCGCGGTCACCTGATGGACGAGGAGACCCCGGAGCCCGCCCACGGCCGTCACCGTAAGGCCGAGTAGCCCCGCCAGGGGCGCGGGGAACTGCGCGAGCAACCACTGATGAGCGGATGGCCCTGTTGGTTCGGGGACACACCGCACAGGGCGGCTCCGCCGCGCCCACGCGGCGGAGCCGCACATCAGCAGAGCCCCGCGCCCCTGAGGTGGTGCAACTACCTCATTCGTGCCGAAGGCCCAGCACCGCCGTGTTGGCGAACCCGTCGCCCGGCTTCCGTTCGGCGTAGAACGGGGTCATCAGTTCGTCCAGCTCGCCCGGCGTGAAGACCTCCTTCGCCGTGTCGAACTTCGCCAGCACCGGCGGAGCCCCCAGCACCGCGACCATGCCGCCGTGGACGACGAAGCACTGTCCGTTGACCGCCCCCGCCGCCGGGGACGACAGGTAGGCGACGAGCGGAGCGACGTGCTCCGGGGCCAGCGGGTCGACACCGCTCTCCGGCGCGCCCATGGAGCCCACGAAGACGTCCTCCGTCATGCGCGTGCGCGCCCGCGGGCAGATGACGTTGGAGGTGACGCCGTAGCGCGCCAGCGCGCTCGCGCAGCTGGTGGTGAGGCCGACGATGCCGCCCTTCGCCGCCGCGTAGTTCGGCTGGCCGGCCGAGCCCGCGACGAACGCCTCGGAGGAGGTGTTGACGATCCGCCCGTAGACCGGCGCGCCCGCGCCCTTGCTGCGGGAGCGCCAGTGCGCGGCCGCCGCGCGGGTCGTGGCGAAGTGGCCGCGCAGGTGGACGCGGATGACGGAGTCCCACTCCTCCTCGGTCATCGAGAAGATCATGCGGTCGCGCAGGATGCCGGCGTTGTTGACCAGGATGTCCAACTGCCCGTAGCTGGAGACCGCCAGGTCGACCAGCTCCTGCGCCGTGCCGATCTCGGCGACGTCGCCGTAGTGGGCGACGGCCTGCCCGCCGAGGGCGAGGATCTCGGCGACGGTGTCGTCCGCGGGCGCGGCGGACGCGGCGCCGCTGCCGTCGCGGCCGGGCGCGCCGAAGTCGTTGACGACGACGTTCGCTCCGGCGCGGGCGAGTTCGAGGGCCTCGGCGCGGCCGAGGCCGCGGCCCGCGCCGGTGACGATCGCGGTGAGGCCGGCCAGGGAGGTGGTCACGCGTCCTGCCCGATGTTGATGTCGATGACCGTGCGCAGGGCCTCGCCGGTGCGCATCTGCTCGATCGCGTCGTTGATGTGCTCGAGCTCGACGTGGTGGGTGACCATGCCCTCGAGGTCGAGGCGGCCGGCCCGCCACAGGTCGATGACCTTGCGGTAGGTGGCCGGCACGTCGGCGCCACCGTAGAGCGACGGCAGGATGCGCTTCTCGTTGAAGAACATCTCGAACATGTTGAACTGCGCGTTGTCGTCCATGGCGCCCGCGCCGACGACGACGAGCGCGCCGCCGCGCCGGACGGCGTCGTATGCGGTGCGGACGGTGGCCGAGCGGCCGACGACCTCGAAGGCGTAGTCGAAGCCCTCGCCGCCGGTGAGGCGGAGCTTGGCGTCGTTCAGGTCGTCGGGGTGGACGGCCTCGGTCGCGCCGAAGCGCAGCGCCTGCTCGCGACGGGAGGCGACGGGGTCGACGGCGAGGATCTGGGCGGCGCCGCAGACCTTGGCGCCCTGGATCGCGGCGATGCCGACGCCGCCGCAGCCGATCACGACGACGGTCGAACCGGGCTTCACCTTGGCGGTGTTGATCGCGGCGCCGACGCCGGTGGTGACGCCGCAGCCGATGAGGGCGGCGACCTCGTAGGGGACGTCGTCGGGGATCTTCACCGCGCAGCCGGCGGCGACGACGCTCTCCTCGGCGAAGGTGCCGGTGGCGGAGAAGCCGAAGATGTCCTTGCCGTCGTGCTTGTAGTTGGGCGTGCCCATGTTGGCGAAGGCGGCCAGGCAGAGGTTGCCCTCACCGCGGCGGCAGGAGGGGCAGGCGCCGCAGGGCGGCATCCAGCAGACGATGACGCGGTCGCCGACGGCCAGGCCCGTCACGCCCTCGCCCACCTCAGTGATCTCGCCGGCGCCCTCGTGGCCCGGCACGAAGGGGGCGGGCTGCGGCAGCACGCCGCTCATCGCGGACAGGTCGGAGTGGCACAGGCTGGCGGCCTTCATCTTGACCCGGACCTGGCCGGGACCGGTGGCCGGGGTCTCGACGCCGTCGTGGACCTCCAGCTTCTCCTGGCCGGTCTCGTGCAGAACCGCTGCGCGCATCTTCTTCGCTCCTCGGTCGTGGCGGTGCGGATGGTGGGAGATACGGTGTTCAGGGCTGGTTCAGGGCTGGTGGGTGACGACGGTGTCGGCGAGGACGGGCGCGTCGTCGCGCTCCACACTGGTCGCGCTGACCAGCAGCTTGTCGGCGCCGTCGCGCCAGATGCGGACCCGCAGCGTCTCGCCGGGGAAGAAGATCCCGGCGAAGCGGGTGCGGTACTCGCGTACGCGGGTGGCGTCGCCGCCCAGCACGGCGTCGACGACGGCCTTGAGAGTGACCCCGTAGGAGCACAGCCCGTGCAGGATCGGGCGGTCGAAGCCGGCCAGCTTGGCGAAGTCGGGGTCGGCGTGGAGGGGGTTCCAGTCGCCGGAGAGGCGGTAGAGCAGCGCCTGATCGTGGCGGACCGGGACCTCGCGGACGGCGTCCGGCTCACGTGCGGGCAGGTCGATGCGGACGCTCTCGCCTCGTTCGCCGCCGAAGCCGCCCTCGCCGCGAACGAAGATCTCGGTGTCGCAGGTGTAGAGGGGGCCGTCGTCGTCGGCGGCCTCGCTGCGCATGACCAGGACCGCGGCCTTGCCCTTGTCGTAGAGGGCGGCGAGCGAGCTGGTCAGCTGCGCCCGGCCGGTGGCGGGGATCGGGCGGTGCAGTTCGATGCGCTGGCCGCCGTGCAGCACCTGGGCGAGGTTGATCTGCAGCCCGGGCAGGTTGAAGGCGCCCGCCTTGGCCAGTCCGCCGCCGGCGACGGTGACGAAGCTGGGCAGGACCTGGAGGTCCTTCTCGTAGGTCCAGCGCAGCTCGTCCGGGTCGGCGGCCGGTCGCTGCGCGCCTGCGCCGATGCCGAGGTGGTACAGGATCACGTCCTTGTGGTCCCAGGCGAGTTCGGTCACGCGGGCCGGGGCGGCGAGGGCTTCAGCGGGGTTGATGGGCATGGAGAGCCTCTTTCGGAACCTGAGGGCATTGGTGGACCCCGACGCGGCCGTCCGCACCGTCGGCCGCGCCGGGGTCGCTTCGACGCGGGCTCCGACTGCTGCTGTGGTCCGGTCGGTCCCGCGGGCTGAGAGGTGTACTGGAAGCATCTGAAGCACCTTGGCTAGAACAAGTTCTAGCGCAAAGCTCGCGAGTTGAGAACGCATTGACACGGGTCAGTCGCATCCGTGCCATCCCGTGGTGTCGCGGTCATCTCCGCAGCATCGTCACCACGGCGGCGCCGCCGAGGCCGATGTTGTGGGCGAGGCCGACGCGCGCGCCCGGCACCTGGCGGCCGTCGGCCTCGCCGCGCAGCTGCCAGACCAGTTCCGCGCACTGGGCCAGACCGGTGGCGCCGAGCGGGTGCCCCTTGGAGATCAGCCCGCCGGACGGGTTGACCACCCAGCGGCCTCCGTAGGTGGTGGCGCCCTCGGCGACCAGCTTGCCCGCGGCGCCGTCCGGGCACATGCCGAGCGCCTCGTAGGTGAGCAGCTCGTTGATGGAGAAGCAGTCGTGGAGTTCGATCACGTCGACGTCCTCGATGCCGAGGCCGGACTGCTCGAAGACCGCCCGTCCGGCCTCGCGCGACATCGGCTTGCCGACGACGTCGATGCAGGAGCCGGAGGCGAAGCTCTCCTCGGTGTCGGTCGTCATCGCCTGCGCGACGATCTCCACCGCGCGCTCCTCGAGCCGGTGCTCGCGCACGAACCGCTCGCTCGCGACGACCGCGGCGGCACCGCCGTCGGAGGTGGGCGAGCACTGGAGCTTGGTCAGCGGCGCATGGATGGTGCGGGCGCCGAGCACCTCCTCCAGGCTGTACTCGTCGCGGAACTGGGCGCGCGGATTGGCCGTGGAGTGGCGGTGGTTCTTCACGCCCACGAGGGCGAGCTGCTCGGCGGTGGTGCCGTGCCGCTCCATGTGCTCGCGGGCGGCGTTGCCGAAGATCTGCGCCGTGGGCGGGGTGGCCTCGAAGCCGTGGCGGGCGGCCATGACGCCGTAGTGGCGGGCGACCGGGCTGGCCGCGAAGCCGCCCGCGCCGGCGCCGCCGCCCAGCGCGCCCTTGCTCATCTGCTCGAAGCCGAGCGCCAGCACGCAGTCGTTCAACCCGCCCGCCACGAACTGACGCGCCATCATCAGCGCGGTCGAGCCGGTGGCGCAGTTGTTGTTGACGTTGTAGACGGGCACGCCGCTCAGCCCGATCGTGTAGACGGCGCGCTGTCCGGCCGTGGACTGCTGGTGGCAGTAGCCGACGGCGGCCTGCTCGACGAGGTCGTAGCCGATCCCGGCGTCGGCCAGCGCGGCCTCGCCCGCCTCCTTGGCCATGTCCCAGTAGTGCCAGTCCCGGGACTCCGGCTTCTCGAACTTCGTCATGCCGACGCCGACGAGGAACACCTTCTCGGTCATGCTGTCTTCTCCGATGCAGGCTGTGGGTCACGCGGGAGGCCGAGAATGCGCTCGGCGACGACGTTGAGCTGGACCTGGGTGGTGCCGCCGGCGATGGTCAGGCAGCGCGACATGAGCAGCGCGTGCCCCACCTCGCGGCCGAGCCCTTCGTGGACCGCGCCCGCCTCCCCGCACAGCTCCAGCGCGTAGGCGGCGACGCGCTGCGCGTGAGGCGCGGAGACGAGCTTGCGCACGCTGCCACCCGCGCCCGGGTCGAGTCCGTCCAGCGCGCTGAGGGTGGTGCGCAGGTCGATGCAGGTGAGCACGTGCTCGTCGGCGACGAGTCGGCCGAGCGTCACCGGGTCCGCGCCGGGGGCGCGCAGCAGGCGCTGGACGGCGGGGCCGGTGGGACTGGAGTCGGCCATGTGGACGCGCTCGTTGCCAAGGGTGTGCCGGGCGACCCGCCACCCCTCGTCGACGGAGCCGACCACCGCGTCGGCGGGGAGCCGCACGTCGTCGAGGAAGACCTCGTTGAAGACGGCGTCGCCGGTGAGCTCGCGCAGCGGGCGGATGGTGATGCCGGGCGTGGCGCGCATGTCGACGACGAAGTAGGTGAGGCCCTTGTGCTTGGGCTTGTCCGGGGCGGTGCGGGCGAGCAGGATGCCGTAGTCGGCGGTGCGGGCGCTGGAGGTCCACACCTTCTGCCCGTCGACACGCCAACTGCCGTCGTCCTGACGGACGGCGCGAGTACGCAGCGCGGCGAGGTCGGAGCCGGCCTCGGGTTCGGAGAAGAGCTGGCACCAGGTGAGTTCGCCGCGCAGGGTGGGCGCCAGCAGGCGTTCGCGCTGGGCGTCGGTGCCGTGGGCGGCGAGGGAGGGGACGACCCAGTTGCCGATCGTCAGGTCCGGCAGGTGGACGCCGGCGGCGCGCAGCTCCTGCTCGACGACGAGTTGGCGCAGCGGTCCGGCGCCCAGGCCGTAGGGCGGCGGCAGGTGCGGCGCGGCCCAGCCCTGGGGTGCGAGGCGGCGGCGCTGCTCGGCCGGCTCCAGCCCTGCCACCGAGGCGGCCGCGGCGCGCGCCTCGGCGCGGAACTCCTCGGCTTCGGAGGGCAGTTGCAGATGCGGGCGCCACTCCCCCGCCGGTGCGGCGGCCGTGGCCACCTCGCGCCACAGCGCTCCGTCGCCGCCCAGGAGTTGGCGTAGCGTCAGGGCGCGACGCAGGCGCAGATGGGCGTCGTGCTCCCAGGTGAAACCGATGCCGCCGAGGATCTGGATGCAGTCCTCGGCGTTGGCGCAGGCGGCGTCGACGGCGAGCGCGGCCGCGACGGACGCGGTGAGAGGCACCGTTTCGCGGGCGGCGGCCCAGGTCGCGGCGGCGGCCTTCTCGGCGCGGACGAGCAGGGTGGCGCAGAGGTGCTTGACGGCCTGGAACTGGCCGATGGGCCGCCCGAACTGCTCGCGCACCTTGGCGTGGGTGACGGCCGTCTCCAGCGCCCAGCGGGCGAGGCCGCTTGCCTCGGCGGCCAGGACGGTCCGCACGACGGCCATGGCCTCGACGTCGGCGAGGCCGTCCAACGGCTCGGCGGCGACGTCGGTGAACGCGACGCGGGCCAGGCCGCGGGCGAGGTCGAGTGCGGCCAGCGGGACGATCCGCGCGGCGTTCGCGGGCACGGCGTACCAGGCCGGTCCGCTCGCCGCGACGGCGCGGACGACCAGCAGGTCCGCCTCGGCCGCGCCGACGACGACGTCGGCGACGCCGTCCAGGCGTCCGGCCGGCGTCGCGGTCACCGTGGCGTGCCAGGCGACGGCGGCGGTCAGGCCACCGTCGGCGAGGTCGGCGAGGCGGGGGGCGGTCGCGTCGGCGCGGGCCAGCAGCGCGGCGGCAAGGACGGTCGGCAGGTAGCCGCCCGGCAGGAGCCCGCGTCCGGCCTCCTCGACCACCACGGCCAGGTCCAGCAGGGCGCCGCCGCCCCCGCCGTGCTCCTCGGGAAGGTGCGGGCCGAGCAGGCCCTGCTCGGCCAGCGCCTTCCACCACAGGGGCCGGGCGGTCCCCACCGCACCCGGCCCCTCCGCCAGTGCCGCCCTGACCACCGGCCCGGACACCTCCCGCTCCAGCAGGCGGCGCACCGAGCCCCGCAGCTCCCGGTGCTCCTCGCTGATGCCGACGGCCATCGACGCCCCCTCCGCAACTGACGTGGCGTCAGATTAGAACGCGTTTCAGAAATTGGGAAGCCCGGGAGGCCGCCTGCTCGGATTGCCCGCCGACGCACCTGCGGCCGGCCTTCGTGCGCGGGTTGCCGGCCGGCGAGGCGGCGGTCACCCTCGACCGGTCGGCCTCGGCCGCGATCGACGGCGAGCTGCGGCCGGTGGGCCGCCTCGTCGAGGCCGCGCTGATCGCCCGGTGACGGAGACGGCGCCGGCGAAGTGACCGGCCGGTAGGGTGACCCGCTATGGACGCGACGCGAGAGATCAGCCCCGCCCGCCCGCAGGCGCAGGTGCTGGCCGCCTTCGAGGCGGCAACGGGGTTCATGCCGGTGGACGAGGGCCTGGCCCTGTACGCGGCGGCCGCGGACGCCGCCGCCCGCACGGGCCTGCCGGTGCTGGAGATCGGCAGCTACTGCGGCCGCTCCACGATCCTGCTCGCCGAGGCAGCGCGCCTCGCCGGCACCGTCGCGATCACCGTCGACCACCACCGCGGCTCGGAGGAGCAGCAGCCCGGCTGGGAGTACCACGACACCAGCCTGGTCGACCCCGAGGTCGGCCTGATGGACACCCTCCCCCGGTTCCGCCGCACCCTGCACGCGGCCGGGCTGGAGCCGTACGTCGTCGCGCTCGTCGGCCGCTCCCCGCAGCTGGCGCGCCTGTGGGGCACGCAGGTCGGCCTGGTCTTCGTCGACGGCGGCCACACCGACGAGCACGCCACCGGCGACTACGAGGGCTGGGCCCCGCACCTCGCCCCCGACGGCCTGCTGGTCGTGCACGACGTCTTCCCCGACCCCGCGGACGGCGGCCAGGCGCCCTACCGGGTCTACCTGCGGGCGCTGGACGAGGGCTTCGAGGAGGTCTCGGTCACCGGCTCGCTGCGGGTGCTGCGCCGCGCGAGCTGAGGATCTTGCCTGCGCAAACCTGCCTGCGGACCACGGGCTTTCGATACGGTGGCGCCGATCGGTTTCGGGGAACCTGCGGTATTCGGCGAGGTGCGCACATGAGCGATCGGGACAGCACGCCCCCTGCGGTCTGGGATCCGACCGCCAACGGCGGCGCGGGCGGCTGGGTCCGCCGCGCCGAACCGCGGACCACCCCGCTGCAGCGCAGCGACGGCCGCCCACCCGAGGACGGGCAGGCAGCGGACGCCGGGCCCGCCGTCCCCGCGGCGACGGACGCCGAGGAGACGGCGGTCCTGCCGCCCGTCCCCTCGGGCCCCCCGACGGTCGGCGCGGTCCCGCCCCGGACGGAGCTGGACCAGCCCATCGCCCGCCCGTACTTCCCCGGCGCACCCGCCGCTCCGCAGCCGCCGAGCACAGGCCAGTCCGCGCCGCCGACGCCGACCGTGCGCGTGCCGGGCCCGAACCCCGGCCCGACCGGCGGACCGGCCGCCCCCGGCGCCCAGCCGCCCGGCCCCGGCTACAGCGCGACACAGTTTAAGAAGTCCAGGGACCACCCGGGACCGAGGCACCGACCACGAGTGCACCAGGAGCCGCCGCGCAGCCGCCCGGCGGTCAGGCTGCGCCCCCGCCGACGCCGACCGTGCGCGTGCCGGGCCCGAACCCCGGCCCGACCGGCGGACCGGCCGCCCCCGGCGCCCAGCCGCCCGGCCCCGGGTACAGCGCGACGCAGCCGCCCGGCGGGCAGGCCGCGCCGCCGACGCCGACCGTGCGCGTCGCCCCGCCCGGCGCGCAGCCGCACGGCCCCGGGTACGGGGTGCCCCAGGCAGCCGCCGGAGCACCTGGCGCTGAGGTGCCGACCGTGAGCGCGCCCGGGGTCGGTCACGCCGCGCCCCCCTACGGCGCGGCGGGCGGCGGGTACGTCCCGCCGGGCGTGCGTCAGGATGTGCCGACGGTCACCGCGGCGCCCGCGGCGCAGCCGCAGCCGCCCCATCAGCAACCCACCGCCTACGGCTACCCGATGCCCATGCAGGCGCAGCCGCAGGCGCAGCCGCTCGCCCCGCAGCCCTACCAGCGGCCGGACTTCGGCGCACCGCAGCGGCCAGGTGCCGGACCGGCGCCGGCCGGCGAGCGGAAGGGGCTGTCGACGGGTGCGCTCGTCGTGATCGTCGTCGTGGTCGCCGCGCTGCTCGGCGTCGGCGCGGTGTGGGGGCTGAAGCTGGGGCAGTCGTCCACGCCGAGCGCGGGCCCGAGCAACCCCCCGGTGGCGAGCGGTGGCCGGAGCAGCGGACCGTCCGGAACCGGCGGGGGCTCCGCCTCGCCGAGCGACAGCGCGTCGCCCTCGGCCTCCGACAGCGCGGGCGCCCAGACACAGGCGCAGGCCGTGGACTCGCTGCTGTCGCAGAGCAAGAACGTGCGGCAGTCGATCGCGACAGCGGCGACCGACATCACCAACTGCACCGACCTGGCCGCCGCACAGGGCGCCTTCCAGAGCGCGGCGAACAACCGGCAGAGCCTGGCGAACCAGGCCACCACCACCGACGTGTCCCAGCTGCCGGGCGGTACCGCGCTGATGCAGCAGCTGGCCCAGGCCGAGCAGGACTCCGCGAACGCCGACAACGCGTACGCCTCCTGGGCCGGGTCGCTGGCCTCCGGCTCCTGCACGCCGAACGCGTCGCTCCCGGCGTCCGTGATGAGCGCCAATACGACGGCCACCCAGGACAAGCAGACGTTCGTGGTGCAATGGAACCCGATCGCCGCACAGTACGGACTGCCTTCGTGGACGAAAAATGACTTCTGACGACTTCGGCCCCCAGCGGCCGCCGCGCACCAGGGCCACCACGCTCGTGCTGGTCCTGGCGGCCCTGGTGCCGCTCTGCTTCGCGGGCTGGCTGGGCTGGCGGGCGATAGCCGGCGAGCCCGGCAAGGACGCGAAGCCGGCCGCCGCCGGCGGGACGAGCCAGGACGCGGGCGGGTGGGGATCGCCGAGCGCGAACGCCACGGCGCACGGCCCCGGAACGACGGCCGGTGCTTCCGCGTCGCCGTCGCCGTCCCCGTCCGTCTCCCAGGGCAAGCCGCTCGCCGGCAAGGTGATCGTGCTGGACCCCGGCCACAACCCCGGCAACGTCGACCACCCGAGCGAGATCAACCAGCTGGTGTTCGTCGGCAACGGCAGCAAGGCGTGCGACACCACCGGCGCCTCCACCAACGCCGGCTACCCGGAGGCGCAGTTCACGCTCGACGTGGCCCGCCGGGTGCGGACGCTGCTGCAGGCCGAGGGGGCCACGGTCATCCTGACCCAGGACGGCAACACTCCCTGGGGCCCGTGCGTCACCGAGCGCGCCGCCATCGGCAACCACGCCCACGCGGACGCGGCGATCTCCATCCACGCGGACGGTGCGGGCGCCTCCGACCACGGATTCCACGTGATCATGCCGCAGACCGTCGACGCCGGCGGCGTGAACAACAGCGCGATCGTCGGCCCGTCGCACACGCTCGGCATGGACGTCCGCGCCGCGTTCAACGCCGCGACCGGCGAGCCGTTCGCCAACTACATCAACGGCGGTGTCGGCTACGACATCCGCAGCGACCTGGGCGGGCTCAACATGTCCACGGTGCCGAAGGTCTTCATCGAGTGCGCGAACATGCGCAACTCCGGCGACGCGGACCGGCTGACCTCGGCCTCCTGGCGCCAGGAGGCGGCCCAGGGGATCGCGAACGGACTCAGCCAGTTCGTCCTCCAGGAGGGGCACTGATCGGACTGATACGGTCGCAAGCGGTCCCCGTCCCAGCGGTCACACCCGGCCCCCAGCGGTCCACGACTCACGAGAGGCTCACGCGGTGAATCTGCGATCCGTCACCCGAGGGGACGCCGCGCTGGCGGCGTCGGCGCTGCTGCTGCTCGTCTCCTCCTTCTTCACCTTCTTCCAGGCGAGCTCGGATTCCTGCAACGGCGTCAGGTCGAGCTGCTCGACCAGCGCCTGGAGCTCCGCCCTGTTCCCGCTGCTGCCCGCCGTGGTGCTGCTGGGCGTGATCGGCCCGGTCCTGGTGCTGCTCGCCCGGTTGCTGCCGCAGGAGCCCGTCGCGCTGGGCATCGGACTGCGGCCGTGGGGCGTCGTGCTGACGGTGGCTTCGGCCTGGTCGGCGCTGTGGACGCTGTTCGGTGGCCCGTCCGGTGAGATCTTCGGGGTCCCGGCCGCCAACTCCAGCCCGCAGCTCGGCGCATTCCTCGCCTTCCTGTTCTGCGCGGCCAGCGTGGTGCTGGCGGTCGCCGGTCCGGTGCTGCCGGTGCTGGCCGCGCCGCTGCTGCCGGAGGCCACGGCTCCGGCCGCGCCGTCCCCGTACGGGGTCCCGGGCGCCGAGGGGCAGCAGGGTTTCCAGGGCTTCGGCGCTCCGGCCGCGCCCGGCGCGCCGGGTGCCGCCGGTGCGCCCGTCGCCCCCGGTACGCCGGGTGCCCCGCAGCCGCACGTCGGCCACTTCAGCCCGCAGCCCGTCCAGCAGGCCCACCCCGGCCAGCCGTTCCACGGCCCGGATCAGCCGGGGGCGACGCTGCCGACCCCGGCCGCCGAGCAGCCGGGCGGCACGAGGGGCGCCGACACGGCGACGGCGCGGCTGTCGCGCAGCGAGCCGCAGGACACGCCGCCCGCCGGGGGCTCGACGGTGCGGCTGGTCCCCGGCGCACAGTCGGCCACGCCGACGCCGCCGCCCGTCGCCGAGCCGGCCTCGGCCGCCTTCGCCCCGTTCTGGTTCGCAGTGCCGGCCGCACGTCCGCTGGCCCCGGAGCACGACCCGGCCGGCGCCCCGGTCGGCGAACTGGTCCCCGGCACCTGGTACCTGGCCATCGCCCAGCGCGGCGACGCACTGCTGGCCCGCACCCAGGAGGGCAAGAGCGGCCTGCTGGTCGACACCTCGGGCATCCAGCGCGGCTGAGTCCTCCCGTTCCTTCTTGTTCCTTGCGGACCCCCTCGCTAATCTGACACACCGTCAGATGTGCGAGGGGGTTCTGCCATGCGGCTCGGTCTGGTCCTCGGCTACTGGGGCGCCGCCCCGACCACCGGTTTCGTCGAACTAGCCCAGGAGGTCGAACGGCTCGGCTTCGACTCGGTGTGGACCGCCGAGTCCTGGGGCTCGGACGTGTTCACCCCGCTGACCTGGATCGCCGCGCACACCAGCCGGATCCGCCTGGGTACCGGCATCGCGCAGATGGCGGCGCGCACACCGACCGCCACCGCCATGCACGCCCTGACGCTCGATCACCTCAGCGGTGGCCGGATGCTGCTGGGCCTCGGCCTCTCCGGCCCGCAGGTCGTCGAGGGCTGGTACGGGCGTCCGTTCCCGCGCTCGCCGCTGACCGCCGTGCGCGAATACGTGGACGTCATCCGGCAGACCCTGCGACGCGAGAAGCCGGTCACCCTGGCGGGCCGCTACCACCCACTCCCCTACCCCGGCCCCGACGGCACGGGCCTCGGCAAACCGCTCAAGCCGATCACCCACCCGCTGCGGCCCGACATCCCGATCCTGCTCGGCGCGGAGGGCCCGAAGAACATCGCCCAGACCGTCTCCATCGCCGACGGCTGGCTGCCGCTCTACTTCTCCCCCGAACGCTGGCACGAGGTCTACGCCGCGCCGCTGGCGGGCGCCCGTCCCGGCTTCATGGTCGCTCCACTCGTCCACGCCCGCGTCTGCGCGAACGTGGACGAGGGACTGGCGCCGATCCGCGCCATGCTCGGCTTCTACATCGGCGGCATGGGCGCGCAGACCCGCAACTTCCACGCCGACCTGATGGCCAGGATGGGTTACGGGACCGAGGCACGCCGGATCCAGGAGCTGTTCCTGACGGGGCGCCGCGAGGAGGCCGTCGCGGCGGTCCCCGCCGCGTTCGCGGACGAGATCAGCCTGGTCGGCCCGCGCGAGCGGATCGCCGAACGCCTGGCGGCGTGGCGGGCGACCCCCGTCACCGACCTGCTGGTGACCTCCCGCGATCCGCTGACGCTGCGGACGCTGGCCGAGCTGGTGCTGTGAGCATCAGCCGAGGCTGAGGCCGCCGCGCCACAACTCCAGCACGCGCTCCTCGCCGAACCGCTCCGGGCCCGCCTCGCCCTCCGGCAGACGGCCGTTGAGCCACAGCATCACGTCGCGCGCGGTGCCGCGCACGGCCGCATCCGCCTTCACGTGGCCGTAGTCGAGGCTGAACCCCTCCTCGGCGGGCAGCAGTTGCCACTCCCCCGGGGTGTCGGTGGTGTGCAGGTGCAGGCTGTCGCCCGCACCGGACAGTGCCGCGCGCTTGTCGAAGGCCGTGGCGCCGAGGTCCAGCGCGTTGACCAGCAGCTCGTCGACGTTGTCGGCGGCCAGCCCGGGGTCCGCCTCCGGCCTCGCGCCGACGGTCAGTTCGGCGTCGACGCGGTGCACCAGTGTCTCGTGCGCGATCCGGCGCCCCCACCAGCGAGTGCCACCGCCGCGGGCCCAACCCCACAGGGCCACGTCCGGCCCGGCCTCCCGCAGCGTCGCGACCGTGCGCTCGGCCCCCGCGAGCAGCCAGTCGGCTTCGCCGCCGGCCGGCATCTCCCGGTCCGGCACCTCCCGGAAGGGCACCCGCTCGGTCGCCCTCCGGGCGACGATCTCCCCGATCCAACGGAACACCATGCCGTGGTGGAAGAGGAGATCGCGCAGCGCCCAGTCCGGACAACTCGGCACCCGCGCGTCCATGTCCGCCCCCTCCGCGAGCTGCACGACGCGCAGGGCGTCCGCGGCGGCGGAGTCGAGGTACCGATCGTGTGTGAGCCACTCCATAGCCATGACCTGGACGCTAGCAGCCGCCCCCGGGGCGCGAGGAACTGCGCGAGAAACCACCGGCATGCGGACGGTCCTCAACGCGCAGGGCCATCCGCATGCCGGTGGTCGGTCGCGCAGCTCCTCGCGCCCCCGGCCAGTGCAACCGATCGACTCAACGAAGGGCGGCGCAGCACTCCTCCGTGAGCCCCGCCGGAAGCGACTCCCCACCGAAGACCGACACCGTCGCCTCGTCGCCGCCCAGTGCCGCGACGGCCAGCAGCAACGCGCCCGCCGTCCACGTCGTGCGCTCCTCCGGCCAGATCGCGTCGTCCTCGAAGACGTAGCCGGTCCAGTAACCGCCGTCCTCGTGGCGCAGGTGCTGGATGGACTTCAGGATCTCCACCGCGCGGTCGGACTCGCCGATCGCCCACAGCGCCAAGGCCAGCTCAGCGCTCTCGCCGCCCGTGACCCACGGCCGGTCGGAGACGCAGCGCACGCCCAGGCCGGGGACGACGAAGCGGTCCCACTCCCGGTCGATGCGCTCCTTCGCGGCCACGCCGCGCAGGGCCGTGCCGAGGACCGGGTAGTACCAGTCCATGGAGTAGCGGTCCTTGTCGAGGAAGCGCTCCGGGTGGTGGGCCACCGCGTGGCCGAGGCGGCCGGCGGCCAACTCCCAGTCGGGCTGGGGCTCTTCCAGGTAGTCGGCGACGGCCAGGGCGCAGCGCAGCGCGTGGTGGACGCTGGAGCAGCCGGTGAGCAGGGCCTCGTCGGGCGTGCTGCCGTCCTCCTCGCGCCGCCAGGAGACGGTACCGTCGGCGCGGCCGAGCTCCAGCACGAAGGCCATGGCCCGGCTGACGGTGGGCCAGATCTCCTCCAGGAAGGCGTCGTCGCCCGTGGAGAGGTGGTGGTGCCAGGCGCCGACGGCCACGTACGCGCAGAAGTTGGACTCCCGGTTGAGGTCGCTCGCGACGCCCTCGCGATAGGCGGCATACCAGGAGCCGTCCGGGTTCTGACTGTCCATCAGCCAGCGGTACGCGGCCTCGGCCGCCGCATGCTCGCCGGCCACGTCCAGCGCCATGGCGGCCTCGACGTGGTCCCAGGGGTCGAGGTGCCCGCCGGTGAACCACGGGATCGCGCCGTCGGCGCGCTGCTCGGCGAGGATGCTGCGGACCGTGGCCGCGGCCTGCTCCGAGGTCAGCACGCCGTCCAGGGTCAGCGTCCTCACACTTCGTCCTGACCGGTGCGGGGCTTGGTCGCGTAGGCGACGAAGCTCTTGCCGATGACGGGGTTGAGCGCCTTCTCCGTCAGGCGGGTGAGCTTGCCGATGACAGGGGCGCCGACGATGTCCCAGACCAGCAGCTGGTGGTAGGCGCGGACGGGCAGCGCCTTGTCGTTGTCGACGCCGACGGCGCACTTGATCCACCAGTACGGCGAGTGCAGCGCGTGCGCGTGGTGGGTGCCGTGCGGGATCAGGCCGGCGCCACTCATCTTCTCCAGCAGCTCGTCACCGCGGTAGATGCGGATGTGGCCGCCCTCGACCTCGTGGTACGCGTCGGAGAGGGCCCAGCAGATCTGCTCCGGCAGCCAGCGCGGGACGGTGATGGCGATCGAGCCGCCCGGCTTGAGCACCCGGACCATCTCCGCGAGCACGCCCTTGTCGTCGGGGATGTGCTCCATCACCTCGGAGATGATGATCTTGTCGAAGCTGTCGTCGGGGAACGGCAGGTTCAGCGCGTCGCCCTCCACCGCGATCGCGGAGGCACCGGCCGGGGCCTCGCCCTCCAGCTCCATCGCGGCGAACCACTTGCGCACCTCGCGGATCTCGTCCGCGTTCTGGTCCAGGGCGACCACGCGCCCACCGCGCCGGTACACCTCGAAGGCGTGGCGTCCGCCGCCGCAGCCGAGGTCGAGCACCCGGTCGCCCGGGGCGATCGGAAAGCGGGAGAAGTCGACGGTCAGCACGGCCGGGGGCTCCTAACGGTGACGGACGAGAAGAGGGGAGGGGGGTGAGGGCGGGTCAGACGTAGCGCCAGCCGCGGCCGGCGCGGGCGTGCTGCCCGATGCCGGAGGCGATCGCCTCGCGGTAGCGCTCGACGGTCAGCTCGGCGGCGCGACGCCAGGTGAAGCGCTCCAGCACACGGGCACGGCCGGCCGCGCCGATGCGGGCACGCAGCTCCGGCTCGTCCAGCAGCTTGCCGAGGGCGGCGGCCAGCGCGCCGGGGTCGCCCGGCGGGACGGCCAAACAGGTCTCGCCGTCGGGGCCGGCGACCTCCGGGATCGCGCCGCCGGTCGTGGCGACCAGCGGGGTGCCGGTGGCCATCGCCTCGGCGGCGGGCAGCGAGAAGCCCTCGTAGAGGGAGGGCACGCAGGCGACCTGCGCACTGCGGACCAGGTCGACGAAGGCGGCGTCGTCGATGCCGCCGCGGAACTCGACGGCGTCCTCCAGCCCGAGCCGCTTGATCGCGTCCGCGACCGGCCCGTCCTCCGGCCGCTTTCCGACGACGACCAGGTGCGCGTCACGCTCGGTGCGGACCTTGGCGAGCGCCTCGATCAGGTACACCAGGCCCTTGAGCGGCACGTTGGCGCTGGCGGTGGTGACGATCCGACCCGGCACCTCGGCGACGGACGCGTCCGGCGACCACAGCTCCACGTCCGCGCCGATCGGCACCACGTGGACGCGGCCGGGCGCCACGTCGAGGTGGTCGACGATCTCGCGGGCGGAACTCTCGGAGACGGTCAGCACCGAGTCGAGGCGGGCGGCGACGCGGCGCTGCATCCGCGTGAAGCCGTACCAGCGGCGCACGGAGAGCTTCTTGAGGGTGCCCTCGGCGGCGTCGAGGTCGAGCTGCCGGTCGACGGTGATCGGGTGGTGGATCGTGGTGACCAGCGGGAAGCCGATCCGGTCCAGGCCGAGCAGGCCGTAGCCGAGGGTCTGGTTGTCGTGCACCACGTCGTAGCGGCCACGGTGCAGGGAGAGGTGACGCCGGGCGCGCAGGCTGAACGTCAGCGGCTCGGGGAAGCCGCCGGTGCGCATGATCGCCGTCTCCAGCACGTCGACGGGCCCGCGGTACTCGGCGAGCGCAGGCGTGCGGAACGGGTCCGGGTCACGGTAGAGGTCCAGGCTGGCGATCTCGGTGAAGGCGAGGCGGCCCGGCCCGGAGGGATCGACGGCGTGGTGGTCGAGGACCGGGTACGGCTGGCCACCGAGCACGCGCACGTCGTGCCCGAGCCGGGCGAGCTCGCGCGACAGGTGTCTGACGTAGACGCCCTGCCCACCGCAGAACGGGTTTCCCTTGTACGAGAGCAGCGCGATACGCAGCGGCGCGTCGTGGCTCGCGGTCAATTGGACCCCTCTCCTGGGTCTCTTGCTGGTCTCCCGTTGCGCTCCCAGGTGTCCCGGGCACGTCCCGGGCCTCCCGGGGCAATCCCGGCCAGGGTAATCTAGAACACGTTCCAGCGTGGCGGCAGCGAGAGAGCTTGAAGATTACCGGTCCGTAGCTTTGCTCAATCGGGCGGGGCAGGTGATTCGCGCCACGCCCGCGCGGTACGCCATCATGCGTGGGGTCCAGTGGTAGGCACGTAGGAGCTTCGGATGACGACCAGCCCTCGCCCGGCGGCGCCGCCGCTCACCGAGCGGCAGGAGGCGCGTCGCCGCCGCATCCTGCACACCGCCGCGCAACTGGCGTCGCGCGGCGGGTTCGAGGCGGTCCAGATGCGCGAGGTCGCGGAGCTGGCGGGCGTCGCGCTGGGCACGCTCTACCGCTACTTCCCCTCCAAGGTGCATCTGCTGGTCGCGACCATGCAGGACCAGCTGCAGCTGTTCCAGGAGCAGACCCGGAAACACCCGGTGGAGGGCGAGGACCCCGGCGCGCGCGTCGCCGACACCCTGATGCGGACGTTCCGCGGGCTGCAGCGCGAGCCACAGCTCGCGGAGGCGATGGTCCGCGCCCTGACCTTCGCCGACCGCTCGGTGAGCGCGGAGGTGGACCAGGTCAGCCGGATCACCGGCCAGCTGATCCTGGACGCGATGGGGCTGACGGAGCCGCCGACGCGCGAGCAACTCGCCGCGGTCCGGGTCATCGAGCACACCTGGCACTCGGCACTGGTCACCTGGCTGAGCGGGCGCGCGTCGATCGCCCAGGTGCGGATCGACCTCGAGACGGCCTGCAAGCTCTTGACGATGGACTGAGCCGAACCTTCAGGCGGCGGGGAAGCTGCAGCGACCTCGGGGGCGCGAGGAACTGCGCGAGGAACCCACCCCAGGCGAATGGCCCTGTTCGCTCGGGATCCATCCACCCCGGGTGGTTGTCGCGCCCACGCGGCGGAGCCGCAATTCGGCAGAGCCTCGCGCCCCTGGTTTCAGTCAGGGAAAACAGGATCCCCGGTCTCCGCCATCTGGATCAGGATCGCCTCGACCGGGCAGGTCTCCGCCGCGGCGAGGACGACCTCGGACGCGTCGATCTCGTCGTCGACCGGGTGGGACTGCCGGGCAGTGTCCAGCCGGAAGGCCTCGGGCGCACTGTTGGCGCAGAACCCACTGCTGATGCAGACGCCCCGGTCGACCTCCAGCCGCCAGCGGTCACCCATCTCAGTTGCCCTCCGGGACCGGGTACCCCTGCGGGAGGTTGATGGTCTTGTCCTCCAGGAAGCCCGACAGGCCCTCGGGGCCGAACTCCCGGCCCAGGCCGGAGTTCTTGAACCCGCCGAAGGGGCCGTTGAAGTCGAGGCTGAAGCTGTTGACCGAGAAGGTCCCGGTCCGGACCTGCCGGGCGACCTCCACGCCGTGGGTCGCGTCGCCGGCCCAGACGCTGCCGGAGAGGCCGTACTCGGAGTCGTTGGCGATGCGGATCGCGTCCGCCTCCTCGTCGTAGGGCAGCAGGCAGACGACGGGGCCGAAGATCTCCTCGCGGGCGACCCGCATCCGGTTGTCCACGGACCCCAGCAGCGTCGGCTCGACGTACCAGCCGCGCGGCTGCGCCGCGGGGACGCCTCCGCCGGTGAGAACCTTGGCGCCCTCGTCCTGGCCGATCCGGATGTAGTCGAGGTTGCGCTGCTGCTGCCGCTTGGCGACCAGCGGGCCGACCTGCGTGGCACCGTCCAGTGGGTCGCCGACGACGAGGCTGCTGACGGCGGCGGCCATCTTGTCGGCGATCTCGTCGTAGCGGGAGCGCGGCGCGAGGACGCGGGTCAGCGCCACACAGGCCTGGCCGTTGTTCATGTAGGAGGCGCCCATGAGGTTGGCCACGGCCGCGTCGAGGTCGGCGTCCGGCAGCAGGATCGCCGCGGACTTGCCGCCGAGCTCCAGGGTGACCCGGGTGAGGTTGCGCGAGGCGACCTCCATGATCCGCTTGCCGGCGCCGACCGAGCCGGTGAAGGAGATCTTGTCGATGCCCGGGTGGCCGACCAGGTACTCGCTGACCTCGCGGTCGGCGGGGAGGATGCTCAGCACACCCTCGGGCAGGCCGGCCTCGGTGGCGATCTCGGCCAGGATGTAGGAGTCGAGCGGCGTCTCCGGCGAGGGCTTGAGCACCACGGTGCAGCCGGCCAGCAACGCGGGCGCGAGCTTGGCCGCCGCCACGAACTGCGGCACGTTCCACGGCACCACGGCCGCGACCACACCGGCCGGCTCACGGCGGACCAGGATCGGGCTGAGCACGCCCTTGCGGTACTCCTCGAAGCGGAAGTCGCGGGCGGTGGCGATCGCGGAGTCCCAGATCATCACCGGCCCGAAGGCCTGGGCCAGGATGCTCCAGGAGTACGGCGAGCCGTTCTCCGAGCTGATCACCCGGGCGATCTCGTCGGCGCGGGCGGCGATGCCGTCCTTGATCCGGGTGCAGATCTCGATCCGCTGCTCGATGCTCATCCGCGGCCAGGGACCCTCGTCGAAGGCCTTGCGCGCGGCGGCGACGGCGCGGTCCACGTCCTCGCGGGACGCGTGCGGAACGCGTCCGATGACCTCCTCGGTGTGCGGGGAGATCACCTCGATCACCTCGGCGCCGGAGGGCGCCACCAGCGTTCCGCCGATGTAGAGCTCGCCGTACTCGGTCACGCCGTCGACCATCGGTCTCTCCTCCCGAACCGGGCTTCTCCCCGTCCCCGTCCCACTCCATGAGAACTGATACCAGTTCTAGTTATAGGCGGCAATGGTCATGCAGTACGCTGCCGCGATAGGTGCATTGCGCACAGAACGTGTTGCAGTTCCGAGGAGGCAGTCCGTGGCTGTGCCGATCTCTGTGACCGATCCGCGGGAGGAGCAGCCCGATCGCCGGGCGTGGCGCGAGCGGGTGCTGCCGCCCGTGCAGGGCCTGGGTGGCGGGGTGTGGAGCATCCCCGTCCCGATCCCGGACAACCCCCTGCGCTACACGCTGGTGTACCTGCTGGAGAGCGACCGCGGCCCGGTGCTGGTGGACACCGGCTGGGACGACCCGACCGGGCGCGAGATCCTGCGCGCCGGCCTGGCCGAGGCCGGCTTCGCACTGGAGGACGTGCACGGCGTCCTGGTCACCCATCACCACCCCGACCACCACGGCCTCTCCGCGCACGTCCAGGCCGCCTCGGGCGCCTGGGTCGGCATGCATGCGGCCGAGGCCGCGGTCGTACGGGCGGTCCGGGAGATCCCGGCCGACCAGTGGATCGACCGGATGACCCGCTCGATGCGGGCGGCGGGCCTGCCGGAGGAGCACCTTGCCGCACTGCGGCAGTGGGGTGGCGACTCCGAGTCGGGCCCCGCGACGCTCGGCGCCGTCGTCCCCGACCGTGAGCTCGTCCACGGCGAGAGCGCGGGCGTGCCCGGACGGCAGGTCCGGGTCATGTGGACACCCGGCCACACGCCCGGCCACGTCTGCCTCTACCTCGACGAGAGGCCGCGCACGCGCCTGCTGAGCGGCGACCACCTGCTGCCGACGATCAGCCCCGTCGTGTCGCTGTACCCGGAGAACCCGCAGGACGAGCCGACGGACCCCCTCGGCGACTTCATCGACTCCCTGGAGCGGATCGCCGCCCTCGGCCCCGAGGAGATCCTGCCGGCGCACCAGTACCGCTTCACCGACGCGCCGCGCCGGGTCCAGGAGCTGCTGGACCACCACACGGCCCGGCTCGCCGATCTGCACGCGCAGCTGCGCGGGGCGCCGATGACGCTGTGGGAGGCGGCGCAGGGCATGCACTGGAACCGCCCCTGGTCCGAGCTCGGCTTCCTGGCCCGCCACCTCGCGGTCTCCGAGGCGGCGGCGCACCTGCGCAGACTCGTGAAGACGGGCCTGGCAGAGGCGGTCACCGACGAGGACCCTGTGATGTACCACGCACGCTGAGTTGCACTATCCAGGGGCGCGAGGAACTGCGCGAGAACCAACGACGTGCGGATGGCACTGCGCGTTGAGGACCACCCGCACGCCGGTGGTTGCTCGCGCAGTTCCTCGCGCCCCTGGTGTGTGCAACCACATGCAGGAGCGAACAGAAGCTCACGTTAGGGTGATGGGCACCGCTGATCGAAAGGGCCTCCTTCGCCATGCTCTCCGCCGTCCGTCGACCCGCCGCGCTCGTCGCGGGCGTGCTGACCGCAACCGCGCTGCTCGGCGCCGCCGCACCCTCCTTTGCCGACGCTTCCGCGAGTGCCTCCGCCGCGCCGCTGCCGACCGCGCTGTACGGGAAGGGCGACCCCACCTACGACGGTGTCTGGCGTCAGTCCCTGAGCCTGATCGCCCTGCACGCGCAGGGGGTCACCCCGGCCGCCGACGCGACCGACTGGCTGGCCAAGCAGCAGTGCAGCGACGGCGGGTGGTCCTCCTACAACGCGGACGCGTCCAAGCCGTGCGTGCCCGCGACCGAGGACACCAACGCCACCTCCGTGGCGATCCAGGCGCTCGTCGCCCTCGGCGGGCACGACGACGCCGTCGCGAAGGCCGTGGCCTGGTACAAGAACGTGCAGAACAAGGACGGCGGCTGGTCCTACAACCCCGGCACCGCCAGCGACGCGAACTCGACCTCGCTGGTCGTCAGCGCGCTCGCCGCGGCCAAGGTGGACCCGGCGTCCGTCGCCAAGGACGGGAAGAGCGCCGTGCAGGGGCTGGCCGCGTTCCAGCTCGGCTGCTCCACCCCCGCGGCCCAGCAGGGTGCGTACGCCTACCAGCCGGACAAGAGCGGCAAGCTCGCCGCGAACGGTCTGGCCAGCGCGCAGGGCGCGATCGGCGCGGAGCAGGCGTTCCTGCCGGTCGTGGCGTCCGCCGCGAGCGCAGCGTCGTCCGCGTCCTGCGGCGACTCCGCCGCGAGCGCCGCGAACTACCTCGCCGCCCAGCTCAAGGGCGGCCAGGAGCACCTGACGCAGCAGCTCGCCGGTGCGGCGCCGAGCCCGGACTACGCCGCGACGGCGTGGGCCGTGCTGGCGCTGGCGCACCAGGGCCGGGTGTCGGACGCGCAGGGCGCGATGGCGTGGCTGAAGCAGAACGCGCAGGCGTGGACCCAGGGTGACCACGGGCAGCCGCAGCCGTCCGCGCTGGCGCTGCTGGTGCTGGCCGCGCAGGCGACCGGCACCGACGCGACGCAGTTCGGCACCACCAACCTGGTCGCGCAGCTGGAGAGCACCGGCCCGGCCCCGGCCGCGACGCCGGGCACGCACGGCGCGTCCGCCGCGGCGAGCAGCAGCGCCACCGCGGCCCCGAAGCAGGGCGGCACGGGGAACATCGTCGTGTTCATCGCGCTGCTGATCGCCGGTGTCGGCGTGGGTCTGCTCGTCAGCAGCTGGAACCGCAAGCGCCTCGGCAAGCGCGCCTGATGCGCCGGCTCGTGGCCGCGGCGGTCGCGGTCGTCACCGTGTTCGCGGCGGCGCTGCTCGCGCTGCCGCTGCTGACGGCCGCACCCGCGTCCGCGACGGCGTACCGGTACTGGGCCTTCTGGTCCTGGACGCAGGGCGCGTGGAGCTACCAGCAGCAGGGGCCGAACACGAACGTCCCGGCGGACGGCAGCGTCGACGGCTGGCGGTTCGGCGTCGGTGAGGACAGTGCGCACGCGCTGTCCCCGCGGCCGACCGTCGCGCCGTCCTTCGCTCAGCTGTGTGCGGGGACGCCCGCGGTGAGCGGTAAGAAGCGGGTCGCCGTGGTGATCGACGCCGGGACCGACCGGGGCGCCCCGGCCGAGCGCGGCGCGTGCGCGGTGCTGGATCCGGGGGCGACCTCGGCGCAGCTGCTGGCCGAGCTCGTGCCGCCGCTGCGCTACGACGTCAACGGCATGCTGTGCGCCATCTCCGGCTATCCGGTGCAGGGTTGCGGGGAGGCCGTGGCCGACCCGGCCGCGACTTCCCCCGCGACCTCGGCCCCGACCGCTGCGGCGAAGAGTGGCGACTCCTCGGTGCCTGCGCTCGGGTGGGCGGCGGGCGGCGCGCTCGTCGTGCTGCTCGGCGGCGCCGCCTGGTGGCAGAACCGCCGTCGCCGGCACGGCGGCTGACCCTGTGACAACAGCCCGGACAGCTCCCTGAGATGAAGCACTCCCTGCACCCCGGCGCCTGGTGGCTGTGGGCCCTCGGCCTGGGCACCGCCGCCTCGCGCACGACCGATCCGCTGCTGCTGCTCCTGATCGCGGCCGTCGCCGGCTACGTCGTCGCCGCGCGGCGCACCGACGCGCCCTGGGCGCGGGCCTACGGGGTGTTCCTGCGGCTCGGGCTGCTGGTGCTGGGCGTGCGGATGCTCTTCTTCGCGCTGCTCGGGTCGGCGATCCCGGGCACGCACGTGCTGGTCACACTGCCGCAGGTGCCGCTGCCGCACTGGGCGATGGGTATCCGGCTGGGCGGCCCGGTGACGGCCGAGGGCCTGCTCTTCGCCGCGTACGAGGCGCTGCGGCTGGCCGTGCTGCTGGCCTGCGTGGGCGCGGCGAACGCGCTCGCCAACCCGGCGCGGCTGCTGCGCTCGCTGCCGGGCGCGCTCTACGAGGCGGGCGTGGCCGTGGTGGTGGCGCTGACCTTCGCGCCGAACCTGGTGGCGGACGTGCAACGGCTGCGCGCCGCACGGCGGTTGCGCGGGCGGTCGGAGCGTGGCGTGCGCGCGCTGCTGAGCGTCGGCGTGCCGGTGCTGGAAGGCGCGCTGGAGCGGTCGGTCGCGCTGGCCGCGGCGATGGACGCGCGCGGGTTCGGCCGCCAGGCGGGGGTGCCCCGCCGGGTGCGGCTGGCCACCGCGGCGTTGACCCTCGCGGGGCTGCTGGGCTGCTGCGTCGCCGCCTACGGGCTGCTGGGCGCGGACGGCGCGACATGGGCGCTGCCGCTGCTGGGGGTGGCGGCGCTCGCGGCGGGCGGCGGTCTGGTGCTGGGTGGGCGTCGGGCGACGCGGACCCGCTACCGCCCCGACCGCTGGGACGCGCGGGCCTGGCTGGTGGCCGGTTCGGGTGTGGTCGTGGCGGCCGGGATGGTCTGGGCGGGCTCGGGGTACGGAGACGCACTGAACCCGCCACCGGTGCCACTGGCCGCGCCCGCGCTGCCGCTGGTCCCGGCCGCGCTCGTGCTGCTCGGGCTGCTGCCCGCCTTCGTCGCGCCCGCGCCGGCGAAGCGCTCTTCCGCCACCGCCACTGCTGCCGAGGAGGCCCGGAAGTGATCACCTTCGAGTCCGTCTCCGTCCGGTACGCCGACGCGGCCGCACCGGCCGTGTCCGGTGTCGACCTGAAGATCCCCGAGGGCGAGCTGTGCCTGCTGGTCGGGCCGTCCGGCTCGGGCAAGTCGACGCTGCTGGGTGCCGTCAGCGGCCTGGTGCCGCACTTCACCGGCGGCGAGCTGCGCGGCCGGGTCACGGTCTGCGGGCGCGACACCCGCACCCACCGCCCGCGCGACCTGGCGGACGTGGTCGGCACCGTCGGGCAGGACCCGCTGGGCCACTTCGTCACCGACACCGTCGAGGACGAGCTCGCCTACGGCATGGAGTCGCTCGGCCTGCCCGGGGACGTGATGCGGCGCCGCGTCGAGGAGACCCTGGACCTGCTGGGCCTGGCCGAACTGCGGGACCGGCCGCTGGTGACCCTCTCGGGCGGCCAGCGGCAGCGGGTGGCGATCGGCTCGGTGCTGACGGTGCACCCGAAGGTGCTGGTGCTGGACGAGCCGACCTCGGCGCTGGACCCGGGCGCGGCGGAGGAGGTGCTGGCCGTGCTGCAGCGGCTGGTGCACGACCTCGGCACGACGGTGCTGCTGGCCGAGCACCGGTTGGAGCGCGTCGTGCAGTACGCGGACCAGGTCGTGCTGCTGCCGGGCGACGGGCAGCAGCCGGTCGTCGGCTCACCGGCCGAGGTGATGGCCGTCTCGCCGGTCTTCCCGCCGGTGGTGGCGCTGGGTCGGGCAGCGGGATGGCGGCCGCTGCCGCTGTCCGTGCGCGACGCGCGCCGCAAGGCGGGCCCGCTGCGGGAACGGCTTTCGTCCGTGCCCGTGCCCGCCGCGACCGCGACGGAAGCGACCGGCGAACCGCTGGCGGTGCTGGACCGGGTGGGCGTGCGGCGCGACGCGGTCCGCGCACTCGACGGCGTCTCGCTGACGCTGCGCCCGGGTGAGGTGACCGCGCTGATGGGCCGCAACGGCGCGGGCAAGTCGACGCTGCTCGGCAGCCTCGTCGGTCTGCACACCCCGTCCTCGGGCACGGTCTCCGTCGGCGGCCTGACCCCGCACCGCGCCCAGCCGCGCACGCTGCTCGCGCAGGTGGGCCTGGTGCCACAGGAACCGCGCGACCTGCTCTACTGCGACACCGTCGCCGCCGAGTGCGCGGCCGCCGACGGCGACGGCGGCGCCACGCCCGGCGCCTGCCGCGCACTGGTGGAACACCTGCTGCCCGGCATCGGCGACGACGTCCACCCCCGCGACCTCTCCGAGGGCCAGCGGCTGACGCTGGCCCTCGCCGTCGTCCTGACGGCGCGTCCGCGCCTGGTGCTGCTGGACGAGCCGACACGCGGCCTCGACTACGCCGCCAAGGCCCGCCTCGTCACCATCCTGCGCGAACTCGCCGAGGCCGGGCACGGCATCCTGCTGGCCACCCACGACGTGGAGCTGGCCGCCGAGCTGGCGCACCGGACGGTCATCCTGGCCGAGGGCGAGCTCGTCGCCGACGGCCCGACGGCGGAGGTCGTCGTGGGCTCGCCCGCGTTCGCACCGCAGGTCGCAAAGATCGTCGGGGAGGGGCCGTGGCTGACGGTGCCGCAGGTCGTCGACGCGCTGGGGTTGTCGTGACGGAGTCTGTCGTGAACACCGGCGACGAGCTGAGCCGCCCCGTCCCGCTGGGCCGCCGGGCCACCGCGCTGCTCGTGCTGGTCTCCGTGCTCGGCCTGGCCGCGTTCGGCTGGCCGCTGTTCGCCGCGCCCGGCTCGGCGCTGGCCGCGCACTCCGTCGACGCGCCGTGGCTCTTCGCCGGGCTGCTGCCGCTGCTGCTCGCGGTCGTCCTCGCGCAGATCGCCGAGGGGCGCGCCGCGCACGGCGGGCAGGTCGGGCTGGAGGCCAAGTCCGTGGCCCTGCTCGGCGTCCTCGCGGCGGCGGGCGCGGCGCTGCGGGTGCTGGGCGCCGGGACGGCCGGGCTGGAGCCGATGTTCTTCCTGGTCGTCCTGGCCGGGCGGGTACTCGGGCCGGGCTTCGGCTTCGTGCTCGGCAACGTGTCGATGTTCGCCTCCGCCCTGCTGACGGGCGGCGTCGGGCCGTGGCTGCCGTTCCAGATGCTGGCGATGGGCTGGGTCTGCCTCGGCGCGGGCCTCCTCCCGGGCGCCGCGACGCTGCGCGGGCGGCGTGAGCGGTGGCTGCTGGCCGCCTACGGCGCGGTCTCGGCGGAGCTCTACGGCCTGATCATGGACCTCCAGGGCTGGCCCTACTTCGCGGGTACCTCGGCGTCCGTCTCCTACGTCCCGGGCGACGCACTCTCGGCCAACCTGACGCGGTTCCTGCTCTACCACGTCACCACGGCCATGGGCTGGGACCTCATGCGCTGCGCGCTGACGGCCGTCCTCTGCCTCACCCTCGGCCGCCGCGTCCTGCTGGCCCTGCGCCGCGCGTCACGCCGCGCCGCCTTCCACACCCCGGTGCGGTTCGGGGAGCCTCAGAAGAACTCGGACGTCTCCAGCTCGAACCCGAACGGCTCGGGCAGCGCCAACGGCTCCCCGAAGGCGACGGACAACACGCGCGCGTAGTCGTCCCCCGACGGCTCACTGTGGAGAACCACCTTGGCCTCGTCCCGGTCGACGAGGAGATAGAGCGGGATCCCGGCCCGCGCGTAGCAGTGTCGCTTGACCTTACGGTCGACGGACGGACGCAGGCTCGTCACCTCGACCACCATCGCGACCCCGTCCGGCCGCATCCACGAGGGCGCGCCACGGAGGATCCGTCGCTCACGCGGTGCGAGGACGAGGTCGGGGATCAGGTGGTTCTTCGGGCAGGGACCTCCTGCCTTGATCAGCAGCCCGCTGTTGCCCGACTGCTGCATCGGCTCCGTAGAGCGTCCGAAGACCTGGTAGACGATGACGTCGATGGCGTCCTGGTGATCGCCATCCGGTGCAGGCGACACGACGATCTCCCCTTCGACGAGCTCGGCCTTGAAGCCCTCCGGGGTCTCCAAGGCGAGGAAGCTCTCCAGGAGGATTTCCTCGTCCGTCGGCATCGCCTCATGCGCCATAGCACTCATGGTGCACCCCCTCGGTGTTCGCGACCAGCTTCACTGAGCGTCGCGCGCCACGCCGCAGGGTCACCTGCTCTTCACCCGAACGAGTCGGCTACAGCTGCGCGTCGAGGATGCGGGCCCACTGGCGGACGATGCGTTCGCGGCGGTCGCTGTCGTCGCTGAGGACGTCGGCGAGGCCGAGGCCGCGGGCCATGTCCAGGGTGGCCTGGACGGTTTCGCGCACGCCCGGGCGGGACTCGTCCGCGCCGAGGAGGGCGACAGCCGTCCGGTGGGTCTCCCGGCCGATCCGGGACTCCAGTTCGAGGACGCGCGGGCGCAGCTGGTCGTCGGTGCTGACCGCCGCCCACAGCTGAAGGGCAGCGCGGAACAGCGGGGTGGTGTAGAGGCCGACGAGCATCCGCACGACGGCCTCGTGACGGCGAGGGCCGGAGGCCGGGAGCGCGGCCGCCTTCGCGTCCAGCTCAGCGCGGCGCTGGACGGCGACGTGTTCGACGGCCGCGGTGAAGAGGTCCTCGCGGGTCGGGAAGTGGTGCTGGGCGGCGCCCCGGGAGACACCGGCCCGTTCCGCGACGACGGCGACGGTGCTGCCGGACCAGCCGACCTCGGCCAGGCAGTCGACGGCCGCCTCCAGGAGCCGCTGGCGGGTGGCTCGGCTGCGGTCCTGCTTGGGGGCGCGCGCGGAGGCGGCGGCTGCTGTCGTCGACACGGGTGAATCCTTTCCGTGAGGAACTCTACGGCGCCCCCGCCCGCACCAGCGGGCCCGTCCGGTCAGTAGGACTTGGGGAGCCCCAGGGTGTGCTGGGCGACGAAGTTCAGGATCATCTCCCGGCTGACCGGCGCGATCCGGCCCACCCGGACACCCGCGATCAGCGAGGCGAGCCCGTACTCGGACGCCAGACCGTTGCCGCCGAGCGTCTGCACGGCCTGGTCCACGGCCCGCACCGCGGCCTCGGCCGCCGCGTACTTGGCCATGTTCGCGGCCTCGCCAGCGCCGAAGTCGTCGCCCGCGTCGTAGAGGAACGCGGCCTTCTGCGTCATCAGCCGGGCGAGCTCCAGCTCGATGCGGACCTGCGCCAGCGGGTGCGCGATGCCCTGGTGCGCGCCGATCGGGTCCTTCCACACCGTGCGCTGCTTGGCGTAGTCGACGGCCCGGTCCAGCGCCAGGCGGGCCATGCCCGCCGAGTACGCGGCGGCCATGATGCGCTCGGGGTTGAGGCCCGCGAAGAGCTGGAGCAGGCCCGCGTCCTCGTCGCCGACCAGCGCGTCGGCGGGCAGGCGCACCTCGTCCAGGAAGAGCTGGAACTGCCGCTCGGGCAGGTGCAGCTCCATCTCGATCGGCTTGTACTCGAAGCCGGGCGTCTCGCGCGGCACGATGAACAGGGCCGGCTTGAGCTTGCCGGTCTTCGCGTCCTCGGTGCGGCCGACCACGAGGGTGGCGTCGGCGGCGTCGACGCCGGAGATGAAGACCTTCTGGCCGCTGAGCACCCAGTCGGAGCCGTCGCGGCGCGCGGTGGTGGTGATCTTGTGGGAGTTGGAGCCGGCGTCGGGCTCGGTGATGCCGAAGGCCATCCGGCGGGTGCCGTCGGCGAAGCCGGGCAGCCACTCCTGCTTCTGGGCGTCGGTGCCGAAGCGGGCCAGGATGCTGCCGCAGATCGCCGGGGTGACGACCAGCATCAGCAGCGGGCAGCCGGCCGTGCCGAGCTCCTCCAGGACGATGGACAGCTCCTGGATGCCGGCGCCGCCGCCCCCGTACTGCTCGGGCAGGTTGACGCCGAGGAAGCCCAGCTTGCCCGCCTCGCGCCACAGTTCGTCGGCCGGGCGGTGCTCCTTGCCGCAGGCGATCAGGTAGTCGAGGCCGTAGCGGCTGCCCAGCGCCCTTACGGCGGCGCGCAGATCGCGGCGTTCCTCGGATTCGACGAAGGTGCTCTCGTACGTCGCGGTCATGGCTGCGAGGTCCCCTCCTGGTTCACGGTCGGCTCGGTGGTCTCGCCGATGACGGCGAGGAGCGCGCCGGTGTCGACCTGGTGGCCGACGGCCGCGCGAAGTTCGGTGACCACGCCGTCGGTCGGCGCGGTGATGCGGTGCTGCATCTTCATCGCCTCCAGCCACAGCAGCGGCTGACCGGCGGTCACCACGTCGCCCACGGCCGCCTCGACGCGAACGACCGTGCCGGGCATGGGCGCGAGCAGCGACCCGGCGGCGGTCTCGCGCTCCGGCTCGGGGAAGCGCGGCAGCACGGTGAGCGCGACGGCGCCGAGCGGCGAGTCGACGTGGACGAGGGTCGCGCCGTACCGGGCGAGGCCGAAGGTGCGCTGCACGCCGTCCACGTCGAGGACGACGCGGTCCGGCTCGGCGCCGACGAGGGCGACGTCCGGGTGCGTCTCGGCCCGCAGGCCGTCGCGGGTGAGGCGGTAGCGGACCTCGTGCTCGACGCCGTCGTGGGCGTAGCGCTTGACCTGCGGGTGCGCGGCGACGTTGCGCCAACCGCCGCCGATCGGGGTCCGGTTCGCGGCGGCGTCGCCGAGCGCGGCGGCCAGCGCGGCGAGCGCGACGGCGTCCTTGTCGGCTGCGCCCTCGCCGGGGTGGCGGGTGAGGAAGGCGGTGTCGACGCGTCCGGCCAGGAACTCCGGGTGGCGCAGCACGCGCACGAGCAGGTCGCGGTTGGTGGTCAGGCCGTGCACGCGTGCCTTGGCGAGCGCGCCCGCGAGGCGGCGGGCGGCCTCGGCGCGGGTCGGCGCCCAGGCGATGACCTTGGCCAGCATGGAGTCGTAGTGGACGCCCACCTCGCTGCCGCTGCCGACGCCCGCGTCCAGGCGGACCCCGGCCCGCTCTCCCGCACGCGGCGGCGCGAACTCGGCGGTGACGCCGGGGATGTCGAGCAGTTCGACGGTGCCGGTCTGCGGCTGCCAGTCGCGCGCCGGGTCCTCGGCGTAGAGGCGGACCTCGATCGCGTGCCCCTGGGGCGCGGGCGGCTCGGCCGACGGCAGCGCTCCGCCCTCGGCGACGAGGAGTTGGAGCGCGACGAGGTCGAGTCCGGTGACGCACTCGGTGACGGGGTGCTCGACCTGCAGGCGGGTGTTCATCTCCAGGAAGAAGAACCGCCCGTCCGGCGCGAGCAGGAACTCGGCCGTCCCGGCGCCGACGTAGCCGATCGCCCGGGCGGCGGCACGGGCCGCCTCGTGCAGGCTCGCGCGGGTCTCCTCGGCGAGCAGCGGCGCGGGGGCCTCCTCGACGACCTTCTGGTGCCGCCGCTGGATCGAGCAGTCGCGCTCCCCCACGGCCCAGACGGTGCCGTGCGCGTCGGCCAGCAGCTGCACCTCGACGTGGCGGCCGGTCTCGACGTAGGGCTCGACGAACACCTCGTCGCTGCCGAACGCCGCCAGCGCCTCCTGCCGGGCCGTCGCCAACTCTGCCTCGAGCTGCGCGAGTTCCCGCACGACGCGCATGCCGCGGCCACCACCGCCCGCCGCCGCCTTGACCAGCAGCGGCAGGTCCGCGTCCGTCGGCTCCCCCGCGACGGAGAGGACGGGGACGCCGGCGGCGGCCATCAGCTCCTTGGCACGGGTCTTCACGCCCATCGCGTCGATGGCGGCGGGCGGCGGGCCGATCCAGACGAGCCCGGCGTCGAGCACGGCCTGGGCGAACGCGGCGTTCTCGGAGAGGAAGCCGTAACCGGGGTGGACGGCGTCGGCGCCGGCCGCGCGGGCGGCGGCGATGACCAGGTCGGCGCGCAGGTAGGTGTCGGCGGGCGCGGCGCCGGGCAGCCGGACGGCGGCGTCGGCCTCGCGGACGAACGGCGCGTCCGCGTCGGCGTCGGAGAAGACGGCGACGGTGGCGACGCCGAGCTCGCGGCAGGTGCGGAAGATCCGCCGCGCGATCTCGCCACGGTTGGCCACCAGCACGGATCCGATCACGGCGCTTCCCTGGGTGTAGTCGTCGGTCACGGCCCTCACATCCTGAAGATTCCGTAGCCGCGCGCACCCTCGACGGGCGCGCTGTGGATCGCGGAGAGCGACAGGCCCAGCACGGTGCGGGTGTCGCGCGGGTCGATCACGCCGTCGTCGTAGAGGCGGCCGGAGAGGAACATCGGCAGCGACTCCGCCTCGATCTGCTGCTCCACCATCGCGCGCAGACCGGCGTCGGCCTCCTCGTCGTAAGCCTGGCCGCGCGCCTGCGCGGAGGCGCGGGCGACGATGGAGAGCACGCCCGCGAGCTGCTGCGGGCCCATGACGGCCGACTTGGCGCTGGGCCAGGCGAAGAGGAAGCGCGGGTCGTAGGCACGGCCGCACATCCCGTAGTGCCCGGCGCCGTAGGAGGCACCGACGAGCAGGGACAGGTGCGGGACCTTGGAGTTGGAGACCGCGTTGATCATCATCGCGCCGTGCTTGATGATGCCGCCCTGCTCGTACTCCTTGCCGACCATGTAGCCGGTGGTGTTGTGCAGGAAGAGCAGCGGGATGTCGCGCTGGTTGGCCCACTGGATGAACTGGGCCGCCTTCTGGGCCTCCTGGCTGAACAGCACGCCCTGTGCGTTGGCCAGGATCCCGACGGGGTAGCCGTGGATCCGGGCCCAACCCGTCACCAGGCTCGGGCCGTAGAGCGGCTTGACCTCGTCGAACTCCGAGCCGTCGACGATCCGGGCGATGACCTCGCGCGGGTCGAAGGGCTGGCGCAGGTCGCCGGGGACGATGCCGAGCAGCTCCTCCTCGTCGTACTTCGGCGGCTCGACCAGGCCGGCGGCCGGGCCGGGCCCCTGCTTGCGCCACTCCAGGCGGGCGACGATGCGGCGGGCGCGGTGGATCGCGTCGACCTCGTCGGCGGCGAAGTGGTCGGCGAGGCCGGAGACGCGGGCGTGCATCCGGGCGCCGCCGAGGGACTCGTCGTCGCTCTCCTCGCCGGTCGCCATCTTCACCAGCGGCGGACCGCCGAGGAACACCTTGGACCGCTCGTCGATCATCACGACGTGGTCGGACATGCCGGGGACGTAAGCGCCACCGGCGGTGGAGTTGCCGAAGACGACGGCGACGGTCGGGATGCCGGCAGCGGAGAGCCGGGTCAGGTCGCGGAAGATCGCGCCGCCCGGGATGAAGATCTCCTTCTGGCTGGGCAGGTCCGCGCCGCCCGACTCGACCAGGCTGACCAGCGGCAGCCGGTTCTCCAGCGCGATCTGGTGGCAGCGCAGCGCCTTCTTCAGCGTCCACGGGTTGCTGGCGCCGCCGCGCACGGTCGGGTCGTTCGCGGTGATCAGGCACTCGGTGCCGGAGATCCGCCCGATGCCGGTCACCATGCCCGCGCCGACCGGGTACTCGCTGCCGAAGGCGGCGAGCGTGGACAGCTCCAGGAACGGGGTGTCCGGGTCGATCAGCAGCTCGACCCGCTCGCGGGCGAGGAGCTTGCCGCGGGCGCGGTGGCGGTCCACGTACTTGGGGCCGCCACCGGCGACCGCCTTGGCGTGCTCGGCGTCCAGCTCGGCGAGCTTGGCGAGCATCGCCTCGCGGCGCTCGCCGAACTCGGCGCCGCGCGGGTCGACGTCGGTGGTCAGGACGGTCACAGCCCCTCCTTCGAGGTCGAGTTCGAGTTCGGGTTCGGGTTCGGGTTCGGGTTCGGGTTGGCGTTCAACAGGGCTTCCGGGATGTCGAGACAACGGGAGCGCAGCCACTCACCGAGCGCCTTGGCCTGGGGGTCGAACCGGGCCCGCGAGGCGACGCCGTCGCCGAGGATGCCCTCGACGGTGAAGTTCAGTGCGCGCAGGTTCGGCAGCAGCGTGCGGGTGACAGTCAACTCGACTGCCTCCGGCAGGAGTTCCTTCAGGCGCGCGACGGTGAGGGTGTGCGCGAGCCAACGCCAGCCGTCCTCGCTGCGGGCCCAGACACCGATGTTGGCGCTGCCCCCCTTGTCCCCGCTGCGTGCCCCGGCGACGGCGCCGAGCGGCGCGCGACGGGTGGGCGTCGGCCCGTCGAGCGGGTCCGGCAGTTCGGGGTCGGGCACCGTTTCGAGCGGGCGGCTCGCGGGCGCGGGCGCGATCTCGACGCAACTCCCGTCCGGCAGGAGCGCGGTGTGCCGCACGTCGGCCGGGTCGGCGGTGAGTGCCTCGAAGACGCCGTAGGGGCCGGGCTTCTGCGGCAGCCCGGCGACGTGGAAGCCGGGATAGCCGGCCAGCGCCAGCTCGACAGGCACGGTCGCGGTCGCGCGGCGGACCAGCTTGGGGTCCTGGTCGCGGACGACCAGGCGCAGCAGTGCGCTGGCCTCCTCCTCGGTGGCGGCGTCCGGGTGGTCGGTGCGGGCCAGCGTCCAGTGCAGCTCGGCGGGTTGCTGCTTGTCGAGCGCGTCGGCAAGCTGAGCCTGCATCAACTCGGCCTTGGCGTCGACGTCCAGGCCGGTCAGCACGAAGACGGTCTCGGCGAGCCAGCCGCCGAGGCGGTTGACGCCCACCTTCAGTGTCGGCGGCGGAGCCTCGCCGCGCACGCCGCTGATCCGGACCCGGTCCGGGCCGTCCCCCTCCAGGCGGATCGTGTCGAGGCGGGTGGTCACGTCCGGCCCGGCGTAGCGGGCGGGGCCGGTCTCGTAGAGGAGTTGGGCGGTGACGGTCTCCACGGTGACGGCGCCGCCGGTGCCGTCGTGCTTGGTGATGACCGCGCTGCCGTCGGGGTGGATCTCGGCGAGCGGGAAGCCCGGGTGCAGCCGCGCGGCGGGCGACAGCTCGTGGAAGAAGGAGAAGTTGCCGCCGGTCGCCTGCGTGCCGCACTCGAGCACGTGCCCTGCGGCGACGGCTCCGGCCAGTCGGTCCCAGTCGTCCCGCGCCCAGCCGAAGTGCGCGGCCGCGGTGCCGCTGACGAGTGCGGCGTCGGTGACCCGGCCGGTGACCACGACGTCCGCACCCGCGTCCAGACAGGCGGTGATCCCCCACCCGCCGAGGTACGCGTTGGCGGCCAACACCCCGGGGCGCTGCGCCCGGAACGCCGCCAGCACGTCGTCACCCTCGACGTGCGCGATCCGCGCCTGCCCGAGCCCGAGCGTGGCAGCGAGCTCCCGCAGCCTCTCGGCCAGCCCGGCCGGGTTGAGCCCGCCCGCGTTGACGACGATCCGCACCCCGCGGTCGAGGGCGAGGCCGAGGCACTCCTCCATCTGCCGCAGGAAGGTCTTGGCGTAGCCGAGCGAGGGGTCCGTCATGCGCTCGCGGCCGAGGATCAGCATGGTCAGCTCGGCGAGGTAGTCGCCGGTCAGCAGGTCCAGCGGCCCGCCGGTCAGCATCTCCCGCACGGCGTCGAACCGGTCGCCGTAGAACCCGGACGCGTTCCCGACCCGCAGGATCGATTCGGACACCTCTGCCCCTTCCGGCCAGCCCACCCGACAGCTCGGGCGCGCGCTGCGCCCAGCCTGGCAGCAGGGCCAGAAACAATCAAGCGTGCTTGCTTGATTTGTTGCTTGCATGACGTGCTCCGCTGCGACACGCGGACGGTGATGTCCGATTTCCGCCAGCAGGGGTGCCCGGTGGGCGGTTGAGTGGATCCCATGACTTCACAGCAGGACCTCGCCCAACTGTTCCGCTCCCTGCACACCCCCGGCTCGCCGCTGCTGCTGGCCAACGCCTGGGACCTCGCCAGCGCCCGGCTCGTCGCCGACGCAGGAGCCCGCGCGCTCGCCACGACGAGCGCCGGCGTGGCCTGGGGCCTCGGCACCGCCGACGGCAACCAGGTCGACGTGGACCAGGTGGTCGCCCTGGTCACCCGGATCGCGGCCGCGGTGGACGTGCCCGTCAGCGCCGACATCGAGAGCGGCTTCGGCGCGGACCCCGCGGGCGTGGCCGGGACCGTCACCCGGATCGTGGCGGCGGGCGCGGTCGGCGTCAACATCGAGGACGCCCACAGCGAGCCCGTCTCCCCGCTCCGCCCGACCGCCGAGCAGGCCGCACGCATCGCCGCCGCGCGGGCCGCGGCGGACGCGAGCGGCGTCCCGCTCTTCGTCAACGCCCGCGTCGACACCTACCTGCTGGGCGTCGGCGACCCGGCCACGCGCCTGCGCGAGACGCTCACCCGGGCCCGCGCCTACGTCGACGCGGGCGCGGACGGCGTGTTCGTTCCCGGCGTCACCGAGCTCGCGGTCGTCGCGGAGCTGGCGGAGGCCATCGACGCCCCGCTCAACGTCCTGGCCGGCCCGGGCGCGCCGAGCGCGGCGGAGCTCGCGAAGGCGGGCGCGGCGCGGATCTCGCTCGGCTCGTCGATGGCCTCCGCGGCGTACGGCGTCGTGCAGCGGGCCACCCGCGAGCTGCTCACGTCGGGGACGTACGAGGCGATTGCCGACGGGGTCGGCTACGGGGAGCTCAACGCGCTCATGCAGTAGTTGCACCATCCGGGGGCGCGAGGAACTGCGCGACAAGCCACCGACGAGCAGATGGTCCGGGACGCACAGGGCCATCCGCACGCCGGTGGTTGCTCGTGCCCCGCGGCGGAGCCGCAGATCAACAGAGCCTCGCGCCCCCGGTTTCAGATCCGCTGGATGATCGTCCCGGTCGCCAGCGCGCCGCCCGCGCACATGGTGATCAGTGCGAACTCCTTGCCGCTGCGCTCCAGTTCGTGCAGCGCCGTGGTGATCAGGCGCGCGCCGGTCGAGCCGACCGGGTGGCCCAGGGCGATCGCGCCGCCGTTGACGTTGACCTTCTCCATGTCCGCCTTCATCACCTGCGCCCAGGACAGCACCACCGAGGCGAACGCCTCGTTGATCTCGACGATGTCGATGTCCTTGAGCGACATCCCCGCCTTGCCCAGCACCGCGCGGGTCGCGTCGATCGGGCCGTCGAGGTGGTAGTGCGGGTCGGAGCCGACCAGGGCCTGGGCGACGATGCGGGCCCGCGGAGTGAGGCCGAGAGCGCGCGCCGCGCGCTTGGAGGCCCACATGACCGCGGCCGCACCGTCGGAGATCTGGGAGGAGTTCCCCGCGGTGTGGATCGCCGTCGGCATCACCGGCTTCAGGCCGGCCAGCGCCTCGGCGGAGGTGTCGCGCAGACCCTCGTCGCGGTCGAAGAGCCGCCACATGCCCTGACCCGCGTGCTGCTCGGCCTCGGTGGTCGGCACCTGTACGGCGTACGTCTCGCGCTTGAACCGCTCCTCCGCCCACGCCTGCGCGGCGCGCTGCTGGGAGAGCAGCCCCAGGTGGTCGACGTCGGCGCGGGTCAACCCGCGGTTGCGGGCGATGCGTTCGGCCGCCTCGAACTGGTTGGGCAGGTCGACGTTCCACTCCTCCGGGAACGGCCGTCCATTGCCGCCCGCGGAGCCGGAGCCCAGCGGGACACGGGACATGGACTCGACGCCACAGGCCACGCCCACGTCGATGGCGCCCGCGGCGACCATGTTGTGGACCATGTGGTTGGCCTGCTGGGACGAACCGCACTGGCAGTCCACGGTGGTGGCCGGGACCTCGTACGGCAGACCCATCGCGAGCCACGCGTTGCGCGCGGGGTTCATCGACTGCTCGCCGGCGTGGGTCACCGTCCCGCTGACGACCTGCTCGACGACGTCCGGCTGGACGCCCGTGCGGGCCAGCAGCTCCCGGAAGGTCTCACCGAGCAGATAGGCGGGATGCAGGTTGGCGAGCGCCCCGCCGCGCTTGCCGATGGGGGTGCGCACTGCCTCGACGATCACGGGCTCAGCGGCCATGAGCGGTCCCTCCCGAGTGGCCCAGAACTGATACTCGTTCTAGTTCTGCGGACCTTTGTATGCGGAGCCAGACCCCCCGCGCAAGGCCCTTGCATCCACTAGAACGTGTTACTACCGTCGAGTGGATATCTGACACTCCGTCAGAGTCACTCCACATCCCAGGCGCCCCTCAGGAGGCCCGCGATGTCCTGTCCGGTCCTGCCCGACGGATTCGACCCGACCGATCCGGAACTGAACGCGCACGGCGTGCCGCTGCCCGAGTTCGCCGTGCTGCGACGCACCGCGCCGGTCTGCTGGATCCCGCAGGCAGACGGGACGAGCGGCTTCGACGACGGCGGCTACTGGGCGGTGACCCGCCACGCCGACGTGCGCGAGGTCTCCACCCACCCGGAGACCTTCTCCTCGCAGGCCAAGACCGCGATCATCCGCTTCCACCCGTCGATCGAACCGTCCGCGATCGACGGCCAGAAGCTGATCATGCTGAACATGGACCCACCGGAGCACACGAGACTCCGCTCCATCGTCCAGCGCGGCTTCACCCCCCGCGCCATCAACGCGCTCCAGGACGCCCTGCGCGACCGCGCCGAGCGGATCGTCCACGCGGCGGTCAAGGAGGGCACCGGCGACTTCGTCACCGACGTCGCCTGCGAGCTGCCGCTGCAGGCGATCGCCGAGCTGATCGGTATCCCGCAGAGCGACCGCAGCAAGATCTTCCACTGGACCAACACCATGGTCGGCTACGACGATCCCGAGCTCGCGCTCACCCAGCAGATGGGGATGCAGTCGGCCGTCGAGCTGATGAGCTACGCCATGGGCATGGCCGAGGAGCGCAAGGCCTGCCCGGCCGAGGACATCGTCACCAAACTGGTCAACGCCTCCGGTCAGGGCAACCTCAGCAGCGACGAGTTCGGCTTCTTCGTCCTGGTGCTGGCCGTGGCCGGCAACGAGACCACCCGCAACGCGACCAGCCACGGCATGCACGCGATGCTGACGCATCCCGAGCAGTGGGAGCTGTACAAGGAGCGCCGGCCGCAGACCGCGGCGGACGAGATCGTCCGCTGGGCCACGCCGGTCATCTCCTTCCAGCGCACGGCCACGCAGGACGTGGAGCTCGGCGGTGCGGAGATCAAGGCCGGGCAGCGGGTCGGCATCTTCTACGCCTCGGCCAACAACGACGAGGACGTCTTCGACCGCCCCGACCGATTCGACATCCTCCGCGACCCCAACCCCCACCTGGGCTTCGGGGGCGGCGGCCCGCACTTCTGCCTCGGCGCGAACCTCGCGCGGCTCGAGATCGACCTCATCTTCAACGCGATCGCCGACGCGATGCCGAACATCCGCCTGAACGGCGAGCCGAACCGGCTGCGCTCGCCATGGCTGAACGGGATCAAACGGATGGATGTGCAGTACCAGTAGCTGCACTCCCCCCAGGGGCGCGAGGAACTGCGCGACCAGCCACCGTGTGCGAATGGTCCTGCGCATTGAGGACCATCTGCTCATCGGTGGCCGGTCGCGCAGTTCCTCGCGCCCCTGAGGTCTCACTCGTTCAGCCTCTCCAGCACGCCTGACCCGAGCGTGCGGGGTTTGCTGGGTGCATGGCCCAGCAGCAGGCGGTTGACGTGCGTCCGGAGGACCAGCCACCCGTGCCGGAGAGCGCGCGGAGGGTGCGGCTGGTGTTCCTCGGGGTCATGCTCGGCATGTTCCTCGCGGCGCTGGACCAGACGATCGTCTCCACCGCGCTGCCGACCATCGTCGGCGACCTCGGCGGCGCGAACCACCTGTCGTGGGTCGTCACCGCGTACATGCTGGCCGCCACCGCGACCACCCCGCTCTGGGGCAAGCTCGGCGACCTCTTCGGACGCAAGCACATCTTCATCATCTGCATCGTCATCTTCCTGATCGGCTCGGCGCTGTGCGGCCAGTCCCGCAACATGACCGAGCTGATCGCCTTCCGGGCCATCCAGGGGCTCGGCGGCGGCGGGCTGATGGTGCTGGCGATGGCGGTGATCGCCGACGTCGTGCCGCCGCGCGAGCGCGGGCGGTACCAGGGGGTGATCGGGGCCGTCTTCGGCGTCTCCTCGGTGGTCGGCCCGCTGCTGGGCGGCTTCCTGGTGGACAACCTCAACTGGCGCTGGGTCTTCTACGTCAACCTGCCGGTCGGCGCGGTCGCGCTCTTCGTCATCGCCACCGCCCTGCACGCCAAGCGGCCGGAGAGCCGGCCGAAGATCGACTACCTGGGCACGCTGCTGCTCGCGGCCGCCTCGACCTGTCTGGTGCTGATCACCAGCCTCGGTGGGACGACCTGGGCGTGGAACTCCGTCGCGGTGTGGGGCTGCGGAATCGGCGCCGTGCTGCTGATCGTCGCGTTCGTCTTCTGGGAGCGGCGTGCGCCGGAGCCGGTGATGCCGCTGCGGCTGTTCCGCAACCGGATCTTCACGGTCTGCTCGGGCATGGGCTTCATCATCGGCCTGTGCATGTTCGGGGCACTGTCGTACATCCCGCTCTACATGCAGGTGGTCAACGGCAACTCGCCGACCGAGTCCGGGCTGCGGCTGCTGCCGCTGATGGCGGGCGTGCTGATCACCTCGATCGGCACCGGACAGCTGATCTCCAAGACCGGCCGCTACAAGATCTACCCGATTATCGGCACCGCGCTGACCTGCGTCGCCCTCGTGCTGCTGGCCCAGGTCGACGAGAAGACCAGCTCCACCGTGATGGGCGTCTACATGCTCATCCTCGGCCTCGGGCTGGGCCTGGTGATGCAGGTGCTGATCATCGCGGTGCAGAACTCCGCCGACTTCGCCGACCTCGGCACGGCGACCTCCGGCGTCACCTACTTCCGGTCCATCGGCGGCTCGTTCGGTGCGTCGATCTTCGGCACGGTGCTGAACAACCAGCTGAAGACGAAGATCACCGCCGCCGAGCAGGACGGGACGCTCTCGCCGCACTTCCCGACCGAACAGGTGCTGGCCGACCCGACCAGCGTGCACAAGGCGCCGCCGGCGCTCAAGCCGCTGCTGGACCCGTTCCTGCATCTCTTCGCGGTGTCGCTGCAGACGGTGTACCTGGTCGCGGCCGGCATCACGGTCCTGGCCTTCATCCTGTCGCTGTTCCTGCGGGAGGTCCCGCTGCGCGCGGCGACGCGCGCGAGCCAGGGTGAGGCGGCCGGCCCGCCCGCGTTCCGCAGCTCGGCGGAGGAGATCGAAGGCATGATCACCCGGCTGTCCAGCCGGGAGAACATCTGGGAGCGCTACGGCCGCGCCATCGACCGGTCCGGCATCGACATCTCCGTCCCGCAGGCCTACGGCCTCTTCCGGCTCCACCACGCGGGGCCGATCACCGAGGAACAGATCTGCCAACGGCTGAAGATCACTTCGGACGAGATCCGCCCGAAACTGGACGCCATGGTCGCTTCCGGACGCGTCCAACGCGACGACGCAGGTGTGCTGACTGTGACTCCGGCCGGACAGGACGTCATCCATCGCCTCTCGGAGGCCCGGCTGACCCAGCTCCGCGACAAGCTGGAGGGCTACTCGCCCGAGCAGCACGCCGAACTCCTGGCCATGCTGCGCACCTTGGCGGACGATTCGCTGGAGGCGCCGGGCCGGGTGCTGTCGGACTGACCACGACCGCTCGATCAGTAGGCGATCGACTGTTCGTCCGTTCGCATCGATGCTGCATAATCGCCCCCGATCGACGCACCGCGGATGTGCGCCGGCACGTGCCCGGATCAGGGGGAATGATGGCGTTTCCGCCAGTGGACGGAGACGGCAGAGCCGTCGGCCACAGCGACGGGAGCAACGACGAGACGACGGTGCTCCCGCCGATCGACGGCGACCCGGCACTCGTCCGCCCCTACGTGCGCGCGGCCGAACCGGAGGCACCCCGGCCAGAGGCACCGCAGGCGCCGCAGCCGGAGGCGCAGCGGCTGCAAGCCCCGCACGAGCAGCCGCAGTCGGCTCCGTGGAGCCAGGACGCCATGGCCACCACGGTGCTGCCGCCGGTGCCGGCCGCCGCTTCCACCCCCATGGCCGGGGCGACCCCGCCTGCTGCGCCCTACCCGGGCCAGGAGGCTCCGCCGCGGCGGGCCCAGGCCCGCCGGACCGCCGCGGCGTCGGCCGGGCCGAAGCGCGGCAAGGTGCTGGCACTGACGGGCGGAGCGGTCGCGCTGGTCCTGATCGGCACGGGCGCGGCGCTGCTGACCCGGCCGTCCGCGGCCCCTTCGGTGGCCCAGTCGGCGCCGAACACGGAGGTCGTACCGTCCTCCCCGAGCGGCTCCGCGAGCCCGACGCCGTCCCCGTCCCCCAGCGCGAGGCCGAGCCACTCGGCCCGACCGAGCGCGTCGCGCACCGCCCTGCCGTCACCGACCCGCCGGACCACCCCGAGCGCGACCCGCGCCGCCACACCCACCAGCACCGGCAGCAGCACGGGCGGCAACGGCAACGGCACGGGCGCGGGAGGCAACGGCGGCAGCGGCTCCTCGGGCAGCCTCGGCCCCGGCTCGACCGGCCAGGCCGTGGTCGAGCTCCAGCAGGACCTGCGCGCGCTGCACATCGACCACCACCTGCAGCCGACGGGCGTCTACGACCAGCAGACGGCCCAGGACGTGATCATGTTCCAGGCCTGCGAGAACGTCACGGACGACCCGGCCGGGGTCTTCGGTCCGGCCACCCAGGCGGCGATGCAGGACGCCCTCGCGAACGGACTGAGCTGCTGAACGGACCTCGCCGCTGAACTGCTGAGCCGCTGAACGGCGGCGGGTCCGGGCGGTCAGCCGGTGATCGCGCCGACGATGCTGATGGCGGCCAGGACCAGCATGATCACCGCCGCGACCCGCTGGATGACGCGCAGCGGAACGTGCTCCATCAGCTTCTGGCCACCCAGGATGGCCAGCCCGCCGACCGCGCAGAGGGCCAGCCAGGAGCCGAGGCCGACGGCGAGCCAGTCGCCGTACTTCGCGGCGAGGTTCGCCGTCGCGATCTGGGTCAGGTCGCCGAACTCCGCGATCGCGATCACCGCGAAGCTCGCGCCGGCCACGCGCCAGAAGCTCCCGGACTTCGGGTCGCGGCCCTCCGTCTCGTCCTCCTCCTCGTCCTTGTGGAGCAGCAGCATCAGCGCGCCGACCACGAAGAGGCCGCCGACCACCGCCTCCAGGGCGCGGTGCGGGAGCAACGCCAGCAGCCGGCCGGCCACGAGGGCGAGGCCGACCTGCACGGCCATGGCGGCGGCGACGCCCGCGAAGACGTAGGAGGAGCGGTAGCGGGTGCCGAGCACCAGGCTGGCCAGGGCGGTCTTGTCGGGGAGTTCGGCCAGGAAGATGACGCCGAACGTGATGCCGAAGATGGCGAAGCTGCTCACGGAAGGGTGGTCCTCAGGATCGGGTGGTGCCGGCCTCGGAGCCCACGACCTCGGGGACGCTTCGGCGCGGCAGCGTACGGACTGCTGCGGCCGAAGGTCTCGCCGACGCGGACCGCTGCTGCGGACCACGCCCCGGGCGCCGGGCGGGCCGCGAGGCCTGCCAGTATGTCGACGGTCCGGTGGGGGGCTACTCCCCTTCGATCACCCTGATTCTACCCGAGGAACACCCGGGGGTCGGCCGACCATCCGATCAGCCCACCGCTTCGTCCCTCCTTCGACGGATTCACTCGACCGTGTAGTCCGAATGGGAACGGGTGTGCGCTCCACGGCGTCCTGGGATGCGTAAGCTCTGCGTAAATTCCAGCTGTTCTCGGGGGAATGCCGCCATGCCGAACCGCTCCGTCCGCCGCGCGCGCACCGTCGCGCTCACCGGGCTCACCGCCGCCGTGCTCAGCGCCACGTTGCTCAGCGGCACCGCCTACGCCAAGTCCGGCACCTACGTGGTCGTGGGCGCGCGAGCGCTGCGGATAGGGCAGAGCGTGCAGGTGACCGCCTACGGCGGGGACGACTCGGCCCGCTACACCTACGCCTGCCTGGACGAGCGGGTCGGCAACGGCGGCTGGTTCGCACTGGGCTGCTCCGGGCAGCCATGGGCGTCGTACGGGCGCACGGTGCGGGCGAGCTCCTTCGGGCGGATCCAGTTCCGCGCACGACTCCTGGCCAGGAACAGCCCGCACGGCTCCGCCTGGCTGGACCGGATCTCCAACCCCGTCGACGTGGTGGTGCACTGACCGCGGCACCTCCGGTGACCGGGCAGGTGGCGAGGCGCTCTCGACAAGGCAGCGCGGCCGGGCAACGGTAGCCGCATGGACTACACCTCGCTGGGCCGCACCGGCCTGTCCGTCTCCCGACTCTGCCTGGGCACGATGAACTTCGGCCCGCACACCGAGGAGACCCCGGCACACGCGATCATGGACGCCGCCCTCGACCGGGGCGTCAACTTCTTCGACACCGCGAACGTCTACGGGTGGGGCGAGAACAAGGGCCGCACCGAGGAGATCGTCGGCAGCTGGTTCGCCCAGGGCGGCGGTCGCCGCGAGCGGACCGTGCTCGCCACCAAGCTCTACGGCGACATGCCGGTTCCCGGCGCTCCCGCCGGCTGGCCCAACGCGGGCAAGCTGTCGGCGCTGAACATCCGCCGGGCCTGCGACGCGAGCCTGAAGCGGCTCGGCACCGACCACATCGACCTCTACCAGATGCACCACGTCGACCGGGCCACACCCTGGGACGAGATCTGGCAGGCGACGGAGGTCCTGGTCCAGCAGGGCAAGGTCCTCTACGTGGGCAGCAGCAACTTCGCCGGCTGGCACATCGCCACCGCGCAGGGCGCGGCCGCGCGGCGGAACAACGTCGGCCTGGTCGCCGAGCAGTCGCTCTACAACCTGATGGCGCGGACGGTGGAGCTGGAGGTGCTGCCGGCCGCGCAGCACCACGGCCTCGGCGTGATCCCCTGGTCGCCGCTGCAGGGCGGGTTGCTGGGCGGGGCGCTGCGCAAGGCCGCGAACGAGGGCGGTGTGCGCGGCGCGGAGCGGCTGAAGAACCTGGACCAGGCGCGGCTCGCCCAGCTCCAGGAGTGGGAGGACCTCTGCGACAAGCTCGGCGCGGAGCCGGGCACGGTCGCGCTCGCGTGGCTGCTGCACCAGCCGGCCGTGACGGCACCGATCATCGGCCCGCGCACGGCCGAGCAGCTCGACACCGCCCTCGCGGCGCTCGACCTGGAGCTGACCCCGGAGACGCTGACCGAGCTCGACCGGATCTTCCCCGGGCACAAGGCCGCGCCCGAGGACTACGCCTGGTAGGCGCGCCCGCGCCGACCGAGCGGCCACCGAGCGGCCTACGATCGGCGCATGAGCGCTGAGCAGATCCCGTACGTCGCCTTCCTGCGCGCCGTGAACGTCGGCGGACGGAAGGTCGAGATGGCCCGCCTCCGGGCCGAGCTCGACGAGCTCGGCCTGGGGCCGGTGCGGACCTACATCGCCAGTGGCAACGTCTTCTTCAGCACGGCCCGTACGGACCGCGCGCGGCTGCGCGACGAGGTCGAGCAGCGGCTCGCGGAGGCCTTCGGCTTCGAGGTGCCCACCGCCCTCTACACGCTCGGCGAGGTCGAGCAGGCCTACGCCGCCGCGCCGTTCGGCGGCATGGAGCGCGCCGAGCACGAGCGGTTCAGTCTGCTGTTCACCACCGGCGAGCTGGACCCGGCGGTCCTGCCGCAGGCCGGGAAGCGCGGCGACTGGGAGGTGGCGGGCGTCCACGGCGCCACCGCCTACGTGCTGTTCCGGGTCGTCGACGGCAAGGGCCCGGCCAACCCCGTGCCGCTGCTGGAGAAGGCGTTCGGGGTCAGGGCCACGGGGCGCTTCCACCACACCGTGGAGAAGATCATCGCGGCGGCCCGCAAGGACTGAGCGGCCGCAAGGACTGAGCGACCCGCAGGCGCTGAGCGGTCCGCGCGGGCTGACTCCCTACCGTTCCGGCGAGGCGTCGCCTGCCGCCTCGCCCACCGCGTCCCGGATCTTGGCCAGCAGCGTCCTCAGCTGCTCGCGTTCCGCCGTCTCCAGCGTGCCCGTCGCGACGGCGAGCGCCCGTGCGTCCTCCGCCTCCGCCTCGGCGTGGTGGCCGCGCCCGGCGTCGGTCAGGCTCAGCAGGAACGCCCTGCGGTCCTCGGGATGGCGCACCCGCTCCACCAGGCCGTCGCGTTCCAGGCCGTCGACGATCGCCGTGGTGGTGCGCGCGGCGACGCCGAGCATCTCGCTCAGGTCGCGCATGCGCAGCGGCACGCCCTCGCGGGCGAGGATGCGCAGCGCGCGCAGGCGCGCGACCGAGGCGCCGAGCGGGCGCAGCCTGCCCTCCACATAGGTGCGCAGTTCCGTCGTGGTGTCGTACAGCTCGTCCACCAGGACGTCACTGCTGCCGTGCCGCCGCTGCTTGCCCATCGCGCGCCCGTCCCTCGAAATCTGATTGGTGAGTACCCACATAGTGAGTATGCTCAGTATCTGTGACCGCACTGCGCCGCCAGACCGTGGCCGTACCCGTCATGTACCTCGCGTCGGTGTTCCTCGTCATTGTCGACGGTGTGATCACGACCGTGGCCCTCCCGTCCCTGGCCCGTCACTTCCACCTCTCCCCCGCCGCCCTCGACAGCGTCGTCGTGGTCTACCCCGTCTGCCTGGGCCTCATGGTGCCCGCCTCCGCGTGGCTGCTGGAGCGCTACGGCGGCCGCCGGATGCTGCTGCTCGGGCTCGCCCTGTTCACCCTCGCCTCCGCGCTGTGCGGAACGGCCCGGGACCTGCCGCAGCTGGTCGCCTTCCGCGCCGCCCAGGGGGCGGCTGCCGGGCTGCTCACGCCGGTGAGCCAAGGCCTGCTCTTTCGCACCTTCACCCAACAGGAACAGGTACGGCTCACCCGCGTCCTGATCATCCCTCAGCAGCTCGCCCCGGCGCTGGCGCCCGTGCTCGGCGGCGTGCTGGTCGACACCCTCGGCTGGCGCTGGGTCTTCCTGGTCAACCTGCCGCTCGGCCTCGCCGCCCTGGCCTTCGGGCTGGCCTTCCTCAGCGACCCCCGCGCCGACGACACCCGGTCCCGCCGCCTCGACCTGCCCGGCCTGCTGCTCAGCGCCGGCGGACTGGGCGCGCTGATGTACGGCGTCTGCGCCGGACCCGACCTGGGCTGGAGCGCGCCACCCGTCCTCGCCGGCCTGCTCGCGGGCACCGCCCTGCTCACCGCCGCGGCGCGCCACCAGTGGCACACGCCCCAACCCGCGCTGCGGGTACGGCTGTTCGAGGACCGGATGTTCCGCCGCGCGAGCGTGCTGAACGCACTCGCACTGGTGCCGTTCCTCGGCGCGATGTTCCTCGTCCCGCTCGTCGTCCAGCAGTTGCAGGGCCGCAGCGCACTGGACTCGGGCACGGCGACGTGCACCGAGGCCGTCGGCATCCTGCTGACCGTGCAGGTCGTCGGGCGCGTCTACCACCGGGTCGGCCCCGGCCCCCTCGTCGGCGCCGGGATGCTCGGCGTCGCCGCCGTCGAGCTGTGGGCCGTCGGCGCGACCGGCGCGGGCACCGGGCTGTGGACCTTCCGTCTCGTCATGTTCCTGCTGGGCCTGGCGATGGGCGCGGTCTACCTGCCGCTCACCGCGGCCTCCCTCACCAGCCTCGAACGCGCGGACGCGGCCCAGGCCGCGACCCTCAGCACCGTCATGCGGCAGACCGCGAGCGCGCTCGCGCCCGCTGTCGTCACCGCGACCCTCGTGCTCGGCACGACGTCCTCCCGGCCCGGCGCCACCCCGCCGGCCGGCGCCTACCGGCTCGCCTTCCTCGCCCTCGGCGTCCTCGCCCTGGTGTGTGCGGCCTACGGCCTCACGCTGGGACGTCCGGACCGTCCCAGTCGAGCGTCGGTGGCAGGACGCCCTCCAGCGTCAGCAGCCAGCGCTTCACGGCCATCCCGGCCTCACCGCCCCCGAAGCCGCCCAGCCCGTCCGCGGCGACCACGCGGTGACAGGGCACCAGCAGGAAGAGCGGGTTCGACCCCATGATCTGCCCCACGGCGCGAGCGGCCAGGTGCTGCTCGACCTCCTGCTCGAACGCTCCACTGCGGGCGGCGAGCTGCCCGTACGTGACGGTGTCGCCGTAGGCGACGGTCCGCTCCAACGTCTGCAGGACCTGGCGCTGCACGCCATCCGTCCACCGCCAGTCGAGCGGCAGCTCGAACGCGCGCCGCCGCCCGGCGAAGTACTCCCCCACGTGGGCGGCGACCCGCGCGGCCCGCTCGTCCCCCTCCGGGGCGAGCTCGCCGCTGCGCGCCCGCTGCAGCATGTCCCCGTCGGCGAAGGAGGCCCCGACAACGCCGCGATCCGTCACGGCGAGACGCACCGGACCGGTGAGCAGGGGGGTCGGTATCTCGACCCAGTGGACCTCGATCTCCATACCCCCGACCTTAGCCGGAGGCACTGACAGCCAGTTGCACCACATAGGGCGCGAGGAACTGCGCGAGCAACCACCCTGTGCGGATGGCCCTGCTCGTTGAGGACCATCCGCATGTCAGTGGCTTGTCGCGCCCACGCGGCGGAGCCGCATACGTCAGAGCCTCGCGCCCCTACGGGCTCACGTCCGTAGGCCGAGGACTCCCACGAGCAGCGGCCCCGTCAACGGCAGCAGGAAGTTCGAGAGCGTGTAGGTGATCGTGTAGCCGATCATCGGCACGCTGCTCTGGGCCGTGTTCGTGACCGCCGTGATCGCCGGCGTGCTGCACTGCTGGCCCGCGATCGCGCCGATCAGGATCGGCTTCTCGATCTTGAGGAACTTGCGCCCGATGAAGAGCCCGAGGAACGCCGGGACGACCACCATGATGATGCCCGCGGCGGGCAGCAGCACGGGGTACTCCTTGAGGAGCGGACCCGCCTGGGGCCCCGCCGAGAGGCCGGTGACCGCGATGAAGACGGAGAGGCCCAGGTCCTTCGCCGTCTGCGCCGCGACCGGCGGGTACGCGCCGAACGTCGGGCGCTGGGCGCGGAGCCAGCCGAAGAGCAGGCCCGAGATGAGGCAGCCGCCGCCGGTGCCCAGGGTCAGGTTGGCCGAGCTGATCTTGACGTCGACCATGCCGAGCAGGACGCCGAGGCAGATGCCGAGCGCGATGTAGATGTAGTCTGCGGCGTCCTGACGGACGACGGCGCCGACCTTGCCGGCGAACCGCTCGACGCGGGAACGGGCGCCGACCACCGTGATGCTGTCGCCGATGTGCAGCTCGGTCTCGCCGACCACGGGCAGGTGGTGGTCGACGCGCTCGATGTCGGTGAAGAAGACGCCGTCGGCGATGTCCGCCTTGAGTGCGGCCAGGGTCTTGCCGGCGACGTCCTTCCGGGTCACCACGATCTGCTTGACCGCGAGCGGCGCGTCCAGGCCGGGGACTCCGGGGGTCTCGGGGCCGAGCTCGTGGCCGGCGTCCATGACCTCCGCGCGGCGCCCGACGACCAGGACCCGGTCACCGCGCTGGAGGCGCAGGTCGGGGTCGAGGGCGAGACGACGGTCGCCGCGCATGACGCCCTCGATGGTCACCAGCCCGTCGCCGTCACGCTCGAGCTGGGCGACGGTGCTGCCCTCGCCCTGCGAGGCCAGGTACGTGCGGCCGACCAGGGCCGGCAGCGCCGCCGTCTCGTCGGCCTCCAGGGAGGGGTCGTTGCCGCGCATCCGCTCCCAGATCTCCCGGCACGCCTCCGGCAGCTTGATCCGCAGGACCATCGGGAAGATCTGGCTGGTCAGCATGACGATGCTGATCAGGCCGAAGAGGTAGCAGACCGAGTAGGCCGTGGCGACGTGGCCCTGAAGCGTCGTCACCTGGTCGTGGGTGATGCCCGGCAGCTTGGAGATGGCGTCCTGCGCGGTGCCGACGACGGCCGATTCGGTCGCGGCGCCGGCCAGGATCCCCGCGGCCGTGCCGGTGTCCAGGTTGAACCCGGTCGCGAACCCGATGGCCAGGGCGATGACCAGCACCGCCTCCATGACGCAGAGCACCCCGAAGCGAAGGCCCTTGGCGTTGAGATTGGCGAAGAACTGCGGACCGGCCATATAGCCGAGGGAGAAGATGAACAGCGCGAAGGCGACGTTCTTGACGTCGGCATTGACGCTGACATGCTGGGCGCCGATCAGCATCGAGACGATGAGCGTGCCGCAGATGCCGCCCAGGGTGATCGGCCCGACGCGCAGCTTGCCCACGAGATAGCCCAGGGCCAGGCATGCGAACAGGGCGAGGACCGCATTCTCTCGCAGGAGACTCATGCGCCCATTACAAGGCATTTGCCCGAATTAACCCTGATATGACATGCCGAAGATTGATCTTCGGACCACCTCAGTCCAGCGCGAGCGCGGCCGCGCCGATCAGCCCGGCGTCGGTGCCCAGTTCCGCCGCCCGCACCGCGAGATGACGGGTGAACGGCAGCGTCGCATAGGAGCGCAGGTGCCGGCGCAGCGGCGCGAGCAGCAGCTCGCCGGCGCGGAGCACGCCGCCGCCGAGCACCGCCACGTCCAGCTCGACGAGCGTCGCCGTCGCGGCGATCCCCGCCGCCAGGGCGCGGGCGGCGCGGTCGAAGGCCGCGAGCGCGATCGGGTCCCCGGCCCGGGCGGAGTCGGCCACCGCGGCGGCCGTCGCCCCCGACGGCGCGCCGGCCGGTGCGCGCCAGCCCTGGTCCAGCGCCCACGCGGCGATCGCGGTGCCGCTGGCCACCCGCTCCAGGCAGCCCCGCGAGCCGCACGGGCAGGGCTCGCCCTCCAGGTCGACGGTGATGTGTCCGAGGTGCCCGGCGTTGCCGGTCGGCCCGGGGTAGACCCGGCCGTCCAGGACCAGCCCGGCGCCCACGCCCGTGGAGACCACCAGGCACAGCGCGTTGGCGAAGCCCCGCGCCGCACCGCGCCAGTGCTCCGCGGCGGTCATCGCCACGGCGTCACCGCCGAGCGCCACCGGCGCGCCCGCCACCTGCGGCAGCGCCCGGACCTCGGCGACGACGGGGAAGGCGCGCCAGGCACCGATGTTGACGGGGCTGACGGTCCCCCTGGCGATGTCGACCGGACCCGCGCTCCCGACGCCGACCCGGTCCACCCGCGCCCAGCGCGGGTCCGCGGCGAGGTCCGCGACGACCTCGGTGACGGTGGCGAACACCTCGCCGGGATCGGTGGCCCGCCGACGGGTGGGACGCTCCGTGCGGTGGTGGAGCGTCCCGTCCGGGGCGACCAGACCGCCCGCGATCTTGGTGCCGCCGATGTCGATCGCCGCGATCATGGAACCGTTCTCGCCGGGTGCGCTCATGACCAGCGAGTCTGCTGCTCGCCCCGCGCCGCTGTCCACCCGGCGCGCACGGGCCGCACGCGCCATGCGGGCACTACGGCCGCCTGCCCACGTAGCGCATTCCGTTGGCGCGGAGCAGGCCCGCGTCGACACCGGCGCGCTCCTCCGCCTCGGTCACGCCCGCGAGCGCGGTGTGGAAGTAGGGGTCGCGTTCCAGCGACACCGTCTCGAACGGGGACGCCTCGAGGGCGCGCAGCATCGCCGCGCCGCTGAGCAGACCGTGCCCCTCGGCCCAGCCCTGGAAGTACGCCTCCCAACTGCCGCCCGCCTCGCGCCACCCCTCGCGGTGCCCCGCCAACCACCAGGCGGGGCTCTGCTCGTCCTGCTCCTCGGGCAACCGCTCGAAGCACCAGCGCGCCGTCACCTCGTCGAACTCCTCGCGGGCCCACTCGCGCAGGATCAGCAGCCCACCGGGCCGCAGCTGCGACGCGGCGCGCGCGAGCAGCAGATCGAGGTCCTCGACGTGGTGGAAGGAGAGACAGCCGACGACCGCGTCGAAGGGCAGGTCCTCGGCGTCGGGCCGGTAGTCCTCGTAGCGGCTGCGCACGAAGTCCGGCGCCTCGGGCACCTCCGGGTCGACGCCCACGGCGTGGTAGCCCTCGTCCCGCAGCAGCGGCACGAAGCCGCCGAGGACGCCGCAACCGATCTCCAGCACCGAGCCGGGGGCGGCGGGGAGCTGCTCACGCACGAAGGGCCAGACCGCCTCGATCCGGCCCCGGTCGCCCGGCCGCGGCTCGGAGAACCGGAGGTCGGCGTCATCGGGGTGCCCGGAGTGGTGAGGACCGTGGCCGTGGCCTTTCCCGTGGCCCTTCTCATGGCTCTTCCCGTGGCCCTTGACGTGGTGACCGTCGCCGTGGCCGTGGCCCTTGGCGTGGTCGCCGTGGCCGTGCTGGTGCGCGCCGTGCGCCATCGCTCTTCCGTCCCTCGTCCGTCGGGTGCGGCTGACGGGCTCAGCCTGCCACAGCACCGCGGGCGACCCCGCGCAGCACCTGCGCGCAGCGGCGCGCGTAGAGGCGCTGCAGCACCGGGACGAGCCCGCCCAACACCCTGGCGGCGCGGCCGCCGGGCCGGCTGAAGGCGATCACGTCGAAGCGGACCGTGCCGTCCGCGTCGAGGTCGAGCAGGAACGCCTCCTCCCCGCACTCGGGGTGGCCGGTCAGGGTGCCGTAGGCCCAGCCGTAGCGGCCCGCCTCGTCGACGACCCGGACGATCCGGCACGGCGCCTCGACCACGCCGGCCAGCGTGACGGTCACGTCCGCACCGGGCTCGGCGCGCGGCGCGGAGGCGGTGATGCCGACGGGCAGGCGGCGGTGCATCCGGAAGCTGCCGAGCGCGTCCGCCGCCGCGCGGAAGGCCGGCTCACCGTGGCCGATGACGACGCGGTGGCGCAGGTGCGAGTAGCCGGCGGGCAGCGCGTCCGCGCCGTCGAGCGTCGCACCGACCTCGGGGTAGGTGAACGCCCGGCTCATCTCCCGGCCTCCGCGTCCGAGCCGCGCCCCGGGTCCGGGCTCGACTGCGCGTCCAGGCTCGACTTCGGGTCCAAGCTCGACTTCGCGTCCGGGCCGGACTGCGGGTCCGAGCCGGACGGCCCGGCCAGCTCCGTGACGGCCGCGTCGACGCGCCGCAGCCAGTCCGTCCAGAAGCGCTCCATCTCGATGCCGGCCTCCAGCACCAGGTGCTGCAGCCTGGCCTCGGCCGACTCGTGCCGGTCCGGCGGGAACTGGCGGGTCTCCATGGCGCGGTAGTCGTCCAACTGCGCGGCGTGCACCTCCAGATGGCGGCGCACCTCCGCGCCCACGTCGCCGAGGCCCACCACGGCGGCGGCACGCAGGCGCAGCGCCAGCGGGTCGCGTAGTTGGCGGGGCGGGTCGCTGCGCGACACCCACGCGGCGAGCTCCTCGCGGCCCTTCGGCAGCACCTCGTACTCCTTGCGCCGCCCCTGGGCCGGCGGCCCGGGGATGGCCCGGATCAGCTCGGCCTGTTCGAGTTTGCCGAGCTCCCGGTAGATCTGCTGGTGCGTCGCGGCCCAGAAGAAGCCGATCGACCGGTCGAACCGTCGCGTCAGCTCCAGCCCGGAGGACGGCTTCTCCAGCAGGGCGGTGAGGATGGCGTGGGGCAGCGACATGCCCCGATCCTAGGGCGACCGGGGCGCGTCATTGCCGGTGGTCACACGTCGCGGCGGCGGACGATCCACACCGCGGCCGCCACGGAGACGACCGGCCAGATGAGATAGACCAGCGTGGAGCCGGTGAGCGTGGCCGGGTAGAAGCCGGGGTGCGCCGGCGCGGTCCAGATCTCCGTCAGCCGCCCGAAGGCCGAGATCGGGAACACGTGCCGGATGTCGGAGGACCACTGCTTGTTCTGCGAGAAGAACTGCGGCAGCAGCAGCACCACGAAGGTCAGGATGCCGATCGCCCCGCCCGCATGGCGGACCAGCGCGCCGATGCCGAGCCCGATCAGCGCGCAGACCGGCGCGACCATCGCGGCCGCGGCCATGGCGCGGAGGACCCCGTCGTAGCTCAGCGGGATCGTGGCGTGGCGTCCGCTCAGGATCGCCTGGGCGATCAGGTAGGAACCGACCGCGCAGATCCAGCCGACGACCGTCCAGGCCACGGTCTGCACCACGGCCTTGGCCAGCACCACCGAGCCGCGCGCCGGGACCGCGACCGTCGTGGTGCGGATCAGGCCGCTGCCGTACTCGCCCGCCATGGCCAGCGCGCCGAGGGCGCCGGAGGCCAGCATGACGACGAGGTACCCCTCCAGCGGGAAGGAGTCGTGGACGGCGAACAGGTGCGGGGCGGCCTGCTCGCGCGGGCCGTAGTTCGGCCAGTTGTCGTAGTCGGCCGTCGCCGCCGCGGCCGCCGCGCCCCAGGGCACGAGGACCGCGACGACCAGCGTCCACCAGGTCGAGCGCAGCGACCGCAGCTTGATCCACTCGGCGGCGACCAGGTCCAGGAACCGCGCCCGGGGCGCGTCGACGGCGGCAGCCGTCGCGGGACGGGGAAGCGAGGTGAGGGTGCTCATCGGCTCTGCCCTGCCAGGTACTCGACGCTGTCGGCGGTCAGTTCCATGAACGCCTCCTCCAACGATGCGGATCGGGTGGTCAGTTCGTGCAGCATCACGCGGTTGTCGAAGGCCAGCGCGCCGATCCGCTCGGCCGGCAGGCCGGTGACCGAGAGGCCCTCGCTGCCCGCGTGACCGTCCGGCTCGACCTCGGCGCCGGCGGCGAGCAGCACCGCCGTCAGCTCGGCCGCCTGCGGGGTGCGGACCAGGACGCTGCGGCGGGTGGAGCGGGCGGCGAAGTCCCGCACCGGCTCGGCGGCGACGAGCCGGCCCCGACCGATGACCACGAGCTGGTCGGCGGTGTTCTCCATCTCCGTCATCAGGTGGCTGGAGAGGAAGACGGTGCGGCCCTCGGAGGCGAGGCGGCGGAACAGCCGCCGCACCCACATCACGCCCTCGGGGTCCATGCCGTTGATCGGCTCGTCGAACATCAGCACCGGCGGGTCGCCGAGCAGCGCGGTGGCGATGCCCAGGCGCTGCTTCATCCCGAGCGAGAAGCCGCCGACACGGCGCCGCGCGGCCTCGGTCAGGCCGACCTCCTCCAGCACCTCGCCCACCCGCCGCGCCGGGATGCCGTTGCTGCGGGCGAGCGCCCGCAGGTGCGCCTCGGCGGAGCGGCCCGGATGCACGTGGTGCGCGTCGAGCAGCGCGCCGACGTGCCGAAGGCCCCGGGAGTGGTCGGCGAAGCGGACGCCGCCCACGGTCGCGCCGCCCGAGGTGGGCGTGTCCAGGCCGAGGATCATCCGCAGGGTCGTGGTCTTGCCGGCGCCGTTCGGCCCGAGAAAGCCCGTCACCTGCCCGGGGCGGACGGTGAAGGTGAGGCCGTCGACGGCGGTCTTGTCGCCGTAGCGCTTCGTCAGCTCGTGGACTTCGATCATGCCTCCACGGTGCCCGTCGCCCGGCGTCATCCGCATCGGGCCCGCGACGGCAACCCGCGCCGCCCGCACTAGCCCGCAGGCGTAAGCCCGCAGGTCGATGCCGGGGCGGGGACCGGCCGTTAGGCTCGACGCCATGACCTCCGCGCCCCGTCCTCCGCTGCTCTCCCGTGTCTCGTCGGGGGCCTGGATGGGCGTCGCCCAGGCCGTGGTGACACTGATGGTCACCCTCTACGTGGTGAACGTGGGCGAGGGTGCGCTGAGCACCCGCAACGGTGTGGAGCACCAGGGTCCGATGTCGGTGTTCCTCTGGATCGCCGTCGGCTCGCTGCTGCTGCGCCGCTACCCGCGCACGAGCATGGCGATGCTGCTCGGTCTCGCCCTCTACACCGCGTCGCAGGCCGGGTATCCCCTGGAGATCCTGGGCCTGGAGAACCTGCTACCGGCCCAGGTGGCGCTCTGCTACATCTGCGCCACCCAGCCCCGCCAGGTGGCGGTGCCGTCCGCCGTCATGGGCTACGCCACCACGCTCTGCTACGAGCTCGGCCGCATCGGCGCGGGCATGGCCCCGGACCGCTTCTACAACGTCGCACCGATGCTGCTGGTCTTCCTGCTCGCCCAGCTGATCGGCAACTCGATCCACACCCGGCGCATCTTCGCCGCAGCCAGCCGCGTGCAGGCCACCGAGCAGGCCATCACGGAGGAGCGGCTGCGAATCGCCCGCGAACTGCACGACATGGTGGCGCACAGCATCGGCATCATCGCCATCCAGGCGGGCGTCGGCAGCCGGGTCCTGGACAGCCAGCCCGAGGAGGCCCGCGCCGCGCTCCAGGCCATCGAGGCGACCAGCCGGGAGACCCTCTCGGGCCTGCGCCGGACGCTGGTGGCGCTGCGTCAGGCCGATCCGGAGCCCGGCAGCCTGCTCGCCCCGCTCGCCCCCGCGCCCGGCCTCGACGACGTCGAGCGGCTCGCGGCGACGACGACGGAGGCGGGCGTCCGCGTCGACGTCACCCGCCGGGGCGAGCCTCGCCCGCTGCCGAACGACATCGACCTCTCCGCCTACCGCATCGTGCAGGAAGCCGTCACCAACGTGGTCCGGCACTCGGGCGCGCGGTCCTGCCGGGTGTTGATCGACCACGGCGTGGACGAGCTGGCGCTGGAGGTCGTGGACGACGGCGCACACGGTGTCCCGAGCCCGCACGCGCCGCACGGCCACCACGGATCCGGTTTCGGGATCACCGGCATGCGCGAGCGGGTCAGTCTGCTGCACGGAGAGTTCGGCGCGGGCCCGCGCCCCGAGGGCGGCTTCCGCGTCACCGCCCGTCTCCCGCTCCCACCCGCGAAGCCGGCCACCCCCGCCACGGCCGAAGCCACCGCGTGACCGCCGGGCAGCTGCGATGATCAACATCGTTTCGACTTCCGACGCCGCGACAACTGAGGACGGTATGAGCGACGCCCCTGCGCAGATCCGGATCCTGCTCGCCGACGACCAGCCGCTGGTCCGCTCCGGCCTGCGCGTGCTGATCAACGACAACGCCGACCTGCGGGTCGTCGCCGAGGCCGGCAGCGGCGGCGAGGCGGTCACCCTGGCCGCCGAGGTGAAGCCCGACGTCGCGGTGCTGGACATCCGCATGCCCGGCATGGACGGCATCGAGGCCGCCCACCGCATCGTGGAATCCCCCGACGCGCCGCGCGTGCTGATGCTGACCACCTTCGACGACGACGACTACGTCTACGGCGCGCTGCGCGCCGGCGCGTCCGGCTTCCTGGTCAAGGACATGGCCCTGGAGGAGATCCTCGGCGCGATCCGCGTCGTCGCGGCCGGCGACGCGCTCATCGCCCCGAGCGTCACCCGCCGCCTCATCGCGGAGTTCGCCAACCGCCCCGACCGCGGCGCCCCCTCCGGCTCCGCGCGCCCCCTCGCCGGGATCACCGAACGCGAGGTGGAGGTGCTGACCCTGGTCGGACGCGGCCTCAGCAACAGCGAGATCGCCGAGACCCTGGTGATCAGCGTGGCCACCGCGAAGTCCCATGTGGCGCGCCTGCTCACGAAGTTGGACGCACGCGACCGGGTCCAGCTGGTCATCCTGGCCTACGAGGCAGGCCTGGTCTCCACCCGGGGATAGTTGCCCGCCCCACGGAGTCGCAGCCTCCACAGGGCGCGGCCTCCACAGGGCGCGGCCTCCACGGGGCTCAGCCTCCAGGGGGCGCGAGGCTCCAGGGGGCGCGAGGCTCTGCCTGTGTGGCTCCTCCCCTGGCGTTCGACCGGGAGGTGCCCCATGCATGGGCGCGACAATCCCCTACCCTTCCGGCGGGGGGCACCCCCTCTGATGAGCAGATGGTCCTCACCGAGCGGGGCCGTCCTGGCAGGGGTGGCTTCTCGCGCGGTTCCTCGCACCCCTGGAGGCTGCGCCTCCCTGGGGGCGACTCACCCCTGAGGCGTCACTTCGCGCAGGCCCTTCCAGACGGGCTGGCGCAGGATCCCGCCGGCCGTCAGCTCCTGGTACTCCACCTCCGCCGCCAGGGCGGGCGTGGCCCAGTGGACCGTGGAGTCCGGCCGCCCGAGATCCGCGGGGGTGCCCAGGAACGGGGAGGTGTCCGTCTCCAGGTGCCGCAGCAACGCCAGCAGGTCCTCCCCCTCGTGCACGCCGATCCCGGAGCCCACGGCACCCAGGTAGCGCAGGCCCGACCGCTCCGACAGGCCCACCAGGACGCTGCGCAGCCGGCCCGACCCCTGCTCCCCGAGCCACCCCCCGAGCCGGACGTCCATGGTCTGGCGGTGCTTGTGCTTGATCCACGCCCGCGAGCGCCGTCCCGGCTCGTAGAGCGAGTCGAGGCGCTTGGCGACGATGCCCTCGATGCCGTAGGCCTCGGTCCACTCCACCGCGGAGCGCAGATCCCCGAGCCAGGCCGGCGGCGTGCGGACGGGGCCGTGCTCGTGGTCGAGCGGCAGCTCCTGCAGTTGGGCGCGGCGGGCCGTGTACGGCAGTCGGGTCAGGTCGCGGCCGTCGCGGTTGAGCACGTCGAAGACCATCAACGTCACGGGGGTCTGGTGCCGCGCCGCCTGGATCTGCGACGGGCGCCGCAGGCTCATCCGCTCCTGCAGCGCGCCGAAGCTGGGGGCGCCGCTCAGGCCCAGCGCCACCACCTCGCCGTCGAGGACCGCCGCGCGATCGCCCAACGCCTCGGCGACGGCGACGAGTTCGGGGAAGCGCTCGGTGGCCTCGCCGCCCGTGCGCGAGCGGACGTGGACGCTGCCGTCGCCGGGTGCGTAGACGAGGACGCGCATGCCGTCCCACTTCACCTCGGCGGCCCAGTGCGCCTCGTCGCGAGGCAGGGGCGCGGCTGTCGCGAGCATCGGGGAGTAGACCGGGAGGGCGGTCGGGGTGCGGGCGCGGGACATGGCGGGCCGGCCTCTCAGGACGCGCGCCGTGGCGCGGTCCTACGGGCGGCGGGCGCCGCCTTCTTCGCGGCCGCCTTCTTCGCGGTGCTCTTCTTGGCCCGGGTGTCCTTCTCGACGGCCGCCTTCGTCGAGGCGGTCTTCGCCGTCGCCGTCTTCGCCGTGGACGCCTTCGCCGTGGCCGACCTGGCCGTCGTCCCGGCCGGCGTCGTCCTGGCCGGCGTCTTGGCCGGCGCGCGCTTGCTCGCCTTCGGCGCCGGGCTCCCGCCCGTCGCCTCGACGGGCTCGGCCGCCTCCTCCGGGACGGCCTCGCCGCGCTGGGCCTTGGCGGCCGCGACGCTGGAGCGCAGCGCCGCCATCAGGTCGATCACCTCGGCGCCGCCCTCGGCCATCGGAACCGGGGCCGGCGTCGCGCCGTGGGCCTTGGCGTCCAGCAACTCCTCCAGCGCGACGGCGTAGGCGTCCTTCTCCGCATCCAGGTCGAAGCCCTCGGAGAGGGTCTCCATCAACGACTTGGCCATGGCCAGCTCCTGCGGGCGCAGCGTGGTGTCCTCCTCGGGGGCCAGGCCCTCCGCCGAGCGGATCTCGTCCGGCCAGCGCATGGTCTGCAGCACCAGCAGGTCGTCCATGACCCGCAGCACGGCCAGCGACTCGCGCGAGCGCATGGTGACCTTGGTGACGGCCACCTGGCCCGAGTCGCGCAGCGCCTCGCGCAGCAGCATGTAGGGCTTGGCGGGAGCCTTGTCGCCGAGGCCGACGTAGTAGGGGCTGTCCCAGCGCAGCGGATCGATCTGCTCGGCCGGGACGAAGGCCACCACGTCGATGATCTTCTTGCTGGGCACCGGGAGCGTCGCCAGGTCCTCGTCGGTGAGCACCACGACGCCGCCGTCGGGCGCGTCCCAGCCCTTGGCGATCTCGCCGTACTCGACCTCCTGGTCCTCCGCCTCGCAGAAGCGCTTGAGCCGGACGCGTGAACCGTCCTCCCGGTGGACCTGATGGAGCACCGGGCCGGAGTGCGTCTCGGTGGCCGGGTAGAGCTTGACCGGTACGGCGACCAGGCCGAACGTGATGCTGCCCGTCCAGACGCTGCGAGGCATGGGCGGAACCTTTCGCGCTGAACGATCGCGAGTATCGCGAGGTGTTCCTCACGGTATGTCCGATTCTTCGCGGCCTCCACCCGTGCGCCCCGCCGTCCTGACGCCGTCCCCGATCCCGACCCCGTCCCCGATCCCGATCCCGACCCGGTCCCGGCCGTGTCGCGCGCGGCGCGGGCACGCAGCTGCGAGGCTGGAGCCATGCCCGGTACCAAGGTGCCCGTGCAGGTCGGCGGGCGCTCACTACTCCTCTCCCACCTGGACAAGCTGCTCTGGCCCGCCTGGTCCAAGGCCGAGATGCTCGACTACTACGCCCGGGTCGCCGACGCGATGGTCCCGCACCTGCGCGACCGTCCCGCGTCGTTCCTGCGCGGCCCCGAGGGCATGACGGGTCCGCTCTTCGTCGCCAAGAACCCGCCTCCGCGCACGCCCGAGTGGGTCCGGATCGAGGTGATCGAGGCCAAGGAGGGCCCGCGTCCGCACCTGGTCCTGGACGACGCGCCGAGCCTGATCGCCGCGGCCAACCTCTACTGCCTGGAGGTCCACGTCCCGCAGTGGAGCCTCTCCCACGGCCGCGACGGCCACGACCGGCTGGTCGTCGACCTCGACCCGGGCGAGGGCACGACCGTGGTCGAATGCTGCGCGGCGGCCCTGCTGGTCCGCGAGGCTCTCGCCGAGGACGGCCTGCCCTGCTGGCCGGTCACCTCCGGCAACAAGGGCCTCCACCTCTACGCCCCGCTGCGCCCGAGCCCGGCGGCCGCGACCGTCGACTACGCGCGCAGGGTCGCCGAGCGGCTCGCCGCCGCGCACCCGACGCTGCTGGTGGCACGGATGACGAAGGCACTGCGCACGGGCCGGGTCTTCCTGGACTGGTCGCAGAACTCCTCCTCGAAGACCACCTCGGCCCCCTACACCCTGCGCGCGACCAGGACCCCCGTCCCGGGCGTCTCCGCACCGCTCACCTGGTCGGAGGTCGAGTCCTGCGCCACCCCCGCCGATCTGGCCCTCACCCCGACGGACGTCGCCGCGCGCGTCGCCGAACTCGGCGACCTGGCAGCGGACTTGTGCGACCCCCGACAGGCGGCCGAGCTGCCGTCGTAGCGGGCCGCAGGGACGTCCGACCGCCAGACCCCCCGCCCGCCGGTCAGTACCTCCACCCCGTCTCAGGACCTCCGTCCGCCGGTCCGGCCCCCGCCCGCCCGTCAGGACCTCCGCCCCGTGTCAGGACCTCCGCCCGCCCGTCAGACGTGGTCCAGCACCTGCCGGAGGTGGCCGATCAGCGCCGTGGCGCCCGCCGCGGTGAGGCGTTCCGCCGGCATCAGCGCGGTGTAGCCGAGGACGTCCATCCCGGCGGCACGGGCAGCGAGGACGCCGTTCGGGCTGTCCTCGACGACGAGGCAGCGCTCCGGCTGGACGCGCATCGCCTTCGCCGCGTGCAGGAACAGGTCCGGCGCGGGCTTGCCGACGCCCGCCATGTCCTCGGCGCTGAAGACCAGCGACGCGGGCAGTCGCCGTCGCAGCCCCGAGACGTCGAGCGTCCGGTCGATCCAGGCGTGGTCGGACGAGGAGGCCAGGCAGTAGGGCAGCTGCCGCGCCTCCAGGGAGGCCAGTAGGTCGGCCGCGCCGGGCGCGGCATCGACGCCGCGCTCGAAGGCGGCGAAGACGCGGGCGTGGCAGCGCACGGTGAAGTCCTCCGGGAGGGCGCCGCCGAAGCGCCGCGCCACGACCTCGTGGACGTTGCGCCCCGCGTTGCCGAGGAAGTCGCGGAAGGACTCCTCGAGCGTCGTCGGGTAGCCGAGCTCCGTCAGGTAGCCGGAGAGGACGGTGTGCGCCGTGGTCTCGCTGTCGACCAGCGTGCCGTCGTTGTCGAAGATCACCAACTCGTAGGTCACCCGCACCTGCCTACCACCCCAGGGCCGCACCCGGTCAAACACTTGCTAGATTGCGCAAGTCTCGCAACCGTTGGCGCGTGCAACGCGTCCCTGGGGTGTGCGAGGGGCTGCGGGGCCCGGCCGACCGCCGGGAGCGCAGCGTGCTGAGTGCAGTGGCGCGAGAGGTGTGGAGATGACGGACGCTTGGGACCGGTCCGGTCCGGGGGTGGGAGTGCCGACGGAGGCGCGGAGGTCGGCCCGGATGCGGCCGACCGGGCAAGGGCGGCAGCCGGAGCACCGGCGGCCCGGAGCCGTTGCCGCGCTGGTCCTGATCCTGCCGCCGCTGGTCGCGGCGCTGGTGAGCGGCGGCACGGGCGCCGTCTTCTGGGCGGGATCGCTGCTGGGCGTGGTCGGCGCGGCAGCGCTCTGCTCGCGCCCCGGCGTGTGGTGGGTGACCACGGGGGCTCCGCCCGTGGTGCTGCTGATGGCCCTGCTGGGCCTGGCCGTCCGCGACTCCTCGGCCGGCACGAGCAAGCTCGGGACCGACCTGGCGAAGGTCGTGGCGGGGGCGTTCCCGGTGATGGGAGCGGCGCTGCTGGGCGCGGTCGCCGTGGGCGCGGCACGGACGCTGTCCGCGCGCCGGGTCCGCGGGATCGGGGTCGAGGTCGGGGCTGGGGCTGGGGCTGGGGTCGGGGTCGAGGTCGGGGCGAAGGGGAACCGTCGTGGGTAGCCGCAACGCGGGTGGTGGACGCGCGGTGGTGCGCGCGTCGGGCGCGCTGAGGGCGGCGCGCGCCGCAGCCGTACTCGGATCGAGCCTGGTGATGGCGATCGCCGGGGTGACCTGGTACGAGTACGGCCAGCTCACCGACGGCGTGACCCAGTCCGACGCCCTCGACCTGGCGTCGAAGAGCGCGCCGAAACACCTCGACAACTCGATCAACATCCTGCTGATCGGCCTCGACAGCCGGAAGGGCAACGACGGCCAGGACCTGCCCGGCTGGTTCGTCCAGGACGAACTGCACGCCGGCTCGTCCTCCGAGGTCGGCGGCTACAACACCAACAGCCTGATCCTGCTGCACATACCCGCCGACCAGAACGCCAAGGTCGAGGCGGTCTCGATCCCGCGCGACGACTACGTCATGACCTACAACGGCGACGGCACCCCGCAAGGCATGCACAAGATCAAGGAGGCCTACGGCATCGCCAAGGCCGGCGCGATGAGCGGCCTGGAGGCCAAGGGGCTCAAGGGCGCCGCGCTGGAGCAGGCGAGCCGCGACGTGGGCCGGGCCGCCACCCTGGCCACGGTGCAGAAGTTCCTCGACGTGCCGATCGACCACTTCGCCGAGGTCAACCTCATCGGCTTCTACGACGTCGCCAAGGCGGTCGGTCCGGTCACCGTCTGCCTCAACCACGCCACCGCCGACCCGGCGATGGAGGGCCAGGGCTCCGGCGCGAACTTCCACGCGGGGCTGAACGTGCTGCAGACCCCGGCCGAGGCGCTCTCCTTCGTCCGCCAGCGCCACAACCTGACCAACACGGACGGCAACGGCAACGGCGGCGACTTCGCCCGCACGCACCGTCAGCAGGCGTACATCACCTCCGCCGAGACCCAGCTGAAGAAGGAGGGCATCCTCTCCGACCTGGGCAAACTGCAGGGCCTGATCGACACGGTCAAGAAGGACGTCGTCATCGACAACCGCTGGAACCTGCTCGACTTCGCACAGCAGGCACCGAACCTCTCCGGCGGCAAGGTCACCTTCAACACCCTGCCGATCACCGCGCAGCCGAAGGTCTACATCCCCGGCGAGGGCTACCAGGACGTCAACCAGGTCAGCGTCCCGCAGGTCCAGCGCACCGTGGCCTACCTGTTCCATGACGCCGCCCCCGCGCCCGCCTCCTCGGCCGCCTCCTCCCCCTCGGCGGGAACGACGAGCGCGGCCACCGCCCACGCCGTCGTCGACGTGCTCAACGGCGGAGCGCGCGCCGGATCCGCCGGCATCGAACTCGACGCGCTGGTCACCGCCGGCTACACCCGCGGACACACCGGCAACCATGCTGCGGTCGGCGCCACCCGGGTCCTGTACGGCGCGGGCGCGCAGACGGCGGCGAGCCGGATCGCGAGCGGGCTCGGCGCGGCCGCGACCGCGAGCGGCGCCGTGGCGGCCGGCACCGTGGAGGTGATCCTCGGCCCGGACTTCACCCCGCCGTCCTCCGGCTCGTCGGGCTCGTCCGGCTCGGCCGCGGGCGCCCACCCATCGAACACGCCGCACCTGGTTTTCCAGGGCTCGGCGGTCAACGGCGGCGGCAACGGCATCCCCTGCGTGGACTGACCGACCGGCTCACCGGTACAGGCGAGCTCACGAGCAGCCAGGGACCGGCTTCCCGCCGTTGCTCAGCGCGACCAGGCCGCACAGCGTCGTGTCCGAGACCTTCCACGTGCCGTTCTCCAGCACGGACTTGCCCTTGGCGTTCGGCAGCGCCGGGGTGCCGCTCTCGCAGAGGTTGTAGGTCACGTCGGCGGCGGTCGGGCTGGTGAACTGCACGGCGGTCACGGTGACGGTCGCCTTGGCCGCGAGCGGGTTGCCCGCGAAGCCCTGCAGCACGGACGTCAGCTGCTCACCGTTCTGCAGCAGCATGACCTTCTCGGCGGCGGGCGTGGCGGGGTTGAAGAACTTCGCGTAGTTCTGGGCGACGTTCTTGCCCGCGGTGGCGGTGTCGCTCGGGCCCGACCCGCTGACGGTCGGCGCCACACCCGAGGCGCAGGCCATCGCGGCGGCCCCACCGGTCGCCGCGCCCGTCCCGGGCGCGCTCGTGGCTGGCGCACTCGTGGCGGGCGCACTCGTGGCGCTGCCGGCGGTCGGGCTGCCGGAACCGGGGCTGCTGGAACTGCTCGAACCCGTGCTGCTGCAGGCAGCCGCGACGAGCATCAGACCCGCCACGGCGCCGGTCACGAGCACGGGGTGACGTCTGGGGAGGGTTTGGTTCGGGAGCATGGTCTCCACCACCTGATGGCTGCGTGCCGATCGACCTACCCCCCTATGGTCACCCCGCAGCTGAGCCTCGGCCCGTCCGAAATAAAGATTTCTTAAGGACGACCGGTCAGGGTGACGATCCGCGAGTCCCAGTCCATCCCGTGCGGGACGATCGCGGTCAGCACGATGTCGGTGTGATGCGTCCAGGCGTCCACGTCCGACTGCACGTTCGTCCCGCAGACCTTCGCGATCGAGTCACCACCGAAGTACGTCCCGAGGTGCATGTTGACGGCCTTCAGTTCGACGCACCCCTTCACCGACTCCACGTACCCGTGCAGCCGGTAGCCGCCGTTCTCCCGGGTGACGACAAGGTCGGCGACCCCGTCCGCGGAGTCGTCACCGGCGACGGCCTGCAGATAGACGCTCTGTTGCGGCAGGAGGTCCCGCTGCGCCCCGGGCGCCGCCACGGCTCCCCCCACGAGGGTCACGGCGGCGACGACGGCGTAGGCGAGATGGCGCACGAGAACTCCTGAACCTGAACGGGCCTGGGCAGGGGACAGCACTCCTAACCTCGCGACCTGCGAGGACGGCCACCGGCCGGACGGGTGATCTTGATCGCCGGTCGCGTGGGCGTCCTCGACCCCCTGCGCCCCCACCGATCCGGCCCGTCACCCGAACGGACCTCCCCACCGCACCGGGCGGGGCGGGTCGGCCTCCCGGTTCCGTTTACTGGGAGTCACTCCCTCTCCCCTGGAGGTCCGCCGGATGGCGACACCCGCAACGCCGCCCGCGCAGCCGCCGGAACCCGTCCCCGCGCCGGCCCGCAGCCGCCACCCCCAGAAGCAACGCCGTCGCCGGCTGGAGCTCAGCGCCCGCAACCAGCTCGTCGCGCTCGGCATCATCCTCATGGGCACGCTGCTGGGCTGGGTGGTGCCACACTCCGAGTCGTGGCTGCCCAAGGTCGGGCTGACCTACGACGCCGGGACCGCACAGGCCGCGCTCGCGGCGATCGCGGGGGCGATGATCACTCTCTCCGGCTTCGTCATCACCGCGCTCACCCTGGTGCTGCAGACCGTGCAGAGCATGTCACCGCGGCTGGTCGGCGCCCTGCGCCACATGGGGCGGTACCTCTCCCTGTTCGCCCTGCTCGTCGGCACGGCCCTGTACGCGCTGGTCGCACTGAGCCAGATCAGCGGCGACACGGTGCCCCGGCTCACCGTCACCTTCGCCGTCGGCCTGGTCCTCGGCGACGCGGTCGCCGTCCTCTACATGCTCGCGTCGCTCCGCAACGCCGTGACCGGCGGCGGCCTGGCCCGCGCGGTCGGCGAGCGGCTGCGGCAGGTCGTCGACGCGAGCTTCCCGACCCGGCTCGACGACGCGCCGACTCCGATCACCCCCTCCCCGGCCACTCCGCTCACCTGGCTCGAGGTGCCGGGCCCCGACCGCCCGGGCGTCCTGCAGAGCTTCGACGAACGCCACCTGGTCCGGCTCCTGGCCCGCGCCGACGCCCGCCTGGAACTGACCGTAACCGTCGGCGAGTTCGTCAGCAGCCGGACCGCACTGGGCCGCCTCGGCGTGCCCAGCGGCGCCGCGGCGATGCCGCCCCGCCTGCCCGAGCTCGTCGCCGCCTGCGCCCGCTACGGCCCCACCCGCACCGTGGAGCAGGACCCCTCCTACGGCTTCCGGCTGCTCGCCGACATCTCCATCCGCGCCCTCTCCCCCGCCGTCAACGACCCGACGACGGCCGTCCAGTCACTCGACCAGATCGAGGAGGGACTGCTGCGGATCGCCTCCCGCACCCTCGGCCCGGCGCTGCTGCTCGACGACGACTCCATCGCCCGCGTCGCCTACCCGGCCCCCGAATGGCCCGACCTGGTCGCCCTCGCCCTCGACGAGACCCTCCTCTACGGCGCGGGCAACCCCCAGGTCGTCCGCCGCGCCCGCGCCCTCCTCGACCGCGTCGAGGCCGCGACTCCCCCCGAGCGCCGCGAGGCGCTCACGGCCCGCCGCGCCCTCCTCGACCGCCTCAGCAGCGCCGCCCTCCCGGATCCCTTCCTGCACGCTCTCGCGTCGGTCCCGGACCCCTTCGGCCTCGGCGGTCCGACCTGAGCCGACCTGAACCGAGCCGAGCCGACCTGAGCCGAGCCGAGCCGAGCCGGCCTGCCAGGGCGGAGCCGAGCCGACCTGGGCCGAGCCGACCTGACGCAAGCGAAAGGGGCGTGCGGCCACTCCCCGGCCACACGCCCCTCACCTGCTCGCCCGTCCTCCACCGAACGGGGCCCCGCCAAGGTCCCCGTTCGGCAGGGCGACACGTCCGGTCCTTCAGCTCCCCACAGAACCCCGGGCCGGCTCCCCCTACGCCGATCAAGCTATCGGGCTCCCTCTGCGTCCCCCGTCCGCCCTGACGCCTCCTTTGCGCGCACTCCAGCAACCCTGACGTCCCCTTGACGCCCCAGCCTCCCGATCACTCCGACTCACTCCGATCACGCCTCGGCGAGCAACTCGCGCACCGCCCGTTCCGCCTGCGCGACCCGTCCTTCCGGCGTCCTGGCCTTCAGCACGGGCAGCATCACCTGGTACCGCGCGGTCCGCCCCATCGCCTCGAACCGCTCCGCCGCCCGCGCCGACCCGGCCAGCGCCTCCACGAGCTCGACGGGCACCTCCGCCTCCCGCTGCCCGGCATACGCGGCCTCCCACCGCCCATCCGCCTGCGCGGCAGCCACCTCTGCCAACCCGGCCTCGGCCATCCGCCCAGCCGCGGCCAGCGCCCCGACCCGCTCGACATTCGCGGCCGACCAGAGACTCCGCGGCCCCCGCGGCGAGTACCGCTGCAGGTAGGCACCGGCATCGTGAGCGCGCCGCAGACTGTCGATCCACCCGTAACAGAGGGCGACCTGCAACGCGTCCTCGATACTCACCGTGGCGACTTCGCGGGTGTGTCCCTTCTTGGCGATCAGCAACCACGCCTCGGGCTCGCTCCGATGGTGCGCGGCCAACCACTCCTCCCACGCCCGGGCATCCTCGAAGTGCAGCATCCGCCTCCCCGCCTCTCCTCCCTCGTCCGGCACCCTCAACCGAGTCTCCACCGGCCCAGCACGCCCCTGCCACACCACACCCACCCACTCCGCAGCGAGCCCCTCCCCGGACCAGGTACTCTTAGCCCTTGCCCCGGTCCACACCGGGCCCCGGGCCACCCCCGAGGGCGCATAGCTCAGCGGTAGAGCGCTGCTCTTACAAAGCAGATGTCGGCGGTTCGAATCCGTCTGTGCCCACCAGCTCCGAACAGCAACGGAGCCCCACACCATGATCGGCGTGAGGCTCCACGTGCCACTTACGTGCCAGATGGGTCCGTGTCCGGCGAACCGTCTTCCCTGGCTTCTTTGATCATCTGCCCGAGCTTGTCCGCGATGACGCGGTCCCGACCGGCGGTCATGTGCTGGTAGATCAGCGCGGCGCGGGTGCTGCTGTGGCCCATCTGGGTCATGAGCTCCCGCGTGCTGGCGCCGGCGTTGGCCGCGAGGGTGTTCCCCGTGTGGCGGAGATCGTGGAAGTGCACCTCATCGCTGATCTTCGCCTTCTTCCGAGCCCGCTCCCACACCTCGTGGAAGTTCCTCCGCCGGAGCCGACCGCCCAGGGCTCCCGTGAAGACGTGGGACGTGTCAAAGGCGTAGATAATGGTGTCGCCTTCGCGTCCATCGCCCAGTGAAACCGCGAACTTTTCAATGGGTAGGAATTCATGGGCAACTGACGGGTCTAGAACCTCGGCATTCACGTGGAAGATCCTCACCCAGAGTCGGGATGAATCTGGCCTGGCTGGGCATGGAGAAAGCGGTCCTTGGCCTGGATCATGCCAACTGATGATTGCGCGACCAAGATCCGGGCCAACCACGGACCTGCGTGCCTGAGCTGTGCGGGAATTGGATGCCTGCAAGCAGGTCAGAGGCTTGATCGACGGAGAATGCAGAACGGCCTATAAAGCCGATCGCGTCTTGGTCAAGCCTTTCGGTGCGTGGACAATGCCCGTCGTGACTTCAAAACTCGACCAACCCAGATGACCTTCCGATCTTCGCAGCGGCAGGACCTTTCTGGTGGGCGGAACCATTGGGACCGTTGCCTATGCCTTGATCGCGCACCGGCCGGGGGGAGTGGCCAGGCTGCCGTGGTGGGGGATCCTGGTGGGAGCGGCCGTCGCAACGAGTCTGGCCGCGCTGTCCCCGAACCGTCAGCGGCAACAGAGATGACGGCCGAGCCGATTGAGTCGCCGTGCCCGTTGCGTGCCCGCAGGGGCGGGGTCTGGTCCGAGGCGAGCTTCCGCTGATATGGGAGGTAGACGGCCGTTTGGCCAATAGCGAGCGGAGCTTGGGACCTACCAGTCTTGCGTGAACCCTGGGTCGTCTCCGCCGAGGGCCCTTCGAGCCCTCGCAATGAACTCGCGCAGGGCGACGACTTCAGCAGCGTGGAGGGCCAGTTGCTCATCGCTGATGAGCTTCACGAGCACCTCTGCCGTGCCGAGGTGGGCACGAGCAGCGGCCTCCATGCCACGGTGAGCTTCTAGAGCAGCGTTATTGAGCTCTCTGGCCGCGTCGCTCACCTCAGGAGGACCTTCGAGGCGGACGTACTCTGCTTCGCTCTCAGGGGCTTCAAGAGCTGGGAAGTAGTCCTCCCATATCCGCGGCCAAGACAGGGCGGTGGGTAGAGCTGCCTGCCGGCGCGTGTTGCCGACGATTGCACCTTCTTCGCGGCAGCCATCATGCAGATGTAATGCCTCCCGACGCTCAAGGCGATGTCCGGCACGGCGTTCTGACCTAGACCTGTCTGCTTGGGCTTGGGCCAGTCGTTCCTGGCGGCCTTTCAGTGCACCGAACAGCCCTGTGAGTGCTAAGCCTCCGAGCGCGGACGCTGCCGATATGACCGCTCCCCAGTTTCCGTCACCCATACAGTGAAGCATCCGGCAGCGCAGTTGCCGGCAGTTCCTGATGATCCGTGCGAGAGGCCAGAGCGAATGCTTCATTCGGAGGGCAGGGGCGTGCCACAACCGCGCCAGGACAGACAGCAGCCGGCGGGGAATGGCGGGCACGGCAACGGCTGGAGTGCAGGTCAGAGACTCGCAGGCCAGACAGATTCTGCCCCGGGAAGGCTTAAAGGCAGATATCGCTGACTCGAAGCCAACTCCAGGTGACGAAAGGTTGCGACTTGCCGGACCGGCCCTTCACCCTTGTCATAGTCTGATTGCGCCCCTCACTAAGTGAATTCGACTCCCTTACCCGAATGATCCGGTGCCCCTGACCTTCCGGTTCGGATGCTGGCGTATCGTAGATGTAAGGCTCAATTCGCTTTTTCATGGCTTCGAAACTCAGAGGAGCGACTGGCACACACTTATCTACGGAATCCCTAGATCACGATGGCGACGCAACCTCCGTGCTTCCTGCTTCTGCATAGCTGTCAACTATGTCAGTGACATAACCGTTTAGAATATCGAAAAGTGTTTTGGCCAAGACTTCAATAAAGCGCACGTTGTACGTCAACTCCGGGCGCGAGATGTGAAGTGCCGAAGCAGTGTGGGCGACTTGATGTCGAGAGTTCACCAAGGCATCAAGTTTTTGCTCTTCGAAGCCTTCAATTTCTGGCCTTCCCCATAGCTTGGTAAATTCTGGGGAGGCTTTCTTGAAGACCTCTGATATCCCTACGGTCTTGAACATTCTTTTCACGCAAGCCGCGTCCGGATTACTGTTGGTTGCTGCCAGCGCCCTAGGCTCAAAGCTTCCCTTTGAGAGCAACTTTGCCGCAGCGATAACGCCTTCAAGGCGTTGCTCTCTTTCCATTCCCTTACTTGAATAGTCTCCCTTGATGGCCAACTCCATAGAAGCAAACGATGCTTCCACGCGAAGCTTTTGAGGCAGCAATGCAGCGGGAACGCCAGCGGCGCGAATGCGATCTAGTTCCTCTTCGAAAAGGTCCCGAAGGAACTTTTCGAATGCGGCGACGGTAAGGACAGTGCATGCTCCACGAAGGGCCGATACCGTAGCAATCTCACGATCCTCGGGAGGATCTAGGTAAACCGACTCCAGGGAGATCAGGGCTTTGACCGATAGCAGACTGGAGTCCAGGTTCGGAAGTGATGACATCGGAGATTAGCCGATCACATCCGAAATCATGTTTCGCATGTGTTGGATACGCTCACGGAAATATGTAGGGGTGTTGGTAGCTGCGTCGACCACCCGTCGAAATGATGGTTCCTGGAAGAGCTTCTTCACCCCTTCGATGATTTCCTTCTGATTCTTCGCCAGGTCCTCCTTGGAGAAGTCACTAAGGGCGAAGATCTCAGCGTCATAGAGCGAAGCAAGGACCTGCCTTCGCCACGTCCCCTTCTCGGGCGACCATCGCTGGAACGCATTAGGGCCGAACGCGGCGTGCGCCTTACTGATTGCCTCGCGGAAAGCCTTGCGCTGCTCCTCTACCTCTTCCTCCTTCATGGCATGGTTCTCGCCCATGAAGGAGTCCAGCTTCCGCCCCATTCCGCCCGCAAATGTGTCCCAATTGCTGCGGAATGTCAGATACCTTAGGACAAACTCGGCGTCACGCATCTCTTTGTAGATCGCAGACCGACTCTTGTCCTTGATTCCGAGCAGCACGTGAAACTCTCGCGAAATGGACTCCTCTAGGATCATATCGTTCAACTTACCGGGCCAGGCACTATTCCTGATCTCTTGAGGATTCAGGCGAATACCACCGGTATTCAGGCGCTGGAAGACTTGGTACTTAATGTCAGGATCCGACTGCCTCAGGATGATTACGGCGCGAAGGTTCGCCCGGGTCTCGAGGATGGTCTGCAAGGTGGATGGGAGCTCGTCAAAAGTCAAGCCGTTTGCCTCCGGAAAAACGGAGAGACCTTGCAATCGATAACGCCCCAGAAGAAAGTCGCTAATGGCGGTGAGGCGCTGCTTTCCGTCGATCACTGAGTAGTGGCCGTAAGCATCTTCGTTCAGGAAGATGTTTGGGATAGGGACGTTCATGAGAAAGGACTCGATGAGTTGAGACTTTCGAGTTTCATCCCATCGATTACGCCGCTGATATGACGGAGAAAGATCAATACTCCGGCTTCGGACTAGGTCCGTGAGAGATTTGAGGTTGTAGTCTAGGACGCTTGTCAGAAGATCCCTCTGCTTGGCTTCCCAAAAACCAATGGGATCTTGCTCGAACTCCGAGTCGAGCTCTAGCTCCTGCTCCTCGATATCGCGTTCCTCAGAGAATTCGAGGTCAAGAGTCTCATTGTCGTCGTTGCCCATGATCAGCTCCCGTCTGCGTCCTTGATCCAGATCCTACGGTGCTCGAGAGAGCATGTCCTTCAGTTGTAGCGATCTGTGAGGAGCTCTCAACAACCGTGACAGACCGACGCGTTGTCACCAGGAAGCCGCTGCCGTAGACGGCCCGTAAGGTGAACGTGCACCTGGGATGCGGGTTTCATGTCCGTTCCACTGCCGGCTGCGGGCGGCTACTTGCGGCAGTTCCCCAATCAAGCCGCGCAGGCAGGCCCGCAGGTGCAGCGGTACATCTAGGCGGAGGCTGCGCCTGAGGTGTGCGTGCGTGCCTTCACCGCACGGGCAGCTCACTGATCTGACATCAACCCCAACAGCCCCAGGTGATCAGCGGTGCTCCACGGTGGTGCCTCTACATGCTGCGGCGGGCAGCGCCCGCACGTCCCGCCAGGCGCTGGTCGAGCTCGCAAAGCAGATGTCGGCGGTTCGAATCCGTCTGTGCCCACCAGCTCATTGGCGCCACAGCGATCAAGCTCCGGGACCGCGGACATGCCTACCCAGTGGCGCTGCGCCGTGGAACGATCAGCCCCATGAGCGAGCCCTGGGACGTCGTCAGTTGGTCCGGCTGTGTGCACGCCCATGGCTCGGCGGAGAACATCCCCGCGCACATTGCCGCATGGCGCGACGGCGGCCCGCGTCAGCGGCTGGACAGTGGCGACTACCTGCGTGAGGCGAACTTCGCGTTCGGCATCTGGCCGGCCACGGCGCCGACCGCGACGGCGCTCGCGGTGCTGCTGGAATCCGGCGGCCTGGACGAGGAGCAGGCCCAACTGCCGCTGCTGTTCATCGACCGGATCGCCCACCTGTGTGACCTCGGGAGTGAGGCCGAAGCGCTTCGCGAACGCTGTGGGCAGCATGCCGGGGACATCGCAGCGTGGGTGACGGCCTATGGTGCGGGCGACCAGGACGTGCGGGAGTCGATGCGCTCCGACGAGTCCGAGGCGCTGAGGCTTGTCCATGAGTCCTCGCGGCTTGCCTGCTTCGACGTGATCCCGCGACTTGTCACGGCGGTGCTGCCGCACCTGGACGACGAGCGGATCAGGCGGCGCGGCTGGCTTGCCGCGACGCTCGCCGCGCTCGCCCGGCATCCGCTGGTGGAGGTCCACAGGCCGCTGCTCTCGGAGCGCGTCGAGAAGATGGCACAGGCTCAGACGGACCCGCACGAACTCGCGACCGCGCTGCTCGCTCTCGGTGATCTCGGGGGCACTCCCCGGGCGTGGCTGGAGCACCCTCACATCGGGGTCCGATGGAGCGCTGCCCTGGCGACGTCTTTGGCCGCCGACGGGGTTGCGAAGAGGCTGCGGGAGGAGCTTGTTCGATCGCCCAGCGCGTACTTCGCCTCCTTCGGTCCCGGCATGGCGGCGCCGGGGCAGTTCATGGCGCCTCCGTACGGACGCGGCTTCGGCGAAATGCTGCTGGAACGCGCGCGTGCGTGCTCGACGCCGTGACCCGGCGCGCCTGATCTCGGCCGTCGTTCGGTGTGGGCCGTGGGCCGTCCGCCACAATGGGGCTGTGGAATTCGAGGGTTCACGTCCAGTTGCTCCGAGGCTTCTCCTCGTCGATCGCGTCGGCTGGTTCGTGCTGGAGCGCCCTGGGTTGATCCCCGCCGGATGCCGCTTCTGGACCGAGTCGGACGCGCTGGTCGTCGAGCTTCCTGAAGGGGAGCGGCGCAGGTACCCGGGCAGGATGGTCCGCTGACACGGACGCGGGCGGTCCGTCAGGCCTGCCCGGTTCGGCGGGCGTAGGAGCGGGCGGCTCGGGCGCGGTCGCCGCAGCGGGTGGAGCACCACTGGCGGCGACCGTGGCGCAGGAGGAAGCGAGTGCAGGGCGGGGAGCCGCAGGCGGTGAGGCGGGGGGCGTCCGGGCCGGTGAGGAGGTCAGCGGCATTGTCGGCGAGGGCCGCGAGGGCGTGTTCGAGGATCTGCGTCGTGGGGTGCGGGGCGGCCCGGTAGTGGCCTGCGCCCTGGTCCCAGTGCAGGAGGGCGACCGCGCGGGTGCGCAGCATGGCGTCGTTGACGGCCGCCAGGGCGGTGGGTGGGGCCGGCATCTCGTCGACGCGGGCGGCGAACAGCATGCGGATCTGCTCGCGCAGTGACCGCAGTTGGGCGGCGCACACTTCCCTGATCCCGGCGTCTGCCGGCGCGAGGCCGTGCGCGGTGAGCCAGGCGTTCGCGCTCTCGGGTGTGCCGAGGAGGTCGATGACGTGGCCGCCGGGAAGGGTGCGGGCGCTGTTGGCGAAGTCGAGCGCCGAGTAGGCGTCCGCGCCCGGCGCGGGCTCGGGTGCGGGCTCGGGTGCGGGCTCGGGTGCGGGCTCCGGGACGGACTCCGGGACGGAGGTCGGGATGGCGGTCTCCTGCATGGGTCTCATGGTAACGCTTGCGCTATCCGTGAGAAGCCGCCTATGGTCATCTCACGGATAAGTCGCAACCATCCATGAGAGTGGTGTCCCATGCAGCAGATCTCCGTTCGCGTCCTCGGCGGCCCGACGGCGTCCTTCCAGTACGGCGGCCTGCACTTCCTCACCGACCCGACGTTCGACGGGCCGGGCGAGTACCAGAACCCGGGTCGGCCCCTGCTGACCAAGACCGCTCCCTCCGCCGCACAGCCGGACGAGCTCGGGCCGATCGACGTGGTGCTGCTCTCCCACGACGAGCACGCCGACAACCTCGACCGCAGCGGTCGTGGCCTGCTGGCCGAGGTCCCGCTGACCCTCACCACGACCGGCGGCGCCCAGCGCCTGGGCGGGACGGCAAAGGGCCTGGCCACATGGGAACAGGTCACGCTCGACCGTCCCGGCGGGGGCAGTGTCACCGTGACCGGCGTCCCCGCGATCCACGGCCCCGGCAAGCGCGAGGAGGTCGAGCCGTTCAGCGGGCAGGTCACCGGCTTCGTGCTGACCGGCGAGGGCCTGCCGACCGTCTACGTCAGCGGCGACAACGCCTCACTCGAGGCCGTCGCCGAGATCGCCGACCGGTGCGCGCCGGTGGACACCGCCGTGCTGTTCGCGGGCGCGCCTCGGATCCCGGTCCTGTTCGGCGGGCAGCCGCTGGTGCTGGACAGCGCGCAGGCGGCGGAGGCGGCCCGGATCCTCGACGCTCGCCGGGTGGTCAGCGTCCACCACGACAGCTGGTCCCACTTCACCGAGGGCCGGGAGGAGATCGTCGCCGCGTTCGAGGCCGCGGGGTTGGCCGATCGCCTGGTGTGACCACCGCACCCACCTGTGACCACCGCGCACCACCGCACACCACCGCGCCGCCCCCTGACCACCACACCCGCCCGACACCCGCCCGCTGGTACCTGGCGCCGTACCAGGGGGCGGGTGAGAGGATGGGCGGCATGCCTCGCTATGACTACCGCTGCCACTCCTGCGGCGCCACGTTCGAGCTGAACCGCCCCATGTCGCAGGCCAACGCGCCCGCAGTGTGTCCGGCCGGACACGAGGACGTCACCAAGCTGATGTCGATGGTCGCCGTGACCGGCTCCGCCGCGGGCGGGGGCGCCGCGCCGCAGGCCGGCGGTGGTGGCGGCGGCGGTTGCTGCGGAGGCGGCTGCTGCGGCTGAGCCGCGGGCCTCACAGCCTGGCGAGGCGGGTGTTGCACCGGGTGGGACACGGTCGGACGATGGAATCCGGACTGCCGTCACCGCCCACGCGCACCCTCCGAGGAGGCGGCCATGAAACTGCAGGACCATCTGCCGGTCGACCACCGGCTCGGCCAGGTCTACCGGTACAGCGCCGGGGCCATCGGCCTGTTCCTGATCGTCTTCGGCATCCTCGGCTTCACCAACAACGTCGGGTTCTTCTCCACCACCGGTGCCCACGTCGCCGGGATGACCACCAACGGCGCGCTCAGCCTGCTCTCGGTGCTGTTCGGCGCGCTGCTGGTGGGCGGCGCCGTGGTCGGCGGGAACACCGCGTCGACGCTGAACATCGGCGTGGGCATCCTCTTCATCATCAGCGGGTTCGTGAACCTCGGCCTGATCGCCGGACCGGACAACCTGCTCAACTTCCACATGCGGAACGTCATCTTCAGCTTCGCGGTCGGGTTGGGCCTGCTGCTGTTCGGCATGTACGGACGGGTGACGCTCCACCTGCCGCACGACAACCCGTACTGGCAGAGCCGGCACCCCGACGCCGCGAAGGGGAACGCACTGCCACCGCGGGCCCTGCCGCACGGGTGACGATCGGCTCCCCCGGCCTCCCGGTTCCGTCGCCGCGCGCCGGTACGGCAGGATGTTCGGCATGACCGAGGTCATGCCGAAGGGCTCCAACACACAGCTCCCCGCCGAGGTGGCCGCGGTTCGGGTGGTGCTGCGCTGGCAGCTGCTGCCCGGAACGCCGGACGTGGACGTGTCGGCCCTGCTGCTGACCGCGCAGGGCCGCGTCCGCGAGGACGCGGACTTCGTCTTCTACAACCAACCCCGCCACCCCAGCGGTCTGGTCCGGCACCGGGCCAAGGCCCGGCGCCCCGGCGAGGCCAGCGACACCCTGGACGTGGACCTCGACCGCCTGCCCGGTTGGGTGGACCGGGTCGTGCTCGGCGCCAGTGTCGGCGACGGCCAGGACTTCGCCGCCGTGGGCGGACTGCAGCTGCTGCTCTTCGACATCGCAGGCGGCCCCGGCGCCCCCGCGCTGGCCCGGTTCGACCTCTTCGACGTGCGCCTGGCCGCCGCGCTGCTCTGCGGCGAGCTCTATCGGCGCTCCGGTGCCTGGAAGTTCCGCGCCATCGGCCACGGCTACACCGCCGGACTCGCCGCCCTCGCGCAGGACTTCGGCGTCACCGTCGAAGAAGAGGAGAGCGAGGAGAGCGAGGAGAACGAGGGGAGCACGGAGGGCGCGGAAAGCAGAGAGAGAGCGAACAGCAGGGAGAGCGCGGAGCAGGGGCCGGATTCCGCGTCGGCTCCGCTGCCGATGCGGGAGCCCGCGGCGACCGACGGGGAGCCGGTGGCCCAGTCATCCGCACAGGGCCAGGCACAGGGCCAGGCACCGGGGCAGGCTCAGGCGCCGGCACAGGCGCTCGTCCACGCGCCCCCGCTGCCGCCGTTCGAGCAGCTCCTGCCCGAGCCCGCCGGGTTCGCCCTCCCGCCGCAGGGTCCGCAGTTCGTCCGCCCGTAGGACGGACAGAAGGGCACGAGGGCATAGGGCATGGGGGCACCAGGCCGTGAGGACCTGGGGCCATGACCGTGCGGGGGCCGCTCAGGACCCGACCGGCTTGAACCCCCGCTGCCACTGCAGGCCCCAGCCGTACAGCCGGTCCAGCTCCGCCTGGAAGCCGTAGACGTAGCGGACCTCGCGCGTCACCAGGAACTCGCCGTCGCCCTTGTTCTCGATCAGCAGCACCGCGCACGAGCGCGCCTGCGCGGCGCGCTCGTCCAGGCGCACCTCGATGCGCGGACCGGAGGTCGGGAAGAGCGTCACCACCGCATGGGTGCGGTCGAACGCCGGGGTGTCGTCATAGATGTAGACGAAGATGAGCAGGCGCTTGAACTGGTCGCGCTTGTCCATGTCGATGTACATCATCTCGCCGGTCGGCGCACCCGAGCGGTCGTCGCGGCTCAGCCGGATGTACGGCGAGTGGTGCAGATCGCCCATGTAGGGGCCGAGCGGTTGGATGACGCCCTTGCTGCCGTCCGTCATCTCGTACAGGCAGCCCAGGTCCAGGTCGACGGCGAGCGGTTCGCTCCCGGCCTGACCGAGCGTCACCGGACGGAACGGGTTCGGGTTGAGCAGCGCCCGGAACTGCTCGCGGGCCGAGCGCCGGGGCGGCTCGGCCTCGCGGGCGGTCCAGTGCAGATTGACCTGCATTGTCCCGGCCAGCGCGCCCGTCTCGGTCAGCGAGACGGTACGGCGCTTGCGGTCCAGGGTGATCCGCTCGATGCCCACGTCGAGACCGCGATCGGCCTTGCGCAACAGGTCCAGCAGTCCGGCCATCTCTGGCGCCCCCTCAGTCCACCCGGCGTGTGCCTCAGTTCCCCCGCCCCTCAGCAGCGGGTATACCCGCAGGAAAGGGACGCATGCGGCGCGCCGTCGGCATCGGGCCGGGAGCGCCCCCGGTCTTGGCTCCACCCGGTCGATAACACACCTGGCTCACGCGTACGATACGGAGTCTCCTGCCACACACCCAAGCCGAGGCGCCTCCGTATGAACCTCTCCTCCATACAACTGGTCTGGCTGGTCGTCGGCTGCGCGATCGCGCTCGTCGTCGCCGTCGTCATGAGCCTGCTGCGCACGAAGAAGCCCAAGCACGCCGCATCCGAGGACTCCTGGGAGCGCAGCGAGGAGCGTCGCCGCCGCAAGGAGGCACTCTACGGGGGCGCGTCCTACGTACTGCTCTTCTGCTGTGCCGCCGTGGCCGCCGCACTCTCCTTCCACGGCCTGGTCGGCTTCGGCCGTCAGAACCTGAACCTGTCGGGCGGTTGGGAGTACCTGGTTCCGTTCGGCCTGGACGGCGCTGCCATGTTCTGCTCCGTCCTCGCGGTCCGCGAGGCCAGCCACGGTGACGCCGCGACCGGCTCGCGCCTGCTGGTCTGGCTCTTCGCCGGTGCCTCCGCCTGGTTCAACTTCGTGCACGCGCCGCGCGGCGGCGACCACAACGGCGCCCCGCAGTTCTTCGCCGGCATGTCCCTCTCCGCGGCTGTCCTGTTCGACCGCGCGCTGAAGCAGACCCGTCGCGCCGCCCTGCGGGAGCAGGGCCTGGTGCCGCGTCCGCTGCCGCAGATCCGCATGGTCCGCTGGCTGCGCGCCCCCGTCGAGACGTACAAGGCCTGGTCGCTGATGCTCCTGGAGAACGTCCGCAGCCTGGACGAGGCGGTGGACGAGGTCCGCGAGGACAAGCGCCAGCGCGAGGCGAACGCCGCCGCGCAGCGCAGCGCGCAGCGGCGCGAGCGCGCCGAGCTGAAGGCGATCGCGCGCTCCGCGCCGATCAAGGAGCTGACGACGCTGGACGCGTCGGCCACCGCCGAGGGCGCGGGTGCCTCCGCGCTGGAGCCGGCCGCGCCGCGCGGCGTGCTCCCCCGCCGTCGCAGCGCGAGCGCGCTGACGGGCGGCATCCCGACCGTCCAGGGCGGCCGTGAGGACGAGGAGGACTCGACGATGTCCCGCCTCGACTCGCTGGACCGCAAGCTCAAGGACCTGGAGCAGCAGTTCGGCTGAGCCGAGCCGCGCGACAGACGCTCTGCGCGCCGGGGAAGCGCTCCGCGAGACGCACGATTCGCACGGGACGCCGAGACGCACGGGCGCACGATTCGCACGAGACGCACGCAGGAAGGGCCTGCCCGGGGTGACCCGGGGTGGGCCCTTCGGCGTTCAGGCTCGGGCGGGCGGGTGTTTCAGGCCGTTTTGGGCGCGGGTGCACGGCCAAGAGCTGGGAAAAGGCCCGTTGGGCCCGGCAACCGTGCGGGCGCAGACCCTACAGTGTGACCATGCTCGCCACACCGTCCGGCCCCAACGGGCCAGCTGGGCCGACCGGTCCGTCCAAGCCGGCCACCTCCGCCACGCTGCGGGAGATCAACCTGCGTACGGTCTTCGACATGATCCGGGCGCAGGCGCCGATCTCACGGGCCGAGGTGGCGCGCCAGACCGGCATCTCCAAGCCCACCGTCTCGGCGCTGTTGCAGGACCTGCTCGACCTGGGGCTGGTCGCGGAGACGGCCCGTGGCGCGCAGGATCTCGGCCCCACCTACGGCGCGCTCTTCTTCGCCCCGCGCCCGGAGGCCGCGCACGTGCTGGCGCTCGACGTCGGCGCACGCCGCCTGCGCGGTGCGGTGGCGGACCTCGAGGGCCGCCAGCTGGCCCGGGAGGACGTCGACGTGGCCGGGATGGACGCGCCGCGCATCGTGGCGGCCGCGGAGGCGCTGGCGCAGCGGCTCTGTGCGAGCGCGGGTGTCCCGCAGAGCGGGATCCAGCACGCGGCGATCGGGGTGCCCGGCGTGGTGGACCTGCGCGAAGGGCGGATCTGGCAGGCTCTCAACATTCCCGCCCTCGACGGTTTTCCCGCACACGAACGGTTCGGTGCGGCGCTGGGCTGCCCGCTCACGCTGGAGAACGACATCCACCTGGCCGCGCTCGGCGAGCAGCGGGCCGGTGAGGGCCGGTCCGTGGGCAGCTTCTGCTTCCTGTCGGTCGGCACGGGTGTGGGCGCCGGACTGGTGCTCCGCGGCGAGCTGCATCGCGGCTTCGCCGGGGCCGCGGGCGAGTTGGACACGGTCTTCGGCACGGACGAGATCGAGCGCAAGGACCCGTGCGCGGAAGCGCTGCTGCGGCACGCGGCCACGCTCTTCCCCGCGGGGGCGTCGCCCGCCTCCACGGAGGAGCTGTTCGCGATGGCGCGGGCGGGCGAGCCGGCCGCGATCGCCGCGGTCGACGAGGAGGCCCGCCGCATTGTCGGCTACCTCGCCCCCGTGGCCGCCGTCGTCGACGTCGAACTCGTGGTGCTGGGCGGCGGGATCGGCCTCAACGCGGACCTCCTGCTGGACCGCGTCACGGAGCTGTTGGCGAGCCGCGTGCCGTATCCCCCGCGGGTCGAGGTCTCCTCGCTGGGCGAGGCGGCGGTCCTGACGGGGGCGGTCGCGGTGGCGACGCGGGAGGCGCTGGAGCAGATTCTCGCTGCGCGGTTCACTGCGGGGCATCGCAGGCCGTAGCCGTTCGACGCCTGGGGCCCATGGCACTGCCCCCAGGGGCGCGAGGAACCGCGCGAGGAACCGCGCGAGAGACCACCGGCGTGCGGATGGCCCTGGTCGCAGAGGACCGTCCGCACGCCGGTGGCTGGCCGCGCCGATGCGGCAGAGCCGCACAAGCAGGGACTCGCGCCCCTGGGGGTTGCCACTACCTCTTGACCGCCACCGTGACGATCGAGCGGGAGGTGTCCGTCACCGGGCCGCCCTCCCAGTCGCCCTGGCGGAGCTCCACGGCGAAGCCGGCGTGGGTGAGGAAGGTGTCCAACTCGGTCTCGCCGAGGAAGCGGAGAGTGGTCCGGCCGACGTCGAGGACGGTGCCGTCCGGGCGCGCGGTGGTCTCGGTGAAGGTGACGGTGTCGTCGATGACGGACTCCACCTCGTGCCACTGGCGCAGGTCCCAGCCGCCGCCGGCGATCGTCTGGACGGCGGACGGGATCCAGCCCTCCCACGCCCGCGCAGCGGGGTTGCGGGTCTCGAAGGCGAACCGCCCCCCGGGGCGCAGCGCGCCGTGGATCGCGGCGAGCGAGGCGCGGAGGTCCTCGTCGGTGACCAGGCACTGGAACGCGTTGCTGGCCATGGTCGCGAGGGCGAACTCGTCCTGCCAGCGGGCGGAGTCCACGGCGACGCCCTCGACCCACTCGATGTCGGTGCGCCGACGGGCGCGCCGCAGGGAAGGGAGGTCGGGGTCGAGGCCGACCAGGCGGCCGGTGTGGCCCGCGTCGCGGGCCTGGTGGAGCATCATTCCGGTGCCGCAGCCGATGTCCAGTACCGAATCGGCGTCGTGCACCAGCAGATCGAAGAACCGGTCCGAGGGGACGTTGGCGCCGTCCCATCGGTACATCTCGTCGTAGAGGGCGACCGCGTCGTCGGGAGTGAAGGCGTCGGGGGTGAAGGCGTCAGGAGTGAAGTCCACCCGCGAACGTTAGAGTCCGATCGATTTGGAGGCAACGGGGTTTTCCCTCGGCCCACCCCGTGGCCCGGCCCCGGGCCCGCCGTCGCCGTCGCCGTCGACATCGCCGCCCACAGCGGCGCCACGGCGGTTGCGCAGCTCGGAGCCGAGCAGGGCGAGGGCGATGAAGGCGACACCGATCAGGCCGGTGACGACCTCGGGGATCGCGTACCTGATCGAGGCCATCAGGATCACGGCGAGGGCGCCGATGGCGTAGTGCGCGCCGTGCTCCAGGTAGACGTAGTCGTCCAGGGTGCCCTGCCGGACCAGGTGGACGGTGAGCGAGCGGATGTAGACCGCGCCGATGCCGAGGCCCAGGGCGATCTGGAAGATGTTCTGGCTGATCGCGAACGCGCCGACGACGCCGTCAAAGGAGAAGGAGGCGTCAAGGATCTCCAGATAGACGAAGAGCACGAAGGCGGCCTTGCCGGCGACGCGCACGGCGGAACGGGCCGAGGACGCCGCGGCGGCCGGCTCGGCGTCGGAGCCGTCCTCGTCGGGCATGCCGACGGACTCGAAACGTTCCGCCAGGCCGGTCGCGAGCAGATAGGTGGCCAGACCCGCGATGCCGGCCACGAGGACGGTCTGCGCGTTGTCACCCGCGAAGAAGTGGGCGGCGAGCAGCAGGACGCCGAGCGAGAGGACGACCGGCAGCCGGTCCATCCGGCCCACGCGCTCCATGACGCGCTCCAGCGGCGCGATCCAGCGGATCTCCTTCTCCCCGCAGAGGAACTCCAGGAAGATCATCAGCAGGAAGACCGCGCCGAAGGCGGCGATCGCCGGGTGGGCGGCGTCGAGGTGCTCGGCGTAGCTGCGGCCGTGGTACGTCCGCGAGGAGTCGAGGGCCAGCTCGAGCACCGTGAACGGGGCGATGTGCGCGGTGAGGCCGACGACGACGAGCGGAAAGACGAGCCGCATCCCGAAGACCGCGACGAGCACGCCGACCGTCAGGAAGATCCGCTGCCAGAACCCGCTCATCCGACGCAGGACGGTCGCGTTGATCACGGCGTTGTCGAAGGAGAGGGAGATCTCCAGGACCGACAGGACCAGGACGATCCCGAAGCCGCTCGCTCCCCACAGGTACGCGGCCGCTGCCAGCCCCAGCAAGGTGATCCCGAAGGACCAGCCGAAGGTGCGGAGGAACACCGCGCGCCCACCCCTTTCACGGCCGACCGGCCGACTGGCCGACACCAGTCGACGCGCCGCGACTCATGACGACTTCTTACGAAACATTCACCCCGAAGTCTAGGGCGATCCCTCGCAGTCCGGTGGCGTACCCCTGGCCAACGGCTCGGAACTTCCACTCGCCCTCGTAGCGGTAGAGCTCGCCGAAGATCATCGCGGTTTCGTCCGACGCCTGTTCGGACAGGTCGAAGCGGGCGAGCTCGGCCCCGTCGGCCTCGTTGACCACCCGGATGAAGGCGCCGCGAACCTGGCCGAAACTCTGCCTGCGGGGGTCGGCGTCGTAGATGGAGACCGGAAAGACGATCTTGTCGACCTGGGTGGGCACCAGGGCGAGCTGGACCGTGATCACCTCGTCGTCCTCGGCGCCGCTGCCGCCGCGGACGTCGTCGCCGTGGTGCTCGACCGAGCCCTCCGGGCTCTTGAGGTGGTTGTAGAAGACGAAGTACTCGTCCCCGAGGACGCGGCCACCGGAGCAGAGCAGCGCACTGGCGTCCAGGTCGAACGGCGCACCGGTCGTCGAGCGGGCCTGCCAGCCCAGCCCGATCCGCACCGCCGTCAGATGCGGTGCCGCCTTCGAGAGTGAGACGTTGCCGCCTTTGGCCAGCGTGACGCCCATGGCTGCTTCCTGCCCCTCTTGCCGCGCGAATCGGCCTTGCCGGCCTCGATCGTAACGGCGTATCAGCAGTCAGCACAGGGCCCGCGGGCCCGGGCGAGCCGGGACACCGCGGGCCCTGTACCCACGTCGCACATGGCGCCACGTCGACGGTGCGGCGACGTCGCGCCGACGTCACACGGACGCTCAGATCGACTGCAGCGCCTTCAGGTACTCCTGCTGGTCGCGCGCGTCCGGCAGGCCGTTGACGACGGACCAGCGGACGACGCCCTGCTTGTCGATGACGAAGGTGCCGCGCACGGCGCAGCCCTTCTCCTCGTCGAAGACGCCGTAGGCGCGGGACACCTCACCGTGCGGCCAGAAGTCCGAGAGCAGCGGGTAGGCGAGACCCTCCTGCTCCGAGAAGATGCGCAGCGCGGGCAGCGTGTCGTTGGAGACGGCCAGGATCTGCACGTCGTCGTTCTGGAACGACGGCAGCTCGCGCTCGATGCTGCAGAGCTCGCCGGTGCAGACGCCGGTGAAGGCGAACGGGTAGAAGACCAGCACCACGTTCTTCTCGCCACGGAAGTCCGCGAGCGAGACGGACTCACCGTGCTGGTTCTTGAGCGTGAACTCGGGAGCCGGAGAACCGACCTCGATAGCCATGCGAAAACCCCTCATCGTCGTAGGCCGTGCCGAGGCCAATCCTGCCATGCGCGTCCGGGCGCTCCGGAGCTGACCACGATGAACACTCAGCGCAGGCCCGGCAGGCGGCCCAGGAGCGAGACCGCGCCCACGGCCTTGCGCAGCAGCGGGCCGCCGGGGAGGTTCGGCACCTGGTCGACCAGGGGGGCCAGGGCGAGGAGGCCGCCGACGCGGCGCAGCCGGATCTCGCCGCGGGCGAGCATCGCGGGGACGGAGCCGGTGCTCACCAGCAGGTGGCGGGCCGCACCCTCGACGCCGGGGAGGTCGTCGGCCGGCTCGCGGCGGCGCGTGCGCCAGCCGTCCGCGTCCGCGGTGAAGACCCAGCCCAGGCCGCCGTCCGGCTCCCACAGGCCCGCCGACGCGGGGATCCGGGACCGCCACGCCAGAGCGCCCACGACGTCGACCATCGCGGCGAGGCCCGCGTCGGCGAGCGGCGGCGGGACGGAACCGGTGGCGGTCTGCACGGCCTGGGCGGCCTCGTGGCCCATCGCGTGGATCTGGGTCAGCACGGGCAGGGGGCCGAGCGGCGAGTCGACGATCCGGCGGCCCAGCTCCGGGACGGCCAGCACCTCGTCGAGCGCGGCAGCGACCCTCTCGCGTGCCTCGGCGAGCGCGGCGAGGATCTCCTCCCGCGACGGATCGAACGGCTTCGGCCGCCGCTCGGGCACCGGCAGCCCGTGCGCCGCGGCCATCACCGCGCCCAGCACCGGCCTTCCCGGCCACGACCCCAACTCGGCCAACACTCTCAGGTCCCCGGCCGCGCCTGCGCCTCCGTCCGCGCGCTCGTCCGCGCCCCCGTCCGCGGCTTCGTCCGCGCGCTCGTCCGCGCGCTCGGCCGCGCCTTCGTCGGCCTGGGCGGCGGTCAGGGCCGCGTCCCAGCCGCCGAGGATGCGGGCGCGCAGGGTGTCCGGGGGTTCGTCGGCGACGCCACGTGGGCCGTGGAGGACCGGTTGGTGATCTTCTCCCATGCCGCCATTCTGCCGCCGGGCCCGCAGGCCCGGCATTTCGGCCTCCCGCTCCGGTTTCGCGAGTTTCGCGCGAAGCGAAACAGGAGCGGGCCCGGACGGATGATCCGTCCGGGCCCGCTCTGTGTCGTTTCGGGAGATTCAGCTCGGGATTCTCAGCGGGAGCGTCAGCGCTTGCCGGCCTTCGCGGCCTTCGGCGTGGCCAGGCGGACCGCCGACCACTCCTTGCTGACCGCAGCCGTCACGGTCTGCGACAGACCGGCCGTCTGGGCGGCGTCTGCGATGTCATGGGCCTCGACGTGGCCGTCGCGCCCGGTCTTCGGAGTGAGCAGCCAGACCAGGCCGCCCTCCACCAGGTACTCCTGGGCATCGACGAGGGAGTCGGTGAGATCTCCGTCTTCGCTGTCCTCGCGGAACCACATCAGCACGACGTCGGCGACGTCGTCGTAGTCCTCGTCGACGAGCTCGGTGCCGGTGAGTTCCTCGACGGACTCACGCAGCTCCTGGTCGACGTCGTCGTCGTAACCGAGCTCCTGGACCACCTGTCCGGCCTCAAGGCCCAGCCGACGTGCCTGGCTGGTCTTGTCCTCCGCGGGGTCCGCGGTCGCGCTCACGGGAATTGCCTCCTATATCCGACCCTGAATCTGGAACCAGGGCTGTGCCGGTAGTCCACACGGGCGCGGCGCGGAGCGCAAGTACCCGGCAGCCGATCGGGCCCTGGTCACGGTGCGTCGCGGGGCGACACGCCGTGGGGCGTGACCGGTATCACGCCCTTTTGCCCCAGTATCTCCGGCACGCGTGGTTCCGCGCAGCGGATTGCCCTTCCCCTTACCCGCCGTAGGCGATGCTCACTCCTGGTAGGGGCTCGACCCCGTGGACGTCTCACCAGTCGACCATGTGACCGACTAGTCCTTGACCAGGCGTAGAGTCTCCTGTTGGCCCTCCCCAGCCTGCCCACTCCACAACGTTGTGGGGAACGGTCGGGCCACCTCGTCGTGCGACACCGCGCAGCAGACGGGACCGGGTCGATTGCCCCTAAGGGATTACTCCCACAAAGGGCGCGAAACGGTTACTCATGGGTAGAGATGACGTTTCTCCCCTTGCGGTCCACGATGGAGGCGGCGCGACACCCTCCCGCAACGACCGACAAGTGAAGGAACAGCGTGGCTTCCGGATCCGATCGCAACCCGATCATCATTGGCGGCCTGCCCAGCCAGGTCCCGGACTTCGATCCCGAGGAGACCAGCGAATGGCTGGACTCCCTCGACGCCGCCGTCGACGAGCGCGGCCGTGAGCGCGCCCGCTACCTCATGCTGCGGCTGATCGAGCGCGCCCGCGAGCGGCGCGTGGCCGTGCCGGAGATGCGCAGCACGGACTACGTCAACACCATCGCCACCAAGGACGAGCCGTTCTTCCCCGGCAACGAGGAGATCGAGCGCAAGGTCCTCAACGCGACCCGCTGGAACGCGGCCGTGATGGTCTCCCGTGCGCAGCGCCCGGGTATCGGCGTCGGCGGCCACATCGCCACCTTCGCCTCCTCCGCGTCGCTGTACGACGTGGGCTTCAACTACTTCTTCAAGGGCAAGGACGCCGACGGCGCCTCCGGCGACCAGATCTACTTCCAGGGTCACGCCTCGCCGGGCATCTACGCCCGCGCGTACCTGTTGGACCGACTGAGTGAGCAGCAGCTCGACAGCTTCCGCCAGGAGCACTCGCGCGCGCCGTTCGGCCTGTCCAGCTACCCGCACCCGCGGAACATGCCCGACTTCTGGGAGTTCCCGACCGTCTCCATGGGTCTCGGCCCCCTGGGTGCCATCTACCAGGCGCGGATGAACCGCTACCTGGAGAACCACGGCATCAAGGACACCTCCGACTCGCGCGTGTGGGCCTTCCTCGGCGACGGCGAGATGGACGAGGTCGAGTCGCTCGGCCAGCTCTCCATCGCCGCGCGAGAGGGCCTGGACAACCTGACCTTCGTGGTCAACTGCAACCTGCAGCGCCTGGACGGCCCGGTCCGCGGCAACGGCAAGATCATCCAGGAGCTGGAGTCGATCTTCCGCGGGAACGGCTGGAACGTCATCAAGCTCATCTGGGACCGCACCTGGGACCCGCTGCTGGGCCAGGACCGCGACGGCGTGCTCGTCAACAAGATGAACACCACCCCGGACGGCCAGTTCCAGACCTACGCCACCGAGTCCGGCTCGTACATCCGCGAGCACTTCTTCGGCGGCGACCTGCGCCTGCGCGCCATGGTCGAGAACATGACCGACGAGCAGATCCAGCACCTGGGCCGCGGTGGCCACGACCACAAGAAGGTCTACGCCGCGTTCAAGGCCGCGACCGAGCACAAGGGCCAGCCGACCGTCATCCTGGCCCAGACCGTCAAGGGCTGGACGCTCGGCCCGAACTTCGAGGGCCGCAACGCGACCCACCAGATGAAGAAGCTGACGGTCGAGGACCTCAAGCGCTTCCGTGACCGGCTGCACCTGCCGATCACCGACAAGCAGCTGGACGAGGGCTACCCGCCCTACTACCACCCGGGCAAGGACTCGGAGGAGATCCAGTACATGCACGACCGCCGTGCGGAGCTCGGCGGTTACATGCCGACCCGCAAGGTCCGGCCGCGCAAGCTGGAGCTCCCCGGCGACGACGCCTACAAGGTCCTGAAGAAGGGCTCCGGCCAGCAGTCGATCGCCACCACGATGGCCTTCGTCCGCCTGCTCAAGGACCTGATGCGGGACAAGAACATCGGCAAGCGCTTCGTGACGATCGCGCCGGACGAGTACCGCACCTTCGGTATGGACTCGCTCTTCCCGTCCGCGAAGATCTACGACCCGATGGGCCAGCAGTACGAGTCGGTCGACCGCGACCTGCTGCTCGCGTACAAGACGTCCCCGCAGGGCCAGATGATCCAGGACGGCATCACCGAGGCCGGCTCGACCGCCTCGCTGATCGCCGCGGGTTCGTCCTACGCCACCCACGGCGAGCCGCTGATCCCGGTCTACGTCTTCTACTCGATGTTCGGGTTCCAGCGCACGGGTGACCAGTTCTGGCAGATGGCCGACCAGCTGGCGCGCGGCTTCGTGCTCGGCGCGACCGCCGGCCGCACCACGCTGACCGGCGAGGGCCTGCAGCACGCCGACGGTCACAGCCAGCTGCTGGCCTCGACCAACCCGGCGGCCGTCAGCTACGACCCGGCCTACGGCTACGAGATCGCCCACATCGTGCAGGACGGTCTGCGCCGCATGTACGGCAGCAGCGCCGAGCACCCGCACGGCGAGGACGTCTTCTACTACCTCACCGTGTACAACGAGCCGATCCAGATGCCGGCCGAGCCCGAGAACGTCGACGTCGAGGGCATTCTCAAGGGCGTCCACAAGATCTCGGAGGGGCATGGCGGCCAGGTCCCGGCGCAGATCCTCGCCTCCGGCGTGGCGGTGCCGTGGGCGCTCGAGGCGCAGCGCATCCTCGCCGAGGAGTGGAACGTCAAGGCCTCGGTCTGGTCGGTGACCTCCTGGAACGAGCTGCGCCGCGAGGCCGTGGACGTCGAGGAGTTCAACCTGCTGCACCCGGACGAGGAGCAGCGCGTCCCGTTCGTGCAGCGCAAGCTGTCGGGCGCGGAGGGTCCGTTCGTGGCCGTCTCCGACTGGATGCGCGCGGTGCCGGACCAGATCGCGCGCTGGGTCCCGGGCCAGTACCAGTCGCTGGGCGCCGACGGCTTCGGCTTCGCCGACACCCGTGGCGCGGCGCGCCGCTACTTCCACATCGACGCGCAGTCGATCGTGCTGGGCGTGCTGACCGAGCTGGCCAAGCAGGGCAAGGTCGACCGCACGGCGCTGAAGGCGGCCATCGACCGCTACCAGCTGCTGGACGTCACCGCCGCCCACCCGGGCAACGCCGGCGGCGACGCGTGATCGCGTAGTACGTAAGCGCCAGAGGCTCGGTGACGATTCGTCACCGAGCCTCTGTGTGTGCTCGGGCCATTTCCTGTGGATTCAGGGAAACCACTCCCCCGTGGGGTGACAGCTCCTCTACCTTGGCGGGACGCCGACAACAGTCGGTCTCCTGTGCGAGAGGAGCCCCATGCGTACGACTCGTCGCGCCACCGCTCTGTCCGCCGCACTCCTGGCCGTCCTCGCGACGGCCGCCCCCGCCGTCGCGGTCACCGCCCCCGTGATCGGCAACGGCACCGTGCACAACCTGCACGTCCACCTGCGCAACAGCTCCAGCTCCAACTGGTCCGGCTTCGCCGCGACCGGCGGGGGCTTCACCAGCATCTCCGCCAGCTGGGTGGAGCCGACCGGCAAGTGCACCAGCGCCACCACCTACTCCAGCTTCTGGGTGGGCATCGACGGCGACGGCAGCAACAGCGTCGAGCAGACCGGCTCCGAGGTCGACTGCTCGGGCGGCGTGCCGCAGTACTACTCCTGGTACGAGATGTACCCGGCGTACCCGGTCAACTTCTCGAACACCGTCAGGCCGGGCGACCACTTCACCGGCTCGGTCACCTACAACGGCTCCGGCAAGTTCACGATGAAGCTCAGCGACACCACCCAGGGCTGGAGCCGCTCGGTGAGCAAGACCTACTCGCCGGCCCAGCGCTACTCGGTCGAGGTCATCGCCGAGGCGCCGTCCAGCTCCACGGGCGTGCTGCCGCTGACGAACTTCGGCACGGTCAACTTCACCAACGCAGCTGCCAACGGGCAGGCGTTGGGCAACTACGGCCCGGACCAGATCAACATGGTCTCCGGCTCCACGACGAAGGCGACCACGTCCTCCCTGTCGGGCGGCGAGAACTTCTCCGTGACGTGGAAGCACGCCTGATAACCGCTTAGCGACGGTGGGTGACGCCCTGGGGCGTCGCCCACCGTCGTCGTGTGAACGCCTCGTAAGAATCCGGCGCGATTGCCGGTCGATTGACGGCCATTGTGATGGTTGTCGCAGTTTGGCTCTCCTTCGTACAGCGTACGCAGCCGGACGATGCCCTTACGCTTGCGCAGAGCGTCTCGCATGGCGGGCATGTCGCCCCATCGACCCGCTCCCCGCATTCCGCTAGACCTCCGGGCCGCTCGCGCCCGCACGACGGTCGACGGCTTCCCCGAGGAGACACCTGCATGCGGTTCAAGCGCACCCTTGTGGCAGCACTGGTCTCCTTCACCTGCCTCGCCGGTACGGGTGCCGCGGCCGCCGGAGCGGCCGTCTCCGCCGAGCAGATCGCCGTCACCACGCCGCCGGCCGGGAGCACCGCCTGGCTGCACGACCGTTCGCTGGGCGTCACCATGCCCGACCCGGCCAGCGCGTCCGCGACCGATGTCGCCGCGTTCTTCTCCGGGCTGAGCGCGGCCCAGGCGCAGCACCTCGTCGAGACCTACCCGCTGGTCGTCGGCAACCTCGACGGGGCCCCGCTCGCGCTGCGCTACCAGGCCAACCAGATCGCCATGCAGGCCGAGCTGGGGCGCCTCAAGCGCGAGGACCCGCAGGCCACCGCGCAGATCGCGATGCTCACCACGCTGACGCAGCCCGGCCACCAGGTCATCGCCTTCGACCCGCGCAGCCGAGGCCTGGTCGCCGAGGTCTTCGGCGACCTCGCGACCGCGGACAAGGTCTCCGTCCTGGTCCCCGGCTCCGACATCGACCTCGCCCACTTCGGCAAGGTCCAGACCGAGGCGCAGGCGCTGCGCGCCGAGGAGCAGCAGGTCTCCCCCGGCACCTCCACCGCGGCCATAGCCTGGGCCGACTACGTGACCCCCGTCGGCCTCGGCGCCGACGCGGCCACCTCCCGCCTCGCGGACGCCGCCGCCCCCCGCCTCACCCGCTTCCTCGCGGGCCTCGCGGTCACCTCGCAGCCGAGCACGCCGCCGTCCCTGTTCTGCCACTCCTACGGGTCCGTGGTCTGCGGCGTGGCAGCCCCCACGCTGCACGCGACGGGCACGGCGACGGACATGGTCGTCCTCGGCAGCCCCGGTATGGACATCGACGACGCCGGGGCACTGGGCACGGGCGTGCGCCTGTGGGCGACCGAGCGGAACGCGACCGACTGGATCGGCAACGTCCCCTACCTGGAGTTCGCCGGCCTCGGCCACGGCCAGGACCCGACCTCCGCCGGCTTCGGCAGCCATCTGGTCTCCTCCACGGGCGCCGCCGGCCACAACGGCTACTACGCCGACGGCACGGCGAGCCTGCGCAACTACGCGAACATCGCTCTGGGCCACTACGGCGACGTGACCAGCTGAGACGCTGTCGGTCCCGGCCACTACAGTGACCGCCCTGGGACGATCCCGACCGGGGAGGGGCGTACATGGAGGGCATGGCCGTCGAGGTCACGTACGGCGTGGACTGGCACGAGCGGGAGGCCCGGCTCGTGAGGCCGCTCCTCGTCGAGGAGGCCCGTCGCCGTCACGAGGCCGGCGAGCCCTACACGGTGCTGGTGACCGCCGGACAGGCGCCGCGGGCCGTGCTGCGGATCTGTCGGGACAGCGGGTACGTGTCCCTCGACCTGCCCGTGCCGGACGGTGGCGACCCGGACGATCGCGGCGAGCAGCGGTACGAGTTCCGCGAGCTGTGGGAGGGCCGACTCCATCTGTTCCGGCTCCGCGAGTGGCTGCTGCCGGAGTCACGGGAGGATGAGGACGAGGACTCCGAGCCGAGCTTCAGCGCCGAGACCCGCCCGAACGGCCGGGCGCGCGTCGCGGTCGAAAGCGAGGACGGAGGCCTGTTCGAGACCTGGACGGAGATCCCGGCAGAGTTCCGGACCGTCGTGTTCCCGGCCTTCGGCGCATGGGGCGGGTGGCTGGACGCCGAGCTGTTCGGTGCGAGCGGACCGCTCGTCGTCGTGCTCCCGCGCGGTGACGAGGAGGTCCACGCCACTGAACCGCCCTCGCCCCAGCCCGCCTGGGCCGAGCCCAAGGGGATGCGCCCAGGGAACCTCGCCGCGCTCTTCACCGCCGGTGCCCGGCTGCGCAGCCGCGACGGCGACGCCGAGATCCTCGAACCCGAGGACGCGGGCCTGCTACACGTGCCGACGGGCCGGATCGTCGCGGCGGATCCGGGCACACTGAGCGAGCGCAACCAGCCGTTCACGGTCGCCGTGTCGCCCGGTGACCACCGCGTGCTGATCGCCCGGATGCGCTGGGACGAGCACCCCTGGAGCGAGACCCCGGCCGCCGCCCTGGTGATCCGCCCCGAGGAGCCCACCGTGAGCTGGGAGTTGGCGCTGCGGCCCGGGCAGGACGTGCGGATGCTCGGCGACGACGAGTTCTACGGGTTCGGCGTCGACTCCGGAACCGGGTCCTTCCTGGACCTGGCCACGCGCGACGCGGTCCTCGCGCAGGAGGAGCGGCCCGGCTCGCTCTTCGCCTTCGACGGCGAGAAGAGCCACGCCCGGTGGCAGGACCCCGGCACCGGGCTCAACCTCGTCGCCTACCCGAGCGGCCACGGCGACGGCAGCTACCCCGTCTGGATCGGCCGCGGCGCGGACGGCGAGGTCACCCGCCTGGTCGCGGACATGCTCGTCCTACACGGCGCCGAGGCCCTGGCGCCGACGCCGACGGACCGGGCGGCCTTCCGCGCCGAGGCGCCGCGTCGCCTCCCAGCCACGGACGCACCGAGCGCCGGCCCCCTCGGGGAGGCGGTCAGGCACTTCTCGGCGGTCCGCGCCCGGACGGTCGCGACCGCCGCCGAGGCCCGCGCGCGGTGGCTGCGCCCTCGGTTCTGACGCCGGCCCTGCCGGGGAAGCTACTTGGAGATACTGCTCATGTCCGCGTAGCGGTCGCCCGCGACCTGGGCCGCGATCGGCTCCAGGGTGGCCAGCTCCGCCTGGGTGAGCGTGAGCGACGCCGCGCCGACGTTCTCCTCCAGGCGGGTGCGCTTGCGGGTGCCCGGGATCGGGATGACCGGGAGGCCGTGGACCTGGGAGCGCTGCTGGACCCAGGCGAGGGCGACCTGCGCGGCCGTCGCACCGCGGTCCGCGGCGATCTTGTGGACCGGGGCCAGCAGCGCGGCGTTGTGCGCGGCGTTGTCGCCGGTGAAGCGCGGCTGGTAGTGGCGGAAGTCGCCCTGGGCCAGCTCGCTCGCGTTGCTGAAGGACCCCGTGAGGAACCCGCGGCCGAGCGGCGAGTACGGCACGAAGGCGACGCCGAGCTCCGCCGCCGCGGGGACCGCGGTCCGCTCCACGTCGCGGGAGAAGAGGGACCACTCCGACTGCAGCGCGGCGATCGGGTGGACGGCATAGGCCTCGCGCAGCTCCGCGCCGTTGACCTCGGACAGGCCGAGGAACCGCACCTTGCCCGCGGCGACGAGCTCGCCCATCGCGCCCACCGACTCCGCGAGCGGGACCTCGGGGTTGCGGCGGTGCATGTAGTAGAGGTCGATGTGGTCAACGCCCAGACGGCGCAGGCTCGCGTCGACGGCCTGCCGGATGTACGCGGCGTCGTTGCGCACCGCGCGGTACGTCGGGTCGTCCTCGCGGCGCTCGATCGCGAACTTCGTCGCGACCAGCACCTCGTCGCGGTGGGCCTGGACGAACGGGCCGACCAGCTGCTCGTTGCGGCCGTAACCGTACATGTCGGCGGTGTCGAAGAGGGTGACGCCCAGCTCCAGGGCGCGCTCCAGCGTCGCGCGGGACTCGGTCTCGCCGGTGTCACCGAACTGGTCGCTGTAGAAGTCGCTCATGCCCATGCAGCCGAGGCCCTGCACGCCGACGACCGGACCGTTCGCGCCCAGGGTGGTGGTCGGGATGGTGCTCATGACTCAGTCCTGCCTCTCGCTCACTGGCAATCTTGGCCGTACAAGTCGATCTTGTAATCCAGGACCAGAAGGTTGGTCTGCAGGTCGCGGATGCGCGCGAGCACCTCCTCGCGGTGCTCGATCAGCAGCTGCCGCCGCTCCGCCCGGGTCTCGTCGCCCGTCCGCACCAGCTCCGTGTAGCGCAGCATCGCCGCGACCGGCATGCCGGTCGCGCGCAGGTTGCCCAGGAACGCCAGCCAGCCGAGATCCGCGTCGCTGAAGCGGCGCTGGCCGTGGTGCGAGCGGGCGGGGTGGTCCAGCAGGCCGATGCGCTCGTACCAGCGCAGCGTGTGCGCGCTGAGGCCGGTCTGCTCGGCGACCTCGCCGATGGTGTAGCGGGCCTCGAACTCGGCTCCCGCCACCGCTGCCTGGGACATCCCCGGCCCCCTTCCGATCATGTCGTACTCGACGCTACTGACCTTGAGTGCACTCTAAGCAAGCGACGCTCCGTAGACTCGCCGACATGGAGAGCCTGCGCCTGATCGAACAGTGGCCCGTCACCACCGCCGCCGCGGTCGTCGTCCGCAAGGACGGCAGCGTCGCCGGGAGTCACGGCCCCCAGCGGCACCCGTTCAAGCTGGCCTCGGTGACCAAGCCGCTCACCGCGTACGCGACGCTCGTCGCGGTCGAGGAGGGCGCGCTGGAGCTGGACGACCCGGCGGGGCCCGAGGGATCGACCGTCCGGCACCTGCTCGCGCACACCTCCGGGCTCGCCTTCGACGAGCAGAAGCCCATGGCCGCGCCCGGCAACCGACGCCTCTACTCCAACGCCGGCTTCGACGTGCTGGCCGAGGCGGTCTCCAAGGCGACCGGCATGCCGTTCCCGCAGTACGCGGCGGAGGCGGTCTTCGCGCCGCTCGGCATGACCGACACCTGGCTCGACGCCTCGAGCAAGAGCCCCGCCGGCGCGGGCGGCGTCTCCACCGCCGCGGATCTGGCCCGCTTCGCGGCGGAGCTGCAGGCACCGCGGGTGCTCCACGCCGACACCGTCGCCGAGGCGACGACCGTCGCGTTCCCGGGCCTGAACGGCGTGCTGCCCGGCTACGGGCACCAGAAGCCGAACGACTGGGGCCTCGGCTTCGACATCCGCGACCACAAGTCCCCGCACTGGACCGGCCTGACCAGCTCCCCGGCGACCTTCGGCCACTTCGGCCAGTCCGGCACGTTCCTGTGGGTCGACCCGGTGGCGGGCGCCGCCTGCGTGGTGCTGACCGACCGCGACTTCGGCCAGTGGGCGGCCGAGCTGTGGACCCCGTTCACGGACGCGGTCCTCGCCGAGCTCACCCGTAGCTGACCGGCGAGTCCATCGCCCAGACCAGCAGTTCGACCCCGTCCGGCCCCGCCGTCGGGTCCACCAGGGCGGCGCCGTCGGACATCCTGACGGCGTCGCCCGCCTTCAGTTCGCGGCCGCGTCCCTTCGGGCCGTCCTGCTCCCGGAAGCCCAGGGCGCCCTGGGTGACGTGCAGGTAGCGGTACGCCGCCTGCGGCAGCTCCGGAACCGGCAGGTACGGCTGCGCCCGCAGCAGCTGCAGGGCGGCGTCGTCCCGGCGCAGCAGCCCCGGAGGGGTGAGCAGGACCGACGGCGCCTCGGTGTCGACGTCCCGAACGGCGTAGTCCGGCTCGGTCGCGAACTCCCCCGGCTGCAGCCAGAACTGCAGGAAGCGCACCGGTTCCTCCGCCGACGCGTTGACCTCGCTGTGGCTGACGCCGGACCCCGCGCTCAGGTACTGCAGCTGTCCGGCCCGCACGACCGCCTCGTGGCCGTGGTCGTCGCGGTGGGTGAGCGTGCCGTCCAGGACCCAGGTGAGGATCTCCGTGTCCCGGTGCCGGTGCGCGCCGAAGCCCGCGCCCGCGTCCAAGGACTCCTCGTTGCAGGCCAGCAGCGCGCCGAAGGAGACGTTGGCCGGGTCGTAGTGCGCGGAGAACGAGAACGCGTGAGCGGTGGTGATCCCCGGTTCCGGCTCGGAGCGGTAGCGGTGTCCTGCGCGACGGATACTGAGGGTCATGGGGCCACTCTAGGCAGTTGTGACCGGCGTCTCCCGCGACGGGGACCTCCCCGTGCACGCAAGCGGACGGGGATGGTGCACGCTTGGACTGTGTCAGCCCCAGCCGCAGAGAACCCCCCGAACCAGCCCACCGCCGTCGACCCGGTCGACACGGCCGACACCGCGCAGCGCCAACCGGCGCGACGCGGCTCCCGGCGCGGCACCGCGTTCGAGCGCAAGACGGTGATGGCCACGGCCGACCAGCACGCCCAGACCCTGAAGAACCTGGAGCGCGCCGCCGGCAAGATGGCGACGGCCGCCATCGCCCGGATGGACGACAACCTCGCCTGGTACCGCAACATGCCGCCGGAGCACCGCTCCTGGATCGGGCTGGTGGCACAGGCCGGTATCGCGGCGTTCACCGAGTGGTTCCGCCACCCCGAGGCGCCGCAGGCGATCAGCACGGACGTCTTCGGCACCGCGCCCCGCGAGCTGACCCGCGCGGTGACGCTGCGGCAGACCGTGGAGATGATCCGGACCACCATCGAGGTCGTCGAGGAGGCGATCGAGGAGGTCTCCGCGCCGGGCGCGGAGGAGGCGCTGCGCGAGGCCGTGCTCGTCTACGCCCGCGAGATCGCCTTCGCCACCGCCCAGGTCTACGCCCAGGCCGCCGAGGCGCGCGGCGCCTGGGACGCGCGCCTGGAGGCGTTGGTGGTGAACTCGCTGCTCTCCGGCGACGCGGACGAGGGTGTGCTGTCGCGCGCCGCCGCGCTCGGGTGGGGGCAGCCGGACCGGGTCATGGTCGTCATGGGCAGCGCCCCGGCCGGGGACAGCGAGCTGGTGGTCGAGGCCATCCGCCGGGCCGCCCGGCACGCGAAGCTGCACGTGCTCACCGGGGTGCTCGGCGCCCGCCTGGTCGTGGTGGTCGGCGAGAAGAAGCCGCGCAGCGGCGAGCGCCTGTGGGATCCGGTGATCGCCGCCCGCGCGCTGATCGGCCAGTTCGCGCCCGGTCCGGTGGTCATCGGCCCGACCGTGTCCGACCTGCTCTCCGCGACCCGCTCCGCGCAGGCCGCCGCCGCCGGCCTGCGCGCCTGTTCGGCGTGGCCGGACGCGCCGCGTCCGGTGCTGGCCGACGACCTGCTGCCCGAGCGGGCGCTCGCCGGGGACGGGCACGCGCGGACCCAGCTCGTCGAGGAGATCTACGCGCCGCTGGACGAGGCGGGCTCCGCGCTGCTGGACACGCTCTCGGTCTACCTGGAACAGGCGTCCTCGCTGGAGGGCGCCGCCCGCATGCTCTTCGTCCACCCGAACACCGTGCGCTACCGCCTGCGTCGTGTGACCGACATCACCGGCTACGCCCCGTCCGACGTGCGCTCGGCGTTCACTCTCCGCATCGCCCTGGCCCTCGGGCGGCTCCAGTAGGGGTCGAGCCATGAGCTGGGATGATGCACGGCTGTAGGGAATCCACAACTCGATCGGTGGTTCTTCGTCGCGGTCCTCACCCGCGCCGCACCGGCCGGACAAGAGAAGGTTGATGACGTGCTCGTACTCGTTGCTCCCGGACAGGGTGCCCAGACTCCCGGATTCCTCGCCCCTTGGCTGGAGGTCCCCGGCGTAGCCGACAGCCTGCGCCGTTGGTCCGACGTGGCCGGCCTGGATCTGGTCCACGCCGGTACCGAGGCGTCCGAGGAGGAGATCAAGGACACCGCCGTCGCCCAGCCGCTGCTGGTCGCCGCCGGCCTGGTGACCGCGGGGGCGCTCTTCGGCGACCTGACCCGCGTCCCGGCCGTCGTCGGCGCCGTCGCCGGTCACAGCGTCGGTGAGATCACCGCCGCCGTCGCCGGCGGTGTGCTGAGCCCCGAGGACGGCCTCGCCTTCGTCCGCGAGCGCAGTCAGGGCATGGCCGAGGCGGCCGCCGTCACCGCGACGGGCATGCTCGCCCTTCTCGGCGGGGACCCGGAGGAGGTGGCCGCGAAGCTGGCCGCCCACGGCGTCACCGCGGCCAACAACAACGGCGGCGGGCAGCTCGTGGCCGCCGGCACGCTGGAGCAGCTGGACGCCCTCAAGGCGGACCCGCCGGCCGGTGCCCGCCTGATCCCGCTCAAGGTGGCCGGTGCCTTCCACACCGAGCACATGGCCCCGGGCGTGGCGCGGCTGGAGAAGCTGGCGCCGACCCTGACCGCGGCCGACCCGCTGGTCCCCTACGTCTCCAACAAGGACGGCGAGGTCGTCGCCTCGGGCACCGAGGTGCTGGCCCGACTGGTCTCCCAGGTCTCCAACCCGGTCCGCTGGGACCTGTGCATGGAGACGCTCGGCCGGCTGGGGGCGACCGCGGTGATCGAGCTCTCGCCCGCCGGCACCCTCACCAACCTGGTCAAGCGCAACGTCAAGGGTGTCGCGACGCTGGCCCTGAAGACACCGGCCGATCTCGACAAGGCCCTCGCGCTCGTGGCCGAGCACGGAGCCGGGGAGCAGCACGCATGACAGCTCAGCCCACCATCAAGCCCAGCACCGGTGCGCAGTTCTCGCGCATCCACGGTGTGGGCGGCTACCGACCGGTCCGGGTGATCCCGAACTCCGAGGTGCTGGACTGGATCGACTCCTCCGACGAGTGGATCCGCACCCGCAGCGGCATCACCGAGCGCCGCTGGGCGGGCCCGGAGGAGAGCGTCGCGGAGATGTCGGTGCAGGCCGCCAGCAAGGCGATCGCCATGGCCGGCATCCGCCCGGAGCAGGTCGGCGGCGTCGTCGTGGCCACCGTCTCGCACCTGAAGCAGACCCCGGCCATCGCCACCGAGATCGCCCAGCGCCTCGGCTGCGGCACCGCGCCCGCCTTCGACATCTCCGCCGCCTGCGCCGGCTTCGGCTACGGCCTGTCGCTGGCCGACGGCATGGTGCGCGGCGGCAGCGCCGAGTACGTGGTCGTGATCGGCGTGGAGCGCCTGTCCGACCTCACCGACATCCACGACCGCTCGACCGCCTTCATCTTCGGTGACGGCGCCGGCGCGGCCGTGGTGGGCCCCTCCGACACGCCGGGCATCGGCAAGGTCGTGTGGGGCTCCGACGGCTCCCAGGCCGATGTGATCTCCCAGACCGAGGCGTGGGACACCGCCTTCGCCAAGCCCGACGCCGTCAACGGCGCGGGCGAGGAGACGAAGTGGCCCGCGCTGCGGATGGAGGGCCAGACGGTCTTCCGCTGGGCGGTCTGGGACATGGCCAAGGCCGCTCAACAGGCCCTGGACGCCGCGGGGATCACTGCCGACCAGCTCGGCGCGTTCATCCCGCACCAGGCGAACATGCGCATCATCGATGCCATGATCAAGGCGCTGAAGCTGCCCGAGTCGGTCCCGGTGGCCCGCGACATCGCGGAGACCGGGAACACCTCGGCGGCCTCGATCCCGCTGGCCATGGAGCGCATGCTCCAGTCCGGCGAAGCGAAGAGCGGCGACCTCGCCCTCATCATCGGCTTCGGGGCGGGTCTCGTCTACGCAGCAGCAGTCGTTACCCTCCCGTAGAAACACCGTTCATCACGAGAAGGAGCCTTCAATGGCCACCCAGGAAGAGATCCTCGAAGGTCTCGCGGAGATCGTCAACGAGATCGCCGGGATCCCGACCGAGGACGTTCAGCTCGACAAGTCCTTCACGGACGACCTCGACGTCGACTCGCTGTCCATGGTCGAGGTCGTCGTCGCCGCCGAGGAGCGCTTCGACGTCAAGATCCCGGACGACGAGGTCAAGAACCTGAAGACGGTCGGCGACGCGGTGAACTACATCGTCGCCAACTCCTGAGCGACCGCTCGCTCCCGGGGGACGCCGTCGTCCGGCGGTGTCCCCCGACCCCCAAGTTCCACCGGGTTTCCATGCCCGGACTTCCCTGCCAGGAGACACAGCAGTGACCAGCGACAGCCGCACCGTGGTCGTCACCGGGATCGGCGCCTTCACGCCGCTCGGCGCCGACGCCGCGTCCACCTGGGAGGGCCTGGTGGCGGGCCGCTCCGGCGTCTCGCTCCTCGAAGAGGAGTGGGCCGAGGACCTTCCGGTCCGCATCGCCGCCCGCACCGCGGTCGACCCGGGCGAGGTGCTGCCCCGTCCGCTCGCCCGCAAGCTCGACCGCTCGGCGCAGTTCGCCGTGATCGCCGCGCGCGAGGCCTGGGCCGACGCCGGCTTCACCGCCTCCGCCACCGAGGAGGGCTCCCCCGTCGCCCCCGAGCGCCTGGGCGCGGTCGTCGCCTCCGGCATCGGCGGCGTGACCACCCTGCTCGACCAGTACGACGTGCTGAAGGAGAAGGGCGTCCGCCGCGTCTCCCCGCACACCGTGCCGATGCTCATGCCGAACTCCCCCGCCGCCAACGTCGGCCTGGAGGTCGGCGCCCGTGCAGGCGTGCACACCCCCGTCTCCGCCTGCGCGTCGGGCGCCGAGGCCATCGGCTACGCGATCGAGATGATCCGCACCGGCCGCGCCGACGTCGTCGTCGCCGGCGGCACCGAGGCCGCGATCCACCCGCTGCCGATCGTCGCCTTCGCGAACATGATGGCGATGTCCAAGAACAACGAGCACCCGCAGGAGGCGTCGCGCCCCTACGACAAGGCTCGTGACGGCTTCGTCCTCGGCGAGGGCGCCGGCGTCGTGGTGCTGGAGTCCGCGGAGCACGCCGCCGCGCGCGGTGCCCGCGTCTACTGCGAGGCCGTCGGCCAGGGTCTGTCCTCCGACGCCCACCACATCGCCCAGCCGGAGCCGACCGGCTCGGGCGTGGCCCGCGCGATCGCCCAGCTGCTGGAGTCCTCCGACGTGGACCCGGCCGAGATCGTGCACGTCAACGCGCACGCCACGTCCACCCCGCAGGGCGACACCGCCGAGATCAAGGCGCTGCGCCGGGTCCTGGGCGACCACCTGGACCACATCGCGATCTCCGCGACCAAGTCCATGACCGGCCACCTCCTCGGCGGCGCGGGCGGCATCGAGACCGTCGCGACGGTCCTCGCCCTGCACCACCGGGTGGCCCCGCCGACCATCAACGTCGACGACCTCGACCCCGAGGTCGACGCCGACATCGTCATCGGCGAGCCCCGAGCCCTCCCGGCCGAGGGCCGTCTGACGGCGCTGAACAACTCCTTCGGCTTCGGCGGCCACAACGTCGTCCTGGCCTTCCGCACGGTCTGACAACTGCGGCATCCCCAGGGGCGCGGCGAACCCGAGTGGTTCGCCGCGCCCCTCATGCCGTCCGGTGTCATGCCGTCCGGCGCACCCGGCCGGGATCAAGGTGCAGTTCGTACGGGGTGTAGCACTCGCTGACCTGCGTGCCCACCTCGGCCCCGCACCCGGGGCAGAAACGGTTCATGCCCTCGGTGCCGCGCAGTCCGCAGCATCCGGCATCGCGGTAGTCCGGGTCGGGGCGCAGTTCCGGGGCGTCGTCGGGATGGATCACGACGGTGTCACGAGGGCCCGCGGAGACGAGGAACCCGTCGCCGTCGGGGTCGGTCATGCACGGCCCGCCGGGGTACGCGGCCACGCAGTCGTCCGTCGGCGCGAAGGGCGCGCCCCAGGGCTCGGGTTGCACGGCGAAGTATCCGGCCGGGACCGTCGAGGGCGCCCTGCGGAGCCCGTCGGCCTGGACCCGGCCGTCGAATTCAGGAAAAGCCGGCAGACGGGGCAGTTCGGCCAGGTCGTTCGTCAGCGCGGTCGCACAGGTGGTGCAGTGAAAAACGGTCACCGGTCCTTCCTACCGATCGGTTCCGGTCCGGCCAAACGAATATCGGGTTCACCCGAGTGGCTTGTGGGCCGGGCGGACGAGGTCTACATTCGTTTTTGAGCGAGTGCTCAAAACGGGGGTGGTGCAGGCATGGCCACGGCGGAGACGCGGGACGCGCTGGTCGCCGGAGCGATCGCGACCTTGCGGGAGAAGGGCCACGCCCACGCCAGCGCACGCGAGATCGCCGCGCGGGCCGGCTGCAACCAGGCGCTGATCTTCTATCACTTCGGGTCCGTCGAGCGGCTGCTGCTCGCCGCCCTCGACCGCGTCGCGGAGCTGCGGCGGGAGCGCTACCAGGGGCTCGTGGACGAGAGCCGGTCACTCAAGGAGCTGGTCGCCGCCGCCCGGACGGTCTTCGAGGAGGACCTCGAGCTCGGCCACACCGCCGTGCTCGTGGAGATGATCGCCGCGGCTCAGGCGAACGCCGCCCTGCGGCCCGAGGTGGCGGAGCGGCTGCGTCCCTGGCGCGGCTTCGCCGCGGACGCATTGCGCGGGACGCCCGCCGCACGGCTCGGGTCACCGGACGAGCTCGCACACGGGGTCGTCGCGCTCTATCTCGGCCTGGAGCTGTTGGCCGTGCTCGACGAGGACCCCACCCCGGCGCTCGCGCTCTTCGCGCGCGCCGACTCGCTCGCATCCCTTCTCGACCTGATTCCACGACGGAGGCGGTCATGAGGCACGGTCGGCTGCACGGTTGGCAATGGTTCCTGGCCTGGGCGGCGGTCGGCGGCGGCGGGGTGACCGCGCTGCTGACCGTCCTCACGGTCGGGCCCTACGTGGCGGTGCTGACGCTCGGCGGCGCCGTCCTGCTCGGCCGGACACGGCGCTCGCACACCGGCCTGCCGGGGCTGATCGCCGGGGCGGGGGTGCTGCCGCTGGTGATCGCCTGGCTGAACCGGTCGGGGCCGGGGAACGTCTGCACGCCCGGGGAGTGCACCGAGGAGTGGAGCCCGTGGCCGTGGCTCGGCGCCGGCGTCGTGCTGATCGCGGTCGGCACCGCGGTCTGGGTCGCGGCGACGCAACGGGCCCGGCAGGGGACGAACTCCCCTGCCGGGCCCGGCTGGAACCGACCTGCCGATCGCTGACTACGGAAGGAACGACCGCAGGTAGGCCGTCGTCGGCGAACCGACGCCGGTGGCGTCGTCGAAGCCGCGGGTGGCCTGCAGGCTGGTGTCCTCACCGAAGGCGGCGAGGCGGATCTTGAGCTGGCCGCCGATGACGCCGAAGTCGGCCACGTTGCTCAGCGGAGCCTGGTGGTGAAGGGCGCGCTCGTTGACCACGTCACGGAAGACACCGAGACGGGCGCGGAGGTAGATCTCCGGGTTGGCAAAGCCGATCGCCTGGCCCTGGGCCTGGATCGCGTCGGCCTGGACGGCGGAGAACTCCGGCGCGGCAACGCTGGTGCCGCCGACGCCGCCCTCGCTGTAGACACCGGCGGTGGTCTGACCGACCAGCACCGAGGTGTACAGGTCGCCGTTCATGGCGACGTCCGGGGTCACCCGCTGCGCGGTCTTGCTGTGCTGACCGGTCATCAGCGTGTGCGACAGCGCGTTGGGGACGACACCCTTCTGGTAGAAGGGCTGGGCGAAGTCCTCGGACGTGCCGCCGCCACCACCGAAGTAGAACTGGCCGGGGAACGGGTTCCAGGACTTGCCGTCGGTCGAGAGGACCGAACGCAGGGTGCCCATGGAGGTCTCGAACCCGTACGTGCCGCTCTTGTCCTTCAGGCCCAGCGCGGTGCCACCCACGTCGGTGACCCACGCCGAGGAGGACGGGTAGTCGACCTGGGCGCGCGGGGTGTCCGTCTGGCAGTTGACGCCGGTGGCCGCGGCCTTCGGGGACTCGTCGCCGCAGTCGCCCGAGGAGAAGTCGAAGCTGATGCCCTCGATGGCGCCCTGCTGGAAGATCGTCTCGTACGCGGCGATCTGCGCCTTCGCCATGTCGCCCTGGTCGGTGGTGTGCATGATCTCGCTCCAGGAGTTGGAGACGACATCCGCCAGGTGGTGGTCGACGATGTTGGCGAGCGCGGCCGACAGGTCGCTGTCGTTGCAGGAGTTGGCACCGACGTAGACGACGTTGGCGTCCGGGGCCAGCCCGTGCACCATCTCGACGTCGAGCGACTCCTCGCCGGCCCAGCCGGCGGGACCACCGCAGGCCTTCTGGCTGTTCCAGTTCGCGGGCGTGACGACCTCGCGGTACTGGCCCTTGCGGAACGCCTTGTCACCGTGCGCGGTGGCGAAGTGGTTGGCGTCGGCCAGCATCGTCGGGGAGCCGTAGGCGTCGACGATGGCGACGGTGGCGCCCTTGCCCGTGAGGTGCGTGGCGCTGATGCCGTAGGCCTTGCGCAGCTGGGACGGGACGAAGGAGCACTGGTCGAACGGGACGGCACCCTTGGTGTAGCCCTGGGGAGCGCCCTTGGCCGTCTTCTGGCCCCAGTAGTCCGAGCAGGTCGCGGTGGTGGGCAGGCCACCACCGGTCTTGCTGCCGGGGGCGGCGATGGTGTTGTTCACCGTCACCGAGTCGGGCTTGGCGTGGCTGCCGAGCGTGGAGCTCAGGTCGGCGACACCGAGGACGTACGGGGCGACGTCGGCGGGGATCACCACGTCGGCGGCCGGGGCGTGCGCCTGCTGGCCGGCCACGCGGTACTCGTGGATGGTGGTGCCGAAGGCCTTGGCCATCTGGGCGCTGGTGCCCGAGACGCTGATGGCGTGCCAGCTGCTGCTCTCGACGGACAGGCCGGCACCCTTGAGCCAGGCGTTGACCTTGGCGACCGAGGCGTCGGTCGGGCCGAACTGGCTGCGGACGAAGGCCGCGCTCTGGAACTTGCGGTACTGCGGGCTGGACGGGTCGGAGACCGCCTGGGCGTAGGCGGCCAGACCGGCCGAGTCGCGCATGGCGAGGTACACCGTGCCGGTGAACGTCGCCGCGGCGGGCGCGGTGCCCTGGTCGGCGGTGTGGGTGGCCCAGGCGGGGTGGCTGCCGGCGACCGCCTTGGCGACGGGGGCGGGCGCACTGGCCTGGGAAGGAGCAGCGAGAGCCAGCGAACCGGAGGCCAGCGCGAGCGACGCGGTGGCGATGGTGGCTATCCGGGCGCGGCTGACGCGGGAGCTGTTGTTGCGGGTGATGACGACTCCCAGAGTGAAGGTCCGTCAGATGACGAGGGGAGCGGCAACAGATGTTCGAAGGCCCCCGGCGGGATGTCTATCGGGATCGCGTTTTCTCGCACAACGGCCGACTGGGGGTTGACTTCACAGCCGACGCACATCTGACACCACGCAGAGGGACTACACCTACGGGGACCCCCGGCCCACCACGCCCGACTGTCCGCAAGGTGAACATCATGCTCTGAATATCGATCAGTTCCCGGTCGGCGGCTTGGGACATCATGGGCATACCCGGGCAAGACCACGACCATGACATGGCGTGGATCGCGTGCGAAAGCGCGGCGCGCGCACCCGCACGCACGCCCCCCCGATCGGGGGTCGCCGGATGGCTGGAGGCTCAGACCACCTGGTGCAACCAGCGGACCGGGGCGCCCTCGCCGGCGTAGCGGAACGGCTCGAGCTCGTCGTCCCAGGGCTTGCCCAGCAGTCGGGTGATCTCCGACTCCAACTCGCTCTCGCCCAGTCGGGCACGGAGCAGCGCGGCGCGGAGCCGATCCTCGGGGATCATGATGTCACCGTGGAGGCCGATGACGGCATGGAAGATGCCCAGCTCGGGCGTGCTGGAGAAGCGCTCCCCCTCGGTGCCGCCGACCGGCTCGGCGGTGACCTCGAAGCGCAGCAGCTGCCACCCGCGCAGCGCGGAGGCCAGCCGCGAGGCGGTGTCGGGCGCACCCTGCCAGGACAGCTCGGCACGCCAGGTGCCGGGCGCGGCCGACTGGCGGGTCCAGTCCAGGCTCACCCGCTGTCCGAGCACGCCGGCAACCGCCCACTCCACATGCGGGCAGAGCGCGCGTGGCGCGGAGTGCACGTAGAGAACTCCACGAGTCGTCACCGGACCTCCAGTGTGGTGCGAGGGGCGCCTTCCCCAGCGTTCTCGCGCCAGCATGGTGACGGTGTGTCCGGTTTGTTGTGCTTGTTCCCGCTATGGGCTGACGACTACCCCGCACCGGCTGCGATAAACACACGCGAGACTGGACCCTTGAGCAGAAACGGTACCGCTCCCCCGCCCCGACAGGGCGGCTGTCCAGCACAACCACCCGGACGGCACGCCGATCCGCCCGAGTGGTCGCACTCTCACTGACCGATCGTCAGACTTATGGGCCGGTCAGCCCAACCGGCCAGCCCGACCGGCCAGCCCGACCGGCCAGCCCGAGCGGCCCGCCCGCTCAGCCGACGTGAACCAGCATCTTGCCGGTGTTCGCCCCGCGCAGCAGGCCGAGGAAGGCGTCGACGGCGTTGTCGAAGCCGTCGACCACCGTCTCCTCGAAGCGCAGCCTGCCATCGCGCAGCCAGCCGCCGACCTCGGTGACGAACTCGCGCTGGAGGTCGTAGTGGTCGCCGACGAGCATGCCCTGGAGGGTGAGGCGCTTGCCGATCACCGTGGCGAGGTTGCGCGGCGCAGCCGGCGGGGTGGTGTCGTTGTACTGGGCGATGGCCCCGCACAGCACCGCGCGGCCGTGCACGTGGAGCGCGCCGATCGCCGCCTCCAGATGCTCGCCGCCGACGTTGTCGAAGTAGACGTCGATGCCCTCGGGAGCGGCCTTGGCCAGCTGGCCGACCACGTCGCCGTTCTTGTAGTTGAAGGCGGCGTCGAAGCCGTACTCCTCGACCAGCTTGCGGACCTTCTCGTCCGAGCCGGCGCTGCCGACGACCAGCGAGGCGCCGCGGAGCTTGGCCACCTGTCCGACGACGCTGCCGACAGCCCCCGCGGCGCCGGAGACGAAGACGGCGTCGCCCTCCTGGAACCGGCCGACCCGCAGCAGACCGGCGTAGGCGGTCAGGCCCGGCATGCCGAGCACGCCGAGGTAGGCCTGGAGCGGTGCCGCGCCCGCGTCCACCTTGAAGGCCTGGTCGGCGGGCACGTCGGCGTACTCGCGCCAACCGAGCCCGTGCAGCACCGCGTCGCCGGGCTCGAAGCCCTCGGCCGCGGAGGCGACCACGCGCCCGACCGCGCCGCCGTGCATGGCCTCGCCCAGCGCGTACGGCGGAGCGTAGGACTTGGCGTCGTTCATCCGGCCCCGCATGTAGGGGTCGACGGAAAGGTACTCGTTGCGAACCAGGATCCGGCCCGGCGCGGGGGCCGTGACGGGGGCCTCGACGAGGGCGAAGTCGGCAGGGGTCGGCCAGCCCTGCGGGCGGGCGACCAGGTGCCACTCGCGACCGGTGGCGGGAAGGCTCTGCTGGGCCATGGCGTGATCACTTTCGACGTGGAACGTTGACCTACTCAAGTAACGGTGACCGGAAAGGTTAACCTTGTCAAATATTCAGGTAGCCTGGATGCCATGCACGAGGAACAGGAACAGCCGGATCCGCTGACGCCTGAGGTCGTCGACCTGATGGCCGCACTGGTGGGCGTCTTCCACAAGGAGTACGAGGAAGCCGCGGCTGCCCGCTCGCTCACCGGCGCCCAAGCCAAGGTGCTCGGTCTGCTGCGCCGCGGGCCGATGCCGATGCGCCAGATCGCCCAGACGCTCAGCTGCGAGCCCTCCAACATCACCGGCATCGTCGACCGCCTGGAGGCCCGCGGACTGGTCGAACGGCAGCCGGACCCCGAGGACCGCCGGGTCAAGCGTGTGGTCACCACCGAGACCGGCAGCGCCGCGACCTCCGAACTGCGCGCCTCGCTCAACTTCGCCCGCGAGCCGCTGGCCGCGCTCAGCGGAGAGGAGCGGCTCCAGCTCCGGGATCTTCTGCAGCGGATGCTCGACCACGCACGCCGTCAGGACTGATCCCACTCCTGAAGGATGGAACCCACCGCGCACGGACGGCGTCTCACCAGCTATGCTGCGGCGAGCGGCCCTTTACGGGGCCGCTCGTGCTGGTGTTCCAAGAATCGTTCCAGAATCGAGGGGCTGTAGCTCAGCCGGTTAGAGCAGGGGACTCATAATCCCTTGGTCGTGGGTTCGAGTCCCACCGGCCCCACTTCCTTCGAGGTACGTTAGCGAAAACGCTCCGTGGTGCCTGCACCACGGAGCGTTTTTCACTCGAACGGGGACACTCAGGGATGAGTGATCAGCAGCGCATACCCGGAGGTGGCCGGCGCGCCGGCCGCGCTCAGGCCGGCAGGGTCCACTTCTGGTTGGCCGCTCCGGTGCAGTCCCAGATCTGCAGCCGGGTGCCGTTGGCCGAGCTCGGGCCGGTGGCATCCAGGCAGCGGCCCGACTGCGGGTTCAGCAGCGAGCCGTCCGACTGCGCCTGCCACTGCTGGGAGCCGGTGCCGTTGCAGTCGTACAGCTGGATCTGGGTCCCGTTGGCCGTGCCGGCGGAGGTCACGTCCATGCACTTGCCGAGCGCCTGCAGCGAGCCGTCCGCGGCCACCGTCCATGACTGCGCGCTCGTGCCGTTGCAGTCGTAGAGCTGGACGGCCGTGCCGTTGGCGGTGTTCGCACCCGCCACGTCCACGCACTTGCCGCCGTAACCGGCGATCTGCCCGGTCGGCGCCGACGCGGCCGAGCCCGACCAGGTGAAGGTCGCGCTGGTCTGCGCGGGCAGGGTGTAGGTGAAGTGCTGGCCGCCCCAGTTGACCGTGAACGGCTCGCTGCCGCCGGTGGCGTTGTAGGCGACGACGGCCTTGGAGCCGTCCGGGTTCAGCCAGGCCACGTTCGGGACCGCGGTGCTGGCGGTCGAATCGATCCGGTAGGCGCCGGGCTTGACGAACTTGGTCAGCTGGCCCAGGTCGTAGTACTCGATGTTGTAGTCCACCTGCCCGCTGCGCGCGTCCCCGTTGTGCACGGTGATCAGGCCGGTGCAGGTGCCGCAGCCGCCGTTGTGCGGGCCCATGTTCTGATCGACCGCCAGCGACCACTTGACCACCGACTTACCCCAGTTGCGGGTGTAGTCGACGATGTTCTGCATGTCCTCCTGCTGCTGGTCGGCGATCCAGGTGCCGCCGGAGTGCTCGGTGTCGAAGGCGTCCACGTTCGGGTACTGGTTGTGGACGGTCGTCTGCTCGGTCGGGTCGCCGCTGTAGCCGTGCCAGGCGATGCCGCCGAACAGCGGGTCGTTGCGGACCGTCGCGTCGTTGACGGTCTGGGCGGCGTAGTTGTCGTAGCTGTCCCAGTTCCAGTCCAGCGCCAGGACCTTGGTGGTCAGCCCGGCCGCGTGGAAGGCCGGCAGCAGGTCGGTGCCGGTGAAGTAGTCGAGCCCGTTGGCGTTCCACTGCATCGAGGGGTAGCCGGAGCAGCAGGTGGGCTCGTTCTGGGCGGAGACGTAGTCGATGTGCACGCCCTGCGCCTGGTAGGCCTGGATGTACTTGACGAAGTACTGCGCGTAGGCGGCGTAGTACTGGGACTGGAGCCAGCCCTGACTGTAGGCGCCGCTGTCCTTCATCCACGGCGGGGCGGTCCACGGCGTGCCCATCACCTTGAGGTTCGGGTTGAGCTGCTCGGCCTGCTTGGTGAGCGGCAGCACGTCCGCGAGGTCGTGGGCGATGGAGAAGTTCGCGAGCGTGGGGTCGCTCTGCCCGCTGGGCATGTCGTCGTAGGTGTAGTTGTAGCGGGCCAGGTCCGAGGCGCCCATGGGATTGCGCAGGAAGTCCAGGCCGATGCCGTTGACGGGGTCGAACAGGTTGGTCATCACGGCGTTGCGCGTGGCCGTGCTGAGCGCGCCGCTGCTGTTCATCAGCCAGGCGGCGGTGTCGGTGAACGAGGCACCCGCGCCGGTGAACTGCTGGTAGCGGGTGCCGTCGTTCACGGCGACGGTGGCCCCGGTACTGCCGGAGCCGGAGGAGAAGGAGATCGGCGTCTGCTGCTGCAGACCCCGGGTGACGGTCCGTCCGGCGGAGTCGGACGTGGTGGTCAGCCAGATGTTCACCGTCGGTCCCGCGGCCGCGTGGGCGAGGGGGGTGACGGGCGAGGCGAACAGCAGACCGGTGGCCACCGTCAGGGCTCCGCAGAACCGGACGGGGAGGAGCTTGCGCCGCATGGGCTCAGTCCTTCGCGTGGGGGCGGGTGGGACGCCGCCGCATTCAACTCCCGTATGGTCTAGACCGTCAAGGCCTACGAGAACGCTCTCTTGACTTCACTCGTCGAAGTGCAGGTCGGGACGGATGCGCTGCGGTCGGGCCGAGCGGCTCCATTTGATGAACTGTCATGGTCTGCATCGACCCGGCGTGGCGGATGACGTCCGCAGCGGCGCACGTACCATCGGGGCAACCGAACGATCGGGGGATCCGCCGTGGAACTGCGTCAGCTCCGTGTCTTCGAGGCCGTGGTCGCGCATCGGACCGTGACGGACGCGGCTGCCGCACTCGGGCTCGCCCCGTCCTCGGTGTCCGAGCAGATCCGGGCGCTGGAGCAGTCCTTCGACGTCGCCCTGTTCGTCCGCGCGCCGCGCGGGATGACGCTGACGCCCGCCGGACGGCGCCTGCTCCCCTGGGCGCGCAGACTGCTCGGCGGCGCGGAGGAGGCACGGCAGGAGGTCGTGACCGATCGCCCCGAGCTGCGACTCGGAACGCTGGAGACGATCGCCGCGACGCACGCGCCGGGCATGCTGGCCCGCTTCGCGCAGCGCCGGCCCGACGTGAGGGTCGCGCTGCACACGGACGCCGCGCGGGACGGGCTGCTGGGGGCCGTCGCCGCCGGGGCCCTGGAGGCGGCGATGATCCTGGACATCGCCGGCCCCCTGGGCGAGCTCGGCTTCGTGCTGCCGCCGGTACCGCTGGACCACCTCGACCTGGAGGAGGTGCCGCTGGCCCTGGTCGCCGCGCCGGACCACCCGCTGGGCGGGATCACCGAGCTGTCCCGCGCCGACCTGCGTGGCCGGCCGCTGCTGGTGGACGGCCCGGCCTGCTCGTTCCACCTGGCCGGGGAACGGCTGCTGGGCGGCGAGGTCGAGCGGGTCCGGGCCGGGGGTGTCGCGGTCACCCGCGCGTGCGCGGAACGCGGGCTGGGGATGGCCGTGCTGCCGGAGTTCGCCGTCCGGGAGGAGCTCGCCTCCGGCGCGCTGGTCCGGCTGCCGCTGCCGGGACCCCGCGGCGGGGACGCGTTCCCGCTGCGGGTGCGCGTCGTGTGGCGCGCGGACCGGGAGGCGCTACCCGGCCTGCGCGCGATGCTCCACGCGATCGCCGTCTGAGCCGCTCGGGGCGGCTCCGGACCGGTCACGCGCCGCGGTCGGTCACTTGCCGCGCAGCCACGCCTCGATCCGCTCGTGCGCGTCCGCCGCGGCGGGCGACTCGTCGCGCAGGAAGCTGTGCCCGGCGCCGGGGTAGGCGACGAACGCGTGCCGCGGACCCGCGGCCTCCAACGCGGCGGCGATCTCGCGCTGCTCCTCGGGGCCGATGACGTGGTCGTCGGCGCCGACCAGGTAGAGCAGCCGACCGGAGATCCTGGGGGTGAACGACAGCGTCGGCTCCGGGCCGGTGACCTGCAGGTCGGGGTTGCCGGTGAGCCAGCCGCCGTAGCAGACGACCGCGTTGGGGATGTCCAGGGCCGTCGCGGCCAGGTAGGTGAGGTGTCCGCCGGCGCTCAGGCCGAGCATGCCCGCCAGACGGACACCGCGGGCGTCGAGCGCGGCGAGGGCGGCGGAGACGTCGGCGAGGACGTCCGTGCGGGTCAGCTGCGGCAGCAGCTCGAAGCCGCGGGTCCGGCCGGAGGCGTCGTGCGGCAGATCGGCACCGGGCTGGACCCGGTGGTAGAAGTCGGGCGCGAGGGCGGTGAAGCCGCGCCGGGCCAGGTCGTCGCAGATGCCGCGGACGTGGGCGTCGACGCCGAACAGCTCCATCGCGACGATCACACCCGGGTGCTCCCCAGGCCCGGTCGGCCGGGCCAGGTAGCCGCCCATCGGCGAGCCGCCCGGAACGGGCATCTCGATGCGGTCGGTGGTGATGGCGGTGACAGCGGTGGTGTCCTCGGAGGTCATGCTCCGAACCTAGGCCGCACGGGAGATGCCAACCAGTGGGCCTTCATCCCGGTACCAAGGGCACCTGGTACCGGGATCGGCCTTGACCCGGCTCAGACGCCCTGCGGGATCGCCTTCGCGCGGCTGCGGAACTGCAGGCCCGTGACGATCTCGACCACACCCATCACCAGCAGCCAGATCCCGGTGAAGACGGTGAGGACCGCGATCGAGTGGAACGGCCAGACCAGCACGACGATCCCGCCGATCGCGGTGATCACACCCGCGAAGATCTGCCAGCCGCGGGCCGGCATGTACGGGTCGGAAGCGGCGGCCACGGTGTGCGTGATACCCCGGAAGAGCCAGCCGATGCCGATCCACAGCGCCAGCAGCAGGATCGACTCCAGCGCGCCGCGGAAGCAGAACAGGCCCAGCAGGATCGACAGCGCGCCGCTGATGAAGGCCATCACCCGCAGCGCGGTCGACACGTGCGTGCCGAAGGCCGCGACCAGCTGGAAGATACCGGCGAGCACCAGGTACACGCCGAAGAGCACGCCGACGACGGTGAGCGTGGCCTTGGGCCAGACCAGCACCGCGACACCGAGCAACAGGGTGAGGACGCCCAGCACCAGCACGATCTGCCACGCACTGCGGGCGAGCTGCTGCAACGGGCCGGGAAGGGGTTCCGTCATCTGGTCCATGAGGACCAGGATCGGAGGCAAACGCGCGGACCGCGCGCCGAGAGGAGGCTCCCCCAATTGGACTCGAACCAATAACCTGCCGATTAACAGTCGGCTGCTCTGCCAATTGAGCTATGGGGGACTGCACTTGGGTACAAGAATCGTACCGCGCTCCCCCAATTGGACTCGAACCAATAACCTGCCGATTAACAGTCGGCTGCTCTGCCAATTGAGCTATGGGGGATCGTCTGTCGCCGCCTGCGTCACTCCGGCGGACCGGCGCGGCGCTTGCTGCGGGTCATACATTAGCGCACGTGGGGGGGTGCTCCGCCAATCCGTTGCGGTTCGGGGCCCTCGGCGACGGGTAGTCGCCTTTGACGGGGCTCTCGCCGTCACCCGGCGGCGCGCCGAACGAGCAGGTCCGCGCCGCCGCGCCTAGGCTCCATCCCGGCGGCAGAGCCACTGAGCAGAAGGGCGGAGGGGTATGCGCAAGCTCACTTTCCTGGCGGGCCTGGCCATCGGCTACGTGCTGGGCACCCGCGCCGGACGGGAGCGCTACGAACAGCTGCGTCAGGCGGCGCGGGACCTCTCGCAGACGCAGGCGGTCCAGTCGGCGACCCGCAACGCGAAGTCCGCGGCGGGCAGCGCGGCGTCCAAGGCGGGCCAGGCCGTCGCCGACAAGGTCGGCGACCGCCTCCCGAACGCCGTCACCGACCGCATCCCGTACCTGAACGGCCGCGGCACGACCCTCGACGACTGGGACAGCGCGCGGAGCTGATGCATCGCCCCTGCAGGTCGTTGCACTCCGCCCAGGGGCGCGAGGAACGGCGCGAGGAACCCACCCGAGGCGGCTGGCCCTGCACGTTGAGGACCATCCGCACGCCGGTGGCCTGTCGCGCCCGCGCGGCGGAGCCGCACATCGGTAGAGCCTCGCGCCCCTGAGCGGCTGTGCCACCTGAGATGGTGCAGCTGAACGTCCGCGCAAGGGTGGCGCGATGAGGCATGATCTCGGCATGGCCATCGCCGCGGGAATCGACTGCTCCGCACAGTTCACGAAGATCACCGTCTGCGACACCGCCACCGGTGCGGTGCTGAGGGAGAACCGCGCCCCGCACCCCGGCGTCCCGGCCGGAACCGCGCCCGCGGAGATCGATCCGCAGGAGTGGCTGCGGTCCCTCGGCGCGGCCGCCGAGGGCGGGCTGTTGGAGGGGATCGCCGCGATCGGGGTCTCCGCTCAGCAGCAGGGACTGATCGGGCTGGACGCCGGAGGCGTCCTGGTGCGGCCGGCCATGCTGCGCAACGACCCACGGGCCGCGTCCGCGGCCGTCTCGCTCGTGGAGGAGCTCGGCGGGACCGCCGCCTGGGCGCACGCGATCGGGGCCGTGCCACTGGCCTCCGCGACGATCGCGAAGCTGCGGTGGCTCGCGGACAACGAGCCGCAGTCGGCCAAGCGGCTCGCGGAGGTCCTGATGCCGCACGACTGGCTCGTGTGGCAGCTGCTCGGGCAGTCCGCCCGCCGCACGACGGACCGGGGCGACGCGTCCGGCACGGGCTACTGGTCGACCGTGGAGGAGCGCTACCGCGGCGACCTCGCCGCGCTCGCGCTCGGGCACGAGCTGCAGCAGTTCCCGACCGTGCTCGGCCCGGCGGAGGCCGCCGGACACAGCCCGGAGGGCCTGCTGATCGCGGCCGGCACGGGCACCACCATGGCCACCGCACTCGGCCTGGGGATGGGCCTCGGGGACGTGATGGTCTCGCTGGGCAGCTCCGGCACCCTCCATGCCGTGCACGACCAGGCCGTCAGCGAGCCCGCCGTCTCCACCTACGCGGACGGGACGGGCCGCTTCCTCGCGCAGGTGGTGACGCTCAACGCGGCACGCGTGCTGCGCGCGACGGCGCTGATGCTCGGCACGGACCTGCAGGGACTGAGCGAACTGGCGCTGCGCTCCACGCCCGGCGCCTACGGGCTGGTGCTGCTGCCGTACCTGGAGGGCGAGCGGACGCCGCCGCTGCCGCACGCCGCGGGGACCCTGGCGGGGCTACGGGTGGAGTCGATGAAGCCGGAGCACCTCGCCCGCGCGGCGGTCGAGGGCATGCTGTGCGGGCTCGCGGACGCGCTGGACGTGCTGCGGGCGAACGGCGTGGCGGTGCGGCGGGTCTTCCTGACCGGCGTCGCGGGCCGCCTGCCCGCCGTGCAGGCGGCGGCACCGGCGATCTTCGGTGTCCCGGTGGTGGTCCCGGCGCAGGCCGAGTACGCGGCGATCGGTGCGGCCCGCCAGGCCGCGTGGGCGCTGGCGGGCACGCCGGAGCCGCCGACCTGGGAGCCGCCGTCCCCGCACACCGTGCTGGAGCCGGGCGACGACGCGCCCGTCGGCGGCGCGGTCCGCGCGCAGTTCGCAGCGGTGCTGAAGCGCACCCACCCGGAGCTGGGGCGTTAGCCGACCGCCCCAGACCGCCTCAGACCGCCTCAGACCGCGTCGGGGCCGCGTTCGCCGGTGCGGACGCGGACGACGGTGTCGACCGGAACCGCCCAGACCTTGCCGTCGCCGATCTTGCCGGTGCGGGCCGCGGTGACGATCGCGTCCATCACGGCGTCGGCGTCGGTGTCCTCGACGACGACCTCCAGGCGGGCCTTGGGCACCAGGTCGATGCGGTACTCGGCGCCGCGGTAGACCTCGGTGTGACCGCGCTGGCGGCCGTAGCCGCTGGCCTCGGTGACGGTGAGGCCGTGGACGCCCATGCCGGTCAGCGCCTCGCGGACCGCGTCGACGCGGAACGGCTTGATGACGGCGGTGATCAGCTTCATGCGACGGGGGCCTTGTCGGACGAGTGCGGGAGCCCGGCCGTCACCGAGAGGTGGGTCGCGCCGTGGCTCAGGACCCCGTGATCGTACGCGGTCTCCGCGTGCACGGCGAGGTCCAGGCCCGTCAACTCGTCGTCGCGCGAGGCGCGGAAGCCCATCAACTTGTCGATCGCCTTGCCGATGCCCCAGGTCACCGCGAAGGCGTACGCCGCGACCACCACGACCGCGACGGCCTGCTTGCCGGTCTGGCCGAGTCCACCGCCGTGCAGCAGGCCGCTGACGCGGCCGGTCATCGTCGCGGTGGCGAAGACACCGATGAGCACGGTGCCGATGACGCCGGCGACGAAGTGCACGCCGACGACGTCGAGGGAGTCGTCGAAGCCGAGCCGGAACTTCCAGCTCACCGCGAACGAGCAGACCACTCCGGCCGCCAGACCGATGGCCAGCGCGCCGGGCAGGTCGACGCTGCCGCAGGACGGGGTGATGGCGACCAGGCCGGCGACGGCGCCGGACGCCGCGCCCAGCGTGGTGGCGTGGCCGTCGCGGCGCTTCTCCACCACCAGCCAGCCGAGCAGGCCCGCGCAGCCGGCCACCTGGGTGTTGAGCAGGACGGCCGCCGCGATGCCGTTGGCGCCGAGCGCGGAGCCCGCGTTGAAGCCGAACCAGCCGAACCAGAGCAGGCCTGCGCCGAGCAGCACCAGCGGCAGGTTGTGCGGGCGCATGGCCTCCTTCTTGAAGCCGACGCGCGGGCCCAGCACCAACGCCAGCGCCAGGCCGCTGGCACCGCAGTTCACCTCGACGACGGTGCCGCCCGCGTAGTCCAGCGCGCCCAGGTGCGCGGCGATCCAACCGTCGGGCGCGAAGACCCAGTGGGCGACCGGCACGTAGACCAGCACCGTCCACACGGCCGTGAACAGCACCCAGGCGCCGAACCTGGCCCGGTCCGCGATCGCGCCGCTGATCAGGGCGGCGGTGATGATGGCGAAGGTGAGCTGGAACGCGGCGAAGAGCAGGGTGGGCACGTGGCCGGTGAGGCTGCTCGGGGTGATCCCGGCCATGCCCAGGTGGTCGAGGTTCCCGATGAGCCCGGCCCCCGCGTCGCGGTCGAAGGCGAGGGGGTAGCCGACGGTCAGCCAGACCACGGTGACGACCGCGATGGAGACGAAGCTCATCATGATCATGTTGAGCACGCTCTTGCTGCGGACCATGCCGCCGTAGAACAGGGCCAGGCCCGGCGTCATCAGAAGGACGAGCGCGGTGCTGGCCAGCAGCCAGGCGGTGTCACCGGTGTCGAGACCGGACGGGGAGGAGGCGAGGAGCATGCGGCAGTTTTTCCCGCCTCCGTTACCGCCGTCGGACGGCGATGTTTCGCGCGAGTTTCATGTTGCGTCGACGTTTCGTTCTTCTCACGTGGCCGGACGCGACGAGAAGCCCGAGTATCCGTCATCTCCCAACTCGGAACGGGCAGTTGTGCGACCATGACAACTCGGAAGTCGTCAATGCCGGGGGGCCCGATGCTGCCGCTGCCGTACCAAGCCACCTGGACGTGTCGCCAGGAGTCCCGTACGAAGGTCGCGAAGACGACCGAGGGCGAGTTGCTGCACGCGGCGACGTACACCTGTGTGATCACGCCCGGCGGTGCGACCACCGAATGGACGGTGGACGCCTGGATCAACACCCACCGGGAGTCGCCCTTCAAGCAGCTTGCCGGCTTCAGGGACAGTCTCCGACGTGCACGGTTCAAGCCGACGGCATCCCTTCTCGATGCCGTCGTGCCGCTCTTCCTCGACCTGCCCCTGGACTGGGACTGGCACCCGACCGCAGCGCATCCCACCGTCACGATCCCCGGGACCCCGTCGGCGGAGGTGCTGGCGGCGGTCCCCCTGCTGATGGCCGTGCGGGGCGAGATCGTCGTCCGGCTCAACGTCTGCCGGACGCTCAGCGTCGACCGGGTGACCGCCGTGCCGGCCAAGGCCGCAGTCGCCGCCAAGAACCCCCCGCTCGCGCTGCCACTCGACTGGGCCGCCGCACTCCAGGCCGGCCGTGCGCAGATCGACCACATGCTCAGCGCCGCCGACGTGGCCGACCACAAGGTCAACGCACCCATCGACCTCAACGCCCACCTGCTCGAGCTCATGTGCAAGGCCGACGCGAAGGGGCTCGGCACGCTCCTGGGCCTCGGCCTCATCGATCCCTCCGGCCGCGGGGGGAACCCGTTCCGCGAGAGGGCCAACGGATACGCCCTGGAACCGGACCGCTCCGGGGACCTCAACGCCGCCTACAACCACCTGCGGTTCATCCTGTTCATGGAGTACCTGGCTCTCCGCCAGATGTTCTACGCCGCCTGAACGTCCCTGCCGGGTGCCGACCGGGGGCACCCGGCAACAACGGCTCAGTCGAGGTAGCCACGCAGTTGGTCGGCGAAGGCGTGGTCGCGGAGCTTGTTCAGGGTCTTGGACTCGATCTGCCGGATGCGCTCGCGGGTCACCCCGAAGAGGCGGCCGATCTCCTCCAGCGTGCGCGGCCGGCCGTCGATCAGGCCGTAGCGCAGTTGCACGACCTTGCGCTCCCGCTCCCCCAGCGTGCTGAGCACCGCCTCCAGGTGCTCGCGCAGCAGCAGGAACGCGGCCGACTCGACCGGGGAGGCCGCGTCGCCGTCCTCGATCAGGTCCCCGAGGGCGACGTCCTCCTCCTCGCCGACGGGCGCGTGCAGGGAGACGGGCTCCTGGGCCAGCCGCAGCACCTCGCTGACGCGCTCCTCGGCCAGCTCCAGCACCGCCGCGACCTCCGCGGTGGTGGGCTCCATGCCGCGCTCCTGGAGCAGCTGCCGCTGCACCCGGACCACCCGGTTGATCAGCTCCACCACGTGCACCGGCACCCGGATGGTGCGGGCCTGGTCGGCCAGCGCCCGGCTCATCGCCTGCCGGATCCACCACGTCGCGTAGGTGGAGAACTTGTAGCCGCGGGTGTAGTCGAACTTCTCCACCGCGCGGATCAGCCCGAGGTTGCCCTCCTGGACCAGGTCCAGCATGGTCAGCCCGCGCCCGACGTAGCGCTTGGCGACGGAGACCACCAGCCGCAGGTTCGCCTCGACCAGGCGCCGCTTGGCGATCCGCCCGCGCACGATCAGCAGGTCCAGGTCGTCGGCGAGCCGGTCGTCGACCCCCTCCAGATGGAGGGTCAGGTACTCCTCGGCGAACAGCCCGGCCTCGACGCTGCGCGCCAGCTCGACCTCGTCGGCGGCGGTCAGCAGCGGGATCCGGCCGATCTCGCGCAGGTACTGGCGGAACAGGTCCGCGGCGGGGCCGCCGGAGTCGTCCAGGGCCGGCTGTGGCTCGTCCTCGACCGTGCGCAGCTCTTCGGCGGTCGGCTCGGCGGCGGGTCCGGTCGGCGGCTGCTGTGGCGGGTCGGACGGCGCGGACGGGTCGGACGGCGCGGACGGTGCGGTCGGTGCGGTCGGTGCGGTGTCGTCCGCGGGCCCGCGCGGGACGGGCACGGTCGGGGCGAGGGAGACGGGCGCAGGTACGTCGAGGGTCGATGGGTACACGGCCGTGGCGGCAAGTTCCACGTCCATCCCTTCCGGCGCCGGAGGACGCCCCGGTGACGGGGCCGACGCCTGCTCGGGAGCGGCTACGGGGGCACGCGGCAGCGGGACGTGGGGAGGGTTCTCGTCACCCCGCGTCCGGGAAGCCTGGGGCGCGGCGCCGCCCGGATCGGCAGGCCGCGGCTGAGAGGAGTGAGGCACCGAGAACCAGTGTGGGGCAGTCCGGGGGCGCACGCAGAGACCCGTGCGGAGAGTTTCTGTGAAGGACCGATCACCGAGGGTGAGGTCGACGCACCGTCAGAGTGCCGCAGCCCCACGGGAGCGCAGCTCCCCCTCGTACTGCTGCAGGCCCCACAGCTCCCGCTGGATCGCCTCCGTCTGCTCGGCCGGGGCGTTCGCGCCGAGCCGCTGGAGCTGGACGCGGCAGGCCGCCACCCGCCGGGCCACCGCCTGGATCCGCAACTTGACCAGGAACTCCCCCGCGTAGACGGCGTCCGGGGCGCGCCGGGTCCGGACCGGCTCGACGGCCAGCTCGGTGACCAGGCCGCGCACGGCGTCGTCCGGGGCGACCTCGCGCAGCACGTCGACCCAGATGTCGGCGGCCTGCGCGCCCGCGGTGACGCCGCCGCCCGCGGTGATCGCCTCGCGCACCGCCGCATAGGGCGGCGTCATGAACTCGTCCGGGGCGAAGGCGTCCAGGATCGGCGAGACCAGCGCGGGGAACTGCACGGCCAGCTTCAGCAGTTCGCGCTCCACGAACTGCTGCGGGTTGCGCGCGTCCAGCCGGTACGCCGGGCGGGCGGGCGCGGCCGGCGGCGGGGCCTGTCCGGGCCGCAGCGGCTGTCCGGGGCGCAGGTTCCCGCGTCCCTCGCGGCGCTCGGCGGCCCACTGCGCCACCTGCTGCACCCGGCGCACGACGAACCGCTCGTCGAGGATGCCGAGCATGCCGGCCAGCTGCACGGCGTACTCGTGCCGGATCGAGCCGTCCTTGATCTGCGCGACGATCGGCGCGCAGGCGTCCAGCGCGGCGGCGCGGCCCTCGGCGGTGTCGAGGTTGTGCCGGGCCACGGTGGAGCGGATCGCGAACTCGAACAGCGGCGAGGCCCGGTCGATGAGGTTGCGCACCGCCTCGTCGCCCTCGCCGATCCGCAGCTCGCACGGGTCCATGCCGCCGGGCGAGACGGCGATGAGGGTCTGCGCGGCGAACTTCTGGTCGTCCTCGAAGGCGCGCAGCGCGGCCTTCTGCCCGGCGGCGTCGCCGTCGAAGGTGAAGACGACCTTGGCGTCGCTGCCGTTGGTGTCCAGCAGCAGCCGGCGCAGGATCTTGATGTGGTCCTCGCCGAAGGCGGTGCCGCAGGTCGCCACGGCGGACGGAATGCCCGCGAGGTGACAGGCCATCACGTCGGTGTAGCCCTCGACGACGACGGCCCGGCCGGACTTGGCGATCTCCTTCTTGGCCAGCTCCACCCCGTACAACACGTGGGACTTCTTGTAGAGCGGCGTCTCGGGGGTGTTCAGGTACTTCGGCCCGTTGTCGTCCTCGCGCAGACGCCGCGCGCCGAAGCCGACGACCTCGCCGGTCAGGTCCCGGATCGGCCACACCAGCCGCGCCCGGAACCGGTCCATCGGGCCGCGCCGGCCCTCGGAGCAGATGCCGGAGGTCAGCAGCTCCTTGTCGGTGTAGCCCTTGCCGCGCAGCACGCGGGTGAGGTTCTCGAACCCGGCGGGCGCGTAGCCCACGCCGAAGTGCGCCGCGGCCTCGCGCTCGAACCCGCGCTCCTTGAGGAAGCGCCGCCCGATCTCGGCCTCCGGACTGTTCAGCTGCTCCTGGAACCAGGCCGAGGCGAGACGGTTGATCTCCAGCAGCCGGGTGCGCTCGCCCTGCTGGCGCCCGGGGACGTAGGAGCCGCCCTCGTACCGCAGCGTGATGCCGACCTGCGGCGCGAGGCGCTCGACCGCCTCGACGAAGGAGAGGTGCTCGATCTTCATCACGAAGCCGAGCGTGTCGCCGCTCTCCTGGCAGCCGAAGCAGTTGTAGACGCCCTTGGAGGGGTTCACGTAGAACGACGCGGACTTCTCGTCGTGGAACGGGCACAGCCCCTTGAGCTGCCCGCCACCACCGTTGGCGAGCTGGACGTAGTCCCCGACCACGGCATCGATCCGCAGCGCGGCTTTCACCGCCTGCACATCTTCATCCCTGATCCGTCCCGCCACGCATGAAGTCTACGGCTCGTCGCACTCCCCAGGGGCGCGAGGAGCTGCGCGAGGAACCCACCCCCCGCGGATGGCCCTGTCCGCTTAGGATCCCAAGGCCCGCGGTGGCTTGTCGCGCGGTTCCCCGCGCCCCTGATGGCTAGGCGAGCGTTTCCAGCGGCACCGTGGGATCTCCCAGGCGGTCCGGGTCGATCGCCGCTCCGGAGCGCACCAGCGCCTGGATCGGGTCCGTGACGTCCCACACGTTCACGTTCATGCCGGCCACCACGCGGCCCTCCGCGGTCTGCCAGAACGCGAGGAACTCGCGCTTGCCGACGTCGCCGCGGACGACCACCCGCTCGTAGCCGCCCGGTGCGACGAAGCCCGAGTACTCCATGCCGAGGTCGTACTGGTCGGTGAAGAAGTACGGGACCCGGTCGTGGACGACCTCCTGGCCCAGCATGGACTTCGCCGCGGCCGGGCCGCCGTTCAGCGCGTTGGCCCAGTGCTCGACGCGCAGGCGCCGGCCGAAGAGCGGGTTGAACGCGCAGGCGACGTCCCCGGCCGCGAAGACGTCGGGGTCGGACGTGCGCAGCGCCGCATCCACCGCGATGCCGCCGCCCTCCTCGCGGGTGGCCAGTTCCAGGCCGGACGCCTCGGCGAGAGCCGTCTGCGGGACGGCGCCGACGCCGATGAGAACCGCGTGGGCGGGGTGCTCCTGGCCGTCGCTGGTGTGGGCGGCCAGCACCATGCCGTCGCGGCCCTCGATCTCGGTGACCGTCGCGCCGAAGTGGAACTTCACGCCGTGGTCCTGGTGCAGCCGGGCGAAGAACTCGCCGAGCTCGGGGCCGAGGGCCACCTGCAGCGGCGTGCTCATCGGCTCGACGATCGTCACCTCCGCGCCGTAGCCGCGGGCCGCGGCGGCGACCTCCAGGCCGATCCAGCCGGCGCCGACGATGACCAGGGTGCCGTTCTCCCGGCCGAGCGTCTGCAGGGTGGCGCGCAGCCGCTCGGAGTCGGCCAGGCGGCGCAGGTAGTGGACGCCGCCGAGGCCGACGCCGGGGATGTCGAGGGCGCGCGGCGCGGAGCCCGTGGCCAGCAGCAGCTTGTCGTAGCCGAGGACGTCGCCGTCGCCGCCCAGGCGCAGCTCCCGCGTCGCGCGGTCGATCGCGACGACCGGCTGGCCGAGGTGCAGTTCGACGTCGTGCGCCGCGTACCAGGCGGAGTCGTGGACGAAGACCTCGGCGCGCTCGCTGGATCCGTTCAGGTAGCCCTTGGAGAGAGGGGGCCGCTCGTAGGGGTGGTCGCGCTCCTCGCCGAGCAGTATCACGCGACCGCTGAAGCCCTCCGCCCGCAGCGTCTCCGCTGCCTTCGCGCCGGCCAGTCCGCCTCCGACGATCGCCATCGTCGCGTGCGCGCCCACCATGTCCGTCTGCCTCCGTGGATCGCCTCGGTGGTTGTCAGGTGTCGCAGTGAGCCTCCCGCATGCTCACCCGCAGGTGAAGAGGGCGTCACTGATCATTCGTCAAGATCTCATGGGGACTTGGTGAGCACACGGTGCCTGGCCAGCGCGGATGCGTCGGTCAGTGTGGCGATCTGGTCGATCACCGCGCGCAGCCGCCCGGCCTCGTCCACCGCCTCCTCGTAGCGGCTGCGGAAGACCGGGTCCAGGCCCTCGGGTGCCATCCGGCCCAGGGCCTCGGCCAGCTCGCCGATGACGACGCGCTGCCGGCGCCGCAGCTGCTCCTGGTCCTCGCGCTGCATGACGTACCGGTCGGCGACGGCCTTCAGCACCGCGCACTCGAGGCGGACCTCACGCGGGACGATCAGGTCGGCACGGTAGCGGGTCAGCGGGCCGTCGCCGAAGGCGGCCCGGGTGGCCGTCTCGGCGGAGGTGCAGAACCGGCCGATCAGCTGGCTGGTGGTGTCCTTGAGCCGGGCCTGGTCGCGGGCGGAGCCGTCGTAGCGGTGCGGCCACCACTCCTCCGTGCGCAGCCGGTCGAGGGCCTCCGCGAACTCCTCCGGCTCGGCGTTGGGCGCGTAGCGGGCCGCCACCTGGTACAGCTCGGCGCGCTCGGCCGCCGAGCCGAGCGCGGCCGGGCGGATGTGGCCGGCGTGCAGGCCGTCCTCGACGTCGTGGACGGAGTAGGCGACGTCGTCCGACCAGTCCATCACCTGCGCCTCGAAACAGCGCCGATGGCCGGGCGCGCCCTGCCGCAGCCAGGTGAAGACCGGCAGGTCGTCGGCGTAGACGCCGAACTTGTGCGGCAGCTCCGGGTGCTGCCCGCGCGCCCACGGGTACTTCGTGGCGGCGTCGAGCGTGGCCCGGGTGAGGTTCAGGCCGACGCTGACCGGGTGGCCGTCGTCCTCGGGGTGCGGGACGAACCGCTTGGGCTCCAGCCGGGTCAGGATGCGCAGCGACTGGGCGTTGCCCTCGAAGCCGCCGCACGCCGCGGCGGCCTTGTCGAGCGCCTCCTCGCCGTTGTGCCCGAACGGCGGGTGGCCGATGTCGTGCGCCAGGCAGGCGGTCTCGACGAGATCGGGATCGCAGCCGAAGGCGGCGCCGAGCTCCCGGCCCACCTGGGCGCACTCCAGGGAGTGGGTGAGCCGGGTGCGCGGGAAGTCGCTCTCCAGCGGCGCGACGACCTGGGTCGTGCCGGCGAGCCGCCGCAGCGCGGCGGAGTGCAGGACGCGCGCGCGGTCGCGCTGGAACGCGGTGCGGCCGGGGCGCTTGTCCGGCTCCTCCACCCAACGCGCCTGCGCGGCGGGACTGTAGCTGGTGACCTGCGCGGTTTCGTCCATCCCCAGCACGGTAACGCGTACGACCGACAGCACGGGTCAGACTCGCAGATCAGGCGCGGACCGGCGGCCGACGGGCCTGGCTCAGGACGCGCGTCGGGCCCGGCGGGAGTCCTGAGCCAGGCCCGGGGCGAGCAGGCGCCGCCAGCGCGGGAGCTCGGTGAAGCAGGTCAGCACGGCGAGGCCGGTGACGACGACGGCGAGCCAGGGCCAGAACAGCAGCCAGGCCGCGGCCACGCCACCACCCAGCTCGGCGAGGACCATGACGATGGTCACCCAGCCCGGTACGGCGATGTTCGTCCCCGGCTTGTCGCCCGGCGTCTGGAAGATCGCCGGGACGCCGATCAGCAGCACGTCCACGCCGATGGCGGCGAGGACCGAGTGGTCCCACAGGGCGATCGGCAGGCCGATCCAGCCCACCAGCTCCAGCCCGGCCCGCAGCGCGGTGGCGTACCAGGGCTCCTTGTACGGCTCCATCGTGGCTCCCCCTCCGACGATCGCGGAGGAAGCGTAGCGCCCAACCAGCCGTGGCGGGCCGGACTTCACTGACTCGGCGAGCCCGAGGGGGAAGCGGCCTCGGAGGCGGAGGCGGAGGCGGACGCCGACGGGGTGCCGGCCGCGACCGCCTGGCCGTACAGCGCCTGGATCCGGTCGCCGAAGTACACCGAGTAGGAGACGTCGTCGGTGTCGCCGCCCTCCTGGTACCCGCCTATGACGCCGACCAGGGTGCCGAGGCCGGTGTGCGGGTCGATGCCCTGCAGCACCGGGCCGCCGCTGGCACCGTCGGTGAAGCCGGTGCAGTCGAACTCGGACTGCGTCGTGCTGTAGGCGGTCAGCTTGTTCAGGCAGGAGATCGGCCGGTCCGTGCCGCTCGGATAGCCGATGACGCCGACCATCGCCGGGCGGTCGGCGCCGAAGGCGATCCGCTCCGCGCCGACCTCGTTCTCGATCCTGGCGTTCGGGTCGCCGTCCTTGTGCACGACGAGGAAGGCGACGTCGGAGTCCTGGTCGCTGTTGGCGGCCCAGTGCGGGTCGATCAGGATCGCGGTGGAGCGCCACAGCCCGAACGGGTACTGCCCGTCGTGGTAGCCGGGCGCGAAGACCAGCGCGGTCGGGTTGGGCGAGCCCTGCGCGGGGTCGCTCAGGCAGTGCGCCGCGGTCGCGACGACGTCGCCGCCGGGCGAGTGCACCACGCTGGCGGTGCAGAAGTGGTGGCTGTAGGAGGCGTCGTCGGGGTAGAAGAGGGCCCCCACGGCCGGCAGCCCGTCGAACGGCGTGCTGTGCCCGTCGGGCGAGGCCTGCGCCCCCGCGAGGGACGCGGGCACGTGCGCGGCGGGGCCCGGCAGGGCCGGCACGGCCCGACGGGTGTCGGTGGGGGCGAGCGCCTGCGCGTCCTCGCCGCGCGATCCCGACCCGATCCCCCCGCGCACCAGCACCAGCACGAAGCAGACGGCGAAGGCCAGCACGCCGAGCGCCCGGGAGGCGCTGCGCAGCTGGGCTCGGGTCAATGGGCCGGGGATAGGTCGCACCCGGCCGATGATAGGCAGCCGGGCCCGGGTGCTGTCGAGAGCGCGGACGCAGGTGGCTTCGCGTGTCGTGTCGGTCACACCACCGCCCTGGCTGTCGCTCACAAGGCCACAGGATGCCTCACCCGTGCGACAGTTCTGTCACGAACCGCCCGGAACGGACAGGTAAGAGCCTTTCGCTCACCCGGCGCGGCTAACGTGCACGAGGGCTCCCGGGCACGGAGCCCTCCGAAGTCTGTCCAGCAGCGAGAGAGAAACGGGACTGTGAGCCTCACCGGCACCGCCTTCTTCTACACCCTGATCGCCGCGACGGTGGTCGCCGTCGCGGTGACCATGGTCGCCTGGGGTGCCGTACGTGGGCCCAAGGCCGTCCGAGCGGCCGTGCGACTGGCCCTGATCGGCCTGTGCCAGGTCACGGCGATCGCCGTGGTGGCCGTGTGGATCAACAACGCCAACGGCCTCTACTCCTCCTGGAGCGACCTCTTCGGTCAGCAGGACAACGTCGGCGTCGGCGTCGCCAGCGCGGACGGTACGAGCACCCAGGCGGCCTCGTTCACCGGCGGCCCCAACGGTTTCCAGCGCACCGTCCTGCACGGGCAGGCCTCCGGCCTGACCGGTGAGGTGCTGGTGTGGACGCCGCCGCAGTACGACGACCCGCAGTACCGCAACTACTCCTTCCCGGTCGTCGAACTGCTGCACGGCTACCCGGGCTCCCCGGAGACATGGCTCAAGGGCGGCGGCATGCCCGGCCCGCTGACCTACCTGATGTCCCAGGGCAAGATGAAGCCGGCGATCGTCGTGATCCCGCGGATCAACCCGAACGGCATCAACACCGACTGCACGGATGTCGGCAACGTCCGCAACGGCACCTGGCTCGACACCGACGTGCCGAACCTGGTGAAGAAGGACTTCCGCGTCCTCGGCGACGCCCACGGCTGGGGCCTGCTCGGCGACTCCACCGGTGGTTACTGCGCGACCAAGCTCGTCCTGCAGCACCCCGACCGGTTCGGTGCGGCGGTCGCGCTCAGCCCCGACGACTTCCGCGGCGACCCGTCCACGATCCGCGACAAGAAGGTCCTCGCGGCCCAGAACCCGCTGGCGCTGATGAAGGCCGCGGGCCCGCAGGCGGACGTCTCGATCCTGATCGCCACCACGGCCCAGGACCGCTACAGCACCCCGGCGAACGCGCAGGCCCTGCGCGCGGCGGCGAAGTTCCCCGTGACGGTGGAGCAGCCGATCGTCCTGAAGGACGGCGGCCACAACTGGGGCACCTGGGCGGCGCTCTTCCCGGTCGTCTTCCCGTGGCTCAGCCAGCAGCTGGACGCCCCGCAGCTGGTCCAGCCGGCCCCGCCCACCCCGCACCCGTCCCCGTCGCAGCACGGTCCCGCACAGCAGCAGCAGCCGGGCAAGCCCGCGCCCAACGCCGCCGGCAAGCCCGCCGCCGGTCTCGCCACGGGGGCGCACACCCACAGCTGACAGCCGGCCGTACCGACCCCGGGGGCGCGAGGAACTGCGCGAGAAACCCCCTGTGCGGATGGCCCTGCGCAGTCAGGACCATCCGCTCGTCGGTGTTTGTTACTCCGTGTCGCCCTGCTCGGCGAGGAACTCCTCGAAGGCGCGGCCGAGCTCGTCCGCCGACGGCAGGTCGACCGGCTCCGCCATGAGGTTCTCGCGGTCGGCCGCCCCCGCCACCGCGTCGTACTGCTGCTCCAGCCCGCTGATCGCGGAGCGCAGATCCGCGTCGCCCTCGGCGATCTGGCGGTCGACGTCCTCGCGGACCTCGTCCATCCGGGCGCGCAGGCCGGTACCGGGCAGGACCAGTCCGGTCGCGGACTGGACGGCCTCCAGGACGGCCACCGCGGCCTGCGGGTAGGGCGTCCGGGCGAGGTAGTGCGGGACGTGCGCGGCGAAGCCCAGGACGTCGTGGCCGGCCTCGTCGAGGCGGTACTCGAGCATGCCGCCCGCGCTGCCCGGCACCTGGACCTGCTCGAACCAGCGCGGGAACTGCCCGATCAGGTCCTTGCGGTTGCCGTGCGGGGTCATCCCCGTCGGCCGGGTGTGCGGGACGCCCATCGGGACGCCGTGGAAGGTGACCGCCAGGCGCACCCCGAGGCGCTCCACGACCTGGACGACGGCTGCGGCGAACCGCTCCCACTCCACGTCCGGCTCCAGGCCGGACAGCAGCAGGAAGGGCGCTCCGACCGCGTCGTGGACCAGGTGCAGGTCGAGCGTGGGGGCTTCGTAGGAGGCCCAGTGGTCGCGGTCGAACAGCATCGTGGGGCGACGGGCCCGGTAGTCGACCAGACGGTCGGCGTCGAAGCGCGCGATGAGTCGGCGCTCCGGATCCTCCAGCAGTTCGGCCACGATCTGCTCACCGGTCTCGCCGGCGTCCATGAAGCCGTCGAAGAAGTGCAGCAGGATCGAGGCGTCCGCGGCCAGCTCCTCGGCGTCCGGCTCGAACGCGTACAGCTCCTCGGGTTCCAGCACCTGGATCCCACTCCCGTCCTCAGGCTGTCGAAACAGCATCCACTACCCTGGTTCCAGCATCCCGGAACCAGGGTTCATTCCCCAATTCGGAGTGCGAAGCGCGGCCATGCGCCCCAGGGACACGCCGTGCACGTCGGATTCGCGCGGCTGGGGTGACTTCACCCCTCAGGCCGGGTATGGTCCTCTCGCTGCACTCCACTCTCGCACCAAGTACGCTGCGTGGAGAACGCCGCAGAACCTTTGCAGAACCCTCGCAGAACCCCTTGCTTCGCACCTTGCCTTCACCTGGCCGCCCGCTGTCCTTCGCGCTCTCGTTCCCGCCTCGGCCATTTTCCGGACACACACTGTCCCCTCGCTCCCCGCACGCCTCACGGCGAACGCGATCCGTCGCCGTACCCACGGCTGCCGGGGCGCACCTTTCCCGACCCCACCCGCCGAAGGACATAAGGCCCCGTGCCCGTACCCGTCTTCCTCTGCGGCCGCACCGTGCGGCTGGAGCCGCTCACTGAGCGCCACATCGAGGCCCTTGCCGCGGCCGCGGCAGAGGACCGATCTAGCTATGCGTTCACGCCCGTGCCGCACGGCATCGAGGCGACGGAACGTTACGTCAGCGACGCGCTGGCCGCGCAGGCGGCGGGCCGCGCACTCCCCTTCGCCACGGTCAGAGCGAGCGACGGCCTGGTCGTGGGGTCGACCCGGTTCACCGAGCTGGACTACTGGCAGGGCCCGGTCATCTGGCCGCCGGCCCCGCGCGGTCCCGTCGGCGACCCGCTGTCCGCGATCCCCGACGCGACGGAGATCGGCGGCACCTGGCTGTCCACGCGGGCGCAGGGAACCGGCATCAACACCGAGGCCAAGCTGCTGATGCTGCGTCACGCCTTCGAGACGTGGGGCGTGCGCCGCGTGTCGATGCGCGCGGACGCCCGCAACATGCGCTCGCGCGCGGCGATCGAGCACCTCGGGGCCGTGCTGGAGGGTGTGCACCGCAACCACACCCGCGGCCTGGACGGCATGGTCCGCGGCACGGCCTTCTACTCGATCCTCGACGAGGAGTGGCCGGCGGTCCGCAGCGGCCTCGAGCAGCGCGTCGCCGCGGGCCCCAGGACCCACCACGTCGCGGAATCCCGCCCGCTGATCTCCGCGTAAGCGGAACCAGGGGCGCGGAGCTCTGGGTGGCTTGTCACGCAGAGCCCCGCGCCCCTGGACCGTGCAGCCGTGCGCGGGAGCGAACAGTCAGCCCTTGACCACGATGGTGACCTTCCAGGTCTTCCCCGAAGGGGCCGAGCTGGTCAGCACCGACGTCCCGTCCGTCGTGCCGACGAACATCGCCGGGGTGACGCCGATCGGCGCCGTCATCACGCCCGTGTTCGTCGGGGCGAGGATGCTGCCCGAGGCCTGGACCTGGCTCCACAGGTCGCTGCTCCTCGCCGCCGTGAGGAAGACGTCCACGCGCTGCCCGCGCGGGAGGCAGTAGACCCCGGACTGCTGTTCCGTCAGTTCCCCTGCGGAGTGCGGCAGCACGGGATCAGGGAGCTTCGTGCAGGCGGGGAGCACCGTCGGGGTGGGCGTCGGCGCGGGGGCCGCCGCGGGTGCCGCGCTGGTGCAGGCGGACATCAGGGCCACCGCCGTCAGCGGCAGAACGCGCAGGGCTCGGTTCACGGCAGGCTCCTCGGGTGCGGTCCGGGTACGGCCGAAGGCCGAGCCCTCGCGGACTCGGCCTTCGACGTCGGTACGACGTCAGTGCTGGTTGCTCGCGCTGGTGTAGGAGGTCACGCAGCCACCCGCGCCGCCGCCGAAGTTGTTGCTCCACAGCGACTGCACGGCGAAGTTGGCGCCGTTCAGGGAGATGATCGACGACGCGCCCTGACCGCTGGAGATCCAGGCGCACTTGTCGCCGGTCTCGGCGCCCGTGCTGTCGACCCAGCCGCTGCTGGGCGCCGGGTCGGTCAGGGTCTCGGCGTACTCGTGGCCGCCGACGATGGTGATGCCCTCGTCCGCGCCGTTCACACCGGAGGAGCCGGTGGCGACGAAGTTCGCGCCGCAGCCGGAGCCCGCGTCGGTGATGTAGGGCATGTTGGTGTAGGGCAGGTCCGCGCCGTTGCCGGCGGTGGTGTGGTCGTGCCAGGCGCAGTACTGGGTCTTGAAGCCCGAGGGCACCACGCCGTGCGGCAGGTCGACGACGACCTGGACGTTGTCGCCGGAGATGCCGAAGTGCGTCGCCGCCTTGACCGCCTCGGCGGCGATCTGCGCGGTGGACGGACGGGTCGGGGCCTTGGCGGAGCTGTCCAGCCAGGTGCCGCCCAGCGGGTTCGACGCGGGGTGGCCGACGGGGGTGCCGGCGCCGTTGCACTGGGTGGTGCCGGTCGCGACGCCCTGGCAGTACTGGGTCTGCGAGGTGAAGAACGTGTCGCCGCTGCCGTAGGCGTGCGAGAAGAAGCTCTGCTGCAGCGCGACCTCACCCGACGGGTCGTTGGTGACGCTGGAGGTGCCCCACTGGCTGCCCCAGTAGACGTAGTAGACGGTCGGCGCGGTGACGATGTTGCCGCCGCCGTAGGCGAGGTTGCCGCCGGTGGCGGTGGCCGCCGTCTTCGCGGCATGCGCGTTCATGTGGTGCGGGGCGAGCTCGCTGGCGCCGGCGGGGGCGGCGATGGCGAGACCGGCGACGGCGAGTGCGGCGGCGGAGCCGGCGACGAGTGCGGAACGAAGCACGATGGTGCCCTTCTCGAACGGGGGAGAAGCGGGAGGGCTGTGCAACGCCGCTGGCCAGGCGGCACGTTGGTGTCACCACGAAGGGGGGTGTGCTCTTGCTTCCCGAGACGTTAGGTGATCCGCCAGACCACGTTCAAGAGTGCGTCACCAGGGTCAGAGCGAACTCAGAGGCTCCGGTAACCGCGCCGACGCACGGGGACACAAAAAGCCCGGGCGGGAACGGACGCCATTGTCCGTTCCCGCCCGGGCGGGTGTCCGTCGCGGCTACTCTGCGCCGAGCTCCGCGACGGAGCAGGTGCGGGCAGCGGCCCCTCCCCCTTGCATCAACTAACCGCCTTGGTCGGGGACGGTGTGACGTAGGAGGGGCATACCTCGCGCTGGCACCCGGTGAGGTGAAGACCGGGTGAGGGTTTGTCAGCGCGAGTCGCTGCCCGCCGTCTCGATGGCGGCGCGGCCTGCCTCCAGGCGCGCCACCGGGATCCGGAAGGGCGAGCAGGACACGTAGTCCAGACCGACCTCGTGGAAGAAGTGGACGGAGTCCGGGTCGCCGCCGTGCTCGCCGCAGACGCCGAGCTTGAGGTCCGGACGGGTCTTGCGGCCCTCGATCGCGGCGTTGCGGACGAGGGCGCCCACGCCGTCGCGGTCGATGGTCTCGAACGGGGAGACCCCGAAGATGCCCTTCTCCAGGTAGGCGGTGAAGAAGCTGGCCTCGACGTCGTCGCGGCTGAAGCCCCACACCGTCTGGGTCAGGTCGTTGGTGCCGAAGGAGAAGAACTCGGCGGCCTCGGCGATCTGACCGGCGGTCACCGCGGCGCGCGGCAGCTCGATCATGGTGCCCAGCGCGATCTTCAGGTCGACGCCGGTCCTGGCGGAGACCTCGGCGAGCACCTTCTCGGCCTCGTCGCGGACGATCTCCAGCTCCTGGACGGTGCCCACCAGCGGGATCATGATCTCGGCGCGCGGGTCGCCGGCGGCGAGCTTGCGCTCGGCCGCGGCCTCGGCGATCGCCCGGACCTGCATGGCGAACAGGCCGGGGATGACCAGGCCGAGACGGACGCCGCGCAGACCCAGCATCGGGTTCTGCTCGTGCAGGCGGTGGACCGCCTGGAGCAGACGCAGGTCGTTCTCGTTCGGGTCCTTGCGGGCCTCGGCGAGCGCGACACGCACCGACAGCTCGGTGATGTCGGGCAGGAACTCGTGCAGCGGCGGGTCCAGCAGGCGGACCGTGACCGGCAGGCCGTCCATGGCCGTGAAGAGCTCGACGAAGTCGGTCTTCTGCAGCGGCAGCAGGACGGAGAGGGCGGCCTCGCGGTCGGCGTCGTTGTCGGCCAGGATCAGCCGCTCGACCTCCTTGCGGCGCTCCTCGCCGAGGAACATGTGCTCGGTGCGGCACAGCCCGATGCCCTGGGCGCCGTAGCGGCGGGCGCGCGAGGCGTCCTCGGCGTTGTCGGCGTTGGCGCGCACCCGCAGGCGGCGGGCGGAGTCGGCGTGGGAGATGATCCGGTGGACCGCCTTGACCAGGCCGCCCTCCTCGTCGGCGCCGGCGTGCAGGGTGCCCTCGAAGTACTCCACGACCGGGCTCGGTACGACCGGTACCTCGCCGAGGTAGACCTTGCCGGTGGAGCCGTCGATCGAGATGAGGTCGCCCTCCTCGATCACCTGGCCGTCGGCGGTGGTGAACCGGCGCTTCTTGGTGTCGACCTCGAGCTCCTCGGCGCCGCAGACACAGGTCTTGCCCATGCCGCGGGCGACGACGGCCGCGTGCGAGGTCTTGCCGCCGCGCGAGGTCAGGATGCCCTGGGCGGCGATCATGCCGTCGAGGTCGTCCGGGTTGGTCTCGCGGCGGACCAGGATGACCTTCTCGCCGGAGCGGGACCACTTGACGGCGGTGTAGGAGTCGAAGACCGCCTTGCCGACCGCGGCGCCGGGCGAGGCGGCGATGCCCCGGCCGATCTTCTCCGCCTTGGTGTTCTCGTCGAAGCGCGGGAACATCAGCTGCGCCAGCTGTGCGCCGTTGACGCGGTGCAGCGCCTCGTCGAGGTCGATCAGGCCCTGGTCGACCAGCTGGACGGCGATGCGGAAGGCCGCGGCCGCGGTGCGCTTGCCGACGCGGGTCTGCAGCATCCAGAGCTTGCCGCGCTCGATGGTGAACTCGATGTCGCACAGGTCCCGGTAGTGGTTCTCCAGGGTCTGCATGATGGCCATGAGCTCGTCGTAGGACGTCTTGTCCAGCTGCTCGAGCTCGGCCAGCGGCAGGGCGTTGCGGATACCGGCGACGACGTCCTCACCCTGCGCGTTGGACAGGTAGTCGCCGTAGACGCCCTGGTGGCCGGAGGCGGGGTCGCGGGTGAAGGCGACGCCGGTACCGGAGTCCTCGCCCAGGTTGCCGAAGACCATGGAGCAGACGTTGACCGCGGTGGCCAGGTCGTGCGGGATGCGCTCCTGACGGCGGTAGAGCTTGGCGCGGTCGCTGTTCCACGAGTCGAAGACGGCGTGGACGGCGAGGTCCAGCTGCTCGCGCGGGTCCTGCGGGAAGTCGCGGCCGGCGTGGTCCTTGACGATCTGCTTGAACGTCGCGACCAGGGCCTTGAGGTCGGCGGCGTCCAGGTCGAGGTCGTTGACGGTGCCCTTGGCGCGCTTGACGGAGTCCAGCGCCTCCTCGAACAGCTCGCCCTCGACGCCCAGCACGGTCTTGCCGAACATCTGGACCAGGCGGCGGTAGGAGTCCCAGGCGAACCGCTCGTTGCCGGACTGCGCGACCAGGCCCTGCACCGAGGCGTCGGACAGGCCGATGTTGAGGACGGTGTCCATCATGCCGGGCATGGAGAACTTGGCGCCGGAGCGCACCGAGACCAGCAGCGGGTCCGCGGCGTCGCCGAGCTTCTTGCCCATCTGCGCCTCGAGGGCGGCGAGGTGCGCACTGACCTCGTCACGCAGGGAGGCCGGCTCGCTGCCGGTCTCCAGGTAGACCTTGCAGGCCTCGGTGGTGATGGTGAACCCCGGAGGGACGGGGAGCCCGAGGTTGGTCATCTCGGCGAGGTTCGCACCCTTTCCGCCGAGAAGGTCCTTGAGGTCCTTGTTGCCTTCAGTGAAGTCGAAGACGAACTTTTCCTGAGTGGCCACGAGCCTCTCCTGCCGCACGGTTGCCCTGATGCCGGAGAACATACCCAGATCGAAGGCTCTTGGCTGCCCCAGATAGGCCGTCAGTGGCTGGTACCGACCGGTAACCCGTGAGATCGAAAGCCCGGAATCGGGCTTTGCCTGCGAAAGTAAAATCGTCGTCCTGACGCTAGCGCGCCTTCATCTGTTGAACCCAGTAAACGCCGATCTCACATGTCCGCAACCGGACGACCACGGAAGGCTACGTTCAGGTTGCCTTGGCTTGATCCTCTGGACACAAGCGGGCGATCGTCTCGTCGGTCTCGTTCGGGAACCGTTTCACACCCCTCCCCACCTGCGGTTTTATGTCCATCTGACGCAAAGTGACCGCGAATGTGGCCGGAGTCACGCCGCCAAAGGGGCTCCGTCTCACCCCTTGTCCGTACCGCGTCTCACCCTGCGTCGCCCGGTGTCCACTCTGTGCTCACGAACGGGCATGGCCCGCCTTGGAAACCAAGGCGGGCCATGCGCTCGGGTGGGTTCGCGCGGGTCGTCAGCCGCCGGAGGTGTCCAGCTCCGCGTCGGCGGACGGGACGGCGCAGTCGTACGGGTCGTCGAGCCAGCCCTCGGGCAGGACCACGCGGTGGGCGCCGGAGGTGCGGCCTCGAGGGCCGTCGGCGCTGTCGGGCCAGGGCTGGTCCTGGTCGACGCGGGAGAGCAGCTCCTCCAGCTCGGTGAGCGAGGAGGCGGTGGCCAGGCCGTTGCGCAGCTCCGAGCCGACCGAGAAGCCCTTGGTGTACCAGGCGACGTGCTTGCGGAAGTCGACGACGCCGTGCTTCTCGTCCCCGATCCACTCCCCCAGCAGCTCGGCGTGGCGCAGCATCGTCCTCGCGACGTAGCCGAAGTCGGGGCGGGCGTGGTCGACGGTGCCCTCGAAGACGGAGACCAGCTCCTTGAAGAGCCACGGACGGCCCAGGCAGCCACGGCCGACCACGACGCCGTCGCAGCCGGTCTCGCGAACCATGCGGGCCGCGTCGTCGGCGGACCAGATGTCGCCGTTGCCCAGCACCGGCACGTGCGCCGGGACGGCCTCGCGCAGGCGGGCGATGGCGGACCAGTCGGCCTCGCCGCTGTAGTGCTGGATGGCGGTGCGCCCGTGCAGGGCGATCGCCGCCACGCCCTCCTCCGCGCCGATCCGACCGGCGTCGAGGTAGGTGATGTGATCCTCGTCGATACCGATGCGCATCTTCATCGTCACCGGCAGGTCGCCCGCGTTGCCGACGGCCTGGCGCAGGATCTCGCGCAGCAGGTTGCGCTTGTAGGGCAGGGCGGAGCCGCCACCCTTGCGGGTGACCTTGGGGACCGGACAGCCGAAGTTCAGGTCGATGTGGTCGGCGAGGTCCTCCTCGGCGATCATCCTGGCCGCGCGGCCGACGGTCTCCGGGTCCACCCCGTACAGCTGGATCGAGCGCGGCTGCTCGCTCGGGTCGAAGTGGATCAGGTTCATGGTCTTGGCGTTGCGCTCGACCAGGGCCCGGGTCGTGATCATCTCGGAGACGAACAGGCCCTTGCCGCCGCTCTGCTCCCGGCAGAGGGTGCGGAAGGGCGCGTTGGTGATCCCCGCCATCGGCGCCAGCACGACAGGCGGCCACACCGTGAGCGCCGAGCCCAGCTTCAGCGGGGCGGCGGTGAGCGGCGCGGCGGCGACGGCAGTGTCCGTGCTGGTCATCCCGGGCGGTCCTTCGAAACGGCGACAGGCAGAACCCCTATTGTCCCACTGCCGCCAGCTGCTCCACGCGGGCCTTGGTCACCGGGTCCGCCGGGATGTAGGTGATCATGCGGTAGCCGGGGCGCGGACCGAGCCAGAGATTGGTGTACTCGAAGTTCAGCAGGCCCACCTCGCTGTTGAGGAAGCGCTTGGTGCCCTCCGAGGTGCCGGTCACGTCGTGGCGCTCCCACGCCTCGGCGAACTCGGGCGAGGCCAGCAGCAGTCGCTTGAGCAGCGACTTGTAGGCGGGCTCGGCCACGTGCTCGGCCAGCGTGACGCGGAACTTGGCGGTCATGTGCCGGGCCGCCTGGTCCCAGTCCACCAGCAGCTCGCGCCAGGCCGGATCGGTGAAGGCGAGCCAGAGGAGGTTGCGCTCGTCGGCCTCGAACCGCTCCAGCCCGCCGCAGAGCCGGGAGTAGACGTCGTTCCAGCCGATGATGTCGAAGCGCGCGTTGAGCACGACCGCCGGCATCGGCGAGAGCTGGTCGAGGACGGCCCGGACCGGCGGGGTCACCACCGGGCACTCCCGCGTCGCGTGCACCGGGTCGGCGGCGCCGGCCAGGGCGAACAGGTGCTGCCGCTCCACCTGGTCCAGCAGCAGGCCGCGCGCGATCGCGTCCAGGACCTGACCGGAGACCTGGATGTCCCGGGCCTGCTCCAGCCACGTGTACCAGGTGACCCCGACCGCGGCGAGCTGCGCCACCTCCTCACGGCGGAGCCCCGGCGTGCGGCGGCGGCCACCGCTGGGCAGGCCGACCTGCTCGGGCGAGATCCGCTCGCGGCGGCTGCGCAGGAACGCGCCGAGCTCACGTCGGCGCAGCTCCTCGGGCTTGCCGAGGGGTGCGACGAGCTGCAGGGTGGACGCGGGTGCGGTTGTCATGTATTCCAGGATGCGTCCATTTTGATCCCGTTGCCAGGTACTCCTGATACCTGGATAACCAGACACTGGTACCAGGTTATCGGCGGGCGGACAGTAGTGGACGTGACGATCCACACCGCACCTCAGCAGACCACCGGGACGCCCACCCGGGCCAACGTGCTGCCGCGCATCACGCGCCTCGGCGGCAGCACCACAGCCGCTCCTGCCGTCCCCCCTTCCGGCCGACTCAGCACCCTGGGTCTGGTCACCGTCCTGCTCGGCGCCTTCCTGCCGATGCTGGACTTCTTCATCGTCAACGTCGCCCTGCCCACCATCGACAAGGACCTGTCGGCGGGCCCGGCGACCCTGGAGCTGTTCGTCGCCGGCTACGGCATCGCCTACGCCGTGCTGCTCGTCCTCGGCGGCCGCCTCGGCGACCTCTACGGGCGCAAGAAGCTGTTCGTCGCCGGTGCGCTGCTCTTCGGCCTCACCTCGCTCGCCTGCGGCTTCGCCCCCACCGCGCTGGCGCTCGTGGTGGCCCGCGTCGCCCAGGGCGCCTCGGCCGCGCTGATGCTGCCGCAGGCGCTGGCCACCATCCAGGCCGCCACCGAGGGTGAGCGCCGGGCCAAGGCCATGGGCATCTACGGCGCCGTCGGCGGCATCTCCGTCGTCATCGGCCAGGTGCTCGGCGGCGTGCTGCTGTCGGCGAACCTCTTCGGCACCGGCTGGCGCTTCATCTTCCTGGTCAACGTGCCCGTCGCGCTCGTGGCCGTGGTGCTCGCCCTGCGCACCGTCCCGGAGACCCGCTCCGCCAACCCCGCCCGCGTCGACATCCCCGGCACCGTGCTGCTGGCCGCCTCGCTGCTGGCGCTGCTGGTCCCGCTCATGGAGGGCCGCTCGCTGGGCTGGCCGGTGTGGACCTGGGTGGTGCTGGCACTCTTCCCCTTCCTGCTGACCGCTTTCGTCCTGGTCGAGCGGCGCGGTGAGCGCGCCGGTCAGGTCCCGCTGATTCCGCTCTCGCTGCTGAAGCTGCGTGGGCTGAGGGTCGGCCTGACCATGGCCGTCCCGTTCTTCGCCGGCTTCGGCGGCTTCATGATGGTGATGGCCGTGGCGCTGCAGGTGGGCCTGCGCGAGGGCCCGATCGCCTCCGGCCTCGCGATGGTGCCGATGGCGACCGGCTTCTTCGCCGCCTCGCTGGCCGGCCCGCGCCTGCTCTCCCGCTTCGGCTCCCGCGTCATCGTCACCGGCGCGGTCATCCAGGCGATCGGCCTCGGGACGCTCGCGCTGACCGTCGCCAACGACTGGTCCGGCATCAGCCCGTGGGTGCTGCTGCCCGGCATGGCGATCGCCGGCACCGGCCAGGGCCTGGTCATGCCGCCGCTCATCCGCCTGGTGCTGAGCCAGATCCCGGTCGAGCGCGCGGGCGTCGGCGGCGGCATCCTCGCCACCACCCAGCAGTCCTCCCTCGCCCTCGGCGTCGCCACCCTCGGCACGCTCTTCCTCTCGCTGGCCCCCTCGATGGGCATGAAGGACGCGCTGACCCTGGTGCTGGTGCTCCAGTTCGCGGCGACCTTCCTGGTCATCGCCCTGGCGACGCGCCTGCCGCGCTCGGTCGGGTGAGGGCTGTGGATAACGCGTGGCCGGGTGTCAGTGCCGAGTGCCAGGATCACGGGCATGGACGCGAACGACATCACCACCCACAACCACCCGGCACGGACCCGTAGCCGGAAGCAGCTGGCCGCCCTCGTGGCGGCCGGCGCGCGTCCCAAGTGGCTGATGTTCTGGGGGCATCAGCCGCAGCAGGACGGCTCGGTCGGGCCGGGGTCGCTGAGCCAGTGGTGGCCCTGCCGGCTCGAGATCGAGGGGGTCGAGTACGCCAGCGCCGAGCACTGGATGATGGCGGCCAAGGCCCGCCTCTTCGGTGACGAGGCGTCGGTTCCGGCGATACTCGCGGCCCGCACCCCCGCCGAGGCGAAGGTGCTGGGCCGCAAGGTCACCGGCTTCGACGAGGAGCGCTGGGAGGCCGAGCGCTTCGAGCTCGTCGTCCGGGGCAACGTGGCCAAGTTCGGGCAGGACGCCGCACTGCGGGAGTACCTGCTCGGCACCGCCAACCGGGTCCTGGTCGAGGCCAGCCCGCGGGACAGCGTCTGGGGCATCGGGCTCGGCGCCGCGAACGAGGCGGCCACCGATCCCCAGCGCTGGCGCGGCCTCAACCTGCTGGGCTTCGCACTGATGGAGGCGCGGGATCGGCTGGCCGCCGAGTAGGTCAGCGGTAGCTCACGTCCGCCTCCCCGCTGGTCACCGAGACCTTGACGGTGCTGCTCGCGGAGGCGGAGGCGAGGCCGCCCTCGACGTTGCTGACGCCGGTCGCCACCGAGGAGCTGACGCGGTACTGCTGCCCCCTGGGCAACGTGATCGAGGTCTGGCCCGAGCTCACCTCCGCCGTGACCGAGGCGGGCGGGAGGGCGAAGTCCAGCTCGACCTGGCCGCTGCCTGCCTTGGCGGTGACCTGCTGACTCTGCAGGGACGTACCGACGATCTGGCCGGAGCCGACCTGGACGTCGAGGGTGCCGCTGTCGCGCTCCAGATCGATCTCCCCGGAGCCTCCCTGCGCGGTGATCGGCCCGGTCATGCCGCTGATGTCCACCGTTCCCGAACCGCCGTCGGCGTTGATCGGCACCCCGGCCGGCACGGCGACGGTCAGCCGGACGTCGCAGTGGCCGAGGATCTTCCCGCCCTCGCAGCCCGCGTCGACATGGAGGGTGCCGGTGGCGGGGTCCAGCCGCTCGGTGATCGTGGGCCGGGAGAAGATCCAGCGCATCTCCTGCGTCACCGTGGCGTCGCCGCCCGATGTCGGGACGACCCGCACCGAGGCCGACCCGGTGGTCAGCTCGACCGACTTGATCGCGGACGCCGTGTAGGTGTCCGTCTGGGTGTGGCGCTCCTGGAGGATCCCGGTCACCAGGCCGCTCACCGTCACGCTCGCCGTCACCACGATGACGAGTGCCGACAGCACCCACCAGATCGTCCTCTGCCTGTTCATCGGATTCCTTCGCCTCACGCGTCGAGGAAGCGCAGCACCGCCATGACGCGGCGGTGCTCGCCCTCGGCCGGGGGCAGGTCGAGCTTCATGAAGATGTTGTTGATGTGCTTGGCCACCGCGCTCTCGCTGACCACCAGCTCCCGGGCGATCGCCGCGTTGGAGCGCCCCTCCGCCATCAGCCCGAGCACCTCCCGCTCACGCGGCGTCAGCAGGTCCAGCGGTCCGCTCTGGCGGCGCAGCAGCAACTGCGAGACGACCTCCGGGTCCAGCGCGGTGCCGCCCGCCGCCACGCGCTCCAGCGCGTCGAGGAAGTCGTCGACGTTGCCCACCCGCTCCTTGAGCAGGTAGCCGACGCCCCGGTTGTCGCCGGTCAGCAGGTCGGCGGCGTAGCGCTCCTCGACGAACTGCGACAGCAGCAGCACGGCGATCTCCGGCCACTGGCGGCGGATCAGCAGAGCGGCCCGTACGCCCTCGTCGGTGAAACCCGGGGGCATCCGCACGTCCGTCACCACCACGTCGGGGCGGTGTTCCTCGACGGCGGCGAGCAGCTCCTCCGCGTCGTTGACGGCGGCGACGACGGTGTACCCGACGGCCTCCAGCACCTTGACCAGTCCGGCCCGGAGGAGGACGGAGTCCTCGGCGATCACAGCACGCACGGCAGCTCCACGAGAAGAGTCGTCGGTCCCCCGAGGGGGCTGGTGATGCGCAGCGTTCCGTCCACGGACGCGGCGCGTTGGCGCAGGCCCACCAGGCCCGTGCCCTTGCCGGGATCGGCGCCGCCCACGCCATCGTCGGTCACGGTGATGTGCAGGAGTTCGCGGCGCTGGTCGACGAGGACCTCGGCGCGCGAGGCCCGGGCGTGCTTGGCGACGTTCGCCAGCGCCTCCGACACCACGAAGTACGCGACCGCCTCCACGGCGGGGGCGGCCCGGCGCTGCATCCGCACGTCCAGCTTGACCGGCAGCGGCGCGCGGGCGGCGATGCCGGACAGGGCCGCGTCCAGACCGCGGTCCTCGAGCACCACCGGGTGCAGGCCGCGGACCAGGTCGCGCAGTTCGGCGATGGCGGCCTGCGCCTCGTCGTGCGCCTCCGCGATGACCGTCATGGCCTTGGCCGCCTGCTCCTCGGCGGGCAGGTTCCGCAGCATGCGCCGGGCCAGGCCGAGGTTCATCGCGAGCGAGACCATCCGCTGCTGGGCGCCGTCGTGCAGGTCCCGTTCGATCCGGCGGCGCTCGGCGTCGGCGGCGTCGACCACCTCGGCCCGGCTCTCCGCCAGGTCCTCCACCCGCCGGACGAGTTCCCGGGTCCGGTTCGGGCCCAGCAGTCCGGCCGCGGCGCGGGTGTCCATGGCCCGGCCGAACAGCGCCAGCCAGGGCACGGCGACGAGTGCGATCGCACCCAGCACCGCGATCCAGGTGACGCCGTGGTGGGTGACCGCCACGACGAGCACGTCCGGCTGCTTCCCGGGCGCCGGCGCGGAGGGCAGCAGGTCGTTGGGCAGGGCGAAGTACCAGGCCGGCAGGGTGACCCCGACGAGCCCCGCGGTCGCGACGAAGACGACCCCCAGCGCGTACAGCGCCACCCCGACGTTCACCAGGACGTGGTAGAGAAACTGCCGCCAGGTCGTCTCCGCGGTGAACGCGCGCAGGCGCGGTCGGATCGGGGGAACGACCGGGATGTCCAGTCCCAGCAGCGAACGGAAGCGGCTGCGTTGAATGCGGGTCAGCAACGGGACCAGCACCAGCGTGACGGGCGGCAGCAGGAACAGGGCGAAGCCGCTCGGCCAGACGAGGAGGACGAACCCCGGCAGCAGGGCCGGCGGCACGGCCGAGGCAAGGAAGACGATGTCGCGCACGCCTTGGCGCCCGTAGGGCCCGAAGACGCGGCGGATCGTCCGGTGGATGAGCATGCGCCCAGGCTAGGGGCTGATGATCACTCCGCACCATGAACCCTGAGACCGTCTCAGGGTGTACCCAGCACCACCATGAGGAGGGCGACTGGCGCTACGGCGCTTCACAGGCCGATCCGGAAGGCTTGGACCAGAGAGAGCGACGACGAGGCGGGAGGGCACGGTGAACGACACCGGACTCGGCGAACCCAACGTCCTGGACCTGGAGTTCCGCGGGCTCGCGCTGCTGGACTCCCCGTGGTCCGTCCAGTTCGCGCGCGGCACGCGCGGGCGACGGGCGCTGGAGGTCTACAACAACGGTCTGCTGCTGGACGTCATGGTGGAGACGGCGTTCTCCTCGCACGTGCTGCGCGGTGCGCGCCGCGGTTCCCGCGACGGCCGTCACAGCGTCCTCGCCTGGGGCCACGTCTGCGCCGACGGCAGCGCGCCGTCACTGACCCTGGGCCGCGCGGCCACACCCCTTCTCGGCGCGATCACCACCCCGGGCGGCTTCTGGCTGGCCCTGGCCGAGGGCGACACCGACCGGGTGGTCGCCCACGCGCCGGACGGCACCCACGCCAGACTCCGCGTGCGCGCGGGCTGGTCGCGGTGAGGAACCACAACAGGGGCGCGAGGAACTGCGCGACAGGCCACTGATGGGCAGATGGTCCTCAATGAACAGGGCCATCCGCACAGGGTGGTTGCTCGCGCAGTTCCCCGCGCCCCCGGGTAGTGCGGCTACAGCTCTCAGCAGCCGATCAGCTTCGGGGCCAGGAACTGGGTGACCTGGTCCAGGGAGACGCGGGTCTGCTCCATGGTGTCGCGGTCGCGGATCGTCACCGCGTTGTCCTCGAGGGTGTCGAAGTCGACCGTGATGCAGAAGGGCGTGCCGATCTCGTCCTGGCGGCGGTATCGACGGCCGATCGCGCCGGCGTCGTCGAACTCGACGTTCCAGAGCTTGCGCAGGTCGGCCGCCAGGCCGCGCGCCTTCGGGGAGAGGTCGGCGTTGCGGGAGAGCGGGAGGACCGCGACCTTGACCGGGGCGAGACGCGGGTCGAGACGCATGACGACGCGCTTCTCCATGACGCCCTTGGCGTTCGGCGCCTCGTCCTCGCGGTAGGCGTCCAGCATGAAGGCGAGCATGGCGCGGTTGACGCCGGCCGCCGGCTCGATGACGTAGGGGTACCAGCGCTCGCCGGACTCCTGGTCGAAGTACTTGAGGTCGACGCCCGAGGCCTCGCTGTGCGAGGCGAGGTCGTAGTCGGTGCGGTTGGCGATGCCCTCCAGCTCACCGAACTCGTTGCCGCCGAAGTTGAAGCGGTACTCGATGTCCACGGTGCGCTTGGCGTAGTGGGAGAGCTTCTCCTTCGGGTGCTCGAAGAAGCGGATGTTCTCCTCGCGGATGCCGAGGTTGCGGTACCAGTCCCAGCGCTCCTGCAGCCAGTACTCGTGCCACTTCTCGTCCTCGCCCGGCTTGACGAAGAACTCCATCTCCATCTGCTCGAACTCGCGGGTGCGGAAGATGAAGTTGCCCGGCGTGATCTCGTTGCGGAAGCTCTTGCCGGTCTGCGCGATGCCGAACGGCGGCTTCTTGCGCGAGGTGGTCTGCACCGCGGCGAAGTTGATGAAGATGCCCTGCGCGGTCTCCGGGCGCAGGTACGCCAGGCCGGAGGCGTCCTCGGTCACGCCCAGGTGGGTCTTGAGCATGCCGGAGAACTGCTTGGGCTCGGTGAACTGGCCCTTGGTACCGCAGTTGGGGCAGTTGACGTCGGCGAGGCCGTTGGCCGGGAGCCGGCCGTGCTTGGCCTCGTACGCCTCCTCCAGGTGGTCGGCGCGGTAGCGCTTGTGACAGGAGGTGCACTCGGTCAGCGGGTCGTTGAAGGTGGCGACGTGGCCGGAGGCCTCCCAGACCTCACGGGCCAGGATCACCGAGGAGTCGAGACCCACCACGTCCTCGCGGCCGGTGACCATCGCACGCCACCACTGGCGCTTGATGTTCTCCTTCAGCTCCACCCCGAGCGGTCCGTAGTCCCAGGCGGCACGCTGTCCGCCGTAGATCTCACTGCAGGGGTAGACGAAGCCACGGCGCTTGCTCAGGCTGACGATGGTGTCGATCTTGTCGGCGGCCACAGTGCTCTCTTCAGGTACGACGAAGCGGTCAAGGATGGATTTCCATGCACGCGGTTATCACAGGCTACCGGGATGCCGGGGGAAGGTTTCACTTTGGCGCTTGTTTGACAATCGTTTTCAACTTACCTGAATATGGTTTTCATGAGCAGCCGATCCGTCCCTCCCCGTCACGCCCGCCGACTCCGCGCCACCGTCGCCCTGCTCGCCGCGGGAGCGGTCGGGGTGACCGCGCCGGCCCTGACCGGGACCGGGCGGGCCGAGGAGCGCGATGCGGACGGAAAGGTGCAGGTCGTCGCGGCGTTCTACCCGCTGGAGTACCTGGCCAGGACGATCGGCGGCGACCACGTCGACGTCACCGGGCTGACCGCGCCCGGCGTGGAGCCGCACGACCTGGAGCTCAGCCCCAAGCAGGTCGCCGCCGTCGGCGAGGCCGACCTCGTGGTCCACCTCAAGGGCTTCCAGCCCGCCGTGGACACGGCCGTGGAGCAGGCGGCACCCGGGCACGTCGCCGAGGCGAGCCACTACTCCCCCCTCGTCGAGCACACGGGCGCCGAGGAGGACGACGGTCACGCCCACGCGCACGAGGGCGCCGACCCACACCTGTGGCTCGACCCCACCCGCTACGCGCTCGTCGCCGACGGCGTCGCCGACCAGCTCACCGCCGCCGACCCGGCCCACGGCGCCGAGTACCGCGCCAACGCCGCCGCGCTGACCGGCAAGCTCAAGACCCTCGACGCCGACTACCGCGCGGGCCTCGAGCACTGCACCAACCAGACCTTCCTCACCTCCCACGCCGCCTTCGGCTACCTCGCCGACGCCTACGGGCTGCACCAGCTCTCCGTCAGCGGCCTGGACCCGGAGGCCGAGCCGAGCGCGGCCCGCCTCGCGGCGATCAAGCAGGAGGCCACGGAGCACGGCGTCACCACCGTCTTCACCGAGACCCTCGCCAGCCCGAAGCTCGCCGAGACCCTCGCCCGCGAGCTGGGCCTGAGGACCGCCGTCCTCGACCCCATCGAGGGGGTCTCCAGGGACAACGACTACTTCTCCGTGATGCGCGCCAACCTCGCCGCACTCCAGGACGCGCTCGGATGTGCCAAGTGACCCCGCTGGCCCTGCACGGCGTCCACGTCCACCGCGACGGACGGCCGGTGCTGCGCGGCCTGGACCTGACCGTGCGTCGCGGCGAGGTCGTGGCGCTGCTCGGCGGCAACGGCTCCGGCAAGTCGACGGCCGTCCAGGCGGCCGTCGGCGCGCTGCCGGTCGCCGCCGGACGGGTCGAGCTCTTCGGTACGCCCCCCGCCCGGTTCCGCGCCTGGCGGCGCGTCGGCCACGTACCGCAGCGGTCAACGGCGACCGGCGGCGTCCCGGCCACCGTCCGCGAGGTCGCCGCCGCAGGCCGGCTCGCCCACCACGGGCTGCGGCCGTTCCGGCGCGACGACGCCGACGCGGTCGACGCCGCGCTGGACGCCGTCGGCCTGCTGGACCGCGCCGAGGACCCGATCGACGCGCTCTCCGGTGGCCAGCAGCAGCGGGTGACGATCGCCCGCGCCCTGGCCGGCCGACCGGACCTGCTGCTCATGGACGAGCCGCTGGCCGCCGTCGACCTCGCCCAGCAGCACGCCCTCGCCCGCACCCTGGCCGCGGAGGCCGCCCGCGGCACCGCCGTCCTCCTGGTCCTGCACGCGATCGGACCGATGGAAGGACTGATCGACCGCCGCGTGGTCCTGGACACCGGCCTGCCCGTCCCGGCGGAGGTGGCGGCGTGAGCGGCGTCAGCGGCCTCCTCGACCACACCTTCATGCGCCACGCGCTGCTCGCCGCGCTGCTGGTCGGCATCGCCGCGCCCGCCGTCGGCACCTACCTGGTGCAGCGGCGGCAGGCGGTCATGGGCGACGGGATCGGGCACGTGGCCCTGACCGGTGTCGCCCTCGGCTTCCTGCTGCAGACCAGCCCGGTCTGGACGGCCGTCGCCGTCTCCGCGCTCGGCGCGGTCGGCATGGAGCTGATCCGCTCCCGCCGCCGGGCGGGCGGGGACCTGGCGCTGGCCCTGCTGCTCTACGGCGGGATGGCCGGCGGCGCGCTGTTGATCAGCCTCGCGCCCGGCGCCTCGACGGCCAGCCTGACCGGCTACCTGTGGGGCTCGATCCTCACCGTCTCCCCCGCCGACCTGGTCGCCATGGCCGTGCTCACCGTGCTCGTCGCGGCGATCTGCATCGGGCTGCGCCGCCAGCTCTTCGCCGTCTGCCAGGACGAGGCCTTCGCCAGCGTCACGGGGCTGCCGGTGCGGGCGCTGAACCTGCTGCTCGCCGTCACCGCGGCCGTCACCGTGACGGTGTCGATGCGGGTCGTCGGCCTGCTGCTGGTCAGCGCACTGATGGTGATCCCGGTCGCGGCGGCCCAGCGCGTGGGTCGCTCGTTCGCGGTGGTGCAGCTGCTGGCCGTCGTGGTCGGCGTGCTCTCCTGTGTCGGCGGAACCGTCGGTTCCTACCAGCTGGACCTGCCCTCGGGACCGACCATCGTGGTCGCCTCGATGGTGCTGCTGGCGATCCTGGCCGTACTCGCCGCCGCCCGTCCGGCTCTTGCGCGGTCACGAACTGGCACAATGGCGCGGGGGGCCGTCCTCCGCCCCCGTGCCAACCGTCAAGAGCCGCAGGAGAGCCGGTGACCCCCGCGAACCCGTCGTCCCCCGCAAGGTCGACCCGTCAGCGCACCGCCGTCGCCTCGCTGCTCGCGGAGATCGACGACTTCCGTAGCGCACAGGAGCTGCACGACCTGCTCAAGCACCGCGGCGACTCGGTGGGTCTGACCACCGTCTACCGCACGCTGCAGTCGCTGGCCGACGCGGGCGAGATCGACGTGCTGCGCACCGACGACGGCGAGGCCGTCTACCGCCGCTGCAGCAGCGGTCACCACCACCACCTGGTCTGCCGCTCCTGCGGCCGGACCGTCGAGGTGGAGGGGCCGGCCGTGGAGCGCTGGGCCGAGGGCATCGCCCGCGAGCACGGCTTCGTGGACGTCGCGCACACCCTGGAGATCTTCGGCACCTGCGCGGACTGTGCCGCGCAGGCTGCGAAGGGCTGATTTCAGGGGCTGTGCTCAGGAAGAGGTGACGGGGCCCGGCTGCGTCGGGACCTCGTTGGGCAGCGCCCCGCCGTACCGGCGGTCGCGCATCGCGAACTCCTCGCACGCCCGCCACAGGTCGCGGCGGTCGAAGTCCGGCCACAGCACGTCCTGGAACACCATCTCGGCGTAGGCGGACTGCCACAGCAGGAAGTTGGACGTGCGCTGCTCGCCGCTCGGGCGGATGAACAGGTCCACGTCCGGCATGTCGCGGTGGTACATGTACTTGGCGAAGGTCTTCTCGTTGACCTTGCCCGGGTCCAGCCGGCCCTCGGCGACATCCTTGGCCAGCGCCGCCGCCGCGTCGGCGATCTCGGCGCGGCCGCCGTAGTTGACGCACATGTAGAGGGTCATGGCGTCGTTGTCGCGGGTCATCTCCTCGGCGACCTGCAGCTCCTGCACGACGGACTTCCACAGCTTGGGCATGCGGCCGGCCCAGCGGATCCGGATGCCCATCTCGTTCATCTCGTCGCGGCGGCGGTGGATGACGTCACGGTTGAAGTTCATCAGGAAGCGCACCTCGTCGGGCGAGCGCTTCCAGTTCTCGGTGGAGAAGGCGTAGAGCGAGAGGTTCTTCACGCCCAGCTCGATACAGCCCTTGAGCACGTCGAGGACGACCTGCTCGCCCACCTTGTGGCCCTCCGTGCGGGGCAGGCCGCGCTCCTTGGCCCAGCGGCCGTTGCCGTCCATGACGATCGCCACGTGCTCGGGGACGAGCTCACCCGGGATCTTGGGCGGCTGCGCGCCGCTCGGGTGCGGGGAGGGCGGGAGGTACTCCCGGGTCCGCCTGCTGCCGAAGAGTCCGCGCCGTGCCACAGCCATGTGCCCTACTTCTTCATCTCTGACTATTGCCTCAGTGGGCAACGTACCGGAGGGAACGCAGGCCGCGCTCCAGGTGCCACTGGACGTACGCGGCGACCAGCCCGCTGCCCTCGCGCCGGTGCCGCGGCTCGCAGGCGTCCGCGGTCTCCCAGTCGCCGGACAGCAGTGCGCCCAGCAGCTCCAGTGTCTCAGGGGAGGGTACGACACTGCCGGGCACCCGGCAGTCGGTGCACAGCGCCCCACCGGTCTGCACCGAGAAGAAACGGTTCGGTCCCGGCAGCCCGCAGGCCGCGCACGCGTCGAAGGACGGCGCGTAACCGTTGACGGCGAGCGAGCGCAGCAGGAACGCGTCCAGCACCAGGTGCGGCTGGTGCTCGCCGCCCGCGAGGGTCCGCAGCGCGCCCACGAGCAGCAGGTACTGCTGGACGGCCGGCTCCCCCTCGTTCTCGGTGAACCGCTCGGCGGTCTCCAGCATCGCCGAGGCGGCGGTCCAGCGGTCGTAGTCGACCGCTATCCGCCCGCCGTAGGGGGAGATCGTCTCCACCTGCGTGCACAGGGCGAGGTGCCGACCGACGATCTCGTCACCACGGGCGAAGAACTGCACGTCCACGTGGGAGCAGGGCTCCAGCCGGGCCCCGAACTTCGACTTCGTCTTCCGCACCCCGCGTGCGACGGCACGGACCCGCCCGTGCTGGCGGGTCAGGATGGTGATGATCCGGTCCGCCTCACCCAGCTTCGTGGTGCGCAGCACCACCCCGTCGTCCCGGATCAGACTCATGCCCCCATTGTGCTGCACCATCCAGGGGCGCGGGGCACTGCGCGAGCAACCCACCCGGGGCGGGCGGCCCTGCGCATGGAGGACCAACTGCTCATCAGAGGGGGCACCCGGCCGCAGGCTGGGGGACTGTCGCGCAGTTCCTCGCGCCCCTGAAGGACGAACGACCCTGCCTCACCCGACCGGCGTGTTCCTAGGCTGGGGTGCCGTGACCAGCGTGCGGACCGTCGTCGAGAGCCCCTGGGTGGGGCTCGTGCTCGCCGTCTCGGGTGGGTTCCTGGACGCCTACACGTATGTGGCGCAGGGCGGCGTCTTCGCCAACGCGATGACCGGCAACGTCGTCCTCGCCGCCGTCTCGCTGTCGCAGCACGCCTGGGGCGAGGCGCTGCTGAAGTGCTGGCCGATCCTCGCCTACGCCGCGGGCGTCTGCGCCTCCGAGGCACTGCGCCTGCCGCGGGTCTGGGCGGCGGTGCGCCGCCCCTACCTGGCGATCCTGGGCCTGGAGATGCTGGTCCTGTCAGCGGGCGCGCTCAACGCGGACCGGCTGCCGCAACCGTGGGTGGTCGTCGGTATCGGCTTCGTCGCCGCGCTGCAGACCACGACGTTCCGCCGGATCGGCGCCTTCGCCTACAGCTCGGTGATGACCACCGGCAACCTGCGCTCCTTCGCCTGCGCGAGCTTCCACGCCGTCGCCCGGCGTGACGCGCAGCAGCAGCGCAAGGCCCTCGTCTACGCGTCCGTGATCGTCTGCTTCTTCGCGGGCGCGCTGCTGGGCGCGGGCAGCGCGCACGTCTTCGGCAACGCCGCGCTGTGGCTGCCGGTCGCACTGGTCGGTACGGCCGTCGCGCTGCTGGTGCTGCACCTCAGGGCCGGAGGGGCCGCGCCGCGACCGCCAGCGTGGCATCCGTCTCCTCGCGACTGAAGCCGAGGCACTGCCCGATCGCCCGCAGCACCGACCGCTCGGCGGGCCGGTAGGGCCCGTCCGCGAGAGCGACCATCGCGCCCTGCGTCAGCAGTCGGGTCAGGCCCGGCCCGAGCAGATGCGGCGCGAGGGGCTCGATCGCCGTGTGCAGCTCGACGACGAGGGCGCTGCCGCAGCCGCAGACGTCCTGCAGCGGGTCCTCCTCCTCGGTCGCGGCGGCGAGGTCGGCGAGCAGGCCCGGCTCGTCCAGATCCGCGTAGCCGGCTTCGCGGAGCACGGCGATGGCGCTCTCCTTGACCGCGGGCGCGGCGCCGGGGCCGCCGGAGGCGGCGAGCACGGCGAGGGCGACGGCGTGCTGGGCGTTCCGGAGGAGGGCCAGGAGCTGGCCCGAGGTCGGGTACGCAAGGGCGTCCATGCCGTAGCGGTGCCGGCAGGAGGTGCACTGGAGCGTGGCCGCGGTCCGGCGCAGGGGCAGCAGGGGCAGGCCGAGCAACCGCAGCCAGTTGCGGCCGCGCTGTCTGCGGTAGTTGCGGTCGCCGCCGCAGGCGAGGCAGTAGAACTCCCCGAGCAGCTCGGTGCACCACCGGGCTTGGACAGCGACCACGTGCGCCACGTTGCGCTCCCGACTCCGTCGTCAGCCGGCGCGGCCCCGTCGCCGTCCGGCTGACCTTTGATGCTGCCACTCAGATGACGCCATGTCAGCACCACGAACCTACCTAAAGGGGCGCGAGGAGCTGCGCGAGCAACCACCGTGTGCGGATGGCCCTGAACAATGGGGACCATCCGCTCATCAGTGGCTTGTCGCGCAGTTCCTCGCGCCCCTGGTGTCAGTGGTTACTGTCGCTGCGCGCGGTTGACGGCGGAGACGATGGCCTTGATCGACGCGCGGACGATCGAGGTGTCGATGCCGACGCCCCAGACCACCTTGCCGTCGACCGCGCACTCCCAGTACGCCGCCGCCTGGGCGCCCGAGCCCTGGCTCAGGGTGTGCTCGGCGTAGTCCAGGACGCGGACGTCGACGCCGATCTGGGCCAGCGCCGCGACGAACGCGTCCGCGGGGCCGTTGCCGGTGCCGCGCAGCGTGACGTCGGAGTCGTCGACGACCGCGTCGACGGTGATCGTCTCGGTGCCGTCCGCCGCCGAGGAGGCCTGGTGCGAGCGCAGCTGGATGCGGCCCCAGGGCGCGTCGGGGGTGGGCAGGTACTCGTCCTCGAAGACGGCCCAGATCTGCTTGGGCGTGACCTCGCCGCCCTCCGCGTCCGTCTTGGCCTGGATGGTCTTGGAGAACTCGATCTGCATCCGGCGCGGCAGGTCCAGGTTGTGGTCGTTCTTCAGGACGTAGGAGACGCCGCCCTTGCCGGACTGGCTGTTGACCCGGATGACCGCCTCGTACGAGCGGCCCACGTCCTTCGGGTCGATCGGCAGGTAGGGGACGCCCCAGGTGTACTCGCCGACGGGGACGCCCGCCTTGGCCGCGTCGGCCTCCAGCGCGTCGAAGCCCTTCTTGATGGCGTCCTGGTGGGAGCCGGAGAAGGACGTGTAGACCAGGTCGCCGACGTAGGGGTGGCGCTCGGCCAGCGTCATCTGGTTGCAGTACTCCCAGGTGCGCCGGATCTCGTCGATGTTGGACAGGTCGACCTCGGGGTCGACGCCCTGCGAGAACAGGTTCAGCCCGACGTTGACCAGGTCCAGGTTGCCGGTGCGCTCGCCCTGGCCGAACAGGCAGCCCTCGACGCGGTCGGCGCCGGCCATCACGGCCAGCTCGGCGGAGGCGACGCCGGTGCCGCGGTCGTTGTGGGGGTGGGTGGACAGCGCGACGAACTCGCGGCGCGACAGGTTGCGCGACATCCACTCGATCTTGTCGGCGTAGACGTTCGGCGTGGAGCGCTCGACCGTGGTCGGCAGGTTCAGGATGATCTCGCGGCCCTCGGCGGGCTGCCAGACGTCCATGACCGCCTCGCAGACCTCCAGCGCGAAGTCCAGCTCGGTGTCGATGAAGATCTCCGGCGAGTACTGGTAGCCGAAGACCGTGTCGTCGCCCAGGATCTTCTCGGCGTAGCCCATGACCAGCTGCGTGCCGTCGACGGCGATCTGCTTGATCTCGGCCTTGGAGGCGTTGAAGACGACCCGGCGGAACAGCGGCGAGGTCGCGTTGTACAGGTGGACGGTGGCCCGCGGGGCGCCGCGCAGCGACTCCACGGTGCGCTCGATCAGCTCGGCGCGGGCCTGGGTCAGGACGGAGATGGTCACGTCCTCGGGGATCGCGCCGTCCTCGATGATCGAGCGGACGAAGTCGAAGTCGGTGGCGCCGGAGGCGGGGAAGCCGACCTCGATCTCCTTGTAGCCCAGCTTGACCAGCAGGTCGAACATGGCGCGCTTACGGGCCGGGGACATCGGGTCGATCAGGGCCTGGTTGCCGTCACGCAGGTCGGTCGACAGCCAGCGGGGGGCCTTGGTGATGACCTTGCTCGGCCAGGTGCGGTCCGGCAGGTCGACGGTGCCGAAGGGTACGTAGCGCTGGAACGGCATCCCGGACGGCTGCTGGCGGACGCTCGCCGCGGTGATCGGGGTGGGACGCTCGTTGAAGGGCTGCTGGCTCATGGTGGGTGGGTCTCCTGATGCTCGTCGCTCCGAGAGGCGGCCGACGGCTGCGGGATCAACCATGATCAACTAACGCGCAGCACCCACCCCCGCGGCGAGGGAGTCGGCCTCGATCAACTCGGGCCCTCGCCGCGGCAGCTAAGAAGAAGCAGACCGCTACGCATGATGCTGCCCAGAGTAACCCAGGGCGTCGGCATAACTGAGCAGAACCCGCCGGTAGTCCGCTTGGTGAGACGGGAGGTCTGGACCACTGTGCCCCTGGATGGCCCGGCCACCGTCAAGAGTCAAGGCCCGCAGGGACTCCATTTTCGTCGCTCCCCGGAGCACACTGATTACTATGCGCATCATGGTCACCCGCACCGGCGGGTCCGCCGCGGCGGAGCACTGGGCTCAGCTGGACACCGAGGGGCGCCCCGACGCGCCCCACATACACGCTCTGGTGCGCGAGGCCCTCGGGGCATGCGGCCGCAGCCCGTCCTACGGCCTGCCGCAGGCCCACCACTTCGCCTACGCGATCACCGTGGACGGCCGCCCGACCGGCTACTGCGCCGACCCCCAACTGACCTCCTCACAGCGGTCGCTGATCACGCTCGTGCTCAACGGCGCGTTCTAGTCGCAGGACGCAGGAGCAGGAGGGGACGCGAGCAGCAGGAGGGGACGGACAGGGACCGGCTCCCGTCCTGCACCAGGCACGGCGCAGGACGGGAGCCGGCGGGGGTCAGCCGCGGAGAGGCACCTCCGCGGTGACGTCCAGGGGAAGGTCGGCCAGGCTGCGGCCGGCCTGGACGCGGTAGCCGCCCGCGCGGTCGGTCCAGCCGGACTCGCCCCAGGTCTGGAACGCCCGGCGCGGCAGCGCCACGCGGACCTCCGCCTGCTCGCCCGGCTCCGCCGTCGCCGCGCCGAAGCCGCCGAGCGCGGTCGCCGGGCGGGAGGCGTCGGAGCCGTCCGGGGACAGGTAGACCTGGACGACCTCACGGCCCGCCCGCGCGCCGGTGTTCCGCAGCAGCACCACCGCCTCCGCGACCGGCGCATACGGGTCGTCTCCCGCCGGCGTCGGCAGCACCCGGACGTCGAGTCCCTCGAACGTCCACGTGGTGTAGCCGAGGCCGTGGCCGAACCAGTACGCCGGGGCGACACCGCCCCGCCGCTGCCAGGCGCGGTAGCCGACGAACAGGCCCTCCGGGTAGGCCAGCACCCCGTCCACCGGCTCGACGTCCCAGACCGGGACGTCCGCCTCGGTCGCCGGCCAGGTGGTGGGCAGGCGGCCGCCGGGCTCGCGGGCGCCGGTGAGGACGTCGGCCAGCGCCGCGCCCGCCTCCTGGCCCGGGAACCAGCCCAGCAGCACCGCCGCCACCTCGTCACGCCACGGCATCAGCACCGGCGCACCGGCGTTGACGACGACCACGGTGCGCGGATTGGCAGCGGCGACCCGGGCGACGAGCTCGTCCTGGCGGCCCGGCAGGGCCAGCGAGGCGCGGTCGACGCCCTCGCTCTCCACCTCCTCCGTCGTGGCGACGACGACCACCGCCACGTCGGCGGCCGCCGCGAGGGCGACCGCCTCGTCCAGCAGCTCGTCGGCGGTGCCGACGGGCTCACCGTGGCCGAGGGTGAAGGAGACCAGGCCGAAGCCGGCGAACCCGCCGCGCTCCGGCAGGATGTGGCGCAGCTTCAGCTCGACCGGTGCGGTGCCGTCGAGCTCCAGCTCGAAGACCTGCTCCGGCGGGTTGAGGAACGCCGCCGCCGGGTCCTCGCCGGCCGGCAGCACCACGTCGTCGAAGAGCACCGCGCCGTCCGCCTCCAGGACGAACCGGCCGACGCCGCGGATGCCCACCCGGTGCGTGCCCTCACGGCCCGGCCCGAGCGTGCCGGTCAGCTCGACGGAGGCCAGGTCCGCGAAGGAGAGGCCGTCGGGAAGCTGCCCGATCCAGCGCGCGGCGCCGTCCGGGAGCGTGGCGGTGCCGAGCTCCGCGCCGTCCCGGCCGAGGAAGCGGGACTCGGTCCGGACGGCGAGCGGGCGCAGGTGCACGTTGGGGTCGGCGCCGACGGCGTAGGCCAGGGCGGTGCCCTGCGGCAGTGCGGTCCGCAGGCCCTCCAGCGGGCTGACCACGCGCGTCGGGAACACCTGCGCCGACCCGCCGCCGCCGATGCGTGCCTCCTGCGCGGCCTGGCCGATCAGCGCGACCGAGCCGACGCCCGCGGCGAACGGCAGCACACCGTCGTTGGCCAGCAGCACCGTGCCGGCCGCGGCGACCTCGCAGGCCAGCGCCTCGCCGTCGATCGGCGCCGGCAGCGCGGCGGCCGGGACGGCTGCGGGCGCGCCGTCGAGGATCCCGACGCGGGCGGCCAGCCGCAGCACGCGGCGGGCCAGCTCGTCGACGGTCTCCTCGGTCACGAGCCCCTCCCGCACCGCGCGGACCAGGTTCTCGCCGTAGACGGTGACCGGGCCCGGCATGGCGACGTCCAGGCCGGCCAGCGCGTCGCGCACCGTGTCTCGGGCACCGGTCCAGTCCGAGACGAGCATTCCGTCGAAGCCCCACTCACCGCGCAGGACGTCGTTGTTGAGCTCCTGGTGCTCGGTCATGAAGGTCCCGTTGACCTTGTTGTAGGCCGACATCAGGCCCCACGGCGAGGCCTTGCGGACGATCGCCTCGAACGGCGCGAGATAGACCTCGCGCAGCGTCCGCTCGTCGACGTGGATGTCGACGGTGAAGCGGTCGGTCTCGGAGTCGTTGCCGACGAAGTGCTTGGGCGTGGTGCCCACGCCGCCGGACTGCACGCCCGCCACGAAGGCCGCGCCGAGCTCACCGGTGAGCAGCGGGTCCTCCGAGTACGCCTCGAAGTGCCGGCCGCCGCGCGGGCTGCGGTGCAGGTTGACCGTGGGTGCCAGCACGACGTGCGCGCCCTTGCGACGGGCCTCCTGCGCCAGCAACTGCCCCGTGCGGTGGGCCAGCTCCGGATTCCACGTCGCGGCGAGCGCCGTCGGCGACGGCACGGACACCGACGGGTCGTCCGGCGTCCAGTTCTCCCCGCGCACGCCGGCCGGGCCGTCGGACATCACCAGCCGCCCGAGGCCGATGTCCTCGTTGGCGGGCAGCGACCACATGTCCGCTCCCGCGAGCAGGGCGACCTTGGCGGTCAGGTCCAGCTTGCCGAGCGCCGCCTCGACGGCGGTTTCACGCTGGTGCTCGAGTGTCATTGTTTCCTGCATCCTTTCTCGCTCCCCCGCTGTTGCCGCCTGTGTCAACTGTCCGTCAGATCCAGCCGTCGAGGGAGGACATGAAGCCCTCGAAGTCGTCGCGGTGAATGGTGTGTCCCGCGCCCTTGACCACCCGGACCTCGAAGCCACGCTCGCGCAGCGTCTCCTGGTCCTCCACGGAGAGCAGGAAGCTCGGGTCCGCGACCTGGACCAGGGAGGGGACGACCGGCGCTGCGGGCATCAGGTCCCGGCCGCCCAACGCGCCCATCGTGCCGAGGGTGGCCGGGTCCCACAGGGCCAGCGTCCGCAGCTCGATCTCGACGTCCTCCGGCGCCCAGCGCGGGTTCATCGCCGCGACGGACTCCGCCGTGGCACCCTGCGCGAACTGCAGGAACATCGACGGGTCGAAGTCGTCGCCCGGGGCCGGGATCTTCCAGCCCGGGTCGGAGAAGACGGCACGCGCCGGCGCCAGGCGGTCCACGGCGAGGGAGAGCGTCAGGCCGCCGAGGGAGTGGCCGATGGCCAGCTCGGCGCCGGCCGGCAGGGTGTCGACCAGATCCTGGGCGAACAGCTCGGGGCTGTACTCGCCCCGCCCGGACTCGCCGTGGCCGCGCAGGTCGACGGCGATGACGCGGTAGCCGCGGTCGGCCAGGGCCGGGGCCACCAGGCGCCAGGTGCGGTGGTCGGACAGCATGCCGTGGACGAGCAGGGCGACGCGGTCGCCGGAGCCGTACTCGTGGGTGTTGAGCTTCATGTGCCTACGTGCCTTTCGGATCGCCCGTCGGGTCTCAGCGGACGGAGCGGATGGGTCGGATGGCCAGGGCGCCGAGAACGGCGAGGGCGCCGCCCGCGGCGAAGAGCAGGTTGTAGCCACCGGCGCTGACCAGGACCGAGGCGACGAACGGCGCCACGATCTGCGGCCCGGCGTTGGCGACGTTCAGCACGCCCATGTCGCGGGCGGCGTCCTCGGCCTTCGGCAGGACGAGGGTGACCAGCGCGTTGTCGACGGCGAAGAAGCAGCCGAAGGCCAGGCCGTTGACGACGGAGAAGAGGAGCATCCCGGCGAAGGTCGGGCTGCTGATCGGGATCAGTACCGCCAGGCCGGAGGCCGTGGCCGAGATGCCGACGAACAGCTTGCGGCGGTCCACCTTGTCCGAGAGCGGCCCGCAGACCGCGATGGAGACGACCATCGCGACGCTGGAGACCGGCGTCAGGATCGCCGCCGCCGCGGTCGCGCTCATGCCGTGCGGCAGGCTGATGTGGTCCTGCAGGACGTAGAGCTGGTAGCCGCTGACGCCGAAGTAGCCCAGCACCAGCAGCGCGCGGCCGATGAAGGCCCAGCGGAAGTCGTGCGCCTTGAGGCTGTCGGCGAAGGCGCGGACCTGCTCGCCGAAGGTCGCCGGGGCCTTGGGCGGCCGACGGGTCTCCTTGGTGAGCGAGGTGAACAGCACCGCCACGGCGGCGACGATCAGGCCCAGCACCAGGTAGCCGGTGGCGAAGTGGCCGGAGAACCCGTTGGCCACCAGCACGCCGAGGATCGAACCGATCGGCACGCCGAGTCCGACGGCGGCGGAGGCCGTGCCGCGGCGGGCGACGGGCACCCGGTCGGGGATCACCGAGGTGATCGCGGCCTGGTAGACGTTCATCACGGCCTGCCCGAGGCACCAGGCGATGGCGACCAGCAGCACCGAGTTCACCGCGCCGAGCAGCAGCATCGCCGGGACGGCGAGCAGTCCGCCGCCGAGGATCCACGGGTTGCGCCGCCCGGAGCGGTCCGAGAGCGCACCCGCGACGGGGTTGAAGACGGTGGCGAAGACCGCGCTCACCCCGGCGACGAGGCCGAGCATGGCGACCTTGTCGTGGGGGGCGATCTTCTCGATCTGCAGCGGCAGCAGGATGCCGCCGACGCCGACATAGAGCGCGTACATGGCCGAGTTGCCGGCGAACAGCAGCGGCAGCAGGCCTCTGGTGGGTCTCGATCCGGCGGCGTCGGCGGCAGCGGACTGCTCGGCCGGGGCCGGGGTGGGGGTCGACTCGGAAAGGGCCACGTTGCCCAACTTTCTGGACTGGAGCTCGGGTGGGGAGTCGCCGTCACGGGTGAGGGGGGCCGTGACGGCGGTGGGGTCCGGGGACCCCGCGCCGCTCCTGCGCGTCGTGCGTGCTCACTTGTTCACTCATTGGTTACACGTGTCACCTGACTCGTGTAACCACATGTTTAGCACCGGTTTTCGCCATCCACCAGACCCGGCGCATGGAAAGATGTGGAGCGCCATGAGCGAAACGTCACTCCCCGCGCCCACAAGCGCCGACGTCGCCCGCCTCGCGGGCGTCTCCCGAGCCACCGTCTCCTACGTGCTCAACGACACGGCCGGCGGCCGGGTCAGCGAGAAGACCCGCCTGCGCGTCCGCGCCGCCGCCGACCAGCTGGGCTACGTCCCGCACGCCGCGGCCCGCTCGCTGCGGGCCGGCCACTCCGGGCTGGTGCTGATGGCGACGCCCGAGATCACCTTCGGGCCGCTGTTCAACGAGTTCTTCAGCGAACTGCGCGCGGGCCTGCGGGACCACGGCTACACCGCGGTCCTCTACGGCAGCCGGGCCGACCTCTCCGGCCGCGAGATCGCGCGCGCCTGGGCGGAGCTGCGCCCGACGGCGGTCATCACCGGCGTCACCGACGACCTCTCCCCGGAGGGCGTGGAGATCCTGCGCCGCAGCGGCACCCGCGCGGTCCTGACCCTCGCCGCGAAGCCCGTCTCCGGCGCGCACGCGCTGGTCCTGGACCAGAGCGAGGTCGGCGAGACCGCCGGCGCGCACCTGGTGGCCCGAGGCCACCAGGAGATCGGCGTCATCATGCCCACCGACCCGACGCTGCGGCTCTTCAGCGAGCCGCGCCTGTCGGGCGTCCGGAGCGCGGCGACGCCGGCGGGCGCGCGGGTGGAACCGCTGGACCTCGACTACACCGAGGAGTCGGCGGCGGCGCTGGCCGCACGCTGGCGCTCACTCGGCCTGACGGCCCTGTTCTGCTACAACGACGAGTACGCGGCACTGCTCCTGGCGGCGTTCCACGACGCGGGCATCGCCGTCCCGGCGGAGGCCGCGTTCGTCGGCTCGGACGATCTGATGCTGGCGCGGCTGCTGCGCCCCCGGCTGACGTCCGTCCACGTCGCACTGCCGCAGGGGCTGTTCCTGGCGGACCTCATCGACCGCCTGATCCGTGAGCCGGACGCCCCCCTGGAGACCCACCGCGTCGGCACCGCGACGATCACCGTCCGCGACAGCAGTTAGGTGCAGCACGCCCAGGGGCGCGGGGCTCTACGCGAGCAACCACCCTGTGCAGATGGCCCTCTTCGATGAGGACCATCTGCTCGTCGGTGGCTTGTCGCGCAGTTCCCCGCGCCCCTGGAGGCTCCGCCTCCTGGGCGGTGCAACTGAACCTCAGAAGCCCAGCTTGCGCAGCTGCTTCGGGTCCCGCTGCCAGTCCTTCGCGACCTTGACGTGCAGGTCCAGGAAGACCGGCGTGCCGAGCAGCGCCTCGATCTGCTGGCGGGCGGCGGTGCCCACCGCCTTGAGGCGCGCGCCGCGGGCACCGATGACGATGGCCTTCTGGCTCTGCCGCTCGATGTAGACGTTCGCGTGGATGTCCAGCAGCGGGCGGTCCGCGGGGCGGCCCTCGCGGGGGATCATCTCCTCGACCACGACCGCCAGGGAGTGCGGCAGCTCGTCGCGCACGCCCTCGAGCGCGGCCTCGCGGATCAGCTCCGCGACCATGATCTGCTCGGGCTCGTCGGTGAGGTCGCCGTCCGGGTAGAGGGTCGGGCCCTCCGGCAGCAGCGGGACGAGGAGGTCGACCAGCAGGTCGACCTGGTGGCCGTCCTTGGCCGAGACGGGGATGATCTCCGCCCACTCGATGCCGAGCTCCGCGCCCATCTTGGCGACGTCGAGCAGCTGCTCGGCCAGGCGCTTGGAGTCGACCAGGTCCGTCTTGGTGACGATGGCGACCTTGGGGCGCCGCTTGATCGCGGCGATCTCCTTGGCGATGAACTTGTCGCCGGGGCCGATCTTCTGGTCGGCGGGCAGGCAGAAGCCGATGACGTCGACCTCGGCCCAGGTGGCCCGCACGACGTCGTTGAGGCGCTCGCCCAGGAGCGTGCGCGGCTTGTGGAGCCCGGGGGTGTCCACCAGGATCAGCTGCGCGTCGGGGCGGTGCACGATGCCGCGCACGGTGTGGCGGGTGGTCTGCGGGCGGTCGGAGGTGATCGCAACCTTGGTGCCGACGAGCGCGTTGGTGAGCGTGGACTTGCCGGCATTGGGGCGCCCGACGAAGCAGGCGAAACCCGATCGGTGCTGCTGGGTAGAACTCATGCCGCCATTCTCCCTTACGCGGGGAGCGCGCGTACTCAGCGGTGGAGCCGCCGGTCGGTGAGGTCCACCTCGATCGGGTAAGGGAGCTCGATCTCCAGCTTGCCGCGGTGGACGCCCGTCGGAGCATAGGCGCCTATGGCCTCGTCCAGCTCGAACGTGTGGACGACCGGCTCGCCGCCCTCGTTCTCGACGCCCCAGAAGTACCGGATTCCTGCGGCGGCGTACTTGCGGGGCTTCACCTCGCGGTCGCGCACGTCGGACTCGGGCGAGACGACCTCGACGGTGAGCTGCACGTCCTCGGGCTGGAGGGTGGTCTGCTCGTCGTCGACCGCCTCCGCCGGGACGACCATCAGATCGGGCTCGGGCCGATCACGCTTCCCCAGGGTGACGGTCATCTCCCGCAGAACCGCCAGCTCGTCCGGGCAGGTGGCCATGAGGCTGGACATCAGCAGGTTGATGACGCGCATGCGGACGATGCGCTGTGGGGACATGAAAACGAGGCTCCCGTCGAGCAGCTCCGTGTGGCGGGGCAGATTCGGGAGGTGGTCGAGGTGCTCCGCCGTCCAGCCGCCCTCGGGCGGGAAGAGCCATGCCGGGATCTCCGCGCACTCGGGGTCGTCCGGGCTCGCGGGTGGGTCGGTCGGCGCGACGGTCATCGTTGCTCCCATGAGAGGGATCCTCGTCGTCCACTTCAGCGTACCCAGAGGGTTTTCGCGCTCACTCATCCGAACGGGCGAGCACAGGCGCGACAGGGGCTCACTTCCCCCGTTTGAAGAGCGACCCCAAACCCCCGACCACGGTGAACAGCGCGACGACGATCGACGCCGTGAGCCACCACGGGTTCTGGTCCTGCTGCCAGTGGCCCATGCCCATGAGCACGAACAGCACGCCGCAGATGAACGCGATGCCCTTCATCATTGCCCACTCCCCCAGCACAGCTCGACGGCCGACGTCCCGACCCTAGTCGGGGCGTCGGCCTTGGCAAGAGGCCTCAGACGACGATGCTGTCCCGGACGACCGCGTCCGTGCCGGCCAGGTAGACGGGGGTGCCGGCGCCGCCGAGGTCGCGGGCGGCGGAGAGGTCGGTCTCGGCGAGGTGGTTGGCGTCGCTGACGACGGCGGCGGCCTCCAGGCTCTTCGCACCGCTGGCCACGGCCATGGCGACGGCCGTCTGCAGGGCGCTGAGGTGCAGGGACGGAAGGGAGACGGTCGCGGCGACGTAGGTCCGGCCGGTCTCGTCGCGCACCGCGGCGCCCTCGGCGACGCCGTTGCGGGCGCGGGCCGACCGGGCGAGGGTGATGATCTTCTTGTCTTCGGCGTCAAGCTCGACGGACTGCTCGCTCATGGCACGAGGATAAGGTCTGCGGGCCTGCCATGATCAGTCGTGTTCACGGTACGGTCGCCGGCCGAGGCTCTGCTGCCGCGAGCGGCAGGGTCAGCCGGACCTCCTCCTCGGCGAAGCCGAGCGCCGCGTAGAAGGCGCGGGCGGAGTCGTTGGCGGCGCCCGTCTGCAGCGTGACGTTCGCGAGCCCGCGCTGCACGGCCCAACTGCGGACGATCGCGACCAGCGCGCGCCCGATCCCGCGCCGAGCCGCGACGGGCGCCACCGCGAGTTCCCCGATGTAGGCGTCCCGGTCGCCGGTCCAGTGCGTCTGCACCGCCACGGAGACGACCCCGAGGACCTCCCCCGCGCCCTCGGCCACGAACATCGCCCCGTCGTCGAGGGATCCGGACAGCCAGCCCCGCGCGGTGCGCAGTGCGGCCTCCTGGTCGCGCCAGGGCGCGACGCCTTCGGTGAGACGCGGGGCGAGGGCGAGCACGGCGGCGCGGTCGTCGGGGCCTGCGGGGCGGATGACGAGGTCCAAGGTGTCCATGGCGAGCAAGGCTGGCACGGCAGGGGGCGGTTGATAAATGGTCGCGGGACGAAGGAGCCGTCGGGGCGCTAGCTTGTGGGCTCATGACGGATCTTCGTATCGGTGTGATGTACGACCGCTCCTGGGACCCGGCCGGGCTGCCCGCGTTCGCGCGGGAGGTGGAGGCGCTGGGCGTGGACGACCTGTGGGTCGTCGAGGACCTCGGGTGGAACGGCGGGATCTCCGCCGCGGCCGTCGCGCTGGGCGCGACCCAGCGGCTGCGGGTCGGGCTCGGCATCGCCCCGGCGCCGCTGCGCAGCCCCGCGCTGCTGGCGATGGAGATCGCCACGCTGGCGCGCGTCTTCCCGGGTCGGCTGGTGGCCGGGGTCGGCCACGGCGTGCGCGAGTGGATGCAACAGGTCGGCGTCGCGCCACGGTCGCCGCTGGCGCTGCTGGAGGAGACACTGACGGCGGTGCGCGGCCTGTTGCGGGGCGAGAAGGTCACCGTCGAGGGGCGCGAACTCTCGATCAGCGGCGTGGAGTTGGTCCATCCTCCGGAGCCGGACGCGGTGCCGTCGGTGATCGCCGGGGTGGTCTCCCCCAAGTCCCTGGTGCTGGCCGGCCGGGCCGCCGAGGGCACGCTCGTGGCCGAGGGCCACGGCCCCGGGGACCTGCGCGCGGCTCGCGCGGCGGCGGAGCACGGCGGCGGCGGGGCGGACCACACCCTGACCGTCTTCACCTTCCTCGGCGTGGGCAAGGCGGCGGGACCCGCGCTGCGGGAGGCCGTCGCGGGCCACGCGCAGTGGCTCGGCCGGGACGCCGCGGACACGTTCGCCGCGGGCGGCACACCGAAGGACGCGGCAGCGGCCGTCCACGCGCTGGGCGCGGCGGGCGCGCAGACGGTGGTCCTCCGCGCCTGCGGCCCCGAGCCGCTGGCTCAGCTACGCGCGGTACTGGAGGCACTCTGAGCCGTTGCACTCCCCAGGGGCGCGGGGAACTGCGCGAGCAACCACCGGCGTGCGGATGGCACTGCGCGTTCGGCCCGCCGGCTGCGTGGGTGGCTTGTCGCGCAGTTCCTCGCGCCCCTGAGGTGGTGCAACCGGCTCAGTCCGCATCCACCGAAGCCGCCTCGACCTCGCCGACGCCCCAGCCGTAGGCGAGCTTGTGGACCTCCAGGACCAGGAAGGACTCCGTCGAGACGACGCCGTCCACCCGCTGCAGGCGGTTCGTCACCAGGTCCGTGAAGTGCGCCGTGTCGCGGCAGATCACCTCCGCCATGATGTCGAACCGGCCCGCCGTCAGGATCACGTACGAGGTCTCCGGCAGCTCGCGCAGCGCCCTGCAGACGTTCTGGGCCTCGCCCGCGCGGACGCGGATGCCGATCATGGCGAGGCGGTCGAAGCCGATCTTGAGGGGGTCGGCGATGCCGACGATCTGCAGGATGCCGCTCTCCTCCAGCCGCTGGACCCGGTAACGGACCGAGGAGGGCGGGATGTTGAGCTCCTCCGCCAGGTGGCTGTAGGGGCGGCGGCCGTCCGTCTGCAGGATGGCGATGATCCGGCGGTCGAGCTCGTCCAACTGGAGGGCGGGGGCTCGGCCGGGGCGTACGGTCGGGTCCGCGTCAGGGGTGGCCATCGTCGGTCTCCGGTTCGATTCGTGTCGATATCACCGCTTCGCGGTCGGGTCAGGAGTCGAATCCTAGGCCCAGGCGGTCGAGGGTCCGCAGCCACAGGGTGCGGTGTCCGGTGCGGTCCTCGTGGGCCAGGGCGCGGCGCGTGGCGGCGACGGCGAGCCAGCGGGCCGGTTCCGGCGGGAAGGGGACAGGTGGGCGCCGCATCATCGTCAACTCGGTTCGCTCGGTGCGCAGTCCGTCCAGCAGGTCGAGGACGGTCGCGGCGGCGAAGCGGGTGGCGGAGACGCCGAGGCCGGTGAAGCCGAGGGCGTAGGCGACGCGTCCGCGGGCGGCCTGGCCGGTGAACATGGTGAAGCGGGTGGAGGAGTCGATCGCCCCGCCCCACGCATGGGAGAAACGGACCTCGCCCAACTGCGGGAAGGTCTCCCGGAACTGCTCCGCCAGCAGCCGATGGCTGTCGTCGCGCCGGCTGAGACCGTCGTGGACGGGGCTGCCGTAGTGGTAGACGGCGTCGTAGCCGCCCCACAGGACGCGGCCGTCGGCGGTCTTGCGCAGGTAGTGGAACTGGTTGCCGGAGTCGGTGATGCCGTGGTCGCCCTGCCAGCCGACCGCCTTGAACTGCGCGTCCGTCAGCGGCTCGGTGGTCAGGGCGTAGTCGTAGACGGGGATGGTGCGCAGACCGAGGCGGCGCAGCAGCGGCGGGTAGGCGTTGGTGGCCAGCGCCGCGCGGCGGGCGGTGACGGCTCCGTAGGGGGTGGTCAGCCGCAGCAGCGGGTCGGTGCGGGTGTCGAGGTGGGTGACCTTGGTGTGTTCGGCGATCCGGACGCCGGCGGCGAGGCAGGCGGCCCGCAGGCCCCAGGCCAGGCGGGCGGGGTCGAGCAGCCCGTAGCGCGGCTGCAGCAGGCCGGTGGACCAGGCCGGGGAGTCGATGTGGTCGCGCAGGTGGGCGCCCTCCAGCAGGACGGCCTCCTCCCCGTGCCGGTGGGCCAGCTTGGCGGTGGTGCGCAGGGCGGCGGCCTGCCAGGGGGTGGTGGCGACGGAGAGCTTGCCGGCGAGGCGGAAGTCGCAGTCGATGCCGTGGCGGTCGAGGTCCCGCCGCAGGGCGTCGAAGTTCTCCGCGCCGAGCCGCTGCAGGGCGGCGATCTCCCGGGGCCAGCGTTCGGCGCCGTTGGCGAGGCCGTGGGTGAGGCTGGGTGAGCAGAAGCCGCCGTTGCGCCCGCTGGCGGCGGAGCCACAGCTGCCCTGTTCGAGGACGAGCACGTCGAGGCCGGGGTGGCGCTCCTTGGCGAGCAGGGCGGTCCACAGGCCGGTGTAGCCGCCACCGACGACCGCCAGGTCGCACGTGGCGTCCCCGGTGAGGCAGGGCAGTGGTTCGGGGCGTTCGGGTCGGTCGAGCCAGTACGGCTCCCGCTTCGGTCCCTCCATCTGGGCCTCCCGGGAAAGGGCGGGGACGGGCGCCATGGTCGGGCGGCGGCGGGAGGGTTGTCAATATTCCTCGGCCGTAACGAATCGGCAATGATCATGGGCCAGATTTGCTTGAACGAGAGCGTTGACAGCCATCTCTTGGCGCTTCTATAACCGATCCCCACAAGCGTTTGTTCGTCGTACCCGCGTGCAGTCGTCCGCGTGTCCCCTGCGCCCCGCGTCCCCAGCTCGGTCCCGCCCCGGAAGAAGGCAGAGGATCCACCATGAGCACACCGCTCACCAGACCAGACGAGACGGGCGGCCCCGCCTCCACCGGGGCGGACGCCCTCGGCGGCAAGGGGCTGCGCGACGGCGCCCTCGGGCTCTTCTCGTCCGTGGCCATCGGCCTCGCGTCGGCGGCCCCTGCCTACAGCCTCGCCGCGACGCTCGGCCTGATCGTCGCCGGTGTCGGCCTGCAGGCGCCGATCATCACCATCCTGGCGTTCATCCCGATGCTGCTCATCGCCTACGCGTACAAGGAGATGAACGCGGTCGACCCGGACTGCGGCACCACCTTCACCTGGGCGGCACGGGCCTTCGGGCCGCGCACCGGCTGGATGGGCGGCTGGGGCATCATCGTCGCCGACATCATCGTCATGGCCAACCTGGCCCAGATCGCGGGCGGTTACACCTTCCAGCTGTTCGGCTTCGACTCGCTGGCCTCCAGCACCCTGTGGACCACCGTCGCCGGTGTCGTCTGGATCGCCCTGATGACGCTGATCTGCTACATCGGCATCGAGGTCTCCGCCGCGCTGCAGCGGGTGCTGCTCTGCGTCGAGGTGGCCATGCTGGTGCTCTTCTCGGTGACCGCCCTGGTCCGCGCCTACAGCGGTACGAAGGGCTCGATCCACCTCTCCGCCTCCTGGTTCAACCCGTTCGCGGTGACCTCCGCGTCCGCGTTCACCGCCGGAATCCTGTCCGCGATCTTCATCTACTGGGGCTGGGACACCGCCGTCTCCGTCAACGAGGAGACCGCCGACAAGACCCGCACCCCCGGCCGCGCGGCCGTCATCTCCACGGGTCTGCTGCTGCTGATCTACGCCCTGGTCTCCACCGCCGCGCAGGCTTTCGCCGGCGTCGGCGCCACCGGCACGGGACTCGCCAACTCCAACAACTCCGGTGACGTGCTCTCCATCCTGGGTGGCGCCGTCTTCGGCACCAAGGGCCTGGGCTGGTTGCTGGCCAAGATGTTCATCCTGACGGTGCTCACCTCCGCGGCCGCGTCCACGCAGACCACCATCCTGCCGACGGCCCGCACCGCCTTCTCCATGGCCGTGCACAAGGCCATCCCCTCCCACTTCGCGCGCGTGCACCGCCGCTTCCTCACCCCCACCTGGTCCACCGTCGGCATGGGCCTCGTCTCGATCGCCTTCTACGTGCTGCTCACCAAGATCAGCGGCAATGTGCTGCTGGACTCGATCTCCTCGGTCGGCCTCGGCATCGCCTTCTACTACGGCCTCACCGGGTTCGCCTGCTTCTGGTACTTCCGCAAGGTGCTCCGGCGCAGCGCCCGCGACCTGTGGTTCAAGGGCATCTTCCCGCTGCTCGGCGGCATCATGCTGCTCTACTTCTTCTGCTACGCCGCCTTCGACGTCTACGCCGACCCGAACTACGGCCACACCTCGATGACCCTGCCGCTGGTCGGCAAGGTCGGCGGCGTCTCCGTCATCGGCCTGGCGGCGCTGGCCCTCGGCGCCGTCCTGATGCTGATCCAGTGGGCCTTGCAGGGCTCCTGGTTCCGCTCCCCCGACGTCCCGGTGAGCGCGGCCACCGAGCAGGAGGTCGCGTCCGTCGGCTGACGTCACACACCGCACCGCGCACCACCGCACCGCGCACCACCGCACCGCGCACCACCGCACCGCGCACCACCGCACCGCGCACCACCGCACCGCGCACCACCGCCCACGCGCGAACCGCACCTCGCACGTCGGTCCGTTCCTGCACCTGTTCCTGCACCTGCCTTCGTACCGTACGGAGTTCAGGAGGGTTCATGCCTCGCACCAACGGCCGTGCCATGACCTACTCACCGGCGACCAGGCTCATGCAGCGCCTGTTCGCCGCCCATCAGGAATCCGCCCGGACCGGCGTCCCCGTGGACGACGTGCTCGGTGCGCTCGAGGTGCGGGAGGCGGCCGAACGCCGCCTCCGCGCGCTGGGCCGCGAACAGGCCGCGGAGGCGGGACCGAGCCGCCGCGACCTGTTCCGCTACGGCGCCGCGGGCGGCGCCGCCGTCCTCGGGCTCGGCGCGCTGAGCCGGGCCACCCCGGCCCGCGCGGCCACCGCACCCAGAATCGCCATCGTCGGCGCGGGCCTGGCCGGCGTCCGCTGCGCGCACATGCTCTGGACCGGCAGCAGCTCCAAGGGCCCCGTCGCCTCGACCGTCTACGAGGCCGACACCACCCACATCGGCGGCCGCTGCTGGTCGCTGCGCGGGTACTTCGACAACGGACTCGTCGGCGAGCACGGCGGCGCGTTCATCAACAGCAACCAGAAGTCGGCACTCAACCTGGCCCGGACGCTGGGCCTCACCACGGAGATCACCAACGGCGGCGACCTGCCGACCGGCAACCAGATCTACTGGTTCGACGGCAAGCCCTACACCTACGCCCAGGCCAACGCCGACTGGTCCGCCATCGGCTTCCCCGCCTTCAGCGCCGCGGGCAAGGCCGCACCCTGGCCGCAGGCGTACAACAGCTTCACCGCGGCCGGCCAGAAGCTCGACCAACAGACCGTGCCCGAATGGCTGGACTCCACCGGCATCGGCCAGACCACGCTCTTCGGCCGGCTGATGCTGGCCAACTCCGTCTCCGAGTACGGTGGCGACCCGTCCCTGCAGTCGGCTCTCAACCTGGTCTACCTGCTCTACAAGAACAGCCAGAACCAGCTGCAGCCGATGACCGGCTACGACGAGAAGTACCACATCGTCGGCGGCAACGATCAGCTGGTCAGCGGCATGCTCGCGCAGTTGCCGGCCGGCACCGTCCAGCAGGGCCACCAACTGGTCGCGCTGGCCCGCAACTCCGACGGCAGCTACACGCTGACGTTCCAGCAGCCCGGCCGGACCAGCACCACCACGGTCGTGGCGGACCACGTGGTACTCGCCCTGCCGTTCACCGCACTGCAGAAGGTCGACTTCTCGCAGGCCGGACTCTCGGCGTTCAAGACCTCGGTCGTCAACGCCGGCGTGCTCGGCCAGAACGCGAAGATCCATGTCGAGGTCTCGCACAAGACCTGGCCGGCGCTGGGTGACAGCGGCAGCGCCTACACCGACTGGAACGCCTTCTGCGTCGCCTGGGACGACTCCGTCCCCACCGGACCTAACGGTGCCCCCTCCGTCCTGCTGGCCTTCCCGGGCGGCAGCACGGCCCAGCACACGCTGACGGGCGCACCCCACGGCCCCGCCCCGGCAGCGGACGTGAACTGGTTCCTCAACCAGATCGAGCCGATCTACCCCGGCACCACGGCGGCGTACACGGGCAAGGCGTACGAGGACCACTGGTCGGTCGACCCCTGGCACTACGGGGCGTACTCGTACAACAAGCCCGGGTACTACACGTCGATGTTCGGCTACGAGCACGTCCAGGAGGGCAACATCCACTTCGCCGGCGAGCACACCAGCATCCAGGACCAGGCCTTCCTGGAGGGCGGCATCACCTCCGGCGAGGCGGCGGCGACCGAGATCCTCGCTCAGATCTGAACCCTCCACGCGGTCGTCCCACCCCCGCCGACCGGCGGTGTCAGACCCAGCTGATGCAATGTCACAGTTGCTTCTCCTGAGTGGAGTCAGCCGTGTGACGACGGGGGTGTGGCGTGGCGACGGCATCGGAGCGAGTGCTGCGAGAGGCGGAGGCCCGCGGGCTGGGCGACTACCGGGAGAGCTACGCCTACAGCGGGCTCGCCTGGTTCTTCGTGACGGTCCCGCTGCTGGCTCCGCTCCTCGCGCTGATCCAGATACCCGGGCAGGCGGGCCCGGTCGCCCTGCTCGGCGGTGTGCTGGAACTGGCTCTGGTCGGGGCCGGCGTCATCACCCGCCGCCGCAAGGCGGTGCACCTCTTCACCCGGGGTTTCCTGCTGGTGGGCGTCTCGGGCCGGGTCCGGCGGTCCGCCACCTGGCCCGAGGTCTCCGTGCGGATCAAGCGGGTCGGTACGCGGTACTCGACGCGCCCGGTCCACACCTACGGGGTGGACGTCGCCGGTCGGGAGAGCTTCGGCTTCGGGCAGCGCCAGATCGTCCGCGGATCCGAACTCGCCATGGAACTGGCCGAGCTCGGGGCACCTGGCCGGGTCGCCGCGGCCCTGCGCACGATCGACGAGCAGGGCTCGGCCACCCTGGGATTCCTGCGCTTCAGCCGTGACCTCATCCAGGACGACGGGCCCCGCGCGCAGATGCAGCTGCCGGTCGCCGAGATCGCCCGAGTCCAGCTCCGCCCCACCGGTGACCCGGGCGATCCCACCGAGCTGCTGCTCACCGTCCGCGGCTCCGGCACCACCGTCGCCATCGCCTGCCTGCCCGTCGATCGCGTCGCCATGGCCGGCCTGATCACCGCCCTGACCGGGCAGGGCGCCGCCACCCCGGGGGCCTGACCCACGGGACCGGCCCCGAAGGGCGGGCGCCGGTGGGCTACCGGCCGCGCGCGAGCCGGCCGAGCGCCAGCGCCGCCAGCAGCGCCGCACCGTCGGCGAGGACCGCGTCGTCGAAGTACGCCTCCGGGCTGTGGTTGTACGGCGCGGTCGCCGGGTCGCGGTCCGGGGCGCAGGCGCCGAGGAAGAAGTACGCCGAGGGGACCGCCTCGCAGACGTAGGAGAAGTCCTCCGCCCCGGCGAGCGGCTGCGCCATCGGCTGGAAACGGTCCTCGCCGAAGAGCGAGCGGACGGTGCGGGAGGTGAACTCGGCCTCGGTCTCGTCGTTGCGGGTGACGGGGTAGAGGCGCTCGTAGCGGGCGTCGATCTCCAGGCCGTGGGCGGCCGCGACACCGCGCACGACCCGCAGGGTCTCCTCCTCGGCGCGGGCCCGCGCCTCCGCGGAGAAGGTGCGGATGGTGGCCTCGAAGGTGGCATCGTCCGGGATGACGTTGTTGATCGTGCCGCCGTGGATGTGCCCGACGGTGACGACCACCGGATCGAACGCGTCGAAGCGGCGGGTGACCATCGTCTGCAGGGCTGTCACAGCCTCGCACAGCGCCGGTATCGGGTCCAGCGCCGCGTGCGGCGCCGAGCCGTGGCCGCCGCGGCCGCGCAGAGTGACGTGGAGGGTGTCGGCTGCGGCCATCGCCGCGCCGGGCCGGCCGGAGACGACGCCGCCGGGCAGCAGGCCGCTGGTGACGTGGAGGCCGTACGCGGCCACCACCCGCTCCCCTGCCGCGTCCAACAGGCCCTCGTCGATCATGACCTTGGCGCCGCCGCAGCCCTCCTCGCCGGGCTGGAACATCAGGACGACCGACCCGGCCAGCTCCTCGCGCCGCTCCACGAGCAGCTTCGCCGCGCCCACCAGCCCGGCGACGTGCAGGTCGTGCCCGCACGCGTGCATGGCTCCGGGGATGCGGGACGCGAACGGCAGCCCGCTGGTCTCCTGCACCGGCAGCGCGTCCATGTCGCCCCGCAGCAGCACCGCCGGACCCGGTCGCCCACCGCGCAGCACCGCCGTGACGCTGCTCAGCTTCTCCCCCACCGAGACCTCAAGACCCAGCCCCTCCAACGCCGCCAACACCTTCGCCTGCGTCAACGGAAGGTCCA
>NZ_FOAZ01000012.1 GCF_900109465.1 Streptacidiphilus jiangxiensis
GCCGTCATCTGGTTCGGCCTGTCCAACGCCACCATCTACGCCGTCGTGCTGCTCGGCGCCGTGCCCTCCATCGCCAACGGCCTCGTCGCCGGCGTCGACCAGGTCCAGCCCCTCTACCTGCGCGCCGGCCGCACCCTCGGCGCCACCGGACTACGCGGCATCCGCCACGTCCTGCTCCCCGCCGCCCTGCCCGGCTACGTCGCCGGCCTCAAACAGGGCTGGGCCTTCTCCTGGCGCTCACTGATGGCCGCCGAACTCATCGCCAGCTCCCCCGCCCTCGGCCTCGGCCTCGGCGCCCAACTCGAGTACTCCCGGCAGAACCTCGACATGCCCGGCGTCCTAGCCACCATCATCCTCATCCTCCTCGTCGGCATCGGCATCGAACTGCTCATCTTCAACCCGATCGAGCGACGCGTCCTGCGCTCCCGCGGCCTCCTCGCCGCCAAGCGATAGGCCCACACTCCGATGACGACGCCCCGCCTGCTCCTCCTCGGCCACGGCAGCCGCGACCCGCGGCACGCCGCGACGATGGACGCGCTCGTCGCCCGGCTCCGCGCTCAGCACCCCGGGCTGGACGCTCGTGTCGGCTACCTCGACCACTGCGCCCCGCGCATCCCGCGTGCGCTGGAGCAGCTGGCCGAGGAGGAGGACGGGCCCGTCGTCGCCGTGCCGATGCTGCTGGCGCGCGCCTACCACGCCAAGACCGACATCCCCGGTGTGCTGCGGGAGGCCGCCGCGCGGCTGCCCCGCCTGACCGTCCATCAGGCGGACGTGCTCGGACCCTCCCCGCTGCTGTGGCGCGCGCTGGAGCGGCGGCTGGCCGAGGTGGGCGTGCAGCCCTCCGCGGACACCGGCATCATCCTTGCCTCCGCGGGCTCCTCCGACCCGGCCGCCAACGCGGCGACGCGGGCGACCGCCGCCGCGTGGCAGCGGGCCGCCGGCTGGGGAGGCGTGGCCGTGGCCCACGCCTCCGCCGCGCCCCCCTCGGTGGCCGACGCCGCAGCCGCGCTGCGCGCGCGGGGCCTGCGCCGACTCGCCGTCGCCCCGTATCTGCTGGCCCCGGGCCTGCTCCCGGACCGCATCGCGGACCAGGCCGCGACGGCGGGGATCCCCGCCGTCGCGGCGCCCATCGGCGCGTCCCCCGACCTCGCCGAGTTGCTGATGCAACGCTACGCGGAGGCACTGACAATCCGGCCCGAGCAGCTCGCCGTTGGCGCCTGAGCCGGGTCCGAGCTCAGCGAACGGCAGCTGGGAGCACCAGCTCAGAGAACGGCGAACAGCCCGGCCAGCGGCGTCGGTACCCGGTCGGCCGTCAGGGCCTCGACGAGGACCCGACCGTAGTGGATCTTCCGCCCCTTCTTGGTGCCGAAGAAGCGCCGCAACTGCTGCTGCGCCGTACGGCCCCGCTGCGCGGGCTGCCGCAGGAAGGTCTCCAGCGCCCGCAGGTCGCCCTGGGCCGCGACGAGTTCCCGCACGCGCTCCACACCCAGCGCGCGGATCAACTCGTCCTCGAGGTCCGCGTCGCAGACGAAGAAGTCCCGCGGGTCGGCGCCGGCCCGCTGCCAGCCGCGTGCGTAGTAGCCGCGTTCCTGCGCGTCGCACAGTCCCGTCAGGCGCAGGCCGAGCCCCGCCGGTCCGAGCATCCCCGCATAGCGGCCGACGCTCATCGCGCCACCGATCGGCACGACGCAGACGCCCTCGGCCGGCAGGTCCCGGCCACGACTCGCGGCGAGCGCGTCGACCGCGGCGACATCGCTCGGCCCTTCGACCAGTACGGTCGTCCGCACGGCCGACTGCAGCGCCAGCTCGCGCGCCGCCTCCTGCCCGGAGCCGTCCGCCGCCCACGCGGTGACCGCCTCACGGAACGACGTCATGTCAGCCATGGCACTCCCGGGGAACTCACGGACGCGCCCTCAGAGCGCGATCCAGTAACGCCGCTTCTTGCCGTGTGCGTAGGTCTTGCGGACGTCCTCCAGCACCCCGCCGTTGCGCTCGATCGTGCGCGCCGAGGGCTCGTTGCCGTCGTCGCAGGTCAGCAGCGCCCGCGACAGTCCGATCCGGCGGGCCTGCGGCAGCACCGCGCCCAGCGCCCAGGTGGCCACGCCGCGCCCGCGGGCGGAGGGGCGGACGCTGTAGCCGATGTGGCCGCCGATGTCGTAGAGGAACTGGTTGACGTAGTGCCGCAGGTCGATCGCGCCGAGGTACTCCTCGCCGTCGACGATCCACCAGTGGGTCGCGTGCACCGCGCCCTCCGGCAGCGGCCGGGTCCGGTCGGCCTGGAGGAGCAGTCGCTCGACCCACGCCGCGAACCCCGCCTCGGCGTCCAGATCCAGATCCGACGCGAGCCGCAGCGCGGTGCCGTCCTGGTGTGCGCCGACGGGCCACTCCTCGCGGGCGGCGAGCCAGGACGCGTGCAGACGGACGGTCGGCAAGATCAGTTCCGGCATGGTCCGAGGCTAACAGGCGTATGCGAAGGGCCGCAGCCGGAACGGCTGCGGCCCTTGCGGTGTCGACGGGATGACGCCGACTCAACGACTGCTAGTGACGGCTGGCGTCCAGCTCGTCGTCCTCGGAACGGGTGCCCGCCGAGGAGGCGACGATCCGGCTGCCCTCCGCCTTGCGGCGGTCGGCGTGACCCGGCCACCAGGCGGCGTGGCCGACCAGCGCCGTGAGCGCCGGGGTGAAGAACATCGCCATCACGAAGGCGGCGATCACGATGCCGATGCTGATGGAGAAGCCCATCTCCGCGAAGAGCGAGTTCCCGGCGAGCATCATCGAGGCGAAGGTGCCGGCGAGGATCGCACCGGCCGCCGCGACCGTCGGACCGGCGTGACGCAGGGCCTGCGCCGCCGCGTCGCGGGGCTCGCGGCCCTCACGGGCCTCCTCGCGCAGTCGGGAGATCATCAGGATGTTGTAGTCGGTCCCGATGGCGACGACGAAGAGGTAGATGAAGACCGGCAGCATGAACATCAGGCCGCCCTGGTGGGACAGGTGCTGGAAGACCAGGACCGTCGCGCCGAGCGTGGCGGCGAAGCCGAGACCGACCGAGGCCATGAGGTACCACGGTGCGACGACGCTGCGCAGCATCAGACCGAGGATCAGCATGATCAGGACCGCGGCGACCGGGAAGACCACGGAGTAGTCACGGTCGATCGCCTTCTGGATGTCCGCGTAGATCGCGCTCATCCCACCGACCAGCACCTTCGTCCCGTTGGGGGCGTTGGCGTGGGCGACGTCGCGCAGCTTGGCCACCGTGTCGAGGGCCTGACTGCTGGAGGGGTCGTTGCTGAACACGACGCTGATGTCGGCCGTGGTGCCCTCGGCGTTGTACTTCGCCGGGGCGACGCCGGCGACGCCGGCGATGTCGAGCTTCGAGCCCAGTGCGTCGACCGCGCTCTTGTCGAGCGGGCTGGAGCTGGTCACGAAGACGTCGGTCGGCGTGGCGGCACCGGCGCTGTAGGACTTGGTGATGGTGTCCTGGACGACCATCGACTCCACGGTCTTCGGCATCGAGCCGGAGGCGAAGTCGAAGCTGGCCTTGTAGGTGGTGGCGACCAGGGCGATCGCGACCATCAGCACACCGGAGACGACGGCGACCAGCGCCGGACGGCGCTTGACCGTGTTGCCCATGGCGGCGAAGCGCGAGCCCTGGGGCTCGATCTGCCACTTCTTCGACGGCCAGAACAGCACGCGCGGCGGGATCCAGGAGAAGACCGCGGGCACCAGGGTCAGACCGGCGAGCAGGGTGACGCCGACGGAGATCGCCAGCGAGGGACCCATCTGCTTGAGGAAGGAGATGGAGGAGAGGCAGAGCGCGAGGAAGGCGATGATGACGGTGCCGGCGGCGGAGGCGATGGCCTCGCCGACGCGGCCGACCGCGTTGATCATGGCTTCCTTGTGGTCCTCACCGGCGCGCAGGCGTTCGCGGTAGCGGAACATCAGGAAGAGGATGTAGTCCGTGCCGACGCCGAAGAGCACCACGATGAGGATGCCGGAGACCGAGGCGTTGTAGGACAGGTTGAGCGCCTTGGTGACGTCGGCGATCAACCCGTTGGCCGCCACGAGGACCACACCGATCAGCAGGATCGGCAGGACGGCCATCAGGGGCGCCCGGAAGATCAGCAGCATCGCCAGGATGATGATGACGAAGGTGCCCATGCCGATGATGGCCTGGCCGGTCTTGTTGGAGTCGGCCTGGTCCAGCACCTGGGCCGCGCTGCCGCCGACCTTGGCGGTCAGGTCGGTGCCCTTGGTCAGCTGGGCGACGTCCGCGCGGATCGCCTTGGCGGCGTCGGACATCTTCTGCTGGTCCGAGCTGTTGTTGCCGAGGTTCACCATCCCCAGGCCGTACAGGCCGTCCTTGGAGAACGGGGCGGGGTAGACGCCCTTGTTCAGCGGGATGTCCGTCCGGCTGGACAGCTCCTTGTTGATCGTCGCGACCTGCGCCTTGTCCGCCGCGGTCAGGGGCTGCCCGTCGGTGCGCTGGAACAGGATCTCCGCGCCCGGGGTGAACTTGGACGGGAACGCCGACTGCTGGAGCTCCATCGCCTGGATGGACTCGTAGCTCTTCGGCAGGAAGCTGCTCTCGTCACTGTTCGACGACAGCGTCGGCGCCGAGGCCGCAATGGCGACCGCAGCCACGATCCATGCGATCAGTGTCCAGAACGGGTGTCGGACGACGACCCGTCCGATCCGGTGAAACATGTCGATTGCCCCTCCACGGCATGGATCACCGCCACCCCGGGTGAGGTCGTGGGCAGGGCGATCTGGCCACCCGACAGGTCGGACGGCAGGAATGTACGTAGTGTGTGGGCATCCTAAGGAACTTACTTGCCGCCCGGCAAGTCGGTTTCGCGGCACTGTGCCCCGTCCCCGGCCCCCGTCGGCAATCCCAGGTCTGCCTCGATCATCCTGCCCCCTGCCAGGGCCCTGGGTCCTCGTCCCCCGGGTGGATCCGTCTCCTGCTCAGGGTGGAGATTCGGCCCCGCGTCCCCTCGGGGTCGACTGAGGGTCAGTCGGACGCCGTCCGCCGATCGGGTGCCGTCAGCCGATCAGGCGGCTCAGCGAGCGGCGGGCGCGCTCCGGCGCGGCCGGGTCGCACTGGAGCTGGAGGAAGTGGTTGAGCGCGAGCATCACGCCGACCAGGTCGTAGACCAGCTGGCCGACGTCGGTGTCGGCCGGGAGCTCGCCGTTGTGCACCGCCAGCCGTGCCTGGATCCGCAGATCCCGCTGCCACACCGCGCTCATCCCCGCGATCGCGTCGCGCACCGGACCGCCGCGGTCGTCGAACTCCGTCGCCGCGGCGGTGAAGAAACAGCCCCCCGGCAGCACGTGCCGCTCCAGGTAGGCCACCCACGCCTCGCACATCGCGCGCAGCCGCGCCAGCCCCGTCGGCCCCCCGGGCACCCGCTCCGGCACCTCACGGGTGAAGACCTGCGCGGCCTCGTCGACGACCGCGAGCTGCAAGGTCTCCTTGGTGCCGAAGTGACCCAGCACACCCGCCTTGCTCATGCCCAGGTCAGTGGCCAGCCGGCCGATCGTCAGCCCCTCGAGCCCCTCCATGGAGGCGATCGCCAAGCCGCGGTCGACGATGCGCCGCCGGGTCAGGCGGGTTTCGGCGACGGACTTCCGAGGGCTCATGGGACGCCATGATACCGATCCACCCTCGCCACACCCTCCCTATAGCTTCCGAACGATCGGTTGCTATATTCCCCGCAGTCGCAGTTCTCGCAAGCGATCCCCGATCTGTGGAGAGAAGCCCCGTGCCTGGTTCCCGCATCACCGCGCTCGGCCACTACCAGCCGTCCCGCGTGCTCACCAACGCCGACCTCGAAGAGCTCGTCGAGACGAACGACGCCTGGATCCTCCAGCGCACCGGGATCGCGACGCGCCGCATCGCCGCCGAGGACGAGACCGTCGCGGACCTGGCCACCCACGCCGCGGCCAAGGCACTCGCCGCGTCCGGTCTGGAACCCGCGGACATCGGCCTGGTCACCGTCGCCACCTGCAGCAACCGGGACCGCTGCCCCTCCACCGCCGCGCAGGTGGCCGCCCGCCTCGGCATCCCCGACGCGGTCTGCTACGACCTGAACAACGGCTGCGCCGGCTTCTGCACCGCGCTCGCCACCGCCGACCACACGCTGCGCGCCGGCGCGGCGCGGCACGCGCTGGTGATCGGCGCCGAGAAGATGTCCGACGTTCTGGACTGGACCGACCGCAGCACCTGCATCCTCCTCGGCGACGGCGCGGGCGCGGCGGTGCTGTCCCCTGCGGAGGCGGAGGGCGGGCAGGGCGGCATCGGCCCCGTCGTGTGGGGCTCCGACCCCTCCCGCGGCGACGCGGTCCGCCTGATGGGCGCGTGGCAGCCGCGCTTCGCCCAGGAGGGCCAGTCCGTCTTCCGCTGGGCCACCAGCGAGCTCCCCGCGATGGCCCGCGAGGCCTGCGCGCGGGCCGGCCTGACCCCGGCCGAGCTGGGCGGCATCGTGACGCACCAGGCGAACCTGCGCATCATCGAATCCCTGACCCGCCGCCTCGGCCTGCCGGAGGACATCGTCATCGCCACGGACGTGGTCGAGTCGGGGAACACCTCGGCGGCGTCCGTCCCCCTCGCCCTCTCCAAGCTCGTGGAATCGGGCAAGGCCCCCTCCGGCTCCCCCGTCCTCCTCTTCGCCTTCGGCGGCGGCCTCTCCTGGGCCGGCCAGGTCGTCACCTGCCCGTAGGGCAGGTGGGGGCGCGGGGAACTGGTCCGAAGCCCGCAGGTCAGCGCAGCGGCCAGGTGCCGTCCACGACTGCGGCCGGGTCCTTCTTCCGGCGGAGCCAGTCCTGCAGCCCCGCCGCCCACTCCGCGTGCCAGCCCACCTGCTGCTCGTGCAGCTCCTGCGGCGTCAGGTCACCGACCTGACGCCCGTAGCGCTCACCGAGGGCCAGGGCGACGCGGACCGCGGCGAGCGCGTCCGCGCCGGCCTCGTGGGCGTCGTCGAGGCGGACGCCGTACAGCGCGGAGGCGTTCTCCAGCGAGCGGGAGCCCTTGCGGTACTTGTCCACCGCGCGGTCCACCACCAGCGGGTCCACCACCGGGCCCACCGCGACCCCGCCCAACTGCCGCTCCAGGGAGGGCAGGTCGTGCCGCCGCAGCTCCGCCGCGAGCAGGCTGAGGTCGAAGGGGGCGTTGTAGACCACCACGGGTATGTCCGCCCGCCAGTAGGCGACCAGCGCCGCCGCGACCTCGGCCACCACGTCGGCCGCAGGGCGGCCCTCGGTGACGGCCCGCTGGGTGGTGATGCCGTGGATGGCCGTCGCCTCCGCGGGGATGGCGACGCCCGGATCGGCCAGCCACTCGCGGCGGCGGACCGGCTCGCCCTCCTTGACCTCCAGCAGGGCCGCCGTGACGAGGCGTGACTCGGCGGGCTCCGTACCGGTGGTCTCCAGGTCGAAACCGACCAGCATGTCGTGCAACCAGCTCATCAAGCGCGTCCTCTCGTCCCGTCGGCCACCATCATCCCGTGGCGCACTGACAGGACGACGCCCGGGTCAGGAGACCGGACGCGAATCCCCCCACGCGCCCTCGAACTCCTCCTGGTACACCTGGAACAGTCCCGGCTCCGGCGGGCGGCCGGGGGAGAGCGGGGCGGCCGAGCCGCCGCGCAGGACCAGTACCGGGGACTCCATGCCGCGCGAGCGGCGCAGATAGGGCTGGACGACGCCGAGACCGTCGGGGCCGTCGCCGTCGACCAGGTAGGCCGAGGCGCGCGGAAGCTCGTCGTAGACGCGGATCTCGAAGGCGCCCGCGTCGCGCAGCCGGGAGCGGACCCGGCGCACGTGCATGATGTTCGTCTCCACCTGCTTGCCCAGCTCGCCGCGGCCGAGGCCGAGTTCGCGCTCCCTGCGGCGCAGCGCGCTGCTCGCGGGGTTGAGGAAGAGCAGCCGCACCCGACAGCCGGTGTCGGCCAGCTGGACCAGGCGCCGACCGGTGAAGTTCTGGCAGAGCAGGTTGAGGCCGATCCCGACGGCGTCCACGCGCCGCGCTCCCGCCAGCAGGTCCTCGACGGGCAGGGTCCGCTGGAGCCGGACGCGGTCCTGGTGGACGCCGATGACGTCGGCGTAGCGGTCGCCGATCAGCTCCTCGACCGCGTCGACGGGGGCGCGCAGCACGTGCTGACCGGCGGCGACCGCGGCCTCACGACCCGCGCCGTCGAGCAGGAGCAGCAGCCGTGCGGACGCGCGTTCGGCCTGGGCGAGCACGTTCTCGGTCAGCGTGCGGTTGCGGGAGACGACGTGCCGGGCGACCTCCAGCTCGTCCAACGCCAACTCCATCTCGCGCCGGTCGCCGAGGAAGGGCTCGAAGCAGGGCCAGTGCTGCACCATCAGCTCGCGCAGCTGCGGCAGAGTGAGGAAGACCACGAGCGCGTCGTCGTCCGGGTCGAGCAGATAGCCCTTGCGGCGGCTGACCTCTCGGACGGCTCCGGCGCGCTGCACCCACTCCTCGCCGGCGGGGCCGGCGGCGGCGATGACCCAGTCGTCGCCGTGGGCGGGCTCGTAGACCGGTCGCAGCACCTCGGCCACCACGGAGCGCAGACGCTGCTCGACGAGGTTCAGCCAGACGTAGGCGCGGCCCGCACGGCCGACGCGCAGGCGGGCCTCCTCCCAGGCCGCGGCAGGCCAGGCGAGCGACGGCTCCAGCGGGCCCGACTGCGTCGGAACGGTCCGGCCGGAGCCGGTGCGGACCACCACGGTCGGAGCGTCGCCCCGCGCCGCGCTCCCCGGGGAACCCCCGTCGGGGACCACCATTGTGGCGCTCACCGTCCCTAACCCTAATCCCGCGTCATCCCGCTTCCCCCTGGCGACCGTTGGAACGTACGCCGGAGCGCCGCGCCGATCGGCCGCGCCCACACGCTACCGCGCCGAGCGGCTCCGTGCGGGTCGTCCGGGTCGGCCCGGACGATCAAGACTACTGCCAACCCGGAGACCGGCGCAGCAGTTCGAGCGGCGCGGTGACACGCGTCGACCCCACAGTAAAGAGGACAGACACTCGTTCGGGCGAAGAACCGGCAAGTCTGTCAGGGGAACCGGTGTGCTAGGTCACGATGCAGACGGACATGACGAACCGTCGGACCGGGCATCAGGCTCTCAGGGCCGCCGAGCACGACCACCGAGCAGGATTGGTTGAGGACCATGCAAGTCTGGCCGGGTCAGCCTTACCCCCTGGGCGCCACCTACGACGGCGCCGGGACGAACTTCGCCGTCTTCTCCGAGGCGGCGGAGCGGATCGAGCTGTGCCTGCTCGCCGAGGACGGCTCGGAGACCTCGGTGGAGCTGCGTGAGACGGACGCCTTCGTCCGGCACGCCTACCTGCCCGGGGTCCAGCCGGGCCAGCGCTACGGCTTCCGCGTGCACGGGCCGTACGACCCGGCGCGCGGGCTGCGCTGCAACAGCGCCAAGCTGCTGCTGGACCCGTACGCCAAGGCCATGAGCGGCCGGGTCGACTGGGACGAGTCCGTCTACGGCTACCACTTCGGCGCGCCCGAACGCCGCAACGACCTCGACTCCGCCCCGCACACCATGGCCTCGGTCGTGGTGAACCCCTACTTCGACTGGGGCAACGACCGCCCGCCGCGCACCGACTACCACCGCACGGTCATCTACGAGGCCCAGGTGAAGGGCCTCACCAAGGTGCATCCGGGTATCCCGGAGGACATCCGCGGCACCTACGCCGGGATCGCGCACCCGGCCGTGATCGAGCACCTGGTCAAGCTCGGCGTCACCGCGCTGGAGCTGATGCCGGTGCACCAGTTCGTCGACGACCACCGGCTCACCGATCTGGGCCTGGCGAACTACTGGGGCTACAACACCATCGGCTTCTTCGCCCCGCACGGGGCGTACTCCTCCCTCGGGGACCGCGGCCAACAGGTCCAGGAGTTCAAGTCGATGGTCAAGGCGCTGCACGCGGCCGGCATCGAGGTGATCCTCGACGTCGTCTACAACCACACCGCCGAGGGCAACCACCTGGGCCCCACCCTGGCCTTCCGCGGCCTCGACAACCCCTCCTACTACCGCCTCGCCGACGACCGCCGGTACTACGAGGACACCACCGGCACCGGCAACAGCCTGCTGATGCGCAGCCCGCACGTGCTCCAGCTGATCATGGATTCGCTGCGCTACTGGGTCACCGAGATGCACGTCGACGGCTTCCGCTTCGACCTGGCGGCCACCCTGGCCCGCCAGTTCCACGAGGTCGACCGGCTCTCGTCCTTCTTCGACCTGGTCCAGCAGGATCCGGTGGTCTCCCAGGCCAAGCTGATCGCCGAGCCCTGGGATCTGGGCGAGGGCGGCTACCAGGTCGGCAACTTCCCCCCGCTGTGGACGGAGTGGAACGGCCGCTACCGCGACACCGTGCGGGACCTGTGGCGCGGCGAGAACGCCACCCTCGCCGAGTTCGGCTCCCGGCTCACGGGCTCCTCCGACCTCTACCAGGACGACGGCCGCCGCCCCATCGCCAGCATCAACTTCGTCACCTGCCACGACGGCTTCACCCTGCGGGACCTGGTCTCCTACGACCAGAAGCACAACTCCGCCAACGGCGAGGACAACCGGGACGGCGAGAGCTTCAACCGGTCGTGGAACTGCGGCGTCGAGGGCGAGACGGACGATCCCGCCGTCCTCGGCCTCCGCTCGCGCCAGCAGCGCAACTTCATCGCCACCCTGCTGCTCAGCCAGGGCGTGCCGATGCTGCTGCACGGCGACGAGTTCGGCCGCACCCAGGGCGGCAACAACAACGCCTACTGCCAGGACAACGAGATCTCCTGGGTGCGCTGGCCGCTACTGGACGAGGAGACCCCGGCCGGCCAACTGCTGGAGTTCACCCGCCACATGGTCTGGCTCCGCAGGGACCATCCGGTCTTCCGACGCCGCAGGTTCTTCCACGGCCGTCCCGTCTCCGGCACGCACGACGAGCTGACGGACATCGCCTGGTTCACCAACGAGGGCCAGGAGATGACGGCGCGAGACTGGCGCGCCTCGTTCGCGAAGTCGCTCACGGTGTTCCTGAACGGCAACGCGATCTCCGAGCCGGACCGGCGCGGCGGGCGGATCACGGACGACTCCTTCCTGCTGCTGTTCAACGCGGACGCCCAGCCACTGGAGTTCCTGGTGCCGGTCAACCACGGGCAGGAGTGGCAGGTGGTCGTGGACACCTCGCTGCCGTGGACGATCGCGCCGGGCACGGGCGCGAAGGTCCGCGCGGGCGAGACGCTCCGGCTGGTGGACCGCTCGATGATGGTGCTCCAGCGGCCGTCGGCCTGAGGCGCGCAGCGCCTTCAGGGGCGCGAGGAACTACGCGCCACGCCACTGATGAGCAGATGGTCCTCATCGCGCAGGGCCATCCGCACACCGTCGGTTTCTCGCGCCCACGTGGCGGTGCCGCACATCAGCGGAGCCCCGCGCCCCTAAAGGCCCCGCCCGAGTCGTGCCACCACCCCGGATGGGGTAGGCGTGGAGGTATGACGACCGCCGAGCGACGTCCACCGACGGCCAGCTACCGGCTGCAGTTGCAGCCGGGCTTCGGTTTCGCGGAGGCAGCAGACGCCGTCCCCTACCTCGCGGGGCTCGGCGTCTCCCACCTCCACCTGTCCCCCGTCCTGCAGGCCGTGCCCGGCTCCCGGCACGGCTACGACGTCGTGGACCACGGCCGGATCAGCGCGGACCACGGCGGGGAGAGCGGTCTGCGCGCCCTCGCGGACCGGGCGCGCACGCACGGCCTGGGACTGATCGCCGACATCGTGCCCAACCACATGGCCGCGCCCACCCCCCTGCACCTGAACCGCGCCCTGTGGCGGACCCTGCGCGAGGGTCCGGACTCGCCGTTCGCGGCCTGGTTCGACGTCGACTGGGACGCCCAGGCCGGGCGCGTACTGCTGCCCGTGCTCGGTGACCGGCTCGGCGCCGTCCTCGCCGACGGCGGGTTCAGCCTGGCCACCGGCGGCGGACCCGACGGGGACGAGCACGTGCTGCGCTGCGGTCCGCACGCCTTCCCGCTGCGCCCCGGCACGGAGCGGCTGCCGCTGCCCGAGCTGCTGCGCCGCCAGTGGTACCGGCCGGCCTGGTGGCGCCTGGCCCGGACCGAGCTGAACTACCGGCGCTTCTTCACGGTCAACGAGCTGATCGCGGTCCGGGTCGAGCTGCCTGAGGTCTTCGACGCCACGCACGCCCTGCTGCTGCGGCTGCACCGCGAAGGCGTGCTGGACGGCTTCCGCGTGGACCACCCCGACGGGCTGGCCGACCCGCGCGGGTACCTGCGGCGACTACGTGACGCCTCCGGCGGTGCCCACGTCGTCGTCGAGAAGATCCTCACCGGCGACGAGCGCCTCCCCGCCGACTGGCCCTGCGCCGGCACCACCGGCTACGACGCGCTGCGGCACATCGACGGCGTGCTGACGGACGGCGCGGGTGTCAGCCGCGCCCTGCGCCCCCCGGCCGGCGCGGCGGCCGGCGCGGCGCTGCGCGGCAAGGCCGAGCTGGTACGCCCGCAGGGAGAGCTGGACGCGGAAGTGGAGCGGCTGGTCCGCGAGGTCCTGGCGGCCTGCGCCGACGACCCCGACCGCAGCGACCATCCTGCCTGGGCCGTGCGCGAGGCGGTCGCCGGTCTGCTCGCCGCGTTCCCGCGCTACCGCCCCTACCCCGTCCCCGGCGAGCGGCTGCCGGCCTCCGACGCCGAGGCGCTGCGAGCCCGGCCGGACGAAGCGCTCGTGCCGGGCGTCTTCAGTGGGACGGCCGCGCTGGTCGAGAAACTCCTGCTGGACCCCGACTCCCCCGCGTCGCTGCGGGCCCGCTTCTCCCAGACCGCCGCCGCGGTTGCCGCCAAGGGCGTCGAGGACACCGCCTACTACCGGCACCACCCGCTGCTCTCCCTCAACGAGGTCGGCGGCGATCCGGCCCGCCCGGGGGTGAGCCCGGAGGACTTCCACGCCTTCTGCGCTCGTCTCGCCCGCGACTGGCCGGGCTCGATGACGGCGCTCTCCACGCACGACACCAAGCGCAGCGCCGATGCCCGCGCGCGGCTCGCGGTCCTGGCCGAGCTGCCGGAGGAATGGCTCGTCGAACGCGCCGCGTGGTCGGCGCTGGCACCGGGCGGCGGGCTGCCACAGGACCGCGCGGCCGAGGACCTGCTCTGGCAGACGGCCTTCGCCGCCTGGCCGATCGACGGCGAGCGACTGGCCGAGGTGGCCCTCAAGTCGGTCCGCGAGGCGAAGCTGCACACCACCTGGACCGACCCCGACCCCGGCTACGAACGCGCGGTCCACGCGCTGGCCCACTCCATACCCACGACCGACGCCCTCGCAGCCCGCATCGGCGCCTTCGCCGACCGACTCGCCCCTTACGCCCGCGCCAACACCCTCGCCGCCACCCTGCTGCACCTGACCATGCCGGGCGCTCCCGACCTCTACCAGGGCAGCGAGTTTCCGCTGTACACACTGGTCGACCCGGACAACCGGGCCGTGGTGTTCTTCCCGGCGGAGCCGGAGAATGTCGCGAGCCCGGCGGAGCCGGAGAATGTCGCGAGCCCGGCGGAGCCGGGGAACGCCACGAGCCCGGCGGAGCCGGGGAACGCCACGAGCCCGGCGGAGCCGGAGAACGCCACGAGCGCGTCCGCGACACCCGCCCCCGGCAGCCTGGCTGCCGAGAAGGCCGCGCTCACCCGGACGGCCCTGCGCCACCACGCCCGCCTCGGCCCGAAGGCCGACTACGCGCCGTGGCTGACGCCCTCCCCCCACGCGCTTGCCTTCCTGCGCGGCGACGAGGAGCTGCTGACGGTCGTCACCCGCCTGCCCTTCGGGCTGGAGCAGGCGGGCGGATGGCGCGACACGGTGCTCCCACTGCCGGAGGGCCGCTGGACCGAGACCCTCACCGGCCGCAGTGGTCTCACCGGACTCACCGGCTCGGTGCCGCTCGCCGCCCTGCTCGCGGACCTGCCCGTCGCGCTGCTCGTGCGGGAGTGACCCGCGCGGTACGCCGCCGCCCGGCGGAAGCGCGGCCCGGGCGCGCATGGCGTGGACGACGCTGCGGGTAGAAGACCCCGTATGCCGACTCCCGCCCCGCCCGCCCTCCGCACTCCGCACCGGTTCTCCGTCTGGGCGCCCGACGCCTCCGGCGTCGAGGTGGAGGTCGACGGGGCAGCTCTCCCGATGCGGCGGGACGCCGGGCGGCCCGGCTGGTGGGAGGCGGGCGTTCCGGCCGATCCGCACGGCAGCCGCTACGGCTTCCGCCTGGACGGCGGGCCGCCGCGTCCCGATCCGCGTTCCCCGCGCCAGCCGGACGGCCCCGACGGGCTGTCGCAGCTGGTCGACCACAGCGCGTTCCCGTGGCGGGCGACCGCCTGGCCGGGCCGCTCCCTCGACGGCGCCGTCCTGTACGAGCTGCACATCGGCACCTTCACCCCGGCGGGCACCTTCGACGGTGCCGTCGAACGCCTCCCCCATCTGGTCGAGTTGGGGATCACCCACATCGAGCTGATGCCGGTCTGCCCGTTCCCGGGACGGCACGGCTGGGGCTACGACGGCGTTGCCCCCTGGGCCGTCCACGAGCCCTACGGCGGCCCCGACGGCCTCAAGCGCCTGATCGACGCCGCCCACGCGCACGGTCTGGGCGTGGTCCTCGACGTGGTCCACAACCACCTGGGCCCGTCCGGCAACCACCTGCCCGCCTACGGTCCCTACTTCACCGACCGGCACCACACCCCGTGGGGCTCGGCGGTGAACCTCGACGCGCCCGGCTCGGACGAGGTCCGCGCCTACTTCATCGGCAGCGCGCTCGCCTGGCTGCGCGACTACCGGATCGACGGGCTCCGCCTCGACGCCGTCCACGCCCTGGTCGACACCCGCGCGCTGACCTTCCTTGAGGAGCTCGCCACCGCCGTCGACGAACTCGCGGAGCGCACCGGCCGTCCGCTCTTCCTGATCGGCGAGTCGGACCTGAACGACCCCCGACTCGTCACCGCCCGCGAAGCCGGCGGCATCGGGCTCGCCGCGCAGTGGAGCGACGACTTCCACCACGCGCTCCACGCCACGCTGACCGGCGAGGCCCAGGGCTACTACGCGGACTTCGCCGAGCGCCCGCTCCTGGCGGTGGCCAAGACGCTCTCCCACGGCTACTTCCACGACGGCACCTGGTCCAGCTTCCGAGGCCGCACCCACGGCCGCCGCATCGACGCGTCGCGCACCCCCGCCCACCGCCTGCTCGGCTACGCCCAGACCCACGACCAGATCGGCAACCGCGCCCGCGGTGACCGGCTCGCCGCGTCGCTCCCGCCCGGCCTGCTGGCCGCCGGGGCGGCGCTGGTGCTGCTCGCGCCGTTCACGCCGATGCTGTTCATGGGCGAGGAGTGGGGCGCGACGACACCGTGGATGTACTTCACCGACCACCAGGACCCGGCGCTGGCCCAGGCGGTTCGCGAGGGCCGCCGCCGGGAGTTCGCCGAACACGGCTGGAAGCCGGAGGAGATCCCCGACCCGCAGGCGGAGTCGACGTTCGCCGCCTCCCGGCTCGACTGGAGCCAGCCCGAGCAGCAGCCGCACACCGCGCTGCTGGACTGGTACCGGCGCCTGATCCGGCTGCGCCCGCTGGCCTCCGGCCCGGTGCGGGTGCGGTCCGACGAGTCGGGCCGCCGGCTGACGATGCACCGCGGCGAGCTCATGGTCGGCGTGAGCCTCGGCGACACCCCGGCGGAGCTGCCCTCCGGAACGGTCTTGGCGCAGTTCCCGCCGACGGTGACGGTACTCCGGGTTCAGGCCTCGGGCCGGTAGGCGGCCAGCTTCTCCCACACCTCGGCGACCTGGGGAGCGAGCCGCTCCAGCGGGCCGTCGTTGTCGATCACCAGATCCGCGACGGCGAGGCGTGCCTCACGGCTCGCCTGCGCGGCCATCCGCGCACGGGCGTCCTCTTCCTTCATGCCGCGCAGCTCGACAAGGCGGCTCACGCGCGTCTCGTCGGCGGCGTCCACGACGACGACGAGGTCGTAGAAGGGCGCCAGCCCGTTCTCGGCGAGCAGCGGGACGTCGTGGACGACGACCGCGTCGGGCCCGGCGGCGGCCTCCAGCTCGGCGGAGCGGCGGCCGACGAGCGGGTGCACGATCGCGTTCAGGGAGGCGAGCTTCTCGGGATCGGCGAAGACGATCGCGCCGAGCTTGGGCCGATCGAGCGAACCGTCGGCGGCGAGGACCTCCGGTCCGAACGCGGCGACCACGGCCGCGAGACCTTCCGTGCCGGGCGCGACGACCTCCCGTGCGATCAGATCCGCATCGACGATCACCGCGCCGTGCGCCGCGAGCAGCGCCGAGACGGCGCTCTTGCCTGCACCGATACCACCTGTGAGCCCGACTTTGACCATGGACAGGAACCTATCGCCTCCCTAGGGGCGCGGGGAACTGCGCGAGAAACCCGCCCGTGCGGAGGCCCTGTTACTGGGGGACCATCTGCTCGTCGGAGGGGGCACCTCCCGGCCGAAGGCTGGGGGACTGTCGCGCCCCCGCGGCGGAGCCGCATGTGTCAGAGCCCCGCGCCTCTGACGGTGCAACATCCGTGCGCTGAACAGGCAGCGACGCGACCGGCAGCGGCGGCAGCACCGCGTGCTCCTTGAAGCCGTAGCGGGCGTGGAGGCGGCGCAGGAAGGGCGGGGCCCACCAGTTGATGCGGCCGAACATCGACATCGTCGCCGGTACCAGCAGCATCCGGACCAGGGTCGCGTCCACGAAGACCGCCACCGCCAGGGCCAGGCCGATCTCCTTGATGTCCAGCATCTTCCCGGTCGAGAAGCCCAGGAAGACGATCGCCATCAGTGCCGCCGCCGAGGTGATGATCCGACCGCTGCGCTGCACGCCCAGCTCGACCGAGCGGGCGCAGGAGTAGCCCTCGTCGTGCAGTTCCTTGATCCGGGAGAGCAGGAAGACCTCGTAGTCCATCGACAGGCCGAAGGAGAAGACGAAGACCAGGACCGGGATCCACGCCTCCAACCCTCCCGTGGGCGTGAAGCCGAGCAGGCCGCTGAACCAGCCGCCCTGGAAGACCAGCGTCATCACGCCGAGCGACGCGCCGAGCGAGAGCAGGTTCATCACCAGGGCCTTGATCGGCACGACCACCGAGCCGGTCATCAGGAAGAGCAGCGCGAACGTCGCCGCCACGATCAGGCCCAGGGCCCAGGGCCCGCGGGAGGTGATCTCGTGGTGGAAGTCGACGACGCTCGCGGCGTCGCCGGTGACGTAGGTGGTGAGGCCGGCGCGGTCGGCCCGGAGCTCGCCGACGACGTGCTGGGCCGTGGCGCCCTGGGGGGAGCCGTCGACGTGGACGCCCACCGCGGACCAGGCGGAGGCGCCGCTGCCGCCGGACTCGGTGACCGCCGCGGACTTCACGTCCGGCAGCGTGGAGATCTTCTTGGCGTAGTCGGCGGCGGCCGTCGGGTCGGACTTGACCAGGACGGTGACGTCGGGGTTCTGCAGGGTCGGGTAGTCCGCGGCGATGGTGTCCGCGACGGCGCGGCTGCTGAAGCTGGTGGGCAGGGTCTGGGTGCTCAGGCTCTGCGCGTGGGCGCCGAAGAACGGCGCGGCGGCGGCGATGAGCAGGACGATGGCACCGAGCGCCACCAGCTTGGCGCGGCGGCGGACCTTGCGCACGACCCAGGCGAAGCGGCCCTTGTCGCTCACGCCCTGCTTCGGCGGCTTGATCCTCTTGCCGGCGAAGCCCAGCAGCGCGGGCACGAGCGTCAGACCGGACAGCACGGTGATCACCACGACGCTGACGCCGGCGGCCGCCACCGCGTGGAAGATCGGGCTGGTGAGCACGAACAGCCCGGACAGCGCGACGGCCACGGTCAGCGCGGAGAAGGCGATGGTGCGGCCCGCGGTGGCACTGGTGCGTTCCACGGCCTGCTCGATGGTGGCGCCCTTGCTGCGCTCCTCCCGGAAGCGGTTGACGACCAGCAGCGCGTAGTCGATGGACAGGCCCAGCCCGAGCACGGTGGTGATGGGCAGGACGCTGGTGTCCATCGGCATGATCTGGGTGAACCCGAGCAGGGCCAGCAGTGCGCCGGCGACGGAGCCGATCGCGCCGATCAGCGGGAGTCCGGCGGCGACGAAGCCGCCGAAGATCAGCACCATCACGACCAGGGTGATCGGCAGGGCGACGATCTCGCCGGTCTCGGTGTCGGACTTGGTCTGCTGCTGCACCTGCTGCGCGAGGACCTGGTCGCCGCCGAGCTTGACGGTGGCACCGCTCTGCGAGCCGATCCCGTCGAGGACCGCACTCGCCTTGTTCAGCGCCTTGGGGTCGGTCAGCTGCACGGAGACGATCTGGGAGGTGCCGTTCTGGGCCCGGGTGTCGCTGACGTCGGAGACGCCGGGCAGGGTGCGCAGGTCCTTCTCCGCTGAGGCGACCGCGGACTTCACGGCCGCGTCGTCGGGGGACTTGCCGCTGACGAGGGCCTGGAGGGAGTCCCCACCGCCGCCGTACTGGGACAGGAGCGCCGAGCCGGTGGCCGACTCGGAGCCGGCGGCCTTGGCGGAGGGGGCGGCCGCGTTGAAGACCTTGGTGCCGAAGACCAGACCGATCGCAATGAGCACGGCCCAGGCGAGCGCCACCCAGCGACGGTGGCGGAAGCTGAACCGGCCGAGCGCCGCGAAGGGACCGCGGAGCTGCGAGGGGGTCTGGTGCATGTGGACGGCCTGCTTCCGTTCAGGGCAACTCAGTCCACGGTGACCGACTTGTCCCTTGATCGGTAGAGGCTTCCGGTATGGGCTGCGCCATAGTCGTCAGCTGGAGTTAAACCTCCGGAAACGAACGAACCCCCGCCCGGTTCCCCGGGCGGGGGTTCGTCAGACGCAGTGCGTCAGCTCAGGAGAGCAGAGCCTCAGCTCTGGCCACCCGCGAGCTTCTCGCGGAGCGCGGCCAGGGCCTCGTCGGTCGCCAGGGCGCCCGAGGTCTCCTCGCTGGAGGAGGAGTACGAGCCACCGGACACGGCGCCGCCGGTCTCGACAGCGGCACCCTCACCAGCGGCAGCAGCCTCGGCGTCGGCCTCGCGGCTCTTGACGACCTGGGCCTGGTGCTGCTCGAAGCGGGACTGCGCCTCGGCGTACTGGCGCTCCCACTCCTCACGCTGCTTCTCGTAGCCGGGCAGCCAGTCGTTCGCCTCGGGGTCGAAGCCCTCCGGGTAGATGTAGTTGCCCTGGTCGTCGTAGGACGCAGCCATGCCGTAGAGGGTCGGGTCGAACTCGACCGCCATCGGGTCGGCACCGAAGGACTCGTTGGCCTGCTTCAGCGAGAGGCTGATGCGACGACGCTCGAGGTCGATGTCGATGACCTTGACGAAGATCTCGTCGCCGACCTGGACGACCTGCTCCGGGATCTCCACGTGGCGCTCGGCCAGCTCGGAGATGTGGACCAGACCCTCGATGCCCTCGTCCACGCGGACGAACGCACCGAACGGAACCAGCTTGGTGACCTTACCCGGGACGACCTGACCGATCTGGTGGGTCCGGGCGAACTGCTGCCACGGGTCCTCCTGGGTCGCCTTCAGCGACAGGGAGACGCGCTCGCGGTCCATGTCAACGTCGAGAACCTCGACGGTGACCTCCTGGCCGACCTCGACAACCTCGGACGGGTGGTCGATGTGCTTCCAGGACAGCTCGGAGACGTGCACCAGGCCGTCGACGCCACCCAGGTCCACGAAGGCACCGAAGTTGACGATCGAGGAGACGACGCCGGAGCGCACCTGGCCCTTCTGCAGGGTGGTGAGGAAGGTCTGGCGGACCTCGCTCTGGGTCTGCTCCAGCCAGGCACGGCGGGACAGGACCACGTTGTTGCGGTTCTTGTCCAGCTCGATGATCTTGGCCTCGAGCTCCTTGCCCACGTAGGGCTGGAGGTCGCGAACGCGGCGCATCTCGACCAGGGAGGCCGGGAGGAAGCCACGGAGGCCGATGTCGAGGATGAGACCACCCTTGACGACCTCGATGACGGTACCGGTGACGATGCCGTCCTCGTCCTTGATCTTCTCGATCGTGCCCCAGGCGCGCTCGTACTGCGCACGCTTCTTGGACAGGATCAGGCGACCCTCCTTGTCCTCCTTCTGGAGAACCAGGGCCTCGATGTTGTCGCCGACAGCGACAACCTCGTGCGGGTCGACATCGTGCTTGATCGAAAGCTCGCGGGACGGGATGACGCCCTCGGTCTTGTAACCGATGTCGAGGAGCACCTCGTCACGGTCGACCTTCACGATGGTGCCTTCGACGATGTCACCATCGTTGAAGTACTTGATGGTCTCGTCGATCGCGGCGAGGAATGCCTCGGCGTCGCCGATGTCGTTGACCGCAACCTGGGGAGTGGTGGGGGCCTCGGTGCTGCTCGTCATTAGGAAAGGGGCTCCGGTACGGACATGAAGTCGTAGGTAATACCACGCCGGGGACCCGTGATCGCTCTACCAAGGACGCCACTTGACGTGCACGCAGAAGAGCCTGAAAGCACAACCTGTGGAGTCTTCAACAGATACGAGCGCGACCTGCTCCGTCCGAGGCGCGCAGGCCCGCAGCGCAACTTGTAGCATACGGGGACAGCCATGCACGGTCAATGCGGAAGCCGCACTGTTGGAACAGCCCGGACGGATGGCGACAAGTCGCCCGAACGGGACATTCCGCTAGGCCACGCGCTGACCTCGTCTACTACGGCGCCAAGGCTACGCTATCCGGGACATGATCGATGACACGCCCCCCGACGACATCCCCTCCACTCCGGACGACGACGCCGAGGCGGTCCGCCGCGAGGCCGGCGAGGCCGAGAGCAGCCGGGCCAGCCGCAGCTGGTGGGACCGGAACGCCGACGAGTACCAGCTGGAGCACGGAGAGTTCCTGGGCGACGCCCGGTTCACCTGGTGCCCCGAGGGCCTGGACGAGGCCGACGCGCGGCTGCTCGGCGACCCGTCCGCCCTGCGTGGCGCCCGGGTCCTGGAGATCGGCGCCGGCGCGGCGCAGTGCTCGCGCTGGCTGGCCGACCAGGGCGCCCTCCCGGTGGCCCTGGACCTCTCCTACCGGATGCTGCAGCACGCCCGCCGGATCGACGAGCAGCTGGACCGCGTGACGCCGCCCCTGGTGCAGGCGGACGCCACCGTGCTGCCCTTCGCCGACGGCAGCTTCGACCTGGCCTGCTCCGCCTACGGCGCGGTGCCCTTCGCAGCGGACACCGCGCGGCTGATGCGGGAGGTGCACCGGGTGCTGAAGCCGGGCTCCCGGTGGGTCTTCTCGGTGACCCACCCGATCCGCTGGGCGTTCCCGGACGAGCCGGGCGTGGAGGGCCTGACCGCGACCGCCTCGTACTTCGACCGCACGCCCTACGTCGAGCAGGACGAGACCGGCCGGGCCGTCTACGTCGAGCACCACCGGACCCTGGGCGACCGGGTGCGGGAGCTGGCCGCGGCCGGCTTCCGACTGGTCGACCTGGTCGAGCCGGAGTGGCCCGAGGGGCTCGACTCAGAGTGGGGCGGCTGGAGCCCCCTGCGCGGCCGCCACATCCCCGGCACCGCGATCTTCGTCTGCGTCCGGGACTGACGCCGTCGCCCGGTTGCGCCGCGCCCGGCCCTCGACCACGAAGGCGAGGGCCAGCGCGGCGACCGCCGCCAGCTCCATCCCGACCGGCAGGTCGTCGTGGAGCAGCAGCAGGAGCGTGCGCTCCTTCTTGACCAGGGCGACGGTCGCGGCCTCATAGTCGGGGCGGATCCTCACGTCCCCCGAGAAGATCGTCACGGGGGCCAGCCCGGAGCTCGGCGGCATCCGCAGCTGCTCGTTGTGCAACTCCTCGCCGTTGACCGGGGCGCCGGTGACGGGGTCGACCCAGAACTTGCGCACGGTGGTGTACCAGCGCTGGTAGCCCAGCTTGTCGATCTGGGCCGGGGTGATCGCGACGCCCTCCGGCATGGCCTTGGGGAAGGGCACCCGGGTCCAGGGGATCGTCTGCTCGAAGTAGTAGACGGTCAGCCCGTCGAGCGTGGTGGTTCCTTTGTAGTGAATCGGCGCCGAGGCACGGGTCTGCGGGTCGAAGTACTGGTAGTCGTGGGGCTGGGTGTCGAAGGGGAACTTGTACTCGATGCCGACCCGACCGAGTGCCTGCCCGTCGACGTTCTCGCCGCAGCAGTGCACGGGCTCCTGGGTGCGGGCGTCGAAGGGGTAGATCTCGGGGATCGCGGAGAGCATCTTGCCGTCGTTGCCCAGCACGTAGGAGAGCGCGTCCCAGACGACCACGTCGCGGCCGGTGCGGCGCTTCTCGGCCTGCGCGGCCTGCGCGTCGCCCTTGAGCGTCTCGACGATGGTGACGTGCTGGTGCGGGACGCCGGCCATCCTGCTGTAGTCGATCAGGGTGGCGTCCTTCGCCTCCAGCACGACGGCCTGGTACTGGTTGTCCGGGACGGCCACGACGTGCGGGTAGACCCACACCCGCAGCATCACGCCGAGCACCGCCAGGAACGCGGCCAGGGCCACCAGGACCAGCGCGAGTCGCTGCCGCATGCCGCCGCCCCCGCTCACGGGTGCGCCGGGGCGCTGGTGAGCATGGGCTTGGCCGAGGTCGGCCCGTTCTGGTCGGCGAGCGGCACGGCGACCAGGCCCACCACCACCGCGACGGCGGCCCCTACGGCCGCGGCGATCAGCGCACGCACGTCCCCGCTCCCTCCGCTCGGCAGAAGTCGCACCGTAGCGCCGCGCGCCACAAATGAGAACAGGTTCTACTCCGCGACGATCGCGATCACCCGGCGACGGCGAGGGCCAACCAGAGCTCCGCGCGGTCCGCCGTGGCCGCGAGCGAACGGTTCGTCAGCTCCTCGATCCGGGCCAGCCGGTAGCGCACCGTGTTGCGGTGGACGAAGAGCCCCTCCGCCGTGGCCTGCACCGATCCGTCCGTCTCCAGGTATCGGCGCAGCGTGCCGACGAGATCCGCGCGGTGCTCGCTGTCGAAGCGGACCAGGGGTTCCAGCAGGCGTCGGCCGAACTGCCGGACGGACGGGTCGCCCTGGGTCGCCAACAGCTCTGCGAGCCGGGGAGCATCAGGGGCTTCACGCCTCCCGCGTTCCAGGGCCTCGCGGGCGGCGGCACAGCCGGCCCGCAGGCCTCGCACGCCCACACCCGACGGTCCGACGGCGACCTGCGCCTCCGCGCCGTGCAACGGATCCCGGGCCAGCACCTCACGCAGCTCCACCGCCGTCTCCTCCGCCGACGTCGCCGGTGCCACGACCAGCAGCGCGCCCTCGAACACGGCCCCGACCCGCCGACACGGGAGCGCCGCGAGCCGGGCCTCGGCCTGACGCCCGGCCGCGGCCCAGGTGCCCAGCACCACCCGGTGCGGTCGGCCGAGATCGACGTCGTGGCAGGCCAACACCCGCTCCGCGGTGGGCTCGTCGAAGCCGCCGGAGAGCACCTCGGCCAGGACCCGGCCCAGCAACTCGCGGCGGCCCGAGAGGTCCGTCGCCGTCGCCCGCTCCTGCGCCAACCGCTCGGCGCAGAACCGGACCAGCGCGACAAAGGGCGTTTCGTAGGGGACTTCGAGCACCGGAAGGGCCGACTGCCGGGCGCGGGCGAGCAGGGCACGCGGCACGCGGTCGTGTCCGAGTCCCGTGCCGAAGCCGACCCCGCCGGCGCGGGCCAGCACCAGCCGATCGACGAAAGCCTCCTGGGCGGCCCGGGAGCGCAGTCGCAGCCCGGTGGTCAGCACCAGTTCGCCACCGTCCAACCACGGTGTCGGATCAGCGAGTTCGGACGGCACGGCCCAACTGACCGAACGCCCCGTACCGGACACGTCCGTCAGTGCGCGCAGCCCCAGCCCTCGCTCCGCGAGCAGTTCCCCCAACCGCACCGGCATGCTCGCGACTGTACGGCTGCACAATCCGCGCCCGGAAGACCGTGCCGGAGTCCATGGCCCAATCGAGATCGAATTGCCTAGCTTCCTGGGCATGCATGACGTCATGACGAACACCGATGCGGCCGTCTCACTCAAGGGCGTCGGCAAGAGCTTCGGCGCGGTGCGCGCGGTGGACGGCGTCGACCTGGACATCCGGCCCGGCGAGTTCTTCTCCATGCTGGGCCCCTCCGGCTCCGGCAAGACCACCGTGCTGCGCCTGATCGCCGGCTTCGACGAGCCGAGCGAGGGACGGGTCCTGCTCTCGGGCCAGGACGTCACCCGGCTCGCACCCTTCGACCGCGACGTCAACACCGTGTTCCAGGACTACGCACTCTTCCCGCACCTGTCGGTGCGTCAGAATGTCGAGTACGGGCTGAGGGTGAAGCGGGTCCCCAAGGCCGAGCGCCGCGAGAGGGCCGAACGGGCCCTGGCCACGGTGCGCTTGGAGGGGCTGGCCGACCGCCGACCTGCGGCGCTCTCCGGCGGTCAGCGCCAGCGGGTCGCCCTGGCCCGGGCGCTGGTCAACCGGCCCTCGGTGCTGCTGCTCGACGAACCGCTCGGCGCACTCGACCTGAAGCTGCGGCTGGAGATGCAGCTGGAGCTCAAGCAGATCCAGCGCGAGGCGCGGATCACCTTCGTCTTCGTCACCCACGACCAGGACGAGGCGCTGACCATGAGCGACCGGATCGCGGTCTTCAACGCGGGCCGGATCGAGCAGGTCGGCACGCCCGCCGAGGTGTACGAGCGCCCCGCGACGCCCTTCGTCGCGGGATTCGTCGGCACCGCGAACCTGCTCGCGGGCGACGCGGCGGCCGCGGTCCTCGGCACCGCCGGCCGTCACGCGGTACGTCCGGAACGGATCCGGCTGCTGGCACCGGACGATCCGGTCGCCCCGGACGAGGTCGCCGCACCCGGCCGGATCGCCGACATCGTCTACGCGGGCGCCCAGACGCGCTTCCTGGTCGACCTGGAGGCGGGCGGGCGGTTCACCGCAGTGCGCCACAGCCGCGACGAGGAACGCGAGTTCGGCTCCGGCTCCGGGGTGGTCCTCGCCTGGCGCCGCACCCACACGATCGCCCTGAACGACGACTGACCGACGACTGACCGACGAAGGAGAGCACACCGCATGCGCACCCTCCGTTCCCTGGCAGCGCTCGCCGCGACGGCGGCCCTGCTGCTCACCGCCGCCTGCTCGGCGAAGTCCTCGGACGGGAGAAACTCCCCGACCGGCTTCACGGCACCGAAGATCGCGATGCAGCAGAGCCTCGGCGCCGGCGAGGGCACCGTCAACATCGTCGCCTGGGCCGGTTACGTCGAGTACGGCCAGGACAGCAAGACCGTCGACTGGGTCACCCCGTTCACCAAGGAGACCGGCTGCAAGGTCAACCTCAAGGTCGCGGGCACCTCCGACGAGATGGTCGCGCTGATGAAGACCGGCCAGTACGACACCGTCTCCGCCTCCGGCGACGCCACGCTGCGGCTGATCGCGAGCGGCGACGTGGCCCCCGTCAACACCAAGCTGGTGCCGAACTACGCCACCATCTACCCCGGCCTGAAGAACCAGCCGTGGAACTCCGTGAACGGCGTCCCCTACGGCATCCCGCACGGCCGCGGCGCCAACCTGCTCATGTACAACACCACCAAGGTCACCCCCGCGCCGACCAGTTGGAGCGCGGTCTTCGACCCCGCCTCGCCCTACAAGGGCCACATCACCGCCTACGACGACCCGATCTACATCGCGGACGCGGCGCTGTACCTGATGAAGACCAAGCCGTCGCTGGGCATCAAGAACCCCTACGCGCTCACCGCCGACCAGCTGAACGCCGCCGTCTCCCTGCTCAAGGCGCAGAAGCAGAACATCAGCGCCTACTGGAGCGACTACACCAAGGAGCAGGCCGCCTTCGACTCCGGCGACTTCTGGCTCGGCACCACCTGGGAGGTCATCCAGCAGGCCGTCGCCGCCGACAACAAGGTCAAGACCGACGCGATCCTGCCGAGCGAGGGCTCGACCGGCTGGTCGGACACCTGGATGATCTCCTCCCACGCCCAGCACCCCAACTGCGCCTACCAGTGGATGAACTACATCGTCTCGCCGTCGGTCAACGCCCAGGTGGCCGAGTACTTCGGTGAGGCACCCGCCAACTCGCAGGCCTGCGCGTACATCAAGGACAATCCGCAGTTCTGCGCCGACTACCACGCGGACGACGAGTCGTGGTGGAAGAACGTCTACTACTGGAACACCCCGACGAAGAACTGCGTCGACGGCAGCGGCCAGGACGACTGCACCGACTACGCCCAGTGGGTCACCGCCTGGAACGAGATCAAGAGCTGATGCACCGCTCCCCCGTGCGCAGGCTGGCCGGGGCGCTCCACCGGCGCCCCGGCCTGCGCCTTTCCGCGCTGCTCTCCGCACCGATGGCGTGGCTCGTGCTCGCCTACCTCGGCTCGCTCGGAGTGCTGCTGATGTCGGCGTTCTGGACCACCAACGACTTCACCTCGCAGGTGGAGTACGTGTGGAACACCGACAACTTCGCGAGCGTCATCAGCGACCCGGTCTACCGGACCGTGGCGCTGCGCACGCTCGGCATCGCGGTCGGCGTCACCGTCGTCGACGCCGGCCTGGCCCTGCCGATGGCGTTCTACATGGCGCGCGTCGCCCGCCCCGGCAGCCGGCGGCTGCTGCTGGTCGCGGTCACGGCGCCGCTCTGGGCGGGCTACCTGGTCAAGGCCTACGCGTGGTGGGTGATGCTCAGCCACGGCGGGGTGCTCGACTGGCTGGGCGGGACGCCGGGCTTCGGCGTGCCGGCGGTGGTGATCACGCTCTCGTACCTGTGGCTGCCGTACATGGTGCTGCCGCTGTACGCCGCGTTCGCCGCCCTGCCGGACAGCCTGCTGACCGCCTCCGCGGACCTCGGCGCGCGCCCGTGGCGCACGTTCCGGTCGGTGATCCTGCCGCTGGCCAAGCCCGCCCTGCTGGCCGGCTCGATCTTCACCTTCTCGCTGAGCCTCGGCGACTACCTCACCGTGCAGATCGTCGGCGGCACGACGCAGATGCTGGGCAACGTCATCGCCTCCGACGTGACCCTCAACCTGCCGATGGCGGCCGCGGTGTCGTGTGTGCCGGTCCTGCTGATCGTCGGCTACCTGCTGGCCGTGCGCCGCACGGGCGCGCTGGAGAACCTCTGATGCATCTGAACCTGCGCTCGCGCATCGCCCTGCGGCTCGCGATGGCACTCGGGCTGGCCGTGCTCTACGTGCCGCTGCTGGTGGTCCTGGTCAACTCGTTCAACGCCTCGCGGTCGTTCGCGTGGCCACCGAGCGGGTTCAGCCTGCGGTGGTGGCAGGCAGCCTGGCAGGAGCCGGGCCTGCGCACGGCGCTGTGGACGTCGGTCAAGGCCGGGCTGGGCGCGACCGGGATCGCCCTGGTGCTCGGCACGATGGCCGCGTTCGCGGCGACGCGCCACCGGTTCTTCGGGCGGCAGGCCGTGTCGTTCCTGCTGGCCCTGCCGATCGCACTGCCCGGCATCGTCACCGGCATCGCCCTGAACGCGGCGTTCCGAACGGTGCTGACGCCGCTCGGGATCGGCTTCGGGCTCTTCACCGTCATCGTCGGCCATGCGACGTTCTGCATCGTCGTGGTCTTCAACAACGTCTCCGCGCGCCTGCGGCGACTCTCCTCGGGCAGCGAGGACGCCTCGGCGGATCTGGGCGCGCACACGTTCCAGACGTTCTGGTACGTCACACTGCCGGCGGTGCGCGGAGCGCTGTTCGCGGGCGCGCTGCTGGCCTTCGCGCTCTCCTTCGACGAGATCGTGGTGACGACCTTCACCGCGGGCCCGGGCACGCAGACGCTGCCGCTGTGGATCTACGACAACCTGGCCCGCCCCAACCAGGGCCCGGTGGTGGACGTCGTCGCCTCCGCGCTCATCGTGCTGGCCGCACTCCCGGTCTGGCTGGCCCATCGCATGAGCGCGGAAGCGCTCTAGGGCCGCGAGGAACTGCGCGACAAGCCACCCACGAGGGTCAGGTCCCGAGCGGACAGGGCCATCCGCCTGGAGTGGGTTCCCCGCGCAGTTCCTCGCGCCCCTGGAGGCGCAACTGTCTGCGGAAGCCTCAGTGCCCCGCGTCCTCCCAGTTGCGGCCGGCGCCGACGGAGACGTCCAGCGGGGCGCGCAGCGGGTAGGCGCCGGCCATCTCGCGGCGGACCAGCTCCTCGACCGCCGCGCGCTCGCCGGGGGCGATCTCCAGGACGATTTCGTCGTGGACCTGGAGCAGCATGCGCGAGGTGAGCGCGGCCGCCTGCATCGCCGTGTCGACCTTGAGCATGGCGATCTTGACGATGTCCGCCGCCGAGCCCTGGATGGGCGCGTTGAGCGCCATCCGCTCGGCCATCTCGCGGCGCTGGCGGTTGTCGGAGGTGAGGTCCGGCAGGTAGCGGCGGCGGCCGAGGAGGGTCTCGGTGTAGCCGGTGCCGCGGGCCTCCTCGACGACACGCTGGAGGTAGTCCCGCACGCCACCGAAGCGCTCGAAGTAGGTGTCCATCAGGCGGCGCGCCTCGGCGGTCTCGATGCCGAGCTGCTGCGAGAGGCCGAAGGCCGACAGCCCGTAGGCGAGGCCGTAGGACATTGCCTTGACCTTGCGGCGCATCTCCGCGTCGACCGCGTCGGGGGCGACGTCGAAGACGTAGGAGCCGACGGTGGTGTGCAGGTCCTCACCGGAGGCGAACGCGGCGAGCAGGCCCTCGTCCTCGGAGAGGTGGGCCATGACGCGCAGCTCGATCTGGCTGTAGTCGGCCGTCAGCAGCGTCTCGAAGCCCTCACCGACCACGAAGGCGCGGCGGATCATCCGGCCCTCCTCGGTGCGGACGGGGATGTTCTGCAGGTTCGGGTCCGTCGAGGAGAGGCGGCCTGTCGCGGCGACCATCTGGTTGAAGGTGGTGTGGATCCGTCCGTCCGCGCCGATCGTCTTGATCAGGCCCTCGACGGTGGTGCGCAGCCGGGTCTGGTCGCGGTGGCGCAGCAGGATGACGGGCAGCTCGTGCTCGGTCTGGCCGGCCAGCCAGGTGAGCGCGTCGGCGTCCGTCGTGTAACCGGTCTTGATCTTCTTGGTCTTGGGCAGGCCCAGCTCGTTGAAGAGGATCTCCTGGAGCTGCTTGGGCGAGCCGAGGTTGAACTCGTGCCCGACCGCGTGGTGGGCCTCCTTGACCGCCTGCTGCACGGCGGAGCCGAACTGGATCTCCAGCTGGGCCAGCCACTCGCGGTCGGCGGCGATGCCGGTGCGCTCCATCCTGGCCAGCAGCTCGGCGATGGGCAGCTCCAGCTCGCGCATCAGGCCGAGCGCGCTGTCCTTGGCGAGGCGCTCCTCCAGCACGACGGCGAGGTCGAGCACGGTGCGGGCCTCGACCATGAGCAGCTCGGCGGCGGCGGCCGTCTCGTCGTCCTCGGAGGCCTCGTCGCCGAAGGCGAGCTGGCCCGAGTCGGCCGCGACGGCGGAGCCGAGGGTGCGGCCGAGGTACTCCTCGGCGAGCACGTCCAGGCCGAAGGTGCGGCGGCCCGGCTTCTCCAGGTAGGCGGCCAGCGCGCTGTCCGCCTCGACACCGGCGATGTGCCAGCCGTGCTCGGCGAAGGCACGCTGCACCTGCTTGGCGATGTGCAGCGCCTTGGGCCTGGCGGCGTCGGCGAGCCAGGCGGCCAACGCCTGCTCGTCGGCCTCGGCCAGGGAGGTCGGGTCGAACCAGGCGGCGGGGCCCGCCTCGACGGCGAGCGCCACGGCCTTGACGTGGCCCTCCCCGAGGGACCACTTGTAGTCGGCGGCGAGCCCGACGCGCGCCTCGGCGGCGTGCTCGGCGAGCCAGGCCGCGAGCGCGCCGGGCTCGGTGAGCAGCGCGCCGTGGACCTCCACGCCCGGCCCGGCGGCGATGTCCGCGCCGCCCTCGGCCGCGCCGGAACCGGCGCCCGGGTCGACGGCGAAGAGGCGGTCGCGCAGCTGCTGGTTGCGGAACTCCAGGGTGTCCAGCAGCAGCGTGGTGGCCGGGACGTCGTAGGGCTGCCGGACCAGGTCGGACAGGCCGAGCGGCAGCTCGACGTCGCGGATCAGCTCGGTGAGCTCGCGGTTGAGCTTGACGTCCGCCAGGCCGCCGCGGAGCTTCTCGCCGATCTTGCCCTTGACCTCGTCGGCGTGGGCGACCAGCTCGGCGAAGCTGCCGTACTGGTTGATCCACTTGGCGGCCGTCTTCTCGCCGACGCCGGGGATGCCGGGCAGGTTGTCCGACGGGTCGCCGCGCAGGGCGGCAAGGTCCGGGTACTGGGCGGGGGTGACGCCGTACTTCTCGAACACCTTGTCAGGGGTGTAGCGGGTGAACTCGGAGACGCCCTTGGTCGGGTAGAGCACCGTGACGTTGTCGTTCACCAGCTGGAGCGAGTCCCGGTCGCCGGTGAGGATCAGCACCTCGTAGCCCTCGGCCGAGGCGGCGGTGGCCAGGGTGGCGATGATGTCGTCGGCCTCGTACTCGGGCGAGCGCAGGTGCGGCACGTGCAGGGCGTCCAACAGCTCGGAGACCAGCTCGACCTGGCCGCGGAAGCCCTCCGGCGAGGCCGAGCGGTTGGCCTTGTACTCCGGGTAGATGCCGGCACGGAAGGTCTTGCGGGAGACGTCGAAGGCCACGGCGAAGTGCGTGGGCTGCTCGTCGCGCAGGATGTTGGCGAGCATCGAGGTGAAGCCGTAGACCGCGTTGGTCGGCTGGCCCGTGGCGGTGGAGAAGTTCTCCTCGGGGAGGGCGTAGAAGGCGCGGTAGGCCATGGAGTGGCCGTCCATGAGGAGCAGCCGCCCCTTGGACCCGCCGGTCGTACCCTGACTGCCTGCCATGCTCTCGCCACCCGCCGCTCTGCCGACCACTCCGGCCGACTGCCTTCGTGCTTCCGCTGAAATCCTATGGCTCGGCACCGACAGTTCGGGCGGAGCGACCTGCGTCACATCAACTCGGCAGCCTCCCGCGTCGTACGATCGCACGGATCTCGCACCACGGTGATCCCGAACGACAACGGCGTCAGGAGCAACATGGCCGACCAGCAGTCCAGCACCGAGCAGCCCGCCATCCAGCTGAACGTCCCGCAGGACGTGCTGGACCACTTCGCGAAGCTGGGGGTGTCGCCCGAGACCTTCTCCGGCGGCCACCTCGGCGAGAAGCTCGGCATCCGGATCGTGGAGGCGTCCCCGGAGCGCGTGGTCGGCACCATGCCCGTGGAGGGCAACCAGCAGCCCTACGGCCTCCTGCACGGCGGCGCGTCGGCCGCCCTCGCGGAGACCATCGGCTCGGTCGGCGCCATGCTGCACGCGGGCCCGGGCCGCTACGCGGTCGGCGTCGACCTGAACGCGACCCACCACCGCAGCGCGACCTCCGGTCTGGTCACCGGCGTCGCCACGGCGGTCTTCCGCGGTCGCACCGCGGCGACGTACGAGATCGCCATCACCGACGACCAGGGCCGCCGCGTCACCAGCTGCCGCCTCACCTGCATGCTGCGCGACCTGTAGCCCCCAGGGGCGCGAGGAACTGCGCGAGGAACCGCGCGAGCAACCCTCCCGAGGCGGACGGCCCTGCGCGTCGAGGAGGATCCGCTCGCCGCAGGGCCCCTCCCGGCCGAAGGCCGGGGGTTGTCGCGCCCACCCGCAGACCGGCAGAGCCTCGCGTCCCTGCACCGTGCAAGTCCCCTACGCGTTTGGCTGCGCCCGGCTGCGGGCACCCTGGCCCGCATGGCGGGAGAGTCCGGGGCGTGGCGGGTCGAGATCCTGGAGTCCAACGACCGCGACCCGCGCAGCCCACGCCGCTGGTGGCGGCGACAGAGCCGGAGGCGGCGCCTCGCGCTGGTCGGTCTCGCGCTGCTGATCGCCCTCGCGGCCGCCCTGGCACGCTTTCTGACGCTGCCTCGACCGGTCCCGCCCGCGCCGACCCTGTGGCCCGCCCTGCACTCCACCGTGACCTACGACGGGAGCGTCGCACGCGGACAGGGCTCCACCGGCTTCGTGATCACCGTCCGGGACGAGGACGTCGCCGCCGTGACGGTCACTCAGATTCACTTCAGCGACGCAGGACTGACGCTGCGTACCGAACCGTCCCTCCCGATTCAGGTGCAACCCGGGCAAAGCCGACGCATTCAGCTGATCGCCACGGCGACCGACTGCTCGCGCATTCCGACGAACGACGAACTTCCTTTCATAGACGTTACGTTCCGTAACATCCGTGCAATCGGGCAGGAAAGCGAAATACTCGGTGACCGATACACCGCCGACCTCCACCAGTCCATGACCGCCGCCTGCCGTCGAGCATGAAGGCTCAAATCTTGCTCAGCACATAACAACCCCATCACATAGCGGGACAACCGCTCCCGGCGGAGCGCAACGGAGCTTTAAAGTCACGGCCAGTTACCGCGCCATGGTTAAGAAGGTCGGGGCCTTCGCGCGGACTACCCCTCATGCCAGTGGAAGGACACTCCGTGCGCAACCGTTCCCTGCTCATGCTGACCGCCATCGCGGCCGCCGGCACGCTCACCCTCTCCGCCTGCGGTTCCCGGGCGGCCTCCGGCGCCTCCGGCTCCAGCAGCGCGTCCTCCGCGACCACGGTGACCATCGGCGTGGACGCCCCGCTGACGGGCCCGCTGTCCGCGCTGGGCCTCGGCATCCGGAACTCCGTGGACCTGGCGATCAAGACCGCCAACAAGACCAACGAGGTCCCTGGCATCACGTTCAAGATCGAGGCGACGGACGACAAGGCCTCCCCGCAGCAGGGTCAGCAGAACGCCACCACCCTGGTCGCGGACAGCAACGTCGTCGGCGTGGTCGGCCCGCTGAACTCCGGTGTCGCGGTCTCGATGCAGAAGATCTTCGACGAGGCCAATCTGGTCGAGGTCTCCCCGGCCAACACCAACCCGTCGCTGACCCAGGGCCCGAGCTGGGGCACCGGCACCAAGGTGCGCCAGTTCAAGTCCTACTTCCGCACGGCGACCACGGACGCCATCCAGGGCCCCTTCGCCGCCCAGTTCGTCTACACCACGCTGGCCAAGAAGAAGGTCTTCCTGGTCGACAACAAGCTGACCTACGGCGTCGGCCTGGTGGCGACCTTCAAGGACGAGTTCACCAAGCTCGGCGGCACCGTGGCCGGCCAGGACCACGTCACCAGCGGCGCGAGCGACTACTCCTCCACCGTGACCGCGATCAAGGCCTCCGGCGCCGACGTCGTCTACTTCGGTGGTGAGTACCCGGACGGCGCCCCGCTGGCCAAGCAGCTCAAGGCGGCCGGCTACAACGGCCCGGTCGTCGGCGGCGACGGCATGAAGGACGACACGTTCATCAAGCTCGCCGGCACCGCGTCCGAGGGTGACTACGCGACCTCGGTCGGCGCCCCGGTCGAGAGCCTCGACTCCGCCAAGACCTACATCGCCAACTACAAGGCGGGTGGCTACACCGACCCGTACGCGGCGTACGGCGGCTACTCCTACGACTCCGCCTGGTCGATCATCGAGGCCGTCAAGGCCGTCGCCGCGGCGAACAACGGCAAGCTGCCGGCCAACCCGCGCCAGGCCATCGAGACCGCCATGGCCCAGGTCAGCTTCAGCGGCGTGACCGGCCAGGTCTCCTTCGACCAGTACGGCGACGCCACCAACAAGCAGCTCACCGTGTACGGCGTCAAGAGCGGCCAGTGGGCCACCATCAAGACCGGTACCTTCTCCGGCTGACGTACCGCAGACCCTGCCCGCGCGGGGGCGCAGCACACCGTTGCGCCCCCGCGCGTTTCCATATCCGAACGACAACGGAGGCCTGCGGTGCACGAATTGCCGCAAAACCTGGCCAACGGCCTTTTTCTCGGGGCCATGTACGGGCTTATAGCCGTCGGCTACACGATGGTCTACGGCATCATCCAGCTCATCAACTTCGCCCACGGCGAGATCTTCATGACCGGCGCCTTCGGTGCGCTGGCCGTCTACAGCAAGCTCGGCGCCAACGTCTCCATCTGGCTCGCGCTGCCGCTGATGATCGTGGGAGGCGTGGCCACCGCCACGCTCGTCGCCGTCCTCGCCGAGCGCTTCGCCTACCGGCCGTTGCGCAACGCCCCCCGTCTCGCCCCGCTGATCACCGCGATCGGCCTCTCCATCTTCCTGCAGCAGCTGGTCTGGGGCTTCCCGGGCAACAAGTCCGCGCGAGTCTTCCCCCAGCTGCCGGGCGGCCCGTTCCACCTGGGCTCCGTCGTCTTCCAGTCCGCTGACATCTTCGTCGTGGTGGCCGCGGTCCTCTCGACGCTCTTCCTGGCCTACTTCGTGCGCAGCACCCGCACCGGTCGCGCCATGCAGGCCACCGCGCAGGACCCGGACACCGCGAAGCTCATGGGCATCGACACCGACAAGGTGATCGTGATCGCCTTCGCCATCGGCGCCGTGTTCGCCGCGATCGCCGGTATCTCCAGCGGTCTGCGCTACGGCCAGATCGAGTACAACATGGGCTTCCTCAACGGCCTGTTCGCCTTCACCGCCGCCGTGCTGGGCGGAATCGGCAACATCTACGGCGCCATGCTCGGCGGCCTGGTGCTGGGCCTGGCCCAGACCCTCTCCGCCGCGTACATCCAGTACATCCCCGGCATGAGCCAGTTCGGCAGCCAGGACTGGTCCGGCGTGTGGGCCTTCGTCATCCTCATCCTCGTCCTGATGTTCCGGCCGCAGGGCCTGCTGGGCGAGCGCGTCGCGGACAGGGCGTGAGCAGCATGACCGACACCAAGACCCTCACCACCGAGCAGCCCGACCAGGCGGCGCTCAAGCCCGCCGTACGCATGCCCGCCGCCGTGGCCCACGGCCTGGCCATCGGCGGCGGCGCCCTCACCGCCGCCTCCGCCTTCCTCGCCTGGACCTACAGCTCCTCCTTCCCGGGCGACCTGACCATCAGCGGCTACCCGGGCGGCCTGCAGTGGCTGACCCTGACGGCCGGTCTGCTCACGGCGCTGATGGGCGTCATCGCCGCGGTCCCGGGCCTGCGCGTGCTGGCCCCGGGCAACCCCGGCAACGCCACGCTGCTGTTCGCGGTCGGCGGCGTCGCGGTCACCTGGTTCACCCTGATCGCCATCGCCGTGCAGCTGCACGGTCTGGTCAACCTGACCAGCGGCGGCTGGGTCGCCGGTGTGGCGAGCCTGATCGCGCTGGTGGGCACGCTCGGCCTGCCGCGCGCCCCCGGTTCCACGGTCTGCGCGCCGACGCGCGCCGAGTGGCTGCAGACCCTCTACGCCGGAGCGGGCCTGCTCGCGGTCGGCTACCTGCTCCACCTCACCGGCAACGGGGCCGCCGGCCTCGTCATGGCCGGTGCCGGGGTGGTTCCGATCGCCCGTCTGTGCATCGTTCTCAAGCACTACACCGGCCCGACGCCGACGCTGCGGGCTGCCAAGCGGCTCCCGGTCGCGGTCGACGTCGTGCTGATGATCCTCATGCTGGCGCTCGCCCTGGAGATCTTCGCCTACGGTGTGGACACGCCCTACGGGCAGCTCTTCGTCGGCTTCCTGGCGGTCCTCTGCTTCAGCCTCTGGGCGCTGTCCCAGTCCGGGCTGCTGCGCCGGGCCACCGAGATCTTCGAGCGCAACCGCGCGTGGGCGGCCGTGCTCGGCTTCCTGACCGCCGCGGCCTTCGTGTTCGTCCAGCAGAGCGACGCCGACGCCGCCCTGGGCGTCAACGTGCTGATCTTCGCGGCGACCGCGCTCGGCCTGAACGTCGTGGTCGGCCTGGCCGGTCTGCTGGACCTCGGGTACGTGGCCTTCCTCGGTGTCGGCGCCTACGCGGCGGCGTTGGTCTCCGGCGCGGTCACCTCCTCCGTCCACGCCACCTTCCCGTTCTGGGCCGCCGCGCTGACCGGCGCCGCGGTCTCGGGGATCTTCGGTGTGCTGCTCGGTGCGCCGACCCTGCGGGTGCGCGGCGACTACCTCGCCATCGTGACCCTGGGCTTCGGAGAGATCTTCCGCATCGTCGTCTCCAACCTCGACGGCGTCTCCGGCCCGAACGTCACCGGTGGCCCGAACGGCATCGTCAACATCCCCGACCTCAGCATCCTCGGGTTCAACCTCGGCAACCCGCACACGATCCTGGGTGCGACCATCGGCCGGTTCGCCAACTACTTCTGGCTGATGCTGATCATCATGGCGATCATCATGCTGGTGTTCAGCCGGGCCGCGGACTCGCGGATCGGTCGTGCCTGGGTCGCCATCCGCGAGGACGAGACCGCCGCCACCGCCATGGGCATCAACGGCTTCCGGTTCAAGCTGCTGGCCTTCGCGCTCGGCGCCGCCCTGGCCGGCCTCGCCGGAACGGTGATGGCTCACGTCAACTTCTCCGTGGTGCCCGACCCGTTCGTCTTCGCCGGGCCGGTGCCGCCCAACTCCGCGTTCCTCCTGGCCGCGGTCGTCATCGGCGGTATGGGCACCGTCTCCGGTCCGATCGTCGGCGCGACGCTGTTCTACCTGCTCCAGCAGAAGCTGACCTTCCTCCAGAGCAACGAACTGCTCATCTTCGGTGTCGCACTGATCCTGTTCATGCGGCTGCGGCCCGAGGGCATCATCGCGAGCCGGCGTCGGCAGCTGGAGTTCCACGAGGCCGAGGATGCACCCGCGGCCCAGCTCAGCACCGCAGGGGCGTGAGAAGAGATGACCACCGAGACCACCACCACGCCCGCGGCCGCTCCGGCGGCCGGGACGCCGCTGCTGGAGGCGCGCGACGTCGTCATGCGCTTCGGCGGCCTGACCGCCGTCGGCGGTGTCGACCTCACCGTCAACACCGGCGAGATCATCGGTCTGATCGGCCCCAACGGTGCGGGCAAGACCACCTTCTTCAACTGCCTCACCGGCCTGTACGTGCCGACGGAGGGTCAGGTCCGCTACCAGGGCCAGCTCCTGCCGCCGACCCCGCACAAGGTCACCCAGGCGGGCATGGCCCGGACCTTCCAGAACATCCGCCTGTTCCACAACATGACGGTGCTGGAGAACGTCCTGGTCGGTCGGCACACGCGCACCAAGGAAGGCATCGTCTCGGCCATCCTGCGCGGCCCCGGCTACCGCCGCGAGGAGGCCGAGTCGCGGGCCAAGGCCCTGGAGCTGCTGGAGTTCGTCGGACTGGCGGACAAGCGCGACATGCTCGCCCGCAACCTGCCCTACGGCGAGCAGCGCAAGCTGGAGATCGCCCGCGCCATGGCGAGCGAGCCGGGCCTGCTGCTGCTCGACGAGCCGACGGCCGGCATGAACCCGCAGGAGACCCGCGCCACCGAGGAGCTGGTCTTCGCGATCCGCGACCGCGGCATGGCGGTGCTCGTCATCGAGCACGACATGCGGTTCATCTTCAACCTGTGCGACCGTGTGGCCGTCCTGGTCCAGGGCAAGAAGCTGGTCGAGGGCGACGCGCAGACCGTCCAGAGCGACGAGCGCGTCATCGCGGCCTACCTCGGCACCCCGATGGACGGCGCCGAGGCCGGCACGGAGAGCACGACCAGCACGGAGGAGAACCAGTGACCGCGCTCCTTGAGGTCGAGGACCTCCGCGTCGCCTACGGCAAGATCGAGGCCGTCAAGGGCATCTCCTTCTCGATCGAGCAGGGCCAGATCGTCACGCTCATCGGCACCAACGGCGCCGGCAAGAGCACGACGCTGCGCACCATCTCGGGGCTGCTGAAGCCGGCGGGCGGCACCGTCCGCTTCAACGGCGAGCGGATCGACGGCACGGCCGCGAACAAGATCGTCGGCATGGGCCTGGCCCACTCGCCCGAGGGTCGGCGCATCTTCGCCCGGATGAGCATCGAGGAGAACCTCCAGCTCGGCGCGTTCCTGCGCCGGGACCCGGCGGGGATCCAGGCCGACATGGACCGCGCCTACACGCTCTTCCCGATCCTGGGCGAGCGGCGCAAGCAGGCCGCGGGCACGCTGTCCGGCGGCGAGCAGCAGATGCTGGCGATGGGCCGCGCGCTCATGTCGCAGCCGAAGCTGCTGATGCTGGACGAGCCCAGCATGGGCCTCTCGCCGATCATGATGCAGAAGATCATGTCGACCATCGTCGAGCTGCGCGACCAGGGCATGACCATCCTGCTGGTCGAGCAGAACGCCCAGGCCGCGCTCTCGCTGGCGGACCGGGGTCATGTGATGGAGATCGGCAAGATCTCGCTGTCGGGCACCGGCGCGGACCTGCTGCACGACGAGTCCGTCCGCAAGGCCTACCTCGGCGAGGACTAGCAGAAAAGAAGGGGTGCGGGGCGAAGCCCCGCACCCCTTCCTACTTGCCTTCTTCGATGACGGCCTCGGCGACGGCCTTCATGGTCATCCGTCGGTCCATCGAGGTCTTCTGGATCCACCGGAACGCGGCCGGCTCGGAGAGCCCGAACTTGGTCTGCAGCACGCTCTTGGCGCGGTCGACCAGCTTGCGGGTCTCCAGACGCAGGTTCAGGTCGGCGACCTCCAGCTCCAGCGCGCGCATCTCGCTGTAGCGGGAGACGGCCATCTCGATGGCCGGGACGAGGTCGCCCTTGTTGAACGGCTTGACGATGTAGGCCATCGCGCCGGCGTCGCGCGCCCGCTCGACCAGCTCGCGCTGGGAGAAGGCGGTCAGCATCAGCGTGGGCGCGATGTGCGCCTCGTGGATCTGCTCGGCGGCGGAGAGGCCGTCCAGGACGGGCATCTTCACGTCGAGGATGACCAGGTCGGGCTTGAGCTCCTGGGCGAGGCGCACCGCGGTCTCGCCGTCCCCGGCCTCGCCGACGACGGTGTACCCCTCCTCCTCGAGCATCTCCTTGAGGTCGAGGCGGATCAGTGCCTCGTCCTCGGCGATGACGACGCGGGTGGTCGTCGGCGGGACGTGCGGGTCCTGCGACTCGTCGATGGCGGTCACGATGCTCCTCGTAGCTCCGGGGCGTACGGGAAGAAGCCTACCTAGCTGCGTCGACGGCGGCTCACACGGTATGGTTCTGCTGCGCACCACCGGCCGGGTTGGTGGAATGGCATACACGGATGTCTCAAACACATCTGCCGAAAGGCTTGCGGGTTCGAATCCCGCACCCGGCACCTCCCAACCTCAGGGCCCGCCACGGCGGGCCCTTCTCGCATTCTGAGACGCTCCGCTGAGCGGACACGGCCCCGGCAGCCACTGAAAGCGACAGGTCGCCGGTTCGCCCCTTACGTCCCCCACCGGGATCCTCTGCATGCCGACATTCAGACCGCCGAAGAATCCTATGCATCCCCGTGCCGATTCCGCCGATTCATAGGTCAACCCGCGTAGATCACTGAATAATCCGCACCGACCTGAGCGATGCTCAAATTTGCCTCAGCGACTTGAGGATTCTCTGAGCTGCGTATTCATGGCCTCAGAAGGCATCTATTCAGTAACGGCGTCTATGCATGGGATAAATAACCGCCCTACGGTGGGGCAACTCTCAAGCAACAGCTCCCCACCCTCGAGAGGCCCTGCATGAGCACCAGCACCCAACTGCCCTCAACTCCCGTCAAGGGCAGGACCCTGCGTCGTGAGGTCGGCCTGATCGGCCTGATGTGGGCGTCAGTCGGTTCGATTATCGGATCCGGCTGGCTCTACGGCGCCAAGAACGCCGTCACCGTGGCCGGTCCGGCCGCAACCATCTCCTGGATCGTCGGCGCGATCGCGATCGTGCTGCTCGCCCTGGTCCACGCCGAACTCGGTGGCATGTTCCCGGTCGCCGGCGGCACCGCCCGGTACCCGCACTACGCCTTCGGCGGGCTGGCCGGCATGTCGTTCGGTTGGTTCTCCTGGCTCCAGGCCGCGACGGTGGCCCCGATCGAGGTCGAGGCGATGATCGGCTACGCCGGTCACTGGTCCTGGGCCGCCGGGTTCCAGCACGCCAACGGAACCCTCACGACCTCCGGCTTCCTGGTGGCAACGGTGCTCATGGCGGTCTTCGTGGCCGTCAACTTCCTTGGCGTGAAGGTGCTGGCGCACACCAACAGCGCGGCGACCTGGTGGAAGATCTTCATTCCGCTGGTGACGATCTTCATCGTGGCGCTGACCCACTTCCACCCGGGCAACTTCACCTCGCACGGCTTCGCGCCGTTCGGTGCCAAGGGCGTCCTCGCCGCGATCAGCACCTCGGGCATCATCTTCGCGCTGCTCGGCTTCGAGCAGGCGATCCAGCTGGCCGGTGAGAGCAAGAACCCCAAGAAGGACATCCCCCGCGCCGTCCTCGGCTCGGTCGCCATCGGCGCCACGATCTACGTCCTGCTGCAGGTCGCCTACATCGGCGCGCTGCCGGGCACCACCTTCGCCAAGGGCTGGGCCAACCTGGCCTACCAGGGCATCTCCGGCCCGTGGGCGGGCCTGGCCTCGCTGGTGGGCCTGGGCTGGCTGGCCTGGTTCCTGTACCTGGACGCGGTCATCTCCCCCGCAGGCACCGGCCTGATCTACACCACCTCGACCTCGCGCATCTCCTTCGGCCTCAGCCGCAACGGCTACGCCCCGAAGATGTTCGAGAAGACCGAGAGCCAGGGCGTGCCGTGGTTCGGCCTGATCATGTCCTTCGTGGTCGGCGTCATCTGCTTCCTGCCCTTCCCCAGCTGGCAGGCGCTGGTCTCCTTCATCACCTCCGCCTCGGTGCTGATGTACGCGGGCGCCCCGCTGGCCTACGGCGCGCTGCGCAAGCAGCTGCCGGCCCGTGAGCGTCCCTACCGTCTGCCGTTCGGCCAGGTCGTCTCGCCGGTCTCCTTCGTCATCGCCAGCCTGATCATCTACTGGTCCGGCTGGGAGACCCTGTGGCGCCTCGGCATCGCGATCCTGCTCGGTTACCTGCTGATGGGCTCCTACGCCTGGTACGCCAACGCCACCGGCAAGCCCTACGCCCCGAAGATGGACTGGAAGTCCGCCCAGTGGCTGCCGGTCTACCTGATCGGCATCGGCCTGGTCTCCTGGCAGGGCCAGTTCGGCGGCACCGGCAACATCCCGCTCTGGGTCGACATCGCGATCGTCGCCGGGCTCTCGCTCGGCATCTACTACTGGGCGATCGCCACCTCGCTGAAGACCGCCGAGATCGAGCGGAACATCGAGGACGTCGAGGTCGTGGACGAGGGTGGCCACTGACCTCTGCGAACGACCGAGCCCGGCCGGAGCGGTGACGCTCCGGCCGGGCTCGTCCCGTTTCTCCCGTGTGCCGACCGGGCGTTACCGCTTGGTCGGCAGCGGCAGGTCGTCCTGGCCGACGTGGTGGACGCGGACCAGGTTGGTCGAGCCGGCCAGACCGGGCGGGGAGCCGGCGGTGATCACGACGATGTCACCGACCTCGCAGCGGCCGATGGCCAGCAGCGCCGCGTCGACCTGGTCGATCATCTCGTCGGTGGTGCCGACGAACGGGCCGAGGAAGGTCTCCACACCCCAGGTCAGCGCGAGCTGGCTGCGGACGGCCGGCTCGTAGGTGAAGGCCAGCACCGGGATCGGCGGCCGGTAGCGCGAGAGCCGCCGCGCGGTGTCGCCGGACTGGGTGAACGCGACCAGGTACTTGGCGTGCAGGAAGTCGCCGATCTCGGCGGCGGCGCGGGCGACCGCGCCACCCTGGGTGCGCGGCTTGTGGGTGGCCGTCAGCGGCGGCAGCCCGGCCGCGAGGACCTCCTCCTCGGCGGCGCAGACGATGCGGGACATCGTCGCGACCGTCTCGACCGGGAACTTGCCGACGCTGGTCTCGCCGGAGAGCATCACCGCGTCGGCGCCGTCCAGGACGGCGTTGGCGACGTCGGAGGCCTCGGCGCGGGTCGGGCGGGAGGCACTGATCATCGAGTCGAGCATCTGCGTCGCCACGATGACCGGCTTGGCGTTGCGGCGGCACAGCTTGATGGCGCGCTTCTGGACCAGCGGCACCTGCTCGAGCGGCATCTCGACGCCGAGGTCGCCGCGAGCGACCATGACGCCGTCGAAGGCGTCGACGATCTCCTCGAGGTTCTCGACCGCCTGCGGCTTCTCCACCTTGGCGATGACCGGGACGAAACGCCCCTCCTCGCTCATGATGCGGTGGACGTCCTTGATGTCGTCCGCGCTGCGGACGAAGGAGAGGGCGACCAGGTCGGCGCCGATACGGAGACCCCAGCGCAGGTCGGCGACGTCCTTGTCGCTCAGCGCGGGGACGGAGACGGCCACACCGGGGAGGTTGAGGCCCTTGTGGTCGGAGACCATGCCGCCCTCGACCACGGTGCAGTGCACCTCCTGGCCCTCGACGGAGGTGACTTCGAGCGACACCCGGCCGTCGTCGACGAGGATGCGCTCACCGGGGGTGACGTCGTGGCACAGGCCCTTGTACGTCGTCCCGCAGCGGTTGCGGTCGCCCTCGACGTCGGCGGTGGTGATGGTGAAGGAGTCCCCGCGCTCCAGGAGCACGGGCCCCTCGGCGAAGGTGTCCAGACGGATCTTGGGGCCCTGCAGGTCGACCAGGATGCCGACGCTGCGGCCGGTCTCGTCCGCAGCCTTGCGGACTCGGCGGTAACGGTCCTCGTGCTCGGCGTAGCCGCCGTGGCTGAGGTTGAAGCGGGCCACGTCCATGCCGGCGTCGACGAGCGCTTTGATCTGCTCGAAGCTGTCGGAGGCGGGGCCAAGCGTACAGACGATTTTTGCTCGGCGCATGGAACGAGCCTAGGTGCTACCGAAGGGTAGCTTCACGGCGCTGGCGGTCCGTCAGATGTCTTTTGTCCGACGGCGCGTTGAAGATTCCGAAACGTACATCCCTCCTACGTGCACGTGAACTGCGAGGGAACACTTCCTTGCCGTACGCCTCTCCCCCTGTCGAACGCACGTCGGCGCTGCCTAGGCTGCCGGTCGTGGAACGGGTACGACGTACGACGGCGCTGGCAGCGGCCGCGGCACTGGCGCTGACCGGCGCGGCCGTGTGGCAGCTCGCGGGGGGCGCGCAGAAGTCACCGGGCGCCGAAGCGGCGCAGGACGACGGCTACGCGGTTCTCCCGCACACCTCCGTCGGGACCTCTCCCGGCGGTTGCGGTCAGGGCTGGACCTCGGGACGCTCCGGACTCCAGGTCTTCGACGTCACCAACCGCGGCATCTCCCCCGCCGACGTCCAGCTCGTCGAGCCGGGGACCGGCGCGGTCCTGGGCGAGGTCGAGGGCCTGGCCCCGAACCGCTCCCGGCCGCTGCTGGTGCGCCTCGCGGCCGGCTCCTACGCCTTCCGCTGCCTGCAGTCGGACACCGACGCCGTGTCCGGCCCCACCGTCCGCGTGACCGGCTCCGGCGCCGGCACCCCCGCGGTCGTCCCGGTCACGCAGCAGGACCTGATCCCCGTCGCGCTCGCGTACCAGAAGTGGGTCGCCAGTCAACTGCCCGGCCTGGTCTCCGACGTGGCCGCGCTGCACGGCGCCGTCGCCTCCGGGGACCTGGCGGGTGCCAAGCAGCGCTGGCTGACGGCCCACCTCGCCTACGAACGCCTCGGCGCGGCCTACGGTGCCTTCGGCGACGTGGACGACGAGATCAACGGCCCGCGCCACCACGACACCGGCTTCCACGGGGTCGAGTACGGGCTGTGGCACGGCGGCACGACCACCGGCCTGGAGTCGGTCGCGGCCAAGCTGCTCTCCGACGTCCAGGGCCTGGCCGCGTCCTGGCCGAAGGTGCAGCTCGACCCGGCCGTGCTGGGCGTGCGGGCGCACGAGATCGTCGAGAACGCGATCGAGTTCGAGCTCAGCGGCCGCACCGACTACGGCAGCGGCTCCAACCTGGCGACGGTGGGCGCGAATCTGGACGGCACGACGGAGGTGCTGACGCTGCTCCGGCCGCTGCTGAGCTCGCGCGTCCCGATGCCGCAGATCGACACGGCGATGGCGGCCGCCCGCGCGCAGCTGACCGCGGACGGCGCGGTACCGCTCGGCGCGCTGACGCAGGAGCAGCGGGAGAAGCTGAACGCGGCGTTCGGGGACCTGGTGGAGCAGCTCGCGCCGATCGCGGCGGTGCTGGATGTACGGAGGACGCAGTGAGCCGAGGCGGAGTGCGACCGGAGAGCGCAGTGAGGGACATTGCACGACGGTCGGTGCTGGCGGGCGCCTTGGCGACCGGGGCCGCGGTGACCCTGACGGGTGCGGCGACCGCCTCCTCCCCGTCGGAGACCGCCCGCGGGTTCCACGGCGTGCACCAGGCCGGGATCCTCACCCCCAAGCGCCGGGTCGCCGCGTTCGTCTCCTTCGACGTCACCGCCGCCGACCGCGCCGGGCTGGGCGACCTGTTCACCACGCTCACCGACCGCGTGCGCGCGCTGACCGCCGGCGGTGTGCCGGAGCCGCTGGGGATCACCGCGCCGCCGTCGGACTCCGGCGTGCTCGGGCCGGTGCCGCCCGGCGGCGCGCTGACCGCGCTGCTCGCAGTCGGCGCCTCGCTCTTCGACGACCGCTTCGGGCTCGCCGCGCAGAAGCCCGTGCGGCTGAGCACCATGCCGGCCTTCCCGGACGACGACCTGGACCCGGCCGTCTGCCACGGCGACCTGCTGCTGCAGCTGGAGGCCGACGACACCGACGTGCTCGCCTACGCGCTGCGCGACCTCGCCCGGCACACTCGCGGCGCCATGCAGGTGCGTTGGCGCATCGACGGCTTCGCCTCGCCGCCGCGCCCGGTCGGCACGCCGCGCAACCTGATGGGCTTCCGCGACGGCACCGCCAACCCCGACACGACCGACGCGCGCCTGATGGAGCGTCTGCTCTGGGTCGACGCGGGGCAGGGCGAGCCCGCCTGGGCGACTCACGGCTCGTACCTGGCCGTGCGGCTGATCCGGATGCTGGTGGAGTTCTGGGACCGGGTCGGCATCACCGAGCAGGAACGGATGTTCGGCCGCCGCAAGGACTCCGGCGCGCCGCTCGACGGCCGGGCCGAGACGGACACGCCGGACTTCGGCGCGGACCCGACCGGCGACGTCATCCCGATGGACTCGCACATCCGCCTGGCCAACCCGCGCACCGCGCAGACGGCCGAGCAGCGACTGCTGCGCCGCGGCTTCAACTACGACCGCGGCACCGACGCCAACGGCAACCTCGACATGGGTCTGGTCTTCTGCGCGTTCCAGCAGGACCTGGAGCGTCAGTTCGCCACCGTGCAGAAGCGGCTGGCCGGTGAGCCGCTGGTCGACTACATCCGTCCGTTCGGCGGCGGCTACTTCTTCGCCCTGCCCGGTGTGGTGGACACGAACGACCGTTTCGCGCGCGGCCTCCTCACGTGATCTACGCGCGCAGAGACCAGGCTTCTCCAGCCGTTTACTGGCACGTCACCTGACGGGCTCCGGCGCGTCGGCCGCTCCGCGAAGGATGCGGACGCGACGTTTGACCAAGAGTCACCGGAGGGGATGCGGGATGAGCGGCAACACGGACAGGACGACGGGCGCGCGCCGCGGTCGGCGCTGGGCCGCACTGGCAGGCGCGGCGGCACTGACGGTCGCCGCGGGCACCGCGCCGGCCTGGGCGGCCTCTGCGGACCACGGCGGCAGCAACGGCCGGGGCCACGTGCACACCACCACGCCGATCAAGCACCTGGTGGTGATCTTCCAGGAGAACGTCTCCTTCGACCACTACTTCGGCACCTACCCGCAGGCCGCCAACACCGACGGCACGCCGTTCACGGCCGCGAAGAACACCCCGAAGACCGCGAACAACCTGGTCAACTCGGGTCTGCTGACCAGCAACCCGAACCTGTACGCGCCGCAGCGCCTCTCCGGCAAGCAGGCCCAGACCTGCGACCAGAACCACAACTACACGCCGGAGCAGTACGCCGCCGACGGCGGCAAGATGGACAAGTTCGTCCAGTACACCTCCAAGGACACCTGCTCCGGCGGCCTGTTCGGCGCCCCGGGCCTGGCCATGGACTACTACGACGGCAACACCGTCACCGCGATGTGGAACTACGCCCAGCACTACACGCTGAGCGACAACTCCTTCTCGGACGTCTACGGCCCGTCCACCCCCGGCGCGCTCAGCCTGGTCTCCGGCCAGACCCACGGCGTCGTCTCGGTCACCGGCACCGGCAGCACCGAGAACCCGACCCAGACCGGCACCCCGGACTCCTACACGGTGCACTCGCCGAACGCCCAGGGCGTCGGCACGGTCGTGGGCGACCCGGACCCGGCCTACGACGACTGCGCCGACAGCAACCACACCTCCACCAACGCGCTGGCCGAGATGCAGGGCCAGAACGTCGGCGACCTGCTCAACACCAAGCACGTCACCTGGGGTTGGTTCCAGGGCGGCTTCCGCCCCACCACGCCCTACAACGGCACCAGCGGCTACGCGGTCTGCGGCGCCACGCACACCAACATCGGCGGCGCCACGGTCGCGGACTACAGCGCGCACCACAACCCGTTCGAGTACTACAAGTCGACCTCGAACCCGCACCACCTGGCGCCGGCCAGCGAGGCGGAGATCGGCAACGCGGGCCAGGCCAACCACCAGTACGACCTGACCGACTTCGACTCGGCGCTGGCCGCGGGCAACCTCCCGGCCGTCAGCTTCCTGAAGGCCGGTGAGTACCAGGACGGCCACGCGGCCTACTCGGACCCGCTGGACGAGCAGAACTTCCTGGTCAAGGAGATCAACGCGCTGGAGTCCTCCCCGGAGTGGTCCTCCACCGCGGTCGTCGTCGCCTACGACGACTCCGACGGCTGGTACGACCACGTCTACCACGCGCCGACCAACGGCTCGACGGACACCACGGCGGCCTCCGGTGGCGTCACCACCGACTCCCCGGCCTGCCAGGCCGGCCCGGCCGCGAAGAAGGGCTACGCCGACCGCTGCGGCTCCGGCCCGCGTCAGCCGCTGCTGGTGATCTCGCCCTACGCGCGCACCAACCACATCTCGCACACCTACACCACCCAGTCGTCCATCACGCGCTTCATCGAGGACAACTGGAAGCTCGGCCGGATCGGTGACGGCTCCTTCGACGCCACCGCCGGTCACCTGAGCTACGCCTTCGACTTCCGTCACCCGAACAACGTCCGCGTGCTGCTGAACACGAACGGTTCGGTCGCCTCGGTCACCCCGATCAAGCACCACCAGGACGGCGACACCCCCGCCGCGATCCAGGCCTCCCCGGCGGCCGCCTCCACGTCCGACAACAGCGCGACAATGCTGTCGATCAGCCTGGGTGCCGCGGCCGTGGCCGCCCTCGGCACCTCCTGGGCCGTCGCCCGCCGCTCCCGCCGCAAGGCGCTGGCGTCCTGAAGTCGTCGGCGTCCTGAGTGACGTCGTGACTCCGCTCGACCGAGCCCGTCGGAGGGCCGGACCCGCTGCCCGGGTCCGGCCCTTCGGCGTGTGCGGAACCGGTTAGCGCGCCCGTACGTCGCAGAGGTATGCGCACCGCACGTTCCCTCGCCCTCACCGCTCTCCTGCTCGCCGCGCTCTCCGGCTGCGCGAGCACCACGGCACCATCCACGTCGCCCTCCGGCAGCGCGGGGCCCGACGCGAAGCAGGCCACCGCCGCCTTCACCCAGCGCGCGGGCACGCTGGCCTCTGGCTGGGACGGCTCGCCCGTGCAACAGACCTGGGAGGCCGGGTACGTGCCCGCGGACGACGGCGTCCACCTCGCACCGGGCGCGTGGCACTCCGAGGCCGACAAGGCCGCCTACAAGGGCGCCAAGTTCCGCTACGCCGTGCCGATGCCGATGGGCCCGGCCCAGCAGACGATCCACTTCGCCTCGGGCACGCAGCGCACCCTCCCGGGTCTCACCCCGCAGGAGGCGATGCGGACCGAGTCACTGGGCCGCTGCCCCAAGTCGGGCTGCCCGACCACGGAGCTCACCGTCACCTCGGCCAAGGCCACGACGGAACAGCAGAACACCAGCCAGGGGATGGCGACCGTGCCCGCCTGGGCCGTCACGATCGCCGGTTACCAGGGCGACTTCGTCTTCCCGGCGGTCCACCCCGAGGAACTGCCGGAGCAGCCGATCGCGAACCTCCAGAACGCGGGCTACCAGGGCGCACGCCTGGTCTCGGTGTCGCAGGACGGCCGCACGCTGACGCTGCAGGTCGTCGACACCTGCGGGCACGAGAAGCCGACGGGGCTGCTCTACGAGACGAAGGACGTGGTCGTGGTCGGCGCGACGGACGTCGCGACGGGCAAGCCGATCACCTCGTGCGCGGAGGCGGCCGTGGTGGTCCGCACGCAGGTGCACCTGGGCGACGCCCTGGCCGGACGGAGCGTGCTCAACGTCCTCAACGGCGCCCCGGAGTTCCCGCAGGGCTAGGGCCCCGCAGGGACAGCCGGGAACGAACGACGGCACCAGCCCCCCGAACTTGGTCGGGGACAGGGGGCGGGTGCCGCTTTCTTGGTTCGCCGCGTGCGATCCGGCGCCGTTGCAGGCCACGCGGACGTTCTTGCTCGTCAGACCAGCTGCGTCACACGGTGAGCGGGCGGTCCGTCGGGCGGATCGGGGCGGGCAGCGTGGAGGCGCGGCCCGAGAGGTAGGAGTCGACCGCCTTGGCCGCACTGCGGCCTTCGGCGATGGCCCAGACGATCAGCGACTGGCCACGGCCGGCGTCACCGGCCACGAAGACGCCGTCGACGTTGGTGGCGAAGCGGCCGTCGCGGGCGACGTTGCCTCGCGCGTCCAGGTCCACACCGAGCTGCTCGACCAGGCCGTTCTTCACGTCGGTGCCCGTGAAGCCCATGGCCAGGGTGACCAGCTGGGCCGGGATGGCCCGCTCGGTGCCGGGGACCGGCTCGAAGCGGCCCTCGCTGAACACTACCTCAACCAGGTGCAGCTGCTGGACGTTGCCATCCTCGTCCCCGGTGAAGTGGGTGGTGTTGACGGAGTAGACCCGCTCACCGCCCTCCTCGTGGGCCGAGGTGACCTTGTAGACCATCGGCATGGTCGGCCAGGGCTGCCCGGTCGGGCGGTCCTCGCTCGGCTGCGGCATGATCTCCAGCTGCGTGACCGAGGCCGCACCCTGACGGTGCGCGGTGCCGACGCAGTCGGCGCCGGTGTCGCCACCGCCGATGACGACCACGTGCTTGCCGGCGGCGCTGATCGGGGAGTCGACGTAGTCACCCTCCTGGACCTTGTTGGCCAGCGGCAGGTACTCCATGGCCTGGTAGATGCCCTTGAGCTCGCGGCCGGGCGCGTTCAGGTCGCGGGCCGTGGTCGCGCCGGCGGCGACGACCACCGCGTCGAACCGCTCGCGCAGCTGACGGCCGGTGATGTCGACACCCACCTCGACACCGGTGCGGAACCGGGTGCCCTCCGCGCGCATCTGCTCGACGCGGCGGTTGACGTGGCGCTTCTCCATCTTGAACTCGGGGATGCCGTAGCGCAGCAGGCCGCCGATGCGGTCGGCGCGCTCGTACACCACGACCGTGTGCCCGGCACGGGTGAGCTGCTGGGCGGCGGCCAGGCCCGAGGGGCCGGAGCCGATGACGGCGACGGTCTTGCCGGAGAGGCGGTCCGGGATCTGCGGCGTGACGCTGCCGTTGTCCCAGGCCTTGTCGATGATGGTGACCTCGACGTTCTTGATGGTCACCGCGTCCTGGTTGATGCCCAGGACGCACGCCGACTCGCACGGGGCCGGGCAGAGGCGACCGGTGAACTCCGGGAAGTTGTTGGTCGCGTGCAGGCGCTCGCTGGCGCCCTTCCAGTCGTCGCGGAAGGCCAGGTCGTTCCACTCGGGGATGAGGTTCCCGAGCGGGCAGCCGTTGTGGCAGAACGGGATGCCGCAGTCCATGCAGCGGCCCGCCTGCTTGCTGATGATGGGCAGCAGCGAGCGCTCGACGTAGACCTCGTTCCAGTCCCGGACGCGCTCGGCGACCGGGCGGCGCTCGGCGAGCTGCTTGGGGGTGGTGAGGAAGCCCTTCGGGTCAGCCATTTGCCGCCTCCATCATCTTCCGGGTGGTCTCGGACTCGGAGAGTCCGTCTCGCTCGGCGGCGTCCTTGGCGGCGAGCACGGCCTTGTAGTCGGTGGGCATGATCTTGGAGAAGCGGGAGACGCCGCTGCCCCAGTCGGCCAGGAGCTCGGCGGCCACCGTGGAGCCGGTCTCCTCGTAGTGCTGCTGAACGGTCTCGCGCAGCCACTCGCGGTCATCTCGGTCGGGCGCCTCGATCCCGACCTGGCCGCCGTTGACGTTGGCCGGACGCAGGTCGAGGACGTAGCCGATACCGCCGGACATACCGGCCGCGAGGTTGCGGCCCGTCTCGCCGAGGATGACGACGCGGCCGCCGGTCATGTACTCCATGCCGTGGTCGCCCACGCCCTCGACGACGAGGGTGGCACCGGAGTTGCGGACGGCGAAACGCTCACCGGCCTTGCCACGCAGGTGGATCCGGCCCTTGGTGGCGCCGTAGCCGACGGTGTTGCCGGCGATCACGTGGTTCTGCGCGTCGGCGCCGATCGCGGAGGCGTCGCGGGACGGACGGACGATCACGACACCGCCGGAGAGGCCCTTGCCGACGTAGTCGTTGGCGTCGCCCTCGAGGCGGATGGTGATGCCACGCGGCACGAAGGCGCCCAGCGACTGGCCGGCGGAGCCGGTCAGGGTGATGTCGATGGTGCCCTCGGGCAGGCCCTCGCCGCGGTAACGCTTCGTCACCTCGTAGCCGAGCATGGTGCCGACGGTGCGGTTGACGTTGCGGACCGGCAACTGGATCCGGACGGCGTCGCCGCGCTCCAGGGCGTCCTCGGCCAGCGCGATGAGCTGGTTGTCGAGCGCCTTGTCCAGGCCGTGGTCCTGCACCGTGGTCTGGTGCAGGGACGAACCGGTGTCCGGGACGTGCAGCAGCGGCGCGATGTCCAGGCCGCTGGCCTTCCAGTGGTCGATCGCCTCGGTCGCGTCGATGAACTCGGCGTGGCCGACGGCCTCCTCGATGGTGCGGAAGCCCAGCTCGGCGAGGATCTCGCGGACCTCCTCCGCGATGAACTCGAAGAAGTTCACCACGAACTCCGGCTTGCCGGAGAAGCGCTCGCGCAGCACCGGGTTCTGCGTCGCGACGCCGACCGGGCAGGTGTCCAGGTGGCAGACGCGCATCATGATGCAGCCGGAGACGACGAGCGGCGCGGTCGCGAAACCGAACTCCTCGGCGCCCAGCAGCGCGGCGATGACCACGTCGCGGCCGGTCTTCAGCTGTCCGTCGGTCTGCACGACGATACGGTCGCGCAGGCCGTTGAGCAGCAGCGTCTGCTGGGTCTCGGCGAGGCCGAGCTCCCAGGGGCCACCGGCGTGCTTGAGCGAGGTGAGCGGGCTGGCGCCCGTTCCGCCGTCGTGGCCGGAGACCAGCACGACGTCCGCGTGGGCCTTGCTGACGCCCGCCGCGACCGTGCCGACGCCGACCTCGGAGACCAGCTTCACGTGGACGCGGGCGACCGGGTTGGCGTTCTTCAGGTCGTGGATGAGCTGGGCGAGGTCCTCGATGGAGTAGATGTCGTGGTGCGGCGGCGGGGAGATCAGACCGACACCGGGGGTGCTGTGCCGGGTCTTGGCCACCCACGGGTAGACCTTGTGACCGGGCAGCTGACCGCCCTCACCGGGCTTGGCGCCCTGGGCCATCTTGATCTGGATGTCGTCCGCGTTGACCAGGTACTCGCTGGTGACACCGAAGCGGCCGGAGGCGACCTGCTTGATCGCCGAGCGGCGCGCCGGGTCGTACAGGCGCTCCGGGTCCTCGCCGCCCTCACCGGTGTTGGACTTGCCACCGATCTGGTTCATGGCGATGGCGAGCGTCTCGTGGGCCTCCAGCGAGATCGAGCCGTAGGACATCGCGCCGGTCGAGAAGCGCTTGACGATCTCGCTGACCGACTCGACCTCCTCGATCGGGATCGGCCCGCGCTCGGCACCCGGCTTGAACTTGAAGAGCCCGCGCAGCGTCATGAGGCGCTCGGACTGCTCGTTCACGCGCGAGGTGTACTGCTTGAAGATGTCGTAGCGCTTGGTGCGGGTCGCGTGCTGGAGCCGGAAGACGGTCTCCGGGTCGAACAGGTGCGGCTCGCCCTCGCGGCGCCACTGGTACTCGCCGCCGATCTCCAGGCGGCGGTGCGCCGGGGAGATGCCGGAGGCCGGGTAGGCCTGGGCGTGACGGGCGCCGGTCTCCTTGGCGATCTCCTCCAGGGTGATGCCGCCGAGCTTGGTGGTGGTGCCGGCGAAGTAGCCGTCCACCAGCTCCTGGCTGAGGCCGATGGCCTCGAAGACCTGGGCGCCGCGGTAGGAGGCGACGGTGGAGATGCCCATCTTGGACATCACCTTCAGCACGCCCTTGCCCAGCGCCTTGATCAGGTTGCGGATCGCCTTCTCCGGCTCGATGCCGGAGATGAAGGTGCCCTGCGCGACCAGGTCCTCGACGGACTCCATGGCCAGGTAGGGGTTGACCGCGCCGGCGCCGTAGCCGATCAGCAGCGCGACGTGGTGCACCTCGCGCACGTCACCGGCCTCGACGATCAGGCCGACGTGGGTGCGCTGCTTGGTGCGGATCAGGTGGTGGTGCACCGCGGAGGTGAGCAGCAGCGAGGGGATCGGCGCGTGCTCGGCGTCCGAGTGGCGGTCGGAGAGCACGATCAGGCGGGCGCCGTCGGCGATCGCCGCGTCGGCCTCGGCCGCTATCTCCGCGAGGCGGGTGGCGAGCGCCGCGCCGCCGCCGGAGACCTTGTAGAGGCCGGAGAGCGTGACCGCCTTCAGGCCCGGCAGGTCGCCGTCCGCGTTGATGTGGATCAGCTTGGCCAGGTCGTCGTTGTCGATGACCGGGAACGGCACGACGACGGAACGGCAGGAGGCGGCCTCGGCGTCCAGCAGGTTGCCCTCGGGGCCCAGGTTGGAGCCGAGGGAGGTGACCAGCTCCTCGCGGATGGCGTCCAGCGGCGGGTTGGTGACCTGCGCGAACAGCTGCGTGAAGTAGTCGAAGAGCAGACGCGGCTTGGAGCTCAGCGCGGCGATCGGCGAGTCGGTGCCCATCGAGCCCAGCGCCTCGCCGCCGGTCTTGGCCATCGGCGCCAGGATGACGCGCAGCTCCTCCTCGGTGTAACCGAAGGTCTGCTGACGGCGGGTCACCGAGGCGTGGGTGTGCGCGATGTGCTCGCGCTCCGGCAGCGCGTCCAGCTTGATCGAGCCGGCGTGCAGCCACTCCGCGTAGGGGTTCTCGGCGGCCAGCGCGGACTTGATCTCCTCGTCGTCGACGATGCGGCCCTCGGCGGTGTCCACCAGGAACATCTTGCCCGGCTGCAGCCGGCCCTTGCGGACCACCTGGTCCTGCGGGATGTCCAGGACGCCGACCTCGGAGGCGAGCACGACCAGGCCGTCGGCGGTGACCCAGTAGCGGGCCGGGCGCAGGCCGTTGCGGTCGAGCACGGCGCCGATCTGGGTGCCGTCGGAGAAGGTGACGCAGGCCGGGCCGTCCCAGGGCTCGATCAGGTTCGAGTGGAACTGGTAGAAGGCGCGGCGGGCCGGGTCCATGGTGGCGTGGTTCTCCCACGCCTCCGGGATCATCATCAGCACCGCGTGCGGCAGCGTGCGGCCACCCAGGTGGAGCAGCTCCAGCACCTCGTCGAAGGAGGCGGTGTCGGAGTGGTCCGGGGTGCAGATCGGGAAGATCCGGTTCAGGTCGCCCGGGATGAGGTCGGTCGCGAGCTGGGACTCGCGGGCCGTCATCCAGTTGCGGTTGCCCTTGACGGTGTTGATCTCACCGTTGTGGGCGACGAAGCGGTAGGGGTGCGCCAGCGGCCAGCTCGGGAAGGTGTTGGTGCTGAAGCGGCTGTGCACGAGGCAGAGCGCGGAGGCGAAGGCCCGGTCCGAGAGGTCCGGGAAGAACGGCTCCAGCTGCCCGGTGGTGAGCATGCCCTTGTAGACGATCGTGCGCGAGGAGAGGGAGGGGAAGTAGACCCCGGCCTCCCGCTCGGCGCGCTTGCGCACGACGAAGGCGATCCGGTCGAGCTCGAGCTCGTTCTTCTGCCCCTCGGCGTCGGTGACGAAGAGCTGACGGAAACGCGGCATGACCGAGCGCGCGGTGGCGCCCAGCAGGTCGGGCGTGACCGGGACGTCGCGCCAGCCGAGGACCGTCAGGCCCTCCTCGGCGGCGATCGTCTCGATGGACGAGACGGCAGCCGCGTCGGCGGCGTCCTCGTCCGGCAGGAACGCGATGCCGACGGCGTAGCCACCCTGGGAGGGCAGCTCGAAGCCGGCCTCGGTGGCCTTGGCCCGCAGGAAGGCGTGCGGGATCTGAGTCAGAATGCCGGCACCGTCACCCGAGTCCGGTTCGGAGCCGGTGGCTCCGCGGTGCTCCAGGTTGCGCAGAACGGTGAGCGCCTGCTCAATGATGCGGTGCTCGGCGATTCCGCTGAGCGAGGCGACGAAGCCGACGCCACAGGCGTCGTGTTCGTTGCTGGGGTCGTACAGGCCCTGCTTGGCGGGGCGTGCGTCCGCCAGGGCGGCATAGGGCCGCGGGGCGTTGTACGCAGACGCAGGCAGCATTGGCTCTCCCGTCGTCGAGATCGGCATGGAGTCAATTCACATGCGCATCCGGGACGACGCTGGCCCTTTGCGATTGCGTGTCGTGCAGGTTACATGATGCCCGAGATTCCACTCAGTGGATTTTTCAGTCCATCATGTGGACGAGCCAGCTGCGTGCGGCCTTGGGTGAAGGCCGTGATGGGGACATCCCGTGGGGTGCCGTCCGACTCATCCCAGGGTCAGGGGTATTCGGACGTCCTCGCAAGTCTGCCCGATCGCTGCACTCGCGAAACAGGGGGTTCATGCGATTGCACTGTGTGAGTAACACCACCTGGAAACCGGCTTCTGGCTTTGGATTCCTCCCTGCGCGCACCGTTCCCGCGGGTGGGGGCCAGGGCCGACCGCGGCTCAATCCTTGGGCGGCTTACGGAGTTCGTGCCACTGGTCCCTCAATCCCTTGAGAACCATCAGCAGAACGGACGCCACGCCTCCGTATTCAAGGACGGCAATCGTCGGAACGCACTGGACGGTCAATTCACCTGCGCGTCCGCGACGACGTCGGCCCCTGATCCTGACCCGGCCACGGCACTAGCCGATGTGCCCGCCGATCAGGCCACCGAGGACGTAGGTGACGCCCGCGGCGGCGCCGCCCAGGACCAGCTGGCGCAGGCCCGAGAACCACCAGCTGCGGGCCGTCACCTTGCTGACGACCGCGCCGGCGGCGAACAGGCCGACCACGGAGATCACCAGGGCGGGCACCAGCGAGGTCGCGCCCAGCAGGTACGGCAGCAGGGGCAGCAGCGCGCCGAGCGCGAACGCCGTGAAGGAGGAGACCGCCGCCACGATCGGGGAGGGCAGGTCGTGCGGGTCGATGCCCATCTCCTCGCGGGCGTGCACCTCCAGGGCCCGCTCCGGGTCCGCGGAGAGCTGCCGGGCGACCTCGAACGCCAGCGTCGGCTCGACGCCGCGCTCGATGTAGAGCTGCGCCAGCTCGGCCAGCTCCTCCTGCGGGTTGCGCTCCAGCTCCCGGCGCTCGAGCGCCAGCTCGGCCTGGACCATCTCGCCCTGCGACGCCACCGAGGTGTACTCCCCGGCCGCCATCGAGAACGCACCGGCCGCCAGACCGGCCAGGCCGGTCAGCACGATCACGTTGTGACCGGCACTGCCGCCGACGACGCCGGACATGAGCGCGAAGTTGGACACCAGTCCGTCCATCGCCCCGAACACCGCCGGACGCAGCCAGCCGCCGGTCACGTCGCGGTGGTCGTGCTTGTAGGCCTCGGCGGTCTCGGCTATGTCCTGGGCGCTCATCGTCATCGTCGTCACGCGTAGGAAACTAACGCTCTCATCGCATCATTTCCAGCAAGGCAGGACTGCCTTACCAGCGCGCTGACCTGCAAAGTTAGGCGATGCTTGCCTAATCCGAGGGAGGCGCCAGCGCGACGACGGTGCCCCGCAGCGTTCCTGCGACCCACAGGGAGCCCACCCGGGCCGGAGCGATCTGCAGCGGGTCACCGCCGACGCCCAGGTCGGCGGCCTGCCGCGCCGCGCCGACCCACAGGAGACGGCCCGTGGCCGCGTCGACGCAGTAGACGCGGCTGTCCACGAGCACACCGCAGAAGGGGCCGCCCACGAACGCCAGCACGCTCGACGCCCCACCGGGCAGGCGCTGCCGCCACGCCACCCGGCCGGTGTCCTCCCGGAACGCGACCAGCACGCCGTCGTCGCGGGCCGCCACCACCATGCCGTCCCCGACCGCCATGGGCCCGCGGACGTGCTCCGCGAAGCTCACCGCCGTGGTCCGCCCGGTGCCCACGTCCAGCAGAGTGCCACCGACCGTCACGCCGTCGGAACCCAGGCCGGACACGAACATCTCGCTCGGGTGCGAGGCGTCCACCAGGAGATCCTGCGCCGCCCGAAGGTAGTGCTGCGAGCGCCACACGATCCGCCCGGTCGCGCGGTCGATGCCCTCCGATCCGCCGACGTTCCGCTGCGGGTCGAACTGGAGGGCGACGACCGTCGTGTCCGTCACGGCCACCGGGTTGGCCGCGATCCCGGCGGCGGGGACCTCCCACCGCTCCCGCCCCGTGCGGGGATCCACCCCGCGCACCGCCCTGGTGTCCACGACCACGACCGGCAGGCCTGCCGGGCCACCCTCCACCTGGAACAGGTCCAGGGCCGGGGTGTGCACGGTGCGATGCCATCGCACCGATCCCGACAGCGCGTCCAACCCCGTCATCTCCTCGACCACCCCGACCGAGGAGAGCGAGACCGTCACCACGACGTCACCCGCGACGGCGATGTCATCCCCACGCCCCGGGTCCAGGGGCCGTGGCACCGTCTTCACCCAGAGCAGGCGACCGGTGCGCGCATCGAGCCGGAGCACCTGCCCCTCGGCATGACAGATGACGCCGTCCTCAGGCACGGCGACACAGGTCATCGTGCGACTCTCGCTGCCGGCCGAGCCGCCGGGGATCGGCGTCTCCCACCGCGCCCAGCCCAGCCGCCCCGCGCCGGGCGTCGGCTCGACGAAAGGCCCGCTCGCGCCGCCCTTCGCGCCCCCGGTAGGGCCCGCGCCCTGAGCGGCCGACCGGGCCGAGGGGCGGTCCAGCATCAGGACACCCCCGGTCGCGGCGGCGGCGAGCAACGCCACGGCGACCCCGGCACCGAGCCACTGACGGCGGCTCGGCCGACGCCTCCAAGGCTGCTGGGCCGGCACCGTCAGGTCGCCCCGCGGCTCGGGCGAGCCCAGGACGGCGAGGATCCGCCCCGCGTCGGGCCGCCGGGCCGGGTCCTTGGCGAGGCACAGGGCGGCGAGATCGCGGACCGACTGCGGCAGGGCGTCGAGATCCGGCTCGCGGTGCACGACCTTGTAGGCGACGACGTACGGCGAATCCGAGTCGAAGGGGCCGACGCCCGTCCCCGCGAAGGCGAGGACAGCCCCGAGGGCGAACACGTCGGCGGCGGGGCCCGCCGTGCCCGGGGCCTGGAACTGCTCCGGGGCCATGTACGGAGGCGTCCCGATCATCTTTCCGGTGGTCGTGAGATGACTGCTCTGCATGCCCCGGGAGATGCCGAAGTCGATCACCTTGGGACCGTCCGGGGCCATCAGCACATTGCTCGGCTTGAGGTCGCGATGGACCACCCCGACGCGGTGGATGTCACGCAGTGCCTCGGCCAGACCGTAGGCCAGCGACCACAGCTGATCGGCCCTCAGCGGCCCATCCCGCTTCACCACCTCGGCCAGAGTGGGCGCGTCGATGAACTCCGTGGCCAACCACGGCGTCTCCGCCTCGGCGTCGGCATCGACGACGGAGGCCGTGAAGGCGCCGCTCACGGCCCGGGCCGCCGCGACCTCGCGGGCGAAACGAGCCCGGAACGCCTCGTCGGCGGCGTACTCCGGACGCACCACCTTCAACGCCACCCGGCGCCCCGTCGGGGACTCGGCCAGGTAGACGACGCCCATCCCCCCGCTGCCGATCCGGCGGTCGATCCGGAAAGCGCCGATCTCCGGCCGCTCCTCCGCCACCTGATCGTTCCCCCTTGCGATCATGGAGGAAACCCTAGCGGGTCAGCTCAGGCGCCCGTCCACCATCTCCAGGACCCGGTCCGCCGCGCTGAGTTGCGCCTTGTCGTGGGTCACCATCACCGTTGCCGTGCCGTGCTCGCGGGTGATCCCGGCCAGCAGGCCCACGATCTGCTCGCCGCGCTCGTGGTCCAGCGCGGAGGTGGGCTCGTCCACCAGCAGCACCGAAGGCTCGGCGAAGAGGGCTCGGGCTATGTTGACGCGCTGGCGTTCGCCGCCGGAGAGCTGGTGCGGGCGGCGGTGCTGCTTGCCGTCGGTGAGGCCGACGGAGGCGAGCAGCGACTGTGCGCGGGGGGCGGCCGTGCGCGGGTTCTCGCCGCGCAGGTGGGCGACGGCCTGCAGCTGCTCCAGCGCGGTGAGCGAAGCAAGCAGGTTGGACTGCTGGAAGACGATGCCGATGCGGTCCCGCCGCAGCGCGGTGCGCTGCTTGTCGTTCAGCGCCCCGGCGTCCTGACCGCCGACCAGGACGCGGCCGGAGTCAGGGGTCTGCAGCGTGGCCGCGACCGCCAGCAGACTGGACTTGCCGGAGCCGGAGGGCCCGACGACCGCGGTGAACTCGCCGGGCGCGACCTCCAGGGAAACACGGTCGAGAGCGGTCAGACGGCGGTCGCCGTCGGGGTAGGTCAGGACGACATCGGACAGGACGAGACTCATCGGTTGGCTCCCAGCGCGGTCAGCGGGTCGACGGAGGTGATGCGGCGGACCGCGAGGGCCGCGCCGGCGAGGCCCAGCAGGACCATGACGACGACGGGGACGGCGATGGTCGCGGCGCCGAGGGTGAAGGGCAGCCCCGTGCCGCCCAGCAGCGCACCGCCCAGGAAGCCGATCGCCGCGCCGGACAGCGCCCCGACCACGAGCATCGCCAGCGCCTGGGCCAGGGCGTCGCGGACCAGGTAGGCGCTGGACGCGCCCACGGCCTTGAGCACCGCGATGTCGGGCTTTCGCTGGACCGTCCACACGGTGAAGAAGGCACCGACGACCAGCGCGCTGACCGCGAAGAGGAAGCCCTGGATCATCTGCAGGCTGCCCTGCTCCGCGGAGTAGCCGTCGATGCCGGCCAGGGCGTCGGAACGCGAGACGGTGTCGGTGTTCTGCGCCTTGTCCAGCGCGGCGACGTCCGCCGAACCCGGGTCCACCGCCAGGGCGTTGGGCTCCTTGGCGCCCGTCGCCTGCGACCAGGTGTCCGGGGTGGTCCACACGCTGGCCGCGTGGGCGTAGGAGCGGTCCGTCGTGATCCCGGAGACGGTGAGCGTCTGTCCGCCGACGGAGACCTGGTCGCCGACCTTGATCCTGCTGTCGTCCGCGACCTTCTGGCCGACGGCGATCTGGCCGTTCTGCGGAGCCGTGCCGGAGACCAGGGGCGGCAGCAGATCCGCCGGGGCGCCGAAGACGGAGACGGAGGTGGCGCTGCCCGCGCCCGTCAGCCGGGACATGGCCACCCCGAGCGGCTCGACCTTGCCGATGCCGGGAGCGGACCGGAAGGCCTGCTCCTGCTGCGGGCTGATCGCGCTGTTGCTGAAGGACACCTCGGGCGCCGCGCCCTGGGGTGCGCCGAAGACGACGGACTGCGTCGGCAGCTCGGCGATCGAGGACGAGGCCGCGGAGGCGAGGCCGCCGGTGAGGCCGTACAGGAAGACCACGAGGGTGGTGATGAGCGTGACGACCGCGCCCATCAGGGCGAAGCGCCCCTTGGCGAAGCGGATGTCACGCAGGGCGACGAACACGGTGCGAACTCCTCGAAGCAGGCCGGACGAGCTGACGTCCTCCACGCTCCTTGAAAACAAGGGCCGTGCCATCGTGGAGACGATGGGTTCCGAATCAATCGAAAGGTTGATGCCCGATGGACACCGGCCCTCCCCGCCGGGACGTAGGGTCGATGGCGTGACCAGCACGCTCTCCACCCAGCACGACCCGTCGCGGATGCCCGCGCTGCGGGTCATGCGGGTCGCCCTGCACGCGATGTTCTACGTGCTGCTGGTCCTCGGCTGCATCGGCGGCGGGGCCACGGCCTGGGTGCTCGGCGCCGGGCTCGGGGCCACCTACGCCATCGGCGGGTTCTTCGCCCGCCCGGAGTCCCCCCGGCGCGACGGCCTGCTCTGGCTCGCCCTGGTCACGGTGCTCTGGGTGGCCCTGGCCGCCACTTCGCCCGGCGCCGGCTACGTGGCGTTCCCGCTCTACTTCCTCTACCTGCACCTGCTGCCGCCGCGCTGGTCGGTGCCGGCGGTCGCACTGCTCACCGGCGTCGTCATCGCGGCGCAGTCCACCACCGCCGGCGGGCTGACGGCCGCCAAGGTGATAGGGCCGTGCGCGGGCGCCGCCGTCGCGGTGCTGACGGCGTACGGCTACGCCGGGCTGTACCGGGAGAGTCGCCGCCGGCAGACCCTGATCGACGACCTGGTCCGCACCCGCGACGAGCTGGCCGAGTCCCAGCGCGAGGCCGGTCGCCTGGCCGAACGGGCCCGGCTCGCCCGCGAGATCCACGACACCCTCGCCCAGGGGCTCTCCTCCATCGTGCTGCTGGCCCGCTCCGCCGAGTCGGCACTGCCGCCGGGCGCGGAGACCGCCGCCGGGCGGGTCCGCGAGATCGGGGCCACGGCCTCGGAGAACCTCGCCGAGGCCCGCCGCTTCGTCGCCGGGCTGACGCCGCCCTCGCTCCAGGACGCCACCCTGCCGGAGGCGCTGCGCCGAGTCACCGCCGGCTGCGGCCCGGTGCCGGAGGTCGCCTTCCACCTGGACGGGGAGCCCTACCCGCTGCCGGTGGAGGCCGAGGTGGCGCTGCTGCGGCTGACGCAGGAGGCGCTGGCGAACGTGCAGCGCCACGCCCGTGCGGGGCGGGCCGCCGTCACCCTGGCCTACCTGGACGACCAGGTCACCCTCGACGTCTTCGACGACGGCGTCGGCTTCAGCCCCGAGTCGGTCGGGGCGATCGGAGCGGCCGGGGGCGCCGGTCCGGGGCGGGCGTCCCGCCCGCGCTTCGGCCTGCACGGCATGCGCGAGCGGATGGCCGAGCTCGGCGGCACGCTGACGATCGAGTCCGCCCCCGGCGAGGGCACGGCGGTCGCCGCCGCCATCCCCCTCGACGCCCCGGCCCGCCCGCCCGCGGCCACCGACCCGTCCCGGCCCGGGCGTCCCGATCCCGCCCAGGCGAATCCCGTCCAGGCGAATCCGGCCCACCCGGATCCCTCCCCGCCCGACCTCTCCCAGCCCGTGGAGCACGCCTCGTGATCACCGTCGTCCTGGTCGACGACCACCCGGTCGTCCGGCGTGGCCTGCGGGCCCTGCTGGAGGAGCTGCCCGAGCTGGAGCCCGTGGGCGAGGCCGCGGACGGCGCCGAGGCGCTGCGGCTGCTGGAGCAGTTCGCGGCCGACGGCCGGCCCCGCCCCGACGTGGTGCTGATGGATCTCCAGATGGGCGCCGGCATGAACGGCGTCGAGGCCACCCGGCGGATCACCGCACTGCCCGATCCCCCGGCGGTACTGATCCTCACCACCTACAGCACGGACGCGGACATCCTCTCCGCCGTCGAGGCCGGGGCCACGGGCTACCTGCTCAAGGACGCCCCGCCCGAGGAGCTGGCGTCGGCGATCCGTTCCGCCGCCAAGGGTGACACGGTGCTCGCCCCGCCGGTCGCGGCGCGGCTGCTGGGCCGCTCCCGGCCGGGCCGGCCGGTGCTCTCCCCGCGCGAGCTGGAGATCCTGGAGCTGCTGGCCGAGGGCCTGCCGAACCGCCAGATCTCCAAGCGCCTGTTCATCAGCGAGGCCACGGTCAAGACGCACCTGGTGCACATCTACGAGAAACTGCGCGTCGACAGCCGCACCTCCGCGATCGCCGCGGGCATGCAGACGGGGCTGATCCGCGCCCGCTGACGCGCGGGCCCGGTTCAGCCCCGTAGGGCCTGCTCAGCTCATGAGTGCGACGCGCTCGCGCCACCCGAGGCCGGCGGGTTGTTGTGGGCTGTCGGCGAGGCCAGGGCCTCGGCGCTGGCCGAGGGGATGCTCGCCAGCGGCTTGCCCTTGTTGGCGGCGTCCACCCACGCGGTGAAGTTGGCCGGGGAGATGTCCTGGCTGTTGTAGGTCGGGTAGGCGGAGGTGCCGTTGAGCAGCACCGTCGGCGTGGAGTTGTAGCCCGACTTGTCGAAGTCCGACTGCACGGCGGTGACCCAACTGCCGAACGTGTTGCCGTTCACGCAGGACTCGAACGAGGGTGAGTCCAGGCCCGGCACCTGCTTGGCCAGGCTGATCAGGATCGACTTGTCGGCCCAGGCGTCCTCCGTCTCCTGCGGCTGGTTGGCGTAGAGGACGTCGTGGTAGTTGTGGAAGAGCCCGACGTTCTGGGCGCAGGCCAGCGCGTTGGCCGCGTTCTTCGAGCCCGTGCCGCCGTCGTGGCGGTCGATGAACGAGGCGATGTGGTACTGGATCTGGATCTTGCCCTGGGCCAGCAGCTGGTTCATCGTCGTCTTCATGCCGGTCTCGAACTGCTCGCAGGCGGGGCAGCGCGGGTCCTCGTAGATGGTCACCGTGCTGGGCGCGTTGGTCGCCCCGACGGGGATCAGCAGTCGGGTGTTGCCGACGGTTCCGGCCGGTGCGTCCTTGGCCGCGTCGTAGCTGCTGGAACGGCCGTTCTGCACCACGATGCCGATCACCACGGCGGCCGCGATGACGACCAGGGCCGCGAGGATGACGGTGAGCTGCCGCTTCTTGCGGGCCGCCGCCTCCTGCTTGGCGCGTTCCTCCTGCATGCGCTCGCGCGCACTGCGCTTGCCGCCATCGTTCTTGTTGCTCATCAGGTCTTCTGTTCTGTCGGACTGTTGACTCACGCTGCCAGCCACCCGTCGAGAGAGAGGCGCGTCTTGGGGCGCCAGATCAGCCAGCCGGAGAGCAGGAGGAAGCCGCAGTCGCGCAGGATCTCCTGCCAGTAGGCGGTCTGCGAGGCGGCCACCGCGCCGCCGCCGCCGAAGCAGCCGCAGTCGATGGAGATCCCACGCGCCCACACGGACGCGATCGCGCCGATGTAGACCAGGAGCAGCACGCCCGAGATGACCGCCGCGATCCGGGTGCCGAGGCCGACCAGGAGCAGCAGCGCGAGGGCGATCTCCAGGAACGGCAGCCCGTAGCCGAAGGGCTTCACCAGCCCCTCGGGCAGGATCCGGTAGACACGCACGGCCTGGGCCGCCGCCTGCGGATCGGAGATCTTCGCGAGCCCCGCCCAGGCCCAGACGACGGCCAGGCCGAGACGTACGGCCGTGCCGATCCAGGCGACCACAGTCACCCCCCTCCCCGTTCCGGGCGATACCTCCCCGGCTTGGTCATTTGGGACCAATCCTGCCTTATGTTCCTTTAGGGGCATGCGTTATTCTCCGCGATTCGCAGCATTCTCCACAAAGCGCTGGAGCGCGGCCGGATCGTCGAGCAGCTCCGGATGCGCCCACAGGTCGACCTCAGCGCCGTTCAGCAGCATCGACGGAGTGCCGTGGTGCACCCCCGCGCTGTCGTAGAGGTGTTGGGCGGCGTCGATCCACGGCTTCCAGTAGAGCGTGCGCACCTCGGAGTCGAAGGCCGCCGACCGCAGTCCGGGGACGGTCGCGGCCAGGGCGAGCAGTCGGTCGGTGGTGAAACCGTCCACCTCCTCGGGGCCCTGATTGGCCAGGAGCAGCGCGTGGAACAGCGCGAACCCGCCGTGGGCGAGTGCACCGCGCGCCGCGTCGGCGGCCGAGACGGCGCCGGGACCGGGCAGACGTTCGTCGAGTGACGACTCGATGACGTAGTGGACGAGCAGCCGATGACGGGCGATCAGGCTGCGCAGCATCGGCCCCTGCCGCCCCTCGAACTTGGCCGTCTCGGAGCAGCGGTAGTCCTCGAAGAGGGTCATCTGCACGGGCGCGTCCGGGTATCCGACGTCGATGGTGACGCCGTCGGGGTCGAGCCTGGCCGGCAGGCCGAGGGCGACGGAGCGGTCCGGAACTCCCGCGAACACCGGGCCCGACTGCGGCTTGCCCGGCTTGGCCGGCGTGGGCGCCTTGGCCGGCGTGGGCGACTTGGCCGGAGCGGGTCTGCCGGCGGCCTGCTGATGGTGGTGCCGGCCGCTGGAGTGCTGGGTGTGGTGCGCCTGCGCCTGCGCGAGCGCCTGGTTGACGGTGGATTCGGCGGCCACCGCCACGGTGAGCGCGACGGCGGCAAGGGCGGCCCGGGCCGCCCTGCTGCGCTGGGGATTCGGCACGGGTCCTCCACGGCTGGCCTCGGACTCCCCCGGCACCTCCCCCGATCCGATCATGCGCACGGGCCGACGGTCCCCCGGCGCGCGCCACGCGACCGTTCACCGGAACGAGGGAGCGCAGACGGCAGCACGAAGGGGGCGCGGACCGAAGTCCACGCCCCCTTCGTCGACGCTCGTCGGAGACGGGTCGTCAGCGCTTGCGCACGCCCTGGGCCAGTTCGGCGGCCAGCTCGCGGACCGCGGCGTGGCCGGCCTCCTCCGAGGCGGCGTCCAGCATCCGCTGGACGAAGGCCGAGCCGACGATGACGCCGTCCGCGAAGGCGGCGACCTCGGCCGCCTGCACGGCGTCGGAGACGCCGAGGCCGACGCAGACCGGCAGCTCGGTGGTGGCACGGGTCCGCGCCACCAGGTCCTCGGCCAGCTCGCCGACCTGGGTCCGGGTGCCGGTGACGCCCATGACGGCGGCGGCGTAGACGAAGCCGGTGCCCTTGGCGGTGATGGTCGCCAACCGCTCGTCCCGACTGGACGGCGCCACCACGAAGACCGTCGCCAGGCCGTGTTCGGCCGCGGCGGCGAGCCACTCGTCCGCCTCCTCGACCGGCAGGTCCGGCAGGATGCAGCCGGCGCCGCCCGCGGCCGCCAGGTCGGCGGCGAAACGGGCCTGGCCGTAGTGGTCGACCGGGTTCCAGTAGGTCATGCAGAGCACCGGCACGGTCGGGTTTGCCGCGGTGATCGTGCGGATCGTCTCCAGCACGTCCTTGGTGCGGACCCCGCCGCGCAGCGCGATGTCGTCGGCGGTCTGGATGGTCGGACCGTCCAGCACCGGGTCGCTGTGCGGCAGACCGATCTCGACGACGTCCGCGCCGCCGTCGATCAGCGCCTGCACCGTCGGCACGGCGCCCGCGACGCTGGGGAAGCCGGCCGGGAGGTAGCCGATCAGCGCGGCGCGGTTCTCCGCCCTGGCGGCGGCGAGCGTCTGGTCCAGCAGGGCGTTCGTCACTTGGCACCGCCGGAAGCGTTGTCGGAGTCGGAAGCGTTGTCGGTGTCGAGCAGGCCGAAGTACTCGGCGGCGGTGTGCATGTCCTTGTCCCCGCGTCCGGAGAGGTTGACCAGGATGACCGCGTCCGGGCCCAGTTCGCGGCCCAGCTCCAGGGCGCCGGCCAGCGCGTGGGAGGACTCGATGGCCGGGATGATGCCCTCGGTGCGCGACAGCAGCCGCAGCGCGTTCATCGCGTCGGCATCCGTGCACGGCCGGTACTCGGCACGGCCGGTGTCCTTGAGGAAGGAGTGCTCCGGGCCGACGCCCGGGTAGTCCAGGCCGGCCGAGATCGAGTGCGACTCGATGGTCTGGCCGTCCTCGTCCTGCAGCACGTAGGTGCGCGAGCCGTGCAGCACGCCCGGGTCGCCCTTGGTCAGCGTCGCGGCGTGGCGCGGGGTCTCGACGCCCTCACCGGCCGCCTCGATGCCGATCAGCCGGACGCCCGCGTCCGGGATGAAGTCGTAGAACACGCCCATGGCGTTCGAGCCGCCGCCGACACAGGCCACGACCGCGTCCGGCAGCTTGCCGGTGCGGTCCAGCACCTGCGCGCGGGCCTCCTGGCCGATGACGCGGTGGAAGTCGCGGACCATCATCGGGAACGGGTGCGGCCCGGCCACGGTGCCGAAGAGGTAGTGCGTGGAGTCGACGTTGGCGACCCAGTCGCGGAACGCCTCGTTGATCGCGTCCTTGAGGGTCCGGCTGCCGGACGTGACCGGCACGACCTCGGCGCCGAGCATGCGCATCCGGGCGACGTTCAGCGCCTGGCGCCGGGTGTCGACCTCACCCATGTAGATGGTGCACTCCATGCCGAAGAGCGCGGCGGCGGTCGCCGTGGCGACGCCGTGCTGACCGGCGCCGGTCTCCGCGATCAGGCGGTTCTTGCCCATCCGCCGGGTGAGCAGCGCCTGACCCAGCACGTTGTTGATCTTGTGAGAGCCGGTGTGGTTGAGGTCCTCGCGCTTGAGCAGGATGCGGGCGCCGCCCGCCTCGGCCGAGAAGCGGCGGACGTCGGTGAGCGGGCTCGGGCGGCCCGTGTAGTCCTTGAGCAGGGCGTTCAGCTCGGCGGCGAATGCCGGGTCGGCCTTGGCCTTCTCGTACTCGTCGGCCACCTGCTCGACGGCGGCGACCAGCGCCTCCGGAATGAAGCGGCCACCGTACGCGCCGAAGTAACCGCGCGCGTCGGGGACGGATGTCACGTCGGACATGGGAGTTCCCTTGGGATGTGAACGGAGGTGGGCAGGCGTGCGCGAAGCCGCGCCTCCACGCCGAGCCGATCGTCCGGTGGGACCATCGTCTCAGTGGGGCGCGTTGCTCCGCATGCGCTGCCATCGCCGACCGGGAACCTGTCCGGGCTCGGCACCGATCACATACCGCACGCGACGACCCAGCACCCGCCGAGCGGGCGCACGACACCCGCGCGGCTTGCAGCCGCGCTGCAGACCGGCATAGCCGGGCTGGTGGATGGTGTCGACGGTCACGTGGGCGATCCTAGCGGACGGGAAGACGTCAGCGGCCATGCCGCAGGGCCGGGTGGGCGCCGGCGGCGACGAGGTCGGCGACGGCGGCCTTGGGGTCCTTGCCGGTGACCAGGGACTCGCCGACCAGCACCGCGTCGGCGCCCTCGTTCGCGTAGGCGATCAGGTCGTGCGGCCCGCGCACGCCGGACTCCGCGACCTTCACGATGTGCGACGGGATCGCGTGCGCCACGTTGGCGAACGTGTCGCGGTCGACCTCGAGCGTCTTCAGGTTGCGGGCGTTCACACCGATGATCCGGGCGCCGGCGTCGACCGCGCGGGCGATCTCCTCCTCGTCGTGGACCTCGACCAGCGGCGTGAGGCCGATGGACTCGGCGCGCTCGATCAACGAGACCAGGGCCTCCTGGTCCAGCGCGGCGACGATCAGCAGGGCCAGGTCCGCGCCGTACGCGCGGGCCTCCCACAGCTGGTAGGAGGTGACGATGAAGTCCTTGCGCAGGATCGGCGTGTCGACCGCCGCCCGGACGGCCTTGAGGTCCGCCAGCGAGCCGCCGAACCGGCGCTGCTCGGTGAGGACGGAGATCGCGGCCGCGCCGCCCGCCGCGTAGTCGCGGGCCAGCGCCGCGGGGTCCGCGATCGCGGCCAGCGCGCCCTTGGAGGGGCTGGAGCGCTTGACCTCGCAGATCACCGAGACACCCTCGCCGCCGAGGGCGGCCACGCCGTCCTTGGCCTCGGGCGCCTTGGCGGCGAGCTCCTTGAGCTCGTCCAGCGAGACCTGGGCCTGACGCTCGGCGAGGTCCTCACGGACTCCGGCGATGATCTCGTCGAGCACGCTCACTCGGGGCCCCCATTCGTCGGGTCGGTTGGTGGTCTCGCACAATCCGGCGTCGCTCGGATGCCTGTCTGTCGATGACCTGGATCGATGGTATCCGTCCGGCTGCGCAGAGTCTGAATCGAGCGCGCGTCCGTCTCGCCCTCCGGACGGCCCCGGGGGCCTCACGGAGCGAGAAAAGCGCCGGTGGGAAGGTTGCGCACCAGGGTGAAGAGAAGGACGAGGACGACTGCCACCACCGGCCACGGACGGCCCAGGCGGAGCGCCGGACGCGGCCTGCCGCGCAGCGCGGACAGGGCCCAGAGCATCCAGTAGGAGGCGGTGAATCCGCACAGGGCGACCACGAGCACGTTGTCGTGCAGGGCGGTGCCGAGATCGCCGCGGGTGAGCGCGTGGACGGCGCGAAGTCCGCCGCAGCCCGGACACCACCACCCGGTCAGGGCCAGGAACGGACAGACGGGGTAGTGGCCGGGCCGGTTCGGGTCGACGGCGCCGACGTAGGCCGTCGCGGCCGCACCCAGGCCGAGCAGCCCCAGCGGGAGCCGCGAGGACGCGAGAGGGTTCGGGGCAGCGGTCACGCCCCGATTCTGATACCGATCAGGCGGCGGTCCCGGAAGGACCCGCCGCCGTGTCGGAAGAACTCGGGCCGCGGCCCGTGCCGTGAGCCGAGATCCGGACCCTGAGCCGTGGACCGGCCCCTGAGCCGAGGACCGGGCTCAGGCGGAGACGCTGGTGCCGGCGGTCTCCTTGGCGGCCGCGACGGCGTGGGCGTCAGGCTTCTTGCCGAAGCCGGCGGCCGACATCGCCTTGCCGACGACCGCACCGGCAGCAGCCACGACGAGGCCGATGACGACGATGATCGGCGTCGGCACGACCATCCCGTAGGCGGCGACGCAGAAGCCGACGAAGGAGACGCCGACGCCGGTCCAGGCGGCGGTCGTGTGTCCGTGGGCGTTTGCCGACATGTACTGCTCCTCGTTCCAGGACTCTCCCACCCGGAGAGTTCTTCCGATCCATTGTCCCGTATCGGCGAGCTCAGCTCGCAGTGGGGTCCTCGCCGCGGTCCAGCGCCTTCCACAGGTCCGCCGGCGTCTGCGCGGCGGCTGCCCCGGAGGCGGCGCCGGAGCGGCTCGGCGAGGCCTTGCCGCGCTTGCCCGCCGGGGCGTCGTAGCGGGCCGACATGCCGGGCCAGGCGGCCCCGCGCAGCACCGTCAGCGCACCGGCCGCGAGGACCAGGGCGCCGCCGAGGACCGCGAGCCACGGCGCGGCCGTGTGGGTCAGCAAGCCGGCCGCGACGTCGGCGAGGCCCACCGAGCGGGCCGCCTTGTCGTCCAGCACGCGGCTGTCGGAGCCGAGCGCCGCGCTCACCGCGGCGGCGACGGCACCGACGCCCGCGAGCGCGACCAGGCCGCCGAGCAGGCGGCGGGCCCGGCCGCGCACCGCGAAGACCGCGACCACCGAGGCGAGACCGACCAGCGCCATGGCCCCCGGCACGCCGGTGACCTCGCTGCCCTTGGCGACGACGGTCCGGGTGACCCCCTGGGCCTGCACCTGGCCGGAGACCCAGGTCTGGCCGGCGGCGACGAGCAGCAGCGTCGCCCCGGCGACGGCGAACAGCAGCGTGACGGCAAGACTGCGGCGGCCGGCCTTCGTCCGCGCGGACGCCCGCTCCGGCACGCCCTCGACGCCCTCAACGGACTCGACGGACTCGACGGACTCGGGGGCTTCGACGGACTCGACCGACGCGACGCCTTCGGCCGTCTCGGCGGTCTCGGCGGTCTCGGCGGTCTCGGCGGTCTCGGCGGGGGCGCTGGTCTGATCGGGGCTCACCGCTCCAGTGTGCCCTGCGCCCCCGCGACGGCCGGACGCAGGGTCGCCGCCGCGGCGACGGCGCGCAGGACGGCGGCGGCCTTGTTGCGGCACTCCGTGTCCTCGCTCGCCGGGTCGGAGTCGGCGACGACGCCCGCGCCCGCCTGGACGTAGGCCTTGCCGCCGCGGATCAGCGCGGTGCGGATGGCGATCGCGGTGTCGGAGTCGCCGGCGAAGTCGAAGTAGCCGACGCAGCCGCCGTACAGGCCGCGGCGGGTGGGCTCCAGCTCCTCGATGATCTGCATGGCGCGCGGCTTGGGCGCGCCGGAGAGGGTCCCGGCCGGGAAGCAGGCGGTGAGCACGTCGAAGGCGGTCCGCTCGGGAGCCACGCGGCCGGTGACGGTGGAGACGATGTGCATCACGTGGCTGAAACGCTCGATGGTCATGAAGTCGACCACCTCGACGCTGCCGGGCTCGCAGACGCGGCCCAGGTCGTTGCGGCCGAGGTCCACCAGCATCAGGTGCTCGGCACGTTCCTTCGGGTCGGCCAGCAGCTCCGAGGCCAGGTCCGCGTCGCGCTCGGGCGTGGCGCCGCGCGGGCGGGTACCGGCGATGGGATGCACCATCGCCTCGCCGTCCTCGACCTTGACCAGCGCCTCCGGGCTGGAGCCGACGATGTCGAAGGGCTCCTCGTCGGGGCCGGGCGCGCCGAAGCGGAACAGGTACATGTACGGGCTGGGGTTGGTGGTCCGCAGCACCCGGTAGACGTCGAGCGCGCTCGCCGGGCAGTCGACCTCGAACCGCTGCGAGGGCACCACCTGGAACGCCTCGCCCGCACGGATCCGCTCCTTCACCGCCTCGACCGCGGCGCGGTAGGGCTCGCCGCCGAAGGGCGAGACGGCGTCGACCGAGGTCACCGGGCTGAGCACGGCTGCGCCCGCCTCGGTCGGCTGGGCGAGGTCCGCGGTCATCCGGTCCAGGCGCGCCACCGCGTCGGCCCAGGCCCCGTCGACGCCCGTGGGGCGGTCGTCGCGGTTGACGGCGTTGGCGATCAGCAGCACGGACCCGTCGGTGTGGTCCAGCACGGCGATGTCGTCGGCGAAGAGCATGGTGAGCTCGGGCAGCCGCAGGTCGTCCGGGGCGATCTCGGGCAGGCGCTCCAGGCGCCGCACGATGTCGTAGCCCAGGTAGCCGACCAGGCCGCCGGTGAACGGCGGCAGCTCGCCGTCGGCGTGCAGGTCGCGCGGGCCGCGCAGGGCCTCGATGGTCGCCCGGAGCACCTGGAGCGGGTCACCGGAGGTGGGCACGCCGACGGGCGGGGTGCCGATCCAGCGGGCGCGGCCCTCGGTGTCGACGGTCAGCCGCGCGCTGCTGCGCACGCCCACGAAGGAGTACCGGGACCAGTGGCGGCCCTGCTCGGCGCTCTCCAGCAGGAAGGTGTTGGGCCGCTCCCCCGCGAGCTTGCGGTAGACGCCGACGGGTGTGTCGCCGTCGGCCAGCAGCCGCCGGGTCACCGGGATCACCCGGCGGTCCACGGCGAGCTTGCGGAAGGTGTCGAGGTCGGGAGAGACGCTGCCGCTGGTCATGCCCCGGAAGCGTAGCGGCTCGGCGCGACCGGGAGCCCGTTGTCTCAGTCCCCGTGTCTCAGCCCCCGGCGACCGGGAGCGTCCCCGCGTCGAAGCAGGTGCGGTCGCCCGTGTGACAGGCGGCGCCGACCTGGTCGACCCGGACGAGCACGGTGTCGCCGTCGCAGTCCAGGGCGACCGACTTGACCAGCTGCGCGTGGCCGGAGGTGTCGCCCTTGACCCAGTACTCGGAGCGGCTGCGGCTCCAGTAGGTGCAGCGCCCGGTGGTCAGGGTGCGGTGCAGCGCCTCGTCGTCCATCCAGCCCATCATCAGCACCTCGCCGGTGTCGTACTGCTGGGCGATGGCGGGGACCAGACCGTGGGCGTCGCGCTTGAGGCGGGCGGCGATCGCCGGGTCGAGGTCGGTGGTGTTCGGGGCGGCAGGCGTGGCAGGCATGCCTTCATGGTAGGCAACGGCCGGGACGCACTCTGTTGCCGATGCACGCCAGGCGGCATGCTGGGGCCCATGGGGCTCTCAGGGGGGTTCGGAAGGCTGCACCGTTCGCGTTCCGGTCTGGCGGCGACGCTGGTGGCGGTGCTCGCGGTGGCCGCGCTGGTACTGGTGTTCGCGCTGCGGTCGAAACCGGCCGTCGTGGCACGGCCGGTCTCCTCCTCGCCGTCGCCGGTGCGGACCTCGGCACCGCCGTCGCCGTCCGCGATGCCGACGCTGCCGAACACGTTCTCCTACATCTCGCTCCAGCCGGGTGACTGCTTCGACTCCCCGGCGTTCTCCCGGAGCCTCACCACGCTGACCAAGCGCACGTGCACCACGCCGCACGACGCCGAGGTGACCCAACTGGTCGCACTGCCGACCGGCTTGGCGGACTACGCCTCGATCGTCCACAAGGCGCTGGAGCTGTGCGAGCCGCTGGACGCGGCCGCGTTCGAGAAGCAGAGCATCAAGTCGCTCCAGTACTACGAGCTCTACCCGAGCCTGACCGAGTACCAGGGCGGGCGACACACCGTCACCTGCGCTCTCTCCGGCGGGAGTTACCAGGGCGCGACGAAGTTGACAGCGCCGCTGGCGCATTGAGGGTCGGCAAGTTGGTCTAGTCCTATTGACGCAGGCTCATGAACGTTGTTTCGTAGACCCGCCAGGCCTGGACGCACGGACACCCCCACACCCCCACACCCTTGGGCCCACACCCCTTGGGGCAGTTCCGAAGGGATCTCTGTCATGCGCTTGGCGAGATTCACCGGCTCCGCGTGCGCACTCGCGCTCGCCACCGCCGGAGCGGTCGGCGCGCTGGCCCCCACCAGCAGCGCCGCCGCGACCAGCGTCTACTCCGTGGCCCCCTACGTCGACATGTCGAACGGCCAGGAGCCGCTGCTCGACACCGCGATCACCGGCCACCATCTGAAGGCCTACACGGCCGCCTTCGTCCTCGGCGAGGGCTGCAACCAGATCTGGGGCGACACGCTCCCCATCGGCGCCGACTCCTACACCGACCCGGAGATCGCCAAGGCGAAGTCCGAGGGCGCCTCGGTGATCATCTCCTCCGGCGGCGCCAGCGGCGAACCGCTCGCCTGGACCTGCACCACCCAGAGCAGCATCGACGCCGGCTACCAGGCGATCATCAACGACTACGGCGTCACCCAGCTCGACTTCGACGTCGAGGGCGCGGCCGTGGCCGACACCGCCTCCGCCGCCCGCCAGATGCAGGCCATGAAGGACCTGAAGGCGAGCAACCCGAACCTCCAGTTCTCCATGACGCTCCCGGTGCTGACCAGCGGCCTGACCGGCGACGGGGTCAACATCCTCAAGGCCGCCAAGAACGCCGGCATCAAGATCGACGTGGTCAACATCATGACCATGGACTACTACGCCGGCAGCGGAACCGAGATGGGCCAGGGCGCGGTCTCCGCCGCCCAGGCCACCCTGGCGCAGATGCAGTCCGTCGACCCGTCCTACACCTACGCCAACCTCGGCATCACGCCGATGATCGGCAAGAACGACGACGGCTCGACGTTCACCCTCGCCGACGCGCAGACGGTGGAGAACTTCGCCGCGAGCAACGGCGTCGGCCGCCTCGCCTTCTGGTCCGCGAACCGGGACCAGCCGTGCAGCGGCAGCGCCAACTCGCTCTCCACCTGCAGCGAGATCAGCCAGAACAGCCTTGCCTTCACCGACGCCTTCGTGCCCTACGAGGGCAGCTCGGGCGGCGGCGGGGGCGGCACCTCCAGCGACTTCTCACTCTCCCTCTCCCCCGGCTCGGCCTCGGTCGCCCAGGGCGGCAGCGCGACGGCGAGCGTCGCGACGGCCGTCACCGCGGGCAGCGCGGAGAGCGTCGCCCTGTCCGCGTCCGGCGCGCCTTCGGGCGTGAGCGTCTCCTTCTCGCCGACCTCGGTCACCTCCGGCGGCAGCTCGACCCTGACGGCCACCGTCGGCTCCTCGGTCGCGGCCGGCACCTACCCGATCACGGTGACCGGCACCGCCTCCTCCGGCACCCACACCGCCACCTACTCCCTCACCGTCACCAGCTCCGGCGGCGGGGGCGGCGGCACCGGCGGCGGAGCCCTGACCAACGCGGGCTTCGAGTCCGGCAGCCTGAGCCCGTGGACCTGCCAGTCCGGCAGCGCGGTCGTGAGCAGCCCGGTGCACTCCGGCAGCCACGCGCTCCAGGTCACCCCCTCGTCCAGCACCACGGGCGAGTGCGACCAGACCGTCACCCTGCAGCCCAACCACAGCTACACGCTGACCGGTTGGGTCCAGGGCCCGTACGCCTACATCGGCGTCAGCGGCGGCGCGAGCGGCAGCACCTGGTCCAACAGCACCAGTTGGAACCAGTTGACGGTCTCCTTCACCACCGGCAGCAGCGGCACCGTCACCGTCTTCGTCCACGGCTGGTACGGCCAGGGGAACGTCTACGCGGACGACTTCACCCTGGGCTAGCACGGCGCAGTGCAGCAACGAGGTGCCCGGCCGGATCCCCGGCCGGGCACCTCTGCTTGACCAACTTCCGGGGCATTCCCCCGGGCCCGACCAACGAGCGGCGAGCGTCGCGAGCAGACCGGCCGGCTGGCCGGCCGGCTGGTCGGCTGGCTGGCTGGCTGGCTGGCTGGCCGACGCTGCTGGTCACCGTCCTCGACGCCCGACGGAACGGCGTCGCCACGGCTCACGCCGGTCGCGGTGGTCATGGCCTGCGCGGCCGCGTAGGCCGTCACCTCGCTCATCCTGGGCCTGTTCGGCCTGAACCGCGTCCTGACCGCCATGTCCGCGCACGGCGCCGACGGTCGTGGGGAACGCCGGGTCCTGCTCGCCGTCGGCGGCCGCCGCAGCGGCCCCGCTGGCTCTGACGGTCGCCCGGGCGCCGCGTCAGTCGGAGAAGTCCTGCGTCATGTAGACCGTCCCGTCGCTCGTCCGCTGGACCACGATGCCGATGTGGCGGAAGGAACTACTGAGGATGTTCCGGCGGTGGCCGTCGTCGGGCGGCTGCTCGGCCAGCATGCTGCGGGTCAGGCCCACCGCCATCGAGGCGATGGCCGCGTCGGTGTCCGCCTGGGGTCCGCCCTCGCCGATGTTCTCGCCGCAGGCGCCCCACTGGACCCCCGCGTCGGTGATCCGGGTGCCGAGGTCGGCCTCGCCCGGGCACTGGTGCGACAGGCCGCAGCCGCCCATCATCACCGCGTTGTGGGCCCCGGCGCTGCGGGTGAGTCCGTCGGTCAGCGTGTAGGCGGGCAGCCCGGCCTGGGCGCGGGCCTGGTTGATGACGGCCAGCACCTGCTGCACCGCGTAGGAGTTGCCCGCCCCCGAAGGCACCGAGACGGACCCGCCGGTCCCGCCCGCCCCGGCCGACGTCTGCTGGGTGGACGTCTGCTGGGTCGGCGTCGCGGCGGCGCGGCTCGGCCGGGAGCTCGGCTTGGCGGCACGGGTCGTGGTGGGTCGGGCCGACCGGCTGGGTGTGGCGGAGGAAGAGGCGGAGGTCGAGGCGGAGGCACTGCCGGACGCCGTGTCCGGGGCCGCCGAGCCGAGCGTCGGGGCGGCCGGAGCGCTGCTCACCTCCGGACCGGTGAAGGCGGTGTTGAGGACGAACGCCCCGACCGACCCGGCACACACCACCGCGGCGACGGCCACCAGGGGTGTTATCGGTCCACGCCTGCGCTTGCGGTGCCGATTGCCCGCGCGCCGCAGGGTCTCCCGCTGGTCCGTCTGCCACTCCCCGGCCCGCCAGTCCCCGGCCCGCCGGTCCTCTGCCTGCCAGTCCATCGTCGTGCCTCCGTCGTCGGTTCGGTTTCGTTCCGTCACTTCGGAGATCCGAGAAAAATCATCCGGTCACACAAAATGCCGATCGAATCCGGAACCCTCGCGGACCGGCGGACAGGAAGAGACGTGGAACTCTCAACGCGCGCCCGCATCAGGGCGGGGGACGCTCGCGCCTTCGCCGACCTCTTCGACGCCCACGCGCAGGCCGTCTACCGGCACGCGGTCCGATCGACGGCGGACTGGGCGACCGCCGAGGACGTCGTCTCGCTGACCTTCCTGGAGGCGTGGCGGCTACGTGAGCGCGTGCAGCCGGACGGCGGCAGTCTCCTGCCGTGGCTGCTCGGCATCGCCACGAACGTGCTGCGCAACACCCGGCGCACCGCGCGGCGGCACCAGGCCGCCCTGGCGCGGCTGCCCGCCCACGAGGCGGTCCCGGACTTCGCCGACGAGCTGGTGGGTCGGATCCAGGACGCCGAGGAACTCGCGGCGGCTCGCACGGCCTTGGCGTCGCTGCGCAGCGGCGACCGCGAGGTCTTCACGCTCTGCGTCTGGTCGGGACTCGGCTACGCCGAGGCGGCCGAGGCGCTGGGGGTGCCCGTCGGCACCGTCCGCTCCCGGCTCTCGCGCGCACGCACGCGGCTGCGCGAACGGGCAGAGGCAGAACTCGGCCGGGAACTGCCGGGCAGCCACGGACAGGAACAGGTGGGACGCCGACCGGCGTCCCGGTCGAAGCAGGAGAAGTCATCATGAGCGCCCCTCCGCCCAGCCGCGAACCGCTGCCGGCCCCCGGTGACCCCCTGCTCCCTGCCCACCGCCACGTCCTGCTCCGGGAGCACCTCATGCGTGAGATCGAGAGCCAGTCCGCCGCACCGGCACCCGCGCGCCGACGACCGGTGCGCCGCTTCGTCCTCACCACGGTCGCGGCCGCCGCCGCAGCGGCACTGGTGACGGTCCTCTCCATCGACGGGCGGCCCGTCGGAGGCCATCCGCTCGGGGCTGCTCCTCCGGTCAGCCCGGGCCACACCGTTTCCTCGCCCTCGCCGGCGCAGAGCCGTCCCTCGGACAGCCACACCCAGGCCGTGGCCCTGCTGGAGCAGGTGGCCGACGTGGCCTCGGTGCAGAGCCTGCCCGCGGTCCGCGACGACCAGTTCGTGTACTCCGACCGCATCTGGGCGGTCCAGGACGACAAGCATCCGGGCGGCCCCCTCTCCCGACCGCACCGGGTCCAGGCCTGGTACTCGGCGGACGGCAGCCGTCCCGGGCTGGAGATCGCCTTCGGTCAGCGGTCGACGGTCCCGCCGCCCCCGCTCCCCGGTTTCCACATGCCGACCTACACCTTCCTGGCTTCGCTGCCGACCGACCCCAAGGCGCTGCTCGCCCAGATCTACGCGCAGCCCTCGGGAGACGAACCCCGTGATGCCGCAGCCCTGGACTCGATCACCTTCATGCTGTTCGAGACGATGCCGCCGCCGAAGCTCGCTGCGGGGCTGTATCGGGCGGCTGCGATGATTCCCGGCATCACGGCGCAACCGGAACGCGTCGATCCCACGACCGGTCGTCACGTCATCGGCCTGTCCTGGCGGGCCGCGGACGACGGTGTCATGACGAGTTGGCTCTTCGACAGCGACCGGAAGACCTTCCTCGGGTACGAGCAGGTCCAGGGCCCCAGCGACCACCCTGTGGAGAAGCAGGGCTTCGTCTTCGAGTACCTGGCCGTCCTGGACCGCGCGATCGTCGACCGGCCGGGGCAACTGCCCTGACACACAGGCCGCGTGCGGGGACGCTCCGCTCGGGGGAGGGAGCGTCCCCGCACGCCCGCGGCCGGTGCCGTTGAATCCGCGACGGATCCGCCTACGCTTGCCCCATGTCGAATCTGGGACGCCGTGAGCGCCTGCTGCTGGCCGATCTGCTGGAGGGTGTCGGCCCGGACGCGCCGACGCTGTGCGAGGGGTGGCGGACCGTGGACCTGGCCGCGCACGTCGTGGTGCGGGAGCGGCGGCCCGATGCCGCGGGCGGGATCCTGATCAAGCCGCTGGCGGCACGGCTCGCGCGGGTGCAGGCGGAGTACGCGGCCAAGCCCTACGCGGAGTTGGTCGAGGCGATCCGGGTGGGGCCGCCGGCCTACTCGCCGTTCCGGCTCCCGGGGGCCGAGGACGCGGGCAACACCATCGAGTTCTTCGTCCACGGCGAGGACGTGCGGCGCGCGCAGGCGGACTGGTCGCCGCGGGTGCTGGATCCGGAGCTGAGCGAGTTCCTGTGGAAGCGGCTGGCGGGCACGGCGCGCCTGAACGGGCGCAGGTCGCCGGTCGGGCTGGTGCTGCGACGCCGCGACGGGCAGACCACGGTGGCCCGCAAGGGAGCGCCGGTGGTCACGGTGACGGGCGAACCGGGTGAGCTGCTGCTGTTCATGATGGGCCGCCAGTCGGACGCGCACGTCGAGTACGACGGCCCCGAGGACGCGGTGGCGCAGGTCGCGGCGGCGAAGTTCGGGGTCTAGTCGGGGCTCCGGCCCCGGGCTCCGGCGGCTCTGGTCGCGGGCGCCGGCCCCGGGGCCTGGTTCCGGGCCCGCAGCGCGATCTCCAGCTCGAAGCGCACGTCGGTGTCGGCCAGCGCAGGGCCGAAGATGCGTTGCACCTGGTGCAGGCGCTGCCGCGCGGTCTGTGGGTGGATGCCCAGGCGCGCGGCGACGTCGGGGGCGCTGCCGCGGTTGGTCTGCAGCCAGGCGAGCAGGGTGTCGCCGAGGCGCTGACGCTGCTTGGGCGTCAGCTCGTCGAGTGGACGCAGCCGACGGGCGGCGATCAGGCGCACCAGCGGCGGGTCGGCGAGCAGGAGCAGCGCCGCGAGGTGCTCCTCGCCGTCGACGACACCGCCGGCCGACCCGGCCGACCCCTGGCCGGTCGGCCGCGGCAGGGCGGCGCGCAGCGCGCGGGCCCAGCGCAGGGAGTCTCCGGCCTGGTGGGGCGGGACGGTCGGGCCGATCACCCCGCCGCGTTCCTCCAGCAGCGCGCGGACCTGGCCGTCGCGCAGGTAGAGGTCGGGCTCGGGGACGAGCAGCCAGGGGTCCGGCCCGTCGAGCTCGGCCAGGACCAGGTCGGGCAGGCCCCGGCGGCGCCCGCCGGTCCGGCGGGCGGGGTCCTCGGGGGTGAGCGCGACCGCGCACAGCTGCCAGGGCAGCGGCCAGTCGGCGAGCTCGGCGGCGTGGTCCAGTTCGGCGCCGCGGGTGCCCAGGGCCAGCAGCGCCAGCAGTTGGGAGCGGGAGCGGCCGAGCGCGCCGGCCTCGTCGGCCTGGGCCTGGGCGTAGCCGCGGACGGAGGCGGCGGCCAGTTCGTCGATGTGCGCGAAGATCGCCTCCGCCAGGACCACGAGCTGCTCGGTGCCGAGGCCGACGCGGCGGGCGACGCGCGCGTAACGGCGCCAGGCGACGCGGGCACCGAGACGGTAGGCGGCCTGCAACGCGTCGAGGCTGCGGCCCTCGGCGAGCTCGCCACGGCCGAGCGCGCGGTAGACGCGCATGCGCTCGGGATTGTCGTTCCGCGCGCCCTCGATCAGTTCGGCGAATTCGGCGAGCGCACTCTCGACACCGTGCTGGATTCCCGCACCGAATTGCCCCGCGAGCGGCCGGGAGAATTCGGGCACCTGCTGCCTGATCTCTCTGATGATTTCCGCGGCGGTGGTCTGCTGTTCCTTGCGCAGCTCCGCCGCGAGCCCTCTGGGCAGGGCGCCCCACGGCCCGGTCAAGGCTGCTCCCTCCAACGTTACCGGCCAGTATGAAGTGATGTTACTGGCCAGTCAATAGGCGCGCGGGGGCCGGTTCCGCTCGCTTTCGTGAGCGTTTTGCATGCTCGCCGGACGGGATGCGCACACCTGGATGCACGATTCGCCTTCGCACCGTTTTTCTTCTTGACCGCCCCCTCGTCCCGGCTCCACGATCTCCGCCGAAATCGACACGCAATACCGGCTCAGGACGGAGTCCACGATGCGTAGGTCCACGATGCGCAGAAGAACCATGGGCGTGACAGCGGCCGTGCTCGCGGTGAGCGCCTTCGCGGCGCAGACCGCTGCCGCCGCCTGGTATCCCGTCAACTTCCACTTCGCCACCGGATTCACCGCCGGCTTCTTCACCCCGGGCAGCGCGCCCGCCGGTGCGGACGACTGGAGCTGCAAGCCGTCGGCCGCCCACCCGGAACCGGTGGTCCTCGTGCACGGCACGCTGGAGAACCAGGACGACAACTGGGGCGGCGCCGCGCCGCTGCTCGCCGACAACGGCTACTGCGTCTACACCTTCGACTACGGCGGCCCCGCCTCCTGGTCGCCGATCCAGGGCGTGAACTCCGTCGAGGACGGCGCGGCGGTGCTCTCCTCCTTCGTCGACCAGGTGCTCGCCTCGACCGGCGCCGCCAAGGTCGACATCGTCGGCCACTCCCAGGGCGGCATGCTGCCGCGCTACTACATCAAGGACCTGGGCGGCGCGGCCAAGGTCGCCAAGCTGGTCGCCCTCTCCCCCACCAACCAGGGCACCACCCTGGACGGGATCACCGAACTGGGCCGCAAGCTCGGCGTGCTGGAGCCGGCGAACGACTTCCTGTCGGTCCCGTGCGACGCCTGCGTGGAACAGGAGATCGGCTCGTCCTTCCTCACCGCGCTCAACGCGGGCGGTGAGACCGTGCCCGGTATCGCCTACACGGTGGTCGGGACCAAGGACGACGAGGTCGTCACCCCCTACACCAACGCCTTCCTGCCCGCCGCGCCCAACGTCGTGAACCTCACCGTGCAGGACCAGTGCGCGCTGGACCAGTCCGACCACCTGGAGATCGCCTACGACCCGGTGGCCCTCACGGACGTGCTCAACGCCCTCGACCCGGCGCACCCGCAGCCGGTCCCGTGCGAGGTCGTCCTGCCGGTGACCGGCCCGCTCGTCGGCTGAGCCCGGGCGCTACCGCTTCGACGCGGGCTCGGACATCGCCTGGTGGAGCGCCGACTCGCCCTCGGTGTCCAGGTGCGGCAGGATCCGGTCCAGCCACCGGGGCGCCCACCAGGCGTGCCGTCCGAGCAGCGTCATCACGGCCGGCACCAGCAGCAGCCGGACGACGGTGGCGTCCACCAGGACGCTGACGGCCAGACCCAGCCCCAGCATCTTCACCACGATGTTGTCGCTCAGGATGAAGGCCGCGAAGACGCTGAACATGATCAGTGCCGCACAGGTGATCACCCGGGCGGTGATCTCCAGACCGTAGGCGACGCTGTCCTCGGCCCGCTGGGTGCGGATCCACGCCTCGTGCACCCGGGAGAGAAGGAAGATCTCGTAGTCCATGCTCAGCCCGAAGATGATCGCGAACATCATCATCGGCACGTAGCTCTCGATCGGCACCTTGCCGGCGACGCCCAGCGCCGAGCCGCCCCACCCCCACTGGAAGACCGCGACCACCACGCCGTAGGAGGCGCCGATCGAGAACAGGTTCAGCACGGCGGCCTTCACCGCGACCAGCAGGCCCCGGAAGACCGCGAGGATGATCAGGAAGGCGAGACAGACCACGACCACGATGATCAGGGCCAGCCGGGAGCTGATGATCTCGGTGAAGTCCTGCTGGGCCGCGGTCACCCCGGTCACGTAGGTGGTGGCCGCCGTCCCCTTGGCGCCCTGCGGCAGCGACACGTCCTTGAGGTGGTTGAACAGGTGCGTCGTGTCCGCGGCCTGCGGTCGCTGGGTCGAGATCGCCGTGCCGGTCAGCACGTTGCCGTTGCTGGTGGCCTGGAGCGGGCTGATGCTCGCCGCGTTCGGCACCCCGGTCAGCGCCTTCTGCAGGTTGGAGGCCAACGTGGAGCGCTGACTCGACGGCACGTTCGTCTGGTCCACGACGAGGGTGAGCGGCCCGTTGGCGCCCGGCCCGAAGCCCTGGCTGATCAGGTCGAAGGCGCGGCGGTCGGTGAAGGAGGTCGGGTCGGCGCCGTCGTCGATGTGGTCGAGCCGCATCGAGAACAGCGGGATCGCCAGGATGCCGAGCACCAGCACGCCGGCCGCCAGGAACCACCACGGGCGGTGTTCGACGCGCTTGGCGTAGCGGTGCCAGAAGCCGTGCTGCTGCTCGCCTGACTTCTTGCCGGCGTCCTCGCCGGCCACCGGCCCGCCCTCGGCCACGGGGGTCTTCAGGCAGAAGCGGTCGATCCGGCGCCCGATCAGGCCCGCCAGGGCGGGCACCAGGGTGAGCGCGCCCGCCACCGCGGTGACCACGGTGACCGCTGCCGCGATGCCGAGCCGGCCGATGAAGCTCAGGCCCGACACGTACAGTCCGGCCAGGGCCACGATGACGGTGCAGCCGGAGACCAGGACGGCGCGTCCACTGGTGGTGACCGCCACGCCGGCCGCGATGTGGGGCTCCACCCGGTCCATGATCAGCTGTCGGTAGCGGGTGATCAGGAACAGTGCGTAGTCGATGCCCACGCCGAGCCCGATCATGGTGGCCAGGGTCGGCGACACGCTGGCGAAGTCGATGGCGGCCGCCAGCAGGCTCAGACAGCTGAGCCCGACGATGACGCTGATCAGCGCCGTCACCAAAGGCAGTCCGGCCGCGATCAGGCTGCCGAAGCCGACGATCAGGACCACGATCGCCACCGCGAAGCCGATGGCCTCACTGGTCAGGTCCTTGGTGTGCGGCCGGGCCGCCTCGCCGAGCGGTCCGCCGTACTCGACCTGCACCCCCGCCGAACGCAGCGGCGCCACCGCGGCGTCGACCCCGTTCAGGTAGTCCGTTCCCAGCGCGCTGGGGTTCTGGTCGAAGCGGACGGTGATGTACCCGATCGTTCCGTCCTTGGACAGCGCGCCGGTCTGGGTCGTGGTGCCGGAGGAGTTCGTCTGCGGCAGTGGGTTCTGCACCGACAGGACGTGGTCAAGCTTCTGCAGCGAGGCGACCGCCTGGTTCACCTGGGTGGTGAAGTCCGTCAGCGGCTTCGCGTCGTGCAGCACCACCTGGGCGCTGGTGCCGCCGATGGTGGGCGCGTTCGCTTGGAGGACGTCGGCCCCCTTCTGCGACTGACTGTCGGGGAGGCTGAAGTCGTCCGAATAGGTGCCGCCAAAGCTGTTCTGGAGCCCGTGGAGCACTCCCAGGCCCGCCAGCCACACCACGATCACGATGATCGCGTGACGGGCACACCATTCGCCGAGTCGCTGCAGGATGCCTTTGTGCACCCGTCCAGTTCAGAGCCGTACCGAAGGCCCCGCAATCCGGACGGGGCCGTTCGGATGTCGTGCCGTCAGATCCGGACGGGGTGGCCCGCCTCGCGCAGCGACTGCTTCACCTGGGCGATCGTCAGATCGCCGAAGTGGAAGACGCTCGCCGCCAGCACCGCGTCCGCGCCCGCACCGACGGCGGGGGCGAAGTCGGCCAGCTTGCCGGCGCCGCCGCTCGCGATGACCGGGACGGAGACCGCCTTGCGCACCCCGGCGATCATCTCCAGGTCGTAGCCGTCCTTGGTGCCGTCCGCGTCCATGGAGTTCAGCAGGATCTCGCCCGCGCCGAGCTCCGCCGCCCGCGTCGCCCACTCGACCGCGTCGATGCCGGTGCCGGTGCGGCCGCCGTGCGTGGTGACCTCGAAGCCGGACGCCGTCTCCGTCCCGTCCTGCACCCTGCGCGCGTCCACCGACAGCACCAGCACCTGGCGGCCGAAGCGCTGCGCGATCTCGCGGATCAGCTCGGGCCGGGCGATCGCCGCGGTGTTGACGCCGACCTTGTCCGCGCCCGCGCGCAGCAGCTTGTCGACGTCGTCGACGCTCCGCACGCCGCCACCGACGGTGAGCGGGATGAAGACCTGCTCGGCCGTGCGGCGCACGATGTCGTACGTGGTCTCCCGGTCGCCGGAGGACGCGGTGATGTCCAGGAAGGTCAACTCGTCCGCGCCCTGGGCGTCGTAGAGCTTGGCCAGCTCGACCGGGTCGCCCGCGTCACGCAGGTTCTGGAAGTTGACGCCCTTGACCACCCGACCGGCGTCGACGTCCAGACAGGGGATCACGCGGACCGCGAGGGTCATGGGGAGAGCTCCAAGTTCTTCTTGTACGCGTCGACCTCGACCGCGACGCTCATCCGGGAGTCGACGAGGGCGTTGATGACGACCATCGTGCAGGCCGGCCGGACCTCCCCCAGGATGTCCCGGTGGGCCCGGCCGACCTCGTCGGTGTCGCGCGCGTGGGTCACGTAGAGACGGGTGCGGACCACGTCCGCCTTGCCGAGGCCGAAGCGGGAGAGCGCGTCCAGGGCGACCCCGAAGGCGGCGACGGCCTGGTCGTAGGGCGAACCCTCGAACCGGACCGTCCCGTCGTCCCAGGCGGTGCAGCCCGAGACGAACACGAAGTCGCCTATCGCGACGGCACGTGTGAAGCCGTACTGCTCCTCCCACGGGGAGTACCCGCCCACGTGCCGCCGATCCTGCGTCATCCCGCGACCTCCGTCGGTGTCAGGACACTGCTGCGAGCGCCTCTTCGAGCGTGAACGCCTGCGCGTAGAGGGCCTTGCCCACAATGGCCCCCTCCACACCTTCCGGCACCAGCGTCGCGATGTCACGCAGGTCCTGCAGCGAGGACACGCCGCCGGAGGCGACGACGGCCCGGTCGGTGGCCGCGCAGACGTTGCGCAGCAGCTGGAGGTTGGGGCCGGTCAGCGTGCCGTCCTTGTCGACGTCGGTGACGACGTAGCGGGCGCAGCCCTCGGCGTCCAGGCGGGCCAGCGCCTCGTACAGGTCGCCGCCCTCGCTGGTCCAGCCGCGGCCGCGCAGCGTGGTGCCGACCACGTCGAGGCCCACCGCGATCCGGTCGCCGTACTCGGCGATGACCTTGGCGACCCACTCCGGGGACTCCAGGGCGGCGGTGCCGAGGTTGACCCGGGCACAGCCGGTGGCGAGCGCGGCACGCAGCGAGGCGTCGTCGCGGATACCGCCGGACAGCTCGACCTTGACGTCGAGTCGGCCGGTGACCTCGGCGAGCAGTTCGCGGTTGTCGCCGGTGCCGAAGGCGGCGTCGAGGTCGACCAGGTGGATCCACTCGGCGCCGGCGTTCTGCCAGGCCAGGGCGGCGGCCAGCGGCTCGCCGTAGGAGGTCTCCGAGCCGGAGGCGCCCTTGACCAGGCGCACGGCCTGGCCGTCGCGGACGTCGACGGCGGGGAGAAGGACGAGCTTCTCGGCAGAGGGGGTGCTCACAGCGTCTCGATCCAGTTCTTCAGGAGGGCGGCGCCGGCGTCGCCGGACTTCTCGGGGTGGAACTGCGTGGCGGAGAGCGGGCCGTTCTCCACCGCGGCGACGAACGGCTCGCCGTGCTCGGCCCAGGTGACCTTGGGCGGGCGCAGCTGCTCGATCGGGTTCATCTCCCAGTGGCGGACGCCGTAGGAGTGCACGAAGTAGTACCGGGCGTCCTCGGGCAGCCCGGCGAAGAGGACGGTGTCCTCGGCCGGGGTGACCGTGTTCCAGCCCATGTGCGGCACCACCGGCGCGCGCAGCGGCTCGACGGTGCCGGGCCACTCGTCGCAGCCCTCCGTCTCGACGCCGTGCTCGACGCCGTGCGCGAAGAGGATCTGCATGCCGACGCAGATGCCCAGCACCGGGCGGCCGCCGGAGAGGCGGCGGCCGATCAGCCGGTCGCCCTTGACGGCCTTCAGGCCCTCCATGCAGGCGGCGAACGCGCCGACGCCCGGCACCAGCAGGCCGTCGGCGTTGAGCGCCTCCGTGAAGTCGGAGGTGATGACGGCCTCCGCGCCGACGCGCTCCAGGGCGCGCTGCGCGGAGCGGACGTTGCCGGAGCCGTAGTCGAGGACGACCACGCTCTTGGCGGTCATGGGTTACGTCCCTTCCGGGTCGAGCGGGTCAGATGCGCAGGGCGCCTGCGGCCAGGCTCATCAGGCCGCAGATGGCGAGCAGCACGATGACGCCCTTGGGCAGCTTCTGCTTCCAGAAGGAGTACGCGCCGCCGCAGAGGAACAGGCCGAGGAAGATCAGAACAAACGAGGTACCGCTCACAGTGCTATCTCCATGATCGCTTCTCCGCCCGCTCGGCGAAGGTGCAGCTTCGAGGCGAAAGTGGAGATCGTGGCCTCGCGGTCGTCGCTCACAGTGCGCCCTTGGTCGACGGGATGATGCCCGCCGCGCGGGGGTCCAGCTCGCTCGCGTAGCGCAGGGCGCGGGCGAGAGCCTTGAACTGGGCCTCGACGATGTGGTGGGCGTTACGCCCATACGGTACGTGGACGTGGAGGGCGACCTGCGCCTGGGCCACGAAGGACTCCAGGATGTGCCGGGTCATGGTGGTGTCGTAGGACCCGATCATCGGGGCCATGCCCGCGGGCTCGGTGTGCACCAGGTACGGGCGGCCGGAGAGGTCCACGGTCACCTGGGCGAGCGACTCGTCCAGCGGCACCGAGGCGTCGGCGAAGCGGCGGATGCCCACCTTGTCGCCCAGCGCCTGCCGGAAGGCGGCACCCAGCGCGAGGGAGGTGTCCTCGATGGTGTGGTGGGTGTCGATGTGCAGGTCGCCGTCGGTCTTGATGGTGAGGTCGAAGAAGCCGTGGCGGCCGAGCTGGTCGAGCATGTGGTCGTAGAAGCCGACGCCGGTGGAGATGTCGGTCTTCCCGGTGCCGTCCAGGTCTATCTCGACCTTGACGGAGGTCTCCTTGGTGGTGCGCTCGACACTGCCGATGCGGTGGGACATGTGCTCAAAGCTCCTTGATGGCAGTGCGGACGGCGTCGAGGAAGGCGTCGTTCTCGGCGGGGGTGCCCGCGGTGACGCGCAGACGGCCGGGCACACCGTTGTCGCGCACCAGCACGCCCTGGTCGAGAATCGCCTGCCAGACGGCTCGGGTGTTCTGGAATCGGCCGAACTGCACGAAGTTGGCGTCGGAGTCGGTGACCTCCAGACCCATCGTGCGCAGCTCGGTGACGATGCGGTCGCGCTCCGACTTCAGCTTCTCGACGTACCCGAGCAGGACGTCGGTGAAGTCCAGCGCGGCCAGCGCCGTCGCCTGGGTGACGGCCGACAGGTGGTAGGGCAGCCGGACCAGCTGCACGGCGTCGACGACGGCCGGGGTGGCGGCGAAGTAGCCCAGCCGCAGGCCCGCGGCGCCGAACGCCTTGGACATGGTGCGGGTGACCACCATGAGCGGACGCCCGTCCAGCAGCGACAGCAGCGAGGGCTGGTGCGAGAACTCGACGTAGGCCTCGTCCACGATGACCAGGGTCGGCTTGACCGACTGCGCCGCGTCGTAGAGCCGCTCGACCGCGCCGCGCGCGAGCGCGGTACCGGTGGGGTTGTTGGGCGAGCAGAGGAACAGCACGTCGGGACGCTCGGCGACGAGCGCCGCGACGGCGGCGTCCTCGTCGATGGTGAAGTCCTCGTTGCGCGGCCCCTCGATCCAGCGGGTGCCGGTGCCGCGCGAGATCAGGTCGTGCATCTGGTACGTCGGCGAGAAGCCGAGCGCGGTGCGCCCGGAGCCGCCGAAGGTCTGCATCAGCTGCTGGATGATCTCGTTGGAGCCGTTGGCGGCCCAGACCTGCTCCTTGGTCACCGCGTGGCCGGTGGAGCCGGTCAGGTACGCCGCCAGTCGGGTGCGCAGCTCGACCGCGTCGCGGTCGGGGTAGCGGTTGAGGTTCCGGGCGGCCTCGGCGACCCGCTCCGCGATCCGGGCGACGAGGTCGTCCGGCAGGGAGTACGGGTTCTCGTTGGTGTTCAGCAGCACCGGCACGTGCAGCTGCGGCGCGCCGTAGGGGGACTTGCCCTTGAGCTCGTCGCGGATGGGCAGGTCGTCGATGTTGGTGATGTCGGTCACTGGTTGGGCACCGTCCACTCGAAGCGGGCACGGATGGCGTCACCGTGGCCCGGAAGGTCCTCTGCGTTGGCGAGCGTGACCACGTGCCCGGCCACCTCGGCCAGGGCGTCGCGGTCGTAGCTGACCACATGGATGCCGCGCAGGAAGGACTGGACGGAGAGCCCGGAGGAGTGACAGGCGCAGCCACCGGTCGGCAGGACGTGGTTGGAGCCGGCCGCGTAGTCGCCCAGCGAGACGGGCGCGAACGGGCCGACGAAGACCGCGCCCGCGTTGATCACGCGCGCGGCGACCGCCTCGGCGTCGGCGGTCTGGATCTCCAGGTGCTCGGCCGCGTAGGCGTTGACCAGCGCGAGGCCCTGCTCCAGGTCGCGGACCAGCACGATGCCGGACTGCGGACCGGCCAGCGCGGTGGCGATGCGCTCGCTGTGCTTGGTCGCCTCGACCTGCTTGGGCAGCTCGGCCTCGACCGCCTCGGCCAGCGCGACCGAGTCGGTGACCAGCACGGCGGCGGCCATCGGGTCGTGCTCGGCCTGGCTGATCATGTCGGCGGCGACGTGGCGCGGGTCGGCGGTGGCGTCCGCGAGGATCGCGATCTCCGTCGGCCCGGCCTCGGCGTCGATGCCGATCCGGCCCTTGAGCAGACGCTTGGCGGACGCGACCCAGATGTTGCCCGGGCCGGTGACCAGGTTGACCGGACGGCACTCGCCGGCGCCGTAGGCGAACATCGCGATCGCCTGGGCACCGCCGACGGAGTAGACCTCGTCGACGCCCAGCAGCGCGCACGCCGCCAGGATCGTCGGGTGCGGCAGGCCGCCGAACTCCTTCTGGGGAGGCGACGTCACGGCCAGGGAGCCGACACCGGCCTCCTGCGCGGGGACGACGTTCATCACGACCGAGGACGGGTAGACGGCCAGGCCGCCCGGCACGTACAGGCCGACCCGCTCGACCGGCACCCAGCGCTCGGTGACGGTGCCGCCGGGCACCACCTGGGTGGTGTGGTCCGTGCGGCGCTGCTCGCGGTGCACCAGGCGGGCGCGGCGGATCGACTCCTCCAGCGCGGCCCGGACGGCGGGGTCCAGCGTCTCCAGGGCGGCGGTGATCGTCGCCTTGGGCACGCGGATGTCGGTCAGCCGAACCCCGTCGAAGCGCTCCGTGATCTCGATCAGCGCCTCGACGCCCCGATGATGGACGTCCTCGCAGATGGGCCGCACCTTCTCCAGGGCGGCCTCGACATCGAGCTCGGCGCGCGGCAGCACGGCGCGCGGGTCCTCGGTGGAGCTGCGGAGGTCGATTCGAGAAATCACAGTGTCAAGTCTAGTGAGCCCTGGGAAAAGACTGCCGTGGCATATCACTCTCTGATACAGCTGCTGAGACACGCGGTGACATCATCAGTCCGCGGACGCGGCCCGACACGTTCGGCCGCGCCGGGCTCGCCGCGAACGCCGGGCGGGGGCAGCGTGGTGAAGGTCTCCGGTCCCCGAGCCGGGGACGCCCGAGCGCCCGTACCGGCGAGCTGCCCCGAGCGCGAACCGGTACGGGCACCTGCTGCCTTGGATTACCCGTACTCTTGCGCACTGTGACGGAACGGCTCCCCCTCTTCCCGCTGGGCTCGGTGCTCTATCCGGGGCTGGTGCTCCCCCTGCACGTCTTCGAGGAGCGCTACCGACGGCTGATGGCCGACCTGTCCGCCCAGCCGGAGCCGCACCGGTTCGGCGTCGTCGCCATCCGCGACGGCCGCGAGGTCGCGCCGACCGGTGTGGAGGCCGCCTCCCCCGCGCTGGCCGGGCTCGGACCCGACCCGCACCGGGCCCTGTTCGAGATCGGCTGCGTCGCCGAGATCGCGCAGCTCCAGCCGCACCGCGACGGCCGCTACGAGCTGATCGCCACCGGCACCACCCGTTTCCGCATCCTCTCCATTGACGCGACCGGTCCTTACCTGACGGCCGAGGTCGAGGACGTCCCGGAGGAGACCGGGCCCGACGCCCAGATCCTCGCGGCGGGCGTGGAGCGGGTCTTCCGCAGCTACCGCAAGCGGCTCGCGGGCGCCCAGGACAGCACGGTGGCGGGCGAGCAGGAGCTCCCGACCGACCCGAACATCCTGTCGTACCTGGTGGCGGCGGCGTCCGTGCTGGACACCCACGACAAGCAGCGGCTGCTGGCCGCCGCGAGCGCGGGCGACCGGCTGCGCGCCGAGATGCGCATGCTGCGCCGCGAGGCCGCGGTCCTCGCCAAGCTGCCCTCGCTCCCGGCCGTGGAGCTGACCCGCCAGGCCTTCAGCCCGAACTAGGAGCCCGCGTGGCCAAGAAGAGCAAGGGCGGACAGGGCACGCCCGCCACCGTCGCCCTCGAGAGGGCCGGGGTCGCCTTCACCGTCCACGACTACGTGCACGACCCGGCCGCCGAGTCCTACGGCGGCGAGGCCGCCCACGCCCTGGGCATCGCACCGGAGCGGGTCTTCAAGACGCTGGTCGCCGAGGTCGACGGCGCGCTCGTGGTGGGCGTCGTGCCCGTCGCCGGGCAGCTGGACCTGAAGGCGCTGGCCGCCGCTCTGGGCGGCAAGCGGGCGGCGATGGCCGATCCCGCGGCGGCGGAGCGCAGCAGCGGGTACGTGCGCGGTGGCATCTCGCCGCTCGGGCAGCGCAAGGCGCTGCCGACGGTCCTGGACGCCTCCGCCACCGACCACCCGACCGTGTTCGTCTCGGCCGGCCGCCGCGGTCTGGAGGTCGAGCTGTGCCCGCACGACCTGGCGACCCTCACCAAGGCCGTGCTGGCCCCGATCAGCCGACGCTGACCTGCGCCGCGGTGCTGGTCACCGGCACCGACCAGTCCTTGCCCGCGTAGTACCAGGCGTAGGTGCCGGTCGTGGTGGCCTTGGTCTCCGCCCGCATGTAGCCGTGCGAGTCCGTCCTGGTGCGGGCGACCGTCTGCCAGGTGGAGCCACCGGCCGCCTTGAAGCGCAGCTGCACCGGCTGGCCCGGATTCCAGGCCCACAGCCCGGTCTTCCAGTCCGGCTGCATCAGCTGGCCCTCGATGTCGAGGACGGTGCCCGCGGTGGCGCTGGACTGGGTACCGGTCAGCGTGGCGTAGCCGTCCTTCTTGATGAAGAACTTGCCGGCCGTGTCGGACTCGAAGCGGTCCCCGTCGTTGGCGGTCGCGGTGGCCTGGACGTACCACTGGCCGGCCATGTTGTCGTAGATGTCGTGCTTGGCCAGGTCCACCGTGAACGAGCCGGTGCAGACCGAGACGGTCCTGCTCTTCGCCACGCAGGGCGCGGGCGTGGGCCGCAGCACCCCGTAGTTGCTGCCCCAGACGCCGATCTTGTCGACGGACCTGATACCCGACTTGTCCTCGGCGGTGATGGCGAACGTCACAGTCGTGGCGTCGGTGCCCTTGAGCACGACCGGCTGTCCCTCGTTCACCACCACGTGGGTGATCCGGGTCGAGCCGCTGGACTGCTGCTCGCCGATCGAGGGCAGCACGATGCCGCCCACCGCGAGCACGCCGGAGGCCAGCAGGAGCACGGACCGTCTGCGCATCTTCCTCTTCCTCGATCGACCGTCGACCGGCTGCCGACCGGACGTCGACCGCACCCATTGTCCCCGACCCGGCGCACCACCCGTCCGCCCCCGTGCGACGGGTGCCCGCGAGCGGCGTAGGCTCTACGCGGTCCGGGTCTCCCCCAGCGCGCCCGGCCGGTGAGGGAGCTCGTGAGCACGGTGGACACGGTGGCAGCAGGACAGCGGGCGGCGACGGCCGCCGCCGCGACCGCCGTCTGCTGCGTCGTGCGGGACGTCGTGAAGACCTACCGGGTCGGCCGCGGTACGAAGGCCACGCAGGTGCGGGCGAACGACGGCGTCTCGCTGGAGATCGCCCGCGGCGAGGTCTTCGGCCTGCTGGGCCCCAACGGCGCCGGCAAGTCGACCCTGGTCCGCCAGCTGACCGGCCTGCTGCGGCCGGACTCCGGCCGGATCGAGATCCTCGGCCACGACATCGTCCGCCACCCGGACCGGGCCTCCCGGCTGCTCTCCTACCTCGGCCAGGAGTCCACGGCGTTGGACGAGCTGACCGTGCACCTCGCCATCGAGACCACCGCCCGGCTGCGCGGCCTGTCGGCCACCGCCGCCCGCGCCACGACCGCCGACGTGATCGACGAGCTGGGGCTCGGCCCGATCGCCGGCCGCCCGCTGGCCAAGCTCTCCGGCGGCCAGCGCCGCCTCGCCTGCTTCGGGGCCGCACTCGCCGGTATGCGCCCGCTGCTGGTCCTGGACGAGCCGACGACGGGCATGGATCCGGTCGCCCGCCGCGCGGTCTGGTCCGCCGTCGACCGCCGCCGCAGCGCCGACGGCACGACGGTGCTGCTGGTCACCCACAACGTCATCGAGGCCGAGACGGTGCTGGACCGTGTCGCCGTCGTCGACGAGGGCCGGATCATCGCCTGCGACACCCCGGGTGGGCTGAAGGCGATGGTCGACGGCTCCGTCCGGCTCGACCTGGTCTGGCGCGACGAGGCACCCACCACGCTGCCGCTGGTCGCCGCGCTGGCCACCCGCGCCGCCGTCAGCGGTCGCCGCTGGACCGTGCGCACCGACCCCGGCGAGGCCCGCGAGCTGGTCGCCCAGGTCACCGCCGGCCCGGCGTTCGCGGCGCTCGACGACTTCTCGCTCTCCACGCCCAGCCTGGAGGACGTCTACCTGCTGCTCGGCGGCCGTCACGAGGGGCTGGAGAAGTGAGCGTTCCCCTCCCCGCGATCGAGCTCGCACCGCGCGCGGGCCTGCTGCCCTCCCTCGGCGCGGTCTACCGGGCCCAGCTCTCCCGAGCCCGGGTGGCCCGCATCCCGTTGCTGTTCGTGGCCACGTTCCAGTCCATCGGGATCCTGGTCATGATGCGCGGAGTCGTCGGCGCGCACGACACCGAGGCGGCGCGGGACGTCGTGGCCGGCTCGGCGGTGCTGGTGGTCGCGTTCGTCGCGCTGAACCTCTTCGCCCAGTACTTCGGCAAGCTCCGCGCGACGGGCGGCCTGGACCACTACGCGACGCTGCCGGTCCCGGCGGCCTCCGTGGTGCTCGGCACGGCGGGCGCGTACGCGTCGTTCACGGTGCCCGGCACGCTGGTGACGGCGGCCGTCGGCTGCGCGATGTTCCAGCTGCCGTGGGTGCACGCATGGATCCTGCTGGTCGTCATCCCGCTCGCCGGCGCGGCCCTGGCCGGGGTCGGCGCGGCGCTCGGCCTCCTGGCGCCCCGGCAGGAGATCGCGACACTGCTCGGCCAACTCGGCATGTCGGCGGCACTGCTGCTGGGTGTCCTCCCGGCGAGCCACATGCCGACCGCGATCCGCTGGCTGCGCGACCTGCTGCCGTCCACCTACGGCGTCGAGGCCTTCGCCCGCACGTTCGCTCCGCAGCCCGACTGGGCGGTGGTGGTGGCGGACCTCGCCGTCTGCGCCGCCGTCGGCGTGCTGTCGCTGACGCTGGCCACCTGGGCGTACCGCAGGGCCGCGACCCGGGCCTGAGCACGGCGCCGAGCTCGGCCCGGAGCGCGGGTCCGTCCGCGCGGCGGCCGGACGGACGTGCGACCATGTCCCGGTGACCGCACCCAACGCCCCCGAGGGCCACAGCCAGCCTCCGTCCGTGCCTCCGGTTCCGCCCGGTGCCGACCAGGTGTGGGCCCCCACCACGGACGCCCCGCGGCCGCGTCCCGACTACCGCCGCGAGATCCTCGTCGGCCTCGCCCTGGTGGTCGGTTCGGCCGTCGCCGGGGTGCTGTTCGGTCTGCTGTGGCACGCGGTGGCGCCTCGGGTCCCGCTCTACTCCGACGGCACGGCGGTCTACCTGCGCGACCCCGAGGGTGAGCAGCAGATCGCGGCCGACGGCTGGTTCGCCCTCATCGGCGGCTGCTTCGGCGTGGTCACGGCGGCCCTGGCGTACTGGCTCACCCGCAGGCGCGGGGCGGGCCTCGCGGTCCCGATCGGCCTCACCCTGGGCGGCCTCGCGGCCGGCTGGGTCGCCTGGCAACTGGGCACGCACCTCGGTCAGACGGACATCCTGAAGCTGGCCGCGACCGTGCCGAAGAACACCGACTTCTCGCGTCCGCTCCAACTCGGGGCGAAGACCGCGATCGTGGCCTGGCCGATGGCGGCGCTGCTGACCTTCCTCGCCGCGACGGCCCTGTTCACGCCGAAGGACGAGCCCCACCTGCCGCACCCGCTGCCGCCGCAGCCGCCACTGGACCCTCGGTCGCCGCAGCAGCCGCAGGAGCACTGAGCGCACGGTAGCGGCCCGGCGTCACGCCGAACTCCCGCTGGAACGCGTGCGAGAGGGCGTACGGGGTGCCGTAGCCGACCCGGCGCGCCACGCCGCCCAGCGGGTCGGTGGTCCCCCGCAGCAGTTCCGCGGCCAAGGTGAGCCGCCACCAGGTGAGGTAGGCCATGGGCGGGCGGCCCACCAGGGCCGAGAACCGACGGGCGAGCGTGGGCCGGGACACGCCCACCTCCTCCGCGAGGCGCTCGTTGGTCCACGGCGCCGCCGGATCGGTGTGCAGAGCTCGCAGCGCCGCGGAGGTCACCGGGTCCGCCAGCACCGCAGGCCAGGCACCGCTCGCGCCCTCGTCCAGCCGGGCGCGGATCATGTAGACGAGGAGCAGGTCCAGCAGGCTGGGCAGCGCGATGCAGGCACCCGGCCGGCGCTCGTCCAGCTCCCGGCCCAACAGGTCGATCGCGGCCCGCAGTTCGGGGTGGCTGCCGACGCGGTTCGGCAGGTGGATCACCTGCGGCAGCTCCGCGAGCAGCGGATGGACCCGACTTCGGTCGAGCCGGTACTTGCCGCACAACAGCTCCACCTCGCCGGGCCCGGGCCGCTGCACGCGCGGCACCCGCCCCTCGGCCCAGGCCTCGAACGGCACGGCGTGCCGCGTCTGGGCCGGGTCGGCGTCGACGTCCGCGAGGACGTGCCCCGCGCCGTGCGGCAGCAGCACCGCATCGCCCGGCCCGAGCACGACCGTCCCACCGTCCTCGGTGAGCAGCCGGCAGCCGCCCGTCAGCACCACGTGGAAACCCGCACCGTCGTAGGGCGCCAGCCGCGTGCACCAACTCCCCCCGACCCGCACCCGGTTCGAGGAGGGCCGCCCGATCTGGACGGCTCTGATCGCGTCACTCACCACGTCCATGCCCTCAGCGTACGCGCATGAGCGCCTTGCGTATTCGGATGAGCCGATCACGCATTGAGCGGCTCATGGCGCGGCCCTTAGCGTCGAGACATGAGCACTGAACCTGTGGAAGGCACGATGGTGGGCGGAGTCGAGATCCTCCGGGCGGTCGAGTGGCAGGACGCCTACGTCCCCGCCCGTCAGCTGGTCCCGGACTCCCGGGAGGCGGAGTGGCAGGACAACGCCGGCTGGCTGGCCCCCGACCACTGGCGGCCGGAGACCGACCAGGCCGTGGTCACCCTGCAGACCTGGGTGCTGCGCAGCGCCGGCCGCACGGTCCTGGTGGACACCGGCGTGGGCAACGGCCGCGAGCGGCCGGGCTCACCGTTGTTCCATCGCCGCGAGGGCGACTTCCTGGGGCGACTGGCCGCGGTGGGCGTGCGCCCGGAGGACGTGGACGTCGTGGTCAACACCCATCTGCACGCCGACCACGTCGGCTGGAACACGCGCAGCGTGGACGGGGAGTGGGTGCCCACCTTCCCGAACGCCCGCTACCTGCTGCCCGCGGCGGACGACGCCTACTACGGCCCGGCGGGCGGCTACGGCGGCGGCCGACGGGTGGACGACAGGCTCCTCCACGAGGACAGCGTGGCCCCGATCGCCCGAGCCGGGCAGTTGGAGCTGTGGGAGGACAGCCTCCGCATCGACGAGCACCTCACCCTGGAAGCCGCCCCGGGCCACACCCCCGGCTCTTCGGTCCTCCGTCTCGCCTCCGGCACGAACCGTGCCGTCTTCGTCGGCGACATGCTGCACAGCCCGGTCCAGATCCTCGACCCCTCCCACAGCAGCTGCTTCTGCCTCGACCCGGCACAGGCGGCCACCACCCGCCGTCGAATCCTGGAACGTGCGGCGGACCAACGGGAGCTGGTCATCCCGGCGCACTTCGGTGGCACCGGCATGGTCGAAGTGCACCGGGCCGGCACTGGATTCCGCGTCAGCTAGGCGCACCCCTGGGGGGTAGCAACTTACACAGTTGCCCAGGCGCCGGCGCCCAGCATCCCCTTGATGTCGCTCGCGAACCCGTTGTCCGGATCCACCAGGAACCCGAGCTCGAAGAGCACGCTCCGCGAGTGACCCTCCATCAGCAGGCGGACCGGTACGTCGCCCGGATGGGCCTTCAGCGCGCGCTTCAGCTCCGAGACCAGCTGGGCGTTGATCTTCCGCTCGTTGATGTTCAGCTGGACCGGCGGCTTGCCCCCGTGCTCCGCGGAGGAGATGTCGAGCATCTGCATCTCCGAGCCGAAGATGCTGAGCGCGCCGTCCCGCTCGTTCAGACGGCCCTTGACCGCGACGACGTTGTCCTCCACCAGCATCTCGCTGAGCAGCAGGTACGTCTTCGGGAAGAACAGCACCTCCACCGAGCCGTCACGGTCGGCGAGCGTGATCAGCGCCCACGCGTTGCCCGCCTTGTTGATGCGGCGGTCCACCGACGTGATCAGACCGGAGAGCTTGACCTCGCCCTCGGTCCGCCCGGACCCCAGCAGTTCCGCGATCGAGGTGTCGCGGTTGCGGGCGAGGATGTGCTCGGCACCGTCCAGCGGGTGGCTGGAGACGTAGAGGCCGAGCATCTCGCGCTCGGTGGAGAGCAGGTGCTTGCGCGGCCACTCCTTGTCGTCGAGCTGGAAGTCCAGCCCGATCGTCGGCCCGTCGCTGCCGTCGTCGATCGCGCCGAACAGGTCGTCCTGGCCGATCGCGGCCTGCTTCTTGACGCCGATGACGGCGTCGATCGCGTTCTCCGCGACCGCCACCAGACCCCGGCGGGTGTGCCCGAGCGAGTCGAAGGCACCGGCCTTGATCAGGGAGTCGACGGCGCGCTTGTTGCACACCGGCAGCTCGACCTTGTCCAGGAACTCCGCGAAGGTGGCGTACTTGCCCTTCGACTTCCGGGTCTCCACCAGCGAGTCGATGACGTTCTCACCGACGTTGCGGATGGCCTTGAGGCCGAAGCGGACGTCCTCGCCGACGGCGGTGAAGTCGGTGACGGACTCGTTGATGTCCGGGGAGAGGACCTTGATGCCCTGGGCGCGCGCGTCGGCCAGGTAGATGGCCATCTTGTCCTTGTCGTCACCGACGGAGGTGAGCAGCGCGGCCATGTACTCGGCCGGGTAGTTGGCCTTGAGGTACGCGGTCCAGTAGGAGACCAGCCCGTACGCGGCGGAGTGCGACTTGTTGAAGGCGTAGCCGGCGAAGGGGACCAGCACGTCCCACACCGCCTGGATCGCCTCGTCGGAGTAGCCGCGCTCCTTGCAGCCGGCGTGGAAGGGGACGAACTCCTTCTCCAGGACCTCCTTCTTCTTCTTGCCCATGGCGCGGCGGAGCAGGTCGGCCTGGCCGAGGCTGTAGCCGGCCAGCACCTGCGCGGCTCGCTGCACCTGCTCCTGGTAGACGATCAGGCCGTAGGTGGGACCGAGGACGTCCTTGAGCGGCTCCTCCAGCTCCGGGTGGATCGGCGTGATCTCCTGCTGGGCGTTCTTGCGCAGGGCGTAGTTGGTGTGCGAGTTCATGCCCATCGGACCCGGCCGGTACAGCGCCGAGACGGCGGAGATGTCGGCGAACTCGGTGGGCTTCATCAGGCGCAGCAGCGCGCGCATGGGACCGCCATCGAGCTGGAACACGCCCAGGGTGTCGCCGCGCTGGAGCAGTTGGAAGGTGACCGGGTCGTCCAGCGGGATCTCGTCGCAGTCGACGTCGACGCCCCGGTTGGACTTGATGACCTTGATGCAGTGATCGATGATGCCCAGGTTCCGCAGACCCAGGAAGTCCATCTTGATCAGGCCCATGGCTTCGCACGACGGGTAGTCGAAGCCGGTGATGATCGTGCCGTCCTTGTCCCGCATGTGCAGCGGGATCAGGTCCAGCAGCGGCGCCGAGGAGAGGATCACGGCCGCGGCGTGGACGCCGGTGCCGCGGATCAGGCCCTCGATGCCCATACCCGTGTCGATGATCTTCTTGACGTCGGGCTCGTTCTCGTACAGGGCACGGATCTCGGTGCCCTCGTTGTAGCGCGAGTGCGAGGAGTCGAAGAGGTCCTTGAGCGGGACACCCTTGCCCATCACGTCCGGCGGCATCGCCTTGGTGATCTTGTCACCCATGGCGAAGGGATAGCCGAGGATGCGGCTGGAGTCCTTGACGGCGGCCTTGGCCTTGATGGTGCCGAAGGTGTTCACCTGGGCGGTGTACGCGGCGCCGTACTTCTCGCTGACGTACCGCACCATCTGGTCGCGCTGGCGGTCGTCGAAGTCGATGTCGACATCCGGCGGGTTGATGCGCTCGGGGTTGAGGAACCGCTCGAACAGCAGGTCGTGCTCGATCGGGTCGAGCTGGGTGATGCCGGTCAGGTAGGCGACCATCGAACCGGCCGCGGAGCCACGGCCGGGACCGACGGGGATGCCGTTGTCGCGGGCGTGCTGGCAGATGTCCGCGACCACGAGGAAGTAGGAGGAGAAGCCCATCGGGTCGATGACGGACATCTCCAGCTCGATCCGGTCGAGCACGTCCTGACCGGGGTCGTCACCGAAGCGCTTCTGGAGGCCCTCGCCGATCTTCTGGCGCAGGTAGCTGACCTGGGTCTCGCCCTCGGGCACGTCGAACTGCGGCATCCGGTCGACGAAGTCGAAGATCTCGTCGTACGGCTCGATCATCGACTCGACGAGGAGGGTGTTGTCGCACGCCTCCGGGAGCTCGCGGAAGAGCTCGCGCATCTCCTCGGCCGTCTTGAGGTAGTAACCGGAACCGTTGAACTTGAAGCGGTTCGGGTCGTCCTTGTTCTTGCCGACGCCGATGCAGAGCAGGTTGTCGTGCGCGTCCGCCTGGTCGGCGGTGACGTAGTGCGAGTCGTTGGTGGCCAGCAGCGGGATGTCCAGCTCCTTGGCCAGGCGGAGCAGGTCGAGACGGACGTCGCGCTCGATGTCGAGCCCGTGGTCCATCAGCTCCAGGAAGTAGTTCTCCTTGCCGAAGATGTCCTGGTAGGCCGCGGCGGCCTTGACGGCCTCCTCGTACTGGCCGAGCCGGAGCCTGGTCTGCACCTCGCCGGAGGGGCAGCCGGTGGTGGCGATGATGCCCTCGGAGTGCTGCGCGATCAGCTCGCGGTCCATGCGGGGCTTCATGTAGTAGCCCTCGATGGAGGCGAGCGAGGAGAGTCGGAAGAGGTTGCGCAACCCGCCGGCGTTCTTGGCCCACATGGTCATGTGGGTGTACCGGCCACCGCCGGAGACGTCCTTGCCGCCCTCACCGCTGGCGTCCCCGCCCGCCATCCGGCCGCCCTGCTGACCCCAGAAGGTCTGCTTCTTGTGGGTGCGGCTGCCGGGCGCGACGTAGGCCTCGATACCGATGATCGGCTTGACCGGATGCTTCTTCGCGATCTGGAAGAACTCGTACGCGCCGAACATGTTGCCGTGGTCGGACATCGCGATCGCGGGCATGCCCTGCCGCTCGACCTCGGCGAACATCTTGCCGTTCTTCGCGGCCCCGTCCAGCATCGAGAACTCTGTGTGAACGTGCAGGTGAACGAAGCTGTCGGCCACGGCGGACAAGACTCCCTCAGGCAGTCGGCGGCGGTGAAGAACTCAGCCTACCCGCGCCACACGTGCCGACGGGCACCGCACGCGCAACATCCTGCGCGGGATACTGTGACCTCCACAATAGGTGGACGAAACGGACATGAATGGACCTGAAGGTGCTCAGCCAGCTGATCGCCGTCACGGCGACGATCGGCCTGACACTGCTCATCGGCTGGCTGGTCGACAAGCTGCTGCAGCGGGTCGCGGCGAAGCACCCGGAGACGACGGTCTGGCCCCTGCTGCGGCGCTGCCGGATCCCGCTCCAGTTCGTCGTCTGCCTCTCGCTGCTCCTCGCGAACGCGCCCCTGGCCCAGCTGTTCGACCAGCACGCGGACGACGTCCGGCACGGCCTGCTCCTGGCGCTGATCGCCTCCGCCGGCTGGCTGCTCAACCGGGTGCTCGCCGCCGTGCTCTCCGGCTTCTTCAGCCGCTACCAGGAGGTCTCCGACGACCCCTCCCGGGTCCAGCGGGTCCGCACCCAGGTCGTCATGCTGCGGCGGACCGCCGGCGCCCTGGTGATCCTGGTCACCGTCGGCGCGATGCTGCTCACCTTCCAGGAGATGCGCACCCTCGGCGCCTCCCTGCTCGCCTCGGCGGGCCTGATCGGCATCGTCGCCGGCATCGCGGCACAGAACACCCTCGGCAACTTCTTCGCCGGTCTGGTGATCGCCTTCGGCGACCTGGTCCGGATCGGCGACACGGTCGTGGTCGAGGGCCAGCAGGGCGTCGTGGAGGAGATCACCCTCTCCTACCTGGTGGTCCGCCTGTGGGACCAGCGTCGCCTGGTGGTGCCGGTCTCCTACTTCGTCAGCCGCCCGTTCGAGAACTGGACCCGGGCCGACCCGCACACCACCGGCTCGATCCTGCTCCACCTCGACCACACCACGCCGGTCGCCGAGCTGCGCGAGCAGTTCCACCGGCTGCTGCTGGACAGCAAGGAGTGGGACGGCCGCGACTGGGGCCTGGTGGTCTTCGACACCACCCCCTCCACGATCGTCGTCCGCGCCACGATGACCACCCGCAACCCGGACGACGCCTTCGTCCTCAAGGCCCACGCCCGCGAGTCCCTCATCGCCTGGCTCCGCGACCACCACCCGGACGCCCTCCCCCGCGTCCGCACGGGCGGGTAGCCGGGACAGGCTCGGTCACCTGACGGGCCGCCGGTTGGCCAGCATCACCCCGGCCGCGACCAGCGCGGTGCCGGCCAGGACGGGGACGGTCAGCGGTTCGCCGAGCAGCGGAACGGCGGCCGCGGCCGTCAGTACGGGGCTGAGGCTGCCGACGGTGGTGCACCGTTCGGGGCCGAGGCGGCGGATCGCGGTGGCGTAGAAGAGGCCGGAGCAGATGCCGGTGCCGACGCCCTGGACGAGGAGGAAGACGAGCACGTCGTGCGGCGCGGCGTGGGTGAGCAGCGTGCTGGGCAGCACACCGAGCAGGGCCGCCAGGGCGATGACGGCGAAGGTGGGGACGCAGAGCAGACCCATGGACCCGACGGGGTCGAGCGAGATCTCGCGCAGGCCGACCGTGTAGATCGCCCAGAGTCCGCTGGCGAGCAGCAGCAGGCCGACCCCCGCGAGGGTACGCCCGTCGACTCCCGCCAGATCGGGCGCCACCAGGGCGAGTGCGCCCAGACCGATGAGCCCGAGGCCCGCGCGCTGCAGCCCGCGCGGCACCCGGCCGGTGCGGACCGCGAGCGCGGCGACGAAGAGCGGGACCATCCCCGGCACCAGCGCGCCGACGAACGCCGCCGAGGTGAGCGCGCCGCCGTAGGTCGCCGCCAGGTAGAAGGGGACGCCGCCCCCGAGGACGATCTTCAGGGCGGCTGCCGGGCGCAGGCCCGCCGCGCGGGTGAACTGCCCACGGCGCCGCCACAGCGCCGGGGCCAGCACCAACGCCGGCAGCCCGAAGCGGATCAGCGCCGCGTCCGCCGGGCGCAGCGAGGAGGCGGCGAGCGCCCTGTCGCTGAGCGCGAACGCGCTCCACAGGCAGACCGTCGCCACCAGCGCGGCGACGCCGAGGGGGTCGGCCGTCCGCCGCCCGGTCGGACGGCCCGCCGCGGGCTCGACGGCGAGCGTCCGCTCCACGGCGGACTCGGTCGTCAGGGGCGTGACGGAGATCGGGGGCATGGCGGCGTGACTCCACTGGCTGCCGGAAACGGCGGGAACGCGAGCAATGCTATGGCGACAGGCGTGGCATGCGATTGCTAAAAATGTCTCCAGAGACCAGCCAAGAGGCAGAATCTGCCAAGACTCCACGATCTGAACAGAAGGCAGGAGAACCATGGACGCCGTCGATCGGTCGATCGTCCGCGAGCTGCAGCAGGACGGCCGCCTGACCAACCAGGAGCTGGCGGACCGCGTCCGGCTCTCCCCCTCGCCGTGCCTGCGCCGGGTGCGCCGGCTCGAGGAGGCGGGCGTGATCGAGGGCTACACGGCCCTGGTGGACCAGTCCGTCTTCGGCCTGCCGGTCACCGCCTTCGTGCGGATCGGGCTGGAGCGGCACAACGCGGCGAGCGTGGAGGCCTTCGAGGAGCACGTCCAGCGGATCGACCACATCCAGGACTGCTACCTGATGGCGGGCAGCACCGACTACCTGCTCCGCATCGTGGTCGAGGACCTCCAGGCCTACGAGCGCCTGGTCCGCACCCGCCTGCACGCGATCCCCGGCATCGCCTCCATCGAGTCCGAGTTCGCCTTCGGCAGCGTCAAGCACACGCGGGTCTTCCCGCAGCCGGCGCCCTTCCGGCCGGCGACGGAGGACCGACTCTAGGATTCCCGGCTCCTGATGGCGTACCAGCCGGCCGTCAGGGCCGCCGTGATGGGGACGATCAGCAGGATCGTCCAACGACCGACCGTGCCGCCGGAGACGCCCATCTCGACGACGACGAAGAGCAGGAACGCGATCGTGACGAGCTCGACCCAGGGCGAGAAGCCCAGGCGGTAGGAGGGGCGCTCCGCGTGGCCCGCACGGGCGCGGCGGACGAAGAGGGCGTGGCAGACCATGATCATGATCCAGGTGGAGATGACGCCCAGCGAGGCGATGTTGACCACGATCTCGAAGGCCTCGCCCGGCAGCCAGGCGTTGAGCCCGACGCCGATCAGTGCCGCGCCCGCCGTCAGGAAGATGCCGCCGTAGGGCACCGCGCGAGCGGACATCCGGCCGGTGAAGGCCGGCGCGGAGCCGGACGCGGCCAGCGAGCGCAGGATGCGGCCGGTGGAGTAGAGGCCGGAGTTGAGGCTGGACATGGCCGCCGTCAGCACGACGGCGTTCATGATGCCGCCGATGCCCGGCACGCCCAGCTTGGCGAAGACCGTGACGAAGGGGCTCTCCGAGGCGGAGTACGAGCTCCACGGGAGCAGCAGCACCAGCATGACGATGGAGCCGACGTAGAAGACGAGGATGCGCCAGGTGATCGAGTTGATCGCCTTGGGGACGATCTTCGCCGGCTCGGCCGTCTCGCCCGCCGTGACGCCGACCATCTCGATCGCCGCGTAAGCGAAGACGACGCTCTGCAGCACCACGATCATCTGGACCACGCCGCGCGGGAACCACCCGCCGTTGTCGCTGATCATGTGCAGGCCCGGCACCTGGCCGGCGATCGGGTGCTGGGTGGCCAGCAGCACCACGCCCACCACCAGGAAGAGCACGATCGCCGCGACCTTGACGATGGCGAACCAGAACTCCATCTCGCCGAAGAGCCGTACCGAGATCAGGTTGATCGAGAGCACCACGGCCAGCGCGACCAGCGCCAGCACCCACTGCGGGACGGAGGTGAAGGCGTCCCAGTAGTGCACGTAGAGGGCGACGGCGGTGATGTCCGCCATTCCGGTGGTCGACCAGTTCAGCACGTACATCCAGCCCGCGATGTACGCGCCCTTCTCGCCCAGGAACTCCCGCGCGTAGCTGACGAACGAGCCCGACGAGGGCCGGTGCAGCACCAGCTCGCCGAGCGCGCGCACCACCAGGAACGCGAAGACACCCGCCACCGCGTAGGAGATCGCCAGCGAGGGCCCCGCCTTGGCCAGGTTGCCGCCCGCGCCGAGGAAGAGACCGGTGCCGATCGCACCGCCGATGGCGATCATGCTGATGTGGCGCGGCTTCAGCGTCTTGGCATAGCCGGCGTCGCCGTCGTCGTGGAGGTCGACGTCGGCGTGCTGGGAGGTGGCGCCGGACGTGGTCTGCGGGTCGGTGCTCACAGGGGCCTTTCGTGACGGGGGCGTGACGGGAGGCGGCTCAGCGTTCGCTGCGCAGGTCGAGCTGGCGGATGACGCGGTCGACGAGCTCCGGGTCGGCTCCCGGCTCCATCCGGGCCACCTGCATCTCCTCGCGGGAGGCGGCGAGCATCTCGGACTCGACCCGGCGCAGGGTCTTGAAGGCCCGGACGCGCTGCTTCCACTCCTCGCGCTGCTGTTCGTCGTAGATGTCGGGGCGGCTGCGGGCCAGCCGGTCGACCTGCCGCTGCTTGAGGCGGTCGACGAGCTCGTCCGGCAGCTCCTCGTGCGTCGCCATCTCCTTCAGACGCACCAGCCCGGCCCGGGAGGCCCGGTACCACAGGCGCCGCTCCTCGTGGTCCTCCGCGTCCTCGTCCCGGCCCAGGTGCAGCCAGCGCACGACCAGCGGCAGCGTCAGGCCCTGGACCACGAGCGTGAAGATGACCACGGAGAAGGCGATGAAGACGATCTCGTAGCGCAGCGGGAACGGCTTGCCGTCGTGCCCGGTGAACGGGATGGCCAGCGCGAGCGCCACCGAGGCGACGCCGCGCATGCCCGCCCACCACAGCACCACGGACTCCCGCCAGCCGAGCGGCGTCACGTCTTCGCGACGGCCGAGACGCCGGTCCAACCAGGCGGCGAACCACGAGCCGGGCAGCAGCCACAGGAACCGCACGCCGACCACGACGACGATGACGAGTGCCGCGTCGCCGATCATCGAGGGCCAGCTGCTGCCGACCTCGTGCAGCACGCTGGACCACTCCAGGCCGATCAGGCCGAAGGCCATGCCGGAGATCAGCAGCTCCACGACGTCCCAGAACGCGGAGCCGACCAGGCGGAAGGAGACGTCGTCCGCGCCGACGGCCCGGTCGTTGATCCACAGCGCGCAGACCAGCACCGCCAGCACTCCGGAGCCGTGCAGCTGGTCGGCGAGCACGTAGGCGGCGAACGGGACCAGCAGGCTGAGGCCGACCTGGAGCGTCGCGTCGCTCAGCATCGCTATGACCTTGCCGCTCAGCCAGCCGATGCCGACGCCGAAGACGAGGGCGAGCACGGCCGAGAGCAGGAGGCGCAGCGCCGCGTGGAGGGTGGAGAACTGACCGGTCACCACCGCGTCGACGGCGAGGGCGTAGACCACGAGCGCGGTGACGTCGTTGAACAGGCCCTCGGTCTCCAGGATGCCGAGCAGGCGGCGCGGCAGCCCGACGCTCTGCGCGACCGCGCCTGCCGCGATCGGGTCCGGCGGGGAGATCATCGCGCCGAGCGCCACGGCGGCGGCGACCGGCAGCGCCGGGGTGATCCAGTGCATCGCGCCCGCCACGGCCGCGGTGGTGACCAGCACCAGGGCGACGGCCAGCAGCAGGATGACGCGCGCGTTCTGCAGGTAGTAGCGCGCCGTGGAGCGCTGCGCGGACGCGTAGATCAGCGGCGGCAGCACGAGCGGGAGGATCAGGTCCGGCTCGATGTGCACGTTCGGCACGAACGGCAGCAGCGCGAGCACGATGCCGAGGAGGGTCATCAGCACCGGCTGCGGCAGGTGGATCCGCTCGGCGAGCGGGGTGGTGACGATGGCGCAGAGAAAAACCGTGAAGAGAAGGATCAGCTGCGCCACACAGGCATCATGCCAGACGTTTCGTCATACTCCGGTGCGGAATGCCCGCGTCGGGGTACTCCTCCCCAAAAGCGACATAACCCAAGCGCTCGTAGAAGCCGAGTGCCTGCACCTGGGCGTGCAGCTCCAGCTCCACGCCGCCGCGCTCGCGTCCCGCCGCCTCGATCGCGCGCACCAGCGCCACCCCGAGGCCGGTGCCGCGCGCCTGCTGACGCACCGCCAGCCGGCCGAGCAGCACGACGCCCTCACGGCCGGTCTCGGCCAGCGCCTGCGGACCGTGGATCAACCGGCCGGTGCCGAGCGGCGTCCCGTCCGCCGCGCGGGCGAGCACGTGGACGCTGGTGGCGTCGAGGTCGTCGTACTCCAGCTCGACGGGGACCTGCTGCTCCTCGACGAAGACCTCGTAGCGGACGCTGCGCACGTCCGCCATGTCCGCCTCGGCCGCGACCTCGATCGAGACGTCCTCAGCTCTCCGCACTGATGATCTCCAGGGCGCGGGCCAGGTCGGCGGGGTAGTCGCTGGTGAACTCGACCCACTCGCCCGTCCCCGGGTGCTGGAAGCCGAGCGAGACGGCGTGCAGCCACTGCCGGGTCAGGCCCAGGCGCTTGGCCAGGGTCGGGTCGGCGCCGTAGGTGGTGTCGCCGACGCAGGGGTGGCGCAGCGCCGACATGTGGACCCGGATCTGGTGGGTGCGGCCCGTCTCCAGCTTGATGTCCAGCAGCGAGGCGGCGCGGTAGGCCTCGATCAGGTCGTAGTGGGTGATCGACGGCTTGCCACCGGCGACGACCGCCCACTTCCAGTCGCTGCTGGGGTGGCGGTCGATCGGGGCGTCGACGGTGCCGGACAGCGGGTCCGGGTGGCCCTGGACCAGGGCGTTGTAGCGCTTCTCCGGCACCCGGTCGCGGAACTGCTGCTTGAGCGAGGTGTAGGCGTGCTCGGACTTGGCGACGACCATCAGGCCGGAGGTGCCGACGTCCAGGCGGTGCACCACGCCCTGGCGCTCGGCGGCGCCGGAGGTGGAGATGCGGTAGCCCGCCCCGGCGAGGCCGCCGATGACGGTGGGGCCGGTCCAGCCCGGGCTCGGGTGGGCGGCGACGCCGACCGGCTTGTCCACGAGGACGAAGTGCTCGTCGTCGTAGACGATCTTCATGTTGTCGATCTTCTCGGCGACGATCTGCACCGGCGCCGGCGGAGCCGGGATCTCGACCTCCAGCCAGGCGCCCGCGGTCACCCGGTCGGACTTGCCGACCTCGGCACCGTCCACGGTGACCTTGCCCTCGGCGGCCAGCTCGGCGGCCTTCGTCCGGGAGAAGCCGAACATACGGGCGATGGCGGCGTCGACACGCTCGCCCTCGAGGCCGTCGGGCACGGGCAGGGCGCGGATCTGGGGAACGGTGCTCACCGTAACGAGTATGCCGTATGGGAGGGGTGCACCCGGCCTTGCTGCCGCCGCCCCGAGCTGCGGCTTGTTATCTGATTTTGACCCAACTGTGCAGCCGAACGGCCTATTGGGAGTGAGAGGATGCGGACTCAATTCACGCAGGGGCGGGACGCATAAAGGTGTGCAGACCCTCCTTCGGCGTGCTCATACATCGCAGGAGGACCCACCCTCATGGCTCGTTCCGTCTCGCAGCGTCTCCTCCTCGCCGGCTCCGTGGCCGTGGTCGGCTCGCTGATCCTCACGGGTTGTGGCAGCTCCAAGATCGACGGAAACACCGGTGCCGCCCCCAACGCCTCGCAGTCGGTGAACGCGGAGGGCACCGACGCGGCGCTGGTCGCCATGGTCCCGGCCGCGCTGAAGACCAAGGGCACCGTCGTCATCGGCAGCGACACCACCTACGCGCCGTCCGAGTTCAAGAACGCCCAGGGCCAGATCGTCGGCTTCGACGTGGAGCTCGGCACTGCGATCATGAAGAAGCTGGGCCTCAAGGCCGAGTTCCAGAGCGCGAGCTTCGACAGCATCCTCGGCGGCATCGTCGCGAAGAAGTACGACCTCGGCATGTCCTCCTTCACGGACAACAAGCAGCGCGAGCAGCAGGTCGACCTGGTCGACTACTACAACGCGGGCGAGGCCATCGCGACCCTGACCGGCAACCCGGACAAGCTGACCGGTCAGGCGGCCGACCTGTGCGGCATCAAGGTCTCGGTGCAGACCGCCACCACCGAGTCCGACGAGATCAAGAACGTGATCAACCCGGCCTGCAAGAAGGCGGGCAAGCCGGTCGTCCCGGGCGACGGCAACCAGTTCGACGCGCAGACCGACGCGACCTCGGCGCTGATCGCCAAGCGCGACCAGGCCATGATGGCCGACTCCCCGGTCATCGACTACGCCGTGCAGCAGAGCAACGGCCAGCTGATCAAGATCGGCCAGGACTACAACACCGCCCCCTACGGTCTCGCCGTGCCCAAGGGCGACGGCCAGTTCGCCCAGGCCATCGCCGGCGCCATCAAGGACCTGATCCAGGACGGCACCTACAACCAGATCCTGACCAAGTGGGCCGTCCAGCCCGGCGCGATCACCGCCGACAAGGTCGTCGTCAACGGCGCCACCAGCTGACCCGCCCCGGCACTCCCCACGTAAGGCATAGAGAATCGTGACGCTTCCTCAGGACGCGGCGCCCCCGGACCGGGGGCGCCCCGAGGAGATACGGGCCGTACCCGTCCGGCACCCCGGACGCTGGGTGGCCGTGGTCGTCATCGCCGTGCTGGCGGCGATGCTCGGTCATCTGATGGTCACCAGTTCCGTCCTGCACTGGGACGTGGTCGGCCAGATCTTCACCTACCCCACCGTGCTCGCGGGCGTCGGCCGGACGCTGGAGCTGACCGCGCTGGCCATGGTGATCGGCATCGTCGGCGGCGTCCTGCTCGCCGTGATGCGCCTGTCGAAGAACCCGGTGCTCTCCGGGGCCTCCTGGATCTACATCTGGGTCTTCCGCGGCACGCCGGTCCTGGTCCAGCTGTTCTTCTGGAACTTCCTCGGTGCTCTGGTCCCCAAGGTCGGCATCGGCATCCCGTTCGGGCCGACCTTCGCCTCGTGGAACTACAACGACCTGGTCGGCCTGTTCACCGCGGCGACGCTGGCCCTCGGGCTCAACGAGGCGGCGTACTTCGCCGAGATCGTCCGCGCCGGCATCCTGTCGGTCGACGAGGGCCAGGCCGAGGCGGCCTCCTCGCTCGGGCTCACCCACGCGCAGACGCTGTGGCGGATCGTGCTGCCCCAGGCCATGCGCGTGATCATCCCGCCGGCCGGCAACGAGACCATCTCGATGCTGAAGACCACCTCACTGGTCTCCGCGATCGCGCTCGAAGAGCTGACCCGCGCCGGCCAGGACATCGCCTCGCGCACCTTCTACGAGATCCCGGCCCTGGTCGCGATCAGCTTCTGGTACCTGCTGATGACCTCGATCCTGTCCATCGGGCAGTACTACGTCGAGCGGTACTACTCACGCGGCACCAACCGCGTCCTGCCGGACACCCCCTGGCAGAAGGTCCGCAAGAACCTGCTGAGCTTCCAGCGCCACGAGGGAGCCGTCGGATGAGCATCGAACCCATGGTCCGCGCCGAGCAGGTGCACAAGTCCTACGGGCAGGTCGAGGTGCTCAAGGGCATCGACCTGGAGGTCCAGCCGGGGCAGGTGTTCTGCCTGGTCGGCCCGTCCGGCTCGGGCAAGTCCACCTTCCTGCGCTGCATCAACCACCTGGAGAAGATCAACGCCGGACGGCTCTACGTCGACGGCGAGCTGGTCGGCTACCAGGAGAAGAACGGCAAGCTCCACGAGCTGCCCGACCGCGTGGTCGCGCAGAAGCGCCGGGACATCGGCATGGTGTTCCAGCGGTTCAACCTGTTCCCGCACATGACCGCGCTGGAGAACATCACCGAGGCGCCCACCCAGGTCAAGAAGGTGCCGAAGGCCCAGGCGCGCGAGCAGGCGATGGAGCTGCTGACCAAGGTCGGGCTGGCCGACAAGGCCGGAAACTACCCCTCCCAGCTCTCCGGCGGCCAGCAGCAGCGCGTCGCCATCGCCCGCGCGCTGGCGATGGAGCCCAAGCTGATGCTCTTCGACGAGCCCACCTCCGCGCTCGACCCCGAGCTGGTCGGTGACGTCCTGGACGTCATGCGCGGCCTGGCCGAGGACGGGATGACCATGATCGTGGTCACCCACGAGATGGGCTTCGCCCGGGAGGTCGGCGACTCGCTGGTCTTCATGGACGGCGGCGTCGTGGTCGAGTCCGGCCACCCCCGGGAGGTGCTCACCAACCCGCAGCACGAGCGCACCCAGGCCTTCCTGTCCAAGGTCCTGTAGCCCCGCGCGACGCGAAAGGGCGCCCGGCCTGTGGCCGGGCGCCCTTTCACATGCACGCGCTACTTGTCGCGCTGCACGCTGCCGTCCGGGTTGGTGCCCAGGAAGGAGAGCAGCACGACCAGGATGCCGCCGCAGACGATGGCCGAGTCGGCCAGGTTGAAGACGGCGAAGTGCTTGACCGAGATGAAGTCGACGACCTCGCCCCGGAACAGCCCCGGCGAGCGCATGATGCGGTCGGTCAGGTTGCCGAAGGCGCCACCCAGCAGCAGGCCGAGGGCGACCGCCCAGGGCAGGCTGTACAGACGCCGGGAGAGCCGGATGATCACGACGATGACCGTGGCCGCGATGAGCGTGAACACGATGGTCATCGCCTGGCCCATGCCGAACGCCGCACCCGGGTTGCGGATCACCGCGAGCTGCACCCAGTCACCGATCAGGCGGATCGGGTCCTTGTGCTCCAACTGCGCGACGACCAGCAGCTTGCTGCCGAGATCCAGCAGGTAGGCGAGCAGGGCGACGCTCAGCAGCACGCCGATCCGACGCTTCTTCGCCGTCGTCTCGGGCGCTTCGTCGAGCTGCACGTCTTCTTCCGGCTCAGTCGAGGCGGGAGCGTCGGCCTCGGCGTTCTGGTGACCCTGGGTACTGATGATGCGCTCCGCGTGACCGTATCGGGTGGGCTGTCGCCGTCGAGGGTACGGCACGCCATGCCTCCGGCGCGGCCTGGGCCGCGCCGGAGGCGGTGCCGAATCAGTAACGGCGTTCCTGCTTCTGCTTGCACTCCACGCACAGCGTGGCGCGTGGGAAGGCCTGCACCCTCGCCTTGCCGATCGCCTTGCCGCAGGACTCGCAGAACCCGAACTGGGACCCGGCGATCCGCAGCAGCGCGCGCTCGGTCTGGGCGAGCATGTCGCGGGCGTTGGCCGCGAGGGAGAGCTCGTGCTCCCGCGAGATGTTCTTGGTGCCGGCATCGACCTGGTCGTCGCCCGCGCCGTCGCCGGAGTCGCGCATCAGACCGCTGACGGCCTCCTCGGCCGTCTGGATCTCGGCCCGCAGGTCCGCCGCCTCGGCCGTGAGCTCGGCCTGCAGCTCCATGACCTCCTCCGCGGTCCACGGCTCCTCGCCAGGGCGGACCGGGAGCGAGGCCGGGTCCAACCGCGCGCCGGTGGCCTGGTGGGTCGTCCGGGTGGCCGCGGTGGTCTTGTTTCGCGTCACGATGCTCTCCCCCGGGTCTCCCACGGACACTCCGGCACGGCGTGTCCCGCCAGCTCGGCTCCTTGCCTTGTCCGCCATTCCCTCGACCCCTTCGTGCATGACTGACCGGCACTCTGTCGGTGCCGGAACGATAAGCCGTGGCGAATGCCACCACAACGGGACATACCGGAGTACGTCCTTCCTCTCGCCTGGCTGCACCAGTGCGGTTGCCCGGGCCGCGTGGTCCTGCAGCATGTAGGACGAGTGGACGAAGGAAGTTGTGCCCAGAACGTGACGCGATAATCGCCCGGTGTGTCCGTTACCGGCGCGTCACCTCACGAGGGGCGCGCGCGGTAGTGCAGGAAATCACCTTGCCGCGCCCTATAGACTGCTTGGCAGCAAGGCGTGGATGGGGACGAGTACCGCCGCACGCAGCCGATAGAGACCCGGGGACGGTGGAAGCCCGGGGGTGTGCGCAGCGGGAAGATCACCCCGGAGCCGCCGGAGGAAAGGCGCAGGTCACCCGCGCCGAGTAGAACCGGCCGCTGACCCCAATGAGGGGGTCGTGCCGCTACGGCGCGACCAAGGAGGGTGGTACCGCGGGGCGCTCGTCCGCCTCGTCCCTCCGTCGGAGACAGCAGTAGAGCCGTTCCGCCGGAGGAAGCATGACCGCGCAGTACCGCGCCGTACCCGCCCAAGTCGACCTGCCCGCGCTCGAGCACCAGATCCTCTCCTTCTGGCAGGACCACAAGATCTTCGAGCGGAGCCTGCAGCAGTCCGAGGGCCGCCCGGAGTGGGTGTTCTACGAGGGCCCGCCGACCGCCAACGGCATGCCGGGTGCCCACCACATCGAGGCCCGCGTCTTCAAGGACGTCTTCCCGCGCTACCGGACCATGAAGGGCTACCACGTCGCCCGCAAGGCCGGCTGGGACTGCCACGGCCTGCCCGTCGAGCTCGCCGTCGAGAAGGAGCTCGGCTTCTCCGGCAAGCAGGACATCGAGGCGTACGGCATCGCCGAGTTCAACGCCAAGTGCCGCGAGTCCGTCACCCGCCACACCGACGCGTTCACCCGTCTGACGCAGCGCATGGGCTACTGGGTCGACCTCGACGACGCCTACCGCACCATGGACCCGGACTACATCCAGTCCGTGTGGTGGTCCCTCAAGCAGATCTTCGACAAGGGCCTGCTGGTCCAGGACTTCCGGGTCGCCCCCTGGTGCCCGCGCTGCGGCACCGGCCTCTCGGACCACGAGCTGGCCCAGGGCTACGAGACGGTCGTCGACCCCTCCGTCTACGTCCGCTTCCCGCTGACCGGCGGCCCGCTGGCCGGCCAGGCCTCGCTGCTGGTCTGGACGACGACCCCGTGGACGCTGGTCTCCAACGTCGCCGTCGCCGCCCACCCCGAGGTGACCTACGTCGTCGCCACCGACGGCACCGAGCGCGTCGTCGTGGCCGAGCCGCTGGTCGAGAAGTCCCTCGGCGAGGGCTGGACCACCACCGGCGAGCGCTTCACCGGCAAGGAGATGGAGCGCTGGACCTACCAGCGTCCCTTCCGGCTGGTCGACGTCGAGGGCGAGGCGCACTACGTCGTCAACGCCGAGTACGTGACGACCGAGGACGGCACCGGTCTGGTCCACCAGGCCCCGGCCTTCGGCGCCGACGACCTCGCGACCTGCAAGAACTACGGCCTGCCCATGGTCAACCCGGTCCGCGCCGACGGCACCTTCGCGGAGGACGTCCCGCTGGTCGGCGGCGTCTTCTTCAAGAAGGCCGACGAGGCGCTGACCGCGGACCTCAAGGAGCGCGGCCTGCTCTTCCGCCACGTCGCCTACGAGCACAGCTACCCGCACTGCTGGCGCTGCCACACCGCGCTGCTCTACTACGCGCAGCCGTCCTGGTACGTGCGCACCACGGCCGTCAAGGACGCCCTGCTGCGCGAGAACGAGCGCACCAACTGGCACCCGGAGACGGTCAAGTACGGCCGCTTCGGCGACTGGCTGAACAACAACATCGACTGGGCGCTCAGCCGCAACCGCTACTGGGGCACCCCGCTGCCCGTCTGGCGCTGCGAGGACGACCACCTCACCTGCGTCGGCTCGCTGGCCGAGCTGTCGGAGCTCACCGGAACCGACCAGAGCGACCTGGACCCGCACCGGCCGTTCATCGACGACGTCACCTTCGCCTGCCCGGCCGACGGCTGCGCGAAGCAGGCCGTGCGCGTGCCCGAGGTCATCGACGCCTGGTACGACTCGGGCTCCATGCCGTTCGCGCAGTACGGCTACCCGCTGAAGAACCAGGAGCTGTTCGAGAAGCGCTACCCGGCGCAGTTCATCTCCGAGGCCATCGACCAGACCCGCGGGTGGTTCTACACCCTCATGGCCGTCGGCACGCTGGTCTTCGACCGCAACTCGTACGAGAACGTCGTCTGCCTCGGCCACATCCTGGCCGAGGACGGCCGCAAGATGTCCAAGCACCTGGGCAACATCCTGGAGCCCATCGAGCTGATGGACACCAACGGCGCCGACGCCGTGCGCTGGTTCATGGCCGCCGGCGGCTCGCCCTGGTCCGCGCGGCGCGTGGGGCACGGCACGATCCAGGAGGTCGTCCGCAAGACGCTGCTGACCTACTGGAACACCGTCGCCTTCCAGGCCCTCTACGCCCGCACCGCGGGGTGGGCGCCGTCCGCCGCCGACCCCGCCCCGGCCGAGCGTCCGATGCTGGACCAGTGGGTGCTGAGCGAGCTCAACACCCTGGTCCGCGACGTCGACGCGGCCCTGGAGGCCTACGACACCCAACGGGCGGGCAAGCTGCTCTCCGCCTTCGTCGACGACCTCAGCAACTGGTACGTGCGTCGTGGTCGCCGCCGCTTCTGGCAGGGCGAGCCGGCCGCGCTGGCCACCCTGCACGAGGCGCTGGAGACGGTGACCCGGCTGATGGCACCGCTCGTCCCGTTCATCACCGAGCGGGTCTGGCAGGACCTCGTCGTCCCGGTCGTCGCCGACGCCCCGGCCTCCGTGCACCTCGCGACCTGGCCGGTCGCGGACGAGACGCTGATCGACCCGGCGCTCTCGCGCCGGATGGCGCTGGTGCGCCGCCTGGTCGAGCTCGGCCGGGCCACCCGCGCCGACTCCGGCGTCAAGACCCGTCAGCCGCTGTCGCGCGCGCTGGTCTCGGCGCAGGGCTACGAGGAGCTCCCGGCGGAGCTGCTCGCGCAGATCGCGGAGGAGCTCAACGTCACCGCGATCGAGTCGCTGGCGGAGGTCGGCGGTTCACTCGTCGACACCACCGCCAAGGCGAACTTCCGCGCGCTGGGCAAGCGCTTCGGCAAGGGTGTCCAGGACGTCGCCAAGGTCGTCGCCGCCGCGGACGCGGCCGTGCTGTCGGCCTCGCTGCGCGCGACCGGCAGCGCCTCGGTCGAGGTGAACGGCGAGCAGGTGGAGCTCACGCCGGAGGACGTGGTCATCACCGAGACGCCGCGTGAGGGCTGGGCCGTCGCCAACGAGTCCGGCGCCACCGTCGCGCTCGACCTGCACATCACCCCCGAACTGCGCCTCGCGGGCGTCGCCCGCGACGCCATCCGGCAGGTGCAGGAGGCCCGCAAGAACTCCGGCCTGGAGGTCTCGGACCGCATCGTGCTGCGCTGGGTCGCGACCGCGGACGAGACGACCGAGGCGCTGACCACCCACGGCGCACTGCTCGCGGACGAGGTCCTGGCGACGGACTTCGCCGCCGGCGAGCCGGACTGGGCCGAGGCCGCGCCGTTCGCGGACGAGACCCTGGGGCTCACCTTCTGGCTGCGCAAGGCCTGATCCATGACGGACATTCAGGTTCTGCGCGCGGCCGACCGCGTGGCCAGTCCCTGGAAGAACGGCGGCGGCGTGACCCGCGAGGTCGCGTCGTCGCCGTCGGGGACGGCGGATTTCGACTGGCGGGTCTCGCTGGCCGACGTCGCCTCCGGCGGGCCGTTCTCCTTCTTCGAGGGCATCGACCGGATCATCACCGTCGTCCAGGGCGAGGGCATGGCCCTCACCGTCGACGGGGTCGAGACGGTCGTCTCGGAGCGGTTCCGGCCGTTCGCCTTCTCCGGCGACGCGGCGACCGAGTGCCGCCTGCTGGGCGGCCCGCTGGTCGACTTCAACGTGATGACGCGCCGCGGCGCGGTCTCGGCCGAGGTCACCATGTGCACGGACAGCACGGAGGTCACCGGCCCGGCGCTGGTGGTCGTCCTGGCCGGCAAGGCCTGGGTCGACGAGATCCCGCTCGCCGAGCTCGACGCGGCCCGCGTCGAAGAGGGCACGGTACTCGTCGATGCGAAGGGCGTGACCGCTGTGGTCACCCTGCACTAGCCCCGTCAGGGGCGCGAGGAACTGCGCGACAAGCCACTGATGAGCAGATGGTCCTCAACGCGCAGGGCCATCCGCACCGGGTGGTTTCTCGCGCAGTTCCTCGCGCCCCTGGATAGTGCAACTAAAGGAACGGCCCCCACCTCCGGTCTCCGGAAGTGGGGGCCTTTTCGGCGAGAGACTTAGTTCTCGTCGTCCTGGTCGATCAGGAACCCGCGCATCGGCTGGGGCGCCTGCTGCAGCGGGGGCTGCGGGCGGACCGCGGCCATCGGCTGCGTCATCGCGGCCGGCGGAGCCGGCTGCGCGCCGGCCGGCTGGAACGCGTTGCCACCGAAGGACGGGCCGTTCTGGCCGCCGCCGAAGGACTGCTGGCCGCCGAAGGTCTGACCGCCCATGGACTGGCCGCCGCCGAAGGACGGGCCACCGGCACTCATCGGGGAGGCGCCGACCGGGCTCATCGCGGGCTGGGACAGGGGAGCAGCCGGCGGGAGCGAAGCCGTGGCCGGAGTGCGCGGCGGCGCGAGGCTGTCGTCCGCCTGGGACTCCAGCTGACGCAGCTGCGTCTCCAGGTAGGACTTCAGACGCGTGCGGTACTCACGCTCGAACGCACGCAGGTCCTCGACCTTGCGCTCCAGCGTGGCCCGCGCGGACTCCAGGGAGCCCATCGCGACGCGGTGCTTCTCCTGGGCGTCCCGCTCCAGCGCGTCCGCCTTGGCGCGGGCGTCGCGCTCCAGACCCTCGGCGCGGCTGCGGGCCTCGCCGACGATCTTGTTGGCCTCGGAGCGGGCCTCGGCGATCGCCTGGTCGGCGGTCTGCTGGGCCAGGGCGAGGACACGGGCAGCGGAGTCGTTGTTCGGCTGCGGCTGCTGCATCATCGGCTGCGGCTGCTGCATGGGGGCGAGGCCGCCCATGGTGTGGCCGCCCATCGGACCGGCCATCTGCGGGGCCGGCTGGAGCTGCGGAGCACCCGGGCCCGGGAGGGCCGGCTGACCGCCGGGCAGCTGCGGCTGGCCGGGGTGGCCCATCTGCTGCTGCATGTGCGGCGGCATGCCCTGCGGGGGCATCCCCTGCTGCGGAACCGGCGGGCCGGATATGGCGGCGGGCACGGGCGCGCCCGGACGCTGCTGCTGCGGGTGGCCCTGCTGCGGGTGCTGCCCGTCCTGGGGACCGGGGCCCGGCAGCTCGCGACGCTGCTGCTGCTGGTTCTGCGCGGCCTGCTGGTTCTGCGCGGCCGCACGGGTCGCCGCGGCCAGCTTGGCGCGCAGGTCCTCGTTCTCGCGCAGCAGGCGAGTCAGCTCGCCTTCGACCTCGTCGAGGAAGGCGTCGACCTCGTCCTCGTCATAGCCTTCGCGGAGGCGGACGGTCGTGAACTGCTTGTTCCGAACGTCCTCGGGGGTCAATGCCATTTCTTCACCTCAACGTGATCGTCGGACACCTGGGCATCTGCGTAGGTCACAGCTGCCCCACGACCTGGATCAAGATCAACACAATGATGATCAGCAGCATGAAGGCAAGGTCGAGGGCTGCGCCCCCGATCCGCACCGGCGGGATCCACCGTCGCAACAACTTGAGCGGCGGATCCGTGACGGTGTAGATGCTCTCCAGCACGACGACCATGGCTCGGCCCGGTCGCCAGTCGCGGGCGAAGAACTGGACCCAGTCCATCACCATGCGTGCCAGGAGCAGGACGAAGAAACACATCAAGACGATGTACAGCACCTGCCATACAACGCTCACCGTGTCTCCCCTCGCCCTTCATGCCTGTCAGCTCTGGTTGAAGAACCCGCCCTCGGCGATCCGTGCCTTGTCCTCCGCCGTTACATCGACGTTAGCAGGAGACAGCAGGAACACCTTCTGCGTCACGCGCTCGATGCTGCCGTGAAGCCCGAAGACGAGTCCAGCCGCGAAGTCTACGAGGCGCTTGGCATCCGTGTCGTCCATCTCCGTGAGATTCATGATCACAGGAGTGTTGTCACGGAAGTGTTCCCCGATGGTACGGGCCTCGTTGTAGGTTCGCGGGTGGAGCGTGGTGATGCGGTAAGGCTCCCGCTCGGAGGCGGTCTTGGACGTGATCACCGGGGCGCTCTTCTCGACGGGACGACGTTCGGGTGTGATGGACGCCACTGGCGCGATGCGCGGCTCGGGCGCCCGCATCGGGGCGACGACGGCCGAGGCCGCCACCGGCGCGGCGGCCGGGACGCTCACAGGCGCGGCCGGACGCGGGACCTCCTCGGTCCGCCCGGTCCGCAGCGGCTCGGGCTCGTGGTCGTAGTCGTCGTCCGGGTCGTAACCCTGGGCGTCGTAGCCATCGTCCTCCACGAGACCGAGGTAGACCGCCATCTTGCGCATTGCGCCGGCCATACTCCTGTCCTCCGCTCTGTGGTGGATCGGCCTGGGGAGGTTCCACGATCCACGGTTCTTCCCCGGCCCGCCGGGGAGATTCTGGAATGTCCGGATTTGTTCTCCGGTCTGATCTTCTAACCGGTGACGTTACCGGAGCGTCGGCCGCGCACCCAGTACCGCCGTACCGATGCGCACGTGTGTCGCACCGGCAGCAATGGCCTCTTCCAGGTCTCCTGACATCCCGGCAGAGACCATCGTGGCACCAGGGTGCGTCCCCCGTACGCGGGATGCGATTTCCGCGAGACGGCCGAAGGCCCTGCGTGGATCGTCTGCGAACGGACCGACGAGCGGCGCCACCGCCATCACACCGTCAAGTCGCAGTCCTGGAGCGGCCGCTACGGTCTCGGCCAGCGCCTCCACCTCGCTCGGCGCGACCCCGCCGCGGTGGGCCCCCTCCGGGGTCTCCGACTCCAGACCGACCTGGATCAGACAGCCCACGTCGGCCCGCCCGCTTTTGACCACTTCCGCGGAGAGTGCGTCGACGAGCCGGAGCCGGTCCACGGAATGCACACGGTCGGCGTATCGGAGAACGGAACGGACTTTGTTGGTCTGCAATTGCCCCACAAAATGCCAACTGAGGGGCAGATCCTTGCATTCCTCCGCTTTTGGCGCGGCGTCCTGGTCGCGGTTCTCCGCGACGTCCCGGACGCCCAGCTCGGCGAGCAGGCGGGTGTCGGAGGCCGGGTAGGTCTTGGTGACGACCACCAGGGTGACCTCGTCGCGGGGGCGCGCGGCCGCGGCGCAGGCGGCGTCGATGCGCGCCTTCACGGCGGCGAGGTTTGTCCGGAGTTCAGCCAGACGCTCCGCAGATGTCAGATTTGTCACTTGGGATCCCACCAGATGTAGCTCGCCAGACGGCCGGTAAGAGAGGCCCGACGGTAAGAGAAGTGATGCTCGGACTCGAGGGTGCAGACGTGCTCGCTCGCACGCACGGTCACGCCCTGCCGCGCGAGTTGGCCGGTGACGCCGGCCGGGATGTCGAGGGACGGGGTGCCCCAGCCGGTCTCGGCGTACGCCTCCGGGGTTCGGGCGGCGACCTCCGCACGCAGCGGGTCCGGCACCTCGTAGCAGCGTCCGCAGACGCTCGGACCGATCACGGCCTCGATCTTCTCGGCGCCGAGCTCGCGCATCAGCGCGACGACGGTGTCGGCGACGCCCTTGTGCAGCCCCGGCCGCCCGACATGGGCGGCACCGACGACTCCGGCCTCGGGGTCGGCAAGCAGGATCGGCGTGCAGTCGGCCGTGAGGACCGCGAGCGCGAGTCCCTGGGTCCGCGTCGCGACACAGTCCACGGACGGAGCCTCTCCGTCCGGTTGCCGCCCGCTCGCGATGAAGCCCTCGGCGCCGTGGACCTGGTTCATCCAGACCACGTCCGCCGGGTCGATCCCGAGCGCGTTCGCCGCGAGCCTCCGGTTCTCCCGGACGGCCGTGGGATCGTCGCCCACCGCACCGCCGAGGTTCAACTCGGCGTAGGGCTCCGCACTCACCCCGCCCCACCGGTCCGTGAAGGCGGCGTGGACTCCATGCCCCAGGTCAATCCGCTGGCCGATCATGGGATCACCTTATGGCACAGCAAATCCCCCGGAGCGCGGAGCGCTCCGGGGGATTCGGGCACGACGACTTACTTCAGGAAGTCCGGAACGTCGAGCTCCTCCGCCGCCGAGTCGACGTACGGCGGGCGCGGGGGCGCCTGCTGCGGGACCGGGGGGATGGTGGGCTCGGCCGTCGGACGCGGGGCGTCCTCCGCGCGGGGGACGCTGCCGAGCGTGTGCATGCTGCGGCCCGTGGCCGTCGAGCCGACCGCCGAGGATCCGGCGGACGCCGCGCGCGGGAAGTCCGGCGTCGCGGAGCGCTCGGTCGTCGCGGAGCGCACGACGGGCTCACGGACGATCGGGGTCGGCTGCCCGCCGTCGAAGCCGGCGGCGATGACGGTGACGCGGACCTCGTCGCCGAGCGCGTCGTCGATGACCGCGCCGAAGATGATGTTCGCCTCGGGGTGCGCGGCCTCGCTGACCAGCTGGGCCGACTCGTTGATCTCGAACAGGCCGAGGTCGGAGCCGCCGGAGATGGAGAGCAGCACGCCGCGGGCGCCGTCGATGGACGCCTCCAGCAGCGGCGAGGAGATCGCCATGACCGCCGCCGCCTTCGCGCGGTCCTCGCCGCGCGCCGAGCCGATGCCCATGAGCGCGGAGCCCGCGCCACTCATCACGGACTTCACGTCCGCGAAGTCGAGGTTGATCAGGCCGGGGGTGGTGATCAGGTCGGTAATGCCCTGAACACCGGAGAGCAGCACCTGGTCGGCGCTGCGGAACGCGTCCAGCACGCTGACCTGGCGGTCGGAGATGGAGAGCAGGCGGTCGTTCGGGATGACGATGAGGGTGTCGACCTCCTCGCGCAGCTGCGCGATGCCGTCCTCCGCCTGGTTGGCGCGGCGGCGGCCCTCGAAGGTGAACGGGCGGGTGACCACGCCGATCGTCAGCGCGCCGAGCGAGCGCGCGATGTTGGCGACCACGGGGGCACCGCCGGTGCCCGTGCCGCCGCCCTCGCCGGCCGTCACGAAGACCATGTCGGCCCCCTTGAGGACCTCCTCGATCTCCTCGCGGTGGTCCTCGGCCGCCTTGCGGCCGACCTCGGGGTTGGCGCCGGCGCCGAGGCCACGGGTGAGCTCACGGCCCACGTCGAGCTTCACGTCGGCGTCGCTCATCAGCAGCGCCTGGGCATCGGTGTTGATCGCGATGAACTCGACGCCCTTGAGCCCGACCTCGATCATCCGGTTGATGGCGTTGACGCCGCCGCCGCCGATACCGACGACCTTGATGACTGCGAGGTAGTTCTGCGGTGCTGCCACGTCGAAGGCCTCTCGCCTCGGATCTGTCTACTCACCCTAAACATGAGGTTTAGAGTTAATGCTATGTCACTGCTGCATTATCCACTGTCACTAGGACAGTAGGCATCGAGCCTTGCCGGTTCAACGGACACGCCGAGCAAGCAACCATTTATTGTTGAGCCTATGTGATCTAAGGGCCGTGCGCGTACACGGGGGTCAACAAGCGTCACGGCTCAGTGGACAGTCCGTCAAGACCGAAGTGCCGGATCTGTCGGTGCGCTCACGTCGTACCCCCTGGCGTCCTGCTTCAGGAGCGCTCCCAGCACCACCGCCTTGCGGGCGCTCTGCTCGGGGCTGCCCCAATAGACCGTGCCCGAAGGACCGTTGAGGGTCAGCTCGATGTCGTCGTACGAGTGGACGACGACCGCCGCAGTACGCCGGGCCAGCGCCGCCGGGAGGGAGCGCGCCACCTCCACCGCGCCGGCGACCAGTACCTGCTCGGGGAACTGGGCGAGCTCCCCCTTGCCCGCCGCCGAGAGCGCGAGCTGCACGACGGGGACACCGGGCGGCGCGGCCGGCAGCGTGGCGAAGCGCACGCCCGCGGTGTCCTCCAACGTGAACGTGCCGTTCGCGCCGCGGACCGCGGCGACCGGCGTGCGCTCGGTGACGGTGATGGTGACCGCGTGCGGCCAGGAGGTGGTCACGTCGGCGTGGTCGACCCGGGGCAGGGCCTTCTCGACCCGCGCCTCGACCGCCCCGGTGTCCAGCCGCTCCAGCGGACCGCCCAGCGGCACCTGGGCGGCCTGCAGCACCTGATCCCTGGTCAGCGCCTTCGCCCCGATCACGCTGACGGTGCGCACGTCGAAGACCGAGGAGAACCAGACCAGCCAGATCCCCGTGCCCAGCAGCACGGCGACCAGCCCGCTCAGCACCGCGATGCCGCGCCGGGACAGCTTGAGCCTGGGCCGTGGCGCCTGTTCGGCACCCGCCTCGGCCCGGTCCTCCTCGACCCCGACGTACTCAGCCACGCCGGCGACCACCCCGATGGGCGTCGATCGCCTCGTACACCATCTGCGCCAGCAACTGGTCCGCGTCGCGGCGGCCGAACTCGGCGGCGGCGTGGGACATCTGCCACAGGCGCTGCGGGTCGGTCAGCACCGGCAGGACGTTCTGCAGCACCCACTCCGGGGTCAGCTCGGCGTCGTCGATCAGCAGGCCGCCGCCCGCGCGGACGACCGGCTGGGCGTTCAGGCGCTGCTCGCCGTTGCCGATCGGCAGCGGCACGAAGACGCCCGGCAGACCGACGGCCGCCAGCTCGGCGACGGTCATCGCGCCGGCCCGGCAGAGCATCAGGTCGGCGGCGGCGTAGGCGAGATCCATCCGGTCCAGGTACGGCAGCGCCCGGTAGGGCGGCATACCGGGCAGGTCGCCCACCGGCGGCAGCTCGTTCTTCGGGCCGACCGCGTGCAGGATCTGCACGCCGTACTGCTGCAGGCGCGGCGCCACGGCCTGGATCGTCTCGTTCAGACGTCGGGCCCCCTGCGAGCCGCCGGAGACCAGCAGCGTGGGCAGGTTCTGCTCCAGCCCGAAGTACTGGCGCGCCTGCGGGCGGGCCATGCCGCGGTCCAGGTTGGCGATGGTCTGCCGCAGCGGGATGCCGATGTAGCGGGCCTTCGGGAACTTGCTGTCCGGGGTCGCCACGGCCACGAAGTCGGTGTAGCGGGAGCCGATCTTGTTGGCGACGCCGGGACGGGCGTTGGCCTCGTGGATGACGATCGGCACGCCGCTGCGCTTGGCCGCGAAGTAGGCCGACATGGAGACGTAGCCGCCGAAGCCGACGACGGCGTCGGCCTTGGTGCGCTCCAGGATGTCCTGCACGGCCTTGACGGTGTTCCGCAGCCGGCCCGGCAGCGTGATCAGGTCACCGGAGGGCTTGCGCGGCAGCGCGACCTTGGGGATCAGCGCGAGCTCGTAGCCGCGCTCGGGCACCAGCCGCGTCTCCAGCCCCGACTCGGTGCCGAGAGCGGTGATGCCGACCGTGGGGTCGTTGCGCCGCAGAGCGTCAGCCAACGCGAGTGCGGGCTCGATATGACCGGCGGTACCACCGCCGGCGAGGACCACATGCACCGAAATTCACCGCTCCTTGTGGGGCCACCGGAGGAACCGGCGCCGATCCTGCTTGTCTGTCTTGCCCTTGCCCTTGCGCCTGCTCCGCGCGGCGAGTGCCGCCTTCGCGCTCGGCTCGCTGCGTGCGAAGCAGAGCAGCAGGCCGACCGCGAACATGGTCGGCAGCAGGGCGGAACCGCCGTAGGAGAACATCGGGAGGGGAACGCCCGCGATGGGCAGGAGTTCCAGCGCCGCCCCAATGTTGATCATGGCCTGGGCCATGATCCAGGTGGTGGCGCCTCCCGCTGCGTACCTGATGAACGGCTCCTTCGTGCGTACGGCCACGCGGATACCCGCATACCCTAGTGCCGCGAAGAGAACGAGGACCGACACCGTCCCCGCGAGACCCAGCTCCTCACCGGTCACGGCGAAGATGAAGTCGGTGTGCGGCTCGGGCAGCTGACCCCATTTCTGCACACTCGCGCCGATCCCGGTCCCGAAGATCCCGCCGGAGGCGAGCGCCCAGATGCCGTGCACGGCCTGGAAGCAGGAGCCGTCCGCGCCGACGTGCGTCGCGCCGATGCAGGACAGGCGCGAGAGCCGGTGCGGCACGGTGATGATGAGCAGGGCGCTGACCAGCAGCGCGAGCAACGCGCTGGCACTGAACAGGCGCGCGGGCGCGCCGGCCATCCAGAGCAGACCGAAGAGCAGCGCACAGATGATCATCGCGGTGCCCATGTCGCCGCCGGCCAGGACGAGCGCGAGCAGCAGCAGGCCCACCGGGACGAGCGGGATGAGCAGGTGCTTCCACTCCCCGAGAGTTTTCATCTGTTGTTTACGGGTGAGCAGATCGGCGGCCCACAGGACGAGCGCGAGCTTGGCGAACTCCGAGGGCTGGATCTGGAAGAACCCGCCCAGCCGGATCCAGTTCCGGTTGCCGTTCACGGCGACCCCGATGCCCGGCACCATCACGGCGAGCAGCAGCAGGATCACCCCGAGCAGCAGCGGGTACGCGAGCGCACGGTGCACACGCACCGGGAGGCGCACGGCCAGGTACATCAGTCCTGCGCCCAGGACGATGGAGATGAGCTGCTTCTTGAAGTAGTAGTCGAAGGGGAGGCCTTCGAGGCGTGCCTGGATCTGCGAGGCGGAGAACACCATCAGCAGACCGAGGACGAGAATCAGCGCGGCGGAGCCCAGGATCAGGTAATACGGCGTCAGCGGCCGTTCCAGACCCTTCTGGAAGCGTCTCCAGGCGCTCTGCAGCCGCGTGAACCGGCTGTAGGACCGGAAGGTTGCGACGTTCGCTTCCGGCACTTCGGTGGTCCTCTCCCCTGCGCTTACGCCTACCGGCGACTGACCCTACCGGGTTAAACGCCAGGAGCCAGTTGCAACACGTCAGGGCGCGGGCCTCCACCGATTCGCGGCTCCGCCGCCGGAGCGCGAGCGGGTCGGTCAAGCTGCCGCAGCCAGTGGCGAACGCCCAGGGGCGCGGGGAACTGCGCGAGAAACCACCGGCGTACGGATGGCCCTGCTCGGTGAGGACCATCCGCATGTCGGTGGCTTGTCGCGCAGTTCCCCGCGCCCCTTGGCTGAGTGCAACTACAGCGCGTGCACGGCGGCGGCGAAGAGGTCGCCGCGTTCGCCGTAATTCGTGAACATGTCCATCGATGCGCAGGCCGGCGCCAGCAGGACCGTGTCACCCGGTTCGGCGAAGCCGGACGCCGCGTTGACGACGGCTTCCATCGCCGCCGCGCCCACGACGCCGTCGGGGAGTTCGAAGACGGGCAGGTGCGGCGCGTGGGCGTCCAGCGCCGCGCGGATCACCGCCCGGTCCGCGCCCATGAGGACCGCGGCACGCAGGCGGGGGGCCGCCGCGGCGACGAGGCCGTCCATCTCCGCGCCCTTGGCCAGGCCGCCGGCGATCCAGACCACCGACTCGTACGCGGCCAGCGACGCGGCAGCGGCATGCGGGTTGGTCGCCTTGGAGTCGTCGACGTAGGCGACGCCGTCCACCTCCGCGACGAACGCGATGCGGTGGGCGTCCGGCCGGAACGCCCGCAGGCCGTCCCGCACCGCCCGCGGCTCGACCCCGTAGGCCCGCGCCAGGGCGGCGGCCGCGAGCGCGTCCGCGATGTTGTGCGGGGCACTGGGCTGGACGTCCTCCACGGACGCCAGCTCTGCGGCCGCGTGCCGCCGGTCGGGGATGAATGCCCGGTCGACGAGCAGGCCGTCCACCACTCCCAGCTGCGCGAGCGCCGGAGCGCCCAGCGTGAAGCCGACCGCGCGGCAGCCCTCCTCGACCTCGGCCTCGCGCACCAGCTCCTCCGTCGCCGGGTCGGCGACGTTGTAGACGCAGGCGACGACGTTGCCCTCGTAGATCCGCCCCTTGTCCGCCGCGTAGGCCTCCATGGAGCCATGCCAGTCGAGGTGGTCGGGGGCGATGTTGAGGACGACCGCCGAGTAGGGGTGGACGCTCGGCGCCCAGTGCAACTGGTAGCTGGAGAGCTCGACCGCGAGGACGTCGTACGGCTCCTCCGCGAGCACCGCCTCCAGCACGGAGACGCCGACGTTGCCGACGGCGGCCGTGCGCCTGCCCGCGGCGGTGAGGATCGAGGCGAGCATCCGGACCGTCGTGGTCTTGCCGTTGGTGCCGGTGATGGCGAGCCAGGGTGCGGGCTCGCCGGTGGCGGGGTGCGGGCGGCGCAGGCGCCAGGCGAGCTCGACGTCGCCCCAGATCGGGATGTCCAGTTTCTCGGCCACCTGGAAGAGCGGCGAGTACGGCGGCCAACCGGGCGCGGTGACGATCAGGTCGGTCTCGTCGGGCAGGGAGTCACCGTCGCCCAGGCGCACGGTGACGCCGAGGGCGCGTAGCTCCTCGGCCTGGGCCTGCTGCCGTGGGCCGTCACCGCCGTCGACGACGGTGACCACCGCGCCGAGGCCGTGCAGCACCTTGGCCGCCGGGACGCCGGAGACGCCCAGCCCGGCCACCGTGACGTGCAGGTTCTCCCAGTTCATCTGGTCCATGCCCTCACCGCTGTCGGTCAAGATGTGACCCAGCCAGCGTAGAAGAGGCCGAGGCCGACGGCGACGCACAGTCCCTGAATGATCCAGAAGCGCACCACGATGAGCACCTCCGACCACCCCTTCAACTCGAAGTGGTGTTGGAGTGGTGCCATCTTGAAGACGCGCTTGCCGGTCATCCGGAACGAACTCACCTGGATGATGACGGACAGGGTGATCAGCACGAAGAGGCCGCCCAGGATGGCGAGCAGCATCTCGGTGTGGGAGCAGATCGCCAGACCGGCCAGCGCGCCACCGAGGGCGAGGGACCCGGTGTCACCCATGAAGATCTTGGCGGGCGAGGTGTTCCACCACAGGAAGCCGAAGCAGGCGCCCATCAGCGCGGCCGCGACGACCGCGAGGTCGAGCGGGTCGCGGACCTGGTAGCACTGCGCGCCGGCGGTGATCGCGGAGCCGCAGTTCTGGCCGTACTCCCAGATGCCGATGAAGACGTAGGCGCCGAAGACCATCACCGAGGCGCCCGTGGCCAGGCCGTCCAGACCGTCGGTGAGGTTCACGCCGTTGGACATGGCCAGGATCATGAAGATCGCCCAGATGGCGAACAGCACCGGGCCGAGCGACCAGCCGAAGTCGGTCACGAAGGAGAGCTTCGTGGAGGCGGGCGTGGTACCGGAGTGGTCCGGGAAGCGCAGCGCACCCACCGCGAAGACGATGCCGACGATCAGCTGCCCGGCCATCTTGGCCTTGGCGCGCAGACCGAGCGAGCGCTGCTTGACGATCTTGATGTAGTCGTCCAGGAAGCCGACCAGGCCCATGCCCGCGAACAGGAACAGCACCAGCAGGCCCGAGGCGGTGAACTCGGTCCCCATGATCAGGTGCGTGAGCAGGTAGGCGACCAGCGTCGCCAGGATGAAGGCGATACCACCCATGGTGGGCGTGCCGCGCTTGCTGTGGTGCGCCTGCGGGCCGTCGTCGCGGATCATCTGGCCGTAGCCGTGGCGGGCCAGGATCCGGATCAGGATGGGAGTGCCGACCAGCGAGAGGAACAGGCCGAACGCCGCGGCGAAGAGGATCGCCTTCATCAACGCCCTGCCTCCCCGTTGGCGTCCTGCGCAAGCAGGGCCGCAGCCACCTTCTCCAGGCCCACCGAACGGGACGCCTTCACCAGGACCACGTCCCCCGGTCGGACCTGCTCACGGAGCAGCTCGATCGCGCTATCCGCGTCGGGCACCAGCACCGATTCCTCACCCCACGAACCTTCGTTCCTCGCGCCAAGCTCCATGCAGGCCGCTTCCCGGCCGCCCACCGCGACCAGGGTCGCGATGTTGAGCCGGACCGCGAGCCGGCCCACCGCATCGTGCTCGGCGAGGGAGTCCTCGCCGAGTTCCCGCATCTCCCCGAGGACCGCCCAGGTGCGGCGGGCGTCGGGGCCCCTCCCGCCGATCGCGGCGAGCGCGCGCAGGGCGGCCCGCATCGAGTCGGGGTTGGCGTTGTACGCGTCGTTGATCACGGTGACGCCGTCCGGGCGCTCCGTGAGCTCCATCCGCCACTTGGACAGGCTCCCGGACCCGCTCAGCGCGGCGGCGATCTTCTCGACGCCCAGCCCGCACTCGGTCGCGACCGCGGCGGCGGCGAGGGCGTTCGTCACGTGGTGCTCACCGTAGAGCTTCAGGGCCACCGGTGCGGAACCGGAGGGTGTGCTCAAGGTGAACGAGGCACGCTGCAGCTCGTCGAAACGGACATCCACGGCACGCACGACCGCGTCCTCGGCCTCGCCGTAGAAGACGACGCGGGCGGCGGTGCGCGCGGCCATGCCGCGGACCAGCGGGTCGTCGCCGTTCAGCACGGCGACGCCGTCGGCGGGCAGGGACTCGACCAGCTCGCCCTTGGCCTCGGCGATGCCCTCGCGGCTGCCGAACTCGCCCAGGTGGGCGGTGCCGACGTTGATGACCAGGCCCACCTTGGGGCGGGTGATCCCGCACAGCTCGGCGATGTGGCCCTTGCCGCGGGCGCCCATCTCCAGCACCAGGAACTCGGTGTCCTGCTGCGCCTTCAGGGCGGTCAGCGGGAAGCCGATCTCGTTGTTGAACGAGCCCTCGGTGTAGACGGTGGTTCCCTGGGCGCCGAGCACCTGGGCGATCAGGTCCTTGGTGCTGGTCTTGCCGGTGGAGCCGGTCAGCGCGACGACGGTGGTGTCGGTCAGCCGCGCGGTGACGGCGCGGGCCAGCTTGGCCATGGCGTCGAGCACGTCGTCGACGACGACGGCGGGCACGCCGACCGGGCGGCTCGCGAGAACGCCGGCGGCACCGGACTCGGTGACGACGCGTTCGGCGAAGTCGTGGCCGTCGACCCGCTCGCCGGCCACGGCGACGAACAGCGCGCCGGACGAGACCTGGCGCGAGTCGTGCACCACCGGACCGGTGACCCGCGCCTGCGGGTCCGGTACGTCAACGAGCGTCCCTCCGGTGGCCTCGGCCACCTCCGCGAGGGTCAGGGGGATCACGTGGCTCTACTCCTCGACGTCCCTGGGGGTGGACTGTGCGGTGTTGCTGCGACCTGCTGCGTCGCTGATGGCGTCGTGCAGGACGACGCGGTCGTCGAACGGGCGGACCTCGCCCTTGGCGTACTGGCCGACCTCGTGGCCCTTGCCGGCCACCAGGATCGAGTCCCCCGCGTGGGCGCGGGCGACGGCCTCGGCGATCGCGCGGGCGCGGTCGGGCTCGACCAGTACCGCGCCGCGCTCGGCCTCCGGCACCTCGACGGCGCCGGAGAGCATCGCGGCCAGGATCGCCAGCGGGTCCTCGGTGCGGGGGTTGTCGCTGGTCAGGATGGCGGTGTCGGCGTAGCGGGCGGCGATGGCGCCCATCGGGCCGCGCTTGAAGGGGTCGCGGTCGCCGCCGCAGCCGATGACGACCAGCACCTGGCCCTTGGTGACCTCGCGCAGCGAGCGCAGCGCGCCCTCCAGGGCGTCCGGCTTGTGCGCGTAGTCGACCACGGCGAGGTAGGGCTGTCCGGCGTCGACCTGCTCCATCCGGCCCGGCACGCCCGGCACCGCGGCGACGCCGGCGACGGCCTCCTCCAGCGGAAGTCCGGCGGTGACGGCGGCGGCGATGGCGGCCAGCGCGTTGGCCACGTTGAACGGGCCCGGCAGCGGCGAGGAGGCGTCGGCGGCCAGGCCGTTCGGGCCGACCACGCGGAAGTGCGAGCCGGCGTGGCCCAGCTGCACCTGCTCGGCGCGCCAGTCGGCGGCCGGGTCTCCTGAGGCGGAGTAGGTGACGACGGGGATCTCGGCCTCGCCTGCCAGGCGGCGGCCGTAGCGGTCGTCGATGTTGACGACGCCCACGCGAGCCCGGCGCGCGGTGAACAGCTGCGCCTTGGCCCGGTAGTAGTCGTCCATGTCGGGGTGGAAGTCGAGGTGCTCGGGCGTGAGGTTGTTGAAGACCGCCACGTCGTAGACCACGCCGTCGACCCGGCCGAAGACCAGGGCGTGGCTGGAGACCTCCATGGCGACCGCGTCCGCGCCCGCCTCGCGCATCATCGCGAGGACGGCGTGCAGGTCGGTGGCCTCGGGGGTGGTGCGCTCGCTCTTGATGCGCGTCTCGCCGACCCGCATCTCGACGGTGCCGAGCAGGCCGGGGGTGCGGCCGGCGCCGCGCAGCGCGCCCTCGATCAGGTAGGCGGTGGTGGTCTTGCCGCTGGTGCCGGTGACGCCGATGGAGAGCAGCTGCTCGGCGGCGCGGCCGTAGATCGCGGCCGCCAGCTCGCCGACGCGGGCGCGCGGCTGCTCGACGACGAGCAGCGGGACGCCGGCGTCGGCGGCGCGATCGGCACCCGAGGGGTCGGTCAGCAGCGCGACGGCGCCGGCGGCGACGGCCTGGGGCGCGAAGTCGGCGCCGTGGGCGTTGGCTCCGGGCAGCGCGGCGTAGATGTCCCCCGGTCGGACGGCACGGGAGTCGTGGGTGATGCCGGTGACCAGCGCATCGGGTGCTCCTGCCGCGTCCACTCCGAGCAGCGCGGCGACCTGCGCGAGGGCGAGGCCGTCGGTGGCGCGGGGACGGAGCAGGGGCTGATCACGATGGGGCACGGCGGTGAGGTTACCCGTACCGGTGCTGTCGGAGCCAAGTGGGGAGTTCATTGCCATGTGCATGCCGCCGTCCGTGCTGGTCATGTGAGGGTATCGCCATCCCAGGGGTTGTCTGTGCGCCACGTCACCAGTTGACCGGCAGGTTCGCCGCCGGGGCGCCGGTCGGCGGGACATCGAGCGTCTTCAGTGCGAACTCCATCACCTGCTTGAAGACCGGCCCGCACAGCTGCCCGCCGAAGTGGGCGCCCACCGGCTTCTGGATCACGCAGGAGACCGTCAGCCGCGGCTTGTCCGCCGGCGCGAAGCCGATGAAGGACGCGGTGTAGCCGCTGTAGCCGTCACCGGTGGCCCTGTTCGCGGTGCCGGTCTTGCCCGCCACCAGGTAGCCCGGGATCTGCGCCATGGTGCCGGTGCCCTGCTCGCTGCCGACCACCGACTGCAGCATCTCGGCCAACTGCTTGGCCACGTCCGCGCTCACCACCCGGGTGCTGTCCGGCGCGGGGGTGGGCGTGTAGCGGCCGTCCGGTCCGGTGATCCCCTCCACCAGCGTCGGCGCGACCCGCACGCCGCCGTTGGCGATCGTCGAGTAGACCGAGGTGGTCTGCAGCGCGTTGACGGCCAGGCCCTGGCCGAAGGGGATGGTGTACTGCTGCGAGCCGTTCCACCTCTGCGGCAGCGGCAGGATGCCCTGCGTCTCGCCCGGGAACCCCAGCCCCGAGGGGCGGCCGATGCCGAACTTGGTCAGGTAGTCGTAGAGCACCTGGTTGGCCTGGCTCTGCGTGGAGCCCAGGTGCTCCGCCGCGAGGATGGTGCCGATGTTCGACGACTGCGCCAGCACGCCGTTCAGCGTCAGCTGCTCGGTGCCGTGCGCCACGTCGTCGTGGAAGACCCGGTCCGCGCGCGGCAGCGCGCCCGGCACGGTCACGTGCGTCTCCGGCGTCGCCACGTTCTGCTGCAGCACCGCCGCCATGGTCATCAGCTTGCTGACCGAGCCCGGCTCGTAGGCGTCGCTGAGGGCGGTGTTGCCGATCGCGTTCGGGTCGGCGTGGGCGAGGTCGTTCGGGTCGAAGCCGGGCGCCGTCGCCATGGCCAGCACCCGACCCGTCTGGACGTCCTGGACGATGACGTAGCCGCCCTCGGCCTGGCTCTTGGCCACCTGTGCGGAGATCGCCTGCTGCGCCTCCCACTGGATGTCCCGGTTCAGCGTCAGCCGCAGGCTCGACCCGGGCACCGGCGCGGTCTCGTGCTGGCCGCCCGCGGTCGGCACCTCGCGGCCGTTCGCCTGTGCGTACACCTGCTTGCCGTCGACGCCCTTCAGCAGCCTCTCGTACTGCTGCTCCAGCCCGCCCGAGCCGATCCCGTCCGCGTTGACGAAGCCCAGCACGTTGGCGGCGAGTCCCCCGTCCGGGTAGACGCGCTTGTCGTGCCGGGCGTGGAAGACCGCTGCGATCGGGTTGGCGCAGGCGTCGTCGACGCGGCCGTCGGCGCCCGCCTTCAGTGCGAGGGTGTTCTCCGCCAGGCAGTGGCCGGAGCCGGCCTTGTTCGCCAACCGGTTGTCCAGCGCGTTGATCTGGTTCCAGGTCTGCGGGGTCTGCTGCTTGGCGATCAGACGGTACATGTCCGTCTTCGGGTTCTTCGCGGTCAGCGCCTGCTGCAGCTTCTGCTGATCCTGTCCGAGGATCGGCGCGAGCAGCGCGGCGGCCTGCGCCGGTCCGTCGGTGACGTGCAGTTGCTCGGGCGTGAGCATGGTCGGGTCGGCGGTGATGTCGTAGGCCGTCACCGTGGTCGCCAGCACGTCGCCGGCGGCGTCGGTGATGGTGCCGCGCTGGGCCGCCAGCGGCGTCGAGACGTACCGGTTGGCGCTGGCCTCCTCGGCGAGCGCGGTGGAGTCCAGGAACTGCAGCTGCACCAGCCGCCCGGCGAACAGCGCGAACACCGTCCCGAGCGCCAGCCACATCACCCGCAGCCGCTTGCGCGGCTCCCCCAACCGCAGGGCGGCCCCGCCCGGCGCAGGCCGCCTCGGCGCCGGCGGCCTCGGCCGCACCGGCGCCCGTCCGGGCGCCTCCGACCGCGACGCGACCCGCACCGCACCGCCGCTGCGCTGGGCGCCCTGCCCACGGGCTGCCCGCTCGTCCCCGGCCCGCCGCGGCGCGGGCGCCCGCCCGCCGGAGGCGGAGCCGCTGCGCGAGCGCGAGGAGTCGGCGGCGGACGACCGGCCGCTGCGCCCGCTGTCCACCCCGGCGCCGCCGGAGCCGCGCGCGGCACGGTCCGCGTCCCGCGAGGCGGAGCCGCTGCGCCCGCCGTCCCCGCCCGCGCGCGGGCCGCTGCCGGAGGCGGGGCCGGGGCGGCGCGGGGCGGTCGGACCGGAGCGACGGGTGAGCTCCGCCGCCTCGTCCCAGCCGACGCTGTCGGCGCTCCGCGCGGCGCGCCCGGACTCCCCGCGTGGAGGGCGGGGCTGACGGGCCGCGTCGCGACTGCTCCCGGCGCGCGGAGCGCCGCCGGAGTCAGAACCGCGGGAACCCCCGCGCGGGGCGCGGGGCTTCGGTGCCTGGGCGTCGCGGTCAGGGCGGGGGCGGCGCGGGGAGGCACCGTCACGGCTGCGGTCGCGGTCAGGGTCGCGGGGAGGCTGGGGCATGGTTCGGTCGCTCCGTCAGTGGCCGGACGGGGTCGGGTGGGGGGACGCGGGCCTGGCGTCGGTGTGGGCGGTCGCCGTGTGCGGGGCCGGGCTGCCGGACGTGTGCGGCGCGGCCGGGTGACCGGAGGCCGTCGTCGACGGCGAGCCGTTCGGGGACGCGGAGCCGGACGACGTCGGCGCCGAGGACGCCGGAGGCGTCGGCAGCGGGCTCGGCGCGGCCGGGAGCGCGCTCGGGTCGCCGAGGACCTTGCCGTTGTCGGTGACGAACGCCGGGTTCCCCGCGGGGACCATGCCCATCTGCCGGGCCCGCGCGGCCAGCGCGTCCGGCGCGGACCAGCCGTCGATCTGCTGCTGCAGCCCCTGCTGCTCGTTGGTCAGCTGCGTCGTCTGCCGCTGCAGTTTCTGCACCGTGAAGGAGTCCTGGCTCAGCGCCGTGTTCAGCATGAGCAGCGCTACCAGCCCACCGGCCAGCAGCACCATCACCAGCGCGGCGAACGGCCCGCGCCCGGCCCGCCGGCCGGCGCCCGGACGCCGCGCGGGTCCTCCGGGTCGTGCGGTTCCCCTCCCGACTGCCACGTGCGCGCTCCCCTCAGTGCCGTCGTGACCGCCTCAGCGGCCGCTTCGCTCCCGGACCCGCTCCGCCGCCCGCATCCGGACGGGCTTGGCCCGGCGGTTCTCCGCGACCTCCTCCTCCGTCGGCAGCTCCGCGCCGCGGGTCAGCAGCTTGAACCGAGGCTGGTGCTCCTCCGGCACGATCGGCAGGCCGGGCGGCGCGGTGGACGCCGCACCCTCGGCAAGGAAACCCTTGACGAGCTTGTCCTCCAGCGAGTGGTAGGAGAGCACGACGATCCGGCCGCCGACCGCCAGCGCGGAAAGCGCCGCCGGGATGGCCCGCTCCAGCACCGACAGCTCGCCGTTGACCTCGATCCGCAGCGCCTGGAAGGTGCGCTTCGCGGGGTTGCCCCCGGTCCTGCGCGTCGCCGCGGGGATCGCGTTGCGCACCAACTCCACCAGACGCGCGCTGTTGCTGAACGGTTCCTTCTCGCGCTCGCGCAGGATGACCGAGGCGATCTTCCCGGCGAACCGCTCCTCGCCGTAGACCTTGAGGATGCGGGCGAGCTCGCCGTGCGAGTAGGTGTTCAGCACCTCCGCCGCGCTGATGCCGACGGTCTGGTCCATCCGCATGTCCAGCGGCGCGTCCTGCGCGTAGGCGAAGCCGCGGTCGGCCTCGTCCAGCTGCATGCTGGAGACGCCGAGGTCGAACAGGATGCCCTGGATCCGCTCGATGCCGAGCCCGGCCAGTACCTCGGGCAGCTCGTCGTAGACCGCGTGCACGAGCGTGGCGCGGTCGCCGAAGGGCGCGAGGCGCTCGCCGGCCAGGCGCAGCGCCTCCGGGTCGCGGTCGATGGCGACCAGCCGGACCTCGGGGAACTCGCGCAGCAGCGCCTCGCTGTGACCGCCGAGGCCGAGCGTCGTGTCGACGACGACGGACCCCGGAGCGGCGAGCGCCGGGGCCAGCACCTCCAGGGTGCGCCGGAGCAGTACCGGGACGTGCTTCGCGTTGTCCGCGGCGGAGCTCATCGGGGGCCTCTCTACTGTGGCCCGCACCGTCTGGTCCCCGCCCGCTCGCCCGACGGGCGTCGACCCTCTGGCGCCGGGGAAGGGGCGTCAGCGGGCGGCCTCGCACGGGGCCGAGCGGGTGGAGGCCGGAAGGTACGGGCCCGCAAGCTGTTCGTTCATGTGCGCCGTCGCCGACGTTGTCATCGCCGCCGGCGTCGTCGCCGGTACGGAGCGTCGCTTCTGACACTCCCTCGACGTCGCGCCACTCTACTCCACGGCACCCCTTGGTCAATCGAACGGCACGGCGCTCGCCCCGTCCGGGTGAACCGGGAAACCGCTGGTCAGCGCAGATGCGCGGACGCCGGGGGGCGTGCGCCCCGCCCGGGCGCGCCCCCGGCGCGGCGCCGCCGCACCCTTCCACCGGGACGGAATCCCATTACCGTCATATGTATGACCACGACGCCTACGCCCCGCACCGGCGAGTCGATCATCGACAGCTTCGTCGCCCGCAACCGCGAGTACGCCGAGCGCTATCGGGACGGCGGCATGGACGCCCGTCCGGTCCAGCGCGTCGCCGTGGTCGCCTGCATGGACGCCCGCCTCGACGTGCACGCCGCGCTCGGACTCGAGCTCGGCGACTGCCACATCATCCGCAACGCCGGCGGCGTGGTCACCGACGACACGATCCGCTCGCTGACCGTCAGCCAGCGGGCCCTCGGCACCCGCTCGATCGCCCTGATCCACCACACGGGCTGCGGCCTGCTGAACCTGACCGAGGACTTCCGGGTGGAACTGGAGACGGAGGTGGGCATCCGCCCGTCCTGGGCACTGGAGTCCTTCACCGACCTCGACCAGGACGTCCGCCAGTCCATGGCGCGCGTCCGTACCTCGCCGTTCCTGCTCCACCACGAGGACATCCGCGGCTTCGTCTTCGACGTCGCCACCGGGCTGCTGCGCGAGGTCCATCCCTGATCCAGCTTCGGCGGGTCATGATCTTTACGGCAAATCGCCCCTTGTCAGCCAGTCGAGTGACGCAAACGCGGCGCACAGGGAACAATGCCTTCGAGCGCCCCCACCGGACGACGTGGTCGGGCCGCTCAACGGGGATCCCGTCGGCCACAGGCCGTCGGGTGGACGGGACGGGCCGAGGAGCTGCCGGGTGACGACCTTCGACAACCGCTTCGACGATCTGCGCAGAGCCGAGCACCAGGGGCCGGACGGGCACAACCCGCCGCAACCGGTCGCCCCGGGGGCCGGCCTCGCGGAGCTCGACGCGGTCGTGGGGCGCATCCGCGCCTCCGTGGAGAGCGTGCTGGAAGGCAAGCCCGAGGCGGTCCACCTGGCCCTCACCGTGCTGCTGGCCGAGGGCCACCTGCTGATCGAGGACGTGCCGGGCGTCGGCAAGACCATGCTGGCCAAGGCGCTCGCACGGTCCATCGACTGCACCGTGCGGCGCATCCAGTTCACCCCGGACCTGCTGCCCTCCGACATCACCGGCACCAACGTCTTCGACCAGAACCGGCGCGAGTTCGAGTTCAAGCCGGGCGCGATCTTCGCGCAGATCGTCGTCGGCGACGAGATCAACCGGGCCTCGCCGAAGACCCAGTCGGCGCTGCTGGAGTCGATGGAGGAGAAGCAGGTCACCATCGACGGCGTCAGCTACCAGCTGCCCGCGCCGTTCATGGTGGTGGCCACGCAGAACCCCATCGAGATGGAGGGCACCTACCCCCTCCCCGAGGCCCAGCGCGACCGCTTCATGGCGCGGATCTCGATCGGCTACCCGAGCCCCGACGCCGAACTGCAGATGCTGGACGTGCACGGCGGCGCCAACCCGCTCGCCCACCTGCAGCCGGTGGCCCACACCGACGACGTGCTCAAGCTCATCGACGTGGTCCGCAGGATCCACGTCGCCGAGGACCTGCGCCGCTACGCCGTGGCCCTGGTATCCGCCACCCGCACCAGCGCGGAGCTGCGGCTCGGCGCCTCACCGCGCGCGACCCTGCACCTGCTGCGCGCCGCCCGGGCCACCGCCGCGCTGGACGGGCGCGAGTACGTGATCCCCGACGACCTGCAGCGGCTCGCCGTCCCGGTGCTCGCGCACCGGGTGCTGCCGACCGCCGAGACCCAGCTGGGCCGGCGCACCGCCGAGGACGTGGTCCGCGACCTCGTCCGCAGCGTCCCGATCCCGCAACTCACCGGGGGGCGCTGAGCCGTGCCGCCACGGGCTGTGCCGCAGAACGAGCGGCGTGAACCGGGCGCCGTCCGGCTGGCCCTGCACGGACTGACCACCAGGGGCCGCTGCTTCCTCGCAGCGGGGCTGACGGCTGTCCTCTGCGCCTACCTGCTCGGGCAGTTCGCCCTGCTGCAGGTGGGCCTGCTGCTGGCCGCGCTGCCGCTGGGCAGCGTCGCGATGCTGGTCCGCACCCGTTACCGGGTCGCCAGCGGACGTTCGCTGACGCCCTCGCGCACCCCGGCCGGTCAGGAGGCGCGGGTCAGCCTGCGGGTCGACAACGTCTCGCGGGTCCGCACCGGCCTGCTCCTGCTGGAGGACCGGGTGCCCTACGTGCTCGGGCCGCGTCCGCGCTTCGTGCTGGACCGGATCGAGCCGCGCGGCTACCGCGAGGTGTCCTACCGGGTCCGCTCCGACCTGCGCGGACGCTACCCGCTGGGGCCGCTGCAGCTGCGACTCGGCGACCCGTTCGGGCTCTGCGAGCTGACCCGCTCGTTCACCGCCTCCGACCTGCTCACCGTGGTCCCCCAGGTGCAGGCACTCCCGGCGGTCAAGGTGCTCGGCGAGTGGTCGGGCTTCGGCGACAGCCAGGCCCGCGCGGTCGCGCTGGCCGGCGACGACGACGTGGTGCCGCGCGAGTACCGGCACGGCGACGACCTGCGCCGGGTGCACTGGCGCTCCACCGCCAAGTACGGCGAGCTGATGGTCCGGCGCGAGGAGCAGCCGCTGCGCCACCACGCCACCGTGCTGCTGGACACCCGCTACCGCGGTCACCGCGGCTCGGGCCCCGCCTCCTCGTTCGAGTGGGCCGTCAGCGCCGCCGCCTCCGTCGCACTGCACCTGCTGGAGCGCGGCTACGAGGTCCGCCTGCTGACCGACACCGGCGAGCAGTCCACCGCCTACGGCTCGCCCGCGTCCGCGAGCGCCTCGCTCACGGGCGGCGGCACGACCGAGGCAGCCGGGCTGATGCTGGACCGGCTCGCGGTGGTCGAGCTCTCCGAAGGCGCCGGCCTGTCCCCGGCCGAGAACGTGCTGCGTCTGGGCGGCGAGGGCCTGCTCGTCGCGATCCTCGGCACCATGGACGACGAACAGCTGGCGGAGCTCTCCCGGCTGCGCCGTCGCGCCGGCTCGGCCGTGGCGCTGCTGCTGGACGCCGACAGCTGGACCCTGCTTCGCGGCCTCGGCAGCGGCGGGGGCAACGGTGGCGGGAACGGCAACGGCTCGGACCTCGACGCGAGGGACGGCGAGGCGGGCCCGGCCGAACCAGGCCCGACCGAGAACGTGGACACCCGCCGCGAGCGGCACGAGCGGCTGCTGCGCCAGGCCGGCTGGCGGGTCCTCACCGCCGGCAGCGGCGACTCGCTGCCGGAACTGTGGCGGCTGCTGGCCCGCAGCGGCGGCGCCGCACCGGCCCGCCCGACCGCACCGGCCGCCACGACTGACGGGGGATCGTGAGATGAACGGGCGGACCCGGATCGCCGTGACCGCCGCGACGGCCACCGTGCTCACCGCACTGTGCCTGTGGCCGCTGGTCACGCCGAGCAGCTGGATCGTCGTCACCGCCGGACTGCTGGCCCTGATCGTCGCCACCGGCGCGGGCGCCCGGCGGCTCGCCATGCCACGACCGGTCGTGATCCTGCTGCAGCTGCTGGTGGGCGTGCTGCTGATCACCTTCGCGTTCGCGTCCGGCGCGGCGGTGGGCCGGATCCTGCCCGGCCCCGAGGCGGTCCGGCAGCTGGGCAGCGACCTCGCCTCCGGCGTGGACGACATGTCCCACTTCGCGACGCCCGCGCCCGCGACGGTGGGCCTGCGGCTGCTGCTGACCCTCGCCGTGCTCGGCATCGGCCTGCTGGTGGACGCCGTCGCGGTGACCTACCAGCGGGTGGCCCTGGCGGGCCTGCCGCTGCTGGCGCTGTACGCGGTCGGCACCGGCATCCACCCCGCCGGACCGGTCTGGTTCTTCTTCCTGGTGGCCACCTTCGGCTACCTGGCACTGCTGATGGCCGAGGGCCGCGACCGGGTCGCCCGCTGGGGCCGGATCTTCTACGGAAACAGCGGCGCCGACGACGGCACCAGCCCGCTCACCTCCTCCGGACTGCGCATCGCCTCCGTGGCGGTGGCCGGCGGACTGCTGCTGCCGCTGGTACTTCCGTCCGTCGGCGCCGGCCTGATCAGCGGCCTCGGCCACGGCAACGGGACCGGCGACGGCGGCGTGATCACCGCCGTCAACCCGCTGGCCTCCCTCGCCCAGAGCCTGCAGCAGGCCACCAACGAGCCCGTGCTCACCTACACCACCACCGCGGCCTCCGTCGGCGACCAGTACCTGCGGATCGTCGACCTCGACCAGTTCAACGGCGTCTCCTGGACCACCAGCCCGCACCGCGCGGTCGCCCTGCCGTCCCCTCTCGGCACGCCCGCCGAGCTGAACAAGGACGTCCCGGCGGACGCCGTGAACACCCGGATCGTCACCGAGTCCTCCTACGGCCAGCAGTGGCTGCCGATGCCCTATCCGGCCACCGACCTCGCCGTGCAGGGCAACTGGCGCTGGGAGCCCGAGGGCCGCACCATCATCGGCGCCGACAACCAGACCGCCGCGAGCCTGGTCTACCAGGTGCGCAGCCTGGCCCTGCACCCCTCGGCGGACGAGCTGCGGCAGGCCCCGCCGGCCCCGAAGGGCCTCGCGAAGACCTACACCTACCTCCCGTCCGACCTGCCGCAGGTGGTCGCCGAACAGGCACGGCAGGTGACCCGCGGCGCCTCCGACGACTTCGACCGGGCCGTGCTGCTGCAGAACTGGTTCTCCTCCACGGGCGGGTTCAGCTACGACACCAACGTTCCGGTGGACGCGGCCCCCAACGCCCTGGCCGACTTCCTCGCCCGCAAGAAGGGCTTCTGCGTCCACTACGCGTCGGCGATGGCGGCGATGGCCCGCTCGCTCGGCATCCCCGCCCGGGTCGTGGTCGGCTTCACCCCCGGTGACCAGAACCCCGACGGCTCCTGGACGGTCAGCACCCACGACGCCCACGCCTGGCCGGAGCTGTACTTCACCGGCGTGGGCTGGCTGCGCTTCGAGCCGACCCCGCGCGGCGGCACCGTCCCGCCGGACTACAGCACCCAGAGCACCTCGCCCGGCAGCACCGCGGCCCCGACGGCCGGCCCGACCGCGGGCGCACAGCCGACCGGCGGCGCGCACAGCCACGCCACCTGCCCGCCGCAGGCGCTGCGGGCGGGCGACTGCGGCCTGACCAACCCCCTGGGCGGTGCCCCGGCACAGTCCGCGCTCTCCCCCGACTCGCCGCTGCTGCTGGCGGTCTGGTCGCTGGCCGGTCTGCTGCTGGCGCTGCTGATCGCGCCGATGCTGTGGCGCTCGCGCACCCGCCGCTCCAGGCTGCGGCGCGGCCCGGCCGGCCTGACCGACCAGCAGGTGCTGGCCGCGTGGCGGGAGCTGATCGACACCGCCTGGGACCACGGCATCCCGCCGGACGACGCGGAGACCCCACGCCACACCGCGGCCCGGATCAGCGAGCTCGGCGACCTCGGCCCCGGCCCCAGCGCCGCCGCCGGCCGGCTGGCGCTCGCGACCGAGCAGGTCCTGTACGCCCCCGCCGTCTCCACGCCGCTGTCGCTGCGTCAGGACGTGCGGGAGGTCCGCGAGGGCCTGGCCGCCGCCGCGGACCGCCGGACCCGGCTGCGCGCGGTGCTGCTGCCGCCGTCGGCGGCACGACGCTTCCGCCTGCTGCCGCGCCGGATCCGCGCCGCGGTCTCCGCCTGGACGCGCGACAGGGCCGCAGCGCTGCGGCGCAGGCTGCGGCCCCGGTCGTGAGCTCGTGGTGCTGACTACCCGTGCAGGTAGACGATGCCGAGCTTGGTCAGCTGCCACAGCTGGCCGTCGGCGCCGGTGTCGGGCTGCAGGGTGGTGATCGGGTTGCCGGCCGAGTCGGTCGCGGCGCTGCTGCCGAGGGTGATCACCATGGGCGTGCTGCCTGAATTGAGGCTGGCCGAGTCGGCGATCTTGTAGTAGCCGTTGCCGGCCGACTCCAGCACCCAGTGCTGGTTGGCGCCGCCGTTGCAGCCCCACTGCTCCAGCTTCGTGCCGGCGGCGGTGGAGGCACCGGTGGCGTCCAGGCACATGTTCCGGTTGCCGCTGAAGTCCAGCTCGTAGCTGCCGCCGGACTTGATCTCGAGGACGAAGGACTGGTTCAGCCCGCCGTCGACGGGATAGGTGATCGCCGGGCGGCCGTTGGTGCTGTCGCCGTAGCTGCCACCGCCGGAGAAGTCGAGCATCTGACCGCTCGCCTTGTTGGCCAGCTGGTACCAGGCGCCGTCCTCGGGCACGTCACCGAAGGAGGCGACGCCCGGAGTCAGCGGCATGATCGTGGTGCCGTCCTGCTGGTCGAGGGTGCAGTAGGCCTCCTGCTGGCCCGGGTTGTCGTAGAACTCCCCGAGGCAGTTGCCCTCCGCCTTGTAGCCGGCGACGCGCGGGTGGTACGACTGCCGCACCTCGTCCGTGCACAGTCCGAGCACGCCGATCGACTGGTCGCAGCCGTTGCGGGTGTTCTCGCTGAGGTCGATCACGTCGCCGTTGATGTACTCGTACGGCGAGCTGGTCCACTCGGCGCAGACCTCGTGGCCGTAGGAGACCCGGCGCTGGTCCAGGAAGCGAACCCCCGGCACGGCCTCGGATGCCGCCCGCTCGGTGTCGTCGAGGGTCGGCACCACCCAGTTGTGCGCCCAGGCGGCGTCCTCGGGGAAGCCGGGGCAGCCCTGGGCGACCTTGGTCGCGTAGAGGTTGCTGCGGATGTCCGGGGTGATCGGGGTGAAGTACGAGTTCAGCACCAGCTGGTAGTCGGAGTCGGCGTACCCGGCGTTGCGCATGGTCTGCCGGATGTCCGTGAGCGCCGCCTCGATCTTCGGCAGCACCGCCTTGGCGCGGGCGCTGACGGCCGCGCTGCCGATGGTGTCGCGGCAGCCCTTGGACTGCGGGATCGGGAAGTAGGCGGTCAGGCAACTGACCACGATCCCGGTGAAGTCGAAGTCGTCGTTGGCGCCGATGGTCACCACGACCATCTTGACGTCGTAGTTGGCCGCGGTCTGCGCCAGCTGGACGTCCTGCTTGGGCTCGCCGTAGTCGCCGCTGCCGCCGCCCGTGGTCTGGGCGAGCGTCGGGTCGGAGGTGAGGTCGCCGGTCTGCGCACCGGAACAGGCGAGGTCGATGGGGGTGACCCCGCTGACTCCGGTGTCGAAGATGACGGACTCGCTGTGGCGGTGACAGAAGTTCTTGGGTCCGTCGGTGCCGGCCATGTAGGCGTCGCCCGTGTCGGTGCCCGCTCCTTCGCCGGAGATGGCGCTGTCACCGAGGGAGACGATCGCCGCGGGGCGGCTGTCCAGCGGGCTGGTGCCCGTGGCGGCGGCGGCCGGCTGGGTCGCCGCCGTGCCGAGTGCTCCGACGAGCGCGGAGACGGCAAGGGCCGCGAAGGTGGCCCTGGCCCTGACTGATCTGGTCACACAATGCTCCTGAGGGTGGACGGGGAGTGCCCGGATCGCCCATCAGGCTAGGTACTGACCAGTAAGTAAACAAGAGTCGTGCTCATGTTTTCTGGCGCGGACACAGCGAAGGCGGGCCCCGGAACTCCGGGACCCGCCTGTCGATACGTTTTTGCGCCAGAAGCCGTCCGGCTAGAAGCCGCCGCCGCGGCCCTGCTGCTCCTGACGGTGCTGCCAGCGCTGTTCCATCCGGTCCACCAGGCTGCCGCCGCGCTTGCGGCGCTTCGCGACCGGTGCGCCGGTACGCGGATCGACCAGGGCCAGTCGCGGGATCCGCCGCCAGGCGGTGACCCCGAAGACGGCACCCGCCAACATCAGCACGAAACCGCCGACGCTCACCCATTGCTGATGCAGGAAGAGGCCTCCCATCAGCAGACCGAGGCCCACCACGAAGCCCGCCGCGGACCCGTAGACGGCCCGGCGGGTGCGTGTGCGCAGACCCGTGCCCTCAAGAGCCGAAGCGAACTTCGGGTCCTCGGCGTACAGCGCGCGCTCCATCTGCTCAAGCAGACGCTGCTCGTGGTCCGAGAGCGGCACCTCGTCCTCCTCCTCTGGCCGCCAGGGGGCGTGTAGCCGCCCTCGGGGCGCCCACCCCGCCGCACTGCTGAATTTGATGTTGCCTGTATGCCCCGGGCGCCCGGCCGTCATGCTTGCTGGCTTTACCCGAATCATACGGTTTACCCGGGGCTTTTGGGCTGCCGAGGAGCATGTGCGGTAGCTCTCTGCGGACGGCCGTGACCCCGTCGTTCCGACCGGTCAACGACCTCGGCCCCGGAGAAGTTTCCCGCCTGCGGCGATCTGGTGATCAAGCTGGCCGGGCGGACCGCGGCGGCACCGAACTTCGCCTGGACCCGGTCCATGGTGCGCTCCAGCTCCGCCCACCCCACCTCGCGCTCCCCCAGCGCCAGCTGGGTCGGCCGCGCACCTCCGTCCAGCCCCTCGACCCGCAACCCCACCAGCCGGATCCGCGCCCTGGCCGGCACCAGCCCCGCGAAGAGCGGGACCGCCGCCGCGAAGATGTCGTGCGCCAGGTCCACCGGCTCCGGCAGGGTGCGCGAACGGGTGACGGTCCGCAGGTCCGCGAACCGCACCTTGACCGTGACGGTCCGGGCCGCGAGCCCCCCGGCCCGTAGCCGGGCCGCGTTCTGCCCCGCGAGGCCCAGCAACGTCGTGTGGATCACCTCGTGGTCCCCCGAGACGTCCGCGGGGAAGGTCCGCTCTCCGCCCAGGCTCCGCTCGGCGCGCTGCGGCACCACCGGCCGCGGGTCCTCGCCGCGCGCGGAGGCCGTCAACAGGTCGCCCGCCGCGGCCCCCACGATCCGCCGCAGGGTGTCGCGGGGAGTGTCGGCGAGGTCGCCGACGGTGAGCAGCCCGAAGCGGGTCAACGCGTCGGCGGTCTTCGGCCCGACCCCCGGCAGACGGTTCGCGGCGAGGGGACGCAGGAACGCCTCCACCTCGTCCGCGGCCACGACCAACAGGCCATCCGGCTTCGCCGCGACGGACGCCAGCTTGGCGACGAGCTTGTTCGGCCCGACGCCGACCGACAGCGCGAGGTCCTGCTCGTCCCGCACCCGCCCACGCAGCAGCTCCGCGAGGGCGCGGGGCTTGATCCCGACCCCGGCGAGGTCGAGGTACGCCTCGTCCATCGAGACGGGCTCGACCCGACGGGCGAAGGAGTGCAGCACCGCCATCACGTTGGCGGACACGACGGCGTACTCGTCCATGTCCGGCGGCACCATCACCAACTCCGGACAGAGCCGCCGCGCGCGCACGGTGGGCATGCCGCCTCCGACGCCGTACGCGCGGGCCTCATAGCTCGCCGACATCACAACACCCCGAGGCCCGGCCCCACCGACGGCAACGGGCCTCCCCTTCAGCTCCGGCCTGCGGCGCTGCTCGACGGCGGCGTAGAACGCATCCAGATCCGCGTGCACGATCACGAGCGATCGCTCCCGCAGGAAGCTGCGCTACCCAGGGGCGCGAGGCTGTGCCGATCTGCGGCTCCGCCGCGCGGGCGCGCCAAGCCCGCAGATCCGCTCCCACAGGAAACTGCACCACCCAGGGGCGCGAGGAACTGCGCGACAAGCCACCCACGCAGGTAGAGCCCCGAACGCGCAGGGCCATCCGCACGTCGGTGGTTTCTCGCGCAGTTCCCCGCGCCCCTGATTTCAGCTGAGCTCGGCGAGAACGTGCAGCTGGGTTGCCACCGCGTGGAAGGACGGGTCAGCGGACGCGGCCTGTTCCAGAGCGAGGAGCGACTCCAGCGCGCCCGGCTCCGTGTCGACCAGGACGCCCGGGACGAGGTCGGCGAAAATGCGGACGCCGTGGACGGACAGGACCGAGAGGCCCGCGCCGTCGGCCAGCTCCTGGAGCTCGCCGCCCGTGAAACGGCGCGGCGCGTCGGCCTTCTGGATGCCGGAGAGCGCCGCGCGGGCCTCCGCGAAGTGGCCCGAGAGGGCGCGGGCCAGGACCGCGCCGTTGCGGTTGGCAGCGAGCAGGCTGACCAGACCGCCCGGCCGCAGCACGGCCGTGAGCTCGCGCAGCGACTCCGCGGGGTCGTCGACGAACTCCAGGACGCCGTGGCAGAGCACCGCGTCCATGCTGCCGCCGGCAACCTGCTGGGCGAGGGTGTCGGTGTCACCCTGTATGGCGCGGATCTGGCCGGTGACACCGGCCTCCGCCGCGCGCCGTTCCAGGGCGAAGAGAGCGTCGGGGCTGGGGTCGACGACGGTGACGCGGTGGCCGAGGCTCGCGACGGGGACGGCGAAGTTGCCGGTGCCGCCACCCGTGTCGAGCACGTCGAGGACGGGGCGTCCGAGAGCCTCCGCCTGCCGGTCCAGCGCCGCGCGCAGGACCTCCCACACCACGGCGGTCCGCAACGCGCTACGGGGACGGGTCGGGTGCACGGAGCAGCTCCTCGGGTCGAATGGCCTGACCGACAGGCCCACCCTATTGCCTTCCGCCGCTGCTGGGGGCTCACCCGGGGCTCCCCGGGCTGGTGTGCCAGAGCTTGCGCGGGGCGTCCGCCGCGGGCACGCCGGGCGGCTTGAGGTCGGCGTAGGGGGACATCCGGAACCCGCTCGGGTGGACCATCACCCTCCGCGCCGGCGCCTCCTCCTGCTCGGGCACGACGGCCAGCACGGCCCGCACCGCGTCCACGCCCTGCGCGCGCCACAGCTCGTGCAGCGCCGTCAGCTCCCACGCGGCCGTCGCGGTCAACGAGACGCCGCGCGGGCCGGTGCGGCGGACGACGCCGCGGACCAGCAGCAGCCAGGAGTGGAAGACGGTGGAGGCGTAGTGCTGCTGCGCGTCCTCGAACATGGCGAAGTCCAGGGGTCCGCTCGCGTCGTCCAGGGTCGCGAAGACGACGCGGACGCCGGTGCGCACCGGCGGGGTCTGCGTGGCGACCTTGACCCCGGCGATCAGGATCTCGCTCCGGTTGCGCTGCCGCAGCAGCTCGCTTGCGCGCACCACGCCCAGCTCGGCGAGGAACGGCAGGTAGGGGCTGAGCAGATGGGCGCTGTGGTCCAGCCCCAGCGCCTCGATCTCGCCGCGGATCACATCCGTGTCGGTCGGCACCGGCAGCGCTGTCGGGCCGGTCTCCCGCTCCTCCGCCAACTCCAACTGGGACGGCAGCGGCCGCCGCGGCCCCTTCGGCTTGGGGTCGGTCGCGGCGTGCAGCAGCAGGTCCCGCCGGGTGAGGCCCGGGTGCAGCGTGTCCAGCGCTCCCGCCAGCACCAGGTTCTCCAGGGTCGGCTGGTCCGGCTCGGCGCGGCGGCGGAGGTCGGGCAGGCTCGCGTAGGGCGCGCCCTCGCGCTCGCGCACGATGCGGGCGATCTCGGCGTCACTGATGCCCTTGACGTCCGCGAGACCGATCCGCAGCGCGTCGCGCCCGTCCGGCGTCCGCTCCAGTGTGTAGTCGGCGACGGAGTCGTTGACGCTGGGCGGCAGCACCGGGACGCCGAACTGGCGGGCGTCGTCGAGGATCAGCCGCTTGGGGTACATGCCCGGGTCGTGGGTGAGCAGCCCGGCGTAGAAGGCGGCCGGGTGGTGGGTCTTCAGCCAGGCGGACTGGTAGGTGGGCAGCGCGAAGGCACCCGCGTGGGCCTTGCAGAAACCGAAGGAGGCGAAGGCCTTGAGGATCTCCCAGACCCGCTCGACCACCGGCCGCGGATAGCCGCGCTTGTCGGCGGCGAGGCAGAACCAGTCGCCGATCGCCTGCTGGCCCTTGATCGTGCCGAGCACCCGCCGCGCCTGGTCGGCCCGGTCGTAGCCGCAGCCCGTCATCGTGGCGATGATCCGGATCACCTGCTCGTGGAAGACGACCACGCCCTCGGTCTCGGCGAGGATCCCGCGCAGGTCCTCGTGGACGAAGACCGGGTCGGCCCAGCCGTGGCGGGCGTTGAGGAAGGGAGTGACCATGTCGCTCTTGACCGGGCCCGGCCGGAACAGCGAGATGTCGATGATCAGGTCGCCGAAGGTCTGCGGCGCGAACTTGCCGATCAGCTCCCGCTGGCCGGGCGACTCGATCTGGAAGCAGCCGAGCGTCCGGGTGGAGCGGATCAGCTCGAAGGTCTCCTCGTCGTCCAGCGGCACCGCGTCCAGGTCGATCCGCTCGCCGCGCACCCGCTCGGTCTCACTCAGCGCGTGGGCCATCGCCGACTGCATCCGCACGCCGAGCACGTCCAGCTTGAGCAGGCCGATGGCCTCGACGTCGTCCTTGTCGTACTGGCTCATCGGGTAGCCCTGGGCGCTCGTCTCGACCGGGGTGCGGTCGCGCAGACGGCGGTCGGAGAGCAGCACGCCGCTGGGGTGCAGGGCGATGTGGCGGGGCAGGCCGTCGAGCTTCTCGACGATGTCGAACAGGGCGGTGAAGACGCCCTCCTCCAGCCGGGAGTGCCGCAGTTCGGGCAGGTCGCGCATGGCCGCCCGCGCGTCGCGGGCGCGGATGTGCGGGAACGCCTTGGCCACGGCGTCGATCTCGGCGGGCGGCAGGCCGAGCGCCGCGCCCGCGTCACGGACGGCGTGGCGGACCCGGTAGGTCTCCAGCATCGCCACGCACAGCGTCCGGTCGGAGCCGAAGCGGTCCAGGATCAGGTCGTAGACCTCGGTGCGGCGGGCGGACTCGACGTCGACGTCGATGTCGGGGAGCGAGAGGCGCTTCTCGGAGAGGAAACGCTCCATCAGCAGCCCGTGCTCGAGCGGCTCGACGCCGGAGATGCCGAGCAGGTGGTTGACCAGGCTGCCCGCGCCGGAGCCGCGCGCCGCGCAGCGGATGCCGGCGGCGCGGGTGAGGTCGACGACCTCGGCGACGGTGAGGAAGTAGGGCTCGTAGCCGAGCTTGTTGATCAGCGCGAGCTCCTGCTCCAGCCGACCGGTGACCTTCTCGCTCGGACGCCCGTAGCGGCGGGTGGCACCCGCCTCGCAGCGGGCGCGCAGCTCGCGGATCGCGCCCTCGCGGGTGGTGCCGAGCACGCTGGGCTCGGGCATGTGCATGGAGCCGAGGCCGATGTCGTGGCCCTGGGGGTCGAGCAGGCAGCGCTCGGCGATCCGGCGGGTCTGCGCGAGCAGTTCGCGGGCCTCGGCGGCGGTGTCGCACAGGTCGTGGGCGAGCGCCGCCATCTCCGGACCGGATTTCAGGTACCCCTCGGCGTTGACCCGGTCGCGGGAGCTCAGCTCCAGCGGGACCAGGCGACGGGAGGCGTCCAGCACGTCGGCGACGGGCGCGTCCTCGGGCGCGAGGTAGCGGGCGGCGTTGGTCAGCACGGCCGGGACGCCGGCCTCGCGGGCCAGACGCAGCAGTCGCTGGGCGACGCCGCGTGAGGCGGGGTGGCCGGGCGGCGCGAGGTGGTGCACCACCTCGATCACCACGGCCTCCCCGCACAGGGTGCGCCAGCGCAGCAGCTCGGTCCTGGCCTCGGCCATCCGCCCGGCGGCGGCCGCGCGCCCGACGGCGGAGCCGGGCCCGAGCAGCACGTAGAGCCGGTCGGCGGCGGCCGCGACCTGCTGCGCGGCCAGCACCGGACGGGCCCTGCGCTCGACGTCCTCCCCGTGCGCGGCGCTGACCAGGCGGCACAGCGCGGCATAGCCGGCCCGTCCGCCCCGGGCCAGCACGACCGCGCGCGGCGGCCGCGCGGCGTCGGCGGCGGCGCGGTCCAGGCCCTCGGCCCCGGACTCGCAGGCGAGGTCGGCGCCGAGGACGGGCGCGATGCCCGCCTTGACGCAGGCCTGCACGAAGCGGACCGCGCCGTAGAGGCCGTCCCGGTCGGTCAGGGCGAGCGCCCGCATGCCGAACGAGGCGGCGTGCTCGGCGAGGGCCGCGGGCGTCGCGGTGCCGTAGCGCAGCGAGTAGCTGGAGGCCGTGTGCAGATGCACGAAGGAGTCCGTGGGGCTCATCTCGTGTGCTCCCTCTGGGCGTTCTGGGCTCAAGGCGTTGTGGGCCCCTCCCGCTCCCGCCGGCTGTCTGCTTCTCCTGCTCACCCCGTACGGGGCATCCCCTCCTCCCCGCTGCGGGCCTGCGGCACCGTGTTCGCCGCGCCCGCGCCGCGGGCGATCAGCCGCTGCACCATCCGCAGGAAGAGCGCGGTGTTGCGGATCAGGTCGTCCGCGTCGCGGGCGCTGGCGGCGGAGGCGATCCCGGCCTCCGCCGCGGCCCGCTTGGGCGCGCCGGCCGCGTAGTAGAGCGCCCACTCCGCGAGCTCCGGCGCGACCTCGGGCAGGACCTCCCAGGCGCTGCGGATCCGCTTGCGCCCCCGCGGGTTCTCCTCCGGCCGCCCGCGCAGCGCGAGCACGGCGGCGGAGGCGCGCAGGGCCGCGAGGTGGGCGGCCGCGTACCGCTCCAACGGGCCCTCCAGCTCGCGCGCCTCGGCCAGCCCGCGCTGTGCCTGCGCGAGCAGGTCCACCGCGGCGGGCGGGGCGCCGGCGCGGCGCAGCACCGGATGGATGTCCGACGCCGGGCGGTAGGGCATGCCCGACCCGCCCGTTGCACTCGGCAGGGGCAACTGCAGCACCTGCGCCTGTGGCTTGTCCGTGGTCTCCCTCATGACGTACGCCCTCCCGGTCAGTCCGTAGCCGTATCAGTCAGTCGTTCGAGTGAGGGTCCAGCGGTCGGCGCCGCGGTCGAAGGTGAGGTCGTAGACGCCGGGGGCGAAGCAGCGGCCGGGGCTGGCCTCGACCCGCCACACCTCCCGCTCCGTCCGGTCCAGCGCCTGCCCGGCGATCCGCGTGGCGTGGGCCGAGCGGACCTCCTCCCACCAGGCGCCGCTCTCCTTCCAGTGCCCGAGCACCTCGCGCACCGCGTACACCTTGTCGTGCCAGAGGAAGTGGGTGGGCAAGCCCGTACCGCCGCGCACCTCGATCAGGTCCGCACGCCTCCTGCTCATCGCGTCCTCCTCCTTGCGACCTCGTTCGAACTTTCGTTCGAACATCTCCAGAGTAACCCGACCGGGCCCTCGTTCGCCATGCTCCACCGCACCACTGACAAAGCCGGGCGGACGGCCACTGACGTGGTCGTCCGCCCGGCTTCCGGGGTCTGGTGCGGTTACCCGACGGGCAGCGCCCTGACCCAGACGTGGTCCGGCGTGAGGTAGGCGTCCAGAGCCAGGCCCGCCTCGGCGAGAACCTGTTCGAACGCGGCGTCCGGGAGGTGGCGGGTCCGGAAGAACTGGCTCCACTCGGCATCGGGGAAGAGGTAGTCGACCCGGTTGGCGCGCAGACCCGGCTCGATCTCCTCGGAGGAGGCGATCCGCATCCGGCCGACGCCGTCGCGCATCACGCCCTCGCGCGGGACCACGTCGTAGAAGCCCTCCCCCTCGCGCTGGAAGAGGACCACCCCGTCCGCGGCGACGTGCCGCAGGCAGGTCGCCAGCAGGCCCGCGCGCACGGCCAGGTCACCGGTGTTGATCAGGAAGGAGCCCAGCAGCACCACGTCGAACCGCTCGCCCAGGTCCAGCTTCTCGATGGAGGAGAGCACCGTCCGCGCGCCGCGCACGTGCGCCAGCATCTCCGGACTCTCGTCCACCGCCGTGACCGCGAAGCCGCGCTCCACCAACGGGTGGGTCACCCGACCGACGCCGCAGCCCAGTTCGAGGATGTTCGCGCCCGGACGCGGCGCCTGGCCGGCGACCACGTCCGGCTCCTCACCCACGAGCAGTCTCGTGTACAGCTCCACCGCGCACCCGTCCGGCGTGATCGCGCCCGGCCCCGTCCCGCTGTGCCCCACTCGAATCGTTCGCATGGGGAACAGTCAACAGCGGCAGGAAGAACTGCACCAGGGGACCGATCGCCAGCGCGTAGGCGACCGTCCCGACGCCGACCTGACCGCCCATCAGCCAGCCGACCACCAGCACCGAGAGCTCGATCACGGTGCGCACCAGGCGCAGCGAGCCGCCGGTGCGACGGGCGAAACCCGTCATCAGACCGTCGCGCGGGCCCGGACCGAAGCGGGCGCCGATGTAGAGGCCGCCCGCGAGACCGTTGGCGAGGATGCCGCCGGCCAGCATCGCCGCCCGCACGGGCAGGCCGTGCAGGGTGGGCAGCAGCGCGAGGCCCGCGTCCACGGTGAGGCCGATGACGAAGACGTTGCTGATCGTGCCGAGCCCGGGCCGCTGCCGCAGCGGGATCCAGAGCAGCAGCACCGCCGCGCCGATGATCATCGACACGGTGCCGTAGGAGAGCGGCACATGCCGGTCGATCCCCTGGTTGAGGACGTCCCACGGAGCGAGCCCCAGCGACGCCCGGAGCATCATCGCCATGCTGAAGCCGTACAGCGCGAGGCCCAGATAGAGCTGGACCAGACGGCGTGCGAGGACCACGGTGGCCCCTCCCTCCTCGGTTGCTTCTTGCCTTTCGGCGGCCGTTGGCATCACTCTGGAGGAGATTGGACTGCCCTTCCATAGCCAATTTCCGAGAAGTGGACTGACCGACCATGCCACCCTCTTCCCGTGCGGCCATGGGCGCCGCCCAGCTCGACCGCGCCCTCGGCGACTGGCAGCGTGCCGACGCCGGACCCGCCTACCGCGCCCTCGCCGGTGGCCTGCGCACGCTGGTCCTGGACGGGCGGGTACCGGTGGAGACCCGACTGCCCGCCGAGCGGGAGCTGTCCACCACCCTCGGCGTGAGCCGCACCACCGTGGCGGCCGCCTACGAGCTGCTGCGCACCGAGGGCTTCCTCTCCAGCCGCCGGGGGGCGGGCAGTTGGACGGCCCTGCCGGCCGGGCGGCCGATGCCCGCGGGCGGCCTCTCGCCGCACACGGCCGGCGTCGTGCCGGGCCCGGGAGAGGTGATCGACCTCGGCGTCGCCGCCATGTCCGCCCCGGAGCCGTGGCTGACCGACGCGATGACGGCCGCCGTCGCCGAGCTGCCCGCCTGGACCCGCACCCACGGCGACTTCCCGGCCGGGCTCACCCCGGTGCGGCAGGCCGTCGCCGACAGCTACACCGCCCGAGGCCTGCCCACCGGCCCGGAACAGATCATGATCACCACCGGCGCGGCGGGCGGCCTCTCCCTGCTCCTGCGCCAGCTGCTCGGCCCGGCGGAGCGCGTGGCGGTGGAGTCCCCCAGCTACGCCAACGCGCTGCAGGCCATGCGCTTCGCGGGCGGCCGGGCGGTCCCGGTCCCACTGCTGCGGGAGGGCTGGGACCTGGACGCCTGGGCCCGCACCCTGCGTGACGCCGCGCCACGCCTGGCCTACCTGATCCCCGACTTCCAGAACCCCACCGGCCTGCTGATGTCCGAGGACGAGCGCCGCGCCCTGGTCGCCGCCGCCCGCTCCACCGGCACGCTGCTCGTCGCCGACGAGACCATGGTCGAGATGTGCCTCGATCCGGACCTGGCCACCCGCATGCCCCGCCCGCTGGCCGCGTTCGACCGCGGCGGCAGCGTGGTGACGCTCGGCTCGGCCGGCAAGACCTTCTGGGGCGGCCTGCGGATCGGCTGGATCCGGGCCGCTCCCGAGCTGATCCGCCGCCTGGCCACGGACCGGGCCAGCCTGGACGTCTCCTCACCGGTGGTCGAGCAGCTGGCGGTGCGCCACCTGCTCTCGCCCGAAGTGCTGCCCGAGGTCCTGGCGCACCAGCGCGCCCGGGTCCGCGTCCAGCGCGACGCACTGGTGGAGGCGGTCCGGGAGCTGCTGCCCGGGTGGACCTTCCGGCTGCCGCAGGGCGGTCTGTCGCTCTGGGTCCGGAACGACGCCGGCCTGTCCGGCAGCGCGCTGGCGACGACGGCGGAACGGCACGGCGTCTGGATCGGCTCGGGGCCGCGCTTCGGCGTGGACGGGGTGCTGGAACGGTTCGTCCGGCTCCCGTTCTCCCAGCCGCCCGAGGTCTCCCGCGAGGCGGTCCGTCGGCTGGCCACCGCGGCCGCCGCACTGACCGGCGCGGAGCCGGTCACCGGCCCGGCCGCCGAGGTCCCGCTGCTCTGACGGCCGCCTCCCGCGCACGCACGCCGGGAAACGGCAGAGCGGCGCCCCCGCCGGACGAGCCCCCACTCGCCGGCGGCGCGGACGCCGCTCCTCCCCCGTCTCCCCCGGGCCCCCGTACTCCCCCCAGTGCCGAGGCACGCACGTGCTCCCCACCGGTCCGGCACCTGCTCCGCCGCCCCGTGTCGGCGGTGCAGTGCCGGGCCCCGGGTGAGCCGGCGCCTTGCCGCCCCGGCCCTTCCCGGTGCCCACTACTTTGCCGTCGTCGCAGGTCGGGAACCATCCGCCGGGGTACTCAACCCGTTCGGACCACCAGCTGAGTACGCGTACCTAGAGATCTTGGGAGAATGCCCCGCGGCCCGCTGCGCCCGTCCGCGTAGGCTGTCCCCGCTCAACGACGCATCGACATCCGGGGGATTTCCACGTGAGCCTGCTTCCGCTCGTCTTCACCAGCGGCTGGGCCAGCGGCATCAACGCCTACGCCGTGGTCCTGCTGATGGGCCTGTTCGGCCGCTACGACGGGGTGACCGCCGTGCCGCCGGCCCTGGAGCGGACCGACGTGCTGATCGTCGCGGGGGTGCTCTTCCTGATCGAGGCCGTCGCGGACAAGATCCCCTACGTCGACTCGCTGTGGGACCTCGTCCACACCGTGATCCGTCCGATCGCGGGCGCCGTCGTGGCCGCGCTGCTCGCCGGCCACGCCCACGACTCGCTGACCACGCTGGCCGCAGCAGCGATCGGCGGCGGCACCGCGCTGGTCAGCCACCTGATCAAGGCCGGCGTCCGGATGGGCGTGAACACCTCCCCCGAACCCTTCAGCAACATCGCCGTCAGTCTCACCGAGGACCTCGGGGTCGCCGGGCTGGTCACCCTCGCACTGTTCCACCCGGTGCCCGCCGCGATCATCGCGGGCTGCCTGCTGGTGGGCGGCGTCGCACTGGTGCTGTTCACGCTCTCCCGCATCCGGCGCTTCTGGCAGCGCCGCAAGGAGCGCCGCGCCGCCCGCGCCCTGCGGACCGCTCAGGCGGCCTGACCCGGCCGCGGCGGCCGGACGAAGAGCGCCAGGATCAGGAACGAGCCGACCGCCAGCCCCAGCGAGCAGGTCATCGCGAGCGAGACCCCGTGGGCGAGCGTCGCGTGCAGGCCCGCCACACCCGGGAGGGTGGAGGGGTGACTGGTGGCGCGGGTGAAGGCGGTGATGCCCACGGCGGTGCCGAGCGAGCCGCCCGCCTGCTGCATGGTCTGCAGCGTGCCGGACGCCGCGCCGGCCTCCTGCGGCTTGACGCTGCTGAGAATGGTCAGGCTCAGCGGCACCATCGTGAACCCGGCACCCAGGCCGAACAGCAGCAGCGAGGGCAGCACACCGGTCGCGTAGGAGGTGTGCGCGTCGACCCGGGTGAGCAGTGCCATGCCCGCGATCAGCAGCAGCGGAGCGCCGAGCAGGAAGGGCCGCGCGCCGAACCTCGGGACCAGGCGCGGGGCCAGGCGCGCCCCGGCGAAGATCGGCACCGCGAGGGGCAGGAAGCCGAAGCCCGCCCGCATCGGCGACATGCCGAGCCCGGTCTGCAGGTACTGGGTGACGAAGAAGAACATGCCGAACATCCCGGCCGCGAGCAGCGCCATGGCCGCGTAGCCGCCTGACCGGACCTTGTCCGTCAGCAGCGAGAGCGGCAGCAGCGGCTGGGCGACGCGCCGCTCGACCAGCACGAAGACGGTCAGCAGCACCGCGGCGCCGGCGAAGCAGGCCAGCGTCAGGGTGTCGCCCCAGCCGACCGTGGCGGCGCGGATGAAGCCGTAGACGAGGCCGACCATGCCGCCGGTCGCCGTGGCGGCCCCGGCCAGGTCGAGCCGTCCGGCGTGCCGCTCGGGCTCCTGGATCACCCGCGGCGCCAGCACCGTCACCAGGACGCCGAAGGGCACGTTGATGAACATGACCCAGCGCCAGGAGAGCCAGGAGGTCAGCAGCCCGCCGAGGATCAGCCCGACGGTCGCGCCGCCCGCGGACATCGCGGAGAAGAGGCCGATGGCCCGGGCCCGTTCGACCGGGTCACGGAAGGTGCTGACGATCAGCGCCAACGTGCTGGGCGCCGCGACGGCCGCGCCGACGCCCTGGGCCATGCGCGAGAGCAGCAGCTCGGTCGGGTTCGTGGCCAGGCCACCGACCAGCGAGGCGAGCGTGAACAGCGCGATCCCCCAGGCCAGCAGGCGCCGCCGCCCGAAGATGTCGCCGGCCCGGCCGCCGAGCAGGAGCAGGCCGCCGAAGGTCAGCGAGTAGATGTTCATGACCCAGCTCAGCCCGGCCGAGGAGAAGCCGAGGGCGTGCTGGATGCCCGGCAGGGCGATGGTGACGACGGTGGCGTCCAGGATCACCATCAGCTGGCAGGCGAGGATCACGGCGAGCGCCAGCCGCTGTCGTCGCTGTTGCGGCGGCGAGTCGACCGGGGATTCGGCACGGGTTCTGCTGGAAGAAGACACAGAAGACACAAGGGTGTTCTCGGACATGGCTCCGCCCTGGAGTGCATGGAGAATGGATGCGAAGATAGGCAGGGAACGCAAACGGAGGTATCCTCCGGTTCCGGGAACAACGATACGGAGACTGTCTCCGTTTAGCAAGGGATCGAGGAGATGACGGCCGAGACGCGCGCTCCGCGCCCCATGCGTGCCGACGCGCGCCGCAACTACGAGAAGCTCGTGGCCGTCGCGACCGAGTCCTTCCTCGCCAACGGCCCCGAGGCCTCACTCGACGAGATCGCCAAGCGCGCCGGCGTCGGTCCGGGCACCCTCTACCGGCACTTCCCCAACCGGGAGGCCCTGCTCGACGCGGTCTGCGTGCAGTGGGCCGACTCCGTCGCCGCCGACGCGGCCCCCCTGCTGTCCGCGGAGGACCCGACCGCGGCGCTGAGCGAGTGGCTGGTCCGGCTCGTCGACCACGTCGGCGCGTTCAAGGGCCTCGCCTCGGCCCTGCTGCTCAGCAGCGAACGCAAGCACGACACCGCCTGGGTGCTGCACCACACCTCGGAGGAGCTGGTGGAGCGCGCCAAGGCGGCCGGCGGCATCCGCCCCGACGTCACCACCTCCGAGCTGATGCAGCTCACCAGCGGCATCACCTACGCCTGCAGCAACGCCAAGCAGTCGGGAAAGACCGTCAGCGCGCCGGAGCGGCTGATCGGCCTGATCATGGACGGCGTCAGGACCCGCTGAGGTCGCCGTCGGCGGGCTTGCGCGACAGCGCCGCGACGGCGGCGGCCAGCGCCAGCGTCGCCTCCACCTGCGCCACCTGCACGTGGTACTCGCGGGTGTGCGTCAGGCTCGACGCCCGTGACTCCGCCAGGGCCCGGAACGCCAGCTGCTCGTGGTACTCGAAGTCCGCCATGCACCGCATCCTAAGGGCCGCAGCTCAGGACCCCCTCCAGCGCCTCGGGGCACCCGCCGGCGCATAGGATCGGTGCCCATGGCAAGGATCGTGGTCATCGGCGCAGGAATGGGCGGGCTCGCCGCCGCGGCACGGCTGGCGACGGTCGGCCACAAGGTCACCCTGTGCGAGGCCGCGCCGACCCACGGCGGGATGCTCGGGTGGTACGAGCGCGACGGCTTCCGATTCGACACCGGCCCGACCCTGCTCACCCTCCCCGCCGTCTACCGCGACCTGATGCTGAAGACCGGCCGCACCCGACTGGAGGACGAGGTCGAGCTGCGCTCCGTCGACCCCGGCAGCGCGCACCTGCTGCCGGACGGCACCCGCGTCACCCTCGCCAACGCCTCGCTCGCCCGGGTCGAGAGCGCCCTCGGCGCCGCGCTCGGCGCGGACGCGGGCGTGCGCTGGGCCGCGATGCTGGAACGCGGCCGCGGCGTCTGGGAGGCGACCCGCCGCCCGCTGCTGGAGGAGCCGCTCCCCGACGACCCGTCACCGCTGCACCGCGACCCGTACGTTCCCGCGCGCCGCGGTCTGCTCGCCCGCGCCCCGCGCACCCTCGCCGACGTCGCCCGCCGCGAACTGCGTGACGCCCGGCTGACCGCACTGCTGGACGAGTACGCCCTGCGCTTCGGCCTCGACCCCGAGCGGGTGCCCGCCTCACTGACCTGGCTGCCGTACATGGAGCAGAGCTTCGGTGTCTGGTACGTCACCGGCGGCCTGCGGGCGCTGGCGGACGCGGTGCTGCGGCGCTGCCAGGCGCGCCGCGTCGACCTGCGCTTCGGCACCCGCGTGGAGCAGGTGGTCACGGGAGGCAGCCTCGGCGAGGAGCGCGCGACCGGCGTGCTGCTGGCCGACGGGAGCGTCCTCGACGCCGACGTCGTGATCGACAACCGCGCCCCCACCGGTGTCACGGGTGCGCCCGGCCGGTTCACGCTGCTGCTCGCGCTGCGCGGTGAGCGCCCGGACGGCGTCCCGCACCGGACCGTCGTCCACGCGCCCGACCGCGCCGACGAGCTCGACGCGCTCTTCGGACGCGCCCCGCGCCCGTGCGAGCAGCCCACGCTGCAACTGCTCCGCCCCGACGACGCGACCCTCGCCCCGGCCGGCCACGAGGCCGCTGTGGTCACCGTCACCGTGCCGCCGCAGGGGCCCGTGGACTGGACCGACCCCGCCCGCGTCTCCGCCTACGCCGACGCCGTCCTGACCCACGCCCTCCGGGCCGCACCCGAGCTGGGCGACCGGCTGCTGTGGCGGCACGCCCGCACCCCGGCGGACACCGCGGCCGAGACGGGCGCGCCCGGCGGCTCCGTCCCGCCGCCCTCCCTGCCCGGCGCGGACGGCGCGTTCCTCGCCCCGCCCAACACGGACGCCCTGCCGGGCCTCTTCCACGTCGGCGGCGGCACCCACCCGGGCGGCGGACTGGCCCGCGTCGGCATGTCGGCGACGGTCGTCGCCGGCCTGGTCGGCACGCCCTGAGGCGGCGAAGGGATCAGCCCTGCGGGTGCTGGGTGTAGTACCCGGCCTGCTCGTAGTCGTAGCCCTCGTGCCCGGACTGCTGCGGCTGCTCGTACGTCCCGTACGGCTGCTGCGGCTGCTCGTAGGCGGCGGCGTACTGCTGCTGGTACTCGGGGTACTGCTGGTACTGCGGCGCGTACGACTGCTCGTACTGCTGCTCGTACTGTGGCTCGTACGACTGCTGGTACGGCGCGTACTCCTGGTACTGCTGCTGGTACGGCTGCGCGTAGGGGTCGCCGTACGGGACGGCCTGCGGATCGGCGTAGGCGACCTGCTGCTCGGCGGTGTAGGCGTAGTACGCCGCCTGCTGCTGCTCCTGCTCGGGCTGGGTGTAGTACACGCTGTCGCCCTGGTGGACCGCCGTCGCCTCCACGGCCTGGGGCAGCGGCTCCGGCGCCTGCTCGGCCACGCGTTCCGGCTGCGGCGTCGGCTCCGGACGGGCCGCGCGCGAGCGGCCCTCGGGGGCGGGCGCGGACTCCTCCGCGCCGAAGAGGCGGCCGACGACGGGCACGCTCTCGGGCGCGACCAGCGACCAGTGCGACGCCCCGGCGGACCGCTTCACCGCCCGGGTGGCCAGGGCCTGCCCGGCGCCGAAGGCGACCACGCCGGCACCGATCAGCGGCAGCGACCGCTGCGCCACGCCGGCGACCAGGACCAGGAAGCCGACCAGCGCCAGCGCACGCCAGTGCAACGGCGCCCGGCGCTGCAGCAGCAGCTCGCCGAGCAGCCACAGGGCGACCACCGCGAACGCGGCGTACAGGAGCGTCACCTCGGGCACCACCTCTCGAACGGTGGAGGACACCGTACCCGTTCGCGGTGGGCGCGTTCAGCCCTGCGGGGTAAGACCCAGGTTCTGGTAGATCTCCGAGGTCACCGTCGAGAAGTTCATCGTCATGAAGTGCAGCCCCGGCGTGCCCTCGTCGAGCAGGCGGCGGCACATGTCCGTCGCGTACTCGATGCCGATCGCCCGGACCGCCGCCGGGTCGTCCGCGTGGGCGAGCATCCGGTCGCGCAGCTGCGGCGGGAACCACGCCGTCGACAGCGTCGGGATCCGGTCCAGTGACCGGATGCTGGTCACCGGCATGATCTCCGGGATGATCGGCACCTCGCAGCCGGCCGCGGCCACGCGGTCGCGGAAGCGCAGGTAGAGGTCGACGTCGAAGAACATCTGGGTGATTGCGTAGTCCGCGCCCGCCCGGATCTTCTGCACGAAGTGGTGGATGTCCTCGTCCCAGTCCGTGGACCGCGGGTGCCGCTCGGGGAAGGCCGCGACGCCGACGCAGAAGTCGCCGGACTCCTTGATCAGCCCCACCAGCTCCGAGGCGTAGTTCACACCCTTCGGATGCGCCACCCACTCGCCCAGCGGGTCGCCCGGCGGGTCGCCGCGCAGCGCCAGCACGTTGCGCACGCCCTGGTCGGCGTAGCAGCCGAGGATGTTGCGCAGCTCGGCCACGGTGTGGTCGACCGCCGTCAGGTGCGCGACGGGCGTCAGCGTCGTCTCGGCGGCGATCCGGCCGGTGATGTTGATGGTGCGGCCACGGGTCGAGCCGCCGGCACCGTAGGTCACGCAGACGAAGGTCGGCGCGAGCGACTCCAGCCGGCGGATCGCCGTCCACAGCCCCGCCTCCGCCTGCGGCGAGCGCGGCGGCATGAACTCGAAGGAGTAGGACTTGGCCCCGGACGCCAGAAGGTCGCGGATCGACACGGCGCGGTCCGGGCGGGTGCTGGGAGTTCCGAGAGCCATGCTCGAAGGTTATCCGCGATCCGGACACTCCTTGAAACACCTGTCCGCTCCTTGGGACGGGACGCCGGGAGCGGCCACGCGAGGCGGCTGCCCCGTCCGGAGGGACGGGAGTCGCTCGCGTTACGCTGTTGGTCCCCGTACCAGTCGGAGTCCCCGGTGTCGCTCGCTCAGTCCGCCCCCGCGCCCGTCGTCGGCAACCCCGTCGACGCGGAGTGGCTGCGAACCCGGGTCGACGGCGCGCTGGACACCTTCCTCGCCGACCAGGAGCGGACCCTGCTGGCGATCTCGCCGCAGCTGGCCCCCGTCTGCGGCACGGTCCGCGACTTCCTGCTGGACGGCGGGAGCGAGCCGAAGGGCGCGCCGATGCCGCAACGACGAGGGCCAAGCGAGACTGGGACCACCTGCGACTCCGCCGCGCGGGCGCAGCGCCTGAGGAGCGAAGGCATCGGGCCAGGAGCGCACGGAGGCGAGCGACCAACAGGCCGCAAACGCCTGCGGGCGGCGTTCTGCTACTGGGGGTGGCGCGGCGCGGGGGGTGCGGCGGACGAGCCCGGTGCGGTGGCCGCGGCGGCGGCGCTGGAGCTGCTCCAGGCCAGCGCGCTCGTGCACGACGACCTCATGGACCACAGCGACACCCGGCGCGGCCTGCCCTCGGTGCACCGCCGCTTCGAGTCCCTCCACCGCGGCTCCGGCTGGCGCGGCGACGCCGCGCAGTTCGGCAGCGCCAGCGCGGTGCTGGTCGGTGACCTGCTGCTGGTCTGGTGCGACGCGCTCTTCTCCGACAGCGGCCTGCCCCGCGACGCCGTGCGCCGCGCCAAGCCGCTGCTCGACCTGATGCGCACCGAGGTGATGGCGGGCCAGTACCTCGACATGCTGGAACCCGCCGCGAACTGGCCCGACTCCGGGCAGGGCGCGGTGGACCGCGCCCGCACGGTGATCGAGTACAAGTCCGCGAAGTACACCGTGCAGCGCCCGCTCCAGCTCGGCGGCCTGCTCGCGGACGCCTGCGCCGACCTCACCGAGGCCTACGGCGCGTTCGGCCTGCCGCTGGGCGAGGCCTTCCAGCTCCGCGACGACCTGCTCGGCGTCTACGGCGACCCCGCCGTCACCGGCAAGCCGGCCGGGGACGACCTGCGCGAGGGCAAGCGGACCCTGCTGGTCGCCGAGACCCTCGCCTCCTGCGGGGCCGCGGATGCCCGCATGCTGGACGACCTGCTGGGCTCCCCCGAGCTCGACGCGGACGGCGTCGAGCGGCTGCGCGCGATCATCACCCGGAGCGGCGCCCCGCGCCGCATCGAGCAGCGGATCAAGGTCCTGCGCGAGGCCGCGCTGACGGCGCTGGACTGCGCGCCGATCCGCGAGCCGAGGGCCCGCGAGATCCTGACCCGCCTCGCCGACGCCGCGACCGCCCGCCGCCACTGACCCCGTCCGCTGCCCCGGTCCGCGCCGGGCCTCAGGGCCGCTGCGGCGGCCCGGCCAGCGGGGTGCGCACCGGCGCGGCCAGGCCCACGAAGACCACCAGCTCGTGCCCGCCGGGGTTGGTCTGAATCGGCACCGTCCGCCAGTTGTTGGTCAGCCAGACGTTGCCCGACGGGTCGATCTGCACGCCGGTGTTCCGGACCAGCCCGTCGCTGCCGTAGCCGGTCGCGGCCGGGGAGATCGGCTGCCCCGTCCGGTAGCCCGGCGGGCAGGAGGCCACCCGGGCGCCGCACAGCTCCGCGAGCCGCTGCCCGCCGAAGTTCGCCACCCAGACGTGGTCGTCCCCGTCGACCGCCACGCCCCACGGCAGCACCAGCCCGCCGTTGGTGAACGGCGCGGGTTCCGTCGTCCCGTCCGGCCGGATCATCACCACACCCGGTCGCCGCCCGCCGACGGGGGGCTTGCCCAGCGCCGCGGCCAGGTCCGCCGTGGTGCCGCCCTCGCAGGGCACCGGCAGGACCTGGTCGTCCGCGACCCACAGGTTGCCCTCGCTGTCGGAGGCGATGCCGAGCGGCCGGTGCAGGCCCGGCGGGGTCACCGTCCGCAGCGGCCGACCGTCCGGCGCGAGCTCCACCACGTTGTCGCTGCCGTTGCCGGTCACCCAGGCCCGGCCCCACGGGTCGATCGCGATGTCGAACGGCTTGACCAGACCGGTACCGCCGAGCGCCAGGTGGCGCGCCGCCGCCGGATGCCCGTCCGGGATGCGGGTGACACTGCGGTTCCCGCAGTTCGCGATCCAGATGTTCCCCGACCGGTCGGCCACGGTCCCCTGCGGCTGGCTGATGCCGCCGAAGCGCCAGCCCGTCGCGGGCGAGAGCGCCCGCCCGTCCGCGGCGAACTCGGAGACGGAGCGGTCGTGGCGGCTCGCGTCCACCGGGCAGCCCCTGCCCTGGAAGCCGAAGTTGGACACCCAGGAACGCCCCGCCCGGTCGACCGCGATGCCGAAACCGGCCCCGTAGAGCCCTCCACCCGGGTAGGGCGCGCCGGGCAGGTCGGATCCGGTGGGCGACAGCGCGAGCGCCGTGCGCCCGCCGCAGACGGGCCGCAGCGGGTTCGACGCGAACGGGTAGTTGTTGCTCACCCAGGCGTTGCCTGCGGCGTCGAAGGCGATGTTGCCCGGTCCGTTGACCTCGTGGCCGTTGCCGTCGTACCGCAGGGCCAGCGTCCAGGCGTCCGGCGCGGCGCCGAGGGCCGGCCGGTACACCGGCTCGGTCCGGGCCAACGCGAACAGCGCGGCCACCTGGTGGCCGGGCGTGCGCGCGATGTCGGCGACGGCCTGGAAGCTGTCCGCGGGACGCGCCTGGCCGGGCGGCTGGGCGAGCCGCAGCAGGGCGTCGCAGTCGTGACCGCGCGCGCAGGTCGCGAGCAGGTCCGCGAGGGTGTTGAACGCGGCCAGGGTCGAGGTCTGCGACCCGTTCGGCGGCGCGGCGAGCAGCGGCGCGATGCCGCCGGTCCGGACGTCGGCGAGGTTGTGCGAGATCGCTGCGGCGTTCGGCAGCCCCGGGCTCGGGCCCGCGACCTCGCTGTCGCGCGTGAACTGCGCGAAGGCGTACGCCGCGGCAACGGTGGTCCGCTCGTTCACCACGACGTCGGACCCGTCGCCCAGCGTGGCTGCGAACCGCAGTCCGGCTCCGCCGTCGGCGGTCAGGTACAGCACCGCGCCGCGATCGGCGGGCGGGCGGTAGTCCAGCCGGAACCGTCCGTCCGCCCCCGTGCAGGCGCGGGCCAGCACCCGCGGGTGCGCGGTCCCGGCCTCCAGCAGCGTCACCTGCATCCCTGGCAACGGCGTCGCACCACTGCGGACGACACCGTCCTGCACGGCCTCGCGCGGAGCGCCGGCGGCTCCGCCGGCTGCGAGGCAGGCCAGGAGCGTGGAAACCAGGACGAGCTGACGGCGACGGCGCATGACCGCACTGTCACCCCTCCCGTCACGGGCCCCGGGACGGCACACGCTCGCTGGGAGGAATATCAGCCGGTTGCACTACCCAGGGGCGCGGGGAACTGCGCGAGCAACCACCGGCGTGCGGATGGTCCCCCGGCAACAGGTCCATCCGCGCAGATTGGCTTGTCGCGCAGTTCCTCGCGCCCCTAAAGAGCCTCCCGGACCCGGCGCGCAAGCGACTGCGCCGCTGCGAAGGGGTCCTTCGCCCGGGTCAGGGCCCGGACGACGACGATGCGGCGTGCGCCCGCGTCCAGGACCGCGTCGAGGTTGGCTTCCTCGATGCCGCCGATCGCGAACCACGGCCGGTCCGTGGCCTGCTTGGCCGCGTACTCCACCAGGCCCAGGCCGGGGGCGTGGCGCCCGGGCTTGGTCGGGGTGGGCCAGACAGGGCCGGTGCAGAAGTAGTCCACGCCGGGCTCGGTCAGCGCGACGTCCACCTCGGACTCGGCATGGCAACTGCGGCCGATGATCACGTCGTCACCGAGGATCGCGCGGGCGACCGGGACGGGGAGGTCGTCCTGGCCGAGGTGCAGCACGTCGGGGCGGGCGCCGAAGGCGACGTCCGCACGGTCGTTGACGGACAGCAGGCGGCCGTGGCGGCGGCAGGCGTCGGCGAGGACCTCCAGCGCGGCGAGCTCCTGCCGGGCCTCCAGGCCCTTGTCGCGGAGCTGGACGATGTCCACACCGCCGGCGAGGACCGCGTCGAGGAACTCGGCGAGGTCGCCCTGCTCACGGCGGGCGTCCGTGCACAGGTAGAGCCGGGCGTCGGCGAGCGCGGCGCGCGCGCTGCTCACAGGGCCATCGCCTGGGCGCGGCGCTTGACCTCCGTGCCGCGGTTCTCGCTCAGCGCCTGGATGGGCGTGCCGGGCAGGGAGGGGTCATCGGTGAAGAGCCACTCCAGGGACTCCTCCTTGGTGAACCCGCAGTCCTTGAGCACGGTCAGGGTGCCGACGACGCCCTTGACGGGTCCGTCCTCGGCGATGAACGCGGCCGGGACCATCAGGATCTTGTTCTCGCCACGACGCACCGCCGGAAGCGTGCCGTCGTTGACCATGTCGCGGATCTTGGTGATCGCGACCCCCCACTTCTCGGAGATGTCGGGGAGGTACATCCACTCCGGAACCAGGGCGTCGATCTTGGCATCAATCTCACTCACGTCAACAGACTGCCACCTCCGACCTCGAAAGCGCACGCCGCGTCACTGCTCGGACTGCCGAGCGTCCCAGCGTCGCTCCAGCCGCTCCAGTCGTTCGTTCAGCTGTTTGACCTCGTGCAGCAGGGTGTGGAACTGCTCGACCTGCCGGTCGCGCTCCTCCTCCTTCGACACCTGGTCGTCCTCGCGCCGGGAGAGCTGGACCAGCCAGCTGGCCACGGAGGCGGTCACCATGCTCAGCGTCGCGATGCCGCTGATCATGAGGACCGAGGCGATCAGCCGCCCGGCCGTGGTCACCGGCACGTAGTCGCCGTAGCCGACCGTCGCGATCGTCACCAGCGCCCACCACAGCGACTCGCCGAAGGTGAGGATGTCGGCGCCGGGCGCGTTCCGCTCGGCGAGCCATTCCGTGTAAGCCCCGACGATCAGCACGGTGACGAATACCCCGCCCGTGTAGGTCGCGGCCAGCAGGCTGCGGTTGCGCCGCAGGCCGCGCGCCATCAGTGCGAAGACCCCGACCACGCGCAGGGCGCCCAACGGCCGAAACATCGGCAGCGCCACCATGACCAGGTCGAGCCGGTGGCTGCGGAAGAAGTCCCGGCGGTACTGCGCCAGCCAGAACTTCACCGCGTAGTCGACGCAGAAGACCAGCCAGATGACCCCCTCCGCGGCCCAGACGACGCCCAACTGGTCGCGGCTGAGCGTGCTGTCGAATGCGGGCACCAGCATCAGGACGAGGAAGGCGCAGCCCAGCACCAGCAGGGGGACCTGGGTGGCCCGGTTCCACCGCGTGAACCGGTGCCCCTGGTCCACCTGCTCGTCCGGCGGCGGGGGCGGCGAGTCCGGCGGGGGAACGGACGGCTCGTCAGCCGCCCTGAGAGGATCGAACATATGCCGCAAACACTATGCTTTCGGCCTCAGTCCAGCACGGCGATGCCCTCCAACTCGACGAGCGCGGGCTCGTCCCAGAGCCGGACCACGCCGATCAGCGCCATCGCGGGGTAGTCGCGTCCCGCCCTGGCCCGCCAGACCCGGCCGATGTCGGCGGCGTGGGCGCGGTAGTCCTCCGGATCGGTCGCGTAGACGGTCAGGCGGGCGAGCTGGGCGGGCGTGCCGCCCGCCGCGGCCAGCGCCTCCAGCAGGTTGCCGAGCGCCCGGTCGAACTGCTCGACCACGTCCGCGCCGACCACCGCGCCCTTCTCGTCGAGCGCGGTCTGCCCGGCCAGGAACACCAGCGTGCCGCCGGTCGCGGTGACCGCATGGCTGAAGCCGCTGGGCTCGGCGAGCCCCGGCGGGTTGATCCGACGCAGCGTCATGACTGGACTCCTCCTCCGTCGACGGTGATGCCCTGACCGTTCAGGGCCTCGTTCTCCAGCAGCAGCCGGACCACCGCCGCCACCTCCTCGGGACGGATCAGCCGCCCGATCGGCTGCATCCGGGCCAGCGCGGCCCGCGCCTGCTCCTCGCCGCGGCCGGTGCGGGCGGCGATCGCCGCGACCGTCGCGTCCGTCATCGGCGTGTCGACGTAGCCGGGGCAGACGGCGTTGACGGTGACGCCGCTGCCCGCCAGCTCGGCGGCGGCGGAGCGGACCAGGCCGAGCACGCCGTGCTTGGCCGCGGTGTAGGCCGCGACGTACGGAGCGCCCGTCTTCGCCGCGACCGAGGCCACCACGACGATCCGCCCCCACCCGGCCGCCTGCATGGACGGCACCGCGCGGCGGACGCACCGGAAGGGCGCGGTGAGGTTCAGCGCGAGCTGCTGCTCCCACAGCTCGTCGCTCGTCCCGGTCAGCTTGGCGGAGGCTCCCGCACCCGCCGCCGCGACCAGCACCTCGGCCGGCCCCCACGCCCCCTCGACACGGCCGAACAGCTCGTCGGCGGCGTCGGGCGCGGTCAGGTCGACCGGAACGGTCAGCACCGGCCCGGGCAGCACCTTCGCGGTGCGGTCCAGCGCCTCGCGGTCGCGCGCGGCGAGCACGACCCGGTGACCGGCGGCGGAGAGATCCGCGGCGACCGCCGCGCCGATCCCCTTGCTGCCGCCGGTCACCACGCAGATCCTGCTCACGCTCATCGGTACAGCTCCCGGGCGACGATGCTCAGCTGGACCTCGGAGGCGCCCTCGTAGATCCGCGGCGCCCGCACCTCCCGGTAGAGCCGCTCCAGCAGGTGCCCGCGCTGCAGCGCGCGGGCACCGTGCAGCTGGACGGCCGAGTCGACGACGTACTGGGCCGCCTCGGTGGCGAACAGCTTGGCCATGGCCGCCCGCCCCGTCGGGCCGTGCAGCCCCGGCTCCCCCGTCCCCCCGTTCGCGTCGTACGCGGCCGCCGCGGCGTAGACGAGCAGACGGGCGGCCTCGGTGCGGGTGGCCATCTCGGCGAGCCGGTGGCCGACGGACTGCAGGTCGCGCAGCGGCCCACCGAAGGCCTCGCGGGCGCCGGCGTGGGCCACCGCCGCATCCAGGGCCGCCTGGGCCATGCCGACGGCGAACGCGCCGACGCTGGGCCGGAACAGGTCCAGGGTGCGCATGGCCACCCGGAAGCCGCCGCCCACCTCACCCAGCAGGTCCTGCGGTCCGACGGGGACGCCGTCGAAACGGAGCCGGCCGATCGGGTGCGGGGAGATCATGTCGAGCGGTTCGCCGCTGAGCCCCGGCCGGTCGGCGGGGACGAGGAAGGCGCTGACGCCGCGCGCGCCCGCGCCGGGACCCGTCCGGGCGAAGACGGTGTACAGGTCGGCCTCGGGAGCATTGGAGATCCAGCACTTCTCGCCGCTCAGCCGCCAGCCGCCGTCCGCGCCCTCCGGCACCGCCTCCAGGGCCAGCGCCGCCGCGTCCGAGCCCGCCCCGGACTCGGACAGCGCGAACGCCGCGACCGCGCGGCCCGAGGCGACCTCCGGCAGCCAGCCTGCCCGCTGGGCCTCGGTGCCGCTCTGCACCACCGGGTAGAAGCCGAGGCCCTGCAGCGCCAACGCGGTCTCCGCCTCGGTGCTGACCTGGGCGAGCGACTCGCGCAGCAGGCACAGGTCCAGCGCGGCGGCCGAGCGCCCGCCGTCGGGGAAGAGCCGGGCGAGCAGCCCCAGCCGACCCAGCTCGGCCAGCAACGCGCGGTTGACCCGCGGCTCACCGGGCGCCGGGTCGTCCTTGTGCGCGAGCGGCAGCAGGCGTTCCTCCGCCTGCTGCCGGACCTGGGCGCAGAACCTCCGCTGCTCCTGGTCCAGCGCGAACGCCGTCCTCGTCATCGCAGCTCCCTCCTCACGACTCCCCTATTCATATCGCGGATGGTTGACTGTCGTCACCAACGCGCTAGCCTCGTGCTGGATCCACCGGTCCTGTTAGGTCGAGGTGAGGGGGTACCACCCGCCATGCACCTGCTCCCCTCCGCCCACGTCGACACCTTCGCGCGCGACCATCTGCCGCCCGCGACCACGTGGCCGGAACTCCGCTTCGACCTGCCCGAGCTGCTCTGCCCGGACCGGCTGAACTGTGGCGCCGAACTGCTCGACGCGACCATCGCCCGGTTCGGCGCCGACGGCCCGGACCGACCCTGCCTGCGCCTGGAGGACGGCGGCGTCTGGTCCTACGGCGAGCTGCGCGAGCAGACCGACCGGATCGCGACCGTGCTCACCGAGGAGCTCGGCGTCGTCCCCGGCAACCGGGTGCTGCTGCGCGGCGCCACCACCCCGTGGCTGGTGGCCTGCTGGCTCGCCGTCATGAAGGTCGGCGCGGTCGCCGTCACGGTGCTGGCCGCGCAGCGGCGCACCGAGCTGGCCACCATCATCGAGATCGCGCAGGTCGGACACGCGCTGTGCGACGCCCGCGTGCTGGACGAGCTCGTCGCGGTCGACGCACCGGGGCTGCGCGTCACCCCCTACGGCGGCACCGGCGACGACGACCTGCTGGCCCGCGCCGCCGCCGCGTCCGCCGCGCCGTTCCCGGCCGTCGACACCTCCGCCGACGACGTGGCGCTGATCGCCTTCACCTCCGGGACCACCGGACGGCCCAAGGGCTGCATGCACTTCCACCGCGACGTCCTGGCCATCGCGGACACCTTCTCCACCCACGTGCTGCGGCCCACGCCCGACGACGTCTTCGCCGGGACGCCGCCGCTCGGCTTCACCTTCGGGCTCGGCGGGCTGGTCGTCTTCCCCCTGCGCGTGGGCGCCTCCGCGCTGCTGCTGGAACAGCCCTCCCCGGCAGCCCTGCCCGCCGCGATCGAGCGTCACCGGGTCAGCGTCCTGTTCACCGCGCCGACCGCCTACCGGGTGCTGCTCGACCAGTCCGGCGAGGCCGACCTCTCCTCGCTGCGCCGCTGCGTCTCCGCCGGGGAGAACCTGCCCGCGGCCACCTGGGAGGCCTTCCACGCCCGCACCGGCCTGCCGCTCATCAACGGCATCGGCGCGACGGAGATGCTGCACATCTTCATCTCCGCCGCCGACGCCGACGCCCGCCCCGGCAGCACCGGCTTCCCCGTCCCCGGCTTCCGCGCCCGCGTCGTCGACCCGGCCACCGGCGCGGAGGTGCCGGACGGCACCCCCGGCCTGCTGGCCGTCCAGGGCCCGACCGGCTGCCGCTACCTCGACGACCCACGGCAGGCCCAGTACGTCCAGGACGGCTGGAACCTCACCGGTGACACGTACATCCGCGACACCGACGGACGTTTCCGCTACCAGGCCCGCGCCGACGACATGATCATCTCCGCGGGCTACAACATCGCCGGCCCCGAGGTCGAGGAGGCGCTGATGCGCCACCCCGAGGTCCGCGAGGCCGCCGTCATCGGCGTGCCCGACGAGTCCCGCGGACAGGTGGTCAAGGCCTTCGTGGTCCTCACCGAGGGTGTCCCCGCGGACGAGGGAACAGCAAAGACGTTGCAGGACTTCGTGAAGGCGACGATCAGCGCCTACAAGTACCCCCGGCAGGTCGAGTTCCGCGAGTCGCTGCCGCGAACGCCGACGGGCAAACTCCAGCGTTTCCGGCTGCGCGATCCCGATCTTTAGAGTGACCTGTATGACAAGCAGCGAGGCCGCCCTCGAAGATGACCAGTCCGCGCGTGAACACACACCGGGCTCGCTGCTCGTCACCTTCTTCGGCGCCCACGGCCGCGACCTCGGCGGCTGGATCGCCGTCGGCGACCTGATCCGGCTGCTCGCCGCGCTCGGCGTGGACGCGCAGCCGGTCCGCTCGGCGGTCTCCCGGCTCAAGCGGCGCGGCTTCCTCGTCCCCGAGTCCCTGGGCGGCGCCGCCGGCTACACGCTCTCCGAACCGGCCCGCGAACTGCTGGCCGACGGCGACCGCCGCATCTACGCCCACCGCGCGCCCAGGCTCGCGGACGGCTGGGTGCTGGCGCTGTTCTCCGTCCCGGAGAGCGAGCGCCACAAGCGGCACGTGCTGCGCAGCCGGCTGGCCCGCCTCGGCTTCGGTACAGCCGCGCCCGGCGTCTGGATCGCCCCCGCGCACCTCTACGAAGAGACCCGCCACGTCCTGACCCGGCTCGAGCTCGCCGCGTACACGGACCTGTTCCGCGCCGAGCACCTCGCGTTCGACGCGACGGCGGAGTCGGTGCGCCGCTGGTGGGACCTGCCGGCGCTGGCGCGCTGCCACGAGGAGTTCCTCGAGGTCCACGAGCCCGTGCTGACGCGGTGGAACCGCACCCGCGGCGCGGTCTCCCTGCCGGACGCCTTCGCCGACCACCTCCGCGCGGTGGACAGCTGGCGGCGGCTGCCGTACCTGGACCCGGGCCTGCCCCCCGAGCTCCTCCCCGCGTCCTGGCCCGGCGGCCGGGCGGCCCGCGTCTTCCAGGAACTGGACGCCCGCCTGGGCGCTGCCGCGCGGGATTACGTTCGCACGACGGTTGCTGGCAACGCCTGAGGGGCGCGAGGAACTGCGCGAGCAACCACCCTGTGTGGATGGCCCTGCGCGTTGAGGACCATCCGCTCATCAGTGGTTTGTCGCGCAGTTCCTGGCGCCCCTAAAGACGTCTGCCCGTCTGCGGGCGCCTGCTGCCCGCCGCGTACTGCACCGGCCACTCCACCCCCGGCCCCGACCACTCCTGCTCCGCCGCGGCGTGCAGCGTCCACGCCGGGTCGTACAGGTGCGGGCGGCCCAGGGCGACCAGATCCGCGCGGCCGGCGAGGAGCAGGGAGTTGACGTCGTCCCAGGAGGAGACCGCGCCGACGGCGATGACCGGCACGCGCACGCGGTTGCGGATCGCGTCCGCGAAGGGGGTCTGGTAGGAGCGGCCGAAGGCGGGCCGCTCGTGGGAGACGACCTGGCCGGTGGAGACGTCGATCGCGTCGGCGCCGTGCGCGGCGAACGCCGCGGCGATGACGACGGCCTCCTCCGTGTCGTTGCCGCCCTCCGCCCAGTCCGTGGCCGAGATGCGGACCGTCATCGGGCGGTCCCCGGGCCACACCGCGCGCATCGCGTCGAAGACCTCGAGCGGCCAGCGCAGCCTGTTCTCCAGTGGACCGCCGTACTCGTCCTCACGCCGGTTCGCCAGCGGGGAGAGGAAGGAGGAGAGCAGGTAGCCGTGGGCGCAGTGCAGCTCCAGCAGGTCGAAGCCCGCCTCCGCGCCCCGGCGGGCCGCCGCCACGAACTGCTCCTTCAGCTCGCCCAGCTGCTCGCGTGTCAGCGCCGCCGGAACCTGGCCGCCGTCGGGGCGGTAGGCCAGCGGCGAGGGCCCCACCAGCGGCCAGGCCTGTTCCGCCGGCAGGGGATCGTCCATGCCCTCCCACATCAGCTTCGTCGCGCCCTTGCGGCCCGAGTGACCGAGCTGGAGGCCGATCGCCGCACCGCTGCGCTCGTGGACGAACCCGGTGATGCGCGCCCAGGCGTCCCGCTGCTCGTCGTTCCACAGGCCCGTGCAGCCGAGGGTGATCCGGCCCTCAGGGGCGACACAGACCATCTCCGTCATCACCAGCCCTGCCCCGCCCAACGCCCGCGAGCCGAGGTGGACGAGGTGGAAGTCGTCCGGCAGGCCGTCCTGCGCGGAGTACATGTCCATCGGGGAGACCACCACGCGGTTGCGCAGCGTCAGGCCGCGCAGGCGGAACGGGGTGAACATCGGCGGCGTCCCGGCCGCCGCGAACTCCTGCTCCGCCTCCGCGACGTAGCCCGGGTCGCGCAGCCGCAGGTTGTCGTGGGTGATCCGGCGGCTGCGGGTCAGCAGGTTGAAGGCCAGCTGCCAGCCGGGCTGGTCGAGGTACTGCTCCAGGTTCTCGAACCACTCCAGGCTCGCCTGCGCCGCACGCTGCGTCGAGGCGACGACCGGGCGGCGCTCCTCCTCGTACGCGGCCAGCGCCTGCGGCACCGACGCGTGCGTGTGCAGCGCGTCCGCCAGCGCCACCGCGTCCTCCATGGCGAGCTTGGTGCCGGAGCCGATCGAGAAGTGCGCGGTGTGGGCGGCGTCCCCGAGCAGCACCGTGGTGCCGTCGCTCCAGGTGACGTTGCGGACGGTGGTGAAGGCGATCCAGCGCGAGTCGTTGCCGCGCAGCGCGTGCCCGCGCAGGGTGTCGGCGAAGAGCTTCTCGCAGGCCGCGACGGACTCCTGCTCGTCCATCCGGTCCAGCCCGGCGCGACGCCACACGTCCTCGCGCATCTCGACGATGACCGTGCTGCCCGCGTCCGAGTAGGGGTAGCCGTGCAGCTGCATCACGCCGTGCTCGGTGCGCAGCACGTGGAACTGGAAGGCGTCGAAGACCAGGTCGGTGCCGAGCCAGATGTAGCGGCAGTGCCGCTCGTCCAGCTCCGGCCGGTACACCTCGGCCGCGGCGGCTCGGGTACGCGAGCGCACACCGTCGGCCGCCACGACCACGTCGTGGCTGCGGGCGAGCTCGGCGGCGGGCGGCGCCTCCTCCTGGAAGCGCAGCTCGACGCCGAGGACCCGGCACCGCTCCTGCAGCAGGCCGAGCAGGCGCCGCCTGCTGGTCGCGGCGAAGCCGTGCCCGCCGGAGGTGAAGACCTGTCCGCCGGGCAGGTGGACGTCGATGTCGTCCCAGCGGGCGAAACCGGCGGCCAGCTCGGCGTAGAGCTCGGGATCGGCCTCCTCGATGCCGCCGAGCGTCTCGTCGGAGAGCACCACGCCGAAGCCGAAGGTGTCCTCGGGCGCGTTGCGCTCCCAGACGGTGACCTGGTGCTCCGGCTGTCGCCGCTTGACCAGCGCGGCGAAGTAGAGCCCCCCGGGCCCGCCGCCGATGACCGCGATCCGCACAGCCGCCTCCTCTTGTGCCGTGTCTGTGGCCATCGTAACGAGGACGCTATGCGCTGTCACCGCCCCGCCCGACGGCCCGCCCAACAGCCCTGCTCACCGGCCCTGCCACTTCGGCGGGCGCTTGCCGGTGAACGCGGCGTGGAACTCGGCGTAGTCGCCGCTCTTCATCAGCAGCGCCTGCGTCATCGCCTCCAGCTCGACCGAGGCCGCGAGGCTCATGTCCAGCTCCTGCGTCAGCAACGCCTTGGTCTGCGCGAGCGCGAAGGCCGGCCCCTCGGCGAGGCGGCGCGCGAGCGCGCCGGCGGTGGCGTCCAGCTCCTCGTCCTCGACCAGCTCGCTGACCAGCCCGTACCGGTCGGCGGTGACGGCGTCGACGGTGTCGCCCAGCATCAGCAACTTGGTGGCGTGCCCGAGCCCCACGATGCGCGGCAGCAGGTAGGCCGCACCCATGTCCGCCCCGGCCAGCCCGACCTTGGTGAACAGGAACGCGAACCGCGCGGACCGCGCCACCACCCGGAAGTCCGCGGCCAGCGCGAGCACCGAACCAGCCCCCGCGGCGATCCCGTGGATCGCCGCGACGATCGGGATCGGACACTCCCGCATCGCCCGGACGACCTGCCCCGTCATCCGGGTGAAGTCGAGCAGCTGGTCCGGCCGCATCTCCAGGGTCGCGCCGATGATCTCGTTCACGTCCCCGCCGGAGCAGAAGCCCCGGCCCTCCCCGCGCAGCAGGACCGCACGGGTGTCCCCGCGCTGCGGCAGCTCCGCGAGGAGGTCGCGCAGGTCGGCGTAGGACTCGAAGGTGAGGGCGTTGAGCTTGTCCGGTCGGTCCAGCGTGACCGTCAGGACGCCCGCCTCGTCGCGGGCCAGGCGGAAGTGCCGCCACTCCTCGGTGAACGGCACGGATCCACGGAACGGACTCATGGCAGGCGACCTCCCCGATTCTCGACCATCGTCACGAACACGATATGCGCTCGGACCGACAGGAGGGAACGGTCGCCGACCGGATGTGTCGTGCATACTGCAAGGACATCCGGACACGAAGGAGTCGAGCATGCGTTATGCGCTGATCGCCGTGGTCCTGGCCGCGACCTGCGCGCTGGCATGGATCACCTCGCCCACGACCCTGGCCGCACTGGCGGTCGTCGCACCGATCGTGCTGATCACCGTGGTGGCCGTCCTGGCGGCGCGCCCTCTGGGCGACGAGGACGCCGCCCCCGGCAATCGACGGGTGGCGTGAGCGGCTAGACGCCCGCTGCCTTGAGCTGGATGCCCGGGTCGGCCGCCTTCGTGGGATCGATCAGCGCTCCCGCGTCGATCAACTTCCGCCCCTGGGCCAGGTCCCGGGGCTTGTCCACCGTCAGGACCGCTTCCAGGCGGCCCTTCCGGAGCCACAGGACGGTGTCCTCGCCGCGGGCGACCTGCTCGGCGGCGGGATCGATCACCCCGGCGACCTGGACCATGTGGTCGAACTGCTCGGACCAGAAGTACGGCACCGGGTCGTAGACCAGCTCGCCGCCGAGGATGTTCGCGGCCACCACGCGCGCGCCCTGGAGCGCGTTGTCCCAGTGGTGCACCGCGAGCCTGCGACCGTAGCGCGCGGACGGGAACGACGCGCAGTCGCCCACCGCGAACACCTCGTCCCGCCCGGCCCGCAGCCGCGCGTCCGCGCGCACCGCGCCGCGGTCGTCCAGGGGGATGCCGGATCCGGCCAGCCACGCGTTGTCGGGGCGGGCGCCGATGCCGACGACGACCACGTCCGCCGGGAGCTCGCGCCCGTCGGTCAGCTGCACGGACCCGGTGGTGACGCCGCCGACCGCCGACGCCGTCAGCAGCCGGGCGCCGGCCGCCGCGTACCACGCGCGCGTGCGCTCGCCGAACTCCGTCGGCAGCGCTCCGGCCAGCGGGGAGCCGGCCGCCTCGACGACGGTCACCTCGCAGCCCAGCTGCCGGGCGACGGTCGCCGCCTCGGCGCCGATCCAGCCCGCGCCGACCACGACCACGCGCGTGCCCGGGCGCAGCGCGGCCCGCAGGGCGAGCGCGTCGTCCTGGGTGCGCAGCAGGAACGCCGACGCGGGCAGGCCGGGCAGGGTGATCGGGGCGGCGCCCGTCGCGAGGACGAGGTGCTCGTAGCCGAGGTCCCCGGCGTCCGTCCGGATCGTCCGCGCCTCGGCGTCCAGCGAGAGCGCCCGGCGGCCGAGCGCCAGCCCGATACCCAGCTCGTCGAAGTCGATCTCGAACCGGGAGTGCTCGGCCCGCCCCAGCAACACGTCCTTGGAGAGCGGCGGACGGTCGTACGGCGGGTGCGGCTCCGCGCCGAGCAACGTGAGCGAACCGGTGTACCCCTGCTCGCGCAGGGCCACCGCTGTCTGCACCCCGGCCATTCCGGCCCCGACGATCACAACAGCCATTCGGCCACTGTATAGAGTGGGTCGAGAACTAGACGCGGGAGCCCGGAGCACCGGGCTGAGAGGGAGGCTGGGGCGCCTCCGACCGTCCGAACCTGATCCGGGTCATTCCGGCGAAGGGAGTGCAGCATCATGGTGCCCTCAGCCGCCCCGAGGCCCGACGTCCTGGTCGTCGGCGGCGGGATCATCGGCCTGGCCGTCGCCTGGCGCAGCGCGCAGCGCGGCCTCACCGTCACCGTGCTCGACCCGGATCCGGGGCACGGCGCGAACCACGTCGCCGCCGGGATGCTCGCGCCGGTCACGGAGCTGCAGTACGGCGAGGAGCCGCTGCTGCGTCTCGGGATCGCGTCGAACGAGCGCTACGCGGACTTCGCCACCGAGCTGACCGAGGCGAGCGGCGGCCTGGACATCGGCTACCGCCGCTGCGGCACGCTCGCTGTGGCGCTGGACGCCGACGACCGGGCCGAGCTGCGCGAGGTGCACGAGTTCCAGCAGCGCCTGGGCCTGGAGACGCAGTGGCTGACCGGCCGCGAGTGCCGCCGCCTGGAGCCGATGCTGGCGCCGGACGTGCGCGGCGGCACGCTGGTCGCGGGCGACCACCAGGTCGATCCGCGCCGCCTCGGCCTGGCCCTCGTCGAGGCCTGCCGCCGCGCCGGAGTGACGCTGCACCGGTCCCGTGCCGCCGAACTGCTCCTCGACGGGGACCGCGCGGGAGGCGCCCGCGTCGAGGACGGCACGGTCGTCCGCGCGGAGCGGACCGTCCTCGCCGCCGGGAGCTGGAGCGGGGAGCTGCCGGGTCTGCCGCCCGAGGCGCAGCTGCCCACCCGGCCCGTCAAGGGCCAGGTGCTGCGGCTGCGCATGGAGAGCCTGCAGGGGCCGCTGCCGATGCCGTTCCTCTCGCGCAACCTGCGCGCGGTCGTCAAGGGTGTCCACCTCTACCTGGTCCCGCGCGAGAACGGCGAGCTGGTGCTCGGCGCGACCATGGAGGAGCAGGGCTTCGACACCACGGTCACCGCCGGCGGCGTCTACGAGCTGCTGCGCGACGCCCGCGAGCTGCTGCCGGGCGTCACCGAGCTGCCGTTGGTCGAGACGAGCGCGGGCCTGCGGCCCGGCACGCCCGACAACGCGCCGCTGCTCGGCCCGACCGCCGTTCCGGGGCTGGTCGCCGCGACCGGCCACCACCGCAACGGCGTGCTGCTGACCCCCGTCACCGGCGACGCGCTCGCCGCCTACCTGACCACCGGCGAGCTGCCCCCCGAGGCAGCGCCGTTCACCCCCGCACGTTTCCCTCAGCACCGACTCCCGGAGTTCGCCCGATGACCGCCGCCGCCACGATCCGCCTGACCGTCAACGGGGAAGCCCGCTCGCTGCCGGGCGGGGTGACCCTCGCCGAGGTCGTCGCCGAGCTGTCGACCGCGCCGAGCGGCGTCGCGGCCGCCGTCAACGAGGCCGTGGTGCCGCGCAGCGAGTGGGTGGCGACCGTGCTCGCCGACACCGACCGCGTCGAGATCCTCACCGCCGTCCAGGGAGGCTGACCGCCATGGCTGACGATCTGCTCACCATCGCCGACCGCACCTTCGCCTCCCGCCTGATCATGGGCACGGGCGGCGCGCCCAGCCTGGAGGTGCTGGAGCAGGCGCTGCGCACCTCGGGCACGGAGCTCACCACCGTCGCGATGCGCAGGATCAACCCGGCCGCACGGGGCTCCGTGCTGGAGGTGCTGCAGCGCTGCGGCATCGGCGTGCTGCCGAACACCGCGGGCTGCTTCACCGCCGGCGAGGCGGTGCTGACGGCCCGGCTGAGCCGCGAGGCGCTCGGCACGAACTGGGTGAAGCTGGAGGTCATCGCCGACGAGCGGACCCTGCTGCCCGACCCGATCGAGCTGCTGGACGCCGCCGAGACCCTCGTCGACGACGGCTTCGTGGTGCTCCCCTACACCAACGACGACCCGGTGCTCGCCCGCAAGCTGGAGGACGTGGGCTGCGCCGCGGTCATGCCGCTCGGCTCACCGATCGGCTCGGGGCTCGGCATCCGCAACCCGCACAACTTCCAGCTGATCGTCGAGCAGGCGAACGTCCCGGTGATCCTGGACGCCGGCGCCGGCACCGCCTCGGACGTGGCACTGGCCATGGAGCTGGGCTGCGCGGCCGTGATGCTCGCCACGGCCGTGACCCGCGCCCAGGAGCCGGCGCTGATGGCGGAGGCGATGCGCAAGGCCGTCGAGGCCGGGCGGCTGGCGTACCGGGCGGGCCGCATCCCCAAGCGGTTCCACGCCGAGGCGTCCTCGCCGATGGAGGGCCGGGCCGCGTTCGACCCCGAGGCGCCGGACTTCTGACGCCCTCCCTTCTGACCTGCGCTCTTCTGACGCCGCCGTCACACTTCTGCGACGGATCGGGTGGAGGCGCAGGCGGAGGTTCCGCGTCCCCCTACACTCCTCAGGGTGGACGTAACGCTGCAGGACCCCCTTATCGGGCGCGTGCTCGACGGCCGGTACCGGGTCGAGCAGCGGATCGCCGTGGGCGGCATGGCCACGGTCTACCGGGGCGTGGACACCCGCCTGGACCGGGTCGTCGCCCTCAAGGTGATGCACCCCGGCTTCGCCGCCGACCCGGAGTTCGTCGAGCGTTTCATCCGCGAGGCCAAGGCCGTCGCGAAGCTCTCGCACCCGAACGTCGTCGGCGTCTTCGACCAGGGCGAGGACCACACCGCCGCGCCGCCCGTGGTCTTCCTGGCCATGGAGTACGTGCCCGGGTGGACCCTGCGCGACCTCCTGCGCGACCGTGGCGCGCTGAGCCCGCGCACCGCGCTGGACATCCTGGAGCCGGTGCTGGCCGCGCTCGGCGCCGCGCACCGGGCGGGTCTGGTGCACCGGGACGTGAAGCCGGAGAACGTGCTGCTGACCGAGGACGGCCGCGTCAAGGTCGCCGACTTCGGGCTGGTCCGCGCCGTCAACGGGCAGACCGCGGCGACCACGCAGCAGGTCATGGGCACCGTCTCCTACCTCGCGCCCGAGCAGATCGAGCGCGGCGCGGCCGATCCGCGCACCGACGTGTACGCGTGCGGCGTGCTGCTCTACGAGATGCTGACGGGGGCCAAGCCGCACACCGGCGAGAGCCCGATGCACGTCATCTACCAGCACCTGAGCACGGACGTGCCGCCGCCGTCGGAGCGCGTGCCCGGGCTGGCCGAGCAGCTGGACGCGATCACGCTCGCCTCGACCTCGCGCGACGCGAGCCGCCGCCCGGCCGACGCGGTCGAGCTGCTGGCCGCGCTGCAGCACATCCGCCGCGGGCTGACACCCGCACAGCTGGACGCCGAGCCCGGCACGCCGGGCCCGCAGGGTTCGCCGACGACCGTGCTGCCGCCGGTCGAGCGGACCTCGATCATGGACCCGGCGCTGCTGCGGGAGCTGCCCGCCGACTTCGTGATGCCGCGCCACGAGGAGCCGGAGCGGCCGCCCGTCGTGCGCCGTCGCCGGGGCGGCCGGCCGCGCTGGGTGCTGCCGACCGGTGTGGTCCTGGTGCTGGCGGTCCTGCTCGCCGGGCTGACCTGGGCGCTCAACGGCGGCCTGTACACCAGCGTGCCGGGGGTGCTGGGCGAGCCGCAGCAGACGGCGATGCAGACGCTGCAGCACGCCGGCTTCACCGTCCAGGTCACGCAGGACTTCTCGGCGACGGTGCCGAAGGGCTCGGTCATCGGCACCGACCCCGGCCCGGGCGCGCACGTGCGCAAGGACGCGACGGTCACCGTGGACGTGTCGAAGGGCGCGCAGCGTCCGACCGTGCCGACGCTGGCCGGCAAGTCCGTCGACGACGCGATCAAGGCGCTGCAGCAGGCCGGGCTCGCGGTCGGCAGCCGACAGCAGCAGGGTGACGCGACGATCCCGGCCGGGTCCGTCGTCGGCACCGACCCGGCGGCCGGCACCCAGGTGGCGGCGAACACGCCGGTCAACCTGATCATCAGCTCCGGTCCGCAGCCGGTCGACCTGCCGGACGTCACCGGCGAGAGCATCGACCAGGCCACCTCGGACCTGCAGCAGGCGGGCTTCCAGGTCAGGATCGCCCCCGACCAGGTCTTCTCCGACCAGGACGCGGGCACCGTCGCCTCGATGAGCCCGCCCGCGGGCCAGTCCCAGCAGGGCGTCACGGTGACCCTGACGATCTCCAAGGGCCAGCAGCAGGCCACCGTCCCCGACGTCACCGGCCTCAGCGAGAAGGACGCGCAGCGCAAGCTCAAGCAGGCCGGGTTCAAGGTCCGTTCGCTGGGCTTCTCGCTGTTCGGCACGCCGACCGTGCACAGCCAGAACCCGGGCGGCAACGGCCAGGCCGCCCTGGGCAGCACCGTCACCATCTGGGTCTACTGATGTCTCCGGTTACCGCGGTGACGATCTGGCACCTGGAGCAGCCGTCCGCCTCCGTCCTGCCGGGCGAGCCCGTGCCGGCCCCGGCCGGGCTGGACCTGGCCGTGGTGCGGGCCGAGGCGATCGGCCCCGAGTTCGCCCGGTTCCTCTACACCGCCGTCGGCGGGGTCTGGAACTGGACCGACCGGCTCGGCTGGAGCCACGCCGACTGGGAGAAGTGGCTCGCGGTCGAGGGCACGGAGACCTGGGTGGCCTGGGTCGGCGGCTCCCCCGCCGGCTACGTGCAGCTGGCGCCGCACGACGAGGGCGTGGTCGAGGTCGTGTACTTCGGCCTGCTGCCCGCGTTCATCGGCCGCGGCCTCGGCGGCCATCTCCTCGACCTCGGCCTGCGCCGCGCCTGGGACCTGGCCGAGCGTCACCCGGCACTCCCGGCCACGCGCAAGGTGATCGTAGAGACGTGCTCGCTCGACGGCCCGGCGGCGCTGCGCAACTACCACGCGCGCGGCTTCGCTCTCGCGCGCACGGAGACGGTGGACAAGCTCGTCGGCGAGGCCCCAGGGCCCTGGCCGGGCTCGGGCTTCTCGCTCGGCTGAGCCGGACGGACACGGGCGCACCGCTCGCCGCGCGTGGAGGTACCGCCGACCGTCGCCGACGCGATCGCCTTCGGCTCCGCCGCGCTGCCGCTCGGCGCCCGGGCCGTCGCCGTCTCCCGTCAGGTCGACGCGGTGCCGACGGCGCTGACGTTCGGTCAGTACGCGCCCGGCCTGGTCCTGCTCGCGCTCGGCCCGGCCGTCGGGGTGTGGCTCCGGCGACGACACCGGCCGCCCGCGCCTCAGCCGCTGCTGTCCGCGGCGGCCTGACACTCCATCCGCCACACCACCGTCTCCCGGCCCGGCTCCGGATCCGCCCGCCGTTCCACCTCGGCGAAGCCGAGCCGCGCCGGGACCGCGCCACTGGCGTGGTTGAGCGCATCGTGGTGGATCTCCACCCGCGTGGTCCCGGGCAGCGCGAACGCCTGCCGGGTGAGCGCGGCCGCCGCCATGGTGACCAGCCCGCGCCCACCGCCGCCCTGGTGGATCCAGTAGCCGATCTCCCAGCCGCCCTCGCCGATCCGCGCCATCATCGAACAGGACCCGAGCACCGGCGCGTCGACGGCACCCTCCCGGATCGCGTAGTTGTAGGCGGCCCCGGAGGCCCAGTCCGCGTCGGCCTGCGCGAGATAGCTCGCGATGCCCTCGCGTGAGTGCGTGCGCGCCCAGGGCATGAACGGCTTCAGCCGCTCCAGCGCCCCGTCGACGAGCAGGGTCAGCTCGTCGAGCTGGTCCCCCCGCCACCGGGTGAGGACGACACGCTCGTGGGTGAGGATCTCTTCGGCGCCGTGTTCCATGTCGGGATACTTCCCGACCCGCTCCCACCTCGGCAAACGGATATCCAGAACCGAACTGACAGACGGGTGTTCGAGGGCCTACAGTCCTGCGGCGTGGAAGAGCTCTGGTTCCGCGAGGGTGCTGCCTCGCGTCGACTCCTGTGGTGGCGGTTCAGCCCCGCACTGGCACTGATCGCCTACCGGCTTCTGACGGTCCGGCGCGTCGACACCGCGTTCTGGATCGGCGTGGCCTTGCTCGTGCCGGCCGGTGCCAGCGTGGTGACGAAGTGGACGGCCTGGACGCGGGTGGGCCAGGAGGGCATCCGCATCCGCTGGTACCTCGGCCGGGGTCGGCTCATCCCCTGGTCCCAGGTCCGCTCGGTCTACCTGAACGAGTACCGCGCCTTCCCCGGGGTGAAGAGTGTCCGGGTGCTGCGCACCAACGGGCGCCGACCGATGCTGCCCACGCTCGTCACGAACGCGTCCTCGGCGACGCCGGAGCTGCTTGCGCAGTTCGCTCACGTCACCGCTTGGTGGGAGCTGTGCACCCCGGAGTCCTCGCGGCTGGCCTCGCCGCCGCGACGGCGCTACCGCTTCCGCCGCTCCGGGACGTGGCAGGCCGCCGCGACGCTGGTGATGGTGATCCCCCTGGTCGGGACCTGTGCACAGCTCTCCGACGACCTCGGCAAGGGCCAGGGCTGGGTCGGGTACGACATCGGGCAGCTGGTGCCCGCCGTCTTCCTCTTCCTCCTGCTCGCCTTCTGGACCGGCTCGCTGGTTCGGGCGTGGCTGCTCGAGCGCACGGTCCGCTTCCGCTGGTGGGTCCCGCTGCTGGCACTCAGCATGCTGCCCATAGCCCAGGTGGGCAGCCGGGTCTCCGGCGCCGACGCGCAGGTCCACCTCACCGACTACGTGCCCAGCGCGCTCACGTTCGCGGCCGGACTCGCGGTGACCGCCCTGATCGGTGTGCTGCGCGACCGCAGGGCCACCGTCGTGCCGGGCGCCGCCGTCTAGGGCTCCGGGCCGTCGCCCGGGGACTCCTGGTAGGTGTAGCGCTGCTCGCGCCAGGGGTCGCCGAGGTTGTGGTAGCCGCGTTCCTCCCAGAAGCCGCGGCGGTCGGCGGTCATGTACTCCACCGCGCGGACCCACTTGGGGCCCTTCCACGCGTACAGGTGCGGGACGACGAGGCGGACCGGGAAGCCGTGCTCGACGGTGAGGGGGTCGCCGTCGCGATGGGTGGCGAGCAGGGTCGACGGGTCGGCGAAGTCGGCAAGGCGGAGGTTGGAGCTGAAGCCGTACTCGGCCCAGACCATGACGTGGGTGACCTCCGGTGCCGGTGGGACCAGCTCCAGCAGCGTGGCCGTGGAGACGCCGCCCCAGCGGTTGCCGAGCATGCTGAACCGGGTCACGCAGTGGAAGTCGCCGGTGACCTCGGTCCGCGGCAGCGTCGTGAACTCCTCGAAGGTCCAGCTGTGCTTCTCGCCGTCCGCGGTGGCGCCGAAGACCTGGAGCTCCCAGGTGGCCGGCTTGAAGCGCGGGATCGGTCCGTAGTGGAGCACCGGCCAGCCGCGTTGCAGGCGCTGGCCCGGAGGTAGCCCCCGGGCCTCTGAGGCTGCAGCCTGCTCGTTTTCGGACCGACCCATGGCTCAATGGTGACAGATGCACAGAGCCGCAAACGCCACGGGTCGGCTGAGTGTGACCTTGCTGGATTCGCGACGTCCGGAGTGGAACGATGCCTCAGAACCGGACGAAACGGCAGAAAGAGGGCGGGACCCATGCAGGGCGACCCCGAGGTCATCGAGTTCCTGAACGAGCAGCTGACGGCCGAGCTGACCGCCATCAACCAATACTTCCTGCACGCGAAGATGCAGGAGAACTTCGGCTGGACGAAGCTCGCGAAGTTCACCCGCTCGGAGTCCATCGACGAGATGAAGCACGCCGAGGTACTGACCGACCGGATCCTCTTCCTGGAGGGGCTGCCCAACTACCAGCGTCTGTTCCACCTGCGCATCGGGCAGACGGTCAAGGAGATGTTCGAGGCGGACCGGCAGATCGAGGTCGAGGCCATCGACCGGCTGCGCCGCGGCGTCGTGGTGATGCGCGCCAAGGGGGACGTCACCTCGGCCAACATCTTCGAGTCGATCCTCGCGGACGAGGAGCACCACATCGACTACCTCGACACCCAGCTCGAGCTGCTGGAGAAGCTCGGCGAGCCGCTCTACCTCGCGCAGCTCATCGAGCAGCCGGAGAGCTGACTACGCGGCCTCGGCCGTCGCCGGGTGCGGCAGGCCGAGCTTGGCGGCGAGGCGGGCTGTCGGGCACGGGCGCGCGCCCTCGTGGCCCAGCAGCGCCTGGATGCGGCGCACGCAGGAGCCGCAGTCGGTGCCGGCCTTGCAGCCCTTGGCGACCTGGCGGGGGGTCTTCGCGCCCTCCGCTATCTCCTGACGGACCCGGTCCTCGGTGACGCCGTGGCACAGGCACACGTACATCCTGGGCCCTCCAAGGCTTGGGAGATGAGCTAAGGCTTACCTTACTCAGAGGCTCGCGGATGTGGAAAGGCCCCTTCGGCCGAAACCGAAGGGGCCTTCATCACACCCGGAGCCGGACGGTCAGCGCAGCATCTCCGCCACGAGGAACGCCAGGTCCAGCGACTGGCTGCGGTTGAGGCGCGGGTCGCAGGCGGTCTCGTAGCGCTGGTGCAGGTCGTCGACGAAGACCTCGTCGCCACCGCCCACGCACTCCGTCACGTCGTCGCCGGTGAGCTCGACGTGGATGCCGCCGGGGTGGGTGCCCAGCGCCCGGTGCACCTCGAAGAAGCCCTTGACCTCGTCCAGGACGTCGTCGAAGTTGCGGGTCTTGTGGCCGCTGGAGGCCTCGAAGGTGTTGCCGTGCATCGGGTCGCAGATCCAGGCCACCTGCGCGCCGGACGCGGTGACCTTCTCGACCAGGTTCGGCAGCAGGTCGCGGACCTTGCCCGCACCCATCCGGGTGATGAACGACAGCCGGCCCGGCTCGCGGTCCGGGTCCAGCCGGTCGATCAGCTCCAGCGCGTCGTCCACGGAGGTCGTCGGGCCGAGCTTCACGCCCAGCGGGTTGCGGATCTTCGAGGCGAACTCGATGTGCGCGTGGTCCAGCTGCCGGGTCCGCTCACCGATCCACACCATGTGGCCGGAGACGTCGTACAGGTCGCCGGTGCGCGAGTCGGTGCGGGTCAGCGCCGTCTCGTAGTCCAGCACCAAGGCCTCGTGCGAGGAGTAGAACTCGACCGTCTTGAACTCCTCCGGGTCCACCCCGCAGGCGTTCATGAAGGCGAGCGCGTTGTCGATCTCCTTGGCCAGGCGCTCGTAGCGCTGGCCGGAGGGCGAGTTGCGCACGAAGTCCTGGTTCCACGCGTGCACCTGGCGCAGGTCCGCGTAGCCACCGGTGGTGAAGGCGCGGACCAGGTTCAGCGTCGAGGACGAGGCGTGGTACATCCGCTTGAGCCGCTCCGGGTCCGGGATCCGGGACTCGGGGGTGAAGTCGAAGCCGTTGACGGAGTCGCCCCGGTAGACGGGCAGCGTCACCCCGTCACGGGTCTCGGTCGACTTCGAGCGCGGCTTGGAGTACTGCCCGGCGATGCGGCCGACCTTCACCACCGGCACGGAGGCGGCGTAGGTCAGCACGACGGCCATCTGCAGCAGCGTCTTGAGCTTGTTGCGGATGTGGTCCGCGGAGACGGCGTCGAAGGCCTCGGCGCAGTCGCCGCCCTGCAGCAGGAACGCCTCACCCCGCGCGACAGCCCCCAGGCGGGCACGCAGCTGGTCGCACTCGCCTGCGAAGACGAGCGGGGGATACGAGGCGAGCTCGGCAAGAACCTTGCGCAGAGCCTCGGAATCCGGCCATTCGGGCTGCTGCGCCGCGGGAAGGGACAGCCAGGAGAAGTCCTGGGCGGTGGTGTCAACGTTCACGGTCACGCTGCAAGGCTACGTGGTCACGCGGACGAAATGGGCGCAGCGCCCGATTGCTGAGACACGTGGTGGACGCATCCCCTCCGGCGCCGGCTTCCGCTACGCTCGTCCTCGTGAACGCGCAGCAGCACGCCTACTCCTGGTGGTGGACCGTCCCCGAGGCGGCCCACTAGCTCGCGTACCCACGCAGACTCCAGCGGCCGCCCCTCGGGGCGGCCGTTCGCGTCTCACGCGGCCTCCCCGAGTGCGGTCACCCGACCCCGACCTCCCGGAAGGCCCACCGTGAACCCCGCGAACGCCGTGAACGCCGCGACCGACGTGTCCGCCCTCGTCGCCCGGCTCACCGAGGCGGGCGAGCCCTTCGCCCTGCTGCACCGCCGCACGCCCCGCCTGGCCCCGGACACCGTGGAACTGCTGATCGGCGAGGTGGGCACCTACGAGACGCTGGCCGAGCTGCCGCTCCCGGCAGGCGCCCCGGCCTCCGGGCGGCCCGAGCACGACCTGCTGGCGCTGGTCCCCTACCGGCAGATCCGCGAGCGCGGCTTCGAGGCCCGCGACGACGGCACGCCGCTGCGCGCCCTGAAGGTCCGCGAGTCCTACCGGCTGCCGCTGGCCGAGCTGCGCACGGCCCTGCCGCAGCGGCCGGTCGACCTCCAGGACGGCCGCTTCGACGTGGACGACTCCGCCTACGCCGCGATCGTGCGCCGGGTCATCGACGAGGAGATCGGCCGCGGCGAGGGCGCCAACTTCGTCATCCGCCGCGACTTCACCGCGACGCTCACCGACTTCTCCCCCGCCCTCGCGCTCACCCTCTTCCGCCGCCTGCTGGAGCAGGAGCGCGGTGCCTACTGGACGTTCCTGGTGTACGCCGGGGACGGTCCTGCCGGAGGCGAGCAGTCAGGGTTCTGCCTGGTCGGGGCCAGCCCGGAGGTGCACGTGCGGCAGGCGGGCGGGACGGTGGTGATGAACCCGATCTCCGGCACCTACCGCTACCCCGCCGCGGGCCCGACCCTCGACTCGCTGCTCGACTTCCTGCACGACCCCAAGGAGCTGGAGGAGCTCACCATGGTCGTGGACGAGGAGCTGAAGATGATGTGCCAGGTCGGCGACCTGGGCGGCCAGGTCCTCGGCCCGCGGCTGAAGGAGATGGCCCACCTCGCCCACACCGAGTACGAGCTGCGCGGCCGCACCTCGCTGGACGTGCGGGAGGTGCTGCGGGAGACGATGTTCGCCGCGACCGTGACCGGCAGCCCCGTCGAGAACGCGACCCGGGTGATCTCCCGCCACGAGGCCACCGGGCGCGGTTACTACTCCGGCGCCCTCGCCCTGATCGGCCGGACCGGGGGCGGCGCGCAGACCCTGGACTCCCCCATCCTCATCCGCACCGCGGACATCGACCCGGCGACGGGACGGCTGGCCGTGCGCGTCGGCGCGACGCTGGTGCGGCACTCCGACCCGGACTCCGAGGTGGCCGAGACCCACGCCAAGGCGGCCGGCGTGCTCGCGGCGATCGGCGCGGTCCCGGCCCGCGCGCCCCGGGGCGGCGGCGGGGCCCCGCTGCTCGGCGAGAACCACCGCGTGCAGGCCGCGTTGAACGCGCGCCGCAAGAACCTCTCGCCGTTCTGGCTGCGGATGCAGACGAAGGAGCAGGCCGCGGCCGGCGACGGGCTGGACTGCCTGGTCGTCGACTGTGAGGACACCTTCACCTCGATGCTCGCCCACCTGCTGCGCTCGCTCGGCCACCGGGTGACCGTGCGGCGTTGGGACACGCCAGGTCTCGCGCAGGCCGTGGCGGCGCACGCGGGCCCGCTGGTGCTCGGTCCCGGCCCGGGCGACCCGGCGGCGGACGACCCGAAGATGAACACCGTGCGGGAGCTGGTCGCCTCGCTGCTCGCCACCGGCCACCCGCACGGGTTCCTGGCCGTGTGCCTGAGCCACCAGTTGCTGAGCCAGGCACTGGGTCTGCCGCTGCACCGCAAGGACACCCCGTACCAGGGCGCGCAGGAGCGGATCGCCCTGTTCGGGCAGGAGCGGACGGTCGGCTTCTACAACACCTTCACCGCCCGCTGCGACGACGAGGCGGCGCTCCGGCTCGCCGAGCGCGGCGTGGAGGTCGCCCGCGACGCGCTGACCGGCGACGTGCACGCCCTGCGCGGCCCCGGCTTCGCCGGGCTCCAGTTCCACCCGGAGTCGGTGCTGACGCTCGACGGGCTCGCGATCGTCCGCGAGGCGCTGGGCCGGCTGGTGCCGCAGACGGCCTGACGACCCGTTCGGGGCCTGCCGTCAGGGGCGGCAGGTCTGCCCGGGGTTCGGGTCCAGTTCACGCACGCAGCCGGCGGTCGAGGCGAAGGTCTCCAGGCCCACACGGCTGACCACCCGCTCCCGCAGCGCCCCGGCCAGGGCCAGCGCGGCGTCCATGGCGACCCGCTGGCCCTTGGCCGTCAGCGAGGCGAGGACCACGCGGCGGTCCGCGGCGCTCGGCTGACGCTGCAGCAGCTCCGCGTCCGTCAGCCGGTCGGCGACCTTGGTGGTGCCGGCGGTGGTGAAGTTCAGGGTGGCGGCGAGCTGGTTCATGGGCGCGGTCTGCTCCGGCGAGGTCAGCAGGAACCAGAGCACCTGGAACTCCGAGGGCGTGAGGCCCGCCTTCGCCTGGACGTCCGCCAGCAGCTGGTCGGTCAGCCGCCGGAAGCCGGACTGCAGGATGTTCCACTGCTCCAGCAGTTCCAGGTCCGCCGTGTCCGGACAGTTCTCGGCCATCCCCCGACCTTTCGTACGAATCGACCCGCTCTTGCCCCAGAGTAGCAACGCGAGCTAATGTCTAACCAGCTACTTAATATGTGGCTAGCTATCCAGCGAGAGGTCTCTCCGTCATGTCCGTCTCCCTGCCTTCCGGGCGCTACCAGCTCGACCCCGGCACCTCCGAGGTACGTATCCAGCACAGGACGATCTGGGGTCTGGTCACCGTCAAGGGTCGCTTCACCGAGGTGGCCGGCCTCGGGGAGGTCCCCACCGACGGCGGCTCCGCCTCCGGGACGCTCACGATGACCGCGGCGTCGCTCGACACCGGCCACGCCAAGCGCGACGCCCACCTGCGCTCCGCCGACTTCTTCGACACCGAGCGCTTCCCCGAGCTGGTCTTCACCGCCGACGAGGCCAAGGCGCAGAGCGACGGCACCGTGGAGATAGCCGGCCGACTGACCGTCCACGGCGTCACCGAGCCGCTGACCCTCAGCGGCACCGTCACCGGCCGGACGGACCAGGGCGTCACCGTCGCCGTGGAGACCGTCGTCGACCGGGACCGCTTCGGCCTGGGCTGGAACAGGATGGGCATGCTGAAGGGCCTGACGACGGTCACCGTCAGCGCCACCTTCACACGCGCCTGAGCGGCCTGCTCCCGTTACCGCGTCCTGCTACCGCTGCTGCTGCTCGTCCTCGTCCAGCCCCGCCGCGATGGCGTAGCGCACCAGCTCCACCCGGTTGTGCAGCTGGAGCTTGCCCAGGGTGTTCTGGACGTGGTTCTGCACGGTGCGCGGCGAGAGGACCAACCGGTCGGCGATCGCCTTGTACGGCAGGCCCTTGGCCACCAGGCGCAGGACCTCCGTCTCGCGGTCCGTCAGCTTCGGGGCGCTGGAGCGGTCCTGGCCCGCCGGAGCGGGCTCGGCCGCGAGGCGGCGGAACTCGCCCAGCACCAGGCCCGCCAGGCCGGGGGTGAAGACCGCGTCCCCGGCGGCGGTGCGGCGCACCGCGTCGATCAGCTCCTCGCGGCTCGCGGACTTGACCAGGTAGCCGATCGCGCCCGACTTGACCGCTTCCAGCACGTCCCCGTGCTCCCCGCTCGCGGACAGCACCAGGACGCGCGGCGCCGGCTCGGCCGCCATCAACTGACGGCAGACCTCGACGCCCGGCTTGTCGGGCAGGTTCAGGTCCAGCACCACGACGCCCGGCCGGCTCGCCCGGCCGCGCTGCACGGCCTCGCGGGCGTCGCCCGCCGTGGCCACCACGTCGAAGCCGGCGTCGGCGAGGTCCCGGGCCACCGCCTCGCGCCACATCGGATGGTCGTCGACCACCATCACCCGCACGTCGGCACCGACACCCGCCTCGGCGGCGCTCGCCTCGCTCATCGCTTCCCCTCCCGCTGACCGCTGTGCTGACTGCCGTGCTGACGCTGCTTCGGCACCCGCAGCTCCACCTCGGTGCCCTGACCGGCGGCGGAGAAGAACTCGGCGCTGCCGCCCAGATCACGCAGGCGGCCGCGGATCGACTGCGACACCCCGAGCCTGCCCTCGCGCTCGGCCTCGGCCAGCCGGGCCGGGTCGAACCCGGGGCCCTCGTCGCGGACGCTGACGACCACCTGGTCCGGCTCGTCCTCGACCAGGATCCAGGCCTGGGCCTGCTCGCCGACGTGCCGACGGACATTGTCCAACGCGGCACCGACGGCCGCCGCCAGCTCGCCCGCCGCGGCGTACGGCAACAGCACCTCGGTGCCGGGCTGGGCGAGGCTCACGCGGGAGTCGGAGAGCGGAGCGAGCAGGGCCCGCAGATCCTGCGGAGTCGTCGGGTCCACGGCGGCCGCGGTGCCCGTGCCACCGGGCGCGGGCCCGTCCGGCGCACTCAGCCCACTCGCGATCAGCCGGCGCAGCGCCACCTCCTGCTCCCCGGCCAGCGCGGCGATCTCCGCCGCCTCCCCGCCGAGCTCCGCGCCGCGCCGACTGACCAGGCTCAGCACCTGGAGCACGCCGTCGTGGATGTCCCTGGCCAGCCGTTCGCGCTCGCGCGTCGCGGCCTGGATCTCCAGGGCGCGGGCCAGCGTCTCCTCACTCTTGCGGGCCAGGTCTATGACGAAGCCGATGGCCACACCCGCGAGCAGCAGCAGCACGATGTTGTGCAGGTTCGAGGAGTCGAGCTTGCCCGCCTCGATCACGTTCGCGACGCCGACCACGACCCCGGCGAAGGCCGCCGGCAGCCAGCCGCCGTAGACGGCGAAGCCGAGCACCGCGCTGGCCGCCCGGATCGTGGGCAGGGTGACGTCCCCGCCGGCGACCCAGTGCGGCGCGTCGAAGGCGCGGGTCAGCAGGATGCCGAGGACGATCAGCGCGAGGTCGACGACCAGCCAGCGGCGGGTGCAGGTCTCCTTGGACCAGAACACCCTGACCGTGCCGAGGGTCCAGGCCGACAGCACGCCCATGTAGATCCATGCGCCGAGCTGGTTGGTGTAGTGCTGCTCGTGCTCGGCGTAGCGGCCGATCGCGTAGAGCAGCGTCAGCACGCGGAAGGCGCTGATCGCGATCCACAGCGGCTGTTCGACGGAGAACGAGCCGCCGACGGCGACACTCCTCGGCTTTCCCCCCACGGTCCCCTCCTGCTGACCTACTGGTCCTACTGGTCCTTCTGGTCCTTCTGGTCCTTGTGCTGGGCGGCCTGGGCAGCCTGTTCGGCCTGCTTCGCCGCCTGCTTCTCCGCCTTCTTGGCGTCCTGCATCGCGCGCTTGGCGGCCGTGGCGTAGACGTCCACGTACTCCTGGCCGGAGAGGCGCATGATCTCGTACATCACCTCGTCGGTGACCGAACGCAGGATGAAGCGGTCGTTCTCCATGCCCTGGTACCGCGAGAAGTCCATCGGGCGGCCGATCCGGATGCCCGGACGGACGCCGAACTTCGGCAGCACCTGGCCGGGAGGCTGGAGCTTCTCGGTGTCGATCATCGCGACCGGGATCACCGGCGCGCCGGTGGCCAGCGCGATACGGGCCACGCCGCCGACCTTGCCGCGGTAGAGACGCCCGTCGGGCGAGCGGGTGCCCTCGGGGTAGACGCCGAAGAGCTCCCCGCGCTCGATCACCGCGATGCCGCTCTGGATCGCCGCCTCACCGGCCCCGCGCACCCCCGAGCGGTCGACCGGGAGCTGGCCGACGCCCTTGAAGAAGGCCGCCGTCAACTTTCCCTTGATCCCCGTCCCGGTGAAGTACTCGGACTTGGCGATGAAGGTGACCCGCCGCCTCGGGATCAGCGCAGGCAGGAAGAACGAGTCGGAGAAGGAGAGGTGGTTGCTGGCCAGGATGGCCGGCCCCTCCTCGGGGATGTTCTCCATGCCCTCGACCCACGGACGGAAGAAGACCTTCAGCATCGGGGCGACGATCATCTTCATCAGCCGGTAGAACAACCCTGACCTCCATACTCACCTGACCACCGAGAACCTTAGTCGGCTTCGCGGCAATCTCCCTCCACCGCGTAGGGGTCGGGAACAGGAAGCTGTACGGGCGCGTTGCCGACATGCGACGATGACGTTGACTGGGGCTTCCGTTTCGCCCCCACTTGGCCCATGGCCCGGAAGGACCACGACATGCCGCTGCTGCCCGGCGCCGAACCGTACCGCCACCACGGCGGGCCGGTGGGAATCCTGGTCTGCCACGGCTTCACCGGGTCGCCCAACTCGATGCGCCCGTGGGCCGAGCGGGCCGCGGCCGAGGGTTACAGCGTCTCCCTTCCGCTGCTGCCGGGGCACGGCACGCACTGGAAGGACCTCAACACCACCCGGTGGCCGGACTGGTACGCGACGATCGAACGCGAGTACCTGAGCCTGGCCGAGGAGTGCGACCAGGTCTTCGTCTTCGGCCTCTCCATGGGCGGCCTGCTCTCCCTGCACCTCGCCGCGGAGCGCGGGGCCGGCATCAGCGGCCTGGTGCTGGTGAACCCGCTGGTCAGGATGCCCGGACAGGCCCACGTGGCGCTGCCGGTCGTCCGCCACCTGGTGCCCAGCTTCCCCGGCATCACCAGCGACATCGCCAAGCCCGGCGTCGACGAGGGCGGCTACACCCGCACGCCCCTGCACGCGGCGCACTCGATGAAGCAGCTGACGAAGATCGTCCAGTCGCAGCTGCCGTCGGTGACGCAGCCGCTGCTGCTCTTCCGCAGCCCGCAGGACAACGTGGTCTCCCCCGACAGCGGCCGGATGCTGCTGGAGCGCGTCGGCTCCAAGGACGTCGAGGAACGGCTGCTGGAGCGCAGCCGCCACGTGGCCACCCTGGACTGGGACGCCGAACTGATCTTCGACGGGAGCATGGACTTCGTCCGTCGCCTGACCGTCCCCGCGACGAAGGGCTGAGGGCGATGACCGAGCCGGAGGGCGTGGAGCGCCCCGAGCAGTCCCAGCCCGAGTCGCAGCCGCAGTCCGAGCCGAGCCGTTCCGACGACGAGCTCTTCGCGGAGCTGGTCGCCGGATTCGACGAGCCGGTCGCCGAGGGCGACCGCAGCTGGCCGGAAGCGGAGGACGTCGCCGATCTCGCGCCGCAGGCGCGTCCGCGACCGGTGATCCGCGCCCTCCCGGTGGTGCGCGCGGTCCCGCCGGTCGACCCGCGGGCGTGGACGCCCGAGGAGGACCCGGACGACGAGCACTTCACCCCTCCGGAGCCGCCACCGCTGCCGCAGGCGCAGGCCGCGACGAAGCTGTCGCTGCTGGCGCTGGTGGTCGGCATCGCCCTGATCGTCCTCGGCGAGATCGGCGAGCTGCCCGGCATGGCCACGTTCCTCGGCGTCTGCGCGGTCGCGGGCGCGGTCGCGACGCTGGTCTTCCGCATGCGGGATCCCGACCCCGAGGACCAGGACGACGACCCGAACCACGGAGCTGTGGTCTGACAGCCAGTTGCAGCGACCTCAGGGGCGCGAGGAACTGCGCGACAAGCCACCGGCGTGCGGATGGTCCCCCGTAACAGGGCCATCCGCACCGGGGGGTTACTCGTGCAGTTCCTCGCGCCCCTGAGCGGGGATCCGTAGGACGCCCACCACGGGTAGATGATCCGTCGCCAGGAGCAGGTCCTTCGCCCGTAGTCCCGGGAAGCCCTCGCCCGCGACGCCGCAGGCGAGGACCTCGATGCCGCGGGTGGCGAAGACGCCGTCGATGCGTTGGTGCGGGTTCTTCGGCACGCTGCTGTACTCGTCGCCCCACGGGCGTGTCGCCCAACCGTCCCGGAGGCGGCTCGCGAGAAGGTCCCAACCCCGTTCGCCCGGGTGTTCGTTGAAGTCGCCGCCGACGACCGAGTGGGCGACGCCCAGGCCGTCGAGGTGGTCCAGCAGGAGCTGGAACTGTTCGTGGCGTTCGTCGGCGTCCAGGGACAGATGACAGCTCGTCACCGAGAAGGGCGCGGCCGCGCCCAGGCGGAGCACGGTGGTGGCGAAGCCGCGCTGGTGGAGGTCGGGGCGGCGGGGCAGCCAGATGTCGTGGGTGGAGAGCGGCACCGCCCGCAGGCGGCCCAGGAGGAGCGGGCCGGAGGCCGACTTGCCGCCGCTGAGGACCATCAGTCCGGCCTGGCGGGCCAGCCACGCGGCCTGGGGGCGGGGGAACCAGAAGCGCGGGGACTCCTGGATGCACACCAGGTCGGGCCGCAGCGCCCGTAGCACCCGGACCACCGCCGTGCGGTCGTCGCGCAGGCTGCGGATGTTGTAGCTGACGACCCGGACGATCTCGGAGCCGTCCGCCTGCGGGCCCGACTCCGGAAGGTCCCACTTCTGTCCCACGAGGGCATCCATGCTTCGAGTCTGACAAAGGATGAGCGCCCGTGCCGGGGAGCGGCACGGGCGCGTCGTGTGAAGAAGTGCGCGGGGATTGCGGGGGATCAGAAGCGGGCGAGGTCCGCGGCGCCGATGATGCCGGCGGCGGAGCCGATGGTGGCGAGGACGACCTCGGCGCGGGGGCGGTGGACGCCGCCCACGATGTACTTCTCGAAGGCCTTGGCGACCGGGTCGAGCAGCAGGTGGCCGGAGTCCGAGACGCCGCCGCCGAGGACGAAGACGGCGGGGTCGAAGAGGGAGGCGAGGTCGGCCAGGCCCCGGCCGAGCCAGTCGGCGAGCTCGTCGTAGACGTCCAGGGCCATCGGGTCGCCCTCCTGGGCGGCCTGGGTGATCTGGCTGCCGGTGATCGTCTCGGCGACGCCCTCGTTCAGCTCGAGCAGGCGGGCGCCGCGGGCGGGATCGGCCGCGGCGGCCTCGCGACCGTAGCGGCGCAGCGCGCGGCCGGAGCCGTACTGCTCCCAGCAGCCCTTGGAGCCGCAGCCGCAGAGAAGGCCGTCCGGGACCATGTTCAGGTGGCCGATCTCGCCGGCCACGCCGAAACTTCCACGGTGCATCCGGCCCTCGATGACGATGCCGCCCCCGATGCCGGTGCCCACCGTCACCATGATCATGTCCTGGTGGCTGGCCGCGGCCCCGAACCGGAACTCGCCCCAGGCGGCCGCGTTGGCGTCGTTCTCCACCACCGTCGGCAGGTGGACCAGGTCCTCGATGCGGGTCTTGAGCGGCTCGTTCTCCCAGTCGATGTTCGGCGCCATCAGCACCGTCGACCGGTCCCGGTCGATGTAACCGGGGGCGCCGACGCCGACGGCGACGACGTCGTGCTGCTCGCGCAGCTCCTTGATCGCGTCCGCGATGGCCCCGACGGCCCACTGCGGATCGGCGGGCGTGGGCACGCGGGTGCGCGCCAGGATCGCCCCGTTCTCGTCCACGACCCCAGCCGCGATCTTGGTGCCGCCGACGTCGACGCCGATGGTGAGTCCCATGTGTCCCTCAGTCTTCGGTGAATCCCCGCTGGGCGGTACCGTACATTAGCCGAAGACAGGAAGGCGAGAGTGTTCCGGGCAGACTTCATAAGTCGAAAACAAATCTCTCGGATCTGCCTCACCCGGACCGCATGAGGTCTAGTCCAGGTCGATGTGTTCGGTGCCGTCCTTCTTCGGGGCCGCCCATCGGCGTTCGGAGGCTGAAACCGCAGCCCGGTACGCCGCGATCAGCTCGCCCCCCGCCGCCAGCAGATGGCCGTACACGGCGGGATTGGAGCTGCGCAGCGGTGCAGCCAGGTTCTGCAACACCTCCATCGGGTCGCCGGCGCCGGAGCTGAGGGAGGTCACCTTCTCGCTCACCGCCGACGCGAACCGGCGCACCTCGTCGACGAGCGGGCCCAGTTCCTGGCCGAAGGGAAGCTCCGCGCCGAACGGGGACTCCTTGCCGTCGCCGGCCGCGCCTGCGGTCCCAGTCTCATCGACCGCCCCGGGCTCCGCCACCGGGGTGGGCTCCGTGGTGTGCTCCGCCTCGACCGGGGCCGCGGTCCGCTCCTGATCGGCGACCGCCTCCGCCCACACGTCGCCACCGCGCCCGTCGTTCTCCTCGGCGCTGCTCATGTCCACTCCCCTCGTCGGCGTCTACGCCTTCGACGCTACCTGAGGGGGGCGGGCCACAGGGACGGGTCGGGTGCGAATCGCACGGTCAGCTCACCGTCGCGCAGGGCCGCGCCAGCGACGGTGCAGCGTCGCAGCGCGGAGGGAAGGGGGACGGCACGGCGGTGCCCGGCGACACCGAGGACGAGCTCGTCGCCTCGGCGCAGCAGGTCGAGGTCGCCGCGTTCGGCGCCGGGCAGCGGGATGTGCCAGACCAGCACGCCGTCGGGCGTGTCGAGGCGGTCCTCCACCCCCCAGGCGGTGGCCTTGCGGGCGGCCCGGACCGGCCCCTCGGGCCAGGTGGCGAGGGCGCCGGGTTCGGTGAGCCCGGTCAGGTCGCCGCGTTCGGGCTCCCGCCCGAGGTCCGGCACCAGGTGCACCGGCACGTCCCAGCCGTCGAGCGCCTCGGCCCCGGCCGGTGCCGCGTCCGCGCGGTTGACCAGCACCGACTCCAGCGGCAGCTGCTGCAGGGCCAACGCGGCGCGGATCCGCCGCTGCCCCGCGCGGGCGCGCGGGCCACGCGCGGGCGGGACCACCAGACGCAGCGTGGTGCCGGGTGCCTCGAGCGCGGCGCGGACCCCGGCCAGCTCACCCGAGGCCCAGGCGCGGGCTTCGAAGAGCCACTGCGAGGGCATCGGCACCCCGGCCAACCCGGCCAGGACGGGACGCAGCGCGCGGGCGGCCTGCCGCTCGTCCGGCAGCAGCCGGGCCAGGTAGGCGTCGACCTGCGTCGGGAGCGCGAGGGTGGAGAGCAGTTGGGCGACCGGCGGCGCGTCGACGACGACGAGGTCGTGGCGGTCCGTTCCCGGCAGTGCGCGCAGCAGCTCCAGCAGGGCCAGTTCGCGCGCGCCGGGAAGCGCGGTGAGCTCGTCGGCGTCCAGCGGCTCGACACCCAGGAAGTCGAACAGCGGCTTGGCCCGCTCCATCAGCCGCATGCCGGCCGCACGGAAGGAGGTCTCCACGTCCAGCCGCATCGCGAACAGCCCGGGGGCCGATCCGATCCGCGCAGGCTCGGCGCCCAGCCGCTGGTCGAGCAGCGCGTCCGCGTCACGGAAGGGGTCGTCGGCGGCGACGAGCAGCACCCGTTCCCCCGACTCCGCGGCCAGGGCGGCGGTCGCGGCCGCGAGGGTGGTGCGACCGGCCCCGCCCGGGCCGCTGACGAGGACGAGCCGGGGCATGGGCATCAGGCGGCGAGGCCCTCGACGCGCTTCTTCAGTCCGGCCAGCGCGCGGTCGATGATGACCTTCTCGGCCTTGCGCTTGATCATGCCCAGCATCGGGATCTTGACGTCCACGGCGAGCTGGTAGGTGACCTCGGTCCGCGTGCCGGCCGGGGTCAGCGTGTAGGAGCCGTCGAGCGACTTGAGCATCTGGCTCTTGACCAGGGTCCAGCTGACCTTGCGGTCGCCGTCCCAGGTGTAGGCGAGGACGTGCTCGTCCTTGATCGCGCCGGCGTCCAGCACCAGGCGCACCTCCTCCGCGCGGCCGTCCCCGGTCTCGGCCAGGACCTCGACCTCCTTGACCTCACCGGTCCACACCGGGTACGCGGAGAAGTCCGCGATCACCGCCATGATCGCGGCAGGGTCGGCCTCGATCGTGGTGCTCGACCTGGTGTGCTCCGCCATCGGGTGGCCTCCGCCTCTCGCCCTCATGCTGCCTGGGACTGCATACCTCGTACTGCTGCCGCGAAGAGGCTATCGCGTCCACGCCTGCGGGCTGCGATCAGATGTCCGGCACCTCAGATGTCCAGCACCCAGGGCCGTCCGGTCGCGTTGAAGTGGCCGACGTTGACGCACTCGGTACGGCCGATCCGCATCCGCCGGGCCAGCGGCTGGTGCACGTGACCGAACAGGGCGTACGCGGGCCGGGTCTCCCGGATCGCCGCCAGCACCGCCTCGCTGCCGCGCTCGAAACGGCGGGCCACGGTGTCGTAGGTGAGCTCGGGGACGGCGGGCGGGATGTGGGTGCACAGCACGTCGACCGGACCGAGCGCGGCGACCTTGGCGGCGTACTCCTCATCGCTCACCTCGAACGGCGTGCGCATCGGGCTCGGCAGCCCGCCGCCGACGAAGCCGAAGGTGAGGCCGCCGATCTCCACGGTCTGCCCGTCCAGCACGGTCACCCCGGCGCGGGCGAACTCCGGCCACAGCCGCGGCAGGTCCACGTTGCCGTAGGTGGCGTAGGTCGGCGCGGGGAAGGCGGCGAACAGCTCCGCGTACTGGCGGCGCACGGCGCCCTCGATGGCCTCGGCGCGGTCCATGCCGACGCCCGCCCACAGCTCGGCGGAGAAGGCGCGGGCCTCCTCGAAGCGGCGCTCGGTGCGCATCCGCACCAGCCGGGTGGCGTTCTCCGCGCCGAACAGATCGGGGAAGATGCCCCGGCTGTGGTCGGCGTAGTCGAGGAAGAGGATCAGATCCCCGAGACAGACCAGCGCGTCGGCGCCCTCCCCGGCGCGCGCCAGCGCCTCGCTGTTGCCGTGCACGTCGCTGACCACATGGACCCGCATGGGCCCCACCCTAGGCCCACTACGCTGGTCAGCGAGTGTGACCCTGGGAACACCTGGCTTCTACATCTATCCCCCTGGTGCTACCCGCTAGTAACGTCCTGGCGTCCCAGCAGCGTCGCCGTGGCAGCCAGACGATCGAGGAGCAAGCTTTGCGCGAGTTCAGCCTTCCGGCCCTGTACGTGGTGCCGAGCGGCGGAAACCTCACCGATCTCATCCACGCCAACGCGCAGGCCCACGCCGACCTGCCGCTCGTCGCGCGCAAGGTGGACGGCGCCTGGCAGGACCGCACCGCCGAGCAGTTCCTCGCCGAGGTGCGAGCCGCGGCCAAGGGCCTGATCGCCTCCGGCGTCGCCGCGGGCGACCGGGTCGGACTGATGGCGCGCACCCGCTACGAGTGGACCCTGCTGGACTTCGCCATCTGGTGCGCGGGCGCGATCACCGTCCCCGTCTACGAGACCTCCTCGGCCGAGCAGGTCGAGTGGATCCTCGGCAACTCCGGCGCGGTCGCCTGCGTCGCCGAGCTGCCGCGGCACGAGGCCGTCATCGCCGAGGTGCGCGAGCGGCTGCCGCAGCTGAAGCAGGTCTGGCAGTTGGAGGCCGGCGGCCTGGACGAGCTGGTCGCAGCCGGCGCGGACGTCGCCGACGAGGCGATCGAGGAGCGCCGGGCCACCCTGGGCCCGGACACGGTCGCGACGATCGTCTACACCTCCGGCACCACCGGCCGCCCCAAGGGCTGCATGCTGACCCACGCCAACTTCATGGCGGAGCTCGGCAACATCACCCAGCGCCTGGAGCCGCTGTTCCGGCCGGGCCACTCCTCGGTACTGCTCTTCCTCCCGCAGGCGCACGTGCTGGGCCGGATCGCGGAGATCGCCGCCGCGATGGCGCCGATCCGGATCGGCCACGTCCCGGACATCAAGGAGGTCACCGCCGAGCTGGCCTCGTTCCGCCCGACGCTGATCCTCGGCGTGCCGCGCGTCTTCGAGAAGGTCTTCAACTCCGCCCGCGCCAAGGCGCAGGCCGAGGGCAAGGGCAAGATCTTCGACCGGGCCGCGGACACGGCCATCGCCTACAGCCGCGCACTGGACACCCCCGGCGGCGCCTCGCTCGGCCTGAAGCTGCGCCACCGGCTGTTCGACGCGCTGGTCTACAGCAAGCTGCGCAACGCGCTGGGCGGCCGGGCCACCCATGCCATCTCCGGCGGCGCACCGCTGGGCGAGCGGCTGGGCCACTTCTACCGGGGCATCGGCTTCACGGTGCTGGAGGGCTACGGGCTGACGGAGACCTGCGCGGCCACCGCCTTCAACCCGCACGACAAGCCGAAGATCGGCACGGTCGGCCAGCCGCTGCCGGGCTCCGCGGCCCGGATCGGCGACGACGGCGAGATCCTGCTCAAGGGCCCGCAGGTCTTCACCGGCTACTGGGAGAACCCGGAGGCCACCGCCGAGGCGCTGCACGACGGCTGGTTCGCCACCGGCGACATCGGCGAGCTGGACGAGGACGGCTACCTGCGGATCACCGGGCGCAAGAAGGAGATCATCGTCACCGCCGGCGGCAAGAACGTCGCCCCGGCCGTGATCGAGGACCGGATCCGGGCGCACCCGCTGATCGGCGAGTGCATGGTGGTCGGCGACCGCCGCCCGTTCGTGGCCGCGCTGATCACCGTGGACGAGGAGTTCTTCCCCGCGTGGAAGAAGCTCCACGGCAAGCCGGAGGGCGCCACCGTCTCCGACCTGATGGCCGACGCCGACCTGCTGGCGGCCGTGCAGTCCGCGGTGGACGACGGCAACGCGGCGGTCTCGCACGCCGAGGCGGTCAAGAAGTTCCGCGTCATCGACACGGTGCTGTCGGAGGACTCCGGCCACCTGACGCCGTCGCTGAAGCTCAAGCGCGGCGTGGTGATGAAGGACTTCGCCGACGAGGTCGAGGCGCTCTACCAGAAGTAGCGAATCAGGACATTACTCCCCGGAACACAAGATTCCGGGGAGTTTCCTGTGAACGGCGCGTATATTCTGGCGCAATCCCCCTCGGTTCGCGCACAGCGGTTGGAATGCTGACCCCGCGCATTCCGCGCCAACCGGACGAGGGGGGACTTCGTCAGAGATGTCCGTACGTTCCGCGCTGCCCAAAATAGTGGCTGCCTTCTCATTGGCCGCAGGTCTGCTCTCCGGCGCCGCCGTGACCGCACACGCCGACGAGACCACCGTGTCCCAGGACACCTACCGCACCGGATGGGACCAGAACGAGCCGGGCCTGACGCCCGCGCAGGTCTCCTCCTCCGACTTCGGCCAGCAGTTCTCCACCGCCGTCGACGGGCAGGTCTACGCGCAGCCCGTGGTCGTCGGCAACACACTGGTCGTCGCGACCGAGACCAACCACGTCTACGGTCTCGACCCGGTCAGCGGCGCGATCAGGTGGACCGACGCCTACGGCGCGCCGTGGCCCGCCTCCGGGGTGACCACCCCGGGCGCCACCTGGTCCTGCGGTGACCTCGCCCCGTACATCGGCATCACCGGCACCCCCGTCTACGACCCGGCCTCCGGCTACGTCTACCTGGTCTCCAAGGAGGACGGCGGCCAGTACCACGACGCACCGGTCTACAAGATGCACGCCGTGGACCCGGCCACCGGCAACGAGAAGCCCGGCTTCCCGGTCGTCATCTCCGGCTCCCCGAGCAACGACCCCTCCACCGTCTTCACCCCCGTCCAGGAAGGCCAGCGGCCCGGCCTGCTGCTGCTGAACGGCGTGGTCTACGCCGGCTTCGGCTCGGTCTGCGACCACGGCAACTGGCGCGGTTTCGTCGTCGGCGTCAACACCTCCGGCCAGCAGACCGCGATGTGGGCCGACGAGACCGGTGCCGCCAACCAGGGCGGCGGCATCTGGGCCTCCGGCGGCGGTCTGGTCGCGGACGCGCAGGGCCACATCGAGTTCTCCACCGGCAACGGCGTCTCGCCGCCCGTCGGCCCGGGCTCCAGCCCGCCGGCCACCATGTCCGAGTCGGTGATCTCGCTGACCGTGCAGAGCAACGGCTCGCTGAAGGCGAACGACTTCTTCGCCCCCTCCAACGCGGCCTATCTGGACCAGAACGACCGCGACCTCGGCTCCGGGGGCGTCATGGCCGTCCCGGACGGCTACGGCACCACCGCGATCCCGCACCTCGCCGTCACCGAGGGCAAGGACGGCCGGATCTTCCTGCTCAACCGCGACAACCTCGGCGGCATGGCGCAGGGCAGCGGCGGCGGGGACGCGAACGTGCAGACGCTCGGCCCCTACACCGGCTGCTACTGCCACCCGGCGTTCTGGGGCGGGGGCGGCGGCTACGTCTACTACTCCAGCAACGGCGGCCCGCTGCAGGCGTTCCACCTCGGCGTCGACGGCAGCGGCAACCCGGCGCTCGCCCTGGTCGGCCAGGGGTCGATCAACTTCGGCTACCTCAACGAGGGTTCACCCGTCGTCACCTCCACCGGCACCACCGCCGGCAGCTCGGTGGTGTGGGTCTCCAAGGCCAACGACATGTACGGCAACGGCGCCACCCTGTACGCCTACAACGGCACCCCGAACGCGGACGGCTCGCTCAGCATGCTGTGGTCCGCGCCCTACGGCGTCGCTTCCAAGTTCGCCACGCCCGCCACCAGCGGCGGCCGCGTCTACATCGGCTCCCGCGACGGCCACGTGCTGGCCTTCGGCCGCCCGGCCACCTCGGTGCTGACCGGCCAGCCCGTCTCCATCGGCCAGGTCAACGTCGGCGCGAACGGCAGCGGGACGCTCACCGTCACCGCCTCGCGCGCGCTGAACGTCACCGGCGTCACCACCTCGGCGCCGTTCGCGGTGACCGCGCCGACGCTGCCCGACGCGCTCGCGACCGGCGGCACGCTCACCGTCCCGGTCACCTTCACCCCGACCGTGGCGGGAGCCACCACCGGCATCGTCAACATCGCCACCGACCAGGGCACGGTGGGCTTCTCGGTCAGCGCCACCGGCGTCAAGGCGGGCTTCGCCACCGCCCCGGCCACCGTGAGCTTCACCGGCCAGCCGACCGGCGTGCCGATCTCGACGTCCGTCCAGTTCACCAACACCGGCACCGGCAGCGAGACCGTCTCCGCGACGGGAGCGCCGTCCGCGCCGTGGAGCGTGACGGGCGCACCGGCCGCCGGCACCGTGGTCCCGGCAGGCGGCTCGTTCACCGAGTCCGTCACCTACGACCCGACGACGGCCGGCAGCTCCACCGACCAGCTCTCGGTCACCTCCACCTCGGGCACCTTCACGGTGCCGCTCAGCGGCACCTCGGTGACCGGGCAGGGGCATCTGACGATCACCCCGGCCTCGCTCAGCTTCGGCTCCGTGCCCGTCGGTACGACCTCGCCGCAGCTGAGCTTCACCGTCACCAACGACGGCAACATCCCGGTCACCCTCAACAAGGCCAAGGCGCCGGTCGGCACCTTCTCCAGCCCGAACGCCATCGCCGAGGGCCAGGTGCTCGGCCCCGACCAGTCGGTCCAGGTGCCCGTGGTCTTCTCGCCGACCACCGCGGGCGCGCTCAGCGACAGCTACGAGATCACCGGCAACACCGGCCAGGGCGACCTGTACGTCCAGCTGTCCGGCACCGGACTCGCCACCCTGCCGCAGCCGCCGACGAGTTGGCAGGCCAACGGCTCCGCGACGCTCTCCGCGGGCGCGATCACGCTCACCCCGGCCACCACCCAGCAGTCCGGCTCCGCGTTCTACACCGGCGCCGTCCGGACCGACGGCCTGACCGCCTCGTTCACCTCGACCTTCAGCGGCGGCACCGGCGGTGACGGCGCCACCTACGCGCTGGTGGACGCCACCAAGGGCACCGACACCGGCACCGGCGTCGCCGGCGGCGGCATGGGCTTCTCCAAGCTGCCGGGCCTGGCCGTGGTGCTCTCCAGCAGCTGGAACGGCACCGCCGGGATGGGCAACTTCGTCGGCATCGCCCAGGGCCCCGGCTCGGGCGCCGACAACCTCACCTACCTGGCCTGGGCCAAGGTCCCCACCTCGCTGGAGACCGGGAGCCACGCGGTGACCGTCACCACGGCCGGCGGGCACGTCAAGGTCGGCGTCGACGGCACCGCGCTGCTCGACTACGTCCCGGCCGCCGGGGTACTGCCCAGCAACGCCTACGTCGGGTTCACCGCCGGCACCGGCGCCAGCACCGACGTGCACGCCATCTCGAACATCACCATCACCCCGCCGGCCGCGGCCACCACCGGACCGCAGATCCTGACGGCCACGCCGAGCGCGGTCGCGTTCGGCGCGGCGACCGTCGGCAGCACCGGCAGCCAGTCGGTGACGCTGATGAACAACGGCACCGGCACCGAGACCGTCACCGCCGTCACGGCACCGGCCGCACCCTTCGGCGCGACCCTGCCGGCGGTCGGCACGGCCGTCGCCCCGGGCTCGTCCGTCACCGTCCCGGTCACCTTCGCGCCGACCCTGACGGGCGCCCAGAACAGCTCCTTCGCGGTCACCACCACCAGCGGCACCGTCACCGTCTCGCTCGCGGGCACCGGCCAGCCGGGCGGGACCGGCGGCACGCTGCCCGGCTTCACCGACGCGAGCTGGCACCTGAACGGCGTGGCGAGCCAGTCCGGCGGCGTCGTGGCGCTGACCACGGACGGGATGCACTCGTCCAAGGGCGACGTCGTCAACGCCACCGCGGTCAACCCGATCGGCCTGCACGCCAGGTTCACCGAGTCGATCAGCTCCACCGGCACCCAGACCGGCGACGGCATGACCTTCGCCCTGCTGAACGCCGCCACGATGAGCACCTCGTCCCTCGGCCACGACGGCAGCGGACTGGGCGCCACCGGTCTCGACGCGACGGTGGCCGGATTGGCGGTGTTCTCGAACTTCGGCGCGGGAAGCTCACCGGATCTGGGAGTGGCCACGACAAGTTCCGGCACCACCGGTTTCAGCACCCTCGGCTACACCACGAATATCCCGGCGTTGCAGGGGGCGACCCACACGATCGATATCCAGGTGACGGCCGCGAGCCATCTCGTGGTCTCGGTCGACGGCGTCCAGGAGCTCGACGAGGCGGTGACGCTGCCCAACAAGGTGCTGGTCGGCTTCACGGCCGGGGTCGGCGCCTCCACGGACACCTTCGCCGTCTCCGCGCCGACGATCACCTACAGCTCCTGAATTAAGTACGGCTCCTGAATCACGTAAATCCGGCCCCACTTGGCCGAAAACATCGCGGCCGCTCGTTAAATCCCGTGGAAGGGCGTGTTAATACCCCGGGATTGCGAGCGGCCGCGCCATAGGTTGTCCCACGGGGAGGGACTTCAATGATTTCCGCGTTCATCGTGGTGTGCTCGCTCGCGTTGTTCTGGGTCGCCGTTTTCACCCTGTGGTGGATGTTGCACGCGTGGCGCACACCGGAGACGCTCGCCGGCACCCGCTTCGGCGCTCCGGACGACACCGGCGCGCTCGCGTTCTCGCTGCTCGTGCCCGCGCGGCACGAACAGGAGGTGCTGGAGCACACCGTGCTGCGGCTGCTGGAATCCACGCACCTCGACTACGAGGTGATCGTCATCGTCGGCCACGACGACCCGGACACCGCCGCCGTCGCCCACCGGCTCGCCGCCGAACACCCGCGGCTGGTCAGCGTGGTGACCGACCACCACGAGAAGAAGAACAAGCCGAAAGCGCTCAACAACGCGCTGCCCGCCTGCCGCGGCGACGTCGTCGGCGTCTTCGACGCCGAGGACCAGGTGCACCCGGAACTGCTCGCCCACGTCGACCACGCGTTCCGCGACACCGGCGCCGACGTCGTCCAGGGCGGCGTGCAGCTGATCAACTTCCACTCCAGCTGGTACAGCCTGCGCAACTGCCTGGAGTACTTCTTCTGGTTCCGCTCGCGGCTGCACCTGCACGCCGAGAAGGGCTTCATCCCGCTCGGCGGCAACACCGTCTTCGTCCGCACCGAGCTGCTGCGGCGCAACGGAGGCTGGGACGAGGCCTGCCTGGCGGAGGACTGCGACCTGGGCGTGCGGCTGTCCAGCCAGGGTGCCAAGGTCGTCGTCGCCTACGACTCGGAGATGGTCACCCGCGAGGAGACCCCGGACTCGGTGGTCTCCCTGTTCAAGCAGCGCACCCGCTGGAACCAGGGCTTCCTGCAGGTGTACCGGAAGAAGGACTGGAAGCGGCTGCCGTCGCTGCGTCAGCGGATGCTGGCCCGCTACACGCTGGCGACGCCCTTCATCCAGGCGCTGTCGGGGCTCGCGCTGCTGGCCGGCGTGGGGCTGGCGTTCGTCGCCGAGGTGCCGGTCGCGGTCGCGCTCGTCTCCTTCTCGCCGCTGGTGCCGATGGCGGCGATGACCGCGTTCGAGGTGGTCGGCCTGCACGACTTCGGCAAGCAGTACCAGCTGCGGATCCGGTTCGGCCACTACCTGAAGCTGCTGCTGGGGGCACCGTTCTACCAGCTGATCCTGGCGGGCGCGGCGCTGCGCGCGGTCTGGCGCGAGCTGCGCGGCCGCAAGGACTGGGAGCTGACCCGGCACGTCGGCGCACACCTGGCCGAGGGCTGACACACACTCATGCACGTTCCTGAGGGGGGAAATCCGCGATGACGTCTGTCGTCGAGGCCGTCGTCACACACCCGCCCGCCGAGCAGCCCGCCGCCGCACCGCCACGCGGGCGCCTGACGCGCTGGGCGGCGTCCCGGCCCGACCTGGTGGTCGCGCTGCCGATCCTGCTGGTGATCGTCCTGGTCCAGGCCGTCAACATCGGCAACTTCCCGACCGTCAGCGACGACGAGGGCACCTACCTGGCCCAGGCGTGGGCGGTCCAGCACGAGGGGGCGCTGGCCCACTACAGCTACTGGTACGACCACCCGCCGCTGGGCTGGCTGCAGATCGCCGCGCTGTCGTGGATCCCCGCCCTGTTCGACCACGGCATGAACGTGGTCATGCAGGCGCGCGTCATCATGGTGCCGGTCACCGCGGTCGCCGCGTCGCTGGTCTACGTGGTGGCGCGCCGGATCGACCTGCCCCGCTGGGCGGCGGCGCTGGCCATGGTGGTCTTCGGGCTCTCGCCGCTCTCGGTGACCATGCAGCGGGAGATCTACCTCGACAACTTCGCCGTGCCGTGGATGCTGGCCGCCTTCGCCTTCGCGCTGTCACGGCGCAGGCACCTGTGGCACCACATCGCCGCGGGCGTGTGCGCGGGCGTCTCGGTGCTCTCCAAGGAGACGATGATCATCACGCTGCCGGCCCTGGCGCTGGCCCTGTGGCGCGGCTCCCACCGCTCGACGCGGATCTTCAGCCTGGTCGGCTTCGCCATGAGCTTCGTCCTGCTGAGCTTCCAGTACCTGCTCTACGCCACGCTCAAGGGCGAGCTCCTCCCCGGCCCGGACCACAACTCGCTGATCGGCGCGCTCCAGTTCCAGCTCGGCCGGGGCGGCAACTCGGGCTGGATCCTGCAGAGCGGCTCGGTCACCAACATGACGCTGCACTGGTGGGTGGTCCGCGACCCGGTGATCCTCGTCGTCGGCGTCGGCTGCACCCTGCTGGCGCTGCTGGTGAAACGCCTGCGCGAGGTCGCGGTGGCCTCGCTGCTGCTGGTGATCGTGGCCTGCCGCCCCGGCGGCTACCTGCCCGCCATGTACGTGCTCCAGGCGCTGCCGTTCTTCGCCCTGTGCACGGCCGGCGTCGCGGACGCGATCGCCCGTCAGTTCCTCACCGGGCGGGTCTCGGCGTGGCTTCCGCAGTCCCGCAACGTCCTGGCCTTCTGCGCGGTGATCGTGGCCGGACTGGTCGCCCCGCACTGGGAGACCGGCGACGAGACCGCCGACACCGCCTACAGCAACACCGAGTACAGCCAGGCCTCCGCCTGGATCAAGGCCAACGTCGCCGACAAGCCGCACGTCCGCATCGTCTCCGACGACGCGATGTGGCCCGACCTGGTCGCCCAGGGCTTCCGACCGGGGCTCGGCGCGATCTGGTTCTACAAGGTCGACCTCGACCCCGCCGTCACCCGAACCCTCCCGCACGGCTGGAAGGACATCGACTACGTCGTCTCCTCCTCCATCATCCGTGAGGACCCCAACGGCCTGCCGACCGTCCGCGCCGCGATGGAGCACTCCGTGGTCGTGGCCAGGTTCGGCACCGGAACCCAGGAGATCGACATCCTTCGCGTGGACAAGACCGGCCGGACGGACAACCCGCAGGCAGGAGGCGGGCAGTGAACCCCACCGCCGTGCGCGCCGCGCTCCGCGACCGCGCGCCCCTGCTCGCCGTCCTGGCCCTGCAGATCGCCCTCGCCTACCTGCTCACCAACACCGCGTTCGAGGACGAGGCGCTCTACCTGTACGCGGGCCACCGCGAGCTGGACTTCCTGCTCCACCACACCCCGACCTACGACACCTACTCCTCCTACTTCTCCGGCGCGCCCTTCCTCTACCCCGTGCTGGCCGCGCTGGTCGACAGCGCGCTGGGCCTGGAGGGCGCACGGGCGCTCAGCCTGCTGTTCATGGTCGGCGCCACGGCGCTGGTGTGGATGACGGCCCGTCGGCTGTACGGCCGCCGTTCGGCCGCCGTCGCCGCGGCGCTGTTCGGCGTCTCCGCGCCGACGCTGTTCATGAGCCGCCTCGCCACGTACGACGCGATGTGCGTCTTCCTGCTGGCCGCGGCGCTGTGGCTGGTCGTGCGGACGGCGCGGGCCAACCCGGCGTGGGCGCTGATGGCCGCCCCGGTGCTGGTGCTGGCCGCCGCGACGAAGTACGCCTCCGCGCTCTACCTGCCGACCGTCGTGGCCGTGGCCCTCCTCGTCGTCCCCGCGGCGGGCGGCACCTGGCGGCGTGCCTGCGTGCGGGGCGTACTGCTGGCCGCGGCAACGGCGGCGCTCGCCTGGGTCGCGCTGGTGGCCTGGCCCTCGCTGCGGCAGGGCCTGGAGCAGACCACCGTCAACCGCGCGGCCGGCGCCGAACCGCTCTCCAACATCCTGCGGCTGTCCGCGGTCTGGGGCGGCTGGATCGCGGTCCTCGCCGTCGTCGGCGTCGGCTTCGCCGCGAGGACGCAGTCGCGCAGGGTACCGGCCACCCTGCTCGCGGGCGCGCTGACCGTGACTGCGGCCTTCGCCACGCTCTACCAGGCGCACCTGGGCACGTCCGTCTCGCTCCACAAGCACATCGGCTTCGGGCTCCTCTTCGCCGCCCCTGTGGCCGGCCTGGGCCTCGCCTCGGCCGCGCGGCTGGGTGCCTCCCGCGCTCGCGCGCTGCCGGGCTTCGCGCTGGGCGTCTGCGTCCTGCTGGCGTTCTACGCGAACCACGCCGTCGCCCCCATGTACGGCGGCTGGCCGGACTCCTCCGGCGAGGTGGCCGCGCTGCGGCCCCTGGTCGGGCTGGGAACGGACCAGCGCTACCTGGTGGAGGAGAACGAGATCCCCCGCTACTACCTAGCCGCCCGGACCGAGCCCTTCCAGTGGCTGACGACGTACTACTTCCAGTACAAGTCCCTGACGGGCCTGCCGGCCTACCAGGCGGCGATCCGCGACGGGTACTTCAACCTGGTCGTCCTGGACTACGGCCCGACGGCCGCGCTGGACCGCCAGTTGAAGGCGGCGCTGAAGGCCGACCCGGCGGGGTACCGGCTGCTCGCGAGCGTGCCGGGGAAGACCTCCCATGGAACGCAGACGTACGACATTTGGCAGAGGGTGTAACCAGCAGGGGCGCGAGGAACTGCGCGACAAGCCACCGACGAGCAGATGGTCCCCCAGCAACAGGGCCATCCGCTGGGTGGTGACTCGCGCAGTTCCTCGCGCCCCTGGTTGGTGCAACTACAGGAGTCCCTCGAGGCGCTCCGCCAGGAGGTCCCAGCGCCAGGCCTCCTCCACCCACCTGCGGCCCGCCGCGCCCATCCGCGCGCGCAGCGACTCGTCCCCCAGCAGTTCGACCAGCCGCTCCGCGAGCTCGCCGCGGTCCCGGCCCGGGACGACGTAGCCCGTCTCGCCCTCGCGGACCGCGTCCGGCGCGCCGCCGGAGTCGCCGGCGACGACCGGGAGGCCCGTCGCGGAGGCCTCCAGGTAGACGATGCCGAGGCCCTCGACGTCCAGCCCGCCGCGGCGGGTCCTGCACGGCATCGCGTAGACGTCGCCCGCGCCGTAGTGCGCCGCCAACTCCTCCCACGGCACGGGGCCGGTGAAGACGACGGAGGAGGCCACGCCCGTCTCGGCGGCCAGCTTCTCCAGGTCGGCACGGTAGGGGCCGCCGCCGACGATCAGCAGGACCGCGTCGGGGAACCGGCGCAGCACGCTCGGCCAGGAGCGGATCAGGGTGTCCTGGCCCTTGCGCCGCACCAGGCGGGAGACGCAGACGACGACGGGCCGGTCGGTCAGGCCCAGTCGGGCGCGGACGGCGTCACCGCCCGACGCGGGGTGGAAGGTCCGCTCGTCGACGCCCGGCGGTACCTGCACCATCCGGGCCGCCGCCTGCGGGCCCACCGCGGCGGCGATCCGGGAGCGGGTGTACTCGCCGAGGTAGGTCAGCGTGTCCGTGCCGGCGCCGATCCGGCGCAGCAGCTGCCGCGAGCCCGGCAGCTGCGCCCAGGCGGCCTCGTGGCCGTGCGTCATGCCGACGATCCGCTCCGCGCCCGCGCGGCGGAGCGTCGGCGCCATCAGTCCCAGCGGCGCGGCCGCGCCGAACCAGACCGAGGAGCAGCCGTGTGCGCGCAGCAGCTCCGCCGCCCGGCGGGTCACTCTCGGAGTCGGCAGCAGCATCGTGGTGCGGTCGCGGACGACCTCGAAGGGCTGCTCGGCGTCGAACTTCCGCACCTCGCTGCCGTCACGCCAGGTGGAGGCGTAGACGACGAGCCGGTCGGCGGGCAGACGCAGCGCCATGTTGTGCACGAAGGTCTGGATCCCGCCCTGGCGCGGCGGGAAGTCGTTGGTGACGATCAGGGTCTTGTTCACTGGCCTACCTCGGTACGGCACTGTCCGATCCGTACGATATGGCAATGCGCCTCGAGACCAGCGGCATTGTGCGTGTGTGGGCGGGCTGGACCGTCGGCCGGGCCGTGCTGCTCATACTGGTGCTCGGCGCGCTGAAAGTGCCCCACGTGGATGTCACCAGCGACGTGAAGGTGATCTACCAGGGCTGGGCCGAGGTGCTGCGCACCGGAACCTACCCGATGGACGACGTCACCTGGCAGTACCCGCCGTTGGCGGGGCTGGTGATGCTGCTGCCGCTGTGGCTGCCCGGCTCCTACTTCACCGCCTTTCTCACGCTGCTGGTGCTGTGCGACGCGGCGGCGCTGCACCTGCTGGTCCGGGCCGAGCGGCGGCACCGGCCCGGAGGGCGGCCGACCGCGGCCTGGCTGTGGGTGGTGGCGGTCCCGCTCGTCGGGCCGACCGTCTACTGCCGGTTCGACCTGGTGGTCACCGCGGTCGCGATCGCGGCGACCCTCGCGCTGGTCGCCCGGCCGCGCCTGGCGGGGGTGCTGGCAGGGCTCGGCGCGATACTGAAGGTCTGGCCGGTGCTGGTGCTCATCGGCGCCGCCCCGCGTGACCGGGCGGCCCGGCGGTCGTGGCTCGCCTGTGCGGCGACCTGCGCGGCGGTCTGCTTCGCCGTGGCGGTGACCACCCATGGCGCCTTCTCGTTCCTGGGCTTCCAGGGCTCGCGCGGCGTGGAGATCGAGTCGCTGGGCGCGCTGCCGTTCTACTTCGCCTCACTGGCCGGCCTCCACTGGGGCCGCGCGCAGATGCACTACGGCTCACTGGAGTTCCTGGGCCGCGACGTGCGCGTCATCGGCTACGCCATGATCGGGCTGACCGTGCTGGCCTTCGGGTTCCTGCTGCTGTGGCGGCTGCGCCACCGGGTGTGGACCGCCGCCACGACGGCGGACGCGGCGCTGACGGCGGTGCTGCTGTTCACCGTCACCAGCCGGGTGATCAGCCCGCAGTACCTGATCTGGCTGCTCGGCGCGGCGGCGGTCGCGCTGACCGTGCCGGACACCCGGATAAGGCCGGTGGCCTGGATGCTGGCCGTGGCCGCGCCGCTGACCTTCCTGGAGTTCCCGCTCTGGTTCGGCGAGCTGGTGAAGCGCTCGGTGCTGGGCACCTCGCTGATCTCGGCGCGCGACCTGCTGCTGGTCGCGGCCGCGCTGGTGGCCTGCGTCCGGTTGTGGCGGGCCGGGCCCGAGGACGCGGCCGTCGTCGCCACCGCGCGGACGGCTACCGCGCAGCAGCCCCCAGTGCCGACAGCACGTCCGACCGCCACTGTGCGGTGAAGGTGTCGGTGCCGACGCCGAGGGTGCGGCGAAGGGCCCGGTCCACGACGGCGTCCTGGCCGAGCTTCCCGGCGGCGCCCTCGGCCGCCACCGCGGCGTAGAGGGCGACGAGCTTCGCCTGCCCGTACCGGTCGACGACCGTACGGCAGGCGAACCAGGCCTTCTGATAGGCCTGCTGCAGGGCCGTGCCGGGCGCGCCGCCGTCGAAGGCGGAGTCGCGCGGCAGGGACGCGAGCAGGCGGGCCGCCCCGGGCCCGGCGGCGGTCAGGGCAGCGGCGAGCTCAGGGGTGGTCTGCGCCGGGGTCCGGCCGGTACCGAGGTAGCCGGTCCAGTCGGCGACGCCCTCGGAGAGCCAGCGGGGCGTCCACGACTCGGTCAGGGTGCGGGTGGCGACGTGGGTGGTCTCGTGGGTGATCACGACGCGGCGGCCGAGCGCGCTGAGGCCGTCCCATGCGTCGGGGTTGACGGTGATCCGGTCCGTGCGGCGCCCGTCGGCCGCGCCGAGTTCGCCGGTGCAGACGGCGGCGATACCCGCGAAGGCGGAGGGGTCGGCGCCGAGCAGGGTGCCGAACTGGTCGGCCGTCTGCGGCGCGAGCAGCACCGTCCGCTGCCCCCAGCCGCCGCCCCAGACGCCGCTGACGGCCGGCACGGCCTGGTCCGCCTCCGCGCCCAGCGCGGCCAGGCTGGCCTGGTCGCGCAGCCCGAGCACCAGGCTGTAGCGGCCGCGCACCACGCGCACCGGTCCGAGGTCCCACAGCAGCACGTCGCCGCCGTCGTGGTCCCGGTCGGCGGCGAGCCGCCAGGTGCCGTCGCCGCCGCGCTCGAAGGTGAGGTACTGGGTGGCCGTCATCGCCTGCTCGTCGAAGCCGGCGAGGCGGTAGTCGAGCTCCGCGGCGACCGCAGCGCGCTCCCCCGCTCCCCCGCCCGCCTCCAGTGCCGGAGGCAGGGGGTAGGCGTCGAGCGAGAGGACGCGGTAACTCCACTGCGCCAGCGGCACCTGGGCGAGGTTGGCGAGCAGCTCGTGCTGGCGCCGCACCAGGTCGGCCGGGGCGCTCGGGGCGAGCGTCGCGGCCAGGGCGCGGGCGTCCCGGGCGCGGATCGCGACCGTCCGGGCGTCGAGGGCCGCCTGCACGCCCGCGGCCCGGGCCCGGCGGTCCTCGCGCTCGTCGTCGACCGCGTCGGCCCAGGCCTGCCACGCGGTCGTGCCGCCGATCCCGGCGACCGCGACCCCGGCCCCGTAGAGCAGGACCCGTCTGCGGCTGAGGCCCGCGCCCGCGCCGCTCCGGTCTATGGATCCGCGCGCCATCAGGGGCGGACCACCGCGACGACCGGCATGTCGTTGACACTCTCGTAGCGGACCCGGGCACCCGGGTAGGGAGCGTGGATGATCATGCCGTTCCCGGCGTACATGCCGACATGGTGCATGTCTCGGTAATACACCACGATGTCCCCCGGACGGGCCTCGGAGAGCGGGACGCGCCGCCCAGCGAAGGCCTGCTCCTGGGAGGTCCGCGGCAGCGACACCCCGCCGTGCCGCCAGGCCCAGTACATCAGACCCGAACAGTCGAAGGAGCCCGGACCCGTCGCCCCGTACACGTACGGCTGGCCCAGGGCGGCGCGGGCCGCCGCCAGCGCGGCGGCCGCGCGGGCGCTCGTGGGCCCGTCGTCGGCGGGCAGCGGCTGGTCCGCGACCGCGGCGGCGGCCTGCGCGGCGTCGTCCTCCTGCTGCTGCAGGAAGGCCCGCTGGTTGGCCGTCAGGCTGCCCAGCAGCGCCTGCGCGCGGCCCAGGCGCCGCTGCACGTCGGCCTTGTCGGTGGTGATCGAGTGGCGCAGCCGCTCCAGCCCGTCCAGCTGCTCGGTGACGGCGGTGCTGTCGCGCTGCACCCGTCGCTCGTCGTAGCGCAGCTCCGCGAGGTGGGCGGCGACGTCGGAGTCGACCTGCCCGAGCCCGGCGGCGCGGTCGAGGTAGTCCGCCGGATGGGCGCTGAGCAGCAGCTGCACGACCGGGTCGATGGTGCCGCCCTGCTCGTACTCGGACCGCGCGAGCGCGCCGAGCTGCGCCGCGACGTCGTTGGCCTGCTGCTGCTCCTCGGCGAGCCGCTGCTCCAGCAGCGCGGCCCGGCGCTGCAGCGCGGCCTGCTGCTCCTGGGCGCCGGCGGCGCGCTGACCGGCCGTCTCCGCCTGGGCGTAGAGCGCGTCGACCTGCCGACGCACCTCGTCCGGGCTGCTGCTGCCGGCGCCGCCGGCCGGCCCCGGCTGCGCCTCGGCGCCGCTCTGCGCGGTCAGCACCGCGGCGGTCGCGGCGGCCACGGTGACGGCGGCCCGGGAGAGCACGGAGGGGCCGAGGCGTCTGCCTCGTCGATGGGAAGCCACGAGCGGAGACGCTAGCGAGTGGGACAGAAGCAGTCCAAGCTCCCAGGAGCTGAAAAATCCCCACGAAAACCGCGCATCTGAACCAATCCGCAGGTCGTCACCGAGACGGACGGCGTGCGAAGCCCTCGACACGCCCCCGTGGGCGACGCGGGATTGCACCCGACGGAGTGAACGCGCGAGCCCGCCGTCGGTGTTCGACGGCGGGCTCGGGGACCTCGGAGGATCGCGGCGATCAGAGGTGACGCATCGCGTAGATGGAGCCGATCCAGTCCAGGCGCTCGTACTTGACGACAGTGCCGGTGTGCGGGGCGTGCAGCACCATGCCGTTGCCCGCGTACATGCCGACGTGGCTGTCGTTGTTGAAGAAGATCAGGTCGCCGACCTGCAGGTCCGCGGTCGAGTTCACCGGGGTGCCGTCGTTGATCTGGTCGTAGGTGGTGCGGCCCAGCGAGACGCCCGCCTGGGCGTAGGCCCACTGCATCAGACCCGAGCAGTCGAAGGAGTCCGGGCCGGTCGCGCCGTAGACGTAGGGCAGGCCGAGACGGGTCTGCGCGGCGGCGAACGCGGCGGCCTCGACGGAGTCGCCGGCCTTGCTGCTGCCGCTGCCACCCGCCAGCGGCGGACGGCTGGAGCCGCGGCTCGCGGCGCCACCGGAGCTGCTGCCGCCGTTGACGACGGCGGCGCGCTGGGCGGCGGTCATCGAGTCGAGCAGCGCCTGGGTCTGCTGGACCTTCTTCTGCGCCTCGGCCTTCTGCGCGGCCAGCTGCTTGGTGGTGGCGTCCATCTGCTGGAGCGTCTGCTCCGCCTGGGACTTCTGGCCGTCGAGCTTCTGCTCCTCGGCCTGCAGCTGCGAGATCGCGGAAGCCTGGTTGGACGTCAGCTGACCGAGCGAGGAGGCCTTGCTCAGGTAGTCGTCCGGGGTGGCCGAGAGGAGCAGCTGGACGGTCGGGTCGACCTGACCGGTCGCGTACTGCTGGTTGGCGATCTCGCCGAGCTGCTCCAGGCGCGTGTTGACGTCGGCCTGACTGCGGGCGATCTGGTCCTGGAGGCCGCTGACCTTGGTCTGCTGCTGCTGGAGCTGCTCCTGGGACTGGTCGTACTTCTGGACCGCCTGGTCGGCCTCGGTGTTCAGCTGCTGGAGCTGGGAGCGGAGCTGGTCCGTGGTCGGCTTCGGGGCGGCCTGCGCGCTCTGCGCGGACACCGCGACGGCGGTGGCGGCTGCGGCCGTGAGCACGGACATCCGGGCGCGGCTGGGAGACTTGGGACGACGATGGGACGCCACGAGGGCGATCTCCTTCTTCCTACGTCCGCCTACCGGGTGAGCTGACGGGTTCGGACCAGGAAGCAGGTCCTACGACGCCTCACTCGGCCCGGAGTCGCACCGGCCCGCCCCTGGCGTCGATTCACCCCGGGAACCATTGGTTCCCCGGCTCCGACGAAGTGGCCCTCCCCCTGACGGCCATGACGTCGAACTCGACGGTGACCACCGTTGCCACCCTGGATGGGTGAACGACCGCACGGCGGTTCGATGAGTGACCCTAGTAACCCAACCGTGATCGGTTCAAATCCTTGTCAGAAAAAACTTCCGTCACTTTCGACACGGCGTCAGAGGATCAACGCTCCGTAGTCGGAATCTGACCGGGCGCCGACGACATGAGGGAGAATTCGGTCATTCCATCGCTCTCCGTACGGGAGCTGTGAGAGTCTTCACAGGCCCGTCGGCGTGTCAGATCCGGCGAATCGCCACGATCCCACCGAAGTAGCTCATCGGCTGAACCGACACGTCGTACCCGTACTCGGGGGCGTTGAGGAGCATGCCGTGGCCGGCGTAGAGGCCCACGTGGCCGCCGTTCTCCATCACGATGATGTCGCCCACCTGCGCGTCCGCGAGGGACGGCACGTAGGTGCCGACGTTCTCGTCGGCGTAGGAGGAGTGCGGCAGCGAGACGCCGGCCTGGGCGTAGGCCCACATCACCAGGCCCGAGCAGTCCATCCCCGCCGGGGTCGAGCCACCCCAGAGGTAGGGGGTCTTGCCGATGCGGCTCATCGCGGCCAGCATCGCGGTGCGGGCGGTGGAGGATATGCCGGTCAGGTCGATGTTGCCGGTGTAGCCGCTGCTGGAGACCGAGCCGTAGCCGCCGCCCCCGCCGCCGTTGACGGCGACCTGCTGAGCCGGGGTCAGCCCGTCCAGGACGGACTGGGCGTGCTTGAGCTTCGCCAGCGCCTCGGACTTGGCCTGGCTCATCTGCCCGAGCAGCTGCTGCTCCTGCTGGAGCTCGGTGGTCGCCTCCGCCTTCTCCCGCTGGAGGGTCTTCTCCTGGGCGACCAGCTCCTGGAGCAGTCCGGCCTGGTTGCTGGTGAGCTCGTCCTGCGAGGCGGCCTTCTGCAGGAAGGCGTCCGGCGAGCTGGAGAGCATCAGCTGCAGCGTCGGGTCGATCTCGCCGCCCGCGTACTGCGCGCTGGCGATCTGCCCGAGCTGGTCCAGCTCCGTGTTGATCTGTGCCTCCTGGCGGGCGACCTCGTCCTGGAGGATCGCCACGCGCGACTGGAGCGCCATCTGCTGGGTGTGCGCCTGGTTCCACTGCTCGGTCTTGGTCGCGGCATCCTGGCGGTCCGCGTCGACCTGGCTCTTGGCGTCCTTGACGGAGATCGCCGGGGCGGCCTGGGCGGCGGTCTGGGCCGAGATCGCCACCAGGGTGGCGGCGGCTGCCGTCATCACGGAGACACGGGCACGGCTGACCTCGCGGGGCCGGCGGTGAGAAGCCACGACGGATGCAGTCCCTTCGCACACGGAAACGCCCGCAGGTACGAAAAGGGAACGCGAGTGCGGGCGTTGAGCGATGAGAATAGTGAGCACAGGGTCGCTTGTCTCCCCCCGTGGGGGTTCCGGCCGGCTCTCTTAACAAACCCTCAAGATCCGGAGGGTTTGTCGATCACGCCGGTCGATCACGACCGCACGAGCCGGCGCAGCAGCATCGAGGAGGGCAGCGGGCGCGCGCCCGCGGCCTTCACCCCGTCCGCGACCTCGCGGTCGGTGGAGACCACGACGACCGGCCGGCCCTCCGGCTCGGCCCGCACCAGACGGCGGATCAGCTCGTCGGCCGTCTCCCCGGTCCGGCTGAACAGCACCCGCACGCCGCGCGGCGGCGGCGCCATCGGGATCGGGCCGTCCAGGTCCTTGCCGTCGAAGACACAGGTGATCTCCGCGCCGGTCTGCGCGGCCAGCAGACCGAGCCCGCGCGTCAGCTGCTGGCGCTGACGGTCCAACGGCATGTCCGGCCAGCCGGTCTTGGTGACGTTGTACCCGTCCACCAGCAGGTGCACCTGCGGCAGTTCGAGGAGCTGGTCCAGCAGGGCCGGGTCGTCGCCCTCGATGGCGCGCCGGGCCACGTCGTGCGGGGAGGCCGTCACCGGGGCCACCGCCTCCACCGAGTCGGCCGGACGGCCGCTGAGCGGCGCGAGGCCCAGCTCCCGCTGCAGCCCCTGGGCGCCCTGCACCACGGTGTCCAGCAGCAGCCGAAGCCGCATCTCCTCCGTGGAGCGGCCCTCGCGCACCGCTCGCCGGGACGCCTCCAGAGCCGTCTCCAGCTCACCCACCCGGTGCTTGAGCCGACGTACCTCGCTGTCCTGGGCGCCACGTTCGGTGGCCCCCGTGGCGCGCAGCGCCTCGAGCTCGGCCACGGCCTTGCGGGTGGCCGCCTCGGCGCGCTTGGTGTCGGCGGAGAGCGAGCGCAGCTGACGGCGCAGGCTGTCGCTCTCCTTCTTGAGGGTCTCCAGCTCGGCCTTGGCCCGCTCGGCGTCCGTACGGGCGGCGGCCCGGAGCGTCGCCAGCTCCTCCTGGAGCTTGTCCGCCAGCCGGGCCGACTCCGCCGCCGCGCCCTCGTGCTCGGCGCGCTCGACCTCGTCCCCGGCCTCGCCGACGATCCTGGTCCAGCCCGGGGTGCGCAGCAGGTACGCGGCGGCGGCCACGTCCTGCGGATCGGCGGCAGCGGGGACGGTACCGCCCTCCAGCGCCGCCACCAGGTCGGGCTGGCCCTGCCGGACCCGCTCCGCTATCCGTGACCGGAAGCCCGGCTCGGTCTCCAACGCCGCGGCGATCGCGGTGGCGCCGCGCTTGACCCGGGCCTCACGGGTGAACTTGACGTAGGGGCGCAGCCGGGCGGGCAGTTCGGCAGCGGTGAACGCGCCGAGGGCGTCGGCGGCGATGCCGACCACGCGCTTGCGCACCCCCTCGGGCAGCGGCCGCTCCAGCGCCTCGGCGCCGTCGCCGCCCAGGGCACCGTCCACGCCGTCCTCCGGCGTCGGCGCCTGGTCTCGCTGCTCCACGTCTCCCGCTCCGATCCGCCGTGCTCCCCAGGCCCCGGTCCCTCGTCACCTGGAGAGCCATTGTCCCCGTTGCCGCCCCCCGCCGTTCAATCCGCCACGATCACTGTCGCGCTCAGGCGCGCTCAGGCGCGCTTGGCCTGCTCCGCCGCCTCAGCGGCCGCGCCCGGGCGGTCCACCAGCTCGATCTGGTCCACGGCGTTGCACCAGCGGCAGCGCACCGACTCGACCGTCTCGCTCAGCACCTCGCGCTCCTCCACGCTCGGCTCCCCCGCCAGGTCCAGGTGGACGAACTCGACGACCCGGGAGGACCGGGTGACGTCGAAACGGGTCAGATTGCCGCAGAGCGTGCAGCGCCATCTGGTCGCCTCGGTGGGCAGCGGAACGGCCATGGCGAGATCCTCTCGTCGTTGTCTCTACCCGGAAACCCTATGGCCTCACGACCTGGCGCGGGCACGGTCCCCCACACGCCCCAGTGGGCGGGTGTCAGATTCGTCCCGAGAAGGAATGCTTCGTCCATGGTCACCCTCGCGGCCCAGGGCCACTCGACGCGTCTGCCCCGTCCCGTTCCGTACCTACCGCTGGTGACCTGCTCGCTCATCGCGCTGTGCGTGGTCGTCTTCGTCATCGGCCCGGTCTCGGGGCTGGACCCCTTCTACGGCTCCGGCGCGTCCGCGGCCTGCGCGCAGACGCTCTACTACCACCGCTGGGGCGTGATCCCGGCCGAGCTGCTGACCAACTCGCCGCTGTCCGCCCGGCTCTCGCACCTGCACCACTGCGCGCCGGCCGGCGGCCTGCCGAAGATCCCGGCGCTGTCGGTGCTGACCGCCATGTTCGTGCACGGCGGCTGGCTGCACCTGGCGGGCAACATGGTCTTCCTCTTCGTCTTCGGCGCCATGGTGGAGCGCCGGGTCGGCCCGCTGGCCTTCCTGCTCTTCTACATCGCGCTCGGCTACCTCGCGACGTACGGCTACGCCCTGTTCGAGTCGGGCAGCCCGCAGGCGACGCAGACGCTCGTCGGCGCCTCCGGGGCGATCGCGGGCGTGCTGGGGGCGTACCTGTGCCTGTATCCCCGGGCGCGGATCACCAGCCTGATCCCGCTGCTGCTCTTCCTGCCGCTGCGCTTCCCGGCCTGGCTCGTCCTCGGGTTCTGGTTCGCGGTGCAGTGGCTCTCCGTCCGCGCCACCGACCCGTCGACGCCCGGCATCGCCTACGCCGCCCATCTGATCGGCTTCACCGGCGGCTTCGCCTTCGCCTGGCTGCTGTGGCGCGGCGGCGCCCGCCGGATCGTCGGCTCGGTCCGCGGCCGAGTGCCCCGACGGGCCAGGGCCTAGCATGTGAGACGCAGGCCCTCGCGCGCGACAGGAGACCCCGTGATCACCGCCATCGTCCTCGTCAAGTCCAGCGTCGACAAGATCCCCGAGATCGCCGAGCAGATCGCGGCGCTGGAGAGCGTGACGGAGGTCTACTCCGTCACCGGCGGCTGGGATCTGATCGCGATCGTGCGGGTGCGCGCCCACGAGGAGCTCGCGGACGTGATCCCCGGTCAGGTCAACAAGGTGCCCGGGGTGGAGCACACGGAGACGCACGTCGCGTTCCGCACCTACTCCACCCACGACCTCGACGCCGCGTTCGCCATCGGGCTGGACGACTGACCGGACGACCGAGGCGACCGCCGACGGGCGACTAGCGCCGGGTGTCCGGCACGCAGCGGCCGCCCTCGGTCCGGTAGGACCAGGCGGAGCCGCCCGCGACCAGCTCCCGCACCGCGGCGAGGAAGCGGTCCACGTGCTCGTCGGGCGTGCCCGCGCCGAAGCTGACCCGGATCGCGTTCAGGCTGCGCTCCCCCGGCAGCGACGGCTCCGGCGCGCCGCACTCGCTCGGCGCCGCCTCCTCGCCGCCCAGCAGGGTGCGCACCAGCGGGTGCGCGCAGAAGAGGCCGTCGCGCACGCCGATCCCGTACTCGGCCGAGAGCGCGGCGGCGAAGTGCGAGCTGTTCCAGCCCTGCACCACGAAGGAGAGCACGCCGACGCGCGGGTGGTCCTCGCCGAACAGCGTCAGCACCCGCACCTCGGGCACCTCGGCGAGCCCGGCCCGCAGCCGCTCGATCAGCTGCTGCTCGCGCGCCTGCAGGGCGTCGAAGCCGGCCTCGGTGAGCGCCCGGCAGGCGGAGGCGATGGCGTAGGCGCCGATGACGTTGGGCGAGCCGGCCTCGTGGCGCGCCGGGCCCTGGTGCCACTCGACGGCCACCGAGCCGTCGATCTGCCGCGCGACGGTGCGGCTCGCGCCGCCGCCCGCCAGGTACGGCTCGGCCGCGTCCAGCCAGTCGGCCCGACCGGCCAGCACGCCCGCACCGAACGGCGCGTAGAGCTTGTGGCCGGAGAAGGCCACCCAGTCCACGTCCAACTCCCGCACCGAGACCCGGTGGTGGGGCGCCAGCTGGGCCGCGTCCAGGACGATCCTGGCGCCGCGGCCGTGGGCCACGGCGGCGAGTTCGGCGACCGGCCAGATCTCACCCGTCACGTTGGAGGCACCGGTCACGCAGACCAGCTTGGGCCCCTCGCCGGCCGTGCTGAGCGCGGCGTCCAGCGCGGCGACGGCCTCGCTGACGGAGCGCGGCGCGCGCAGGTAGGCGACCTCGAGCCCGCGGCCGGGCCAGGGCAGCAGGGAGGCGTGGTGCTCGGTCTCGAAGGCGAAGACGCGGGTGCCGCTCGGCAGGGCGGCGGCCAGCAGGTTGAGCGAGTCGGTGGTCGCCCGGGTGAAGACGACCTGGTCGTCCTCGCGCAGGTCCAGGAAGTCCGCGACGGCGGCGCGGCTCTGCTCGAACAGGTCGGTGGAGAGCTGCGAGAGGTACCCGGCACCGCGGTGGACGCTGCCGTAGTACGGCGCGTAGGCGGCGACGTCGTCCCAGACCCGCTGCAGCGCGGGCGCGCTGGCGGCGTAGTCGAGGGCCGCGTAGGTGACCTTCTCACCGTTGACCAGCGGGACCTCGACGTCTCGGCCGAGGACGGCGAGCGGCTGCTGAACCTGGACATCGGGGCAAACGGTGACATTACGGGCGACGACAGACATGGCGGTACCTCCGGAAGCTGCACGTGGGTATGGCGAAACAGCCCCGCCTGGCAGGGGGCATGGGTGTACTACGGAGATGTGGAGGCCGGGACGGCCTCTACCGCATTCGCTTCTGCACGGGAGAACTCCTCGAGGGACACGCGCTTGCCTGGCGGCACCTCACCGCAGGCCTGGTCGTCACCCGGAGGCACCCCACCACGGTCGGAGGGTTGCCGGACAGCGAGCCGGGGCTTCAGCGGCGAACGCCGCGTGCTGTCACTCGTGACCTGATCAGGAGTATGCCAGAGGCTCACTCCGTGGGCGAAGGGCGTCCCGCGATGTGAGAAAGACGCACCAACTCGGCCCGGACCGACGCCGCACGCTCGGGGCCGAGCTCGACGTACAGGGCCTCCGCCTCCGCATGGCAGCGGTCCGCCTCGGCCGTCCGGCCCTCCACCGCGTGGGCGCGCGCCGCCGTCTCCTGGACCAGGGCCAGCAACTCCTTGGCCCGGCTCTGCCGCAGCACCGGCACCGCCTCCTCGCAGGCCCGCAGCGCCTCCCCGGTTCGGCCGCCCACGAGGTGGATCTCGGCCAGGCTCTGCAGGGTCTTGCCCTCACCCGCCACGTCGCCCAGCTCCCGCTTGATGCGCAGCGACTCCTCCAGATGGCCGACCGCCTCCGCCGAACGCCCGCCCACGTGGCAGGCCACCCCGAGGTTGTTCAGCACGACGGCGACCTTGGCGGTCTCCCCGGAACGCCGGAACGCGGCAAGCACGGTCTCCAGGCCGGCGATCGCCCGGTCGTGGTCGCCCATCTTGCTGTAGGCGCAGGCCAGGTCCACGGTGCAGGCCAGGGCGCCGGGCTCGTCGCCGAGCCGGGCCCGGATCGCCCGGCTGCGCTCGAACTGCTCGGCCGCCGCCTCGGGGCGGCCGGTCGCCAGCCGCACGATGCCGAGCGTCTTGCGCACGCTCGACTCGGCCGCCTCGTCACCCAGGTCGGCGACGGCCCGCACGACGGTCTCGCAGAGCGTCTCCCACTCCGGCGCGTACTCGCCCCGCGTGTAGACGTCCGCCCAGAACGCCCACACCAGCCGCGGGGCCAGCTCCAGCAGGTGACGCTCGGTCGCGAGGCAGGCCACGGAGCAGGCGTGGACCACCGCCACCAGGTTGCGGTTCTCCGCCTCGAACCAGGAGTGCGCCTCGGCAGGATCGCCGAAGGTCAGCCAGGACGCCGGGAGCGGCCGCCCGGCCGCGTCCCAGAACCCGTCGTCCGCCGCCGGCGCCCGCGCGGGGAGCACCGCCCGCGCCGCGGAGTCCGCGGTGTAGAGGTACCAGTGGGCGAGCCGGGCGAACGCCTCACGACTCTCCCGGGCGCGCGCCGAGGCCAACTCCTCGGCGTAGACCCGGACCAGGTCGTGCATGCGGTAGCGCGCCGGACCGGCGGGCTCGACCAGGTGCGCGGCGAGGAGCGTCCACAGCGCCCGCTCGGTCCGCGTCCGGTCCTCGCCCGCGAGCGCGAGCACCGCCGGCAGGCCGACGGTCGGCCCCGGCGCGGCCCCCAGCTGCCGCAGCAGCCGCGCCGAGTCCTGCGGCAGCGCCGCGTAGCCGACGGCCAGCGTGGTCCGCACCGCACGGTCCTCCACCTGCAGTTCGTCCAGCAACCGACCCTCGTCGAGCAGGCGCTCGGCGAGCATCGCCACCGTCCAGCCCGGCTGACACACCAGGCGGCTGCCGGCCACCCGGATTGCCAACGGCAGCCCGGCGCAGACCGCCAGCACGGTGGCGACGGCCTCCGGCTCGGCGCCCACCGCTTCCTTGCCGACGATCCGGACGAACAGCTCGAAGGCCTCCGCCTCGTCCAGGACGTCGACCGCCAGCCGGGTCGCCCCGTCGAGCCCCGGCAGGGTGCTGCGGCTGGTGACCAGTACCGCGCAGCCGCCGGACCCCGGCAGCAGCGGTCGCACCTGTGCCGCGTCGCGCACGTTGTCGAGCAGGACCAGCACCCGGCGTTCGGCCAGCATGCTGCGGTAGAGCACGGCGCGCTCCTCGGCGTCCACCGGGATCTCGCCGTCCGGCACACCGAGCCCGCGCAGGAGCCGGGCCAGCACGTCGTGCGGGTCCGCCGGCGCGCCGCCCACCCCGCGCAGGTCGGCCTGGAGCTGGCCGTCCGGGTAATGGGCGAGCACCCGGTGCGCCACGTGCACGGCCAGCGAGGTCTTCCCCACCCCGCCGGCGCCGTCCAGCGCGGACAGCACCAGCGGTGCGCCGGGCCCGGCCGCCCCGGAGAGCAGCGCGACCAGCCGCGCGACGAGCTCGTCGCGGCCGGTGAAGTCCGCCAGGTCCGCCTGGAGCTGACGCGGCACCACTCCGCGGCCGGACACCGGAGCGGGGGCGGCGGCGGGCGGTGCGGGCAGCGCGAGGGAGGGGTCGGCGTCGAGGATGCGGGCGTGCAGACGGCACAGTTGCGGTGTCGGCTCCACCCCCAGCTCCTCGGCGAGCACTGCGCGCAGCCGCCGGAAGACAGCCAGCGCCTCGCTCTGCCGACCGCTGCGGTAGAGCGCGAGCATCGCCTGCTCGGCGATCTCCTCGTCGAGCGGGTGCTCCCGGAGCAGGAGGGTCAGCTCGTCGGTCAGCTCGCGGTGCCGCCCGAGGATCAGTTCGGCCTCGACGCACTCCTTGCGGACGGTCAGCCGCAGGTCGTTCAGCCGCGCCGCGTCGAGCTCCAGGGCCCGTCCCGGCATGCCCGCGAGCGCGGGGCCGTGCCAGCGGTCCAACGCCTGCCGCAGCAGCACCACCCGCTCCGCGGTCCGGCCCGCCGCCTGGGCGCGCCGTCGGTCCTCCTCGAAGGCCAGCAGGTCGAGTGCCTCCGTGGGCAGGCGCAGGGTGTAGCCGCCGCGGACGGTGCCGAGCGGATCGCCTTCCGCGCCCGCCAGCGCGAGCTCACGACGGAGCCGTGAGACGAGGTCCTGCACCTGCCTGACCGCCGTCGAGGGCGCGTCGCCGTCCCAGACGGACTCGACGAGCGCGTCCATCGGCACCATCCGGTTGGCGCCCAGCAGCAGGGCCGCGAGCAGCTTCTCCTGCCGTGCCCCGCCGAGCGGCAACTCCCGGCCGCCGACCTCGGCATGCAGCGGTCCCAGCACCCTGAACTGCATCTTTCCCCCCGGCCGTGCTCTTCTGCCGAGAAACCTAGGCGCACGGACGATCGCTGTCCAGTACCCGACAAGGACGGCACGAGGACGCGCTGAGGACGGCGCTTCCTAGCGTTGCGGCATCCGCTCCACCCAACGAAGGGAACACGCCATGCAGCTGCCCCGTCTCCTCTCCGGTGCCATGGCCGGCACCGCACTCGCGGCGCTGGCGACCGCCGGCGGCCTCGCCGTCGCCGCCCCCGCCAGCGCGGCGACCTCGGCGAACATCTGCCGCTCGGGCTCCGTCCCCAACGACGGCGAGTACGTGCTGCCGTGCATCTACGGCAACGGCGGCAAGAGCATCTACGGCCTCGCCGACATCAGCGGCTCCAACCACACCTCGGTCAACCTCTGCGTCGACATCATCAACGCCTCGACCGGCGCGGTCGTGCCGGGCACCGCCACCTGTGCCTACGTGTCGGACGCCGCCAACGGCGGCTCGGTCACCACCAGCTGGGTCTCCCCCGGCTACGGCACCTACGTCTCGCACGCCTGGTTCACCAGCCCCACCTACTACGACGGCGGCGAGAGCGGCCGCCTCTCCATCACCGTGGGCTGCCCCCCGGCCTGCTGACCGCTCCCGCCGACGACCGTCCGGGCCTGCACGGGGTTCAGGCCTGGACGGTCGCCTTCGCCCACTCGGCGAGCTTGCGCTCCGCCGCGCCCGAGTCGATCGACTCCGCCGTGCGCTCCATCGCGGCGCGCATCTGGTCCGCGAAGGGCGCGTCCGTCTGCTCCAGCGCGACCAGCGCCGATGCGCTGTTCAGCACCACCGCGTCGCGCACCGCACCGCGCTCACCCGCCAGGACGCGCCGGGCGACCTCCGCGTTGTACGCGGCGTCCGCGCCGCGCAGCGCCTCCACCGGCGCGAAGGCGATGCCGACCTCGCGCGGGTCGAAGGTCAGCTGCTCGACCTCCCCGCCGCGCACCCGCCAGACCGTCGACGTGGTGGTGACGGTCAGCTCGTCCAGGCCGTCGTCGCCGCGGAAGACCAGCGCGGAGTTGCCGCGCCGCGCCAGCACGCCCGCGATCAGACCCGCCATCCGGGCGTCGAAGCAGCCGACGGCGTTGGCGCCCACCCGGGCGGGGTTGGTCAGCGGGCCGAGCAGGTTGAAGAAGGTGGGGATGCGCAGGTCCCCGCGCGCCGGTGCGGCGTGCCGCATGGAGGGGTGGAAGACGGGGGCCGGGCAGTAGGTGATGCCGACCTCCGCGCCGACCTCGGCGACCCGACGCGGGGTCAGTGCCAGGTTGACGCCCAGCTTCTCCAGCACGTCCGTCGCGCCGCTCGCGCTCGACGCGGCCCGGTTGCCGTGCTTGGCCACCCGCGCGCCCGCACCCGCCGCGACGATCGCGGACATGGTGGAGATGTTGACGGTCTTGGCGCGGTCGCCACCCGTCCCGACGATGTCGACCGCCGGACCCGGCACCTCGATCACCGTGGCGTGCGCGTACATCGCCTCGACCAGGCCGGTGATCTCCTCGACCGTCTCGCCCTTGGCGCGCATGGCGACCATGAAGCCGGCCACCTGGGCCGGGGACGCCTCGCCGGAGAAGATCTGGTCCATCGCCCAGGCGGTGTCCGCCGCGCTGAGGTCCTCACCGGCCAGCAGCGGCATCAGGAGGTCGGGCCAGGTGCGCACCCGCGCGGGGTCGTCGCCGCCGAACGCAGGATTGATGTGCACCATGACTGTCGCCTCTCGAAGGCCGGGGTGGATCAGCTAGGACGGCCCCAGCCTATCGAGACGCACACCTCGTGAGACCACTCATCTCACGCAGGCGGATTCTCAGGCGGCCAGGCCCGCGCGTCCGCGCAGCAGCGCGGTCGCCGCGCCGGCCAGCGCGACCGGGTCGACGGGGGCGGGGACCGCCGCGTCCGCGTGGCTCCAGGTGGCGAGCCAGGAGTCCTGGGGGCGGCCGATCAGCACCAGCACCGGCGGGCACTGGTAGACCTCCTCCTTCAGCTGACGGGTCAACCCCATGCCGCCGAGCGGCACCGCCTCGCCGTCGAGCACCAGCAGGTCGACCTTGCGGGTGCCCTTCTGGTACTCGTCCATCGCCCGGACGACCGCCGGGGCCGTCGCGCACTCGTGGTAGACCAGCTCCGGCAGCTCCGCGTCCGGCCGCTTGCCGAGAGCCAGGCGCACCTGCTCCCTGGTGTTGCGGTCGTCGCTGTAGACAAGGATGTTCAGTGCCATCGCTCGTACTCTCCCCGCTGGGACTGTGACCGGAACCACTGCGCGGTGCTCGGTTCGGATGCTACTCGCGTCCCGCGCGCCACAACACCGGGTGAACGACGATCTCTGGTAGGAAGGTCCGGTCGGCCCCGCACCCTTCACCACTTCGAGCGACACCCTGTCGCCCGGCGGTGTCGCACGCCCGCTCCGACCTGCCCGGACGGCGCGTCGGAGGGTACGTCATACCCCAGACACACCGAGGAAGACCCCCCGGCGTTAGTGCGGAATAAGGGACCGACATAATGTCGGTCGTGGCGACAGCAACTGCAGTAGAAACCGGGCACGCGCACGGTTCGGTCAACCGGCCGAACCTGACCAGCGTCGGAACCATCGTCTGGCTGAGTTCCGAGCTGATGTTCTTCGCGGCCCTCTTCGCGATGTACTTCACGCTTCGTTCCGTGACGGGTACCGCCTTCTGGCACTCGCAGAACGACGCGCTGAACGTTCCCTTCTCCTCCGTGAACACCACGATCCTGGTGCTCTCCTCGTTCACCTGCCAGATGGGTGTCTTCGCCGCCGAGCGCGGCGACGTGAAGAAGCTCCGGGCCTGGTTCGTCGTGACCTTCATCATGGGCGCGATGTTCATCGGCGGTCAGATCTACGAGTACACCGAGCTGGTGAAGCACGACGGCCTGTCGCTGTCGTCCTCGCCCTACGGCTCGGTGTTCTACCTCACCACCGGCTTCCACGGGATGCACGTGACGGGTGGTCTGATCGCGTTCCTGCTGGTCCTCGGCCGTACCTACGCGGCCAAGCGGTTCACCCACGAGCAGGCGACCGCGGCGATCGTCGTGTCCTACTACTGGCACTTCGTCGACGTGGTCTGGATCGGCCTCTTCGCGACCATCTATCTGATCAAGTAGCAGGGTCGGACCGTCAGGGACGGTCTACCGGACTCCAGACGCTCCAGATCCTCACACCGGGGTTTATTCCGTGAAAAAGCTCTCCGCACGACGGCGCCACCCGCTGGCAGCGCTCGTCGTCCTTATCTTTGCCCTGGCGGCCGTCGGCTCGCTGTACGCGGCCCTCGCGCCGACCAACAGCGCCTCGGCCGACGCCAGCCAGTCCCTCCAGGTGGAGGAGGGCAAGCGGCTCTACCAGGTCGGCTGTGCCAGCTGCCACGGTCTGAACGCCGAGGGCACCAAGGACGGCCCGTCCCTGATCGGCGTCGGCGGTGCCGCCGTCGACTTCCAGGTCGGCACCGGCCGTATGCCGGCGCAGCAGCCGGGCGCCCAGGTCCCGAAGAAGAAGGTCATTTACGACCAGGGGCAGATCGACCAGCTGGCCGCGTACGTCGCCAGCCTCGGTGCCGGTCCGGCCCAGCCGGTCGCGAGCCAGCTCACCGGTGGTGACGTCGCTCGCGGTGGCGAGCTGTTCCGCACCAACTGCGCGCAGTGCCACAACTTCGCGGGCGCCGGTGGCGCACTGAGCGAGGGCAAGTTCGCACCGAGCCTCGCCGGTGTCAGCGCCAAGCACATCTACGAGGCCATGATCACCGGCCCGCAGAACATGCCGTCCTTCCCCAACTCCACCATGCCGGAGCAGGCCAAGAAGGACATCATCGCGTACGTCAACCACACGACGAACAGCGACAGCAACCCGAGCTACGGCGGGATGACCCTGGGCTCCATCGGCCCGGTCTCCGAGGGTCTCTTCGGGTGGATCTTCGCGCTGGGCGCCCTGATCGGCGTTGCCATCTGGATCGCCGCCCGCACCCCCAAGGCCAAGAAGTCATGACGAGCCAGGACAACATGTCTGAAGAACACCTGCCGGAGGCCGCGCACGGTCACGGGGGCGGACCCGTCGTCAGCAAGGACGGATACTTCGCCGACCCGGGCCTGCCGCCCCACGAGCACCGCCGTACCGACATCGACGAGAAGGCCGCCCGCCGTGCGGAGCGCCAGGTCGCGATGTGGTTCCTGCTGTCGATGCTGGCCACCGTCGGCTTCATCGCCAGCTATGTCATCTTCAAGCCGGGCCCGACGCACCACGTCTTCATCTGGCCGATCGGCAACGTCTCCCCGCTGAACTTCGCGCTCGGCGTCACGCTGGGCATCTCGCTGTTCGCGATCGGCGCGGGTGCGGTCCACTGGGCCCGCACGCTGATGTCGGACGAGGAGCACATCGCCGAGCGTCACCCGATCGAGGCGACCCCCGAGGTCCGCGAGCAGGTCTTCGCCGACTTCCGCCAGGGTTCCAAGGAGTCGGGCTTCGGCCGTCGCAAGCTGATCCGCAACACGATGATCGGCGCCATGGCGATGGTCCCGCTCTCCGCGGTCGTGCTCTTCCGCGACCTCGGTCCGCTGCCGGAGAAGAAGCTGGACACGACCGGCTGGAAGGCCGGCATGCTCCTGAAGAACATGAACACCGGTGAGCCGATCCAGGCCTCCGACGTGCAGGTCGGTTCGCTGACCTTCGCGATGCCGGCCGACCTCTCCGAGGACGACGAGGACTTCCAGGAGCGCATCGCCAAGGACGCGCTCATGCTGGTCCGTCTTCAGCCGGGTGACATCAAGGACAAGAAGTCCGCCGACTGGGGCTACCACGGCGTGCTCGCCTTCTCCAAGATCTGCACCCACGTCGGTTGCCCGATCTCCCTGTACGAGCAGCAGACGCACCACGTCCTCTGCCCGTGCCACCAGTCGACCTTCGACCTGTCCGACGGCGCTCGCGTCATCTTCGGTCCGGCCGGGCACGCTCTGCCGCAGCTGCAGATCGGTGTCGACAACACCGGCAACCTGGAGGCCCTCAACGGCTTCACCGTTCCCGTCGGCCCCGGCTTCTGGGAGCGCAGCGAATGAGCACTCACATCAGCGACGCCACCTCCGGCGCGCACGAGGAGATCGGCCACAGCGAGGCCGGTGTCGAGCAGAAGCACCTGGGCGAAAAGTCGGCCGACTGGGTCGACGGTCGTCTGGGCGTCTACAACCTGGCCAAGGCCAACCTCCGGAAGATCTTTCCGGACCACTGGTCCTTCATGCTGGGCGAGATCTGCCTCTACAGCTTCATCATCATCATCCTGACCGGCGTCTACCTGACGCTGTTCTTCAACCCCAGCATGGGCGAGGTCGTCTACCACGGCACCTACACCCCGCTGCAGGGCATCAAGATGTCCGAGGCGTACAAGTCGGCGCTGGACATCAGCTTCGACGTGCGCGGCGGTCTGCTGATCCGTCAGATCCACCACTGGGCGGCGATCGTCTTCGTCGCGGCCATGCTGGTGCACATGATGCGCGTCTTCTTCACCGGCGCGTTCCGCAAGCCGCGTGAGATCAACTGGCTGTTCGGCTTCCTGCTGCTCTTCCTGGGCATGTTCGACGGCTTCATGGGCTACTCGCTCCCGGACGACCTGCTCTCCGGTACGGGTATCCGCTTCATGGAGGGCGCGATCCTGTCGGTGCCGCTGGTCGGTACCTACCTGCAGATGTTCCTGTACGGGGGTCAGTTCCCGGGCAACGACATCATCCCGCGCTTCTTCACGATCCACGTGCTGCTGATCCCGGGCATCATGCTGGGCCTGCTGGTGGCCCACCTGATCCTGGTCTTCTACCACAAGCACACCCAGTTCGCGGGCCCCGGCCGCACCGAGAAGAACGTCGTCGGCATGCCGCTGATGCCGGTCTACATGGCCAAGGCCGGTGGCTTCTTCTTCCTGGTGTTCGGTGTCATCGCGTTCGTCTCGGCGATCGCCTCGGTCAACCCGATCTGGGAGTACGGTCCGTACCGCCCCGACCAGGTGTCCACCGACGCCCAGCCGGACTGGTACATGGGCTTCTCCGAGGGCCTGATCCGCATCATGCCGGGCTGGGAGATCCGCGCCTGGGGTCACACCCTGGAGCTGGGTGTCTTCATCCCGCTGGTGATCTTCGGTCTGATGTTCGTCGTCATCGCGATCTACCCCTTCCTCGAGGGCTGGATCACCGGTGACAAGCGCGAGCACCACATCCTGGACCGCCCGCGCAACGCCCCGGTCCGCACCGGCCTCGGCGTCGCGTGGATCGCGGAGTACATCATCCTGCTGGTCGGTGGTGGCAACGACCTGTTCGCCACGCACCTGCACCTGTCGATCGACGCGATCACCTGGGCCTGCCGGGTGCTGTTCTTCGTCGGCCCGGTCATCGCCTTCATGGTGACCAAGCGTTGGTGCATGGGCCTGCAGCGCCGCGACAAGGACAAGATCCTGCACGGTCGCGAGACCGGCACGATCAAGCGTCTGCCGCACGGCGAGTTCATCGAGGTCCACGCGCAGCTGCCGCAGGAGGAGCTGTTCCGCCTCACCGCCCACGAGCAGAGCGCCCCGGCCGAGCTGCCGGCGGCGGTGGACGAGAACGGCGTCAAGCGCAAGATCGGCAGCATCACCAAGCTCCGCGCGAAGCTCTCGGCCGGCTACTTCGGCCCGCAGAGCCAGATCGCGAAGCCGACCGCCGAGGAGCACGCCGAGATCACCTCCGGCCACGGCCACCACTGAGGTAGCCGAACTGCAGTAACGCCGCCGCCACAGCGGTAGAGGCCCCCTCCTTCGGGAGGGGGCCTCGTGCGTTCTCAGGGCAGCAGCAGACCCCAGTACAGCGCCCAGGGGACGAAGACGGCCGCCGCGGCGAGCAGCGGCAGCGCGTCCCGGCGGCGGGCGAACGCCACCTGCACCGCGCCCGCGACGCAGCCCAGCGCCAGCAGCTGCAGCGCCAGCCACGGCAGCGGCCGCCCCAGCACCACCGGGCCGATCGCGTTCGCGGCCGTGACGACGCAGAAGAGCAGGTAGCCCAGTGCCCCGAGCAAGGCCGCCAGGCCCGCCGCGGCGGTCCGGAAGGCCGCCCGGCCCAGCCGTCGCCCGCCGCGCAGCAGGGTGCCCCCGAACCCGGCCACGAGGAGCGTCAGGACGGCCGACTGGACCCACCCGGTCTCGTACCAGGCGAGTGGCGTGAGCGGGGCGCTCGTGCGGTCCTGGCGGTCCGGGGTGCCGACCACGGCGGAGGCGGGCGCCGCGCCACGAGTCACCGCGCCGATCCACGCCGCCTCGTAGGCCGCGTAGTCGGCGGGCAGCGCGTCGATCCGGTCGAAGCCGTCGTCGTCCGTCAGGTTCAGGTTGTGCCGCACGTCCGGAACGAAGCGGAGCACGTGGTGGGTGTTGCCGCCCGCGTCGAGGGCCGCGCCGATGATCCGGGCGCTCTCCTGCGGCGCCGCCTCGCGGTCCAGCGCGCCCCACTCCGCCAGCACCGGCACGTGGACCCGCCGCCAGGCCGGCACCGGGTCGTAGTCCGCCTCGGGGAAGAGCCCGGCGCCGACCAGCTGCCGGCTCCCGGTGGTCGCCAGCGCGTCGGTCAGCGAGCCGGAGACGTGGTGGTGGCCGAGGAACTCGCCGTAGGCCCAGGCCTGCTGGCGGGCCGGGGTGAGGCCGACGGCCCCGGCGGTGATCAGGAAGGCGACCTCGCCCGAGCCGCCCGAGCCGCTCCCGGCGGCGATCGACGCGGGCCAGGCGCCCTCCGAGAGCCCCCACAGGCCCACCTCGTGCGGGGCGACGTCCGTCCGGGCCCGCAGCAGCGCGACGCCCGCGAGGGCGTCGGCGGCGAGCTGCCCGTAGTCCCGGTGCGTCATCGAGTACCCGACGGTGCGCTTGTCGTACACGAGGGCGACGACCCCGCGCCGCGCGTACGCCCGCGCGGCGGGCAGCAGCGCCGCCTGACCGCCGGGGCCCGCGCCCGGCAGCATCACGACCCCGGCCCTCGGCGCGGTGGTGGCCCCGGCCGGGGCCACCACCGTCCCGTGCAGTCGCACCCCGCCCTCGCCGGTGAAGACCACGGGGGTGGCCACCGTCCCCGCTCCGTCGGCGGCGCGGGCCGCAGCGATCGGCTGAAGCAGGGTCAGGACGCAGAGCAGAATCGCGAGTCGGACGGTTCGCAGGAGGTGTCGTCTCATGGCGTAGAGCCTCGCGAACCGGCGGCCCGCGAACCATCGAGCGCTCCCCCGAGCCGGGGGTGGGGACAGCCCCCGTCACTCCCGGTGGCTCGCCCGGCCGCCCAGGTTGAGCAGCGCGTACAGCAGCAGCGAGGAGGCGAAGCCCACGGCCCAGCCGTAGTCGGCCAGCGGCTTGAGGAAGGGGATCACCCCGTCGGCCGGGAAGGGGCCCTGTTTCACGCCGCCGCTCACTGTCGAGTACGAGCCGCCGATCGCCAGCACCCCGCCCACCAGCAGCGCGGCGACCGCACGCAGGTTCCAGCCGCCGGTGTACCAGTAGCGGCCACCGGCCCGGTAGAGGTCGGCCAGGTGCAGCCGGGTGCGGCGCAGCAGCCAGTAGTCGGCGATGAGGATGCCGGCCACGGTGCCCAGCAGGCCACCCACCACGCCCAACCAGGTGAAGATGTAGACGTGCGGGTTGGCGATCAGCTTCCACGGCATGACGGCGATCCCGACCACACCCGTGATCAGCGCGCCGGTGCGGAAGTTCACGTACTTCGGCACCAGGTTGGACAGGTCGTAGGCGGGCGAGACGACATTGGCGGCGATGTTCACCGACAGGGTCGCCACCATGACGACCAGCAGCGCGAACAGCGCGCCCGCGACGTCGCTCATCCTGGCCGCCAGCGCGATCGGGTCCCAGATCGGCGCCCCGTAGACGGCCTGCGAGCCGGAGGTGACCAGCACCGACAGGACCGCGAAGAGCGTCATCGTGGTCGGCAGGCCCAGGGTCTGTCCCCACAGCTGCGCCTTCTGGCTGCCGCCGAACCGGGTGAAGTCCGGGATGTTCAGCGACAGAGTCGACCAGAAACCGATCATGCCCATCAGGGCGGGGAAGAAGACCTTCCAGAAGTCGGCGCCCCAGCCCAGCTTCGACGGCTGGTCCAGCAGCGGACCGAGGCCGCCCGCCTTGTCGACCATGAAGCCGAGCAGCACCAGCGCGCCGAGGATCACCAGCGGCGCCGCCCAGTTCTCCACCTTGCGCAGGGTCTCCATGCCGCGGGTGATCACGGCGATCTCGATCAGCCAGAACAGCAGGAACGAGAGCCACTGCGTCCACGGCGCGCCCAGCACCTCGCCCGCCGTCAGCCAGCCGTGGCCCGGGCCCTGTCCCAGCACCTTGCCGACCAGCAGGTAGATGCCCTCGCCGCCGATCCAGGTCTGGATGCCGAACCAGCAGCAGGCCACCGCCGCGCGGATCAGCGCCGGCAGGTTGGCGCCGCGCACCCCGAACGAGGCCCGCGCGAAGACCGGGAACGGAATGCCGTACTTGGTGCCCGCATGCCCGGTCAGCAGCATCGGCACCAGCACGATCACGTTGGCCAGCGCGATCGTCAGCACGGCCTGTTTCCAGTCCATGCCGAGCGCCACCAGCCCGGAGGCCAGCGTCCAGGAGGGGATGCAGTGGGCCATGCCGACCCACAGGGCCAGGTAGTTGTAGGTCCGCCAGGTGCGCCGCTCGACGGGGACGGGGGCCAGGTCGCCGTTGGTGAACCGGGGGTCGTCCAGGACGACCCCCTCGGCCAGGGCGACCCGGCCGTCCGGGTAGGTCTGCTGAAGGGACATCGCACGCCACCTCGCTTCGCTGCGCGGAGAGGCCGGAAACCGTCAGTAGAGCAGAGCCCTTGTCTCCGCGCATAGACAGCGTCAGCGAGGTTCGTGCACGGTCTCCAGGTGGGCGCCGACCCGGCCCAGGAACTCCTCCCAGCGCGCCACGAACTCCGGGTCGTGCGGGGAGAGCCCCGTCGCCATCCGGGTGACCTGTGGCAGCAGCGTCGGGTAGCTGGCCAGGCCGAAGCACATCAGTCGGAAGAGGGCCGGGTCCAGCTCCGGGTCGAGCCGACCGGCCGCCTGACGGCGGGCGATCTCGGCGATCTGGGCCTGGATGACGGGCGTGCGGTCCTCCTCGTGCGGGATCGGCCGGTCTCCGTAGGCGAGGGCCTCACGCTGCAGGTAGGCCAGCCACGTCGCGTCGGCCTCCTCCTGGTGGCGGTAGTGGAACGCGAGGAACTCCCCGAACGGCTCCGGCGCCTGCCCGGCCCGGTCCAGACGCTGGCCGCGCACCTTGGCCAGCAGCTCGTTGAAGAGCTGGTCCCCCACCCGGCCGCCGGTGGCCAGGAACATCGACCAGGCGAAGCCGCCCGCCCAGCCCGGCAGCCGCTCGATGAGCGCGTTCGCGGGCTGCCCCGGCGCCTGCGGCATCCGGTACACCAGAACGGCCGCCGCCAGCAGCAGCACCGCGCTGAGCGGCATCAGCTCGCCGAACGCGGTGGAGTAGGCGGCGCCGTGGGCCGCCCGGCCGACGAGGGTGAAGTAGCTCAGCCCGAACAGGGCGACGCCGAGCACGTTGCCCGTCTGCATCGAGGTGGTGACCACCCCGGAGGCGCCGCCCGCGTCCTTCGGCGGCACGCTGGACAGGATCGTGCCGACCAGCGGGCTCATGCCCAGGCCCTGCCCGACACCGGTCAGCAGCATGGTCGGCGCCAGCGCCCACACCGACAGCGTGGTGCCGGCCGCGGCGGCCGTCGCGGCCGTGCCCAGCAGCCCGAAGGCGGCCAGCACGTAGCCGATCGCCAGCACGTGCCGACCGAGCACCGGCACCAGTCGGGGCGCCAGCAGCGAGGTGCAGAAGAAGCCCACCGCGCTCGGGGTGTAGACCAGCGCCGACCTCAGCGGCGAGAAGTCCAGCCCCGTCTGCAGGTAGACGGCGAGGGTGAACAGGAAGCCCGCGTAGGACAGCTGGAACAGCACCGCGATCGGCACGCCGCTCGCGAAGCCCCGGTTGCGGAACAGGTCCAGCCGCACCAGCGGCTGCCCGCCCCGGGCCGCCACCGCCTTCTCCCAGCGCAGGAAGCCCCAGCCCACCGGGAGCGCCGCGACGAGCATCAGCACCAGCCAGAGCGGCCAGCCCAGGTCCCGGCCGAGCAGCAGCGGCACCGAGAGCAGCAGAAGCAGGGTCGTCACCAGGCCCGCTCCGCCGAGGTCCAGCCGGGTCCGCGACTCGTCGCGGTCGTCCGGCAGCCAGACCAGGGCGGCCACCGCCGCCACGATCCCGACCGGGACGTTGACCAGGAACACCGGCCGCCAGGTCCAGCCGAACAGGTCCAGCGCCAGCAGCGCACCGCCGATCAGCTGCCCCGCGATGGCCGCGATCCCGATCACCGCGCCGAAGGCGCCGAGTGCCCGGCCGCGCGCCTCGCCCTGGTAGCTGGTCTGGATGATGGCCAGCACCTGCGGGTAGAGCATCGCCCCGCCGACGCCCTGCAGCACGCGCGCGACCACCAGCACGGTGGTGTCCGGGGCCGCCCCGCACAGGGCCGAGGCGGCGGTGAACACCAGCAGCCCCGCGACGAACATCCGCTTGCGCCCGAGGATGTCCCCGAGCCGCCCTCCGGTCACCAGCAGCGAGGCGTAGGCGATGGTGTACGCGGACACCACCAGCTCCACCGCGCCGAAACCGGCGTTCAGGCCGGAGCTTATGGACGGGATCGCCACGTTGACGATCGCCACGTCCAGGATCGCCATGAACGTGCCGACCAGCACGATCGGCAGGACGAATTTTCTGCGCTCCACGCGCCCTCCCCCAAGATCAGGCCAAAGTGCCTATTCTTACCGGGAGTTGTGCGCGGGCGCAGAGATTTTCTCAGGCCCTGGGACGCAGGTACCCGACCGAGGACGCGACGCTCGCGGCGGCGCCGGCGGCGGGCGCGTTCGCGGGGTCCGTCGTGGCCGGCTGCGTGGTGACCGTCCTGCCGAGCGCGCTGCCCTTGATCCAGTCGGACCAGGCCAGGTTCCAGTCGCCGAAGCCGTTGCCGAACGGCTCCATCTGGTGGCCCAGGCTGTTGACGACCTGGACGATGTCGCCGCGCCGGAAGTTGTCGTAGAACCACTCCGCGTTGCCGGTGCTCATGCCGGTGCAGCCGTGGCTGACGTTGGACACGCCCTGCGAACCCTCCGACCACGGGGCGGCGTGCACGTACTCGCCGCTCCAGGTGACCCGGGTGTCCCAGTAGACGTCGAGGTGGTAGGCGTTGGGGCTGTCGGCGGCGATGCCGACGGTGGAGGAGTTCATGAACACCTCCTGCTGCTGCTCCAGGACGACCTTGATGCCGTTGCGGGTGGAGAAGCCGGGCTTGCCGGTGGTGATCGGGATCGAGCGGATCTTCTCGCCGTTGCGGTAGACCGACATGTAGTCGCTGCCCGCGTCGGTGAGGGCGAACATCTTGTCGCCCGTCCTGAACCCGACCGCGGCGGGGGCGCCGCCGTAGAGGCCGTCCTGCACCTTGGCGCCGCCGAGGTCGAAGGAGGCCTGGACCGTGGCGTGGGTCGGCCAGTAGTCCTTGGGCCGGAAGTGCAGGGTCGAGTCGTCCACCCAGTACCACGAGCCGGTGACGGACGGCGTGGAGCGGACGGACAGCCCGCGCTCGACGACCTGCCGGGCGGCCTGGTCGTGCACGGGGTGGCTGAGCGCCACCGTGATCGGCTCACCGACGCCGTACACGGCCTTGTCGCCGGGCGTCAGCGTCGCGGTGAGGGTCGCAGCCGCGGTGAGGGTCGTGAAGCCCTTCTGGACCCCGCCACGGCCCGTCCCGTCCCCGTCGGCCGCCTGCACCTTGACGGTGTAGTGCGTGCCGGCCGCCAGCGGGCCGGTGGAGCGCCAGGAGGCGCCGTCGGCGGCCAGCTTCCCGGCCACCTGGCGTCCGCCGTCGGCGACGACGGTGACGTCGGTCAGGTGCCCGCCGTGCTGGGCGGTGATCACGACCGGCAGCGCCGGGTCGACGTTCGTGCTGCCCGCCGGGGTGACCTGCACCAGCGCGCTCGCGTCGACCTGCTGCTCGGGCCCGACGTCGCCACCGCCGCTGCAGGCCGTCAGCGGAGCGGCGCTCAGGACCGCGCCCGCGACCAGAATCCTTGCCGACTTCATGTGCAGCCTCTCCGAAGAACCGACGCTCCGTCACATCGTAGGAAAGCTGCACATTCGGCACGCGCTACGTCACCCACCCGAGTGAGCCGGGCACGCCGAAGGGCCGAGTACCACGCCCGTAGGCGGGTACTCGGCCCCTCGTGCGGTCCGACTCAGATCACTGGGTCTGGTTCTCGCCGCGGTAGTACTCGAACGTCCAACCGAAGAGCCCCATGAGGATCACCGGCATGGCGAACATCATCAGCCACCAGCCGAAGATGACACCCAGGAAGGCGAGCGTGCCGCCGAGGCCCAGGGCCAGCGGCTGCCAGCTGTGCGGGCTGAAGAAGCCCTGCACGCCCGCGTCGTCCGAGACCTCGGCCTGCGGGTTGTCGCCCGCGCCCGTGTCCACGCGCTTGGCGGTGAACAGCAGGTAGAAGGCGATGAACGAGCCCAGGGCGAAGGCCAGGAACAGGCAGGTGGTGCCCGTCGGGTCCTTCGACCAGATGCCGTACCAGATCGCCATGCCCAGGACGAAGACCGCGAAGCCGGCGAAGATCTTGCCTTGCTCCCTCATCGGTCACCCGCCTCCTTCTTCTCCAGTGCGGCCTGCAGGTGGGCCGGCACCTCGCCGTGGTTCTCCAGGTAGTCGCGCGCCGCGATCTCCGGGTGGTGCAGGTCGAACGCCGGGGATTCGCTACGGATGCGCGGCAGCGTGAGGAAGTTGTGCCGCGGCGGCGGGCAGGAGGTCGCCCACTCCAGCGAGCGGCCGTAGCCCCACGGGTCGTCGACCTCGACCTTCTTGCCGTACTTGGCGGTCTTCCAGACGTTGTAGAGGAACGGCAGGATCGACGCGCCCAGGATGAAGGAGCCGATGGTCGAGATCAGGTTCAGCGTGGTGAAGCCGTCGGTGGGCAGGTACGTCGCGTAGCGGCGCGGCATGCCCTCCGCACCCAGCCAGTGCTGGACCAGGAAGGTGGTGTGGAAGCCGACGAACAGCAGCCAGAAGCAGATCTTGCCCAGGCGCTCGTCCAGCATCTTGCCGGTCATCTTGGGCCACCAGAAGTGGAAGCCCGCGAACATCGCGAAGACGACGGTGCCGAAGACCACGTAGTGGAAGTGGGCGACGACGAAGTACGAGTCCGAGACGTGGAAGTCGATCGGCGGGGAGGCGAGCAGAACGCCCGTCAGACCACCGAAGACGAAGGTGACCAGGAAGCCGACGGTCCACAGCATCGGGGTCTCGAAGCTGAGCGAGCCCCGCCACATGGTGCCGATCCAGTTGAAGAACTTGACGCCGGTCGGAACGGCGATCAGGAACGTCATGAAGGAGAAGAACGGCAGCAGGACCGCGCCGGTGACGTACATGTGGTGGGCCCACACCGTCACGGACAGACCGGCGATCGCGATGGTCGCCGCGATCAGCGAGGAGTAACCGAACATCGGCTTGCGCGAGAAGACCGGCACGACCTCGGAGATGATCCCGAAGAACGGCAGCGCGATGATGTACACCTCGGGGTGACCGAAGAACCAGAACAGGTGCTGCCACAGGATGGCGCCACCGTTGGCCGGGTCGAAGACGTGCGCACCGAACTTGCGGTCGGCCTCCAGCGCGAGAAGCGCGGCGGCGAGGACCGGGAACGCGAGCAGGACCAGGACGGCCGTCAGCAGGACGTTCCACACGAAGATCGGCATCCGGAACATGGTCATGCCCGGGGCACGCATGCACAGGATGGTGGTGATGAAGTTCACCGAGCCGAGGATGGTGCCGAAGCCCGAGAGGGCCAGACCCATGATCCACATGTCGCCGCCGACACCGGGGCTGTGGATCGCGTCGGACAGCGGCGCGTAGGCGAACCAGCCGAAGTCGGCCGCACCCTGGGGGGTGAGGAAGCCGCCGACGGCGATCAGCGAGCCGAACAGGTACAGCCAGTAGGCGAACATGTTCAGACGCGGGAAGGCCACGTCGGGGGCGCCGATCTGGAGCGGCATGATCCAGTTCGTGAAGCCGGCGAAGAGCGGCGTCGCGAACATCAGCAGCATGATCGTGCCGTGCATCGTGAACGCCTGGTTGAACTGCTCGTTCGTCAGGACGCCCGCGTTGGGCTGCGCCAGCTGGGCACGCATGGTCAGCGCCAGGATGCCGCCGACCAGGAAGAAGGCGAACGACGTGACCAGGTACAGGGTACCGATGGTCTTGTGGTCGGTCGTCGTCATCCACTTGATGATCGACGTACCGGCCTTCGTCTCCTTGGCCGGCCGGGCCGCGGCGGTACCCCCGCTGAGCCCATGGGGTTCATTGAGGATGGTCATTTCTGGAGGTTCCCCGCTCCCGTGGTAACGATGCCGGACGGAACGTTGCCGCCCTGACCCATGGCGCGAAGAGCCGCCAGGTGGGCCTGGTAATCCGCCGGAGAGACCACCTTGACGTTGAAGAGCATCTGCGAGTGGTCGACGCCGCAGAGCTCGGTGCACTTCCCGCGGAACGTGCCCAGCTCGGTCGGGGTGACCTCGAAGTGGTTCACCACGCCCGGGATGACGTCCATCTTCATGAGGAAGTCCACCGGCCAGAAGCCGTGGATCACGTCACGCGAGGTCAGGTCGAACTCCGTGGTCACACCCTCGGGCAGCCACAGCGTGGGCGGCTGGCCCGGCGTGCCGACGTCGTAGGCGCCGGGGCCGTTGGGGTTGTCCGCGGTCTGGTTGTGCGGGTCGACCTGGAAGCCGTAGTTGAACGCCCAGCTCCACTGGAAACCGACCACGTTGACGTGGTTGGTCGCGTTGTTGGTCTTGAGCAGGTAGTTCTCGTCACGCGCCGTGTAGAAGAAGAAGACCGACACCATGATCAGCGGGACCACGGTGAACAGTGCCTCGAGCGGCATGTTGTACCGGAACTGCGGAGGCACCTCGACCTTGGTGCGGCTGCGCCGGTAGAAGACGACAGCCCACAGGATCAGCCCCCAGACCAGCGCCCCGACCGCCAGCGCGGCGATCCAGGAGCCCTGCCACAGGAAGAGGACCGTGCGGCCCTCCACGTCCCGAGGGGTGGGCAGGCCGAGGCGCGGCAGGTCGTCGGACGAGCAACCTGTGGCGGTGGCAAGGACGAGGCCCAGCGTCAGCGCTGAAAGCAGCTTCCGCCGCATCGAGCGCCGCGGCGAGCGGTCGGAGCCGTTGGGACTCACTTAGCGCCTTCCCGAAGTCTCGCCCGCTCACCAGCCGACCGAAGAGCCGGAGAGCTCTCCGGGATTTCCAGTGGCATGGTCACGGGCAGGGTTTGGATGTTTATGCGGCCCAAACCCTACTCCAGCCCGATCGACGGTTCGCGGGCAGGTCCCACTAACGCGCCGATCATCACCCCGCACTGCGCTCGTTCGGGCGATTTCGCAGGTCAGAAGGGGTGCACGCGAGCCCGCCCGGGCACCTGCGACACGCCGGACGACGACCCCGGGGGGCGCCTCCTGACGCCGCATGAGGACGTAATACGATCAGGGGGCCGGACGGGCGACCGACGGCGCCACCGGCCGGCCGGCCCCGCAGCTGACATGCTGCCATCTCCGGTCTGGTTACCGTGGGGCCGTGCCGAATTTCGACGTCGCGTCCACCGCACCGCTGCACCCGCTGGCCAGGCAGGCCCTGCTCGCCGCGCTCGACGAGGGCTGGGCGGACCCGGCGCGGCTCTACCGTGACGCGCGCCAGGCCCGCCTGCTGCTGGACTCGGCCCGCGAGAGCCTCGCCGGCGACCTCGGCGTCCGTGCGGACGAGCTCGCCTTCACCGCGTCAGGAACGCAGGCGAACCATCTGGCGGTGCTCGGACTGCTCGCCGGAAATCACCGGAAAGGGCATCATCTCGTCCATTCCGCCGTCGAACACTCCTCGGTGCTCCACGCGGCCGAGCGATTCGAGGCCGACGGCGGCTCCGTGACGGTCGTCCCCGTCGACGCCGGCGGCCGCGTCGCACTGGACGCGTTCGAGGACGCCCTCCACTCCCCCGGCACGGCCGTGGCCTGCCTCCAGTCGGCCAACCACGAGGTCGGCACCGTGCAGCCGGTCGTCCGGGCGGCGGAGCTGGCGGCGGAGGCGAACGTGCCGCTCTTCGTGGACGCCGCCCAGTCCGTCTCCTGGGGCCCCGTCGAGGGCCCCTGGTCGGCGCTGGCCGCCTCCGCGCACAAGTGGGGCGGTCCCGCCGGCGTCGGCGTCCTCGCGGTCCGCAAGGGCGTCCGCTACCGCAGCCCGCTTCCCGCGGACGAGCGGGAGGGCGGCCGCGTCCCCGGCTACGTCAACGTCCCCGCGATCGTCGCCGCGGCGGTCGCGCTGCGCGCCGCCCGCCAGGAGGCCGCGGCGGCGTCCGCACGACTGCGGCCCCTGGTCCGCCTCCTGCACGAACGCGTCCCCGCGCTGGTCCCGGACGTCTCGGTGCTGGGCGACCCGGCGATCGACGACCCGAGCCGGCGGCTGCCGCACCTGCTGACGTTCTCCTGCCTGTACGTGGACGGCGAGTCGCTGCTGGGCGCCCTGGACCGGGCCGGCTTCGCGGTCTCCTCCGGCTCCTCCTGCACCTCCAGCACCCTGACGCCGAGCCACGTGCTGGCCGCGATGGGGGCGCTGACGGAGGGGAACGTGCGCGTGTCGCTCGGGCGCGAGGCCACGCGGGAGCAGGTCGAGGAGTTCCTCCGGGTCCTGCCCGCGGCCGTCGCCGAGGTCCGGGCATCCCTGAACCCGACGGCTGCCAGCCACACCGCTCAGGGTGCCATCGTCGTGGACGTCCTCGGCACGCTGTGCCCCGTCCCGGTCATCGAGCTCGCGAAGGCCTTCGAGGGCGTCCCCGTGGGCGGCCTGGTCGCCGTGCTCAGCGACGACGAGGTGGCGGCGGTCGACATCCCCGCCTGGTGCCACCTGCAGCATCAGTCCTACGAGGGAACGGCTCCGGCGAGTGAGTACCTCGCGGGAGCGCACGGAACCGCCTATCTGGTACGGCGGGAGGCATAGCAAGGGGCGCGAGGAACTGCGCGGGAAACCACCGGCGTGCGGACGGCCCTGCGCGTTGCGGACCATCCGCTCATCAGTGGCTGGTCGCGCCCGCGCGGCGGAGCCGCATATGGGCAGAGCCTCGCGCCCCTGACCGTGCGACTAGCCCAGGTGCGAACGGATCTCCGTCACCGCGTCCTCGCCGTAGGCCTGCGCGAAGCGCTCCAGGAAGTGGCCGCGGCGCAGTTCGTACTCCTGGGTCCCGAGCGTCTCGATGACCAGAGTCGCCAGCATCGCGCCCGTCTGGGCCGCGCGCTCCAGGGACACGCCCCAGGTCAGGCCCGCCAGGAAGCCGGCACGGAACGCGTCGCCGACACCGGTCGGGTCGACCTTCGCGGTCTCCGCCGCGCAGGAGACGTAGATCGTCGGCTCGCCCTTGCGGTCGATGCGCGCGCCCTTCGCGCCCAGCGTGGTGATCCGGACGCCGACGCGGTCGAGGACGTCCTCCTCGGACCAGCCGGTCTTCGTCTCGATCAGGGCCTTCTCGTACTCGTTCGAGAACAGGTACGCAGCGCCGTCCACCAGCGCGCGGATCGACTCGCCGTCCAGGCGGGCCAGCTGCTGGGAGGGGTCGGCCGCGAAGGCGTAGCCGCGGCTGCGGCACTCCTCGGTGTGGCGGACCATCGCCTCGGGGTCGTCGGCCCCGATCAGCACCAGGTCCAGGCCGCCGACCCGGTCCGCGACCGGCTGCAGCTCGATGCTGCGGGCCTCGCTCATCGCGCCGGTGTAGAACGACGCGATCTGGTTGTGGTCCTGGTCCGTGGTGCAGACGAAACGCGCGGTGTGGCGGGTCTCGGAGATGTGCACCGAGGAGGTGTCCACGCCGTGGCGGTCCAGCCACGAGCGGTACTCGGCGAAGTCGGCACCGGCCGCGCCGACCAGCACCGGGCGCAGGCCCAGCACACCCATGCCGAAACAGATGTTCGGCGCCACTCCGCCGCGCCGGACGTCGAGGGTGTCGACCAGGAAGGAGAGCGACACCGTGTGCAGCTGTTCGGCGACGAACTGCTCCGCGAAACGGCCGGGGAAGGTCATCAGGTGGTCGGTGGCGATGGAGCCGGTGACAGCGATACGCACGACGGCGTGCTCCTCGAGAGGACGGGGGCGGACGACGTTCTACCGTACCGGCCGTCGCCGCCGACGACACGCCCGCGTTACCGCGAGGTAGGGCTGGCCGGGCGACCATCGGGGTTCTAGTGTCGACGGTGTGACCGCCATGTGATGCGAGTCACGAGGAGGCCCGGAGATGATGCCCGAGCACAACCCCGTCCACGTTCCCGCATACCTGCGCGGTGAGGCGGATGTCGACACGCTGGCGGGTCTGGTGGAGCGCGGGCGCAGACTCGGCCGGTTCTGGCCGCAGCTCGCGGTGGAGCCCCCGAAGCACCCCGAGCCCCTGCGGCGGCACCCGGTGTTCCGGATCGGGGCCCGCGAAGCCCGCCTCTTCGGCGACGTCTCGGACTGAGACGCAGCGCCCCGGGGAACCGGTCGGGCTCCCTCCGCGTCCCATGCACGCACTGCAAGGGACAGACCAGGAGGCCGCACCGTGCACACCCATCGTCGTACCCGCGTCCGCGTCCGCGTTCTCGGCGCGCTGGCCGTGCTGGCGGTAGGCGCCGCCGGGCTGACCGCCTGCTCCTCCGGCTCGGTGGCGACCGGCACGCCGGCGAGCAGCGTGGCGAGCGGGTCCCCGTCCGGCGGGATCACCCCCGGCGGACCGATCCTGCACCCGTCGCCGACCTCGCCGACCTCGCCGACCTCGCCGACCGGCACGGCCTCGCACCCGGCGCCGGGCCACGGCGTCCCCGTCTCCGGCTACAGCACCCGCGGCACGGAGCTGACCGTCTACTACTTCGCCGGCGTCTGCGACAAGTACGGCGTGACGGCGGACCAGTCGCAGCCGGGCGAGGTGCGGGTCACCGTGGTGGTCACCCAGCACGCGCCGGTCGGGCAGATGTGCCCGCAGGTGATCACCGCCCAGCACGCCACCGTGGACCTGGGGCAGCCCCTGGGCGGCCGCAAGGTGATCGACACCAGCAACGGCCAGCCGGTGCCGGTGTCGACCGGCAACACCTACTCCGGGATGGAGTCCCACGGCCCGGTCGGCAACCAGAACTGAGCCAGGACAACGACGACGCCCCGGCCGTCGGCCGGGGCGTCGTCGTTCACGCGGGCGCGGGCGCTCAGCTGAAGGAGTCGCCGCAGGCGCAGGAGCCGGTCGCGTTCGGGTTGTCGATGGTGAAGCCCTGCTTCTCGATCGTGTCCACGAAGTCGACGGTGGCGCCGGAGAGGTACGGGGCGCTCATACGGTCGGTGACGACGTTCACGCCGTCGAAGTCGGCCACGACGTCGCCGTCGAGCGAGCGCTCGTCGAAGAAGAGCTGGTAGCGCAGGCCCGAGCAGCCGCCGGGCTGCACGGCGACGCGCAGCGCGAGGTCGTCGCGGCCTTCCTGCTCCAGCAGGCTCTTGACCTTCGCCGCGGCGGTGTCGGTGAGGATGATCCCGCTCTCGACGGTGGTCTCGTCCTGGACGGTCATCTGCTTACTCCCGGGTTTGACGACGTACTTCCACCGGCGGAAACCGCCGACGCCCCGGAGGTATTCCGGGAAAGGTCCGTAGCGTCCATGCTCGCACACTCGGCACCACGCATCACCGCTGCGTTCGCCACATCAGCCAGCCGCGCCTCGGCGCTGTCCACGATGGCCAGATCGGCCTTGGTGTGCGCGACCGCGGCGTCGATCAGCAGCGCGACCAGCGGCTCCTCGCCACGCTCGCGCCGCAACCGGGTGAGCGCGCCGATCTCGGCGAGGTAGGTCTCGCGCTGCGCGGCGACGAGCGCCGCCAGGGACTGCGGGCCGAGCCGGGCGGCGCCGAGCAGCTTGAGGAAGAGCTCGTCGCGGAAGCCGGAGGTGCGCACCCACGGACTGGTGGCCCACTCCTCCAGCTCCTGCCGGCCCTGCCCGGTGAGCTGGTAGGCGTTCTTGTCGGGCCGGTCGGACTGCGCCACATGGACCCGGGTGACGTGGCCGTCGCGGACGAGGCGGTCCAGTACCTGGTAGAGGTGCCCGATGTTCAGGCCACCCCACTGCGGGCCGATGGCCTCCTCGAAGCGTCCCTTGAGCTCGTAGCCGTGGCTGGGGCCGTCGGCCAGCAGCGCCAGCACCGCGTGGTGAAGCGGCATTTACACACCTCCTAGCTTGTGACAATGTACTCCTGCATTGTCACAATGCATGGCCGTGCACGGGGTGAGCCAGGGCAAGGGGGAGCAGATGCCGATCGGTCTGCGCGGCGTCAGCCGCGGCTATCCGGGGCTGACCGCGCTCGACGCGGTGGACCTGGAGATCGCGGACGGCACCGCCGTCGCCCTGACCGGGCCCTCCGGCGCCGGCAAGTCCACGGTGCTGCACCTGCTCGGCGGGATGGACACCCCCACCGCCGGCTCCGTCGAGATCGACGGAAAGCCGCTGACGGCCAAGGACCTGGACGCGCACCGGCGCCGGGTCGGCTTCGTCTTCCAGCGCTTCCACCTGCTGCCCGCGCTGACCGTGCTGGACAACGTGCTCGCACCGGTACTGCCGCGCCGGGTGGACTACGACCGCCGGGCCAGGGCGGCAGAGGTGCTGGAGGCGGTGGGCCTCGCCGCCCGGGCGCAGGCGCTGCCGGCCGAGCTCTCCGGCGGCCAGCAGCAGCGCGTCGCCATCGCCCGCGCCCTGGTCGCGCGCCCCCGACTGCTTCTCGCCGACGAGCCCACCGGCAACCTCGACAGCGTCACCGGCCGCGAGATCGTCGAGCTGCTGCTCTCGCTGCGCGAGCGCTACGGCACCACGCTGGTCCTGGCCACCCACGACGCCGAGGTCGCGGCGAGCTGCGACCGGGTGCTGCGGCTGCAGGACGGCCGGATCACCGCCGACACCACGATCGAGCCCGCCGGCGACGTGCTCGACCGGCTCGGAGGGCTGCGGCCGTGATCACGATCATCCTCGCCCAGCTGCGCCGCCGACGGGGCCGCGCGCTCGCCCTGGCCGCCGGCATCCTGGTCGCCGCCACCAGCTTCTCGCTGCTGACCGCGGCGGTGACCACCAGCCGCGCCGAGACCGTGGGCACGGTCTCCGCCAACGCCCGCTCCGCCTACGACCTGCTGGTCCGCCCGCCGGGCACGCGCACCGCACTGGAACGGCAGCGCGGCCTGGTCGAGGCGGACTTCCTGTCCGGCGTCTTCGGCGGCATCACCCTGGCCCAGTACCACCGGATCGCGGGCCTGGCCGGGGTGGACACGGCCGCGCCGGTCGCCAACCTCGGCTACCTCACGGTCAACAGCCACCTGCGGCTCGACCTGACCGGCCTGCTCGCCCCGGGCGTGCGCAACCAGCTGCTCCGCGTCCGCCCGGTGCTGACCGCCGGACCGAACCGGTTCACCCTGGCCGACCAGTACCTCTACGTCACCCGCGACCCGCTCACCGACGTCGACGCCCGCCCCCGGGGCGGCATCGAGCCGTCCGTCCAGGTGCAGCGGACCGCCACCGGCGAGCGGCCGGTGTGCTGGTACTACGACGAGGACTCCGCCGGGGTGCCCAGCACCGGCCCGTTCAGCCAGTGGGACCCGGCGGCCCAGGAGGGCACCTCCGGCACCCCGTTCACGATGCCCGCGCGGACCATGCTGAGCTGCGCCTCCGCGGGCGGCCGGACCTACGCGGACCTGCCGGTCGCCTTCCCGGTGATGCTCTCCGCGATCGACCCGGCCGCCGAGGCCCGGCTGGTCGGCCTGGACCGGGCGGTCACCTCCGGCCGGATGCTGCGCAGCACGGACCGGCCCACCGACGTCACCCAGGGCCCGGAGACCCTCGCCCGGGTGCCGGTGCTGCTGAGCGACCACGCGCAGAGCGCCGGCACCGTCTCCGCCACCGTCCAGCGCCTCGCCGCGGGTGACCCGGCCGCCCTGCCCGGCCGGCTCTCCTCCCCCGGCGCCCGTGCCTTCGTGGACGGCCTCGGCGGCACCACCGCGGGCACCCTCCGCGTCGATCTCGACACGGCCTTCCGCACCCTCGGCGCCGACGCCCCGTTCAGCTCCGGCACCTACTGGACCGTCGGGCCCGTCACCTACCGGGCCAGCGCCTCCGGCGACCTGGAGGCCGTGCCACGCGGCGCCCAGCCGCTGTCGACCTGGCGCGGCGGCGCCGAGCAGGGCTGGATCCGCGACGTGCCCGAGGAGAACACCGGCACCCAGTTCCGCGCCGTCACCGCCCGGGCCGAGGTCGGCTGCGCGGGCATCGAGGGCACCTGCACCGACGGCTCCGGCACGCCGACACCCGTCCTCGACTTCGTCGGCCGCTACGACAGCGCCGAGCTGGACCGGTTCTCCACGCTCAGCGGCGTCCCGCTGGACACCTACCAGTCCCCCGCCGTCACCGGGGCCGACGCCGCGAGCCGGGCCGCGCTCGGCGGCAAGCCGCTGCTGCCCGACCGCAACCTCGGCGGCTTCCTCAGTCAGCCGCCGACGCTGCTGACCACGCTCGACTCCGTCGGCGCGTTCTTCGCCAGCCGGCTCGTGCCGACCCCGCAGGCCGCCGCGCCGATCAGCGCCGTCCGGATCCGGGTCGCGGGCGTGACCGGTGTCGACGCCGCGTCGCGGGCCCGGGTGAACGCCGTCGCCGCGGCGATCCGCGCCGCCTACCCGGACCTGGTCGTGGACGTCACCGCCGGCAGCTCGCCCGCGCCGCAGACCATCGCGCTGCCCGGTGGCCTGCGGGTCAGCGAGGGCTGGACCGACAAGGGCGTGGCGCTGCGGATCATGTCCGCCGTCGACACCAAGAGCGCGGTGCTGTTCGTGCTGGTGCTGGTGGTCTGCGCGCTCTTCCTCGGACAGTCGGCCCTCGCCTCGGTGCGGGCCCGGCGCGGCGAGATCGGCACGCTGCGCTGCGTCGGCTGGAGCACCGGCGAGGTGTTCCGGCTGATCCTGGGCGAACTGCTGCTGATCGGCACCGTCGCGGGCGCGGCCGGGGCGCTGCTGGCCTACCTGCTGGCCGTCGGGTTCGGTCTGCACGCCTCCGCCGCCAAGGCCGCGCTGGTCCTGCCGACGGCGGTGCTGCTCGCCCTGGCCGCCGGGCTGCCGCCGGCCTGGCGGGCGACCCGGCTGGGACCGCTGGACGCCGTCCACGCGCCGGTCGTGGCCGCCCGGCGGGCCCGACCGGTGAGGTCCGTGCGCGGACTGGCGCTGCGCAACCTGATCCGGGTGCCCGGACGCAGTCTCCTCGGCGCCTGCGGGCTCGCCCTCGGCGTCGCGGCGTTCACCGTGCTGCTCGGGGTCACCCTGGCCTTCCGCGGCGAGGTGGCCGGCTCACTGCTCGGCGACGCGGTCGTGGCACAGGCCCGTGGCGTCGACTACGCGAGTGTCGTGCTCTCGCTGCTGCTGGGCGCCGCGGGCGCGGTCGACGTGCTGGTGCTCGCGCAGCGCGAACGCGCGGCGGACCTGGCCGTGCTGCGCGCCTGCGGCTGGAGCGGCGGGGAGCTGTCGCGGCTGGCGCTGCTGGAGGGCGTCTGGCTCGCCGCGTTCGGCGGCCTGCTCGGGGCGGGCGCCGGTCTCGGCACCCTGGCCCTGCTCGGACGCGGCCTGCTCGACGGCGGCCGGGCCGTCGGCCTCGGCGCGGCGGGCCTGCTCGCGGCCGGCGCCGGGGTGGTGCTGGTCTGCGCCGCCCTCGCCGTCCCGGCCCGGGCTCTGGGCCGCCTCGCCCCGGCCCGGCTGCTGGCCACGGACGGCTGACAAGCCCGGACGCTGCTGCCAGGATCGGGCACGTGCTGCTGCGACCCGTCCACGACTCCGCCGCCGACACCGCCGCCGTGCGGGCGATCGACGCCGCCGCGTTCGACCGGACGCTGGAGGGCCGCGAGGCCGCCCGCGCGGACGTGCGGACCAGACGCCTGGCCGGCGCCGACCAGGCCGGCTGCTGGTTCGCCGAGGAGGACGGGCAGGCCCTGGGCGTCGCGCTGTCGCTGCGACGCGAGGGGCTGTGGGGGCTGGCCCTGCTCGCGGTGCGTCCCGAGGCGCAGGGCAAGGGCGTCGGCCGCACCCTGCTCGACCACGCGCTCACCCACGCCCACGGCTGCCTGCGCGGCATGATCGTCGCCTCCGCGGACCCGCGGGCGGCCCGCCGCTACCACGGCGCGGGCTTCAGGCTCCACCCCACCATGGCGCTGACGGGCCGGGTCGACCGCGCCGGCCTGCCCGGTACCGGCGGCATCGCGATACACCTCGGCGACGCCACCCACTTCGACCTGCTGGACTCCGTCGACCGCCGCTGCCGCGGCGCCGCACACGGCGAGGACCACCTCGCACTGCTGCGCACCAGCGACGAACTGCTGGTCGCGGACACCCTCGCCGGCTCCGGCTACTGCTACCGCCTGGGCGGCCGGGTGATGCTGCTGGCCGCCACCTCGCGCCGGGTCGCCTCCGCGCTGCTGACGCAGACGCTGGCCCGGATCCCCGACGCGGAGACGGCGGACGTGCGCACCGTGACGGCCGAGCAGGACTGGGCCGTGGACGTGGCCATGGCCGCCGGGCTCACCCCCGAGACCCGCGGCTGGCTGGCCCTGCGCGGCATGAAGCCCCCGACGCACTACCTGCCGTCGGGGGCCTACCTGTGACCGTTCCGGGAACGGCTCAGACCATCGTGTCCAGGATCTCGCGGACCATCTCCATGGTCGTGCCCGGGTGCAGGAACGCGAAGCGGGCGACGACCTCGCCCTCCCAGCCGGTCGGGGTGACGAAGCCGGTCTGGTCGGCGAGCAGGCGCTCGGACCAGGCGTAGTAGTCCTTCGCCGTCCAGCCCTTGCGCCGGTAGACCACGCTGGACAGCTCCGGCTCGCGGACGACCTCCAGGTCCGGGTACTCGGCGCGGATCAGCGCGGCGGTGTCGCGGGCCAGCGCGATGCCGGTCTCGATCGCCTCGGAGTAGGCGTCGGTGCCGTGCACGGCCAGCGAGAACCAGAGCGGCAGGCCGCGGGCGCGCCGGGTGAGGTGGTAGGCGTAGTCGGTCGGGTTCCACTCCTGGTCGTGGTCGGCGGTGTGCAGCACGTCCAGGTAGGAGGCGTCCTGGGTGTGCACGGCCTTGGCCAGGCGCGGGTCGCGGTAGATCAGCGCGGCGCAGTCGAACGGCGCGAAGAGCCACTTGTGCGGGTCGACGACGAAGGAGTCGGCGTGCTCGATGCCGCGGTACTTCTCCCGCACCGAGGGCGCGAAGAGACCGGCGCCGCCGTAGGCGCCGTCGACGTGGAACCACAGGCCGTGCTCGCGGGCGACCTCGGCGATGCCGGCCAGGTCGTCGACGATGCCGGCGTTGGTGGTGCCCGCGGTGCCGACCACAGCGATGATCGTGCCCGGGTCCTCGTCGGCGGCGATGGCCGCGCGCAGCGCCTCGCCGGTCAGGCGGTGGTTCACCGTCGGGACGACGAGCTTCTCGACGCCGATGATGTTGAGGGTGTTGGTGACCGAGGAGTGGGTCTGGTCGCTGACCGCGACGCGCAGCCGCGCGCCGATGCCGACGCCGAGGCGCTGGCGGGCGACGTCACGGGCGACGACGAGCGCGGAGAGGTTGCCGGCCGAACCGCCGGAGACGAAGCAGCCGCCGGCGGTGGCGGGCAGCCCGGCCCGGTCCGCTATCAGGCGCAGCACCTGGTTCTCGGCGGCGATGGCGCCGGCCGCCTCCAGCCAGGAGATGCCCTGGAGCGAGGCGCAGGAGACCACCATGTCGAACAGCAGCGCGGCCTTGGTCGGCGCGCAGGGGATGAAGGACAGGTAGCGGGGGCTGTCGGCGGAGATGACGGCCCGCGACAGCTCGTGGTCGTAGAGCTTGAGCACGTCCGCAGGATCGTTTCCGCGGTCGCTGAGCAGGCCGTCCAGCGCGGCGCCCAGCTTCTCGCCGTCGCCCGGGTGGTCCAGCGGGACCGGGTCGTACTGCAGGCGCTCCCGCATGTAGTCGAAGACCAGGTCGACCATGCGGGCGTCGTACCGGTGCATGCGGTCGGCGTGGGGCACGGGAGTTCCTTCGGTGCACAGGGGGTGAGGGGCAATGCCACCCTAGGCACCACACCGCGCACGCCGCCTGTCGGAACCGTGCGGCCCGCGCACGATTCCTGCGCAGTCAGGCCACTCGGCGAAGGATTCCCAAGCGATCAACCGATCAGTCGGCTGAGGGCGACGGTGCTGCGGCTGCGCTGCACGCCGGGCTCGCGCCGGATCCGCTCGATGACCGCCTCCAGGTGCCGCATGTCCGCCGCGCGCAGATGGACCAGCGCGTCCGCGTCGCCGGTCACCGTCCAGGCGGCGACGACCTCGGGGAACTGCCGCAGCGAGGAGAGGATCTCCTCGGGCGGGGTGCGCTCACGGCAGAAGACCTCGACGAAGGCCTCCGTCGTCCAGTCCAGCACGCCCGGGTCGAGCACCACGGTGAAGCCGCGCACCACGCCGCGCTCGCGCAGCCGGTCGACGCGGCGCTTGACCGCGGTGGCGGAGAGGTTCACCAGCAGACCGATCTCCGCATAGGAGGCCCGTCCGTCCCGCCCGAGCAGTTCCAGCACCCTGCGGTCGACGTCGTCGAGGCTGGCGGCAGGACTGATCGGCGTTCTCGGTGCTGGCACACGCCCAGCCTTTCACAGGTCACGCCGTCACAGGTCGCCCGACGCCTCCTCGCCCTGGAGCTTGTGGATCACGATGCCGAGCGCCACCGAGGCCGCGCAGACGATGCCGGCCACCAGCACCGTCGGCGAGACCAGCACCAGCGCCGCGCTCACCGGCAGCACCCACAGCGCCACCCCGCGCTTGGTGTGGCGCGAGTGCAGCGCCCAGACCGTGAACAGGTAGACGGCGGCCGGAACCGTGACCGCCAGGGTGGCCGTGTGCGCCGCGACGTGCGCCTTGCCGACCGCGTGCTCGACGGCCACCTCCAGCCCGGCGCCGATCGCGGCGGCGGACAGGAAGACCAGGTAGTGGCCGTAGCCCCAGACGAAGGCCCGCCGGTTGCCGCTCAGATGCTCCTCCACCGACCGGGCGAAGTAGATCCACCAGGCGGAGAAGCAGATCAGCAGCCCGCCCGCCGCGATCGGCAGCAGCTGCCCGACCGCCTCGTGCTCGTCCACCGCCGACTGGACCGCGATGGTCGCCGCCGAGACCGACTCCCCCAGCACGATCAGCGTGAAGCAGCCGTACCGCTCCGCGATGTGCCCGGGATGCCAGGCCGTCGCGGCCGGCCGCTCCGCGAAGACCGGGACCGCCAGCTCGCCCACCACGCCGACCAGGAAGGTCGGCAGCTTCGCCTGGCCCGGGATGTCGAGCATCCACAGCACCCAGTAGACCTGCACCAGGGCGACCCCGGCCGCGTAGCGCAGCGCGACGGTGCGGTGCGCCCCGCTGTTGGAGGCGGCCGCCCGCAGCCACTGGGCGACCAGCGCGACGCGCATCACCACGTAGCCGGTGACGGTGACCCGGTAGTCGCCGTCCGCGAACGCCCGGGGCACCCCGGCGGCCAGGATCAGCGCGCCGGAGATCTGCACGAAGGTGGCGATCCGGTAGGGGACGTCGTCGGTGTCGTAGGCGGAGGCGAACCAGGTGAAGTTCATCCACGCCCACCAGATCCCGAAGAAGACCACGAGGTAGCCGAGGATCCCGTGCCGGATCTCCCCGCCGGCCAGCGCGTGGGCCAGCTGGGAGCCGGCCTGCGCGACCGCGACGACGTAACAGAGGTCGAAGAACAGCTCCAGCGGAGTCGCCGCCCGGTGCTGCTCCGCCCGCCCGCGCGGCCGCATCCGCCGCCCGTCCACTACCCTCTCTGTGGCCATGTCCCCAGACACTAGGGCAGGCCGGACGGCAGGGCAGGTCCGCGCGCCGGACCGGTAGCGCCGATGTGTCGAAGCGGGGTAGGTCACATTGCCCCGACGCCCATGGCCGGGGTGATCGGGGCGGGCTATCATAGATAGCGTCAGGTAGACGATAAGGCGTGGTCCCGCACCGCGCCGAGCAGGAGGGCAGCCGCCCGTGACCACCACCCCCGCGCCCGCGACGGGCGCCACCTTCGCCGAGCCCGGCGCCACGCCCCTCGCCCTGCTGCTGCTCGGCCGCGAGGCCGACACCGCGAGCGAGCGCGGCGTCGACTGCCCCGGCGACCTCCCCGCCGCCTCCGACCCGGACCTGGTCGCGCGGGCCGCCGCGGCCAAGGCCAAGCTGGGCGACAAGGTCTTCATCCTGGGCCACCACTACCAGCGCGACGAGGTCATCCAGTTCGCCGACGTCACCGGCGACTCCTTCAAGCTGGCCCGCGACGCGGCCGCCCGCCCCGAGGCCGAGTACATCGTCTTCTGCGGCGTGCACTTCATGGCCGAGTCCGCGGACATCCTCACCACCGAGCGCCAGCAGGTCGTCCTGCCGGACCTGGCGGCCGGCTGCTCGATGGCCGACATGGCCACCGCCGAGCAGGTCGCCGAATGCTGGGACCAGCTGGTCGACGCGGGCGTCGCCGACAGCGTCGTGCCGGTCGCCTACATGAACTCCTCCGCCGACATCAAGGCCTTCACCGGCCGCCACGGCGGCACCATCTGCACCTCCTCCAACGCCAAGCGGGCGCTGGAGTGGGCCTTCGAGCAGGGCGAGAAGGTCCTCTTCCTGCCCGACCAGCACCTCGGCCGCAACACCGCCGTGCGCGACATGGGCCTCTCCCTGGACGACTGCGTCGTCTACAACCCGCACAAGCCGAACGGTGGCCTGACGGCTGAGGAGCTGCGCGCCGCCAAGATGATCCTGTGGCGCGGCCACTGCTCCGTGCACGGCCGCTTCAGCCTCGACTCGGTCAACGAGGTCCGCGAGCGCGTCCCCGGCGTCACCGTGCTGGTGCACCCCGAGTGCAAGCACGAGGTCGTCGAGGCGGCCGACATGGTGGGCTCCACGGAGTACATCATCAAGGCCCTCGACGCGGCCGAGCCCGGCTCCAAGTGGGCCATCGGCACCGAGCTCAACCTGGTCCGCCGGCTCGCGAACGCGCACCCGGACAAGGAGATCGTCTTCCTGGACCGCAGCGTCTGCTTCTGCAGCACGATGAACCGCATCGACCTGCCGCACCTGGTCTGGGCCCTGGAGTCGCTGGCCGACGGCCGCGTGCCGAACGTCATCACCGTGGACCCGGAGACGGAGAAGTTCGCCAAGCTCGCCTTGGACCAGATGCTCGCGCTGCCGTAGGCAGCACTGAGGGGCGCGAGGAACTGCGCGCCCGACCACCCACTCACGTAGAGCTGTGGCTGGTCGCGCAGTTCCTCGCGCCCCTTCCGGTTATCCCGGGATGAGCCCGTCGTGCTGGAGCAGCTCGCGGACCTCGTCCAGCGTCGCGTCCTCGAACGGGAGCGTCGCGTCCGAGGTGCCGAGGTAGTCGTGCGCGACCGGCGTGCCGCCCGCGCGGACCGCGCCCAGCAGCGCGGCCAGGCTGACCCGGAACTCCGCCTCGTCACCGCTGTCCAGCGCGGCCAGCACCGCGTTGTCCAGCTCGTTGAGGTGGTCGACCAGCGTGTCGGGGACCTCGAACTGCCCCTCCGTCAGGATCCTGACGATCACCGCGCTCCCCCTCAGCCCTCGTGCGGGCGCTGGTCCTGCGGCGCCTGGTAGGGGTTCTGAGGGGCGGCCTGCGGAGCCGCATGCGGCTGCTGGCCCTGCTCGATCGCCGGGGTCGGCGCGCTGCCGCCGCCCAGCTCGGCCTTCATCCGGGCCAGCTCCAGCTCGACGTCCGAGCCGGCGGACATGCGGTCCAGCTCGGCCGAGATGTCGTCCTTGCGCATGCCGGACGGGTCGTCCAACGCGCCGCTGGCCAGCAGCTCGTCGATCGCGCCCGCACGCGCCTGCAGCTGCGCGGTCTTGTCCTCCGCGCGCTGGATGGCGAGGCCGACGTCGCCCATCTCCTCCGAGATCCCGGAGAAGGACTCGGCGATCTGGGTCTGCGCCTGGGCAGCGCTGTACTGGGCCTTGATGGTCTCCTTCTTCGTACGGAAGGCGTCCACCTTGGCCTGCAGGCGCTGGGAGGCCAGCGTGAGCTTCTCCTCCTCGCCCTGCAGCTGCTGGTACTGGACCTCGAGGTCCTGCACCTGCTGCTGGACACCGGAACGGCGCGTCAGCGCCTCCCGGGCCAGGTCCTCGCGGCCGAGCGAGAGCGCCTTGCGGCCCTGCTCCTCCAGCTTCGCGGACTGCTGCTGCAGCTGGGTGAGCTGCAGCTCGAGACGCTTGCGGCTGGTCGCCACATCCGCGACGCCGCGTCGCACCTTCTGCAGCAGCTCCAGCTGCTTCTGGTACGAATAATCCAGCGTCTCGCGCGGATCCTCCGCGCGATCCAAGGCCTTGTTGGCCTTGGCGCGGAAGATCATCCCCATCCGCTTCATGATTCCGTCGCTCATGGGCTTCGCGCGCCCCCTTCTTCGACCTGCCGGTTTCGCCGTCTTCTCGTCACCCAGCCTACGGGTCGCGCGGCGCTCGCCGCAGCGATCCGCGCTGCAACAAGACTGCTACAGCTGCGGCGGTCTCGGCCTCATCCGTGCGGCTGATCACGGATGTGCCGTTCTACACCGCTCGGTGGAGGGATGCCCTGACGCATCCCCGTACCCGGGGGGCTGGGGATTACACCCTCCCACCACGTACTCTTGCAGTTGTGTTCCGACGTAGCTCCCAGGATGCCCCCGCCGCCCCCGCCCTTGTCGAGGACGAGGCCGAGGCCGCGAAGAAGGCCGTGCCCGACGCGGAGGCCCCCAAGGGCCGCCCGACCCCGAAGCGCAACTCCGCGGTGACCAACCAGCGCGGCCGCGCCTACGTGGCGCCGGACCGCAAGGCTGCCGCGAAGCAGTCTCGCGAATCCGGCCGCGACGACCGCGCCCGCCAGTACGCCGCCATGCGCGGCCAGGGCGACGAGCGCGACCTGCCGCCGCGCGACGCGGGCCCGGTCCGCAAGTTCGTCCGCGACTACGTGGACTCGCGCTGGACCGCGCTCGAGTTCGCCATGCCGGTCGTCATCCTGATCTTCCTGATCGCGACCCTGCTGCGCAGCGCCTCCATCGTGGTCATGTCCACGCTGGTGCTCTACGCGGTGATCCTCGCGATCGTCGTCGCCACCTTCTTCTTCGCCCGCGGACTGAAGAAGGAACTGGCCCGCCGCTTCCCGAACCAGAACACCCGCGGCGCCGTCGCCTACGGTCTGCTGCGCTCGTCCAACATCCGCAAGATGCGTCTGCCCAAGCCGGCCGTCAAGCGCGGACAGAAGCCCTGAGCACCCACCAGGGATACCCCGGCTACTCGTACTCGCCCCTGGACCCCCGCCCGGGGGCGGACGAGTCGACCATGGTGCTGCCGGCGCAGCGCGCCGCAGCACCGACCCCGGCACCGACGCCGATCGGCTTCACGCCCGGCGCGCCCGCCTGGCTGGCGAAGCTCGGCGGGCTGCGCAACGTGGTCCGCCAGGAGCTCGTCGCCCGCCAGCTCGACGAGCAGCTCGGCGCGGTCGCCCGCGCGGGCGGGCCGCTGCGCGTCCTGGACGTCGGCTGCGGACAGGGCACCCAGGCGCTGCGCCTGGCCCGCCTCGGCCACCCCGTCACCGGCATCGACCCCGACCCGGCCACACTCGCCGCGGCGCGGCAGGCGCTCGCCCTGGAGACCCCCGACACGCAGGCGCGGGTGCAGCTGCTGCAGGGGTCCGGCGAGGACTGCGGCCGCTGGTTCGGCCCGGCCGCCTTCGACCTGGTGCTCTGCCACGGCGTGCTGATGTACCTGCCCGAGCCCGGCCCGCTGCTGGCGGCCCTGGCCCGGATACTGGCCCCCGGCGGGCTGCTGTCCGTGCTGGTCCGCAACGGCGACGCACTCGCGCTGCGCCCGGGGCTGGCCGGCGACTGGGCCGGCGCCGTCGCCGCCTTCGCCGGCGACGCCTACACCAACCGCTTGGGCCTGCCCACCCGCGCCGACCGCCGCGAGACACTGGCGCGCACCTTCGCCGAGCTCGACGTGCCGGTGCAGGCCTGGTACGGCGTGCGGGTCTTCACCGACCTCGCCGCCGACGACGCCCCCGTCCCGGCCGAGCCCGAGCTCGCCCTGCTGCTGGACGCCGAGGAGCGGGCCGGCCGCACCGACCCGTACCGGCAGGTCGCGGCCCTCACCCACCTGGTGGGCGCGCGGCCCTGAACGGCCGCTCGGCGCTCACGGCGCTAGGCTCGCCCCCATGGAGTTCCGTCACCTCGGCCGCAGCGGCCTCGTCATCTCCGAGATCGCCTACGGCAACTGGCTCACCCATGGCTCCCAGGTCGAGGAGGACGCGGCCACCGCCTGCGTCCACGCCGCTCTCGACGCCGGGATCACCACCTTCGACACCGCCGACGTCTACGCCGCCACCCGCGCCGAGTCCGTGCTCGGCCGCGCCCTCGCCGGGCAGCGCCGCGAGGGCCTGGAGATCTTCACCAAGGTCTACTGGCCCACCGGGCCCGGCAAGAACGACACCGGTCTGTCCCGCAAGCACATCATGGAGTCGATCAACGGCTCGCTGAAGCGCCTGCAGACCGACTACGTCGACCTCTACCAGGCCCACCGCTACGACAGCGCCACGCCGCTGGAGGAGACCATGGTCGCCTTCGCGGACATCGTGCACTCCGGCAAGGCCCACTACATCGGCGTCTCCGAGTGGACCGCCGACCAGATCCGCGCCGCGCACGCCCTCGCCCAGGAGCTGCGCATCCCGCTGGTCTCCTCGCAGCCGCAGTACTCCGCCCTGTGGCGGGTCATCGAGGCCGAGGTCGTGCCGACCTGCGAGGAGCTGGGCCTCGGCCAGATCGTCTGGTCGCCCATCGCCCAGGGCGTGCTGACGGGCAAGTACCTGCCCGGCCAGCAGCCGCCCGCCGGCTCGCGCGCCACCGACGACAAGGGCGGCGCCAACATGATCTCCCGCTGGATGCGGGACGACGTGCTGGAGCGCGTGCAGCTGCTGCAGCCGCTCGCGGCCGAGGCGGGGCTGACCCTCGCCCAGCTGGCCGTCGCCTGGGTGCTGCAGAACCAGAACGTGTCCGCGGCCATCATCGGCGCCTCCCGGCCCGAGCAGGTCGCCGAGAACGTCAAGGCCGCCGGCGTCCGCCTGGACGACTGGCTGCTCAAGGCGATGGACGAGATCCTCTCCCCCGTCGCCGAGTTCGACCCGGCCAGGACCGCGCAGAACGCGCCCGCCGGCCGCGTGAACTGACGGGCGGCCGCGTGAACTGACGAACGGACACGGCGGGCCCGGGGCGTTGCCCCGGGCCCGCCGTCACATCCGCTACTGCTGGTGCAGGCTCACCGGCCCGTAGATCTTCTCGCCGTCCTCCAGCAGCACCACCTGGTCGACGCCGTCGGCGAGCAGCTCCTTCCAGGTCTCGCCGATCCACGTCTCCGCGTCGCCCTGGGTCGGGAACTCCTCGGTCCCGTTCGGCGCCGGGACCACCGAGCCGTCGAGCTTCTCGTACCGCCACGTCCACACCATGCCGGGCTCCTCTCGCCCTCACCACCGGTCATCAGGACAGTACCCGGCACAATGGCCCGATGCGCCTCCCCTCCCGTCTCCGCCTCCGGCGTCGGCCCCGCCGCACGCTGCTGCTCGGCGGCGCCCGTTCCGGCAAGTCCTCGCTCGCCGAACGGATGCTGGCCGACGCCGCGGACGTGACCTACGTCGCCACCGCCGGACGCCGCGAGGGCGACAGCGAGTGGGCCGAGCGGATCGAACTGCACCGGGTCCGCCGTCCCGCCGGCTGGCGCACCGTGGAGACCTGCGACCTGGTCCCGCTGCTCGCCGAGACGGGCGGCCCGCTGCTGGTGGACTGCCTGGCGCTGTGGCTGACCGACGCCATGGACCGGGTCGGCGCCTGGGACGACGCGGTCTGGAACGGAGGCGGGGCGCAGGAGCTGCGCGCGCGCACCGCCGAGCTGGTCGCGGCGCTGGCGGCGAGCCCGCGCCGGGTGGTCGCGGTCAGCAACGAGGTCGGCAGCGGCGTCGTGCCCGCCACCGCCTCCGGGCGCCGGTTCCGCGACGAGCTGGGCCGGCTCAACGCGGCCGTCGCGGACGTCTGCGAGGACGTCCGGCTGGTGGTCGCGGGCCGCTCGCTGCGTTTGTCCGAGTGGTGACGGTAACGTTCGGGCGGTGACGACCTTCGACCTCGACGAGATCTCCGCGCGGCTGGCGCGGCCCGACGACGAGTACCGCCTCGCCGCGGAGGAGCGCTTCGCCGCGCTCGATGTGCCGCGCGGCTCGCTGGGCGAGCTGCAGGACCTCGCCGGCTGGCTGGCCGCGGTCCAGGGCAAGGTCCCCACCACGCCGTTGGAGCGGGTCAAGGTCCTGGTCTTCGCCGCCGACCACGGCATCGCCTCACTGGGCGTCTCCGTGCTGCCGCCGGGCACCACCGAGCGCCGGGTGCGCTCCGTCCTCGACGGCACCGCGCCCGTCAGCGTGCTGGCCCGTCAGTTCGGCGCACAGGTGCGCGTGGTGGACATGGGCGTCGACGCCGCCGAGGACGCCTTCCCGGCCGAGGTGAGCCGCCACCGGGTCCGCCGCGGCTCGGGCCGGATCGACGTGGCGAACGCGCTCACCCGCGAGGAGGCCGAGCGCGCCTTCGCCGCCGGTGTCGCGCTCGCCGACGAGGAGGCCGACTCCGGCACCGACCTGGTCGTCCTCGGCGACCTCGGGGTCGGCTCGACGACCGTGGCCGCCGTGCTGATCGGCGTGCTGTGCGGCACCGACGCCGCCGTCGTCACCGGCCGCGGCTCCGGCATCGACGACCGGATCTGGATGGTGAAGTGCGCGGCGATCCGCGACTCACTGCGCCGCGCCCGCCCGGTCCTGGCCGACCAGCTCGACCTGCTGGCCGCCGTCGGTGGTGCCGACTTCGCCGCCATGGCCGGTTTCCTGCTCCAGTGCGCGCTGCGCCGCCTGCCGGTGCTGCTGGACGGCGTGGTCTCCGCCGCCTGCGCGCTGGTCGCGCAGCGGATCGCGTTCCGGGCGCCGGAGTGGTGGCGCGCGGGCCAGCTGACCGGCGAACCCGCCCAGGCCAAGGCCTACGAGCGGATGGGCGTCACGTCGCTGCAGGACCAGCACGTCGCCGCCGGGGCGGGCGCCGGCGCACTGATGTCGCTGCCGCTGCTGAAGGCCGCCGCAGCGCTGCTCGCCGAGCTGCCGCTGCCGACGCCGACGCCGACGCCTGACGACAAACCCGCCGAGGACTGAGTGGTCACCCGGTACCTGAAGCGCGGCCTGGAACCGCTGCGCTTCGCCTTCGGCACGCTGTCCGTCCTCCCCGTTCGGGTGAACCGCTGGGACCGTCCCACCGCCGGACGGGCGATCACCCTCGCCCCCGTGGTCGGTCTGGTGCTCGGCGGCCTCGCCGCGGGCTTCGCGACCCTGCTGGCCTGGGCGCACGCCGGCTCACTGCTGGCGGCCGTGGCCGGTGTCGCGGCACTGGCGGCGCTGACCCGCGGCCTGCACCTGGACGGCCTGGCCGACGTCGCGGACGGGCTGGGCAGCAACCGCCCGCCGGACGCCGCCCTGAAGATCATGAAGGCCTCCGACATCGGCCCCTTCGGCGTGCTGGTCCTGCTGCTCACCTTGTTGGCGCAGGTCGCGGCGGTGGCGCGATGCTTCGACCTCGGGCTGCCCAAGGGCGCCTTCGCCCTCGGCCTCGCGGCCGTGACCTCGCGGGCCGCACTGCTGCGCGGCTGCGCCGACGGGGTGCCCTCGGCCCGCGCGGAGGGGCTCGGCGCGATGGTCGCCGGCACCGTGCCGCGGCTGCGGGGCGCCATGACCACGCTGCTGACCGTCGCCCTGCTGGCGCTGGCCGGCTGGGCCACCGCGCGCCTGGGCCAGGACCAGCTGCCGCTGGCGCTCGGCACCGTCGTCTCGGCCGCCGCCGGACTGGGTCTGGCCGCGCTGCTGCTGACGCACTGCCTGCGCCGCTTCGGCGGCATCACCGGCGATGTCCTGGGCGCGATGGTGGAGATCTCGGCAACCGGTTCGCTGATTCTCTGGACTCTTTTCGCAGCTGCCACCCCGTAGCGGGGTGCTGTCTCGAAATTTCGGCCACCGCGACGGGGCGAGCGCTCACCATGCGGACTACCATGCCTGGTGCCGGTCTGTTCACCGCCTCCCCGGCCGCGCCGTGCCCCGGTGCCCGCCCGCCCGCGCCCGAACAGACTTCTGCACCCCTGACTTTCGACAGAACAGGACGCATTCCGTGACTGCAGTGTCTTTGAGCACCTCCACGGCCGCCGCGCTGCGCGCGGACGCCGTCGTCGTGGCCGTGGCGAAGGGTCCCAAGGGCCTCGTACTCGCCCCGGGCGCCGAGACGGTCGACGAGGCGTTCGAGGGTCGCCTGGCCGAGGTGCTCGCGACCGTCGGCGCCACCGGCGCCGAGGGCGAGGCCGTCAAGGTCCCCGCCGCCGCGGGCCTGAAGGCCCCGCTGGTGCTGGCCGTGGGCCTGGGCGAGGCCGCCGAGGGCTACACCGCCGAGGCGCTGCGCTCCGCCGCGGGCGTCGCCGCGCGCACCCTGCACGGCAGCAAGAAGGCCGCCTTCGCACTGCCGGCCACCGACGCCGCCGCGATCGAGGCCGTGACCCTGGGCGCGCTGCTCGGCGCCTACACCTTCACCGCCTGCCGCAGCGACAACGGCAAGGCCGACACCAAGACCCCCCTCGCCGAGGTCGCCCTGGTCGGCGCCAAGCGCGGCGACAAGGCCGCCAAGGCCGCCGTCGAGCGCGGCACCGTCGTGGCCGAGGAGATGAACCGGACCCGCGACCTGGTCAACATGCCGCCGAACGACCTCTTCCCGAAGTCCTTCGCCGACATCGCCACCACGGTCGGCAAGGAGACCGCGGGCGTCAAGGTCGAGGTGCTCGACGAGAAGGCCCTGACCAAGGGCGGCTACGGCGGCATCCTGGGTGTCGGCGCCGGCTCGGAGCGCAGCCCGCGCCTGGTCAAGGTGGCCTACACCCACCCGAAGGCCAAGGCCTCGCTCGCCTTCGTCGGCAAGGGCATCACCTACGACTCGGGCGGCATCTCCCTCAAGCCGGCCGGCCACAACGAGACGATGAAGTGCGACATGGCCGGCGCCGGCGCCGTCTTCGCCTCGGTGCTCGCCGCCGCCAAGCTGGGCCTGCAGGTCAACGTCACCGGCTGGCTGGCGCTGGCGGAGAACATGCCGTCCGGCTCGGCCACCCGCCCGGGCGACGTGCTGCGCATGTACGGCGGCAAGACCGTCGAGGTGCTCAACACCGACGCCGAGGGTCGCCTGGTGCTGGCCGACGCCATCGTCCGCGCGGGCGAGGAGAAGCCGGACTACATCATCGACGTGGCCACCCTGACCGGCGCCATGATGATGGCGCTGGGCAGCCGCACCTTCGGTGTCATGGCCAACGACGACGCCTTCCGCAGCACCGTCACCGAGGTGGCCGAGGCCGCGGGCGAGCCAGCCTGGGCGATGCCGCTGCCGGCGCACCTGCGCGGTCCGATGGACTCGACCGTCGCGGACATCTCCAACATGGGCGAGCGCATGGGCGGCGGCCTGGTCGCCGGCCTGTTCCTCAAGGAGTTCGTCGCCGAGGGCATCACCTGGGCGCACCTGGACATCGCCGGTCCGGCCTTCAACGAGGGCGGCCCCTTCGGCTACACCCCCAAGGGCGGCACCGCCACGGCCGTGCGCACCCTGGTCGCACTCGCCGAGCGCGCCGCCGACGGCAAGCTCTGATCCAGAGGCACTGACCTACCAGTAGGTAACCCTTGATCGGACCCGCGCTCGTGTTCGCCTTGGGCGAACACGAGCGCGGGTCCTTCGGCGTTGCGCCGGAAACCCTTCTGACCTGGCCCCCTTCCCCGCACTGGAATTTGCCTCTCGACCTGCGGAAACAGACAATTCCTCGCGAGGCACCCACCCCGCCCCCGGGGCAGGGAGCCGTCCACACCTTGGCCCGGTCCCTCACCACCGCACGACAAGTGCGAGGATGTATCTCCGGCACGACGGGTCTCCCCACAAGGGAGCACCACACCCGGCCGGCGATCGACCGGGAGCATCCGCACCCTTTGCATGGAGGACGTGACGTGGCGAACGACGCCAGCACCGTTTTCGACGTAGTCATTCTCGGAGGCGGAAGCGGCGGTTACGCCGCGGCGCTGCGGGCGGCCCAGCTCGGCCTCCAGGTCGCGCTGATCGAGAAGAACAAGCTCGGTGGCACCTGCCTGCACCAGGGCTGCATCCCGACCAAGGCGCTGCTGCACGCCGGCGAGGTCGCCGACCAGACCCGCGAGGCCGCGGGCTTCGGCGTGAAGGCCGTCTTCGAGGGCATCGACATCAACGCGGTCCACGCGTACAAGGACGGCGTGATCTCCGGCCTGTACAAGGGCCTGCAGGGCCTGGTCGCCAGCCGCAAGATCACCTACGTCGAGGGCGAGGGCCGCCTGTCGTCCCCGACCTCCGTGGACGTGAACGGCCAGCGCTACACCGGCCGCCACATCCTGCTGGCCACCGGCTCCGTGCCGAAGTCCCTGCCGGGCCTGGCCATCGACGGCAACCGGATCATCTCCTCCGACCACGCCCTGACCCTCGACCGCGTGCCGAAGTCCGCGATCGTGCTCGGCGGCGGCGTCATCGGCGTCGAGTTCGCCTCCGTCTGGAAGTCCTTCGGCGCCGAGGTCACCATCATCGAGGCGCTGCCGCACCTGGCCCCGCTGGAGGACGAGAACTCCTCCAAGCTGGTGGAGCGCGCCTTCCGCAAGCGCGGCATCAAGTTCGAGCTCGGTGCCCGCTTCTCCGGCGTCGAGTACACCGAGACCGGTGTCCGCGCCTCGCTGGAGAACGGCAAGCAGGTCGAGGCCGAGATCATGCTGGTGGCCGTCGGCCGCGGCCCGGTCTCGCAGAACCTCGGCTACGAGGAGGCCGGGGTCGCCATGGACCGCGGCTACGTCCTGGTCGACGAGTACTGCCAGACCAGCGTGCCCACCATCTCCGCCGTCGGCGACCTGATCCCGACCCTGCAGCTGGCGCACGTCGGCTTCGCCGAGGGCATCCTCGTCGCCGAGCGCATCGCCGGTCTCAAGGTCGTCCCGATCGACTACGACGGCGTGCCGCGCGTGACCTACTGCAACCCCGAGGTCGCCTCCGTCGGCATCACCGAGGCCAAGGCCAAGGAGCTGTACGGCGACGACAAGGTCGTCACCGCCAAGTTCAACCTGGCCGGCAACGGCAAGAGCAAGATCCTGAAGACCGCGGGCGAGATCAAGCTGGTCCAGGTCAAGGACGGCGCGGTCGTCGGCGTGCACATGGTCGGCGAGCGCATGGGCGAGCAGGTCGGCGAGGCCCAGCTGATCTACAACTGGGAGGCCCTGCCCGCCGAGGTGGCGCAGCTGATCCACGCGCACCCCACCCAGAGCGAGGCCCTCGGCGAGGCGCACCTCGCGCTGGCGGGCAAGCCGCTGCACAATCACGACTGACAACCCTCGTCGCACGCCAACCATCCGCAACGCACCACAAGGAGCAACTGAAACCATGGCGGTCTCAGTAACACTGCCCGCACTCGGCGAGAGCGTGACCGAGGGCACCGTCACCCGTTGGCTGAAGGCCGAGGGCGAGCGCGTCGAGGCCGACGAGCCGCTGCTCGAGGTCTCGACCGACAAGGTCGACACCGAGATCCCGGCGCCCGCGTCCGGCATCCTGGCCTCCATCAAGGTCGGCGAGGACGAGACGGTCGAGGTCGGCGCCGAGCTGGCCATCATCGACGACGGCTCCGGCGCCCCGGTCGCCGCTCCGGCCCCGGCCGCTGCCGCCGCCCCCGCGCCGGTCGAGGCCCCGGTCGCGCCGGCTCCGGTCGCCGCCGCCCCGGCCCCGGCCGCCGCTCCGGCCGCCGCCCCCGCCGGTGCCGTCTCCGGCACCGAGGTCACCCTGCCGGCGCTCGGCGAGTCCGTCACCGAGGGCACCGTCACCCGCTGGCTGAAGGCCGTCGGCGACACCGTCACGGCCGACGAGCCGCTGCTCGAGGTCTCCACCGACAAGGTCGACACCGAGATCCCGGCGCCGGTCGGCGGCGTCCTGCTGCAGATCCTGGTCGCCGAGGACGAGACCGCCGAGGTCGGCGCGAAGCTCGCCGTCATCGGTGCCCCGGGTGCCGCGCCCGCCGCCGCCCCGGCTCCGGCCGCTCCGGCCCCGGTCGCCGCTCCGGCTCCGGTCGCTCCGGCCCCCGCGCCGGTCGCCGCCCCCGTCGCCCCGGCCCCGGTCGCCGCTCCGGCCCCCGTCGCGCCCGCGCCGGTCGCCGCTCCGGTCGCCGCGCCGGTCGCTCCGGTCACTGCGCCGGTCGCTGCCGCCGCTCCGGTCGCCGCTCCGGTCGCCGCCGAGGCGTCCGACGCCTACGTGACCCCGCTGGTCCGTAAGCTCGCCGCGGAGAACGGCATCGACCTGAACCAGGTCAAGGGCACCGGCGTCGGTGGCCGCATCCGCAAGCAGGACGTGCTGGCCGCCGCCGAGGCCGCCCGCGCCGCCGTCGCCGCCCCGGCTGCGACCGGTGCCGCGGCCGCGCCGAAGGCCCCGACCACCATCGCCGCCGCCTCCCCGCTGCGCGGTCAGACGGTGAAGATGACCCGCATGCGCAAGGTCATCGCCGACAACATGGTCAAGGCGCTGCAGACCGCCGCGCAGCTGACCACGGTCGTCGAGGTCGACGTCACCAACATCATGCGTCTGCGGGAGAAGGCCAAGGGCGGCTTCGCCGCCCGCGAGGGCGTCAAGCTCTCGCCGATGCCGTTCTTCGTGAAGGCCGCGGCCGAGGCGCTCAAGGCGCACCCGGTCGTCAACGCCTCCATCAACGACGCCGAGGGCACGATCACGTACCACGCCGTCGAGAACATCGGCATCGCGGTCGACACCGAGCGCGGCCTGATGGTCCCGGTCATCCACGAGGCGGGCGACCTGAACATCGCCGGCATCGCCAAGAAGACCGCCGACCTGGCGGCCCGTACCCGTGACAGCAAGGTCACCCCGGACGAGCTGTCCGGCGGCACCTTCACCGTCACCAACACCGGTTCGCGCGGCGCGCTGTTCGACACGCCGATCTTCACGCCGCCGACGGTCGCGATCCTCGGCATCGGCGCGACGGTCAAGCGCCCGGTCGTCATCGAGTCGGCCGAGCTGGGCACCACCATCGCCGTGCGCGACATGGTCTACCTGGCCCTGTCCTACGACCACCGGATCGTGGACGGCGCCGACGCCGCCCGCTTCCTGGGCACCCTGAAGGCCCGTCTGGAAGAGGGCGCGTTCGAGGGCGACCTCGGCCTGTAGTCCGATCGGGGCGTCGCCCCACCCGCAAGGCCCCGAAGGCCCCGTCCCCGCTCGCGGAGACGGGGCCTTCCCCGTGTGCGGCCGACCGTGCTGTCCCCGTGGTGTCCCGTGGTGTCCGCGTGCGTGGGGCTGCCGTGGCGTGGATGCTGGAGGGCGTGATGGACGAGACGGACTTCTGGCTGCTCATCGACGAGACCCGGGACAGCGCCGAGGGCGACCCGGTCGACCAGGCCGAACTGCTGCTCGGGCAGTTGGTCGAGAAGACCCCCGACGAGGTGCTCGACTTCGCGCGGCTCTTCGAGGCGCGCATGGGCCGGGCCTGGCGCAACGACCTGTGGGGCGCCGCCGACCTGCTGCTCGGCGGGGCCGGTGAGGACGCCTTCGAGGCCTTCTGCGCCTGGCTGATCGGCCAGGGCCGCGACGTCTTCGAGGGCGCCCTGGCCGACCCCGACGAACTGGCCGACCTGCTGCCGGACTTCGACGACGAGGAGGACGGCGACGCCGAGGAGCTCGGCTGGGTCGCCGACCGCGCCTACGAGCAGCTGACCGGCGCCCGGCTGCCGGACCTCGGCCGCCGCGCCGGCGACCCGCTCGGCGCCGAGTTCGACTTCGACGACCCGCGCGAGATGGAGAAGCGCTACCCGCGCCTGTGGGAGCGCTACGGCGCCTGACCCCGCTACGGCGCCCGGTCCGCCGCCTGCCCGGTGGCCTCGCGTTCCGCCGCGTCCAGGTCGATCCCCATCAGCACGTCGTCGGCGTACTCGCCCGCCAGCCAGAACTCCTGCGGCTGCACACCGGTGACCGTGAAGCCCGCCTGCTCGTAGAGCGAGCGGGCCACGATGTTGCCGCCCAGCACCCGCAGCGTCACCCGTCGCGCGCCCTCGGCGCGGGCCTTGGCCAGGGCGGCGTGCAGCAGCGCCCGGCCCAGCCCGAGGCCGCGTGCCTCGGGCGCGACCTGCAGGCCCATGATCGCTCTGATGTGCGCGTTGCTGGGCAGCGGGGTGGGCGGCAGCACCCGCACCCAGCCCAGCAGCTCCCCCTCCCGCACCGCGACCAGCATGTGCTCGGGCCGGTGCCGGTCGTCGTAGAAGGCGCTGCTGTCCGGCTCCGGCGGGTCCGGCTGCTCCGACACCTCCGTCGCCGGCGACCAGCACCGGTGGTCCAGGACGTACACGGCATGACCGTCGGCGGCCACCGCAGGCCGGATGACGACACGGACCGGGCTGTCGTCGGATGGAGTCTCGGGCTGCGGAGTGTCCATGGCCGGAGCCTACGCGGTCCTTACCCGCGCAACTGCTTGAATGTCGCGTATGCGCATCGCGGTCACCGGCTCCACCGGTCTCATCGGCTCCGCCCTGGTCCGCTCGCTGCTGGACGACGGGCACGAGGTGGTCCGCCTGGTGCGGCGCGAGCCGCAGGAGCGCGCCGACGGCAGCGTGGAGGCGCGCTGGAACCCTCCCCTGCGGGCGATCGACCGCAAGGCCCTGGAAGGCGTCGACGCGGCCGTCAACCTGGCCGGAGCGGGCATCGGCGACCACCGCTGGACGGCCGCCTACAAGCGCACCCTGCACGAGAGCCGCATCCTGTCCACGCAGACCCTGGCCGCGGCCCTGGCCGGCCTGGAGCAGCGCCCCAAGGTCCTGGTCTCCGCATCCGCCACGGGCTACTACGGCCAGACGGGTGACGCCGTGATCGACGAGGACGCGCCGGCGGGCGGCGACTTCCTCGCCCGGCTCTGCGTCGAGTGGGAGCAGTCCTGCGCCCCTGCGGCGGACGCGGGGATCCGCGTCGCCCACACCCGCAGCGGCATCGTCGTCGACGCCCACGGCGGCGCCTTCCAGCGGCTGCTGCCGCTGTTCAAGCTCGGCCTCGGCGGCCGCCTCGGCAACGGTCAGCAGTACTGGAGCTTCATCTCGCTGCGCGACGAGGTGGCCGCGATCCGCCATCTGATCGACACCGACCGGCTGTCGGGGCCGTTCAACCTCACCGCCCCCGTGCCGGTCACCAACGCCGAGGTCACCACCGCCCTGGCCAAGGCACTGCGACGGCCCGCGGCGCTCCCCGTTCCGGAGTTCGCGCTGCGGGCCGTGCTCGGCGAGATGGCGATCGAGGTGGTCGGCAGCCACCGCGTGGTGCCGCGACGACTGCTCGACTCGGGTTTCCGCTTCGCCCACGCCACCGTCGACCAGGCGGTGGCGACGGCGCTGTAGCAGCCGGACGCCGCCTCAGATGCCCTTGGGCCAGCGGGAGCCGGGGCGCAGGTAGACCGCCCAGGTGACCAGCGAGCAGACCGCGTAGACGGCCAGGAAGGCCAGGTAGGCGGCGTCGCCGTTCTTCGTCGTCAGGAACGACTGCCGGAAGGCCATGTTGACCAGCACCCCGCCGAACGCCCCGATCGCGCCCGCCATCCCGATCAGCGCCGAGGCGCGGCGCCGCGCCTCCTCACCGGTGGGAGCCTTCACCTGGAAGATCGCCGGGATCATCTTGTAGGTCGAGCCGTTGCCGATGCCGCTCAGCACGAACAGGGCGACGAAACCGGCGAGGAACAGCGGCAGCGACTTGGCCTGCGAGGCCAGCAGGACCGTGCCCGCCCCCGCCGCCATCAGCAGGAACGTCGCCAGGGTGATCCGCGCGCCACCGAAGCGGTCGGCCAGCCTGCCGCCGACGGGCCGCACCAGCGAACCCAGCAGCGGCCCGAGGAAGGTCAGGTAGGCGGCCTTGACGGGGGTGTCGAACTGCTGGTGGAACTGCACCTGCAGCACCTGGCCGAAGGCGAAGCCGAACCCGATGAAACTGCCGAAGGTGCCGATGTAGAGCAGCGACATCACCCAGCTGTGCGGCTCCTTGGCCACGTCGCGCAGCGCGCGCCGGTCGTTCCTGAGCGAGCTGAGGTTGTCCATGCGCAGGGCCGCGCCCAGCGCCGCGAGCACGATCAGCGGCAGGTAGACCAGCGGGACCAGCCGCGGGTGCGCGGCGCCGGCCGTGGCCAGCACGGCGAGGCCCACCAGCTGCACGACCGGGACGCCGAGGTTGCCGCCGCCCGCGTTGATCCCGAGCGCCCAGCCCTTGAGCCGTTGCGGGTAGAAGGCGTTGATGTTGGCCATCGAGGAGGCGAAGTTGCCGCCGCCGACGCCCGCGACACAGGCCACCGCCAGCAGCGTCCCGTAGGAGACGCCCGGGTGCAGCACCAGGCCGGCCAGGGCCGTCGGCACCAGCAGCAGCGTGGCGCTGAAGACGGTCCAGTTGCGTCCGCCGAAGCGCGCCACCGCGAAGGTGTAGGGCAGGCGCAGCAGCGCGCCGAGCGCCGTCGGCAGCGCGGTGAGGGTGAACTTGCCCGCAGGGTCGATGTGATACGCCGGGCCGAGGAACAGCACCAGCACCGACCACAGGCTCCACACCGAGAAGCCGACGTGCTCGGACAGAACCGAGTAGACCAGGTTGCGCCGGGCGACCTTGGCGCCCGCCTCCGCCCAGAAGTCCTCGTCCTCGGGGCGCCAGTCGGTGATCGCCCGACTTCTGGCGGGGGCCGCCGCGGCGGCCCCGGTGTCGACGACGGTGCTCATCGGGCTCCCTCCGCGGTGCCGTGCTTCTGCACGACCCGTACCGTCCACACCCGCAGCACGGCCGGGCGGCCGTCAGGCGTCGTCCTCTCGTCCAGGCAGCGTCCGTCACGGAGGTCGAAGACGTGCTTGTACATCGGCGAGGCGACGGTCGGCACACCGTCCCGACTGCCGACGATGCCGCGCGACAGCACGTAGGCGCCACTGAACGGGTCGCGGTTGTCCACCGCGTACAGCGCGCCCGACCGGTCCCGGAAGATCGCCACCTGGGCCCCTTCCGCGCTCAGGGCCGCGACGCCCCGCCCCGGGGTCAGCTGCTCGTACGCGCAGACCCGGGTCCACGACCGCCCGTCCAGGATCTCCACCGTGCCGGTCACCACCTCTGCGGCGACCGGCCTCGTCAACATCTCGGTCATGCGCTGTGCACCTCCAGTCGGGGACCGGCGACCAGCGCCGGGGTGAGGATCCGCCCGTCCTCGTCGGGGCGGGCGGGGCGGATCTGGCCGCGCTCGGGCACGAAGGTCACGGCCGGGTCGGGCGTTCCGGGGGCGTTCACGAAGGAGGTGAAGCGCCGCAGCCGGTCGGGGTCGGCGAGGACGGCGGCCCACTCGTCCTCGTAGGCGTCGACGTGGCGGGCCATCAGCGCGTCGAGCTCGGCGCAGATGCCCAGGGAGTCCTCCATGACCACCTGCCGCACGTGGTCCAAGCCGCCCTCGATCCGGTCCAGCCACACCGAGGTGCGCTCCAGCCGGTCGGCGGTGCGGATGTAGAACATCAGGAACCGGTCGATGGTCCGCAGCAGCGTCTCCTTGTCCAGGTCCGCCGCCAGCAGGTCGGCGTGGCGTGGCGTCATGCCGCCGTTGCCGCCGACGTAGAGGTTCCAGCCGGCGGAGGTGGCGATGACGCCGAAGTCCTTGCCCTGCGCCTCGGCGCACTCGCGGGCGCAGCCGGAGACGGCGGCCTTGAGCTTGTGCGGGGAACGCAGGCCCCGGTAGCGCAGCTCCAGCTCGATGGCGAGGCCGACGGAGTCCTGCACGCCGTAGCGGCACCAGGTCTCCCCCACGCAGGACTTCACCGTGCGCAGCGACTTGCCGTAGGCGTGGCCCGACTCGAAGCCCGCGTCCACCAGGCGCCGCCAGATCGCGGGCAGCTGGTCGACGGAGGCGCCGAACAGGTCGATCCGCTGACCGCCGGTGATCTTCGTGTAGAGGCCGTGGTCGCGGGCGATCTCCCCGATGGTGATCAGCCCCTCCGCGGTGATCTCGCCACCGGGGATCCGCGGCACCACCGAGTAGGAGCCGTTGCGCTGCAGGTTGGCCAGGAAGTGGTCGTTGGTGTCCTGCAGCGCGCCCTGCTCACCGTCGAGGATGTGCCCGTTGTCCAGGCTGGCCAGGATCGAGGCGACGGCCGGCTTGCAGACGTCGCAGCCCTCGCCGCCGCGCCCGTGCCGGTCCAACAGGTCGGAGAAGCTGCTGATCCCCGCCACCCGCACGATCTCGTACAGCTCCGCGCGCGTGTGGCCGAAGTGCTCGCACAGGCCCTTGTCGACGGTGACGCCGCCCGCCTCGAGCTCCTCGGTGACGATCTGGCCGAGCTGCTTCACGCAGGAGCCGCAACCCGTGCCGGCCTTGGTGCACTTCTTGACCTCGGGCACGGTGGCGCAGCCCTGCTCGTGGACGGCGGCGCGGATCTGGCCCTTGCTGACGTTGTGGCAGGAGCAGATCACCGCCTCGTCCGGCAGCGCGATCGGCCCTGCGGCCGGGGCCAGCCCGGCCGGCAGCACCAGCTGCTCGGGCGCCGTCTGCAGCGGCTTGCCACCCATCGCCAACGGGCGCAGCAGGCCGTAGGCCTCGGTGTCGCCGACCAGCACCCCGCCGAGCAGCTGCCCGTCGGCGCCGATGACCAGCTTCTTGTAGATCCCGGCGCGGCTGTCGCTGTACAGCACGTCGACCGCGCCCTCGGTGGCACCGTGCGCGTCGCCGAAGCTCGCCACGTCCACGCCGAGCAGCTTCAGCTTGGTGGAGGTGTCCGCGCCGGTGAAGTGGTGCTCCTCGCGCAGCTCACCCGCCGGCTCGTCGGCCAGCTCGTGCGCCAGCGAGCGGGCGGCCGTCTCGGCCATCGCGTAGCCGGGCGCGACCAGACCGTAGACGCGGCCGTCGGCGGCCAGGGCGCACTCACCGATCGCGTACACGTGCGGGTCGCGGGTGCGGCACCGCTCGTCGACGACGATGCCGCCGCGCTCGCCGACCGGCAGTCCGCACTCGCGGGCCAGCTGGTCCCGCGGCCGGACACCGGCGGAGAAGACCACCAGGTCGGCGGGGAGCTCACGGCCGTCGGACAGACCCATCGCCCGGACCCGGCCGTTCTCGTCGGTCAGCACCGACTGGGTGCCCGCACCGGTGTGGACGTGGACGCCGAGGTCCTCGATCTTGCGCTTGAGCAGCTTGCCGCCGCCCTCGTCGACCTGGATCGCCATCAGCCGCGGCGCGAACTCGACGACGTGGGTCGCCAGGCCGAGCGCCGTCAGCGCACCCGCCGCCTCCAGACCGAGCAGGCCGCCCCCGACGACCACGCCGATGCCGGTGCCTGGGCCGGTGCCGGTGCCGGTGCCTGAGCCGGTGCCGGTGCCGGTGGCCTGGAGGACCGCTGCCTCGTCGCGGATCCGCTCCAGGTCCTCGATGGTGCGGTAGACGTGGCAGCCCGCCGCGTCGTGGCCGGGCACCGGCGGCACGAACGGGTAGGAGCCGGTGGCCAGTACCAGCGCGTCGTAGTGGAGCACCGCGCCCGAGGCGCAGGTGACGGTGTGCGCGGCGCGGTCGATCCCCGTGGCCGGGTCCGCGAGACACAGGTCGATGCCGTGCTCGGCGAGGAACCCGGCCGGGGTCAGCGACAGCTCCTCGGCGCTGGTGCCGGAGAACCACGAGGTCAGGTGCACCCGGTCGTAGGCGGCGCGGGGCTCCTCGGCCAGCACCGTGATCCGCCACTCGGCGGCGCCCGGCTGCTCGACGAAGGCCTCCAGGAAACGCTGGCCGACCATGCCGTGGCCGACGAGGACCAGATCCTTGACCGGCCCGTTCGTGAGGTGAGTCGTCATCAGAAGGCTCCATGGGTGGTGGTGAGCAGGTGCAGCGGTGAGTCTTTGTGCGCGTCGTCGCGCTCCAGCGCCCGGGCGAGGTCGCCGACGGTGGCGAGGTCGCCGAGGAGGATCGCGCCGACCAGTCGGTCGCCGCGCATCACGAGCTTCTTGTAGCTGCCGCGGGTCGCGTCGGTGAGCCGCAGCTCGTCGACGTCGTCGCCGTCCGGCCCCGCCGGGTCGAGGTGGACCTCGCCGAAGGCGGCGTACTCGATCGGGCCGGCACTGAGCCGGGCCAGCGGGCGCGAGCCGTGGTAGCGGGCGTCCGGATCGGCACCGGAGAGCCGGGCGGCCAGCACGTCGGCCTGCTCCCACCCGGGACCGGCCAGGCCGTGGACCACCCCGGCGTGCTCCGCGCAGTCCCCGATCGCGTAGACGTGCGGGGCGGACGCCGCCAGGGTGTCGTCGACCAGGACGCCCCTGCCGACCGCGAGCCCCGCCGCGTGCGCGAGGCCGGTCCGCGGCCGCACCCCGCACGCCAGCACCACCAGGTCGGTCGGCAGCCGGTAGCCGTTGGCCAGCTCCACCTCACCCGCCTCGGTCAGCGCCCGGGCCCGGTTGCCCAGGTAGACCTCGACACCGAGCGAGCGCAGCGCGCCGCGCAGCGCTGTCGCGGCCTCCGCGTCGAGCTGGCGCTCGATCAGGTGCGGGCCCTGGTGCACGATCTCGACCTGCGGGCCGAGCGCCGCCAGCGCCCGCGCGGTGCTGACACCCAGCACCCCACCGCCGACGACCACGGCCCGCTTGGCGTCCACCGCCTCCTCGGCCAGTCGGGCGCAGTCGGCGAGCGTCCGCAGCGCGTGCACCCCGTCGCGCAGCCCCTGCGCCTGCCCGGCGCCCTCGACGCGGCGCAGGCCGCGGATCGGCGGCAGCACCGGGTTGGCGCCGGTGGCCAGGACCAGATCGTCGTAGGCCTCCGTGCTGCCGTCGGCCAGGGTCAGCAGCCGCGCGCCCAGGTCCAGGCCGACGACCTCGGTGCCCGGCCGCAGCTCCGCGTCGCCGAGCGGCAGCGCGATCGCCTCCGCGTCGTAGCGTCCGGTCAGCACGTCCGCGAGCAGCACCCGGTTGTAGGGGGCGCGCGGCTCGGCCCCGTAGAGGGTGACCCGGGCGGCGCCGCCGAGCGCCGCATACCGCTCGGCGAACCGCGCCGCAGCCATCCCCGCGCCGACGACGGCGACATGACGCTTGCTCACTTCGACTCCCCCACGGGCTCGGACACGGGCTCGGACAGGCGCTCGGACGCGGGCCCGGACACGGGCTCGGACAGGCGCCCGGACGCGGGCCCGGACGGCAGCGGCTCGACGCGGACGGCGCAGACCTTGAACTCGGGCATCTTCGAGGTCGGGTCCAGCGCCGGGTTGGTGAGCGTGTTGGCCCGGCCGGTGCCGGCCCAGTGGAACGGCATGAAGACCGTGTCCGGCCGGATCGTGTCCGTGATCCGCGCCGGGGCGACCACCCGGCCGCGCCGGGAGACCACCGCCAGCGGATCCCCCTCCGCGACCCCGAGGCGTGCCGCGAGCCGCGGGTGCAGCTCCACGAACGGCCCCGGAGCGGCGGCGTTCAGCTCGGCGACGCGGCGCGTCTGCGCGCCGCTCTGGTACTGCGCCAGCACCCGTCCCGTGGTCAGGTACAGCGGATACTCCGCGTCCGGCTCCTCGGCCGCCGGACGGTGGCTGACCGGCGCGAACCGGGCCCGGCCGTCCGGGGTGGCGAAGCCGTCCAGGAAGAGCCGCGGCGTGCCGGGGTGGTCCTTCGCCGGGCAGGGCCAGAAGACACCGTCCTCGGCGGCGATCCGCTCGTAGCTGATCCCTGCGTAGTCCGCCTGTCCGCCCGCCGAGGCCCGACACAGCTCCGCGAAGACCGTCTCGGGGTCCGTGTCGAAGCCGCCCTCCCCGCCGCGGCCCGTCGCCCCCAGCCGCTGCGCGAGCTCCCCCAGCACCCACAGGTCGCTGCGGACCCCCTCGGGCGCCTGCGTGGCCCGGCGACGCAGGAGGACCCTGCCCTCCAGGTTGGTCATGGTGCCGGTCTCCTCGGCCCACTGCGTGCTCGGCAGCACCACGTCCGCGAGCTGCGCCGTCTCGGAGAGCACCAGGTCGGAGACGACCAGCAGCTCCAGCGAACGCAGCCGCTCCACGACCCGCCCGGCGCGCGGCGCCGAGACGACCGGGTTCGACCCCATCAGCAGCAGCGCGTGCACGCCCTCCGGCCCGTCGGCGCCCAGGCTGTCCAGCAGCTCGTAGGCGGAGCGGCCGCTGCGCGGCAGCGCGTCGGGCTCCACGCCCCAGACCGCGGCCACGTGCGTGCGGGCGGCCGGGTCCTCGATCGAGCGGTAGCCGGGCAGCTGGTCCGCCTTCTGGCCGTGCTCCCGTCCTCCCTGCCCGTTGCCCTGGCCCGTGAGGCAGCCGTAACCCGAGTGCAGCCGGCCCGCCTTGCCGGACGCCAGGCAGAGGTTGATCCAGGCGCCGACCGTGTCGGTCCCCTTGCTCTGCTGCTCCGGACCGCGCGCCGTCAGCACCATGCCGGTACGGGCTCGGCCGAAGTGGTGGGCCGCCTCCCGCAGCCGGGCCACCGGCACGCCGGTGATCCGCTCCACCCGCTCCGGCCAGTGCGCCATCGCCGCGGCCCGCGCCTGCTCGAAGCCGCTGGTGCGCTCCGCGACGAAGTCCGCGTCGACCATGCCGTCGGCGACCAGCAGGTGCAGCAGGCCCAGCGCCAACGCCAGGTCCGTGCCCGGCAACGGCTGCAGGTGCAGGTCGGCCTGCTCGGCGGTGCGGGTGCGGCGCGGGTCGACGACGATCAACGTGCCGCCGTTCTCCCGCATTTCGCGGAAGTAGCGGAGCGCCGGCGGCATCGTCTCGGCCGGGTTGGCGCCGACCAGGATCAGGCAGTCGGTCTTCGGGATGTCCGCGAGCGGGAACGGCAGGCCGCGGTCCACACCGAAGGCGAGCTTTCCGGCGGCCGCCGCCGAGGACATGCAGAACCGGCCGTTGTAGTCGATCGTCGCGGTCCGCAGCGCGATCCGCGCGAACTTGCCGAGCTGGTAGGCCTTCTCGTTGGTCAGCCCGCCGCCGCCGAAGACACCCACCGCGTCCGCGCCGTACGCGTCGCGCACGGCCGCGAGACCGCCCGCCGCCCGGTCCAGCGCCTCCGTCCAGCTCGCCGCCCGCAGCTCACCTCGCGTGCCGTCCCGGCGGACGTCCCGGACGAGCGGCGTGGTGAGCCGCGCGCCGGGCGCCAGCAGCGCCGCCGCGTTCTGCCCCTTGCCGCACAGCGCGCCGCGGTTGACGGGGAAGTCCTCCCGGCCGCTCACCTCCACCGGCACCGGCCCGCCGGCGACCGGCACGAGCCGCATGCCGCACTGCAGCGAGCAGTACGGGCAGTGCGTCGCGGTCGTCACGGTCCTCGCGGTAGTCGCGGTCGTCGCGGTCGTCGCGGTCGTCGCGCCGGTGAGGGTGGTGGGCGTCATGGCATCGACGATGTCCGTCGGGCGTTACGCGGCCTTGTCCCGTGTGTTGCACCGGGGGTACACCTCCCTCACGCCGCCTCGGGGACGGGGTGGGTCCGCGGACACGTGCCGTAACACGAGCGGGCGTTTCGTTGACGCGCACGTGATCACCGAGCAACCTCCCGGTAACCGGCGGCAGTGAACCTGCGTCCATGGGCACCTCAGACACTTCCGACTCCCCTGGGAGCGGCTCCCCCGAGGGCGGCACCCACGGGGGTGCGCTCCTCCCGCTGACCGGGTTCACCGTCGGCGTCACCGCCGCGCGGCGCCGTGACGAACTCGTCGCGCTGCTCACCCGGCGCGGGGCTCGGGTCGTCGAGGCGCCGACGCTGCGCATCCTCCCGCTCGAGGACGACCTCGCGCTGCGCCGGGCCACCGAGCTGTGCCTGCAGGCGCCGCTGGACTACGTCGTGGCGACCACCGGCGTGGGCTGGCGCGGGTGGATGAGCGCCGCCGACGGCTGGGGCCGGGGCGCCGAGCTGGCCGCCGCCTGCCGGGACGCGGTCGTGCTCACCCGCGGCCCCAAGGCCACGGGCGCCGTGCGCGCGAGCGGCCTGGACGAGACCTGGTCGCCCGGCAGCGAGGCGACGGACGAGCTGCTCACCTGGCTGCTGGCCCGCCCGCTGGACGGTCGGCGCGTCGCGGTGCAGGAGCACGGCATCCCGCTCACCGCCTTCGCCGCCGCCCTGCGCGAGCGCGGCGCCGAGGTGATCTCGGTGCCCGTCTACCGCTGGGCACCACCCGAGGACCCTGCTCCGGTCAGACGCCTGGTCGAGCAGACCGCACGGCGCGAGCTGCACGCGCTCACCTTCACCAGCGCGCCCGCGATCACCGCCTTCCTGGCCACCGCGGCCGCCGACGGCCTGGACGGCCCGGTGCTGGAGGCGCTGCGCGGCGAGATCCTCTCCGTCTGCGTCGGCCCCGTCTGCGCCCGCCCGCTCGTCGAGGCGGGCATCCCCGTCGTCTGGCCGGACCGCGGCCGCCTCGGCTCGCTGGTCCGCACCCTGACCGAGGTGCTCCCTGCCCGCAGCCGGCAGACCCTCCGGGTGGCCGACCGCGAGCTGGTGCTGCAGGGCAGCGCCCTCCTGGTCGACGGCGAGAGCTACTGGCTCTCCCCGAAGGGCGCCACGCTGCTGCGGGCGCTGGCCGAGAACCCCGGCTGGGTGCTCAGCCGCGCCGAGCTGCTGCGCCGCGCCTGGGCGGACTCCGACGCCGACGAGCACGCCGTCGAGGCGGCGATCGCCCGGCTGCGGCAGTCCCTGGGCCGCCACAGCGACCTGGTCCGCACCGTCCCGAAGCGCGGGTACCGACTGGCGGCCGTGTGACGGGCCGCCGAGCACCGGACTCCGGCCCGCCCACCCTGCTGGCCGTCGCCCACGGCACCCGGGAGGCCGACGGGGTCGCAACGACCGAGGCGCTGGTGGCACGGGTCCGGGCGCTCCGACCCGAACTGCGCGTCGAGAGGTGCTTCCTCGACCTGGTCTCGCCCTCGCTGCCCCAGGCGCTGACCGGGCTGCGCGGGGAGGTGGTGCTGGTGCCGCTGCTGCTCGGCGCCGGCTACCACGTCCGCGTCGACATCCCCGCCGCCCTGGCCGACGCCCCCCACCTGCGGGCCCGGGTAGCCCGGGCGCTGGGTCCCGACCCGCTGCTGGCCGAGGCACTCGCGGACCGGCTCGACGAGGCCGGCTGGCCCAAGGAGGCCGGCTGCCCCGGGGAGGCCGGCCGCCCCGGGCCGGGTGCCGGTGCGCTCGTGCTGGCCGCGGCCGGATCGACGGACCCCGCCGCCAACGCCGGCACCGCAGCCATGGCGGAGCTGCTGCGGCGCCGACTCCCCGGGCTGCCCGCGGTGGTCCCGGCCTACCTGTGCGCCGCCGGACCGACCCCGGCCGAGGCGGTGGCCGCACTCCACGCGGAGGGGCACCGGCGGGTGGCCGTCGCCTCCTACCTGCTCGGCCCGGGGTTCTTCGCGCGCCGTGCGTCCGCCGCGGGCGCCTGCCTCACCTCGGCCCCGCTGGGCCCACACGACGCGCTCGCCCGTCTCGTGACGCTCCGCTACGACGAAGCTCTCGGCGACCGGCGCAACGGCCCGCCCGAGGGGCGTACGGGAGCACGCTCGGGGCGCATGCTCACGCCGGGGTGACCAGGGGCGCGCGAGTCCGACCCAGGGGTCACCGAGCGTCACAAAGAGCGGTCACGGGCCTGCGTATCGTCCTAACTTCCTTGTCTTAGGCGGCGCTTGAGGGGGCATCACTGAGAGAAGCCCCGGAAGCCTGGCACCCGGAGGGAGCCGTCCGTGCCCGCAACAGCCATCCCCACCCCCCTGCACCCGCGTCGCCGCGCCACCGATGTCGTCATCGTCGGCGCTGGACTGGCCGGACTGACCGCAGCGCGCAGACTCACCGCCTGCGGACTGTCCGTCACCGTCCTGGAGGCAGCCGACCACGTGGGCGGCCGGATGGCCGGGGAGGAGTACGACGGCTTCCGGCTCGACCACGGCACCCACCTGCTCAACACCGCCTACCCCGAGCTCGCCCGCACCCTCGACCTCGGCGACCTCGAGCTCCGCCCGCTCAGCCCCGACGTGCTGGTCCACACCGACGGACGCCGCCAGCGCATCGGCGCGCCCTCCCGTCTGCGGGTCGGCCGCCCCTGGGACAAGGCCCGCCCCGGCGTCAACCTCGCCCGGATCGCCGCCACGCCCGTCGACCGGCTCCTCGCCCGGCCCGAACAGACCACCGCCGAGGCGCTGACCGGACGCGGCCTCGCCACCGCCACCGTCGACGGGTTCCTGCGCCCGCTGCTCACCGCCCTGCTCGGCGACCCGACTCTGCGCACCAGCAGCCGCGTCGCCGACCTGGTCCTGCGCAGCTACGCCCGCGGCCGGCTCTGCCTGCCCGCCCAGGGCGTGGGCGCCGTCCCACTGGCGCTCGCCGAACGCCTGCCCGCCGGCACCGTCCGCGTCGGCGTCCGCGCCACCGCCATCGCCGCCGACGGCGTGGAGACCGAACAGCACGGCCGCTTCGCCGCCCGCGCCGTCGTCGTGGCCACCGACGCCCGCTCCGCCACCGAACTACTGCCCGGCCTGCACCAGCCGGAGCACCACCCGGTGACCACCTACTACCACGTCGCCGACGGCAGCCCGCTCGCCGAACCGCTGCTGCTGCTCGACGCCACCCCCGGCGCGCTCGTCTCCCACACGCTGGTGCTGAGCGAGGTCGACCGCTCCTACGCCCCCAGCGGCGCACTGATCGCCTCGACCGTGCTCGGCCACCGGGCGGCCGTCCCCGCCGAACCCGCCGTCCGCGCGGCGCTGGCACGCCTCTACGACACCGACACCACCGGCTGGCACTTCCTGACCGCCCGCCACTTCGCCGAGGCACTGCCCGCGATGCCGCCGCCGCACGTCTTCCGCCGCCCCGTCCGGGTGCTGCGCGGACTGTACGTGTGCGGCGACCACCGCGACACCAGCTCGGTGCAGGGCGCCCTCGTCTCCGGCCGGCGCGCCGCGGACGCGGTCCTGCGCGACCTCGGCGTCATCCGCCCGGCCGAGACCGCCGCCCTGGCGGCCTGACCGGCGACCCGTCAGATCGAACGACCCCTCAGATCAACCCGGCGGCCCGGGCAGCCTCCTCGAAGGCCCGGACCGACGGGTTGCCCCGGTACGGAGCCAACCTGCGGGCGAAATCCCGCAGGTACTCCACCGCCCGCAGCGACCGCATCTCGGTCACCCCGCGCAGCGCCTCCGTCGCCGCCGCGCACGCCTCGTCGAGCTCGCCGAGGCCGAGCCGGGAGGTGGCCAGCACCACCCGGCAGAAGACCCGGCTGCGCGCGTAGGTCTGCGGCCGGAGCCGCAGCGACCGCTCCGCGTGCTGCGCCGCGGGCCGCCACTGCTGCAGATCCCGGTAGCAGTGCGCGAACTCGTCGGCCAACTGGGCCTCGTCGAAGAAGCGGGCCCAGCTCGGCAGTTCGTCACCGCCGTGGGAGGCCTGGAGCGCCCGCTCCGCCCGCACCAGGGCCGCCGTACAGGAACGGGCGTCCCCGAGCAGCCCGTGCCCACGCGCCTCGGCCGCGTGCATCAGCGCCTGGGCGGCAGCCGGCGCCGTCGACCCGACACCCTGCTGCGCCACTCGTGCGAGCTGCACCGCCTCGCGCCCGTGCCCCAGGTAGACCGCCTGCCGACTCATCGTCACCAGCACGTAGCCCCCGTACAACCGGTCGTTCGCGGCCTGCGCCAGGCGCAGCGACTGCACGAAGTACCGCTGCGCCAGCCCGTGCGCACCGATGTCGTACGACGTCCACCCGGCGAGCCGGGTCAGATCGGCCACCGCGCCGAACAGCGCCCGGCCGATGGCCTCGTTGTAGCGGCCGCGCAGCATCGGCTCGGCCTCGCTCTCCAGGTACCGGATCAGCGCCTGGCGGGCGTGCCCGCCCCCGTAGGCGTTGTCCAGCGCCCGGAAGAGATCACCGACGGCGCGCATCGCCGCCACGTCACCCCGGCTGACCCGCGGCACCCCGCGCAGCGCTGCGGCCGCCTCCCCGCCCGCGCCCGCGCCCGCCGCTCCTGCCCCGTCCCGACGGGCCTGCGCCGGGATACCGCCCCGGCCGAGATCCTGCGGCGTCTCCCGGGCCACGCGGTCGTCGGTCCGGCCGATCAGCCAGTCCCGGCTCGGCACCACCAGGCCCGCCGGCGTGAACGCGATCCGGCGCAGCTCGCTGTGCGCGCCGGTGTCCTTGCGCCACATGCTCGCCACGATGTCGACGGCCTCGGCGGGGCTCTCCGCGAACTCCAGCCCCGCGTAGACCGGCGCGCACGCGTCCAGGCCCAGGTCCTGCGCCGTCAGCCGACGCCCGAGCCGCCTGGTGAACACCTCCGCGATCAGTGCCGGCGTCGCACCGCGCGGCTGCTGGCCACGCAGCCAGCGCGTCACCGAGGTCTTGTCGTAACGCAGGTCCAGGCCGTGCTCGCTACCGAGCTGGTCCACCCGACGGGCCAGGCCCGCATGCGAGAAGCCGGCCTCCTCGATCAGCGCCGACAGCCGCTGGTTGTACTGGAGGCGCTCGGCAGCGGCTCCGGCACCGGCGGCCGGGCCGGTGGGTGGTGGCTCCGGCGCGCGGCGCGGTCGGCCCTCGAGTTGGATACGGTCGAGCGGGGCGCGGTCGAGCTGCGGACGATCGGTCACAGGCCGTTGGGGCATCTGGCACACACCTTCCGGGGGCCCGCACCGCGGAACGCCGCGAGCTCCCTAGGGGAACGGCGTGAATGTAGCGAGCATTTGGCGCGAGCGGCCGATTCCGGGCGGACAATCGTCCGAACGGGTGAAGCCCGTCCCCCCTGCCGGGGACGATGCGACCCATGGGGCGACGCACCGGCCTTACGCTCCCGTCACCTTCACGCCGACCGATCCACCATCCCGCGCCCCGACCGATCCACCACCCTGCGCGCCGACCGGTCCACCGTCCCGCGTCCCGACCGATCCGCAGGTCGGCCGTCGCCGGCGGCGGGCGCGGGCCGCCCGGGGGCCGACGGTGACCGCCCTGGCTCCGTGCCCCACAGATCCGCTCCGGTCTGTGGCGGCGGCCCACATGGGAGGCCCCGCCGCCGCGGCCTAGCGTCTGCGGCCATGGAGAGCACCCACGCAAGCATGCTGGCCGGGCGGAAAGCCCTGGTCACCGGCGCGGCCAGCGGAATCGGCCGGGCCTGCGCGCACGCCCTCGCCAACGCCGGCGCCGCGGTCTACGTCGTCGACCGGGCCGCCGAGGCGGCCAAGGACGTGGCCGAGCAGATCGGCGGCACCGCGCTCGTCGTCGACCTCTCGGACGCCACGGCCGTGGACGCGCTCCCCGACGACGCCGACATCGTCGTCAACAACGCGGGGCTCCAGCACGTCGCCCCGATCCACGAGTTCCCGCCCGAGCGCTTCGCCCTGATCCAGCAGGTCATGGTCGAGGCCCCGTTCCGGATCCTGCGCCGCACCCTGCCCCACATGTACGCCGGACGCTGGGGACGGATCGTCAACATCTCGTCCGTGCACGGCCTGCGGGCCAGCGCCTACAAGTCCGCGTACGTGACCGCCAAGCACGCGCTCGAGGGACTGAGCAAGGTCGTCGCGCTGGAGGGCGCCCCGCACGGCGTCACCAGCAACTGCGTCAACCCCGGCTACGTCCGCACCCCCCTGGTCGAAGGCCAGATCGCCGCCCAGGCCCAGGCCCACGGCATCTCCGAGGAGGAGGTCGTGGACCGGATCCTGCTCGACCGCACCGCCATCAAGCGCCTCATCGAACCCGAGGAGGTCGCCGCCGCGGTCCTGTGGCTCTGCGCCCCGGCGGCCGCCGGGATCACCGGCGC
>NZ_FOAZ01000025.1 GCF_900109465.1 Streptacidiphilus jiangxiensis
TAGTTGGTGAAGCCGTCGCCGGTGCCGACGCCCATCTGGATGGTGCCGTCGGGCTCGTAGATGAGGATGTCGGCCTTGCCGTCGCCGGTGACGTCGGCGAACTGGATGCGGGGGTAGTAGGTGGACCAGCCGCTGCTGATCTCGTGGTAGTTGGTGAAGCCGTTGCCGTTGCTGATGCCGACGGTGAGGGTGCCGTCGGGCTGGAAGATGAGCATGTCGGCCTTGCCGTCGCCGTTGATGTCGGCGAACTGGATGCGGCCGTCGTAGCCGCCCCAGCCGGAGCTGATCTGGTGGTAGTTGGTGAAGCCGTTGCCGGTGCCGACGCCCATCTGGATGGTGCCGTCGGGCTCGTAGATGAGGATGTCGGCCTTGCCGTCGCCGGTGACGTCCGCGAAGTGGATGCGGCCGTCGAACCCGCCCCAGCCGGAGCTGATCTCGTGGTAGTTCGAGAAGCCGTCGCCGTTGCCGACGCCCATCTGGATCGTGCCGTCGGGCTCGTAGATCATCAGGTCCGACTTGCCGTCACCCGTCGCGTCGTGCGTCTTCGGCGTGGCGGTGATGTTGTTGTAGCGAAGGCCCTCGAAGTCCTGCAGCGCGTATCCCTCGAGGGTGCTGTTGTAGATGCTGCCGGTGCTCTGGCTCGGCAGGACGCCGCCCATGTGCTCGGCGTCGTAGGCGAAGTCGCCGTTGCTGTCGGTCCAGTGGTCGAAGAGCACGACGTGCTTGGCGGTGTAGTCGAGGGCGTCGCCGGTCTGCAGGTTGGTGGCGCCGGTGATGTCCGAGGCGACGACCGTCGACACCGAGGGCAGCGTCTGGGTCACCAGGGAGTCCTTCAGGCCCCAGGCCATGGACACGAACCCGGAGCAGTCGGACCGGTAGGGGCCCCCGGTCGCACTGTCCACCCACCCGGCGCCCTCGCTGTACGGGACCTGGCTGTCGATCCATTCCTTGGCCCGGGCGGTCACCTGGGCCTGGGTGATCGTGTCGCCGGGATTGGCGGGGCCGAGGCTGCCGGTGCCGTTGGGGACGGTGTAGTTGCCGGGGGGGTTGACGACGGTGGCGTGCGCGGGGACGGCGGCGAGGATCCCGGTGAGCGCGGTGGTTGCCAGGACGGCTGCGATACGGCGGGACGTGCGCGGAGTGGAAGGGTGCGTGGGCATGACTGTGGCCTCTTTCGCGTGGATGGGTACGTGTGGGAGCGCGTGTTCGTGTCGCCGGGGGCGTCCGACTCGCGGCCGGCTACTTGGCGAGTTCGCCGGTGAGCGTGGCCAGCACCTGGGCGTCGCCGCTGGTGGCGTAGGCGGAGCCGTGCCCCGGGTACTCGCTGAAGGTCAGGACGATGAGGTGGGTGCCCGCGACGGCGGCATAGAAGTGGTTGGTCTGCGGGCCGGACGCGGAGGTGCCGAGCACCCCGGTCCAGGTGCGCTGCCAGGAGCCCGCGTTGGCCAGGCGGTCGGTGGTGACGACGGCGGCGTTCGCGGTGATTCCGGCTGAGGTCTGCACGGCGCGGCTCGTTGCCTGGCACGCGTCCATTTCGGCGACGATGCTCTGGTAGGCGCTGCGTGCGGCGGCGGTGGTGGGCAGGGAGAAGGTGTCCTGGACGGCCATGTTCTGGCCGTCGCCTCCCGCGAACGCCTGCTGTGTCCAGGTGGTGGCGCCGTGGACCTTCACGCACTCGTTCTCGCCGATGTCGTGCCCCACGACGGTGCGGGTCCGGGGGACTCCGACGGGCTGCCAGCGTTCCACGGCGGAGGCCGGCAGCTGCGCGGCGGCCAGCTGCGCGCCGGCGGAGGATCCCGCAGCGGGACTGGCAACGGAGACCGGGCGGGAGGAGGGCGCAGCCGTCGAGGAGGCGCTCGGCAGGGACGCCGTGCTGGGCCGGGACGCTGCCTGGGCAGGAGACGAGGCGGGTGACGAAGCCGGTGGACGCGGCGCGATCGCGGCGGGACCGGGTGCGGCCTCGGCCGATCCGAGCTCGGAGACTCCCACGGCGACGGCCGCCAGCAGCGGGACGGCGGCCAGTGCGAGGATGCGGCGGCGCTTGATGGGCATGACGGATCGAGTCCTTTGCGAGGAGAGACGGCGGGAGGGCGCGCGCACCCCGCGATATCGGCTGTCCTGCAGGGACAGCGGCGGCGGGTCCACAGACGAGGGCCGGGTGGTGGCGCGATGGTGGAGCGGGAGCACCGGAGAAGGGCCGTGAGTTCGGCGATCGGTGCTCTGTCAGGGCCTGCGCGTGGAAGGACGGCTGTCCTGCAGGAACAGCGGTCGTCGAGGCCGGGGGCCAGGTTCGCAGACAGGTCCGGTCAGGCCAGGCGGAACGCGATCACAGGGACGGGCGGCGTGTGTCCGGGACGGGCACGCGGGGCGGCAGGTAGCGGTCGCGCAGCACAGGGGACGCCTGGTGGGAGCGTTCGAGGAGGCGTGCGGCCCGCTGGAGGGCGCCGTTGGAGCTCGGCTCGCCGATGGTCCGGGTGAGCAGGAAGAGCAGCACTCCCAGGCGCTCGCTGTCAGGGCGTCCGCTGGCGTGCTCCAGGCCGTCCTCGGGGCGGGCGTGGGCCCATAGGGCGCTCAGTGCCTCGGCCACCTCGCCGGGGGGTTCGCCCGGAGTCCTGCGTTCGAAGCTGCCGTAGACGATCTCCATGTGATGTCAGCCCCAAGCGGAGGTGTCCGGAGCGACCGTCTGCACCACGGGCGCCGTCGCGCTCTGGGGGGCTGAGGCAGCCGCAGGAGCGGCGACGGCGGCGGAGGGGAGCAGGATCATGGTGCCCAGTGCGAGGGAGGCGACCGCGGCGGCCTGGGCGATACGGGTGCGGATCATGGTGATCCTTCCTTTCGGGTGGAAGTGGCGGTTGTCCTGAACCGGTCTCACGTCCCGCGGTTGACGCTTCGTCCGGTTGCCGTCCGGGGTGTTCCCTTGCCGGCGATCAATAGCTTCGCCGCAGATCACGTCCCACGGAAGGGAAGCCCGTCGCCCTGAACCGGACCTGTCCGGATCAGGAAAGGATGTCAAGCACATGACATGTCGATTCCGACGGCATTTGGTCGAACTTGCGCGGGGAGGCGGGCTCGCTCCGACTTCCCGGAGCTACCCAAACGCCGCAAAACGATCTTGAAATGTTCACGAACGAGCTGCGATGCTGAGCCGGACGCGCGGCCAGGGGGGACGCGCCGAACAGGATGGCCGTGTTCTCATGCTCGAAGCACTAGGACTGAGTACTGCCGCAGCGTCCGTGTACCAGGCCATGCTCGATCACCCGGGCCACAACGTGGACCGCCTCGCCCAGGTGTGTGCGCTGACCCCCGGAGGGGTCCACGACTGCCTCGACGAGCTGGCGGAGCTGATGCTGGTCCGGGCCTCCAGTGAGCACCCCGGGCAGATGCGTGCGGTCGCGCCGGAGGTCGGGTTGGCGGAGATGGTCGCCCGACAGGAGGCCGAGCTCGCCGCCCGTCAGGCGGGGCTTGCCGCCTCCCGCGCCGCGGTGACCCGGATGGTCGCCGATCGCGCCGAGACCCGTGCCGCCCACGGCGAACGCCTGCTGGGCATGGACGCCATCCAGGGCCGTATCGAGCAGCTGGTCCACGTGGCGAGCACCGAGATCATCGGGGTCCAGCCCGGAGTCCTGCGCTCCGAGGACGTCGCCGCCGTACACGCCCAGGACCTTGCGGCGCTGGCCCGCGGCGTCGCCATCCGCTCCCTGTTCCAGGAGGCGGCGCGTGCCCACGCCCACATCGAGACGTTCGCCATCACCCTGTTGGCCCACGGCGGCGAAGTGCGCACCGCGCCCGCCGTCCCGCAGCGGACCGTCATCATCGACCGCGCCCATGCCCTGGTCCCCATCGACCCGGCCGACACCCGCAAGGGTGCCCTGCACGTCACCGAACCCGGCCTCGTCCACGCCCTTCTCGAACTCTTCGAGCAGGCGTGGAGCACCGCGGTGCCCCTCGGCGCCGTCCGCCCCGACGACCCCCGAACCGGCCTGACCGGCCACGAGCGAGAGCTGCTGCGCCTGCTCGGGTCCGGCCTCACCGACGAAGGAGCCGGCCAGCGCCTCGGAGTCACCGATCGCACGGTCCGCCGCCAGATGGCCTCCATCATGGAGCGCCTCGGCGCCACCAGCCGCTTCGAGGCCGGTATCAAGGCCGCCCAACGCGGCTGGCTGTGAGAGCGTCATCTCGAATAGTAGGAAATCCGAGTATCTCTGGAGACAGTTGCTGTCCGCTGTCGTACCGTGAAATGACAAGCAACCGGATGGTCTGCCGTATCCACGGCCTGATCCGGTTCGGCCTCAGCGCAGGAGACCCCTGTCCGGCCCGCATTCACGAAAACGGACCGCACGAACTCTCCCCAGGAGTCTCCCCATGCACGCTGTGAAGACGCGTACCCGTCGTACCCCCGCCACCGCCAAGGACCGCGCGCAGGCCGCCGCCGCCCTGCAGCGTGCCCTGGACCGCCGCGACAACGGCGGTGCCACCGGGCACGAGCTGCAGGCCGACGGAGGGGTCGCTACGCCGTCCTGGTGAGGATCTTCCGCGACAGCACGAAGGTGAACGGGATCGCGGCGAGCGCTGCCACCAGCGGAGCGATCTTGTCGCTCATGCCGCACCCGCTCACCAGCACCACGGTGCCGACGCTCGTGATCACGTAGTTGGTCACGTTCGTCAGCGGGAACCTGACGAACTTCGCCCAGGTGGGCTTGGTCCGGTAGGTGAAGTACGTGTTCATGAAGAACGAGCCGACCATGCTGATCACGAACGCCAGCGTGTAGGCCAGGAAGTACGGCATGTGCGGGTGCAGCAGCAGGTAGCAGCCGTAGAAGGTCGCCGTGTTGACGCCGCCGACCATGCCGAACTTGATGATCTGCCAGAGGTCCTTCCGGCCCACGCGCGACCGTTCGGTCGCGGTGGGCTCGGAGGACGTGTCGGTGGTCACCGCCGTCACCGCCGGTCCAGCCGATCCCCCGCGCGTTCCTTGACCAGGAAGTGCGGACGCCGCTTCGTCTCGTAGTAGATCCGGCCGATGTACTCCCCGACCAGCCCGATCATGGCCATCTGCAGGCCGCCGAGGCCGACGATGGCCACGAGCAGCGTGACGTAACCCGGCGCGGTGATCCCGTTGACGATCGCCAGCACGGTGATGACCGCCGCGTACGCGAACGCCAGCGCACTCAGCAGCAGGCCGACGTGGATCCCCAGACGCAGCGGACGGTTGTTGAAGGAGATCAGCCCGTCGATGGCGTAGTTCAGCAGCGAGCTGAAACGCCACTTGGTCTCGCCCGCCTCACGGCTGGCGTTCTGGTAGTCGAAGGTGACGGTGTCGAAACCGATCCAGGAGAACAGGCCCTTGGAGAAGCGGTTGTACTCCTGCAGCGACAGCAGCGCGTCCACGGCCTGGCGCGACAGCAGTCGGAAGTCGCCGACGCCGTCCGTCAGCTCCACGTCCACCGCGCGGTTGATCAGGCGGTAGTACAGCTTGCTGAACAGCGTCCGGACGAACTTGTCGCCGTCCCGGCTGCGCCGGGCTATGACCTGGTCGTGACCGTGCTGGTAGAGCTCCAGCATCCGCGGGATCAGCGCCGGCGGGTGCTGCAGGTCCGCGTCCATGAGCACCACGGCGTCGCCGGTGGCCTCCTGGAGACCGGCCAGCATGCCCGCCTCCTTGCCGAAGTTGCGGCTGAAGGAGACGTACCGGGTCGTCTCGGGGTTGTCCTTCGCCAGCGTGCGCAGCAGGTTCAGGGTGCCGTCACGGCTGCCGTCGTCGACGTAGCAGACCTCGTACTCGATGGGCAGCTCGTCCAAGGTCTCGCGGATCTTGGCGTCGAAGAGCTGCAGGACAGCTTCCTCGTTGTAGCAGGGGACGACGATCGACAGTCTCATGTGGCGATTCCGGGTCTCATCAAGCGCGGGGACGGAAAAGCGGGAAACGACGGCGGACCCAGAGGTAGCCGGGCGGGACGAGCAGCCCCATCAGGCCGATACCGGTGCCGACGGCACCGGTCCTGACTCCGGGGGGAGTGTATGTGCAGGACAGCGAGTTCGCACCGGAGGGGCCCAGGGGAATACCGAACAGCCCATCGTAGTCGACCGGGGAGAGCGCCGGGCCGCCGTCGACCGAGCAGCTCCATCCGGTGCGGACGGTGGAGGCGAACACCGCGTAGCCGGTGCTGGCCTGGGGGAGCCGGGCGGAGAAGCCGTGCCCGGAGACCTGGAAGGCGGTCGGCCCGCTCGCGTGCTGCGCGGCGACGGCCGCGTCCAGCTTGGCGAGGTCCAGGCAGCCGACCTGCTCCGCCAGGAACGTCTGCGGGCGCGGCGAACGGAACGTCAGGGTGACCTTGCCGTCCGCGCCGACCTTGCCGAAGCCCGGGAGACCGTACTTGGTCAGCGGGTAGGAGCCGAGGAGGGTCGCCGAGGTGCCGTTCACGGTGACCGTGCCGTTGACGAAGCCGCTGTTGACGTGCACCTCGGAGCCGACCGGGCAGCTCGCGGTGAACGTCGGCACGCTCTGGCCCTTGGTGGTTCCCGGCACCACGAGCTCGCCGTTGGGCCGGAACTCCGCCGGAGCGCCGGAGGTCTGGGTGAGCTTCGGCACCTCCCAGACGGTCGCGCCCAGCAGGTCGTCGAGCCGCTGGAACGGCGTCGTGGCCTTGGCACCGGCCGGCGCGTCGCGGTGCACGGTCAGCAGCGGCGAGGCGGTCTGGTGCTGCTGGACGAAGCCGTTGGCGTTGCTCGGGTCGCTCGAGGCGTCCTGCAGGTAGGAGGTGACACCGAAGACCGCCCGGGAGGCGGGGTCGTCGGGGCTGAACACGTGGCGCCCCGCCATCGTGTACATCAGGCCCAGTCGGCCCATCGCGACCGCGGTCTCGGCCGGCACGTAGCTGCTGTAGTAGTCGCCGCCCTGGCCGTTCAACAGTTGGGAGTCGTTGTCGGCGAAGTAGTGCGGTCCCGGGTCGGTCCGGGAGACCGGCCAGTGGTCCGTGGCTGCCAGGGCTGCCCGGGCCGCCCTGGTCTGCGCGTCGACGGTGGTCTTCGGCGCGAAGAAGGGCCGGTGCCGGTCGCGCAACGCGTCGAGCGAGTACACCTGGACGACCCCGCCGGCGAAGACGGTGAGGGCCAGCGCCGCGCCGACGACGCGGGTGGCCCGCACACGGCCCCGGGACCGGCGCAGCGCCTCGACGCCGGCGATCGCCAGCAGCCCGCCGACCACCACGGTCGGGAGCATGTATCCCAGCTCCCCCGGGGTGTGCACGGTACCGAACAGGGCGCAGAGCACGATCACCACGATCAGTGCGGCGCCGCCGAGCAGCTCCTTCAGGGCGGGACGGCGGCTGAGCGCCAGCCAGGCGACGGTGACCAGCATCGCGCTGTAGACGAAGGCCTCACGGAACGGACTGCCGTTGGGCGCCGCCCCGCCGTGCCAGAGGATCAGAGTGGGCTGGAAGATCATGCTGGCCCAGGTGACGACGAGCAGCGCCGTCCAGGCGATCCGCTCCCGGGCAGGCACCCGCCGCATGAACGGGAAGCTGAGGCAGAGCAGCAGCGCGAGCATGCCGACCGCCGTGTCCGGCCCGGCGAACTGGTAGCGGACGGCCGGCAGCAGCCAGGCCACCTGGTCGACGAAGCTCGGCAGCCGGATCGGTGCGGGCGGCATCGGCGACGCCAGCTTGCTGGACTCGTAGGAGACCAGGAGCACGGGCGCCACCAGCGCCACACCCACCGCGATCGTCGCCGCCGCCCGCAGCAGGCTGAACAGCTTGGCGCGCAGCGCGTCCTCCCGCAGGTAGACGCGGACCAGCGCGACCAGCCCGGCGGCGAAGGTCGCCATGGCGGCCGTGTAGAAGTTGCCGAACCAGCCCACCGCCACCAGCAGCGGGCCGAGCACCCAGTGGCGACCCTGCAGGGCCCAGTCCACGGCGATGCCGATCAGCGGCACCGAGACCAGGCCCCAGGACCACATCGGGTCCGGCGAGCCCTCGTTCACGGCCCACGAGCACAGCCCGAAGCCGACCGCGAGCAGCGCCCGCAGCCAGGGCGAGCCCGGACGCACCCGGCCCAGCCAGTGCGTCATCAGCGCGGAGCCCAGGCCGATGCTCAGCAGGGTGGTCAGGAAGACCGGCATGTTCACGGCGTCGCGCGGGAACAGCGGGGTGAGCCAGGAGAACGGGTTGGCCAGGTAGGTGAAGAAGTCGCCGAGGTACGGGACCCCGAAGGCGCTGTTCCAGTTGTAGAAGAGGTCGCCGCCGCCCTTGCCGTGGAACAGGTCCCACAGGTGGGCGTGGAAGGGGACGAACTGGTTGCCGAGGTCGTTGATGGCCCGGCCGCGGTCGCCGAAGGGATAGGTGCCGCGCAGGCCCATGGCGACGCAGTACGCGCCCATCGCCAGTACGGCCGCGAACAGCCCGGCCTGCAGTTCCCGGCCGGGGCGGACGGGGGGCGTCGCCGGGGCGCCGACAACGGGCACGTCGCGCTGAGCCCGCCGTTCGGCGGACGGGCCGGTGGTGTGCACCGTTCTCTCCAACTCCCTCAGTGTGCGGCTCGGACCTGCTGGTTCTTCGGTCGCCTGATCAGCTCGAACGACTCGTCATCGGGCTCCCCTGTGCCTCGGTGTCGCCGACGACCTGCCAGGCACCCATGGCGGTGTCGACCGCCGCGGTGGCAGCCCGTGAGACGGCGATCCGGCCGTCAGGGCCCAGCGTGACCACGACGGGCCGACCGGAGGCATCCTCGATCAGGCTAGGCGAGTGGACATGGAACGGCCCGCCGTGGTCCCAGGCCGTCGGCGCTCCCGCGCCGGTCGCGACGGCCACCTGGCCGGAGTCGTCGCGCGCGGCCAGGACCAGGCCCGAGGCGGCGGCCCCGGTCCGGGACAGGGCCGCGACCCGGCCGTAACCGCCCGCGGTGTCCGGGGTGTCGGTGAAGGTCCAGGCACTCTGGCCGGGCTTCTGGTCGGCGATCAGCACCCGGGCGCTGACCGGCTCGCGGTAGACCAGCCGGACGGTGCCGTCGGCGAGGGTCACGGCGGTGACCGCGTCGCAGGATCCGGGCAGGCCGGTCGGCGCGCCCGGCCGGAGCGGTCCGCCCGGAACCTGCGTGGACCACTGCACCAGGGACTTCGGCGCCGCCGCGAAGACGTGGAGGTTGCCGTCCTGGGTGACGGCCAGCCCGAGGCCGTCGAGCACACCGACGTAGCCCTTGTCGGCGAGCCCGGCCGGCGAGGGGGCCGAGGCCCAGTCCGTCCAGGCTCCGCCGGCCGGCTGGCGCCGTGTGCTCACCGAGCCGGTCCAGTCGCGCACCACCAGGTTCAACGCCCCGGAGCCGTCGAGCACGACGGCGGGAAAGCCCATCTCCAGCGACTTCTGCGCGTCGTTCCACGGGGTGCCGAGGCTCTGCCACGGACCGAACGTGGGCGTGCCGCCCTGAGCGGTGCTCTGCTGGACGCAGGTCACCACCTCACGGCGCTGCCGCTGCAGCCCGGTGTCGAAGCTGGTGCGCAGACCGAACAGGGCGATCGCACCGTCCTGCCGCCGTACCGCGGAGATCTGCCCGGCGAGACCGTCGCCGTCGGTGGGGCCGACGGCGACGGGCCCTCTCCAGGTGCCCTTGCCCGCGGCGCGCTCCACCCACTGGACGGCCCGGCCGCTCAGTACCGCGAAGGCCGCGAGCCGACCGTCGGAGAGCCGCGCCGTCCAGTCGGTCGCGCCCGGTGCGGTCGTCCGGGTGCTGCGCGACCAGCTGTTGTGCGCCCCCGACGGGCCGACCTTCAGATCGCCGCAGCCGGCGGGGTCACCGCAGTGGCGGTTGTCGCTCCAGCCGTAGACGTCGAGCGCCGCCTGCTTCCCGCGCAGCACCGTGGGACCGAGGTTGACCGGCAGGTTCGCGGTGACGTAGCCGCGGAACGACTCCACGCTGCAGCCACGCGGTCGCTGCGCCGAGGCCCAGTAGGTCTGCAGGGCCTGGTGCGCGAAGTAGGCGGAGTAGGTGTGGTCCTGATGGTCCAGGTAGAGCGGTACCTGCAACTGCGGCGCCGGCAGTTTGGCGCCGCCGCCGAAGTTCTTCGGCGGGGTGGGTATGTGGATCGGGTTGGGGTCGAGGGTGCGGACCACGGTGGGGTTCCAGCGCCGGTAGACCGCGACGATCGAGTCGATCACGTCCTGGCGGCTGTAGGCGTAGGCCGACTGGACCGGACCCTCCGCCGGAACCAGCGTCGGCAGCGCCTGTGCGGCTCCCAGCCACAGTCCGCGCAGGCTCGTGGGGTTGGCCAGGTCCACCGAGCGGCTCTCACGCAACTCCATCCAGACCAGCTGGACGTGCGGGTGGTCACGCAACGTGTTGAGCTCGACCTCGAAGCCGGGGATCAGTTCGGCCGCCTCGATGTCCCAGGGGGCGTCCCAGCGGCCGGTCACCATCTGTGAGTGGGCCGCGCGCAGGCCGTTCATCCGGGCGCGGACGAACGCGGGCCGGTTGGACCGGTACTTGTCTCCCTTGTGCATCCGGGAGCGGTAGATGTTCAGGCCGTCCGACTCGCCGCCGGTCAGGCAGACCGTGACCGAGTTCGCCCCGCCCGCCGCGGCGGCCTTGAGCGAGAGCGTCAGGTCAGGGTTGTGGAAGTAGAGTCCGTCGTCGGCGTGCGCGATCACGTGGACGTAGGAGACGCCGGTGCTCACAGCCCCGATGAGGGCGGGCGAGCTCGTGTCCGAATCCCCTTCGCTGTCCGCCCCGGTGTCGGAGGAGGGGAGCAGCTCCCAGAGGCCGCCGGCGGCAAGAGCGGTGACGGCAGCACCACCACCGAGCTGAAGTGCGCGGCGACGGGTCAGGGCAGCCGTCGGGCGGAACTTCGTCATGGATGGGGGCCTTCGTCAATCGGCACGTACGCACGCGTTCGTCGCGGGAATCTCTCGCTGCACGATAGAGCAGTCGTGCAGGAACGATGGTAAGAGCCCGTTGCGACGTCCCTTGCCCGGCGTTCATCCAGAGGACGCCGGGCACGGCTAGTTCGGTTCCGTACGATCCGCGGTGGGGTGGTCAGGCGGGCTCGCGGGTGGCCGCTCCGGCCGGGGTGCCGCCGCCCAGGGCTCCGGACGAGGCCGGGGCCCAGTCGGTGAACGGCGCGTCCGGCGCCGTCGAGGTCTGGCGGGCGAGGTGGAGCCCACCGTCGCTGTGCAGCGCGACGGCCACGGCCCGGCCCTTCGCGTCCACGGCCAGACCGGGTACGTGCATCACGAAGGCCTCGTCCGACTGCCAGGCCTTCGGGAGGGCTGTGGCCGCGGCGGTGCCGGCCGCGACCCCGCCGTCGTCGTTCCGGGTGACCAACGCCACACCGGTCGGGGCGCCGACCGGGCCCGTCTGCCGACCCACGACCAGGCCGTAGCCACCGGCGTCCGGCACCTTGTCGGTGACCCGCCAGGCGGCGGCCTTCGGGGGCAGCTCCGCGACGACGATCCGGGCCGACGAGGGCTCGCGGTACAGCAGTCGGATCGTGCCGTCGGCCAGTGCCTCTCCGTTGATCGGCCCGGAGGAGAGCGGCAGACCCACTGCGACGGCCGGACGCGGGAGTGCTCCCGGCGTGGGGGAGGCCCAGTGGGCCAGGGTCTTGCTGCTCGGCGCGAAGACGTGCACCAGCCCGTCCGGCGTGGCCACGGCAGCCAGACCGTCCTGGACGCCGATCAGGCCGAAGCTCGGGAGGTTGGCGGAGAGGTCGGCCCAGGGCTGCCACGCGTCGTCGCCGCTGCGGGTGCGAACGCTGACGCCGCCGGCGAAGTTGCGGACGAAGACATGGGTGTTGGCGCCGCTGTCCACGGTGACGGCCGGAAAGCCCATCTCCATGGCCTGGACCGGGTCGGTGTCCGGGCAGCCGAGACTCTCCCAGCCCCCGAAGGTCAGCGGCTGGCCCGGTGCGCTGGTCTGCACCGCGCTGACCACCTCGCGAGTGGTCCGGTGCGGGTCGGCGTCGAGCACCATGCGCACGGTGAACAGCGCCAGCTTCCCGTCGGGCAGCTGCACCGCGGAGATCTGGCCGGAGAGTCCGGAGCCGCCGACCGGGGTGGGTCCGGCCCAGCCGTCCTCGCCGGCCTTGCGCTGGACCCACTGAACGGCGGTGCCGCTCAGCAGCGCGAACGCGGCCAGCCTGCCGTCGCTCAGCCGGGCGACCCAGTCCGAGGCGCCGGGAGCGACGTAACGGGTACTGCGGGCCCAGCGCTGGGTGACGTCCCAGGCGCTCAGCTTGCGGTCCGCACAGCCTGCCTGGTCCGTGCAGGAGCCGGCGGGCACACCCATGCCGGCGTAGATCTGCAGCGCCTGCCGCTTCGGACCGAGGATGGCGGGCCCGAGATTCCACGGCATGAACTCGTTGACGTAGCCGCGGTAGGTCTCGACGAGGCAGACCCGGGTCTGCTGGTTCTCGGCCCAGTACTCCTCGAGCGCCTGGTGCGCGAAGAGAGCCGAGTAGACGTGGTCCGCGTGGTCGGTGTAGACGGGCAGCTGGAGCTGCGGAACCGGCGGCTGCTTGCCGTTGCCGAAGTTCGGCGGCTGGTTGAACTTGTGGATCGGATTGGTGTCCAGGGTCCGGACCACGGACGGGCGGTAGAGGCGGAAGACCGCCTTGAGCGAGTCGACGACCTGTTGCCGGGAGTACTGGTAAGGACCCTGGACCGGGCTCTCCTCCGGCTGGATGGTCTCCAGGGTCTGCGTGGCGCCGAGGTACAGACCGCGCAGGCTGTCCGGGACGGGGTTGCCGATCGTGCGGTTCTCGCGCAGCTGCAGCCAGTACAGCTTGACGTTGGGTGCGGCCTCCAGGGTGTTGACCTCCACCTGGTGACCGGCCACCAGCTCACCGGCCTCGATCACCCAGGGGCTCTGCAGGTCGCCGGTGGCTATGAGGGCCATCGCCCGGCGCAGGGCGTTCATCCGGGCGCGGGCGTAGGCGGGGCGGTTCCGCGGGCCGGGCGGGTGCGGCGGGTTCTTGCTGCCGGCCTCGTTGCCCTCCAGCCCGTTGTAGCCGTCCGACTCTCCGCTGGTGAGGCAGACCACGACGCAGGGGTGACCCGACTTCATGGCGAGCGCCAGCTCAGGGTCGTGGAAGTAGAGGCTGTCGTCGGCGTGCGCGATCACGTGCACGAAGGAGGTGCCCGTGCTCTGCCCTATCGGCGAGACGACGCCGGGGGACATCCCGCCGCCCGGGTGCGGAGAGCCGGCGGAGACTCCCTGGAAGAGCTCGCGCGCGGAGATGCCCAACACGGTCGCAGTGGCGGCACCGCCGCCCAACCAGAGTGCGCGACGCCTCGTCAGTCCCCCCGCCAGACGGCTGGTGATGCCTTCCGCCATGTGAGACGCGTCTCCTTCTACCTGTGCCAAAGTTGTCAATCAGCCGATGCAGCACCGAACCCTAGCCGACCTGCGGTTGTGAGTGAGGTGAGGCTCCGTGTGGTCGCTCTTACGTGGGACTGGACGTGCCAGGCCGCTAGACTGTTCCATTCCGAAGGTCACGAATGGGTCCCGAGAGCAGGAAGCTGAATTGCGGAGTATCAAGGCGGCAAGCCTGTCGGCCGTCCTCTCGATGGCGGCCTACTGCGCGGGCCTGGCGATGTACGGCACGTATCCCTTCGGGAGCCACTCGCGGGCCATGAACGACCTGCGGAACCAATATGTGCCTTTTCATGTGGCGTTGTGGGATCTGCTCCACGGCGTCGGGCACAACAGCCTGTTCTTCAACTGGAACAGTTCCTACGGCGTCGGCTTCCTCGGTGAGTACTTCACGTACCTCGCCAGCCCGTTCTCTTTGCTGGTCGGCCTTTTCCCCCGACAGCAGGCGGATTTCCCGGTCTTCCTCGTCTCGCTGCTGAGCATGGGTCTGGCCGCCGCGATGATGACGATCTTCCTGGGCCGTCTCGCGCCGGGTTCCGGTTGGCTGCGGGCGCTGCTCTCGGTCGGATACGCGCTCTGCGGCTGGTCGGTCATCGACGGCTCCGTCGTGCCGATGTGGATGTTCGGCCTGGCGGCACTGCCCATGCTGTGCATCGCCGCCGACTGGTGCCTGCAGGGCCGCCGCTGGGTGGCGGGCGCGCTCGTGGTCGGCCTGTGCTGGTACGCCAACTTCTACTCGGCCGCGATGGCCACCCTGGGCGCCGCGCTGGTACTGATCCTGCGCCTGGCCCTGGACCCGGACCTGGATCTTCGCGGGCGGCTCCGGGTGCTGTGGCGGGCCGCCTCCATGGTCGTCGTCGGCCTGCTGCTGGCGGCACCCGCCATCCTGGTCTCCGGTCTGGCGTCCAAGGACGCGCAGCCCTCCGAGAGTTACGTCATATCCGTCGGCGTGGGGCCGCTGGACTACCTGGCGAAGTTCCTGCCGGGCGTCAACCCGGTCGTCAATGCGCCGAACGTCTTCGTCGGCGTGCTCGTGCTGTTGCTGGTCCTGGTGCTGCCGTTCCAGCGCCGACTGCCGGTCCGTGTCCGCGTCGCCTGGCTCGCGCTGATCGTGCTGACCGCGCTCTCCTTCACGATCCATGCCACCGCACTGGTCTGGCAGGGTTTCGCGATCCCGCACGGGGTGCCGTGGCGGGAGACCTTCGTGCTCAGCGGCTTCATGGTGATGGCGGCCTGGCTGGCCCTGGCCAACCGCCCGGACCGCCGCGCCCTGTTGGGCGGCGGCGGCCTGCTGGCCCTGCTCGCGTTGGTCACCGTCGGGACCGGGACCGCGAACTGGCTCAGCTGGACCCTGCTCGGCGTCGGCGGCGTGCTCGCGCTCGGCGCGCTGGTGCTGCTCGGACGGGAGGGTCTCTCGCCCTCCCGCCGCCGGCTCGTCTGCGGCCTGATGACCGCCGGCGTCTTCGTCGGCGCCACGCTGGGCATCTACAACGTGACGAACCTGCAGGGCGACCGGCCCGCCTACACCGGCCCGCGTACGACGATGAACAGCGTCACCGCCTCCGGCTACGAAGCGATCAAGGCCGCGAACGCCTGGCCGAACCAGCGCTTCGACGTCGGTTCCGAGGTGTTCGTCACCGACAACGACCCGATCCTCATGGACGCCGATGGCGGCTCGTTCTACAGCAGCTACATTCCCGCCCCCACCGCCACCGCACTGCAGCAGCTGGGCCTGCCCTGGGCGATGGCCGGGCGTCACATCATCGCGCCCGCGGACCCGGTCTCCCAAGCGCTGCTGAGCGTCGGCCGGACGCTGACCCCGACCGGCGCCGGCAGCGGCCAGGTCACGGCGAAGCCGGCCCCGGTCGCACCGGTGCCGCTGGTCACCGTCCACAGCGGTGACGGCACGGACACCCACGGCGCACCGGCCGGCACCGTCTGGGCGAACCAGCAGGCACTGCTCGGAGCGAGCGTCTACCAGGTGCCGACCCTCCATCGAACGGACGCGGGCGGCGCCCTGGTGCCGTCCGCGGGCGGTGTCGGTGGCGATCAGGCATGGCCGGTGGCCGCGCAGTCCACGACGTCGTTCGGCTTCGAGTGCCGAGCCGGCAGTGCCGCGTTCCTGTACGCACCGTACTTCGGCGGCACGGTGACCTCGTTCGGGAAGGCCCGGACCCTGAACGGTGCGTACCCCGTGCTCAGTTCGGGCGTCCGTTTCCTGGGCGACGTGCCGGCCGACGGTCGGGCCACGGTCGAGGTCACCACCACCCGCGGGGGACAGCAGATCCCCCAGTACGCGGTGGGCTGCCTCAGCCTGCCGGCGCTGAAGGCGGCGACGGCGGCCTCCGCGCAGACCGCGCCGACGGTGGTCCACGCGCAGGGCGCGCACCTGGACGCCTCCTTCCCGGCCGGCACCACGGGCACCGCGGTCGTCGCCACCACCGACGTCAAGGGCTGGACCTGCTCGGTGAACGGCGGCGCGGCGAAGACCCCCTCCTCCTACGCGGGGATGCTCGCCGTTCCGCTCGCCGCCGCGTCGGGTGGTGGCGCGGAGCACCTGTCCTGCGACTACACCCCGCCCGGACTCGCGCCCGGCCTGGCCGGCACGGGAGCGGGCACCCTGGCCCTGGCCGCGGTCCTGGTCGTGGCCTGGAGGCGCCGCCGCACGCCCGCCGACGCCCGCTGAGGCGGGGGGCGGGGCAGCCGACGACGTCGTCCACACTGCGGACAATGCGTGTCAATGCCTGGACGTCGGAGTAAGGTCCGGGCCATGTCTCGCACTCTCCGCCTCGCAGTGATCCCTGGTGACGGTATCGGCCAGGAGGTCGTCGCCGAAGGGCTGAAGGTCCTGTCCTCGGCCCTCCCCGCCGACGTGAAGGTGGAGACCGCCGAGTACGACCTCGGCGCCCGCCGCTACCACGCCACCGGTGAGACCCTGCCGGACGGCGTGCTGGAGGAGCTCAAGGGCGCCGACGCGATCCTGCTGGGCGCCATCGGCGACCCGTCCGTGCCCTCCGGTGTGCTGGAGCGCGGACTGCTGCTGAAGCTGCGTTTCGCCTTCGACCACCACGTGAACCTGCGCCCGGGCAAGCTCTTCCCCGGCGTCGCCTCGCCGCTCGCGGGCAACCCCGACATCGACTTCGTCGTGGTCCGCGAGGGCACCGAGGGCCCGTACGTCGGCAACGGCGGCTCGCTGCGCACCGGCACCGACCAGGAGATCGCCACCGAGGTCAGCCTCAACACGGCCTTCGGCATCGAGCGCGTCGTCCGCGACGCCTTCGCCCGCGCCCAGGCGCGTCCGCGCAAGAAGCTGACGCTGGTCCACAAGAACAACGTGCTGGTCCACGCCGGCCACCTGTGGAAGCGGATCTTCGACTCGGTCGCCGCCGAGTACCCCGAGGTCACCACCGACTACCTGCACGTCGACGCGGCGACGATCTTCTTCGTCACCCAGCCCGAGCGCTTCGACGTGATCGTCACCGACAACCTCTTCGGCGACATCCTGACCGACCTCGCCGCGGCCGTCACCGGCGGCATCGGCCTGGCGGCCTCCGGCAACATCAACCCCACCGGCGCCTTCCCGTCCATGTTCGAGCCGGTCCACGGCTCCGCCCCGGACATCGCCGGCCAGGGCAAGGCCGACCCGACGGCCACGATCCTCTCGGTCGCCATGCTGCTCGGCCACCTCGGCTACGCCGCCGAGGCGGCGAAGATCGAGGACGCCGTCGCCGCCGACCTCGCCGAGCGGGCCTCGCTCACCGCTCCGCGCACCACCTCCCAGATCGGCGACGCGCTCGCCGCCCGAGTAGCCGGCTGACCCGCCGGCCTCCTCCGCTACACCACAGCACCGGGCCGGCGACGGCCCGGTGCTGCGCGTTTGTCCTCCTCAGCGCGACGCTCACCAAGGCACCGGCTGTCGCTTACGCCCCGATCAATGCGACTATCGACCCTGGGGAACCGATCCCCGGTCGAGTACCCCGCCAAGACGACACGGTGAAGGACAAACGTCGATGACCTCTATCGAGCTCAAGCCCTCGGCCCACCCACTGACCGATGCCGAGCGCGAGGCCCGCCTGGCCTCCCCTGGCTTCGGCCGCTTCTTCACCGACCACATGGTGACCATCCGCTGGACCGAGGGGCGCGGCTGGCACGACGCCCAGCTGGTGCCGTACGGCCCGCTGGAGATCGACCCGGCCAACATGACCATCCACTACGGTCAGTCGATCTTCGAGGGCCTGAAGGCGTACCGCACCGCCGACGGCCGCATCCAGACCTTCCGCCCCGAGGCGAACGCCGCCCGCTTCCAGGCCTCCGCCCGTCGTCTGGCCATGCCGGAGCTGCCCGAGGAGCTCTTCGTCGAGGCCGTCGAGGCACTGGTCAAGCAGGACCAGGCGTGGGTGCCGACCCAGGACGAGTCGAGCCTCTACCTGCGGCCCTTCATGTTCGCCACCGAGGTGGGCCTGGGCGTGCGCCCGGCCAACGAGTACCTCTTCATGCTGATCGCCTCCCCGGCGGGCGCCTACTTCTCCGGCGGCGTCAAGCCGGTCTCGGTGTGGATCTCCGAGGAGTACGTCCGCGCCGCCCCCGGCGGCACCGGCGCGGCCAAGTGCGCCGGCAACTACGCCGCCTCGCTGGTCGCCCAGGCCCAGGCCGCGGCCGAGGGCTGCGACCAGGTCGTCTGGCTGGACGCCGTGGAGCGCCGCTGGATCGAGGAGATGGGCGGCATGAACCTCTACTTCGTCTTCGGCGAGGGCGAGAACGCCCGCGTGGTCACCCCCGAGCTCTCCGGCTCGCTGCTGCCCGGCATCACCCGCGACTCGCTGCTCGCCATCGCCGGTGACCTCGGGTACGCGACCGACGAGCGGAAGATCTCCACCGACGAGTGGCGTGACGGCAACGCCTCGGGCGAGCTGACCGAGGTCTTCGCCTGCGGCACCGCCGCGGTGATCACCCCGGTCGGCTCGGTCAAGTCCGCCCGCGGCGACTGGCAGGTCGGCGACGGCAAGCCCGGCCCGGTCACGATGAAGCTGCGCGAGACGCTGTTGGCGCTGCAGACCGGCAAGCGCGAGGACACCCACGGCTGGATGCACCCGATCGTCTGACCTGAGATTTCATAGGACGGTCACGTATCTCGCATGGCAAGATGCGCGGCCGTCCTCCGGGTCGGTGTGCCAGACTGCGAAGGTGCCCACGTTCGCACTGATTATTAGCTGCAGCGCGCAGGTCTGAGTTCCCGAGCAGGAACCGACCAGCGTGCAGACCTCTCGCATCCGCGAGGGGTCTTTTTCGTTGAACGAGCAGCACCGACAGGAGACCACCGGCCATGAGTTCCCTCACCGACGAATTCCACGTCTTCGACACCACGCTGCGCGACGGCGCGCAGCGCGAGGGCATCAACCTCACCGTCGCGGACAAGCTCGCCATCGCCCGCTACCTGGACGAGTTCGGCGTGGGCTTCATCGAGGGCGGCTGGCCGGGCGCCAACCCGCGCGACACCGAGTTCTTCGCGCGCGCGAAGAACGAACTGAAGCTGGAGAACGCCCAGCTGGTGGCCTTCGGCGCGACCCGCCGAGCCGGTGGCACCGCGGCGGACGACGCGCAGCTGCAGGCACTGGTCGCCTCCGGCGCGCCGGTGGTGACGCTGGTCGCCAAGTCCCACGACCGCCACGTCGAGCTGGCGCTGCGTACCACGCTGGAGGAGAACCTCGCCATGGTCCGCGACAGCGTCGCGTACCTGCGGTCCCAGGGCCGCCGCGTGTTCATCGACTGCGAGCACTTCTTCGACGGCTACAAGGCCAACCGCGCCTACGCGCTCTCCGTCGTGCGTGCCGCGCACGAGGCGGGCGCGGACGTGGTGGTGCTGTGCGACACCAACGGCGGCATGCTGCCCGGCGGCGTCCGCGAGATCGTCGCCGACGTGCTGGCCGAGACCGGCGCGCGGCTCGGCATCCACGCCCAGGACGACACCGGCTGCGCCGTCGCCAACACCCTCGCCGCGGTGGATGCGGGCGCGACGCACGTCCAGTGCACCGCCAACGGCTACGGCGAGCGGGTCGGCAACGCGAACCTCTTCCCGGTCGTGGGCGCGCTGGAGCTCAAGCACGACCGGCGGGTGGTGCCCGCAGGCCGCCTCGCCGAGATGACCCGCATCTCGCACGCGATCGCCGAGGTCGTCAACCTCACCCCGTCCACGCACCAGCCGTACGTCGGCGTCTCCGCGTTCGCCCACAAGGCCGGGCTGCACGCCTCGGCCATCAAGGTGGACCCGGACCTCTACCAGCACACCGATCCGGCCCTGGTGGGCAACACCATGCGGATGCTGGTCTCCGACATGGCCGGGCGGGCCTCGGTGGAGCTGAAGGGCAAGGAGCTCGGCTACGACCTCTCCACCGACCGCGAGCTGGCCGGTCGCGTCGTGGATCGGGTCAAGGAGAAGGAGCTCGCCGGCTACACCTTCGAGGCCGCCGACGCCTCCTTCGAGCTCCTGCTCCGGGCCGAGGTCCGGGGCGCCCAGGAGCGCTTCTTCACCCTGGAGTCCTGGCGCGCGATCGCCGAGCAGCGGGCCGACGGCACGACCGCCAACGAGGCCACGGTGAAGCTCTGGGCCAAGGGTGAGCGCATCGTGGCCACCGGAGAGGGCAACGGCCCCGTCGACGCCCTGGACGCCGCCCTGAGGGCCGCGGTGGGCCGCTTCTACCCGCAGCTGGCCCGGCTGGAACTGACGGACTACAAGGTCCGCATCCTGGAGGGCCAGCACGGCACCGGCTCCCAGACCCGCGTCCTGATCGAGACCACGGACGGTGTGACCTCCTGGTCGACCGTCGGTGTGGCGGAGAACGTCGTCGGCGCCTCCTGGCAGGCCCTGGACGACGCCTACACCTACGGCCTCATCCGCGCCGGCCTCACCGCCTGAGCGTGACCCCCTCGGGGGCCGCCGCCGCAGCGATCGCGGCGGCCTCCCGGGCCGCGGCCTCGGGCGATGGCATCACCGCCGGGGAACGACGAAGGGCGCGAGGGGAGTTCCTCGCGCCCTTCGAACGTCGTACCGGCGTGCCGGTCAGCGCAGGCGGGCCAGCAGCGCGTGCTCGACGAGCGTGATCAGCGCCGACTTCGCGCTGTCGCGACGGCGGGCGTCGGTGGTGATGATCGGGGTCTCGTGGCCGAGCTGGAGGGCCTCGCGGACCTCGTCCGGCGTGTGCGTCTGGCTGCCGTCGAAGGCGTTGATCGCGACGATGAACGGCAGGCCGCTGTTCTCGAAGTAGTCGATCGCCGGGAAGCAGTCGGCCAGGCGGCGGGTGTCCACGAGCACGACGGCGCCGATGGCGCCGCGGACCAGGTCGTCCCACATGAACCAGAAGCGGTCCTGGCCCGGGGTGCCGAACAGGTAGAGGATCAGGTCCTCGTCCAGGGTGATACGGCCGAAGTCCATGGCGACCGTCGTGGTCGTCTTGCCGCTGACGTGGCTGAGATCGTCGATCCCGGCGGAGGCCGAGGTCATCACGGCCTCGGTACGGAGCGGGTTGATCTCGGAGACCGCGCCGACGAGGGTGGTCTTGCCCACGCCGAAGCCGCCCGCCACCACGATCTTCGCGGAGGTCGTGCTGCGGCCCCCGGTGGCGGCCGGGGCAGTCGGCCTAGAGCTTGCGAAGTCCACTGAGCACCCTTTCGAGCAGTGTCACATCAGGCGTTCCGCCGGATTCGCCCCCGGCGGCGGGCTGGTGGATCGCGACCAGGCCGGATTCGGCCAGGTCCGCGACGAGAATGCGAGCCACACCCAGCGGCATGGACAGCAGGGCCGAGATCTCGGCGACCGACTTGATGTCCATGCACAGGTTGCAGATGCGTTGGTGTTCGGGGAGCAGCGAACCGATCCGCTCCGGAGCGGCCGTCGTGGAGACGAGCGCCTCGATGGCCAGCTGGTAGCGCGGACGGGTCCGGCCGCCGGTCATCGCGTAGGGGCGGATGAGGGGTTCCTCGTCGTGGTGCTCCGGCTCGACCGGCGCCTGGGGGCGCCCACCGTGCGGGGCCGACTGGGGCTGCCACTCCTGCGGCTGCTGGTCCTGCCAGTAGCCGGACTGCCCGGCGTGGGGCGCCTGGTCGTAACCGGGGTACCCAGAGGCCGGGGCGTAGCCGCCGGCGGGACCGCCGAACGCGTCATGGCCTGTTCCCGGATAGGCAGCGCCGTACTGGCCGTTCTGGTCCTCGGGCGGTGTCACGGTTCCTCCTCACGAACGATCTGGATGCGGACGCGGCTCGCTTGGCGTCAGGTGGTGACGCCGGTTCAGTGCAGAAGGCTGCCCTGGAGTTCGGCGCGCAGGGCCGGGGTGAGGACGGTGCCGGCACGGTCGACCAGCAGGGCCATCTCGTAGCCGACGAGGCCGATGTCGCTGTCCGGGGAGGCCAGCACGGCCAGGGCGGAGCCGTCGGAGACGGCCATGAGGAAGAGGAAGCCGCGCTCCATCTCCACCACCGTCTGTGCGACCTTGCCGCCCTCGAAGATCCGGGACGCGCCCTGGGTCAGCGAGGTGAGGCCGGAGGCGACGGCGGCGAGCTGGTCGGCGCGGTCGCGGGGGAAGCCCTCGGACATGGCGAGCAGCAGGCCGTCGGCCGACACGACCACGGTGTGCGAGACCCCGGGGGTGTTGTCGACGAAGTTGGTGATCAACCAGTTGAGGTTCTGGGCCGCCTGGCTCATCTGACTCATCTTGGATCAACGCTCCTGGGGGTTGGTGCCGTACGGGCCAGAGCCCTGGTGGGGGGTGTCGCCCGCGTTGTGACCTTGCTGGATGCCGCGGCGCAGGTTGGTGAGCCTGCCCCGGACCTCCTCGGGGGAACGGGACAGCTGGGGCTGCGACGAGGGCAGATCGGGGGTGCCTGCGCCGTCGGGGTCCTGGAACTGACCGGGGAGCAGGTTCTGCTTCGGTACGCGGCGCGGCAGACCGGAGGTGGTGGTTCCGGCGCCGGACGCCTCACGGGGTGCCGAGGCGCTCGGCCCGGCGGCCGGCAGCGCGGCCGCGGGACGGCCGTGCGCGGGCGGCATGACCGGCATGGCGCTGGTGGTCTGACCGCTCTCCTTGGCGCCGGTGAACCAGTTGGGGCGCTCGCCACTGTCGCGGCCGCCGATCGCCCCGCCGCCGAGCGCGGCGCCCGGTCGCCGAGTGGGCAGACCGTTGGCGCCCAGGGCGGTCGGCTCCTGGCCCTGCGGGCTCTGCGGCGCGACGGGGCCGGGCTCGTAGGCCGGCGCGCCGGTGCCGTAGTGCTGCATGCCGGGGGTCGCCCCGGGGGTGAGGTAGGTGTCCTCGGCGTAGTCCGCACCGTAGGTCTCGTGCTCGGCCACTCCGGCCTCGAAGTGCTGGGCGGTGTAGCGCCCGGCCTCGTAACCGGCGTCCGGTGCCGGGTAGGACGGCGACGGCTGGTGGCCGCGCGCGTGGCTACCGTCCAGGTTCTGCGGGTGGCCCGACGCGTTCTCCGCGCCGAACCCCTGGGCGTAACCGGAACCGTACTGTGCGGAGTAGTCGGCGCGCGGCTCCGTCTCGAACTCCGAGCGGTACTCGGCGTCGAAGCCGTCGAAGGCCTGGGCGCCGTCGGCGTACTCCTGGCCGCCGTACTCGGGGCTGTACCCGTACTCGGCCGGAGCCGGGGTGCGCTCGTCGTAGGCGGGAGAGTCGCCCGACTCCAGCGCGACCTGCTGGCGGCGCTGGCCCAGGCGCAGCGAACGCTGCACCGAGTCGAGCGCGCTGCCCTGCTCACCGGCCTCCAGGGCACGGTCGTAGCGGCTGTCGTCGAAGCCGAGCTCGCTCGCGGTGCGCATGCCCGCCATGCCCGCGCCCTGCGCGGCCTCCGGGTAGATGCGGGAGACGGTGAACTGCTCCTCGGGCTCGACGGCACCGGCCGCCAGGGTCAGCCGCTCGGGCAGCATGACCAGCGAGGTGGTACCGGCGGACTCGCCGGAGGGGCGCAGCTGGACGCGGATGCCGTGTCGCTCGGACAGGCGGCCGACCACGAAGAGGCCCATCTGGCGGGAGACGGAGGCGTCCACGGTCGGCGGGTCGGCCAGCTTCGCGTTGATCTCGGCGAAGTCCTCGGAGGTGAGGCCGATGCCCTTGTCGTGGATCTCGACCAGCACGCGCTGGTCGGGCAGGCGGGTCGCGGTGACGCGCACCTTGGTCTGCGGGCTGGAGAAGGTGGTGGCGTTCTCCAGCAGCTCGGCGAGCAGGTGCACGAGGTCGGTGACGGCGGGACCGACGACGTCGGTCTCGGGTATGCCGGCCAGCTCGATGCGCTCGTACTGCTCCACCTCGGAGGCGGCCGCACGGAGCACGTCCACCAGCGGGATCGGCTCACCCCAGGTACGGCCCGGGTCCTCGCCGGCGAGGACGAGGAGGTTCTCGCCGTTGCGGCGCATGCGGGTGGCCAGGTGGTCGAGCTTGAAGAGGTTCTCCAGCTGGTCCGGGTCGGCCTCGTTGTTCTCCAGGTCCGTGATCAGCGCCAGCTGGCGCTCGATCAGGCCGTGCGAACGGCGGGAGAGGTTGGTGAAGATCGCGTTGACGTTGCCGCGGAGCAGGGCCTGCTCGGAGGCGAGTCGGATGGCCTCGCGGTGGACCTCGTCGAAGGCGCGGGCGACCTCGGCGATCTCGTCCTTGCCGTTCACCTGGATCGGCTCGACCGTGAGGTCGACCTTGCCCGGGTCGGTCTTGGAGAGCTGGCGCACCAGGTCGGGCAGGCGCTGCTGGGCGACCTGCTCGGCGCCGTCACGCAGACGGCGCATGTTGCGGATCATCGAGCGGGCGACCAGAGCCGTCATCACACCGGCCAGCAGCACCGCGCCGAGCACGATGGCGGCGTTCATGATGGCGTCGTTGCGGGCCTTGGACGCCTGGTCCGAGGCCTGGGTCACCGCGTCGGCGACCAGCTTGCTCTCGACCGTGCGCAGTGCGTCGAAGACGGCCGTGGTCTCCTGGCCCCACAGCAGCGGCGTGACGCCGGCCGCCCGGGCGTGGGCCGGGTCCGGCGCCGCCACCAGGATGTTGACCATGCCCTGGATGTCCAGGGCCTTGCCCGACTTGGCGCCGCCACCCTGCGCGGCGGCCGCGCTCTGCTGGTTGGCGTTCTCCATGGCGGCCTGCACGTTCTGCAGGCCCTGGTTGAGCGCGGTGACGAAGGCCGGGTCGGCGGCGTTGGTGAACTCCTGCTGCGCGATGCCCTGCAGGTAGAGGTAGCTGAAGGCCTTCATCTGCTGGGTGAAGTACAGAGTGGTGGCCGCCGCGCTGGTGTTCGGCTTGTACTTCTCCAGCAGCATGTGCAGGACGATGGCGCGCTCGATCGAGTCGGCGTCCTTGGCCAGGGTGATCGCGTAGATCGCGCGGCCGTCGGAGTTGATGCTGCCGCCGTTGCTGAAGACCAGCTCGTTGTCGAGGCCCTGGAGCGCGGAGAAGAGGGAGGAGTACGCCTCTTCGGCCGTCGTGGTCGGCTGGCTGTAGTCCAGCTTGCGCAGCCCGTCGATCTTCGCGAGCTGCGGCTTGGCCGCCGCGATGCGCTCCTGGACATGCCCGATGTTCGGCGCGTTCGCGGCCAGCGCCTCGAAGTTGGCGATGGCCGTGTTCGTGTTGTCCCGGAGTTTCTTCACCGTCTGGTCGAGCGGCGCGCTCGCCGCCGCCGAGCCGGGCTTCATCAGGTACGGGATCGAGCCGTCACGTTCCTGGTCGATGGCCTGCGTCACCTGGGTCGAGGCCTCGACCAGCTTGGCGACCTTCTGGGCGTCCTGGGCCTGCTGCCACGCGGTGTACGAGCTCTGCACCCGTAGGCCGGCGAAGGCGAGCGCCGCAAGGACCGGGACCAGGAGGATCGCGATCAGCTTGAAGGGCAGGCGACGGTTGCTCAGGGAGAGCCGACCCGCAGGCCGGACCTGGGGCGCGCTTCCGGCGCCTGGAGCTGCCTCGTTGTGGCTCACTCGACTCAACCTCTCGGCCGGGGCGGCCTTGTCGTGCATCCGGGGGTCATCCGGCGGTGGCTGGCATTTCAGCACGGGCGTATGGCCTTGGCCAAACACCCTCCGGTTCACAGGGATCCTGGAGTAAATGGGACATAAACACCCACGGACGGCGAATGCCCGCGCTGCGTTCTGCGCAGCGTGTGCACTCGCCTACCGATGGTGAGAGCTGGGTGGGAAATGCGTGTCGAACCGTTATAGAAAGTTCAACACGCAGTCTCAGCGCAGCCGGGCGAGCAGCGCGTGCTCGACGAGCGTGATGAGCGCCGACTTGGCGCTGTCGCGCCGCCGCGCGTCGGTGGCGATGATCGGCGTGTCCGGTCCCAACTGCAGGGCGTCGCGCACCTCGTCGGGCGAGTGCGTGGCGAAGCCGTCGAAGTTGTTCAGCGCCACCACGAACGGCAGGCCGCTGTTCTCGAAGTAGTCGATTGCCGGGAAGCAGTCGGCCAGGCGGCGGGTGTCGACCAGGACGACGGCGCCGATGGCGCCGCGGACCAGGTCGTCCCACATGAACCAGAAGCGGTCCTGGCCCGGGGTGCCGAACAGGTAGAGGATCAGGTCCGCGTCGAGGGTGATGCGGCCGAAGTCCATGGCGACCGTGGTCGTGGTCTTTCCGCCGACGTGGGTCAGGTCGTCGATCCCGGCGGAGGCCGAGGTCATCACGGCCTCGGTGCGCAGCGGGTTGATCTCGGACACGGCCCCCACGAGGGTGGTCTTGCCCACGCCGAAGCCGCCCGCCACCACGATCTTCGCGGAGGTGGTGGCCCTGGTGGCGGTCGGACTAGAGCTTGCGAAGTCCACTGAGCACCCTTTCGAGCAGCGTGACATCGGGCGCGCCGCCGTTGTCGGAGGCGGCCGCAGGCTGGTGGATGGCGACCAGGCCGGCCTCGGCCAGGTCGGCGACGAGGATGCGGGCGACACCCAGGGGCATGGGGACCAGGGCGGAGACCTCCGCCACCGACTTCACCTCGCGGCAGAGGTCGACGATCCGCGCGTGCTCCGGCAGCAACGTCCCCGAGCGGTACGCCTGGGGCGTGCTGGTCACCAGCGCCTCGATGGCGAGCTGGTAGCGCGGACGGGTGCGGCCGCCGGTCATCGCGTAGGGACGCACGAGCGGCTGCCGGGCGCCGCTCTGGCCTCCGTGCGGTGAAGTCATCAGTCCTCCTAGTGCTGCAGCGGCCGTCGTGCCTTTCCGCGGCGAGGGTGGGTGGTGCTGTCCGTGTCCGGAGCAATGTCCTGGCACGAGTGGCACCGGAGTGTACGGGGCCGACGGCCCGTGAGTCCCGGCAGTGCCAGGATTCACGGGCCGAGGTGGCCCATGTCTCATTCGTCGGGTCCGTCGGGTTCGTCGGCTCCGCAAGGGCCGACGAACCCTCAGTGCAGCAGGCTGCCCTGGAGTTCGGCGCGCAGGGCCGGCGTGAGCACGGTGCCGGCACGGTCGACCAGCAGCGCCATCTCGTAGCCGACCAGGCCGATGTCGCTGTCCGGCGAGGAGAGCACCGCCAGGGCGGAGCCGTCGGAGACGGCCATCAGGAAGAGGAAGCCGCGCTCCATCTCCACCACCGTCTGCGAGACCTTGCCGCCCTCGAAGATCCGGGACGCGCCCTGGGTCAGCGAGGTCAGGCCCGAGGCCACCGCGGCGAGCTGGTCGGCCCGGTCGCGGGGGAAGCCCTCGGACATGGCGAGCAGCAGGCCGTCGGCCGACACGACCACGGTGTGCGACACCCCGGGGGTGCTGTCGACGAAGTTGGTGATCAACCAGTTGAGGTTCTGGGCCGCCTGGCTCATCTGACTCATCTTGGATCAACGCTCCTGGTTGTTGCTGCCGTACGGGCCGTTGCCCTGACCGGGGCCGGCCGTGCCCTGGGCCCGGCCTTGCTGAATGCCGCGACGCAGGTTGGTGAGACGTCCGCGGACCTCGTCGGGAGAGCGGGAGACCTGCGGGCCCGGAAGGGCCTGCGACTCCGCCGTGCCCGGGACCAGGTTGGCCTTGGGCACACGACGCGGCAGACCGGAGGGCATCACGCCGCCCGCGCTGGGCTCGCGCACCTGCTCCGCGCGGCGCCACGTCTCGTCGTTGGCCGAGCTGCGCCACGGCGCCGAGTCGGGGCTCATCCCGGAGACCCCGGTCGCACCGGCGGGCGCCTGCGGCTGGGCCGGACGGCCGGGCTGCTCGAACTGGCCGGTGCGGCCCCCGTCGAACTGTCCCTGCTGTCCCTGCTGTCCCTGCTGCACCGTCGGGAACTGGCCGGTGGCCGACTGGCCGCCGAACTGCGCGGTGCCGGAGGCCTGCTGGCCGCCCTGGTTCTCGGAGACCTGGATACCGCGCATCCGCTCGGCGCGACCCGCGCGGAACCAGGTGGTCTCCATCTGCTCGAAGATCGGCGAGGGAGCGGCCGACTCGTTGGCCGGAGGCAGCGCGCGGGTGAGCGGGTCGCCGCCGAAGTCCGGCTGCGGCGCGGGCTGCGGCTGCGGTGCGACCGGCGCCGGGGGCATCGGACGGGCCGGCGGCTCGTCGTCGAAGCGCGGACGGGCGAACTGAGCGGTGCTCTCCGCAATCGAGGAGGGCTGACTGATCGGGCCCGGGCCGGGACGGCCCCCGGCCGGAGAACCGTGCTGCGGCTGCTCCGCCCAGGGGGACGGCTCGTGGCCGTAGCCGGTGTCGCCGCGGCCGCCGAACGGCTGCTGGGCGGGCTGCTGCTGGGTCGGCTGCTGCGGCATCGGGGCCGGCGCGCCGCGCTGCGGCAGCGGCTGGCCGTAGCCGGCGTCCTGCTGGCCGGGCTGACCCGGACCCGCCTGGCCGAAGTTGGGCAGCGGGATACCGCGGCCGTCGGTACGGCTGGAGTCGTAGCCACCGGGCTGTCCGGCCGGGGCCGGCGCGGACGGCTGGCCGAAGCCCTGCTGACCCGTCGGGGCCGGCGCGCCACGCTGCGGCAGCGGCTGGCCGTAGCCGGCGTCCTGCTGGCCGGACGGGCCGGGCTGACCCGGACCCGCCTGGCCCGGCAGACCGGTGCCGACGGGCAGGCCGCGGCCGTCGGTCGGCTGGCCGCCGCGCTGGGGCAGGCCGCCCTGGGGCAGACCCAGCGTCGGCTGAGGCTGCTGCGGCAGGGAGGGACGGCCACCACGGCCGTCGGTGCCGCCCTGCGGGCCGGAGGCCAGCGGGGTGCGCTGCGGACCGGCCGGCGCGGCCGGACGCTGCGGGGCCGCGGGGGCGGCCTTGGCCGCACCGGCGCCACCGGCACCGGCACGACGCTCGGCGACGTTGGTGACGTCCACCGGCAGCATGACCAGCGCGGTGGTGCCGCCCGAGTCGCTCGGACGCAGCTGGATGCGGATGCCGTGACGCAGCGAGAGTCGACCGACCACGAAGAGGCCCATGCGGCGGGAGACGGAGACGTCCACCACCGGCGGGTTCGCCAGGCGCTCGTTGATCTCGGCCAGGTCGTCGGGGGAGAGACCGATACCGGTGTCGTGGATCTCGATCAGCACGCGGCCGTCGGGCAGCGCGTGACCGGTGACCTTGACGCGGGTCTGCGGGCTGGAGAACGAGGTGGCGTTCTCGAGCAGCTCGGCGAGGAGGTGCACGAGGTCGTTGACGACGCGGCCGGCGACGTCCGCCGTCGGCACCGAGGCCAGTTCGATGCGCTCGTACTGCTCCACCTCGGAGGCGGCGGCGCGGAGCACGTCGACCAGCGGGACGGGGCGGGTCCAACGACGACCCGGGTCCTCACCCGCGAGAACCAGGAGGTTCTCACCGTTACGACGCATACGCGTCGCGAGGTGGTCGAGCTTGAACAGCTGGGCCAGCTGGTCCGGGTCGGCCTCGCGCGACTCCAGCTCGGAGATCATCGCCAGCTGGCGCTGGATCAGACCCTGGGAGCGGCGCGAGAGGTTGGTGAACATCGCGTTGATGTTGCCTCGGAGCAGGGCCTGCTCGGCGGCGAGTCGGACGGCCTGGCTGTGGACCTTGTCGAAGGCTCGGGCCACGTGCCCGATCTCGTCCGTGGTGTCGATGCCGATCGGTTGGATCGAGACGTCCACGTCCTGCGGATCGGACTCGGAGAGCTTGCGGACCATCTCCGGCAGCGTGTGCTCGGCGACGTCCTCGGCGGTCTGCTGCAGCTTGGCCAGCGTGCGCACCATCGAGCGGGCCACCAGGGCGGCGCCGAGGATGGCGACGAGGAGAACGGCGACGATCAGACCGGCGTTGGCGTAGGCGTCCGTCTGCGCCTGCGAGCGCAGGTCGGACGCGGTGGTGTTGAGCTCCTGGACCAGGAAGGACTCGTCCTGGTTCATCTGCAGCATCTGCGTGCCGGAGCGGGCCGACCAGTCGGCGGGGCTCAGCAGGTTCGGCTGCTGGTCCAGGGGGGTGCTCGACTGCAGCACCTGGCCGGCCCAGCGGGTCGCTTCGGCGATGTTGGTGTTGCTCTGCCAGGAGCCGATCAGGTTCTGGGCCTTGGCCGAGCCGTAGAGCGCGGTGAACTCTTTCGTCGCCGTCGTGGCGTCGGCCAGGGCTGCCGCGGCGTACTGGCGGTCGCTCGCCGACAGGGTCGGCGTGGTGTTCGTGTCGCCGGGCTTGGTGTAGGTCAGGGCGCCGAGGATCGTGGACCGGACGATGGCCATGTCCTCGTGCCACTGCGTGAAGGCCTGGAGCGACCGGGTCGCCTGGACCAGCTGCAGGTTCGAGGACGCGAGGGCGAGGTCCTGGGTGATCTGGGTCAGCGGGGTGATCAGGTTGTCGAACTGGGCGACGGTCTTCTGCAGGTCGCTGCCGGCCAGCGTGTAGTCGAACGCGCTGCTCTCGATGGTCGGCAGCTGGTCGAGCTTGGCCTGCACCGAGTCGATGTCGACGCCGCCACCGGGGAGCTGCGACTTGTCGAGCGAGTCGATCAGGTTGGTCAGCTTCTGACGCTTCCGGTGCGTCTGCTGCTCGTCGTAGATGACGGTGCTGTTTTCCTTGACCGGCTGGTCCTGCACGCCGCTCGCGCCCGCCATGTCGTCGCGCTCCTGCTCGAGCGAGGTGGCGAGCAGCGTGGCGGCCTGGGCGACCTCACCGAGCTTGGCGACGTTGTCCAGCTGCTGCTGGGTCTGGAGCGAGCCCTGGATGCGCAGACCACCGAGGACGATGGCGGCGACCACGGGCAGCACCAGAAGGGCGGTCAGCCTGGTACGGATGCGCCAGTTGCCGAGCGAGAAGCGCTTGGTCCGACCGGGCCTGGGCGCGGTCACCGAGCCTATTCGGCTCGATCCGCCACCGCCGCTCTTCTTGTCGGCCTTGGCGTTCTTCTCGGCCATGCCGGGCGCGCCGGCCGGACCGGCGTCGGAGCCGGGGCGGCCAGACGTGGGCCCGGGGCGGGGGCCCTCGGCGGCGTGGGGGGCATTCGGCGACGGCTGCTGGTGGCCAGCTGCTCCGCGGTCCGCCGGGTTGCCCGCGCCGCCACCCCTCTTGATACGTCCCTGCACTAGCGTCGCAACCTCTGGACCAGGCGTCCCCCGCTGCGCGCAGCGGCGGAACGGTGTCGAGTTTCTCGGAAGGCGTGGACCCGGTCGGGTCCGAGCTTCGCCTATTGGAGTCTGCGGCCGGCATCCAGTCGCAGACTCCCTGCCGCCGTCGAGTGCCCCGGTGCCGAGCTGGTGCTGGGGGAGGGACGGGCTCCGGCGGTCCGTGGCATTCCAGCACAGGCCCCGATCTCCAACAAGGGGCGACGCTCGGTAGCGGAGGCTGTGACGATCAGTGATGCCGGTGTGACGGAATGTGTGAAACGAGGCCGGGGAAACCGTACGTATCGGACATGAATGCGTCCGAAGTGCGGGTGGCGGGGTGACGCCCCGTCATGATTTTGTCCGATATGGGCCTTATGTGGCACTTATGGAATCGGCCACAATGCCGTAACTGTCGCGCTTGGAGTGTTCCAAAGTGACCAAGCTCACAGGTTATGAGGTGGTGCCGAGTGGCTCTCCTGTGGAATGAGATCCTGGATGCGGGCACGACGCGTGACCCCCTCCCGATCGAGACCAAGGTGAGTCCCCGGTGACCTTCAAGACGACCATGAGCTTCCGTCCCACGGCCAACCCGCGCCGGACCAAGCTCGACGCCCTGCCGGCCGACGGTGGCCCCGCCCTGCGCACCTCCGCCGAGCAGCCGGTGGAGCTCCCGCAGCAGACGGCCAACCCGCGCCGCACCAACCTGATGGTCGCCCCGCCGGTCGTCGTCGCGGACTGACCGCGCCGCGTCTCCTCGGAAAGGGCCCCGCTTCGGCGGGGCCCTTTCTTCTGCCCGGACTAATGTGGTCGTGATCCACCCGTTCCACCCGTTCCCGCCCAGAGGAGACGTCCGCACCGTGCGCATCGCCAGGTACACCCACGAGGGCGAGGTCACCTTCGGCGTGGTCGACGCCCAGGCCGAGACCGTCGCCGCGCTCGCCGGCCACCCGTTCGGCGAGCTCCAGCCGACCGGCGTGGTGCTGCCGCTGTCCGACGTGCGGCTGCTGTCGCCGATGCTGCCGAGCAAGATCGTGGCCGTCGGCCGCAACTACGCCGCCCACGCGGCCGAGCTGGGCAACGAGGTGCCCGAGGCGCCGCTCACCTTCTTCAAGCCCTCCACCGCGGTGATCGGCCCCACCGAGAACATCGCCTACCCGCCGTTCTCCTCCGACGTGCAGTACGAGGCCGAGCTGGCCGTCGTCATCGGCCGGATGTGCCGGGAGGTGCCGCACTCCCGGGTGAACGACGTGATCCTCGGCTACACCTGCGCCAACGACGTCACCGCCCGCGACGTCCAGCAGCGCGAGGGCCAGTGGGCGCGCGCCAAGGGCTTCGACACCGCCTGCCCGCTCGGCCCCTGGATCGAGACCGACCTCGACCCGGCCGACCTCGCGATCACCTGCACCGTCAACGGCGAACTGCGCCAGGCCGGCCGTACCTCGCAGATGGTCCGCTCGATCGCCGACCTGATCGTCCACATCTCCGACGCGATGACGCTGCTCCCCGGCGACGTCATCCTCACCGGCACCCCCGCCGGCGTCGGCCCGCTGGCCGTCGGCGACGAGGTCGCGGTCACCGTCGAGGGCATCGGCACGCTGAGCAACCGCGTGGTCAAGCGTGGCTGAGGTCGGTGTCCTGTGGGACATCGACGACACCCTCTTCGACTACTCGGGTGCCGAACGCGCGGCCATCCTGGAACACCTCGACGCGCTGGGGATGCTGGCGGAGTTCGACTCGCCGCAGCGGGCGCACGAGCTCTGGAGCGGGGACGTCGAGGCGGTCTACGAGCGCTTCCTCGCGGGCGAGCTCGGCTTCCAGGAGCAGCGCAGGGTCCGCGTCGCGCTCTTCCTCGGTCGGATCGGCCGGACCGCCGAGGATCCCGACGCCTGGTTCGCCGGTTACCTGGACGCCTTCACCCGGCACCGCCGCGTTTTCGACGACGTGATACCCGCCCTGGACGCGTTGCCCGGCTACCGGCACGGGCTGCTCTCCAACTCCTCCAGCCGTTACCAGGAGGACAAGCTGACCGCGATCGGTCTGCGCGACCGCTTCTCCTCGCTGGTCTGCTCGGACGAGATCGGGCATGCCAAGCCCGCACCCGAGGCCTTCTGGGCCGGCTGCGCCGCGCTGGGACTGCCGCCCGAGCAGGTGGTCTACGTGGGCGACAAACTGACGACCGACGCGCGGGGCGCGCTGGCCGCCGGGCTGCGCGCGGTCTGGCTCGATCGGCGCGGCCTCGGCGGAGGCGGCGAGGTGCTGCGGATCGACACCCTCGCTGACCTGCCGGAGCTGCTCCGGGTTATCGATTTTGGAGCGTCGGCCACCGTCCTGTAGTGTTCTTCTTGTTGCGCCGCCCGGAAGGGACAGGGGAGAGCCGAGAAGCTCTCACCAAGATCTTCTGGACAGTGCGATGGGGTATGGTGTAATTGGCAGCACGACTGATTCTGGTTCAGTTAGTCTAGGTTCGAGTCCTGGTACCCCAGCTCAAAACGAAATACTGATCTCGCCCCCGTTGTGTAGCGGCCTAGCACGCTGCCCTCTCACGGCAGTAGCGCCGGTTCGAATCCGGTCGGGGGTACCGAAGGAAAAGAGCTCCGGATAGGATCCGGAGCTCTTTTGCATTTTCAGGCGCATTTCAGGGGTGGGGTGTGCGCGGATTTCTGGCCGCGGTCGTCGGTCTTGCTGTTGTGGCGCTCTATCTGACCTGGGGTCTCGGCATGTTGCTGAGCGAGCGGGCGGACGCCGGGGTGAACGTCGGCGGGGCGGTGTTCATCCTGGCGCCCGTGGTGGTCGGCGTGGTCGCCCGCCGAGTCGTCGCCCGGCGCCGCCGCGTCGAACGCGAGGACCGGCTGCAGCGCCTGCACGAGGCGCGGCTCGAACTGACCCGGGCGGAGCAGCCGGAGCTCTGGGAGTTGGTCGAACGGACCGCCCGCGCGTGCCGGGCCGTGGTGCCCGAGTCCGTCGAGCTCCACGCCGGTGCCGGCGCACGCGTGCTCCGCTACGGGCCGGCCCAGCGCCCGCGGCTGATGCTCGGCGTGCCGCTGCTGCTCGGCATGGACGTCGATGAGCTGACGGCGGTTCTCGGGCACGAGTTCGGCCACGTCCGCCGCGGCCCGCACCTGCGGCTGGCGCGCCGCTCGGACGAGCGGCGGCTCCGGCGGCGGCTGCGCCTCGCGCTGGCCCGCCGGGAGGAGTTGGCCTGCGACGCGACGGGTGCCCTGGTGGCCGGTCCGGCGGCCATGGCCTCGGCGCTCCGGGCCCTCGCCGAGTGGGGTTGGGCCGAGCACCGCTACACCGCCGACTACCTCCAGCCGGGCGTCGCCGCCGGGGTTCGGCCCCGGGAGCTCTACCGCGGCCTGGCCGCGTTGTTCGCGGACCCCTCCCGCGCCGACGAGCGCGCGGCCCACCTGCGCGCCGTCCTCGACGGGCGGGAGGATCCGCGGCACACCCATCCAGGGTTGAGCCGTCGCCTGGACGCGTTGGCGCGCCGCTCGGGAGCGCGGTCCGTCCCGGCCGACGGCCGGCCCGCGCTCGAACTCCTCCGCGGCGCCGACGGGGTGCTGGACCGGGCGGCCGAACTCCTGCTGGATCGCGACATCGTGAAGGCGCGTCCGCTGGACTGGGCCGAGTACTTCCACACCGCCGGACGGATCGCCAACAGCCGTGTGGCGCTGCCCGTCTCGGTCCGTGTCGGCGGCGCGGGCGACCTGGGGCGGGTGGTCGGGCTCTGGGAGAACGGCGGCCTGCCCGACCTCGCGGTCCAGGCGGTCGCGCTCGACGCGCTCGCCGCCGCCGGGCACGTCCGGTGGGTGGCCGACTGGGCGGCGCCGCTGCGCGCGGTCCGCGCGGACGGGAGCCCGCTGCCGGAGGGCGACGCGGCCGCGCTGGTCGCCCTGATCAGGGAGCTGCGGGTGCCGGTCAACCACGTCCCGGTTTTCGGGTAGTATCTTCCTCCGGCGGTCCGCGGATCGTCCTTGGGGTATGGTGTAATTGGCAGCACGAGTGATTCTGGTTCATTTAGTCTAGGTTCGAGTCCTGGTACCCCAGCTGTGAAGAGGCCCTCATCGAGGGCCTTTTTTGTTTGCCTTCGCCGTGGCAACGACGCAGGGGCGGACCGCCGTAGCGGTCCGCCCCTGCTGGTACGTGGATGGTCAGGCGCGCCGCAGCGCGTCGGTGAGGCGGGCCGCCGCCTCGACGATGGCCTGGGCGTGCAGTCGGCCCGGGTGGCGGGTCAGGCGCTCGATCGGGCCGGAGACGGAGACCGCCGCCACGACCCGGTTGGACGGCCCGCGCACGGGCGCCGAGACGGAGGCCACGCCGGGCTCGCGCTCGCCGATGGACTGCGCCCAGCCGCGGCGTCGCACGCCGGAGAGCGCGGTCGCGGTGAAGCGCGCGCCCTGGAGGCCGCGGTGCAGCCGCTCCGGCTCCTCCCAGGCGAGCAGCACCTGGGCCGCGGAGCCGGCCTTCATCGGGAGCGTGGAGCCCACCGGGACGGTGTCCCGCAGGCCGGAGAGCCGCTCGGCGGCGGCCACGCAGATGCGGAGATCGCCCTGCCGCCGGTACAGCTGCGCGCTCTCGCCCGTCACGTCGCGGAGGTGGGTGAGCACCGGGCCGGCCGTGGCCAGCAGTCGGTCCTCGCCCGCCGCGGCGGCGAGCTCGGAGAGGCGGGGCCCCAGGATGAAGCGGCCCTGCATGTCACGGGTGACCAGGCGGTGGTGCTCCAAGGCGACCGCCAGCCGGTGCGCGGTGGGGCGCGCCAGTCCGGTGGCCGAGACGAGCCCGGCCAGGGTCGCGGGGCCTGCCTCTAGCGCGCTCAGCACCAGAGCAGCCTTGTCGAGAACGCCGACGCCACTAGAGTTGTCCATGCCCTGATATTGCAGTCTCGGATCGCGAGACGCAAGTTCAATCTTCTGGGAACTGCGTCACTCTGGAGGAACAGGGGCTCCCGAGGGGCATCCGAGGGGCTCCTACAGGAGCTTTCGCCAAGCAGACGCCACGTAATCGACGGCTTGACCGGCGACGTAGCCGGTCGGAGGGACAGCGATGGGACGCACACTCGCGGAGAAGGTCTGGGACGACCACGTCGTTCGGCGCGCCGAGGGCGAGCCCGACCTCCTCTTCATCGATCTCCACCTGCTGCACGAGGTCACCAGCCCCCAGGCGTTCGACGGGCTGCGTCTCGCGGGCCGCAAGGTGCGTCGCACGGACCTCACCATCGCCACCGAGGACCACAACACCCCGACCCTCGACATCGACAAGCCGATCGCGGACCCGGTCTCCAGGGTCCAGTTGGAGACGCTGCGCGCCAACTGCGCCGAGTTCGGCGTGCGCCTGCACTCGCTGGGCGACGTCGAGCAGGGTGTCGTCCACGTGGTGGGACCGCAGCTGGGTCTGACCCAGCCCGGCACCACCGTGGTCTGCGGCGACTCGCACACCTCCACCCACGGCGCCTTCGGTGCGCTGGCCTTCGGCATCGGCACCAGCCAGGTCGAGCACGTGCTGGCCACCCAGACGCTGCCGATGGACCGCCCGAAGACCATGGCCATCACCGTCGAGGGCGACCTGCCCGAGGGCGTCACCGCCAAGGACCTGATCCTGGCCGTCATCGCCAAGATCGGCACCGGCGGCGGCCAGGGTTACGTCCTGGAGTACCGCGGCTCGGCGATCCGCGCGCTGTCGATGGAAGCGCGGATGACCGTCTGCAACATGTCGATCGAGGCCGGTGCCCGCGCCGGCATGATCGCCCCGGACGAGACCACCTTCGCCTACCTCCAGGGCCGCGACCACGCGCCCACCGGCGAGGACTGGGACGCCGCGGTGGCGTACTGGAAGACCCTGGCCACCGACGAGGACGCGGTCTTCGACGCCGAGGTGTTCATCGACGCCGCCTCGCTCTCCCCGTTCGTCACCTGGGGCACCAACCCGGGCCAGGGCGCGCCGCTGGGCGCGAACGTGCCGGACCCGGCCTCCTTCGAGGACCCGCAGGAGCGCATCGCCGCCGAGAACGCCCTGACGTACATGGGCCTCACGGCCGGCACCCCGCTGCGCGAGGTGAAGGTCGACGCGGTTTTCGTCGGCTCCTGCACCAACGGCCGCATCGAGGACCTGCGCGCCGCCGCCGCGATCGTCGAGGGCCGCCGGATCGCCGACGGCGTGCGGATGCTGGTCGTCCCCGGCTCCGTCCGCGTCGCCCTGCAGGCGATCGAGGAGGGTCTGGACAAGGTCTTCACCGCCGCCGGTGCCGAGTGGCGCCACGCCGGTTGCTCGATGTGTCTGGGCATGAACCCCGACCAGCTGGCCCCCGGTGAGCGCTGTGCCTCCACCTCCAACCGCAACTTCGAGGGCCGCCAGGGCAAGGGCGGCCGCACCCACCTGGTCAGCCCCCAGGTGGCTGCCGCCACCGCGGTGCTGGGCCACCTGGCCTCGCCCGCCGACCTGTCCGACGTCCAGCAGCTCGTGGAGGCCTGAGCAGCCATGGAGAAGTTCACCTCGCACACCGGCCGGGCTGTCCCGCTGCGTCGCAGCAACGTCGACACCGACCAGATCATCCCCGCCCACTGGCTCAAGAAGGTCACCCGCAACGGCTTCGAGGACGGCCTGTTCGAGGCCTGGCGCAGGGACGACGCGTTCGTCCTCAACCGCCCGGAGCGTCAGGGTGCCACGGTCCTGATCGCCGGCCCCGAGTTCGGCACCGGCTCCTCCCGCGAGCACGCGGTCTGGGCCCTGCAGAACTACGGCTTCAAGGCCGTCATCTCCTCCCGCTTCGCGGACATCTTCCGCGGCAACTCCCTGAAGAACGGCCTGCTGACGGTGATCCTGCCGCAGGAGACCGTGGAGCGGCTCTGGGAGCTCGTCGAGGCCGACCCGCAGGCGGAGGTGACCGTCGACCTGGAGGCCCGTGAGGTCCGCGCCGAGGGCGTCACCGCCTCGTTCGCGCTGGACGAGAACGTCCGTTGGCGTCTGCTGAACGGTCTGGACGACATCTCCATCACCCTCCAGCAGGAGGCCGACATCGCCTCCTACGAGGCCGCGCGCCCCTCCTTCAAGCCGACCACCACGCCGGTCGGCTGACCTCTCAGCAGCGCTTTTCCGCCACATCCAGGCAGCCCCCCGGTGTCCACCGGGGGGCTGCCTGCTGTCTTCCGGGTGACTCTGTGTAAGGTCATCGCCGGGTGCAAGCAGGAGACAACTGGCCTTGAGTGGCACAATCTCCGCATGAGTCCCGGTGACCCGCCCCTGGGCGACGACGACGCGGAGATGACCGAGGAGGCCGCGGACGTCGAGCTCTACGGGCTGGTTGCACGGCGACTCAAGGATGCACACGCCCGTGTGCGTGCTCTGGACGTGTCGGACGCGGAGAGGGCCGCGTTGACCCGTTCGTTGCTCATGGTGACGGAGGCGGCGAAACGCGATCTCCCGGAAGCTGCACGGAGGTTGGCGCGTTTCGTAGCGGACCTGGACGGCCTCGGGCCGACCGGTCGGACGACGGGCTGAACCCGTAATCCATTGCGACACAAGGGTGATGCGCCCGTTTGGTTATTGAAATGGCGTATATACATGCCTAACGTGCGAATTGCCCTGAAGAATCTTCCGGGCACCCGTTTCCGAAGGGGAAGACGTGAACAAGGCGCAGCTTGTTGAAGCGGTAGCCGAGCAGCTTGGTGGCCGTCGCGCCGCCGCAGAGGCAGTTGATGCTGTGCTCGACACCATCGTGCGTGCGGTGACCGCGGGTGACCGCGTGTCCGTGACCGGTTTCGGCACTTTCGAGAAGGTGGACCGCGCCGCGCGGTTCGCCCGTAACCCGCAGACCGGCGACCGGGTCAAGGTCAAGAAGACCGCGGTTCCGCGATTCCGCCCGGGCCAGGGCTTCAAGGACCTGGTCAGCGGCTCGAAGAAGCTCCCGAAGTCGGGCGTCTCGGTCCGCAAGGCCCCCAAGGGCTCGCTGACCCCGGGCAAGTCCGGCATGGTCGCTCCGGCCGGTTCCCCGGCCGCGAAGAAGGCCGCGGCCGCGGCCAAGAAGGCCACGGCGAAGAAGACCACGCCCACGGTCAAGAAGGCCGCCGCCAAGAAGGCGACGACCGCTGCTGCCGCGACCACGGCGCCCGCCGCGAAGAAGGCCACGCCGGCCAAGAAGGCCACCACGGCGAAGACCGCGGCGGCGAAGAAGACCACGGCTGCCGCCAAGAAGACCACGGCGGCGGTCAAGGCCCCGGCGAAGAAGACGGTCACCGCGAGCACCTCCCGCCCCGCGGCCAAGAAGGCCACGACGGTGAAGAAGGCCACCTCGGCGGCCAAGAAGACCACGGCCAAGAAGGCTCCCGCCAAGAAGGCCGCGGCGAAGTAACACAACGCTCTCGTCGAGCACACCTCACCCGAGGGGCGCGCGAACCCACCCAGGTTCCCGTGCCCCTCGGTGCTTGCGTTGCACCACCCAGGGGCGCGGGGAACTGCGCGACAAGCCACCCACGCAGGTAGAGCACCGAACGTGCAGGGCCATCCGCTCGTCAGTGGTTTCTGGCGTAGCTCCTCGCGCCCCTGGTGGTGCAACCAGAGGTGGTGCGGGACGTCAGAACGTCTGCAGGGTGATGAGTGTGATGCGGCGGTCGGGGCCTGCGCCCTCGGTCTCGATGCGGACGCGTTGGCCGGGCCGGAGCAGGCGCAAGCCGCCCGCGTCGAACGCGGCGGCGTCGAACGGGAGCGGGGTGCCGTCGTCCAGGAGGACCTGGCCGCTGCGGCTGTCGGGGGAGTACGTGTACGCGGTCGCCTGCATGAGCCCAAGCGTAGTCAGCGTGTGCCGCCCGGCGCCCAGCGCCAGGGCCACACGCAGGTCCTCGCCGGTGTCCACGTCCCGGCGTACGCTCGGCACACCGTCCAGATCCAGTTCCACCGCCCCGGACGCGGCATGCGCCGCGCGGGACGCACCGCCGAAGAGGGGGGCGAGCGGGACGTTCGCGCCCGCGGCGAGGACCGTGGTCCCGATGCCCTGGGTGTCCGCGAGGAACGCACGGGGATGTGCTGACGCCGCGGTGAGGACCCGCGCCAGCTCGTCCGGCCGAAGCGCCGGCAGATCCGCCGACATCGCCGCCACCGCGCCCGCGTCAAGCGCCTCGCGCGCGTACCGCGCGCCGTGCGCGACCGCCGCGTTCAGGCCTGCGGCCGGTGAATCGGGTATGACCAGGGCCCCCGCCAGGGCCAGTTGCGCGCCCGCCTGCTCGTCGTCGCAGACGGCCACCACGCGCGCCACCGCCGCGCAGCCCCGCGCCGCCACGACGGTGTCGAGCGCGAAGGCGAGGGCGAGCCTCGGCCGGAGCGCCCCGACCGCCGGTGCCAGTCGGGACTTGCCCACGGACGGCGGCTTCAGCGGGATCACCACGGTCGTCTTCGGCGTCGTCATCGGCGCCCATTGTGCCCGGAACGGCCCCCTGCCGGTGGGGGCGCCTCGACAGTCGGACGAGGCAGGGGCGACACTTGTGCGGTTGAACGTTAAGAATCACCGTCGGCCCCGCGGGGGACGGCGCGCAAAGGAGGAGTGCTCGTGCCCGGCTCCAGCACCAGGGCGGCGCGCCGCAGATACGGTTTCTGGTACCGCCTCGCCGCGGTGATCGCGAAGCCGCCGCTGTTCGCCATGACCAAGCGGGACTGGAGCGGTTACGAGAACATTCCGGCCGAGGGCGGATTCCTGACCGCGATCAACCACAACTCGTATTTGGACCCGCTGGTCTACGGGCACTATCAGTACGACTCCGGTCGCCCTGCGCGATTTCTGGCGAAGGCCGGTGTCTTCAAGCTGCCGGGGATCAAGCAGATTCTGCACGGCGCAAAGATGATCCCGGTGTACCGCGGATCCACCGACGCGACGCAGGCTTTCCGCGCCGCGATCGACGCCGTCGACTCCGGTGAATGCGTCGCGTTCTACATCGAGGGCACGCTGACGCGTGACCCGGACCTGTGGCCGATGACCGGCAAGACCGGTGCGGCCCGCGTCGCGCTGATGACCGGCGCGCCCGTCATCCCGGTGGCCCAGTGGGGCGCGCACGAGATCATGCCGCGCTACGCGAAGGGCGGGAGGGGCAACCGGCGCTTCAAGCCGTTCCCCCGAAAGACCGTCAAGGTCGTCGCCGGCCCGGCCGTGGACCTGGACCGCTTCCGCGACCAGGAGATCACCGGGGCGGTGCTGCGCGAGGCGACGGACGCCATCATGGACGACATCACCGCGCTGCTGGAGCAGCTGCGGGGCGAGAAGGCCCCGGCCGACCGCTTCGACATGGCCAAGTCGCGCGCGGTGCAGGGTCAGGCTTCGATCGAGAAGGAGCCCGCCGAGTGACCACCCGCTGCGCCGTCTTCGGGAACGGCTCCTGGGGCACCGCCTTCGCGATGATCCTTGCCGACGCGGGCTGCGAGGTGACCCTGTGGGGGCGCCGGCAGGAGCTCGTCGACGCCATCAACGACACCCGCACCAACCCGGAGTACCACCCGGGCATCGAACTCCCGCCGAACATCACGGCCACGACCGACCCGGCCAAGGCGGCGGAGGGCGCGGACTTCACCGTGCTCACCGTCCCCTCGCAGACGTTGCGCCCGCTGCTGGCCGAATGGGCGCCGCTGCTGGCCCCGGACACCGTCCTGGTCAGCCTGATGAAGGGTGTGGAGCTCGGCACGGCCAAGCTCATGAGCGAGGTCATCCAGGAGGTCGCCGAGGTGCCCGCGGAGCGGGTCGCGGTCGTCTCCGGGCCGAACCTCGCGCCCGAGATCATGCAGCGTCAGCCCGCGGCGAGCGTCGTCGCGTGCGCGGACGAGTCGGCCGCCCAGCGCCTCCAGGCGGCGTGCCTGACGGGCTACTTCCGGCCCTACACGATCACCGACGTGGTCGGCGCGGAGCTCGGCGGCGCGGTGAAGAACGTCATCGGTGTGGCGGTCGGCATCGTCGACGGCCTGGGCTTCGGCGACAACACCAAGGCCTCGCTCATCACCCGCGGCCTCGCCGAGACCACCCGCCTGGGCCTGGCGATGGGCGCGGACCCGCACACCTTCGCCGGCCTCGCCGGCATGGGCGACCTCGTCGCCACGTGCAGCTCGCCGCTGTCGCGGAACCACACCTTCGGCCTCAACCTCGGCCGCGGCATGTCCCTCGCCGAGGCGACGGCCGCGATGCGGCAGACCGCCGAGGGCGTGAAGTCCTGCGTCTCGGTCCTGGACCTGGCCCACCGCAACGGCGTCGACATGCCCATCACGCAGACGGTCGTCGACATCGTCCACGGCGGCAAGTCCCCCCGGACGGCGGTCAAGGAACTCATGGGCCGCAGCGCCAAGCCCGAACGGCGTTAGGCCTTCTTGGGGGCGCGAGGAACTGCGCGACAAGCCACTGGAGCAGATGGTTCCCAACGCGCAGTGCCACCCCCATGTCGGTGGTTTCTCGCGCAGTTCCTCGCGCCCCTGGGGGTGCCCTGCCGGGCCTTGGCTGGACAGTGCGGGTAGTGTCCTACGCGATATGAGCACTCAGCCTTCCTCCCCCAGTCCCGCCGGAGGGCGCAAGCCCCGCGTCGCGGTCGTCTTCGGCGGCCGCAGCTCCGAGCACGCCATTTCTGTCGTCACCGCCGGCAGCGTTCTGCGCGCGCTGGATCGGGACGCGTACGAGGTGCTGCCGATCGGCATCACCCATGACGGCCGCTTCGCGCTCACCACCGACGAGCCCGAGCGGATGGCCATCACCGACGGCAAGCTGCCCGACGTGGACCAGCTCGCCGAGTCCACCGAGGGCCAGGTGAACCTACCCGCCAGCCCCGTCGCCCGCGAGGTCGTCTACGCGGAGCCGGGCGCCGTGCCGAAGGCGCTGGGCGAGGTCGACGTCGTCCTGCCGCTGCTGCACGGCCCGTGGGGCGAGGACGGCACGCTGCAGGGGCTGCTGGAACTGTCCGGCGTGCCGTACGTCGGCTCCGGTGTGCTGTCCAGCTCGGTCGGCATGGACAAGGAGTACACCAAGCGGGTGCTCGAGGCCTTCGGCCTGCCCGTCGGCCCGTACACCGTGGTCCGGCCGCGTGAGTGGGCGACCGAGGCCGGCCGCGAGGCCGCGCTCGCGCGCATCGGCGAGCTGCAGTACCCGGTGTTCGTGAAGCCGGCCCGGGCGGGCTCGTCCATCGGCATCACCAAGGTGAGCGACCCGGCCGACCTGGTCCGCGCGATCGAGTTCGCCCGCGAGCACGACCCCAAGGTGATCGTCGAGCAGGGCGTCGTCGGGCGCGAACTGGAGTGCGGTGTCCTGGAGTTCGAGGACGGCCCGCGCGCCAGCCTGCCGGCCGAGGTGCTCGTCGCGGAGGGCTTCGACTTCTACGACTTCGAGGCCAAGTACATCGACTCCAGCGACGTGCAGATCCCGGCGAACCTGAACGAGGACGAGCTCGGCCGCCTGCAGGAGCTCGCCGTGCAGGTCTTCGAGGCGCTCTCCTGCGAGGGCCTGGCCCGCGTCGACGTCTTCCTCCAGGAGAACGGCGAGTTCGTGGTCAACGAGATCAACACCATGCCGGGCTTCACCCCGATCTCGGCCTTCCCGAAGATGTGGGAGGCCTCCGGCATCGCCTACCCGCAGCTGGTCGACCACCTGCTGCAGGCGGCGCTGCGCCGTTCCACCGGCCTGCGGTAACTACGCGCAGGAGAACTTGCGGTCCGCGTCGAGCGGGCTCGCCTTGGCCACGGCCCCGGCGAGCTCGCCGAGCGGCGACTGCCGGCCGAAGTACGCGCCCGGCACGTACACCTCGACGATCGCCTGCTGGTCCACCGAGGAGAAGGTGAAGCTCTTGTCGGCCGGGTTGTGGACCGAGGCCCAGCAGACCCCACCGATCTCCGCGCCGCTGAGGTTGTCGCCCTCGGGGTTGTAGTCCTTGGAGTGCGGGTCGAGCACGCTCGGCATCCCCGCTCCGCAGCGAAGGGTCACCGCGGGATCGCCCCAGGCGGCCGTGGCGTCGCCGGCGGGGGTGGTGTCGCGGCGGTCCAGGCCCATCAGGGTCTTCGGCAGCGCCTTCTGCAAGGCCGCGCACTGCTGCGCCACCGCGCCCGTGGTGGTCGGCGCGGCGACGGGCACGCGTCCGCCCCCGCCGCCGCCGCAGGCGGTCAGCAGGAGGGCGGTAGCGGCGGTCAGCGCGAACGGCGCGGCGATCCTGGTCACCCCGAGATGCTAACGGGGAGCTACAGGTGCACCACCGGGCAGGTCAGGGTTCGGGTGATCCCCTCCACCTGCTGGATCTGCGCCACGACGAGTCGGCCGAGATCGTCGACGCTCTCGGCCTCGGCGCGGACGATGACGTCATAGGGACCGGTGACGTCCTCGGCCTGGACCACTCCGGGGATCCCGGAGATGACCTCGGCCACATTGGACGACTTGCCGACTTCTGTCTGGATGAGGATGTAGGCCTGTACCACGAGGGACCTCCCGGCGGCTCGGAGCGGAGATCTTGCGGAGGTTCTGGTTCCCCGACGGTGACGAAGGAAACAGGGGAACCGAGGGAACCGCCACGTTATCGTCCTCCGTCGCCCGTCGGGGAGCCCTTGAAGGCGCTTCCAGGGCGTACGCTGCGCGCGTGAGGCGCGCGTGTGCACGCCGGTGACCGACAGTCCACCGAAAAGTCCCAGGAACGGACCAGATCCGGAAGGAAACCCATGCAGGTCGGCGAGCTCGGTGAGTTCGGACTGATCCGGGAGCTGACCTCCCGGCTGCCGCAGACCTCGGCCGTGGAGCTCGGTCCGGGCGACGACGCGGCCGTCGTCGCCGCGCCCGACGGGCGGGTCGTGGCCACCACCGACGTGCTGTTGGAGGGCAGCCACTTCCGCCGGGACTGGTCCACCGCCTACGACGTGGGTCGCAAGGCCGCCGCGCAGAACCTCGCCGACGTCGCGGCCATGGGCGCCGTGCCGACCGCGCTGCTGCTGGGCCTGGTCGTCCCGGCCGAGCTGCCGGTCACCTGGGCGCTGGAGCTGATGGACGGCCTGCGCGACGAGTGCCAGGTCGCGGGCGCGGCCGTGGTCGGCGGCGACGTGGTGCGCGGCGAGTCGATCACCGTCTCCATCACCGCACTGGGCGACCTGCAGGGCCGCCGACCAGTCACCCGCTCGGGAGCCCGTCCGGGCGACAAGGTCGCGGTCACCGGCTGGTTGGGCTGGTCCGCGGCCGGCTTCACCGTGCTGTCCCGCGGGTTCCGCTCCCCGCGCGCCTTCGTCGAGGCGCACCGGCGTCCGGAACCGCCGTACCACGCGGGCCCGGCCGCGGCCGTCCTGGGCGCCACGTCGATGATCGACGTCAGCGACGGGCTGGTGGCCGACCTCGGCCACGTCGCGGAGGCCAGCGGGGTCCACATCGACCTGCGCGCCGCCGACTTCGACGTCCCGGCGCAGATGGCCGACATCGGCCAGGCGGTGGGCGTCGACCCGCTCCAGTGGGTGCTCTCCGGTGGGGAGGACCACGCGCTGGTCGCCACCTTCCCGGCCGACGCGCACCTGCCGTCGCGCTGGCGCGTCGTCGGCGAGGTGACCCGCCCCGCGAGCCTGTCCGGCACCGGTCGGGTGACGGTCGACGGCGCGCCGTGGGATCGCGTGGGCGGATGGGACCACTTCGGCGCCCAGGCGTAAGTCCCCCCGGTTGGGGCCCTTGTGCTGTAGGGCAAAGCATCCCCTTTCTGCATAGTCTTCCCTTATGCGAATCGGCGTGCTGACGAGCGGTGGCGACTGTCCCGGCCTCAACGCGGTGATCCGCTCGGTGGTGCACCGGGCGGTCACCGAACACGGCGACGAGGTGGTCGGGGTCCAGGACGGTTTCCTCGGGCTGATCGAGGGCCGCACCCGCCCGCTGGGCCTCGAGGAGGTCACCGGCATCCTGACCCGCGGCGGCACGATCCTCGGCAGTGCCCGGGTGGAACGCGAACGCATGCGGGAGGCCGTCGCCAACGCGCACGGGCTCGCGGCGGAGGTCGGCATCGACGCGCTCGTCGCGATCGGCGGCGAGGGCACGCTGACGGCGGCCCGGATGTTCAGCGAGGCGGGCCTGCCGGTCGTCGCGGTCCCGAAGACGATCGACAACGACATCGACGCGACGGACGTGACCTTCGGCCACGACACCGCCGTCTGGGTCGCCACCGAGGCGATCGACCGGCTGAAGACCACGGCCGAGTCCCACCAGCGGGTGATGGTGGTGGAGCTGATGGGTCGCCACACCGGGTGGATCACCCTGCATGCCGGGATGGCCGGCGGCGCGCACGGCATCCTCATCCCCGAGCGGCCGTTCGACGTCGAGACGGTCTGCTGCATGGTCGAGGAGCGGTTCTCCCGCGGCAAGAAGTTCGCCATCGTCGCGGTCGCGGAGGGCGCGCAGCCGGCCCCCGGCACGATGCGCTTCCAGCACGGCGGCACGGACGCCTTCGGCCACCAGACCTTCGGCGGCATCGGCTCGCGCCTGGCCGGCGAGATCGCTCAGTGGATCAACAAGGAGTCCAAGCCGGTCATCCTCGGCCACATCCAGCGCGGCGGCACCCCCACGGCCCAGGACCGGGTCCTGGCGACCCGCTTCGGCTGGCACGCGGTGGAGGCGGTCCACAAGGGCGCGTACGGCCACATGACCGCGCTGCGGGGGACGGAGATCCACCTGGTGCCGATCGCGGAGGCGGTGGCGCAGCTCAAGACCGTCCCGGAGGACCGGTGGACCGAGGCGGAGGCGGTGCTCTGAGGCGCGCAGCGCCTCCAGGGACGCGGGGAACGTGACCAGCCACGGACGTGCGGACGGTCCTCAACGCGCAGGGCCATCCGTACCGGGTGGGTTTCTCGCGCAGTTCCCCGCGCCCCTAGGGTGAGTGCATGGTTTCTGTCTCACCCAACCCAGCCCCGCCCCGCGTCCTGACCATCGCGGGGTCCGACTCCGGCGGTGGCGCCGGGATCCAGGCCGACCTCAAGACGATGCTGGCCCTCGGCGTGCACGGCATGAGCGTCATCGCCGCCGTGACCGCGCAGAACTCCGTCGGGGTGCAGGGCTACTGGGAGCTGCCCGTCGAGGCCGTCGTCGCGCAGTACCGGAGCGTCGTGGACGACATCGGCGTGCAGGCCGTGAAGACGGGCATGCTGGCCAGCGCCGAGCTGGTCGAGGCCGTGGCCGGCCTCCTGGCCGAGAAGCCCGCTCCGGTCGTGGTGGACCCCGTCGGGGTGAGCAAGCACGGGGACACGCTCCTCGCCACGTCGGCCGTGAGCGTGCTGCGGGACCGCCTGCTGCCGCAGGCGACCGTCGCGACGCCGAACCTGCACGAGGTGGCGCAGCTCACAGGCATCGAGGTCACCCGAGAGAGCGAGCTCTCGGACGCGGCGAAGGCCGTGCAGGACCTCGGGCCGCAGTGGGCGCTGGTCAAGGGCGGGCACCTGGAGGGCGACGCGGTCGACCTGCTGCGCGCGCCCGACGGCACCGAGACGCTGTTCCGCGCGCCCCGGCACGACAACCGCCACACCCACGGCACCGGCTGCACCCTGGCCAGCGCCATCGCTTCCTACCTGGCGCTGGGTCTCACGGTCCCGGACGCGGTCGACGCCGCGAAGCGGTACATCACCGGCGCGATCGAGCACGGCTTCGCGCTCGGCGCGGGTATCGGCCCGGTCGACCACGCGTGGCGATTCCAGAACTAGGGCAAAGCGAAGGGCCGGCCCACCCGAGGGTGGACCGGCCCTTGCGAAGCCGGAGGGGCAGCCGCCGCGTCAGCGGGAAACCTTGCCGGCCTTGATGCACGAGGTGCACACGTTGAGCCGCTTCGGCGTACGCCCGATCACAGCGCGGACCGTCTGGATGTTGGGGTTCCAACGACGACGGGTCCGGCGGTGCGAGTGGGAGATGTTGTTGCCGAAGCCCGGCCCCTTGCCGCAGACGTCGCAGTTGGCAGCCACGGGAGTCACTCCAAAGACTTCAGATGCACTAACGGTTCCAACCCCGTGGCGCGAACGCCGCGACAGCGGCTCGCACCGACTGTCCTTGGGGGTGTCCTGGAAGGGATTCCAGGCAACCGGAGCAGCATACATCGGCTGGCTCCGTAGAACGAAACTACCATGGCCGGGCGATGAACCCCGCATCGCCGTCGCTCCGTCTCCGCTGACCGGGGGCCCGACCGGGCGGTAGCCTGCGGGAAAGCCAGGCGCCTGTGGAAGGACCAGACGCCTGTTGGAAAGCCAGAAGAAGGCTCGAGAGCCCCCACGAGGAGAGACCCGGTGCCGCAGACCCTCGACGCCGCGGCCGTACGTGACTGGTGCCGTCTCTCCCTGGCCGCCCTCGGCCAGGCGCGTGAGGAGATCGACGCGCTCAACGTCTACCCGGTGCCCGACGGCGACACCGGCACCAATCTCTACCTCACCGTCGAGTCCGCCGTCGGACAGGTCGAGGCGCTGTTCGGCGACGGCGCCGCCACCGCCCCCACGTTGGAGGCCACGCTGCGGGCGATGGCCCACGGCGCGCTGCTGGGCGCACGTGGCAACTCCGGCGTGATCCTCTCCCAGCTGCTGCGCGGCGTCGCCGCCTCCGTCGGTTCGGGCCCGTGCGACGCGGACGCGCTGCGTCGCGCGCTGCGCTCCGCCGCCGACGCCGGGTACGAGGCGGTGGCCGTCCCGGTCGAGGGGACCGTGCTGACCGTCGCCGCCGCGGCCGCCGACGCCGTCGCGGGACTGCCGGAGGCGGCCCCGCTCGCGGCCGTCGCCGAGGTGGCCTTCGAGGCGGCGGGAGCCGCCCTCGCGCTGACCCCGCAGCAGTTGGACGTGCTGGGCCGGGCGGGCGTCGTCGACGCCGGCGGGCGCGGTCTCGTGGCCGTGCTCGGCGCTCTCGCCGACGCGGTCAACGGGCAGTCCCCGATGGGGCCGCTGGCGCTGGCCACCCCGCGCGCCGTCGTCCTGCCGCCCGCCGAGTCGCCGCTGCTGCTCACCCAGGACCCCACCGGCCCCGCCTACGAGGTCGTCTACCTGCTCGACGCCCGCGACGAGGCGGTGCCGCAGCTGCGCGCCCGGCTCGGTGCGTTGGGGGACTCCCTGGTCGTCAGCGGCGGCGAGGGCCTGTGGAACGTGCACGTCCACGTGGACGACCCCGGCGCGGCCGTGGAGGTCGGCATCGAGGCCGGACGCCCGCACCGGATCCGGATCACGCACTTCGCCGCCGCGGCGGCCGACGCGTCCGGCGAAGCGCACGCCGACGAGCCGTACGCCGGCCGGCTCAGCCCGACCAGGGCCGTCGTCAGCGTCGTCCAGGGGGAGGGCCTGGCGGGCCTGTGCCGCGAGTGCGGCGCCACCGTCCTGCCCGCCGATCCGGACCGCGCGCCCAGCAGCGCCGAGCTTGCCGCCGCGATCCGGCTCGCCCACGCCCGCGAGGTGGTGCTGCTGCTCAACGACGCCGAACTGCGCGCCGCCGCCGGCGTCGCCGCCGACCAGCTGCGCGGCGAAGGCGTCCGGGTCGCCGTCATCCCGACCCGCTCGCCCGTCCAGGGACTGGCCGCGCTGGCCGTCCACGAGCCCGCCCGCCGCTTCGACGAGGACGTCGTCGCGATGACCACCGCCGCGGGCGCCACCCGCTACGCCGAGCTGGCCCTCGCCGAGGGGGAGTCGTGGACGATGGCCGGCGTCTGCCAGGCCGGTGACGTCCTCGGGCTCATCGACGGCGACGTCGCCGTCATCGGCAGCCCGGAGGAGATGACCGTCACCGCGACGACGGTGCTGGACCGCATGCTCGCCGCGGGCGGCGAGATGGTGACCCTGATCGTCGGCGAGGACGCCGAGCCGGGACTCGCCGACGCGCTGGTGACCCACCTGCGGCGGACCAACCCGGTCGTCGACGCGGTCGTGTACGAGGGCGGCCAGGGCGCCGCGCCGCTGGTCGTCGGCGTCGAGTGAGGCGGCGACCGACGCGGCCGGTACGCCGCGCTGTCCGACCGATGGTGCATCGTTGACCCTGTGTCTCCTTTCGACGACAAGCTCGAGAAGCATCTCGGCGCCCCCGCCAAGCACCTCGCCGACGGCCTCGACCTGCACACCGTCGGAGACCTGCTGCACCACTTCCCGCGCCGCTACAACGAGCGCGGCGAGCTGACCAGCCTCGACTCGCTGGAGATCGACGAGCACGTCACCGTCGTGGCCCGGATCGAGAAGTGCACCCTGATCCCCTTCCGCGGCCGCAAGGGCGACCGGCTGGAGGTCGTGGTCACGGACGGTCGCGGGCGGCTGTCGTTGACGTTCTTCAACCAGCGCTGGCGGGAGAAGGAGCTGCGGCCCGGCCGCAGCGGCCTGTTCGCCGGCAAGGTCGGTGTCTTCAACCGCACCCGGCAGCTGACCAACCCGGACTACGAGCTCTTCGGCGACGCCGACGACCCGGACGCCACCAAGGCCGCCGACCGGTTCGCCGGGCGGCTCATCCCCGTCTACCCGGCCTCGGCCAAGGTGCCGTCCTGGCGGATCGCGCTGGCCGTCGAGCACGTGCTGGACGCGGTCGCGTGGGAGCAGGTCCACGACCCCGTCCCCGCCTCGCTGCTGGCCGAACGCGGCCTGATCCCGCTGCACCAGGCCCTGGAGCAGATCCACCGCCCGCGCAACCAGGCCGAACGCCTCGCCGCGCAGTCGCGCCTGAAGTGGGACGAGGCCTTCGTGCTGCAGGTGGCCCTCGCCCGCCGTCGCGCCGACGACGCGGCCCGCCCGGCCGTCGCGCGCGAACCGCGTCCCGGTGGGCTGCTCGACGCCTTCGACGCCAAGCTGCCCTTCACACTGACCGACGGACAGCAGCGGGTCTGCGCCGAGATCTTCGCGGACCTCGCCACCGAGCACCCGATGCACCGCCTGCTCCAGGGCGAGGTGGGCTCCGGCAAGACCCTGGTCGCGCTGCGCGCGATGCTCGCCGTCGTCGACGCGGGCGGTCAGGCGGCGATGCTGGCGCCCACCGAGGTGCTCGCGCAGCAGCACCACCGCTCGATCGTGGAGATGATGGGCGAGCTGGCGGAGGCCGGCATGCTCGGCGGCGCCGACCAGGGCACCAAGGTCACCCTGCTGACGGGCTCGATGGGCGTCGCCGCCCGCAAGCGCGCCCTGCTGGACCTGGTGACGGGGGAGGCGGGCCTGGTCATCGGCACCCACGCGCTGATCGAGGACAAGGTGCAGTTCCTCGACCTCGGTCTGGTCGTGGTCGACGAGCAGCACCGCTTCGGCGTCGAGCAGCGCGACGCGCTGCGTGCCAAGGCCGAACGCCCGCCGCACCTGCTGGTCATGACGGCCACCCCGATCCCGCGCACCGTCGCCATGACGGTCTTCGGCGACCTGGAGACCTCCGTCCTGGACCAGCTCCCGGCCGGCCGTTCGCCCATCTCCTCGCACGTCGTCCCGGCCCAGGAGCGCCCCAACTTCCTGGCCCGCGCGTGGGAGCGGATCCGCGAGGAGGTCGGCAAGGGGCACCAGGCCTACGTCGTCACCCCGCGCATCGGCGACGAGGAGGACGAGAAGGCCCTCAAGAAGGCGGAGAAGGCGGCCGCGAAGGAGGGCGGCGAGGACCGTCGCCCGCCGGTGGCCGTCCTGGACGTCGCTGAGGAGCTGCGTGGTGGCCCGCTGGCGGGCCTTCGGGTGGAGGCGCTGCACGGCAGGATGGCGCCGGACGCCAAGGACGAGGTCATGCGGGCCTTCTCGGCCGGCGAGGTGAACGTGCTCGTCGCGACCACGGTCATCGAGGTCGGCGTCAACGTCCCCAACGCCACCGTCATGGTCATCATGGACGCGGACCGCTTCGGCGTCTCCCAGCTCCACCAGCTGCGCGGCCGCGTCGGCCGCGGCTCGGCGCCGGGCCTCTGCCTGCTGGTGACGGACATGCCGGCGGCCTCGGGTGCCCGCCAGCGCCTGGACGCCGTGGCCGGGACGCTCGACGGCTTCGAGCTCTCCCGCATCGACCTGGAGCAGCGTCGCGAGGGCGACGTCCTGGGTCAGGCGCAGTCGGGCGTGAAGTCCTCGTTGCGCGTGCTGTCGGTCCTGGAGGACGAGGACGTCATCGCCGCGGCCCGGGACGAGGCGACCTCGTTGGTCGCCAAGGACCCGGAACTGACGGAGCATCCGGCCCTGCGCAGCGCCCTTGACTCGCTCCTCGGAGCGGAGCGTGCGGAGTACCTGGAGAAGGGCTGATTGTCAGTGCCGTGGGAGACAATAGAAGTGTTGTGAACGAGGCCCTGACCGGCCAATTCAACGTTCTCAGGGGGCACTTCCATGGCGTTCCGTCACCTGAACGAGCTGCCGCTCGGTGACAAGGTCTTCCGCATCGAACTCAGCAGTGAGGACGACCGAGAGGTCACCCTCACCCTCACCGGCTGGCGCGAGGGTCACGCGTCCGAGCCGATCGCCTCCGGCAAGCTGCGGCTGCCGGTGGAGGACACCGCGTCCCTCCGCATCGCCCTCAACCGCGCGCTGCGCGCCCTTGCCATCGTCGCCGACGTCTCCGAGCCGATCCCGGACCGGGACGTGCTGCGTGAGCTCTACCCGGGCCACGGTGCGCCGTGGGTCCCGCAGCACGAGGAGGAGCTGGTCCGCCGGTTCCACGAGGGCGAGACCATAGCCCGCGTGGCGGCCCGCTTCGGCCGCACGCCCGACTCCGTCCGCACCAAGCTGCGCGAGCTGGGCCACGACCCCCGCCGCCCCGAGTACTGCCCGCCCGACGGCTGCCTCTCCTGGAGCCGCTACGCCAGCCCGAGCCTCCTGGGGGCTGTGAGCACGGAGGGATGACCTGAGGGGCGCGAGGAACTGCGCGACAAGCCAGCCACGAGCGGATGGTCCCGAACGTGCAGGGCCATCCGCACGCGGGTGGTCCCCGCGCAGTTCCTCGCGCCCCCGGACAGTGCACTAGCTTGAAAGTGCACACCTTTCCGACCAGCAAGGACACCCGCCTCATGACCCGCGTGATCGCCGGAGCCGCTCGCGGCCGACGCCTCGCCGTGCCGCCGGGGAACGGCACGCGTCCCACCTCGGACCGGGCACGGGAGGCGCTGTTCTCCAGTTGGGAGGCGCTGCGTGGTTCCCTCGCGGGCGCCCGGGTGATGGACCTGTACGCCGGCTCCGGTGCCGTGGGTCTCGAGGCTCTTTCCCGAGGCGCGGCCCACGCACTGCTGGTGGAGGAGGACGCCGCCGCGGTGAAGGTGATCCTCGCCAACGTGCGGACGCTCTCCCTGCCCGGCGCCGAGGTCCGTTCGGGAAAGGCCGAGCGGGTGATCGTCGGTGCGCCGCCGTCCACCCCGTACGACCTGGTGTTTCTCGATCCGCCGTACGCCGTGACCGACGACGAACTGCGCGAGATACTGGTCACACTCGTCTCTGAGGGCTGGCTCGACGCCGACGTGATCGTCACCGTGGAGCGCAGCACCAGGGGCGGCGCTTTCACCTGGCCGGAGGGCTTCGAGGGCCTGCGCGAGCGCCGCTACGGCGAGGCGACCCTCTGGTACGGTCGCGCCGCCGACGGAGCCGGCAAGGAAGCCGGCCTGTGAGCGAGGAGATGACGATGTTCCGCCGTGCCGTCTGCCCGGGGTCGTTCGACCCCATCCACAACGGCCACCTCGACATAATCGAGCGCGCCTCGCGGCTCTACGACCAGGTCCATGTCGCCGTGCTGGTCAACCCCTCCAAGAAGGGGATGTTCAGCGTCGACGAGCGGGTCGCCATGATCGAGGAGATCACCGCGGGGTACGGCAACGTCAAGGTCGAGTCGCACCAGGGCCTGCTCGTCGACTACTGCCGCGACCGGGACATCCCGGCGATCGTCAAGGGCCTGCGCGCCGTCAGCGACTTCGACTACGAGCTGCAGATGGCCCAGATGAACTACGGGCTGACCGGCGTGGAGACCCTCTTCGTGCCGACCAACCCCACCTACAGCTTCCAGTCCTCCTCGCTGATCAAGGAGGTCGCGGTCCTCGGCGGCGATGTGTCCCACCTTGTCCCGGACTTGGTGCTGCGCAGGCTGACCGAGCGGATCGCCGAACGTCGGGCACAGCCCACGAACCCGTAGGACTGAGTACAGTTCCTTACTCCAGTTCCCTCGCGGAAAGCGTGACCCCGGTGGACGTGCAGCAGAAGCTCGACGAGATCACCAAGCTGGTGGAGGGTGCCCGGTCGATGCCGATGTCGGCGTCGGTCGTGGTCAACAAGGCGGACCTGGTGGGCCTGCTGACGGAGCTGCGCGAGGAGCTGCCGAGCGAGATCGCCCAGGCCCAGCAGACGGTCCAGTACGGCGACCAGGTGGTCGAGGACGCCCGTCGCGAGGCCGAGCGCGTCGTCGCAGCCGCCCACGAGGAACGCCAGGCGCTGATCAACGGCACCGACTACGTCACCGTCGCGCAGGCCGAGTCCGACCGGCTGCTGGGTGAGGCCCGCGCCGAGGCGGCCGAGCAGCGCCGCGAGGCGGACGACTACGTCGACAGCAAGCTCGCCAACTTCGAGGTCGTGCTGACCAAGACCCTGGGCGCGATCGGGCGCGGGCGCGCCAAGCTGCGCGTGGCCGGGGGGCCGGTCGAGGGCGAGGACGGCGAGGAGTTCACCCAGGACGCCTTCCGCTCGCCCAGCCCCGAGGTGGACGAGTACGTCGATGTGAAGCTCGCCGCACTGGAGACCGCGCTCAGCAAGACGCTGGAGGCGGTCGGTCGTGGCCGGGACAAGCTGCTGGGCAAGGCGCCGATCGACGAGCTGGGCGCCTACCTGGCCGCCGCCGACCAGGCGCAGGGCATCGAGCAGGGCGACATGCGGCAGGCGGCGGTGGCCGCCGAGCTGAGCCGTCAGGGCCTGATGACCGGGCACGACGGCATGCAGCCCGGCCAGGAGATGCACCCCGGCCAGGAGATGCACCCCGGGATGCAGCCGCAGCCGCAGGTCGAGTACTGGCCGCCGCAGGACCCGTACGGCCAGCCGCAGCAGCCGGTCTACGACCCCTACCAGGGCGGTTACGTCGAGCCGCAGCCGCAGCCCGTCTACGACCCGTACACCGGGGGCTATGTCGAGCCGCAGCCGGCCTACGACGCCTACGGCCAGCCGGTCCAGCACGCCCAGATCCCGCAGCAGCAGCACTACGCCCAGCAGCCGCCGCAGCAGGAGGTCACGAGCTTCTTCGACACCGGCTTCATCGACGTGTCGAAGCTGCGGGAGTACGGTCAGGGACACTGATCGTCGCGTGATCGTCCGGCCCGAAGTTGGGTCGGGGTTCCGGCGTCGGGTATTCTGACCTCTCCGGCTTGATGTGCTGGGATTTGCTGCTGCCCTCGAACGGGGCGACGGCCGCCGAAGACCAAGAGAAGGACAGACCCCTGAACCGCCTCGACCACCGCAACCCGCTCGTGTTCGACACACACGAGCTGGGCCGTCGGCCTGGGGCGATGCGGAAGGTGTCCCGCTCGGTCCCGGCGCCCGAGAACCTCGGTAACGAGGTGATCGGTGTGCCGGTCGGCGCTCCCGTCGAGCTGGAGCTCCGTCTGGAGTCGGTCATCGAGGGCGTGCTCGTCACGGGCACGGCCGACGCCGACCTCAAGGGCGAGTGCGTACGCTGCCTGGAGCCGATCGAGCGCGAGCTCGAGGCGGACTTCCAGGAGCTGTACTACTACCCTGAGGCGGCCGACCGCTTCAAGGGAGGGTCCGACTCCGACGAGGACGAGGACGACGAGACTTACCGTCTTGAGGGCGACCTGTTCGACCTCGAGACGGTGCTGCGTGACGCGGTGGTGCTCGCACTGCCGCTGCAGCCGGTGTGCCAGGACGACTGCCTGGGACTGTGCCCCGAGTGCGGGGCACGGCTCACGGACGACCCGGACCACCACCACGATGCCGTCGACCCCCGGTGGGCGGCACTGCAGGAACTCTCGGCCGCATCCAGCGCGACCGGTAGCGAAGAGGACAGCGTCACCCGGGAGGGTGCCGCCGAGAACCAGGAGAAGTAGCTGTGGCTGTTCCCAAGCGGAAGATGTCGCGCAGCAACACGCGTCACCGTCGTGCGCAGTGGAAGGCCACTGTTCCCGCGCTCGTGGCGTGCGACCGCTGCAACCAGCCGAAGCTGGGTCACATCGCGTGCCCGAGCTGCGGCACCTACAACCGCCGTCAGGTCCTGTCGGTCTGACGGCAGGAGAACACCAGATGTCAGCGTCAGCATCCGCTTCGCACGCCGACACCGGGTACAGCGTTCTGGAGGGACGGCTCGGCTACACGCTTGAGCCGTCCCTTCTGACGCGTGCACTGACTCACCGCTCGTACGCGTACGAGAACGGTGGCCTCCCCACGAACGAGCGTCTGGAGTTCCTGGGCGACTCGGTGCTGGGCCTGGTGGTGACGGACACCCTCTACCGCGTCCACCCCGACCTTCCGGAGGGGCAGCTCGCGAAGCTGCGCGCCGCGGTGGTCAATTCGCGCGCCCTTGCGGACGTCGCGCGGGGTCTGGAACTCGGTACTTTCATCAGCCTCGGCCGTGGCGAGGAGGGAACCGGTGGACGGGACAAGTCCTCGATCCTCGCGGACACCCTCGAGGCCGTCATTGGCGCGGTCTATCTCGACCAGGGCCTGGACAGCGCCTCCGAGCTGGTGCACCGGCTCTTCGACCCGTTGATCGAGAAGTCGTCGAACCTCGGTGCGGGCCTGGACTGGAAGACCAGTCTCCAGGAGCTCACCGCGACCGTCGGGATCGGTGTGCCGGAGTACGTCGTCACGGAGTCCGGTCCGGACCACGAGAAGACGTTCATCGCCGCCGCCCGCGTGGCCGGCGAGGACTACGGCACGGGCACCGGCCGCTCCAAGAAGGAGGCCGAGCAGAAGGCCGCCGAGAGCGCTTGGCACGCCATCCGCGAGAAGCACGGTGACGGCAACGCCCGCTCCGCGCCCGCCGCGGACGCCTGACCGCGTCCTCACGCCCACCACGAGCCCACTGCGACTAGGCTGCCCGGATGCCTGAGCTTCCCGAAGTAGAGGTCGTCCGGCGCGGTCTGGACCGCTGGGTCAGTGGACGGACCGTTCGTGCGGTCGACGTGCTGCACCCGCGTGCCGTGCGCCGCCACGAGGCCGGCCCGGACGACTTCGCCGCGCAGCTGCGCGGCCGGGAGCTCGGTCCGGCGCTTCGTCGTGGCAAGTACCTGTGGCTGCCCCTGCCCGGCACCGGCGTCTCGCTGCTGGGCCATCTCGGCATGAGCGGCCAGCTGCTGGTGCAGCCGGAGGGCGCGCCGGACGAGAAGCACCTGCGGGTGCGGGTCCGCTTCGACGACGCGGCCGGCACCGAGCTGCGCTTCGTGGACCAGCGCACCTTCGGTGGTCTCGCCGTCGAGGACGCGGACCCGAGCGACCCGGACGCGGCCCCGATGTCCCTCGCGCACATCGCCCGCGACCCGCTCGACCCGCGCTTCGACGACACCGCCTTCCTCGCCGCGCTGCGCCGCCGCAGCAGCGGCGTCAAGCGCGCGCTGCTGGACCAGTCCCTGATCAGTGGCGTCGGCAACATCTACGCCGACGAGGCGCTGTGGCGCAGCAAGCTGCACTACGACCGTCCCGCCGACACCCTCACCCGGCCGGCCTCCGAGCTGCTGCTCGGCTCCGCCCGCGCGGTGATGACGGAGGCCCTGGCCCAGGGCGGCACCAGCTTCGACAGCCTCTACGTCAACGTCAACGGCGAGTCCGGCTACTTCTCCCGTTCCCTCGACGCCTACGGTCGTGAGGGCGAGGCCTGCAACCGCTGCGGCACGGCGATGCGCCGCGCGGCGTGGATGAACCGCTCCAGCTACTTCTGCCCGAAGTGCCAGAGGCTGCCCCGGCCCCGGTGAGTGATCACTGATGTGGCAGGCTGCTGACCGCACGCGTTCAACGGGGAGGCAGCAGTGGCGGCTGAGCACTTCTATGTCGGCAACGAGTACCTGCACGATCTGGCGACGGAGTTCCAGCAGGCGGCGGACCGGCTCGCGTCGCTGGCTCCCGCCTTCCAGAACAACGTCATCGAGATCGGCGAGGCGTTCGGCCTTCTCGGCGCCTGCACCGGCGCGGCCTCGCAGTACCAGTCGCTGGTCGAGCACACGGCCCACGGTCTCGGGGAGCTGGAGCAGGCGCTGGCGGCGGACTCGGCCGGTCTGGAGCACACGGCGGAGATGTACGACCAGGTGGAGCACTGCAACGCCGGCCTGCTCGGGGGAGTCTGATGTACGACATCAACGGCGCCATCGCCGACAAGGTCGCCAAGGTTCTCTCCCTGCTCAACCTGCCCTGGCCCGGCGGCGATCCCGCGACCCTGCGGGACTTCGCCGGTGAGTGGCGTGCCATGGCCGGCGAGCTGACCCGGACGGCCGACCAGCTCGACTCCCGGGTCGGTCAGGTCGTCGGCACGCACTGGCAGGGCGCGGCGGCGGACGCGTTCGAGGCGCATTGGCGCCTCCAGCACCAGGCGATGCAGCAGAGCTCACAGAACTTCGAGGCGGTGGCCAAGGAGCTCGAGTCCTACGCCGACGAGGCGGAGCAGATCATCGCCGCGATCGTCGAGATCGCGCTGCAGATCGCCGAGTTCGAGCTGGCCGGGGCGTTGCTGACCGTCTTCACCGCCGGGATCTCCGACGCCGTCGCGGCGGCTGCCTCCGGCGAGCGGGCCTGGAAGATCACCCAGCTGATCGACAAGTTCATCAAGCTGGGCGAGAAGGCCATCAAGGTGATCACTGAGCTGATCAACGAGATCCGCAAGATGGGCGCGATTCCCAGGATCATCATGGACGCCCTGAAGAACACGGCGATGAACCTGATCGGCACGCAGCTGACCAACGTCATGACCGGCCAGGGTTGGATCAAGGGCTCGGACGTGAAGACCGCCGCGCTCGCGGGTTCGTTGGGCAGCGTGGGTGGTTCGGCGCTCGACGGGCTCGGCGAGAAGTTCGGCGGCAGCGGTGGCCTCGGGAAGATCGGCAACTTCCTGTCGGGCAAGGGCGCCGACGGCGAGCCGCTCACCGGTGCCGCCGCCTTCGGGTCGCGCGCCTTCGGGGGCGGACTCACCAGCGGCGCCGCCGCGGTGGGCACGGACATCTACCAGGGCAAGGACGCGGGCACGACCGTCGCGGACGGGGTGACCTCCACGGTCACCGGTGGCGTCGGCGCCGGAGTCGCGGGCGGCCACCAGGTCGACGCCCTGCCGAGCCAGGGCCGCCACGCCAAGCCCGTCGGCCCCTACACGCCGATCACGACCGACCTCGGGGCGAACGGATACGTCTACGGCGCGGGCGGCGCGGTCGAGACCGACATCAACGCGACGAAGCTGACGCCCCAGCAGCAGGGCGCGGACGGGGCCGTGGAGGTGGTCCCGTGATCGGTGCGGTGGTGGCCGGTGTGGTGGTTCTGGGTCTCCTGGGGATGGTCGCGATGTTCAGCATCCGTGCGTCGGGCAAGGCGTCGAAGAGCGACAAGGAAGCGGCCCTCGCGGGTCGTCCCGGTTGGGCGACGGCCGACGCGAAGGGCCTGGCGGAGCGCTATCGGCGTGCCTCGCCCTTCTCCTTCGGCGAGCGCACCTTCGGCGGGCTGTTGCGCGGACCGCTGCTCGGCGGGCTCCGAGCCGAGACGTTCCTCGTCCTGTTCGGCCAGAACCACGACGCGCGCAATCAGCAGATGACCAGCTGGACCGTCGCCACCGTGATCTTCCCTTACCCGCTGCCCATGGTCGCCCTCTCCACCACGAACGACCCGCGCGACCGGGAGCCGACCCCCCAGGACCCCTCGCGCTACAGCGAGGGGTCGCACGGCCCGGCCTTCGCCGGCTTGCGCGGCTTCGCCACCGACCCGGCGGCCGCCGCGGCGCTGTTCACCCCCGAGGTGCTGGACCGCACCCGGGCGCTTCGCGCCGACTGGCGGATGGACGGGCACGTGCTGATCGCCGTGGTGAAGGAGCGTCTGCCCGCGCCTGCCAGGATGACCCTGGTCGACAACATGGCCTGGATCGGCACGCTCCTCCCGGCCGAGGTCCGGGAGACGGCCGCCCTGCAGTCGGACCCCTGGCCGGGCCCGACGGCAGAGCGGCCTGCGTAGCCTTGCAGCGCCGCTACCGCGCCGCGTAGTCGTTCACGACGGGCAGGGCCTTGTCCGAGAAGTCGAACATCGCCTGGTTCTCCCAGCCGTCGCCGGACGAGGCGTTCGTCGGGTCCCAGCCGTTGCCCGCCACCACCGTCCAGGTCGGCTCCCAGTAGAACGCGCCCCAGCCGAGCCCGTTCGGGACGGCCTGGACGATCGACTGGACGTCGCGGAAGTTCGCCGCCTGCCCGGCCGGGGTGGCGGCGTAGCCGGCGTCGAGCGTGGTGTTGGTGGAGGTGACCGAGTTGGTCTCGGAGTCACCGTTGGCCATCGTCCACGGGTAGGCGGTCTCGGCCACGAGGACCGGCTTCTTGAAGGTCGCCGCCAGGTCGTCCAGCGTGGTCTGGAGTTGGTCCAGCGGGCCGTGCCAGTAGTCGTAGTAGGACAGCCCGATCACGTCGAACGGAACGCCGTCGTTCACGGCGTTCTGGTACCAGGCCTTGTCGGTGGCGTCCGCCGCACCGTTCGCGATGTGCAGCATGATCTTCGTGTTCGGCGCCGCCGCCTTGACGCCGCTGATCCCGGCCTTGAGCAGCGCCGCGAACTGGCTCCAGTTCGAGGTGGAGCCCAGTGACCAGAGCATCCCGGCGTTGACCTCGTTGCCGACCTGGACCATGTCCGGCGCCGTGCCCTGGGCGACGAGGTCGCCGACGACCTGCTTGGAGTAGGCGGTCACCTGTGTCTCCAACTGCGTGAGACTGTCGCTCGCCCACGCGGCGGGGATCGCCTGGTGCCCGGGATCGGCCCAGGTGTCGGAGTAGTGCAGGTCCAGCAGCAGGCCCATGCCCTTCGCCTTGACCTGCTTGGCCATCGCCAGCAGCTCGGTCTCGTCGTCGAACCCGTCCGCAGGGTTCACCCAGACGCGCAGCCGCGCGTAGTTCATACCCGCGTTGCCGAGGACCGTGAGCGCGGTCTGCTGCGTGCCGCTGCTGTTGTCGTAGACGCCGCCCAACTCCTGGCCACGCTCCAGACTGGAGACGTCACCGCCCCGGATCGGCAGCGAGGCGTAGCCGGAGGTGAAGCTGATGTCGTCGTAGTTGGTCCAGTCGCCGGCGTTGGCGTCGGAGTAGAGGCCGATGGTGCACTGGCCGCCGCTGACGGTCGTGGAGACCACGATCCGCACCCAGTTGCCGTCGGCGGTCGGCGGGACGGAGGTCTGCTTGTCGCTGCCGCCGCAGCCCAGCAGGCCGATGGTGTCGGTGTTCTGCCCGCCGCCGGAGCGGACCCAGGCGGTGAGTGTGTAGGTGCCGTTCGCCAGGCCGGTAAGCGTCTGATAGGTGGTCACCTTGTAGGCGCTGGATGCCCAGTGGGTGAGCCGGTAGCTGCCGGAGTGGCCGCCGGACTCGGTGTAGGAGGCGGACGAGGTCCCGCTCGTGCTCCAACCGGCCGGCGTGGCGGTGCCCTTGCCGTCGCTCTCGAACCCGCCGTTGTTGACCGAACCGGCGGCGTGAGCTGCGGGCGCACCGAGCAGTGCGGCGGAGGCGAGCAGTGAGACAGCGGTGGTACGGACTATCAGGTGGCGCATCGTCAACGTCCTCTCTGACGTCGAGATGGGGTGGGAGTGCCCCGGTGGCGTGACCCTCAGCACGCCACCGAGGCAGAGGCGCGCCCGGACTATCGGGGATCCAGGCGCACCACGCGTACTCCGCCCGCCGGGACGCCGAGGCGTCCGGCCACCCGCTCGTCGGTCAGCAGCTCGGTGCCGGGTCGGGGGACCGGCACCTTGGCGTCGACGGCGTTGTGGTTCACGGCGAACAGGTACGCGGCTTCGGGGCCCTCCCGCAGCACCACCTCGACGTCGCGCGGGAGTTCCGCGCGGTCGGGCAGGCGGGCGTCGGCGCAGGCCAGGGCGAGGACCTGGCCGAGCTGTGCGGGGGAGAGGCGGGTGGAGAGGTACCAGGCGGCGCCCGCGCCGCGCAGGTTCCGGGTGACGGCGGGGCCGCCCGCGGCCGGGCCGTCGGCGTAGTGCCAGACCGTCTCCGCGCCCTGCGCGACGACGGCCTCGGCCCACACCTCGCCGGTCAGCCGTGCGCCGCCGGTCCGTCCGGCGTCGCCACCGAGAGCGACCGTCTCGCCGGCGCGCAGCGGCAGGAACTCCTCGACGGTCAGGCCCAGCACGTCCCGCAGCACGCCCGGGTGCGGGCCCGGGTGCACGGTGTCGTGCTCGTCGACGATGCCTGAGAAGTAGGACACGACGAGCGTGCCGCCGTTCTCCACGTATCGGGTCAGGTTCGCGCCGGTGGCTGTGGTGGCCAGGTAGAGCGCGGGGACGACGACCAGTGGGTAGGCGGAGAGGTCGGCCTCGGGGTGGGCGAAGTCGACCGTCAGGTGCCGGTCGTACAGGGCCTCGTAGAAGGCGTCGGCGCGCTCGTCCGCACGGTGGTCGACGCTCGGGCGCCACTCCAGCGACTGCGCCCACCACGAGTGCCAGTCCCACAGCACCGCCACGTCGGCGACGGTCCGGCTGCCGGCGACCTCGCCGAGGCGGGTCAGGTCCGCGCCGAGCTGCTTGACCTCGCGCCACATCCGGCTGTCCGTGCCGGCGTGGGGCAGCATCGAGGAGTGGAACTTCTCCGCGCCGAAGCGGGAGGCCCGCCACTGGAAGAACATCGCGCCGTCGGAGCCGCGGGCGACGTGGGCCAGGCTGTTGCGACCCAGCTCGCCGGGGCGCTTGGCGATGTTCCGCGGCTGCCAGTTGACCGCTCCGGTGGAGTGCTCCAGCAGCAGCCACGGTGCGCCGCCCGCGACGGAGCGGGTGAGGTCCGCGGCCATGGCCAGGTTGACGTGGGTGCGTTCGGCCTCGCTGACCAGGTAGTGGTCGTTGGTCACCAGGTCGACCTCGTCGCCCCACCGCCAGTAGTCGACGCTGCTGCACTGGCTGAGCGCCGTCATGAAGTTGGTGGTGACGGGCGTGCCGGGGGAGAGCCGGTGCAGGATGTCGCGCTCGGCGGTGAAGTTGGCGAGCATCGCGTCGGAGGAGAACCGGGCGAAGTCCAGCTGCTGGCCCGGGTTCCCGGCGGTGGGGGTGCGCAGCGGCGCGCCGACCTGGGTCCACTCGGTGTAGCGCTGGCCCCAGAAGGTGGTGCCCCAGGCCTCGTTCAGCCGCGCGAGGCCGTCCAGGCCCTCGCCGTGGCGGGCGCGCAGCCAGCGGCGGAAGTCGGCGGCGGAGGTGTCGCAGTAGCAGGCGGAGACGGGCGCGCCGTACTCGTTGTGGACGTGCCACATGGCCAGCGCCGGGTGGTTCGCGTAGCGCTCGGCCAGGGCGGTGGTGATGCCGGTGACCGCGGCGCGGTAGGCGGGGGAGCTGTGGCAGATCGCGGCCCGGCCACCGAAGGCGAGACGCTGCCCGTCCTTGGTGACCGGCAGCGCCTCGGGATGACGCTGGTAGAACCAGGCCGGCGGGACGACGGTCGGGGTGCCGAGATCGGCGGCGATGCCGTTCGCGTGCAGCAGGTCCAGCAGGCGGTCCAGCCAGCCGAAGTCGTGGACGCCCGGTTCGGGCTCCAGCAGCGCCCAGGAGAAGATCCCGACGCTGACCATGGTGACGCCCGCCTCGCGCATGAGGGCCATGTCCTCGGCCCAGACGTGCTCGGGCCACTGCTCGGGGTTGTAGTCACCGCCGAACGCGAGGCGGGGGGTGGACGGCATGGGCGTCTCCTGCGTTGCGCTTCTGTGAACGTGCACACCGTAATGGACAACAGCCTTGTTCTGGCAAGTGGGTAGTTGTTGGATTCTGAGTGACTCGATGCCCTATTTGACCTGGTATTTCACGGGTTTTCTGGCTGTGGGACTCCATAGATAACCGCTCGGCAACAAGTCTTGACAGATGTCACGGCGGTTTCCGTACTGTGAACGTTCACAGCGCCAGTGCTGCTCATCCGCTGCTCATCCGTGGGAGGAACCATGCTGTCCGCCGCCCCCAGAGGCCTCCGCCTCGCCCTCGGCCTCACCTCGGCGGCCGTCGCCGCCACCCTCGTCGCCGGCTGCAGCAGCAGCGGAACCACGAGCGCGGCGCCCGCCGCGTCGGGACCGGTCCACCTGACCTACTGGGCCTGGGCCCCCGGGCTGGACCAGGTCGCCGCGATCTGGAACAAGTCCCACCCGACCATCCAGGTCACCGTCGAGAAGCAGGCCTCCGGCGACGACCTGCTCACCAAGGTGATCACCGCCTCCAAGGCGGGCAGCGCGCCGGACCTGGTCCAGGCCGAGTACCAGGCCCTGCCGACGCTGGTCAGCAACAGCGTCCTCGCCGACATCTCCGCGCAGGACGGCTCGGCCTCGTCCAAGTTCGCGCCGGGCATCTGGCAGCAGGTCACTCTCGGCACGAACGCCGTCTACGCGATCCCGCAGGACAGCGGTCCGCTGATGTTCTACTACCGCACCGACCTCTTCACGAAGTACGGCCTGACCGTCCCCACCACCTGGGACCAGTTCAAGGCCGACGCCGAGAAGCTGCGCGGCGAGGACAGCAGCAAGTACCTCACCACCTTCTCCGCCAACGACGCGGGCCTGTTCGCCGGCCTCGCCCAGCAGGCCGGCGCGCAGTGGTGGACCACCACCGGCAGCAGCTGGAAGGTCTCCCTCGACGACGCCGCCACACAGAAGGTCGCGAGCTTCTGGGGCGGCCTGGTCAAGGAGGGCGCCATCGACAACCAGCCGATGTACACCCCCGCCTGGAGCAAGGCCCTCGACGACGGCACCCAGCTCGCCTGGGTCAGCGCCGTCTGGGCGCCCGGCGTGCTGAGCAGCAGCGCCCCCTCCGGCAAGGGCAAGTGGGCGATGGCCCCGCTGCCGCAGTGGACCGCGGGCCAGAACGTCACCGGCAGCTGGGGCGGCTCCTCGACGGCCGTCACCGCCGACTCCAAGAACAAGGCCGCCGCCGCGCAGTTCGCGCTCTGGCTGAACACCGACCCGCAGGCCGTCGCCGCCCTGGTCAAGGACTCCTACGTGTACCCGGCCGCGACCGACGCCCAGACCGGCGGCGCACTGGCCACCGCGCCGGACTACTTCGGCAACCAGCCCGACTTCTACACCCAGGCCGCGAAGATCGCCGCGACCACGGAGCCCGCGGCGTGGGGCCCGAACGTCAACACCGCCTACAGCGCCTTCAAGGACGCCTTCGGCAAGGCCGCGCAGAACAGGAGCGACTTCCTGGCCGCGCTGAGCAGCGTGCAGCAGACCACCCTCGCCGACATGAAGACCCAGGGCTTCACCGTCTCCGGCTGAGCGGCCTCCGGCTGACCACCCGTCGGCACCCCCGACCCCGGGCGCTCCTGCGCCGCGCCCGGGGCTTTCCCCAGCACGAGTTACGGAGACCCGCATGGCCGCTCGCCGCGTCCGCAGCGCGCCCTACCTCTTCATCGCGCCCGCCGTCATCGCCTTCACGCTGCTGCTGGCGGTGCCCATCGGTTACGCCGTCTACCTCAGCTTCCGCGAGGTGCACATCACCGGTCTGGGCCTCGGCCCCGGCGCGCGCAGCGAGCGCTGGGCGGGCCTGGCCAACTACACCTCCGCGCTGGGCGACCACGAGCTGCTCGCGGGAGCCGGCCGGGTGCTCGTCTACGGCGGCCTGCTGGTGCCGGTCATGCTCGGGCTGGCGCTGCTCTTCGCGCTGCTGCTGGACGCGGACCGGACGCGGCTGCGCGCGTTCTCCCGGATCGCGATCTTCCTGCCCTACGCCATCCCCGGTGTGGTCGCCACTCTGCTGTGGGGCTTCCTCTACCTGCCGACCACCAGCCCCGGCTACTACGTCCTGCACCAGCTGGGCATGAGCGGCCCGCAGCTGCTCCAGGGCAACGGCATGTACGTGGCCCTGGCCAACATCGCCATCTGGGGCGGCACCGGCTTCAACATGATCGTCATCTACACCTCGCTGCGGTCCATCCCGGCCGAGCTCTACGAGGCCGCCCGCCTCGACGGTGCGAGCGAGCTGCAGATCGCACTGCGGATCAAGATCCCGATGGTGCTGCCGTCGCTCGTGCTCACCTTCTTCTTCTCGCTCATCGCGACGCTCCAGGTCTTCGCCGAGCCGATGAACCTCAAGCCGCTGACCAACGGCATCTCCTCGACCTGGAGCCCGCTGATGAAGGTCTACCGCGACGCCTTCACCCGCGGCGACATCTACTCCGCTTCGGCGACCTCCGTGGTCATCGCCTTCGTCACCCTGGCCGTCTCGTTCGGCTTCCTGAAGCTCGCCGGCCGCCGCGCCTACGGGGAGGACAACTCATGAGCAACGTCATCGCGGAGCGCACGCGCGCCGTCGTGCCCGTCACCGTCGCGGCCGGGCCGAAGCGCAAGGGCGGCTGGATCCCCACGCTGGGCCTGCTCGCCGGGGCCCTCTACACGCTCTTCCCGGTGCTGTGGGTGCTGATCGCCTCCACCAAGAGCATCGACCAGCTCTTCTCCACCTTCACCCTGCTGCCCGGCAGCGGCCTGCTCACCAACCTGCACCAGCTCTCCGCCTACCGAGGCGGCGAGTTCTGGGAGTGGATGGTCAACTCCGCCCTCTACGCCGGGGTCGGCGGCGCGCTGTCCGCGCTGCTCTCCGGTGTCACCGGCTACGCGCTGGCCAAGTACCGCTTCGCCGGACGGGGTGCGATCTTCAACATCCTGCTGGCGGGCGTGCTGATGCCGCCGGTCGTGCTGGCCGTGCCGCAGTACCTGCTCTTCGCCAAGGCCGGGCTGGCCGACTCCTACTGGTCGGTCCTGCTGCCCAGTGTGATCAGCCCCTACGGCATCTACCTCGCCCGGATCTACGCGGCCGGGGCGATCCCCGACGACGTGCTGGAGGCGGGCCGGATGGACGGCGCCTCGGAGTGGCGGCTGTTCCGCTCGGTCGCGCTGCCGATGATGGCGCCGGGCCTGGTCACCGTCTTCCTCTTCCAGTTCGTGGCCATCTGGAACAACTTCCTGCTGCCCTTCGTGATGCTCGGCGACGACCACAAGTTCCCGGTCACCGTCGGCCTCTACACGCTGCTGCTGCAGGGCGCGAACGCCCCGGCGCTGTACACGCTGGTCATCACGGGCGCGCTGCTGTCGGTGCTGCCACTGATCGCGCTGTTCCTCTCGCTCCAGCGCTTCTGGCGCCTCGATCTGCTCTCCGGAGCCGTAAAGTCCTGAGCAGCGCCCCCACCACGTCCGATCTCCCGTCAGAAAGCCTTCCATGACCGATCCCGAGGCCACCCCCGCCCGCCGCCGACCGCCGACGATCCACGACGTCGCGCGCGAGGCGGGGATATCGCGCGGAACGGTCTCCCGTGTGCTCCAGGGCGGCCACAACGTCAGCCCCGAGGCGCTGAAGGCGGTCAACGCGGCGATCAAGAAGACCGGTTACGTCGTCAACCGGCACGCCCGCAGCCTGGTCACCCAGCGCTCGGACTCGGTCGCCTTCCTGCTGACGGAGCCGCAGGACCGGTTCTTCGAGGACCCGAACTTCGGGCACCTGCTGCGCGGCTGCACCGCCGCGCTGGCGGAGCACGACATCCCGCTGCTGCTGATGATCGCCGGCACCGAGGAGGAGCGGCGCAGGATAGGGCGCTACATCACCTCCGGTCACGTCGACGGGGTGCTGCTGGTCTCCTCCCACTCGGGCAACCCGATGGTGGAGCTGCTCCAGCAGGCGCAGATGCCCGTCGTCGCCTGCGGCAAACCGCTCGGCCACGCGACCGCCACGCCCTACGTCGCGGCCGACGACCGCGAGGGCGCGCGGCTGCTGGTCCGCCACCTGGTGGCGACGGGGCGGCGCCGGATCGCGACCATCACCGGTCCACTGGACACCCCCGGAGGGGTGGACCGTCTCTCCGGCTACCGCGAGATGCTGGCCGAGGCGGGCCTCGGCTACGACCCGGCCCTGGTGGTCGAGGGCGACTACTCCCGCGCGGGCGGCTCGGCCGGCATGGAGAGGCTGCTGGCCCAGGCGCCGGACCTGGACGCGGTCTTCGTCGCCTCCGACCTCATGGCCGACGGCGCCCTGGCCGCGCTGGACCGCGCGGGCCGCAGCGTCCCGCACGACGTCGCGGTGGGCGGCTTCGACGACTCGACGGTCGCTGCCTCCGCGCGTCCCGCGCTGACGACGGTCCGTCAGCCGTGGGAGCGGATCAGCGGCGAGATGGTCCGCGTGCTGCTCGACCTGATCGCGGGCCGTCCGCCGGCCTCGGTGATCCTGCCGACGGAGCTGGTGCGGAGGGAGTCGGCGTAGGGACCGGACGAGTGGACTCGCGGGCGGGCGCGACCGCCTGCGCCCACCGGGGCGGAAGCGGCGGTGATGATGCCCGACAAGGTCACTTCATCGGAAGAACGGAAGAGTCGCCCGTCATGCGCCGTGCCCACGCCCGCCGTCTCCTCTCCGCCGCCGTCGCCCTCGCCGCGCTCGCGCCGGTTGTCCTCGCCGCTCCGTCGGTCCAGGCCGCCCCACGCACGGCGGCCCATCCGGCGAGTCAACGCGCGGCGGACGACTGTCCACTCGATCCGGTGCTGGCCGCCCGCCTCGACAAGGCGATCGAGCAGGTCCGCAAGGAGACCGGCACCCCCGGTGTCACCGTCGGCCTCTGGATGCCCGGCCGCGGCGACTACGTGCGCTCCTTCGGGGTCGCCGACAAGGCCACCGACGCGCCGATGCGGCCGGACCTGTTCCTGCGGATCGGCAGCGAGACGAAGACCTTCACGGCGACCGCGGTGCTCCAACTGGTCGACCAGGGCCGGGTGAAGCTCGACGCCCCGATCGCCGACTACCTCCGCGGCGTCCCGGACGGCCGGCACATCACCGTCCGTCAGCTGCTGGAGATGCGCAGCGGTCTCTTCTCCTACAGCGCCGACCCGACCTTCATCACGACGCTGCTCGCGGACCCGCACCGCCAGTGGGCCCCGAGGGAGCTGCTGGCGTACGCCTTCCGCCACAAGAACGTCTTCCCGCCGGGAACGCAGTTCCAGTACTCCAACACCAACTACGTCCTGCTCGGCCTGCTGGTCGAGAAGCTCGGCCGGATGCCGCTGGCCGACTTCGTCCGCGAGCGGGTCCTGAAGCCGTCCCACCTGGACCACTCGCTCTTCCCGTACGCCGCCGAGTTCCCCAGGCCGCACGCGCACGGCTACACCGACCAGACCCCGACCGGCGCGGTGGCCGACGCGACGACCTGGAACCCCAGCGCCGCCTGGGCGGCGGGCGCGATGATCTCCGACCTGCGCGACATGCGCCGCTGGGCCAAGGACGTCGCCACCGGCACGCTGCTCTCCCCGGCGACCCAGGCGCAGCGCGTCAACTTCATCCCGGCCGGCTTCCCCGGCGCGGGCTACGGCCTGGGCCTGTTCGAGACCAACGGCTGGCAGGGTCACAACGGCTCGATCCCCGGCTACGAGAGCGCGGTGGTCTACCTGCCCGCGGAGGACGCCACCCTGGTGGTCCTCCTCAACACCGACGTCCTGTACCAGGGCGCCGAGCCCAGCACGGTGTTCGCCCACGCCATCACCCAGATCGCGACGCCGAACCACGTGTACACGCTGCCGAACGGGTAGCCGCCCTCAGAAGCCGAAGTCCTGGGTCCACCAGGGGCCGCCCGGGCCCTGGAAGACGCCGACGCCGAGGGAGTGGTAGGCGCAGTCGAGGATGTTGGCGCGGTGGCCCGGGCTGTTCAGCCATGCGGTCATCACCTCGTCCGGGGTCTGCTGGCCGCGGGCGATGTTCTCGCCGCCGAGATCGGTGATGCCGAGGGCGCGGGCGCGGTCCCACGGGGTGCGGCCGTCCGGGTCGGTGTGGGAGAAGAAGCCACGCGCCGCCATCTCGTCGCTGAAGGACTGCGCCAGCGTCGTCAGCGCCGCCGAGGCGGCCAGGGGGGCGCAGCCGTGCTGCGCCCGCGCGGCGTTGACGAGGGTGAGGATCGCCGCCTGGTCCGTGCCCGTCGAGGCGGACGCGGACGCGGACACGGAGGAGGAGGCCGAGGGCGGCACCGACATGCTGGGTGACGCCGAGGGGATCGGGGACGCCGAGGCGCTCGTCGCGGACGGCGTGGAGGTGGGGGCCGCCGGCGTCGAGGGGTGCCGGCTCGGGTGGGCGCCGATCGGGGTCGGGTGCGTGCTCCGGCCGCCGGTCGTCGCCGCGACGGGTGTGCCGACCGCTCCGGCCGGATCGCCGGCCACGGCGATGCCCGGGGACAGGCCCGGGGGCATCGGCAGCGCGCCGCTCAGCACGACGCCTATGCCCGCCGCGGCGGCCGTCGCCGCCACGGCCAGGACCGTCCGCGCCGGCCCACGGCGCCGAGGCGCCCGACGGTGTCCACGGTGACCGCCCCGCTGGGGGCTCTGCGCATGACGCGACACGACCGTCGCCCTCCCCGCCCCCGAGTTGTCCGCTCGCCCGACCGAGTGATTGGTGAGGACTGTAGGGCATCACGGGGAGGCATGGGGAGCGGCCCGGTTTCGCCGCCGGTGGGAGACTTGCGCCCATGAGTGCAGAGGTACGGATGACCGCCTGGGTGCGCGGCAAGGTGCAGCAGGTGGGCTTCCGCTGGTGGACCCGTTCCCGCGCGCTGGAGATCGGACTGACCGGCTACGCCTCGAACCTGGGGGACGGCCGCGTCCAGGTGGTCGCCCAGGGCCCACGTGAGCTGTGCGAACAGCTGCTGGAGCTGCTGCGCCACGGCGACACGCCCGGGCGGGTGGACGGGGTCACCGAGCTGTGGGGGAGCGTCGACTCCGCCTACGAGGGATTCGCCATCCGCTGAGCGCCCCGTCGGTCCGGCGGCTGCCGGTTTGCCCAGGCCGGAAGTATTTCCCGGCTGTTGCGCATCTCGCCATCGCGTGGTTGACTGCGCACCAACGAAGTCGCCGGGATACGCAGCGTGACAACTCCGCCGCATCCGCCGGACGACTCAGGTAGCACGCTGTGATCGTGTTGACCGTCTGCGCGTTTGGTGAGACGCTGGAAACCCGCGCACCCGTACGTCCGCTCAGGGCTGATCGGCCCCGTACAGCCTTGCTCGGGCACGCGTTCCGGTGCGGCCCACTTCACACGACCCCACATCGCGGTCGGTCACTCAGCGTGGAGGACCATCCATCATGGCAAAGGCGCTTCTCGGTTACGTCGGCGGACCCGACCCCCGACTGCTCGCCGAGATGCGACGTCTCCAGCAGCGTGTCCAGGACCTGGAATCCGAGCTCATCCGTATCCAGGCCGAGAACGATGCTCTGCAGGCCGTCGCGGACCACGAGCAGCTGCTCCGCATGGACGCAACCCAGGCGGTGCTGGCCTGATCCTGACCTTTCCGCGTAGGTCAGGAGCAGTCGGTGCCGTCACTGGATAGTGCAAGGGACGCCTACCCGGCGTCCCTTCGTCGTTCCCCGGTGTTGCTGCTTTGTTCGTCCCCGCATCGTTGACCCCTCAACTGCGATATGCCCCTGACTCATCCTGACGAAACCGAGCCGTCACCCGGCTCGGACGGTGCCGACGGTTAGGGTGTCCCCGAGTCGTGGGAGTGGAGGTCGGCACCGGTGCACCTGAAGAGCCTCACGTTGCGCGGGTTCAAGTCCTTCGCCTCGGCCACCACGCTGCGCTTCGAACCCGGCATCACCTGCGTCGTCGGCCCCAACGGCTCCGGCAAGTCCAACGTCGTGGACGCGCTCAGCTGGGTCATGGGCGAGCAGGGCGCGAAGTCGCTGCGCGGCGGCAAGATGGAGGACGTCATCTTCGCCGGCACGACCGGCCGCGCGCCCCTCGGCCGCGCCGAGGTCGCGCTCACCATCGACAACACCGACGGCGCGCTGCCCATCGAGTACGCCGAGGTCACCATCTCGCGGACGATGTTCCGCAACGGCGGCAGCGAGTACGCCATCAACGGCGGCACCTGCCGGCTCCTCGACATCCAGGAGCTGCTCTCCGACTCCGGCATCGGCCGGGAGATGCACGTCATCGTCGGTCAGGGCCAGCTCGACTCCGTCCTGCACGCCGACCCGATGGGCCGCCGCGCCTTCATCGAGGAGGCCGCCGGCGTCCTGAAGCACCGCAAGCGCAAGGAGAAGGCGCTGCGGAAGCTGGACGCGATGCAGGCGAACCTGACGCGTGTGCAGGACCTCGTCGGCGAGCTGCGCCGCCAGCTGAAGCCGCTCGGGCGACAGGCCGCGATCGCCCGACGGGCGGCCGTGATCCAGGCCGACCTGCGCGACGCGCGGCTGCGCCTGCTGGCCGACGACCTGGTGACGCTGCGCCGGGTCGTCGAGGAGGAGATCGCCGACGAGCTGGCGCTGCGGCTGCGGCGCAGTGGCGTCGAGCAGGAGCTGACGCAGCTTCAGCAGCGTGAGGCGGTGCTGGAGGCGCAGGTCGCCCAGCTCGGCCCGGCGGTGGAGCTGGCCCAGCAGACGTGGTTCGACCTCTCCTCGCTCGCGGAGCGGGCCCGGGGGACCATCGGCCTGGCGGAGGCCAGGGTCCGGCACGCCCGCACCCCCCAGGGGGAGGAGCGGCGCGGCCGGGACCCGGAGGACATGGAGCGCGAGGCCGCGCGGATCCGCGAGCAGGAGGCGGAGCTGGCCGAGGCGCTGGAGGAGGCGCAGTACGCCCTCGCGGAGACCGTGGAGCGCCGGGCCGAGCTGGAGCGCGAGCTCCAGGCCGAGGAGCAGGCGCTCCGCGCCGCGGCCCGCGCCCTGGCGGACCGGCGCGAGGGCCTGGCCCGCCTTCAGGGCAAGGTCGCGGCCGCCCGCTCACGCGCCTCCGGCTCCGCCGAGGAGATCGGCCGCCTCGCCGAGGCCCGCGACGCCGCGCTGGAGCGCGCGGCCGCCGCGCAGGAGGAGTACGAGACCCTCCAGGCCCAGTCCGACACCCTGGACACGGCGGACGAGGCCGCCGACGCGGAGCACGCCGCGCTCCGGTCGCAGCTCTCCACCGCGGAGGAGACCCAGTCCCGCGCCCGCGAGGCCCTCGCCACCGCGGACCGCGAGCACGCCGCGCTCACCGCCCGCCGCGACGCCCTCGCGCTGGCCCTGCGCCGCAAGGACGGTACGGCCGCGCTCCTCTCCGCCACCGACCGCCTCGCCGGCCTCCTCGGCCCGGCCGCCGGCCGGCTCACGATCACCCCGGGCATGGAAACACCCGTCGCCGCCGCCCTCGACCGCGCGGCGGACGCCGTCGCCGTGACCTCCGTCGCCACGGCCGCCGACGCCCTCCGGCTGCTCCGCAAGGACGACGCAGGCCGCGCCGCCCTCCTCATCGCCTCGCCGACCGCCCCCTCAGCCGAACGCACGCCGCAGGCAGCCGCCTCCGGCGGCTTCGCCGCGCCGGGCGGCGCCGCTGCCGCAGGTGGTGCGGGATCGTCGGGCGGGCTGGGCGTGGTGCCCGAGCTGGGCGGTTCCACGGCCGGAAGCACGCCGCAGGCGGGTGGCGCTGCGGGGGCTCTGCCTGCCGGGGCCGTGTGGGCGGGCACCCTCGTGGCCGGTTCTGCCGAGGTCGTCGCCGCGGCGCAGGCGCTGCTGCGTGGGTACGTCGTGGTCGAGGGACTCGAAGAGGCGGAGTCCGTGGTCGCGGCGCACCCCGACCTCGTCGCCGTCACGGCCGAAGGCGATGTCCTTGGTGCCGCGTACGCCTACGGCGGGTCCGCCGGGGCGCCGAGTGTGCTGGAGACGCAGGCGGCCGTCGACGAGGCCGAGGCGGGGCTGGAGGCGCTGCTCGCGCGGCGGGATGCGCTGCGTGGGGAGCTGGACGAGGCGACCGTGCAGCGGAAGGAGCTCACCGCCCGCGTCGAGGAGATCGCCGTGACGCGCCGCGCCGCCGAGAAGGAGAAGTCCGCCGTCGCGCAGCAGGTGGGGCGGCTCGCGGGGCAGGCCCGTGGCGCGGCCGGAGAGGCCGAACGGCTCGCCGCCGCCGCCGCGAAGGCCGCCGACGCGCAGGAGCAGGCCGCGATGGAGCTCGCCGAGCTCGAGGAGCGGCTGCTCGTCGCCGAGGAGCTGCCCGCCGACGAGGAGCCGGACACGGCCACCCGCGACCGACTCGATGCCGAGGCGTCCCGCACCCGCGCGGCCGAGATGGAGGCCCGACTGGCCGTGCGCACGCACGAGGAGCGGGTGCGCGGCCTGGCCGGCCGTGCCGACGGCCTCGACCGCGCCGCTCGCGCCGAGCGCGACACCCGGGCGCGCGCCGCGGCGCGGGCCGCCCGCGCCGCGCACGACGCGCAGGTCGCGTCCGCCGTCGCCGACGGTGCGCGGCAGCTGCTCGCCCACGTCGAGCACTCCCTCGCGGAGGCCGCCGCGGCCAAGGCGACCGCCGAGCAGGACCGCGCCGCGCGCGAGGCCGAGCTGACCCGCGAGCGCGCCCGCAGCCGGGACCTCAAGAACGAGCTCGACAAGCTCACCGACTCCGTCCACCGGGACGAGGTGCTCCGCGCCGAGAAGCGGCTGCGTATCGAGCAGCTGGAGAGCAAGGCGCTGGAGGAGCACGGCATCGAGTCCGACGCGCTGCTCGCCGAGTACGGCCCGGACCAGCTCGTCCCGCCGTCGCTGCCCGCCGAGGGCGAGGAGCCGACGGAGGCTGGCACATCATCGGCTGACGCCGAGGAGCCCCAGCCGCGCCCCTACAAGCGGGCCGAGCAGGAGCGCAGGCTCAAGGCCGCCGAGAAGGCCTACACCCAGCTCGGCAAGGTCAACCCGCTCGCGCTGGAGGAGTTCGCCGCGCTGGAGGAGCGCCACCAGTTCCTCTCCGAGCAGTTGGAGGACCTCAAGACCACCCGCCGCGACCTGCTGACCGTGGTCAAGGAGGTCGACGAGCGGGTCGAGCAGGTGTTCACCGCCGCGTACCACGACACCGCGCGCGAGTTCGAGGGCGTCTTCTCCCGGCTCTTCCCGGGCGGCGAGGGCCGGCTGATCCTCACCGACCCGGAGAACATGCTGACGACCGGCGTCGAGGTGGAGGCGCGTCCGCCGGGCAAGAAGGTCAAGCGGCTCTCCCTGCTCTCCGGCGGCGAGCGCTCGCTCACCGCCGTCGCGCTGCTGGTCTCGATCTTCAAGGCGCGCCCGAGCCCGTTCTACGTCATGGACGAGGTCGAGGCCGCGTTGGACGAGACCAACCTGCGGCGCCTGATCGCGATCATGGAGGAGCTGCGCGACAACTCCCAGCTGATCGTGATCACGCACCAGAAGCTGACGATGGAGTGCGCCGACGCGCTCTACGGCGTCTCGATGCGCGGCGACGGCATCTCCCAGGTGATCAGCCAGCGCCTGCGTGACGAACCTCGCAAGCCGCCGCGCCAACTGCGCCGGACAGAGGAACCGACACCGGAACCCGAGGTGGCTTCCGAATAGGGCCCTTCCCGCGTACCCGATACTGGGAGGGTCATGGAAACCGTCATTCTTGCTGTAGTCATCGCTGTGGTCGCCGTCGTGGCGGCCACCGGTCTCGTCGTCACCGGTCGACGGCGCAAGCAGCTGCCAGCTCCCGAGGCGCAGCCGCAGATCACCAAGCCCGCCGCCGAACCGAAGGCCGAGCCGCAGGTCGGCGAGGATGCCGCGGTCAGTGCGCCCGAGGAGCGGCGCACCGTCGAGGAGGTCATCCTCCCCGCCCAGGCCGAGGCGCAGGCCGAGACGGCGGAGGCCGAGACGGCCGAGGCCGCACCGGCCGAGCCCGAGCTGGAGGTGCCCGAGCCGACGGCCGGCCGTCTGGTCCGGCTCCGCTCGCGCCTCGCGCGCTCGCAGAACACCCTCGGCAAGGGCCTGCTGTCGCTGCTCTCCCGGGACCGCCTCGACGAGGACACCTGGGAGGAGATCGAGGAGCTGCTGCTCACCGCGGACGTCGGTGTCACGCCCACCCAGGAGCTGGTCGAGCGCCTGCGCACCCGCGTCAAGGTGCTCGGCACCCGCAGCCCGGAGGAGCTGCGCGGCCTGCTGCGCGAGGAGCTCGTCGCGCTGATCGACCCCGAGCTGGACCGCACCCTGCACGTCTCGCGCCACGACGAGGAGACCCCGGCCCGCCCGGCCGTCCTGCTGGTCGTCGGCGTCAACGGCGTCGGCAAGACCACCACCAGCGGCAAGCTCGCGCGCGTGCTCGTCGCCGACGGCCACACGGTCGTCCTCGGCGCGGCCGACACCTTCCGTGCCGCCGCCGCCGACCAGCTGCAGACGTGGGGCGAGCGCGTCGGCGCCCGCACCGTGCGCGGCCCGGAGGCCGGCGACCCGGCGTCGGTGGCCTTCGACGCGGTCAAGGAGGGCATCGCCGAGGGTGCGGACACCGTGCTCGTCGACACCGCCGGCCGTCTGCACACCAAGACCGGTCTGATGGACGAGCTCGGCAAGGTCAAGCGCGTCGTCGAGAAGCACGGCCCGGTCGACGAGGTGCTGCTCGTCCTCGACGCCACCACCGGCCAGAACGGCCTGGTCCAGGCGAAGGTCTTCGCCGAGGTCGTCGACATCACCGGCATCGTGCTGACCAAGCTCGACGGCACCGCCAAGGGCGGCATCGTCATCTCCGTCCAGCGTCAGCTGGGCGTCCCCGTCAAGCTCATCGGCCTCGGCGAGGGCGCGGACGACCTCGCCCCGTTCGAGCCCGGCGCCTTCGTCGACGCCCTCCTGGGCTGAGACCCGCTCCCCACGCACCCAAGCCGCCGCCCGCTCACCGAGCGGGCGGCGGCTTCGTCTTTGCCTTGCCGCCCGCCCCGGCCCCAGCGCCTCAGCGTCGGCCGACGAGCTCCGGGGCGCGCTGGTGGCTGGCGTAGGCGAGCGTGCCGAGCAGCAGCTTCGGGTCCGGGAGGCGGAGGGCGTTGTCGGACGTCGGCGGGCGGAGCCAGCGCGCGCCCGGGGTGGGCGGGGCCGGGACCGAGGAGCCGGGGCCGTGGGGGAGGAGGTCGAGCTCGGCGTCGTCCCAGCCGGTGCGGTACAGCAGCTCCGGCAGGCGGGACGCCGTCTGCGGCGCGACGAAGAAGTACGCGCGGCCGTGGGCGGCCAGCACGGGGCCGGGGCGGATGCCCATCCGCTCCAGGCGGACCAGCGCCGCGCAGCCGGCCGGCTCTGCCACGTCGAGCGCGTCGAAGCCCTGGCCGGTGAGCAGCTGGAGGGCGGAACCCTCCAACTCCGAGGCCCAGCCCCAGCGTGAGCGGTACTCCGCGGCGGCCTCGGATCGGGTCAGCTTGGCCCGGCGCCGCTGGACCCGGAGCCAGCTGTCGCCGAACAGGGAGTCGGTGCTCATCAAGTCCACTCACCTCCAACCGATCGGGGGAGACCTTGGTTACGGGGCGCATGCCTGCGGCCTTCGCGCCTGAACAATTCGGGCACCGGGCGCCGCAGTTCGTGCGGTGTGCTATTCAGGAGCTACGGCAGTGAACGGCCTGCTCACCAGTGAAGCGCGAGTGAGTCGCGGGAAGTTCACTCGATGGGGTGGCGAAAGGTGGCGTTTCTTCGCGCAAGCTCCCCCGGTCGGCGCAAATCGCGCTACGTTCCTGATGCAGGGTCGGCAGACCCGGCGAGACATGAGCACATCAGCGGGTATGCCAGTGGCACGACCGACAGCCTGTTCGGTCATCGCTCAACTCAGCCCGCTTCCATGCCAATTGGCAGCACAGCAAACTGACGGCCGCGAGCCCGGGATGGGGGCGTTCCGGTGGGCGACAAGCAACCCAACGACAAGCTGACGGCGTGGTTCGTCAGGAGTGGCTGGTCCAAGGGCGAGTTGGCCCGTCAGGTCAACCGCCGCGCCCGCCAGATGGGCGCCGCGCACATCAGCACCGACACCTCGCGGGTGCGGCGCTGGCTCGACGGCGAGCAGCCGCGTGAGCCGATCCCGAAGATCCTCTCCGAGCTGTTCTCGGACCGCTTCGGCTCGCCGGTCCCGGTCGAGGATCTCGGGCTCAAGGCCATCGCACCGCTGACCCCGGGCTCCGGCATCGACCTGCCCTGGGGCGGCGACCAGACGGTCCAGCTGATCTCCGAGTACTCGCGCAGCGACCTGATGCTCAACCGCCGCGGCTTCCTCGGCACCTCCCTCGCGCTGACGGCCGGTTCCGCCCTGATCGAGCCGATGCAGCGCTGGCTGACGCCCAATGCGCACGGCCGGCCCACCCCCGTGCTGGCCGCCGCCCGCGAGGGCGAGCCGGTCACCGGCCGGCTCTCCGGCCCCGAGCTGGACCTGCTCGAGTCCACGGTCATGATGTTCCGTCAGTGGGATGCGCAGAACGGCGGCGGGCTGCGCCGCAAGGCGGTCGTCGGCCAGCTGCACGAGGTCTGCGACCTGCTGCAGGAGAGCTACAGCCCGCAGACCACCCAGCGCCTCTTCCAGACCACGGCCCAACTCGCCCACCTGGCCGGCTGGATGTCCTACGACGTCGGGATGCACCCGAGCGCGCAGAAGTACTACGTCCTCGCGCTGCACGCCGCCAAGGAGGCGGGGGACCGGCCCTTCGGCGCGTTGATCCTGACGGACATGTGCCGCCAGATGATCCACCTGAACCGTCCCGGCGACGCGCTCGAGCTGATCCACCTGGCCCAGTACGGCTCGCGCGACACGGCGAGTTCACGCCAACTGGCACTCATGCACGCCATGGAGGCCCGCGCGTACGCCAATCTCGGCGAGGCGGGCAAGTGCTACCGAGCCGCCCGGCACGCCGAGGACTGCTTCGACGAGGCGGGCAAGGAGGACCCGAAGCCGGACTGGCTGGGCTTCTTCTCCGAGGCCGAGCTGCACGCCGAGAACGGCCACTCCTACCGCGACCTCTGCTACCACACCGGCCGCAGCCAGGTGTACGCGCTGCAGGCGGAGCCCGAGATCGGCGAGGCCGTGCGGCTCTTCTCGGAGGATCCGAGCCACAAGCGCTCCTACGCCCTCAACCTGATCGGCATGGCCAGCGTCCACGTGCTCAACCGTGAGCCGGAGCAGGCGGCGGCCACCGCCGAGCAGGCCATGGAGATCGCTGCCCGGATCCGCTCCGAGCGTGTCAATACGCGCCTGCGCAAGACGACCGAGGCGGCCGAGCGCGAGTTCAAGGACGTTCCGAGCGTGCGCCGGCTGCGTGAGCAGATCGACCAGACCATCCCCGAGACCCTGGCCAACCGGCACACCGCCTGACCGCTCCCGAGCAGCACGTTCCTCACCGAAACACCGTGGTCTCCGGCCGCGAGCGCCGTCCCCCTTCACCCGACTCGGCTCCCCCACGCCAGGTCATTCGGACGGTTCTCGCGGCCGGTTTTCGGTGAGGCTTCGTTCACCGTCGCGTAACACCGGCGTCAGCTTCGTCACCCACGCGAAACAACAGCAGGTCATCGGCGGAAACCGGCCTGCGTCAATCTCCTCAGCATCAGCCGAACGACCCCGGGGGCACGGGACGGGATACCCGGGATCGGATCGGCCCGACATTTCGAGGAGACGCCGATGCCCAGCGGCTTCAGCGGCGGAGACACCGCATTCGTACTCATAAGCGCGGCCCTGGTCATGCTGATGACCCCCGGTCTCGCTTTCTTCTACGGCGGCATGGTCCGGGTCAAGAGTGCCCTGAACATGCTGGCCATGAGCTTCATCGCGCTCGGCATCGTCACAGTGTTGTGGGTGCTCTTCGGCTTTTCGATCGCCTTCGGTCCGGATTCCTTCCACGGTCTGATCGGTGACTTCTCGATGATCGGCATGCGCCACATCGGAATGAACCAGCTGTCCGGGACGATTCCGACCTTTGCATTCTCGATGTTCCAGCTGATGTTCGCGGTGATCACCCCGGCGCTGATCTCCGGCGCGATCGCGGACCGGGCCAAGTTCACCGCCTGGGCGCTCTTCCTGACCTTCTGGGTCAGCGTCGTCTACTTCCCGGTCGCGCACTGGGTCTTCTACACCGACAACGGCAAGGGCGGCTGGCTGGTCGACCACATCGGCGCGCTGGACTTCGCCGGTGGCACCGCGGTGCACCTGAACGCCGGTATCGCCGGTCTGGCCCTGGCCTTCGTGCTCGGCAAGCGGGTCGGGTTCAAGAAGGACCCGATGCGTCCGCACAGCCTGCCGCTGGTGATGCTGGGCTCCGGCCTGCTGTGGTTCGGCTGGTTCGGCTTCAACGCCGGCTCGGCGCTCTCCGCCAACGGTCTGGCCGGTCTCGCCTTCACCAACACCCAGGTCGCCACCGCCGCCGCCATGCTCGGCTGGCTGATCTTCGAGCGGATCAAGCACGGCGCGTTCACCACGCTGGGCGCCGCCTCCGGCGCGGTCGCCGGCCTGGTCGGCATCACCCCCGCCTGTGCGTACATCAGCCCCCTCGGCGCCATCGCCCTCGGCCTGATCTGCGGCGCCCTCTGCGCCTGGGCGATCAGCCTCAAGTACAAGTTCGGCTTCGACGACTCGCTCGACGTGGTCGGCGTCCACGCGGTCGGCGGTGCGGTCGGCGCGCTGCTGATCGGCCTGCTGGCCACCGGTGGCGGCGGCTCGACGGCCAAGGGCCTCTTCTACGGCGGCGGCTTCTCGCAGCTGGGCAAGCAGGCGATCGGTGTCGGCGCGGTCGGCGTCTACTCCTTCGTCCTCGCCTGGATCATCGGCACGGTCATCCAGAAGACCATCGGCTTCCGGGTCTCCGAGGAGGTCGAGGTCGCCGGTATCGACCAGGCGGAGCACGCCGAGTCGGCCTACGACTTCAGCGCGGTGGGTGCGGCCCTCTCCAAGGCCTTCGCCCCCTCGGTCGCCGCCTCGCCCGCCAAGGCGGTCGTCGAGCCGGCCGAGCCCGCTGAGCCCGCCGAGCCCGCCGAGACGAAGGTCGATGCCTGAGATGAAGCTCATCACCGCCGTGATCAAGCCCCACCGCCTGGACGACGTGAAGGAGGCCCTGCAGGCCTTCGGCGTCCACGGCCTGACGGTCACCGAGGCCAGCGGCTACGGCCGCCAGCGCGGCCACACCGAGGTCTACCGGGGCGCGGAGTACACCGTCGACCTGGTGCCGAAGGTCCGCATAGAGGTGCTGGCCGAGGACGACGACGCCGACAACGTCATCGACGTCATCGTCAAGGCGGCCCGGACCGGCAAGATTGGTGACGGCAAGGTCTGGAGCGTCCCGGTCGAGTCCGCGGTGCGGGTCCGCACCGGGGAGCGCGGCCCGGACGCGCTGTAACGAAGAACTGATGGTGAAGCGGGCTCGCGACCGAGGAGGGTCGCGGGTCCGCTCCGCCGTATCCGCAGGCGGCAGTCCCGAGGAACGGGGAAGAACGTGACGGACCAGCAGGCGGCTGAATCCGGCTACGCGGCGGCACGGCTCGCGTTGCTGCGCGAGGACGGCCGCACCGGCGCCGCGCGGCGCCAGGCACTGTCGCACTTGTCGGACCGTTGGCTGAGCGGCCTGCTGGCCGACGCCCTGCAGGGCGCGCCCGCGCAGGGCGTCGCGCTGGTCGCGGTCGGTGGCTACGGGCGCGGCGAGCTCTCCCCACGCAGCGATCTGGACGTGCTGCTGCTGCACGACGGCGGCGCCCGGGCAGCCGCCGTCCCCGCCCTGGCCGAGCGGGTCTGGTACCCGGTCTGGGACCAGGGCGTGGCCCTGGACCACTCCGTGCGCGACCTCGGCCAGGCCCGCAAGGTGGCCGCCGAGGACCTCAAGGCCCAGCTGGGCCTGCTCGACGCCCGCCACATCGCGGGCGACCAGGAGCTGACCGCCTCGCTGCGCTCCGCGGTCCTGGCCGACTGGCGTGCGACCGCGCCCAAGCGGCTGCCGGAGCTGCGCGAACTGTGCCGGGAGCGCGCGGAGCGGCAGGGCGAGCTCGCGTTCCTGCTGGAGCCGGACCTGAAGGAGGCCCGCGGCGGTCTGCGCGACGTCACCGCGCTCGACGCGGTGGCCGCCTCCTGGGTCGCCGACGCCCCACGTGCGGGCCTGGCCGAGGCGGCCACCCGGCTGCGCGACGTCCGTGACGCGCTGCACCTGGTCACCGGCCGCGCCACGGACCGGCTCAGCCTGCAGGAGCAGGACGCCGTCGCCGCCGATCTGGGCCTGCTGGACGCGGACATCCTGCTGCGGCAGGTCTACGAGTCCGCCCGGGTCATCGCCTACGCCGCCGACGTGACCTGGCGCGAGGTCGAGCGGGTGCTGCGCGCCCGCGGCGGGCGCGGCACCCGCCGGATGTTCGGCTTCGGCGGCGCCGCGGCCGCCGCCCGCGGTCCGGTGCCGCGGCGGCCGCTGGCCGAGGGCGTGGTGGAGATGGAGGGCGAGGCCGTGCTGGCCGCGCCCGCGCGGCCCGACCACGACGTGGTGCTGCCGCTGCGCGCCGCCGCCGCAGCAGCCCAGGCGGGTCTGCCGCTGGCGCTCAGCACGGTGCGCCGGCTGGCCGTGGAGTCCAAGCCGTTGCCGGTGCCGTGGCCGGACGAGGCCCGCGAGCAGCTGATCACGTTGCTGGGCGCCGGGGAGAGTGCGATCCCGGTCTGGGAGGCGCTGGAGGCCGAGGGCCTGGTGGCCCGGCTGCTGCCGGACTGGGAGCGGGTGCGCTGCCGCCCGCAGCGCAACGCCGTCCACCGCTGGACGGTGGACCGCCACCTGGTCGAGACGGCCGTGCGCGCGGCGGCGATGACCCGCCGGGTGGCCCGCCCCGACCTGTTGCTGGTCGCCGCCTTCCTGCACGACATCGGCAAGGGCTGGCCGGGTGACCACTCCGAGGCGGGCGAGGTGATCACCCGCGACGTGGCCACCCGCATCGGCTTCCCCAAGCAGGACGTGGAGACCCTCGCGCTGCTGGTCCGCCACCACCTGCTGCTGGTGGAGACCGCCATGCGCCGTGATCCGGACGACCCGGCCACGGTCGCCGTCGTCACCGATGCGGTCGGCACCGTCGGCACGCTGGAGCTGCTGCACGCGCTGACCGAGGCCGACGCGCTGGCCACCGGCCCGGCGGCGTGGAGCAACTGGCGGGCCACGCTCGTCGGCGAGCTGGTCCAGCGCGCGGCCGCCGCGCTCGCGGGCGACGCGGGGCCGTCCGACAGCGCCGTCGACGCGACGGCGGAGGAGGAGCGGCTGGCCGTGGAGGCGGCCCGCACCGTCGGCCCGGTGCTGTCCGTCCGGGCGGAGGCGGAGGGGGGCGAGGGCTCCGGCAGCGAGCCGATGGGCGTCGAGCTCACCCTCGCGCTGCCGGACCGCCCGGACGTGCTGCCGACCGTCGCGGGCGTCCTGGCGCTGCACCGGCTGACCGTGCGCACCGCCGCGATCCGCGAGCTGGACCCGATCGGCGCCGGGCCGGTGCTCGTGCTGACCTGGAAGGTCGCCGCCGAGTTCGGCGACGTCCCGGAGGCGGCCCGGCTGCGCGCCGACATCCGCCGGGCGTTGGACGGCGGCCTGGACGTCGCCCGTCGCCTCGCCGAGCGCGACGCGTCCGCGCCCAGGCGGCGCGGCGTGGTCGCCCCGCCGCCGCGGGTGACGGTGGCCCGGGGGAGCAGTGCCTCGGCGACGGTGCTGGAGGTCCGCGCCCACGACGCGCCCGGCCTGCTGCACCGGATCGGCCGCGCCCTGGAGGGCACCGGCGTGCGCGTCCACCGCGCCCGCATCTCCACGCTGGGTGCGGACGCGGTCGATGCGTTCTACCTCACCGACGCGGCCGGTCAGCCGCTGTCGGACGCGGCGGCGACGGAGCTGGCGCGCTCGGTGGAGCGGGCACTGCTGGCCTGAGCCCGCTCGATCTCGTCCAGGGGCTGCCGGAACCCGACGCGGCGGGCCGGCACCCCCGCCCAGATCTCGTTCGGACCGGTGGACCGCGTCAGCACGGCGTTGGCGCCGACGATGGTGCCCGCGCCGACGGTGAGCACTCCTTGCTTGCAGACCACGCGTACACCCGAGCACAGCACGGCGCCGTCCTCGACCACGACCCGCTCCATCCGGCTGAGCTCCTGCGGCACCCAGGGGTCGGCGCGGCCGATGGTGACGTTGTTGTAGAGGACGACGTCGGCGCCCAGGGTCGTGTAGGGGTGGAGGACCAGCCCGAAGCCCCGGTGGAAGACGACGAGCCCGGGACCGATCTCGGCGGCGGCGGGCACCTCGACGCCGTAGAGCGCGAGGACCTCCTGCACGACGCGTTTCAGCAGCGGGTGACGGCGGGCGTAGATCAGCTTGGCGACCAGCGACATACACCCATGCTGGTGACGTCCCGCCGCGCCCGGGGGAGGACTCGCGCACGGTCCCCCGTACGAGTGGCTGCGCGCGTCCGGGCGACGCGACGCCGGCCCCCTGCCGTCGGCCCCTCTTACGGGTGCATTCCCAGGACCGTCGGGCGGGCAGATACCCTGGAAGGCGAATCAGTTTCCGCCCCCGAGCAACGAGGACCCGCGACCGACGTGTTCGACACCCTTTCCGACCGCCTCGCAGCGACGTTCAAGAACCTCCGGGGCAAGGGCCGCCTCTCCGAGGCGGACATCGACGCCACCGCCCGTGAGATCCGCATCGCCCTGCTGGAGGCGGACGTCGCCCTCCCGGCGGTGCGTGCCTTCATCTCCCGGATCAAGGAGCGCGCGGCCGGCGCCGAGGTCAGCGCCGCGCTGAACCCCGCCCAGCAGGTCATCAAGATCGTCAACGAGGAGCTCATCAGCATCCTCGGTGGCGAGACCCGCCGCCTGCGCTACGCCAAGACCGGCCCGACGGTCATCATGCTGGCCGGTCTCCAGGGTGCCGGTAAGACCACCCTGGCCGGAAAGCTGGCCAAGTGGCTCAAGGACCAGAAGCACACCCCGCTGCTGGTCGCCTGTGACCTCCAGCGCCCGAACGCGGTCACCCAGCTCGGCGTCATGGCCGAGCGCGCCGGTGTCGCGATCTACGCCCCCGAGCCGGGCAACGGCGTCGGCGACCCGGTCAAGGTCGCGCGCGACTCGATCGACTACGCCAAGAACAAGCAGTACGACGTCGTCATCGTCGACACCGCCGGTCGCCTCGGCATCGACGCCGAGATGATGCAGCAGGCCGCGGACATCCGCGCCGCGATCAACCCGGACGAGGTCCTCTTCGTCGTCGACGCGATGATCGGCCAGGACGCGGTCACGACCGCGCAGGCGTTCCTCGAGGGCGTCGACTTCACCGGTGTCGTGCTCTCCAAGCTCGACGGTGACGCGCGTGGTGGTGCGGCCCTGTCGGTGGCGCACGTCACCGGCCGCCAGATCATGTTCGCCTCCAACGGCGAGAAGCTCGAGGACTTCGACGCGTTCCACCCGGACCGGATGGCCTCGCGCATCCTGGGCATGGGTGACGTCCTCTCCCTGATCGAGCAGGCCGAGAAGACCTTCTCCCAGGAGGAGGCCGCCAAGGTCCACGCCAAGCTCGCCAGCAAGGGCGGTAAGGAGTTCGGCCTCGGCGACTTCCTGGCCCAGCTGGAGCAGGTCTCCAAGATGGGCTCGATCACCAAGCTCCTGGGCATGCTCCCGGGCATGGCGCAGATGCGCGACCAGATCAACAACATCGACGACAAGGACGTCGCCCGGGTGGGCGCGATCATCAAGTCGATGACGCAGGCCGAGCGCGACGACCCGAAGCTGATCAACGGTTCGCGTCGGGCCCGTATCGCCAAGGGTTCCGGCGTCCACGTCTCCGAGGTCTCCAGCCTGGTCGAGCGCTTCTTCGAGGCGCGCAAGATGATGTCGGCGATGGCCGGCGGCAAGGGCATCCCCGGGATGCCGGGCATGCCGGGCATGGGCGGCGGCGCGTCGCGCAAGCCCAAGCAGCAGAAGGCGGCCAAGGGCCGTCGCCAGAGCGGCAACCCGCTCAAGCGCCAGCAGGACGCCCAGCAGGCGGCCCAGAAGAAGACCGACGGCGCGGTCCAGCCGGGCGGCGCGTTCGGCCTGGGTGCCGGGCAGGGACCGTCGGACTTCGAGCTCCCCAAGGAGTTCAAGGACCTGCTGTAGGGCCTGATGTAGGGCCGGCAAGGCGATTCTCAGGGGCACGGGGACGTGCCCCTGAGTAGTCTCACCCCATGCGTGTAGAGATCAGGTTCCCTCAACTCTCCGATGCTGCCGCGTACTACGAGGCCGTCACCCGTTCGGCGGAGCACATCGGGCGGTGGAATCCCGTCGAGCCGGACGCGCTGCCGGACATGGTGCGGCGTCAGGGGGAGGCCCTGCGCACCTACCTGGTGTTCGACACCGAGGACGGCGGGCTCGTCGGAACCTGCAACGTGGCGAACATCGTGCGCGGTCGGTTCCAGAACGCCTCGCTCGGCTACAACTCCTACCTGCCGTACAACGGGACCGGACGGATGTCCGAGGGCATGCGCCTGGTCGTCGACGCCTGCTTCCGGCCGCAGGCCGAGGGCGGTCTGGGCCTGCACCGTCTGGAGATCAACGTGCAGCCGGAGAACGGCCCCTCCATCGCGATGGCCAAGCGCCTCGGGTTCCGACTGGAGGGGTACACCCCGCGCATGCTCTTCCTGCAGAACGCCTGGCGGGACCACGAGCGGTACGCGCTGACCATGGAGGAGTGGCCCGGCGCGGGCGCTGGCAAGCTGTCCTGATTGTCCGTATTGTCGCAAGGGTGACCAGCCCTGTGCCGCCTCGTGAGGACCCCGACAAGCTCTGGCGGTCGGAGGGCGCCCCGTCCACGCCCCCGCCGCCGCGGAAGACCTCGCGGGGCAACTGGTTCAGCATGATCCTCACCGCGCTGGTGGTCTTCCTCCTGGTGGACCTGCTGCTCAGCGCGTTCGGCGGCGGGCGCAAGACCAACATCCCGTACACGGAGTTCACCAAGCAGTTGAGCGCCGGTCAGGTCTCCGAGATCTACGCCAAGGGCGACTCGATCGAGGGCAAGCTCAAGAGCGCCCAACCGAACCCGGGCAACAGCAAGCAGACCTACGAGAACTTCACCACCACCCGTCCCACCTTCGCCAACGACAACCTGTGGTCCGAACTGACGACCCAGAACGTCAAGGTCGACGCCGAGCCGGTGGTGAAGGAGCGCGGCTTCCTCGCCAACCTGCTGATCTCGCTCGCGCCGATGCTGCTGCTGATCGTGCTCTGGATCTTCATCGCGCGCCGGATGAGCGCCGGCGGCGGCATGGGCGGGCTGGCCCGCAAGGCCCCGCCGAAGCCGGTGGAGCTCGCGCCCGGGGCCAAGCGCACCACCTTCGACGACGTGGCCGGCATCGACGAGGTCAAGGACGAGCTCGCCGAGGTGGTCGACTTCCTGCGCCGTCCCGAGGACTACCGCAAGCTCGGCGCGAAGATGCCGCGCGGCGTGCTGCTGGCGGGCCCTCCAGGCACCGGCAAGACGCTGCTTGCCCGCGCCGTCGCGGGGGAGGCGAACGTCCCGTTCTTCTCCGCCTCCGCCTCCGAGTTCATCGAGATGATCGTCGGGGTCGGCGCGTCGCGCGTGCGCGAACTGTTCGCGGAGGCGCGCAAGGTCGCGCCCGCGATCATCTTCATCGACGAGATCGACACCATCGGCCGGTCCCGGGGTGGTGGCAACTCGATGGGCGGTCACGACGAGCGCGAGCAGACGCTCAACCAGATCCTCACCGAGATGGACGGCTTCTCCGGGGCCGAGGGCGTCGTCGTCCTCGCCGCCACCAACCGCTCCGACGTCCTGGATCCGGCACTGCTGCGGCCCGGCCGCTTCGACCGCACGGTCATGGTCAGCCCCCCGGACCGCACCGGTCGCGAGGCGATCCTGAAGATCCACACCCGTGACAAGCCGCTCGGTGCGGACGTCGACCTGGAGCAGGTCGCCAAGACCACCCCCGGCATGACCGGCGCGGAGCTCGCCAACCTCGCCAACGAGGCGGCGCTGCTCGCGGTCAAGCGCAAGGACGACGCCCTCTCGGCGCGAGACTTCTCCGAGGCGTTGGAGAAGGTGCAGCTCGGCGCCGTCCGCGCGCTGGTCATGCCCGACGCGGACCGGCTGCGCACGGCGTACCACGAGTCCGGCCACGCCCTGCTCGGCATGTTGCAGCCGGGCGCGGACCCGGTCCGGAAGATCACCATCGTGCCGCGCGGGCGGGCGCTGGGCGTCACCCTCTCCACGCCCGAGGCGGACCGGTACTCCTACACGGAGGAGTACCTGCGCGGCCGCATCATCGGGGCGCTCGGCGGGATGGCCGCGGAGCAGGTGGTCTACGGCGTGATCACCACGGGCGCGGAGAGCGATCTGGAGCAGGTCACCAACATCGCGCGCGGCATGGCCGGCCGCTGGGGCATGAGCGAGCGCGTCGGCCGCCTCACCGCGATCCCGAACGACGCCCAGGGCGCGTACGGCCTCGCGGCGGCGCCCAGCACGCTCGACGCCGTCGACGAGGAGACCCGCCGCATCGTGGCGGAGTGCTACGACGAGGCCTGCCGCAAGCTGGTGGCCCACCGCGAGCAACTGGACGCGCTGGCGAGCGCCCTGATGGAACACGAGACCCTCGACGAGGACGAGGCCTATCGGGTCGCAGGCCTGTCGGCGTAGCCGCCAGGGGCGCGAGGCTCTACCGACATGCGGCTCCGCCGCGTGGGCGCGAGCAACCACCCTGTGCGGATGGCCCTGCGCGTCGAGGACCATCCGCCCATCGGTGGCTTGTCGCGCGGTTCCCCGCGCCCCTGGATGGTGCAGCGTCCCTCAGTGAATACGTTCCGCGATCACGTACCGGAAGACGTTCTCCATCCGGACCGACCCGTCCCCCCGTGCGAACGGGAACAGCGCTTCGCGCAGTTCCTTCTCCACCTGCCGTTCGCCCGCCGACTCCGTCGCCGAGTCGAAGACGCCCGTCGAGAGCAGTCCGCGCAGGGCGCTCTCCAGGTCCGGGTAGGCGTACGGGCAGTACACCCGCCCGCCGCCCGCGGGCCGCAGGCCGGCTGCGGTGACCAGGGACTCGACCGCGCCCGGCGCGGCCAGCGCGAACGCGTCGTAGCCGCCGTGGCGGCGGGCGACGTCCAGGACGCCGGCGGTCTCGCAGCGCTCCTCGGGGCCCCAGACCGCGAGGGCGACGTGGCCGCCGCGGAGCGTGAGCGCGGCGGCGTCGCGGACCAGGGCCTGCGGGTCCGCCGCGCAGGAGAGGTGTTCGAAGGCGGTGACCACGGAGTGGGTCGCGGCCAGTCCGGGGGAGAGCTCGCGGTAGACGTCGGACAGCACGCGCAGCGCGCGGTCCTGGGCCAGCTCCCGCAGTTCCGCCTCCGGTTCCAGCCCGGCGACCTCCGCGCCGCGCGCCGCGGCCAGCAGCAGAGCCAGCCCCGAGCGGCAGCCGAGACCCAGGACGGAGGTGGCCGGGCCGACGTCGAGCCGGTCGTAGACCGCCTCGTAGAGCGGTACGAGCATCCGCTCCTGGATCTCCGCCCAGTCACGGGCCCGTTGTCGCGCGCGCGTCCGGGTCGGCTGCGTCGAAACCATGTGACGGCTCCTCACCACGGGCGGCCGGGGGGTCTGCGGGGGTCTGCCTCCAATCAAGCGCGCGATCCGCCCGGCGTCCATAGGCCGGACGGTCCCCCTTGGGCGGTATCGCGGGACGGATCTGATTGGAGCCGGAGCCTTTCCGCGCCGTACCATTCGCCCCATGGCAAAGGCTCCCATTCTCACCCCCCAGGCGGAGGACTTCCCGCGCTGGTACCAGGATCTGATCAACAAGGCCGAGCTGGCCGACAACGGTCCGGTGCGCGGCACCATGGTCATCCGACCGTACGGCTACGGCCTGTGGGAGCGGATGCAGCAGGAGATGGACGCGCGGATCAAGAAGGCCGGCGCCCAGAACGCCTACTTCCCCATGTTCATCCCGCAGTCGTACCTGACCCGTGAGGCCGAGCACGTCGAGGGCTTCGCCCCGGAGCTGGCCGTGGTCACCCACGGTGGCGGCAAGGAGCTCGAGGAGCCCGTCGTCGTCCGGCCGACCTCCGAGACGATCATCAACGAGTACTTCTCGAAGTGGGTCCAGAGCCACCGCGACCTGCCGCTGCTGATCAACCAGTGGGCCAACGTGGTCCGCTGGGAGCTGCGTCCGCGCGTGTTCCTGCGCACCACCGAGTTCCTCTGGCAGGAGGGCCACACGGCCCACGCCACCTACGAGGACGCGCACGCCTACGCCTCGATGATCCACACCGACGTGTACGGCGACTTCATGACCAACGTGCTGGGCATCGACGTGGTCCTCGGCCGCAAGACCGCCAAGGAGCGCTTCGCGGGCGCCATCAACACCCTCACCCTCGAGGGCATGATGGGCGACGGCAAGGCGCTGCAGATGGGCACCAGCCACGAGCTGGGCCAGAACTTCGCCAAGGCGTTCAACACCACCTACCTCAAGGGCGAGGGCGAGCGCGAGCACGTCTGGCAGACCTCCTGGGGTGTCTCCACCCGCATGGTCGGCGGCCTGATCATGTCGCACGGCGACGACAGCGGTCTGCGCGTGCCGCCGCGTCTCGCCGCCGTCCAGGCCGTCGTGCTGGCGATCAAGGGCGACGACGCCGTGCTGGCCAAGGTGCGCGAGATCGGCGCCCAGCTGGAGGCCGCCGGCGTCCGCGTGGTCGTCGACGACAAGACGGACACCCCGTTCGGCCGCCGCGCGGTCGACTGGGAGCTCAAGGGCGTTCCGCTGCGCATCGAGGTCGGCCCGCGCGACCTGGAGAACGGCACCGCGATGCTGGTCCGCCGCATCGCCGGCGGCAAGGAGCCGGTCAACGCCGACGCGCTGGCCACGCTGGTGCCGACGATCCTCGAGGAGGACCAGGCGCTGCTGCTGCAGCAGTCCCGTGAGCGTCGCCTGGCCCGCACGGTGGACGTCGCCTCGATCGAGGAGGCCCGCGAGGCCGCGGCGACCGGCTGGGGTCGCATCTCCTGGGCCGACCTGGGCCCCGAGGGCGAGGCCAAGCTGGCCGCCGAGGGTGTCTCGGTCCGCTGCATCGTCGCCGAGGACGGCTCGGTGCCGGCCGAGGACGACCAGCCCGGCAACATCGCGATCGTGGCGCGCGCCTACTGAGCCACTGACCCTCGTCCTGGGCGCTGAGAAGCCGCTCGGTCGATCGTCGTAGACGGGCCGGTTCGGGTCCCTCGTTCGAGGGATGCCGGACCGGCCCGGTCCATTTGGTCAACTTCCCTTCTCAGATGGGAAGGTGGCGAACCGACGCCGCGAGCGGCCCCGGTGACCCCGGGATGTGTCCCAGGTCACGGAAAAATAAAGCCTTCAACAATTCCCGGATCTGCGGAACATCCCGGGAACCTTCCTCGTTTGCGTTGCGTGAGCACGACACAACCTCTGGTTCTTGCCGCTGAGCTGGCCGTCGCCTGGGGCGACATCCAGCGCTTCCACTCCGACCTGCCGAACCTCGCAGCCCCGGAGTCGCTGATCGGGGAGTCCTCCTCGGCCTGCGGCACCGAGCTGGGTTTCGAGCGGCTGCTGCACGAGGCCGCACACGGCCTCGCCGCCGCGCGCGGCATCCGGGACACCTCCCGGGCCGGGCGCTACCACAACCGTCGCTTCCTGGCCCTGGCCGACGAGCTCGGTCTGGACCACAACGCCGACCCGCATCCGAGCTCCGGATTCTCCCTGGTCACCATGCGACCGGAGACCCGCGAGCGCTATGCGGAAACGATTGAGCGCCTCCAGCAGGCGCTCGGCGACCACGCCGCCGCGACCAGCGGTGTGGTGGACCGGTCGCGGACCTTCCGTGGTCCGGCCACCCGGCACGGCTCCTCCGGGGGCGGCGTCCGCGTCAAGGCCGTCTGCGGTTGCGGCCGCAACGTCCGGGTGGTCCCCTCCGTGCTGTCCCAGGCGCCGATCGTCTGCGGAAACTGCGGAGAGACCTTCCAGATCGCCGAGCCCCGCACCCGTCGCTGATCCCGGTGTGCGGTCCGTGGTCCCGCCGGTCCACGGCCCGCTGCCGGCGGGTTGCCCGGTGGTCGGCCGTCCCGCGCCGATATGGCAGAATGGACAGCTGAGTACTCGGCAGCCGAGCAGGACCCCTCTCTCCTCCGGCTGACGTGTCCGTCGAGCAGCCAGCAGCCGCAACCCCACGTGGAATGCGCGGCTGCTCAACCACGTCAAAACCAGGAGAACCACTCCCGTGGCAGTCAAGATCAAGCTGAAGCGTCTCGGCAAGATTCGCTCCCCGCACTACCGCATCGTCGTCGCCGACTCGCGCACCAAGCGTGACGGCCGCGCGATCGAGGAGATCGGCATCTACCAGCCGACCTACGACCCCTCGATCATCCAGGTCGACGGCGAGCGTGCGCAGTACTGGCTGAGCGTCGGCGCCCAGCCGACCGAGGCCGTCCTCGCCATCCTGAAGCTCACCGGTGACTGGCAGAAGTTCAAGGGCCTGGAGGCCCCGGCGCCGCTGAAGGTCGCCGAGCCGAAGACCACCGACTTCTCGCACCTCTTCGCCAAGGCCGTCGCCGGCTTCGAGGACTCGACGACCGGTGTCGCCATCACCCCGAAGGCGAAGAAGACGGAGAAGAAGGACGAGGCCGCTGCCGAGTCCGACGCTTCCGCCGAGGCGTGAGCATGCTGGAGGAAGCCCTCGAGCACCTGGTGAAGGGCATCGTCGAGAACCCGGACGAGGTCCAGGTCCGCTCGCGTGAGCTCCGCCGGGGCCGGGTCCTGGAGGTGCGGGTGCACCCCGAGGACCTGGGCAAGGTCATCGGCCGCGGTGGGCGCACGGCTCGTGCGCTGCGCACCGTGGTCACCGCCCTCGGCGGTCGCAGCGTCCGCGTCGACCTCGTCGACGTGGACAGCGCTCGCTGACGGGCTGCTGAGAGGCACCTCTACGGACCGGCTGGGATCATTGGATCCCAGCCGGTCCTTGCGTTTCATGCCTTGCTTTTCATGATGTCCGAAGGAGACACGGAACAGTGCAGCTGATCGTCGGCCGGATCGGCCGCGCCCACGGGATCAAGGGCGACGTCACCGTGGAGGTGCGCACCGACGAGCCCGAGCTGCGGCTCGGCCCCGGCGCGGTGCTGATGACCGACCCGAGCTCGGCCGGTCCGCTCACCGTCGCCTCCGGCAAGGTGCACAGCGGACGACTGCTGCTGCGCTTCGAGGGAGTCAACGACCGCAACGGCGCCGAGGCGCTGCGCGGCACCATGCTGATCGCCGAGATCGACCCGGAGGACACCCCGGAGGACCCGGACGAGTACTACGACCACCAGCTGGTCGGTCTGGACGTGGTGCTGAGCGACGGCACCCTCGTCGGCGAGCTGACCGAGGTGCTGCACCTGCCGTACCAGGACCTGCTGACCGTCGTCCGTCCGGACGGCACCGAGGTGCTGGTGCCCTTCGTGAGCGAGATCGTCCCGGAGATCGACCTGGAGGCGCAGCGCGCCGTCATCACCCCGCCGCCGGGACTGATCGACGCCGCCCAGGCCGTCGTCGCCTCCTCCCGCGACGAGGAGCCGGAAGCCGCGGACGAGAAGAGCGGCGAGGCCGACGCCTGATGCGCATCGACGTCGTCACGATCTTCCCCGAGTACCTCGCCCCGCTCGACCTCTCCCTGGTCGGCAAGGCCCGCGCCCGTGGGCAGCTGGACGTGCGCCTGCACGAGCTGCGCGAGTTCACCCACGACATCCACCGCACCGTCGACGACACCCCGTACGGCGGTGGCCCCGGCATGGTGATGAAGCCCGAGCCGTGGTCCGAGGCGCTCGACACCGTCGTCGCCTCCGGCCCGGGGGAGGGCGCGGTGCCGACGCTGGTCGTGCCGACCCCCAGCGGACGGCCGTTCACCCAGGAACTGGCCCAGCAGCTGGCCGCCGAGCCGTGGCTGGCCTTCGCGCCCGCCCGCTACGAGGGCATCGACCGCCGCGTGATCGAGGACGCCGCCGACCGGATGCCGGTCGTCGAGGTCTCCATCGGCGACTACGTGCTGGCCGGCGGCGAGGTCGCGGTGCTGGTCATCGTCGAGGCCGTGGCGCGACTGCTGCCCGGCGTGCTGGGCAACGCCGAGTCGCACCAGGACGACTCCTTCGCGCCCGGGCGGATGGCGGACCTGCTGGAGGGCCCCGTCTACACCAAGCCCGCCGATTGGCGCGGCCGCGAGGTGCCGGAGGTGCTGCTCAGCGGCCACCACGGCAAGATCGCCCGCTGGCGCCGGGAGCAGGCCTTCGCCCGCACCCTCGCCCACCGCCCGGACCTCGTGGCCCGCTGGCGCCGCGAGGAGATGGACAAGCACGACCTGAAGGCGCTGGCCGCGCTGGGTGTCTGGTGGGACGAGCCGAGCGGCCGATTTCTCCAGTCGCCCGAGGCCGTGGCAGAATAAGCCGTTGCTGCCTGTCTCCGGCCGCCGCGGCCTTCGCGCCGCACCCAGGACCGCCGCCTCTGCCTCAGGGGGGACGACGGGAACCGGCTGACACACAGCTCCTCATCTGGAGAACTATTCCGCGGGCGGCCTGTGGCGCCTGTGATGGAGAGATCATGGCCAACCTGATCAGCGAGATCGACTCCGCGTCGGTCCGTTCTGACATCCCGACGTTCCGCGCCGGTGACACCGTGAACGTCCACGTTCGCGTCATCGAGGGCAACCGCTCCCGTATCCAGCAGTTCAAGGGTGTTGTCATCCGTCGCCAGGGTGCGGGCGTCCGCGAGACCTTCACGGTCCGCAAGGTCTCCTTCAACGTCGGCGTCGAGCGCACCTTCCCGGTGCACACCCCGATCGTCGAGAAGATCGAGGTCGTCAGCCGCGGCGCCGTCCGTCGCGCCAAGCTGTACTACCTGCGCGACCTGCGCGGCAAGGCCGCCAAGATCAAGGAGAAGCGCGAGAGCTGAGCTCCGCGCCAAGCTTGATGGCTTAGGCTGCTGCCCGCCATGGATACGCAGCAGCTTCCCGAGGACCGCGACAGCGCTCCGTCCCCCGTCCAGGACGAGGGGACCGATGCGCCGTCGCGGTCCTTCGGCGTTTCGAGGAGGGTCAAGGAGCTGGCGGCGCTCGTCGCCGTCTGTGTCCTGGCCCTGGTGCTGCTGAACCGTTTCGTCGCGCAGCCGTTCACGATCCCGTCGAGCTCGATGGAGAACACCCTCGCGGTCGGCGACCGGGTGCTGGTCAACAAGCTCTCCTACGACTTCGGCGGCTCCCCGAAGCGCGGTGACGTCGTGGTCTTCGACGGCCGCGGCTCGTTCATCGACACCGTGACGCAGGACACGACGGACGGCTCGGGGAACGACTTCGTCAAGCGCGTGATCGGGATCGGCGGCGACACCGTCAAGTGCTGCGACGCCCGCGGCCGGATCACCGTCGACGGGGTCGAGCTCGACGAGAGCTCCTACCTCCACCCGGGCGCCGCGCCCTCCAGCTTCCCGTTCGTGGTGCAGGTGCCGGCCGGTGAGCTGTTCGTGCTCGGCGACAACCGGGCCGTCTCCGCCGACTCCCGCGCCCACCTCGGCGACCCGGGCGGTGGCTTCGTGCCGGTGAGCAAGGTCGTCGGACGCGCGGAGTGGGTGATCATGCCGGTCGGCCACTGGCGTTCGCTGGGCCGCCCGTCGGTCTTCGCCGGGCTGGACCGCGCGATCGCGGCAGGGGGTGCGTCCCGTGGGCACCAGGGGTAGACCGCGCCACGCGTCCGAGGAGAACGCGCTGCCCGAGCCGGCCGCCCCGGAGCAGGCCGCGCCGGGCCAGGCCGTGTCGGGCCAGGCCGTGTCGGCCGACGCGTCCCGCGCCGGGCGTGGCCGGGCGGAGCGGCGGCGCACGGCCCAGCGCGCCAAGCGGCGCCGGCAGCGCTCGCTGGTGCGCGAGGTGCCGCTCGTCATCGGTGTGGCCCTCGCCATCACGCTGCTGCTGCAGACCTTCCTGGTCCAGGTCTTCTCGATCCCCTCGGGTTCGATGCAGAACACCATCGCCATCGGCGACCGGGTGGCCGTGGACAAGCTCTCGCCCTGGCTCGGCTGGACCCCGCAGCGCGGCGACGTGGTGGTCTTCAACGACCCGAGCGACTGGCTCAGGAACGACCCGGTGCCCTCCTCGGGGCCGGTGCTCGGTGCGGTCAAGAGCACCTTCACCTTCCTCGGACTGCTGCCCTCGGACCGCGACCTGATCAAGCGCGTCATCGGTCTGCCCGGCGACACCGTCGCCTGCTGCGGCGCGGACGGGAAGATCACCGTCAACGGCCACGAGATCGACGAGCCCTACCTCTACGCCGGCAACGCGCCCTCGCGGATCCCGTTCAAGGTGACGGTGCCGGCGGGGGAGTTGTGGGTGATGGGTGACCATCGCGACATCTCGGCCGACTCCCGGTACCACATGAGCGAGCCCGGCGGCGGTTTCGTGCCGGAGAAGGACGTGGTCGGACGGGCCGTGGCGATCGTGTGGCCGATCTCGCGCTGGCAGACACTGCCGGGCGGCCAGCAAAGTGTTCGTCAAGTTTCCTCCGCGGGGCCACTCCACCCGGTTCCTGCGGAACTCCCGATCGTTATGGGTGTGGTCGCGGCTGCGCCAGGGGTGGGGCGTCTGCGTCGTGGCCGCCGCGGGTGAGGTGTCGCCGGTGGGTGCGGTGATAGGTCAGGCGTGGACGGGTGCCGTCCACGGTTCAGCTGAGGAGGCGGTGTGGGGGACTTGGTGATCGGTGCCCGATCTGGTGTCGGCGAGCCCGAGGACTCCAGCGGCCGTACCGTAGGGTCCGTGGACGACAAGGCACGCGGGGAAGCCGCCGAGGAGAAGAGCGAGGCTGCGGAGAAGATGGGCGACCAGGCGGGGAGTTCGACCCCGGACCTCTCGAAGGAGGACGGTCTCCGCGGAGCCACCGGCCTCGGTGCGGGCGGAGGCGGCGGCCACGACGACCTCGACGACGACCTCGACGGCGGGGCCGGCGCGTCCGGTGCCTCCGGCGCGGCGCGGACGGCGACGTCGAAGAAGGCGGCGAAGAAGCAGCGCTCCTTCTGGAAGGAGTTGCCGATCCTCGTCGTCGTGGCGCTCGCGCTGGCGCTGCTGATCAAGACCTTCCTGGTGCAGGCCTTCTCGATCCCCTCCGGCTCGATGGAGAACACCCTCCAGATCGGCGACCGCGTCCTGGTCGACAAGCTGACGCCCAACTTCGGTGCCAAGCCCTCGCGCGGCGAGGTCGTCGTCTTCCACGACCCGAGCGACTGGCTCGCGGGCGAGCCCGGCCAGCAGCAGAGCAGCAACGGTTTCGTCCGCGGCTTCCAGGACGTGCTGTCCTGGATCGGCCTCATGCCCTCGGTCAACGAGAAGGACCTGATCAAGCGCGTCATCGCGGTCGGCGGCGATACCATCAGCTGCAAGGGCACCGGCCCGGTCTTCGTCAACGGCAAGCCGCTGAACGAGCCCTACCTCTACCCCGGCAGCACCGCCTGCGGTGACAAGAACATCCCCACCTTCAAGGTCCCGGCCGACTCGATCTACGTGATGGGTGACCACCGCCAGGACTCCCTCGACTCCCGCTACCACGCGGACGAGCCGGGCGGCGGCTCCGTGCCGGACAAGGACGTCGTCGGCCGTGCGATCGTCGTGGCCTGGCCGATCTCCCACTGGAAGACCCTGCCGATCCCGGACACCTTCTCCCAGCCCGGCATCAACAACCAGGCCCTCGCCTTCGGCGCCGGCCACCCGGGCTTCGTCGGCCTCGCCGCCGCCGTCCCGCTCACCTGGCTGAACCGGCGCCGCAAGCTGCGCCAGAAGTAGCCGCCCCGGTTTGTGGTGAACCCTTGCGAGGGCCGTGGTACCGACGAGTAATCTGCTCGGACGCGCCACGGCCCTCCGCCGTGTGCGTCGGCGCGGCGGCGCGGCAGAGCGGGATCGAGCGGGGAGCGGCACTCATGGCGGGACGGAAGCCCACGGCGGGCGCGGTGGTCCAGGCGCTGGGCATCGGGATCGGACTGGTCGCGATGGTCGGCGGCTTCGTGCTGCTCGCCCTCCAGTACCGCCCCTACGCGGTGCCGACCGGCTCCATGGAGCCGACGGTCATGGCCGGCCAGACGGTGCTCGCGGAGAAGGTCTCCGGGAGCGAGGTCGGCCGCGGCGACGTAGTCGTCTTCAAGGACACCGACTGGGGCAACACCGCCATGGTCAAGCGGGTCATCGGCGTCGGCGGCGACACGGTGAAGTGCTGCGACACCCAGGGCCGGGTGACGGTCAACGGCGTGCCGCTGGACGAGACCTACCTCGACGAGAACCCGACCATCGGTCGCGCCGGCCCCGCCGACCAGCAGTTCTCCGCCACGGTCCCGGCCGGTCGGCTCTGGCTGATGGGAGACAACCGCTCGATCTCGGAGGACTCCCGGGTCCACATCGACCAGCTCGGCGGCACCGTCCCGGCCTCGGCCGTGGTCGGCCGGGTCGAGGGCGTGGTCTTCCCGGTCGGCTCGATGCACACCATCGACCGCACCGCCGTCTTCGACACCCTGCCCGGTGGCCACGCGGCGACGGACCACGGCCCGCTGGGTCTGGCCGCCTACGCCGCGGTCGGCGGCGGGGCGCTGGTGTTGATCACCGCGGGGGCGGGTACGGTCGCTGGCATAGTGACTCGTCGGCGCACGCGCGAGGCGTGAGCCGGGGCCGACCGGACGGAAAGGCGGGGGATGGGACCGAAGCGGCGCAGGGCGGCACGGGTCCTGCTCCTCGATCCGCAGGACCGGATCCTGCTGCTGCACGGCTTCGACCCGCAGGAACCCGGCCGCCAGTGGTGGTTCACCCCGGGCGGCGGCGTCGAGGAGGGGGAGGACCACGCGGAGGCCGCACAACGCGAGATCGCGGAGGAGACGGGCATCCGCGACGCCCGCATCGGCGGGCTGCTCGCCACACGGGCGACCGAGTTCCAGTTCGACGGTCGCATGTACGCGCAGGACGAGTGGTACTACCTGGCCCGCACCGACACGGTCGAGACCGATGTCTCGGGCCAGACCGAGCTGGAACAGCGCAGCACGGACGAGCTGCGCTGGTGGACCCTGGAACAGCTGACCGCCACCCGCGAGACGATCTATCCGAACGGGTTGGCGAAGCTGCTGGGCACGGTTCTGCGCGAAGGCCCACCGGCCCGCCCGGTCAGGCTCTCCGGGCCGCGCCTGTGGTCCACAATGGTTGGACGTACGCACAGCTGAGGGGAACGTAGGGATGAGTGCCGAGGATCTCGAGAAGTACGAGACCGAGATGGAGCTCAAGCTCTACCGGGAGTACCGGGACGTCGTCGGTCTGTTCAAGTACGTCATCGAGACCGAGCGCCGCTTCTACCTGACCAACGACTACGAGCTCAAGGTCCACTCGCTCCAGGGCGAGGTGTTCTTCGAGGTCACGATGGCCGACGCGTGGGTCTGGGACATGTACCGCCCGGCGCGCTTCGTGCGGCAGGTACGGGTGCTCACCTTCAAGGACGTGAACGTCGAGGAGCTCGCCAAGAGCGACCTCGAGCTGCCGCAGGACGACGCGGGCTTCGGCGGCGGGCACTGAGGCCGTCCTCCGATCCCTCGTGCGGGTGAGCGGGTTTTCCACAGGCCCGGGTTGTCCACAGACCGACTGAGGTCGGTGGATTCGCGCTCCGCGCAGCGGAAGGCTGCTGCGCGGAGGTGATCCCCGATGACCGCACGGACCCAGGCGCTCGGCGCCTACGGAGAGCGCGCCGCCGTCCGCCACCTGGAGTCGGCCGGACTGCGCATCCTCGACCGCAACTGGCGCTGCCGGGCCGGTGAGCTCGACGTCGTCGCGCTGGACCCGTTGCCGGACGGCCAGGTCCTGGCCGTGTGCGAGGTGAAGACCCGCACCGAGGGCGGTCCGCAGAGCCCGACCGAGGCCATCGACGAGGCCAAGGCGACGCGTCTGGCCGACCTCGCGGAACGCTGGCTCGCGGAGCGCTGGTCCGGGCCGCCGCCCCCGGGCGGGGTCCGCATCGACCTTCTCAGCGTGGTCCACGGCCGCCGGGGCCCGGCGCGGGTCACGCATCTGCGCGGGGCGGTGGCCTGAGATGGCCTTCGCCCGCACCGGCTCCGTCGCCCTCCTCGGCGTGGACGGCGTCGTGGTCGAGGTCCAGGCGGACATCGAGCCGGGGCTCGCCGCGTTCACCATCGTCGGCCTGCCGGACAAGGCGATCAACGAGTCCCGGGACCGGGTCCGTGCCGCCCTGGTCAACAGCGGTGAGAAGTGGCCGCTGCGCAAACTCACCGTCGGGCTCTCCCCGGCGTCGGTGCCCAAGTCGGGCTCCGGCTTCGACCTGGCCATCGCCTGCGCCGTGCTGGCCGCGTCCGAGCGGCTGAAGCCTGCCAGCATCGAGCGGCTGCTGCTCGTCGGCGAGCTCGGCCTGGACGGCCGCGCGCGCCCGGTGCGCGGCGTGCTGCCGGCCGTGCTGGCCGCCGCCGAGGCCGGGTACGCCAGGGTCGCCGTCGCCGCGGCCACCGCCGCCGAGGCGGCGCTGGTCCCCGGAGTCGAGGTGCTCGCCGTCCGCTCCTTGCGGCAGCTGATCGCGCTGCTGTGCGGCGAGCCGGAGCCGGAGGAGCCGCCCGAGCCGCTCTTCGGCTGCGGCCCCGATCCGGCCCTCGCGGGCCTCTCCCTGCCCGGCCTGGGCGTGCGCCACGTGGACGCCGCCGACGGCTGGCGCAAGGACCTCTCCGACGTGGCCGGCCAGTTCGAGGCTCGTCGCGCCCTGGAGCTGGCCGCGGCGGGCGGGCACCATCTCTTCCTCAAGGGCCCGCCCGGTGCGGGCAAGACGATGCTGGCCGAGCGACTGCCCGGCATCCTGCCGCCGCTCGGGCAGAAGGAGGCCCTGGAGGTCACCGCCATCCACTCCATCGCCGGTCTGCTCCCGGCCGGTCGGCCCCTGGTGCGGCACCCGCCGTACTGCGCGCCTCATCACAGCGCGACGATGCCCGCGATCGTCGGCGGCGGCAGCGGCCTGCCCCGGCCCGGTGCCGCGTCCCTCGCCCACCGCGGAGTCCTCTTCCTCGACGAGGCCCCGGAGTTCAGCGCCCGCGTGCTGGACGCGCTGCGGCAGCCGCTGGAGGCCGGGGAGGTGCTGGTCGCCCGCTCGGCGGGGTCGATGCGCCTGCCCGCCCGGTTCCTGCTCCTGCTCGCCGCGAACCCCTGCCCGTGCGGGCGCTGGTCCCGGCGCGGCGACGGGTGCGAGTGCACGCCGACGATGGTGACGCGCTATCAGGCGCGGCTGAGCGGTCCGCTGTTGGATCGGGTGGACCTCCGGGTCGAGGTGGACGCGGTGAGCCGCAGTGCGCTGCTGCAGCGGGACACGGCCGCCGAGTCCAGCGCGTCGGTCGCCGCGCGCGTCCTGGCGGCCCGTGAGCGCGCGGCGGCGCGGTACCGGGAGGCGCCCTGGGGGCTGAACGGCGAGGTCCCCGGCCACGAGCTGCGCACCCGCCATCCGCTCGGCCCCGACGCCCTGCGGGACGCGGAACGCGAGATGGAGCGGGGCTTCCTCACCGCGCGCGGCCTCGACCGTGTCCTGCGTGTCGCCTGGACCGCCGCCGACCTCGCCGGCGCAGACCGCCCCCACCGCGACCACGTCCGCACCGCCCTCGCCCTCCGCGGCACCGCGTTCCGCACCGCCCCAGCCCCGGACCCCTGCTTCTGATCCCTTCGTCCGTCCGTGCCGCGCCTCGTCCAGAAGCGAGGCGTCGGCACGGGGCCCGCCCCTTGCCCCTCCCTCCTCAGAACTCCCTCCTCAGACCGGAGCCCTCATGGACACCCCTCATCCCGCCCCCTCCGCTGGTGCCGACTCCGGGCAGCTCCCCGAGCGTGAGCGCGTGCTGTGGGCGGCGCTGGGGCGGGTGGTGGAGCCGGGGGACGAGCGGGCAGGGGAGCTGATCGAGGAGTGGGGGCCTCGGGAGGCGCTGGCGCGGATCGTGCGGGCGTTGCCGGGCGGGGTGGTGCCGCCCGACGGGGCGCGGGAGATCGCGCGGGGCGCGCTGATCGGGGCGCGGCTGGTGTGCCGGGGTGAGTCCGGGTGGCCGACGCAGTTGGACGACCTGGGGCCGGTGCGGCCGGTGGCCCTGTGGGTGCGCGGCGCGGCTTCGCTGCGGGTGCTGGCGGTGCGGTCGGTCGCCGTCGTCGGCGCGCGGGCCTGCACCGGCTACGGGCAGCGGCTCGCGGCGGACCTGTCGGCGAGCCTGACCGAGCGCGGCTGGACGGTCTTCTCGGGTGCGGCCTACGGGATCGACGCCGCCGCCCACCGCGGTGCCCTCGTCGTCGGCGGCCCCACCGTCGGGGTGCTCGCCTGCGGCGTGGACCAGGTCTACCCGCGCGCCAACGAGAACCTGCTGCGCCGCATCACCGAGTGCGGCGGCCTGGTGGTCAGCGAGCTGCCGCTCGGGGCCCACCCCAACCGGCCCAGGTTCCTGCAGCGCAACCGCATCATCGCCGCGCTCACCCGCGGCACGGTCGTGGTGGAGGCGGCGCGCCGCAGCGGCTCGCTGAACACCGCCCGTTGGGCGGGCGACCTGTGCCGGCAGGTGATGGCCGTGCCGGGCCCGGCCAACAGTTCGCTCTCCGCCGGCACGCACGAACTGATCCGCCGCGGCGCGGTCCTCGTCGCCGACGCGGGGGAGGTGGTCGAACAGGTCGGCGAGATCGGAACGGATCTCGTGGCCACGCCGGAGGGGCGTGAACGCCTTCGCGACGCGCTCGCTCCCGAGACTCTGCGCGTGCTCGAATCGCTCCCCGCCTCGACACGCGGCGCGAGCCCGGAAACGCTGGTCCAGCGGTGTCTGTTGGGCCCGGACGTGGTGCTGCGGCGCCTGTACGAGCTCGCCTCGCTCGGTCTGGTCGAACGTCTCGGGGCGCACTGGAGGCTGAATCCGGCGTGCAAGGCGACTTCATAGCGCTCAGAAACCGCATCGTCACGCTACGCTCGCAACCATTCCGTTGAATGGCCCAATGGATCGCCAATGGATCGTCAGAACGGCTCAAGCGACGCATGCCCAGGTACGCCAGCTCCCCTGCGGGGGAACCCCGCAGCATCCCCGGCCCGCGCACCGCGCGGGTGCGTACGGTGGACGAGCTCTGGCGTGCCTACAAGGAGTCCGGCGACCCACGCCTGCGCGAGCAGCTGATCCTGCACTACTCGCCGCTGGTGAAGTACGTGGCCGGGCGTGTGGGGGTGGGCCTGCCGGCCAACGTGGAGCAGGCGGACTTCGTCTCCTCCGGGATCTTCGGCCTGATCGACGCGATCGAGAAGTTCGACCCCGAGCGGGCGATCAAGTTCGAGACGTACGCGATCAGTCGGATCCGCGGCGCGATCATCGACGAACTGCGCGCGCTCGACTGGATCCCGCGCTCCATCCGGCAGAAGGCGCGCGCGGTGGAACGTGCCTACGCGACGCTGGAGGTGAGCCTGCGCCGCACGCCCGGCGACTCGGAGGTCGCGGCGGCGATGGGCATCGCGATCGAGGAGCTCCACGGCATCTTCAGCCAGCTCTCGCTGGCCAACGTCGTCGCCCTCGACGAGTTGCTGCACACGTCGGGGGAGAGCGGCGAGGCGCGCGGCAGCCTGGTCGACACGCTGGTCGACACCGCGGCGGACGACCCGGAGGAGGTCGCCGAGACCCGCGAGGTCCGCAGGCTGCTGGCGCGGGCGATCAACACACTCCCGGAGCGGGAGAAGACGGTGGTGAGCCTGTACTACTACGAGGGGTTCACCCTTGCCGAGATCGGCAACGTGCTCGGGGTGACCGAGAGCCGGGTGAGCCAGATCCACACGAAGGCCGTCCTCCAGCTGCGGGCGAAACTCTCCGACGCCCGGTAGGGCCCCTGGGGGATATGCGGCGGCTCGTCCCAGTAACCTGAACGACGTGCCGAGAATCCGAGCCGCCTCCGTCGCCGAGCACCGCAAGCTGCAGCACGACGCGCTGCTCGCCGCCGCACGCGAGCTGCTGGCGGAGGGCGGGACGGAGGCGCTGACCTTCCCCAACCTCGCCTCCCGGACCGGGCTGGCCCGCTCCTCGGTCTACGAGTACTTCAAGTCCCGCGGCGCGGTCGTGGAGGCGCTGTGCGCCGTCGACCTGCCGGTGTGGGCCGCCGAGGTCGCCGACGCGGTGCGCGCCGAGCGCACGCCCCGGGCGCGCGTGGAGGCCTACGTGCGGGCGCAGCTCGCACTCGTGGGGGACGCCCGGCACCGCGCGCTCGCGGCCCTGTCCGCGCTGGAGCTGGACGCCGCCGCGCGCGAGCGCATCCGCGCCGCGCACGGGCTGCTGGTGGGCCCGCTCGTCGCCGCCCTGACCGAGCTCGGGCATCCGCGTCCGGCGCTCGCCGCACAGCTGCTCCAGGGCACGGTGGAGGCGGCCGCCCGGCGGCTGGAGATCTGCGAGGCGGCCGACGAGTCGCCCGTGACGGTGGTGGACGCGGCGGTCGCCCTGCTGCTGGACGGAGTCAGCGGGAGCAGCCGCGCCTGACCGGGGGCGACCAGGGCCAGCGGATCGAGGTAGTGCCGGCCACGCAGCAGCCCCCAGTGCAGGCAGCTGACCGGGCAGTGCCCGCCCCTCCCGGCCAGCGTGCCGAGCACGCTGCCCGCGCCCACCGCCTCGCCGACCGCGACCTTGGCCTCCACCGGCTCGAAGGTCGTCCGCAGTGGTGGCGAGCCGGTGCCGGACAGTTCCACCGCGACGACCGGCTTGCCCGCGATCACCCCGACGTAGGAGACGACTCCGGTCCGCACCGAGCGGACGGGCGCGCCGACGGCCGCTGCCAGGTCCACACCGCGGTGCCCGGCCGCCCAGCGCACCGCGGGCGGGGCGAACCGGCGCAGCACGTCCGCGAGCGTCCCGCCCGTCGGCAGCGGCCGCACCAGCACCTCGGACGGCCCGGTGGCGTGCGCCCGGCCCGGCGGGCCGAGCGCGGCGGCGGCCAGCCAGAGCAGCAGCCCGAGCACCAGCAGCAGCCGGCGTCCGCCCGGGAGCGGCGGCAGCGGCGGAGGGGGAGCGGGAGCGACCGTGGTGTGCGTCATGCCCGCAGCGTCCCGCGCCGCCCGGACAACACCGGTCCCGGCCGCCGAAGTTGTGGACAACCTGGGCCCTGTGGAAAACCGCGTCACCCCTGAGGGTGAGCCCCTGCGACCTGGCGCGGTCGCCCGCTGTCCGGCGCGTCCCGTACACTTCTTTCGCGACCCGGCGTGCCGGGTCGACTTCGCACGCCCCCGCGCCGGTCCTCCGGCGCAGTGCCGCTCGGTCCTCGGTCAGCCCCTCGCGGGGAGCCCAGGAACCGGCACGCAGCAGGGCGTCAGGCGCCACGGCCACCGGCCGCGGCGGAACAACCGAGCAAACTCAAGGAGCACGGCCATGGCCGTCGTCACGATGCGGGAGCTGCTGGAGAGCGGCGTCCACTTCGGTCACCAGACCCGTCGTTGGAACCCGAAGATGAAGCGCTTCATCTTCACGGAGCGCAACGGCATCTACATCATCGACCTGCTGCAGTCGCTGAACTACATCGACCGCGCGTACGAGTTCGTCAAGGAGACGGTCGCCCACGGCGGCTCCGTCCTCTTCGTCGGCACCAAGAAGCAGGCCCAGGAGGCCATTGCCGAGCAGGCCGGTCGCGTGGGCATGCCCTACGTCAACCAGCGCTGGCTCGGCGGCATGCTGACCAACTTCTCCACCGTCTACAAGCGTCTGCAGCGCCTCAAGGAGCTCAGCGAGATCGACTTCACGGATGTGGCCGGCTCCGGTCTCACCAAGAAGGAGCTCCTCGTCCTCCAGCGCGAGTACGAGAAGCTGGAGAAGACGCTCGGCGGTATCCGCGACATGCAGCGCGTGCCGTCCGCGGTGTGGATCGTCGACACCAAGAAGGAGCACATCGCCGTCGGCGAGGCTCGCAAGCTGAACATCCCGGTCGTCGCGATCCTCGACACCAACTGCGACCCCGACGAGGTCGACTACAAGATCCCGGGTAACGACGACGCCATCCGCTCGGTCACCCTGCTGACCCGCGTGGTTGCCGACGCCGTCGCCGAGGGCCTGATCGCCCGTTCCGGTGCCGCCAAGGCCGACGCCAAGCCGGCCGAGTCGGGTGCCGACCAGCCGCTGGCCGAGTGGGAGCTCGAGCAGCTCGCCGGCGCCGAGAAGAAGGCCGAGGAGGCCGAGGCCCCCGCCGCCGAGGCCGAGGTCCAGACCTCCGCCGAGACCGAGAAGGTCGCCGACGCCGAGGCTGCCGAGGCCCCCGAGGCCGCGGCCGAGGCCGAGCAGGCCTGAACCGCCTGACTGCTTGACCGTGGGAGGGGTACGGCGGCAACCGCCGACGTACCCCTTCCGTGTGTCGAGCGCCCGCGATTCTTCGCTCACTTCACAAGACAACGCGAGAAGAGACTCAGGAACCATGGCGAACTTTTCCGCCGCGGACGTCAAGAAGCTCCGCGAGCTCACCGGCGCCGGGATGATGGACTGCAAGAAGGCCCTGGACGAGAGCGAGGGCGACGTCGAGAAGGCGGTCGAGCTGCTCCGCATCAAGGGCCAGAAGGGTGTCGCCAAGCGTGAGGGCCGCGACGCCTCCAACGGCGCCGTCGTCTCCCTCATCGAGGGCACCTCGGGCGTCCTGGTCGAGCTGAACTGCGAGACCGACTTCGTCGCCAAGGGTGACCGCTTCGTGGCCGTCGCCAACGAGCTGGCCGCCTTCGTCGCCAAGACCTCCCCGGCCGACATCGACGCCGCGCTGGCCTCCGAGATCGAGCCCGGCAAGACCGTCCAGCAGTTCGTGGACGAGGCCAACGCGGGCCTGGGCGAGAAGATCGTCTTCCGTCGCTTCGCCCAGTTCAACGACGGCAACTACGTCAACGTCTACATGCACCGCACCGACCCGGACCTGCCGCCGGCCATCGGCGTCATGGTCGAGCTGGACGGCGAGAACGAGGACGTCGCCAAGGGCGTCGCCCAGCACATCGCCGCCTTCGGCCCGAACTTCCTCTCCCGTGAGGAGATCCCGGCCGAGGTGCTCGACAACGAGCGCCGCATCGCCGAGGCCACCGCGCGCGAGGAGGGCAAGCCCGAGGCTGCCCTGCCGAAGATCGTCGAGGGTCGCGTCACCGGCTTCGTCAAGGAGAACGCCGTTCTCGAGCAGGCCTACGCCCGCGACAACAAGAAGACCGTTCAGCAGGTGCTGAACGAGGCCGGCGTCAAGCTGGTCCGCTTCGTCCGCTTCCGCGTCGGCGCCTGATCCTCGGATCGAGCAGCGGGGTCGGCCTCGGCCAGCCCCTACGATGTGAGTCGTGAGAACGACGAGGAGGCCACTGCCCTGCGGGTGACCTAACAGGTTCCGGCGGCAGTGGCCTCTTTCTCATACCCCCTGTCTTTCTCATAGGTGCAGCCCTGATCCGGGGTATGCGCACCACCAGTGCACCACCCAGTTGTGCTTCACAAGGAGGAGCCGATGCAGATGACCGCTGACGAGGGCACCACGCGTCGCCGCGTACTGCTCAAGCTTTCCGGCGAGGCGTTCGCCGGTGGCGGCGGCCTCGGCGTGGACCCGGACGTGGTGCACGCGATCGCGCGCGAGATCGCGACCGTGGTGCGTGGCGGCACCGAGGTGGCCGTGGTCATCGGCGGCGGAAACTTCTTCCGCGGTGCCGAACTCCAGCAGCGCGGCATGGACCGGGCCCGCTCGGACTACATGGGCATGCTCGGCACCGTGATGAACTCCCTCGCGCTGCAGGACTTCCTGAACAAGGAGGGCATCGAGACGCGGGTGCAGACCGCGATCACGATGGGCCAGGTCGCCGAGCCCTACCTGCCGCTGCGCGCCGTGCGCCACCTGGAGAAGGGCCGCGTCGTGATCTTCGGCGCCGGTATGGGCATGCCCTACTTCTCCACCGACACCACGGCCGTTCAGCGCGCGCTGGAGATCCACGCCGAGGTGCTGCTCATGGGCAAGAACGGTGTCGACGGCGTCTACGACTCGGACCCGCGGACCAACCCGGACGCCGTCAAGTTCGACGCCCTGGAATACTCCGAGGTGATCGCCCGGGATCTCAAGGTCGCCGATCTGACCGCGATCACGCTGTGCAAGGACAACAACCTGCCGATCCGCGTCTTCGAGCTGCTCAGGGAGGGCAATATCGCCCGGGCGGTTCGCAATGAGAAGATCGGAACGCTGATCAGCACGGACGCGCCCACCGCCTGAGGCGCCCGCCGCCGCGCGCTGCCCGCGCGCGGGGGATGGACAACCGGGTGGTCCTCGGCAAACGTGCCCGGTAGAAGCGATGTAGTTCCAGCAGTTCGAGACCGGGTCGCCCCGGACAGGAGCAGATTGTGATCGAAGAGACCCTCCTCGAGGCCGAGGAGAAGATGGAGAAGGCCGTCAGCGTCGCCAAGGACGACTTCGCCGCGATCCGCACCGGCCGTGCGCACCCCGCGATGTTCGCGAAGATCGTCGCCGAGTACTACGGCACGATGACTCCGATCAACCAGCTCGCGTCCTTCTCGGTGCCGGAGCCCCGGATGGCGGTCATCTCGCCGTTCGACAAGAGCTCGCTGCGGGTCATCGAGGAGGCCATCCGCAACTCGGACCTCGGCGTCAACCCGAGCAACGACGGCTCCATCATCCGCGTGAACTTCCCGCAGCTCACCGAGGAGCGGCGCAAGGAGTACATCAAGGTCGCCCGCACCAAGGCGGAGGACTGCAAGATCTCCATCCGCAACGTGCGTCGCAAGGCCAAGGACACGCTCGACAAGCTCGTCAAGGACGGCGAGGCGGGCGAGGACGAGGTGCGCCGCGCCGAGAAGGAGCTCGACGACGTCACCGGCCGCTACGTCGCCCAGGTGGACGAGCTGCTCAAGCACAAGGAAGCCGAGCTGCTCGAGGTCTGATGAACGACGATTCCTTCTGGGGGCCGACTCTTGGAGACAAGGGTGCCGGGGCCCGCGCACAGGGCCACGGACTGCCACCGGAGGGAACGGCGCCGGACGGAACGGCGCCGCTCGGTGACGACCAGGCCACCACGCTGCTGCCGCCCGTGATCTCCCACGGGCCGGCAGCGGGGCCTGCCCAGCCTCCGTACGGCTCCTCGCAGCAGCCGGGCCACGGCGGTGATCCGGGCTACGGGCACCAGCCGGGGTACGGGCAGCAGTCCGGCCACGGCCAGCAGTCCGGTCACGGGCAGCAGCCCGGGTACGGACAGCAGCCCCTCGGTCTGCACGGCGACCCGGCCATGGCGCACACTCAGTACATGCCTCCCGTCCCGCCGGCCCCCGAGCAGCAGCCCGGCGGCCCGGCCAAGGCCGCGTCCGACGCCGCCGCACCGCAGACCCCGGCGCCGGCCAAGGCCGCACCCAAGGGCGGCCGCGACCTGCGGGCCGCGGTCGGCGTGGGCCTCGGCCTCGGCGCGGTCATCCTGGCCTCGCTCTTCGTGGTCAAGTGGCTCTTCGTCGGTGTGGTCGTGGCGGCGGTCAGCGTCGGCATGTGGGAGCTGACCAGCAGGCTCACGGAGGCCAAGGGCATCCGCGTCCCGCTGGTCCCGCTGCTGGTCGGCGGCGCGGCGATGCAGGTCGCCGCGTACCTCGGCGGCCCGGAGGCCGCGGTGGTGGCGCTTGCCCTGACCAGCCTCGCGGTCCTGGTCTGGCGGATGACGGAGCCGCCGGAGAACTACCTGCGGGACGTGACGGCCGGGATCTTCACGGCCTTCTACGTCCCCTTCCTGGCGACCTTCGTGATGCTGATGCTGGCGGCGCACGACGGTCCGCAGCGGGTGGTCCTCTTCCTGGTGCTCACCATCTGCAGCGACACCGGCGCCTACGCGGCGGGCTCGCGCTTCGGCAGGCACAAGCTCGCCCCGCGGATCAGCCCCGGCAAGACCCGCGAGGGCCTGGCCGGTGGCGTGCTGCTGTGCATGATCGCCGGCGCGGCGGGCATGCAGCTGATGATCACCGGCGGCAGCTGGTGGCAGGGCCTGGTCCTCGGGGCGTGCGTCGCGATCTCGGCCACCCTGGGCGACCTCGGTGAGTCGATGATCAAGCGGGATCTCGGCATCAAGGACATGGGCACGCTGCTCCCGGGCCACGGCGGCATCATGGACCGCCTCGACTCGCTGCTGCCCACCGCACCGGTGGTCTGGCTGGTCCTGGTCGGCTTCGTCGGCGCCGGCTGAGCCCCGCCGCACGCACCCCCACCGCAGGCCCCGCCCCCTCGGGCGGGGCCTGCGGTGTTTCCCGGTTCCGTTTTCTGCCACAACTCTTGACCGGTGTCCGTGGCGGCTCTACGTTCCTCCCGGCTCGCACGCGCGGGCGAGGACACCGAGGGGGATCCGTGAACTGGTATGTCGCAGTGCTCAAGAACTACGTGGGCTTCACCGGCCGGGCCGGGCGCCAGGAGTTCTGGATGTTCGTCCTGTTCAACATCGTGATCGACATCGTGCTGTCGATCGTCGACCTGGCCATCAACTCCCAGCTTCTGGCCGGCCTCTACGGCCTGGCCGTGCTGCTGCCCTCGCTGGCCGTCGCGGTCCGCCGCCTCCACGACACCGGCCGCTCCGGCTGGTGGATCCTGATCGGCATCATCCCGATCATCGGCTGGATCGTCCTGATCGTCTTCTACGCCGCCGAGGGCCAGCCCAACGCCAACCAGTTCGGCCCGACCCCGCGCCGCACCCCGGTCGAGGCCTGATCCTCGCCCACCCCGCAGGCCCCGTCCGAGGAGGGCGGGGCCTGCGGCATGCCGCGGGACATTCAGCAAACCCGGACCGCGGCAACCGGGAGCGTCGCACCGCCCCCAGAGCTGCCCCCCCAGGGAACGGGTCCCTGATCTGAGACACTGGGTGAATCATGCCTAAGCCACTCCCCGGTGAACTCACCTTTGTCGCGCCTCGCGGGGCCAAGCCGCCGCGTCACCTCGCCGACCTGTCCGCAGCCGAGCGGAAGGAGGCGATCGTCGCGCTGGGCGAGAAGCCGTTCCGCGCCGACCAGCTGTCGCGTCAGTACTTCGGGCGCCTCGCCGCGCGCCCGGAGGAGTGGACGGACATTCCCGCCGCGTCGCGCGACAAGCTCGCCGAGGCGATGCTGCCGCAACTGATGACGGAGGTGCGGCACGTCTCCTGCGACGACGACACCACCCGCAAGACGCTGTGGAAGCTCTTCGACGGCGTGCTGGTCGAGTCGGTGCTGATGAAGTACCCCGACCGGGTGACGATGTGCATCAGCTCGCAGGCCGGCTGCGGCATGAACTGCCCCTTCTGCGCCACCGGCCAGGCCGGGCTCACCCGCAACCTCTCCACCGCGGAGATCGTCGAGCAGATCGCCGCGGGCATGCGCGCGATCAAGGCCGGCGACTTCGGCGGCGCGCAGCCCGGCGAGGACGGCGAGGCGCGGGCCGTCCGGCTGTCCAACGTCGTGTTCATGGGCATGGGCGAGCCGCTCGCCAACTACAAGCGCGTCATCGCGGCCATCCACCGTCTCACCGACCCCGCTCCCGCCGGCTTCGGGTTGTCGCAGCGCGGCATCACCGTCTCCACGGTCGGCCTCGTCCCCGCGATCAACAAGCTCGCGGAGGAGGGCCTGAGCGTCCGTCTCGCGGTCTCCCTGCACGCACCGGACGACGAGCTGCGCAACGAGCTGGTGCCGGTCAACACCCGCTGGAACGTCGCCGAGGTCCTGGACGCGGCGTGGGACTACGCGGCGCAGTCCAGCCGCCGGGTCTCCATCGAGTACGCGCTGATCAAGGACATCAACGACCAGGCGTGGCGCGCGGACCTGCTGGGCCGCCTGCTGAAGAACCGCAACGCCCACGTCAACCTGATCCCGCTGAACCCCACCCCGGGCTCCAAGTGGACGGCCTCCCGCCCGGAGGACGAGCGCGAGTTCGTCCGCCGCCTCCAGTCCCACGGCGTCCCCGTCACCGTCCGCGACACCCGCGGCCAGGAGATCGACGGCGCCTGCGGCCAGCTGGCCGCCGCGGGCTGAGCGCGTTCGCCGTCACTCGTCGATGGAGCGCCCGGCCGGCGTGGTGACGGCGACGACCTGGCCGCCATGAGCCTCGCGTGCGTTCACGGGCGCCGCCCAGGCACGGGAGGCGCCGCGCACCAGCGGGTCTCAGACCCGCAGCAGCGCCGCGCGCAGCGCCAGGGGCGGGTGGGTGAGCCACCCCAGCGTGGTGCGCCGGAGGCGGGCGCGCGGGGACGGGTCGTCGTGGTGGAGTGCCCGGTGGAGTCGGATCCAGTCGGTGGCCGCGTCGTGACCGGCCCAGCGAAGGGCCTTGGCGTCGCAGGCGAGCTCGGAGATCCAGCAGGTGGCGGTCCACAGCAGCAGCCCGCCGCCGACGAGGACGCCCGCGGCCGCGAGGGAGCCGCTGGCAGGGGCCAGCCAGATCAGGGTCACCAGGAGTGTCGCCGCCACCCGGCGGATACGGGGGTCGTTGCGCAGGAGGTGGGACACCTCGTGGCGGGACACGAAGGCCAGCGCCTTCGGGCGGGCCAGATGGGCCTGGGCGATCACGATGTAGGCGCGGTGTCCGGCCCGGCTGCAGCGGCTGCGCACCTTCTGACCCTCGCGGTACAGGTGAACCTCGGTCATGCCGTAGTCGGCGAGCAGCAGGGGCAGCTCGGGTGGCAGCGTGGCGGGCTGCGTCGGCGCGGCGCGTCGGCGCTCTGCCATGCGGTCGAAGGCGCGCTGCGTGCGGAGCGTGCCGAGCGCCACGGAGACCGGCGGGGCGGCGACGGCCGCCGCGATCAGCGGGGCCTCGCCCAGAATGCCCTGCCCGATCCGGATGCCCACGAAGGCGCAGGCCGCGTAGGCGAGCAGGAGCACGGCCAGCGTGCGGGTCACGGTGCCGCGCCGGGGGAGGGCTCCCGCAGGAGGCCCCTGGTCCGGTAACGAGGTCGGCCCGGCCGCGGCAGGGAGATCGGTGGTGGCGAGGGTGGTGCGCGCCTGCTCGGCGACGCGATCGGCGTCCACGCCGTTGGCCCGGAGGGTCCGGCGGGCCTGGCCGTCCGGCGCCGCCAGCACGCCGAGCAGCAGGTGCAGGGGAGCGATCACGTTGTGCCCGGCCGCCAGCGAGGCGCGCAGGGTGTCCAGCAGCGACTGCTTGGCCTCGTCCGTGAACGGGATGTTCCCGGCCGGCCCGGGTGGGCCCGCGACGTGCAGTGTCTCCGCGCGCAGCCTGGCGGCCCGGAGCACCCGCGTCGCCGGCTCGTCACCGGGGAGGAGCAGGATCCCGCCGAGCAGGTCACTGCTCTCGATCCGGTCGCTGCCGCGTCGTCGTGCCGACTCCTGGGCCAGCACGACGACCTGTCGCGCACCTGACGTGAACCGATCGAACACCATTCCCCCCATGGCTGCGGTGAGCGGCTCATGGTGGCACGGCGGTCCGGAGTGGGACGTCCCCTTGCGAGTGAACAGGTGGTGAGTTCACGGCGCCGCCCTGCCCCGGAGCCCCCGGAGCCAGGTCTCAGACGCTCAGTGCCGCAGCCGCCAGCAACCCCGCGCCGGCGGCGGCGGCCAGGACGACCGCGCCCGCCGCGGCCGTGCGGAGGGCGACGGATCCCTGCAGGACGGAGGTCGGCGAGCCCATGCGTCGCAGCGGCGTGTACGCGGCGCGGTGGGCGCCGGCGAGTTCGGCCAGGCGGGTGAGGAGCGCGCCGAGGACGCAGAGGGCGACCAGGCAGGCCTCGACGAGGGGGAGCGGCCCCAGGCGCCGGTGGGGGTCGTCGGCGTACTGGTACCAGGCGACCGCGCCGAGCGCGGCCGCGACGGAGAGGACGGCGAGGGGAGTGCCGAGGCGCCAGGCCTGGGCCTGGAGCCCGCGGCCGGCGAGGAGGCGGGTGGCCCGGGGGCGACCCCAGGCGAGCGCCTGTCCCGCGCCGTAGAGCAGGACGGGGACGGCGAGGGCGATGCCGGTGGTCGCGACGAACCAGCCGACGGCCGCCGCCTCGGGCGCGTTCACCCGGACGGCGGTCACCACGATGAGCGTGCCGAGGGCGGGCAGCCCGGCTGCGAGCGCGATGCGGCGCAGAGTGGGGCGGCGCTGCGGCTGGTCGGAGCCGTCGACGGGGATGACGTCGGAGGGTCGGACCGCGGCCGCCGCGGCGACACCGCCGAACAGCGGGACCAGCGCGAGCAGCGTGACGGTGCCGGCGGCCGGCAGGGAGCCGCGCGTGCCGAGCGCGTCGTCGAGACGGCCACCGGGCACCAGGTCCACGACGTGGGCGCGCAGCAGCAGGAAGCCGACGAGGGCGACCACCGCGCCGAACGCGCAGGCGAGGGCCATCTCCCCGGCGAGCAGCAGCCGCATCCGCACCGGGCCGACACCGGCCGCGACCAGGCCTGTCATCCGTTCGGGCTGCTGCAGCGGCAGAGCGCGGGCCCAGGCCCCGGCGAGGTAGGCGACGGCGGCAAGAGCGGGCAGGCACCACAGCAGCCGGTCCAGCGCCGGTCCGGCCGGGGCCGGTGCGGGGGTGGAGACGGCGCGGCCGAGGGCGCGCAGCAGCAGCGCGGCCACGATCGCCGACGCGACGCTGGTCAGCGTCCAGCGCAGCAGGTCCAGCGCACGGTATCCGCGCGCTACACGGAGGTAGAACACGTAGGGGCGTCCTCTTCGAGCTCACTCAGCGCGACGGCGTCCCGGGCGTCGACAGGGGTGGCGAGTCGTCCATCGGCCATCACCGCCACCCGGTTGGCATATCTGGCCACGCTCGCGTCGTGCGTCGCCAGAATAAGCGTGATCTTGTGCGATCGCGACGCGGTGAGCAGTATCCGCATCACCTGGTCCTGCGACTCGCGGTGCAGGGGGGCCGTCGGCTCGTCGGCGAAGACCACCGCGGGCTGTGCGGCGAGCGCCCGGGCGACGGCGATCCGCTGGCGCTGGTCCTGGAGCAGCTCGGCGGGGCGGCGCTTGGCGCAGTCGGCGACGTCGAGCCGTTCCAGCCACTCGGCGGCGGAGGTCGCGGCGATCTTGCGGGAGGTGCCGGCCAGCAGCATCGGCAGGGCGACGTTCTCACGGGCGTTCAGCTCCGGCACGAGCTGCGGCTCGGGGCCGACGTAGCCGAAGCGTTCCCGGCGCAACCTCTCCCGTGCCGTTCGGCCGAGCGTGTGAACGGGGGAGCTGTTGAACCAGATCTCGCCCTCGTCGGCCGGGAGCATTCCGGAGAGCACGTCGAGCAGGGTGGACTTGCCGCAGCCGCGCGGCCCGGCCACCGCCAGGACCTCGCCCTCGCGGACGTTCAGGGAGACGCCACGCAGCGCCGGGGTGCCGTGGTGCGACTTGACCAGCGACCGTGCCCAGAGCACGTCGTTGTCGGGTGGTGCGACGCTCACGGCTTCCTCCGCCTCTGTGAGTGTGTGGCTCACAGATTATGAACGAGAGAAAGGTGTGCCGGTTGCGTGGCGGTTTTTTGCCTCGTGTCGCGTTTATCACTCACACGAGTGAACGAATCTTCACGAAAGCACCGCAGGGCGGCCCCGGCTGGAGTAGCTGGGGCCGCCCTGCGGCGGAGGGTGGTGACGGAAAGTCAGCCGGAAGCCTTTACAGCTTCGTCCACGCCTCGGTCAGCACGTTGCGCAGGATCTGCTCGATCTCGTCGAACGTGGACTGGTCCGCGGTCAGCGGCGGCGAGAGCTGGATGACCGGGTCGCCACGGTCGTCGGCGCGGCAGTACAGGCCGTTCTCGAAGAGCGCCTTGGAGAGGAAGCCGTACAGCACCCGCTCGCACTGCTCGTCGGTGAACGACGCCTTGGTGGCCTTGTCGGTCACCAGCTCGATGCCGTAGAAGTAGCCGTTGCCGCGGACGTCGCCGACGATCGGCAGGTCGTGCAGCTTCTGCAGCGTCGAGAGGAACGCGCCCTCGTTCTCCAGGACGTGCTTGTTCAGGCCCTCGTTCTCGAAGATGTCGAGGTTGGCCAGCGCCACCGCGGAGGAGACCGGGTGGCCACCGAAGGTGTAGCCGTGCAGGAAGGTGTTGTCCTGCTTGTAGAACGGCTCGGCGATGCGGTCGGAGATGATGCAGGCGCCGATCGGGGAGTAGCCCGAGGTCATGCCCTTGGCGCAGGTGATCATGTCCGGGACGTAGCCGAACTTGTCGCAGGCGAACATCGTGCCGAGGCGGCCGAAGGCGCAGATCGTCTCGTCCGAGACGAGCAGCACGTCGTACTCGTCGCAGATCTCGCGCACGCGCTCGAAGTACCCGGGCGGCGGCGGGAAGCAGCCACCGGCGTTCTGCACCGGCTCGAGGAAGACGGCGGCGACGGTCTCCGGGCCCTCGAACAGGATCTGCTGCTCGATCTGGTCGGCGCACCAGCGGCCGAAGGCCACCGGGTCGTCGCCGAAGAGCGGGGCGCGGTAGATGTTGGTGTTCGGGACCTTGTGGGCACCCGGGACCAGCGGCTCGAAGGGGGCCTTCAGGGCCGGCAGGCCGGTGATGGACAGGGCGCCCTGGGGGGTGCCGTGGTACGCCACCGCGCGGGAGATGACCTTGTACTTGGTCGGCTTGCCCTGCAGCTTGAAGTACTGCTTGGCGAGCTTCCAGGCGGTCTCGACGGCCTCGCCGCCACCGGTGGTGAAGAAGACCTTGTTCAGGTCGCCCGGGGCGTAGTTGGCCAGACGCTCGGCCAGCTCGATGCCGGCCGGGTGCGCGTAGCTCCAGAGGGGGAAGAAGGCCAGCTGCTCGGCCTGCTTGCGCGCGACCTCGGCCAGCTCCTTGCGGCCGTGACCGGCCTGCACGACGAACAGGCCCGCGAGACCGTCCAGGTACTTGCGGCCGTTCGAGTCGAAGATGTACTCACCCTCGCCGCGCACGATCGTGGGCACGGGGTTGTTCTCGTACGACGACATGCGGGTGAAGTGCATCCACAGGTGGTCGTAGGCGGATTTGGACAGGTCCTTGTTGGCGACCGCGTCGGCGCTCATCGGGTACCCCAGGTGTAGGTCTGTTTCCGGAGTTTCAGGTAAACGAAACTCTCGGTCCTCCGCACGCCGGGAAGCGCGCGGATACGTTTGTTGATCAGTTCGAGCAGATGTTCGTCGTCCTCGCAGATCAGTTCGGCCATCAGGTCGAACGAACCCGCGGTGACCACGACGTAGTCCACCTCGTCCATGGCGGCCAGCGCGTCGGCGACGGCGTCCACGTCACCTTCGACGGTGATGCCGACCATCGCCTGTCGGGTGAATCCCACGGTGCGCGGATCCGTCACGGCGACGATCTGCATGACACCCTGGTCGAGCAGCTTCTGGACGCGTTGCCGCACCGCCGCCTCGGAGAGGCCGACGGCCTTGCCGATGGTCGCGTAGGCGCGTCGCCCGTCCTCCTGCAGCTGCTCGATGATCGCCTTGGAGACGGAGTCGAGTGGAACGTTGGCGTTCCGGTCGCGGTTGGCCACGTCGCCACCTTGCCTGATCGTCCGCTTGTACGCAAGTGATTCCGTCGCTGATGCTTGAAACCGATACTGAATCCATCGTCTTCGCCGCCCGGACCTGTCGATAACCGCAGCACAGAGTTACCCTGGGCGCGACGACAACGACGTCGCCCAAGCTGGAAGTCGAGAAGAGGTCCGAAGTGAGCGAGCTTCTGAAGCTGCGCAACTACATCAACGGCGCGTTCACCGATGCGGCGGACGGCCGTACCACCGAGGTCATCGACCCGACGACGGGCGAGGTCTACGCCACCGCGCCGCTCTCGGCGCAGGCCGACGTCGACGCCGCCATGGACGCCGCCGCGGCCGCGTTCGAGGCCTGGCGCGACACCACCCCGTCGCAGCGTCAGCTCGCCCTGCTGAAGATCGCCGACGCGATCGAGGCCCGGGCCGAGGAGCTCGTCGCCACCGAGTCGAAGAACACCGGCAAGCCGCTCGCGCTGACCGCGTCGGAGGAGATTCCTCCGATGGTGGACCAGATCCGCTTCTTCGCCGGTGCCGCCCGCATGCTCGAGGGCAAGTCGGCCGGCGAGTACATGGACGGCATGACCTCGATCATCCGCCGCGAGCCGGTCGGCGTCTGCGCCCAGGTGGCGCCGTGGAACTACCCGATGATGATGGCCGTGTGGAAGTTCGCCCCGGCGATCGCCGCGGGCAACACCGTCGTGCTCAAGCCCTCGGACACCACCCCGGCCTCCACCGTGCTGCTCGCCGAGATCATCGGTGAGATCCTCCCCGCCGGTGTCTTCAACGTCATCTGTGGTGACCGCGAGACCGGCCGCGCCATGGTCGAGCACGAGACCCCGGCGATGGCCTCCATCACCGGCTCCGTCCGCGCCGGCATGCAGGTGGCCGCGTCGGCCGCCAAGGACGTCAAGCGCGTCCACCTGGAGCTGGGCGGCAAGGCCCCCGTCGTCGTCTTCGCCGACGCCGACATCCCGGCCGCCGTCGAGGGCATCTCCGTCGCCGGCTACTTCAACGCCGGCCAGGACTGCACCGCGGCCACCCGCGTGCTGGTGCACGAGTCGATCCACGACGAGTTCGTGGCCCAGCTCGCCAAGGCCGCCGCCGAGACCAAGACCGGTCAGCCGGACGACGAGGACGTGCTCTACGGCCCGCTGAACAACGCCAACCAGCTCGCCCAGGTGACCGGCTTCATCGACCGCCTGCCGGCCCACGCCAAGGTCGAGGCCGGTGGCCACCGCGTCGGCGACAAGGGCTACTTCTACGCCCCGACCGTCGTCTCGGGCCTCCAGCAGGACGACGAGATCATCCAGAACGAGGTCTTCGGCCCGGTCATCACCGTGCAGAAGTTCTCCGACGAGGCCGAGGCCGTCCGCAACGCCAACGGCGTGGAGTTCGCCCTCGCCTCCTCCGTCTGGACCAAGGACCACGCGACCGCGATGCGCATGGCCAAGCGCCTCGACTTCGGCGCGGTGTGGATCAACACCCACATCCCGCTGGTCGCCGAGATGCCGCACGGTGGCTTCAAGAAGTCCGGCTACGGCAAGGACCTCTCCGCCTACGGCTTCGAGGACTACACCCGCATCAAGCACGTCATGACCTCCATCTCGGAGTGACGACGCACTGACTGTGAGGCCCGCGGCTCGCGCCGCGGGCCTCACGGCTTTTTCCGGAGGTTCAGACGTTCCAGGCGAAGCGGTGCGTGTGGATGCCGAAGTACGGGAAGTTGTCCACCGCCGTCACGCCCTCGACGGGGCGGATCACGTCGTTGATGAAGTCCAGCAGCGCGCGCGGGTCCTGACAGACCACCTCGGCGAACAGGTCGTAGCCGCCCGAGGTCAGCACCGAGTAGACGACCTCGTCCCGCTGTCCCAGCACGTCCGCGACCACGCGCGCGTCCCCGTCGACCCTGATGCCGAGCAGCGCCATCGCCTGGCCGCCCATGGCCATGGGATCGGTGACCCCGACGACCTGCACCACCTTCGCGTCGATCAGCCGCTGCAGCCGCTGCCGCGCGGCGGAGGGGGACAGGCCCACCCGGGGCCCGAGATCCGCGTAGGGGATCCGGCCGTCGCTCTGCAGCTCCCGCAGGATGGCCCGGTCGATGTCGTCCACGGGCACTAGCGTGCCAGGTCGCCCGTCGGCCTACCGCCGCACCGCGTCCAGCGCGAGCAGGGCCACGTGCAGCGACAGGCAGGACTCGACCTGGTCCAGGTCCACACCGAGCACCCGCTCCACCTTGTGCAGGCGGTCGTAGAAGGACGGCCGCGACAGGTGTGCCGCGTCCGCCGCCGCGGACTTGTTGCGGCCCTGCTCCAGGTAGATGCGCAGCATCGCGATCAACTGGCTGTTGTGCTCCGCGTCGTAGGCCAGCAGGGGGCCGAGTTCCCGCTCCACGTACGTCTGCAGGCGGGCGTCGTCGCGCAGCAGGTGCAGCAGGCCGCGCAGGCGGACGTCGGGGAGGCGGTAGTAGGAGGCGCTGCGCGTGCCCGGGGCGGAGGGGGTGTCGTGCAGTGCGGCGTCGGCGACCTGGGTGGCCTCCACCAGCGTGCGGCGGGCGTCGCGGACCGAGCCGACGGAGGAGCCGACCGCTATGACCGGCTCCGGGCCGTCCTCCTGCTCGAGGATCAGGCGTCTCAGTGCGCCGGCGAAGCCGTCGAGCGCGGTGTGCTCGTCGTCCTTCGGGCCGAGGGACACCAGCAGCCCGACCGCCTCGTCGTCCAGCGCGCCGACCAGCGCCGTCATCCGGCGCTCGCGGACGGCGGCGGCCGCCGTCTCGGTGAAGTCCCGCAGGCGCGCCTGCGCCTCCAGCGCCGCCGGCAGCGGGCCGCGCCGCTGGCGCAGCACCACGCCGACCAGGCGGCGGCCCTCCAGCGGGACACCGAGCGCGGAGGCGCGCAGCGCCACGTCGGAGACGGTCAGCGCGTGCGTCAGGATGCCGGAGAGCAGTGTGCGGTGGGTCTGCCGCTCCAACGACTCGCGGTCGCGGACCATCAGTCGGTTCAGTGCCAGCGTCGCGGCGGCGCGCTCGACCAGCATGGTGTGCCGGTGCGAGGCCGTCGCCGGGGCGGCGTCCTCCTGTGCGGAGCCGGGCTTGCCGATCAGGACCAGCCGGCCCCAGTCGTGGCCGCGTGCGCCCACCGCCGTCGTCAGCCAGCCCGTGCGCGGGTCGTAGCCGGTGCGGCCCTGGGCGCGGACCCCGCGTGAGCGCGACTCCCAACCGGCCAGCACCACCTGGGCGTTCTGCCCGGCGGTGTCGTAGGCCAGAACCTGGTGCGAGAGGTTCTCCAGGATCACCGGCGCGCCGGCCATCCGCGCCACCTCGCGCACGACCTCGACCGGCTCCGCGCCCTCGACCGCCAGTTCGTTGAAGGTCTGGTGGATCTCCTCCGACGAACGCAGCTCCTCCAGCTGAGCGTTGACGACCAGCGCGTGCACGGCCTCGGTCACCGCGACGAAGCGCAGCTCGCGCCGGAGCACGATCAGGGGCAGCCCGCGCTGCTCGGCGGCGTGCACCAGCGCGCGCGGGAGCGAGTCGAAGTAGCGCCGACCGAACTCGACGACCAGGCCCGCCGCGCCGATGTCGGCCAGCTCCCGGACGTACTGGGCCAGACCGTCGCGGCTCTCGGGCAGCGCGATGCCGGTGGTCAGGATCAGCTCGCCGCCCTGCAGCATCTCCGCCACGTCGGCCAGCTCACTCACGTGGACCCAGCGCACCGGGCGCTCCAGGTGCTGCGCCCCGGCCACGACCTCGGGCAGGCCCCGGCTGACCACGTCCAGCTCCAGGACGCGGGCGACGGTGGGGAACATAAGCAGGGTCCTTGGGCTCTGTGGGGCGGCGGAGGGACCTCCATAGTGTCAGGTCAGAGCGACATTCCGGCAACGAGGTGTCGCCCGGCATCTGCTTTGCACTGTGTGATGCTGGTAGTGATCCGCCTTGCAGACTGTCGCTTGCCCGGTCCTTCTCCGAGCAGGCATCGTCGCAGGATGGGCGCACCGCCCATCGCATGCTCCCGAGGAGAGATACCCATGGACCGGACCATCGTCGGCACCCGCTTCGACGCCGGAGCCCAGTACATCGACGGTGCCCTGCGCAAGGGCACCTCGGGAGACACCTTCGACGTCACCAGCCCCGCGGACGGCACCCTGGTGCAGCGCGTCGACCTGGCCTCCACGGCCGACGTCGACGCCGCCGTGGCCGCCGCCAAGCGCGCCTTCCCGGCGTGGTCGACCGCCACCCCGGCCGAGCGCAGCACCGCGCTGACCAGGCTCGCCGCGATCCTGGAGGAGCGCGCCGAGGACTTCGCCCGGGTCGAGTCCGCGCAGACCGGCAAGCCGATCAAGCTGACCACCGAGTTCGACGTACCCGGCACCATCGACAACACCGCGTTCTTCGCCGGTGCCGCCCGCAACCTGGAGGGCAAGGCGAGCGGCGAGTGGTCCGGCACGCACACCTCCTCGATCCGCCGCGAGGCGATCGGCGTGGTCGGCTCCATCGCGCCGTGGAACTACCCGCTGCAGATGGCCGCCTGGAAGATCCTCCCGGCCATCGCCGCCGGCAACACCATCGTGCTCAAGCCGGCCGAGCTGACGCCGCTGACCTCGCTGATGTTCGCGCAGGCGTGCACCGACGCGGGCATCCCCGACGGCGTCGTCAACGTCATCACCGGCAAGGGCCGCAGCGTCGGCGAGTACCTGATCGGCCACCCGGACGTCTCGATGGTCTCCTTCACCGGCTCCACCGGTGTCGGCACCCGCGTCGGCGAGGTCGCGATCCAGGGCGTCAAGCGTACCCACCTGGAGCTCGGCGGCAAGGCCCCGTTCGTGGTCTTCGACGACGCCGACCTGGAGGCCGCGATCAACGGTGCCGCCGCCGGCTCGCTGATCAACACCGGCCAGGACTGCACCGCCGCCACCCGCGCGTACGTGCAGCGCCCGCTGTTCGACGCCTTCGTGGCCGGTGCCGCGGAGATCTTCGACTCGATCCGCCTCGGTGACCCGTTCAACGCGCAGACCGACCTCGGCCCGCTGGTCTCCGAGCGCCAGCGCGACTCCGTCGCCGGCTTCGTCGACCGCGCCCGCGGCTACGGCGCCACCATCGCCGCCGGCGGCTTCGCCCCCGAGAAGGGCCACGACGGCACCGACCTCACCGTCGGCGCCTACTACCGCCCGACCCTGGTGACCGGCATCGCCCAGGACGCCGAGATCGTCCAGCAGGAGCTGTTCGGCCCGGTCCTGGTCGTGCTGCCCTTCGACACCGACGACGAGGGCATCGAGCTGGCCAACGACACCCCCTACGGCCTGGCCGCCTCCGCCTGGACCACCAACACCTTCCGTGCCCTGCGCGCCACCCGCGAGATCCAGGCCGGGTGCGTGTGGGTCAACGACCACATCCCGATCATCAGCGAGATGCCCCACGGCGGCTACAAGGCCTCCGGCTACGGCAAGGACATGTCCCAGTACTCGCTGGACGAGTACACGCAGGTCAAGCACGTGATGCAGGACATCACCGCCGTGGCCCGCAAGGACTGGCACCGCACCATCTTCGGCGACCGGTAATCCGGACGTCGCTTCTCCCACCCTCTACGTCCCGGGCGGCAAGACAGGCCGCCCGGGACCAAGAAAGCAGTGAGATCTATGGATCCGGCCCATTCGATCGCCGACGTCCAGTACACGCCCTTCTGGCTCGCGGACCCCGCGAAGCCGGAGCCCGAGCCGGCCCTGGTCGGCGACACCCACTGCGACCTGCTGGTCGTCGGCGGCGGTTACACCGGCCTGTGGACCGCCCTGATCGCCAAGGAGCGCGACCCCTCCCGCGACGTCGTGCTGCTGGAGGGCAAGGAGATCGGCTGGGCCGCCTCCGGCCGCAACGGCGGCTTCTGCGCCGCCAGCCTCACCCACGGCTTCTTCAACGGCCTGGAGCGCTGGCCGAACGAGCTGCGCACCCTGGAGCGCCTGGGCCGGGAGAACCTCGACGCCATCGAGGCCGCCGTCAAGCGCTACGACATCGACTGCGACTGGGAGCGCACCGGCGAGCTGGACGTGGCCACCGAGCCGCACCAGGTCGAGGAGCTGCGCGAGGGCGCGGAGCTGATGCGCGAGTACGGCGTGGAGTCGGAGTTCCTCGACGCCGACGCCGTGCGCGAGCAGGTGAACTCGCCGACGTTCCTGGCGGGCCTGTGGCACCGCGACGACGTCGCCATGGTGCACCCGGCCAAGCTGGCGTGGGGCCTCAAGCGGGCCTGCATGGAGCTGGGTGTGCGGGTGTACGAGAACACCAGCGCCGACGACCTCGCGCCCAAGGGCGACGGCATGGCCGTGAAGACGCCCTACGGCCGGGTCTTCGCCGCTCACGTGGCGCTGGGCACCAACATCTTCCCGAACCTGGTCAAGCGGGTGCGCCCGTTCCTGGCTCCGGTCTACGACTACGCGCTGATGACGGAGCCGCTGAGCGAGGAGCAGCTCGCCTCGATCGGCTGGAAGAACCGCCAGGGCCTGGGCGACTCCAACAACCAGTTCCACTACTTCCGCATCTCGGCCGACAACCGGATCCTGTGGGGCGGCTACGACGCGGTCTACCACTACGGCTCCAAGGTCCGCGACGAGTACGACCACCGGCCCGAGACGTACGTGAAGCTGGCCGGGCACTTCTTCAAGGCCTTCCCGCAGTTGGAGGGCCTGAGGTTCACCCACGCCTGGGGCGGCGCGATCGACACCTGCAGCCGCTTCTCGGCGTTCTTCGGCACCGCGCACAAGGGGCGTGTCTCCTACGCCCTGGGCTACACCGGCCTGGGTGTCGGGGCGACCCGGTTCGGCGCCGAGGTGATGCTGGACCTGCTCTCGGGCGAGAAGACCGAGCGGACCGAGCTGGAGATGGTCAAGTCCAAGCCGCTGCCGTTCCCGCCCGAGCCGGTCAAGTGGGTGGGCATCGAGATGACCAAGTGGTCGCTCGATCGTGCCGACCACAACGCCGGCAAGCGCAACCTCTGGCTGAAGACGATGGACGCCCTCGGCCTCGGCTTCGACAGCTGATGCGCGACAGCTGACGCGCCTTTCTCGGCATGTGCATGGCGGCGCACACCCTATACAGGGTGTGCGCCGCTTTCGCGCCCATACGCACCTTCTCGCCACCACAAGCCGGGCCGGATTCACGATGGTCCCGAAAACGCTGTAAGAGTCGGACGGCGGACCGCTCTCTCCCGGTGACCCCGGATTCGCCACCCCCGGGGCCCGGTAGCCGATGTGGAGGGCGAGAACCATGGGAAGTGTGGAACCGAGCGGCGCGGTCGAGTGGCTCGCCGCAGCCGCCCCCGACCCGCAGGCGTGCCGCTGGGAATGGGAACGCAGCGCCCTGGGCATCGCCCTGCTCCCGGCCGGCCGGCTCTGGGACGTCCTGATCGTGCCCGGCGACCTCGGCCGCTTCACCGCCGACGTGCTGCTGCAGCTCGACAGCGACCCCGGCCCGATCCTGGTCGACTTCGGGGACTACCGCTTCGGCTTCTTCGTCCCGCCGGGCACCGCCGCGCGCTGGGTCGGCACCGGCATCCGCACCGCCGGGCCCGGCACCTGGATCGCCGTCCCCCACCCCTCCCGGGCCGGCCGCGGCCTGCGCTGGCTCGTCCCGCCGGACGGCAGCGGCCTGCTGGGCGACCCGGTGCTGCTGGAACTCGCCATGCACGAGGCCGCCGCCCTGCTCACCGCAGGACTCGCCGGAGAACTGGGCGACGCCCCGGGTCAGAGTGACGGCCGAGGCGACCACGATCCCAGGGAGCCGGACGAGGTGTAAGGCAGATCGCGAATCACCCGACAGGCTGCTGATTGAGGGCGCCCCCGAGCCGAAACAGAATGGTAGGGAGCGCGGCACCGCACAGCAGCCCGTAGTGCCCCGCCTGGACTCGGAGGCAGACGTTGAGCAAGCACATCACCCACTGGATCGCCGGAGAGGCCGTCGCGACGGCCGGAGCCGCTCCGCGTCGCGGTGACATCTACGACCCGGCGACCGGCAAGGTCTCCGGCCAGGTGGACTTCGCGACCATCGCCGAGGTGGACGCCGCCGTCTCCGCCGCCGTCACCGCGTTCGCCGACTGGCGCAATGCCTCGCTGGCCAAGCGCAGCACCGTACTGTTCCGCTTCCGCGAGCTGCTGAACGAGCGCAAGGACGAGCTGGCCTCGATCATCGTCTCCGAGCACGGCAAGGTGCACTCGGACGCCCTCGGCGAGATCGCCCGTGGTCTCGAGGTCGTCGAGTACGCCTGTGGCATCCCGCAGCTGCTCAAGGGCGGCTTCAGCGAGCAGGCCTCCACCGGCATCGACGTCTACTCGATCCGCCAGCCGCTGGGCCCGGTCGCGATCATCTCGCCGTTCAACTTCCCGGCGATGGTCCCGATGTGGTTCTTCCCGATCGCCATCGCGGCCGGCAACACCGTCATCCTCAAGCCGTCGGAGAAGGACCCGTCCGCGGCGCAGTTCCTGGCCGAGCTGTGGGCCGAGGCCGGCCTGCCGGCCGGTGTCTTCAACGTCGTCCACGGCGACAAGGTCTCGGTCGACCGCCTGCTGGAGCACCCGGACGTCAAGTCCGTGTCGTTCGTGGGCTCGACCCCGATCGCCCGCTACGTCTACGAGACCGGCACCCGCTACGGCAAGCGCGTCCAGGCGCTGGGCGGCGCGAAGAACCACATGCTGGTCCTGCCGGACTCCGACCTCGACCTGGCTGCCGACGCGGCGATCAACGCCGGCTTCGGGGCGGCCGGCGAGCGCTGCATGGCCATCTCCGTCCTGGTCGCGGTCGAGCCGATCGCCGACGAGCTGATCGAGAAGATCAAGAGCCGCATGGCGACCCTGACGGTCGGCCCGGGCTGCAACGGCGACTCGGACATGGGCCCGCTGGTCACCGGCGTGCACCGCGACAAGGTCACCTCCTACCTGGAGTCGGGCGTCGCCGACGGTGCCGACCTGGTGGTCGACGGCCGAAAGCACCCGATCTCCGGCGAGGACACCACCGACGGTTTCTGGCTCGGCCCGACGCTGTTCGACAACGTCAAGCCCGGCATGTCCGTCTACAACGACGAGATCTTCGGCCCCGTGCTGTCCGTCGTCCGGGTGAACTCCTACGACGAGGGCCTGGCGCTCATCAACGCCAACCCGTACGGCAACGGCACCGCCATCTTCACCAACGACGGCGGCGCGGCCCGACGCTTCCAGAACGAGGTCGAGGTCGGCATGGTCGGCATCAACGTGCCGATCCCGGTCCCCGTCTCCTACTACTCCTTCGGTGGCTGGAAGGCCTCCCTCTTCGGCGACCTCCACGCCTACGGCGCGGACGGCGTCCAGTTCTTCACCCGCGGCAAGGCCGTGACGTCGCGCTGGCTCGACCCGAGCCACGGCGGTATCAACCTGGGCTTCCCGACCAACGCCTGACCTGCGCCTGAGCGGTCCTACGGGGCCCGGTGGGCGGATTTGACTCCGCCCACCGGGCCCCGTAACGTTCTCCGAGTTGCCCCGGCCACCACCCCCTGAAGGGGAGGTAAATGGGATGACAAAACCACTGGAAATCGGAGCTGAAAAACTCTGATAGAGTGGAACACGAAGGAAGCGCCCGGAGCGGCCCGAAAGGGAAGCAAAGGAAGCGTCCGTTCCTTGAGAACTCAACAGCGTGCCAAAAGTCAACGCCAGTTACTTTTGAGAACAAATTTTCAGCGAGGACGCTGTGTGCAAGCCTGCTCATTCCAGCAGGTGTTGCACCGCTCTGCGCGAATGTAAAGCATTCACGGAGAGTTTGATCCTGGCTCAGGACGAACGCTGGCGGCGTGCTTAACACATGCAAGTCGAACGGTGAAGCCCTTCGGGGTGGATCAGTGGCGAACGGGTGAGTAACACGTGGGCAATCTGCCCTGCA
>NZ_FOAZ01000045.1 GCF_900109465.1 Streptacidiphilus jiangxiensis
CGTGTCCCTGGGTGCGAAGCCCAGGGCCGCGTACAGCGCCGTGGCGTCGGGCGCGGGCGTGAGGCGGACGCGTTCGCAGCCCTCGTCGACGAGCCAGTCGCGGGCGGCGGCGACGCAGGCGCGCGCGTGGCCTCGGCGGCGGTGGTCGGGGTCGGTGGCGACGGACCCGATCTCCCCGGAGCGCATGGCGGTGGTGGTGGGACCGGGCAGTGAGGGGTGCCAGACGCCCATGGCGGAGGCGATCAGCCCGGGGCCGTCGGGGTGGTCGACCACGAACACGGCCATGCTCTCCTGCTCGGCCAGGGCGCGGGCGAACGCCGCCTCGCAGGCGGGCATCCAGTCCAGGCCGCAGTGTGGCTTGACGGCCTGGTGCATGATCAGGCGCAGCTGGGTGAGGCCGGCGGCGTCGTCGGGGGTGGCGCGGCGCGGTGTCATCGGGCCTCCAGGGCGAGGGCGGCGATCCGGGCTGCGAGGTCGGCAGCCCTGGGGCGCTGGGTGCGTGGAGCGAGCAGGGCGGGGCGGAGCACGTTCAGCAGTGCGGGCCACGTGGCCGGCTTCGTGAGGGGGATCGCGCGGTTGGCGATCAGGGCGCGTAGCTGCGGAGCGCGGAGCTGGTCGGGGTCGAGGTCGTGCGCGGCGTAGTCGAGCGGCCACCCACCTGTGGTGCAGCGCCAGAGCAGGGCGGCGAGGGTGTAGGTCTCGCACGCCGGGCCGGGTTGGACGGGCTGGATGCCGACGCTGATCGACGCGGCCAGTTCAGGCGCGAGGAGGTGCGGCAGCCCGCCCCGGAACAGCGGCGACGGGGGAAAGTCCGGGGACCAGGCCCACGACCAGTCCAGGAGTCGCACGCCGCCGCTGGTGTGGATGGCGTGCTCGGGCTGCAGGTCGCAGTGGACCCATCCGTCGGCGTGCAGATCGGCCACAGTTCGGCACAGCTGCGCGGCGGCAAGGAGCGCGGCCCGGTCCTGGATCCCGGCCCGGACCGGCGCGAACACCTCCCACGTCGAGGGGCCGTCCCACCACGGGGTGACCAGCCACGCCGTATCGCCGTCGCGGCCGCAGGCGACGGTGTAGCCGGGAAGCCGGCCGAGTACCGTCGCCTCCCGCTCGGTGATGTCCGCGCCCATCTGGGTGCCGGCCTTCACTGCTGCGGTGCCGCTCGGCCCTGTGGCCCGCCAGACGGCCGAGCCGCGCCGGTCGGTCACCGGCTCCAGCGTCACCGGGCCGCACACCTCCTCGGCTGCGGCCAGCGCTATCGCGGGGCAGCTGGCCGGTGCCCGATCTGCTGGGGGGTGGTGCACGGATTCCTCCAACGGGTGAGCGGAGACGGGTTGTTGGTGCGTCTGCGCCCCACGCTGGTGGGTGGGGCGTAGGGTGTGGGCAGGTTTCCCGGTAGCCACCTCGGCACCGGGATTTCGTGCTTCCTGGGCGGAGTTGGATCATGCGCGGTGGGACGGCGGCGGCCAGGCTGGGCCTGCGGGTCAGGCTGCGGGAGGCCGCGGCCCCGCTCGCGGTGCCGGCCTACCGGCTCCACTTCTCCGCCCGGACCCTGTCGTCGGCCGGAGCGGCGGTCTCCCCGATCGGCCTGGCGTTCGCCGCGCTGCGGATCGGCGGGACCGCGTCGAGCCTGGGCTGGATCCTCGCGGCCGGGATGCTGCCGCAGATCGCGTTCCAGCTGGTCGGCGGCGTCGTCGCGGACCGGTGGTCGCGGGCGCGGGTCATGGTGTGGACGAACCTGGTCCCGGCCGTCGCCGAGACCGGCGCCGCGGTGCTGCTGTGGTCCGGGCAGGCCCGGGTGTGGCAGCTGGTCGTCATGTCGGCCGTCTGCGGGAGCGCCGCCGCGTTCTTCGGCCCGGCGGCGGCCGGGGTGCTGACCGAGGTCGTCCCCGCCGAGCTGCGGCACTCGGCGAACGCGCTGCTTCGCATGGGCCAGAACCTGGTCAAGGTCGCGGGCCCCGCCCTCGGCGGCGCCGTCGTCGCGCTCGCCGGCCCCGCCTGGGCCATCGCCTGGGACGCGCTCACCTTCGCTGTCGCCGCCGCGCTGTTCGCCCGCCTGGGCCTGGGTGCCGACCGGCTCAAGACCGCGTCCACGTTCGGGCAGGACTTCCGCGAGGGGTGGGACGACTTCCGGTCCCGACACTGGCTGTGGATCATGGTCGTTCAGGGTGCCTGCCTCGTCCCGGTCTGGCTGGTCGGCTACGAGCTGCTGGGCCCGGTCTTCGGCCAGCGCTACCTCGGCGGCGCGGCAGCCTGGGGCGCGATCGTGTCCGGCTTCACCACCGGCGTCGTCGCCGGGGCCGCGCTCGGGCTGCTGTGGAAGCCGACCCGGGTCGGGGTGGTGGTGTGCCTGGGCAACGGCCTCCTGGCCGTCCCGCTCGCGGCCATGTCCTCCACCAGCTGGGTGCCGCTGCTCGTGGTCTCCACCGTCGTGGCGGGCACCGGGTGCGCGTTCGCCATCACCACCTGGGCCGGGCTGATGCAGGCCCGCGTCCCCGCCGATCGGCTCTCCCGCGCGTCCGCGTACGCGGGACTGGGGCAGCTCGCCCCGGTGCCGGTCGGCTATCTGATCGCCGGTCCGCTCACGGCCTGGATCGGCCTGCGCCCCACGCTCGCTGCGGCGGCCGTGCTGGTCGTTCTTGCGGCGACGGTCCCGCTGACGGTCCGGCATGTGCGCCTCCTGGATCTGCCCGCGAACCGGACTGCGGCCGAGCGGGCGCCCGCGCGGGTGTAGCGGAAGGGTCGGGTTCCTCCGGCGGCCAGGACCCCGACCCCTTTCACGTCGGTCTCAGGTCAGGCGATCAGGGACCAGTGGGTGACGGTGATGTTCTCCAGCGGGATGCCCAGCTGCTGGTAGATGCGCTGGTGCATCGCCCCGAACCAGGCGTCGCGCCGATCGGCGAAGAACGCCTCGTCGTACCAGGCGACCCCGAGCAGGACGGTGCCGCCGCCGTTCGGGTTGCCGGGCTCGGCCTCCCAGTAGGTGCACTGCCAGTCCCAGAGCATCAGCTCCTCCGGGCGCTCGCGCAGCCGCTCGTCGGACGCGCGCAGGGCCTCGATGCACCGCTCGGCGGTGGCCGCGTCGGGGCAGTAGTAGGTGCAGTCGGACTTGCCGATCGGCTTCTTGTCGGCGCGGCGCTCCGCGTCGGCGTCCTCCCCGGTCAGGACCCGCACGCGGGTCACCGCGTCGGCCTGGACGAGGGTGTCGAGGATGCTCACGGTCGTGCTCCTCTCGGTGGAACCGGTGGATGGACGGTGCTACCAGCCCGACCCGGAGACCGGGGTCAGGCTGGGGCTTTGGGGGTTGCGGCGCACGATGGCGCCCGGGGCGACGTAGCGGATGTTCAGTGCGACGCGCGCGCCGGCGCTGCGGTTGGAGCCGGAGCAGTGCACGAGGCGCGAGTCCATCAGGACCGCGGACCCGGCCCGCACCCGCAGCGGCACCGCGCGCTCGGCGCCGGTGACGCCCTGGGAGGTGTCGGCCCGGCCACGCGAGGCGCCCGTCTCCGGTTCCTTGGCCACGGGCAGGTAGCCGCCCTGATGGCTGCCAGGGATGATCAGCAGCCCGCCGCTGTCGTTGGCGGCGTCGGTCAGCGCGAGCCACGCCGCGACGCTGCGCGCCGGGTCCAGCTCCACGTTCTTGCCGGTGCCGTCCTGGTGCCAGGGCACGACGAACGGTCGGCCGGGCCACTTGATGACCAGGAAGGTGTTCTCCACCGCGACGTCGGGACCGAGCAGCTCGGTCACCGCGTCCAGCAGGCCCGGGGCGCGCACGGCCTCGCGCGCCCACTCCTGGTCCAGGTGCGGGTTCTTGGCGATCTCCCGGCGCTGGGCGCGGTACCGGCTCACCAGCTCCGCCGCCCGCCCGCGCGCCGCGCCCGGGCTGGTCCACTCGACCGGCATGAGCGCGCCCCGCTCGCCCATGAGCCCGTGCGTGGGTTGGAGGTCGGTCGTCACGGTGTGCTCCTCCTGCTCGGTGTTCATGCGGTGATCTCGCGCAGGTTGTCGGGATCCGTCGTCCACTCGACTCCGCCGCCGTCGGGCAGGAGGTAGGCGAGCCGCACGGTGCGGGTACCGATGGGCGTGCGCGTCGGGGTGTTCACGACGGCGCGCAGTGTGCCCGTGCGCCCGGAGGCGACGTCCTCCACGCGGCGGCCGATCAGCGGGTGCAACGTGTGGCCGAGCGTGTCGGCCCGGGGCCGCGGTCGGGCGGTCCTCACGATGCGAACCCGGTCGTGCTGAGCTGCGCGAGCACCACCTCGCAGGGCCACGTGGTGCAGCACACGACGCAGTACCCCAGTTCGTTCTGGTGCTCGTCCACGACGCTGCGCACGGCCTGTGGCCGTGGGTCGCCCTTCGCTTCGGTGGACGCCTTGGGGAAGTCGGGGTTCGTCAGGGGGACTGCCACAGACGGTGTGCGCGAGGCCCGGTGCGTTCTGGGCTGACGGCGGGGGAGGACAGCGGGCATCGCGGGCTCCTGGTCGGTCGGCTGGGTGCCGGCCTGCCGCGCGGACGGGACAGCGCGGCAGGCCGGGAGACGGTGCGGCCGGCTACCGAGGGAGCAGGGCTCCGGGCGGGGAGGGGCGGCCACACGAACAGTGAACGACCTGTCGCGCTGGGTGTGGATCTGCCTCGGGATCTGCCATCCTGGCCGGGCGGCTGGCAGATTGACAGGGGGTCACGCCTGTGCCTCGGAGCGATGGTTCGGGACTCGGTCCCATGATCAAGAAGGCGCGCAAGGCCCGCGAGCTCACTCAGACAGAGCTGGCTGACCTGCTCAATCACGAGTCCGGTTGGGAGACGTGCACGGCGAACGACGTCTACCGGTGGGAGACGAACCGGCGCAGGCCCGGGCCGTGGCTGCCGTTCCTGATCAAGGTCCTCGGCCTGGAGCTGTCCTCCGAGCCGGAGCCGGGTTCGGGCACACTGCCCCCGTCACCGCCTGCAGCGGTCATCCCACCCACGCTCCCTGTGGAGGACGACGTGCGCCGTCGCAGCTTCCTCGGTGCCGCTTTCGCGGGGGCTGCCCCGCTGCTCGATCTCGCTGCCCTTGAGCACTTGACTGCCGCCGTCCGGGACGCCCACCGGTACGCCGACCATGAACTGGTCGCCCACCTCGGTGCCGCGCTCGATGAGACCGCCCGCATGGATCTGACGAGGGGGTCGCACCGGGCCATGCCAGCCGCGCTCGGGGTCCTGTCGGTGATCAGCACCGCCGCCCGCGGCGCCCGGCCGGACGTCCGCCGCGAGCTACTCTTCCTCGGTTCCCGGGCAGCGGAGTTCACTGCGTGGCTGCACCACGATGTCGGCTCCCCCGACCACGCGGTCGGCTACTGGCACGGCCAGGCCAAGGAGTGGGCCACGTTCACCGGGGACGGGGCGATGCACGCCTACGTGCTCATGCGGCAGGCCCAGGCGCTGGGGCGCGACGATCCGGCGCGGATGCTCGACCTGGCCAGGGCTGCGACCAGCGGCCCGTGGACGCTGCCGCCCAGGCCGCGCGCGGAAGCACTCCAGCAGGAAGCACGCGGCCTGGCGATGACCGGCGGTGACGCCGGGGAGATCGCCCGGGTCCTCGACCGGGCTCACGCGGCGCTCGACCAGGCCGAAGAGCCGGCCGGGCCGACGTCGTGCACGGGGCCGCTCGGCGACGGCTACACCCGCGAGCGCCTCCTGGTGCAGTCGGCGATCCGCCTGCGCGAAGCCGGGCGACCCGCCGAGGCCATCGTGGCGTTCCAGACGCACCTGACCACCCAGGCGTTCGCTCCCCGCGACCACGCCCACTACAGCGCGTTCCTGGCCGGTTCCCTCGCCGACATCGGCGAGCCGGACGAAGCCGCCGCCGTCGCTCTCGAAGCGCTCGAAGTCGCAGCCGACGTCCGCTCCGGGCAGGCCATCAGCGCGCTCAGTGGTGCCGCACGGACGCTGTTCCCGTACCGGCAGCGGCCGCAGGTACGGGAACTGCACGAGCGCCTGGTCGTCCTCGCGGCCGGCTAGGCTAGGCCGCCAGGAACTGGGCCACCTTGCCGGTCACCTCTTCCTGCCACGCCCGCGTCTGCGGGTCCACATAGGTCGGGTCGTCGTGCACGGCGAAACCGTGCTGCGCGCCGTCCAGCTCGAGCAGCTCGGCTCCCGCACCGGCGGCGAACAGGGGGGCGTACCTGCGCGACAGGTTCACGTCGACGAACGTGTCCTTCGTCCCGTGGACGATCAGCACCGGGCACAGCACGCGGGCGCAGAGCGCTTCCGGCGCCGGCAGCTGGAACACCTCGTTGAGCAGCGCCCGGCCGGTCTCGAACGGAACACGCGGCAGGGCACCGGTCCGGTCGAGCTCAGCCGCACGATCCGCAGACAGATAGTCACCGGACCAGCCGGAGCGCTCCTTGACGTACATGTCCTTGTAGTTGATACGCGGGTTCAGCAGCACCAGGCGTCCGACGCCCTCGGGGTAGTGGGCAGCGTGCAGGGCGGCCGCGCCACCCGAGAAGGACGCCGCGATGACGTGCACCGGACCCGACTGGCCCGTGCTGGAGCGCAGGTGATCGGACGCGGCCCGGATGTCGTTGGCCACTCCGGCGATCGTCAGGTCCGCCGCGCGCCCGGCGCTGGCCCCGTGCGCACGCAGGTCGAAGCGCAGGTTGGTGACCCCGGCAGCGGCCAGCCCCTCGGCGAGCCGTGCGAAGAAGCCGCCTTCCTCCCGGGTCACACCTGAGCCGTGGGCCAGCACCGCGGAACCGACGGGCTCGGCCGAGGAAGTGGTGAGGGTGCCGGACAGTCGAGTGCCGTCCAGGGAACGGAAATCCGTGTCGTCAGTCACGTCGTCGAGCGTAGGCGCGCCCACGCCCGCAGTACCACCACCGGCAGCCCGGCGAGCAGCGCGGTGTGTCGGGCGTACTTCGAAGGAAGAGGCTGTCGCTGCCCCCGTCAGCGGCGGCCTCTCGCGTCCACGCGGGCTGTCCCGGCGTGCTGTCACCGCCCGGTCCGCGGAGGCGAGCCCCCGATTCGGACCCGCATGATCGGTACCCCGCGCCGCCGTCCTGCTCGACCACGGAGCCTCGCGGCGCGTTGCGCAGCACCGCCACCAGCGTGCGCCGCCGCTGCCACTCGGCAGCCACTGTGTGCGTCAGGGCCAGCGCCCCCACAGCCACCAGCACGAGCGAGGAGACGTGAGTGAGGAAGCCGACCGGGAGCGCAGCACCGTACCCGGTCAGGGAGCGGACACGCCCGAGCTGCGGGCCGGACGGCTTGCCGGGCGTGCCGGGAGGGCGGCTGATGGTTCCTCAGCACGGCTTCCACGGTCGTTGTGCTCGTTGCTGGACTGCATTGCCGCGTTCCTCTTCTCAAGCGGACAGGCCGGACACGGCCGCGGTTCAACAGTGCGGTGGCGTCGACGGCGCCGGTATGCCGTCCGACTGCCGTTTCACTGCCATTCCTCGGCACCGGCCCTCATCTCAGGGCGCGCGCGTGGTCCCACCAACACCCCGTTCCGGCGAGTCGTGGTCCGCGCCGAGGCTCTCCCCGCCCTGCTGCACCTGGCCGACCTCCTCAAGGTGAACATCAGTCCGAACTGAGCTATCCCATAGGCCAGTTCAAGACCCGATAGCGTCAGGGGCGCACCGGTGACGGTGCGCCCCTGACGTCTGATCAGACAAGGGCCCCGTACATGCGCGTCTCCGTGATCGGCTGCGGTCACCTCGGCATCCCGCACGCGGCGGCGATGGCCGAGCTCGGCCACGACGTTGTCGGCGTCGACGTCGACCAGGCCAAGGTCGACCGGCTCAACGCCGGTCAGTGCCCCATCTTCGAGACGGGCCTGCCCGAGCTGCTGGCCCGCCACATCGCTAGTGCTCTGACCACATAGGTTCGCCGGGTCTGTAGGGCCGCAGTGGGTCCGCTGCCAGCGGGCGCCCTTTGTTGCCACGGAGGCGAGCGTGTTCTTGGGTCTAACCTGGCTCCGTGACGCAGCAGATGAGCACGGTGGTCCTGATGTGCGGTCTCCCGGGGGCAGGCAAGACCACCTACGCGATGGAACTGGTGCAACGCGGTTTCGCTCGGCTGTCCATCGATGAGGTGGTCTGGCAACGACTCGGGCAACGTGATGCTGGCCTGGTACTGGAAGCCGAGGCATTCGACCAGCTCAAGGAAGAGGTCCGCCGCGAGCAACGGCAGGAGCTGGTTGAACTGATGCTGGCCGGGCGCGACGTAGTGGTGGACTACAGCTTCTGGAGTCGCGCCGCCCGCGACGACTACAAGACGCTGATTGAAAGCCACGGCTGCCGCTGGGAACTGGTCCACCTCAAGGCCGACCGGACCACGCTGGAGCGTCGCCTTGAGCGACGCAACAGCGTGGAAGGCGCCAACGCTGTCACCGTGGATGCGACGCTGTTCAACCGATACATGGCCAACTTCGAGGAGCCGAGCGGAGAGGGTGAGCAGGTCGTCATGCAGCCTTCGCCTTGAGGACCTGAAGCTCCTCGGCGGGGAGGGGACGGCCGCCCCAGCGGATGCCCTTCTCGCTGCGGATGCGAGCGCGCTCCCTGCGCTGAGCGGCGAGGACGTCGGGGTGGCGTGCGTTCTGGTTGCGCCAGCGCAGGTAGGCGTGCAGGGCCCGGGTCTGGACGGTGTGGTTGCGGTGGTTGGAGTTGGCGACGGTGAACTGCCGCAGCGGCCCGAAGTGGGCCTCGATCGGATTGGCCCAAGACGCGTAAGTCGGGGTGAAGCACAGCTCGACCCGGTTCTTCTTCGCCCAGCGCCGGATCGTCTCGCCCTTGTGAGCGGACAGGTTGTCCAGGATGACGTAGATCGGGGCGCCGTCCGGGCGGGCCGTGCGGATCGACCTCAGCGCGGCCAACGTGTTCGCGGCACCCTTCTTGCGTCGGTTGACACCCCACATGGTGTCGTCGCCGATCGAGTAGCAGCCGTGGAAATAACGCACCCCGTGGGTGCGGTGATAGGTCGCGGGATGCCGCTCGGGGCAACCCTGCTCGGCCCAGCAGGATCCGGCGGTGGGGCGGATGCCGAGCGGCCCGAACTCGTCGAACGCGAACACCCGGTCCGGGAACCGCTCCAGGACCTCTTCGATGCGGTCGAGCTTGGCGTCGCGATCGGGGTCGGGCGACTCCTTCCACGTCTTGGTGCGCTGGAAGGTGATGCCGCGGCGAGCGAGCAGGGACCGTAACGCCTCGCGGCCGATGCGTATCACGCGGCCGTGGACTTTCCGCAGGTAGGCGGCGAGCTTTCGGATGGACCAGCGAGTGAAGGGCTGGCCGAGCTTGGTCGGTCGGGTGGTGGCCGTCGCGACGACGAAGTCCTCGTCGTCAGGACTGAGAAGGCGGGGACGGCCTCCCGCCCACCGAGGGTCCAGAGCGGCCAGGCCGATCTCGTTGAACCGGTGGATCACGTCGCGCACGGTGTCCTCGTCTGCCTGCACCAGCTGGGCGATCACCGGGACCCGGTTCCCGCCGGCCGAGGCCAGCAGCATCATCGCGCGCCGGTAACGCACCGAACTGGTGCTGCCCCGGCGCACGATCTGCTGCAGCTTCTGCCCCTCCTGGTCGGTCAACCTGCGCACACGGACAGGCTCAGCCACCACACCCCCAACGATCGGACGAATGGACGTCGCCGTACATCCAACCGTCCCGACCACCAACCCGGCGAACCTATGTGGTCACAGCACTAGCGGGCGGCTGCGGTTCACCACCGACATCCGCGAGGCCGCCGAACACGCGGACCTGCACTTCATCGGGGTGGGAACTCCGATCGACGCCGACGGCCGCTCCTATGACACCGCTCAGGTCTACGGCGCGATCCGCCAGCTCGCACCCCACCTGACCCGCGCCTGCACCATCGTCGGCAAGTCCACCGTCACCGTCGGCACCACCGCCCAGGTCACCGCTCTCGCCCAGCGCCTCGCCCCCGCCGGCGACAGGGTCGAGGTCGTGTGGAACCCCGAGTTCCTGCGGGAGGGCCACGCGGTGGAGGACACGCTGCGCCCGGACCGCCTCATCGCCGGCGTCACCACCGCGGAAGGCGAAAAGGCCATCCGTGCCGTCTACGCCGGGATTACCGACACCGGCGTGCCGATCTTCGTCACCGACCCGCAGACCGCGGAGCTGGCCAAGGGCGCCGCGAACACCTTCTTGGGCCTCAAGATCAGTTACATCAACGCGGTCGCGGACATGTGCCAGGCGGCCGGCGCTGACGTCTCCGAGATTGTGGACATCCTCGGCATCGACCCGCGGATCGGCGCGGGCGGCATGCGACCCGGCATCGGCTACGGCGGCGGCTGCCTGCCCAAGGACGTCCGCGCCTTCACCGCCTCCGCGCGCCAACTCGGTGCGGACCGGGCCGCCGCCCTCCTGCTCGCCGCCGAGCAGATCAACGACAACCGCGTCCCGGTCGCCATGGAGCTCATCACCCGCGCCTTGGCCGATTACCCCGTCAAGGGCGCCCGGGTCACCGTGTGGGGCGCCGCGTTCAAGCCCGGCACCAACGACGTCCGCGAGAGCCCGGCCCTGGCCCTGGCCCACGCCCTGCAGCGGAGCGCAGCCGTCGTCACCGTCCACGACCCGCACGCCGTGACCACGGCGATGCACCGCAACCCGGAGCTCGAGTACACCGACGACCTGGCCGCCTCGGTCACCGACGCCCACCTGGTCGTCCTGGCCACCGAGTGGCCCGAGTACCAGCAGGCCGACCCCGACGCCCTGGTGAACCTGCCCGCTAACCCGGTACTCGTGGACTGCCGCGTCGCCCTCGACGCCGACCGCTGGCGCCTGGCCGGCTGGAACGTCTACCAGCTCGGCCGCCCCGGCAAGTAGGCCGGTCCCGATCCGGCTCCCGGACGGTCCGGCCGCCGGGCGGAGCCCCGCCCACCCCTCTACCGTGGCCCGTGGGCGGAGCGGACAGGCGCCGCCCGGCGGCCGCGGCCCGAACCCCCGAGCGGGCCGCTGCCACCACCCACCACCGGGGGTCCCATGGCCTGGCTCGACCCCATCGACTACATCGAGACGATCCCGCGCGCGACCATGTTCGGGGCCCTGTACTGGACCGACCAGCACGACCGGATCCTGTGCCTGCGCTCCGCGCGCAACCCGTCGATCTGGCAACTGGCCGGCGGAGACTTCGACCACGGCGACATCACACCGTTCGACACCGCACGCCGCGAAGGAGCCGAGGAGACCGGCATCGCCTACACCGGTCCTGAGCGCGTACTGCTGGTGCAGTACCTCGCCGAATCCACCGCCTGGCCGTGCCCGAAGGTCGGGTTCGTCTTCGATACCGGCCAGCTCACCGACGACCAGATCGGCGCGATCCGGCTCGACCCGGCTCGACCCGGCCGAGCACACCGAGCACGCTGTCCGCTCCCTCGAGCAGTGGGCGAGGGTGCTCGACGAGGGGCAGCACGGTCGCCTCGCCCGCATCGCCGAAGCCCGCCGCACGGGACACACGGGCATCCTGGTCAGCAAGGGAGTCACGGAGTATCCCTCGTTGCGGGGTTCTTCGGCCTGACGGAGCGTACGGTCGAGCCGAGGCCGCCGCTGCTCCCCCCGTGCAGCGGTGGCCGCCCTGCTTCTTGCGCCCACTGGGCGAGCGTCACCTGGCGACGTCGCGGGCGGCGTAGGCGAGCAGCTCGTTCAGTCCGGCCTCATTGGACGTCGGGGGCTTCTGCTGCCAGCGCCGGATCGTCTCGAGAGTGGTGGCGGTGACAGCGCGGACCTGCTCGGCCAAGTGCGCGGAGAGCGCCTCCGAGTTGCCGTCGACGGTGCGGCCGGTGACGACGACGTCGCCGCACAGTTCGTAGTCCAGGGTGAGGCCGCGCCAGGCGCAGGCGAGGGTCCAGGCGGGCAGGTTCGACGGCAGGCCTTCGCGGGCGCCGCTCCCATGGACCCACAGCAGCGCCCCGCAGTGCTAGACGGCCCGGTCGGGGTGGCCGCCGAGGATGCGGCGGATCTCGGCGTGGTGCGCCTCGTCGGGGAGGTCGATGTCGCGGGCGTCGCCGTGGGTGGTGATCACGATCGCGTGCATGGCTTCTTGTTTCTGGCTGGTGAAGTCGTCGGTACGGGGCCATGGGAGCGCGTTGGGGTCACCAGTCGGGTCACCACCGCGGCGTCCGGCGGTCACGGATCAGCTGCTTCAGCGCTGGTTACCTCGCGCGGTGCGGGCCGCTGACCTGGGCTGGTGACCCGTGGCGCGAGGTCACCAGTCGCCTTCGTGGGTCAGTCGACGAGGCCGGTGTGGTGGGCGTGGGCGCGCTCGGCGAGCGCCTGGTAGGCGATCGCGGCGGGTGTGGCGTCGAAGCGGACGAAGACCCACTCCACGAGGATCTCCTCGCGGCTCGCGCCGGGTGCGGCAGCGACGTCTTCCACGGCGGCGTGCTCGGCGAGCTGCTGGTCGCTCCAGCCGGCGGCCTGGGTACGGGTGTGGGTGCGGACGTCTTCGAGGGCCTGGCAGTACAAGGGGTGGCCCTTGGCGAGCAGGGCGCGCAGAGCGCCGGGGTCGGTCAGCTGCTGGGCCTGGGCGGCGAGGTCGAGCAGGGCGGTGGCGGAGTCGGCGGACATGGGTTGATCCTCCTTCATGCCGGGCGGCGCCCGGGCGTGGTTTCGGCTGGGTGGCCCCGAAGGGGTTGCGGGGCCGGCGGCCCTGCGGTGGTCAGGTCAGGGCCTGGCCGATGTGCTGGACATCGAGGGTGATCGCGACGCGGGGGATGCGGTCCTCGCCGGTGTAGGAGCGGTGGGCGATCGCGCCGACGACCAGGACGTGGGAGCCGGGCGTGAGCGTGGCGGCGGCCTGGCGGGCGGCGTCGCCGCGCAGCGTGCACACCAGCACGGATGCGGTGACCTCGCCGATGACGGGCGGGGTGTCCGGGGCGAGGAGCAGTCGGGCGACGGGGCCGTCATCGCCTTCGCGCAGCATGACGGGGCGGGTGAGCGCGCCGGTGAGAACCTGCGGCCGGGCCTCGGTCCTGGTGGCCAGGCGGGTCCCGGTGCCGAGGGCGGGCGGTGGCGGGGTGTCCGGTGGGACGTCCTGTTCGGCCTGCTGCAGCGCGGCCGCGACCGCGCCGCGCATCTGGGCGACTCGCTGGGCCCGCCGGGCAGCGGATCGGTCGGTGCGGGCCAGGGTGTGCTGGTGCTGTTCGGCGGTGTCGAGTTCGGCTTCGGTGTGGCGAAGGACGGCGCGGATGCCGTGGCGGCGGGTGATCCGGCTCCACGGGTGCCGACCGGCCTCGGTGCCCTGCTCGGTGACGGCCAGTTGGACGCCCGCCCAGCCGCTGTCGGCGGCCGGGTGGAGCGCGACGTCGAGGCAGACACTCACGCGGGGGTCGTGGACGGGCAGGTAGGGGTAGCCGCGCAGGCCGGGGAAGGCGCGGGCCAGCGCGCTGCGCAGGGCGGCCGGTTCGGGGTCGGTGCTGGTGCGGCGGAGCTCGGCCAGGTGCAGGGCCAAGGCGGTCAGCACAGGGACTGCCCCGTCGCCTGCTGCATCGGGCAGGGCTACTGCCAGGTCGGCGGTGACGGCGCGGCGGTCAGTGACGCGGGCGTGGACGACGAGCCAGGTCGCGGGTGCTTGGGGTGCGTTCGGCTTCGCGGGAGTGGTGGCGTGCACGGATCCTCCTTCCATATGGCATCTCAATAATAGATAGAAATTGAATGTGAGTCCAACGGGAATCCGTCACTGCATCAGTCCTCATCCTCGCCACGACACGACCACGGGGAGCGGCCGCGGTCGTCGTCCTCGGCCTCGGGGAAGGGCTCGACCAGGCTGGTCTGACGCTCCTTCCATTCGGACCGGGTGACGTGGTCGATGGGCGCCTGGTCGAGCGGGAGCATGCTGCGGTGCACGAACGCCTCGCCGTGCAGGGCGCTCCCGCGCGCGATCGCGCGGGCGTAGCCGTGGCGGATCGCGGCATCGAACGCGACCGCGTCGCGCCAGTCCGGGTTGTCGAACCCCGAGCAGCCGCACACCTCCGCCTCACGCCCCGTCCCGGTGACATGTGTGCATGCCTGGTCCTGCCGACCGTTGAACCGGTCGTGGTCATCGAGGTGGTGACCGCAGCGGCAGGTGTCCCGCAGGCGCCTGAGCCGGGCGTTACCGGAGTACGGGCACGCTATTGAGAATTCTCGGTAACGGATGGGGCCTCGTGGCGCTGCTGGGCAGGTAGTCAGAGGTTCCACTCCTTCCGGTGAGACGCGGGCGTGCGATGGGCGGGGTTGGGCTGTTTGCGGGAGTCGCAGACCGGGGACTCACGGCGGCCGTGGAGATCACGGTGTGTGGTGAGATCGTTTCCGTTTGACTGTCGGTCGTGCGTGCGATGCTGTGCGGGTGATGACCTGGGAAGAGTTCTGGAAGCTGATCGGGCTTCTCGAAGGACGCGCTGACCAACGCCGATGCGTCGAGCTGGCTGGGACGCTGGCACAGCGGCCGACAACCGAGATCACTGGTTTCGGTGAGCGCATGGCCGAGGCTCTCCACAGGCTCGACCAGGAGAAGTTCGGGCTGCTGCCAGTAACGAACATGGGTACGGCCGATGACCCGTTCCCTCAGTCCGGTGACCACTTCCTTTACTCCCGCTGCGCGGCGGTCGCGGCGGGGAGAGAGGTCTACGAGAGCGTCTTCGGCGATCCGGCGCTCTTCCTGCCGTTCACGGCGCCAACTCTGCAGGGCGAGTGGCTTCTCTACGTTGCCGACCAGGCGTACGAGCGAGCGACAGGCGAAGAGTGGGACCGGGTTACCCGCTACGACTTCGAGTCCTACTCCAATCGGGACGGGTGGCCGAAGCGCCGATGAACCACTTGGACCAAGAGGACGACGCTCAGTCGACGGATGCTCTGGAACGGCTCGTGGTCGAGGCGCACGGGTCACGCGAGGTGTTCGATGCCGCGGGCGCATGGGTCGGTGGGCAGCTGGCTACGGAAGGCTTTGTCTGGGTCAAGTCCCGTAAGCACTGGGAGCGTCGTTCTGGTACTCGACGGGACCTGATCTCGTTCGCCTCCAGCGCGGACAACCGTGTCGGTGTCCGAATCGATGCCTGGCCCGAGTCCATGCAGGTGATGGACGGTGTGCTCGGCGGGTGGCGCCACGCTCATCCGGATCTGACCTTCGTTCGTCCGGACTCTGTCCATGCCATCGCCTGCGCCAGCAGCTATCTCGACCACGTTCGTGGGTACTACCAGGTGCGTCTGGAGACGCCAGCACTTCGACTCGAACACCTCACGCTCGCCGTCCACCAGCTCCGCGAGACCGCCTTGCCGTGGTTCACCAGAACTGCCGATCCCGCTCGCCTATCGGAGACAGTGCCAGATCCCCTGCTGGCCGGGTTTGCCGTGGACCTGGTGGAGTACGCGATCAGCCACGGCGAACGCGAGCAGGCCCGTCAGCTCGTGGACAGGGCCATCGCGGCCGACTCGCCGCTGCACTCCGAGTTCAGTCTCGGGCGAGACATGGCTCTCCGTGGAGAGCGGCCCCAGTGGCATACCAAATCGGCTCTCGGCTGGAGCAGCTCCGTTCTGGGCCTGTTCTGACGCAGTCGGTCGCGGCCGGCTCGCCGTGCTGGCCCTACAGTGGGCGCGTGCGGATACCTGGCCTCGGGCCCGTAAGTTGCGATGACGCCTACGACGGCTACCGCAGGATGCCGCTGCCCATTCCAGCGTTGGGCAACGCGGCGTGTTCCGTGGTCGTCCTGGGGTACGACGATGACGACGCGAAGGAAGACCTCCATACGGCCGTCAGTGCCTTCCTGGCGCTCGACGTGTCCGTCCTGAAGTCCGGGTCCCTGCCGATCCGCTGCTCCGCGAACACGCCCGCCGGCACCGGAAACGGGGCGGGGTACCCGAGGCGGCGCCGCACCTCCGCCTTCAACGGCCGGACCTTGTAGTGGGCGGTGCAGGCCGCCGCATCATGTGGGGTCGTCCGTCACGGCCGCGGATGTAGAGCGGCATCTGGGCGTAGTGCTCGGTGTCCGGGTCGAGCGCGTCGTCGCGGATCTCGCCCTGCTTGACCCGGACGATCTCGATTCCGGCGGGCCGGGCAACTTCCCGCTCCAGCCGGTCGAGGTTTTCGTAGACCGCGCGCGGCTCCATCCCGGTGTCGGCAAAGGCGGCGAAATCGATCTTCGGCAGGATGTCTTCCGCTGACAGGATCAGGCAGGTCGTCGACTGCACGCCGGCGCCGAGCGACAGGCCGACCAGAGCAGGGGTGTTGGACATGAGGTCTCCTCGGTGGGTGCTCGGGACGCGCCGGAGTCGCCCTCCGGCGCGGCGGGTGGGTGGTCAGTTGGCGGGGGCGCGGGTGACGTTGATCGTTCGGGGGGTGCGGGAGCGGCTGTCGCGCTCGGGCACCGCGACGCCCGCGGCCTTCAGCTGCGCGGTCATCGCCGTTAGGTCCGGGAGGGTGGGGACCGGGAGCCCGGCCTCTCGGAAGAGGCGGAGCATCGCGTCGATGTCGGGTTCGGGCTTGGCGTTGCCGCCGGTCCATGTGAGCTGGTGGTCGCCGTAGATGCCGGGCGGGGCGGCGTCGAGTTTCGCCCGCGCGAGCTTGCGGATGCGGCCGCCGTGGCTTTCCAGTTGTTGGCCGCGCTCGTAGTCGGCGAGCGCGGCGGCGCGGTCGGCGTCGTCGCGGACCAGGATGCTCTGCGGCGCGGCTCCGGGCGGGTCGGTGGGGGGCCAGCAGCGGGTGCGGAACGGGCAGTGGTCGCAGATCGGGTCCAGGCCGGGGCCGTCGAAGTCGCGCGGCGCGGTGTCGGGGTCCTTGATGGCGTGGACCTGTTCGACCCACCAGCGGGCGTGTTCGGCGGCGCGTTCGTCGTAGCGGAACTCCTGGGTGTGTTCGGCGCCGTTGTCGCGGTTGACGAACCGGAACCGCAGCGTGCCCACGGGGATCGGGCCGAGGCGCGCGAGGTGCCGCTGACCCTTGAGGTCCTCGAACCCGTGCGTGCGCAGGAGGCGGGCGTAGGTGTAGATCTGGCGCAGCTCGGCGGCGCTCGCCCCGTACTTGATCACCCGGTCCCACAGATGCGTCGACTTCGTCTTCAGGTCCTCCACGACCACGCCCTGCTGCTCGCTGGCGGTGGCGTGGATGCGGGGGCGGTGGCGTTCGGGCAGGCGGAGCGCGGTGGCCTCGTCGAACTGGACGGCGTCGATGTGACCGCGGATCAGCTCGTCGGCGACGGTGCGCTCGACCTGCCATCGGTAGCGGGTGCGGGCGGCGGTGAGCAGTCCTTCGTGGATGTAGGTGCCCAGGATCGCGGCGCGTTTGTCGGCGTCGTCGGTGGGCTCGGTGCCGGCGAGGATGTAGGCGGCGCGGCGCTGGCAGACGGTGTCGGACGCGCCGAGCTGCGTCTGCCGCGAGCGCGGGCGGTCGGCGTCGACCTGGTGCGCGGCCTCCCACACGGAGACCGGCGCGGCGGTGGCGGTGGACATGGGGTGCTGCGCCTTTCCGGGGATGGGGCAGGGGCGCGGCCAAGGAGTACGGGCCGCGCCCCTGCGGGGTGCTGGGCTGCTGACGCGAGGTGACGGGGTTCAGGAGGCTTCGGCGTCGGCCGGGGGCAGGGCGCGCTGGGCGGCGGCGCGGAGCTTGTCCGTGTCGCTGGCCGGGAGTTGTCCGAGGTCGGCGGGCGGGTTCTCCAGCTCGTCCTTGCGGCGCAGGATCGCGGCCTTGACGACGGCCGCTTCCTCGCGAGTGAGGCCGGAGGCGTCGGGGTTGGCCTCGCGCCAGGTGCCGCTGAGCTCGTCCACGGCGGCGGCTTGGGCGATGCGGTCCAGCCACGGCCGGGTGCGGTCCGCTGCCAGGGCGGTGACCTGGCGGGGCTGGGTGTCCATGGAGCAGCCGAGCCGGGTGAAGATGAGGTCTTCCAGGTCCAGCTCGGGCAGGGTGAGCGGCTTGCCCGGCTCGATGCGCAGGCGCAGCGATCGGGTCTTGATGACCTGTGGGGGCTGCTCGCGGCGCAGCCGTACCCACAGCGAGCAGTCGAACCCCAAGTCCCTTTGCGCCTGGACCTTCCACTCGGTCATGACCTTGTTGCCGCGCTTGACCGGCTTGCCGTCCTCGTCGATCGCGGTGACCTCACGGCCGCGGGCGGTGACGATGACGATGCCGGGGAACGTCTGGAGCAGGTAGAGGACCTGCTGCCAGCGTTCGTTGGCGTCGTTCCACAGGTTCATCGCGACGTCGATCGGCGCGTCCGGATCGGCGGCGAGGGTGCGGGCGTTGGACCGGCTGCGCCGGGCGCGCTCGTGGGTCCAGGTGGTGAGCATCCGCCACAGCGCGGTCGCGGTGTCCACCACCAGCACCACCGGGGGCTCCTTGGCGGCTGCGGCGCGGCGGGCTTCGGCGTGGACGGCCTCGACCTGCTCGCGGATGTCGCGGAACGTGCCGTCGTGGTCGACGATCTCGAACCTGGCCCCGTCGATCGCGGCGTACTCGTCCGCGGAACCTTCGGCCAGGTCGACCCAGTAGGTCTGCCCGATCCGCTTGGAGGCGGAGAAGCGCGCGGCGGCGTAGGTCTTGCCCGCGCCCTCCTCGCCCTCGATCAGGACGAACGGCCACGGGACCAGGCCGGTGGGCTTGCGGGTCTTGAGCTTCACGGTCATGGCGATGCCTCCAAGGGCGTGCGGGGGCTGCGCCCGGCCGGGGTCGGCCGGGCGCAGCAGGGGAGTGGGGAAGGTCAGGCCCGGGGCGCGGCCGAGGGGAACGCGGGGGCCGGGGTCTGCGCGCGGTAGGCGGCGTCCATCGCCGCGAGCGCGGCGCGGGCCATCTCGGGGGTCAGGAACTGGGCCTCCAGCTCCACCCGGATACGGCCCGCATCGGTGGTGACCTTCACCCTCGCGCAGGGGGAGCGCCAGGGGGCCTGACAGTTCCAGCTCAGGGAGCGCTGGCTGTCTCTGCCGTCACGCCGCTGCTCGGGTGTCACCGGCGCGGCGGTGACCCCGGGGACGGTGGCCAGCTTCCGCACCGCGCGAGCGACGTGGGCGACCATGGCGGCGTGCCGGGCCCGCCGCTCCCCGATCTCGACGGCCGCCGCGTCCAGCAGCGGGACCAGGCGGCGCCGGATGTCGGCCGCGACCTGCGCGGGCGTCTTGGCCCGGGTAGCGGTCATGGAGCCGATGGCGACCCCGTCCCGCTCCCAGTACCGGACGCTGTCCGCGGCACCCCCGTAGAACTGGAGCCGCCCGGGGCGCAGCCGCTCCGCGCTGATGTTGACCCGCATCCCATCGTCGCGGACCAGGCGCAGCGACGGGTTCCACTCGCCGATGCGCTCGGTGCACGCCGTCCAGACCCGGCCCGACAGGTCATCGAGCAGCGCGGGGAGCGTGCGGGCGAGCTCGTGAAGGTCGGCGCGCAGCGAGCCTTGCCGCTGCTGCTCCTCGTCGTGGCTCATCGGCGTGCCTGCGGGGCGAGGACGCGGGCGGGCAGACGGCCCCCCGTCCTGGGCGGGGCGAGGACGTGGGCGAGAAGGCACAGCTGGTCCGGACGCTCGGGCAGGCGGTGCGCCACGTAGAGAACCAGGGCGCGAAGCAGCGCGAGATGCGTGAGCCCGCAGGGGTGGATCTGCCGGCCTGCCCACGCGGGAGCGGCCTCCTGGCCGGTGAGTGCGGCGGCGGCCAGGGCGGACCGGGTGGCGGCGTGGCCGTGCGCGGCGTCGTCCAGGAGTTCGGCGGCGAGCACGGCCGGAGCGGAGTCGGTGGCGTCGCTGTCCGGGTAGACGAGGGCGATCGCGCCCTCGGCGAGGCCGATCGGGGCGTCGGCGTCCCGCGCCAGTTGCAGCAGGAACGAGAAGTCGGTGTAGCAGGGCATCGCGATGGCTCCTTTCAGAGACCGGACCGCCCGACGGGCGGCCCGGTGTGGTGGCGGTGCGGTCAGCGGTCGCGCTGCGGCGGGATGTTGGTGCGCGGCTCGGGGGAGCGGCGCGGGCGGGGGATCGGGATGCGGGGGATGGCGGGCTTGTTGTCGGGGTTCGGGCTGGTCATGGCTGTGCCTCCGGGTGGGGCGGGGTCAGTCGTGGATCCACTCGGTGTGCAGCAGCAGCGGGCCGGTGGGGATCAGGGCGGCGCCGCGTCGGTGGCGCAGTGAGATGGGGAGCTGGGCTTGCCGCCACGCCTCTTCGCGGGCGTCGTCTGCGGTAGCGGCAGGGACGAGGAACGTCTGCTCGCCTTTGTGGTGGCCGCTCAGGTGGTGGAAGGGGATGGTGACCAGCCAGAGCGGCAGGTCGTCGCGGGACGGGGCCACGGTGTTCTCCTTCGGTGGCGTGCGTCCGCGCACCGGGCGTGCGGGCACGGCGGTGCAGCGCCCGGTGCGGGCGCGGGATCGGTCGGGGGAGTGGGCGGGGCCGATGCCCGACGGCAGCGGCCCCGTGTGCGGTGTGGGGGAGTTGGGCTGGTCAGGCGGCCGTGGCGAGCTTGGTGCGGGCGGTGGCCGGGCTCTTCGGCGAGCCCTTGGCGGCGGGCCCCCGCAGGGGGCCGGTGATCTCGGCCTCGACCTCGGACAGGGTGTAGCCCTCGGCGGCGAGCAACCGCAGCCACTCCTTGACCTGGGCACTCCCGTCCTCCCAGGCGCGGTCGCCCATGTCGAACTCGACGACGGCGGCGACGTGGGCGAAGAGCAGGTTCGCGCTCCGGCGGCCCTTCATCGCCTTCGTGATCGCGCCCTGGAAGGGCTTGTTCCACCGGCCGGTCTTCGGCTCGGGCACGCCGAGGAACCCGGCGGCGTAGGCCAGTTCGCCCCTGTCCGCGTAGCGGCTGCTGCCCTCGTTCTGGTGGAGAAGGTGGGACAGGCAGAACAACTGCACCGCCTCGGAGACCTTCGGCCGCGCGACCAGCTCGGCGATGAACTTGTGCCGCACCGGGCGGGCGTCACGCCAGGCCCGGTTGTGCGCGACGACGCTCGCGTGGCGGGCCTTCTCCTGCTCGCTGCGCGGCTTGGCGGCCTTCTTCGGCACCTTGTGCCCGTGGGCGACCGGGTCCAGGCACAGGAACACCGCCTCGCCCGTGGCCCTGTCGATCCGGGCGGCGTGACCGGGGCAGCCGGCGTGCTTCTCCGGCAGAACCGGCCCGCCCAACTGCGTGCGCAGCTCGGACAGCTCCCGGTCCTTCGGCTTCTCCCCGTAGCCGCTGTAGTACGGCTGCGGGCTCACGATCTTGATCTTCGCCGCGCCCAGCTCCGCGCGAACGGCGGCGGCCCGCTCGATCACGCCCAGGTCGCCGCGCAGCCGCGACATCGCGTGCTCCCAGTGGCCACGTCCGCCGGTGCGCTCGTCGTCCTTCTTCGCCTGGTCCAGCACGGTGGTCGCGTTCGGGACCTTCTCGACCTCGACCAGGTCGCCCATCTGCTCCAGGTCGTAGCCGGACGCCGTGGCGGTGGTCAGCGACTTCGGGGTCAGCTGGCGGGCACGCTGCGCGGCCATGACCTGGTCCGGCGTCAGGCCGAGCGCGTTCGCGGCGCGGGTGCGGCGGGCGATGTTGTCGTCGGTGAGCAGGGAGAGCTGGGAGACGGCGTTGACGTCGTCGCGAGCGGTCATCTCCTCGCGGTGCTTGTTCTCGACCAGCGAGAACAGGACCGCGTCGGCCTCCTCGTCCAGCTCGTCGAGGATCGCGGGCACCAGCCGCACCGGCTCTCCGTTCTTGCGCGCCTTCGCGGCAGCGGCCTGCGCGGCGAGCATCCGCCGCTGACCCTTGAACACCCAGAACGCGCCGCCGGGGCCGGAGCGCACGCCGATCGGCTCGCGGACCCCGACCTCGGCGACGGACTGGAGCAGTTCGGCGCTGGGCTCGGCGTTGTCCTTGCGGACGTTGGCCGGGTCGACCGCGAGGTGGTCGGGGTGGACCTCGATCAGCGTGCCGATCGCGGCCGGGCGGGTCGCTTCGACGGTCTCGGCCGACTCGACCCGGGGGTCGGTGCTGCTGGTGGTGCTGGCCACGGTGGGCCTCCTTCGGTGCGGTGCTTGGTCGTAGCGGGGGCGCCATCCCCTGACACGTTCAATAATAGATACTCTGATGATAGGGGCCACTGATTTTCAGTGACCCCTTGACCTGCTCTGATGTCCCGCCAGGTGGGCTGCCTGGAGACTGGGGGACGGTCCTGCGGAGGCGTCAGCGCGGGGTGAGGCAGCCGATCGGCAGGCTGTCCACGACGCTGGTGTAGCGGCCCTTGCTGGCCTTCGCCGCTCGCGCAGCGGAGGGGGCGTCCAGGGTCACGGTGGCGATGACCTTGCTGCCGTAGCGCTCCAGCGCGGTGACCGTTCCGGTCAGGCCGCTGAGGTAGGCCGGCCGCAGGTTGCGGATCTCCGCCTGCGCCCCTTCCCGGATGAGTGCGCTGTCGGCCAGCGACAGCAGCTCACGGCGCTTGCCGATGAGCAGCAGCAGGATGTCCAAGTCCTCGCGGCTGGCGTTCGTGCGAATGGCGTCGAGGACCTGGGAGAGGGTCGGCGCGGGCATGGCGCTTGCGTGATCGACGCGGTGGGCGTGCCCGGTTCGGGCTGGTTGGTGGTGGTCATGCAGTCCTCCTCATGGGGTAAGTGATGCCGGGGTCAGCGGCGTGATGCGCGCGCCCAGCGCCCGGGGGCGGGCGTGCGGGCGGGCAACACGGTGAATCCGCGGCGGTGCAACGCCTTGCGAGTGAGGCGGATGCGGCGTTCGTCGGCCGCGCGTCCGGCGCTGCCGCGCAGTCGCCGATGCCCGTCGGTGCGGGTCTTCCAGCCGATCTGTCGCAGCGCGGCGGCGACCATCGCGGGCGGGTGCGGGCAGGTGAGAACCGTTCCGTCGTCGCGGGTGTGGGTGAGGGTCAGCACTAGGTTTCCTTCGGGTGGGTGGGGCCCGCGCGGGCGCGGTGGTCGCGCCCGCGACGGGCGGGAGTGCGTCAGGCATGCGGGGTGAGGCGGAGGATCCCGCCGTCTGCGGCGTAGACCTTGATGACTCCAGCGGCGTCGACTGTCGCGGTTGCCCCGTCGGGGCAGCAGCACGTGCCGGACAGCAGCTTCTGGATGACGTGGGCGCGAGCCAGGTCCGGGAACGGCTGCCAGGCGTGCCGCTCCCTCTGGACGATGAGCGCCGACTCCCAGCCGTCCCCGGTGAACGTCGCGGCCCAGTCCACCTGCTCGCCCGGCACGTAGGGGCGGGCGTCGGGCACGGCGGTCCAGCGGATCCGCACGTGCTCGTGCGGGGCCGGGCCGGTCGCGGTGATGCTCTGCCCGGTGCGCAGCACCGTGGTGCGCGGGGCCATGAGCGCGAGCGCTTCGGCGACGTGGGCGGCGGGCATGTGCCCGTCCGGGTCGGCGAACGGGTGCACGGTCCAGCCGGTGGGGCCGGTGACCTCCATGCGGAACAGCGGGTGGTTGGCGGCGTCGCCCAGCCAGGACGCGACCCAGCGGGCGCACTCGTCGGAGAGGCCGTCAGGGGTGGGGCAGGGGCCCAGCGTGCGGGCGAGCGTGGTCGACACGGGAACTCCTCGCGGGTGGTGGGGCGGTGCATGGGCGCGCCGGTCCGGTCCGGCGGGCCAGTAGCCGGGGGCGGCCGGCCTTTTCGCGTTCGGCCTGGGGCCGCCCGGCAGGGGCGGCCCCAGGCGGGGGTCAGCGGCGGGGGGTGAAGCGGAAGACCCGGTCACGGGCGTAGAGCTTGAGCACTCCGTCCCGCACGCTGGCAGTGTCGGCGGGCAGTCCACGCAGGGCGTCGCGCAGCGCGGCGGCGGACGCCCATCCCGGCTCGGTCTTCCAACTGGTGTCCGGCGCGGTGAGCGGGGCGCTCGCCCCGGTGAACAGCTCCGCCCACGCGATGCGGTCTCCGACCGGGAGCGGCTGGCAGTCGGCCACCGGGGTCCAGCGGAAGCCGGGCACGGAGACGGCGCCGTCGGGGGCCCACTGCACCGGGGTGCCGTTGCGGAGCGTGGCGAGCGTGCGGGCCACGGTGAAGGCGGACGTCTCGCCGTCCGGGTCGGTCAGCGGCGCGCGCTGCCACCCGTCGTCGGTCAGCTGCTCGCCCTGGAACCGTGCGGCGGGGGCATGGCCCAGCCATGAGGCGACCCAGTCGGTGCGAGCCTCTCCGGTGCGCGTGTGCGGGTACGGTCCGTACGGGCCGAACTTGGGGTGGATGTCGGCGGCCTGGTTGTCCAGCACCCGCAGCAGCGCTTCGCGCTCCTCGGCGGCCCCGACCGGCTCGGCGGCGCGGGCCTCCGGGTGGGCGGGCGGCTCGATGGCGAGCGGGGCCGGTCGCCCCGGAGCCTGGTCGGGGGCCGGGCACGGCTCGGCTGCTGGTGCGGGCGCGGTGGCCGGTGTCTGGGCCAGCTCCTCCACCATCGCCAACAGGGCGTCGACGACCCGCGACAGCTCGGCCCGAGCCGAGGCGATGCCGTTACGAGTGAAGCGCAGTTCGCGCACCTGGCGGCGCTCCACCGCTCCCAGCCGGTGCAGTTCGCTCCGGGCCCGGTCGGCGCGCTGGCGCAGCGCCTCCATGGGCGTGATCTTCGGACGCGGGCCGGGGCACTGGTCGGCCCGGTGACCCTGGCGCATGGTCTTGGCGGTGCCCGGGCCATGCTGGTCGCACTCCGGGGCCGCACGCATCGGGTCGATGAGTCCGCACGCCTCCTGCGGGCATGGGCACACATTCTCAATCTCCGTGTCTTCCCATGCGCGCCCGATGTGGCTCCGCGTCCAATCCGGCGCGGCGTGCGGGCGCTCCGCGCCACCCTCGGCGAGCTCCTTGGGCTCCGGGGTCGGGGTGCTCTCCTCGGTGGAGCGCTCCAGCTCCGGCACGGCCGGGGGCTCGATGCCGGCGTGGGGGCCGGGCCCGTGCTCGGGCTGCTCCTCGGGTGCGGCCGTCCCGGGGGCATCGGCCAGGGCAGCGTCCTCGACCGGCGCGGCCGGGCCGGGGCGCTCGGCGTCGTCGGGAAGCGGGCTTCCGAGTGCCCATGCGAGTACGTCAGCGGCGCGCTGGCTCATCGGGTTACCGGCGGTGAGGGAGCGGTGATCGGTCATGTGGGTTGCCTCCTGGGCAGGGCGGGGCTGGTCCCCCGGCGCGCGGCCGGGGGACACGGGGAAGTCATGGGGTGGGCGCGTGCGCGCCGGACCGGCTCGGCGGCCGGGGCGGTGCTGGGGTGGGTCAGACCAGCGCCATGGCGGCCAGCGCCTGGGCCTCCAGCTCGTACGCGGCGTCCGCGTCCTGAATGGTCTGCGCGGTGGCGGTGATGGCCTGGAGGATGCCCCCGGCCGTTGGCTGCCCGCCCCGGATGAAGTGGTTCAACACCGACTGCTGCACCGCCTCGGAGAACCGCAGCTTCTTGCTGATCGTCTCGATGGTCTTGGCGGGGTCGGCGACCTCGCGCCCGGCCTCCCGCTCGATCGCGCGGAGCTTGGTCTCCACGTACTCCCGGTCCAGGAACGTGGAGACCGCGTCGCGGGTCTGGGCCTGGATCAGAGCGAGGTGCTTGGCGTCGGTGTCTTCCGAGACCCGGATGAGCCCCTCGTCCATGCGCGCCCCGATGTGCACCGCCCGATAGGCGTCCTTGGCCATGGTCAGCCCGTTCCGGCACACGCGGACCACGATGCGCGGGGTGAGGGTGTAGGCACCGGACCCGACCTCGCTGTTCGCGAGCACGAAGCCGGCGGACACGATCGGCAGTTCGTCCCCGGTCTGGCCGTTGAACGGGGACCGGTACCCCTTCAAGAGCTCGGGGGCCATCACACGTACGGACTGGGACTCGATCCGGACGACCATGCGACGGTCGGACAGGTCGCATCCGGTGATGTTGATCTCGTGCCCGGTCTGCTGGATGCCCTCCAGCGCGGAGACCAGCACGTCGAAGTTGTCGATCCGCCGGTAGCTGTCGGACAGGACCGCGCGCAGCACCCCGACGCCGCCGTCCCCGTCACCGGAGGTGAACGTCCGCAGCATGAGCTTGCGGGACGGGTCGGCCTCAAGCCACCCGTTCACGTTCGCGTCGTACAGCGCGGGCAGCTCCGCACGCATGCGCCGCAGGTAGGCCAGCGGAATCCGCAACTTCTCCGCGATCCCCTCGTCGGCCACAGACGTGGGCCGCAACGCCTGGTCGGTGAGCGTGACGCCCTCGGCGCTCAGCAGCGGCGCGTGGCCGGTCATCAGCAGGTTTCCGCCCTCGGCGCGCATCCGCCCGGCGGACACGACGTGATCTGCCTTGCGAGCGTGCTGGTGCGTCAGGGCCTTTACGAGGTCCCTGAGCTCGGCGTTACGGGCGGCCCCGGTGCCGTCCGGGCCGGGGGTGACGACGACGGCGCGGGTGGTCAGCTCCTGCATGGTGGTTCTCCTTGCGGTGATCGTCGTTGTCGGAGTGCCATTTCGACAACTTCATAATAGATACTTGCTTAGGTGAGGGCCACCGATTTTCGAGCGGCCCCCGACCTGCCTACTTCTCCGATGTGCCCCCCGCTGGGGTCAGACGAGACGGCGGGTGCGCAGGAACTCGGCGACGCGGTAGGCGACGACGCGGGCGGCGTTGGTCTTGACGCGGCGGTCCTCGCGGACGCTGCCGATGATCCGGCGGCCGGTCTCGCCCTCGAAGATGATCACGTACTCGAATTCCTCGGCGGCAGGCATCACCACCAGCACCGGCCCGGCCAGCGTCGGCACCTGAAGCGCGGTCATGTTCTCGTCCTTGTCGTGCAGGACGCGGGCCCCGGCCAGCAGCGACGGGAGCGGCAGGAAGGTAGCGATCCGGCGCGCCGTGTCCGCCTGCGCCGACTCCGGGCCACGGGCGATGGAGGAGACGCGGGCCTGAGCAATGATGATCTCCACTTGGGGAGTCCTTTCGGTTGTCCAACAGGCTTCGGCGGGCCCCTCGGTGCTGGCGAGGAACTCTGTAACAAATACTGACATGGGGTCGGGGTGACCGCAAACCAATTTCGGTGGTGGCGCAGGAGATCACTCGTTCAGCTCGCACTTCGACCGTGAAACGGCCCGTGAAACAGCCCATGAGACGGGGCGTGAAACACCCCGTGAAACACCCCGTGAAACGGGCTGTGCCCCCGTCTTCCTCGACTTGGCATCTCCCCTGATCAGTTGGGGTGGTGACGCCTCCTTCGGGGCTGACATCCCCTGTGCGCGTCCGCCTGCCCTGGAGTGATAGGGGAGGGGCGGTCGCGTGTTGGGGGTGTGTCGTGTGTGGGCGGGGGCGGGGGCCTTGTGTCTGGGGTGGGCCTGCATGGGCCCTGTGCGGGCTGCTGGTGGCCCGTCAGGGCCGTGCTGGGGGCCCGGTTCCGTGCCGTAGGCACGGGACTGCTCGGCGGGTGGCTTGGGGTGGGTTGGGCGGGGGTGGTGGTACCGGGGAAACGTGTCACTTCCGGGGGCGGGCGGCAGCCCGTCCCGTCCCGTCTGGCCGCGCGGATGCGCGGCCCCTCCATCCTCAGCGCCCGGCAGGGCGCGGCGTCAACTCGCCCACCAACGTTGGGAATTGGCACGGGCCCGGATGGGGCCGGCCTTCGGCTCTGAGGAACCACGATCGGTCACGCCGTAGGCGTGACACGGAAACTGACGCACTGTCACGCCGCATGGCGTGACGCGGTGTTGATGGCCCGTCAGGGCCATTGGAAGGGCGGCAGCCCTTCCGCCCCCC
>NZ_FOAZ01000003.1:0-539140 GCF_900109465.1 Streptacidiphilus jiangxiensis
CCACCGATACGGACCCGGGACTTGAACGGCGCAGCCGGGTTACCGGTGCCCTGGTACAGCCACAGCACCCCACTCGCATCCCGCGCCACCAGGTCACCGGTGCCGTCGGCCCTCTGTCCTGCGAGGCTGGTCAGCATCTTGTAGGTGTTCCAACCGGGGCCGATCTCGGCGCGGGGCTCGAACACTCGGGAGGAGATGCCACTGCCCTGGTACTGCCACAGAGCGCCGGCGGCATCACGGGCTATGAGGTTCATTCGAGCGGAGGCGGCCAGGCCGACGGTCACTGGATACGTCACGCTCGCCTTGCGCCCTGCTGCGTCCCCTTCAGTCAGCTTGACCTGGTAAGTGCCGGGGAACTCGTAGGTGTGTGTGGTCTTCCCCGGGGTGGAGATGTCCACCGGGCCCGTACCGTCACCGAAGTCCATGGTGCGGCTCGTGATCGTTGAGGAGTCCGTCGAGGATCCCGTGTCCGCCTGGACCGTCAACGACTGGCTGCCCCCGACAGGGCTGATCTGAGCCAAGGGTGTGAGCGGGGCGGGTTCGCTGATCTGGGCCGAGGCCTGGGCCGCCGCGTGCTTCGCGTCGCCTGCGTAGCTGACGGCGTAGTGGTAGACCGTGCCGTCGGCGGCGGTGGGCAGGGTGTCGGTGAAGGAGTAGCTGCCGTCCCCGTTCACCGGCACTGCCGCGTCGAGGACGGTGCCGTCGCGGGAGACCGAGACGGTGATGCCGGCGTCCCAGGCGCCCCAGCCGGACGCCAGCGTGCCGCTGACGGTGACCTGCTGCCCCGGAACGGCGGTGGCCGGCGTGGTCGCGTTCAGCCTCGTGGTGGCCAACTCGGGGTTGGTCAGGATGTGCAGGACCGGGTTGTCGCCGCCCTCGGAGTCGGCGGTGATCGTGTACAGGCGAGACTGGTCGCTGGACCAGGCCACCGCGCCACCGGGCACCCCTCCGCCGATGCCGAAGGAGCGCAGCTCGCCGCCGGCGAAGGTGTGGACGTCGCCGCCCTGGACCCCGACCGCGAGAATCCCGTCGGCACCGATCGCCAGGGAGGTCGGCATCATGGTGCCGTCGGTGATCTTCGGCACCGGGTACGCCTGGTACACGGTCATCGAGGCGATGTCGTAGACCTCGACGGCGTTGTCGTCCCAGCCGGTCACGACGTCCAGGCCGTCGGCCGTGACATCGAGGGCCACCAGGCTGACCCCGGCCCTGGTCACGGTCTTCCCCGCCACCGGCGTGCCGGAGGACACGTCGTAGGAACGCACCCAGCTGCCGGTGTGGTCGCCGTCGGCGAGGACCAGCCCGGACGTGCCGAAGGACGTGCCGAAGGCCTTGAGGTGCACCGGGGCGAAGCCGGCGTCCACGATGGGGGTCAGGGTGACGACCGGGGTGGCGCCGCTGAGATCCAGCGAGCCGAGGCCGTACTCCGTGCCCTTCGCGTAGCCGAACCAGACCGTGCTGCCGATCACGGCGACCGAGGTCGGCGTGACGCCGTCGCCGAGCGCGTAGTGCGCGGTCTCCGCCGGAACGGCCGCGGTGGCGTCGATGGCGGCGATGGACGAGTCCTTGGACCGCGCCACATAGAGCGTGGAACCGTCCTTGGACAGCGCCATGGCGGCGGCACCGGGCTCGTTGGGTATCGGCGTGGCGTTGCCGCCGTCCAGGTCCGTGACGAGGACCTGGTTCTCGGCCTTGGTGCCGCCGAGAGCGAGCGCGCTGGGCGCGGTGAAGAAGAGGTGGCTCGGCGTCGCGACCATCTGCCCGAAATCGGCGAGCGACGAGGACAGCGGGACCGGAGCGGGATCCGCGGCCGTGGCCGAGGCGACCGGGCCGAGTGTGCTGGTGAGCCCGGCGACGACGGCCATGGCCGCCAGCACCGAGACCCGCTTGAGCTGCATGAGTTACCCCTGGAACTGGAGAAAGACGTTCGGAGGGGCATGCGCGATCGGGCGCACCGCCGCACCTCCGCCACGAAAGATGAGACGTACGGTAGCCGATGCATAAGACAATCGACCAGACGGTTTCACCGCACACGGACGTTCGTGCCGAAGGTCCCGTAGATCCCGAATGTCACGCCAACACCACGATTGAAGTCGGCAGATGAAGGCACAGGACGTCCTGGAGCTCTGAGAGGGCCCGCCGCCGAGCGCAGGCCGGTGATCCTCGAATCCGGGCTTCGGTCGCCGGACGGGCATCAAGGCGCTACCGACTGTCCCGACACGGCACCGGCTGGCAACTCGTCCAAGCGCGTCGATCGGGGCGGCGGTGGCCGACGACGGCCGGACCGACAGGTGGAGCTGGCTCCACCTGTTCCTACGTGCCTGTGCTGTCTCGACGGTGGGTGCTGGCAGGCTCCTCGCCCGTGCCCGTGGTCCCTAGCGTCGTGTGTGGCGACTTCGGCCGCCTGACGTGCGACGGAGCAAGCGAGGAGCTATGGGACAGATCAATGGGCGGAGCGACGGTCCTGCACTGACGGTCACGACCGGGCAGGGGGATGCGCTGACTCTCGACAAGGTCAGCCGAAGGTACGGGAAGGTCGCACCCGCGTTGGACGAGGTGAGCCTGAATGTGCCGCGTGGCGGCTTTCTCGCGGTGATGGGCCGGTCGGGTTCGGGCAAGTCCACGTTGCTGCAGTGCGCCGCAGGTCTCGAACGGCCCAACAGCGGAACGGTGCGGCTCGGAGGGACCGACCTCGCGGAGCTCAAGGAGCCCGCGCTCAGTCGGCTGCGGCGTGACCGGATCGGCTTCGTCTTCCAATCCCTCAACCTGGTGCCGTCGTTGACGGTGCTGGAGAACACCGTGCTGCCGCTGATGCTGGCGGGATCGGCGCGGCTGGAGCGGGGGTTGGCCGCACTGGCGTCGGTCGGGTTGGCGGACCGCGCGCAGGACGTCCCGGCCAGGCTGTCCGGTGGGCAGCAGCAGCGGGTGGCGATCGCGCGGGCTCTGGTCACCGAGCCGGAGGTGATCTTCGCTGACGAGCCCACGGCCGCGCTCGACCCGGTGACCGCCGATGAGGTCCTGGCGCTGCTGCGGTCGGCGGTGGATCAGCGGGGTCGGACGGTCGTTCTGGTCACCCACGACCCCATGGCCGCGCAGTGGGCCGATGAGGCGGTCTTCCTCGACTCTGGCAGGATCGCGGGCCGCCTGGCGCATCCGGAGGCCGGCGACGTCCGCCAGGCACTTCGCGGGCTGGGACGGCAGCGATGAACACGGCGGCAAAGTGCACGGCGGACAAGCGCGTCGACAAGCCGCGGGCGCCGTGGCGGGAGGGCCGCGCAGCCACGCGCCTGCTCGCCTCGCGTGCGCTGAAGACCCACCGCAGGGCATGGTCGTCGCTGTTCGTGGCGCTCGCGATGGTCTCGGCGCTGCTCGGCGGCGTGGTCCTGGCGATCGGTTCGGCCGCGCTCGGCCACGCCTCGGTGGACCGGTACGCAGCGGCACCCGTGGTGGTGACGGGCAACCAGTCCACGCAGTACACGTCGAAGCCCTGGGGCGACCCGCCCACGACGGCGACGGCACCGCTCACCGAAAGGGTCGGTGTGCCGGTCGGCACAGTCGCCCTGTTGCGCTCGCTGCCGGAGGTGGGGTCGGTGGTCGCGGACGACGTCTTCACCGTGCCCGGGGTGCGCGCGGACAACCAGGTCCAGGTCCAGGACCAGGCGGTGGTCGGACGGCCCTGGCCGGCCGCCGCGTTGGCACCGTACGGGCTTCGTGACGGTCGGGCCCCGGAGCAGCCCGACCAGGTGGTCGCGAGTACCGGCCTCGGTCTTCGGACCGGGCAGGAGGTCACGACAGCGACCGCGGGCAGGTACCGGGTCGTCGGGGTCGCGGACGGTCCGCCGGCGCTCTACTTCACCCAGGACCGGGCGCAGGAGCTGGCCGGGCACCCGGCCTCCGTCGACGCCATAGGGGTGCTGCCCGCCTCCGGCGTCCCGGCACAGCGGCTGTCCACCGAGGTGCGGCACGCGCTGGACGCCGGCCGCATCCAGGACATGAGTGTGGGCCGGCGGGCTCCGGGCGATTCCTCGTCGCTGCGGGTGCTGACGGGTGACGGTCGGGGGAATGCCGAGTATCTGGCGACCGCGCCCGTCCAGGGCGAGTTGCTGGGGATGCTGGCCACGGTCTCCGGGCTGGTTCTCGTGATCGCGCTGCTTGTTCTGTCCTCCCTGGTGGCCCAGGCACTCCAACAGCGCTCCGGTGAACTCGCCCTGCTGCGCGCGGTCGGGATGACGCCGCGCCAGTTGCGTTCCTCGGTCGGAAGGGAGGTCGTGCGGATCGCCGTGTGGGCCGCACTGGTCGGCGCGGTCGTCGCGGTACCGGCCTTCCTGGGACTGTGGCACCTGCTGCGGATCGAGGGGGCGCTGCCGGACGGCCTCGAACTGCCCACCCCGCCGTGGCTGTTCACCGGGGTCCTGGTCACGGCAGGGCTGACGGTCGGTGCGGCGCGGTCGGTCGTCCCGTTCGCCTGCGGCCGACCGACGGAGCGCCCCGTGGAACCGGGGACGGCCCGGCGGATCACCGGTCTGGTCCTGCTGTTCTGCGGGGTGAGCGCGGCGGGTGCCGCGACCGTGCAGAGCAGTGACGCCGCCGCGGCTGCGGCGGGGACGGCGGCCGTGACCATGGTCGCCGCCTGCGCGCTACTAGGCCCTTGGATCGCTCGCGGTGCGCTGCTCGTCCTGGGTGGACCGATGCGGCATCTGGGTGGCGCGTCCGGCAGGCTCGCGGCCGCCGCCTGTGCGTCGGACACCCGGCGGCTGGGTGCGGCGATCACCCCGATCGTGCTGGTGATCGCCTTCGTCGCGGTGCAGTTCTCGGCGGGCTCCACCATGGTCCACGCGGGGGCCGCGCAGGCCGATCGGGCGATGCGCGCCGAGTTCTCGGTGTCGGGCGCGGGCGTCACGGCCCAGCAGGCCCTCAGGGTGCCGGGGGTCGCGGCGGCCACGGACATCCTGCCGGGCACGGTGATCCTGGCGCACACCTCGGCGGGCAGCCCGCTGCTGGACCGGCTGCCCGTACTCGGGGTCACCCCGCAGGGGCTGTCAGGCACTCTGGACCCAGGGGTGACCGACGGCCGTCTCACCGATCTCGGGCAGCCCGACACGGTGGCGGTGAGCGCCGCACGCGCCAAGTCCCTCGACGTGGGGGTCGGCTCGACGGTGACCCTGCGCTTCGACGACGGGCAGCAGCAGCGGCTGCGGGTCGTCGCGGTCTACGACCGGTCGCTGGCCCTGGGCGACTTCATGCTGGCACGGGACGAACTGGCTCGGCACATGTCCGCGCCGGCGGCTCAGCAGGTCCTGGCGGCAACGGTCCTGGGCGCGGACCGGGGCCGTGTCCGGCTCGCCCTCCAGCGTCTCGGCCACGGCGCAGGGGCACAGGTCCAGTCTCCGCCCGCACCCATACAGCTCACCGTCGAGGGCGCGCGGTTGAACAGCACCATGTCGACGGTCCTGATGGCCGCGATCGCCGCTCTCACCGTGATCGCGGTGTTCAGCACGCTCGCGCTGATCACGGTCGGCCGCTGTCCCGAACTGGCCCTGCTGCGCCGCCTGGGCGCGAGCCGGAAACAACTGCGCCGGATGCTGCGGATGGAGGCGGCAGCGGTCACCACGACCGGCCTGGTGGTGGGCGCGGGCATCGCCGCGTTCCCCCTGCTGGCCTTCACCCTGACCATCGCCCGCAGCCTGCCGTACCTGCCGCCGGCCGAGCTGGGCCTGATGGTGGCGGTCCCGGTACTCACCGGCTTCGCGGGTGTACTCGCCCCGGCCCGCCGGGTGCTGCGCCGCCGCACCACCTGACCCGGTAGGGCTCAGGACCGCAGGCGCTCAGGAGTTGAGGAAGGCGAGGACGGCCAGCACCCTGCGGTGCCCGGTGTCGCTCGGTGACAGGCCCAGCTTCGCGAAGAGGTTGCTGATGTGCTTGTGCACCGAGCGCTCCGTGATCACCAGTGCCTTCGCGATCGACGCGTTGTCCTGTCCCTGTGCCATCAGTCCCAGGACCTCGCGTTCCCTGGGGGTGAGGGCGTCCAGGGGATGGTCGCGGCGGCGCTGCATCAGTTCCGTCACCACCTCCGGGTCCAGCGCGGTACCGCCCGCCGCCACCCGCTCCAATGCGTCGAGGAACTCGTCGACCCGGCCCACCCGGTCCTTCAGCAGATAGCCGACACCCCGGGCGCCGCCGTTGAGCAGCTCGGCGGCGTAGGTCTCCTCGACGTACTGGGACAGGACCAGGACCGGCAGGTCCGGCAGTTGCTCGCGCGCGGCGAGAGCCGCCCGCAGCCCCTCGTCACGGAAGTCGGGGGGCATCCTGACGTCCAGCACGGCGACGTCCGGACGGTGCTCCAGCAGCAGCGGGAGTACCTCCGGACCGGTGGAGGCCGTGCCCACCACCTCGTGCCCCGAGGACGAGAGAAGCAGTTGCAGCCCCTCCCGCAGCAGGACGTTGTCCTCGGCGATCACTACCCGCACGACGGTTCCCCTCGGAGACGGTCTACCTCTGAACCTTGGTGGTCACCACGCGCACGGCAGCTCCACAGTGATCACAGTAGGACCTCCCGCCGGGCTGGTGATGCCCACGGTTCCGTCGAGCGCCGCCACCCGGCGACGCATTCCGAGCAGCCCCGAGCCGTCACCGCTCGCCAGGGCCCCGCCGCGCCCCTCGTCGCGCACCGAGATGCGGAGCGTCCCGGGCGACCGGATCAGTTCCACCTGCGCCTGGTCGGAGCCGCTGTGCTTCGCGGCATTGGTCAGCGCCTCCGCCACCGCGAAGTACGCCGCCGCCTCGACTGCGGCGGGCGCGCGCGGCCCGTCCTCGACGCCGCCTGTCTCGACGTCCACGGCCAGCCCGCTGCCCGCCGCCAGCGCGCGGACGGCCCCCGCCAGTCCGCGGTCGGTCAGGATCGGCGGGTGAATGCCGCGCACGACATGGCGCAGTTCGGTCAGGGCCGTCTCGGCCTGGTCCTGCGCCTCCTCCAGCAGCCGTCGCGCGGTCGCCGGGTCGGAGTCGTACGCCCGACGGGCCATCCCCAGCCGCATGGAAAGCGCCACCAGGTGCGCCTGTGCCCCGTCGTGCAGGTCCCGCTCGATCCGGCGCAGTTCTGCGCCGTGGGCGGCCACCGCTCCCGCCCTGGTGACGGTCAGTTCCTCGATCCGCTCGGCCGTGCCGGCGTCCGGGGAGTGCTGCAGCAGCAGGCGCGACCAGGACGCCTCCAGGTCGGCGAGCCGCCCGATCACCGGCAGCAGCACCGCGTCGTTCCCGGCCACGCCGCACCAGACAGCGTCGACCAGCAGCGCGGGCACCCACAGCAGCAGCGCCGCACTCATCAGCGCCAGGCCGTAGACGAGGTCCGCGGCCATCCACAACAGGTCGCGGGCCGTACCGGGATCACTGGCTGCCGTCCGCAAGCGCGCTTTCAGCGAACCGGCCAGGGGCAGATACGCCTCCGGCAGCGGCTCCCCGGTCCACTCGGAGGTACGGCGGCGCTGGAAGCCGGCGACCCGGCGCAGCGTGAGTACGCCCTCGGGCAGCACCCCGGCGCCGATCACGGTCACCGACAGGACCGCGGCGACCATCAGCACGCCGAGCAGCAGATAGCAGGCCACGCTGACTCCCGCTCCGACCAGCAGCTGGACCGAAGCCCTTCCCGCTCTTCGGACCGGTTCGCGCATACGGATCAGGCTAAGCGACCCACGCGGGGAGCAGGGTGTAGCGGGCTACACCATTGATCGGGGGGACTGCTCTGATGCGACCGTTCCCAGCACACGGGCAGAGTGGAGGACGTAGGCAAGGCAGCCACCAGAACAAAGCTGCCGATCACTTTTCAGCTCAGCACAGGAGGCACCACCCCATGAAGGCCACGCTCTGGATCCTGCTCGTCATCGCTCTCGGCGCGGCCGTCTACTTCACCAACTTCTCCGACCTCAGCGGAGCCACCGCGATCATCAGCCGGGCGGTGTCCGGCGTCGTCGCCGTCGCTACCGGAGTCGGCCTGTGGCTGATGCGCGGAGAGAAGAACGCCTCCTGAGCGATCCGGTTGTGGAGCGATGACACAGCTCAGGTCAGGTAGCCGGCGAGGTTGCCGAGGCTGAGCATCGGCACGGTGTGCGCGACGTCGCCCGTGGTCACGCCCGCCGCGACCTGCTGGGACGGGGAGTCGGACGCGATCAGCCCGGGGTGCGCGTCCTCCCAGGCGGTGATGGAGCGCAGCAGCCGGTCGTAGGTGTCGTCGTCCAGGCTGGACTCGCCGGAACCGTAGTAGGCCTCGGCAGCCGTGCGCGCCTTGGCGACGGCGTCGAGGTAGGCGGCCGCGTCAGCAAGATCGGCAGTCGGTGCGATTGCGGAGGGCTTCGTCATGCTGCCCATCTTGGTGACCTGGACTGACAGCACGACTGTGGCGCTGCGGGGGCTCGCCGTGGCGCCCGCACGGTAGGGCCCGGCGAGGACGGCGCGGAGGAACGCAAAACGGCCCATCGGGACTACGAATGCAGAAGGCCCGCCCCGGTTTCCCGGTGCGGGCCTTCTACCTGCGGAGGCTACGAGATCCGGACGGAATCGCCAGCGTCCTGACGTGCGGAGGGCACCCCCTGCGCAAAGTCCCGCCTGCGGTGCTTCGGCTCGGTGCCGAAGGGCACCGACCGTCAGGCCGTCCCGTATGGCGCAGGCTCTTACTAGCTGTATTGGTAGCGACAGGCGATGACGCACACGGTGTCGGCTTGCTCGTCCAGGACGTAGATCAGACGGTGCTCCTGGTCGATCCGACGGGACCATGCCCCAGCGAGCTCATGGCGCAAGGGTTCGGGCTTGCCGATGCCCTCATTGCCGTTGCGGCGGATGTCGTCGATCAGTTGGTTGATGCGCTTGAGGAGGCGGCGGTCGTCCGCTTGCCAGGACAAGTAGTCGTTCCGGCCGTGCTCGGTGAACTGGACCTTCACGCGGTCTGCTCGCTGAGGTCTTCGGGGTCGATCAGCTCACGGGCCTGGGCGCGGCCTTGCTGGTATTCCTGCAGAGAGCGGCGCAGGTGCTCGGCATTGGCCGGGGAGCGCAGCAGGTAGTCGGTCTCGCGGAGTGAGGCGTACTCAGCGAGGGAGACGACGACCAGCGGTTCGTGGCCGGCACGGGTGATGACGAGTTCTTCGGCGTCGTTCTCGACGGCATCGAGCGCGGCGACCCGGCTGACGCTGCACGACTGACCGACCCCTCCAACGACAAAGGCCCGGACCGCGAGAAGCAGTCCGGGCCTTTGATCAAGGCGGAGGATACGAGATTCGAACTCGTGAGGGGTTGCCCCCAACACGCTTTCCAACTGTTCGTCCGGGTGTCCGGACGGGTTCGCCACCGTCCTGACCTGCGGCGGAGAGACCGGAGTGCGCAAGATCGGACGGCCCTGAACGGAGGTGAATGCAACTGGAACTGCAACTAACCGGGGGAACGTTTTCCCAGTTCAGGAGCCACAAGGACGTGGTCGACTGAACGTGCATCAGACTACGCTCGACGCCCCGTGCAGGGAGAGACGCTGGAGCTGATCAACGATTCCAGGAGGCGGTGGCCGACCGAGCAAAGGGGCTACCTGTGCATGCCGCGAGCTGTGAGCAATCCTCGTAGCCCAACTCGTGCATGGCCCAGCGAAGACGCCGCACGCTGACCCCCGGCCGGCTGCGGAGTCGGTCCGTCTCGGCACTGAAGGCCGCGAGCCTCCCGCGGTAGACAGCCACGTCTTGGATCGGGACCCCGTCGTCCTCCAGTGCCTGCAGCAAGTAGTAGAGGTCTGCGTGCGGCTCACGAAGGCAGACGCGCTCATCACTGACCGTGCGCACCCAGCCAGTCTCAATCGCGATATCCATGCAGAGCTCAACTGTTCCGGGGCTTACTCCGATGGCGCTCGCCAGAGCGATCTTGTCGTATGGCACGTCATGACCGCTGCCTTCCCAGGACTGACAGTCCTCCGAGATCGCGGAGGCCAGTTCGAAGAGACAGACCTTGACCACCTCCGGGAGGTCCGCGTCGCGAACCGAGTCGATGAAATCCTCGCGCTCGGTCGCGCTGTCTACTGGTTCTGCGGGCACGCCCTCTCCGCCGCCCTGTTGGCTGGCCTGGATGTCCTTCAGGGCTGCCTGGTACGACTTACCCGTGGCCGCCATGTGCTGCCTCGCCGCAGTCTTGCGCGCGTGCTGCTTGGTCAACCTGTTCACCCCTTCAGCAGCCGTCCCGTGATCCAGCTCCGCTGTGTGGTGATCGGTGGATGGCGTCTACCACGGCGATGATGCGGGGCACCTTCAGGTCACGAGTGCCGCCAGTCACGGGCCAACGGCTTGACCGAGACCGTCGCAAGGGCGGTCCTTCTTGCCCAACGACGAGCGTGCAAACGGGTCACGCTGGTGGCTCCATCTGCGGATTTCGGCTCACGCCATCGGCCTGGCGACCGATCCGGCAGTGCCGCGCCCGCTGCGCTCCGCCTCAGATTGCGGGGGTCGATTGCCCTCCGCTCGTCGTGGTGGCTTCCAGCCGCGCGGTCTCCCGGCGGGGGCTCCTCCGGGCCCCACCCCCGCCGGCCTGGAGCGCTCGTTGCGCGGCCACGAAAAGGGGTGCCGCCCCAGCGGGGCGGCACCCTTCATGTATTTCTCGGCGACGACCTACTCTCCCACGAGGTCCCCCTCGCAGTACCATCGGCGCTGTCAGGCTTAGCTTCCGGGTTCGGAATGTTGCCGGGCGTTTCCCTGACGCTGTGGTCACCGAAATCCTGTGGCGCGGGGATCGCTCCCTCAGCACGCAGAAGACAGCTTACATGCCTGCGCGCATGCGCTTGCACCTACTCGTCTCCGGCCCCAGGTACGACCTCGTACCAGGCCAGTTCATGGTTGGGCTCAGCAGCGAACCAGGCCCACGTACCAGGCGCGAGGTCCTTCAGGCGCCTCCGGGCCGCATCCGAGTTCCTGGACTCGAAGGCGGTGAGAAAGGAGCAACGGTCTGCGGCAATATTCTGCTCGGCAGCCCACTTCAGCAGGGCCGCTCGCCTTGTCTTGCGAATGACGCCGTCAGATGCAGCGACCTCAATAATCCAGAAGTGGACGGGGTTCGTACCGAGGTCCGCCATGATGATGTCGGGCAAGACGTTCTTGGAGTCGATGGTGATGCCCAGATTCTGCAGGGCTATGGCTTCCCCTAGGTGAACCTTATCGCCTGGCTCGGAAATCGCCAGAACGACTGGCGTCTGCAATCGGGAAAGCGACCATGTTTCAACGACGCCCTTGATGATCAGCGATGATTTTCCGGCCTCAAGGGACCGTGTTGCTCCCGTCGCACTATTAGGCAACTTGACAATTACAGCGTGTTTGACGTTCTCAGCTGCTGTCGCGAAGGAGACCCTCAGCTTGGCCCCTGGGTCTAGGTGCTCATCCCTCCAGGCGCTCGCAGCAACTTCCACCTCTTCAGCCGAGAGATCCGGGTCGAAAAGGTCCGCGAAATGATCGAGCAATGACCAACTCGGCCGGCTGCTGTTATTAGGCAAGCCTGCGCGCTTGCGGAGGGCGCCGTGTTCGCGCCATTCGTTGAAGGTCTCATCCCGCAGCGACTCCCGCGTGGTGTCACGGTAGGTCGCCGTGAACGTTTCCCCCCACTCCTCACACAAGGCCGCAACCTTCTTACTGCCCTTCGCTGCAGCCGCGCGCCAGGCGAGGCGCTCGTCGTCTGTCGAATGTGCCAGTGTGCCGACGGACATCCAGAGGACTGTGGTCGGACGCGCCCACTGCACTTGGTCCGCGTTGTCGGTAGCGCTGCAAACTGCATCGACGTAGATCAGCGCAGCGACGGCCAATCCGGCCAAGGGCGAAGAGAGGGCTGTGTCGAACGCAGTCCGCGGGAAGATCACCTGGAGGCGCCGTTCGGCTTCCTCGGGTTCGATGAGCTTCCTCAATTCACTCTCCTGTGGGTCGGTAGGCGGCAGCGACAGCAGCCTCCAGGGCTGCTCCTTGCAGGTCGTTCCACTTGCGCACCTCATCGCGGTGCGGCAGAGGGATCGACTCAAGCTCGTACGCGCTGAGTGCCACGGACCCGGAGATGCAGCGAACGACTCGATCCATGGTCTTGGTCGCGAGCAGTCGGGTCATGGCCTCGGGCGTCAAGACCGGGTCTTTCGCGGTCGGACGCAGTACATTCACGTGGTTCTCAACGGTGACCCGGCCCTGGCGGTCGTCCAGGTCCTGCTGGCTGAGATGCGCCGCAACGAGTCGGCGCGACTGCTCGGGCGCGGTGGTTCGTTGCACGAGCACGGCAGGCTCGTTGAGCACCATGACCTTGAGATCGGATGCCACGGTCAGGGCGAGGAAGCGCATCTTGTCACGGGCGGGATCGCGGTGAAGTACCCCGCCGTCGAGATCTGCGGCCCAGATGACGTGGGAGCGCTCTGTGCCCTTGGTGGGGTACAGGTCATCGCTGCGGCGGTTCCACACCAGCGGCCCAGTGGAGGCTCGCCAGCCCAAGGAGGACAGGCTCTCCTTCATGGCGGAGGCGGCCGCGGCGATGGTGGCGTCGTCGGAGCGGCGTGGAAGGACCCAAGGGTCCCCGGTCCTTTGAACCTTGACGGCAGCGATCTGGGTCTCGGCGCTACCCAGGCTGCTGATGCGGGTCTTCATCCGCCGGCGTCGCTCGAAAGTTGCGAGGCAGGTCTCCTGGAGCACCGATGTGAACACGCCGCTTCGGTCCTCGACGAACGCGACGGCAGTCATCGCGGCCTCGCTTCCCAGATGGGAGCGCAGGTTGGAGAAGTAACGTCCGCTCGTGAAGCTGGTCGGCACGAGGGCGGCGAGCACACCTTCGTCGTCCAGCGCGTCGACCGCACCAGCCATGAACAGCCCATAGAGGTTCGCGTGGCCGTAAAGCACGTGGGCGTAGCGCTCACGCTCGGCCGGCGCCAGGCGCACCCGGCCGTAAGGCGGGTTCATGACCACGACGCGCGCTGCCTGCTGGGGCATGTCGAGGCCGTCGCCCACGTGCGCGAGTCCGGGCAGTGGCCTGCGAAGGGCTTCAGGCACCCGCAACAGAGTGGGCAGCATCTCCGCAGCCAGAACGACGTTGGCCACCCAGACCGCGAAAGCGTCAGCATCTATCCCGCGAACGAGGTTGGGAAGCCCCGCCAGCGTCAGTGCTGGGTCCACCTCGTACGACGCCCGGAGGTGCTCTCGGAGGGCTGGGAGGAGAAGAGCTCCTGCCCCACAGGCGGGGTCGAGGACGAGCCCCTGGAGCACACGGTCGCGTGGCGGCAGCTTCAGGCTGGTGCGGGCGAGGTCCCAGAGGCGGACAGACAGCTCCGTGGGCGTGTAATGCCTGCCGTGACGGGCGCGAGTAGCCGACGACAGGGCCTCTACGTAAGCGCCCCCCACGCCTTCCGGGGTGAACGCAGATAGATCAACTGGAAGGCCCGCACTGCCAGAAAGGTCAACCGGCGGCTTTGCCTGGAGGGCCTGTTCGATATCGAGCCACTTGCCCGCCAAACCGACGGCCTTGGCCCTCGCCCGCCACCAGCCCGGCAGGCCAGCGAGAACAGTCGCCGCACTCGCGGTCAGATCAGCGGGCAGGTCGGTGATCTCCTCGCGGGAGCCCCGCGAACCCAGAGGTCGCGCCGCAACGGTGCTCACCATGGGTTCCGACAGTGCTGCGGCCACGAGCAGGTCCGGCATAGAGCGGCGCTCCTTCAGGGTAGGACTCCACGCAACAGTAGCGATCTGGAGTCGCTCTGTCCGCGAAAGGCCCCCATGGCCTCTGCCAAACCCCAGGAGTCGACACGCAATCTACACGATTACGCGATCGCATCGTTATCTGACGTTCGATTCTGAGTGTTCCGCTGCTGCCCAAACCTTCCGCACCCCGGTGACCGTGGACCCTCCCGCACGGCCTCTACCGCCCCAGAGCTACCGGTGCAGGGTCGGCCGGGTCGTCGGTGTGATGCGACTTCCTGCGGACTCTCCAGCCGCTTCGAGCAATTCGTCCCAGTCGGTGTGCGGGAACCATCCCTTGCCCATGAGGTGTGCAGTCCAGAGAACCAGGTCTGCCCAGCTTCGACAGCGATGCACCTCGATGGCATACGCATTGGCATCGGGCGCTGGGTCACAAGCCGAGTGGTGCACTTGCCAGCGGGCGGGTTCGGGGTGGGAGAGGTGGGCACTGAAGGAGACCTTCACGAACCCGGGCGAGGAGTGATCGGTTTCCAGTTGCTCCCAGGCGCGCTTGTTCACTGTGGCTTGCTCTACCTCAGCCATGTCCAGCCAGAGGTTGCCGTCGCCATCGCCAACAGCTTGCTTGCACGCATCGCAGATGGCTGCCAGTTCGTAAGTCACGATCGTCCCCTCCACATCGTCCCCTGGTCGAGCCCCAACCGCCCCACCGATCGGGAACTACCCGTGCAAAGCTGCATACGCACCTGACTGCCTCGGGCACCTTCTATCCGGCAACCGCCGTGGTTCATGGAACGGCTCTCCATTGCCAGGGTCGTGGTCCACGAAGGCCACGCAGACATGCAAGCCGCAACGCGGCTTGTTCGCGGGCGTGAGGGTGCTGGAGTGCAGCCTGGAGAGCGAAACAGACGAGACGCAGCTCGCGCATGTCGCGGAGCGCTGGGTAGCCGGCCCAGAGCTGCACGTTGGTGTCGCCGTACGCGTGGCAGTAGGCCAGGTAGTCGGCTTCAGAGAGCTCAGCGAAGGTGCCGCGTGACACGGCAGTGCTTGTGAGGTCCCACTCGGGCGGGCCGATGGAGGTACGTTCGAAGTCGAGGAGCAAGGCGGTACCGCTGTCGAGGACGGCAACGTTGCCAGTCCAGGCGTCGCCGTGGATGACGCATTCCGGCATGCCAGCAGGCAAATTGGCCCAGGCTTCGCGCAACTGAGCCAGGCGGTCCAGAAGCCACGCGCGCCCCTCCGGGTCAACGTCGGCCTCTTCGATGCGGTCGCCGAGCCGGACGAACGGGTCGAGGCGGCCGAGGTCGATGTCGGCGGGCACGGGCAGCGCGTGCAGTTGCCGGAGGAGATAGGCCAGGTTAGCGGTGGTGCCGGGGCGGTGCGGGGGAAGCTCCTGCCAGAACGTGACGGAACGGCCCCCGGCGTCGACGGCTTGCTCCAGCTCGGCGATCGGCCGGACGGCCGGCACACCGTTGCTGGCGAGCCAGCGGGCCACGGCGACTTCACGGGCGGCGGCGCGGTGCTGGCCTTCGCGCGAGATCCGGGCGACGATGCCGCCTGGCAGGCGCCACAGGGCGTTTTCGCCCAGGCGGATCACCTCGGCCTGGCGGGCGTCGGCGGTTTCGAGGCCGGCCAGATGGCATGCCTGGAAGAGGTGGGTCCGGCTGGCCTCGGCGGCCGCAGTGGTCGTCATGCGGTCAGTGCCTTCTTGATTCTGGCGTTGAGTTCGTCCGCGCCGGGGGCGTGGTGCTGGGTGGCGAGGGTGCCGAAGCGGGTGAGGTCGGTGGCCGCGCGGCGGGAGCGGACGCGGCCGACGTCGTCGAGGGCGATGTTCCCGATGACCGCCGCCTCGGCCGGGTCGCCCGTGATGGTGAGGAGGGCGGCGAGCTTGCTGCCGGACATGGCGCGGGAGCGACGGTAGGCGTCGGGGTGCTCGGCGACGGCGACCTGGAGCCGGTGAGCTGCTTGCTGGGCGGGGATGAGTCCGGTGACGGCAAGGTCGTAGAGGGCGTGGCCGGTGTCGCCGTGGTGTTGGGCGTTGTCGTAATAGGCGAGCCAGGTGGGTTCCTCGGCGCGGTTCTGGCGCGTGAACAGGTCGTCGGAGGTGCCGATGGCGGCGAGGGTCTCCTTCGCGAGGCCCATTTTGGCGAAGGCGCGGGCACGGGCATTGTTCAGCGCCGCCTGGGCGCTGGCGGACAGCCGGTCGGAGCGAGCGAGGCCGAGCTCTGCGTAGGTCAGGGCCTTGTCGGGGTCGTCGCACCAGACCTCCTGGCGTGCACGCCAGTTCAGAGAGCTGGCCCGCAGGTTCCAGTCGCCGGCCTCCTCGGCGCAGGATGTGGCGACGGTGAACAGGTGGCGCGCGTCGGCGTGGTGGAAGCTGTCGAAGGCGGACGCGCCAAGGGTGAGGCTGAGGCGTCCGACGGCGCCGAAGAGCTCGGTGCGCAGTGAAGATGGGCAGGAGTCGAGGAGACTGACAGCCTGGCGGAGCTGGGTGACTGCCGCGTCGCGGATCGGTCCGGCGGAACCATAGAAGTTCTCCCACCCGGTGAGGGTGTCGCAGGTCTCGTTGAGTCGGACGATGTCGTCGCGGGAGACCCGGCCTTCCGCAATGGCGGTGGAGGGCTGCAGGAGATCGAGGAGTTGGGCGAGACCGAGCCCGCCGGCGGTGTGGAGGAAGGCGCGTCGGTGCACGGGTGACTCCCTGTCGGGTGCTGTGCGGTTCCCCTCCAGGATGAGGCCCGCGCCGTGCCGTGTGGACGTCTCGATCGCGCTGTCTGCTTCGTGGGCGCGTTTGTCTGCTTCCGCCGCCATGAGCGGGTGGAAGCGCGACAGGACGCCCCCAGTGCTCAGTGCGTTGTCGAGGGCCTCGGCAAGGTGCCTGGTGCAGGGCCTGTCGCCGTTCTCGATCTTCCGGAGATAGTCCCCGCTGACGTGCACCAACGCGCCGAGTTCGGCGGGAGTCAGACCGCGGAGCTTCCGCCAGTGGTGCAGCTCGGCACCCATCCAGTCGGCCGGGGACCGGGTCGGCTGTAACGGGCGCTTCGGGTACGGCATTTGACTCCTCCTGCCCGTCGAAGCGGACGACTGCTGGTGTCGGCTTGCAAGCCCACCCGGGTCCCGTGCTGGGCGCGCCTAATAGTTGGCGAGCCATTCGTACCAAGCAATTACACCGCGTGACAGCGTCCTGGGTGACGTGTTCCAGACATCGTCGTCCGCGCCAACCGGAAACGGAGAAGCCGTGCCCCCTCAACAGTCCAGCGCAGTCGGCCGGTCCGGGCGGACCTGTGTGGTGGTCTACGTCGTGACCACCGAGGATGACGCCGCCGAGCTGATCGCCGGGCACTGCACCCGGTACGCCGCTTCGCAGGACTGGGTGCTGGCCACCCAGGTCATCCGCGACACCGACCGCCAGCTCCCTCTCGACCAGCGTCCCGGCTGGCAGACGGTCGACACGCTCCTCCGAGCCGGCCACGCCCAGGGGGTGCTCACCTACTCCCACGAGATGATCTCACTCGTCCCGGTCGCCCAGGAGCACGTGGCGGCCGAACTCACCAAGCGGGGCTTCTTCTTGGCCATCTCCCGTACCCCGGCCGACAGAAGCCCACTGCCCCGCCGACGCGCCGACGCGCAGCGGGCCGCCGCAGCCCCGACGGCCGGTACCTGGCCGGACGCCTTCACGTCCCGCTCGCGTCCGACACCTGCTCCGGATCCCGCTGCCTGAACCTCCAAGACCCCCGGTGGCACGGCTCCCCGTAACGCGCCGCCGGGACGGGCTTCGCGCCGCGACCGGGCCAGCACGCGAAGCCAGGCGGCCCCGGACAGCTCCCGTATCCGAGCACCGGGGCCGCCATTCACCAACGGCCCGCACTCAGCTCCCGCCGGAGACCTCCGGTGGGACCGGCACCACGACACAGGAAGGAACGAGGACATGGCCGACAGCACGCCGCGGGACCCCGCCCAGAGCGGGCTCCTGCTCGCGGTCGAGGAGCTGACCGCGGTCCACGACCGCTACGACACCCTCCGGTCCGACAACGCCGGCAGCTCGGGCGACGCCCCGTGGCCGGGCGGCGACGGCAACCTGCACGAGAACCAGTAGCACCGGCGTGACGGCGGGCGCGGAGCCACCGCACCGGACCGGCCCCGCGCCCGCCCGTTCTCGACAACCCGTCCACCCGCTGTGAATGGAGTGACCCATGGAACACCGGCTCGTTACCGCCATCGAGCGCGCGCTCGGCTGGAGCAGCGTCGAACCGCTCGGCCGCGGCTTCGTGCGCGGCCACATCCAGGACGAGGCGCTGCCCGCCCGCATCATGACCCCCAACAGCCTGCTGGACATGGTGATGCGCAGGAGCCTGGCTCGCCCGCAGTTCCGCGTCTTCCGCGAGGGGCAGGAGGTCCACCCGGCGATCTACTACACCGACAGCGTCAGCCCCCGCGGCCAGAGCATCAGCATGGTCAACATGCACGCGCTGGGCCGGCTGCTGCGCGAGGGCGCCACCGTCATCCTCGACCAAGCCAACGTCTTCGACCCCGCCATGGAGGTCGCCTGCCGCGCCCTGCAGTGGTGGTCCCGCGAGCGCGTCCAGGTCAACGCCTACCTGACCACCAACGACGCCGACGGCTTCCCGCTGCACTGGGACGACCACGACGTCCTGATCGTCCAACTCGCGGGCGAGAAGCAGTGGGAGGTCCGCGGCACCTCCCGCCCGGTGCCGATGTACCGCGACGCCGACCCCAACAGCACCCCGCCCGACCAGTTCCTGTGGCAGGGCACGATGCGGGCCGGCGACGTCATGCACATCCCGCGCGGCCACTGGCACCAGGCCACCCGCAACGGCAGCGGCTCGGGCCAGAGCCTGCACGTCACATTCGGCATCACCCAGCGCACCGGCGCCAGCTGGCTCACCTGGCTCGGCGACTGGTGCCGCGAGCAGGAGATATTCCGCCGCGACCTCGACCGCACGGTCGGGGCGGACACCGGGCACCTGGCCCAAGCCACAGCCGAGCTGATCCGGCAGCGCACCCCCGCCGACTACCTGGCCTCCTACGAGCACCAGACCAACCTGCCCCGGCATGTCCCCCACCTGGACATCTTCGGTCCGCTGACCGCAGTCGTCTGCACGACGCACTTCCCGCCCCGCCTGGATGAGACGGGCTCCGCCGTCGAGGTGGTGACCTCCGGCAAGAAGCTCACCTTTGCCGCCAAGGCCCGACCGGCGCTGGAGCTGCTGCTCAGCGGACAACCCGTCGACCTGGAGCAGGCGGCCCTCGCCGCGGGCGCCCAGGTCCGAGAGCTCGCCGCGATCTTGGTGGAGGAGGAGATATGCGCACCGCTGACCGCCGAGTTGTCCTCGGGTTACACCGGTCTGGTCACCACCGCGACGAACTGACCGCCGCGTTGGACCTGGGCGTCACCGCGATCGACACCAGCTTCAACTACCGCGGCTTCACGGCGCACCAGACGCTCGGCACCTACGGTCGCCTGCTGGACCGCTTCCACCTGTCCACCAAGGTCGGCTACTTCCCCGCCCCCACCGGCCCCGTGCACTCGCTCCACCCCGTCATGCTGCGGGTCACTCTCGAACAGGTGGTCCGCGACCTCGGCCGACCGCCTGACCTGGTCTTCCTCCACAACCCCGAAGCCACCCTCTCCGACGACCGGGACGCGGAGACCACCTGGGCCAATGCCTGCGATGTCCTCGCCGCTGCCGTGGCGGCCGGGCTGTGCGGCTCCTGGGGCGTCGCCACCTGGAACCCGCGACCGCTCCTAGACCTGGCCGGCGCCGCACCGCCACCGCACACGCTGATGGTACGCGCCGGGCTCTTGGTCGGTGCCCGCACCCTGACCGCCGGCGAGACCCTCGCCGCCCGCTGGAACCTGCGACCCCAGCAGTTGTGGGGCATGAGCCCCTTCGGCGGCAGCACCACGGACCCGGTCTGGTCGGCGGTCGACCCCCGGCTCCTCCTGCCCGCCGATGGCCAAGCCCTCACCCTTGCGCAGGCGGCGTTCCGGCTCGCCTTCGAGCTGCCGACCGTCTCCTGCGTGGCGGTCGGCGCCCAGCGGCCTCAGCACCTCGCCGACCTCCTCGCCGCGCTGGACCACCCCGTCGATCCGGCGGTGGTCCGCGACTACCGCGCCCTGCTCGACGCCCGGCAGCAACCCACGACCGTCTGAACTGGGAGGGACCACGATGCACGTGCTCAACCCGGACACCCTGGAGCCGACTGCGAAGCTCCTGCACGAGGTCGTCGCCGCTGGCCTGGAACACAAGACCAGCGAGGACGTCTACGGAACCCGCGCCACGCCGGAGCAGCTCCAGGCGCTGCTGCTCGGCGACCTGCCCGACGCCCCGTCGTCCCCGGAGCAGGTCTGGACGGAGATCACCGACACGGTCCTGCCGTACTGCGTGAACATGAACTCGCCCCGCTTCATGGGCTTCGGCGACACGGGAGGAGACACCGCCTCGCTCGCGGCCGGCCTGTTCGCCGTCCTGGCGCAGCAGAACCTGATCAACCAGTCCTTCTGCTCTCCGTCCGGCACCTTCACCGAGATCGCGGTCCTGCGGTGGCTGCGCGGTCTCCTCGGCTACGCGAACCCGCCCGCCGACCAGGTCACCTCCGTGTGGGACGCGGGAGGTGTCATCACCTACGGCGGCACCGGCTCCAACACCGTCGCCATGATGCTGGCCCGCGAGCACGCCGCCCCCGGCACGCTGGCCGCCGGCGTCACCGACCCGGAACGCTTCGGCCTCATCGTCCCGAGGGGGATCGGCCACTACAGCGTGAAGTCCGCGGCCACCTGGATCGGCTGCGGCACGCACGTCACCGAGGTCGACACCCGGGGCTTCCGCTACGACCTGCGTGCCCTCGCCAAGGCCGTGAAGGCCCGGCGCGGCCGGACGATGGCCGTGGTCGCCTACGCCGGCGACTCGCGCACCCAGACCGTGGACCGGCTGTGCGCCGTCGCCGAGACCGTCCGCGAGCACGACCCCGAGGTGTGGCTCCACATCGACGCCTGCTGGGGCCTGATGTGCGCTCTCACTCCACGCCTGACGCACCTGCTGGATGGCATCGAGCTGTTCGACTCCGTCACCGTGGACCCGCACAAGGTCCTCAACGTCCCCTACGGTGTCAGCGCCCTCCTCCTGCGCGACCCTGCCTCGCTGCGGCTGGTCTCCTCCTACAGCGACCTGATCATGCAGGAGGACTTCGCCTTCGGGCAGGTCACCCCATTCATCGGCACGAAGGAGTGGACCAGCCTGCGCGCCTGGGCGGCGATGCGCGCCCTCGGACGCCAGGGACTGGCCCAGGTCATGGACGAACGCCTCGACCGAGCCCGGCGCTTCGCCGACCTCGTCGACGCCCGCCCCGGGCTGATCCGGCTGAACGAACCGGACATGTGCGCCGTCGCGTTCCTCGTGCTGCCCGCCGGGCACGACCCGGCCCGACCCGACGTCGACCGGATCAACACGCTCAACCGCGCCCTCCACGCCCGCCTCATGGCCGAAGGGCGCTGGCACCTCCACCAGTTCACCATCCCCGACGACCTGGGACGCGTCCGCCAGGGAGCCGTCCTCGCCCCGCTGCGGTTCGTCTCCATCAACCCCCGCATCACCGACGAGCACATGCGCCAAGTCCTCGACTACGTCACCGCGCTCTCACAGGAGGTCCAGCCGTGAGCGCCGCCCTCGACGCCGCCGCCCGCCTCGCCGTCTTCCCCGGCGGCTACGCACTCGCCTACGGCTCCCACGCCACCGGCACCGACCGCGCCACCTCCGACCTCGACCTGCTCTACACCGGAGCCGCGCAGCTCGACGGCCGACAACTCGACCAACTCATCGGTGCCGTGAAGGAACTACACAGCCGACACGGGCTCGACCTCGACGAAGAGGTCCCCTACCAAGCCAAGCTCTACGCCACGCTCGGGCAGGCCAAGCAAGCGGCCGAGGGCGCGGGCTTCACCACGGTGCACGGCGCGCCCCTCACGATCCGCGAGAGCTGGTACCTGGAAGGCGAATCCTTCCGGCTGCGGCTCATCTTCAACGCGCTGACCAGCCCCCACGTGTTCCTAGCCGGCAACGCCGCCGCCTACCGCAGGCACACCGCCCTCGCCGACCGCACCGCGGCGCGCCTGGCCACCGCGATCCACGGCGAGACCGCCATCACGATCGCCGAGGCCGCGAGCGCCCTTCTCCGCGCACCCGACGGACGCTCCGGCAAGGACTATCTCGGCTACCTCCACCCGGCTCACCTGCACTCGGTCCTGGCCAGGGGCTTCGCCGACCTCACCGCCCGCGGTCTCTACAGCGGCACCGAGGCGGGCTCCTTCCAGCCCATCCGGTGAGCGACCCAAGCCCGACCCGCGGCGGCGGCCCGCCCACGGTAGGCACCGAGCGCTCCGCCGGGGCCGCTGCGCTGCTGCCACTCCCAAAAGCCGGTGATGGCCACAGCGAACGCGACGACGCCCTCCTCGGGGGCCTGCGCCCAGGCGGGCACGGCGGCGGCCAGGAGGCGGTCCGCGTCGGGTGCGCGGTGCCCGGCGAGGATGAGCTGCGGCAACAGAAACGCGACGTCGACCCAGGCCGCGCCCCGGGCGAACCAGGACCAGTCGATCACGCGAGCCCGGCCCGCTTCCACGAGCATGTTGTCAGCGCGCAGGTCACAGTGCAGCAGGGTGTCACCCTGCGTGGCCCGGACCAGGACCTCTTCGCTGTCGAGCGCGGTCAGCTCCGCCACGTGCCGGGCATCCCAGCCCTGGACGCCCTGGGCCTCCAGTCGCCGCCAGTACCCGGCAAGGGTCCCCGCGAGTCCGGCGAACGCGTCGGCCTCCTTGGCGGGACACGGGGTCAGCGCGGGGGCGAGTGCCGCCACGGTCTCCAGCACGCCATCCAGGTCGGCCGACCCCGGAGCCAGGTCCGGGGTCGAGCCGGAGACGTCCTCGAAGCCGAGGACCAGCCAGTTCGCTTCCTCGACGGCCCACAGCAGCGCGGGCGCGACCCGCACGGGCAGATCGGCTCCGACAGCCGCCTCGGCCCGATACATCCGCGAGGCCGGGTCGTCGAGCGCGATGCCCTTGATGAAGACGCGGGCGCCGCAGTCGAGTTCGAGGCGCGCGGCGATGCCGGGCGTGAAGCCGCCCGATGGGTAGTCGACCACGCTCACTCGGCCGCCGACGCGGTCCTCGATGGCGGCGCGGAGGACCTGCGACAGCGCCTCCCAGGCGGGGCGACTGGCCGGCGGCATCAAAGCCATGACGACCTCCAGATCGAACAGCGGGTAGCAGGGGTGACTGTGCGGGGTCGAGCTGTGGGATCAGACTCCGTCGAGCTGCCGGAGGAGCCGGGCGGCCTCTTCGCGCCCCGGCGCCACCCGGGGATCGTCGGGGTGGGCGCCGGGGCCGGCGAACTTCGACAGCGCGAACAGGAGCATCAGCTTCCCGTCGCGGCCCGAGAGGTCTTCGTGCCGCTCCTCACGCACCTTCTTCGCCAGCTCCGGGACGGCCAGCGACGCCGCCCAAAGCGAGGCGGCATCCAGGCCCCGCGGGGCGTTGCCCCAGTCCTCCCAGTCGAACAGGCAGAACTCCGGGCCGGTCATATTCGCCCAGTTCAGATCCGCATGTGCGGGCGCCCAAGGCCCGAAGTCCGCCTCCACAGCGACACCGAAAGCGGCGCTGATCGCCCCGGTGATGCCCCCGACGGTGAGGGTCTCGGTGTCCGGGGTCGCCACCCGCGTCGTCCGGCTGCCTGCCAGCGCATCGAGCGAGGCGTTGAACGCCTTCCACCACGCGTCCGGTAGCTGTGGCGCTTCGGCGAGAACCGCCGTGCCGATCGGCTGGCAAGGCAGGAGTGCGGTCTCGTCGACCTGCCAAACGGCGGGTTCGGCGCTGTCCCGCCACGTGAGGCCGGCGTACCACTGGGGCTTGGCGATCCCGTGCAGCGAGGCTGCGCTCTGCGTGCCGTTCCACCCTTGGCCGTCGACCTTCGCCCAGGGGCGGCGCTCGATCCGCACCCAGGTTCCTCGCGTGGTCACCGCGCCGATGGACCGCCGCTTGCGAACGAGCGTGGCGCGGTCCAACTGCACCTGCAGTGCGGACTCAGCCCGTGCCAGGATCTCCTCCACCGGCTCCAGTCTCAGATCAACGGAACGCATCGTCATGCGCTCATCGTTGCAGAGCCCGTCTGGCCCGAGCGGGGCTGAGAGTCGCGAAGCAGACAAACGGGCAGGGCTACTGCGCAACGCCGGTGACGACGTCCCGAAGAGGTTCCTGCCCATCCCGAGCTGCCGAGCGGTGGGTCAGGCCCGTCCGGCCCCGTGCCAGGTCTCGCGCAGGGCGCTGACGGTCGGCTGGCGCCGGGACGGGTCAGGGTCGGTGGCTCGGGTGACGACGGCAAGCTGGGCTGGCGTGCCGCGCCAGTCTGCTTCCATGTCGCCGCCGTCCATCAGCAGCCGGAGCATTCTGCCGAGCGCGTGCACGGTGGTGCGTTCGTCGACGAGCGCACCGTGGCGCCGTTCTTCTGGGGCGAGGTAGCGGCTGGAGCCCGGCAGCCGGTCACCGGGGACGGTGAACGGCCCGGGCCGGTACTCGTCAAGGTCGATCAACCGCATCACGTGCGTACCGAAGTCGTAGAGGAGGCAGCCGTCGTAGAAGTCGACCGCGACCCAACCTGCCGCGCAGATGGCCTGGTGGGCGTCGAGGACCGTGTCGAGCGCGGTCTCGACACGGGGTAGGGGCAGGGAGCGAAAGCAGGCCATGGGGTGCGTCGCGAGTGTCCGGTCCGGTCGGGCGTCGGTGGTGGGGTGGTAGAGGACGTCACCGTCAGCCCAGGGGTAGATGTTCACCAGGCCGTCGGCACAGGCGAAGGAGTGCACGACGGGGATGATGCTGGGGTGCCGGACCTGCCGGTGGAGCTCCTGGACGCGGCGCATCGCGCTCTCGCCGGCCGAGGTGCCGGCGAGCTTGACGAACCACCGCTGGCCGTCGTCTGCCTCGACTCCGGCGGACCAGCAGCCCGAGTCCTGTGCGTCGAAGGCGGCGAACACCTTGCCAGCCTTGGCAAGCAGCGCGCTCAGGTGCTCGACGGACGAGTACAGATCGAGCAGGGCGAAGACCATGAGGCGAGCATGGCAGTCCAGCACGTCAGTCGGGATGAATCGGCCGGACCGGCTCATCGCATAACGCTGATGTCGGCCGCTGCTGCGACGATGTGGGGCGTGAAGATGCCCCGGACCACTTGCACCAGGTGTGGCAGGAACATCGCGGCCATACCGGCTGGCGCCGCCGGACACTGGAATGCCGCCCGGCACGACGAGCCCCACCACGGTGCTCGCGATCTCCTCGTGTCCTGCGCTGGCAGCCTGAAGCCGGTGGAACTGGATGACCTCGTCTACCAACTCGCCTTCGACGAAGCTGGTGTGGACAGACTCACGATCTTCTGACGGCTGGCTGCAGGCGACGTCACCGCACCCCTGTGAGGCTGACCATGCGGTTCGTGGTCTTCGGGATCGCTTGGCGCCGGTACCACACTCGGCTCTCGTCACCGTCGGCCTGACCGTGTTCACCGGCGCTGCGAACCGTCCATTACGACCACACCGCCCCGGCAAGGAGTCCGTCGAAGCCCATGGCGATCATGGCGTCGCGAGAGTCGGGCCAGGTGCGGTCCGGGTAGCAGAAGTTGGCGTTGAAGTAGTCCAGGTCGAGGTCGGCCTCCTTCCACTCGTGCGCGCACCGGCAGCGGACAAAGGTCCGGCCTCGGGTCTCTAGCAGGAGCCAGTCGCGTCGGGCGCCGCAGCTGGGGCAGGTGATCGTGATGCCACGGGGATTCAGCTCGTCGGGGTGCTCGACCACGCGGATCACGCTCGGGCGGTGGGCTTCGGCGGGATTGGTCACGCAGGTCCTTCCTGTGCGCGGCTGTTGCAAGGACCACACGACGACGGCTGCCGTCGGTCAGTTCCCGGTCGGGGAAGAAGACATCGAATCGACACCACACCGGGCCTGCGCCCCCGCCAGAGCGGACCTGTGCCGATGACGGCGCGCGCCTCGGTCCACGCTCTGCCTGGCCTCCTCCTCCCGCCCCGCCATTCGGAGTGGCGGGGCGGGAGGCTGAAGGGTCAGCGGCTGCGACGGGCAGGGTGCTCGGCGGTCGGAGTGGTGGTGCTGGGCCGGACGTCGGTGGGCCGGATGTCGGCGGGCGGGACGGCGGGTGTGGTGGGTCGGCGGGTCCGGGAGGTGGCGGCGCGGACGCGGAAGGCGACGCGGTCGGCGGTGGAGTTGCGCAGGCGCCACAGGAGGACGTCGGCGGGCCGGTCGGCGGTGTCGAGTTCCCGCTGGCCGGTGAGGTCGGCGAGGGCTCGGCGGGGTGGCGTGCCGGCGGATTCGGCTTGGGCAAGGGCGGTGGCCAGGGCGGGCCAGGCGGGGTCGGTGAGGATTCGCTGGGCGTGCTCGGGGACGGCGGCCTGGACGGCGGCGGCCAGCCGGTCCTGTATCTGTGGACTGGGGGTGTGGGCGGCGAGCTGGGCGAGGCGGGGGCGGGCGGCCTGCTGCTGGGCCGTTTGGAGACGGGCGAGGGCCTGGTGGGCGGCCTCGGCCTGCTGCTGGTGGCCGCGCTGGGTGTGCCACTCTCCCAGGGCGATGAGGAGGAACACCGCGGAGACGAGGGCGGCGGTGACGAAATCGCCGTCCTTGCTGCCGGGCACGGTGAGCAGGGTCCGTCCGGCCTGGCGCAGTGCGTCGGCGGCCCGGTGCTCGGCGCGGATGGCAGAGCGGTTGGCGCGGTTCAACGCGGTTGCTGCCGCGCGCAGTTCGACACGGAGCGGGCGCGGCGCGGCTGCGGCGGTGTTGTGGAGCAGTTCGGCGAACGCCGCCGCCTGCGCCTGGACCTGGGCGTCGGCCTGGTCGCCCACTGTGCCGTCGGACGCGGTGATCACGAAGGCGTAGGCGGCGCGCAGCTCAGCGTCGGCGTGCCTCCAGGTGCTGCCGGCGTCGGACTGGCCGTCCCCTCGCTCGGCCACGGCAGAGTGCCCGCCGTCCTCGGTGGGGGTGAAGCGTTCGCGGAGCCGGTTGAGGGAGAGGTCGGGGGCGAGGGCGGAGCCGCCGTAGTAGATCGGGTCGCCCTTGGCGTCGGTGTCGCCGGGGGCGGCGAGGCTGTAGCCGGTGACCTCGCCCGTGACGGGGCCGAGGCGTGGCCGAACCTGGACGCCGAGGGCGGTGAGGACGGCGAAGAACTCGGCCTCGTCGCGGGCTGCTGCGGCTGCGGCGTAGGCGTGTTCGCGCAGCCAGACCCGGGCGGTGTTCTTGCGGCCCTGGCGCTCGGCCTTGGCGACCTCGGCGCCGGTCGGGGTCTTCGGGGCGGTGCCGTCGCCGGACTTGAGGCGGCGCAGCCCGAGTTCGGCCTCGATCCGTCGGCATTCGGCCTGGGCGCGGCGGCCATCCCCGCGGTTGCGGGGGCGGCGGCCGTCCTCGCGGACGCTGGTGGCCATGATGTGGATGTGATCCTCGGCGTGGCGCACGGCGATCCAGCGGCAGGCGGTGTCGTCGCTGTGCTCGGCGATCCCGGTGGCGTGCACGATGCGGCGGGCGACCTCGGCCCACTCTTCGTCGGTGAGGTAGCGGTCGCCGGGTGCGGTACGGACGGGGCAGTGCCACACGTGCTGCGGCACCTTCTTCCCCAGGCGTTGCTCGCGCAGGTGGACGGGCTGGTCGAGGTAGTCGGCCAGCTCGGTGAGGGCGGCTTGGTGCTGGTCGAGGGGGACGCGGCCAGGGTCGACGATTCCGGGCATGGCGAAGGCGGCGACGATGTGCGGGTCGGTGTGCTCGTTACGGCGGCCGGGGCCGAAGAGGTAGGAGAGGAGGCCGCGGCTGCGGTCTCCGGTGGAGACGTCAGGCACCACGGCGACCACCTCCGGCCAGGGCCTGGTCCATCAGGAGGCGGGCGCGCTGGGCGACCTGGTGCAGCTCGTCCAGGATCTCCTCGGCGCGGTCGGGCAGATCCCCCTTGTGGACGGCGTAGACGAGCTGGTTGAGGTTGTTCCCGATGCGGCCGAACTCCCGCAGCAGCTTCCCGAAAAGGACCATCAGGTCCTGGGTCGCCTGCGGGGAGGGCAGGGCCGCGACGCCTTCGGGACGCTGGTCGGACAGGTAGGCGTGGGCGAAGGTGAGGGCGCAGTCCATCAGGTACATGGAGCGGGAGCGCTTCGCCGTGCGGGCGGCGAGGTCGATGAAGTCGCGTTCCGCCGGTTCCGCCGAGCAGGTCAGCTGCAGGCTGCGCTTGGTGCCCGAGCGGGGCCGGTACAGGACGTCGCTCAGGTGCCGGCGGCGGGCGGCACCGGGCACAGCGTCGTCGTGGGCGGGCGCGGGGATGTCGACTGCGGCAATGCCACGGTGGACGAACGCGTCGGCGCTGATGGTCGGCGCGAGGCGCACGACGGCGCTGTCAGCGGGCTCGCTCGGCTCGGCGGGCGAGGGTTGGTCCTGGTCCTGGTGAAGGCCGCGCTCGGCCCCCACCTCCGCAACCGCTCCGCTCCCGGCCCCATGGGCCGGGGCGGTGCCCGCTCCCGCCGGGGCGGGCACGAGCGCGAAGTCCGCATCGCCCCCAGGCGATGTGGACTTCGCCCCAGCTCGCTCCGCTGTCGAGGGGAGGCCGTCCCCGTTGAAGCTGCGGTCGAGCGTGGGCGGTTGTGCTGTGGAGAGGCTACTCAGCGGCGGGGCCTGGGTGGTGCGGGTCTTGCGGGCGAAGGGGTTGCGGCTCACGAGGGGCGGTGGCTCCTGTCGGTGCTCAGGTGGATGGGCTGGGTGGTGAGTGTGCGGACACTCGGCGGGTTGGCTCGGCCGGGCTTCTTGGGCAGCGGCGAGAGAGAGGGTGCTGCCCGGAACCGGTTCGGGTCCGGGCAGCGGTCGTTGATGCTGGGTCAGTCGGCGGGGTGCTGACGGGCCTCGCTGCGCTGCCGGACCAGGGCCATGGCCTCGGTGAGCCGTTCGGTGCCGGCACCGAGTCCGGCGTCGGTGACGGCCTTGCGGGCGCTGTCGCGGGTCAGTCCGGAACCGTCGGGGTGGGCGGCAGCGATAACGTCGGCCAGCCCAGCGATCGAGGCCAGCGCGGGGCGTCCACCAGGGCTCGTCACCGGAGGCTGACCCGAATCCCCTCGCAGGTTCTGGCCTGCGGATTCGTGGTCCTCGGCGGGGTCGTCGTAAGCGTCGACCGGATCGTCCTCGCCGCCGTGTCCAGCTTCGGGCTCGGCTCCGTCGGCCGAGGGCGAGGCGGTGCGCTCGGGGGCGACGGAGGCGGGGAGAGCAGGAGCCTGCGGCAGCGTCGGGATCTCTACGGGCGCGCCAGCGGAGGCGGTGTACGGAACCTCCACCGCCTGCGCAGGCGACGGTTGCGGACCGTCCTGAACCCCGGCGAGGGTTGCGGACACCGGGGCCTGGGCGGGCCCGGCAAGGGTGCCGCCGTAGCGCTTGATCAGCAGGTGCAGGTGAGTCGCCCCGGCGAGCGCGAGCGGCGGGATGGCGGACAGCACGGTGACGGTCGTGTCGCCCAGATGCAAGCTGACCGTGCCGGGCCGGTTCAGGTCCAGGGCGTGGACACTGTTGGCCCAGATGCTCGCGGCGGTCGCCGCAATGAACAGCCCCCACGCGTACAGCCGCGCGGGCAGCGGGGCCTCCCGCAGCACCAGCAGGGCGCGGACGCCGTAGGCGATGAAGCCGTCGATGACCACGGGGAACACGTAGGTCAGGGTGGGGCGGACGTGGACGGCGGTGGCCATCTGCCGCAACGCGTCGTAAGAGAGAGCGCACCCAGCGAGGCCGAGCAGGACGATGGCGAGCCGGTCCCACCAGGTGGCGCGGTGACGGCCAACCACCGTGGTCGACGGTGTGGGTATGACGGTGTCGGACATGGGTGTGGGACTCCCGTTCGGGGGTGAGGTCTGGTGGTGGTGTGCGGTGATCCGTCTTGGCCGTCTTGCCGTTGACGTCGCAGGTCAGAGCCGGTACGGCGAGGCCGTGGAGTGGCGTCTTCGCTCCGTCCGGTGGCGTGCAGCGGACGTCCTGCCGTTCCCGTAGGTCCGAGGCGGTGACGGCGGCTTGGCGGGCTTCCGCCTGTGCCCTCGTGGGCGTGCTGAGACGGATGGCTATCCGTCTTGGGATGCTGTGCCGTCTTGGCTAGATGGGCGTTGACCTGCGGTTATACGGCTGGGACGGCAGGGACGGCACGAGACGGGGTATGGCCTGGGCCGTCTCGTGCCGGGGGTACAGGACCTGAACGTCGGCGCGTACAGGAGCTGCACACGCTCTCGTTCAGCTCCTGCGGCCATCCCCCGGGAGGGAGGCGCGGATTTTCCGGGAAAATCCGCTGTCCGTTTTCCGGGAAACGGGCTCGCGATTTTCCGGGAAAATCGGCCCGAGAAGCTGGTCCTGGCCTCGACAGTCGCCGTCCACAGGCTGCGGGCGGCGACTGAACAGCGCGCGGGTCAGCCGGTGTGTCCCGCTCTGCCGGAGGGGCCGTCAGCGCCGTCGGTGACGGGGTGGACGGTGGGGCAGTAGCGCTTCCAGGCGTCGGTGAACTTGGCGCGGAGGTAGCCCTTGAGCTGGGTCTGGTCGGGCATGCGGACGTTGCCGGAGCGGATGCCGTACTCGCGCAGCATCCCGGCCAGGGCGCGCGGGTTCAGGCCGCCGCGTCCGGTCTCGGCCCAGGGGGCTTCGGGGTCGGAGTTGAGGCGGTAGAGCAGCGTGTCGGTGGACATGCTCTCCGGGTCACCGACACCGGCGAAGGCGCGGCGGATGTCGGCGAGGATCCGGGCGTTGGAGGGGTTGTCCTCCTCGGCCTGGGCCTCGGCTGCGACCATCCGCTGGCAGGCGGCGCGTGCGCGGTCGGGCCAGGTGCCGCCCGCGAGGTCGGCGACGATGACCAGGGGTTCCCAGGTGTCGGCGGCCCGGTCCTCGACCGGCATGTGCGGTTCCAGGTGCAGGGCCTGGTCGGCGACCGAGGTGGTCCAACGCTGGAGGCGGGCACGGAGGGCGTGGAGGGCGGGGCTGTCGCGGCGGGTGCGGTAGGGGCTGACGTGCTCGCCCTCGGCGCGGCGGCGCATCCGGATCACGACCGAGCGGTCCATGATCGTGTCGGGGAGGTCGCCGATGCCGGCGAGCGCGGCCATGGCGAAGGTCGCGAAGGAGTGCGGGGCGTGCTCCTTGCCGACCACGCGCAGGACGGGGCGTCCGCGCTGGTGGCCCGCGTTGAGGAGGCCGCGCATCTCCTCGTTCTTCTCGGCGACCTTGGGGCTGCCGAAGATGGTGTCGGCCTCGTCGACCAGCAGGGTCGGCGGCTTCTCGCCGATGGAGCGGAAGATCGCCGCCGCGGTGGAGTTCACGGTGATGACGGGGTTGTGGACCGTCTCGGTGAGCAGGTCGAGCAGGCGGGACTTGCCGCAGCGCTTCGCGGGGCCGACGACCGCGAGGCGTGGGGCGTGCTGCCACACCGGCTGCAGGTGGGTTGCCGCGATCCACAGCACGGTCGCGTCCAGGGCCTGCGCGGTGGGCAGGACCACGAAGCGGGCCAGGGTGGCGCGCAGCTCGTCGAGCAGCGCGGCGGCGTCGGCCTGTCCACAGGCTGGAGATGGGGCGGCGGGCGGAAGGGGTGCCGCCTGGGCGGCGGGGGCTGTACTCTCGGTCATGGAGATCCTCACTCGGCGGATCCGGGGGGCAACCCGGTCCGCCGCAGACGACTGTTCCAGGGATGGGCGGTGGCGAGGTTTCCAGCAGCCCCCGGTGTTCGTAGCGCCGGGGGTTTTCGCGTTCCTCGGGTCAGGCACCTACACGTTCAACCTCTTCTCGACTGGCATTCTGATGCTCTCGTAGCATGAGCATGCACGGACGGCCGCCCACTGTCAACCTCACGCCGCATGGCATTCCCAGTCGAATCCAGCATATTCACTGGCCAGAACAATAGTGACCTACGTCACATTCGCGTGTATGCGCTTGCAGGTTGGGCATCCCATGCTGGTATGGTCTACGACTGTGGGTCTCGTGGACCCTCGTCCGCCCGGGAGAGGAGGTAGAAGAAGTGGACGACAGCAAGCCCCAGCGCTGGGCCCCGCCGGAGGGCGAGGCCCTGGTCGCGCACAACCTGAAGGTCCTGCGCACGACGGCCCGCCTCTCCCAGGAGGACATGGCCGAGCGCATGCGACGCCTTGGCTTCAAGCTGCACCAGACCCAGATCGCCAAGATCGAGAACGGCACCCGCGGGATCAGCTTCGACGAGGCCCTCGGCCTCGCCAAGGCTCTCAGTGTCCCCGCCGCGAACTTCATGCTCGAAGCCGTGGCCGGCCCCGACGACCCGCACTGGGAACTCCAGGAAGCGGCCTTCGACATCCAGAAGGCCGAGCAGGAGCACCAGGTCGCCCAGGACCTCGCCGACGCCGCCAAGGCCAGACTCGACCAGGCCGAGGCCAGATACGACGAGATCGCCGCGCGCCTCGGTGTCGAGGAAGAGACGGAGCCCACCGAGCTCGTCTTCTACCCGGCACCGAACTCGCCCGAGGACCCGCTCCGCAGCATGCCCGGCACCGACCTGTAAGTCCGGCCCGGAATCGCTAGGTCACCGGCCGCTGCCGCCGTAGCCTGCCTGCACGTTCACCATCCGCCGACCGACCCCCGGTGCTACGAACACCGAGGGCCACCAGCGCGGACACCCACCAAGCCCACCGCCCATCCCGAACAGGCCAGCGGTCAACGGTTGCCCCCGTGACCGCCGAAAGGCGTCTCCTTGTCCACCCTGCCCGCCCTGTCCCTCATAGCCGACGCCCTCGGCATCCCCGAACACCAGCTCCGCGCCGCCGTCCTGGAGTGTTCCGCCCCCGCCCCGGACACCACCCTGGTCGCCCTCACCGTCGAGGAAGCCGCCCGCCGTCTCGGCGTCGGCCGCACCACCATGTACGCGCTCATCGCCTCCGGCGAGGTCCACTCGGTCCGCATCGGCCGCCTGCGCCGCATACCCGTCGACTCCCTCGACGCCTACATCGCGGCCCGCTCCCAGGCCGTCGCCCCGACCGCCGCCCTCGCGGCCTGAAGGGGGCGGACATGGCCAACTCACGCCAGCCCAACGGCGCTTCCTCGATCTTCCTCGGCAAGGACGGCTACTGGCACGGTTACGTGACCGTCGGCGTGAAGGACGACGGCAAGCCCGACCGTCGCCACGTCATGCGCAAGCGCCGCGCCGATGCCACCAAGGCCGTGCGCGAGCTGGAGAAGAAGCGTGACGCCGGCACCGTCGGCAAGGCCGGTCAGACCTGGACCATCAAGACCTGGCTGACCCACTGGGTCGAGAACATCGCCGCACCACACGTCGGTGAGAACACCATCGACGGCTACCGCGTCGCGGTCTACCACCACCTCATCCCCGGCCTCGGGTCGCACCGTCTCTCCAAGCTGGAGCCCGAGCACCTGGAGCGCTTCTACGGGAAGATGCAGGCCGGTGGCAGCTCCGCCGGGACCGCCCACCAGGTCCACCGCACCGTCCGCACCGCGCTCAACGAGGCGGTGCGCCGAGGCCACCTCACCGTCAACCCTGCCTCCATTGCCAAGCCCCCACGCCTGGAGGAGGAAGAGGTCGAGCCCTACACGGTCGAGGAGGTGCAGCGGCTCCTGGACCTCGCCAACAAGCAGCGTCACCCTGCCCGTTGGGTCATCTCACTCGCGCTCGGCCTGCGCCAGGGCGAGGTCCTCGGCCTCAAGTGGACCGACGTCGACTTCGAGCTGCGCGTCCTGACCGTCCACCGCAACCGGCTGCGGCCCCGCTACCAGCACGGCTGCGCAGGCCACCCCTGCGGGCGCAAGCCCGGCTACTGCCCGGAGAAGGTCAACATCCGCCGCGAGACCAAGGACACCAAGTCCCGCGCCGGACGCCGCCCGATCGGCATCCCGGACCCGCTGCTGGCCCTCCTCCTCCAGCACCGGAGCGACCAGGAGCGCGACCGGCAGCTCGCTGCCGACCTGTGGACGGAGAAGGGCTACGTCTTCACCTCGCCGACCGGCGAGCCCCTCAATCCGAACACAGACCACCATGAGTGGAAGGACCTGCTCAAGGCGGCGGGCCTGCGCACTGGTCGGCTCCACGACGCTCGTCACACGGCTGCAACCGTCCTGCTGATCCTCGGCGTCCCGGACGCGATCGTCGACGCGATCATGGGCTGGGAGCCCGGCAAGTCCGCCCGGATGCGCCGCCGGTACCAGCACCTCACCAACCGGGTACTGACGGACACCGCCGACAAGATCGGCGGCCTGCTCTGGCCGAAGCCCGAAGAGCCGCCCGCCGCATGATCGATGCGAGTGGCCGGGTTGAGCTGGTGATCAGCTCAACCCGGCCACTCTGCCTGGCAATGTTCACCTGGTTGCCGGCGACCTCGTCGGCCTTCCTCTGCCTGCTCAGCCGGACAAGCCGCCGAGTCAACGCAGCAGGTCGTTGCGTTCGAGGATCAGTAGTTCGACGCCGAGTTCGTCGCAACGGGCCTTGGCGCGCTCCTTGGTCTCCTCCTGGATAGGGCTGGTAGCGGCCATCAGGTAGATGTCCGACTGCAACCGCTCGACGATGTCCAGGTCCTTGTTGAGCTGCGCATCGGTGAACGACCAGCCGGACATTTTGACTTCGCCGCTGACCAGTTTGCCGTCGCAGATGCCAATGACGTCAGCTTCGCCTTGCGTCCCATCAGCGAAGAAGAGATCCACCCCCGGCTTGAGGAGGGTATGGGTGTAACGCCGGTTCAGGGCGCCGATCACCATCAGGTGGGCGATCACACCGTTGTCATTGGCGAAGTCCACACGCGCGTCGAGCCGGTAGTGCACGACCAGACCGCGGCCCGGCTCGCGCGTGTAGTCCGTCGACGAACCACAAACGGGGCAGCGCGCGATCCCACGGGCCGTCCCCTGCGAAAACGGCGCGAAGCTCCTGATCTTGCATTCGTTGCACGCGGTCTGGAAGCCGCGCTCGGCCCAGCCGATTCCGGAGAGACGCTCCAGAGCCGTCTGCGCGGCCTCGAAAGACCCGTAACCCAGGCGGTCGGCGCTCTTGAAGACCCGCTCGCTGCGCCCGCCGAACTCCTCGGCGAACGCCTTCTGCTCTTCGGTCAGCGGCTGCCCCTTGCCGAACAACTTCTGCAGCTTCTTCGCGATGTCCTCTCCGCGCGGAGTCGTCAGCTGTCGGATCGTCTCGAAGACGTCCGGCTCGGCCAAGACGGCCATCGCGGACTCATCCAGCAGACCCGTTCCGATCGCACCCTTGTCGGACAGCGGGTGGGACGCGGTCCGCTCGCGCAGCACTGCCACGTATGCTGCATCCAGCGTCGGGATCCGAAGCTCCAGCCGCCAGTCGCGCTCCAGGCGGGCAGCGATCTGGATGCCGCCGTCATGCCACTCGGCACTGTCTTCGACGAGCTTGGCCACCGGCCCGCGCTTGGGAAGCGCGTCAATCGGCCCATCGGAGATGCTGACCAGCGACAGCCCGCCATAGCCCGATTTCGTCGGCACCGGGCACGTGAGACGCAACGCAGTCTTCTCACCGACCACCGGCACATCGACGAAGGCTGCCAGGCCGTACCGACGCTCGAAACCGACATACCCCACCGGCAAGCCAAGTAGGTAGGTGAACGGTGCTGCGCGTTTCAACACCTCCTTACCGAATAGCATCGAGCGGCGGGCCTGCTGCTCCTCGGACAGTTGCAGACCCATGCTCTCGGCGAAGGTGTGCATCGCCTCCTTCTCCACAGAGGCGGAGTCGATCAGCACATCCGGGGAGAACTGGTCGGGACGCTGCAACGCATCGGACAGAACGCGCGGCCACGACGTCCAGTGGCTGATGTCTACTGGCAGCAGGTGTATAGGAGTTGCCCCACGGGGACTGACCGAGCGCAGAGCGCGCAGGTTCCAAAACGCCAGGCAACCTTCGAGGTCATCTGCATCCGACACGAGGATGATGACCGTCGACGCGCCCATAGGGGCCGGCGACGCCCACGTCTCAGCCATCGACACCGTGGTCGCCCCGAGCAGGGTGTGATCCCAGAGCTGCGACTCGCCGATCTCGTGATCAAATCGAGCCCGGCGCACTACCATTCCAGCGTCGCGGAACCCCTTCTCCGCTTCGCTCCTCAGATCGCCTGCAGCAGCAACCTGCCACAACGGGGCACCTTCGGCAGCGATGACATAGCCGTTGCTCCCGTCGACGGTCGTTGGCAGTGCCATGTCGGCGGGATGGCTCGTGAACATGGTCACGCCCCACCGGTCGATTTGATCGATAGTCACGCACTGCATATCAAACGACGCAGCAAATGACTTTGCATGATCGGTCGGCGCGTCGACGTTCACCACGCCATCCACATGTGCGACCTCGATCACCCGCCGGTGGTCCGGGGCGATCGTGCCGTCCTCCAGGACGGGAATGATGGGCTCGGTCTGACCGCCCCATCGAGACGTCGCTTCCTGCACTGCCCGTCGGAAGCCGTCACTGCTTCCCTCGGCAATCAGGTAGGCGGCCCGTGCCGGTCGGACCGTCACCTTGAATAGGGCTGATTGACCCACAAGACTCACGGCCCCATCGTGAACCTGCCGCGCTTCCTTGCGCAATCGGGTACCGCGCGAACCAAGTGAACCTCCTCGGTCACAGCACTACCTACCGAAGATCGAGCACCGACGCGCTCCACCCGATCGCCTCAGCTGTGTGCCAACGAGGGCGTTCCCCTGCCTCGGCCATGGCCTGACCCGTCACGAACGCCTGCTGGTGCTTCGAGTTGAGATTCAGGACCCGCGTCCACAGAGCACGCGCCTCCGCCACTCGATCCCCGCTGACAAGCAACTCCATCAGGTCCTGAGCAAATCCCCATGGCGAGAGCACGGCGTCGGGAGCAGCACTCACAAGCCGCTCCGGGTCGGCTGACCAGGCAAACCACGGCAGAGCCGTCTCGTGCAGGTGATCAGCGAACTGCTCAAGCTTCGCCAGGCGCTGTTCGGGGCGGGTCAGGACCACGAAGCACTCACTCGACATGTCCAAGAAGCTGGAGGCGCACACGATCGCCTCGACTGACTCCGGTCTGCGCACCGTGAGGTCGGGACTGGCTCGACGCCAGGCACCCAGGTCGTCGTCGAAGACGGTCAGCTGCTCCGCCATGAACTCGATCAGATGCCCAGACCGGTTGTACTTGCTCTTCATCAGCCCGATCACCTCGCGGCGACGAGCTCCCCGAAGCTCCAGAGACTGCCGCGACCTCACCCACGCGAAGCCCCCCAGCATCTGCCCCAGGCAGGCAGCGCCCGCGTGAACAACATCGGCAGGCTTCTCCGACTCGACGAGTCGCAGAACGAGATCGTGCTGTGGCGAGATCACCCGCACATGATGCCTTCCGCCCGGTTGGCCTTGCCCTGAGCGCCGATCGATTCTCGCCAAGGAGGGCAACCGCAACTAAAACTGCAACTGCGGAACGATGAAGGCCCCGACCGCAGAGCGGTCGGGGCCTTCATCTGCCCAGGTGGGCCGGTGCGGAGGATACGAGATTCGAACTCGTGAGGGGTTGCCCCCAACACGCTTTCCAAGCGTGCGCCCTAGGCCTCTAGGCGAATCCTCCGTGGGAGAGCTTACTAGATGTTTGGGGGTGCTCGTGCACACGGTCGACGCAGGTCGGGGGCGCGGGGTGATCGCGGAGGGATCGCCGGGGGATCGGCGGGCGGGGGCGGTGAGGATCGGGGCCGGGATCCGGTACTGTTGGCGTCAGCCCCTCGTGTGGCGCTATCTCGCTGAACCCCCCCAGGGCCGGAAGGCAGCAAGGGTAGGTGAGCTCTGGCGGGTGCACGGGGGGTCCTTGCGTTGCTAGGGCACCGATTTGTCGGTGGTGACCGTTAGGGTCGAAGACGTGTCGCTCGCTCTCTATCGCCGGTACCGACCCGAGACCTTCGCCGAGGTCATCGGGCAGGAGCACGTGACCGGTCCGCTGCAGCAGGCCTTGCGGAACAACCGGGTCAACCACGCCTACCTGTTCAGCGGCCCGCGCGGCTGCGGCAAGACGACGAGTGCGCGCATCCTCGCCCGCTGCCTGAACTGTGAGCAGGGCCCCACGCCCACGCCCTGCGGCGAGTGCCGGTCCTGTGTGGACCTGGCCCGTGGCGGGCCCGGGTCGATCGACGTCATCGAGATCGACGCCGCCTCGCACGGCGGTGTGGACGACACGCGCGACCTGCGGGAGAAGGCGTTCTTCGCGCCCGCCTCCAGCCGGTACAAGATCTACATCATCGACGAGGCCCACATGGTCTCGACGGCCGGCTTCAACGCCCTGCTGAAGGTCGTCGAGGAGCCGCCGGAGCACCTGAAGTTCATCTTCGCCACGACGGAGCCCGAGAAGGTCATCGGGACGATCCGCTCCCGCACGCACCACTACCCCTTCCGGCTGGTGCCGCCGGGCACGCTGCGCGACTACCTGGCCGAGGTCTGCGGGCGCGAGAGCATCCAGGTCGAGGATTCCGTCTACCCGCTCGTCGTGCGCGCCGGCGCCGGTTCCGTGCGTGACTCGATGTCCGTCATGGACCAGCTGCTCGCCGGGGCCGACGCGGGCGGTGTGACGTACGCCATGGCCACGGCGCTGCTCGGGTACACCGACGCCACCCTCCTGGACGAGATCGTCGGCGCGTTCGCGACGCACGACGGCGCCACCGTCTTCGGGATCGTCGACCGGGTCATCGAGGGCGGGCACGACCCACGCCGGTTCGTCGCGGACCTGCTGGAGCGGCTGCGGGATCTGGTGATCCTCGCCGCAGTGCCGGATGCGGGTGAGAAGGGCCTGATCGACGCACCGGCCGACCGGATCGCGATCATGGACGAGCAGGCGCGGCGCTTCGGCTCCGCGGAGCTGAGCCGGGCGGCCGACATCGTCAACACCGGGCTGACGGAGATGCGCGGGGCCACCTCGCCCCGGCTGCAGCTGGAGCTGATCTGCGCCCGGGTGATGCTGCCGTCCGCCTTCGCGGACGAGACCTCGTGGCAGGCCCGGCTGGAGAAGCTGGAGCGCCGGGCCGTGGTCGGCGGCGGCGCCCCGCTGCAGGCCGCACCGGCCATGCCCGCCGCGCCTCCGGTGTCGACCGCGCCCGCCATGCCCGCGGTCACCGCGCCTTCGGCCCCCGCCCCGGCACCCGCACCCACGGCAGCGGCAGCCGACGCGCCTGCCGCACCCGCCGGGGGGCGCACGCCCGGTGCGTGGCCGGTGTCACCGAGCTTCGGTTCCGCGACGCCCGCCGCACCCACGCCCACGCCCACGGCAGCCCCGACACCGCCTCCCGCCCCCGCCGCGCCCGCGCCACAGGCCGCCGCGCCGGCCGGAGCCGACGCCGGCGGCGTCAGCGCCGCCCAGGTACGCCAGTTCTGGCCCCAGGTGCTGGACGCCGTGAAGGGCCGTCGCCGTGTCACCTGGATGCTGCTGCAGCAGGCCCAGGTTGCCGGGTTCGACAACGGCGCCCTGCAGCTCGCTTTCGAGCACGCCGGGACGCGGGACGGCTTCGTCAACGGCGGGCACGACGAGATCCTGCGCCAGGCGCTCCAGGAGTCCGTCGGCGTCTCGTGGAAGGTCGAGTGCCTGATCAGCCCCGGCGGCTCCGCGCCGCCGTCGTCACAGCAGCGGCCCGGCGGTTTCGGCGGCGCGCCGAGCGCACCCGGCGGGCCGGGCGGCGGCTTCGGCAACGCCCCCGGTGGCCCCGGCGCCCCCGGCGGCATGCCGCCGCACCAGTCGGCCCAGGCTCCCGCCCCCGCGCCCGCACCCGCGTTCCAGCCGCCGGCCCAGGCGGCGCCGACGCACACCCCGGCGCCCTCGCCTCCGTCCGCGCCCGCGCCGCGCCCCAGCGCGCCGAGCACTCCCTACCCGGAGGGGCCGGACGACGAGGACATGCCCCCGCCGCCCTTCGATCCGGAGGAGGACATCCCGGAGCAGGACACCACGTCCGTCTCCGGCCACGACCTCATCATCCGCGAGCTGGGCGCGACGGTGATCCAGGAGACGCAGCACGACCGCTGAGTCGACGGCGAGCCAGGACGCGAGCCAGGACGTGCGTCGCCCGGTGACCCCCGAGCGAGGCGGCGGCTGCGTCGCGCGGCCGAACTGACGGCGATCCGACGCGCGCAGCACGTAGGCTCAGCCACGACAGGCACAGGCACAAGCACCACGACAGGCAGGACAGGAGCTCCCATGTTCCCCGGCGGCCAGCCCGATATGCAGGCCCTGCTCCAGCAGGCACAGCAGATGCAGCAGCAGCTCGCCCAGGCGCAGGCGGAGCTCGCCGCCGCCGAGATCGAGGGCAGTTCCGGTGGCGGCCTGGTCCGCGCCACCGTCACCGGCGCCGGTGAGCTGCGCGCGCTCGTCATCGACCCGAAGGCGGTCGACCCGCAGGACACCGAGACCCTCGCGGATCTCGTCCTCGCCGCCGTCCGCGACGCCACGGCCGGCGCGCAGCGCATGGCGGCCGAGCGTCTCGGCCCGCTGGCCCAGGGCCTCGGCGGTGGGGGCGGCATCCCCGGCCTGCCGTTCTGACGGCTCCGGCCGAAGGCCGGTCCGGCTCTCGGAACCCGGACGGCCTCCCGCGCGTAACTGGGTGTGTCGGGAAGCTGTGACTGTGCGTCCGTCCGGAGGATGATGGGCGCGAATAGGTAGAAACCCAGCAGAACCCCATCAGAGAGCAGGTAACGCAGCGTGTACGAGGGCGTGGTCCAGGACCTCATCGACGAGTTGGGCAGGCTGCCCGGCGTCGGGCCCAAGAGCGCGCAGCGGATCGCCTTCCACATCCTGCAGGCCGATCCGGTGGACGTGCGCAGGCTCGCGCACGCCCTGACGGAGGTCAAGGAGAAGGTGCGGTTCTGCACCATCTGCGGCAACGTCTCGGAGGCGGAGCTGTGCCGGGTCTGCCAGGACCCGCGCCGTGACCCGAGCCTGATCTGCGTCGTCGAGGAGCCGAAGGACGTCGTCGCCGTCGAGCGCACCCGCGAGTTCCGCGGCCGCTACCACGTGCTCGGCGGGGCGATCAGCCCGATCGAGGGCGTCGGCCCGGACGACCTGCGCATCCGCGAGTTGATGCAGCGACTGGCGGACGGCACGGTCACCGAGCTGATCCTCGCCACCGACCCGAACCTCGAGGGCGAGGCCACCGCCACCTACCTGGCCCGGCTGCTGAAGCCGATGGGGCTCAAGGTGACCCGCCTGGCCAGCGGTCTGCCCGTCGGGGGAGACCTGGAGTACGCCGACGAGGTCACCCTCGGCCGGGCTTTCGAAGGGAGACGACTTCTCGATGTCTGACACGCGTCCCAACGCCACCCCCGACATCTCCAAGAGCGCGCAGCCCAGGATCGGCCTGCACGGCGACGGCACGCCGGACGAGTTCGCGGTGCAGATCGCCGACTCGGTGCAGAGCTTCCTGCTCTCGCTGCCCGAGATCGCCAAGGGCGACGAGCCGGGCAGTGCGGTCAGCCTGCTGCTGCTGGAGGTCTCCCAGCTGCTGCTGACCGGCGGCCGCCTGGGCGCCGTCGAGGACATCGTGCCCGACGACCGCTACGAGGCCGACACCGGTCCGGACGAGGACGAGGACGAGCTGCGCCGCCAGTTGGCCGAGCTGCTCGCCCCCATCGACGTCTACCACGAGGTCTTCGACCCGTACGGCCCGCCGGACAAGCCCCTGCCGTGCCGGATCTCGGACGACCTGGCCGAGGTCGTCACGGAGCTGCGCCACGGCATGGCGCACTACCGCGAGGGCCGCATCTCCGAGGCGCTGTGGTGGTGGCAGTACTCCTACCTGGCCACCTGGGGCTCCACGGCGACGAGCGTGCTGCGCGCACTGCAGTCGCTGGTGGCGCACGTCCGGATGGACAGCCCGATCTCCGCACCGGCCGACGGCACCGACACCGACCACGACGGGCTGACCGACGAGCAGCTGGAGCAGCAGGCCGGTGACCTGATGGCCGCCGAGCTCGCCTCCGAGCTGGGGATCTGAGCCGGGGATCTGAGCTGGGGATCCGAGCACCCGCCCGCCAGGGACAGGGCTGGGCACACGGAGCCGCGTACGGAGCTGGGCGCTGAGCTGGGCACGAGAGGGCGTTCACCGAATGTGATGAAGGACACGCGGTGGGCGCCCTTCTCCGTGCGGCCGGGAAATTCCGGAGCCGCAGCCACCCTCCCCCGGCAAATCTTCCGTGAACCCACCGTCCCGGCCGGGACGTCCGTTGATCGAATCCTGATACGACCGTCTCGCGCCTCGGACACCACCCGCCGGGACAAGGCCGATCGCTAGACTGGCCAGCGACCACAGGCCTGCCGGACTCCCACCTCCGAAGGCCAGGACCACCGAGTCGAGGAGCGCACGTGGGCCTTGTCGTGCAGAAGTACGGCGGCTCATCCGTAGCGGATGCCGAGGGCATCAAGCGGGTCGCCCGCCGGATCGTCGACACCAAGAAGGCCGGCCATGAGGTCGTCGTCGTGGTGTCCGCCATGGGTGACACGACGGACGAGCTCATCGATCTCGCGGAGCAGGTGTCTCCCTTCCCTGCGGGCCGCGAGCTCGACATGCTGCTGACCGCCGGAGAGCGGATCTCCATGGCCCTGCTGGCGATGGCTATCAAGAACCTGGGCCACGAGGCCCAGTCGTTCACGGGCAGCCAGGCGGGCGTGATCACCGATGCCGTCCACAACAAGGCCCGCATCATCGACGTGACGCCGGGCCGCATCCGCGCCGCGCTCGACCAGGGCAACATCGCGATCGTCGCCGGCTTCCAGGGCGTCTCCCAGGACACCAAGGACATCACCACCCTCGGCCGCGGCGGCTCGGACACGACCGCCGTCGCCCTCGCGGCGGCGCTGAAGGCCGAGTGCTGCGAGATCTACACCGACGTGGACGGCGTCTTCACCGCCGACCCGCGTGTGGTGAAGAAGGCCAAGAAGATCGACTGGATCGCCTTCGACGACATGCTGGAGCTGGCCTCGTCCGGCTCCAAGGTGCTGCTGGCCCGCTGCGTCGAGTACGCGCGGCGCTACGACATGCCCATCCACGTGCGTTCGTCCTTCTCCGGGCTGACCGGCACCTGGGTCTCCAACAAGCCTCTGACCAAGCCCGAAGGGGGCGAGATCGACATGGAGCAGGCCATCATCTCCGGTGTGGCCCACGACACCTCCGAGGCGAAGGTCACGGTCGTCGGCGTCCCCGACAAGCCGGGCGAGGCCGCGCGCATCTTCCGCGCCGTGGCGGACGCCGAGATCAACATCGACATGGTGGTCCAGAACGTCTCCGCCGCGACCACCGGTCGGACGGACATCTCCTTCACCGCGCCCAAGGCCGAGGGCCGCAAGGCCATCGACGCGCTGGAGAAGGTCCAGGAGTCGATCGGCTTCGAGTCGCTGCGCTACGACGACGCGATCGGCAAGATCTCCCTGGTCGGCGCCGGTATGCGCTCGCACCCGGGCGTCACCGCGACCTTCTTCGAGGCGCTGTCCGCCGCGGGCGTCAACATCGAGCTGATCTCCACCTCCGAGATCCGCATCTCGGTCGTGACCCGCTCCGAGGACGTCAACGCCGCCGTGCAGGCCGTGCACACCGCGTTCGGCCTCGACAGCGAGACCGACGAGGCCATCGTCTACGGCGGCACGGGCCGATGACCGTTCCGGGTGGCGAGCGCGCTTCCGCCAAGCCCCAGCCCGTGCGGCCCACCCTGGCCGTCGTCGGCGCCACCGGCGCCGTGGGGCGGGTCCTGGTGGATCTGCTCGCCACCCGCGCGGACGTATGGGGCGAGGTCCGGCTCTTCGCCGGACCGGAGGGCATCGGCACCGAGGTCCAGGTGCTGGGTCGGTCCGAGCCCGTCCGCGCCCTGGAACCGGGCTGCTTCGAGGGCGTCGACATCGCCCTCTTCGAAGCACCCGAGGACGTCGTGGAGGAGTGGGCGCCGCTCGCCGTCGCCGCCGGTGCGGTCGCGGTGGACGGCTCCTCGGCCTTCCGGCTCCACCCGGACGTGCCGCTGGTGGTCCCGGAGATCAACCCCTCGGCGGCGCGGATGCGCCGGATCGGGATCATCGCCGCGCCGCGCTGCGCGACGCTCGTGCTGACCGTGGCGCTGGCCGCGCTGCACGCCGAGTTCGGGCTCAGCCAGCTGGTGGTCACCGCCGCACTCGCCGCCTCCGGCCGCGGCCGCATCGGCGTCGACACGCTGCGCCGCCAGACTGCCGAGGTCGCCGGCGACCCGACCGTCGGCACCCGCACCGGTGACCTGCGCCGGGCCGTCTCCGAGCAGGAGGACGACCCGTTCGAGGCGCCGCTCGCCTACAACCTGCTGCCCTGGGCCGGTGACACCACCGAGGACGGCTGGTCCAGCGAGGAGCTGGGCCTGCGCAATGAGACCCGCAAGATCCTCGGCCTGCCCGAGCTGCCGATCTCCGCGACCTGCCTGCGCGTCCCGGTTGTCAGCGGCCACTCGCTGACCGTGCACGCGGTCTTCGAGCGCGAGCCGGACGTGCACCGGGTGCGCGAGATCCTCGACTCCTCAGCGGGCGTCATCGTCTACGACGACCCGGAGAAGGGCGAGTACCCCACCCCCGCCGACGTGGTCGGCTCCGACCCGACCTGGGTCGGCCGGGTCCGGCGCTCGCTGGACGAGCCGCACGGCCTGGAGCTGTTCCTGTGCGGGGACAACCTGCGCAAGGGCGCCGCGCTCAACTGCGTGCAGATCGCCGAGCTGGTCGCAGCCGAGGGCCAGGCAGGCTGACCGCGGACGCCGGAACGGATTCGGAAGAGGTTTAAGGGGAGTTGGTGCAGACGCCCGATTCGGCTTCCGTGCCGGTGGACGGCCCCGTACCGTAGTGCCACTGCACACGGTGTCACGGAGGGGCCAGGTGACGTACAACCCTCACGGCGGGTCATGCGTCCAACTGGCGTGCCACCAACCTCGGTGCTCGTCATGACGGCTCCCTTCACCGCGGACGCCTCCCGCTCCCACCCGGGCCCGCACCCGCACGCGCCCGCGGGCCCCGTCGGCGTGGGCGCGGCCGGTGCGGTCCCGACCGGCCCGGTGACGGCCGGCCCGGTGACGGTCGCCGTGGGCGCGACCGTGGACCACCTCACCGAGACCTACCAGGCCCACTACTCCTCGCTGCTGCGCCTGGCCGCGCTGCTCCTGGACGACACCGCGTCCTGCGAGGACGTGGTCCAGGAGGCGTTCATCCGGGTCCACTCGGCGCGACGTCGGCTGCGCGACCCCGACAAGACCCTCGCCTACCTGCGCCAGACCGTGGTCAATCTCTCCCGTTCCACGCTCCGCCGCCGCATCATGGGCCTGCGCCTGCTGCAGAAGCCGATGCCGGACGCGGCCAGCGCCGAGGAGGGCGCGTACGACGCGCTGGAGCGCGACGAGCTGATCCTCGCCCTGCGCGGCCTGCAGCGGCGCCAGCGCGAGGTCTTGGTGCTGCGCTACTTCTCCGACATGACGGAGGCTCAGGTCGCGGACACCCTGGGCATTTCCGTAGGCTCCGTCAAGGCGTACGGTTCGCGCGGGCTCGCCGCGCTGCGGACCACCATGGACGGCGGCGCGTTCGACGCGAGCGCGACAAACGCGGCGCAGGCGGCGCATGCATCGCGCGGACCGGGGGTAGACGCGCCCCGGGCGGCGGTACGGACCGTCAGAACACACCGAACAGAGACGCATCGGGCAGAGGGGAGGCAGCGGTGAGCGCGGAGCGGCGCTCGCGCTACCTGCGCGTGGTGCGACCGGGATCGGGAGCCGGTTCCGATCCCGCAGCGACGCCGCCGCTTCCCGTGGAGCCACCGCTGACCCCGCCCCTGTGGCTCGACGCCACCCCCGACCTGCCGCCCCGGGCGGCGGCCTCGGCGAGCCCGGACAGCACGATCCCCTCCCAGCCGGGCCGCGTGAACGCCTCCGGCATCGGCCCGCTGGTCTCCCCGGGCGGCACGCTCGCCTCCGGCGCGACAGGCCCCGACGGGTCCGGTACGCACACGCACACCGGCACCGGCACCGGCACCGGCACCGGCACCGGCACGAACATGAGCACGGGCACGGGCACGGCAGGCTCGGGCGGCAAGCGGCCCGGTCTGGTCGACACCGCCGCCTTCCGCCCCGGCGGGTCCCGCCCGAATACGGACGCGAACGCATCGCGCTCGGACACCCGCGGCTCGCACGGCGCGGGCACGGGCTCGCACGGCGCGGGCACGGGCGGCTGGGGGTCCAACCCGCTCGGCTCGGGCCCGCTCCGCTCCGCCGGGAGCGCCGGGCTCGCCGACGAGGACCCCGTGGGGGCCGCGCTGCGTGCGAGCCTGCAGCAGGCGGTCGGCGGGGTGCGGCCCGCGCCCGACTCGCTGGCGCGGCTGCGCCACGCCGTGCCGCAGCGGCGTGCGCTGCGGCGTCGCGCCTACGGCGGCGCCGCTGTCGCGGCGTCGCTCGCGCTGCTCGGGCTGACCGCCCTGCACTCACTCGGCCCCGACGCCGCCACCAGCGCGGCGACCGGACCGATGGGCTCGCTGTTGCCGGGCGCGCAGGCCTCCGCGAGCAAGCACGGCCACGGCGGTCCGACCACAGACTCCTCCGCGCCCGGCCTGCCCTCCGTGGGCGGCAGCGCCTGGGGCGCGACCGGTGGCCACCCCGGCGGCAGCGTGCTGGTCCCCCTGCCCTCCGGCGGGGTGACGAGCGTGGCCGCGTCGCTCACGGACGGCATCACGGCCGGCAGCACGCTGGCCGAGTGCAGCCGGAGCCAACTCGGCAGGGGCGCATCCGGACTCGCCTCGCCGGACACCTCCGGGATCGTCTACGGCTCCTTCGCGGTCAGCAACGTCTCGACGTCCCCGTGCAAGATCAGCAACGCGGGCGCGATCAACGTGACGGCGCCCGTCGGCACGAACGTGTCGCGTTTCACCGTCGCCCCGCACACCGCGGGCGACCCCGCCGTCTCCCTGCCATCCCCCGATCCGGCCCACCCGGCCGTCGCGCTCGCACCCGGCCAGACCTACGTGATCGACTTCGCCTACGTGCCGAGCGTCTGCCCCAGCAACAGCAACGGCGGTCCGAGCGACACCACGAGCGCCGCACCGGCGACGGCCGGCGCCGCCTCGGCCGGGGCAACGGGTGGCGCGGGCAGCACCGGCGGCACCAGTGGCACCGCCGGGGCGGCCGGTGTCGCGACGGACGGCGCCGCCGGTAGCGGCACGGGCGGCGGCAGCCCCACCTCCTCCCCCGGCACGCCCGGCGGCACGAGCAGCACGGGCGGGACGGGCGGCACCGGCAACCCCTCCGCGGCGACCGGTCCGAGCATCCAACTCGCCGCGGTCCCCGCGTCGGGGGGCGCGGCGACGTCGAGCACGACGCTCCAGGGCGCGTGCGCCGGAACCATCTACCGGACCGACCCCCTGGCTGCGCCGCACTAGGGCGCGGTTACCGTTGTGGGGTGTACCGGACCCTTCTGACCCCGCGCTGGCTGGCCGTCCACGTGCTGGCGCTGGTCGCCGTGCCGGTGTGCATCCTGCTCGGGCTCTGGCAGCTGAGCCGCTTCGAGCTGCACAGTCACGCCCAGAAGCAGCAGGCCGCCCACGCCTCCGCGGACGCGGCGCCGACGGCGTTCGCCCCGCTGCTCGCCGGCCCCGACAAGGACGGCGTCAACAACGACGACGGCCGCCGGGTCTCCTTCGCGGGCACGTACGACGCCGCACACCAGCTGCTCGTCCCGCAGCGGACGGTGGACGGGAAGAGCGGCTCCCTGATCCTCACCCCGCTGCGGCTGAACGGCAGCGGCGGCTACCTCGCCGTGGTCCGCGGCTGGCTGCCCGGCTCCCCCGCCGCCGCGCCCGCGCCGCCGACGGGCGAGGTCTCCGTCACCGCCCGACTGCGGACGGCGGAGACGCCCGACACCACCGGAGCGATCTCCTCGGGCACGCTGCCGGCCGGCCAGCTCGGCATGATCTCGCCGGTGACCTTGGTCAACGCCCTCCCCTACTCCGTCTGGAACGGCTGGGCCTCCCTCGACCCGGGGACGGCCGGCACGGCGGGCCTGACCGCCGTGCCGTACAGCGCGCCCTCCGCGGCGGACGCCTCGAGCGGCGGGCTGAGCCTCCAGGCGATCCAGAATCTCGGCTACGTCGGGCAGTGGTTCGTCTTCGCGGGGTTCGTCGTCTTCATGTGGTTCCGCTTCGTCCGCCGCGAGATCGAGACCCAGCGGGACCGCGCCCTGGGGCTCGAGCCCCTTTAGGGGTGCGAGGACCTGCGCGACAAGCAGAGCCCCGCGCCCCTGAGGGCGCTGAAACTAGCTCATGTGCCTCTTCACGAAGTCCAGCTCCAGGCGCAACTGCTTGATCCGCTCCTCCACCACCAGGGAGCCGTGCCCGGCGTCGTAGCGGTAGATCTCGTGGACCTTGCCCAGCCGTTCCAGCTCCGCGACGTAGTTGTCGATCTGTCGGATCGGGCAGCGCGGGTCGTTGACGCCGGCGCTGATGTAGACGGGCGCGCCCAGGCCCTCGACGTACGACAGCGGTGACGACGCCGCGTACCGGTCCGGAACCTCCTCGGGCGTGCCGCCGACCAGCGTGCGGTCCATCGCCTTCAGGGCCTCCATCTCGTCGTGGTACGCCGTCACGTAGTCCGCGACGGGGACCGCGGCCAGGCCCAGTGCCCAGGCGTCCGGCTGGGTGCCGAGACCGAGGAGGGTGAGGTAGCCGCCCCAGGAGCCGCCGGCCAGGACCAGGCGCTTCGGGTCGGCGAGGCCACTGCCGACGGCCCACTCCCGCACCGCGGCGATGTCCTCCAGCTCGATCAGGCCGACGCGGTGGCGCAGGGCGTCCGTCCAGGCGCGCCCGTAGCCGGTGGAGCCGCGGTAGTTGACGCGGATCACGGCGAAGCCGTGGTCGACCCAGGCGGCGGGGCCGGCGGCGAAGGAGTCGGAGTCGTGCCAGGTCGGCCCGCCGTGGATCTCGAAGACGCAGGGCAGCGGGCCCTCCCCCGCGTCGGCGGGGCGCTGCACCAGCGCGTGGACGGTGCCGCCGGGGCCGTCGACCCAGACGTCCTCGACGGGGACGGAGGCAGGCGCCTGCGGGCCGGGCGCGGCAAGGACGACCGCGCCGGTCGTCGAGCGGACGACCGGCGGCTGCTCGGCGGAGGACCACAGGAACTCGACCGACCCGTCGGGACGCGCGGACGCGCCGGAGACCGTGCCGGTGGGGGTCTCCAGGCGGCTGAGCTCGCCGCTCGCCAGCTCGTAGCGGTAGAGCTCGCTGCGGGCGCGGAAGCTGTGCTCGATCAGCAGCGCGGTGGCGTCCGGGTACCACTCGGCGGTGACGTCGCCGGGGAGGTCGAGGACGATCTCCTGCTCCGCGCCGGTGGCGGTGTCCCAGATGAGCGGCTCCCAGCGGCCGCGCCGCTGGTGGGCGACGAGCATCCGGTTGTCACCGGGCAGCGGCGCGAAGCCGAGGCAGGAGAGCCCGAGCGGCTCCTCGCGGCCGGTGGCGTCGTCGAGTTCGGCGACGGTGTGGATCGCGTCGCCCTCGACGCGCAGCACGCGCAGCGCGCTGTGCATGGCGTCGCCGTGCTCGGTGTGGTCGACGGCGATCAGGGCGCCGTCGTGGGAGAGGTCGCCGACGCCGGCGGACTCGCGGTGACGGTAGATCTCCAGCGGCTCGGCGGAGCCGGGGCGGACCAGGTGCAGGGTGGTGCCGTCCTCGTCGGTGGAGCGGCCGACGACGGCCTCGCCGCGGCGGCCGAGCGCCAACCCGGCGGGGTAGGAGGGAGCGAGGCCGGGCACGGCCTCCGGGTCCGACTGCGCGGCGTGCGCCCCACCGTCGCCGTGACCACCGTCGCCGTGACCACCGTCGCCGTGACCACGGTCGCCGCCGTCACCACCGTCGCCGCCGTCGGAGGACTCCGCGCCCGTGAAGGGCTGGCGGCGCCAGACGCCGAACTCGTCGCCGTCGGTGTCGTCGAACCACCAGATCCACTCACCGTCCGGCGTGAGCGTCGCCTCGGTGGTGCCGTTGGGCCGGTCGGTGACCCGGCGCTGCGCGCCCTGTGCGCGGTCCCAGGCGTAGATCTCGTAGGTGCCGGTCGCGTTGGAGACGAACAGGGACCTGTCCGGCGCGTCCTCCGCCCACTCGGGCAGGCTCACCCGGGCGGCGCGGAACCGCCGTTCCCAGGCGGGGAGGGCGTCGAAGACCGCGTGGACGGCCTCCTCCTGCTGCTGCGTGGTCTCGCTTCGCTGGCTGGTCATGGGGACCATCATCGGGCACGGCGGTGACACCGGGTACGGCCCCGGATCACCTCGCTCTGGGTGGAGGACGGCCGCGGGGGCCCGGTCCGCACCGGAGTGCGGACCGGGCCCCCGCAGGGACGCGCGCTGCTGCCTCAGCCGGCCAGCAGGGTGTAGCCGTTCCAGCCGCTGCCGATGCGGATCGGGGATCCGTACGGCGCGCTCGTGTTGTTGGTGCCCGGGTTGAGCCACAGCACGCCGCTCGTGTCGCGGGTCACCAGGTCGTTCACACCGTCGCCGGTGATGTCGCGGGCGCCGACGATGCTGTTGTAGCTGTTCCAGCCGGAGCTGATGCGGATCCGCGGGCCGAACGGCGCGCTCCACTTGCCGGTGCCCTGGTAGAGCCAGAGCACGCCGCTCGCGTCGCGGGCCACCAGGTCGGACCAGCTGCTGCTGCCGATGCTGCCCACGCCGACCAGGCTGTTGTAGGTGTTCCAGCCGGAGCCGACGCGGACGCGGACCTTCAGCGGGGAAGCGGGGTTGCCGGTTGCCTGGTAGAGCCAGAGCACGCCGCTCGCGTCCCGGGCCACCAGGCTGCCGCCGCCCGTGCCGACACTGCCGACACCGACGATCGAGTTGTACATGCCCCAGCCGGGACCGACACGGACGCGGGAGGCGAACGGAGTGCCGGCCTTGCCGGTGCCCTGGTAGTACCAGAGCACGCCGCTCGCGTCGCGCGCGTACATGTCGCCGCCGCCGAGGGAGTCGTGCCCGACGGGCAGCGTCAGCAGGTTGTAGGCGTTCCAGCCCGGACCCACCAGGGTGCGGGGCTGGTACGGGCTGCTCGCCTGGCCGGTGCCCTGGTACTGCCACAGGTTGCCGGAGGCGTCCCGGGCCAAGAGGTCGTGCTGGCGGCACAGCATGCTCGCGAGCCCGCTCTCCTGCGGCGAGCCGAGGCCGGATGCCGAGTCGTAGCCGGTGTGCGCGGAGTAGGTGCCGCTGGAGTCGGCGATGTCGTTGTTGCCGGAGGTGATGTCGCGGAACGCGGAGGCGTAGTTCGTCTTCGCGGCCTGGTACAGCACCGGGTTGAGGTAACCCGCCCGGCCGCCGAGGCAGGAGGCGGTGGAGTTGATCTGGGCGATCGCCGCGGCCCAGGTGGGCGCCGCACCGGAGGTGCCGCCGACGATCCCGGCGACCTCCTGCTGGTAGGTCGAGTCGCTCGAGTTGAGGTCGGTGAAGACCAGCGGGTAGCCGCTCAGCCCGGAGCCGAGGGCGGCCACGTCGGGGACGGAGCGCTTGCTCGAGGAGGAGAAGCCGGCCTGGAAGGCCGGTGCCCCCCAGTAACCGGAGATGCCACCGCCGCCCGCGCCGTTGCTGTCGTTCCACACGGTCTCGGTCAGCGAGGAGCCAAGGCCGTGCAGGTGGGTGCCGCCGACGCCGGTGACGTAGGGCTGTGAGGCCGGGTCGTCGACTGCGAAGCGGGTATCGGTGTTGCCGGTCGCCGGGCTGTAGCAGTCGCTCGAGCCGGAGTCACCGGCTGCCGCGACGACGCTCTGCCCCTGGGCTGCCGCCTGCTGGAAGATGTTCCGCTCGGCCGTGAGCAGGCTCGTGTCGGACGGGTTGAGATTGGTCTCGCACTGACCCCAGCTGATCGAGATCACCTGGGCCGCGTTGTCGTTCACGATCCTCTGGTACGTGTCCAGCATGTTGGTGTCGGTCGCGAACTGCGGCTCCGGCGCCTCGTAGTCGCGGATCGAGGCACCGGGGACCAGGCCGATCAGGTCCTCGATGTCGAGCAGCGACTCGATGCCGTACTTGCTGTTGTCCGGCGTGATGGTCGGACCGCCGTCGACCTTGGTGTAGCTGATCGGGGTGGAGGTGCCGACACAGGCCTGGTACTGGGCCAGGCTCTGGGTGTCGACGTTCTCCATCTCGAAGACCGCGATGGTCTGACCCTGCCCCGTCGTGGCGGTGTGCGGCATGTTGTACGCCGACGCCAGCGACTGCGGGCTGTAGTAGTTGTTGGCGTCCGTCCACGAGTTGTCGGCCAGACCCTGCGCGATGTCGGAGCAGAGCGTCGGGCCACCGGTGGCGTGCGGTGTCACGGCGTGCGCCGTACGGGTCGTGCCGCCGACCGCCACGTTGTGGTGGTTCACCTTGATGTGCGAGGTGTAGGTGCTGACCTTGTTCAGGCCCACGATCGCCGACACCTGCGAGGCCACGTCCGCGGGCAGCGCCGGCGCGGTGGTGGCCACGTAACCGTGCTTGCCGTTGGCGAGCGTCACGTTGCGGAAGCCGGTGTCGAAGGCCTTGGCGGCCTGCGCGGCGGTGGCGGTGATCGGGATGGAGAGGCCGTTCTCGCTGACCTGGCCCGGCTTCAGGCCCGCCTGACGCAGCGCGGATTCGACCGCGGCGATCGTCTGCCGGGTCGGGCCGAACTTCTCGGCGAACTGGCCGGTCGCGAGGAAGTGGTGGTACAGCGGGTTGCCCTGGGTGGACACCGCGTCGACGAACGCGGTGAGCGCCGCCGGATCGCGGGGCTTCAGGGAGACGCTCAGTCGGAGCTCGGTCGACGGTGCTGTCGTGCCGGTGGTGTGCGCGCCCACGGGGACGCGCACGGTGGAGCCGATGCGCTGCGGCGAGGTGTCGGCGCCGGCGCCGGACCCTCCCGCGAGCGGAGCGGCCGAGGCAAGCGGGCTGGTGGCGCAGAGGGCCGCGGCAAGACCTGCGGATATGAGCGCGACCCGACCGGCCTTGTTGGCCATGCTGGATCTCCTATGACGTGGTGACGTCGCGCCGGCCGAAAAAGGGGCGGCGACGTCGCAACCGGAGCGCCGTGGGCGGTCCGATGACTCCCCCAACAGTGAAATAGGAAGTATTTCTATCAGCTGCGATCAAGCCACGTCACAGGGGGGTCGTGGACTTTCAGCAAAACGTTACGGAACCATCAGCAACGCCCAGGCCAGCAGGGCTGCGACGGCCGCGCGTTCGCCCGATATGCCCGGAACGAGCTGGAGAATCAGGGTGACCGCGGCGACGCCCAGCGCGGTGCCGAGTCCGCGTCCCATATTGACCATCCCGCCGCCGGTTCCGGCGGATTCCGTCGGGAATGCGCGCATCACCATGGTGTTGTTCGCGGGGGTGAACACGCCCAGCCCGCAGCCGAGGAGCACCAGCACGAACGGCAGCACGGTGACGCTCAGCGGGACGACCAGCATCGCGCCGAGGGCGACCAGGCACAGCAGCGATCCCGCCCGCGCCCGCGCGCGGTCCGTCAGGGAGGCGGGCAGCACCCGGTCCGCCGTGGTCGCGGCGAGCGCGAAGCCGAGCGGCAGCGCCGTCAGCACCAGGCCCGCGGTCATCAGGCCGACACCCTGCCGCGTCAGCACCACCGGGACCAGCACCAGCGGACCGAACAGCACGAGATAGCCGCTCATGCCCGCGAGCAGCCCGCGCCCGTGCGAGCGCAGCAGCTTCGGATCCAGCAGCGGCTGCGGAACCCGCGCCTGACGGCGCATCAGGGCCCAGCCTGCCGCAGCGGAGACGAGCGCGAGCGCGACCGCCGTCCACAGCGGCCAGCCCAGGCCGGAGACGACCGAGAGCGCGAGCAGCAGTCCGGTGCTGGTCAGCGCGAGCAGCGCGACACCGAGCCGGTCCACCCGGATGTCGGCGCAGCGGCGGCGGGTGCGCGGCAGCAGGTAGTGCCCGGCGACGAGGGAGAGCACCCCGACGGGGACGTTGACCAGGAAGACCCAGCGCCAGCCCAGCGTGGCGACGATCGCCCCGCCGACGGTCGGGCCGAGCGCCAGGCCGACGGCCTGGCCTGCGGCCTGCATGCCGAGCGCGGTCCGCATCCGCGCCGCCGGGGCGGAGGTGGTCACCAGGGCGACACTGTTGGCCTGCATCAGCGCCGCGCCGAGCGCCTGCACCACGCGGAAGACGACCAGGACGGCCAGCCCCGGCGCGAGCCCGCAGGCCGCGGAGGCCACGGTGAAGACGCCGAACCCGTAGAGATACATCAGCTTGCGCCCGTGCGCGTCGGAGAACCGTCCGACCGGGACGAGCAGCGCGACGAGGGTCAGCAGGTAGGCGAGGGAGACCCACTCGACCGCGGCCGGCGAGGCGTGGAAGTCCTTGCCGAGCGCCTGGTAGGTGAGCGTCACGATGCTGGCGTCGAGCTGGCCCATGAAGGCGCCGAAGCACACCGTCGCCACGGCCAGGCGCCAGGCCCAGCTGCGCCTGCGGACCACGTCGGGGCGGGGACGCTCCTGGGTGAGGAGATCCCAGCCGCGGGGTATCGGTGCGTCGCTGAGGGCCATGTGGTCGAGTTTATCTCTGCCACCGACATAATCGGAAGAGGAGCATCTCTGCCGGCCGACAATCGTCGCAGTGGCGACGTAGCGAAGCTGTGACCCGCGGATCATGGAACCCATAGGTCCGGGCGGGAGCCTTGAGGCATGGACCCCCGCATCCGCTCGCGCGCCCTCACCGCCGTCGCCGTTCTCGCCACCGCCGGTTTCACCGCCGGGACCGCGCTGCTGCCGAGCTCGGCACATGCGGCCACGGATCCCGTAAGGTCTAGACCAACGGCGGCCCAGTCGATAGCGTCGGCGCCATGGAGTCCTCCGTCCTCGCCTTCGCCGTCGATCTCCTCGACGAGGGCGCCGAGCCGTTCTTCGGCAACCTGACCGACCGCGCCGGTGTCGGCGGGGTGACCCTCGCCTCCGTCTACCACGAGGCGCGCGACGTCTTCCCGCACAACCCGCGCCGGGTCCTGCGCTACCTTGAGCCCGGGGCCGCCTACTTCCGGCCCGACCCGGCCCTGTGGCGCGGGCGTACCCTCGCCCCGCGCGCCGCCGCGGCCATCGGCGACGAGGACCCCTTCGAGCTGGCCTCCGCGCACGCCGGTCGGCGCGGCATGAAGCTGCACGCCTGGACCGTGTTCCTGCACAACGACCGGCTCGGCTTCGAGCACCCCGAGTGCGCCCCCGAGAACGCGTTCGGCGACCGGCACCTCACCGAGCTCTGCCCGGCGAACCCGGACGTCAGGGAGTACGTGCGGGGCCTGGTGCTGGAGCACGCCCGCTACGGCGTGGACGCGATCCGCGCCGAGTCGCTGCACTTCCACGGGCTGCGCCACGGCTACCACCACGAACGTTATTTCGAGGAGCTCGGCCCGATCACCGAGGCGCTGCTCGGCCTCTGCTTCTGCACCCACTGCCGCTCCGCCGCCCGGGGCGCCGGGGTACCTGCGGACGAGGTGCGTGCCGCGGTCCATCGGGAGATCCGCGCCCGGCTCGCCGACGAGGACGCCGCCACCGCGCCCGGCTCGCTGACCGACATCGCGGACGGGGCGCTCGCCGCCTATGTCGACGCCTCCGCCGCGACCGTCACCTCCCTCGCCGCCGAGGCGGCCGAGACCGCCGAGGCCTGCGGCATGCGGCTCAGCTTCATGGACGGCGGCGGGCCGGGCACCGGATGGCTCTCCGGGATCGACCTGGCGGCCCTGGCCAAGGCGGTGCCGCAGGTCGAGACGCTCGGCTACGCGAAGACCGCCGCCGAGGTGCGGGAGAAGGTGGCCGCGTTCGCGCTGCACGGAGTGGCGCCGTCCGCATTGGCGGTGATCCTGCGTCCGATGGCCAAGGACTGCGACAGCGCGGAGAACCTCGCCGCGAAGGTCGCGACCCTGCGTGAGCTGGGCGTTCCGGAGGTGGAGTTCTACCACTACGGGCTGATGCGGCTGTCCTCCCTGGACCGGATCGGCGCGGCGCTGGGCCATACACGGTAGGCTGCCCGTGTGATCTTCAAGCGCATCGGCAACGGGCGGCCGTATCCCGACCACGGCCGGGTCAGCACCCGTGAGTGGGCGGACGTCGCTCCGCGCCCGGTCCGCCTCGATCAGCTCGTGACGACCAAGGGCCAGCTCGACCTGGAGACCCTGCTCGCCGAGGACTCGACCTTCTACGGGGATCTCTTCGCCCATGTGGTCAAGTGGCAGGGCGACCTCTACCTCGAGGACGGCCTGCACCGGGCGGTCCGTGCCGCCCTCCAACAGCGCCAGGTGCTGCACGCGCGGGTGCTCGAACTCGACTGAACGGGTTCACTGATCATCCGTTAGTACGCCTGGACGGGCGCGCGGCTGGTCGTCGGGGCTACTGTGAGCAACGACACCCGAACCACGGCCGTCCTTCGGCGTTGTACCAGTTGGTGGCACCAATTTCGTGCTGCACCGGTTGAGTACTGTCCGGCGGCCGCCCAGCGCACAAGGGGGCAACCCGCGGTGAGCATGCTGACTCCCCCCGGCCTCAAGGGAAAGCAGTACCGCATCAGCGGCAAGGCGTACCCCCGTCTGTCCCGCCCCGGCCAGAAGCGCCGTCGGGTGTTCCAGGCGCTGGGTGCGGTCGTCGCACTGGCAGTGATCGGCTGGGGCACGGTCCAGCTGGTGGCGCAGTTCGGCGCCAAGAAGAAGTCCCCGACGGCCGCGGCAGGCCAGTGCGTCCGCCCGGCCTCGGCTGCGGCGGCGGGCGGTGACGCCGCCAAGGCCTCCGCGAGTCCGCACGTCTCCGCCTCCGGTGCGGCCGCCGCGGGCGCGCCCGGCGCCTCCGCGTCGGCCGGTGCCTCGGCCGGTGCCACCGGAGGGGCCGTGCTGCCCCTGCCGAGCGGGATGCCGCAGCCGTCCACCGTCACCGTGAACGTCTACAACGCCACCGGCCACGCCGGCCTGGCCGGGCAGACCGCGGCGCTGCTGCGTCAGCGCGGCTTCAAGATCGGCAAGATCGCCAACGCGCCGACGGCGCTGGAGGGCAAGATCACCGGCGCGGCCCAGGTCACCGGCGCGGGCGGCAGCAAGGCCGCGATGACGCTGGTCGGCTCGGAGGTCACCGGTGCCACGACGACCACCGACACCCGCACCGACGGCAGCGTCGACCTGGTGATCGGCAACGGCTTCACCGCACTGCTGAGCCCCGCGCAGGCCTCCCAGGCCCTCGCTCTGGCCGTCTCCCCCTCCCCGGCGGCCGGCGCGCACTGCTGACGCACTCGGCGACCGCCGGGGGCGGACGATCCTGCCGGATCCTCGTGGGATCCTTCGTGGTCAGTCCCCGGCGGTGCCGTAGAGGCGGTCGCCCGCGTCGCCCAGGCCCGGGACGATGTAGCCGTGCTCGTTCAGGTGGTCGTCCACCGCGGCGGTGACGACGGTGACCGGCATCCCGGCCAGCTCCTTCTCCAGCACCGCGACGCCCTCGGGCGCGGCGAGCAGGCAGATCGCGGTGACGTCGGTCGCGCCGCGCTCGATCAGCAGCCGGATGGCCGCGACCAGCGTGCCGCCGGTGGCGAGCATCGGGTCCAGCACGTAGACCTGACGGCCCGAGAGGTCCTCCGGCATCCGGGTCGCGTAGGTGGAGGCCTCCAGGGTCTCCTCGTTGCGGACCATGCCGAGGAAGCCGACCTCGGCGGTCGGCAGCAGCCGGGTCATGCCGTCCAGCATGCCGAGGCCGGCCCGCAGGATCGGCACCACCAGCGGGCGGGGGTAACTGAGCTTGACGCCCGCGGTGACCGCGACCGGGGTGGTGATCTCCACCTGCTCGGTCCGCACGTCCCGGGTCGCCTCATAGGCCAGCAGCGTCACCAACTCGTCCGTCAGACGACGGAAGGTCGGGGAGTCGGTGCGCTCGTCACGCAGGGTGGTCAGCTTGTGGGCGACCAGGGGGTGGTCCAGGACATGAATCCGCATGGGACGACATTAACCGAGCGAAACCGCCCTTACTCCCATCCGCGCAGCACCCCGTCCGTGCACCCCACTGGTGCCCTGCGCGCACGCGAGGGAGAGTGTGGGGGAACGGAAACGCGACCCCCAAGGGGTGACCGCCGATGCCCAAGCCGAAGCGGACCGCAGCACCCGCCGCCGCGGAGCCTCCCGCCGAGAGTGAGCCCGCGGAGGAGACGCCCGCCGAGCGGCGTCGCCGCCGGGCGGTCTTCCTGCGCGAGCTCGCCGAGGCCCGGGCGCTGCGGGAGCGCGTCCAGCCGCGCCGCACGAAGGCGATGCGGCTGCGCCAGGCCGCACGGATGCGAACCTTCCGCTTCTGATGGCCGCGTGACCGCCGCGCTTTGGTCACAGATCCGTCAAAGATCCTTTGCCAACACTTCCGGTTGGCTTTGGATCCCGCCAACTCCTCAACACGACCTGGGAAGACGCGCGCCGGAACACTCCCCGGAGTGCACCGCTTTCTGTCACGATGCCGATGGGGCGTCCGTACCTGGAGGCCCTGGACCGCACCGACCGGTCCTAACGGCCGAAGACCTGGGAGAGTCGCTGGTGGCGTACTTCGCTGCATTGCTCGCTCGCACCGAGGACGGGTGGGACGTGAGCGAGACCGATCTCGACGACGTCGAAACCCTCGCCGACCTGGCCGACCTGGCGCGCGAGGCCACTGAGGACGAGGAGAGCGTCCTCGTCTTCATCGAACAGGAGGACGCCTGGTTCGCCGTCGTCCGCGTGGACGGGGAGGACGACCCGCGGGTCTTCGTCTCCGACGCGGCCGCGGCCTCCCGCAGCTCCTACGGCGAGCTGGTGCTCACCGACGAGCTGCTGGGCCGCGAGGGCGACGACGACCTGGAGGACCTCGACCACCTGGTGGTGGACCTCGACGACGAGGACGCCGAGGACTCCGCCGCCGAGGACGACGACGAGGACAGCTCCGACGGCGCGGCCGGCGCCCAGGGCATCCCGTCCGGTCCGCTGGGCGACGCCGGTCTCCTGATCGACTTCGGCTTCGGCGCCAAGGAGCTGATGGACCTGGCCGCCGAGGGCTCCGTGCCCGGCGACGCGCTGAGCGAGATCGCCGAGGCCCTGGGCTGCGGCGAGATCCTTGAGGCGGTTCGGTAAGACTGGTCGCATGACCCGTCTGCCCGCCCCGACCCGCCTCGACCCCGTCCGCACTCGCTGGGAGCCGGCGATGCGCCTCGCCCTCGCCGAGGCCGCGCTGGCCCCGGCGACCGGCGACGTCCCGGTCGGCGCGCTGGTCCTCGCCCCCGACGGCGCGATCATCGGCCGCGGCCACAACGAACGCGAGGCCGTCGGCGATCCGACCGCCCACGCGGAGATCCTCGCGATCCGCGAGGCCGCGAAAGTGGTCGGTGAGTGGCGCCTGAGCGGCTGCACCCTCGTGGTCACCCTGGAGCCCTGCACCATGTGCGCGGGCGCGATCGTCCTCTCCCGCCTCGACCGCGTCGTCTACGGCGCCCTCGAACCCAAGACCGGCGCCGCGGGCTCCCTCTGGGACGTCATCCGCGACCGGCGCCTCAACCACCGCCCGGAGGTCGTCTCCGAGGTCCTGGCCGCCGACTGCACCACCCAGCTCCACGCCTTCTTCGACGGCCACCGCGAGTGACGCCGCTCACGGGGCGGGAATGCGTTTAGGAGCACGGCTCACCGTCCGGTAGGCTGTCCCACGGTAGCGTGTCCGAGCGGCCAAAGGAGCACGCCTCGAAAGCGTGTGTGGGGGCAACTTCACCGTGGGTTCGAATCCCACCGCTACCGCTCTGAGCAGCAAGAACGAAGGGCCCCGACCGTCATGGTCGGGGCCCTTCGTCGCTGTCGTCGGGGTCCACTACTCTTCGGGTGCTCTTCTTCCAGTCGGCACACATCGCACCCGCAGGGAACCGTATGCCTCATAGAAGGGTCCCGCTGAGGGCGGCCACAGCCGCCGTCATGGCCGGGATCATCACCTCGGCGCTGCCGACCACGGCGCAGGCGGACTCGTCGCCCGGACTCCCCCTCCACTCCTTCGGCCGCATGGTCGTTGCCAACGGTCACATCTTCATCAGCGGCGGCTCCCAGGCCGACACCGTCCTGGTCACCGACCTCGACGGACGGACCGTCACCACGCTCTCCAACGAGCCCGGGGCCGACGGGCTCGTTGCCTCACCGGACGGCAACACCGTCTACGCAGCGCTGTCAGGCTCTGCCGCCGTCGCGGCGATCAGCACCGTGTCGCTGAAGGAGACCGCGCGCTACGCGACTCCCGGAGTGAACCCGGCGTACCTCGCCTGGACGGGCGGCAAGCTCTGGTTCAGTTACAGCTCGACCTCAACCACCGGGTCCTGGCCGGGAATCGGCTCGATGGATCCCAGCGTCTCGCCGGCCGCGGTGGCCCTGAAGCAGACGCAGGAGAGCTGGTCCACTCCCCCCGACCTCGCGGCGACGCCCGGCAAGCCGGGGCTTCTGGCGGCAGCCGAGCTCGGCAGTGGCTGGGCCGGTGTCTACGACGTGTCCACCTCGCCGGCAACCACCGTCGTGAACGCCGACGTGCCCAGTGTCTCCAGCACGTCGTCCCTGGCGCTGACCCCGGACGGCGCCGATCTGATCCTGGGCTCGCAGCTGTTCAGGACCGGAGACCTCGCACCGGACGGCAGCTACCCCGTGCAGTCCTATGCCAGAGCCGTCGCCGTGGCTCCGGACGGCACCGTGGCGACGGGGATGGACGCCAGCCTGCCGTCGGAGAACACCGTCTCCGTCTTCGCTCCGGGCGGATCGGTCCTGCTGAACGCGTACAACTACACCGCGCCCGTGACCGAGGTCATCCCGACGGTCCCTCCGAGCGGCCTGGCCTGGGCCCCGGACGGCCACCGTCTCTTCGCGGTGACCGAGAACGACAACAACGGCTACGTCACTCTGAACCTGCACGTTCTGCTCGATCCGGAGGTCGCGCCGAGTCGGCTGGCTCTGACGCCCTCGTCCGCGCGGGTGATGCCGGCTCAGACCGTCACGCTGACCGGGACGCTCACCTCCACGGCGCCGATCGCCGCAGGCACCGTCGTGCACGTGACGCGGACGGGTACGTCCCGGACGTCGACGACCCCGACTCCGCTCCCGGACGTGGCCATCGGCTCGGACGGGTCGTTCACCATCGCGGATGCCACGACAGCCGAGGACGCGTACACGTACACCGTGTCCTACGGAGGAGACGCCGGGCACCGGACCGCGACCGCGACCGCACAGGTCATGGTCGCCAGGCCTGCATCGAACATGCAGCTGACGTATCCGGCGACCTCGAACCGGGGCGCACCGCTCACCGTCACCGGTCAGCTGGGCAACGCCCCTTACCCCGCAGGCAAGGTGGTGCGGCTCACCAAGTCCGACCAGGCGTCCCAAGGGACGCAGCTCGGCACTGTCGCGGTGAACCCGGACGGCTCCTTCAGCTTCACCGACACTCCGCAGATCGGCGGCTCGGTCACCTACATCGCCGACTACGCGGGGGACCCCGGGCATGAGCCGTCGGGCTCCTTGGCATTCGTGGATGTCTCCCGCCTGGCGACCACACTCTCCGTCACGACGGACGCCCGCACCTACGCCTCAGGGGCGATGTCGACGATCACCGTGCATCTGGGCAGCACGTTCAACGGCCGCACGGTCCGCCTCGACGCCGTGCCCGCCATCGGCAGGACCGTCACCTGGACGGCCACCGCCGACGCCCACGGCAACGTGGTCGAGCACTTCCGCCTCGGCTCGAACACCGCGTTCAACGCCTCCTACGCCGGGGACTACCGGTACGCGCCGGCGACGGCCTCCATGGACGTCGGCGTCCTCGCCACCGTCCTCGAAGCGCAGGCGGGCTACACCGGCAGCAAGCGCTACGGCCACACCCTGTACCGCGTCTACCGCGCGGGGAGCCTCCCGCTCATGGCTGCCACCGTGTCGCCGAACAGGAGCGGGGGATGCGTGGTGTTCCGGCTGCAGGAGTACGCCCAGGGCGCATGGCGCTCTCTCGCCACCACCTCCTGCTACCCGCTCGACAGGTCGAGCTCGGCGGCGGTCGTGGTCAACAGCCGGAAGTCGTGGGCGGGGCACCTGTTCCGGCTGGACGCGGTGTTCAGGGGTGACGGGGCCTACGCGACGACAGCCGGCGCCTGGCAGTACTTCATCACCAGCGGCTGACAGCCGGGGTGCGGCTGCGGGAGTGGATCCCGGCCGCCGACATCAGCATGTACCAGGCCGTTCTCGAGTACTGGCCCTGGCGCAGCCTGGAAGGGCACCCCGTGCAGGAACCGGGCCCCGACCGTCACGGTCGGGGCCCTTCGTCGTGCTGGCCCGGAGGTCGTGGTGGCCCGGAGGTCGTGGTGGCCCTGAGGTGGTGGCCCCGAGGCCGCCGTCGGCCGCTCTCTTGCCGAGTTCCTACCTGCCGTCAGGCACGTTTCGCACCGGCCAATCGGGCCAAACCCCGGCATTCGTCCGCCCTCGCCCGGACGCGGCCCGCACACCGGCCTGCACCGCTCTGAGCTGCACCGCTACTGTGTGGCTGCGGCCGGCGAGGCCGCCTTCCCGAGGACCGCGCGCGTGCGCGACCCGCTCTGCCACACGCTTTCCGGAGCCCCCATGACGTTCCGATCCCTCGCCGCGCTCACCGTGCTCACGGTGACCGCCGGCACCGCGCTGGTGGTCGTGCCCGCCGCCGCCCAGACCGCGACCACGACGACCGGCACGCTGTACGTGTCCGACACGTCGGGCTGCACCGACAGCTCGACCCGCACCGCGGGCCAGAGCTACTGCACCGTCCAGGCCGCGGCCGACGCCGCGCAGCCCGGCCAGACCGTCGTGCTCGCCCCCGGGAACCACCCCGGCGCCGTCACCCTGACCCACTCCGGCCAGCCCGGGGCGCCGATCACCATCACCGGCGCCAACCCGAACTACTCCTACGACGAGGGCGGCGTCTCCGGCTCCGCCCAGCCCGCCTTCACCCTGAACAACGTGCACGACATCGTGCTCACCTCCATGGGCCTGACCAGCTCCGGCACGGTCGTCGCCGTCAACGGCGGCTCCGACATCAGGTTGACCCACGACAACATCACGGACTCCGCCACCGCCTCGGCGGGGGACACGTCGGCGGTCACCTTCTCCCAGCCGGGCAGCGACGTGCAGGTCCTGTGGAGCACGCTGCGCTCCCTCTACGGGACAGGGCTGACAATCGGCCAGGGCACGGGCGGCGGTGTGCTGGCGAGCAGGAACATCGTGCTGGCGGGCGGGGCGCACGGCATCGCCGTGACCGACACGCTCGCGGACCTGGCGGGCAACACGTTCGTCGGCGCGTGTGCCGACGAGATCCAGTTGGCCGGCAACTCCGCCAACTCCCTGATAGAGAACAACATCCTGACCCATCCGGTCTCCGCCCCGCCGTGCCCGGCCGGCGGCGACGGCGCGCAGATCAGCGTCTCGGCGGGCTCGACCGCCGGCACGATCGCGGACTACAACCTCGTCAACCCGGCTTCCGGGGTGACGCCCTACCTCTGGGGCGGCGCCACCTACGGCAGCCCGGCGGGGTTCGACTCAGGGACCGGGCAGGGTGCCCACGACCTGGCGGACGACCCGCAGCTGGGCCAGGGCTACACCCCGCTCGAGGGCTCCCCGGCCATCGACTCCGGCGACTACCAGGCCACCGGCGAGGCGGCGCTCGACTTCTACGGCCACCAGACCGTCGACGACCCGCTCACGCCCAACACCGGCAACTTCCCCGGTGACCTGGACCGCGGCGCGGTCGAGGTCCAGGACCCCTACGCGTTCACCGGCGTCACCGTCGACCACACCAGCGGCACCTTCCCGCTGACGGTGACCGCCGCGGCCACCGTGAACAACCCGTGGTCGGACCCGATCAGCTCCTACACCTGGAACTTCGGCGACGGCACGCCCACGGTCACCACGACCACGCCGACCTACGCGCACACCTACACCACGGCGGCGCCGGCCGGCGGCTTCACCATCAGCGTCACGGTCACCTCCAACGCGGTCACCCACACGCAGACCGCGACCGGGATCCAGGTCACCGACCCCGGACCGCTCGCCCCGAACCTGCTCGTCGCCGACACCGGCGCCGCGTGGAGCCGGTCCGTGCACGTCAACACCACGGGCTCGACCGACCCGCTGCCGATCACCCAGCGGACGCTCTCCTTCGGTGACAGCACCCCCGTCCAGGACATCACCGCGACCGGCACCGCCGACCACACCTACGCGGCACCCGGCTACTACGAGATCACGCTGACGGAGACCGACAGCGACGGCCGCACGAAGAGCATCAGCAGCAGCGTGGAGTTCGGCACCCCCTCCATCGACCGCCACGATCTCTTCGCCCGGGACGCCGCCGGCAACCTGTGGCGCTACCAGACCACCGGTCAGGCGAGCGCGCCCTACCAGAGCCGTGTCCTCGTCAGCGGCGGCTGGAACAGCTACAACCTGATGACCCTCCCCGAGGGCTACGACACCTCCGGCTACGGCGACATGTACGCCCGCGACACCAACGGCGTGCTCTGGTACTTCCCCGGCTCCCCGAAGGCGAGCGGCCCGTTCCAGACCCGGATCCGGGTCGGCGGCGGCTGGAACATCTACAACACCATCGCCGGCGCCGACGCCACGAACGGCCTGGTCGCCCGTGACACCAGCGGCGTGCTCTGGCTCTACCCGTTCACCGGCCACGCCAACGCCCCGCTGGGCGCGCGGATCCGGATCGGCAGCGGCTGGAACACCTACACCAGCCTCGTCGGCATCGGCTTGATCGGTGGCGACAACGCCGGCGACCTGCTGGCCCGCGACACCACCGGCGCCCTCTGGCTCTACCAGGGCACCGGGAACGCCAAGGCGCCGTTCAGCGCCCGCGTCCGGGTCGGCGGCGGCTGGAACATCTACAACAGCATCGTCGGCGCCCGCGACCTGAACAACGACGGCTACAACGACGTCGTCGCCCGCGACACCACCGGCGTGCTCTGGCTCTACGAGGGGACCAACAACCCGGCGGCCCCCTTCCGCACGCGCACCCGCATCGGCGGCGGCTGGAACACCTACAACCTCGTCTTCTCCTGACCGTCCCCGCTCCCTGACGGAAGGCCCGCCCCGCACCTGCGGCGCGGGCCTTCCGCCGTCCCGAGGGGTGAGACTGCGGTTTCTCCCGAATCCGGGGCCCTGTTGTTGCGCGGTGCGCGGGCGCGACCGGGGAATTTACGGCCTCGCCCCTGGGCCGTCGGAGGATCTGTGCCCGGGGCCCCGAGAGCGGTGGGCGGGCGCGCGGGCGTGCCCGATTTGCCCGCTAGCGTGGCCAGCCCGCGCGCTGCGCGGACGACTCGGCCGACCCCGCGAAAAGGATCCGACGTGACGCGCCTTCCCGCCCCGTTCCCCGGCGCACTCGACGGGCCCCGGATCGCCGGGCTCGCCGAACGGTACGGCACGCCCCTGTGGGCCTACGACGCGGGCACGATCCGCGCCCAGATCGCGCGGCTGCGCCGGTTCGACACGATCCGGTACGCGCAGAAGGCGTCGTCCAACACGCATCTGCTGCGGCTGATGCGCGCCGAGGGCGTGCTCGTCGACGCCGTGTCGCTCGGGGAGATCGAGCGGGCGCTGGTGGCCGGGTACGACGTGGCGGGCGAGCACGAGCCGGTGGTGTTCACCGCGGATCTGCTGGACCGGGCCGCGCTGCGCCGGGTCGTGGAGCTGGGGGTGCCCGTCAACGCCGGTTCGCCGCAGATGCTGGAGCAGATCGGGCAGGCGTCGCCCGGCCACAAGGTGTGGATCCGGATCAACCCCGGCTTCGGGCACGGCCACAGCCGCAAGACCAACACCGGTGGGGAGCACAGCAAGCACGGGATCTGGCACGAGCACCTCGCCGAGAGCCTCGCGCTGGTCGCGCGTCACGGGCTGGATCTGGTCGGGTTCCACATGCACATCGGCTCCGGGGTGGACTACGGCCACCTGGAGGCCGTCTGCGAGACCATGGTCAAGCAGGTGCGCCTCGCCGGGCAGGACCTGCGGGCGATCTCCGCAGGCGGCGGGCTCTCCGTCCCCTACGGGCCGGGAGAGCCCGAGATCGACACCGACCGGTACTTCGCGCTGTGGGACGCCGCCCGGCAGGAGCTGGTCGGCGAACTCGGCCACGCCGTACGGCTGGAGATCGAGCCCGGTCGGTTCCTGGTGGCCGGGTCGGGTGTGCTGGTGAGTGAGGTGCGCGCGGCCAAGCCCGTCGGCAGCAACGACTTCGTCCTGGTCGACGCCGGCTTCAACGACCTGATGAGGCCCGCGATGTACGGCAGCAGCCACCGCGCGACGCTGCTCTGCCCGGAGGGCGAGCGGCGCACCGAGGGCGTCCGCGACACCGTGTTGGCCGGTCCGCTGTGCGAGTCGGGCGACGTGTTCACCCAGGGCGCCGGCGGCGAGGTGCACTCGGTCCCGCTCCCGCAGCCGAGCATCGGCGACCTGCTGGTCTTCCACGAGGCGGGCGCCTACGGCGCGAGCATGTCCTCGACGTACAACTCCCGCCCGCTGATCCCCGAGGTCCTGGTGGACGGCGACGCGATCCGGCTGATCCGCCGTCGGCAGACCGTCGCGGAGCTGCTGGCACTGGAGGAGACGACGGAGGAGACGGAGGGCTGAGAAGGGTCCTGGCCGAGCCCGCCCCCTCGTACGGGCCCGACCAGGTGGTGCCGAGGAAAGACTGGTGGTGGCTCAGCCCCACATGGCCTGTCGCCAGACGGGGTTCTCCGCGATGGTGGCGAGCTGATCCAACGTCAGCACGGGTGACGACAGCGTCGGCGGCCCGCTCACGTCCACGCTGTTGAGCGCGACCATGGTGATCCACAGGGTGCCGTGGATCACCGCGGCCTGGTTCCACACCACGCCACGACCGCTCTCGCCGCTCAGCCGGCTCTCGCCCAGCCAGTCCCCGTCCGGCAGCTTCACGGCGTGCGGGTAGGTCTGGTGGAACTCCGCCAGCGAGTCGCTCGCCTTCATTCCGTTGTACACCGAGTCCTCGAAGACACTGCCCTTGCCCTGCGGACCGGTGAGCACGCTGCCGTATCCCAGTTCCCACTTGGTCTTGGCCCGCACCACCGGCGTGTGCGCGTAACCGGCCGGCAGCAGCCCCGCCATCACCTTCTCGATGCTGGGCGACTTCGGCACGAGCTTGCCCTGCTTGGGGATGGCCGCGAGGATCTGCTGCCAGATCGGCGCGGTCACGGACGCCCGCAGCTGCGCCAGCGTGAGCGGCACGTCCCGATGGGTCGGGAACGTGGACAGATCGGTCTGGTTCATCTCACCGACGCACACCTGCCCACCGCTGCGGAACATCAGGCAGGCACTGAGGTCGACCATCGGCACCGACTGCATCGGCACCTGGATCCCGCCCTGGACAAGGCTGAGTCGACCACCGCCCGCCACGTCGGTCTGAGTGCACGAGTAGCCGGGGTTGGTCTTTCCGGTGGCGCAGCCCGGGGGCATCTTGGTCACCCCGTTGGCGTCCCAGCGTTGGACGAAGACGTTCAGCCGACCCGCGCTGTGACCGTTGTCGTAGACGAACACGGCGTTGGCGACGTACTGCCCCGTGTCGATCTGGTCGGCCGGTGGCTTCTGACCCATACCGAGCCCACTGGCACCGCTGATTCGACCGCCCGGCGGCAGCGTGGACGCGAACCACGAGATCATCCGTGCCTCGGTGACGTCCGCCAGCGCCAGCCTGGGCTTGTGGGTCCGGTTCGCCGGATCCGGCTTGGCGGTCAGCAGGTGCGGAGCGGCGAGCGCGCCGACGGCCAGCAGGACCGCCGCCAGACCGGCGGCGACGACGGCTCGGGTGCGGCGCTTGCGGCGCACCCGGCCGACGAGGTGGTCGGTGTCGAGCAGGGGGGTCAGCGCCCGCTCGGCGGCCTGGTGCAGCGCCGCGGACAGCTCCGGCAGGTCCGCCTCGGGCGCCTGCGACGACGACGTCTGCGCGCTCACTGCGCGATCCCCTTTCCGGCCATGCGCCCGCCCGCGCGGAACGGCCCCGCCGGGGGCTCCGGCCTGGCGTGCTCCGCGCTCTCCTGCTCCGCCCCTTCCTGCCACGGCGCGTCCACGACGGTGGACATCCGGGCCAGCCCGTCGCTCAGGTAGCGCTTGACCGCACCCTGGCTCAGCCCCATCCGCTCGGCCACCCCCGCCACCGGCAGGTCCTCGTAGTAGCGCAGCACCACGCAGGCCCGCTGGCGTGGTGACAGCGTCCCCAGGGCGTCGGTCACGTCGAGGCGGCGGACGGCGCCGCCGCTGTGGTCCGGGGCGGTCTCCGGCCCGGTCAGGCGCGGCAGCAGGCGGGTGAAGCGCTGGCTGCGGCGGCGCCGGTCGAGGAAGTCGTTGAGCATGGTGCGGCGCACGTAGCCCTCGACGTCGCCCAGCGTCCAACTGCGCCGCGGCCGCGCGAAGACCCGGACCAGCGCCTCCTGGACGAGGTCCGCGCCTTCCGTCACGTCACCGCAGAGCAGATAGCCGTAGCGGCTCAGCTCCGCCCCGCGTGCTCGCACCAGTTGTGCGAGCTGATCCGACCACTCGGTCACAAGCCCCTCCCAGCCCCTCATCCATTCACACGAACAGCTCGGGTGTTTCGTTGGGGGTGGGCACCGGTTGTCGGTCAGATCTCGCGCAGGCGGCGTTCCAGCTGCTCGCGCTCGGCGGGGTTGCGGGTGCGGGCGAGGGCACGCGCCAGCGCCTCGGCCGCCTCGTCCCGGCGGCCGAGGCGGGTCAGCAGGTCCGCGCGCAGCGCGTGCAGCAGGTGGTAGCCGTCCAGCCGCGTCGCCAGGGTGTCGACCTCGGCCAGGGCGGCGGCCGGGCCCGCCACCTCGGCGAGGGCGACGGCCCGGTGCAGGGCCACCACCGGGGTGGGGGCGAGGGCGAGCTGCTGGTCGTACAGGCGCAGGATCTGCGCCCAGTCGGTGGCCGCGGCGGTCGCGGCGTCGCTGTGGACGGCGTTGACGGCCGCCTGGATCTGGTACGGGCCCGGCCGGTCGCGGCGCAGGCAGCGGCGGACGAGGGCCTGCCCCTCGGCGATCAGCTCCTGGTCCCACAGCCCGCGGTCCTGGTCGGCGAGGAGCACCAGCGTGCCGTCCGGGCCGAACCGGGCCGGCCGGCGGGACTGGATCAGCAGCATCAGCGCGAGCAGACCCAGCACCTCCGGCTCGTCGGGCATCAGCGCGGCGAGCAGCCGTGCCAGGCGGATCGCCTCCGCGCACAGCTCCTCGCGCGCGCTCCCGCCCTCGGCCGCCAGGTAGCCCTCGTTGTAGATCAGGTACAGCACCGCGAGCACCGGCCGCAGTCGGTCGGGCAGGTCGGACTCGGCGGGGACGCGGTACGGGATGCGGGCGTCGCGGATCTTGCCCTTGGCGCGGACGAGGCGCTGGGCCATGGTCGGCTCGCCGACCAGGAACGCGCGAGCGATCTCCCCGGTGCTGAGGCCGCCGAGCAGGCGCAGCGTCAGGGCGACCTGGGCCTGCTCGCCGAGAGCCGGGTGGCAGCAGGTGAAGATCAGCCGCAGTCGGTCGTCGGGCACGGCGTCCTCCTGGGCGTCGGTGGTCACCTCGGGTGAGTGCAGCAGGGCGGCCTCCGCCTGGCGGGCGTCGCGGGTCGCCTCGCGGCGGGCCCGGTCGATCGCCTTGTTGCGAGCGGTGGTGATGAGCCACCCGGCCGGGCTGGGCGGCAGCCCGGCCGTGGGCCAGCGCTCCGCCGCGACGGCGAAGGCCTCCTGAACCGCCTCCTCGGCGAGATCGATGTCGCCGAGTCCACGGACCAGCACGGCCACGGCGCGTCCGTACTCGGCCCGGAAGATCCGCTCGATCTCACCGGGCGGCAGCGGCGTGGCCGGCCGGTCGTCCACGGGTCAGTCCTCGACCTCGCCCTGGAACGGGCGGACCTCGATGGCCAGCCCGGTCACCTGCGCGTAGCGGCGGCCCCAGGCCAGTGCGGCGTCCAGGTCGACGGCCTTGATGACGGTGACGCCGCCGAGGTACTCCTTGCCTTCGGTGAACGGCCCGTCCACGACCAGCACCTCGCCGTCCTTGGGGCGCAGCACGGTCGACGTGTCGGGCTGGTGCAGGCCCTGACCGAAGACCCAGTCGCCGGTCGCCTGCAGCTCGCTGCGGATCTTGCCCAGTTCCGCCATCACCTCGGCCAGGAACTCCGCGTCCGGGATCGGCCCCTGCGGCTGGTACATGCTGAGCAGGTACTGCTTCTTCATGGCGTGTCGCCTCCTCGCTCGGTGCTTCCACCCTCTATACGAGCGGGGTGCGCCGGATTCGACACCGACGACACACGGATTGCCGGGTGCCGGTCAGGCGGTCCAGTGCGCCGGGCGGGTCAGGGTGTCCGGCAGGCGGGTGGCGGCGTCGCCGCGGGCGGCGTTCAGCTGGATCTGGGTGAGGAAGAGCGCCCCGGTCAGGTCCGCTCCGCGTAGGTCGGCCCCGCGCAGGTCCGCGCCGACGACGTCGGCTCCGCGCAGGTCCGCCTCCCGCAGGTCGGCGCCGATGAGGTAGGTACCGCGCAGGTTGGCGCCGCGCAGGTCCGCCTTGCGGAGCTTCGCGGCGACGAGGTCGGCACCGCGGTGGTTGCGCCGACGGCCGGGCAGGCCCGCGCGGACCAGTTCGCTGGCCTCCAGCAGCAGCCCGCTCACGCCGTCGCGCACGGCCGATACGTCGACGGCCGCCAGCGCGTCCGCGTCGCCGCGGGTCATCGCGTCGACGTCCTCGAAGGCCCGGCGCAGGCGCGGCGCGAGCGGCGCGGCGGCGGGGAGGGCGAGGGCCTCGTCGAGATAGCGGAGGAGTTCGTGCAGCTGCCGCATGATCGGGAACGCGGCGAACATCGCCGGGGCGGAGGCGGGGTCGCGGCGCCAGTCGACGCCGCCGAACGTCACCTGGGAGACCTTCTGCCCGGCGCCGAAACAGTCGAAGACGGTGCAGCCGGTGTAGCCGGACTCCCGGAGCCTGGCGTGGATGCCGCAGCGGAAGTCCTCCGCGAGGTTCCGGCAGGGCGTGCCGGCGGCCTTGTCCTGGGCGAAGTCGGCGGACTTGGCGAAGGGGAGGGCGACGCAGCACAGGCCGAAGCAGTTGCCGCAGTCGGAGACGAGGGAGAGGTCAGCGGGCACGGACCCATTGTCCCAGGTCGCCAGCGGCAGCCCCCGGGTGTGCGAAAAGCCCTGCTCCCGACGCTGACCACCCTGCCACTATCGCGTCGGGAGCAGGACCTCGCTCGGAGGGGGGAGCGACGACGGGGGGACACGCCGCTCCCCCGCGGAGATCCCAATCGGCGACGCCTCCGGGGGGAGGGAGGCGCCGTCGATCCCACAGCGGGATCTCCGGATCCACGTACCGGAGCGGTTCCTGCCAGACCTGCCCGGTACGTGTTCCACTCTGCCGCGCCGCGCGGCGGCTCGCAGGCGGCGTTGGGCCTGATGTGCAAGGACCTAGGTCCCGCGGAGTTCACGCACCGCTCACACCGGGCCGGGGCAGGGGGTTAGGCTTCGCCCGTACGGGTGAGAGCCCGCACGGGTGAGGGAAAGTCAGCGGCGTCGGGGACACGGGGAGGTGCACGGGATGGGGCAGGCCAGGAAGATCGCCACCTGGGCCGTCGTGATCTTCGTGCTGTACACGATCATCACCTCGCCGGTGCGCGCGGCCGATCTGGTGCAGGTGGGCTTCACCGGGATCTCGCACGCGGCCAAGGCCTTCGGCACGTTCATGAGCAACCTGATCAAGTAATCCGCAGGTGAAGTACCCTCGGGGCACTCAAGCCCTCAAGGAGTGCCGCTCATGATCCGCCACCTGGTCCTCTTCAAGCTGAACGCCGGCGTCACCAAGGACGACCCGCGCATCCCGGCCGCCGTCGCCGCCTTCGAGAAGGTCGGTCAGACCGTGCCGGAGCTGCGCGAGTGGCAGATCGGCTGGAACATCACCGACCGCGACATCGCCCAGGACTTCGCCATCAACAGCCTGGTCGAGGACGGCGACGCGCTCCAGGCCTACCTGACCCACCCCGACCACGTGGCCGCCGCCGGCCTCTGGCGCGAGTTCGCCACCTGGGTGATCGCGGACTACGAGGTCTGATCCGGAATCAATAATTCCACCAACACGCGTAAGGCCGGTGCTTGCCCGCCTCCCGCCCCACTTGTGATGCTATGACCAGTTTTGCCAGATATGGGACTTGCAAACACGGGTCCGCTGGACTTCACGAGGGGCGGCGTGGCGATGCAGGCACCGGAGGAAGTCCCAGGCGGAGTGGGCGAGCCCGTTCCGCCCGCGGAGACGGCGACCGAGGCGCCGACCGAGGCCCCGGCCGCCGGGGCACCGCCCACCGAGGCGGCCGAAGCACCTGCCGAGACGCTCTCCACCGCGATCGCGGAGTCGCGTGTGGACGTGCGGGCGCTCACCCGGGTGCTCTTCGAGCGGATGGCCGAACTGCCGCCCGGCACCCCCGAGCACGAGCGCGTGCGCGCCGCGCTGATCGAGGTGAACCTCCCCCTCGTCCGGTACGCGGCCGCGCGCTTCCGCGGCCGTAACGAGCCGATGGAGGACGTGGTCCAGGTCGGCACCATCGGCCTGATCAACGCGATCGACCGGTTCGACATCGACCGCGGCGTCCAGTTCCCCACCTACGCGCTGCCGACGATCCTCGGCGAGATCAAGCGCTACTTCCGCGACAACGTCCGCACCATGCACGTGCCGCGCCGGCTGCAGGAGCTGTGGGTCCAGGTCAGCGGCGCGATGGAGGAGCTGACGGTCACCCACGGACGGCAGCCCAAGGTCCCCGAGATCGCGGCGTCACTGCGCATCCCCGAGGAGGACGTGCGCGCCTGCCTCGACGCCGGCCGCGCCTACAACGCCACCTCGCTGGAGGCCCAGCAGGAGCACGACGGCGGCCTCGCCCTGCTCGACCGGCTCGGCTACGAGGACTCGGCGCTCACCCATGTGGAGCATCGGGACATGGTTCGTCACCTGCTGGTCCAGCTGCCGGATCGGGAGCGACAGATTGTGATGCTCCGCTTCTTCGGCAACCTGACGCAGTCGCAGATCTCGACGGAGCTGGGCATGTCCCAGATGCACGTCTCGAGGCTGCTGGCACGGATCTTCGCGCGGTTGCGCAGCGGCAACCACTGGGAGAGCTGAGGCTCTCGGCGGCGCACGCGTCGCGACTCGGCGCCGGTAGCTCTGCGTAGCGGACTGTCCGTCATATGCCGTAATAGTCCTACTGATCAACTTGCGAATTAGCTCCTGACAGCACGTTACTGCCGCGTGACATCTGGCCCTCTCGTGGTTTGCCGGGGATGCTGTGCCGGTATCCCAGTGGAGGTACGGAGTCGTCGGCATGTCGACTCATCGATGGCTGAGTTGAAGGGGGTTGCAGCGTGTCCGAGGCTCTCGTCCACGAAGCTCACGGCGCTCACGACGCTCTCGTCCACGGCGCCGTGGTCCTGCCCGCGCAGCGGGCGACCGCACCGGGGGAGGACGGGCTCGACACCCGTACCCTCTCCCGTTCGCTCTTCCTGCGGTTCGCGGAGCTCACACCCGAGCACCCCGATCACGCCTACGTGCGGAACACCTTGATCGAGCTCAACCTGCCGCTGGTGCGGTACGCGGCGGCGCGCTTCCGCAGCCGCAACGAGCCGATGGAGGACATCGTCCAGGTCGGCACGATCGGGCTGATCAAGGCGATCGACCGGTTCGACCACGACCGCGGCGTGGAGTTCCCCACCTTCGCGATGCCGACGATCATCGGCGAGATCAAGCGCTTCTTCCGCGACACCAGCTGGTCCGTGCGCGTCCCGCGCCGCCTGCAGGAGCTGCGCCTGGCCCTCACCAAGGCGGGCGACGAGCTCAGCCAGCGGCTCGACCGCAGCCCGACCGTGGCCGAGCTCGCCGCCTGCCTCGGCGTGACCGAGGAGGAGGTGGTCGAGGGCCTCGCCGTGGGCAACGCCTACACCGCGTCCTCGCTCGACAGCACGCCCTCCGAGGAGGACGGCGACGGCCCGCTCGCCGAGCGTCTCGGCTACGAGGACGCGGCGATGGAGGGCGTGGAGTACCGCGAGGCCCTCAAGCCCCTGCTCGCCCGTCTCCCGGCACGCGAGCGCCGGATCATCATGCTGCGTTTCTTCGGCAACATGACGCAGTCGCAGATCGGGGAGGAGATCGGCATCTCCCAGATGCACGTCTCCCGCCTCCTGACGCGCACCCTGGCCACACTCCGGGAGGGGCTGATCTCCGAGGGGTAGGCCGGGGCAGGCCCGGCAGCTGCCCCTGCCGGGCTCTTGCGCGCGTTACTCAGCCGACGTACTTTTTACTCATGCGAGTAAACGACGCCGGCGCGCGCTCCGTCGCCGCCTCCGCGCGGCGGGCGCAGATCATCGCGGCAACCATCGAGACCATCGGCGAGCTCGGCTACGGCCAGGCCTCCTTCGCCCGGATCGCGGAACGCGCCGGGCTCAGCAGCACCCGGCTCATCTCCTACCACTTCGCCGGCAAGGACGAGCTGATCCAGGCCGTGATCGCCGAGCTGTACGGCGAGATGGCCGCCTTCATGGGCGCGCGGATGCGGGACGTCACGGATCCCCCGGGCGCCCTGGCCGCGTACATCCGCGCGGTCGTCGCGTTCGTCGCCACCCACCGGACCCAGATGGACGCCCTGATGTCCGTCTTCCTGAGCGCGGGCGCCGCCGAGGCCCCCGCGGACGGCGGCTACGCGGGCGACACGGCGGCCTTCGCGCCCCTGCTGGAGATCCTCGACTCGGGGCAGCGCAGCGGCCACTTCCGCGCCTTCGACAGCTTCGTGATGGCGGCCACGGTGCAGCGCTCGCTCGACGGACTGCCCTTCCTGCTGCGCACCGCCCCGGAGCTGGACCTCGACGCCTACGCCGAGGAGCTGGTCACCCTCTTCACCCTCGCGACCACCGCGGGGGGATGAGATGGCCTCGATGAAGGTGCGTCAGGGCCTGCGCCTCGTCCTCGACCTGGCCGTCCCCACAGCCATGTTCTACGTGCTCCGCGCGGCCGGGCTCGGGCTCTACCTGACGCTGGTCCTCTCCGCGGTGCTGCCGGCGGGCGTCGCCGTCCTGCAGTGGTTCCGCTCGCGCGAGCGGGACGGGCTGGCGCTCTACATGCTCTCGATGCTGGTGGCCAGCGCGCTCGTCTCGCTGGTCAGCGGCAGCCCGAGGTTCCTGCTGGCCCGCGAGGGCTGGCTGACCGGGATCACCGGTCTGTGGTTCATCGCCTCGCTCCGGGCCTCCCGGCCGCTGGCCTTCCTCTACACCCGCCCGATGCTGGAGGGCCACCGCCGTCTCGCCGACATCCCCGGCGACTGGGACGAGCTGTGGGAGCGGCTGCCGCGCTTCCGCCGGATCTGGAAGGTCGGCAGCGTGCTGTGGGGCGTCGCCCTGCTCGCCGACTCCGTGGTGCGAGTGATCATGGCCTACACCCTGCCCATGGACTCCGTCCCGGCCCTGGGCACCCTGCTCTACGTGGCGACCTCGGTGGTCCTGATCGTGATCACCAACGTCTACTACGTCGCCAGCGGGCTGTACGACCGGCGTTCCCGCCTGTACGACCCGCTGCGCGAGCAGGGTCTGCTGCCGGCCGTCCAGCCGTAGCCCCCGCCCCGAGGCCCTAGTCGAGGAGGTTCTTGCGCAGGGCCTCGAGGTCCGTGTCGGTCAGGCCCAGGCCGTCGGAGAGGAACGCGTCGAAGCTCGGCCAGCCCGCCGCGACGGCCGCGAACGCGGAGTCGAGGTAGGCGCGGTCCGCCCGCATCACCGGGAGCATCAGCTCGGGCTCGCGCATGACCCCCTGGGTGCCGAGGTGGTCGAGGATCCGGGCGATCAGGCCTTCCGTGCGCTCGTTGGTGAGCAGGTAGTCCTCGTAGACCGTCGCGCGGTCCACCCCGAGGGCGGTCAGCACGATCGCCGCCGTCCAGCCCGTGCGGTCCTTGCCTGCCGTGCAGTGGAAGAAGAGCGGCAGCCGCTCGGGGCGCGTCAGCGCCTTGACCGTGGCCGCGAAGCGCGCGCGGATCTCGGGGTCGGTGACGAACCAGTCGTACATCGAGACCATCATCCGCTCCGCGCCGCCGTCGCCGAGCAGCGCCCGCTGCGCGTCGCCGTCCTGCGCGGCCAGGGTGTCCCGGAGCGCGACGTAGATGTCGTGGTCGGTCGCGTAGACGGGCTGCGCCTCCAGCTCCGCGCCGGCGGGCAGCAGGTCCGTGCCGTTCTCGGCGACCTCGTTCAGACCGCGCAGGTCGATCACGTGGCGCAGCCCGAGCTCGGCCAGGATCGCGAGGTCCTCGGCCGTGGCGCGGTGCAGCGCGTCACCGCGCAGGGCGACGCCGGAGCGGACCGTGCGCCCCTCCGTCGTGCGGTATCCGCCCAGGTCACGAGCGTTCACGGCACACTGGAGGCCGAGACTGCGCCCCGGGGCGCGGTCCTGCTGGGTCACGTCGACTCCTCGGTTCGCAGACTCGTTTCATCGTGCAATTGTTCGCCAGTTTAGGCGTCACCGGGAAGCTTCCTCATCTGATGACCCGTCAGTAAACTGGCACCTCCGACAGCGCTGTGGCGATCGGGCGACGGGGAGGACGAGCGTCGATGGGACGTTCCACGACGGGGCTGGTGATCGGCGGGCTGCTCGCCTCGACGGTGCTGGTCCTGGCCGGATGCGGCAGCGACCGTGGCGGCTCCGTCGCCCTGGGCGACCCGGCGCCCGCCCCCGCACTGACGACGCCCTCCCACAGCGGTGTGGTGTTCGTCCCGCTGGACTCCCCCACACCCGGCGGCGGCGCGGGCACCCCAGGGACGCCCGGCACGACACCCACACCCCCCACGGGCTCGACGGGGAGCACGGGAACGAGCGGGGGCGCGGGCGGAGGCTCCTCCGGCGGCGCTCCCGCCACCGGGCAGCCGGGAACGCCCGGCAACGGCTCAGGCGGTGGCACGGGCGGTGGCCCGGGCAGCGGCGGCTCAGGCAGCGGCGGCTCAGGCAGCGGCTCGGGCTCCGGTGGTGGCTCAGGCGGGTCCGCCGGAGGCACCGGCGGCACGCCGACGGGCGCCCCGACCGGCACGCCCACGTCGAGCGCGCCCCAGACGCCCGCAAGCCTCAAGGTCGCCGCCCTGCACACGGCCGACACCGGCCAGCGCTGGTGCCAGCGGGTCACCCTCACGCTGATCAACAGCGGCGACCGGGCCGCCACCGCCGGCACGGTGACCTTCGCGACGCACGTCATCGGCGCGCTCGGCGTCGACTGGTGGACGTACCAGACCAGCCAGCCGCTGGCCGCGCCCGTCGCGGGTCACGCGAGCGCGGACGAGAGCTGGACGGTCTGCCTGGACTCCTGGCGCGTGCCGGCCGGCATGCACCTGGAGACGCGGTCGGCGACCCTCGGCTGACCGGGGCCGCCGCGCAGAAGGGAAAGGCTTACTTGAAGGCGAGGTAGCAGACGCCGAGGACGACCACCAGGCCGATGATCACCGCGGTGGCGATCGCACCGGTGCGGCGCGTCTCGCTCGGCGCGGTCGCCGGCTGGGCGACGGGCTCGTCGACGAAGGCGCGGAACATCTGCGTGCTCGCGGAGCTGTCCTCGTTCGCGGGCTGCTGGTAGTTCTGGTAGTTCGACATGTGCCCTGACTCTAGCCAATCCGGAACGGAAGCTGGACCCCCGAATGTCGCAGCTCTGTGACAGAAAGCCGGGATTTCGGGTGGAGAAGTCGTGTGACGTGGCAGGGAACACGTGCCGCCCGGCCTGTCGTTGATCCCGGCATGACCTCCTCCGCACGTGTGCAGCTCGGCAGCTCCGACCTCTCCGTCTTCCCGCTCAACCTCGGCGGCAACGTCTTCGGCTGGTCCGCCGACCAGGACCAGTCCTTCGCCGTCCTCGACGCCTACGCCGCCGCCGGCGGCAACTTCGTCGACACCGCCGACGTCTACTCGGCCTGGGCGCCCGGCAACTCCGGCGGCGAGTCCGAGACGATCATCGGCGCCTGGGCGGCCGCCCGCGACAACCGTGACGGCCTCGTCATCGCCACCAAGATCGGCGCGCACCCCGAGTTCAAGGGCCTGAAGGCGGAGAACATCGCCACGGCCGCCGAGGCCTCCCTCAAGCGCCTCGGCACCGATCGGATCGACCTGCTCTACACCCACTTCGACGACGAGTCGACGCCGGTCGAGGAGATCATGACCGCGCTGGACGAGCTGGTCCGGGCCGGCAAGGTCCGCCAGATCGCGGCGTCCAACATCTCCCCGGCGCGCCTGCGCGCCTCGATGCAGTTCGCCCGCCGCGAGGGCCTGGCCGAGTACGTGGCGCTGCAGCCGCACTACAACCTGGGCTTCCGGGCCGCCTACGAGAGCGAACTGGCCGGAGTCGCTGCCGAGTTCGGCATCTCCTGCGTGCCCTACTACGCGCTGGCCGGGGGCTTCCTGACCGGCAAGTACCGCGCCGGGGGTCCGGCCGTGGACAGCGTGCGTGCGAGCGCCGCCGAGAAGCTCGCCGCGAGCGAGCTCGGGCAGCGGGTCCTCGCCGCCCTGGACGCCGTCGCCGAGGCCCACGACGTGGCCGTCGCGACGGTCGCGCTGGCGTGGCTCGCCGCGCAGCCGACGGTGGCCGCACCGATCGCCTCCGCCCGCACCGTGGAGCAGCTGGCCGACCTGGTCGCCTTCCCCGAGCTCGTGCTCACCCAGGCCGAGCTGGACGCGCTGACGGCGGCCTCGACCGCCGAGGCCTCCGCCTGATGCCGGTCCAGGTCCGGCCGCTCACCCCGGAGCTGCTCGCACAGGAGCTGGCCGAGCGGATCGCCCGGCTTGCCGAGGAGGCCGAGGAGAACGGCCGGACCTGGACCAGGGTCGCCGTGGACGGCGCGGACGCCGCCCGCCCCGGCGTCCTCGCCGACGCGCTCGTCGAACCGCTGCGCCTGCGCGGGCGGCCCGTGCAGCGGGTCCGCGCCCGCGACTACCTGCGCCCGGCCTCGCTGCGGTTCGAGTACGGGCACCAGGACGCGGACGCCTACCTGGACCAGTGGCTGGACGCGGGCGCGCTCTTCCGCGAGGTCTTCGACCCGCTGGAGCCGGGCGGCTCGGGGCTGGTCCTGCCCACCCTGTGGGACCCGGCCACCGACCGCGCGACGCGCGCGGAACGCGTCCCGCTGCCGCCGGGCGGCGTCCTCGTCCTCGACGGCCCACTGCTGCTGGGCCGCTGGTTCCCGCTGGACCTCACCGTCCACCTGCGGCTGAGCCCGGCCGCGCTGGAGCGCCGCACGCCGGAGCCGGAGCGGTGGACCCTGCCGGCCTTCACCCGCTACGAGGCGGAGGTCCGCCCCGAGGAGCAGTCGGACATGACAGTGCGGGCCGACGATCCTCGTCGGCCCGCACTGGTCGTCAACGTCTGACGGCTACTGCCTCGGCACGGTGGTCGCGAACTCCACCGGCACCGGCGCCGTGCAGAACGCGCAGCGGCTGGCGGCGGCCGGGATGGAGCTCAGGCACTCCGGGCAGTCCTTCTTCGGCGCGTCCACGTCCGCCTTCGTCGCGAAGCGGGCCGTCAGCTTGCTGATCGGCAGCACCACGAAGAAGTAGACGACGGCGGCGGTGATCAGGAAGCTCAGCGCCACGTTGATGAAGTCGCCGTACGCGAAGCTGTGCCAGGTCTTCTTGCCGAGGTCGTTGTTCGCGCCGCCGAAGAGGCCGATCAGCGGGGTCAGGAAGTCCTTGACGAACCCCGACACGACGGCCGTGAAGGCCGCACCGATGACGACACCGACGGCGAGATCAACGACATTGCCGCGGAGCAGAAACTTCCGGAATCCCTTCATGGCGGGTCACCGTATCACCCGTTAGGGGGACGTAAGTTACGCCGACTTGTCCAGTTCCTCCGCCTTCTGCGCCGCAGCCTGGGCCTGGATGCCGGAAACCTTGCGCAGCGGAACCTCCTTGATGACCAGTGAGAGCAGGAAGGCCACCGCCGCCACGCCGGAGGCGATCAGGAACACCAGGTGCATCGAGTCGGCGAAGCCGATCTTGAAGGGTGCCGCGAGGGCGTCCGGCAGCTGCTGGATGAAGGAGGAGTCGCTCAGCACCGAGCCCGAGTTCGCGCCGCTGAGCGCGTGCGGGTTCTGCGCGACCGCGTGCTGGAAGGCCGGGGTGTGCTGGGCGGCGGTGAAGGCCTTGGCGACGTTGTCCTTGACCGTGCTGAACAGCACGGAGAGGAAGATCGCCGTACCGGCCGTCGCGCCGAGCTGGCGGAAGAAGGTGGCGGAGGCGGTGGCCACACCCATGTCCTGCGGCGGGACCGCGTTCTGCACGGCCAGCGTCAGCGTCTGCATGGTGAGGCCGAGGCCCACGCCGAAGACGGCCATGTAGCCCATGGTCTCGGGCAGCGGGGTGTTCCACTCCACCCGGAAGTGGAAGAGCAGCATCGCGCCGACCATCACGGCGGTGCCGACGACCGGGTAGATCTTGTAGTGCCCGGTGCGGGCGATCAGGCGGCCGACCACGATGGAGGTGACCATCATGCCGAGCATCAGCGGCAGCATCATCAGACCGGACTTGGTCGGGCTCGCGCCCTTCACGATCTGCAGGTACTGCGGGATCATCATCATCCCGCCGAACATCGCCATGCCGATCAGCACCGAGAGGATGCTGGTCTGGCTGAACACCTTGTTGGAGAAGAGCCGCATCGGGATCAGCGCGGCGTCGCCCATCCGGCGCTCGACGAGGATCCAGGTGATGATGCCGACCACGCCGATCGCGTAGCAGGACAGCGAACGCGCGGAGGTCCAGCCCCAGGCCTGGCCCTGCTCGGCCACCAGCAGCAGCGGCACCACACCGACGGCGATCGTGACCGCGCCCCACCAGTCGATCCGCTGGTCGCGGCGGACGTGCGGGACGTTCAGCACCTTGGCGACGACGACCAGCGCGACGATGCCGATCGGCACGTTGACCAGGAAGACCCAGCGCCAGCCGGCGATGCCCAGGATCGAGCTCTGGCCGGCCAGGAAGCCGCCGACCAGCGGGCCGAGCACGCTGGAGGTGGCGAAGACGGAGAGGATGTAGCCCTGGTAGCGGGCGCGTTCGCGCGGCGGCACGATGTCGCCGATGATCGCCAGCGCGAGGGACATCAGACCACCGGCGCCGATGCCCTGGAAGGCGCGGAACGCGGCCAGCTCGATCATCGAGGTGGAGAAGGTGCAGGCGACCGAGCCGACGACGAAGATGCTGATCGCGGCGAGGAAGAACGGCTTGCGGCCGTAGATGTCGGAGAGCTTGCCGTAGAGCGGCGTGGCGATCGTCGAGGTGATCAGGTAGGCCGTGGTCGTCCAGGCCTGCTCGCTCAGGCCGTGCAGGTCGTCGGCGATGGTCCGGATGGCGGTGGAGACGATGGTCTGGTCGAGCGAGGCCAGGAACATGCCCATCATCAGGCCCGACAGGATCGTCAGGATCTGGCGGTGGCTCAGTCCGGCCTTGGCCGCTTCGGGTATGCCCGGCGCGGCGGCCGTGGCCGCCCCTCCATGACTGTTGCTGCTGCTCACTTGGCTGCTCCCTGCTCGGCGAAGTGACGCCGGGCGAATTCGTCGTTCAGGCGGGACAGGAGTCGGACCAGCTCGTGGCGGTCCTCCCCCGTCCAGTTCTCCAGGAGCGTGCTCAGCTCCCGGTTGCGTTGCTCACGGAAGGCGTCGAACGCGGCGAGGCCGGCCGGAGAGACCGTCAGCAGCGCGCCGCGCCGGTCGTCCGGGTCGGGGGTCCGCTCGACCAGCCCGCGCTCGACCAGCGAGCGGACCTGGCGGCTGACGGTCGACAGATCCAGGTGCGCATCACCGGCGAGGTCCGTCGCCCGCCTCGGGCCGCACCGGACCAGGACCGCGAGCAGCGCGGCGTCGCCGCCGTTCTCGTCCCGCGAGCGCTGCCGCTTGGCCTGCATCAGCCGGAAGAACCGGACCAGTTCCTCGCCCAGCTCCGCGGCGACCGGATCCACCGGACCGACCGCAGCGACCGGCGTCGTCGTCTCCACGACCCGCCCCCCTACATAGTTGCTTGCTCCCAGCAACTAAATGTAGCGCACGTCGGTGCGTGCAAAATCCAACTTCAGGAGGAGCCGGGCTCGGCCTCCGGACCGAGCACCACCGCAAGAGGAGGCAGTTGGTTGCGCTCCGGTCTCGGTCCTGTCCGAGGCGTAGTGCGGAAGCAGATTCCCCCTCTAGCGTGGGCGCTCGCACGGACCCTGATCCCCCTCACACCCTCTGGAGGGCGCTCAATGGTTCCACCCCCCGCTCGTCGCGCACGTCGCCGACTGCTCGCCGCCGTCGTGGGCGGCCTGACCCTGGTCGTGCCGAGCGCCGCGCTCAGCGCGACCGCGGCGACAACCGCGTCAGCAGCCACGTACCCGCAGGTCAGACCGACCGTCGCCGAGTACACCCAGCTCAGCACCTCGACCACCCCGCCCACCCAGGCCCAGTGCTCCTCGGCCGGACGGCGCTGCTTCCAGCCGCAGTCCGTGCAGGCCGCCTACGACGTCGGCCCGCTCTACGCCCGGGGCTACAACGGCGCGGGCATGACCATCGCGATCGTGGACTCCTACGGCAGCGACACCATGGCCCACGACCTCCACGTCTTCGACCAGGCCTTCGGCATCGCCGCCATGTGCGGCGAGGAGTCCGTCGCCTGCGCGCCGGGGATGCCCTCCTTCAGCGAGTTGCAGCTCCAGGGCGCGCCCGCCACCGTCGCTCCGCCGTCCCAGAGCAAGGGCACCGGACAGGAGAACAAGGCCGCCTGGGCGCTCGAGGTCTCCCTCGACGTCGAGACCGCACACGCGATGGCACCTGGCGCGAACATCCTGCTGGTCACCACGCCCACCGCGGAGACCCTGGGCGTCCAGGGCATGCCGCAGATGATGGCGGCCGAGGACTACGTCGTCCAGCACCACCTGGCCAATGTCATCTCGCAGTCCTTCGCCTCCGGCGAGGGCGCCTTCTCCAGCAGCGCCGCACTGCAGAACCTGCGCTACGCCTTCCAGGACGCCGCCGCGAACGGCGTCACCGTCCTCGGCTCCTCCGGCGACAACGGCTCGGCGATCACGCTGAAGACACCCGTGAAGAACCCCCGGACGCTGCCCGACCCGGGCGTCGAGTGGCCCGCCTCCGACCCGCTGGTCACCGGCGTCGGCGGCACGTACCTGTGCACGAACGCGAACGCGGCCGGGGCCGACCCGCGCACGGTCGACAGCAGCAGCAACCCGGCCAAGTGCCAGGCCAACCCCGGCCAGGCCGAGGTCGGCTGGACGGACGGAGGCGGCGGCTACAGCTCGATCTTCTCCCGCCCCGCCTACCAGGACACCCTGCCGACCGGTAGCACCGCGATCGGCGCGATGCGCGGCGTCCCGGACATCTCCCTGCAGGCCAGTTCCGGCACCGGCATGCTCGTCTACACGTCCCTCCCGCCGGACGGCAACGGCGGCCTGAACTGCGGCGCCACCGCGTGCAGCACCGGCTGGTACGACATCGGCGGCACGTCGCTGTCGTGCCCGCAGTGGGCCGGCCTGGTCGCCATCGCCGACCAGATCAACGGCGGCGGCCTCGGTCAGATCAACCCGGCGCTCTACAAGGTGGCGGCGAACCCGACGCAGTACGCGGCGGACTTCAACGACATCACCATCGGCAACAACCAGACCGACCCGACCGTCGCGGGCTACTCCGCGTCCGCGGGCTGGGACCCGGTCACCGGCCTCGGCACCCCGAACGCGGCCCTGCTCCTGCCCGACCTGGTCGCGGCGGCGCACTGAACCCAGGGGCGCGAGGCTCTGCCGGTATGCGGCTCCGCCGCGTGGGCGCGAGCAACCACCGGCGTGCGGATGGCCCTGCTCGTTCGGCGAGCCACCACACACGGTGGCTCGCCGCGCAGTTCCTCGCGCCCCTGGGTGGTGCAACTAACCACCGTAAAGAGCCGCAAGGCGCGGCAGCCTGCGGCGCATCTCGCCCTTGTCGTCGAAGTCGAAGTTCCACGCCTGGTCCAGCTCCGGGTAGCGGACGCTGAACGACCGCGGCGGCAGCTCCGCGCCCGTCGCGGCGAGGTGCGCCTGCCAGGCGATGGAGAGGGCCTCCTCGCCGTCCAGATCCTCCCCCTGCGCGACCGCCGCGCGGACCGCCGGCAGCTCGGCCAGCGCGTCCGGATCGGCGACGACGCGCTCGAACGTCTCCCGCCCCTGCAGGATCAGCCAGCCGCGGAAGTAGTCGAAGCCGTCGTCGGAACAGCCACCGTTGATCATGTACGCCGCCGCCCACAGCGAACTGCGGTACGACGCCGCCATCAGCGCCCACAGCCCCCGCTGGGCCGCGACGATCTCCCCCGGCTCCCGCCGCGCGAGCACCGCGCTCGCCCGCGCCGCGACCCCCTCCGGGCCGCTGCCACGGGCCTCCTCGATCAGCTGCCAGAACCCCCGGATGTCCACGCTGTCCATGGCCGCAGCATGGCACCCACCACTGACAACGCCCGCGGACCTCGGGCGCCCGCGGACACACGCGGACACAGCGCGGACGCACGCGGACGCACAATGAACGACATGTTCGACGACTGGGAGCCGTTCTACGCGGCCACCTCCGGCAACCCCGTCCGCGCCCTCTGCCTGGAGGCGATCCGCACCGCCGGGGACCCCCGCGGGCGGCTCGCCCTCGACCTCGGCGCGGGAGCCGGACGGGAGACCGCGGCCCTGCTGGCCGCCGGCTGGCACGTCATCGCTCTCGACGGCGCGCCCGGCGCGCACCTGCGGATCGAGGCGTCGGCCCCGCCCGAGGACCGCGCCCGCCTGACCGTCACCGAGCAGTCCTTCGGCTCGCTGGACCGGTTGCCGCGGGCGGGCCTGGTCTACGCGGGCTACGCCCTGCCCTTCCAGCGGCCCGACACCTTCGCGCGCACCTGGTCGCTGATCCGCGCCGCGCTGGAGCCCGGCGCGCTGCTCGCGGTGAACCTCTTCGGCCCGCGCGACACCTGGGCGGCGGACCCCGCGATCACCACCCACACCCTGGCCGAGGCCCGCGCCCTGCTCGACGGCCTGGAGATCGTCGCGCTGCGCGAGGAGGAACGCGAGGGCCATGCCGTCGGCGGCCCGAAGCACTGGCACGTCCTCGACCTGGTCGCCCGGGCCTGACAGCACCCGGACGTGCGTGGGGCGCCCGAGCCGGTGGCTCGGGCGCCCCAACGGCGCCGCTCGAACGGCGTCGGACGATCCGTGGATCAGACCGTGCCGGACTTGGCGATCTTCACCTTGGCGCTGGTGGCGCCGGTGCGGGAGCCGAGGCCCTCGATCTTCTTGACGACGTCCATGCCCTCGACGACCTCGCCGAAGACGACGTGCTTGCCGTCGAGCCAGTCGGTGACGATGGTGGTGATGAAGAACTGCGAGCCGTTGGTGTTGCGGCCGGCGTTGGCCATCGACAGCAGACCCGGCTTGGTGTGCTTCAGCTGGAAGTTCTCGTCCTCGAACTTCTCGCCGTAGATGCTCTTGCCGCCGGTGCCGTTACCGGCGGTGAAGTCGCCACCCTGGAGCATGAAATCCGGGATCACGCGGTGGAAGTGCGAGCCCTCGTAGCCGAAGCCCTGCTCACCGGTGGCGAGCTCGCGGAAGTTGCGGGCCGTCTTCGGGACGACCTCGTCGAACAGCTTGAAGACGATCCGGCCGGCCGGCTCGTCGTTGATGGTGATGTCGAAGAAAACGTTGTCACTCATGGGCACCATCCTCACATCCCCGGCACAGTGATCGCTCGCCATCCCACCCGTACGCCCCGATTCGGGCGGTTCCTCCCCAGGACCCTCACGCCCTCACGTGCCCGGCTTGCGCCCCCACACCTCCACGGCGGTCCCCTTCCGGGTCACCGACCACAGCCGCGCGGCGTCGTGCAGGGTCAGGTTCACGCAGCCGTAGGAGCCGGGGCCGCGGTGGATGTTCCCGAAGATGGCGTGCAGCGCCTCACCGCCGCTGAAGAACTGGCTGTACGGCATGGGCGAGTTGTACTCGGTGGACCAGTGGTGCAGATGCCGCCAGTAGATCCGGAACTTTCCGGTCCGCGTCACGTGCCCGCGCCGTCCGGTCCGCACCGTGACGGGCGCGAAGACGACCGCCTTGCCCTTCATCACCCACATCCGCTGCGCGCTCAGGTCCACGCACACGACGGGGTTCTGCCCGTCCGCGTGGCAGTGCCGCAGTTCCGCGACGCTCGGCCGCACCGCCCGCGCCGCCCGCGCCGTCGCCGCCTGCGCGCCGGGCGCGAAGACGGCGCCGAGCACCGTGACGACGAACACCATCACCGCGGCGAGGGAGGCCTGCGGAACACCCATGACTGAACGTTTCTTCATGAACCTCAACAGTGGCCAACCAGAAAAGAACTGAATCACGGTCGATCGATTCTTCATCCCATCGGATCAGCATTCCCGCAGACGGTGACGCAACCGGGGAGCCCGGTGGGCAGGCTGCCCCGGCGCTGAAACCGCGAGAGGCCCTTCCCGATCGATCGGGAAGGGCCTCTCAGCTGGTGCGCTCGGCAGGATTCGAACCTGCAACCTTTTGATCCGTAGTCAAATGCTCTATCCGTTGAGCTACGAGCGCCGAACCCCAGAGACCATACACGACGGGAGGCCTCGGGACGAAATCGGGCGATCAGTGCGCCGAACCGCGAGAGGCTCTCCCCGATCGATCGGGGAGAGCCTCTCAGCTGGTGCGCTCGGCAGGATTCGAACCTGCAACCTTTTGATCCGTAGTCAAATGCTCTATCCGTTGAGCTACGAGCGCTTGTTCAGTTGGTGTTCGGCCTGCTCCGGACTCGGCTCTCGCCTGCCCCTCGCGGCCTCACGAGAAGAACATTACACGACCGCAGCCCGGAGGCGAAATCGAGTATTCGACCGTCCGACAGGCCTCCCACCTGCGGGTCTGCGGGCCCGCCCGCCGGCGGGTCTGCCTGCGGCGCCGGTCGTCCGGTCAGGCCGGGAAGTCCACCGAGGTGCCGACACCCGCGGCGGAGGACGGCAGCAGGGTGCGGAACCAGGGGACGGCAGGACGAGGCCCGAGGCCGCGCGGGCGGGTCCGCGCGGGTGAGCGGCACGGGTGAGCGGCACAGGTCACCCGGCGCGGAGGTCGCCGGCCCCCTGGGAACGCCACAGGGCCCTGACCTGGGTAACAGATCAGGGCCCCGGAGTGGAGCGGAGGCTGAGGGATTTGAACCCTCGATGGACGGTAAAGCCCAAACCGCATTAGCAGTGCGGCGCCATAGACCGGACTAGGCGAAGCCTCCTCAAACGTCTGCGCTCGCCGACTGGCGATCACAACCGTCTGCATGGATGATGCCACAACCCTGGGGGCTGCGGCCAACCCCGGACCACGTTACTAGGCGGGTCGCCGGGGACGCAAAAACAATGCGATAGTGCTAGCTGGCCGAAGCGGCTCCCGCCGCCGGCAGCCGCAAGGAGCAGCAAGGAAGCGAGTAGGAGGACCTCCCGTCGTGAGCAGCAGGCCGACCCGAGGCACTGCTCGCCTCGCAGCGATACTCGACGCCCTCCCTGACGCGTTGTTGCTGGTCAACAGCAACGGCACCGTTGTCGACGCCAATGCCGCGGCGGTGCGCAGCCTCCAGGCTCCCGGGACGTCGCTGGTCGGCCGGGGCGTGCTGTCCCTCCTGCCCGACTTCGATCCGAGCCGGATCCCCGGCTCGATGCGCCCCCGCAAGGGCGGCGGCGCCGAGGGCGACGAGGACGACGACGCGCCGGTCCGGATGAACGCGCTGCGCACCGACGGGGCCTCCCTGGCGGTCGAGGTGCAGGCCGCCGAGTTCGAGGACGACGGCCGGCTCTCCATGAGCAGCTCGTCCGGCTCGTCCGGCTCGTACAGCTCGGGTTCCTACGGCTCGGGCTCGTACTACGGCGCCGGCCCCGGCGTGAACTCCCCCAGCGACCGCGAGCTGCTGCTGATCGTCGTGCGCGATCTCAGCGCCCGGCTGGAGGTCGAGGCGGAGCTGCGGCGTCAGCACAAGCAGACCGAGATGATCCTGCGCGCCGCCGCCGAGGGCGTGGTCGGCGTCGACACCGACGGCCTGGTCGTCCTGGTGAACCCCGCCGCCGCGCACATCCTCGGCCACCGGGCCGGGGAGCTGGGCGGCGCGGAGCTGCTGCCGCTGGTGATGCACTCGCGCCCCGACGGCTCGCCGCTGCCGCCGGAGGAGTCCCCGCTCGCCGACACGCTGCGCTCCGGGCGCCGGCACCGGGTCCGCACCGCGACGCTGTGGCGCAAGGACGGCCGGCCGGTGACGGTGGAGCTGTCCACGGCCCCGGTGCGCGACGGGGACCAGCTGGTCGGCGCGGTGATGACGTTCACCGACCGCACCCCCTACCTGAACCTCGCCGACCGCCACGAGCACCTGACGGCCGTCCTGGAGCAGGAGCTGCGCAAGCCGCTCGACCGGCTCAACGACACCCTGGAGCAGCTGGCCCGCGACCCGGCCGGCCAGCTGTGGCCGGAGGCGAACTGGGTGCTGCGGCGGCTGGCCGACGAGTGCCGCCGCACCTCCGCGCTGGTCGACGGGGTGCTGTCGTACCAGCGCTTCGACGCCGCCGTGGAGGCGGGCAAGGAGCACCTGGCGCAGCAGCCGGTACAGCTCGACGCGGTGCTGAACGAGGCCGTGGCCAAGGCAACGGAGCTGCTCGGCGCGGGCCGCGTGGACATCTCGGTGCACCCCGCGCAGGTCGAGCTGATCGGGGACGCCGACCGGCTGGCCGAGGCGCTCGGGCATCTGCTGGCGGAGGTCGCGGTCGCGCCCGAGGCGGGCACGAGCAGCGGCAACGAGCTGTACGGGATGGCGGTCGGGGTGGCCTCCGGGCTGTCCGGACGCCGCCCGGGCGGTCGGCACGGCGCGCGGCGCGCGGGCAGCGGCGGCGTGGTCGTCGCGGCCGCACAGCGCGGCGAGGTGGCCCGGATCGAACTCCGCGGCCCCGGCCTCGGCACCGGCACGGTGCACGAGCCGATCGCGCGGCGCATCGTGGAGCGCCACGGCGGCGTGTTGCAGTCGCAGGAGCTGCCCGACGGGCAGGGCCGCGTCTACATCGTGGAGCTGCCGCTGGACCCGGCCAACGCGGCGGCGTTCGCTCCGCAGCCCGCGCCGGGCGAGAACGCGACGACGCTGCTGCCGGAGCTCCCGTTGGAGCCCCCGGCCCCGGCCGCGCTGCCGGCCGGCGAGGCCGCGGCGGAGAGCGCCACCCCCGCGGCCGGTACCCCGGCCCAGGGGCAGCAGACGCCCGCCGAGGGAACGGACCGCTCGCGACGCCGCAACCGCCTGCCCGCGCCCGAGGTGGTCCGTCCGCCACGCGCCCAGCAGGAGGAGTACGAGCAGCAGCAGGCCGAGCAGCTCGCCGCCCTGCAGGCCCAGCAGGCCCTGCAGCAGTCGGGACAGCACCTGCCGGCGCTGCCGGGGCAGGAGTCCGGCGCGGTCGAGCAGCAGCAGTCCGGCGAGTTCCCCGGCCTGATCGGCGGCCCGGTCTACCCGGGCCTGGAGCACGCGCTGCCCCCGGCCGGCAGCGTGATCACGCCCGAGCAGCGGCGCCAGGCCAACGGCAACGGCCGCCGACGCCGCCTCGCCCTCGGCCCCGCGGCCGGCGACGAGGCCCCGGCGGGGCAGAACGGCGCGGCGCCGCAGTCGCACGGCCCCTACGCCCTCCCCAGCGGCGAGGAACCCGCCGAGACGGGCCCTGCGGCGCTGCAGCCGGTCCATCCGGCCGTGCCGCCCGTGCCGTCGATGCAGCCCGGCACGGCTCCGGCTCCGATGGCCGCCGAGGCCGCGTCCGCGCCCTTCGGCGGGCGCTTCGAGCTCGGCCCCGCGCCGGCCCCCGCCCCCGCCCAGGGCGCGCGGGAGGCCCGGGAGGCGAACGGCGGCGTCCCGATGGGACGGCAGGCCATCGGCTCGGCCCCCGGCACCCCCGTCCCGCAGCAGTCGCGGGCACGCAGCCACGCGGCGCTGCCGCTGCCCCCGGCCGCGCCGGTGCCGAACGGCGGCACCTTCGGCGGCCGCGGCGGCGTGATGAGCCTGTCGCAGTCCCCGCTCCAGGCGGTGCAGACGCCGCCGGCGGGCACGCCGCTGCCCACGCAGCCGACCCCGCCGCACGGACACCCCGTCCCGCAGCAGTTCCAGGCCCAGTCGCAGTCGCAGCAGTCGTCGGCGCAGCAGCCGGGCGACGAGGGCCCGCTGACCGAGAGTCGGCTGGAGTTCATCGCGGGCGCCGACTACCCGACCATGGTCGCCCCGGCCTCGGACGGGCGGCCGCGCCGCCTGCTGGTCTGGCCGGAGCCGGACCCGTCGACCCGTCAGGCGCTGCAGGAGCGCGGCTACAAGCCGATCCTGGTCCGCACCCGGGACGAGCTCGACGCGCAGGTGCCCGGTTTCCCGGCGGCGCTGTTCGTCGACCCGCTGACCGAGCCGATCACGCGCACCGCGCTGCAGTCGCTGCGCACCGCCGCCGGGGATGCGAACGTGCCGGTGCTGGTGACGGCCGGCCTCGGCCAGGCCACACCGGAGGCCGCGTACGGGGCCGACCCGGCCGTGCTGCTGCGCGCGCTCGCCCCGCGCGACAGCGAGCGGCACGCCCCGCGCGTGCTGCTGATCGAGCAGGACCCGCACGTCGCCTCGGCGTTCACGGCCGCGCTGGAACGGCGCGGCATGCACGTCGAGCACGCCGCGTCGGAGAACGACGCGGTGTCGCGGGCGAGCAGCGTCCAGCCGAACCTGGTCGTGATGGACCTGATGCTGATCCGGCGCCGCCGGATGGGCATCGTGGACTGGCTGCGCGGCAACAACCGGCTGCACCGCACCCCGCTCGTCGTCTACACCTCCGTGGACGGTCCCGAGCAGCGCGCCGGGCTGCGTTCGGGCGAGACGGTCCTGTTCCTCGCGGAACGGTCCACCTCGCCGGAGGTCCAGGCCCGCATCGTCGACCTGCTCGGCCGCATCGGCGCCCTGGGCGAGACCTGACCCGCTGCGTCGAGCGCGCGGTGACGGCAGGTCACCCGGCCTGCGCCGGGTCCTCGCCGAAGGTGCCCGACGCGGCCGCCGCCTGGGCGGCGCCGCAGGTCGGCTGGTCGTCCAGCGGCGCCTGCCACAGCGGCACGGTCTGCTGGGTCGCCGGACCGCCGAGGCGGAGGATGTAGCAGACGCCCTCGATCCGGGCCGTGCCGCTGAGCACCCCGCCCGCCGTGGTGGTTTCGACCACGGCGCTGTCCGCGCGGGCCGCGGACGTGGTGACGGTGGCGCGCGCGAGCAGGGCGCGGACGCCGGACCCGTCCGTGGCGTACTGCCCGGGCACGACGGCGTCGACCGACGGCAGGCGCCGCTCCAGCATCCGGCGGGCCGCCGCGACGTCCACCCGCGCCGGGCAGGCCTGCTCGATGGCCCGCACCGACGCGGCGCCGAGCCCGAAGGAGAGCGCGTAGCAGGTCGGCGTCCCGTCGACGTCCAGCAGCAGGGTCGCGCGGTTCGTCGCCCGCGCGGGGTCGGCGGCCATGGTCAGCAGCACGCCTCCGTGCTGTTCGACCTGCTGCACGAGGGTGCCCTGCGTGAACACCCCGCCGTAGCTGCCGCCGGGCGCGTAGAACCCGGCGACCAGGTCCCCGCGCACCAACTGCACCACGGCCTGCGCCGATTCGGCGGCCGCCGCCGACTCCCGCCCACCCCCGGCCCCGGTGCCGAACGCGGCCAGACCGGCCACGACCGCCCCCGCCGCTGCCGTCGCCAGCGTGCCGACCACTATTCGCCGCTCCACGGCTTCCCCTCCCACATCACGGAACCACCGGGGCCGGAGGGTACACCGTGGTGTTCCACCGGACGCGGCTCAGGGCGGGGTCGTGGTGCGGTGACCCGCCGCAACGGTTGCAGATTGCGGGGAGGCCGAACGCGCGTGAGGGGCGCGGGGAGATTCCCCGCGCCCCTCACGTGGTGGTCCCTCAGCCGCGGTAGGCGGGGAGGCCGGTGTAGCTGGAGACCTTGACCGGGACGCCGCGACCCTGGTCCGCGATCACGTCGACGCCGGTCGGGGTGCGGAAGGCGATGGAGGCACCGTTCGGCGAGAAGGTGGGCTCGGTGTAGTTGGCGGTGGCGTGCGGGGTGAGGTCCCGGGCCACGGGCTTCGAGGTGCCGAGGTTCTCCTCGAAGATGTGGTCGTGGCCGCCGACCGAGCGGACGAAGACGACCTCCTCGCCGTTGGGCGAGAGCGCCGGCTCGGAGCCCGGGAGGAGGGCGCCGCCCTGCTGGCGGATGTAGTCGTCGCGGATGTAGACGTCACCGGTGTGGGTGTTGTCGTAGACGATCGTGCCGTAGCCACCGCCGCCGTTCGGCCAGGCGTTGCCGGTCGTGGGGTTGGCAGTCTCGCCCGGGCCGGCGTAGTTGCCGAGCGGCAGCAGGGCGGGCTTGCCGTCGTGCGCGGTGGCGCGGACGGTCTCCAGGCGCGTGGTGCCGCCCTTGGCGGCGACGAAGATCAGGTTGTCCTTGGCCGGAATCCCGTCCACCCGGTCGGCCTTGGCGACCTGCCAGGTCGGGTGGGAGAAGTTCTGACCGGCGACGTGCTTGACCACGACGACCCGGCCGCTGCCGTTCGGGTTCGCGACGTCGAGGTTGCCGAAGCTGTCGACGAAGGCCGCCTTGGTCCCGCTCGGGTTCCAGGCCAGGTCGCGGACGTCGGTGCCGAAGTCGACCCGGGTACCGTTCATGACGACCCACCGGGTGCCGTTGCTGATGGTCAGACCGTTGTGGGCGGTGCCGTTCAGGAACGTCGCGGCCGTGGTGGCCTCGCCACGCGGGGCCGCGTTGGCCAGCGTGGGCGCGAGGGCGCCCGCCAGAGCGGCGGCGGCGATCACGACGGCGGCCGCGGTGCGGCGGTGACGAGCGGTCATGGCGGGTCCCTCCCCAAGGAAGCGAGCGGTGGCGACGGTCCGGGAACTGCGGCCGCTCGGTGCGATGTGACCATCCTGACGGCCGGAGATCGTGGTTCTGTGGGGCTGATGTCACCGGCTCGCAACAGCGGGGGATGACCACCTGCCGCGTACCCGGCGCGGACCGCTGCCACATGAGGACGGACGGAGCCGACCGCGAGGGAGCGGGTCCGTCCGTCCTCAGTGAGCGTCAGGAAGCCGGGAGGTAGACGACCGAGCTCACCGCAGTCTGGAACTGCCTGCCGTCGGCGAAGGTGGCGCGCCAGTACCCGGCGGTGGTGCTGGGAACCGTGGCCGAGAAGCCGTACCCGGTCCCGTCCCAGGAGGAGTTGGGCACCGTGGCGACGGTCGTCCAGCCGCCCTTGCCACTGGTGGAGAACTGGATGTCCACCGGGATGGTGCCGGGGGTCTCAAGCCCGCTGAACGCGAGGTCGCCCGCGACGGAGACGGTCGACGCGTCCGTGCGCGTGGGGGTGAAGGACGCGAAGGCCGCCGGCTGGACGACGGTGATCGTGCTGCTCGCCTGCGCGTCGGCCAGGTAGAGGTCGTCACTGACCCACCCGGCCTGGATCGTGTAGTCGCTCCACAGGGACGGCGTCGCAGGGAACAGCGCGTTGCCGTTCAGGTCCGTGGTCTCCTGGACGTAGTTCCCGAAGGAGTTGGAGCCGAGGTTCTTGCCCGCCAGCGGCGCCCATCCCGTCGGCGAATCCCAGAGCAGGGTCGCGCTCGTCGAGTTCACCGTGCCCTGGAAGGGGATGGTGCGCACGCTCGGCGTCATCACCAGCTTGGTCGCCGTCTTCTTGATCGTGATCGGGATCAGGCGCGAGGACGACTGGCTGTCGAAGGGGTGATTCTGGTCGTAGGAGAAGGACGCCTGAATCGTGTTCTGGTACTGGTCGGTGACCGGGAGCGTCACCGACCAACTGCCGTCCGCCGCAGTCGTCGCCTCTCCGTACTGGAAGTAGGAGGACACGCCCACGGTGAGCCCTTCCAGCGGCGTGACGGCACCCGAGCTCGGCCACTGACCCATCAGGTGGCCGCTCATGGTGATGCTGCGGTGCTGGTAGTCGACGGTGGTGCGGTCGACCGTGGAGTCGTTGAGATTGGTCCGCACCGAGTAGTAGAAGTAGCCGGCACCCGTGGTGGACAGGGTGTCGCCGCCCGCGTCGGTGGCTGACACGTCGATCCGGTACGAGCCCAGCGACGGCAGTTGGATGCGGGTCTTCGGCTCCCAGACGCCGTTCGTCGTGGTGCCCGAGGTCAGCTCGAAGTTCGTCACCGTGGCCACGGTCTGCTGCGTGGTCATGGAGTACAGGCTGACCTTCACGTTGCTCACGGCGGTCGGCGCGGCAAGCGAAAGATCCAGCTTGCCGTTGTTCACGGCGTCGTTCTGCGCGTACTGGACGGATATTCCCGTATTCGCGTGCGCGGCGGTCGCCCCGCCCAGAACGACACCCCCGGCGATGAATGCCGAGGCCATGCCCTTGACCGCACGGCGATTTGCCATAGTTTGCTCCTGAATTGATGCGGAGAGGCCTTGATAATTTGCCTCCGCACAATATCAGCGAGTACGGACACCCCAGAAGGTCGGTCGGTCGACGGGACGTTCAACTACCGTGCAGAACTTGGAGTTGAACGGACCTTTGGGGAATGTACCGGGGAAATTCATCGCGTTCGACCGGACAACCCACGAAATGCGCGGGCGGCCACCGGGGATCCCGGTGGCCGCCACGGTTTTCGAGAGGCGTCTCAGCCCTGGTCGCCCTTGCCCAGCAGCGTGACGTCCAGCTCACCGGCCGCGTACTCGGCGCGGATGACCTTTTTGTCGAACTTTCCGACGCTCGTCTTCGGCACGGACTCGATCAGCGACCAGCGCTCGGGCAGCTGCCAGGAGGCGACGCGCTCGCCGAGGAACGCGCGCAGCTCGGCAAAGCCGATCTTCGCCTCCGGGCGCAGCACGACGGTGGCCAGGGGGCGCTCGCCCCACTTCTCGTCCGGGACGGCGACGACGGCCGCCTCCAGCACGTCGGGGTGGGCCATCAGGTGGTTCTCCAGCTCGACGCTGGAGATCCACTCACCGCCCGACTTGATCACGTCCTTGGCCCGGTCGGTCAGCGTGAGGAACCCGTCGGGGCTGATGGTGCCGACGTCGCCGGTACGCAGCCACCCGTCCTCGCTGAACTTGTCGGAGGAGAGCTCGTCGTCGCCGTAGTAGGAGCCGGCGATCCACGGGCCGCGGACCTCCAGCTCGCCGGCGGTCTCGCCGTCGAAGGGCGCCGGGGTGCCGTCGGGGCCGATGATGCGCGGCTCGACGGAGGCGGGGAAGCGGCCCTGGGTGAGGCGGTAGGGCCACTGCTCCTCGGCCGTCAGATTGCCCGGGGGCAGCGCGAAGGAGCCGAGCGGGGAGGTCTCGGTCATGCCCCAGGCGTGGACGAGGGTGATGTCGTGCCGCTCCTCGAAGGCCTTCATCAGCGACGGCGGGCAGGCGGAGCCGCCGATGACGACGCGGCGCAGCGAGGAGGTGTCGTAGGAGCCGTGGTCCAGCTCGTCGAGCAGGCCGGTCCAGATGGTCGGGACGGCGCCGGAGACGGTCGGGCGCTCGGCCTGGATCATCTCGGCGAGCGGCTTGGGCTGCAGAAAGCGGTCCGGCATCAGCAACGAGGTGCCGACCATGAACGCGGCGTGCGGCAGGCCCCAGGCGTTGACGTGGAACATCGGCACGACCGGCAGCGCCTTGTCGGCGGAGGTGAGCGCGAAGTCCTCGGCGGAGATGACCTGGAGGCAGTGCAGGTAGATCGAGCGGTGGCTGTAGACGACGCCCTTGGGGTCGCCGGTGGTGCCGGAGGTGTAGCACATGGCCGCGGCAGTGCGCTCGTCCAGATCGGCCGGGAACGGGAAGACGGTCGGCCGGTCGGCGATCAGCTCCTCGTAGGCGTGGACGGTGATGCCGCGGGCCTTGGCGTCGTCCAGCGCGGCCACGTCGCCGGGACCGACGACCACGATGTGGCGCAGGGTCGGCGCGAGGGTCGGCAGCAACGGCGCGAGCAACGGCAGCAGGCTGCCGTTGACGAAGATCGCGTGGTCGGCGGCGTGGTTGACGATGTAGGACAGCTGCGCGGCCGGGAGCCGCAGGTTCAGCGTGTGCAGCACCGCGCCCATGGAGGGGACGGCGAGGTAGATCTCCTGGTGCTCGGTGTTGTTCCACATCAGGGTGGCGACGCGCTGGTCGCCGGTGACGCCGAGTTCGTCGCGCAGGGCGTGGGCGAGCTGGGCGGCGCGGGCGCCGACCTCGGCGAAGGTGCGGCTGTCCGCACGGGTGCCGTTCCAGGTCGCCACGGTCGCCGCGCCGTGGAATCCGGCTCCGTGGGCGAGGATGCGGCCGACGGTGAGTGGGACGTCCTGCATTGTGCTGAGCACCTGGGTCCTCCTTGACCTGACCTGTCCGGCCCCGCCCAGGCCGGAGCCCCTGCCTACTGGTGGGTAGGAGCGATGTGGGGGAATTCTCGCCCTCACCCGGCCGCAGGACAATGGCCGAGCGACTGTGCGACCTGTCCAGAGGACAAGCGTCACACCGCTCGGCCCTGCCGGGAAGCCCCGGCCCGCTCTCGGCCCGGCGTTACTCCACGACCGCGACGGGCGCGTCCACCGCGTTGCGGTCGATCATCGCGGTGCGTCCGCCGTGGCTCTCGGTGGTGTTGCCCACGTACTGGTGGACGCGGTGGTGCCCGGCCCACTGGCTCTGGCCGAGCGCGCGGTAGCCGTCGGTGGAGGAGCGGTGGTCCCAGCGGGCGTACCAGATCACGTCCGGCAGGGCGCCGACCTGCTGCGCGGCCCGGGTGAGCCCCGCCTCGCGGTACTGGCCGGCCTCGGCGGGGTCGACGCCGGCCCGCCACTCGGCGGCCGGCCCGCGGCCGGTCGCGGCGAGGGAGACGAGGTCGGCGACGCCGGAGTCGGCGGAGCTGTAGAAGCCGGAGAGGTAGCCGGCCGCGTGCACGGCGCGGGACCAGGAGGTGGTGTAGCGCAGGACGGCGAGGCTGCACTTGCCGCGGTCGCGGGAGTACGCCTCCATGTCCAGGTAGACGGGGCTGCCGGGGGCGAGGCCGAGCGAGCGGGCCGCACGGACCGCGTCCTGCCCGTCCGACTGGCCCTGGCCGAAGGCCTTCCAGGAGCTGATCCGCGAGGTGCGCGCGTGCGCGTCGGTGACGCAGGGCGCCTGTGCCCCGACGTAGAGCGGCAGCAAGCGCCAGCCCATCGCCGCGGCGGCGTGGACGTAGCCGCGGTTCAGGTGCGGCTGGGAGCAGGCGCGGTTGCCGCCGCCGATGTAGAGGCCGAGCGCGCCATAGGGAGAGCTCTGTCTCCAGGCGCGCAGCAGCGCGGAGTCGGGGGCGGAGCAGGTGTCGAAGGCCTGTCCGTGGAAGACCTGCGGCACTCCTCGCCACGTGCTCGCGGCGGCCTCGGTCGGGGACACCAGCGCTGGTACGAACACCAGCGCAAGCATCGTGCAGAGCAGTGAGCGCAGCGCGGCTCGAGACCGCGGAGAGCGACGACGGCGCAGAACGGTTCGGGCTTTGGTCACACGCGATCGTGAGCTGAATGTCCGTTATCTGACGATATGCCACGCCAGAGTAAGGTCATTGCCGTTTATACACTCCTTACCGCATACTCGACCCCATGACCTCGACCCCGTCCTCCTCCCGCACCGCGCCCTTCGAGGAGCACGGTGGCTGGAGCGACGCGTCGGTCCGTGTCGGTGCGCCACCTCCGTCGCCTGCGGGCGAGGGAACGGAAGCACAGCGGCGCCGGAGCAGGATTCCGGCGCCGCTGTTCTGTCTGGCGGCCATGGTCACCGTGCAGCTCGGCATCGCCCTGTCCACGCCGCTCTTCCCGCAGCTGGGCGTCGCCGGGACCACGCTGCTGCGGCTGCTCACCGCGTCCGCGGTGCTGCTCCTCGCCACCCGCCCGCGCCTGCGCGGACGCAGCGCCCGCGACCTGGGCGCGGCCGCGCTGCTGGGCGTCGCCTCGGCCGGCATGACGCTGACCTTCGCGAGCGCGGTGGCCCGGCTGCCGATGGGCACCGCCGCCACCATCGAGTTCCTCGGCCCGCTGGCCGTCGCCCTCGGCTTCTCCCGACGTCTCGGCCACGTCCTGTGGGCGCTGCTCGCCGCGGCGGGCGTCGCCCTGCTGACCCTCGTGGGCGGGGGCTCCGGCCACGTCTCGGCGAGCGGGCTGGCCTTCGCCTTCGGCGCGGCCGTCTGCCTGGGCCTCTACATCCTGCTGACGCAGCAGGTCGGCACGGCGTTCAGCGGGTTCGAGGGCCTGGCCCTGTCGCTGACGGTCGCCGCGATCGTCCTCGTTCCCTTCGGTGCGGCCCAGGCCTGGCACGGCGTCAGCACCAGCGCCCACCCGTGGGCGCCGCTGCTCAGTGCCGCGGGCGTGGCGATGCTGTTCCCGCTCGCCCCCTACCTGCTGGAGATGACGGCGCTGCGGCGGATGCCGCAGCGGGTCTTCAGCGTCATCGCCAGCCTGGAACCCGCGGTCTCGGCGCTGGTCGGACTCACCGTCCTCGGGCAGGTCCTGTCACCGGTGCAGCTGGCCGGCATCGCCTGCGTGGTCGCCGCGAGCGCAGGGGCCACCTTCTTCGACAAGAGGTAGTCGCACCACCAGGGGCACGAGGAACCGCGCGACAAGCCGACGACGAGCAGCCGGCCCTCAACGCACAGGGCCGTCCGCGCGGGGTGGCTGCTCGCGCAGTTCCCCACCCCCTGGACGCTACGCGTCCAGGGGTTTCCGCTGGGCCACCCAGGTCTGCTTCGCCCGGTACCCCAGCCGCTCGTACAGCCCCACCGCCCCCGTCGGCGACTCCGCGTCGACGCCGAGGCAGGACCGGGTGTAGCCGTCGGCCAGGCCCACCCTCATGGTGTGGGCCAGCAGCGCGGACGCGATGCCGCGCTTGCGGCCCGCCCGGACCGTGCCGACGAGGGCGACGTAGAGCTCGCGTCCCTCCGGAGTCACGTACTCCTCGGCCAGGACGATCGCCAGCGGCGTCCCACGGCCCGCGTCGTACGCGACGAAGCTGTTCCCGGCCCGGAACGCCGGGCCGCCGGTGAAGTGCGCCCACCCTTCCGGGGTCTGCGGCACGCTGTCGTAGTGGTCCACGAAGGCCTCGTTGCGTACGGCGAGCGCGTCCGCCGAGCGCTCCTGCGTGAACACGCGGAACTCCACGCCGTCCGGAGCCGGCGACTCGGGCAGCGCGGGCACCGTCGCCGCCAGGTCGGCGACGACCATGTTGCGGTACCAGCGCGAAGGCTCGTAGCCCAGTTGGGCGAAGAGCCGCTCCGACGCGGTGGAACCGACGCCGCAACCGTCGTTCATCACGACCGGAACTCCGGGGAAGCGCTCGTCGCTCAGTGCCCGGGCGGCGTCCTCCGCCCAGGTCAGCAGTCGCCCGCCCACGCCGCGGCCGCGGTACTGCGGGTCGACCCCGCCGAACTGCCAGAAGTCGTGGGAGGCCTCGGCGACGGTCCGCGCCTTCATGTAGTGGTAGCCGACCATGCGGCCCCCGTCCCAGACGGCGAGGCTGCCGCGCGCCATGTCGACGTACGGGTCGTCGAAGCGGGTCAGCACGTCGGCCTCGGTGGGGTTCTCGTCCTCCTGCTCGACCGCCTCGATCGCCACCAGCAGCCGGTGCCAGGCCGGCACGTCCGCGCGCTCGAGGGGACGCCAGGCGAGCTCCGTGGCACTGTCAGCACTCATACGATCGAGTCTGCGCACGGCCCGGCCCGGCGGGCAACGCAATTACCCGTCCGCCGTGAGCACCAACCCCGAGGTCGGGACGCCCGTCCCCGCGGTGACCAGCACCGCCGACGCGCCCGCCACCTGGTTGACGCTGCTGCCGCGCAGCTGCCGCACACCCTCGGCGATGCCGTTCATACCGTGCAGGTAGGCCTCGCCGAGCTGGCCGCCGTGGGTGTTGACGGGCAGCCGCCCGCCGAGCTCCAGGCCGCCGTCGGCGGCGAACGCGGCCGCCTCGCCACGGCCGCAGAAGCCGAACTCCTCCAGCTGCATCAGCACGAACGGCGTGAAGTGGTCGTACAGGACCGCCGTGTCGACGTCCTCGGGCCGCAGCCCGCTGCTGCGCCACAGCTGGCGGGCGACGACGCCGAGCTCCGGCAGGCCGGTGAGGTCGTCGCGGTAGAAGCTGGTCATCGCCTCCTGGGCGCGGCCGGCGCCCTGGGCGGCGGCGGCGATGACGGCGGGCGCGTGGCGCAGGTCCCGGGCGCGCTCGACGGAGGTGACGACGACGGCCTGGCCGCCGTCGGTCTCCTGGCAGCAGTCGAGCAGGCGCAGCGGCTCGACGATCCAGCGGGAGGCGGCGTGCTCGGCAAGGGTGATCGGGCGCCGGTAGAAGTACGCGGCCGGGTTGGTCGCGGCGTGGCGCCGGTCGGCGACGGCGACGTGGCCGAGGACGTCCGGGCTGAGCCCGTAGGTGTGCAGGTAGCGGGCGGCGTGCAGGGCGACCCAGGAGGCGGGTGTCAGCAGGCCCGGCGGCATCGTCCAGCCCATGGCGACGCCCTCGGCGGAGGGCTGGCGCGACTGGAGGCCGCTGCCGAACCGGTGTCCGGAGCGCTCGTTGAAGGCCCGGTAGCAGACGACGACCTCGGCCACGCCGGTCGCGACCGCCATCGCGGCCTGCTGGACGGTGGCACAGGCGGCGCCGCCGCCGTAGTGGATGCGGCTGAAGAAGGACAGCTCGCCGATGCCCGCCGCCTGGGCGACGGTGATCTCGGGGCTGGTGTCCATGGTGAAGGTGACCAGGCCGTCGACGTCCGCAGGCGTGAGCCCGGCGTCGTCGAGCGCGGCGTGGACCGCCTCGACGGCGAGCTTCAGCTCGCTGCGGCCGGAGTCCTTGGAGAACTCCGTGGCCCCGATCCCGGCGACCGCGGCGTGACCGCCGAGCGTGTCGGCGCGGTGCAGACTCATCCGTGCCTCCTCACCTTCACTGTTCCGCTGACGTGCACACCGAGCCGGTTCGTCCCGCGGATCGCGAGCACCGTCCGCCCGTCCTCGCCGCGTTCGGTCACCTCGCCGCTGAACTGCAGCTCGTCGCCGGGGTAGGCGGGCACGCCGAGCCGGATCGCGATCGCCTCGATCCGGGCGTCGGGTCCGGTCCAGTCGGTGACGTAGCGGCCGACGAGGCCGTTGGTGGTGAGGATGTTCATGAAGATGTCCGGTGCGCCCTTGGCGCGCGCCAACTCGGCGTCGTGGTGCACGTCCTGGTAGTCGCGGGAGGCGATGGCGCCGGACACGATGAGCGTGCGGGTCAGCGGGACGCGCAGCGGCGGCAGCCGGTCCGGGCCGGCCGGATGGAAGACGGGCAGCACCAACTCCTCGTCGAAGCGCTGGAATCCGAGACGGACGGGCATGCCGATGGTCACCTGGTCGGCCGCAGCGCCCACCACGTTGGCCACGATCCGCACACCCTCGGCGAGTTCGACGAGGGCGACGGCATAGGGCTTGCCGCCGAAGGCGACCGGCAGCGGGTGGTGGACGGTGACCTTCGAGTACACCGCGCCGTCGCCGCTCGCGGCCTCGGCGTGCCACTGGTCGCCGCCGCACGCGTTGCACCCGGGCAGCCAGGGGAAGCGCGCCGTGCCGCACGCGTCGCAGCGTTGGAAGCGCAGCTCGCCGGCGGCGACACCGTCCCAGTAGCCGGCGTTGTCGCGGTTGACCACGGGTCTCGGACGGCGCGGCCTCGTGTCCACAGCCTGTGGACGCTCGCCCTTCCCGGTCGGCCTGAACTTGAGGATCCGGAACCGGTGGGTGCCGACGGGGGTGGCCTCGCCCGGCTTCTCCCCGGCCGCCTCGTCGTAGGCGCGCACGTTCATCCGCGTGGTGACGAAGTGGCCGGTGCCGAGCGCGGTGTGCTTCTCGGCGGAGACGCTCTCGATGACGGAGTCGAAGAGCACCCGCTCGCCGATCCGCAGCGGCCGCGCGTACTCCTGCTCGCAGTCGGTCGCGACCACGGAGCCGTACCCGGCGGCCTCCAGCTCCCGCATCAGGGAGTCGAAGTGCTCGCTGCGCCCGGACTGTCCCATGGTCCACGCCTGCAGCATCGCGGGCGGCGCGACCCCGTCCGGCGGGACGGTGTCGCCCATGGCCTCGCACCAGTGCCTGATCATGGGCGCGTTGACGGGATCGGGCCCCACTCCAGCCACCGTGGAGGGCAGTCCCTGGTATGCCTCCAGCTCCAGATTCACGGATCTGACAGTGCGTCAGATACAGCGACCGTGTCAAGACAGGACGACGGCCCCGAGGGGGACACCCCGGGGCCGCCGTCACGTACCGAGACCGGCCGGCCTAGCCGCCGAACACGATCCGCACATTGCTGTTGGACTGGTTGCTGAAGAGCTGGCCGCTGTTGCCCTTCACGCCAAGGGTGTTGTTCTGGTTCGACGCACCGGAACCGTTCGCGGTCTGCTGCGACCAGTTCGCGTTGCCGTCCACCCACCCGGAGAGGTTCCCCGACCCGGTGTCGGTCACGGAGCTGGTGGTGGTGCTGCTGGTCGAACCCCCACCCGCGAACGCCCCGTTGTCGGCGGACGCGGCCCCGGCCCCGAGCAGGAGCGCGGCGGCGGCGAGCGGGACGGCGACGAGAGCGGTACGGATACGGGACATGCGGTCCTCCTGGCTGGCTCTGCGGTACTTCGGACTTGCGCGGACTGCGACGTCGCACTGCCAGAATTCCTCAACGAATCGACAAAGAGCCAGACCTGTCAGTCCATTTCGCCCTTTGGTGTGGATCGGGTACGGAGCACGCATAACCGGCGCCCGAGCGGTTACCCATCCGCTGGTTTCCTTTCACAGCGCCGCGAGTTCGTCGGCCAGGTCGTCGAGGCCGAAGCTGCCCTGGGCCAGGGCGCGCATGTGCCAGGACTTCAGGTCGAAGGTCTCGCCGCGGGCCAGCTTCGCCGCCTGCGCGGCGGCGCGGCCCTGGCGCCAGACGCGTTCGCCGAGCTTGTAGCCGATGGCCTGGCCCGGCCAGCCCAGATAGCGGATGATCTCGCTCTCCCGCATCTTCGCCGGGACCCCGCTGTGGGCGGCGAAGAACGCGGAGGCCAGCTCCGGCGTCCAGGTCTCGCCCGGATGGAACGGGGAGTGGGCCGGTATCACGGCGCCGGTGTGCATGCCGATGTCGATGATCACGCGGATGGTCCGCATCATCTGGTGGTCCAGGAACCCCAGACGGCGGCCCGGATCGGCGAGGAAGCCGAGTTCGTCCATCAGGCGCTCCGCGTACAGCGCCCAGCCCTCGACGTTCGCGCTGACCGTGCCCAGGGCCACCTGGTACCGGGAGAGCGAGTCCGCCGCCGCGACCCAGGAGGCCAGCTGCAGATGATGCCCCGGGACGCCCTCGTGGTACCAGGTGCTGACCAACTGCCAGGTCGGGAACCGCTCCCGGCCCAGCGTCGGCAGCCAGGTGCGGCCCGGGCGGGAGAAGTCCAGGCTGGGCCGCGTGTAGTACGGGGCGGCCGCGGTGCCCACCGGGGCGATCCGGGACTCGACCCGGCGCAGCGGGCCGCGGATGTCGAAGTGCGTGCCGTCGAGCGCGTCGACGGCCTCGTCCATCACGCCCTGGAGCCAGGCGCGGACCTCCTCGACGCCCTCGACCGCGTGTCCCTCGACCTCCAGGTGCGCGATGGCCTCCTGCGGTGTGGCACCGGGCTCGACCCGGTCGGCCTCGGCCCGGATCTCTCCCTCGAGACGGTGGAACTCCTCCCATGCCCACGCGGTGGCCTCCGCCAGGTCCGGCTCCGCACCGGTGTGCGACCGCACCGACCGCTGGTAGAGCTCGCGTCCGGCGATGTCCGGCCGCCCGGCGGCGGCCGGGGCGTAGACCTCGCGCAGCCAGCCGCGGAACGAGGCCACGGAGTCCGCGGCCCGGGTTGCGGCGGCGTCCAGCCCCGGGCGGAGCGCCTCGGGGCAGTCGCGCGCGAACCCGGCGTACCAGCTGTCCTGGTCCTCGAACCACGCCCCCAGCTGGGTGACCACGGTCGCCACCTGCCGCGGACCGCTCACCAGGTCCCTCCGCAGCCCCTCGGCGAGCGTCGCCCGATAGCCCTGGACGGCCCCCGCGACCTCACGCATGCGGTCGACCTGGGCGGCCCAGTCGTCGTCGGTCGCCGTCGGCGTCGACAGGAAGATCCCGCGCACGCCGTGGATCGGCGCGGTGATGTTGTTCAGCGAACGGAAGTGGTCGCCGGCGTCGTGGACGGCGAGGCGGGCGGTGAGCCGCTCGCGCAGCAACCGCGCGCAGGACGCCTCCGCCTTGGCGCCGAAGGCCGCCTCCGGCAGGGCGGCCAGCCGGGCCAGGGCCTCCCGCGCGATCGCCGCCTCCTCGTCGAAGCCGTCGGGCGAGAGGTCCGGCTGTCGCCTGCCGCCCGGATCGACGCCCAGCCGGGCCGCGATGACCGGCTGCTGACGAACCATCCGGTCCAGGTACGCGTCGGCGATCTGCCGCGGCGTGGTGGCCGCCGGAGCGTGGGTCGCGGTGTCCACCGAGGGCGGGAGGAAGGAGTCTGCCATGGCGCACACCTTGCCGCGCCGGGGCGGCTCGGACCAGCCCGCCCCGGCGCGGGCAATGGCCCGGATCCGGGCGGCGCGCAAGCCACTGAGGCCTGTCGCCTGGACGGAGGGCTGACTGCTGGTCAACTCAGCGCGGCGCGGGCGATGCCGAGGACGAAGCGGTTCGTGTCGGCGGTCTCGCTGGTGGGCGTGAACGCGTAGACCAGCACCCGCGCGCCGTCCCGCGTCACGAACGCGCCGTCGGTGTAGCCCGGTCGCGAGCCCGTCTTGCCCCAGAGCGTGACGCCGTTGATCGTCGCGCTCATCAGGCCCATGCCGAAGCAGGCACGCCCGGGGTTGCCCAACTGGCACTGGCTGTGGCCCACGTACGCGACGTCAGGAACGGTGAACATGTCGTTCAACTCGACTCCCGGCAGCAGCCGCCCGTCGAGCAGGCCCTTCATCAGCGTGCTCAGGTCGCCCGCCGAGGAGATCATGCCGCCCTCGGCCCAGGGGTAGGGGCTCTGCCGGGTCACGTCCACGAGCTGCGTCGCGCCGCCGCCGGTCCCGACGGCCAGGTATCCGTGGAGCTTCGGCCCGCGGATGCCGTCGTCCGTGGCGGCGGGCACCTCGGTGGCGCCGAGCCGCAGCGGGCGGATGATGCGCCGCTCGACCTCGGAGGCGTAACTGTGGCCGGTGACCTGCTCGACGAGAGTGCCGAGGAGGTAGTCGTCGACCCCGTTGTACTGCTGCTCGGTGCCGGGCGCGAAGCTCATCTGCTCACCGTCGAGCGCGGCCTCGACCTGCGCGGGCGTGGGGTGCTCGAAGCGATGCGCGACGAAGCCGGCGTTGTCCGCCTCGTCGTCGCCGATGTCCACGGCCGGCAGACCGCTGGTGTGGTTGAGCAGCTCGGCGACGGTGATCGGCGGGAAGTCCGCCGGCAGGACGCCGGGCAGGTACTGCTGGACGGTCCCGTCGAGCGCGACCCGGTGCTCGGCGACCAGTTGCAGGGTGACGATCGCGGTGAAGATCTTCGTCACGCTGCCGATCCTGAACCGCGCGTCCGGCGCGGGCGCGGTCCCCTCCGCCACGTCACCGAGCCCGGACACCCCGCTCCAACTGCCGTCCGTACCACTGACCTCGACCACCGAGCCGGTGATGACGGGGTTCGGCAACCCACCGATCGCCGCCTGCAGCGCCACACCGTCCGGCTGCCCGAACCCCGGCGCGGCGCCCCCTCCGGCCGCCACGGCCGGCGTCACCGCGACCCCCACCACGACCGCCGACGCCACCGCAACCAACCCGGCCCGCACGGATCCGTTGAGCTTCACCGCAACCCCTCCCGACTCCCTCGTACACGTCCCCTCCGGACACCCCTCAGCCTTCCGGAGCACATGACGCCCGTCGCTGTCGCCGGGACCCGTCTTCCCGGTGGCCCTGGCACCACCCCGTGGGGCGGATCGCCTCGGCGGCGGTCGAGGGGAAAGCGGACAGGTATCGGCACGCCGACGACGAGTTCGATCGCGCGATGCTCGAACTGGTCCTCAGCGCGATCGTCCTCGGGGAGCCGGCCACGGACCTGCGGGAGGCGCTCGTGGCACTCGGTCGCGCAACGCCCGGATCCCCGGAGGCTCCCGCCGGGGCGATCCTGCACAGCTCGCGCGGTCCCCGGACCCCTTCCAGGGCCGGGCACGAAGCAGCCCCCGACCGTTGTCGCTGGTCGGGGGCTGCTCTACGGCGGAGTCTGTGGGATTTGAACCCACGGTGGCGGTGAAGCCACGACGGTTTTCAAGACCGTTCCCTTAGGCCGCTCGGGCAAGACTCCTGGTGTGAACGGGGTGATCGTATGCGATCACGGTCCACGCCAGGGATCTTCTCACGAGTCGGGCCGCAAGTGGTGGCGATTACTGGTTGTCACCGGTTCGGGAGCCGAGGGTGAGGGTCGTCGTGTGGGTCTGCCCGTTGCGGGTGTAGGTGACGGAGACCTTGTCGCCCGGGTGGTGCGCCCAGATCTCGCTGACCAGGGTCGGACCGGAGTCGATGATGACGCCGTCGAGGGAGGTGATGATGTCGCCCGGCTTCAGACCGGCCTTGTCGGCGGGACCACCCGGAGTGACCGGCGGGGTGCCCTGGACGGCGCTGGTGTTGATCCGGGCGCCGTCGCCGGTGTAGGTGTCGTCGCGGAGGATGCCGATGATCGGGTAGACCGGGACCCCGGTCTTGATCAGCTGCTGGGCCACCCACTTGGCCTGGTTGATCGGGATGGCGAAGCCGAGGCCGATGCTGCCGGACTGGCCGCCGCCGGAGGACTGGCCGGTGGACTGGATCGCCGAGTCGATGCCGATGACCTGGCCCTCGCCGTTCATCAGCGGACCGCCGGAGTTGCCCGGGTTGATCGAGGCGTCCGTCTGCAGCGCGTTCATGTAGGACGTCTGCGCGCCCGTCTGGTCGCCGGAGGCGACCGGGCGGTTCTTGGCGCTGACGATGCCGGAGGTGACCGTGCCGGAGAGCCCGAAGGGCGCGCCGATGGCGATGGTGGTGTCGCCGACCTGGACCGCGTCCGAGTCGCCCAGCGGGAGCGGGACCAACTGCTCCTTCGGGGTGGAGTCCAGCTTGATCACCGCGACGTCGTAGCCCTGGGCGCGGCCGACGACGGAGGCGCCGTAGCTCGAGCCGTCGGCGAACTTCACCGTGAGCTTGCCGCCGCCCAGCGAGGGGGCGACGACGTGGTTGTTGGTGAGGATGTGACCCTGGGTGTCGAAGACGAAGCCCGTGCCGGTGCCCGACTCGGAGGAGCCGCTCGCCTCGATGGTGACGACGCTCGGCAGCGCCTTCTGCGCGATCGCGGCGATCGAACCCGGGGCGCGGCTGAGGGCCTTCGGGTCGGTGCTGCTGGAGACGGTGGTGCTGGCCTCGGTGCCGCCGGAGTTGCGGCTCTCCATCCAGGCACCGATGCCGCCGCCGAGGCCGCCCGCGAGGATCGCGGTCGCCGCGAGCACGGCGATGAAGGTGCCGCGACGGCTGCCCTTCTTGGGCTTCTCGTAGGGCACGCCCGCCCCGTACATGCCGTAGGGGCCGACACCGGCGTCGTACGGCGGCTGCCCGCCGAAAGCGCCGCCCGTGGCGGTGGGCGGCGTGGTGGGGGGCTGCGTCGGAGGAGCCGGCGGCAGCGGCGGCGCGCCGTACGGCTGGGCCGGAGCGGTGGGCTGCGCGGCGGGCGGTGCGGTCGGGTAGCCGGGAGCCGGCTGCGCGTGGGCGGCGGCCTGCGGCTGGTACGGCGGGACGGGCGGCTGCGGGAGCGGCTGCGTGGGCGCGCTGTCCTCGCTCGCCGCCGGTGCGGCGGCGGACGCGGCGGCGGACGCAGGCGGCTCCACGAACGCGGGGAGCTGCGCGGTGGCGGCAGGCTCGACCGACTCGGCCTCGACCTCGGCCGCGGGCGCCGCAGGCGCCGGGTAACCGGCCAGGTCGGGGTCGGCCGGGGGCTCGACGGGGCTGCTCGCAGGCGCCTGATCCACCGGACGATCCGTGCTGTCCGCCGGAACCGCAGCGGGGGCGGGGGACTCCATCCCCTCGGGCGCGCCCTCGTGCTCGGTGCTCACGAACGACCTCCTTGTTGAGGGACCAACGTCCCTAGCATTCCGCACACGCTGTCGGGGCATCGTAAATCCCAGCCGTGCGCTGAGCACCGTCTCGTTGTCCGAACTGCGGCGATGCTCTTGGCCCCGCCGGCGGGACGGCTTACCATGCCCTCGAACACACGCATCATATGCGCGGGAGCTTGGACCTTGATCCGGGCTGAGAGGGCAGCGAGCCGCAGACGCGGCAGGGCCGCCGACCGCCTGAACCTGACCGGGTAATGCCGGCGTAGGGAGCTCTGTAGACGGCCATGTCCGCGACCCTGCACGACGACGCCTCGAAGGCGTCCCACGAGGCGCGCCCCGAGGCGCCGCTCGTCCTCGACACCGCCCCGCCGCGCACCCTCGGGTTCCGCGACCAGGCGGCCTTCTGGGCCAACCTGGGCGTGAGCCTGATCGGGTTCTCCAGCGCGGCCACCGTGATGGTCAACGGCGAGGGCAAGAACCTGGCGCTGGCCGCCTCGATCACCGCCATCGTCGTCGGCACCGTGGTCGGCACGCTCATGCTCGCGCTCGCGGCGCTGATCGGCGCCCGGACCGGCGCTCCCGCCATGGCGGTGCTGCGCGGCCTGTTCGGCACCCGCCTCTCCTATGTACCGACGGTGCTGAACATCCTCCAGTGCATCGGCTGGGGCGTCTACGAGCTGATCGTGATCACCCAGGGCGCCCAGGCGCTCTACGGGGGCATCCCGCGCTGGGTCTACGTCGTCCTGGCCGGCCTGCTGACCACCACGATGACGATCTGGCCGCTCGGCTCGATCGCGGCGCTGCGCCGCTACGTGGCCGTCGCCGTCGGCGTCTCGATGCTCTACTTCACCGTCCAGCTGGCCCGGCACGGGGTGCAGAACCCCGGCGGCGGCAACTGGAACGGCTTCCTGCAGGCCACCGACTACGTGGTCGCGGTCTCCATCTCCTTCGTGCCGCTGGCGGCCGACTACACGCGCCACTCGAAGAGCGGCAAGGGCTCCTTCTGGGGCACCTTCACCGGCTACACCGTCGCGCAGGTGTGGTGCTACGTGGTCGGCGCGATCGCGCTGACGCAGGTCGGCGGCGACCCGAACAAGATCTTCTCGACCTTCACCGGCCTGACCGCCGGCTGGATCTTCTTCCTGGTGCTGGTGCTGCGTGAGGCGGACCAGTCGTTCGCGAACGTCTACTCGACGGCCATGTCGATCCACAACCTCTTCCCGAAGGTGGACCGGCGCTGGCTGACGCTGGGCATCGGCGCGGTCGTCACGGCGTGCGCGCTCTCGATCGACGGCTTCACCAACACCTACTACGCCTTCCTCGGCCTGATCGGCGCGTTCTTCGTGCCGCTGCTGGCGGTGCTGGCGGTCGACTTCTTCCTCGGCCGCGGCCGCGACGGCTGGGACATGAGCGAGACGGCGCCGACGCGCTGGCTGATGCTGCTGCCGTGGGCACTGGGCTTCGTCCTCTACGAGCTGATCAACCCCGCGACGCTGCCGTACGCGTGGTGGACGGACTTCTGGGCGAACGCGCAGAAGTTCACCCACATCCACCCGACCTCGTGGACCTCGGCCTCGCTCTTCTCCTTCCTCATCGCGGGAGGGGTCACCCTGGCGCTCGCTCCGGCGCTGCGCCGCCGCGGCGCCTGACCGGCGCGTGACCGGACCACGGCACCTGACCAGCGTCTGACCTGCGCGAAGGTCCGGGGGCAGCGCGTTCACCTCGCGTACACGCGCGCCGCCTAAGGTGGAGGCGTGCACAGCCAGCCCAGCCCCCGGACCCTCGTCCCCAACCGCGCGCAGACGACGGTCATCGCCCACCGCGGCGCCTCCGGCACCTTCGCCGAGCACACCCTCGCCGCCTACCAGCTGGCGTTGGAGCAGGGCGCGGACGGACTCGAGTGCGACGTGCGGCTCACCGCCGACGGCCACCTGGTCTGCGTGCACGACCGCACCGTCAACCGGACGTCGAACGGGCGCGGGGTCGTCTCCACGCTGGAGCTGGCCCAGCTCTCCGAGCTCGACTTCGGCGCCTGGAAGGCGAACGGCACCGACGCGCCGGAGGAGGCCGACTGGACCTCTCCCGAGCACACCCGCGTCCTGACGCTGGAGCGCCTGCTCGAACTGCACGCCGACGCGGGCCGTCGGGTGGAGCTGGCCATCGAGACCAAGCACCCCACCCGCTACGCGGGTCTGGTGGAGAAGCGCCTGCTGGAGCTGCTGCACCGGTTCGGCCTGGTGCCGAGCAAGGCTGACGGCCCGTCGCCGGTGCGGGTGATGAGCTTCTCGCAGCTCTCGCTCAAGCGGGTCCGGCAGATGGCGCCCGAGCTCCCGACGGTCTTCCTGATGGAGCGCGTCCTGCCGTGGCTGCGCGACGGCTCGCTCCCGCACGGCGCACGGATCGCCGGCCCCGGCATCGACCTGGTCCGCGCCAATCCCGGCTACGTCGCCGCGCTGCACCGGGCCGGGCACCGCGTCCACGTGTGGACGGTGGACGATCCGGAGGACGTCGAACTGTGCCTGCGCCTGGGCGTCGAGGCGATCATCACCAACCACCCGCGGCGGGTTCTCGACCAGCTCGGACGGTAGACCGAGCCCCTGCCGAGTCATGGGGTTCATTCCGGCCGATGGCCCGATCCATTCGTCCGGAATGGCTGGAAATTCCTCTGGACCCTGGCCGGAAGCACATTTTCCGACCACGAGTGACCGCATAGCGTAACGGCGTAGTGACGCGCTGTGAAATGCGCTCCTTGCGCGCGCAGTGAGCCCCCGGAAAGCACGCAGGGTTGCCTTGTTTTCAGTTTTCGACTTGCCCGCACCGGGCATTCACACCCTGGCGCAAGACGAAGGAGGAGGTCCGGGGGTGGCCGTGGTGGTGGCGCATGATGTGCCGACTTCTTCGTCGACCATGGCAGTGCCTCATGGTCCGGAGAGTGTGCGTGCCGCGCGACGGAGGCTGCGCGAGGATCTCGGTGAACACCTGGTCCCCGAGCCCGTCATAGACGACGCGGTACTGATCCTGTCGGAACTGCTCAGCAATGCCTGTCGGCATGCGAGACCGCTGGAGCGGAAGCCGGCTCCGCAGGAGCACGAAGAAGTAGTGGTGGGTTGGGAGTTGCACAGCGACGGCCTGCTGACCGTCGAGGTGACGGACGGCGGCGGCCCGACGCGGCCGCGTCGCGGCAGTCCGTCCCTGACGGCGAAGGGCGGCCGCGGGCTGGGGATCGTCGGTCAACTGGCCTCGGAGTGGGGCGTCCGCGACGACGCCCCGGGCGAGGTCACCGTATGGGCCGTCCTCCGCGTCCGTGCCCGCCACGCCCGCCGGGAGGAGCCCCCGGCCGCGGCAGCCAGTTAGGCACCGCCGCCCAGTTGCACCGTCCAGGGGGGCGGCTGCGCCGCCTGGGAGGGTGCAACTACCTCTAGGCTCTCAGGGAGACACGTTCCGTTCCCCTCGGGAGTTCGCACCATGGCCAAGAAGAAGGCCCCCCTCCGCTCCGCCGCGGCCGTGACCGACGGGCCGGTGCCCGTCGTCGGCGCGCGGGAAGCCTGTCCCTGCGGGTCGGGCCGTCGTTACAAGGCGTGCCACGGGCGGGAGGCGGCACACGCTGTCACGGAGCTGGTGCAGCGCCCGTTCGAGGGCCTGCCGGGCGAGGGCGACTGGGTCGCGCTCCGCGAGCTCGTGCCGGCCGCCACCGTCGCCCTGACGGTGAACCCGGAGACGCTCGCCACCGCAGCCGGTGACGTGCCGTCGGTGACGCTCGCGACCGTGCTGCCGATGGCCTGGCCGGCCATGCGCCGTCAGGACGGCAGCGTGCTGCTGGGCCTGCAGACGCAGACCTCCTCCGGCGACCTGAGCCGGGACCTCGCCGACGCGCTGGTCCAGGCGCTGGCCGCCGAGCCGGGCAACCCCGTGCCGCCGCGCCGCCCGGCGCCCGGTGGGCCGCGCCTGCAGGAACTGCTGGACCTGGACGCCGCGTTCGAGCCGGACGTGCGGTCCGGCTTCGAGTTCTGGCTGGAGGACCCGAGCACCGCGACCGGCGAGGTCGCCGCCTCGCTGGAGCAGGCCAACGCGGCGATCATCCCGACCGCCAAGCTGGAGTCGGTGCCGCAGGCCTACTGGTGCGCCGCGCCGGACCGCAACCACCTGCGCTGGGTGATGCCGCACGCCGAGGAGGCGCTGCTCGACGCGCTCGCGCGGCTCGCCGCGGCCGGCGAGGCCTCGCTCGGCGAGGGCACCAAGCTGGTCGGCTCGTTCCGTGCGCACGGCCTGGTCGTGCCGGTCTGGGACCTGCCGCAGAGCGTCACCGCCGCGGACGTCGAGAAGCCGGCCGCGGAGTTCGCCGAGCGCCTGGCCGCCGCGCTCGCGGTGACCGAGCCGCTGACGCCGGAGCAGCGCAAGGCGCGGGCCTCGCTCACCAGCCGCCAGGTGACGCTCAGCTGAATTGGTCTCACTTTCGGCAGTCGACACACCACCAGGTCAAGTGATCTGCATCACATTCACCCGGTGGAGTCGATAATTCCGCACAAATCGACGGCCTCAGGGAATTTGCTTGCGGGCCAGAGTTTGTTACGGTTTGAACAGCCCGGTCGCTGGTGCATCCCCCGTCGCCAGCGGCCGGGCCTTTTCCTTTTCCTGATACACGTGCTCGGGGCGCTCAGCCGCTCAGGGCGCGAGCGTCGCCCCGTCCGGTGCGGCGACGCTCGCCGCGACCAGTGCCTCCACCAGATCGCCCACCGCGGGCAGCCATGGCCGCCGCTGCGAGGACGCCGGGCGGCGGACCCAGCGCAGCGCGCCCGACGCGGTGCGCGAGGGCGGGAGCACGACGAAGCCGCCGGGGCCGTGGTAGCGCAGGCTGGTCGGCACCCACTCCTGGGTCTCCAGCAGCTCGGCCAGCTCCGGGAACGAGTACGGCGCCACCAGCAGCACGTAGCGCGTCGGTGTCGCGATCACCGGCCCGGTGCGGACGTGCAGCGCGTCGAAGTAGTCCAGGACCCGCGCACCGGCCTCGGCGGGCAGGCTGAGCGCGCAGACCTTGCCCCCCGTGGCGACCAGGACCGGCGCCTGCGGACGGCGCGACCACCACCACTGGATCATCCGGTCGTCCGTCGTCGCGGCGAGCAGTTTGGGGTCGTGCGGATGGACCCCGGGAATCAGGCAGTCCGGCCGGGGGCAGCGGCAGCCGCCGTCCGCTCCGAGGCCGACTCCGGGCAGCACCGGCCAACCCCACCCCTGGGAAGCGATCCTGGCCGCGCCGCGGAGTCGCGCCCGGGAGCGGAGCCGACCCACCTTGCTGACGAGTGTTGATACCCCGCGCATGAGCACTCGTTCCTTTCCGTGACGGTCAAGGATCGGTACGTGACCTCGCGCAACGAGAAGCGCACCACGCCCGACGGGCTCGTGGAAGCCGACGGGACGGGCGCGGGACGGCGGTGACATCCGGCTACCAGGACCTTCCGGCCCGGGCGATGCCGCCCCTACCGGTTCTCTACCCATCGAAGGCTCGCGCGAGCACGTTCTGGGACGAGACTGACGCATCGTCCGGAATGACGCACGGTGAGCGCCAATGGTTCCTCCGTTCGGGGTATTCCCCCGGCGGTGTGCGAACGGGTCTGCTAGAGGGATCGACGCGGGGGTGTCGCGGAGCGGCGGGGACCGTACCATCCGGGGATGGCCCCGGACTCTGCATCGGCCCACGAGGCTGATTCCGCATCAATTCCCGTTCCGGACAACGCACCCGAATGCGTCGTCGTGGTGCCCGCCCACAACGACGCGGGTCGGATCGCCCTGACGGTGCTGGCCGCGCGCGCCCTACCGGGCGTACGGGCGGTGGTGGTGCTGGAATCCGGCCCGAGCGCCTCGACCGATTCCACCCGGCGGGTCGCCGCCGACAGCGGCGCGGCGGTGCCCGCGGACGCCTCGGCCCTGGCCGGATACGCACCTCTGCCGCTGCTGTTCCTGGACGCGGGCCGCCAGCAACGGGTCACGGAGGCGCTGACCCTGCTCGGGCCCGTCGTGGCGGGCCGGGCGGACGCCACGGTGGCCGTCGGCGGCGGGCGCGGGGACGCGGCGGCCCGGCTGTCCAGGCGGGGCCTGGAGCGGGCCGGGCTGGTCCTGCCGGGGGTCCTGTCGGGCGAGTACTGCCTGAGCCACGCGGCCTGGTCGCTGAGCTGGCCGCCGGCGGCGGGTGCGGGGGCACTGCCCGGTGCGGTCGCCGATCTGCTGCGGGCCGGACGGACGGTCCTTCCGGTCGTGCTCGAAGCACCGAGGGAGCACCGGGCCCGCGGCTGGCGCGGGCGGCGGCAGGTGGCCCGGGCGCTGCGGGAACGTCGGTGACCAGCCGGATCATCGCAGCCGGTAACAGAACTCGATCTGATAAACGATCATTCGCACCGATGTTTTTCGGCCAAATATTCGGGCAAAGACACCAACCACCCGGCAGCGGACAGTTCTGGACATCACCCGATCGGTGTGTGTAGAAGAGACTCATTAATTGCCGTATGGCATGACATGGGGGTGCATAGTGATTCAATTCAGACAATCCACTAAGAATCCAGCATCACTCTTTGTAGTTTTCGCAGGTGCGGACCATGGCTGAGCCCCAGACCACCACTCCGCCCACGGCCCTGGGCCTCCCCGCGCCCGCCGGCCCTGCTGAAACGATCAGCGGCGAGCAGATCTGTGCCATGCGCGAGCGCTCCGCCGACCCCCTGGCTGATTTGACCACCCTCTACGACCTGACCGACCGGCTCGGCAGCGCACCCGACCTCACCGCGGCACTGAACGGCGTCCTCACCGACGGCGCGGCCCTGGTCGGCGCCAGCCGGGGCATGCTCCTGCTCACCCACCCCTTCACCACCCTCGGCCTCGGCCTCGACCGCGCCGACCTCGGCGCGCTGGAGACCGTCCCCACCGCCCAGGTCCTGCGCCCGAGCGCGGGCGAACCGACCGGCGACCGCTTCCAGGAGGTCGCGGTCCAGCTCGGCATCGCCGCGTCCTACGCCCAGCCGCTGGCCGACCTCGGCTCCGTGGTCTGGTTCTACGACACCCCCACCCAGCCGAGCGAGCGCGAACAGCGCCTCGCCGGGCTCTACTGCGCCTCCGCCGCGCGCATCCTGGCCAAGGAGGTCGACCGGGACCGCCTGCGCCGGACCGCTGACGCGCTGCGCCGCGGCCTGCTCCCCAACGCGCTGCCGCGGACCCCCGGCATGCGGCTCGCCGCGCGCTGCGTCCCCGCCGGGCTCGACGGCGCGGGCGGCTGCGACTGGTACGACGCGATCGCCCTGCCGGAAGGCGCGCTGGCCCTCAGCGTCGGCAGCGTCACCGGGGGCGGCCCCGACTCGGCGGCCGCCATGGGCCGCCTGCGCGCGGCGCTGCGCGCGTACGCCGTGCTGGAGGGCGAGGACCCGGTCGCCGTGCTCGGCGATCTGGAGCTGCTGCTGAAGAGCACGGAGGCGGCCCGCAGTGCGACGGCGCTGTACGCGTACGTCGAACCGGGCGCGCGCCGGCTCTCCCTGGCCGGGGCCGGCCAGTGCCCGCCGCTGCTGGTCACCTCGTTCGGCGCCTCGTTCGTGGAGACCTCCCTGAGCGCACCCCTGGGCATGCTGAGCTGCTGGGAGGCGCCCGGCGTGGAGCTGCGCGCGGACCGCGGCGATCTGCTGCTGCTCTACACCGACGGGCTCGCCCGCCGCTGCGGCAGCTCCCTCCACGCCGGCCAGGCTCGCCTGCGCGCGGCGGCGGCGGAGGCACCGCGCGACATCCGCCACGACCCGGAACGTTTCTGCGACCACCTCCTGGAAACCTGCCTCGGCACGCCGCGACCGGACCCGGGCGAGGACGACGTGGTCCTGCTGGCAGCCAGGTTCGAGTAGGCGCCCGGTTGCACCTTCCGGGGGCGCGAGGCTCTGCCCGTGCGGCTCCGCCGCGTGGGCGCGAACGACCACTGACGAGCAGATGGCCCTGCGCGTTCGGGGCTCTACCTGCGTGCGTGGCTTGTCGCGCAGTTCCCCGCGCCCCTGGACAGTGCAAGTTACCCAACGACTGTTATGAACCCACCCTTCCGCCGTACCCTTGTACGGACCGCGTGCCCAGGACACCCCTGACATTCGTGCGCGTGTTCCCCGTACCACGAGGAGGCGACAGAGCGTGACCGAGGAGAACCTCGCGCCCGAGGAGACCGAAGAGGCCGCGCCGCAGGCGATCAAGCAGCGGAAGAACGGCCTGTACCCGGCCATCTCCGACGAGCTGACCGCCGTCATGAAGGCCGGCTGGGCCGACACGGAGCTGCGGGACCTCGTGCCCGCCGAGCAGTCCGCGTACGCGGCCAAGCGTCGCGCCGCGCTCTCCGCGCGGTTCCCGGGCGAGCGGCTGGTGGTTCCGGCCGGGAACCTGAAGACCCGGTCGAACGACACCGAGTACAGCTTCCGCGCCGCCACGGAGTACGTGCACCTGACCGGCGACCAGACCGAGGACGCGGTCCTCGTGCTGGAGCCGCAGGGCGACGGGCACGACGCGTACCTGTACCTGCTGCCGCGCTCCAACCGTGAGAACGGCGAGTTCTGGCTCAGCGGCCAGGGGGAGCTGTGGGTCGGCCGCCGCCACAGCCTCGCCGAGGCGGAGACGCTGCTCGGGCTGCCCGCCCGGGACGTGCGCGAGGCCGCGGCGGAGCTGGCCGAGCGCGCCGAGGAGCACCCGGCCGTCACCCGCGTCGTGCGCGGGTACGACGCCGGGATCGAGGCCGCCCTCGCTCCGCACACCACCAAGCACGGCGACGCCGAGCTCAAGGTCTTCCTGAGCGAGCTGCGCCTGGTCAAGGACGAGTGGGAGATCGCGCAGCTGCAGGCCGCCTGCGACGCGACCACCAAGGGCTTCACCGACGTCGTGCGGGAGCTCGCGCAGGCCGTCGCCACCTCGGAGCGGTGGATCGAGGGCACCTTCTTCCGGCGCGCCCGGGTCGACGGCAACGACGTGGGCTACGGCTCCATCTGCGCCGCCGGTCCGCACGCGACCACGCTGCACTGGGTCCGCAACGACGGCCAGGTCCGCCCGGGCGAGCTGCTGCTGCTGGACGCCGGCGTGGAGACGACGACGCTCTACACCGCCGACGTCACCCGCACCCTGCCGATCAACGGCGAGTTCGACGAGCTGCAGCGGAAGATCTACCAGGCCGTCTACGACGCCCAGGAGGCCGGCATCGCGGCCGTGAAGCCGGGTGCGCGCTACCGCGACTTCCACGAGGCGTCGCAGCAGGTGCTCGCGGAGCGGCTGGTCGAGTGGGGTCTGCTCGAGGGCCCGGTCGAGCGGGTGCTGGAGCTGGGCCTGCAGCGCCGCTGGACGCTGCACGGCACCGGCCACATGCTCGGCCTGGACGTCCACGACTGCGCCCAGGCGCGCGTCGAGTCCTACGTCGACTGCGTGCTGGAGCCGGGCATGGTCCTCACCGTCGAGCCGGGTCTGTACTTCCAGGCCGACGACCTGACCGTGCCGGAGGCGTACCGCGGCATCGGCGTCCGGATCGAGGACGACATCCTGGTCACCGCCGACGGCAACCGCAACCTCTCGGCGGCGCTCCCGCGCACCGCCGACGAGGTCGAAAGCTGGATGGCGAGCCTCAACAGCTGAGGCCCGCCATCGGGTCGATCAGTCAGCGGTCATGGCCGCGTGGTTCAGCCGAGCCGCGCGGCCATCGTCTTGAGGACGTTGAGCGAGCCGGCGGTCACGTCGAGGTGCGGGTTGGTGCCCTCGACGGTGACGAAGGAGACCGTGTTGCCGCGCTGGACGAAGAACTCCTGCGCGTCCGACGGCAGGTCGGGCAGCTCGGCCGGACGGCCCAGCTTGTTGCGGATCTCCACCCGGTAGGAGACGCCGTCCTGGATCCACGCGGTGCGGTCGACGCGGGCGTGCACGGGCTTGCCGGTCTGCATGTCCACCGCGCCGTGGTCGAGACGGCCGACGCAGGTCGCGTAGTCGAACTCGATCCGCTTGAGCGCGGCCTTGGCCTTGGCGGCGCTGGAGAAGTGGAAGAGGACCTCGCTGCCCTGAACGTGGCGCGCCTTGGTGCCGTACTGCTCGACCGAGACGGAGCTGCTGTGCAGCTCGTGGGTCGGGTCGGCCGCACCGCAGGTGTAGAGCCACTGGAACTCGCCCGTGGTGGTGTAGCGGGTCTTCGGCTCCGCCTGCCAGTGGAAGGCGGACGTCTGCGGCATCTGGGCGCCGGTCAGCCACGGGGAGGTGTGGCCGGCCGCGTTCGCGGTGCCGGTGGCCCCGGCGGCCAGACCGAGCGCGACAGCGGCGACGGCGGCGAACTTGGCGGCGCGGGACGAACGCAGAGCACGCATGACTGGACCCCCCAGGGTTCCTCGGTGAGGCGCGCTGTGTCGCGCCTCGCTGCGATCACCATTAGATCGGACCGGCCGTCACTGCTCTCTGCCCGAACCGTCTTGATCACGTAACAGCGGGATAAGGTCGCGTCATGGCCGTCGACCTCGTCCTGACCAGGCAGCCCGCGTCCGTGCACACCGTGGCCGTGCTGGCTTTCGACGGCATGGCCCCGTTCGAACTCGGGGTGGTGGTCGAGGTGTTCGGGCTGGCTCGGCCCGAGCTCGGGGATCTGCCCTGGTACGAGCTGAAGGTCTGCGCCGAGGAGCCCGGGCGGGATCTGCGGGCCGTGGGCGGGTTCAGCCTCAAGGCCGAGCACGGGTTGGACGCCCTGGCCGCCGCGGACACCGTGATCGTCCCCGGGGTGGCGCGCGCCGGCGGCGAGGTGTCGCCCGCGCTGGTCGCGGCGCTGCGCCAGGCACACGCGCGGGGTGCGCGGCTGGTCTCCATCTGCTCGGGCGCGTTCGCACTCGCCGCGGCCGGCGTGCTGACGGGCCGTCGGGCGACCACGCACTGGCGCTACGCGGACCTGCTGGCCGCCCAGTACCCGGATGTCGAGGTCGACTCGGACGTCCTCTACGTCGACAACGGCGACGTGCTGAGCAGTGCCGGCAGCGCCGCCGGCATCGACCTGTGCCTGTACCTGGTCCGCGCGGACCACGGCGCGCAGGTGGCCAACACCGTCGCCCGCCGGTTCGTGGTGCCGCCGCACCGGGAGGGCGGCCAGGCCCAGTTCATCGAGGCGGCGGTCGGCCCGCTGCGCCCGGAGGAGGACGGCGTCGCGCGCAGCATGGCCTGGGCGATGGAGCGCCTCGCGGCCCCACTGACGGTCTCCCGGCTGGCCCAGGTGGCCGGCATGTCGGAACGCTCCTACCTGCGGCACTTCGCCGGCCGGAACGGGACGAGCCCGATGCGCTGGGTGATCGCGCAGCGCGTCGCGGCCAGCCTGCCTCTGCTGGAGTCCGGGTCCGCGCCGATCGAGGAGGTGGCGACGGCTGTCGGGTTCGACAGCGCCGCCACCTTCCGTCACCACTTCACCCGGACGATGCGGACCACGCCGACGGCGTACCGGCGGGCGTTCGGCCGGGTGGCCTCGTAGGGCCTGTCCGACGATTCCCCTCGGATCGGGCCGTCAGAGGCTGCGGGCGGTGATGTCGCCCATGCCGGTGGTGGCGCGGATGTCGAGGCCGGGGGTGCCGTCGTTCTTCAGGGCATTGGCGACGCGGCCGTGGCCGGTGCCGGCGTCGAGGGTGGCGCAGACGCCCGGGGCGGCGCCGACGGTGATGTCGCCCATGTGGGTGTGCAGGACGACGGCCCCCACGGTGGCCTCGGCGATGCGGATGGCGCCGCGGTTGGTGGTGATCTGGGCGGCGCCGTTCAGGCGGCCGATCTCGACGTCGCCGTCGACGGCGGCCAGCCGGACGCCGGCGGCCTCGTCGATCTTGATCTGGCGGTAGGCGCCCTCGAAGTCGACCGCGCCCAGGCGGCCCACGCCGCGCAGTTCGCAGGCGTCGGTGCGGCCGGTGACGCTGGAGCCGGCGGGCAGCTGGACGGTGACCTCCACCGAGCCGGAGGGGCCGAAGAGCTGGTTGCGGGGCTCGGGGGTGCTGATCCGCAGCACGCCGCCGTCGAACGCGACGGTGGTGTTCTCGGCGGCCTTGACGTCGCGGCCCTTGCCCGGGTCGGCGGGGCGGACCTCGACGACGGTGTCGGTCCGGTCGGCGGCGATGACCTGGACCCGCCCGGCGGCGATCTCGACGACGGCGGCGATCGCGGCGGGGGTGTCGAACTTCTGCATGATGCTCTCCGGTGGGTGCACTGGTCGGCGTTTCCGACATGAGAAACGCTACGTTGCGTTCCCGCACAGCGCAATGACTTCGTTGCATCCAACTTAGATATGCGCAGTTCAGAACCACTATTTCGTTGCAACGAGACGGAATCTAACGCAATGACAGATCACCGTCGTCGTTGCATTGGATGGACCTGAACGCTATGCTGGCCGCGTCGGGGACGGACGGAGGGAGACCGCAGGTGCCGGGAGGCCGACTCACCCAGCAGGAACGCCAGCAGATCGCGCTGGGGCTGGCCGACGATCTCGCGTACGCCGAGATCGCACGGCGTCTGGACCGTCCCACCTCGACGATCACGCGCGAGGTCGACCGCAACGGTGGTCCGAACGCCTACCGGGCCGACCTCGCCCACCGCGCCACCGAGCACCGCGCCCGCCGCCGCAAGGCCACCGCGCCGCGCGGGCAGGGCATTTCGGACGACGCCCGCGACGAGGCCCTGCGCGCCTACGAGGAGACGTTCACGACCCTGCTCATGAGCCAGGGCCTGCCTCGGATGACCGCCCGCGTGATGACCCGGCTGATGACCGCCGACGACGGCATCACCGCCGCCGAGCTCGTCCAGCACCTGGAGGTCAGCCCCGCCTCCGTGTCCAAGGCGATCGGCTTCCTCGAGGAGCAGGGCCTGGTCCGCCGCGAACGCGACGAGCGCCGCCGCGAACGCTACTTCGTCGACGAGGACGTCTGGTACCAGTCCACCATCGCCAGTGCCCAGGGCATCGCGACGGTCGCCGCGACCGCGCGTCAGGGCGTCGCCGTCGTGGGTCGCGACAGCCCCGCCGCCACCCGGCTGGAGAACATCGCCCGCTTCAGCGACTTCATCAGCGAGACGATCCTGCGCGCGGCGGGGCAGGCCCGCGACATCCTCCACAGCAAGCCCGCGACCACCCGGGAGGACTGACGGGGGTTCTCCCCACCCCCGAGGCGGGGAATGGCCGGATGGTCCGGGTCGGGCCGCGCTGGAAGTGTGAGTGGACGTCACCACACGACCTGCAGAAGGCAGAACCCTCATGCGAAGCACCAAGCTCGGAGCCCGTTTCGCCGCCCTCGCCGCAGCTCTTGCCCTCGCCTGCGGGATGGCGGCACCCGCCTTCGCCGCGGCGGCGCCGACGGCCTCGCAGACGGTCTCACGGCGCGGCGACGTCGTCCGCGTCACCCCGATCGACCACCTCACCGCCGCACAGGCCACCCGGTACGCGCGGGAGAACGGCTTCGCCGTTCCCGACGGGCGCGACGGCGTCGACGCCTACCGGATCGTCTACCGGACGGTGACCCCGCAGGGGCGGGCGACCACCGCCAGCGGCGTGCTCGCGCTGCCGCACGACGCCGGAGACCGGGCCCTGCCCACGGTGGAGTACACGCACGGGACCATGCCCTACCGGGGCGACGCACCCTCCGTCTCGAACGGGCCGGACCGGGCGGTGCCGGTGATGTTCGCCGCGCAGGGCTTCGCCGGGGTCGCCCCGGACTACCTCGGGCTCGGCGTCGGTCCGGGTGCGCACCCGTACATGGACGTCGCTTCCGAGACGACGGCCTCCGTCGACCTGCTGCGCGCGGCCCGCACCGTCGCCGCCAGGCACGGGGAACGTCTGGACGGACGGCTCTACGCGACCGGGTTCTCCCAGGGCGGCGCGGCCGCGATGGGCGTGGCCCGCGCCGCGCAGCGCGGGGACGCGCCCGGCTTCCGGCTCGCGGGGCTCGCCCCGGTCAGCGGCCCCTACGACCTGAGCGGCCAGGAGTTGCCGGCCGCGTTCGACGGACGCCTCGCACCGCCGACCGCAGCGTTCTACCTGGCCTACGTGCTGACGGCGTGGAACCGGCTGCACCCGCTCTACCACTCACCGTCCGAGGCGTTCCGCGCCCCGTACGACAAGACCCTCGCGCCGCTCTTCGACGGCGACCACACCGACCAGCAGATCGTCGCCGCGCTCGCGCCGAACCCGCAGGCGCTGCTGACGCCGAAGTTCCTCGCCCTGCTGCAGCACCCGACCGGGGCCTTCGCGGCGATGCTGCGCACCGCGGACGCGGTCTGCACCGACTGGACGCCGCGGGTGCCGGTCCGCCTCTACGCCGCCGACCGCGACACCGACGTCGCCTTCGGCAACGCCGTCTCCTGCGACCGCTCGCTGCGCGCGCACGGTGTGGACGCACCGCTGGTGAACGTCGGACACGTCGACCATCCCCACTCCGCGTACCGCGCCTACCCGCAGATCCTGCGCTGGTTCGAGACCCTGGCCGGGCAGCGCTGAACGCACGGTGGGCCGCCGCCCTCACGGGCGACGGCCCACCGTCGGTGACACCTGCGCCTCAGGCCTCCGCGCGGTCCGCGTTGGCGACGATCGCCCCGCGGAACCAGGCGGCGGCGCCCGGCGCGACCTTCTCGTACGTCTCGGTGAAGCGCGGGTCCGCGATGTACATGTCGGCCATGCAGCGGTGCATCCCGTACGAGACGTCGAAGAAGCGCCGGGTGATGTGCTCCCGGTGGTCCTCCGCGATCCGCATCGCCTGCTCGCTGTCCGACGCGACGCCGGCGCCGATCGCCTCCGCGATCCGCCGGTTGAGCTCGTCGCCCTCGGCCTGGATCTCGACCCAGTCCTGCTTGTCGTACTGCGCGGCGCGCCGCTGGGACTGCTTCCACGCGTCGGTGTTGCCCCAACGCTGCTCGGCCTCGTCCTGGTGGTCGACGTAGTCCTCGCCGAACACCTCGAACTTCTCCTCGGGGGTCAGCTGGATCCCCATCTTCCTCGCCTCCAGTGCGTGTTCCACGGACGCGACCATCTCCTGGAGCCGGTCGATCCGCCCCAGCAGCAGACTGCGCTGGCGGCGCAGGTGCTCACTCGGGCTGACCTCGGAATCGTCCAGGATGGACGCGATGTCGTCGAGGGAGAAGCCGAGTTCCCGGTAGAAGAGGATCTGCTGCAACCGGTCCAGGTCCGCGTCGTCGTAGCGGCGGTAGCCGGACGGCGTGCGGTGGCTCGGGCTGAGCAGCTTGATCTCGTCGTAGTGGTGCAGCGTGCGCACGGTCACCTTGGCGAACCGCGAGACCTGACCGACCGAGTAACTCATGGGGCCCTTTCCTCTCCCTCGTCACCCAGCCTGCGGTCTCACGTGACGTGAGGGTCAACCGCAATTCTGCGACGCGGGTCAGGAGGCGTGGGCAAGAGGACGACCACGGCGCTCGCCGTGGTCGCGGTAGGTCAGGGTGCGGTCGAAGCTGACGACCGCGCCGGAGCGCGGGTGATTGCGGAACTGGACGCTGTCGGAGAGCGCCCGGATCAGGAACATCCCGCGCCCGCTCTCGGCGCACAGGTCCGGCGCGACGGACTTCCGCACCGAGGTGGCCGCCTTCGCGCGCCGGCCCCGGGCGCCGTGACGCAGCCGAACGGCGAAACCGGGGCCCGAGTCGCTGACCTCGATGTGCAGCCGGTCGCCGATGATCGCGGCGGTGACCTGGAAGCCCTGGTCCGCACCGGAGTCGAGGCCGGCCCGACACGGGCTCGCGTGCTCCACCGCGTTCGCGCAGGCCTCGCTCAGCGCGACGCCGACCTCGTAGGACACGTCCGGGTCGACCCCGGCCGCGGCCATCGTCCCGAGCAGCACCCGCCGGGCCAACGGCACGCTCGCCGGCTCACGCCGCAGGTGCAGAGACCACCAGATGTCCACGAAAGGCTCCTCCTGGCTGCGGCACCACATACCAGTAGGTATTGCCGACCCGCCCGGGAACGAACCGCTCCGCTCGGATCTTGTCGCTCTCTTGGCGGACAAGAGGAGCGCGCGGGCGCATCAGGGGGCGCGAAAAAGCCATGCGCCGACCCGTGGTTCTGCGCCTGGCAGCGCTCTGAGAGACTGGCGGGCGTCATGGCCACCCCGGGCGCCTCGAGCGCAACCAGTCCGGACCTTCGCGCAGTACGGGCGCTGCCCTTCGCGACGGTCTGCGTCCTGGTGTCCGCGCTCGGGCACGTGTGCGCCGGCGGTGGGCCGGTGCCCGTACCGACGCTGATCGTCGGACTCGTGCTGGTCGCCCTGCCGGCGGCCGCGCTGGCCGGCCGGGAACGCGGTCTGCCCGCCATCGCGGGCGGCCTCGCCGTGGGCGAGCTCGGACTGCACACGCTGTTCCACCTCACCGTGCCCGCCGGCTCCACCGGCATGGCCGGGATGCCGGGCATGGCGGCCGGTTCCACCGACCCGATCGCACGCCTCGCGGCCTCGCTGCTCTGCGGCCCGCTCCCGGCCAACACCTCCGCCTGGCAGATCGTGAGCGACGCGGGCCTCGACCCGCACCGCTACCTGGCCGCCGCGCCGATGCCCACCGGCAGCTCCCTGTGGGCGGCGCTGGGGCTGACCCCGGCCATGCTCGTGGGCCACCTGCTGGCCGCGCTGGTCGCCGGCTGGTGGCTGCGGCGCGGCGAGGCGGCGCTGTTCCGGCTGCTCGGTCTCGCCCTGGAACCGCTGCGGGTGCTGGTGCGCCAACTCGTCGGCCTGCTCACGGCCGTCCTGGGCGCCGACGCCGAGGCGTCCCGGCCCCGCGTCCCGCGCCGCTCGGACGAGCCGTGGCGCCTGCCCGGCCGCACCCATCTGCGGCACCAGCTGGTCCGGCGCGGCCCGCCGCGCGCTCTCCCGGTCTGACGTCCCCCGCCCACGGCGGCGACGCGGACCCCCTGCCTTCTGCACCGGGCCCCCACGGGCCCGCTACCCATGCCGTCCGCGCGCGTCGCCTGTCACTCCTGTCAGGCGCGGCGGACCGGCGCACCAGGCTTGAGGAGAGATCCCACACCATGCGTATGCGTACCGACCTTCGCACCTCCGTCCGTCGTCCGGCCGTCCGCCGACTCGCTGTCCCGGCCGCGCTCGCCGCGGGTGGCGTGCTGCTGCTCGCCGGACCCGCCTCCGCGCACGTCACCGTGCAGCCCGACGCCGCCACCGCCGGCGCCGCGGACCAGGTCTTCGCGTTCCGGGTGCCGAACGAGTCGGACACCGCCTCGACCGTCAAGGTCGACGTCTTCTTCCCCCCCACCCACCCCATCGCCTCCGCGCTGGTCGGTGCCGTGCCGGGCTGGACCAGCGAGGTGAAGACCACCAAGCTGGCCACCCCGATCCAGACCGACGACGGCCCGGTCACCGACGCCGTCTCGGAGATCGTCTGGACCGGCGGCAAGATCGCCCCCGGGCAGTACCAGGACTTCACCGTCGACTTCGGGCAGCTGCCCAAGGACACCAAGCAGCTGGTCTTCAAGACGCTGCAGACCTACTCGGACGGCAGCGTGGTCCGCTGGATCGACGCCCCGGCCACCTCCGGCGGCACCGAGCCGCAGCACCCGGCGCCCACGCTGAACCTCACCGCGGCCGGCTCCGACGCGGGTTCCGGAAGCACCGACGCCAAGACGTCGGGCGGCAGCAGCAGCCAGACCGCGGCGAGCAGCACCGGCAGCGAGAGCGACACCGCGGCGCGCGTGCTCGCCGGCGTCGGCGTGGCCGTGGGCCTGGCCGGCGTCGCCCTGGGCTTCCTCGGCTGGCGTCGCGGCGGACGCGGCAGCGCCTCCTGATCGGCGCCGATCCTCGCTGACCTGCGCTGATCGGCGCTGATCGGCGCTGACCCGCGCAGGTCCGCGCTGATCGCGCCGATCCGCCGGGCACGGCTCCGGTCGTGTCCGGCGGCCCGCCCGCAACGTTCCCTCCTCTTCTTCTCCCCCGGGAAGCCAAACCTCATGACCTCCTCCCTCCCGACCCGCCGCTCGCTCCTGCTCGGCGCGCTCGGCGGCGCCGCCGCCCTGCTGCTGACCGCCTGCGGCTCCTCCGGCTCCGCCACCGGCGCGTCCTCCGCGGACGGCAGCCAGATCACGCCCTCGATGCAGGCCCAGTCCGGCCCGTACCAGGGCGACTCGCTCGGCCGCACCTTCGACAAGCCCGCCGTCACCCTCACCGACACCAGCGGCAAGCCGTTCGACCTGGTCGCGGGCACCCGCGGCAAGGCCATGCTGCTCTACTTCGGCTACACGCACTGCCCCGACGTCTGCCCGACGACCATGGGCGACATCGCCGTGGCCGTCAGCAAGCTGCCCAAGGACCAGCAGAGCAAGGTCGACGTCGTCTTCGTCACCACCGACCCCGCCCGGGACACCCCGAGCGAGATCCGCACCTGGCTCAACGCGTTCAACCCGAACTTCATCGGGCTCACCGGCGACATCGACACGATCATCGCGGCGGCCAAGTCCGTCGGCGTCTACGTCGCCGCCCCGGTCAAGGGTCAGGAGCCGGTGCACGGCGCGCAGACGCTCGGCTTCCTGCCCGCCGACGGCAAGGCGCACGTCCTCTACACCAGCGGCACCACCACGGCCGTCTTCGAGCACGACCTGCCGCTGCTGATCAAGGGCGTGACCCCGTGAGGCGCCGCGCCTCGGCGCTGGCGCTCGCGGCCGCGCTCCCGCTGGTGCTGGCCGGGTGCGGGTCCTCCGGCGGCCACGGCTCCGCCGACGCCGCCACCGGGGGCGCGCGGCTCAGCGTCACCGGCGCGTACATACCGCTGCCGTCGATGCCGGACATGGCCGCCGGCTACTTCGTGCTGCACAACGACGGCGACCGGGCCGCCACGCTCACCGGCGTCACCAGCCCGGACGCGCGGTCGGTCTCCATGCACCAGAGCACCGCGTCGACCATGGTCGACCTGCCGAACGTCCAGGTGCCCGCGCACGGCACGGTGACCTTCGCCCGGGACGGTCGGCACCTGATGCTGATGGGGCTGCACCCGGCGCCGAAGCTCGGCGCGCGGATCGAGCTGAACCTGCGCTTCGAGGGCGCCGCACCGGTTACCGTCCAGGCGACCGTGCAGCCGCTGACGTACCAGCCCGGCCAGTGAGCAGCGGGAGAGGAAGAACGCCGTGAGGAACCGATTCGCACGCCGGACGGCGGCGCTGCTGGCGCTGCTGGTCGCGCTGCTGCTCGGCGGCGCGGGCGTCGCCTCGGCGCACGCCGCGCTGCTGTCCACCGACCCCGCGCAGGGCAGCGTCGTGGCCGTGCCGCCGACGGCGGTGACGCTGCGCTTCAGCGAGTCGGTCACACTCGAGCCGGACGCTCTGCGGGTCTTCGACCCGAGCGGCAAGCGGGTCGACACCGGCACCGCCGGGCACGCGGGCGGCGACGCCTCGACGGCGCAGGTGCGGATCGACGGGAGCGCGGCGGCCGCGCAGGGCACCTACACCGTGGCGTGGCGGGTGATCTCCGCCGACACCCACCCCGTCGCGGGCGCCTACACCTTCTCCATCGGACGGACCTCGCCCCCGGCCACGCTGACCGGCGTCGCCGGGGTGGGCGCCGGCAGCGGGCCCACCGCACTGGGCACGCTCTACGGCGTCTCCCGGGCGGTGCAGTACGGGACGGTGGCGCTGCTGATCGGCTCGGTCGCGGCGGTGCTGCTGTGCTGGCCCGGCGGGCTGCGGCTGCGCGGCGTCCAGCGGCTGATGGTCGCCGGCTGGGCGGGACTGCTGCTCGCGACGCTCGCGGAGCTGCTGCTGCGCGGGACGTACGAGGCGGGGACGGGGCTCGGCCGGGTCTTCGACCTCTCCCTGCTGCGGCAGGTGCTCGGCGAGAAGCTGGGCGAGCTGTTGGCGGTGCGGGTGCTGCTGCTGGCCGGCGCCGGGGTGTTCCTGGCGCTGCTGGCCGGGCATGCGGCACCGGCCGGAACCGAAGCCGCGGACGAGAGCGGTGCTCTCCTCGTGGAGCGGCGTCGCCGTATCGGACTGGGTGTCACCGGAGCACTGCTCGCGATGGCGATCGCCCTGACCTGGCCGCTGGGCGACCACGCCTCCGTCGGCCTTCAGGTGCCGCTCGCCGTCACCCTCGACACCGTCCACATCCTGGCGATGTCCCTCTGGCTCGGCGGCCTGGCCACGGTCCTGGTCGGCCTGCGCTCCGCCGACCGCGCCGGCGGCATCGACGTGCGCGCCGTCGGCCGATTCTCGACTCTGGCCTTCTGGTGCGTCGCCGCGCTCACCGCGACCGGCGTCTACCAGGCCTGGCGCGGCCTCGGCTCCTGGTCGGCGCTGACCGACACCACCTACGGCCGCCTGCTGCTGGTCAAGATCGGCGCCGTGGTCGTGATCCTGGCCGCCGCCTTCATCTCCCGCCGCTGGGTCGCCCTGCTCCGCACCAACGCGGCGGAGACGGAGACCTCGGAGGTGCCGGACGAGGTCCTCGCCGAGGTGCCCGTCGGCGCGAACAGCACCGCCGAGCAGTCCGACGGCGGCGACTCCGCGCACGACACCGAGCGCGCCGCCCAGCTCGCCCGGCAGGCCAAGGCCCGGGCCAAGGCGAGCGAGCGCAAGGCCCGTGAGGCCGCGCCCGCCCGCGGCATGCTGCTGCGCTCGGTCTCGCTGGAGGCCGTCTTCGCCGTCCTGGTGCTCGCGCTCACCACCGCCCTCACCAACTCCCCGCCCGGCCGCGCCGTCGCGGAGCAGCAGGCGGTCGCCACGGCCGCCTCACGCGGGCCCGTCGACGTGACCCTCCCTTACGACACCACCGGCACCACCCGCGGCGGCAAGGGCAAGGTCACCATCGACATCGACCCTGCCCGCACCGGCCAGAACAGCCTGCACGCCTACCTCTACGACAGCACCGGCAAGCCCGTGGACGTCCCCGAGATCGACATCGCGCTCACGCTCAAGTCGAAGAACCTCGGCCCGCTCGCGGTCAAGCTCGACCACCTCGACATCGGCCACTACGGCGCGGCCGATCTCGAACTGCCGATGCCGGGCGAGTGGACCCTCGCGGTGACCGTCCGCTCCGACGACATCGACGAGGCCACGGTCACCGCGCAGATCGCCGTGGGCTGACCCGGCGTCACCCCGCCGCACCCCCCGGCACGACCCGGCACCACCAGGCACCACCCGAACGACGAAAGCAGCACGATGAGCACCGACGCCCCCCGCCCGCCGCTCTCCCGCCGCCGCCTCCTCGGCGCGGCGGGCGCGGGCGGCGCCGCGGGTCTCGCCCTCGGCGCGGGCGGCTACGCCCTCGTCGGACAGCGCTCCGCGCCCGCGGCGGCCGCCGCACCCGCGCTGGGCGCCGCGTCCGTCCCGTTCCACGGCCCGCACCAGGCCGGGATCGTCGAGCCGATGCAGTCCGCCCTCCACGCGACCGCCTTCGACCTCACCCCCGGCACCGGGCGCCCGGGCCTGACCGCGCTGATGAAGCGCTGGTCCGCCGCCGCGGCGGCGATGGCCGAGGGCCGCACCCCGCCCGGCCTCAGCGACGACCAGGTCGCCCTCGACGCCGGTCCCAGCTCACTGACCGTCACCTTCGGCTTCGGCGCCCCGGTCTTCGCCAAGGCCGGCCTGACCGCGCAGCAGCCCGACCGGTTGGCACCCCTCCCGGCGTTCCCCGAGGACCGCCTCGACCGCGCCCGCAGCGACGGCGACCTGTGGGTGCAGGTCTGCGCCGACGACCCCCTCGTCGCCTTCCACGCCATGCGCACTCTCCAGCGTCTCGCCGCCGGGCAGGCCGCCCCCCGCTGGCAGATGACCGGCTTCAGCCGCGCCCCCGGCGCGACGGCGCGCCCGATGACGGGCCGCAACCTGATGGGCCAGATCGACGGCACCAACAACCCCAAGCCGAGCGACGCGGACTTCGCCTCGCGCGTCTTCGTGCCCGCCGCCCCCGCGAGCGGACAGCCGGCGTGGATGGCGGGCGGCAGCTACGCCGTCTTCCGCCGGATCCGGATGCTGCTCGACACCTGGGACCTGCAGTCGCGGGAGGTGCAGGAACGCACGATCGGTCGCCGCAAGGGCGACGGCGCTCCGCTCTCGGGCGGCACCGAGACCACGCCCGTGGACCTCGCCAAGCAGAACCCCGACGGCTCCCTCGCCGTCCCCGGCGACGCGCACGTGCGCGTCGCCGCGCCGGCCTCCAACCAGGGCGCGGCGATGCTGCGCCGCGGCTACTCGTACCACGACGGCCTCCGCCCCGACGGCTCCCCGGACGCGGGGCTCCTCTTCGTCTGCTTCCAGGCCGACCCCCTCACGGGCTTCGTCCCGGTCCAACGCAAGCTCGCCCGCGGCGACGCGCTCTCGCGCTTCGTCGTCCACGAGTCCTCAGGGCTGTACGCCGTCCCCGGCGGCGCTCCGGCAGGCGGATACGTAGGGCAGGCGCTCCTGGAGAGTGCGTAGGCCCCCAACCGCCCGACTTGGTCCAGGCATCAGCGAGCTGAGGCTAGGTCAAAAACCGGACCCATGCCCGGCAACGCCGAGCAGCAGGCCGAGGAACGTTGAAATCACGAAGACGGCCGATGCGAGCATTCCCCAGCGAATGAGCCGATACTTGAGTACCGCTATCTGAGACAGGATAAGCAGTTGACTCAAGTCCCGCTCCCCCGCGTCGGTACCGCGAAGAATCTCACCTAGTTCCTGCGCCGACAGAATAGATGCGACATCGGCGAAGTAGTGCGCTCGCCCATTGACCGAAAGGCCCGGTCTCGGTGCAACCGCGAGGCCGAGCATGACCAGAGCTGGGACCCACGCCGAACAGCCGAACCAGAAGAGGGCAGATGCAAACGCACCAAACGCAGCCGGAGTGACTCCACCCGCACCGGCAGTTGCCACGAGGGCGGCCAGGGCGGCGACAAGGGCGGAAAGGATGACTCCTGCCTTCTGGTCGGCCTTCGCCATTTCAGTGCGTGTCTCGGCGACGAGTGTGCGCGTCAGCGTCTCGAAAGGATCAGAGCTTCCCGATGCCATGAGTGGGCCCCCCTGCGGTCGTCGCCTCTGAGCGCGGGTCTTCGAATGCTCATCCACCAGAGCCCACTCGCGTCAGCTCAGCCTCCAGCTCATTGACTGCCCTCGTGACCCTGATGTTCATGGCCGCAATGTGCTCACGACGGCTGGCGTCGAGCTCGGCCTTGCGATGCCGTACCCATTGCTCCGTCTCAGCGCGCTCGATCTCCTCACGAGCCATCGCTTTCCGCTCCTCCGTGCGCGTGTGTTCGACATCGATGCGGATCGCACTGTGGCTCCGCTCCGTCAGGAGGCGGTCGTAACTGGTCGCCCCGCTGAGGAATTTCACCAACACAGGCAAGACGTCGATGACAACGAACAAGAGCCGGATCAACCACACGCCTATGAAAAGGACGGCATTCCCGTTGGCCAGCGAGTCCAGTGCGCTCATCCGTTCCAGCGCACCGATAGGTCCTTGTGCCGATGCGGCCTCCGCCATTCGCTGACTGATGAGCCGACTCCGGGAGATCGTGAAGGAGCTCTGCGAGGAGGCCAGGGACCCGGAAAGGGTAGAAATCCGGTTGTTGAGGGTTGTCAGCTGGGAGGCGTCTGCCGTGATGTCGTGCGTCGCACGGTAGTCATCCGCAACGATGCGCAGGCGCAGGCATTCCGACGAACGCTGCCAAAGCCTCGTTCCCGCGATCGGGATCTGCTTCGCACACTCACTGCGAACCTGGTCGTCGATCGAGCTCAGCCGATCCTGCTCCTGCGTAACCTGCCGTTGCAGGACTGCCGCTTGGCTACGGAGAGTTGAAAGTTCGCCTTGCTGGCCGCTCGGGGTCGCCGCGAAAGAGAGGAGGTAGCCCCCTGGAGCGCACTCCGAAGGGGCGGAGACGTTGCCTTGGGAGGGGTCTGGGTTGCACCGCAGCAGTTCGCTGCGTAGATGGTCCAGCGCCTGCTGCCGCCCCTGCTCCACGTTCTGCTCGATCGCAGTCTGGAACACGCGAAGAACAAGTGGTTCGGCCACCACGGCGCCGATGAGCAGCGACACCGTCAGGCGAAGCAGCACCGGCGCGACACGACGCCGTGACTGTGCTTGCGGCGCAATCATCCACCGGTCCAGGAGCAGCACGAAAACTGCCCACAGTACAGCTGGGACAAGGGCGACTATGCTCGCTCGACCCAGCGCCTCGTTGACGAAGTTCCACATGGAAAACCCGGCAATGGTAGCCGTGCCAACCATGACTGCACCGAGCGCGGTGTGTCGGCTCCGCTCATACCGGACCACACGGAGCAGATCCTCGTCCACACCTGTCAGGATGCGGAGTCCGCGACCGACATCGAACGGAGCAGGAAGGGCTGCGCTCCAGTTCCTCCCAGCGGGGGCCTGCTTGTGGCTGTGGATCACACGAACAGGTTCGTCGCCATGCATTATGAGTACAGACCCTCTTCGTCATTGATGAAACCGTCTTGTGGACGCGAACCCTGCTGGGGCCTCCCATCGTTGCGGTCGGCAGGCGTGGCACCGCCGGAACCCAGCTCGTGCGGCTCTTCAGCCGCAGACACTCCACCTCGTCCCAACACTTGGTGGAGCACGTCCTCGTAGTTGACGTAGGTGCCCGATGCGGCCAACTGGTCCAGCACCGCATGGACGAGCCGGGTCTCGGTCTCAAGCCTTCGAAGTGCCATCTCGTGGGCCCGCTCGAGCGCCAGAGCCTCCTGCTGCGCGCGAGCCACCTCGGCGTCGAGCTCCGCCTGACGGCGTCGATCGGCGAGCTCCGCCGGAGAGAGGCTGCCGTGGACCAGCGCTTGGGCATCCGTCCATGCAGATCCCCGGCCGATCAGCGCAGCCGACTCCTCAACAAGACCGGCCTCGTAAGTGCCACGCCTCTTGGCCAACTCCTGCCGGCGAGCCTCCTCCATCAGCTTGCGCTCGTGCTCGCCCACATCGTGCGGTGTCAGCACTTCGATTGTCATGAACTCGATTGACAAGCCGTCGATGTCGGGCGGCGCGACCGCCATGGAAGCGTCCAATCGAGCTTTGACCTCGGCACGGACAGCATTGACGTCGGTCATTGCGTGGGCCGCTGCGATGCTGATCAACTTGTAGTCCTGGCCCAGATAGGCAGAAAGCAGCGCCGAGACGTCGTTGATTCCCTCCCTGGCCACTGTTACCGCGTTGCTCACCTGGCAGCGGAAGGAGGCGCGCAGCGTGAAGGATGCCCCTTCACTGATCGAGGGCACGACCCGATCCACGGTCACCATGCGCCAGCGAGTATCCACCAAGCTGACCGACGAAGCATCCAGGACGTCAGGATGCGTCGGGTCGAAGACGAGGTCACGCGGGTACTCGCGATAGTCACCGCCGACCCGGAACACGAAGACGGCGCCTGGCGGGAGCGCCGGAGTGTCCTCCCTCCGCGTTCGGCGAGGCCAACGGCTCTCGGGTCTGGCCAGGGTCTTCTCTAGGAGGATGGGGTAGTTCACGAACACTCTCTCCTTGTCGATGATCCGAAGCTCTCTGCGATTGCACGCACGCCACGCGGGGCGTTCGGAGTGGTCAGTCAGGAACGGTCTCGGAGCAGGCCGAGCATGAAACGGGCCAACCGCTGGGTTTCGTCCTCCGCATAATCCGGATGGCTGAGCAAATGGAGCAGGTCGCGACGCAGGGCCTTCCACTGACGCTCAGTCATGGCTTCCTGCATGGAGCCGCCGAGGGAGCGAACTGTATGGGACAGATCCGGCTCATCCCGCAGAGCCGATAGCGTTGTGCACAGGGCATCAAGTGCGGCGCGGCGCCTATTACTCAGCAGCAAGCGCGCCCAAAGCCTGCCCAAGGGCCCTGCCACCGGCGAACTGTTACGCAGCAAACCCGCAGCAAGGGGGCTCGAACCGTCCAAGCTGGGCCCGCTCAGCATCAGCATTGCCGCGGTGGCAGCTCGTGATTGCTCTCTGGGCTCGCGGGCCGTTTCCATCCTGGTTCGCACATAGCGAAGGGTCAGTGAAGCACTTCGCTCGTCGTCTTCAGCGGCAGCGAGGAGCAGATACAGGGAACTCCGTGCGGCCCATGCGACCCGTTCACCGCGCGCGCTGAGGTACCAAAGCCAGTTCAGTGACTCGAACTGATAAGGCCGACCCAGGCCAACCAGAGCCATGGCGGCCGTGACTGCGCGCACTGGCCCCCTCTTGTCGGCCCACTGCAAGGCCAGGTTGAGCGCGTGGGACGCCAACTGTGGGTCAGCCGACATAAATTGGACCGTCAACGCTGCAGTGACGCGTTGGCTGACGTAGCCCGCCGACCACACATCCAGATGGTTCTCCTCCACCTCGGCGAGTGCGTAGCGAGCTAAGAGGGCCAACCCGGCCGCTATCTCCGTCCGAAGCTGAAGGTCCCCGTTCTGGGAAAGATGCGTGAGCCACTGCCGCAACGGCTGCCACAGCTGCAGCCCGTAGAGCTCATTGAGCTGCTCCAGAACGAGTTCCCTGATGCGAGGCGATACGAAGAAGACACAACGCTCGACTCTGATCTGATCGTCACTTGTGGAGTAGTCACGTCGTGCTTCTATGAGCCCAGTTGTTGTCACGCTCCATCGACTCCGGCTCTGCTCGATCCTGAGTTCGGGCAGCGCGGGTACCGCGGCCTCCACGGTCGCGCCAACCATGGTGTGTTCCCAGTTTCGAACAGCAAGGGTCAAGCCGAACAGGACCTTCTCGAACGTACGCTCCGGAAGGCCTTCGGCGAAGGCCAGTGCTGCGACGGTCAGCGTGTCCTCCGCAGAACGCGTCGGGTCTCGGAACCATGCATGGACGCGCGCCCGTTCCCCACTGCGCAGGGACTCAAGCGAATGCTCGAGGCCGCGCTCCGCAAGCGTACGTGCGACAGCAACCACATCGTCGGGTCGCCGCAGCGTAGAGACCAGTGCGCGCAACTCATCCAGGCGCTCTGGATCGTAGGTCGTATCCGGCGACTCCTTGAGACAGTGATTGAAGAGCTCGCTCGGATCAGGTGCCGACCACCTTACGCAGAAACTCTTCAGCGACTGAAGTCGAATCGCCTGCTCCGAGGAGGTGACGACAAGGAACGATCCGCTCTTGCGCAGCTGACTGCTCAGCCGTCGCATTTCGAACTCCTGCACGCCGGCGGACTGCACGTCGCCGACGTAGTCCAGGATTACGTAGCCGTGCCCGGGCTTGACGGCGCTGGAATCCGCAAGCTCCGCGAGAGATGTGGCGGGCGAGAGGCTCCGAATCTGCGCATGTCCACCGAGCACCTCCCGCAGCAGCGCGAACGCCGCAGCTCGGCGTCCGGTGCCATCCTGGCCCACCAGAGACACAACGTTTCGGGAAGTCAGGCGTTCCTGGGCGCTCGAGAAGTGCGGCTGCGGCGGCATGTAGAACTCAAGTGCCTTGTCGACCTCAGCAAGGTCGACCAGGCCGGGTGTCAGCCCGAGTCGGCTTGCCGTTCCGACGCCAAATACCGAACCCCCGGCATCCACCCGATCATGAAAGTGATTGTTCACTACCTGGTGAATGACTTTGCGAAACTCGCCGTACCCATGTTCGTCCTGGTCCTGATCCGAACCCGACTCTCCGACAGGTATGGGAGCGAGTGCTGGGGCATCCTCGCTGGCTTCGTGCCCCGCAGCTTCCGGCGATTCTTCCGGGACTGTCGCCCTGGGGGACTGCTCACCGGCGACAGCCCCGTCGGCATTCGCTGTGGCACTGCCTGTGACGACTCGCCGGGCATCTTCCGGGTCGGACAGACGAGGCCCCGACGACTCAGCCGGTCCTTCGTGCTCAGGCAAGGGGACTCCCGAATCCGAAAACGCTGCCCCGGACATCGCCGTGAATGTGGTTCACCACGGTCGGACTCGCCGCGTGGGCCTCGGCCCGGCCCGACTCAGATCGAAGAGCAGCTGTATCTCGGCCTGACGCCGGCACCGTACGCGGCGTCCAGAGCCACGCTGGCGCGGTGAACTCCTTCTTCCGGACCGACACCCGACGAAACATGGTCGGCTCGTACGTGGTGTGCCCGGCACCGACTGTGGCCTGAAAGAGATCGTCAGAGAGAAGCAGAGCGAGATCGATGTCGGGGAGCGTCCTGAGTGCCTCGTACAGCGGATCGGCTGCCAGCAGACGGCATACGGCAACAACGGCGCCACCGGCGAAGCCGTTGTCAGCCAACTCCACGGGCCCGTGGTGAAGAGCGACGCGAAGTCGCATGCGATGGATGTCCCGGCGTTCTTCGTTGTAGATCCGTAGTTCCGACACCATGTGCCGGACCAGATCATCGACGTAACGCGGCTCGTTCTCGTCCTGCGGGATGAGAGCCACCTCGCCATCACCCTGCTGCTGCACCTTCCAACGTGAGCGATCGAGACCAGCCCCGCTTGCCGCCCTGGTGAGAAGTCGACGCAGGTCGTGTTGGATCTCAGACTGCCGTCGATCGTTGTTCGGGCCGTATCCTTCAGCGTCTAGGGCGATGCACGTACATGGGCGGAACCCGGACCAGTCGGTCACAGCCTCTCCTGTCATCAAACGGTGGCCACGGCGGGTGGGACGGCCAGGCTAGGCTTGGCACGCGGCTGTCGACCCCGTATCAGTAGGGGTTTTGGGGGTCTACATGGGCGAACTGCATAAGGCGTGGCACGTCGTTCACCGTCACACTGCGGTAGTTCCGCTCCACTAAGCCGATCCGGGTCAATCCGGCCAGGGCCTTCTCGGCCGTCGCGAGCTTCAGGCCCGCCAGCGACGCCAGCTCCGACTGGGTCAGTGTCAAAGCAAGCACGCTCCGAGGGCGGCCTGGTTCCGTCAACCCGTACGAGTGCGAGAGTTCGACCAGCACACGAGCAAGTCGTGTCTCCGCGTCGTACGCCTGAAACTCGACGCGTCGCTGGTTCGCCCAACGCAGTCGAGCGCTCAGCATTCGGATGACGCCTCGCAGGGCATCCGGACGCGCGGCAAGAAATTGCTCCAACGCCTCCCGCTGGACAACCCTCGCCCGGACCTCGCCACAAGCGATCACAGAACCCGAGCGTGGCCGACTCTCGAAGGCGGCCATCTCACCGACAAGATCACCGCCAACGCGGACGGCCGCCAGCATCTCGTACCCGGTCTCAGCATTCAGCAGCACCTTTACAAAGCCGCTGACCAGCAAGATGACGTGCGAGCCTTCCTCTCCCTGTCGCAAGATCCAGCGGTGGGCCGGATAGATCACCGGCGTACCGATCTCCAGAACGGCCTCCGCGGTGTCCGGCCTCAGCTGCCCCAGAAAGGTTGAAGGCGGCCACACGTTGCCCATGGAACCTCCCACGCGTCCGGGCGACGGCACCCTGATCGACTCTTTGTCCATCGGCCTCCCCCGGAGCGCTGAGAGCGGGAAGGCCCATCATGCCTCCGCTCCGTCTCCCTGAAACCTCACTTTCGCACTTTGGCTTGATATGATTGCCTATCAATTAGCCTTGATTGCTGAATGTTTGACACTTCGCCAGCCCAGAGGGCTCTTGGGGTGGGTCCCTATCGCAAGGCGGTCACCACTTCCGGCCATGCCCGCTCCCACTGACGTGCAGCGCCATCGGCCGGCCCTGCGCGGCTTCGATGTCTGCCGGGATCGTCGTCGGGTCTTCGACTTATGAAGACAAGCGTGCCTATCGTTCTGCGGCGAGTCACCACAGGGCCGCATCATTGATCGCAGACAGAGGTCCACTCACCCCGGAGGGACCTCAGCCCTCCGTCGCGAAGACGCGTCTGCCCTGCCTCCGTGCGTCCCACCTTGCAAGACCAGGAGTCTCGGCGCCGTGCGACTCGTTAACGTTACGTCCGTGGCAAACGCAGCTTTGGAGGTCGCCGTGTCCGCGAACCGATTCACCTACCTCGGTCCGGAGGGCACCTTCACCGAGGCCGCGCTGCGCACGCTCCCTGAGGCGGCCACGCGGGAGCTCGTGCCCGCCGTGTCCGTGCCCGCCGCGCTGGACGCGGTGCGCAACGGGGAGGCAGCCGCCGCGCTCGTACCGATCGAGAACTCCGTCGAGGGCGGGATCCGGCAGACCATGGACGAGCTCGCCCAGGGCGAGCCGCTGATGATCTACCGCGAGGTCCTGCTGCCGATCGCCTTCGCGCTGCTCGTGCGGCCCGGCACCAAGCTGGAGGACGTGAAGACCGTCACCGGCCACCCCGCGGCGCAGCCTCAGGTGCGGCACTGGATGGCGGAGAACCTGCCGGACGCGCAGTGGGAGTCGGCCGCGTCCAACGCCGACGGTGCGCGGTTGGTGCAGGAGGGCCGGTACGACGGGGCCTTCGCGGGCGCCTTCGCCGCGCCGCTGTACCACCTGGAGCCGCTGGCGTCGGAGATCCACGACGCCGCGAACGCGACGACGCGCTTCGTGCTCGTCGGGCGGCCGGGGCGGCCGCCGGCTCCGACGGGGGCCGACAAGACCTCGGCGGTGTTCTGGCTGGCGGACGACCACCCGGGCGCGCTGCTGGAGCTGCTGCAGGAGTTCGCCGTGCGCGGGGTGAACCTGATGCGGATCGAGTCCCGCCCGACCGGCGAGGGGCTCGGCAAGTACTGCTTCGCCGCGGACGCGGAGGGCCACATCACGGACCACCGGGTGGGCGAGGCGCTGATGGGCCTGCACCGGATCTGTCCCCAGGTGCGGCTGCTGGGCTCGTACCCGCGGGCGGACGCGGTGCCGGCGACGGTGCGTCCGGGCACGTCGGACACGGAGTTCGCCCGCGCCTCGGACTGGCTGTCCCGAGCTCTGGACGGTCGCGGGGAGCTGTAGTCCACAGCCGGCCGCGAGTTATCCACAGGGGACTCGGTTATCCACAGCCTGGGGACACCGCGGGAGATCCGGCGAAACTCGCCTTGCCCAACAAAACTTGCAGATCAGGCAAGTCGGACATAGGGGGATTCCGATGGCCAGTTTCCCCAAAGTCCCCTTCGCAGACCCAAAAAATCACGCCTCCGGCCGCAAACACGAGGTTTAGCGAGCTCAGAGGCGTGATTACTCACAATCCACAGGCCATCGAGGCGGCCTGTGGATAAAGTCGGGATATCCACAGTCGCCGTCGGGCTTCGGGTCTTCTCAGGCGTCGGGTCTTCTCAGGCGTCCGGGAAGTTGATGGAGTAGCCCTGCTGGACCAGCCACGGCAGCAGCTGGGCCAGAGCGGCCACGGTCTGGCTCCGGTCCCCGCCGCCGTCGTGCATGAGAATGATCGAGCCCGGCTTCACTTCCTTCTTGACCGTGGCGACGATCGCGGCGACCCCGGGCCGCTTCCAGTCGTTGGTGTCCACGCTCCAGGCGAGCGGACGCAATCCGTTCTCCGCGGATATCTGCCGGATCTCCGGAGAGAAATCACCGCCGGGCGCACGGAACCAGCTGACCTGGGTCCCCTCGCCGCCGGCCTGCTCGATCATCTGCTTCGCGCCGACGATCTCATTCGTCTCATAGGCGAGACCGCGCTTGGACATCGCCTCGTTGTGGTGCACCGAGTGGTCGCACAGCCGGTCGCCGGCCGCCAGGACCTGCTTGACCGCGCCCGGGTTCGCGGTCGCGTTCGGGCCTATCTCACAGAACGTCGCATGCGCGTTGTACTTCGCCAGCTCGGCGAGGATCCGCGGCGTCCACGTCCCGCTCGGCCCGTCGTCGAAGGTCAGCGCGACCGTCTTCTCGCCGTTCGGGTGGGCGATGTAGTACTCCAGCTGCTTGCTGACCGTCTCGGTCCCGTTCGGGACGGTGTCGCCGGAGGTGCGCTTCGGGGCCGGGGAGGCGCTGGTGGCACCGCCCTTGGCCCCGCCGTCCGCCCCCTGCGCCCCGGTGCCCCCGCCGCACGCGGAGAGCGCCAGCACCGCCGCCAGCATCGCTCCCGCTGCCGCCACCGTGCGCGTCCTCATGTCCTGTCCCACCTCTCGTTCGCTGTCCGCCCGCCAACTGTCGCAGCAGGAATGGCGTGTTCAGAGCGATCTCACAGGTTCGGGGTGGCCCCGGGACGAAGATGTGACAAACCAGACCCTGCGACTGTGAGTCCGCTCACCCCACCCCGGGCCCGGTAGGCTCGTACCGTGATTGACCTTCGCCTGCTTCGTATGGACCCGGACCGTGTGCGTGCCTCCCAGCGCGCCCGAGGTGAGGACGTCGAGCTCGTCGACGCCCTGCTCGCCGCCGACGAGCGGCAGCGATCGTCCAGTTCCCGCTTCGACGAACTGCGCAACGAGCAGAAGCAGCTGGGCAAGCAGGTGGCCCAGGCCAAGGGCGACGAGAAGGCCGCGCTGCTGGAGCGCACCAAGCAGCTGGCCGCCGACGTCAAGACGGCCAACGCCGAGCAGTCCGAGGCCGAGGCCGAGGTGCAGCGTCTGCTGGGCGGGCTGGCCAACCTGCTCGACCCGGCCGCTCCGATCGGCGGCGAGGAGGACTTCGTCACCATCGAGGAGGTCGGCACCCCGCGCGACTTCGCCGCGGAGGGCTTCGAGCCCCGCGACCACGTCGAGTTGGGCAAGATCCTCGGCGCGATCGACACCGAGCGGGCCGCCAAGGTCTCCGGCTCGCGCTTCTACTACCTGACCGGCGTCGGCGCGCTGCTGGAGCTCGCCCTGGTCAACATGGCGATCGCGCAGGCCACCGAGGCCGGCTTCATCCCGATGATCACGCCCGCGCTGGTCAAGCCGCGCGCCATGGAGGGCACCGGCTTCCTCGGCCAGGCCGCGGAGAACGTCTTCCACCTCCCGGAGGACGACTTCTACCTGGTCGGCACGTCCGAGGTGCCGCTGGCCGCCTACCACATGGACGAGATCCTCGACGGGGACCAGCTGCCGCTGCGCTACGCCGGCTTCTCGCCGTGCTTCCGCCGCGAGGCCGGCACCTACGGCAAGGACACCCGCGGCATCATCCGCGTCCACCAGTTCGACAAGGTGGAGATGTTCTCCTACGTCGCACCGGAGGACGCCGAGGCCGAGCACAAGCGCCTGCTCCAGTGGGAGCGGGACTTCCTCGACAAGCTCGGGCTCGCCTACCGCGTCATCGACGTGGCCTCCGGCGACCTCGGTGCCTCCGCGATGCGCAAGTTCGACATCGAGGCGTGGATCCCCACCCAGGGCAAGTACCGCGAGCTCACCTCGACCTCCAACTGCGGTGAGTTCCAGGCCCGTCGCCTGGGCATCCGGATGCGCGGCGAGGAGGGCAACCGCCCGCTGGCCACGCTCAACGGCACGCTGTGCGCGGTGCCGCGCACCATCGTGGCGATCCTGGAGACGCACCAGCTGGCCGACGGCTCCGTCGTCGTCCCGGAGGCGCTGCGCCCCTACCTCGGCGGGCGCGAGGTGCTGACCCCGGTCGGCAAGTAAGCCCTGCACGTCCTGAAAGAGAGTCAAACCACGTGAGCTCCGCCCCCCGGCCGTTCGACCTGATCGCGACCGACCTGGACGGGACGCTGTTGCGCGAGGACCACACGGTCTCGTCGCGCACGCAGCGGACCCTGGAGGCCGCGAAGGCCGCGGGGGCGCAGCACATCGTGGTGACCGGGCGGACCGCCGCCTGGACGCGGCCGACGCTGGACGCGATCGGCTACACCGGGCTCGCCGTCTGCGGGCAGGGCGGCCAGCTCTACGATGCGGGCGCGCACCGGGTGGTGACCTCGGTCACGCTCGATCGTCAGGTGGCCGGTCTTGCCCTCGCCAAGGCGGAGGCACAGGTCGGTCCGATGGCCATCTCGGTGGTCCAGGACGGCCTGGAGGGCGAGGTGCTCTTCTCGTCCGACTACGAGATGCCTGGCGCCGGCGAGGGCCGCGGCAAGGCCGTGGCCGACATCACGGAGCTGTGGGCCAAGCCGCTGAGCCGGGTGCTGGTGCAGCACAAGACCCTCTCCGACGACGAGCTGGCGGCCGCGGTGAGCCAGGCCGGGGCCGGTCTGGTGACGGTGGTTCTGGCCGGACAGGGCTTCGTGGAGCTGCTGCCGCTGGGCCTCTCCAAGGCGACGGGCCTGGCCCTCGCCTCGGCGCGGTTGGGGACCACCAAGGACCGGACCGTCGCCTTCGGCGACATGCCGAACGACGTGCCGATGTTCCGCTGGGCCGGGCACGCGGTGGCGATGGCCAACGCGCACCCCGAACTCAAGGCCGTCGCGGACGAGATCACGCTCAGCAACGAGGAGGACGGCGTCGCCGTCGCCCTGGAGCGAATTTTCCACCTCTGATCCTTGTTAGCATGGGGTGGATACCTCACTGGGAAGGCAAGGCGGAGCAATGGCGATGGGCGGAACGGTCGACACCGTGCTCATCGATCTCGCCTCCCTGATCGACGCGAACATCAAGCGTCCGGAGAGCTGAGGCCGCGCGCCCTCGTGCGCCGTCCGGCCCTCTCCCTTTCGCATCCTTTGCTTCGAGGCTCTCCCATGTCCCGCTCTGTCCTTGACACGCCCGTTTCGTATGCCTCCGCACCTTCTGCGACCTCGCGGCTGGGCCGCGCCCTCGCCCACCCGGCGACGGCGCTGGTCGGAATCCTGCTCGTCTCGCTGAACATGCGCGCCGCGGTCTCCGCCGTCTCCCCGCTGCTCGGCGACATCACCGGCCGCTACGGCCTCTCCTCGACGGCCGGCGGCCTGCTGACGACCATCCCCGTCCTGATGATGGGCTCGGTCGCGCCGCTCGCGGCCCGGCTCAACCGGAAGGTCGGCCCCGAGCGCGTGGTCGCCCTGGCCCTGGTGACGCTCGTCGCCGGGATCGTCCTGCGCGTCCTGCCGGGCGTCGCAGCCCTGTTCGCAGGCTCGCTGGTGCTGGGCGCGGCGATCGCCCTGCTCAACGTCACCATGCCGGGCCTGGTCAAGCGTGACTTCCCGGAGCGGGCGGCGGCGATGACGGGCGTCTACACCACGTCGATGATCGTCGGCGCGACGCTGGCCGCCGCACTGAGCGTCCCGCTGGAGCACGCCTTCGGCGGCTGGGGCGGCTCGCTCGCCTCCTGGTCGGTGCTGGCGGCGTTCGCCTTCCTGGCCTGGCTCCCGCAGCTCGCCGCCGCCAAGCGACCGGCTCCCGCGGCGAACGCCGCGTCCTCGGCCACCGCAACCGACCCGACAACCGCCCCCGCCAAGCCCGCCGGACTGTGGAAGCACCCGCTGGCCTGGCAGCTCGCGGTCTTCATGGGCGTCCAGTCGCTGCTCTCCTACACGCTGATCGCCTGGCTGCCGACGATCCTCACCACCCAGGGCATGGACCGCGGCACCGCCGGCGCCGTCTTCGCCGTCAGCTCGCTGGTGCAGATCCCGGCGGCGTTCTTCGTGCCGCTGGCCGCCGGGCGTACCACCAACCAGCGGGCGCTGGTGGCCCTGATGGTCGGCTCGATGGCCACCGGCGTCGCCGGACTGCTGATCGCGCCGACGGCCGCCGCGTGGCTGTGGGCGATCCTGATCGGCGTCGCGCAGGGCGGCGGCTTCGGTCTGGCCATGGCGATGATCGTGCTGCGCAGCGGCTCGGCGCAGGTCGCCGCGCAGCTGAGCGGAATGTCGCAGCTGGTCGGCTACTTCATCGCGGCCGTCGGTCCGGTCGGCTTCGGCGCGCTGCACCAGGCCACCGGCGGCTGGGTGCTGCCGCTGGCGATGCTCCTCGGCTGCTGCGCGATCGGCCTGACCGCCGGGCTCGGCGCGGGCCGCAGGCTCGTCCTCTCCGCCTGACGCCTGTCCCGCGGCTTCGGCTCGCCCTCTTCGGCGAGCCGAAGCGCCGAAAGCGCGCCGCCGGTCGAGGCTGAGGCATGACCTTGATGAGCGCGGCCCGCAGACTCGTCGACGCCGCCCGCATATCCGCGGCCGCGCCCGGGCCCGTGGCCCGACCGGTCCGCCGCCTCACTCCGGCGGTGCTGCTGCTCGGCCTGCTCGTGTTCGGTGCGGCGCTCACGGAGTACGCCCGGGTCGTCCAGGCCCACCCGGGGCGGCTCTGGTCGCCCATCGATCTGCACGTGTACTACTGGGGCGGCACCACGGCCCGCCACAGCCACGACGTCTACGACCTGGACTACCACCTGGGCCGTCTCGGACTGCCGTTCACCTACACGCCGTTCGCACTCGGGGTGTTCAAGGCCCTCTCCCACCTGGACGAGCACAGCCTGCAGTGGCTGGTCGCCTGCGGCAGCATCTCCGCACTGGTCGCCTCCACCTGGGTGGCCTGGGGGCTGGCCGGATACCGTCGCGGCCTCGGCCGCCTGGGCGCCGCGCTCACCGTCGCCGGGCTCGCGCTGTGGACCGAGCCGATCCAGCAGAACCTGTCGTTCGGCCAGGTCAACGTCTTCCTGATGCTGGTCGTGCTGGTGGACTTCGCCCAACCGCACCGCTGGTGGAGCAAGGGCGTCGGTATCGGCCTCGCCGCCGGCTTCAAGCTGGTCCCGGCGATCTTCATCGTCCATCTGCTGGTGACGGGGCGTCTGCGCGCCGCCGCCGTCGCCACCGGGACGCTCGTGGCCACCGTGGTCGGCGGGTTCGTACTGCTGCCGCAGGAGGCACACCGGTACTGGATCGACGGCCTCTTCGCCGACTCCTCCCGCGTCGGCGGCATCAACTACGTCGGCAACCAGTCACTCCAGGGAGTGCTGGCCCGCACCCTCGGGCTCGACGCGCGCGGAGTCGAGCCGTACTGGCTGGCTGCCGTGCTGCTCGCCGCCGCGATCGCGATCCCGCTGGCGGCGCGGGCGTACCGGCGCGGGGAGGAGCTGCTCGGCATCGCCGCCACCGCGCTGCTGGGGCTGCTGGCCTCGCCCATCTCCTGGTCGCACCACTGGGTCTGGATCGCGGTGTTCCTCACCGCCGGCGGCTACCTGCTGCACAGCCGGCGCGCACCCTGGTGGGCGTGGCTGACGGCCCTCGCGGTGTACCTGCTCTGGTTCGCCTGGCCGATCGTCGCCCACGCCGACCGCGGGCCGCACGCCGTCAGGCTGCCGGCCGGCCTCCTGTGGACGGTTCCGTACGACAACAACGCCGAGAACGGCTGGACGGGCCTCCAGCTCGTGGTCGGAAACCTGTATCCGCTGCTCGGCGTCCTGCTCCTGGCGAGCCTCGGCGTGTTGCTGTGGATCCAGGGGCGCGGGGCGGAGCCCCGCGCCCCCGAGGTCACTCCTCGCCGGCCAACGTCAGCCGGGTGAGGCGGGCGGAGGCGAGCCACGCCCCGCCCAGCGACGCCACCAGCAACAGCGGAACCGCCGTCGGGAGGTGGACGGAGGAGCTGATCACACCCGGGGAGGCGATCTTCTCGCCGATCGACAGCGCCCACTGGTGCACGCTCAGCGTCTGCGCGCCCGGGACGTACGCGCCGACGACCGTCTCCCACAGGAGGGCGTACATCAGGCCCCAGACCACGGCGTGGCGGGAGACCACGCCCAGCAGCAGGAAGATCGCGCTGTAGGCGACGCCCGCGATCAGTGCCGCGACCGTGTAGCCGAGGGTCAGGTTCTGGTAGGTACCGAAGAGGATCAGCCCGGCGAAGTACGTCGGCAGCGCGGCGAAGACGACCGAGCAGCCGATCGCGACGACCAGCTTCGAGGTGATGATCTTCCACCGCGGCTGGGGCTTGGACAGCAGGTAGATGATCGAGCCGTCGTCGATCTCGGGGCCGATGGCCCCGGTACCGGCGACGAGGCCGACCAGCGGGACCATCGTGCCGAGGGCGAGGCCGCCGAGGATGTTGGAGGCGGTGCCCTCGTCCTGGCCCGCGATGGCGCGGATCAGCGCGGAGAGCGCGAGCAGCAGGACGGGGAGCGCCAGCAGGAGGAGGCCCCGGCGACGGCCGAGCAGGCCGCGCGCGGTCAGCCGGGCGACGGTGACGTTCATGAGAGGTCTTGGCCTTCCCTAGCGTGGCTACTTGGCGGCGACGAGGTAGGAGAAGACACTCTCCAACGACTCGTCGGCCGGGGAGACGGTCAGCAGGCGGATGCCTGCCTCCTTGGCGACGCGCGGCACCAACTCGGTGAACCGGTAGAAGTCGATCGCCTGAATCTGCAGCGCCCGCTCCTTGTAGTCCAGCTCGATGCCGGCCGTGGACGGGTCCGCGATCAGCGCCGCGGCCAGCGCACGGTCGTCGCTGGAGCGGACGGTGTAGCGGTGCGGGCGGTCCGTCATCAGGCGGCGGATCTTGCGGTAGTCGCCGGAGGCGGCGTGACGGCCGGCCACGATCACCTCGATGTGGCGGGCGAGCTGCTCGACCTCCTCCAGGATGTGCGAGGAGAAGAGCACCGTGCGGCCCTCCGCGCCGAACCGGCGCAGCAGCTCCATCAGCTGCATCCGCTGGCGCGGGTCCATGCCGTTGAAGGGCTCGTCCAGCAGCAGCACGGCCGGGTCGTGGACGAGGGCCGAGGCCATCTTCACGCGCTGCTTCATGCCCTTGGAGTACGTGGAGACCTGCCGGTCCTGCGCGTACTCCATCTCGACCGTGGCCAGCGCGCGCTGCGCCGCCGCGCCCGGATCGGGCAGGCCGTGCAGCTCGGCGTTGGCGAGGACGAAATCCCAGCCGGTGAGGAAGTCGTACATGGCCTCGCGCTCGGGGACCAGCCCGATCTGCTTGTAGGCCTGCTGGTTCTTCCAGATCGGCGTGCCGTCGAGGGTGACCGAGCCGGAGGAGGGCGGCAGGAAGCCGCTCATCATGTGGATCAGGGTGGACTTGCCGGCGCCGTTCGGGCCGAGCAGGCCCGTCACACCGGGCTCGATCGTCATGGAGACGTCGTTGACCGCGACGACGTTGCCGAACCAGCGGGACGCCCGGTCGATGCTGATGGTGGTCATGTGCTGCCTCCTCAGATCTTCCGGTAGCGGCGGACGAGCAGGAAGAAGGTGCCGGCGGCGAGGACGGCGATCTCGACGAGGAACGCGATGCCGCCGATCGTCGTCGGCATCTCCGCGACGTTGCCGCGCAGCGGCAGGTTGAACATCCACGACACGGTGGAGTCGATCAGGAAGCCGGGGTTCAGCATGGCGACCCAGAACGACGCAGCCTGGTGGCCGGTGACGTGCATGACGCCGCGCAGCGCGCCGGAGACGCCCGCCGAGACCATGAACAGCGCGATGATCGCGGCGACGCCGAAGCCGCGGCGCGGCGTGAGCGAGGCGATCAGCAGGCCGAGGCCGGCGTAGACGAGCGAGTAGAACGCGGCCGCGACGACGCCGTAGGCGAAGTGCTGGGTGTTGTAGCCGAAGTCCATCGAGCCCAGCATCGAGCCGATCCACATGATCAGCATCGGCATCAGGGTGAGGATGAAGACGGCGGAGACCATCGCCGCGTACTTGGCCCGCACGTAGTCGCTGGAGCGCAGCGGGCGGGAGAAGTAGAGCGGGACCGTCATGAACCGCAGGTCGCGCGAGAGCAGCACCGGCGCCTGGGCGGCGGTGAAGACGGCCGTGACGAACTGCAGGTTGGTGAGGTACTGCGGGTAGTCGACGGGCAGCTTGCCCATCTTCACGTAGATCGAGACCGCGACGATGATCAGGGCGGGGACCGCCATGATCACAGCCATGGCCATCGGCAGGATCTTGGACTTGCCGGAGCGGCCCAGACCGAACGCGCCGCGCAGGCTGGAGGTGTACAGCGAGCGGGTGGCGTAGCCGATGCCCAGCCGCGGGCCCTCGTAGTGGCGGTAGCCGATGTCGTGGATGACGTCCTGGCGGTTGTCCGGCACACGCGTCTCAGACATGGGCGGGCTCCTCGACAACGGTGTCCACGGAGAACACCTCGGAGATGTGGTGCCGGCGCTGCTCCAGCCGGATCAGGCCGACGCCCAGCTCCGCCACCGCGTCGCGGATGGCGTCGTAGACCTCGTCCCCCGTCAGCTCGACCAGCAGCACGTGGCCGCCGTCGGCCGTCACCGTCAGCCCGGCCTCCGTCAGCCGGGCCAGCAGCGCCGCGTCCGCGTCGAAGGACGGATCGCCCTGGCGCTCCGTCACCTCCACGGCCAGCAGCGAGGTGGCCGCCGTCAGGTCAGCGGTGGAGGAGCTGCGCAGCAGCTTGCCTCCGTCGATGACGACGACGTGGTCGCAGGTGCGCTCCAGCTCGCCGAGCAGGTGCGAGGTGACCAGCACGGAGATGCCGAACTCGCGGTGGACCCGCCGGATCAGCTCCAGCATGTCGTCACGGCCGACCGGGTCCAGCCCGTTGGTCGGCTCGTCGAGCAGCACCAGCTGCGGGTCGTGCACGAGGGCCTGCGCCAACTTGACGCGCTGCTTCATGCCCGTGGAGTACGTGCCGATCGGGCGGTAGCGCTCCTCGTACAGGCCGACGTGGCGCAGGATGTCCGCGGTGCGCTCGCGCGCGGCGGTGGCGGGCAACCCCGACATCCGGGCCATGTGGACGACGAACTCCGTGGCGGACACGTCCGGCGGGAGACAGTCGTGCTCGGGCATGTACCCGACGTGCTCACGGATCGCGCCGCCCTGGGTGGCGACGTCGAGCCCGAGCACGCGGGCGGAGCCCTCCGTGGCCGGGGCGAGCCCCAGCAGAATCTTGATCAGAGTGGACTTACCCGCGCCGTTCGCCCCGACCAGACCGACCACTCCGGGCTGCACCTCGACGGAGAGGTGGTCCAGAGCGGTGACCCGGGGGAACCTCTTGGTGAGGTTATCCGTAGTGATGACTGCCACAGGACGACCCTAGTCACCCAGTGGCCCCCGTCACATCAGGTTGGCGGCTGACTTTTCCCTAGCCCTGGGATGTATGCGCGGGGGTGTTTCCCCTAGGGGATCCACCCCCACGGCATCAGGGTCACCCGCCCAGGAGCTCCATCTGCAGGGTCAGCGCCTGCTTGAAGTCGACCGGGTTGACCGCCTTCGGGTTGGTCATCACCAGCAGACCGTTGATGTCCGCGTCGGAGAAGACCGTCACGCGCAGGGCGGGGCCGTCCTTCCCGGCCGGTCGGCTCGCCGTGTCGGCGACGGCCAGCGGCACCGAGGAGTCCGTGGTGGACAGGTCGAGCTGCGGCGCGGCGGCCAGGTACATGCCCATCTCGCTGTTGAAGGCCGCCTGGCTGGTGACACCGCTGCGGAAGGCGAGGAGGTAGACGGTGACGTGCGTACCGTCCGGCATCCGCCAGCCGGTGGCCGCGACGTGCCGGGCCCCGTTCTCGCCCAGCACCTCGGCCAGGTCGTCAGGGCTGGTGAACAGCTTGGCGAAGTCACCGAGGGGCACGAACCCGCGAGCGCCGGGGAGGGTGGAATCGGTGACCGCGCCGACCGGGTGCGGCAGCAGCAGTTGCCGCACGTCCGCGGCGTGCGGCACCGTCCCACCGGGCGCCCCGCTCGGCGCACCGCCGGCCGACGGACCGACCGCGCCCGGCGGGAGCTGGGGCAGTTGCAGCGTCGGGTAGGTGTAGCGGCCGTCCGCCGCCGTCGCCAGCCCCGGGATGTCGGTGCGCCTCGGGGCCATGACCGCGACCGCCGTCGCCGCGCCGAGCCCCAGGCACAGCACCGTCGCGATGCTCCAGCGCGCGACGGTCCGCCCGCGCGGTCCGGGCCGCAGGAACGAACGCCGCGCCTTCGGCTCGGCGGTGGGCTCCGGCGTCGGCTCGGTCGGGTCGGCGACGGGCGCATGGTCGATCTGGTCGTCGTCGCTCATATCTGGGCCGCCGGGATCGCGAGTCGGGACAGTTGCAGTTCCAGCAGGCTCGCCACCGACTGCTGGTCGAGCGGGGCCGGACCGTAGGCGTCGACGTGGACCAGCATGTCGCCGACGTAGTCGTCGCAGTCCATCTGGTCCAGCGGGTCGTTCGGAGACGCCGGCAACAGGTAGCAGTGGGCCTCCGGGTGGCCGGGGATGCTCGGTCCGGCCCGGAAGGCGCCGGTGCTGTCGGCCAGGAACTTGCCCAGGGTCGCCATGGACTTGGCCGTCTGCTGGTTCTCCTGCACCAGGCTGACCTCGACCACGAGGGCGTTGCCGTCGGTGTAGGTGCGCAGCGCGTAGCCGAGGACGTGGTCGAGATCGAGGTCGGTGCGGAGCTTGTCGCGCTCGGAGGTCCTGAGGACCGCGAAGTCGCTGTTGAACTTCTTCACGTACTGGTCGTGCGTCAGCACCGTGTTGTCACCGAGGTCCGCGTCGTCCGGACCGTAGTCGTAGCCGCCGGGAAGCGGGAGCAGCAGGTCGCTGAGGGAGCCGAAGTGGTCCCCGTCGCTGTGGGCGCCGTAGGCCGGCCCGGCGTGGGCCGCCGCCTTGGCGACCGGCTGAGCGGCACGGTTGTCCCGCAGGCCGTAGTAGCCCACGGCGGTGCCGACCCCGACGGCGGACAGGACGAAGGCCGCGCCCAACGCGACGAGCCCGGGCAGGCGCCCCGTCCGCCGCTGCGGCGCCGGGGCGACGGCGTGGTCATCGGTCACAGTCGCTCCATCTGGTTCTGCAGCTCCGTCATCAGCGGCTTGGCGTCGACGGGGTTCGGCGAGAAGACGAGGATCTGCACGCACAGGTCCCCGTGCGCGGCGAAGCCGTAGCCGCGGTAGTAGGTCGACCCGTCGCTGCGGGTGAGCGCCTTGGTGCCCGCGTACACGCCGTACTGACCGGCGGTGTGCGGGAGCATCTGCAGTTGCGCCGCGGCGTCCTGGCGCGCGTAGTTCTCCCCGTCCAGCACGAACTGGTTCGGCGCGGTCTCGTCGTTGTGGCGGTACTGGATCACGTCCACCTCGTAGGAGACGCTGCCCTGCATCCACGTCTGCACGGCGGCACGACGGAAGCCGTGGGAGAGCTCGTACCTCATCTCCGCGTCCGGCTTGGTGTAGTCCGAGGACAGGCTGTAGAGGTCGAGCCAGCCGTCGTTGCCCGCGGGGGTATCCCAGGGCTTGGCACCGGAGGGGATGGGCACCAGCAGCTTGGTCAGGTCGCCGTCGGTCTTGACCATGTCGTCCTGCGCGGCGGTGAGCGCAGGCGCGACGCGGTGCGCGGACGGGTAGGTTGGCTGGGTGACGGCCAGCGGCGGCAGCGGCGTCGGCGTCCGGGCGGCCTGCACGGCGTAGCCGGTGCCGGCCCCGCCGAGGACGCCGAGCACCACGGCGGCGGCCATGATCTTCGCGGTCCGGCCGCGAGGCCGGGGCTTCGGCTCGGGCTCGTGCTCGGGCACGAGGTCGGGCACGAGGTCGGGTTCGGTCACGGGCTCGGGAGCCGGTTCGGTCACCGCCGGGACTTCGGCCGCTGCCTCCGGGCCCGGCTCGGCGGGCGGGGGAGTGCTCACTCTTCCTCCAGGTCTGTGGTCAGCGGCCGGTGCTGAGCAGCTTTTCCTCACGCTGCATCAGCGGCGTGAGCAGGGAGTGGGCCAGGCTTCCGGTCCCCGAGACGTCGATCTCGTACTCGACGTCGCCGACGTGCGAGATGCCCATCAACGTGCCGACGCCGGTGCTGTCCGACGGATTGATCGCCAGGCCCTTGGCGTCGGAGATGCCGGAGACGTCGAAGCTGTCGCCGTGCCCGAAGGTGAGCCCCGACACCCAGTCAGCGGCGTGGCCGGAGCTGTCGAAGTGGATGAGCTTCGCGGTCACCGTGTACTGGCCGTCGTTCGTCCGGTAGATCCGGTAGGCCCCGCCCGAGCAGCCGAGCTGCTGCAGGATGCTCTTGCTCGTCGAGGAGTTGTCCATCTCCTTGGCGATGTCGGACAGCGACTCCGTGGTGCCGTCGGTGTCCCCGTACGCCTCGGCGGTGTCGGGGACCGGCAACAGGAAGAAGCGCAGGTCGCCGCTGTGGCTGCTGCCGCTGACGTAGCCCTTGACGGTGGAACTCGGGCTGGGCGAGGGCGTCGTCGGGGCGGCCGACGGCAGCGTCGGCGCGGCCGAGACGGAGACGACGGGGCTGGGCGTCGCCTGTGCGACGGCGCCGCCGCCTCCGCCGCTGCCGGTGTTGGCGGCGATCGCCGCCGACACGCCGGCGATGGCGAGCCACGCCGTGGCAGCCACGGCGATCGTGACGCCACGCCGCCGCGCACGCGGCGCGGAGACGGAGGCGTCCACGGGCTCAGGCCCGGGCGCAGGCTCCGGCTCCGGCTCGGGCTCGGGCTCGGGTATCGGCGCAGGCTCAGGCTCAGGCGCAACCTCGGGCACCGACTCCACAGCATCGGAGCCGGGCACGTCTTCGGATTCCACGGTTCCTCCGGGGAACGCTCTTGGGTCAGGCGGTGAGCAGGCGGTTCTCCAGCAACATGACCTGCTGGAAGTCGACCACCGGCACCCGCTTCGGGTTGCTCATCACGACGAGAAGCTCGGTGTCGCCGATCGGCAAGTACGCGTACGTCACGGCCGGGTGACCACTTGCGGCCAGGGCCGAGCGGACAGTGGCCGACGACAGGCTGCCGAGATCGCCGGCGCCACCCGAGACGGCGTCGGGCGCCGCGCTCAGGTAACCGCTGATGCTCTCGGCCGTGTCCGCCTGGGTCGCCGTGGCGGACGAGCGGAACTGCTGCAGGTAGATCTCGGTGTGCGTGCCGTCCGGCATGGTCCAGCCGGTCGCGGCGACGTGTCGGAGACCCGCGTCCTGCAGGGCGTTCTTGATCTGGACGAGGCCCGACGAGGCGAACAGGCCCAGCAGGCTGCTGGTCGGGTACCAGCCGCCGGCTCCGGGCAGCCCGGCCTCGACGGTGGCGCCGGCCGGCGCGGGCAGCAGCAGGGACCGCAGGTCCACGCGGTGCACGTGCTCGGCGGACGCATCGCTCGGACCGTTGCCCGGCGGCAGCGTCGGCAGGGTCAGCGCCGGGAAGGACCAGCGACCGTCCGTCGGCGTCTTCAGCCCCGGAATGTCCGTCCGCGCCGGCGCGGCCACCAGGGCGGCCGTCACCGACCCGACGACCGCCAGCACGCCGACGGCCGTGGCCCAGCGCCCGAACGTCCGCAGCCACGGCCGCTCCTTGCGCACCTTCGGCGCGTACTGCGGCGGCAGCGCCCAGTACGTCGGCGCCTGCGCCGCCGGGGCGACCGCCTCGCCGTAGGGGTGCGGCACCCCCGGCTGCGGCGGCACCATCCCCAGCGGCAACGGCGGCGCGGGCGCGGCAGGAGCCGCTGGGGCCGGCTCGGCCGCCGCAAGGACGAGCGTGGGCTCGGGCGCGCCTGCGGCGACGGCCGGCTCCTCCGCCGCCGGCTCAGTGACCGGCTCCGCCTCACGGGCCATCAGCAGTCGCGGATCCGGCGCAACGCCCGGGACCGCGTCCCGCGACGCGGGCGCTGACGTGGGCACGGGCACAGGCTCGGGCTCGGTCCCGACCTCGGCCTCGGGCGTGGCCGCCGCCTCGGCCGGCTGCGCGGCGGCGACCGCCGGCACTGCATCCGCCGGGACCGCATCCTGCGGCACGGGCACCGCCTCCGACGTGGGCACGGCATCGGGCTCGGACACGGTCCCGGCCTCGGGCGTGGCCGCCGCCTCGGCCGACTGCGCGGCGGCGACCGCCGGCACTGCATCCGCCGGGACCGCGTCCTGCGGCACGGCACCGCGCTCAGGCTCGGGCGTGGCCACCGCCTCGTCCGCCGGCACCGCGTCCGTCGGAACGGGGACGGGTTCCGGGGTCGACGGGTCGGGCTGGGGGGCTTCGGAGGTCGTCATACCTGGGCCGCCGGGGTCGCGAGTCGGGACAGTTGGTTGCGGAAGAAGTCCGCCGCCGCGGACTGGGCGAGCGGGCTGACGCCGTCGACCTGCATGCTGACCAGGAGGTCGCCCTCGACGTCGTCGCAGCGCATCAGGTCGAGCGAGGAGCCGTACGGGTCGGCCGGCTGGTAGCAGTGGGCGTGCGGGAAGCCCGACACCTGCGGGCCGGCGCGCAGCCCGGAGGTGGCCGAGTCGAGGGTCTTCAGGCCCTGCTGGAGCCCGCCGACGTGCGCGGCGTTCTCCTGGATCAGGGTGATCTGGATGAAGAGGCCGTCGTCCCCGTCCGCGTAGGTGCGCAGGGCGTAGCCCTTGACCTCCGACAGGCCAAGCTCCGACTGGAGCGAGGACCGCGCGCCGCTGCTGAGGAAGCGGAACTCGCGCTGGAACAGGGCCGCGTAGCGGTCCGGGGTCAGCACGGTGTCGTTGCCGAAGTCGGCCACGTCCGCGCCGGGGGCGTCGGTGCCGGGAACGGGCAGCAGCAGTTGGTCCAGCGGGCCGAAGTGGCTGCCGTCCGCCTCGACGCCGAACGTGGGCGCGGCCTGCGGCGCCTGCGCCGACGTCGTGGACCGGGCCGGAGCGGAGGCCGCACGCGCGGCCAGGATCAGGCCGCCCGTCACACCTCCGACGGCGACCGCGGACAGGACGAAGGCGACCGCCCCGGCGGTGAACCGGCGGCTCCGACGCGGCGCGGAGCCGTCCGGCTGCGGCCCCGGCTGCGGTCCCGGCGCGGCCTGGGGCTGCGGGACGGCCTCGGCGTTCACAGGCGCTCCAACTGGCTCTGGAGGACGGACATGACGGACGACGCGGAGATCTGACCGGGGCCCGTGGCGTAGACCTCGACGAGGATGTCGCCGTGCTGGACGAACCCGCGGCCCTGGTAGTAGCTGTTGCCGCCGGAGTCGGTGTGGGAGTTCGTGCCGGCGTAGACGACGCCGGCCGCGGTGCCGGGAACGGTGACCTGGTCCCCGCCGCAGAACGACTTCGCATAGCCCTGCTGGGCCGTCAGCTCCGTGGCCGCGTTGGCCTCGTGTTGCTTCTGGAACTGCGTCAGGACGACCTGGTAGCTGGTGTCTCCCTGGATCCACTCGGCCTCGGCGGCGCGGCGGAAGCCGTTCTCCAGCAGCCAGCGGAACTCGCTGTCGGGCTTCTTGTAGCCCACGGCGAAGCCGGCCGGGGACAGCCAGCCGTCGGGTGTGTCCGGCTGCTCCCACGGCTTGCTGCCGGAGGGCGCGGGCACGAGCAACGCCGTCAGGTCGCCGTCGGTCCGCACGGCGTCGTCCTGGTTCGCGGGCAGCGGCGCGGGCGAGGCGGTGGCGTGCGCGAGCGGGTAGTGCAGCCGGTCGCCGGCCAGTGGCGGCAGCGGCGTCGGCGGGCGTCCCGCCTGGATGTCGTAGCCGATGCCGCCACCTCCCAGCACACCGAGCACCGCGGCACCGCCGATGAGCAGCGCGAGGCGGCCGCGGGACCAGCGCCGACGCACGCGGCCCGGCTGCTCCTGCGGTGGCCCGTCCACTGCCTCTGCCTGCGGCGGCTGCGGCAGCAGTGGCTGCGGCTGCGCCGGAAAGGGCGCCGTGGGCCCCGGCTCGGGTGTCGTCGTCACGTCTTCTCCTGGTGCGGTCGCTGCGGCGGCGGCAGCGTCGGCGGCGTGGGGGCTCACACGCCGGTGGTGAGGCGCTGTTCCTGGCGCTGCATCAGCTGCGTGAGCAGCGAGCGGCTCGGGGATCCGGCACCGGTGACGTCGACCTCGTACTCCACGTCGCCGACGTGCGAGACACCGATGAGCAGTCCGTTCCCGCCGTTGGAGCTGCTGGGGTCGATCGACTGGCCCGTCGCGTCGGAGATGCCCGAGACGTGGAAGGAGTGCCCGTTGGCGAAGGTCAGCCCGGAGACCCAGTCGGAGGCGTGGCCGGAGCCGTCGAAGTGGATGAGGTGCACGGTGACGGTCCACACGCCGTCGTTGGTGACGAAGCTGCGGTAGGCGCCGCCCTGACAGCCGAGGTCGTTCAGGATCCTGCGGCTGGTGCTGGGGTTGTCCATCTCCTTGGCGACGTCACCGAGGCTCTGCGCGACGCCGTTCGGGTCGCCCTCGACCTGGTCGCCGTCGGGGACGGGCAGCAGGAAGTAGCGCAGGTCGCCGCTGTGGGTGTTGCCGCTGACGCTGCCCTTGACGGTCGCCGAGGGGCTCGGCGTCGGGCTCGCCGTGGTCGGCGAGGGCGAGGGCGTCACCGACGCCTTCGCACCGCCGGTGGGGCGCGCGGCACTCGGGCTCGCGGCCGGGTCGGCGACGGTGCGCGGGGAGCCGCCGCTGCCGACCGCCACGACCGCCCCGGCGGTCGCGGCTGCGAGGACGAGCCACCCGGCGACCGCCAGCGCGACCGTTCCGGCACGACGGCGCGGAGCAGGCTCGGGCGTACCCGGGTATTCGGGATTCACGACAATTCCCCCACAGCGCGCACTATTCGATGCAGGGTGGCGACCGGTGCGGACCGGAGGCCTCAACCAGGCCTGCGAGCTGCGAGTATGCCGTGATCCACAGGTAATTCCAAAGTTCTTTATGCGATCGATACCTGCGGATCGATCACACTGCTGATTACCTCTCCGATTGCCCCCGGGAGACGCTTCCGACCCTGGCGGAATTCCCGGAAAGTCCGAATATCACGGCACATGCGTCCCACCCGGGGGCACGGATCGACAGCGCGTCAGCCGAGCTGGGCGAGGCCCTCGGTGGCGATCCGCTCGAAGACGGCGAGGTCGTTCTCGAAGATCGAGTCCGGCACCGGCCAGTGGACGACCAGTTCGTCGATGCCGAGGTCGCGGTAGGTGCCCGCCCACTCGACGAAGGCGTCCAGGGAGGCGAGCGGCTTCTCTGCGGTCGAGCCCTGCAGCAGCACCTTGTTCAGATCGGCGGCGTCACGGCCCTGGGCCGCACAGGCCGCCTGCAGCTTGGCGAGCTGCGCCTCGATCACCGCGGGGGCCTGGTTGACGGGCACGTCGCCGGGGCCGCGCGGGTCGCCGTAGGTGACCCAGCCCTGGCCGTACTCGGCAGCGAGCTTCAGCCCGCGCGGGCCGGTGGCCGCGACGTAGAACGGGACGCGCGGCTCCTGGACGCAACCGGGGATCCCACGGGCCTCGACGGCGGAGTAGAAGCGCCCCTCCTCCGTGGTGGCCTCCTGCGTCAGCAGCTTGTCCAGCAGCGGCAGGAACTCGTCGAACCGGTCCGCCCGCTCGCGCGCGCCCCACGGCTCCTGGCCGAACGCGGTGGCGTCGAAGCCCGTCCCACCGACCCCGATGCCGACGGTGATCCGGCCCTGCGAGATGTCGTCGAGGGTCATCAGCTCCTTGGCCAGCGTCACCGGGTGCCGGAAGTTCGGCGAGGTGACCAGCGTGCCCAGCCGCAGCCGCTCGGTCGCGCAGGCAGCGGCCGTCAACGTCGGCACCGCGCCGAACCAGGGATCGTCCTGGAAGGACCGCCAGGTGAGGTGGTCGTAGGTGTAGGCGGCGTGGAAACCGAGTTCCTCGGCCCGCTGCCAGATCTTCTGTCCCTCGCTCCACCGGTGGATGGGGAGGATCACCGTGCTCAGACGCATACCGTCGACCCTACGCGAGAACGCGCAACGCACCCTGGATCTGACTGCTCCCGGGAGATGAGGTGGGGCCTTCCGTCGCCCCGGTCAGACTCGTCGGTCCCCCGGGTCGGCCGGCCGCTCGTCCCGGTAGTCGTAGGCGGTGTAGGGGTAGTTCGGCTGCTCGTAGGCGTACGCGGAGTGGTCCGCCCGGGCGGCCTCGGCCAGCCAGGAGTCGGCGAGCGGGGGGCCTGCCTGGTGCTGGGAGGGGATCGGGATGTTGGTCAGCTGCACGCCCGCGGTGTAGCCGGTGTAGCCGGCGACGGGTGCGCCGAGGCCGGTCGGGGCCTGGAGGGAGCCGTAGCGTTCCATGCGCTGCCAGCGCAGGCGCGCCCCCGCGACCGCGGTGACCGTGGACTGGATCACCACCAGGTACATCAACTGCCGGTAGACGAACTGCTGGAGCGGCAGGCTCCACAACGGTCCCGGGCTCTCCCCGTCCAGGCGGAACGCGTACAGGCCCATCCCCAGCTGCAGCAGCATGAAGCCGAGCCAGAGGCCGATCACGTGCAGGGGGTCGAGGAAGACCAGTCCGTACAGCGCGAAGATGTCCACGACCGGTGCCAGCAGCGGCAGCAGCACCTGGAAGAGCAGCAGGTAACCGAGGCCGCGGCGACCCAGCTTGCCCGCCGGGCCCCGCTGGAGCATTGCACCGCGGTGCTTCCACATCGCCTGCATGGTGCCGTAGCACCACCGGTAGCGCTGCTTCCACAGGGCGCCGAGCGAGGCGGGAGCCTCGGTCCAGGCGACCGCGCCCTCCTCGTAGACGACGCGCCAGCCGTCGCGGCACAGCGCCATGGTGAGGTCGGTGTCCTCGGCGAGCGTGTCCTCCGCCAGGCCGCCGACGCGCATCAGGGCCTCCTTGCGGAAGCCGCCCACCGCGCCCGGGACCGTCGGCATGCACTCGGCCAGGTCGAACAGGCGCCGGTCGAGGTTGAAGCCGACCACGTACTCGATGTGCTGCCAGCGGCCCAGCAGGCCGCCTCGGTTGACCACCTTGGCGTTGCCGGAGACCGCGCCGACCTCCGGGTCCGCGAACGGCTGGATCAGCTTGCGCACCGCGTCCGGCTCGAAGACGGTGTCGCCGTCGACCATCACCAGCAGGTCGAACGAGGAGTTGGCGATGCCCGTGTTGAGCGCGGACGGCTTGCCGCCGTTCTCCTTGCGGATCACCCGGACGCCCGGCAGGCCCAGCGACTCGGCGATGTCGGCCGTGCCGTCCGAGGAGCCGTCGTCCACGACGAGGATCTCCACCGGGTGGTCCTGGGCGACCAGCGAGCGGACGGCCGCCTCGATGCCGGCGCTCTCGTTGTAGGCGGGGACGATGACGGTGGCCGGTTCGGTCACCGGCTCACCCCATCCGTGCTGGGCCATCCGCTTGTGCCGTCGCGCCGCGATGACGGAGACGACCGCGCGCAGCACGCTCAGCACACCTGCGGCGATCATGAACCAGCCGATGACGGTCAGCAGCCAGTGGCTCAGCAGCAGCACCCAGATCAGGGCCAGGCCCATCCAGTGGTCCGTCGCGGACGCCTTGGTCATCGGCGCGGACAGGCCGGTCGTCGCGCTGACCGTGCCGACGGTCAGACCCTCCTGCTGGTACTCGGTCAGCAGCTGGTCCAGCGCGGCCACCGACTGCGAGCGGTCACCACCGGCGTCGTGCATCAGCACGACCTGACCGGCGGGCAGCTTCCTCGGGTTGACGCGGACACCTGGCACCGTGCCCGGAACCGCACCGTTGCTGATGATCTTCTCGACGCCCGGACGCTGCCAGTCCTCGGTGTCCTGCGTCGTCAGGACCGTCAGGTAGCCCTCGCGGCCGGCCTGCTGGATGGCTGTCCAGTCGGCGTCGTCGACGGAGTCGTTGCCGGAGGAGTAGGGCGGACGCAGCAGCGTCGTGGTGTCGCCGGTGGCGCCGGCGATGGCCAACTGGGCCTCGCGCAGCTGCAGCGTGCGCTGCCAGGCCGGGATCAGGCCGAGGTTGGGGTGGGTGAACGTGTGCACGCCGAGCTCGTTGCCGTCGGCGACGATCTGCGCGGTCACACCCGGGTTGGCGGTGACGTTCTCACCGATGACGAAGAAGGTCGCGTGGACGCCGTGCTTGCGCAGCACCTCGAGGATCTGCGGGGTCCACTGCGCGCTCGGGCCGTCGTCGAAGGTCAGCGCGACGGTGCCGGGCCGCGGCCGGGCCGTACGGGGCGCGCCACCCGCGCCGCCCTGCGGGGATATGACCGGGCCGCCGTTGCTCACCGCACTCGGCACCGCCCCCGACGGGCCCTGCACCATGCCGGCTCCGTCGGGCGTGCTGCCGAACATGTGCTGGGTGTAGCCCTCGATCAGCAGAGCCAGGGTGAGGGTGACCACGAGGGTGCCGAGCAGCAGCCAGTGGGTCCGCAGCGGGACCTGGCGGACCGCCCCGCGACGGCCGCGACGCGCCCGGCCGGAGCGGGAGGGGGAGGAGTCCTTGCTCATCAGAGGTGCGCTTTGGCCTTCTTGGTCGGGTGGTGCGAGGCCCCGGGCGGGGAGGCGGTGTGCGTGCTGTGGCCGTGGGTGACGCCCGGCCCGGGCTGGGTCGCTCCCGGGGTGGGCACCGCGGAGGTCGAGACGCCCGGCGTCGGGTTGGACCCGCCGGTGCCGGTGCCCGTGCCGACGGTCGTCCCGGTTCCGGTGCCGGTCCCGTTGGCGCCGCCCTGACCCGTGCCGTTCGCACCGGGGTGAGCCCCTGGATGCGTGTGCACGCCGTGGCCCTGGCTCTGGCTCGACTGGGGCGGGGCGGGGAGCGGGAGGAAGGGGCTGTTGATGGTCGGGCCGCCGAGCAGCGTGCTCACCAGGAGCCCGACATACCCGATCGCGGGCACGACGAGGATCCGACCGATCCGCCGGACCCGCCGCTGTCGACGCCCGCTCGCGTCGACGAAGACCGGACGTTCCGGTACCCGCCGATCGGGGGGTACCGGCACCATCTCGACCGTCTCGTCGGCCGCCGTCGAACCCGTCTGCACGAGCACGGACCCTAGCGTTCCCGGGGCCGTTTGACCACGCTTGGCCGTCTCGGCCCGAGGAACGAGACCGGGCCGTCATCCCCCTGACCGGTGGGACGACGACCCGAAGAACGGCGGGGATCCCGCCGGTGTCACACGACCGTCACGGGAGCGGCGGGCGTCGACTCCGTGCCCCGCTCCCCCTCCGCCTCGGCACTCTCCTCCGCGATGACCGCCGGGACGCCCCGCAGGCGGCCGACCACCAGGCCCGTGCCGAGCAGCAGCACCACGCCGCCCGCTGCGACGACGGCGTGGAAGCCGTCGACGAACGCGTGCTGGGACGCCGCCGTCAGCACGTGCCCGAGCGGTGCCGGGAGCGTGTGCGCCGCCGCGACCGCGCCACCGATCGACTCGTGCGCGGCGGACTCCGCCTGCGCCCCGATCCCCGCCGGAGGCGTCATCCGGTTCCGGTAGACCGCCGTCAGCAGGCTGCCCAGCACCGCGATCCCGAGTGCGCCGCCCAGCTCCGTCGCGGTCGACTCCACGGCGCTCGCCGCGCCGGCCCGCTCCTTGGGCGCGCTCGCCAGCATCGTGTCGCCGCCGATCCCGAAGACCAGACCGATGCCCAGACCGGAGACGAACATGACCGCGCCCATCACCCAGTAATCCGTGGCCACGCCCACCAGCAGGTAGCCGAAGCAGGACACCGCCATCAGCACCAGCCCGAGGCCGACGGCCCTGGCCCGGCCCAGCGCCTTCACCGCGACCGGGCAGAGCGGACCCGTCACCATCGCCCCGAGCGGACCGAGCAGCAGGGCGAAGCCGGTGCCCATCGGCGAGTAGCCGCGCACGTCCTGGAAGTAGAGCGAGGCGGCGAGCGACTGCGCGGCGAGGGCGAAGATGCTGAGCGTGTTCGCGGCGATCGCCCCGGAGAAGCCGCGGCTGCGCAGCAGGTCCACGTCGACCAGGGGGTTCGCGACGCGACGCTGACGCAGCACGAAGCCCGTCAGCAGCACGACGCCGAGCGCGGCGGCGATCCACACCGCGGGCCGGTCCAGCCCGTCCCGGGCGGCGGTCTTCAGCGCGTAGACGGTCGCGACCATGCCCAGGCAGGAGAGCGGCACGCTGCGCCAGTCGATCCGGCCCGGGTTCGGGTTGCGGGACTCCACCAGCACGAAGCCGCCCACGGCCAGGACCAGCGCCATCACCGGAACGTTGATCAGGAAGACCGAGCCCCACCAGAAGTGGTCCAGCAGCGGCCCGCCGACGACCGGCCCCAGCGCGAAGCCGGCGGCGCCGACGCCCCCGGCGATCCCCATCGCCATGGTGCGCTCCTTCGGGTCGGTGAAGGCGTTGCGCACCAGCGACAGCGTCGACGGCATCAGCGTCGCCCCCGCGACGCCCTGCAGTGCCCGGGCCGCGATCAGCCAGCCGGCGCTGGGCGCCTCGGCGGTCAGCGCGGAGGCCAACGCGAAGCCGGCTCCGCCGAGGAGCAGCAGCCGCTTGCGTCCGAAACGGTCGCCGAGCGATCCCATGACGATCACCAGCCCGCCGAGGGCGAAGCCGTAGGCGTCGGCGATCCACAGCAGCTGGGTGCTGCTCGGGTCCATGTCCCGCACCAGGTGCGGGAAGGCGAGGTTGACGACGGTGTTGTCGATCCCGAGGACGAGGGATGCGACGCAGCAGATCGCGAGCGTGCCCCACTTGCGGGCGGCGGAGAGGTTCCGTGTGGAGGTCATGCCCCTACGCTCGCGGTCGCCACGCACCGCGCACTGACCGGACGCTGACCGCACCACCCCAGGGGCGCGAGGCTCTGCTGATGTGCGGCTCCGCCGCGCGGGCGCGAGTGGGTCGGTGACGCTCCCGCATGCGGTTGCACCACCCCAGGGGCGCGAGGCTCTGCGCGAGCAACCACCCTGCGCGGATGGCCCTGGTCGTTCGGTCTGCCTGCTGCGTGGGTGGCTTGTCGCGCAGTTCCCCGGGCCCCCGGGTAGTGCAACTACAGGTCGGCCGTCACCAGGTCCGTCACGAAGGCGACCGCTTCCCGGGGGTTGCGGGCGGCGCCGCGGGTGAAGGCGGGGTTGGTCGGGGCGGGGTTCGGGCGGGGTGCCAGGACCGAGGCCGTGCCGAGCAGCTCCGCCGCCAGGTCGGCCTCGCCCTCCAGCAGCGCCAGCTCCGCGAGCACGGTGGCCAGCTCGCCGTAGGTGGGCAGGTTCCGGCCGCCGCGCAGGATCGACTCGACCTCGCGCAGGCGGGCGCGGACCGCGGCGGCGCGGGACTGCGCGAGATCGACGCGGGCGAGCTCCAACTGCACCGACGCCTGGATGCCCTCGCCGCTGGACCAGCCGACCAGTCGGCTGGCCAGGGCCTGCGCGCACAGCTCCTCGGCCTGCGCGAACGCGCCCCGGCGGCGGGCGACCTGGGCCAGGCCCAGCCGCGCGGAGGCGAGGTTGTCGCTGACGCCGAAGGGTTCGACCAGCGCGACCGCACGCCGCAGGTCCGCCTCCGCCGAGGCCAGATCACCCGCCTGCAGGCTCAGCTCGGAGCGGCTCCACAGCAGTTCGGCCATGTCCTCCGGCGAGTCCAGCTCGGCGGCGAGCTCCAGCGCCCGGTCGGTGTGCACGGAGGCGCCGGACCGGTCGCCCTGGCGGCCTCGGGCGCGGGCCAGCTCCATCAGGGACATCACCATGCCCCACCGGTCGCCCTCCTGCTCGAAGCCCTGGAGGCCCTGTGTCAGCTCCCGCTCGGCGGAGGCCGCGTCGGCATGGAGGAACCAGTGCTGGAAGGCGAGGCCGAAGTGGAGCAACGCCCGGTACCAGGGATCGGTCAGAAGCTCGTCGGCGAGCCGGTTCTGTTCGACCATCGAGACGTCGTCCGGGACGCCGACGAACGGCGCCCACAGCACCACCAGGAACGGGAACCGCAGCGGGTGCTCGAACATCAGCCGGTCCATCACCGGGCGACAGGTCTCGATGTAGCCGATCAGCTCCGGGGTGTCCATGCCGCCGGAGATCGCGGCCAGGACCGCCAGCGCGAACTGCTGCTCGCGCCCCGGCGGCACCTCGCCGCCGATCGCCGCGAGCAGCCGCTGCGCGGGGACGCGGCCCTCGGTGCGCAGACCGCGCAGCATCCAGTAGCTGGACAGGCAGGCCAGCAGGTCCAGGGCCCGGTCGGTGTCGGTGGCGGTGGCGTGGCGCAGGGCGGCGTTGAGGTTGTCGTGGTCGGCGGCGAGCAGGGCGAGCCAGTCGAGCTGGTCGGCGGTGCGCAGCAGCGGCTCGGCAGTCTCGGCCAGACGCAGGAAGTGGTCCAGGTGGACGTCGGCGCGTTCACGCTGCTCGTCGGCGGCGGCGAGCTGATCGGCGGCGTAGGCGCGGACTGTCTCCAGCATCCGGTAGCGCATCTCGCCGACGCTGTCCGGCTGGTACGCGACGACGAGGGACTTGTCGACGAGCGCACCGAGCAGGTCCAGCGTCTCCGGCCCCGTCCCGCAGACCGCCTCGGCGGCGGGGAGCGACCAGCCGCCGGCGAAGACGGAGACCCGGCGCAGCATCGTCCGCTCGGCCTCGGGCAACAGGTCCCAGCTCCAGGCGACGACGGCCCTCAGGGTCTGCTGGCGCGGTTGGGCGGTCCGGCTGCCCCCGGTGAGCAGGCGGAACCGGTCGTCGAGTCGGTCGGCGATCTGGCGCGGGGTCAGCAGCCGCAGGCGCGCCGCCGCGAGCTCGATGGCGAGCGGCAGGCCGTCGAGGCGGCGGCAGATCTCGGCGACGGCGGCCGCGTCGTCGGGGGCCTGCGTCCGCGGGTCGAACCCGGGACGCACCGCCGCCGCGCGCTCGGCGAAGAGCCGCAGCGCCTCGGGACCGGGCAGCGGCTCCAACGGGCGGACGTGCTCGCCGGGCACGGCGAGCGGCTCGCGACTGGTGGCCAGGATGCGCAGCTGCGGGCACGCGAGCAGCAGGCGCTCGGCGAGGGCCGCTGCCTCGGCGACGATCTGCTCGCAGTTGTCGAGCACGAGCAACAGCTCGCCGCGGCGGGCGAGCGCGGGCGCGAGCCGGTCGGCGGCGTCACCCCCGCCCGGGCCGGCGGCGGCGAGCACGCCCGCCTCGCGCACACCCAGTGCGCCCAGCAGTGCGGCGTCGAGCGTCGCCGCATCGACGACGCGGGACAGGTCGGCGAAGCAGGCGCCTCCGGCACCGGGGTGCCGGGCGGCGGTCTCCAGCGCGAGCCTGGTCTTGCCGGTCCCGCCCGGCCCGGTCAGCGTCACCAGCCGGCCGTGCGCGAGCGCGGCCGCGAGCCCGTCGATGTCGGCCTCCCGACCGACGAAGCTGGTCAGCGGCCTGGGGAGGACGATCGGGACCTCGACGACACCAAGATCACCAAATGCGTCACGTGGAACATTTGACGATCTTGGTCCGCCCTCGACGCTCGCGGGGGCGTGGTCGGCGTCGAAGCCGGGGCTGGAGGCGCCGGCGCCTGCGCCTGCGGCGGCACCCGGGTCGGGGCCGCCGACGGCAGAGCCGGGCGCGCCCGCGGCCCCACGGCCGCCCAAGCCCTGCCGAAGCCCAGAACCGGGGGCCGCAGCACCAGGCGCGCCGAAGGCCGCGCCAGGGCCGCCGCCCGGTGCCGCGGATCCCGCCAGGCCAGGCGCGCCGAAGGCCGCGCCGGGGCCGGCGCCCGGAGCGGCGTCCGGCCCGGCTGCGCCCGCGGCCGCGCCCGCGTCGCGGCGCGGAGCGCGCAGCGTGGGGTCCGCGCGGAGGATGGAGAGGTGGAGGTCGGCGAGCTCCGGGCTCGGGTCCGCGCCGAGGGAGTCGGCGAGGGTCTCGCGGAGGGCCGCGAACGCGGCCAACGCGTCCGAGGGGCGGTCGGCGGCGTAGAGGGCGCGCATCAGCAGGGCCGTCAGCGGTTCCCGCAGCGGCTCCTCCGCCACCGCTGACCGCAGCTCCGCGATCAGCTCGCGGGCGCGGCCCAGTGCCAGCCCGGCCTCCGCGCGGGCCTCGACCGCGGTCAGCCGCAGCTCCGCGAGGCGGACCACCTGACCGGCCGCGAACGGCGCGCCGCCCACGTCGGAGAGCGGTTCGCCGCGCCACAGACCGAGCGCCGCGGTCAGCGCGGTGAAGGCCTGCGCCGCGTCCGTGCGGGCGAGCGCGGCCTCGCCGTCGGCGACCAGGCGGGAGAAGGCGTGCGCGTCCACCTCGTCAGGCGCGGTCAGCGCCCGGTAGCCGCCGGGGCCGCCCTCGATGCCGACGCCGACCGGCCGCAGCGTCGTGCGCAGCCGGGAGACCTGCGACTGCAGGGCGTTGCCGACGTTGCCGGGCGGCTCCTCCCCGTACAGGCCGTCGATCAGCCGCTCGGTGGTGACCGTCCGGCCCGCGTCCAGCAGCAACAGCGCCAGCAGCGCGCGGCGGCCGGGGCCGCCGAGCGGAAGCTCGCCGCCGTCGTCGGTCCAGGCCTGGGTCGTCCCGAGAATGCCGAATCTCACCTGGCGATTCTGACCCATCGTCGGGCGGGCATGCGGCGATTCGATCACCGAAAGTGCGACGAATGCGCGGGCGGGGACGACCGGGATGTGAGGATGTACCCGTGATCCCCACCCTCATCGCCACCGATCTCGACGGCACGCTGCTGCGCGGCGACGGCACCGTCTCCGCCCGTACCGAAGAGGCGCTGCGCCGAGCGGAGGAGGCGGGCGTCTGCATCGTCTTCGTCACCGGACGCCCGCCGCGCTGGATGGGCGCGGTCACCAAGGCGATCGGCCCGCACGGGATCGCCATCTGCTCCAACGGCGGCGCGCTCTACGACGTGCGACGGCAAGAGCTGCTGGAGACCTACCCCATGCGCGCGGACGACGCCCTCGTCGCGGTGCTGGCGCTGCGCGCCGCCCTGCCCGAGGTGAGCTTCGCCTTCGAGTACCCGAACGGGTTCTCCCACGAGCCCGCCTACCCGCGCACCCTGTGGGACATGGACGCGGCCGACGAGGTCGCTCCGGCCGAGGAGATCCTCGCGGGCCCGGCCGGCCACCAGGTCTTCAAGCTGCTGGCGAAGCACCCGAGCCTGGACCCCGACGAGTTCCTGCGGCTCGGCCGCGAGCTGGTGGGCGAGTACGGCGAGGTGACCCGCTCCGCCGCGGTGGCGATGCTGGAGATCAGCGCGCCCGGCGTCAGCAAGGCGAGCGCGCTCGCGCGCTGGTGCGCGGAGCGGGAGATCCCGGCCGAGCACGTGGTCGCCATCGGCGACATGCCCAACGACCTGCCGATGCTGGCCTGGGCCGGCACCGCCTACGCGGTCGCCAACGCGCACCCGGAGGTGCTGGCGGCGACCTCCCGCCACACCGCCGGCCACGAGGACGACGGTGTCGCGCAGGTCATCGAGTCGCTGCTGGACTGAACACGGGCTCCGTCACTGGGCGCCGGGGCAGCCGCCCCAGACCGTGGCGAGGGCCTTCGGCACCTGGGCGATGCAGCCGCCCATGTCGGGGAATCCGGCACTGCCGAGCACGGTCCAGCTGCCGCCCGCGGTGAGCGAGAAGTACTTGCGGGTGCTGCCGTCGTCCTGCGCGGCGACCTGGTCGTTGTAGGTCGCGCCGGGGGTGAGCTCGAACGCGGTCGCGGCGTAGGTGGTACCGCCGCACTCGCCGTAGAGGAACCGGTGCGGGAGCGGCGTGATGTGGCCGCGGTGGCTCTCCGCCTCGTACGCCTGGGTGACCGCGGCCTTGACCGCGTCGGTGGCGACCAGGTTCCGGCAGCCCGCGGCGGCAGCCGTCGCCCCGCCGGTTCCGGACGTGGAGCCGGAGGTGGTTCCCTGTGTGGACGAGCCACTCCCGCCCGAGGTCGACCCCCCGCCCGACCCGCCCGAGGTCGACCCTCCGCCCGATCCGCCCGAGGGCGCGGACGTGGAGGCGGTGGAGCCGCCGGTGGTCGAACCGCCGCCGGAGTTGCAGGCGGTGAGCAGCAGCGCGGACGTGAGGACGAGAGCGGCCGAGGCGGCGGCACGGCGTGTGGTGGAGCGCATGGGATTCCCCCAGGTGTGGCATGGCATACGCGACGGGGACCGGCGAGCCGTGCCGGTCGGGATGACGGAAATGTAGCGATGCGCGCGCAACACCCCGTCGGCCGCCTCGCTACAGACTCGCAACAACCCGACCGTCCGTCAGGGCCCACGCCCGGTGTGCCCCGGACGACACCCCTAGAGCCCCGCCGTCCAGAAGACCCGCGTGCCCCGGCCGTCGAGGCCGGGCGCGAACCAGGCGTCGCCACCGAGGTTGCGCGCCCGGTCCGCGAGGTTGCGCAGGCCGCTGCGGCGACCCCCCTCGGGGATGCCGACGCCGTCGTCGCTGACGGTCAGCACGACCGCGGGCCGGCCCTTTCCCGCGATGAGCCGCCCCTCCAGGTCGATGTGGGCGGAGCAGTCGACGACCACGTCCACCCGCGAGGCCTCGGCATGCCGGGCCGCGTTGGAGAGCATCTCGCGCAGCGCGGCGACCAGCTGACGGACGATCGACTCGCCGGTCATCACCTCGACCGGACCGACGAAGGTCACCGACGGCTTGAACCCCAGCGGCCCGGAGGCCTGCGCGCACTCGCGCAGCACACGCTTGCGCAGGTCCTCACCGCCCTCGGGGGTGTCCTCGTGCTGGAGGGCGTAGATGGTGGTGCGGACCTCCTGGATGGTGGCATCCAGCTCGTCGACGGCCTTGGAGATCCGGACCTTCACCTCCGGCACCTCGGCGAGCCGCGCGGCGCTCTCCATCATCATCCCGGTGGCGAAGAGCCGCTGGATGACCAGGTCGTGCAGGTCGCGGGCGATCCGGTCGCGGTCCTGGTAGACGGCGAGACGCTGCTGGTTCTGCTGCCCCTCCACCAGCCGCAGGGCGAGCGCCGCCTGCGCGGCGAAGCCCTCCGCGAGCTCGCGCTCGGCCTCGGTGAAGGGGGGCATGTCCCGTCCCCGCCAGACGCTGACCGCGCCGAGGACCCGTCCCGAGCTCTGCAGCGGCAGCGCCATACTGGGGCCGAAGGACTGGCGGATGTCGGCGCGGATGTCCGAGTCGGTGCGCATGTCGGCGATCATCACGGTGTCGCCCGCGAGCAGCTGCCGCACCCGCTCGGTCCGCGGTACCGGCTCCCCGATCAGCAGGTCCGCGGCCTCGCCGGAGGCGTGGGCCACGCGCATGCCGCCGTCCTCGGTGGGCAGCAGGATCATGCCGAGCGCGGCCCCGGCGAGGTCGCGCAGCAGCTCCGCGGTGGTGGTCAGGGAGACGGCGGCGTCCTCGGCGGTGAGCATCACGTTCGTGACCTCGCGGGACGCGGCGATCCACCGCTCGCGTCGGCGGCCCTCCTCGTACAGCCGCGCGTTCTCGATGGCCACGCCGGCGGCCGCCGCCAACGCCTCGACGACCTGCTGGTCGGCGCCGGAGAAGTGCCGCCCGTTGTGCTTCTCGGCGAGGTACAGGGTGCCGAAGAAGTGTCCGCGGACCCGGACCGGGACGCTGAGGAAGGTGTGCATCACGGGGTGCCCGTGCGGGAACCCGACGGCGCTGGGGTGCTTGGTCAGGTCCTCCAGCCGCAGCGGCTCCGGGTGCTCGGTCACGTACCCCAGCAGCCCGAGGCCGCAGGGCGGCCCGCCGATCTCCAACTCCTGCTCGGAGGTGATCCCCACCTGGATGAAGTCGGACAGCCCGTGCGTGTGCGGGGCGAGCACCCCGACGGCGGCGTACTCGGCGTCGACGAGATCCGCAGCGGCGGACGCGATCCGCTGCAAGGTCGCATGCAGGTTCAGCCCGGAGCTGACCGCGACGACGGCTTCGAGCAGCTCCCGCATCCGGTCGTTGACGGCGGCGACGGCGTGGAGCCGCTCGGCCACCTCGGAAACCAGGTCGTCGACCTCGAGCGAACCCAGGTCGGGAATGAAGTGCGCGTCACCGGTGGCCATGGCCCGAGCGTAGTTTGTCCGGTTTTACCACGACAGTGGACACGCGTTCAGGCCCGCGAAGGGACAGGGCAGGTGTCCCGCAGGCCGTGCGCACCGGCATCAACCCGCAGATCGGCGTCGAGACCACGACCCGCACGGCCTACGAGCTCGGCCACGACGTCGTGCTCCCGACCCGGAGTCGGCTTCCGCCACGGTCTCCCCGGTGCGGAACCGGCTCAGGGAACGCGGACCGCTTCGCCCTCCCGCTCCCGCGCCCACAGGTCGCGGAGCAGCCCGTCCGTCGCGACGAGCTCGTCCCAGGTGCCGCGCTGGGCGACCTGCCCGGCGTCCAGGACGAGGATCTCGTCCACCGTGTCCAGGCCGGCCAGGCGGTGGGTGATCAGAACCGTCGCCCGGCCCTGCGTGGCGGTGAGGAGGTCGGCGGTGAGGGCGTCGGCCGTCGGGAGGTCGAGGTGTTCGGCGGGCTCGTCGAGGACCAGGACCGGGAAGTCGGCCAGGAGGGCACGGGCCAGGGCCAGGCGTTGGCGCTGACCGCCGGAGAGGGCCGCGCCGTGCTCGCCGACCATGGTGTCGAGGCCGTCGGGCAGGGCCCGGACGAACTCCGCGAGACGGGCGCTGGTGAGGGCGTCGAAGAGCTCGGCGTCCGTGGCGCCCGGACGGGCCAGCCGCAGGTTCTCCCGGAGGCTGCTGTCGAAGACGTGGGCGTCCTGCGCGCACAGCCCCACCGCGCGCCGGACGTCGTCGCCGGCGAGCGTGCGGGTGTCGGTCCCCGCCAGGGTGACGCTCCCCGAGACCGGGTCGAGGAACCGCAGCAGCGCGTGGGCCAGCGTGGTCTTGCCGGAACCGCTCGGCCCGACGACGGCGATGCGGCGACCCGGCGTCAGGTCGAGCGAGACACCCCGCAGCGCGGGCTCGGTACGGCCGGCGTGGACGACGGTGAGGTCGCGGACGCGCAACGGCAAGGGGTCGGCCGGGAGGGCCGCCGGGGTGGCGGGTTCGACGACCGGCTCGGGCGCCTCGGCGAGCTCGGCCAGGCGCGCGGCCGAGCGCAGGCCGCGTCGGCGGGTCTGGACCGCGGCCGTCAGTCCGGTCACACCCTCGAACGCCGCCAGCGGCGTCAGCAGCAGCACGGCCAGCCAGACGCCGTGCAGGTGACCGGCGGTCACCGCGGCGATGCCGGCTGCGCCACAGGCCACGGCCGTCAGGCCGGTCAGCGCGGTGGTGAGCCCGGTGCCGAGCCCGAGGCCCGCGGCGGACCTGCGCTGCATCCCCGTCAGCTCCGCGTCCAGCGCGCGCAGCGCGCCGAGGCGGGCGGGGAGAGCGCCGCTGACGGTCAGCTCGGCGGCGCCGTCCAGCAGGCCGACGACCTCGCCGGTCAGCCGACCACGCGTCTCCGCCTGCGCATGCTCGGCGCGGATCGAGAGCCGCAGGGCCAGCCACGGCACGAGCGCACCGGCCAGCAGCAGCCCGAGCGCGAGCAGCAGGCCGGCGAGCGGCAGCAGCCAGGCGACGACGCCGACGGTGAGCGCACCCGCGAGCGCCGTCGAGGCCAGCGGGAGGCGGTAGCGGAGGTAGTGGTCCTGCATGGCGTCCACGTCGGCGACCATCCGGGCGAGCAGGTCCCCGCGCCGGAAGGTCGCGCCGAGGCCCGCCGGCGCCAGCCGCTCCAGGCGGCCGTAGACGGCGGTGCGCAGCGCGCCGAGGCTGCGCAGGACCGCGTCGTGGCTGACCAGACGCTCGGCGTAGCGCAGCGCGGAACGACCGATGCCGAAGGCGCGCGTGGCCGTGACGGCGACCATCAGGTAGAGCACCGGCGGCTGCTGCGAGGCCCGGGAGATGAGCCAGCCCGAGGTGCCCATCAGCGCGGTGGCGCAGATCAGCGCGAGCGCGCCGAGGACGATCGCGAGCCCGAGCCGCGGCCTGGGCCAGGAGGCCCAGCCACGGCCGGCGTCCACCGGGACGGCGCGATCACCGGCGGCGCGCCGCCGGGCCGCGAGGGCCGGACCGTCAGTCAGCACCGGCTCCGGCTCCGCGGAGCCGCCCGCCGCACCGCCGGGCTGCGCCGGCACCTGCGCGACAGTGCCGTGCTGCGCTCCGCCCGCGGCGGGCGTGGACGGAAGCCTCGAGGTGGCACCCGCGACCGGCACTCCGGCCATGGCGGCGACGGCCACTCCGGTGTCCGCACCCAGCGCCGAGGACTCGGCGTCCGGCTGCGCCGGCACCCGTGCGTCCCCACACTGCCCCTCGACGCCGCCCGGCGTCACGCCGCCCGCCACCGGCACCGACGACAGCACGGCCGCAGCGTTCGCCGACGGTCGCTCCCCATCGCTCCGCCCGCTCGCGTCGGTCGGCACCTGGCCTGCGAGGGACACAACCCGGTCGGCCAAGGGCAGCAGCGCCGGGCGGTGCGAGGTGAGGACGACCGTGCGACCGACCGCCAGCTCGCGGATGGCCGCGACGACCGCGGCCTCGTGCTCGTTGTCCAGGCCCGCCGTGGGCTCGTCGAGCAGGACCAGTTCGCGGTCGGCGAGGAAGGCCCGGGCGAGAGCGACCCGGCGGCGCTGACCGGCGGAGAGTCCGGTGCCGGAGTCGCCGAGCACGGTCTGCGTGCCGTCCGGCAGCGCGGTGACGAACTCCCAGGCCTGGGCTGCGACCAGGGCGGTCCGCAGCTGCTCCTCGGTGGCGTCGGGACGCGACAACCGCACGTTGTCGGCGATCGTCCCGGCGAAGAGGTAGGGGTGCTGCGGCACCCAGGCGATCCGGTCATGGGCGGGCGCGGCCACGGAACCCGCCGCGGCCGGGACGAAGCCCAGCAACGCGGCCAGCAGCGTCGACTTGCCCGCGCCGGACGGGCCGGTGACGGCGACGGTCTCCCCCGGCGCGACGTGGAGGGAGACGTCCGACAGCGCGGGGTGTTCGCGGCCCTCGTAGCGGACCGTCAGGCCGTCCACCCGGAGGCCGCCTGCGGGGTCCGGCGCGGCGACGGGGGAGTCGGCGACGGGCGTCTCCAGGACGGAGAAGATCTGCTCCGCCGCCGCCAGGCCCTCGACGCTGGCGTGGTAGTGCGTGCCGACCTGACGGATCGGCAGGTACGCCTCCGGGGCGAGGACCAGCACCACCAACCCCGTGTAGAGGTCGAGGCCCCCGTCCACGAGCCGCATGCCGATGCTGACCGCGACCAGCGCGACCGACAGCGTCGACAGCAGCTCCAGCGCGAACGACGACACGAAGGCGACGCGCAACGTGCGCAGCGTGGCCCGCCGGTACTGGTCGGTGATCTTCCGGATCGACTCGGCCTGGGCCTTGGCCCGGCCGAAGACCTTGAGCGTCGGCAGCCCGGCGACCACGTCGAGGAAGTGATGGGAGAGACGCCCGAGCGTGCGCCACTGACGGTCCATCCGGCTCTGGGTGGCCATGCCGATCAGCACCATGAAGACCGGGATCAGCGGCAGCGTCGCCACGATGATGACCGCCGAGACCCAGTCGGCGAGGACGATCCGGGCCAGCACCGCGATCGGCACGATCACCGACAGCGCCAGCTGCGGGAGGTAGCGGGCGAAGTAGTCGTCGAGCGCGTCGACACCGCGGGTGGCCAGGGTGACCAGCTCGCCGCTGCGCTGCCGGGCGAGCCAACCGGGACCGAGCCCCGCCGCCCGGGCCAACAACTGCTCGCGCAGCTGTGACTTGACCGTCGCCGCGGCCCGGTGGGCGACGGCCTCCGTCGCCCAGGCGACGGCGCCGCGTCCCAGCGAGACGGCCGCGAGCGCGGCCAGAGGCCCGGCCAGACGGCCGAGCCCCTGCCCGTGCTGGAAGCAGCCGACGACGATCTGCGCCACCAACAGCGCCTGCGCGATGACCAGCCCGGCACCCAGCGCACCCAGCGCCACCGAGGCCAGCAGGAATATCCGGGTTGCTCGGGCGTGGCGCAGCAGGCGCGGATCGACGGGCTTCACGGCGTCCTCTTCGGCGTTCAGGCGGGGATGTTCTGCACGCCGATACGGCGGCGGAACACCCAGTAGGTCCAGCCCTGGTAGACGAGCACCACCGGGGTCATGATGCCCGCCACCCACGTCATGATCTTCAGCGTGTAGTCCGAGGCGGACGCGTTGCTGACGGTCAGCGACCAGGCCGGGTTCAGCGTGGACGGCATGACGTTCGGGAAGAGCGAGAGGAAGAGCATCGCCACGGCCGCGACGATGGTCACGCCGGAGAGGATGAAGGCCCATCCCTCACGGCCCAGCTGGTTCATCACCAGGGCGCCGACCAGGGCGAGCGCGGCGACGACCATGGCCGCGAAGGTCCAGCTGTCGCCGTTGTGGACCTGGGTCCAGATCAGGAAGGCCAGCGCCGCCAGCGCGGTGACGACACCGACCTTGAGCGCGAAGGCGCGGGCCCGCTCGCGGATCTCCCCGGTGGTCTTCAGCGCGGTGAAGACGGAACCGTGGAAGGTGAACAGGGTCAGCGTCACCACGCCGCCGAGCAGCGCGTAGGGATTCAGCAGGTCGAGGAAGTTGCCCACGTACTCGAAGTGCGCGTCGATCTTGGTCCCGTGGACGATGTTGCCGAAGGCGACGCCCCACAGGAAGGCCGGGATCAGCGAGCACCAGAAGATCGCGTGGTCCCAGTTCCGCCGCCACCGCGCGTCGTCGCGCTTGCCCCGGTACTCGAAGGCCACGCCGCGGACGATCAGGGCGACCAGGATGATCAGCAGGGCCAGGTAGAAGCCGCTGAACAGGGTGGCGTACCACTCGGGGAAGGCCGCGAAGGTCGCGCCGCCGGCGGTCAGCACCCAGACCTCGTTGCCGTCCCAGACCGGTCCGATGGTGTTGATCAGGACGCGGCGCTCGCGCTCGTCCCGGGCGAGCGCCTTGGTGAGGATCCCGACACCGAAGTCGAAGCCCTCGAGGAAGAAGTACCCGGTCCACAGGACCGCGATCAGCACGAACCAGACGTCGTGGAGTTGCATGGCGTCGGTCTCCTCAGTACGCGAAGGCGAAGGGCTTGTCGGCGTCCTCGGAGCCCGCCGGGGGACCGCCGAGGCGGGGGTCCTCACGTGGCGGTTCCTCGTCCGTCGGTCCGGCCTTGGCGTACTTGACCATCAGCTTGACCTCGACGACCGCGAGAATTCCGTAGAGCAGGGTGAGCACGACGAGCGAGGTCCACTGCTCGCCGATGGAGACACCGGGGGAGACCGCGTCGGCGGTGGTCATCAGGCCGTAGACGACCCACGGCTGACGGCCCATCTCGGTGAAGATCCAGCCCCAGGAGCAGGCGATCAGCGGGAAGGCCAGGGTCCAGATGCCGCCCCGCCAGACCCACTTGGTCAGCGTCGGGCCGAGCTGCCTGGTCTTCGTCAGCATGAACAGCGGCACCTCGTCGCCGGCCCGTCGGTACTCGGGGGCGAGCCAGAAGCGACGGCGGGTGAACCAGAGCCCCACCAGGGCGACCACGAAGGACGTCATGCCGAAGCCGATCATCCAGCGGAAGGCCCAGAAGGTGGTGGGGATGTTCGGCCGGTAGTCGCCGTTGCGGGCCTTGTCGCCGAACTTGGCCCGCTCGGCGGCGTTGGTGTCGTTGATGCCGGGCACCGGCGAGCTGAAGTCGCCCTTGGCCAGGAAGGACAGCAGGCCGGGGACCGTGATCTCGACGGTGTTGTGGCCCTTGGAGACGTCGCCGTAGGCGAAGATCGAGAAGGGCGCGGGGGACTCGGTGTCCCACAGGGCCTCGGCGGCGGCCATCTTCATCGGCTGCTGCTCGAACATGACCTTGCCGAGCGCGTCACCGCTGACCGCGGTGCCGAGGCCGGCCACCAGGCAGGCCACCAGGCCGAGTCGGAGTGAGGTCACCATCGAGGCGACCTTGACGGGGTTCCGGTCCTCCGCGGCGACGCGCGAGGACTTGCGCAGTTGGTAGGCCGCGATGCCGATCAGGAACGCGCCGCCGACCAGGAACGCCGCGGTGATGGTGTGGAAGACGACGACCAGGGTGGTGTTCTGGAAGAGCACCTTGGGGAAGTCGGTCAGCTGCGCCCGGCCGTTCTTGAGCTCGTAGCCGACCGGGTGCTGCATCCACGAGTTGGCCGCGAGGATGAAGTAGGCGGAGAGGGTGGTGCCGATCGCGACCATCCAGATCGACAGCAGGTGCAGCTTCTTGGGCAGCCGGTCCCAGCCGAAGATCCACAGTCCGATGAAGGTGGACTCGAAGAAGAAGGCGATCAGTGCCTCGAAGGCGAGCGGGGCGCCGAAGATGTCGCCGACGAAGCGGGAGTAGTTCGACCAGCTCATGCCGAACTGGAACTCCTGCACGATGCCGGTGACCACACCCATCGCCATGTTGATCAGGAAGAGCTTGCCCCAGAACTTCGTGGCCTTGAAGTACTTCTCGCGGCCCGTCCGCACCCAGGCCGTCTGCAGCCCCGCGACGAACGCGGAGAGCGAGATCGTCAGGGGCACGAAGAGGAAGTGGTAGACGGTGGTGATGCCGAACTGCCATCGCGCCATCGTCTCGTGAGCGAGCGCGAGCTCCACGGTTCTCCTCCTCGTCGGGCGGCCATCGTGCCCATCAACGCACTTTTTGTCCCACTTGTGTGGGAGATGCCTGTTGAACACGAAATGCTCGTGAGCTTGTGAACGTGAACACGATCACAAGCTATTATCACCATGTCGGTTCGGAGAGACTGACAGGGGGGTGGGGTGAGTCGACAGCGCCGTTCGGCACAGTCTGACCAGGGCGAATCGACAGTTCGTCGATTGCCCTGGGGCCCGTCTCAGACGGGTGTCAGACCTGCGGAGTGGCGGGAGTCACTCCGGCCGGTTTCAGGCGCCGGGGAGGAAGATCCGGAAGACGGCCCCCGCACCGGGAGCGGTCTGCAGCTCCACCCGGCCACCGTGAGCCTGCGTCAGCGCGGAGACGATCGCGAGGCCGAGCCCCGCTCCCCCGCCGTCGCGCCGACTGCGCGAGGCGTCGACGCGGTAGAAGCGCTCGAACACCCGCGCCGACTGCTCCATCGTCAGCCCCGGGCCCTCGTCGCCGACCTCGATGACGCCCTCGCCGCCCACCGTCCCGACGCCGATCCGCACCGGGGTGCCGGCCGGGGTGTGCTTGACGGCGTTGCCGACCAGGTTGGTCACCACCTGGCGCAGCCGCGCCTCGTCGCCCAGCACCAGCGCCGCGCCCGGCGTCGTCGCACCGGCCGCGCCGGTCAGGCTGACCGGACGGGTGGGGTCGAGCGCGGTGGTGTCGTGCAGCGCGTCCGCGGCCAGGGTGCGCAGGTCCATCGGGGCGAGTTCGAGCGGGCGCTGCTCGTCGAGGCGGGCCAGCGTCAGCAGGTCCTCGACCAGGCCGCTCATCCGCACGGCCTCACTCTCGATCCGGCTCATGGTCCGCTTGACGTCCGCCTCGTCCGGCAGCGCGCCCATCCGGTAGAGCTCGGCGAAACCGCGGATGCCGGACAGAGGGGTGCGCAGCTCGTGGCTGGCGTCGGCGACGAAGCGGCGCATCCGGTCCTCCGACTCGGTGCGCGCGGCGAAGCCCGCCTCGATCTGCTCCAGCATCGAGTTGAGCGAGCGGGCCAGCGAGCCCACCTCGGTGCGGGCGTCCGCGTCGGCCCCCGGCACCCGGTGGGTGGGCGGCTGGCCGGCCGCGGTCTGCTCGGCGATCTGGTGCGCGGCCTGCTCGATCCGCTGCAGCGGGCCGAGGCCCGCCCGCACCGCGAAGAACCCGGCGACGGTGAGCACCAGCAGCACGCCGCCGCCGATGGCGAGGAAGCCCTCGTTCAGCTTGGACAGCATCGCGTCGGTGTCGTCGAGCGACGCCGCGACCACGACGCCCCGGCCGCTCCCGTCGGCGACCGGCCTTATCAACACCCGCCAGCTGCCACCGCCGTGGTCGGCCGGGACGGTGAACGGGTGGTTCATCCGCGCGGCCAACTGGGCCGCGTCGAGCTCGGGGAACGCCGGGAGCGGGTCACCCTGCTCGACCGGCTGGGTCAGCAGCGAGCTGTAGTGACCGGAGGCGTCGACCTGCGTCACCACGTACTGGCTGGGCAGCCAGGTCCGACGGTAGCCACCGGCGGCCACCGGCACGAGCGGCCGCTTGGAGTCCACGGAGCGGTGGACGGCGGTGTCACCGAAGCGCTGCAGTTGTGTGTCCACGCGCTGCACCAACTGGTTGCGCACGCTTCCGAGCACAAGCGTGTCGCTGACCACCAACCCGAGCACGACCAGGGCGATCGCGAGCGCCAGCAGCCTGACACGCAGGGAGAAGCGACCACGTTTGGGGGCGCGGGGCCCTGAGGCCGTCCGCAGGCGGCTACGCAGCCGGGCGGCGAAGGACATAGCCGACTCCGCGCACGGTGTGGATGAGCTTGGGCACGCCGTCCGCGCCCGAGTCCATCTTGCGGCGCAGGTAGGAGATGTAGGACTCGACGATGCTGAGGTCGCCGCCGAAGTCGTAGGCCCAGACGTGGTCGAGGATCTGCATCTTCGACACCACTCGGCCGGTGTTCGTCATCAGGTACTCGAGCAGCTTGAACTCGGTCGGCGAGAGCGAGACCGGCCGGCCGGCCCGGTGGACCTGGTGACCCACCAGGTCCAGCTCCAGGTCGGCGACGACCAGGCGACCGTCGTCCGCGGGACCGCCCGTTCGACGCAGGATCGCGCGGATCCGCGCGATCAGCTCCTCCAGGCTGAACGGCTTGGTGACGTAGTCGTCGCCACCCGCCGTCAGTCCGTTGATCTTGTCGTCGACGCCGTCCTTGGCGGTCAGGAAGATGACCGGGATCTTGTCCCGGTCGCTGTCGTCCCTCAGCCGCTTGACCAGGGCGAACCCGTCGACGTCCGGGAGCATCACGTCCAGCACCACCAGGTCCGGGCGCGTCCGCTGGACGTACGCGACGGCCTCGGCCCCGGTCGCCGCCGAGGCGACGCGGAAGCCGGCGAAGCGGAGCGAGGCGGAGAGCAGCTCTCGGATGTTCGGCTCGTCGTCGACGACGAGCAGGCTGGCCTCGGCGGTGTCCATGGGCGCCCCCGGTGAGTACGGATCTGGCTGCGGCAGGTTAGTCGCCGTAGATGAGGAGTTCATGAGTGAACCCTGTGCGCGGGCTCAGCCTCCCACCTGGGTGACCGTCGTGGCAGCCACATTGCCGTTGGCGTCGGTGGTGCCGCGTACGGTGACCGTCGCGCCCGGCTTGAGCTGGCTGACCTTGCCCGACTGGGCGATGCTGACCTTGGTCGAGCCACCGGTGGTGATCTTGACGATGTTGCCGGAGGTGTCGGTGACGTAGATGGTCGAGCCGTCGACCAGCTTGACCGTGCCGATGGTCGCCCCGCCGCCCGCGCCGCCGCCGAAACCGCCGCCGCCGAAGCCGCCCGACCCGAAGCCACTGGTGCCCGTGCGGCCGGAGCCGCCGGTGCCGGTGCCGGTGCCGGTCCGTCCGGAGGCGCTGAACGAGCGGCCCGTTCCGCCGGACGTGCCCTGGTTCTTCTCCACCAGCACGCCGCCGACGAAGCCGAGGCCCGCGACCAGGCCGCCGGCCAGCAGCAGCGTCAGCCACGGCAGCTTGCGGCGCGGCGGGGCGGCCAGCTCGGCGCTGATGTCCAGCGAGTCCGGCGGCTCGGCCAGGATCTCCTCGGGCGACGGCAGGGCCTCGTACGGGACCGGCTCGGACGGGTGGGCCAGCTCGAGGTCCACGGCTTCCTCCTGGGTGGTCACGTGGGTGGGAACGATGTCACTCATGGCGCAGCGCCTCGATCGGTCGCAGGCTCGCCGCCCGGCTGGCCGGGTAGCTGCCGAAGAAGAGGCCGATCGCCACCGCGATCCCGAACGCGCCCCAGACCGAGGCCGGGATCACCACGGGCTTGATACCGGCGATGGTGAAGTGCGCGCCGACCAGCGCGGTCACCACCCCGAGCCCGGCACCGGCCAGGGACAACAGCGTCGACTCGGCCAGGAACTGGCTGAGGATGACGCCCTTGGGCGCGCCGATGGCCTTGCGGATGCCGATCTCCCGGGTCCGCTCGGTCACCGTCACCAGCATGATGTTGGTGATGCCGATGCCGCCGACCAGCAGCGAGATCGCCGCGACCGCGCCGAGCAGCACGGTGAAGGTCTGCGTGGTGGAGCTGCGGGTGGACAGCAGCGTGGTCTGGCTGCCGACGCGGAAGTCGACCGCGGTCGGGTCCGTGATGCCGTGCGTGCCCATCAGGACCGTGGTGATCTCGTTCTGCGCCTGTGTGGTGGTGTCGGCGGAGGTCGCCTCGACCAGGATCTGACTGAGCGAGCCGAAGCCGGTGTAGGCGTTCTGCACGGTCGGCAGCGGCGCGATGACCACGTCGTCCGGGTCGTTGAAGCCGGTGCCGCTGCCCTTGGTGGCCAGCTCGCCGACGACGGTCAGCGGGGTGCCGCCGAGCACGATCTTCTTGCCGATGGGGGAGGCGGTGCCGAACAGGTCGGCCGCCGTGGTCGAGCCGATCACCGCGACCTTGCGGGAGGCCAGCACGTCGTCGGCGCTGAAGTAGTCCCCCAGCGTCACCTTGCTGTTGGACGCCTCGAAGTAGGCCGGGTAGGTGCCGATCACGGAGCTGACCGTGTGCGAGGTGCCCTGGTACAGGGCCGTCTGCGAGGTCTGCACCTCGGGCGCGACGCCCTTGATGTCGGGGGCCTGGCTCGGGTCGGCGAGCGCGCGGGCGTCGGCGACGGTCAGCGGCTTGGTGCTGGTGGCCGTCGACTGCGCGCCGAATCCGGCGCCGGAGCTGACGGTCAGGGCGTTGGTGCCGAGCGCGTCGATCGAGTCCTTGACCGCCTGCGAGGAGCCGTTGCCGACCGCCAGCAACAGGATGACGGCGGCGACGCCGATCAGGATGCCGAGCATGGTCAGGCCCGACCGGACCTTGTTGGCGGCCAGGCCCAGCGCCGCGAAGCGCAACGTCTCGAACGGGTTCATCGCACTCCTCCCTGGGTGAGCTCGCCATGGGCGGGCCCCGCGGCGGCGGCCTCCAGCGCGGGCGGCGGGCCGGCCACCGGGGCCTGCCGCACGTCACTCACGATCAGGCCGTCCACCAGCCGGATCACCCGCTTGGCGTGGTGCGCGACCTCGTCCTCGTGGGTGATCAGCACGACGGTGCGGCCGGAGGCGTTGAGCCGGTCCACGATGCCGAGGACCTCCTTGGTGCTGTGGCTGTCCAGGTTGCCGGTGGGCTCGTCGGCGAGCAGCATCGCGGGCGAGGTCACCAGCGCGCGGGCCACGGCGACGCGCTGCTGCTGGCCGCCGGAGAGCTCGTTGGGCTTGTGCTCCGCGCGGTCCGCGAGCCCCACCATGGTCAGCGCGGCCATCGCCCGGCGCCGCCGCTCGGCGGCCTTGACGCCCGCGTAGGCGAGCGGCAGCTCGACCTGGGCGACCGCGGTGGTGCGCGGCACCAGGTTGAACGACTGGAAGATGAAGCCGATCTTGCGGTTGCGCACGAGCGACAGTTGCCGCTCGTCCAGCCCGCCGACGTCGATGCCGTCGAGCAGGTAGCGGCCGGTGGTCGGCACGTCCAGGCAGCCGAGGATGTTCATCAGCGTCGACTTGCCGGAGCCCGAACTGCCCATGATCGCGACGTAGTCGCCCACCTCGACCGTCAGGTCCACGCCGGCCAGGGCGTGCACGACGGCGTCGCCCATGCCGTAGGTCTTCACCAGCCGCCGGGCCGCGATGACAGGCGCGGGACCGCGCCCGTCAGAAGTCGCGCCGGAGAGCGGGCCGGGGGTGAGGGTCATCCCCTGCTCCCGCCGCCACCACCGGTGCCGCGACCGCCGCCACCGCCGCCGAAGCCACCGCCACCGCCGAACCCGCTGCGCCCGCTGCCGCCACCGAAGCCGCCGGGGAAGCCGGTGCTCGGGAAGCCGTTGCTGCCGGAGGAGGAGACGACGGTGATCGCGACCTTGTCGCCCGCGATCACGCCGGTGACGATCTGGTCGTCGCTGTCGCCCTGCACACCGAGCGTGACCGGGGTGCGCTTGGTGGTGCCGTCGGCCTGGACGACGTTGACGCTGGCGTTGGCGCCGGTGCCGTTGATCGCCGAGGTCGGCAGGTAGAGCGCGCCGGAGGCCTCGCCGGTGACGACCTGCACGCTGGCGCTGAGGCCGGTGCGCAGGTTGGAGGTGTCACCGGAGATCGCCAGCAGCGCGGCGTACTGCACCGCGCCGGACGAACTGCTGCCGCTGCCGGAGCTGCTGACCGGCAGCGAACTGATCGACACGACCTTGGCGTTGAGCACCTGGGTGGTGTCGGCGTTCAGCGTCACGGTCGCCGCCTGGCCGGACTTGAGCTTCAGCGCGTCGCTCTCGGAGAAGTCGGCGCTGACCTCCATCCCGGACGGGTTGGTGATCACGACGAAGCCGGAGAGGCTGCTGGACGAGCTGGAGGAGCTCGACGAGGACCCGCCGCTACCGCTACCGCCCGAGCCGGAGCCCGAGCCGCCGGTGCCGGAGACGGTGTCGCCGACCTTGCCGCTGACCGAGGCGACCGTGCCGGAGACCGGAGCCTTCAGCACCGTCCCGTCGACCGCGCGCTGGGCGGCTGCCACGGAGTTCTCCGCGGAGGTCACCTGCTGCTCGGCGCTGGCGAGCTGGGCCTGGTTGACGGTGGGGGTGGGGCTCGGCGTGGGCGTCGGGGTGGAGGACGCGGCACCGCCACGACCACCGGTGGACCCACCGCCGCCGGAGCCGCCGCCGTTGTTGGAGCTCGCGGCCGGGGTGGTCCCGGCCTCGACCTGGGTCAGGTTGGCCTGGGCGGAGGACAGCTGCGCCTGGGCGTTGGCGAGGGTCTCGTCGGCCGAGGTGGCGTCGACCTTGCCCAGCACCTGGCCGGCCGTGACCTTCTGACCGGCCTTCACGTCGACCTCGGTCAGCGTGCCACCGGTGAAGAAGTTCACCCCGGCGTCCGACGGGGAGGTCAGTGTGCCCGACCCGGAGACCGTCGCGAGGACCGTGCCACGCTGGACTGTCGCGGTGCGCGTGGTGGCGGAGCCGGTGCTGCTGGAGCCCTGCGCCACGGTCGCCCACGCGATGCCGCCGGTGGCCAGCAGCGCCGTGGCGAGCACGGAGTTCAACAGGACGGCCTTACGCCGTCGTGGAAGCACCTTCATGGCGGACACCTTGACGGGGCCCGCCCAGCGGGCTCTGGGAGCAGTCTGGGAGTTCTCTGGGAGCAGATAGCTGGCAAAGTCCGACATAAGGGACCTAAGCCCCTCCCGGTGCCGCCACGTCGATCGCCGTTCCCAGCGGATTCGAAGAATTCACCCAGGCGGTCCGCATGGCTGTGGGGTTCCTTCGAGTCCATGACGACTCACCGCAACGGCGCTCGCGCGCGGGCCGCAGCGGCCGCCGGCCTCATCGGCGCCTCCGCACTGCTGCTGTCCGCCTGTGGCTCCTCCGGCTCGACGAACGCCTCGGGGACCCAGGCCTCCCCCTCGTCGTCCGCGCGAGGCGCGGCGATGCAGGCCTACCGCACCTGCCTCAGCCAGCACGGCGTGAACCTCCCGACCGGTCGCCCCTCCGGCCGTCCCTCCGGGGGTTACGGCGGCGGCAACGGCGGCGGTTACGGTGGCGGCGGTGGCTTCGGCTTCGGCGGCGCGTCGGCGAACCCGACCATGCAGGCCGCGATGCAGGCCTGCGCGTCGCTGCGCCCCAAGGGCGGCTTCGGCGGTGGCCGCGGCGGCTTCAACTCCACCGCGATGGCGGCGTTCACCAGCTGCCTCAAGGACCACGGCGTGACCCTCCCGACCACCGGTGGCCTGCGCGCGCTGAACACGACCGACCCGAAGACCGCGGCCGCGTACAACACCTGCAAGCCCCTGCTCCCCACCCGCTCCCCGGGCGCGGCAGCGCCGTCGCCGTCCGCCTCCTGAGAGCGGACGTCGCCGCCGCATGGGCGCGACCGGGTCAGTGCTGCTCCCGCCTCTGGCTGCACCATCAGGGGCGCGGGGAACCGCGCGACAAGCCACCGGTGTGGTGAGTCGCTCAGCGAGCAGGGCCATCCGCACAGGATGGTTGCTCGCGCAGCTCCCCGCGCCCTGACGCTTGCAGCTACAGGCTCTTGCGGAACAGCTCCGCGGCCTGCAGGAACAGGTCGTTCGCCTCGGTCTCGCCGATCGTGATGCGCGCGCCCTCCCCCGCGAACGGGCGGACGACGACGCCCGCCGCCTCGGACGCCGCAGCGAAGTCCATGGTCCGGTCGCCGAGGCGCAGCCAGACGAAGTTGGCCTGCGTCGTCGCCACCGTCCAGCCCTGGGCGACCAGCGCGGAGACGACCCGCTCGCGCTCGGCGACCAGCGCGGCCACGCGCTCCAGGAGCGCGTCCTCCGCCCGCAGCGAGGCGACCGCCGCGTCCTGCGCGAGCTGGCTCACCCCGAAGGGGACGGCCGTCTGCCGCAGGGCCTGGGCGACCGGCTCGTGGGCGATGCAGAAGCCGACCCGCAGGCCGGCCAGGCCGTACGCCTTGGAGAAGGTCCGCAGCACGCAGACGTTCGGGCGGTCGCGGTAGACGTCGACGCCGTTGGGGACCTCGACGTCGCGGACGAACTCGTTGTAGGCCTCGTCCAGGACGACCAGGATGTCGCTCGGCACCGCGTCGAGGAAGCGCTCCAGCTCCTCGCCGTGGACGACCGTGCCGGTCGGGTTGTTCGGGTTGCAGACGAAGATCAGGCGCGTGCGCGGCGTGATCGCGGCCAGCATCGCGTCGAGGTCGTGGGTCTCGTCGGCCTTCAGCGGGACGCGCACGGACGTGGCGCCGCTGATCTGGGTGATGATCGGGTAGGCCTCGAAGGAGCGCCAGGCGAAGATCACCTCGTCGCCCGGACCGGAGGTCGCCTGCAGCAGCGACTGGGCGACGCCCACCGAACCGGTGCCGGTGGCGACGTGCGTCTCCGGAACGCCGAAGCGCTCCGCGATCTCGGAGATCAGGCCCGCGCAGGCCATGTCGGGGTAGCGGTTGAACGAGGCGGCGGCGGCCGTCGCCGCTTCCAGTACGCCCGGGAGCGGCGGGTAGGGGTTCTCGTTGGAGGAGAGCTTGAAGGCGGGGGCGCCGTCGGCGCCCTGCGCCGGCTTGCCGGGCTTGTAGGCGGGGATGCCCTTCAGGGCCTCGCGCAGGCGCGGGCCGTTCACGCCGGGGGTCGTTTCGCTGCTCACCGTGGTCGTCCTCCAGAGAATCGCGACGTCGTCGCGCCCCGCAGGATCACTGCTCGCGCGGCCTTGTCGCCGTAACCGGTCGAGATCACCATACGAGCCGATCGCGAGAACCTCACCCATGCGGGTGACATGTGCCGATTGCGGCCCCCGCAGACTCGCTGGGCGACACCGTGAGTGCATGACCAAAACGCAGGCGATCAGGGGTGAAACGGTCGTTGGTGCAAGGAGAAAACGCGCGAATGGTCATGGAGAAACGTATCTCCGACTCATCCGGACAGACCATCCCCTTCCGACAGTTCCGCGCCATACGATCGGCCAGACATGACAGCTGCAGCGAATCACCACGGCCGGCGGACCACCACCCGCACCCGGCGCCTGGAGCGTGCCGGGATCAGGGACGTGGCGGCAGCCGCCGGGGTCTCCATCACCACGGTCTCCGACGCGCTCAACGGCAAGGGTCGGCTGCCCGACGAGACGCGCACCAAGGTCCGCGAGGTCGCCGAACGGCTGGGCTACCGCCCGTCCGCCGCCGCGCGCACCCTGCGCACCGGCCGCTCCGGCCTGATCGGGCTGACGGTCACCACCTACGGCCAGGAGCCGTTCACCTTCACGGAGTTCGCCTACTTCGCCGAGATGGCCCGGGCGGCGACCTCGGCCGCGCTCAACCGCGGCTACGCCCTGGTCGTGCTGCCCGCCTCGTCCCGGCACGACGTGTGGAGCAACGTCGCACTGGACGGCACGGTGGTGATCGACCCGTCCGACCACGACCCGATGGTGGCCGACCTCTACCGGCAGGGCCTCCCGGTGGTCAGCGACGGCAAACCGGGCAACTGCCCCGTCACGGCCTGGGTCGACAACGACCACCACGCCGCCGTGCTCGGCATCCTGGAGCACCTGGCCCAGGCCGGCGCCCGCCGGATCGGCCTGCTGACCGGCACCAGCACGGACACGTACACGCGGCTCAGCACCGAGGCCTACCTGGGCTGGTGCCGGTCCGTGGGCCAGGAGCCGCTGTACGAGGCCTACCCGGCCCACGACCCGTGCGCGGGCGCCGTCGCCGCCGACCGGCTGCTGGCCCGCCCGGACCGTCCGGACGCCGTCTACGGCCTGTTCGACCCCAATGGCACGGACCTGCTGGCCGCCGCCCGCCGCTACCACCTGCGGGTCCCCGACGACCTGTTGCTGGTCTGCTGCAGCGAGAGCGACGTCTACGCCACCACCGAGCCGCCGATCACCACGCTCTCGCTCAAGCCGCGCCGGATCGGCACCACCGTGGTCAACCTGCTGATCGACGCGATCGAGGGCCAGGCCTCGGCCAACCGCGTTCCGACAGGCCAGGCCGCGAACGACTCGGCGTCGGCTGATCCGACCGTGCCCGACCAGGGCGGGCCCGACCAGACACCGGCCGACCAGAGCGTCTCCGGTCAGCTGATGCCGACGGAGCTGATCGTCCGACGCTCGTCCCAGCGCCGTTCCCCGCGCACCACGGTCGCCGCGCCGAGGCCGCCGGGAGAGACGTGAGCCTGGGCGGACCGCCGCCCGGGCCGGTCTGACCTGCCCTTTTTGTCCCTCGTTGCTCCGCCTTGCCCCTTCGATCCGTGAACGAATTCCCCCCGCTGATCCCTCCCAGGTGCGGACGCCGGGAAGGGCGGCTTTATACGATGGGCTTCATGACACCCGTGGACCGTCCCGCCTGGCCTGACCAGCCGGACCCTGGGCCGCACGCCGCGCAGGCAGCGGACGGGTCCACGCAGTTCGACTTCTTCTCCCCATCGCCCGTGCCCGGGCCGGTGCCCGCGTCGGCACCGATGCCCGCGTCGGCACCGATGCCCGCACCATCGCCCGTGCCGGTCGGGTTCGGGGCGCCGACGGTCCCGGCCACCCCGGCCGTCGCGCCGCCGATGCCCGCCGTCCCGCCGCAGGACCCGCCCACGCTCGAACTGGGCGCGCCCCTCGTCCCGGGCGTCGTCCCCGCCCCGGCGCCCGCGCCCGCGCTCGACTCGCTGCCCAGCGGCCCCGAGGGCCCGCTCTACGTGATCGGCGACGTCCACGGCTACCTCCAGGACCTGCTGGACGGTCTGCACGCGCAGGGCCTGATCGACGCCGAGGGCCACTGGAGCGCCGGACGCTCCCGGCTCTGGTTCCTCGGCGACTTCACCGACCGCGGCCCCGACGGCATCGGCGTGATCGACCTGGTGATGCGCCTGGCCGCCGAGGCGGCCGCGGACGGCGGCTACTGCCGCGCCCTGATGGGCAACCACGAACTGCTGCTGCTCGGCGCCGACCGCTACGGCGAGGAGCCCGTCCACTCCAGCGCCGGCACCGCCTCCTTCCTGGCCGCCTGGCGCCTCAACGGCGGCCAGCCGCACGACATGGAGCGGCTGGAGGACCACCACGTCGCCTGGCTCTCCCGGCTGCCCGCGATGGCGATCGAGGACGACCACCTGCTGGTCCACTCCGACACCACCGCCTACCTGGAGTACGGCGACTCCGTCGACGGGGTCAACGACGCGATCCGCGAGGTGCTCGGCCACGGCGACGCGGACGAGTGGTGGGACTGCTTCCGCCGGATGACCAAGCGCTTCGCCTTCCGGGGCGAGGGGGGCCCCGAGGCCGCACGCGAGCTGCTCGCGGCCTTCGGCGGCCACCGGATCGTCCACGGCCACAGCCCCATCCCGTACCTGCTCGGCGAGGCACCGACGGAGGACGGCCACTCGGGCGTGCAGGTCAGCGGCCCGCACGTGTACGCGGACGACCTGGCCGTGGCCATGGACGGCGGCGTGACCATGGAGGGCGAGGGGCGACTGCTGATCGCCCGACTGCCGCTGGACTGACCTGGCCGCAGGGGCGTCGGATTGCTTCGGGCAATTGCCAGAAGCAACGCGGGCCACTCCAGACGCGGAATTTCGCGAAACCGACTGTCGGTGTGTCAGTCCTCGCGCCTAGCATGTTGCGTTAACAGCCCGTAACCCCCGGCCGGTTTGGCCCGGCAGCCCTGAACGGCCGTCACTTCCACGGGGGGAGCAGAACCATGGACATCACCTCGCAGCTGCTGGCCGAGGACAAGCCCGACTACGTGCGGATCCTGGACGAGGCCCTGCAGACCCCGCACATCCGGGACGCCCTGCGCGCCACCCGGGGTGCCATCACGACCGAGGAGCTGCGCGCGCGCGGAATGCGCGAGCTGCCCGAGGTCGGCGCCGCCGCGGCGCCCGAGTACGCGCGCTACCGCGAGCTGCGCGAGCAGCTGGCCCAGGTCGGCGCGGGCCCCGACACCGACCGCCTCGGCAGCACCGATCCGGCCCAGTGGGTCGAGCCCGGCACCGCGCTGGACGCGAGCCGCCAGGCGGGCCTCGGCCCGATGGCCGCGGTGCTCGCCCCGGTCCTCGCCTGGACCAGCGCGCTGGTCCTGTGGCTGGTCGGCCTGGCCGTCCGCGCGGGCGCTCCGTCCGCTTCGCTCGGCCGCTCCCTGATCACCGCGGCCGGGGTGCTGGCCGCGGTGGGCGGCGCGGCGCTGGTCGTCGCCACGGTCGCCCTGGTGCAGACCGCGAAGCGCGATGCGGCGACCGTGCCCGAACGCCCCCAGCCGGAGCTGGCGGCGGAGGTCGCCAAGGCCCGCGAGGCGTGGCGCGCGGCGCTGCGCTCGCGCGGGCTGCTGCCGTTCCTCGAGGCCGAGCTGGCCGCGCGCAGCGCGGAGATCGCCACGGAGGCGGCGCAGCGCCGCACCCGTGTGGACCTGGTCCGCCGCAACCCGAAGCTCGGTTTCACCAGCCCGGGCTTCACCAGCCCCGGCGTCGAGGGCATCACCGACGGCCACGGCCACGAGAAGCCGGAGGAGGAGCGGGAGGACGAGATCTACTTCTCCTCACCCGGGTTCTCCTCGCCCGACTTCACCAGCCCCGACTACGACGGCGAGGAACACCTGAGCCGGTTCCTGCCGAACGCCGACGAGTAGTTGCACGACCCAGGGGCGCAAGGAACTGCGCGACAAGCCACCCTCATGCGGATGGTCCTCACTGAACAGGGCCATCCGCACAGGTGGTTGCTCGCGCAGTTCCCCGCGCCCCCGGGTGGTGCAAGCGACTGAAGTGATCAGCCGTTCAGCTCGGCTGCCACCAGTTCCGCGATCTGGACGGCGTTGAGCGCAGCGCCCTTGCGGAGGTTGTCGTTGGAGACGAACAGCGCCAGGCCGTTGTCGACCGTCTCGTCGTTGCGGATGCGGCCGACGTAGGACGGGTCCTTGCCCGCGGCCTCCAGCGGGGTGGGCACCTCGGAGACGACCACGCCGGGCGCCGAGGAGAGGAGCTCGTAGGCGCGGGCAGCGCTGATCGGGTGCGCGAAGCGCGCGTTGATCTGGAGGCTGTGGCCGGTGAAGACGGGCACGCGCACGCAGGTGCCGGAGACCTTGAGGCCGGGGATCTCCAGGATCTTCCGGCTCTCCTTGCGGAGCTTCTGCTCCTCGTCGGTCTCGTTGGAGCCGTCGTCCTGCACGGAGCCGGCCAGCGGCAGCACGTTGAAGGCGATCGGCTTGGAGAACTTCTGCGGCTCGGGGTACTCCACCGCCTCGCCGTCGAACGCCAGCTGGTCCGACACCTCGGCGACCTTGCAGGCCTGCTGGTACAGCTCGGCGACGCCGGCCAGCCCGCCACCCGAGACCGCCTGGTAGGTGGCGACGACGAGCGCCTCCAGACCGGCCTCCTCGTGCAGCGGCTTGAGGACCGGCATCGCGGCCATCGTGGTGCAGTTGGGGTTGGCGATGATGCCCTTGGGGCGGTTCGCGATCGCGTGCGGGTTGACCTCGGAGACCACCAGCGGGACCTCCGGGTCGCCGCGCCACGCCGAGGAGTTGTCGATCACGACGGCACCGGCCGCGGCGACCTTCTCGGCGAGCGCCCTGGACGTCGAGCCGCCGGCGGAGAACAGCGCGATGTCGAGCCCGCTCCAGTCCGCCGTCGCGGCGTCCTCGACGACGACCTCGCCACCCTTCCAGGGCAGCGTGGACCCGGCCGAGCGCGCCGAGGCGAAGAGCCGCAGCTCCGTCACCGGGAAGTCGCGCTCCTCCAGAATCCGGCGCATGACGCCGCCGACCTGACCAGTGGCACCCACGATTCCAATCCTCATGCCCCTACAGTAAGCGCCCGCCCGCCGAGGGCGAGCGGATATCCAACCGTCGGACACCCCTGTGCACCCTCACTGAGCTGGGTGAACGGGAAGCCTTACGGCGCGGTGGCGGTGACCGCCGAAAGGCCTGCGGAACGGCGAACCGCGCCCCGCCAAAAAATTTCTCGGCCTGCGGGGCGCGGTTCTGGGACCTGTGCGTCACACGACGGTGTTGAAGATCCACCAGCCTGCGCCGATCTGGACCCGGGCCGCGAGCGGCGCGGCCGCGCTGCCCGTGCCGGCGTGGAGCCAGAGCCAGCCGTTGGCCTCGACGCCGACCAGGTCCGGCTTGCCGTCCCCGTTCAGGTCGCGGACGCCGACGATGGTCTTGTAGCCCTGCCAACCGCTGCTGATCTTCGTGCGGGCCGCGAACGGCGCCGTGGGGATGCCGGTACCGCGGTAGAGCCAGAGCACCCCGGAGGAGTCCCGGGCGACCAGGTCGGCCCGGCCGTCCCCGGTCAGGTCACCGGCCCCGACGATCGTGTTGTAGGTCTGCCAGCCGCCGCCGACCCGCACCCGCGCCGCGAACGGCGAGGCCGCGTTCCCGGTGCCCTGGTAGAGCCAGAGCACCCCGGAGGAGTCCCGGCCGAGCAGGTCGGCCCGGCCGTCCCCGGTGACGTCGCCGACGCCCACGAGAGTGTTGTAGATCTGCCAGCCGCCGCCGACCCGCACCCGCGCCGCGAACGGCGAGGCCGCGTTCCCGGTGCCCTGGTAGAGCCAGAGCACCCCGGAGGAGTCCCGCGCGACGACCGCGCTGCCCGCGTCGGCGCGCAGTGCGTCCAGCGGGACGATCGTGTTGTAGATGTTCCAACCGCCGCCGACGCGGTAGCGGGAGAGCAGCGGCGCCGACGCGTTGCCGGTGCCCTGGTACTGCCACAGCACGCCGCTGCCGTCGCGGGCGAGCAGGTTCCAGCGCGTGGACGCGGCCGGCGGGGTCGCCGTCGCGACGGTCTTCACGTCGGCGGTGTTCACGAACGCGACGCGGTGGTTGAAGCGGATCTCGCGGTAGGTGGTGGTGCCGACCACGTCCGTGCGGTCGCCCGGGGCATCGCCGTTGATGTTCTCGGTGTAGTAGAAGTCGCCGGCCACCGGCGCGTAGGCGACGTAGGCCTGCCCGGCCGGGATCGCGTACTTGGTCAGCGAGGTGACCTGCTGTGTGGAGGCGGCCGCCACGGCGGAGAGCACGGACGGGTAGGCGGAGGTCTCCGGGTAGGCCCGGCCGTAGACCGGGGCCGAGGCCGTGCCCGCGGAGGTGATCACGGTCGTACCGGCGGGCGCGGGCACGGTGTAGGAGCCGGCCGGGTTGGAGAACCAGGCCTTCACGCCGCCGTACCAGATCGCCGTCCAGTCGCCCTGCACGGCCGCGACGACGAAGGACTCCCCGGTGACGAGCTTGTCACCCCAGTCGGCGGCGTCGGTCGTGCCGGCTCCCGAGCTGTGCAGGTACGGGTCGGCGAGCAGCGGGGCGCTGCTGGAGGGGGAGGTGCGCAGATAGACGAAGTTCGCCGGCTGGGCCGGGATCGCCGCGCAGGTCGAGCAGTTGGTGACGGTGGGCTCGTTGGCCGTGGTGAACGGGATCGAGACGGTGACCGCCTCGCCCGCGACCAGCGGCGCACCGGCCGGGTTGCTCGGCACGGGCGCGCCGAGCAGGGACATGTAGTGGTTCCAGTCCCAGAAGGTGCCCGGGTCCCAGTGCATGCCGGAGACGTAGGAGTCGATCGGCCCCGGCACGTCGTCGTGCCCGATGACGTGCTGGCGGTCCAGCGGGATGCCGTACTCCTGCGCCAGGTACTTCACCAGCGCGGCCGAGGACTCGTACTCCGACTCGGTGTACCAGGAGGCGCCGGAGATCGCATAGCCCTCGTGCTCCACGCCGATGGAGTGGACGTTGACGTACTTGTTGCCCGCGTGGATGGCCTCGTCCGTGTTCGGGACCATCTGCGTGACCTGGCCGTCCGAGGAGCGGATCACGTACTGCGCGCTCGACTCGGGGTTGTCCAGCGCGCTGAACGCCGAGATCGTTCCGGCGTAGCTGCCCTCGGTGTCGTGGATGACGATGTACCGGACGGCGATGCCGCTGCCGTCGGCCGGACGGTTCGCGATGTCGTAGTTGCCGTACGAGGTCTGGTCGGTCTGGTCCGCCAACGCGTAGGCGGCGGGCACGTACTGGCAGCTCAGCGTCGACGGGCAGTCGGCCGTGGGAGTCGTGGCCGTGCCGGTCGCGAACGAGGCCGGGGTCGTCACCGCCTTCGCCGCACCGGAAGCGGTAGGGGCCGTCGCGACCCGGCCCTGCTGCCGGACCTCGGGCGCAGCCGACAGCGTCACCTGCTGGCCGTCGGCAGTGAGGCGGCTCATGCCGGTGCGGATGGTGCCGAAGACGCGGGACGCGAACAGCTGCGCGCCCTTGGCGTCGGGTGACTGGCTGTACCGGGCGACGGCGGGGAACCACTGGCCGGGATCGGTCGGCAGCCCGCCGGTCAGCGACTTCTCGTACTGCGCGAGCAGCGCGGCGCCGCCGCGGATGCTCTGGTCGGTGTCGGTCTTCAGCGCCGCGGTCGGCTGGTGGATCAACGACGCGGCCGCGTCCAGTGTGTGCAGCGCCGGGTCGTTGGTGTTCACGGTCGGGACCACGGCCTGGTCCCGGGCGGTGACCCGGTGCGGGTGCTTGATGTGCCGGATCCGGTAGTCGTCACCGGCCGCCGCGGCGGCCTCGGCGGCGATGCCCGAGGCGGTCGGCTGCGTGACGTCCCCGGCGTCGACCTTGGTGAGGCCCATGACGTTGAAGTTGCCGGTGGCGCTCGGTTGCCCGTGGTGCGAGTCCCAGCGGGTCTCCTGGTAGGAGACGGCCATCAGGACGTCGAGCGGCACGTGGAACTCGCCTGCCGCGGCGGCGAACTGGCTCGACAACGAGGCCGGGACGGCGGATCGGCCGCCCGGGCCCGAGCCGGTCCCGAGGATCGATCCGGCCTGGGCGACCGCCCCCACCGCCAGTGCGGCGGTGACGATCGCTCCGACGGAGACGGCGACGGTCCGTGACCGCTTTCTCCGGTGTCTACTGCCTGTCTGATCTGTCCGATCTGCTGCTCTGCCCACCTGCGAACCCAACTGTCAGGCCCGGGGACGCAGAACGGGGCGGACCACAGTCGGCCACGGGCACGCTGAGAGGCGGCGGCCCCACATGTGGTCGGCTGCACCGCGATACGCGTGCGACCTTAACAGTCTGATGGGACATAAGGTAAGACAGCTTTTACCATCATCCGAAAACCTCCACAGGATTCACAGGTTCGTTGTCCGCGCGCGATCCAAGCGCTCCCGTTGGGCCTGTGTCAGGTTCAGTTCGACTGCATCCAAAGCCTCGTCCAATTGCCCCATTTCGCTCACGCCGATGACCGGCAGCACACTGGGGGAGCCGCCCGTCAACCAGGCGAGCACGACCTGGTTCGCCGTCGCTCCGGTCTCCTTCGCGACCTCCCTGAGCGCGTCCACCTGCCGTTGCGTACCAGCGTGCCGGTACTGCACCTGCAGCTCCTTGCCGGGGTTGGTGTAGGCGCCGTTGACCAGCGGGCCGTAGACCAGGACGGTGAGATCCGGCCTGTTGCCCGCATACGCGAGCAATTCGGCGTCCGCGTGCACCTGGTAGTCGAAGTCCGCGTCCGGCGCCGGCGTCAGGTAGGTGTGCCGCTGCTGCACCGCGGTGTACCCGGCGACGCCCTGCGCCGCGGCGGCGGCGTGCGAGCGCACCAGGCGCTCCGCGGTCTGGTTGCTGACCCCGACCTGCGCCGCGATCCCCTCCGCCACCAGCGCGCCGAACGCCGCCACGGTCTCCTCCACCGGCGTCGCCGGATCGTCCACGTGCGCGTACAGCAGGTCGACCCGCTCGACGCCGAGGCGGTTCAGACTGTCCCGGGCCGCCCGCGCCACGACCTGCGCACCCAGCCCCTCACGGTTGGCAGGCCACTGCTCCCCCCGGGCCGGATCGGGCCGCGCCCCGAGTTTGGTCGCCACGGCGACCTCCTCCCCGGCCCCGCGCGAGGCCAACCAGCGCCCGAGCAGCAGCTCGCTCTCGTCACCGCAGCAGCCGTCGCGCCAGAAGCAGTAGCAGTTGGCGGTGTCCACGAACGTGCCGCCACGCTCGACGAACCGGTCCAGCAGCGCGAAGGAGGTGGCGTCGTCGACGATCGTGCCGAACGGCAGCGTGCCAAGACAGAGGGCGGAGACCTGGCGGTCACCCAACAGGCGGTAGCGCATGGCGGAAGGTCCTCTCCGGTGGAGCCCGAACGGGAACTGCGAGTCGCAGCCTCACAACTGGAGCGCGCTCCAGGTCAAGTACCCGCCACAATCGGCCGGGTGACCACGACGCCGCAGACCCTGACCCCGGCCGAGGCCGCCGAGCGCTCCGGCTTCAGCCTCGACACCCTGCGCTACTACGAGCGCATCGGCCTGCTCACCGGCATCGCCCGCGCCGCCGGCGGCCACCGCCGGTTCACCGACGACGACCTCGCCTGGCTCGGCGTGCTGCGCTGCCTGCGCGACACCGGCATGCCCATTGCCGACATGCGCCGCTACGCGAGTCTGGGACGAGCCGGAAACAGTCCGGAGAATCTCGCGGAAAGGATCCAACTTCTGGAAAGGCACGATGCGGCCGTCGCGGAACAGATCGCCCTTCTGCGGTCACAGCGACAGCACCTGCACGAAAAGATCGCATTTTACCGAAAGGAACTCGGCCAGAAATAGCCGCTGTTGGCATCCGTCGATGCTCACTCGCCCGCCGGTGCGCCGGAGTCCCGATCAGTCGAGCGGGCCACCCGAGCCTGGCGCACCAAAGCGAACAGCAGCAACGGCAGGCCGACCGCGTGGTAGGCCACGTCGACGGCCGTGCCGCCGGTGGTCGTGAAGGTGAGCCCGACGACGAATCCGACGACGGCGAAGACCAGCGCCCCCAGCGCGAAGCCGCGGGCCGCGGCGCGCTCCCGGCGCAGCCGGTCGGCGGCGATCAGCAGCACCAGGGCGATGACGCCCTCGGCGGTGCCCGCCGCGTCGGGGTCGTAGGGCGGCGAGCCGCCCGCGATCACATGGGTGAGGTGGAGCACGGACATCACCAGCAGCGACGCCCCGACCCCGGTCGCGAGCGGGGCGACCAGCGGGTCACCCTCCCCGCGCCGGGCAGGCGCCGTCCGGGCCGTGCTGCGGAAGGTTCCCGAGTTCGTCATGGCTCCAGGCTCTCGCGCGGGGGCCCGGTGGGCGTCCCCCCGGAGGAGACAGCCGCCCTACCCCGGGGGAAGCACGCCGGCGGCCGGACCCGCGGCAGCCACGTGCGCGGCTGCGACATCCGCGGCAGCGACGTCTGCGGCAGCGACGTCCGCAGCAGCCTGCACGAACGCGCGGATGCGCGCGTTCGCATGGGCCTCGACCCAGACCGGGCCACGTCGGATCGGCGCCGCGTCGCACAGCGGCACGTACGCGAGGTCCGGCCGCGGGTAGTAGCGACGGGCGTGTTCGCCGACGGGCAGCACGCCCTTGCCCATCGCGACCAGGCTCAGCATCTCCGAGAAGGTGCTGCCCTCCGGCCCCTTGGTCACCGGCCGCCCGGACGGCGTCCGGTCGGGGGTGCGGTCCCGCTTGAACCCGGCTGAGGTGGCGGGCGGGTACTGAACCACCGGGTGGTCACCCAGGACCTCGAGCGAGACCGACTCCCGCCCGGCGAGCGGGTGCCCGGCGGGCACGGCGAGCGCCCTGCGTTCTGTCAGCAGCGCCGGTCCGTTGGCCATGCCGTCAAACGGGAACGAGGCGACGAGCACGTCCACCGAGCCGTCCTCCAGACTCGTCCGGGAGTTGAACAGCTGGACCTCCCGCACGTCGACCCGGCAGTCGGGGTGCCGCTCGGTGAACAGGGCGGCGACCTTCAGCAGCACCGGAGCGACGAACTCGCCCAGGAACGCCACCCGCAACTCCCCGGTGACCCCGCGCCCGGCGTCCACGGCCCGCCGCAGCGCCAGCTCGACCGCCTCGACCGCCGGCGCCAGCTCCTGGGCCAACTGGCCACCCACCGCCGTCAGCCGCACCGACCGGCTGGTCCGCTCGAACAACGGCCCGCCCACCCGGCGTTCCAGCTTCCGCACCACCTGGCTGACCCGCCCGGTGGTGAGCCCCAACCGCTCCGCGGTCCGCCCGAAGTGGAGCTCCTCGGCGAGCGCGAGGAACACCTCGACCTCCACGCGCTCCCACACGGGCCGCGCCCCCTCCCCCGATCGTTGAATCCAGCTCAACGATCGTATGCCGATCGTGCGTTGTTCGCTGTCCGCTCCTGGCCGATCGTTGAACCGTCACCGCACCGACGCCCAAGGAGCCCCCGTGAGCACGCCCGCCGCCCCTGCCGCCCCCACCCTGCGCGTCAAGGCCTTCGACCACCTGGTGCTCAACGTCGCCGACGTCGAGCGCTCCCTCGACTTCTACCTCGGCGTCCTCGGCCTGGAGCCGGTCCGCGTCGAGGAGTGGCGCGCGGGCAAGGTGCCCTTCCCCTCCGTGCGGATCAACCCGGAGTGCATCGTCGACCTCTTCTCCCGCCCCCGCGGCGAGTCCAACGTCGACCACATCTGTCTCACCGTCGACCCCCTCGACTGGGACGCCTTCCTCGCCGCCCTCCCGCCCACCGTCCCCGTCGTCTCCGGCCCGGTGCCGCGCTTCGGCGCCCGCGGCAGCGCGACCTCCGTCTACCTCCAGGACCCGGACGGCAACACCGTCGAACTGCGCTGGTACCCGCAGGACGTCGCGGACTGACGATCCGACTAGCCCCTCGATCGGCGTAACCGACCCCTACGGTCCGTCGTTGATCCAGGTGCGCGCAGGCAACCAGGGTGAGTCGACTTCGAACAGCGTGTGAATCTCAGAGCAGTCCGGGCAGCCCCCGGCGGGATGGATCTGTGGCCGTCAGCGACCTGCGCCCCTAGCCGCTGGGTGGTGCGGTGGGTCATCCTTCATCCCTGCTCATGAGAGGCGGCATTCCCATGCCACCTGAAATCGCCCTGGTCGAGTCCCGCGCACTGCGCGGCAGCGTCGTGCACCGCACCGAGGCCCTCGACAAGGTCAAGGTTCTCGTCATGCTGCCGGACGGCACGTACGTGACCACCCGCATGGTCGCGGACTACTTCGAGGTTGGCGAGCGCGCCGTCAACGCCCTGATGATCCGGCACCGGGAGGAGCTCGAAGCCAACGGCTTCCGCATCCTCAAGGGTGTGGATATGTCTCGGTTCGCAAGCTGCAACTTGCAGTTTACGCAGGTCAGCGGCCGTGGAATCGCAATCTACGACCGCCGCGCCGTCCTGAACGTGGCGATGTTGCTGCGCGTCAGCGACGTCGCGCGACGCGTTCGCGCGTACCTCCTAGACACCGAGGAGCGAGTTGTCCACAGGCCTGCCTCCGAGCCGCAGCCGCAGCCGCAGGCTCAGCCGCGGTCCTACGGCATGCCGCCCGGCCGACGCCTCGGTCCCGGTCCGCACTGGGACGAGTACGAGGTCACTTCGCGCGATCCCGCCGCCGAGGCCTGGCGCCAGGTCATCGACCGCGAGGTCGCCCCGCCGGCTCCGCCCGGTGAGGGCGGGGTGTTCCCCGCCGGTTGGCCCGAGAGCGTCGACAGGCGGCTCGACGGGTTCGGTCAGGTCATCGTGGCCATGAACCACAAGTTCGACCGCCTGTCCGACGACGTCCAGGACGCGCGGCAGGACGTCCGCTCCCTGCGCAGTGAACTCCGGCGCTCCCCGCGCCGGCGCCCCACGGGCGCGTAGTGCGACAACAGACGCAGCGCCGCCCCGACGTCGGTCGGGGCGGCGCTGCGTCTGCGGTTCAGTTCGGCATCGGCGTGGTTCAGCCGAGCCGCGCGGCCATCGTCTTGAGGACGTTGAGCGAGCCGGCGGTCGCGTCCAGGTGCGCGTTGGTGCCCTCGATCTGGACGAAGGAGATCGTGTTGCCGCGCTGGACGAAGAACTCCTGCGCGTCGGTCGGCAGGTCGGGAATGTTGCCCGGCCGGCCGGCCGCGTTGCGGATCTCCAGGCGGTAGGCGATGCCCTGCTGGATCCAGGCGGTGCGGTCGACGCTCGCGTGGACGTGCTTGTGCAGGTCGTAGTCGACGGGGCCGCGGTCGATGCGCTGGGCGCAGTTCGCGTAGTCGGACTCGATGACCTTGAGTGCGGCCTTGGCCTTGGCAGCGCTCGAGAAGCGCAGCAGCGTCTGGCCGCCCTCGACGCGGTGGACCTTGGTCGCGAACGCCTGCTGGGCGAACGCGCTGACGTGCAGGGCGTGCAGCGGGCCGGTGGGGCCGCAGGTGAACAGCCACTGGAAGTCACCGTTGCCGACGAAGCCCCCGTCGGGCCGACCCTGCGTCTGCCAGTGGAAGGCGGACGCCTGCGGCATCTGAGCACCGGTCAGCCACGGGGAGGTGTGGCCGGCCGCGTTCGCGGTGCCGGTGGCCCCGGCGGCCAGACCGAGCGCGACAGCGGCGACGGCGGCGAACTTGGCGGCGCGGGACGAACGCAGAGCGCGCATGACTGGACCCCCCAGGGTGTGTGGTGTGGCGGCTTTGTCCTCACCGATCTCCGTGACCGGCTGACGTGATCAATTAGAGCCGGTCACGCGTCTTGGATCTCTGTTCGAACCGTCCGGGTTGTGTAACGGCCGAACAGGCGCGCCGTGCACGCAGGGGCGGGACGTGGCGACGCAGTCCCGCCCCTCCGTGCAGGTCAGTCGACCACGGGCAGGTACACCTTGCCGCCCTGGGCCTTGAACTCCTGCGACATGGCCTCCATGCCGGCCAACGCCTCGGCGTCGTAGCCGTTCTGGACCGCGGACGAACCGTCGCCGTGCTCGGCGCGGATCTGCTGCGAGATCTTCATCGAGCAGAACTTCGGTCCGCACATGGAGCAGAAGTGCGCCGTCTTCGCCGGGGCCGCCGGGAGCGTCTCGTCGTGGAAGTCGCGGGCGGTCTCCGGGTCGAGGGCCAGGTTGAACTGGTCCTCCCAGCGGAACTCGAAGCGGGCGTCGGAGAGGGCGTCGTCCCAGGCCTGGGCGGAGGGGTGGCCCTTGGCGACGTCCGCCGCGTGGGCAGCGATCTTGTAGGTGATCACGCCCGTCTTGACGTCGTCGCGGTTGGGCAGGCCCAGGTGCTCCTTGGGCGTGACGTAGCAGAGCTTCGCCGTGCCCCACCAGGCGATCATCGCCGCGCCGATGCCCGAGGTGATGTGGTCGTAGCCGGGGGCCACGTCCGTCGTCAGCGGGCCGAGGGTGTAGAACGGCGCCTCGTCGCAGATCTCCTTCTGGAGATCCATGTTCTCCTTGATCTTGTGCATCGGGACGTGACCCGGACCCTCGATCATCACCTGGACATCGAGCGCCCGAGCGATCCGACCGAGCTCACCCAGCGTCTGCAGCTCCGCGAACTGGGCCTCGTCGTTCGCATCCGCGATCGAGCCGGGCCGCAGGCCGTCGCCGAGCGAGAAGGTGACGTCGTAGGCGCGCAGGATCTCGCAGAGCTCGACGAAGTTGGTGTAGAGGAAGTTCTCCTGATGGTGCGCCAGGCACCAGGCCGCCATGATCGAGCCGCCGCGCGAGACGATGCCGGTCTTGCGGCGGGCCGTCAGCGGGACGTAGCGCAGCAGCACGCCCGCATGGACGGTCATGTAGTCGACGCCCTGCTCGCACTGCTCGATCACGGTGTCGCGGTAGACCTCCCAACTGAGCTCCTCCGCCTTGCCGTCGACTTTCTCCAGGGCCTGGTAGAGCGGCACCGTGCCGATCGGGACCGGGGAGTTGCGCAGGATCCACTCGCGGGTGGTGTGGATGTTGCGGCCGGTGGAGAGGTCCATGACGGTGTCCGCGCCCCAGCGCGTCGCCCAGGACATCTTCTCCACCTCCTCCTCGATCGAGGAGGTGACCGCGGAGTTGCCGATATTGGCGTTGATCTTCACCAGGAACTTCGAGCCGATGATCATCGGCTCGGACTCCGGGTGGTTCACGTTCGCCGGCAGCACCGCCCGTCCCGCCGCGAGCTCCTCGCGGACGGTCTCGGCCGGCATGCCCTCGCGCAGTGCCACGAACTCCATCTCGGGCGTGATGATCCCCTGCTTCGCATACGCGAGTTGGGTCACCGCCGCACCGTCGCGGCCGCGCCGGGGACGGCGCGGGCGGCCCGGGAAGACCGCGTCGAGGTTGTCGAGGCCGGCGCCGACCACCACGCCGCGCGGCGTGGTGTGCTTGAGTCCGTCGTCCTCCGGGCGCGGCTCACGCCCGTGGTAGTCCTCGACGTCGCCGCGCTGGCTGATCCAGGCGTCGCGCAACGGTGGCAGACCGCGGCGCACGTCCGGTTCGAAGGCGGGATCGGTGTACGGGCCGGAGGTGTCGTACAGCGGCACGGTGCCACCCGTGCTCAGCAGCACCTCGCGGTAAGGGACGCGCAGATCGGGCCGGGAGCCCTGGTGGTACGCCTTGTGCCAGGCCGGGGTCGGGTAACCGCCCTGGGTGCTGGAGGCCGTGGCGGCCCGCTCGGAGACAGACTTCTGCTGCGTGTCGTCATGCGTGGTCATCAGACCTACTACTCCCTACGCCGGCATTACCCGGTCAGGTTCCTGCGGTCGGCGCAGCGACGTCAGCGCCCTCTCAGCCCGGTGCTCCGAGCTCCCGCGTCTACAGATGAGATGCTCACGACCATAGCGAGGAGTGGCGGAACTTGGCCAGGGCTGGGCCGCGGACTGGACACGCTGTAGCGTTCGCCAGCGTGGCAGAGCACCACCACTCCGACGGGCACGGTCACGGGCCCGGACCCGCGCAGGGTCACGGGCACTCGCACGACCACGGCCCGGCCAGCCCCGCGTCCGCGCGGCTGCGCGTGCTGCTCGCGGCGGTGCTGGTGCCGTTCGCGCTGGCGGTGCTGTCAGGGCTGTACCTGCTGTGGCCGGCCCCCCTGCCCACGCACGCACCCACCGGGACCGGCTTCGACCAGATCACCGTCTCGGGGACGGTGACGGCCACTCGGACGGTGCCGTGCGGCCAGGGCGCCGGTGCCACCGGTACGACGGGGGACTCCGGCACCTGCACGGAGATCACCTTCCAGCTGACCAGCGGCAAGGACTCGGGACGCAGTGTCACCCAGACCCTGACCCCGGACCAGACCGCGGTCTACTCGGCGGGCGAGAAGATCGTCGTCGACTACTCGCCGACCGCGCCCACCGCACTCCAGTACACCGTCGAGGACGCCGACCGGAGCTTCCCCGTCGCGGTGCTCGCGGGCGTCTTCGCCCTCGCCGTGGTCCTCGTCGGCCGCCTGCGCGGCCTCGCCGCGCTGGTGGCGCTGGCGATCAGCTTCCTGGTGCTGTCGCTCTTCGTGCTGCCCGCGATCCTCGGCGGTGAACCGCCGCTGGCCGTCGCGGTCGTGGGTGGTGGCCTGATCATGCTGCTGGCGCTCTACCTGTGCCACGGCTTCTCGGCGCGGACCTCCGTCGCCGTACTCGGCACCATGGCCTCCCTCGCACTGATCGGCGGGCTGGGACAGCTGTTCATCGGGCTGACCCGGCTCACCGGCAACACCTCGGACGAGACGGCGTTCGTCCACTCGCTCTTCCCCGGCATCCAACTGCCGGGCCTGCTCCTCGCGGGCGTCATCATCGGCTCGCTCGGCGTCCTCAACGACGTGACCGTCACCCAGGCGAGCAGCGTCTGGGAGCTCCACGCCGCCAACCCCCGCCTCGGCGCCCGCGCGTTGTACCGGGCGGCGATCCGCATCGGCCGCGACCACATCGCCTCCACGGTCAACACCCTGGTCATGGCCTATGCGGGCGCGGCGCTGCCGCTGATGCTGCTCTTCTCGCTGTCGCACCGCGGCGTGTGGCAGGTGGCGACCAGCGAGATCGTCGCGGAGGAGCTGGTCCGCACGCTCGTCGGCAGCATCGGCCTCATCGCGTCGGTCCCGCTGACGACCGCTCTGGCGGCCTTCGTCGCGTCCCGTGATCTTCCCGAGGCGGCCGAGCCCCCGCTTGTTCCGGCGCAGGGCAGGCCGAGCAGGGCATCCCACCGGCGAACCAGGTGACGACGAGGGGCCGACCGCAACAGCGGTCGGCCCCTCGGAGCGGTGAGCGGGTGAGCTCACGTCAACTCTTGGCTGCCTTCTTCACCAGGATCACGACCACCGCGCCCAGGGCGACGACGACGAGCAGCTTGAACACGATGCCGATCAGGCCGAAAACGATGCCGACGAGCGCCGACAGCACCCACCACGCGATGATGATCGCCGCGATCGGGACCACGATGTTCCGCACCCAACCGGGGAGTGCCTTCCACAGTTCAGTCATGATGTCCGTCCTCCCCCTGGGGTTCCTGGCTTACGTCTTCGATCGTACGGGCCCGGAAAGCCCCGACGAAGGTTTCCTGCCCCTGAGAAGACCCGGATAAGACCCTGATCAGGACAGTCAGGGAAACCCCCGGACGAACCCCGGACCAGCCCCGGACGAAGCCCTCTGATCAGCCGGATCAGCCCTCCGGCGGGGAGAAGACCACCAGCACCCGCAGATCCTCGCTGATGTGGTGGAACCGGTGCGGGACCCCGGCCGGGACGAAGACGACGCAGCCGCGCGCCACCATCGAGGTCTCCTCGCCCACCGTGATCGACGCCCGGCCGCTGACCACCACGTAGAGCTCGTCCTGCGCGTGGGAGCCCTGGGTGTCCAGCTCCCCCGCGTTCAGTGCGTACAGGCCGGCGGACATGCTGTGTTCCCGAAGGAAGCGCAGGTACGCGCCCTCGTTGGCGGACCGCTCGGCGTCGAGGTCGTCCATCCGGAAGAGCTTCATGGCGCCATTCAACCAGTCGGACCGACTGTCGGGACTACCGCTGACGGTCACCGGCTGCGACGATCACGGCATGATGAAGTTCGTACTCAAGACCCTGATCAACGCGGCTGCCATCGGGGCAGCGGCCTGGCTCATCAAAGGCATCGACCTGACCGGGGCCGACTGGGGGCACAAGGCGCTGACCCTCGTACTCGTCGCCCTGGTCTTCGGCGTGGTGAACTTCTTCGTCAAGCCGCTGGTCAAGCTGTTCTCGCTGCCGCTGTTCATCCTCACCCTGGGCCTGATCACCTTCGTGATCAACGCCCTGATGCTGCTGCTGACCTCCTACGCGTCCGGCCAGCTCAGCCTGCACTTCAAGGTCGAGGGCTTCGTGCCGGCCCTGCTCGGCTCGCTGATCATCAGCATCGTGGCCTGGGGCCTGCACATGGTCGTGCGCGACGAGGACTGACTCCGCGAGCGCTCCCGGCCTCAGTGGCCGAGGATCGCCTCCAGCTCGCGGTCGAGGTCCGCGATCGTGTGCTCCTGACCCATCGGGAGCACACGATCGGTCCGCCCGAGGAAGGAGATCAGCGGGACGGCGGGGGAGCGCAGCACCGCGGCGCCGTCGGTCGAGCGCAGTTCGATGCAGACGTCCATGAAGTCCTCGTCCGTGCCCGGAACCGGCCAGACCCGGACGTCGCCCTCCCCACTCGGACGGGTGATCCCGTCCAGCAGCAGCTCACGGCCGAAGAGCCAGCTCACCGGCGGGTCGCCGGGCAGATGGAAGGTCAGCCGGACCGCCAGCGGGTCACCCGGGTCGTAGGAGAGCTCGACGCCGGTGTCGAACGCGAGCTCCTCGGAGACCAGCAGACTCATCACCAGCCGGCCTTTGACCAGGCTCTGCTGCATCTTCATTGCGGTACCTCTCGATCCCCGTCGTCAGTTGGTACTGCGTGCCCGACCATCGTCGCTTTTGTCCGCTCTCGGCACCAAGGGCGAGGTTTTCAAATGGTGAACGAGAGCCGCTCCATGACCGATCCGACCCGGGCGCCGAGCCGGTCGGCGGCTGCGGGGAGTCGATGGGACTGGGCGACCGGCAGCGAGAGCGCGATGGTGCAGACGGCGGCCCCGACCATGATCGGAACTGCTGCACAGACAACTCCGGGCATGTATTCCTGCTGCTCCAACACGGGGCGCCCCAGCGGACGCGCCTCCAGCCGGCGCATCAGCACCCCGGAGTCGGTGACCGTGCGCCGCGTCAGCGACTGCGGACGGTGACGTGAGAAGTAGTCAAGGCGGCCTTCCCGGTCGAGCTGGCCGAGAAGGCACTGTCCGATGGCGTGCGCGTTGCCGGTGGCGCCGAAGTCGGCCCACTCCTCCACGGCCTCCGTGCCCGGCGCCTGGGAGACGTCGACCACCTCGACCTCGCCGTCGCGGTAGGTGGCGAAGTACGTGGCGGCGCCGAGCTCCTCGCGGAGCCGGTTCAGCGCGCGGCTGACCGCCTCGCGCCCCTGGCGCACCTCCCGGTGGCGGCCGAGCGAGCCGACCGCCTTGCCGTGCACGTAGATGCCGTCGACCCGCTCCAGGTAGCCCTCGTGGGTGAGCGTGCGCAGCAGGTGGTAGGTGGTGCCGAGCGGCAGCCCGGCCTTGCGGGCGAGCTGTTTGGCGGTCGCACCCTCCCGGTGCTCGCCGACGGCCTCGAGGAGCCGCAGAGCCCGCTGCACCGAGCCGATCAGCGTCGGTGCAGCCTTCTCCGTGGCCATCTCAACCCCCTCGGCATATGCCATATGGATGCAGCTCTTCCACATCATGCCCACAGAAAGAGGGAAAAGTCTGCGACTCCGGTGTACTCCTCACCCCGCCGGACGGCGGGGTACCGCCACGGCGTGTCCTCGCCGTTCCCGCCCTTCTTGCCCCGGCGCGTTTCACCTCTGGCCCCCCGCGGCACACTCCCAACGTGGTGGCACGAACCGCGACACACGTAGCACGACACGTCCCGCGTCCAGTGGTGAAGCGCACGGCCCGCGCGATCCTGCTGGACGACGGCCCCGACGGGCCCGAGCTCGTCATGATCAAGCGGACCAAACCCGGCCGCCCTCCGTACTGGATCACCCCCGGCGGCGGCATGGAGCCGAGCGACGCGACCGTCGTCGACGCCCTCCACCGCGAACTCTCCGAGGAGCTCGGTGGCAAGGCGACGGACATCGTCCCCGCATTCGTCGACACGGTCTCCCACACCCATCACGAGGACGGCACCGAGCTGCATCCCCACGGGGTGAAGGTGCAGCACTTCTTCGTCTGCCGGCTCAGCTCGATGGACCTCTCACGCCGGCACGGCCCCGAGGTGGACGCGCCGGTGGGCGAGTACGAGGTGGTCCGGCTCCCGTTCACCCGCGAGGGCGTGACGGCGGTCAACGTCGTCCCCCCGTCCCTGCGGGCCTACCTGGCCGCGAACATCGAAGGCGTGACCGCCCTGCTCGCCGAGGACCTCGGTCCGCGGTAGCCCCGCGGACCGGCGGAGCCGGCTCAGCTCTGGCCGTCCTCCAGGTCGTAGAGCATGTGCTCGGCGCGGACGCCCGCGCCGAGCAGTACCCCGCGCGTCCGGCGGATCATCGCCGACGGGCCGCTCAGGCAGGCCCGGTATCCCTCCCAGGGGCCGCTGTGGCCGATGACCTCCGGGAGGGTGCCGCGCTCCGCACCGGCGGGCGGCGTCGTCCCCGGGGTCGGTTCCGCGACCGCCGTGCGGATCGAGAGCCACGGCAGGCGGCGGTCCAGCTCCTGCAGCGCCGGCCAGGCGTACAGCTCCTCCGCCCGCCGCGCGCCGTAGTGGACCTCGACCGTACGCCGCGCACCGCTCAGTGCCAGCTCCTCGACGATCGCCAGCAGCGGCGCGACGCCCGTACCGCCGCCGACCAGCAGCAGCGGGTCGGTCTCCCGGGGGTCCACCACCATCCGGCCCTGGGCCGGACCGAGACGGACCACGTCGCCCGGCTGCGCGCGGTGCACCAGCGCGTTGCTCACCCAGCCCGCCGGGACGGCCTTGACGTGCATCCGCAGCAGCCCGTCGACGCCCGGCCGGGACGGCGCCGCGGCCGGGCAGGCGAGGGAGTAGTTGCGCCAGACCCGTGGCCACCACGGCACCTCGATGCTGGCGTACTGGCCCGCCCGGTAGGGGTAGTGGTGATCGGTCCGCAGCGTCACCACGGCGATGTCGCGGGTGACCGGCTCGACCGACTGCACCTCGCCCTGCCACCAGGCGGGCGAGCTCTGCGCGTCACGGGCCGCCGCGGCCATCATCACCTGGGAGATCACGCCGTAGACCTTCTCCCAGGCGCGCGCGGTGTCCTCGCTCCACTCCCGCCCGCAGTACCGTTCCAGCGCCGCCAGCAGCGCGGCGCCGACCGGGGCGTAGTGCTCGTCGCGGACGCCGTAGCGGCGGTGGCCCCGGGCCAGCTTCTCCAGGTAGTCGACGAGCGTCGGCGGATCGTCCGCGGCGCGGCCCGCCGCGAGCAACGCGCGGAAGAGCCGGTCGCGCTGGACGTCCATCGCGGCCGGGAACAACGCCCGCAGCTCCGGGCGGGCCAGGAAGAGCCCCGCGTAGAAGTGCGCCGTCGCCCGGTCCGCGACCGGCTCCACCACGGCCAGACTGCGCCGGATCAGCACGATGTCCTGCGGCGTCGGCCCGACCGACCCGGTGTCCGCAGCCCCGTCGGCGGAGGCCGGGCCCACCGCCTGGCGGGCGGCGGCCGCCTTCTGACGCGCGGCCAGCGGGACGACGGCCACCACCGAGCCGGGCAACGGAAGCGGCGGGGGCGGCAGCGGCGCCACCGGGATGCCCTGCGGCATCGGTGGCGGCGCCGCCTCGATCGGCAGCGGCGCCGACGGGTGGACGGCGGCCGCCGGCGCCGCCCAGGCCCTGCTCCACGCGTCGTCCGGCCCCACCCAGTTGAGCGCCGGCGCGTTGGCGATCATGGGGGCGTAGCCGGACTGCGCCGGTTCGGGCGGCTGACCCTCACTCGGGCCGAGGGCGTCGACCGCGAGCGGCGGCGTCCCGGGCACCTCGGGCACCTCGGGGACCGAAGGGTCGGCAGCCCCGGCCGCCTCGGCGACCTCCGGGGCCTCCGCAACATCGGCGGACGTGCCCGCCGCTCCACTGCGTCGGTCCGCTCCGCGCGTGCGGGAGCGACCGTTTCGATTGAGCGCGCTTCCGATCGACACCTTGGAGCTTCATCTCCCGTCGGGTCCGTACCTGCTTCGGAGCCTGGCACGGGGTGGCGGGAAGTCCGACCAATAGAGTGAAGAACGGGGCGCACGGGCAACGGACGCGCTACGCTGACGCGCCCCGGCCCGCCGGGCCGCGCCCGGCTACGCCATGCGCGCCAGGGCCTCGGTGAGCTCCTGCCCCAGTCGGCGCTTGGCCCGCGCGCCCACGGCCGTCCAGATCGGCTCGCCGTCACGGAACAGCATCAGCGTCGGCATCGACAGGACCCCGTAGCGGCCCTGCACCTGCGGGTTGGTGTCCACGTCGAGCGCGACGACGTCCAGCTCGCCCCGGCGTTCCGCCGCCAGCTCGGCCAGCACCGGCGCCATCATCCGGCACGGCGGGCACCAGTCCGCCGTGAACTCCACCAGCACCGGGCGCCCGCTCGCCAGCACCCGCTGCGCGAAGTCCGCGTCGGTCACCGCCGCGACGTGCTCAGTCGTCCCCGCCATCGTCCGCTCCCCTCTCGTGGCCCTGTGTCATCTCGCACCGGGGCTCGGGCGGCTCCGCCGCCGACACCTCCAGCTCGGCGCGCGCCAGCTGCGCGCCGACCTGCTCGCGAACCTCCTGCAACCGCCCGATCACCGCGTCCAGCTCGGCCAGCTTGCGCCGGTAGACGTCGAGCGAGGCCGGGCAGGAGTCACCGCTGGGATGGCCCGCGCGCAGACAGTCGACGAAGGGACGGGTCTCCTCCAGCTCGAACCCGAAGTCCTGCAGCAGCCGGATCTGCCGCAGCAGCCGCAGATCCTCCTCGTCGTAACGGCGGTAGCCGTTCTCGCCACGGCGGGCGGGCAGCAGCCCGCGGGCCTCGTAGTAGCGGAGCGTCCGCGTCGTCGTGCCCGCCTCGCGGGCCAGCTCACCGATGCGCATGAGTCGACCGTAGACCTTGACGCCGACGTCAACGCCAGGACGCGGGTCGCACGACCCGGGACGAGGACGGACGGGTCAGCCGCCGGTGTTGCTCCGGACGCCGGTGTGCAGGATCGCCGGGAGAGCCAACTCGCCGTAGGTCTCGTTGACCGCTGCGGCCACCGCGTCCGGGTCGTCCGGGTGCTCGGTCAGATGCGCGTCGAACTCGCGCAGGTAGTCCCCGGTGAAGGCGATGACGCGGACGGCGTCGTCGTCCTGGCCCGGCGCCCGGTGACCGGCGACCACCCGCTCCGGGTCCAGGCCGCGCACCGTCTCAAGGCTGCCGAGCCAGTCCACGCGCTGCTCGGCGGTGGTGTCCGCGGTCCACAGGTGGGTGCCGTTGAAGGTGACGTCCCCGCTGATCACCGTGCGGGCGTCCGGGACGTGGACGACGGTCGAGGTGGTGCAGTCGCCCTGCCCGACGTGGAGCATGTGCACCGGCGAGCCGTCGATCAGCATCGTGTCGGTCGGCAGCGGTCCCGGGACGATCGGCATGGAGGTGACGTCGTCACCGAAGACCTGCTGCCACTGGGCGACCTTGGCCAGCCCGGTCCGGGTGATCTCCTCGATCACCGTCGGGTCGGCGTAGACGGGGGTGCCGGGGAAGAGACGCAGCACCTCCTCGGTGCCGAAGTAGTGGTCCGGGTGCGGGTGGGTGATCACGATCGCGGCCAGCGTGCGGGCCTTGCCGGCCACCCACTCGGCCAGCTCCCGCCCGGCGCTGCGGGTCAGCTGGGTGTCCACCAGGACGGCGTGCCTGGGGCCGATGACCAGCGAGGACGTGGCGAAGAAGGCCGCCTCGGGACCGGTGAAGACATCCACCTCGAGCGGCACGCGCGGGCGGGCCGACCCCTCCGCCGCGCCCTGCGTGGGCTGGTCCGTGGCGGGCCCGGAAGCCGCGCCATCGCCGGGGCCGGCGGCGGGCCCGGCCCCGGCCGGCGCACCCGGCTCGGTGGCCGGCGGCGCCTGCTCGGGCCCGTCCGGGCTGCCGCCGCGCCGGGTGCGCTTCCTCGCCATTGCTCAGCCTCTCCGCCCTGCCGACATCGCGTCTGCCGACATCGCCATACCGAAATCATGGCAATGATGGCAAAGGCCCGCGATTCGCCAGGTATTTACCACTTCTCGGCGCGCCAGCCCGCAGGGTCGACGCCGCCCGGGACGGGCCCGTCGGCCGGGTAGGGCTCCCGGGTGAGCACGAAGGTGCCCAGGTCCAGATGGGTGACCCGGCCGTCGTCCGCGCGGACCACCCGCATCGGCTCGCCGTGCCAGTAGCCGCCCTCGGCGGTCCAGGTCTGCCCGTCGGCGGCGCGCCGCAGCCGGGCCTCGCGCGAGCCGTTGCCACCCAGCGGCGTCAGCTCCAGCACGTCCTCGGCGACCAGGCGCAACCCGAAGCCGGTCGGCCCCCAGTACCAGGGGCCGGTCAGCGCCAGCACCTCCGGGTCGCAGGCCGTGAGCGGCCGCCACGGCTCGGGGATCAGCGGCTCGCGCTCGGCGACGATCCGGATCAGGTCGGTGGCCAGCTCGCCGAAGGCGGGGCCCGGGCTGGAGGTCGCGTTGGTCAGCACCACGGCACCGAGCCGCTGCTCCGGCGCGATCAGCAGCCACGCGAGGAAGCCCGGCATCGACCCCCCGTGGCCGCACACGGCGAGACCGTCCGCCTGGCGCAGCATCAGGCCCAGCCCGTAGCGCTCCTCGCCGTCCGCCTGGCACTCGCGCATCTCCGCCACCGACGCCGCCGACAGGACGCGCTCGTCCCCGTCGGCCAGGAAGGCCGCGAAGCGGGTCAGGTCGTCGATCGTGGACCACAGCTGCCCGGCCGGAGCCATCCGCCCGGTCTGCTGCAGCGGCTCCGCCAGGATCACGTCCGCCCACGGGTGCACGGCCCAGCCACCGGCGTGCGGCGCGTCCGGCAGCGCGGTGGTGCGGCGCATCCCCAGCGGACGCAGCACCTCGCGGTGCAGCACGGTGTACCAGTCGTCGCCGCGCAGCTGCTCGACCAGTGCGCCGAGCAGCGCGAAGCCCACGTTGGAGTAGTGGAACAGCCGGCCCGGCTCGTGCCGCAGCGGCGGGTGCTGCAGCAGGTCGGCGAGCTCCGGGCGCAGCGCGCCGTCGGTCCGCTCCCACCAGGGGCCGGGCGGCTCGTTGGTGAGGCCGGAGGTGTGCGAGAGCAACTGGCGCACGGTCACCTCGCCGGCAGCCGGCCCGACGGCGGGCAGGTGCTGCCCGATCCGGTCGGACAGGTTCAACTGCCCCTCGTCGCGCAGCCGCAGCACCAGCACGGCGACGAAGGCCTTGGTGATCGACCCGATCCGGAACTGCGTGTCCGGGTCCGGCGCATGCCCGTCGACCATGCTGCGCGAGCCCCACCAGCGCCGCCGTCCGTCGCGCAGCACGGCGGCCACGAGGCCGGGCAGCCGCCCGTCGCGCTGGGCGACGGCGAGTCGGTGGGCGAGGGCGCGCCGGGTCTCGGGCAGCAGCTCCGCGAAGTCGTCGTCGCCGATGGTGGTGGTGGCGGGAGCGGGGGATTCGGGGTTCACCATGGCTCGAACGCTAACGGCCCCGGTCCCGGCGGGCGAGGCGATTTCGCCGGGTGTCCCCCGACGCGCCGCGCCCGTCCCGACACGCCGCCACCCCGCCCCGGCGCGCCCCGGGAGACGGAGCGGCAGGGACGGGGTGAGCGGACGGAACGAGGGGACGGGGTGAGGGGACGGGGCCGGAGGCCGGGCGACCATGGCCGCCCGCCGGCCCGGCCGTCAGGTCGCCGGGAGGGTGGCGCGGCGGGTGACCGCGGTGCCGCTAAGTTCCGCGTTGGCGGGGCTCGTCGCGTCCACCTCGCCGACGGCGGCCGCGGCGTGCCCGGCGGTCTCGCTGGTCGCGATCGGAGCGACGGCCTCGCCGTGGCCGTGTGCCTGGCCGTGACCCTGGCCCTGGCCCGCCCGACGCCCGGCGAAGGCGACCAGTCCGAGACCGAGGACCGTCCACACGCCCAGCACGGTCAGCGGGAACCCGATCGCGTGCCCGTCGAAGAACGCGGTGTCGCGCAGCGCCGAGGCCCCGGCCCCGGCCGGCAGGAGCCGGCCGATCCAGAACGCGGCGCCGGGCAGCAGCTCGGGCGCCGACCCCGCACCGGACCAGGCGTTGCCCAGCAGCATCAGCAGCAGCGCGGCGAGGCCGATCCCCTTGTACCCGAGCAGGGTGGCGAATCCGCAGACCGCGGAGGAGACCGCCAGCAGGGTCAGCGCGACGACCCCGACGTTGGCGAGCGCGGCACCGCCCAGCACGCCGAGCCAGCCCTGGGTCAGCGTCACCACCGCTGCGGCGACGGTGATCGACGCGAGCACGAGCATCAGCAGCCGCTGTCCCCGGCCCCGGCCGAGCAGGAAGGTGAGCACGCCCATCGCCAGCCCCAGGATCACCGTCGGCAGCACGCCGGAGACGAACGCACTGCCGTGCGGGTCGCCGCTCGGCAGCGGGACCACGTCGGTGACGGTGGTGCCGGGCACCTGCCCGGCGAGCTGGGTCAACAGCGTGGCGACGACGGGGGAGGCCGCGGAGGCGGTCATCAGCTCGGGACCGGCGGGAGCGGCGCCGCTCCCGGGGAGGACCAGCGCCCCGTACACCGCACGGTGCTCGATCGCGGTCCGCGCGGCCGCGGCGTCGGCGTAGCGGTGGACGTCGAAGCCGTGCGGGCCGGCCTGCGCGGCCAGCTGCTGCTCGACCCGGACCACCGCGGGGTCCGGCCCGACCAGGCCGAGCGGCAGCTCGTGCGGCGCGATCCGTGCGGCGGGCCAGACGAAGGCCCAGAGCAGCAGAGCGGCGACGAGCGGGAGGAGAACGACCAGCAGGTACGGGCGAAGGCGCGCGTTCATGGGCGGAGCTCCCGTCAGGAGTCTCATCTCCAAGATGGAGAATGAACATTCGTTTTGGTGTTGCCCTCAGCCTGCTCCCCGACCCGGAGGATTGTCAAGAAGGAACGTTCGCTTTACGTTGGAGCCATGCCACGCGTATCCCAGGAGCACAGTGAAGCCCGTCGGCAGCAGATCCTCGTGGGCGCCCGACGCTGTTTCTCGACCAACGGCTTCCACGCGACGTCCATGCAGGACCTGTTGAACGAGATCGGCCTGTCCGCCGGGGCGTTCTACCGCTACTTCCCGGGCAAGGAGGAGCTGATCCGCACCATCGCGACGGAGGCGCTGGAGGAGGTGACCGACAGGCTCGCCGGTCACCTCCAGCAGCACGACGCTCCCCTGTCGGAGCTGCTGGCGTCCCTGCCCACCGCTCCGATCAGCGCCCTGCACGACCCGGACCTGGCCCGCCTGATCATCCAGGTCTGGGCGGAGGCGATGCGCGACGACGAGCTCTCGGTCGTGGTCCGCGCGGGCCTCGACCGCCTGACCGCCCTGCTGGAGGCCGAGCTGACGCTGCGCCGCGAACGCGGCGAACTGCCCGCGGACGCCGATCCGGCCGCCTGCGCCCGCGTCGTCCTGGCCGCACTCCAGGGCTTCCTGCTCCAGCGGGCGGCCTTCCGCGCGGACGAGCCGGAGCTGTTCGCCGCCGGCTTCAGCGTGATGTTCCGCGCCTGACGCGCGTCGGCGTGCGGACGTGGGGGGTCAGAGGTAGGCGCCGAGCACCTCGATCTCCGTGCGGAGCCGCTCGGCCTGGTCCGGGCGGCCGGCCCGGTGGTAGGCCTCGGCGGCCTCCTCCCGTTCGGCGACCTCGGCGCGGACGACGGCCCGGACGTCGTCCTCGGTCAGCATCCGCCGCGCGACCTCCGCCGCGCCGACGCCGACGGGGCTGCCCTCGATGGTGAGCGAGCCCGGTGCCGTGGCGGCGGTCCGGTCCGCCGGGACCGCCTCGGCGTTCTCGATCGCGCCGAGGGTGGCGCGCAGCACGGAGGTGGTCAGCCGGTCGCGGCCCTTGATCGCAACGGCGAGGGCGTCGCGCAGGCGGTGACGCAAAGGGATCTCGGTCTGGTCGGTCGTCATGGCGGGGACCCTAGCGCCGCCCGAGGAGGGTTTCGACCCGTTTTCTCCCTCCCCGGCGGGGACTTTCGGCCCTCCGTCGGGTGAGAACGCGTCGCGACAGTTGCCCACGGGCATCCGCGTCGTTGGTCCAGGCATGACGGCAGACTCGTTGAACCCCTCCCCGCCAACGGAAGAAACGTTTCCGCAGTCCGCTCGGCAGGCTCCCTCCCGGCAGCACCCGGAGGAGCCCATCTATGCGCACCTGGCCAAGGCGTGGCACGGCGAGGGCCGGACCGTTCCGGGTGAACCGGATCTGGAATGGCGCCGCCTGACCAAGGGCCTCCACTCGGCACCGCTCCCGGCACCCAGGAACGGCCGACTCCTTCCCGGCAAGCACCGCAGAGACTCCGGAGGGCAGCAGCAATGACGACATCCCCGGCCTCCACCCCGCAGCCGCCCGCCGACCGCGCCCGCCCCGCACCCACCCCGACCGACGCGGCCGCTCCCTCATCCGCACCCGCTCCCGGACCCGCTGCCGGACCCGCTCCCGCACCGACGGAGCCGGTGGAGAGGGTCGAGAGAGCGGACGCGGTGAAGGAGGTCGACGCCCCCGGCGCCGTCCGTGTCGCCTGCGGCGTGGAGATCACGCTCGCCCTGGTCACCGGCCCCGTCGGCGAGGTCCCCTTCCAGGCCCGACTGACCTACACCCAGGCCGACCCCTACGCCGTCCGGCTCCACTGCCAGACCAGTCCCACCTCGACGGTGACCTGGGTGCTCTCCAGGGAGACCCTGCGACGCGGCCTGCAACGCCCGAGCGGCCTCGGCGACGTCCATGTGCGCCCCGCCCCCGGGCCCGGCCCGCACGGGCTGGGGTCCGCGCTGATCACCCTCGGCGCCGGCCCCGAGGCCGCCCTGCTGCGGGGCGACACGGCCGAGATCCAACGGTTCCTCGACCTGTCCGCCGCCGTGGTGCCCCCGGGCCAGGAGCACCGCCACCTCGACCTGGACGCGCTCGTCGCGCAGCTCCGGCAGACGCCCTGACCACAGCCGCCCACCACGGGTCAGGCAGGTGAGGCAGCCCGGCGTCCCGCTAGGGCCTGTCCGACCCTTCCGGCCCTTCGACCGCCTGCCTCGACTCGACCAGCAGCATCGCCGCCAGCACCAGGGTCAGCCCGAGGAACTGCGCCACCGGCGTCCACCGACCCAGCGGGATCGTGGCGAGCGCCGCCGGCACCGCCACCGCACGGACCCGCAGCGGCCCGAACCCCAGCGCCGCCCGAAAGGCGAGGTTGCCGAGGAGGAAGAGCGCGACCCCGCCCGCCAACGCCGCCGCCGGCGCGAACGGCAGCGGCTGCGCCAGATGCCCGATCGCCTTCTTCACCCCGGCAGCCAGGATCGCCACCGCCAGCAGCATCGGGATGAAGCTGTAGTAGTACGCCGCCATCGCCAGCCGGAACCGGGCCAGCCCGGCCGCCCGGTGCAGCGCCGTCTCCGCGGCCGCCTCGTCCGCGTCGAAGTACGTCCACCACAGCGCCGCCACCAGCGTCAGGGCCAGCCCCACCGCGAGCAGCAGCGGAGCGGCGAGACGCTCGCCGGTCGCGCCCGCGCCGATGGCCACGACCGACTCGCCGAAGGCGATGAGCAGCAGCAGCCCGTGCCGCTCCACGAAGTGCGCCGGGTCCAGGCCGCCCACCGCCTCGGTGACCCGCGCCGTGGTGCCGCCGTAGCGGCCGGTGATCCGGCTGGAGAGCACCGGCGTGATCTGGTGCAGCAGCACGGCCGCCACCCACAGCCCGTCCGCCGCCCATCCGTGCACCGCGCCCGCCGCGGTCACACAACCCGCCGCCCCGAGGTTGGTGACGGCGAAGCTGAGCACGTACTGACGGTGGATCAACGCGTAGAGCGCGCTGTGCACCGCCGTGACGAGCAAGAACCCCAGCCCGAAGACGACCCCGTCCGCTCCGAACACCTGCGGCAGGGCCAACGCGCAGACCAGGAAGCCGAACATGCCGACCACCAGCAGTAGCCGTCGCGCCGTCGTCTCGGGCGGCACCTGGTTGGTCAGGTACGCGTACGCGCCGTACATCCAGTACAGGACGGCGAAGATCAGCAGCACCCGGCCCGCCTGGGCGAGCGACAGGTCGTCGGCGAGCAGCACGGTCAACTGCGTGATGGTGAAGACGAAGACGAGATCGAAGAAGAGCTCCAACGTGGACACCCGCCGCGCCCCTGCAGCCTGCGTCGTCCCGTGCGCCTGCTGCGCCTGCTGCGTCTGCTGCGCCTGTGCGGCCTCGGTGGCCCCGACGGCCTCGCCCATTGATCCCCCCACCAGCGCCCCCGTTCCCCGAGCAGGAGTCTACGAGCCGTCAGCGGCAGGGACTTCGGCACGGGCGGCGCGACGCCCACGCGGGTCGTAGCCTCGAAGTGTGCCCGCCTCCGAGTACGCCGAACGCCCCGCGCGGTTCCCCGGCGCCGTCGTGTGGACGCACGGCGCGGCCCACGACCGGGACGCGCCGGCCCCGGCGACCGTCCTGCCCGACGGCTGCATGGACCTGCTGTGGACACCCGGCCGACTCCTCGTCGCCGGACCCGACACCCACGCCTACCGGCCCGAGCCGGACATGCGCGGACCCTGGGCCGGCGTCCGCCTCCCGCCCGGCGCGGCACCCGCGCTGCTCGGCGTGCCCGCGCACCTCCTGCGCGACCTCCGCGTCGACCTCGCCGACCTGGGCCTGCGTCCCGCCACCGAGATCCGCCGCCTCACCCACCGGATCGACGCCGCGGCCGATCCCGCCGACGCCCTCGACGAACTCGCGTTGCTCCTCACCGCCGACGCCGCGGCCGACCCCGTCGACCCGCTGCTGCGCGCCGTCGTCGCCTCCCTCACGGCGGGGCGCTCCGTCACGGCCACCGCCGACTCCGTCGGCCTCGGTGCCCGGCACCTGCACCGCCGTTCCCTCGACGCCTTCGGCTACGGCCCGAAGACGCTCGCCCGGATCCTGCGCCTGCAACGCGCCCTCGCCCTGGCCCGCGCCGGCCTCCCACTGGCCGACACCGCCGCCCGCGCCGGCTACGCCGACCAGGCCCACTTCACCCGCGACGTCCGCGCGTTGACCGGCACCTCGCCGCGGGCGCTGCTCGGAGGCTGACGCCGGCTCAGCCGAGGGGCGCGAGCAGGTCCACCCCGTTCCCGTCCGGGTCGTGGACCGTCGCGTACCGCTGGCCCCAGAACGCGTCGAAGGGCTTCAACTCCCCGTGGTACCCGGCGCCGACCAGCACCTCGTACAGGGCGTCCACCTGCTCCGGTCCCGCGCAACGGAACGCCAGCCCGGCCCGTCCCCCACCGGCCGGCGCCTGCCAGGTGGGGTGGAACGACCGCACGGTCTCCTCGCCGTCCAGCACCAGCAACAGCCCACCGGGCAGCTCCGCCTCGACGTGCGGCTGCGCCTCGGACCCCTCGGGGAACGCCAGCCCCAACCGCCGGTAGAAGCCGACGGAGGCGGCCATGTCGGAGACGACGAGACCGATGAACGCGAACTGCGGTGCGGAGGATGTCGTGTTGTCCATGCCCGCGAGCCTAGGTCGACGCCGGCCTCCGGTCTTGAAGGAAACGGACTTCAGCGCCGCCGACCTCACCGCACCGGGTAGGACGCCTGGTACGCCAGCCGCGCACCGGCGTCTTCGCCGATCCGCGTCAGCTCCTCGTCCAGCCGCAGGAACTCCTCCCACACCTCCCGGCCACTCGCCCGCGCCAACTCGGCGACCACCAGGTCCTCCAGCTCCGGCACGCGCTTGGCCTTCCACGCCTTGTCGGCGAGACTCACCAACAGGTCCTCGACGACCACGTCCGCCGATCCCCACGCGCCGTGCGTCGCGGCGAACCGTGCGAGCGCCTGCGGCACCTGCTGTCCCAGGAGCAGCCTCCGTCCGCTCTCCTCATGGAGCGAACCGGGGCCCGACAGCTCCTCGGGGTGCCACACCTTGCCGATGTCGTGGGTCGCGGCGCCGAAGAGCACGGCCTCCCGGTCGAACACGAGCTCGGGACACTCCCGCTCCACCCACGCGACCAGCTGCGCGGCGACCTCGTGCACCGCCCGCAGGTGCGCCACCAACCGTGGCGGTGTGTCGAACCCGCTCAACACCTGGGCCACGCGCGGCGGCAGCGGCCGCAACGAGGGCTCGCCGCACTCCTCGTCGGCGATCGCCAGAATCCGCAGCGCACCCGCACGCTCCATCGAGAGCCTCCCCACCCGAACCAACCAGGCCGCCAACTCCGGCCCCAGGCCCAGATCACTGCCGATCCACGGCAGGCGGTCGCCCCACAGCTCGCCGTCCCACTCCTCGACGGCCTGCGCCAGACTCGCGTCGGCCTGCGGGTTTCCCAGCGCCGCTTCCCAGGCGGCCACCCACGGCCCCATCTCCTCGGACGCCTCGACACAGCACACGAAAACCTCGTACGCCGGCGCATGCCCCCCGGGACGGACGAGAGTCAGCCCCCACCACGCACGCAGGAACTCCTCCACCGCCGCGGCCTGCGCCGCCGGCCAACCGCGCCAGCCGCCCCGGGCGAAGGACTCACCGACCTCCACCCACCAGAACCCCATGGTGCCCCCGTCGACCAGCGCCCTGGTGAGCTCGGGCAGGATCCTCCGCAGCACCGCCGGGTAGTCGCGCCAACTGCGGTCGAACCAGGTCCGCCGGAGCAGATCCGGCCCCAACGGCACGTCCGGCGTCTTGAGCAGCGCGAGCTCCTCCGCACTGCCCCAGTGACACTCGCAGTTGTGCTCGTCCGCAGCAGCGATCCCGCCCCGGAAGACGTCCGCCACCGCGGCGAGCGCCGCGTCCAACCGAAGCCGTGCGGCCTCGGGATCGAGTGTGCTCATGGCACCTGCGCTCTCCGCTACTCCAGCCCCCCCGGAGGCCGAAGAGCGCAGCGTACGGCTCAGCTCTGCGCCATGTCCACGAAGCGTGAGTAGTGGCCCTGGAAGGCCACCGTGATCGTCGCGGTCGGACCGTTACGGTGCTTGGCGACGATCAGGTCGGCCTCGCCGGCGCGGGGGGACTCCTTCTCGTAGGCGTCCTCGCGGTGCAGCAGGATGACCATGTCGGCGTCCTGCTCGATCGAGCCGGACTCGCGCAGGTCGGAGACCATCGGCCGTTTGTCGGTGCGCTGTTCGGGGCCACGGTTCAGCTGGGAGAGCGCGATGACCGGCAACTCCAGCTCCTTGGCCAGCAGCTTGAGGTTTCGGGACATCTCCGAGACCTCCTGCTGGCGGCTCTCGGCCCGGCGCGAGCCGCCGTTCTGCATCAGCTGGAGGTAGTCGATGACGACCAGGCGCAGGTCGTTGCGCTGCTTGAGGCGGCGGCACTTGGCGCGGATCTCCATCATCGACAGGTTCGGGGAGTCGTCGATGTAGAGCGGGGAGTCGTTCAGATCCTGCATGCGCCGCGCGAGGCGGGTCCAGTCCTCGTCCGTCATCGCGCCGGTGCGCATGTGGTGCAGTGCGACCCGGGCCTCCGCCGAGAGCAGACGCATCGCGATCTCGTTGCGCCCCATTTCGAGGGAGAAGAAGACGCTCGGGATCTTGTGCTTGATCGAGCAGGACCGGGCGAAGTCCAGGGCCAGCGTCGAGTTGTGCACGATGATGTCGTCGGCCACGAAGTTGTGGGTTCCGTCGACGGTGAGGTCGAAGACCTCGGCCTCGCCGGCCGGGACGATCGACTCGACCCGGTCCCACTGCACGTCCGACGTCGCGATGTCGACCAGCGCCTGCGAGTCCAGCGCCTTGGCCAACTCCAACAACCGGTGCCGGCTGACCTGCTGGCCCACGTGCCAGTTGTGGTTGCGCGGACGGCCCGTTCGGGCACTGACCTCCGCCCAGCTGCGGTCGCCCTTCTCGGCCTTGATCAGCTCCCACACCTCGGCGGGGATCAGGTCCAGGTTCGGCTGTCCCACTCGCTCACCGCAGGCGGCGAGCACCTCCTCGACCTGACGCTCCTTGGAGAAGATGCCGACCCGCGCGGCAAAGGTGCGGATCTGGTCGATGTCATGGATCAGCACCTGGAAGGCGGGGCGGCGCTGCCCCTGGTAGGCCACCGTCCGCTGCACCACCTTGGCGACGATGCCGAGCCGCAGCAGCAGGTGGGCAACGTCGCGGGCGAGACGCTCACTGACGGAGCAGTAACCGATCTGCGGCTGGTTGGCCGGCTTGGAGACGGACGCCCAACCGTCGGTGGCGTAGAGACGGGAGAGGAACAGCGCGATCTGCGCCTCGGGCAGGCGGAAGATGTCGGCCGGGACGAACTTGTCGTGGCTCCCCTTGCCCATCAGCCCCCACGCCTTGAGGCGCGCGGTCAGCTGGTTGGGGCCGGGCACCCCTGCGGAGAAGTTCAGGCAGCTCGGGTGCTGGTGGTCCTGCGCACCAGCCCGGGAGCAGTCGGCGTCGCTGCAGTCGCGCGGCACCCCGAAGTGCGTGCGCACGAGCAACTCTCGCGCCCAGGCTGCGGCATCCTGCCGGATGGTTTCGGAACAAGCTGTCAGCCGAGGCGTCGCGCCGGTCAGGCAGCCGTCACCGAGAAGGTAGCCGGTGAGCGCGACCAGAGCGCTGGGGACGTCCTTCGAGGCGCCCGCGCGGAGGGTGCGTGCGACGGCGATGCGGTCTCCCGGACGAAGATCCTCCAGCGGAACCCACCCGCGCAACGTGCGGAACGGGTGGTTGGCTGTTGCCGTGGTCGAGCGACCGAGCTGCGTCGTCAGGCCGAAGACCTCCCGACGGCCGTTGGGAATGAAGTCGGACGGCCGCACACCGCGGAGCTGCCAGTCGTCTCCGAGGGTGTCGATCTCCAGGACCTCACCGGCCCTGCCCCGGGCGACGAAATCCGCGATGGTGACGCGCTCGCCGGTCAGCGAGTTGACAACTTGACATGTACCTGCAAGGCACTTGCCCATGGCGGGTCGTGCCGCGACGACGATCATCTGGCCCGGGTGGAGGCCGTTGGTCAGCGAGTCGAGGTCGGCGAAGCCGGTGGGGACGCCGGACATCTGGCCGCTGCGGGAGCCGATGGACTCGATCTCGTCGAGGGCGCCCTCCATGATGTCGGAGAGCGGGGCGTAGTCCTCGTTGGTGCGCTGCTCGGTGACGGCGTAGATCTCCGCCTGGGCGCGGTTGACGATCTCGTCGACGTCGCCCTCGGCGGCGTAGCCCATGCCGGCGATGCGGGTGCCGGCCTCGACCAGACGGCGCAGCACGGCCCGCTCGTGGACGATCTCCGCGTAGTACTCGGCGTTGGCGGCCGTGGGGACGGAGTTGACCAGGGTGTGCAGGTACGAGGGCCCGCCGACACGCGTGATCTCGCCGCGCTTGACCAGCTCGCTGGCGACGGTGATCGGGTCGGCCGGCTCGCCGCGGGCGTAGAGGTCGAGGATGGCGCTGTAGATCAGCTCGTGGGCAGGCCGGTAGTAGTCGCCGGGCTTGAGGACCTCGACGACGTCGGCGATGGCGTCCTTGGAGAGCAGCATGCCGCCGAGCACGGACTGCTCGGCCGCGAGGTCCTGCGGCGGGACGCGCTCGAACCCGTCGGCACCCCCTGCGCCGCCGGCTCCGCCGGAGCCGTCCGCAGAACCGTTACCGCGCTTGTCGCCGTCCCGACCCCCCCGATCGCCGCGGTCACCACGGTCGCCGCGGTCACCACCCTCGCGGCGGCGGGAGAAGGGCAGACGGTCGCCCGGGCCGCCGTCCTCCGGCGGTGCGGCGGGCGGGACCCACTCGTCGTCCGGCGGCGGGGGGACGTCCTCGAACCCGTCGTCGTACGGTGCCCCGCTCATCGGTGCCGCCTTCCGCTGCCTTGCTGCCCTACCCTGCCGTAGCCGTCCATTCAACGGCACGGGTCAGACAATGGCCAAGATGGTTATCCACAGGGGGTGTGGACAGTGGCCCGCTACCTGTGGACAACTGCCGCCAGGCTGTGCACGACGCGGGGGACAACGTGTGGACAACCTCACGTGCCGACCGCAAGGATCGCTCTGACCTGCTAAAACAGTCTCCCTGGTCGGCCTCGTGGAAAAAGTTCGCCGGCCGGCCGAAGATCATGACAAACGGTGCGCGGTCGACTGCGTCACGCAGTGGAAGGTAATGACCAACAATCAGTTGCGGTCATTACCTGTGGATGACTACCGTAGGACCATGAGACTGCGCCCCCTCGACCGCGAGATCCTCGCGCTCGCCCTCCCGGCCTTCGGCGCACTCATCGCCGAGCCGCTCTTCCTGATGGCCGACTCCGCCATCGTCGGGCACCTCGGCACCGCGCAGCTCGCCGGTCTCGGCGTCTCCGCCGCGCTGCTCGCGACGCTCGTCAACGTCTTCGTCTTCCTCGCCTACGCCACCACCGCCGCCGTCGCCCGGCGGATCGGCTCGGGCGACCGCCAGGCCGCGCTCAAGCAGGGCGTCGACGGCATCTGGCTGGCCCTGCTGATCTCCGTCCTGGTCGTGGCCACGGCGATTCCGATAGCCCCGACCGTGGTGCGTCTCTTCGGCGCCTCGTCCACCGCCGCGCCCTACGCCGTCGACTACCTGCGGATCAGCAGCGCCGGCATCCCGGCCATGCTGATCGTCCTCGCCGCCACCGGCGTGCTCCGCGGCCTGCAGGACACCCGAACCCCCCTCGTCGTCGCCGTCGCCGGCTTCTCCGCGAACCTGCTGCTGAACCTGACCCTCGTCTACGGCGCCGGCCTCGGCATCGCCGGCTCGGCGCTCGGCACCGTCATCGCGCAGTGGGGCATGGCCGCCGCCTACCTCACGGTCGTGCTCAGGGGCATCCGCGTCAACCACTCCGGGCCGGGCAGTTGGTGGACCGGGCTGCGCCCCGACGTCCCCGGCATCCGCGCGAGCGCGACGGCCGGAGTGCCGCTGCTGGTCCGCACGCTCAGCCTGCGGGCGATCCTGCTGCTCGCGACGGCCGTGGCCGCGCGCCTGGGCAACACCTCCATCGCGGCGCACCAGATCGCGATGTCGCTCTGGAGCTTTCTCGCGTTCGCCCTGGACGCCATCGCCATCGCGGGCCAGGCCCTGATCGGACGTGCCCTCGGCGGAGGCGACGCGGCGGGCGCGCGGGTGGCGACCCGGCGGATGGTGGAGTGGGGCGCGGGCGCGGGCGTGGTGCTGGGCGCACTGCTGATCGTGGCTCAGCCCCTGTACCTGCCGCTGTTCACCAGCGATCCGGCGGTGCAGCGGCAGTTGCTGCCGGTGCTGGTGGTGGCCGGACTGATGCAGCCCGTCAACGGCGTCGTCTTCGTCCTGGACGGCGTGCTGATGGGGGCCGGCGACGGCCCGTACCTCGCCTGGGCGATGCTGGCGACGCTCCTGCTGTACGCGCCGGTGGCGCTGCTGATGGGCGCCCAGGGGCTCACCGGGCTGTGGATCGCCATCGGCTTCGCCATGGTCGTCCGCGCCGTCTCCATGGCCCTCCGCGCCCGCACGGGTGCCTGGTTGGTGACCGGAGCTGTTCGCGCATAGGGACGGTGACTCTCCCCAGGGGCGCGGGGAGTGCATGGCATGGCGAAGGGGCGCGGGCAGAAGCCCGCGCCCCTTCTCAGCTCAGATGAGCGATCGTCAGGCGGCGACGACGTTGACGCTGATGAGCGCGGCAACCTCGGGGTGCAGCTTGACGGTGACCTGGTGGGCACCGGTGGTCTTGATCGGCGAGCCGATCTCGACGCGGCGCTTGTCGACCAGCGGGCCGTCGACGGCCTTGATGGCCTCGACGACGTCGCCCGGGGTCACCGAGCCGAACAGGCGACCGGCGTCGCCCGCGCGGACGGCCAGCTTGACGGCGAGCGCCTCAAGCTTGGCCTTGACCTCGTTGGCCTGCTCCAGGGTCTGGATCTCGTGGATCTTGCGGGCGCGACGGATCGCGTCCACGTCCTTCTGACCGCCCTTGGTCCAGCGGATGGCGAAGCCACGCGGGACCAGGTAGTTGCGGGCGTACCCGTCCTTGACCTCGACGATGTCGCCGGCGGTACCGAGGCCGGAGACCTCGTTCGTGAGGATGATCTTCATGGTTCGGTCACCCTCCTATTCAGCGAGCGGTCGAGGTGTAGGGCAGCAGAGCGACCTCGCGGCTGTTCTTCACAGCCGTGGCCACGTCGCGCTGGTGCTGGGTGCAGTTGCCGGTCACCCGGCGAGCGCGGATCTTCCCACGGTCGGAGATGAACTTGCGAAGCAGGTTCGTGTCCTTGTAGTCGACGTAGGTGATCTTGTCCTTGCAGAAGACGCAAACCTTCTTCTTAGGCTTGCGCACGGGCGGCTTCGCCATCGTGTACTCCAGTGTTCGTGATCAAGTCTTGTGTTGACCGCTTGCCGCGGTCAGACCGCTGAGCGCGGTCGCCGAGCATCCGTCGTTTAGAACGGGGGCTCGTCCGAGTAGCCGCCGCCGGCCGGGGCACCCCAGCCGCCGCCACTCTGCTGACCTCCGCCGGCCGGTGCGCTGGACGCCCAGGGGTCGTCGGACGGGCCGGACTGGGAGCCACCGCCCCAGCCACCGCCCTGCTGTCCGCCGCCGCTGTAGCCGCTGCCACCCTGCTGGCCGCCGCCGAAGCTGCCGCCGGGACCGCCCGAGCGCTGGGCCCGGGTGACCTTGGCGGTCGCCGAGCGCAGGCTCGGACCGACCTCGTCGACCTCGACCTCGAAGACGGTCCGCTTCTCGCCTTCCTTGGTCTCGTACGAGCGCTGACGCAGGCGGCCCTGCACGATGACGCGCATGCCGCGCTGCAGCGACTCGGCCACGTTCTCCGCGGGCTGCCGCCAGACGTTGCACGTGAGGAAGAGGCTCTCGCCGTCCTTCCACTCGTTGGTCTGGCGGTCGAAGGTGCGGGGGGTCGACGCGATGCGGAACTTCGCGACGGCCGCACCTGACGGGGTGAACCGCAGTTCGGGGTCGTCGACAAGGTTGCCGACAAGGGTGATGACGGTCTCGCCTGCCATGTTCGACCTCTCGGGAGAAGACGTGCGGGATGAGCTGAGGTGCTCGGTTACTCGGATGTTCCGCCCCACTCAGGAGGCGAGAACGACAGTGCTCAGTGGGTGTCCGGGCGCAGGACCTTGGTGCGCAGCACCTGCTCGCTCAGGTTGAGCTGACGGTCCAGCTCCTTGACGACAGCAGGCTCAGCCTTGATGTCGAGCACGGAGTAGATGCCCTCGGACTGCTTCTTGATCTCGTACGCCAGGCGACGACGACCCCAGGTGTCGATCTTCTCGACATTGCCACCGCCGGTGCGGACGACATTGGCGAAGTTCTCGATCAGCGGGGCGACAGCGCGCTCCTCGACGGACGGGTCGAGGATCACCATGACCTCGTAGTGACGCATTTGGAACCCACCTCCTCTGGACTCAGGCGGCCACGGTCTCTCCGTGGCAGGAGGGTCTTCAATTCACGTCGGCAACGGTAGCGACCGCCACTGACAACGTCGGGAACGACGATGCCGGACAGATGCACACCGGTGCAGACGGTCCAGCCTACAGGCACCCGATCGGGGGCTTGAAATCCACCCTCGTATCGCCGCAATCTGTACACATCGGGTAGGAAGCGCACTACTGAACGTAACCAGCCGAGTGCGCAATCGTCTGACCTCCCTAAGGAGGCGGTCCCATGGCCCAGTCAGCCCCGCCGGTCGGTGCCACCGGCCAGGTCGCCAAGCGCAACCCCCTGGCGGCCCTGTTCAACACCGACGGCAAACCCCACCCCCTGGAGAACACGCTCACCGCCGTCACCGCGGTGCTCGGCGTCATCGCCATCGTCACCTGCGCATTCCACAGCCTCCACGTCATCGCTTCGTGGACAGGGCTGGCCGGAGTGGCGACGGCGGCCGTCGCGCAGTACAAGTCGGCGACGACAGCCGAACGCTTCGTCATCGTGGTGGGCGGCGGCATGGCCGCGGTCGGTCTCGGTATCGGGCTCGCCCGCGGTGGGCTGATCTGACCCGGGAGCACCACCGCCTCCCTCGTCACGTCCTGTCACCTCTATGGGGTGCTCCCCCTGGGCAGTAGGCTGCGCACTTGACGCGATCCACGCCCGAGGAGCACCCCCACATGAGCCTGCGCCTGAGGACCATCAGCCGCGAGGAGCACCTGGCCTTCATCCGGAGCCTGCCGTCCGCGAGCCACATGCAGGTGCCCTCGTGGGCGGACGTCAAGGCCGAGTGGCGCAACGAGTCGATCGGCTGGTTCGACGAGCAGGACCGCATGGTCGGCGCCGGCCTGGTCCTCTACCGGCAGCTGCCGAAGGTCAAGCGCTACCTGGCGTACCTCCCCGAGGGTCCGGTGATCGACTGGTTCGACCCGAACCTCGAGGGCTGGCTGCGTCCGATGCTGGACCACCTGAAGGGCCAGGGCGCCTTCACGGTGAAGATGGGCCCGCCGGTGATCATCCGCCGCTGGCAGGCCGAGACCATCAAGAACGCCATCTCCGGCGGCGAGGCCAAGCGCCTGCGCGACATCGAGGCCGACTGGTACGAGCCGCGCGCCATCGACACCGCCGACCGGCTGCGCCGTATGGGCTGGCAGCAGGGCGAGGACGGCGGCGCCGGCTTCGGTGACGTGCAGCCGCGCTACGTCTACCAGGTGCCGCTGGCGAACCGCTCGCTGGACGACATCCTCAAGGGCTTCAACCAGCTGTGGCGCCGCAACATCAAGAAGGCCGAGAAGGCCGGCGTCGAGATCGTCCAGGGCGGCTACGACGACCTGCCCGTCTTCCACCAGCTCTACCTGGAGACGGCGGAGCGCGACAAGTTCATCCCGCGCCCGCTCTCCTACTTCCAGCGCCAGTGGCGCGCACTGACGGCCGAGGACCCGAACCGGATGCGCCTGTACCTGGCGTACCACGAGGGCGACCCGCTGGCCGGCACCACGATGATCACGGTCGGCCAGCACGTCTGGTACTCCTACGGCGCCTCCACCGTGCACAAGCGCGAGGTGCAGCCGAACAACGCCATCCAGTGGCGGATGCTGCGCGACGCGTACGCGCTCGGCGCGACCGTCTACGACCTGCGCGGCATCAGCGACACCCTGGACGAGACCGATCACCTCTTCGGCCTGATCCGCTTCAAGGTGGGCACCGGCGGCCAGGCGGCTGAGTACCTGGGCGAGTGGGACTTCCCGCTCAACAAGTTGCTGCACAAGGCTCTCGACATGTACATGCAGCGTCGCTGACACTACGTCCGCGTACGCTTCAATCCCGGAACGACCGACACCGGAACGTGGAAGGCCCTCCCATGGCGCTCAGTATGTACGTGGACACCCCTCGCTGGCGTGACCACCAGCGCAAGGTGCTGGGGGCCTTCCCCGGCCTGGTCCCGGTCGCCAAGGGCAACGGCTACGGCTTCCGCAACGCCCGGCTCGCCGAGGAGGCCACCCGCCTCGGCGCCGACATGCTGGCCGTCGGCACCGCCTACGAGGCCGCCGAGCTGAAGGACTTCTTCGGCCGCGACCTGATCGTGCTCACCCCGTACCGCATCGGCGAGGACCCGGTCCCGCTGCCGCACCGGGTCATCCGCACGGTCGGCTCCGTCGACGGCGTCCGCGCCCTGGTCGGCGGCCGGGTGATCGTGGAGTGCATGACGAGCATGCGCCGCCACGGCATCAACCCCGAGGACCTGCCGAAGCTGCGCATGGCCATCGACGACGTCCGGCTGGAGGGCTTCGCCGTCCACCTGCCCATGGACCGCCCCGACGGCGTCGACCCGGTCGGCGAGACCGCCCGCTGGGTCGACCAGCTGCGCACGGCGGGCCTGCCGGTCCGCACCATGTTCGTCAGCCACCTCTCCGCCCCGGAGATGGAGCAGCTCCAGGGCTGGTACCCGGAGGTCCGGTTCCGCGCCCGCATCGGCACCCAGCTGTGGCTGGGCGACCACGAGGCGATCGAGAGCCGCGGCACGGTCATGGACGTGCACCGGATGACCAAGGGCGACCGCTTCGGCTACCGCCAGCACCGCGTCGCGGGCGACGGCCACCTGCTCGTCGTCGCCGGCGGCACGGCCCACGGCGTGGGCCTGGAGGCCCCGAAGAACATGTCCGGGCTGACGCCCCGCGCCAAGAACCTCGCCCGCGCGGGCCTGGCCACCCTGGGCCGCAACACCTCGCCGTTCACCTGGAACGGCACCAAGCTCGGCTTCGCCGAGCCCCCGCACATGCAGGTCTCCCTGCTCTGGGTCCCGGGCGAGGTGGCTCCGCCGGCGGTGGGCGAGGAGCTGAAGGCAACGCTGCGCCACACCACGACGCTGTTCGACCGCATCGTCGACCGGCACTGAGCCTCAGGGCGCAGTCGCACGGTCCAGGGGCGCGGGGAACCGCGCGACAAGCCACCGACACGCGGATGGCCCTCCACACGCAGGGCCATCCGCACAGGGTGGTTTCTCGCGCAGTTCCCCGCGCCCCTCCTGTCGTTACCCGTCGAGTTGTCGTTACCCGTCGAGCGAAGAGCTCCCCACGGCGTAACTGGTCGCACCAGAAGGGCGCTGCGGCGGCGCCTGGACCTTGACGCCGGTGAGGGTGAAGACGTCCGCGGCACCGTCCAGCACGCCGCCCGAGGGGTCGTCGCTGCCGTCCGCGCGGACCGGGTCGGAGGCCGGGGAGAGGATGTCCCGGACGATGATGACCACGAGGTAGAGCGTGCCCAGGATGTGCACGGCGATCGACGCGTGGTACCAGTCCGGCGGCAGGCCCTTCTGGTCGCCGGAGGCCCCGTAGGCGAGGTAGTACCAGACGCCGAGGAAGTACAGGACCTCGCACGCCTGCCAGACCAGGAAGTCCCGCCAGCGCGGTCGCGCCAGCACCGCCAGCGGCAGCAGCCACAGCACGTACTGCGGCGAGTAGACCTTGTTGGTCAGCGTGAACGCCGCGATCACCAGGAACGCCAGCTGCGCGAAGCGGGGCCTGCGGCGTGCGGCGAGGGCCAGCCAGCCGATGCCGAGGCAGCACACGATCAGCAGGATCGCCACGATCGTGTTGACCGTGTTGGTGTCGACGTTCAGCCAGTTGTTCTGGGTGAGGATCAGCCAGAACGAGCCGAAGTCCACCCCGCGCGACTCACTGAAGGTGTAGAACGTCGCCCAGCCGCTGAAGTTGGCCACCATGAACGGGATGTCCACCAGCAGCCAGGCCACGGCCGCACCCGCGAAGGCCTGGCCGAACTCCCGCATCCGCCCGGCGCGCAGACACAGCACCAGCAGCGGGCCCAGCAGGAACACCGGGTAGAGCTTGGCCGCCGTCGCCAGACCGATCAGCACGCCCGCCCAGACCGGGTAGCGGCGCGCCCACAGCGCCATGCCGACCGCGGCCAGCGCGACCGCGAGCATGTCCCAGTTGATCGTCCCGTCCAGCGCCAGCACCGGCGCGAGCGCGAACAGCAGGGCGTCCCACGGACGACGGCGGTGCGTGCGCGACAGCGCGACCACGGCCACGACCGCGCAGACCATCAGCATGCCCGCGTTGACCAGGTAGAAGATCTGCTCCCGGTAGACCTCCGCGCCGCCCATCGGCGTCAGCTGCGCCGCGCCCCAGACGAAGAGCCCGGTGAGCACCGGGTACTCCAGGTACTGCATGGTCGGGTCGGTCGGGTTGGGGATCTTGTCGACGTAGGGGATGTTGCCGGGCAGGTTGAAGCCGCGCAGCGAGAACAGGTGCGGGATGTCGCTGTAGCAGGCGTGGTCGTACTGCGCGGAGGCGCCGTAGAACCAGCCGCTGTCGTAGCAGGGCACCTTCTGGATCATGCCGAGGGCCCAGACCACCACGGTGATGACGGCCAGCACGCGCGCCGCCGTCCACCAGCTCACCCCGAGCAGCGCGTGCCGACCGGGCGCGCCGCCGATCAGCTCGCTGGCGGCCGCGGAGACCGGGTCCTCGTCCGCGGGCACGACGACGGTGTCCTCCGGCGGCGGCACGGGCAGCGTCGGCCGCGCCGCGGCGGGCGCTGCCTCGGCGTCCTCCTCCGGCCCGGCCCAGGCGTGCGGCGCTGGCTCGTCTGCCTGACCGGCGTCGCCGGCCTGCTGGTCACTCGACGTCATACCGCTCATCCTGCCGCACGTTCCTTTCCAGGGGTTGTGGACAACGCGCTGCCCCCGCGCCTCACCGCTTCTACCGTCGCGCCGCCGCACCGGCCCTGGGCCCTGCTCGGCCCTACGCCAGGCGGCCCCCACCCTTCCGGGTCGGGGCCGCCTGGCGCTCACTGCTCTGACGTCGCTAACCGCCGTTGGGTTGCGCCTGTCCACCGGGACCGGGTAGTCCCGAGCTGGCGCTCGGGCTGGGGTGGTGCTTACCCCCGCCTTGCGTCGGGTTCGAGGTGGGGCAGGTGCCCAGCGCGATCTCGATGTCCGAGCAGGCGGTCGACGAGCTCGACGGCGTGCCGCTGGGGCTCGACGAGGCCGACGCCGACGACGAGGCGCTGGCACTCGCCGAGGCGGACGCGCTCGCGGAGGCGGACGCCGACGCGGTCGGCGCGCCGGGCTCGTTGCCACCCGGGGGCATCAGCTGCGGCGGCGTGAAGGTGAGCACCGGCTGACCGTTCAGGGCGTTGCTCATGTAGTCGACCCAGACCTGCGTCGGCATGACGGCACCGTAGACCTTGGAGTAGCCGCCGACGCCCTTCATGGTCTGCAGACCCTGGTTGTTCGGGTCTTCCTTGAACATGACGACCGAGGTGGCGAGCTGCGGCGTGTAGCCGATGAACCAGGCCGAGTGGTAGTCGTCGGTGGTACCGGTCTTGCCGGCCACCTCGCGGCCGGGCAGCTGGGCGTTGGTGCCCGTACCCCGCTCGACGACGCCCTGGAGCACCTTGGTCACCGAGTTGGCGATGTTCGCGTCCAGGGCCGGTGTGGCGTTCGTCTTGGGCAACCAGCTCTGCACCTGGCCGTCGTAGGAGACCTTGCTCACCGAGTACGGGTCGTGCTCGGTGCCCTGGTTGGCGAAGGTCGCGTAGACGTTGGCCATGCGGATGGCACTGGGCGTCGAGGTACCGATGAAGAAGCCGGCAGAGGGGTTCTCCAGAGTGGACTTGTCCAGCCCAAGGCTCTCGGCCGTGTCCTCGACCGGCTTGTAACCGACGTCCTCACCCAGCTGCACGTACGGCGTGTTGATGGACTGCTCCATCGCGAAGCTCAGCGGCTTGTACCCGTACTTGATGTCGGAGTCGTTCGCCTGGTGCAGCAGACCGTCCGGCTCGGGGCAGGCCGACTGGTTGGACTTGTCCGTGAGGTAGTTGCCCTGCTGGTCGTGGATCTTCAGGCAGGGGTCCGCGTCGTACTTGCTCGACGGAGTGATCGGCGTGCGCGTCGTGGACCCGGGCGAGGTGATCGCGCCGTTCTTCATCGCCGAGGCCAGCACGATCGGCTTGAACGTCGAGCCCACCGGCACACCGAAGCTGTTGGCGTTGTCGGTGTAGTGGCCCTTGTCGATGCCCGCGCCGCCGTAGATGGCCAGGATGGCACCGGTGCGCGGGTCCACGGACGCGGCGCCCACCTGGACGTTCTTGTCCGCGGCGCCGTGCAGCTTCGGGTTGATGTGCTGCGACTCCATCTTGGCGACGGCCGCGCTGAGCTGGTTGACCTTCGTCTCGTCGAAGGTCGTGTAGATGCTGTAGCCGCCCTGCGCCATCTGAGCCTCGCCCAGGTGGTTGTTGGAGTGCTGCTCGGCGTAGTTCTGCGCCAGGTCGACGAGGTAACCGACCTGACCCTTGAGCTCCTGGTGCGGCACCCACGCCTTCGGCGTGGGGAAGCCCTTGGCGAAGGCCGCGTCGTGGTCGGCCTGCGTCATCCAGTTGTTCACGACCATGCGGTTCAGCACGTACTGCCAACGGCCGATGGCACGCTGCTTGGCGGCCTGGTCGGCGAGCACGTTCTGCATCGTGCTGGGCTCGTTCACCGTGGCGGCGATGAAAGCGCCCTCGGAGAGCGTCAACTGCCCGACGTGCACGCCGTAGTAGGCCTCGGCCGCGGCCTCGATGCCGTAGGCGCCGCGGCCGTAGTAGTTGGTGTTGAGGTAGCCCGTCAGCACGTCGTCCTTGGACAGGCCACCGTTGCCGATCTTGAAGGAAATCAGGATCTCGTTGAGCTTACGCGTCGCGGTCTGGGCGCTGTTCAGGTAGACGTTCTTGACGTACTGCTGCGTGATGGTCGAACCCGACTGGACACTGCCGCCGGTGGCCATGTTCTTGACGGCGCGCAGGATGGACATGGGATCGACACCGCTGTTGGTCTCGAACGTCTCGTCCTCGGCCGCCATGAAGTCGTGCTGGACGTCCTTCGGGACTTGACCGAGCTGGACGTTCTGGCGGTTGTAGCCGGTCTTGGCCATCACCTTGCCGTCGGCCCAGTAGAAGATGTTGCCCTGCTTCAGGCTGTCGGCGTTCTGGACCGTCGGGATCTGGGCGTTCGCGTACGCGTAGCCGACGAGTGCGGTCAGACCACCGATGAAGATCAGGAAGCAGCTGGTGACCAGCTTCCACGAGGGCAGCCACCGGCGGACGCCGGACTTCCCCCAGCGCGGGTAGTCGATGAACCGCTTCGGCCGGGGCCCGTTCGGGCCCTTACCGCCGCGGCCGGCAGGGCCGCGGCCGCCACCGTTGCCGCCACCGCCGCCCTTGCCCTGCGCCGCGCGGCGCATCTCGGCGCGGGTCATCCGCGGCTGGGCGGCCGTGCCGCCGGCGGGGCCGCCGCCGGGCTGGGGCCGCGCCGTACGACGTGGGGGCATGCCGCTGCTCTGGTGCGCACTCGTCTGGCCGCGACCCGCATCGGTCGGTCCCGTGGGGCGACGGCCGCCGTACTGCGGCTGCTGCGGCTGCTGCGACTGCGGCGTTCTGCGCCGGTGTTCGCTCATCCTGCTTCCAGCTGTTCCTCGGACTGAAGGCTGCGCTGCGGCTGCCTGAAGGCGGTGGTCGTGATCCCCCATGGCGACGCGGCCCCAAGAGGCCAGAGTCCGCCGAGGACGGGGACGCCACTGGGACGCCCGTGGTTCCCGGGGCTCCCGTAGCTCCTGGCGGCTTTCTGCATAGGCGACAGAGTACGCAGGCTGGGAAGGGCTCTAACCGGGCGTCAACTCCCATTTGGGACATATCGCCGACAGATCCTTATCAAAGGTCAGCCAAACTCCCGTGCATCACGCACAGAACCTCCTTCGACCCGGTCTTCCACGGGCCCTCCTTACACAGAACCGACAACTGTGAGAGCCACCACCACGAACCCCGGGGACCCCCCTCTTGCCGCCGCCACACCGTCGTCATATCGTCTCGATGTATCGGTTCGATACATCGCAGTGGCATACTCGTGATGACGACAGCGGGACCGGTCGAACGCAGCGGACACCGAAGGAGGCGAAGCCGGATCATGAGCAGGCGCTCGGGCATCCTGGAATTCGCCGTCCTCGGACTGCTGCACGACTCGCCCATGCACGGTTACGAGCTGCGCAAGCGGCTCAACGTGCTGCTCGGCTCGTTCCGTGCCTTCTCCTACGGCACGCTCTACCCCTGCCTGAAGGGCCTCGTGGCCCAGGGCTACCTGGTCGAGGACAACCCCGACGCCGAGTACATCCCCGCAACCGCCCTGAACGGCAAGCGATCGAAGATCGTCTACCGGCTGACCGGCGAGGGCAAGCAGCGCTTCGAGGAGCTGCTGGCCGACTCCGGTCCCGATGCCTGGGAGGACGAGCACTTCGGTGTTCACTTCGCCTTCTTCGGCCAGACCGACAAGGCCGTGCGCATGCGCGTGCTGGAGGGTCGCCGGAACCGGCTGGAGGAACGCCTGGAGAGGATGCGCGCATCACTTGCGCGCACCCGCGAGCGCTTGGACGCCTACACCCTCGAACTGCAGCGCCACGGCCTTGAGTCGGTCGAGCGCGAGGTCCGCTGGCTCAACGAGCTGATCGAGACCGAGCGCGCGAACCGCGGCGGCCGCGGCCACGCCACCGCCCCACCGGGCGGGGACGAGTAGCAGGAGCACCATGCGGGCGGCCGGGGGAGCGCCGACGTTCGGCACGACCTACCGCATGACCTAGAGACGTACCGCATTGACTGAAGGCAGAGACCCGTGCCGCAGCACGAGTCTCACGAGTAACAAGGAGCAACCGGAATGAGTTCGGTTCGCGTAGCCATCGTGGGTGTCGGCAACTGCGCCGCTTCCCTGGTGCAGGGTGTCGAGTACTACAAGGACGCCGACCCGAACAGCCGCGTGCCGGGCCTCATGCACGTGCAGTTCGGTGACTACCACGTCAAGGACGTGGAGTTCGTGGCAGCGTTCGACGTGGACGCCAAGAAGGTCGGCCTCGACCTGGCGGACGCCATCGGCGCCTCCGAGAACAACACCATCAAGATCTGCGACGTTCCGTCGACCGGTGTCCAGGTCCAGCGCGGCCACACCCTCGACGGCCTCGGCAAGTACTACCTGGAGACCATCCAGGAGTCCACCGAGGAGCCGGTCGACGTGGTCCAGGTCCTCAAGGACCGCCAGGTCGACGTCCTGGTCTGCTACCTGCCCGTCGGTTCCGAGGCCGCGGCGAAGTTCTACGCCCAGTGCGCCATCGACGCCAAGGTCGCCTTCGTCAACGCCCTCCCGGTCTTCATCGCCGGCACCAAGGAGTGGGCGGACAAGTTCACCGAGGCCGGTGTGCCGATCGTCGGTGACGACATCAAGTCCCAGGTCGGCGCGACCATCACGCACCGCGTGATGGCGAAGCTGTTCGAGGACCGCGGTGTCATCCTCGAGCGCACCATGCAGCTGAACGTCGGCGGCAACATGGACTTCAAGAACATGCTCGAGCGCGAGCGCCTGGAGTCCAAGAAGATCTCCAAGACGCAGGCCGTCACCTCGCAGATCCGTGACCGCGAGCTGGGCGCCAAGAACGTCCACATCGGCCCGTCCGACTACGTCGCGTGGCTCGACGACCGCAAGTGGGCCTACGTCCGCCTCGAGGGCCGCGCCTTCGGTGACGTTCCGCTGAACCTGGAGTACAAGCTCGAGGTCTGGGACTCCCCGAACTCCGCCGGCGTCATCATCGACGCCGTGCGTGCGGCGAAGATCGCCAAGGACCGCGGCATCGGTGGCCCGATCCTGTCGGCGTCCTCGTACTTCATGAAGTCCCCGCCGGTTCAGTACTTCGACGACGAGGCCAAGGAGAACGTCGAGAAGTTCATCCGCGGCGAGGTCGAGCGCTAAGCGCTTACCGCAAGGCGCCCAGGCCCCCGCATGCCGTCAGGTATGTGGGGGCCTTTGCCATGCACCACCTCGGGGGCGCGAGGAACTGCGCGAGCAGCCCGCCGAGGCGGATGGCCCTGCCCGCTCGGGATCTCAGGGCCCACGGTGGCTTTTCGCGCAGTTCCCCGCGCCCCTGAGGTGGCTGCCGCCCGAGTGGCGTGCACAAGATCGCGAAGTGCTGCACGTGAAACACTTGGTGATCTTGCTCGCGGATGCGTGCACCCGCGCACCGCACGTGCCAGGCTAGGCCGGTGGCGACGACACCGACTCTGCGCGCGCTGCTGCGGCTCCATGGCTTCCGGCGGCTGCTGGCGACGAGACTGCTGTCGCAGCTCGCGGACGGCGCCTTTCAGGCCGCGCTCGCCGCGTACGTCGTCTTCTCGCCCGAGCGGCAGCCGAGCCCCGCGGCCATCGCCTCGGCGTTCGCCGTGCTGCTGCTGCCCTTCTGCCTGATCGGCCCCTTCGCGGGTGTGCTGCTCGACCGCTGGCGCCGGCGCCAGGTGCTGGTCAAGGGCAACCTGCTGCGTCTGGTGCTCTGCCTGGCGACCGCCGCGCTCGTCGCGGCGCACGCGCCCACCTGGGTCTTCTTCACCGCCGCGCTGCTGGTCACCGGCATCAACCGGTTCGTCCTCGCGGGCCTGTCCGCGTCCCTGCCGCACGTGGTCACCGACGAGCTGCTGATCAGCGCCAACTCCCTCGCGCCCACCGCCGGGACGCTCGCGGCGACCGTCGGCGGCGGCACGGCGTTCCTGGTCCGGCTCGCGCTTCCCGCCGGGGCGGGCAGCAACGCGCTGCTGGTGGCGCTGGCGGGTGGCGGATACGCCGCCTCCGCGCTGGTGGCGACCACGCTCGGCAAGGAGGCCCTCGGGCCGGACCGCAAGCAGCGTGAGGAGGCCGCGCAGGCGACCGTCCGGACCGCCGTCACCGACACCGCACGCGGCCTGCTCGACGGCTTCCGGCACCTGCTGCACGACTGCCGCCCGGCCGCCCGGGCGCTCGGCGCAGTGACGGTTCTGCGGTTCTGCTACGGGCTGCTGCTGGTCGTGCTGCTGATGCTGTGCCGCAACACCTTCGCCACCCCCAGCGACCAGACCGGCGGTCTGCGCTGGCTCGGCACCGCGCTGGCCGCCTCCGCGGCCGGCTACTTCAGCGCCGCAGCGATCACCCCCGCCGCCGGACGCCGGCTCACCGTGCCGGGCTGGCTGACGACCTGCTCCGCGCTCGGCGCGGTGCTGACCGCCGCCCTCGGCTTCTACTTCACCCCTTGGCCGACGATGGTCGCCGCCTACGCCCTCGGCCTGCTCACCCAGGGCGCCAAGATCAGCACCGACACCATCGTCCAGAGCGGCGTCGAGGACGCCTACCGGGGACGCGTCTTCGCCCTCTACGACGTGCTGTTCAACAGCGCCCTGGTGGCCGCCGCGGGCCTGTGCGCACTGGTGCTGCCGGTCTCCGGGCGCTCCGTCCCGGTCGTGCTGACGGCGGCGGCCCTGTACGCCGCCACCGCCGTCGCCTACGGCGCCACCCGTCCCTGGCGCAACGATCTCAGCCCTGCCGCTGTCGCCACCACGTCCTGAGCGCCTCGGCCGCCTCGTCCTCGCCCAGCGGGCCGTGCTCCAGGCGCAGCTCCAGCAGGAACTTGTACGCCTCGCCGACGTCCCGGCCGGGCCTGATGTCGAGCAGCGCCATGATCTGGTCGCCGTTCAGGTCGGGCCGGATCGCGTCCAGCTCCTCCTGCTCCTGCAGCTGGCCGATCCGCTGCTCCAGGCCGTCGTAGCTGCGGGAGAGGGCCGCGGCCTTCTTCTTGTTGCGGGTGGTGCAGTCCGAGCGGGTCAGCTTGTGCAGGCGGTCCAGCAGGGGGCCCGCGTCGCGCACGTAGCGACGCACCGCGGAGTCGGTCCACTCGCCGGTGCCGTAGCCGTGGAACCGCAGGTGCAGCTCGACCAGCCGGGAGACGTCCGCGATCAGCTCGTTCGAGTACTTGAGCTCCCGCAGCCGCTTCTTGGTCAACTTGGCGCCGACCAGCTCGTGGTGGTGGAAGGAGACGCCGCCCCCCTCCTCGAAGCGCCGGGTGCGCGGCTTGCCGATGTCGTGCAGCAGCGCGGCCAGGCGCAGCGTCAGGTCCGGCTTGCCGTCGCCCTCGCCGGTCGACTCCAGGTCGATCGCCTGCTCCAGCACCGTCAGGCTGTGCTCGTAGACGTCCTTGTGACGGTGGTGCTCGTCGCGCTCCAGGCGCAGCGCGGGCAGCTCCGGCAGGACGCGGTCGGCCAGGCCGGTGTCGACGAGCAGGGACAGGCCCTTGCGCGGGTGCTGCGACAGCACCAGCTTGTTCAGCTCGCCCTGGATCCGCTCGGCCGAGACGATGTCGATCCGGTCGGCCATCTCCGTCATCGCGGTGACGACCTCCGGCGCGACCTCGAAGTCCAGCTGCGCGGCGAAGCGCGCGGCGCGCAGCATCCGCAGCGGGTCGTCGGAGAAGGACGCCTCCGGCGTCCCGGGCGTGCGCAGCACTCCCTCGGCGAGGTCGGCCAGGCCGTGGTGCGGGTCGACGAACTCCACCTGGGGCAGTTTCACGGCCATCGCGTTGACCGTGAAGTCGCGGCGGACCAGGTCCTCCTCGATGGTGTCGCCGAAGGTGACCTCGGGCTTGCGGGAGTTGCGGTCGTACAGCTCGGACCGGTACGTGGTGATCTCGATCTGCAGGTCGTGCTTGCGCACGCCCACCGTGCCGAAGGCGATGCCCACGTCCCAGACGGCCTCGCCCCAGCCCTTGACCAGCTTGAGGATCTCCTTGGGCCGGGCGTCGGTGGTGAAGTCCAGGTCGTTGCCGAGACGGCCCAGCAGGGCGTCGCGCACCGAGCCGCCGACCAGCGCGAGGGTGAAGCCGGCCGCCGCGAAGCGCTCGCCGAGCTCGACGGCGACGGGATAGGCGCGCAGGATCTCCCGGACCCTGTCCGCCTGCTGCTCGCTCAACGCGGCGCCGTCGGGGCCGTCGGAGGCCACAGGGGCGCCGGGAGCGGGGGCGGGCTCGGATGCGGGGAGGCCGGAGGGCATAGCGTTGGACACGACAGACAAGGGTACGGGGCCGAACCCCGGGCTCGCCGCGCCATTTCGCTCGGGATGTGTGCAACCGCACGAGGCGCGCCGGGCGTCGTACCCCCGTCCGGGCCTGCCTACCGGCACACGACACGGCCCGGCGTCGTTACCATGCCAGGGCGCGGGGCGCAGGGCGCAGAGTTCACGCTCAAGCGCGGGCCCCGCCGCGCGGGGCATCCCTGGGGACAGCGACGAGAACGGCGAGGGCGCGTGGGCGAGGCGGCGACGGGGAGGTGGCAGGCAGGCGGCCGGCCTGAGGGCGGGCGGGCGAACAGGCGTGCCCGCGGCGTACTGCGCCGGGCCGCACGGCTGACGGTCGCCTCCGGCCTGGTGGTCCTGGCCGGGCCGACGCTGGCACCGGCCGCCCAGGCCGCACCGCAGATCAGCGTCTCCGGCCTGCCACCCGCGGTCACCCACGCCGCCGCGACCACGCTCGCGCCCGCCGACTCCCACTCCGGCGTCGAGGTGACGCTCACCACGGTCACCCCCGCCGTGCCCACCGCGAACGGCGACGTGACCCTCACCGGCACCGTGCGCAACCGCACCGGCAGCGCCGTCCAGGGCCTGCACGTGGGACTGCGCACCACCGGCAGGCCGCTGGGCCAGCGCTCCGACATCGAGAGCCTGGCCTCCTCCGGCGGCCAGGCCGTCCCCAACCTGGACGGGTACGAGATCACCGACGACCCGTCGCTGCAGCAGCACATCGGCACGCTCGCCGCCGGTGCCAGCGCCTCGTTCTCGATCAAGGCCCCGATCTCCAAGCTGCACCTCGGGCCCAGCCCCGACGGCGTCTACTCCCTCGGGGTGGACGCCGTGAGCAGTGTCACCGGGGAGTCCCTCGGCATCGCCAGGACCTTCCTGCCGCTGCACGCCAAGGACTCCGCCGCCAAGGCGACCAAGGTCGCCACACTGTGGCCGCTGACCAACCCGCCCGTGCTCCAGGCTCAGACGTACGTGGACCCCTCCACCCACAACGAGCAGCCGGTGCTGACCCAGGAACTGGCGAGCTCGCTCGGTCAGGAGGGCCGGCTCGGCCAGCTCACCCAGCTCGGCCAGCAGAACCCGGACCTGCACCTGACCTGGATGATCGACCCGGACCTGATCGACACGGTCAACGCGATGACGGGCCCCTACCAGGTCGCCACCGCCTCCGACATCACCGGTGCCAATGGTTGTCAGTGCCTGACGCCGGGAACCGGCAAGCAGGCCGCGACGAGCTGGCTGAGCGGGCTGCAGAGCACCCTGAGCGCCGGCAAGGCCGACGTCGTCTCGCTGCCCTACGCCGACCCCGACCTCGCCTCGCTCGCCCACGACAGCTCCGCCCGGGCCCAGGTCAACTCGCTGCTGCCGGTGGTCGGCAGCAGCGTGGGCCTGGACCGGCTCCAGATCGACGCCGCGCACGACGTCGCCTGGCCCTACCAGGGCTACGTCGACTCCTCGATCGCGTCGCTGGCCAAGTCGATGGGCGCGAGCCAGATCATCGTCAACGGCGCGTCCATGCCCGACACCTCCAACCTCACCTTCACCCCGAACGCGGCGCGCAGGATCGGCAACGGCATGACCGCCGTCGTCGCCGACAGCGAGCTCGGGAAGATCTTCGCCGGGGACCTGTCCACGCAGGCCGCGCAGACCACGGCCGTGCAGCTGTTCCTGGCCGAGACCCTGGCGATCTCCGGGGAGCAGCCGAGCGTCCAGCGCGACATCGTGGTGCAGCCGCCCCGCAACCTGTCCGCGGCCACCGCGCAGACGCTGGTGCGGGCGCTGAAGTCGGCCGAGGGCGGCGCCTGGGTGCAGCCGACGGACCTGAACGGGGTGGTCCAGGCCGGGGCCACCGCCGGCGCGAACACGCACGTGCCCTCCGACGGGTCCTACCCGTCCTCGGTGCGCGGCGGGGAGCTCAGCGCCTACAACGTCACCAACATCCAGAGGACCCAGCAGGACCTGACCCAGCTGCAGCGCATCCTCACCCGGCCGGAACGGCTGCGTGAGCCGTTCAACGCGGCCATGGTCCGCTCGGTGTCCACCGGCTGGCGCGCCGACCCGCAGGCGGGCACCACCTACACCGGGGACATGTACGGGTACATGGACGGGCTGCAGGGCTCGGTCCACATCCTGAAGAAGACCAGCGACGTGGTGGTGCCGGGCGACAACGCCTCCGCGCAGATCGCCGTCAGCGTGGAGAACAACCTGGAGCAGAACGTCACCAGGCTGAAGCTCTACCTGGAGGTCGACGGCACCAGCTATCCACGCCTGAAGATCGACTCACCGAGTGCCACGGACGGCGTGGACATCTCCATCGCCGGTGGCGGTACCAAGGTCACCTCCCGGTTCAAGGTCACCGCCACGGCCAACGGCCAGGTCACCATGCGGGCGGTGCTCAGGTCGGCGCAGGACGGATCGGAGATCAGCTCCGAGTCCTTCACGGTCACCGTCACCTCGGTGTCCTCCGGCGTCATCGCCGTCATGGCCAGCGGCGGGTTGCTCGTCGTCCTGGCGGGTCTGCGGTTGTACTGGAAGCGCAAGAAGAACGCGGCCCTCGCCGCCGCAACCGCCGACGGTCCCGAGGACCCCACGGCATCCGAGGACCAGGAGGCAGACGCATGACCGCGCCGCGAGACGGCAGAACCCCGCAGGGTGGCTCCGGCGGCCACGCGCCTGACCCGTACCTCGACCAGACCTACGCGCACGACCCGTACGCGACGGACCCGTACGCGACCGACCCGCACGCGCCGGCCGCCACCCAGGCCCCGCCGGCACCCCAGCCGCTGTACGGCGAGGGCGGCTACCCGCCCCCGCCGCAGCCCCCGTACCCGCCGCACGGCGGCTACCCGCCCCAGGGCGGGCAGCCCTACCCGCAGCAGGCACCGCAGGCGCCCTACCAGGCGCAGCCGTACCAGCCGCAGGGCTTCAGCCAGGCCTACGGCGCACCGCAGCAGGGCCTGGCGCAGCCGGGAGCCCAGCCCGGTGTGCAGCCCGGCCTGCAGCCCGGCGTCCAGGGCTGGCCGCAGGACCCGCAGCAGCCGCAGCAGCCGCAGCAGGGCGGTCCGGGGCAGCCTCCCTCCGTCCCGGGGCAGCCCGGTCAGCCGGGTCAGCCGGGTCAGCCCGGCGGCGAGCCGTACGTCGGTGTCGACGAGCTGATCAGCGGCGCGGGGCGGCGCCAGCAGGCCCGCGAGCACGCCCAGACGCAGCAGCAGCGCGCCCAGGACGAGGCCTACGACTTCCTCTTCCGCGACAGCGGCCCGAGCCTGTACGGCGAGGCGGGCGGTGACGCCGTCGCCGAGACCACCAGCACCATCCCGCTGCTCATCCCCCAGGACCTGCCGGGGCAGGAGCAGGAGGAGCAGAGCGAGTCCCAGGGCGCCGGCGCTCCCAAGGGCAAGGTCGCCAGCCTGCTCAACTCCAGCGCCATCATGGCGGCCGGCACCCTCGTCTCGCGCGGCACCGGCTTCCTGCGCACGATGGTCATCGGCGTCGCCATCGGCTTCGGCGTCCTGGCCGACAACTACAGCGTCGCCAACACGCTCCCGACGATGATCTACATCCTCGTCGGCGGCGGTGCCCTGAACGCGGTCTTCGTCCCGCAGCTGGTCCGCAGCATGAAGAACGACGAGGACAACGGCGAGGCCTACGCCAACCGGCTGCTGACGCTCGTCGTCGTCGGCCTCGGGGTCGTCGTGCTGGCGGCCGTGCTGGCCGCACCGCTCCTGGTGCGGGCCGTGTCGAACACCGCGATGTCGACGCCCGCCTCCGCCGAGGTCAGCGTCGCCTTCGCCCGCTACTGCCTGCCCACGATCTTCTTCATGGGCGTGCACGTGGTCATGGGCCAGATCCTGAACGCGCGCGGCAAGTTCGGCCCGATGATGTGGACCCCGGTCCTCAACAACATCGTGGTCATCTTCACCTTCTCGATGTTCATCTGGGTCTACGGTCCCTTCAGCCACACGCAGATGACGCCGGCGACCATCCCCTCCGCCGGTGTCCGGCTGCTCGGCGTCGGCACGCTGCTGGGCCTGGTGGTCCAGTCGCTCGCGATGATCCCCTACCTGCGTCACGCGGGTCTGCGCTTCCGGCCGCGCTTCGACTGGCGCGGCCACGGCCTCGGCCACGCCGCCAAGCTGGCCAAGTGGACGTTCCTGTTCGTGCTGGCCAACCAGGTCGGATTCCTGGTGGTCACCCAGCTCGCCACCTCCGCCGGCCTCGCCTCCGGCGACAACGGCAAGGGCCTGGCGGCCTACCAGAACGCGCTGCTCATCTGGCAGCTGCCGCAGGCCGTCATCACCGTCTCCATCATGAGCGCGGTGCTGCCGCGCATCTCCCGCGCCGCCGCGGACGAGGACGGCATCGCGGTCCGCGACGACCTCTCCTACGGCCTGCGGACCTCCGCGGTGGCCATCGTCCCCGGCGCCTTCGCCTTCCTCGCCCTGGGCCCCGCCATCGGTGCCGCGATCTACGGTGAGATCTCCGTCGGCTACATGGTCTCCGCGTTCGCGCTCGGCCTGATCCCCTTCTCGGCCCAGTACGTGCTGCTGCGCGGCTTCTACGCCTACGAGGACACCCGCACGCCCTTCTACAACACCGTCTGGGTGGCCGTCACCCAGGCCCTGCTCTCCGCCGTCTGCTACCTGGTGCTGCCCGCCTCGTGGGCCGTCACCGGCATGGCGTTCGCCTACGGCGCCGCCTACATCGTCGGCCTGCTGGTGGCCGTGCCCCGGCTCCGCCGCCGCGTCGGCGACCTGGACGGCGACCGGATCAAGCGCACCTACACCAAGCTGATCGGCGCCAACGTGCTGCCGGCGGTCGTCGGTGCGGCGGTCTGCTTCGGGGTGCTGGGGGCGCTGGGTCACGGCCGCGTCGGCGGCATCGCCGCCGTGGTGGTCGGCGGGGCGGTGCAGATGGGCCTCTTCCTTGTCGTCGCGAAGCGGATGCGGATCGACGAACTCAACTCGCTTCTCGGTATGGTTCGCGCGAAAATCGGACGCTAGGTGAACCAACCGCAGATTTCGCCGAGCAGAGCAACCAGGACGGCCTCTGGACGGTCGTAGGAGGCGCGGCGAGTTGGCACAATTGATCGTGGGCGGCGCCGCGTCGGCAGGCGGCCCGCCATGGGATCGGCGACAGTGCGGTTCGGGGAGGCAGGACAACGGTGGCTGAGCGCAGCGAGACGGCCGTGGGAGCGACCACGGGCCGCCCTCGGGCGGGCGAAGGGCAGTCGGAGCGAGCATCGGAGGCGACCGCCCAGATGTCCGTCGAAGCCCTCGCCACGGAGCTGGACGCGGAGCCGGAAGCCCCGGCCACCCCGCCCGCAACTGCTTCGGCCCCGGCCCCGGCTGACGCCGCACCCGACGCGGACGCGGAGCAGGCCGCCGCGGCCGCGGCGAGGGCGGTCGCGGAGTCGATCGCGGCGACGTCGGACGCGGACGAGACTGACGCGGACGCTGACGCGGATGCGGTCGGCAAGGACGAAGCGGACGCGGGCGTGGTGCAGCCCACCGCGGACGCCGGGAACGAGAGCGACGACGCCCCGGCCGACGAGGCGCCTGCTGCTGCCGCGACCACTGCTGACGAAGCATCCGTCGCCGAAGCATCCGTCGCCGCCGGCTCCGCCGGCGACGGGGCGTCCGCAGGGGACGTCGCGACGCGCGCGGCGAAGGGCGAGGCGGCCACCGCCGCGTCCGAGAAGCCCGCCGCCACCACCGCCACCGTCAAGCTCACCGTCGCCAAGGCCGCTGCCCCTGCCGCTGCCGACGACGCCGACTCCGACGCCGACGCCGACGCCGAGCCCGCCGTCGAGGCGGCGTCCGTCGAGGCGCCGGTGCGGCACAGCGGGGACCGGATCGCGCGGCGGTACCGGCTGGAGGAGTGCACCACCAGCACCGAGGTCTTCAGCTCCTGGCGCGCCGTCGACGAGAAGCTGCGTCGCGCCGTCGGGATCCACCTGCTGGCCGCCGCGCACCCGCGCGCCAAGCGCGTGCTGGCCGCCGCGCGGCAGGCCGCGCTGCTCGGCGACCCGCGCTTCGTGCAGGTGCTGGACGCCGTCGAGGACGGCGACGTCGTCTACGTCGTGCGCGAGTGGCTGCCGGACGCCACCGGGCTGGACACCCTGCTGCTGACCGAACCGCTGGAGGCCTACGAGGCCTACCAGCTGGTGCGTCAGCTCGCCGAGGCGCTCACGGCCGCACACCGGCGCGGCCTCGCGCACCTGCGGCTCACACCCGCCTCGGTGCTGCGCACCGACAGCGGGCAGTACCGCATCGACGGCATCGCCGTGAACGCCGCGCTGCGCGGCGTCACGGCCGACGACACGGCGGACGCCGCCCAGCAGGACACCCGGGCGATCGGCGCGCTGCTCTTCGCCGGGCTGACCCACCGTTGGCCCTTCGCGGAGGGCGGCAACGGCCTGCAGCGGCTCCCGCGCGACCTCGGCGTGGTCCCGGCCGAGCAGATCCGTGCCGGCGTGCACCGGGGCCTGTCGGACCTCACCGCCCGCACGCTGTGCACGCCGCCCGGCGGCAGGCTGACGCCGATCACCACGCCCGCCGACCTGGCCAAGGCCATCGCCGAGCTGCCCAAGGTGCGCCAGCCCGAGCCCGAGCCGCTGGTGCTGCCCAGCTACCCGGACCACCGCACCGCGGACCGTCGCGGCCCCGCCACGGCCGCGCCATCGGCGACCCCGACCGTGCCACCGCGCACGCCGCAGCGACCGCCGATGGCGCCCCAGCCGGCTCTGCCGGGCCGTTCCGGGCGGGCGCTGAAGTGGGCGGTCTCCCTGGTCGTGCTCGGCGCCATCGCGCTAGGCAGCTGGGGCACCGCCGAGGCACTGATGGCCAAGCCCGGGAACGGCGACACCCCCCAGCAGAGTCAGGGCACCAGTGGCTCCCCTGCCCCGGGCACCGGCACGCGCACCCTGAAGACGCTGCCGCTCTCCTCCGCCACGGAGTTCTCGCCGCTGGACCCGACGACGATAAAGGGCGACCAGGCGCCCCTGGCCATCGACAACAACCCCAAGACCGCCTGGATCACCTCCAGCTACATCGGCTATCCGAACTTCGGGAACTACCCCACCCGCAAGGACGGCAGCGGCATCGTGGTCGACCTCGGCAGCGTGCAGAGCGTCTCCGAGGTCAAGGTGCTCCTGCCGTTCGGCGGGCAGACCCAGGAGATCCTCGCCGCCCCGGCCGACGCCGGCTCCGTCCCACTGGACCTGAGCGCCTTCACCCAGCGGATCAGCAACGACCAGCTGCTCGCGGGCACCGCCCTGGACAGCGGCGTGTTGGCCAAGCCGGTGCGCACCCGCTACGTGCTGATCCACGTCACCTCGCTGCCCGCGGACTCCACCAGTCCCGACCACTACCGGGGCGGTATTTCCGAGATCCAGGTCCTGGGCTGACGCGAACACCTCCGGGATGGCAGGCTGGACCCCGACTTCCGCGTGGCCAGCCGTGACACATCAAGGGGGGTGGAGGGCCAGGTGACCGATCCGGTCGAGGACGCAGAGCTGCTGCGTCGCCATCTGGAGGGCGATCCCGACGCCTTCGGCGAGCTGGTGCGCCGCCACCGGGACCGCCTGTGGGCGATCGCGCTGCGCACGCTCGGCGACCGTGAGGAGGCCGCCGACGCGGTCCAGGACGCGATGGTCTCCGCCTTCCGCTCCGCGCACACCTTCCAGGGCCGCTCCGCGGTCACCACCTGGCTGCACCGGATCGTCGTCAACGCCTGCCTGGACCGCGCCCGGCGCAGCGCCACCCGCCGCACCCGGCTCGTCGAGGACGAGACGGTCCTGGAGAGCGCCGCGGGGCACGACGAGGGCGCGGACGTCTCCGCCGCCGCCGAGCGCGGCGAGCTGCGCCGCGAACTGGCGGCCGCGCTGTCGACCCTGCCCGCGGACCAGCGGGCGGCACTGGTCCTGGTGGACATGGAGGGCTACTCCGTGGCCGAGGCCGCGGCGGTCCTGGGCGTCCCCACCGGAACGGTCAAGAGCCGCTGTGCCCGCGCCCGGGCCAAGCTGCTGCCCCATGTGAGCCATCTGCGCGCGACCGCGCCGAGCCCGAACCGACCAAGATCGTCGACTGTCACACGTGAAACAGTTGGTGATCTTGGCCGATCGACCCCCGGGAACCAGGCGCCCGCGCCACGCGTCCCATCGCCGGACCGAACCGAGACCGCGCCAGCCGCAGGAGGTGAGCTGAAGGCATGAGCGACTCCACACTGCACCCGGCTCACCCCGAGATCGAACTCCTCGCCGAGCACGCCGAGGAGCTGCTCCCCCCTGAGCAGAGCGCCGAGCTCGCCGCGCACCTGGACTCCTGCCCGGAGTGCGCCGAGACCTACGCCGCGCTCGCCGAGCTGACCTCGCTGCTGGGCGACGAGCCCACGCCGGGCCCCATGCCCGACGACGTCGCCGCCCGCATCGACGCCGCCCTCGCGGCCGAGCGGGAGAACCCGACCGGCTCGGACGCCGGGGGGGACGCGGAGGCCGAGGAGCCCGCCGGGGGCGGGCAGGGAGACGCCGACCGACCGCCGGCGTCCCGGCGCCCCGCCGGGGACCGGCCGGCCGACAACCGGCCCCGGACCCGCTCGCGCCGCTCGGCACGCGTCCGCCGGGTGCTGGTCACCCTGGCGCTCTTCGCGGCCGTCGGCGGCATAGGGATCGCCGTCTCCCGCGGTGGCGACCTCGACAGCGGAGCCAGCAACAGTTCCGCCATCGGCGGCGCCTCCGTTCCTCTCGTCTCCCCGAACGCCGCCTCGGCGTCCGCCTACGACTTCACCCAGGCCAACCTGAGCAGCGAGATCCAGCGCCTCGCACGCGACGACGCGCGGTTCAAGAGCGCGACCGCACAGGGCGCCGCCACGCCCTCCGGATCGCCGTCGGGCCCGGGCGAGCACGCCGCGCCGAACACCGGCGCCCAGACCGTCACCGGCGAGGCCTCCGCGAGCCCCTCCGGCCCGGTCCAGCCCACCGCGCCCAGCTGCGTGCTGGCGGCCACCAAGCGCACCGACCAGCCCGCCGTGCAGGGCATCGGCCGCTACCTGGGCGTCGAGGTCTTCGCCCTGCTCTACCCGGACGCCACGGACCCGGAGCACCGCTGGGACGTCTACCTCGTCCAGGATTCCTGCTCGGCCCCGCTCGTCATGCTCCACCAGTCGGTGCCGCGCGCCTGAGACGCCGGGAATGCGAGACACTAGGGAACCGTTGACCGGGGTGGACACCACGGCCGACAACGGCCGACAAGACGGCACCCAGGTGTGAAGCATTCAGGAGACCCAGTGAGCGACGTCCGCAACGTGATCATCATCGGCTCGGGCCCGGCCGGGTACACGGCCGCCCTGTACACCGCGCGTGCCTCGTTGAACCCCCTGGTCTTCGAGGGTTCCGTCTCCTCCGGCGGCGCGCTGATGAACACGACCGAGGTCGAGAACTTCCCCGGCTTCCGTGACGGCATCATGGGCCCGGAGCTCATGGACAACATGCGCAGCCAGGCCGAGCGCTTCGGCGCCGAGCTGATCCCGGACGACATCGTCGCCGTGGACCTGAGCGGCGACATCAAGCTCGTCACCGACTCCGAGGGCACCGTCCACAAGGCCAAGGCCGTCATCGTGGCCACCGGCTCGCAGCACCGCAAGCTGGGCCTGGAGCACGAGGACGAGCTCTCCGGCCGCGGCGTCTCCTGGTGCGCGACCTGTGACGGGTTCTTCTTCCGCGACCAGGACATCGCCGTCGTCGGCGGCGGCGACACCGCGATGGAGGAGGCGACCTTCCTCTCCCGCTTCGCCAAGTCCGTCACCGTGATCCACCGCCGTGAGGAGCTGCGCGCCAGCAAGACCATGCAGGAGCGCGCCTTCAACGACCCGAAGATCACCTTCGCCTGGAACAGCGAGGTCGCCGAGCTGCACAGCGAGGGCGGCAAGCTGAGCTCGGTCACCCTGAAGGACACCCGCACCGGCGAGGCCCGTGCGCTGCCCGTCACCGGCCTGTTCATCGCGGTCGGCCACGACCCGCGCACGGAGCTCTTCAAGGGCCAGCTCGAGCTCGACGACGAGGGCTACCTGCGCGTGGACGCCCCGTCCACCCGCACCAACGTGTCCGGCGTCTTCGGCGCGGGCGACGTCGTCGACCACACCTACCGCCAGGCCATCACCGCCGCCGGCACCGGCTGCTCCGCCGCCCTGGACGCCGAGCGCTTCCTGGCCGCCCAGGCGCACGCCCAGGCCGAGGTCGAGCAGACCGCCGCAGTCTGACCGGGCCGACACACGCCAATCCGAACCCGCACCACCAACCCGAGGAGATCCCCGTGGCCGGCGCCACCATCACCGTCACCGACGCCACCTTCGAGGCCGAGGTCCTGAAGAGCGACAAGCCCGTCCTGGTGGACTTCTGGGCCACCTGGTGCGGCCCGTGCCGCCAGGTCGCCCCGATCCTGGAGGAGCTCGCCACCGAGTACGGCGACAAGCTCACCATCGCCAAGATCGACATCGACGCCAACCCGGACACCCCGGCCAAGTACGGCGTGCTCTCGATCCCGACGATGAACGTCTACCAGAACGGCGAGGTCGTGAAGACCATCGTCGGCGCCAAGCCGAAGAGCGCCCTGCTGCGCGACCTGGCCGCCTTCATCGGCTGATGATCGGCTGATCGGGTCACAGCACCGCGGCATGCCCGCTCCGGGCCCCTGGTTTCCACGGAAACCGGGGGCCCGCGGCGTACGATCTTGCCTATGTCCCAGCAGCGCCTGTCCCACGCGTACTCCTGGAAGCTCGGGGACACCGGTCCCGCCGTCGCCGAGATCCGCTTCAAACTCACCCTGCTCGGGCTCCTGCCCGAGCCCCCCGCCCTGCGGCCGGGCCGACACCTGCCCTCCGCGGAGTCCCTCTTCGACCCGGCCGTGGACGCGGCGGTCCGCCACTTCCAGCAGCAGCGCGGACTGACCGCCGACGGCATCGTCGGCCCGGAGACCTACCGGCATCTCAACGAGGCCCGCTGGCGGCTCGGGGACCGGGTGCTCGCCTTCGTCCCCAGCAGCATGACGGTCGGCGACGACGTCGCCCAGCTCCAGCAGCGGCTGCTCGACATGGGGTTCACACCCGGCCGCGTGGACGGCATCTACGGCCCCGCCACCGCCCAGGCCGTCGGCGAGTTCCAGCGCAACATGGGCCTCTACCCCGACTGCACGCTCGGCCCCACCACCTACGTGGTGCTGGAGCGTCTCTCCCGCACGGTCGTCGGCGGCGCCCCGCACGTGATGCGCGAGACGGAGATGCTGCGCCACTCCGGCCCCGCCCTGTCGGGCAAGGTGGTCGTGATCGACCCGGGCCACGGCGGCGCGGATCCGGGGCTGCGCGGACCGGGCGTCACCGAGGCGGAGATCGTCTGGGACGTCACCGGCCGCCTCGAGGGCCGGCTCACCGCCCTCGGCGTGCGCACCTACCTGACGCGCACCGCCGACACCGCCCCCGAGGAGGCCGAGCGCATCCGCTTCGCCAACCGGACCGGCGCGGACCTGATGATCTCGCTCCACCTGGAGGGCCACAGCAACCCCTCCGTCGGCGGCGTCGCGAGCTACTACTACGGCGACGACAGCCGCGGCCGCTGGTCCCACACCGGCAAGCAGTTCGCGGGCCTGGCCCAGCGCGAGCTCGTCGCCCGCTGCGGACTCGGGGACCTGCGCAGCCACGCCCGCACCTGGACGATGCTGCGCGGCACGACGATGCCCTGCGTGCGCCTCGAACTCGGCTACCTCACCCACGCCGGGGACACGGCCCGGCTCCGCTCCGCGGAGGTGCGCGCCCAGATGGTCGAGGCGATCGCGGTGGCCGTCCAACGGGTCTACCTCCCCCCGGAGGACGACGCCCCGACGGGCGTGCTGCACCTGCCACTGACGCACGCGTAGGGACACCGGGATTCCATGATCATTAACTGTTCCACGTGAAGCAGTTAATGATCATGGAAGGGTCTCGCAACGGGGTGGGCCTCACAGCGGCCGCAGCGAGGGCTCCTTCTGCACGGCGCCCAGCAGCCGTTCGAGGGCGACCTCCATCTCGCCCTTCCACGACAGCGCCGAGCGCACCTCCAGCCGCAGCCGCGGATAGCGGTGGTGCGGTCGGACGGTCTTGAAACCGACCGAGAGCAGATGGTCGGCCGGCAGCACGCAGTGCGCGTCCTCGGCCTTCGCGTCGCCGAACGCCTCGATCGCCTTGAAGCCCCGCCGCACCAGATCCTTCGCCACCGCCTGGACCAAGGTCCGACCGATCCCCTGCCCCTGATAACCCGGCAGCACCCGAGAGGTCATCAACTGCACCGCGTCCGAGGAGATCGGGCTCGTCGGGAACGCCAGCGCGCGCGGCACGTAGGCGGGCGGCGCGTACAGCACGAACCCCACCGGGACGTCGTCGACATAGGCGATACGCCCGCAGGAGCCCCACTCCAGGAGCACGGCGGAGATCCAGGACTCCTTCTCCAGCTCCGGCCGCCCCTCCTTGATGGCGGCCTCCCCGCTGACCGGGTCCAGCTCCCAGAAGACGCAGGCCCGGCACGGCAGCGGAAGATCCGCGAGCGAGTCCAGCGTCAGCGGTACCAACCTGCGTCCCATGCTTCCAACGATAAAGCCCCCGCGTTCGCGAACGCGGGGGCTTCGACGTGTGGCCGGTGCGGGGCCTACTCCTCGATCGGCTCGGACTCGACGTCCTCACCGAGAATCCCCTGACGCAACCGCTCACCCTCGCCCGGCGCGAACGAACCGAGAATGCGGTCGAGGTCGTCGACGGAGGCGAACTCCACGACGATCTTGCCGCGGTCCTTCCCCATCTCGACCTTGACCCGGGTGTCGAACCGGTCCGAGAGCCGGTTGGCCAGACTCGCGAACGCCGGGGAGACCCGACGACCCGCACGCGGAGCCGGTGCCTTGCGGGGCTTCCCGTTCTCCTTGGCGAGCAGAGTGGCGATCTCCTCCAGATTGCGGACCGAGAGACCCTCCGGGGAGATCCGGGCCGCCAGCGCCTCGCGCTGCTCGTCGTCGTCCACGGCGAGCAGGACCCGGGCGTGGCCCGCGGAGAACTCTCCGGCCGCCAGGCGCCGCTGCATGAACGGGGAGAGCTTGAGCAGCCGCACCGTGTTGCTCACGTGGGCGCGCGAGCGGCCGATCCGGTCCGCCAGCTCACCCTGGGAGCAGGAGAAGTCGTACATCAGCTGCTCGTACGCGGCCGCCTCTTCGAGCGGGTTCAGCTGGGCGCGGTGCAGGTTCTCCAGCAGCGCGTCGAGCAGCATCTTGTCGTCGTCGGTGGCGCGGACGATCGCCGGGATGGCGTCGAGCCCCGCCTCCTTGCTCGCCCGCAGTCGCCGCTCGCCCATGATGAGCTCGTAGCGCTCCGGACCGAGCTGGCGGACCACGATCGGCTGGAGCAGGCCGACCTCCTTGATGGAGGTGACCAGTTCGGCGAGCGCTTCGTCGTCGAAGACCTTGCGCGGCTGGTTGGGGTTCGGCGTGATCGTGTGGACCGGCAGCTCGGCGAAGTACGCGCCCTCCACCGGCTTGAGGTCCAGACCGGCCGCCGGCTCGGTCTCCACCGTACGCACCGGGATGGACGCGGCGCCGCCGACGCCGCTCAGCCCGGCCACCTTGACGGCCGCGATGCCGCGCTCGGGGTTGACGACCGTGGGCGCGGCGGGGCCGGGGGAACCGACCGGTGAGGCAGCGGCCGGGATCAGTGCTCCGAGACCACGACCAAGACCTCTACGACGCTCGCTCACCGGTTCCCCTCCATCGTGCTGTGCTGGTCGATCATGCGCGGCTGCTGAGCATAGACGCCCGTCGCGGCACCGGTGGCATAGCCGGCCTCGGCGGCCACGGCCTCCGCCTCCGCGTTGCGCAGGGCGATCTCCCGGGCAGCCTCCAGGTAGGAGAGCGCACCGCTGGAACCCGGGTCGTAGGTGAGCACCGTCTGCCCGTAGCTGGGCGCCTCGGAGACCCGGACCGACCGCGGGATGCTGGTGCGCAGCACCTCCGAGGTGAAGTGGTTCCGCACCTCCTCGGCGACCTGGGAGGCCAGCCGGGTGCGCGCATCGTACATCGTGAGCAGGATCGTGGAGACGTGCAGATCCGGGTTGAGGTGCGCGCGGACGAGGTCCACGTTGCGCAGCAGCTGCCCAAGGCCCTCCAGCGCGTAGTACTCGCACTGGATCGGGATCAGCACCTCGCGCCCGGCGACCATCGCGTTGACCGTCAGCAGGCCGAGCGAGGGCGGGCAGTCGATCAGAATGTAGTCGAGTGGCTGCTCGTACGCGGCGATGGCGCGCTGCAGCCGGCTCTCGCGGGCGACGAGCGAGACGAGCTCGATCTCGGCACCGGCCAGGTCGATAGTGGCGGGGCAGCAGAACAGGCCCTCCACGTCGATCACCGGCTGCACGACGTCGGCCAGCGGCTTGCCCTCGACGAGGACGTCGTAGATGGAGGGCACCTCGGCGTGGTGGTCGATGCCGAGGGCGGTGGAGGCGTTGCCCTGCGGGTCGAGGTCGATCACCAGCACGCGGGCGCCGTGCAGCGCGAGCGAGGCGGCCAGGTTGACCGTTGTGGTGGTCTTGCCGACGCCGCCCTTCTGGTTGGCGACGACCATGACCCGGGTCTGCGCGGGGCGCGGCAGAGGATCTCCGACGCGCGCCATCGCGGTGACGGCGGCCTGCGCGGCGCGCGCGATCGGAGTGTCGTCGGCGAGCGGCGGGGTGTCGGAGTCCTGCATGTCCGCCAGTGTTTCATGCACCCCGGTGGGTTGGACAACGGGCGCGGGCAGCCGGGGCCCGGGCAGCGGCTCTACGACGACGGGATGGTCGAAAGACATGCGTGCGCCCCCCTGGGTCTCCGGGCTGTCGCCAGCATTTTCGCGCAGCTCACGGGAGACGGGGGGAAGTTGGGGACGATCGAGACCCCTGGGCGCCCCATCTTCACTCGGATGACGGGCGGGACGAGTGCGCTGGGCGGCCTCACGGCTACGGCTGAGGATGCCGGAGAGCAAGGAGCGACGTTTCACGAGCACCACGATGCCCGTTTTTGTGCCTTATCTGACGGTTCGACACTCCGGCACATAAAACAAGATCACTAACTGCTCCACGTGAAGCAGTTAGTGATCTTGAAAGCGTGAGGGTCGACCCTTACCGGTTGCGGCGGTTCCGCGACGCACGGACCGCCTTGGCGCGACGCGCCGCCGCCTTCACCCCGCCCGGGCTCTCGCCCGCCTTCACCCGCACCACATGCGTCGGCGTCGAGACGACCTCAGCCCCGACCACCTCCACCGACCACGCCTCCGCGCCCAGCTTCTGCAGCGCGGCCCGGTGCTCGGCCACCTCCTGCTCCGCCGAGTCGCCCTTCAGGGCCAGCATCTGCCCGTACGGGCGCAGCAGCGGCAGGCCCCAGCCGGCCAGCCGGTCCAGCGGCGCCACCGCCCGCGCCGTCACCACGTCGACCTGCACCTTGCCGACCATCTCCTCCGCCCGGCCGCGGATCACCGTCACGTTCTCCAGGCGCAGCTCCCGCACGACCTCCTCCAGGAAGTTCGTCCGTCGCAGCAACGGCTCCAGCAGCGTGATCTGCACGTCGGGACGGGCCAGCGCCACCGGGATGCCCGGCAGCCCCGCACCCGAACCCACGTCGCACAGCGACAGCGGAGACGGCCTCTCCGGCAGCGCCTCACCCAGCACCGCGCAGTTGAGGATGTGCCGCTCCCACAGCCGCGGCACCTCGCGCGGACCGATCAGGCCGCGCTTCACACCGGCGTCCGCGAGCATCTCCGCGTAGCGCACGGCCAGCGGCAGCCGGTCACCGAAGAGATCAGCGGCGACAGCCGGGGTCTCCCCGAGCTCCGTCGAAAACTCCTCCGGCTGGTCCTCGACCACGCCGCACCACTCCCTCTGCTCGCAGCTGCTGTTGCTGTTGCTGTTGAACTGTTGGCTCTCAAAAACCGGCAACGGCCCCGCCCACGGCACGCGACGACGCGCTCCGCGGACGGGGCCGGACGAACCTCGAATCCGAACCCGCTCAGGCGGGCAGGACGACCACCCGACGCTGGGGCTCCTCGCCCTCCGACTCGCTGCGCAGCCCCGCCGCCGCCACGGCGTCGTGGACCACCTTGCGCTCGAACGGCGTCATCGCCCGCAGCCGCACCGGCTCGCCGGACTCCTTCACGTCCTTCGCCGCCTGCGCGCCCAGCTCCGCCAGCTCCGCCCGCTTGCCGGCACGGAAGCCGGCAATGTCCAGCATCAACCGGCTGCGCTCCCCGGTCTCCCGGTGCACCGCCAGACGGGTCAGCTCCTGCAGGGCCTCCAGCACCTCGCCGTCCTGGCCCACCAGGCGCTGCAGCGTACGCGTCGCACCCGGAGCCTCACCGACGATCGACACCGAGGCGCGGTCGCCCTCGACGTCCATGTCGATGTCGCCGTCCAGGTCGGCGATGTCGAGCAGCGCCTCCAGGTAGTCCGCCGCGATCTCGCCCTCCTGCTCCAGGTTGGCCAGCAGCTCGCTCTTGGACGTGCCCTCGGGGGCCACGGTGCCGTCCGTCACAGGATCGACTCCTTCGGTGAATCAGATGGAGGAGAGGGAAGGGAGAGACTCAGGACTTCTTCTTCGGCGACTGACCGCCGCCCTGGTTGCGGTTGCCACCGCCACCGGTCGTGGCCCGGCCGCGCGACGGAGCGGTCTTCGTACCGCCGCCCTGCTGGCCGCCGCCACCCGAGGTGCGCTGCGACTTGGTCTGGCGCTTCGGCTGCTGGCGCACCGGCGCCGGCTCCGGCACCGCGTCCTCGACCGGCTTGTCCGAGCTCTTGACCAGCGAGGCCAGGCCCTTGATCTCGGTGCCGTCGGCGTTGAGCTTGCCGGCCGCCTTCAGGCGCGCCTGGCGCTCCTTCCAGGCGATGGAGCCCGGGGTCGGGTTGTTCCGGATGATCACCAGCTGCTGACCGAGGGTCCAGATGTTCGTGGTGAACATGTAGATCAGGACACCGATCGGCATGGCCGGGCCGGTGAAGACGTAGATCAGCGGCAGGAAGTACATCATCATGCGCTGCTGCTGCATGTACGGCGTCTTGACCGTGAGGTCGACGTTCTTCGTCATGATCTGCCGCGTGGTCATGAACTGCGTGACACACATCAGCGCGATGAAGATGGCGGCGACGATCCGGACGCTCGTGATGTCCGTCGAGTAGAACGTGCCCGAGATCGGCGCCCCGAAGATGTGGGCGTTCTTGGCGCTGTTGACCTGCGCCTGGGTGAAGATGCCGACCTTGTGGCCCTCGGAGATCAGCCGGAGCACACCGTAGAGGGCGCCACCGATCGGGATCTGGATGAGCATCGGCAGGCAGCTCGCGGCAGGGTTGGTGCCGGCCTCCCGATAGAGCTTCATCATCTCTTCGGACTGGCGCTGCCGGTCGTTCTTGTGCTTCTCCTGGATGACCTTCATCTTCGGCTGAAGCGCCTGCATCGTCCGCATGGACTTGATCTGCTTGGTGAAGATCGGGATCATCGCCGCACGGACGACGAGCACCAGCAGGACGATGGAAAGCCCCCACGCCCAGCCGCTGTCCGGGTTGAACACCTTGCTGAACATGCCGTGGAAGCAGACGAGGACCGCTGAGACCACGTAATACAGCGGACTCAGGATCGTGTCGTAGAACTGCACCGGTCAGACTCCTTGGGCAGTGGTCGGGGGGGCCGGCTTGCGAAACCGCCGGTACCAGACCGGGTGCTTTCGTTCCGGGACGTAGTCGAAGCCGCCGGGGCTCCACGGGTTGCACCGCAGAATCCGCCAGGCGGTGAGGACGGTGCCCTTGATCGCACCGTGGACCTTGATGGCCTCGAAGCCGTAGCGCGAGCAGGACGGGTGGTAGCGACACACCGGTCCCAGCATGGGGCTGATGGTCCACTGGTAGAGCTTGATCAGCCCCAGCAGCAGGTACTTGCCGGCGAAGAGGCCGACCAAGCCGACCACCACCCACAGCAGGTACGTCACTGCCCTGCTCCCGTCGGCGATGAGGCGCTCAGTTTGCGCAGCGCGGAGTCCAGATCGCGTGCCAGGTCCGTGTACTGCGCCTCGGCGGCCGAGGGCAGCGCACGTACCACTATCAGGCTACCTGCGGGCAGGCTGCCGATCCGCTCGGCCACCAGATGGCGGAGCCGCCGCTTGACGCGGTTACGGACCACCGCCACACCGACGGCCTTACTGACAACAAAACCCGCACGCGCCGGGAGAAAGTTCCCCCCGGCGCCATGCGGGTTTGCAGGCTCCGCGGTCGTGCCACCCGTGTACAGGTGCACGACCAGCAGCGGACGGCCGACTCTCCGGCCCCGCCGCACCGCGGTCGCGAAGTCCTCGCGCCGCCTCAGCCGAGATTCGGAGGGCAGCACGACCTACAACCTCTACTTCAGGCGGTAGGTCAGGCGGACAGGCTCGAGCGGCCCTTGCCGCGACGGGCGGCGAGGATCGCACGGCCGGCACGCGTACGCATGCGCAGGCGGAAGCCGTGCGTCTTCGCGCGACGGCGGTTGTTCGGCTGGAAGGTGCGCTTGCTCACGGGAAAACTCCAGGTCAATCGAAGGGGTCGCCGACCCGTCCTTGGCCGTCACCGTGCGTCCGCGCGATCCCCATAACCCGTTCGATACGGTGATCCACGACGCCCAGAGCTGCGCGCCTCATTTGCGGAGACTCCGCGGGCATGCGGCAGCGGCCATCGACAACTCGACCTCGTTACGGTACGCGGAACGGCACCGACGGGTCAAACCAGACCCGGAGCGGCGCCGATCGGGTCTGCGCCCGGGCCCGCCAGGACGGCCCCGTGACACGTTTCCCACACCCTGTGGACAACAACTTGAACGAGGGTGCGTCCCCCGCCTACCGTTGACAGACTTTTCCATGGAACTCCTGCCCCCAGTGAAGGCGTGCACCAGTGGCTGACCCAACAAACGATCTCGCCGCCGCATGGGCGCGAGTCGTCGAGCGACTGGCGAACGACCCGGCGGTCGAGTCCATGGACAAGAAGTGGGTGCAGCGCACCCACCCCATGGGCATGATGGCCCACACCGCCCTGCTCGCCGCCCCCAACGAGTACGCCAAGGGCGTCCTCGAGGGCCGGCTCGTGCAGCAGATCACCGAGATGCTCGGCCAGGAGTTCCAGCGCCAGGTCCTGATCGCCGTCGTCGTCGACGCCAGCGCCGGGACCCTCGCCCCGCCGGCCCCCCAGCCCGCACCGGCGCCGCAACCGCAGAGCTACCAGCCGCAGGCACCGCAGCCCCCGCAGGCACCGGCCCAGCACGGCTACGGCTACGCCCAGCCCTTCGCTGAGCCCTACCCCGGCGCCCCCGGCGGCCAGCCCGGCTACCCGGCCGAGCAGCCCGCCTACCGCGACGAGTGGGCCGTGCCACAGCTCCCCGTGCAACTGCCGCCGCCGGCGCAGCCGGAGAACGGCCCCCAGCAGCACCAGTCGCATCTGCAGCACCAGCCGCCCCAGGGGCCGCACGGCCCGCTGCCGGCCCTGCCCGACGCCCCCGGCTCCGAGATCGCCCCGCGGCCCGAGCACCCCACCGAGACCTCGACCCAGCTGCCCGCCGTCCCCGGCACGCCCCCGCTGCCGCGCCCCGGTACCGGGTCCAGCGGCAGCAGCCCGCTGCCCGTCGGCGGCGGCAAGGACGAACCGGCCGCACGGCTGAACCCCAAGTACCTCTTCGACACCTTCGTCATCGGCTCCAGCAACCGCTTCGCCCACGCGGCCGCGGTCGCCGTGGCCGAGAGCCCGGCCAAGGCCTACAACCCGCTCTTCATCTACGGCGAGTCCGGCCTCGGCAAGACGCACCTGCTGCACGCCATCGGCCACTACGCCCGCAGCCTCTACCCGGGCACCCGGGTGCGGTACGTGAGCTCCGAGGAGTTCACCAACGAGTTCATCAACTCGATCCGCGACGACAAGGGCGACGGCTTCCGGCAGCGCTACCGGGACATGGACATCCTGCTGGTCGACGACATCCAGTTCCTGCAGAACAAGGAGTCGACGCAGGAGGAGTTCTTCCACACCTTCAACACGCTGCACAACGCCAACAAGCAGATCGTGATCTCCTCCGACCGGCCGCCCAAGCAGCTGGTCACGCTGGAGGACCGGCTGCGCAACCGGTTCGAGTGGGGCCTGACCACCGACGTCCAGCCGCCCGAGCTGGAGACCCGCATCGCGATCCTGCGCAAGAAGGCCATCCAGGAGCAGCTGAACGCGCCGGCCGAGGTGCTGGAGTTCATCGCCTCCAAGATCTCGCGCAACATCCGCGAGCTGGAGGGCGCGCTGATCCGCGTCACCGCCTTCGCCAGCCTCAATCGGGCACCGGTGGACCTGCAGCTGGCCGAGATCGTCCTCAAGGACCTGGTCCCGGGTGGCGAGGAGGACGGGCCGGAGATCACCGTCGGCGTCATCATGCAGCAGACCGCCGCCTACTTCGGCCTCAGCGTGGACGACCTGTGCGGCTCCTCGCGCAGCCGGGTCCTGGTGACGGCGCGCCAGATCGCCATGTACCTGTGCCGGGAGCTGACGGACCTGTCGCTGCCGAAGATCGGTGCCGCGTTCGGCGGCCGCGACCACACCACCGTCATGCACGCGGACCGCAAGATCCGCACGATGATGGCGGAGCGCCGGGCCATCTACAACCAGGTGACCGAGCTGACCAACCGCATCAAGAGCTGACACCGACCTCGGTCGTGTGTGCGGAGGGGCGCCCCGATGGGGCGCCCCTCCGGCGTTTGCCCACAGATGTGGGCGGAGCGGCTGTCCACATGCTGGGGAGAACCGAGTTATCCAGAACCCGTCCACAGGGCCGCCCGGTCTGGAAGGATCGTCCCAGCTCAGCCCCCTGTGGAACTGTGGGAAGCGACTCTCCACAACCTGTGGACAACTTGGGGGCCGTCAACCGGCCGCCAGAGTTATCCACGCGCTGTCCCCAGGGAAGGGCCGGTTATCCCCAGACCGAGGCCGTTTCTCCACAAGAATGTCCACAGAACGGCAACACGGAAGGCCTATTCACCGCCCCGAGCGAATTGGGTCACGTGATGTTGCCACAGGGGCTGTGGGAAACCGGGGGAAAACCTGGGGACAGAGTGGTGGACAACCTGGGGACAACCCAAGGGGCCTGTGCACAAGGGGTGCTGCGTCCACAGGGCGTGTAGTTTTCCCACAGCCGCCGTCCCCAGGCCGTGTGGATAAAAAATGGGCCCCGACCAGCGAAAAAGGGGGTTATCCACGGTTTCCACAAGGCCTACTACTACTACCCACTAGATATAGCTCGGTCTTGATCCAAAAGCAGGGTGGGCTCAGATCTGTGGAGAACGTGACCGGGACACTCGTTCGAGGCCTCTTCGGGGCCTTCTGCCTCGGGTGTCCGTGGTATGCGTCAGACTGTCTCTGGCAACCAGGAGCGTGCCCCGTCCCGTGGGCCCCCATGCGTGCCTCAGATGAACACCTAGCTGAACAAGAAGCGACATCCCCCCAGGAGGCGGTTACCGGTGAAGTTCCGGGTCGAGCGTGACGTCCTCGCGGAGGCGGTGGCCTGGGCCGCGCGCAGCCTCCCGGCCAGGCCCCCGGTGCCCGTTCTCGCCGGGCTCCTGCTGACGGCCGAGAGCGACGGCGCAGAGGGCCGTCTGAGCCTGTCCGGCTTCGACTACGAGGTCTCCGCGCGTGTGGCCACCGAGGCGGACGTGGAGGAGGCCGGCACGGTCCTGGTCTCCGGCCGTCTGCTCGCCGACATCTCGCGTGCCCTGCCCAACCGGCCGGTGGAGATCTCCACCGACGGCGTCCGCGTGCTCGTCGTCTGCGGCAGCTCGCGATTCACACTCCCCACCCTGCCTGTGGACGAGTACCCGGCCCTGCCGCAGATGCCGACCGCCTCCGGCGTGGTCCCGGGTGACGCCTTCGCCGCCGCCGTGGCCCAGGTGGCCGTCGCGGCCGGCCGTGACGACACGCTCCCGGTGCTGACGGGTGTGCGCGTGGAGATCGAGGACGACCGGGTCACCCTGGCCGCCACCGACCGCTACCGCTTCGCCGTGCGCGAGCTGCTGTGGAAGCCGGAGCAGCCCGGCCTGAGCGCCGTCGCGCTGGTGCCGGCGAAGACCCTGCTCGACACGGCGAAGTCGCTCAGCGCGGGCGACAACGTCTCCATCGCCCTCGCGGGCAGCGGCAAGGGCGAGGGTCTGATCGGTTTCGAGGGCGCGGGCCGCCGGACCACCACGCGGCTCCTGGAGGGCGAGTTCCCGAAGTTCCGGGCCCTCTTCCCGACGGAGTTCTCCGCGATCGGCACAGTGCCCACCCAGGCCTTCGTCGACGCCGTCAAGCGCGTCTCCCTGGTGGCTGAGCGGAACACCCCGGTGCGGCTCAGCTTCGAGCAGGGCGTGCTGACGCTGGAGGCCGGCTCCGGCGACGACGCACAGGCTGTGGAGCGGATCGACGCGGACCTCGAGGGCGACGACATCTCGATCGCGTTCAACCCGGCCTACCTGCTGGACGGCCTCTCGGCCATCGACAGCCCGGTCGCGCAGCTCAGCTTCACCACGGCGACGAAGCCGGCGCTGCTGAGCGGCAAGGCCTCGCAGGAGTCCGAGGCGGACGAGGCGTACAAGTACCTGATCATGCCCGTGCGCCTTTCGGGCTGACGCCCGGTTGCACTCCCCAGGGGCGCGAGGCCGTGCTCATCGAGCACAGCCTCGCGCCCCTGAGGTCTGACCAGGGATAGGCTCGTGCATGGGTGCGGCAACGGGGCCGCGGACAGTCGATACGGAACGAAGGACTGATCATGCAGCTCGGACTCATCGGTCTCGGCAAGATGGGCGGCAACATGCGCGAGCGCATCCGCCGCGCGGGCCACACCGTGGTCGGCTACGACCGCGACCCCGCCCTGTCCGACGTCGCGAGCCTCAAGGAGCTGGTGGGCTCCCTCGCCGCCCCGCGCGTGGTGTGGGTGATGGTTCCGGCCGGCGGCCCGACGCAGTCGACCGTGGACGAGCTGGCCGAGCTGCTGGAGCCGGGTGACGTCGTCGTCGACGGCGGCAACTCGCGCTGGACCGACGACGAGAAGCACGCCGCGGAGCTCGCCACCAAGGGCATCGGCTTCGTCGACTGCGGTGTCTCCGGCGGTGTCTGGGGCCTGCAGAACGGCTACGCGCTGATGTACGGCGGCTCGGACGCCGACATCGCCAAGGTGCAGCCGATCTTCGAGGCGCTCAAGCCCGAGGGTGACTTCGGTTCCGTGCACGCCGGCAAGGTCGGTGCGGGCCACTTCGCGAAGATGGTCCACAACGGCATCGAGTACGCCATGATGCAGGCCTACGCCGAGGGCTGGGAGCTGCTGGAGGCCGTGGACAGCGTCGAGAACGTCCGCGAGATCTTCCGCTCCTGGAAGGAGGGCACGGTCATCCGCTCCTGGCTGCTGGACCTGGCCGTGGACGCCCTCGACAAGGACGAGCACCTGGGCAGGCTCAAGGGCTTCGCTGCGGACTCCGGCGAGGGCCGGTGGACGGTGGAGGCCGCGATCGACAACGCGGTGCCGCTCCCGGCGATCACCGCCTCGCTGTTCGCCCGCTTCGCCTCGCGGCAGGACGACTCGCCGCAGATGAAGATGATCGCGGCGCTGCGCAACGAGTTCGGCGGCCACGCGGTCGAGTCCAAGTAAGGCCAACTCCCGGGGTTTTCCCCGGAGTTATCCACAACCTGCGAAGGAAGCTGTGCACGTCGCGCATCTGTCGCTGGCCGACTTCCGCTGTTACGCCCGGGCCGAGGTTCCTCTCGACCCGGGCGTCACCGCGTTCACCGGTCCGAACGGCCAGGGCAAGACCAACCTGGTCGAGGCCGTCGGCTATCTGGCGACCCTGGGCAGTCACCGGGTCGCCGGGGACGCGCCGCTGGTGCGGCTGGGGGCCGAGCGCGCGGTCGTGCGCGGCATGGTGGTGCGCGACGAGCGGCAGACGCTGATCGAGCTGGAGCTGAACCCGGGCAGGGCGAACCGGGCGCGGATCAACCGCAGCGACAACGTGCGGCCGCGCGACGTGCTGGGGCTGCTGCGGACGGTGCTGTTCGCGCCGGAGGACCTGGCGCTGGTGAAGGGCGATCCGGGTGAGCGGCGGCGGTTCCTGGACGAACTGCTGACGTTGCGCGCGCCGCGGCTGGCGGGGGTGCGGCAGGACTACGAGCGGGTGCTGAAGCAGCGCAACGCGCTGCTGAAGTCGGCGGCCCAGGCGCGGCGCGGTGCGGGCCGGGGGATGGACCTGTCCACGCTGGACGTGTGGGACGACCATCTGGCCCGGGCGGGCGCGGAGCTGCTGGCGTACCGACTGGACCTGGTGGCGGCGTTGCAGCCGCTGGTCGCCGGCGCGTACGAGGAGTTGGCGCCCGGTGGTGGCGGGACGGTGCTGGAGTACCGCTCCTCGATGGGTGAGGGGGTGCCGCTGTCGGGTGGCCGGGAGGCGCTGTACGCGGCGCTGACGGCCGCGCTCGGGGCGGCGCGCAAGCAGGAGCTGGAGCGGGGGCTGACGCTGGTCGGGCCGCACCGCGACGAGCTGGGCCTGCGGCTCGGTGAGCTGCCGGCGAAGGGGTACGCCTCGCACGGCGAGTGCTGGTCGTATGCGCTGGCGTTGCGGCTGGCCTCGTACGATCTGCTCCGCTCGGACGGCGGCGAGCCGGTGCTGATTCTCGACGACGTGTTCGCGGAGCTGGACGCGCGCCGTCGGGAGCGGCTGGCGGAGCGGGTGGCGACGGGTGAGCAGGTGCTGGTGACGGCGGCGGTCCCGGAGGACGTCCCGGACACGTTGAAGGGGACGCGCTACTCGGTGCTGGACGGCGAAGTGACCCGCGTCTGACGCTCACGGTGCGGCGGTCGATCCCGGGAGTGTCGATGGGGGCCGGGTGGGCCCGCGTACCCTGGAGGCTTGTCCACAGCCTGTGAGTAGTGAGGCGCCACATGTCGGAGGAGACTCCCGAGCTCAGCGGTGTCGATCTGGCGCGGGTCGCGCTGCGCGCGGCGAAGGAGCAGGCGCGGGCCCGTGGTGAGGCGACCGCGCAGAAGAAGCAGGCGCGCCGGACCGGCCTCCGGTCGGGTGCCCGGGCGGACGGTCGTGACCCGCAGCCGTTGGGGAACGCGATCAGCCGGCTGATCGCCGAGCGCGGCTGGGAGGCGCCCGCGGCGGTGGGCGGGGTGATGGGCCGCTGGCCGGAGATCGTGGGGCGTGACATCGCCGCCCACTGCGAGCCGGAGCACTTCGACGAGGACGAGCGGGTGCTCTCGGTGCGCTGCAGCTCGACCGCCTGGGCCACCCAACTCCGCCTGATGGCACCGCAGTTGCTCAAGACCCTGAACGGCGGTCTGGGTGACGGCACGGTGCGGTTCATCAAGGTCCAGGGCCCGGCGACGGGCCCGGCCCGGTACCGGGGACGGCTGCGCGCGCCGGGCAGCAAGGGCCCGGGCGACACCTGGGGTTAGGGCACACTTCGCCCGGAGCCGAGAAACGGCCGTCAGAGCGCTTTGCGCCCCCCTCGCGAGTGTGGGGACATGTCGGGCGCCTGTTGACGTCCGGCACGGGCCGTTCAGAGGGCAGCAAAGCCCCATCTCTGTCAGTCGTACCGGTAGACTGGAAGCCAAACACCGCCGCTTGCGGAGACGCTCGCGGTGGAGAGTCGTAACGCCGTGGCCGTTTCCGGCCCGCCCACATGGGCCGGGGCGGCCCGCGCTGTGCCAGAGAGGGCGTTTCGTGGCCGAGTCCGGCAACCCCAACCAGTCCCCAGACGAGAACGGCGAGAACCAGCAGTCGTACGACGCCAGTGCGATTCAGGTGCTGGAGGGGCTCGAGGCCGTCCGCAAGCGCCCGGGTATGTACATCGGCTCGACGGGCGAGCGCGGTCTGCACCACCTGGTCTACGAGATCGTCGACAACTCGGTCGACGAGGCCCTGGCCGGGCACGCCGACACCATCGACGTGACGATCATGCCGGACGGCGCGGTGCGCGTCGTCGACAACGGCCGTGGCATCCCGGTCGGCGTGGAGAAGACGACCGGCAAGCCGGCCGTCGAGGTCGTACTGACGGTGCTGCACGCGGGCGGCAAGTTCGGCGGCGGCGGCTACGCCGTCTCCGGCGGTCTGCACGGTGTGGGTATCTCGGTCGTCAACGCGCTGTCGCACCGCCTCGCGGTCGAGGTCAAGACGGACGGCCACCGCTGGTCGCAGGAGTACAAGATCGGTGTGCCGGTCGCTCCGCTGGCCCAGCACGAGGAGACCTCGGAGACGGGGACCACGGTCACCTTCTGGGCCGACCCGGACATCTTCGAGACCACCGACTACTCCTTCGACACCCTCTCGCGGCGTTTCCAGGAGATGGCGTTCCTGAACAAGGGCGTCACGATCAACCTCACCGACGAGCGTCCGGACCACACGGACGACGAGGGCAAGCCCAACGCGGTGCGGTACCACTACGAGGGCGGCATCTCCGACTTCGTGAAGTACCTCAACTCCCGCAAGGGTGAGGTGATCCACCCCACCGTCATCGACTTCGAGGCGGAGGACAGGGACAAGAAGATCTCGGTGGAGATCGCGATGCAGTGGAGCACCTCGTACAACGAGGGCGTCTACTCCTTCGCGAACATCATCCACACGCACGAGGGCGGTACCCACGAGGAGGGTTTCCGGGCCGCGCTGACGAGCCTGGTCAACCGCTACGCGCGCGACAAGAAGCTGCTGCGCGACAAGGACGACAACCTCACCGGTGAGGACATCCGCGAGGGTCTGACGGCGATCATCAGCCTCAAGCTGAGCGAGCCGCAGTTCGAGGGCCAGACGAAGACCAAGCTGGGCAACACGGAGGCGAAGACCTTCGTGCAGAAGGTCGTCAACGAGCACTTCAACGACTGGCTGGACCGCAACCCGAACGAGGCGCAGGACATCATCCGCAAGGCGATCACGGCCGCCACGGCCCGTGTCGCCGCGCGCAAGGTGCGCGACCTGACGCGCCGCAAGGGCCTGCTGGAGACGGCGTCGCTGCCGGGCAAGCTGTCGGACTGCCAGTCCAAGGACCCGACCGAGTGCGAGATCTTCATCGTCGAGGGTGACTCGGCCGGCGGCTCGGCCAAGCAGGGCCGTGACCCGCGCGTCCAGGCGATCCTGCCGATCCGCGGCAAGATCCTGAACGTCGAGAAGGCGCGCATCGACAAGGTGCTGCAGAACACCGAGGTCCAGGCGCTGATCTCGGCCTTCGGCACGGGCGTCCACGACGACTTCGACCTGTCCAAGCTCCGCTATCACAAGATCGTTCTGATGGCGGACGCCGACGTCGACGGCCAGCACATCTCCACGCTGCTGCTGACGCTGCTCTTCCGCTTCATGCGCCCGCTGATCGAGGGCGGCCACGTCTACCTGGCCCGCCCGCCGCTGTACAAGATCAAGTGGGGCCGGGACGACATCGAGTACGTCTACTCCGACCGCGAGAAGGAAGCCTCGATCGAGGCGGGCCGTCAGGCCGGCCGCAAGCTGCCCAAGGACGACGCGATCCAGCGCTTCAAGGGTCTGGGCGAGATGAACGCCGAGGAGCTGCGCGTCACCACCATGGACCGGGACGTGCGCCTGCTCTCCCAGGTCACCCTGGAGGACGCCGCCCGCGCCGACGACCTGTTCTCGATCCTCATGGGCGAGGACGTCGAGGCCCGCCGTTCCTTCATCCAGCGCAATGCCAAGGACGTCCGCTTCCTCGACGTCTGAGTCACTCCGGCAGCCGAAGCGTTCCGCAGCGAAAGGAAACTGACCACCCGTGGTCGACGACAACCGCCCCGAGGGCGAGCAGCCGGAGAACAACCCGGCGGAGGTGAACGGCGGGGGCACCCGGATCGAGCAGGTCGAGCTCGAGACGGAGATGCAGCGCTCGTACCTCGACTACGCGATGAGCGTCATCGTCTCGCGCGCCCTGCCCGAGGTCCGTGACGGCCTCAAGCCCGTCCACCGCCGCGTGCTCTACGCGATGTACGACGGCGGCTACCGCCCCGAGAAGGGCTACTACAAGTGCGCCCGCGTCGTCGGCGACGTGATGGGTAACTACCACCCGCACGGCGACACCTCGATCTACGACACCCTGGTGCGTCTCGCCCAGCCGTGGTCGATGCGGATGCCGCTGGTGGACGGCAACGGCAACTTCGGCTCGCCGGGCAACGACCCGGCCGCCGCCATGCGGTACACCGAGTGCCGCATGATGCCGCTGGCCATGGAGATGATGCGGGACATCGACGAGGAGACCGTCGATTTCTCGGCCAACTACGACGGCCGCTCGCAGGAGCCGAACGTCCTGCCGGCCCGCATCCCCAACCTGCTGGTCAACGGCGCCACCGGCATCGCGGTCGGCATGGCGACCAACATCCCGCCGCACAACCTGCGCGAGGTCGCCTCGGGTGCCCTGTGGTACCTGAACAACCCCGAGGCCTCCAACGAGGAGCTGCTGGAAGCCCTGATCGAGCGGATCAAGGGCCCGGACTTCCCGACCGGTGCGCTGATCGTGGGCCGCCGCGGCATCGAGGACGCCTACCGCACCGGCCGCGGCTCGATCACGATGCGCGCGGTGGTGGAGGTCGAGGAGATCCACGGCCGTCAGTGCCTGGTCGTCTCCGAGCTGCCGTTCCAGGTCAACCCGGACAACCTGGCGCTGAAGATCGCCGACCTGGTCAAGGACGCCCGCATCGGCGGCATCGCCGACGTGCGCGACGAGTCCTCGTCCCGCACCGGCACCCGCCTGGTGGTCGTGCTCAAGCGCGACGCGGTCGCCAAGGTCGTGCTGAACAACCTGTACAAGCACACCGACCTGCAGACCAACTTCGGCGCCAACATGCTGGCCCTGGTCGACGGCGTGCCGCGCACGCTGTCGGTGGACGCCTTCATCCGGCACTGGGTCAACCACCAGGTCGACGTGATCGTGCGCCGCACCCGGTTCCGGCTGCGCAAGGCCGAGGAGCGCGCGCACATCCTGCGCGGCCTGCTCAAGGCCCTGGACGCGATCGACGAGGTCATCGCGACGATCCGCCGCTCGGACACGGTCGAGGCCGCCCGCACCGGCCTGATCTCGCTGCTGCAGATCGACGAGATCCAGGCCAACGCGATCCTGGAGATGCAGCTGCGCCGACTGGCCGCCCTGGAGCGCCAGAAGATCACGGCCGAGTACGACGAGCTGATGGCCAAGATCCGCGAGTACAACGCGATCCTGGACTCGCCGTCGCGCCAGCGGGAGATCATCGCCGAGGAGCTCACCGCGATCGTCGACAAGTACGGCGACGAGCGGCGTTCGACGCTGATCCCCTACGAGGGCGACATGTCCGTCGAGGACCTCATCGCCGAAGAGGACATCGTCGTCACCATCACCCGTGGCGGCTACGTCAAGCGCACCCGCTCGGACCTCTACCGCTCGCAGAAGCGCGGCGGCAAGGGGGTGCGCGGCGCGCAGCTGAAGCAGGACGACATCGTCGACCACTTCTTCGTGACGACCACGCACAACTGGATCCTGTTCTTCACCAACAAGGGCCGGGTCTACCGGGCCAAGGGCTACGAGCTGCCGGACGCCGGGCGTGACGCCCGCGGCCAGCACGTGGCCAACCTGCTGGCCTTCCAGCCGGACGAGCAGATCGCGCAGGTCATGGCGGTGCGCACCTACGAGGCCGCCCCGTACCTGGTGCTGGCGACCCGTTCGGGCCTGGTGAAGAAGACCTCGCTGAAGGACTACGACTCGCCGCGCTCCGGCGGTCTGATCGCGATCAACCTGCGGCAGGACGAGGAGGGCAGCGACGACGAGCTGATCGGCGCCGAGCTGGTCTCCGCCTCGGACGACCTGCTGCTGATCTCCAAGAAGGCGCAGTCGATCCGCTTCACCGCCACCGACGAGGCGCTGCGTCCGATGGGCCGCGCCACCTCGGGTGTGAAGGGCATGAGTTTCCGCGAGGACGACGAGCTGCTGTCGATGTCGGTGATCCGTCCAGGCACCTACGTCTTCACGGCCACCGACGGCGGCTACGCCAAGCGCACCAAGGTCGAGGAGTACCGCGTCCAGGGCCGTGGTGGCCTGGGCATCAAGGCCGCCAAGATCGTCGAGGACCGCGGCTCGCTGGTGGGCGCGCTGGTGGTCGAGGAGAGCGACGAGATCCTGGCGATCACGCTCTCCGGCGGGGTGATCCGCACGCGGGTCTCCGGGGTCCGTGAAACCGGGCGTGACACGATGGGCGTCCAACTGATCAACCTGAGCAAGAAGGACGCCGTCGTCGGCATCGCGCGCAACGCGGAGGCTGCTGCCGAGGACGAGGCGGACGAGGTCGAGGACGGCGCCGAAGGCGTCGTCGACAGCGCCTCCGAGGGCACCGACGGTGGTGCCACGGAGCCGTCGGCCGAGTAACCGTCACTGCTTCCACTCCTGCCACGGGCTCCGGTGCGTTTCGCCGGGGCCCGTGCCAGGATGCTGGCAGTCGGTGCTTGCGTCTTGAACGATATGGCGTGACGACACACCGGGGCCGGGTACGGCCCTGGCGGGGAATGCGGGAGGACCAGGGTGAGTAACCCCACGGGAGCGGCGGGAGCCGCAGGGCGGGCGCAGAACGCCCCCGGCGCGGCGGCCGGCGGTGCCGGCAGCGGGCGGGACGCGGGCTCGACGTCGGTGATGCCCGCTGTGGGTGCCGCCGCGGCCGCCTCCGACGGGGCCCCGCAGGCCCCGCGCCGCCGGCAGGGCGGCCCGAACGGCGAGCAGGCCCAGGCCCGCGCCGCCGCGGAGGCCAAGTCCGGCACCCAGACGAGCGCCCAGCCGGCGGCGGCCCCGGCCGCCGCTCCGGCCGGGGCCGCCGCCACGGACGGCTACTCGACGCCGACGACGTACTCCAAGGGCCAGCCGACGCCGCCGCGCGGCACCCCCGTGCCCGCAGCGGCCCCCAGCCGTCCCCAGGGCGGCCAGGGCGGACAGGGCGAGCCCGCACGTCGCCCCGGCCCGGCGGCCGCCCCGCCGTCCGGCCGTACCCGCCGCGCCCGTCTGCGCGTGGTCCGTACGGACCCGTGGACGGTCATGAAGGTCAGCTTCCTGCTGTCCATCGCGCTCGGCGTGGTCACCATCGTCGGTGTCTCGCTGCTGTGGATGGTGCTGGACGCGGCCGGCGTCTTCAGCTCCGTCGGCGGCACCCTCAAGCAGGCCACCACCGGCACGGACACCACCTCGGGCTTCGACCTCCAGTCGTACCTGTCCTTCGGCAACGTCTTCCTCTTCACGCTGCTGATCTCGGTGATCGACGTGGTGCTGCTGACGGCGCTGTGCACGCTGGGTTCGTTCATCTACAACACGGTCGCGGGCATGACCGGTGGCGTCGAGGTGACCCTCGCCGAGGAGGACTGAGCTGACCTGCGGCGCGGCCGCAGGGAAGCGATTTGGGCATTGAGCTGCAGGTGCGCTAATCTTCTAACGCAACGCAGCGCGGGCCTATAGCTCAGACGGTTAGAGCGCTTCCCTGATAAGGAAGAGGCCACAGGTTCAAGTCCTGTTAGGCCCACCAGCGTCAAGAACCCCGGCCGGGATGTCCCGGCCGGGGTTCGCTCGTTGTACCGCACAGATACCAGTCTGGGCGTCCGCTGATGGGGTGTAGCATCGCGGCAAGGACGTCATCGAGGAAGTCGAGGTCTCGCGGTGAAGAAGCTTCTGCTGGTTGTTCTGGTCGCCCTCGGCGGGTACTTCGTCTACCGCCAGGTGCAGGCGGACCGCGCCGAGCAGGACCTGTGGACCGAGGCCACCGACCCGATCCCGGCGGGCTCCCGCTGAGTCGCAGGCTGGTCTTCTCTGCCGCGCCGAGCAGGTACGCTTGTGCGCGGCAGTTCGCGGGGCCTTAGCTCAGTTGGTAGAGCGCCGTCTTTGCATGGCGGATGTCAGGGGTTCGACTCCCCTAGGCTCCACAGTCACGTACGAAGGGGCCCCGATCCTCACCGGATCGGGGCCCCTTCGGCGTCACTTCTTCTTCTTGTCCGCTTCCTTGGCCTCCTCGGCCTCCTTCGCCTCCACCTCCGGGTCGAGGGGCAGGGAGCCGTTGACCGCGCCGCTGGCGCTGGAGCCGCCGGCGTTGGGCGCGGTGTCGCGCAGCGGGATGGACGTGGTCGGCGGTTCGACCAGCCAGTCCGGGTTGGACTGCTTGCGGTACCACTTCCACGCGGCCAGGCCGCCGGTGGCGAGCACGCCCAGGGCCAGCAGAGTGAATCCGCGGCGGGCCCAGCGACCCCTGCGGGAGGCCTCACGCGCGTGGGCCGCCGTCAGCGCCTCGACCTCGGCCAGCGAGACCTGGCCGCGCAGGGCCGGCAGGGCGGCCAGGGAGCGGTCGTGGACCTCCTGGGCGGCCAGCTCGGCGGCGGGCAGCACCCGCTCCTGGGCGATGGCGCGGGCCTGGTCCGCGGCGACCACGGCGGCCTCACGGGCCTGCCGGGCGGCGACCCTGGCCTGGAGCGCGGCCTGGCGGGCCGCCTTGGCCATCGCCTCGTCCACCGCCGGTGGCAGGGTGCCGCGGCCCTTCTCCCACAGTGGCACGACCTGGCTCTGTACGGCGGTCTGGGCTGCCGCCCGGGCCTGTTCCACGGCCGAGCCGACGGCGGGGGCGACCTTCTGCCAGGCCTCCCCGCCGTACTGGGCCGCAGTGTCCCTGGCGCTCACCGCGTATGGCGTGAGCTGCTCGCGGGTGCGACTGGCTGCCTCGCGGGCTGTGTCGATCCGGCTCACCGGAACCTCCTCCTCGGGCGTCCTCTTCGTCACGTATCACCCAATGAAAGATCATGCCGCCAGATTCGTCCCCCGGCACGCTGAAAAGTGGCGGTTCTTCCTCCTATGCATCCTGCTCCTTTGTGAGCTGTTGCACAGGGCGTGCGAGGATTCAGGCAGGATTCAGGCAAGGAATCGTTCGCAGGAAGGCGCCGCGTCGTGGCCCAGCAGCTGTTCGCCACCCTCCACACCAACCACGGGGACATCGAGCTCAAGCTCCTCCCGTTCCACGCCCCGAAGACGGTGACGAACTTCGTGGAGCTGGCGCAGGGTGAGCGCGAGTGGACGCACCCGGGAACGGGTGCCGTCACCAAGGACCGGCTCTACGACGGCACCGAGTTCCACCGCGTCATCGGCGGCTTCATGATCCAGGGCGGTGACCCGCTCGGCACCGGCGTGGGCGGCCCCGGCTACCAGTTCAAGGACGAGATCCACCCGGAGCTGGTCTTCGACCGTCCCTACCTGCTGGCCATGGCCAACGCCGGGCCGGGCACCAACGGGTCGCAGTTCTTCATCACCGTCGACGCGACGCCGTGGCTCAACCGCAAGCACACCATCTTCGGCGAGGTCGCCGACGAGGCGTCGCGCAAGGTCGTCGACGCGATCGCGGCCGTGCCGACCGGCCCGGGGGAGCGTCCCACCTCGCCGGTCGTGCTGGAGTCGGTGGAGATCACCCGTCGTTGACGGGACACCTGTCAGGGGAGCGGGTCGCCATGTCGGACTGCTACCGCCACCCGGGGCGGGACACGGGGGTGCACTGCGCCCGTTGCGAGCGCCCGGTCTGCCCGGACTGCCGGATCGAGGCCGCCGTGGGCTTCCAGTGCGTGGAGTGCGTGCACGAGGGGCGGGGTGCCGCGCCCGCGCGGCCGGCGCGCACCGACTACGGCGGTCCGGTGCGTGCGGACGGCGCGCTGGTCACCCGTGCGCTGATCGGTGCCAACCTGGCCGTGTGGCTGTTGGTGTGGATCGGCGGTGACGACGCCTTCTACCGGCTGGCCATGCAGGGCCACGCGGTCGCCCCAGGCGGCCAGTGGTACCGGCTGCTCAGCTCGGTGTTCCTGCACGAGCCGAGCTCCTTCGGCATCCTCCACATCGCGCTGAACATGTGGTCGCTGTGGATCCTGGGCCCGTACGTGGAGGCGGCCGTCGGGCGGCTGCGCTACCTGGTGCTGTACCTGCTGGCGGGCATCGGCGGCTCGGTGCTGGTGATGCTGTCCCGGCCCACCCTGATCGTCGCCGGGGCCTCCGGGGCGATCTTCGGGCTGCTGGGCGCGGTGGTGGTGATCCACCGGCACCGCGGCTTCGAGCTGGGGCCCATCATGGCCGTGCTGGTGGTGAACCTGGTGGCCACCTTCTCACTCGGCTTCATCGCCTGGCAGGCGCACATCGGGGGGCTGGTGGTCGGCGCGCTGCTGGCAGCCGGTTTCGTGTACGCGCCGGCCGCCCCGGCACACCGCCGCGACCTGGTGCAGGCCGCAGCGGTGGTGCTGGTGGCGGCACTGGTCGCGGGGGTGGGCCTGTACGCGGCCGCCCACGTCACCGGCTGAGTGGTACCGGCCGAGAAGCGCCGGCTGAGTTGTCCATGCCGGGTTATCCACAGTGTGCACAGAGCGGCTCGCACAACCGTGCGAGCCGCTCTGGTGTGACCTGCGCTACGCGCGTTCACCTGCGGATGTGATGACTTTCACCGTTCCGGGTGGCTGCTGTCCCGATCGAGTTATCCACAGATAGTCGGGGTTTTTCCCCACTGTGGATAAGTCGTGTGGACAAGCGTCAGAGCGTCACTTCCACTGGGTGGAGACGCCGAACCCGCCCGCGATGAAAGCGAAGCCGATCAGGATGTTCCAGTTGCCGATGGCACTGATCGGCCACTGCGCGTTCGTCACGTAGTAGACGACGATCCAGACCAGACCGATCAGGAACAGCCCCAACATGAGCGGGGCGACGAAGCCGCGGCCCGACTTGAGCTTGACCGCAGTGGCGGTCGTGGTCGGCGGGGTGTAATCCGACTTCTTGCGGATGCGTGACTTCGGCACTGGTAGGGCTCCCGGGGACGTGGGCCGATCAGCAGGGGCGCGTGGACATGGGTGCGGCAGGGTACGCCAGCGTCCGTTAGCGTAGTGGCTGCGGGAGTCGGAAGGAGATAAGGGTACGTGGCAGATTCGGAAGAAGTTCCGCCCGCTTCGGACATTCCACCGAACGAGGGAACTTCTCGGCTGCGTCCCACGGGGCGATTTGTCGGGCGTGCCCTGACCTGCCTGATCTTCGCGCTGGCCGGATTTCTCTTCTACACCAGTGCCCACACCGCCAACGGAACGAACCTGCGCAACGACAACACCCTGCTGCGCCTGTCCGACCTCATACAGCAGCGCAGCCAGGAGAACGCCACCTCGGACGCCCAGGTCGGCGCGCTGCGCGCACAGATCGACCAGCTCGCCCAGAGCCACCCCGGCAACCCCGCCGACCAGGCGCGGCTCGCCGCGCTCGAGCAGGCCGCCGGCCTCGATCCGCTGACCGGCCCCGGCCTGACCGTCACCCTCAACGACGCGCCGCCGAACGCCACCGCCCGCATCCCCGGTGTGCCCCAGCCGCAGCCGGACGACCTGGTCATCCACCAGCAGGACCTGCAGGCCGTCGTCAACGCCCTGTGGCGCGGCGGGGCCCGCGGCATCCAGGTGCAGGACCAGCGGCTGATCTCCACCAGCGCGGTGCGCTGCGTCGGCAACCAGCTGATCCTCCAGGGGCGCGTCTACTCCCCGCCCTACGTGATCAAGGCCGTCGGCACGCCCAAGGCGTTGGAGACGGCCCTCAACGGCGACATCTACATCCAGACCTACCTCCAGTACGTCACCGCCTACGGGCTGGGCTGGAAAGTGCAGTCGTCACGAGCGATGACTCTTCCGGGCTACTCGGGCACAGTGGACCTCCAATACGCCAAGCAGGGGTGATCCGGGGAGGGCAGTGGTGGGGCGGCTGGTGGCGCGGACGCTGGTCGAGCTGTGCATCACCGTCGGCGCGCTGATCGTGCTGCTCACCTGCTACCTGCTGTTCTGGACGAACATCGCCGCCGACCAGGCGATGGCGGGGGAGATGGACCGCCTCCAGCAGCAGTGGAGCCAGGACCAGCCGCAGGTCGCGGCGACCCCGGGCGTGAGCGCGACGCCTTCGGCGGCCGCCTCCCCCACCCCGGTGACACCGACCGCGTACCCGCCCGGCCAGGCCTTCGCGGTGCTGTACATCCCCCGCTTCGGCCGCGACTGGAGGAAGCCGATCGTCGAGGGCACCGGCGTGCCCGACCTGCAGAAGGGCATCGGCCACTACACCGGCACCGCCGAGCCCGGACAGGCGGGCAACTTCGCCCTGGCCGGCCACCGCCGCACGTGGGGCAACCCCTTCAACGACTTCCCGCTGCTGCGGCCGGGGGACCGGATCTACGTCGACGACGGCCACTTCTGGTACGTCTACCAGCTCGACCGCACCCCGCTGCGGACCCTGCCGACGGACGTCGGCGTGCTCGACCCGGTGCCGCCGGAGTCCGGCTACACCCGGCCGGGCTCCTACCTGACCCTGACCACCTGCGATCCGGCCTGGGGGCACAGCCACCGGCTGATCGAGTGGGGCCACCTGGTGTCCACTACACCCGTCTCCGAGGGCACGCCACGAGGTCTGTCCAGTTAGCCCTGGCTCACAGGGGTGCCGGATACCCTGGTGCCCGACAGGAGGAGGCACGCCGATGTACGGCTTTCTGTGGCGCAAACTGCCCGGCAGCGCGCCGCTGCGCGCCCTGCAGTGCCTGCTGCTCTTCCTGGCCGCCGTCTTCGTGCTGTTCCAGTTCGTCTTCCCGAGGCTGGAGCCGCTGCTCCCCTTCGGCGACGTGACGGTCAACGGCACGGGTTCGGGTTCCACCGCCCCGCCGTCGCCCGGCCCGTCCGCCTCGACGCTCAACGGCGCCCACCGCCTGCCGGTCGTCGAGCTCTCCCAGAACCACGGAGTCGCAGCCTGATGTCCGCCCGACCCGCTCGCATCCTGGTCGTCGACAACTACGACAGCTTCGTCTTCAACCTGGTCCAGTACCTGTACCAGCTGGGCGCGGAGTGCGAGGTGCGGCGCAACGACGAGGTGGACCTCGCCTCGGTCACCCGTGAGGCCTACGACGGGGTGCTGCTCTCCCCCGGCCCCGGGGCGCCCGAGGAGGCCGGTGTCTGCATCGAGATGGTGCACCACTGCGCCGGGATCGGGCTGCCGGTCTTCGGCGTCTGTCTGGGCCTGCAGTCCATCGCGGTGGCCTACGGCGCGGTCGTGGGCCGGGCGCCGGAGCTGCTGCACGGCAAGACCTCGCCGGTCAGCCACGAGGACGGCGGCGTCTTCGCCGGCCTCCACTCGCCGCTGACGGCCACCCGCTACCACTCGCTCGCCGTCGACCGCGACACCGTGCCGGACGAGCTGCACGTGACCGCGTGGACGGACACCGGCGTCATCATGGGCCTGCGGCACCGGGAGCACGCCGTGGAGGGCGTCCAGTTCCACCCCGAGTCGGTACTGACCGAGGGCGGCCACCGGATGCTCGCCAACTGGCTGACCGCCTGCGGCGACCCGGAGGCCGTGGCCCGGTCGGCCGGTCTGGCCCCGGTGATCGGTCGAGTGGCCGTCGCGTGACGGCGCTGCGCCACGAGCCGGGAGGGCCGTGGGAGCCCGAGCCGGAGCCTTCCGCGGGGTCGTTCCCCGGTGGACAGCCGGACCAGCAGACGATGCAGCTGCGGGCCGTGCGTTCCACTCCCCCGTCGTCCTCCGACTCCCCCGCCCCGGGCGGCCGCGCGGCGCGCCGCCGCGCCGCGGCGGGCGCGGGCGGCGCGGGCTCCGCGGGTGCTCCGAGCTCGTCCGGTGGTGGCGGCGGTGGCGGCCGCGCGGCGCGGCGGCGTGCGGCGAAGGCGCGCAAGGAGGGCCCCGGGATCCTCGCGGTGCGGGCCTTCGGGGAGCTGCTGATCACGCTGGGCGTGGTGATGATCCTGTTCGTCGCCTACCAGCTGTGGTGGACCAACGTCCGCGCGGACGAGTACGCCTCGGGCCAGGTCTCGACGCTGGAGCACCAGTGGGGTGGTGACGGCTCGTCGAAGAACCACCCGCCGTATCCGACCTCGGTGGCGCCGGGGTCGAAGTTCGCCATCATCTACATCCCGAAGCTGGACGTGAAGACGCCGATCGCGGAGGGCACGGACAAGGAGTCCATCCTCGACAACGGCCTCGTCGGCCACTACACCGGCGCCCAGGAGACGGCCTTCCCGTGGGCCTCCTCGGGCAACTTCGCCCTCGCCGGGCACCGCAACACCCATGGCGAGCCGTTCCGCTACATCCCCCGCCTGGTCCCGGGCGACAAGATCGTCGTGGAGACGGCGTACGACTGGTACACCTACGTGGTCACCAGCTCCCTGCCGCAGACCTCCCCGAACAACGTCTCCGTCATCGCGCCGGTCCCCCCGCAGAGCGGATTCACCGGACCGGGCCGCTACATCACCCTGACGACGTGCACCCCCGAGTTCACCTCCACGTACCGCATGGCCGTGTGGGGCAAGCTCGTCGAGGACCTCCCCAAGAGCGCCGGCCACATGCCCGCCGCGCTGTCGTAACCACGGCGCCACGCCGCTCGTTGAGCCGAACGGATGAGATTCCGGGGCGACGTGGTGCGACGTGATACGACCGGGACCGGTGTGCAGCGGGCAGCGCAGACGAGTCGACGGCCACGTACAGGGGAGCCCCCAGGAATCCATCGGTCTGTGACGTGCCCCGGCACCTCTTTCCATCTCTCGACATCCCGATGAGTGGAAGGACCACACAGCGATGAGTACCAACGATCAGGCTGTCCTGCTGGAGTCCCGTACCGCGCGTGCCGGTGTGAGCGGGCGCGTCGAGGCGCTCGACAAGGTCAGGGCGCTCCAGATGCTGCCCGACGGCGTCCACGTCACCACGGCCCTCGTGGCGGAGTACTTCGAGGTCGACGCCGAGGCGATCAAGAAGCTCACCCAGCGGCACCGCGAGGAGCTGGAATCGAACGGAATGACCGTGCTTCGGGGAGAAGCCCTGGTCGGCTTCGATAGGGACATCATGTCCCTTTCGAACAAGAGTTATCCACAGGGCCTTCGCGCGCACCTCACCCTGTTCAACCGGCGGGCGGTGCTGAACATCGCCATGCTGCTGCGCGACAGCGACGTCGCCCGGCGGGTGCGGGTCCACCTGCTCGACGCCGAGCACTCCGCGCGGGCCGAGCCAGGGGTGCTGGACCGGTACGTCACCGAGCTCGCCGCCACCACGGCCGCGCGGGTGGCGTGCGAGATCGTCGACTCCCGCCTCGACGCCCGGCTCAAGCCCCACACCGAGGTGATCGGCGCGTTGAGCGTCAAGGTCACCAACCTCGAGTGCGGCGTCGGCGAGATCAGGGACACCCTGGCCGGGATGCGACAGGAGCTCGCCGAGCTCCGGGTCCAGCGTGGGCTCAGGTGGCGGTGGTGTCCTTAGGTCAGGCGCCACACCGTGGTGAGCTTGGTCTCCGCGTCCTCCAACTCCCGTTGCACCGGGACGGCGTAGCTCTCGAGCGCGTTGAACTCGGTGCGCGGGAGGTAGGCGCGGCCGGGGTCGCCGACGAAGGCGGTGGCTCCGGCCGACCGCGCGCGGTGGAGGAAGGCGAGGACGCGGGTGGCCATGGTGCGCTCGTAGAAGGCGTCGCCGACGAGGACGACGTCCGCGGCGGGCGTCGGGTCGGTGTCGAGGACGTCGCCGAGGGCGGGGCCGAGGGTGACCCCGTTCGCGGCGGCGTTCAGCGCGAGGGCGTCCAGTGCGAGCGGGTCGATCTCGCTGACGGTCACGCTCGCCGCACCGGCCCGGAGCGCGGCGATCGCGACCAGACCCGACCCGGAGGCGAGGTCCAGCACGCGCCGGCCGGCGACGGTCTCGGGGTGGTCCAGGACGTAGCGGGCGAGAGCCAGGCCGCCGGCCCAGGCCTGGGCCCAGAACGGGGGTGGTGCGTCCGTGCGGCCGGACACGGTCTCCGTCTGCGCCCACAGGTCGAAGACCTGGTCGGCGAGGTGGAGCTGCACTTCCGTCAGGAAGTCGGGGCTGGCGGGCGCGAGCCGGGTGTGCGTCCGGACGAACTGCGCGGCGTCGGAAATCGGGGTGACGGGGATCACCGCGCCAGTCTGCTGGGCAGGTGGACGACGAGGCAAGACACGAGGGGCGCGGGACCGCATCACGCCGGTCCCGCGCCCCTCACGTCACGTCAGCGAACCGTCAGCCGCCGTTGCCGCCGTTGCCCTGGCCAGGAGGCGTGTTGCCGCCCGGGTTGGTGCCGCCGATGATGCCCGGGGTGCCGGTGGTGGCGCCCGTCTGGCCCTGGTCGGTCGCCGCGGCCTGCGGGTTCGCGGTGATGGTGATCGTGCTGCCGGCCGGCACCTGCGTGCTGCCGTCCTGCGCCACGGGCTGGCCCTGGTAGGTCTCGGTCAGCACGTTGCCCGCGGGCTGCGTCGGGTCGTTGGCCTGGGCGAAGCCGCGCACGCAGTTCAGGTGCAGGGCCTCGATCTGCTGGCAGGCCGCCTGGTAGTCCGTACCCACCAGGTACGGGACCTGGACGAGCGCCTGACCGGAGGAGACCGTCACGTCGACCGTCGTGCCCTTGGGCTGGTTGCCCTGCGGCGTCCAGCTGATGATCTGGCCCTTCGGCACGGTCGCCGACGCGGCGTCCGTGGTCTGGCCGATCTGGAAGCCCTTGGCCTGGAGCGCCGACGTCGCCTGGTCGACGGTCATGCCCGCAAGGCTCGGCACGCCGTCCGTCAGCGGGCCGGTGCTCAGCTGGACGGTGATGGTGCCGCCGTCCTGGACCGTGCTGCCCGCCACCGGGTCCTGCTTGCAGACCTTGCCCTTGTCGGCGGTGTTCGCGTCGCACGGGATGGACTGGCCCTTGACCAGGTGAACCTTCCCGTTGAACTGGTTGTTGATGAGCGTCTGCGCGTCCGCGAAGGACTGCCCGGTCAGCGACGGCGCCTGCATCGTGGTGTTGGACTGGCCGTTGAACATCGACTTGGTCACGAAGAACGCGCCGAGCAGCACCAGCACCGCCGCGACGATCAGCACGATCACCGAGGTGTTGCGGTTGCGGCCGCCACCACCCTGCGCCGCCCTGCGGCGGTCGCCGCGGCCGCCGCTGTAGCCGTTGTCGTACTCGTCGTCGTAGCCGGAGCCCGGGTCGTAGCCGTCGCCGCCCGCGTCGTAGCCCTGGCCGGAGCCGGGCAGGATGCTGGTCTGGCCGCCGGGGGCGCCGTGGCCGCCGGGGACGGGGGGCATGGCCATGGTGCGGCCGTACTGGTCGGCCTGCGGCTGCTGGCCGTAGCCGTTCATGCCGAAGGCCATCGTCGGGGCCGACGCCGCGGCGACGGGCAGGCCGTCGAGGGCGCGCTCGATGTCGGCCCGCATCTCGTCCGCCGACTGGTAGCGGTACTCGCGGTCCTTGGCCAGCGCCTTCATCACGATGGCGTCGTACTCGGGCCGCAGCTCCGGGTCGTGGAACGAGGGCGGGTTGGCCTCCTCGCGGACGTGCTGGTAGGCCACGGCCACGGGGGAGTCGCCGACGAACGGCGGGCGCACGGTGAGCAGCTCGTAGAGCAGGCAACCGGTGGAGTACAGGTCGGAGCGGGCGTCGACCTGCTCGCCCTTGGCCTGCTCCGGCGAGAGGTACTGGGCGGTGCCGATGACCGCGGCGGTCTGCGTCATGGTCATCCCGGCGTCGCCCATGGCGCGGGCGATGCCGAAGTCCATGACCTTGACCTGGCCCGTGCGCGTCAGCATGACGTTGGCGGGCTTGATGTCGCGGTGCACGATGCCGTTGCGGTGCGAGTACTCCAGCGCCTGGAGGATGCCGATGCACATCTCCATGGCGCGCTCGGGCAGCAGCCGGCGGCCGGAGTGCAGCAGCTCGCGCAGGGTGGAGCCGTCGACGTACTCCATCACGATGTACGGGATGGAGATGCCGTCGATGTAGTCCTCGCCCGTGTCGTAGACCGCCACGATCGAGGGGTGGTTCAGCGACGCCGCGGACTGTGCCTCGCGGCGGAACCGGGCCTGGAAAGACGGGTCGCGGGCCATGTCGGCCCGCAGCGTCTTGACGGCGACGGCGCGTCCGAGCCGGATGTCGTGACCGATGTAGACCTCGGCCATGCCGCCGCGTCCGAGAACGCCGCCCAGCTCGTACCGGCCGCCTAGGCGACGCGGTTCTTCCATGGTTCGAGCCCTCTCCACTCTCCGGTCTGCCCAACCGACCCGCATGGGTTGTGGCGCGGGCGGACAGACCGCTGCTGCGGATACGCTACCGGGCGCGCAAGTCAAAGCGGATTCGCCGGACGACCTGATACAGGAATGGAATACGTCTGCGCTGGACGAACGCGCCGAACGTGGCTTCCGTCACCCACCGTCCGGAGCAGTCCGCCGTGGGTGACGCAGCTCACTCACCCGCCGATGTAGGCCTGCATCATCGCCTTGGCGATCGGGGCGGCCAGGTGCATGCCGGAGATGTCGCCGCGGGCGGTGTCGCTGTCCTCGACCACGACCGCCACGGCGATCTGCTTGCCGTTCGGCGCCTTGGCCCAGGAGACGAACCAGGCGTACGGGTTGTTGGAGTTGTTCACACCGTTCTGCGCGGTGCCGGTCTTGCCGCCGACCGTGACGCCGGGGATCTTCGCGGTGATGCCGGTGCCGTTCTGGACGACGTTGATCATCATCGTCTGGATCTGCGCCGCGACCTCGGGCGTGGTGGCCTGGGAGAGCTGCTTGGGCGACCACTGCGAGATCACCGAGTTGTTCGCGGAGCGCTCCTGGGAGACCAGGTAGGGCTGCATCAGCGAACCGTTGTTGGCGATCGCCGCGGCGACCATGGCCATCTGCAGCGGGGTGGCCCGGGTGTCGTACTGGCCGATGGAGGACTGGGCGGTCTGCGCCTGGCCCATGCCCTTGTCGAAGTTGCTGCCGGTGACGCCGACCGGGACGGTCAGCGAGGAGTTGTTGAAGCCGAACTTCTGCGCCTCGTCCAGCATCCGCGCACCGCCGATCTCGGCGCCGAGCTTGCCGAAGACGGTGTTGCAGGACAGTGCCAGCGCCGTGTTCAGCGAGGCGTTCTTGCAGCCGGTGTCGCCCGCCTCGTTGGGCAGCGGCACGTTGTTGGTCCCCGGCAGGATGTAGACGTCCGGGGTGTCCGTCGGCGCGTTGATGTCGGTGATGTTGCCGTTCTCCAGCGCGGCCGCGGCCGTGACCAGCTTGAACGTCGAGCCCGGCGGGTAGGTCTGGCGCAGCGCCCGGTTCAGCATCGGCTGGTTGGTCTTGTCGCCGACCAGGGCGTTCCACGCCTTGTTGGCGTCGCCGTTCGCGCCCGCGATGGTGCTCGGGTCGTAGGACGGGAAGCTGACCAGGCCGAGGATGGCGCCGGTCGACGGGTCCAGCGCGACGGCTGCGCCCTTCTTGCCCTGCAGCCCGTCCCAGCCGGCCTGCTGCACCTTCGGGTCGATCGTGGTGACCACGTCGCCGCCCTGCTTCTGCTTGCCGGTCAGCGTGTCCAGCGCGTTGCGGAAGAAGAGCCGGGGGTCGTTCCCGGACAGGATCGGGTCCTCGACGTTCTCCAGCAGGTTGGAGCCGAAGACCTGCGAGCTGTAGCCGGTGATCGGCGCGTACATCGGGCCGTTCACGTAGGCCCGGCGGTACTTGTACAGGTTGCCGTTGACCAGCAGGTCCTTGGTGACCGCCTTGCCGCCGACGATGATGTCGCCGCGCGGGTAGCTGTAGGCCTCGATCAGGGTGCGCTCGTTGTGGGCGTTGGCGTTCAGTGCGCTCGCGTCCACGCCCTGCACCCAGTTGGCGCGGATCATCAGGGCCAATACCAGGAGCAGGCAGAACACGGAGACCCTGCGGATCGGCTTGTTCATGGGGCGCTCACTCCGGCGGCTTCGGCATGCTGACGTTCGGCACCCTACATCGGAGGCCTATGTCTCCATGACGGCTACCGCACGGTTTCCGGTTGCAGCAGCTGCCCGGGGGCGGGCCGCCGGGCCAGATCGCTGATCTTGAGCAGCACCGCGACCAGTGCCCAGTTGGTGATCACCGAGGAGCCGCCCTGGGCGATGAACGGCAGCGTCATCCCGGTCAGCGGGATGGCCCCGGTGACGCCTCCGGCGACGATGAAGACCTGCAGCGCGAACGCGGCGGAGAGCCCGACCGCGAGGAGCTTGCCGAAGGGGTCGCGGGCGGCCAGCGCGGTGCGCAGGCCGCGTTCGGCCAGCAGCCCGTAGAGCAGCAGCACCGCCGTCACTCCGGCGACGCCGGTCTCCTCGCCGATGGTGCCGAGGATGAAGTCGCTCTTGGCGGCGAAGCCGATCAGCCAGGAGTGCCCCTGCCCGAGCCCCGTGCCGAGCGCGCCGCCCGCGCCCAGCGCGAACAGCGCCTGCCCGATCTGGCCGACGCCCGTCCCCGCGCCGGTGGTCAGCGGGTGCAGCCACTCATGGATGCGCCCGCGCACGTGCCCCTCGGTGCGCGCCACGGCCCAGAATCCGAGCCCCGCCATCAGCACGCCGAAGAGCACCCAGCTGGTGCGCTCGGTGGCCACGTAGAGCATCACCACGAAGATGCCGAAGAACAGCACGGAGGTGCCGAGGTCGGTCTCGAAGACGAGGATCAGCAGGCTCAGCGCCCACACGACCAGGATCGGGCCGAGGTCGCGGCCGCGCGGCAGGTACAGGCCGAGGAAGCGGCGGCTGGCCAGGGCGAGTGCGTCCCGCTTGACCATCAGGAAGCCGGAGAAGAAGACCGGCAGCAGGATCTTCACGAACTCGCCGGGCTGGATCGAGAAGCCGCCGAGGTGGATCCAGATCCGGGCGCCGAAGTCGCTCGCGCGGTCGGGGAAGAACGCGGGCACGGCGAGCAGGACCAGGGCGGCGAAGCCGGACAGGTAGGTGTAGCGCTGGAGCAGCCGGTGGTCCTTGAGCAGGGCCATCACCGCGACGAACAGGGCGATGCCGAGGCCGGACCAGAGCAGCTGGTTCTCGGCGGCGGGGTAGTTGGGGTGCAGCTGGCGGGCTTTGTCGAGGCGCCAGATGAAGACCAGTCCGAGGCCGTTGAGCAGGGCCGCGATGGGCAGCATCAGCGGGTCGGCGTTGGGCGCGAAGCGCCGGACCGCGAGGTGCGCGAGCAGCGCGAAGGCACCGAGTCCGACCCCGTACCCGAGCATTCCGGCCGGCAGCCGGCCGTCCAGGGCCAGCCCGGTCTCGGCGTAGGCGAGGACGGGCACCAGTACGGCGAAGACCAGCAGCGAGAGCTCCGTGTTCCGCCGGTTCGGCGCACCTTGGGGCACCACCGTGACGACAGGACTCTCCGTGGCCGTCATCTCAGCCCTTCGCTCCCGCAGCAAGTTGCACCACCCAGGCGGCGTAGCCGCCAGGGGCGCGGGGCTCTGCGCGAGAGACCACCGACGTGTGGATGGCCCTGCGCGTTCGGGGCTCTACCTGCGTGGATGGCTTGTCGCGCCCACGCGGCGGAGCCGCACATCAGCAGAGCCTCGCGCCCCTGGATAGTGCAACCAACGGGCGGAAGCTAAACCTCCGCTACGACGCCACGCACTGCTGGGCCAGCGTCTCGTCCGCCGCGCTGAGGGTCGGCGTCGGGGACGGGGACGGGGTGGCCTTGGGGCTCTCGCTGGTGGTGGGGTGCGTGCCGGCCTTGGGGCTGCCCGACGGCTTCGGTGTCGGCGTCGGCGTGGGGGCCGGGGTGTTCTTCTGCGAGCGGACCTGGACGCAGATGCTCGCGTCGTGCTTGAGCTGGGTCACCTTGCTCTGGGCGTCGCTGAGGCTGGCCGCGGAGATGGGACCGTTCTGGATGTTCTTCTGGTCCATCCCCGGGAGGTCCTTGAGCGCCACGTCCGTGTGGTCCTCGTAGACCGAGGAGAGCTTGAGCCCGGCCAGGTTCTGCGAGATGCCCTTGTAGATGGCGACGTGGTCGCCGTTGGCACCGACGTAGTACTGCGTCTGCGTCCACTGGTAGCCGAAGTAGGCGCCACCGGCGAGCAGCACGACGAGCGCGACGCCGAGTGTGGCCGGCATCACCCAGCCGCGGCGCTTCTTCTCCTTGGCGCGGCGCCGGCTTCGGCGGCCCTCCGGCTCGTAGTCGTCGTCGAAGCCGTTCTCGTACTCGTCGTACTCCTGGTAGCCCTGGCCGGCGCCTGCGGAGTCGTCCGCGGCGCCGTAGGCCTCGGGGCTGCGGCCGAGGGACGCGGCGCGGGAGGCGGGGGTGCTGGCCACGGAGTGGTGGCCGAGCGCGGTGCCGTCGGCGACCGCGCCGACCACGACCGGGGCGTCGGCGAACTGCGCGGCCATCGGGTCCAGCTGCCCTGCGTCACCGACGTCCAGGACGTCCGCGACGACGCAGGTGATGTTGTCGGGCCCACCGCCGCGCAGGGCCAGCTCGATCAGCTCGGAGATGGTCTGCTCGGGCGAGTAGTAGCTGCCGAGCGTCTCCTCCAGGGTCTGGTGCGAGACCACCCCGGACAGGCCGTCGGAACAGAGCAGGTAGCGGTCGCCGGCGCGGACCTCGCGGATCGACAGGTCCGACTCGACCTCACCGGTGCCCATCAGCGCGCGCATGATCAGCGAGCGCTGCGGGTGGGTGGAGGCCTCCTCCTCGGTGATCCGGCCCTCGTCGACGAGGCGCTGCACCCAGGTGTGGTCGGTGGTGATCTGCGTCAGGACGCCGTCGCGCAGCAGGTAGGCGCGGGAGTCACCGATGTGGATCAGGCCGGCGGTCTGGCCGGTCCACAGGATCGCGGTGAGGGTGGTCCCCATGCCCTCGAGGCTCGGGTCGCCCTCGACCAGGACCCGCAGGCGCTCGTTGGCGCGCTCGGCGGCCCCCTGCAGGGCGGCCATCGGGTCGGTTCCGGGGGCGGTCTCGTCGAGCTCGACGATCGTGGACAGCACCTCCGATGAGGCGACCTCGCCCGCTGCCTGCCCGCCCATGCCGTCCGCGACGGCGAGCAGCCGGGGACCGGCGTAGCCGGAGTCCTCGTTGCCCTCGCGGATCATGCCCTTGTGCGAACCGGCGGCGAATCGCAGCACCAGGCTCATGTGCCGTCCGCCCCCTTCCCTCGGTCCCCTGCGCGATGCCCCGGTGCAGCGTGCGTTGCTGCATCGTACGGCCCCGGCTGCCCGCACGGTCGAACCAGGGCTCGTTCACCGCGGGGCAGGGTGCCGTGTCCGCCCCTGCCGTGGTGTGCGCGCTGGTTCATCGTCCGGTCACTTCCGCAGCTCGATGACGGTGCGGCCGATCCGGATCGCCGACCCCGGCTGGAGCGGGGTGGGGCTGGTGAGCCGCATGTTGTCGAGGAAGGTGCCGTTGGTCGAGCCGGTGTCCTCCACCACCCAGGAGCCCGCGGCCTGGTCCGGGTAGATCCGGGCGTGCCGGGAGGAGGCGTAGTCGTCGTCGAGCACGATCGTGGAGTCGTGGGCCCGGCCCAGGGTGATGGTCTGGCCCTGGAGCGCGACGGTGGTGCCCGCCAGCGAGCCCTGGGTGATCACCAGGTGGGTCGGTGCGCCGCGGCGCTGACGTTGCTGCGTCGGCGCCGCGGCCTGCTGGCGCTGCTGCGGCGCGGACTGCGCGGACGGTGCGGGCTGGCGTGCGGTGTTCGGGTTGCCGCCGCCGCGCCGGGCCGGTGCGGCGGCGCGCTGCGTCACCTTGGTGCCGAACAGGTCGGAGCGGATCACCTGGACCGCGACGATCACGAACAGCCACAGCACGGCCAGGAATCCGAGCCGCATGACCGTGAGGGTCAGTTCTGACATGTGCCCCGCGTCACCCTTCGGCTTGCCGGTAGACGATGGTGGTGCTGCCCACGACGATTCGTGAACCGTCGCGGAGCGTAGCGCGGGTGGTGTGCTGACCGTCGACGACGATGCCGTTGGTGGACCCCAGGTCGAGCACCATGCTCGGGTTGCCGACGCGGATCTCGGCGTGCCGGCGGGAGACGCCCGGGTCGTCCACGCGGACGTCGGCCTCGGTGCTGCGGCCCAGGACCAGGACCGGGCGGTCCAGTTGGTGGCGCTGGCCGTTCAGCTCCAGCCAGCGGCGCACCCCGGCCCCGGCGGCCCCGCCCGCGCCGGGCGGCGCGGGGGTGCCGGGAAAGGCGTGCACGTCGGCCTCGGCGGGACGTCCGCCCGGGCCGCCGCTGAACGCGGTGGGCCCGTCGATGTGCGGGAACGGCGCCGCGGCGGGCGGTGCCGCGGGCGGCATGGACGGCGGCGGGGGCACCGGCGCCGGGCCCGGCTGAGCCTGGCCCGGTTGCGGCTGCCACGCCTGCGCCTGCCGACCGCCGTAGGGGGCGGCGGGCTGCTGGCCCTGCTGGCCGTACTGCTGCGCCTGGGCCTGCGCCTGGGCGACCTCGGGGCTGGCCTGGATCCGGCTGCGCACCCGGTAAAGGCCGGTGTCGAGATCGTCGGCACGCTCGAGCTGGACGGCCAGCGGGCCCATGAAGGAGTACCGCTGGGCCTGCGCGTACTCGCGCACCATGCCGGCCAGCTCGTTGCCGAGCTGCCCGGAGTACGGGCTGAGCCGCTCGTGGTCGTGCGGGCTGAGCTCGACGATGAAGTCGTTGGGGACGACGGTGCGGTCGCGGTTCCAGATGCTGGCGTTGTTGTCGCACTCGCGCTGCAGCGCGCCGGCGATCTCGACCGGCTGCACCTCGGACTTGAACACCTTGGCGAAGGCGCCGTTGACGAAGCCCTCCAGCCGCTGCTCGAACTTCTTCAGGGCTCCCACGGGGCACCCCCTTCCGTCGGGTGTCGTCGTCCCACCCGGCGCCGGGGCGCGGGCGGCTGCTGCTTGTCTGCCTTACAGATCGTATCTACGCCCGGGGCCGACGTGTGGTTCCTCGGCTGCCCCGTTCGGACGCCGGACCGACAGCAGGATGCCAGTGGACTGCTACCCGGCCCAGAGCGGGGACACCCCCCTCTCACTCGTTCGGCCGGGCCCGCCGTCGTGGCCTCGCGCCCCGGCCCCGGAGCGATGTGATTCCACCCCCTGCGACGTGCTACTGTTCTTCTCGTCGGAAGGCAACACCGCAGAAAACGCGGAGCGGACGGGCCGGAAACAACCGGTTTGAAAGCCCCGAGGGATCTTCGGTAGAGTCGAAGACATCACCCAGATGCGCGGGTGGCGGAATAGGCAGACGCGCTGGATTCAGGTTCCAGTGCCCGAAAGGGCGTGGGGGTTCAACTCCCCCCTCGCGCACAACACAGAGGCGCCTCTCATGTGACGGAAGTCACGTGGGAGGCGCCTTTTTGCTGTCCCGGGGCGGCGGCACTCCCAGGGAGTCGTGACCTGGGTAACGGTCCGGGGACGAATGACGGGCCGCCGGACCGAGCCCACCTGCCGCAGTGGTAAGAATTTCTGACTTTCAGCTTGCGCGGGGCCTGTGACCAGGCCGGGCCCCGTGGTCATCACGTCACGAGGGGGACGCCCGGCATGCCCGGACAGCTCGGGCCTCGACGCGCGCATCGCCGCAGGAACAAGGCGAAGCGCCGCGCAGTCGGAGGCTCCATAATCGCCGCCGCCGTCATCGGCGGTCTCTTCAGTGTCATCGCTCCGGCCTCGCAGGCGGACGAGTACACCAACGGTTTCAACAACATGCGGACGAACTGGGACGGCAACGAGAGCGCGCTCTCGCCGGCCGCCGTCGAGTCGTCCACGTTCGGCAAGCTCTTCAGCACCGCGCTCGACGGTCAGATCTACGCGCAGCCGCTCGTGGTCAACCACGAAGTGATCGCGGTCACCGAGAGCAACAGCGTGTACGCGCTGAACCCCGACACCGGCGCGATCATCTGGAAGAAGAACTACGGCGCCCCCTGGCCGGCGTCCGCGATCGGCTGCGGCGACCTGGCCCCGAACGTCGGTGCCACCGGTACCCCCGTCTACGACCCGACCAGCAACGCGCTGTACTTCACCACCAAGGTCGACGGCGGCACCAACCACCAGAGCCCCAGCTACCTGATGCACGCGGTCGACCCCACGTCGGGCGCGGAGAAGGTGGGCTGGCCGGTCACCATCCAGGGCACTCCGTCCAACGAGCCCAACGCGCCGTTCAACGCCTTCTACCAGATGCAGCGGCCCGGTCTGCTGCTGCTCGACGGCGTGGTCTACGCCGGCTTCGGCGGTCACTGCGACAAGCAGCCCTACCGGGGCTACGTGGTGGGCGTCAGCACCACTGGCCACAGCATCACCTCCATGTGGGCCTCGGAGACCGGTGCCAGCACCAGCGGTGCCGGCATCTGGCAGTCCGGAGGCGGGCTCACCTCCGACGGTTCGGGCCGCATCTTCGTCAGCACCGGCAACGGCATCAGCCCCGTCGCCGGGCCCGGCACCACCCCGCAGGGCACCCTGGCGGAGTCCGTGGTCCGGCTCCAGGTGGGCGCCGGTGGCGCCCTGTCCACGGCGGACTTCTTCAGCCCGTCCAACGCGGCCACGCTCGACCTGACGGACAAGGACATCTCCTCCGGCGCGTCCATGGCGCTGCCCGACGGCTACGGCAACGCCAACCACCCGCACCTGCTCGTCCAGCAGGGCAAGGACGGCCGTGTCTTCCTGCTGGACCGCGACAACCTCGGCGGCCAGGCCCAGGGCCCGAACGGGACCGACGCCGTGGTGGGGGTCTCCGGCCCGTTCCAGGGGCTGTGGGGCCACCCGGCGTTCTGGGGCGGTGACGGCGGTTACGTCTACCTGATCGGCAACAACGGCCCGCTGCGCGCCCTGCACCTGAACACCGGCGGCACCAACCCGACGCTCACGGCCACCGGGCAGACCCAGGACGTCTTCGGCTACACCTCCGGCTCGCCGATGGTCACCTCGGACGGCACCAACGACGGCTCCGCCATCGTGTGGATGGTCTCCGCCGACAACGCGGCAGGCGCCAACGGCACCCTGCGTGCCTACAGCGCCACCCCGGACGGCAGCGGGATGCTCCAGCTGTTGTGGTCCGCCCCGGTCGGCACCGCCGCGAAGTTCGCCACCCCGACCGCCGACAACGGCAAGGTCTACGTCGGCACGCGGGACGGTGTCCTGTACGGCTTCGGCAGTCCGGCGGCCACGGCGCTGAACGCCAACCCGCTCGACTTCGGCCAGGTCCAGACCGGCACCGCCGCCTCCCAGCCGATGACGCTGACGGCGTCCAAGGCCGTGACGGTCACCGGCGTCACGGCGACCGCACCGTTCTCGGTGCCCCAGCTCACCGCGCCCAAGGCGCTGGCCTCCGGTGGCACCCTGCCGCTGCAGATCGGATTCGCCCCCACGACCACCGGCGGCAGCAACGGCACCCTGACGGCGACGCTGTCGGACAACTCCAAGCTGGTCTTCTCCCTGCACGGCGTCGGCACCAACCCCGGCTTCGGGGCGCTGCCGACCGACACGGCCTTCGGAGTGGTGCCCACCGGCACCACCGAGACCGAGAACATCCAGTTCACCAACACCGGCACCACGGACGAGACGATCAGCGCGGTGACCGCGCCGACCGGATCGTTCACCGCCACCGGGCTGCCCAACGTCGGCGACGTCGTCAAGGCCGGGGCGTCCTTCGTGGCCACCGTGACGTACACGCCCACGGCGGCCTCCGCCGCGGCGGGCACGCCGGACACCTCGACCATCAACGTGACCGCCGCCAGCGGGCACTCCCTCACCGTCACCATGACCGGCACCTCCGTCGTCGGTCACGGCCACCTGACCTTCTCGCCCCCGACGCTCGACTTCGGGACCGTGCCGGTCGGCAGCTCCAGGACGCAGACCTTCACGATCACCAACGACGGCAACATCCCCGTCACCGTGACCAAGGCCAAGGCGCCCAACGGCGACTACACCAGCGCCGTGCAGCTGTCCGAGGGCCTGGTCATCGGCCCCGGCCAGACGGCCAAGCAGGCGGTCACCTACGCGCCGACCACCGCCGGCACGGGGACGGCCTCGTACGAGGTCACCGGTGACGGCGTCAACAGCGACGGCTCCCCGCAGAGCGCCATGCTGGAGAACCTGACCGGTGTCGCCACCGGGTCCGCCGACTCCACCGGCGCGACCAGCGCCACCTGGCAGGCCAACGGTGCCGCCGTCCTGCCCGGCGACGGCAGCATCCAGCTGAACCCGGCGGCGGCGTACCAGAAGGGCAGCGCCGTCTTCAAGCAGGCGGTGCGCACGGAGGGCCTGCGAGCCACCTTCACCGTCAAGATGGGCCCCGGCACCGGCGGTGACGGTGTCGCCTTCTCGCTGCTGGACGCCTCCAGGGCGCACACCAACGCGCTCGGCACGACCGGTGGCGCACTCGGCATCGCCGGACAGTCCGGTGTCGTGGTCGGCCTCGACGCGGCGAGCTACACCCCGGTTCCCGGCTACGCGAACTTCGTGGGCGTGGCCAACAGCACCTACGGGTCGACCGCGCTCAACTACCTGAGCACGGCACGGCTCGCCACCGCCCTGCGCCAGGGCACCCACCAGGTCGACGTGCAGGTGACCGGCGGTCATGTGCTGGTCTGGGTGGACGGCGTGCAGCAGCTGAACGTCGCGGCCACCCTGCCCGACTACGCCTACGTCGCCTTCTCCGGCGGCACCGGCTCGATGTACGACGCGCACACGATCCAGTCCTTCGTGCTGAGCGGCGGCGCCGCGCCGACGACGCTGGGCTACACCCCGCTCCCCACGCAGACCCGGGTGCTGGCCACCTGGGCCGGCGTCGGCCGCCCCGGTACGACGCCCGTTCCGGCGGGCGGCTCGGTCAGCGTCCCGATCGCGGGCAAGTTCGGCGTTCCCGCCGACGCGACCGCAGTGGTGATGCAGGTCGGCGCGCTCTCGCAGGCGTCGGCGACCGGATCGATCCAGGCCTGGCCGCACGGGGCGGCCCGGCCCAACTCCGGTGCGGTGTTCTGGAACGCTCCGCAGATCATCCAGAAGACCGCGGTGGTCCGCCTCGGTCAGGGCGGTGCGGTGGACTTCTACAACGCCAGCGCCGGCAACACCGGGATCTACGCCGACGTGCTCGGCTACTACAAGGCCGGGACCGGCCTGTTGATGACGCCGACCACCACGCAGGTCGTGGCGTTCGACACCGCCAAGGGCATCGGCCAGCCGACCAAGGCCCCGATGCCCGCGGGTGGCATCGTCAAGGTCCCGGTGGCCGGGACGGTCGTGCCGGCGGGCACCACCTCGGTGCTGCTGAACATCAGCGCCATGCGTTCCTCGGTGGGCGGCTCGGTCAGCGCCTGGCCCGACGGGGGCACCCCGCCGGCCGCCTCGGTGCTGTACTGGAGCCCGAACAGCGACATGATGTCCAACCTGGTCCAGGTCGCGGTCGGCAGCGACGGCAAGATCGACTTCAAGAACTGGGCGAACGCGCCGATGGTCGTCAACGCCGTCGTCGAGGGCTACACCGTCGCGGGCGGCGGCCAGCACTACGTGCCGATCCAGCTGTTCCCGGCGCTGAACACCGCCTACGCGGTGGGGATTCCGACCACGACCGCGATCAAGCCGGGCGGAGTCGTCCCGCTGACGATCGCGGGCAACGGCGGGGTGCCGGCCGACGCCAAGGGCGTACTGCTCCAGGTCGGCGGCTTCGGCGGCACCGGCTCCGGCTGGCTCGGCGTCTACCCGGGCAACGGTGCCAGGGCGACCACCGGTTCGCTGTTCTGGAACGTCGCCGGACACACCGTGACGAACATGGTCATGGTGCCGCTGGACCCCTCGGGCGTGGTCAACCTGCAGGTCAACGGCAGTGCCCCGGAACAGATCCAGGCCACGGTCGTGGGCTACTACACCGGCTGACGAGCTGTTCGTCCCGTCGCGCCGCCGTGTCCTCCCCTCGGGGAACGACACGGCGGCGTCGTCGTGTCGGGGCACCCCAGGGCCCTGTGGCGCGGATCACGCACATGCTTCGTGTGCATTACGGATATGTCCCTGGCGGGGTTTTGCGGCCGGGGCATAGAGTCCGCCGCCTGAAGCTTTCACCGGGGGATCTCTGGGGGATTTCCGTGTCTCACTCCTCGCGCCGCACGCTTGCGGCGCTCACCTCCGCCGCCGCCGTCGCAGCCGGTCTGGTCGGCACCTTCGGCGCCGGTGCGGCTCAGGCGGCCACCGCCGGGCCCGCCGACGGCGCCCTCGCCTTCCGTTCGCCCGACGGGCGGGTGCACGTGATCAACGCCGACGGCACCGGGGACCACGTCATGCAGGCCCTGTCCACCTCGTCGTGGCAGGCCCTGAGCTGGTCCTCCGACGGCAGCCGACTGGCGGAGAGCGGCGACGGCGCCGTCACCTCCGTCAAGCCGGACGGCAGCAGCCTGATCACCGTCAAGTCCGGTGGCAACGCCGTGTCCCTGAACGGCGTCTACGGCGAGAACGGCAGCGCGCTGGTCTCCGAGGCGAGCGGCGAGCTGTTCGTCCAGACCTCCGACGGCTGGAACTGGGCCACCCGCGTCATGAACACCAAGCAGGAGCCGGCCGGCGTCTGCGACAGTGCACCGGCCCTGAGCTACCGCGGCCTGTACGCGTTCGTCCGTACCGCCTGCGGCCGGTCGGTCACCGGCGGCGTCTACACCTTCGACGCGCGCAGCGGTGCCGTCCGGCTGGTGGCGGCCGGCGCCGACCAGCCCGCCTTCTCGGCCGACGGGAGCACACTGCTCTACCGCAGCCAGGTCGGCGCGCAGACGCAGATCGTCGCCACCTCCCTGGCCGGTGGCTCCAAGCAGCTGACGAACGACCCGAACGGGGCGTCCCAGCCGAGCCTGTCGCCGGACGGGAAGACCCTGGCCTACGTCTCCGTCGACCCGTCCTCGGACCTCGGTCAGGTCAAGCTGCTGAACCTCGCTGCGGGCACCACCACGGTGCTGGCCCCCGGCGCGCAGCCGGTGTGGCAGCCGCTGCGCGGCAACCGCCTCGACCACGTCTACGGCACCGGTGCCGTCAGCACCGACGCCGCGGCGTCCCGCTGGCAGTTCAACACCATCGGCAAGTCCGTGCCCGGTCTGGTCACCGCGTTCAACGCGGTGCTGGTGAACCGGAACGACAGCACGGACGCCGCGCTGGGCATCGCGCTGGCGGCCGAGAAGCAGGCACCGCTGCTGATGACCTCGGGCACCCGGCTCGACCCGTCCGTCGTCACCGAACTGCACCGCTCGCTGCGGCGCGGCTGGACGGTCTACCTGGAGGGCGGCACCAACGTGCTGTCCAACTCGGTGGCGGCGCAGGTGCAGCGGCTCGGCTACCGGGTGGTGCGGGTCGCCGGCAACGGTCTGACCGCCCAGTCCGTCGCCTCCGCACGGGCGCTGACCACCCGTCCCAACTGGGTGGTCGTCGCCGACGCGCAGGACTACCGCCTGTCCGCCACGGCGGCCTCGGTGGCGGCCAGCGGCGGTTACAAGGGCAGCTCCGTCGTCCTGCTCAACACCGCGACGAGGCTGCCGTCCACGCTCACCTCGTACTTCAACGGTCTCAACCCGAACACCACCCGCGTGCTGGTGGTCGGCAGCCGGAGCGTCTACGCGATGGAGCACACCCCGCTGCGTCAGCAGTGGCACTTCTGGGCGTTCGGCGGCACCGACCCCGAGGCCCTCTCGACCCAGCTGGCCACCTTCTGGTACGGCGCGCCGTACCTGGCGACCCTGGCCAACACGTCCGACTGGCGCTCCGGGATGGCGGGCGCGGCCGTGAACGCCGGCTACGGTCCGCTGCTGTGGACCTCCGCCACGGGACTCGACGCGGTCGACCGGTCCTACCTCTCCAAGGAGAGCGCGGCCATCGGCGAGGTGCAGATCTTCGGCACGGGCTGGCCGAACACCACGGTCAACGCGGTGCGCTCGGCCATTGCCGCCGATCCGTCCTGGACCTCGGTGGACCTGGACGTCAACGGCGTTCCCGCGCCGCTGACCGCGGGCCTGGCGCACCTGGTGCTCGGCTACACCGCCGGCACGAAGCGCGCCTGACGTCCCACCCCCTCACGGAACCCCCGGCCCGCTCTGCGGACCGGGGGTTCCGTCGTCCGTGGCCGAGCTGGTCATTCCCGGTTCCGCGTCAGCGTCGCCGCGTGGTCGGGGACGTAGTGCTGTTCGTCGCGGGGCGGGCGGATGTAGCCGGCGGGGCCGGGGCGCTTGGGGAAGGAGATCTTGCGGGCGGGCTGCTCCACGTACGGGACGGCGGTGAGGAGGTGGGCGATCATGTTGAGCCGCGCGCGCTTCTTGTCCTCGCTCTCGACGACGTTCCAGCGGGCCTCCGGGATGTCGGTGTGGACGAACATCTCGTCCTTGGCCCGGGAGTAGTCCTCCCAGCGGGTGATGGACTCCAGGTCCATCGGGGAGAGCTTCCAGCGGCGCATCGGGTCGTCGCGGCGGGCGCGGAAGCGACGTTCCTGCTCACGGTCGCTGACGGAGAACCAGTACTTCAGCAGGATGATCCCGTCCTCCACGAGCATCCGCTCGAAGATGGGGCACTGGTGCAGGAACCGGTGGTACTCGTCCTGGGTGCAGAAGCCCATGACCCGCTCGACACCGGCCCGGTTGTACCAGCTGCGGTCGAACAGCACGATCTCACCGGGGGCGGGCAGGTGGGTGATGTAGCGCTGGAAGTACCACTGCCCGCGCTCACGTTCCGTGGGTGCGGGCAGGGCGGCGATCCGCGCGATGCGCGGGTTCAGGTACTCGGTGACGCGCTTGATGGCCCCGCCCTTTCCGGCGGCGTCACGGCCCTCGAAGATCACGACCACGCGCGCGCCGGTGGCCCGCACCCACTCCTGCAGGGTGACCAGCTCCGACTGGAGACGGAAGAGTTCGTTCTCGTAGACCTTCTTGGGCACCTTGGGCAACGTGTCAGCCATTGCAGGAGAGTAACCACCTCAGGGGCGGGTGCCCCTGAGGTGGCGTCGGTTCAGCGCGTCGCCAGTGGCTCCGGCTCCCGCGCGTCGAGCCGGGCACGGCCGCGTGAGAGCGCGGACGGCCACCAGAGGCGGTGGTCGAGGTCCATCGCCAGTGCGGTGACCAGGATCGAGCGGACGATGAAGGTGTCCAGCAGGACGCCGAGGCAGACCGCGAAGCCGATCTCCGCGAAGCCGACGATCTGCAGCGTCCCCAGCACACCGAAGGTGCTGGCGAGGATCAGCCCGGCGGAGGTGATGACGCCGCCGGTGGCCGCCAGACCCGTCAGCGCGCCGGTGCGGGTGCCGTGTTTGACGGACTCCTCGCGGACCCGGGTCATCAGGAAGATGTTGTAGTCGATCCCGAGGGCCACCAGGAAGACGAAGACGAACAGCGGGAATGCGTTGTCCTCGCCCTGGAAGTGGAAGAGGTGCGCGAAGGCGAAGGACGAGACGCCCAGGGCCGCCGCGAAGGACAGCACCACCGTCACGATCAGCACGATCGGGGCCACGACCGCCCGCAGCAGCAGGCCGAGGATCAGCAGGACGACCGCGAGGACGACCGGGATGATCAGCTTGTTGTCGTGGTCCGCGGCGTCGGCGATGTCCATCCGCATCGCCGTGTCGCCGCCGACGTAGGCGTGCGCACCGGGGACCGCGTGGACGGCGGCGCGCGCCGCGGTCACGGTGGTCTCGGCGGCGTGACTGTCCGGAGCGTCCGTCAGCGTCGCCGAGACGTAGGCGAGTCCGCGGTGGTCGACGGGCGGGGAGACGTCGGTCAGGCCGTGGCCGTCGAGGCGGCTGAGCGCGGCCGTGACCTGGTCGCCGGCGGAGGCGTCGGCGATGACCCGCAGCGGTGAGCCGGTGCCCGCGGGGAAGTGGGCGTCGATGACCGTCTGGGCGGCGACCGAGTCGGGGGTGTTGGTGAAGGTGCCGGCGGAGGAGAGGCCCGTCGCCTTCAGACTGACCATGCCGAGGGCGAGCGCGCCCAGCGCCAGCGCCGTGCCGATCCAGACGATCCGCGGGCGGCGGGCGATCGAGCCGCCGACCCTGGCCCACACACCCGTCTCGGTCGGCTCGGCCGTGCCGAAGGCCGGGCGGACCGGCCAGAAGACCCACCGGCCGCAGATGACCAGCAGCGCGGGCAGCAGGGTGATCATCGCGAGCAGGGCCACGCCGATGCCGATGGCGCAGACGGGGCCGAGGCCGCTGGTGGAGTTCATCTCGGCGAACATCAGGCAGAGCATCGAGACCGCCACCGTCGCCGCGGAGGCCAGGATCGCCGGGCCGGCCCGGTGCAGGGCCTCGGCCATCGCCTCGTGCCGGTCCTCGTGGCGGCGCAGCTCCTCGCGGTAGCGGGCGACGAGCAGCAGTGCGTAGTCCGTGCCCGCGCCGATGACCAGGACCGTCAGGATGCCCTGGCTCTGCCCGTTGACGGTCAGTCCGGCGTGCGCGGCCAGCAGGTAGATCACCGCCTGGGCGGCGGCCAGGGCCAGGCCGGAGGAGATCATCGGAAGCAGCCAGAGGGTCGGGCTGCGGTAGGTGAGCAGCAGCAGCACGATGACGACGGCCAGGGTGGAGTAGAGCAGCGTCCCGTCGATGCCGGAGAAGGCCTTGGCCTGGTCGGCGCCGAAGCCGCCGGGGCCGCCGACGTGGACGGTCAGGCCGGTGTCGCCGCTGGTCGCGATCTTCCGCATCGAGTCGACGGCGGGGCCGAGGTTGTTCCAGCCGCCCTGGGAGCTGTCCTTCTTGTCCTTGGCCAGGTCGATCAGGACGGTGGTCTGCAACGCCTTGCCGTCGGCGGACCGGGCCGGTGGCTGAACCCGGCCGATGACGTGGTCGATCCTGGCGAAGGCCTGTGCGTCCGCGTCGGCCTTGGCGGTGTCGGCGGGGGTGATGCCGCCGTCCCGGGTGTAGACCACGACCGCCGGGGCGGCCTGGGCCGGTGTGAACGCGCCCTGCAGGTTCAGGACCTTGGTGGATTCCGCGCTGGACGGCAGGTAGCTGGAGCTGTCGTTGTTCTCCGCGTTGGTGAGCTTGCCGGCGAGCGGTCCGAGGGCCAGCAGGGCCACGATCCACACGACGAGCACGACCCACTTGCTTCTGCGGCCGGCAGGGAGGGCGGCGAGCCGCCGGGCCTGGTTCAAATGAATGCATCCCCCAACTGAACGCGATACATCGCGACTGTTGCGTCCACGATGGGCGTGCCGGTCGGGGGCTGTCAAGGAATCCAGGTCGGAGTGCGGTCCGTCGGCGGCCTCGGCGTCGGGTCAGCGCGGCTCGGCGTTGTAGCGCTCCAGCAGGTCGGCGAAGACCGCGACGTCCTCGTCGGACCAGTGGGCCAGGCGGCTCAGGAACGCCTGGCGGCGCTGCTCGCCGGCCTTGCGCAGCAGCTCGGCGCCGACCTCGGAGGGGTGGATGATCTGGCCGCGCTGGTCCTCGGGGTCGGGGCTGCGCTCGACCAGGCCGAGCTTCTCCAACGTCGCCACCTGGCGGCTGACCGTGGACTTGTCCAGCAGGAAGTGGCTGGCCAGGTCCGTGCCACGGCAGCCGCCGACGTCCCGCAGGTGGTCCAGGATCGCGTAGCTGACCAGGGTCAGGCCGGGGTGGATCTGGGAGGCGATGGCACGGGCGCGGCGCGAGAAGGCGGTCAGCTCGCGCTGGATGGAGTCGATGCTGTCCATGCGCGAACCCACGGCAGGGGACGCAGAAGAAGAGGCCATGGTTGCACTATACAACCAACTCTTTCCTGGCGCGAGCCCGGACCTAGGGCCGCTGCGGCACCGGTAGCGGCAGCTCGAACCAGACCACCTTGCCGACCGCCTTGCGGCTGGTGCCCCAGCGCGAGGCCAGCTGGCTGACCAGGCCGAGCCCGCGGCCCTCCTCGTCCAGCGGCTCGGAGGGCTCCAGCGAGGGCAGGTTGTGGTCGTCGTCGCTGACCTCGACCAACAGCTTGCCGACCCGCATCAGCTGCAGTTCGACGCTGCCCTTGGCGACCCGCAGCGCGTTCGTCACCAGCTCGCTGACCAGCAGCTCCGTCAGTTCCGTCAGTTCGGCGAGGCCCCAACGGGTCAATTGGTCATGCACAAGACTACGGGCCCGGCGCACCTCGCTCGCGTCCAGTGCCAACGACCAGGAGATGACGTCCTGCGGCGGGATGCCGTCGAACCGGGCGATCAGCAGCGCCAGGTCGTCGTTGCGGTCCTCCGTGTGCAGGCGCTCCAGCACGGTGTCGCAGACCTCGTCGGGACTGCGCCGCGGGTCGACGATGTCCCCGCACAGGGCGGCCAGGCCGTCCCCTATGTCGCCGCCGCGCATCTCCACCAGGCCGTCGGTGCACAGCACCAGCATCGAGCCGTCGGTGACCTTGATCTCCTTGGAGGCGAACGGCACCCCGCCGACGCCGATCGGCGCGCCGGAGGGGATCTCCAACAGCTCGCCGCGCCCGTCCGGATGGACCAGCACCGGCGGCACGTGGCCGGCGGAGGCGAGGGTGCAGGTGCGGGCGATCGGGTCGTAGACCGCGTACAGGCAGGTGGCCAGATGGTCGTCGCCCAGACGCTGCGACAGGTTGTCCAGGTGGCGCAGGATCTGACCGGGCGGCAGGTCGAGTGCGGCCAGCGTCTGCATCGCGGTGCGGAACCGGCCCATCGCGACGGCGGAGTGCAGGCCGTGGCCCATCACGTCGCCGACGACCAGCGCGACCCGGCTGCCGGGCAGCTGCACCGCGTCGAACCAGTCGCCGCCGACCTCCGCGCGTCGGTCGCCCGGCAGGTAGCGGTGGGCGATCTGCACGCCGGGGATCCGCGGCGGGCGGGTCGGCAGCATCGAGCGCTGCAGGGTGAGCGCGGTGCGCGCCTCCATCCGGTGCAGCCGGGCGTTGTCGATCGACAGGGCGGCGCGGGCGGCGAGCTCGCGCAGGTAGGAGGCGTCGGCCTCGTCGAAGGCGGGCCGGTGCGCGTCGCGCAGCAGTGTCAGCACGCCGAGTACGGTGCCGCGCGCGGCCAGCGGCAGCGTCAGCATCGAGCGGCCCTCGAAGAGGGAGGTCAGGCCCGGCCCGCCGCGCCCGGACGCGCAGGCCTCGGCCGTGGCCGGGTCGAGCCGCGGGACCAGGACCGGCTTGCCGTTCTGCAGCGCGTACCCGGACGGAGTCTCGCCGGCCAGGGCGACCAGCGAGCCCTCGGTGACCAGGTGCTTCCACGCCAGCGTGGTGGGCCCGAAGGAGCAGGCCACCCGGCGCAGCTGGGTCGCGTCGTCGGGCCGCTCGCGCGGCGACTCGGAGTCGGTGATGAGGCGGTCGCGCAGCTCGACGCAGGCGAAGTCGGCGATGCCGGGGATGACGACGTCGCAGACCTCGTGGACGGTGCGGTCCAGGTCGAGGGTGGTGCCGATGCGCGCACCCACGTCACTGAGCAGCAGCAGCTGCGGGTTGACCGGCTCGCCGTCCGGCTCCTCCCCCGCCGCCGCGCCGCCCGGGCCGACCAGCCCGCCGAGGCTGACGCTGGCCCGTGAGGGCGGGCCGCTGAACGGGCCGTCGTCCAGGGCGGCGCGCCGCGAAGACGACTCGGCGGCCAACTCCTCCAGGGTCTCCTCCGGTGCCTCCTCCTCGGCGGCGCGCGAGCGGGCCTGCGGGGGGACGGCGGCCCGGCCGCCGTGCTCGGGCTGCTCCGTCACCAAGCGGCCCCGGGGCCGCTTGGGCGCGGGGCGCCCGGGCTGCGCGGCCTGTGGTTCGGCCGCCGTGGCAGCTGCGGCCGCTGTGGGCGTCTCGCCTGCACCGGCCGGTGCGGCGGACCGCCCGTTCGTCGCGGCGCCGCGGCCCGGCTCGGCGCCCCGTGCGCTGCTCCCGGCGGGCGCGCCGGCGCCGCGGCGGGTGCCTGCGGCGCGGCCCGGCTCAGTGCCCGGTGTGGTGCCCGGCGTCGTGGCCGCACTCCTGGCGCCGGTCGTGCCGTCGGCTGCCGCCCCGGTCGTGGCCGGTGAGACGGCAGTGGTGGCGCGGGAGCCCGCGCTGCGGGACGCGGACGGCCGGGTGGCAGCCGCCGGTTCGCTGTCGGGCACCGGTAGGACCGGCAGGACCAGCCCGTTCAGGCGCACGGCGGGGGCGCCCGCGGTGACGAGCTGCGTCAGCACCGCGCGTCGGCGGTCCGCGGCGATCCGGGGGAGGACCTGGGCGAGCCGACGGGCCGCGCGTTCGCGCTCGGTGCGTGTCGCGCACGGGGCGAGGACCGGCTCCGCGTGCGGGCTCCCGTTCGCGGCGGGGCCGACGGGTGCCTCGGCGGTGAACGGCAGCAGCGCCTCGCCGATCGCGATGCGCAGGCCGGAGCCCGTCAGCCCGCGGGCGTCGGCGGCCAGCACGAGCATGCCGCGACCGCTCGGCTCGACGGTGCGCCAGGCCCAGCAGCAGATCTCGACCCGGCGTCCGTCCCGGTCGGTCACGGTCAGCTCGCCCGCCCAGCCGGGGGCGAAGTCGACCAGGTCGTCGAGGTGGTCCAGCGCGTCACCCGTGGGCTTGCCGACCAGTGGCAGCAGCCCGGTGGTGGTGCGGTCCAGCACGTCGTTGCGGCGGTGGCCGAAGAGCTCCTCGGCGCCGAGGTTCCAGTGGGTGAGCCGCCCGTCGGAGTCGACCACCAGCGCGGCGAGCCTCGCCAGGGCGACCACCCCGGGCAGCGCGACGGCGGTCTGTGTCGCACTCGGTGCGGTGCGATGTGCGGCGGCCTCGGACGCTGCGAAGGTCTCTTCCGTCATCTCACCCTCTCTCAGCGACTCCTCGGCTCCATATATTCGGGTACCCCAGGCAAGCACGGATCCTGCGGGCCTAACCCGATATTGAAGAACATTTGCCGTGTCCCGTAGCGCGTACACCTGCGCACGCCCTAGTGTGCGCCCTTTGTGCCCGGACCGGGGACAGTAGGGTGACGGGACGGACACGCGCGCCGAAGAACGAGTAGTGAGGTTCCAGATGACTACCGACCGTGTCGGAGAGCCCCTGCCGCCGGCCCGGTGGACGGACCCGGAGGAGGCCGAGCTGGAGGCCAGGCTCGTGGAGGCCGAGGCCGAGTGGGTCGACGCCGAGGTCGGCGTCGAGACGCTCCGGGTCGAGCTGGACAACTTCGCTCTCGTGCACCACCAGCGGCTGGGTCCGATGTACGTGCGCCTCGACGAGCTCGACGCCCTGATCGCCGAGGCGCGGGCGGCCCGCACCGGCAGCGCCGAGGACCTGCGCCGCGCCTACGAGGCGCGCAGCGTCCTGGACCCGATGCCCGACCTCGCCTCCTTCTTCGGCGAGGCGGAGGCCTCCGGTGAGGTGCCGACGATCTCCATCGAGGCGCCCGAGCGGATCCGCCCCGACCGGGAGGCCCAGCGCCTCTACCGCGACCTCGCCCGGCGCGCCCACCCCGACCTGGCCCAGGACCCGGAGGAGGTCGGCCGCCGCAGCGAGTTCATCGCGCGCGTCAACGAGGCCTACGCCCGCGGCGACGTGCTCGCCCTGGAGCAGCTGGCCCAGGAGTGGGCCGACGGCGACGGTGCCTCCGCGCACCCGCAGGCGGGCACCCCCGAGCGCGTCGCCTGGCTGCGCCAGCGCCTGGACTGGCTGGAGAGCCGGATGCGGCGCCTGGAGTCGGCCCGCGCCGAGCTGGCCGACAGTCCCATGGGGCAGCTGCTGATGCTGCACCCCGACGACCCCGACGCCCTGCTGGAGGTGCTGGCCGAGCAGCTGCTCGCCAGCGTGGCCGAGCGGCAGGCCGAGCTTGAGACACTGTTGTCGTAGCCTGCCTTTGCCGTGAGGAGAGCCTCGTGTTCCAGCCGTCCGTTCCCACCGTCGACATCTCCGCGCTCCCGGCGGACGCCGTCCTGCTGGACGTCCGCGAGCAGGACGAGTGGGACGCGGGCCACGCGGAGAGCGCGGTGCACGTCCCGATGAGCCAGTTCGTCGCCCGCATCGGCGAGCTGCCGGACGCCGAGCCGCTCTACGTCGTGTGCCGGGTCGGCGGCCGCTCCGCGCAGGTCGTCCAGTACCTCGTGGCCCAGGGACGCTCCGCGGTCAACGTCGACGGCGGCATGCTCGCCTGGGAGGCCAGCGGCCGGGCGCTGGTCAGCGACAACGGCGAGGCGTTCGTCGCGTAGCGCCATCAGGGGCGCAGTTCCTTGCGCCCCTGGGCTTGTGCAACCTCCCTCCGGCGGTATGAACTCGTGAGCTGACGATCCGTCAGAACTTATGGGGGTGCCGCCGTGAACGCGCTCGTGGAGGCCGTGCTCGCGCAGCACGGGAGGGAACGGCCCGCGCTGGTCGGGGAGGGCTTCGCCCACTCCGGCCGGGAGACCCTGCGGGCCGTCTGCGCCCGTGCGGCGTACCTCGGTGACCGGTTGGCCGGCGCCGCGTACCCGCATGTCGGGCTGCTGCTGGAGAACACGCCCGCGTACGTGTGGTGGCTGGAGGCCGCCGCGCTCGCCGGGGCCACCGTCGTCGGGGTCAACCCCACCCGCCGCGGCGCGGACCTGCTGCGGGACCTGACCCACACCGACTGCGCCCTGCTGGTGACCGAGGCCCGGCTGCTGCCGCTCCTCGCGGACCTGCCCCTGGCGATCCCCGTGCTCGTCGTCGACTCCCCCGAGGCCGCCGAGGCGCTCACGCCCTACGCGGACGCCGGCCCGCCGACGACCGTGCCCGCACCGCGGACGCGCCTGTTGCTGACCTTCACCTCCGGCTCGACCGGGGCGCCGAAGGCGGTCGTCTGCAGTCAGGGGCGGCTCGCGCGCGCCGGCGACAAGCTGCGGGAGCAGTACGGGCTCACCGACGCCGACACCGGCTACGCCTGCATGCCCCTCTTCCACGGCAACGCGCTGATGGGCCTGTGGGCCCCGCTGCTGCTGGCCGGCGGCACCATCGCGCTGCGGCGGCGCTTCTCCGCCACGGGCTTCCTCGCTGACGTACGCGCTTACCGGGCGGGCTACTTCACCTACGTCGGACGCGCCGTCTCCTACGTGCTGGCCACCCCGCCCCGCCCGGACGACGCGGAGAACCCGCTGCGGCTCGGCTTCGGCACGGAGGCGGGGGCCGTCGACGCGGCCCGCTTCGAGCAGCGCTTCGGCTGCCGCCTCGTCGAGGGCTACGGCTCCTCCGAGGGCGGCTGCAACCTCCGCCAGGACCCGGCCGCACCGCCCGGCGCCGTCGGACGCGAGGGCTCGGGCCCGTACGACGATCTGGCCGTCGTCGACCCGGAGACCGGTGAGGAGCGGCCACGTTCCCGGTTCGACGCGGCCGGGCGGCTCGTCAACGGCGAGGAGGCGATCGGGGAGTTGGTCAACCGGACCGCGCGGGCCGGGTTCGAGGGCTACTGGCGCAACGAGCGGGCGGGCGCGGCCCGTCTGCGCGACGGTTGGTACTGGACCGGGGACCTCTTCCACCGTGACGCCGACGGCTGGTTCCGCTTCGCCGGCCGCAGTGCGGACTGGCTCCGCGTGGACAGCGAGAACCTGGCCGTGGCCGACATCGAGAACATCCTCGCGCGCTGGGACTCCGCCGCTGCCGTCGCCGTCTACGCGGTGCCCGATCCGGTCGCGGGCGACCAGGTCATGGCCGCGGTCGAACTGCGATCCACCGGTGACCCGTTGGCTCTTGCCGCCGAGTTCGCGGGCTTCCTCGGCGAGCAACGGGATCTGGGGACCAAGATGCCGCCGCGCTTCCTGCGGGTGGTGGCCCGGATGCCGGTCACGGCCACCCACAAGACCGCGAAGACGGGCCTGCGGGAGGAACGTTGGGATGCCGTCGGCGACGACCTCCTGCTCTGGCGGCCGTACGGGCGGGCCGCGGGAGCCGAGTTGGAGTACCGGCCGTTCACCGGGGCGGACCGGGAGAAGCTCGCGGCGCTCTTCGCCGAGCACGGGCGGTCCGAGCTGATCGTTCGAAACCGGATGCCGCGGCCGTGAGTGTCGGCAAAGATGGCGTTCATGACTGACGGAACCGCGGAACTGCTGCACACCGAGCGGATCGAGCTGCGTCCGATCACCCCGACGGTCGCGGCGGCGCTGCGCGCGGGCGGCGACGGCGGCCTCACCTGGCTCGACGGCGGCCCGTTCGAAGGCACCCTCGACGCCTGCGGCGGCCTGCTGAAGGCCCACGAGGCGGGCCTGTACGAGGAGGCGTGGGGCGCGTTCGCGATCGTCGTGACGGCGGAGGGCGTCGCCGTCGGCGGCGTCGGCTTCCACGGTGCGCCGCGCGGCGGCAGCTGCGAGATCGGCTACGACCTCGTCCCCGGCGCGCGGGGCCGCGGCCTCGCCACGGAGGCCGCCCGGCTGGTCACCGCGTACGCGCTGACGCACCCCGGGGTGGAGTACGTCGTGGCGCACACGGAGCCGGAGAACGTCGCCTCCCAGGCGGTCCTGAGCCGCGCCGGGTTCGCCCGCGACGGCGAGACCGAGGGCCTGTTCCGTTTCATACGGCGGTGACGTTGCACCGTCCAGGCGGCGCAGCCGCCAAGGGCGCGAGGAACTGCGCGCCAAGCCACCGACGAGCGGATGGTCCTCGACGCGCAGGGCCGTCCGCACAGGGTGGTTTCTCGCGCAGTTCCTCGCGCCCCTGAGGTCACATGTGGCGAAGCAGTGCGACCGGTGACTCCACGGCGTCGGCCACGAACCGGAGGAAGCCGCCCGCCGTCGCGCCGTCGCAGACGCGGTGGTCGAAGGTGAAGGAGAGCTGGACGACGCTGCGGACCGCCAGGTCGTCCCCCACCACCCACGGCTTGCGCGCGATCCGGCCCACGCCGAGCATCGCGGCCTCGGGGTGGTTGATGATCGGCGTGGAGCCGTCCACGCCGAAGACGCCGTAGTTGTTCAACGTGAACGTGCTGCCAGTCAGTTCGGCCGGGGTCAACGTCCCCGCCCGCGCCGACTCCGTGAGTCGGCCGATCTCCGCCGCCAGGCCCTCCGTCGACAGCTGGTCGGCGTCGCGGACCACCGGGACGACCAGGCCGCGCTCGCTCTGCGCGGCGAAGCCGAGATGGATCGCGCGGTGTCGGCGCACGCCGGTCGGCACGCCGTCCGGGCCCAGCTCCACGCTGGAGTTGAGCGCGGGGAACCGTCGGAGCGCGGCGACGGAGATGCGGGCGAACAGCGGCAGCACGCCGACGCCGACGGCGGCCTTCGCCTCCAGCAGCGCGGTGGCGTCCGCGTCGACCCAGCACGTCGCGTCGGGGATCTCGCTGCGGCTGCGGGCGAACCGCTCCGCGGCGATCCGCGCGCCGCCCCGCAGCGGGACGAACTCGCCCTCCGCGGAGGGGGCCGCGGGCACGGTGTGCGCCTGGGCGGCGCGTTCCACGTCCGCGCGCATGATCAGGCCGTCCCGGCCGGTGCCGACGACGGTGGCCAGGTCCACCCCGCTGTCCCGGGCGAACCGTCGCACCAGCGGGGAGATGACGGCGGCGATCGCGACCGGTTCCGTCACGACGACCGGAGCCGAGGGCGCCGGAGCCGTCGTCGGCGCGGGGGAGCCGGGGTGGGCGACCCGGCGACGACGCGGGCCGGTGCTGTGGCTGGTGCCGTAGCCGACCAGGACGTTGCCGGAGCCCTCGTCCTTCGAGGGCGTCCCGCCGGACGCCTCGCTCACCGCGACGGTGACCAGGGCCGCGCCGACCGGCACCACGGTGCCCTCGGGGCCGGCCAGCGTGGTGACCACGCCCGCGTAGGGGCAGGGGACTTCGACGACCGCCTTGGCGGTCTCGACCTCGGCGACGGGCTGGTCGATCGCGATCACGTCGCCGACGGCGACGAGCCAGCGGACGATCTCGGCGGAGGTGAGGCCCTCACCGAGGTCGGGGAGGGCGAAGGCGCGCACGGAGGCCATGGCGGTCACTGTTCCCACTGGAGTCGGGCCACCGCGTCGAGGATGCGGTCGACACCGGGCAGGTGGTGACGTTCCAGCATCGGCGGCGGGTAGGGGATGTCGAAGCCGGTCACCCGCAGCACGGGTGCCGCGAGGTGGTGGAAGCAGCGCTCCATCACGCGCGCCGCGATCTCCGCGCCGACGCCGCCGAAGCCGGTGGCCTCGTGGACGACCACGGCACGCCCGGTGGCGCGGACGGCCGCGCAGACGGTCTCGTCGTCGAAGGGGGTCAGCGAGCGCAGGTCGACGACCGCGAGGTCCCAGCCCTCGGCCCTGGCGGCCTCGGCCGCCTCCAGGCAGACGGGCAGCGACGGACCGTAGGTCAGCAGCGTCGCGGAGGTGCCCTGGCGGCGCACCACGGCGCGGCCGATCGGCTCGACGGGGCCGGGGGTGACGTCGTCCTTGGACCAGTACAGGCGCTTGGGCTCCAGGAAGACGACCGGGTCGTCGGAGGCGATCGCCGCCCGCAGCAGGCCGTAGCCGTCGGCGACGGTGGCCGGGGTGACCACGTGCAGGCCCGGCGTGTGGGCGTAGTAGGCCTCGCTGGAGTCGCTGTGGTGCTCGACGCCGCCGATGCCGCCGCCGTAGGGGATGCGGATGGTGATCGGCAGCGGCAGGCGGCCGGCGGTGCGGTTGCGCATCTTGGCGACGTGGGAGAGCAGCTGCTCGAACGCCGGGTAGGCGAACGCGTCGAACTGCAGCTCCACGACCGGACGCAGGCCGTACATGGCCATGCCGACGGCGCTGCCGAGGATGCCGGCCTCGGCGAGGGGGGTGTCCAGGCAGCGGTCGGCGCCGAACTCGGCGGCCAGGCCGTCGGTGATCCGGAAGACGCCGCCGAGGGTGCCCACGTCCTCGCCCATGACCAGGACGTTCGGGTCCTCGCGCATCGCGTCGCGCAGGGCGCCGTTCAGCGCCTGCGCCATGGTTGTCGACCCCGCGGGGGTGGCTGTGGCGGTGCTCATCGTGCGTCGGCCTCCGCCGCGAGTTCGGCGGCCAGCAGGGCGGCCTGCTCCCGCAGTTGGGGTGTGGGCTCGGCGTAGACGTGCGTGAAGAGCGACATCGGGTCGAGCTCGGGCTCGGCGTGGAACTCGGCGCGCATCTCGGCGGCGAGCTCCTCGGCGGCCTCGGCGGCCGCGGCCACGCCGGCGTCGTCGATCAGGTCGTGGGCGCGCAGGTGGCGCTCCAGGACGGCGAGCGGGTCGCGCTCCTGCCAGGCCTCGACCTCGTCGGGGGTGCGGTAGCGGGTCGCGTCGTCGGCGTTGGTGTGGGCCTCCAGGCGGTAGGTGACCGCCTCGACGAGCACCGGGCCGCGTCCGGAGCGGGCGTGCTCGACCGCCTCGGCCAGCACGGTGTACACCGCGGCGGCGTCGTTGCCGTCGACCAGGCGGCCGCTGATGCCGTAGCCGACGGCCTTGTGCGCCAGCGTCGGGGCGGCGGACTGCTTGGAGAGCGGCACCGAGATCGCGTAGCCGTTGTTCTGCACCAGGAAGACCACGGGGGCGTTCAGCACCCCGGCGAAGTTCAGCGCCTCGTGGAAGTCGCCCTCGCTGGTGCCGCCGTCGCCGACCGTGGTCAGCGCGACCACGTCGTCGCCGCGCAGCCGGGCCGCGTGGGCGAGGCCGACCGCGTGGGGGGCCTGGGTGGCGAGCGGGGTGGACAGCGGGGCGGTGCGGTGGGCCTTGGGGTCCCAGCCGTGGTGGGCGTTGCCGCGCAGCAGGGTCAGCGCCTCGACCGGGCGGACGCCACGGGCGACGACGGCGAGGGTGTCGCGGTAGCTGGGGAAGAGCCAGTCGTCCTCGCGCAGCACCGCGGCGGCGGCGACCTGGCAGGCCTCCTGCCCGGTGGAGGCCGGGTAGACGGCGAGGCGGCCCTGCTTGGTCAGCGTGGTCGCCTGCTGGTTGTAGCGGCGACCGACCACCAGACGGCGGTACAGGTCGAGCAGCAGCTCCGGGTCCAGCTTGTCCGCGGCCGGCGTGCCCAGCAGCCGGAACGGCTCGGGGTCCGGCAGCAGCGGCGCGGGATCACGTCGCGGGCCGTGCGCGTCCGGCGGCCAGACGGAGGCCGAGGGGCCCGCGGGTTGGTCGAGAAGGGTCATCTCGGCACCTCCGGAGGGTGGGGTGAGGGTGGGGAGATGCAAGGGCATGGTGGTGCGGTGGGAGCGGTGGCTCTCCCTACCGATTGTTCGGTCGATTGATCGAACTGACTACTCTTGCGGCGCAGTGGTGGACAGACGGCCCAGACAGCGCTTCGCTGGAAGCAGGTCGTCCATGGGGAGGGCGGAGGAAGCCATGACCGCTGAACAGATGGCCGGGGCGGAACAGCGCGTGCTGGACCGGGTGGACCGGGCGATCCTGCGTCTGCTCCAGCAGGACGGGCGCGCCTCGATCCGCTCGGTCGCGGAGCGGGTGCACGTCTCGCGCGCCAACGCCTACGCGCGGATCGCGCGGATGGTGGACGACGGGGTGATCCGCGGCTTCACCGCGCGCGTCGACCACGAGCGCGCCGGGCACGGCGCCTCGGCGTACGTGACCTTGAAGGTGGTGCAGAACTCCTGGCGGCAGGTGCGCACGGCGCTGCTGGAGCTGCCGGGGGTGGAGCACATCGCCCTGGTCGGCGGGGAGTACGACGTGCTGATGCTGGTGCACACGGTCGACAACCGGGCGCTGCGCGACCTGGTGCTGAACAAGATCCAGTCGATCCCGGGCGTGCTGGGCACGCAGACGCTGCTGGTCTTCGAGGAGACGGACCGGATTCCCGTCCTGCCCGACTGACGCGGGGGCGGATCGATCGGCCTGCCGGTCCGAGGCAGCCTGCCCGACGGAACCCCGGAGGTCAGCCCGCGGCGCGCAGGCCGTGGAAGGCGAGCTCGCTGACCGCGTCGACGACGCGGGCCGCGGACCTGTCCCCGTCCGAGCCGTCGCCGTCGGGGCGGTACCACTCCACCAGCGAGTTGATCATGCCGAAGAGCAGGCGCGTCGCCAGCCGCGGCTCGACGTCCGCGCGCAGCGAGCCCTCGGTGACGGCCTCGGCCACCAGCGCGGCGACCCGGTGGTCGAACTCGCGCCGACACTGCAGCGCCCACTGCTCGGCGGCGGTGTTGCCGCGCACCCGCAGCAGCAGCGTCACGTAGGGCAGTTCGGCGAGCAGGACCTCCGTCGTGCGGTGCACGACGTGCTGCAGCCGGGCGAGTGCGGTGCCGGTCGTCGCGCCGGGTTCGTCGAGGATGCCGAACAGGCCGTCCAGCGCCCGGCCGACGGCCAGGCGCAGCAGCTCTTCCTTGCCCTTGACGTGGTGGTAGATCGAGGACTTGGAGATCCCGGCGGCGCGGGACAGGTCCTCCATCGAGGTGCCGTCGTAGCCGCGCTCGTTGAAGACCTGCACGGTCACGGCGAGCAGCGTGTCAACGGTGTAGCTGTCGCGGCGCGGGGTGCGGGAGGTCTCGACCATGTGGACGAGTATCACATCACGCCGTACCGGCCCGCTCACGAGAGGAGATAGTTGTAGTGCTATAACTGTTATAGGGATACAATGAGATTGTGGAAGGAGGCAGGCATGCCCGAGCTCTCCTCACGACGACGCATGCTCGTCCTGGCCATCTGCTGTATGAGCCTGTTCATCGTCGGGCTCGACAACACGATCGTGAACGTGGCGCTGCCCTCCATCGCCCGCGATCTCGGCGGGGACGTCTCCAGCCTCCAGTGGGTCGTCGACGCCTACGTCGTGGTGCTCGCCTCGCTGCTGATCCTCGGCGGCTCGATGGGCGACCGCTTCGGGCGCCGCCGGGTCTTCCAGACCGGCCTGGCGCTGTTCACTCTCGGCTCCCTGGCCTGCAGCCTCGCCCCCGGCCTCGGCTGGCTGATCGGCGCACGCATGCTGCAGGCCGTCGGCGGCTCGATGCTCAACCCCGTCGCGATGGGGATCATCACCAACACCTTCACCGACCCCAAGGAGCGCGCCCGCGCGATCGGCGTCTGGGGCGGCACCGTCGGGTTCAGCATGGCGCTCGGGCCGGTGGTCGGCGGCGTGCTGGTCGGTGCGGTGGGCTGGTCGTCGATCTTCTGGATCAACATCCCCGTCGGCCTGGCCGCCATGGTCCTGGCCGGCCGCTTCGTGCCCGAGTCCCGGGCGCCGCGTCCGCGCCGGATCGACCCGCTCGGCCAGCTGGCCGTGATCACCCTGCTCGGCTCGCTGACCTACGGCATCATCGAGGCCCCGAAGGCCGGCTGGGGATCCGCCCAGTCGCTGCTCTGTTTCGGCCTCGCAGCGGCCGCGCTCGTCGCCCTGCTCGTGGTCGAGTCCCGACGTGACGAGCCCCTGATCGAGCTGCGCTTCTTCCGCAGCGCGCCGTTCAGCGGCGCGACGCTGATAGCGATCAGCGGGTTCGCCGGGCTCGGCGGGTTCCTGTTCCTGAACACCCTCTACCTCCAGGACGTCCGGGACTTCAGCGCGCTCCAGGCCGGCCTGGCCACTCTGCCGATGGCGCTGGCCACCGTCGTCTGCTCACCGCTGAGCGGACGCCTGGTCGGCGCGCGCGGCCCCCGGCTCTCCCTGGTCCTGGCCGGGACGGGGATGACGGCGGGCTCCCTGCTCATGGTCGGCCTGCGGCCGGACACCCCGCTGTGGCAGCTGCTGCTGTCCTACCTGCTCTTCGGCTTCGGCTTCGGCATGCTGAACGCCCCCGTCACCAACACCGCGGTCTCCGGCATGCCCCGCGCCCAGGCGGGCGTCGCGGCGGCCGTCGCCTCCACCAGCCGGCAGACGGGCCAGGCCCTCGGCGTGGCGGTGATCGGCTCCGTGGTCACCTCGGCGGTGGTCGGCGGCCTGCACAGCGGGCTGGCCGAGGCGAGCCACATCGGTTGGTGGATCATGGTGGGCTGTGCGTCGATGGTGGTGCTGCTCGGCATCGTGACCACGGGCACGTGGGCGAGGCGGACGGCCGAGCGGGTCTTCGCGACCGTCCCCGGGGAGAAGCGACAGAGTGTGAGCGCGGGATGAGCGAGCAGGACGCGGCAGGTCGGATCTACGCGGTGATGCGCCGCCTGGTCCTGGAGGCGGACGACCGCAAGCAGCACGTGGTGGACGCGCTCGGCATGAGCTACATCCGCAGCCGCGCGCTCCGCGCGCTGGCGGTGGAGCCGATCCGGATGACGGAGCTGGCCACCCGGCTGGTGACGGACAAGCCGTACACCACGCTGGTGGTCGACGACCTCGAGGCCCGTGGCCTCGTGGTCCGCGAGCAGGACCCGGACGACCGCCGCTGCAAGATCGTCAAGATCACCCCGGCGGGCCGCGAGGCCGCGGACACGGCGACCCGGATCATCACGGCCCCGCCCACCGAGCTGGTCGCCCTTCCGCCGGAAGACCTCGAAGCGCTCGATCGCATCCTGGGGAAGTTGCAACACCCTTAGGGCCGCGAGGCTCTGCTGATGTGCGGCTCCGCCGCGTGGGCGCGACAAGCCACCCATGCAGGTAGAGCACCGAACGAGCAGGGCCATCCGCTCGTCAGTGCTTTCTCGCGCAGTTCCCCGCGCCCCTGTCGGTACCTCCCGACCGATCATTCGGTTACCGTAGGTCGTGGCAGAGTCGCCCCGGAGCTCCTGAGGAGTGCGTTGTCATGACCGCAGCCACGGTCCACCCGCTCATCGACCGTCACCAGCAGACCCTCGACCGCGCGGTCACCGCGCTCGGGGAACGGGACTACTGGTCCCCCTATCCCGAGTTCCCCAAGGCCTACGGGGAAGACGCGATGGCGGTCGGCGCGGCCGCGTTCGAGGCACTGAAGGGCACCACCCGCCTTGCCGCGGACGAGCTCGTCGGCCCGGCGGTGGACGCCGGTGGCGAGGTGTCGCCCTTCGGCGGTGACCTCGACATCGCGTACGGCTACCGCTCCGCGGACGCGCTGATGGCCGCGGCCGTCGCCGCGCAGCCGGCGTGGGCGAAGGCGAGCCCGCTGCTGCGTGCCGCCGTCTGTCTGGAGATCCTGGCGCGGATCAACGCCCGCTCCGTCGAGTTCGGCTTCGCCGTCCAGCACACCACCGGCCAGGCCTTCGGTATGGCCTTCCAGGCCGGTGGCCCGCACGCGCAGGACCGCGGCCTGGAGGCCGTGGCCGCCGCCTTCGTCGAGCAGACGAAGATCCCCGCCAAGGCCAACTGGACCAAGCCCCAGGGCAAGCGGGACCCGTTGCAGATGGAGAAGGAGTTCCTGGTCCGTCCGCGCGGCGTCGGCCTGGTCATCGGGTGCAACACCTTCCCGACCTGGAACGGCTTCCCGGGCTTCTTCGCCTCCCTGGCGACCGGCAACACCGTTGTCGTGAAGCCGCACCCCCGCGCGATCCTGCCGCTCGCGCTCACCGTCGAGATCGCCCGTGACGTCCTCACCGAGGCCGGGTTCGACGCGGACGTCGTCCAGCTCGCGCCGGAGCAGCCCGGTGAGGGCCTCGCCAAGACGCTGGCGACGCGGCCCGAGGTCGCGATCATCGACTACACCGGCTCGACCGCCTTCGGTGACTGGCTGGAGGAGAACGCCCGCCAGGCGCTCGTCTACACCGAGAAGGCCGGCGTCAACACCGTCCTGGTCGAGTCGACCGACAACTACGCCGCCGCGCTGGGCAACCTGGCGTTCAGCCTCTCCCTCTACAGCGGCCAGATGTGCACCACGCCGCAGAACCTGCTGATCCCGCGCGCGGGTATCGCCACCGACCAGGGCAGCAAGTCCTTCGCCGAGGTCGTCGCGGACCTGTCGACGGCCGTCGGCCGGCTGCTCTCGGACGACGCGAAGGCGTCCCAGCTGCTGGGCGCCGTGGTGAACCCGGGCGTGCTGCAGCGGATCGAGCGCGCGGAGAAGGGCGAGCTCGGTGAGCTGGCGCTGGCCCCGCGCGCGGTGGTGAGTCCGGAGTTCCCGGAGGCCGTCATCCGCACGCCCGCGCTGGTGACCCTGGATGCGGCCAAGGACGAGCTGCCGGGTGAGTGCTTCGGCCCGGTGGCGTTCGCCATCGCCGTGGACTCCGCCGCCCACGGCGTGGAGCTGCTGGCCGAGACCGTCCGCACCCGTGGTGCGATGTCGGCCGCCGCGTACACGACCTCGCCCGAGGTCGAGGGCGCCGTCGTCGACGCGGCCGTGGACGCCGGCGTCTCGCTCTCGCTCAACCTGACCGGCCAGGTCTTCGTGAACCAGACCGCGGCCTTCTCCGATCTGCACGGCACGGGCGCGAACCCGGCCGCGAACGCGGCCTACACCGACGCCGCCTTCGTCGCGAGCCGTTTCCGCGTGATGGAGGTCCGCCGCCACAACGGCTGAGCCGCCTAAATCCCCACGAGATTCGTACGGGGCCGTCCAGGATTTTCCTGGGCGGCCCCGCTGCGTTCCAGTGGCACGGGTGTAGGTGTTCTGTTGCGCCTTTTACAGGCTGTAGGTGGCCGAAGTGGTGCCGAATCACTCAGGGTAAGCGGTGGTGCGGATCACGTTGCGACCGCAAGGTTTTGATAACAATTCTGCCCTCAAGTCGGCTTCGGGGCATGGAATCCGCAGCTCAGGACCCTTACTGTCGGTCCCCATCGTGATCGTCGGAAAGGACCTCGGACCGCCCTCGCGTCTTTGAGAAAGGCACTCCCCCGAACATGACGCCCCCGAACATGACGGACGCCAGCTTTTTTGAGCTCTCGCGCTACACGAATCGCACCAGGCTGACATCGACGGCTCGCCGCATGAGCCGTCGTTCGCTGCTGCGCGGCGCGATGGCCGGCGGGATCGCCGTGGCGGGCGCGAGTGCGCTCTCCGCGTGCGGTGTCCAAGGCCATGTTGTGCCGCCCGGGTCCAAGGACACCGGCCAGGCCGGGCACGACTACTCGGACGTCGAGAAGCAGGTCGTCTTCGCCAACTGGCCGGCCTACATCGACGTCGACCCGAAGAACCAGAGCAAGCGGCCCACGCTGGACGCCTTCACCAAGCAGACCGGGATCCAGGTCCAGTACCTGGAGATCATCAACGACAACAACGACTGGTACACCAAGGTCGACCCGTCGCTGGTCAAGGGCATAGACACCGGCTACGACATCATGGTCGTCTCCGACTACATGGTGGCCAAGTACCGGAACTACGACTACATCCAGACCCTGGACCTCGCCAACATCCCGAACCACTCCAAGCTGCTGCCGAGCGTCCTGCACGACCCGACCGACCCGGGCCGTCTGCACTCCATCCCGTGGGCCTACGGCTACACGACCATCGCGTACAACAACAAGCTGGTGAAGCAGCCGATCAACTCGATCGCCGAGCTGTTCACCCGGCCCGACCTCAAGGGCAAGGTCTCCCTCTTCTCGGAGATGGAGGACACCGTCGCGATGTCCCTGCTCGCGCAGGGGCTGGACCCGGAGCACTTCACGGACGCGCAGTTCAACCAGGCGCTGGAGTACATCCGCCGGGCCAAGGACGCCGGCCAGATCCGCGCCTTCACCGGGAACGACTACCTGAGCGACTTCCAGCAGGGCAACACCGCCGTGACGATGGCCTACTCCGGCGACGTCGCCCAGCTGGGCAAGGACTACCTGGTGACGGTGGACCTGCCCAAGGAGGGCCTGCTCGCCTGGTCCGACAACTGCGTCATCCCCAACTTCGCGCGGCACAAGAAGAACGCCGAGCGGCTGCTCAACTACTACCTGCAGCCCGACGTCGCCGCCCAGCTGACCGACTACATCGACTACATCCCCTCGGTCGACGGCGCCGTCGCCGCCCTGCAGCAGCTCGACTCGGCGGCTGCCGCGGTCCCGCTGATCGTGCCGACCAAGGAGATGGAGGCGAAGGCGCGCGGCTTCATGGCGCTCAGCGTCGCCCAGTTGAACGACTACACCAGCCGCTTCCAGCAGATCACCGGCCAGTAGTCCCCCGCCCACGGAGAGAAGAGTTCCGATGAGTTCCCACGACGTACTCGGCCGCACCGAGGGCGGAGACCTCCGCCTGGTCGGCCTCACCAAGCGCTACGGCTCCTTCACCGCGGTGGACGACCTGAGTCTGACGATCCCCCAGGGATCGTTCTTCGCCCTGCTGGGGGCGTCCGGCTGTGGCAAGACCACGACGCTGCGCATGATCTCGGGTCTGGAGGACCCGACGATCGGTCAGATCCACCTGGGCGATCAGGAGGTCACCGACCTCAAGCCGTACCGCCGCCCGGTCAACACGGTGTTCCAGAACTACGCGCTCTTCCCGCACCTGGACATCTACGAGAACGTGGCCTTCGGCCTGCGTCGCCGTGGCGTCAAGGACGTCAAGACCGCTGTCGTCGACATGCTGAACCTGGTCGAGCTGGGCCACCTGGCCAAGCGCAAGCCCACCCAGCTGTCCGGCGGTCAGCAGCAGCGCATCGCGCTGGCCCGCGCCCTGATCAACCAGCCGCAGGTGCTGCTGCTGGACGAGCCGCTGGGCGCGCTGGACCTCAAGCTCCGCCGCCAGATGCAGATCGAGCTCAAGCGCATCCAGACCGAGGTCGGCCTCACCTTCGTGCACGTGACGCACGACCAGGAGGAGGCCATGACCATGGCCGACACCATCGCGGTCATGAACCACGGCCGGATCGAGCAGCTCGGCTCCCCCGCCGAGCTGTACGAGAACCCGGCGACCACCTTCGTCGCCAACTTCCTCGGCCAGTCCAACCTGATCCAGGCCGCGGTCGAGGGCGAGACGGACGGCGTGGTCACCGTCTCCGCGCACGGCCAGCAGCTGAAGCTCGACGCCAAGCGCTGCCGCTCCACCAGCGGCAAGATCATCCTGGGTGTCCGTCCGGAGAAGGTCCAGATCGCCACCGACCGCGCCGACGTCCCGGCCGGCTTCAACGCGCTGACCGGCGGCAAGGTCGTCGACACCAGCTTCATCGGCGTCTCCACCCAGTACCTGGTGCAGATGCCGTCCGGCGAGGAGCTCTCGGTCTTCGAGCAGAACACCGGCCGCACCATCCAGCGCCCCGGCACCGAGGTCGTCGTCTACTGGGACCCGAGCCAGGGCTTCGGCCTCGAGGGCACCCAGGACATCGAGGCCGGCGCCGACGCGGACGAGGAGGCCGCGGCATGACGACTCTCACCGAGGCGCCCGCCCCGGTCGAGGAGCGCGCGCCGGAACGCAAGCCCCGCCGCAACTTCACCCCGTGGGCCCTGCTGCTCCCCGGCCTGCTCTGGCTGACCGTCTTCTTCCTGGTCCCGATCCTCACCTCGGTCTCGGCCTCGGTGCAGACGGGCAACTACGACGACGGCTTCAAGCTGACCTGGCACTTCGCCAACTACAAGGACGCGCTGACCAAGTTCGGCCCGCAGTACTACCACTCGCTGGTGTACTCGCTGCTGACGACGGTGTTCTGTCTGGCGCTGGCCTACCCCGTCGCCTACTTCATCGCCTTCAAGGGCGGCAGGTGGAAGACGCTGCTGATGGCCCTGGTCATCGTGCCGTCCTTCACCAGCTTCCTGATCCGCACGATCGCCTGGAAGACGATCCTCGCGGACAACGGCTCCGTGGTGCACGCCCTGAACGACCTGCACCTGCTGAAGATCACGACGGCGCTCGGCTGGACCGTCGGCAACCACGTGCTGGCGAGCCCCGCCGCGGTGGTCTGCGGCATGGTCTACAACTTCCTGCCGTTCACGATCCTGCCGCTCTACACCTCGCTGGAGAAGATCGACCCGCGCCTGCACGAGGCCGGTGCCGACCTGTACTGCGGCCCGTTCCAGACCTGGCGCCGGGTCACCCTGCCGCTGTCGATGCCCGGCGTCATCGGCGGCACCCTGCTGACCTTCATTCCGGCGGTCGGCGACTACATCAACGCCCAGCTCCTGGGCAACCCGAACACGACGGTGGTCGGTCAGCGCATCGAGGACCTGTTCCTGCGCCAGTCTGACGGCTACCCGGTCGGCTCCGCGATGTCGGTCGTGATGATGGTCGGCACCCTCGTCATCGTCATGACCTACATCTGGCGGGCCGGGACGGAGGACCTGCTCTAGTGGCTACCCAGACCATCTCCGCCCCCGCTCCCGCGGACGGCTCGGCCCCCCTCAAGGTGCGCCGCAAGAGCCCGCTCGCCTGGGCGAAGCAGCACGTCCTGCTGGCCGTCACCTTCGTGGTGTTCGTCTTCATGCTGCTGCCGAACGCCGTCATCCTGTGGATGTCGTTCAACCAGCCCGACGGCAAGTTCAACTACACCTGGAACAAGTTCTCCCTCGACGCGTGGAAGAACCCCTGCTCCAACAGCACGATGTGTCACAGCATCGGGCTGTCGCTCGAGATCGGCGTCGTCGCGACGATCATCGCCACCATCCTCGGCACGATGATCTCCTTCGCGATGGTCCGCCACCGCTTCAAGGCGCGCAGCGGCATCAACGCGCTGCTCTTCCTGCCGATGGCCGCCCCCGAGGTGGTCATGGGAGCGACGCTGGCGGCGCTGTTCTTCAACACCATCGGCCCCGGCGCGATGGGCTTCTGGACGATCACCATCGCCCACGTGATGTTCTGCATCTCGTACGTCGTGGTGACGGTCAAGTCCCGCCTGGCGGGCATGGACCCGACGCTGGAGCGGGCGGCGGAGGACCTCTACGCCACGCCGACCCAGACGTTCATGAAGGTCACCCTGCCGCTGGTCGCCCCCGGCATCGGCGCGGCCGCGCTGCTCGCCTTCGCGATCTCGATCGACGACTACATCATCACGGTCTTCACCGCAGGCAACTCGGAGACCTTCCCGATGTACATCTTCGGCTCGGTGCAGCGCGCCTACCCGGCGCAGATCGACGTCATCGGCTCGCTGATGCTGCTCGGCACGATGACCGTGATCGCGGTCTCGCAGATCCTCAACCAGATGCGGACCTCGCGGAAGAAGTAACCCGCCGAGAACCGCTGAGCGCCCTGCCCGGAACCCCCGCCGGGCAGGGCGCTCTAGGCTTTTCCGCGTGATCGAAGAACGCTGGGCCGAGCTTGTCTCTCTCGACGATGTGGTGCTGCTGGAGGGCTTCCACGCCCTGAAGCACGCGCTGCGCTTCGGCGCGGCAGTGCCGTTGGTGGTGACGTCCGACCCGGCGGGGCTCGCTCGGTTGGCCGCCGACCTGGCCCCTGACCTCGGCGTCGTGGACGCGGTGCCGGTCTCCGCCGAGGTCCTGCGACGTCTGGTTCCCCGCCCGCATCCGACGGGCGTCGCAGCGCTGGCCCTCCGTCCACAGCCTGTGGACAACGTTCCGCGCTCTGCTCCGACCGTCGTCCTGGAGAACCCGCGCAACCTCGGCAACATCGGCGCGGTGGTGCGCCTCGCTGCGGGCTTCGGCGCGTCGGGCGTCCTGACGACGGGCGATGTGGACCCCTGGCACCCGACCGTGGTGCGGGGCGCGGCCGGCCTCCACTTCGCCACCTCCGTGGCGCGCACGTCGCTGGACGCGCTGCCGCCGGGCCCGGTTTTCGCGCTGGACCCGGAGGGGGTCTCGATCCACGACGTCACCTTTCCGGATGACGCGGTGCTGGTTTTCGGCTCCGAGCGGCACGGGGTGACGGATGATGCGAAGGGGATAGCCACCTGCACTGTGGCTATCCCCATGCGTCCTCAGGTCTCCAGCTTCAACCTCGCCACGAGCGTGGGCATGGCGTTGTTCCACTGGCAAGGACGGTCATCCTTCCGTCAGTAGGCGGGACCGGCCGTCCCCAGCCTGTGGAGAACCTCGGCGATGTGCGCGGGCTTGCCGTGCAGTTGGGCTGCGCCGAGGTTGACGGTGATGTCGGCCTCGGGGAGCGGAGCGGTCTGGCGCAGCAGGTGCCTGACCATCGAGGTGTGCAGCAACCGCCGGCACGGTGGGTGGTGCGCGATGTGTCGCCTGATGCCCACGCGCTCCACCTCCGTGCAGAGGAAGTAGGGCCCGAAGGGCGGCTCCAACTCGTCCTCCCGGACGGGGGAGATGAGCCTCATGCGCCCGTGAGGGCAGTACACATGGCCGTCGTTGCGAACCTCGAAGGGCTGGTCGTCGACATCGATGCGCCGGTCGCCGACCGCCGGCGGCTCGAGATCGAGCGCCTCGGCGAAGGTCTCCGCCATGCGCTCGCGCACGGCGCCGAGGTCGGTGTCGGCGCGGCGGATGGAGGGGAGGAGTTCGCGGGTGAACCAGTCCTGGAAAGGCCGGGCGGTGGGCTTCCGGGAGCGCATGATGAGCGTGTAGAGGCCGCTCTCGTTCGTTGCCGTCATCCGGGGATTCCCGGTTGCGTACCCCTTCTCACCAGGGGTTTCGTGAGTTCCGTCGGTTGAACCGACAGAACTCTCCCGGACATCGACGGTGATCTTCTGGTCGGTGGCCAGCACGGATGCGGCCGTTCGCGTGTTGCGGATCCCGAGAATTCGGCAGACGTCGCGGACGACGAACCAGGGCTCGCCGTCGATGAGCACGACGCGGATGGGCTGGCCCGTGGTCGGGAACTCGGTGTGCATCAGGTGGGTGTGCATGGTCTAGCGAACCCCGTTCAGAACCGTGAGGACGTCGCGCGCCTCGCCGGCGATGACCACCACCAGCGAGCGCTGCGGCGGGACCGGTGCGGGCTCGGGCACCGGCGGCTGGAAGCTCGCGCGGGCGAGATCCGTGAGGCGGACCGGCGGGCAGGGACGGAAGGCCTTGCTGCCGAAGATCCCGACCCGCTCGACGCGGGCACAGCGGAAGCGGGGGCCGTAGGGCGGGCCGTCGTCCTCGTCCAGGGCAGGGAAGACGGAGTCCATCGCGCCGTGCGGACAGTGCACAGAGCCGTCGGGGTAGAGCTGGAACGTCTGGCCGAGCACCTCGAACGTGGCGACGGGCTCGGGCTCGGGGATCGGTGGGACCTCGCCGAGGTTCAACGCCTCGGCGAAGGTCTCCGCCATGCGCTCGCGCGCGGCGCCGAGGTTCGTGTCGCCGCGGCGGAGGGAGGGGAGGAGCTCGCGGGTGACCCAGTCCTGGAAGGGGCGGGCGGTGGGCTTGTCGGAGCGGAGGATCAGCCGGTAGAGGCCGCTCTCGCTGGCGACGTTGAGGTTGGGATTCCCTCCGCGAGGGGAACCGGCCTGACCAGCGCTTTCGGGGGTACCCGCAGACGCAGTGCGGGTATTGACGACCCGCACCTCGTCCGGCCTGAGGAGCTTGGTGGCCTCGGACGGGTGGGTCCGGCCGAGGATGCGGCAGACGTCCGCGACCACGAACCACGGCTCGTCGTCGATCAGGACGACCCGGATGCGCTGGCCCGTCGCGGGGAACTGCGTGTGCAACATTCGCGTGTGCATGACGCGCCCTTTCGGGTGGGTGACAAAGCGTCCTGCACAACGCGGGTTATCGGATGACCGACACGGCCTCCGGATCGCGCTCGGGGGTGCGAGGGGCGCGCATGATCGTCTGGCGCACGACTGGCGTGGCGGCGATGCGCGCCACCCCCCGAGCCACCCCTTGGCCGAGTCGGGCGAGGAAGCCGGTGGGGAGGAAGACCGCGTCAGCGGTGATCATCGCGAGGGAGAAGAAGGGCAGGCCGAGGACGATGGCGATCCCGAGGTGCTCGGCGATCATCAGGGTCAGCATCACGTTCTTGATCCGCCGGTTGAAGACCAGGAACGGGAAGCCCACCTGCGCGATCACCGTGCCGTAGGTGATCGCGGTGACCAGCGTGCTGCTGCCGCTCAGTCCGTCCGCCAGGCCCGGCCACGGCTCGAAGTAGTGCAGGTGGAGCGGGTACCAGAGGGCGGTGCCGCCCTGCCACAGGGAGCCCTGGATCTTGTACCAGCCGGCCGTGGCGTAGATGAAGCAGACCTCCGCCGCGATGACCAGCATCGCGGCGTTGTGCACGAGCGTCGCCAGCGCGTCGAGCAGGGCGAGGCCCTCGCCCTCGGGCGCCCGCCGGGCGAGGAGGCCGCGCAGACCGGCCAGCAGCCAGCAGAGCCAGAAGAACGTGCCCCAGCTGTAGAGCCCGAAGTCCAGCATGCCGAGCGAGGCGAAGCCGGAGAGCTGGCAGTACGCCAGCGCCAGGCCCAGCGCCGCCCACACCACGACCCCGACCGGATCCCCCGTTCGCCGCGTCCCCCGCCGGGCCGCGCGCGCGTCCAGGGACCAGACCTGGCCGCAGCGGGTGAAGGCCAGGTAGATGGCCATCAGGTGGATGACGTTGTCCCCGCCGTCGCCGACCAGGACGGCGCGGTTCTGCAGGGAGAGGACGAGGACCATGAAGAGCAGGGAGGTGGCGCGGGTGCGCCACCCCAGCAGCATCAGCACGCTGACGGCGATCGCCGCCGCGTACACGCCCTCGAACCACCAGCGCCCGTCCGACCAGGCCAGGACGGTGAAGGCGTGGTTGGACGCGAGCATCTGCCGGGCCAGGTCACCGCTCCACGGCGACAGGTCCCCGTACAGGACCCGCCGGTGCGGCCACTCGCGCAGCAGGAAGCCGCCGAAGGTGAGCGCGACGCCGATGCGGACGACGGCGGCCTGGTAGGCGGCGAGGGTGCGGCCGGTGACGGTGGTCCAGCCGGAGAAGCCCGCGTCGGCGAGGCGGTTCAGCGTGGCCTGGCTCATCAGGAGACCCCCAGGCCGCGGTAGTCGTCGTCGTTGGCGGGCCACCAGGGCAGCTGTCGGTAGGACGGGCTGGTGGTCGCCGGTGCGCCGGTCCAGGACGGGCCGGTCACGTCGGTCGTGGCGGAGCGGAACTGGATCTGGATGACCGCCATCCCCTCCCAGTCCCGGCCGATCCGCTGGAGGCCGATGCGCTTGAGGTACTCCTCGGACAGCGGCCCGCCGAAGCCCGTGGACTTCTCGGTCTGCTGGTCGTGCCAGGCCGTGTAGTAGTCCCAGGCGCGGCGCAGCTGGTTCTGGTTGACGTGGCTGGGGAGCGGGTTGCCGCGGATCGCGGCGACGTCCCTCGCGGTCAGGTCGATCCAGGGGGAGTCGAGCCGGTGGCCGGTGGAGTCGACGGTCTGCACGCGCGCCTGGACGGCGATGTTCTGCTGCAGCGGGTTGGGGGCGAAGAGCTGCCAGTTCTGCTCGAACTCGGGCAGCACGTGCGCGTTGATCGCGGTGGCGTGGCGCTGCGAGACCGGGTTGGCGGGTGCGATGGAGAGGAAGACGGTGCCCAGGTGGTAGACGACGGCGACGGCCACGGCGACCGCGGTGAGGTAGAGGACCAGCAACGACGGCAGTGACCAGCGCCGCTCCTCGTCCGGGAGGTCCGGGGTCTCGGCGAGCGGGGGTATCGGTTCGGGTGAGGTTGCCTCGTCCGGCTCGTCTGCCACGTCTGCCCGCCTCGCCGCTCTGTCGATTCCTGAGCACGGTACTGATGTCCGCCGCCTGTGCGCGACCCTTCCGTGTATCTAGAACTTGTTCTAATCTGACGTCGCGTCAGCAGATGTCGCAATGGAAGCACCGGAAGGGGCGCCCCGTGGACTTCACCTTCACCGACGCGCAGCAGGCCGCTGCCGAGGCGGCCCGCGCCGTCTTCGCGGACGTGGCACCGGACGGCGGCGTGCCCAGCCCGGCCGTCGGCATCGATCCGGTGGCCCCGGACATCGACCGGGAGCTGTGGCAGCGGCTGAGCAAGTCCGACCTGGTCGGCATCGCGCTCGACGAGGGGTACGGCGGCGCCGGGCTGGACGAGATCGCCTGGTGTCTGGTCCTGCGCGAGTCCGCGCGGGTCCTCGCCCGGGTCCCGCTGCTGGACACCGGCGCCGCGGCGCTGGCGGTCCAGGCCTTCGGCACCGAGGAGCTGCGACGCAGGCTGCTGCCGGAGGTCGTGGCCGGTCGCCTGCTGCTCGGGGTGGCCGCGCACGGCCGCACCGGCCACGAGCCGGCCGACGAGGCGGTGACGGCGCTCCCGGTCGACGGCGGCTGGACGCTGACCGGCGAGCAGACGGGTGTCGCCTGGGCGCCGGTGATGGACCTGGTGCTGGTGCCGGCCCGCGGCCCCGAGGGGACGCTGCTGCTGCTCGTCGACCCGCGCGGTGAGGGCGTGACCCTGGAGCGCCAGGTCTCCACCCACGGTGAGCTCGCCGGACGGCTGCTCTTCGACGGCGCGGTGGTGGACGCCTCCTGGCAGCTGGGGCCACAGGCGCCGGACGGCGCCAACTGGCGGGCGGTGCGGGCACGGATGATCGTGGGGGTGGCGGCGCTGTGCCTGGGCCTCGGTGAGGCGGTGCTGCGGCTGACCTCGGACTACGCCTCGAAGCGCGAGCAGTTCGGGCACGCGATCGCGACGTTCCAGGCGGTGGCCATGCAGTCCGCCGACCGCTACATCGACCTGCGCTCGATGGAGGTGACACTGTGGCAGGCCGCCTGGCGGGTGGCGCACGGGGTGGAGCTGGCCGACCGGATGCCGCTGGAAGCAGACCTGGCCACGGCGAAGATCTGGTCCGCGGAGGGGGTGCGCGCGGTGGCCTCCACGGCCCAGCACCTGCACGGCGGCATCGGCGCCGACCTCGACTACCCGCTCCACCGCTACCACGCCTGGGCCAAGCACCTCGAGCTGACGCTCGGGCCCGCAGCGGCGTTCGAGCAGGCACTGGGCGATCTGCTGGCCGAGCATCAGCTGCCTTGAGCCGCCCTGTCCGGGGGCGTTGACGGCCATCCGCTCGTCGGTGGCTTGTCGCGCGGTTCCTCGCGCCCCCGGGATAGTGCATGCATGAGCTCTCGTGAATTCGACGCCGTCGTCCTCGCCGGCGGAGCCGCCTCGCGGCTGGGTGGGGAGGACAAGCCCGCGCTGCTCGTCGCCGGGACGAGCCTGCTGGATCGTGTGCTCGCGGCCTGCGACGACGCGGAGGTGACCGTCGTCGTGGGGCCCGAGCGGGCCACGCGGCGCGCGGTGCGGTGGGTGCGGGAGGAACCTCCCGGTGGCGGGCCGGTCGCGGGGCTGGCCGCCGGGATGGGGGAGGTCGCCGCCGAGGTGACCCTGCTGCTCGCCGCCGACCTGCCGTTTCTCGACAGCGCGACGGTGCGCCGGCTGCTGGAGGCGCTCGCCGCCGATCCCGAGCTCGACGCCGCGGTCCTGGTCGACGCCGGCGGCCGCGACCAGCTGCTCACCGCCGCCTATCGGACGGCTCCGCTCCGCGCCGCGCTCGCCGCGGTGCCGCAGCCGCACGGAGCCCGGCTGCGTGCCGTCACGGGCGGGCTGCGCACCGTGCGGCTGCGCGACGAGGTGGGTGCCGCCGTGGACTGCGACACCTGGGAGGACGTCGAACGCGCCCGCGAGCGCGCCGCGCACACCGCGCCCCCGACCGGGTGAAGGAACGGACACGCACCCGATACCACCCTGCTGCGCGCCGGGGGCACGCCCATCGGCGACGATGGAGACGTGCTGGATGACTGGATCGCCGCTGCCAAGACCGAGCTCGGGATCGACCTGGAGGTCGATGTCCACGGGCTGCTCGACATGACCCGGGACGTCGCCCACGGCGTCGCCCGCCCGGCTGCGCCGTTGACGGCGTTCCTGGTGGGGTATGCCGCGGCCGGGGGTGGTCCGGAGGCGGTGGCGGAGGCGAACCGCAAGGCCGCGCAGCTCGCGTTGCGCTGGGCCGCGGACCGCGCCGAGGAGCACTCGGAATGACGGGCCCGGAGGCCGAGACCGATCTGCTGGCGGCCTACCCGTACCTGTTGCCGCGGGCGGCGACCGCGGAACCGGTGCCCGAGCCGGAGCGGCCCTTCGACTACGAGGCGGCGGCGTCGGAGGAGCCCGCGTCCGCGCCCGGGCCGCGGCCCGACCCGTCGTTCGACCAGGTGCTGGACGACGCGTTCGGGCTGGTCGGCGGTGCCTCCTCGGCTTCAAGATCACGAAATGTGTCACGTGGCGCAATTCGTGATCTTGATGAGGGCCTCGGTCGGGACGGTGAACCGGCCGTGCCGCCACCGGCCCATCCCGCACAGGAGCTCGGCTGGCCGCAGGCGCGGGCTGTCGCGGCGCGCGCCGGGGCGCGTCCGCTGGGGACGCAGGAGCGGGACGCGGCCGAGGCGCTCGGCGCAGTCCTCGCCGCACCGCTCGCCGCTGCCACCCACCTGCCCGCGTTCGACACCTCCGCGATGGACGGCTGGTCCGTCGCCGGACCGGGGCCGTGGCGGTTGCGGACGCCCGCCGAGGGCGAGGGGCTGGCCGGGCGACCGGCCGCCGACGCCCTGCGCGACGGTGAGGCCGTGCGGATCGCCACCGGCGCGCCCCTGCCGTCCGGTGCCACGGCGGTGCTGCGGCGCGAGGACGGCGTCGTGTGCGCCGACGGGACCGAGCTCGCCTGCCGACCCGGGATCGCGGTTCCGCCGCCCGGACGCGACATCCGCCCGCGCGGGCAGGAGTGCCGCAGCGGAGACGCGCTGCTCCCCGCCGGGACGCTGGTCACCCCCGCAGTGCTGGGCCTCGCCGCGGCCGCCGGGGTCGACCGGCTGACCGTGCACCGCCGCCCCACCGTCGAGCTGCTGGTCCTCGGCGACGAGCTGCTGACCGAGGGCCCGCCCCGGGACGGGCGGATCCGGGACGCGCTCGGCCCGATGCTGCCCGGCTGGCTCGCGGCCTACGGCGCCACCGTCACCGGCGTGCGCCGTGTCGGCGACGACCGCGCCGCGCTCGTCGCCGCGCTCCGCGCCTCCCGCGCGGACGTCGTGGTCACCACCGGCGCGACCGCGTCGGGTCCGGCCGACTTCCTGCATCCGGCCCTGGCCGACCTCGGCGCGACCCTCCTCGTCGACGGCGTCCGCGTCCGCCCGGGCCACCCGATGCTCCTCGCAGTGCTCCCCTCGGCCGAGGCGGGCGCCGTGGCGAACGGCGCCGCTGCGAACGAGGCCGCACCGAACGCTGCCGCGCGTCACCTCGTCGGGTTGCCCGGCAACCCGTTCGCCGCCGCCGTCGGCGCGGCCACACTCGCCGAGCCGTTGCTGCGGGGGCTGGGCGGATCCCCGGCCGCGGAGCCCTACCGGGTGCCGGCCGGGGTGGCGTTCCCCGGACAGCCCGGGCACACCCGGCTGGTGCCGGTCGCGCTGCCCGAGCGCGGTGCCGTGCCGCTGCGGTACGACGGCCCGGCGATGCTGCGCGGGCTCGCGCTCGCCGAGGGGCTGGCCGTGGTGCCGCCCGGGGGCGTGGCGGCGGGCGCGCCGGTCGAGGTGCTGGACGTGCCGTGCGGCTGAGGTCGCACCGCGACTCCGGCGACTCCGGCGACGCCCGCGCGGCCTCGGCCGCCGAGCTGCGGCAGATCCACCTGCCCGAGCAGGAGAGCGGTGGCTCGCCGCTGCGGCAGGTCGGGCGTCGGCTGGTGCTGGCCCTGCTCGTCCTCACCGTCACCACCCTGCTGGTCTGGCTGGGCCGCGACGGCTACCACGACAGCGCCCACGACCACCTCGACCTGCTGGGCGCGCTCTACTACGCGACGGTGACCCTCTCCACCACCGGCTACGGCGACATCACGCCCGTCAGCGATGGCGCCCGGCTGATGAACATCCTGGTCATCACCCCGCTCCGGGTGCTGTTCCTGATCATCCTGGTCGGCACCACGCTGGAGGTGCTCACCACCCGTGGCCGCAGGCTGTGGCGCATCAACCGCTGGAGGCGCGAGTTGGACCAGCACGTTGTCGTGGTCGGCTACGGCACCAAGGGCCGCAACGCCGTGGAGACCCTGCTGCAGAAGGGCACGCCGAAGACGTCGATCGTGGTCGTCGACCCGCAGCGCCGCGTCGTCGAGGCCGCTGCCGCCGACGAGGGCCTGGCCGGTGTCGTCGGCGACGCGACCCGCACGGACGTGCTGCGGCGCGCCGGGGTGGAACGGGCTGCGCAGGTCGTCGTCGCGCCGCAGCGGGACGACACGGCGGTGCTGGTCACCCTGACCGTGCGGCAGCTGAACCCGGCCGCCGTGGTGGTGGCCGCGGTGCGCGAGGACGAGAACGCCCCGCTGCTGCGGCAGAGCGGTGCCACCGTCGTCGTCACCAGCGCCAGCTCGGTGGGGCGCCTGCTGGGCGTCTCCACGCTCAGCCCCAACACGGGGGCGGTCCTGGACGACCTGCTCACCGCCGGTCACGGCCTCGACGTGATCGACCGTCCGGTCACCCGCGCGGAGGTGGGGCGTTCGCCCCGCGACTGCGGCGACCTCGTGGTCGCCGTGATCCGCGGCCGCCGCCGTCTCGCCTTCGGCGATCCGGAGGCCGCGGCGCTGCAGGCGCAGGACCGCATCATCGCGATCCACCGGACCGGCCACACCGGATAGGCCACACCGGACAGGCCACCGGAGAGGGACTGTTCCGGTGCCTCAGGGCGGGCCAGGTCCGAGGAGCCAGACGGCGCCGTAGGCGGCCGAGGCCAGCACCAGCACGGTCATCGCCACGGCCACCCGCCGGATGCGCAGTGTCGCGAGCCAGGCGGCCGGCGGGAGCAGCAGCGGGAAGCCCGGCATCAGCAGGCGCGGCTTGGAGTTGAAGTACGCCTGTGCTCCCAGCGCCAGCGCCACGATCACGGCGGTGTAGGCCAGGACCGGCAGGGGTTGGCGCTGCCGGACGCAGGCCACCAGCGCCCAGAGGACCACGCCGACGAACACCAGCAGCCCGATGCCGGCGCCGGGACTGTGCGCCAGCTGATGGCCGACGAAGCGGGCGTAGGCCGCGCCGAAGTCGAAGCCGTTGCCCCAGCGGGCCTGGACGTCGAGATAGCTGGAGAGGCCGCCGACCCAGCCCGCGTAGGCGAGCAGGCCCACCGGCGCGAGCAGTGCGCCGAGGACGGCGCGGCCGCGGCCGGGGGTGCGGCGCCACAGCGCGAGCGCCGCGCCGACCCAGACGGCGGCGATCACCGCGGCCGCGCTCGGCCGGGTGATGCCCGCGAGCGCGGCGAGCAGCCCCGCCGTGAGCCAGTTCCCGCGCAGGACGGCGTAGAGGCACCAGGCCGCGAGCGCGGTGAACAGGGACTCGGTGTACGCCATCGACTGCAGCACGCCGATCGGCAGTGCCGCCCACAGCAGCACCAGCACGGTGGCCGCGCGGCGGCCCGCGAGCCGCTCGCCGACGGCGAAGACGCCGAGAGCGGCGGCGAGCGAGGCGAGCGCGCTGACCAAGAGCCCCGCGTCGGCGTAGGAGAGGCCGGTGAGGGTGTGCAGGCCCCGCTCCAGCCACGGCAGCAGCGGGAAGAAGGCCAGGTGGGAGTGGGCGCCCGCGCCGCGTGTGTGGGTGGTGGCCTGGTAGCCGGCCCAGTGGTAGCCGTGGGCGGCGATGTCGGTGTACCAGAGCGAGTCCCAGCGGGCCGACAGCAGCTGGTGCGGGCTGCGGCCCTCCGCCCCCGCCCAGACGGCCAGCACGACGAGGCCGAGCCCGCGCACCGCGGCGTACAGCCCGAGCGCGGGCAGCGCCCGGCTCACCAGGGCCGCCGCACGCAGGCGCCGCGGGCGCCGCTCCGCGGTCGACTCGGCGGCCCGGCCGGCGGCCTCGGCCTGCGGCCCGCGCCGCCGCGTCTCGTCGTCGGCGTGCGTGCGGGCCTCCGCGGCTCGGGCCGCGTGGGGCTCCCGCGCCGAGGAGTCGTCGGAGGGCCGGAGGCGGGGCGTGCTCGTGCGTGGGTGGCGGGCGTCAGACGATGCGGCCACGCGCGAGTCTTTCAGCGGCCAAGCCCTCAGTGCTCAGTCCCTCGGCGCCCAGTCCCTCAGTGCCCAGTCCTTCGGCGGCCAGCCGCTCAGCGGCCCCGTCGTCCGCGGTGCGCGGGCCGCCGACCGCGGCGAGGCCGGAGCCGGTGGTCCCGTGGGCGCCGTCCGCGCGCTGCGCGGAGAGCTGGCTGACCATGAGCCGCACGACGGCGGCGAGGTAGGGGTCGTCGACGAGGTAGACCTGACGCCGGCCCTCGCGGCGGGAGCGGACCAGTCCGGCCAGCCGCAGTTTGGCCAGGTGTTGGCTGACGGCCGGGAGCGAGCCGCCGACCTGCTCGGCGAGGCCGGTGACGTCGCACTCGCCCCCGGCGAGGATCCAGACGATCTGGAGCCGGGTGGGCGAGGCCAGCAGCCCGAACGCGGCGGCGGCCTGGTCCATGACCTCCGGTGCGGGCATGCCGTCCGGCGCGGTCGCGGCGGCAGCTCCGATCACGGCCCCGATGGCCGCCCGGACCTCAGCGCCACTCGTCATCCGCGCTCTCCTTCGCTCTCCCCGCAGCCGGGGCCACGCCCCACCAGCCTAGGGCCTGTCCGACCACTGGTGCCGGGCCCGGGTCCGGGGCTCACGGCGCGGAGTCGGGGACGTCGGTGGCCTGGGCGTAGGCCTGGATCGGGTCCATCGGGACGCCGTTCAGCTCGACGGTCGCCTGCGTGCTGACCGGGGCGCAGCCGGAGGTGTCGGCGGTGCGGGCGTCGGCACCGGTGAGGGCCTGCTGGGTGTCGGCCGGCGTGGGCTTGCCCGTGCTGCCGGGGAAGGAGGTCCCGGAGGGCCAGTCCGCGCCGATGACGAGGGTGACCCCGGGGGAGGCGGACGAGGGGCTCAGCGCGCTGTCCGGCAGGCCCAGTGCGGCGGCGACGGTCCGGGCGGCCGCGACGTCGCCGGGCGAGTAGCGCAGTTGCGTGGTGGGGGTTGTCGTCGGCGACGTGGCGGCGGTCGTGCCGGAGCCGAACCCCTGGCCGGTGAGGGCGTCCGCGAGCTGGCTGGCGCGCCCGCGGGTGCCGCTGGCGTTCTCGACCCGGACGTCGATCGTCCCGGGGCTCGCGGAGTCGGCGGCGGCGCTCGTCGCGGCGGCGGCGACGGTCGTCGGGGAGGCCGAGGCGGAGGACGTGGCGGAGGCTGAGGCCGACGCGGAAGCCGAAGCGGAGGCGGACGCGGACGGGGAGACCGAGCCGCCGCCGGGGTTGGTCAGCGACTGGTCGTTGGCGATCGCCGCGAAGAGTGCCTGCGCGTCCGGGCCCACGACGAGGCGGTCCGGGTTGTTCGGGTCGGTCTGGGTCTGCATGGTCGTGAAGGTGATCCGGTCGGTCGGCACCTTCGCCACGTCGTTGGCGAGCCCGAGCAGGGAGGTGATGCTGCCCAGACCGCTGTCGACCGTCAGCGCCTTGGTCGCGGAGTCGGCCAGGTCGAAGAGCCGGGTCGGGTCCGTCAGCGTTCCGGCGCTGCGCATGGAGCGCATCATCGAACTCAGGTAGAGGTGCTGCGCGGTCAGCCGGCCGAGGTCGCCGCCGTCGCCGAAGCCGTGCCGGGAGCGGACGAACTGCAACGCGGCGACGCCCTTGAGGTTGTGGGTGCCCTTGGCCAGCTTGAGGTGCGAGTACGTGTCGTAGACGTTGTTGTCGACGCAGACGTTCACGCCGCCGATCGCGTCCGACATGCTGACCACGCCGGAGAAGGTGACCTCCATGAAGTGCGTCAGCGGGATGCCGGTCAGCTGGTGGATGGTCTCCATCTGGCACTGCACGCCGTAGGCGAGGGCACTGTTGATCATGCCGTAGTAGCCGGTGGTGGTGTTCTTGCTGTTGTTCGGGTCGGTGCAGGCGGGGACGTTGGTCATGGTGTCGCGCGGGATGCTCATCACCGTCGCGTTGGAGCGGTCGGCGGAGACGTGCACGAGCATCTCGACGTCGGCGTTGCCGTAGCCACCGCCGAGGTTGCAGTCACCGCCGAGGTTGCAGTCCTCCTGCGTGTTCCGCGCGTCGGTGCCGATGACCAGGATGTCGATGGGGGTCCGGCCGAAGGCGTCGGGCTTCTCCCGGCCGAGGCTCTTGTTGGTGTCGCCGCCCAGGTGGACGGTGTGCAGGTTGCCGCTGAAGCGGTTGTAGAGCCAGGTGCCCAGTCCGGCGACGACCAGCACGAGGACGGAGAGCGTCAGGGCGAGGATCTTCAGCACACGGCGCGCCCTCGAGCGCGGTCTGCGCCCCAGGGACTCGTCGGAGCCGCCCGTCTCATCGTGCATGTCCTCGGTCCCCCGTCGTGATCGGACTCGTGATCGGACTCGTGATCGGAGCTGCCGATCAGCTTTCATGATTGCGCAATCCTGCAAGCGTACGCCTGTTCCCTGCGCCCGGCCCGGATGGCTCACCGTGACGAGCCGTACACGTACGGTCATGATCGGATGAAGCTCGAACCGTCGGATCCGACTGAGAAGTCCGGGACGTCTGAGAGGCCTTCATGTACCGCAGGACACGCAGGTTCCCCGTGGCGCTGCGGCGCCGTGGACTGCTCGCCGTGGTCGCCGCGTCGGCGTTGCTCGCCCCCCTGGCCGCAGTGTCGTCCTCCGCCGACGCGGAGGTGGTCGCGCGCGGCAACCCTGGTGGCAACCGTGCCGTCCCGACCGAGCACAACGTGCCGTTCAGCACCCGCTGGTCCGCCGACATCCACGGCACGATCACGAGCGTGGGCAACTCGATCGTCACCTGTGACCCGACGAAGCCCAAGCGCGAGGCCGACGCCCCCGACTGCCTGACGGCCCGCCAGCAGGTGCCGCCGACCGTCGGCACCCGGGCGGGGCGCAACAACGACTACTGGATGCAGTACATCAACATCGACGGCCCCGGCCACAAGGGCCCGCTCGGCGACCCCGTCTACTCGTCGAGTTCGGCCGAGTTCAAGCTGCCGCACAACTCCGAGGTCAAGTTCGCCCGGCTGTACTGGGGCGGCACCTACGGCATCGTCATCCCGCACCTGCACGTGAACGTGCAGAAGACCATCGACCAGGTGGACGAGGTCTACTTCAGGACCCCGAAGACGCACGGCTACGTGAACGTCAAGCGGGACACCGCCATCGGCTTCGACGCGACCGACCCCGACCACAGCTACGGCACCTCCGCCGACGTGACGGACCTGGTCAAGGCCGGCGGCGACGGCACCTACGAGGTCGCCGACGTCGACACCGCGCTGGCGGTGGACTCCTGGGGCGGCTGGTCGCTGGTGGTCGGCTACGAGAACTGCGACAAGCCGCTGCGCCACCTCCAGGTCTGGGACGGCTACCAGCACCAGGCCATCCGCTCCGGCAAGACCGTCTCCGTCGCCCTCTCCGGCCTGCACACCCCGGACAGCGGCACCGTCGGTCTCCGGCTCGGCCAGATCACCTACGACGGCGACCGCGGCTGGGGCGACCGCGTGAACGTGATCCCGGACAAGGGCTCGCCGTTCGCCCTCGGTGACGCGCTCAGCCCGACGGACGACGTGCAGAACTCGGTGCTGGCCAACAACGACCCGAACGACAGCAACTACAGGTGGCACCGCAACCCCGACTACGCGAACACGCTCGGGTACGACAACCACCGCTTCCTGCTGGACGGCATGCTCGCCAACGGCACCAGCAGGCTGACGATCGACTACCCGTCCACGGGCGAGGGCACCAACATCGGCGCCGTCTACGCGGTCGTCGACCTCGCCCACTGATCCCCGCGGCTACGCCGCCCGCACCTCACAACGAAGGCCGCGCTCCTTGTCCAGGAGCGCGGCCTTTCCTGACAGCGCCGCGCTGCCGGACGGCACCTGCCGTGTTCGCGCGCCCGGAGGGCGGTAGCGTCGGACCCATGCGAGCGATCACGATCGAGACGCCGGGCGGACCGGACGCGCTGGTGCTGCGTGAGGTCCCCGACCCGGTCCCCGGCCCCGGCGAGGTGCTGGTCGAGGTGGCGGCCACCGCCGTCAACCGTGCCGACGTGCTGCAGCGTCAGGGCTTCTACGACCCTCCGCCGGGCGCGTCCCGCTACCCCGGCCTGGAGTGCTCCGGCCGCGTCGCCGCCCTCGGTGAGGGCGTGGTCGGCTGGTCCGTCGGCGACGAGGTCTGCGCGCTGCTGGCCGGCGGCGGCTACGCCGAGAAGGTCGCCGTCCCGGTCGGCCAACTCCTCCCGGCTCCCAAGGGCGTCGACCTGGTGACGGCGGCGGGCCTGCCCGAGGTCGTCTGCACGGTGTGGTCCAACGTCTTCCAGGTCTGCCACCTGCGGCCGGGCGAGACCCTGCTCGTGCACGGCGGGTCGAGCGGCATCGGCACCATGGCGATCCAGCTGGGCAAGGCGATCGGGGCCAAGGTCGCGGTGACGGCGGGCTCGGCGACGAAGCTCGCCGCCTGCGCCGAGCTGGGCGCGGACGTGCTGGTCAACTACCGCGAGCAGGATTTCGTCGCGGAGCTGGCCGCGCTGGGCGGCGCGGACGTGATCCTGGACGTGATGGGCGCGAAGTACCTGGACCGGAACATCGACGCGCTGGCGCTCAACGGACGCCTTGTCATCATCGGTATGCAGGGCGGTATCCAGGCGGAGCTGAACATCGCCAAGCTGATGGCGAAGCGCGGCGCGGTCGCGGCGACCTCACTGCGGGCCCGGCCGTTGGAGGAGAAGGCGGCGGTGGTGTCCTCCGTGCGGGAGCACGTGTGGCCGCTGATCGAGTCCGGTGTGGTCAAGCCCGTCATCGACCGCACCTTCCCGCTCGCGGAGGCGGCGGAGGCGCACCGGCTGATGGAGTCCAGCACCCACATCGGCAAGCTCCTGCTGCGGGTCTGAGCGTGTGACCGGAACGGCCGGAACGGCCGGAACGGCCGTAAGGTCCAGGTGGACCCGGTGCGTCCGGTTGTCGTCGTGTGTCTGAATCTGCGTGAAATGCCTGGTCAGAGCTGGGGCGAGAGGTGGCCCCGGCTCTGGCCGGGGGTCGGTTCGGTCGCTAACCTCCAAGCGTCACACCTGACCCGTGGGCCGTGCGCGTTGGCGCCGGGCCCGCTTCCGAGAGGGTTCTCACCCCCATGCAGATCCGTTCCCTCCGCGCCGGCGCAGCCGTCGCGGCCCTTGCGAGCGCCGCTCTGGTCGGCGCCGCGCCCCTCGCCTCCGCCGCGCCCCGCACCGTCGAGGCCAGCTCCTGCCAGATCACCGCGCAGCTCACCGGCCTGGCCGGCCGGACGCTCGTCGCGGGTGGCGCTCCGCTCTCCGGCCACGTCGCCTTCACCAACGTCTCCGGCAAGGCGCTCAGCACCTTCGCCGAGCTGCTCACCGCGGGCTCCGAGCGCGGTGGCCCGAGCACCACCCTGAAGATCCAGGCCGAGCACGGCGGCAAGTGGATCACGATGCCGTACTCGCTCGGCGCGGGCCTGATCGGCTTCCACATCGCCTCGCCGGGCGACAACCACCTCGCCGCCGGTAACGTCGACGCGGCGCCGCTGCTGGTCAGCGTCCCCAAGGGCACCCCCGCCGGGACGTACGTCCTGGTCGCCACGAGCGCCGGCGCCAACGTCGGTCCGTCCGTGGCCGGTCGCGCCACCCAGGGCGTGCCGACCCAGTTCAGCGGCTGCCACAGCGGTATCTCGATCTCCGCGGCGATGTTCAAGGTGGTCGCGGCGGGCAAGGGCACGCCGAGCGCCTCCGCGACGCCGTCGGCCGCGGCCTCCACCTCGGCCCCGGCCGCCGTTCCCTCGGCGAGCCCGAGCTCGAAGCTGGCCGAGACCGGTGGCGGCTCCAACACCGGCCCGATAGCCGGTGCCGCGGCCGCGCTCATCGCGCTCGGCGCGGGCGCGCTGGTCGTCACCCGCCGCCGTCGTGGCGGTCAGCACAGCTGAGCCCGATGCGCCCGACCGGCCCGCACCCGCACGGCGGGTGCGGGCCGGTCCGTCGTCGGGCCCTAGCCTGCTGTCACACGGACCGGACGACGCGAGAACGAGGGGACGGCGTGGAGGAGCTCATCGCTCTGGACGAGGCCGGGCGGATGGTGACCACCGACCGGGAGGCGCTGGAACGGGAGGTCGCGGCACTGCTCGACGGACCGGCGGACGAGCCGAGGGGTTTGCGCAAGGCAGGCGTCGGACTGCTGGTGCTCGGGCGGCGGGAGGAGGCCCTGCGGGTGCTGACACAGGCGTTGGCGCTGGCGGACGAGAAGCTGTCCGTCGCGGTCCACATCAATCTCGGGGACGCGTGGCGCTACGGCGGCGAGTTCGAGGCCGCGGAGCCGCACTACCAGCAGGCGCTCAAGCTCGCCGAGGCCGTCGCGCCCGGGATGCTCTACTTCTGCTTCCAGCACCTGGGCAAGCAGCGTCTCGACCAGGGCCGGACCAAGGAGGCCCGCTCGCTGCTGGAACGGGCCCTCCGCGAGCAACTCGCGGCGGACGACCCCTCGTTGACCGAGGCCACCAGAACGGCACTGCGCCTGGTCGACGAGACGGAGGCCGCCCGCGCGGCCCGGGTCGTGGAGGCGGCCTGGTCCCCGGAATCCTGATCCGGTCGACGCGCGCGACCGCTACGCTGCCCTCGCACCGCCTGTTGTCTAGACCTTTGGCGACCTTGACGCGGGAAAGGGTACGCGGGATGCAGGAGCACGTCCTCGACCAGGAGCACCGGGACTTCGCCGCGATGGTGCGGGCGTTCGTCGAGCGGGAGGTGGCGCCGTTCCACGAGGAGTGGGAGCGCCGGGGGTTGGTCGACCGTCAGGTCTGGCGCGCGGCGGGCGGGGCGGGGCTGCTCGGGTTCGACGTGGCGGTCGAGCTCGGCGGGGGCGGGACCGAGGACATCCGGTATCCGGTGCTGCTCGCCGAGGAGTTGGTCCGGGCCGGCGCCACCGGGCTCGGATTCGCCCTGCACAACGACGTGGTCGGACCGTATCTCAACGCGCTGGGCACCGAGGAGCAGCGCCGCCGCTGGCTGCCGGGCTTCTGCTCCGGCGAGCTGGTGACCGCGATCGCGATCACCGAACCCGGAGCCGGGAGCGACCTGCAGGCGCTGACCACCCGCGCGGAGCTGCAGGGCGACAGCTACGTGCTGAACGGCGCCAAGACCTTCGTCACCAACGGTGTGCACGCCGATCTGGTGATCGTGGCGGCCCGGACCGAGCCGGGCGACCGGCTGCGCGGCGGGCTCAGCCTGCTGGTGGTCGAGCGGGGGATGCCGGGCTTCGAGCGGGGGCGGCCGTTGGAGAAGCTCGGTCGGCCCGCGCAGGACACCGCCGAGCTCTTCTTCGACGACGTGCGCGTGCCGGCGGCGAATCTGCTCGGTCGGCGCGGGCACGGCCTGCGGCACCTGCGCGAGCACCTGGTGCGGGAACGACTCAGCATCGCGGCGGCGGCGGTGGCCGGAGCGGAGACCGTGTTCGCGCAGACGCTGGAGTACTGCCGGACCCGGACGGCCTTCGGGCAGCCGATCGGCAGCTTCCAGCACAACCGGTTCGAGCTGGCCGAGATGTCGACCGAGATCGACATCGCCCGCACCTACGTGGACCGCTGCCTGCTCGACCACAACGCGGGCCGCCGCGATCCGGTGACGGCGGCCCGGGCCAAGTGGTGGACCACGGACCTGCAGCGGCGCGTGGTCGACCGCTGCCTGCAACTGCACGGCGGCTACGGCTACATGCGCGAGCAGGCGGTGGCCCGGGCCTTCGTCGACACCCGGATGATGCCGATCTACGGCGGGACCAACGAGGTGATGAAGGAGCTGATCGGCCGCTCCCTGGGCGTGTGATCCGTCGGCGGGTGGTCCCTCAGCCGCGCGACGCGCGGACCAGGGCCGCGATGGCGTCGACCGACGTCGCCTCGAGCAGGTCGTCCGGGGAGACGTCGACGCCCCAGCGCTCGTGCAGCCGACCGGAGAGCTGCATCAGGCTGAGCGAGGTCGCCCCGAGGTCGGCCGGGTCGTCCTCGGGACGGACCGTGGGCACGGAGAGGATCCGGCCGAGCAGCGCGCACACCTCGCCGGTGACGCCGTCCACCGGGCCCGCGTCCGAGGCCGCCGGCAGTGGTGCCGGCAGCGCGGCGCGGTCCACCTTGCCGTGCGGGGTGAGCGGGAACGCGTCCAGGACCACGACCAGGCCCGGGACCAGCGCCGCCGGCAGCCGGTCCCGGCCGAACGCGCGGACGCCGGCGGGGTCGGGGGCCTGCGCGCCCGCGGCCGGGACCAGGTAGGCGACCAGCGCGGCACCCGCGTCGCCCTGGTCGTGGACGGCGACACAGACGCCGGTGACGCCGGGCATCGCGCTCAGCGCCGACTCCACCTCGCCGAGCTCGATCCGACGGCCGTTGACCTTGACCTGCCCGTCGGACCGGCCGAGGAACTCCAGGGTGCCGTCGGCGCGCCACCGGCAGAGGTCGCCGGTCCGGTACATCAGGGCGCCGTCGGTGCGGGCGGGCTCCGGGACGAAGCGCTCCGCGGTCAGCTCCGGTCTGTTCGGGTAGCCGTCGGCCACCCCGGCTCCGGCGATGCACAGTTCACCCGTCGCGCCGTCCGGGACGGGGGCGAGGTCGGGGCCGAGCAGGTGCAGCCGGGTGTTGGCGATCGGCAGGCCCAGCGAGACCGACCCGACCTGCGCGGGCACCCGCCAGAGCGTGGAGAGCACGGTGGTCTCCGTCGGGCCGTAACCGTTGAACAGGGCCGCGACACGGCCGCGCAGCTCCTGCGCCAGGTTCACGCCGAGGCTTTCACCGCCGACCATGGCGACCAGCTCGGGGGCGTCGAAGCCGGCGTCGAGCAGCAGCCGCCACTGCGAGGGGACGGCCTGCATCCGGGTCACGGCCAGCTCGTCGATCAGCGCCACCAGGCGACGCGGGTCGCGCAGCTCGTCCTCGGTGGGCAGGACCAGCTCGGCGCCGGTGGCCAGCGGCACGCAGAACTCGGCCATGGCGATGTCGAAGCCCGCGGCGGCCATCGCCAGCCAACGGTCGCCGGGCTCGCAGGGCATCTCCCTGCCGAGCTCCAGGACGACGTTGAGCAGCGCTCCATGGCTGTTCAGCACGCCCTTGGGGAGTCCGGTGGAGCCGGAGGTGTAGATCAGGTGGGCGGGGTCGGCGTGGGTGAGGCCGGGCCGGGCGACGGCGCTCGCGCGCGGGTCCGACCGGTCGGTGAGCAGGGTCGGCACCGTGCTCGCGGCCGGGAGGCGGTCCTGCAGGTCGGAGCGGGAGAGGGCGAGCACCGCGCCGGAGTCGGTGAGCAGGTGGGTGATCCGCTCGGCCGGGTAACCGAGGTCCACCGGCAGGTGGACGCCCCCGGCCTTCCAGACCGCGAGCAGTCCGGTCAGCAGGTCCGGTGAGCGGTCCAGGCAGACGGCGACGCGGCTGCCCGCGCCGACCCCTCGGCCGCGCAGGCGTTCCGCCAGCGCCTCGGCGGCGGCGTCGAGCTCGCCGTAGGTCAGGCGGGCGCCGGCGCAGTACAGCGCTGGCGCGGACGGTTCGGCGGCGGCGCGGGACTCGAAGAGCCCGAGCACGGTGGTGGCGGGGAGCTCGCGCACCGTTCCGCAACGGGGCGGCGCTGCATGCGGGTTGAGCACGGCGATGCTGTCGGGCATGGATCGGCTCCGCTCTCGGCGTGGGCAGTCCCAAGGGGCTGGCGGGCTGGAGTCTAGAACGTGGTCTGGACCAATTGTCGGCCAATTCCGGGCTTCCGGCGCAGGTCGGCGTGGACACCTGGGGCCATGGCCCCAGGTGTCCACCCCAATGCCCTTCCGAGCGGCCGTCGCGGCGTTGAAGGATGGCAACGGCGCCACGGGGGGTCGGGCGCCGACGCTGCATCAGAGGGGGAAGTCTCGTCGTGAACGGGATACTTCGACTGCACGACATGGGCTGGCAGTGACCGCCCTGACCGAGGTGGCCCGCTGGATCCCGGAACTCCCGGTGGAGATCGCCGAGCTGGCTCCTGAGCTGGGAATCCCGCCGCAGGACGTGCGGATCTTCCGGCGCTACCTCGACCTGCACCGGGTCCGCCTGGCGCCCGACAAGGACCTGCGCGGCCTCATGGTGGCGGCTGCCCGCTCCCTTTCCGGGCTTCGCGGCAACGAACACCGCGTGCGGTACGTGCTGGCCGGACGGACGCTCGCCATGGCGGGCCCGGCGGTGGACAACGCGCTGCACGAGGCCTGCGCGGAGCTCGGGCTGACCGGGGCCGTCGCCATGACCGTCCACCAGCAGGCCTGCGCCTCCGGCCTGCTCGCCGTCGACCTGGCCGGACGGCTGCTCGCGGCCGACGGCGATCCGGACGCGTTTGCGCTCGTGCTGACGGGCGAGAAGGCGAACATTCCGGGCAGCCGCATGATCGCGGGCACCACGGTGATGGGCGAGGCCGCCGCGGCGTGCCTGGTCCGGGCCGGCGGCGGCCGGGACGAACTGCTCGGCTACGCCGCGCACACCTACGGCGAGTACCACCAGGTGGTGCCGTCCGAGGAGCGCGCCGAGCGGTTCGGCGAGAGCTACGTCCCGATGCTGGTCGCCGCGATGACGGACGCGGTCGAACGGGCCGGCCTCGACTTCGCGGACCTGGACCTGGTGCTGCCGCACAACGTCAACCGCTACTCCTGGACCCGGGTCTGCCGCACCATCGGTCTGCCGATCGACCGGGTCTTCCTCGACAACGTCCCCGAGCTCGGCCACGCCTTCTGCGCGGACTCCTTCGTCAACCACGCCGACGCGGTGCGCCTGGGGCGCCTCGCCCCGGGCGACCACTACCTGATGGCCGGAGTCGGCCTCGGCGCGACCTTCGCCGCCATGGTCTTCCGGCACTAGCCCACGGCCTGCGAGCCGACCCGTCACCACATCCCGCCGTCCCGCCGTCCCGCCGTCCCGCCGTCCTGCCGCTGCGGCGCGTACCGGCGCGCCCACGCCTGCCCGCGTGCGCGCGGCGTACGGCCCTGCCCAAGAGGAGTGAACCGACGTGTTTCTGGAGGGTGTGAAGGAGGCCTGCACCGGGGCCCCGGACACGCCGATGGTCCTGTTGGGCAACTTCGCGGTCGAGGACGAGTGGGCCCGGGGCGAGGTGGGCCTGCCGGCCCTCGGCAGCCGGGCTGCCGCCGCCGTCGCGCACCGCATGGACGAGTTCGCGCTGCTGCTCGGCGGCCCTGGCGACCACGTGGTGCTGAAGTCCGCGCCCGACCCGGGCTTCCTGGACCAGCTGCGTGGTCTCGGACTGGACCTGCCGCAGGTGCTGGTCCCCGAGGTCACCGAGCCCGGTCGCAGCGTCAGCGAGGACGTGCTGACCTCGCCCGCCCTGCTCGCCACGCTGCGCGAACTCGGCGCGGCAGGTGCGCGGTTGTGGCCGCACGGGATGTCCGCCCTCGAGGAGCGGATCTGCGCACGGACCGGCCTGGCGTCGGCGCTGCCGGGCGCTGCGGTGGCCAAGGCGGTCAACGGCAAGATCTACAGCCGTCGCCTCGCCGACGAGCTGGGCATCCGGCAGGTGCGCGGCTGGGAGTGCGAGACGGTCGCGCAGTTCGCCGCGGCCGCCGGGGAGGCCGCCGCCGTGCTCGCCGCCGGAGGCCGGATCGGCGTCAAGGACGCCTACGGGGTCTCCGGCAAGGGGATCGCGGTGGTCGACGACCCGGCCAGGCTCGACCGCCTGGTCACCATGGTCACCCGGCGGGCCGAGCGGTCCGGGGACGAGCGCGTCGCCCTGGTCGTGGAGGAGTGGGCCGCCAAGGAGACGGACCTGACCTGCCACTTCACGCTCGCCCGGGACGGCTCGGTGCGCTTCGACTTCGTCAAGGAGGCGCTGATCGCGCAGGGCGTGAGCGTGGGCCACCGGATGCCCGCGCGGCTCACGCCGGCCCACCTGGACACCGTCGAGGAGTGCGCGCACGCCCTCGGCAAACGGCTCGCCGCCGACGGCTACCACGGTGTGGTCGGCGTGGACGCGATGATCGAGCAGCACGGCGGCCTGCTGCCGGTGGTGGAGATCAACGCCCGCAACAACATGGCGACCTACCAGACGCGGCTGCAGGAGCGGTTCGTCCCCGAGGGCGCCGTCGCGCTGGCCCGGCAGTACCGGCTTCGGCTGTGCCGACCCCTCGCCTTCGACGAGCTGCGGGAGCGCCTCGACGGGCTGCTGCTCGCACCGGGCCGCGACCGCGGCTCCGGCCTGCTGGTCGACGGCTTCGCCACCGTCAACGCGGCCCACGGTGCCCACGCGCCCGGCGAGCCCTTCACCGGGCGGCTGCACGCGCTGGTGATCGGCGGCTCGCAGGCCGAGGTCGAGGAGTGGGACGCCGCCGTCGTCGCGCGGCTGGGCGCCTTCGGAGCACGAGGAGGAACGGCATGACCGTCGGGCAGGGACACATCGTGCAGGGACACACCGCGCAAGGACACACAGTGCAGGGGCTGGCCGTTCGCGACCTGGCCGAGGAGTTCGGCACGCCGCTCTACCTCTACGACGGCGCGGTGATCGAGCGCCAGTACCTCGGGCTGCGCGAGCGGCTGCATCCGGCCGTCGAGCTGTTCTACTCGCTCAAGGCCAACCCGAACGTCAGCATCTGCGCCCTGCTGCACGGCCTGGGCGCTCGGGCCGAGGTCTCCTCGCTGGTGGAGCTGGAGACCGTGCTCGCCGTCGGCGTGCCGGCCGAACAGATCCTCTTCCTCGGGCCCGGCAAGAGCGAGACCGAGATCGAGGCCTGCCTGAAGGCGGGCATCCTCGCCGTGATCTGCGAGTCCTTCGACGAGCTGGCCCTGATCGACCGGACCGCCGAGCGCCTGGGTGTGGTCGCGCGCGTGGTGCTACGGGTCAACCCCGCCTTCCAGGTCAAGAGTTCTGGCCTCACCATGGGCGGAAAGCCCCGCCAGTTCGGCATCGACGAGGAGCAGCTGCTCGCCGCTCCGGGCCTGGCGGGCGCGCACCGCTCGGTGCGGCTCACCGGCGTGCAGGCCTATCCGGGGACCCGGTTCCTCTCCGAGGAGACCCTGGTCGACAACATCCGGCGGATTCTGGACCTGGCCGAACGCGTCGCCACCCGGCTGGGCTTCGAGCCGGAGCTGGTGGACGTCGGCGGCGGCCTGGGCGTCGCCTACTTCGCCGGCGAGCTGGACCTCGACGTCGAACGGCTCACGGCCGGGATCAACCCCGTCGTGGACGCCTTCCGCACCCGCCGTCCCGGCACTCGGCTGGCCATGGAGCTCGGCCGCTACCTGGTGGCCCACAGCGGTCTCTACGTGACCACCGTCCGCTCGGTGAAGGAGTCCCTGGGTGAGCGGTTCGCCGTCGCCGACGGCGGGACCAACCACCACCTCACCGCCGTCGGCATCGGCTCCGCGATCCGGCGCAACTTCCCGGTGCGGCTGCTGAACCGCGACGGCGCCCAGCAGACCGCGCGCTGGAACCTCACCGGCCCGCTCTGCACGCCCAGCGACACCCTCGCCAAGGGCGCCCTGTTGCCGGCCGACCTGCGCGCCGGGGACCTGCTCGGCGTGGAGCGCTCCGGTGCTTACGGGCCCACCGCCTCACCGGTGTTCTTCCTCAGCCACGGCTATCCGGCGGAGGTGCTGGTCCACCGCGGCCGGGCCCGCCTGATCCGCCGTCGCGACCGGGTCGAGGACCTGCTCGGTCCGCAGATCCTGCACGACTTCCACGACGGCTTCCACGACGACCCGACCGCCGAACGGAGTTCCTGATGACCGCGACCCTCCCCACCCCGCCCGGCACCGACGCCAGAAGACCGGATGTCGTCCACGCGGTCGTCGCCGCTCTCGTCGAGGTGCTCGGCCGCCAACTGCCCGACGTCACCGAGGCCACCCGCCTCTTCGACGACCTGGACATCGACTCCACCAGCGTGCTGGGCCTGCTGATGGGACTGGAGGACGGCCTCGACATCGAGGTCGACACCGACGAGCTGGACCAGCACCACCTGGAGAGCGTCGGGGCCCTGACGGACTACCTGCTCGCCTACCTGCCGTGAGGGCACACCTGGAGCGGGTGCTGCTGCTGCCGGTGGACACCCTGCCGGGGCACGGGCCCGGGACACCGATGATCCGGGACTACGCCCTGCGCACCGCGTTCTTCCACCCGGGCGCGGAGCAGGGCCCCTGGCTGAGCCGGGGGCACGGGCGGACCTTCGACGAGATGGTCGAGCTGGCCGCCAAGGCCGTCGACCCGGCCGAGCCGGTGGATCTCGCCGTCACCGTGACCGCCACCGCGGACTGCGGGGAGATGGGCTACCCCGGCAGCCTGCTCGGCCACCTGCTGCCGGGACGGCCGTCCGTGCTGGGCCTCGCCGACCAGGGTGCGGCCGGGCCGTTCACCGCGATCCGCGTCGCCGCCGACCGGATCGCCTGCGGCGACGCCCGGCGGGCGGCGGTGCTGGTGCTGGAGCAGTGCCGGCTGCCCGACGAATGGGGGTCGGTGCGTCCGGCCCAGGACCGCGCGGTGCTGCTGCTCCTCGGACCGGCCGGCCGCCACCGGGTCGACCGGGTGGTCGTCCGGCGCGGCGCGCTCGACGGCGCGCCGACCCACCGCCTGGTGACCTCGGCCCTCGGCGAGGAGCCGGGCGAGGAGGGAGTCACCGGAGCCTGGGCGGTGCTGGCGGAGCAGTGGCCGCGGCTCGGCGGGGAGTCGGTGACGGTCGTCGCCCGTGACGCCGCGCTCTCCTACCGCTGCCGCCTCGACCTCGTCAGCGCCGCACCGGCGGACCCGGGCGGGCCGGGGGAACCGGGGTGACACTCGCACGGACCGCGCCGGACGAGGAGACCGCCGCAGGTGGCCAGGGGTCCGCGTCGGTCGCCCCGATCCGGCGGGAGATCGCCGGCGTCGCCCTACCGGTCGCGTTCGGGGCGGTGGTCTGGGTGGGTGGCCAGTCGGTCGTCGCCGCGCTGCTCGGCCACCTCGGCGGCGACGCGCTCTACGTGCGCGGGCTGCTGATCCCCGCCGGTCTCCTCTTCATCGCACTCCAGGAGGCGCTGGAGGTCGTCACCCAGGTCGGCGCCGCCCGCTGCCTCGGCCGGGACGACCCGGCGGCGCTGCGCGGCCTCTTCGCCCGGCTCAACGCCGTCGGGCTGGCCTGCTGCGGCGTGGTCGCCGTGGCCGTCTCGCTCGCCGCACCCGCCGTGGCCTCGCTGCTGCACGTCCCGTCCGGCGCGGCGGGCGACTTCGTCGCGGTGCTGCGCTGGAACGCGCTGGTGACGGTGCTCGGCGTGCCGGTCAACGTCACCACCGCGCTGCTGCGCGGGGGAGGACGGCCGAGGGGCGCGGCGGCGCTGACCTTCTCGGTGGTGTGCGTGCAGATCGCCGGCGTGTGGCTGTTCGGGCTGCGGGGCGGCCTGGGGGCCTTCAGCCTGCCTTGGGCCACGGGAGCGTCGATGCTGCTCGGCGTCGCACTCGGTGGCGGGTTGCTGTGGCGGTCCCGGCTGCTGGGTGCGGAGCGACGGACGGCGGCGCCGGGCGCGCAGACCGGTCCGCCGGTCGACGTGCGGGCCCTGGTGCTCGGCATCGGCCTGCCGATCGCCGCCACCTTCGTGATGCTGAGCGCGAACAACCTCGTCGTCGAGTGGATCCTGACCCCCTTCGGGGCGCGGACGGTCGCCGGCTACGGCGCGGCCGTCACCGTCCAGTCCGTGGCGGTCGTTCCGGCGTTGGCGCTCGGCACGGCCACCGCCGTGACGGCCAACCGGCGTTGGTCCGCAGGCGACCCCTCGGCGCTGCGCGCCGCGCACCGCGTGGGTCTGCGGATCGCGATCGGGGTGTACGTCGCCGTCGCCGTCCTCGGCCTGCTCGCCGCCGGTCCGCTGGCACGGGCGATGGCGTCGGACCCGGCGGCGGGCGCGGAAGTGGCCGCGTTCCTGCACATCATCGGCCCGTCGTACGTGGGGCTGGGCCCGCTGTTGTTCCAGCTCACCTTCCTGGAGCAGATCGGCGCCGGGCGCCTCGCGGCCACGGTGAACCTCTGCTCCTTCTCGGTGACGCTCGCCGTGGGCGGTGTGGCGGCGCGCGCGCTCGACGCGCCGCACGCGCTGTACGTGGTCTGGGCGGTGGCCAACCTGCTCGGCGTCGCGTGGGTGACGACGCTGACGCTGCGCCGCGTGGACCGCATGGACCGCACCGATCGCGTGGGTCGGACGGGACGCGCGGGGGGCGCGCGATGACCGCCGCCCGCGTCGAGCTGTGGCATCTCGGGCCCGGTGCCGACGTGCGGCCGGTCCTCGCCCGCCGCGTCGGCGCCGACCCGTCCGCACTGGCCTGGGACCTCGGCCCGCACGGCAAGCCGGGGCCGGTCGAGCCGGGCGGCCTGCACTGGAACCTCAGCCACAGCGGCGAGCACACGCTGCTCGCCCTCTCTCCGGACGGGCCTGTCGGCGTCGACATCCAGCGGGTGCGCGAGCGACCCGATCCGCTCGCCGCCGCGCGGCGCTTCCTCCCCGCGGCCGAGTCCGAGCGGATCGCCCGTGCGGCCGATCCCCGGGAGGCGTACCACCGGGCCCTGTGCCGCAGGGAGGCGTGGGCCAAGGCCGACGGTCGCCGCCTGCTGGACGTGCTGCGGCTGACCCCGCGGGGGGTCCTCGATCTCGACGCCCCACCCGGCTACGTCGCCGCGCTCGCCGTCACCGGCGGACGGGCGCCCCTGCTCCGTCACGTCTCGAAGGGAAGCCCATGACCACGGATCAGCTGCTGAGGCTCCGCGTCGCCGCAGCCCGCAGCGGAACCGCGCCCGCCACCTGGGGGCAGCAGGCGATCTGGGACGCCGTCGCCGTCCTCGGCGCGGACGCGCCGCGCTACAACGTCGCGCTGCCGCTCCCGGTCGAGCCGGGACGGCCGCTGCCCGCGCTGCTGGACGACCTGACCGGCCTGCTGCTCCTGCACGACTCGCTGCGGACCAGGCTGCTGCCCGACGACAGCGGCCGGCTGTGCCAGCACCTGGACGGCGAGGGAGAGCTCCCGGTCGTGCTGCGGCACGGTGACAGGGCGGACGCGGACGCGTTGTTCGCGGAGCTGCTCGGGCAGCCCTTCGACACGGCGCGGCGCTGGCCGCTGCGCATCGGCCTGGTGGAGGAGGACGGGCTCGTCCGCCACCTGGTCATCGTGCTCTCCCACACCGCCACCGACGGGTGGGGCGTGCGGCGGCTGCACCAGGACCTGATCGACCTCGCGGCCGGCCTCACCGTCGACCGGATCCGTGCGCTGCGCCCCGCGCTCCGGCCGGCGGACGAGGCCGTCCTGCAGCACTCCCCGCGCGGGCGGCGGCGGGACGAGGCGGCGCGGCGGTACTGGTGCGAGCGGCTCGCGAGCGGGCCGCGGCGCCTCTTCGAGCCGGACGCCGCCGCTGCCGCCCCTGACCGGCTGCTGCCCAACGCCCGGCTGCACTCGCCCGCCCTGGCCGGCGCGGTCGCGCTGGTCGCCGCCGGTCGAGGGGTCAGCAGTTCGTCCGTGCTGCTGGCGGCGGCCGCGGCACAGCAGGCGCGGCTGTCGGGCAGCCCGCAGGCGCTGCTCCAGGTGGTCGTCAACAACCGCTTCCGGCCCGCCGCCGCGCAGGCGGTCAGCACGATGGCGCAGGAGGGGCTGTTCCAGCTGTCGCACGCCGACGGCCCGTTCAGCGAGGTCCTGGGCCGGGCCCGGACCGCCGCGCTGACCGCCTACCGCCACGCCGCCTACGACAAACGGCTGCTGGACCGGGACATCGCCCGCCTGGGGGCTGAGCAGGGCCGGGTCGCCGACATCTCCTGCACCTTCAACGACGCGCGGATCACCCGCGCCGACGCGCTGCCCGCCACGGACGATCCGGGGTCCGGTGCGGTGACGCTCGACCGGCTGCGGCAGCGGACCCGGCTCTCCTGGCCGGTCGAGTTCCCCCAGCGCGGGCCCGCGTTCACCTTCGCCATGGACGTGGTGCTGACCCCCGACGCGCTGGAGCTGGCCATGACCGCCGACGCGGCGCTGCTGCCCCGGGCCGGCATGGAGTCGTTCCTGTTCGGCATCGAGGAGTCGGTCGTCGCCGAGGCGAGAGCGCTGGGACATGAGTGAGGGGGACATGAGTGAGCGGGCCATGGGCGAGCCCGAGTGCTGGGCCGGGATCGCCTGGACCGCGGACGGCTACGAGGCCGTCGTCGTCGACCGGGCCGGTCGGCCGGTCGCCGTGCCGACCCGGTGGGGCGCGGCGCGGGTCGCCGAGCTCGCGGCGTGGCTGCACCGGATCGGGGCCGGCCGTGGCCGGGAACTCGCCGTCGTCCTGGACAGCACCAACGGGCTGCTCGACGGCCCGCTGACCGCCGCCGGCCTGGACGTGCGCCGGGCCGATCCGTGGACGTTGCCGCAGCGCCCTGCCTTCGGCTCGGTCTCCGCGGCTGCGCTGGCCGACTGCGCACGCCGTGCGCCCGCGTCGCCGGCCCGGCTCACCCCCGAGAGCGGCAGCCTGGCCGGCCGGGAGGCCGAGTTCGAGACGGGCGTGGCCGACGGCGCGGAGCTGCGGGCGGCGCTCACCGCCGCCGGACGCTGCGTCGAGCACGGCCGCCGGGACCGGCGGCAGGTCGCGCTCACCTTCGACGACGGGCCGGACCCGGTGCTGACCCGGCAGATCCTGGCCGTACTGGCCCGCCACGGCGCGCGGGCGACGTTCTTCTGTGTCGGTCACCACGTCGCCGCGCTGCCCGAGGAGGTACGGCGGATCACGGAGGCCGGGCACGAGCTGGGCAACCACTCCTGGTCGCACCCGTTCCTGCCCGATCTGACGCCCGCGCAGCTGTGCGAGCAGATCGACCGGACGGCCGAGGCGATCGCCCGGGTGACCGGCCGTGAGCCGAGCCGCTTCCGGCCGCCCTACGGCTCGCAGACCCCGGAGGTACTGGCCACCTTGGCCGGGCAGCGGACCACGGTGACGCTGTGGGACGTCGACTCGCGCGACTGGGCCCGGCCCGGGGCCGAGCGGATCGCCACGACCGTGCTGGAGGCCGTCCGGCCGGGCTCGGTGGTGCTGCTCCACGAGGGCGCGGGCGACCGCCGCCAGACCGTGCTGGCGCTGCCGGCCGTCCTGGCGGGGCTGGCCGACCGCGGGCTGGAGCCGGTGACCCTCACCGAGCTGTTGGCCCCGGACCCGCCGCTCACCGCACCGGCTCCCGCGCTGACGCCGGTGGCGATGCCCGTGCCGGTTCCGGGGCCGGTTTCGCGCTGAGGCGGGTGGTGATCCGCGTGCCGGTTCCGGGGTCGGTTTCGCGCTGAGGCGGGTGGTGATCCGTGTGGCGGTTTCGGGGTCGGTTTCGCGCTGAGGCGGGTGGTGATCCGCGTGCCGGTTCCGGGGTCGGTTTCGCGCTGAGGCGGGTGGTGATCCGTGTGGCGGTTTCGGGGTCGGTTTCGCGCTGAGGCCGGTGGCGATCCCCGTGGCGATTCCCGAGCCGGTCTCGCGCCCGGCCGTCCCGGTGGGGGCTGCTCAGCCGTCGGCCGGGAGCCAGCCGCGTTGGACCGCTTTGACGCCCGCCTCGAACCTGCTGCCGGCGTCCAGCCGTTCCAGCAGCGCCGCGGTGATGCGCCGGGCGGTGCGGGGGGAGACGCCGAGCCGCTTGGCGATGCCGCCGAGGGTGAGACCCGTGGCCATCAGCCGGAGCGTGGCCAGCTCCTGGGTGGACAGGTCGCGTTCCTTGCCGCGGGCCGTGCGCGGCTGGGCGCCGGGCGGCGCGAGCGTCAGCGCCTCGCCCTGGGCCCAGACCGCCTCGAACAGCGCGCACAGCGCCGCGACGACGCCGGCGACGGAGACGACGACAGCGCCCTGCTTGGTGTCCTGGCTGTCGGTGGGCAGGACGGCGGTGCGCCGGTCGATGACCAGCATGCGGGTGGGCAGCGTGGCGACGGTCCGGACCTGGCCGCCGCTGTCCGCGAGCCACTGCGCGTGCGCGAGGGTGGGCGGGTGACTGCGGATGCTGGTCAGGTAGAGGGTGCGCAGCCGCACCCCGCGGCCGAGCAGTGCGGTGTTCAGCGGCCGCGAGGCGCGCATGTTCTCGTCGGTCTGGGGGCCGTCGGGGGCGAAGCTCAGCAGTTCCTCGGTGACGTCCCGGCTGAGGGCCGCTAACCGGTCCCGGATCTCGTCGATCCCGACCAGCACCTCCACCCCGGCCCGGCCCGCCCGCGTGCCCGGCCCCGCCGCCTCGGCGACCAGCTGGGCCGCGGCCTCGCGCGACAGCGCGAGCTGCTGGGCGTACTCCCGCAGCAGCGTCTCCTGGCGGGCCATCAGCACGTCCATGGCGACGTCCGGCCGCAGTGGCCGGTGCCGGCCCGGTGCCTCGTCGGACCGCCGCACCAGGGCCAGCCGGTCGAGTTCGACGACGGCGGACCGCACGTGATCCTCGGTCAGGGAGAGCAGCCGCGCCAGCTCGGCGGGCCGCGCCCCGGGGTGCGCGAGCATCGCGCGGTAGACCGACGCGGTGCGCGCGTCCAGGCCCGGCGGTTCCTGAGGGTTCGCCATGTCCGGATTGTGGCATCCGGGCGGGGCAAGGTCTAGACCATCTATGGAGCCCGCACCGCGGGGCCGGGCCCCGCGGCGGGTCGCCTCGGGTCGCCTCGGGCCGCTCCCGGGTCGAGCGGTGTCCTGGTGCCTCGGTACTGAATGGCGTAGCAACGCTTGCCACCCCCTCGGGTCGATGTCCTAATTGCGGCATATGAGCGCTTTTGTGGTCCTGGGGACGGGCGCCACGCGGGCTGCGGGAACGGCCCTCGTGGCGGGACTGCTCGTGGTCACCGGCCTGGCCCCCGCCTGGGCGTCGGCCCGGACGGGTGAACCCGCTTCGCGGCCGACGCATCCGCGCTCGCCCGAGCTCGCCACACCGGAACGGACCCGTCCGGGCGGCCCGCGAGGAGAGATCACCGTGCGGCTGCCGGACGGGCGCGTGCTCCACTTCTCGTCCACCCGGCCCGCCGTCGGCGGCTCGCGCGGCCCCTCCTCGGGCGTGCCCTCGTCCGGCGGCTCGGCGACCGGGTCGCCCCCGGGCGGGAGCTCCGGCTCGCCGTCCGCCTCCGCCCCGCCGAGCGGTGGCCCCTCGACGAGCGCGGTCCCCCTGCCGGTGGTCAGCTCGCTCTTCCCCTCGCCGGGCGCGTCCGGCTCGCTCTCCCGGCACAAGCCGTCCCCGAGTGGCCGGCCCTCCCGCTCCTCGACCGCGCCCCGCCCGACCGCGTCGACCGCGTCGACCGCGCCGCGCTCGCCGGCGCCCGCCGCCGTCCCGCAGGGCGGGGACGCGGTCCCGCCGTCCGCCGAGCCGGATCGCCCCGCGTCCAGCGTCCCGCCCCCGCTCGGACCGCAGGCGGTCCTCCAGCCCGACGCGCTGGGCGCGCAGATCGCCGCTCCCCGCAGCACCCCCGTCGGCAGTGCCCTCGCCCACCGCGGCCGTCTCCTCGGCGTCGGCCTCGCTCTCATCGGCGCCGGCGCCGCCCTCTTCGGCTGGCGCATCCGGCGGCTGTGAGGGCGCACACTTGTTCTGGTGAATATCACGCCCTCTTGACACCCCCGTAAGACAGAATGACGTTCATGAACAGCCCCAGCCAGCGGCCCGAAGACGGCCCCCACGTCCTGATCGTCGGTCCCGACGGCATGCCCGTCGGCGGTGGCCACGCGATCGGGAGTGGTGACGAAGCCAGAGAGCTGCCGATCACCGAGATGGTCGAGCAGCCCGCCAAGGTCATGCGCATCGGCAGCATGATCAAGCAGCTGCTGGAGGAGGTGCGCATGGCGCCCCTCGACGAGGCCAGCCGGGTGCGGCTCAAGGAGATCCACGCCAGTTCCGTCAAGGAGCTGGAGCAGGGGCTCGCGCCGGAGCTCGTCGAGGAGCTGGAGCGGCTCTCGCTCCCCTTCACCGAGGACGCCGTCCCGAGCGAGGCGGAGCTGCGGATCGCGCAGGCGCAGCTGGTCGGCTGGCTGGAGGGGCTCTTCCACGGCATCCAGACGGCGCTCTTCGCCCAGCAGATGGCCGCCCGCGCCCAGCTGGAGCAGATGCGCCGGGCCCTTCCTCCCGGCGCCCCGGGCCACGACGAGGGCGAGGAGGGTCCCGGCGGGATCCGTTCGGGCCCGTACCTGTAGCGACGCCTGTAGCGACCCCGTAACAGCCCCGAGCAGGGCGTGAACCCGGCTGTTTCCCGCCCTGCTCATCGCGCTAACGTTGGCCCCTGACGGCGCACCAGCGGGGCGCCCGGTTGGGGGAGCGAGAGCGCATGAGCGAGCACAGCGGCGCGGCCGACACGGGGCGGACGGTGGGCCACGGCCGTTACGTGCTGCGGGAGTTGCTCGGTCAGGGCGGGATGGCCACGGTCCATCTCGGCGACGACACCGTGCTCGACCGCCCCGTCGCCGTCAAGACGATGCTCGGCGACATGAGCCGCGAGCCCTCCTTCCGCGAGCGGTTCCGACGCGAGGCGCAGGCCGTCGCCCGGCTCAACCACACCAACATCGTGGCCGTCTACGACAGTGGCGAGGACGAGCAGGACGGCACGCAGGTGCCGTTCATCGTCATGGAGTACGTCGAGGGCTCCTCGCTCAGCTCCGTGCTGCGCCGCGACATCAGCCAGCACGGCGCGATGCCCACCGAGAAGGCGCTGCAGATCACCGCGGACGTGCTCGCGGCGCTCGCCGCCTCGCACGAGGAGGGCCTGGTCCACCGCGACATCAAGCCCGCCAACGTGATGCTGACCAAGCGCGGCGTGGTCAAGGTGATGGACTTCGGTATCGCCCGCGCGATGCAGTCCGGGGTCACCTCGATGACCCAGACGGGCATGGTCGTCGGCACGCCGCAGTACCTCTCCCCGGAGCAGGCGCTCGGCAAGGCGGTGGACGCCCGCTCCGACCTGTACTCCGTCGGCTGCATGCTCTTCGAACTGCTCACCGGCCGCCTGCCGTTCGAGTCCGAGTCGGCACTCGGCATGGCCTACCAGCACGTCCAGGAGACCCCGCCGGCGCCGTCCAGCATGAACGCGTCCGTGCCGCTCGCGGTCGACGCGCTGGTGGCGCGGGCGCTGCGGAAGGATCCGGCGCACCGCTTCCAGTCCGCCGACGAGATGCGGCAGGAGTGCCTGCGCGTCGCCCAGGGCGCGAGCGGTGTCTCCGCCCCGCCGCAGATGACGGGCGAGGGCGGCCCGCGCGTCGGCAACATCGGCGGCTCCGGCCAGAACGCGGTCTTCCCGCAGGCTCAGGGGCCGCTCAACACGCCCTACCCGCAGGGCACGCCGATGCCGCAGGGCCCGATGCCGCCCGCGCCGGTGATGGGGCAGACCCCGCCGCCGTACGCGCAGCGGCCTCCGATGGGCCCCAATCCGTCGATGGGCCCCAACCCGTCGATGGGGCAGACGCCGCCGCCGTACGTGCAGCGGCCCGGCACCCCGCCGCCGTATGCCCAGCGGCCCGGCACCCCGCCGCCCTACGCGCAGCGGCCCGGCACCCCGCCGCCGTTCCCGCAGCAGACGCCGCCGCCGTACCCGCAGCGGCCGACCCCGCCGCCGATGGCGGCGCCCCGGCCGATGGCCGCGCCCACGCCGCCGCCCTTCGTGGTGCGGCCGCCGGCCGAGACGCCGTACATCCCGTCGGGGGCCGCGCCCACCACGGCCGCACGCGGCTGCGGGCGGCTGGTGATGGTGCTGCTGATCGTCGGCGCGGTGCTGATCGGTCTGATCATCGTGCTGTCGCTGGCGGCCAATTCGGCGAACAACTCGTCGAACGGCCTGGGCACGACGGCCCACGTCGTCGTCGACGGGACAGGCACCGGCCCGTGAGACGCTCCGCATCCGTTGCCGGAAACCGGTAGCGTGCACAGGAGGTGCAGCCACCCTGCGGACGTCGCGGACGGTGGCGGTGCGGCGCGGGACGCGCGGCACGTAAGGCGCGGAGCGCGCGGAACGATGGCGGAGAACGATGGCAGACACGCAGCACCCGTGGGACGAGGACGGCCGGGACGGCCAGGAGCCTCGGCCCGAGGCTGAGCCTGTCGCGGGGTCGTCCGCCGGCACGGACGCGGAGTCCTTCGTCACCACCAGCGGGCTCAGCGTCGTCGGCGAGGGTCGTTACCGGCTGACCAGCCGGCTCGGCCGCGGCGGCATGGCGGAGGTCTTCGCCGCGATGGACCAGCGGCTCGGCCGCACCGTCGCGATCAAGGTCCTCCGCCCCGAGCTGGCCGAGGACTCCATCGCCCGGACCCGGTTCACCCGTGAGGCACACTCCGTCGCCTCGCTGAACCACCACGCCGTCGTCGCCGTCTACGACACCGGCGAGGAGGCGCAGGGGGCGGAGACCGTCCCGTACATCGTGATGGAGCTCGTCGAGGGCCACACGGTCCGCGAGCTGCTGCAGAGCCAGGAGCCGCCGCCGGTCGACCAGGCGCTGATCATCACCGCCGGGGTGCTGGAGGCGCTCGCCTACAGCCACAAGCACGGCATCGTGCACCGTGACATCAAGCCCGCGAACGTGATCATCACGAGCAGCGGCGCGGTCAAGGTGATGGACTTCGGCATCGCGCGGGCGCTGACCGGCGTCACCTCCACGATGACGCAGACCGGCATGGTCATGGGCACCCCCCAGTACCTCTCCCCGGAGCAGGCGCTCGGCAAGGCCGTCGACCACCGCTCCGACCTGTACGCCACCGGCTGCATGCTCTACGAGCTGCTGACGCTGCGTCCGCCGTTCACCGGGGACACCCCCCTGTCGGTGGTCTACCAGCACGTCCAGGATCCGCCGATGCCGCCGTCGCAGGCCAACCCGCGCGTCCCGGCCGGGCTGGACGCGCTGGTGCTGCGCGCGCTGGCGAAGGACCCGGACGACCGGTTCCAGTCCGCGGACGAGTTCCGGGCCCACGTCCAGCACGCGCTGCGGCAGATGCACGGCGCGGCGGCCGACCCCACCCAGGTCCTCGGCGCGGTCCCGCCGGTCGCCTACCCGACGGCGCCCACGACCGTCCTCCCGCCCGCCGCCGGCGCGGCCGGCCAGAACGCCCCCACCACGGTGATGGGCGCGGTCACCCCGCCGCCGACGGCGAAGCCGCCGACCTACGACGACCAGTACGACGACGAGGGCGAGGGCGGCGGCCGCCGCGGGCTCTTCGCGGTGATCGCGGTCCTGGTGGTCATCGCCGCCATCGGCATCGGCGTGGCCCTCGCCATGAACGGCGGCGGTGGCGGCGGTGGCGGCGGCACGCCGTCGCAGAGCCCGTCGATCACGCAGTCGACCACGCCCACGCAGGAGTCCACGCCGACGCAGCAGCAGACGCAGCAGCAGTCGCCGAGCTACTACAGCCCGACGCCCACCCCGACTCCCACGCCGACCCCGACGCCCACCCCCACGCCGACCCCCACGCCGACCCCGACTCCGACGCCGTCGGAGAGCCCGTCGGAGAGCCCGAGCACCTCTCCCTCGGCCAGCGCCACCAGCACGACGGCGGGCCACGGCGGCGGCACGCCGACGGCGAAGGCCAGCGCGTAGAGGTTTCCTAGTTCACGTAGGCGTCCAGCACCTGCTGGTACTCCTCGCACCACCAGACGATCTGGGCCGCCGCGGCCGGGAACAGCTCGCTGGCGCGGTCGTCCCGCCGGGCGTAGCGCCAGCGCAGCATCCAGAAGTCGTTGAGGCGTTCCCACCAGACGCGGTGGACCGCCGCGCCCAGGTGCTCGGGTGAGTGGCCCGAAGCCGCGCGGTAGGCGCGGGAGTAGGCGCGCACGCGGGCGAGGTCCAGGACGCCGGAGGCGGGGGCGCAGAAGAACTGGGTCGCCGCCCGGACCGCCTCCTCCGCGACGGGCTTCACCCCCAGTCGGTCCCAGTCGAGCACCGCGGCCACCCGTTCGCCGCGGTACAGCAGGTTGAGCGGGTGGAAGTCCCCGTGCACCCAGCCGGCCGGTGGTGCGCCGCGTGGGCGGCGGTGCGCGTGGGCGTCCAGCAGGACCAGGCGTTCGCGCAGACGCTGTTCGGCCAGCGCGTCGAAGGGGTCGCGCGGGGCACGGGCGCGGGCCTCGCCGAGGAGGGCGGTGATGGTCCGCCGGGTCTGCTCGGGGTCGGCCGTCGGCCACGATCCGGGGTGTGGGCCGGGGTCCAGGACGGGCGGCTGGATGCGGCGCAGCTCGGCGTGGGTGCGACCGAGCAGCGTGCCCAGCTCGGCGGCGGCGCGCGGCGACAGCGGGCCAGGGGGGGCGCCGTCGACGAAGGGGAAGACCGCGTAGCGGCGGCCCCGGTGCAGGACGAGCGTGCGGCCGTCGTCCGCCGCGACCGGCGGCACCGTCGGCAGGCCGGAGGCGGCCAGCGCGGCGATCGTGGCGTGCTGGGCGGCGATCGCGCCGCTGGAGGCGTGGCCCGCGTCGTCGAGGTACTGCTTGAGGACCCAACGGCTGCCGTCGGCCGCGTCGACCCGCCAGACGCGGTTCAGCAGGCCGTGTTCGGTGCGTGCCACCGCCGCCGGCTCGTCGACACCGAAGCGGGCGAGGACCGCGTGCAAGCGCGAAACGGCTGATAAACCACTTGTCAGCTGGAGTGTTTGACCCTGCGTCACGCGGCAGATGCTACTGCCGGGGCGCGAGCGACAGCCCGTGCTGATCTTCTGTGACCGTTAACCCTCCGTCGCGTGCATCTTCGCGACATACGCGGCGGCCTGGGTGCGCCGTTCCATGCCCAGTTTTGCCAGCAGGCTGGAGACGTAGTTCTTCACCGTCTTCTCGGCCAGGTGCAGCTCGGCGCCGATCTGCCGGTTGGTCATCCCCTCGCCGATCAGGTCGAGGATCTTGCGCTCCTGCTTGGTCAGTCCGGAGAGCCGCTCGTCCTCCTTCTGGCCGCCGTCGCGCAGCCGCTCCAGGACCCGGGCGGTGGCCACCGGGTCGAGCAGCGACTTGCCGCCCGCCACGTCACGGACGGCGGAGAGCAGGTCGGTGCCGCGGATGGCCTTGAGCACGTACCCGCTCGCTCCGGCCATGATCGCGTCGAAGAGCGCCTCGTCGTCCGGGAAGGAGGTCAGCATGAGGCACTTGACCTCGGGCAGCTGGGAGCGGATCTCGCGGCAGACCTCGACGCCGCTGCCGTCGGGCAGCCGGACGTCCAGGACGGCCACGTCCGGACGGGTGGCCGGGATGCGGACCAGTGCCTCGGCGGCGGTGCCGGCCTCGCCGACGACCTCGATGTCGGACTCCAGCGAGAGCAGCTCGTGGACGCCACGGCGTACCACTTCGTGGTCATCGAGGAGGAAAACCCGGATTTGTCCCGATTCGCTCATGGTCACAGCCTTGCATACGGGACACCTGGACGCCGGGTGCGCGGTAGGTTTTGTCCCGGTTTAGGGGTGAGCATGGTAGTTGGACGTCCTAGGACAGAAGAAATTGGGTCTTCCCCTGAGTAACGTTCTCGAAGAGGATCAGGGCACACCTATCCGCCGATCCGCGGTCGTCGCCCACCCGAAGCGAGGACGCACGGAGCAGGCGACCGGACCGGTTGCCGGCAACCCCGGATGGCCGGAGATACCGAGGAGTGAACGTGACCGTCGAGAGCCCGGCGGGGACGGCGACCGCTGCCGTCCCGGAGCTGGTGCAGCTGCTCACCCCTGAAGGGGAGCGAGTGGAGCACCCGCGCTTTTCCCTGGAGACAACTCCGGAAGAGCTGCGCTCCATCTATCGAGACCTGGTCCTGGTACGCCGCTTCGACGGCGAGGCGACTGCTCTGCAGCGCCAGGGCGAGCTGGGCCTCTGGGCCTCTTTGCTGGGACAGGAGGCGGCGCAGGTCGGTTCCGGCCGTGCGCAGCGCCCGGGCGACTGGGCCTTCCCGACCTACCGCGAGCACGGCGTCGCCTGGTGCAAGGGCGTCGACCCGCTGAACCTGCTCGGCATGTTCCGCGGCGTGAACCACGGCGGCTGGGACCCGTACGAGAAGAACTTCAACCTCTACACCATCGTCATCGGCTCGCAGACGCTGCACGCGACGGGCTACGCGATGGGTATCACCAAGGACGGCACCGACGACGCCGTGGTCGCCTACTTCGGCGACGGCGCGTCCAGCCAGGGCGACGTCAACGAGGCCTTCACCTTCGCCTCGGTCTACAACGCCCCCGTGGTCTTCTTCTGCCAGAACAACCAGTGGGCCATCTCCGAGCCCACCGAGCGGCAGACCCGCGTCCCGCTCTACCAGCGCGCCGCCGGCTTCGGCTTCCCCGGCGTCCGGGTGGACGGCAACGACGTGCTGGCCGTGCTCGCGGTCACCCGCTGGGCGCTGGAGCGCGCCCGCAACGGCGAGGGTCCGGCGCTGATCGAGGCCTTCACCTACCGCATGGGCGCCCACACCACCTCCGACGACCCGACCCGCTACCGGATCGCGGACGAGTTGGAGGAGTGGAAGCTCAAGGACCCGATCGAGCGGGTCAAGGCCTACCTGGTCCGCGAGGACTGGGCGGACCAGGAGTTCTTCGACGCCGTGGACGCCGAGAGCGAGCAGCTCGCCCGCCGCGTCCGTGAGGGCGTCCGCAACATGCCCGACCCGGACCCGACCTCGATCTTCGAGAACGTCTACGCCGAGGGGCACGCGCTCGTGGACGAGGAGCGCGCGGAGTACGTGGCATACGCGGCGTCGTTCGACGGCTCCGAAGAGGTTGGGGAGGGCCGCTGAGATGGCTGCCGAGAACTACAGCATGGTGAAGGCCCTCAACGAGGCGCTGCGGCGCTCGCTGGAGGCCGACCCGAAGACCCTCGTCATGGGCGAGGACGTCGGCCGCCTGGGTGGCGTCTTCCGCGTCACCGACGGCCTGCACAAGGACTTCGGCGACGCCCGGGTCATCGACACCCCGCTCGCCGAGTCCGGCATCATGGGCACCGCGATCGGCCTGGCCCTGCGCGGCTACCGCCCGGTCGTGGAGATCCAGTTCGACGGCTTCGTCTACCCGGCCTTCGACCAGATCGTCACCCAGCTGGCCAAGATGCACGCCCGGTCGCTCGGCCACGTCAAGCTGCCGATCACCGTGCGCATCCCGTTCGGCGGCGGCATCGGCGCCGTCGAGCACCACAGCGAGTCGCACGAGGCGTACTTCGCCCACACGGCCGGCCTCAAGGTCGTCTCCCCGTCGAACCCGGCGGACGCGCACTGGATGCTGCGCCAGGCGATCGCCTCGGACGACCCGGTGATCTTCCTTGAGCCGAAGCGCCGCTACTGGGACAAGGGCGTCGTCGACCCGCTGGGCGAGGCCGCGCTCCCGCTGCACGCCGCGCGCGTCGCCCGTCCCGGCAAGGACCTGACCCTGGTCGCCTACGGCCCGATGGTCAAGGTCTGCCTGGAGGCGGCCGAGGCCGCCGCCGAGGACGGCCACCAGATCGAGGTCGTCGACCTGCGCTCGCTCTCCCCGGTCGACTTCGACGCCCTGGAGGCGTCCGTCAAGCGCACCGGCCGCGCCGTGGTCGTGCACGAGGCGCCGGTCTTCATGGGCATGGGCGCCGAGCTCGCCGCCCGGATCACCGAGCGTTGCTTCTACTCCCTGGAGGCCCCCGTGCTCCGGGTCGGCGGCTACTTCGCCCCGTACCCGCCGAGCCGGGTGGAGGAGACGTACCTGCCGGACCTCGACCGGGTGCTCGACGCCGTCGACCGCGCCCTCGCCTTCTGACGGGGGTTGGAGAGCACATGAGCACCACTGTTTCGAACGTCCGCCAGTTCAAGATGCCGGACGTCGGCGAGGGCCTCACCGAGGCCGAGATCCTCAAGTGGTACGTCCAGCCGGGTGACACCGTCACCGACGGTCAGATCGTCTGCGAGGTCGAGACGGCCAAGGCCGCCGTCGAGCTGCCGATCCCCTTCGACGGGGTGGTCCAGGAGCTGTTCTTCGCCGAGGGCACGACGGTCGACGTCGGCACGGCGATCATCTCCGTCGCCGTCGAGGGCGGCGCCCCGGCCGAGGCGCCGACGGCTCCGGCCGCCGTCGCGGCCGACGAGGAGCCGGAGCCGGAGCGCCGCGAGGTGCTGGTCGGCTACGGTCCGCGTTCGGGTTCGTCCCGCCGCCGCGCCCGCAAGCCCGCCGCGACGGCGGCGCCGACGGTGGTGCAGACGGGCGGCGAGGCGGTCTACCACGCCCCGGCGCCGGTCGCCCCCGTCGCGTCCGCCCCGGTCGCCCCGGTCGCCGCCGCTCCGGTGTCGGACGAGCGTCCGCTGGCCAAGCCTCCCGTCCGGAAGCTGGCCAAGGACCTCGGCGTCGACCTGGCAGCCGTCACCCCGACGGGCCCGCACGGCAACGTCACCCGTGAGGACGTGCACGCGCACGTCGCTGCGGCGTCGGCACCGGCCGCGCCCGTCGCTCCGGTCGCGGCCGCCCCGGTCGCCGCCGCCCCGGTGGTCTCCGCCGAGGGTGACACCCGCGTGCCGATCAAGGGTGTCCGCAAGGCGACCGCGGCGGCGATGGTCAGCTCCGCGTTCACGGCCCCGCACGTGACGGAGTGGGTCCAGGTGGACGTCACCCGCACGATGAAGCTGGTCGCCAAGCTCAAGGAGACCGGCGAGCTGGGTGCGGGCGTCCGCGTCAGCCCGCTGCTGCTGGTCGCCAAGGCCCTGCTGATCGCGATCAAGCGCCACCCGGAGATCAACGCGAGCTGGGACGAGGCCGCCCAGGAGATCGTGATCAAGCGCGCGATCAACCTGGGCATCGCCGCGGCCACGCCGCGCGGCCTGATCGTCCCGAACATCAAGGACGCGGGCAGCATGGCCCTGCCGGACCTGGCCCAGGCCCTGACCGGTCTGATCGAGGTGGCCCGCGAGGGCAAGACCTCGCCGGCGGCGATGCAGGGCGGCACGGTCACCATCACCAACGTCGGCGTCTTCGGCGTCGACTCGGGCACCCCGATCCTGAACCCGGGCGAGGCCGCGATCCTGGCCTTCGGCCAGGTCCGCGAACTCCCGTGGGTGCACAAGGGCCGGGTCGTCCCGCGCCTGGTGACGACGCTGGCGCTCTCCTTCGACCACCGCATGGTCGACGGCGAGCTGGGCTCCAAGGTCCTGGCGGACACCGCCGCGATCCTGGCCGACCCGAAGAAGCTCATCAGCTGGCAGTAACCATTGAGGGGCGCGAGGAACTGCGCGAGCAACCACTCACTTCGGATGGCCCTGCTCGTTCGGCGAGTCACCACATCGGGATGGGAGCACCCCCGCCCGAAGGGTGGGGGATTGTCGCGCAGTTCCTCGCGCCCCAGGTAGTCCGAATGATCCCATTTGCCCGAATGGCTCAACAAGATCGGCCCCACCCGGCCGTTCTCTACTGAGTGAAGCTTTCTGCCGCTCTCCTGCTGCTGTTCACACTCCTGTTCGGCTCCGCCCCCGCCTTCGCCTGTGAGGCGCATGTCGTCGACACCGTCGACCTCGTCGACAACGGACCCGCCGCGAACCGGGTCACCGTCGTTCTGATCGGTGACGGCTACACGCCGGACGAGCTGCCGCGATTCCGCGCGCAGGCCGACGCGACCTGGCGGGCCGTCAGTTCCGTCGAGCCGTTCCGGAGCTACGCGCGGTTCTTCGACGTCAAGCGCGTCGACCTGGTCTCCCCGCACTCTGGTATCGGCGACGGCTCGCCGCTCGGCATGCACTTCGACTGCGCGGGTACCCCGCGGCTCCTCTGCGCCGACGACGGGGACGTCTCGCACTGGGTCGGTCCCGCCGTGGGGCCGCAGTACGTCATCGCGCTCGCCGACTCCACCCAGTACGGCGGTTCGGGAGGGACGGGGGTGACCACCCTCTCTGCCGGGTCCGCGGACGCGGCGCGCATCATCGAGCACGAGATGGGCCACACCGTGGGCGGGCTCGGTGACGAGTACGACGCGGCACCCGGCGGGGACGGCGACTTTCCCAACCTCTCCGCCCAGGGCGCCGACGCCATGACCGCTGCGCACGCGAAGTGGTGGCGCTGGCTCGGCGCGCCCGATCCCACCGGCGGCGTGGTGGGGGCCTACCGGAGCGCGAACGGGTTGTACCGGCCGACCGAGGACTCGATCATGCGGACCCTCGGCGGCACCTACAACCTCCCCTCGCGGGAGGCGATCGTGGAGTCGCTCTACCGGCAGCTCCAGCCCGTCGACTGCGCCGAACCGGCACCCCAGCTCGGACCGGTGACGCCCGGGCGGACGCTGCGGGTGAGCCCGTTGCCGCTGGCGCAGGGCGGCCGACTGACCGTCAGCTGGACCGTCGGCGACCACCCGGCCCCTGCCGCGGCGCTCCGTGACGGCGGGCTGGCGCTGGACACCGGCGCGCTCGGATCGGCCCCGGACGGCAGGCTCGCGGTGCGGGCCGTCGTCACCGACGAGACGCCGTGGGTGCGGGACGAGATGTTCCGTCAGGCCCGGATGCGGGGGGAGGTGATGTGGTCCGTCGGCCGCTTCGACGGAACGGCTCAGGGAACTCCCAGGTCACGTCCTGCTAACGGGCGATGGTGACGCGCGGAGTGGTCAGGTAGTCATATGAGAGTGTGTAAGTACGAACAGGTAGAGGGTGGGGAGTTCCATAGTGGGTGAGCGCAGGCGCCGCCGCGGTCGGGGGATCAAGGCAGGACTCGCGGGGCTGCTGGCGGTCGGTGTCCTGGGGGCCGTCTTCGCTCCCTCCGCCCTGGCTGAGATCAGCGGAACGGTGGCAGGGGCGCCCACGGCGCCCGTCAGCGCCTCGCCGACGCCGGGCGCTCCCGGCGCCGGTTCGATGGCCACCGCGCCGCGCGTGGTGACGACCGCCACGACGACGTGGAACGCGGCCGCCGCCGCCACGTTCTGGACGTCCGCCAGGCTCGCCGACGCGGCTCCGGTCGACGCGCCGAAGACGACCGCTGCGGCCGGCACGGCCGGGACGACCGGGACGACCGGGACGGCCTCGGGCCTGGGTGCCCACGCGATGGTCGGCGCCCGGCTCAGCACCCCGAGTTCCATCGCGCGCTCGACCCACTTCGGGGGCGCGTCGAGCACCGGCGTGATCTTCTACGCGTCGAAGGACATGACGACGCACTACTGCACGGCCAGCGTCGTGGACAGCCACTACGGCAACCTGATCATCATGGCCGCGCACTGCAACCCGGGCAGCTGGATGGCCTACGTGCCGAAGTACCAGCACGGTCTCTCCGCCGCCAGGCAGCCCTACGGGATCTGGGCCGTCACCAAGGTCTTCAAGGACTCGCACTACACGGGCGGCTCCGGCGCGGGCAGCGACTACGACTACGCCTTCGCCCAGGTGGCCAAGAACAGCAAGGGCCAGAGCGTCCAGAGCGTGACGGGTGGCAACTGGCTCAGCCACACCACGAGCTACAACATGTACGTCACGGCGCTCGGTTACCCGAAGATCACTGCGGACTCCGCGGACCAGGCCATCCGCTGCCACCCGGGCTACGCGACGCAGAAGCTGCCCGGCTACCGCCAGATGGTGCTGTACTGCACCGGTTTCTACGGCGGCACCTCGGGCGGCCCGTGGCTGCTCGGCTTCAACGGCAACACGGGTTACCTGATCGGCATCACCGGCGGCTACGAGGACGGCGGCCCCAACAGCTGGATCAGCTACAGCCCGGTCTTCGACAGCCGGATCTTCACGCTGTTCCAGTACGCCGAGTACCACTGACGCCGCTGCGGACGTGATCGTCCGCTCACGGAGCGGACGCCGGCGGGGTTGATTCGTCCTACCAATTAGGATGACGCCACGATGACTGTCGACCCCGCCACCAGCGCGTCCTCCGAGCCTGCTGTCGCCCCCGCTCCCGCGCGTCGGGAGCCGCCGGGCGGGCGGGGCGCGTGGACGGCCTGGGGCATCGGGGTCACCGTCTACGTCCTCGCGGTGATCCACCGCACCAGCCTCGGCGTCGCCGGTGTGGACGCGGCGGCGCGGTTCGGTATCAACGCCTCCGCGCTGTCGACCTTCTCCATCCTGCAGGTGCTGGTCTACGCCGGCATGCAGGTGCCGGTCGGCCTGCTCGTCGACCGCCACGGTCCGCGCCGGATCCTCAGCGCGGGCCTCGTGCTGCTCACCGCCGGGCAGCTCGGCTTCGCCCTCGCGAGCTCGTTCACCCCCGCGCTGCTGGCGCGTGGCGTGCTGGGCTGCGGTGACGCGATGACCTTCGTCAGCGTGCTGCGGATCGGCTCGCGCTGGTTCCCGCTCTTCCGCAACCCCTTCATCGCCCAGCTGACCGGTCTCGTCGGCACGATCGGCAACCTCGTCTCCACGATGGTGCTCGCCCAGGTCCTGCACAGCGCCGGCTGGACGGCCACCTTCGGCACGACCGCGCTGCTGGGCTTCGCCGTCCTGGCGCTGGTGGTGCTCGTCCTGCGGGAGACCCCCGACAGCGCCCCCCGCGAACCCCTGCTGGTGCGCCGCCGCGCCCGCGTCCCCGACGCACCCCCGCCGGCTGCGGGATTCGCCCTGCGTGACCAGATCCGTGCGGCCTGGCGCGAGCCCGGCACCCGGCTCGGCATGTGGGTCCACTTCACCACCGCGTTCCCGGCCTCCAGCTTCCTGCTGCTGTGGGGCATGCCGTTCCTCATGTCCGGCCAGGGCCTGTCCCGTGCCGTCTCGGGCGGGCTGCTGAGCCTGGTGATCGTCGCGGGCATGGGCTTCGCGGTCCTCTTCGGCCAGCTGATGTCCCGCAGGCCGTCCTGGCGGACGCCGACGGTCTTCACCGTCGTGCTCGGCACCGGTGCGGTCTGGGCCCTGGTGCTGACGTGGCCGCAGCCCGGGCACGTCCCGATGTGGCTGCTGGTCGTCCTCGCCGTGGCCATGGGCAGCAACGGGCCCGCGTCCCTGATCGGCCTGGACTACGCCCGCCCGGTGAACCCGCCCGAGCGGATCGGGACAGCGTCGGGCATCGTCAACATGGGCGGCTTCATCGCGGCGGTTCTGGCGCTCTTCCTGATCGGTCTCGTCCTCGACCTCAACACCCCGGGCGGCGGCACCGACTACTCCGCGAGCGGCTTCCGCGCGGCCTTCGCCACGCTCTACCTGCCGATGGCGGTGGGCCTCCTCCAGATCCTCCGCCTGCGCCGCAGAGCGCTGACGCGCGAGCGCGAGGTCATCGGCGCGACGGTCCCGAAGGCACGCGCGGCACGTTAGGCACCGACCTCGGGTTCCACCTCCAGGGGCGCGAGGAACTGCGCGACAAGCCACCGACACGCAGATGGTCCTCAACGCGCAGGGCCATCCGCACAGGGTGGTTGCTCGCGCCCACGCGGCGGAGCCGCACAGGCAGAGCCTCGTGCCCCTGGAGGTGGTGCAACTCAAGGTGTGACGGCGAAGTTCTCCAGGATGCGGGAGGCGAGCTCCTCGTCGCCCTCGATCTTGACCTCCGCCTGGTGGGCCGCGAGGCGACCGCAGGCGAGACGGGCGAAGGTCTCCCAGTCCGTGGAGATCAGCACCGACGGCGCCAGCAGGACCTGGCCGTCGACGCGGCCCCTGCCGTCCGCGTCCACGTGGACGCTGCGCATGAACTCCTGCTCGCCGTGGACGTCGAAGACGGCCGTGGAGCCGGCGGGCGCGCCGGCCAGCTTGGCGACGGCGCGGGGGAGCATCTCCACCAGGTAGTCGCGGGTGACGGCCGCCGCCGCGGAGTCCAGATCGCCGGGGCGGCCCAGTGCGCGACGGATGTCCTGCTCGTGGGTCCAGACGTCGAAGACACGCGTGCGCAGCAGCTGGTGGTAGGCGACGTCACGGCTGTAGGGGCCCATCGGCCAGCGGATCTCGTCCAGCGGCTCGTAGCGCGTGTTGTTCCGCAGCGCCCGCGAACGGCGGATGATCGTGTACTCCAGCTCGGAGGCCATCTCCACCGCGGTGTGGCAACGCCGCTTGTCGACGGGGACCTCGCAGTAGCGGCTGAACTCGTCCACGACGTGTCGCAGATCGCGTGGCAGCGTGTGGATGGGCCGTGGGTCGCCCAGGAGTTCGGACTCCATGGCGATGATGTGCGAGACGACGTCCCGCACCGACCAACCCGGGCATTCGGTCGGTCGGTTCCACGCCCCCTCGGGGAGTGGGGCGACCAGCTCGGATATGGCCTCGATGGACTGGGTCCAGGCATCGGCGTACGCCTGGACGGTCTGCTTGTCGGTCACTTTCACGACCCCTCGGCGGAGCAGCCAACTGCGCTATCGGCACGTTACGCTCCCTGGTGTCCCCAGGTCAGCGCTTTCCGGTGTTGATCGTAGGGCCCTTGACGAAACAGGTGGTACCGTGCGCGCCTCTCTTGTCCAGATCGATGTCAACGAAATCGAGTCTGCGGACGAACGTCGCGTCCGGATTGCCGAGTTGGTCCGCGCGCAGCGCGGGGTCGCGGACCTGGTGGTACTGCCGGAGCTGTGGACGCTCGGCGGGTTCGCCTACGAGGCGTGGGCGGACGGCGCGGAGACGCTGGAGGGTCCGACGGCGGAGGCGATGTCCGCGGCGGCCAGGGACGCGGGTGTGTGGCTGCACGCGGGTTCCATCGTGGAGCGCGACCCGGAGGGCCCGCTCTGCAACACCTCACTGCTGTTCGCGCCGGACGGCGAACTGCACGCCTGGTACCGGAAGATCCACCGCTTCGGCTTCGACAGCGGCGAGGCGGCGATGATGGCCGCGGGCGAGGAACTGTGCGTGGTGGACACGCCGTTCGGGCGGATGGGGCTGGCCACCTGTTACGACCTGCGCTTCCCGGAGCTCTTCCGGGCGATGCTCGACCAGGGCGCGGAGCTGTTCGTCGTCCCGGCGGCCTGGCCGGCCCGCCGCGTCGGGCACTGGTCCCTGCTGGCGCGGGCCCGCGCGGTGGAGGAGCAGGCCCTGGTGCTCGCCTGCAACACCGCGGGCACGCACGCGGGCGTGCCGCAGGGCGGCCGCAGCGTCGTGGTGGACCCGTGGGGCACGGTCCTGGGCGAGGCGAACGGCGACGAGTCGGGCAGCGCGGAGGAGGTGCTGACGGTCTCGTTCGACCCGGAGGTGGTCGCCCGCACGCGGGCGGAGTTCCCGGTGCTGCGGGACCGTCAGAAGTGGTGACCGGAACCGGCAAGCGGAGCGTGGCAGGAAGATGTCACCGAGCCGGGTGGTGGCAGATCTGGTGACGTTCCTGTAAAGCCGTCATGATGATCCGCACTCTCACTGCATTCTTGTTGGCCAGTGACGGAGTATGCGGTAAATGTGATGAGTGCCTGACAAGACAGCGTCGAAGACGCCTCTACCCTCACAGGTGCGCTCATCGCTCTGGCGCCACCGGGATTTCCTGCTGCTCTGGGGAGGAGGGAGCGCCAGCGACCTGGGTTCGGCGGTGTCGACCCTGCTGATACCGCTGCTGGCGGTCAGAGAGCTCGGCGTCTCCACCTTCCAGGCGGCGCTGCTGGTTCTCGCCCAGCGGCTGCCGGGAGTGGTGTTCTCCCTGCCGGCCGGTGTCGTGGTCGACCGGCTGTGCAAGCGCCGACTGATGATCTGGTGCGAGCTGTTGAGCCTGCTGGCGATCACCTCGGTTCCCGTCGCGGCGGCCGTCGGCCGTGTGCACCTGTGGCAGCTCTACCTCGTGGCGGCCGTCGTGGGCAGTCTCCGGATCTTCTTCGGGGTCGCCGACCAGAGCTATCTGCCCGCCGTCCTGGCGCGCGAGCAACTCGTCGACGGTAATGCCAAGTTGAACGCGACCGAGACGGCTGCCGACGCGGCGGGCCCGGCCCTCGGGGCGGCGCTGGCCAGCGCCTTCACCGTGTCGCGGGCGCTCGCCTTCGACGCGTTCACCTACGCGGTCAGCGCGGTCACCCTGCTGTTGATGCGGACCCCTGATCCGCGGCCCGATCCGGCGCGCGCCGCGGGCCCCTCCGTCGGGTTCCGTGCCGCGATGACCGAGGGGCTGCGCTACGTCTGGCGCGATCCGGTCCTCCGGGCCATCAGTTGCTGTACGGCCACCGCGAACCTGGGCATCTTCGCGGTCGTCAGCCTCGAGGTGGTCTACCTGGTCCGCGGCCTGCACACGCCCTCGCCGGAGGTGGGGCTGGTGCTGGGAGTCGGTGTGCTCGGCGGCTTCGTCGGGAGCCTCGCGGCGCGCCCGCTGGCGGTGCGCGTCGGGAACGCGCGGGTCATGTGGCTCTCGTTGGTCGTCTGCACCCCCTTCGCCCTGCTCATGCCGCTGTCGACGTCCGGTGTGGGCCTGGTCTACTACTCGCTGGGCTGGGCGATCTTCAACGGCGGCGGCGCCGTCTACCAGACCGCGCAGATCGCCTACCGGCAGAGCAGCGTGCCGAGGGAGCTGCTCGGGAGGGTCAACGCGGGGATTCGCTGGGTGGTCTGGGGCACCATGCCGCTCGGTGCCCTGCTGGGCGGCTCGCTCGGTACCTGGCTCGGCCTGCGGGGCGCCCTGTGGGTCGCCACGGGCGTGCTCGCCTGCACCGGCCTGTGGCTCCTCGCCTCACCGCTGCGCGGGTGGAGGGAGATCCCGGAGCCTCAGCCGGCGTGAGCCGTGCGGCCGGCGCGCTGGGCGCGGATCAGCGACAGCAGATCGCGGGCCGGTCCCTTCGGCTTGGCCCCCTTCGGCCAGATCGCGCGCAGCGGTCGCTCCAGTACGACGTCGGCGAGGGGCACGGCCTTGAGCCGGCCCCCGGCGAGCTCGTCGACCACGGCGAGCTCGCTGAGGACCGCCGGGCCCGCGCCGCTGGTCGCCGCGGACTTGAGCGCGGTCGTGGAGGCGAGGGTGAGCAGCGGCTCGGCGAGGCCGCCGGAGCCGGCCAGCGCGGCGTCCAGCACCTCGCGGGTGCCGCTGCCCTGCTCGCGCAGGATCAGCGGTGTGGCGGCCACCTCGGCGGATGACAGCGGGGCCCGGCGCCGCGCCCAGGGGTGGTTGGGCGCGACGACCACGACGAGCCGGTCGTGGCCGATCACCGCGGTGTCGAGGCCCGACGGGATCCGCACGCCCTCGACGAACCCCAGGTCGGCGTCCTGGGCCAGGACCTGGTCGGCCACCTCGGCGGAGTTCGCCGCCCGCAGCGTCACCGCGGTGCCCGGAAGGGCGGCGTGCAGGGCCAGCAGCCACCCCGGCATCAGGTACTCGGCGACGGTCAGGCTGGCGGAGACCCGCAACCGGGCGTCCCGCCGCTCGCGCAGCGCGGCGACCCCCGCGTCCAGCGCCTGGGCGGCGCCGACGACCTGCGCGGCCCATTCGGCGACCAGTGCGCCCGCCTCCGTCGGCCGGGAACCGCGCGGGGAGCGCTCCAGCAGGGTGACCCCGATCTGCCGCTCCATCGCGGCGACGCGGGCCGAAGCCGCCGGCTGGGTGATGCCCAGCTCGGCCGCCGCTCGGCCGAGGCTCCCGAGTCTGACCACGGCGAGCAGCAGTTCCAGCGCCCCGAGCTCGGGGACGTGCGGTGAGAGCGGTGCGGGCGACGAGCTCATAGACGCAGCTTATGTCCACATCGGAAAGTGATCCCTACCGACCGCGCTGAGCTGCGACGAAGGTGGAGACATGGCAACCACCGCGCTCAGCAGGCCGCTCACCCGGCGGCTCACCGACCACCCCGTCATCGAGGCCGCCGGGCGCTTCGGCCCGAACTGGTACGCGGCGGTGATGGGTACGGCGATCGTCGCCAACGGTGCGCACGCCCTGCCGGGGCTGTCCGGGGTGCTCGGCGTGTGGGCGGAGCTCTTCTGGGCGTTGGGCTTCGCGGGTCTGCTGCTGCTGGCCGGAGTCCGACTGGTCGGCCGGCTGCACCGCGCCCGGGTGCGTCCCCTGGCCGATCCGTCCGTCGCCGTCTTCCTCGGCTGCCCGCCGATGGCGCTGATGGCCGTGGGCTTCGGCGCCCTGGGCGCCGGCGAGCCGCTGCTCGGCCCCGGCCCGGCGGTGGCGCTGGACGCCGTGCTGTGGACGCTGGGGACCTGCTACGGGCTCTGGGCGGCCGGTACGGTGATGTTCAAGCTCGCCCTGCACTACGAGGTCGCCCGGTCCGACTCCGCGCCGACCTGGCTGCTGCCGGTCGTCGCGCCGATGGTCTCCGCCGCGCTCGGTCCGGCGCTGATTCCGCACCTGCCCGCCGGGCAGGCCCAGCAGACCCTGCTCCTGGCCTGCGTGGCGATGTTCGGGATGAGTCTGATCGCGGTGCTGATGCTGTTGCCGACCCTGTTCGCTCGGCTCGCCCACGAGGGCCCGCTGCCGCAGGCGCTGATCCCGACGCTCTTCCTGGTGCTGGGGCCGCTCGGGCAGTCCGTCACGGCGGTCACCCAGTTCGCGGCCCACGGGTCGGCCGCCGGCCTTTCCGGCGGTGCGTTCGGCGGCTTCGCGCTGCTGTACGGGGTGCCGGTCTTCGGCTTCGCGCTGCTGTGGCTGGCGGTCGCCGGGGCGGCGACCGTGCGCGGGCTGCGTCGGGGGATGCCCTTCGCGATGACCTGGTGGGCCTACACCTTCCCGGTCGGCACCTGCGTCACCGGCGCGGCCGGGCTCTACGCCCGCACCGGGCTGGACGTCTTCGCGGTGGCCTCGGTGGCCCTGTACGTCCTGCTGGTGACCGCGTGGACCGTGGTGGCGGTGCGCACGGTTCGTTGGGTGCCGAAATTCGTGCGGGCCTGAGTACTCGGGCCTGAGCGCTCGGGCCTGAGTGCTCGGTCCGGGCGCTCAGGCCGTCGAGGTCTTGAGCAGCCCGAGCTGGGCCGCCCGCACGCCCGCCTCGAAGCGGCTGTCGGCCCCCAACTCCTGCATGAGAGCGGCGATGTGCCGTCGGCAGGTGCGTACCGACATCCCCAGCCGCCGGGCCACGACCTCGTCCTTCAGCCCCTGGGCGAGCAATTCCAGCAATGACCGCTTCAGGTCGTCCGAGACATTCTGGTAGCCGGGGCCGTTCGGGTCGAACGGTGCGGCCGATATCCAGAACTGTTCGAAATGGGCCCGCATGAACGAGACGAGCACGGGCTCGCGCACCACCACGGCGCCCGGGGCCTGACCGGGCCTGCGCCGGTTGATGAAGGCGATCTCGCGGTCGACGATGATCATTCGCTCGGCCAGCTGGTCGGCCGTCCGGATCAGGGCGCCCGCCTCGATCATCGAGGAGACGTACGAGTGGACGCTCAGCTGGGTCCGGACGGTGTGCTGGTACAGGATCCTGATCTCGGCGCCTCTTCGCAGCGCGGTGACCTCCCGCGACAGGACCTCCTGCAGCAGCTCCGGAGGGCGGTGGCCGCCGGGTTGAACGGTCAGCAACTCGGTGGTGCACCGGTCGACCGCCTGGTTCACCAGGAGCTGGACCTCGGCCGGGTCCTGCACGATCTCGAGCCCTCCGGCCGGAGCCGTGGTGGTTCTGTCCAGGTAGGCGGGCATGAGCTGCAACAGGCTCTCCCGGGTGAGCTCCACGGCCCGGCGGTAGGACCTGATCGTCGCCTCGACCGGTTTCGACAACCGCGCGGCCGCGAGTTCGGGGTTGACCGGCACCAGCTGGTCGGTGTCCTCCGCCCGTTGGAGCAACTCACAGGCCAGGAGCGTGTCCCGGCACACCGTCAGCTCCTCGTGGTCCAGGCCCGTGGCGGCGGCTGCGCTGTCGAACCGGAACGAGCCGTCGAGGAGTACGTGGTGGTAGACGGCCACGACGGAGGGGTTGAGCTCGAGGGGGAGCATCGGGTCCATCATGGGCTATTCATCCGTTTCATCCGGAAACTTCTGGCATCCGCAGCAGGCGGTGCCGTTTCCGGGCGGAGTCGGGCCCGAACCACCGGTGGGGCCGCGGATATCCGCGACTCCACCTCGCTGGGGCGGTCGGGCCGACTCGTCGGACACATGGTGTCCTCCCCCTGCTGTGTGGGAAGCGTACGCGGAGCGGCACGCGGCGCGGTCCCAACGCAGCAAGACCACCGTGCCCGCAGTGCAAGAAAGTTGGGGCGGCTGCCCGGTGGCATGAAGTGGACACGATCGGATGCGCCGTTTTCGGCCTCCGACAAATCGCCGCAGAACTACACATCTTTGCCTGCGAACTCTCCAGGATCCTGGGCAATCCCGGGATTTCGAGGGCTAGAGTCGATGCCCTGACGCCGGCGAAGCCAGAGTGCCGCCAGCCGGGGGGACTGGCGGCACCAGCTTGGGCGTCGAGGAGGATCCCCCAAGCGCCACCCAAGGTAGTGGATCCGGCCCTTGTCTGTCATGGCCACATTCATGATTCGGTATTCCGTGATCGTGTCCCTTTCCGGCCTGGCACTGGAATGCCGCTCGGCGCCCATTGTCACCGGATCGGGCGACGCGACAGGATCAGGACATCCCCCCAGGGTCACCGGCCGGTGCCTCCTCCTTCATCCGAACCGCTCTCCCACCTTTGTGGCGGCGGTCTCGGAACGCTGTCTTGTTGGGAGTTGTCACCATGCTGGAGGTCAAGCGTCAGCGCTTCCTCGTCTCCGCCGATCCGGCCCGCGAGACGCGTAACGTGAGGGCTTTCCTCGCAGCCCCGTCCCTGCGCCTTGCCGGACCCGCGGACGGAGTGATGTCGCTTCCGCTGCGCGAGCGGATCGCCGCGCTGCGGGTGGCTCTTCTGGACAGTGGCGTGACCGTGTACAGCTCGCACCACGACGAGGAATGGGTCTCCCGCGAGGGGACCGGCCCGCGGGTGCCGTCCCCGTTCCGCGCGATGCAGAGCGCCGACGTGGTCTTCGCCTACGTCGGTCAGCGGCCCTCCACCGGCATGGGCATGGAGCTGGGCTGGGCGACCGCGCTGCGCAAGCCGGTGGTCCTCATGGTCGACGAGGCCAAGGTGCACGGGGTGCTGATCGACCAGCTCGAGTCGGTGACCAAGGTGCTGCCGATCAAGGACGACGGTCCGATGACGCCCAGCGCGCTCCGCCACACCGTGGTCACCGCCCTGGACTGGGCGGACCAGGCGGCGCCGCTCGCCGGCTGAGGCCCGAGTGGCGTGATCACCTCTCCCGGGTGGCTAGTGTGCTCTGGTAGATGTGTAGCGTCACGGACTGACGGGCCACGCCCGGTACCTCGTGGGAGGCCCGCTTGAAGTGCATGCCGCAGCAGCACACGTGCAGGTGGTCCACCCGTTCGACCCGGGTGGAGCTGTTGCTGACGCGCCTGGCCGCGGGGACTCCCGCGCAGGCGCTCGCCACCGAGCACGCGCTCAGCCTGGTGGAGGTCATCGCCATCGGCGTCGATCACGGCCTGTCCGTCCCCAGTGCCGCCGCCGGTCGACGCCAGGGCCTCGGCCCCTGGGCGCGCACCTGCCGTCCGGGTGACCACAGGTGCTTCTGGGCGGACCGGGGCGAGGTGATCGACGCACTGATCGGTGACTACGCGGACGGGGCCTCGCTCATCCAGCTCTCCCGGGCCTTCCCCTACTCGCGGGCCACGGCCGCGCGGATCCTGGACGCCCACGACGTCCCGCGGCGCTCCCGCTCCGAGCAGTGCACCCGGATCCCCCTGGACCTGGAGACGGTGCAGGCCGAGCTGGACGCGGACATGTCGCTGACCGAGGTGGCCGCGCGCCACGGGCTGTCCCGGCAGATGCTGCGCCGACGTCTGAACCGGGCGAAGGCCGCCGCATGACGCACGAGATCGAGAGCCTGACCAAGGAAGCCGTCACGGCCTACCAGGAAGCCCTGGCGAACGGCAGCATCCTCAAGACTCCGGGCGGGGACGGGGTTCCGTCCCCCACGGCCCCTCCCCGTTCGGCCGTCACCGAGTTGCTGCGCGCCGGGCTGCTGCGCGACAGCGTGGACAACGCCGAGGTGTGGGTCCCGGTCGACCCGGAGACCGCCGCCGTCCAGGCCGAGCGACAGGCCCGCCAGGCGTGGGCGGACGCCTCACGCCTGCAGCAGGACTACGCGCCGCTCACCGCGGCGTACCGGTCCCGGCGCAACTGGAGCACGGGCGATTCGCAGATCCGCTACGTCGAGGGCAAGGCGGAGATCGCGCAGCAGGCGCAGGCGTTGGCTGCGGCCGCGAAGAGCCGCGTCTTCACCGTCCAGCCGGGCCCCCGGCGCCCCAAGGACACGCTCGACCACAGTCTTCCGGCCGACCTCGCGCTGCTGCGCCGGGGGGTGCACCGAAGAATCCTCTACCAGTCGCCGGCCCGCCGTCATCCGGACACCAGGGAGTACGTCCGGGCCTTGGTCGAGGTCGGTGCCGAGGTGCGCGCCGCGGACGAGCTGTACGAGCGGGTCTTCATCATCGACGACACGGTGATCCACCCGGTGGACGGCAATGCGAACGTGGCCGTGCTCGTCAGCGAGCCGGCCACGGTGGCCTTTCACTGCCTGGTGTTCGAGCAGGCCTGGCAGCGCGCGCAGCCGTTCCTGGAGGCGCCGAAGCCGGAGGAGGAGGCCGTCGAGGACGGCCGGGCCGGCGATCAGCTGACGGCGATGCAGAAGCTCATCGTGCGGCTGCTGATCAACGAGGAGCTGAAGCACGAGGCCATCGCGGCCGCCACCGGGCTGTCCCTGCGCACGGTGCGGCGCCAACTGGAAGTCGTCCGCTCGGTGTTCGGGAACGTGGAGACGACCCCGCGGCTGGCATGGGAAATCCGCGGACAGTACCCGGAGGGTCTCCCCGCGGATTGGTAGACCGGCACAACGGGGGAATGCGCCGGTCCGTGGCCTCAGGGGGCGACCGGGGTCCTCGTCCATCCCAGGTCGGCCAGGGCCTGCCCGTGGGCGGCGGTCCATCCCAGGTCGGCCACCGTGCTGCTCTTGACGGCCGTCCATCCCAGGTCCTGCGCGCCCACGCCTGCGACGGCGGCGGCGGCGAGGATCGCTGAGACGATCACGACGCGGATACGGCGCGACATACTCATCTCCTCTCTGGCGGGAACCCCACCTGTGAACATATTTGCCAACTGTGGTCTGCTGTTCGCTCTGGATGGTACCGCTCGGAACCGGTAATGACTGCCCCCCGCCAAGTGGTCTGCGATAGCCAACTGGCGGTCAGCGTGCCGGAATGAGCCGGAGTTTGGGTAACAGGTCGCTCAAGCTGTGTCCCTGCTGCGAGGGACACTCCCCAAGGGGCCCCGACAGCGGCAAGATGAGGTCATGCCAAACGACCCTCGCTATCCGGCCGTGGTGAATGCGCAGACCCGTCTGCACCACTGGAGTGTGGAGTCGGCGCGGGAGCGGGCGGAGAGATTCCGGGAGGCGCGCGACGCCGGGGTGACGCCCGAGCAGATCGCCGTCATCACGGGTCTGCCGCTGGAGGTCGTGATGGAGGACCTCGGGGCGCGGGCGGCGAACAGCCGCGCGGTCAGTCTGGTGTGGGCCTAGCGCCCCTCGAGCTCCCCGGTCGATCCTCCTCGACGACCGGGGTCTGCAAAAGCTGAGGGACCGTGCCTCCCCGGACACGGTCCCTCAGCTGTGCGCTTCTGCGCCCGGTGCTGCCCTCAGCGCATGCCGTCCGGCCGCGGCTTGGGGCGCCAGACCACGAGCGCGGAGCTCTGCTGGTAGGGCACCAGGTCGCGCCGGTAGGAGGCGTGGACCGCAGCGGCGGCGGCCTCGGCCGCGCCCTGGAGTTCCGCGACGCGGGCCTGGAGGGCGGTGACCTGGTTCTCCAGCTCGATGATGCGCTTGATGCCCGCGAGGTTGATGCCCTCCTCCTGGGAGAGGCGCTGCACCTCGCGCAGCTGCTCGATGTCCCGGGCCGAGTAGCGCCTGCCGCGGCCGGCCGTGCGGTCGGGCGAGACGAGGCCGAGGCGGTCGTACTGGCGCAGCGTCTGCGGGTGCAGGCCGCTCAGCTCCGCCGCCACGGAGATGACGTACACCGGGGTGTACTCCGTCAGCTGGTAGGCCACCCTGCGGTTGCCACCGGGAACGCCGGGGCCGCCGATGGGGCCGTTCGTCACGCCTGGCATCTCACGCCTCCTCCGCTGCCTTGAACAGCGCCGCCCGCGGGTCCTCCGCGGCCGTTGCCTCGCGGTACTTCTCCAGGGCCTCCTTGGCCTCGCCCTCCGTCTTCGGGGGGACCGCCACCTCGACCGTCACCAGCAGGTCGCCACGGGTGCCGTCCTTGCGGACCGCGCCCTTGCCGCGGGCCCGCATGGTCAGACCGTTGGACGTGCCCGCCGGGAGCTTCATGCTGACCGCCGGGCCGCCGAGCGTGGGCACCTTGATAGTCCCGCCCAGCGCGGCCTCCGGGAAGGAGACCGGCACCGTCACGGTCAGGTTGTCGCCGCGTCGGCCGAAGACCGGGTGCGGGGTGACGTGGACCGTCACGTACAGGTCGCCCGCGGGGCCGCCGCGCTCGCCCTGGGCGCCCTTGCCCTTGAGCCGGATGCGCTGGTCCTCGCCGACGCCGGCGGGGATGCGCACCTGCATCGTCCGGGCGGACGTCGCCCGGCCGCTGCCGTGGCAGACCTCGCACGGGTCGTCGACCAGCAGGCCGCGGCCCTTGCAGTCACGGCAGGGCTCACTGAGCGCGAAGTTGCCCTGGCCCCGGCTGACGTAGCCGGTGCCGACGCAGGTCGGGCAGACCCGCGGGGTGGTGCCGGCCTTGGCACCGGTGCCGGCGCAGGCCTTGCACGCGGCCTGGCTGGTCATCCGGATCGGGACGGTGGCGCCCTCGACCGCCTCGACGAAGCTCAGCGTCACCTCGGACTCGACGTCCGCGCCCCGGCGCGGCTGCGTCGTGGTGCCGCGGCGGCCGCCGAACAGGCCACCGAAGAGGTCGCCCACACCGCCGCCACCCCCAGTGCCGCCGAAGCCGCCGCCGGAGGTCTGACCCGCGCTGCCGCCGAAGAGGTCGCCGAGGTCGAAGTTGAAGCCGCCGCCGGCACCGCCGGGGCGGAAGCCGCCGTTCGCGAAGAGCGCGCGCGCCTCGTCGTAGTCCTTGCGCCGCTTGGGGTCGGACAGGACGTCGTTGGCCTCGGAGATCTCCTTGAAGCGCTCCTCGGCGGCCTTGTCGCCCTTGTTGGCGTCCGGGTGGTTCTCCCGGGCCAGCTTGCGGTAGGCCTTCTTGATCTCAGCGGTGGAGGCGTCCTTGGGCACGCCCAGGATCTTGTAGTAGTCCTTCTCCACGTAGTCCTTGCCGCTCAACGCGCTCCCTCCTCACCACTGCCGATCGAGATCGTACGGCCGGGGGCCGGCCGCGAGGCACGCTCCTGCGCGCTCGCGGCCGACCCCGGTCGGTCACTTCTCGGTGTCACTCTTGTCCTTGGAGGCCTTGGCGCTCTTCGCGTCCTTGGCGCCCTCGGCGGCGTCCTCGCCCTTCGCCTCCGACTTCTCCTCCGAGGTGGAGGAGGAGCCGCCCGGCTCCGGCTCGGCCACGGCCACCCGCGCGGGGCGGATGATCCGGTCGCCGATCTTGTACCCGGGCTGGAGGATCTGCACGCAGGTCGTCTCCTCGACGTCCGGCGAGTAGCTGTGCATCAGCGCCTCGTGCAGTTGGGGGTCGAAGACCTCCCCCTGCTTGCCGAACTGCTGCAGGCCCAGCTTGGCGACGACCGTCTCCAGCGACTCGCCGACGGACTTGAAGCCACCCGTCAGCTCGTCGTGGTCGCGGGCGCGGCCGATGTCGTCGAGCACCGGGAGCAGGTTCTCCAGGATCGCCGCGACGGCGATCTCGCGGACCGTCACCCGGTCGCGCTCGACGCGCTTGCGGTAGTTCTGGTACTCCGCCTGGAGCCGCTGCAGGTCAGCGGTGCGCTCGGCCAGCTGCTTGCGCAGGTCGGCGACGGACTCGGTGCCCGCCTCCGTCTCCTCCGCCGCGGCCGCGGCCGCGGCGGGCTTGGCGCCCGCCGCGTCGCGACCCTTGGCGGTCTTGCCGGAAGCGGCGCCGGGCTCCTCAGTGTTGCCCCGCGTCTCTTCCGTCACTTGGCACCGCCCTCGCGCTTCTCGTCGTCGACGATCTCGGCGTCCACGACGTCGTCCTCGACGTGGGCGTCGGCGTGCGGGGCGTCCTGCGGGGCGCCGGCCGCGGCAGAAGCCTCGCCGGCCTGGGCGTAGAGCGCCTGGCCGAGCTTCTGGGAGACGGTGGACAGCTTCTCGGAGGCCTCGCGGATGGCCGCGCTGTCCTCCCCCTTCAGCTTGTCCTTCAGGTCGACGATGGCCGCGTTGACCTCGTCCTTGATGTCACCCGGGACCTTGTCCTCGTTGTCCTTGATGAACTTCTCGGTCGTGTAGACGAGCTGCTCGGCGGTGTTGCGGGTCTCCGCGGACTCGCGGCGACGGTGGTCGTCCTCCGCGAACTGCTCGGCCTCGCGCATCATCCGCTCGATGTCCTCCTTGGGGAGGGCGGAGCCGCCGGTGACGGCCATGCGCTGCTCCTTGCCGGTACCGAGGTCCTTGGCGGAGACGTGCATGATGCCGTTGGCGTCGATGTCGAAGGTGACCTCGATCTGCGGGACGCCACGCGGGGCCGGCGGCAGACCGGTCAGCTCGAACATGCCGAGCTTCTTGTTGTACGCCGCGATCTCGCGCTCGCCCTGGTAGACCTGGATCTGCACGGACGGCTGGTTGTCCTCGGCCGTGGTGAAGATCTCGGAGCGCTTGGTCGGGATCGTCGTGTTGCGCTCGATCAGCTTGGTCATGATGCCGCCCTTGGTCTCGATACCGAGGGACAGCGGGGTGACGTCGAGCAGCAGGACGTCCTTGACCTCACCCTTGAGGACACCGGCCTGGAGGGACGCGCCGATGGCGACGACCTCGTCCGGGTTGACGCCCTTGTTGGGCTCCTTGCCACCGGTCAGCTCGCGGACCAGGTCGGCGACGGCCGGCATGCGGGTGGAGCCACCGACCATGACCACGTGGTCGATCTCGGACAGCGCGATGCCGGCGTCCTTGATGACGTTGTGGAACGGGGTCTTGCAGCGGTCCAGCAGGTCCGAGGTCAGCTGCTGGAACTGGGAGCGGGTGAGCTTCTCGTCCAGGTGCAGCGGGCCCTCGGCGGAGGCCGTGATGTAGGGCAGGTTGATCGTGGTCTCGCTGGAGGAGGAGAGCTCGATCTTGGCCTTCTCCGCCGCCTCGCGCAGACGCTGGAGCGCCATCTTGTCCTTGGACAGGTCGACGCCGTGGCCGTTCTGGAACTGCTTGACCAGGTGGTCGACGACGCGCTGGTCCCAGTCGTCACCACCGAGGTGGTTGTCACCGTTGGTCGCCTTGACCTCGACGACGCCGTCGCCGATCTCCAGCAGCGACACGTCGAAGGTGCCACCACCGAGGTCGAAGACCAGAATGGTCTGGTCGTCCTTGTCGAGGCCGTAGGCCAGGGCGGCGGCGGTCGGCTCGTTGACGATGCGCAGGACGTTGAGGCCCGCGATCTCACCGGCCTCCTTCGTCGCCTGGCGCTCGGAGTCGTTGAAGTACGCCGGCACGGTGATGACCGCGTCGGTGACCTTCTCGCCCAGGTAGGACTCGGCGTCGCGCTTCAGCTTCTGCAGCACGAAGGCCGAGATCTGCTGCGGCGTGAAGTCCTTGCCGTCGAGGTTGATCTTCCAGTCGGTGCCCATGTGGCGCTTCACCGAGCGGATGGTGCGGTCAACGTTGGTGACCGCCTGTCGCTTGGCGACCTCGCCGACGAGGACCTCGCCGTTCTTCGCGAAGGCGACGACGGACGGTGTGGTCCGGGCGCCCTCGGCGTTGGTGATGACGGTGGGCTCACCGCCTTCGAGGACGCTGACGACAGAGTTCGTCGTACCGAGGTCGATTCCGACCGCACGAGCCATCGTGGAACCCTCCAAGAGAGGAAGTTGAGCTGAACAGACTCAAGAGTGCACGAAGCTTCGCCGCGCGTCAACAGACATGAGCGAAGCGGGCTCAACTTTATGTCGCCCCTACGCCGCATGGGCCCTGATGACGTATGTCACCCCTGCTTTCGCTGTGGATCGGGTACGTGTGTCGCTACGCTCAGCTTGAACTGCGATAAGTTACTAGTGGGTAGTTGTCGCTCCGTGGTCCTTTGAGGAGCCCGCATGCAAATCGCCGCGATCATCGTGTCGCTGGTTCTGGCCGTGGTCGGCGCGGCGCTCTTCGCGCGCGCGTTCCTCCAGATCTACGGCTTCGTCCGCCTGGGTCAGAACGTGCCCGCAGGCTCGCGCACCAACGACTGGAAGGACCGCACGGTCACCGTCGTCCGCGAGTTCCTCGGCCACACCCGCATGAACAAGTGGGGCATCGTCGGTGTCGCCCACTGGTTCGTCGCGGTCGGCTTCTACACGCTGATCCTGACCCTGGTGAACGCCTTCGGCCAGCTGTTCCAGGCCGACTTCACGCTGCCGATCATCGGCAAGTGGGCGCCGTACGAGGTCTTCACCGAGCTCATCGGCGTGCTGACCACGCTCGGCATCATCGTGCTGATCGTGATCCGCCAGCTGAGCAAGGCGAACAAGCCGGGCCGCAAGTCCCGGTTCGCGGGCTCCAACGCGGGCCAGGCCTACTTCGTCGAGTCGATCGTCCTGATCATCGGCCTCGCCATCCTGACCCTGCGCGGTCTGGAGGGCGTGCTGCGCGGGGTGGACTCCTACGAGGCCAACTTCCTCTTCTCCTACCCGCTGACGGTCGCCTTCCGCGGCCTGTCCACGGGCACGGTCGAGAACCTGGTCTACCTGGTCGCGATGATCAAGATCGCGACGTCGTTCATCTGGATGATCGTCGTCTCGCTCAACACCAACATGGGTGTCGCCTGGCACCGCTTCCTCGGCTTCCCGAACATCTGGTTCAAGCGGAACGCCAAGGGCGAGGTCGCGCTCGGCGCGCTGCAGCCGATGCACTCCGGCGGTCAGCCGATCGACTTCGAGGACCCGGCCGACGACGCCGTCTTCGGTGTCTCCCAGGTCGAGGAGTTCTCCTGGAAGGGCATCCTCGACTTCTCCACCTGCACCGAGTGCGGCCGCTGCCAGTCGCAGTGCCCGGCCTGGAACACCGGCAAGCCGCTCTCGCCCAAGCTGCTGATCATGAATCTGCGCGAGCACGCCTACGCCAAGGCGCCGTACCTGCTCGCCGGTGAGGACAAGTCGAACGTCCCGGCCGCCGCTGCCGCCGAGGCCGAGCGCCCGCTGATCGGCACCGCCGAGGAGAACGGCGTCATCGACCCGGACGTGCTGTGGTCCTGCACCACCTGCGGCGCCTGTGTCGAGCAGTGCCCGGTGGACATCGAGCACATCGACCACATCGTCGACATGCGCCGCTACCAGGTCATGATCGAGAGCAACTTCCCGACAGAGGCCGGGACGATGCTGAAGAACCTGGAGAACAAGGGCAACCCCTGGGGCCTGGCCACCAAGGCGCGTCTGGACTGGGTCAAGGAGCTCAAGAAGGAGACCGGCATCGAGGTGCCGGTCATCGGTGAGGACATCGACCCGGCCGAGGTCGAGTACCTCTACTGGGTCGGCTGCGCCGGCGCCCTGGAGGACCGGGCCAAGAAGACCACCAAGGCCTTCGCCGAGCTGCTGCACACCGCGGGCGTGAAGTTCGCGATCCTCGGCAAGGAGGAGACCTGCACCGGTGACTCCCCGCGCCGCCTGGGCAACGAGTTCCTCTTCCAGATGCTCGGCGCGCAGAACGTCGAGACGCTGAACGCGGCCCTGGAGGACGCCCCGGTCAAGCGGATCGTCGCCACCTGCCCGCACTGCTTCAACACCCTCGCCAACGAGTACCCGCAGCTGGGCGGCCACTTCGAGGTCATCCACCACACCCAGCTGCTGCAGCACCTGATCGACGAGGGCAAGCTGCTGCCGGTCAACCCGGTCGAGGGTCTGATCACCTACCACGACCCCTGCTACCTGGGCCGCCACAACAAGGTCTACAGCCCGCCGCGCGAGATCATGGACAAGGTCCCCGGTCTGCGCCAGCAGGAGATGCACCGCCACAAGGAGCGTGGCTTCTGCTGCGGCGCCGGCGGCGCGCGGATGTGGATGGAGGAGCGGATCGGCAAGCGCATCAACACCGAGCGCGTGGACGAGGCGCTGTCGCTCAACCCCGACATCGTCTCCACCGCCTGCCCGTTCTGCCTGGTGATGCTCTCCGACTCGGTCAACGGCAAGAAGAACGAGGGCGCCGCCAAGGAGGCCCTGCGCGTCGTGGACGTGGCCCAGCTGCTGCTGGAGTCGGTCAAGGCCGACCCGGCCGCGCCGCAGGCCCCGGCCGAGGAGCCGGAGCCGGTCTCGTCCTGAGCCCCCTCGAACATCCTGACGGCCCACCAACTCCTCGGAGCTGGTGGGCCGTCGGCGTGTGGCTATGATCATCGGCCATGACCGATCACACGTACGAGAACGAGCACGGTGGCCGGACGCGGGGGATCTCCCGCGCGCTGAAGCGCGCGCTGGTGCCGGTGGCGGCCGTGGCCGCGCTGGCCGGCGGTGTGGCCGCCGTCGCACCGACGGCCTCCGCCGCCCCGCAGACCGGGCCGACCGTCCCGGGCCACCCGAACGAGCTCGCCGACGCCACCGGCCACCTGCCGCTGACCGTCCACGGCCCCAAGGGCGCGATCAAGCACATCAAGGGCGGCTGGGTGCTCAGCGGCAGCCGCTGGGCCGTCGCCACCGCGCAGTCCGCCACCCCGGCGGTCGACGTCAAACACGCCTTCACCGTCTCCACCTGGGTCTGGACCGGCAACGGCCGCGACCCGGGCGTCGCGATCAGCCAGGGCACCGGCGAGAACTCCTCGTTCGAGCTCGGCCGCACCTACGACGACGCCCACCCGGGCGGCCCGGCACTGTGGAGCTTCGACGTCAACGGCCAGGTGGGCGGCGAGTACACCGCCTACGCCCCGGCGGCCCGCTTCCACGCCGCCAACACCTGGGCCCTGCTGACGGGCGTGTGGGACCCGGCCCGGCACCGCGCCTACCTGTACGTCGACGGCGTCCTCGCCGCCTCGCACTACGCGCCGAACGTCACCACCAACCCGGGCGGCCTGGTCCTCGGTGCCGCGCGCGAGGGCGGCGGCTGGGACAAGGCCTGGGAGGGCCTCATCGGCCACGTCCAGGTCTGGAACCAGGCGCTGACCCCCGCCCAGGTCCTGCAGATCGACAAGAACGGCGGCCCGACCCACCTCAAGGCCGCGCACTCCTGGCTCGTCGCCTGACCGACGAGCGCGCCGGCGCCCGTGACATCCCTCAGTGGGTGGCGGGCGCCTTCGTCGGCTTCCGGGTCGCCCCGGTCTTCGTCGTGCCCGTCCTGGCCGTGCCGGTGCCGGTCTTCTTGGGCCGGTGGGTGTGGACGGGGGCCTTCTTCGGGGCCGGCGGGGTCAGGACGTAGACCCGGTAGGTGTAGACGTGCCCACCGGCGCCCAGATAGTGGATCTCCTTGAGCAGGGTGTACTTGTGCGAGGCGGCCAGCGCGCCCGCCAGGCCGGACGAGGCCGGGCCGGAGACCGCGCTGTCCAGGACGACGACCTGGAACGAGCCGGAGCGCACCGCCGCCAGCGTCGCGTCCTGGCCCGTCGGCAGCCCGACCGCCGCGGAGACCCACTGGGCCGGGGTGGTCTTCCGGTCGAGGTAGTAGGCGCCGAGCCCGTCGACCTGGGTGAGGTAGCGGCCGGTGCCGTCGACCCGGGCGTCGAGGGTGCTGAGCAGCGCGGAGCCGTCGGGCCAGCCCTGGAACTGCTGGGAGGACTGGTGGACGCCGAGTGCCATGGTGAGCACCCACAGCAGGATGCCGAGCTGCGGGTTGCGGAAGTGCGCGCCGGTGACCCGGGAGATGCCCACGCCCACGAGGGGGGCGGCGAAGACGAGGCCGAGCGCGAGGTGACGGGCCAGGGCGGTCCCGTCGCCGACGGCCGCCTGGTAGAGGGGCACCAGCAGCGCGGTGCCGCACAGCAGCGCCACCAGCAGGACGCGCAGCAGCCGTGAGTCGTGCCGGTACTCGGCCTCGGGCACCTCGTTCATCCGCTCGCGGGCGACGTAGGCGACGCCACCGGCGAGCGCGACGAGGAGGAAGAGTCCGCTCAGCCGCCCGGCCAGCCACAGCGTGTCCAGGGCCGCGGCGCCGCCGTGGCGGGTGAGGGCCCCGTCGAGCCCGGTGAGGGCGCGACGGGTGCCGCCGAAGGGCAGCAGCAGGCCCAGGGCCGGGGCGAGCAGCAGCAGGCCGCGCAGCAGCGAGGCACCCCAGCCGTGGTGCTTGGCGGCGGTCAGCACGGTCAGCACGGCCAGGCTCGGGACGACGATCAGCGCCGCGTACTCCGCGGTCACGGCGAGGCCGGCGGGCACGGACGCGGCCAGCACCCACAGCGGGTTGCGGCGGCCGGTACGGACGACGACCCAGGCGGCAGTGGTGACCAGCAGCACGGCCAAGGCGTCGGGGGAGGCGTAGAAGCCGAGGACGACCGTGGACTGCAGGACCGCGTAGGCGGCCGCGGTGAACAGGCCGACGCGCTCGTTGAACAGGCGACGGGTGAGCGCGTACAGGACGGCGGTGGTGGCCAGCGCGCAGACCAGGCCGATCAGTCGGGCCCCGGCGACGCGGTCCCACGACTCGCCGAAGCCGGCCAGCAGCGGGTAGAACCAGGGCGCACCGGGGAAGCGGTGGACCAGGTCGGTGCTGACGGCCGTGCCGTGGAGCAGGTGCGCGACCTCGGCCCGGCCGACGACGAGGGTGCTGGCCTCGGGGGCGTCGGCGGTGTTGCGCAGCCGCAGCGACAGGGCCGCCTGGATCAGCAGCACGGCGAGCAGCACCAGGCGGCTGACGCGGTTGCGGCGGCGGCTGGGGGCGGCGGACCAGGCGGTCCCGGGGACCTCCGGGATCTCGTAGGGCACCCGGTGGTCCGCCGCGGTGAAGGGAGGTGCGGTGAAGGTGTCCATCACGGGTTCCGGATGTCGAAGCCGAAGGCGGGGTTGGACAGGCGCTGCCTGTAGTCGGCCAACGGGCCGGGGGTGGTCTCGATGCGCCAGTCGGCGCGCTTGACGATGTCGAACCAGACGAATCCGAGGACGTCCGGGTGGGTCTCGATGCCGCTCATCAGGTCGTCGATGTCGGCCTGTCGACGCGGTGAGCGCTGGGAGGCGGTCTCACTGATGAAGAACGGCTTCTTGGTGAAGCCGCGGACCTCGCGCATGGTCGGCTCGAACAGCGTGTTCCAGGTGTGCTCGCCGTACAGGGCGTAGTAGCCGACCACGCCGATCCAGTCGACGTAGGCGTCACCGGGGTAGTAGGGCTGCAGTCGGGTGCTGCGGGCCGGGTTGATGATGTTCGGGCTCCACACCCAGATGACGTTGGTCGCGCCGGCGGCCTTGAAGAGGTCGTGGATGTGCCGCCAGGCGGCCACGAACTGCGCGGGTGTGGTGGCCTGGCGGCCCCACGGGTACCAGTTGCCGTTGAACTCGTGGCCGAAGCTGATCGCGACGGGCAGGTCGACGGAGGCCACGGCCTTGGCGACCGAGGTGATGTAGGCGTCGCTGGACCCCGACGCGATCGCGGTCAGGCTCGGCGTGTAGGGCTCCCAGGCCATGTAGGGGATCGCCCCGGAGGCGAAGATCCGGCGGGCGCCGCTGATGTCGAAGCCGTCGCCGAACGAGGCGTAGTACTCCAGGATGTTCGGCTTCTTGCCGATCTGCTGCTCGTACGGGCCCAGCGCGTCCAGCGACTGCGGCACCCCGGGCAGGGCCGCGCCGACGTACTTGTGCGCGGGGTGCAGCAGCGCGGACACGTCGTAGGGGCCGCCGGTGCTGTTCGGCGCGGACACCACACCGCTGTCCTGCGCGCCCGAACCCGTCAGGTCCGGCTCGGTGTTGAGCGCGCAACCGGTCAACACCAGCGCCAGCACCGACAGTACGGCGCCCAGGCGGAGGGCAGGGGGCACGATGGTCGTGGGGGTCATGGAGGCCACCTCGGTCAGTGGGACCGGGGCTGGACGAGCACGCGCCCGACCACCGCGGCGTAGAACAGGCCGGAGGAGAGCACCAGCACGAAGTCGACGGGGTTCATGGTGAGCATCCGCCAGATCGCGGCGGTCACCCACACCGTGGCCGAGGTCGCGCCCCAGCCGATGATCCCGATCCAGAACCGGCGGGTCTTGTTCTTCTTGGCGCCGCTCGACCCGGTGGGCTGCCAGCCCATCCGGTTGCGGCGCATGATGTCCCAGATCGCGAAGAGGTGCGCCCACCCGTACATCATCCGCGTCGACCAGGCCTCGAGCCGGTACGGGTTGCGGTGCCACCACGGGAAGATCATCGTGGCGTAGACCAGGCTGGGCAGCACCAGTGCCATGTTCTGGACCCGCAGCGCCTGGGGCACCGCCAGCAGCAGCATGATCGGGATCAGCGGCGCCAGGAAGGTGTAGAGCGCGGTGTGGATGTAGTAGCTGAACCCGGACAGGTAGCAGAGCCTGGTCGAGAGCCGCATCTTCGTCCGCCAGAACTTGCCGCTGCTGAGCAGGCTCATCGAACCCGAGCACCACCGGTACTGCTGGTTGAAGAAGGCGCCCGCGGTGTCCGGGCAGACGCCGGTCGACAGGGCGATCGGCACGTACTTCAGGTCCCATCCCAGACGGCGCAGGTCGAAGCCGGTGTGCACGTCCTCGGAGTGCTCGATCAGCGTGGTGCCGCCGTTCTGCTCCAGCGCCTCACGCCGGTACATCGCGCAACTGCCCACGCAGATCGCGCCGTCGTGGTTCTGCCGGGACACCTGCACCGAGCGGTAGAACAGCTCCTGCACCGCACCGGCGCCGCGCTCGATCCAGTTCTGCTGGTCGGTGATCCGGAAGAACTGCGGCGACTGGACGATCCCCAGCCGCGGGTCCTGCTCCAGGTACGGGACCAGTTCCTCCAGCAGGTCCGCCCGCGGCGCGAAGTCCGCGTCCAGGATCAGGATGTACGCGCCGTCCGAGTGCTCGAAGCCGAAGTGCAGGTTGCCGGCCTTCTTGAACCAGCCCCGGTCGTAGCGCGTCCCGTAGACGAACCCGAAGTCCACGGCCATCGCGGCCAACTCCGAACTGGCCGAGTCGTCCAGCACGTACGGCGTCACCACGCCGGGGTACCGGTCGCGCAGCCGCGCCACGTGCGTCCAGGTGTTGTGCAGCACCTCGATCGGCTCGCCGCACACCGGCAGGAACACGTCGACGGTCGGGTACTCGGCGGGGCGCCAGTCCCGCACCAGCTGCTTGTGGCGCTTGAGGTCGAAGTCCCGGCTGAACCCGTTGACCTTCAACGACACCAGGTAGTACGCCGTGGTGAAGACCAGGAACGGGGCGTACAGCCACAGCCAGGGCGACATCCGCACCAGCGAGAACTGGCTGACGGACAGACAGCCGAAGCTGACCAGCGAGCAGAGTGTGAGGATCCACAGCCGTCGCCGTGTGTAGGAGTACTTCTCACTGTCCGTCGGCGGCTGCGGCAGCAGGCCGAAGCTGCTGGGACCGCGCCGCGCCCGTCGCCGCCGGTCGCCCGATGCGGTCCGTTGCTGCGGTGCCGATGAGAGCTGACCGGTGACAGACATGACTTCTCTCAGGAGAGGACGAGGGGAACCCCGGGACGACTCCGAAAGCGGAGGGCACAGCATCAACCACTAGGGTTGGCCATCCTAAGCAGCGCTCCTGAACGGTCCGGACGACAAGTGGCGAATCTGTGCGACTTACGGACAATTCTTCGGCGCATTGAAATCGGATCGTGATGAACCGGGCCTGGATCGGTCCGGAGAAGGGACGCGCGTGAGCATCCGCGCAGCGGTCGGCGGTAGACGGGCGGCCGGACTCGCCTGGGCCGTCTGCGTCCTCGCGACGCTGACGTCCTGTGGCGGCGGGACGACCCCCTCCGCGCACGGCGCGACCGGCTGGCGCACCGCGGCCTCGCCGAGCCCGAGCGCCTCCGCGAGCCCGGTGGCCCCCGTCTCGTGCACCACGCCGCAGGTCCCGTTCCCCAGGACGACCGTCCAGGACGGGTCGTACATCATCGAGCCCGACCAGTGGAACGCCTCGGGAACCGTCTGCCTCGACACCCCCGGCACCACCGGCTTCACCGTGTCCAAGGTGGAGAACATGGTGCCGAAGACGGCGGGCACGCCCGGCGCCTACGCCAACGTGGCCACCGCGCCGGGCGCCCTGGGCCTGCCGGTCCCGGTCACCGCACTCGGTGACGCCACCTCGGACTGGAGCGCGGCCGCGCACGCCACCGGCAACTACGACCTGGCCTACGACCTCTGGTACGGGCCGAACGCGAGCTCCTGCGTGCCGGCCGAGAGCGCCGAACTGATGATCTGGCTCCGCTCCACCGACGACGTCCGCCCTGCGGGCGACCCGGCGCCGGGCACAATCACCCTCGCGGGCGACGAGTACCGCGTCTATCTCGCGCCGAAGGGCTCCACGCACACCGTCATCAGCTACGTCCGCACCCAGCCCACCGACAGCGTGCGGGGACTGAACCTGCGCCTGTTCACCCAGGACGCGGTGCAGCGGGGGTACGTGCCGCTCTCGTCGTACCTGTGCAAGGTCTCCGCGGGATTCGAGATATGGAGCGGCGGGGTGGGCCTGACCACCCGTTCGTTCGCCTTCCACGGCCAGGTCGGCCTGCCGAGCGGACGGATCACCACCGCGGACGAGGCCGACTGCCTGGAGAGCGGCACCGGTTCCGCCGTACGGCTCGCCTCCTGCGGCCAGGCCGCCGGGCCTTCCTGGACGCTGGCCAACGACGGCACTCTGCGGGTCGGTTCCTCCTGCCTGCAGGCCGTCGCCCAGGGCAGCGCCCCACGACTGCTGCCGTGCTCGGGGGCACCACAGCAGCGGTGGGCCGCCGGCGGGGGGCGGTCCCTGGTGAGTTCCGTCACGGACTCCTGCCTGGCGGCGGACGGCACGTCAGGCCAGGTGGTGCTGCGTCCCTGCAACGGCGCCGACCAGGAGCAGTGGGCGCTGCCCCACAACGATTCGGACTGAATCGGGCGCAAAGGCACACCGGTTCGCAGGCTCCGAGACGGCATGGGCAGTGAAGAAGTCATGCCTTAGCATTCGGCGCATGACCGATCGACCAGTGAGCTCCGCAGGCGCTCAGGAGCCCCAGCCCGGCGCGCAGCCGTCCCCGCACGACGCACCGACACAGTTCGGTCAGGTCTCTCCGCAGCAGTCGCAGCAGCCGCCGGCGGGCTTCGGTCCGCCCGGGTCCGGCTACGGCTACCCGCAGCCGCAGGCCCCCGGGGCGCAGTTCCCCGGGTCGGCCGCCTCGGAGCAGCCGACCGTGCCCGCGCAGGCCGGGGCGTGGCAGCAGCAGAGCTGGAGCGCCATGGGCCCGGGCTCGACCGGTCCGACCGGTCCGACCGGGACGATCCGCGGCGGCGAGCCGGACTGGACCGCGCTCGCGGCTCAGCACGAGCAGGGGCAGAAGCGCAGGCGCAAGCTGGCGATCGGCGGCGGGATCGTCGCCGTGCTCGCCATCGCCGGGACCGTCGGCGCGCTGCTCGTCACCGGCCACCACGACTCGCCCCAGGCGAAGGGCGGCCCGACGCCGACCGTCTCGCAGCCGGGGAGCACCAAGCCCTCCGGCGGCGCGACCGGGTCCCGACCCGCCCCGGCCCCGGACCCGGGCACCGTCGGCTCCATATCCCCGAGCCGCGGCACGCTGCCCCTCGGCGTCGGCAAGGACGCGAAGCAGGGCAAGGCTCCCGGCCGGGCCGGCCAGGCGCTGCTGCTGCCCAGCGGCCAGGACTCCTTCGCTTCCACCCCTGGTCCGGTGGTCACCACCAGCGGCAGCTTCACCGTGTCCGCGCAGGCCCGCCCGGACCAGCCCGCGGGCGTCCGCACCGTGCTGAGCCAGGGCTCGGCCGACTTCTACTCGTTCGTCCTCGGCCGCAACACGACCGGCGGTGACAACCACTGGGTCTTCAAGGTCCAGGTGCCGGGCGGCGGTTCGGTGGCGGTCCAGTCCAAGGGCGCGGCGGCGAACGGCCAGTGGACGCTGCTGACCGCGGTCTACGACAGCGGCAAGAAGGAGATCGCCCTCTACGTCAACGGCGCGCTCCAGGGCAGCGCCAAGGTCGCCGGCATCCGGCAGACCCAGGGCGGCTTCCAGGTGGGCCGGGTGCGCTCCAACAGCCAGTGGGCCTCCCCGTGGCACGGCGCCGTCGCCGGGATCCAGGTCTGGAACCACGCGCTGTCCGCGGCCGATGTCGTCAAGGTCGCCGCCGGACCGTCCGCCGAGCCGCACCCGGACTACGCCTGGCTGCTCCAGTGAGCCAAGGCCTGAGGTCGGGCGGGCAGTGGATCCGCCCGGGTGCCGACGGCGTCCCCGTGGTCACCTTCGACCCGAGGCCCTCCGAGCGGGACCTGGCCGCGTCGGCCGGGGCGGAGGCGGCGGGGCCCGCCCGGTCCGGTGAGCCGCGTCCGCCGCGGGCCCGCCTGCGTCAGGACTGGCTGCCGCTGCTGGGCCTGCTGCTCGTCCAGGGCGTGCTCTCCTACCGGCTGGTCGGCACCAACACCGCCTTCGTCGACGAGGGCACCTACATCTACTCCGGCTACCAGGAGTTGGGGAACCTGCTGCACGGCCGGCCGGTCGCGCCGTACGAGAGCTTCTTCTCCGGCGCGCCGGTGATCTACCCCGTGGTCGTGGCGCTCGCCGACATGGTCGGCGGCCTGACCGGCACCCGCGTGCTGAGCCTGCTGTTCATGCTCAGCGCCACCGTCGCCGTCCACCTGGCCACCCGACGGCTGCGCGGCTCGATGGCCGCGTTCTTCGCCGCCGCGCTCTTCGCGGGGCTCGGCCCGACGCAGTTCCTGGGCATCTACTCCACCTACGACGCCATGGCGCTGGCCTGCCTGGCCTGGGCCGGCTACTTCGCCGTCCGGCTGGCGACCGGCGGCAGCTACCTGTGCGTCGTCCCGGCCGCCCTGACGATGGCCCTGGCCGACGCGACCAAGTACGCCTCGCTGCTGTGGACACCCGCGGTGCTGGGCGTCGCCGTCTTCGCCGGACGCACCGGCTCCCCCTTCGCCTGGGCACGCTGGCGGCGCGGCCTGGTGCTGTTCGCGGTCTGGGCCGTCGCGCTGGTCGTGCCGGCGGTGGCCGCGGGCCGGGTCTACTGGCACGGTTTCGACAGCACCACCTTGCAGCGCAAGATCGGGTCTGACGCCCCCTCGTACGTCGCCCGCGCCGCGGCGAGCTGGGTGGGCGCGCTGCTCGTGCTCACCGTGATCGCCCTCGCCGTCAGCTGGTTCGCCGCCCGCCGCCGCGACGGCGTGCGGGCCGAGTTCTGGCTCGTGCTGGTGCTGCTGGGCGCCGGCGCGGCCGCCCCCGCCAACCAGATCCGCATCCACACCTGGCTCTCGCTGCAGAAGCACGTGGACTTCGGCGCCTGGTTCGCCTGCATCGCCTCCGGTGTCCTGCTGGCCCGCGTCTTCCTGCTGCTGGCCCGCAAGGTCCACGCCTCCCTCGCCGTCGCCTGCAGCGCCGCCCTGATCGGCGTGCTCGGCTGTGTCGGCGCCGCCCAGGCCCAGGACATGTTCTCCGCCTGGCCCGACTCCGGCCCCCTGGTCACCGCCCTGAAGCCGTACATCCAGAAGGGCACCGACCAGTACCTGGTCGAGGACTACGACGTCGTCGCCTACTACTTCAAGGACGACTCCAACTGGCAGCAGTGGAGCGACCTGGTCGGCAAGACCTACCAGGACCCGGTCACCCACCAGGTCCTCACCGGCGCCGACGCGATCAAGGCCGCCGTCGCCGCCCACCAGTACCAGGTCGTGGTCCTCGACTTCATGCAGTCCCCGGCCATCGACGCCGCGGTCCAGCCCGCCCTGAAGAAGGCCGGCTACCGCGTGCTCACGACCGTCGTCAGCACCAGGGGCCGCACGGCCGGGAAGTACACGATCTACCTCGCGCCCGGCTTCGCCGTGTGACGTGCCGGCCCGGCGCGGCCCTGTCACAGCTGTGTCCCGGGTGATCACATGATCGTTCGGGGCTGCGCCGGACGGGTACCGTCGGGTTGTGCGTCTACGAGGAATCAAGATCGGCGGCGACCGCCGGCCGGCCGCCCCGGCCGGTCAGGCGGTCGCGGTCGACCCGGCCGACGAGCCCGGTCACACCCGCTCCTTCACCGTGCCCGAGATGTCCCTCCCGGAGGGGCCCGAGGCGGAGGAGCACGTCGCCGTCTACCGTGCGGGACAGCCGCACCCGCAGGTCGGTTCGGAGCGGCTGCCCTGGCGTGAGCTGCTGCGCGGGATCGTGCGCCACCCCACCCGGACCTTCGCGCAGATGCGCGCCCACCAGGTGTGGGGTCCGGCGCTGGTCGTCTCCGCCGTCTACGGTCTGCTGGCCTCCTTCGCGTTCGGGGACACCAGCAGCGAGGTGCTGCACTCGACCTTCGCGGTCGCGCTCACCATCCTGCTCAGCAGCGCCGTCGGGTTCGTCGTCGCCGGGCTGATGTTCGGTTCGGTCACCCACGTCCTGGCCCGCCGCCTCGGTGGCGACGGCTCGTACGCGCCGACCGTGGGCCTGGCGATGCTGATCTCCTGGCTGACGGACGCCCCGCGACTGCTGCTGGCGTTCTTCCTGCCCAGCGGCAACGCGGTGGTGCAACTGCTCGGGTGGGTCACCTGGGCGCTGTGCGCGTGGCTGCTGGCGTCGATGCTGCGGCAGCTGCACGATCTCCCGTGGGGCAAGGCGCTGACGGCGGCCTCGCTGCAACTGGTCATGCTGCTCGTGGTGATCAAGCTCCCGACGCTTGGTTGAGCTCCTTCAGGGCGAGTGCGGTTGAATGGGTGCATACCTCCCGGGGTGCGTACCTCCCCGACCGACCGTGCAACGGAGCCCGCAGATGACCGCGCCGTCCCTTCCCGACGCCTCGACCCAGGTGACCTTCCCCGCCGGAGGCGTCGCGGACCGGTCCACGGTCGTGGCGTGCCTGCCCCTGCCCGACGGCCGTCACGGCGTCGTCGTTGCGCGCACCCCGTTCCACCCGCTCGACCACACCTGGCCCGACCAGCCCGCCGACACCGGCACGCTGGGCGGCCAGGCGGTGTTGGACTGCGTCACCGGCGGCGTCGGCCCGGAGGGTGAGTTCGCGCTCGGCGCGGACATCCCCGTCCGGCGTGGTGACGAGGAGTGGGCCTGGCTGGTCGTCCACGTGGTCGCCGAGCCCGTCGCGGTGGGCGAGGAGGTCGAGCTGCTCGTCGACGCCGACCGCCGCGCCGCGCTCTGCGCCGCCCACACCGGCTGCCACCTGCTGGCGCTGGCCCTGAACGCGGCGCTCGCGCCGCGTTGGCGCAAGGACCCGGGCCGCAGCGACTCGCACGGCAACCCGGACTTCGACTCGCTCGCGATGGACACCTCGCGGATGGACACCGCCGCGAGCTACGACGTCTACCGGATCGGCAAGTCGCTGCGGAAGAAGGGCTTCACCGCCGACGGTCTGGCCGAGGACCTCCCGGCCGTCACGGACGCGGTCAACGCCCGCCTGGCGGCGTGGGTCGCCGCGGACTCCGCGGTCCGGATCGAGGCCCCGGGCCCCGAGCTGACCGCGCGCCGGGAGTGGCACGCGGAGCTCCCGGAGGGCCACGCCTCGATCTTCTGCGGCGGCACCCACCTGCACCACCTCGGCGAGCTCGCCGCGCTCAGCGCCGAGCTGCGCCTCTCGGAGGACGGCAGCGAGTTGACCGTCACCACCACGCCGAAGCGTGCCTGACCCGCAGGATCAGATCTTGGTCCGGTGGAAGTTCAGGTAGGACCGGGACGGCGTCGGACCACGCTGGCCGAGGTAGCGCGAACCGTAGCGCTCGGACCCGTACGGGAACTCGGCCGGCGAGGTCAGCCGGAACATGCACAGCTGGCCGATCTTCATGCCGGGGTAGAGCTTGATCGGCAGGGTGGCCACGTTGGACAGTTCCAGCGTCACATGACCGCTGAAGCCGGGGTCGATGAAGCCGGCGGTGGAGTGCGTCAGCAGGCCGAGCCGGCCCAGGCTGGACTTGCCCTCCAGGCGGGAGGCGATGTCGGTCGGCAGGGTCACCACCTCGTAGGTGGAGGCCAGCGCGAACTCACCCGGGTGCAGGATGAACGGGTCGTCCCCGTCCGGCTCGACGAGCCGGGTCAGGTCCGGCTGCTCGACCGCCGGGTCGATGTGGGGGTACTTGTGGTTCTCGAAGACCCGGAAGAACCGGTCGAGGCGCACGTCGATGCTTGACGGCTGGATCATCTCCGGGTCGAAGGGGTCGATGACCACGCGACCGGATTCGATCTCGTTCCGGATGTCCTTGTCTGAGAGCAGCACGGGTCGAGACTACGTGCATGGCAGGACCCCCGCCCAATCCGGCACGGGGGTCCTCATCCGGTTCCGCACGCTCCTCGGCTATGCGAGGGGGGCCACAGCCTCCCGCCGCAGCGCCTGCGTGATCTGCTCCGTCGACAGCACCGCCAGATCCGCAGGCACGGCACTCCGCAGCCGTGCGCACTGGGGACACCGCATCAGCCGTCCTGGGCCGATCCGCGCGGGTCGCAGATTCTGCATCGGGAAACTCGCGGTGCTGAACAGGTGCCCTTCGGCACAACGGACGACAGTGCGCTCCATTGCATCCTCTCCCCAACGCCGTAGGCCAGCCCTGCCACATTAGGGGATCTTCCGGACATACTGCCCACCGGCTCGCCGACCTCGGCCATCCGGGCGTCACAGTACGCCCAGGGCGCTCGGCGGCACCACCGCTGCACGTGGGGCGCGTGATGGGGTAGAGTGAGAATGGATCGGCCGTCCCTGACGGGTGATCAGGCGGGCGTAGTTTAATGGTAGAACATGAGCTTCCCAAGCTTAGAGCGCGAGTTCGATTCTCGTCGCCCGCTCCGGAACAGAAGCCGCAGGCCAAAGGCCTGCGGCTTCTTCCGTTCCTCGGGCCGGCCTCAGTGGCCGGCTGCGGGCGGGGTGCTCCCGGGGACCAGCCCCAGCAGCAGGTCCTGGTCGTCGTCGGTGCGAGGGACCCCGACGAGGATGTTGAGCCCGGGGGTGGCGCTGACCACGAGCGCGGTCGAGGTGAAGCCGATCCGGCCGACGGGCGTGTCGGTCTCGTCGTGCGAGTGGTCGGAGGCGTCCAGGACCGCGTGGCGCTCCCAGTGCTCCCGCATCCGGGGGTTGGTGAGGATGACGGCGTCGACCAGCTCCCGCCAACGCGGATTGTCCAGATTTGCGCTGTAATTCGCTCGGAAGCGCCGGATCATCCCGCTGATCAGCGGCTCCTGCGCGGCCAGTTCCGCATCGCCGAGGGAGGCGAAATAGCGGAGGAAATTCCTTTCCTCTGGCCGGCGTGCGGCCAGGCCGGGAAAACATGCGCCATAGGCCCGGTTGAATACCAGTAGATCGTAGGTCAAGTTGTAGACGCAGGCCGGGAAAGGATCCATTCGGTGGACGATCCGGCGGACCGCGTCGGGCACCGCCAGATTTTCGCTCGAATCGCCCTCGAGTTTCGGTAGGACGGCGGCGAGCCGGAACATGTGTTCCCGTTCCGCGCGGGAGAGGCCGAGGGCGTCGCCGATCGCCTCCAGGGTCCGGACGCTGGGCGTCACCTCGCGTCCCTGCTCAAGCCAGGTGTACCAGGTGGGACTCACGCCGGCGAGGTCGGCGACCTCCTGGCGGCGCAGGCCGGGCGTGCGTCGCCGTGAGCCCGCGGAAAGCCCGGCCTCGGCCGGGGTGCGCCGCTCGCGACTCCTTCGCAGGAAGTCGCCGAGTTCTTTTCGACGCGATGCCTCCATGTGCCCCTCCCCGTTCCCGGCGGTGCGTTCTCGCACCCGTTCTCCCAGAGTGGTACTGGAGATAACAGTATACAGTGTTGCTCTTTTACGCCGTGGGCGTTCCTGCCACGATTCGAGGCATGGAAAAGACATCCACGAAACTCGCTGGGGCACCGTCCACCGCTGCCCCCGTCCGGTCCTCCGTCATCGACGCCGGGAAAGCCGCTGTGGACGGACTCGTCGCGCCGCGGGTCCGGAAGGGTCTGATTCTCACCCTGCTGCTGATCGCCCAGTTCATGGCCGTCCTCGACGTGACGATCGTCAACGTCGCGGCTCCGGCGGTCCGGTCCGACCTGCTCTGCTCGGGATCGGTGCTGCAGCTCATCGTCGCCGGCTACACCATCACCTACTCGACCCTGCTGATCCTGGGATCCCGCTTCGGCGACCGGTTCGGTCATGCAAGGGTCTTCACCACCGGCGTCTTCTTCTTCACCGCCATGTCGCTCGCGTGCGGACTCGCCCCGGACTCCGGGTCGCTGGTGGTGGCACGTCTGCTCCAGGGTGCCGCCGCGGCCTTCATGATGCCGCAGGTCATGAGCCTGATTCAGCGCACCTTCGAGGGTCCGGAGCGGATCCGTGCGGTCAGCCTCTACGGCGCGGTCATCGCGCTCGGCGCGGTCATCGGTCAGATCGTCGGCGGCCTCATCGTCACGGCCAACATCTTCGACCTGGGCTGGCGTCCGATCTTCCTGGTCAACGTGCCGATCGGCATCGCTCTCGGGGTGCTGGCGCTCCGCTTCGCCCCGCGTCCCAAGGGTGACCGGGCCTGGAGCTTCGACCCGCTGGGTGTCGTGCTGATCAGCGCCGCCGTGGTCTGCCTGGTGGTCCCGCTGGTCTTCGGCCAGGAGCTCAACTGGCCGGTCTGGTCGGTCGTGATGCTGGTGCTGGTGCTCCCCCTGGCGGTGGCGACCACCCTGCACGAGCGTCGGGTGGCCGACCGCGACCCGCTGATCTCCCGTCATGTCGTCGGCTCCCGCGGCTTCGTCTGGGTGCTGGCCTTCATGCTCCTGATGCAGTCCTCCTACGCCGGCAGCCTGTTCGTGCAGGCGATGCACCTGGAGGCCGGGCTGGGCTTCTCCCCGCTCCACACGGGTCTGCTCTTCTTCACCGGTGGTGTCGGCTTCGCGGCCGGCAGCTTCACCTGGCGCAAGTTCCCGGCCCGCACCTACCCGCTGCTGCTGGTCCTGGGCCTGCTGGGCGGCGGTGTCGGCTACCTGGTGATGGCCTGGAGCCTGAGTGGCGGCGCGCAGCCGGGCGCGGTCTTCCTGATCGCCAACCTGCTGCTGTCGGCCTGCTTCGGCTACGGCTTCGGCCCGGTGCTCTCGCTGGCCCTCTCCCGGGTGCCGCTGCAGTACGCCGGTGGTGCCAGCGGCATCATGGTCACCGTCCTGCAGCTGGGCCAGCTCCTCGGGATCGCCGCCTACGGCTCGATCTTCTTCGGGCTGCACACCGCCCCGACGGCGGCGAACTCGGCCTCGGCGTTCGGCACGACGCTCTGCTACGCCGCGCTGGGCTGCGGACTCGCCGCCCTCTCCGGACTGGCCTTCGGACGCACGCTCAAGAAGGAAGCCACCGCATGAGAGCATGCGGCGGCTGCGCCCGGCCCGTTCCCCACACCGTGGGGGGCGGGCCGTTCCGCTTTGGTGGAATGGTTGTTGACGAGACGACGCGTCCATGATGACTTTCTCGGGCCGAGACTCTTCGCGTACAGTCCCAGGCGAACAGACAAGCAGCTCATCAGAGCAAGTGACCGTCGGGGGGCGCCACGTGATCCGCATTCTGCTCGCCGAGGACATGAACATGGTGCGCGGTGCGTTGATCGCTCTCCTCGAGCTGGAGCACGACTTCGAGGTGGTCGCCGAACTCGTGCGCGGCGACGAGATCATCCCGACCGCGCTCGAGACGCGACCGGACATCGCCGTCATCGACATCGACCTGCCGGGCCTGGACGGACTGACCGCGGCGGCCCAGCTCCGCGCCCAGCTCCCCAGCTGCAAGGTGCTGATCCTGACCAGCATCGGCCGGCCGGGAACACTGCGCCGGGCCCTGGAGGCCCAGGTCTCCGGCTACCTCATGAAGGACGCGCCGCCCACCGAACTCGCCCTTGCAGTAAGGCGAGTGGTCGCTGGACAGCGCGTGGTCGATCCCTCCCTCGCGGTGGCCTCGTGGGACAGTTCCGCCTGTCCGTTGACCGATCGTGAGCTGGAGGTCCTGCGTATGGTGGCCGGCGGTGCGGAGGTCCCCGAGATAGCGCGTGCGCTCTTTCTCGCCTCGGGGACCGTCCGCAACTACCTGACCTCTGTCGTGGGAAAGCTCAACGCCCGTAACCGGCTGGACGCCGTACGCCTGGCGCGGGAGGCGGGCTGGCTCGTGTGAGCCGGCACCACGCGGCGCCGCGCGGCCGGTCGTGCCGGGTCCCGTCCGCGCCGTCCGCCGGGTCCGCGTCGTCCCCGGTACGGGACAGGGCCGCGAGCAGCACCGCACTCAGCACGGCGAGCTCCTCCGCGGTCGGCGCACCCCGCCGGACGGTCAGCAGCCCTCGGGCTTCGGCCGCGCTCACTGGGGCTGGTTCCCGTGCTTGCGGGTCGGCACCGGCGCGTACTTGTTGCGCAGCATCGCCAGCGCGTCGACCAGCCGGGAGCGGGTCTCCGCCGGTGAGATGACGTCGTCGACCAGGCCGCGCTCCGCCGCGTAGTAGGGGTGCATCAGCTCGGTCCGGTACTCCTTGACCAGGCGCTGCCTGGCCTCGTCCGGCTCGTCGGCGGCCGCGATCTCCCGGCGGAAGATGACGTTGGCCGCGCCCTCGGCGCCCATGACCGCGATCTCGTTGACCGGCCAGGCCAGCGAGACGTCGCAGCCGATGGAACGGGAGTCCATCACGATGTAGGCGCCGCCGTAGGCCTTGCGCAGGATCACCTGGACCCGCGGGACCGTGGCGTTGCAGTACGCGTACAGCAGCTTGGCGCCGTGACGGATGACTCCGCCGTGCTCCTGGTCCACACCGGGCAGGAAGCCGGGGACGTCGACCAGGGTCACCAGGGGGATGTTGAAGGCGTCGCACATGGTGACGAAGCGCGCGGCCTTCTCGCTGGCGTGGATGTCGAGCACCCCGGCCATCGCGGCGGGCTGGTTGGCGACCACGCCCACCGCCTCGCCGTCGAGTCGGGCCAGGGCGCAGACGATGTTGGGGGCCCAACGCTCGTGGACCTCCAGGTACTCGCCGTCGTCCACGATCTCCTCGATCACCCGGCGCATGTCGTAGGAGCGTCCGGGCTCCTCCGGCACCAGGTCGAGCAGGGCGTCGTTGCGGCGGTCGGCCGGGTCCGCGGTGGGAGCGGTGGGCGGCATCTCCCGGTTGTTGGAGGGGAGCAGGGAGAGCAGGTAGCGGACCTCGTCCAGGCAGCTCTCCTCGTCCTGGTGCACGAAGTGGGCGGTGCCGGAGGTCGAGCCGTGCACCTCGGCGCCGCCGAGGGCGTCCTGGCTGATCTGCTCCCCGGTGACCGCCTGGACCACGTCGGGGCCGGTGAGGAACATCTGGGCGGTGCCCTGGACCATGAAGACGAAGTCGGTCAGCGCGGGCGAGTACGCGGCCCCTCCGGCACAGGGGCCGAGGACCACACTGATCTGCGGGATGACCCCGGAGTTGCGGACGTTGCGCTGGAAGATGCCGCCGTAGCCGGCCAGGGCGGTGACGCCCTCCTGGATGCGGGCGCCGGCCCCGTCGCACAGGCCGACCACCGGTGCTCCCGCCTGGGCGGCGAGGTCCATCAACTTGTGGATCTTGATCGCGTGCGCCTCACCGAGCGCGCCGCCGAAGATCCGGAAGTCGTGCGCGTAGGCGAAGACCGTCCGGCCGTGGACCTTGCCCCAGCCGGTCACCACCCCGTCGGTGTGGGGGCGTTTGGCCTCCAGACCGAAACCGGTGGCCCGGTGCCGCCGCAGACCCTCCACCTCGGTGAAGACGCCGTCGTCGAAGAGCAGGGCGAGCCGCTCGCGTGCCGTCAGCTTTCCTTTGCCGTGCTGGGCCTCGGTGGCCCGTTGGTCCCCCTCCCGGATCTCCTCGTACAGGGCTTCGAGTTCGCGAGTCCGTTCCGCGATGGTCATGTGTGTCCTTCCGCTGCAGGTGCGGGGCGGCATACCGACCCAGTCCGCCACCTTGCGGATCGCGGCTCGAAGCGGGCTCGAAGCCCGATCGGACGCCCGTCTCGACCGGCGTCCGAGCCGTGGTCCAGCGCGGCACCGGAGGCTGCCGACGGGCGGATGCTCGAGCACCGCCGGACAGGACGCAGGAAGGGATGCTGACGGTGACTTCGGACGAGGCAAGGACCGCGGAGGACGTGACGGAGCGGACCGGGAGTGCCGCCACGCCAGGGGCGGTCGCCGTGATCGGCACGGGTGTGATCGCACTGGGCTGGATCGCCCTGTTCGCCGCGGCGGGCTACGAGGTACGGATCAGCAGCACCCGGCCCGACGCGGAAGAGCACGTCCGCGAGGCGCTGGCGCTGTACGCCGACTCGCTGCCGCAGGGCGCGCTGCCGCTGCAGAAGTTGACGGAGCGCCTGGTCTTCACGCCGGACGTGGAGAGCGCGGTGACCGGCGTCGAGGCGGTCCAGGAGAACGCACTGGAGGACCTGGAGCTCAAGCAGGCCCTGTTCGCCCGCATCGCCGCCGCCGCCCCGGCCGACGCGCTGCTGCTCTCCTCCACCTCGACGTTGCTGCCCGACGATCTGGGGGCGCTGCTGCCGGAGCCCGGCCGGGTCGTGGTCGGTCACCCGTTCAACCCGCCGCACATCGTCCCGCTGGTGGAGGTGGTGGCCGGTGAGCAGGCCGAGGCCGGACTGATCGAGCGCGTCGTCGCGTTCTACCGCGAGCTGGGCAAGGTGCCGGTGGTGCTGCGCCGCGCCGTCCCCGGCTTCGTCGCCAACCGGCTGCAGAGCGCGCTGCTGCGCGAGAGCATCCACCTGGTGCGCGAAGGCGTGGTGACGGTGGACGAGCTGGACGCCGTGGTGACCTCGTCGATCGGCCCGCGTTGGGCGGTGGTCGGCCCGTTCCGCGCCTTCCACCTGGCCGGTGGCCCGGGCGGGCTGCGGCACTGGCTGGAGCACCTGGGCAAGGGTCTGGAGCTGAGCTGGACCGGCCTCGGCAACCCGCCGGTGGACCGGGCGACCGTCGACCTGCTGCTGGAGCAGGTGGACGCCTCGTTCGGCACCGAGCCGTACCGGTCCCTCGCCGCGCGCAGGGACGTGGAGCAGAACGCCGTCATCGCCGCGGTGGCCGCCGCGCGCGCGGAGCAGGAGTAGCGCGCGAGCGGCGACGGGCACGCGTGAGGGGGTCGGTCCGGAAGGACCGACCCCCTCACGCGCATGCTGCCTCAGGGCAGGCGCACGACCTGCGCGGCGAAGTTGAGCCCCGCCCCGAAGCCGGCGACCAGGGCCAGCGCGCCCGGCCGGACCCGGCCCGACTCCAGCAGCGATTCCAGGGCCAGCGGGATGGACGCGGCCGAGGTGTTTCCGCTCGTCACCACGTCCGTGGCCACGACCGTTCCGGACCCGAGACCCAGGCGCTCGGTGAGCAGGCTGATCATCCGCAGGTTCGCCTGGTGCGGGACGAAGACCTCGATCTGGTCCGGGGTGACGCCGGCCGCGGTGAGCGCGGTCGCCGCGGCCGGGGCGACGGTCTCCATGGCCCAACGGAAGACCCGCCGTCCGTCCATGCGCATCCACGGCCGCCCGGCGGCCGGCTCCGCGGCGAACGACCCCCAGCAGGAGTCCATCCGCAGTGCCTTGTCGAACTCGCCGTCGGCGCCGCGGACCACGGGGCCGAAGCCGGGCTCGTCGGCCGGGCCGACGACGGCCGCGCCCGCGCCGTCGGCGAACAGCACGGAGACCGTGCGGTCCTGCCGCTCCACGATGTCCGTCATCCGTTCGGCGCCGACCACCAGGGCGTGCCGCACATGCCCGAGCCGGACCGCGTCGGAGGCCACGGCCAGGGCGTGGCAGAAGCCCGCGCACGCGCCCGACACGTCGAAGGCCCCGGCGGAGGTCGCACCGAGCTCCCGCGACAGCCGGACCGCCAGCGGCGGGGTCTGCAGCAGGTCGGACATGCTCGCCGAGACGACCAGGCCGACCTCCTCCGGCCCGATCCCGGCCCGGGCCAGGGCCTTGGCACCGGCCGCGCTGCCCATGGCGGTCAACGTCTCGTCGGGAGCGGCGAAGCGCCGCTCCCGGATCCCGCTGCGTTCCTCGATCCACTCGGGCGTGGAGTCGACCTCGGCACACAGTTCGGCGTTGCTGACGACGCGGCGCGGACGACAGCCGCCGACGCCCAGGATCCGGCTGTGGCGGGCGGGCGGGACGCTGATCCCGGGGGTGGGCGTGGACATCGACGACTCCTCGCACTGGGGGCTCCGCCGGTCCGGCGGCACAGTCGGCAGGCTGGTCCGGGCTGCTATAGCCCCCGTCGAGCGGTCGTCGAGCCCGCGGGCCCAGAGTCGTCCCCGGAAGACACGCCCGACACACCCACGGAGGCAGCACCGATGAGCGCGTTCACCCTCGACGAGTTCCGCCGGATCGTGGAGCTGACCCTCGGCGACGCCGAGGCCGACTCCCTCTCCGAGTCCTCGCTGGACACCCAGTTCGAAGACCTCGGCTACGACTCCCTGGCCGTCTACGAGATGGTCGTCCGGATCCAGGACGACTACCCGGTCACCATCTCCGACGAGGAGCTGGACGGGCTGAAGACCCCCGCGGCGCTGATCGCCCACGTCGACGGCGCACTGGCCGCGGCCGCCGCGTAGGCCCGGGGCGCCACCGCGGCGCCGTGGGCGGCCCGGGCCGCGCCGAAGTCCTCCCCCTCCGGCTGCGCCAGCAGCGGCACCACGACGCTCTGCCCGCCGCGCACCGCCGGGTGGCGGCGGGCCGGAGCGGAGAGGCTGCGGTCCGGGGAGGCGTCCAGCAGGACCAGACCGGGCTGCTCGCCGTACGTGTCCAGCAGGGCGCGCAGGGCCGGCCAGTACAGCACCGGGCACTGCAGTTGGTCCGCCCAGAAGTCGGGACGTACCGCCTCGGCGGCCGTCACCGGCCGGGCGGTACGGCTGGAGACCAGGCTGCCCGTCGGCGGCCGCAACCGGGCGCCCGCCAGGGCGTGGGCCTGCCGCTGCGCAGCCGAGGCCATCGAGGGGCTGTGGAACCCGTACCCCGACCGCAACGGGCGGACGGTGAACCCGTCCGCGGCGATCCGCTCCCCGGCCTCGGCCAGCTCCCGCTCGGGGCCGGCCAGCACGGTCTGCCGCGGTCCGTTGACCGCGCCGACGACGACCGTCCCGTCGCAGTACGGGCGCAGCTCGTCGGGGGAGGCGGACACCCCGAGCATTCCGCCCGCCGGCGCGTCCGCGAGCACCTCGGCGCGGTCGGCCATGAGCGCGGCGACCTCGGCCGCGTCCATCACCCCGGCCAGCGTCGCCGCGGCCAACTCCCCGACGCTGTGGCCCAGCAGGAGCGGCCGCTCCGCTCCGCCCCAGCCGCTCACGACGCGGCCCAGCCCGTACCCGACCGCGAAGAGCAGCGGCTGGGTCAGCAACGCGTCGTCCAGTGCGGGGTTCGGGGCCGGACGCAGCCAGGCCTCGCGCAGCTCCGCACCCGTGGGCAGCGCCGCGAGGAACTCCTCGACGGCCTCGGTGAACGCACCGTCGCGGCCGAGCAGGGCCGCCGCCATCCGCTCGCGCTGTGCGCCCTGTCCGGGCAGCAGCAGCACCGTCATCCTCTGCATCTCCATGGCGACCACGCTCGACGCCGCGTCTCGACCGCGGGTCGAGGAGCAGTCGACCCGCGGGAGAGGGGGCGGACCGGCCGGGTTCGAGCGGGGTTCGAGACCCCTGGCCGATGCTCGAAGCACACGTCCTGATCCGATCCTGCAGCAACGTCCTGCACGGAGGGGGTAATCCGCAGTGAACCGACAAGTGGCCATCACCGGAATCGGCGTGGTGGCGCCGGGCGGAGTGGGGAAGAAGGCCTTCTGGGACCTGCTGGTCTCCGGCCGCACCGCCACCCGCACGATCTCCTTCTTCGATCCCGCGCCGTTCCGCTCGCAGATGGCGGCCGAGGTCGATTTCGTCCCCGAGGAACACGGTCTGACGCCTCGCGAGATCAGGCGCCTGGACCGGGCGGCGCAGTTCGCCGTGGTCAGCACCCGGGAGTGCCTGGAGGACAGCGGCCTGCTCTTCGCCGGGGTCGACCCGACCCGGATCGGTGTGAGCGTCGGCAGCGCCGTCGGCGGCACCACCGCGCTGGAGCGTGAGTACCTGGTGCTCAGCGACGGCGGCAAGGAGTGGGAGGTCGATCCGCGCTACATCTCCCCGCACCTCTACGACGCCTTCGTCCCCAGCTCGCTCGCCTCCGAGGTCGGCCGCGCCGCCGGCGCCGAGGGGCCGGCCGCGGTGGTCTCCACCGGCTGCACCTCCGGTATCGACGCCGTCGGCTACGCCCGCGACCTGATCGCCGAGGGCAGCGCCGACGTGATGATCGCCGGTGCGGCGGACACGCCGATCTCCCCGATCGCCGTCGCCTGCTTCGACGCCATCAAGGCCACCTCCCCGCGCAACGACGACCCGGCGCACGCCTCCCGTCCCTTCGACCGGACCCGCAACGGCTTCGTCCTGGGCGAGGGCGCGGCGATGTTCGTGCTGGAGGACCTGGAGCACGCCCGAGCCCGCGGCGCCCACGTCTACGGCCTGGTCGCCGGGTACGCCACCCGCTGCAACGCCTACCACATGACCGGTCTCAAGCCCGACGGCCGGGAGATGGCCGAGGCGATCCGGCACGCGATCGCGGAGAGCGGCATCGCCCCCGAGGACGTCGACTACGTCAACGCCCACGGATCCGGCACCAAGCAGAACGACCGTCACGAGACCGCGGCGTTCAAGGCCACTCTCGGCGAGCACGCCTACCGGGTGCCGGTCAGCTCCATCAAGTCGGTGATCGGTCACTCGCTCGGCGCCATCGGCTCCATCGAGATCGCCGCCTGCGCCCTGGCCATGCAGAACGGCATGGTCCCGCCGACCGCGAACCTGCACGAGCCGGACCCGGAGTGCGACCTGGACTACGTGCCCAACGAGGCGCGCGCCGTCGACGTCGACACCGTGCTCACCGTCGGCTCCGGGTTCGGCGGATTCCAGAGCGCCATGATCCTCACCCGCGAAGGGACAGACGCGTGACCCCCACCCTTGTCGTCCAGCGAGAGGAGCAGCGGCCCGCCGACGAGCCGCGCACCGTCTCCGCCGTGGTGACCGGCATCGGCGTGACCGCCCCGAACGGCCTCGGCACCGAGGAGTGGTGGCAGGCCACGCTGGCCGGGCAGCACGGCATCCGCCCGATCGAGGGCTACGACACCTCGGCCTACCCCACCCGACTGGCCGGCACGGTCACCGGCTTCGACGCCGCGGCGCTGCTGCCGGGCCGGCTGCTGCCGCAGACGGACCGTTCGACCAGGCTGGCCCTGGTCGCGACGGAGTGGGCGCTGGCCGACGCCGGGGTCGACCCCGGCGAGCTGCCCGAGTACGGGATGGGCGTGGTCACCTCCAACGCCGGGGGCGGCTTCGAGTTCACCCACCGGGAGATCCGCAAGCTGTGGACGGAGGGCCCCGAGCACGTCAGCGTGTACGAGTCCTTCGCCTGGTTCTACGCCGTGAACAGCGGTCAGATCTCCATCCGGCACGGGATGCGCGGGGCCAGCGGCGTCCTCGTGGCCGACCAGGCCGGCGGGCTCGACGCGCTCGGCCACGCCCGGCGCACGCTGCGGCGCGGCAACACGCTGGTGGTGACCGGCGGCGTCGAGTCCTCGCTCGACCCGTGGGGGCTCAGCGCCCACATCGCCGGCGGACGGCTGTCCAGCGTGCCGGACCCGGAGCGCGCGTACCAGCCGTTCGACATCGGCGCGAGCGGTCACCTGCCCGGTGAGGGCGGCGCGATCCTGGTCGTCGAGGACGCGGCGGCGGCGCAGGCCCGCAGGGTCCGCCGGTGCTACGGCGAGATCGCCGGCTACGCCGCCACCCTCGACCCGGCCCCGGGCAGCGGACGGCCGCTCGGACTGGAGCGCGCGATCCGGCTGGCCCTGGCCGACGCCGGGGTGGCGCCGGAGGAGGTCGACGCGGTCTTCGCCGACGCCGCCGGCGTCCCGGCCCTGGACCGGGCCGAGGCCCGCGCCCTGGAAGCCGTCTTCGGCCCCTACGGCGTGCCGGTCAGCGCGCCGAAGACGATGACCGGTCGTCTCGCCGCGGGTGGTCCGGCCCTCGACGTCGCGGCGGCGCTGCTGTCCGTCCGCGACGGCATGCTGCCGCCCGCGGTGCACGTGCCGAGCCCGGACCCGGCCTACCGCATCGACCTGGTCCGCGGCGAGCCGCGCGACCTGCGGGTGCGCACCGCCCTGGTGGTGGCCCGGGGCCACGGTGGGTTCAACTCCGCCGTGGTGGTCAGGGAGCCGAAGGCGCCCTGATCCCCACCCTCACCCCGATCGATCAACCGAGAAGCACCTCGACCGAGAAGAACCTCAACCGCGAAGAAGGAGAGAACACATGCTCACCCTGGACGTGCTCAAGCTGATCCTCGACGAGGTCGCCGGCGCGGACGACGACACCGCCTTCGACGGTGACGTGCTCGACGTCGCCTTCGTGGACCTCGGCTACGACTCCCTCGCGCTGCTGGAGGCCGCCTCCCGGGTCAACCTGCGCTTCGGCGTGCGGCTGAGCGACGAGGCCGTGGCCGGTCTGCAGACCCCGCGCGAGTTCCTGAACAGCGTCAACGAGACGCTGCTGCAGGCGGTCTGACCGCATCACCCACAGGACGGGCCGGCTCTCCCCACGGAGCCGGCCCGTCCTGCGTTCCGCGGGCGGCGGCCACACGGAAACACGAGGACGGCCCTGCTCCCGGGGGAGCAGGGCCGTCCTCGTGCACGGGGGGGTCAGAAGGAGAAGCGGTCCTGGGAGACCTTGCGGCGCCGCGTGCGCAGCGCGCCGTCCTCGCGCACCAGGACGTCGCGGACGACGCAGCTGGGCGCGATGACCGGGACCAGCTCGCCCGGCCGGGTCATCATCACCAGGGCGTAGAACTGCGTGTGCAGCGAGCCGTCCGGCTGCTCCTCGACGACCAGCATGTTGAACCAGTGGCGGCGCTGCACCGGGTCCTTGGCGAACCGCTTGGCGTTGAAGTCGCGGACCTCGGCGGCGATCCCGGCCCGGCCCGACGCCGGCGCGGAGTCGGGGGAGTGCTCGAAGACGCCGTCCTCGGCGAAGGTGGCCGCGAACTCCTCGGCCCGGACCGCGTCCAGCAGCTGCACCTGGCGGGCGTAGAACTGCTGCACCTCGGCGTAGAGATCGGCGCTGACGGGACGGGCGGCCGACAGGTCTGCGGACGTCTCGGTGATCGTCATGCGGTTCTCGTCTCCTCGTTGTCGCTTCGGCGCCCGGCTGCTCCGGGCTGCCTGTGGCAAGCCTCGGTGCAGCGGCTCAACGGCTCCTTGAGGTCCTCTCGAGGGCTTGCGACGACGGTGTGGACAGGCCGCACACACGGGTGTGCGGAACCGAGAGGAGCCGACCATGACCGCAGCAGCGCCCGGGCGGGGCACCGCCCTCATCACCGGAGGCACCCGGGGCATCGGCCTGGCAGTCGCCACGACCCTTGCCGAGCGGGGCCACCCGGTCTTCCTCTGTGCCCGTGACGCGGAGGCCGTGGAGGTTGTCGCCAAGGAGCTGCGCGAGCAGGGCTTCCAGGCCGACGGCGCGGCCTGCGACGTGACCTCGCCGGAGTCGGTCCGGGCGATGGTGACCACCGCCGTCGAGCGCTTCGGTCCGATCGAGGTGCTGGTCAACAACGCCGGCCGCAGCGGCGGCGGGGTCACCGCCGAGATCCCCGACGAGCTCTGGTTCGACGTGGTCAACACCAACCTGAACAGCGTCTTCCTGGTGACCAAGGCGGTACTCACCGAGGGCGGCATGCTGGCCCGCGGCCACGGCCGGGTGGTCAGCATCGCCTCCACCGGCGGCAAGCAGGGTGTCGTCTTCGGCGCCCCGTACTCCGCCTCCAAGCACGGCGTCGTCGGCTTCACCAAGGCGCTCGGCCTGGAGCTGGCCAAGAGCGGCATCACCGTGAACGCCGTCTGCCCCGGCTACGTGGAGACCCCGATGGCGGGCGCCGTCCGCCGTCACTACGCCGACATCTGGGACACGACCGAGGAAGAGGTGCTGAACCGCTTCCAGGCCAAGATCCCGCTCGGCCGCTACACCGATCCGGCGGAGGTGGCCGCGATGGTGCGCTACCTGGCCTCCGACGAGGCCGCCGCCGTCACCGCCCAGGCCCTGAACGTCTGCGGCGGGCTGGGCAACTACTGAGTCCGACCCACCTGAGTGGTCGGACAAGGCTGAGGAGGAATCCCGTGACCACAACCGCGGACACCACCGCGCGTCACCAGGTCGAGCACACCGCGTCCACGTCGGCTTCGGCCTCTGCGGGGTACGCGGTCGTCGCCGAGGTGACCCGTTGGCCGCTGTTCTTCGACCCCTGCCTGCACGCGGAGGTGCTGGAGAGCGACGGCCCGAGCGAGCGGATCCGACTGTGGGCCCTGGTCGGCGGTGAGGCCCGCAGCTGGACCTCGCGCCGACGCTTCGACCGGGGCCTGCACCGGATCGACTTCCGGCAGGAGCAGAGCACCCCACCACTCGCCTGGATGGGCGGGTACTGGCGCTTCGAGCCGGATACCGAGGGCACCAGGATGGTGCTCGGCCACGAGTGGGCCTCCGCCACCGACTCCGCCGAGGCGGAGGAGTGGATCGGTCAGGCGCTCGACCGCAACAGCACCGCCGAGATCGCGGCGGTGCGGGACTGGGCCGAGCGGTCGGACGCGTGGGGTCTGGACGAGCTCGTCTTCGACTTCACCGACACCGTCGAGATCGCTGCCCCCGCGGCGGTGGTCTACGACTTCCTGAACCGGGCCGACCTGTGGCCGCAGCGGCTGCCCCACGTCGCCCGGCTGGACCTGACCACCACCCCGGCCTCCGGGACCACGGCCGGCGCGGACGTGCAGACCATGGAGATGGACACCAGGGCGGGTGACGGCACGGTGCACACCACCCGTTCGGTGCGACTCTGCTTCGAGGGGCGCCGGATCGTCTACAAGCAGACCGCCCCGCCGCGCCCGCTGCTCGGACACAGCGGCGAGTGGGTGCTCGAACCGCACGACGGCGGCGTCACGGTGACGGCCCGGCACCATGTGGCGCTGGACCCCGACGCGCTCGCGTCCTGGTTCGGCGAGGACGTCACGCCGGGCGCGGCCCGGACCCGGGTCAGGGAGATCCTCGGCGGCAACAGCCGCCGCACCCTGGAGCAGGCCCGCGCCCATGCCGAGCGGCCGGCCGGGCCGAGCGCCGGGGGAGAGGCTGAGGGGGAGGAGGGAGTGGCATGACCGAGACACTGGTCCCGCACCGGCACGACGGGCCGGCCCTGGAGGCCGGCCTGTTCCACCAGCGGATGGTCGAGATCGGGGACCGGGTCTTCGCCTACGTCCAGCCGGACGGCGGTTGGTGCGTCAACAACGCGGGCGTCCTGGTGGACCGGGACCGGGCCGTGGTGATCGACACGGCCGCCACCGAAGGTCGGGCGAGGATGCTGCGCGACGCCGTCGACGAGACGGCGCGCGTACCTCCCCGGGTCCTGGTCAACACGCACTTCCACGGCGACCACACCTTCGGCAACGCCCTGGTCGCCGGCTCCGACGCGGTGATCGTCGCGCACGAGCTGGCCCGTACCGAGATGGCCGCGGCGGACCTGGGGCTCACCAAGCTGTGGCCGCACGTGGAGTGGGGTGGCATCGAGGTGGTGCTGCCCCAGCTCACCTTCCACGACGGCCTGACGCTGCACCTGTCCGACGGGCGCCGGGCCGAACTGCTGCACGTCGGACCGGCGCACACCACCAACGACACCGTGGTCTGGCTGCCCGAGGAGCGGATTCTCTTCGCGGGTGACGTCCTGATGTCGGGGTGCACCCCGTTCGTGCTGATGGGGTCGGTCGCCGGGTCGCTGCGCGCGATGGAACGGCTGCGGGCGCTCGGCCCGCGGCTGGTGGTCGGCGGGCACGGCGCGCCGTGCGGACCGGAGGTGATCGACGAGACGATCGGCTACCTGCGACGCCTGCAGGACATCGCCCTGGAGGCGCGTTCGGCGGGCATCCCCCCGCTGGAGGCGGCACGTGAGGCGGGGGCCGGTCCCTACGCGGACTGGCTCGACCCCGAGCGGCTCGTCGGCAACCTGCACCGGGCCGCGGCCGAGCTGGACGGAGCCGTGGACGGCGCCCCACTGGACGTCATCCGGATCTTCGGCGAGCTCGTCGAGTACAACGGAGGTCGGCTGCCGGACTGCTGGGCGTAGTCGCCCGGGAGGAGCACGTCGCAGTGCGCGGTCGTGCCGCGTGGGTCCACCCACGCGGCACGACCGCGCACGCCTTTTCCGCCACACCCTCTAGGCTCGTCCGTGTGCTGACGGAGATAGCCCCGACCGGGGTGCGGGTGGTGGAGGCCTTCGGCGACGACACCGAGGAGGAGACTCCGGCCGAGGTGCGGGCCCTGCTGCCGGCGGTCGCCGTGGTCAAGCGGCTGAAGGAGTTCGCCACCGCCCGTCGCTGCGCGATGGACGCGCTCGAGGCCCTCGGTGCGCCGGCTGTCCCGCCGGCCAAACTGGCCAGTGGGGCCCCGCACTGGCCGACCGGGGTGGTGGGCAGCATCACCCACACCACCGGCTACCGGGCCGTCGCCGTCGCCCGCTCCTGCGACTACCGCTCGTTGGGCGTGGACGCCGAGCCCGCCGTGCCGTTGCGGCCCGGGTTGCTGGAGGGCGTCACCTGTCCCGAGGAGCGTGCCGAGCTGCTGCGGCTCGAAGCGGTCGACCCGCAGACCCCCTGGGACAAGCTGCTGTTCAGTGCGAAGGAGGCGGTCTACAAGGCCTGGCGGCCGGTGGTCGACACCCCGCTGGGCTTCCAGGACGTCCGGGTCGGCTTCGACCCGGAGTCGGGACGGCTGCGGCTGCGCGCCGCCCGGACCGGACTGCCGCCGCTGGACGGCGGCTACCTGGTCCGGTCCGGGCTGGCGGTCACCGCGGTGTGGCTGCCGAACCGGTGACGGCCAGCTCGCGCTCCGGCGCGGTCCAGGTGCCGTACCGGCCGCGCTGGTAGAGCAGCGGCCGGCGGCCCTGGACGGCGGCCTCCTGGATCCTGCCGATCAGGATCACGTGGTCGCCGGCCTCCACCGTGTCGTCCAGCGTGCACTCGGCCACGGCCGAGGCCACCTCGTGCAGCACGGGCGCGCCGTGGGCCGCGGCGGAGGCGTGCCAGCCCAGCCCCGCGAACTTCGGGCCGACGCCGGTGGCGAACTGCTGGGAGACCCAGTCGGCGCCCTCGGCCAGGATGTTGAGCACGAAGGCCCGGTGGCCGAGCAGCGCGGGCAGGGTCCGCGACCCCTTGTCGACGCAGACCAGGAGCAGTGGTGGTTCGGCGGACACCGCCGACACAGCCGTGCAGGTCAGTCCGCGTGGCTCGCCCTCGAGTCCGAGTGTGGTGACGACGGAGACCGCCGCCGGGAACGAGCCGAAGAGCTCCTTGAACGTACCGCTGTCAACCGCCATCGTGCCTTCCGCCGTTCTCATCGTCGACCGATCGGGATGAGGGCAGTGTGCTGAGCGGTACTTCAGCGGACCTGGAAGCCAGGTCGAACCCGTTCACGGTGAACCGTCCGACCGTCAGCTCCAGTCCCTGGCCGCGCGGTTCGACGGCGTAGGTGGCCAGCCCCAGGAGCAGCCGGTCCGCTCCGCCGGAGGGTTCCGTGCGCACGACGACCCCGTCGACCTCGAAGCGGACCTCGGTGTCGTCGAGCTCCAGCGCGCAGCGGACCATCCGTCCCGGCACGCCGTCGCCGACGCGTCGCGGCAGGTCGAAGGGGTCCGCGCCGGACGGGGAGGGCAGCCGCTCGTAGAGGGCGGACACGCTCGTGCCGGTGAGGGACAGTCCGAAGACCGCGCCGGCCACCCGGTCCACGGCCAGCAGCGCGGCGGACGCCGAGTCCGCCGGCCCGTGCACGGTGACCGCCAACTCCGCCTGCACGCGCAGCCGGCGGCGCCCGTCCGGACCGGTGAGTCCGAAGGAGCCGGTGTCGTCGGGGCGGCTGAACGCGGACCAGCGGGGCATCGGCGAGGCCGCCGCGGCCGTGAAGGCCGGGTGGCCGCTGACCGGGTCGACGGCCTCCGGGACGACCAGCAGTCCCGGAGCGGTGCGTCGGGCGACCCCGTCGCCGCCGGGCCGAACGGCCCAGCGGTCGACGGGCAGCGCGTCCCCGGCCGGAGCACCGGTCGAGCCGGTGCGGAAGTCCTCGTCGAACAGCACCGCGCTCATCCGGCCCGCCCGAGTCGCTCCAGGAACTCGCTGCCGTCGCCCAGCAGTTCCGCGGCGCCGTTGCCGCCCAGCACGGCGCGGTGCAGGCGCTGCATCCGCGGTGACGGCTCGACGCCGAGCTCCTCGTTCAGGGTCCGGCGCAGGCGGCGGAACTCGTCCAGCGCGCGGCCGGCCCCGCCGGCCCGGTAGAGGGCCACCATCAGCTGGGCGCTGAACTTCTCGTTGAGCGGGTGTCGTGCGGAGAGCGTGCACAGCTCGGCCACCAGGTCGGCGTGCCGGCCCAGTTGCAGGTCGGCGTCGACACGCAGCTCCAGCGCGCGCATCCGGGCCTCCTCCAGGCCGAGGGACTCCAGCCGGAGGACCTGGCCGAGCGGCACGTCCATCAGCGCGTCGCCCTGCCACAGGCCCAGGGCCTGCCGGAGCAGGTCGCTGGCCAGGCGCGGGTCGTCGTCCTCCAGGGCGGCCGTGCCGCGGCCGACCAGGTCGTGGAAGTCCCTGGCGTCCAACTGCGCGTCGTCGACGCAGAGCCGGTAACCGCTGAAGGACGTGGCGAGCACCTCCTTGGCGCGGTGCTGCTGCCCGGGAGGCAGCACCGCGCCGATCTTGCGACGCAGCTGGAGCACGTAGGTCTGCAGCGTGGTGGCGGCGCTCCGGGGCGGTTCGTCGCCCCAGACCTCCTCCATCAGCAGCGAGGTCGGCACGACCCGGCTCGATCGCAACGCGAGCAGGGCCAGGATCTGCCGTGGCTTGCCGGCGCTCGGCAGGATCGAAGCTCCGTCCCGGAGGACCGAGAACGGTCCGAGCACTCTGATTTCCATAGCGTTCCCCCACATTCGATCCAGGGTCCACCGCGGTTCGGTGCGTTCCCATGCTGAGCTTCGCAGCCGGCACCAGCCGCACCCCAGTGCCGCAGTCACGTGATGACCCGTGAATTCCTCATGGTCGAGAGCTGAGCCGTGCACTGTCTCGACGGGGCCGGGACCTCGACAATTCACACAGATGATCAGGACCATCCGGGACGGCCCCGGACGGGCGGGACGGGGGTGACGGTGGTGTCTGCTTCGTCGGCGTCACCCGACTCGCCGGGGCCCTTCGGGCCGGGCCGGGAGACCTTCCCGCTCTGGTCGCTGCCGACGCACGTCCGGGTCGCCGAGCAGGGCGACGGGCTGCTGGTCCAGGGACGCTGGAGCACGGTCCGGCTCGCCCGGACGACGCCCGAGGTCACTGAGGCGCTGCGGCGGATGCAGCTCGGTCCGGTGCTGCTGGAGAACGTGGTGGCCGCCGGCGCGGCGGAGCCCGCGCTGCGCCGGGCGCTCGCCCGGCTGCGAGCCATGGTGGTCCACTCGCTGGGTCAGGACGACCTGCGGGGCCCGCTGCTGTCGGTCGCCCCCGTGCACCGCGCGGCGCGCTTCAGCGCCAGGCAGCTGCCGCAGGACCAGCCGGTACGGCTCGGCAGCTCGGTGGTGATCCGCAACAACGGCCGCGGCTTCGTGATGAGTTCGCCGTCCGCCCGGCACCGGATGCTGTTGCACCTGCCGGAGCCGCTGTGGGTGCTGTCGCTGCTGGGCGGTCCCACGCCGCCCTCCCGACTGCTGGCCGAGGCCCCGTTGTCGCCCCCCGTGACCGCGGCGATCCTGTCCTACGTGGCGGGCGCCGGGATGGTCGTCCCGGAGCGCTGACCCCGGCCCGTACCGCCCGAGCGCTGCCGCAGTTCCGCGTACTCCCTGGGAACCTCCGCCTGCAGCCGGAAACGTCCGTCGCCCGTTGCCTCGGTGGAGAGTCGGCCCCCGACGGCCTCCAGCCGCATCCGCAGGTTGCTGAGGCCGCTGCCGCTGTGCGGGGAGCGGTCCGCGACCCCGTCCACCACGCCGTCGTTGGTGAGCGTCAGGGAGATCCCGATCGGGCAGCCACCGGCGTCGATGGAGCAGTTGCGCACCCGGCTGTGGCGCAGCACGTTGGTGACGCCCTCGCGCAGCACCGTCGCCAGCACCGTGTCCGCGTCCGGCGTCAGCTCACCGAGCTCGCACGCGGCGACGACCTGGATGCCGGCCGCCTCCAGCATGGAGCGCGCGGACTCGATCTCCTGGAGCAGGGACATGTCGCGGTAGCCGCGGCTGATCTGCCGCACGTCCGCGAGGGACTGCCGGGAGAGGGTGAGGATGTCGCCGATCTCCTGCTCCGCCCGGCCGGGGTGCCCCGGGATCAGCCGCAGCAGCAGTTCGCTCTTGAGCGTGATCGCCGACAGGCTGTAGCCCAGCAGGTCGTGCAGGTCGCGGGCGAAGCGCAGCCGCTCGTTGGCGACCGCGAGCCGCGCCAGCTGGCCGCGGGTCGCCTGGACGTGGACCACCAGCTGGGTCAGCCGCGTCAGGCCGTAGACCACCAGCCCGGTGAGCATGGTGGACTCCCCGAGGTAGGCGCAGTCGACGACCGACCGCCCCTCCAGCACGGGCTCGACCACCATCGTGACGCAGACCAGGCCGTAGAGCGGCCAGGCGGCCCGCGGTGGGAGCAGCAGGAGCAGGGAGCCGGCCAGGAAGCCCGCCATGGAGCCCCATTCGGCGTGCAGGGCGAGCAGCGGCAGGTAGGTCAGGGCGGCCTGGAGTCCCAGGGTCAGCGCCCGTCTGCGCCGGGAGGCCCGGGCGGCGTCGGGTTTGGAGTGCAGGTACTGCAGGCAGGCGACCGCCGCCAGGCAGCAGCCGGCCATGGCCAGCAGTCCGCCGCTCAGCCTGCTGCTGAGCAGGTTGAGTATCGTGATCAGGATGTAGCTGGTGAGCACCGCCGCCAGAATGGCGCGGGCAAGTCTCAGCGGGGGGACGTCCGGTTCCTGGATGCGGGCCTCCTGGACCGCGTCCGAACGCGTCGGAGTGGCGCCGTCAATGTCCACACTGTCCCCCGAGTGTCGTGAGCACGGCCATCGTGGAGTGTAGTCGAGAGCCCTGCGCTGGTCTGCACCAGCGCAGGGCTCTTGACGTGGCCTTCACACGGGGGAAACAGAGCGTCAGACGAAGATCGAGACCGGGTTCAACTCCTGGTACGGCAGCGGCTCGTCACGGCGGCCGGCGGCCACCGGGGCGTCGAACAGCCGTCCCGGGGCGAAGCGGGACCAGAACGGGCGCAGGCCGGGGACCACGGCCTTGACGACCGGCAGGCCGATGTCGGGCCGGGTCTGGTCGAGGACCAGGAGGTCCAGGCCGCGAGCACCGAGCGTCCGGGTCAACTCCGCGATGTCGTCGGCGAGATCCGGCCGTGGCCGGTGACCCGCCGGGTCAGGGGCGAGCGCGGGCAGCTCCGGATCGGGCAGCAGGTAGGGCTGGTTGGCCGCGGTCGCGTGCCGCCACCACACCCGGGCGTGCGGGTCGGGCACCGCGTAGCCGGTCCCGTCGGGGCCGGCGTCCAGGACCGCGGGGAGCAGCTGGCCCATCTCGGTCATCGCCCGGCGCAGCGCGATCGCCGGGTCGAAGTGCGCGCCGAAGCCGAACAGCACGTCCTCACTCGGCTTGTCGGTCCGCCGCGAGAGCGCGACAACCGTGGGGATGCCCAGGTCGGAGGTCAGGTCGAGGGCCCAGACCTCGCGGTTGACGCTGCGGTAGCCCGCGCGCAGCCGCTCCAGCCAGGGTTCGGCGAACGCCTCCAGGTCCACCGCGGGCTGCCGGGTCCGGTTGTACCACCACAGGGCCACCGCGTCCCGTTCCACCAGCTCCAGGGTGCCCTGCAGCAGGGCGTCCTCGAGGCTGCTGCCGGCCGCGTTGCCGTTGGAGTCGGCGCGCAGGCCGCCCGGGTCGCGGTCGACGCCGGAGAAGTAGAGCATCGAGGTCGGCAGCAGGCGGTGCCGCTGCTCGGTGAGCGACCAGATCGGCGTCCAGTCGCGGACGGCGTTCTCGTCGAAGCGCTCACTGACGTAGTGGAACGGCGAGTTGGCGGCGTTCCAGCGGCTGCGCTCGGCGAACTGCTGCTCGGAGTAGAGCTGGCAGGCGTTGGGGTGGATCGCCAGTTCGCCGAGGGCCCGGAAGGTGTCGCGGACCACCGGCTCGTCCCCGTGCCGGGTCGCGCTGTAGCGCTCCACGGCCTCGCACAGCGCGCCGACCCGGGCCTCCGTGTCGTTCAGGCCCTTGCCGCCGCTCAGGGCGCGCAGACCGGCCCGCAGCCCGTCCAGGTTCTCCGGATCGAGGGCCAGGTTCGGTCCGGACAGGCAGGCGTGCAGGAAGGCCGGGCTGCGCGGCGCACGGCGCAGCTCGCGGACCACGCCGGTGACGGGGCTGACCAGGTGGCGGTGGCGTTCCAGCATCTGCTCGGCGGTCAGCGCGCGGTGGCCGTTACCGTCGAGGTCGGCCTTGGGCTGCGAGGTCACCCGGAACGGCGCTCTGATCCGGGCACCGACGAGTCCGGGGTCGCCGCACGCGGTGCACTGCGGACGCCGGTGCACCGGGTGGTGCTTGCCACCGCCCAGTCCGAGCGTCTCCAGCACCAGGATCGCGTCCTGGGTGTTCCGGCGGACCCCGGCGAGCCACTTGGCCGCCTCCAGCACCGCGGCGTGCAGGCCCATGGTCCGTCCCGCGGCCAGCGACGACTCCGGGCGGGCGAGGGGACTGTCCATGCCGAGGGCGCGGCGCAGCGGCTGCTCCGAGCGGCGGTTGCGCCGCAGTCGGTCCGCCAGGCAGTTCCAGCAGGGCCCGTCCTGCGGGCGGAAGACCGGCCCGATCCACGGGTCCGCCCCGCCGGGCTTGGCCAGCAGCCACGGGATCCCCGCGGCGCGGTGCTCCCGGTCCACCTCGGCGAGGCGCGGGTCGAGGTAGTCGGCGCAGAACACCAGCGACAGGGCGGGGCTCGCGCCTCCCTCCACGGTCGCGGCGGTGTCGGCCGGCGCGTCGAAGGCCGGTGTGGTGAGGGCCGGTGGCGCGTAGAGCGTTCCGCCGTCGGCCGGGACGGGGTCGCCGACCAGTCGGAGGCCGGACTCGCGGCAGGCCGCCGCGGCCTGGGCCTCGGTCACGCCGTCGAGCACGACGATCCGGACCGCCGTCTGTCGCAGCCAGTGGCTGGCCTTGCGGCCGTCGAGGCCGGCCAGGTCCCAGTAGGCCTCGCCGGCGCGGTCGGCCGGCTGCGGGGAGTTCTCGTCCAGCACGGCCACCAGGCCTGCGCCGGTCAGCGCGTCCACGGCCTCCCGCGCCTCGTGGCGCGGCACGGTTCCCGAGGCCTCCGCCAGTACCTGGGCCAGGCTCCTGCTGCCGTCCAGCAGCGGCGCCAGCGCTTCGGCCGTGGCACCCCGGGCGGCGGTCACGCCATGGTCCGACAGCAGATAGACCGCCTCGCCCGGCACCACCACCGGCCGGATGTGACGCTTGAAGGCCACCCGGAACTGCTCGCCGCCGTTCTCCGGCCGCTCCGTCGTGCGCACCCTGTCCCCCTGTCCTTCCGCCCGTCTCCTGGGGCGCTCGCCATGCCTACGGCCTTGCGGTAGCTGTCCTGCCGAATCCGGGTCGTCCGGTCAGGCGGCAGCGCCCCGCCTCATCGGTTCGGCGATGACGCAGACGGTGAAGAGCGCCACGGCATCGGGCGCGCCCTGCTCCAGGTCCTCCAGCAGCAGCGCGGTGTGCGCGGTCGGCACCTCGGCGCGGGCGGCGGAGGGGCGGAAGGCGCGGTAGAGCTCGAACAGGTCGGACATCGGGATTCCCATCCTTCGTTCGCTTGGTGAACTCGGTCTGTGTGCTGCTTGCGAAAAGAATTCTGGAAGACACCGATGACCATCTCCAGTGCCCCAGTCACCACCCCGACGTGAAGATTTCACGGTTCGGCCGAGCCCCGTCCTAGGGTCGCCCAAGCCGTGCGCAGGCCGATTCGGCGAACCTTGGCGGTCACCCCACCACCGTGAGGGGCCAGTCGAGGACGACGGAGGCACGCGATGACCAACGAGCGCCACCACGACCAGGAGTTCGGCCGCCTGCGGCCGCGTCACCAGGAGGAGTCGGGACGGTACCCCGACGTCCCGTTGCTCGTGACGGCCGGTGAGCCCGAGGAGGCCTGGGACGAGGCCGAACCGTTCATCTGGCGCAGCATCAACTGATCCGGGAGCGGACTCGTTGCTCCAGCGGCCCTCGGGCGGGCGTCGAGGCGGTCACGGTGGGATCACCGGGGAACCGTCGGACCGGCCGGCCCGGTCGGCCCGTGAGGACTGCCACGAGGAGCGACGATGAGCAGGATCCTGGTGACCGGCGCCACCGGCGGCGTCGGCAGGCATCTGACCGGAAGGCTGTTGGAGGGCGGCGCCCAGGTGCGTGCGATCTCCCGCGACCCGCAGCGGGCGGCGCGCGTGCTGCCCCCGGACGTCGAGGTCGTCGGCGCCGACCTGGGCGACGTCCATGCGCTGGAGCAGGCGTTGGACCAGGTCGACGCGGCCTACGTGATGCTCGACGAGAACGCCGGCGCGGCCTTCGCCAAGGCGGCCCAGGCCGCGCCGGGGCTGCGGCACCTCGTCGTGCTCTCCGCCACGGCCGCGCAGTACCCCGAGGTGGACAACCCCATGTTCCGCAAGCACGTGCGGGGCGAGGCCCATCTCGCCGCGGCGGGTGTGCCGACCACCCTGCTGCGCCCGTGCGCCTTCGCCACGCTGGCCCTGCTGTGGGCGCCCGCGGTGCGCGGTGACGGCACGATCCGGGTGCCGCACCCGGAGCTGACGGTGCCGCTCATCGACCCGCGCGACATCGCGGAGGTGGCGGCGGTGGCCCTGCTCGGCGGGCCGGAGACGTGGGCCCGGCGGGCGTTGACGCTGACCGGTCCGGAATCCCTCGACATGGCCGACCGGGTGCGGGTCCTGGGGGAGGTGCTGGGCCGCCCGTTGCGTCTCGAGCACCAGCCGGAGGAGGAGTGGATCCGCCAGGCGTCGGCGCACACGCCCGAGGCCTGGGCCCGTGCGCTGGTGGGGGTCGAGCGGTTCTTCGCCGCCCACCCGCAGTCGGTCGTCGACACCGTCGCCCAGGTGACCGGGCGCCCTGCCCGGAGCTTCCGCGACTGGGTCGCCGACCATGCGGCCGCGTTCGAGTGACCTGGACCACGACGGCGGGAGGGCCCCTGGACGTTCCAGGGGCCCTCCCGCCGTTCGCGGCTCAGCCGCGTCGGGTGTCGCCGGCCGTGGTCAGCAGGTGGTCGGCCATTCCCCGGGCGGCCGGCTCCCACTGCAGGACGGCGTGCCCAGCAGCGGAGTTGACGTCACGCCAGAGGCGCTGCAGCGGGTCGGAGCCGCTCTGCGCCCGGGTGCCGGCCGCCCGGAACAGGCGGTTGACCGCCTCCAGCAGCAGGTCCACCGCGAGCGCGTAGTCGCGGTGCGCCCGCAGCGCGCCCACCTGGTCGACGGTGCCTGCGTCCGCCTGCCGGGCGGCGCGCTCGAGCAGCAGCAGGGCGGCGTCCGCCTCGCCGTCGGCGCGGGCAAGGGCCAGCTTGACGGTGGCCTCGGTCCCGGTGGACATCCGGTTCTGCTGCTGGGCCGAGGCCGCCAGCCGGGCGGCCGTGACGTCGGTGAACCGCGTCAGCGCCCCCCGGACGGCGCCCAGCACCGGCGCCGCGAACGACAGGCCGCTGACGCCCGGCAGCGGCACCCGGGTGGCGGTCGTCTGCGCGGCGACCGGAGTCCCTCGGAACAGGGACTCACGGGTGAAGGAGTGCTCCGCCGGGACGAAGCGGGGCTCCAGGACGAGCGTGTGGCTGCCCGTTCCGGCCATGCCGACGCTGTCCCAGGTCTCCTCGACGGTCCAGCTCTCGCGCGGAACCAGCAGGAACCGGACCTCGACGGCGTCCCCCTGCGGCACGGGGGTGCACAGGAGCGCGAAGTCGGAGTCGTGGATGCCGCTGACGAAGGCCCACCGGCCGTCGATCTCCCAGCCGCCCGGAACGGCACGGGCGTGGCCGGAGGGCATCAGCGAGCCCACGACGGCCGTGTCGGGACCGTCCTGCCACAGCAGTCGCTGGCCCTCCTCGGGGAGGAAGGCGGCCATCCGCCCCATCGTCGCGGCGATGGAGGCGCACCAGGCCGCGCTCGGGTCCCCCTCCGCGACCCTGGCGACCGCCTCGACGAAGCCCGTGAAGTCGCCCTCCGTCCCGCCCCATCGGGCCGGTACGAAGTAGCGGCAGAAGCCGACCGACCGGATCGCCTCGGCGATCTCGGGGGTGGACCGGCGCAGTTCCTCCGACTTGGACGCGTGCTCCGAGGCCAGCGCGGCGAGCGCGGCAGTCGCCGCGGGATCGATGCCGGCCGGGCGAGCGGTGCTGGGTTGGGACATCAGGTGACCTCCTGCGCAGGGACGGACCGGTTCTTCGGACCCACCAGAAAGGTCCGCGCTCCCTCTGGAGCGCTCCTCGACCCCGGCTGGGGTGGTGTCCGACGAGGCAGAAGCCGCGTGCCCGTCCCGGGGGGAGGAGGGGCACGCGGCTTCTGCGGCGGGGGGAGGGGTGGGACCGTGGAAGGGGGAGGCGTCAGACGCCCGCGGTCACGCCCCGGGGGACGAAGCGGCTCTCCTCGCTGATGAGCCAGTCGCGGTAGCGGAGCGCGGGACGACCGGTCGCCCGAGCGAACCCGCCGGCTCGCGCGAGCGGGGCGGCCAGCGACTTCCGCATACCGTCGATCATGTCCTCGGCCACCGGCTCCGGCATGTACCGCGCATAGCGCCGCAGCATCTCGTCCTCGTCGAGGACGTCCAGCGTGACCGGAACGCCCAGGCGCGCGGCGACGGCCTCCAGGCGGAACCGCTGGCTGAGCTCCTCGTCCCCGGTCAGCAGCAGGGACTCGTTCTCGAAGGTGCCGTCCCGCAGCGCCGCCACGGCGACGGCCGCGATGTCCGCGCAGGCGATCGGGGCGGTCAGCGCGTCCGGGAACGCCGTGCCGAGCGTGCCGTGGGCGATCTCGGACAGCCAGAAGTGGTCGTTGGTCATGAAGGTGTCCGGTCGCAGCAGCGTGAACGGCAGACCGGTCTCCCGCAGCAGGTCCTCCGCCGCCCGGTGCTTGGCACCGATCAGCGAGCCCGGCTTGACCTCGACCCAGGAGGAGGAGAGCAGCACGACGCGGCGCACTCCGCTCCCGGCCAGCAACTCGGCGAACCGGTGGTCGAAGTTCGGGTAGAGGAAGACGGCCTCGGCCAGGTCCAGCGCCCCGGCCAGGCTGTCCGGCGCGTCCAGGTCGCCGACGTAGTAGGGGCGGCCGCTGGGCGTGCGCCCCTCGCTGCGGGCCACCGGCAGGGTGTCCGCGCCCAGGGCCTCCAACTGTGCGTAGACCTGCGAGCCGACCTGCCCGCGGGCACCGGTCACCACGATCACGACGTCGCTCCCTTCGTGCGGAGAGCCTTGCGGCTCCTCGCCCACCGGTTCATCACCGGCATCTCGATGCAGTGGTGCAGGAAGGCGCCCAGCGCCAGGGTGGTCACGAACAGCCCGGCGGTCACCGCCAGTGCCTCGCCGACGCCGTAGAGCTGGTGGTGCATCACGGTGAGGCGCAGGTAGATGACGACCGGGGCCTGGGCCATGTAGAAGCCGAAGGAGACGTTGCCGAGCCACTGGAACAGCCTGCTGCGCAGCAGCCGGGTCGACCGCCCCTGCTCCGCGTTCGCCAGCGCGCCCACCAGGAGGGCGATCGGCAGCAGCTCGACCGTCACCAGGCTGAGGTCGAACGGGACGAAGGAGTCGAGCACGTAGCCCCCGAGCGCCAGCAGCGCGGCGAGGCCGACGTTGATCTTCAGCAGTCGCGTCTCCCGGACCAGCCGGCAGACGACCATGCCCACCAGGAACTCGGGGAGGCGGAACACCGGGAAGTAGTACTCGAGCCAGTACCGGGACACCGAGATCGGGTAGCCCTCGGGGGCGAGCGGCTTCGAGGGAAGGGCCTGCGCCACCAGCTGGACCAGCAGGGTCGACAGGACCAGCGCCACCAGGGCGCCCAGCAGCATCCGGCGCGGGATGCGGCGCACCAGCGGCAGGAAGAAGGGGAAGAGCAGGTAGAAGAGGAGCTCGCTGCAGAGCGACCAGCTCGGGCTGTTGACGCTCATGAAGAACGAGTGGTCCGGGATCCAGGTGTGCACCAGCGCGAGGTTGGCCAGTGCCACCGCGACCCCGGTGCCCGGCACCGCGATCATCGTGATGGCCCAGGCCGCGGCGTGGGTCGGGTAGACCTTCAGCAGCCGCTTGCGCCAGAAGGCCAGGACCGGCACCCGGGGCCCGGCGGTCCAGGTGAGCACGAAGCCGGACAGGACGAAGAAGAGTGAGACGCCGACCCACCCGCCGTTGGCGAACATGTCCGAGAACACGCCGCGCACCGAGGTGTTCGCGAAGGGGTCGAAGACGACCAGGGACACGTGGAACATGAAGACCGAGAAGGCGGCGACGAACCGGATGCCGGTCAGGGCGTCGAGGCGGCCGGGCGCGGCCGCACGGTCCCGGCCGACAGCCGCTCCGGGCCGACGCGGGACGGTGCCGACCTCGACCGGGCCGTCTGCCTCGAGGCTGCCGGATCTCGGGAACCCGGTGTGCTGTTCAGTCGTGGACATGGATTCTCCGCTCGCAGTGCCAGGGGACGGCGTCACCCTGACCGGGCCCCCTCGCGAGGAGCTCAACCCGGGCTGGAGCCCGGCCGGCCGGGCACTGCTCCAGCCGTGCTCAGGTCGGGTTCCAGCGTGCCGACCAGGATGAGGTCCGGGCCTCGTCCGGCCCTTCCCACCGGCTGCCAGCCCTACGGAGTGACCATGACCGCACCCGTGATCGTCACCGCTTCGGAGCTCCCGCCTGTGCGCTGGGACGTGCAGGAGTGCCGCGTGCTGCTCCGCGCCGAGCACACCTACGGGGAGCTCTCCCTGGTGGAGTTCATCACCCCGCCCGGCACCGGACCGCGTCCGCACGTGCACCACCGAGAGGCGGAGACCTTCTACGTACTCGACGGCGCCTACGAGTTCCTCGTCGGCGACAGGACCGTCCGGGCCGAACCGGGCACCCTGGTCCACGGGCCGAGCGGGATCACCCACGGCTTCCGCAACGTCGGTGACACGCCCGCGCGGCTGCTGTGCGCGTTCACCCCGGGCGGTGTGGAGACCATGTTCGAGGAGATGGCCGCGCTGCTGGCCTCCCCCGGTCCGGTGGATCCGGCCGACATCGCCGCCCTGATCTCCTACCACGGCGTCAGTTCCCCGCGGACGCTGCAACCCGCGGGACGCTAGGGGACCGTGCGGCGTCCGGGCTACGGTGGCAGCTCCTGCAGCGGATGAGCGGATCAGGGGGAGCGAGCGATGTCGAAGCGGGTCAGCGTGGTCGCGGTGCTGAAGGCCAAGCCCGGTAGGGAGCAGGAGATGCGCGCGCAGGCGCGGTCGATGCAGGAGGCCAGCAGCGCCGAGCCGGGGTGCCTTTCCTACCGGAACTACGTGGACCCGGACGACCCGCGTTCCTGGGTGGTCGTGGAGGAGTGGGAGGACCGCGCCGCGCTCGACGCGCACCTCGCCAGCCCCCACCTGGCCCGGTCGTTGGAGCTCTCGGCGACCCTGCTCGCCGAGCCGCCGAGCATGCGGATCCTCACCGAGACCGCATAGCCCCTCGCCTACCCTGGGCGGGTGCGACTCGACGGGGTGGGCAAGCGGTACGGGCCACGCGGCCCGTGGGTGGTGCGTGAGGTCGGTGTCGAGGTGGCGCGCGGCGTGCTGGTCCGGGCGAGCGGCGGCAACGGCAGCGGCAAGTCGACGCTGCTGCGCCTGCTCGCCGGGGTGACCAGGCCCACGCGCGGCCGGATCGTGGACGGGTACGCCCGGCGGGCGTACGTGCCGGAGCGGTTCGCCGCCGAGCTTCCGTTCACGGCCCGCGAGTACCTGCGCAGGCTCGGGCCGCTGCACGGACTGCGGGCCGACGCGTCCGTGAGCCGGGCCGACGAGCTGCTGGAGCGCTTCGGCGCCGCCGGCTACGCCGACCAGCCGTTGCGGGAGCTGTCCAAGGGCAGCTGCCAGAAGGTGGCCGTCGCCCAGGCGTTGCTCGGTGAGCCCGAGCTGCTGGTGCTGGACGAGGCCTGGACGGGCCTGGACCGGGCCGCGCGCGAGACGCTCGACGCGGCGGTCCTGGAGCGGGTCGCCGACGGCGCGGCGGTCGTCTTCGTCGACCACGACCCGGCCCGTCTGGCGGGCCTCGCCGAGGTGGGGTGGTCCGTCGCCGAGGGACGGGTCCGGGTCGACGAGCCGGACGGATCCCGCCCGCGCAGGGCAGCGATCACGATCACCGTGCACGGCCTCGCGGCGTCCTGGCTCGGCGGGTTGACCGGAGTGCTGGAGGTCGTCGCACGCGGCGACGGCTCCGTGAGGCTGGGCGTCGCGGCCGAGGCCTCGGACGACGTGCTGCGCGCCGTCCTGTCCCGACCCGGCGCCCACGTCCAGGAGGTGCGCGCGTGACGCGCGGACTGCTGCGCTACCACTCGTCCCTGGCGCTGCGCTCGCACGGCTGGCTGCCGCCGCTGACGCTCCTCGCCTTCCTGCTGTTGGCCGGGCGGGTGAGCGCCCAGCAGTACGGGGACGCGCTGGGTTGGTGTGCCGCCGTGCTGGTCCCGGTCTGCGGCTGGCTGACCCGGGCCGTGGTCTCGGCCGAGCCGGACGCCGCCGCGGCGGTGGTGGCCGCGGCGGCGGGGGCGCGGGCGGCGCGGGCGTCGGCGCTCGCGGTCGGGCTCGGCGGCGGTCTGCTGCTGGGCGCGGTCGGGGCGGCCTTCGAGGTGGCGGCCTCGTCCCCGCCGAGCGGCCCGCACGCCTCGACGGGTGCGGTCGTCGCGGACGGGCTGGTCGCGGTCCTCGTCGGGGTGCTGGCCGGCACGGCCGCGGGGGCGCTGCCGGTGCGCGGCCGGGCGGCGGGAGTCCTGACGCTGACGGCCGGTTCGCTGGCGTTGCTGGTCGCGTCGGTCTCGCCGGTCAACGCGGCGGTCCGGCAGACGTTCACCTCGCAGCGGAGCGGCGCCTCGACCTCCCTCCCGTGGCTCGCCCTGCTGGAGGCCTGCGTGCTGCTGACCGCCTGCGCGGCGGCGGCCGTCCGCGTCGAGCGGTACTGACCCTGAGGAGGGGCCAGCGGATCGAGATCACGCGGGACGACGGCGGCACCGCGGTTTTCACGGTCGATCAGGTGGACAGCTTCACCAAGGACGCCTTTCCCTCCAACGGGTCTACGGCCCGACCGACGATGCCGAGCTGCGCCTGATCACGTGTGGCGGAAGTCTCACCCCGGACCGCCACTGGGACTCCGACGTCGTGGTCTTCGCCCATCTGACGGGGGAGCTGGGCCGATGACGCTGTGGCCGGCCTGTGCGGGAGCCATGAGTCGGTGATCACGGAAGGCGTTCACCCCGGTGCGGGGTTGCACCCCCCAGTCGGGGGGTGGTGCGAGGGGAACTCATGCGCGAGCATCGTGCGCACTGTTGCGGCAGTGCCGCGCCGGGGGGTGGGGGTGACGTGGTGGTCTGGATTCCTCCCGGGTTTGCGAGCACGCCATCGTGACCTTGAGGAGAACCATGGGCCGTTCCATCACCCGCTCGCGTGCCGTCCGCACGGCCGCCGGGATCACCGCTGGGGCTGCAGCCGTGCTGGCCTTCTCGGCGGGCGCGCCCGGCACGGCCGTCGCCTCCGGCGCGACCTCGGCCGCGCTGCCGAAGCCGATCCCGGCCTCTGCCGGCCACGTGCTGGCCAAGGGCATGCCCGCAGTCCTGCCGACCAGCGTCTGCCTGAGCAAGATTCACATCCGTTGCTACACCCCGCAGCAGTACCGCAAGGCCTACAACCTGGCCCCGCTGTACAAGTCGGGCATCAACGGCAAGGGCCGCACCATCGTCATCGTCGACTCCTTCGGCTCGCCGACGATCCAGAAGGACCTGAACACCTTCGACAAGACCTTCGGTCTGCCGGGCACCAACGTCGACGTGCGCAAGTGGGGCAACGTCCCCGCGTGGACCGGCACCTCGGACCAGCTCGGCTGGGCCGGTGAGACCACCCTCGACGTCGAGTACGCACACGCGATAGCCCCCGACGCGAAGATCGTCCTGGTCGAGACCGGCGTCGCCGAGACCGAGGGCACCACCGGCTTCCCCGAGATGATGGCCGCGGAGAAGTACGCCGTCGACCACCACTGGGGCGACGTCATCTCGCAGAGCTTCGGCGCCACGGAGAACACCTTCTCCGACTACGCCACCGGCGCTGCCTCGCTGAAGGCCCTGCGTTACGCCTTCGCCGACGCCCTCAAGAAGGGCGTCACCGTCCTCGGCGCCTCCGGCGACAACGGTGCCACCGACTCCACCACGGCGCCGAACGGTCTCTACACCTTCCGCGTCAACTCCTGGCCGTCCTCGGACCCGATGGTCACCTCGGTCGGCGGCACCCAGCTGACGCTGGACGACAACGGCAACCGCACGGCGCCCGACCAGGTCTGGAACGACGGTTACGGCGCGGGCGGCGGCGGCATCTCCGGCGTCTTCGGCCGTCCGTTCTACCAGAACGGCGTCGCCAAGGTCACCGGCGCGCACCGCGGCACCCCGGACATCAGCATGACCGCGGCGGTCAACGGCGCGGCCTGGACCTACTCGTCCTACGACCCGAAGAACGTCGGCTGGGGCCTGACCGGCGGCACCAGCGAGGCGACCCCGATCTTCGCGGGCATCGTCGCGCTCGCCGACCAGAAGGCCGGCCACGACCTCGGCCTGCTGAACCCGAAGCTGTACTGGCTGGGTGAGCACGCCGCGGCCAAGTACGGCATCGTCGACGTGACCAAGGGCAACAACTCCTTCCAGGGCGTCACCGGCTACAACGCCGTCAAGGGCTACGACCTGTCCAGCGGCTGGGGCACGATCAACGCCACGCTGTTCGTCGACGCTCTCGCCCGCCGGTAACGGCGAGCTCGTCTGAGCTGACGGGGCGCGGGGGTGACGACGAACCCCTCGCGCCCCGTCCTTTTGCTCAGCCCCTGCCCGGCTTCCCCGCGACGCCGGTGAAATGGGCGTAGACGACGACGTTGCCGTCATACCCGCCCTGCTTCGAGAACCCGCCGCCGCAGGTGATCAGGCGCAGTTGCGGTGTGGTGGTCGGTCCGTAGACCGCTCCGGTCGGGAAGTCGTTCCTGCTGACCACGGTGACGGTGTCGACGGAGAAGTCCGCGACGGTCCCGTCCGCCCGGGTCACCCGGACGACGTCGCCCGGCCGGGTCGCGCCGAGCGCGTAGAAGGCCGCCTCGCCCAGCGGCAGCTTCCACGAGTCGACGTGGGCCAGGATCACCGACGGCCCGATCTGACCCGGGGTCGCGCTGCCGTCGAACCAGACGGCCTCCCGTGCGTGGTCCTCGTCCGGGACGACGACGCCGCCGTGGGCGTCCGTGCCGGTCGGCGAGACCGGTGCGTCGATCCCGACACGGGGCACGGTGATCCGCACCGGGAGCGAGCGCCCGAGCGGCCGAGGGGTGCGGCCGGTGCCGCCGCCGCTGCCGTCGGACTGACCGGGCGTCGGCGTGGCGGTCGGTGCGGTCGGTGCGGTCGGGGTGCGCAACCGGTCGGCCCAGCTCTGGAAGGCCGACGGTTGCGGCGGCGGCGCGGGAGCGTCGGCCACGGCTCGGTAGACCGTGGCGCCCCCCAGCAGGAAGCCCGCGGCGGCCAGTCCCAGCAGGACCTGGCTGCCGCGGGAGCGCCCGCGCCGGGGATCAGGCGCGGCCACCGGCCCGGCGGCGCAGGGCGAACGCGCCGAGGCCCAGGCTGCCGGCGGCGAGTGCCGCGCCGCCGGCGACCGAGGAGGTCGGGAAGGACTGCGTGGCACCGTCACCGGTCGTGGCCCCGCCGGTGGCGGAGGTCACGACGGTGAGCGACCCGGTCGCCTTCTGGCTCGGGTTGCTCACGTCGCAGACCACGGTGACGGTGTACGTCCCGGCCTTCGCGCCGGAGAAGACCTGCGTGGAGCCGGCCACCTCCCCGGTGCTGCCGACCGCGTTCAGCGCGGTGGTCGGGAAGGCGTTGGAGTACGCCCGGGCTGTCGCGTTCGGGTTGGCGGTGGCACAGCCGGAGGCACCGATCGTGACCGTCTGTCCGGGGGCCGCGCTGCCGGGGGACACCACGACGGCACCGGCCTCCACGGCGGAGGCGAGCGGCGCGGTGGCGATCACCGCCGCCCCCGAGAGGGCGGTGGCGGCAGCGAGACGACGAACGCGCATGTGTGTCTCCTTCTTCGGGGCCCTGGTGGACCCGGCACGTGCTCCAGCAGATCCCGACCCCGGGCGGTTCGCATCCGGACGATCGGCCGAACGAGCGATGAGGGGGGAGAAACCGCTGGTCAAGCGAGTGAAGGAGGCTCGGGGAAGGTTTGAGAGGGCTTCAGGGCCGGATGGGCCCGCGCTGACGAGGCGACAGGCCGACGACTGAACCGCGTGATTGGGCGGTTCAGTCGTGAACCGTGTTACCTGCCAACGGCTCAGGGAGGCGGTCGGCGAAGCCGATGCGCCAGGTGGGTCGCTCCGGGATCCAACCCAGGCTGCGGGCCAGCGAGTTCGAGGCGCCGCGCTCCCAGGTTGCGGCCTGGGCCGCCGGCGTCGCCGTCGGGACGGGCGCGTCGAGGGCCGCCGCCAGCGCCGGCAGCCAGACGGAGGCGGGCGCGGGCTCGTCGTCCACGACGTTGACCGGCCCGGCCGGCCACGCCAGCGCGGCGACGACCGCCGCGGCCGCGTCGTCGACGTGCACGAAGGAGCTCACCCCCGGGTGCGGCGTCACCGACGCGAGGTAGGGCCCGGCCGCCTCGCCGCGCAGCGCGGCGGCCACCGGCCCGCCCGGCGCGTACCAGGTGCCCGGCCCGTACAGCAGCCCGTTGCGCAGGACGACCGCGTCCGGCAGCTCGGCACAGATCCGCTCCAGCTCCGCCACGGCCGCCACCGTTGCGCCGCGCGGCGCGGGAGCGTCCAGGTCCAGCGGCTCCGCCTCCGTCGCCGGGGCGTCCCCACCGACATACGCCCAGCTGATCGACTGCGCGACGATCCGCGACACGCCCGCGGCGCGGGCGGCGTCCACCAGGTTCCGGGTGCCCTCGCGGCGCAGTCGCGAGTTCGCCGCGCTGTCGGCGGCGGAGAGGTCGGTCAGTTGGTGCAGGACCGCCTCCGGCGCCGCGGACGCGACGGCCTCCCGCAGCCCGGCCGCGTCGAGGGCGTCGACGACGACCGGCGTCGCCCCCAGAGCGCGCACCCGCTCGGCGCCGTGCGCACTCCGCGAGGTGCCCACGACTTCGTGCCCGGCCGCCACGAGCCGCGGCACCAGACGCCGCCCCAGTGCTCCGCCCGCCCCCGCAAGAAAGATCTTCATGCGTCCCACTGTAGGGAGCGCCCGGCCGTACCGGCCGTCGCCGGGTCGCGGCCGTCGCCCGAGGGCGGATGGCGCAGACTGGCCCCATGGGAGCGATCACCACCTGGTTGGCCGGGCTGTCCGGGCCCGTCGTGTACGCGGTTGTCGGAGCGTTGGTCTTCTGTGAGGACGCACTCTTCGTCGGCTTCGTGCTGCCGGGCGAGACCGCGGCCGTGCTCGGCGGCGTGCTGGCCAACCAGGGGCACGTGTCCTACTGGATTGTCGCGCTGGTGGTCGTCGTCGCCGCGATCCTCGGAGACAGCGTGGGATACGAGATCGGCCACCACTTCGGCGACCGGATCCTCGGGATCAGGCCGCTGCGCCGGCACCAGAAGCGGCTCGGCGACGCCCAGGAGATGATCCGCGAGCGGGGTGCGGCGGCGGTCTTCTTCGGCCGGTTCGTCGCCTTCTTCCGCGCCGTGATGCCCGCGCTCGCCGGCATCTCGAGGATGCCGTACCGCAGGTTCCTGCTCTTCAACGCGCTCGGCGCGGTCACCTGGGGCATCGGTTTCACGCTGCTCGGTTACCTGGCCGGTCAGGCCTACCAGAAGGTCGAGAAGCAGGCCGGGCAGATCGTCGCCGGGGTGATCGCCCTGATCGTGGTCGTGGCCGTCTCCGTCTGGGCCGTGCGGCGCCACCGTCGCGAGAAGTAGTCGCCGGGCGCCGGGCTTATCGTGGTAGCTGAGGGGGACGTCCGGCGGCCCGGGAGGCCAGGATGACCACGCGGCACCACTACCACCTCGACATCGACGGCCACTCCGTCTCGCTCGACCTGCGCACCGGCTTCACCTGGCGCACCGAGGACCTCGTCCTCCTCGTCGACGGCAAGGAGGTCGGCTACCACCACCAGCGCGGCACCGGGACGACGGTCCTGGAGGCGGAGCTGCCGGGCGAGCCGCCGACGCCGCTGAGCGTGCGGATCGACCACCCCCACCATGGCGGCCACCGCCCGCACACGCCCGTCTGCACCCTGCTGATCGAGGGTCGTCGCATGCCGATGCCCGAGAGCGTGCCCGCGTGAACGGTCGGTGAGGGTGCCAACAAGTCGTCAAGAAGCGCCCTCCAGGCGCTAAGAGAGCGTTAGGACGCCGCTGTGCGCAGGCGCCCCGCAGGAGAGTGAGCCCCGAGGTCGCGAGGCCGGAGACGGGGAAGAGGCTCGGCGGGGATGACGACGGTCGCGGTGCGGGAGCGGCAGCAGGAACAGGAACAGGGGGAGGCCGGCGCGCCGGGGGAGGCTCCGCGGTCCGGACGCAGGGCGCGGCTGAGTGTGCCCGGGCGGCTGAGCGTGCCCGCGCGGCTGCGCTGGGCGGTGGCCGGCTGCGCGGTGCTCGCGCTGCTGCTCGGCGGGCTGCTCGCGGGCACCGCGACGGGCGCCCAGGGCGCCTGGGCCCGGATCACCGGGCACGAGGCGCCGCAGGTCACCGACGCGGGTGCGCTCTACCAGTCGCTGACCGATCTGGACGCGCAGGCGGCCAACCAGCTGATGTTCGGCAGTGACCCCAGGCTGGCGTCGAACCTGGCCACCGCCCAGCAGATCTACCTCAAGGACCGCACCGACGCCGACAGGGACCTCCAGCAGGCCACCCTCGACGCCTCCGGCAACGCGCCCGCGCAGACCGCGCTCGCGGCGATCCTCGACGGCATGGGCCGCTACCAGGACCTCGCCGCGCGGGCCCTGGAGCTCGACACCCGCGCGAACGCCCCGGCGGGCCGCCCCGACCCGGCCGCACTCGCCGAGTACCGACAGGCCACGGACCTGATGCGCGGGCAGCTGCTGCCCGCCGCGCATTCCCTGGTCGGGGCCAACGACCAGGCCTTCGAGCAGAGTTACACCGACGAACACGGCGCGCTCGGCTCCGCTGCGCTCTGGCTGACCCTGTTGGGCGGCGGCCTGCTGGCGGCGCTGGTCGCCCTGCAGCTGTGGCTGGCCCTCCGCTTCCGGCGCGTCGTCAACCCCGCGCTGGCGGCCGCGAGCCTGCTGACGGTGGTGCTGCTGTCGACGGCCGGTTCGTTCCTGGGCGGCGAGCAGCAGGATCTCGTCACGGCCCGCAAGGACGCCTACGACTCGGTGGTGGCCCTGACCCAGGCCCGGGCGACCGTCTCCGACTCCAATGCGGCCGAGAGCCGCTACGTCCTGGACGCGGGCCGCCGCGACCAGTACCAGAGCGATTTCGAGACCGACACCGACCAGGTCCTCTCACTGAACGGCGCGGAGCTGGGCGCGTACGACGCGGCGCTCGCGCAGGCGGTCTCGGCGGTCCGGGCCGACCCGTCGGCGATCCGCTTCGGCGGCGAGTACGGGCGGGAGTTCCACAACATCACCTTCGCCGGTGAGGGTGCGGCGGCGCTGAAGACGCTGCTCGCCTTCCAGGCGTACCAGGTGGACGACCGGAAGATCCGCGCGATGGTCGCGGCCGGCCAACTGGAGCAGGCGATCGCCTACTGCACGAGCCTCGCCCCGGGCGGTTCGAACGCGGACTTCAACGCGCACGACGCGGCGCTGCAGGCGCTGATCGGCATCAACGAGAAGGCCTACGAATCGGCCTCGACCACGGGCACGCACCGCGCGGACTCGGCGCTGTGGCTGCAGCTGGGCTGCGTCGCCGGCGTCCTCGTCCTGATCGGCGCGGGGGCCGCACCCCGCCTCCGCGAGTACCGGTGAGTTTGGGCAGAGGGGCCAGCTGCACTACTGAGGGGCGCGTGGAACTGCGCGACAAGCCACCTGAGCGGATGGTCCTCATCGAACAGGGCCATCCGCACCGGGTGGTTGTTCGCGCAGTTCCCCGCGCCCCTGGAGGGTGCAACTACCTGAGGGTGCGCAAGCCCGACTCAGTGCGCCAGGGCGACGCCGCGGCCCGGGGTGTGGTGGTAGAAGCCGAGGCGGGTGAGGAGGCCCGGGCGGGTGGCCGGGGCGAAGATCTCGTCCGCCGGGGCGGAGGCCGCGGAGGCGACGGCCTCCGCCAGGCTCTCGGCCCGGACCGTCACCGGACGGACCGCCGCGGGAAGCGTCTCCTCGGTGGCCAGCGCGCCGGTGACGACCTCGTCGAGCTTCGCGCAGGCCCGCTGCTCCCAGGCGTGGGCCAGCTCCGGGCAGGGGCGGGTGCGGTAGAGGTGGTCGCCGCCCGAGGGGGACCAGGCGAGAACGGGGACGAGCACCGCGCCCTTGCGCCGCGCGGCCGCCGCGGCCTGGCGCAGCTGCGCGCGGCCCTTCGCGGAGTCGCGGACACCGACGATGACACGGGGGGTCACTGCTGCGGTGGCGGTCTCGGACATGACGTATCGGTTCTCTCCGTGAATCCCAGGCTCTGGGCGCCTTGGTGCCTTCAGATTAGCAACTCTTTTGGAGTCTTCGCATCCGTTTTAACGGTATCCATGCACTGTTCACCTCAGGATCGACGGAATCCGCAGCGATCGACCGCGTCAAGATTGCGTATGAGGACCGCCGCGGAGTGGTGAGTGCCCGCACGACGCGGTCAAGGTGGTCCGGTGTACGGCGTGAACGCGGGAAGTACCGGTCCGGGTCGGGGAAGGCTGAAGGTCTTCCTCGGGTCGGCGCCGGGGGTCGGCAAGACCTACAAGATGCTGGACGAGGCCCACCGGCGAGTGGAGCGTGGCCAGGACGTGGTCGTGGGCATCGTCGAGTGCCACCGGCGCCGTCACACCGAGGAGCAGCTCGCCGGTCTGGAGGTGCTGCCGCGCGCCCCGCGCGAGTACCGCGGCGGACGGTTCGACGAGCTGGACGTGGACGCGGTGATCGCCCGGCGGCCGGAGGTCGTCCTGGTCGACGAACTCGCCCACACCAACATCCCCGGCGGCCGCCACGCGAAGCGCTGGCAGGACGTGCAGGAGCTGCTGGACGCCGGCATCGACGTGCTGACCACCGTCAACGTGCAGCATCTGGAGTCGCTCAACGACGTCGTCCAGAAGATCACCGGCGTGCCGCAGCGTGAGACCGTCCCAGACGACACGGTCCGCCGCGCGGACCAGATCGAGCTGGTCGACATGGCCCCGGAGGGCCTGCGGCGGCGGATGGCGCACGGCAACGTCTACGCGGCGGAGAAGGTCGACGCCGCGCTCTCCAACTACTTCCGGGTCGGCAACCTGACCGCGCTGCGCGAGCTCGCGCTGCTGTGGCTGGCGGGACGGGTCGACGAGGGACTACGCCGGTACCGGGCCGAGCACGAGATCCACAAGGTGTGGGAGACCCGCGAGACCGTCGTGGTCGCCCTCACCGGCGGGCCGGAGGGTGAGACGCTGGTCCGCCGTGCCGCGCGGATCGCGGACCGCGCCGGCAGCGGCGCGCTGCTGGCCGTCCACGTCGCCCGGTCCGACGGCCTCGCCGACGCCGACCCCGGCGCGCTCGCCGCCCAGCGGCAGCTGGCCGAGTCGCTCGGCGGCAGCTACCACTCCGTCGTCGGCGACGACGTGCCCACCGCGCTGCTGGACTTCGCCCGCGCCGCCAACGCCACTCAGCTGGTGCTCGGCACCAGCCGCCGCGGCCTGCTGCGCCGCGCGCTGACCGGTGGCCGGGGCATCGGCGAGAAGACCGTCGAGCTCTCCGGCGACATCGACGTCCACATGGTCACCCACGAGGAGTCCGGACGCGGCCGCCACCTGCCGGACGCCGTGGGCGCGGGCCCGCGCCGCAGCCGGGCCGGCGTCCGCCGCTGGGCCGGGCTGGCCTGCGGGCTGGTGCTGCCGTTCGTGCTGACCGCGATCCTGTGCCAGACCCGGAACGCCATCAACCTCACCAGCGACACGCTGCTCTTCCTCGCCCTCGTCGTCGGCATCTCCACCCTCGGCGGCCTGGCCTCCGCGCTGGTCGCCTCCGTGACCGCCTCGGTGCTGCTGAACTACTACTTCATCCCGCCGATCCACCGGTTCACCATCGCCGAGCCCAACAACGTGCTGGCGCTGGTCGTCTTCGCCCTGGTCGGCATGGTCGTCGCGGGGATCGTCGACACCGCCACCAAGCTCGCGGGCCGGGCCGCCCGCGCCACCGCCGAGGCCGAGACGCTCTCCGCGCTGGCCGGCAGCGTGCTCCGCGGCGACCAGGCCGTCCCGGCCCTGCTCGCCCGGCTGCGGGAGACCTTCGCCTTCGACCGGGTCGAGCTGGTGGAGCATGTCGTCGAACCCGAGGAACTGGCCGACCAGCCCGGCACGGAGGTCGTCCCGGTCGGCCGTAGCGCCTCGCTGGTCCTGCGCGGACGGCCCCTGCCGGCCTCCGACCGGCGCGTGCTCGCGGCCTTCGCCGCGCACGTTGCGGTCGCCCTGGAACGCACCCGGCTCGCCGAGCAGGCCGCCGAGATCGAGCCGGTCAAGGCCGCCGACCGGTTGCGCACCGCGCTCCTCGCCGCCGTCAGCCACGACCTGCGCACCCCGCTCGCCGTGGCGCTGGCCTCCGTCTCCTCGCTGCTCAGCGACGACGTCGAGTTCAGCCCCGAGGACCAGCGCGAGCTGCTCGGCACCGCCGAGGTCTCGTTGGAGCGGCTGACCCGGCTGGTGGAGAACCTGCTCGACATGAGTCGCCTCCAGGCGGGTGCGCTCTCGCTGCAGCTGCACCCCACCGCGCTGGAGGACGTGGTCGTGACCGCCCTGGACTCGCTCGGTCCCGACGCCGCCGACGCGGAGGTGACGGTGGTGACCCAGGGCCTGGCCGGGAGCCCCGACGTGGTCGTCGACGGTCCGCTGCTGGAACGCGTCGTCGCCAACCTCGTCGGCAACGCGCTGCGGCACGCCGCCGGGCAGCCCGTGCTGGTCAGCGCGAGCGCGCTCGGCGAGCGGGTCGAGCTGCGGGTCGTCGACCGCGGGCCCGGCCTGCCCGAGTCCGACCGGGAGCGGATCTTCCAGCCCTTCCAGCGGCTGGGCGACAACGACAACGCCACTGGCGTCGGGCTCGGCCTGGCGCTGGCGCGCGGCCTGACCGAGGCGATGGGCGGCACCCTGCTGCCCGAGGACACCCCCGGCGGCGGCCTGACCATGGTGCTCTCGCTCCCGGCCGCGACCGACCCCGACCCGGCGGCCCTGGCCCAGGCCGACCCGGACACCCAGTTGCCGGATGCCCAGTTGCCGGATGCCCAGATGCCGGACGCCCAGATGGAGGACGAACTCGCATGAGCCGGATCCTGGTCGTCGACGACGAACCGCAGATGCTGAAGGCCCTGCAGATCAATCTCCGGGCCCGCGCCTACACGGTGGCCACGGCCCCCGACGGCCGCCGCGCCCTGCAGGAGGCGGCCCACAATCCCCCCGACGCCGTCATCCTCGACCTCGGTCTGCCCGAGGTCGACGGCATGCAGGTGCTGCACGCGCTGCGCGCGTGGAGCTCGGTCCCCGTCATCGTCCTCTCGGGCCGGGCCGACTCCCGCGAGAAGGTGGCCGCGCTGGACGCGGGCGCGGACGACTACGTCACCAAGCCCTTCGCCATGAACGAACTCCTGGCCCGGCTCCGCGCCGCCCTGCGCCGCCCGACCAGCGAGGAACGCTCCGACGGACCGACCCGGATCGGCGACCACCTCGTCGACCTCGAACGCTGCGTGGTGACCCCGGCATCGCAGGAGACCCCCCAGGTCCGGCTGACGCCGACGGAGTGGCGGATCCTGGCCGTGCTGCTCCAGCACCCCGGCCGTCTGGTGACCGGACGGCAGATCCTGCGGCAGGTGTGGGGGCCGACCCACGAGGAGAACACCAACTACCTGCGCGTCTACTTCGCGGGCCTGCGCCGCAAGTTGGAGCCGGACACGGCGCATCCCCGGCACCTGGTGACGGAGCCGGGGATGGGGTACCGCTTCGAGCCCTGAGCCGGGCTGCTGCTCGGTCGAGCAGGGTGGGTCAAGGCGGCCCAGAGGGGCTGGCTCTGAGCCCGGACCGGCCCTACCGCGCCCCGTAGGCCGGGAGCGGCGGCTCGGCCACGGCGAGGAGCTTGCGGGTGGCCTCGCCGGCGGCCGTCGGGGTCCACCGCGCCGAAAGGTCGGCCGTGGGGCCGGGACGCCAGCCGTCCATGACGGTGATCCTGCCCCCCTCCGCCTCGAAGACGCGGCCGGTGACCCCCGCGGAGGCGGCGCTGCCCAGCCAGACGACGAGCGGGGAGACGTTCTCGGGGGCCATCGTGTCGAAGGCGCCCGGTGCGTCGGGCGCCGCCATGGTCGTGGCGAAGGCTTGCTCCGTCATACGGGTGCGCGCGGCCGGCGCGATCGCGTTGACCTGGACCCCGTAGCCCGCCAACTCCGCGGCGGCGACGAGCGTCAGGCCGAGGATGCCGGCCTTCGCCGCGCTGTAGTTGCCCTGCCCGACGCTGCCCAGCAGGCCCGCGCCGGAGCTGGTGTTGACGACGCGGGCGTCGGGTCGGCGGCCTGCCTTGGCCTCGGCGCGCCAGTGTGCGGCGGCGTGCCGCAGCGGCAGGAAGTGACCCTTGAGATGGACCCGCATGACGGCGTCCCAGTCGTCCTCGTCGAGGTTGACCAGCATCCGGTCGCGCAGGAACCCGGCGTTGTTGACGAGCGTGTCCAGCCGCCCGAAGGCGTCCAGCGCGGCGGTGACGAGGGAGGCCGCGCCCTCGGTGGTGGCGATGTCGCCGCCGTGGGCGACCGCCTCGCCGCCCCCTGCGCGGATCTCGGCGACGACCTCCTCGGCGGGGCTGAGCGAGGCGCCCGCCCCGTCGAGGGCGACGCCCAGGTCGTTGACGACGACCCGGGCACCCTCCGCCGCGAAGGCGAGGGCGTGGGCGCGGCCGAGACCGCGCCCCGCGCCGGTGACGACGACGACGCGGCCGTCGCAGAGCGCCCGCGCGGCGGGGGTGGGGGAGTCGGTCATGGGTGGGTGCTCCTTTGCGTCTTCGCGTCGTTGCTTCTTTGCGTCCGCGGGTGGTCGGGCAGGGGCCGGGCCGAGGGGCGTGCCAGGCTCGGGCCGAGGCTGGGGGTCGAGGGGCTCAGGGCTCCGCAGGGTTGCCGCGGTCGGCCGCCGCGCCCGGGCCGGTCGCGGGGACGGCCGAGACGGGGGCGGGCCCCGAGCCGGTGGCGGCGGAGGCCGGGTCGTGCGTCGCACCGGCCGGGTCGGTGTTGGCGGTGGCGGCGGCCAGGAACGCCGGGCGCTCGCCGCCGCCGTGGACGGTGAGGGCGGCCCCGGTGATGTAGGCCGCCTGCGGGGAGGAGAGGAAGACACAGGCCTCCCCGATCTCCTCCGGCTCGGCGAGTCGGCCCAGCGGGACGGTCGCGCCCACGGCCGCCACGCCCGCCTCGTCCCCGTAGTGCAGGTGCGAGAGCTCGGTGCGGACCATCCCCGGGACGACGGTGTTGACCCGTACGTCGGGTGCCCATTCGACGGCCATCGAGGCGGCGAGGTTGGCCAGCCCGGCCTTGGCCGCGCCGTAGGCGGCGGTGCCGGGGGAGGGGCGGGTGCCGCTGACGCTGCCGACCATGACCACCGAGCCGCCGCTGCGGCGCAGGTGCGGCAGCGCGGCCAGGGACGCGGTCAGCGGGGCGAGCAGGTTGAGCTCGATCACGCGCAGGTGGCGGGCGGTGTCCTCCGCTCCGTCGAGCAGTCGGAAGGGGGTCCCGCCCGCGTTGTTGACCAGGACGTCCAGGCGTCCGTGCCGGACGACAACCGCGTCGAGGAAGGCCGCCACCGCGGCCGCGTCGCGCAGGTCGACCGACGTGAACTCGGCCTTGCGGCCCGCCTCCTGGACGGGCTCGGCCGGGGGTCTGCGGGCACAGACCAGCACCTCTGCACCTGCCCGCAGGAACGCCCGGGCGATCCCGGCGCCGACGCCGCGCGTCCCGCCGGTGACCACGACGACCTGTCCGGTCACACCGTCACATCCCCTCGCCTCTCCCGCAGCGCGCCTCCCGCTGCTAACGTCAACTCAAGAATGCACCTAACAAACGTTTGGTGGAAAGGTAGCTGATTCGCCGATGGGAGTCTCCACCTCACGTCCGCAGCCTGCGGTCGCCGTCGTCACGGTGTCCTATCCACCGGTCAACGCCCTTCCGGTGCAAGGCTGGAGAGATCTCGCCGAGGCGGTTCGCGCGGCCGGGCGCGATCCGGAGGTGCGCTGCGTCGTGCTCGCCGCCGAGGGCCGCGGCTTCAATGCCGGCGTGGACATCAAGGAGGTCCAGCGCGACCCCGGCCGTACGGCCATCATCGGTGCCAACCGCGGCTGCTACGAGGCCTTTGCGGCCGTCTACGAGTGCGAGGTGCCCGTCGTCGCGGCCGTCCAGGGGCACTGTCTGGGCGGCGGCATCGGGCTGGTGGGCAACGCCGACGCGATCGTCGCCAGCGAGGACGCCTACTTCGGGCTGCCGGAGCTGGACCGCGGCGCCCTCGGCGCCGCCACGCACCTGGCCAGGCTGGTGCCGCAGCACCTGATGCGCACGCTCTACTACACCTCCCGCACCGTCACCGCCGCGGAGCTGCACCGGCACGGATCGGTGTGGGAGGTCGTCCCGCGCGACCAACTCGCCGACACAGCGCTGCGGTTGGCAGGCGAGATGGCGACCAAGGACGGCGCGCTGATCCGGATGGCCAAGGCCGCCATCAACGGCATCGACCCGGTGGACGTACGCCGCAGCTACCGCTTCGAGCAGGGCTTCACCTTCGAGGCGAACCTGAGCGGCCTCGCGGACCGGATCCGCGACACCAACAGCATGAACGGCAGCGGCAAGGAGGGTGGCGACAGCCGTGGTTGACAAGGTGATGACGCCGGAGGAGGTCGTCGGCCGACTGCGCAGTGGCATGACGGTCGGCATCGGCGGCTGGGGCTCCCGGCGCAAGCCGATGGCCCTGGTCCGGGCGCTGCTGCGGTCCGACGTGACAGACCTGACCGTGGTCTCCTACGGCGGCCCCGACGTCGGCATGCTGGCCGCCGCAGGCCGGATCCGCAAGCTCGTCACGGCCTTCGCCACCCTCGACTCGATCCCGCTGGAGCCGCACTACCGCGCGGCACGCGAAGGCGGCGCCTTCGAACTCGTCGAGCTGGACGAGGCGATGCTGATGTGGGGCCTGACCGCCGCGGTCCACCGCCTGCCGTTCCTGCCGATCCGCGCGGGCCTCGGCTCGGACGTGATGCGGGTCAACCCGCGACTGAGGACGGTGCGTTCGCCCTACGAGGACGGCGAGGAACTGGTGGCCGTGCCCGCGCTGCGGCTCGACGCGGCGCTCGTCCACCTCAACCGCGCCGACCGGCAGGGCAACGCCCAGTACCTGGGCCCGGACCCGTTCTTCGACGACCTGTACTGCGAGGCCGCCGAGCACGCCTACGTCTCCTGCGAACAGCTCGTAGACACCGAGGAGTTGGCCAAGGCCGACGGTCCGCAGTCACTGCTGGTCAAGCGGTTGTCGGTGGCGGGCGTCGTGGCGGCGCCGAACGGCGCCCACTTCACCTCCTGCACCCCCGACTACGAGCGCGACGAGGCGTTCCAGCGCCACTACGCCGCCACCGAGTGGTCCGCCTTCGCGGAGCGCTTCCTCGGCGGCAGCGAACTCGACTACCGGTCCGCGGTGGCCGCCTGGCAGGAGGAGCAGCGGTGACGGACACCTCGCGTGCGGAGTACTGCGTCGTCGCCTGCGCCGAGGCCTGGCGCGGCGACGGCGAGATCCTGGCCAGCCCGATGGGCACGGTCCCGAGCATCGGCGCCCGCCTGGCCAAGCTGACCTTCGCCCCCGACCTGCTGCTCACCGACGGCGAGGCCCTGCTCGTCGCCGACGTCGCCGCGCTCGGCGAGCGCCCGCGGACGGTGGAGGGCTGGCTGCCCTACCGGCAGCACCTGAGCCTGGCCATGGGCGGGCGGCGCCACGTGATGATGGGCGCCAGCCAGATCGACCGCTACGGCAACCAGAACATCTCCTGCATCGGTGACTGGGCCAGGCCCACCCGGCAGCTGCTCGGCTTTCGTGGGGCGCCGATGAACACCCTGAACAACCCCACCAGTTACTGGATCCCCAAGCACAGCGCCCGGGTCTTCGTGGAGCGCGTCGACGTGGTCTGCGGCGTCGGCAACGACCGCGCGGTGGGCCCGTACCACGGGCTGCGGCGGGTGGTCAGCGACCTCGGCGTCTTCGACTTCGCGACGGCCGACGGCGCGATGCGGTTGGTCTCGGTGCACCCCGGCGTCACCGTCGAGCAGGTCGTCGCGGCGACCGGCTTTCCGCTGGAGATCGGGGACGCGGTCGGCACGACGCGTGAACCGAGCGACGCGGAACGCCGGTTGATCCGTGAGGTCATCGACCCGCGCGGCCTGCGCGACAAGGAGGTGCGCGCGTGAGCGTCCCCGCACTCGACACGCCGCTGACGAAGCTCGTCGGTGTCCGCCATCCGATCGTCCAGACGGGCATGGGCTGGGTCGCCGGCCCGCGGCTGGTCTCCGCGACGGCGAACGCGGGCGCGCTCGGCATCCTCGCCTCGGCGACGATGTCGCCGGAGCAACTGCGCTCCGCCGTGCGCGAGGTGAAGTCCCGCACGGAGGCCCCCTTCGGGGTCAACCTGCGCGCGGACGCGGGCGACGCGGAGGAGCGGGTGCGGATCATCGTGGCCGAGGGCGTCCGCGTCGCCTCGTTCGCCCTGGCCCCCTCGAAGGACCTGATCGCCCGCCTCAAGGACGCGGGCGTCGTCGTGATCCCCTCGATCGGCGCTCGCCGCCACGCGGAGAAGGTCGCCGCGTGGGGCGCCGACGCCGTCGTCGTCCAGGGTAGCGAGGGCGGCGGCCACACGGGTGAGGTGGCGACCACGGTCCTTCTTCCACAGGTTGTGGACGCCGTCGACATCCCGGTCGTCGCCGCCGGCGGCTTCTTCGACGGCCGCGGCCTGGTCGCCGCGCTCGCCTACGGCGCGGCGGGCGTCGCGATGGGGACCCGCTTCCTGCTCACCTCGGACTCCACGGTCCCGGACGCGGTGAAGGCCCGCTACCTCGCCGCGCAGGTCAAGGACGTCACGGTCACCCGCGCGGTGGACGGCCTTCCTCACCGGATGCTCCGCACGGATCTCGTCGCCTCCCTGGAGAACGCGGGCCGCGCGCGGGTGCTGGCCCGCGCTGTCCGCCATGCTGCGGGCTTCCGGAAGCTCTCCGGGATGACCTGGCGCGAGATGGTCCGCGACGGCCTCGCCATGAAGCACGGCAAGGACCTCACCTGGAGCCAGATCCTGCTGGCGGCCAACACCCCGATGCTGCTCAAGTCCTCGATGGTGGACGGGCGCACGGACCTGGGCGTGATGGCCTCCGGCCAGGTCGCGGGAGTGATCGAGGACCTGCCGAGCTGCGAGGAGCTGGTCGGTCGGATCATGCGTGAGGCCGAGCGAGTCATGAACCGGTTGCGATGTTGAATTGAGAATCGCTCCCCGCCGAGTGGGGTGAATTCCCCCCACTTGGTGGGGAAGGCGATATTCCGGGAGCCGGCCGTCCGGCGCACGGTTCACAATTCCTTGCTGAACGGTGCGTGCGAATGCACGCGTGCTCTTTCACGGCGGCAGGAATCACATGGAGTACGACATGAGTCCGAAGACGCAGTCAGGGATGCGCCTCACCGCCTGCGTGGTGCTGCTGGTCGGGACGGCCTTTCTCGTTGTCGCGGTGGTGTTGCACCATGTGTGGACGACGCTGTTGTTCAGCCTGGTCTTCGCGCTGGGACTGGCGGTCGCCGTCACGTTGTTCGGAAGGGCCAATCGCCAGTCCCGCTCCTGAGCGGAGACGGTCTACAGCCGCTCGATGATGGTCACGTTCGCCTGGCCGCCGCCCTCGCACATGGTCTGCAGGCCGTAGCGGCCCCCGGTCCGCTCCAGCTCGTGCAGGAGCGTTGTCATCAGCTTCACGCCCGTCGCCCCCAGCGGGTGGCCCAGTGCGATCGCGCCGCCGTTGACGTTCACCCGCTCCGGGTCCGCGCCCGTCTCCTTGAGCCACGCCAGCACCACCGGCGCGAACGCCTCGTTGATCTCGACCAGGTCGATCGCGTCGATGGACAGGCCGGTCTTCTTCAGCGCGTACGCGGTCGCGGGGATCGGCGCGGAGAGCATGCGGATGGGGTCCTCACCGCGCACCGACAGGTGGTGGACGCGGGCGCGTGGCCGCAGGCCGTGCTCGCGGACGGCGCGTTCGGAGGCGAGCAGCATTGCCGCCGCGCCGTCGGAGACCTGGGAGGAGCAGGCGGCGGTGATGGTGCCGCCCTCGACGACCGGCTTCAGGCCGGCCATCTTCTCCAGCGTGGTGTCCCGCCGCGGGCCCTCGTCGACGGACACGTCCCCGTGGGCGACGATCTCGCGGTCGAAGCGGCCCTCGTCGATGGCCCGCAGTGCGCGCTGGTGGGAGCGGAGCGCGAACTCCTCCATGTCGCGCCGGGTGACGCCCCACTTCGACGCGATCAGCTCCGCGCCGTGGAACTGGTTCACCGGTGCGGTCCCGTAGCGGGCGCGCCAGCCCACGCTGCCGTGGAAGGGGCCCTCGGTCAGGCCCAGCGGCTCGCCCGCCTGGCGGCTGGCGTAGGCGATCGGGATCATGCTCATGTTCTGCACGCCGCCCGCCACGACGAGGTCCTGAGTGCCGGAGAGGACGCCCTGCGCGGCGAAGTGCAGGGCCTGTTGCGAGCTGCCGCACTGCCGGTCGACGGTGACGCCGGGCACCTCCTCCGGCAGGCCCGCCGCGAGCCAGCAGGTGCGGGCGATGTCGCCCGCCTGCGGGCCGACCGCGTCCAGGCAGCCGAAGACGACGTCCTCGACAGCGGCCGGGTCGATGCCGGTCCGGGCGACGAGAGCGGTCAGCACGTGGGCGCCCAGGTCCGCCGGGTGGACGGCGGAGAGGCCTCCGCCCTTCCGGCCCACGGGGGTGCGGACCGCGTCGATGATGTAGGCCTCGGCCATGGCGGGCTTCAACTCCTGTCGGCAGTAAGGATCTAGGCGTGCTGGCTGCTCACCGAGACCGTCTCGCCGGTCATGTAGGAGGAGTAGCCGCTGGCCAGGAAGACGATGACGTTGGCCACCTCCCACGGCTCCGCGTAGCGGCCGAACGCCTCGCGTTCGGTCAGCTCGGCGAGCAGCTCGGGGGTGGTGACCTTGACCAGGTGCGGGTGCATCGCGAGGCTCGGCGCGACCGCGTTGACGCGGACGCCGAACGCGGCGGCCTCCAGGGCAGCGCAGCGGGTCAGCGCCATCACGCCGGCTTTGGCGGCCGCGTAGTGGGACTGCCCGGCCTGGGCGCGCCACCCGATGACGGAGGCGTTGTTGACCACCACACCGCCCTGGCCGGAGTCCTTCATCGCGCGCAGGGCCGCGCGGGTGCAGCGGAAGGTGCCGCCGAGGGTGACGTCGATGACGCGGTCCCACTGCTCGTCGGTCATGTCGACGAGCTCGGCGGTGCCGCCGAGGCCGGCGTTGTTGACGACGACGTCGAGCCGGCCGTGGGTCCGTGCGGCGCAGGCGAAGAGCTCCTGGACCTGGGCCTCGTCGGTGACGTCGCACGGGAGCGCGGCGACACGCTCGGCGCCGAACTCGGCGGCGAGGGCGTCCGCGGACTCCTTGAGGCGGCGCGCGTGGGCGTCGCTGACCAGGACGCGGGCGCCTTCCTCCAGGAAGCGGCGGGCCGTGGCACCGCCGATCCCGGCGCCCGCCGCGGCGGTGATCACCGCGCTGCGCCCGGCGAGCAGACCGTGCCCGGACGGGTAGGTGGGAGGTGTGCGGAGACCGTCGACGTCACCCATGTGGGTACGTTAACCTACCAAACACTTGTTAGGGAAGGAGTCCCGAGATGAGTGCAGCCCCCGAGGCCCCGGACGACGGCGCGGACGACGCCCCGGTGCTCTACGAGCGGCGCGGGCCGGTCGCGTTGGTGACCATGAACCGGCCCCGCTATCGCAACGCCCAGAACTCGGCCATGACGTACGCCCTCGACGGCGCCTTCTACCGGGCCGCCGAGGACGGCGAGGTGAAGGTCGTCGTCCTCGCGGGAGCCGGTGCGCACTTCTCCGCCGGGCACGACATCGGCACCCCCGGGCGCGACGCGCACCTGCCCTTCGAGCGGCGCGCAGGCCTGTGGTGGGACCACTCCGACAAGCAGGGCGCGGAGAGTCGTTACGCCCGCGAGTCCGAGGTCTATCTGGGGATGTGCCGGCGTTGGCGCGAGCTGCCCAAGCCGGTGCTCGCGTCCGTCCAAGGTGCTTGTGTGGCTGGTGGGTTGATGCTCGCCTGGGTCTGCGACCTGATCGTCGCCGCCGACGACGCCTTCTTCGCCGACCCGGTGGTGCGGATGGGCATCCCCGGAGTCGAGTACTTCGCCCACCCGTGGGTGATGCCGCCCCGGATCGCCAAGGAGTTCCTCTTCACCGGTGACCGGATCGACGCCCGTCGCGCCTACGAGATCGGCATGGTCAACCGCGTCGTGCCCAGGCCCGAGTTGGAGCAGCGGACCTTCGAACTGGCCGAGCACATCGCGCAGATGCCACGCCTGGGCCTCGCCCTCACCAAGCGGGCCGTCAACCAGGCCGAGGACCTGCAGGGGATGCACGCCGGCATGGACTCCGTCTTCGGCCTGCACCATCTCGCCCACGCCCACAACGCCGAGGTCGCCGCCGACTCCCTCGGCGGGATGGACGTCGCCGCCATGAAGAAGCAGGCGGAGGGCTAGGCCGTGGACCTGGCCCACGATCCCGCCGTCGAGTCCTTCCGCGCCGAGGCGCGCGCCTGGCTCGCCGACCATGTCCCCGCCGCCCCGCTGCCCTCCCTGGAGACCCGCGAGGGCTTCGCCGCCCACCGGGCCTGGGAGGCCGAACTCGCCGCCGACCGCTGGTCGGTGGTCTCCTGGCCGGAACGCTACGGCGGGCGCGGCGCGGACATCATGCGCTGGCTCGTCTTCGAGGAGGAGTACTACGCGGCGGGGGCGCCCGGGCGGGTCTCCCAGAACGGCATCAACCTGCTCGCGCCCACCCTCTTCGACCACGGCACCGAGGAGCAGCGCGCCCGGATCCTGCCGCCGATGGCCCGTGGCGAGGTGATCTGGGCGCAGGCCTGGTCGGAGCCGGAGTCCGGCTCCGACCTGGCCTCGCTCCGCTCGCGCGCCGTGCGCACGGACGGCGGCTGGCTGCTCAGCGGCCAGAAGACCTGGTCGTCCCGGGCCGCCTTCGCGGAGCGGGCGTTCGGGCTCTTCCGCAACGAACCGGGCCTGGCAAAGCCGCACCTGGGCCTCACCTACCTGATGTTCGACCTGCACGCGCCGGGCGTCACGGTCCGGCCGATCGGGCGGCTGGACGGCAAGCCCGCGTTCGCGGAGCTCTTCCTCGACGAGGTGTTCGTGCCGGACGAGGACGTGATCGGGGCGCCGGGCGAGGGCTGGCGGGTCGCGATGAGCACGGCGGGCAACGAACGCGGCCTGACACTGCGCTCGCCCGGCCGCTTCCTCGCCGCCGCCCGACGGCTCGCCGCCCAGTGGGACGCCTGCGACCGCGACCCCGCCGTCGCGGACCGGGTGGCCGACGCGCTCATCGGCGCCCGCGCCTACCAGCTCTTCACCTACGCGGGCGCGTCCCGCTTCGCCGCGGGCGACGCGATCGGCCCCGAGTCCAGCCTGAACAAGGTGTTCTGGTCCGAGTACGACATCGCGCTGCACGAGGCCGCGCTCGACCTGCTCGGCCCGGACGCCGAACGCGCCGACGGTCCCTGGGCGGAGAGCTGGGTCTTCTCCCTGGCCGGACCGATCTACGCGGGAACCAACGAGATCCAGCGCGACATCATCGCCGAGCGCCTGCTCGGACTCCCCAAAGGACGGCGGTAACGGTGCGCTTCCTCCTCGACGCCGAGCAGCGGGAGTTCGCCCGCACCCTGGACGCCCTCCTCGGTGCGGCCGACACCCCGGCCGTCGCCCGCGCCTGGTCCCGCGGCGACCACACCCCGGGCCGCGTCCTGTGGGCGCGCCTCGCGGAGGCCGGCGTCTTCGCCCTGGCCGTCCCGGAGGAGTTCGACGGCGCGGGCCTGCTGCCGCTGGAGCTCACCCTCGCCTTCGAGGCCCTCGGCCGGCACGCGGTGCCGGGCCCGGCCGTCGAGACGATCGCGTCGTCGCTGCTGCTGGCGAGCCTTGCCGAACTCGGCGACGTCGTCCCGGCCAAGGCCTGGCTGCCCCGCCTCGCCTGCGGAACCGGGCTCGCCACCCTCCGGGCGGACGCGCCCGCCGCACTTCGCGCGCCCTACGCACTCGACGCCGACGCGGCCGACCTGCGTCTCGTGGTCGCAGGGGACCAGCTGTGGCGGGCTGCCGAGGCCGGCGCCGCCGTGGCGTCGCACGATCCCGCGCGGCGGCTCTTCGCGACCGCCGCGCGCGGCGAGCTGCTGGCCGCCGGACCACACGTCGCGGCGGCGGCGGAACGGGCGTGGGCGTGGGCCACGCTGGCGACCGCCGCCCAGGCGCTCGGCGTCGGGCGGGCCCTGCTGGAGCGGACCGTCGGGTACGTGCGGGAACGGCGCCAGTTCGGGGTGGCGATCGGCACCTTCCAGGCGGTCAAGCACCGTCTCGCGGACGTCCTGATCGCGCTGGAGTTCGCGCGACCGCTGCTGCACGCCGCCGCGCTCTCGCTCGACCCGGTCGAGATCGCCATGGCCAAGGTCGCCTGCGGCGAGGCGGGTTGGGCGGCGGCCCGCGCCGCCCTGCAGCTGCACGGCGCCGTCGGCTACACCGAGGAGCTGGACCTGTCCCTGTGGCTGCGCAAGGCGCGCCCGCTGCGGGACGCCTGGGGGACTCCCGCCGCCTGCCGCGCCCGCGTGCTCGCGGGCTGAGCGGTCAGTTCCAGGCCGAGGGGTGCTTGCGCTCCGGCATCTCCGGCTCGAACCACTCCAGCGACGCCCTCCGGAACCGCTTCCGCGCCGCCCACAGCCCCAGCGCCCCGCGCGCGGCCACCGGCAGCAGCGCGGCCCCGAGGAGCGCCGCGAGCCGCCAGGCCTCCGTCCAGCCGCCCCACCCGAGGGTGCCGTCCCGGTGCTCGACGAACCCGTCGAAGCAGAGCCAGAAGACCGGAGTGATCACCAGCGCCGCCCGCAGGCCGCTGCCCCGCCGGGAGACGGCGACACAGGCCGCGCCCACCAGCACCAGGCCGACCACCGCGTGCTTGGGCGTCGTCACCGCACCGGCCAGCACCGACGCCACGAGCGCGACGCCGAAGGCCACGACGAAGAGCAGGGGCGTCGGCATCGACGCGGGAGCGGATTCCTCGAACACCTGGCCATCACACCGGTATCCCGCAGGCGCTCCGCGCAATCTTGACGGCTTCCATACGCGAGCCCGCCGCATCTATACGTCGCCCTAGCAGCGGCGGGTCAGTTGCACGCGCCCCTGGCGGCTGCGCCCCCTGGGGTCACCCGTGGAGTCGCAGCCGGAGTCGGCAGACCGTGGCGTCGGTGCCGCGGCGGACCGCGCGGCTGATCAGCGCGCCGCGCTGGTTGTGGAGCGGCCAGGTCCACCAGTGCTCCGGTTCGACCTCGGGCACCAGGACCGTGACGCGGTCGTAGCGGTGGTCGCCCTGCGCGCCCAGGTCGCGGACGTACCGGACGAGCGGGCGGGCCAGTTCGCGGCGGGCGGAGGGGATCTCGACCAGCGGCACCCCGGGCCGCCACAGCTCCCAGTCGCGGCGCAGCGCCTCGGCCGCCGTCCGTTCCTCCGCGTCGGCCTCGCCCGGGACGACGGTGACCGCGACGACCTCGTCGCCGAGGGAGACCGCCGCCGACAGCGCCTCGCGCGTCAGGCGTGACAGCGCCCCGACGGGCACGACCACCAGCGAGTGCCGCGGCTCCGGCGCGGCCGGGACGACGCCGAGTTCGAGCTTCGCGCCGATGCGGGCGTAGCCGCGCCGCACGGCGGTGAAGAGCAGGACCAGCAGGGGCAGCAGGGTGACGACCAGCCAGGCGCCCTCGGTGAACTTGGTCAGCGTCTCGACCACCGTCGCCGCCGCGGTCAGCAGCGCGCCGAAGCCGTTCATCAGGGCCTTGCCGCGCCAGCCGGCGCAGCGCGCGAGCCACCAGTGCCGGACCATGCCGACCTGGGCGATGGTGAAGCCGACGAAGACGCCGATGGCGAAGAGCGGGACGAGGCTGTTCACGTCGCCGCCGGAGGCGACCAGCAGCACCGCCGAGGCGCCGGCCAGCGCGAGCACGCCGTGGCGGTAGACCTGGTGGTCGGCGCGGAGCGCGAAGACGTGCGGCAGGTGGTGGTCACGGGCCAGCAGGCGCAGCAGCACGGGCAGGCCGCCGAAGGAGGTGTTCGCGGCGAGCGCGAGCAGCAGCATGGTGGCGAACTGCACCAGGTAGAAGAGGAACCCGTGGCCGAAGGAGGCGTCGGTCAGCTGAGCCAGCACGGTGACGCCCTCGACGGGCTGCAGGTGGAAGCGCCCGATCAGGACGGCCAGGCCGATCAGCATGACGCCGAGCAGCCCGCCGAGCGCGATCTCGGTGTGCTGGGCGCGCTTGACGCGCGGCACGCGGAACGAGGGCACCGCGTTGGCGATCGCCTCGACTCCGGTCAGCGCGGAGCAGCCGGAGGCGAAGGCGCGCAGGAGCAGCAGCACGCCGACGGAGGTGGCGTTCGAGGCGACGACCGAGGCGTGCCCGGCGGCGAGCTGACCCACCGGGTGCGCGCGGAAGAGGCCCACGACGACGACGCCCAGGACGGAGGCGACGAACACGACCGTCGGGATCATGAAGGCGCGCGCCGACTCGGCGATGCCGCGCAGGTTGATCGCGGTGACGAGCCCCAGCACCGCCAGGCAGATCCACACCCGCTGGTCGTAGAGCGCGGGGAACGCCGAGGTCAGCGCGGCCACACCGGCGGTGACGGAGACCGCGACGTTCAGCACGTAGTCGACGACCAGCGACGCGGCCGCGACCAGCGCGGTGCGGTGGCCCAGGTGGGCCTTGGCCACCGCGTAGGAGCCGCCGCCGTCGGGGAAGGCGGCGATCACCTGGCGGTAGGAGAAGGTCAGCACGGCCAGCAGCGCGGCGATGGCCAGCGTCACCGGGAGGGTGAAGCCGAGCCCGTGCGCGCCGGCCGTGGCCAGCACCAGCACGATCGCCTCGGGGCCGTAGGCCACGGACGCCATGGCGTCCAGCGAGAGCGCGGCCAGGCCGCCGAGCGCCGAGAGGCGGTGCTTCTCGGCCGGGTCGGCGGCCTCGGGTATCGGATGCGGTGCGGACTCTTCGGTGGCGGCCGTGGTTGCCGACATGACCCCTCCCGGGGAACGGTGCGTCGTTCTCGTCGTCCTGACGAGTTCTCATCGTGGCGGCGCCGTCCGAGGCGGGCGAGCCTTCCTGACGGTCCTCTAACGCCTCCCCTCCGGGCCGCTACGTGATCCTGACGCGGGTGACCCCTCAGCCCGGTGGCTGCGTGCCGGTATGACCCGAGATATCCGTTATCCCCTAGTCTCGGTTCGTGGTGAACATCCCTCAGGTGGTGAAGCGGCTGCTGATCGGCCGGGCGATGCGCAGTGAGGAACTCGGCGAGACGCTGCTGCCCAAACGGATCGCGCTGCCGATCTTCGCGTCCGACCCGCTCTCCTCGGTCGCGTACGCCACTCAGGAGATCCTGCTGGTGCTGACGATCGGCGGCACCGCGTTTCTCTACCTGACGCCGTGGATCGGCCTCGGTGTCGTCGTGCTGATGGCCGTCGTGGTGCTCTCCTACCGCCAGGTCGTGCACGCCTACCCGAGCGGCGGCGGCTCCTACGAGGTGGTCTCCCGCAACCTCGGCGCCAATGCCGGGCTGGTGGTGGCCGCGGCCCTGCTGGTCGACTACGTGATGACGGTCGCCGTCTCGGTCGCCTCCGGCGTGGACAACATCATCTCGGCGTTCACGGCGCTGGCGCCCTACCGGGTGCCGATGGCCGTGGTCTTCGTGGTGCTGCTGGCGGCGGTGAACCTGCGCGGGGTCCGCGAGTCCGGCAAGGCCTTCGCGACGCCGACCTACCTCTTCATCGCCGGCATCCTGCTGATGATCGTCACCGGGTTCGTCAAGATGGCCTTCGGGCACAACCCGGTCGCCTCCAGCGCGAAGTACCCGATCACCCCGACGGACCACAACAACACCCTCACCGGCTTCGCGCTGCTGATGCTCGCGCTCCGGGCCTTCGCCTCCGGCTGTACCGCGCTGACCGGCGTCGAGGCGATCTCCAACGGCGTGCCGGCCTTCCGCAAGCCCAAGAGCAGGAACGCCGCGCAGACCATGGCGGCGATGGGCATCACCGCTGTGGTGATGTTCTCCGGGATCACGGTTCTGGCGCTCACCTCGAAGATCCACATCACCAGTGACGGCTGCCAGCTGGTCGGCTTTCCCGACTGCGGCAGCGCGCCGCAGCAGACCGTCATCGCCCAGCTCGCCGCGGCGATCTTCGGCGGCGACCACAGCGTGCTCTTCTACTACATCCAGGCGGCCACCGCGCTGGTCCTGGTCCTGGCCGCGAACACCGCCTTCAACGGCTTCCCGCTGCTCTCCTCGATCCTCGCCCAGCACAGCTACCTGCCGCGCCAGCTGCACACCCGCGGCGACCGGCTCGCCTTCTCCAACGGCATCCTCGCGCTGGCGCTGGTCAACGTCGCCCTGCTGGTGGCCTACAAGGCGGACGTCACCAACCTGATCCACCTCTACATCCTCGGCGTCTTCACCTCGTTCACGCTCTCCCAGATCGGCATGGTCCGGCACTGGAACGAGCTGCTGCGTGGCGAGAGCGACGCGAAGGTGCGCGCCGGGGCGCACCGCTCACGGATCATCAACGGATTCGGGGCGTGCGTCACCGCGCTGGTCCTGGTCATCGTCATGGCGACCAAGTTCACCCAAGGCGCGTGGCTGGCCGTGGTCGCGGCGATCTTCCTCTACGTCAACATGAAGGCCATCCACCGCCACTACGACGAGGTCTCCGACGAGCTGGCCGTCGAGGACCCCTCGATGGAGAGCGCCCGCCCCGCCCGCGTCCACGGCGTGGTCCTGGTCTCGAAGCTGCACAAGGCCACCCTGCGCGCCATCGGCTACGCCGAGGCGCTGCGCCCGGACGTCCTGGAGGCGGTGACCGCGGCGGTCGACCGCGGGGAGGCGCTCGAGCTGGAGCGGCAGTGGGGCGAGTTCGACATCGACATCCCGCTCAAGGTCCTCGACTCGCCGTTCCGCGAGATCACCAAGCCGGTCGTCTCCTACGTGCGGAACCTGCGCAAGCAGTCCCCGCGGGACGCGGTCGCCGTCTTCATCCCCGAGTACGTCGTCGGCCACTGGTGGGAGCAGCCGCTGCACAACCAGTCCGCGCTGTGGCTCAAGAGCCGGCTGCTGTTCATGCCGGGCGTGATGGTCATCAGCGTGCCCTGGCAGCTCTCCTCGTCCCGCGGCGCCGGCGGCCCCGCCCGCCGCGCGCCCGGCGCGGTCCGCCGGGGCGAGCCCAGCCCGCTCACGCCGCCGCGGCGCTGAGGCGGCTCAGGCCTCGGTGCCGCCGACGCGCAGGTGGGCGACGTGGTAGACGGCCTGGTCCAGCAGGGCCGAGACGTGGTCGTCGTAGAGCGCGTACACCACCGACCGCCCCTGCCGCTCGCGCACGACCAGTCCGAGGTTGCGCAGCAGCCGCAGCTGGTGCGAGCAGGAGGACTGCTCCATCTCGACGTCGGCGGCGAGCTCACTGGGCGTGCAGGGGCCCTGCCGCAGCCGCGACAGGATCCGCAGGCGCGACGGGGTCGCCAGGGCCTGGAGCGTGTTCGCGACCCTCTCCGCCTCGCCCGCGTCCAGCGCGGGCGAGGCGGGGGCGTCGTGTTCGCCCGCGTCGGGGGCGGCGGCTCTGGAGACCATGGTTTTCATCGTACTCAGCACACTGCCGCCCGCCTGCCGTCCCGTACCTCCCGAGCCCGGTGGCGGCTGGGGGCGTAGGGGGGAACGGTGCCGCGCGGGGGCCCGCCCGGCCTGGCCCGTCCGTCGGCCGGTGGCGGCTGCGGGCGCAGGGGGGACGGTGCTGCGCGGGGGCCCACCCGGCCCGGGCGGGCCGGCTTGTGGCCGGGGCCTTGGGGGTTCCGGAGCGCCCGCGACGCGAGGGTGCGGGGGCGGCGCGCGGCGCCGGCCGGGATGCGCGCACCGGCTGCGGGCCCGTGGGCGGCGGTGCGAAGCTGACGGTATGGCAGACGACGCGGGCGCGACCTCGAACACCCTCACCGACGTCCCCGGGTTCCGGGTCGGGCACGCCCAGCGGGTCGGGGGTGGGGCGCTGACCGGGGTGACCGTCGTGCTCGCGCCCGCGGGTGGGGCCGTCGCGGGAGTGGACGTGCGCGGTGGCGGGCCCGGGACGCGGGAGACGGACGCGCTGGACCCGCGCAACCTGGTGCCGCGGGTGGACGCGGTCGTGCTGACGGGCGGCAGCGCCTTCGGGTTGGACGCCGCCGGAGGCGTCGTCGCCTGGCTGGAGGAGCAGGGGCGCGGGTTCCGCGTCGGCCCGGAGCCGTCGCAGGTGGTGCCGGTGGTGCCGACCGCCGCGCTGTTCGACCTGGGGCGCGGCGGTGACTGGCACGCCCGCCCCGACGCCGCCCTCGGCCGTGCCGCCGCCGAGGCGGCCGGCGCGGCGGGCCACGCGCCCGTCGCGCTGGGCAACGTCGGCGCGGGGACGGGCGCCGTCGCGGGCGGGCTCAAGGGCGGGATCGGCAGTGCGTCGGTGCGGCTGCCGTCCGGCGTCACCGTCGGCGCGCTCGTCGCCGTCAACGCCGTCGGTTCCGCCGTCGACCCGGTCACGGGTGAGCTCTACGCCGCCCGCTTCGGGCAGCCGGGCGAGTTCCCCGAGCTCCACGCCGAGCCGGCGGCGGCCCCGGCCGAGGGGCCGTCACTCAACACCACCCTGGCCGTCGTCGCCACCGACACCACGCTGACCAAGGCCCAGGCCCACAAGCTCGCCGGGACCTCCCACGACGGCCTCGCCCGTGCGCTGCGTCCGGTGCACCTGCTCTCCGACGGCGACACCGTCTTCGCCCTGGCCTCCGGCGCCCGGCCGCTCCCCGTCCCGGAGGGGGACCCTGCCTTCGCCGTCCACGTCGAGGCCGCGGCGCTGAACGAGCTCTACGCGGCGGCCGCCGACGCCGTCACCCGGGCCGTCGGTCGGGCCATGCTGGCGGCCGAGACCGTCGGCGAGTTCCACAGCTTTCGGGACAAGTGTGCGAACAGGCCGAATTGCGGGTGATCGTACGTCAAAGCCCTGCCATCCGTGCGCGAGCCGTCCCACACTGACTGCATGCGCGTGGAGATAGCGGGGGAACCGCAACGGGGCGACCGCCCCTCCGAGGATTTCGTCGCCGGCAGTGGCGACGCGTTCGTGCTGCTGGACGGCTGCAGCTCGCCGGTGGCCATGGAGAACGGCTGCGAGCACGGCACCGCCTGGTTCGTCCGCCGGCTGGGCGTGCACCTGCTGGCCCGTCTGGTCGACCGCCCGGACCGGACGATGGCGCAGTGCCTGAGCGACGCCATCGCCGAGACGGCGTCCCTGCACGGCGCCCGCTGCGACCTGGGGCATCCGAACACGCCGGCGGCCATGGTCGTCGCGGCCCGCGCGCACGGGGCGAGCCTGCAGTACCTGGTGCTGGGGGATTCGCAGCTGGTGCTGGACCGGGAGGGCACCTACGCCGTCATCGGGGACAACCAGCCGTTCCCGGCGGGGGAGGGGCTGCGCCGCCAGGTCCACGCCGCGGCGCACGGCAGCCCGGAGCGGGCGTCCCTGCACATGCGCTACGCGCTGGCCGTCCGGGCCGCCCGCAACACCGGCCACGGCCCGTGGGTCGCCGCCGCGCTCCCGCGCGCGGCGGAGCACGCGGAGACGGGCACCGCCCCGCTCGCCGAGCTCCGCGCGTTCGCGGCGCTCACCGACGGGGCGGCGCGGTTCGTCGACCGGTTCGACCTGGGCGGCTGGCCCGACGCGATGCGCCTGATGGACCAGCGCGGCCCGGCCGAGCTGCTGCGCCGGGTCCGCGAGGCCGAGACCTCCGACCCGGCCTGCGCGCGCTGGCCGCGCGGCAAGGCCAAGGACGACGCCACGGCCCTGTACGCGCGGACGCGCTGAGGATCCCGAAGGACTTCGTTCACGCCTTGGTCGGGGGGATCTGACCGAACCGTCCGGCGTTGAAGTCCTCGATCGCCTGCTGCAGCTCACGGTGGCTGTTCATCACGAACGGCCCGTAGTGCGCCACCGGCTCCTTGATCGGTGCGCCGCCCAGAATGATCACGTCCAGGTTGGGCGTCCGCGACTCCTGGATCGCGGAGGCCTGCAGCGCGATGCTGTCGCCCTCGCCGAAGACCGCCGACTGGCCCGTGTGGATCGGCCGGTTCTCCTCGCCGACGGTGCCCTCGCCGCCCAGGACGTAGACCAGCGCGTTGAAGTCCTGCCGCCACGGCAGGGTGATCCGCGCGCCCGGGCTGATCGTCGCGTGCAGCAGGGTGATCGGCGTGAAGGTCGTGCCCGGTCCCTCGTTGCCGTCCAGGTCGCCGGCGATCAGCCGGATGACGGCGCCGCCGTCCGGGGTGGTCAGCAGCTTGACCTCGCCGCCGTGGATGTCCTGGTACTTCGGCTGGATCATCTTGTCCGAGGCCGGCAGGTTCACCCACAGCTGGATGCCGTGGAACAGGCCACCGCTCATGACCAGGTGCTCGGGCGGGGTCTCGATGTGGAGGATGCCGGAGCCGGCCGTCATCCACTGGGTGTCGCCGCCGCTGAGGTGACCGCCGCCGCCGGTCGAGTCCTGGTGCACGAACTCGCCGTCGATCATGTAGGTGACGGTCTCGAAGCCCCGGTGCGGGTGCCACGGGGTGCCCTTGGGCTCGCCGGCCGCGTACTCCACCTCGCCCATCTGGTCCATCATGATGAACGGGTCGAGGTACTTGGTGTTGATCTTCGCGAACGCGCGACGGACCGGGAAGCCCTCGCCCTCGAAGCCCTCGGGGGCCGTCACGACGCCCAGCACCGGGCGCGCGGTCGTGGTGGCCGGGTCCGGCGTCTCCACGCGCGGCAGGACCAACGGGTTCTCAACGGTCACAGCGGGCATGGCTGCCTCCTCGTTCTTGCCTGGCGACACGTCCAAGTTAGTTGAACGTTGAACCTCTAAGCAAGTTGAAGCGTCAACTAATTCCCACCCCCTGCCGGTGGTCCCCCTATCCGTACATCCTCCGCATGGTGAAATCGACCATCTGTTCTACGGACTTCGCGTCGAAGACCATCCGGTGCTCGCCCTCCATGTCCATCGCGAAGCCGTAGCCGGTGGGCAGCAGGTCCAGCACCTCCGCCCCGGTCACGGTGAAGAACTTGGAGTCCTTGCCCGCATAGCGGCGCAGCTCCTTGAGGGAGCTGAACATCGGGATCACCGGCTGCGGGGTGTTGTGCAGGGCCAGAAATCCCGGGCGGTCGCCGCGCGGGCAGTAGATCTTGGACGTGATGAAGATCGACTGAAAGTCCTCGACCGTCATCGCGCCCGAGGTGAAGGCCCGGATCGCCTCCGCCAGCGAGGGCGGAGTGGGCTCCGGGTAGGGCTGCTGATAGCCGGGATTCGGCCCCTGCTGGGGCTGCTCGTAGCCGTACACAGGTCAAGGCTAGCGAGGGATGTGACGTACGCCAGGCCGGGTCTCGTCGAAAGGGGGTTGATCTAAGTTACCCTTGGGTAGCATCATGGCAGCTACCTGCTGGTAGATCGCTGCTGAAGCTGTAGATCTCGTCGATCGAGTTGAGGGTTCACGACTATGGGTCACTACAAGTCCAACCTCCGCGACCTGGAGTTCAACCTCTTCGAGGTGCTCGGTCGCGACGAGGTCTACGGCACCGGTCCGTTCGCGGAGATGGACGTCGAGACGGCGAAGTCCATCCTCGCCGAGATCTCCCGCCTCGCGGAGAACGACCTGGCCGCGTCCTTCGCCGACGCCGACCGCAACCCGCCGGTCTTCGACCCGGAGACCAACACCGCGCCGATACCGGCCACGTTCAAGAAGAGCTACGCGGCCTTCATGGACTCCGAGTACTGGCGTCTGGGCATCCCGGAGGCCATCGGCGGCACGGCCACCCCGAACTCCCTGGTCTGGGCCTACGCCGAGATGATCCTGGGCGCCAACCCGGCCATCTGGATGTACTCCTCCGGCCCGGCCTTCGCCGGCGTCGTCTACGAGGAGGGCACCGAGGAGCAGGCCAAGGTCGCCCAGCACATGGTCGACAAGGGCTGGGGCGCCACCATGGTGCTGACCGAGCCCGACGCGGGCTCGGACGTCGGCGCCGGCCGCACCAAGGCGATCGCGCAGCCCGACGGCTCCTGGCACATCGAGGGCGTCAAGCGCTTCATCACCTCGGGCGAGCACGACATGTCCGAGAACATCATCCACCTGGTGCTGGCCCGCCCCGAGGGCCACGGCCCCGGCACCAAGGGCCTCTCCCTCTTCATCGTGCCGAAGTACGACTTCGACTGGGAGACCGGCGAGCTGGGCGAGCGCAACGGCGCCTACGCCACCAACGTCGAGCACAAGATGGGCCTCAAGGCCTCCAACACCTGCGAGATGACCTTCGGCGCCAAGCACCCGGCCAAGGGCTGGCTGGTCGGCGAGAAGCACGACGGCATCCGCCAGATGTTCCGCATCATCGAGTTCGCCCGCATGATGGTCGGCACGAAGGCGATCGCCACCCTCTCCACCGGCTACCTGAACGCCCTGGAGTACGCCAAGGAGCGGGTGCAGGGTCCGGACCTGGCCCAGTTCCTGGACAAGACCGCCCCGCGCGTCACCATCACGCACCACCCGGACGTGCGCCGCTCGCTGCTGACCCAGAAGGCCTACGCCGAGGGCATGCGCGCGCTGGTCCTGTTCACCGCGTCCGTCCAGGACGAGGTGCAGCTGCTCAAGGCCCGCGGCGAGGACGCCTCCGCCGCCGAGCGCCTGAACGACCTGCTGCTGCCGATCGTCAAGGGCTACGGCTCGGAGAAGTCCTACGAGCAGCTGGCCCAGTCGCTGCAGACCTTCGGCGGCTCCGGCTTCCTGCAGGAGTACCCGATCGAGCAGTACATCCGGGACGCCAAGATCGACACCCTCTACGAGGGCACCACCGCCATCCAGGGCCAGGACTTCTTCTTCCGGAAGATCGTCAAGGACCAGGGCCAGGCGCTGACCGCCCTGTCGGAGCAGATCGTCAAGTCCATCGCCGCGGGCATCGGCGGCGACGAGCTCGCCGCCGAGCGCGACGCGCTGGCCGCCGCGGCCGGCGACCTGGAGGCCCTGGTCGGCACCATGCTGGCCCAGCTCGGCACCGTCGAGCAGGACCTGCGCAACATGTACAAGGTCGGCCAGAACACCACCCGCCTGCTGCTCGCCTCCGGCGACGTGGTCCTCGGCTGGCTGCTGCTGCGCGCCGCGGCCGTCGCCCAGGCCAAGCTGGCCGAGGGCACCGCCGACAAGGACGTGGCGTTCTACCAGGGCAAGATCGCGGTCGCCCGCTTCTTCGCCCGCAACGTGCTGCCGACCGTGCACACCCAGCGCCTGATCGCCGAGGGCATCGACAACGAGATCATGGACCTCGCCGAGGAGGCGTTCTGACCGGCGCAGTCTCCCTGACCGCCCGCGTCACCGGACGCTGAGGGCCCGGACCCCCTGAGGGTCCGGGCCCTCGCCCGTTCTGCTCCCGACGCACCGCTCCCACCGCTGCCGAGGCCGTCGGCGCCACCCTTCGCCAGGGTGCGCCGGGCCCGCGGGAGACGGTGCCCCACCGGCCTCGGGCCTATGCTCGACCGCAGAGATCGCTCACCCTCAGCACATTCTCAGCACGTCTGGAGCCAGCATTGACCCCCGCTGCAGCCGCTCAGCCCGCCGTGACCCCCGCGTTCGACCGCAGTCACACCGATGACCTCATGGCGTATCTGCAGTCGAGCCCGTCCCCCTTCCACGCGGTGGCCAGCGCGGCGCAGCGGCTGGAGAAGGCGGGTTTCCGGCAGGTCGAGGAGACGGCGGCCTGGGACGCGGCCCCGGGCGGTCGCTACCTGATCCGCGGCGGCGCACTCATCGCCTGGTACGTGCCCGAGAGCGCCGACGCGGCCACCGGGTTCCGCATCGTCGGCGCGCACACCGACTCGCCCAACCTCCGGGTCAAGCCGATCCCGGACACCGGCTCCGAGGGCTGGCGCCAGGTCGCCGTCGAGATCTACGGCGGCGTCCCGCTCAACACCTGGCTCGACCGCGACCTCGGCCTGTCCGGCCGGCTCGCGCTGCGCGACGGCAGCGTCGTCCTGGTCCAGCTCGACGAGCCGCTGCTGCGCGTCCCGCAGCTGGCCATCCACCTCGACCGCAGCGTCAACGACGCCCTGACCCTGGACCGGCAGCGCCACCTCACCCCGATCTGGGGCCTCGGCGCCGTCGACGAGGGCTCCCTGATCCGTTACGTCGCCGCCGCGGCCGGCGTCGACGCCACCGAGGTGGCCGGCTGGGACCTGATGGTCCACGACGTGCAGCCGCCCTCCTACCTGGGCCGCGACCGCGAGCTGCTGGCCGCGCCGCGCCTGGACAACCTGCTCTCCGTGCACGCCGGCACCGCCGCGCTGATCGCGGCCGCGGCCTCCGGCGAGCTCGACCACATCCCCGTCCTCGCCGCCTTCGACCACGAGGAGAACGGCAGCGAGTCCGACACCGGCGCCCAGGGCCCCCTGCTCGGCACCGTCATGGACCGGTCGGTGTTCGCCCGCGGCGGCTCCCTGGAGGACCGCGCCCGCGCCCTGGCCGCCACCATCTGCCTCTCCTCGGACATGGGCCACGCCGTCCACCCCAACTACAGCGAGCGCCACGAGCCGGGCCACCACCCGATGCCCAACGGCGGCCCGATCCTCAAGGTCAACGTCAACAACCGCTACGCGACCAACGCGACCGGCCGCGCCGTCTTCGCCGCCGCCTGCGAGCGGGCCGGCGTGCCGTGGCAGACCTTCGTCTCCAACAACGCCGTCGCCTGCGGCACCACGATCGGCCCGATCACGGCCGCCCGCCTCGGTATCGCCACCGTGGACTGCGGCGTCGCCGCCCTGTCCATGCACAGCGCCCGGGAGCTGTGCGGTGCGGACGACCCGTTCCTGCTGGCCGGCGCGCTCAAGGCGTTCCTGGAGAGCTGAGCCCTCCGCTTCCCGCGATGAGGCCCGGCCCGGGCTCCTTCGCCCCGACCGCGCGCCCCCGGCCCGGCGCCCGCGGCCCGTCCGCCCCCGGCGCAGGCGGCCCGGCGGAGCCGCCCCCGCCTTGCGGGGCGGGGCGGCCCCGGGCCCGCTTCCCCGAGGCGGGCCCGGGGCCGTTGCCGATCGGGGCTTCGCGTCCGGCCGTCCGTCCGTCCGGCCGGCCGACCGACCGGCCGCCTGCTACGCGCGGCGCTCCCGGATGCTCACGCCTCGTCCATCCCGGCCAGCACGAGCGCGAGGCGGTCCGCCCCACCCGCCGTGATCCTCACCGGCACGCCCCAGTCCTGCTGGTGCACGTGGCAGGTGGGGAACTCGATCGCCGGGTCCGCGTCGCAGGACGCGGCCATCGCCGAGACGTGCAGCACGCCCTCCGTGATCTCCGGGTTCAGCGTCAGCGCGCGCCGCAGCGCGGTGTCGGCGCCGGCCCCGTCCAGCAGCAGTTCCGGCGGCGTGGAGCTGACCAGCAGCCGGGTGGCCGGGCCGTACGTCTCGTCCAGCTTCTGTCCGGCGGGCGGCGTGAAGACGACGTCCAGCGCGAACGTGCCCGGGGCGATCTCGGTCGCGGGCCGCTGCGTCCGGTGCGCGGCGGCCTCCACCTGCACGGCCTCCTCGGGCAGCCGCAGGCGCGTCAGCCGGTGCCGGGCCGACTCCACCACCACGATCCCGTCCCCGTCGAGCACCGCCCCGGACGGCTCCCGCAGGTCCGTCGCCAGCGTGCTCACCTCGCCCGTCGCCGGATCGAAGCGGCGCAGCGCGTGATTGTAGGTGTCCGCGATCGCCACCGAGCCGTCCGGCAGGACGGTCACCCCGAGCGGGTGCTGCAACAGCGCCTGCGCGGCGTCGCCGTCCCGGTGCCCGAAGTCGAACAGCCCCGTGCCGACGGCGGTGCGCACCTCGTGCGTCCCGGCCTCGACGTACCGGACGGCTGAGGTCTCGGAGTCCGCGACCCACAGCCGGCTCCCGTCCGCGGCCACGGCCAGCCCCGACGGCTGCGCGAACCACGCCTCGTCGGCGGGCCCGTCGACCAGGCCCTCGTTCGTCGTCCCGGCCTCGACCTGGACGGTGTCGGCCTCCGGGTCGTAGCTCCACAACTGGTGCGTACCCGCCATGGCGATCCACACCCGCCCGTCGAACCACGCGACGTCCCACGGCGAGGAGAGATCCACGCTCGTACCCGTGCCGCTCGTCGCGGAGTTCTGCCACCACTGCCGCCCGGTCCCGGCCAGCGTGGTGACCTCGCCGGTCGCGAGGTTCACCCCGCGCAGCGCGTGGTTGACGGTGTCGGCCACGACGACGTCGTACGCCCGGCCCTCGACCAGCGCGACACCCTGCGGCTCGCTGAACCGCGCCGTCTCGGCCTTCCCGTCCACGAGCCCGCGCTCGCCGCTGCCGATCCGCCGCACGACGGTCTCCCCGTCCTCGGCCAGCTCCACCAGACTGTGGTGCCCCGAGTCCGCCACCAGGTACCCGCCCCCGGGCAGCCGCACGGCCTTCCCGGGGAACTTCAACGCCCCGGGCACCGCCTCCGGTGCGACGTACGGCCCGTCCCCGCGCCGCAGCGTCCCCTTCGCCCCGTGCTCCGCCTCCAGCTCCGCCACCAGCGCGGCGATGGCGTGCGCGTGTCCCTCCCCGGCGTGCTGTGCGACGACGTACCCCTCGGGGTCGATCACGACCAGCGTCGGCCAGGCCCGGACGGCGTACTGCTTCCAGGTGGCGAGCTCGGGGTCGTCCAGCACGGGGTGCTCCACCTCGTACCGCGCCACGGCGTCCACGACGGCCTGGTGCTCGGCCTCGTGCACGAACTTGGGCGAGTGCACGCCGATGATCACCAACGTGTCCCGGTGCGCCTCCTCGAGCTCCCGGAGCTCGTCGAGGACGTGCAGACAGTTGATGCAGCAGAAGGTCCAGAAATCGAGCAGAACGATCTTGCCCCGGAGGTCGCCCAGGGTCAGATCCTTGCCACCGGTGTTGAGCCAGCCACCCTTGCCGACCAGCTCGGGGGCGCGAACGCGTGCACGTGATGCCATACCTGCATCCAACCGCATCGCGCTGTGCGCGCATTCCGGCCGGGTCCGTGCCCGTCGGTCTTCAGGAGATCCTCCGGGCGGCGGCGCCGTTGTGGAGGAAGCGCGCCCGACCGTGTTCGTCGGAGCCGATCAGGGACAGGACCTGATGGCCGTCGACACCGGGTTCAGCGGTGATGACCGCGCTGTCGTTGAGGCGGACCACCTCGACGCGTTCCTCGGGCTTGCCGAGGAACGCCCGCGCGCGTTCGTTGCGGGGGCGACGGATGAGGAACGCACGGCCGTCCTTGACGGTGAGCGTGAGGTCGTAGAGAGTGCTGCGGTACGTGCCGCACATGCGGTCCACGTCGACGAGGCGTGGATTCGCCGGCGGCACCGGGAGCGGCGCCGTCTCCACGCCGGTGAGATCGCCGAGGACGGTGCTGAGTATCCCGTGGGCCAGCGGCTCCGCGGTGGCACTGTTGGTCAGCACCGCCACCGCCACGCCGGCCGAGGGGACGACGCGCAGGAACGCTTTCTGTCCCTTGGAAATGCCCGTGTGACCGACGACGCCGTCCCGATAGAGCATCCAGCCGAGTCCCCAGCCCAGGACGCCGCCGCCGAAGTCCGGGACGGACTCGAGTTGAGGGGTGCGCATGGCCGCGAGCGCGGGGTCGGTGAGGTGCAGCTGGACGAACCTCAGCAGATCGCGTGCGCTCATCGCGAGGTGAGAGCCGCTGGGTGCGGAGAAGTAGCGGATCGCCCAGCTCTTCGTGGGCGCGAGCGCTCCGTCGGTCTCGACGTGCCCGACCGCGGCACGGTGCAGGATCGCCTCGTAGGGGGTGGTGGCGACGGTCGTCAGGCCGAGCGGGGTCACCAGGCGCTCGCGGAGCACGTCGTGGAAGGGCGTCCCCCGGAGCAGCTCCACGAGCCGGCCGAGCACCACGTAACCGCTGTTGGAGTAGGAGAAGAGGGTGCCCGGCGGGAGCAGGTGGTCCGCGTCGGCGAGGGTGGCGACGAACCTCTCGATCGCGTCGTCGTTGCGCCCGGTGTCGGTGAAGTGGTTGCCGTCGATGCCGCCGGTGTGGGTGAGCAGCTGGCGGGCCGTCAGGGTCTCGGTGGCCGCCGGGTCGCTCAGCCGAAAGCCGGGCAGGTGGTCGCGAACGGGACGGTCGAGGTCCAGCACGCCGTCGTTCGCCAGTTGTTGGACCAGCGTGGCGGTCCAGAGCTTGGTGATTGAGCCGATCTTGAACACCGAGTCGGTCGTGGTCTCGACCCGGGTGTCCAGACTCAGCACCCCTGCGGCCTCGTCGTGGATCTCCCCGTCGGCCAGCACGGCGACCTGTGCGCCCGGTACGCCGTACTTCGCGATGAGCTCACTCAGATGCCACCCCATCGCTTCAGCCTAGCCAGCTGCCGTGGTTGGTCGAACGCGAGGACTCTCCCGCCCAGTGACAGGCCGGCCTTGTCCGAGAAATTTCTCGTCGGCTGTGTCGATCCGCTGCCGCGCCGTTCGACCTGGGGTAGAGAGGGGCGGGAGTGATCCGCTCCACCGGCGTCAGGGAGAGACGAAGATGGCGAAGTACATGCTGATCATGCGCGGCACGGACGAGTCCATGGCGAAGATGATGGAGACCCCGTTCGAGGAGATGCTCGAGACCATGGGCCGGTTCAACGAGGAGATGATCCGGGCCGGGGTGCTGGTCGCCGCCGAGGGGCTGGACGATCCGTCGCAGGGCGTGGTGGTGGACTACAGCGGGGAGACCCCCGTGGTCACCGACGGGCCGTACGGGGAGACGAAGGAGCTGTTCGGCGGGTTCTGGCTGCTCGACGTGGCCTCGAAGGAGGAGGCGGTCGAGTGGGCGCGGCGCGCGCCGGCCATCCAGGGGTCGAAGTGCGAGATCCGACGGGTGCCGGGCATCGAGGAGTTCCCGCAGGACAACGAGTGGATCGTGAAGGAGCGGGCGTGGCGCGAGCGGACGGGTCAGCTCTGACGCCCGGGAACGCAGCGGGCTCCGGGGGCCCCGGGGCCCCCGGGGACGGTCCGCCGGTCGCGGAGGCGGCGCGGCGGGCCGTCGAGGCCGTGTGGCGGATCGAGTCCGCGCGGATCGTCGGCGCGCTGGCCCGCTACACGGGCGACTTCGCGCTCGCCGAGGACGTCGCGCAGGAGGCGCTCGCCGAGGCGCTGGTGAGCTGGTCGCGGGAGGGTGCGCCGGACAACCCGGTGGGCTGGCTGCTGGCGACCGCACGACGGCGCGCGATCGACGGGTTCCGGCGTCGTGCGGCGCTGGACGAGCGGTACTCGCTGCTGGCGGGCCCGTTGGCGGACGGCGAGTTCAGCGCCGGTGCGGGGGCCGCGGCGGGGCAGGGCCGGACGGACGAGCTGCCGTGGGATCCCGACCAGGTCGACGACGACGTGCTCGCGTTGGTGTTCACGGCCTGCCATCCGGTGCTCTCCACCGAGGCCCGGGTCGCGCTCACGCTGCGCGTGGTGGGGGGTCTGTCCAGCGAGGAGATCGCGCGGGCGTTCCTGGTGCCGGTGCCGACCGTCCAGGCGCGGATCACGCGGGCGAAGAAGACGCTCGGCGCGGCCGGGGTGCCGTTCGCGCTGCCGCCGGCCGAGGAGCGGCGTGAGCGGCTCGGCGGGGTCCTGAGCGTGCTGTACGTGATCTTCACGGAGGGCTCGACGGCGACCGTCGGCGACAGCCTGCTGCGTCCCGATCTCGCCCGTGAGGCGCTGCGGTTGGCCAGGATGCTGGCCGCGCTGCTGCCCGCCGAGCCGGAGGTGTACGGGCAGCTCGCGCTGTTCGAGCTCACCGCGGCGCGCTTCCCGGCGCGGACCGGGCCGGACGGGGAGGCGGTGCTGCTGGAGGACCAGGACCGGCGGCTGTGGGACCGCTCGGCGATCCGCCGCGGTCTGGCGACGCTCGGCCGGGTCGCGACGTTCGGACGTGGCCTCGGACCGTACGGGCTGCAGGCGGCGATCGCCGCCTGCCACGCGACGGCGCCCTCGGTCGCGGAGACCGACTGGGAGCGGATCGTGCTGCTCTACGAGGCGCTCGGCCGCGTCGCCCCCTCGCCGGTCGTCGAGCTCAACCGCGCCGTGGCCGTCGCGATGGCGAGCGGCCCGGAGCAGGCGCTCGTCCTCGTCGACGACCTGGCCGTCTCCGGGCGGCTGGCGGGCTCCCATCTGCTGCCGGGCGTGCGCGGCGAACTGCTCAGGCGACTCGGCCGCATCGCCGAGGCCCGCGCCGAGTTGGAGCTCGCCGCCCGTCTGTGCCGCAACGCGCCGGAGCGGGCCGTGCTGCTGCGCAAGGCAGCGGCTCTCGCGCGGGATCTCGAATAGTCCGCGGCAGACCGATGGCCGTTGAGCGCCGCCGTGTGGGGCGCGCGGTCGACACGGCCGCGCTGGGCGTGGGCCCCTCCGTGGCCTGGGCGCTCCACGGTGCGGCTCCGGAGCCGGGCGGGGCGCTGCTCGCTCAGGCGGGCTCGGACGCCGGCGGGACGGTGACCGCCGTCCCGGGGTGAGCCGGCAGGGCCGGGGTGCGCTGCGGACCGCGGTGCAGGAGCGCGGCGGAGAGCGTTGCGAGGGCTCCGAGCAGTGCGGTCGTCGCGAAGCCGTAGCGGGCGTCGGAGTGGTCGGTGACGGTGGCGACGACGAGCATCGCCGCGATCGTGGCCGCGAGGCCGCCCGCGTTGGCGCGGCCGAACGCGCGGCCGACGGTCGCGGTGTCGGCGGCGGCCATCAGCAGGTTCCGGGAGGCGATCCGGGCCTGGCCGAAGACGAAGGCACCGCACGGGACGAGCAGGACCAGTCCGATGACGCCGAAGAGCCCCTGCAGCACCATGAGGACGTTGCACACGAGGAACCCGGCAAGTGCGATCCGCAGGTCCCGGTGGCGCCGGGCGAGCTTCTGGTAGACGGCGGCGGCCAGCAGGAACCCGAGGCTGCCGAGGGCGTCGATCGCGCCGAAGGTGCCGGCGCCCCGGTGGAGTTCGGCGAGGACGAAGGTCGGCAGCAGCGCGTTGAAGACGGTGACGACGACGCTGCCCTGGGCGTAGAGGACGATGACGCGCCGCAGCGAGAGGACGGTCCCCGTCGCGGGGTCGGCCGTGGCCGCGACGTGGACGGCCGCGTCCGGGGCGGTGGCGGGAGCGGGACGTCGGCGGCTCAGGAGAGCGGCGCAGACCGCGGAAACCGCGAAGGTGGCCGCGTTGAAGACGAGCAGCGGCGGCGCGCCGAAGCGCTGCACGGCCAGGCCGCCCACGGTGGCGGAGAGCAACATGCCGGACTGGGTGGCGGTCTCGAAGCCGCCGTTGAACCGGCGCAGCCGCGCGGCGTCGACCCGTTCCTTGACCAGTGCGGCGGAGACCGGCAGGAACAGCGCGCTCACCAGCGCCAGCGCGAAGTTGGCGCCGTAGACGCCGACCGCCGTGGAGCCGCCCGCCGCGAGCCAGAGCGGCAGCGCGAGGGCGAGCCCCGTGCTGCACAGGTCGCAGGCGATCCACAGCCGCCGTCGGTCGAATCGGTCCGCGAGGCGGCCGAAGAACGGCGAGAGCAGCGCCTGCGGCAGGGCCACGGCGATGAACAGCCAGCCCACCGAGAGCATCGTGTGCTGTTGGCGGATCATCAGCAGGGCGCCGCTGATCAGCTGGACGTTGTTGCCGAGTGCCGTGGCGAAGGCCGCGCCGAGAAGGAGCCGTTCGGTTCGCATGCTGTGACGCTACGGATCTTCCCTGACAGCTCCTGTCAGGGAAAGGTGCGGGTCAGGAACGGGTCAGGAAGGGGTCAGGACCTGGCCGGCAACGGGGGCAGCGGGAGCGGGAGGGCGGGCAGGCCGTCGAGGCTGTGCTCGATGTGGTCCCTCGTGTGGAAGTAGGCGTCGAGGCTCTCGTCGGTCTCGCGCTCGAAGCGCGACTTGTGCAGCGTCCGGTCCTCGTCGTAGGTCATGAACGGGATGGCGTAGCCACAGGTGTCGCGGACCAGGTCGGCGGTCACCACGATGATCGCGCGCAGTCCGTGCGGGACGGGGTCGATGCCGGGGAAGTGCTGCAGCAGCCCACTCCAGCGCGGGTCGTCACGGAAGACGGGCTCCCCGTGTCCGTGCACCCGCACGATGTTGGGCGGGCCGTCGAAGGCGCACCACATCAGCGTGATCCGGCCGTTCTCCCGCAGGTGGGCGATGGTCTCGGCGTTGCTCCCGGCCATGTCGAGGTAGGCGACGGTCTGTTCGTCGATGACGGCGAACGAACCGGTGAGGCCCTTGGGCGACAGGTTCACCGTGCCGTCGCCGGAGAGCGGCGCGGTCGCGGTGAAGAAGATGTGCTGCGCCTCGATGAACTTCCGCAGCCGGCCGTCGATGCGTGCGTATGTCTTTCCCATGCCGCCATGATTGCCGACGCGCCTCAGCCGTGGTGCGAGAGAAGCGTCACGGCCTCGTCGAGAGCGGCGGTCTCACGGTGCGTCAGGGTGGGGTTGTCGGCGCGCAGCGCGCGGGCCTCGGCGAGCCGCTCCGGGTCGAGCGGGCCGAGGAGGCGCAGGAACGGCGGCAGCACGGCGCGCGCGAGCGGCGCGAACTCCGGCATGGAGACCGCGGCCTGGGCGAGGATGAGAGCGCTCATGGCACGGTCCAGCGCGGGCGGACCCTCGACGGTGTTGGCCCAGTCGATGACGACCGGGCCGGCCCCGGTCAGCATGACGTTCAGCGGATGGAAGTCCATGTGCAGCACCCGGTCGGCCGGGTCGGCCGAGCTGTGGGCCGGTATCGCGTGGAGCCGGTCCAGGTGCGTGGCCAGCAGGGCTGCGGCGGCCTCGGCGGTGACGTCGCCGCTCGCGGTGGCCTCCGCCAGGGTGGGGCCGGTGAGGCGCTCCATGACCAGGTCGCACGGGGCGTCGCCGGGCCAGACCCGCGGGACGGGGTAGCCGTGCGCGGCCAGCCGCCGCATCACCGCGAGTTCGCCGGTGGCGTCCAGCCCGGCCCGGTACCGGCGCAGGACGCGCCCGTCCGGGAGCGCGTACACGTCGGCGGTGCGGCCGGTGCCGATCAGCGGTCCGGGCGCGGGCGCGGGCTCGGGCTCGGGCTCGGGCGTGGAGGGTGCCATGGGCCGACGTTAGCGTCCACCGGTCTCGACCGACCGGCCGACGGAGAGAAGGCGCCGGCTGCAGCGGTCCTGGACCGCGGTCAGCGCCTGGACCACGAGCACCGCACCGAGTTGGATGCCGAGCGCGACGAGGCTGTGCACGAGCCACGCGCCGACCAGCGTCGGTCCGCCCCATGCGCCGTCGAACCGGTGGTCGGCGGCGAACGGGTGGCCCAGCGCCGGGGAGGCGTCGGGACGCAGGAAGTAGAGGTAGCCGGAGTAGACGGTGAACGCGGCCACGCAGGTCGCCACCAGGCCGGCCAGCGCGGGGAGGGCGACGAGCACGCTGTGGGCGAGCACCCGTACCGCGCCGACGCGCACTCCGTCCTGCGGCGCGTCCGCGTCCGCGGAAGCGGGTACGGACGCGGCCCGGCGCGGTGACCAGCGGGCGACCGCGGCCCGCTGCCACGCCGCCGCCCGGTCGGCCTGGCCGACGAGCGAGAGTGGCACGGCGGCCACGGCCAGCGGCAGTCCCGTCAGCCCGCGCAGCGCGGTCCGGGCCATGAGCCGCAGCAGTCGGCCGGGCGCGGTGCGCACGACGGAACGGGCGGCCGGGCGGTGGAGCGAGGCGGGGGCGACGGCGACCATGGTCAACTCCGATGTGGGGCGGACGTGCTGACCTCTCCATGGTCGGGGCCGGCGCACTTCCCGAACGAGGGCGGAGGCACGACAGCTCGGAGGTTCGGTTCACCCCACCTCGAGCGGACGCGACACGCACGCGACACGGACGCGACGTCCGATTCCCGCCGGACGACGCGCTCGTGATCGCGGAGTCTGGAGAACATGCAGCAGACCACTGACGACCACAGCGTCGAGATCTCGCCCGCGATCCTCTACTTCGGCACGCCCGTCGTGCTCGTCGGCACGCGCAACGAGGACGGCAGTCCGCATCTCGCCCCGATCTCCTCCGTCTTCTGGCTCGGTCACCGGGCCGTGATCGGCCTCGGTGGCAACACCCACACCCTCGCCAACCTGCGCCGGGAGAGGGCCTGTGTGCTGAACCTGCCGTCCGTGGAGCAGGCCGACGCGGTCGACCGGATCGCCCGAACGACCGGCGCCTCTCCGGTGCCGGAGCGCAAGGTCGGCTGGGGCTACCGGCACGAGCGGGACAAGTTCGGCCTCGCCGGGCTCACGCCGGCGCCCGGCCGCAGCGTCGACGCACCCCGCGCGCTGGAGTGCCCGGTACAGATGGAGGCCGAGGTGGCGGCGTTCCACTCGCTCGCCGCGGACGACCCGGAGCGGCGCGGCCACGTCTGGACGGTCGAGCTGGAGGTGGTCCGGGTCCACGTGGCCGAGGAGATCCGGCTGCCGGGCCACGCGAACCGGATCGACCCGGACCGCTGGCGGCCATTGATCATGAGCTTCCAGCAGTTCTACGGGCTCGGTCCGCAGGTGCGGCCCTCGCGCCTGGCGGGTATCGAGGAGGAGCTCTACCGGACGCCGTCACGGGTGCCCTCCAGCGTGGGCTGAGGGTCCGCCGGGTGGCAGCATGTGCGGTGACGCTCCGGCACATGCGAAAGAAGGACAGCGCGATGAAGTTTCTGATGCGCGAGCGGGTCTTCGGTATCGGCGACGACCACTGGATCACCACCGAGCACGGCGACAAGGCCTACCTCGTCGACGGGAAGGCGCTGCGCGTCCGCGAGACCTTCGAGCTCAAGGACCACCACACGGGTGAGATCGTCGCGGTGATCAAGAAGAAGCTGATCTCCGTCCGCGACACCATGGTGGTCGAGCGCGACGACCACCGCATCGCGACGGTCAAGAAGAAGCTGATCACCGTCTTCCGTGACAAGTACCTCGCCGAGCTGGAGGGTGAGGTCGGCGGCGGCGAGATCGAGGTGCACGGCAACTTCACCGACCACGAGTTCACCATGGAGCGCGACGGGCGTCGGATCGCCCAGGTCAGCAAGAAGTGGTTCTCGGTCCGGGACACCTACGCGATCGACGTCGCCGACGGCGAGGACATCCCGCTGCTGCTCTCCGTCGCGGTCTGCGTGGACCATCTCCACGCCGAGGAGCACCCGCACGAGGTCTGAGGCAGGAGCCAGGAGGACACTCGTCAAAGGTTGAGTGGAATAGACTCAACTTATGTCATGCTTGAAAAAGCAGACATAGGCGAGCCCGGCGCGACCGGCGAGGAGGACCGAACACACGTGGATGCCAGCAAGCTCACCACCAAGGCCCAGGAGGCCCTGTCCGCGGCTATCCGGCAGGCGTCGAGCGCGGGCAACCCGGACGTGACCCCGGTCCACGTCCTCCTCGCCCTGCTGGAGCAGCCCGAGGGCATCGCCCGGCCGCTGCTGGAGGCGGTCGGTGCCGACCCGGCCCGCCTGCGCGGCGCCGCCGAGCGGCTCGCCCGCGCGCTGCCCAGCGCCCAGGGCTCGACGGTCGCCGCGCCGCAACTGGCGCGGCAGACCGTCGCCGTCCTGAACGAGGCCGCCGCCCGCGCCGCCGAGCTGGACGACCAGTACGTCTCCACCGAGCACCTGATGGTCGGCCTCGCCGCGGAGGGCGGTGCGGCCGCCGACGCGCTCAAGGCCGAGGGCGCCACCGCCAAGCGGCTGCTGGAGGCGTTCAAGGAGGTCCGCGGCAGCGCCCGGGTCACCTCCGCGGACCCCGAGGGCAGCTACAAGGCGCTGGAGAAGTACGGCACCGACCTCACCCAGGCCGCCCGCGACGGCAAGCTCGACCCGGTCATCGGCCGCGACCACGAGATCCGCCGCGTCGTGCAGGTGCTCTCGCGCCGCACCAAGAACAACCCGGTGCTGATCGGCGAGCCCGGCGTCGGCAAGACCGCCGTCGTCGAGGGCCTGGCCCAGCGCATCGTGGCCGGCGACGTGCCGGAGTCGCTGCGCGGCAAGCGCCTGGTCGCGCTCGACCTGGGCGCGATGGTCGCCGGCGCCAAGTACCGCGGTGAGTTCGAGGAGCGGCTCAAGGCCGTCCTGAACGACATCAAGTCCAGCGAGGGCCAGGTCATCACCTTCATCGACGAGCTGCACACGCTCGTCGGCGCGGGCGCCGGGGGCGACTCCGCGATGGACGCGGGCAACATGCTCAAGCCCATGCTGGCCCGCGGCGAGCTCCGCATGGTCGGCGCGACCACGCTGGACGAGTACCGCGAGCGGATCGAGAAGGACGCCGCGCTGGAGCGCCGCTTCCAGCAGGTGCTGGTCGGCGAGCCCAGCGTCGAGGACACCATCGCCATCCTGCGCGGCCTCAAGGGCCGCTACGAGGCCCACCACAAGGTGCAGATCGCGGACGCGGCGCTGGTCGCGGCCGCCACCCTGTCCAACCGCTACATCACCTCCCGCTTCCTGCCGGACAAGGCCATCGACCTGGTCGACGAGGCCGCCTCCCGGCTGCGCATGGAGATCGACTCCTCCCCGGTCGAGATCGACGAGCTGCAGCGCTCCGTCGACCGGCTGCGGATGGAGGAGATGGCACTGTCCAAGGAGTCCGACGCCGCCTCGGTCGATCGGTTGGACCGGCTGCGGCGCGACCTCGCGGACAAGCAGGAGCAGTTGGGCGCGCTGACCGCGCGCTGGCAGCAGGAGAAGAGCAGCCTCAACAAGGTCGGCGAGCTCAAGGAGCGCCTCGACGGGCTCCGCGGCCAGGCCGAACGCGCCGAGCGCGACGGCGACTTCGGGACCGCCTCGCGGCTGATGTACGCGGACATCCCGGCCGCCGAGCAGGAGCTCGCCGAGGCCCAGGACGCGGCCCGCACCGAGTCCACCACCTCGTCCATGGTCAAGGAGGAGGTCGGCCCGGACGACGTCGCCGACGTCGTGGCGTCCTGGACGGGTATTCCGGCGGGGCGCCTGCTGGAGGGCGAGACAGCAAAGTTGCTGCGGATGGAGGACGAGCTCGGGCGGCGCCTGGTCGGCCAGCTGCCCGCCGTCCAGGCCGTCTCCGACGCGGTCCGGCGCGCCCGCTCCGGCATCGCCGACCCGGACCGTCCCACCGGCTCGTTCCTCTTCCTCGGCCCGACCGGCGTCGGCAAGACCGAGCTGGCCAAGGCGCTGGCGGACTTCCTCTTCGACGACGAGCGGGCCATGGTCCGCATCGACATGAGCGAGTACAGCGAGAAGCACAGCGTGGCGCGGCTGGTGGGTGCTCCCCCCGGCTACGTCGGCTACGAGGAGGGCGGCCAGCTCACCGAGGCCGTCCGGCGCCGCCCGTACACGGTGGTGCTGCTGGACGAGGTCGAGAAGGCCCACCCGGAGGTCTTCGACATCCTGCTCCAGGTCCTCGACGACGGCCGGTTGACCGACGGCCAGGGCCGGACGGTGGACTTCCGCAACACCATCCTGATCCTGACCTCCAACCTGGGCTCGCAGGTTTTCAATGAGCCCAGCCTGGTGGACCCGACGGTGGCGGACGCCGTCAAGAAGGACCGCGTCCTGGACGTCGTCCGGGCGTCCTTCAAGCCGGAGTTCCTCAACCGCCTCGACGACATCGTGGTCTTCGAGCCGCTGTCCACGGCCGAGTTGGGTCGCATCGTCGACCTCCAGGTCGCCGCCCTGGACCGGCGTCTCGCCGACCGACGGATCACCCTGGACGTCACCGAGGCCGCCCGTGACTGGCTCTCCCTCACCGGCTACGACCCGGCCTACGGTGCCCGCCCGCTGCGCCGCCTGGTCCAGTCGGCCATCGGCGACCAGCTCGCCCGCGCGATCCTGGCCGGCGGCGTCCGCGACGGCGACACCGTCCTCGTCGACGCGGACGAGGGCGCGGACCGGCTGACGGTCACCCGCAAGGACTGACCCCACCCGCGTTCGGCGGAGTATGACGGAGGGCGGGAGGTGACGTGTGGTCATCTCCCGTTCTCTTGTGGCCGCTGGGGAGCTCGGCGATGCTGGTGCGCGGCGGCGTCGACGGACCTGAGGGTCCGACGGCGCCCGCAGCATGTCGCACCGCCGAGGTCCCAGGGCTCCGATCGGTGCCTGCCGCGGCGGGCGCGCCGAGGGGGGTCCTCTTCATGTCCTCGTCGTATCCCTTGCTGCCGCCCGCCGGCTCCCCGGCCCGGGCCTTACGGCCGGTCCGGCGGTCCGCCCGGGCGCTGACAGCGGTGCTGGGCCTTGCCGTCGCCGGGGCGCTGGGCGGCGCCGTGCCGGCCGCTGCGGCCCCGTCCCCGGCGGGCGGTGTGCCGACCGCCTACGTGGCCGACGCCGGGGCCGACGCGGTCTCCGTGGTGGACGTCGCCACCGGCGCGGTCAAGGCCACCGTCGCGAGCGTCGGCTACGACCCGCAGGGCGTCGCTGCCGCACCCGACGGCGGCCACGTCTACGTGCCCAACATCGGCTCCAACAATCTCGCCGTCATCGACACCCGCACCAACACCCTCGCGGCGGAGGTCCCCGTCGGCTCCAGCCCCACCGCGGCCGTCGTCAGCCCGGACGGCTCCCAGGTCTACGTGGCGAACCTCGGCACCGACACGGTCTCCGTCCTCGCCACCGCGACCGACACGGTGATCGGCACGATCCTGGTCGGCTCCGGCCCGGACGCGCTCGCGGTGAGCCCCGACGGCGGCACGCTCTACGTCGCCGACAGCGGCTCCGGCGGCGCCCTGTCGGTGGTCTCCACCGCGACGGACACGGTGACCGCGACGCTGCCGACGAGCGGGGTCCCGGTGGCCCTCGCCCTGACGTCGGACGGCTCCCGCCTCTACCTGGCCGCCCAGGGCTCGACGACCGTCTCCGCCGTCGACACCGCCACCGACACGACGACCGCGTTCGCGGTTCCCGCCGCCCCCTACGCCTTGGCACTCGGCCCGGACGGCTCCCACCTCTACCTGGCGGACGGTCCGGCCAACAGCGTGGCCGTGCTGGACACCTCGACCGGGACCAGTACGACGGTCCCGACCGGGGCCGGCAGCAATCCGCAGGGCGTCGCGGTGACTCCGGACGGCACCCGGGTGCTGGTCACCGACCTCGGCGCGGCGTCCGTCACCCGCCTCGACGCGAGCACCGGCCAGGTGGTGGGCACCACCGCGGTCGGGTCGGCCCCGGCCGGCCTCGCCGTGGCCCTCACCGTGCCCGCCCCCGTGGTCACCGGCGTCAGCCCGGCCTCGGGCCCGCCCGCCGGCGGCACCACCGTCACCGTCGCCGGCAGCCACCTCGCCGGTGCCACCGCCGTGGACTTCGGCCCGGGTAACGCCGCCACGTCCTTCTCCTGCACCGACCAGAGCTGCACCGCGGTCTCCCCGCCCGGCACCGTCGGCACGGTGGACGTCCAGGTCACCACCCCGGGCGGCACCAGCGCCACCACCGCGGCCGACCACTTCGGCTACGCCGCCGCCGACGCGGGCGTCAGCCTCACCGCCACCCCCCACCCGGCCCTGCTCGGCGGCTCGATCGTCTACACGGTGACGGTCACCGACCACGGCCCCTCCGCGCTCACCTCGGCCACGGTCACCGCCCAGCTGCCGGTCCCGATGGCGGCGTCCTCCTCCGACTGCACGGTCAGCGGGCGCAGTGTCACCTGCTCCGTCGGCGCCCTGGCCGTCGGCGCGAGCACGACCCGCCAGTTCACCGTCCCGGTGGGCCTGCTCACCCTGGGCCTGCCGTACGCGGTGACGGCCGCCCGCACCGCCTCGACCCCGGTCGACCTGAACCCGGCGAACGACACCGCGAGCCGCAGCTGCACCGTGGTGACCTCGCTGCTGATCAGCTGCTCATGACCCGTAGGGCACACGACAGGGCCCCGCACGCGTCCGCGTGCGGGGCCCTGTCGTTCCGGGCGCGGGCTAGAACAGGCCCCAGTCCCCGCCCCATCCGGCGCTGACCTCACTGCGCGCACGGAAGGTCCCGCGGCCGGTGCCGTCGTACCGCCACAGCACCCCGGCGCCGTCCACGGCGAGCAGGCTGCCGTAGCCGGAGCCGGTCAGGTCACCGGTGCCGACCAGGTGGGTGTAGCCGTTCCAGCCGCCGCCGATCCGCACCCGCGCCGCGAACCTCCCGTTGCCACGGCCCGCGTAGAACCAGAGCGTGCCGGAGGTGTCGCGGGCGACCAGGTCGTCGTGGCCGTCCCCGTTCAGGTCGCCGGGGCTGGCGACGGCGGTGTAGCCGGCCCAGCCACCGCCGCCGTGCAGACCAGGGCCGAGCGTCTTCTGCCGGGCATCCGCGTGATCGTCCCCCACCCTTTCCCACCCCGGGAAGCCCGACGCGTTCGCGCACGGAGTGAGCGGATCCTAGCCACAGCTGTGGACACTGGGCGCAGCACCCCCGGGTGAGGCAGGATGAGGGACGGCAAGCCGTAATCCCCCGAAGGGAAACCCCTGTCGTGACCATCGACCCGTCCGCCATCCCCAACTTCGGCGGGCAGCCCCAGCAGCCGCCGACGCCGCAGGGTCCGCCGCCGGTGATCATTCCGGACGCGGAGCTGGTCAAGCAGCTGCTGGACCAGATGCAGCTGAAGCACGGCGAGGACGCCGAGGGTGACGTCGTCGCGCCCTGGGAGGAGTTCCAGGTCTACTTCATGTTCCGCGGCGAGCAGAAGGAGCTCTTCGCGGTCCGTGCCTTCTACTCCCACGCGCACGAGCTCGCGGCCAAGACCGCGCTGCTGGAGGCGCTGGACGAGTGGAACCGCGAGACCCTGTGGCCGAAGGTCTACACCCAGACCACCGACGAGGGTCAGCTGCGCGTCGTCGGCGAGACGCAGATGATCGTCGGCATGGGCGTGAACATCAACTACTTCGCGGCCATGGTCGTGAACTGGGTCCAGGCCTCCGTGACCTTCAACCAGTGGATCAACGAGCGTCTCGGCCTGGTCAAGGCCGTCGACGACGAGGCCGCCGAGGGCGGCGAGGGCGGCGCCGAGGGTGACGGCGACTCCGCCGAGTCCTAATCTTGACCTTTGCTTTACATGACGCCTGCAACCGCTTGCGTAGGGTTCGGTCTCTCTGGACGTGTTGAGTACGTCCGGTGGTGACGATGTGACGCGAGCGGAGCAGGTGGCGTGGTGGGGCGCGTAGCGCGGTTCAAGAGCGGGATCGGTATAGCACTGCTGGCGGGCGCGGTCGCGTTCGGCGCCAGCGGCTGCGGGGGCTCGGCCTCCGCGACGTCGGCCAAGGGGTCGGCCTCGCCGGTCGCCGGTGGCGCGAGCGCCTCGACCAGCGCGAGCGCCAGCCCGTCGGCGAGCCCCTCGCCGACGCACCCGGCCGGTCCACCGCTGCAGCTGGACACGATCTACCCGCTGGACGGCGAGACCGTCGGTGTCGCGCAGCCGATCTCGATCGTGTTCACGCACTCGGTCGCCTCCTCCGCCCGCAAGGCCGTCGAGCAGGCGCTCAAGGTCACCACCTCGTCGCCGATGACCGGCGCCTGGCACTGGTTCTCCAGCACGCGCGTCGACTGGCGCCCGCAGAGCTACTGGCCGTCCGGCACCAAGGTCTCCGTCAACGCCGACCTGAACAACGTGGGTGACGGCAACGGTCGTTGGGGTACCCACGACTACCACCACAGCTTCACCATCGGTGCCGACGTCGAGGCCAAGGTTGACGCGCCCGGCCACTCGATGAAGGTCTACAAGAACGGCTCGCTGATCAAGTCGATGCCGATCGACGCCGGCAGCCCGACCTTCCCGTCCTGGGACGGCACGATGGCCGTGATCGACAAGCAGGCCGAGGTCCGGATGACCTCCTGCAGCGTCGGCATCAGCTGCGACAAGAGCAGCCCGAACTACTACGACATCACCCTGCCCTGGGACGTCCACCTGACGACCTCCGGCACCTACGTGCACTACTCCACCGGCGACCCGTGGCCGGGCCACAGCTACGGCTCGCACGGCTGCGTGCACCTGTCGCTGTCCGACTCCGAGTGGTTCTACAACCTCGTCCAGCCCGGCGACCCGGTCACCATCACCGGCTCGCCGCGCGGCAACACCCCCGGCGACAACGGCTACGCGGCGTTCACGCTGAGCTGGTCCGACTGGCTGTCCGGCAGCGCCGCGGGCGAGCTGCCGACGACCGTCGGCTGACGCCGACCCCCACACACGTCACGGCCGGTGCGGCGTCGCACCGGCCGTTCCGTTTGCGCCCGCGTGCGGCTGGAGTGCCGTGTACTGACGGCGCAGCGCGGCGGTGACGGGCGAGTCGACGCCGTGCCGGGCCTCCGCGGTGCGCAGCGCGCTGCCGAGCAGGCCGAGCGCCTGGCTGATCCGCCCGGCGCCGAGCAGCCGCCGCGCCTCGTCGACGGTGGCGGCGAGCAGCGCGCCCTCCGCGTCGTGCGACGGCACAGCCTGGGACGGCACAGCGGGTGACGGCACAGTCCCGGGCGGCGGGACGGGCGCGGGCACGGGGGTGGCGGGCTGGGCGGGCACGGCGGGCAGGGGCCCCGGCCCACGGTCCGGCCACGGGGCGAACGGAAGCCGGAACGGACGCGTCGGATCGCAGAGCGCGGCGCCGCCTGTTCCTGCCGTCGGCGTCGGCAGCAGCGGGGCCAGGGCGTGGTAGAGCGCGGTGGCGTCGGCCGGGCGCTGGGCCGGGTCCTTCGCCAGCAGCCACAGCACCAGCGCCTCCAGTGCGGGCGGCAGGTCCGGGCGGACCGTCCGCAGCGGCGCGGGCGCCTCGTGCAGATGCCGGTGGAGCGTGCCGAGGGCTGACGAGCCCTCGAACGGCACGGCCCCGGTGAGCAGTTCGTACAGCACCGCGCCGAGCGAGTAGAGGTCGCTGCCCGGTCCGACGGCGCCGCCCATCGCCTGCTCGGGCGACATGTAGGCCGGGCTGCCGACAGGGGAGCCGGTCATGGTGACCCGCGTCGTGTCCGCGCCCAGCACGGCCGCGACGCCGAGGTCGAGGGCGACCAGCGTGCCGTCGTGGCGGAGCATCAGATTGCGTGGCTTCAGGTCCCGGTGGACGACACCCGCCTCGTGGACGGCCGCCAGGACGGGACAGAGCTGCGCCGCCACCGCCACCGCCCACGGCCACGGATAGGGGTCGTTCTCGGCGAGGTGGTCGGCCAGGTCCGTGCCGCGCACGTACTGCATGACAAGGTAGAGCTCGTCCGCGTCGGTGCCGGCGTCGTGCACGGTGACCAGGCCCGGATGCCCGACGCGCGCGGTCACCCGCGACTCCCGCTCGAACCTGCGCCGCAACTCGTCGGCGTGCGTGCTGCCGGGCGCGGAGGCCCGCAGCAGCTTGACCGCCACCTCGCGGCCGAGCAGCAGGTCCTGGGCTGACCACACCTGGCCCATCCCGCCCTGGCCCACGAGTGCGGTCAGCGCGTACCGGCCGCCGACCGTGCGGCGCCCGTCCGGGGCGGCGATCACGGCGCGGACCGCTCGTGGCGGTGCAGCAGCGCGCTCAGCTCGTCCAGCTCCGCCTGGACCTGCCCGAGGGGGACGATCGGCGGTGCGTAGGGCGGTGCATAGGGCGGCGCGTAGGCCGGTGCGAAAGCCGACGGCGCGTGGGGCGGCGGCGCGTACGGGTGACCGTACGGCTGGGGGAGCGGCTCGGGCGGCCTGCGCAGCTCGGCGACGAGGAAGTAGACGGTCGAGCCTGCGGCGAGCAGGAGCAGGGTGGCCATCCCGACGTCCATCTGCAGGTCGTCCTCGTTGGGCGCGGTGCCGACGGTGACGAAAGCCCCGAAGGACAACAGGATCGTGAAGGCGAGGGCCACCCAGTCCCACGCCCGGCGCCGGACGAGCGCGGTGCGGATCAGCGGCACCCAGGACAGGATGCCGATGGTGCCGATGGGCACGCACGCGAGGAGCCCCCGCAACACGAAGAGCCCTACGCGGGCCGCGGTGATCGGCCGCGGCGGCGCGGCCGGACCGGGGCGGTCCAGGTGGCCGCCGAAGGCCGTCGGCGTGCCCGGGTACGCCGGGAACGCCGGATACGCCGGGTGCGGCGGCGGGTAGGAGGGGACCGGCTGAGCCGACGGAGGGGCGGACGGAGGGGCCGGCGGAGGAACTGGCGGCGTCGGGCCGTACATGCGCAGCTCCAGGGCTCGGGCTCAGGTCGTCGGTAGCGTACCGCCGCTCCCGCCCTGCTCCGGAAGCCCTTGGACCCGGTCGGAGGCTGCGCGCCTCACCCCAGGCCCGCGGGACCGCCCTCCGCGAGTCCGTCGTACAGGCCCTGTGCGAACTGCTCGCCCAGGCGCGTGGCTTGGCGCAGCGCCTCCTCGAACTCCGCGACCGCACGGAATCGCGTGCCGTAGCGCTGCTGCTCGGCCAGTGGCAGCCGGGGGAGTTGGAGACGGCGTGCGTCGAGGCGGGTGGAGGTGCCCGTGAACGTGGACGCCTGACGGCTGTTGGCGGTGGAGCGCAGGAAGCCGGCCAGGAACCAGGGGTCGACCGCGTCCGGCTCCGGGCGGAGCAACTGCAGGCCGCGCCCCAGCGGCGCCCCTGCCTCGGCCTCCGTGACGACCCGGACGCCACCGCCCTCCTGGCCCTCCTGGCCCAGCACGGGGACCAGCACGTCACCGGCCCGGGTCCGGGGCGGTTCCTCGCCCGCCGCCGCGGCCGTGAGCAGGGTGAGCGCCCCGGCCCGGGCGAGCTCGCCGACGCTGGTCGAGGGCCGGCCGCCCGAGCGCCCGCCGCCGGTCGCCGCCTCGACGGCCGCACCGGTCGCGGGCAGCCGTGAGGCGTTCTGCAGCGCGGCTGCGAGCTGTTCGCGCAGCTGGTCCAGGCCGAGGGCGCCGCCGCCGACGGCGGCGGGCGGCAGGTGCCGTGCGGGCGTCAGGTCGACCTCCTCGTCCAGCAGGTCCACGACCGGCACGAGGCGGCTGACGCCGGGGCGGTCGGTGCCGGTGCCGGTGCCGGTTTCGGCGTCTGCGCGGGTGTCTGCACCGGTCCGACCGTGGGGCAGGTCCACCGTCCGCCAGGCGTCCAACGCAGCCTCGCGCGCCTCCGGCCACGCCAGGCTGCCGGTCTCGACCAGCAGCAGCCCCGGCGACGCGGCGGAGCCGGCGCCCTGCGGGCGGCGCAGCACCCACAGGTGCAGCGGGATCCCGTACGGCGGGGCGACGCCGGCCGGCAGCGCGATGACCGCCCGCAGCGCGCCGCGCCGCAGCAGGTCGGCGCGGATCCGGCGCCCGGAGCGGCGGGACGCGGCGGCCGGCGGCATCAGCACCACGACCGTTCCGCCCTCGCGGGCGTGGGCGAGCGCGTGCTGCACCCAGGCGAGTTCGGACTCCGTGCGTGGCGGCAGGCCGTACTCCCAGCGGGGGTCGTAGGCGAGCTCCTCGTGGCCCCAGTTGCGCTCGTTGAACGGCGGGTGGCACAGCACGACGTCGGCGCCGGGCGCGTGCGGCGGACGGTCGAAGGCGTCCGCCCGGAGGGAGTCGCCGGTCCGCACGTCGACCCAGCCGCGACGTGGCCCCGGCCCGTCGGCGGTGACCGCAGCGGCCCGCGTGCCGTCCGTGGCCTTCGTGCCGTCCGTGCCGTCCGCGCTCTCCGCCTCGGAGGTGTCCTCGGCGAGGGCGAGGCGGAGGTCGGCGAGGGCGGCGAGCTCGGGGTCGGCGTCCTGGCCGCAGAGGCGGGCGTCCGGACTGATGCCGCGCGCCGCGTCGAGCAGCCCACCGAAACCGCAGGACGGATCGAGGACCTCGGCCGCGGGGCCGCCCAACTCGGCCATCAGCGAGGCCGGTTCGGGAGGCGTGAGGGCGTACTGGCGGGAGACGGAGTCCAGGTGGCGGCCGAGCAGGAAGCGGAAGGCGCCGGCGGGGCCGAGCTCCTCGGCCAGCTGCAGGCCGGTGGTCAGCAGCGGGTTCTGGGCCGCGCCGGGGTCGGGGCCGAGGGTGAGCGCCGCGCCCAGGCGGATCAGCGCGGCGGAGGGGCCGAGCGGGTACTGCTCGATCTGCTGCCAGGCGCGTTCACGCAGGGGCACCTGGGTGAGCTTGCCCTGGGCGCGCAGCCACCTCTCGACCTGGGCGAGGTCGAAGGTCGGGCTGCTGGCGGAGCCGCCGACGGGCTTGGGGAAGTCCGGGTGGCGCCGCCGCCAGTTGCTCACCGCGGCCGGGCCCACGCCGGCCAGCCGGGCGATGGCCGTGGCCGTGACCTCGGCGGACGCGTGCTGGGATCCGGCCTTGCGCTGCTGGGCCATCGTGGCGCCTCCGTTCGGGATCCCCCCGTGGATCCGCGGCGATCATACACACGTCGACCCGACTTCACGCTTCACACACGAGGCGCGTGTTGACTGACTTAACAGCGCATGCTGTGATTCTCTCGCTGCACAGCCGAGTGATCCGGTTCCGGTTCACCGCGTGTGCTCTGCCCTGCCACCCCCTTGCCTGGAAGAGGCGTCCACCATGACCACGCACCTCCGTCGCGTCGCCGCTGCCGCCCTCTGCGCCGGAGCGGCCCTGGCCCTGACGGCCTGCTCCTCCGGCGGCGGTTCGACGGCGACCGCCGGCTCGGCCGCGTCGGCCGGGTCCGGCACGTCCGCCTCGGCCGCCGCCGATCCGACCGCCGGTCTGCCCAACGGCACCAAGCTGGCCGGATGGCTGCTGCCGGGGAGCGTCGTGCCCAAGCTCAAGGCCAACCCGAAGGTGGTCAACAACTCGGGCGACACGTTCGTGGAGCCGAGCGACACGCCGCTCACCAAGTCCAAGGCCTGCGACCTGCTCAACGGGACCACCTGGATGAACGCGGGCGGCCTCGGTCCGGCCGCCTTCGCCGGGACGGACTTCGACGACTCCTACGGCAACGAGTACTACCAGGAGCTCGACGCCTTCGAGGGCACCCGGGCCACCCAGGAGTTCGCCGGGCTGAGCAAGGTCTTCACGGAGTGCAGGACCTTCCCGATGACGACGGGCGGCGCCACCTACACGATGCACCTGAAGGTCAAGGAGCTGCCGGGCCTCGGCGACGAGGCCATCGAGGCCGTCGTCACCTCGCCGTCCCTGACGGGTGGCCAGACGATGGTGGCGATCCGCTCCGGCAAGGTCCTCGTGACCACCAGCTACAACGACCAGAGCGGCACCGGCGCGCAGGCGCTGACCCTGGCCCGCCGACTGCTCAAGAAGCTGCCCGCGGCGGCGGGCTGACCACCCCCTGACCGCCCTGAGCGCACGGGGGTAGCGCTCAGGGCCTCCGTCCGCCCGCGCGCAGCCGTCACGGCAGCAGCACCGTCTTGCCGACGGTCTCGCGCCGCTCGATCGCCCGATGGGCCGCGTCCGCGGCCGCGAGCGGGAAGGTGGCGCCGACGAACGGCCGCAGCCGTCCCGCCGCGGCCGCGTCGAGCGCCTCGCGCGTCTGGCGCAGCTGCGCCTCCGGCCCGCGCGGGCCGACCGGCGGGCCCCAGTACGAGAGCACGTCCACGCCGCGCTCCGCCGCCTCGCCCTCGCCGAGCCGCGTGCCCGCACCGCTGGAGAAACCGAAGGTCACGAACCGCCCACCCGGGCCGAGCAGGTCGAACGTCTCCCGGCCCACGGAGCCGCCCACACCGTCGAAGGCGACGGTCACCCCGGCGTCGCGCAGCGCCGCCGACCAGCCGGGCTCCCCGTAGTCCACGGCGGTGTCGGCGCCGAACTCCCGCACCAGCGCCAACTTCGACTCGCCCCGGGCCAGCCCGATCACCCGGGCCGCGCCCGCCGCTCGGGCGAGTTGGAGCAGCAGCACGCCGACCGCGCCCGCCGCGGACTCCACCAGCACCACGTCGTCCGCGCCGAGTCGGGCCAGCTCGCCCAGCGCGAACGCCGTCCGACCCGTCCCCAGCAGCGACACGGCCTCCGCCGGGCCCAGTCCCGCCGGGACCGGGTGGGTGGAGGCGGCCTCCAGCACGGCCAGCTCGGCGTAGCCGCCGCCCCGGGGCGTCTGTCCGGCGACCAGACGCCCCACCAGGGCGGGATCCACGCCCGCGCCGACGGCGAGGACCTCGCCCGCGACCTCCCGGCCCGGTGTGTACGGCAGCGCGGCCGGCGCGAGCGGCGTACCCGCCAGCGCCCCGGCGCGGATCTGGGTCTCCACGAACTGCACCCCGGACGCCGCCACCGCCACCAGCAGCTCGCCCGCCCCGGCCACCGGCTCCGCGACCTGCTCGGGCCGCAGCATCTCCGGCCCACCGAACTCCCGCACCACGCTCGCCAGCACGGCCCTCTCCTCGCCTCGGTCCTGCACCGTCCTGTCGTCGACGCTAGGCGCCCGCCGCGTGCACGGCCTCGGTCCACGGACCTACGCCCGCTCCGCCTTTCCGCCCCGTCCTCCGGGTCAGGGCCTGGTGTGGAGACGACCCCCTATGCTGCGGTCATGAGCGACAGGCCGCTGCTGAACCGCCGACTGGCGGGCATGGGAACGACGATCTTCGCCGAGATGTCGGCGCTCGCCACCACGACGGGCTCGATCAACCTGGGCCAGGGCTTCCCCGACACCGACGGCCCGCGCGAGATCGCGCAGGCCGCGGCGGACGCGGTCCTCGCGGGCCGCGGCAACCAGTACCCGCCGGGGCCCGGCATCCCGGAGCTGCGCACCGCGATCGCCGAGCACCAGCAGCGCTTCTACGGTCTGGCCTACGACCCGGACACGGAGGTGCTGGTCACCGCGGGCGCGACGGAGGCGATCGCGGCCTCGCTGCTCGCCCTGCTGGAGCCGGGCGACGAGGTGATCGCGTTCGAGCCCTTCTACGACTCCTATGCCGCCTGCATCGCCATGGCCGGCGCGGTCCGCGTCCCGCTCACGCTGCGCGCCCCGTCCTTCCGCCCCGACCTGGACGAACTGCGCGCCCTGATCACCCCGCGCACCCGCCTGCTGCTGCTCAACACCCCGCACAACCCCACCGGCACCGTACTGACCCTCGACGAGCTCACCGCGGTCGCGGAACTCGCCGTCGAGCACGGCCTGCTGGTCGTCACCGACGAGGTCTACGAGCACCTGGTCTTCGCCCCGTCCGCGCACCGCCCGCTGGCCTCCCTGCCCGGGATGCGCGAGCGGACCGTCACCATCTCCTCGGCGGGCAAGACCTTCTCCTTCACCGGCTGGAAGGTCGGCTGGGTCACCGCGACCCCCGAGCTCGTCGCGGCGGTCCGCACGGCCAAGCAGTACCTGACCTACGTCAGCGCCGGTCCGTTCCAGTACGCCGTCGCCGAGGCGCTGAGGCTGCCGGACTCCTACTTCGCGGGCTTCCGTACCGACCTCGCCCGCAAGCGCGACCTCCTCGCGGACGGCCTGCGCACGGCGGGCTTCGAGGTCTACGAGCCGCAGGGCACGTACTTCATCACCACCGACATCGCCCCCTTCGGCGAGAAGGACGCCTACGCCTTCTGCCGCGCCCTGCCGGAGCGCTGCGGCGTGGTGGCCATCCCCAACTCCGTCTTCTACGACGACAAGGAGGCGGGCGCGACCCAGGTCCGCTTCACCTTCTGCAAGCAGGACCACGTCCTGGAGGAGGCCGTGCTCAGGTTGGGCGCCCTCCGATGAGCCACCAACTTCGAGCGCGTCAGCACCTGGTGGCACTGGCACAGGACGTAGGGGCCGAAGCCCGGATCCCGCACGAGGTCGTCAGCGGGCGTCCGACTCGGGCTCCGGCCGGGGAAGCTCGTCGAGGTCGAGAGTGAAGGTGCGGCCGTCAGCCATCGGGATGGGCAGCTTGCCGGTGCCGTACTTGTGGGTGTGCGCGGCGATGTATCCGGTGGCTGTCGGCTGGGTGTGGAGGACGACTTCCTGGGCGTAGGGATCGACGACCAGGTAGATCGGGATGCCGTAGCGGCCGTACTTCGCGGTGCAGTCGTCGTAGTCCTTGCGCGCGGAGGAGGTCGAGACGACCTCGGAGATCAGCAGGACGTCTTCGTAGCTGTAGCGCTTGCCATCCCTGCGGGCGTCCTCGCGGATGATCGCCAGATCGGGAGCGGAGTTCTCATCGGCGGGAAAGTCGATGTAGACGTCGGAGGTGACCTTGGCATGACGCCCGAGCGCGAGAGCCGAGTCGATCTGCATCGCCCTGATCGTGCTGGAGTGTTCCTCACTCTGCGGGGTCATGATCACCTTTCCGTCGGCCCCGAACAGGACCGTGTACCCCTCGGGGAACTCGGTGTGCACGATCGCATCGACGCTCATGGACGGCTCCTTCCCGTGTGTGGCCAGGATACGACTGACAGTGCCGTGCCACCGAGGTTGGCGCTGCACGACTCGGGGCCGGTCTTGACGCGCGCCACGGCTGTGCTCCCTCCGCTACTGAGGAAGATGGCAGCGTTCTGGCGTCAGGCGACCGAATGGGTGGGCGAACGCGGAGTCGGCTGGGTCACCGCGACCCCCGAGCTCGTCGCGGCGGTCCGCACGGCCAAGCAGTACCTGACCTACGTCAGCGCCGGTCCGTTCCAGTACGCGGTCGCCGAGGCGCTGAGGCTGCCGGACTCCTACTTCGCGGGCTTCCGCACCGACCTCGCCCGCAAGCGCGACCTCCTCGCGGACGGCCTGCGCACGGCGGGCTTCGAGGTCTACGAGCCGCAGGGCACGTACTTCATCACCACCGACATCGCCCCCTTCGGCGAGAAGGACGCCTACGCCTTCTGCCGCGCCCTGCCGGAGCGCTGCGGCGTGGTGGCCATCCCCAACTCCGTCTTCTACGACGACAAGGAGGCGGGCGCGACCCAGGTCCGCTTCACCTTCTGCAAGCAGGACTCCGTGCTGCAGGAGGCGGTGACGCGCCTGCGGCGTCTCGCCAAGCGCTGACCCCACCGCGCCCCCGACCGCGCCCGGTGCCGCACCAGGGCCGGCCCGGGGGGCGCCGCCCTGCGGTGGGCGCGTCAGCCTCGCGCGGTGTCGTCGCCCGCCTGCCCCGCGCCCTCGGCCGCGCCGCCTGCCTTCTCACGCATCTTGCGAACCAACTCCGCCTTCTGGGCGGCCGCACCCTGGCGGTCGAGGTTGCGGTGCGGGCCGTTGTTCTGCCTTTCGGCGCGCGACAGCCTCTTGCGCTGGCCGCCGCCCATGCCCACGGGGTTGTTGATGTTCTTGCTGTCGGTCATGGTTCTTCTTCCGTTACCAGCGCCAGGTCGGCCGATGGATTCTGCCAGGATATGCCCCGACAAGCGTCGTCGAGGTGGTGACGCATCCGCCGGGACGGGGCCACCTGCGTCCTCAACTGAGCGGGACAGCACCGAAGGCCCGGCCCGTCGCAGGGACGCGACGGGCCGGGCCTTCGGGCCTCTCCGCGAGCGTCAGCGCGCCGCGCTGTCCGCCGGGGCGGTGGTCGTGGCCGAGGTGGCGAGCGGGGCGGTGGCCGGGGCCGCGGCGTGAGGGCGGCGGACCAGGGCGAGGACGAGGAGGCCGGCCGCGAGGCCGGTCAGGCCGGCCGTCAGGAAGACGGGGTGGAGGCCGGCGGCGAAGGCGGTGCGCGGGGCGGAGCCGTGGGCGTGCTGCTGGAAGATGGTGCCGAGCACCGCGATGCCGAGCGCGTAGCCGAGCTGGCGGGCGGTGTTGAGGGCGCCGGAGGCCATGCCCGCGCGCTGCGGGGACACCGAGGCGAGCGCGGTGGCCATCAGCATCGGGGTGGAGAGGCCCACGCCCACGCCGGTGACCAGCATGCCGGGGAGCAGCGCGGTCCAGCCGGAGGTCCCCGAGACGGCGGTCAGCAGCAGCGTGCCGATGCCGATGAACAGCAGGCCGACGCCGATCGGCAGCTGCGGCGGGAACCGGTGCAGGGCGCGGCCGGTGGCCAGGGCGACGACGAACGCGGTCGCGGCCATCGGCGAGACGGCCAGGCCCGCGGTCAACGGCGAGAGGTGCAGCGCCTGCTGGAGCCAGAGCGAGGTGTAGGTGAGCTCGGCGAAGGCCGCCGCGCTCAGCAGCAGGCCGCCCGCCAGCAGGCCGACGAAGCTCCGGCCGCGCAGCAGGGACAGGTCCAGCAGCGGCCGGTGGACCCGCAGTTCGGTGGCGACGAAGACGATGAGCGCCAGCGCGGAGACGACGAGCGAGCCGAGGACGACGGCGCTGCCCCAGCCGCGGTCGCCGCTCTCGATCAGCCCGTAGGTGAGCGCGGCTGCGAACACGGTGAAGGCGACGGCCCCCAGGCTGTCGATGCGTCCCTCGACGGCGTGGGCGCGGGGCAGCGCCAGGCGCTTGCCGAGCGTCATCGCCAACGCCACGGCCGCGACCGGCAGGTTGACCATGAAGATCGCCCGCCAGCCGAACTGGTCGGTGAGCAGCCCGCCCAGGACCGGGCCGACCGCCGCCGCGGCGCCGTTGACCGCACCCCAGACGCCGAACGCGGTGCCGCGGTCGCGGCCCTGGTAGGCCCCGGCGATGAGCGCCGTGGTCGAGGTCATCATGGCCGCGCCGCCGACGCCCTGCACCGCGCGGGCGGTGATCAGCGTCGCCGCGTCCGGGGCGAGTGCGCAGACCAGCGAGGCGGCGGCGAAGACGACGAGGCCGGTGAGGTAGAGGCGGCGGTGGCCGAGCCGGTCGCCGAGCGAGCCGCAGACCATCAGCAGCGCCGCCAGCGTCAGCGCGTAGATGTCCACGACCCACTGCAGGGAGGTGAACGACGAGTGCAGGTCGGCGGACATGTCGGGCAGGGCGACGTTCACGATGCTGACGTCGACGAGCAGCATGAAGGCGCCGAGGCAGATGGCTGCCAGGGGTATCCACTTACGCACGGTGGGCTCCGGTTGACGGGACGGCGGCGCGGCTCCCCCGTTCGTCGGAACCGCCTCATCAGACTGCGCCCTGCCGCGTGGCACTCCCCGTCCACATTGCCGTCGGCGGAGGATTTCGACTTCTCGTAGCCTGGAGAGATGGAATCCGACATCCGATCCCGCGCCGACGCGAAGGCCCGTGCCTTCGACCCGCTGGACCGGCAGCTGATCCAGGCGCTGCAGTTGGACGGGCGCGCGCCGTTCAGCCGACTGGCACAGGTGCTCGGCGTCTCCGACCAGACCGTCGCCCGGCGCTACGCGCGGCTGCGGGAGTCGAGCGGGCTGCGGGTGCTCGGCCTCACCACGCCGGAGGCGTTCGGCGAGGTGCGCTGGATGATCCGGGTGCAGTGCGCTCCCGCGGCGGCGGGCGGGCTGGCGGAGGCGCTGGCCCGGCGGGACGACACGGCCTGGGTCAACGTCTGCTCCGGTGGCGCGGAGATCACCTGCACCGCCCGGGCCCATCCGGACCGGCAGGACGACCTGTTGCTGCAGCGGCTGCCCCGCACGCCCAGCGTGGTCGGCATCGCCGCGCACTGCGTGCTGCACACCTTCTTCGGCGGCGAGCAGAGCCTCGCGCTCAAGTCCGGCGCGCTCGACGCCGAGCAGGTCACGCAGGTGCGGGCGTTCTCCGGAGCGCCCGAGTCCGGGACGGGAACCCGGCCGGGGGGCGCCGCCCGTCCGGCGGACCCGATCGACCTCGACGAGGGGGACCGGCAGCTGTTCGCGGCCCTGGCCGTCGACGGACGGGCCGGCTTCGCCGAACTCGCCGCCGCCACGGGCTGGTCGGCCAGCACGGTGCGGCGCCGGATGGAGGAGCTGGAGCATGCCCGCGCGCTCTACTTCGACCTGGACCTGGACTGGCGGCTCTTCGGGGTGCACGCCATGACGCAGCTCTGGCTCGACGTCGCCCCGGCCGAGCTGGCGGCCACGGGGGAGGCGTTGGCCGCGCATCCCGAGATCGGCTACGCGGCCGCCGTCACCGGCCCGAGCAACCTCAACGCCGTCGTGCTCAGCCCGGACGTGCCCGCGCTCTACACGTACCTGACCACCCGGATCGCCACGCTGCCCGCCGTGCGCCGGGTCGAGTCCTCGCCGGTGATGCGGACGGTGAAGGGCCCGGGACCTTTCGTCACGCCCGTACGCTCGCCCCGCCCGCGGCGGCGAGCCGGAAGCTGACCGAGCCGAAGCTGACCCGGTCACCGGCCCGGACCGGCACCGTGCCGATCACTCGCCAGCCGTTGACCTGTGTGCCGTTGGTCGATCCGAGGTCGCGCAGCAGCCAGACGCCGCCCTCCAGCAGCAGTTCGGCGTGGACGCGGGAGACCGACTCGTCGCCGAGCTTGAGGTCGCAGCCGGGCAGGCGCCCGATCTTCACCGGACCGACCGGGTCGCGCGGTAGCGGCAGGGCCGGCAGTTGCGGCGTGCGCCAGGCGTTGGCCAGCCGCACCTTGAGCGTGGCGACGCCGGCCACGGCCCGGGTGAGGGTGCGCAGCAACCGCCCGTCGCTGGGCAGATCGGCCGTGAGCGCGTCGAGCTCGTGCCGGCCGCGGGCGGCGAAGGCCAGCTCCATCCGGCGCAGGAAGGTGTCGTGGGAGAGCCGGCCCTGGACGGCGTGTTCGCGCAGCCGGTCGACCACCTGCTCGCGGTCCGCATCCGAGAGGCGTTCGTCCATCCGGAGGATGGCGGTCCCGTGCTCCGGATGCGGTCGCGTCAGGGAGTTGCTCATGGAGCCGATTGTCGTTCCTGCCGCCGGGTGCGTCCAGGTCCGCCGCAGGAGTGAGGCGAGGCTGCGTCGCTGACGGTGCATGGCTCCGTTCGGGTGGCACACGGACGGGTGATCCTGGAGGGCCGAAAAATGCCGGATATGCCCGCCGAATGATCGTCGGGCACATGTCGGCGAGTTAAGTGCCGAGTTCACGGGGAAAGACGGCACGTCAAAGGCGTGTCCAACAGCATGGCAGGGGACTTTGGTCATTTGTGGGCCGAGTGGGGAGGCGGCGGCGAAAATGGGTAAATCCCCTACGGACACGGAGCATTCGTGCTTCGCTGCTTCCTGAGTCCCCGAATGTCTCTCCGCCGCGGCGGACTTCGTTCCGCTCATGCCATTCATGCCATTGCCATGTCATGTCATCTCTTCATGTCTCGCAGCATGTCACGGCAGGTCGGTCCCCGCCCCGGCGTTGTCGAGTGACCCGAGTACGCGGAGCCGAGAATGCTCACCACCCTCCACACGACCTATACCGACACCCGGGCCGGCGATCTGGCCTGGTGCCTGGGGAGCGGACTGCTCCCCGCGCTGGCCGTGCTCGACCTCGACCTCGGCCCCAACAGCCTGCAGCTGCGCCTTCTCGGCGCCTCCCACCAGGTGGTCCTGGACACGGGCGAGCAGGGCCAGGACGCCTGTGTCGAGACCGTCGCCTGCATGCCGGGGCGTCGTACCCCGCTGCCCGCCCGTGCCGCCGAGCACGTGCGCGGCTGGGAGTACGAATTCGCTGCACGCATCGAAAAACTGACGAAATACGAGTTCGACTGCCGGGCCCAGGAGTTGCTGGCGCTGGTGGAGAACCATCCGCACGGCCTGGCCGGCGTCTTCCCCGGCGACCCGAATGCCTTCACCGCGCTGCTCGCGGGCGGCGACGAGCAGGGCATCCTCTGGCGCACCTGGCACGCCTATCCGCAGGAGGGCCGATTGGTCTGCACCCGGTCGACACTGCGACGCCGCGACTGGTAGCCCACCCGGCCGGAACTGTCGGGTGATTGGGTGATTGGCGCAGATGTCCGTCCGGTCAATGCGACGACATGCGGTTCACCCGTCGGGGCGCAGAGCCCTGACGGGTCCGTCGCCTAGCGTTTCTTCGTGATCAACCCCACTCCCCGGGCCGCCCGGTTGCTGGTGCTGCTCGCGGCGTTCGTCTGCGCCGCGTGCGGGTTGGTCTACGAGCTGGAACTGGTCGCCCTCGGCAGCTACCTGCTGGGCGACTCGGTCACCGAGGCCTCCGTCGTCCTCTCGGTGATGGTCTGCGCCATGGGCGTCGGCTCGCTGCTGGCCAAACGGTTCACACTGCGGCCGGCCGCGTCCTTCGCGCTCGTCGAGAGCCTGCTGGCGCTCGTCGGCGGCCTCTCGGTCATCGCGCTCTACGGCTGCTTCGTCTGGCTCGGCCACTACCAGGCGGCGCTCGTCGGCTTCGCCTCCCTCATCGGCCTGCTGATCGGCGCGGAAATCCCGTTGCTGATGACGCTGATGCAACGGATCCGCCGACAGGAGGCCGGCCGCGCCGTCGCCGACCTCTTCGCCGCCGACTACGTCGGCGCACTGGTCGGCGGCCTCGCCTTCCCCTTCCTGTTGCTGCCCACCCTCGGCCAGCTCACCGGCGCGCTGCTGACCGGCGTGGTCAACACCGTCGCCGGCGGGCTGATCGCCTTCTGGCTGTTCCGCGCCGAGCCGGCGCCGCGGGTGCGGCTGCTGCTCGGGCTGTGCAGCGGGGCCGTCGTGGTGGTGCTCGCCCTCGCCTGGGCCGGCAGCGGCGCGTTCGAGCGCGCGGCGCAACGTCGCCTCTACGGCGGCCCGGTGCGGGTCAGCCTGCAGAGCAGGTTCCAGCAGATCGTGCTCACCGGCGGGACCGGGCCGGACGCGGACACGGCGCAGACCGCCCGGCTCTATTTGGCCGGCCACCTCGCCGTCTGCGGCCGGGACCAGGCGGCCTATCACGCCGCCCTCACCGGCCCCGCCCTGCGCGGCGGCCCGCGCGCCCGCGTTCTGGTCCTCGGCGGCGGCGACGGCCTGGCTGCCCGTCATGTCCTGGGCGCCCCCGGCGTCCGTCGGGTCACCGTCGTCGAACAGGACCCCCTGCTGCTGCGGCTCGCCGAGGCGGATCCGGTGCTGCGCAGTCTGAACGCGGGCGCGCTGGCCGACCCCCGGGTGCGGACCGTCACCGCGGACGCCTTCGGCTGGCTCCGCACGGCGCCCCGGCAGGAGCGCCCTTACGACGTCATCGTCGCGGACCTGCCCTCGGCCGGGCAGGACACCGCGGACAAGCTCTACACCCGCGAGTTCTACGGGCTCGTCCGCCGCATGCTGGCGCCCGGAGGGCGCCTCGTCGTCCACGCCGGCACCCGGCTCTGGTCCGTTGCGGACACCCTCCGCGCGGTCGGCCTCCGCCCCGCGGGCTACGCGGCCACGGGCACCAACCCCACCTGCGCCGACCCCCCGTTTACTCCGGCCACCTGGCACTTCGTCCTCGCCTCCGAGGCCCCGCTCCCGCGTGACGTGTTGCGCGGAGTGGATCCGCTGACGGAACCCTCGGGACTGCCGCCCCGGGTCGCGACGCTGCTGGGGCCACCGTGAACTCTGAGCCGGAGCGAGGCCGACCCGGCCTGCGCCGACGCGGCGGAGCCGCAAATCGGCAGAGCCCCGCGCCCTTGACGGTGCACGGGTAGGCTCAGCAGGCATGGAGCATGAGGTGTTGGTGCCGCTGTCGCCGCAGGCGCTCCGGGGGGCCCTGGACCGCCCCGCGCTGCTGGCTGTGTGCCTGCCCGGGTTCACGTCCGACGAGGACGGGGAGAGCCCGCTCGCGGGGCGGCTGAAGCTGCGTGTCGGCAGCACCTCCATCACCTATCGCGGTGCGCTGACGCGCCTGGACGCCGGCGCGGACCCGGACGAGTTCCTGTTCGGGCTCGACGGCCGCCAGGCCGTGGGCCCGGGGAGTGTCGCCGGCACCGTGCGCCTGCGGCTGGACGCCGACACCGACGACCCGGGGCTCGAGACCCGGGTGACGTTCCTGACGTCGGTTCAGGGCAGCGGGCGGATCGAGGAGGTCTCCGGCTCCGCGCTGCAGACGGCCGTGCGGCGCCTGCTGGACCGCTTCTGCCTGGAGCTCGCCGAGCGCGCCGAGGACCCGGCCGTCCCGGGGACCGACGCCGGCGAGTTCTTCCTCGTCGAGGGGCTGGTCGAGGGCCTGGGCGACCTGAACGACCTCGGCCCCCTGGAGGAGGAACTCCAGGACCTCGCCGCGCTGCCCGAGTTCTCCGAGCTGGACGGGCTGGCCTCGCCCACGGGGCCGACGGCGGATCCCGCCCGGCGGCACATCGTCGGCCGGTCCGCGGAGGAGGTCGACCACGCGCCGCCGCGCGGCCGGTACGCCCCCGCACTGCCCGCGCGCAGCGCGCGTTCGCGCGCGTCCGCCCGTTGGTTGAACCCGGAGCCGCGGATGGGCGAGCCGCCGGTCGTTCCCTCGGACCGCATCCCCACGCCGTGGATCGTGGGAGGAGGCGTCGCCCTTCTCGGCGGCGCGGTGATCCTCGTCCGCGCCCTGCGCCGCTCCCGCTGACACACCGCTCCCGTTGACACACCGCTTCCGCTGACACGACGGACATCCACCGAAGGGACCGACCGACCGTGCTCCACCCCGCCCCCGTCCTGCTCACCGCGGGCGACGTGGCCGTGAGCGTCCTGCCCGACGCGGGCTGCCGTCTCGGCAGCCTGCGCATCGGCGCGCACGAGCTGCTGCGCACGGCGCAGGAGATCGACGACCCGGCCGCAGACGTCTTCGGGTACGGCTCGTTCCCGATGGTGCCGTGGGCGGGGCGGGTGGATCGCGGGCTGTTCAACAACGGACCGGTGCGGCACCGGCTGCCCGTGGACCTGACCCCGCACGCCGCGCACGGCACCGCCGTGCGCAGTCGCTGGCGTACCGCCGCGGCGCCGGCCGTCACCGACGAGGGGACGACGGCCGCTTTCGTCCTGGAGCTGGCCGATCCGTGGCCCTATCCGGGCCGGGTGACCCAGCTGTTCGAGCTGACGCCGGAGCGGCTGCGGACCACACTCTCGGTCGAGGCCCTGCGCGACTCGTTCCCGGCGCAGGCCGGCTGGCACCCGTGGTTCCGCAAGTGGCTGCGCGACGGCGGGCCGCAGGCGTCGCTCGACTTCGCGCCCGCCTGGCAGGAGGAGCGCGGCGCCGACCACCTGCCCACAGGCCGACGCATCGACCCGCAGCCGGGGCCCTGGGACGACTGCTTCGCCTTCCCGGACGGCGTCGACGTCACCGTGCGCTGGGGGGAGGAGCTGGCGCTGCGCGTCACCAGCGACTGCGCCTGGGCCGTGGTCTTCGACGAACAGGCCGACGCGCTCTGCGTCGAGCCGCAGTCGGGTCCGCCCAACGGGCTCAACAGCGCTCCGCACCTGGTCACCCCGATCGAGCCGCTCGAGGTCAGCACCACCTGGACCTGGCGTCGCGGCAGCGCCCGGCACAGCGGTTAAGCTGGAGCCTCATGAGCACCTCACGTGACGCGCTTCTTGAAGAGATCAAGACCAAGGCCGTCGTCCACGGCAAAGTCATCCTCTCCTCCGGCCTGGAGTCGGACTACTACGTCGACCTGCGTCGTGTGACGCTCGACGGGGTGGCCGCGCCGCTCGTCGGGCAGGTCATGCTCGACCTCACCAAGGACCTCGACTTCGATGCCGTCGGCGGGCTGACCCTGGGCGCAGACCCGGTCGCCACCGCCATGCTGCACGCCTCCGCCGCGCGCGGGCAGCGCCTGGACGCCTTCGTGGTGCGCAAGGCGCAGAAGGCGCACGGCATGCAGCGTCGGATCGAGGGCACCGACGTGAAGGGCCGCCGCGTGCTGGTCGTCGAGGACACCTCCACCACCGGTGGTTCGCCGCTGACCGCGGTCGAGGCCGTCCGTGAGGCCGGCGGCGAGGTCGTGGCCGTGGCCACGATCGTCGAGCGCAGCGCCGCCCAGGCGATCGCCGACGCCGGCCTGCCCTACCTCTTCGCCTACGAGCTCACCGACCTGGGCCTCTAAGGCCTGGGCCGGTCAGATCTGGGCCGGTCAGACCTGGGCCGGTCGGACCTGGGCCGGTCAGGTGTCCGCTCGCCGGACGTCACCGCTTGCGGTGACGTCCGCCGCGGCCCGCCGCCACCGGGAACGGCTCCTGCGCGGGCCCGTCCGCGAGCGCGGCCTCGCCCGCGCCGTGGTCGGTGCCCTCGCGGCGACCCCGCACCATCTCGATGACGATCGGGATCACCGAGAGCAGCACGATCAGCAGCACCGCCGGGATCAGGTACTTGTCGATCACCGGGGCCATCGAATCGCCGAACTTCCAGCCGATCAGCAGCATGACCTCGGTCCACACCAGGCCGCCGACGGCGTTCCACACGAAGAACGTGCGGGCCGGCATCTCCAGCGTTCCGGCGACGGGGTTCAGGAAGGTCCGCACGACCGGCACGAAGCGGGCCATGACCACGGCCTTGGCCGGGCCGAAGCGGTTGAAGTACTGCTCCGCCTTGACCACGTGGTCCCGCTTGAACAGCTTCGAGTTGGGGCGGTCGAACAGCCGCGAGCCGACCTTCGCGCCCAACAGGTGACCCAGCTGCGCGCCGGCGATCGCGCAGATCGGAGCGCCGACCAGCAGCGTGCCGATCGACATCTGCGTGCCGAGCAACGCCTTGCCGGCGCCGGACGCGGCGACGCCGCCGAGGATCAGCAGCGAGTCGCCGGGCAGGAAGAAGCCGATGAGCAGGCCCGTCTCGGCGAAGACGATCGCGAGCAGCCCGTAGACGCCGACCTGCGCGATCAGCGCCTTGGCGTCCAGCAGAGTGCTCAGGGAGAGCGCGAGGTTCTGGGTCACCCGCGCAGAGTAGCGGGCGCGGGTGTCCGCACGCTGTGGCGCCCGCTGTCCGCCGGGGGCGGGCGAGGACCTAGGTCACCCGCTGACCTGCCCTGTGGCGGGATGAAGGGCTTGCGCCGCAATGCGAGAATGGCGCTCGGTGCCCGGTCGACGACGTCCGGCGTCAGCACCTTCCCCATTGCGTAGACGCCCACGACAGGAGCGGATTCGAATGCCTATCGCAACGCCCGAGGTCTACAACGAGATGCTGGACCGGGCCAAGGCAGGCAAGTTCGCCTACCCCGCCATCAACGTCACCTCTTCGCAGACCCTGCACGCGGCTCTGCGCGGCTTCGCCGAGGCCGAGAGCGACGGCATCATCCAGATCTCGACCGGTGGCGCCGAGTTCCTGGGAGGCCAGCACAACAAGGACATGGTGACCGGTGCGGTCGCCCTGGCCGAGTTCGCGCACATCGTGGCCGCCAAGTACGACATCACCGTCGCGCTGCACACCGACCACTGCCCGAAGGACAAGCTGGACGGCTACGTCCGCCCGCTGCTGGCGATCTCCGCGGAGCGCGTGGCCCGCGGCGAGAACCCGCTCTTCCAGTCGCACATGTGGGACGGCTCCGCCGAGACCCTGGCCGACAACCTCGCCATCGGCGAGGAGCTGCTGGCCCAGGCCCGCGCCGCGAAGATCATCCTCGAGGTCGAGATCACCCCGACCGGTGGCGAGGAGGACGGCGTCTCCCACGAGATCAACGACTCGCTCTACACGACCGTCAACGACGCCGTCCGCACCGCCGAGGCCCTGGGCCTGGGCGAGAAGGGCCGCTACCTGCTGGCCGCCTCCTTCGGCAACGTCCACGGCGTCTACAAGCCGGGCAACGTCGTGCTCAAGCCGGAGCTGCTGCGCGAGCTGCAGGACGCGATCGGCAAGCAGTACGGCAAGACCGACCCGTTCGACTTCGTCTTCCACGGCGGCTCCGGCTCGACCGCCGAGGAGATCGAGACCGCGCTGGAGAACGGCGTCGTCAAGATGAACCTCGACACCGACACCCAGTACGCCTTCACCCGCCCGGTCGTGGACCACATGTTCCGCAACTACGACGGTGTGCTGAAGGTCGACGGCGAGGTCGGCAAGAAGAACACCTACGACCCGCGCACCTGGGGCAAGCTGGCCGAGGCCGGCATGGCCGCGCGCGTCCTCGAGGCCGCGAAGCAGCTCCGTTCGGCGGGCAACAAGCTGAAGTAGTCACATGAGGAGGGCCCGGCACCGCTGCGCGGTGCCGGGCCCTCCTCATGTCTGCGGCGGCTACTGCTTGAGCTCGGTGTAGGCCTCGGGGCTGCTGTCCTTCAGGAAGGTCCAGCAGCGGTTCGCCTCGTCGGTCTCGCCGATGGAGTCGGCGGCGCGGGCGAGCGCGGCCAGGCAGCGCAGGAAGCCGCGGTTGGCGCGGTGCTCCCACGGGACCGGCCCGTGGCCCTTCCAGCCGGCGCGACGCAGCTGGTCCAGGCCGCGGTGGTAGCCCGTGCGCGCGTAGGCGTAGGACTCCACGACGCGCCCCGCGGCGAACGACTCGTCCGCGAGCTGCGCCCAGGCGAGCGAGAAGGTGGGGTGCGCCGCCGCGATCTGCGCGGGCGACGCGGACTGCTCGGCCATCTGCTGGTACGGCTGCTCGTCCTCGGGCAGGAGGGTCGGCTCCGGGCCGCCGAGCAGGTTCTCGTGAATGGACATGCCTGCCAGTCTGCCATTCCGGCGATTCGGCGGAAGAGCAGAGCTGTTCTGTCACGGTTCGACGACATCCGGCGCTGCGCTGGAACTCGGTCGTGCCCGGGTGGCATCCTCCGGTGCAGCTAGAGCATCAGTGCACGTCACAGGGGGACGATCGTGGGCAGAGCAAGTGCTCTCCTGGCCGCATTCTGTCTGTTCGTCGGAGGTGTCTGGGCCGTCGCGACGACCACGTGGGCGCCTCCCTCGGCCGTCGCCGCGACGCCCTCCGCTCCGGTCACGACGGCGGGACCCTCGCCGAAGCCCTCGGCCTCGGCCACGCCCGCACTGTGGACCCGGAGCACCCTGCGCACCTACCTCGTCGCGGAGCTGAACCGTACGGATCCCGGCGTGGCCCTGGACGACCTGGAGCACATCACCCGGGTCCAACCGCAGGTCAGCCGGTTCTGCCACCCCGTCGCGCACGACCTCGGGCACGCGGCGCTGAAGAAGTACGGCAGCTTCGGCAAGGCCGCCGCCTTCCGCAACGACGTCTGCGGGTCGGGCTATCTGCACGGCATCGTCGAGGAGACGCTGTCCCAGAGTCCCGATCCGGTGGCCGCCGTCACCACGCTGTGCGCGCCGCAGATGTCGGCCTCGTGCATCCACGGCATCGGGCACGGCGCGATGTTCGTCTCGCACCTGGACGTGCCCCGGGCGGAGCGTCTCTGTGACCGCTTCGGGCAGACCTACCAGGTGGTGGCCTGCTCGGAGGGCGTCTTCATGCAGCTGTTCGAGCCGGACGAGGACGACCCCGCGGCACTCGCCCAGCTGCCCGCGCAGCGCCTGGCGGCGGAGCCGCTGTACCCGTGCCCGGAGCAGCCCTCGATCTTCCAGTCCGCCTGCTACTTCTACGCCCCGATCTACTACCTGCAGACGCACGACTACGTGAACCACCCGGACAGCTTCGTCCAGGCGCTGCGCTGGTGCCTGAACGCGCCGACCGCGGACGGGCAGCAGTCCTGCACCCGGGGGACCGGCTCCCGGCTGCTCAAGTACAACGTCGACCGCCCGGCGTGGACGGCGGCCCAGTGCGAGGCGGCTCCCTCGGCCTGGCAGCGGCCGGCCTGCGTGGGCGGAATGGTCAGCTACTGGAACGTCAACTTCCATGACAAGTCGGCCCGGACGAAGCTCTGCCCGCAGCTCTCCGGTGAGGCCGCGGTCGCCTGCCGATCCGCTTCCGGTGGCAGCACCTCGGCCGACTGATCCCCGACCGACGCCGGATCCGATCCCCGACCGACGGTCGGCCGCAGGCCCGGCCGCCTCCGGCGGCGCGACCGACGCCGAGCAGGACCTGCGACGACCGACGACGACCGCGACCGACGACGACCGCGACCGACGACGACCGCGACGGACGACGAGCGCGATCGACGAAACGACCCACGGATGACCATGACGATGACGCTCTCCACCGAGACCCTGCGCCGCCAGGCGCTGCTGCCGCTGCGCCTCTTCCTCGGCGTGACCTTCTGCTACGCCGGACTGCTCAAGCTCGGCGACCCGCACTACCTGGCCGGGGCCGCCGACCCCGCGTCGTACCTGTCCCAGCTCCAGGCGGCGCTGACCGCGCACAGCCCCGCCGCGCCGCTGCTGCGCCTGGCGCGCCACGCCCCGGCGGCGACCGGTACCGCGCTCGCCTTCGGCGAGCTCGCGGTCGGCCTGGGCACCCTTCTCGGCCTCTTCGGCCGGGTGGCGGCCGCCGGCGGTGCCGCGCTCAGCCTGATGCTCTTCCTGACGGTCAGCTGGCGGACGCATCCGTACTTCCTCGGCAACGACCTGGCCTATCTGGTGGCCTGGACGCCCCTGGTCCTGGCCGGGACACCCTCGGTGTCGCTCGACGCCTGGCTGGCGGTCCGCCGCGCGGCGCCGTCCGTGGCAGGCGGCGGCAGGCGCCGGGCGCTGCTCGAAACCGGCACGGCCGTCCTCGCGGTGGCCGGCGGCGGCTTGCTGGCCGGAGCGCTGACCGCGCGGTCCCGACGGCCGACACCGTCCCCGGTGGCCCAGTCCGGCGGCCGGCCGACCGGTGGATCGGGGGACGCCGCTGGTGCGAGCACGGGCGTGAGTGTCGCGGCGGCGAAGGTTCCGGTCGGCGGCGCGGTGCAGCTCAGTGCTCCCGGGACCGGGGATCCGATCTTCGTGGTCCAGCCGAAGCCGGGCGTCTTCTGCGCCTTCTCCGGAGCCTGCACCCACGCCGGCTGCACGGTCCTGCCGCCCAAGGAAGGCGCCTTCGTCTGCCCCTGCCACGACTCCGCGTTCGACGTGGCCACGGGTGCCGTGCTGCGGGGGCCGGCCACCGAGGCGCTGCCGCGGTACGCGGTGACCCGGTCGGGAGCGACGCTGCGGGTCGCCGAGAAGCCGGAGTAGCCGGAGTGGGCGGAGCAGCCGGAGCAGCCGGACTGGATCGGCACCGCGGTCACGATCGGTCCGGGACCCGCAGCGACCAGGCGGCCGGCTCGACCGTCCAGGTGCGTTCGCGCACCGGCGCGCTGAGGGCGTGGTCCGCCTCGTAGGTGAAGAGGGAGCCGCCGACCGTGACGCGGTGGGCCTGGATCGGGACGGCGGCGTCGATCCGCAGTTCGGCCGAGCCGTCGTGGCTGGAGAGCGCGAGCGCGCGCATCGGGTGCGCGGAGTCGGCGAGGACGTGACCGTCGGCCTCCACGCGGAGCGGCTGCCCTGGCGAGGTGGGTCGGCTCGCCAGGGCGCGGACCACTCGTCCGGCCAGGCCTGTCCACCAGGTGGACGGAGTCCTGTTCGCCCTGGGCGAACGCTGTCCGGGGATGCGCACGGCTCCGAGCACGACCCCGCCGCCGTCGTCGACGAGCAGGTCGAGCGGCCGGTCCGCGCCGCGGACGACGGCGCGCGCCGCCTGCACCGGACGGATCTCCGCGCCGAGCGCGCGCGCCAGCGCGATGCGGTGGCCGCGGCCGACGGGAATGAGCCCGACCGGGCCCGAGTCCAGCGTGGCCTGCTGGTGAAGAAGTTGAACGACCTGTTGCAGATAGCGGTCGTCGCCGATCACCACCGGCTGTCTGCGCCCGCGTCGCGCAAGCAGTCGATCAAGATCGGACAGGCTCTCCGGCACGGCCGTCTTCACCGGCAGGGCGGCTCCGAGCACGTCCCTGGCGACCCGCACCGACTCGCCGTCGAGAGCCAGCGCCACGGGGGAGACCAGGACCAACACGGGCTCACCCACCGAACGCTCAGCCGACACCGTGGTCCTTCCTCGGGTAATCTCTCGGTGTAAGAGCCCCTTGCGCTTTTGCGCCAGGGGCTTGGTCTATCCGGGGCCAGTGCGGCGGCCTTCCGCCGTGTGTTTTGCCCCGCCCGAAAGGGGTGTACGCCTGTGCCCGCACTCGTGCTGGTCGGCGCTCAGTGGGGAGACGAGGGCAAGGGGAAGGCGACTGACCTTCTCGGAGGCTCGGTCGACTACGTGGTCCGCTATCAGGGCGGCAACAACGCCGGTCACACGGTGGTCGTAGGCGACCAGAAGTATGCACTCCACCTGCTCCCCTCCGGCATTCTCAGCCCGAACTGCGTCCCGGTGATCGGCAACGGCGTGGTCATCGACCCGGCCGTGCTCCTCTCCGAGCTGGCGGGCCTGCAGGATCGCGGCGTGGACACGTCCAAGCTGCTGATCTCGGGCAACGCGCACCTGATCACCCCGTACCACCGGACCCTGGACAAGGTCTCCGAGCGGTTCCTGGGCAAGCGCAAGATCGGCACCACCGGTCGTGGGATCGGCCCCGCCTACGCCGACAAGATCAACCGCATCGGCATCCGTGTGCAGGACCTCTTCGACGAGAGCATCCTGCGCCAGAAGGTCGACGCGGCCCTCAACGACAAGAACCAGATCCTGGTCAAGCTCTACAACCGGCGGGCCATGCCGGCCGAGCTGGTCGTCGAGGAGTACCTGGGCTACGCCGAGAAGCTGCGCCCGTTCGTGGCCGACACCGCGCTGCTCCTCAACCAGGCGCTCGAGGACGGCAAGGTCGTCCTGATGGAGGGCGGCCAGGGCACCCTGCTCGACGTGGACCACGGCACGTACCCGTTCGTCACCTCGTCGAACCCGACCTCGGGCGGCGCATGCACCGGCACCGGCATCGGCCCCACCAAGATCGACCGCGTGATCGGCATCCTCAAGGCCTACACCACCCGCGTCGGCTCCGGTCCGTTCCCGACCGAGCTGTTCGACGCCGACGGCGAGGCGCTGCGTCGGATCGGCGGCGAGCGTGGGGTGACCACCGGCCGCGACCGCCGCTGCGGCTGGTTCGACGCCCCGATCGCCCGCTACGCGACCCGCATCAACGGTCTGACCGACATCTTCCTCACCAAGCTGGACGTGCTGACCGGCTGGGAGCAGATCCCGGTCTGCGTGGCCTACGACGTCGACGGCACGCGCGTGGACGAGGTGCCCCACTCGCAGAGCGACTTCCACCACGCGAAGCCGATCTACGAGATGCTCCCGGGCTGGTCCGAGGACATCACCAAGGCGCAGACCTTCGAGGACCTGCCGAAGAACGCGCAGGACTACGTGAAGGCGCTGGAGGAGCTCTCCCGCTGCCGCATCTCCGCCATCGGCGTCGGCCCCGGCCGCACCGAGACGATCCAGGTGCACTCGCTGCTGTAGCGGCACCCGCTTGCGAAGCGAAACAGGCCCTCGCCCTCCCGGGCGGGGGCTTTTTCGCACCTCGCTCTTTGCACTAATGCAGATATCGATTGCTTCTAGTGCAAAGCGCGGCTATGTTTTCGACCATGACCGCGAAGACCCCTCTCCCCGTCGTGCTGACCGGACGCCACGTTCGTCTGGAGCCGCTCACCCTCGACCACGTGCCCGCCCTGTGGGAGGCGTTGGAGCCGGACGCGGAGGAGGTCTTCCGCTGGATCCGCCCGACTCCCCGCAGTGCCGAGGAGCTGGCTGGGTATGCCGACGACCTGCTGCACGGGCCGACGCGCTACCTCGCCTTCGCCGTCGTCGACCTGGCCACCGGCCGGCCCGTCGGCTGGACCACCTACCTGGACATCCAGGAGGAGCACGAGCGCCTGGAGATCGGCTGGACCTGGTACGCCCGCTCCCACTGGCGCACCGCGGCCAACACCGAGGCCAAGCTGCTGCTGCTCACCCACGCCTTCGAGGAGCTCGGCTACGGCCGGGTCCAGTGGAAGACGGACATCAACAACGAGCGCTCGCAGAACGCCATCGCCCGCCTGGGCGCCGAGCGGGAGGGCGTGCTCCGCCGCCAGGTGCAGCGCGGCGACGGGAGCTGGCGCGACAGCGTCTACTTCGGCATGAACATCGACGAGTGGCCGGCGGCCAAGGCCCGGCTCACCGAACGACTGGCCAAGGGCTGAGGAGCAGCATCCATGAGTGACATCGTCATCTCCGCCCCGACGGAAGCCGACTACCCCCGCTGGCGGGAGCTCTTCACCGGCTATGCCGAGTTCTACCACGTGGAACTGACGGAGGAGCGGTTCGCCGAGTCCTGGGCCTGGTTCCAGGACGAGAACCACCCGGCCGAGTGTCTTCTGGCGCGCGACGCTGACGGCACGCCCATCGGCCTGGCCCACATCACCCCGGACCACTCGCCGCTGCGCGGCACCCGCGGCTTCCTGCACGACCTCTTCGTCGACCCCGCCCACCGGGGCGGCGGCACCGTCGACGCGATCCTCGCCGAACTGCGCCGGCTCGGCCGCGAGCGCGGCTGGTACCAGATCCGCTGGAACACGGCCGACGACAACTACCGGGCCCGCGCCGTCTACGACCGCAACGGCGAGAAGACACCGTTCCTCCTCTACGTCATGCCCTGCTGAGTCGCGTCCTGACGCGTCGGGACTGACAAGCTGTCGCCCTGCCCCCGGATCGCCAGACAGGCTGTACGTTCCGGGGGCGTGGCGCCCGAAAATACGCTGGCAGGCATGACGATCTCCCCAGACCCGGCACTCGGCCAGGCGGTCAAGGCTGCCGACCGTGCCCACGTCTTCCACTCGTGGTCCGCGCAGTCCCTGATCGACCCCCTCGCCGTCGCCGGGGCCGAGGGCTCGTACTTCTGGGACTACGAGGGCAAGCGCTTCCTCGACTTCTCCTCCCAGCTGGTCAACACCAACATCGGCCACCAGCACCCCAAGGTCGTCGCCGCGATCCAGGAGCAGGCCGCCAAGCTCTGCACCTTCGCGCCGGCCTTCGCGGTCGAGGCCCGCTCCGAGGCCGCCCGCCTGATCGCCGAGCGCACCCCCGGCGACCTGGACAAGATCTTCTTCACCAACGGCGGCGCCGAGGCCAACGAGAACGCCATCCGTATGGCGCGTCTGCACACCGGCCGTCAGAAGGTGCTCTCCACCTACCGCTCGTACCACGGCGCCACCGCCAACGCGATCGCCATGACCGGCGACCCGCGCCGCTGGCCGAACGAGACCGGCGTCTCCGGCATCGTGCACTTCTGGGGCCCGTACGCCTACCGCTCCAACTTCCACGCCGAGAACGAGGCGCAGGAGTGCGAGCGCGCGCTCGCGCACCTGGAGGCGACCATCGCCTTCGAGGGTCCGCAGACCGTCGCCGCGATCGTCCTGGAGACCGTCGTCGGCACCGCCGGCATCCTGATCCCGCCGGCCGGCTACCTCGCGGGCGTCCGCGAGATCTGTGACCGCTACGGGATCGTCTTCATCCTCGACGAGGTCATGGCCGGCTTCGGCCGCACCGGCGAGTGGTTCGCGGCCGACCACTGGGGCGTCACCCCGGACCTGCTGACCTTCGCCAAGGGCGTCAACTCCGGCTACGTGCCGCTCGGCGGCGTCGCGATCAGCGGCGAGATCGCCGCGACCTTCGCCGAGCGCCCCTTCCCGGGCGGTCTGACCTACTCGGGCCACCCGCTGGCCTGCGCCTCCGCCGTGGCGACGATCAACGCCATGGCCGAGGAGGGCATCGTCGAGAACGCCAAGCACATCGGCGAGACGGTGATCGGCCCCGAGCTGCGCGCGATGGCCGAGCGTCACCCGTCCATCGGCGAGGTCCGCGGCCTCGGCGTCTTCTGGGCCGTCGAGCTGGTGAAGAACCGCGAGACCCGCGAGCCGCTCACCCCCTACAACGCGGCCGGCGCCGCCAACGCGCCGATGGCCGAGCTGGCGGCGGAGTGCAAGAAGCGCGGACTGTGGCCGTTCACCAACATGAACCGCTTCCACGTCGTGCCGCCGTGCAACGTCTCCGAGGCCGAGGCCAAGGAGGGTCTGGCGATCCTCGACGAGGTGCTCACCCTCACCGACGCGCACACCGCCTGAGCCAGGCACCGGTGCTCGGGCCCGGTCGGCCGGTCTTGACCGGCTCGTGACTTGGTCTACACCTTTTCGGCCCCGCAACCCCTCCGATCGGGGGGTGCGGGGCCTTACCATTGGGGGGCACGGACCGGCAGTATGCGGATGAAATCCCGCAGCCGTGCATCGAACCGATCAAACCCAGGCAAACCGCAGCGGAGGGAAAGCGATGCCGTCCGGCACCACCGTCTCCTCCGCGGACCGACGCCTCGGCGGCCCGCCGGTCGTCCACCGCAGCTCCCTGCGCGAGCAGGTGGCCGCCGCGTTGCGCGACGAGCTGATGGCCGGGCGCCTGGCCGCCGGCCGCCACTTCACCGTCAAGGAGATCGCCGAGCTCTACGGCGTCTCCGCGACCCCGGTGCGGGAAGCCCTGGTCGACCTGGCCGCGCAGGGCATGCTCGTCGTCGAACCCGGCCGTGGCTTCGCCGTGCCGCGCTTCACCTGGGACGACTTCGTCGACATCGTCGAGGCCAGGTCCCTGGTCATCGACGGCATCTTCCGCCGGCTCAGGGGCCGGCTCTCCGCGCTCGACCCCGACGCGGTCGCCTCCCTGCGCCGCCGCGCCGACGCCGCGGTCCGCGCGGCGCGCGCCGGTCAGCTGGACCTCCTGGTCGGCTGCGACCGCCGCTTCTGGGCCGAGCTCGGCGCGTTCGCCGGCAACCGGCGCATCGGCGACTACCTGGACTGGCTCCGGGTCCAGTACTGGATCTTCGCCGCGAGCTACCTGCGTGCTCGCGACGACGTCGCGAGCTTCTGTTGGTCCCGCCATCTCGAACTGGTCGAGCTGATCGAGGCCGGCGACCAGGCGGGCGTCCACGCGATGCTGCTCGCCTACAACCAGGAGTCCCTGGAGCAGATGTCCGCCCTCTGCGGCCGCCCGCTGCCGGACGACGTCCCCCTGCAGGTCCCAGCCCCACGGGAAGCCCCCTCGCTGCCTGCGACGACGCAGTAGGGTGGACGGACCACCTGAGAGCAACACCGCGGCGCGCTGGTCTGGAGAGTGTCTTGGCTTGTGACATCTGGCTCGTCCCCTTGGTCGACCTGCTGGTGCTCAGCCCGGACAACCCCTTCGCCGAGGATCTGGCGATCTACAACGGCTCCCTCGCCGCGGCGGGCCTGCCGCAGCTCCCGGTCTTCCCGTACATGCCCGGCCTCAGCGGCGACGTGGAGCCGGTCGCGGCGTTCGACTACGAGTCGCTGCACTTCCTGCGCCGCGCCTACCTGCTGCAGCTGACCGGACTCGACGTCACCCCCGTCGACGAGCTCGGTGGTGACTACGAGCAGTTGCTGGAGATGTTCGAGGCCACGGCGGAACAGTCGCACCTGGTGTGGCACTTCGACCACGCCGGAGCCTACGTCCCGCTCGACTTCGAGATCCCCGTCGTCGACGACGCCCTCCTCGCCACCGGCGGTCCGCTGGGCTCGGTGCAGCGGCTCCTCAAGGAGCTGGAGGCGGTGGCCGCGCACATCGGCATCGACTACCAGCTGCCGCCCGTGCCGGTCCGCCCCGTCGCCCCGACGACCCTGGAGGGCCCGGCCTACCCGCCCCCGGGCCAGGACGGGCCCTACGCCCGCGAGCGCCACGCCTGGATCGGCCTCTACGCCGCCGCCACGCGCGCCCTCGCCCAGGGCTCGATGATCGTCTTCGCCTGAGCCGGCCGTAGCTCCGGCTGCGGCCGGTGAAGTCGCCGCTGCCGCTGTCCTGGTGCAGCCGGAGCACCCCGGAGCTCTCGCGCGTCGCGCGCACACGAAGGCCACGAAGCCCGGCAACGGGCCGGAGTGCACAGCAGATCACCCCCGGAACCGCTTTCGCGAGTGCCGAGGGTGTGGGTGGGGTTGCTCCTGAACAGAGGGTTGGTGCCCTCTCAGCGCAGCGGGGACTCCGGCGGGCGCTGGCGCGGCATGGTCGGGCGGCTGCCGACGCTGGGCAGGACGCGGACCTGGGCGCCCGTGCCCTCGGCGCGGCCGCCCCAGGTGCCCGCGGCCTGGGTGGGGAGCTGGGTCATCGACGCGCGGAACTCCAGCATCCACTCGGAGGTCTCGGTGCGGACCATGTCCGAGATGTCCTCGCAGAAGCGCCGCAGCACACCGAGGCAGCGCTCGGCCGCCTCGCTGGCCGTGCCCTCGGTCGGGCCGAGCACCTCGCGGACGCACTCCGAGGCCCAGTCGAACTGGAACGCCTCCAGCCGGCGCTGCAGCGCCTGCGCGGTGGAGATGTTCCGCATCCAGCCGCTGGTGAAGCCGAAGACGCGGTCGGCGACCAGACAGCAGCCGGCGAGCAGCAGCAGCACGTAGCCCCAGTCCTGCCCGGCCTTCCACACGCCGGTCAGCGCCACCAGAGGCAGGACGGCGCCGCCGATGCCGAGGAGGGTGGCGACCACGCGCAGGAACCGCGCGCCGCGCCGCTTCCAGCGGCGGTCGCGGTGGTACCAGTCGATGGCCTCGACCGCGCGCTCCTCCGACCAGCGGTAGAGCTCCTCAAGGCGCTCGGCGGGCTCACCCCAGTCGCCCAGCGGGAACTGCCGCACGCTCAGATCCCGACCGGGGCGCGCCTTGCGGGGCGCGGGCACGGCCGGAGCGGCGGTGGCTGAGGTGTCCTCAGCCCCGGGCTCCTTGCCCCAGGGGGTCTCCTCGGGCTGCATCTCCGGCTGGCTCACCGTGGAACTCCCTGTCCTTCGGCCGGTCCTTCGGCCCTGCTGGCTTCCAAGAGCTATTTCTTACCGCCAAATGGCTGACCGTGGTGGCGGTTCGAGCCGGATTGTTGTGCGAAAGAGTGAGGGTTTCGCAAGTGGGCCGCTGTATCCGGCCTTCCGCGGCCGATTCAAATCTCACCCCTACGAGTGGGTGCTTTCGGGGAGCCGATCTGACCACTGGTCGAATTGTTGCTAAATGTCGCTTTCGCCGTGACTGAACGGGTTCGACTGCTCGCTCTGCGGGCCTCGGCGGCCCCCGCCGGGGCCAGGCACTAGGCTCTGGAGCTGTGAAGGTCCTTGTCATCGGCGGCGGCGCCCGCGAACACGCCCTGTGCCGAGCGCTCTCGCTCGATCCCGAAGTCACCTCCCTGCACTGCGCGCCCGGCAACGCCGGCATCGCGGCGGTGGCCCGGCTCCACCCGGTCGACCAGCTCGACGGTCCGGCCGTGGCCGACCTCGCGGTCGAGCTCGGCGCGGAGTTCGTCATCGTCGGCCCGGAGGCCCCCCTCGTCGCCGGCGTCGCCGACGCCGTGCGCGAGCGCGGCATCCCCGTCTTCGGCCCCGGCCGCGAGGCCGCCCAGCTGGAAGGCAGCAAGGCGTTCGCGAAGGACGTCATGGCCGCGGCCGGCGTACCCACCGCGCGCTCCTACGTCTGCACCACGCCGGAGGAGGTCGCCGAGGCGCTGGACGCCTTCGGCGCGCCGTACGTCGTCAAGGACGACGGCCTCGCCGCGGGCAAGGGCGTCGTCGTGACCGACGACCTCCAGGCCGCGATCGACCACGCCGCCGGCTGCGACCGGGTGGTCATCGAGGAGTACCTCGACGGCCCCGAGGTCTCCCTCTTCGCCGTCACCGACGGCACCACCGTCGTGCCGCTGCAGCCCGCCCAGGACTTCAAGCGCGTCGGCGACGACGACGCGGGCCCGAACACCGGCGGCATGGGCGCGTACTCCCCGCTGCCGTGGGCCGACCCGAAGCTGGTCGACGAGGTCTTCGACACCGTCCTCCAGCCGACCGTCGACGAGCTGCGACGCCGCGGCACGCCCTTCTCCGGCCTGCTCTACGCCGGCTTGGCGATCACGTCGCGCGGTGTGCGGGTCATCGAGTTCAACGCCCGCTTCGGCGACCCGGAGACGCAGGTCGTCCTCGCCCGCCTGAAGACGCCGCTGAACGGCCTGCTGTACGCCGCGGCGACGGGCCACCTGGCGGACTTCCCCGCGCTGCGGTGGAGCGAGGGCGCGGCGGTCACCGTCGTCATCGCCTCCGAGGGCTACCCGGCCGCGCCGGTCTCCGGCGACCCGATCACCGGCCTCGCCGAGGCCGAAGCCGCCGACGGCACCGCCTACGTGCTCCACGCGGGCACCCGCCTCGCGGACGACGGCGAGACCGTCCTGTCCGCAGGCGGCCGCGTCCTCTCCGTCACGGCCACCGGCGACAACCTCGCCGAGGCCCGCACCCGCGCCTACGGCGCGGTCGACCGCATCACGCTCCGCGGCAGCCACCACCGCAGCGACATCGCAGCCAAGGCGGCGAACGCGGAGTAAGTTGCACGACCCTCCAGGGGCGCGAGGAACTGCGCGGGCAACCACCGACATGCGGATGGCGCTGCTCGCCGAGCGACTGACCACACACGGTGGCCTGTCGCGCAGCTCCCCGCGCCCCTGGCGTTTGCCGTCCTCGCACGGACCAATCGATTCGACGGAAGCAGATTTGCCGCGCCTCCGCAGCGTTTGCCGTACCCGCACATTCCTTCGGGTGATCGGGAGGGCAACCGGCTGACGTATCCCCGCCCCCGGACGTATCGTGCCCAGCACCGGCGCGCTCCCTGGCGGAGCACGCAGGTGCTGGGCAGGTGCACCACCCTGCCGAGGGGGGAAGCTGCGGTCCACAGGGAATCACCGATCCGAGTGGTTCCCGACCGCGGCAGGAACACCGGGCCGCGCTCGTGCGTCGGACCGGACAGGGGCGAAACACGTGCGAAAGCCAGAGGCGTCGGTTTCCGTAGGCGGCAGGGGGTGAACCGATCCATGCGAGGAGATGCAGCGAACGACGCGGTCGCGGACGCCGCGGCCGCCCGCGCCGGAGCGATCCTGCGCCTGCGCGGGTACGCGCTCGCCGCGGCCGCCGTGCCGGCGGCCGTCGGTGCCGTGCTCGCGGCGGGGCGGCTCACCGGGCACCTCGGTGCGTCCGGCGCGCCGGACGCGGGGGGTTGGGACGCGGCCCGCTGGGCGGTCCTGGCCCTCGCGCTGCTCACCCTGGGCTGGGCCGCGGCCTTCGCCGCGGCGCTGCGGCGCGCGCGCCCGCACCGGACGCCGAACGTGCCCCTCACCGAGCGGGACGCGCCCGAGCTCTACCGCTTGGTGCGGGACCTCGCCGGGCGGATGGAGGTGCCGGCGCCCGGCGCCGTTGCGCTGACGCCCGACTGCGACAGCTGGCTGGAGGACGAGACGGCCCCCGGCGGCCGCGAGCCCGCCTCGCCCACTCTCGTCGTCGGCTCGCCGTTCCTGTGGTGGATGCGGGTGGCGGAGCTGCGGGCGCTGCTCGCGCCCGTCGTCGCGGGAGCGGCCTGCGCGATGGATCCGGAGATCTCCGCCGCCCGGCGGTTCACCCACGGGCTCGACGCGGTCCTCGCCGCCCATCAGGGGCGGCGCGGTGCCTGGGCCTCCATACCCGCTCGCTGGCTGCTGCGCCGCTCGCGGACGCACGCCGCCGAGATGGAGCGCGCCGTCGCGGCCTGGGCGTCCGAGCGGGCCCGGCAGGTCGACTACGGGCAACGGATCGTCGCCCAGGAGCAGGTCGGCCTAGCCTACGCGGGCTGGGACCGGCTGCTGACCAGGGTGGCGCTGCCCGCCTGGCGGCTGGGGCGGGTCCCGAACCGGCTCAACGCCGGGGTGGTCTCGGCGCTGACCGAGTTGTCCCGGCGCGACCGCCTGGCGGCCGACGGCTTCGAGACCCGTCTCGGCGAACGCCCGGCGTGCGACCTGCTCGAGGAGCCCGGTCGGATTGACGAGGCCGCATCGCTGCTGGCGGCCCGGCTCCTCTACGTCGGCCCGCCCGCGCCGACCGCAACCCAGCTCGTCACGGCCCAGCCCGTCTCCGTCCAGTCCGCGTCCGTCCAGCCCGTCTCCGTCCAGGGGCCCGCTCCGTCGACGGCCGCGGACGGCGGCCCGAGCCACGGGAGCCCGACGCTCGACTGGACGGACTACCCCGAGCAGGTCGTGCTCGGCCAGTGGCGCGCCCAGTCCGCCACCCTGCTGGGCGCGCTGCGACTGCCGGAGGAGGCCGAGCCGGTCGCCGCGCTCGGCGCGGCACTGCGGGCCCTGGGCGGCCACGGCGGCTCCGGCGGCCGCCCGGGAGCCGAGGCGCTCGGCGCCCGGCTGGACCAGCAGGCCCAGCGCAGCACGGCAGCCGCCTCCACCGCCGCCGCGTCCACCGGGGCCGCGTCCACCGGGGCCGCGACCGTCGGGGCGCGCAGCGGTCGGGACGCGCTCGGGGACGGCCTGCACGCGCTGGTCTGCCGCGCGGCCGTCGCCTCCGGCCGGGCCGAGCCGGGCCTGGACTGGCTGGACGGGCCCGTGCTCCTGGTCGACGGAGCGCGCCGGACGGACCTGGGGGCCCCGGTCGCGCTCGCGGCGGAGCACGGCGACGCGCAGCCGCTGCGTGCCTGGCTGGAGGAGCTCGGCATCCGCGTGGACCCGTCCGACCGCCCGGCGAGGCTGCGGTGAGCACCCCGGGAGCCGCGAATCACCGACGGCTGAAAAGTGACAGAGCGTCAATGCCGAAACCGACCCCTGCTGCGATGACGTGCCAGTGCTTACGATGGTGATGCACGTCCGGTGAGATCCCGGACGCGCACCGTAACGGAACCCCGGACGGCAGTTCGGTAGCACCAGGATGACGGTACGTCAGCAGCAGGTCCCAGGAGGGGGTCGGGGGCAGTGGGTGCAGAGCAGACCCGCCGCTGGGAGTCCGGCGCGCTCGCACACGGCGTGACCGACCCGTTCGGGCAGGGCCCGTTGCCCTGGCTCCGCGGCGCGGATCAGTACTTCGACGACACCGGCCTGATGGTGCCCTGGTACGTCGACCCGGCGCTGCTGCCGGGTGCCCGGCGGGCGCAGGAGCCGCAGCCGCGGCCGGTCCTCGGCCGCCCGCGCACCTCGGACGACGTCGGCGGGCAGATCAAGGGGTTCGCGGCGGGAGCCACCGACCTCGGCGGCTCGCTCGACCTGCGGGTCAGCGTCAACCCGCCGCAGGAGTTCACCGTCGACGTCTACCGGATCGGCCACTACGGCGGCGCCGGGGCCCGGCACGTCGCGGCGAGCCCCCGTGTCTCCGGCCTGGTGCAGCCCGCACCGCTGGTGGCCGGGCGCACCGTCTCCTGCCACCACTGGTGGATGTCCTGGCGGCTGCAGATCCCCAGCCACTGGACACCGGGGGCGCACGTCGCCGTGCTCACCACCGCCGACAACCGGCACCGCAGCCACATCCCGTTCACGGTCCGGGCCGGGCGCGCGGCCGACCTGCTGCTGCTCCTGCCGGACGTGACCTGGCAGGCCTACAACCTCTACCCGGAGGACGGCCGCACCGGCGCCAGCCTCTACCACGCGTGGAGCGAGAAGGGCGAGCTGCTGGGGGAGCCGGAGGCGGCCACCACCGTCTCCTTCGACCGCCCGTACGCGGGCGCTGGCCTGCCGCTGCACATCGGCCACGCCTACGACTTCATCCGCTGGGCCGAGCGCTACGGCTACGACATCGCCTATGCCAACGCCACCGACCTGCACGCGGGCCGGATCGACCCGACCCGCTACCGCGGCCTGGTCTTCCCCGGCCACGACGAGTACTGGTCCGCGCCCATGCGCCGGGCCGTCGAGCGGGCCCGGGACGGCGGCACCTCGCTGGTCTTCCTCTCCGCCAACACCATGTACTGGCAGGTCCAGCTCCACCCGGGCCCCGACGGCCAGCCGGACCGGCTGCTCACCTGCACCAAGCGCCAGGCCGACGCGCCGCCCAGCGTGCTCTGGCGCGAGCTGGGGGACCCGGAGCAGCAGGTGCTGGGCATCCAGTACTCGGGCCGGGTGCCCGAGCCGGTGCCGATGATCGTCCACAACACCGACCACTGGCTGTGGGAGGGCACCGGTCTGCAGGACGGCGACGCCCTGCCGGGCCTGGTGGCCGGGGAGTCGGACCGCTACTACCCGCGCGTTCCGCTGCCGGAGTCGTCGGAGCGGGTGCTGCTCGCGCACTCGCCCTACCGGGACGCGAAGGGCGCCGCCCGTCACCAGGAGACCTCGCTCTACCGCGCACCCAGTGGCGCCTACGTCTTCGCCAGCGGCACCTTCGCCTGGTCGCCCGCGCTGGACCGGCCCGGCCACATGGACGAGCGCATCCAGCGGGCCACGGCCAACCTGCTGGATCGTATCTGCAAGGTGCACTGAGCAGGGCTGCGAGCACGGTGCACCCGATCCGCACGTGCGCGTCCGTGAAAGACTCGGTGCGCCACCCACCCGTGAGAGCCCTGAGTCCCGAGGAAACACCTTGAGCGGATTTGTCGAGAAGCCCGAGCCGGTGCAGGTGCCCGGCCTGATCCATCTGCACACCGGAAAGGTGCGCGATCTCTATCGCGACGAGGCCGGTCAGCTGGTGATGGTCGCCAGTGACCGCACCTCCGCCTTCGACTGGGTGCTGCCGACGGACATCCCCGGCAAGGGCAAGGTCCTCACCAAGCTGTCGCTGTGGTGGTTCGAGCGCCTCGCCGACCTGGTGCCCAACCACGTCGTCTCGACCGAGGTCCCGGCCGGCGCCCCCGCCGACTGGGAGGGCCGCACGCTGATCTGCCGCAGCCTGACGATGCTGCCGGTGGAGTGCGTCGCCCGTGGTTACCTCACCGGCTCCGGCCTGCTGGAGTACGACGAGCACCGCACGGTCTGCGGGATCACGCTGCCCGAGGGCCTGGTCGACGGCTCCGAGCTGCCTGCGCCGATCTTCACCCCGGCCCTCAAGGCCGAGGTCGGCGAGCACGACGAGAACGTCCCCTACGAGGAGGTCGCCCGCCGCGTCGGCGCGGAGACGGCGGCCCAGCTGCGGCAGACGACTCTGGCCGTCTACGGCCGGGCCCGGGACATCGCCCGCGAGCGCGGGATCATCCTGGCGGACACGAAGTTCGAGTTCGGCCTGGACGAGAACGAGACGCTGGTCATCGGCGACGAGGTGCTGACCCCGGACTCCTCCCGCTTCTGGCCGGCCGACCAGTGGGAGCCGGGTCGGGCGCAGCCGTCCTTCGACAAGCAGATCATCCGCGACTGGCTGAAGTCGCCGGAGTCCGGCTGGGACCCGAAGTCCGAGACCCCGCCGCCGGCCCTGCCCGCCGCGGTCGTCGACCGCGTCCAGGCTCGCTACATCGAGGCGTACGAGCGCCTCACCGGTCTCACCTGGAGCTGACGTCACGGGTGCGGGGAACTCCGGTTCCCCGCACCTTCGGGGTCGATCGGAAAAACGAAGAAGGGCACCTCATTCGAGGTGCCCTTCCTGCTGGAGCGGACGACGAGATTCGAACTCGCGACCCTCACCTTGGCAAGGTGATGCTCTACCAACTGAGCCACGTCCGCACGATATGAGGTTATGAGATTGAGAGCGGACGACGAGATTCGAACTCGCGACCCTCACCTTGGCAAGGTGATGCTCTACCAACTGAGCCACGTCCGCAGTACTCCGGGACCCGTGGGCCTCGGCGTGTTCTCCACTCTACCCCATCCTCGAGGGTGCTTTCGCCACCCTTTTGGTGAGATCGAGCGGATGAGAGCAGGTGACAGGGATCGCACACTGTGCCTTCCCCCTGGAAGAGGGACGCTCTGCTACTGAGCTACACCTGCGAGAGCCGCCCCGCTGACCTGTGCCTTTCGGCGCCGTCCGCAGTGCGTTCCGCTGAGAAGAACACTAGCCCATCTCGCGGGCCGTGATCACCATGGCGGGGCGGAATGTCCGTATTGTTCCGAAAGTCGAGATCGGCGGACGGGGTTCGGGGAGTTCTCAGCTTGCCTGCGCGAACGCCTCGTAGACGTGCTTCGGCAGTCGACCGCGAGCCGGCAGGTCGATTCCACGCGACTGCGCCCAGGCGCGGACCGTCGCCGGGTCGGGGGCGATCTCGGTGCGGCGCGGGGCGGCCTTCAGGGCACCGCGGGCCTGCTTGCGGCCCGCCTGCACGTACGGGGCGAGCGCGGTACGGAGTTTTTCCGCGTTCTCGGCGGACAGGTCGATCTCGTACGACTTTCCGTCGAGAGCGAACGAGACCGTTTCCTCGGCGATCCCTCCGTCCAGATCGTCGGAGAGCGTGACCACAACGCGCTGAGCCATGGAAGCCAATCCTCTCGGGCTTTGCCGTGCGACCGCAGGTGCTGGTCGCGACCGGCGTTGCCATTCTGCCCCGCCGACCCCCCGGAATCGAAGAGGCAAGTTTTTCTGCTTCTATTTTCGTGTCGTTTCGGTACCGCGTCGATACCGGTGCGAAACCTCAGAATCGTGCATTTTCGGCAGGCGTGTCGCCGATGCGTCGTCGATCCGTGGGGCGGAGCCGTGGGAGCCCGTCTTGTGTGAACCTCCGCACGATCGCCAGATCTACGCGCGTCACGCTGGATGAGTCTCCAAGATCGCATTTTGGCCCCGGTAGGCTGGGAACTCCCCGCACCACTTATCACCGGGAGTACCAGTGGCACGCGTCGTGGTCGACGTCATGCTCAAGCCCGAGATCCTCGACCCGCAGGGCCAGGCGGTGCAGCGCGCACTGCCGCGGCTGGGCTTCGAGGGGATCGCCGACGTCCGTCAGGGCAAGCGTTTCGAGCTGGAGGTGGAGGGTCCGGTCGACGAGGCCGCGCTCGCCCGCATCCACCAGGCAGCCGAGACCTTCCTCGCCAACACCGTGATCGAGGACTTCGTGGTCCGCGTCGAGGAGGGACAGTGACCGCCCGCGTCGGCGTCGTCACCTTCCCCGGCAGTCTCGACGACCGTGACGCCCTGCGCGCGGTGAAGCTGGCCGGCGCCGAGCCGGTCGCGCTCTGGCACCGCGACACGGACCTGCACCAGGTCGACGCCGTGGTCCTGCCGGGCGGCTTCTCCTACGGCGACTACCTGCGGGCCGGCGCCATCTCGCGCTTCTCGCCGGTGATGGAGACGATCATCGAGCAGGCCAAGGCCGGCATGCCGGTCCTCGGCATCTGCAACGGCTTCCAGGTGCTGACCGAGTCGCACCTGCTGCCGGGCGCGATGCTCCGCAACAACCACCTGCACTTCGTCTGCAAGGACCAGAAGCTGCGGGTCGAGAACAACACGACCGCCTGGACCAGCGACTACGCGCAGGGCCAGGAGATCATGATCCCGCTCAAGAACATGGACGGCCGGTTCACCGCGGACCGCCGCACCATCGACGAGCTGGAGGCCGAGGGCCGGGTCGTCTTCCGCTACCTGGACGGCAACCCCAACGGTTCGATCGACGACATCGCCGGCATCACCAACGCCGCCGGCAACGTCGTCGGCCTGATGCCGCACCCGGAGCACGCGGTCGAGCCGCTGATCGGCACCGGCGGCACCGACGGCACCGGCTTCTTCACCTCGATCATCAAGCGGCTGGTGAACGCGTAATGACTCTCGACACCGTCAAGAACGCCACCGAGACGCCCGACGTCGAGCTCCCCTGGGCCGCGCTGGGTCTCAAGGAGGACGAGTACCTCAAGATCCGCGAGATCCTGGGTCGTCGTCCCACCGGCGCCGAGCTGGCCATGTACTCGGTGATGTGGTCCGAGCACTGCTCCTACAAGTCGAGCAAGGTGCACCTGCGCCAGTTCGGCGAGAAGGCCCCGCAGTCCGACGCCATGCTCGTCGGCATCGGCGAGAACGCCGGCGTCGTCGACGTGGGCCAGGGCTACGCGGTCACCTTCAAGATCGAGTCGCACAACCACCCGTCGTACGTCGAGCCCTACCAGGGCGCGGCCACCGGCGTCGGCGGCATCGTCCGCGACATCATCTCCATGGGTGCCCGCCCGGTCGCCGTGATGGACCCGCTGCGCTTCGGCGCGCCGGACCACCCGGACACCAAGCGCGTGCTGCCCGGCGTCGTCGCCGGCATCGGCGGCTACGGCAACTGCCTGGGCCTGCCGAACATCGGTGGCGAGGTCGTCTTCGACGCCTGCTACCAGGGCAACCCGCTGGTCAACGCCCTTGCCGTGGGCGTCATGAAGCACGAGGACATCCACCTGGCCAAGGCGTCCGGCGCCGGCAACAAGGTCGTCCTCTACGGTGCCCGCACCGGCGGCGACGGCATCGGCGGCGCCTCGATCCTGGCCTCGGAGACCTTCGAGGGCGGCACGCCCACCAAGCGTCCCGCGGTGCAGGTCGGCGACCCGTTCCAGGAGAAGCTGCTGATCGAGTGCACCCTGGAGGCCTTCCGGGCGCAGCTCGTCGTCGGCATCCAGGACCTCGGTGCGGCCGGTCTCTCCTGCGCCACCAGCGAGCTCGCCTCCAACGGCTCCGGCGGCATGCGCTGCGACCTGGACGACGTCCCGCTGCGCGACGCGACGCTCACTCCTGAGGAGATCCTCATGAGCGAGTCGCAGGAGCGCATGTGCGCCGTCGTCGAGCCCGAGAAGATCGACGCCTTCCTCGCGATCTGCGAGAAGTGGGACGTCACCGCGACCGTCATCGGTGAGGTCACCGACGGCGACCGTCTGGAGATCTTCTGGCACGGCGAGAAGATCGTCGACGTGGACCCGCGCACCGTCGCCCACGACGGCCCGGTCTACGAGCGCCCGTACCACCGCCCGTCCTGGCAGGACGCCCTGCAGGCCGACGCCCCGACCGCCGAGCGCCTCGCGCGTCCGGCCACGGGCGACGAGCTGCGCGCTGCCGTGCTGCAGCTGGTCGGCTCGGTCAACCAGGCCGACAAGAGCTGGATCACCAGCCAGTACGACCGCTTCGTGCTCGGCAACACCGTGCTGGCCATGCCGGAGGACTCCGGCATGATCCGCGTCGACGAGTCCACCAACCTGGGCGTCGCGATCGCGACGGACGGCAACGGCCGCTACACCAAGCTCGACCCGTACACCGGTTCGCAGCTGGCGCTGGCCGAGGCCTACCGCAACGTCGCCGCGACCGGTGCCAAGCCGCTGGCCGTCTCCGACTGCCTCAACTTCGGCTCCCCGGAGGACCCGGAGGTCATGTGGCAGTTCGCCGAGGCCACCCGTGGTCTCGCGGACGGCTGCCTGACGCTGGGCACCCCGGTCACCGGCGGCAACGTCTCGCTCTACAACCAGACGGGCGCCGAGGCGATCCACCCGACGCCGGTCGTGGCGGTGCTCGGTGTGATCGACGACGTCACCCGCCGCACCCCGATGGCGTTCGCGGAGGAGGGCCAGCTGGTCTACCTCCTCGGCACCACCGAGGACGAGCTGGGCGGTTCGGCGTGGGCGCAGGTGGCCCACGACCACCTCGGCGGCCTGCCGCCGAAGCTGGACCTCGACCGCGAGAAGCTGCTCGCCGAGATCCTGATCGCCGCCTCGCGCGACGGAATGATCGACGCGGCGCACGACCTCTCCGACGGCGGCCTGATCCAGGCCGCGGTGGAGAGCGCGCTCAAGGGCGGCCAGGGTCTGCGCCTGATCGTCCCGGACGGGCTCGACCCGTTCGTGTTCCTCTTCTCCGAGTCGGCCGGCCGCGCGATCGTCTCCGTGCCGCGCAGCGAGGAGCTCCGCTTCACCGAGATGTGCGGCGTCCGGGGCCTCCCGGCCACCCGCATCGGTGTCGTCGACGGCGATGTCGTCGAGCTCCAGGGCCAGTTCACCCTGCCGCTCGCCGAGCTCCGTGAGGCGAACACCGGCGTGATCGAGGCGCTGCTCGCGTAGGACCCCGGCATCACGTCACGGGCCCGGCCGCATCACTGCGACCGGGCCCGTGTCACGTTCCGCGCGGCGACGTCCGCGATACCCGATACCTTCGAAGACGTGACCGACAGCGCCGTTCTGACGACCTTCGAGGAACACCGTCCCACGCTCTTCGGCATCGCCTACCGCATGCTCAGCAGCGTGGCCGACGCCGAGGACATCGTGCAGGACGCCTGGCTGAAGTGGAGCACGGTCGACGTCGACCGGATCGACCGGCCGCGTGCCTATCTCGCCCGGACGGTCACCAACCTCTCGCTCAACAGGCTGCAGTCGGCGGCCGTGCAGCGCGAGTCCTACGTCGGTCCGTGGCTCCCCGAGCCGCTGGTGACCGCGCCCGACGCCAGCGGCGACGTCGAGCAGGCGGAGACGGTCTCCCTGGCCATGCTCGTGGTGCTGGAGACGCTCTCGCCGCTGGAGCGGGCGGTCTTCCTGCTCAAGGAGGTCTTCGGGTTCTCCTACGCGGAGATCGGCGGCATGCTGGACCGCTCCGAGGCGGCGGTCCGTCAGGTCGGCAGCCGTGCCCGCTCCCACGTGCAGGAGCGGCGTCCCCGCTACGACGCCCCCGTGGCGCAGCGGAAGGCCGTGACGGAGGAGTTCCTCGCGGCCTGCGTCGGCGGTGACCTGAACCGGATGATGGAGCTGCTCGCCCCCGAGGTCATCGCCTGGTCCGACGGCGGCGGCAAGGTTCGCGCTGCGCTGCGCCCGCTGCACGGCGCCGACAAGGTGGCCCGCTGGATCCTCGGCGTGCTGCAGACCCCGATCCCGGACCTCGGGATCCACGAGGTCGACGTCAACGGCAGGTTCGGCCTGCTGTTCACCTCGGCCGGGGTGGCCGACGACGTGGTGACGATGGAGCTGGACGAGACCGGCGCGATCGCGGAGATCCGCCTGGTCCGCAACCCGGACAAGCTCCGCCACGTCACGGCGCCGTAGCGGCTCGACACCACCGCCACCACTCAGCGTCGGGTGAAGCGGGCGACGGCCACGCCGCCGAGGCAGAGCACGCCGCCGCCGACGGCCACCCAGGTCGGCGTCTCACCGAGCATCAGCCAGCCGAGCAGGATCGAGATCGGCGGGACGAGGTAGGTGGTCGCGCCGAGCTTGCCCGCCTTGGTGCGGGCCAGCGCGTAGCCCCAGGTGGTGAAGGCGACGGCGGTCGGCATCAGGCCCAGGTACACGGTCCAGACGACGGCGGAGGTGTGCGCCCTGGGCAGCTCGTGGGCGAGCTGCGGGGCGAAGGGCAGGGAGACGATCAGGCCGACGACGCAGGCCAGGAATGTCACCGGGAGCGCGGAGGCCCGGCTGAGCAGGGGCTTCTGCAGGATCACCGAGATCGAGTAGACGACGGCGGAGCCGACGCAGAAGGCCGCGCCCAGCCAGTCCGTGTGACCGTGCTGGGCCGAGCCGAAGCCGATCACCAGCACGCCGGTGAAGGAGACGGCCACGCCGAGCAGCAGCGACCTCGGCAGCCCCTCCTTCAGGGCCACGCCCGCGATCACCGCGATCAGGATCGGGCTCACGTTGACCAGCATCGAGGCCGTCCCGGCGTCCACCCGGCGCTCGGCGGTGTTCAGCATCAGGTTGTAGGCGCCGAACCACAGCACGCCGATGAGCACGATGCGCGGCAGATCGCGCCGCGCGGGCCACGCGTCCCGCCGCACCAGCACCATCGCGCCCAGCGCGGCGGCCCCGACGGCGAGCCGCAGCAGGGTCAGCGGCCCCGCCGACAGGTCGTGCCCCGCCGAGCGGATCCCGACGAAGGCGGAGGCCCACAGCACGACCGTCACCCCCGCCGCGACGGCCGCGAGGCGGGCGGATCTGGCGGAGACGGCGGGGGAGTCGGCGGCGAGGGGCGAGGTGGTGCTCTGCGTGGTCACGCTTCAAGGGTTCCGGCGGCCACAGGGTCGGGACAAGCGGTAAACCGCCATCTCACTACTGTCATCCCGCCAACAGCCTCCGCCCGGTGCGGGCCGCGGCCAGCGCCGGATCACCTACAGGTGAAGGTGGTGCTCGCCGCAGCACCCAGGGATCCCTGGCGGTCACCGTCACCCGGTGGACCCCGAGCCGGCTGGGCCGACCCTGGACCAGGCCGGAGCCGCGCAGGGTCAGCCCCGCGGGCAGCCCCTTGACGCTGACGGTCACCGGATGTGGGTCGGCCGAGTCGTGCGCGCCGAGCCGTAGGTGGATCGAGGCGGCACCCTCCCGGATCGGCGCGGTCGACGACAGGGCTTTCCGATCACGCTGTCCGCGCCCGTCAGTAGGCTGCTGACATGCCGCCAGCTCCGCGTTCCCGCGCCCGCACCTACGACCGGCTCAAGTCCCGTGCCGCGCTGCGTGCGCAGGCGCGGGCGATCGGGGAGGTGGTGGCCGGGCTCGACGACGCGCGGCTGGAGCTGCCGACGCGGCTCGGGGACTGGCGGGTGCGCCATCTCGTGGCCCACCTCGCGGGCGCGCTCGACGCGGTGCCGCGGTTCCTCGCGGCGCCCGACGACGGGCGGGCCCTGTCCACCATCGCGGACTGGGCTGCCGGGACGGCCGGCTCCGCCGGCGCGATCGAGCAGGACGCGGTCGAGCGGGCCGCCGCGCTCGGGGACGTCCGCACGGCCTACGCGCAGGCCTCGGACGCCGCGCTGGTGGTGCTCGACGCCGACCACGACCCCGGGACGCGGATCGTGCACCGCCGGGGCGCCATGCTCCTGGACGACTACCTGGTCACCCGCCTGGTCGAGACCGTCGTCCACGCCGACGACCTCGCCGACGCGCTCTCCCTCGATGCCTTCCCCCATGACCGGCACGCCCTCGCCTCCGCCTGCCGGGTGCTCGCCGACGCGCTCGCCGCCAAGGCGCCGGGAGGCTCGGTCGAGCTGCGGATCCCGCCGTTCGCGGTGGTCCAGTGCGTCGAGGGGCCACGGCACACGCGCGGCACGCCGCCGAACGTCGTCGAGACCTCCCCGCTGCCCTGGATCCGCCTCGCCACCGGCCGTCTGACCTGGGCGAACGCTGTGGACGTGGCGGAACTCACGGCCAGTGGTGAGCGCAGTGATCTGTCCTCGCTACTGCCAGTGATGGCCTGAGGTCGATCTACGCGCGTCCACGGGCCTTCCCGGCGGTCGGCGATCTTCGCCGTTCGGCCCGGCGTGTCGACCTGCCCTAGACTCGATGACGTGCCACGCGGTGACGGACGACTCAGCCATGACCTCCTCCCCGGCGAGAAGGGCCCGCAGGACGCCTGCGGCGTCTTCGGCGTCTGGGCCCCCGGCGAAGAGGTTTCCAAGCTCACTTACTTCGCGCTCTACGCCCTGCAGCACCGCGGACAGGAGTCCGCGGGAATCGCGGTGAGCAACGGCTCGCAGATCCTGGTCTACAAGGACATGGGTCTCGTGTCGCAGGTCTTCGACGAGACCTCTCTCAACTCCCTCCAGGGCCACATCGCGGTCGGCCACTGCCGCTACTCCACCACCGGTTCCTCGGTGTGGGAGAACGCGCAGCCGACCTTCCGGGCGACCGCCCACGGCAGCCTCGCGCTCGGCCACAACGGCAACCTGGTCAACACTGCCGAGCTGGCCCAGCTGGTCGCCGAGCTGCCCGGCGAGGAGCACGTCTCCCGCTCCGGCCGCGCCGCCGTCACCAACGACACGGACCTGCTCACCGCGCTGCTCGCGGGCCAGCCGGACCTCTCCATCGAGGAGACGGCCCGCCAGGTCCTGCCGAACGTCAAGGGCGCCTTCTCGCTGGTCTTCATGGACGAGCAGACCCTCTACGCCGCCCGCGACCCGCAGGGCATCCGCCCGCTGGTGCTGGGCCGCCTGGAGCGCGGCTGGGTCGTCGCGTCGGAGACCGCCGCCCTGGACATCGTCGGCGCCTCCTTCATCCGCGAGGTCGAGCCGGGTGAGCTCATCGCCGTCGACGAGAACGGCCTGCGCACCTCCCGCTTCGCCGAGGCCGCGCCCAAGGGCTGCGTCTTCGAGTACGTCTACCTGGCCCGCCCGGACACCACCATCGCCGGCCGCAACGTGCACCTCTCCCGCGTGGAGATGGGCCGCACGCTGGCCAAGGAGGCCCCGGTCGAGGCCGACCTGGTGATAGCGACCCCGGAGTCCGGCACCCCGGCCGCGATCGGCTACGCCGAGGCCAGCGGCATCCCGTTCGGCTCCGGCCTGGTCAAGAACGCCTACGTGGGCCGGACCTTCATCCAGCCCAACCAGACCATCCGCCAGCTCGGCATCCGGCTCAAGCTGAACCCGCTGAAGGACGTCATCCGCGGCAAGCGGCTGGTCGTCGTGGACGACTCGATCGTCCGCGGCAACACCCAGCGCGCCCTGGTCCGGATGCTGCGCGAGGCCGGTGCGGCCGAGGTCCACATCCGGATCTCCTCGCCGCCGGTCAAGTGGCCCTGCTTCTACGGCATCGACTTCGCCACCCGCGCGGAGCTGATCGCCAACGGCCTGTCCGTCGACGAGATCGCCGCCTCGCTGGGCGCCGACTCGCTCGCCTACATCTCCATCGACGGCATGATCGCCGCCACGGACCAGCCCAAGGACCGGCTCTGCCGGGCGTGCTTCGACGGGGAGTACCCCGTCGAGCTGCCCGACCCGGAGCTGCTGGGCAAGCACCTGCTGGAGGCGGAGATCTCCGCCGCCAAGCAGCCCCCGGCCACCCGCGGCAACCGCTCGGACGTCGACGGCGTGCAGACGCTGCTCGGCGGCCCCGGCGCGGCGGACGCCCTGCGGCGTCCGTGAGCCCCCAGGCTTCCTCCCACCCTCCCCCAGCCTCCGGCCGGGGGGACCCCCATCCCGCCGCCACCCTTGTTCCAGGCGCTTCGCGCCGCACCTCCCGTGACCCGAAAGGGCCGTCCCGTGTCTGACCAGTCCACCGGTGCCACCTACGCCGCCGCCGGCGTCTCCATCGAGGCCGGGGACCTGGCCGTCGAGATGATGAAGAAGTGGGTGGCCAAGGCCACCCGCCCCGAGGTCGTGGGCGGCCTCGGGGGCTTCGCCGGCCTCTTCGACGCCAGCGCGTTCAAGCGCTACGACCGCCCGCTGCTGGCCACGGCCACGGACGGCGTGGGCACCAAGGTGGCCCTGGCCGCGGCCATGGACAAGCACGACACGATCGGCCACGACCTGGTCGGCATGGTCGTCGACGACCTGGTCGTCTGCGGCGCCGAGCCGCTGTTCATGACGGACTACATCTGCGTCGGCAAGGTCCACCCGGAGCGGGTCGCGCAGATCGTCAAGGGCATCGCCGAGGGCTGCGCGCTCGCCGGCTGCGCCCTGGTCGGCGGCGAGACCGCCGAGCACCCGGGCCTGCTCGGCCCGGACGAGTACGACGTGGCGGGCGCGGGCACCGGCGTGGTCGAGGCGGACCGGCTGCTGGGCGCGGAGCGCGTGCGCGCCGGCGACGTGGTCATCGCGATGGCGGCGTCCGGTCTGCACAGCAACGGCTACTCGCTGGTCCGGCACGTCCTGCTGAAGGAAGCCGGCTGGCAGCTGGACCGGGAGGTCCCGGAGTTCGGCCGCACCCTCGGCGAGGAGCTGCTGGAGCCCACCCGGATCTACTCGCTGGACTGTCTGGCGCTGACCCGCGCCGCCGAGATCCACGCCTTCTCCCACGTCACCGGCGGCGGCCTGGCGGCCAACCTGGCCCGCGTCATCCCGAGCCACCTGCACGCGCGCCTGGACCGCGGCACGTGGACGCCGATGCCGGTGTTCCAGACGGTGGCCGAGGTGGGCCGCATGGAGACGCTGGAGATCGAGAAGACGCTCAACATGGGCATCGGCATGGTCGCCGTCGTCCCGCAGGAGTCCGTGGACGCCGTCCTGGCGGTCCTGGAGGACCGCGACGTGGAGGCCTGGATCCTGGGCGACATCGTCGACCGTGCGGGCGACTACGCCAAGGCTGAGGGCGCCGCGCTGTACGGCGCGTACGCGTAACCCTCAGGGGCGCGAGGAACGGCGCGAGGAACCACCGCGTGCGGATGGCCCTGAACGTTCAGGACCATCCGCACAGGTGGCTTGTCGCGCCGTTCCTCGCGCCCCTGAGGTGCAACTGAACCAACGACGAAGGGCCGACCCAGCTTCGCTGGATCGGCTTCGTCGTATTCAGGGTGTGGTGACGTCAGGCTCGTTTGCGCGAGGGACTCTCGTCAACGTCCTCGTCGTCGTCCACGTCGTTGTACAGCTGTGCGTACGAGGCGTAAGGATCGTCGTCCTCGTCCTCGTCGTCCTCGAACGGTTCCGGATTGACCGTGTCGCTCGTGTCCGACACGCCCAGCTCATTAGCCAGGCGTGACGCGTCGAAGCCGCCGCTGTTGTACTTCAGCTGGCGGGCGACCTTTGTCTGCTTGGCCTTGGCCCGGCCGCGCCCCATGGCTCGACCCCCTCAACGACGGAGCCCTTGGCCCCGAGTCTTGTCACGCGTTCATGATTCGGAACGGCTCCTCGCCGAAGATGAGAGAGCCGGTCCTTAGAGCAACAACGGTACCTGCTTCCAGCGCCGTACGGTACGCCGCCTGTGCGACGTGGCGCATGCCACCCCGGGTTGTGACCATATTGATGCAGGTCAAGGCCACAAAAAGGGGCATGGAAGGCGCCTTGGGCCGCGCGTCCCAAGTGACCGTTCCGACACGATTATCCCCCGTACGGGCAAGGGGTATCCCCCGGACGGGGGCGTCAGGTGAGAACGCCGTTCCCGTCCGGGGGCCCTGCGCGGAGCTGTGGGGGAGCTGTCGGTCCTAACGCGAGCGCGGCAGGAGGATCGTCCGGAGGCGGCCGACCTCGGCCATCCGACGCTCGGCGAGGCGGTCCGCGGCGACGGCCGGCGGGACGCCGTCCGAGTCGGCGAGGGCGAAGATCTCCAGGGTGGTGTCGAAGATCTTCGAGGCCTTGGCCTTGGCCCGGTCGAAGTTGAAGCCCTCGATCTCGTCCGCCACCTGGATCACGCCACCGGCGTTGATCACGTAGTCGGGCGCGTAGAGGATGCCGCGGTCCGCCAGGTCCTTCTCCACGCCGGGGTGCGCCAGCTGGTTGTTGGCGGCACCGGCGACGATCTTCGCGGTCAGCGCGGGGACGGTCTCGTCGTTCAGCGCGCCACCGAGCGCGCAGGGGGCGTAGACGTCCAGGTTCGCGCGGATCAGCGCGTCGGTGTCGGCGGCGACCTCGACGCCCGGGTGCGCGGCGCGCACGCGGTTGACCGCGTCCTCGCGCACGTCCGTGATGACGACCTGCGCGCCGTCCTCGATCAGGTGCTCGACCAGGTAGTGGCCGACCTTGCCGATGCCCGCCACGCCGACCCGGCGACCCTCGAGGGAGGGGGAGCCCCACTTGTGCTGCGCGGCGGCGCGCATGCCCTGGAAGACGCCGAAGGAGGTGAGGACCGAGGAGTCGCCGGCGCCGCCGTACTCGGGGGAGCGGCCGGTGACGAAGTCGCACTCGCGGGCGATGACGTCCATGTCGGCGACGTAGGTGCCCACGTCGCAGGCCGTCACGTAGCGGCCGTTCAGCGACTGCACGAAGCGGCCGTAGGCGCGCAGCAGTGCCTCAGTCTTGATCTTGGTCGGGTCGCCGATGATGACGGCCTTGCCGCCGCCCAGGTCGAGGCCGGCCATGGCGTTCTTGTAGGACATGCCACGCGAGAGGTTGAGGGCGTCCTGGACGGCCTCCTCCTCGGTCGCGTAGGGGTGGAACCGGGTTCCGCCGAGGGCGGGGCCCAGAGCGGTGGAGTGGATCGCGATGACGGCCTTCAGGCCGGTGTCGCGGTCGTGGCACAGGACGACCTGCTCATGGCTGTCGCCGGGCGCCGCATTGGGGTCTGTCGCGAAGATCCGGCTGAGTACGCCGGAACGCTCACTGACATCGGTCACGGTGGTGACTCCATTGTCGACGTGCGTCCGCTGTCTGTGGTGCGGACGTTCTGTGTGAAGCGTAGGTCCGCCGCGACGTCGCGCGGTACGGGGTCCCAGCAGGCGGACCCGGCACGGCGGGTCGGGCAGGCCACGGGCGGCCCCGGCGGGAGCGGACCCGGGGCTTCCGGGGCGCCGGGGGCGTCCGGCATGCGACGATGCCAAGGTGCCTACGCTGCGGACCTCGGTACATCCTCCCTATGCCGCCTACTTGCGCGTCTACGAGCCCCTGGCCGCCTTCGCGGAGCCGGAACGCTCGTACTGGCAGAGCTACGCCGCCGAGGGCCCGCGGCTCGGTGCCGTCGACGAGCACCGGGCCCGGCTGGCCGATCTGACCGCGGTGCCGCCCCTGGCCGTGCCCGAGCAGGAGAGCCGCGACGCCTTCGTGCACGAGGCCGACGGCGTCCTCTACCTCTGCCCCTGGCGGACCCGGCTGCGCAGTTGGCTGGCCCTGTCGGAGCTGACGGACGAGCTGCCGCCGTCGCTGCTGGACGCGGTCGTACCGCCGGTGGTGCGGGCGCAGGCCGAGTCGGACTGGGACCGCTGGCGCGCCCAGCACCCCGACGGCCGCCCGTGGATCCTCACCAGCACCTGGAGCATCCCGGTGCGCTGGTTCCTGCTCTTCGCGGAGGAGGAGCGCGAGTACATCCCCGCCGGGACGGAGACCGAGGTCGAGGGTGTGGTCGAGGCCCCCGGGCACGAGGACGGTGACGGACCCGGGTCCTCGGCCGACGCGCGGGAGGAGAGCACCGGCGTGAAGCGGAGCTCCGCGCCGGTGCTGCGCTACCGGACGCCGATGGCCCAGGCCCGGCGCCGGGTTGCCCGCGGCTTCCGGGTGCTGCGCGAGACCCTGGACGCCGGCCCGCTGGTCGACGGCGTCGAGGAGGTCGGCCGCTGGCTGGAGGAGTTCCACCCGCGCTCGCTGGTGGAGCTGGACTACGGCGGCCTGGTGCACGCGATCCCGGAGCAGCGGCTGGTCGCGGACCGGTCCGCGGAGGAGGTGGCCGAGGGCGTGGCCGCGTTGCGCGAGGGCGACCCGGTCCGGGCCGGGCGCTACTACCGGGCGCTCACCGAGCGCTGGCGCCGGGTCCAGGAGCTCCAGTTCGCGAACTGAGACGGGAGCCCCCGCACCCGTCTCACGCGGCCCGGCGGGGCCGTCCAGCGGCCTGTCACCACGGCCAATGGTCACAGCATCAGCACAGCTCAGAGGCGGGTCGGCGACGACGGATGGGTCTACGCGCGTCCAGCCCTGGCGGAGATCCGCCACGACCGATCACGCCATGGACGGCCGACGGACCAGTCGGACATGCGTGGCACCATCTCCTCAGACGTCACAGGGGCGCTTATCCCGTCTCCACATGGGACCTAGGTCCCAGATCGGGTCAATCCCCCATCAACGTGACGTGACTCACCGTTGACGCGAAGGTCGCACTGGGTGTCAAAATAGGACAACCAGCCTCACTGCGGACCCACTCTGCCCACGTAAGAGTGGATCTGCGGACATTGAGGGCCTTCGCGGGGGAAGCGGGGGTTCCTGATGCCGTAACTGGGGGTCGCTTTGCGGTGACTGTCCGTTATGGCATGGTCCATCGTCATCCGTGGAGCTTGGCCCCTGAGGGGTCAATTCCCCCGGTTTGGCTGATTGGACTGGACGGATGGTGTAGTTGTAGTGCCAAGGACAAGCCGTTCGTCCTATTACCGACTTGGTAGCCGGTGGCCATTTCGGACATCGCACACCAAGGTGCAGAATTTCTAGGAAAGAACCGTGTTGGTTCGGTTCTCCCGAGGAGGCCGCTCATGACCGCTCGTACCCCTGATGCCGAACCCCTGCTGACGCCGGCCGAGGTCGCCACCATGTTCCGCGTTGACCCGAAGACGGTCACTCGCTGGGCCAAGGCTGGCAAGCTCACCTCGATCCGGACGCTGGGGGGTCACCGCCGCTACCGCGAGGCGGAGGTGCGCGCCCTGCTTGCGGGTATTCCGCAGCAGCGCACGGAGGCCTGAGAGGGCTTCGAGTACAGCTTTGAACTGCATCGGACTCCGCCGGGTCCGATGCAGTTCTTTTTGTTTTCCGGAATTAGCTTTTCTACATGTGCAATTGTATATATAAAATGAGCGGTCGCTCGGACGCCCCGAACGTGAGCAGGGATCAAGAAAAGTTAAGTGACTCGCGTCACACCCGTTGCAGGCGCCTCGTGCGGCCTCGTGCGCGCCGCGTCCAATGGCGGCGCAAACAGATCAGCCCGGATCCGAGCGGATCCGGGCTGATCATGCAAAGCGACCTCGACGGGACTTGAACCCGCGACCTCCACCTTGACAGGGTGGCGAGCTAACCAACTGCTCCACGAGGCCTCGCTGCGAGACAGACTCTACTGCATCCTGGCGGGCGCGGTCGAATCGCCCTTCGAGTCAGCGCGCGGCGTTGAGCAGGACGCCTGCGGCGTAGGTGATCGCCATGGCGAGCGAGCCGCCCGCGACGTTCCGGATCACCGCCGGCGCGATCCGTGCCTTCCCCAGGCGCGCACTCAGCCACCCGCACACGACGAGCGCGGCGATCACCGCCGCGACCGTCACCGGCACCCGGGCGTCCGCGGGCGGCAGCACGATCGCCAACAGCGGCAGCATCGCGCCCACGGTGAAGGCGAGGAACGAGGCCCAGGCGGCGTGCCACGGGTTCGTCAGCTCCTCCGGGTCGATGCCCAGCTCCGTCTCGGCGTGTGCGGCCAGCGCGTCGTGGGCGGTCAGCTGGACCGCGACCTCGTGTGCGAGCTCGCGGTCCAGCCCCTTGGCCATGTAGAGCCCCGTCAGCTCCTCCAGTTCCGCGTCCGGGGTCCTGGCGAGCTCGCGGCGCTCCATCTCCAGCGCGGCCTGCTCGGAGTCCCGCTGGGTGCTGACGGAGACGTACTCGCCCGCGGCCATCGACAGGGATCCCGCGAGCAGGCCGGCCAGGCCGGCCGTCAGCAGCTCGCTCGCCGACCCCGCGGCTCCCGCGACGCCCACGACGAGACCTGCGGTCGACACCACGCCGTCGTTCGCCCCGAGCACGCCGGCCCGCAGCCAGTTCAGCCGCGCCCCGAGATCCCCCTGATGATGCGGCTCGCCCGAGTGGGCCCCGCCCGGTCCCGCAGGGGGCTGCTGATCGTTGCTCACGCTCGCAGTCTTTTCCACTTTCGCCCGGAAGGCACCTCCAGTGGCGCGAGGAACTGCGCGACAACCCAACCGGTGCGGTCAGATCCCGAGCGCGCAGGGCATCCGCCTCCGGAGGGTTGCTCGCGCAGTGCCTCGCGCAGTTCCTCCGCCCCAGAGGGTCGCTGCAACCGGCCGCCTGCGGGCATGCGCTGCGCCGAACGAGTGGCGGCGCTTTGGCTCCCCGGGCGGGGGCCCGGTAGACGTGGGGCGTGGCACAGCTGCTGGATCCCGCGAGGATCTCCTCACGCACCGGTTGGGGCGCCGCGCTGACCGTCGGGGTGGGCGCGCTGCTCCCCGCCGCGCTCGGCTCCGCGCAGGCGCTTGTTCCGGCGAGTGCGTCGCGCGTGCCCAGGCTCGCGCAGGACGCGGTGCTCGCGCGCTTCGGCGCGGTCGGCGCGGGTGGGGCGGTCGTGGCCGGGCGCGGGCGTCTGCGGCTCGTGCCGGGGCCGCTCCCGGCGGTCGCCGCCGCGTGGCCGGTGTCCGTCCCGGCCTCCGCCGCTCCCGCCCCGCCGGTGGACGCCGGTCCCTGTGGGGAGGCCGGCTGGTTCAGCCCGGCGCCCGGTGCCGCGATCAGTCAGGTCTTCGGGGTTCCCGACACCGAGTACGCGGCCGGGTACCACACGGGTGTGGACTTCGCCGTGTTCACCGGCACCCCGCTGCTGGCCGTCGCCGACGCCGTCGTCGAGGTCGCGGGGTGGGGTGGCGCGTACGGCAACTGGATCGTGCTGCGGCTGCCCGACGGCCACTTCGCCCTGTACGCGCACATGTCCCACCTCGACGTGCACACCGGCGACCACGTCGACGCCGGACAGCGGCTGGGGCTCTCGGGGGAGTCGGGGCATGCCCGCGGGCCGCACCTGCACTTCGAGATCCGGACGCAGAACCACTACGGCGCGGTCGTCGACCCGCTGCCGTACCTGCGGTCTCACGGCTGCCGATTCTGACCCCGAAACACGGTCATTAGCTGTCAAATCCGATCAATACGAGTGCAAACTCGCCGGATTCTTGGTGAAGAAGTCGACAAGAGTTTCCGAGCACGCAGGAAACACCCAGTGATCCCCCAGGTAGGCTGCGCTGGGCGTGGACACGGCGAGCCACGCGAGCACACGCACGCAGCCACGGAGCAGGGACCGACCATGAGCCTCACCGGCACGCCGTTCTTCGTCGTCACCCTGGTGGTGATGCTCGCGGCGATGGTCCTGCTGGCCGTCGTCTGGAACCGCATACCCGGGCCGCGCCCGCTGCGGTTCGCCGGACGCATGGGCGCGACGATGTTCAGCCAGGTCGCCGCCGTCGTCGTGGTGCTGGTCTACGTGAACAACACCATGGGCCCGTTCTACGAGAGTTGGCAGGACCTCTTCGGCGAGGACGCGAACCAGTCCGCCACCGCGACCGACCAGGGCGGTGGCTCCGCCACCGGTATCAGCGGCCCGGCGGGCGAGAAGCTGACCTTCAAGACCTACCTCCCGGGCGTGAAGACCACCGTGGCCCACGGGCCGGCGTCGGGGATCACCGGCAGCCTCTACGTGTGGCTGCCGCCGCAGTACGACGACCCGGCCTACGCGCACACCTCCTTCCCCGTCGTGGAGCTGCTGCCCGGCACCCCCGGCACGCCGCAGGCGTGGTTCGGGTCGATGAAGGTGCAGAACACGATCGAGCCGCTGATGGCCGCCGGCAAGGTCAAGCCGGTGATCCTGGTGGCGGCCAAGCTGAACGTCATACCCGGCGGCGTGGACCCGGGCTGCGCGGACGTGCCGGGGCCGGGCGGAGCCCGGACCGCGACCTGGCTCGACAAGGACGTCCCGGACCTGATCGCGGCCAACTTCCGCACCGCCAAGGGCCCGCGCCACTGGGGGATCATGGGCTACTCGGCGGGCGGCTACTGCGCCGTCAATCTGACCGTCCAGCACCCCGGCCGGTACCACGCCGCGGTGAGCCTCTCCGGCTACAACGCCCCCGACTCCCCGCTGGTGACCAGCAACCCGGCCCTGGACAAGGCCAACAACCCCTTCCTGCTGCTCAAGCAGGAGAAGCACCAGCCGGACATCGCCGTTCTCGCGGCCGGCAGCCTCCAGGACCCCGGCACCGTCCCGGCCGCCAAGGCGCTGCTCTCGGTGCTGCACACGCCGGGCCCCAACCAGTTGCTGACGGTCCGGTTCGGCGGTCACACCACCGACGTCTGGCGCACGATGCTGCCCGACGCCCTGATCTGGCTCTCCGCGCGCCTGGGCTGAGCCCCCACGGGTCGGGCGGGGTGAACCCTCAGCGCTTGCGCAGCACCTCCTCGCGCAGCAGCTTGGCGAGACCGGGCCGGGTGTCGACGGTGGCGACGCCCATCGCCGCGCGCACGAACGCGCCCTCGTCCAGCTCCCGCAGCATCGCCGCGGCGAGGTCGGCGCGGGAGGTGAAGACGCCGTCGGCGCTGTCCGGCGCCGTCCGGTAGGCGGTGACGACCGGATGGTCGAACAGACCCGAGGGGCGCACCAGGGTCCACTCCAACGTGTCGGCGGCGATCAGCAGGGCCTCCATCCGACGCATGTCCTCGTGCGCGGTGCGGGCGACGACCCGGTTCACGTACGGGTCCAGCACGTGGTTGAAGAAGAACTCCCCGCTGGGCCGCCAGGCCGGGTCGAGGGCGCTGGAGCTGATCGCCAGCAGGCGTTTGACGCCGTGCCGCGCCATTGCATCGACGGTGCCAGCGATCCCGGACGAGTAGAGCGAGACCGGCGCGCGGCCCGGCTTCGCGCCCAGGGCCGACAGCACCGCGTCGGCACCCTCGACGGCGGCGTCGAGCGCGCCGGGCCGGGTGGCGTCGACGGCGAGGGCGGTGAGGCCGGGACGGGCCGCCAGCGCGTCCGCGCGGCGGGCGACGGCGGTGACGGTGTGGCCGGCGGCGAGGGCCTGGTCGGTGAGGACCCGACCGGTCGGACCGGTGGCGCCGAGGACGACGAGACGCATGAAGGGCTCCTTGCTCGCTTGGGTTCGCCTCTTCCGGACGAGGGCTTGACCGTCGCACCGGGCCGCGCGGATATTCAACACTGATGAATAAAACCGAGGTCCCGGCGCACCGCCCCGCCCGCCGTCGCGGCCGCCCGCACGGGCACGCCAACGGGCACCCGCAGAGCAGGGAGCGCATCCTCGCCGCCGCCGAGCCGCTCTTCCTGGAGCACGGCTACCGCGCGACCACGCTGCGCGCCGTCGCGGCCGCCGCCGACGTCGACGCCGCGCTGATCAGCTATCACTTCGGCTCCAAACGCGGCCTGTTCGCCGAGGTCACGCAGATCGGCTGCGCCCGTGCGCTGGATCTCGGACGGGCACTGACGGGGGATCACGAGGGCCTCGCCGACCGGCTGCTGGTGGTCGTCACCGAGCTGTGGGACGACGCCGAGGTGAACCGCCTGGCCGTGGAGAACGAGGAGGTGATGCGCGTCTTCCGCGAGTACCTGGAGGGCGAGGTGGTCACCCGCCTCGCTGAATTCCTGGGCGGCCGCGACGCCTCCCGGCGTGCGCTCGCCTCGGTGACCCTGATCGGCGGGCTGATCTTCACCCGCTATCTCAACCCGCTGCCGACGGCGGCCGCGCTGCCCTCCGCCGAGGTCCGCCGGATGCTGCGCCCGGCGCTGCGCGCGGCTCTCGCGCCGACGGGCGGGCCGCCCCGCGTGCCCGGCCGGGGTGGGGCCGGTACCGCCCGCACCCCGGTGGGGGTGTATCTGGCACCACCCCCAACTCGGCTGTAGGGGCTACCGATTTCAACGCCCTTTCCCGGAAGGCTGATCACTGTGCCCGAGAGCGGGCCGACAGGGATCGGGAACTCCAGGGGGAGCCATGGCGAGCACGTTCGCACTGCACAGCGGGTCCGCGTTCCAGGGCCGTCCGTCCCGCGCGACCGTCGTCCGGCCCGCTGCCCGCCCCGGCGTCCGCACCGGGCTGCGGGCCGGGCTGCGGGGACGGCGGCTGACGCTGCCGATCGCCCTCGTCGGCATGGGCCTGGCGCTGCTCCCGTGGATGTGCCTGCTCGCCTCGCAGGGCGAGTGGTCCTGGGTCGGCCTGGACGTGCTGGAGGCCACCAGCCTGGTCGCGACCGGTCTGCTGCTGCGCCGCGGCGACGCCCGCGCCGCGCTCACCGCGGCCACGACCGCGGCGCTGCTGCTGACCGACGCCTGGTTCGACGTCACCACCTCGCACGGTGCCGAGCTGGTCCAGGCGTGGGTGCTGGCCCTGCTGCTGGAGCTGCCGATCGCGGCGCTCTGCGGCCGGCTGGCGCTGCGCACCCGCTGAGCGCGGGCGCACCCCCGCCGAGAGTGGCGGTCGGACGGCCGGGCCGGGCGTGGACGGGCGGAGCCGGGGGGCTCCGCGGTCCGCCCGGCTCCGGCGTTTCCGGGGCGCCGGGAGCGAAGTTCCGGCAGCAGCGGTCGGGGTGTCCGAGCACGAGTCAACCGAACGGATGAGTGACGCGTGCCGGTTCCGGGCGTTGATCAGGTCGAAGGCGGCTCCTTACGGTCGCCCGTCCGCAGTCCCGCCCGCCGGAGCACGCCATGTCCGTCACCGTTCCCGCCTCCGACCAGTCCCCCGATGCCACCGCCCCCCGTCCGGCCACCCTGGCGGACGTGCCGGGCTGGTTCCCCGCCACGGACCACCGCCTCTTCTGCTGGCTGCTGGAGCGGCAGCAGGAGCAGGCGATCCCGGGCGACGTCCTGGAGATCGGCGTCTACCTCGGGCGCAGCGCCATCCTGCTGGGCCGGCACGTGCGCGAGGGCGAGACCTTCACGGTCTGCGACCTCTTCGAGTCCGAGGCCGGCGACAGCGCCAACTCCGACGAGATGGACGACAGTTACCGGGAAACCTTGACGCGTCGCGCGTTCGAGGCCAACTACCTCTCCTTCCACGACGCGCTGCCGCGCATCCACCAGGGGCCCAGCGAGCAGCTGGCCACCTCCGGGCTGCTCGAGCCGGCCAGCCAGCGCTTCGTCCACATCGACGCGTCGCACCTGTACCAGCACGTCGCCGCCGACCTCCGCTTCACCCGCGAGGTCCTGCGGGCGGACGGGATCGTCGCCATGGACGACTACCGCTCCGAGCACACGCCCGGGGTGGCCGCGGCCACCTGGGAGGCCGTGCGGCTGCACGGCCTGCGGCCGATCGCGCTCACCTCGCAGAAGTTCTACGGCACCTGGGGCGATCCGGAGCCCGTCCGGCAGGCGCTGATCGAGCAGTGCCGACGCAACGATCCCCGCGCCCCCGACCTGCAGCTCGTCTACGACGAGCAGGTGCCGCGGCTGTGGGCGGGTGCCCTGCCGCCGCAGGAGCAGCCCCGGTCGCGCTGGTTCGCGCAGCACGAGGCCGAGCAGGAGGCGCGCCGCCGGGCGGAGCGTGCCCCGGCCCACCGCGTGCGCGCCCTGGCGCGCCACCTCGTCGTCGAGTTCACGCCCCCGATCGCGGTCCGCTCCCTGCGTCGCCTGCTCGCTCACCGGCACGCCGGCAAGGGGTGACGCCCGCCCGTCGCGTCGGGGCGGCGGGCCGGCTCCCGCTGCCGGTGGAGCGGGGGATACTTCGCGTATGCGCGCCGACCGGCTCCTCTCACTGCTGCTGCTCCTGCAGAACCGGGGCCGGATGACGGCCCAGCAGCTCGCCGAGGAGCTGGAGGTCTCCGTCCGGACGGTCTACCGGGACGTCGAGGCGCTCAGCGCGTCCGGTGTGCCCGTCGTCGCCGAGGCCGGCCACTTCGGCGGCTACCGTCTCCTCGACGGCTACCGCACCCGCCTCACCGGGCTGACGGCGGAGGAGGCCCAGGCCGCGTTCCTTGCCGCGCTGCCCGGCCCGGCCGCGGAGCTCGGCCTCGGCGCGGCCCTCGCCGCCGCCCAGCTCAAGCTCCGCGCCGCCCTGCCCGATCCGCTGCGGGAGCAGGCGGACGCCATCCGCGAGCGGTTCCTCCTCGACGCCCCCGGCTGGTACGACGACCGCGCCGAGGCCCTGCCGCAGCTGCCCGCCGTGGCCGCGGCCGTATGGGAGCGGCGGGTGCTCGACGTCCGCTACCGGCGCTGGAAGGCGCCGGAGGAGGTCGACCGACGGTTGGAGCCGCACGGCCTCGTCCTCAAGGCGGGCCGCTGGTATCTCGTCGCGCGCTGCGAGGGTTCGCTGCGCACCTACCGCGTCGACCAGATCCTGGCGCTCCGCCCCCTCGACGAGACCTTCACGCCCGGCCCCGACTTCGACCTCGCCGCCCACTGGCGCGCCCACCTCGCCGACTTCCACGCACGCCGCCACACGGCAGAGGCCGTGCTCCGTCTCTCACCCCGGGGCGTCGCCCGCGCCCGCACCCACCTCGACGCGGCCGTCTCCGCCGCCGTCGCCACCACCGGCACACCCGCCCCGGACGGCTGGACCGTGGCCACCATCCCCATCGAGTCCGTCGACCACGCCCACGACTCCCTCCTCGTCCTCGGCGCGGACGCCGAGGTCCTCTCCCCGCCGGCCCTGCGCGCCCGCCTCACGGAGACGGTCCGGGCCCTGGCCGAGCGCTACCGGCCGGAGGGTGAGGCGGGTCCTGGGGTCGCCTCATGGACCGCTGACCTGGGGTGAAACGGTATTCGAGGCTTGTCGGGCGCCTAGGGCCCTGCGATGATGGGCCGCTTGCGAACGAGCCTGGGGGTGGGCCATGTTGGAGGCGCTGGGCCTGTCGGTGCATGGGGTGGCGGTCTATCAGGCGCTGCTGGATGAGCCGGGCAGTGGCATCGATCAGTTGGCTGCACGGTGCGGTCTGACGGCACAGCAGGTCAGCGCCGGTTTCGACGAGCTCGCCGACCTGATGCTGCTCCGCGCTTCTGACGACCACCCGGGCCAGATGAGGGCCGTCAGCCCCGAACTCGGCCTCGCCGACATGCTGGCCCGACAGGAGGCCGAACTCGCCGCCCGGCAGGCCCAGCTGGCTCTGTCGCGGGCTGCGGTGACGCGGATGGTCGCAGAGCGCGCCGTGACACGTTCCGACGGCGGGGAACGTTTGGTGGGTATGGACGCCATCCGGGCCCGGCTGGAGCAGCTGTGCGCGGTCGCGCACACCGAGATCATCGGCGTCCAGCCCGGCGTCCAGCGCCCGGAGGACCTTGACGCTGGAGAGGAGCACGATTTCCAGGCGCTGGCCCGCGGCGTCGGGATGCGCACCCTGTACCAGGACATTGTTCGCAACCACGCGCACGTCTTCACCTACGCACATCGCCTGCTGAACCTCGGCGGTGAGGTTCGGACGGCGCCGGTGATCCCGCAGCGCGTGGTCATCGTGGACCGCGCGCAGGCGCTCGTGCCCGTAGACCCAACCGACACCCGCAAGGGCGCTCTCCACGTGACCGAGCCCGGCATCGTCGCGGCGTTGCTCGACTGCTTCGAGCAGGCCTGGAACACCGCCGTCCCCCTCGGGGCTGTCCACTCCGAGGATCCGACGACGGGCCTGTCCGGCACCGAGCGCGAACTGCTGCGCCTGCTCGGCACCGGCCTGACTGACGAGGCGACGGGCCAGCGCCTGGGCCTGTCGGTTCGCACGGTCCGCCGCCACATGGCTTCGATCATGGAACGCCTTGGCGCCACCAGCCGCTTCGAGGCCGGCCTCAAGGCCGCCCAGCACGGCTGGCTGTGAGACGCGGATGGTTGCCACAGGTAGCAGAAAGCCCCTGCTCGATCATCGAGCGGGGGCTTCTGCTGGTCGAACAAGGTGGCCAGGGCCGAGGCCGAACCGGCGACCTCCCGCTTTTCGGGCTGCCCTTTGACGTGGCCGGGCAACCGGGCCTCGGTCAGGCCCCGCCCACAGCGGTTGCTGTGGAGGGGTCAGCTGTTCGCGATCTTCAGGATCTCGCTCTGGTTGGCGATGGGGCCGCGGGTGGGGGTCCAGGCCATGGCGTCGAGGTAGGCCTTGGTGGTGCTGCCCACGACGGTGTCGTAGCCGGTCAGGCGCACTCGGAGGTGGAAGGTGTGGGAGGCGCCGTTGGCCAGGCCGGTCAGCGTCGGGATGGCCTGGTTCTTGCCCAGGGTGACCCAGTGGCCGTTCTTGAGGACCTGGATGTCGGCGCTCGCAGAGCCGAGTGTGTAGACCTTGCCCTTGACGGTGTAGGCGCCGAAGTCGAGCTGCTCGCCGATCGGAAGGCTGAGGCGTGCCCCGCTGTGGTTGGTGACGGTGAGGTCGACGTTCTCGAACCTGCCGAGAGCCAGGGTGGAGGCACCCTTGAACGAGACGGTCACGGGGCCGCCGGTGGGGGTCCTGCCGACCTTGAGGGTGAGGGTCTGGCCCGCCGTGATGCGCTGGTCGGGGGTCAGGGTGTCGACGCTGAGCCGCAGGGCGTTGTCGTTCGCCTGCCAGGTGGCGCCGGCCGCGACGGAGACCTTCCACGTGTAGCTGGCATGGGCGGGGAGGGTGAAGTAGGAGTCGAACACCTTGCCGCCCTTGGGCATGATGGCGCCGAGGATCCCGCCGTCCTGGGGACCGAGCGTGAGGGCGGTCGCGGGGGCATGGACGGCGGTGACGCCGAGCTTGACGTCGGAGCGGATCAGGCCGAGCGCGCCCTGCGCCTTGCCGAGCAGGGTGGGCTCGAAGGCCTGGGCCTTGCCGGTGGTGTTGGTAGCCGTGATGGTGAAGGTCTCCGCCGAGCCGCCGGGGAGGAGCGGGCCGTGCGGCGCCGGGGCGCCGAGGGTGATCTTGACGGCCGGCTGCGGGCCGGATGCCGTGGTGGAGGCGTTGGCGGCGGCGGGAACGACGGCGGCGCCCACGGAGAGCGCGGCGACGGCCGCAGCGGTGAGGGTGGTCTTGCGGGACATGCGGGACAGGCGGGACGCGACGGTACGCATGGCTGTGTTGATCCTCATCGGATGGGCACCGGACGGTGCAAGGTGGAAGGAGAAGACTCAGAGGGCGCGGTCGACCCGGTCGCTGGCGGGGGTCGGCTGCAGGTACCGCCGTTGGAGCAGCGGTGAGGCGGCGTGCGAGCGCCGAAGGAGCGCGGCGGCCCGGTGCACGGGGCCGGGTGTGGAGCAGGAGCGCAGGAACAGGAGCAGGTCGAGCCGGTGGGGACCGGGTCGCGCTCTGGCGTGTTCCAGGCGGTCCTCGGGGTGGGCGTGGGCCCACAGCACGTCGAGGACCTCGTTGGCCTCGCCAGGTCCGGCCGCCGGCGCGGTCGGGTCGCGCTCGAAGCTGGCGTAGACGATGTCCAAGGGCGTCAGCTGCCCGGTGGTCGTGTTGTGCGATGGAGGTCGGTCACAGAAGCAGTCCTTGTCTCCGGGCCCGGTCAGGGCTTCCTCCGGGGCTGCTCCCGGCCGGTGATCAAAGCTTTGCCGAGCCGGTGATCTGCGGGAAAGGGGGTTCGGGCGGCATCAAGATGCGTGGCAGCTTGCGGTCATGTGAACATGCTCCTGCCAAAGACTCGTTCTGGGCCTTGAGGGCGTCTCATATGCGTCTGACCTGGGGCGAAGCGGCTGTCGAGGCTTGTCGGGTGTGGTCGGCCCTGCGATGATGGGCCGCTCGCGAACGGGCCTGGGGGTGGGCGATGTTGGAGGCGCTGGGCCTGTCGGCGCAGGGGGCGATGGTCTATCGGGCGCTGCTGGATGAGCCGGGCAGTGGCATCGAGCAGCTGGCCGCACGGTGCGGTTTGACGCCGCAGCAGGTCAGTGCCGGCTTCGACGAGCTCGCCGACCTGATGCTGCTCCGCGCCTCGGGTGACCACCCGGGCCAGATGAGGGCCGTCAGCCCCGAACTCGGCCTCGCCGACATGCTGGCCCGACAGGAAGCCGAACTCGCTGCCCGTCATGCCCAGCTGGCAGCGTCGCGGGCCGCGGTGGCACGCATGGTGGCGGAGCGGGCCGAGAGTCGTTCCGATGGCGGGGAACGCCTGCTGGGCATCGACGCCGTCCGGACCCGGCTTGAACAGCTGTGTACCGGCGCGCGTACCGAGATCACCGGTGCTCACCCCGGCGTCGCCCGCCAGGAGGACCTCGACGCCGCACAGAATTTCCAGGCGCTCAACCGCGGGGTCGCCATGCGCACTCTCTACCAGGACATCGTCCGCAACCATGCACACTTCTTCACCTACGCACACCGCCTGCTCAGCCACGGCGGGGAGGTCCGGACGGCGCCGGTGATCCCGCAACGCGTGGTCATCGTGGACCGCGCGCAGGCGCTGGTTCCACTTGACCCGGCCGACACCCGTAAGGGCGCTCTCCATGTCGCCGAACCCGGCATCGTCGCTGCGCTGCTGGACTGCTTCGAGCAGGCATGGAACACCGCGGTCCCGCTCGGCGCGATCAGCCCGGAGGATCCGGCGACGGGCCTGACCGGCACCGAGCGCGAACTGCTGCGTCTGCTCGGCGCGGGTCTGACCGACGAGGCTGCGGGCCAGCGCCTCGGCCTGTCGGTGCGGACCGTGCGCCGCCACATGGCTTCGATCATGGAACGCCTCGGCGCCACCAGCCGCTTCGAGGCCGGCCTCAAGGCCGCCCAGCGTGGCTGGCTGTGAGGTGCGGCTGATGCCGCGTGCCGCACCCTGTTCAAACGAGTGGCCAGGGGCGGGGTCGAACCGGCGACCGTGAACCACCGCGACGTGCTGCGAGAGTGGTCACCCGGTCGAGACAGCGACCCACGGAGGGGTGTGTTCGGAGGAGTTCGACCCCTACCCAGTCGCCCAGAGAGCTGAGGCTGCCCACGGATGCGGCGCCCGCCCCACGTGGTCCGGGAGGGCGCCGCTGACCAGCCTCTCCGAGCAGCGGACACGAAAAAGCCCCGGTCGGATTACTCCGCACGGGGCTTTCTACTGGTCGAACGAGTGGCCAGGGCCGGGGTCGAACCGGCGACCTTCCGCTTTTCAGGCGGACGCTCGTACCAACTGAGCTACCTGGCCAGGTCTCGCCCCTTGCGGGGGATACCTGAGCGACTCCGACGGGACTTGAACCCGCGACCTCCACCTTGACAGGGTGGCGAGCTAACCAACTGCTCCACGGAGCCAGACGCACAGACTTCGTGCGAAGGCCTTGCTGTACTGCGTGTACTGCTGTTACTGCGTGCCCCCAACGGGATTCGAACCCGTGCTACCGCCTTGAAAGGGCGGCGTCCTGGGCCACTAGACGATGAGGGCTGGTGGTCCGTACCTGTTGCCTTGCGGCCGTCGGGGACGTTCAGAAGCATATGGGATGCGGGCGGGAACACCAAAATCGGTTTCCGGGCGAGTGTCCTTCGGGGCGGCTCGGGGTCACGAGGAGGCGGGGCGCGGCGGTGCTGGAGATGGGTCGGGAGCGGTTCGAGGAGTTGGTCGGGGACGCGCTGGACCGGATTCCGGTCGAGCTCACCCGGTTGATGGACAACGTCGTGATCTTCGTCGAGGACGAGGCGCCGGCCGGAGGGCCCGAGCTGCTCGGGCTGTACGAGGGGACGCCGCTGACCGAGCGGGGCGAGTGGTACGCCGGGGTGCTGCCGGACCGAATCACGGTGTACCGGAATCCGATCCTGCGGATGTGCGCCGACGAGGAGGAGCTCGTGCACGAGGTGGCGGTGACCGTCGCACACGAGATCGGACACCACTTCGGGATTCCCGACGAGCGGCTGCACGAGCTCGGCTACGGCTGAGCCGGCTGAGCCGGCTGAGCGCCACGGCGACGGACGGGCGAGGTTCACCGGTCCGTGGCGCGTCCCGGCGTTGCGTTCGTGTCCGGCACGGCCGTGTCCTTTGTCGCGTCGCCGCCGTTGAGGAGGGCGAGGGCGGGATCCAGGGACGCCAGGCGAGGAAGCGGGGCCGGTCGCGGTGGGCAAGGTCGGAGCGGGGGTGCGCCGGGTCGCGGCGTGGGCGTTGGTGACCGGGGCCGCGGTCGGTGCGGTCGGGTCGCTGGCCGGGTGCATGGAGGTGGGCCCGGCCGTGGCGCCGGTCGGGGCCGGCGGGCCGACGGTCGGTCCGGGCGAGGTGGACGGCTCGCAGGACGGCGTGGGCGCTCATCACGCTGGAGCGCGGCACCACCCGGGGGACCCGCTCGGCCGGGGCTCGGGAGCCCCGAGCCCCGGCGGGAGCGCGGCGCGGCCCAGCGCGGAGGCCACGGCGGTCGTGCCGGTGCCGGTGGCCACCACCCCCGAGGCGACGCCCAGCCAGGGCGGCGCCGGTCGGACGACCCCGCCCGCGCAGCCGAGCTCGGCGCCCACGGCGCAGCCCTCGGCGTCGGCGACGACGGTCACCCCGCCGCCCTCGCCGAGCCCGACGGTGGCGACACCCTCGGCCAGCTCTTCCGCCGGGTGACTCGGCGGGGTAGTGTGGCCTGGTTAGGCGCGTGGTTTGGCGTTGCCCGCCCCATTGCGCTATCTTGGTAGATCGTTGTGTTCATCGCCCGGCGCCGTATTGATTTCAGGCGCACCTGGCGCGTTCCGGTACTCCGTGGCTTACCGCATTGAGGCGGTTTGGGAAATCTGCGGGTGTAGGCGCGTGCCGATATCCGGAAGGTTTTTCATGTCCCTCGTTGACGACGCCCGCTTCGCCATGCCCGAAAACGGCCAGGACGCACAGGATGCGCTGGTCGAGATCGAGGCCGCCGAGGTCGAGGCCGACGCCGCCACCACCGACTCCGCCGAGCAGGCCGCCGAGGTCGAGACCGAGAAGACGGTCACCTTCGGCGACCTGGGTCTGCCGGACGAGATCGTCCGCGGCCTCGCCAAGCACGGTGTGACCACCCCGTTCCCGATCCAGGCCGCGACCATCCCGGACGCGCTGGCCGGCAAGGACGTCCTCGGCCGCGGCCGTACCGGCTCCGGCAAGACGCTGAGCTTCGGCCTGCCGCTGCTGACCCGCCTGGAGCAGGGCCGCACCCGGCCCAAGCGCCCGCGCGGCCTGATCCTGGTCCCGACCCGCGAGCTGGCCATGCAGGTCTCCGACGCGCTGGAGCCCTACGGCAGCGTGCTCGGCCTGAACCTCAAGGTCGTCTGCGGCGGTACCTCCATGCCGAAGCAGATCTGGGCGCTGGAGCGCGGCGTCGACATCCTCGTCGCCACCCCCGGCCGCCTGCGCGACCTGCTCGACCGCGGCGCCTGCACCCTGGACGAGGTCGAGATCGTCGTCCTGGACGAGGCCGACCAGATGGCCGACATGGGCTTCCTGCCCGAGGTCACCGAGATCCTGGACAAGGTCCCGGCCGGCGGCCAGCGGATGCTCTTCTCCGCCACGCTGGAGAACGAGATCGACAGCCTGGTCAAGCGCTACCTGGTCGGCCCGGTCACCCACGAGGTCGACCCGTCCGCCGGCGCGGTCACCACCATGACCCACCACGTCCTGGTCGTGAAGCCCAAGGACAAGGCCCCGGTCACCAACGCCATCGCCGCCCGCAAGGGCCGCACCATCATCTTCGTCCGCACCCAGATGGGCTGCGACCGTGTCGCGGAGCAGCTGCGCGACGCCGGCGTGAAGGCCGACGCGCTGCACGGCGGTATGACCCAGGGCGCGCGTACCCGCACCCTCGGCGACTTCAAGGACGGCTACGTCAACGTCCTGGTCGCCACCGACGTCGCCGCCCGCGGCATCCACGTCGACGGCATCGACCTGGTCCTGAACGTGGACCCGGCCGGTGACCACAAGGACTACCTGCACCGCTCCGGCCGCACCGCGCGTGCCGGCCGCTCCGGCACGGTCGTGACGCTGATCCTGCCGCACCAGCGTCGCTCCACCTTCCGTCTGCTGGAGGACGCCGGTGTCGAGGCCACCCGCCACATCGTCGGCGGCTCCTTCGACGCGGACCTGGTCCGCATCACCGGTGCCCGCTCGCTGACCGGCGTCCAGGCCGACTCCGCGGCCACCCAGGCCGCGCAGGCCGAGCGTGACGTCGTCGCGCTGACCAAGGAGCTGGAGCGGGCCACCCGCCACGCCGCCAACCTCCGCGAGGAGGCCGACCGTCTGGCCGCCCGCGCCGCGGCCGAGCGCGCCGAGCTGGGCCTGGACGACGAGGACACGGACGAGGCCGCCGAGGCGTCGACCGCGACCGTCGAGGAGACCGCGCCCGCGACCGTCGCCGAGACCGGCGACGAGCCGGTCGCCGTCGAGGCCCGCGCCCCGCGCACGGAGCGCTCGGAGCGTTCCTTCTCCAGCCGCGAGGAGCGCAGCCGCGATGACCGCGGTGGCTTCCAGCGTCGTGACGACCGTGGTGGTTTCCAGCGTCGGGACGACCGTGACGGTGGCTTCCGTCGTGACGACCGTCG
>NZ_FOAZ01000003.1:539250-590337 GCF_900109465.1 Streptacidiphilus jiangxiensis
CGTGACGACCGTGGTGGTTTCCAGCGTCGGGACGACCGTGACGGTGGCTTCCGTCGTGACGACCGTCGTGACGACCGCGGTGGCTTCCAGCGTCGCGAGGACCGTCCGGCCTTCGGTGACCGCGACCGTGACCGTCGCCCGGCCTTCGGCGACCGTGACCGCGACCGCCGTCCGGCCTTCGGCGCCCGCCGCGACGACCACCGTCCGGCCTCGGGCAACTTCCGCCGCGACGACCGTCGTGACGACCGCGGTGGCTTCCAGCGCCGTGACGACCGTGGCCCCGCCGGCTACCGCGGTGGCTCCGGCGCCGGTTCCGCCGAGCGCAAGCCGCGCTGGAAGAGCTGACACACAGCACGTAGTAGAACCGACAGGCCGCTCCCGTTCCCGGGGGCGGCCTGTCCGCGTTTCCGCACGGCGAAAACAAAAAAGCGGCCCGCAGGCTTGCTCCCTCGGTCCCTGCGTCCAGGGGCCGGGGCATCGGGGACGATCCGATGAGCCTGCGGGCCGGGTGACTGCTCTGAATTGCGCTTGCGCGCCAGTGTTGGAGTGTCCTTGGACGGGAGCTACCCGCCGCCGGACGGGGCAGCGCTAGCGCGCAGCCACCTCACGCGTCCTGGTCGTACTCAACCTAGGATCACCTCCTTTCAGTGTGCGAACACAGTAGGCAGACCCTCTCGCGGGCCGCAATGCCTTTTTTCTGAGAGCTCGGCCCGCCCGAAATCCGGTGGCCGCGTCCTGGACCCGGACGGGACACTCGCACGATGAACGCGGCATCGAACACCTCGAACACCGTCCTGCTGGAGGGCGTCGTCGGCTCGACGGCCTACGGCCTGGCCCACGCCGGGTCCGACGTGGACCGGTTGGGGCTGTTCGCCGTGCCGACGCAGGAGCTGTTCGGGCTGCACCGGCCGGGGGAGTCGATGGTGACGACGGCGCCGGACCGCACCCTGCACGAGGCGGCCAAATGGTGCCGGCTGGCGCTGACGGCCAACCCGACCGCGTCCGAGCTGGTCTGGCTGCCGGACGACTGCTACCTGCTGCGCAGCCCGCTCGGCGAGGAGCTGATCGCGATCCGTCGGTTGTTCCTCGGTGCGCGGGCGGTCCGCAACGCGTACCTGGGCTACGCCACCCAGCAGTTCCGCAAGCTCTCCGCCAAGGACGGGCGCGGCGACACCCCGCCCGCGCGGCTGGCCAAGCACGCACGGCACCTGCTGCGCCTGCTGGAGCAGGGCGTCCACCTGCACCGCAGTGGTGAGCTGCGGGTACGGGTGGAGGACCCGGAACGGCTGCGCGCGGAGGGCGAGCGCATCGCCGCGCGGCCGGCGGAGGCCGAGGCCCGGTTGCTCGCCGCGGAGGAGGCCTTCAGGCTGCCGGGCGCGCTCCCGGCCGAGCCGGACGAGCGTCCGGCCGAGGCGTGGCTGCGCTCCGTCCGGCGGACCCTGCTCACCGCGGTGTGACATATGTCCCGGCCGACGCAGGAGCCCCGGCACTGCCCGGGGACCGCGCGGTGCCGGAGAGTTGATCCATCGCGCAGCACGGCGCGGCGACCGGGGGGAGATCGAGATGGACAAGCGTCAGAAGCGACAGCCCGAGCTCAGCGCGCGGGAGGGCAGCGGGCCGGTCGAGGGCGTCGTGCTGGTGCTTCCGGGCGGGACGATCAAGGGGTACCGGCCGCCGCTGCGGGTCGCCGCGTGGGCGCTGAAGCCGCTGGTCCAGCGGCTGACGGTGGACGGTGACGGCATCGCCGTCCACCAGCTCCGCTACCGCTTCCGCGGCTGGAACGGCGAGGAGGCCTGCACTTTGGCCGACACCGAGTGGGCGTTGGCGCAGCTGCGCGCCCGCTACGGCGACGTGCCGGTCTGCCTGGTCGGCAACTCGCTCGGCGGCCGTGCCGCGTTCCGCGCTGCGGGTCACTCGTCCGTGGTGGGCGTGGCGGGCGTCGCGCCCTGGCTCCCCCCGGGTGACCCGGTGGGGCAGTTGGCCGGGCGGCGGGTGCTGATCGTGCACGGGGACCGGGACCGCAGCGGGGCCAGTGCGGCCGACTCCCTCGCCTACGCCGAGCGGGCCCGAGAGGTCGTCCCCGTCTGTCGCCTGGAGGTGGCCGGGGCCAACCACTACCTGCTGAGCCGGGCAGCCGACTTCTGGTCGGTGACCGCCGAGTTCGTCCTCGACACGCTCGCCGGCCGCGAGCCGGCCCCGCTCCTGGCCGAGGCGCTCGCCGACCCGGACGGCCTGCGTACGCCCGTCCCGATCGGCTACCCGGGGCGCCGCTGACCGGCGCGCCGGATGGACACGCACGCCCGGGTCCGGCACCAGGTAGGCTACGCCTGGCCGGGTCCGCCCCGGCCGGGCCGTACGCGGCCTGGGGCGCTAGCTCAATTGGCAGAGCTGCGGACTTTTAATCCGTAGGTTGTGGGTTCGAGCCCCACGCGCCCCACCTGACGACCAAGCCCCGGCCGGGCATCTCCCGGCCGGGGCTTGGTCGTTCACCGGCGCTTCGGCGGCGGTTGCCGAAGCGCCGGTGAACAGCGAGCCGCCCGGTCACCGGCAGTGCATAGAATCGCCGGACCGCAGGCCCGAAGGGCCAGTTCACCGACTCGTGGGGTTGCACCATGCTGACGATGCAGGAAGCTCTGCTCGCCCTCAACGCGTACTGGACAGAGCAGGGCTGTCTGGTCTCCCAGCCGATGAACAGCGAGGTCGGCGCGGGGACGTTGAACCCCGCCACCTTCCTTCGGGTCCAGGGCCCGGAGCCGTGGCGTGTCGCCTATGTCGAGCCCAGTGTGCGTCCCGACGACTCGCGGTACGGGGAGAACCCCAACCGCCTGCAGACGCACACCCAGTTCCAGGTCATCCTCAAGCCCGAGCCGGGCAACGCCCAGGAGCTCTACCTCGGCAGCCTCAAGGCGCTGGGCATCGACATCGAGGCGCACGACGTGCGGTTCGTCGAGGACAACTGGGCCTCGCCGGCCCTCGGCGCCTGGGGGCTCGGCTGGGAGGTGTGGCTGGACGGGCTGGAGATCACCCAGTTCACCTACTTCCAGCAGGCCGGCGGCATGACGCTGGACCCGGTGTCGGTGGAGATCACCTATGGTCTCGAGCGCATCCTGATGGCGCTTCAGGGCGTCAGCCACTTCAAGGACATCGCGTACGCGCCCGGCATCACCTACGGCGAGGTGTTCGGCCAGGCCGAGTACGAGATGAGCCGGTACTACCTCGACGACGCCGACGTGGACACCAACCGCGATCTGTTCGAGGCGTACGCCAAGGAGGCGCGGCGCCTGCTCGACCTGCGGCTGCCGGTGCCCGCCTACTCGTACGTGCTCAAGTGCTCGCACACCTTCAACGTGCTCGACGCCCGCGGCGCCATCTCCACCACCGAGCGCGCCCGCTCCTTCGCCCGGATGCGCGGCCTGGCCCACGACGTCGCCGAACTGTGGGCCGAGCGGCGTGCCGAGTTGGGGCACCCGCTCGGCACCGGGACGGGCGTGGTGGGCGCGGACGGCGCAGGCGCCCCGCAGGCGGAGGAGCCGGCCGGTCCGACGGGGCTGCGCACTCTCGTCTTCGAGATCGGCTTCGAGGAGCTGCCGCCCGCCGAGGCCACCCGCGTCGTCGACTCGGTGCGCGAGGCGCTCACGGCCGGGCTCGACGCGACCCGTCTGGGCCACCGCGCCCTGCACGTCGCGGCCACGCCGCGCCGGGTCGTGGTGACGCTGGAGGGCGTCGAGGCCGCCGAGCCCGACCACGAGCAGACCGTGAAGGGTCCGAAGATCTCCGCCGCCTACGACGCCGAGGGCGTGCCGACGCCCGCGCTGCTGGGCTTCGCCCGCAGTCAGGACGCCGACCCGGCGACCCTGGGGCGCGCCGCGTTCGGCAAGAACGAGCACGTCGTGCTGACCCGCTCGGTCGCCGGCCGCCCGGCCGAGGAGGTCCTCGCGCAGGTCCTGCCGGTCGTGGTGAGCGGCCTGCGGGCCGAGAAGAACATGCGCTGGAACGCCTCCGGGCTCTCCTTCAGCCGTCCGATCCGGTGGATCCTCGCCCTGCTGGGCGACGAGGTCGTGCCGTTCTCCGTCTCCGGCCTCGACGCCGGCCGCAGCACGCGCGTGCACCGGACCGCCGCGCAGCCCGTCATCGAGGTCGCCGCCGCCGACGGCTACCTGGAGCTGCTGGCCCGGCACGGCATCATCGCGGACACCGCCGCGCGTCGGGCCGCCATCGAGGCCGCCGCGGTGCGGCTGGCCGCCGAGGTCGGCGGCACGGTGGACCTGGAGGCCAACCGGGCGCTGGTCGACGAGATCGCCAACCTGGTCGAGTACCCGACGCCGATCCTCGGCAGCTTCGACCACAAGTACCTCGAACTGCCCGACCAGATCCTCACCACGGTCATGCGCAAGCACCAGCGCTACCTGCCCGTCCTCGACGCGCAGGGCGCCCTGCTGCCGTTCTTCGTGACCGTCGCCAACGGCGCCTGCGACCAGGACGTGGTGCGGCGCGGCAACGAGGCGGTGCTGCGGGCCCGGTACGAGGACGCCGCGTTCTTCTGGCGCGCGGACCTGGACACCCCGCTGGAGGCCATGCAGGAGCGGCTCGAACTGCTCACCTTCGAGGACACCTTGGGGTCGATGGCGGACCGCGCGCAGCGGATCGGCTCGGTGGCAACCGAGTTCGCCTCGCAGCTGCCGATGGGCGCGCGCGACCTGATCACGCTGGAGAAGGCCGCGGGGCTGGTCAAGTTCGACCTCGGTTCGCAGATGGTCACCGAACTGTCCAGCCTGGCCGGGGTGATGGCCGAGGTCTACGCGAAGAAGGCCGGTCAGCCCGAGGAGGTGGCCCAGGCGCTCTTCGAGGGCGAGCTGCCCCGCCACTCCGCCGACCGCCTGCCGCAGTCGACGCCGGGCGCGCTGCTCGCCCTCGCCGACCGTGCGGACCTGCTGTCGGGCCTGCTGCCGCTGGGCGGCGCCCCGACGGGCGGATCGGACCCGTTCGGACTGCGCCGCGCCGCGCTCGGCATGGTCAACATCCTGCGCACGCACCCCGCCCTCGCGCATCTCACGGTCTCCGGCATGTTGAAGGTCGCCGCCGAGCGGCAGCCGCTGGCCGTGTCGGACGAGAGCCTCGCGGAGGCGCAGCAGTTCGTCGTCCGCCGCTTCGAGCAGCAGCTGCTGGAGGCCGGGCACGCCGTCCAGGACGTGCGGGCGGTGCTGCCGCTGGCGGACCGGCCCGTCCCCGCCGCCAACCGCCTCGCCGAGCTCGAAGCCGCGCGCGGCTCGGAGGAGTTGGCGCTCGCGGCGGCCGCGATCCAGCGCGTGCTGCGCATCGTCCCGGCCGGCACCGAGCCCACGCCCGACCCGCAGCGGTACACGGCACCCGCCGAGGGAGACCTGCACGAAGCCGTCGAGAAGACCCGCGCCGTCCTGGGCAGCCAGCCCGACCTGCGGACCTTCCTGGCCCAGAGCGGGCTGCTGGTCCAGGCCGTCGACGCCTTCTTCGAGGGGGTCATGGTGATGGACGAGGACCCGGCGGTCCGTGCCAACCGCCTCGCGCTGCTGGCCACCGTCCTGCGGCTGACCACGCCGCTGTTGGCCTGGGCCGAGCTGAAGTAGTCCGCTCCGGCCGCCCGGTCGTCCCCGCCCGGTCGTCCCCGCCCGGTCGTCCCCGCCCGGTCGTCCCCGCCGGGTCGTCCCGCCGTTCTGCTCCTCACGGCGGGGCGGCCCGGTGTTCGCCGGTCCGGCGGCGAGACTGGACGGATGAGCGACCCTTATCGGATCACCATCAGCTGGGCGGAGATGCGGGTGCGCCTCGTCGGGGCGCGCAACTACTGGATCTGCACGGCGTCGCCGGCCGGGGTGCCGCACGCCATGCCGGTGTGGGGGGTCTGGGTCGGCGAGCGGCTCTGGTTCTCCACCGGCGCCGGCACGACCAAGGCCCGTAACCTCGCGGCGAATCCCCGGGTGAGCGTCCACCTGGAGAGCGCGACCGAGCTCGTCTCCGTGACCGGAGTCGCCGAGCAGGTCCCGGCGGCCGCGCGCCCCTCGGAGGTCGACGCGGCCTACGCCGCGAAGTACGCGCTGCCGCGCACCGGCGAGCCCGCGACCATCGTGATCGGCGCCTCGCCGGTCTTCGCGGTCCGGCCGACCCGGGCCCTCGGCTGGTACGAGGCCGCCTTCGAGGAGTCCATGACGCGCTGGCGGTTCCCGGCGGAGGGGGAGCCGGTCGCGGAGCGCGCGACCTACCCGGACGATCCCGTCTGACGGGTGGGACCGCCACAGAGAAACCACAAAGACGCTTCCTACTCTCACCGAGCCAGCGGGTGGACGCACGAACGCGCCGCCCGCTCAGGAGCTCGGAAGGAGACGTCCATGCCTCTCGTCATGCCCAAGCGCGCCCGCCTCGCGGTGGTCGGCCTCGCCGTCGCCGGCACGCTGCTCGCGGGTGGCCCCGCGTTCGCCGCGTCCGGCACGGGGACCCCCGCCGCCCACGCGCCGAAGGGCGACGGCGCGCACGCGCTGTGCCTGCGCGTGCCCAAGCTGGAGCGCCGCATCGAACGTGCGCTGGACCGCATCAATGGCGGTGTCGGCGTGCGCGGTTCGATCGCCCACCTGGAGGCGCGCGTCGACAACGCGAAGAAGCTGAACCACACGGCGATCGCCACGTACCTGCAGGACCGCCTCAACACCCGCAAGGCGCTGGTCCCGACGCTGCAGGAGCGCCAGGCGGACCTGAAGAGCGTCCAGGCCTGGTGCGGCGCGAACGACAACGGCAAGGGCGCCCAGTGAGGAACCTCGTAGCGGGCGCGCTCGTGGCAGCGGCCCTCTTCGGCGTGACCGCCTGCGGCGGCAGCGGGAGTGGCAGCGGCGGTGCCGCCCCGGCGGCCCCGGCGGCCACCTCCACGGCGAACCCGGCCGGCGGCACGCTGCAGCAACAGCAGGCCAAGGTCAACGCGGCCCAGTCGGCCGCGGACGCGGCCGACTCCGACGCGGCAACGGATCCGAACGGCTGACCTTGCGTTGCACCGCCCCATGGGGTGCAGTTCCCCGCGCCCCTGAACGGGTTGCAACTGACTCCATGTGTGTCAGGCTGCGCCGCATGACGCCTTCCGTACCGCCGTTGCCGCGCCAGCTCGCCCGCACTCGCCGTCTCACACTCGGTACGCCCGCGCAGGTGACGCTCACCGAGGACGGTGCGACCGCGTTGTTCCTGCGTGGGCGGGACGGGACGGACACGGGGACGTGTCTGTGGGCACGGGAGCTCGCCGCAGGCGTGGAGCGGGTGGTGGTCGACGGCGCCGAGGGCGCCGTCGACGGGTACGCGACCGATCGCGCCGGGCGGCTCGCCGCCTTCGTGCGGGCGGGTGGGCTGTGGGTGGCCCGCCTCGGTCGCGGCGGCGCCGCGGACATGCTGAGCCGGGTGCTCTCCGGCGACCGGCACCCGGTCGCGCGGCCGCTGCCGGACCCGACGGGGCGCTACGTCGCCTACCTCAGCGGGCGGAGCGTGCGCGTCGTCGAACCGGCGACGGGGCAGGACCGGGCCGTCGCCGCGCCGGGGCCCGAGGACGGGCCGGAGGTCGGCTTCGGGAGGGCGGAGCACGTCGCCCAGGAGTCGATGGGCCGCGACCGCGGCCTGTGGTGGGCGCCGGACGGCGAGCGGCTGTTGGTCACGCGGGTCGACGAGGAGCCGGTCGCGGTCTGGTACGTCGCGGATCCGGCGAACCCGGCCGTGCCGCCGCGCGCGGTGCGGTACCCGGCCGTGGGGACCGCCAACGCGGACGTGCGGCTGGGCGTCGTCGACGTGGTCACCGGCGCCTGGACCGAGGTCCACCGGGACCGTGCCGCCTTCGAGTACGTCACCGACGCGGGCTGGGACGCGCACGGCCCGTACGTGTCCGTGCAGAGCCGGGACCAGCGGACCGTGCGGGTGCTCGGGATCGATCCGGCGAGCGGCGCGACGGAGGTGCTCGCCGAGCAGCGCGACGACGCCTGGGTGCAGTTGGTGTACGGCCTGCCCGCGCGGACCGCGTCCGGCGCGCTGCTGACCCACCTGGACCGCGGCGACACACGTCACCTCGCCGCCGACGGCGTGCCGTTGACCCCGCCGGGCCTCAACCTGCGGGAGGTGCTCGGCGTCGACGGTGACGTGGTCCTCTTCACGGCGACGCCGGAGGACGACCCGTTCTCCACCCATCTGTGGCGCTGCCGGGTGCCCGGCGGGACGCCGGAGCCGCTGAGCGCGGAGCCGGGCGTCCACAGCGGGGTGCTGCGGGCGGGTGTCCTGCTCCGTCCGGGGGACCTGAACGATCTGGCCGAGGAGCCGCTCGTCCCCCTGCGGCGGACGCTGCACCGGGTCACCGAGCGGCGGCTGTGCACGGCGGTGCACCTGCCGTCCTGGCACACGCCGGGGACGCGGCTGCCGGTCCTGCTCGACCCGTACGCGGGCCCCGCGATGCAGCGGGTCACGTCGGGCGGCGGTTGGGCCACCCACCTGTCGCAGTGGTTCGCGGAGCAGGGCTTCGCCGTGCTGGCGATCGACGGCTCGGGCGTGCCGGGACGCGGACCTCGCTGGGAGCGGGAGGTCCACGGCGACGTGTTCACCCAGCCGCTGCAGGACCAGGTCGACGCGCTGCACGCGGTCGCGGCGGGCCACCCGGAGTACGGGCTGGATCTCGACCGGGTCGCCATCCGCGGCTGGTCCTACAGCGGATCGCTGGCCGAGCTGGCGGTGCTGCGCCGCCCGGACGTCTTCCACGCCGCGGTCGCGGGCGCGGGCGTCACCGACCAGACGCTGTACGACACCCACTGGCGTGAGCGCTTCCTCGGCCACCCGGACACCTCACCGGAGACCTACGCCGCCTGCGACATCCTCCGCGACGCGGCGAAGCTCAGCCGGCCGCTGCTGCTCATGCACGGTCTCGGCGACGACAACGTCTTCCCGGTGAGCACGCTGCGCCTCTCCGCCGCCCTGCTGGCGGCCGGTCGGCCGCACGAGGTGCTGCCGCTCAGCGGTGCGGGGCACCGGGTGACCCAGGAGGCGGTGGCGGAGAACCTGATCCTGCACCAGCTGGACTTCCTGCGGCGGTCGCTGGGTCTGGACGCGCCGCCGCGCTGATCGGACGCCGGTGAGGTCAGACCCCGGTGACGGTGGTCAGCAGCACGACCGAGTCGGCCAGCGCCATCAGGTCGTGCCGCTCCTGCGGCACCTCGGCGAGCTCGCCCGCGGCGAGCGACACCATCCCGCCGGACTCGGTGCTGATCTGCACGCTGCCGGTCAGCACCAGCACGCTCGCGGCATGCGGGGCCTCGTGCTCACCCAGCACGGAGCCCTGGGTCAGCGCGATCAGGGTCTGCCGCAGCATGTTCAGATGCAGCAGGAGCCGCGCGGCCCGGCCGTGGGGGGACTGCCGCGCCTGTTCGAGCTGTCCTCGGGCGACGAGGGTGAGTTCGTCCATGGGATCAGTGTGGGGTGGTCGGCTGCGGCCTGCACGGCGAGCAGGTGCGTCCCGAGTGGGAAAACCATGTGCCCGCGTGCTCCACCGGCCGGGACAATGCCGCATGACTCTCACCGCGCACACCGTCGTCCACACGCCCGTCGAGCCGCTCGCGGTCGTGGTGGAGCGACGCGTCGCGGGGTTGCTCGGTGGGGCCGAAGCTTTGCTGCGGCGGAGTGGCCGGGCCGACTTCCAGGCCAACGGAGTGCTGCCGCTGGCCAAGGTCCGGGGGAAGAACCCGGCCGCGCTCGCGGCCGAGGTCGCGGCGCGGCTCGCCGGGGTAGCGCCGGTCGCGCACTGCGTCGCCTCCGGGCCCGGGTTCCTCAACATCGACATCGACGACGCGGCCCTGCTGCGGAACCTCGCGGCGCGGGCCGCCGATCCCCGGCTCGGGGTGGCCCGGACCGCGACGCCGGGCGTGACGGTCGTGGACTACAGCTCGCCCAACATCGCCAAGGAGATGCACGTCGGCCACCTGCGGACGACGGTCATCGGCGACGCACTCACCCGGATCTTCGACTTCACCGGTGAGACGGTGATCCGGCGGAACCACCTGGGGGACTGGGGCACCGGCTTCGGCATGCTCATCGAGCAGCTCTTCGACGAAAGCGGCGAGGGCGGCGAGGTCCCCGACGACGTGGCCGCGCTCAGCGCGACTTACCAGCGGGCGCGGGCCTGCTTCGACGCTGACGCGGGCTTTGCTGAGCGGGCGCGGCTGCGGGTGGTCGCGCTGCAGGCGGGGGACGAGCGGACGTTGGCCGTGTGGTGGCGGCTGGTGGAGGTGTCGCAGGTCCACTTCCAGCAGGTCTACGCCGAGCTGGGGGTGTTGCTGGAGGAGGCGGACGCGGTCGGGGAGAGCCACTACAACCCGATGCTGCCGCAGGTGTGCGCGGAGCTGGAAGCAGCGGGGATCGCCGTCGAGTCGCAGGGCGCGCTCTGCGTCTTCCCGGAGGGGGACGAGGGCGCGCCCCTGATCGTGCGGAAGGGCGACGGCGGGTACGGCTACGCGGTGACGGACCTCGCGGCGGTCCGGGATCGGGTCGGCACGTTGGGGGCGCGGCGGCTGCTGTACCTGGTGGACGCCCGGCAGGCGCGGCATTTCGCGCAGGTCTTCGACACCGCACGGCGGGCCGGGTGGCTGCCGGAGGGGGTGACCGCGCGTCACCTGCCGTTCGGCATGGTGCTGGGGTCGGACGGGCGGCCGTTCAAGACCCGGTCGGGTGACACGGTCCGGCTGCAGGACCTGCTGGACCAGGCAACGGAGAAGGCCACCGCGATCGTGGCTGCGAAGAACCCGGGGCTCACGGGGGAGGAGCTGCGGACACGGGCGCGGCAGGTGGGGGTGGGCGCGCTCAAGTACGCGGACCTGTCGAACAACCGGATCAAGGACTACGTCTTCGACCCGGACCGGATGCTCTCCCTGACCGGCGACACCGCCACGTACCTCCAGTACGCCCACGCGCGGATGCGCTCGGTGCTGCGGAAGGCCGGGGAGGCCGGCGCCGTCTTCGAGGGCGCGGAGCTGGCTCCGGCCGAGCGGGCGCTCGGGCTGGTGCTGGACGAGTTCGGCGGCGCTGTCGCCGCGGCGGCGGAGACGTGCGAGCCGCACCGGCTCTGCGCGTACCTGCATGCCCTGGCCACGGCGTTCTCGGCCTTCTGGGAGCACTGCCCGGTACTGAAGGCCGAGGACGAGCGAGTGCGGCGCAACCGGCTGCTGCTGTGCGCGCTGAGCGCGCGGACGCTGGAGCTGGGGATGGGTTTGCTCGGCATCGAGGCGCCTTCGGAGCTCTGAGGCCGTTCAACAGTTGAAGAGTAAAGAGCTAGCCAAGAATGAGCGTGTTGGTGGCATTTGTCGTACTTGTCTGATGCACCGTGATCTCTGTCGGCCGCACGGCGAGGGACCTCGAGGCTTCGGAGGGGAGGGCGCATGGTCTGTTCCAGTGATCCACAGGCCGCGCCCGCGAGCTCGGCGCCTGGGGAAATCTCCATGTGGGCCGTCGGGGAGGACGCCCCGGGCCGGGCGTTGACGCCGCAGCAGTCGCCAACGCGACTCGGCGTGGCCCCTGCCACCGGCCCGTTCCCCTCTTCCTTCTCCTGCTCGTGCGGTGGGAAAAGGTATATGGCGAGGCGTCAGATTGTGCTGCTCAAGCCAGAGTTGAGCGTGCCTGTGGGCGTCGCGTCGGCCGGCGTGCGGTGTGCGGCGGAGTGGTCCGCAGGGGGTGGCGCGGGCCGCACCCGCCTCTGGGCAGACCCGGGCACGGTGCCGCGGAACAGCACCGCGACCGTCCCGGTGGTGCACCCCTGCCGGGGGGCCACGGCAGAGTTATCCACAGCATTTCGAGCCGGGCGCCCGGTTCTGTGGATAACTCGAACGGCCCAGCGAACGGCGTCGGGCTGGCGTTGCGGAGCGCCAGACGCCGACGCGGCTCCTGAACGGCCGGACTCCGAGCCGTTCGGGACGACCGCGGCCCCGGGGAGGGAGGCGCCCCGGGGCCGCATCCATGCCATCCCCCGCCATCCACACCCGCCCGGACGATTCCTAGTCCGTGAGGATGAGATCCCCCTTCCTCGCCCCTCATCCGCGCTGAGGGGCGAACGGGACCAGGGGCTGATGAAGCTCATACCTGTCCGGGCTAACGTTCAGACGTGCTCACCCACCTGCAAGCAGCCGTGAACCCGTTGAACGGGTCCTCGCTGCTGTCCGCGTTCGGCGCGCTCGCCGTGCTGGTCGTGACCTTCGCCGAGTCCGGGCTGTTCATCGTGGGCTTCTTCCTGCCCGGGGACACCCTGCTCTTCCCGGCCGGGGTGCTGTGCGCGGCGCCCGCCGGAGGCGGCACCGCCCTCTCGCTGTGGCAGGTGCTCCTGGGCGCGGCGGTGGGCGCCTGCCTGGGCGCGCAGTTCAGCTTCCTCGTGGGCCGTCGCGGCGGCACCGCGATGCTGGCCCGTTCGCGCAGCGCCCGCCTCAAGGCGGTCGTGGCCCGTGGTGAGGACCTGCTGGAGCGCTACGGGCAGCGCAAGGCGATCGTCATCGGGCGCTTCATCCCCATGGTCCGCACGGTCCTCGGCCCCGTGGCCGGCGTCCTGCAGGTGCCCACCCGGACGTTCACGCTCTGGCAGGTGGTGGGCGGCGTCATCTGGTCCCAGTCCCTGGTGCTGCTGGGCTACTGGCTCGGCGCGACGGTCCCGGGTGTGGACAACTACCTGCTGCCCCTGGTGGCGCTCGTGGTCGTGCTGAGCTTCCTGCCGGTGCTCTTCCAGCGGCGGAGGCCGCACTGAGGAGCACAGTCAGCGGCGGAGGCCGCGCCAGTGGCCTACAGCGCCGAGATGAGCGCCCAGCCCGCCGTGGCCGCGGCGAGGCCCGCCGCCAGTGAGCCGAGGACGTTCCAGGCCGCCATCCGCAGTGCGCCCGCGGTCATCAACCGGACCGTCTCGTAGCCGAACGTCGAGAACGTCGTCAGTCCGCCGCAGATCCCCGTCCCCACGAACAGGGCGGCGTTGTTCGGCCACCCGTGCCGGGCCACGCCCGCGGCGATCGAGCCCAGCACGAACGAGCCCACCACGTTGACGGTGAACGTGCCCCAGGGGAAGACGCTGTCGTGCCGCGAGGAGACGGCGCGGTCGGTGAGGTAGCGGAGCGGGGCGCCCAGCATGCCGCCGAGGAGGACGAGAAGGACAGGCATCAGGGCACGATCTCCACACGGTCCAGAGTGATCAGTCCGTTCCCCTCGCCGAGGACCTCCCGGACGGCCGCCACGAACGCCCGCACCCGCTCCTCTTCGTCGACCACCACGACGGCGACGGGCAGGTCCTCCGCCAGGTCCAGCAGCCGCGTCGTGTGGACGCGGCCGCCCCGGCCGTAGCCCTCGATGCCCCGGAAGACGCCCGCACCGGCCAGGCCCGCCGCGTGGGCGCGGTGGACGATCTCGGAGTAGGCGGGGCGGTGGTGCCACTGCGCGCTCTCACGCAGGTAGACCGTCATGCGCAGCCGTGAGGCGTCGGGGGTGGTCATCAGCGCTGCCCTTCCTGGGCCACCGCGGGTTCCGCTGCCGTCGGGGCGTTGTCGGGCCGCAGCCGGCCGCGGGTGGCCGCGCGGGCCAGGGCAGCGCCGCCGAGGACGGCGAGGACCCCGAGGAGGACGCTCGCCGGCAGGTAGATCCCGGCGGAGGCGAGGTGGCCGCCGTCGAGCAGGCCGCGGGTCTCCACCATCGCGGTCGAGAAGGTGGTGAAGCCGCCGCAGACACCGACACCGAAGAAGGGACGCCGGTAGCGGGAGGGCGGCCAGACCTCCAGGACGAGGTACATGAGCCCGCCGAGCACGGCGCAGCCGACGACGTTGGTGATCAGCGTCGCCCAGGGAAAGCCCCCGGCGGGCGTCGGCATCGCCCGGGCCAGGCCGTAGCGGGCGATGCTGCCGAGGCCGCCGCCGACCGCGATCACACCGAGGACGTCGAGGTCCCGTCGCGACCTGCGCTTCTCACTGCTCACACGGCAAGCCTAGTGCGCCTGCCCGCCGCGCCCCGGCGCGTCTCAGGGGGCGGAGTTCGGGACGCTCGGGCTCAGCGCGTAGGCGCGAGTCGGGGTCATGCCGCCGTAGCCGGGCAGGGAGACGGTGTCGAAGGTGCTGACCTGGGCGCAGCCGGACTGTCCGGCGGTCTGGGCGTGGGAGTCCGCCAGGGCCGCCTTGGTGTCGGCTGCGGAGGGGGCCGCGCTGCCGCCGGGGAAGGTGGCGCCGGTGGTCCAGTCGGCGCCGATCAGCAGCACGATCGAGCTGCTCGTGGCGGACTGCTTGAGCGCGGAGGCCTTCAGCCCGAGGGACTTCGCGACGGCCTGCGCCTCGGCGGCCTTGCCGGCGGGGTAGCTGAGCGTCGTGGTCGCGGCGGAGGGGCCGCTGAGCGCGACGGTGTCCTGGCTGTAGCCGGCCCCGATCAGCTTCTGGCTGACGGTGCTCGCGCGGCCGGAGACGCCGGTGCCGTTCTCGACCTTCACCGCAACGGTCGAGGTGTCGACGGGGGTCGCCGACGCCGACGGCGCGGCGGCCGTGCCGCCCTTGGCCTTGCTCTTTATCTCGGTGAGCGACTGGTCGCCGGCGATTGCGGCGAACAGCTGCTGGGCGCCGGCGCCGACGACCAGGCGGGCGTTGTCGGCCGGGTCGGGCTGCGTCTGCATGGTGGCGAAGGTGATGTTGTCCATCGAGATGCCGCTCAGCTCCTGGCCCAGACCGGCGAGCTTGAAGACGCTGTTGAGGCCGGTGTCGACGGTCAGCGCCTTGGTGGCGGCCTGGGCCAGGTCGTACATCGCGGGGACGTCGGTGAGGGTCCCGGCGCTCTTCATCTTCTTGACCATCTGCGACATGAACAGGTGCTGCGCGTAGGTGCGGCCGAGGTCGCCGCCGTCGCCGAAGCCGTGCCGGGTGCGGACGAACTCGAGCGCGGAGACGCCCTTCAGCGTGTGCGTGCCGGCGGCGAGCTTCAGGTGCGAGTAGGGGTCGTAGACGTTCTTGTCGACGCAGACGCTGACGCCGCCGACGGCGTCGGACATGGCGACGACACCGCCGAAGTCGACCTTCATGAAGTGGTCGATGGGTATGCCCGTCAGCTGCTGCACCGCTGCGACGCTGCAGCCGGGGCCCCAGTTCAGCGCGCTGTTGATCATGTCGGTGTGCGCGGACTCACTGGCCGCGTCCTTGGTGGAGTCGCACCGCGGGATGGTGGTCTCCAGGTCGCGCGGGATGCTCATCACCGTCGCGTTGGAGCGGTCCGCGGAGACGTGCAGGACCATCTCGACGTCGGCGCGGGCGCCGGGGCTGCCGCAGTCGCCGCCGAGGCTGCAGTCGGCGGCGCTGGAGCGCTCGTCCGAGCCGATCAGCAGGATGTTGATGGGGCTGCGCCCGAAGGCGTCGACCTTCTCCTTGGTCGTCCCGCACGACTTGCCCGAGCACAGGCTGGACGAGCTGATGTTGCCGTTCAGCTGGTTCACCAGGTAGCAGCCGCCGGCCGCGGCGACGACGGCGATCGAGGCCGCCGAGGCGAGCGCGATCTTCAGAACCTTGCGCCGGCGGGCGCCCGCCCGCTTCCGGCCGCGCCGTGCCGCGGCCCGGCCGCCGACGGCGCTGGAGCCGCCGACGGCGCTCGAGCCGCCGGAGGTGCCGCTGCCTGCGGTGGGGTTCTCGGTCACGGTCATGTCCTCAGTGGTCCCGGCTGATGGGTCGAGGGGCCGACTCTGCCACAGGTTCGTTCGGAAACGGAATGTCGTGAATCACTTCTTGGCAGGGCTCGGTCACCGGCCGGTCCGCAGACGTCATCCGCCTGTCACCTACGCGGATTGACGCTCCCCGTGCCACCACTGGAAGATGAGGGGTCGTTACGCAACCGGTCATCCCATCCGGTCTTCGGACCGGTCCAAGGCCCGAAGGGCGCTGCGCACCCGTGATAGTGATCGACGCCGTCACCAAGCGGTATCCGGACGGAACCACTGCGGTCGACCGGCTCACGCTGGAGATCCCCGACCGCTCGATCACCGTGCTGGTGGGCCCCTCCGGCTGTGGCAAGACCACCACGCTGCGCATGATCAACCGCATGGTCGACCCGAGCGGCGGCCGGATCCTGCTGGACGGGCACGACATCCGCGAGCGCCCCGTCAACGCGCTGCGCCGCTCCATGGGCTACGTCATCCAGCACGCCGGGCTCTTCCCGCACCGGACCGTGATCGAGAACATCGCCACCGTCCCGCGTCTGCTCGGCTGGGACCGGTCCAGAGCCCGCGCCCGCGGGCTGGAGCTGATGGAGCGCGTCGGCCTCGACACCGCCCTCGCCAAGCGCTACCCCTACCAGCTCTCCGGCGGTCAGCAGCAGCGCGTCGGCGTCGCCCGCGCGCTCGCCGCGGACCCGCCGGTGCTGCTCATGGACGAGCCCTTCTCCGCCGTCGACCCGATCGTGCGCAAGGGCCTGCAGGACGAACTGCTGCGCATCCAGGCCGACCTCGGCAAGACCGTGGTCTTCGTCACCCACGACATCGACGAGGCGATCAAGCTCGGCGACATGGTCGCGGTGCTGCGCGAGGGCGGCCGCCTGGCCCAGTACGCCCCGCCCGCCGAGCTGCTCTCCGCGCCTGCCGACGAGTTCGTCGAGGACTTCCTCGGCGCCGACCGCGGCATCCGGCACCTCTCCTTCTTCGGCACCGAGGGCCTGGAGCTCACCGCCGAGCCGATCGTCGCCGAGGACGCCACCACCGAGCAGGTCCGCGCCCACACCATCCCGCAGACCCCCTACGTCCTGGTCACCGACACCGAGGGCCGCCCGCGCGGCTGGACCCACGCGGCCGACCGCGCCGCCGGCCTGCCGACCGAACTGCTGCCCTACGGCCACGCGTTCACCTACGGCCAGGACTCCCTGCGCGCCGCGCTCGACTCCGCCGTCCTGTCGCCCACCGGCTGGGCCGTCGCCGTCGACGCCGAGGGCCGCGCGATCGGCGTCGCCGCCCAGGAGACCATCGCCGCGGCGATCCGCGGAGCCCACGCCACGGTTGGGCCGCGCGACAGCGTGCGGGGCGTGCTCGCGTGAACCACGGCGGTTTCTTCGAGGTCCCCAGCGACCTGCAGAACACCTGGTGGGGCCTGGTCGGCTGGCAGTGCGAACTCGCCCTGCTGCCCGTGCTCTACGGGCTGATCCTGGCCCTGCCGCTCGGCATGCTCTGCGCCCGCTTCCGCTGGATCTACCCCCCGGTGCTGGGCGTGGCCACCGTCTTCTACGCCATCCCGTCGCTGGCCTTCTTCGTCTTCCTGATCGACTACTACGGCGAGAGCGACATCACCGTCGAGATCCCGCTCACCGTCTACTCGCTGGTCGTGCTGATCCCCGCGATCGTCGACGGCATGCGCTCGGTCTCCGAGGACACCCGGGCCGCCGCGACCGCGATGGGCTTCGGCACCCTGCGCCGCTACCTGCAGGTCGAACTCCCCATCGCCGTCCCCGCGGTGATCGCGGGCCTGCGCGTGGCCACGGTCTCCAGCGTCAGCCTGGTCAGCGTCGGCATGCTGATCGGCAACGAGGGCGCCCTCGGCAACCTGCTCTCCGACGCCCTCAGCTACCACCGTCCGCTGCTCGCCTGGGACGCGGTGCTCTCCATCGCCGTCATCGGCGTGGTGCTGGACGCCCTGCTCGTACTGGCCCGCCGGCTGCTGACGCCGTGGGCGCGGAAGGCGACCGCCAAGTGAACCTCTTCGGGTACGCCCAGCAGTTCTTCGACGCCCCCGGCCGATGGTCCGGCGCGGACGGCATTCCCCAGCGGCTGCTGGAGCACGTCCAGTACAGCGCGGTCGCCCTGCTGATCGCGATGGTCATCGCGCTCCCCGTCGGCCTGCTGACCGGTCACACGGGCCGGGGCGGCAACGCACTTTCCGTGCTGGCGACCGCGGCGCGGGCGCTGCCGAGCTTCGGCCTGCTGGTGCTGCTCACCATCCTCATGGGCCTGGGCATGACCCCGGTGATGGTCCCCCTGGTCGCCCTGGCGGTCCCGCCGATCCTGGTCACCACCTACGAGGCGATCCGCGCGGTGGACCCCGCGCTGGTCGACGCCGCGCGCGGCATGGGGCTGCCGCGGTGGCGCGTGCTCGCCCAGGTGGAGCTGCCGGTCGCGCTCCCGCTGATCCTGAGCGGCATCCGCTCGGGCGCGATCCAGATCGTCTCCACGGCGACGATCGCGGCGTACGTCTCCTTCGGCGGCCTCGGCCGCTACATCGTCGACGGCCTCAGCCAGGTCGACTACGCCAAGGTCGTCGGCGGCGCGATCCTGGTCGCGGCGCTGGCGCTGGCCACGCTGGGGTTCTTCTGGGCCTTGAACAAGGTCCTGGTCTCGCCGGGCGTCCGGCGACGCTGACCCCGGGGGAGGCGCAGCCTCCAGGGGCGCGGGGAACTGCGCGAGAAACCACCCGGTGCGGATGGCCCCGCGCGTTCGGGCCCTACCTGCTCGGGTGGTTTGCCGCGCAGTTCCCCGCGCCGCTTGGTCGTGCAACTGCCTGGGGGAGCATCCGTGACGGCTCGCGCCCACGCAGGGGGCACCTCCCGGCCGAAGGCTGGGGGAGGAGCCGCATATCGGCAGAGCCCCGCGCCCCCGAGGGAGTGCGACCTCGGGCGGTGCCTACGCCTCGGCCCGCTCCAATGCGAGCTCCAGGACGACCAGCAGCGCGTCCCGGACGCTGCCGCGTTCGCGGGCGTCGAAGAGGACGAGGGGGACGGTGTCGGGGATGTCCAGGGCCCAGCGGACCTCGTCCAGGTCGTGGTCGAGGTTGCCGTCGAAGACGTTGATGCCGACCGCGAACGGCAGGCCCTTGTTCTCGAAGTAGTCGACCGCCGCGAAGCAGTCGTCCAGGCGGCGGGTGTCCACGATGACCAGACCGCCCAGCGCGCCCGCGACGAGGTCGTCCCACATGAAGCCGAAGCGGTCCTGCCCGGGGGTGCCGAACAGGTACAGCTTCAGCGTCGGGTCGAGCGTGATGCAGCCGAAGTCCATGGCCACCGTGGTGGTGGTCTTGTGGGGGGTGTGGGTCAGGTCGTCTACGCCCGCGGCGACCTCCGTGATGGAGGCCTCCGTGGTGAGGGGTTCGATCTCGGAGATGGAGGCGACGGTCGTGGTCTTGCCCACGCCGAAGCCGCCCGCGATGACCATCTTGACCGGCAGCGGCGGGCGGCCCGCGCCGGCGACGGAGGAGTTAGGCAGGGCGGTCGTTGTCACGCGTGAGGCCTCGTGAGTCGGGGACGGCGCGCAGACCCTCGATCACCCGGCGCAGGACGGAGAGATCGTGGGCGGTGCCGGCCTGGGGTGCGTGGACGGTCAGCTGGCGCGAGATGCGCAGATCCCCGGCCAGGACCCGCACCACGTTCAGGTGCAGGTGCAGCCGGGCCGCGATCTCCGCGAGCGAGAGGGGTTCGCCGCAGGCCGCGACGATGTCGTGTTCTTCGAAGGTGAGCGTCGGCAGGGCCGCGAGGCCCTCCGCCGTGGCGACGACCTGCGTCTCCAGCGGCAGCCGCTGCTCGTCGGTCACGCGTCCCGCGGTGACCAGGAACGGACGGACCGCGAGGCTGCGTCGTACCGGCTCGCCCGCGGAGCCGACCGCTCCGGGACTCGTGGCCGGCTCGTCGTCGGGCAGCGCGACGTACGGCCGCAGGGGCCGTACCACCGCGTCGTCGGATCCGGGGTCCGCGGGAGTCACGCCCCGACGCCGTTCTTCAACTCCATGATCAGCTGCGGGCTCAGTGCGGCGCCGGCGCGGTTGGCGAACAGGGTCATCTCGTAGGCGATGTTGCCCAGCTTGGCCTCCTTGGAGGCCACCACGCCGAGCACGCAGCCGTTGCCGATCGAGGAGACCAGCAGGTGGCCGCCCTCCAGGTCGATGATGACCTTGTTCAGGCCGCCCAGGCCGTAGTTGCCGGAGGCGCCCGCCGCCAGGCTGGTGATGCCGGAGACGATCGCGGCCAGCCGCTCGGAGTCGGCGTGGTCGCGCAGCCGGGAGACCGCGATCAGCAGGCCGTCCGAGGAGACAGCGATGGCGTCGACGACGCCCGCGGTGTCGGTGGCGAAGCGGCCCAGCAGCCAGGTGAAGTCCGCCGCGGCGCTCTGCAGGTCCTGCACGGTGGGCTCGGTGGTCACTGTCCCACTCCTTCCGTTCGCTCGGGATTGCTTGTGGTGCCGATGGTGCTTGTGGTGCTGGTGGTGCTCGAGATCCCCGGCGCGCTGTCGCGCTCGGCGCGGCTCACCGCCGCCTCGAACTCCTCCAGGGAGGAGCGGACCTCGTCCGGGTCGGCCGGGCGGGCCGCCAGGCGGTCGGCGCTGCTCAGGCCCTCGCGCAGGGTCGCCCCGCGCACCCGGCGGCGCAGTCCGCCGCCGAGGCCGGGCCGTTCGCGACGTGACTCCGGCGGTGTCTGCGGCGTCTCCGACGTCTGCGGAGCCGTCGGAGCGGCCGGCGGCTCCTCCGCGGTCGGCGCCTTGCGGACCGGCAGGCCCGCGTCCGTCGTGGCGTTGGCCGTCCGGGCGTGGGGGAGGGCCGGAGCCGGGTCGTCCGGGCGCGCGTGGGTGGAGTCCGGCTCGCGACGGGGCGCGAACAGGTCCGGCTCCGGCTCGAGGTCGGCGGCGCGCACCGCGACCGCGGGCGCCGCCGGAGTCGGCTGGTGCCGGCGCGCGGCCGGCGGCAGGATCGTGGCGGTGGCCGAAGCACCCAGTGCGAGTGCGGCCTTGGCGGCCGGCGGCAGCGCTCCGGCCGGGGACCAGGTCAGTCCGGCGCGCGGCGCGCTCGGCGTGACCAGCTCGCTCGGCACCACGACCTGGCAGGTGACACCGCCGCCGGGGGTCCGGCTCAGGGTGACCTGGATGTTCCAGCGCCGGGCCAGCACGCCGACGACGAACAGGCCGAGCACCCGGGTCGGGGCCAGGTCGAGGCGTTCGCGGCGGACCAGCCGTGCGTTCTCCTCGGACAGGCGCTCCGAGCTCATGCCGAGACCGTGGTCGACGATCTCCAGCACCGCCTGGCCGTCCTCCTCCCGCAGCGTCACCGCGACCTCGCTGTGCGCGGGGGAGAAGGAGACGGCGTTCTCCAGCAGCTCGGCCAGCATCAGCACCAGGTCGCCGACGACGTCCGGCGCCACCGTGGCGTCGACCCGGGCGGTGAGGCGGACCCGCTCGAAGCCCTCGATCTGGCCCAGCGCGGCCCGCACGACGTGGCTCAACTCGGCCGGGCGACCGTCGAGTTCGGTCTCGCGGATGCCGGCCAGCAGCATCAGGGAGTCGGCGTTGCGCTGCAGGCGCACCGCGATGTGGTCGATCCGGTAGAGCTGCTCCAGCAGTTCGGGGTCGGTCTCGCCGCGCTCGACCGAGTCGATCAGGCTGAGCTGGCGGCCGGTCAGGTTGGCGACGCGGCGGCCGATGTTGCCGAACATCTCGGCGATGTTCCGACGGCTCTGCACCTGGCGCTCCAGCAGCGCGCCGGCGGTGCTCTGCACCTGGTTGAACGCCTTGGCCAGCTCGCCGATCTCGTCCTCGGCGGGGATCGGCAGGTCCTCCAGCTGCGGCGGACCCTCGGCGTTGTCGACCGCGTCCTCGTCGGCGACGCGGGAGAGCTCCTGCGCGGAGAGCTCGGAGACCCGGCGGGCGGCCTCAGTCACCTGCTGCAGCGGGCCGAGGATCGAGCGGCGGATCAGGGCCAGCAGCAGCACCCAGCCGAAGAAGATGACGGCGGCCAGGCCGAGCAGGATCGAGGCACGCCACCAGGCGCGGGTCGAGTCCAACTGCGCCTCGCCGGCGATCTCGGGGATCAGCTCGCCCGTGATGCGGGCACGCTTCTGGGACTCCCGCACGGCGGACGGCTGCAGTGCGAGCGCCTGGGCTCGGGCCGCCTTGAGATCGGCCGCGGACACCTCCGTCAGGGCCGAGGTCTTGAGCCAGAGGCTGCTGAGCGCCGACTCCAGGTTCACCTCGTCGGGGCCGAACTCGATGCCGCCCAGCGCGTTCGACCGGTCGGTCGGGGCGATCGCGGTGAAGCGGGCGACCTGCGCCTGGTAGAGCTGGATGCTGCCCTCGGCGACGCCGAACTGCGTGGTGGCGTCGGAGTCCCGGGTCAGCGCGGAGACGACGGCCGTCTCGAACTGTGCGTGCGCGGAGTCGGCACGCAGCAGCGAGTCGAGCTGGTCGGAGAGCCGGGCGGTCGACTGGTTGCTCTGCGGCGCACTGAGCCCGAGGCCGTCGATCAGGCTCTCGGCCACGTTGCCGTAGGCGGCGTCGATGTTGTCGGTCGGCAGCTGGCCGGAGGTGATGGTCTGCCGCGGAACCTGCAGGCCCGCCTCGAGCACCTGGAGCGCGGTGGCCAGATCCGCGGGGATCGCGGAGCCGAACGTCTGCCGCACCTTGTCGACCTGTGCGTCGGTGGCGGCCTGCGCGGCCACGTACGAGTCCCGGTCCGGGATGCTCTTCGCCCGGTTGGTCGGGGTCTCCCAGTAGCTCTCGTAGTAGAGGATCGCCTGCGACTGTTCGTGCTGGACGTCATCCACGAGTTGGGCCACGGTGCCGCTGCGGGAGAGCAGGTCCGCTTCGTTCGCCGCGGATTCGGCCTGGTTGACCTGGCCGTTCACATAGACGGCGAAAAGCACCGAAATCATCACGAGCGGGACCGCGATCAGCGCGTTGAGCTTGCGCCGGAACGGCAGACGCGCGAGGCGGCGTCCGAGGCGGTCGGCCAAGGTGTCCAGGGAGGACAAAGGGAACTCCTACTGTCCCTGCGAATCCTGCATATTGACGATGTTTCCGTCGTCGGGTCGAACCTGAGCTCGCCCCCCGAACCCGTGACCGCGGGCGAGACTACCGCTTGTGTCGACTGTTTGTCAGAGTCGCCTGTGAACATTGCGCTACAAAGGCCCCATCTGGCTTCCGATTTCGGCCAGTGAGAGGCCACTATCGGTCGGTCCGGAGGGTGGATCGTGACCAGATCGGCGTTGACTCAGGTCTCCGGCAATGGATTTGATCAACCGTAAGCACGCGTCACATCAAGCGACAAGCGACTCAAGCGACAACAGCAGAAGCCGGATTGGAACCGTGACCTCCTTCAACGTCTCCCGCTCCACCCGTACCCGCGCGGCCGCTGCCCTGGTGGCCTCCGCAGCCGCCGTCGCCCTCTCCGCCTGCGGCTCTTCCAGCTCCTCCAGCACGGGCAGCAACCCGCTGGCCCCCACCGCCGCCGCCGCCGGCGGCGCGATCACGGTCGGCAGCAACAACTTCGCCGAGAGCACGATCCTGGCCGACATCTACGGCCACGCCCTCGCGGCCAAGGGCTTCCAGGTGAAGTACCACGCCAACATCGGCAGTCGGGAGATCTCCTACGGCCTGATGAAGAACGGCCTCGTCACGGTGATGCCGGAGTACAACGGCGCGCTGCTGTCCTACCTGGACCCGACGGCCGTCCCGACCAGCACCGCGGACACCGACACCAAGGCCTCCGCCAAGCTGGCCGGCGTCCTGCAACTGCTCAACCCCTCGATGGCCGAGGACAAGGACTCGCTGACGGTCAACTCCAACACCGCCAAGCAGTACACCCTCACCTCCTCCTCCACGATCAGCTCGCTGCCCCCGAAGGTCGCCGCCTCGCTCGTCATCGGCGCGGCGCCGGAGTTCCAGACCCGGGAGCAGGGCCTGGTGGGCCTGAAGGACAAGTACGGCCTGCAGTTCAAGAGCTTCAAGGCGCTCGACCCGGGCGGCACGCTCACCAAGACGGCGCTCCAGGGCAACGACGTCCAGATCGCTGACATCTTCACCACCGACCCGTCGATCCAGAAGAACGGCTGGGTGACCTTGCTCGACGACAAGGGCCTCTTCGGCTTCCAGAACGTGGTGCCGCTGGCCAACAAGTCGCTCCCGGCCGGCGCGGCGACGGTGCTCAACGACGTCTCGGCCAAGCTCACCACCGCCGGTCTGATGGCCCTCAACGCTCAGGTGGGCCTCCAGGGTGCCGACCCGGCCCAGGTCGCTGACCAGTGGCTGAAGGCCAACGGCCTGTCGTGATCCAGCCGGCCTGATCCACCCGTGCCTCGGCACGCGGAGGGGCCCGGAACCGTGTGACGGTTCCGGGCCCCTCACTCGTTCTCTCGCGCTGTTCTCTCTCGGGCTGTTCTCTCAGGCCTGGCCGTCCGGGCCGAGGTCCTCGGTGCGGCCCTGCGCGTCGGGCTGCGAGTCCTCGACGCGCCGCAGCATGCGCCCGAGCGCCCCGGACAGCTCCGCGCGTTCCTCGGGCGAGGCGTCCTGCAGCAGGCTCTCCTCGAAGACGGCCGCCATCCGCATCGACTCCAACCACTTCTCGCGTCCGAGCTCGGTCAGCTCGATGTTGACGCGGACCCGGTTGCTCTCGTCCCGGCTGCGGGTGACGAGTCCGGCCGTGGCCATCCGGTCGACGCGGTGGGTCATCGCCGCGGGCGTCAGCCCGATCCGCTTGGCCAGCTCACCCGGCCCGAGCCGGTAGGGCGCGCCGGCGACGATCAGGGCCTTGAGCACCTCCCAGTCGGCGGAGGAGATGCCCAGGTCGTTGAGGTGCCGCCCGTAGGCCACCGACATCCGCCGGGCAAGCCGGCTCAGCGACGAGACGATCGTCTCGACCTGCGGGTCCACGTTGGGGAACTCGCGCTGGTAGACCGCGACCTGCTCGCTGATGGCGAGCTCGTGCGGCGGCTCCTGGGACGACGACTCTGTCATGCCGACCAGTATCTCATCATGCTCAAGCCTTGCGGGATTAAAACTTGCGCTGTGAAGACTTTAGTAGTGTATTCTTTCGTACGATACGACGAGAGAGCGTGTGGCGGAGCGAAGAGAAGGGCGGTGTGGGACATGGCGATCACGAGGGAGAACACGATGCAGGGGGCGCTGCGCCGCGTCCAGGTGGGGAACGCCCTGAGTGCCTTCGGCAGCGGGTTCACCCTGCCGTACATGTTCGTGTACGTGGAGCACGTGCGCGGTCTGGGATCCCTGACCGCCTGGCTGGTCTTCACGCTGTTCGCCGCCGCCGCGCTGGTGGTGCTGCCGCTCGGCGGTCGCGGCATCGACCGCTTCGGCCCGCGCCCGGTGCTGGTCGCCGGCGCCGTGCTGACCGCGCTGGGTGCGGCCTCCTTCGGCCTGGCCACCACGCACTGGACCATCCTGCTGGCCGCCTTCCTCTTCGGCGCCGGCGTCACCACCTGCCAGCCCGCGCTGGCCACCATGGTGGTCCGCTGCTCCACCCGCACGACCCGGGCACACGCCTTCGCGCTGCAGTTCACCCTGGTCAACCTGGGCATGGGCATCGGCGCGATGATCGGCGGCCAGATCGTCGACGTCTCCCGGCCGGGCAGCCTGACGCTGCTCTTCTCCATCGAGGCCGTGATGTTCCTGGTGCTGGCCGCCGTCACCGGCTCGGTCCGGCTCCCGGCGGTGTCGGTCGTCGCCGAGGAGAGCCCCGCGGCGGCGGAGCGCGGCCGCTCCGACTTCCGCACGCTGCTGGGCGACCACGCCATGGTGAAGCTGTCGGTCCTTGCCGGGCTGATCTTCTTCGCCTGCTACGGCCAGTTCGAGAGCGGCGTCGCCGCGTACGCGACCAGCACGGTCGGGATCTCCCCGTCCGCGCTCGGCCTCGGCCTCGGCGTCAACACCTTCGCGATCGTGCTGCTGCAGATGGTCGTCGTCCGGATCACCTCCCGCCGTCGTCGCACGACCGCGATCGCGGCGACCGGTGTGGTGTGGCTGGCCGCGTGGATCTTCGCGGCGGTCGCGGGCCTCTTCCACGGCGGCTCGTTCGCGGCGATCGGCTCGATGATGATGACGTACGCCCTCTTCGGCGTCGGCGAGGCACTGCTCGCGCCGACCCTGGGCCCGATCGTCGCGGACCTCGCCCCGGCACGGCTGCTCGGCACCTACAACGCGGCGTTCGCGCTGGTCAAGCAGGTCGCCATCGCACTCGGTCCCGCCCTGGGCGTCCTCCTGGTCGGCGCCGGCCTCTCCACGGTCTACCTGGCCGCGCTGGCCCTGTGCTGCGTCGCCATCACGGTCGCGGCGTGGCGCCTGCGCCGCGTCCTGCCTGCGGTGGCGGACAACGCCGTCCCGGCCCGCAGCACGGTCGTGGCCGGATCCCAGCACACGGTTGAGCTGGCAACGGCGGCGTAGCTGCACCTTCCAGGGGCGCGAGGCTCTGCCAATATGCGGCTCCGCCGCGCGGGCGCGACCAGCCACTGATGAGCAGATGGTGCCACGCGCAGGGCCATCCGCACGCCGGTGGTTTCTCGCGCAGTTCCCCGCGCCCCTGGGTAGTGCACGGCACCTGTTCGGGTTAAGTCGAGCGTGCCCGGGGCGCGGCGGAGTCGCGGAGGTGCGAGCCTCGGCAAGTGAGACGAGTGTCGAGGACCAACGCCACCGCGCTGCTGTTCCTCCTCTTCGTCCTCGTCCAGGCGCTCGGGCTGTCCGCGAGCAGCTGGAGCAACGACAGCTACCGCTACGACCTGCTCGCCCACCGGTACGCGGGGCAGTCCGTCCTCGCGGCGACCCGTGCCGCGAACGCGGACCACTGCGCCGAGTGGGCCCGCCAGGACCTTCGGGGACGGTTGCTGCTGCCCTCCGCAGGATCGTTTCCCGCGCCCGCTCCCGCGGACGCCGCGGCCTGCCGGGCGCGCCTCGGCGCAACCGTGCTGCCGCCGAACGACCCGCGGTACACGCGGATCTTCTCCACCCGGCCGGGTTACCCGCTGCTGGCCGTGCCGCTCGTCTCCCTGCTCGGCGGTCCCACCGGGCTGCGCCTCACCGCGGTGCTGCTGACCGGGCTGGCGGGCGTGCTGGTCTTCGCGACGCTGCGCGTCCTGCTGCCGGCCGCTCGGGTGCTCGTCGCCGCGTTCGGGCAGGTGCTCTGCTACCTCGGCCCGACGGGGGCGTACGGGGTCCGCCCGCTCTCGGAGGGGGCCGCGCTGCTCGGGCTGACGGCGGGCCTGCTCGCGGTCGCGCTCTGCTGCGCCCGGCCACGCACCCGCGGCCGCCTGTGGGCCGGCGGGACGCTGCTCGCCGGCGCATACCTCGGGCTCGGACTGGTCCGCTACGCGGAGGCGCTGCCGGTGGCGCTCGTCACCGCGCTCGGTGCGGGCCTGTGCCTGGCCTGGCGCCGCAGCCGCTCCGGCGGGGCGGTCGTGGTGGGCGCGGTCTCGGCGCTCGCGCTGGTCGCGCTCGGCGCCGCGGACGCGGTCTGGCACCTGCCGTCGCTGACGCTGAGTCTGCAGGACCTGTTCTCGCAGCACTTCACCCAGCCGCTCGCGCCCGATCCGCGCGCCCGGCTCGCCGTCCTGAACGGGCGCTTCTGGTGGCAGTGGCTGCAGGGGGAGGCGCTCACGCCGGTGCTGCCGGTGGCGCTCGTCCTCGCCGCGCTCGGGCTGCGGCGCGCGCCGGGCCCGGTGGCCGCGTTCGCGGCGGGCTGCGCGGTGACCGGCGTGGCCGCCGTGGCCGCGCATCCGCTCGCCTACGAAGCGGACCGGCTGCTGCTTCCGGTCTGGCTGCCGGTCCTGGTCGGGCTGCCGCTCTGGCTGGCGTCGGTGAACATCGCACGACGGGTGAATGAACACCCGTCATCTCGGCTGCTTGCGTCTACACGCTTGTAGTAATTTCGGGCTGCTTGTCATCCCGTCCCTCGAGCAGCCCAAGGTCGCCATACCGATGTCCGTGCTCACTTATCCCGAAGCGATCGGCGTCGGCCTGCTGCAGGGCGTCACCGAGCTGTTCCCCGTCTCCAGCCTCGGTCACAGCATCCTGATCCCGGCCCTGCTCGGGAAGCCGTTCTCGGACGACCTCAACGTCGCGGGTGACAAGTCGCCCTACCTGAGCGTCCTGATCGGTCTGCACCTGGCGACCGCCCTCGCGCTGGTCGTCTACTTCCGCAAGGACTGGGCGCGGATCATCCAGGGGCTCTACAGCTCGATCCGCGAGCGGCGCATCGAGACGGTGAACCAGCGCCTGGCCTGGCTCCTGATCGTGGCCACCATCCCCGTCGGCGTCGCCGGCATCGCGCTGGACAAGTTCTTCCGCGAGCACCTGGGCAAGCCCGAGGTCGCCGCGTTCTTCCTGATGCTCAACGGCTTCGTGCTCTTCACCGCCGAGCGGCTCAAGCGCGGCGGCACCGGCCGTCGCCGGGCCGGGGACGGGACCGGGCCGGGCGACGAGAACGTGCACCCCGACGTCCTCTCGGACCGGCGCATCGTCAAGCTCGGCTGGGGCAGTGCGCTCTTCGTCGGGGCCGCGCAGATCGCCGCGCTGCTGCCCGGCATCAGCCGCTCCGGTGTGACCATGAGTGCGGGCATCTTCAAGGGCCTGCGCCACGAGGACTCGGCGCGCTTCGCCTTCCTGCTGGCCACCCCGGCGATCGGCGGCGCCGCGCTGCTGAAGATGCCCGGGCTGCTCGGCTCCGAGGGCGCGGGCATCCACGGGCAGCTGCTGGCGGGCAGCATCGCCGCCTTCGTCGCCGGCTATGTCGCGGTGCGGTTCCTCGACAAGTACTTCGAGACCAAGACGCTGACCCCGTTCGCGATCTACTGCTTCCTCGCGGGTGCCGGCAGCCTGGTCTACCTCTCCATGTAGCGCAGTGGTGACGGCGCGTCGAACAGTGGTCCCCGGTGACCGGGTGCTGCACTGGACGGTGTGCGACCACGACGTGCTCGAAGCCTCCTCCCGCCGACCGCCCTGCTGCTGTTCGCGCTGGCCGGCTGCGTGCAGGTCGACGGGCGCGGGTCCGATCTCGCGCCGCACTACGCACAGCCCTTCGTCAGCGTCTCCCCGGTGGCGCCCGCGCCGGTGCCGACCGGGTACGACGCCAAGGCCGACGCGGCGGCCGCCGTGGCCGCCGCGCTCGCGCAGTCGCGGCGGGACGGGCGGCCGGTGCTGGTGGAGTTCGGCGCCGACTGGTGCGTGGACTGCCAGGCGCTCGCCCGGCGTGCCACCGAGCCGGCCGTGAAGCTCGTGCTGCAGCGCGACTACCGGCTCGTCACCGTCGACGTCGGGCACTTCGACCGCAACGGCGCGCTGGCCGCCCGCTGGATCGACCTCAAGCGCAGCGGCATCCCCGCGCTGGTGGTGCTCAACCCCGACGGCAGCGTCCGGGCCACCACCCAGGACGGCAGCTTCGCCAACGCCCGCACGCTCTCCTCCGACGCCGTCGCGGGCCGGCTCGTCGCCTGGCTGTACCCCCCTTCCCGATCATGACGGGATTCGCCCGAAGTCATGAATCAGGGCTGATCGGCTGGATCGTGCGGGTACGCACCTGATCTGATGCCGCCACAGGCGCCACCCGCGCCCGGAAGGCGGTGCCCCATGACCTCCCTGAACGTGAACGGCCTGCTGACCCTCCTGGTCGAGTCGGCCCAACGGCGGCTGCTCTGGATCATGCTGCTGGCCTACGCCCTGGCCGCCGGCTGGCCCGAGCCGGGCCTGGCGCTGCGCGGCGTGACGCCGCTCCAGCTCGCCGGGGCCGCCGTCCCGCTCCAGGCAGGCCTGCTGGCCGTGATGGTCTTCAACGCCGGGCTCACCGCCCGCGCCGAGGCCCTGCCCGGCCTGCTGCGCCATCCCCGGGCGCTGCTCGTCGGCATCGCCGCCAACGCCCTGCTGCCCACCGTGCTGCTCGCCGTCGGCGCGGTCGCCGCCCAGGGCTGGCACAGCCCGCACGAGGCCCAGAGCCTGCTGGTCGGGCTGGCCCTGGTCGGCGCGATGCCGGTCGCGGCCGGGGCCACGGTCTTCGCCCAGGGCAGCGAGGGCAACGCGACGCTGACGCTGGGCCTGGTCATCGGCAGCACCCTGCTCAGTCCGCTGACCATCCCGCTCGGCCTGCACCTCGGCGGCTTCCTCGCCTCCGGCCCGTACGCGGCCGACCTCCACGCCGCCGCGGCCCACGCGTGCAGCGTCCTCGCCGTGGTGACGGTCGTCCTGCCCTGCGCGTTCGGCCTCGGGCTCGGGCGGCTGCTGCGCGCCCGCCACCCCGCCCTGCTCACCGCCGCGCTGCCGTCGGTCAGGGTGGTCAACCTGGCCGTGGTGGTGCTGCTCAGCTACACCAACGCCTGCGGCGGGCTGGGCCAGGTGGTGGCCCGTCCGGATCCTGACTTCCTGCTGCTGGTGGCGGTCGCCGCGGCGGCGATGTGCGGGGGCTCGTTCCTGACGGGCTGGGTGCTGGCCGGCCGGCTCGGCCTGCCGCGCGCGGACGCGATCGCCCTCGCCTACGCATCCGGCATGAACAACAGCAGCGCTGGGGCGGTCGTCGCGGTCACCCGGCTGCCGGGGAACCCGGCGGTGCTGGTCCCGATCCTGGCCTACAGCGTCCTGCAGAAGATCCTCGCGTCACAGCTCGGGGCCTTTGTCCGACATGCCCGATTCGATGACGAAACTTCAGTCGGACGCTGACCAGCGGCCGCTGTGGTCCCAACTGCCCCCCGGGAACCACTTGGATTCAGGCCGCTTTAGTATTAACTTTCCATAACAGTACACGCGGACGTCGTGTGTATCGCCTAATCCTCATGGAACCGGGGACCCAACGCACCTGGGGTGTATCGGCCTTACGGCCGTAGGAGACCTCCCTCTCCGAACCCGTCAGCTAACCCGGTCGGCGAAGGGACGGAAAGGAGCACGCCAGTCATGGCGGCATACCCGGCCGAGGTCGAGACCCCGGCGCCGACCGAGCAGCCCTCCCTCGCCCTGCCGCGCCAGCGCGGCGCAGCGTTGGGTCTCGCGGCGATGGCCGTCGGCGCCAGCAGCGTGATCGGCCTCGCGGCCCCCGCGCTCGCCGCGGACCACGCGGGCACCGAGCACGGCGGCTCAGCCGGTTCGCTCTTCGTCGACGAGCAGCACGACGCGGCGTCGCACGGCGGTGACGCGGGGACGGCCCTCCTGGACCGCATCCGCACCCAGGGCACGCCGGAGCAGCACGCCGCGGCCGCGCCCGCGGCGCAGTCGGCCCGCATCGAGGCCGCGGCCGCGGCCTCCGCGAAGGCAGCGGCGGCGGAGCGCGTCCGCGCCGTCGGCACCCTGGTCCCGCCGATCGCGGTCGCCGCGCACGGCCTCGGCCGTGACGCCTCCTACTGGTCGCACCTGCACCCGGGCAAGGACTTCCCGGCTCCCGCGGGTACCGCGGTCCGCGCCGTCGGCGCGGGCGTCGTCACCTCCGCGGGCTGGGCCGGATCGCACGGTTACCGCGTCGTGGAGACCCTGCCCGACGGCACGGAGATCTGGTACTGCCACCTCTCCGCCATCGGCGTCGGCCACGGCCCCGTCACCCCCGGCCAGCCCCTCGGCCGCGTGGGCTCCTCCCGAGGCTTCACCTCCCCGCACGTCTACGTCGAGGTCCACCCGGACGGAGCGGAGGCGGTCGACCCGACCGCCTGGTTCGCCGCACACGGGCTCAGCCTGTAGTTGCACCAACCTTCAGGGGCGCGAGGAACTGCGCGACAAGCCACCCAGCGAGGTAGAGCCCCGAACGTTCAGGGCTATCCGCTCATCAGTGGTTTCTCGCGCAGTTCCCCGCGCCCCTGACGTAGGTGCAGCGAACTGAAGTCCCTCTACTTCCTGTCGGCGACAGCCCAGGAGGCCAGCGCCACCGTCCCCGCCACCGTCAGGACCGACGGCCACGCGCCCAGCTTCTTCGCCAGCGGGTGGGAGCCCGCGAACGCGGCCACGTAGAGACCGCCCAGGCCTGCCGCCGCCTTCGGGCCCGCCGCGGCGCGCCACTGGCGCGCGGCCAGCGCGCCCGCCGTCGCGAGGGCGACCCCGCCCAGCTCACGGCGCTTGGTCGCGCGGGCCACGGCGAAGCCGCCGACGAGGCCCGTGGCGGCTATCAGCGAAGAGGGGACCTGAGCCATGGAAGTGAACCTCCGTCAATCAGTTTGTGCGCGTGTTGTGAAGATGCAGCCCGATATAGCCGATGTAAATCCGGCCCGTCGTCGAGCAGTCGTCGTGGTAATGCAGCCGGGGTGCCGTGCCGCCACCTCCTATTCGCAGGTGGGCGCCCATGAAGACCCGACCTGACGGGTCGACCTCCACCGGGACGGGCAGCAGGCGCTCGCGCTTCCACTTCGCGTTGGTGCTCACCGTGCGGGACTCGCCGCGGATCACCTTGCGGGGCGGGAAGGGGTGGCAGTCGGGCGGCGTGTTCTCGCACCAGCTGCGGAAGTCCCCGCCGGCCGAGCCGGACTTCGCGGACTCCGCGTAGTCCTGGAGGGCGAGCAGCGCGTCCCAGGTCATGCGGACCCAGGTGGGGTGGTCGGTCTGCTCGTCCAGATCCTTGGTCAGTCGTGCGTCACCGGTGAACTCGAGCAGCGGGAACTCGTCGAGGCGGTCCAGCAGCTCCGCGAACGTGGACGGCTCGGAGTCCTGCGGGCGCACGGGGCGGCCGGAGAGCGTGCGCAGCTCCGTGCGGACCGCGCGCAGCTCGCTGTACTGCTCGTCGTACTCCGCCGCGAGCAGCGACTCGCGCTCCTCCGCGGCGCGCAGCCAGCGGCGGACCTCCTGCAGCTCCTCCGCGCGGGCCCGCTGCTCGTGGGCCTCCTCCTCCTCGTGGTCCACCAGCAGGCCGCCGGGCTGGATCGTGTCCGCCTCGGGCAGCCCCTCGGGGCGCAGCGGCGGCAGGCCGACCAGCTGGTCCGGCAGGGGAGCCTGCACGGCGAGCCGGCGCGGCAGCCAGGCCAGCAGGCCGGACGCGCGCCGCAGGTTCTCCTCGATCGTCGAGCGGGACATCACCCGATGCCGGGCCGCCTCCGGCGCCCACGCCGGATCCAGCCCCGGCAGGTACGTGCGGACCGCGCCGCCGTAGACCCGGTGGTGTTCCAGCGCCGCGTTGAACGGCCGCTCCGCGCCCGGCGCCAGGGCGTAGAGGACGGCGATGCCGCTGCAGCTGCGCAGCAGCGGATCGACGGTGTCGTCCAGCCAGTCCTCGAAGTCGGTGTGCAGGGGCGTGCTCGCGACGACGATCGGCAGCCGCCGGTCCGGGTCGCACAGCTCGTCGAGGATGTTGTCGACGTCGCCGCGCTCGATCACCCCCGGCAGGGCCTGCACCCGCGGGGAGCCGGGCTGCTCGCCCTCCGTCGCGTCCAGCACGTCCAGCAGGCCCCGGGCCAGGGCCGGGACCGGCGCCTTGGCGGGCTCCTCGCCGCGCACGGGCAGCTGCTCGGCGTCCAACTGCACCCAGGTGCGGCCGTCGCGGGCGGTGGCCACGGTCAGCGAGGTCTGCCAGATGCCCTGCACGGTGAACTCGCGCAGCCGCCAGCGCGCCAGCCGCCCCTGCACGGCCTTGCCACGAGCCACCTGGTCCAGCACGGCCTGCGGGCCGACCCGGCGCCGGCCGTTGCCGGAGCTCGGCTCGTCGTAGTGCAGCGCCTTCAGCCACTGGCGCAGCTGCTGCTCTGCCAGGGCAACAGTCTCCTGATGCCCGTGCCCGCTGGTCACGGCCATCCGGTAGATGCCATCGGTCACCGGCGTTGCCTCCTGACGCTGTGTCGGCGTCGCCGCACGTCAGTGTGCGGATATGAGGAACAACGCGCCGGGGGGTGCTGATGGTTCCGGTACGGCCGAAGTCACCGCACGGGAATCACTCCTCGACGGCCGGTTCCTGCGGCTCGGCCGCGGCGGCGGGTCGGGTGGCGGGGTACTCGTACGTCGACGGCACCTGCGGCCCGGACGGGACGGACGTCTCCGGCCGTGACGGCGACTGCGCGCTCGGTTGCCGATACGGCTGCGGATACGACTGCGGGGTCGGCTGCGGGTTCGGCTGTGCCTGAGCGGGTGGCGTGGCCTGCGGAGCAGGCTGCGTGGAGGGCTGCGGGCGGCTCTGCGGGTACGGGTTGGGCTGCGCGTTCCCCTGCGGGTGGCCCGGCTGGGGATACGGCTGGGGATACGGCTGCCCGTACGGGCCCGGCTGGGCGTACGGCGCCGGCCGGCCCGGCCAGCCGTACGGTGCCACCGGGCGTCCGTAGGCGTCGGTCTGCGGCGTCCCGGGGTGGAGCCCCGGCTGCTGCCCGTAGGCCCCGTAGGGTCCGGGCTGGGCATACGGCGCGTACCCGCCCGGGTACCCCGGCGCGGGGCGCTGCATCGGCATCCCCATCGGCATCCCCATGGGCACCCCCGTCGGCATCGCCATCGGGCGGCCGAAGGCCGGGACGAGCGGCGGGTGCTTGCGGAACCACTCCTGCTCACCGACGCGTGCGAAGACCGCCGCCACCGCGTCCTTCCGCTCCCACAGATGATGCAGCAGCTCCTGCTCGCGCTCGGTGAAGTGCGCGACGGCGAGCCCGCGCGCGACCCGCTCGCGCAGCAACGCCAGCGAGGTGGCGAAGGACAGGTACTCCCGCATCGCCTTGTCGCCGGCCGGACCCTGCTGGAACCGGGCCAGCGCCCGGGCCTGCTTGCGGGTCCGCATCGAGGAGAGGACCACCGGGACCGGCGTGGTCATCCAGCCCGCCGTCACGTAGACGGCCAGCTGGCGGCCGATCGTCCGCAGCTCGTTGCCGCGGGCCCAGACCATCAGCCAGACCATCAGCGCGAAGACCGGGACCATGAAGAGGAAGTACACGGCGAAGAAGCCCGCCGCGCCCAGCTGCGGGGCGCTGTTCCAGGTGCCGTGCATCAGCATGGCGAAGATCCAGCCCGCGATCGGTGCGCAGATCCGCTGCCAGCGCTTGCGGCTGATCGCCGCGATGCCGAAGCCCACCGCCGTCATGGACGTGAAGAGCGGGTGCGCGAACGGCGACATCACCTCGCGCATCAGGAAGGTCACGACCGTGACGGCGACGCTGCTGCCGCCGTCGGGGTTGCCGTCCGCGACCGCGCGGCCGATGTAGAGGATGTTCTCGGTGAAGGCGAAGCCCGTCGCGGTGAAGCCCGCGTAGACCGCGCCGTCGACGATGCCGGTGAAGTCCCGGCGCCGGAACAGGAAGACCAGCAGCAGCGCCGAGCCCTTGCAGGTCTCCTCGACCAGCGGCGCGACCAGGCTGGCACCCAGCGTCTCGCTGCCGCCGATCTGGTGGCTGACGAGCAGTGAGGTCACGTAGTTGTTGGCGAGGTACGCGACCAGGGCCGCCGCGCAGGCGCCCCAGCCGAAGCAGGAGAACAGCAGCTTCCACGGTTTGGGCTCGACCCGGTCGAGCCAGTAGAACGCGCCGAGGATCAGCGGCACCGGCAGCACGGCCAGGGATATGCCGACCAGGAACCCGGAGGTACCGGTCAGGTGCTGCACCTTGGCGAGGATGACCACCCCGCACAGCGCGAGCACCAGCACCACCGCGAGCAGGCGCAGCCACCTGTTCTCCAGCAGGTTGCGCCGCACCTTGTAGCGGAAGCTGGTGGGCGGGCTGAACGGCAGCGCGTCGGCGCCACCGGCCTGCGGTACCGCGGGCAGTCCCTCGGGCAGCGCGACGGCCGGCCCGGGCTCGATGTCGGCGGAGGACGGTTCGGCTGTCGGACCGGCCGCCGCGACGGCCGCAGGCTCTTCGTACGCGCTGCTCACCCCACGACCTTAGCGGGGGCGCCGAGCGAGCCGTAAGGAGTTCTGGCCGGTCAGTCGCCCCTCACGCGCCCCTCACAGATCCGTCACCGAAGGGCGGTGGCGGGTCAGGTGGCGGGTCAGACGCGTCGGAACAGCAGATCCCGGACGACGTGGCCCTTGGCCAGCCCCTGCCGCTCGAACTTGGTGACCGGCCGCCAGTCGGGACGCGGCGCGTAGTCCGCGTGCAGGTTGGCGAGCTCGGGGGAGGCGCTCAGTACGTCCAGCATCTGCTCGGCGTACGGCTCCCAGTCGGTCGCGCAGTGCACGGTGGCACCGGAACGCAGCCGCGAGGCCGCCAGCGCGACGAACTCCGGCTGGATCAGCCGGCGCTTGTGGTGCCGGGCCTTGGGCCACGGGTCGGGGAAGTAGATCCGCAGCCCGTCCAGGCTCTGCGGCGCGAGCTGGTCCCGCAGCAGCACGACGGCGTCGCCCTCGGCCAGCCGCAGGTTGTCCAGCCCGTCGGACTCGATCCGCCGCAGCAGGTTGCCGTGCCCCGGGGTGTGCACGTCCACGGCCAGCACGCACCGGTCGGGCTCCGCCCCGGCCATCGTGGCCGTCGCGTCACCCATGCCGAAGCCGATCTCCAGCACGACCCGCGGGTCCGGTCGCCCGAACCAGGCGTCCAGGTCGAGGGCGCGCTTGCCGTCGACGCGGATGCCGTACCCGTCCCACGACCGGGCCAGCGCGTCGTGCTGGGCGGTGCTCATGCGGCCCTTGCGCGGGTGGAAGCTGCGGATCCGCTGCTCCCGGTGGAGTTCGGGGGAGACGGGCGCGCCCGGACGGTCGTCGTGGGCACGGTCGTCCGGAGCTATGGCGGGGGCGGTGGTCTGGCTGGTCACAATGCGCCCCAGTCTACGGAACGCCGCGCGCCCGGCTACGAGAGTGCGTCCAGCGCCCGGGACGCGATCTCGCGGCCGATGGGGAGGGACGCCGTCGCCGCGGGCGAGGGCGCGTTGAGGACGTGGACCGTGCGGGGGCCCTGCGCGAACGCGAAGTCGTCGACGAGGGCGCCGTCGCGGTCCACGGCCTGGGCGCGGACGCCCGCCGGCGCGGGGTGCAGGTCGTGCTCGGTGATGTCCGGCAGCAGGCGGCGCAGGGCCGCCGTGAAGGCCCCGCGGCTCAGCGAGCGCCGCAGCTCCACCGCCTCCGCGCGCCAGTGGCGCGAGGCGAGGGACCAGGTCCCGGGCCAGGACGCCGTCTCCACCAGGTCCCGCACGTTGATCCGCCGCCAGCCGTACCCCTCCCGCGCCAGCGCCGGCACGGCGTTCGGTCCGACGTGGACGCCGCCGACCAGGTCGCGGGTGAGATGCACGCCGAGGAACGGGAAGGCCGGGTCCGGCACGGGGTAGACCAGCCCACGCACCAGCGAAGCCGCCGCGGGGGAGAGCTCGTAGTACTCGCCGCGGAACGGCACGATCCGCAGCCCCGGCTCGTCGCCGGCCAGCCGCGCGATCCGGTCGCTGTACAGCCCCGCGCAGTTGACCAGCACCCGGGCCCGGACCTGGCCCAGCGTGGTGGTGACGGTCACACCGTCCGCGTCCCGCGCGATCGCGGTGACCGTGTTGCCGGTTCGGATCCGCGCGCCGGACAGCTCCGCGTACCGCCGGGCGACGGCCGGGAAGTCGGCCAGCCCCGTCGTCCCCACGTGCAGTGCGGCGACGCCACGCACGTGCGGCTCGTACTCCGCGATCTCGCTCGCCGCGAGCTCCCGGATCGGCAGGCCGTGCTCCCGCCCGCGCTCCGCGAGCGCCTGCAGCCGCGGCACCTCCGTCTCGTCGACGGCGACCACGAGCTTGCCGGTCACCTCGTACGGCAGGTCCTGCTCCTTGCAGAAGTCCACCATCTCGGCGGCCCCGGCGAGGGCGAAGCGCGCCTTCAGCGAGCCGGGCTTGTAGTACAGCCCGCTGTGGATCACCCCGCTGTTGTGCCCGGTCTGGTGCGCGACGAGCCGAGGCTCCTTCTCCAGCACGATCACGTCGATCCCGGGCCGCGCGAGACTCAACGCGTACGCAGCACTGAGCCCGACAATCCCGCCACCCACGATCACGACGTCGCAGTCCATGTGTTGCACTCTGCCAGGGGCGCGGGGCTGTGCCAATCCGCGGCTCCGCCCGCGTGGCGGAGCCGCACGGCTGGAGCCCCGCGCCCCTCCCCGGCTACGCCGGGGCGGCCAGGGTCAGCCGGGCGCGCTCGACCAGTTCCTCGGCGATGCGTTCGCCCCGGTAGCGGTCCAACCGCTTCAGCATCTCGCCCAGGTACTCCCGCGTCCGCTGCGACGAGATCCGGCCGGCCACGTCCAGCGCGCGGTTGCCCGCCGCGACCGCGCGTTCCAGCTCGCCCTGGTCCAGCTCGGCCATCGCGGAGACGATCAGCCGAAGGCCGTGCGAGCGGACGTACTCCTCCGTCGGGCGCGCCAGCGCGCGTTCGGTGAACTCGCGGACCTTGCCGGGCATTCCGAGGTCGCGGAAGGCCTCCGCGGCGTCGGCGGCCAAGCGGTCCCAGGTGTAGAAGTCGATCCACGCAGGGTCGGCGTCCCCGGTCCGCGCTCGCTCCAACCAGCTCTCCGCCGCCGCCAGCGCGGCCGCGCACGCCGCCGCGTCGCCGGCGCGGGCGTGCGCGCGGGACTCGACGAGGCGGAAGAAGCTCATGGTGCGCGCGGTCGCCAGACCGCGGTTGCGTTCGACGGCGGCCTGGGCCAGGTCGACGCCCTCCTCCGCCGCGCCGCGGTACGTGGCCTGCAGGCTCATCGAGGCGAGGACGTAGCCGCCGAGGGGGACGTCCGCCGCCGCACGTGCGAGCCGCAGCGCCTGGATGTAGTAGCGCTGCGCGGCCTCGTGCTGGCCGGTGTCGAAGGCCATCCATCCGGCCAGCCGGCTCAGCTCCGCCGTGGCGCCGAAGAGCGCGCGGCCCACCTCGTCGCTGTAGGAGGCGAGCAGCAGCGGGGCGGCGTCACGGCGCAGGCACTCGGGGACCATGGAGGAGCGCCAGTCGCCGCCGCCGTAGCGGGAGTCCCAGCGGCGGGCCTCCTCCGCGGCCTGGCGGAGCTTCGCCGCGTCGGCGTGACCGACGCGGTAGGGGCGGCCCTGCGCGTCGGCGAGACGCGCCAGCTCGCCGGGTTCGTGGACGTCGGTGAAGGCGGCACCGCCGACGGCAGGAGCGCCGGAGGCGGCAGCGGTCGCGTCCCGGGCGACGGAGCCGTCGACGGGGGTGATCAGCCAGCGCGACACGGGCGTCGCGTACGCGGCGACGGAGAAGGTGCCGGCCAGGCTGTCCCACCAACCGGGGCCCGGCGTACCGGGCTTGCGCCCACGTCCGGGGTCGAGCCGCCACAGCTCCGTCGCGGAGTGGACGGCGGCCGGGACGTCGCGCGGGAAGGAGAGGCCGACCTCGGGGGTGGGATCGGCGCTGCCCAGGCCGATCTCCTCCAGAGGGACACTGCGTCCGAGCTTGCCGCCGATGGCCGTGGCGATCAGATGCGGCACGGGGCCCTGCGGCACCATGCCCTTGGTGACCCAGCGGGCCACCGAGGTCTTGTCGTAACGGAAGGTCAGCCCGCGTTGGGCGCCGAGGTCGTTGACGCGCCGGGCCAGGCCGGCGTTGCTGATGCCGGCGACCGTCAGCAGGGAACCCAGCTTCTCGTTCGGTCCGCGCCCGCTGGTCACCATGCCCGGCTGCACCCCCTCGCCTGGTCCGCCCTCGTCCGTCCGTGGGCCGTTCGCGGCCCACCCACACTGTCTGACAACACCCAGAGTAGTTCCCCGCGTTCCCAGGGTTAAGGGGTCTTGTTCCGGTTGGCGGGAAGAGGTAGCGGCGGCGGCCGAGACGACCGACCTGTTGGGCATGGATTTCGACCGGGAGGCTCGTACGCCAGTGCGTCGGGTGGTTGTCCTATGCCCCTGGCGCGTGCGGCGGTGCGCCCCGCCGTGCCCCCTCCCTGATGCATGGTCGCGGCAGTTGCATGGTGGCGTGGGTCGGCCTGCCGTCGAGGACCCGGCGGGTCGGGGGACGCCGCCGCCGTACATCCCCGCGCGGCGGCGGACCGGCCCGGGGGGTGTGCGGACACCCCCCGGGCCGCGAGAGAAAGCCGCGCAGTCCCGGAACGTTCCGGCCTGTCCCGGTAAGGGCGTGGGGCTCGCCCGTCGGGGCCTTCCCGGTCCGCGGCCTCTGGGGTCGGGGCCCGGACCAGGGAGGGGATGGCCCGGGGCCCGGCCGTCGGGCCGTCCGCGGCGGGTGGGATGGTTTGCTCCGTTCTGTCGCCTTTCCCTGCGCACATGTCTGACGAATGATCAACAACTCGTCTGCGAACCAGGGTTGATCTCCGCGAGGGCGCCGCCGTCACCGCCGTGAGCTGGCACCATGTGAGCTGACGGTGCGGCACCGTGCTGCCCTGCGGGGAGGCGAGCATGCGGTGGGTGGTGGGCTGGAACGGAGTGCGCGGCGCGGCGGGGGTCGAGGCCGAGGCGCTGCGGCCGGTCGGCGGACGCCTGCTCTGGCCAGGCCCTGACCCGCTCTGGGTCGTCGGCGACTGGCGTCCGGACGAGATCCGCGGCGTCGCTGTCCACCGCTACCGCCGCCACTACCACCACACCGTGCAGGTCGGCTTCCCCGAGCTCGACGAACCGACGGGGGCCGCCGAGGGATCGGCCCTCCTCGCGCTGCCGCCCGACGACGGCGCGCTGGCCCGCCTCTTCGTCCTCGGCCGCTGCGGCGCCGCCGACGCCGCGCTGCGCACCGCCCTGCTGACCACCACCGGCGGTGCCCTGCGGCACCTGACCACCTGGCCCGGCAGTTACGTCGTCGTCCTGCAACAGGGCAGCCGCGTCGCCGTCCTCGGCGACCTGGCAGGCGTCCAGCCCGTCTACCACACGGGCTGGCGCGGCGGCACCGCCTGGGCGACGGCCGCGCTCCCGCTCGCCGACCTCGTCGACGCGCCCCTCGACCACGTCCACCTCGCTGCGCGCCTCGCCCTGCCGGACTCCCCGGAGGGGGCGGGCGACAACAGCCCCTTCACCGGCGTGCGCCGCGTTCCGCCGGGGCAGGCGCTCAGCATCCGCGCGGGCGTCCCGGACATCTCCGTCTACGAGGCACCGCCGGGCGGCGTCGGCACCTACGAGATCAGCGAGGCCTCCGCGACGGCGGAGGTCACCCGCTCCCTGCTGGAGTCCGTCCGTCTGCGCGTCCGGACACCCGCGCCCCCCACCACCTACGGGCTCGGCATGCTCCACGCGGAGAACGCCGCACCGGAACCGACGGCCACCGAGGCGGAACAGGGCACGCGCGGCGGTGCCGGCGGGGTGTGGGTCGAAGCCGCCGGCCCCGGCTCCGCCGCGCGCAAGGCCGATCCGGACCCGCCGGCTGCCGCGCCGGGCGTCGGTGGCGCCGGGGCCTTCCGGGGGCGGGCGTTCCGGCGGCGTCATGGGGAAACGGACGGCGCAGAGCCGGTCACGGCCACGCTCACGCCGCGGCCCGCCGTCAGCGTGGATCTCTCCGGCGGGAGCGCCTCCACCGTCCTCACCCTCCTGGCGGCGGGCGTCCCGCGCGCGACCGCGCCCGCGACCGCTTTCGGCGCCGCGCGCGCCGAACGTCCGCGCGGCGCCACGCTGTTCGGGCTACGGGCGGAGACCGGGGACGAAGGCCCGGCCCCGTCGGCCGAACCGGACGGCGATGCGGGGGAGAGCCCGGACGGCCCGGAGGGCGAGGCGAACGGCGCCGCCCCGGCACGGCACCCCGCACGCGGTACCTTCAGCGAGGAGCGCTGGGGCGACCCGCGCAGCTCGCGCACCCTGCGCCACGGCCCGCCCCGTCCCGACGCCGCCGCAGCCGGATCGGGAGGCAATCCGCGGCGCACCGGCGCGGTCCGCGGGTCCTGGGCCCGCGTCGGCGGCCCGACCGCACCGGGGAACGACGCGCTGCTGGCCATCACCTACACCGACGCCGAGGGCGTCACCGGCGCCCCGCCCAACCCGGCCCGCGAGGCCGAACTGCTGCGCGCCCGAGCCGTCGCCGAGGCCGCCGCCGACCGGATCGACCACGTCGTCGTCCCCGGCGGGCAGGAGGCGCTGCCGTTCGCGGACCTCGCCGACGACCCGCTGGCCGGGCCGCTCACCGACGAGCCCGGACCGGCCCTGGTCACCGCCGTCCGCCAGCGCGCCCGTCTCGCCGCCGCGGGCGTCGAGCACATCAGCGGCCACGGAGCCCGCCAGGCCCTGGACGGCCACCCGGCCCGTCTCGCCGACCTGCTCCACGAGCGGCGCCGCAGCCCGCTGCTGCGCCCCGTCGCCGCCCTGACCCGCGCCGACAGCGCGGCGCTCGGCGCAGCCGGGCTCGGCACGCCCGTCTCCGTCGTCCGCGCCGCCCGACGCCTCGCCCGCACCGGCTACGTCGAGGGGCTGGAGGCCACGGCCGCCGCGCTGCTGCGCGGCGGTGCGGACGCGCTCCGCCCCGGCAGTGCCGGCGACGCGTCCACCCGCGCGCTGGCCTGGTGCACGCCAGGGCCCGCCGCCGCCTGGCTCACCGAGGGCGCGCGCGGCGCGGTCGCTGCCCGGCTGCGCCTCGCCGCGCAGGCGGGAGCCCCCGACGAGCGCCCGGGCGCCCGCCGGGCCCGGCTCGCGCTACAGCGCCGGGCGGCCGACTTCCGGGTGCTGGCCCAGGTCGTCGAGTCCGCACCCGAGGCGCGCGGGCGCCGTCTGCACGCGCCGTTCCTGGACAACCAGGTCGTCCGCGCATGCCGGCTCGTGCCGGACCGCGCCCGTATCCAGCCCGGCGCCCGCCAGCTCATCCTGCGGGCCGTCCTGGCCGGCGCGGGCGTCCCCTCCGTCCCCGACGGCCTCCCGGCCTCCGGCCCGGCCCCCCACGACGCCTACCCCTCGGCCGAGACGATGCGGGCCGGCCTGCGTCGGGCCGCCTCCTCGCTGGACCGCTTCCTCGCCACCTCCCTGCTGGGGCGCTGGGGCGTCATCGACGTCGCCGCCACCCGCGCGGCGCTGTCCGCCGCGACCGTCCCGGACTCCCCGGGACCCATGGACGGCCTCCCGGAGCTCATCGCCACGGAGCTGTGGCTGCGCCGCCTCCACAGCCGCCGCGGCAGCTGCTGGGTCGGCCAGCTGGGCACGGCACCGCAGTTGCACTGACCCCAGGGGTGCGGGGAACTGTGCGAGCGACCACGGATGAGCGGGTGGTCCGCACCGCGCAGGGCGATCCGCACGCCGGTGGTCTCGCGCCCACGCAGGGGGCACCTCCCGGCCGAAGGCCGGGGGAGAGGCCGTATACCGGCAGAGGCGCGCGCCCCTGAAGCGTGTTGCAGCTGACTGTCCGTCACTGTGACACCGCATGATGGCCTCATGCGCGCCCTCCCCGTCTCCCACCAGCTCCCCGCCGCCGACGCCGAGCCCGGCGTCCTGGTCGGGGTGGACGGCTCGGACGGATCCCTGTGGGCGCTGGAGCGCGCGCTCCAGGAGGCGCGGGCGCACGAGCTGCCGCTGCGCGTCCTCGCCGCCGTGAACCCCACGCCGGCCGTGGCGACCGCAGGGCTCGAGGACGTGGTGCAGGACAGCGTCGACCGGCTGCTCGCGGGGATGGCCGACGTGGTCCAGCGGGGGATCGTCGCCGTCTCCGCCCGGGTGACGGGCGCCGGCGCCGCGCCCGACCTGCACGTGCTCGCGGGCGACCCGGTCGCCCTGCTGCTGAGCGCGTCCGCACGTCAGCACACCCTCGTCCTGGGGGCTCGCGGCAACGGCGGGTTCCCACGCCTGCTCCTGGGCTCGGTGGCCTCGGCGCTGCTGTTCCACGCCCAGTGCCCGGTGCTGCTCGTGCCCGGTCCGCTGCGCTGACGGAGTCGGGCCGGCGGGAATGCATTCCCCGGCGAGCGCGTTCTCTGAGTGCGCAGAGATTCGTGAGCTGTGAGGAGTGCGCCCCCATGAAGGTCGAGATCTACTCGGACATCGCCTGCCCCTGGTGCTACATCGGCAAGCGCCGGTTCGACCGTGCCCTCGCCGCCTTCGAGGGGGCCGCCGACGTCGAGGTCGTCTACCGCCCCTACCAGCTCGTCCCGGACGCGCCGACCGAGCCGAGCCCGCACCGCGCCTGGCTGGAGGAGCGCTACGGGCCGCAGTCGCGCGCCATGGACGACCGCGTCGCCGCCATCGGCAAGCAGGAGGGCATCGACTACGACTTCGACGCCGCCCTGCACGTCAACACCATCCACGGCCACCGCCTGCTCTGGCTGGCCGAGCACGAGTACGGCCCGACCGTCCAGACGGAGCTCAAGGAGCGGCTGCTCGCCGCGCACTTCTCTGACGGTGTGGACGTCGCCGACTTCGCCGCGCTGACCGAGATCGCCGTCGCCGCAGGCCTGGACCGGACCCGCGTCGAGACGTTCCTGCCGTCCGACGAGGGCCGCGCCGAGACCGAGCGCGAGCTCGAGCAGGCCCGGCAGATCGGCGTCAGCGCCGTACCGACCTTCGTCTTCGAGGGCCAGTACGCCGTCCAGGGCGCCCAGGAGACGGAGACCTTCCTCTCCGCCCTGCGTCAGGTGGCGCAGCTCAAGAGCTGACCTCCGGGGCGCGGGCTCACCGGCTCAGCAGGTGAAGCCCGCGTCCGCCCAGTCCGCGACCTGCCCGCCGAAGTGCCCGTGCGAGCCGTGGACGACCAGCCGGACCGAGCTCAGCCCCGTCAGCGGCACGCTGAACGAGACGGCCGGGTCGCCGCCGTGGATGACGTCCGAACTCCACAGCACGGCGCCCGTGTCGCCGTCCTCCACGGTGAACCTCGCCGTGCCCCAGCCCATGGTCACGTCGTCGACGCCCACCGACGCCGAGAACGACGAGCAACTGCGGTTCAGGTCGATGACCGTGGCCGAGGGCGCCACCACGGTGATGCCGCGACGGTACTTCGTCCCGCCGATGCTGACGCCGTCCGGCCGCTGCCAGACCCAGTTGAACGCATCCGGCTCGATCGCCGGGCCGTCGGTGTTCGAGACGCCCTGGAACGGCAGGGAGTCCACGAAGTAACTCTGCGGCGGAGGAGGGGGAGGCAGCGGAGTCGGAGTGGGCGTCGGGGTGGATGTCGGGGTCGGCGTAGGAGTCGGCGTCGGCGTCGGCTTGGGCGGAGTGGGCTTCGGCGAAGGCTTGACCACCGCGACCGGAACCGGCGTCGGTGCCGGGGCCTGTGGCGTGGGCGTGGGTGTGGGGGAAGGCGTAGGACTGGGCGCCGGCTGCGTCGCCACCGGATGCGGCGTCGGCTTGGCCGCCACCGGCTTGTGCGGGGGAGGCGTGCTGCCGGACAGCGCGTAGGCCAGCGCGACACCGGCCGCCACGGCCACCGCCGTCGCGACGCCGATCTTCACGGGGAGCCCGACGCCCTCGGACGCGGCACCACCCGCCGCCGCACCGCCGCTCGCGCCGCCACCCGCCGCAGCGCCGCCTGCGGCGGTACCGCCCGCCGCGCCCGCACCTGCTGCCGCGCCGGCCACGGCCGCACCGCCGACCAGGCCGGCGGCCACCGCCGTGCCATAACCCGTGCCGAGCCAGACCAACAGCCCACCGGGCAGCAGCTCGCGCAGGCTGTGGTTGAGATCCACCAACTCCAGGTAGGCGGCCGAACAGCGGTCGCACTCCTGCAGATGCGCCCGCACCTCCGTCGACGCCCGCTTGCCCAGCTGGCCGCGGGCGAAGCCGCCCAGTTTGCTCGCGTGCCGCTCGCAGTCGGACGCCTGACTGTCCGAGACGTGCGCCTGCAGGAACGCCGTCGCCAGCCGCTCGCGGGCGCGGTGCGCCTGCACCGCCGTCGCGTTGGCCGTCTTGCCCAGGAGCAGCGCGACCTCGCGCGGTGGCTCCTGCTCGACCTCGGTGTGCCACAGCAGCAGCCGGTCGTCCGCATCCAGGTTCCGGAACGCCCGCACGATCAGGGATTGGTCGACCCCCGACATCGCCTGCGCGTCCGCACCCGGATCGGTGACGTCGACCGTCGCGACGACGGCGTTGGACGCCGCGAACACCTGGAAGTCGTCGATCAGTTGCTCGCGCCGGTCACTCCGGCTCCATGACGCGGCGATGTTCCGCACCGCCGTCAGCAGGTACGCGCGGACGGCGACGTCCGGCCCCTTGCCGGCGCGGAGCGCCTGCAGCGTGCGGGCGAAGACCTCGCCCGCGAGGTCCTCCGCGGTGAAGGAATCCCGGCAGCAGGTCTTCGCGTACCGCCGCACGGCGGCCGCGTGCCGCCGGTACAACTCCTCGTACGCCACGTCGTCCCCGCCGCGCACGGCCGCGGTCAACTCCGCGTCGGACGGCCCGAACGGCGCGTCCTCGTCCACCGGCCCACCGGGGGCCGGGACCGTGGCGTCGGGCAGCTGGTGCTCGCGCGCGACATCACCACGATGCCGCCCACTGCCATCGCCCTGCGGCGGAACCTTGGCAGCGGCGGCGGTCGCCTCCGGCTCCTCTGCGGCCATGACACGGACCCCCGCTCACTCACTCGACCGTGAAACTTTCCCACACGGTGGTGAGCCAACGGGAGGCGATGCCTCCGACGCCACTCCTTCGGGGAATAGCTTTCGGACGCCGGTTACCTCAGGGGCGCGACGCTCCTGGCAGGCGGTGCAACCGCCTGCCAGGAGCCATCGCTCAGTTACGCAGCCCGTCGAGCAGCAGCTGCAGCAGACGGCCGGACGCGCTCCCGTCGGAAGAGGTGTGCTGCGGCACCGCCGCGGTCAGCACCAGCACCACGTCCGCGACGGTCACCCCGGGCCGCAGCTCGCCGGCGACCCGCGCACCCTCGACCAGTTCGGCCAGCAGCTCCAGCAGGCGGGCCGGATCCGCGTCCGCGCCGAACTCGTCGTCCGTGGCCGCCGGTCCCGCCGGCTCCTCGGACGCACCCGGCGTCCGCTGCACCGGCACCCGCACCAGCGCCTCCGCCTGACGGAACGTCTCCGGCGGCAGCAGTCGGCCCGCGCCGGAGGACGCCGCCCGGGCCAGGAAGGAGGCGAGAGCCTCCCAGCCGCCCGCGCCACCGGTCTGAATGCTGATCGCCTCGCGTGCCTGCTGCGTCAGCCAGACCACCTCCTCCGAGGCGATCCGCCGCACCAGCACCTCCTTGGAGGGGAAGCGCCGGTAGACCGTGCCCACGCCCACGCCCGCGCGGCGGGCGACCTCCTCCATCGGCGCGCCGTAGCCCAGTTCGCCGAAGACCTCGCGGGCCGCGCGCAGCACCGCCTCCAGGTTGCGCCGCGCGTCCACGCGCAGCCGACCCCCCGGAGTGCCGTTCGTTCCGGCGCCCGCCCCCCGGCCGGCGCTGTTGGCCACGATCCCCCGCTGGACCGGAATCGTTCCGTCCACCGCTCGCGGCAGTACCTGCTCCTGCTGAACCATGAGGTTCGTCCTCCCCCGTAGACAGATCCAACGACGATAGTTGACAGCGCATCGACGGGAACAGGGGAACCCGAAAGGATTCGCCCCGTCCGCATCGGACGTGCCCACACCATCGTCGCTGCGCAGCGTAGGACATCTGCGCAGATCAGTGGAGTCAAGGGGGTCGCCCGAGCGCCTTCCGCCTCGTGCCACCACCCCGGGGCGCGCAAACCCGGGAGCACTCTGGGTCCACTCATTCAGGTACGGAGTATGGACGCGCGGGCGTACGCGGGTGCGGAATAGTTGCGTGCTCCCACCCGCGCGCATTCTGATCGTCGGAGGCGGCCAGGTCGGCGTCAACGCCGCCCTGCGGCTGCGCTCACGGCTGCGGCCCGGGGAGGCCGAGGTCACACTCGTCGACCCGACCTCCTACATGACCTATCAGCCTTTCCTGGCCGAGGCCGCGGCCGGCGCGATCGACCCGCGCCACGTCGTCGTGCCGCTGCGCCGCGCGCTGCCCGGCGTGCGGATCGTGCAGGGGAGACTCACCTCCCTGGACACCGCGGCCCGCCAGGCCCACCTGCTGCTGCCCTCGCCGCTCAACCGGGAGGGGCCGCCGATCGAGCTGACAGTCCCTTATGACCGGCTTGTCCTCGCCCCCGGCTCGGTCTCGCGCATCCTGCCCGTGCCCGGCCTCGCCCGCAGCGGCATCGGGTTCCGCAGCGTCGAGGAGGCCGTCAAGCTGCGCAACCACGTGCTCGGGCAGCTCGACGCCGCCTCCTCCACCCGCAACCCCGAGGTCCGCCAGGCCGCCCTCACCTTCGTCTTCGTCGGCGGCGGCTACGCGGGCACGGGCGCGCTGGCCGAGCTGGAGGACATGGCCCGTCACGCCGTCAGCCACTATCCGACCCTCCAGCCCGAGGACCTGCGCTGGATCCTCGTCGAGGCGGGCAAACGGATCCTGCCCGAGACGGAACCCCAGGCCGCCGCCCGCACCACCGCCGAACTGCGCGAACGCGACGTGGACGTACGGCTCGGCACCCGGCTCGCCGCCGTCGGGCCGGACGGGATCGTGCAGCTCACCGACGGCAGCCGGTTCGCCGCCCGGACTCTCGTGTGGACGGCGGGCGTCCGCGCCAACCCCGTGCTCAAACAGACCGGCCTGGCCGTCGACGCCCAGGGACGGCTGCGCTGCGACACCCACCTGCGCGTCCTCGGCGGTGAGCACGTCTACGCCGCCGGAGACTGCGCCGCCGTCCCCGACCTCGCCCGCCCCGGCGAGACCTGCCGCGCCAACGCCCAGCACGCCGTCCGCCAGGCCGTGGTGCTCGCCGACAACCTCGTGGCCAGCCTGCGCGACGAGCCCACCGTCGAGTACCGGTACGAGCTCAAGGGCTCCATCACCTCCCTCGGCCTGCACAAGGGCGTAGCCCAGCTGCGCGGACGCTCCCTGCACGGACGCCCCGCCTGGCTGCTGCACAGGGCTGTGCACCTGCGCCGCATCCCCACCTGGGAGCGAAAGGCCCGCGTCCTGTCCGACTGGCTGCTCGCCGGGCTGACCGGTCGGGAGATGGTCTCGCTCGGGGAACTGGAGGAACCACGCGCCGGCTTCGAACAGCTGATGGAGGGGCGGTAACCCGATCGCTCGACGACCGGAACGGACAGGTGTGTGAAGAAGCCGTGTCCGATCCGGCCGGATTTGCCGATCTTCGAGACACCCCAGGTCCGCTGATTCCCCGTGACGCGCCTTTCGGCCACACTGGACCCCGACTCCGCGTGACCTGAAGCCTGCCTCGACCTGATGCCTGCCTCGACCGGCCAGCCTCGATCGAGCCCGCTCGACCGATGACCGTTCGACCGACGCCCGCTCCCACAGCGTGCCCCGCAGCCCGAAGGACTCCGTTGAATCTCACACGCTGGAGCGTCCGGCTCCCCGGCGGACAGCGGCGCGCCTCCGCGTCGTCGGACCGCGACCCCGGTCCGACCCCCAGCGTCCCGGCCAGCCGCGGCGACATCCCCGAGGAGCGAATCGCCCACGAGCACGCCGGCCACGAACACCTCGCCGTCCACGACGTCCTCGGCCACCTGCCCGCCCTCGTCGCCATCGGCTACGGCCCCGGCCATCGCCTCGGCTACCTCAGCCGCGCCTACACCGAGGTCTTCGGCCCGCGTCCGACGGGAGTCCCCGCCCACCAGGTGATGCCCGAGCTCGAAGAGCTCGGCCTGCTGCCGCTGATGGACCAGGTCTACCGGACCGGCCGCCCGCGGACCGTCAAGGCCCGCAAGATCCTGCACCACCCCGCCTCCTCGGCGGGCAGCACGGAGCCCCGCTACTACACCTTTGTCTGCGCCCCGATCCGCGAGTCCGAGGACCTCGGCCGGCAGTTGGCCGCCCTCACCCTCGGCGAGACCACGACGGCGGCCGCGACGTCGACACCCACGACGGCCTCGCCCGTGACGGCGAGAGCGGTGGGAACGGCAGGCGCAGTGGGAGCGGGAGGCGGAGTGGGAACGGTAGGAGCGGTGGGTGTCGGTGGGGGGAGCGCCGGCAGCGTGGGGGGCGCGGGGGCACGCACCTCGCTCGGTCTCTCCTCCCTCGGCCTCGGTACCTTCGCCTCACTACGCCGCAGCACCGGAGCCTCCGATGTGTGCGGCGTCCTCGTCTTCGGCGCCGAGGTCACCGACCAGGTCCGCGTCACCGAGCGCCTGCGTGAGAGCGAACGCCGCCAGCGCGAGGCCGCGGTCACCCTCCAGCGAAGCCTGCTCCCGCAGAAGCTCGAACAACCCGACGACCTCCGCGTGGCCGCCACCTACCAACCCGGTGGCGCCGACACCGCCGTCGGCGGCGACTGGTACGACGTGATCACCCTCGGCGGCGGACGCACGGCCCTCGTCATCGGCGACGTCATGGGACGCGGCATGCGCGCCGCCGCCGTCATGGGCCAGCTGCGCACCGCCGTCCGCGCCTACGCCCGACTCGACCTGCCCCCGCACGAGGTCCTGCAGCTCCTCGACGGCATCGCCGCCGAGATCGACGCCATGCAGATCGCCACCTGCCTGTACGCGGTCTTCGACCCGAGCGAGCAGTCGGTCACCTACGCCTCGGCCGGCCACCTGCCGCTCATGGTCCGCTCCGCCGACGGCAGCGTCACCCGTCCGGAGGAACCCGGCGGCCCGCCGCTCGGCACCGGCGGTTGGATGCACGCCTCCGGGACCCTGCCCTTCCCGCCCGGCGCGACCGGCGTCCTCTACACCGACGGCCTGGTCGAACGCCGCGACCGCGACATCGACCGCGGTCTCGACGCCCTCGCCAAGACACTCAGCGGCGCCACCGGCACGCCGGACGTCATCTGTTCCCGTCTGCTCCGCGCCATGGGCGTGACCCCGGAGCACGACGACGACGTCGCCGCCCTGGTCTTCCAGCTGCCCCAGCGGGAACACGACTCCGCCGAGCTGTTCCGCAGCGCGTCACTCGACCTCCTCGGCGGCGCGGAGGCGGCGTCCAGCGCGCGCGCCTTCACCGGCGGCGTCCTCAGCAGCTGGCGCGTCGGAGAGGACGTCCGGGACATGGGTGTCCTGGCGGTCAGCGAGCTGGTCTCCAACTCCCTCACCCATGGCCACCCCCCTATGCGCCTCCGCCTGCGCCGCACGGACCGCCGCCTCACGGTGGAGGTCACCGACGCGGACGACCACCTCCCCCGCCGCCGCCAGGCCCTGCCGGCCGACGAGTCGGGTCGTGGCCTGGCGATCGTCGCCAGCATCGCCACCAACTGGGGCACCCGGCGCACGCCTGACGGGGGCAAGGCGGTCTGGTGCGAGTTCCCGCTCAGGGAGGGTTGACACCGCCCTCGGGGATGCGTAATGTTCTCCGAGTTGCCCCGCTCGCGGTGCGGGTGTCCGGGCAGCAAACCCCCTCGAATCTGATCGCACAAAGGCTTTCTTTGTGCTGCCATTTTCGAAAATGGCTGACCGATTTGGTTCCGACCGAAGAAATCAGCTAGAGTTTCACTCGTCGGAACGGGCCGGAGCGAAAAGCGAAAGCCGAAAGTTCTGATAGAGTAGAAAACGAAGGAAGCGCCCGGAGGGCCTGGTGAAACAGGCGCGAAGGAAGCGTCCGTTCCTTGAGAACTCAACAGCGTGCCAAAAGTCAACGCCAGTTACTTTTGAGAACAAATTTTCAGCGAGGACGCTGTGCACGGGTCCGTCTATTCCGGCGGATG
>NZ_FOAZ01000027.1 GCF_900109465.1 Streptacidiphilus jiangxiensis
CTCCCACCCACTTGATGGGGTAAGGCTCCCAGTAGACGACTGGGTTGATAGGCCGGATGTGGAAGCCCTGTGAGGGGTGGAGCTGACCGGTACTAATAGGCCGAGGGCTTGTCCATAGCTGCTACGCGTCCACTGTGCTGTTCTGAGACAGCGACTATCGCTTGTTTCACCGTGTTTCGGTGGTCATAGCGTGAGGGAAACGCCCGGTTACATTCCGAACCCGGAAGCTAAGCCTCACAGCGCCGATGGTACTGCAGGGGGGACCCTGTGGGAGAGTAGGACGCCGCCGAACAACCTTTGCCAGCAGGCCCCTGACCGACGGTCAGGGGCCTGCTGTGTCATGCCGTAAAGTCGGGCTGCACCCGTACGCACCGTACGTCGTTCGAAGTGGTTCAACAGGAGGCTCCCCAGTGGAGGTACAGGAGACACGCGTCCAGACCGACCGCGTGTTCACCATCCCCAATGTGCTGAGCATGGCGCGCCTGGTCGGGGTGCCGGTCTTCCTCTGGCTGGTCCTGTGGCCGGTGTTCGGCGGGCCCAAGAACGATGGGTGGGCCATCCTCATCCTGATGCTGAGCGGTGTCAGCGACTACCTCGACGGGAAGCTCGCCCGTCGGTGGGGCCAGATCAGCCGGCTGGGCCAGCTGCTGGACCCGCTCGCGGACCGTCTCTTCGTCCTCTCGACGATCGTGGGGCTGACCGCGCGCCGGATCATGCCTTGGTGGCTCACGGCCATCCTGCTCAGCCGCGAGGTCTTCATCGCCTGCCTGCTGCCGATCCTGCGGCGTCACGGATACGGCCCACCCGAGGTGAACTTCATCGGGAAGGCAGCTACGTTCAATCTGATGTACGCATTCCCTTTGCTGCTGCTGACGACCTACCCCAACTGGGTCGGCACTGTGGCGAGCGTCATCGGTTGGGCGTTCGTCTGGTGGGGTACGACGCTCTACTGGTGGGCAGGAATTCTGTACGCGGTACAGACTCGCCGTCTCGTGAAGCAGACGGGGGCGGGCGCCCTGTCCGAATGAGGAGGAGCCAGCCGAGATGAAGGCCGTTGTGATGGCCGGAGGCGAGGGAACTCGTCTCCGCCCGATGACCGCGAGTATGCCCAAGCCACTGCTACCGGTCGTGAACCGGCCGATCATGGAGCATGTGCTCAGGCTGCTCAAGAGGCACGGCCTGACCGACACGGTCGTGACGGTGCAGTTCCTCGCGTCACTCGTCCGGAACTATTTCGGCGACGGCGAGGAACTCGGTATGAAGCTGACCTACGCCAACGAGGAGAAACCTCTCGGCACGGCCGGCAGCGTCAAGAACGCCGAGGACGCACTCAAGGACGACTCGTTCCTGGTCATCTCGGGTGACGCGCTCACTGATTTCGATCTCAGCGAGCTGATGGAATTCCACCGCTCCAAGGGGGCGATGGTGACGGTCTGCCTGACCCGCGTCCCGAATCCGCTGGAATTCGGGATCACGATCCTCGACGAAGAGGGTCGGGTCGAACGCTTCCTGGAGAAGCCGACCTGGGGCCAGGTCTTCTCCGACACGGTGAACACCGGCATCTACGTGATGGAACCGGAGGTCTTCGACTACGTTGCGGCCGACACCTCCGTGGACTGGTCCGGTGACGTCTTCCCGCAGTTGCTCAAGGAGGGCAAGCCCATCTACGGCTTCGTCGCCGAGGGCTACTGGGAGGACGTGGGCACCCACGAGAGCTACGTGAAGGCCCAGGCGGACGTCCTCGAGGGCAAGGTCGACGTCGACATCGAGGGCTTCGAGATGGCGCCCGGCGTCTGGGTCGCCGAGGGTGCGGAGGTCGACCGCGAGGCTGTGCTGCGCGGCCCCCTGTACATCGGCGACTACGCCAAGGTCGAGGGCGGCGTCGAGATCCGCGAGCACACGGTGCTCGGCAGCAACGTCGTCGTCAAGCGCGGTGCCTTCCTGCACAAGGCCGTGATCCACGACAACGTGTACGTCGGCCCCCAGACGAACCTGCGTGGGTGCGTCATCGGCAAGAACACCGACGTGATGCGCGCGGCCCGGATCGAGGACGGCGCCGTCATCGGTGACGAGTGCCTGGTCGAGGAGGAGTCGATCGTCGCGGGCAACGTCCGCGTCTACCCCTTCAAGACGATCGAGGCCGGGGCCTTCGTCAACACCTCCGTCATCTGGGAGTCCCGCGGCCAGGAGCACCTGTTCGGCGCCCGCGGCGTCTCCGGGATCATCAACGTCGAGATCACGCCCGAGCTGGCCGTGCGGCTGGCCGGCGCGTACGCCACGACGCTGAAGAAGGGCGCGACGGTCACCATCGCCCGTGACCACTCCCGTGGCGCCCGTGCGCTCAAGCGAGCGATGATCTCCGCGCTCCAGGCGAGCGCGATCGAGGTGCGCGACCTGGAGAACGTGCCGATGCCCGTGGCGCGCCAGCAGACGGCCCGCGGCAGCGCCGGCGGCATCTTCCTGCGGACCACGCCGGGCGTGCCGGACTCGCTCGACATCCTCTTCTTCGACGAGCGCGGCGCGGACCTCTCCCAGGCCGGCCAGCGCAAGCTGGACCGCGTCTACGCGCGCCAGGAGTACCGTCGCGCGTTCCCGGGCGAGATCGGCGACCTGACCTTCCCGGCGACGGTCTTCGACTCCTACGCGGGCAGCCTGCTGCGTGCGATCGACACCAGTGGCGTGCGGGACGCCAAGCTGAAGGTCGTCGCGGACGTCGCGAACGGCAGCGCGTCGCTGCTGCTCCCGAGCATCCTCGGCAAGCTCGGCATCGAGGCGCTGACGGTCAACCCCGGCATGGACGAGGCACGGCCGACGGAGACCATCGAGGAACGGCGTGCGGGGCTGGTCCGGCTCGGTGAGCTGGTCGCGTCCTCGCGGGCGGCGTTCGGTGTGCGGTTCGACCCGGTGGGCGAGCGCGTCTCCTTCGTCGACGAGCGCGGCCGGATCATCGAGGACGACCGCTCGCTGCTGGTCATGCTCGACCTGATCGCGGCGGAGGGCCGCAGCGGCAAGGTGGCCCTGCCGGTCACCACCACCCGGATCGCCGAGCAGGTGGCGGCCTACCACGGCACTCAGGTGCTGTGGACCACGACCTCACCCGACGACCTCACCCGCGCTGCGTCCTCGGAGGGAACGGTCTTCGGCGGCGACGGCCGCGGCGGATTCGTCGTCCCGGAGTTCAGCGGGGTCTTCGACGGCACGGCGGCGTTCGTGCGCCTGCTGGGGCTGGTCGCCCGCACGCAGTTGACCCTGAGCCAGATCGACGCCCGCATCCCGCGGGCCCATGTGCACCGCCGTGACCTGGCCACCCCGTGGGCGGCGAAGGGCATGGTCATGCGCACGGTCGTCGAGGCGGCGGGCGAGCGGGAGGTCGACACGACGGACGGCGTCCGCGTGGTGGAACAGGACGGCCGCTGGACCATGGTCCTCCCGGACCCCGCCGAGGCCGTCACCCACCTCTGGGCCGAAGGCCCGGACGAGACGTCGACCCTGGCGCTGCTGGACGAGTGGGCCGCGGTCGTGGAGTCCGCCGGAAGGGACCAGACCTGAGGCTTCGCTCCCGCAGGTAGGTGCACCTCCCCAGGGGCGCGGGGCACTGCGCGACAAGCCACCGGCATGCGTATGGTCCTCAATGCGCAGGGCCATCTGCACAGGGTGGTTTCTCGCGCAGTTCCCCGCGCCCCTAGGTAGTGCAACCAGCTGCCCTGCGCACAGTTCCGCTCGCGCCCCTGGGAGAGGGCGAGGACAGCGACGTGGGACGATATCCCCCATGTCGACGACCGCACCCCGACCCGAGGAGCGCGCGGACGCGCGCTACGCGCGGCCGGACGCGTCGATGTCGCTGCTCACGGACGTGATCGAGCACAGCCTTGATGACGGCTACGCCGACGAGGCGCGGCGGACCGGCCACTACGGCAGCAGCCGGCTGCCTCGGACGCTGAAGGGCCGGCTGGTCCTCGGGCTCGGGCTCGCGATGGTGGCGACGATCCTCACCATCGGCGCGGACCAGGTGCGTCAGAGCGCTCCCGTCGCCGCCAAGCAGCGCCAGGCGCTGATCGACAGGATCGACCAGTCCACCTCGACCGCCGACGGCCTGCAGCAGCAGGTCACCCAGTTGCAGGCCCAACTGGACCAGGCGCGGGCGAGCGCGGTCGGCACCCAGGGGAGTGACACGCAGCTCAGCACCTTGCAGCTGGTGGTGGGCGAGACGCCCGTCAGCGGGCCGGGCGTGCAGGTGACCGTGGACGACGCGGCGTCGGCCGGGACGGATCTGAACAACGCGAGCCCGCGGGCGGGCGCGGGCTTCGGCGACACCGGGCGGGTGCGCGACAGCGACCTGCAGCTCGTGGTGAACGCGCTGTGGCAGTCCGGGGCGGAGGCGATCGCGATCAACGGTGAGCGGCTGACGACCCTGTCGGCGATCCGCGCCGCCGGTGACGCGATACTGGTCAACGACCACCCGCTGACGCTGCCCTACTCCGTGCAGGCCATCGGCGGCCCGGGCCTGCAGCAGTCCTTCCAGAACAACGCCTACGGCGGGCTGTATCTGGCGCAGCTGAAGCAGAACTACCAGATCCGCTACGACGTCTCCGCACAGGGCAGTCTCTCGCTGCCGGCGGCGAGCGTCGGGCCTCTGCTCAACGCACACCCGTCTCCGTCGGAAGGGACCAAGCGACCGTGATCGCCGTACTCGGGCTGGTGCTCGGAGTCGTCGTCGGGCTGTTCGTGCAGCCGGACATCCCCGCTGCGCTGGTTCCGTACCTGCCGATCGCCATCGTCGCCGCGCTCGACGCGGTCTTCGGCGGGGTCAGGGCGATGCTGGACGGGATCTTCTCCGACAAGGTCTTCGTCGTCTCGTTCCTCTCCAACGTCGTCGTGGCGGCGCTGATCGTCTTCCTGGGCGACCAGCTCGGCGTCGGCTCGCAGCTGTCGACCGGTGTGATCGTCGTGCTGGGAATCCGGATCTTCTCGAACGTGGCGGCCATTCGGCGCCATGTGTTCCGGGCCTAGCCGTGACGTTCTGTGACAGAACCGGAGTGCAGTGAGCGAATACCGGGGTAGGACGGGTGGCAGGATGATCCGCGAGGGTCGGCGTACGACAGACGTGACAGATGTGGGAGTGGCACCGTGAGCGGCGACGAGGCACCTGAGGTCCGCGGGGACCAGGAGCCCGAGCGCGCCCCGGAGCCGGAGGAGACCGCAGCGAGGAACGTCGACGCCGAGGTCGAGGAGTCGGTCGAGGAGTCGGTCGAGCCCGCGCCGGAGGAGGAGCCGGGGCCCGTGCTCAGCGGGCGTCAGCGCCTCGCGGCCGCGCTGTGGCCGCCGCGCGTCAACCGGGCCCAGCTCGTCGTCGCCCTGCTGCTGTTCGCGCTGGGCCTCGGCGTCGCCTTCCAGGTGCGGGCCAACACCACCGAGAACCAGCTGCGCGGCGCACGTGAGGATGATCTCGTACGCATCCTCGACGAGGTCGACTCCCGGCAGCAGCGCCTCGATCAGGAACGCCAGCAGCTGCAGACGTCGTTGACGCAGTTGCAGACCAGTTCGAACCAGGCGAAGGAGGCGCAGGCCCAGACGAAGCTGAAGGAGCAGCAGCTCGGCATTCTCGCGGGGACGGTCGCGGCGACCGGCCCCGGGGTGACGCTGACCATCAAGGACCCGGGCGGCAACGTCCAGGCGGCTATGCTGCTCAACACGCTGGAGGAGCTGCGCGCGGCAGGGGCGGAGGCGGTACAGATCAACAATGTCCGGGTGGTGGCGGGCACCTGGTTCTCGGATGCCAACCGGGGCACGGTGACGGTGAGCGGAACGACCGTCTCGCAGCCGTACGTGTTCACGGTCATCGGCAATCCACAGGATCTCGACACCGCGATGAACATTCCGGGGGGTGTGGTGCAGTCGGTGGACCGTGACAACGGGACCGCGACGGTGAGGCGCTCGCAGTCCCTGGCCGTGACTGCCTTGATCCCTTTGAGCACGCCCGACTACGCTCACACGACGCACCCATGACGTCTTTCGCCTCACCAGTTACTCAAGTTCCGCCCGTACCAGTCCTGTCCACGATGGCTCCACCTCGCCCCACGGGCGGGTCCGTGTCACGCAAGGGGTATCGCCCGTGAGTCTGTTCTCGAAGCTGTTCGGCCGGAAGTCCCGTGAGGGCGCTGCGGTCGAGGCGCCCACCGCCCGCCACCGCAGGGCGGACGCCGAGTACGGGTCCGCTGTGCCGGGCATGCGCGCGCCGGAGGGCGACAACTACGCGCCGACCGGTGAGCGGCCGCTGTTCCGCGACGAGGACGGCCGACACGCGGGCGCGCCGAGTGGCGGTCCTATAGCCCCCCAGCCGGTACCCTCAAGCTCAGGTGGAGGGTTTGCGGCCGATCCGTATTCCCAAGGCCAGTCAGGCGATCCGCGACAGGAGGCCGCAGGCGTGACGTTGTGCACCCGATGCGGATACAACAACCCCGATTCCGCCCGCTTCTGCTCCAACTGCGGTGCCCCGCTGCGGGCCCGTGTCGGTGGGGTGGAGCGTCCGTCGGAGACGACGTCCACGATCTCGATCTCCGGTCTGGAGGCCTACGAGCCCGAGGTGGCGACGCAGGTCCCCGGGCTGTCTCCGGAGGCGCAGGCGGCGGTGGACGCTCTTCCGCTGGGCTCGGCCCTGCTGGTGGTGCGTCGTGGTCCGAACTCGGGCAGCCGTTTCCTGCTCAACACCGACCTGACCACGGCAGGCCGTGACACCCAGAGCGACATCTTCCTGGACGACATCACCGTCTCGCGTCGCCACGTGGAGTTCCGGCGCCACCAGGGCGGTGCCTTCACCGTCGCCGACGTGGGCAGCCTGAACGGCACCTACGTCAACCGTGAGCGGATCGACGAGGTGCCGCTGAACACCGGCGACGAGGTGCAGATCGGGAAGTACCGGCTGGTCTTCTTCGCCGCCCGCCCGGGGTACTGAGACGCGGTGCCCCGCCCCTGGGAGGAGTGAGTCAACCGTCGTGCAAGCCGACAGCGGTACCTCGGGGGCGGTGGCGCCCTTCGTTCCTCCCGGCCGTCGGGCCGGTACGGTCGTGGTCCGGCCGCAGTTGCTGAGCATCGGTGCGGTCCTGACCGAACTGCAGGCGGAGTTCCCGGAGGTCACGATCTCCAAGATCCGCTTCCTGGAGGCGGAGCGGCTGGTCGAGCCGCAGCGGACGCCTTCGGGGTACCGCAAGTTCAGCGAGGCCGACGTGGAGCGGCTGGCGTACGTTCTGCGGATGCAGCGCGACCACTACCTGCCGCTGCGCGTCATCCGCGAGCACCTCGCCGCGCTGGACCGCGGCGAGAACCCCCCGGCGCTGCCGGGGCCCGGCGGGGCTGACGAGCCCGCGGCCGACGTCACGATCACGCCCGGCCCGCAGCTGCCGTCCGGGCCGCGTCTGGGCCGCTCCGAGTTGTTGGCTGCCGCCGGCATCAGCGAGCAGCAGTTGGGCGACTGGGAGTCCTACGGGCTCGTCAGCGCGGACGCCGACGGCGGTTTCGACGGGGAGATGCTGCAAGTCGCCAGACTCGTCGCGGAGTTGGGCCGCTTCGGGCTGGAGCCGCGGCATCTGCGCGCGGTCAAGGCCGCGGCGGACCGGGAGATCGGCCTGGTGGAGCAGATCGTCGCGCCGCTGCGGCGCCACCGCAATCCGCAGACGCGCGCCCACGCGGCGGCGATGGCGCGTGAGCTGGCCAACCTCTCCGTCCGTCTCCACGCCGCACTGGTGCAGGCGGGGCTCCGGGCCCGTCCGTAGGTTTGCACTACCCAGGGGCGCGGGGCTCTACCGACTCACCGAGGGGCGCGAGGAACCACCCGGTGCTGATGGCCCTGCTCGTGCAGAGACTCACCACTCAGGGTGGCTTGTCGCGCAGTTCCCCGCGCCCCTGGGTAGTGCAACTGGCCCTCGGTGCCGCTGCGGAGATAGAGCAACTGGCCTATCTGGCCCCTGCGCCCTAGGGTTGCATTGTGAACGAGCTAGACGTCGTGGGCGTCAGGGTGGAGATGCCGTCGAACCAGCCGATCGTGCTGCTGCGCGAGGTCGGCGGGGACCGCTATCTCCCCATCTGGATCGGGCCCGGCGAGGCAACGGCCATCGCCTTCGCACAGCAGGGCATGACTCCCGTGCGGCCGCTCACGCACGACCTCTTCCGGAACGTGCTGGAAGCCGTCGGTCAGCGGTTGACCGCCGTGCGGATCACCGATCTGCGGGAGGGCGTGTTCTACGCCGAGCTGGTGTTCGCCAGCGGCGTCGAGGTCAGTGCGCGTCCCTCGGACGCGATAGCCCTCGCGCTGCGCACCGGGACGCCGATCTACGGTGCCGACGACGTGCTCGACGAGGCCGGGATCGCGATCCCGGACGAGCAGGAGGACGAGGTCGAGCGGTTCCGCGAGTTCCTGGACCAGATCTCCCCGGAGGATTTCGGCAGCTCCGGCGCCCAGTGAGCGTCGGGATCCGTGCGCGATCGGGTGGGTTTGGCCCGGTCCATTCGCGCGGACATACCCCCGTCCAGGACACGCAAAACCACCCGCGAGACTGACGTCACCCGCCATGCCGAGCGTGGCGATCGTTGACGCGCTCTTGCCTTCTGCCTACCTTCGACTGTGAACGTCCCGGGTGTGCCACCCCGCGCCCCCGCGCAGGCGGTTCCGGAGTCGACAGGACGGAGGGTCGTGTTGAGCAGCACGGGTGACAGAACAGCCACGGGCGGCTCCTGCCCCATCCATACCCCGGTCCGGACGCTGCCGCGTGCGGCGCGTTCCGGGTGGGAGGGGATGCCGATGGTGCCGCTGCCGGCGGACCCGCAGGACGACCTGCTGCCCAGCGCGGAGCTCATCGGGTACCGCGGGCCGACGGCCTGCGCGGCGGCAGGCATCACCTACCGCCAGTTGGACTACTGGGCCCGCACCGGCCTGGTCGAGCCCAGCGTCCGTCCGGCCCAGGGCTCGGGCACCCAGCGCCTCTACGCCTTCCGCGACATCCTCGTGCTGAAGGTGGTCAAGCGCCTGCTCGACGCCGGGGTCTCGCTGCAGAGCATCCGGGCGGCCGTGGACCACCTGGCCCAGCGTCCGGAGGACGCGCTGCCGGGCATCACCCTGATGAGCGACGGCGCGACGGTCTACGAGTGCACCTCGGCGCACCAGGTCGTCGAACTGCTCCAGGGCGGCCAGGGCATCTTCGGCATCGCCGTGGGCGCGGTGGCGCGCGAGGTCGAGGCGTCGCTGAGCCGTCTGCACGGCGAGCGGGCCGACACCGGCGAGAACGTTCTCGGCTTCGACCCGTCCGACGAACTCGCCCGGCGGCGCAACCGCGCGGTCTGACCCGCGCGTCCGGTCGGTCGTAGACGGAAACGATCGACGACCGGTGGGGGATGGATGCGCGTCGGGCTGCCACGTGTGCGCTGGCGGGAGCGGAGAACGCAGCGGCGGGGCTTCCAGTTGCTGTGCGCGGCGGCACTCGCCGTGCTGCTGCCGACGGCGGTGGTCTGGTTCCAGGGCGGCCCGCGGCTGCGTACCGTCGCGGACGCGCCCGCCGAGCCCGTCGTACTGGTCTTCGGCGCCGGGCTGGACGGCGGCAAACCGTCCCCCTACCTGGCGCACCGGCTCGACGCCGCCATCGCGCTCTACAAGGCCGGCCGCGTCCACGCGGTGCTGGTGTCGGGCGACAACAGCCGGGTGAGCTACGACGAGCCCGACGCGATGCGCACCTACCTGGTCCAGCACGGGGTGCCGGCCGACCACGTGGTGCGCGACTACGCCGGCTTCAACACCTGGGACTCCTGCGCCCGGGCCCGGCGGATCTTCGGGGTCACCCGGGCGCTGCTGGTCAACCAGGGCTACGCGATTCGGCGCGCGGTCTCGTTGTGCCAGGCGGCGGGTATCGACTCCTACGGCATCGGCGTGGAGGAGTGGCACGACCGGACCTGGCAGGCCGGGGTGGTCCGCGAGATCGCCTCCATGGACAAGGCGATCCTGCTGGACGAGCTGTTCCAACCCGATCCGCACCTGCTGGGCCCGGACGAGGCCACCTCGCTGGCCTCGGCGGAGGCCGCCGCGCCCTGACGGCGTTGTCGTACCTGTGCGCGATGATCGGGGTGTGCGCGCCGTGCCGACGATCCTGCATCTCGACATGGACGCCTTCTTCGCCTCGGTGGAGCAGGCGTCCAAGCCGAGCCTGCGCGGAAAGCCGGTGATCGTCGGCGGCCTCGGCGCGCGGGGGGTCGTCTCCACCGCGTCGTACGAGGCGCGCCGCTTCGGCGTGCACTCGGCGATGGCGATGGCCCACGCGCGCCGGCTGGCTCCGAACGCCGCGTACCTGATCCCTCGCTTCGAGGTGTACCGCCGGGTGAGCGACGAGGTCATGGCGCTGCTGCGGGAGCTGTCCCCGCTGGTCGAGCCGCTCAGCCTGGACGAGGCCTTCGTCGACCTGGCTGCCGGGCCGTACGGTCCGGCCCTGGAGACGGAGGGTGCGGAGCTGGCGCGCGCCCTGGGGGAGGACCTGCGGGCCGACATCGAGCGCAAGGTCGGCCTGACGGGCTCGGTGGGCCTGTCGACCACGAAGTTCCTTGCCAAGATCGCCTCCGAGCAGGCGAAGCCGGACGGACTGGTGATGATCGAGGCCGGTCGCGAGCGCGAGGTGCTGGACGCGCTGCCGGTCCGCGCGCTGCCGGGCGTCGGCCCGGCCACCGAGGAGACACTGCGGCGCGCCGGCCTGCCGATGATCTCCGACGTCGCCGCGCTCCCGCAGGAGGAGCTGGTGCACCTGCTCGGCCGTGCGCACGGCGCCGGCGTCCACGAGCTGGCGCTGGGCCACGACGAGCGCCCGGTCGTCGCCGAGCGGGACGCCAAGTCGGTCTCGGTGGAGGACACCTTCGAGGTGGACCTGCTGGACCGCGACCACATCGTGGGGGAGCTGGAGCGGCTCGCCGACCGCTGCGTCCGGCGCCTGCGCGCGGCGGGCCGTTCGGGCCGGACGGTGGTCGTCAAGATCCGCCGCTTCGACTTCAGCACCCTGACCCGCAGCGAGACGCTTCCCGCGCCCACGGACGATCCGCTGGTGATAGCCCAGATGGCACGCCGCCTGCTGGACTCGGTGGAGCTGCTGGGCGGCATCCGACTGCTGGGCGTCGGCGTGACCGGGCTCGCCGACTGGACTCAGGAGGACCTCTTCGCCCAGGCGCTGCGGGAGGGCATGCAGGAGGAGGACGACGCCGCCGCGCCGGACGCCTCGGAGGATTCGGAGCACGAGCCGGCCTACGGCGGCCCCGGCGCCCCCCGTGCCTTCAACCCGGGCGGCGAGCTCTCCCAGCGCCGCTGGGCACCGGGGCAGGACGTGGAGCACACCGAGCTCGGTCACGGCTGGGTCCAGGGCAGCGGCGTCGGCCGGGTGACCGTCCGCTTCGAGACCCCCGGCTCGGGCGTCGGCCGCGTCCGGACCTTCCCGGTGGACGACGCCGCGCTCACCCCGGCAGCACCGCTGCCCCTGGTGCAGTGAGGCCGCCTGAGCGCTTCGAACGCTGCTGGAACCTGGTGCGGGAGACGCACGCACCCGTCGACCTGCGGAGCACGCACGCCCAGGACTTCCGGGCCTGGCAGCGGGTACTCCAACTCGATCAGGTGACCGTCTGGCCGACCACCTTCCAGACCCCGCAGTTCCGGCGGACGGCCCGCTTGATCACTACGGGATCGGCCTGGAGATCCCCCGGTCCGCGCTGCCGCTGCGACGCGACGGGTTGGATCGCGTCGCCGCCTGGCCGCTCCCGGCCCGGTCCGGATACGGCGGACTGCTGGCCCACGCACTGTGCAGATCGTGGACGACACCGACGGCTACGACTCCGCGGACGGCCCGCGACTGGCCGCGTTGCTGATCGACATGGTCTCCGCGCTGTTCGCCGCCGCTCACCACGTCTCGCTCAGTCACCTGCACCGGCTCTTCCAGCAGGACGGCACGAGCGTGGCCGCGTGGATCCGCGACCAGCGACTCGACCGTGCCCGTCGCGACCTGGTGGGCACGACCTCGATCGGTGCGATCGCCGTCAGGTGGGGCTTCCGGGATGCGGCGGAGTTCAGCCGCGTCTTCCGCAGGGAGTTCGGCCTCGCGCCGAGGGAGTACCGGTCCGCCGCACAAGCGAGCGGCGTGGGACCCCGAGGGGCCCCACGCCGCTGAAAGGCACTACGCCCCCATCGCGTGGCCGGGGAGGTCCGGGTTGCGGTTGGGGCCCATCGGGGTGGCCGCGCGCAGCGGGGTGGCCGGGGGCTGAGTCGTGCCCGGCGCGCCGTACGCACCGTTGCTGGGCATGCCTGCAGTGCCCGGGGTGCCGGCGGTACCCGCGGTGACGGCGGCGGGGGTCGTCGGGGTGACCGGGGTGCCGCCGGGGCGGCTGCCGTCCTGGACCTGGATGTGCTCGCGGTGGAGCTGCTCGCGGACCACCTCCTCCTCGGTGACCCGCTCGGTCACCAGACGGATGCGCTCGACCGGGACCACGGTCTTCTTCACGACCAGGCGCTCCTCGTGGAGAGTCACCTCCTCGACGCTCTCCGCGATCTCGGCCTCGGTCAGCTGGGCCCGCTCCTCGGCGCTCACCGGCACGCGCTCGACGCGGATGCGCTCGCGGACGACCGGGACGCGACGCTCGACCTGCTCGCTGGTGACGTACTTGCGCAGCCGCGCGCGGCCGAGGACGTGCCACTCGGTGGAGATGTCCAGCCGCTCCTCGCGGCAGACGAACTCGACCGGGTCCGGCACCGGGTCCTTCGCGCTGCCCGAGGCCGCCGGGATGCCGAGCCCGGGCAGCGGGTCGGTGAGCGGGTCGGGGCGACGCTGCGTCCCCGCTGCGGCCGTGCCCGCCGCGGCGCCCGTGCCGGCGACGGTGCCCGGGAAGGGCGCGGCCGGCGGCGTGTGCACCGTCGGCGCACCGGAGGAGGTCGGGGCGGACGGAGTGGACATGGCGGCCGCGGCGCCCGCCGCGGCCACCGCCGGGCCCGCGACACCGGACAGCTGGCTGCCGGACTGCTGCACGGTCGGCTGCTGCACGGTCGGCTGCTGGACGGTGGGCTGGGCCGCGGCCGCGGCGTTCGGCGCGGTGCCGGTCATGAACGCGGAGGTGCGGCCCGCGCTGGCGAGCGGCTGGACGGTCGGCGTGGTCAGGGTCTGCTCCACCGGCTTCTCGTGCGTCTCCGTCTTGTCCCGCTGGTCGCCGCGGCCCACGGCACCGGAGCCGGACCCGGCGGCGGCGCCCGCCGCCAGCCCGGCCGCCGCCCCGGCGGTGCCCGCAGTCGGCCGCTCGCCGGCCTTCACGCCCGGCTCGGCCGCGTGCTGGCCCGTGCCGGTCGGCACCTCCAGGCCGTAGTAGCGGTAGAGCTGCAGCTCCTGCGCGGGGGAGAGGTGCTGTCCGACGCCGAAGTCGGGGGACTCCTTCACCAGCGACTTCTCGTAGGGCACGCGCAGCTCGTCGGAGACGAACTCGCTCGTCGTCAGCGGCACGAAGGCGTCGCGGCCGAACAGGCCCGTCCTCACCGCCGCCCACTCCGGCTGTCCGGTGGCGTCGTCGAGGTAGACCTCGTCCACCGTGCCGATCTTCTCGCCGTTCTTGTCGACGGCCTTGTGTCCGATCAGATCCCTCGGGTCGATCTCGGTCTGCACCTGTTCCACTCCTCCATCGGCCGCGCCGGTCTGTTCAGACGACGAACGTGTTCAACTCATACGAAAAGGCACAATGATCCCTTTGTCGAACGCATGCGACCGGATCGGTGTGTCGCTGCGCCGTACGGGTTGCCGAGAGTGGTCCGGGAGTGGCCCGGGCCACGGCGGACCGATCATCCGCGCTGGTACCCTGGCCATTGACCGTCGAGCACGTGCGGGAGAGTCCGGATGCCCCGAAGGGGTGACCGGCGCCGAAGGAGCAACTCCTCCCCGGAATCTCTCAGGCCGAAGTACCGCGCAGGCGAGGTCGACTCTGGAAAGCAGAACCGTGCCGGGCACCCCGGAACGGTTCTCACCGACGGTGAAAGTCGGCTCCCCCAAGGAGCCGGTGAAGCTCTCAGGTCCCATGACAGAGGGGGAGGTCGTCCGGGCGCTCCACAGCGTCCACCCGGTCCGACCAGGAGGCCAGACTCCCCATGACGTCGTCGCTTTCCGAGCTGGAGCAGTCCAGCCCGTTCGAGAACCGCCACATCGGCCCGGCCGCCGAGGCGCAGGCCAAGATGCTGGCGCAGGTGGGCTACGGCTCCCTGGACGAACTGACGGCCGCCGCCGTCCCGGACGCGATCCGCAGCCTGACCGCGCTGGACCTGCCCGCCGCCCGGTCCGAGGCCGAGGTCCTGGACGAGCTGCGCGAGCTGGCCGGTCGCAACCAGGTCCTGCGCTCCATGATCGGCCTGGGTTACTACGGCACCTTCACCCCGCCGGTGATCCTGCGCAACGTGCTGGAGAACCCGTCCTGGTACACGGCCTACACGCCGTACCAGCCGGAGATCTCCCAGGGCCGCCTCGAGGCCCTGCTGAACTTCCAGACGGTCGTCACCGAGCTGACCGGCCTGCCGACCGCCGGCGCCTCGCTCCTGGACGAGGGCACCGCCGCCGCCGAGGCCGTGGCGCTCGCCCGCCGCATGGGCAAGGTCAAGGGCGGTGTCTTCGTCATCGACGCCGACACCCTGCCGCAGACCACCGCCGTCATCGAGACCCGCACCGTCCCGACCGGCATCGAGACCGTCGTCGCCGACCTCAGCGAGGGCATCCCGGCCGAGATCGCCGAGCGCGGCGTCTTCGGCGTGCTGCTCCAGTACCCGGGCGCCTCCGGGGCCGTGCGCGACCTGACCCCCGTCATCGCTCAGGCCAAGGAGCTCGGCGCGGTCGTCACCGTCGCCGCCGACCTGCTGGCGCTGACGCTGCTGAAGTCCCCGGGCGAGCTCGGCGCGGACATCGCCGTCGGCACCACCCAGCGCTTCGGCGTCCCGATGGGCTTCGGCGGCCCGCACGCCGGCTACATGTCCGTGCGTGCCGAGTTCGCGCGCAGCCTGCCCGGCCGCCTGGTCGGCGTCTCCGTCGACGCCGACGGCAACCGCGCCTACCGCCTGGCCCTGCAGACCCGCGAGCAGCACATCCGCCGCGAGAAGGCCACCTCCAACATCTGCACCGCCCAGGTGCTGCTGGCCGTCATGGCCTCGATGTACGCCGTCTACCACGGCCCGGACGGCCTGGCGAAGATCGCCTCGCGCACCCACCGCTACGCCTCCGTGCTGGCCGAGGGCCTGCGCCGCGGCGGCGTCGAGGTCGTCACCGGTTCGTTCTTCGACACCGTCACCGCCCGCGTCGAGGGCCGCGCGGCCGAGGTCGTCGCGGCCGCTGCCGCCGTCGGCGTCAACCTGCGCCAGGACGGTGCCGACCTGGTCGGCATCGCCTGCGACGAGACCACCACCCGCGCCGACCTGGCCGCCGTCTGGGGCGCCTTCGACGTCAAGGCCGCGGAGCTGGACATCGACGCGCTGGACGCCGAGGCGGGCGCCTCCCTGCCGGACGCGCTGCTGCGCACCGACGAGTACCTGACGCACCCGACCTTCCACGCGCACCGCTCCGAGACCGCGATGCTGCGCTACCTGCGCTCGCTCGCCGACAAGGACTACGCGCTGGACCGCGGCATGATCCCGCTCGGCTCCTGCACCATGAAGCTGAACGCCACCACCGAGATGGAGGCGATCACCTGGCCGGAGTTTGCGAACGTGCACCCGTTCGCCCCGGTCGAGCAGGCCGCCGGCTACCTGCAGCTGATCAACGAGCTGGAGGACCGCCTCGCCGAGGTCACCGGCTACGACAAGGTATCCATCCAGCCCAACGCCGGCTCCCAGGGCGAGCTGGCCGGCCTGCTGGCCGTCCGCGCCTACCACCTGTCCAACGGCGACAGCGGCCGTGACGTCTGCCTGATCCCCTCCTCGGCGCACGGCACCAACGCCGCCTCGGCCGTGATGGCGGGCATGCGCGTCGTGGTCGTGAAGACCCTGGCCGACGGTGACGTGGACGTCGAGGACCTGCGCGCGAAGATCGAGCAGCACCGCGACTCGCTCGCCGTCCTGATGGTCACCTACCCGTCCACGCACGGCGTGTTCGAGGAGAACATCGGCGACATCTGCGCCGCGATCCACGAGGCGGGCGGCCAGGTCTACGTCGACGGCGCCAACCTCAACGCGCTGGTCGGCCTGGCCAAGCCGGGCAAGTTCGGCGCGGACGTCTCGCACCTGAACCTGCACAAGACCTTCTGCATCCCGCACGGCGGTGGCGGCCCGGGTGTCGGTCCGGTCGCGGTCCGCGCGCACCTCGCGCCGTTCCTGCCGAACCACCCGCTCCAGCCGACCGCCGGCCCGGAGACGGGTGTCGGCCCGATCTCGGCCGCGCCGTGGGGCTCGGCGGCGATCCTGCCGATCTCCTGGTCGTACGTCCGCCTGATGGGCGGCGAGGGCCTCAAGCGCGCCACGCAGGTGGCCGTGCTGAACGCGAACTACATCGCCAAGCGCCTGGCCCCGTACTTCCCGGTGCTCTTCACCGGCCCCGGTGGTCTCGTCGCGCACGAGTGCATCATCGACCTGCGGCCGCTGGCCAAGTCGGCGGGCGTCTCCGTCGACGACGTGGCCAAGCGCCTGATCGACTACGGCTTCCACGCCCCGACGATGTCGTTCCCGGTGGCCGGCACGCTGATGATCGAGCCCACCGAGAGCGAAGATCTGACCGAAATTGACCGCTTCTGCTCGGCGATGATCGCTATCCGTGCGGAAATTGACAAGGTCGGCTCCGGCGAGTGGCCGGCGGAGGACAACCCGCTGCACAACGCCCCGCACACCGCGGCCGCGCTGGCGGGCGAGTGGGACCACGCCTACACCCGCGCCGAGGCCGTCTTCCCGGCGGGCGTGAACCCGACGACGAAGTACTGGCCCCCGGTCCGCCGCATCGACGGCGCGTACGGCGACCGCAACCTCGTCTGCAGCTGCCCGCCCATGGACGAGTACGAGGGCTGAGGCGCTTAGCGCCTTCAGGGGCGCGAGGAACTGCGCGAGCAACCACCCTGTGCGGATGGTCCCGAACTTTGGGGACCATCCGCACGTCGGTGGCCTGTCGCGCAGTTCCTCGCGCCCCTTGGTGTGGCAACGGGCCCTGGCTGCAGAACTACGCAGCCCCTGCCATGGCGCGCCTCGGGGCGACCGCGCGGCCGTCGGGGAGGATCTCGCCGGTGTCCTCGAAGACGAGGACGCCGTTGCACAGGAGGTTCCACCCCTGCTCCGGGTGGCTGGCGACGATCACGGCCGCCTCGCGGTCCGGCGAGTCGGCGGACGGGCACTCAGGACGGTGCTGGCACATAGCTCGTACCCTCGTTTCGAAAAACCGGCCGCGGATCTGCGGATGCGGAGGTGTGAAGTGCCTTCTCGCCGGGTAGGACGTTGGGCTTGGTCCGCTGGTTCTCAGTCTCCGGCTCCTGAGGCCGAAGCGCAGCCATTTGGTGACATGCGTCACGCAAGATCTGGCCCGAGCAGCAGAAACCACCCGTTGTGACCATGTGCCTAGTGGTCACAACGGGTGGTGTCAGGGGGTGCTCCCGGGTCAGGCCGTACTGGTGAGCAGGGCTCCGCTGGTCAGCGCCAGGAGGGCCAGCAGTTCCTCCGCGTGGTGGGGGATGTGCGGGGTGACCCCGAGCGGCGCCGGGACCAGGGGGATCAGCAGGTCCGGCGTGGGCGCGGCCGTGAGCACGGGGTGCAGCCAGAGCGCGGTCATGTAGTGGGCCGGCACGGTCAGCAGCCGCGGCAGGTACGTGGTCGGCGTCCCCGCCGTGTGCAGGCGGGCCTGCTGCAGCGCGCGCAGCGTCGCCGCCGGGTAGGGGCCCTCGGCGAAGTGCGAGAAGACGTGCGCCTCGCCGGGTGCCAGCCCGGCCGGCTCGGAGTCGAGTTCCAGCGTGTCCGCCGCGGCGACCACCTCCTCCCCGTCCTTGACCAGGAAGCGCCAGCCGGTGCGGCGCGCGCAGGCGAGCTGCGCCGCGCCGTCCCCGGGTGACAGCGCTGGATCGAGGAGGTGGACGGGCAGGGGATGAGCGGGGGTGAGCGGCCCGATGCAGCGTCGCATCGCCGAGGAGCGGACGGGCAGGGCGCCGGGTGCGTCCGGATCGCCCAGGGCGTCGAGAACGGCACGCAGGGCGGCGGCGGGCGGCTGGGGCAGCTGCAAGGACATGTCGGTTCGCCTCTCGTGGCAGCAGAGACAGGCGGGGCTGGAATGAGCTGAGCTGAGCTGATGAAAAGCGCGTGAAGCTGCGCAGGGCGCAGGCCGATGGCCCGCGCGGTGCGGGTCGACATCAGATCGTGGTGCAGGGCAGGCCCAAGGGGCCGGGCGCTCCCGGCGGCGTCGGGCCATGCGTACCTGTAACTGACGAGTCTATACGAACGGGTGCACGGCGTGACTCTTCTACTACTGTCCGTGCATGGCCGCAAGGGAGATTTCGGGCAGTTCGTATACCCGGGGCCTTTTTGGCACATGCCCTCTCGCGCCCGCGGGCGGAGTGTCGATCACCCCTTCGGGGCATGCTCCCCCATACCGCCGATCGAGGGAGGGGCCGCCGCCCATGGGGGAGAAGGTCGTCGCCGGCAGCGCGGACCTGGCTGACCGTCAGCTCTACCGACACAAGCTGCGTCAGTGCGTGGACGCGTTGGAGAGACTCCTCGCCGAGGAGCGGTTCGACCGGGCCAGGGCCATGATGGGCCTGGAGATCGAGATCAACCTCGCCGACGACGCGGGGCTCCCCGCCATGCGCAACGAGGCCGTGCTCGAGCAGATCGCCAGCGGGGACTTCCAGACCGAGCTGGGGCAGTTCAACATCGAGGTCAACATCGCCCCGCACCGGCTGGGCGGGCGTGTCTTCGAGGAACTGCGCGAGGAGCTCGCCGTCGGCCTGGCCTACGCGGACCGCCGCGCCCAGCGCGCCGGCGCGCGCATCGTCACCGTCGGCATCCTGCCGACGCTGACCGTGGACCACGCCGTCCTCGACAACATCTCCGCAGGTGACCGCTACCGCCTGCTCAACGACCGGATCCTCGCCGCCCGCGGGGAGGACATCACCCTCGACATCGAGGGCGTCGAGCGGCTCCGGGTGGACGCCGTGTCCATCGTCGCCGAGGCCGCCTGCACCTCGCTGCAACTGCACCTCCAGGTGACCCCGCGCCGCTTCGCCGGGGTGTGGAACGCGGCGCAGGCGCTGACCGGCGCGCAGCTCGCGCTCGGCGCGAACGCGCCGTTCCTGTTCGGGCGCGAGCTGTGGCGGGAGACCCGCCCGGTCCTGTTCGAGCAGGCCTGCGACACCCGTCCGGCGGAGCTCAAGGCCCAGGGCGTGCGGCCGATCACCTGGTTCGGGGAACGCTGGGTCGACTCCGTCACCGACCTGTTCGAGGAGAACCTGCGCTACTTCCCCTCGCTGCTGCCCATCTGCGACGAGGAGGACCCGCTCAAGACCCTCGCCGCCGGCGGCGTCCCCGCGCTGCGCGAGCTGCGTCTGCACAACGGCACCATCTACCGCTGGAACCGTCCTGTCTACGACATCGCCGACGGCGTGCCGCACCTGCGCGTCGAGAACCGGGCGCTGCCGGCCGGGCCGACCGTCGTCGACACGCTGGCCAACGCGGCCTTCTACTACGGCCTGGTGCGCACCCTGGCCGACCAGCCGCGTCCGGTCTGGCAGCGGATGCCCTTCGAGCTGGCCACGGAGAACTTCCACACCGCCGCCCGCCTCGGCCTCGACGCCGAGCTGTGGTGGCCGCGCCCCGGCGGACGCCGGGGCGGCGGGGTGGCCCGCGTGCCCGCCCGCGAACTGGTGCAGCGCGAACTGCTGCCGATGGCTCATCAGGGTCTTGACGCGTGGGGGGTCGACCCGGTCGACCGGGACCGGTACCTGGGGATCATCGAGGGACGCTGCCGCACCGGGATCAACGGCGCGGCCTGGCAGAGCGCGGTCTTCCACGACGGCATGGACCGCCTGGGCCTGGACCGCGGCCCCGCGCTGGCGGCGATGACCCGCCGCTACATGGAGCTCTCCCGCGCGGGCGAACCGGTCCACACCTGGCCGCTGCGCTGACGCGCCCCCGGCCGGGGCTCTCCCGAGGGAGCTGCCGCGTCGGGCAGGACGGTGGGCACAGGGCGCTGTGCGATGATCGGGCGAACCCGCCCGATCATCGTCGGCCCCGCCGCGCCTGATCGTCCCGCCGTCGCCGTCGGAGTAACCCTGTGAGCAGCACCGACACGCTCCCCGCGCTCCCGCAACCGATCCGGCTGACCCGCCGCCTGCTGGGGCAGGAACTGCTGATCGTGCTGGGCCTCTCGCTCGGCGCCAGCGGAGTCTCCGCGCTGATCAGCTTCGTCGGCTCGCTGACGGCGGAGAAGTCGCTCAAGTCGCAGACGGCCACCCTGAACGGCTCGATCACACCCGGCCGCCCCTGGCTCGACCTCACCTGGCACCTCTTCGACATCGCCTCGGCCCTGGTGCCCGTCCTGCTGGTCGCCTACCTGCTGTTCCGCGAGGGATCGTCCCTGCGGGCCCTCGGCTTCGACCTCACCCGCCGCTGGAGCGACCTCGGCAAGGGCGTGGTCGTGGCCGCCGCGATCGGCGGGTCCGGCCTCGCCCTCTACCTCGGCGCGCGCGCCTCCGGCGCGAACCTCACCGTGGTGCCGAGCGGTCTGCCCGACGTCTGGTGGCGCATCCCGGTGCTGATCCTCTCCGCCGCGCAGAACGCGGTGGTGGAGGAGGTCATCGTGGTCGGCTACATGCTGCGCCGCCTCGGCCAGCTGGGGTGGTCCTGGCCCGCCATGGTCGCGGCGAGCGCGCTGCTGCGCGGGTCCTACCACCTCTACCAGGGCGTCGGCGGCTTCGTCGGCAACGTGGTGATGGGTGTGATCTTCTGCTACCTCTACCGCCGTTGGGGCCGGGTCATGCCGCTGGCGATCGCGCACACGCTGATCGACACGGTCGCCTTCGTCGGCTTCGTGCTCCTGGCCGGGCACGTCAGCTGGCTGCCGACCTGATCCCGGCCCCCCGCGGACGGGCTCGGCGTGCTACGGCCGGGCGGCCTCGGCGAGCGTCCCGTCCAGCATGGTGACCGCGCGACCCTTGAGCAGCGCCCGGTCGCCCTCCAGGTGGAGTCGGACGGTCCCACCGCGCCGCGAGACCTGACGGCCGACGAGCGTGTCCCGGTTCAGGTGCGCGACCCACAGCGGCAGCAGCGCGGTGTGCGCGCTCCCGGTGACCGGGTCCTCCCCGACGTCCACGCCGGTACCGAACCAGCGGGAGACGAAGTCGTAGCCGCTCGTCTCCGGGTCGTCGGCGCGGGCGGTGACGATCACCCCGCGCGGGATGCCCGCGTCCACGAGCGCGGCGAGCCGCGTGTGGTCGGGCCGCAGCGCCCGGACGGAGGCCTCGTCGACGAACTCCAGCATCAGGTCACCCAGCGCCCCGGTCTCCCACACCGCGATCCACGCGTCCGTGCCGAGCGCCTCCGCCAGCGCGGCCGGCGCGGAGCCCGGCTTCGGCGGGTTGAGCGGGAAGTCGAGCGTGATGCCGCCGTCCTCCGCGACCTTCGCCCGCAGCGGCCCGCTGTTCGACTCGAACACCACCTCGCCCCCGGGCGCGACCAGCCCGTCGGACGCCAGCGCGTGGGTGGCGGCCAGCGTCGCGTGGCCGCACAGGTCCACCTCGACGGCGGGCGTGAACCACCTGATCGCCCACCGACCCTCGTCCGACGACCCGAGCGGTCGCAGGAACGCCGTCTCCGACAGGTTCATCTCCGCCCCCACCCGGGCCATCCAGCCCTCGTCGGGCCAGGCCCCCTCGGGCAGCAGGCACACGGCCGCCGGATTTCCTGCGAAGGGCTCGTCGGTGAACGCGTCGATGATCCTCATCCTCATGTCGCGAGCGTAGCGCCGCGCGTCCGGCCGCCACGAAAACCCGTTGGCGCGCCCATGGCGCTGAGCCGCATAATCGCCTGCTGTCCGTGACCCACGGACCCACGGAATCACGGAATCACGGCCCACGGACTCACCGACCCAGGGCAAGGGGGCACCGCATCACCGATGTCTTCGCCTGCGCGCGCTGCGCGGCCGTACTGACCGCACCCGTCACTCGGGTCGCCCTGCCCGACCACGCCGTCGCGATGTGCCAGCACGACTTCCTCGCCCCGCTGTTGGAAGCCGGGACGTACGCCGTCGACGAGCAGCCGTCCGGGCCGCCGCGACGGCCCTCCTTCGGGGAGCCTGGCGCAGTCGTACTCGCGCCCGGCGACGCTCGCGGCCTGGTGCTCATCCCCGACCGCCTGGACGGCTACTGCCTCGGCCTCACCGGCTGCGGCGGCCCCAACCTCGCCTGCGCGGGCTGCGGTCAGCCGGTCGCCATCCGGGTCGACGACTGCTCCTACTGGCAGACGACCAGCCTGCTCCCGTCGGCGGTGCACCGCATGCCCGTTCCGGGCCCGGTGCGTGCGCCCGTCCCTTGGGAGGTCCTGGGGGACGCCTACGAGGCCTGGCCCCCGGTGGAACCGATCGGCTGGTGGGATGCGCGCTGGCGGGCCGCGATCGGCGCTGCGCTGGCGCACCTGCTGGTGGCCTCCGAGGGCGCGGCCGTCGCTCTGCCGCCGGGCCTGCTCACGACGGTGCTCGGCCCGGCGCTTGCCGGGCTGCTGCCACCCGGCCCACCGACGAAGACCCTGACCCTGTCGCTGGCCGGCCCGGGCCTGTCGTCTCCGGGACGGGCACCCGACCTCGCCCTGGTCCCACGTCACCCGCAGACCGGCGAGGTCTGGGCCCCACCGTCCCGGCCGGGCGAACCGGCCGGCACGCCGGTGCCGTTGGCGGCGGAGGTCTGGCTCCACCTGGCCTGCGGCCGCGACCCGTCACGCCTTCCGGTGACCGGCGGGCTCCCGCCGGGCGTCGAGCGCGACGACCCCCTCCCGCGCCACCCCGCGTGGGTCTTTCACCCGGACTGGACGGTCTTCCACCACACCCTGACCCGCCTTCCGAAGGCCCGCACCCCATGGCTGCTCGCCCTCGCCGAACGCATGGCGGAACGGCCGTTCCTGCGACCGTTCTGAGCGGATCCCCACCCGAAACGATCGGGTACGCTCTCGCCCCATGCGATGTGCGGTGTGCGGATCCGAACGGCTGAGCGCCCTCGGCGAGCTGACCTCGGGCAATCGGATAGGCGATCAGCGTTTCCTGCGGCTGGCCTTCCCGAGGACGGGCATCTTCCGTCCCCGCCCGTCCTACGACGCCTGCTTCGCGCGCGCCTGCCTCGACTGCGGCGCGCTGATCCCTTTCCTCGGCGCGTCCGCCCGACAGCAGCTCAACGCCGAGGCCGACTCCCTGTCCGACGTCGACAGCTCGTACTGACCACCCCTCACGGAGCGGTTCTGCGGAGAGAGCGCGGATCGAACGCGCGCAGGGTCGCCCCTGACGACGGCTTAGCAAGCCGCTGCCTTACCACTCGGCCACCTCTCCATGGCGGGCTCGTGCGTAGCGTCGGTGCGATTCGAACGCACACTGGACCGGTCCTGAACCGGTTCCCTCTGCCGTTGGGGTACGACGCCGTGCCACGGAGCGGATCGCCCGTCTGACGTGCTACCGGGCTGCTCCTCCGTGCTGACTCGAGGTTAGGCGGCGGTCAGGGTGGGGTCGAACGGTTTTCGTGCCGGAGCCCGACCTAGGCAGAGGGCGAGTCGGCAAGTCCTCGCGGGCACGCCAGAAGTCCGCGTCGCGTGGGTCGGCCAGCCACCCCGCCATGCGATCGGCGCAGGCTTCGAAGGCCTCGGGCAGCGAGATCTCGTCACCGACGACGGAGTTGAGGACCTCGACGTCGTGGGTGCCGTGGTCGGTCTCGCACCAGCAACCCACGTTGACCGAGGCGGTCACGTCGTGCTGACCCTGGGCCGTCCAGCCCACCTGAAGCTGGAACTCCAACCAGTCGCTTCCGCGCGCCGGCTGAACCACGCACAGAAGGAGGATCACGTGTGTCCGGGACTGCGGGCCCGTGAAGACCGCATGCTCCGCTTTCCACTCCCACTTCGGTGCGACGGCCCCGGGCCGGGCCAGGCCGACGCTGAGCGCCGCGCGCCGCAGGGATCCACAGTCGGCGGCAGACAGCTCGGGGAACAGCGTGCTCAGCGGTACATCGTCGAAGGTGTCTCGGCTCATGGACATGGGCTGATCGTCCGACTTCTCGTGCGCGGACGACAAGGGCCCTCTGTCGTCAGCGCTGCTACGGGCGGATCACGATGCTGCTGACGGTGCCGTTACCCCACACCGTGGTCTGCAGCATCATCCGGCCGTCCAGGGACACCACCGTGAACTCCGGAACATGCGATGCCAGCCCGCGTTGACCTTGTCCGCGAAGTCCGGGTCGTCCACGTCGGCGACCTCGTCCGGTTCGGAGCCGAAGCGCCCCCCCTCCGGCAGCGGGGGCAGGCGAACAGCGTGCCGGACCCGTTCGACGAGCCGGAGCCCGGCTGGCGCGAGCAAGACGCCCATCTCGGTGTCAGTCAGAGCCACGTCGACACAGTACGTGCAGGTCGCACCGTGAACGAGCAGCCCGATCAGGAGCGATGAACCGATGCCTTCGGGCGATGTCGACCGCCGGGGTTGTCGGCAGGGGTTGTCGAACGACAGTTACCGATATATCGTTGATGCATCGAGACAGTCGATGGACTGTCGTCGATATGACCTATTCATGTCTCGACAGAGGAGTTCGATCATGCGAACCCGACACCAATTCGATCCGAGGAACAGCAATGGAAGGGGCCCTGGTCGGCCCGCGTTCGGGGAGTTCGGGCCGCCCGGGTTCGGGGGGCCGGGGCCGTTCGGGCCCGGGCCGTTCGGACCGTGGGGGCACAAGGGCCGTGGCGGACGGGGGCGTCCCGGGGGCCGGGCGCGGCGTGGGGACGTGCGTGCCTCGCTGCTCGCGCTGCTCAAGGAGCGCCCGATGCACGGCTACGAGATGATCCGCGAGATCGCGGAGCGCTCGGGCGGCAGCTGGCGGCCCAGCCCCGGCTCGGTCTACCCGACCCTGCAGATGCTCGACGAGGAAGGCCTGATCACGAGCGCGGAGGACGGCGGCAAGAAGCTGTTCTCGCTCACCGAGGCCGGCCGCGCCGAGGCCGAGCAGGGGCCGGACGCCCCATGGGAGGAGGCCGAGCAGGGCGAGCACTGGGAGGTCGTCCGGGAGTTCGGCCGGGCCGGCGGTGCCGTCAAGGACGCGCTGCGGCAGGTCGTGATGACCGGTACGCCGGAGCAGCGGGCCAAGGCGCTCGCGGTCCTCGCGGACACGCGCAAGCGGCTCTACCTCATCCTGGCCGACGCGGACTCGGAGCCGGCTCCGACGGACGCGAGCCCGGAGGACCGGGGCTGAGGTGCGCGGCCCGTGGTGGCCGTGACAGCAGCCGGTCCACGTGGCGACGCCGCAGGCCCTGCCCCGGCTCGACCGGCAGCAACAGCACATCGCTGCGATCCGCGTAGCGGCGCAGCAGACGCGGCGGGATCAGGTCGTCCAACCAGGCGAACGGCCGTCCCGCCGCGTGGCGCACGATCGGTGCGAAATCCCCGTCCCGTGCCCCGGAGTTGAAGCCCCCGCAGGCGACCCAGGGCAGCGGCGGCAGGCCGAGCAGCGGCGCGATGCACTGGTTGGCCCACGCCTCCCAGGTGCTCGCCCACGCGAGCTCGTAGACCTCGGCCAGCTCCCGGAGCCACTCCCCGTGCGTCGCGCTCAGCAGCACCTCGCTGCGCAGCAGCAGATGCCGGGTGTAGCCGCTCCCGGGGTGTGGGCAGACGGGGTTGAGCACGCCGTCCACATCGAGATAGAGCAGCGGCTTCGTGGGCGTCGGGGCGACGGTGGTCAGGTGGGGGCTCCTGGGCCGGACGGAGTGCGGACGGACTGCGGACGGGCGGACCCGGTACGCGGAACGAGTGAGGTCCGTGTTGTGTTCGACGGTCGGGGGACAGGGGTGGTTGCAGCCGAATGGGGGTGCCGGCGCGGAGCGTGCGCCTGCGGACACCCCCGCGCGCCCGTGGCACACGCCGCACGCGCCCCGGGCATCCGTGCAGGTCAGTCGCGCGGGGGCGGTCATGGGCGGCGCACTGGCCACCGAGGACCATGGGAAGATCGTATCTGTGGGTTGACGAATGGTCACCCTGCGCAGCAGACTTCCCGGGCGGCCCTCGTGTGCTCGGAGCCGACCGCGCTGACTCACTGCAGCAACGGCCCGCGGCCCGCGGCGCCGTTCGAGGCCCTTCGGGCCTGTGTCGCCCCCTCGCTCGACCTCACGGTGGAGACCTCTTGCCTCCTGAGCCCCTCCGGATTGCCGCGGCAGCCGCGAACGCCGCTGCCGCGCGCCGGGACGAACCCGTCACCGTCGGGACGCTCGCGGTCGTCGCCGCCCGCGCCCGTCGGCGCGCGCTGCGTGCGGGTGATCCGGAGGTCGACACCGGTCACCTGCTGCACGCCCTGCTGGAGACCGACGACTCCGCGCTGGGGGTCGCGGCGCCGCTGCCGGTTCAGGCCACGCGGCTCATGGGGTACCTGGTGCAGCGCAGCATCGGCTTCGGCCGGCTGTGGCGCTTCGGCGAGGGCGTCGCGGACCGCGAGCAGGAACGCTCGGCGGGGCTGGCCTGGAGCGCGACCGCGGCCGGCGCGCTGGCGCGCGCCGCGCGGAGCGGGGGTGGAGACGGCACGGTCCTGGACCTGCTGCGCGAGCTGGCCACGGTCCCGGACTCCCGCGCCGCCGAGATTCTCCGCGGCGCGGCGATCGACCCGGCGGCGGTGGTCCAACGCTGCGCGACCGCGCAGGGCGCGGATCGCGCTGCCTGGTAGTTGCATTCAGGGGCGCGAGGAACTGCACGAGAAGCCACCTGCGTGCGGAGGGTCCTGAACGTCGAGGACCACCCGCAGGTGAGTGGCTTGTCGTGCAGTTCCTCGCGCCCCTGTGGGGCGCTTACGCCGACTGGCCGCCGTCGACGGGCGGGGGTGCCTGGTCGTCGACGCCGAGCTGCTTCTTCGCCTGGTCCTGGGCCATGTCGACCTGGCTCGCGTACTTGCCGCCGGTCTTGTCGTCGATCATGTCTCCGGCCTTGTCCACGGCCTGCGACGCCTGACTCTCGTGGCCCTTGAGCATGCCTTTGACCTTGTCGAGAACGCTCATGGTGGAAGCACTCCTCCCGGATGACGGTCTTCCCACCTTGCGCCGCCGTGCCGTGCCCCGCCACTCGGGTGGCGGGGCACACGGGCCGGACGCACGCTGGGCGCATGAGCGAAACCGAGCCTCCAGTGCAGGTCGGACCGTATGCGGACGACCATCAGTACCGGCTGATCTCCTTCTGTGGAGCGCACCACGTGCCGATGTCCCGGAGCCAGTTCGAGGAGCGGATGGCGGAGGACTACCCGGGCGAGGACCCGTACGACAGTGAGCTGGTCGCCTGGACCGACCACCCCGGGGAGTGGCCGGGCGAGTAGGCGACCGGTGGAGAGACAAAGAGATAAGGAGAGAGGGTCAGTTGAAGACGTCGTTCATGGGCACGGCGTAGGTGTCGTTGGCGGTCATCGGTGTGAGGCCCAGCGCCTGCTCGACGGTGCGGGCGGTGCTGTAGTGGTCGTAGCGGGTGGAGATCCGGGTGCCCGCCTTGACCGTGCCGGGGGAGCCGAGGACGAAGGTGGCGACCTGGTTGGTCTGGCCGGGGCCGAAGCCGCCGGGCAGGTTGTTGCCGTCCTCGTCCCAGGTGATCACCAGCAGCGAGCGCTGCGTGGTCCAGGCGGGGGAGTTGAAGAGCGTCGGCAGCGTGTTCCTGAGCCAGGTGTCGCCGGCGGAGACGCCGCAGGACTCCATGTCGTTGCAGTCGTCGGCGGCGAGCCAGGCGAAGTTCGGGGTGGTGGCCGTGGACGCGAGATCGGTCGACAACTGCGTGAGCGGCTGCCAGTGGGCCTGGCAGTAGGTGGCGTTGTTCTTCACGTCGGAGAAGTAGCCGAAGGGCGCGTCGTCCGGGTAGTAGGAGCCGTGCGTGGTCTGGTCGCAGTTGCCGTTGGCGCCGTCGGTGTACTGCTTCCACGTCTTGCCGGCCTGGTCCACCCGGTCGCCCAGGCTGGGGGTGCTGTAGGTGCAGGTGGCGATGCAGTTGCTGGTGCCGCTGTTGCCCGCGCTCTGGCCGAAGGTGCTGCCGCCCGCCAGGGCGAGGTAGTTCGGGTCGGAGTTGTGCACGACCGCGTGGTAGCCGGTCAGCAGAGCCGCGTTCGCCGTCAGGCCGTTGAGGTAGGGCGCGGCGGAGTTGCCGATGATGCCCGCGCCGCCGTCGACGGTGTTGCTGGTGGCGGAGTAGTTCTCGTTCTCCATGTAGACGACGAAGACGTGGTCGAAGCCGGGCACGGTCGAGGCCGGGGCGGCCAGGACCGGGGCCGGGACGGTCGGGCTGACGGTCAGTGAGAGGCCCTGCGCGTAGCCGTCCGTGGTGCCGCCGGTGGTCCAGGTGAACTGGAGGTCCAGGCGGACCGTGCGGGTGCCGGCCGGGAGGGTGCCGGTCGCGGTGCGCTGCAGGAACTCGGTGCGGCTCTTGCGGTCGGTGGCGGTGACCGGGCCGATCTGCGTGGTGCCGAGGGAGGTGCCCGTCGCCGACCGGAAGGTGGCGACCAGGGCGGCGGTGTCGTTCTGCTTGCCGAAGCCGCCGAGCCAGCCCGACAGGTTGTACGTCGCGGTGCCCGCGTCGATCGTGGTGGCCGCGGCGGAGACGTCGGCGGTCTGGGTCAGGGTGCCGTTGCCGCGGGTACCGCCGGTGAAGTAGCCGTTGCCGGCCTGCGCCCCGGGGGTGGAGGCGCCGGGGAAGCCGCCGTTGTTGGTGTAGCAGACCACGTTCGGGTCACCGGCGGTGATGGTCCAGCCGGGGTCGGAGGTCTCGTCGTAGCCCGAGCCGGAGCACGCGGCGTTCTGGCCGCTGCCGTCGAGGATCAGGTTGGGGCTGCTGGTCGCGGCGTGGGCCGCGGGCGCGGTGCCGGCGAGGCCGAGCAGTGCGCCGAGCAGGGCGAGCACGAGCGCGGTCGCGCCGTGGCGCCGACGCTGGCGGGACCGGGCTGACAGCGTGGTGGGCATGGCGTCCTCTCCGTCGAGGGAAGCGGGCGCCCGCAGTGTGACGCGTTCCGGTCAGCGAGGAGAAGGGGTCGGAGGGGAACGGTGGGCGAACTACGCGCGGGCACGCCGTTCGACCGCTAGCGTGTCGATGCTCCGTCAATCCACTGCCGGCGCTGTCCATTCACAGCGGCCACGCATCACGCCAGAGAAGGGCACACCCGTGAGTCAGGACTTCCTCGACGCGAAGATCGGCTGGGGCTTCGACCACCTCGACGCCGACGGCGACGGCCGTCTCACCGAGGCCGACCATCGGAGCATGGGCCGCTCCGTCGCCGCTTCGCTCGGGCATCCGGCCGGAGGCGCGGAGGAGGCGCGGATCGTCGACGCCTACCTCGCCATCTGGCGCGAGCTGCACGCGCCCTACCTGCCCGAGGGGGTGGACGCGATCACGCGGGAGCAGTTCGTCGGCTCGACCGGCTCCCTCGCCGACCAGCCGGACGCCGCCCGGGTGATCCTCGGCGGGTTGGCCGAGGCCTTCCTCGCCATCGCCGACGAGAACCGGGACGGGCGCGTCGACCTCGACGAGTTCTTCCACTTCCAGCGCGGCCACTTCGCCGGCTTCACCCGCGATCATGCGGCCCAGGCCTTCGCGAGGCTGGACCGGGACGGTGACGGCAGCCTGGACGCCGGTGAGTTCGTCGCCGCCATCGTGGAGTTCTGGACCAGCAGCGACCCGGCGGCGCCGGGCAACTGGTGGGCGGGCGAGCCCCGGTTCTGACGCTCCGGTCACGTCGGGGCCCGCCCGGTCAGCGACTCACTGCTCGCGCAGGCCCCACGGGGAGCCGTACTCGACCAGCAGGTCCAGGAACGGGCGGGGCGCGAAGGCCTCCGGGCCCAGCACGCCCTGCCCCGACCAGGCACCGGAGGCGAGCAGCTCCAGGGCGACGACGGGGTTGATCGCCGTCTGCCACACCACGGCCTGGGAGCCGTACTCCTTCATCGACCACTGGTTGTCGACCACGTGGTAGAGGTACACCTCGCGCGGGGCGCCGTCCTTGGTCCCCTTGACCCAGGTGCCGGCGCAGGTCTTGCCGTGCATGCGGTCGCCCAGCGTGGCCGGGTCCGGCAGGGCCGCGGCGACCACGTCGCGCGGGGAGACCTGCACCGGGCCGTCGGCGGAGCGGACGGTCAGCGGCTCGGTGCGGTCCAGGCCGAGCGCGTGCAGGGTCTTGAGCTTGGAGATGAAGTCCTCGCCCAGCCCGTACTTGAAGGTGACCCGCTTGGCGTCCACCCAGCGCGGGACCAGCAGCACCTCCTCGTGCTCGACGTTGACGCACTCGACCGGGCCGATGCCGTCGGGGAAGTCGAAGACCTCGGGCTCGCTGAACGGCGGGGTGGTGAACCAGCCGCGGTCGGCCTCGTAGACCACCGGCGGGTTCAGGCACTCCTCGATCGTGGTCCAGATGTTGAACGAGGGCGCGAACTCGTAGCCGTCGACGGTCAGGTTCGCCCCGTCACGGATGCCGACCTCCTCGATCTCGTCGAAGAGCTCGTCCGCGGCGTAGCGGGCGAAGACGTCGGACAGGCCCGGCTCGACACCGATGCCGACCAGGGCGAGCCGCCCGGCCTTCTCCCAGGCCTCCGCACGGGCGAACTGCTCGTCGCCGAGCTTCACGCCGGTCAGGGCGTGCGGCTGCTCGGGGTGCGGGCGGGAGAGGGACATCGCCATGTCCAGGTAGTGCGCGTCGGCGGCGAGGGCGGCCTCGAACAGCGGCATCACGAAGCGGGGGTCGGTCGCGTTGAGCAGCACCTCGCAGCGCTCGGCGCGCAGCAGGGCGGCGACGGCCTCCTGGTCGCTCGCGTCGACGCGGGCCGCGCTGAAACGCTCCGCCTGCTCCGTGCCGAGGGCGGCGACGGCGGCCTCGGCACGGGCCAGGTCGTAGTCGGCGACGACCATGTGGGTGAGGAAGGGACGGCGGGCGGCGATCCGCGTGATCGCGGTGCCGACGCCTCCGGCGCCGACGAGCAGCACACGCATGAGGGTCTCCTGGTGGTTCGGGCGTGCAGGAAAGAACGGTTGAGCGGCCGCTGACCTGATGAAACGCCCCGGCCCACACGAACGTCAACCGCGTTGGCATAAGGATCGCGGTGCCGGTTAGGGTGGGCGGCATGGCGAAGACGGCGGTCCCCGAGGAGCGGCGCCGCAGGCGCAGGCCGACCAAGCAGGGCACGGTGCTGACCCACGACCTGATCGTGGACACCGCCCTGCGGATGCTGCGCGAGCACGGCGCGCAGGGCTTCACCGCGCGCAGGCTCGGCCTCGCGCTGGGGGCGGACGCGAGCACCGTCTACCGGTACTTCGCCGGTCTCGACGAGCTGACCCGCGCCATCGCCGACGAGCTGATGCACCGCGCCATGCGCCGCTGGGCGCCGGCCGGCGCCTGGCGGGCGGACCTGCGCGACCTGGGTCTGCGCATTCACGCCTCCTACCTGGCCCACCCCCAGGCCGCGGTCCTCGCGGCGAGCCGTGTCAGCGGCCGCGTCCACGAGATCGCCGCCGACGAGGCGGTCCTCGGCGTGCTGCGCGGCGCGGGCTTCGCCGATCCGGCGGCGGTCCGGATCTACCACGTCTTCATCGACCAGAGCCTGGCCTTCGCGGCGCTGGACGCCGCGTCCCTGGCCCTCCCGGCGGACGCGCGCGAGACGGACGAGGCCGTCTGGCACGCGACCTACGCCCGCCTGCCCGCCGAGACCCACCCCAACATCGCCGCGACCGCGCAGCTGCTCGCGCAGCGCATGAACGCGAGCGCGTATCCGGCCGCCCTGGACCTCCTCCTCGCCGCCGCGGCGGCGGAACTGGTCGACGCGTAGCGCGTCGCGGCGCATCTGCGGGCGCCCGCGCGCGGGGCGGCCATCCTGCGCACCGGGCCGTACGACGGCGTGGTCGACTCCGCACGCGCCGAGGACGGGCCGTGGCGGCGGGTCAGTGGCGGCGGGTCAGTGGCCTTCCAGGGCCGCCCGCAACTCCCGCTGAGCCGCGTCCAGGTGGGCCTGCGCGGTGGCGAGGCGCGTGGCGTCGGGCTGGTTGAGGTGCCAGCCGATCTCGTGGAGGGCCTCGATGACGCCCGCCATGGCGCGCAGCGCCGGGCCGTTGGCGGCCATGGTCTCCCGGTCGGTGTTGAGCAGCAGCCAGTTGGAGCCGGCGACGAGGTTGGTGAGGTGGATGCGGCGACGCAGCGGCGCCTCGTCCTCGGGAGTGTCGTGGTGTGCGATGTCGTCGCTGCGGTGTGCCGGCGTTTCTGTCATGGCCGCAACCCTACGGCCTGGCACATCGGGGCCGGTGATCTCCGGCGTTCGCCCTTTCCTGGCAAGCGATCTGACGCACACTTGGTTCATGGCGCAGACGACTCCGGACCCGGGGAAACCGTACGGCGGCCTGTGGACGCCGCCCGAGAAGTACCACGCGCCCGGATGCAAGGGAGTGGACCCGGGCGAGTCGCACACCTGTTCCGTCGGGGTTCGGGTGATCGGCGGCAAGCTGCACGGCTGTGAGCACGAGTGCCACGACGTGGAGGTGGCCCGGCTCAAGGCCATCTCGCTCCGTTTCGGGGAGACGATCACCTGAGTCGGGCCACTGTCCGGTTGTCGCGGGCCGCCGCCGTGCAACCGGTCAGCCCATCTCCTCCAGCGACTTGCCCTTGGTCTCGCGGATGCAGAAGTAGACGAACGGGATCGACAGCAGCGCGAAGCAGGCGTAGATCACGTAGGTGGCCGACAGGTTCCAGTCCGACATGGTCGGGAAGCTCACCGTGATGAGCCAGTTGGCGATCCACTGCGCCGAGGCGGCGACGGAGAGGGCCAGCGCGCGGATCTTGTTGGGGAACATCTCACCCAGCAGGACCCAGACCACCACGCCCCAGGAGAAGGCGAAGCAGAGCACGTAGATGTGGGCCGCCACCAGCGCCACCGTCGCCTGGGTGTCGGCCAGGTGGGCGTTGGTGCCGGTGCCGACGCGGTAGGAGAAGGCCCACGCCGCCATGCCCAGGGTCACCGCCATGCCGGCCGAGCCGACCAGCGCCAGCGGCCTGCGGCCGACGCGGTCGACCAGGACCACGGCGATCACCGTGCCGACGATGTTGACCAGCGAGGTGGAGACGGAGATCAGCAGCGAGTTGCTCGCGTTGATGCCCACCGACTGCCACAGCAACGACGAGTAGTAGAAGATCACGTTGATGCCGACGAACTGCTGGAACACCGAGGCACCGATGCCGATCCAGACGATCGTCTGGAGCCCTGCCCGGCCGCCCATCAGGTCCTTCATCCGCGGTTTGTGCTCGGTCGCCATGACGTGCTGGATCTCGCCGATCCGGGCGTCGATGTCGGTGCCGGGCGCCTCGACGTCGGTCAGGACCTTCTTGGCCCGCGCCAGGTCGCCGGAGGAGATCAGGTAGCGCGGCGACTCCGGGATGGCGAGCGAGAACAGGCCGTAGATCAGGGCCGGGATGGTCTCCGCGCCGAGCATCCACTGCCAGGCCTGGATGCCCGCGAGGTGGTCGTTGGGGTTGCCGCCGGCGGCCTGGTTCAGCGCGTAGTTGATGAGCTGGGAGATGAAGATGCCCAGCACGATCGCCGCCTGCTGGAACGAGGCGAGCCGCCCGCGGACCGCCGGCGGCGCGACCTCGGCGATGTAGGCGGGGGCGACGACGGAGGCGATGCCGATGGCGATGCCGCCGATCACGCGCCACACGCCCAACATCACGATGTTGGGCGGGAACATGGTGCCGAGGCCGCTGGCGAAGAAGAGCAGGGCGGCCAGCTGCATCACCTTGATGCGACCGAAGTGGTCGGCGAGCCAGCCGGCGCAGACGGCGCCGACCGCGGAGCCGAGGAGGGCGGCGGAGACCACGAGGGAGGTCTCGCCGTTGCCGACGCCGAAGTGGTGCTGGATGCCGGTCACCGCTCCGTTGATGACGGCACTGTCGTACCCGAACAGGAAGCCGCCCATGGCGGCCGCGGCCGCGATGAAGACGACATGCCCGAGGTGTCCTTCGGCGGCGGCGGTCGATGATCGCGTGTTGGACAGTGGGGGGCTCCCGGGGTGCGCGGCGCGGATGGGTCCGTCCGGGCAGCGTAGGGAGCCCCGGCGGCGGCGGACGCGCGGCGCGACGGGAGCAGGGCTTGCGGCGGTACGACTATCACCCGGTTGCCCTAGCCCAGGGGAGCGCAGCTCCCTCCAGGGGCGCGGGGAACTGCGCGACAAGCCACTGACCTGCGGATGGTCCTCAAGGCGCAGGGCCATCCGCCTCGGGTGGTTGTTCGCGCAGTTTCCCGCGCCCCTGGAAAGTGCGGCTCAGGCAGAGTGCAGATGCGCGGCTGCGGCGGTGTCCTGGGGGAGGCCCCGCGCCGTCAGGCCGGTGCGGACGCGGGTGGCGAGGGCGGCGTCCTTGTGGGCGTCGTACTTGGCCTTCGCGCGGACCTCCTCCACGTGGAGGCGCAGGACGCGGATCGCGGAGAGCATCCGGCCGAAGGGGCCCTCGCCGGGGACGATGGGCTCCGACTTCGACTCGGGCTGGAAGCGGGCGAACTGACGGGCGAGCAGGACGCCCTTCTCGGCGGGGTCGTCGACGACGGTGCCGGTGCCGGTCAGGTGCACGGAGGTGTAGAAGCTGGTCGGCACGCCGTGGTCCGGGTCCATGTCCGGCGTGGCCCGCCACGTGCCGGGGATGAAGGCGTAGTCGTCCGTCACCGCGAGGGTGAGCCGGGGGTTGGCGTCGAGCGCGGCCCAGAACGGGTTGGGGCGGGCCAGGTGCAGCAGGACCTCGTCGCCCCCCTGATAGAGGAAGTGTGTGGGGACGAGCATCGGCGGCGCGCCGTCGACGCCGTTGGCGGCGAGGACACCGAAGTCTCGGGCGGCGAGCCACGGGCGCCAGGTGGCCTCGTCGGCGTGGTCCCACGGATGGATGAGCATGGCGGCCTCCCACTGGCGCAGCCCTTTGAACTAGTGCATAATCCCCTTTGTGCTAGGAGATTATCGGATCACTGCCCGCCGTGCCACCGAGATCGCCGCCGAGGTCGAGGCGCTCGTCGCCTCCGGCGTCCTCGCGCCGGGCGCGGCGCTGCCGCCGCTGCGGGACCTCGCGGTGGAGCTCGGCGTGAACCCGAACACCGTGGCCGCCGCGTACCGGCTGCTGCGTGAGCGCGGGGTCATCGAGACCGCCGGCCGGCGCGGCAGTCGCATCCTGCCGCGCCCCGCGCTCACCCCGCGCGACTACACCGCGCTGGAGGTCCCGGAGGGGGTCCGCGACCTCGCCGACGGCAACCCCGACGCCCGGCTGCTGCCCGATCCCACCACCGCGCTCGCGGCCGCCGGCCGCGGGGCCGTCCCCGGCGCGGGCCGCTACGGCGGCCCGGAGGCCGACCCGGGCCTGCTGGCCGTCGCCCGTCGTTCCTTCGTCGCCGACGGCGTGCCCGCCGAGGCGATCGGCGTCGCGTCCGGCGCGCTCGACGCGCAGGAGCGGATCTTCCAGGCGTGGCTGCGCCCCGGCGACGCCGTCGCGGTCGAGGACCCGGGCTGGGGCAGTCTGTTCGACCTGCTGCCCGCGCTCGGGCTGAAGCCCCGACCGGTGGCCGTCGACGACGACGGCATGACCGTCGAGGGCCTGCGCGAGGCGCTCGACGCGGGCGTGCGCGCGGTCGTGGTGACGGCCCGCGCCCAGAACCCGACCGGCGCGACGCTCGGCGCGGAGCGCGCGACGCAGCTGCGGGCCCTACTGGCCGGCCATCCCGAGGTGCTGTTGGTCGAGGACGACCACGGCCACGGCATCGTCGACCAGGCCTACCAGGCGTTGTGCGCGGCGCCCGGCGGCGGCGCGCAGGGCGCCGCGACGGTCCGGCACTGGGCGGTGGTCCGCTCCGTCGCCAAGTCGCTCGGCCCCGACCTGCGGGTGGCCGTCGTCGCCGGTGACCGCGAGACGGTCGACCGTGTCCGCGGCCGTCAGCGTCTGGGCGCGGGCTGGGTGAGTCACCTGCTCCAGCGCACCGCGGCGGCACTGTGGGAGGCCTACGACCCCGCACCCACGGCCGCGTCCTACCGGGCCCGTCGCGACGCGCTGGTGGCGGCGCTCGCCAGCCACGGCATCGCGGCGCACGGGCGCAGCGGCCTGTATGTGTGGATCCCCGTCGCGGACGAGACCTCGGCGGTGGCCGGTCTCCTGCAACGGGGCTGGGCGGTCTCCCCGGGGGCGCGCTACCGCCTTCATGCCGCCCCGGGCCTGCGCCTCACCGTCTCCACCCTCGACCTGTCCGACTGTGCCCCGCTCGCCGCGGACCTCGCCGCGGTCCTGCTGAGGCGGCCCGGGGCGACGTCCTCGGTGCGAGGAGTCTGACCCCGGTCGGTCCGGCCCCGGTCCGGATCCGGCCTGCCTCCCGTGCACACGCCGGGGCATCTTGTTGGCCGACCGACCGTTCGGTAGTCTGATGGGACCAAGGACCGGAGGGTTGGCTGCCATGAGCGGTACCGACAGTGCCGAGAGCGCTACGCGCCTCTCCGCGCACTTCGACGCGACGATCGCGCACGACCAGCGCATCGAGCCGCGTGACTGGATGCCGGACGGCTACCGCGCCACGCTGGTGCGCCAGATCGCGCAGCACGCGCACAGCGAGATCATCGGCATGCAGCCGGAGGGGGAGTGGATCACCAAGGCTCCCTCCCTGCGCCGCAAGGCGATCCTCTTCGCCAAGGTGCAGGACGAGGCGGGCCACGGGCTCTACCTCTACTCCGCCGCCGAGACCCTCGGCATCGACCGTGACGAACTGACCGAGCGCCTTCTCCAGGGCCGGCAGAAGTACTCCTCGATCTTCAACTACCCGACGCTGAGCTTCGCCGACGTCGGCGTCATCGGGTGGTTCGTCGACGGCGCCGCGATCTGCAACCAGGTCCCGCTGTGCCGGTCCAGCTACGGGCCCTACGCCCGGGCGATGGTGCGGGTCTGCAAGGAGGAGTCCTTCCACCAGCGCCAGGGCTTCGAGTTGCTGCTGACGATGATGCGCGGCACCGAGGCCCAGCGTGCGCAGGTGCAGGACGCGGTGGACCGCTGGTGGTGGCCGTCGCTGATGATGTTCGGGCCGCCGGACGACGACTCGCCCAACAGCGCGCAGTCCATGGCCTGGAAGATCAAGCGCCACAGCAACGACGAACTGCGCCGGCGCTTCGTCGACATGACCGTGCCCCAGGCCGAGTTCCTCGGCGTCACGCTGCCCGACCCGGAGCTGCGCTGGAACGAGGAGCGCGGTACCCACGACTTCGGCACCCCCGACTACGCCGAGCTGATGCGGGTCATCAAGGGCGACGGTCCGTGCAACGCGCAGCGGATGGAGCGGCGGACCAAGGCGCACGAGGACGGCGCCTGGGTGCGTGAGGCGGCCGCGGCCCACGCGGCCAAGCAGCAGGCGCTGCGTGAGACGACCAAGGAAGGAACGGCGGCATGAGCAGCAGTTGGCCCCTGTACGAGGTGTTCGTGCGCGGCAAGCGCGGCCTCAACCACGTGCACGTCGGCTCGCTGCACGCGGCCGACGAGCGGATGGCGCTGACCAACGCCCGCGACCTGTACACCCGCCGCAACGAGGGCGTCAGCATCTGGGTGGTCCGCTCCGACGCGATCACCGCCTCGACGCCGGACGAGAAGGACCCGTTCTTCTCCCCGAGCGGCGACAAGGTCTACCGCCACCCGACGTTCTACGCCATCCCCGACGACGTCCCGCACATCTAGGAGCCGGTACTTCCATGAGCAGCGACGACGACCACGTCTACCTCTCGCTCGCCGAGGGGCACGCTGACGACGCGCGGTGGGCCTTCGGCACCGGTTTCGAGGACCCGCTGCACGGCGTGGACACGACCCTGCCGCCCGGCGTCGACGCCGGGGCGCTGACCGCGCTGTGCCTGGCGCTCGCCGACGACGCGCTGGTCGCCGCGCAGCGGCTGGCCCAGTGGATCACGCTGGCCCCCGAGCTGGAGGAGGAGGTCGCGCTCGCCAACATCGGCCTCGACCTGCTCGGCCAGGCCCGCCTGCTCTACGCCCGCGCCGGCCAGGCGGAGGGTGCCGGGCGGGACGAGGACGCGCTCGCGTACTTCCGCGACCAGGCCGACTTCCGCAACGTCGTCCTGGCCGAGCTGCCGAACGGCGACTTCGCGCACTGCGTCGTCAAGCTGCTGCTGCTGTCCAGTTGGCGCCTGGCCGAGCTCACCGGGCTCACCGAGCACCCCGACCCGGTGCTCGCCGCGGTCGCCCGCAAGGGGGTCAGCGAGCTGACCTACCACCGCGACCACGCCGCGCAGTGGGTCGTCCGGCTGGGCGACGGGACGGAGGAGTCCGCGCGTCGCACGAGCGCGGCCCTCGCCGAGCTGTGGCCGTACCGCGCGGAGCTGTACGCGGCGGCGCCGCAGACCCGCGACGAGGTCGAGGCCGTCCTTGCCCAGGTCCTCGACGCGGCCCACCTCTCCGCCCCGACGGACGCCCCGACCGCGACGGCCTCCGGCCGCTCGGGCGAGCACACGGAACACCTCGCCGAGCTGCTCGCCGAGCTGCAGAGCGTCGCCCGGGCGGACCCGGAGGCGACGTGGTGAACACCACCCTGGTGGAGGAGTGGTCGCAGGTGGCGGCCACCGCCGCGGCCTCGGCCGTGTGCGACCCCGAGCTGCCCATGCTGACCCTCGCCGATCTCGGGGTGCTGCGGGAGGTGCGGGTGGACGGCGACGGTGGGGTGACCGCCGTGCTCACCCCCACCTACACCGGCTGCCCGGCGCTCGCCGAGATGCGGGCCGACGTCGTCGCCGCGCTGCGCGGCGCCGGGTTCGCCGAGGCGCGGGTCGAGACGCAGCTCAGCCCCCCGTGGAGCACCGACGACATCACCGCCGAGGGCCGCCGCAAGCTCGCCGAGGCCGGCATCGCGCCGCCCGGCACCGCGCCGCGCCGGGCGGCCGGGCCCGTGCCGCTGACGCTCGGCCCGACCCACGCGGCCGCCGTCGTCGCGTGCCCGCGCTGCGGCTCCGCGGACACCGAGGAGACCAGTCGTTTCGGCGCCACCGCCTGCAAGGCGCTGCGCCGCTGTCGCGCCTGCCGCGAACCCTTCGAGCAGGTCAAGGAGATCTAGTGCTGCGCACCAGCTTCCATCCGCTGACGGTCGCCGCCGTGGAGCCGCTGTGCGACGACGCCGCGGCCATCACCTTCGCGGTGCCGGACGAGCTCGCGGAGCGCTACGCCTTCCGGGCCGGACAGTCCCTGACGCTGCGCCGGGTCGTCGACGGCCGTGACGAGCGCCGCTCGTACTCGCTGTGCGCCCCCCAGGGCGGCCCGCTGCGGATCGGCGTCCGGGAGGTGCCCGGCGGTCTGTTCTCCTCCTGGCTGGTGCGTGACCTCAGGCCCGGTGACGTCGTGGAGACCCTGCCGCCGCTCGGCTCCTTCGTCCCGGACCTCTCCGCCCCGGCCCACCACGCCCTGATCGGAGCGGGCTCGGGCATCACGCCGCTGCTCTCCATCGCGGCGACGGCCCTGGCGGACCCCAAGTCGCGGGTGACGCTGCTCTACGGCAACCGCCGCAGCGACTCCGTCATGTTCGTCGACGAGCTGGCGGACCTGAAGGACCGCTACCCGGACCGTTTCCACCTCGTGCACGTCCTCTCCCGCGAGCCGCGCGAGAGTGAGCTGCTGAGCTGCCGCCTGGACGCGGAGCACCTGCGGGCGGTCCTGAGCGGACTGGTGGACGTGCCGGACGTCGACCACTGGTGGCTCTGCGGCCCGCTCGGCATGACGGAGGACGCGCGCGACGTGCTGGCCGCGTTCGAGGTCCCCGCGGAGCGCGTGCACCGTGAGCTCTTCTACGCGGAGGACGAGGAGCCGCCGGCGCCGGTCACGCACACCGAGGCCGGGGTCGACGGCCCCAGCGCCACGGTCGAACTGACCCTCGACGGCCGGGTCACCACCCTCGCCATGCCGCTCACCGGCACCACCGTCCTCGACGCGGCCCAGCGCGTCCGCCCCGACCTCCCGTTCGCCTGCAAGGGCGGCGTCTGCGGCACCTGCCGCGCCCTGCTGTGCGAGGGCGAGGTCCGGATGCGCCGCAACTTCGCCCTGGAGGACTCGGAGTTGGCGGCGGGCTACGTCCTGGCGTGCCAGGCTGAGCCCGTGGGGGAGCGGGTCGTTCTCGACTTCGACTCCTGAGGCTGCGGGAGCGGTCGAAGGCGGAGTGCGGCTTCGCCTTCCCCTCCGACTACCAGGAGTTCGTGAACTGCCACGGCGGGGGCGAGATTCTGGTCGGGGAGGATCGGTCGTTCGCGGCGTTCGTGGACCAGTCGGCCTCGGGGCTCCCCCTGGGGCATGAGGTGAACTGCTGGGACGGCCCCGCCTACCCGGACCTTCCGGCGCCGGGCGGCCTGGCCGACTCCGCACCGCGCTGGACCATGGAGTCCGACTGGCTGCGTCGCGGACTGGGCGTCCAGGCCGGACCGGCTGGGGCGTATGGACGCGGAGAGCCCGCTCACCGTGCGTCGACCTGACGGTGAGCGGTGAGCGGGCTCGCGGCGTCAGCCGCTCTTGCGGCGGAAGTTCTTCTGGCCGCCCGACTTGGCGTGGGTGCCGTGGATCTTGGACGGGTCGCCGCCACGGGAGCTGCCCGCCTCGGCCTGAGGTCCGCGCTTGCGGGCCAGGGCCTCGCGGAACTTCCGCTTGACGTCGTCCTCGGGGCCGGTGTGCTCGGCGTCGACCGGGCCCTGGCCGGTGGTGTTTTCGGGGGTCTCGGCGGGGTCCGACATGGGTGCCTCCATCGGGGAAGAGCTGCAGCGGACAGTCTGTCATGGCACGACACCGGCCGCGATCAGCACTCCTGTGCGGCGCCCGCCCCGTTCGCCGTGTCCAGGCGGTCCGTCAGGCGGGCCAGCAGGCCGCGCAGTTGCCGCATCTCGTCGAGATCGAACCCGGTCCGTGCGGCGACCTCGGCCGGGACGCGGGTGGCCTGCTCCCGCAGGGCCGCGCCCGCCGCAGTCGTGCTGATCAGGACGGAGCGCTCGTCCAGGGGGCTGCGTTCACGGATCACCAGGCCCGCCGTCTCCAGTCGCTTGAGCAGCGGCGAGAGCGTGCCGGAGTCGAGACGGAGCAGCTCGCCGAGGCGCTTGACGCTGAGTTCGTCGTGCTCCCAGAGGGCCAACATGGCCAGGTACTGGGGGTAGGTGAGCCCCAGGTCCTTGAGCGCGTCGCGGTAGAGCGCGCCGAAGGCACGCGTCGCGTTGTGCAGGGCGAAGCAGACCTGGTGCTCGAGGCGGAGCAGGTCCCCGGCGTTCGTCCCGGTCGTCGGCGTCTCGGTCATGGAGTCCAGTGTACTAGTGAGTTGTGCGCAATTGAATTGTGTGCTCTTATATTGCTCGAAGCTTGAACCGGAACTGCTCCACGGACGAGACGAGGGACCGCCCCATGAACGCCCTGTACACCGCTGTCGCCACCGCCAACGGCCGCGAGGGTCGTGCTGTCAGCTCCGACGGCATCCTCGACCTGGCCCTGGCCATGCCGCCCGCGCTGGGCGGCAACGGCGCCGGCACCAACCCCGAGCAGCTCTTCGCCGCCGGGTACGCCGCGTGCTTCGCCAGCGCGCTGGGCGCCGTCGGCCGGTTGGCCAAGGTCGACACCAGCGAGGCGTCGGTGACCGCCGAGGTCACCATCGGCGCCGTCGGCGACGGCACCTACGGCCTCGCGGTGATCCTCCGCGTCGAGCTGCCGGACGCGCTGCAGAACGAGACCGGTCACGGCCTGGTCGAGCGCGCGCACCAGGTGTGCCCGTACTCCAACGCCACCCGCGGCAACATCGAGGTCCAGCTCGTCGTCGAGTAGTCGTCGCACGGTCGGGCGCGGGACGTGCGCATGTAGGGTGGGGCCCGCAGTCTGCGGGCCCCACGCGCGTGCGCACGGGTGCTTCGCACCGGTCTCGAGGGAAACGGCCCCGATGGAACTCGCGTACATCCCCAGCCCTTCGCAGGGCGTCTGGCACCTGGGCCCTGTGCCGATCCGCGCGTACGCGCTGTGCATCCTGGCGGGCATCGCCGCCGCGATCTGGCTGACCCGCAAGCGCTGGATCAAGCTCGGCGGCAATCCGGAGGACGTCTTCGACGTCGCCCTGTGGGCCGTTCCGTTCGGGATCGTCGGCGGCCGGCTGTACCACGTGATCACCGACCCGGAGCTGTACTTCAAGGCCGGCGAGCAGCCGATCCGGGCCCTCTACATCTGGGACGGCGGCCTCGGCATCTGGGGCGCCGTCGCGCTCGGCGCCGTCGGCGCGTGGATCGGCTGCCGCCGCAAGGGCATCCCGCTCAGCGGCTTCGCCGACGCGCTGGCCCCCGGCCTGATCCTCGCGCAGGCGATCGGCCGCTGGGGCAACTGGTTCAACCAGGAGCTCTACGGCAACCCGACCACGCTGCCGTGGGGCCTGAAGATCGACAAGATCAACGCCGACGGGACCTCCGTGCACGGCGTCTTCCAGCCCACCTTCCTCTACGAGTGCCTGTGGGACCTGGCCATCGTCGGCCTGCTGCTCTACGCCGACCGGCGCTGGAAGATGCACAACGGGCGTCTCTTCGCCCTCTACGTGGCCGGCTACACCCTCGGCCGCTTCTGGGTCGAGGCGCTGCGCAGCGACCACGCCAACCGCTTCCTGGGCCTGCGCCTGAACGACTGGACCGCGCTGCTGCTCTTCGCGGCGTCGGTGATCTTCCTGATCGCGACGCGCAACAAGCCCGTTCCGGAGAACCCGATCGGCGCCTCCCGGATCGCCCCGCCCGCAGTCGATCCGTCGCAGGCCGATCCGTCGCAGGCCGAGCCGTCGGGTGCGCCGGAGGACGCGGACGAGGACGCGGCCGGCGACACGGCCGCCGACGCGGCGGAGCCGGAGACGTCGACGGAGCCGGACGGCGCGGAGGACGACGACAACAACACCAACGGATCCGCCGGAGCGGGCCCCAAGCAGCACGCCTGACGCACGGCACCTTGCGGACGCGCCGGTTCCGGCGCTCCGCTGGGTAGCATGCCCACAGGGAGTCGGGGCGAAGCTGTGGGAGCGACGTGTCTGTGACAGCGGTGCTGTCGGTGGTGTTCGCGGTCTGCGCCGCGTTCAGCAACGCGCTGGGTACCGTGCTGCAGCGGCGGGCCGCGCTGATCGTGCCCCGGTCGCAGGGATTCCGGCTCGGTCTGATGTGGGACCTGCTGCGCACGCCGGTCTGGCTCTTCGGGATACTCGGCGTCGTCTTCGCCGCCCTCTTCCAGGGCCTCGCCCTGGCGACGGGGCCGCTGGCCGTGGTGCAGCCGATCTTCGTGCTGGAGCTGCCGGCCGCGCTGCTGATCGGCGGGATCGTGTTCCGGCGCCGGATGCCGACGCTCGCCTGGGTCTGGGTCGCCTGCCTGGTGGGCGGACTCGGGCTGGCGCTCGCCGCGGCCGCCCCGAGCGGCGGATCGCAGCAGCCCGCCGTCGGGCTGTGGCTGCTGGCCCTGACCAGCTGCGGCGGCGCCATGATCGTGCTCTGCCTGGCCGCGCTGCGCCGTCCGGTGGGCCGCGCCCGCGCCGTCTGCCTCGGCCTGGCCGCGGCCATCGGCTACGCGCTCACGGCGGCGCTGATGAAGTCCGCCACCGACACCCTGAACCGCGAGGGCATCGCCGCGTTCTTCGGCGCCTGGCAGACCTACGGCTTCGCGGCCGTCGGAGTCTGCGCGCTGTTCCTGCTGGAGAACGCGATGCAGGCCGGACCGCTGGTCGCCTCCCAGCCCGCGCTGACCCTCGGTGACGCCCTGGTCAGCCTGTCGCTCGGAGTGACCCTCTACAACGAGTCGGTCCGGGTCGGCTGGTGGCTGATCCCCGAGATCATCGGCGTACTGCTGGTCGCGCTCGGTGCCATCGGGCTCTCCCGACTGCAGATGCAGCCGCAGGAGGGCGAGGCGCAGGCGCGGCCGGGCCCGGGGGCGGGCGCCGACCCGTCGACGGACCCGTCCGGGGACCACGGCCCTGACGCGGACCGGTCCCGTTCCGTTGACGACGACCCCGACGCGGACGGCCTCGACGCGGACGATTCCGACGCCGACCTGGCCGGCGGCGACGACGCAGGTGACGACCGCCGCGTCGGCGGGCTCGGCTCGAGCGCGCGCTCCGGTCGGCCCTCGGTGCCCAACGGGCCGCCGAACGGCTGACCACCGCCGCGTCGCGTGGCGGACCCGTGGGGGCCGCGTAGCCTCGCCCCGGGTGGGGAACAGGGCAGGACGTCATGGCCGGGCACGGCCGGTACGACGGGCGGGGGCAGGAGCGAGCCGTCCGTCACCCGGCGTGGGCTCGAGCGGGGAGGTCCGCGCCGAGGAGGGCTGAGCTCCGGGGCCCGCCGCGCAGGTGGCGGTCGACGGCCACTGCGGCGGCGCGGCCCGCTCGGTTGGCGCCGATCGTGCTGGCCGAGGGCCCGTAGCCGACGAGGTGGACCCGCGGATCACGGGCCGCCTGCGTGCCGTCCATCCGGATGCCGCCGCCCGGCTCGCGCAGCCCGAGCGGCGCCAGATGCCCGACGGCCGCGCGGAACCCCGTGGCCCAGACGATGGCGTCGACCGCCTCCTCGTGCCCGTCGGCCCAGACCACGCCGGTCTCGGTGATCCGCTCGAACAGCGGCAGCCGGTGCAGCGCGTCCAGCTCCCGCGCTCGCAGCAGCGCGGGGGAGGGCGGCAGCCCCGTCACCGAGACGACACTCGCGGGCGGCAGCCCCGCGCGGACCCGCTCCGCGACCATGGCCACGGCGGCCCGCCCGAGCTCCTCCGGCACGAAGCGCTCCTCGCGGAAGACGGGTGGCCGACGGGTCACCCACAGCGTCCGCGCCACGGCCGCGGTCTCCGCGAGGATCTGGATCGCCGACGCCCCGCCGCCGACGACCAGCACCGTGCCGCCGCGGAACTCCTCCGGGCCCTGGTAGGCGGAGCTGTGCAGCATCCGGCCGCGGAACCGCTCCATGCCCGGGTAGCGCGGCAGGAACGGGCGGGTCCACGTCCCGGTGGCGTTGATGATCGCGCGGGAGGAGAAGGACCCGTGGTCGGTCTCGGTCAGCAGCAGGGACTGCGGGTCCGCGGAGAGCGCGCGCACGGAGGTGACGGTGACCGGCCGGACGACGGGCAGCTCGTGGTCGCGCTCGTACGCCGCGAAGTACTGCGGCAGCACGTCCCTGGCGGGCAGTTGCGGCGCGAGCGGCGGCAGCGGGGCGTCCGGCAGTTCGTGGAAGCCGTGCACCATGGCCATGGTGAGCGTCGGCGGACGGTGCTGCCAGGCGCCTCCCGGCGCGTCGTCGGCGTCCAGGACGACGAAGTCGTCGAAGGGCCGCAGGCCACGCCGCCGCAGGTGGTAGGCGGCCGACAGGCCCGCCTGGCCGGCGCCGATGACCACGACTTCGAGATTGGTTGCGCTCTCAACAGTCACGTTGGTGAAACATCGAGTGGGCGGCCGTGCTTCCCGGGCGGGGAGGGGACCTAGGACGGGTGGAGAGGGGTCCTTCGGCGGGCGGGGCGCGGGGCGGTGGCGCCGAGGATGGCACCATGCGAACGATCACTCGCCGACGGGCCCGCGCATTCCTGACGGTCGCCGTGCTGGGCGCGGCCTTTGCCGCGCTCACCGCCTGCGGCAGCGACCAGGAGGTCGCCGACCCGCCTCCCACGACTGCGCCGGCCACCGCACCCCCGTCCACGCAGACGCCGGCTGCGCCCCCGCCCGCTGCGCCCACACCGGAGCAGCCCACCCCGACCTCCCCGCGCGGCGCGGGGGATCGCAGCCGCGACATCGGCCGCGACATCGGCCGCGACGCGGAACAGCGCGGCCGCGAGACGGGCGAACAGTGGCGCCAGTACGGCGAGAGCTGGCGCCGATAGTCGCACTCCCCAGGGGCGGTGACCTGTCGCGCAGTTCCCCGCGCCCCTGCGGGGAGTGCAACTGGGCGTGGCGGCTCGGCGCAGCCGTGGAGGGATGAGAGCGTGGGCAAGCGCGACAAACAGGGAGGAATCATATGACTTCGACCGCCGACCAGGTGCCCGACATCGTCGTCGTCGGTGTGGACGGCTCGCCGCACGGTGCCGAGGCGCTGCGCGCCGCCCTGCGGCAGGCCGAGTTGACCGACAGCCTGGTGCACGCCGTGCTGGCGTGGGAGTGGCCCAGCATCTTCTCCGTGCCCGAGCCCGCGCCGGGGCTGGAGGGGAAGAGCTTCGAGGAGCAGGCCGAGCACCGACTCGCGGAGGCCGTCGCCGAGGCCGTCGGTCCGGGGCCGCAGCCGCGGATCCGGCGGCGGGTGGTGCAGGGGAGCCCCACCCAGGTGCTGCTGGACGCCGCGCAGGACGCGCGGCTGCTGGTGGTCGGCAGCCGCGGCTACGGCGGGTTCAAGGGCATCATGCTGGGCTCGGTCAGCCAGCACCTCGCGCAGTACGCACCCTGCTCGGTGCTGATCGTGCGGTCCGCAGCGGACCGCTGATCAGGCCTGGCCGGTCTCGAAGCGGCTGACGCGGCCGTCGTGGACGTCGAAGCGCCAGACGGTGCTCATCTCGCCCCAGGTGTCGTTGCGGAACCTGGCCAGCAGGGTGTGCCCGCCGTCCGACTCCTTCTGGACGTCCATGCGGCCGCCCGCGTCGAAGATCTCGCGGTCGATCCATTCCTGCAGGTTCCGGTCCGAGCCGTCGTCGGACATGGTCGCGTCCGTCGTCAGCAGGCCCACGAACGCGTTGCGGTCGTGGCCGTTGATCGCCTCGACGAGGCGGCGGACGACGGGGTCGGAGAGTTTCGCGGTAGCGATGGTCATGCCCTCCAGCGAACACCCGTCGCCCGGTCGCCGCAGCGCGCGCGGCGCCGTTCAGGGGACGGACCGCTCAGGGCCTGGTCTGCGTGACGCGCCACAGGCGGCGCGGCAGCTCCCCCTCCTCGAAGGCGTGGACCTCGCGCAGCGTCCAGCCCTGCGCCAGCTCCTCCACCAGCGCGCGCGAGAAGAAGTGCACCGCGAAGCCGCCGTGCTCCCAGATGTCGTCGCCGCGGTCCGTGCCCGCGCCGTAGTGGGCGTCGCCGTCGTGGCGGACGGTGTACGCGAAGGTGCCGCCGGGGCGCAGCACCCGGGCGACCTCCCGCACCAGCGCGCGGATCTCCGCCGTGGAGAGCGCCATGCACAGCAGCATGTGGGCGTAGACGGCGTCGACGCTCGCGTCGGGCAGCGGCAGCGGCGTCCGGACGTCGTGGGTCGCGGTCCGGACCAGGTCGGCGAGGCCGTCCGCGGCGGCCTGCGCGCGCAGCTGGGCCAGGCCGACATCGCTGAAGTCCGTGGCCAGGACCGAGAAGCCCGCGCGGGCGAAGGAGAGGGCGTCGCGACCGTGGCCGGCGCCGAGCTCCAGCACCTCGTGCGCGCCGGCCTCACCGAAGGCCCGCGCCGCGTGCCGGGCGGGGCCGGACGCCTCCGCGCCGTACATGCCGGGGTTCGCGGCGTACGTCCGCTCCCAGTGACGGCGCTGCTCGGCGGCGAGCCCGGCCTCCCTCTCGTGGGGCTGGTCGGCGGTGGAACGGGTCATGGGGGTGGCTCCTGAGCGGCGGGCGAGTCCGGCGCTCAGCCCTGCCCCGATCCTCGCACGCCCGCTCCCGGCTCTCCGGATCCGCCCACCAGACGCAGCGCGTCCGCGACGATGTCGTTGAGGCCGTCCTGGTGCGCGCCGCGCCAGTACGCGCGGCCGCAGGCGGTGCAGCGGGCGAAGGTGTCGTACGAGCGCTCGGTGCCCTCACGCAGCTGCGGGCGCACCTCGTCCAGCGTCGCCGGACGCAGCTCGCCGTTGCATGCGGTGCAGCGGGTCCACGGCGCGAGCGGCGGCGCGAACCGCTCCAGCACGTCGGTGAGCTGCTCCTCGGGGCGGTGGCTGTACACGTACGCGCCGGCCCACAGCTCGCGACGGTGCAGCAGGCCGCGGTCGCGCGAGAGCATCACCCGCTGCTCGCGGGCGGACTGGGCGGCGAGCGCCGCGTCGCCGATGTCGAGCCGCTCGTAGGCGGCGTCGACGCCGAGCAGCCGCAGCCGGCGCGCGAGAGTGCCGAGGTGCACGTCGAGCAGGAAGCGCGCCGGCCCGGGCAGCGCCTGGGGGCGCACGACCGGGGAGACGTGGACGCGGTCGCCCGCGACGGGCACGTAGCCGGTGTCGCAAGGCGCTGCGGCGAGCGTCAGGCCGCCGACCTCGGTCAGCGGCACGCCGAGGGACTCCACGACGTGGCCCAGCGTGGACGATCCGTCGGTGCGCACCGCAGCGCCCTCCGCGGCGCGGCGCGCGGCCGCGACGAAGAGGTGCAGCTCGGGGGCGAAGCTGATGATGATCTCCGGTCCGTCCACGCGGCCAGCATGGCACCGGCGCGGCAACCGTGGCCACCGCCTTTTCCGGTTCGTGCGCGGTTGTCAGTGGCGGCCGATAGCTTGGCGTCATGCGAGCCAACGGCACCTTTTCCGTCGTCAGCATGGAGCCCGTCCCGGCCGGAGAGCTTTCCGACAAGCTCTCCGGCACGGTTGTGACGGCGCTGGCCACCGGCGTCTCCATCATGGAGAAGCACTTCGCGGGCGCCATCGAGGGCCGCTCGGAGACGATCTTCACCGCCGCCTTCGACGCGGCGCGCGGCATCGGCACCTATCTCGCCCTGGAGTCCTTCGAGGGCACGGTCGACGGCCACGCGGGCACGTTCAACTTCGCCCACTCCGCCTCCACGACAGGCGCGGACCGGCAGAGCGAGTTCTTCGTCCTGGTGCCGGGCAGCGGCACCGGCGGGCTCGCCGGGATAGCCGGCACGGGCGGCATGACCGTGGACGCCGACGGGACCCACCGCATCTGGCTCGACTACACGCTCGACTGACCGTCCGGCTTCTCGTTCATCTCGAACCAGACGACCTTGCCCTCGCCGCTGGGGCGCACGCCCCAGCGCTCGGCCAGCAGGTCGAGCAGGACCAGGCCGCGGCCGGAGGAGGCCATCTCGCCCGGGGAGCGGCGGTGCGGCAGCTCGTCGCTGCCGTCCGAGACCTCGATGCGCAGCCGCCGCTCGCCCGGCGCGCCCCACAGCTCGGCGAGAAGCGCGCCCTCCTGGTCGGTGTGCAGCAGCACGTTGGTCAGCAGTTCGGAGACGAGCAGCACGGCGGCGTCGGCCGCGTCCTGGCTGTTCCAGTCCTGGAGGATGGCGCGCAGCTCGCGCCTGGCCGCGCCGACCTTGGCCGGCTGGCCCTGGCCGACGGTCAGCATCAGCCGCCGCCCGACGGGCCTCGGCGCGCCGTCGATCGGGTCGCGACGGAGCAGCAGCAGGGCGATGTCGTCCTCGCGGCGGTCCGCGAGCCGGCCCGGCCCACGGTGCGAGCCCGGGCCGTGCACGGCCCGGATCAGGGCGTCCGCCATGCCCTCCAGGTCATGGGCGGGCCCGGGCGCCATGACGTCCCGGACGCGGACCCAGCCGCTGAACATGTCGTGTCCGCCGGTCTCGATCAAACCGTCGGTGCAGACCATGAGGATCTCGCCGACCTGGAGCTCCACTTCGGTGACGGGGTAGTCCTCGCCCTCCGGGGCCAGTCCCAGTGGCAGGCCGCCGTCGACGTGCCGGATCACGGTCGTGCCGTCGGGCATCCGCAGCACCGGGTGCGGGTGGCCGGCGCGGGCGATCTCCAGGCGGCCGCGCGCCGGGTCGGCCTCGATGTAGAGGCAGGTGGCGAACCGGTCCTCGTCGACGCTGGCCAGGAACCGCGAGGCGCGCGACAGCACGGCGTCGGGCCGGTGGCCCTCGACGGCGTAGGCGTGCACGGCCGTGCGCAGCCGGGACATCACGCCGGCGGCGTGGACGTCGTGGCCCTGCACGTCGCCGACGACCAGCGCGATCCGGCCGCCCGGCAGGTCGATGACGTCGTACCAGTCCCCGCCGACGAGCAGCCCGCCGCCGGTGGGCACGTAGCGGGCGGTCACGGTCAGACCGTCGATCTCGCGGGCCGAGTCGCCCATGCTGCGGCGCAGTCCGCGGGAGAGGGCCCTTTCGGCCTCGTTGGTGTGGGCGCGTTCCAGGGCCTGCGAGAGCATCCGGGCCACGGTGGAGAGCACGGCCCGCTCGTCGGGGGTGAAGCCCACCGCCGTCTCGAAGGCGGCGAGCCATGCCCCGGTCGTCCGGCCCGCCGTCACCAGCGGGAGGAACGCCCAGGACTGACGACCGAAGCCGGCGGCCAGCGGCCAGGTCGCCGGGAAGTCGCGCTGGTAGGCGGCGGGCGAGGAGAGGTAGATCGGCCGTCCGGTGCGGACCACGGTCGCCGCCGGGTACTCGGTGTCCAGCGGCATCTCGAACGGGACGGCCTGGGCGGCGGTGTGGCCGTGATGGCCGACCACCGTGAGCTTGGTGCCCTTGACGCCGAACACGGCCTGCCCGTCGGGCGAGAAGCCCGGCATCGCGAGCGTGGCGGCGACCCGCAGCACCTCGCTGGTGGTCCCGGCCTCGGCCAGCGCCCGCCCGGCGTCGAGCAGGAACGCCTCGCGGGAGCGGCGCAGGTCGGCGGCGGGCAGCCGGGGAGCGGCCGCGGGCAGTGCGTTGAGCTCGCGGATCTGGCGGTGTTCGCGGTCCTCGTCCTCGGCGCCCGGGGCGGGGACGGCGGCGGGAGACTCGGCCGCGCCGGGGCGTCGACTGTTGGCGTCGAGGGGGGCGTCCCCGGGGACGGCCGAGGGCCGGGCCGCGGCCGGCCGGACGGCCGCTGCGAAGCCGGGCGTCGTGCTCGCATCGGTGCCGCAGAACCGCGACCGCCCGTCCAGGACGGTGCCCTGCACGCTGTAGGGGCTGCCCGCGGGCCCAGGAGAGAGCTGCACGTGGAGCCCGCGCAGCAAGCGCCCGTCCGGGGAGACCACGCGGACCCGGATCTCGTCGGGGCGCTGCTCGCCGGCTGTCAGCTGGGCCAACGCGCTGAGCCGGACGAAGTCCTCGCCGTGCAGGCGGGCGCGGATGGTGGCGGCACTCGGCAGCGGTCCATCGGCCGGGAGGTCGAGCAGCTCGCGCGTGCGCGCGTCGGCCTCCAGAACACCCTCGCCCCGGTTCCACCGCCACACCCCGATGCCGACGGAGGTGAGGACGGCGGTGGTCAGCTCGGCGGCGCGCGCGACCGGGTCTGATGCGCTCGCCATCGACAAGCCCCTTCGACTACGGATTTATGCGCTTACCTTACGACCCGGTAGCCCCACGGGTCGCGACGACAACGGTGATCTTCGCGTGAATTTTGCCTCAGGGGCAAGAAACTTGCCTATCGGGTCGCTCGGGTGTCCACTGGAGCCATGGCCATGGACGAAAGCGCCCCCGACGCCGTCGGTACGGAACTGCGACCCGAGGACCTCCCCGGGCTCGGAGCCCGGCTGCGCGAGCGCCGCCTGCGCAGCGGCCTGACGTTGGAGGCCGCCGCCGCGCGGGTCGGGCTCTCGCCGGCCCACCTCTCCCGGCTGGAGACCGCCAAACGGCAGCCCTCCTTGCCCGTGCTGCTGGGCCTCTCCCGAGCTTACGCCGTCCCGCTCGACGTCCTGCTCGGGGAGTCCCCGACCGCGCCCGCCGCGGTGATCCGCGGCGGCGCGGCCGAGCCGAGCGTCGCCGGCGGCTGGACCTACCGGCCGGCCGGTGCGCCAGGCCGTGCGATGCAGGCGCTGCGCGTGCACGTGCCACCGGGCATCCAGGACGCGGTGGTGCGGGTCCACCCCGGCGAGGAGTGGCTCTACGTCCTCACCGGCCGCCTGATCCTCACCCTGGACAAGGAGCGCCACCTGCTGGAGCCGGGCGACTCCGCCCACTTCGACTCCATGCGCCCCCACCGCCTGGCGGCGGACACGCCGTCCGGCACCGATCTGCTCTTCCTGCACACGCTGCTGCAGAGCCCGACCTCGGAGTTGTGCCTTGGCTGATCACCTCCCCTTCCGCGGCACCATGCACGCCAACGACGTCCCCGGCGTCGAGGACGGCGCCGAGACCACCGCGCGGCGGGTCAACGTCCGTGTCTTCATCTACGTCATCGGCCTGCACCTCTTCGGGGCCTTCGTGATGCTGCTCTTCTACACGGGCGCCCACCGCGGCTGAGCCCCGGGCCGGAGCTCACGGCAGGCGCGCGGCGATCTCCGCAGAGGTCTGCGGGGTGGAGAACATCGGGAAGTCGTAGGCGATCGCGTTCTCGTGCTCCTCCTTGGAGGCCGCCGCCATGCAGTCCGTCAGCGTGACGACCTGGTAGCCGTTCTCGTACCCCGTGCGCATCGTCGACTCGACGCAGCAGTTGGTGAGGAAGCCGGCGATCACCAGCGTGGTGATGCCCTTGCTGCGGAGGATGAAGTCCAGGTTGGTGCTGGCGAAGGTGTCGAGGCCGCGCTTGCCCTCCACCACGATGTCGCCCGGCTGCGGCGCGAGGGCGTCGGCGATCTCCGCTCCCCAGGTGCCCTTGACGAAGGCGTTGCCGTCGACGACTCCCTTGAGGATGCCGTACGGGTGGCGGGTGATCTCGTGGTAGCCGGGGGCGAAGGAGATCGGGGCGTGGACGATCGTCACGCCCGCCTCGCGGGCGGAGGCGACCAGCGCACGGGTGTTGTCGAGCATCCCGGTGGCCTCCATGACCGGGCGCACGGCCTCGTGCAGCACCCCGCCCTCGGAGACGAACTCGTTCTGAAACTCGATCAGGAGCAGGGCGGTGGTGGCCGGTTCGAGAGTCGTCATGGCCTCCACTCAAGCATGCGCGGCGGGTGGTGACGAGACCACCTGCGGGTGATCCGCCCGCTGCTCGGGGACCCGCGCGCCCCCGCGGCGTCGGAGCAGGACCGCGAGCTGGTCGTGCTCCCGGGCCAGGCGACGGGTCTCGGCGGAGAGCGCCGCGACGGCCGTCTCGGCCGCCTCCAGGCGGGCACGGAGCACGATGATCTCGTCGCTGCTCACGCAGACGTGGGCGCGTCGGCGCAGCAGCAGACCCAGGAAAGCTTGCATGCCGTGATCCTCTTGGCAGGACGGCTGGTCGAACCAGGGCGTTCCTACTCAGACGTGCCTGGGTGATTCGTCCTCATGTGCCATGTGGGAACTCATGTTCCGCCTTGGCGCCCGTTCGGGCGATTTGGCTCGGACACGGTGGCGACGAGGCCGTCGCGCACCAGGCCCGGTCGGAGCATGGTCGCGGGGCTGCCGCACGTTCAGGGCTGCGGAGGGGCCCCGCGGAAACCGAAAAGAGGACGCTGCATGCTGAGACCGACCAAGCTCGCTGCCGCGATCACCACGGCTGCCGTGGCTCTCGTCGGCCCGGCGCTCGTCGCCGGACCTGTCGCCCAGGCGGCGACCCCGGACAAGCCCCATGGCCGGACCGTCACTGTCGACATGACCAACAAGGGCTTCACCCTCCCCAGGGAGGTCCGGGCCGGCTTCGTCACCTTCGAGGTCAGTACGAAGGACGCCAACGGACACGATCTTCAGGGCGTCCGGCTGCACAAGGGCGTGACCCAGGCGCAGCTGATCGCCGACATCCGCCTGGCGGTCAGCCCCGACCCCAAGACCGCCGCCAAGGGCATCCGGCAGGTCCAGCGCGACGCGACGCTGGTGGGCGGGGCGGCCGTGGAGCCCAGCACGGTCGTCGACGACACCATCCCGCTCTGCGCGGGGACCTACTGGTTCTTCGACTTCGGCCAGTTCTTCGTCCCGAACGCGCCGCCGCCGGTCTTCCACCGTCTGGACGTCAAGGGCCCGTTCCGCGACTGGCTGCCCAAGGTCGACGGCGAGATCGACCAGGTGGACACGAAGGCCGGACCGCGCTTCGTCTCGCCGGACAAGCTCATGGACGGCGGCACCTACCTGGTGCGCAACAAGGCGCCGGAGATCCACGAGCTGATGTTCCAGCGGGTGAAGCCGGGCACCACCAACCGCGACCTGACGGTCTTCCTGACCACCGGCAAGGGCCAGAACCCGTTCGCCGAGGCGGTGTCCCGCGGGCTCGCGGCGCAGTCGCCGGGCCGGTTCCAGCTGCTGTCGTTCCACCCGAAGAAGGGCAGTTACGCGCTGCTCTGCTTCATCCCGGACGACAAGTCCGGGATCCCGCACGCCTTCCTCGGCATGCACAAGGTCGTCAAGCTCACCTGACGTCCTCGGCCGTTCCGGTCTCAGTCCGTCGCGCGGGGGTGGCTCGGCTCGTAGAGGGCCAGGTCGCCCCCGCCCGGCAGGCGCAGGCCGGTGAGCAGCCCCCAGGCGAGCTGCTCGACCGGGCGGGTGAACTCCACCCCCTTCGTCTGCAGCTCCGCCATGGTCGCCATCAGGTCGTCGCACATCAGCATGAGCTCGTGCGAGTGGACCGATGAGGTCGGATGGAACGCGACCTCGGTCGGTGGGGCCTTGAAGATGAGCCAGCCGCGTCCGGCGTCCACATGGGGCAGGCCGAGCACGTCGCGGAAGAAGGCCCGGTCGGCCTCCGCATCGCTGGTGTAGATGACCACATGCGCACCATTGATCACGTCTCGACGCTACGGCGCTCCGGCCCCCGCGGCAATCCCGGTGGGGCGGGAGACGGACAACTCCACGGCCGCCCCGTGCCCGAGGGCGGTCCCGGCGGCGGGGGACTGGGTGCAGACCGTGCGCGGCGCGGCCTTGGTCCCCGCGCAGGAGCCCACGGCCAGGTGGCCGAGGTGCAACCCGAGGGCCTGCAGCTCGCGCCGCGCGTGGGAGAGGCTCTGGCCGGTCAGATCCGGCAGCACGTGGGTCGTGCCGGCGGCGGCCGGGGTGCTGCCCGCGTCGAGGGCGAGCCAGCCGCCCACCGAGACCACCGCCGCGACCGCGACCGTCACCGCGACGGCCTTCCCGCGGCCCCGACGCGGCCGCTCCCGCCGCCGTGAACCCGCCTCGACCGGCGCCTGGGTCACCTGCGGGGCCACCGCCGTGGGGCGCCCCGGCGCCGTGACCGTGAACGGACCCGACGGCGCGAAGGTCTCCCCGCTGCTGCCGTCGCGGTCGTCGTCGCCGCCCGCCCGTCCGGGCATCGGCACCGGCAGGTCCGCGACGGTGACGGCGTGGCCCAGGGGCATCGTCGGGGCGGAGCCGCTCGCCTCCGTGGCGGCCACGGCGCGCACGGCCGCGGCCATGGCAGCGGCGTCGGGGTAGCGGGCGGCGGGGTCGCGCGCCAGGGCCCGCAGCACCAGCGCGTCGACGTCCGGTGTCAGCGAGGGCGCCAGCAGCGACGGCGGCTCGGGGTCCTCGCGCAGGCGGCGCATGACGGTGTTCAGCGGGGTGTCGGCCGTCAGCGGCGGAACGCCCGTCAGGAGTTCGTGCAGCAGACAGCCGACGGCGTACAGGTCGCTGCGCGCGTCGGCCGACTCGCCGCGGGCCTGCTCGGGGGAGAGGTAGTCCGCGGTGCCGATGACCATGCCGACCGCCGTCAGCGCCTGCTCGGCCGCGGCCGAGCCGTGACCCGGACCGTTGCCCGGACGGTGACCCAGGCTGCGCGCGATACCGAAGTCCATCAGCTTGACCGTCGCGGCGGCGTCCTCGACGACCATCACGTTGGCCGGCTTGACGTCCCGGTGGACCATGCCGGCCCGGTGCGCATGGTCGAGGGCCTCGAGGACCTCGGCGACAGCGCGCAGCGCCTGACGCGGCGGCAGCGGGCCGGTCTCGGCCAGCAGCTGCGCCAGAGTCCGGCCCGGCAGGTACTCCATCACCAGGTACGGCAGGTCGAGGTGGGGGCCCGCGCCCTCGCCGGAGTCGAAGACGGCGACGATCCCGGGGTGGTTCAGGGACGCTGCGGCGCGCGCCTCGCGGCCGAAGCGCACGCGCTGGATCGGGTCGGCGGCCAGCTCGGGGCGCAGCACCTTGACCGCGACGGTGCGGTCCAGGCGCAGGTCGCGGGCGCGGTAGACCTCGGCCATGCCGCCGCTGCCGAGCAGTTCGCACAGCAGGTAGCGGTCGCCGAGGGCGGGGGGCTGCAGGGTGTCCACGGCATGATGCTGGCCGGGTTCTTTGTGGGAATCATGTGAGACCCACGAAGAACCCGGCCAGTGCCCGCCAGTGCCCGGTTCGGCCGTCAGGCGCGTCCGGAGGACTTCTGGGTGCGGCGCGACAGCGAGTCGACGACGACTGCTGCGAGCAGGACGGCACCGGTGATCATGTACTGGATGTCGAGGGTCAGACCCAGCATGAACAGTCCGGCGTTGATCGACTCGATGACCAGGATGCCGAGCAGGGCCGACCAGACCCGGCCGCGACCACCGAACAGCGAGGTGCCACCGATGACCGCGGCGGCGATGGCCATCATCAGGTTGTTCGGGTCGGCACCCGCCTGGCCGGCCGCGTTGGTGGTGGCCGCGATGGCGAGGCCGCCCAGCGCGGCGAAGGTGCCGGAGATGGCGTAGACCGAGATCCGGACCATCGGCACGCTGATACCCGCGCGACGGCTGGCCTCGATGTTGCCGCCGACCGCGAAGATCTTGCGGCCGTAGGTGGTGCGGCGCAGCACGAAGTCGCAGATCACCAGCAGGGCCAGGAAGATGACCACGTTGTTCGGGACGCCACTGGCCTGGTTGAGCACGTAGGCGACCAGGAACGCCCCGATGGCCAGGACGGCCGTGCGGGCCAGCAGCTCGACGGTGGGCCGGTAGGGGACCCCGGCCGCCTTGCGCCGACGCTGCTGGGTGAAGATCCCGGCCGCGAAGCCGACCACCGCGATGATGGCCAGCAGGTAGGCGCCGATGATCTGGCCGCCCAGGAAGTACGAGTTCCCCGAGAACAGGGCGTTGAGGCCCTTGTTCTCCAGGTTGATCGTGCCGGTCGAGCCGAGCAGCCAGAGCATGAAGCCCTGCCAGCCCAGGAAGCCGGCCAGGGTGACCACGAACGCGGGCACACCGATCTTGGCGAAGATCGTGCCCTGCAGGGCCCCGATGGCGGCGCCGGTCAGCAGGGTGATGATCACCGCGAGCCAGGCGTTCCAGTGGTGTTCGACGGACAGCACCGCGTAGATGGCCGCCGCCAGGCCGCTGACCGAGCCGACTGACAGGTCGATCTCGCCGAGCAGCAGCACGAAGACCAGACCGACGGCGAGCATGCCGAGGCCGACCATGTAGTAGGCGATGAACTCGGCGTTGGCGGCCGTGAAGTACTGGCTGTTCTGCAGGCTGAAGATCAGCCAGATGATGACCAGGCCGATGACGACCGGCAGCGAGCCGAGCTCACCGCCGCGGACCTTCCGCTTGAACTCGTCCAGGTAGCCGCGGAAGCCCTCCTGGCGCACCAGCAGGCGCGGGTCGACCGGCGGAGCGACGGCGGCCGCCGGCGTCGGGTCGATGCCGTGCGGCGGCTCCAGCGGGTTGAAGCCGCTGATGTCCTGGCCTGGCACCCCGCCGGCGCCCTGGCCCGAGTATCGGCCGGGGTCCGACGGGTCGGAGGGGGGAGTGGGGGGAGTGCTCACGCCTCTCCTTCCGGACGCTGTGCACCGCGCGCCGCGCGCCGGGTCACCGCGTTGTCGGTGGCACCGGTGATGGCGGCGATGATCGTCTCCTGCGTGGTCTGCTGCACCGGGAAGGTGCCGTTGTTCCGGCCGAGCCGCAGTACCGCCACGGTGTCCGCCACCGCGCGCACGTCCACCATGTTGTGGCTGATCAGGATGACGCCGAGGTCCCGCCCTCGCAGGCGCTCGACCAGGTCGAGCACCTGCGCGGTCTGCTCCACGCCGAGGGCGGCCGTCGGCTCGTCCAGGATGACGACCTTGGGGTTGCCGATCAGCGAACGGGCGATCGCCACGACCTGCCGCTGGCCACCGGAGAGGCTGGCCACCGGGATCCGCACGCTCGGGATGCGGATGGAGAGGGTGTCCAGGAGCTCCTGGGCCTGCTTCTCCATCCCGACCTCGTCCAGCGTCCCGTTCTTCGTCAGCTCGCGGCCGAGGAAGAGGTTGGCGACGACGTCGAGGTTGTCGGCGAGCGCCAGGTCCTGGTAGACGGTGGCGACGCCGAGGTGCTGGGAGTCCTGCGGCCGGTGGATGCTCACCGGCCGCCCATCCCACTCGATCTGCCCCTCGTCGATGGGGTGCACGCCGGCGATGGCCTTGACCACGGTGGACTTGCCGGCGCCGTTGTCGCCGACGAGTGCCACCACCTCGCCCTTGTGCACCTCCAACTCGACGTCGGTCAGGGCCTGCACGGCGCCGAAGCGCTTGGAGATGCCGCGCAGGGCCAGGACCGGCTCGCCGTCGAGCCGGGCGTAGGAGCTGCCGACAGGGCTGCTCACGACAGGCCGGCGGTCTTGCAGGCGGCGGCGAAGTCGGGGGTGCAGATCTGGGCGACGGTGTAGAGGCCGTCGGCGACGACGGTCTGCTTGATGTTGCTCACGTTGACCAGGACCGGGGTCAGCAGGTCCGACGAGACGGTGTTGCCGGAGCCGTTGGTCTTGGTCGAGTTCACGATCGAGGTGATGGGCGCCCCGGTGAGCAGGCTCACGGCAAGCTGGGCGGCGGCGTCGGCCTCGGGCTTGTAGGCCTTGTAGATGGTGAACGACTGGGTGCCGGCCACGATCCGCTGGACAGCGTCGAGCTGGGCGTCCTGGCCGGTCAGCGGCAGCTTGCTCAGGCCCGCGTTCTTCATCGAGGTGGCGATACCGGCGGCCATGCCGTCGTTGGCGGAGTAGAAGCCCGAGATGTTCGACGCCCCGAGCTGGTTGATCGCGGCCGTCGCCTTCTGGGCGGCGACGTCCGGCTTCCACAGACCCGAGGCGTCGTAGGCGATGTCGACGTGGCCCTTGACCGCGTTCTGGAAGCCGGACTTGAAGTCGGCGGCGTTCGGGTCGGCCGAGTCGCCGTCGATCTCGACGATCTTCGCGGACGGCGTGGCCTTGGAGCCCAGGACGGCCAGTAGACCGGTGCCCTGGAGGTGGCCGACCTTGACGTTGTCGAACGACACGTAGGCGTCGACCGGGCCCTGGGCGAGGCGGTCGTAGGCGACGACCTTGATGCCCTTGGCCTTGGCGGCCTCGACGGAGGACTTGATCTGCGCCGAGTCCTGGGCGTCGACCACGAGCACCTTGACGCCCGAGTTGATCATCGTGGTGGCCTGCTGCGCCTGGGTCTGCGGGCTGCCGCCGGCGTTGGCGTACTTGACCTCGACGTTGGGCGCGAGCGCCTTGACCTCGGCCTCGAAGTACGGCTTGTCGAACTGCTCGTAGCGGGTGGTGGTGTTCTCCGGCAGCAGCAGGCCGATGCTTCCGGTCGCGTTGGCCGCCGCCGCCGAACCCCCGGCTCCCGAGGCTGCAGGGGAGGAGGAAGAGGAGGAGGAGCTCCCTGCCTTCCCGCACGCCGCCGCGGCCAGAACCAACGAGACGACGGCGGTGGCGGTGGCGACGCGATTGAGAGGGTGCTTGATCACGTGACGGCCTTCCTGGAAGGACTGCTGGAACCGCAGGCAGGTGTAAAGACTGTGAAAGAAGTCGCAATACGGTCTTCCGATTCAAGTCCCGCCGCGCGCGAGGCGCCTCCGGACACACCTGAATACGCCCCGGGTTCCACCGAATGGAGTAGTTTGCCCCGTTCCGGGAGGAGCGGGGCAGCCTGGGGTCGGGTCGAGCACCCGCTGTGCGAGGGGCCGGAGCTGCTGGACCGGCTGCTGGACGCTCCCGGCCACGGGGTGATCCAGCTGTCCGCGGCTGCCGGGATCCACGTGGACTCGATGGCCGAGCGGTGGCCGGGGTGGACCGTGGAGTTCTGACAGGACCGGTGGGAGGCGGTCGAGGTGGACCGGGCGCGCAGGGCCGCCGCGCGTCGAACCGCGTGATCGCGGGAGTATTTCGCTCACGTAACGTCATGCGCCGCAATATTTACGGCCGGAGACGGTCTGCGCCGTAGACATGACAGGTGTCGGGCCGTTAGTTTCCCGGATGGCCACGTCGTGGTCGAAATCCAGGTGACTGACCCCCGAGGGGATCACTGTGCGCATACGCATGCCCGGAACCGTCGCTCGCAGCCTCGTTGCCGTGTCCCTCGCCGCGCTCGGCGCGGCCGGATTCGCCGGCGGTGCGAACGCGGCGCCTGCCGCGCCGGTCGCCGCGCACCACGGCGTGAAGCCCATCACCAAGGGAGCCGTGCACGTCGCCACCACCGCCGGCAGCCGGAACACCCTCACTGTGCGGTCCAACGGCACCCAGGGCGTCGTGTCGCCCACGCCGCAGGTCTACCTGGTGTTCTGGGGCTCGCAGTGGTCCAACGACCCGGCCGGTGTCGCACCCGACCTGCAGAACATGTTCAAGGGTCTCTACGGCAGCGCCGACACCTGGGGCACGATCCTCACCCAGTACTGCGAGGGCGTCGCCAGCGGCACCAGCAACTGCGGCACCAGTGGCACGCACATCACCCACCCGGCGACCAGCCCGCTCGCCGGTGTCTGGTTCGACAACGCCGCCGCCGCGCCGTCCAGCGCGACCACCTCGCAGATCGCGGGCGAGGCCGCGAACGCCGCCGCGCACTTCGGCAACACCACGCAGGCGCCGAACCTCAATGCGCAGTACGTCGTGGTCTCGCCGACCGGCACCCACCCGGACAACTTCCCGAGCTCCAACTTCTGTGCCTGGCACGACAAGACGTCGAGCAGCTACGGCACGCTCGCCTACACCAACCTGCCCTACGTGCCGGACCTGGGCGTGGACGCCTGCACCACGCTGACCGACGGCCGCATGCTCTCCGGCATCGAGTCGACCGAGACGCACGAGTACGCCGAGACCGTCACCGACTTCTGGCCGAGCATCGGTTGGAACGGCCGCAACGGCGAGATCGGCGACGAGTGCGAGAACATGGACGCCTTCGTGCCGCTGAGCACCGGCTCCTTCGACCTGCAGGGCCTGTGGTCCAACAAGGCCAACGCGTGCGTGACGAAGGGCTGACCCGCCCGAGCTGACCCCACTCCACCGTGGACGGCTCCGGCCGTCCACGGTGGACGTTCAGACATACCAGAGAGACTCTGGGCCATTCATCGTCTCGCTGCCGCTCCCTAACGTGGATCTCGTCGCCGGGCACCGCAACCGACAGCCCGGTGCGAACCGATTCGTGGGGTGAGAACCATGCGCGCAGTGATCCAGCAGTCCTTCGGCGGTCCCGAGGTGCTCCAGGTCGTCGAGACCGAGCGGCCGACCCCGCGCTCCGGCGAGATCCTGGTGCGGGTGCACGCCAGTGCGATCAACCCGGTCGACCTCGCGGTCCGCTCGGGCGCCTTCCCACTGCTGGGCGAGCCGCCGTTCGGCGTCGGCTGGGACGTCTCCGGTGAGGTCGTCGCGGCCGGCCCGGGCGCGCGGTACGAGGTCGGCGAAGAGGTCTACGGCATGCCGTTCTTCCCCCGCGCGGCCACCGGCTACGCCGAGTACGTCGCCGGCCCCTCCCGGCACTTCGCGCTCAAGCCCGCCACCCTCGACCACGTCCACGCGGCGGCGCTGCCCCTGGCCGCGCTGACGGCGTGGCAGGGCCTGGTGGACCGTGCGGGCGTGGCTGCGGGCGACCGCGTCCTGATCCACCGTGCCGCGGGCGGTGTCGGCCACCTCGCGGTCCAGATCGCCAAGGCCCACGGCGCGCACGTCATCGCCCTGGGCAGCGCCGAGCGGAGCGAGTTCCTGGCCTCGCTGGGTGCGGACGAGGTCATCGACTACCGCACCGTCGACTTCACCGAGGCCGTCCGTGACGCCGACGTCGTGTTCGACTCCACGGCCCAGGGTGAGCGTTCGCTCGCCTCCCTTCGCCCCGGCGGGACGCTCGTCAGCATCCTCGAGCACGGCGACACCTCGCTGGCGGACCGGGTCCGCGCGGCGGGCTTCCGCTTCAAGGGCGTCTCGGTGGAGCCGGACTACGCGGCGCTGGAGGCGATCGCCTCCCTGGTCGACGCGGGCCGGGTCCGCCCCTTCGTCCAGCAGACCTTCCCCCTGGAGGACGCCCCGAAGGCCCACGAGCTGGTGGCCACGGGCCACGTCCAGGGCAAGATCGTCCTGACGGTGTGACCCTCCGGGGGGGCGCGAGGAACTGCGCGACGAGCCACCCAACCACGTGGCGCGCCGAACGAGCAGGGCCATCGGTTCGTCGGTGGTTTCTCGCGCCCACGCGGCGGAGCCGCACAGGCAGAGCCTCGCGCCCCTGAGGGGCCTGCAACGGAAGGTGGAGTATGGACATCCTGACCGAGGCGCTCGCCTCCATGCGGACCGCGCGTCCCGCGTCCGTGCGGACGGACGGGCGCGCGCCGTGGGGGTTGCGGTTGCCGCCCGTGGCCGGCGCCGGGTTCCATGTCGTGCTGCACGGCACCTGCTGGCTGCTGCCCGCGGAGGACGGTGACGCGGCGTACCCGCCGATCGCCTTGGGGCCGGGGGACGTGGTGTTCCTGCGCGACGGCCGGGCGCACGTGCTCGCCGACGACCCGGCGACGCCGCCGACCACGCCCACCGCGGAGCAGGTCGAGGACAACCGGCCGATCGGTCGGGTCCGGCTGGGCGGCCAGGGCGCGGAGGCGAGCCTGCTCTGTGGGAACTACCACCTGGACCAGGTGCGGCCGCACCCGATGCTCGCGCACTTCCCCGAGATGATCCACCTGCCCGCGCGGCCGGGGCGGCATCCGGAGTTGTCCGCCGCGGTGCAGCTGCTCTCCGCCGAGCTGGAGCGTCCGCGGATGGGCTCGGACGGGATCGTGCCCGCGCTGATCGACTCGCTGCTCCTCTACATCCTGCGCGCGTGGCTGGACGAACAGCCGCCGGCCGCGGCGCGCGGGTGGATCGCGGCCCTCACCGACCCGGGGGTGGCGCCGGTCCTCGCGGCGATGCACGCGGACCCGGGCGAGGGGTGGACCGTGCAGTCGCTGGCCTCGGTCGCGGGGCTCTCCCGGGCCGCGTTCGCGCGGCGCTTCACCACGCTGATCGGTGAGCCGCCGCTGGCATACCTGACCAGGTGGCGGATGACCCGCGCGGCCGCGCTGCTCCGGGAGGGCGATCTGCCGCTGAGCGCGGTCGCGGCCCGGACCGGGTACGGCAGCGAGTTCGCCTTCGGCAAGGCGTTCAAGCGCGAGTTCGGTCGGGCGCCGGGGGTGTACCGGCGGGAGCTGTTGACGGCAAACAACTAAGCGCGCATACTAAATGCATGATGACTCTGGGAAGCGCCACGAGGATCTCCACCGCCGCACCCGCCGCCTTCTTCGCCTGCTGGGGCGACATGGCCGGCTGGCCCGAGTGGAACGCCGACACCGAGTGGGTCCGACTGGACGGGCCGTTCGCGGCCGGCAGCACGGGAGTGCTGAAGCCCAAGGGCGGGCCGAAGACCAAGTTCGTCATCACCGAGCTGACCGACACGGTCTTCACCGACGTCTCGCTGCTGATGGGGGCACGGCTGACGTTCCACCACACGGTCGCGCCGACCGCCGAGGGCGGCACCGAGGTGGCCGTCACCGTCACCCTGGCCGGACCGCTCGCCCGGTTGTGGAACGTGATCCTCGGCAAGGGCATCGCCGCGTCGCTGGGCCGGGACCTCGCCGCGCTGGTCCGCACCGCGGAGGGTGAGCGGGGCGCCGAGGGTGCGGTGGCCGCGTGAGCGGCGAGGGGCTGGACACCCGCTTCGACTCCGCCGAGGAGAGCCCCGGGTTGTTGCTCTGGCAGGTGACCAACCGGTGGCAGGCCGCGCAGCGGGCGGCCCTCAAGCCCCACGGCCTGACCCACGTGCAGTTCGTGCTGCTCGCGGCCCTCACCTACCTCGGGGCGGAGGGGCCGGTGACGCAGAAGGCGCTCGCGGACCAGGCCGCGACCGATCCGATGATGACCTCCCAGGTGCTGCGGGCCCTGGAGGGTCTCGGGTTCGTCGAACGTCGCCCGCACCCGCACGACAGGCGGGCGCGGGCCCTGGAGGTCACCGAGGAGGGGCGCGCCCTGGCGAACCGGGCGGTCGCCGTCGTGGAGGCCTGCGACGCGGAGTTCTTCGGGCGGCTGGAGGAACGGGGCGGCACCGCGCTGAGCGACTTCACCTCGGCGCTGCGGGCGCTGGCCGATCGCTGAGCCCCGGCCCATCGTCCCCGCGTGTCCCCGCTTCACGTCTCAAACCGCAGGTCAGGGCGGTGAGACGGTCCGACGGACGTCTCAACCGGCTCGGCGTGGTCCGAGCCGCCCTGCCGGTCGGGCAGAGTTGTCGACGACGTGAGGCGTCCGGGCAGCACGGGGGTACTGCCCGGGCGATCACGCCGCAGGCCGCCGCCTCAGGAGCCGGCGGGCACGCTGAGCTCGAGGGTGCAGACGCCCTCGTTCGGCTTCTTGGCCGGGGTGCCGCAGACCTTCAGCCCGATGGAGGGGTCGCTCGCGTCGACCATCATCGAGTAGTTGTCGTAGCCCCAGTGCACCAGCGCGGTCTGCTGGTCGCCGGTGGTGGTGAAGACGGTGGCCTTGTCGCCGGGGCCCGCGTTGGTGAGGCCGCCCCAGGCGGCGTGGCAGCGGGGGCTGTAGTGGAGGTAGATGACGATCGTGCCGACGTGGTCGGTGGTCAGCACCCGCTCGTCCTTCACGCAGCCCGTCGACTGCGGGTCCTTGCCGTCGCACCCGACGCCGGCGCACGGCGGCGGGGAGACGACGGGGGTGGGCGCGTGGGTGCCCAGCGCCTGCGTCGTCGGGCTGCTGCTCGGGGCGGCGAGGTAGGCGCCGACGGCCCCGCCGACCAGCGCGGAGCAGGCGGCGATCGCGGCGGTGCGCAGGTGGCGTCGCCAGCCACCGGCCTGCAGCGCAGCGGCCGGGGCGGGTGACGCGTCATCCGCGGACGCCGGACGGGTCGGCGCGACCTCGGCCGGCGTCGCCGGGGCCGGCGTCGCCGGGGCCGGCGCGGTCGAGGGAGTCGGCGGCGCGGCGGGATCCGCGGGCGCCCCCTCCTCGCTCAGCGCCAGCTCCAGCAGCGGCTTGAGCAGCCGGGCGCTCTCGTCCACGGTGATCGCCAGGCTCTCCAGAGCCTGCTCGGTGATCAGCCGCTTGCCGTTGAACCAGCGCTCCCACGACGCCTTGCTGTAGTGGGTGCGGGCGCCGATCTGAGTGAGCGACAGCCCGCTGCGGTCCTTGATGCCCCGTAGCTCCTCGGTCAGGCGCCGGGCGTGGCCGCGCACATCGTCAGGTATCGGCCGCCAGTTCGCGCCCACGTCTTTTTCCACTCACTTCCGCTTGAAGGGAACGCAACATCCTCCCACAAGCGGATCATGGCACTGTCACACCCTCATGCCGGCATCAGCTCGTCCACGTGCGCGCTGCCACGCGCCGACGTGGCCAGCAGGCCCAGGCCCCGTGCGGTGCAGTTCTCGGGGGAGTCCGCCGCGCGGACCGGCAGGCCCAGGCGGTTCTCCAGCAGACGGCGCAGCCACGGGTCGCGCGCACCGCCACCGGTCAGCACGATGCCGTGCCGGGTGATGTCCGCGCTCAGCTCCGTGGGGCACTTCGCCAGCAACGCGCCCATGCCCTGCAGCATCGTCTCGACCACCGGGGCGACGGCGTCGTGCACCTCGGCGGTGGTGAACCGCGCCAGCACCGGGGTGCCGTACTCGGTGCGACGGCCCTTGACCTCCACGGACTCCGCCTCCGGATGGCCGGCGGCGATCCGCAGCTGCTCGGTGGCGGCCGGGCCGAGGTCGACCCGGCGCTGCCGCCGCGCCCAGGTGGACAGCGCCCGGTCCAGTGCGAGGCCCGCGACCGGGAGCGAGCTCGCGCTGACGATCCGTCCGAAGGCGAAGACCGCGAGGTCGGTCGTCCCGGCGCCGAGGTCGACGACCATGTTGCCGCTCTCCTGCGCGATGTCCAGCCCGGCGCCGACCGCCGCCGCCAGCGGGGCCGGCACCGTCACCGTGCGGGCCGCGCCCGCCTGCTGCACCGCCTGCTCCAGCGCCTTCAGGTGGATGCCGTGGCTCTCCACCGGTACGGCCGTGGCCACCGTCGGGCGCAGCGCGAACCGGCCCGGCCGGGCGCTGTCGATGGCGTGCCGGGCCAGCACCCGGGCGGCCTCGAAGTCGGTGACGGCCCCGGCGTGGATGGGGCTGACGGTGGCCATGCCCGGCGGGGTGCGGCCGGTCATCTTCTGCGCCTGCTCGCCGAAGGCGAAGGCGACCCCGCGGTTGAGGTCGTAGGCCACCACTGACGGCTCGTCGAAGACGACCTCCTGGCGCGGGCGCCAGACGCGGACCCGGGCGGTGCCGAGGTCCAGGGCGACCAGACGGTCCGCCACGGCTCGGCTCACGGCATTGCTCACAAGGACCCCTCTCCCCACGCTTCCACACGTGTGCTCACCTGAAGGCACGGCCGAACCGGCGGGACGTCTGAACGGCCGTCAGATACGCTGCTCCCTTCCATCGAGCCGCCCCGGCGTCGTCCCTGCATCCCGGGGCCGCTGAACGAGGGAGCCGCGGGGCCCGACGCGCCGTCGCCCGGGTGATCGGGTCGCTGAACAGCCGCCGAACGGTGGCGTCCGGCGTCGCGGCGCGTGATGATCGGATCATGTCCGCAGCGCGTCCCGAGCAAGCCCCCGGCGAGGGTCCGCCGCCCGAGCCCGGCTCGCTCACCGAGCGTGCCTTCGAACAGTCGCCCGTCCCGTGGATGCTCTGCGCGCCCGACGGGCGACTGCTGCGGTTGAACCAGGCCATGGCGGAGCTGGCGGAACTCACCGAGGCGCAGCTCGTCGGCCGCCTGCCCACGGAACTGCAGCAGGGCCACAACGGAGCGATCAACCTGGTGGACTCCTCGGTGTTCGAGGAGTCCACCAGGTTGATCCAGGAGGTCGCCGCGACGGGCACGCCGCGCACCCTGGAGACGTACGTGCAGGCACCGGCCGGGCTCGAGGCCCAGGCCTGGGAGGTGCGGTACAGCCCCGTCCACGGGGCCGGCGGCGCCCTGGAAGCGGTCGCGGTGACCGCCGTCGACTTCACCGAGCAGTTCGTCGCCCGGCAGCGCCTGGGGCTGCTGAACGCCGCCGCGGCCGGCATCGGCGCCTCGCTCGACGTCACCCGGACCGCGCAGGACCTGGTCGACGTCACCGTCCCCGGCTTCGCCGACTTCGTCAGCGTCGACCTGCTCGACGGCGTCTTCCAGGGCGAGGAACCCGCCGCCGGACCGCTGCCCGGGCCCGTCCTGCTGCGCCGCGCCGCGCAGGCGCGCACCGGCGCGAGCTCGGGGACGACCCCCCTGGCCGACCCGTCCGGCGAGCGGAACTCCGTCGGCGTGGTCGAGGCGGGCGAACGCGGCAGCTACCCGCTCGACTCCCCGCCCGCCCGCTGCCTCGCCACCGGCCGCTCCGCACGCTACGCCGCGGGCGACCCGGTGCTCGACTCCTGGTTCGCCGCCGACACCGCGCGCGGCGAATGGGCCCGGGGCCACGGGCTTGTCTCCCTGCTCACCGTGCCCGTCACCGCCCGTGAGACCACCCTCGGCGTCGTCATCCTGGTCCGCCTGGGCGCGGCCGTGCCGTTCAGCCCCGACGAGCAGTCCATCGCCGAGGAGCTCGTGGCCCACGCCGCGATCTGCCTCGACAACGCCCGCCGGTTCACCCGTGAACGGACCACTGCGCTCACCCTCCAGCACAGCCTGCTCCAGCAGCGGCCGCCCCGGCAGGCCGCCGTCGAGGTGGCCGCGCGCTACCTGCCTGCCAGCGGCCAGGCGGGCGTCGGCGGCGACTGGTACGACGTGATCCCGCTCTCCGGCACGCGGGTGGCGCTCGTCGTCGGCGACGTCACCGGCCACGGCCTGCACGCCAGCGTCACCATGGCCCGGCTGCGCACCGCCGTCCGCACACTCGCCGACGTCGACCTGCCGCCGGACGAGCTGCTCTCGCACCTCGACGACCTCGTCATCAGCCTGAATGCGGAGGCCGGCGCCTACGGCCCCGAGGACGCCGCGTACGGCGGCCTGCCGGGCTCAGCCAACCCCTTCGCGCCCCCCGGCACGCCCACCCCGACCGGCGAGGGCTTGGGCGGTGGGCAGGTGCCGGGCGCCTCCGCGCTGGGCGCCTCTGCGCTGGGTTCCTCGACGCTCGACGGTCTGGTGTTCGGCGACATCGGCGCCACCTGCCTCTACGCCGTCTACGACCCGATCGCCCGCCGCGTCGCCCTCGCCCGCGCCGGCCACCCCGTCCCCGCGGTCCGGCTCCCCGACGGCCGGGTCGAGTTCCTCGACGTCCCCGCGGGCCCGCCGCTGGGCCTCGGCGGCCTGGCCTTCGAGACGGCCGAGGTCGACCTGCCGGAGGGCAGCCTGCTGGCCCTCTACACCGACGGCCTGATCGAGTCGCGCCACCGCGACGTCGACGAGAGCCTGCGCCTGCTGGCGGCCACGCTCGCCGAGCCCGGCCAGGACGTGCCGGCGACCGGGGAGCGCGTCCTGCGCGTCCTCACCCGGCACCGCCCCGAGGACGACGTGGCACTCCTCCTGGCCCGGACCCGCGCCCTCGGCGCGGACCAGGTCGCGGACTGGGAGATCGACCCCGACCCCGCGTGCGTCGCCGACGCGCGTCGGCTCGCCGCGCGGCAGCTGGCGCACTGGGGGCTGGACGACCTGGTCTTCGTCACCGAACTGGTGGTCAGCGAGCTGGTCACCAACGCGATCCGCCACGGCCGCCCGCCGATCCGGCTCCGCCTCATCCGCGATTCCGCGCTGACCTGCGAGGTCTCCGACTCCAGCAGCACCGCGCCGCACCTGCGGCGCGCTCGCACGATGGAGGAGGGCGGCCGCGGCCTGATGCTCGTCGCGCAGTGCGCGACCCGCTGGGGCACCCGCCACAGCGCCGACGGCAAGACCATCTGGGCGGAACAGGCCCTGCCGGGCGCGTAGCGCCCCTGGAGGGTGCAACTCGCTGCGGGAGGTTCGGTGGCCCGGTCGTGCTCGCGCGTCGGGCCGCTGGAGGGTGCGACTGGTTGCGGGAGCGGCTGTGACCCGGTCGTGCCCCTGGGCAGTGCGACTACTTCTGCGGCGGCAGCCGGTCCATGTAGTCCATCGCGTGCATGACCTCTTCGACCGTCAGGGAGTTGGCCGGGCCGACCGGGGCCCAGACGTGGACCGTGCCGGACTGGGCGAAGGTCAGGTCGAGCTGGATCACGTCGTGCAGGGCGGGCGTGCGTCGCAGGCCGGAGAGTTCCAGGTGGAGGCCGCCCGGGTGGAGGGAGAGGGTCGCGTCCGCGGGGACGCCGATCCACGGCTGGGTGCGGCCGGAGCCGTCGACCAGGCGGACGGTCGTGGCCCAGGGGGTCGACACGTCGAGCAGGCGGTCCGCCGAGCCGCCGCCGTTGCGGAGGCTCAGGTAGGCCTCGACCGGGCCGGAGGCCTGCTTCGGCGGGTCGAGGTAGGGGGAGAGCAGCGCCAGCTTCGCCGGCGAGGCCGTGGCCGCGGAGGCGTCCCCGCGGCCGACGTGGCCGACCAGCAGCAGGACGCAGGCGAGCAGGGCGACCAGCGGGCCCTGGACCAGCAGGGCCCGCCGCGCGCCGGGGAGGCCGCCCCGGCGGGCCGCCCGCGCCTCCAGCGCGGCGGCCTCCTCCTCCAGGGCTGCGAGCTCTGCCTCGTCCGTCTCCATGGGTGGCCTAGTAGCCCGACGGCCAGGTGAAGTCCTTGTACGGGACGGCCGTGCCGACGTCGATCTGGATCTTCTCCAGGTTCTTGAAGACGATCGCACGCGGGTCGCCGGTGTACGGCTTGCCGTCGACGAAGATCGTCAGCTGCCCCTGGTGGCCCGCGATGTCGGTGCTGGTGAGCGGCTGGCCCCACAGGTCGAACAGGTTGCCCAGGTTGTACGTCTGCTGGCTCGGCGACTCGACGTGGATGATGCCGCTCTCGTCGTGCGTGTGCAGGAAGTAGAACTTGCTGCCGCCGCCGACGAACGGGGTGCCGTCCTGGGCCTGCTGGAGCTGGTACGGCGGCTCGATGCCGAGGCCGTAGGGGATGGTCATGAGCTTGCCGTCCACGTACACCTGCAGGTGCGAGTGGATGTGGTAGACGGTCTGCTCCATGTCGTTGCTCTTGACGATGCCGTCGATGTCCTGGCCGTAGGCCTGGTGAGCGGTGGAGGCGAGCAGGTTCGCGTTCTTGTCGATCGACGGGTCACTGGCCTGCTTGTTCTTCGCGGCCTGGACGTTGCTGGCGTTCTGGCCGTTGATGGCCCAGACGGTCACGCCGACGACCCCGCCCAACAGGATGACGCCGCCGACGATCATCGAGATAAGGATCGTCCGCTGACGCCGGGACTCCGCCGCCCGCTGGGCGGCGATCTTCTCCTGGGCTATGCGGCGGCGCTCTGCCTGCGACGGCTTGTTCTGGGTCATCGGTCCTCGTTGCTGCTCGGTGGCGAGGGGCGCCTCGCGTCCCCGCGGGCGTCACGTTAGTGCGCGGTCGGCTAAGCGTTTCGTAAGACCGGCCTGGGTGGGGAGAGCAGGGTTTGAGGTTTGTCCCGATTGCAATGCAAATCAGAGGATCACAGCTTGATAACGGCATGCTCAGTGCGTCGCGCGGTGCGCGCTGCCGTGCGGATCGCGGCAGTGCGCGGCCTCCTCGGCCTGGGTCAGCGAGCCCAGTTGGAGGGTCTCCGGGGAGGCGTGGTCGACCTGCAGGGTGGTGTGGTCGATCGCGTAGCGCTCGCGGAGCTCGTGCTCGAGAGTGAGCCGGACCGCGTGGCAGTCGAGCTCGTCGCGGACCAGCACGTGCGCGGAGAGCGCCGGGTAGCCCGAGGTGATGGTCCAGATGTGCAGGTCGTGGATCTCCACCACGCCCGGCACGGCGGCCAGGCGCGCGCCGACGGTGTCCGGGTCGAGCCCGGCGGGGGCGGCCTCCAGGAAGATCCGGCCGGACTCGCGGACCAGGCCGTAGCCGGCCTTCAGCATCAGCGCGGCGACGACCAGGGTCGCCAGGGCGTCGGCGCGGTCGAACCCGGTCAGCAGCACCACCAGGCCCGCCACGGCGGTGGCGATGAAGGCCCAGGCGTCGTTGAGGATGTGCTGGTAGGCGCCCTCGACATTGAGGCTGGAGCGGTTGGCCTGCGAGATCAGCCAGGCCGCCACCACGTTGACGACGATGCCGACCAGTGCGGTGACCAGCACGACGCCGCCCGCGACCTCCGGCGGCGAGACGAGCCGGCGGATCGCCTCGTAGAAGAAGAGTGCGGCGAGGGCGAGCAGGGTGATCCCGTTGGCCTGCGCGGAGAGGATCTCCGCTCGCTTGAGGCCGTAGGTCAGTGAACCCTTGGCCGGTCGCGCGGCGAGGCGCATGGCGATCAGGGCCAGCACGATCGAGGCCGCGTCGGTCAGCATGTGGCCGGCGTCGGAGATCAGTGCGAGGGAGTGGGCCAGCAGGCCGACGACGACCTCGCCCACCATGAAGGCGGCGATGAGGCTGAGTGCGGCGATCAGGTAGCGGCGGTCGGCGTCGGCGGAGACGCCGTGGCTGTGGCCCGCGTGGCCGCCGTGGCCGTGGCCGTGGTCGTGCGCACGGGCGCCGGCGTGACCGTGGTCGTGCGCACGGGCGCCGGCGTGACCGTGGTCGTCATGAGCGTGGTCGTCGTGAGCGTGGCCGTGCTCCTGGTCGTGGCTCACGCGTCGCTCCTCGCTGTCGGCGGTTCTCGGGCATGCCGGATTCGGCCTGCCCTCAAGAGGAACTATAGCGGAAGGAATGAACAATCGTTCATATCTCATGACCGGAGGCCAGCCGCAGCACCTCGCCGGCCAGCTCCGTGTCCGCCATCAGCGCGAGAAGATGGTGCAGCAGCTGGCCCGCGGGGCCGGCCGGCTGTTCCAAGGTCAGGTAGCCCCGCAGGTGCTGTCGCAGCTGCGGCTCGTCGAGCTGGAGCACCAGCAGTTGCACGACGAACTCCTGGACCAGCTTCAGTTGCAGCTCGGCACGGTCCAGACGGCGGTCCTGCTCCTGGTCGGCCAGCCAGGCCAGGGCGGTGATCTCCGCGTTGCCGATCCAGGTGCGCACCGCGAGCCGCATCCGCGGGCTCGGCTCGGCCAGCCCCAGGTGCGACAGCACCGAGCGCTCGGCGGCCTGGCGCACCTGGTCGATGACCGCGCCCGTCCCCGGGCTCGCAGCCGGGGACGCGTTGCGCAGCAGGGCGGCGAAGCCGGGGCCGTGCGAGTCGACGAAGTCGAGGTAACGGCCCATCACCCGGTGCAGCCGCTCCGACAGCGGCCCCTGCGGCGGCTCCTCGAACAGCGCCGCGAGCTGCTCGCCGGCACGCCGGATCGCCTCCTCGTACAGCGCCTGCTTGCCCGGGAAGTAGTGGTACACCAGCGGTCGCGAGGCCCCGGCGGCGGCGGCGATGTCGTCGATCGACACCTCTTCCGGCGCGTGCCTGGCGAACATGTCCAGCGCGACGGCGATCAACTGCTCGCGCCGCTGCTCGACGCTCAGCCGTCGGCGCGGCCTCGACGCGGCGGCGCCGGATGTCCCCGTGGCAGCGGTCATGAGGGGCAGCCTAGTGCCCTGGCCGGACAGGTCCACCGTGCTGTGACGCCAGGGGCGGCCACTCGCCGCGTCGTCGGGCGCGGCCAAGGACATCCCGTACGAGGCCGACCCTCCGCCTGGCGATCGACCGCACCGGACGCCGCATCCCGGCATGCCCATCCGGTCAGGGCACCGGTGGCTCCTCCTGCGGACCTGACGTGTTCGGTCACCGGGTGGGGCTCAGCTCGCGGCCAGCAGTTCCGCCACGGAGGCGTCGACCGCCGCGCAGAGCGCCGGCGTCGCGAAGCGGCCGCGCAGGCCGAGGTGGAGCCGGTCGCGGTAGGAGCTGACCGCGACGGCCAGCTCCTGGTGGCGGGCGAGCGGGGCCAGCGGGTGGAGGGCCGTCAGTGGCAGCCCGGCCAGCGTGAACGACAGATCGGGCAGCGGCACGTTCGTCACCAGCGAGTCGAAGAGCAGGCCCGCCGAGGGCCGCAGCAGCGGCGCGGCGACCGGCACGGCCGCGGTGGGGACGAGCTCCGCGAGCAGCGCGACCGCACCGGCGCCCCGCCGTGGGCCCGCTGCCTTCCGTGCCGTCATCGCCTCGCGTACCAGGCGCAACCGGGCCACCGGATCGGTCTCGGAGACCGGCAGGTCCACCAGGAAGCCGGAGAGGCGGTTCCCGGCGGGGGAGGAGCCCTCGGCCGTGCGGCGGGTCCGCTCGCTCACGGGCACCAGCACCCGCACGTCCACCCGCTCGCCCGCACCCCGCAGCGCGCCCGCCAGCACCGCCAGGACCACGTCGTTGACGGTGCCGCCGTGCGCCTTGCGGATCACCCGGGCGTCGTCGAGCGCGACCGTCGGAAGCGCCAGGCCGGTGCCCGCCCCGGCGGCCGCCGGTCGGCGCGCGGCGGCGCGCAGCAGTGACGGGCGCAGCGGTGAGGGGTTCAGCAATCCCCGCTCCACCCCGTCGACGGCGGCGGCCAGCGCGCTGCCGGCGATCTCCGTCGCCCGCCAGGTGCGACGGGCCTCGACCGGCAGGGAGCGCAGCAGGCGCAGCGGCGCGGGACCGCCGGACGCCACCGGCGGGTGTGCGGGGGGCGCGGTGGGACGTCCGGCGGGCGGGGCCGCCGACTGCTCCGCATCGCCGAAGCCGTCGAGCAGCCTCACGCCGAGCTCCAGCGCGCGCAGGCCGTCCACGACGGCGTGGTGCACCTTGAGCAGCAGCACCAGCGTCGAGGCCTCCGCCCGGCCGGCCGCCCCGCTGATCAGGTGGATCTCCCACGGCGGCGCGTGCCGGGCCACCGGCCGGGCCATCAGCTCGCCGACGAGCGCGGCCAGGGCCGGGTCGGCGGGATCGGCCGACGCCTCGTCCCGCAGTTCGTGGCGGACGATGTGGGCGGAGGCGTCGAAGTCGGGCTGCTCCTCCCAGACCGGCGCCTCCCACGGGGCTCGGGACGTCCGCACCCGGCGCCGCAGGCGCGGCACCCGCTGGGCGCGCTCGGCCAGCAGCGCGGCCACGTCACCGGGGTCGGCGGCCCCGGCCCGCCCCGCGCCGAAGACGGCGAGGGCGCCGATGTGCATCGGCGCGTCGGGCGATTCCAGGCTCCAGAAGGCGTGGTCCAACGGGCTGAGCCTGGTCGTCATGGGCGTCCTCTCCGCGGTGCTCCGGCATGGGCGTCCTCCCGAGTCTTGCGCGCGCGTGTTGCGCGCAGGTGTTCGTACCGAGAAGTTTCAGGTTTGTCCGGTGGCCGCCCGGGAACGGAAAGGGCATGTCAGGGGCCGAACTCTCGGTACGCGCGGGATATCCTGCGCGCGAGGGGTTCGTCGAGGTCACCCCGCCCGAGAAGGAAGCGGAGCGTGCGGCACCATGACCTCCGGGCCTGATCTCGCTCCCGAGGAGGTCGCCGCGGACGCGCAGCGTGGGAACGGCGGCGGGCTGGTCCGGGGGATGCGGATGCGGCGGGTGGTGACACTCGTGCTCTGCGCCATCGTCGTCTATGTCGTGCTGCTGCAGATCCTGCGGCACAACGCCAACCCGCTGCCCGCGCTGGAGCGCGCCAACGCGGTGTGGCTGGTGCCGGCGGTGCTGTCCTCGGCCCTGGGCTCGCTCGGCGCCACGTGCGCGCTCGTCGGGTTCGTTCCGGAGCGGGTGTCACTGACGAGAGCACTGCTCGCGCAGCTCTCCGGTTTCTTCGTCAACCTGGCCACCCCCGGCGGCCTCGGCAGCGCCGCGGTCAACACCCGCTTCCTCGCCCGCTCCGGCATCCCGCAGACGCAGGCGCTGGCCAGCGTCGCCCTCGGCCAGATCGTCGGCTTCGTGCTCCATGTCCTGCTGCTCGTCGGCTTCGGCACCTGGATCGGCGCGGACTACGCCGCGTCGCTGCCCACCGGTGCCACCCTGCTCATCAGCGCCCTCTGCCTCGCGGCGGTGTTCGCCGTCTGCGTCGGCGTCCCGCGCCTGCGCCGCTGGCTCGCCGCCCGCCTGCGCGAGGCCGGCCCGCGCTTCCGCGAGCTGCTGCACCAGCCCGGCAAGCTCACCGTCGGCGTCGTCGGCCAGCTGGCCGTGACCCTCATGGCGGTGACGGCGCTCTACAGCTGCTCGCGCGCCTTCGGCCAGACGGCGACCTTCCCCGAGATCGCCTTCGCCCAGCTGGTGGGCTCCGCGGTGGGCTCCGCGATCCCGGTGCCGGGCGGCATCGGCTCCTCCGACGCCGCCCTGGCCTACTCCCTGCGCGTCACCACCGGCGTCGCGGCCGCCACCTGGGTGCCGGTCGTCCTGGTCTACCGGCTCTGCACCTTCTGGCTGCCGCTGATCCCCGGCTGGATCGCCTTCCTCTACCTCCAGCGGCGCGAGGCGCTCTGAGGGCCACGCCGGGAGCGGCGTCAGGCAGGCTCACAGCCCGGGCCCGGCACGTCCGGGCACGCCTCGCCCAGCAGCCGGAGCGGGCCGGGGCCGTTGCGGCCGAGTTCGTCGTCGGGGCCGGAGCCAGGGTCATGGGGATGGCCCGCGGGGAGCGGAAGCTCGACCTGATCCGTGGCCTGGGAGTCGAGGCCGCGGTCGACTACACCGCGCCGGGCTGGACCGAGCAGGTCAGGCGGGTGACCGGCGGCGCGGGGGTCGACGTCGTGTTCGACGGAGTGGGCGGGGAGATCGGCCGGGCCGCGTTCGAGGTGACGGCCTGGCACGGCCGATTCTCCGTGCACGGCGCCTCCAGCGGTCAGTTGACCGAGATCGAGCCCGCGGAGGCGCAGCGGCGCGGCGTCGAGGTGATCGGCATTGAGCAGCTGTACGGCTTCCGGGCGAGGATGCGCCCGTGGGCCGAGCAGGTCATGGCCCAGGCGGTTGCCGGCCGGGTCCGCCCGGTCATCGGGCAGACCTTCCCGCTGGAGCAGGCCGCGGACGCGCACGCGGCGATCGAGAGCCGAAGCGCCCTGGGCAAGACCCTGCTCCTGATCTGACCGGGTGCAGCAGGCGGGGAGACGTGCCGGGCGTGCAGGCCATGGAGGTTGGTTCTCCTTCTTCCGCCTCCAGTGCCGCGAGGCGCCCTGAGCGGGCGGCTCCCGGGTCACGGTTGCGTCACTCGCTGCGATCAGATGATTGCTGCTGGCTAGCATCCGGGGCATGAGGAAGTCGCGCTCCATCCCGTTCGCCGTCGGCGCGGCCGTCGGCTTGTCCCTGCTCACGGGGTGTGCGGGCCAGTCCCCGGCGCGGCCCGGGACCTGGGCCGCGACCGGTCCCTCGGCGCACGCACCGGCGCAGCCCACGGCCGGGCACGCGTCGTCGGGGCTCCCGTCCGTGGCGGTGTATGCGCCGCAACAGCCGCTTACCCAGGCGCAGTTGCAGGCAGCCGCGCAGGTGCTGCGCGAGCGTGCTGCCGGCATGGGACTGCGGAGCGCGCAGGTCACGCTCGTGCCGCAGGGCATCCAGGTCTCCGCCCCTGGCGCGACACGCGACGAGCTGGTCGCCCTCGGACAGACGGGTTCGCTCGCCTTCCGTCCCGTCCTGGCGGAGGCGCAGATGGCCACGAGCGTGACGGGAGCCTCTCCTTCCCCGAGCGGGACGGGACAGGCCCTCGCGCAGACCGCGACCGGTCCGACCACGTCGGGGCGGACCGTGACCGGCCAGACCGGCGGCATGGTGCCGGCCGACCTGCAGACGGCGTTCGACGCCCTGGACTGCGTGCACCCCTCCTCGTCCGACGTGGCAGCGGTGGAGGTAGCGAGTCCCGCGGCGCAGATCGTCGCCTGCGACACCGCAGCGGTGAACGGCATCCACACGAAGTACGCGCTCGGTCCGGTCGCGGTCCCCGGGGCGGACGTCGCCTCCGCGAAGGCGAGCTACTCCACGCAGATCGGTGAGTGGCAAGTGGACCTGAGCTTCAACTCCGCCGGGACCAGCGCGTTCGCGAACGTGACCGCCCAACTCGCGGCGAACCAGAGCCCGACGAACGAGTTCGCGATCGTCCTCAGCGGCACGGTCCAGTCCTCGCCCTACGTCTCCACCGCCATCCCCGGCGGGCAGGCGCAGATCACCGGAAGCTTCGACCAGGCCGGTGCCACGGCCCTGGCGGCGGAGCTCACCCACGGCAGCATCCCGCCGTTGACGCTGGAGCAGACGATGATCCCGGGCTGACGCGTCGGGTGGCGCGGCTCCGTGCCCGCGCCACCCCGCCGCGCGCCCTACAGGTCGAGTACCAGCTTGCCGTCCTGGCTGCGGGAGACGCAGATCAGCATGGAGTCGGCGCGCTCCTCCACCGTGAGCAGGTCGTCGCGGTGCTCCGGAGTGCCGCCGAGGACGCGGACCTTGCAGGTGCCGCAGAAGCCCTGCTCGCAGCTGTAGGCGACGTCGGGCAGCCGCTCGCGCACCGCGCTCAGCACGCTGCGGTCCGCCGGGACGGTCAGGGTCGTGCCGCTGCGGCGCAGCTCGACCTGGACGGTGTCGCCGTGGGCCGCACCCTCGGCCGGGTGGAAGCGTTCGAGGCGGGCCTCGACCCCCGGGCGCAGCTCGGCGAGGGTGGTGACGACGGCCTCCATCAGCGGCTCCGGACCGCAGACGTGCACGACGGCGCCGTGCGGAGCGGCCTCCAGCGCCCAGGAGAGGTCGGGCAGTCCCTCGACGTCGGTCTCGACGACGGTCACCCGCGACTCGCCGGAATCGCCGGACTGCGCTTCAGCGTCGGAGAGAGCAGTGATCTCGTCGAGGAACGGCATGCTCGTCCGAGAGCGCCCGATGTACAGCAAGCGCCAGTCACTTCCGCGAGCAGCGCTCTCGCGAACCATCGGCAGGATCGGCGTGATCCCGATGCCGCCCGCCACGAAGAAGCGCGGTCCGGCGCCGGGGGCGAGCGGGAAGCGGTTGCGCGGCCGGTGGGCCGAGACCGACGCGCCCGCCGTCAGCGTCTCGTGGACCTCCTTCGAGCCGCCGCGCGTGTCCTCCGTCAGCCGCACGCCGATCCGGTAGGTGTCGCGGTCGGCGGGGTCGCCGCAGAGTGAGTACTGCCGGACCAGACCCGAGGGCAGCAGCAGGTCCAGGTGTGCGCCCGGTTCCCACGTCGGCAGCGGAGCACCGTCCGTGGACGAGAGCACCAGTTCCGCCACGCCCTGCGCCGCCTCGCGCCGCTCGGCGACCACCAGCTGCAGCGGCCGCGTCGCCGCCTCCGCCTGCTCGGCCGCCGCCCGCGCCGCGGGCGACCCCGCGAGGTAGGCCAGGGCCTTGGCCGTCGAGCCCTCCTGGGTCGGGTGGTAGCGCTTGCGCATGAAGCGCGGCACGGCGGTGAAGATCTCCTTCGGCGAGGGCACCAGCTCCGCCTTGGCCGCCCGCACCCAGTCCTTGATCTTCGGCTCCAGCGCCTTGCGCTGGGCGGGCGTCAGCTGCGGGTCGTTGGCGATGAAGAACTTCACGCCGCGCACCCAGAGCCAGAACATGGTCGGGAAGACCGTGGTCATGGCCCGCATCCGGCGCCCGTAGCGGCCGTCGACGTGCTGGTAGACGTCGAAGGCGACCGAGCGGTGCTCGACCTCCTCCGCGCCGTGCCAGCGCAGCAGGTCCACCATCACCGGGTCGGCGCCGAAGCGTTCGAATCCCCGTGCCTCCAGCACCCACTTGCCGAGCACCGCCGTGAAGTGCTCGATCGCCGCGATGATCGCCACGCGCTCCTTCAGCCACCATGCGGTGGCGGCCGGCGGCGCGGTGTGGTCGCCGAGCAGGTGCTCGAAGAACCAGTCCATCTGCGCGGTGTAGGGGGAGGGGTCGAGACCCTGCGCGATCATGTGGTCGAGGACGGTGGAGTGCGCCTGCGAGTGCACCGCCTCCTGGCCGATGAACCCGATCATGTCCTCGCGCAGCCGGGCGTCCCGCACCAGCGGCAGGGCCTGCTTGTAGACGTCGACGAACCACCGCTCGCCGGCCGGCAGCAGCAGGTGCAGGACGTTGATCATGTGCGTGGCGAACGGGTCGTCCGGAACCCAGTGCAGCGGTGTCCGGGTCCAGTCGAAGCTGACGCGCCGCGCCTGCAGCGGCGCGTGCTCGGTGCTGACGGCGAGTGCGGTCACGGTGGTGGCTCTCCTCGTGGCTCTGTTCGGAACTCTGTCGGACGTGGCGCGCGGGCTCAGCGCGGCGTCAGGTCGCGGCGCGCGACGAAGCGCAGCGTGCCGGGGGAGAGCCGGCTGAGCGCCCGCCCGATCCGCGCCTCGGCGGCCACCGGCACGACCGGCCGGTTGTCCCGCACCGCCCGCAGCACCGCCTCCGCGACCCGCTCGGGCGGCAGGTTGCGCAGCCGGTAGAGCCGGTCGGCCTTGCCGCGCAGCTTCTCCTGCTCGCTCGCGCTGACGCCTACGTAGCGGGTGGCCTTGGCGATGGCGGTGTTGACGAAGCCGGGGCAGACGGCGCTCACGCCGATCCCCTCGTCGGCCAGCTCGGCCCGCAGGCACTCGGTGAGCATCAGCACCGCCGCCTTGCTGGTGGCGTAGGCGGCCAGGGTGCGCGAGGGCAGGTAGGCGGCGGCGGAGGCGATGTTGACGATGTGTCCGCCCTCGCCGCGCTCCTTCATCATCGCGCCGAAGAGCCGGCAGCCGTGCACCACGCCCATCAGGTTGACGCCGAGCACCGCGTCCCAGTCGGAGGTCTGCGTGTCCAGGAACGCCCCGCCCAGACCGATCCCGGCGTTGTTGACGACGACGTCCGGCACGCCGTGCTCGGCCTGGACGGTCTTGGCGAAGGCCTCCATCGCGGCCGGGTCGGAGACGTCCACGGCGTACGAGCCGGTGCGCGGGGCGCCCAGTAGCGACGCCAACTGGGCCGTGCGGGCAGCGGACTCGGGGTTCAGGTCGGCGGCCACGACCGAGGCTCCCGCCTCGGCGAAGGCCAGCGCGGTGGCGCGGCCGATGCCGCTGCCCGCGCCGGTCACCACGACCGTCCGTCCGGCGTGCGGGGAGGTGGTGCCGTCCTTGCCCCCGGTCGACGCAGCCGACCCGGGCGCGTCCTCACGGACCCGGGCGCGCTCCAGCTCCGGCGCCGCCGGGCCGCCCTCGATGTGGGCGACGAACTCGTCGATCCAGCCCGCGAGCACGGCCTCGTGCGTCAGCGGCGCCCAGTGCCCGGCGCGCAGCGGGCGCCGCCACAGCCGTCCGACGAACGGCTGCGGCGCCTGCCCGGCCATGGCCGGGGTGACGTAGAGGTCCTTCTGCGGCAGCACGACCTGGACCGGGATGTCGGTCGGCCGCTGCCGGGGCCGGGTCAGTCGAGGGATCATGTTGGCGCGGTAGAGCGCGAGCCCGCGCACGGCGTCGGTCGGGAAGGTCGGCGCGCCGCTGCCGTGCGGCACGCCCTCGATGGCGTGCAGCAGCGCGGGCCAGGCCTTGACCATCGCGGTGCGCCACAGCAGCGGGGGCAGCAGCGGCAGGTGGAAGTAGCCGATGTACCAGGAGTGCACGCCCTGCCAGGCCAGTTGGCCGAGCGCGCGCGGGCTGGGCCGGCGCAGCCGGCTGCGGAACCAGTGCCCGACGTGGTCCAGGCACGGGCCGGAGACCGAGGTGAACGACGCGATCCGGTCGGCGAGCGCGGTGCCGGTCACCGACTCCCAGGACTGGATCGACCCCCAGTCGTGCCCGACCAGGTGCACCGGCTTGTCCGGGCTGACCTCCTGGAGCACCGTGCCGAGGTCGGCCTCGAGCGTGGCCAGCGTGTAGGACCGGACGCGCCGCGGCGCGTCGGAGTGCCCGGCGCCGCGCACGTCGTAGGCGACGACATGGTGGCGCTCGGCGAGCTGCTCGGCGATGGGTCGCCACACCGCGTGGGTGTCGGGGTAGCCGTGGACCAGCACGACCGTGCTGCCGGCGCTGCGGTCGCCCCACTCGAAGACCGCGAGCCGGACGCCGTCGGGCGCGGTGACGTAGGACTGCTGCTCGATCACGCGGCGGGCTCCTCGGTCGGGGTGGTGGACGTGGACTGTGCGCGGCTCCTGGCCCGGGCCTTCCCGGCGGGCGCTGCCGCGGCGGCGGGTTCCTGCGGAGCCCCCGGCTCGGTCTCGGCGTGGGTGCGGACGGACGCCCAGGCGCGGACGTGCGGGAGGTCGTCGTCGAGCCAGTAGGCGTCGTCCTCGGTGACGACCAGCAGCTCCTCGAACTTGGCCCCGACACCGCGCAGTCCGAGGTGCGGCTCGACGGCCCACAGGCCGGGGGTGGGCGCGTGGCCGGAGGACTTGCCGTCTGCCCACAGCGGCGAGCGTCCGACGATCCGCTCGGCCACCAGCTCGCGGCCCAGCGTCTGCAGGCTGCGCACGCCGAAGCCGGCCACGACCGTGCGCGGACCCCGCGCCTTCAGGCGGGTGACCTGGTGGGCGAGGACCCGGCCGGGGTAGACGCGGTGGCGGTTGTCGTAGCCGTGCTTGGCGATCAGCGCGTCCACGGAGCGGTAGATCTCGTTCAGCGGCTTGCGCTCGCGCACCTCGGCGAGGATCAGCGCGCGGTACTCCTGCAGGTCGGTGCGGATCTGCTGCTGGACGGCGTTGCCGCCGAGGCTCCCTGCGTAGCCGATGTCGGCGGTGTAGCCGTCCGCGACGGGGGCGCAGTCGAGGATGAACGGCATCCCCTCCGCGAGCGGCCGGTCCGTCGGGAAGAACTGCAGCGGCGTGCGGAACCGGTGGAACGTCGTGCGGTCCCCGAACCAGGCGAACGGCACGTGGAACCAGTCGTCCGCGCCGTTCTCCATGAGCCAGTCCCGCATCCGGCGGGCGGCCTGCTTCTCGGTGACGCCCGGCTCCAGCGTCGCAGCGACGGCCTCCGCGCAGCGGTAGGCGAGCTGCTGAACGGCGCGGAAGCGGTCCAGGTCCTCCGGCGACCAGGCCGGCTGCTTATTAGACATGTTGTCAACATACTGCCGAGTCAGGTCGGCGCAACAGGTGTCCGCGCCGAGTTTTCCGCCGCGCCACACGGGCGACGCGCAGGCGAAAACCCGTTCGCTCCGAGGCAGGCCCGCTCGCTACGTTCGTGTCATGACCGACACCGCCCGCCCCCTCGTCGCCGCCCTGACCGGCGCCGGCGTCTCGACCGACTCCGGCCTGCGCGACTACCGGGGCCCGCAGGGGCTCTGGCGCGACGACCCGGACAACGAGCGCCTGGTGACCATCGACAGCTACCTCGCCGACCCGGACGTGCGCGCCCGCTCGTGGCGGATGCGGCTGGAGACCGGCGTCCTGGACGTCCGGCCGAACGCCGCGCACCGCGCGTTCGCCGCCTACGAGCGCGCCGGGCTGCCGCTCCGGGTGCTCACGCAGAACGTCGACGGACTGCACCAGCTCGGTGGCGTCAGCGAGCGCAAGGTCCTGGAGCTGCACGGCACCGCCCGCCGTACCCAGTGCGTGCGCTGCCACGCGCGCGGGGAACTCGCCGAGGCGCTGGACCGCGTCCGTGCCGGGGAGGCCGACCCGCCCTGTGCGGTGTGCGGCGGCATCCTCAAGCCCGCCACTGTCTTCTTCGGCGAGCACCTCGACCCCGAGGTGCTCGGGCAGGCCCGGGCCGTCGCCGCCGCCTGCGACATCCTGCTCGCCGTCGGCACCACGCTCCAGGTGCACCCCGCGGCCGGCCTGGTGGACCTCGCCCTCGCGGGCGGCGCCCGCGTCGTGATCGTCAACGCCGACCCCACGCCGTACGACGACATGGCGGCCGAGGTCGTCCGCGAGCCGATCGGCACCAGCATCCCCGCCCTCCTGCGCCGCCTCGCGGCGGAGGCCGGCGCGGCCTGGCCGGGGGAGTGAACGTGACCGACTCCGTCGTGGTGGACCCGCACCGTCCTGATCCCGTGTCGGCCGCGGGCGCGCTGGTCGCGGAGCGCTTCTCGGCGCTCCGGGCCGCGTTCGTCGCGGGCAGCGTGCTGACCGGGCACCGCACACCGACGTCCGACCTGGACATCGTCGTCCTGCTCGCCGGTCCGCCCGCCCCCTACCGCGAGAACCTCCGCCACCAGGGCTGGCCCGCGGAGCTGTTCGTTCAGACCGAGGCCGACTGGCACCGCTTCGCCGACCAGGAGGCGGCCGAGGGCCGCTCACCGCTGCTGCACATGTGCGCCGAGGGACAGCTGCTCGCCGACCACGACGGTCTGGGCGCGACCCTGCAGACGCTGTCACGGCAGCGCCTGGCCGCGGGGCCGCCGCCGACCCCCGTCCTGGAGCTGGACCGCCGCCGCTACGAGATCACCGACGGCCTCGACGACCTGCGCGGCTCCGCCGACCACGCCGAGCGCGTCTACCTGGCGGCCCAACTGCTGCACAAGGCCTCCGAACTGGCCCTGCGCGCGGACGGACGCTGGCTCGGTGGCGGCAAGTGGCTCTCCCGCCGCCTCGCCGCCGCGGACCCCGGCCTGCACGACCGTCTCGTCGCGGGCCTCGCCGGGATCGCCGCCGACGCGCCGGGCAGCACGGCCGCGATGGCGGCCGCGGTCGACGACGCCCTCGCCCGCGCCGGCGGCCGCCTCTGGGAGGGCTACGGCCTCGGCCGCCCCAAGGCCTGACGGCCCGGACGCGACCGCGAGGCCTGATGGTCGGCCCCGAGGGCATGCGTCCGTCGGCGTGGCGCCCCGGGGGTGCCCGCCGCGGGGGCCCGGAGCGGGCCCGTCCCGTCCGGACGTCCTCGGCGTCAGCCGATCAGGCGGCGGCGCCAGTCCAGGGGCGTGACGGTGATGGCCTGGTCGGGGCTTCCGTCCCACCGCGTCGGCAGGTCCACCGCCGCCAGCGCGGCCACAACCTCGTGGCCGACGGCCTCGGTGGTCTCCGACGAGCCGTCGAAGCCGCCGTAGTAGAGCGTCAGGCCTCGCCCCGCTGCGGCGGCGTCGGTGCCCTGGGTGTGGAAGTAGACGAAGCCTCGGGCTCCCGGCCCGCCCTCGGCGCCGATCTCGGACTGGCCGCAGGAGCGGCAGCAGGTGAAGTTCTCGCGGGCGGTGATGCCGGACTCCTGCAGCGCCGCGAAGGCGCGCGTCAGTCGCTCGGGGTCGGTCTCGCCCGCCCAGGAGGACTGCTCCGCGACACGCTCCAGCCAGAGCCGGTCGGCCAGCACGGCGGCCTGCGCGCGGGAGACGGGGCGGCGGTCCTTCGTCACCAGGTAGTCCTCGGCGAGCTCGGCCAGTTGGGCCCGCGACGCGTAGCCGCCCACCAGCACCTCGCGCACCCGCCGCTCCAACTCCGCCCGCTCTTCCTGGTCGAGGGCCAGCGGCGGCACCTCGGGCACGGGGCCAAGGTCCAGCGGGAACCACGACGGACCGGCGTCCCACTCCGCCTCCTGGCGCGCCCAGCCGGCCATGGCCGCCGTCACCGCCTCGGGCGCGTCGACCATCGACAGGAAGTGCCGGTCGGCGGCACCGTCGCGGTGCTCCAACCGGTAGACGCCACCGGCCTCGTGCCAGACCTGGACGAAGACGTCGGGCAGGTCCGGCACGCGGTGGACCACCAGGAACCGGTCGCCGTCGCCCCCGATCCGCCGGACCAGCCCGGCCAACTCCTCCGCCGACACGCGGACGTGCCGCTCCCGGTTCTCCGTCGTCACCACGATCTCGAGCATGGACGCAATCTCCCACACGGCTCCGACAGGTCGGCTGACAGGTCAGATCCGCACCCGTGCCGCGACGGCCCGCGCGCAGGCCGACGGATCGGCGCGGGTCGTGTCCACCTCCAGGTCGTAGGCGACGCCCTGGTGGACCGCATCCGCCTGCAGGGCGGCCATGCCGACGGCGCGATCACCCCGCGCCTCCTCGCGCCGCGCGGCGACGGCGCTCGCGCAGCGGACACCGACCCAGAGCACGTCCAGGCCCGTCAGGGCCTCACGCCAGCGGGCCTGGGAGGCGGCCCCGCCGAGGAAGACGTCGTCGATCACGACCCGCGCGCCCGCCCGAGCCATCGCGGCGACGCCGGTCATCCACGCGGCCTCCAGCGCGCGGAACTCCGGCCCGATCACCACGGCGCCGTCCTCGGCCACGTCGAAACCCTCCTCGGAGTCCCGCAGGGACGCCGGGAGCATCTCCACGAAGTCGTCCACGGCGACGGCCAACCACGGATCCGGCAGGACCGACTGCAGCGCCCGCACCAGCGTGGACTTGCCCGAGCTGGAACCTCCGTTGAGCACGATCACCTGAGACGTCACCACGCAACCCTAGATCGAAATCCGGTGACCCCCGCGCCGCGTCCGTGTGAGGATGCCACGGTGTCGATCACCATCACCGAACACCGGTACACCGCCGACGACGGCGCCGCACTCGGCTATCTGCGGCGCGGGTCGGGGGCGCCGCTGATCTGTCTGCCCGGCGGGCCCGGGGCCGACGTGCGCTACCTCGGCGGGCTCGGCGGGCTCGACGGGCACCGCTCGCTCGTCCTCGTCGACCAACGCGCGACGGGCCGTTCGCCGGTGCCGGAGGACCGGTCACGCTGCGGCTACACCGCGCAGGCCGAGGACCTGGAGGCGCTGCGCCGCCACCTCGGCGCGGAGAGCGTCGACCTGCTCGCCCACTCCGCCGCCTGCCTGACCGCACAGGAGTACGCCGCAGCGTACCCGGGCCGCGTCCGCCGGTTGGTGCTGGTCACGCCGGTGGGTGCCACCGCCCGCGAGGCCGACGCGGCCGAGGTCGCCGCCATCCGCGCCCGGCAGGCCGGGGAACCCTGGTACGCCGCGGCCGTCGCGGCTGAGCAGGAGCTTGCCGGAGGGAGCGTCGACCCGGAGCGAGCACGGGAGTTGACGTTGCGCACGGTGCCGTTCGTGTGGGGCCGCTGGCGCGAGGAGTACCTCGACCTGTACCGCCTGCCGATGCAGGGCGCACCCGACTGGTACCGCGAGGCGTTCTACGCCGGCGCCCCGGCCCCCGGCGGGAAGGCGGCCCGCCTGGCGCGCCTTGCCGGCTCCGGTGCCCGCCCGCTCGTCCTGGCCGGCGGCCGCGACGGCATCGTCGGTGCACTCCCCGCCCGCCGCGTCGCCGAACTGCACCCCGGCAGCCGTCTCGTAGTCCTCCCGGAGGCCGGTCATCGCCTCTGGCACGAGGAGCCGCAGGCCTTCCTCGAGGCCGTTCTGTCGCACCTGGAGGGCCCGCAGTGAAGACGTCCCCCGACATGTCGCACGCCGCTCGACTGACCGCCCACGATGCCGCCTCCGCCGCGTTGGCTTCGCTCGACGACGACGCCCTGCAGGAGCTGCTGGACACGGCGACGCCGCTCGGCACCGGCATCGGCGGGAAGGCCGCCCTGTTGGAGGTCGCCGGCACCCCGGTCTTCGTGAAGCGGGTGCCGCTCACCGACCTGGAACGGCAGCCGGAGCACCTCCGCTCCACGGCGAACCTCTTCGACGTGCCCGCCTTCTGTCACTACGGCATCGGCGACATCGGCGCGGCCGGCTTCGGAGCCTGGCGGGAGCTCGCCGCGCACACCCTGACGACCCAGTGGGTGCTGGGGGAGGAGTACGCGGGCTTCCCGCTGATGCACCACTGGCGGGTGCTGCCGGACTCGACGCCCCTGCCCGAGGAACTGGCCGACATCGACCGGGCCGTCGCCTACTGGGACGACTCGCCGCAGGTGCGCGCGCGGATCGAGGCGCTCGCGGCCTCCTCGGCGAGCATCGCGCTGTTCCTGGAGTACATCCCGCGGAACCTGCACGAGTGGCTCGGCGAACAGGCCGAGGCCGGGGGCCCCGCCATCGACGAGGCCGCTGCCATGGTGGAGCGGGAACTTGCGGCCGGAACGACGTTCATGAACAGTCGCGGGTTGTTCCATTTCGACGCGCACTTCGAGAACATCCTGACCGACGGTCGGCGCCTCTACTTCGCGGACTACGGTCTCGCCCTGTCCTCCGCGTTCCGGCTCTCGCCCGAGGAGGCCGCGTTCCTGGACCGACGGCGCGGCTACGACCGCGACTACACCGCCACCTACCTGGTCAACTGGCTGGCCACCGCGCTGTGCGGACTCCATCCCGCCGACCGGGAGGGCCGCGCCACCCTGGTCCGCGCCTGCGCGCGGGGCGAGGTGCCCGCGGGAGTGCCGGAGGGCATCGCCTCGCTCCTCCTGCGCAACGCGCCGACCGCCGCCGCCATGGGCGACTTCAGCCGCGCGTTCCGGAGCGACAGCCGGCATGCCCCCTATCCGGCGGAGGAACTCCGTCGGCTCGTCGGTCTCTCCGGGACCCACAACACTGCGGGAGAAGGCGACCCCGCCTGAAAAGCGGGCAGCGTCCTCGCGCGGGTGCGAGGATCGGACGCATGAGCGACACCGGCTACTCGGGAACCCCGCTGGCCAAGAAGCTGCGCATCAAACCCGGCCACGCCGTGGCGCTACGGCACGCGCCCGCCGACTGGTCGCTGCCCGACGTCCCGGAGGGCGTGCGACTGGACGCGCGCCCCGAGGAGGCGGACGTCGTCCTCGCCTTCCACCGCGCCGCCGCCGACCTGCGCGGCGAGGCGACCGAGCTGGTCGCGGCGCTGCGGCCGACGTCCTGCCTGTGGCTGCTCTGGCCGCGCCGCGCGGCGGGACACAGCAGCGACATCACCGACAACGAGCTGCGGGAGATCATGCTGCCGCTCGGCGTGGTGGACGTGAAGGTCGCGGCGGTGGGGGTGGACTGGTCCGGCCTCGCCTTCGTCTGGCGCAAGGAGAACCGCCCGCCGACCTGAGCGGTCAGGCGGTTTCGGCGACGACGGACTCCGCTGCTGCGGTCGTCGCGCCGGGTGTCCGCCGACGCAGTGTCCGGACCTCGGGGACGGCGACCATGCCCGCCGTGCAGAGGACGACCAGGACGGCCGCCATCAGCAACGTCGCCCGCACGCCCAGCGCGGCGCTGAGCGGGCCCGTCGCCGCCTGGGCGATGGGGATGAGCGCGAAGGAGCCGAGCGCGTCGTAGGAGTAGACGCGCGCCAGGCGGTCCTCGGGGATCTCCTGCTGGAGCGAGGTCTCCCAGGCGATCATGAACTGCTCGACGCAGGCGCCGGCCACGACGCCGCAGGCGGCGAGCACCGCGAGCGGCATCCGGAACGCCAGCGCGGTGGGCAGGAGCGAGTCGGCCGCCATGCAGGCCGTGCCGACGAACAACATCCGTTGCGGGCGGAAGCGAAGTCCGATCATTCCGCCGACCACCATGCCGACCGTCTCGGAGGACAGGACCACGCCCCAGCCGCCGCTCCCGAAGGACGCCTTGGCGACCGACGGTCCGAGCACCTGGATCGCGGCGCTGAACGAGGCGTTGAGAAAGCCGAACGCGAGCACGATCGTCCAGACCCAGCGTCGATGGGCGAACTCCTGCCACCCCTCGCGCAGTTCGTGCAGCACACCGGGCTTCTTCGCCTCGTCGGCCGCCGTCCTGGCGGGCGCGTCCACGCGGACGAAGGCGAAGAGCAGGCCTGCGCAGGCGAAGGTGATCGCGTCGATCGCGAGGCCCCAACCGGGGCCGAGCGCGGCGACGACCAGGCCGCCCAGCGCGGCGCCGCCGATCATCGCGCTGTTGGCGGCGAGACGGTTCAGCGCGTTGGCCGCAGTCCGCTCGTCCGGGGCGACCGTCTGCGGGAGCAGTGCGCCGGAGGCCGGGAAGGCGAACGCGCCGAACGTCCCGTTCAGGGCGGACAGCACGAGCAGCCGAGGCACCGTCGCCTGGTGGGTCAGGACGAGGGTCGCCACCGTTCCTTGGCTGAGTGCGCTCAGGGCACTCGATCCGACCAGCACCAGACTGCGCGGCAGCCGGTCGGCCACGACGCCGCCGAAGAGCAGGAAGACGACGTTGAAGAGCGTGCGTGCCGCGACCACGAGCCCGAGCTCCGTCACCGAGCCGGTGATCGCGAGGACGGCGAAGGCGAGGGCGATCGGGGCGACCCCGTTGCCGAGCATGTTCGTGGCGCGGCCCGCGACGAGGAGGCGGAACGGACGTCGGCGGAGAGGGGCGAGGGCTGCTTGCACCGGGCATGCCTACCGTTGTGGGTGATCGCACAGCAACGGCTTTTCCGCCGGGGCCGGGCACTGTGCAACAAACTGTTGACGGTGGCGTGGCGCGTCGATAGCGTCACGTCAACAATCTGTTGATACAGCACCCGAGGTCGGGCGAAGGGGCAGTCATGGCCGCGCGAACCACGTTCTCCAGCACGCTGCGGGAGGGCATCGAAGCCGACCTCGCCGGCGTCGACGCCGACCTCGCCGCCCGGTACCCCGGCGACCCGGGCACCCGGCAGCCCGTGCACACCGTCTACGTCCCCGCCGACGCCCTGGCTGAGCGCGGGGTCGGCGAGCTGGTTTCCGACTGGGGCCGCCAGGCCCTCGACCTCCTCGACCGCCACGCCCCCGACGCCGCCGCCCTCGCCGCGGTCGTGGGCCAGAGCGACGCCGGCCTTGCCGCCGACGTACACGACCGCGTCCGCGCCAAGCTCGAACGCGAGCCCGTCGAGGACCTGCGCATCGACTTCGAGGACGGCTACGGTCCGCGCCCCGACGCCGAGGAGGACGCCGCGGCCGAGCGCGCCGCGCGCCTCGTCGCCGAGGCCGTCGCGGACGGCAGCGCACCGCCGTTCGTCGGCATCCGGATGAAGTGCATGGAGCCGGCCGTGCGGGCACGCGGCATCCGCACCCTCGACCTCTTCCTGACCGGCCTGCTCGACGCCGGGAACGGCACCCTGCCCGAGGGCCTCGTGCTGACCCTCCCCAAGGTCACCTATGCCGAGCAGGTCGCCGCGATGGCCCGCCTCCTCACCGGCTTCGAGGAGGCCAACGGACTCGCCGCCGGACGCCTCGGCTTCGAGATCCAGATCGAGACCACCCAGGCCATCCTCGGTGCCGACGGCCGGGCCACCGTCGCCCGCATGATCGAGGCTGCGGCGGGCCGGGCGACCAGCCTCCACTACGGCACCTTCGACTACAGCGCGTCCTGCGGCGTCAGCGCGGCCTACCAGAGCATGGAGCACCCCGTCGCCGACCACGCCAAGGCGGTCATGCAGGTCGCGGCGGCCGGAACCGGCGTCCGCCTCTCCGACGGCTCGACGAACGTCATCCCCACCGGCCCGACCGAGCAGGTCCACGCCGCGTGGCAGCTCCACCACCGTCTGGTCCGCCGTTCGCTCGAGCGCGCCTACTACCAGGGCTGGGACATGCACCCCGGCCACCTGCCCACCCGCTACGCCGCGGTCTACTCCTTCTACCGCGAGGGCCTCGACGCGGCAGCCGCGCGTCTCGCCGCGTACGTCGCCCGAGCCGGTGGTGACGTGATGGACGAGCCGGCCACGGCGAAGGCGCTCAGCGGTTACCTGCTCCGTGGCCTGGACTGCGGCGCAGTCGACGCCGCCGAGGTGGAGAAGGCCTCCGGCCTCGACCGCCGAGCCCTCGACACGCTCGCGGGACGCTGACGGCGGGCTGATTTGGATCCGGGGCGACAGTCGCGTACAGTCGATCGAGTTGCCCCGGAGACCACCCGCCCAGCGGGATGGTGAAGGGAAAGCGAAATCCACTGGAAATCGGAACTGAAAAGCTCTGATAGAGTGGAACACGAAGGAAGCGCCCGGAGCGGCCCGAAAGGGAAGCAAAGGAAGCGTCCGTTCCTTGAGAACTCAACAGCGTGCCAAAAGTCAACGCCAGTTACTTTTGAGAACAAATTTTCAGCGAGGACGCTGTGCACGGGTCCGTCTATTCCGGCGGATGCTGTGCCGCTCTGCGTTGGATGTCCCGATTACGGGAAAGCATTCACGGAGAGTTTGATCCTGGCTCAGGACGAACGCTGGCGGCGTGCTTAACACATGCAAGTCGAACGGTGAAGCCCTTCGGGGTGGATCAGTGGCGAACGGGTGAGTAACACGTGGGCAATCTGCCC
>NZ_FOAZ01000015.1 GCF_900109465.1 Streptacidiphilus jiangxiensis
GTGTACAAGCTCGCGGAGGAGGTCACCGCCGGGCTCGAGGGCATGGAGGTGCCGCTGCGCGTCGCCGTGATGGGCTGCGTCGTGAACGGCCCGGGCGAGGCCCGGGAGGCCGATCTCGGTGTCGCGTCCGGCAACGGCAAGGGCCAGATCTTCGTCAAGGGCGAGGTCATCAAGACCGTGCCGGAGTCGAAGATCGTGGAGACCCTGATCGAGGAGGCCCTCAAGTTGGCCGAGCAGATGCAGGAGACGGCGGAGGGCGGCAGCCCGACCGTCGTCGCGGCGCCGTAGGGAAGGTGGACCGATGTCCCTCTTGGAATCCATCCGCAGCCCCCGCGACCTGCGCCTGCTGCCGCCCTCGGAACTCCCGCGGCTCGCGGAGGAGATCAGGGAGTTCCTGATCGACGCCGTCACCCGTTCGGGCGGACACCTCGGGCCCAATCTCGGGGTGGTCGAGCTGACCATCGCCCTGCACCGGGTCTTCGACTCGCCCAAGGACCGGATCCTGTTCGACACCGGGCACCAGTCCTACGTCCACAAGCTGCTGACCGGGCGGCAGGACTTCGACGGGTTCAAGACCAGCGGCGGCCTCTCCGGCTACCCCTCCCGCAGCGAGTCCGAGCACGACGTGATCGAGAACTCGCACGCCTCCACCGTCCTCGGCTACGCCGACGGGCTGGCCAAGGCCAACCAGCGGCTCGGCCACGAGGACCGGTGCGTCGTCGCCGTCACCGGCGACGGCGCGCTGACCGGCGGCATGGCCTGGGAGGCGCTGAACAACATCGCGGAGGCGAGCGACCGTCCCGTCGTCATCGTCGTCAACGACAACGAGCGCTCCTACGCACCGACGATCGGCGGCCTGGCCAACCACCTCGCCACGCTGCGTACCACCCAGGGCTACGAGAAGGTCCTCTCCTGGGGCAAGGACGCGCTGCAGCGCACGCCGGTCGTCGGCGGCCCGATCTACGACGCCCTGCACGGCGCGAAGAAGGGCTACAAGGACGCCTCCTCGCCGCAGGGCATGTTCGAGGACCTGGGCCTGAAGTACCTCGGCCCGATCGACGGCCACGACATCGCCGCCGTCGAGTCGGCGCTGCGCCGGGCCCGCGGCTTCGGCGGGCCGATCATCGTGCACTGCCTGACCGAGAAGGGCCGCGGCTACCGTCCGGCCGAGCTCGACGAGGCGGACCACTTCCACCAGGTCGGCGCGATCGACCCGATCACCTGTGAGCCGCTGCGGCCGTCCACGGGCGTCTCGTGGACGTCCGTCTTCGGCAAGGAGATGGTCGCGATCGGCAAGGAGCGCGAGGACGTGGTCGCGATCACCGCGGCCATGCTCGCGCCCGTCGGCCTGCAGGCCTTCGCCCGCGAGTTCCCGGACCGGATCTACGACGTCGGCATCGCCGAGCAACACGCCGCCGTCTCGGCGGCCGGGCTGGCCACCGGCGGTCTGCACCCCGTCGTCGCCGTCTACGCCACCTTCCTCAACCGGGCCTTCGACCAGGTGTTGATGGACTGTGCGTTGCACCGCTGCGGCGTGACGTTCGTCCTGGACCGCGCCGGGGTCACCGGCACCGACGGCGCCTCCCACAACGGAATGTGGGACCTGTCGATCCTCCAGGTCGTGCCCGGCCTGCGGATCGCCGCGCCGCGCGACGCCGAACAGCTGCGCGCCGAGCTGCGCGAGGCGCTGGAGGTCGACGACGCGCCCACCGTGGTCCGCTACCCGAAGGCCGAGGTCGGGCCGCCGATCGAGGCGGAGGAGCGGATCGGCGGCGTCGACGTGCTGCTGCGCACGGGGCCGACGGGTCGCATGCCGGAGGTGCTGCTCGTCGCCGTCGGCACCATGGCCTCCGCCTGTCTGGACGCGGCCGCGCTGATGACCGCCGAGGGGCTCGGCACCACCGTCGTCGACCCGCGCTGGGTCAAGCCCGTCGACCCGGCCCTGGTCGAGCTCGCCGCCCGGCACCGGCTCGTCGTCACGGTCGAGGACAACGGCCGCGTCGGCGGCGTCGGTGCAGCGGTCGCGCAGGCGCTGCGCGACGCCGACCTCGACGTGCCGACGCGCGAACTCGGCATTCCGCAGCGCTTCCTGGATCACGCGGCCCGCGGTGAGATCCTGGACGAGATCGGACTCACCGGTCCGGGCATCGCGGCCCAGACCGCCGGCTTCGCCAAGGCCCTGGGCCTGGTGGAGGGCCACGACCTTTTGTCGCCCGACAGTGTGGGAGGGGAACAGCACCATGGCAGCTGAGCCGACCGGGACCAGCCCGACCAGCCCGAAGTTCGACGTGGAGGCGCTGCTCAAGGAGCGCGGGGCGGAGCGCTACCGGCTGCACGCCGAGCACCTGAACCACCAGCTGCCGCGGATGCTGCACACCATCGGCTTCGACAAGGTCTACGACCACGCCAAGGGCGCGTACTTCTACGACGCCGAGGGCAACGACTACCTCGACATGCTGGCCGGGTTCGGCATCTTCGCCCTGGGCCGGCACCACCCGGTGGTCCGCGACGCCCTGCACCAGGTGACCGACCTGGAGCTGGCCGACCTCACCCGCTTCGACTGCCAGCCGCTGCCCGGGCTGCTGGCCGAGAAGCTGCTCTCCTACACCCCGCACCTGGACCGCGTCTTCTTCGGCAACAGCGGCACCGAGGCCGTCGAGACGGCGCTGAAGTTCGCCCGCTACGCCACCGGCAAGCCGCGGGTGCTCTTCTGCGACCACGCCTTCCACGGCCTGACCACCGGCTCCCTGTCGGTCAACGGCGAGGACGGCTTCCGCAAGGGCTTCGCCCCGCTGCTGCCGGACACCGCCATCCCGCTGGGCGATCTGGAGCGGCTGGAGCGCGAGCTGAAGAAGGGCGACGTCGCCGCGCTGATCGTCGAGCCGATCCAGGGCAAGGGCGTCCACGCCGCCCCCGACGGCTACCTGCGCGCCGCGCAGGAGCTGTTGCACAAGTACAAGGCGCTGCTCATCGCCGACGAGGTGCAGACGGGCATGGGCCGCACCGGCGACTTCTTCGCCTACCAGCACGAGGCCGGTGTCGAGCCGGACCTCGTCTGCGTGGCCAAGGCGCTGTCGGGGGGTTACGTCCCGGTCGGCGCGACGCTGGGCAAGGAGTGGATCTTCGAGAAGGTCTACTCGTCGATGGACCGGGTGCTCGTCCACTCCGCGAGCTTCGGCTCCAACACCCTCGCCATGACCGCCGGCCTGGCCACCCTGCACGTCTTCGAGAACGAGAAGGTCGTCGCGAACGCCCGCCGCGTGGGCGACCTGTTCCGCGAGCGCCTGGCTGCGCTGAAGCCGAAGTACGAGATGCTGGCCGACGTCCGCGGGCGCGGGCTGATGATCGGCATCGAGTTCGGCAAGCCGCAGTCGCTCAAGCTGCGCACCGGCTGGTCCGCCCTCCAGGCGGCCCGGAAGGGGCTCTTCGCGCAGATGGTGGTCGTGCCGCTGATGCAGCGGCACCGCATCCTCACCCAGGTCTCCGGCGACCACCTGGAGGTCATCAAGCTGATCCCGCCGCTGATCATCGGCGAGGCCGAGGTGGACCGCTTCGTCTCCGCCTTCGAGGAGATCATGGACGAGGCCCACAGTGGGACGGGGCTGATGCGGGACTTCGGCAAGACGCTGATCAAGCAGGCCGTCGCCGCGCGATAGCTGTCGTCGCTCGGGGGTGGGGGCCGGCTCCCGCACCCCCGACGCGCGTCAGACCTCGAGGTTCTCCTCGATCTTGCGGATGATGTGGCGAGCCATGGCCAGGTTCGAACGCTGCCGGTCGAGGGCCAGGTAGAGGAAGATGCCCTGGCTGCCCTTGTGCGTGAGCGGGCGGATCAGGTGGTACTGCTGGGTCAGCGTGATCAGGATGTCCTCGATGGCCTCGCCGTGGAGATTGAGCATCTCCATGGTGCGCATCTTTGCCCGGACGACGTCCGTGTTGCCCGCCGCCGCGACGTTGAGGTCGAGCTCGGTGCCGGTGCCCAGCGTCCCGAGAGCCAGGCCGCTGTTGTAGTCGACGAGCGCGACGCCGATGGCGCCTTCGATGCCCATCGCGTCCTTGAGTGCCGTTTCCATGTTCGCCATGGCGGAGACTTTAGAAGCGGCATTCGAAGGCCCAGGCGGAATGTCAATATACGATCGGAATTGACCGACTGTTACGGGATGCGAGCTCCCGATGATCACGCGCCACGGGTACGGGCTTCCGGATCTGGTCGGAGTGCGTCGGGAAGAGGTCGAGCTCGTCGAGCTCGTCCCGCCTGCCGCGGAAGGGTCCGCGTCCGCCGAAGCGCTCGCGCAGCCACGGGGCGATCCCGGTGGTCCAGTACCCGCGCATCCGCTCGTCGGCGCTGGTGATGATCGGCTCGAAGAGCGGCAGGATCAGCAGCACCAGCGCGCCCGCGCACCAGCCGGCCAGGACGTCGGTGACCCAGTGCGTGCCCAGGTAGACCGTCGTCGCGCCGACCGTGATGGCCGTCCACCCCGCCAGGACGGCGCCGGTGCGGCGCCAGCGGGTCGCGAGATAGGCCAGCACCCCCCAGGTCACCACCGCGTTCGCGGTGTGGCCGGACGGGAATATGTCACCGCCGAGGAAGATCTCGTTGGAGCCGTAGACGTGCGCGTAGTGCGGCCCCAGCCGACCCGTACCGATCTTGACCGCTCCCACGGACATGTTCAGCAGGACCAGCGCCACCCCCAGCACCAGCAGCGGGCGCCAGGACCTGGTCCGCCAGCAGCGCCAGCTGAGCCAGCCCGAGACCACGATCGCCACCGGGCCGCGCTGCCCGGCTATGACGTAGTAGTTCAGGAAGTTCCAGAGCGCGGGCCAGTGCTCGTAGGGCCGCCAGTTGAAGACCTCCCAGTCGAGCGCGACCAGGCGGGAGGTGGAGAAGACGGCGACGATGATCGTGGCGTAGGCGACCAGGTTGACCGCGAAGAGGATCTTGTGGGTACGGCTCAGCGGCCGCCAGCGCTCTCTGCTGGGCGGCTGCTCGTTCGACTGGTCGGGCCCCCGCTCGAGCAGTGTCCCCTCGGTCCTCTGGCTACGCACCCCTTCGACGTTACAGTGTTTCGTCTTCAACTCAGACGTCCAGGTCATCTTCGTGACAACCATGTGACCTGGTGGATTGTCGGATCTGAATAAGTGTCGTCTCTTTTTCGAGGATGACCGCCAGGGGATGTGATCTGCATCATCCTTGATCGCTGGGCGGTTTGGGCGCGCGATTCCGTGGGAATGCGCGCCGCACGGATTTACCTCCGACGCCTGAGGTATGAATTCGCTGTGGCACCGGAGGCATTCCGTCCTATTTCGGCCGGTGGGCCTTTCAGGACAGCCCTGCGTTCAACATCAGCCCGCCGTCCAGCACGAGCGTCTGCCCGGTGATCCAAGCGGCCTGCTCGGACAGCAGGAACGCGATCGTGCCGCCCACGTCCTCCGGCTCGCCGAGGCGGCCCAGCGGGTAGTTCTTCACCACCTGCTCCTCGTGCCCCGCGAACAGTGCCTCCGCGAACTTCGTCCGCACCACCGCCGGCGCGACCGCGTTCACCCGTACCTTCGGCGCGAGTTCGTGCGCGAGCTGCTGCGTCAACTGCATCAGGGCGGCCTTGCTGGCCCCGTACATCCCGATCCCCGGGGCCGGCCCCAGGGCCGAAACGGAGGACACGTTGACGATCGCCCCGCCGTGCTCCCCCTGCCAGGCCCGGTGCACGAGCTGCACCCACCCGAGGGTGGCGACGACGTTGATGTCGAGGATCTTTCGCGCGGCGTCGAGATCCAGATCGACCATGGTGCCGTAGACCGGGTTGGTGCCGACGTTGTTGACCAGGAAGTCGATCCGCCCGAAGGCCTCCATCGCGCGCTCGACGGTGTCCGCGCGGTGCGCGGGGTCGTGCGACTTGCCCGCGACGCCGAGAGCGTTCTGCGAACCGAGCGCGGCGACGGCTGCGTCGAGGGACGCGGCGTCGCGGCCGGTGATCACCACGCGGTCCCCGCGTTCGACGAGTGCCTGGGCGGCAGCGAACCCGATACCCCGGCTCCCGCCGGTGACGATTGCGACCTTGGACATGAGCTTTCCTATCTACGGGATGTTGCGCTCTCCTCAGGGGCGCGGGGAACTGCGCGAGGGACCACCCGGTGCGGAGGGCCCTGCTACTGGGGGACCATCTGCTCGTCGGTGGCTTGTCGCGCAGTTCCCCGCGCCCCTGGATGGTGCAACTAAAGGTTGATCAACTCAGAAATCCGCGCGCGGTGGCGATCCGCCGTTCCCAGGGCCAGCGACGCGCTCTTGGCGCGCTTGAGGTAGAGGTGGGCCGGGTGCTCCCAGGTGAAGCCGATGCCGCCGTGGAGCTGCACCGCCTCCTCCGTCGCCGTGACCGCGGCGCCCGAGGCGAACGCCTGGGCCAGGGCCGCGGTCAGTGGGAGGTCCGCGCCGCTCGCGGCGGCGTCCGCGCCTGCGCGCGCCACCGCGCGCATCTGGCTGACCAGGACCCACAGGTCCGCCAACCGGTGCTTGACCGCCTGGAAGCCGCCGATCGGCCGCCCGAACTGATGCCGTTCCTTCGCGTAGGCGACCGTCGTCGTCAGCGCCCACTCCGCGACGCCCAGTTGCTCGCTCGCGAGCAACGCCGCGCCGGTCTCCAGCGCCAGGCCGACCGCGGCGGCGGCCTCCGCGCCGGAGGCGAGCAGGACGCCCTCGACCCTGTCGAGGGTGACCACGGCGAGTTGGCGGGTCATGTCGAGCGACACCATCGGCTCGACCTGAGCGCCCGTCACCAGGTACAGCTCCGGGGTGCCGTCCCCGGCGAGCGCCGGAACCAGCAGGACGTCGGCCACCAGGGCGTCGGCCACGTGGCGGACCGTGCCGGACAACAGGCCGTCGTCCGCGTGGACGCCCGAGGGGAAACCCGGGCCGGGCGCGGTCGCGAACGGCACCGTCAGCGCCCCGACCGCCTCGCCGGAGGCCAGCTGCGACAGCACCTTGCGCTCGCCGACGGCCAGCAGCGCGGCCGTCGCGAGGACACAACTGCCGAAGAAGGGCACGGGCGCGACGGCGCGGCCGAGCTCCTCCAGCACGACGGCCGTCTCCCGCCAGCTCGCCCCTGCGCCGCCCAGCTCCTCGGGCACCGGCAGGCCGGTGACACCCAACTCGTCGGCGAGGGACCGCCAGAGCGCGAGGTCGGTGGTCTGCTCCGCCTCGGTGCGGGCCAGGGTCACGTTCGCGGGTGCCCGGTCGGCCAGGAGGGCGCGGACGTTGGCCCGCAGTTCCTCCTCGACCTCGGAGTAGTTCAGGTCCAGGCCGCTCATCGGGGCAGGTCCTTCCATGCGACGTCCTTGTCGACGCGGATCTCCTGTGGCAGGCCCAGCACCCGTTCGGCGATGATGCCGCGCAGGATCTCCGAGGTGCCGCCCTCGATCGAGTTGCCCTTGGCCCGCAGGTAGCGGTAGCCGGGGCTGCCGCCGATCATCGACGGGTTGGCGGGTCGGCGGAACGAGTAGTCCTCGTACTCCAGACCCTCCGCGCCGAGCAGCTCCAGCTCCAGGCCGGAGATCTGCTGGTTGAGCCGGGCGAAGGCGAGCTTCGCGGCGCTGCCCTCGGGCCCCGGCTGCCCGGCGGCGAGCTGCTGCCGCAGGCGCTCCGAGGTGAGGCGCGCGGCCTCGGCGTCGACCCAGAGCCGCAGTACCGCGTCCTGGAGGGCGGGCGTGTGCAGGTCGGGGCGTTCGCGCCAGGTGCGGGCGAGGACGCCGATCATTCCGCCCTCGCGGGGTTCGGCGTGCCCGCCGATGGCGACCCGCTCGTTCATCAGCGTCGTCTGCGCGACGCGCCAGCCGTCCCCCACGGCGCCGAGCCGGTGCGCGTCGGGGATGCGGACGCCGGAGAGGAAGACCTCGTTGAACTCCGCCTCCCCGGTGGCCTGCCGCAGCGGCCGGACCTCCACGCCGGGGGCGTGCATGTCGCAGACGAAGTAGGTCATGCCGCGGTGCTTGGGCACGTCGGGGTCGGTGCGGGTGACCAGGATCGCCCAGTCGGCCTCGTGGGCGAGGGAGGTCCACACCTTCTGACCGTCGACGATCCAGTCGCCGGTCTCCTCCTCCTGCACGGCGCGGGTGCCGAGCGCGGCGAGGTCCGAGCCGGCGCCGGGCTCGGAGAAGAGCTGGCACCAGACCTCCTCCCCGGTCCACAGGGGCCGCAGGAAGCGGCGCCGTACCTCCTCACTCCCGTGCGCGAGCAGCGTGGGCGCGGCCATGCCGAGGCCGATGCCGTGTCGCCCGCTGTCGAGCGTGGGGGCCCCGGCAGCGGCGAAGGCGTCGTTCACCTCCTGCTGTGTCGCTCTGGGCGCGGAGCGGCCACCGAGGCCTTCGGGGAAGTGCACCCACGCCAGCCCGGCGTCGAACCGGGCCCCGAGGAAGTCCGCGACGGGAGTGGTCGCGGGGTCGTGCGCGGCCAGCAAGTCGCCGATCGCGCGGGTCAGTTCAGCATCCACGAGACGATCACCTTTCGACTCTGAATGGGTTGCACTCCCCAGGGGCGCGAGGAACTGCGCGAGCAACCACCGGTGTGCGGATGGTCCCCCACGTTCGGCCCGCCACGTGGGTGGGTGGCTTGTCGCGCAGTTCCCCGCGCCCCTGGGTCGTGCAACTGAATGTGCTAGTCCAGCGGGCCGCCGGCGACGTAGATGACCTGGCCGGAGACGAAGCCCGCGCCCTCGCTGACGAGGAAGGAGACGGTGTGGGCGATGTCGTCCGGGACGCCGACGCGGTTGACCGGGATCATCGTCGCGGCCGCCGCCTTGAACTCCTCGAAGCCCATCCCGACGCGCTCCGCGGTCGCCGCGGTCATGTCGGTGGCGATGAAGCCCGGCGCCACCGCGTTCGCGGTGATGCCGAACTTGCCGAGCTCCTTGGAGAGCGTCTTGGTGAAGCCCTGCAGACCCGCCTTCGCGGCGCTGTAGTTGGCCTGGCCGCGGTTGCCCAGCGCGCTGGAGGAGGACAGGTTGACGATGCGGCCGTAGCCGGCGTCGACCATGTGCTTCTGGCAGGCCTTGGACATCAGGAACGCGCCCTTGAGGTGCACGTTCATGACGGTGTCCCAGTCCGACTCGGACATCTTGAACAGCAGGTTGTCGCGCAGCACACCGGCGTTGTTGACCAGGACCACCGGCGCGCCCAGCTCGGCCACGACGCGCTCGACCGCGGCGGCGACCTGCTCGCCGTTGCTGACGTCCGCGCCCACCGCGATGGCGCGGCCACCGGCGGCGGTGATCTTCTCGACGGTGTCCTTTCCGGCCGCCTCCTCCAGGTCGATCACCGCGACGGCGAAGCCGTCCGCGGCCAGGCGGATGGCGGTGGCGGCGCCGATGCCGCGCGCCGCTCCGGTGACGATGGCGACGCGGTTCTGCTCGGTCATGAGGGGGGTTCTCCTGAGGTGAGTGGTGAGAGGGGAGTGGTCAGGCGAGGTAGGGCTTGAGTTCGCGGCGCGCCAGCGACCGCTTGTGGACCTCGTCGGGGCCGTCGGCGAAGCGCAGCGTCCGCGCGGCGGCCCAGAGCTGGGCGAGAGGGTAGTCCTGGGAGATGCCGCCCGCGCCGTGGGCCTGGATGGCCTTGTCGAGGATCCACTCGACCGTCGCCGGGGTGGCGATCTTGATGGCCTGGATCTCGGTGTGGGCGCCCTTGTTGCCGACGGTGTCCATCAGCCAGGCGGTCTTCAGCACCAGCAGCCGCAGCTGCTCGATCCGCACCCGGGACTCCGCGATCCACTCCTGGACCACGCCCTGCTCGGCCAGCGGCTTGCCGAAGGCGGTGCGGGAGACGACCCGGCGGCACATCAGCTCCACGGCCCGCTCGGCCATGCCGATCAGGCGCATGCAGTGGTGGATCCGGCCCGGACCCAGCCGGGCCTGGGCGATGGCGAAGCCGAGGCCTTCCCCCGCGATGAGGTTCTCGGCCGGGACGCGGACGTCGGTGAAGACGATCTCGGCGTGGCCGCCGTGGGCGCCGTCGGTGTAGCCGAAGACCTCCATGCCGCGCCGCACGTCGACCCCGGGGGTGTCGCGTGGGACAAGGATCATGCTCTGCTGGCGGTGCTTCTCCGCGTCGGGGTTGCTGCGGCCCATGACGATGAAGATCTCGCACTCGGGGCTCATCGCACCCGAGGACCACCACTTGCGGCCGTTGACGACATAGGAGTCGCCGTCCCGTTCGATCCGGGTGGCGATGTTGTTCGCGTCGGAGGAGGCGACCTCGGGCTCGGTCATGCAGAAGGCGGAGCGGATCTCGCCCTCCAGCAGTGGCGTCAGCCAGCGCTTCTGCTGCGCGGGGGTGCCGAACTCGGCGAGCACCTCCATGTTGCCGGTGTCGGGGGCCGCGCAGTTGAGCGCCTCGGGGGCCAGGTACGGGCTGCGGCCGGTGATCTCGGCGAGCGGCGCGTACTGGAGGTTGGTCAGGCCCGCGCCGTGCTCGGCGTTGGGCAAGAACAGGTTCCACAGCCCGCGCCGCCGCGCCTCGGCCTTCAGCTCGGCCATGACGGCCGGGCGCGCCCAGACGTCGTCGGCCTCGCGCAGCTGCTGCGCGGCGACCGGCTCGGCCGGGTAGACGCACTCGTCCATGAAGGCCAGCAGCCGCTGCTGCAGTTCGAGCGTCCGCTCGTCGTAGCGGAAGTCCATCAGTCGCCCGCCTTCCCGTTCATGGTGTCCAGGGCGAGCGCGACCAGCGGCGGCACCATCGCGCCGAGGTGGGCGAAGCCGTCGCCGACGGTCTTGCCCTGGGAGAAGCGGTAGTGGATGCCCTCGGCGATGACCGCCAGCTTGTACTGGGCGAAGGCCGTGTACCAGGGCAGGGGAGTGAGGTCGAGGCCGGTGGTGGCGCTGTAGCGCTCGACGAGCTCGTCCATCGCGGGGAAGCCGAGGGCGGGGCTGACGGCTCCGGCGACGGGGTTGCCGGGCATGTTGCCGGCGATGTCCCAGTACACCTTCATCAGGCCGACGTCGGCGAGCGGGTCGCCGAGGGTGGCCATCTCCCAGTCCAGGACGGCGGCGATGCTGTCGTCGTCGGCGGCGATGGTGTTGTCGAGGCGGTAGTCGCCGTGGACGACCGTCGCCCGCTGCGGGGCGGGCACGCCCTTGCTGAGCCGCTGCTGCAGCTCCTCCATGCCGGGGATGTCGCGGCTGCGGGATGCCTCGAACTGGCGGTGCCAACGCGAGACCTGCCGCTCCATGTACCCGTCCGGGCGTCCGAACTCGGCGAGGCCGGCCGCCGCGGGCTCGACGGCGTGCAGGTCGGCGAGGACGTCGATCAGTCGGAAGGAGAGGGCACGGGCCCGTTCCGCGCCGAGCCCGGCGGCGTCGTCGGCGGTGCGGTAGACGGTGCCGGGCACCTCGTCCATCAGATAGAAAGGAGCGCCGACGACCTCGGTGTCCTCGCACAGCAGGTGCACGCGCGGGACGGGCACCGGTGTCGTGGCGAGGGCGGCGATGACGGTGTGCTCCCGCACCATGTCGTGGGCGGTGGCCAGCACGTGGCCGAGCGGCGGCCGACGCAGCACCCACCGGTGGTTGCCGTCGGTGAGCCGGTAGGTCAGATTGGACTTGCCACCGGAGATCAGCGTGGCCGTCAGCGGCCCGGTGCCGAGGTGGGCGCGGAGCCGGTCGAGATCCAGCCCCGGGGGCGTCGGAGTGCTCATGGCCGTCACGATACCGACTAGTAGGTATGTCGACTAGAGTGGCTCGCGCGTGGCCCGCACCACGTTGACACCACAGAGCCGACACGACAGAGAAGAAGAGGACGCCGATGACAGCCCGCGTCGACATGGCGATCCCCGTGCAGGAGCGGCTGCTGGCCGCCGCGAGCCGGCTCTTCGCCGAGCGGGGCTTCGCGCCCACCTCGGTCCAGGACATCGTCGAGTTGGCCGGGGTCACCAAGGGGGCGATGTACCACTACTACTCGTCCAAGGACGACCTTCTCCAGCAGATCTACACGCGGCTGCTCTCGGTGCAGCAGGAGCGCCTCGCGGAGATCGCGGAGGGCCCGCTCCCGGTGGCCGAGCGGCTGCGCGAGGCGGCTGCGGACGTCGTGGTGAGCACCCTGGAGAACCTCGACGACGCCATGGTCTCCTTCCGCTCCATCCACATGCTCCCGCCGGACCGCCAGGCCCAGGTGCGGGCCGACCGCCGCCGTTACCACGAGCGGTTCCGGGCGCTGATCGAGGAGGGGCAGGCCGCGGGAGTCTTCCGGGACGATCTTGCGGCGGATCTGGTGACCCATCAGTTCTTCGGCGGCGTGCACCATCTGGGCAGCTGGTACCGAGTGGACGGGGCGCTGACCCCGCAGGCGATCGGCGGGTCCTTTGCCGAGCTTTTGCTTCGGAGCCTGCAACCGATCTGAGTCGACCACCAACGATCGGCTCGGATCACGATTGGATCGCAGCCCTCTGGGCCATGTCGCTCTGGTCTGTCTGGTTTGTATAGTGTCGGCCAGCAGCCGACGGCTGCCCGGCCGAAAACTCCGTACACAGGACCCCCACATGGTGCCTGCCCACGGTCGCGCCGACTCATCATCCGAACGCGCCCACCCACAGGGCTGACAAAAGCGTCGGGAACACTTCAGGACGGTCCTATGGTGCTGGGGGATATCGACATGACGGGTACGCCGATCCGCTTGTCCCAGTCGCCTGGTCAGCTGATCCGCATAGCCCAGCAGGTTCACACGCGGTTGTGGACCGAGCACGTCGGGGCTGAGCTGACCGCGCCCCAGTACGCCGCGCTCATCGCCCTGGCACTGGAGCCGGGCGCCGACCAGCGGACGGTCGGGGAGCGCGCGTCGCTGGACAAGGCGACCATGGCCGAGATGGTGGGCCGACTGGTCAGGCGTGGCCTGGTGCTGCGCCGCCGCGACCCGGCCGACGGGCGCCGCAAGCTGCTGACCCTCTCGCCGCACGGTGAGCAGGTCATGCAGGAGGCCTCGAACGGCGTCGCCGTCGTCCAGCGCGAGCTGCTGGTGCCGCTCACGGAGGCCGAGCGCTCCGAGCTGATGATGGCGCTGGCGCGCATGGCGCGGATGGAGAACCTCGCGCTGGAGACCATGGTGGACGCCCGTCCGCTGCTGGATGCTCCACGCGTCATCGGCTACCTGATCCGTGTGGCCCAGCAGGTGCACACGCGGCTCTGGACCGAGCTGGTCTCCAGCGAGCTCACCGCGCCGCAGCACGCGGTGCTGGACGCCCTCTCCGTCGAGCCGGACATCGACCAGCGCACGGTCGGCGAGCGCACCTCGCTCGACAAGGCCACGATGGCCGAGCTGATCAGCCGCCTGGTCCGCCGTGGCCTGGTGCTGCGCCGGCGCGACCCCGCCGACGGCCGCCGCAACCTGCTGGCGCTGGCCCCCGGTGGAGCCCGCCTGCTGGAGGAGGTCAACCCCGGCGTCGCCGAGGTCCAGGCGCGTCTGCTGGAGCCCCTGGACGAGATCGAGCGCGAGCGGACCCTCACCCTGCTCGCACTCGCCGCCCGACTGCTGGTGCGCTGACTTCTCTCCTGTTTTTCCTGCATGTCACTGCGGGCGTCGCGGAAGCGGCGCCCGCACACTTTTTCCATGGCGAACAGCGAGACCAGAGCGCGGAAGATCGGCCCAGTCACCGTCAACGTGCGCACGGTCGGCGCCGCGGTCCTGTTGGTCCTGGCGGTCTGGTTCATCCTGATGAACACCGCCAAGGTGAAGATCCACCTCTGGGGCATGGCCACGGTGACCATGTCGATGTGGGTCTGGCTCACGGTGATGCTGCTCGTGGGCGTGTTGCTGGGCTGGTTCGGCCGCCGGTACCGGGAGAAGAACCGCTGAGAGTGTGAGCCCGGCCACAGCCGGGTTCTCTTCCACGATCGCCGATAGTTGATCGTTTGCCGGGGCGGCCGGAGGCGTCCGCAGGGCCTTCACATGGGGCTTACGCGCTCTGGCGATCTTCCTCGCAGCTCACCCACGCTGGGGCGACTACGCCGTTCCACTACGGACCCGCGTAGTAGAAGGCGCTTTGAACCCGGCGTATCCGGCTTGTTATCAATGGCGGAGTCGTCACGGCGGCCCCGCGATCGAAGGTTGCTCGCAGGGCCTGCCCGCAGTCCGGCACCAGCCCGAAACCGGCGTGCCAACGGCAGCCGCCGACCCCGCAGCGCACCTGTCCCGTGCTGCGGGCGAGGTCGGCAGGCCGCCCAGCCAACCGATTGAGAGCTTTCTTCATGCCTTCCATGCCCTCCCTGAACCTGCGCAAGCGCGGCATCGCCATCGCCGGCTCCGTCGCCGCCGTGGGTCTCGCCGCCACCGCCGCGGTGGCGCTCCCGGGCAACGGTGCGTCCTCGGCTGTCGCCGACCCCAACGCGAAGGCGGTGGTCGCCAGCGCCGACGCCCAGGCCTCCCACGAGGCCTCGGCCAAGGCGGTAGCGGCCAAGGCCGCCGCCGACAAGGCGGCAGCGGAGAAGGCCGCAGCGGACAAGGCGGCGGCGGAGAAGGCTGCGGCCGACAAGGCCGCCGCCGAGAAGAAGGCCGAGGCTGAGAAGGCGGCCGCCGACAAGGCCGCGGCCGACAAGGCGGCAGCGGAGAAGGCCGCCGCCGAGAAGGCCGCTGCGGACAAGGCTGCGGCGCAGCGTGCCGCGCAGGACGCCGCGAACCGCTCGGAGCAGCGTCAGCCGATCCAGCAGCAGGCGCCGGCGGCCCCGTCCGGCAGCCCGCAGGAGATCGCCGCCCAGATCGTCCCGGCGGACCAGCTGGCCTCCTTCGACCAGATCATCTCCCACGAGAGCGGCTGGAACGTCTCCGCGACCAACCCCTCCTCCGGCGCGTACGGCCTGGCGCAGGCCCTCCCGGGCTCCAAGATGGCCTCCGCGGGCGCCGACTGGCAGACCAGCGCGGCCACGCAGATCCGCTGGGCGCTCAGCTACATGAACAGCACCTACGGCAGCCCCAACGCCGCCTGGTCCTTCTGGCAGGCGAACGGCTGGTACTGACCCCTTCCGTTGCGGCGACCTCAGGCGCGCGGGGAACTGCGCGAACAACCACTGACGAGCGGATGGCCCTGTCCAAGGGGGACATCCGCACGCCGGTGGCTTGTCGCGCAGTACCCCGCGCCCCTGGGTGTTGCCACTGGCTCATTGCGCAGAAGTCCTCGCGCCCCTGTTGTGGCTCTTGTCAGCGGGCTGTAGGCCTGCCACGATCTTGCCCTCTGTGAGACCGCGCGTCAGCGAGGGGGCGCACGTGGGCCGGAACGGTCAGGCGTGGCACAGGTACTACGCGAGCGGCGTGCCGCAGCAGCTCAGCATTCCCAACATTCCCGTGCATGGCCTGCTCGACGACGCGGTGGCCCGGTACGGGCGTCGTACCGCCCTCGTGTTCCTCGGGCGGCGGACCAGCTACCGCGCGCTCGGGCGCGAGGTCGCGCGGTTCGCCGAGGGGCTGCGCGCGCTGGGGGTGGGGCGGGGTGACCGCGTCGCGCTCGTGCTGCCGAACTGTCCGCAGTACGTCGTGGCGTTCTACGCCACCCTGCGGCTCGGTGCGGTCGTCGTGCCGACCAATCCGCTCTACACCGAGTCCGAGCTGGCGCACCAGCTCAAGGACAGCGGCGCCGTCGTCGCCGTCGTCCACGACGGCGCCTTCGCGCAGGTCGACGCGGTGCGCGGGCGGACCGCGCTGCGGCACGTCGTCGTCGCGTCCCTGGCGGACGCACTGCCGCTGCGGGCGCGCCTCGCGCTGCGGCTGCCCGTCGCGCGCTCGCGCGAGCTGCGCGGCAAGCTGTCCACCCCGCTGCCGGCCGGTGCCGACGTGGTCCGCTTCGCGGACGTGCCGCGACGCCCGCCGCGCAAGGGCGGGCCCGCGCTGGGGCCGGTGAGCCCGCGCAACGCCGTGGCCGTGCTGCAGTACACCGGCGGGACCACGGGTACGCCGAAGGGCGCCATGCTGACCCATCGCAACCTGGTGGCCAACGCCCACCAGGTGCGGGCCTGGTATCCGCAGCTGCGCCCGGGGCGCGAGACGCTGCTCGCCTGCCTGCCGATGTTCCACGTCTACGGCATGACCATGTGCCTCGGCGTCGCCGCGACCGCCGGCGCGCGGACGGTGCTGCTGCCGAACTTCGATCCCGCGCTCGTCGTGAGGACGCTGCGCCGCTGGCGGCCGACGCTCTTTCCCGGGGTGCCGCCGATGTACCAGGCGTTGATGAAGGAGGCCGAGCAGCACGGCCCGGCCGTCAAGCGCGCGCTGCGTTCGGTGCGCTACTGCATCTCCGGTGCGATGCGGCTGGAGCCGGAGACGGTGGACCGGTTCCGCGAGCTGACCGGGGCGCACCTGGTCGAGGGGTACGGGCTGTCCGAGGCCTCGCCGGTGGTGCTGGCCAACCCGTTGAACGCCAACGCCCGTCCGGGCACGGTCGGCATACCGCTGCCGGGGACCGAGGTGCGGATCGTCGCCGAGGACGATCCGGGCAAGGAGCAACCGCCGGGCGAGGCGGGGGAGCTGGTGGTGCGCGGGCCGCAGGTCTTCGCGGGCTACTGGCACGAGCGCGAGGACAGCGCCGCCATGCTGCACGACCGGTGGCTCTTCACCGGCGACATCGCCGTGATGAGCCCGGACGGGTTCGTGACCGTCATCGACCGCAAGCGCGACGTGATCATCGCCTCCGGATTCAGCATCTTCCCGAGCGAGATCGAGGAAGTGCTGCTGGCGCACCCGGCGGTGGCGGACGCCGCCGTGGTGGGCGTGCCCGACGCCTACCGGGGCGAGACGGTCAAGGCGTGCGTGATCGTGAGGCCGGGGAGCCGGCTCACCGAGCGGTCGCTGATCGAGTACTGCGCCGCTCGGCTCACCGGCTACAAAGTGCCCAAGATCGTGGAGTTCCGGGTGGACCCGCTGCCCCGCAACATGCTCGGCAAGGTGCTGCGCCGAATGCTGCGGGACGAGCATCAGGCCTGGGAGTCGTCCGGCTCCGCGGCCTTCGAGACCTCCAGGGAGCCCGCTGCCGCCGACCCGGTCGCGGCGCCCGCCGCGGACTCCGTGGGCTGACGGTCCTTGAGGGCCTCGGACAGCGTCAGGCTGCGGTCCCAGATGGAGTGGAACGTCAGCGCCAGCGCCTCGGCCAGGGAGGGGTGGCGGATGCACAGCGAGGTCGTCGCGCTGTCGCGGGCCACCGGGTCGGGCATGTCGCAGAGCACGGTCGAGCCGTCCGCGATGATCATCTTGAGCGGCAGCTCGTCGGCGATGCGGATCTCCTCGCCCGCGTCGACGAACAGGTGCATCACCTCGACCAGCGCCGGGTCCTCCAGGACCTCGCGCGAGTAGAGCGAGCGCACGGTGCGGCCCGCCGCGTGCAGGCGGGCGCTGGCCTCCAGGCCGGCCAGGTTCTCCGGCGGGGTGAACCACGGCGGCTTGGAGAAGCTGAGCAGCTCCCGCTCGGCGGTGGTCTGCAGCCGCGCGAAGCGCTCGCCGATGTCGTTGGCGTCCCGCAGCACCTCGACGTAGTCGAGCGGGTCGGTGTGGGTGCGACCGCTGTCGAAGGTGGGCGTGAGTTCACGGGCGAGCTCGGTGGAGAGGCGCTCCAGCCGCCCCAGCGAGCGCCGCTGCTGCTCGATCAACCGCTCGACGGCGGTGTCCGGGGCGATCGCGGAGTAGCCGGCAACGCGGCCCGGGTGAAGCACGGCGAGCTGCCGACGGATCAGCCCCTCGAGCACGTCGTAGACGCGCTGCCGGGGTACACCCGCCTCCCTGGCGACTTCGGCCGCGGTGAAGACGTCGCGGCGGATCAGGGCGAGGTACACCCGGGCCTCGTAATTGGTGAGGCCCAGCTCCTCCAGGTCGGCTGCGCGTCGATCGTCCGTCTGCATGCTGGCACGTTAGCGGCGGGAGTGCGGGTGCTGGCAAGCGCCATCCGCGAGTTGGGGGTGCCGACGCGCCGACCGGTGGGATTTTTCCGGACGAAACGGGGTGACGACGCGCGGGTGAACAGGCGAAGTCCGGGTTGCCGCGAGCTTACTTGCCGTAAGGCTAGCCCCGCCGTATCGGTTGTCCTACCCATGCAGTACCGTGCCTGCCATGTCAGAGATCACGACCGACACCCCGGTCACCCCGCCCGGTCCGGAGGCTCCGGCCGACGGCCCCAACTACCTCAGCCACAAGCAGATCATGGTCGTCATGGGCGGCCTCATGGCCGGCATGCTGCTGGCGGCTCTCGACCAGAGCATCGTCGGCACGGCGCTGCCCACCATCGTCAGCCAGCTCGGCGGTATCGACAAGCTCTCCTGGGTGGTCACCGCCTACCTGCTGACCTCGACGGCGGCCACGCCGCTCTGGGGCAAGATCTCCGACCTGTACGGCCGCCGGAGCATCTTCCAGGCCGCGATCGTGATCTTCCTGATCGGTTCGGCGCTGGCCGGCCTCAGCCAGAACATGGGCGAGCTGATCGGCTTCCGCGCCATCCAGGGCATCGGTGGCGGTGGTCTGATGTCGCTCGCCTTCGCGATCATCGGCGACGTCATACCCCCGCGTGAGCGTGGCCGCTACCAGGGCCTGATGGGCGCCGTCTTCGGCCTCTCCAGCGTCGCCGGCCCGCTGCTCGGCGGCTGGTTCACCGACTCCATCGGCTGGCGCTGGATCTTCTACATCAACCTGCCCGTCGGCATCGGCGCGCTGGTCGTCTGCTCCTTCGCGCTCAAGCTCCCGGTCAACCGTCGCGAGCACTCGATCGACTACCTCGGCTCGACGCTCATCGTCACCGCCGTCACCTCGCTGCTGCTCTACCTGAACTGGGCCGGCACCAGCTACGGCTGGATGAGCTGGCAGGGCCTGGCCCTGTGCCTCGGCTCGGTGCTGCTGACGGTGCTGTTCGTCCTGGTCGAGCAGCGGGCCAAGGAGCCGATCCTGCCGATGCGGCTGTTCCGCAACCCGGTCTTCCGGACCGGCAACGGCTTCGGCTTCTTCGCCGGTTTCGCGATGTTCGGCGGCATCATCTACCTGCCGGTCTACCTCCAGGCCGTGCAGGGCATGTCGGCCACCAAGTCCGGCCTCGGCATGCTCCCCGCCGTCGCGGGCATCATGGCCACCGCCATCACCTCCGGCCGGATCATGGCCAAGACCGGCAAGTACAAGATCTATCCGATCGTCGGCGCGCTGGTGATCATCGGTTCGCTCTTCCTGCTGTCGACGCTGGGCAACACCACGCCGTACTGGCAGGTCGCCCTCTTCGCCTTCGGCTTCGGCGCGGGCCTGGGCCTGACGATGCAGACGCTCGTCACGGCGATCCAGAACTCGGTCGACTTCCGTGACATGGGCGTCGCCACCGCTTCGGCGACCTTCTTCCGCCAGATCGGCGCCTCGATCGGGACGGCGATCTTCGGCACGGTGCTCACCAGCCGTCTGTCCCACTACCTCAAGCAGGAGTTCGCCCACAGCCCGAAGGGCGCGGGTGCGCTGAAGGGCATGGACACCAACAACGTCCAGGCCATCAAGGCCCTGCCGGCGCCGATCAAGACGCACGTCACGTCGGCGTTCGCGCACGCCATCGGTGACCTGTTCCTGGTCGGTGTCCCGTTCATCGTGATCGCCCTGGGCTTCGCCCTGGTGCTCAAGGAGATCCCGCTCAAGTCCCTGGGCGGTCCGGCCCCGGACGCGCCGCCGGCGCACTGAGGTCCTGCCGGCGAGGGTGCCCGGGCCGCCGCACGGCGGCCCGGGCACCCTGCCGTTTCCGGGGCCTCAGTCGTCCAGGCGGCCCATCGAGAGATTGACGACGGTGCCGGTCAGCCCACTGGCCCCGTCGGAGGCCACGAAGGCCGCCGTGCGGGCCACCTCGTCGGCCGTCATGGCCCGGTGGGTGTGACTCGAGCCGGTGATGTACTCCTCGAACTGCTCCCAGCTCAGGCCCGAGCGCTCCGCCTTGGCCTCGAAGGCCTCACGCAGCGTCGCCGTGTCCGGCAGGCCGTGCGGACGCAGGCCCACCACCCGGATGCCCTGGGGCGCGAGCTCCGCCGAGAGGTCGCGCGTCAGCGCCTCCTTGGCGGCGCCCGAGGCGCCGTAGCCGCCGTTCAGTACGCTGCCCATCCGTGCCGGGAGCGCGGTCACCGTCATGATCACGCCCGACCGGTTCGGCAGCATGTTCCGGGCGGCGATCCGCGCGGTCAGGAAGTACGAGCGCGCGTAGTCGGCGATCGGGCGCACGAACGCGTCGGCGTCCAGCTCGGTGAGCGGGGTGCCGAGGATGCCCCGGTCGCAGAAGCCCACCGCGTTGAACGACACGTCCACCCGGCCCGCCCGCTCCACCACCGACCGCAGGTGGTCCTCGACGGCCCGCTCGTCGAGCGCGTCCACCTCGTCCGCCTCGGCGCGGCCGCCCGCGGCGATGATCTCCTTGGCGACCAGCGCGACCGGCTCCCGCCGGTGCCCGGTGAGGAAGACCCGCGCCCCCTCCACGGCGAAGGCCCGTGCCGTCGCGCTCCCGATCGCGCCCGCGGCCCCGTAGACCACGGCGATCCTGTCCTTGAGCAACATGTCCCGCTCCTCTCGTGTGCTCCTGGTGAGGTAGAGGGGCGGAGACGGGGAAACTGGGCGCTCGCGGACCGCCCAGTTAGCGGGCCGGGTGGTGTCGGTAACGGGAGTGCTGTTCTCGCGGAGGAGGATCTGTTCGTGACTGCCGACCTGATCGATCGGGCGAGGGCCGGGGACGGTGAGGCGTTCCGGCAGCTGACCGAGCCGCACCGGCGCGAGCTGCAGGTGCACTGCTACCGCATGCTCGGCTCGCTGCAGGACGCCGAGGACGCCCTCCAGGACACACTGCTCTCCGCCTGGCAGGGCCTCGACGGCTTCGAGGGCCGCGCCTCGCTGCGCACCTGGCTCTACCGCATCGCCACCAACCGGTGCCTGAACACCCTGCGTTCGGCGAAGCGGCGCGCGGCGCGCGAGTGGAACGTCCCCGGCATGGTCCCGCCCGAGCCGACCCGTCTCGGCGAGGCGGTCTGGCTGGAGCCCTACCCCGACGCGCTGCTGGGCGACGTCCCGCCGCCCGGTCCCGACGCCCGCTACGAGCAGCGGGAGGCCGTCTCGCTCGCCTTCGTGACGGCGTTGCAGCTGCTGCCGCCCCGTCAACTCGCGGTCCTCGTCCTGCGCGACGTCCTCGGCTTCCACGCGAGCGAGGTCGCGGCGATGCTCGATGTGTCCGTCGACTCCGTCACCAGCGCGCTCAAGCGCGCCCGCGCGACGTTGGAGCGCCGTGCCCGCCCCGACGACGCCTCCGCGGCCCCGGCCGCCGGCTCCCCGACCGAGGAGGCGCTGGTCGCCCGCTTCGTCACCGCCTACGAGGCGGCCGATCTGGAGGCGCTGGTCGGCCTGTTCACGGACGACGTCTTCATGTCGATGCCGCCCATCCCGTTCGAGTACGAGGGCCGTGCCCTGGTCCGCCGCTTCCTCGCCGGCCTCTTCGGCGCGGGCCGCACCTTCGACCTGCTGCCCACCCGCGCCAACGGCCAACCCGCCTTCGGCGCCTACCTCCGCACCCCCTCCGGCGTCCGCCGCGGCACCGGCCTCATCGTCATCACCCTGCGCGCCGACCGCGTCTGCGCGACCTCCCGCTTCGAGGGCAGCGTGCTGCCGTGGTTCGGCCTCCCGGAGACGCTGTGATGCCGCTCAGTAGTCGAAGCCCACGTGGACGTGGTCGTGGTGGGTGTCGTCGCTGAAGAACTGGTTGCCGGAGCCGCTCAGCAGGTACGGGCCGCCGACGTTGTAGGAGCCGGCGGCGGCTGCGGCGCGCATGAAGGACTCGACGAGGGCACGAGGGGTGGCCGGGTCGATGACGGGGTGGCCGTCGATGGTCCAGACGTCGAAGGCACGGCCCTTGGGGTGGTCGCTGGGGCGGGTGGTGCCGAAGACGTAGAGGGGGTGGCCGGAGCGGACCACGCTCAGCATGATGCGGTGGCTGCGAGCCAGGGTCAGCAGCCCGTTCAGCGCGCTGTCGTGGACGTTGCCGCTCAGTACGTCCGCGTGGGCGGCGGGCGGGAGCGTGATGGCCTCCACGTCGGCCAGGACGGCCCGGGCCGCGGTCGTCAGCGAGGCGGCCGCCGGGCCGGGGGTGGCGGGGTGGAGCGCGGTCACGTCCCACTGCGGCTGCGCCGCGCTGAGGCGGACGTCCACCGTGGTGCCGCCGGAGTCGTTGCCGGGCGTGTACTGGCGGCAGACGACCAGGACGCTGGCCGAGTCGGAGAGGATCCCGCCGTACTGTGCCTCCAGCACCTGGACGGCCGCCTCCGGCGCGGCCACCAGCAGCCCGCCCGCCTGATCCGCCAGAGCCGGGTCGTACCCGGCGTCCGCCGCGCGCTTCCGCGCGGCGGCGAGGCCCTGACCACCGACCGGCCACGTGCCGAGCGCCTCGATCAGCCGGACGGCGCGCAGCTTCACCTCGGGCTGGACGTCGTTCGGACTCGGCCGCCAGGGCGCGGTGAGGTGCAGCGTCGCGGACGCGCTCGGGCTGGGGCTGGGGCTGGAGCTGGGCGATGCCAGGGTGGGGGAGGGGGCGGGCGCCGCCGGCGTGGCCGAGCGGCTCGACGGGGATCCGGCCGCGCTGGGGTGACCGCTGGAGGACGTGCACCCGGCCACGCCGAGGGCCACCCCCGCGCCGAGGGCGAGCGCGCTGCGCCGGCTGATGGTGCCCACCGCTCCAGTCTGCACCCTCTCGCTGCCGCCGCCGGTTGCACCACCCCAGGGGTGCGGGGAACTGCTGATGTGCGGTTCAGTCGGGAGGTGCCCCCTGCGTGGGCGCGAGCAACCACTCTGTGCGGATGGCCCTGAGCAGTTCCTCGCGCCCTTGGGGTGGCAACTTACGCCGAGGCGCGGGCCATCTCGTCAAGGGCCCGCAGCAGGCCCGGCAGGGACGGGCCGCGGCCCAGCGGCAGGACCTCGTGGGGCTTCTCGTCCAGCAGCAGCAGGGCGATGTCGTCGGTGTTGGCCGCCAGCGACCAGCCCGGGCCGTCGGCGCGGACGATACGGGCGCCGTCGGGGGCCGGAGCGGAGCGGACCCGGCCGGCCGGCGGCGGGTCGCTGGTGTAGCCCATGGCCTCGTCGAGGACGCGCTGGATGTGGGCGGGGGGCTTGGCGCCGGTGCCGTCGAAGGAGGCGTGCAGACCGACCTGGTCGCGCCAGGCGAGCCACTGCTTGGCCACGTCGTCCGCGGCCATGCGGCGCTGCGCGGGGCCCCAGGCCTTGGGGTCGGGCGCGGTCAGCAGCATCCCGCCGGGCGCGGAGCGCGGGTCGTGCGGCTCGGGGAGCCCGGGGGTGGCGACGGTGAGGCTGAGCGGCCAGCCGGCGACGGTGTCGACGACCGTGCGGTCGGGCGCGGAGAGCTCGTAGGGCATGCCGCAGTCCCAGGCGGCGATGGCGCAGCCGATGAGTGCGGCGTCGTCGGAGACGACCGTCCAGCGCGCGCCGGTGGAGTCCTGGCCGAAGAGCAGGCCGTAGCCGTCCGACCAGGGCTCCAGCCCGAGGGCCGCGCAGGCCTCGGGGTAGTCGTCGCCGAGGACGCTCGGAAACTGCCCAGGTGTCAGCAGCAGGGCGGTGAGCACGTGGAACGTGTCCAGCTCGTCCTTGGCGTTGCCGTTCGCGGTCATGCACGCCCCCACATCCGTGGCTCGCTCGTTGGGGGGCATGCTAGTGACGCGTCGGCGCGCCACGCCAGGGACGAAAAGGACGGGCCGCCGTGACCTGAGAGGTCACAGCGGCCCGGCGGTTACTTACGGGTAGCGGGACTCAGCCCGCCGTCACGGCGCGCAGGCTCTCGCGCAGCGAGGACATGGTCGCGAGCACAGCCGTCGGCTCGTAGCCGCAGTGCGCCATGCAGTTGTCGCAGCGGGCGTCCTTGCCGCGGCCGTAGTTCTCCCAGTCGGTGGTGTCCAGCAGCTCCTGGTAGGTCGCCACGTAGCCGTCCGCCATCAGGTAGCACGGCTTCTGCCAGCCCTTGAGCGAGTAGGACGGGATCGCCCACGGGGTGCACTCGAAGTCCTTCTTGCCCTCGAGGAAGTCGAGGTAGAGGGCGGAGTGGTTGAGGCGCCACTTCTTGCGGCGGCCGTCGCCGAAGGCCTTCTTGAACAGCTGCCGGGTCTGCTCGACACCGAGGAAGCGGTCCTGGTCCGGGGCCTTCTCGTAGGCGTACCCGGGCGAGATCTGCATCCGGTCGACCTTGAGCTCGTCGTTCAGGTAGTCCAGCACCTCGATGATGTCCTGAGGGCTGTCGTTGTTGAAGAACGTCGAGTTCGTGTAGACCTGGAAGCCCGCCGCCTTGGCCTGCTTGATGGCGGCGACGGCCTCGTCGAAGACGCCGTCCTTGCTCACCGACTCGTCGTGCCGCTCGCGCAGCCCGTCGATGTGGACCATCCAGGCGAAGTTCCGGTGCGGCTTGAACTTGTGGAGGTGCTTGGGCAGCAGCACGGCGTTGGTGCAGAGCACGACGAACTTGCCGCGCTTGAGCAGCTGGCGGGTGATCTCGTCGATCTGCGGGTGCATGAGCGGCTCACCGCCGGCCAGGGACACCATGGGCGCCCCGGACTCCTCCACCGCCGCGACCGCCTGCTCGACCGGCATGCGCTGCTTGAGCACGCTCGCCGGGTGCTGGATCTTGCCGCACCCCGCACAGGCGAGGTTGCAGGCGAAGAGCGGTTCGACCTCGACGATGAGTGGGAACTTCTCGCGGCGGAGAACCTTCTGCTTGAGGAGGTATGTGCCCATCTTGACGGTCAGATTGAGTGGGAGTCCCATGATCTCTCTCTCCGTTCCCCCGGGCGACGGGTCCGTGGCCCTCTTCTAACATACAGTCTGTATGGAACAGGATGCAGGTATGACAGCACCCCGATCGACGCGTTCGTTGCGCAGCCGGCGCGCGGAACACACCGCCGACACCCGGCGCGCGCTCGTGCGCGCCGCGCGCACCCTCTTCGCCGAGCGCGGGTACGCCGCGACCGGGACGGAGGACATCGTCGCGGCGGCGCAGGTCACCAGGGGTGCGCTGTACCACCACTTCAAGGACAAGGCCGACCTGTTCCGGGCGGTCATGGGCGAGTGCGCCCAGGACATGGCCGAGCGACTGGTCGAGCAGGAGACCGCCCGCGCCGAGAGCGAGACGGGTGACGCCTGGACGCTGCTGCGGCACGGCTTCCAGTCCTTCCTGGACGCCTGCAACGACCCGGACTTCCAGCGGATCGTGCTGGTCGAGGGCCCGGCCGTGCTCGGCCACAGCGCCTGGGACGCACTGGTGGAGCAGCACGGCTACGTGCTGCTCGCGGAGGAGCTGACCCGGGCGATCGACGAGGGCAGCATCTCGCCGATGCCGGTCGCTCCGCTCACCCGTATGCTCGCCGCGCTGATCTCCGAGGCGAGCCTCTACATCGCCCGCGCCGAGGACCACGAGACGGCGCGCAAGGAGGCGGGTGAGGTGCTGGAGCGCCTGCTGACCGGCCTGTCGCGGCAGGACCCGTCGCGTACTGGCGCGTAACTTCCACCGTTCGAAGCCTTCCCGAGCCGGGACGCGTCCCCTACTCTCTCGATTGCGCCACTGATTACTGGCACAGTTGTGGGAGGAGAGGAAGCGGCATGGGGAGCAGCGCCACGGTCCAGCACGTCAAGGTGGCCATCATCGGCTCGGGCTTCGGCGGCCTCGGTGCCGCCGTGCGGCTCCGCCAGGAGGGTGAAACGGACTTCGTCGTCCTGGAGCGCGGCGACAGCGTCGGCGGCACCTGGCGCGACAACAGCTATCCCGGTTGCGCCTGCGACGTTCCCTCCCACCTGTACTCGTTCTCCTTCGCGCCCAACCCGGACTGGCCGCGCACCTTCTCCGGCCAGCCGGAGATCCGCGCCTACCTGGAGCGCGTCGCCGACCGCTTCGACCTCCGCGGCCACCTGCGCTTCCGCCACATGGTCACCGGCGCGCGCTGGGACGAGGGGACGGCCCGCTGGGAGATCGACACCGAGCAGGGCCACTACAGCGCCCAGGTGCTGGTCGCCGCGACCGGCCCGCTGTCGGACCCGTCGATCCCCGACGTTCCCGGCATTGCCGACTTCCCCGGCGAGATCTTCCACTCCGCGCAGTGGAACCACGACTACGACCTGGCCGGCAAGCGAGTCGCCGTCATCGGCACCGGTGCCTCGGCGATCCAGATCGTGCCCGCCATCCAGCCGAAGGTGGGCCGGCTGACGCTCTTCCAGCGCACCCCGCCGTGGGTGATGAGCCGCATGGACCGCAACGTCACCGCGGCCGAGCGCTTCCTCTACCGCCACGTCCCCGCCACCCAGAAGGCGCTGCGCGGCGCGCTGTGGCTGGTGCGCGAGTACCAGGTCGGCGCGTTCGTGAAGCGCCCGGGCCTGCTGCGCGCCGCGGAGGCGCTGGCGCTGGCCAACCTGAAGCGGGGCGTCAAGGACCCGGTGCTGCGGGCCAAGCTGACGCCCGACTACCGCTTCGGCTGCAAGCGCGTGCTGCTGTCCAACACCTACTATCCGGCGCTCGCCCAGCCGAACGTCGACGTGGTCGCGGCCGGTCTGAGGGAGGTCAAGGGCAGCACGCTGGTGGCCTCCGACGGCACCGAGCACGAGGTCGACGCGATCGTCTTCTCCACCGGCTTCCATGTCACCGATCTGCCGGTCGCGGACCACATCGTGGGCGCGGGCGGGCGGACGCTGGCCGAGGAGTGGGTGGAGGGCATGGCCGGCCTGCGCGGCACGACCGTGCGCGGCTTCCCGAACCTGCTGCTGGTCATCGGGCCGAACACCGGCCTCGGGAACAGCTCGATGGTGCTGATGATCGAGTCGCAGCTCAACTACCTGGCCGACTACCTGCGCAAGCTCGACGCCAGCGGCGCGGTCGCGCTGGACGTGACCGCCTCGGCGCAGCTGCGCTGGAACGACGAGGTGCAGCGCCGGATGGCGAGGACCGTCTGGAGCACCGGCGGCTGCCGCAGCTGGTACCTGGACGCCAAGGGCAACAACACCACGCTGTGGCCCGGCACCACCGCGCACTTCCGCCGCGAGACGCGCACCGTGGACCTGCACGAGTACGACCTGATCCACGCGTCCGTCGCCCAGCCCGTCAACGCCTGAGGGAGATAGATCGACATGTCGAGCAAGCAGAGCATGGCCGGGCAGGTCGCGGTGATCACGGGCGCGGCGCGCGGCGTCGGGGCGCAGCTGGCCCGGGTGCTGGCCGCGCGCGGCGCGAAGGTGGCCCTGGTCGGGCTGGAGCGGGAGGAGTTGAAGGAGGTCGCCCAGGAGTGCGGCCCCGAGGCCGGCTGGTGGGAGGCCAACGTCACCGACCGCGACGCGCTGCGCGGCGTCGCGTCGGAGATCGTCGAGCGGTACGGCCGCATCGACGTGGTGGTCGCCAACGCGGGCATCGCGACGGGCGCGCCGTTCGTCGACTCCGACCCCGAGGTGTGGACCCGCGTCATCGAGGTCAACCTCGTCGGCAGTGCGAACACGGCGTGGGCGTTCCTGCCCTCGCTCGCCCTCTCCCGCGGCTACTTCCTGCAGATCGCCTCACTGGCGGCGATCACCCCCGCGCCGCTGATGAGCGCGTACTGCGCGAGCAAGAGCGGCGTCGAGGCCCTCGCTCACTCCATCCGTCCCGAGCTGGCCCTCAAGGGCGTCAAGGTCGGCGTCGGGTACCTGAGTTGGACCGACACAGACATGGTCCGCGGCGCGGACGAGGATCCGGTCATGCGCGACATGCGCGCGGCGTTGCCCTGGCCGCTGAACCGGACCTATCCGCTGGGTCCGGCGGTGGACCGGATCGCCGACGGGATCGCGCGCCGCAGCGCGCACGTCTACGCCCAGGCGTGGCTGCGGGGCATGCAGCCGCAGCGGTACCTGGTCCCGATGATCATGGGGGCCGTCGGCCCCATGCGCCTGCGCGCGATGGGCAGCCGCCTCGCGGAGTTCGCCGAGAACCCCCGCGGCCTCGTCGGCCGCGGCGGCGCCGCGGACGCGGCGGACCGTGAAACGCACATCCACTGAGGGACGTTGTGTGAGGGACGTTGCGCCCCGTGAGGCCTACGGCCTCACGGGGCCTCGCCCTGTTCGTCGTCCGGTGCGCAGGTGAAGCGCGCGACCATGGAGTGGAACAACCCCCGCTCCTCGGCGGTGAAGCAGGCGGTCATGCGCTCGTCCGCCCGGGCCGCCGCCGCCGCGACCCGCTCGACGCACGCGCGGCCCGCGTCGGTCAGCACGACGGCGTGGGCCCGGCGGTCGGTCGGGTGGGCCTCGCGGCGCACCAGCCCGCGGGCCTCCAGGATGTCCAGTGTGCGGACCATGGCCGACTTGTCCACGCCCATGCTGTCGACGAGTTGGCGCTGCGTCTGCAGCCCGAGCACGCCGATGTGCAGCAGGATCCCGGCGTGGTGGTTCTCCAGGTCCAGCGGCCGCAGCTCCTCCGCGAAGAGGCGGGCGGCCCGGAGGTGGGCGTGGCGTAGTGCCAGTCCCAGGGACTCGTGCTGCGCGGCGGGGTGCTCGTCCATCGGTCCCAGTCTAACCGCCAATGGGCGTGCGTGAAACAATCTCATATGAGACTATCTCCCCGGACATGAAAGATCGTCTCTGGGGGAAACGCCATGTCGCTCCAACCTGCACGCCCGCGTTGGCCGTTGGTCACGCTGCGGGTCACCGCCGCGCTCGTCGCCCTGCTCGCGCTGGCGCAGCCCGTCCTGGCCGGCGGCTTTCTGCAGGGGATCTATCCGCTGCTGGACGCCCACATGATGGCTGCGATGATCCTCGCCACGGCCGTGCTGCTCTCCGTCGTCGCCGCGCTGCTGGTGTGGCGGGTCGGCGGCGGTCCCAGCTCGTTCGCCCTGCGCTACTTCGTGCTGCTCGTCCTCTGCGTCGCGCAGATCAGTCTGGGCTTCGAGCGGGTGCTGATCCTGCACATCCCGCTCGGGGTCGGCATCTTCGTGATGGCCGAGAAGTTCGTCGCCGAGGTCTTCCGCTCCAAGCCGGACGCCGCGAGCGCCGAGGTCACCGCCGGGACCCTCGTCGAGGCCACCGCCGAGGCGCAGGCATGAGCGGCCGGGACGCTTGGAGTCGACGCAGGTTCCTCGGTGTGGGCGCCGCGGGCGTTCTCGGGGCCGGTGCGGTCGCGGTGGGCCTGCCCGCGCTGGGTGCCCTGATCCCCGGCGGCCAGCCGGGGCTGCTGCTCGCCAGTCAGGTGCCGCTGCCGAGGCGCTACGCCGCGCAGCTGCCGATCCCGTCCGTCCTGCAGCCGGTCCGCACCGACGGCACCACGGACTACTACGAGATCACCGCCCGCCCGGGCCTGGCCCGGATCGTGCCCGGCCACGACACCGAGGTCTGGGGCTACCAGGCGCTCTTTCCCGGGCCCACCATCGAGTCGCGCTCGGGCCGCCGTACGGTGGTCACCCACCGCAACGAGCTGCCGCACCCGACCGTGGTGCACCTGCACGGCGGCCACACCCCGCACGACAGCGACGGCTACCCGATGGACCTGATCGCGCCCCTGGGCGGCGGCAGCGGCGGGCCCGGCGGCTCCGGCATGGCCGGAATGGCGGGCATGGGCTCCGCGGCGAACGTCAAGCCGGAGCGCGTCTACGACTACCCGATGAACCAGCGGGCCGCGACCCTCTGGTACCACGACCACACCATGGGCTTCACCGGCCCGCAGGTCTACCGGGGTCTGGCCGGCTTCCACCTGGTCCGCGACGACGAGGAGGCCTCGCTCGGCCTGCCGCAGGGCGCCCGCGAGCTGCCGCTGATGCTCGCCGACCGCGCCTTCGCCGCCGACGGCTCGTTCGCCTACCCGGCGCTGGACCCGAGCGAGATGAAGCCCGGCGTCACCACCCCCTACATGAACGGCGTGCTGGGGGACGTCATCCTGGTCAACGGCGCCCCGTGGCCCTTCGCTCCGGTCGACCGCGCCCGCTACCGGCTGCGGATCCTCAACGCCTCCAACGCGCGCCGCTACCGCCTGGAGCTCGACCCGCAGCCGCCCGGTGGCGGAGGCCTGCTGCAGATCGGCTCCGACGGTGGCCTGCTGGCCCGCCCCGTCGCGCACGACGGCATCGAGCTGGCTCCCGCCGAGCGCTTCGACGTGGTCGTCGACTTCTCCCGCTACCCGGCCGGGAGCAGCGTCCGGCTGGTCAACCGGCTCGGCAGCGGCAGCACGGCCGAGGTCATGCGTTTCGACATCGGCAGCGCACAGGTGAGCGACGACTCGCGCGTCCCCGGCGGCACGCTGGCCGAGGTCGAGAAGCTGGACCCGGCCAAGGCCGTCGCCACCCGGACCTTCGTCTTCAACAAGTCGAAGGAGAACTGGACGATCAATGGGGAGGAGTACCGGCCCGGTCACTCGCTCGCCTCGCCGAAGCTCGGGCAGATCGAGGTCTGGCGGTTCGTCACCGACTTCCACCACCCCGTCCACCTGCACCTGGACCCGTTCCAGGTGATCAGCAGGAACGCCGCCGATCCCGGTGAGTACGACGCCGGCTGGAAGGACACCGTCGACGTGCTGCCCGCGCAGGGCGTCGAGGTCGCGGTCCGCTTCTCCGACTACGCGGGACGGTTCCTGCTGCACTGCCACAACCTCGAGCACGAGGACATGGCGATGATGGCGGAGTTCACCACGCAGTGACGCCGTGCGCCGCCGCGGCCGGACTCAGCGCAGTCCGGCTGCGGCGGCCCGCACCTCGTCGAGCAGGACCCGCAGGTCGTCCTCGGTCGTGGTCGCGTTGAGCAGGCACGCCCGCACCGCCTCACGGCCGCCGAGGACGGTGCCGGTGACGAACGCGCGGCCCCGCTCCTGGACCGCGACGCCGAGCGCCGCGTTGACCCGGTGCCGGGTCTCCTCGTCCGCGTCGGCCGGAGCCCAGCGGAACGCGACGATCGAGGTCTCGACGGGGGAGAGCAGCTCCAGGTCCGCCGCCTGCGCGACCATCCGCCCCAGCTCCCGGGCGAGCCCGCAGCAGCGGGAGACGTCCCGCACCACACCCGCGCGCCCCGCCGCGGCCAGCGTCGCCCAGACCTTCAACGAGCGGAACGGTCGGGTCTGCTCGATGCCGTACTCGGAGAACCAGCCCAGGCCGCCCGCCGCGTCGTCGCGCAGGTAGGGCGGCACCAGGCTGAACGTCCCGCGCAGCTGCTCGGCGTCGCGGACCAGCAGGCAGCCGCAGTCCACCGGGACACCCAGCCACTTGTGCGGGTCGAGCGCGAGCGAGTCCGCCCGCTCCAGGCCCGCGTAGCGTGGCGCCGCCTCCGGGTCCAGCCGTCCGAAAGCGCCGTAGGCGCCGTCGACGTGCAGCCAGAGCTTCTCCTCCGCGCAGACGTCCGAGAGCGCGCCCAGGTCGTCCACGACGCCCGCGTTCACCGTCCCCGCCGAGCCGGCCACCAGGAACGGCACCAGCCCGGCCGCCCGGTCCGCGCGGATCCGCTCCCGCAGGGCGAGCGGGTCCAGCCGTCCGGCGCCGTCACCCGGGACGGTCACCAGATGCCGACTCCCCAGGCCGAGCAGTTCGGCGGCCTTGCGCACACAGGAGTGCGTCTCGGTGCTGACGTAGCCGACGAGCGGCGGCAGCGCCGCGAGGCCGTCCTCACGGACGTTCACCCCGAGCCCGGCGGCCGCCCGGTTCCGGGCGGCGGCGAGCGCGACGATCGTCGCCATCGACCCGCCCGAGGTCAGCAGCCCACCCCCGGGCGGGTGCGGAAACCCGACGAGCTCCGCGAGCCACCTGACCACCGTGCGCTCCAGGTGCACGTCGGCGTGGTCGCCCCCGGCCGAGCTGGGATTCATCGCCGCGGCGGCGAACGCGCCGAGGATGCCCGCGGGTGCGGGGGCGGCGTTCACCCAGCCGAAGAAGCGCGGGTGACCGTTGCCCATGGGGTAGGGGAGCAGCTCCGCCCCGATGGCCGCGACGAGGTCCCCGAGGTCGGCGCCCTCCTCCGGCAGCGGCCGCGTGAGCAGCCCGGTGCGCGCGTCGGAGGGCATCGGCGCCCAGACGGTGCCGTCGGGCAGCCCGTCGAGGTAGTCGGCGAGCATGTCGGCCACACCGTGTGCGGCCCCCCGGAAGTCGCTGGTCATGCGGACACTCTAGGCATGCGGGATCAGCTCGGGCAGGCGGGGACCACGCCCGGTCCCGGCCCGCGGGGCTCCGCCGCGCGGGCGCGAGCGGTTACCTGCGCTCCCGGACGCGGGTGCACTGTCCAGGGGCGCGGGGAACTGCGCGAGAAACCACCGGCTGCGGATGGCCTCGTGCGTCGAGGACCACCGGCCTGCGGATGGCCCCGTGCGTCGAGGACCACCGGCTCGGCGGTGGCTTGTCGCGCAGTTCCCCGCGCCCCTGAGGTGTCTGCACGCTCAGGTGCGGGGCTCGCTCAGTGCGACGGAGTCGCCCGGCGGGGTGCGCTTCGGCCGGCGGGGCTCGCGGTCGCCGGACGGGTCGGGGCCGGTGTCCGGGCCCGGGCGGGCGCCGCGGCCGCGGACGCGGTCGGAGACGAAGCGCATCGGCGCGCTCAGCGCGATCGCCAGTGGGTGGCGCGTCACCTCGAAACCGAGGCCGCCGCTCCGGCCACCCGCGCGGCCCCACGTGCGTTCCAGGGGGTAGCCGATGAACAGCCACAGCGGAGCCGTGGCGACGAGGACCGCGCCGATCGCGGTGCTGCGTCGCCGGCGTCGGCCGTGGACGGAACCCGTACGGCCCCTGCGGGGTTGCGCACTGTCTGATGCCATGTCACCCTCCCGTCCGATCCAGGGTGCATCGCACCGGTCACCCCGTGCAAACAACGTGCTCAACGCGTGATCGCAAGGGAGACTGGAGTGGTCCGACCCGTCGGCTGTGGGAGAGGGGAACCGTGAGCGTCGTCGCTGGGAGGCAGCCGATGGGCGAGCAGCGGGACACGGGAGGGCCACCCGCCCACCGCGGCCGGCTGCACCGCCTCGCCCGCAAGGCGGCCCGGCCGATGCTCGCGGCGCTCTGTGGTGGGCTGCCGGTGCTGATCTTTCCCACGCCGGGGTGGTGGTGGTTCGCGTACGTGTGCCTGGTGCCCCTGCTGCTTGTGCTGCGCGCCGCGCCGACGCCGCGCCGCGCGGCGTGGCTCGGGTGGTGGGGCGGCATCGGCTTCCTGATCGGGGTGATGAGCTGGCTGATCCCCTCGCTCGGCCCGGCGATCGTCGTGCTGGCGGCGTTCCTCGGTGTGCTGTGGGCGCCGTGGGGGTGGCTCGTGCAGCGCCTGCTGCACGGCACCCCGGACGCCGGACGCGCGCTCGCGGCCGTCGTGCTGGTGCCGACGGGCTGGCTGCTGACCGAGACCGTCCGCTCCTGGCAGTACCTCGGCGGGCCGTGGGGGCTGCTCGGCGCCAGCCAGTACCAGCAGCACTTCGCACTGCGGCTCGCCTCGGTCGGTGGGGTCTGGCTCGACAGCCTGCTCATCGTCGCCGTCAACACCGCGATCGTGGTGCTGCTCGTGGTCTGGGGCCGCTCGGCCGTCGCGTGGCTGACCCTCCTCGGCCTCGCCGCCGGGACGGTGGCCGCCTCCGTCTGGGCCCCCGTGCCGCACGCCACCGGCCGGACCGCCGCCATCGGCGTCGTCCAGCCGGGTATCGGCGTCGCCAACGACGCCGTCTCGGACCGGACGGTCAAGGGCGAGCAGCTCACCGCGACCCTCGCCGCGGGCCACCCCGACCTCGTGCTGTGGGGGGAGAGCAGCGTCTCCTTCGACCTCGACGCCCGCCCCGACCTGGCCGCCCGTCTGGCCCGCCTCTCCGCCGCGACCGGCACGGACCTGCTGGTCAACGTGGACGCGATCCGGCCGGGCAAGGGCGGCATCTACAAGAGCTCGGTGCTGGTCGGCCCGCAGGGCCTGACCGGGCAGCGCTACGACAAGATCCGGCTGGTGCCGTTCGGCGAGTACATACCGCTGCGGCCGGTGCTCGGCTGGGTCGCGGACCTCTCCAAGGCCGCCGCCGTCGACCGGCGGCGCGGCAGCGGCCCGGTGGTGATGACCGTGCCCACGCGGGACGGCGGGAGCCTCCGCGTCGGGCCGCTGATCTGCTTCGAATCCGCCTTCCCCGACATGAGCCGGGCCCTCGCGCGGGACGGCGCGCAGGTGATCCTGGTCCAGTCGGCGACCCCGACCTTCCAGGACACCTGGGCGCCCGAGCAGCACGCCTCGCTTGCCGCGCTGCGCGCCGCGGAGACCGGCCGCCCGGTCGTCCAGGCGACGTTGACCGGCGTCAGCGTCGCCTACGACGCCTCCGGCCGCCAGGTCGGCCAGAGCCTGGGCAAGGACGCCTCGGCGGCGACCACCTACACGGTGCCGCTCGTCACCGGGAGCACGCTCTACGACCGCTGGGGCAACTGGGTCCCGGCGGGCTCCGCGTTGGTGCTGCTGCTCAGCGGCGCGGCCTGGGCGGTCACCGTCCGCCGCGGCCGGCCCCGTTCCTGACCGGCCGGGCCCCGGGCCCAGCAGCCCCGAACGGCGGCAGTCAGCGCGAGATCCTGCCCGAAATCGGGCAGGATTCTTGGTGAACCCTTCGAGTCGTGCGTAAGGTCGTGCCTCGTGTCCCAGGCCAGCCACCCCCACGACGACCTGCTGCAGCACCTGCTCCGCACCACCGCGCTCCGGCCGGGTGAGGCCGCCCGCGTCGTCGCGGACGTGCTCGCCTACTTCGGTGAGAGCACCGAGGAGTACGTGCGCCGCCGCCACGGCGAGCTGCAGGCGCGCGGGCTGACCAACGACCAGATCTTCACCCGCGTCGGCCAGGAACTGCGGCAGCGCCGCGTGGCAGCCCCCGAGCTGTCCGCGCGTCAGCTGCGCCGCCTGGTCTACGGGTGACCCCAACACGGGCGAGCAAGCCAGAGGAAGAGGAGTCGGTACGTATGTGCGGAATCGTGGCCTACATCGGCGGCAAGGACGCGGCCCCCATCCTGCTGGAGGGCCTCGCCCGACTGGAGTACCGCGGATACGACTCGGCGGGCGTCGCCGTCACCGGCAAGACCGGCGGCCTGAAGCTGGTCAAGAAGAAGGGCCGGGTCGCCGACCTCGCCGCCGCGGTGCCCGCCCGCTTCAAGGGGACGGCCGGCATCGGCCACACCCGCTGGGCCACCCACGGCGAGCCCAGCGACGCCAACTCCCACCCGCACCTGGACACCGCGCAGCGCTTCGCCGTCGTGCACAACGGCATCATCGAGAACGCCGAGGAGCTGCGGGCCAAGCTGGAGAGCGAGGGTGTGGTCTTCGTCTCCGAGACCGACACCGAGGTCCTGGCCCACCTGATCGCCGCCCACGCCAAGGACGCCGCCGAGCTGGAGGACGCCGTCCGCGCCGCGCTGGCCCGCGTCGTCGGCACCTACGGCATCGCCGTCCTCGACGCCGAGCGCCCCGACCGCATCGTCGTCGCCCGCAACGGCAGCCCGATCGTGCTCGGGATCGGCGAGAAGGAGATGTTCGCCGCCTCCGACGTGTCCGCGCTGGTCCGCTACACCCGCCAGGTCGTCCACCTGGACGACGGTGAGCTGGCCACCGTCCGGGCGGACGGCTTCTCGACGTTCACCCAGGACGCGCGGGTCACCGCGAAGCAGCCCTCGACGGTGGACTGGGAGGAGGCCTCCTACGACACCGCCGGGCACGCGCACTTCCTGATCAAGGAGATCTCCGAGCAGCCGGCCGCCGTCGAGCGCACCCTCTCCGGCCGCGTCGACGAGCGCTTCGCCACCGCGCACCTGGGCGGCCTCAACCTGGACGCGCGCGAGGCGCGGGCCTTCCGCCGGGTCAAGATCCTCGGCTGCGGCTCCGCGTACTACAGCGGCGAGCTCGGCGCCCAGCTGATCGAGGAGCTGGCCCGGATCCCCGCCCACGCCGAGCCCGCCTCGGAGTTCCGCTACCGCAACCCCGTCATCGAGGCGGACACCCTCTACATCGCGGTCAGCCAGTCGGGCGAGACCTACGACACCCTCGCGGCGGTCCAGGAGATCAAGCGCAAGGGCGGCCGGGTGCTGGGCGTCGTCAACACCGTCGGCAGCGCGATCGCCCGCGAGTGCGACGGCGGCGTCTACCTGCACGCCGGCCCCGAGATCTCGGTCGCCTCGACGAAGGCGTTCACCTCGACGGCCGTGGCGTTCGCGCTGATCGCGCTGCACTTCGGTCGGGTCCACGACCTCTCCCCGGCGGACGGCCGCCGCATCTGCGCGGGCCTCAAGGCGCTGCCCGGCCAGATCCGGGAGATCCTCGCCCAGGAGGGGTCGATCGCGAAGCTGGCGGCGGAGTACGCGCAGAACGCCGGGATGATGTTCGTCGGCCGCGTGCGCGGCTGGCCGGTGGCGCGCGAGGGTGCGCAGAAGCTGAAGGAGGTCTCCTACGTCCACGCGGAGGCCTACCCCGCGAGCGAGCTCAAGCACGGCCCGCTGGCCCTGATCGGCCCCGAGCTCCCGACGGTCGCCGTCGTCCCCGACGACGAGCTGGTCGAGAAGAACCTCACCACGCTGGGCGAGATCCGCGCCCGCCACGGCCGCGTCCTGATGGTCGGCCACACGGCGCCGGACCCCAAGTACGCGGAGGACTGCATCCTCGTTCCCAAGAACGAGCCGGAACTGGACCCGATCCTGCTGGGCATCCCGCTGCAACTCCTCGCCTACCACGCCGCGGTGGCCCTGGAGCGCGACGTGGACAAGCCCCGCAACCTCGCCAAGTCGGTCACCGTGGAGTAGGTGCAACCACCCCAAGGGGCGCGGGGGTGCGCGGAACTGCGCCCCCGCGCCCCTTGGCTGTGCAACCTCAGCGTGCTGCGGCCTCCACCGGGACCGGCGACAGGTGGGCAGTGATGACCAACGTCCCCTCCTCGACCTGGTAGTCCAGCGGGACGCCCAAGCGGCGGAGGGTGGAGATCATGCCTGTGTTCGCCGCTGTCGTCACCGCGTAGACCTCGGCCACGCCCGCGCTGCGGGCCAGTTCGGTCAGGCGCTGCACCAGCGCGCCGCCGATGCCGTGGCGCTGCCAGGCGTCCTCGACGAGGACGGCGATCTCGGCTGCGTCCTCGTCCCAGAGCAGGTGGGCGAGGGCCACGATCGCGCCGTCCTCGGACTCCACCGCCAGCGTCTGGCCGTGGCGGGGGTCGAGCAGGTGGCCGAGGTAGCGGTCGGCGTCGCCGACGGGGCCGTGGTAGCGCTGGCGGAGGGTGCGCGAGCTGCAGCGTTCGTGCATCGCGGCAGCCGCGACGCGGTCCGCGGGCTCCGCGCGGCGGACGGCGATCTCGCGCATCGTGTGCGCGGTGCGCTCGCCGCTCAGGCGCAGCGTGGCGCGGTCCTCGGGGACGCGCGGGCCGAGCTGGGCGTCGAGTTCGACGAGCGCGCGGGCGCGGGCGAACTCCGTGGGAGTGAACGGCGGCTGAACGCGCGTCAGCTCGATGACGCCGCCGGCCGGGTCGCGCAGGCGCATGACCGCGCCGTTCAGCTCGTCCTCGTCGATCCGCTCACCGCCCACCGAGCGGATCCGGCAGCGGCCGAACAACTGCCGCAGGGCCAGAGGGAGTTCCGCCGCGTCGTGGGCGGTGCGGGTGGCCATGGTGAGCACCCGGGTCGGGATGTCGACCAGGTCGTGCGCGTCGGCGCGCTCCAACCACACCTCGGTGCCGCCGGCGGCCACCAGCGCACGGCTCAGCTCCTGCGGGGGCAGGGCCGGGGACGCGCGGACGACGAACTCGTCGACCGTCTCCTCGGCGAGCGGGTGGGCCTGCATCGAGACGATGTTGACGGGGATGTCGGCCAGGCCCCGGCACAGCGCGGCCAGGCTGCCGGGCGCATCGGCGACGGTGACCCGGACCCGCCAGAGCGCGACCTCCTCCGGCGGCGTCGCCGCGGTGGGCGCGGCCGGACGGGCCTCCACGTCGCCGGCGCCGGAGACATCGGAGGCCGCGTGGGACGCCGCGTGGGAGGCCGAGGTGATCGTCCCTGGCGGCGCGTGGGTATGCCGGTGGGTCCACCAGCTGTGCCACACCGCTGTGGCGACCAGTGCGAGCGCGGAGACGAGCAGCAGCACCGGTCCGTCGTGGCCGTGCACCACGACGTTCGCGACCAGGTCGGCGACGGCCACGGCGGCGAAGACGGCGGACAGTTCGACCGTGTCGCGGCGCCAGCGGTGTCGGGTGGACGGGTGGGACTGGGAAGAATGAGAGCGCTTCATGCCGTCATGTTGCCGAAGCAGTGTTTCGTGATCACGAACCGATCATGACCGCGAAGTAAAGCTTGGATTTGAAGTGGAATGTCCGATTTCCATCATGGACGGTCGCGCAGCCGGCCGGGCGTCGTGCCCAGGCGCCTGCGCAGCAGCGTCGTCAGGGTCGTGCCGTTCTCGTAGCCGACGCGGCGGGCGACCGTGTCCAGGGGCAGGTCGGTGGTGCGGAGCAGGTGCACCGCCTGTTCCAGCCGGATCCGCTGCGCGAAGCCGACGGGCGTCAGCCCCGAGCAGGCGCGGACCGTGCGCTGCAGGGTGCGCTCGCTGACACCGAGCGCGCGGGCGGTCTCAGCGATGCGCAGCGGCTGGTCGAGGCGGCCGCGCAGCCGGCGCTCGAACGCGTCGACCAGCGGTTCGGTGCGGGCGAGATGGCCGGGGATGGCGTAACTCGCTTGGCTGGGGCGGGAGTCGACGACGAGGTAACGGGCCGTGAGCTCGGCGAGCGCCGGACTGACCGACCGGACCAGGGCGAGGGCGAGATCAAGGTGCGCGAGTGCCGCGCCGGCCGTGGTCACCTGCGGGGTGGGGACGACCATCCGCGACTCGTCCAGCGCGACCCGGGGGTAGCGCCGCCGGAAGGCGGGCGCGAGCCACCAACTCGTCGTCGCCGGCAGGCCGTCGAGGACCCCGGTCTCGGCGAGGACGAACGTCCCGGCGCACGCGGCGGCCAGCGCGGCACCCTGCGAGCGGGCCCGGAGCACGGCCTCCCGGGCGGGCTCGGCGGCGTCGGACGCCACCCACCGCGTCAGCCGGTCCGCGCGCGGATGCCAGACACCGGGCACGACCAGGAGATCCGTCGGCCCCGCCGTCGCCGCGGGTGCGGCGTCGACGGTGTGGCCGGCGGCCGTGCGCGCCTGCCCCCGACTGCCTGGCGCGACGCAGCGCACCTCCCAGGCGGGTGGCGGCGTGGGCAGCTCCCCGCGCAGCGCGTCGGCGGTGCGCAGCACGTCGAGCACCGCGGCCAGGCCCGAGTCGAAGACGTCGTCGATCACCAGCACCGAGACCCTCATGTCGGAAACGGTAAGGGATTTGCCGGAACCGCCACTACGGCGGGGGAGTGCCGCGCTCGTAGCGTGGGCGGAAAGCCAACCCCTCTTCCTTCGACACGGCAGGAGTCGCGCCCATGAGCAGCCCCGACACCGTCCACCTCGGCTACCTGGTGAGATTCGAGGCCAGGCCCGAGCACGCCGAGGAGTTCGGCCGGCTGCTGGGCGGTGCCGCGCTCGACCTGGCGCGCGCGGAGGAGGGCACCACGGTCTGGTTCCCGCTGCGCCTCGGCCCCACCACGTTTGGTGTCTTCGACGCCTTCCCCGACGAGGACGCCCGCCAGGCCCACCTGCACGGGCGCATCCGCGACCTCCTGCGCGCCGAGGGTCCGCGCCTGCTGGCCGCACCCGTCGAGGTGCTGCCGGTGGACGTGCTGGGGGCGAAGCTCCCCACGGGAGAGTCCGTCACCGTTCTCTGACGCACGATCAACAACGACTTGGCAAACGGTTCGTGACGGACGGTTGCGGACGTGCCGGACGTGGCGGGATCCTGCCCATGACTCAAGTGGCGGCTCCCAGGGGCCAGGGTGGCCGGTCGGCCGCTCAGGCTCCTGCGGCGGGCGGGGGTTTCGCATGGCAGTCGTGTGGCGGGGCCTCGTGTCCCGGATCCGGTACCGCAGGTGGCGCCTGATCGGCGACGCCGTACGGAAGGTGCCGCTGCTGCTCGGGACGATCGGCTGCGTGCTGCTGGCCCTCGCGACCACCGGGAGCGCCATGCACCCGCACTGGGGTTTCGCGCCGTACGCCCTGCCGTTCTTCGCCGCCGCCGTCGCGCTGCGCTGGTGGCGTGCCCCGGAGGAGGGCCTGCCCGACGCACTGCGCCTGCGGCGGCGAAGCAGGCGGATCGCCCTGCGCTTCGCCTCCGTGCCCGGCGTCGGTGCGGCGTCGGCGCTCGCCCTCGCGGCCGGCTCGCACGAGACGTTCGCCCGTGACTCCTACGAGGCCGCCCTCTGGCTGGCCGTGGCTGCGCCCGTGCCGGTCCTGGCGGAGCTGGCGCTGTGGCGCCTGGCCCCGACGACGCTGCAACGCGACATCCGCATCGGCGGCCTGGTCGAGCAGCTCCAGGATCTCAACGCCCGTTCGGCGCGCAGCAGTCAACTGGTGTTCGATCCTGAGCTGGGCCATGCCGGGCGCGTGGTGCCGCAGCGGCACACCCCGCGCCCGGAAGCCCCCGGAGCGCCCTGTGCGGTCGTGCCGGATCACGGGATCGCCCGTCGGATGGCGATGCAGATGCTGTCCTTCGCCGAGGAACGCTGGATCGTCAACGCGTCCATCTGCTGGGACGGTTCCGTGCTCGTGGTCACCGACATCGGCGGCCGTCGGGTGGCCTCGCCGGCGCTGCGCGGGGCGCGTGGCCTGGCGGGCGAGCCGGTGGAACTGGTCTGGGTGCTGGAGCAGGTGGCCGGCGACCCGGTCCCGGTCCAGGAGGCCTGGGTGCTCCTGCTGGACTCCGAGGACCGGGTCCTGCTGACCATGTCGGGCCTCGGCTTCGACGCGCGCGAGGTCGCCGAACTGGCCGGCGCCGCGGGCCTGGCGTTCAGCAGTTACCGCCTGCTGTTGCCCGACGCCGAGCGGCTGGGCCACGCTCTGCTGCCCCGGATGTTCCCGCGGCGTCGTGGCCACATCCGCGTGCAGGTGGGCCTCGCGTCGACGTAGGGCGGGTGCTGTGGCGGTGTCGTGCCTGGCGGTTGTCACAGGCCACTGCTGTAATAGCTCCATGGCTAGTTCATCACTTACACACGCGCCGATCGTGGCGGACTGGGTCTCCGGCTGGGTGGTCTCCCGGGGCGCGGCCGAACCCGTGACGCGCCCGTGGGGCTGGACCGTCGACGTGGGGCAGCCGACCCAGGTGGCGCGGCACGTGGTCGTCGACGCGGACGAGGCGCGGGTGCGCGAGGCGGCCGCACAGGCGCAGGGGGAGGGGTGGTGGCTCAAGGTCTTCCTGCCCGAGCCGTGCGAGGCGCCGGAGGCGCAGGTCTGTGCGTGGTTGGGGCCCGGCTGGGCGTCGGACGAGGCGGCGTTCCTGATGTCCGTCGAGCTCGAGGACGTGGCGTCCGGTGTGCTCCCGCCCGGCTACGGCCTGCGCACCTGGACGCGGGGCGACGTCGTCCGGGTCCTGGTCGCGGCCCCCGACGGAGCGCTCGCCGCGCGTGGGCAGATGGGCCTGGCGGGCGAGGTGGCGGTGGCCGACCAGATCCTCACGGCTCCCGCGCACCAGCGGCGCGGCCTCGGCTCCGTCGTCATGCGCACTCTCCAGCAGCAGGCCCTGGCCGCCGGCGCCACGCGCGCCGTCCTTGGCGCCACGACGCAGGGCCGCGCGCTCTACGAATCCCTCGGATGGCGCGCCCACACGGCCTTCGCCAGCCTCTACCGCACGGCGCCCCTCCACCGCACCGGGGCGCCCGTGGCGTAGAGCTCGGCGATCAGGGCGACGGCGGCGGTCGTCGCCGGGTGCGGGTCGCGGCGGGGCCAGGCCACGTGGACCGGCACGGGGGCCGCGCCGCGCAGCGGGCGGAACGAGATGCCCTCGCGCCGGTACTGGGTGGCCGTGCTCTCCGGGGTGATGCCGATGCAGCGACCCGTGGTGATCGCCGCGAGCCAGTCGTCGATGTCCTGCGTGTACTCCATGGCCGGACGGCCCTCCGTCGGCCAGAGCTCGGGGGTGGTGGTGCCGGTGCGGCGGTCGACGACGACCGTCCGCGCCCGCGTCTCGTCCAGGTGGACGGACCGGCGCCGCGCCCACGGGTCGTCCGCCGCGACGGCCACCACCCGCCGCTCCAGCCCGACCACGGTGCCGGCGAAGCGCGCGTCGTCGAAGGCGCCGCGCACGATCGCCAGGTCGCACACCCCCTCGGCCAGCCCGCCGGTCGAGGTGTTGGTGCGGATGAACTGCAGCTCCACCTCCGGGTGCGCGGCCGCCCACCCGCGCTGGAAGGCCGCGGTGTGGTGGCCCATCGCGGACCAGGCATGGCCGATCCGCAGTCGGGTGTGGCCGGTGGTCACCTCGCGGACCAGTTCGTCCGCCTCGGCCAGCAGGTGCCGGGCCCGGGCCAGTACCAGGGTGCCGGAGGCCGTCGCGGCGACGTGGCGGCTGGTGCGGTGCAGCAGCCGGGTGCCGAGGACGCCCTCCAGGGCGGCCAGGGTCCGCGAGACGGCCGCCTGCGAGACGCCGAGCTCCAGCGCGGCGTCGGTGAAGCTGCCCGCGTCGACGATCGCCACCAGCGCGCGCAGCTGCCGCAGTTCCACATCCATGCGTCCAGCGTATAGCTGACTCGTCCCATGCATTTTGCGTATCCGAGCTCGGGGCGCACCCTGCTGTCATGACGACCTCCGTCTCCTCCCCGGCTGCCACGAGTGAGGCGCGTTCCACCGGCCGCCGCGCCGGGATCGCGATGATGCTCGGCAGCGCCCTGTCCAACCAACTCGGCGCGGCGACCGGCGCCCTGGCCTTCCCGGCGATCGGCCCGGCGGGCGTGGTCGCAGTCCGGCAGTGGGTGGCCGCCGTCGTGCTCGTCGCCGTCGGACGCCCACGACCGCACCGGTTCACCTGGCGGCAGTGGTGGCCGGTGCTCTGCCTGGCGCTGGTGTTCGCGACGATGAACCTGACGCTCTACACCGCCATCAGCCGGATCGGCCTCGGGCTGGCGGTGACGCTGGAGTTCCTCGGGCCGCTCACCGTCGCGCTGGCCGCCTCGCGCCGCAGGGTCGATCTGCTCTGCGCGCTGGTGGCCGGCGCCGCGGTGCTGGCGCTGCTCCGTCCGAGGCCCACGACCGACGACGTTGGGCTCGCGCTCGGGCTGTGCGCGGCGGCCTGCTGGGCCGCGTACATCCTGCTCAACCGCGTGATCGGCGCGCGCCTGCCGGGCGCCGAGGGCTCGGGTGCGGCGGCCGCGCTCTCCGCGCTGCTCTACCTGCCCGTCGGTGCCTTCGTCTTCGCCCACCATGCGCTGACCGCACGGGCGCTGGCCTGCGCGGCGGCGGCCGGGCTGCTCTCCTCGGCGGTGCCGTTCCTGGCCGACATGCTCGCGTTGCGCCGCGTGCCGACCCGGTTCTTCGGCGTCTTCATGAGCGTCCACCCGGTGAGCGCCGCGCTGGTCGGCTGGGTCGTGCTGGGGCAGCGGCTGCCGGTCGTCGACTGGGCGGCGATCGGCGCGATCGTGGCCGCCAACACCGTCAGCGCGCGGCAGACGGCCGCGAAAACCGCTGGCGCCGGGAACTGAGGCGGGATTACGCTCCCCGCGATGACGACTCCTCGAAGCGAAACGGGGGTCCTGTCCGCAAGCGGTGCGTGCTGATGGCCGCCCGAACCGCGGACGGGGATCCTCGTCTCCAGATGTGGCGGCGCGTGCGCGAGTTCGCCGTGCCGCAGCCCATGATCGACGCCGCGACCGCCCGTCGGGCCGTCGGCGACTGGGCCGGTGCCTGCGCCGCCGCCCGCGTCACCGTCGATCTCGACCTGCGGGCCGTTGCCGCCCGACACGGCCGTGAGCTCGCCACCGCCCTGCGGGCCGACCTCCGTCACCTGGCCCCGGACCTGCTGCGCTGGCACCTGCCACGGATCGCACCTGACGGCCTGCTGCGTCCCGGGCTCACCCTCACCCTCGCCCGCTACGGGCGCGCCGACGGGGCCCCTGCGCTGCACCTGGTGGCCAGGACCCCACCCGCTTGGGCGGACGCGGGCCAGCGGATCGGCCTCGCGCTGTGGGATCCGGCCCGCCCCTCGGTGACCGCGGACCGGCACCCGCACCCCCACCCGAGCCGACGTTTCCGGCTCGACCTGCACCGGCACCTGTGGGACGCCCGACGCAGTCCGGAACTGCCCGTGCGGTGCGGCGCGGCCGACCTCACCGGGCCATCGGATCACGGAAGTTGGGCGGTCGACCGGTGGGCGGCCGAGGCCGGCCTGCTGCTGCGGGCCGAGGGCCGCCCGTCGGGCCGCGTCGGGGTGCGGCTCGACGGGCGACACACCCTGGTCCTGGACATCGACGAGTGCGGTGCCGTCGTCCCCTCGGAGGCCGACGGGAGTCCTGAACTCCTGCTGCTCCCCGACGCGGCGACGTTTCTTCCACCGGATGTCGAGATGCTGCGGGCCGGGCTCGTCGAGCCCGACGCGCTGCACCCGCTCGTCGCGGTCGCGCTCGTCCCCGGGCACGTGCCGGGCGAGGGACCGGCGCCGGAGGAGACGGCGCGCCCCTCCGCGCGCGTCCTGCTCGTCGACTGCCGTGGCGAACAGCACCGGATCGGCCTGGTCGACGGCACCCTGGCGCCGCTCGACCACGACCCCGGGCAACTGCGTCGCGAGCAACTGCTCGCCGCGCTCAGCGGCACGCCGCTGCCCTGTCTGCGGGCCGTGGACCGGGCCTATCGCAGTCCGCAGCAACTGGACGAGGTGCGCGGACGGCTGGACCACGGCGACCTCGCCGGCGCCCGGACCGTCATCGAGGCGCTCCTCGGCCCGGACGCCGAGCTGCCCGCCGGCCCGCTCCGCGACGAGCTGCGCTCACTCGCGCTGCGGCGGATCGATCACGGCCTCTACCGGGCCGGACTGTCTCCCGTCACCAAGCCGCATCCGGCCGCCGGGGTCGGCCGGTCCGCGCACCGGCGGAGTTCCCGGCCCGGTGCCGGAAGCGCCCGCTGACCCTTTCTGACGCTCCTTCACCGCTCCCACCGCTCTCTCCGCTCCCACCGCTCTCTCCGCTCCCACCGCTCTCTCCGCTCCCACCGCTCTCTCCGCTCCCACCGCTCTCTCCGCTCCCACCGCTCTCTCCTCGACCACACAGGTGATGCCTCATGACTTCCGCCACCCTGCTCACCGAGCCGCCCGAACTCACCGACCGTCCCCAACTCGACGTCGCCGGCGAGCTGCTGGCCCTGCTCCGCGCCTCCGACACCGAACCCCGCGCCGACCAGCAGCTGGAGGCGCTGACCCTCGCGGTCGCGGCGGACCTCCCCGTGCTGCTGTGGGGCGAGCCCGGCATCGGCAAGACCGCCGCGCTCAACCAGCTCGCCGAGGCCCTCGACCTGCCGTTGACCACCGTCATCGCCAGCGTCCACGAGCCGTCCGACTTCTCCGGGCTGCCCGTCGTCGGCGACGACCCCGCCCGGCAGGGCGTGCCGCTGGCGCCGCCGGACTGGGCCGTGCGGCTGGTCCGGGCCGGCAAGGGGCTGCTCTTCCTCGACGAGCTCTCCACCGCGCCGCCCGCCGTCCAGGCCGCCCTGCTCCGCCTGGTGCTGGAACGGCGCATCGGCGCCCTGCAACTGCCGCCCGGCGTCAGGATCGTGGCCGCAGCAAACCCGCGTGCCTCGGCCGCCGACGGCTGGGAGCTCAGCCCGCCGCTGGCCAACCGCTTCGTCCACCTCCAGTGGATCCACGAGCACGAGGTCGTGGTCCGCGGCCTGGGCGGGACCTGGCCGCGCGCCGTCCTGCCGCGCCTGGACCCGGCCAGGCTTGCCGACGCCGTCGACTTCGCGCGCCGCGGCGTCTGCGGTCTGCTCGCCGTCCGGCCTGCCCTGGTGCACCGGCTGCCGGACAACGAGACGCGGCGCGGCGGCGCCTGGCCCTCGCCGCGCAGCTGGGAGATGACGCTGCGGCTGGTCGCCTTCGCCACCGCCGCAGGCTCTTCCCGTGACGTGCTGTCGCTGCTGGTCCGCGGCACCGTCGGGGACGGCCCCGGCCTCGAACTGCTGGCGAGCCTGGACCGGATGGACCTGCCCGACCCGGAGTCCCTGCTCGCCGCCCCGGCCACCGCCGTCCTGCCCGACCGCGGCGACCTGCGCCAGGCGGTCCTCGACGGGGTCGTCGCGGCGGTGCGGGCCCGCCCGGAACGCGCGCGCTGGGACGCCGCGTGGACGCTGCTGGTCCGCGCGGTCGAGACCGGGGCACCGGACCTGGTCGTGGTCCCCGCGATGACGCTCGCCTCGCTGCGCCAGGAGGGATGGGACGTGCCGCCGTCGATCGAGGAGCTGGCGGGCGCGGTCTCGCTCTCGCAGCAGGCGGACCAGGCGTCGGCACGCGCCGAGGCCCGCGAGCGCGGCGCCCGCCCGAGCACGCCATTGCTGCACCCGGCCCCGGCCCGGCTTCCCCGATGAGGGCCCCGACCCCGACCCCGACCCCGACGCCGGGCCCGCCCGCGACGTCGAGTGTGCCGGTCGCACAGCCGTCGCTGCCCGCGAGGCCCCGGCCGCCGATCCGTCCGCTGACGGCACGCAAGCCCGACCTGACGCCGCGGTCATGGCAGGCGGCGACGGCCGCCGAGGCCGCGCTCCCCCTCGACCGCGACAAGCTCTACGCCGCGCGCCTGCAGGCCGTCCGCGCCCGCCCCTACCTCGCCACGGCCCTCTTCGCGCTGCACCCGGTGGAGTCGCGACGCACCCCGACCATGGCCGTCGACCGCCACTGGCGCTGCTACGTCTCACCCGCTTTCGTCGCCCGCACGCCCGTCGAGGAGCTCGCGGGGGTGTGGGTGCACGAGGTGTCCCACCTGCTGCGCGATCACCACGGCCGCAGCGACCGGTATGCCCGCGTGAACGGCCTGGTCGGCCCGTCCGAGCGACTGCGGATGAACATCGCCGCCGACTTCGAGATCAACGACGACATCTACGGGGACGGCCTCGTGCGCGGCGAGCTCGCGGTCCGGCCGCAGATGGCGAAGTTGCCCGAGGGGTGGCTGATGGAGGACTACCTGTGCCACCTGCGCCTCGCCCCGGAAGCGATGGCCTGGCTGGACTGCGGCAGCGGCGCCGACGGCGTCGAGCGGCCCTGGGACCTCGGCCCGGACGGCGCGCACGGACTGACCGACCAGGAGCGCGACGCCGTCCGGTTCAAGGTTGCGCAGGCGATCAACGGCCGACCCGGAACCGCGCCCGCAGGTTGGCGCCGCTGGGCCGAGGACGCATTCCAACCACCGCAGCACTGGCGCGAGTTGCTCGGCGCCGCAGTGCGCTCCGCAGTCACCTCCGGCGGCGCGGGCGGCGACTACCGCTACGGCCGTCCGGCCCGCCGTGCGACCAGCCTGCCCGGGATCGTGCTGCCCAGCCTGCGTCGCACCCCGCCGCGCGTCAGCGTCGTCATCGACACCTCCGGTTCGGTCAGCGACATCGAGCTCGGCAGTGCGCTGCGCGAGGTCGCGGCCATCTGCCGGGCCGTCGGCGGGCGGCGCGACCTGGTCACCGTCGTGCCCTGCGACGCGGCGGCGCAGATCAGCGCCCCGCTCTGCCGGGCCGAGGACATCCCACTGCTCGGCGGTGGCGGCACGGACCTGCGTGCCGGCTTCGCCCGCGCCCTGCGTTCCCAGCCCCGACCGGACGTCGTCGTCGCGCTCACCGACGGGCAGACCCCCTGGCCGGAGAGCCGGCCGCCGTGCCGCACGGTCGTGGGTCTGTTTCCCCGCCCCCGCGACGACGAGCAGTCCACCGAGTACCGGCCGGACCGGCCGCCCGCCTGGGCGCGGGTGGTCGAGATCCGTTCCTGAGGCGGGTGGGCCGAGACGGGATCCGAGTGCCGGGCGAGGCATGCCCGGCCCGGAAACGGGCACCTGAACCGTGGGGGATCCCCAGGAACACGAGGCAAGCCCATGACCGACATCCAGACCCGGTCCGACCGGACGGCCACCGCCGACTACGCCGGCGCGCTCGACCCCGCCGACAGCGGCGACCTGCTGGTGCAGCTCACCTCCGAGCACTGGGAGATGCGCATGCTGTTCAGCGCCGTGCTCGGCACCCCGCTGGGCGATCCGGAACGCAAGGCGCTGCTCGACCAGATCACGCCCCGCCTCGTCCGGCACGGGGTGATCGAGGAGGAGTGCCTGTACCCGCTGGTGCGCAGACTCCCCGAGGACGCGGGCGGCGAGTTGTCCGGCCACGGAGTGGACGACCACGCCCGGACCGAGGCGTCGCTGCACCTGATCGGACTGCACAAGGCCACCGACCCCGAGTTCGACCACCTCGTCGCCGTGCTGCACGAGCACGTCACGGGCCACGACAACTGGGAGGAGGCGCGGCTGTTCCCGCTGCTGCGGGAGGCCTGCAGCCAGACCGAGCTGGACGCCGCCGGTGACCGGGCGCGGGACGCCAGGCGCCGGGCCCGGACCTCGCCCAAGCCTCCGCCCGGCACCCAACCGCCGCAGGACCGCTTCCCGGAGCCCGAGACGGGCCTGCGGCAGCGCCTGCACGACCGGTTCACCCCGGCCGGCGGCTGGGGCCAGCTCCGTCCGCACTGAGCGACGCGGGCCGACCCCGCCTCCGAAGGGCGCCGTCCTAAGGACTCAGCTCAGCGTCTTCAGCGAGGCCGCGTCGTAGGGCGCCAGCTCGTCGAAGCGGCCGGCGAGCACCTTGGCCGCCCACTGCGGGTCCTGCAGCAGGGCGCGGCCCACGGCGACCATGTCGAACTCCTCGTTCTCCATCCGGTCCAGGAGGTTGTCCAGGGCCTGGATGGGCGAGCCCTCGCCCATGAACGCGCCGATGAAGTCGCCGTCCAGGCCGACCGAGCCGACGGTGATCGTCGGACGGCCGGTGAGCTTCTTCGTCCAGCCGGCCAGGTTCAGGTCCGAGCCGTCGAACTCCGGCAGCCAGTAGCGGCGGGTGGAGGCGTGGAACGCGTCGACGCCCGCCGCGGCCAGCGGGGCGAGGACGGCCTCCAACTGCTCCGGGGTCTCGGCCAGGCGCGCGTCGTACGCCTCCTGCTTCCACTGCGAGTAGCGGAAGATCACCGGGAACTCGGGCGAGACCCGCTCGCGGACCGCGGCCACGATCTCGGCGGCGAAGCGCGTGCGGGCGACCGGGTCGCCGCCGTAGGCGTCGGTGCGGCGGTTGGTGCCCGCCCACAGGAACTGGTCCACCAGGTAGCCGTGGGCGCCGTGCAGCTCCACACCGTCGAAGCCGATCCGCTCCGCGTCCGCTGCGGCCTGCGCGAACGCGCCGATCACCTCGTCCAGGTCGGCTTGGGTCATCGCCCGGCCGGTGCCCTCGGTGCCGTCGATGCGCAGCCCGGAGGGGCCCACCGCCGGGGCCTCGGCGTACGGCGGCTGGCCCTGCTGGCGCACCATGCCGATGTGCCACAGCTGCGGCACGATCCGGCCACCCGCGGCGTGCACCGCGTCGGCGACCTGCGCCCAACCGGCGAGCTGCTCCTCGCCGTGGAAGCGCGGCACGCGGTCGCTCTGCCCGGCGGAGTCGTGGCCGACGTAGGTGCCCTCCGTGACGATCAGCCCGACGTTCGCCGCCGCGCGGCGCGCGTAGTACGAGCGCACGTCCTCGCCGGGGACGCCGCCCGGGGAGAACATGCGGGTCATCGGCGCCATCGCGATGCGGTTGGGGACGGTCAGCCCGTTGATCGCGAGGGGCCGGGAGAGGATCTCGGCCGCGCGGGAGACGGCGGACGCTGCGGTGGTCATGGGCTTCCTCGGGGTGCCGTGCGGGTGTGCGGTGCGCGGTGAGGCGCGAACGTCACAACCGAGACGACGCGGGAGGCATTTCACGACGCGGGGCGAGCGGCGTGTGATCCCGGCCACAGTCGTGCGGTGGCGACGCCCGTGGTTCTCGGCGAGGCTGAGGGCGGCGGCAGGGGAGCAGGAGGAGGCCGATGGTGACGACGCAGCCGCGACGGATCGCGCAGACGGTCCGGGACGTGATGAGCGCCGAGGTGGTGACCGCGTCGAGCGCGACCCCGTTCAAGGACCTGGTCCGGCTGCTGGAGGAGCACCGGATCAGCGCGCTGCCCGTGCTGGACCCCGGCCGGCGGGTGCTCGGCGTCGTCTCCGAGGCGGACCTGCTGCTGAAGGAGGCCGACCGGCAGCGCCGGCTGGGCATGCGGTCCGCCCTGCTCGACCCGGACGAGGCCACCAGGATCGCGGCCCTGCGGGCCACCGATCTGATGACGGCCCCGGCGGTCACGATCGGCCCCGACGAGGCCGTGGCCGACGCGGCCCGCGTGATGATCCGGCGCCGGGTGAAGCGACTGCCCGTCGTGGACGACTCCGGCGTGCTCCTCGGCATCGTCAGCCGGGCCGACGTGCTGAAGGTCTTCCTGCGCGACGACGACTCCCTGGCCGACGACGTGCGCGGCGCCCTCACCCGCGCGCTGGGCGCGGCGGACTGCGCAGGCCTGACCGTCGACGTCGCCGACGGCGTGGTCACCGTCGGCGGCGCACTGGCGGACTCGGCCCGGATCCCGCTGGTCGCCGACACCGTGCGGGGCGTCGACGGCGTCGTGGACGTGTCGTTCGCCCTCGGGCGGTGAAGACCTTTTGGTTCAGCCCGGGTAGGCGTCCAGGGCGGGGCGCTTGGCCGGGCGGTTGTCACCACTGGACTTTCCGGTGAGCCGCCGCCCGATCCACGGCAGCACGTGGATGCGGACCCAGCGCAGGTCGGCGCGGAGCCTGGTCAGCCGCGGCGTCGCCGGTGCGGGCGGCAGGGGCTCACGCCAGTCGAAGGAGGCCGGGTACCCGAGCGCCTGGAGCACCCCCTCGGCGACGCGGCGGTGACCCTCGGCCGAGAAGTGCAGGCGGTCCTCGGCCCACATCCGGGCGTCGTCGAAGGCCGGCACGTGGAACAGGTCGACGACGACGATGTTGTCGTGCGCGGCGGCGAAGTCGCGCACGAAGCCCTGCAGTCGCAGGATCTGCGGCATCAGCCGGGCGCTGCCGCGCATCCGTCGACTCGGGTCGACGCTGAAGAACATCACGACTCGCGTCGCACCCTTCGCGAGGCGCTCCGCGAGGGCGCCGAGCGTGCGCTCGACGTGGTCGATGTCGCAGCCCGGCCGCATCACGTCGTTCAGCCCGCCCGCGAGCGTCACCAGCTCCCCGCCGAGCGCGACGGCGGCGTCACCCTGCTCATCGGCGATCTGCCCGATCAGCTTGCCGCGTACGGCGAGGTTCGCGTACCGGAAGTCGCCGCCCTCGGCATCGACGGCGAGCCGGGCGGCGACGCGATCGGCCCAGCCACGGTAGTGCCCGTCCGGGAGGACGTCGTCGCACATGCCTTCGGTGAAGGAGTCGCCGAGGGCGACCATGCTGCGGTAGCGGGGAAGCTGGTTCATAGTGCAACGATTCTAGGTGAGGCAGTTGGTGCGGCTGCACCTCCAGGGGCGCGAGGAACTGCGCGAGGAACCACCCTGTGCGGATGGCCCTGCACATTGAGGACCATCCGCACAGGGTGGCTTGTCGCGCAGTTCCTCGCGCCCCTGGGGTTGCAACTAGAGCAAGCGCTGAATGTCTCCCCGGGTGCGGTAGAAACCGCCTTGCGCGGCCTCGTGGATCTCCGTGACCACGTACCGCGCCCCCGGGACGCGGATCGCCTTGGGGAACTGGACCCGCCAGGTCGGGTCGTAGCCAGGGGAGACGACGCGCATGCGCATGCGGCCGGCCGGGCCGGACTGGACGCACTCCACGACGATGCCGTTCGTCGGGGCCGTCGTCACGACGGTGACCTCCTCGGAGGGGACGACCCGCTCCCAGCCCGTGGCCTTGATGTCCGCGGGCTGCGGCACCGTGCCGCCCTCCGCCGCGCGGACCGCGGCCTCGCTCACGTCGAGGCAGGCGAGGGAGCCGTCCGTGGTGACCAGGTAGAGGCGTTCGTCGCGGTACTGCATGGAGTACGCGGAGCCGCAGCCCGTGCCGAGCTTCCACAGCCGCGTGCCGTCCGCGGCGAAGCAGTAGACGGAGGAGTGGTTGTCCCCGGCGAAGACGTACCGGCCGTCGGGGGATGCGGCGCAGGAGAAGACCGCCGCGTCGCAGCGGTAGCGGGTGAGAAGTGAGCCGTCGGACTTGGCGAGGCGGTAGACCCAGCCGCGGCTGGTTCCGGCGAAGACCTCGCGCGGCTCCTGCCAGCCGAAGAGGACCGCGCCCTCCGTCGGCGTGGACCAGCGCGGCGCGCCGTCGGCGCCGTAGCGGGCGACGCCCGCCGAGTCGCCGTGATAGACGCCCTCGGCGTCGCAGCGGACCATCCAGGCCGAGGTGCCGGCGCCCTTGCGGCGCCACTGGAACTCGTCCTCGTGGTCGATGCTGGTCACCCCGCCGTTCGCGTCGGAGACGCCGAGCACGCCGTCGTGGATGTCGAGCCAGAAGATGTCGACGTCCTCGGCTATCTCGTAGGCGACACGCGGCACCTTGCCACTGAGGTCGTAGACGCGGCCGTCGTCGCAGCCCGCGTAGATCCAGAAGTCGTCCGCGACGATGCACTTGACGCCGTCGGGCAGACCGAAGCGGCCGGTGACCTCGCCGTCGTGGGTGAGGGTGAAGACGTCGCCCTTCTGGTTGCCGACCCAGGCGTGCTCCTCGCCGACGAAGACGCCGAACGCGGAAGCCCCGGAGCGGAACCGCCACAGCACCGCCGCCTGACGAGCCGTCGACGCGGCGCTGACGATCTGGCGCCGCGTCACCGCCCGGCGCTGACGCACCCCGCGCACTGCCGGGGCGTAGCCCTTGCGAACCTTCTCGCCGATCTTCCTCGCGGCCGCCGCGGCGGCCTTCTCCGTGCTCGGGTAGCTGCTGGAGCGCACCTGCCCCTGCTCGCCGATCCGGCCGAAGGAGATGGTGACCTGCAGGCCCTCGTGCCGCACCTCGTAGAACTTGTGGGCGCCCTCGCCCTCCTCGGACAGCTCGAGGTACGTGGTCGAACCGACGGCGGAGACGGCAGGGGACATGAGGCCCTCCAGGGCTGACGTCAGGTAAGGGGAGAGGCGCGAAAGACCGTTGCCGGCGCCCCCGGTGATGTCTTCGACACTACGCGGGGGCACTGACAACGGCCCTTGCCCGGACGGACGGTCCGTCACTCCGTCCGCAGCGCCGTCGCCGTCCGGGCGCGGGCCGCCCAGGTCGCCGGCGCGAGGGCACCGAGCGTGGCCAGCACCAGGCCGCCGGCCAGCAGCGCGAGCAGCAGCGGCGCGTGGAAGACGTCGAGGTCGGCGCCGGGGACCTCGGTGCCTGCCGCGCCCGCCATCGCGGGCAGCACGGTGCGCTGCAACAGGATGCCGATCGGGACGCCCACCGCGCCGGCCACCAGCCCGGTGACGGAGACCGAGGCCAGCACCATGCCCACGGTCTGTCGCGGCTTCAGGCCGAGCGACTTCAGCACGCCCAGGTCGTGGACCCGCTCCCGGGTGTCCAGCAGCACGGTGTTCAGCACGCCCAGGCCCGCGACGGTCACCAGCATCAGCGTCAGGATCGTGGCCAGGCTGTCCATGGCGAGCACGGTGATGTTGATGTTCCCGCCGCTGGGGATCGCGCTCAGGCCGTACGGGGCCAGCGCGTGGGTCAGGCTGCTGATGTAGGCGTCCGGGTCCGTGCCGGGCTTCAGCTCGATCGCGAAGGTGACCGAGTCGGGCACCAGCGGCAGCGCCAGCGGGGTGAGCGAACCCGCGTCGGTCAGCAGCTCGTTGTCGACGGACAGCACCTCGCCGACGAGCTTCACCGGTGCGCTGCGGCCGTTCTCGCTCAGCGTCACGGTGTCGCCCACGTGGACGTCGTACGCGCTCAGGAACGCCTTGGGCGCGACGGCCTCGCCGGGGGCGGCGAACCAGCGGCCGGAGACGATCTGCATCGAGGCCCACCCCGAGTCGCCCCGGTAGCCGATGACCTGGGTCTGTCCCGGCTTCCCGGCGACGGCCGTGCGGGCGGTGGTGATCTCGACCGAGCCGGCGGTGCCGGGCTGCGCCGCGATGGCGCTCCCCGCGGCGTCCAGGTCGGCTGCGTTGACCAGGCGTGCCTTGACGCCGCTGCCGAGCGGCGGGAACGGCAGTACCTGCACGGCCCCCGGCCGATCGTGGCTGAGCCCCTGGGCGACCTGGTTCAGCGACAGCGCGAGGCCGACGCCGAAGGTGACGCCGACGGTGCCGAGCAGCACCGCCGCCATGGTGATCGCCGAACGGGCGGGCCGTCCGAACGGCAGCGCGAGGCCGAGGGTGGCCCAGCGCGGCAGCGGCAGCCGCGAGGCGCGGCTGTGGGCGGACCGGCCGAAGCGCCCGGCCTGTTCGGTGCGGCCCACGGCCAGCGCCTCGACGGTGCGCAGCCCTCCGGCCCGCCGGGCGGGCACCAGCGCGGCGCCGGTGACCGCCGCCAGCGTCACCAGCGGCACCGCCAGGTCGAGCCAGAATGGGATGCCCAGGGTCACGCTGCGCAGCGCCTTGTCGGCGATGCCCATGACCGGGATGGACAGCAGGTTGCCCAGCACCACGCCGAGGACCGCCCCGGTCGTGGCGGGGATCAGCGCCTGGCCGAGGTAGGCGCGCACGACCTGGGCCGGGGAGAAGCCGATCGCCTTGAGGATGCCGATCCGGCGTCGCCCGGCCGTGACCGCGCCGGACACCACGACGCCGATGACCAGCAGCGACATGAAGAGCCCGAGTGCCCCGAAGGCGACCAGGAACGGCACGAACGTCGCGGAGTTGCGGTCGGCCTCCTGCTCGGCGTCCAGGTAGGAGGTGGAGCCGAGCGTCGCGCCCGCCGGCAGCACGGCCGCGACGGCGGCCCGGTCGGCCGCGACCTCGGCCTGGGAGTCGGCGTGGGCGAAGCGGTAGAGCATCTGCTCGTCGGGGACGGTGCCCGGTGGCGTCAGTGCGGGGATCTCCTGCGGCGCGACCCAGCCGTCGGCGGTGCCGGTGACGGAAGCGGCGAGGCCCACCACGGTGAGGACGGGGTGGCCCGGCGCGTCGGGGACGACCATCCGGTCGCCGATGGCCATCGGCGAGTGGCCGTCCGGGAGCACGATCTGCCCGGGGCCGGTGAGCCAGTGGCCCTCGGTCACGTGCAGGTCGTCCAGCGGGCCGTCGATCGGGCGGCCGACGACGGTCGTGGCCTCCATCGGGTCACCTGCCGGCATGAACCTGTTGCCCGGGGCGACACGCGGGTGGAGCGTCAGCGTCGGGTAGGGCCCGGCGGTCCCGGTCACCCCGGCCACGTGCGCAGTCGCGGCCAACTGCCCGGCGTCGACGGCCGTGCCCGAGACGTCGACGGAGAGGTGCGCGCCGTGCTCGGCGGCGAAGGCGCGCTGGTAAGGGCCCTGCGAGTCGACCAGCAACCCGCTCGCGAGGACGGACGCGGTGACGGCGGTCATCGTCGTCAGCGTCATCACCAGCGTCTGCACCCGCTTACGGCTGACGCCCGCGCGGACGATCCGGCCCAGCGGATTGTTGCCCTTCCGGCTCATCGGGCCACCGCCAGCGGGGTGTTGCGGACGTCGCGGGCGAGCCTGCCGTCGACGAGCTCGATGATGCGGGTCGCGCACTGCGCGGCCAGGCCGGTGTCGTGGGTGACCAGCACCAGCGTGCGACCCTCGGCGACCAGGGCGCCGAGGAGCTCGCGCACCTCCGCCGCGGACTCGCTGTCCAGCGCGCCGGTCGGCTCGTCGGCGAGCAGCAGCGGCGGGTTGTTCATCAGGGCCCGCGCCACGGCGACGCGCTGGCGCTGGCCGCCGGAGAGCGTGCCGGGGTAGGCGCGGGCGAACCGGGCGATGCCGAGGCGGGTGAGCAGCTCGTTCGCGCGCTCCCGCGCCTCGACACGGCCGGTGCCGGCCAGCTGGGCGGGGATCAGCACGTTGTCCTCGACGGTCAGGTCGTCGAGCAGGTTGAAGAACTGGAAGACCATGCCGATGCGCTCACGCCGGTAGCCGGCCAGCGCAGCCTCGCCCAGTTCGTGCACGGGCGTGCCGGCGATGCGCACCACACCCCGGTCCGGCCGGTCCAGCCCGGCGATCAGGTTGAGCAGCGTCGACTTGCCACTGCCGGACGGCCCCAGTACCGCGAGCGCCTCGCCGGCCGCGACCTCCAGGGAGAAGTCGGCCAGAGCGGGGCGGGCGGCGTCGGATGCGTCATAGGTCTTGCTGACGTCGCGGATCTCGATGATCGGCGCGGACACGGGTCCTCCGGTGCGTCGGACGGTTCGTTGACGGGAACGAAGCTACGAACTCGCACGTCAGGGTCGATATACGTGTGAACGGTGAGTGCGGGGTGTACTTACGTACACCCCGGATCGGGTGTCCACGCCCAGCGCCGAGCCGGGTGGTGCGTGGGCAGACTTGGCGGCGATGATCACCGAACTGTGGAGAGCGACATGACCCCAGGCCCGGGCTCCGAGCGCGGCCGCGCCACCACCGTCCCGCCGTTGGAGCTGGAACTCGCGCAGGACGGGACGTTCGCGGCGCGGCTCGCCCGCACGCTGCTGGCGCCGTTCCGCGTCGCCTACCTTCTCGCGCTCACGGGGTGCGGTCTTGTCGCGCTGGCGGGCGGACCGGTCCTGGTGGTGGTCCACCTGCTGAACGCCGCGCAGAGTTCTCCGAGCGACCACCTGCACATCTATTTCGGACTGCTGCTCACGCTCGGCCCCTGCCTCGTCTGGGGCGCGGCCTGGGCGAGCGGCGGCGGTGGTCGCGCGGCCGGGGCGGTGCTGACCCTGCCCGGTGTGCTGTCGGTCGCGGCGGCGTTCTTCTACCCCGGCAACACGCCCGGCGGCAGCCACGGAGTGGTGCTGCTGACGCCGTTCCTGCTGATCGTCGGCGTGCTGGCCGCGCGCTGGGTGGCCTCGGAGCAGCGGCGGCTCGTCGGCAGCTGGTTCGGACGGCCGATCCCGAACCCCTACCGCCCGCTGCCGGACGCCGAGCAGGGCCGTTGGTGGGTCCGTCCACGAGCCGCGACGGTGGGCTGGTTGGCCGACCCGGCGCTCGGCCGGGACGTGGCGTGGGTGCTGCTTTCCGGGGCGGTGGCCGTCGGCGGACTGGTGCTGCTGGTCCTCTCGCCGTGGCTGTTCGACCAGCTCGGCCCGAACGGGCGGTTCGCCCAGCCGGCGGTCCTCTACGGCATGGCCCTGACGATGTCCCCGGCCCTGGTGCTGTGGGGCGCGCCCGTCGTGCTCGACCTGCACGCCCGCGCCGCGCGCCTCGTGATCGGCCCCTCCCAGCGGCACGAACTGACCGCCCGCGTGCAGCACCTCGCCGAGACCCGCGCCGAGACCATCGACCACAACGCTGCCGAACTGCGCCGCATCGAGCGTGACCTGCACGACGGCGCCCAGGCCCGGCTGGTGGCGCTCGGCATGGCCCTCAACGCGGCCGAGCAGCTCTTCGACACCGATCCTGCGGCCGCCCGCGCCCTGGTGACGGAGGCCAAGAGCGCGTCCGCCAAGGCTCTGGTCGAACTGCGCGACCTGGTGCGCGGCATCCACCCGCCGGTCCTCGCCGACCGTGGGCTCGTGGACGCGGTCCAGGCCCTGGTGCTGGACCTGCCGCTGTCCGTGCAGGTGAGTGGAGCCTTGGCGACCCGCCCACCCGCGGCGGTCGAGTCGGCGGCCTACTTCGCCGTCAGCGAGCTGCTGGCCAACACCGTCAAGCACGCCGAGGCCAGGCGGGGCTGGATCGAGATCGGCCATACTGACGGGATGCTGCGGATCGTCGTCACCGACGACGGGCGCGGCGAGGCCGACCCCGGGCGGGGGAGCGGGCTGCGCGGCATCGAGCGCCGGCTCGCGTCCTTCGACGGAGTGCTGGCCGTCAGCAGCCCGGTCGGCGGTCCCACCATCGCGAGTCTGGAGATCCCTTGCGCGTCGCCATCGCCGAAGACCTCTTCCTCCTCCGGGACGGGCTGACCCGCCTGCTGCAGGCGCACGGCATGGAGGTCACGGTGGCGGCCGAGAACGGCGAGGAACTGCTGGAGGCGATCCGCAAGGACCGTCCCGACGTGGCGGTGGTCGACGTACGGCTGCCGCCCAGCTTCACCGACGAGGGCCTGCGGGCCGCCTTGACCGCACGTGCCGAGCTGCCCGGCCTGCCGGTGCTGGTGCTCTCCCAGTACGTCGAGCAGCTCTACGCCCGCGAGCTGCTGGCCGACGGCAGCGGCGGCGTCGGCTACCTGCTCAAGGACCGGGTGCTGGACGGCACCTCGTTCATCGACGCCGTGCGCAGGGTCGCCGCCGGCGGTACGGCGATGGACCCCGAGGTCATCGGTCGGCTGCTCACCCACAACGCCGCGGCCGGGCCGGTCGCCGCGCTCACCCCGCGTGAGCGCGAGGTGCTGGCGCTCATGGCGGAGGGCCGCTCCAACGCGGCGATCGCGCAGCACATGGTGATCACCGAGCGGGCGGTGGCCAAGCACACGGCGTCCATCTTCGTCCGGCTGGACCTGCAGCCCTCCGACGACGACAACCGGCGGGTACTGGCGGTGCTGGCCTACCTCAACGCCTGAGCACTGACCTGGTCGGCCGGGCGGCGGAGGTAGACGGTGCGGAGCTCGGCCGCGCGCGTGGCCGGCCAGTCGACGGACCAGCCGAGTGGGGCGGCCAGCTGCGCCACCACCCCGATCCCCGCGCCCCGGTAGTTCGCCGCGGCCAGCGCGACGACGCGCGGGCGGGAGCCGACCGGGCGGTCCTTCATCAGCCGGGCCTCCTTCGCCTCCTTCTTCGCCAGCCGCCGCAGCACCTCGTGCAGGCGTCGCTCGGTGTGGGCGGCCCACTCCTCGGGCGTCCCGACCCGCTCCAGGCGGCAGCGGTTCCAGCCCAGCACGAGGCCGCGCCGCAGCCGGACGTCGACGAAGATCTTCTCCTGGCCCGCCGGGATGTCCGCGTCCCCGCCGGACACCACGAGGAAGACGATCACGATCAGCGCGATCACGGAGCCGATGGGCAGGTAGAACCACTGGGCCAGGAACTGGCACCACACGACGAGCCGTGAACGCGCGGGCAGCGGCAGGAGCTCGTCGAGGGCGGGGGAGTGGCCTTCCTCCTGGTGCACGCCGACCGGGGCGCCGAACTCACCCATGGACCGCCCTCCCCGTCGACCGGCCGTCAGCATAGCGGCCGGTCGGACGGGTTGTGCGGGCGCGGGGTCCCGGGCTCAGGCACCCTCGATGGTCGAGGTGACCGGTGTGCCGATCTCGACCGTGCGGCTGACGGTGCACAGCCGGTCGTGCGAGGTCTTCACCGCGCGGGGCAGGATCGTGCGGGCCCGGTCGCCCGCCTCGCCCTCGGGGAAGCTGACGCGGAAGGTGACGGCCAGGTTGGTCATGTGCTGGCCCTGCTCGTCGCTGACCTTGTCCCCCTGCACCGAGACGGTGAACTCCACCGGCTCCGCATGACGGCTGGTCGCGATGTCGGCGTCGACCGCCGTGCAGCCGCCGATCGCGGCCAGCAGCAGCTCGACGGGGGTGAACTCGGCGCCCCCGGCGGCCCCGAAGGTGAGGGTGCCGCCGCGGACGTTGGTCGCGGTGTAGTGGCCCTCGGCGGTGCGGTCGATCCGGACGGAACGCAGGGTGTCGTCGCTCATGGCGACGACACTATGCGATCACGGCTCAGACCGGTCGGATCTCCCGGTGCTGCGCCGACAGCGCGACGTACCACTCCGAGTTCAGCTTCAGGTGCGCGCGCTCCTCGTCCGTCAGCTCCCGGCGCACCTTCGCCGGGACGCCCGCCACCAGCGACCCCGGCGGCACCTGCATGCCCTGCGGGACCAGCGCGTTGGCCGCGACCAGTGAGCCGGCGCCGATCGTGGCGCCGTTCAGCACGGTGGCGCCCATCCCGATCAGGCAGTCGTCCTCGACCGTGCAGCCGTGCAGCACCGCGTTGTGCCCGACCGACACCCGCGCCCCGACGCTGACCGGGAACCCGAAGTCGGCGTGCGCCGAGCAGTTGTCCTGCACGTTGCTGTCCGGACCGATGCTGATGGTGTCGCAGTCGCCGCGCAGCACCGCGCCGTACCAGACGCTCGCCCCGGGGGCGAGGCGGACGTCACCGAGGACGGTCGCGTTGACGGCGACGAACGCGGTCTCGCTGACCTCGGGCGTGCGCCCGGCGACGGAGGCGATCAGCGGGTTGGGGGACTGGGACATGAGGCTCTCCTGCGGCTGCGAGGGTCGTGACCGGGGTCGATCCTGCCGGATGTCGCACCCGGCTTCTCCTCCGCCCCCTGCTTAGCCTGGCGCCATGACTCTTCCCGCGGCGATCAGCGTGGTGACCCTCGGCGTCACCGACCTCGACCGGAGCATCGCGTTCTACCAGGCCCTCGGCTGGCCTCTCTCCTCCACCTCGCAGCCCGGCACCATCGCCTGGTTCCGGACGGCCGGCTCCACGCTCGGTCTCTTCCCGACCGAGGCGCTGGCCGCCGACGCGGGCGTGCCGGAGGGCGGCGAGCCGGTCTTCCGCGAGGTCACCCTCGCCGTCAACCTCGGCAGCCGCGAGGAGGTGGACGCCGCGATGGCCGTCGCCCTCGGCGCCGGCGCTGACCTGGTGAAGGCCCCCGTCCCGGCCGAGTGGGGCGGCTACAGCGGCTACTTCGCGGACCCGGACGGCCACCTGTGGGAGCTCGTCCACGCGCCGGGCTTCACGCTCACGGGCGACGGACGCGTCGAGATGCCCGCCTGATTCGGGCGGCTTGACGACACTGGCGGCATGGGCGAACTTCACCGCTATCGCTTCCGCTCCGCCTGGGAGCTGGCCGCCCCCGCCGAGCGCGTCCTCGGGGTGCTGGCCGACCCGCTCACCTACCCGCTGTGGTGGCCGCAGATCCTGGAGGTCCGGCGGCTGACGGACGACAGCGGGCGGATGCGCTTCCGCTCGCTGCTCCCGTACGAACTGGGCGTCACCGTCCACGCCACCCGGAACGATCCCGGGGCGGGGGTGCTGGAGGCGCGGCTCGTCGGTGATCTGCACGGTGTCACCCGGTGGACCGTCAGCCCGGTCGGTGAGTGTCATGCACGTGCCGTCTTCGAGGAGGACGTCGAGGTGCGCAAGCCCCTGATGCGGTTGCTCGCCCTGCCCGGAAGACCGGCATTCCGGGCGAATCACGCCTGGATGATGCGCTGTGGACGCCTCGGACTGGCCCACTACCTGGCCCTCTGCCATTGGTCTTGACCAATGCCCCCGCTGCCCCTATGGTCACCATAACGCAACGTCCTTTAATAAATAAGGGAACGTAATCTCGCCCCTGCCCAGCAGGGCGCACACAGGCGGAGGCAAGGGTGGGGACCACGGCGACCGAGTCGGTACCGGAGCCCAAGTACTGGCAGCTGCGCACTGTTCTGGTCCGAACCATCGAGCAGGAGTTCCACACCGGCGAGGTGCTCCCCAACGAGCGTGACCTCGCCGCGCGCTTCGGTGTCGCCCGGGCCACCCTCCGGCAGGCCCTCGACCAGCTCGAACTCGAAGGCCGCCTGGTGCGCCGTCGCGGCATCGGCACCCTGATCGCCGCCCCGCGCATGGGTGTCCCCGTCGCCGAGGCCTCCGCGCGCGACACCTGGCGCATCGTCGACTGCGGCACCGTCCCGGCCACCGCGGGCGTCGCCGCGGCGCTGGGCGTCGAGGCCGGCGTCGAGGTCCACAGTGTCCGCCGGGTGCGGATGATGGCCGGCACGGCCGTCGGCACCGAGACGCTCTACGTGCCCGTCGAGATCATGCCGCACGTCCCCGGCTTCCTGGCCGAGTCCAGCCGGGCCCGCGCGATGCTGAAGCAGTTCCAGGCCCTGCCGATCGAGGGCGAGTCCCGCGCGGTCGAGCTCGGCGTCGCCGAGGAGGAGCAGGCCCGCCTCCTGGAGCGCCCCCCGGGCATCCCCGTCCTGGTCCTCACCACCCGCTACGCCGGCGAGGACGGCATCCTCGCCGCCGCGGTCTCCACGTACCGGGCCGACAACTGCAAGCTCACCTTCGGTGAGGCGGGAGTCGAGGTCCGCGCCGCCTCCTAGGCAGCGACGTTCAGTTGGCCCTGCGCCTTCTGGGCTCCACCTCGTTGGGTGGCTTCTCGCGCCCCTGAGGCCTTCGACCCCTGATGCGGGAGCAGCTACTGGTCGACGGCGAAGAGTTGCTGCTCCGCGTGGTCGAAGGCCAACTTCACCGCGCCGATGGCGATCGCCGCGTCGCCCAGCGCGGCGAGCTGGACCTCCGGGGGGCGCAGGCACAGCCGACCCAGCTGCTTGCGCAGCGGTTCCACGACGCCGTCCAACCCGCTGGCCCAACCGCCGATGACGACGATCTGCGGGTCGATCGCCAGGACCAGCGCAGCGACGTCGCGGACCAGGCGGGCGACGAAGCGGTCGCGGACGTCCATCGCGACATGGTCACCCTGTTGCGCGCGGCGTAGGACCCGGGCGACCGCGGCCTCGTCCAGGGGGTCGCGCAGCGCGCTCTCCGTCGTGGACAGGAGGCGGGAGGGCTCGTCCTCCTGGCCGAGGAGGTGTAGGGAGCCGATCTCGCCGGCCGCGCCGCCGAACCCGCGGTGCAGGCGGCCGCCGATCAGGGAGCCGGCGCCGGGGCTGAGGCCTGCCAGGACGAAGACCACGTCGCCCCTGCCGATCGCCGCGCCCTTCCAGTGCTCGCCGATCGCCGCCAGGTTCGCGTCGTTCTCGACCAGCACCGGGCAGCGGAACGAGCGCCGCAGCCGGTTGGCCAGGTCGAGCCCGGTCCAGCCGGGCAGGGCCGTGCCGAGCTGGACCACGCCCTCGGCGTCCACGACGCCGGGCGTGCCGACGCCGACCGCCCACAGTGACTCGCGGGAGATCCCGCCGCGCCTCAGCAGCTCCGCGACGGTCGCGCGGACCAGGGCGAGCCGTTCGTCCGCCTCGGTGGTCTCGTCGATGGGGCGGCCGTAGGCGCCCAGCGTGCGGCCGCGCAGGTCGGAGACGATCGCGCGGGCGCCGTGCGTGCCGATCTCGACGCCGAGCAGGTGGCCCGCCTCGGCGCGGAAGCGGAAGTGCCGGGCCGGACGGCCACGCTGCCGTACGCCCTCGTCGGCGGGCTCGACCTCGGCGACCAGACCGGACTCGATCAGGCCTTCGATCACGCCCTCGACGGTGGGACGGGACAGCCCGGTCTCGCCCACCAGCTGGGTGAGCGTCAGGACCGCACCGTCGCGGAGAGCACGCAGCGTCACCGCGGAGTTGATCCGCCGCAGCAGTGAGGAATCACCACCGATGAGCTGGGCCACGCTCCGTCCTTCCGTGCTTCCCGAATCCGTTCGACTCGATGGTCGACCCAAAGCCGGATGGTAGCCGGGCCGAGGAGGCGTCGGCGAGCGTCATCGCAGCTCAGTCGGGGCTTCGGTATCAAACGGCAACACTTGCGGCCCCTGCTCACAACAGTGCGTACTGGCCTTCGGGGCCTTCCTCCAGTCGGTCCAGGACGGATGCCGGGCGTCGGGCCGCCGGCGGGACCGGGAGGATCGCGGCCTCCCGCAGGTCCGCGCGGGTGAACCAGGGCCCTCCGTCGGCCGCGAGGGCGCGCTGCGCCGGGAGCAGTTCCGCCAGCCGGGCCAGTGTCGTGGTCAGCTCCACCAGCTCCGTCGTCGCCCGCTGTGGCCACGCCGTCAGGCCGAGTGCGGCGAGGGTGCCGCTGGGCGCGCCGCGGAACGCGCTGCGGTCGGCGAACCACTCGCGCAGCGTGGTCTCCGCGGCCCAGGTCTGCGGCGGCACGGGTGCGAGGCGGCCCTCACCGAGGATCAGCGTCTCCTCGTCGGCGTCGTAGCCGAGGTCCTCCGGCTGCCGATCGACGGGCTGACGAACGAACGTCCTCCGGCCGTCGGGCAGTCGCAGTCCGCCGCCCTGGGCGAAGGTGTGCAGCTCGATCACGCGACGGCCCAGCGCGACCCCCTCCGCCCAGGTCGCGGCGGAACGCGGCAGCGGCACGGCGTCGCGCGCGGCGCCGGGGTGGGCGGAGACGGCGGCGATCCAGGCCAGGACGGACTCGGCGGTGACGGGCGCGGCGTAGGCGCGCCGCAGGTGGCGCAGCAGCCCCGGCACGAGATTGGGTTCCTTGCCGTCAGGCCGCCGGTGCAGCGGGTGGACGCGCACACGCGGGTCGACGGGCAGCTCGGCGCTGACGCTCGGCGGGGCGGGCTCGGGATGCACCAGCAGGTACCGCTGGTGCGGGCCGTCCGCGCGCCACAGCTCCGGTCGGGCCTGGTCGAGCAGCCGGTGGTCGGCGAGCAGCCAGGCCCGGTCGAACGGGCGGGTGCGCACGCGGACGAGCGGCGGTTGCCCGCCCGGCTCCCGGGACAGCCTTCGGGTGCTCGTCCGCTGGCCGGGCAGGCCCGGCACGGCGGAGTCGAGCGTCCGCGCCCGCGACGGCTCGAAGAGCGCGGAGCGCTCGTCCGCCGGGGCGGCGACGAGCCTGCGCCACCGCTCTTCCAGCACCTCAGGGTCGGCGGAGACGACCCACGGCCGCCCGGTCCTGATCCCCCGCACCGACCAGGGCAGCAGCTCCCCGACGCGCGCCGGCGTCTGCTCCCCTCCCGTATCGGTCACGAAGACATGCTAAAGGGATCGTTGCAGTCACCTCAGGGGCGCGAGGAACTGCGCGAGAAACCACCTCGCGCCCCTGGGGGTGGTGCGGCTACTTCACCGCGGTTATCAGCAGGAAGGGGGCGGCGGTCCGCTCCTTGATCCAGGCCCGCCCCGCGAAGAGTTCCGGGTCGGCGAGGTCCACCGCGTCCGCGTGGACGGGGGCCAGTTCGCGGACGGGGCCCTCGAAGCCTGCCTTCGTCAGCGCGGTGCGGTACGTCTCGCGGGTCCAGTAGCGGTTCGTGATGGTCGTCCAGGTGCCGTCGGTGCGCTGGACGTGCACCGGCATCAGCTCGCCCGCCCGGTACGCGGCGCCCGCGTCCCCGCGGCGGAAGCCCTCGAACTCCGCGCCGGAGGCGTGGTCGGGGTTGGGGACCAGGATGGTGAACCGGCCGCCCGGGCGGACCACGCGGGCGACCTCGGTGATCAGGTCGCGGATCGTGGACTCGTCGTCGACGCAGGTGAACAGGAAGCAGGCCATTGCCGCGTCCATCGAGCCGTCGGCGAGGAACGGCAGGCCGTCCTCGCTGTGGCGGTAGTCGATGCGCGGGTGGGGGGCGTCGGCGCGGGCGAAGTCGATCATTGCGGCGGAGGAGTCGACGGCGGTGATGACCGCGTCGGATCTCTCCGCCAGCCAGCGGGTGACGTCGCCGGGGCCGCAGCCGAGATCCAGCAGGCGCGTCGCCCGGCCCTCGGTCAGGCCCAGGGCCAGGGGGAGGAAGGAGTACCCGAGCAGCCAGGACGCGGAGTCGTCCCAGCGGCGGTAGTCGTCCGCCGTGTCGGGGGCCTGGTAGGAGATGATCTCTGCGGTTTCGGCGGTCACGCCGCGCTCCTGTCGACGATGGCCCCCGTGATCCAGAACTGACGCGCAGAGTGTAGTGATCTTGTTCGGCTTCGGGAACGGTTCCCGGTCTCATTCCTGCAACATCCGTCACACCGTCAACGAGGGTTTGCCGGGCTGTAGTTCGCCTGTCGTCTCGACCGGCGGAATCCGCGGCGCGGCCAGGCGCCGCGCTGCTTGGCTGGACGGCATGGAGAACCTGCGCACACGGACCGCGCTGCCGTCCGACGTCCACGCCGTCCTCGCCTTCTGGAAGGAGGCGGCCGAGGGGACGAGCATCAGCGACGACGTGGCCGGGGTGACCCGGCTGATCGAGCGCGACGGGGAGGCGCTGATCCTGGCCGAGCGGGACGGGCGGCTCGTCGGGACGGTCATCGCGGGCTGGGACGGCTGGCGTGCCAGCCTCTACCGGCTGGCCGTGCACCCGGACCAGCGCCGTCAGGGAGTCTCCCGGGTGCTGCTGGACGCCGCCCACGCCCGTTTCCTCGCCGCAGGCGGGCGTCGCGCGGACGCGATGGTGCTGGTCGAGAACGAGACCGGCCAGGCCGCGTGGGCGGCCGCCGGGTACGAGCGCGAGGAGCACTGGCGGCGCTGGGTCAGGCCGCTGGCCTGAGGTCCCAATTGTCAGTCCCCGGGCGTACGGTCGAGGGCATGGTGGCTCAACTACCGCACACCGAGACCGACACCGACACCGACGCCGGTGACGTCGCGGAGCTGCGCGCGATCGGCGGCGCGCTGCTGACGCGTCTTGCCGAGTTGCGTGAGCGCGACGTGGGCGTGCCACCGGAGCTGTGGCAGGCCGCGGAGCGGTTCCAACCGCTGCTGGACGGTGTCGATCCTGCGCCGGGGGAGGGGGAGGAGCTCTGGGAGCTGGCCCTCACCCTGCCCCGGCTGCTCACGGCAGTGGAGTCACTCGTGGGCGATCGCGTCGAGCACGTCGAGGCGCGAGGCGCGTAGTGCGGGGCCGAGGGCGGCCAGCAGGCCGACCACCGCCGCGCCGACGACGACCGCGATGATCGTCGCCCAGGGGATGGCCAGCGCCTGCAGCCCCTTGGCGGCCAGCAGCCGTTGCGCCGTCAGCCCCCAGCCGAGGCCCAGCCCGAGGCCCAGTACGGCCCCGAACAGGGAGATCACCACGGCCTCCAGTCGGACCATGCGGCGCAACTGCGCCCGGCCCAGGCCGATCGCGCGCAGCAGCCCGATCTCGCGGGTCCGCTCGATCACCGACAGCGCCAGGGTGTTCACCACGCCCAGGATCGCGATGATGATGGCCAGCGCCAGCAGCCCGTAGACGAGGTTGAGCAGCAGGTCGATCTGCCCGCGGATCAACTTCTTGTAGTCCGTCTGGTCCCGCACCTGCACCTGCGGGTCCTTGGCCAGCGCGGTCGTCAGGGCGCTCTTGACCTGCGCCTTGTCGGCGCCCGGCGCGACGTTGACGAAGACGATGTCGTCGAGCGCGCCCGGCACGTACTGCCGCAGCGTGGAGGTGGCGAGCACCGGCTCGTCGCCCAGCCCGCCCGGATTGGTGTCCGTGACGTCGATGCCGCCGACCGTCAGCGTGCCCGTCTGCCCGCTCTGGAACAGGATGTTGACGGGGCTGCCCAGGTGCAGGCCGTGGGCGTCGGCGTAGTTGGAGCCGATCATCACGTGGCCGGGCGCGGTGCCTGCCGCGACGGTGCCGGCGCGCATCTCGATGCGCACCACCTTCTCCAACCCAGGGCTGGTGCCGACCACGACGGTCTTCTGCTGCGTCCCGTCCGCCGCCACCAGCGCGCCGCGGGTGCCCTGGCCGCGCACCGCCAGGCCGACGCCCGGCGTGGCCTCGACCGTGTCGCCGACTTCGTTCGGGAACGGCAGACCGGTGCTGTTCTGCACGATCAGGTCCGCGCCGATGGTCTTGTCGATCTGCGCGTCGAAGGAGGCGGCGAGCGAGGAGCCGACGATCGAGAGCGACGCCACCAGGGCCAGCCCGATCATCAGCGCGGACGCGGTGGCGCTGGTGCGGCGCGGGTTGCGCAGCGCGTTGCGCTGGCTGAGCGTGCCGACCGGACCGAAGACGCGCGGGAACCAGCCGCCGATCGCCCGGATCACCGGCCGCGCGAGCAGCGGCCCGACGACGATCAGGCCCACGAGGCTCAGCAGCACCCCCGCGCCGAGCAGCAGGCCCGCCTGTCCGAGGTTCTTGTCGGTCGCCGCCCCGACCAGCGCGCCCGTGGCCACGGCCAGCACCACCAGGCCGACGACGGCCCGCACTCGCAGCGGTGCGCCGCGGCCCGGGGTGTCCGCCTCGCGCAGCGCCGCCATCGGCGAGATCCGCGACGCGCGACGCGCCGGCAGGTAGGCGGAGACGGTGGTGACGATGATGCCGACCGCGTAGGCGGCGACGATCGTCGGCCAGTGCACCGCCAGCTGGCTGCCCTTCAGCACCATGCCGCCCGCCGCGATCAGCTTGATCAGGCCCAGGGCGAGCGCGACCCCGAGCAGGAGCCCGAGCGTCGAACCGACCAGCCCGAGCAGCGCGGCCTCCACCAGCACCGACCGGTTCACCTGCTCCCGGCTGGCTCCCAGCGCCCGCATCAGCCCCAGCTCGCGGGTGCGCTGAGCCACCAGCATCGAGAAGGTGTTGAGGATCAGCGAGACACCGACCAGGACGGCGATGCCGGCGAAGCCGAGCAGCGCGTCCTTGATCACCGACAGGAAGGCGCCGAGCGTCTGCGCCGCGTCCTTGGCGGTCTGCTCGGCCGTCTTCACGTCATAGGCGCTGCCGACCACAGGCGCGACGCGGTCACGCAGCTGCTCGTGGGTGACGCCCTTGTCGGCGGTCAGGTCGATGGAGGTGAACACGCCCGCGTGGCCGAGCAGCCGCGTCTGCGCCGTCGGGGTGTCCAGGAACACCAGCGTGGCACCGGGGTTGGTGGTGTTGAACGTCGCGATGCCGGTCAGCGTCACCGGGAACCCGCCCGTCGCGGCGATGACGTGCAGTTGCTGCCCCAGCACCAGGTGGTGCTTGTGGACGGTGTCGGCGTCCACGACCACCTGGCCGTCGCCGTGCGGGGCGCTGCCGGAGGTGAGGTCGACCGGCGAGTTCGGCCGCAGGTCCCAGTTGATGCCGATGGTCGGGGCGCCGCCGATCGCGCCGATGCTCTTGTTGTTCGCATCGGTCAGCACGATCCCGGCCAGCTGGACCCGCCCGACGACCGACGCGACGCCGGGGACCTGCCGCACCGTCGGTATCAGCGACTCCGGCACCGTCGGGACGGTGCCGGAGAAGTTCTGGTCGTTGCGCCCGGCGACGTCGTTGTGGGCGGTGACGCTGACGTCCGGCGAGGTCGAGCGGAAGAGCTCATCGAAGGTCGAGCCGATGGTGTCGGTGAACATCAGCGTCCCGGCGACGAACGCCACCGAGAGCAGCACGGCCAGCATCGACAGGGCGAGCCGGCCCTTGTGGGCGAGGAAGCTGCGGAAGGTCGCCTTCAACATCGCGTGTCTCCCGGCCGCTCAGTCCGTGGTCGCCGTGGTCGGCTTCGCGCCGCGGGAGTCGAAGCGGCGCATCCGCTCCAGCACGGTGTCGGCGGTCGGCCCCATGAGCCGGTCCACGATCCGGCCGTCCGCGAGGAAGAGCACCAGATCGGCGAAGGAGGCGGCGTTCGGGTCGTGGGTGACCATCACCACCGTCTGCCCCAACTCGTCCACGCTGCGCCGCAGGAAGCCCAGCACCTCCGCGCCGGAGCGCGAGTCCAGGTTGCCCGTCGGCTCGTCGGCGAAGATCAGCTGCGGCCGCGCGGCGAGGGCGCGCGCCACCGCGACGCGCTGCTGCTGCCCGCCGGACAGCTCGTGCGGTCGGTGCCGCAGCCGGTCCTGCAGCCCGAGCGTCTCCACGACCTGCGCGAGCCAGCCGGCGTCGGCCTTGCGCCCCGCGATGTCGCCGGGGAGCGTGATGTTCTCCTCGGCGGTCAGCGTCGGCAGCAGGTTGAACGCCTGGAACACGAACCCGATCCGGTCGCGGCGCAGTCGTGTCAGCTGCTTGTCGCCCAGGCGCGAAAGCTCCGTGTCCCCGACCCACACCTCCCCGCCGGTGGGCTTGTCCAGCCCCGCGAGGCAGTGCATCAGCGTCGACTTCCCCGACCCCGACGGCCCCATGATCGCGGTGAACCGCCCGGCGTCGATCTCGACGTCGACACGGTCCAACGCGAGGACGGCGGTGTCACCGCTCCCGTACGCCTTGCTCAACCCGACCGCTCTCGCGGCGGGCGCGGATCTGTCCTGTGCTGCCATGTTCGGCTCCCCCGGCCGGCAGATGGAACTGCGTCCAGCACGAGCCTAGGCGGGTGCCCGGGCCACGGCATCCGCCGCACGACGGAGCGCGACCCTGAGCCCGACCCTGACGAGCGTCAGGCGGGGTCGCGGTCGGCGTAACCGGCCCAGTGCCGGATTCCCTCCGCGGGGTCGACCCGGGCGGTGTCGACCGCCCGCAGGTAGAGGTCGTGCAGCCGGACCGGGTACTGCTCCCGCACGGGCGGGATCATGTGCAGCACGTTGTACCGGACCGAGGGGTGGATGCTCTCGTCGAGGTAGACGCGAAGGGACTCCTCGAGCCACGCCTCGGTGGCCTCGTCGGCGTCGTCCAGGGCCGGGTCGCGAGGTGTGTCGGAGGAGTTCCCGCCCACCGGAACGTGCGCCTGGTACCAGGCGCGGGTCGCGCCCGAACGCTGGGCGTCGGTGCCCGAGCGCAGGTACTCCACCAGCCGCTCCAACACGCGCCGGCGACCGAAGACGTGCACCGCGGGCACGACGAACCAGCCGCAGAAACTCGGGTCCGGATCGTGAACGCCTGCGGCCATGATCGGCTCGAAGAGTGCTTCGGGGAGGTGCGTCGCGTGCTTCAGCGTCTTTCTGATGCCGATGGCGAGGTGCCGCGCACGCTTTCGGTCCGGTGCGTCCGCGTCGACCTCCGGTGGTTCGATCCCCAGCAGGTGCGTCAGTTCCTGCGTGCACGCGAGGAAGGCGCGTGCGCGCGCGGCCCGTTCCGCCGCGATCGCCTCGTCCGACTGCTCCGTCATACGGGCATTCTGGATCGTTCTCCCGCCGTGGCGGGCCGGATCGGGGGATCAGGGAGACCAGGTTCCGCCCAGCGCGGGGGCCAGGGAGGCACGGGCGATGGGGAGGAAGGTCTCCGGGGTGACGTCCGGGCCGGCACAGGCGGTCGGGAGGGCGCCGAGGAGAGGGGCGTCCGCGACCAGCGGGAGGTCGAGGAGGTTGCAGCGCATGGCGAGGTCCGGCTCCTGCGGCCAGCCGCCGATGACGATGCCGCGGAGCGGGATGTTGCGGGCGCGCAGGGCCTCCGCGGTCAGCTCGGTGAGGTTCAGGGTGCCGAGCGCGGCCGTCACCACGACCAGCGCCTCCGCCGCGTGGCCCAGCTTCGCCAGCTCGGCCGGGACGTCGGCCAGCGAGGAGCCCTCGGCGTCGAAGCGGACCAGCAGGCCGCCCGCGCCCTCGACCAGGACCAGGTCGTGCGTCTGCGCGAGCCGCGCCGCCTCCGCGGCGATCTCCGCCGGCGTGATCGGCCGCATGCCGGCCCGCGCGGCAGCCGTACCGGGGGCCAGCGGCTCCGGGTAGCGCGCGAGCTCGCTGAAGGTCAGCTCACCCGCGAGCCGGCGCACGTCCTCCAGGTCGCCGGGCTCGCCGGGCGCCATGCCCGTCTGCGCGGGCTTCATCACGGCGACCTTCCGGCCGTCGGCGACGGCCAGTGCCGCGACGGCCGCGGTGGTGACGGTCTTGCCGATCTCCGTGTTGGTGCCGGTGACCAGGAGGATGGTGCTCACGCTGCGGGGTCGCTTTCTCGTAGGGGGTGGGGTGGACGATGGCGGGGTCGGGGCCCCGGCCTTGGCCCGCCGGTGGCGAACAGGGCTGCCGGGTGCGGCCGCCGGCCCGGCCCGACGGCCCCGCTGGAGCGGGAACGTCGCCCGGCGGCAAGCCGCCTGCGGCGAACCGGTCTGCGGAGCCGGGCCGCCTGGCGCAGTCGGCTCTGCGGCAGGCAGCTCCGCGGCGGACCGTCGCGGGCTGCCGGCCCGGCCGGACGGCCGACCCGCCGACCCTGCCGGGGCGGGATGGTCGCCTGGCGGCAAGCCGCCTGCGGCGAGCCGGCGGGAGCGAACCGGCCCGTGGAGCCGGACCGCCCAGCGGCGGACCGCCGCGCGCCGCGTGCCGCAAGCCGGGCCGCCTGCGGCGGACGGCTCCGGGGCGAGGTGCCCCGCCGGCGCAGTGCCGCGCGCGGGCCGTCCGTGCAGGCGCACGCGCGGCCCGCGGGCAAGCGGGCTAGCCCGCGGCCGCCGCCGCGCGGACGCCCGCGCACAGGGTGGCCAGGTCGGCGTCGGAGGTGACGTACGGCGGCATCGTGTAGACGAGGTCGCGGAACGGGCGCAGCCAGACGCCCTCCCGTGCGGCCGCCGCCGTCGCCGCGCGCATGTCGACGTCGTGGTCGAGCTGGACCACGCCGATCGCGCCGAGGACGCGGACGTCCCGCACGCCCGGCAGGTCGCGGGCCGGGGCGAGGCCGGCGTCCAGGCCCGCGCCGATCCGCTTGACCTCCTGCTGCCAGTCCTGGCCCAGCAGCAGGTCGATGGAGGCGTTGGCCACCGCCGTCGCCAGCGGGTTGCCCATGAACGTCGGGCCGTGCGCCAGCACGGGGACCTCGCCGCGGCTGATGCCCTCCGCGACGCGCGTCGTGCACAGCGCCGCGGCGAGCGTCAGGTAACCCCCGGTCAGCGCCTTGCCGACGCACATGACGTCCGGCGAGACACCCGCGTGGTCCGCCGCGAACAGCGCGCCCGTGCGGCCGAAGCCGGTGGCGATCTCGTCGAAGACCAGCAGCACGTCGTGCGCGTCGCACAGCTCCCGCAGCACCCGCAGGTACGCGGGGGAGTGGAAGCGCATGCCGCCCGCGCCCTGGACCACCGGTTCGACGATCACCGCCGCCGCCTCCGCCGCGTGGCGCGACAGCAGCTCGTCCAGGTGCGCGACGTAGGCCGGGTCGACGGGAGCGTCGAAGCCGTCCGGCGGGGCGTCCGCGAAGATCTGACGCGGAAGCACACCCGTCCACAGCTCGTGCATCCCGCCCTCGGGGTCGCACACGGACATGGGGTGGAAGGTGTCGCCGTGGTAGCCGCCGCGCCAGGTCAGCAGCCGGTGCTTCTCCGGGCGGCCCTGCGAACGCCAGTACTGCAGGCACATCTTGGCCGCGACCTCGACCGAGACCGAGCCGGAGTCCGCCAGGAACACGTGCTGCAGCGGCTCCGGCGTCAACTCCACCAGCTTGGCCGCCAGCCGCACCGCGGGCTCGTGGGTGAGCCCGCCGAACATGACGTGGCTCATCCGCCCGAGCTGGTCGCGCACCGCCTCGTCGAGGACCGGGTGCCCGTAGCCGTGGATCGCGGACCACCACGAGGACATGCCGTCGACCAGCTCGTCCCGGCCCTCGACGGGCCGGGCCAGCCGCAGCCGGACCCCGCTCGCCGAGGCGACGGGGTAGGGCTCGGCCGCGCCCGGCATGGCCCCGTAGGGGTGCCAGACGTGGGCGCGGTCGAGCTCCAGCAGCCGGTCGACGTCCATGACCTCGAAAGAGTCAGTGCTCACGCGTTCGGCGGCAGGTCGGTGCCCGCGCCACGACGTCGCACGGCCACGTCCGCGTGCTCGCGGTCGCGCGGCAGGGTCGCCTCGTCGGAGCCCTCCACCACGAAGCCCGCGTCCGCGATCATCTCGAGGTCGGCCTGCCCGGCCTGGCCCTCACTGGTGAGGTAGTCGCCGAGGAAGATCGAGTTGGCGATGTGCAGCGCCAGCGGCTGCAGCGAGCGCAGATGCACCTCGCGGCCACCGGCGATGCGGACCTCCATGTCCGGGAAGCAGAACCGGACCATCGCCAGGATGCGCAGGCAGCGCTGCGGGGTGAGGTTCCACTCCTTGGCCAGCGGGGTGCCCTCGAACGGGATCAGGAAGTTGACCGGCACCGAGTCCGAGCCCAGCTCGCGCAGCGCGAAGACGACGTCGACCAGGTCGTTGTCGCTCTCGCCCATGCCCGCGATCAGACCGGAGCAGGCGGACAGGCCGGCGCCCTGCGCCTTCTGCACGGTGTCGACGCGGTCGGCGAAGTCGTGCGTGGAGCAGATGTCCTCGTACGTGGTCTCGGACGTGTTGAGGTTGTGGTTGTAGGCGTGCACGCCCGCGTCGCGCAGGCGCTCGGCCTGGCCGTCGGAGAGGAGGCCGAGGCAGGCGCAGATCTCGACCTGCTCGTTCTCCTCCTTGATCGCCGCGATGGTGTCGGTGACCCGGTCCACGTCCTTGTCCGTCGGCCCGCGACCGCTCGCCACCAGGCAGACCCGCTTGGCGCCACCCGCGACACCGGCCTTCGCCGCGGCGGCGGCCTGGTCCGGCTTCAGCCAGGTGTACTTCAGGATCTCGGCCTTGGAGCCGAGCCGCTGCGAGCAGTAGGAGCAGTCCTCGGGGCAGAGGCCGCTCTTGAGGTTGACGAGGTAGTTGAGCTTGACGCGCCGACCGAAGTAGGCCCGGCGCACCCGGCCGGCGGCGGCGACGACGTCGAGAAGCTCGTCGTCCGTGGTGGCAAGGACGGCGAGGGCCTCTTCACGCGTGGGAAGTTCGCGGTCGAGCGCCTTGGAGACGAGTGTGTCGAGCAGGTCCATGGCAGCGATCCTGCCTTGCCGAGCTCGAGCCTCGCCATAGCCGAAGTGCATAGAACATCTCACACAGAGCTGGGTGTGTTGTCCTGGATCAACCGGTTCCGACAACAATCGTCCCTGGTGGCAGCGGTTGGCGGGGTTCCGTTTCCGGCTCGCCCCCACTCGTTCGGACGTGCGTTTGACCCCTACACTCTGGAGCATGACCCACAGGGGAGAGCCGGCCCCGGACCAACGGCCGCGCCGCACGCGCGTCATCGCGCTGCTCGGTGCGCTCGCCGTCTCCGCGGCCGCTGCCACCTGGATGGAGGTCCACTACACCGGCGGCGACGCCGGATCCGCGAACGCCACCGGCAGCAGCGTCTCCCAGGACAGCCTGTCCGCCCCGGTGGGCGCGGACGGCGCGTCAGCCGCGCCGTCGGCCCTGCCGGAGTCCGCGTCGCTCCTTCCCGCCACGGTCGAGATCCCCGCGGGTCCGAACAACCCGAGCCCGTTCCAGGCCACCCGCTACGCGCTCGGCTCGTCCGCGAACTGCGCGGACGTCCTCGGCACGGCGTCGCCGAGCGGCGTGACCACGTCCTGCCAGGGATATGTGACCGCGTCCTACGTCAGTGCGGACCACAGTGTCGTGGCCTCCGTCACGGTCTTCGGCTACCCCGACGCCGCGACCGCGCGGCACGCCAAGCCGCTGTTCGGCAACGCGAGCCAGGCCGGCGGGGTCGCGGTGTTCCGTGAGCCCGGCAACGAGCTGCCCTCGGTCACCTCGGCGATCGGCACGGAACAGCAGCGGGTCGAACAGGTCGGCCGCTTCGTCACCGTCGTCCAGGCGGCGGCGGTCAACGGCACCGCCCAGGCGACGGCGGGCGGGCTGGCCTCGACGGAGTTCACGCTCTCCGCGGAGCTCGGCGACACGGTTCTCTGGGACAGCTGAGCCGCGAGACTCAGAGCGGTCCCAGCTTGGCTTCCAGATGGGTGTGCCAGTGCGCGGCCCAGTCGGGTCGGGAGCCGTCCGCGTCCGTGAAGCCGTAGCGAGGGGCGAGGTCCCAGGTGGCGAGGGAGCGGCCGGTGAGGTCCTGGACCGAGGGGTCCGCCGCCAGCGCAGCGACCGCGCGGCCGAGGTAGGCGGGGCTCTCGGACGCCGCGAAGTCGACATCCTGTGCCACGCCGTCGCGCCACGCTGCCTCGGTGACGCCGAAGTGGTCCAGTACCGCCTCCGAGCGCAGGAAGCCCGGTGTGAGCGCGACCGCCGTCACCCCGTGGGGGCGCAGCTCCTCCGCCTGGGCGACGGCGAGGCGGATGACGGACGCCTTCGCCAGGTCGTAGAAGAAGGAGCCCCGGTAGCGCGCGGTGTTGCCGTCCGTCACCTCGACCACCAGGCCGCGTCCGCGGGCGACCAGCAGTGGCAGTGCGTGGTGACTGGTGATCACATGCGTCTCGACGGCACGACGCAGCAGGCGCAGTCCCTGGTCGAGGTCCATCTCCCAGAGCGCGCGCCCCCACTCCGTCAGCGGATCACCGCCCCAGACGCAGTTGACCAGCACGTCGAGGCGACCGCCCTGCTCGGCGTCGATCCGGGCGACCAGCTCCCGCACCTGAGCGGAGTCGCTGTGGTCGACGCGAACGGCGATGCCGACACCGCCGGCGGCGGTGACGGCGTCCGCGGTCTCCTCGACGGTCTCGGGACGGTTCAGGTCCGACGCGCCACCGTCTCGGCTGCTGCGGCCGGTGACGTAGACCGTCGCGCCCGCCGCGCCGAGTTCGACGGAGATGCCGCGGCCCCCGCCGCGCGTGCCCCCGGCGACGAGGGCGACCTGACCCGCGAGCGGCTTGTCCGGGCTTCCCATGAGGCGCTCCCATTTATAAACGGCTGTTCATTTATTAAACCACCGTGACCCCTCCCGCCGCCGCATCCGTGATCGATCTCGCACCCGTGGCGAGTTGTCCGGGCCGGGGCGGAGCTGAAAGGGTCGGCGCATGAGCATCGCCACCGCGGACCCCTTCGCCTGGATCGACGCCGCCGCCGAGCAGCGCCGCAGCGCCGGGCTGGTGCGGACACTGCGTCCCCGTCCGGCCGTCGGCGACGTGCTGGACCTCGCGAGCAACGACTACCTCGGCCTCACCCACGATCCCCGGGTCACCCGGGCCGCCGCGGACGCGGCCCTGCGCTGGGGCGGCGGGGCCACCGGGTCACGCCTGGTGACCGGTACGACGGAGCTCCACGCCGAGTTGGAGCAGGAGCTCGCCGACTTCTGCGGGGTCGAGGCCGCGCTCGTCTTCTCCTCCGGCTACACCGCGAACCTCGCCGCGCTCACCGCGCTCACCGGCCCCGGCGCGCTGATCGTCTCGGACGCGCTCAACCACGCCTCGCTGATCGACGGCTGCCGCCTCTCCCGTGCCCGGGTCGCCCGCGCCGCGCACCGTGATCCCGACGCGTTCCGCGCCGAGCTGGCCACACGCAGTGAGGAGCGGGCGATCGCCGTCAGCGACTCCGTCTTCTCCGTCGACGGGGACGCCGCGCCCCTGGCCGCCCTGGCCGCGGCCTGTCGTGACCACGGTGCGGCGCTGGTCGTGGACGATGCCCACGGCCTCGGTGTCCTCGGCCCCGGCGGTGCGGGCGCGACCGCGGCGGCCGGCCTGGCCGGCGCGCCGGACGTGGTGACGACGGTGACCCTGTCCAAGTCCCTGGCCTCGCAGGGCGGCGCGGTGCTGGGCCCGCGTCGGGTGATCGAGCACCTGGTGCAGGCGGCCCGCACGTTCATCTTCGACACCGGCCTCGCCCCTGCCGCGGCGGGAGCCGCGCTGGGCGCGCTGCGGGCGCTGCGGGCAGAGCCCTCGCGCGCGGAGCGCGCGCGGGAGGTCGCGCACGCCCTCTCCACGGGCCTGCTGGAGCGGGGCCTGGCGGCGAGCGTGCCGGACGCGGCGGTCGTCGGCGTCCGCGCGCCCTCCCCTGAGGCGGCGCTGGCCTGGGCGACGGAGCTCCGCGCCCGCGGCCTCGGTGTCGGCTGCTTCCGCCCGCCGTCCGTGCCGGACCGCTTCAGCCGCCTCCGGCTGACCGCTCGCGCGGACCTGACGGACGAGCAGATCGCCTGGGCGGTGGACCTGATCGCCGAGACCGCACGGCGATAGCCGCGTGAGGGGCGCGAGGCTCTGTCGATGAGCGGCTCCGCCGCGGGGCGCGACAAGCCACCCATATACGGATGGTCCTCAACGCGCAGGGCCATCCGCACGGGGTGGTTACTCGCGCAGTTCCTCGCGCCCCTGGACAGTGCAACTGGGCCTTAGTGCACAAGCTCCTCCAAATGCCGGTCCACGACGGTCCGGAGCAGCTCCGGAGTCGCACGGTCCGGCCGCATCACCGCGTGGAGGACCAGGCCGTCGATGAGGGCGTAGAGGCGTTCCACCTCGACGTCCTGCGCGCCCGGGGCCACCGCCTCGACCAGCCGACCGCAGAGGGCTTCCAGCAGGTCGTAACTGGTGTCACGCAGCGCGCGGAGGGTCGGGTCGACCTGGGCGCGGGTGCTGAAGGCGAGCCACACCTCCGCCTCGGCGCGGCGTTCCGCGTCCAGGGGGAGCAGCTCCCCGATGACGTCGCGGACCGTGGTCGCCACGTGGACGCGCGCCCGGACCCGATCGATGACCAGTTGCATGGCGAAGGTCAGCACCTCCGCCTGGGTGGCGAAGTAGTGGCGCAGGGAGCCGGCCGAGAGGCCGGCCTCGGTGGCGACGGTGCGGACGGAGACGCCGTCCAGGCCGTTGCGCAGCACCACGCGCCAGACCGCCTCCGCGACGGAGGCGCGGCGTTGCTCGGGGTCCACGACCTTGGGCATGCCTCTTTTTAGCACAGTCGTGTTAACTTGTTTTGGTACGCACGTACTACCAAGGGAGTGCGTCCGGAATGCTCTACCTCCTGATCGCCGGCTGCGAGATCGCCTTCTGGGTGGTGCTCTGCGCGGCGCTGCTCGTCCGCTACCCGCTGCGGCGGCCCCGCGCCGGAGCGGCTCTGCTGCTCGGGCTGCCCGTGATCGACCTGCTGCTCTTCGTGGCCTCGCTGGTCGACCTCGCGCGTGGTGCGGCGCCCACCGAGGCGCACGCGCTGGCGGCGGTCTACATCGCCGTCTCGCTCGCCTTCGGCACCACGATGGTGCGCTGGGCGGACATCCGCTTCGCCGCCCGCTTCGGGACGCCGGAGGAGGCGGCGGCTGCCGCCGTGCGGCGCCCGCCGAAGAGCGGGCCCGCCCACGCCGCGCACGAGCGGCGGATGTGGCTGCGGCACCTGCTGGCCTGGTGCATCGGCGCCGCGCTCGTGGCGGTCGACACGGCGGTCATCGGGGACGTCCACCGTGCGCAGCCGTTGCTGCAGTGGATGGGCGCCTGGGGTGTCGTCCTCGGGATCGACTTCCTCTGGTCGTTCAGTTACACCGTGTTCCCGCGCAGGCCCAAGCCCGACTCGCGGAGCGGGGTGATGATCTCGTCGACCAACCACCGCACCACGTCCGGGGGATAGGGGCTGCGCAGGCTCAGCACCAGGTGCGAGAAGCCCAGTTCGACAAGGCGTGCGAGGGTAGCGCGGTCGGCGGCGGGGTCGGCGTAGTCGACGATGTACTGCACCGAGCGGGTGAGGGTCCGCGGATCGCGACCGATCTCCGCGCAGTGCGCGTCCAGGACGCGGGCGCGTCGGGCCAGGTGCTCGACGGGGTTGTGCGGTGGGCCGGGGATGTTCCAGATGTCGGCGTGCTCGGCGACCACGCGCAGGGTGCGGTCGCCCCAGCCGCCGATCAGCAGGGGAGGGCCGCCCGCCTGGACCGGCTTGGGCTCGTTCCGGGTGCTGGTGAGGCTGGTGTACGGGCCAGCGAAGTCGAAGCAGTCGTCGCGCCACATGGCGCGCAGGATCGCGATGGTCTCCTCCAGGCGGGTGATGCCCTCGCCCGGGGAGACCAAGGGGATGCCGTAGGCGGCGTACTCCGCCTCCGCCGGGTTGGGGCCGGCGATCCCGCCGGTGCCCGGCGGCTGGTGGGTGCCCCCGACGCCCAGGCCCATGACCAGGCGCCCACCGGAGATCACGTCGACGGTGGTGGCCATCTTGCCCAGGACGGCGGGCGGTCGGATCCGGTTGCTGGTCACCAGCAGGCCGAGCCGCAGGCGGCGGGTCTGCGCGGCCAGGGCGCTCAGCAGCGTCCAGCCCTCGAGGATCGCGCCGTCGGGGGGGCCGGCGACGGGCATCAGGTGGTCCCAGAGCCAGGCGTCCTGGATCTCCGATGCCTCGTCCGCCTGCTGCCAGACGCGCAGGATCTCGTGGTAGTCGACGCGCATGGGGGTGGTCTTGAGACCGAAGCTCAGCTCCATGCCGTCAGCCTAGCCAATCATCAGCGCCACTGACTATCAGTCAAGGCGATTACCATACGGCCATGACCGACGACGCGACGCCGAACGCCCTGCGGGCCCGCCTGGGCTACCTGCTCAAGCACGCCCACCACCGCTTCGCCGAGGCGAGCACCCGCGCGCTCGCGCCGCTCGGCATCGACGGGCGCGAGCTGGCCGTCCTCGCCGTGCTGGGGGGTGGTGACCGGGGGGAGCCGCTGTCGCAGGCGGAGGCCGCCACTGCCCTCGGCGTCGACCGCACCACGATGGTGGCGCTGGCCGACGCCCTGGAGGCCAAGGGGCTGGTCGAGCGTCGACGCAGCCCCACCGACCGGCGCCGCAACGCGCTCCATGTCACGGAGGGCGGCGCGGCCCTGCTGCTGCATGCCGAGGCCGTCCGGGCGGACGTCGAGCGCGGGTTCCTCGCGCCGCTCGTGGCGGCGGGCGAGGACCCGGACGCGCTCGGGCGGCTGCTCTCCGTGCTGCTCGCCACCGCGCCGTCCGACGACCTCGGCTGACGACGTCAGTTGACGCGGCCGAACCAGACCGAGTCGGTCCAGATGTGCTCCAGCTTCACGTAGCTGCCGGAGTGCGGCGCGTGCCAGATCTCCCAGTGCCCGGCGTAGATGCCGACGTGGTAGACGTACGAGCCGTAGTGGAAGAAGATCAGGTCGCCGGGCCGCAGTTGACGGAACGAGATGTGCTGGACGCGGTTGTACTGGTCCTGCGCCGTGCGCGGCAGGTGGCGGCCGGCGTGGCGGAACGCGTAGTACGTCAGTCCGGAGCAGTCGAACGAGTTGGGGCCGGTGGCTCCCCAGCGGTAGGGGTCGCCGTGCTTGGACTCGGCGATCCTGAGGGCCTTCTGCCCTATGGTGAGCGCGCCGGCGTCGGCGGAGGGGGCTGCCACGGCGGTGGCGCCGAGGAAGGCGCCGGTGGCTGCGAGGGTGGTCAGCCCCGTCTTGAGCCGCCGACCGGTCGAGCCGTGGTGGACGCCGAGAAGCCGGTTGACGCCGTGCTGCGAGGGGCGGGCATGGCGACCGCGGCGGGGCCCTCGAGAATGGTGGTTCTGGATCTCGTTCAGGGCATGGTGGCGCGCGGAATCATGGGACGCGGACATGCGGAAGCCCTTCCGGAACCGCCTACGAAAGTTGTCCCTGTCGGGTTCGGGCTCCAGAAGCTGCCCGGCCGCGCACCGTCCGTGCGTTTCGGCTTCACCCCAAGGCTCGGCGTTTCCCTGACGCCGTGCCGTCGTGCCTGGGTCTCCCGTTCTCGCCTGTCAGGTGTGTGTGAGCACCTGGCGTCCGACCGGTGGCGAGACTAGGCGTCCGGCCGGACCGCCCCGCCAGGGTGGCGAGGACTTGTTCGTTCGGCGGACAGTATTGGCATGTTTTTATGCCGTCTTCACGTTACGCCGGACCTTTGTGATTCTTGTCACGCAACGTTTGGGTCGCAATTCTTGCGGCGTCCGGAGTAACGCCGAACGGATTGCATAAATCGGTTTTCCGAGCTGGGAACATTCAATGACCTGCGGAAATGCGGCAATCGGAAGAATGCATTCACTCGAACGGTCCACGCCGTTCGGTGGCCCCCGAGTGGCTGGATCCGGTTCCCCTTCCGTGGCGCGCGACACGCCGCCTAGATTGGGGCATGTGACTGATGATCGACAGACGGAGAGCCCGCTTCCGCAGGGGGTCGGGCGCACCGCGCTCGGCGTCGCCATGGCCCGCGCGGCCGAGTCCGCCCGCCCGGACCGGCTCTTCGAGGACCCTTACGCCGCCGACTTCCTGCGCGCCGCCGTCGCCTCCTGGGTGCCGGGCCCCGAGGACCGCCCCCGGAGCCGCCCCGAGGAGCGCAGCGAGGCGTGGGTGGCCATGTCCGCGCACCTGGTGCTGCGTACCGCCTGGTTCGACGACTACCTGCGCGAGGCCGTCGGCCCGGACGGCTGCTGCACCCAGGTGGTGCTGCTCGCGGCGGGCCTGGACGCGCGCGCGTTCCGCCTCGACTGGCCTGCCGGAGTCCGCCTCTTCGAGCTCGACCTGCCCGAGATGGTCGCCTTCAAGGAGCGCGCGCTCGCCGAGAAGGGAGCCCGACCCCGGGTCGAGCGCCACGTGGTGACGGCCGATCTGCGCGAGGACTGGGCCGCGCCGCTGCGTGCCGCCGGCTTCGACCCCGCGCAGCCCACCGCCTGGCTGGTCGAGGGACTGCTCGTCTACCTGGAGGCCGCGGACGCCGCCGCGCTCCTGGAGCGGATCGGCGAACTCTCCGCCCCCGGCAGCCGCCTGTCGCTCGTCCGCGACGGCTCTCTGCGTCGCACCCGCGAACTCGCACTGCACGACCCGTCGATGAGTGCGGCGACGCGCCTGTGGCGCGGCGGGCTGCGCCAGAACCACGCGCAGTGGCTGCGGCGCCACGGCTGGCTGGTCCACGAGACCGGCGAGGCGGAGCTGCGCGAGCGCTACGGCTCCGACCGCGTCATGGACGGCTACGGATTCCTGCTCGCCGAGCGTCCCTCGCTCGCCGAGCGTCCCCGCCGTCCCGCCGCGCGCCTGCTCGTCCTGGACCCCGACGGCGCGGTCTTCCTGCAGCGTCACCACGACGCCGAGGTCGGCCCGCACTGGGTCCTCCCCGGCGGCGGTCTGCACGAGGGCGAGGACCCACTCGCGGGCGCGCTGCGCGAGACCGCCGAGGAGACCGGCTGGACCGACGTCGTGACCGGCCCGGAGCTGTGGCGCTGGGAACACGACTACCACCGCGGCGACGTGGGTCTGGTCCGCCAGCACGAGGTGATCTTCCTGGCCTCGGCGCCGCGCCGCGACCCGGTCGGCGACCTGACCGAGTCGTTCGCCGCGGACGGCATCCTCGGCTGCCGCTGGTTCACCCCCCAGGAGCTCGGTGAGGTCACCGAGACCCTGTGGCCGCCCCAGCTCGTCTCCCTCCTCGCGGACCTGCGCCGTGACGGCCCGCCGGCCACGGCGGTCGACCTCGGCTACGTGCCGAACCACACGGGCCCCGACCCGGAAGACCGTCGCGATGGACACTGAGCACTGGGAACGTCGGCTGCCGCGCTTCCTGCAGCCTCCGGCGTTCCTGACCCCCGCCCTCGAGCACAGCGAGCGCGTGGTGCGGCCACGGCTGGCGCTTCTCTACTTCTGCGCCGCCGTCGGGCTCGTCCCCTGGACCGTGCTGCTCTTCCTCACCCTCCCCGGCCGGGAGCGCGCCGCCCACTGGGACGTCGCCTGGGGCGGCTTCGACGCGCTGCTGATCGTCGTCTTCACCGGCTGCGCCGTCCGGATCCTGCGGCTGTCGCCGCGCAGCGCGATCGTGACGGCGGTCGCGGGCACGCTGCTGGTCACCGACGCGTGGTTCGACGTGATGCTCGCCGCGACGACCCAGGACACGGTCGTCGCCCTGCTGATGGCCTGCCTGGTGGAACTGCCGCTGGCGGCGCTCTGCTTCCGCACCTGCTTCCGCGTCGTGTCCCTGCTCGAACAGGCCCGTCCCTACCTGCGCGACCTCGGCTTCACCGTCCACGACGGCCGGCTGGTACCGCCGGAGGGATGGCCCGACCGGTAGCGGCCCGTCGGGACGCCGGCCGGGGTTGTCAGTGGCGTGGCATAGAGTGCATCCCCGTGTCGGACGGAAAACGCGGGTCGCTGGGGCGGGCATTCGGGTGGCTCTGGACCGCGTACGCGGTCAGCACGATGGGGACGTGGCTCGCCTTCGAGGCGTTCCCGATCGTCGCGATCCGGGCGCTCCACGTGGGGGCCGTCGAGGTGTCGCTGCTGGCCGCGGCCGGGCCCGCGGTCGGCGCGGCGCTGGCGCTGCCGCTGGGGCCGTGGGTGGAGTTCCGCCGCAAGCGGCCGGTGATGGTCGCGATGGACCTGATCCGGTTCGTCGTGCTGGTCAGCCTGCCGCTGGCCTACGTGTTCGGATGGCTGAGCTTCGGGCAGCTGCTGTTCGCCCAGGTCGTCGTCGGGGCGGCGGACATCACCTTCAACGCCGCCAGCGGCGCCTGCCTCAAGGCGCTGCTCCCACGCGCAGACCTGCTGCGCGCCAACGCCCGGTTCGAGTCGACGATGTGGACCTCCTCGGTGATCGGGCCGCCGTTGGGCGGTGCGATGATCGGGATGTTCGGCCCGGTCGTCACCCTGCTGGCGGATGCCGTCAGCTATCTGCTCTCGGCCCTGGGGATCAGCGCGATGCGCACCTCCGAACCGCCACCCACGCGTGCCGCGGCGCCGGGACTGTCGCGCGCGGACCTGCTGGCGGGCTGGCGGTTCATCCTCGGGCACCGCACCATGCGGCCGCTGTTCTTCAACAACCTGCTGGTCAACGGGCTGATCATGGCGAGCCTGCCACTGCTGGCGGTGCTGATGCTGGGCCGGCTCGGCTTCGCGCCGTGGCAGTACGCGCTGGCCTTCGCCCTGCCGTGCCTGGGCGGGCTGCTGGGCTCCCGGCTGGCCCGGCCGCTCGTCGCCCGCTACGGTCGGGCGCGCGTGCTGCGGGTCTCGGGCGTGCTGCGCGCCTGCTGGAGTCTCGGCCTGGCGTTCGTCGGTCCCGGCGTGGCCGGGCTCGCACTGGTGATGGTGGTCGAGTTCGGGCTGATCACCTGCAGTGCGGTCTACAACCCGGTGTTCGCGACCACCCGACTGGAGCTCACCCCGTCGGACCGGGTGGCCCGGACCCTCTCGGCCTGGTCGGTCGGGACCAAGGGTTCGGTCGCGCTGATGACGGGTCTCGGCGGCCTGCTGGCGGCCGCGATCGGGCCGCGCAGCGTCATCGCCCTGGTCGGTGCGCTGATGCTGGCGACCCCGCTGCTGCTGCCCCGCCGGGCCGCCCTGCACCAGCACGACCCGGAGCCCGTGCCGACCGCCGCCTGACGCCCCCCGCGTCGATGCTCAGTGCTGCTGCTCGGCGCGCGGCATGCGCGGCAGTGCGAAGGCGGCGAGGCCGACGAGTCCGAGGACGAGGGCCGTCGCGGCGAGCGTCCATCCGGCCGCGGTGACCGGGCCGTGCGTCGGCGCCCAGGACAGGAACGCCGTGCCGAGTGCGGCGACGCCGACCGAGCCGCCGAGCTGCTGCAGGGCGTTGAGGACGCCCGAGGCCGAGCCCGACTCCTCCTCGGCGACGCCCGCGAGGGCGATGTCGAAGAGCGGACCCATCAGCAGGCCCATGCCGACGCCGCTCACCAGGAGGGCGGGCAGCAGCTCCCAGGTCGTGACGGTCAGGCCCCAGTGGCCGAGGCTCGCCCACAGGCCCAGCACGCCGAGGACCATGACGACCACGCCGGCGTGGATGACCCGGCGGCCGAAGCGTGCGCCGAGGACGGCGCCGCTGGCGACCGCTCCGGCGACGATGCCCACCGACATCGGGACGAAGGTGAGCCCGGCGTGCAGCGGTGTCCAGTGCGCGCCGAGCTGGAGGGTGAGCGTGAAGGTGAGCATCAGGCCGGACATCGCGGCCGAGAACAGTGCGACGACGACGATGGCGGAGCGGAAGGCCCGGCCCCGGAAGAGGCCCGGCTCGACCAGCGGTGCGCGACCGGTCCCGGCTCGGCGGCGCTGGAGCGCGGCGAAGCCGGCGAAAAGGGGCAGCGACAGGGCCATGGAGGCGAAGGTCCAGGCGGGCCAGCCGAGCTCGCGTCCCTGGATCAGCGGGTAGACCAGCAGCACCATGGCCGCGCTGAGGACGGCCACTCCGGGCAGGTCGAGGCGTCGGGCGCCGGCCGTCCCGTGGTCCGCGGGGATGGCGCGGGCGCCGAGCAGGGTGGCGGCGAGGCCGACCGGCAGGTTGATCAGGAAGATCATGCGCCAGCCGGTGCCCCACAGGTCGGAGCCGACGAGCAGTCCGCCGAGGGTCGGGCCGAGCACGGAGGACAGGCCCAGCACCGGGCCGAAGGCCCCGAAGGCCTGGCCCATCTCCTCGGCGGGGAAGACGGCGCGGATGATGCCGAGCCCCTGCGGGATGACCAGTGCCGCGAAGGCCCCCTGGCAGGCGCGGGCACCGATCAGCATCCCGGCCCCGTCGGAGGCCGCGCACAGCGCGGAGCAGAGCGTGAAGCCGACGGTGCCGAGCAGGAACATCCGCTTGCGGCCGACGAGGTCGCCCAGGCGGGCGCCGGTGATCAACAGCATGGCGAAGGCGAGGGTGTAGGCGGCGCTGACCCACTGGATCTGGCTGTCGCCGCCCCCGAGGGCGTGGCGGATGGAGGGCGCCGCGACGTTGACGATGGTGGTGTCGAGCAGATCCATGATCTCCGCGAGCAGGATCGCGCCCAGTGCGAACCGCCGCAGGGGGTGCCCGGCGACGGCGGGTCGGGGATCCGCGCGGACCGTGGTGGTGGACATGGGAGGCTCTCCTCGGTTGGACGAACGGTGTTCGTGATGACGAACACCGTTCTACTTACGAACGCTGTTCGTGTCAAGTAGGGTGGGGCCATGACCTCCGCGCCCACCTGGCCCGGCTCCTTCGGTACGGAGCCCAAGCGCAAGAAGCGCACCCTGAGCCGTGAGCTGATCGTCGAGACCGCCCTCAGGGTGGTCGACACCGAGGGGTTGGACGCGCTGAACATGCGCCGCGTCGCGCAGGAGCTCGGGACGGGCGCCGCCTCGCTCTACGCGCACGTCGCCAACAAGGACGAGTTGCTCTCGCTGCTGCTCGACCGCGTCTACGCAGACCTGCGCCACCCCGCGCCGGACCCCGAGCGCTGGCGCGAGCAGGCCAAGGACTTCCTGCGGCAGGCGCGGAACAACCTCGTCGCCCACGGCGACCTCGCCCGGGCCGCGATGGAGCAGAACATCCCCACCTCACCCGCCGCGCTCGACTCCGCGGAGGCCATGCTGGCGCTGCTGCGGGCCGGCGGCCTGCCCGAGCAGGTCTGCGCCTACGGCGTGGACGTGATCAGCCTCTACATGGTCGCGACCGCGGTGGAGGAGAGCTCGCGCACCAAGCCGGGCGAACAGCGCGGCGAGGGGTCGGCCCAGCCGTACCTGGACGGCATCCGTGGCTTCTTCGGATCACTCCCGGCGGAGCGCTACCCGCTGATCGTGGCGATGGCCGGGCCGCTCACCCGCAACGTCGGCGACGAGCGCTTCGAGTTCGGCCTCGACCTGCTGCTCGACGGGCTGGTCGCCCAGGCTGGCCGCACCTTCGACTGAGGCGCATGCTGGTGCGAAGGAGGTTCGCCCATGAACGTCTACGGAATGCGTGCGGAACTCGGCCGTGACGGGTCGGTGAAGACCTGGCACATGATGAAGGACGGCGCCCTGACCGCCCTGTGCGGTCACGACCTCGACGCCGCCGCCCCGTTGGAGCACGACTCGGCCTGGTCGCACACCAAGGAGCCCGTCTGCCACACCTGCGGCGCGCTCTACCTGCGGCAGGTCCCCTACGAGAGCATGATCAGCGGCTGAGCACGCGGGAGTGTGCGGTCAGCCCGCCGAGCCCTGACGGCCCAGGCGGGCCAGGTAGGCGTTGTAGGCCTCCAGCTCCTGGTCGCCGTTGCGGTCCGCGATGCGGTCCTTGCGGCGTGAGACGCGCTCCTCGGACTTCGCCCACTGGAAGGTCAGGGCGATCAGCACCACGGCCGTCGGGATCTCGCTGAACGCCCAGGCGAGCCCGCCGGCCAGGTGCTGGTCGGTCAGCGGGTTGACGCCGAGCGACGCCGGCGGGTGCGCGAAGGTGTTCACCAGCAGGCCGGAGGCCATCATCACCGCCACGCCGAAGAAGGCGTGGAACGGCATGCCCATGAACAGCTCGAGGATCCGCATCACGTAGCCGGGTCGGTGCGGGCCCGGGTCCACGCCCATGATCGGCCAGAAGAAGGCGAGGCCGACGGCGAGGAAGTGCACCATCATCGCGAAGTGGCCCCACTGCGACTTCATCAGGAAGTCGAACAGCGGCGTGAAGTAGAGCCCGTAGAGGCTGGCGATGAAGAGCGGGATGGTGAACGCCGGGTGCGAGATCACCTTGACGTAGCGCGAGTGCAGCAGGGCGACCAGCAGCTCGCGCGGCCCCCGCTTGCCCTTCCCGGCCGGACGCAGGGCGCGCAGCGAGAGCGTGATCGGCGCGCCGAGCAGCAGCAGGATCGGCGTCAGCATGGACAGGATCATGTGCTGCATCATGTGCGCGCTGAGCAGCACCATCCCGTACTGGGCCAGCCCCGTGCAGGTGACCATCACCATCGTGGCCAGGCCCAGCACCCAGGCGATCAGCCGCCCGACGGGCCACTTGTCGCCACGGCGCCACAGCCGGACGCAGCCGCCGACGTAGCCGACCAGCAGCAGCGTCGCGAGTGCGAGGAACGCCCAGTCGACGGAGGGGTGGAACGCGAGAGCCCGGCCGAAGGTGAAGGGCGCGAGCTCGTGGCCCATCCCCGGCATGTCGCCCATGGCGGTTCCTGCTTCCTGCGTGGCGGTGCGTACAGCTACCGCACCAGAGTAGAACTGCCCGGATTGTCCTCAGTCACCGGGTACCTCAGGGGCGCGAGGAACTGCGCGAGCAACCACTGATGAGCAGATGGTCCTCAACGCGCAGGGCCATCCGCACGCCGGTGGTTGCTCGCGCAGTTCCTCGCGCCCCTGGCAAAGTGCGACCTAGCGTGGGACGAGAGTGTTCTCCGTCCTACGACCCGCCACGTAGTCGTCGACGTTGTCGACCGTCGTCTCGATGATCTGGCCCACCGCCGTGGCGGTGAAGTAGGCCTGGTGCGAGGTCACCAGCACCTGGGGGAACGTCATCAACCGGGCGAGTGTGTCGTCCGCCACGCCCTCCAGCGAGCGGTCGAAGAAGAACAGGCCGGTCTCCTCCTCGTACACGTCCAGCCCGACGCCGCGCAGTCGCCCGGCGCGGAGGGTTTCGACGAGGGCGTGCGTGTCCACCAGTCCGCCCCTGCTGCTGTTGATCAGGATCGCGTCGTGCTTCATCCGGGCGAGCGCGGACTCGTCGATCAGGTGATGGGTGTCCGGCAGCAGCGGGACGTGCAGGGAGATCAGGTCGGACTCGGCCAGCAGCCGTTCCAGCGAGGTGTACTCCATGCCGAGCTTGTCGCGGCAGTACGCGTTCTCCGCGACGTCCCAGCCGAGCAGGCGCGTGCCGAAGCCGTGCGCGATCCGTGCGAAGCACTCGCCGATCTTGCCGGTGCCGACCACGCCGACGGTCGTGCCGTGGACGTCCGCGCCCATCAGGCCGTCCAGGCGGAAGTCGAACTCGCGGGTGCGGTTGGCCGCGCGGATGATCCGGCGGTTGACCGACAGCGCCAGCGTCCAGGCGAACTCGGCGACCGAGTAGGGGGAGTAGTAGGAGACCCGGCTGATGGTGAGGCCGAGCTCCGCCGCGACGTCCAGGTCGATGTTGTTGAAGCCGGTCGAGCGCTGCGCGATCATCCGCGTGCCGCCCTTGGCGAGGGTGCGCAGGGTCGTCGCGTCGAGCTCGGCGTTGACGCTGGTGCTGATCACCTCGTGCTCGGCGGCCAGCGGTGCGGTGTCGGAGTTGAGGAACACCTCCAGACACCGCACCTCGTGACGGCCGGCGCAGGCGGCCTCCAGCAACGGCTTCTCGTCGGCCTGGACGCCGTACGCGAGGATCTCCATGAGGCCACGCTAAGCGGACATTTCGCACAACGCCCGCCGAGTGCGTCCTCAGATGACGGTCTCGGCCTCGGCGTAGCGCTCCGCGGGGACGGTCTTCAGGTCGGCGACCGCGTCGGCCAGCGGAACCAGGTTGATGTTGGTGCCCTGCAGCGCCGTCAGGTGGCCGAAGGCGCCCTTGTGGACGGCCTCCACCGCGTGCCAGCCGAAGCGGGTGGCGAGGATGCGGTCGTACGCCGTCGGGGTGCCGCCACGCTGGACGTGGCCGAGGATGACCGGGCGGGCCTCCTTGCCCAGGCGCCGCTCCAGCTCGCCGGAGAGGCGGGTGGCCACGCCCGCGAAGCGCTCGTGGCCGTAGATGTCGATGCTGCCCTGCTCCCACTCCATGGTGCCGGGCTCGGGCTTCGCGCCCTCGGCGACGACCACGATGGCGAACTTCTTGCCACGCTGGAAGCGCTCGCCGACGACGGCGGTCAGCTTGTCGATGTCGAACGGGCGCTCCGGGACGACGATCGCGTGGGCGCCGGCGGCCATGCCCGCGTTCAACGCGATCCAGCCCGTGTGGCGGCCCATCAGCTCGACGACCATGACGCGCTGGTGCGACTCGGCCGTGGTCTTCAGGCGGTCCAGGGCCTCGGTCGCCACCGAGACGGCGGTGTCGAAGCCGAAGGTGACATCCGTGCAGGCGATGTCGTTGTCGATGGTCTTGGGCACGCCCACGATCGGCAGGCCCGCGTCGGACAGCATCCGGGCGGCCTTGAGGGTGCCCTCGCCGCCGATCGGGATGATGCCGTCGAGGCCGAGGCGCTCGCACATGGCCTTCGCCGCGGGCACGCCCTCGCGCAGCTTGCTCGGCTGCACCCGGGTCGAGCCCAGGATCGTGCCGCCCTGCGCGAGAATGCCGGAGACGGAGTCCAGCGTCAGCTCGCGGTAGTCCTCTTCGAGCAGACCGCGCCAGCCGTCCACGAAGCCGATGATCTCGTCGCCGTGGTCCACCACACCGCGATGGACCACGGATCGGATCACGGCGTTCAGACCGGGGCAGTCCCCACCACTGGTCAGCACACCAATACGCATCGTTCAACTACTCCCGAGCAGAGCGCGGTGACCGGAAATCGGACAAAACAACCCTATCGCGATGATACCGAGCGTCGGCTTCCGGTCAGGCCGGCCCGGTCGCCAGGGCGGCGCCGTCGGCGCCCTGCGGGGGAGTGTGAGGGTGTGTGCTAGAGCCCCGGCTGGGTGGGCCGGTGCTCCAGGTCTGTGGTGGGTGCGGCCGCGCTGCCGCTCCGGGGGCGCTGCGGTCAGGCGGTCGCCTGGGCCGCCGCGATGCGCTCCGCGCGCAGGGCGTCGTACCAGGTGTTGTCCGCCGGGGGCAGCGCGCTGACGTCGAGGGCCAGCTTGATCAGCAGGTCCGCGACGAGCGGGTTGCGCGCCATGATCGGGCCGTGCAGGTAGGTGCCGAAGACGGTGTCGCGCCAGGCGCCCTCGGTGCCGTCGCCGGTGCCGTTGCCGCCGCCGACGGAGACCTGCGCGAGCGGCGAGACGCCCTGACCCAGGTGGGTGATGCCCTGGTGGTTCTCGAAGCCCGTCAGCGTCGGGACGCCCAGGCGCGGGTCCGGCTCGGCGACGATGTCGCCGACGTTGCGCTTGCCCTCGCCGCGGGTCGACCAGACGTCGAGCAGGCCGAGACCGGCCGTGCGCTCGCCGCGGTCGTCGATGAACTCGTGACCGAGGATCTGGTAGCCGGCGCAGACCGCGAACACGATCGCGCCGTTCTCCACGGCCCGGCCCAGGCCCGGGTCCTGCCGCAGCCGCTCTCCGGCGAGCCGCTGCGGACGGTCCTCGCCGCCGCCGATCAGGTAGATGTCACCGCTGGTCGGCACGGCCTGGTCGGAACGCACGTCGATGCGCTCCACCTGGAGGCCGCGCTGCTTGGCGCGGCGCTCGACGACGAGCACGTTGCCGCGGTCACCGTAGGTGGACAGCAGGTCGGGGTAGATCCAGACGAGCCGCAGGGCACTGTCAGTCATGGCGGGGAGTCCTCTTCCTAGTCCCTTGGTGTCCCGGGCGGCGTCAGTTCGGCGTCGCGACGTCGCGACGCAGCTGCTGGAAGGCGGTGTAGTTGGCGATGGCCTCGATCCGGCCCTGCGGCGCCATCGCCACGGCCTGCTGGATCGAGTCGATCACCTGGAACTGCACGCCCGCGACCTCCAGCCGCACCGCGAGGTCCAGCTTGCGCTGGCCCATCACGAAGACCGGGTGGCCGACCAGCCGCTCGTAGTCGACGTCCCACAGCCAGGAGGTGTCGGTGCCGTCGGCGGAGAGCGCGTTGACGGAGAGGACCACCGGCGCGGGCGCCGGGTCGATCAGGCTGAACGTCTCCAGCCAGCCGGCCGGGTTCTTCGCCAGCAGCAGCCGCACCTCACGGCCGTTCACCAGCACCGACTCGTAGCGGCCGGCGACGGCCTGCACCGACTCCATCCGCTGCAGCGCGATCTGCGGGTGCACCCCGAAGACCGAGACCACGGCGGCGGTGCTGGTCGCGTTGGACAGGTTGGCCCGGCCCGGCAGCTGCAGCCGGATCGGCCACGGCTGGCCCTGCGGGTCCACCACGAACTCGCCCTGGAGCGCCCAGTGCGGCTGGGGGCGGCGGAAGCCGCAGGAGGGGCAGAACCACTCCTCGTCCGGGCGCTGCATGACGCCGCCGCAGCTCGGGCAGGACCAGGCGTCCTCCTTGTAGGCCTGGCCGGCCGCGACCCAGATGACCTTCTTGCAGGAGGAGGCCGCCCAGGTGACCAGCGGGTCGTCGGCGTTGGCGATGACCACGGCCTCGGTGCCGGCCAGGCCCTCGCGCCACTTCTCCGCGAGCATGCGCGTCTCGGAGGAACGATCCAGCTGGTCGCGGGAGAGGTTGAGCAGCGCGATCGCCTTCGGGTTGGTGTCCCGGGCGACCATGTTCAGGTACTTCTCGTCGACCTCGATCACGCCGAAGCGCGCCTCGCCGCTGTCGGCCAGCGCCGAGGTGATGCCGGCCGGCATGTTGGCGCCCAGCGCGTTCGACACGACCGGACCGGCAGCCTTCAGGGCCTCGGCGATCAGGCGCGTGGTCGTGGTCTTGCCGTTGGTCGCGGAGACCAGCACGACGTCCAGGCCCGCGGAGACCTGGCGCAGCAGGTCCGGATCGAGCTTGAGCGCAACGCGTCCACCGATCACCGATCCGCTGCCGCGTCCCGCGGCGCGCGACACGGCGGCCGCGGCCTTGCCTGCGGTCACGGCGAGCTTGGCACGGGCGTTCAGCGAGCCCGAGGGCGCGGCCGAATCGGGATGCGCTGACATCGGTTGCTTTCCTCCTGCGGGACCGGCCTGCGGGACAGGTGTGCCCCCGGCTGCCCGTAGCCTACCGGCACGATCGGTTCGGGCGTCGATGGCGTCCACGGAGCGACCCGGACCCGGGGGCGCGTTCCGAGGTCGTTCCGGAGCCATAGAGTCCTCCCATGCTCTCCCGTATCCCCGGCAGCGCCGGCGTCGTGCACCCCGTCACCCCCTGGGCCTCGTCGGTGCTGCGCACCCCCTGCGCGACGGTCGAGTCGTTCGACGCGGAGCTGGCCCGACTGGTGGAGGACATGTTCGCGACCATGTACGCCGAGGACGGGGTGGGGCTGGCGGCGAATCAGATCGGGGTCGGCCTGCGGGTCTTCGTCTACGACTGCCCCGACGACGAGGACGAGCGCCATCTGGGGCACGTCGTCAACCCCGTCCTGGTCGAGGCGGACGGCGTCGTCGTCGCAGGTGAGGAGGGCTGCCTTTCGCTGCCCGGCCTGCGCGCGCAGACGCCCCGCCCCGACCGTGCCGTGGTCCGCGGCCAGGACCTGACCGGCGCCGCGATCGAGATCGAGGGCACCGGCTTCTTCGCCCGCTGCCTGCTGCACGAGACCGCGCACCTGGACGGCGGCGTCTTCCTCGACGAGCTCGGCGGCTGGCGCCGCGCCCGCGCACGGCGCGCGATGCGGCGCGCCGAGTGGTACGTCCCGGCCGTCGAGGGTAGGCACGACGCGTGACGGACGAGTGGTACGCCTCCCCCGAACGCTGGTCGGTCGTCGACGACGACGGCGCGCCGGTCGCCGACTTCGTCCAGGTCCGCGGAGTGCTGGGCGGCCACGACTTCTGGTGGGCGGCGGACCTGCGCCCGGTGGCCGGGGTGGACCCCGCGCGGGCGGCGGGCGCGGTGCTGCGGCGCCTGCCCGGCTGGATGGCGGAGCTGCGGGTCACCGGCCCGCAGGACGCCTTCGCCCGGCTGCTGCTGGACGCCTCGCTGAGCCGGGGCCGGTATGCGCACCATTACGTCTGGGACTTCGCGCTCCACGCCCCCGACCCCGCGTGGGCGGAGCCGGCCCTCCCGCCGGAGCTGACGCTGGCCCCGCCGGAGGAGGTCAGCCCCCGGCGCCTGCACCGCGTCCACCGCCGTGCGTATCCCCGCAGTCACCCCGACCACCCCGCCGGGGACTTCGACCGGGTCGCGCAGCTGGCCGGCGGTGAGCTGTTCGGCGGCCTGCTGCCCGGCAGCGCGGTCGCCCTGGTCGGGCGCCGCCCGGTGGCCGCGATCATGATCGGCCAGGAGAACGGCGACTCCTCCCTCTCCGCCTCGGTCCTCCCACGCGCCGGCCACTCCGTCGCCGACCTCGCCCTGACCGGGCCTGCCGTCGTCGACCTCTTCCGCGACCCCGAGCACGCCCCTCCGGGGGTGGGCGGCACGTTGCTCCGCCGGGCGCTGGCCCTGACCGCGAAGGAGGGCGCCCCGTCCCTGGTGCTCACCGTGACGGAGGGCAACCCGGCCCGCGCCCTCTACGAACGCACAGGTTTCACGCACGCCCACAGCACGGTCGCCATGAGGCTGCCGCGGTAGTCAGCCGCGGTCCTCGAGGCCGCGGAGGTTCCGCGGCCACCGGGAATCGACGAGCTCAGCCATCTCTTTGCATGCCTGGCATGAAGCGGACTCGTCGGGATTCCACATGATGGAGTCATCACTCAGCATGTCCGCCGCTTCGATTCCACACAGGGTTGTGGTGGCAAAAGCCCGCGCATGGATTCCCGCCGAGTCGAAGTGCGGGAAGACCGCCCGTTCCCATCGTGAATCGAGAGGCCAATAGGGCACCCGCTCGATTTTGCCGGATTCGACGTGGCGGAAAGTGTCGGCGTGGCACCAAAGGCACGTCCAGGTGTCCATCAAAGGAACGGAATCGAGCTCCTCGTCCGTCGGCCACAGGGACATCTCGTGCCCGCACACATCGCAGCGCACCTCAGCCGTCCGTTGCGTGAGTGCCGTTGTGGTTGTTGGTCGCGGCCGGGTTGTCCGCGGCGGCGGCGAGGCGGCCCCAGAGGAGGTCGGCGAGGGTCTGCACCATGCGTTCGCGGGGGTAGTCGCGCTGCTCCAGCCACCAGTCGCCACCGGCCAGGACCATGCCGGTGATCGCCTGGCCCCACGCCTCCGCGAGGAGCGCGCGGTCGGGGCCGAGGTCGATCTGCCCGGCGATCGCCGCGCTCAGCTCGGTGGCGATCGCCTGAAGCGTCGGGGCCAGCGGGCCGGCGGGGGAGAGGCCCTCCGAGGCCGGGTCGGGGTGGGCGAGGAAGCGGTAGACCTGGGGGGCGGACTCGATCGAGGCGAGGTAGGTGTCGATGACGTTCTCCACCAGCTCGCGCCGGCCCAACGGGGCCTCCAGGGCCTCGTGGATCCGGGTCAGCAGCGTCGAGCTGTGGCGCTCGGCCAGCGCGCGGTAGAGGCCGTTCTTGTCCCCGAAGTGCCGGTAGAGGATCGGCTTGGTGATGCCCGCCTCCGCCGCGATGGCGTTCATGCTCGCGCGCGGACCCTCCCGCCGGATCACTCGGTCCGCGGCGTCCAGCAGCTCCTCGCGCCGGTCGGCGCGGTCGGCGCGGTCGGGGCTCGACATGCCTTGACATCCTTACTGCCTAGTAACAAACTGTGGTCACGTTACCGACGGTAACACCTCGCGGTCCACAATCCAGCCAGCGCGTCGCGCCCGGGGAGACACACCTATGACCGGCTTCAACCTCGCTCTCAACGACGACCAGATCGCGGTCCGCGACTGGCTGCACGGCTTCGCGCGTGACGTGATCCGCCCGGCCGCCGCCGAGTGGGACGAGCGCGAGGAGACCCCGTGGCCGATCATCCAGGAGGCGGCCAAGGTCGGCATCTACTCGCTGGACTTCTTCGCCCAGCAGCAGTTCGACCCCACCGGTCTCGGCATCCCGATCGCCATGGAGGAGCTGTTCTGGGGTGACGCCGGAATCGCCCTCGCGATCGTCGGCAGTGCGCTCGCCGCGGCGGGCGTGGTCACCAACGGCACGCCGGAGCAGGTCGGCACCTGGGCGCCGGAGATGTTCGGCACCCCGGAGGACCCGAAGCTCGCCGCCTTCTGCTCCTCCGAGCCGGACGCCGGCTCCGACGTCGCCGCGATGCGCACCCGCGCCGTCTACGACGAGGCGACGAACGAGTGGGTCATCAACGGCACCAAGACCTGGGCCACCAACGGCGGCATCGCCCACGTCCACGTCGTCGTCGCCACCGTCGACCCGGCGCTGGGCGCGCGCGGCCAGGCCTCCTTCATCATCCCGCCGAACACGCCGGGTCTGAGCCAGGGCCAGAAGTTCAAGAAGCACGGCATCCGCGCCTCGCACACCGCCGAGGTCGTCCTCGACAACGTGCGCGTGCCGAACGACTGCCTGCTCGGCGGCAAGGACAAGCTCGACGAGCGCCTGGCCAAGGCCCGCGAGCGGGCCGCCGCCGTCGCCCGCGGCGAGCGGGTCGAGCAGGTCAAGAACGCCGCGATGGCCACCTTCGAGGCCTCCCGTCCGGCCGTCGGCGCCCAGGCGGTCGGCCTGGCCCGGGCCGCGTACGAGGAGTCGCTGCAGTACGCCAAGACCCGCGAGCAGTTCGGCCGCCCGATCATCGACAACCAGGGCATCGCCTTCACCATCGCGGACATGCGCACCCGCATCGACGCCGCCCGCATGCTGGTCTGGCGCGCCTCCTGGATGGCCGCGACCGGCCAGCCGTTCGAGGCCGCCGAAGGTTCGATGTCCAAGCTCTACGCCGGTGAGACCGCCAAGTGGGTGACCGGCCAGGCCATCCAGATCTTCGGCGGCAACGGCTTCACCCGCGAGTACCCGGTCGAGCGGATGCACCGCGACGCCGCGATCTACACCATCTTCGAGGGCACCAGCGAGATCCAGCGCCTGGTCATCGCCCGCACCCTCTCCGGCCTGCCGATCCGGTAACGCCGGACAGGCCCTCGGGACGAGCGGCGGCCCCTGCGCACTGCGGAGCGCGGGGCCGCCGCTCTCGCCTTCCCCCTGCCGGCCGCGCTCGGGCGGCCGGGGCCGCCGACGGCGGTTAGCGTTGCGGTGAGGAGCGAGGAGGTTCTCCCATGGATGCGAAGCGGACGACAGCGGCCCTGGTCCTCGCCGTCACGGCCCTGGCCTCGGCGAGCGCCTGCAGCAGTAGTTCCCCCGCGGGCAGCGCCGCCGCCTCGGCCGCGTCCGCCGCCGCCTCCGCCGCGGTCTCGGCGGCGCAGTCCGCCGGTCAGAGCGCGCTGGCCTCGGCGAGCGCGGCCGTCTCCTCCGCCCTGGCCTCCGCGGCGGCCGGGCTGGACGTCAAGAAGGACGTGACCGTCAGCGAGCCCGCGGCCGCCTCCGGCGGCAAGGTCAGCTCGACCGTCAAGGTCACCAACTCCTCAGGCTCGCAGGCGAGTTTCCTGGTCACCGTCTCCTTCCGGGACAGCAGCGGCAACATCCTGGACGTCGACGTCGTCACCGTCGAGAACGTCCGGGCCGGGGGCACCGGCACCGCGACGGCCACCAGCCACCGCTCCCTCACCGGCACCGTCAAGGCCCAGGTCGACGCCGCCGTCCGCACCTGACCCGGCGGGCACGTCACCCGGTGCCGGCCGGCACCGGGCGCAGGCCGGGCTGGGGGGTGGCGTCGAGTTCGCGCCACTGCGGGCGCAGGCCCGTGAGGGTGGTGACGGCGCAGTAGGCCAGTCCGGCGACCGCGGCCACCGGGGCGAGCGCGACGGAGCCGAGCGCCGCGCCGGCGAGCAGCCCGCCGAGCGGGACGGCGGCCCAGGAGACCGCGTCGGCCACGGAGATGACCCGGCCCACCAGGTCCCGGGGGATGCGCTCGTAGACGGCGGCGGCCAGGATCGGGTTGAGGAAGCCCGCGGCGAAGCCGGAGACAGCGCTGACCGTCAGCACCGCGGCCAGCGGGGCGCCCAGGGCGAGGATCAGGAAGCGTGGGGCGCCCGCGACGACGAAGCCGGCCAGGAAGGTGACCCGGCGCGGCAGCCGCTCCCCGAGCCAGGCCGCGCACAGGCCGGCCGCCGCCGACGCCGCGCTCATGACGGAGAAGATCGCGCCGACCGCGCCGACGCCGAGCTGGTGCTGATGGACCCAGACCGGGACGAGCACCGCCGACCAGGCGGCGTCGAGGAAGTTGGTGACCACCGTCAGGCCCACGGCCGTGGCCAGCAGCGGATCGGTGCGCAGGAAGGTGAAGCCCTGGCCGAGCCGCTTCCAGTAGCCCGCGTCCTCGTCCGCGAGCGGCGTCGCGGGCTGTTCGCGGCGGCGTGGCGCGGCCGCGGCCGTGGCGGCGGCGCTGAGCAGGAAGGTGGCGGCGTTGAAGACCAGGGCCGTCGCCGGGCCGAACGCGGCGACCGCCGCCGCGCCCAGCGCGGGCCCGGCGGTGATGGCGAGCCGCTCGGCCGCGCCGGACAGGCCGGTGACCCGCTCCAGTGGCACCCGCGCGTCGTCCGCCGCGTCGGGGGTCATCGCGACCTTGGCCGCGTCGCCCGGGCCACGTACCGAGCCGGTGATCGCGACGAGTGTCAGCAGCAGCCAGATCGGCAGGGCGCCGGCCGCGTGCGCGATCGGTACCGCCAGCACCGCCGCCGCGCTGACCAGGTCACCGAGCAGGCTGATCCGGCGCGGACCGATGCGGTCGATGAAGGGCCCGGCCGCCGCTTTGGCCAGCACGTAGGGGCCGAGTTCGCAGAAGGCGGTGAGGCCCGTCAGCGCGGTGCTGCCGGTGGACGTCAGCACCAGCCACGGCAGTGCCACCGCCGAGACGCGGGTGCCGGTGAGGGAGAGCGCCTGGGTCAGCAGCAGACCGACGAGACCCCGGTACCGGGCCAGCGCGGTGTTCCAGGTCGCGAGGAGTCGGCCGGGGGAGGAGGTCAGGTCTGCCACGTCGGCCAGCCTAGAAGGCGGAGAACCGGTTGCGGAGGGGCTGGTGGCGGCGGATCCGCCTGAACCGGACACGCGTTGACGCCGCAACGAAGACCATGACGGCTCGCTGTCAACGCCCGGGGAGTGTTCAGGAGCCAGCTGAGTCTTGTCTGTGCAGCCAACTGTTGTCATGCTTTCTCTGAAATTCTTCTGAGCCGGGGGGCTCATCAGCCCTGCCCGGATTCCAGTCCTTGGGGGGACATGATGGGCAGTGAGTCCACGGGCACCGCCGTGCCCGCGATGCGACGAATACGACAGCCGAGACGCCTCGTCCAGGCGCTGACCGCCGCCGCGGTCCTGACCGGTGCGGTGTTCGGGGGGCAGGCGCTGGCCTCGTCCACGCCGAAGCCGCCGACCACGGCGCAGCAGGAGAAGGGCATGGTCGCCGGCCGTCCCTTCCACGACCCGGTGGACGCCGACACCTCGGCGACCCAGCGGATCACCATCACGCTCGACGCGCACCGCACCCGCTTCGACCTCTCCGGCCGCAGCGTCCGGGGCGAGTCCTACAACGGCTCCTTCGTGGCCCCGACCATCCGCGTCGCCCCCGGCTCCTCGGTGTCGATCCGGCTGGTCAACCACCTCAAGGTGGCCACCAACCTGCACTTCCACGGTCTGCACGTGTCGCCCACCGGCGTCTCCGACGACCCGTTCCTGTGCGTGGCCCCGGGCAGGTCGCTGACCTACGAGCTGGCGATCCCGAAGAACCACCCGCAGGGCACCTTCTGGTACCACAGCCACGCGATGGGCACGACCTGCCCGAAGCCCGGCCAGATGGTCGACGACTCGATGGGCGACATGCCCGCCATGGCGCCCGGTTCGTCGCCCTCGGTCGCCAAGCCCATGCCGTTCATGCCCGGGGACGTGGAGAACCAGATCTCCGCGGGCCTGTCCGGCGCCCTCATCGTCGGCGACGACCGCACCCTGCTGCCGCCGAAGCTGCGTCACATCACCACGCACACGCTGGTGTTCAAGGACGCGCAGATCGACGCCGGCGGCGCGCTGGTGCAGAACACCGCCACCACCTCGATCAACTCCGGTGCCCCGACCGTCCGCCTGGTCAACGGCCAGCTGCGCCCGGTGCTCTCGATGCGTCCCGGCGAGACCCAGCTGTGGCGGCTGGCCAACACCGGCGCGGACATCTTCTACCGCCTCCACCTCGACGGTTACCGCTTCACCGTGATCGGCGAGGACGGCACCCCCGTCGCGAAGGTCCGCACCGAGTCGGACCTGCTGCTGCCGCCCGGCAAGCGCTTCGACGTGCTGGTCACCGCCGGCGCCCACGCCGGCGCGACGTGGCTGCGCACACTGGCCTACTCCAACGGCCCGCAGGGTGACAACTACCCGGACACCCGGCTGCTCCGCCTCGACGTGCACGGCGCCGGCACCACGCGGCTGCCCGGCGTCAGCGGCCGCATCCCGACCGCCCAGCCCGACCTGGCGCACGCGAAGATCGCGCAGCACCGCAAGCTGGTCCTGTCGGAGAGCGCCGACGGCAACAGCTTCTACATGAACGGGCAGCAGTTCATGATGGGCAACGGCTCCGTCTTCGCCACGCCGGCCCGGCTCGGCACGGTCGAGGAGTGGACCATCTACAACACCTCCGGTGAGATCCACCCCTTCCACCTGCACACCTCGGACTTCCAGGTGATGTCGATCAACGGGGTGCCGCAGCCCTACACCAACCGGCAGGACATCATCCCGGTGCCGTACGAGCAGAACGGCAAGCCCGGCGTGGTGGTCATCCGGATCGCGTTCGAGGACTTCACCGGTCGCTACATGTTCCACTGCCACATCGCGGCCCACGAGGACAACGGGATGATGAGCTACATCGACGTCGCCTGACGTCCGCTCAGCGGAGCTCGAAGGCCGCCGCGACCTGCTCGCGGGTCGCGGCGTTGCCGAGCAGCACCTTGAGCAGGACCCGGGCCTTGTAGGGGTGGACGAACCCGCCGTCGATCAGGCCCCGGCCCAGCAACTCGATCTCCGAGCCCGGCGCGTGGTAGGTGCCGCGCAGTACCGATCCCGCGCCGGTGCAGGAGGTCAGCACGACCGGCATCCGCGCCGCCAGCTCACCCAGCGTCTCCACCAGCACGGCGGGGACGTGCCCGACACCGAACCCGGCGACCACCAGTCCGTCCTGCCCCGCGGCGAGCGCGGCCAGCGTCGCCGGGTCGTCGTCGAGGGTGACGGTATAGAGGGCGACCCGCGCCGATGCCGTCGGCGGGGGCAGCGGCGGCTGGCGCGGCGGAACGGTCAGCAGCCGCACCCGGCCCTCGACGAGGTGCCCGATCGGGCCCGCGTCGGGGGAGGCGAACGTCGCCGTCGAGGTGCTGTGCGTCTTGCGGACGAAGCGCGCGGCGTGGATCTCGTCGCTGAACGCCACCAGCACGCCCAGCCCGCGCGCCGCGGGCGACTCGGCGACCCGCGCCGCCGCCAGCAGGTTGGCCGGACCGTCGTGGCCGGCCAGCGTCGGGTTGCGCATCGCGCCCGTCACCACCAGCGGGGCGTCCTCGGCCCAGACCAGGTCCAGCAGGTAGGCCGTCTCCTCAAGAGTGTCCGTCCCCTGCGTGATCACGACGCCCGGTGCGCCCGCCCTTACGGCCTCGGCCGCGTCCGCGGCGACCGACAGCACGCGTTCGAAGGTGAGGCTCCCGCTGCCGATCGGCTCCAGGTCCCGTATCTCCAGCGGCGCCGAAAGGGTCTCCAGCCCCGGGACGGCCGCCGTCAGCGCCGCTCCGTCCAGTCGGTCGAGACCGGACATGGAGATCGTGCCGCCCATCGCGAAGAGCGTGACCGCGCCCATACCGCCCCTCCCGTCGGTGCCGCTCCGTCGCGGCGTGCACACCCTACCGAGCGGATCTACCGTGGTGGGGGAACGATCCGAGGCACCTCGCAGCCACCCCGGGAGGCATCCATGCCCGGTTCCACCACCATCGGCCGCACCGAGCGGCTGGTCATGCTGAGCCACCACGACGCCGAACGACTCGCCGAGACCATGCGGCGTCTGTCGGAGATGCTGGCCGCCGACGACGCCGACCGGATGACCGACCCGCAGGTCGCCAAGCTCTGCGGTGGCGACGCCGCGATGCGCGGCGAGTACGCCCACTGGGCCGCCGAGGTCGGCGCCTTCATCCGCGGCCACCTGTAGCCCACACGGCGGAACGGCAGAAAAGGCAGGGCCCGCGCGCAGCGGGCTCTGCTAGCCTGCGTTCATGATCTACGCGCCGTCCCGTCGAATGATGCGCCCCTCCCGGGGCTGCTGAGCGACGCACGCGCGCGTGTGTGTGACCAAGGCCCCGACCCAGGGGCCTTTCGCATGTCGGCATGAGGCCCCTCCCGCCCGGCGCAGGAGAAGCAGCCCGATGAGCTACTACGTCACCACCACCATCCCCTACGTCAACGCCCGCCCCCACCTCGGCTTCGCCCTGGAACTGGTCCAGGCGGACGTCCTCGCCCGCCACCGCCGAGCCCGCGGCGGCGCGGTGCGCTTCCTCAGCGGCACCGACGAGAACTCCCTCAAGAACGTGCTCGCGGCGGAGGCCGAGGGCGTCGCCGTGCAGGACCTCGTCGACCGCAATGCCGCCGCCTTCGCCGCACTCGCGACGCCGCTCGCGCTCTCCTTCGACGACTTCATCCGCACCAGCCGCGACCCGCGCCACCGCGAGGGCGTCGCCCAGCTCTGGCAGCGCTGCGCCGAGGCCGGCGACTTCTACCGCAAGGCCTACACCGGCCTGTACTGCGTGGGCTGCGAGGCCTTCTACGGTGAGGCCGAGCTCGTCGACGGCCGCTGTCCGGACCACGGCACCGAGCCGCAGACCGTCAGCGAGGAGAACTGGTTCTTCCGCCTCTCCCGGTACCAGGACCGGTTGCGTGAGCTCGTCACCAGCGGCGAACTGCGGATCGAACCCGTCTCACGCCGCAACGAGGTGCTGGCGCTGATCGACTCCGGCCTGCGCGACTTCTCCGTCTCCCGCAGCCGCGCCCGGGCGCGCGGCTGGGGCATCCCCGTGCCGGGCGACGAGGACCAGGTCGTCTACGTGTGGTGGGACGCGCTCGGCAACTACGTGACCAGCCTCGGCCTCGGCGACGACGCGCCGACGGAGGACTTCGCGCGCTGGTGGGCCGGGGACGGCGAGCGCGTGCACCTGGTCGGCAAGGGCGTGCTGCGGTTCCACGCCGTCTACTGGCCGGCGATGCTGCTGTCGGCGGGGCTGCCGCTGCCGACGCGGGTCCTCGTGCACGACTACCTGACGGTCTCCGGACGCAAGATCAGCAAGTCGTCCGGCGACGTCGTCGACCCGGCGGCGCTGGTCGCCCGCTACGGCACCGACGCCGTGCGCTGGTGGCTGCTGCGCGAGGTCCCGCGTGTCGGGGACGCGGACTTCACCGAGGAACGCCTCGTCGCCCGCGCGGACGCGGACCTGGCCGACGGCTTCGGCAACCTCGTGCACCGGGTGGTCACCATGGTCCACCGCTACCGGGACGGCGTCGTCCCGCAGCCCACGGTGGAGACCACGGCGACCGCGGAACTCCGGGCGGTCTGCGCGCGGGCCTCCGGCCGGGTCGACGCGGCCCTGGACGCGTTCGACTACCGTGCGGCGGCAGCAGCGGTGTGGACCCTGGTCGAGGAGGCCAACCGCTGCATCGACCGGACGCGTCCGTGGGAACTCGCCAAGTCCGAGCGCGGTGGCGCGCGTTCCGCGGCGCTGGACGCGGCACTGGCCGCGCTGGTCGCGGCCTGCCGCGCGCTGGGGGAGGAACTCAGCCCGTTCCTCCCGGCCGCCGCGGACCGGGTCGTCCGCCGCTGCACGCCGGTGAACGGCGTCCTGCCGGAATCGACCCCGCTGTTCGCGAAACTCGGCGGGTAGGTGCACGCCCGAGGGGCAGTGCGACTATGCGCCGATCAGAGCCAGAACCTCCGAGGTGGTGCCGGTCTCGCCGAGGCGGGGGAAGATGCGGGTGGCCGAGTTCTCGTGCGCCGCCGCGTCGAGGTCGGTCATGGCGTCGAGCGGCAGCGTCACGTGGAAGCCGTGCTCGTGGGCCTGGCGGGCGGTGGACTCGACGCCGATCGCGGTGGCGATGCCGCAGACGACGACCTGGGTGACGCCGAGGCCGCGGAGGTGCTCCGCCAGATCGGTGCGGTGGAACGCGCCCCAGGTGTACTTGGTGACGGTCTTGTCGCCGGGCTGCGCCCCCAGCTCGGGGAGCAGGTCCGTCCAGCCGTCGGGGAGAGCCGCCGCAGAGGCGGCGAAACCCTGCTCGGTGCGGCCCGGGGCGCCGCCCGCGACGTTGACGAGGACGACGGGCAGCTTCTTGGCCCGAAACGCGTCGGTCAGTTCGACCGCGTTCGCGAGGACCTGGTCGAACGGGTGGACCGTCGGCATGTGCGGAGCGGCGCCCTGGAGGTCGACGACGACGAGGGCCGTGGTGGGGTCGATCGTGGTGATGGGCATGGGTGATCTCCTTCTCGGTTCAGTGGTGCCGGGCCGGTCGCAGGGTGCGGTCGGCGAGAGTGAGCGCCACCAGGGCGAGGCTGACGGCCGTCATGATCCAGCCGATCCGGTGCACGCCCTGGTCGGTGACGTTGTGGTGGAAGACCAGGCCGGTGACGGCGCTGGCGCCGATGGAGCCGACGTACCCGAAGGTGCGCAGCAGTCCTGACGCGGTGCCCAACTGGTCCGCCGGTGCGTGTTCGGTGAGCGCGATCTGGTTGCCGGCCGTCGAGAAGCCGATGGCGAGACCGAAGACGAGCGTCACCGCGACCACGACCCCGATCGAGCTGCCGGAGCCGAGCGCCAGCACGCCGACCGAGCCGAGCAGGCAGGTGGCCGCGGCGGCGAGGACCGGTCCCCGGACGAGTCCGCGCCGGGAGAGCGGCGCGATGAGCAGACCGGAGACCAGGGTCATCGGCAGCAGCAGCAGTCCGGCGGCGGACTCGCTGAACCCGCGGACGCTCTCGATCCACTGGGTGATGCCGTACAGGACGACGTAGACGCAGAGCTGGGTCAACCCGAAACGCAGGTAGGTGTTGGCGAGTCCGCTGTTGGCGGCCAGGAGTCGCACGTCGAGGAAGGGGGTCCGGGCTCGCAGCTCCCAGAGCACCAGCAGCGCCCAGAGCGCGAGGGACAGGGCGAGGACCCACCAGCGCGCGGTCGGCAGGTCGAACAGGAAGACCAGCAGCGTCAGCATGCCGGAGACGAACCCGACGATGCCGGGCAGGTCGAGCCTCGACGCGAGCTCGCGCGCGGACATCCGCTCGGCGCGCTTCGGGTCGGGTTCGATCCAGGCCACCGCCGCGACGAAGGCGATGACGGCGACCGGCACGTTGACGAGGAAGACGGCTCTCCAGGTCAGGGCGTTCACCAGGACGCCGCCCAGGGGGAGGCCGAGCGAGGCGGTGGCGATGCCGGCGATCATGAGTCCGCCGAGGACGCCGCCCGGCGGCTTGGTCAGGCCGGCGTCCCGGGCCCGACGCTGGATCAGCAGCATCGCCGTCGGGTACGCGCACGAGGTGCCCAGCCCGATCACGACCCGGCTCAGGATCAGCATCGACAGGCCCTGCGCGAGGCCGCCGAGGACGGCCCCGAGGGCGACCATCGCGATGCCGGACATGAAGACCCGTCGGGGCCCGAACACCTCGGCGGCCTTGCCCGCCGTGGGCTGGGCGGTCGCGCTCGCCAGGTAGAGGGCGGCCACCAGGGCGGCGGTCCGACCGATCTGGATGCCCAGGCCGTGAGCGATCGGCAGCAGCGCCGTCGCGATGAGGGAGCTGTTGATCGGGTTGAGCGCCGAGCCGACGAACAGAGGGGTGGTGAAACGCCAGGAGAACGGGCGCCCCCCGGCAGCGGGCACTATCGCGGATTGGGTTTGGGTCACGGACATGCGCGCTCCTTCGGAGCGGTGTGCGCGGCTGGGCGAGGGCGTGCGTCATCGCCTCCGCACGCGTGGCGTGGGAGCTGGGGCGTACGAGTGGGTCAGAAGTGCTGGGCCAGGCGTTCCAGCAGGGGGGCCGCGGCGGCCAGCGTGGCGACCTCCGCGTCGGTGAAGGACTCGCCGAGCGCGGCGGCCATGCGGTCGGACAGGGCGTCCCGGCCGGAGCGGAGGGCGGCGGCGCCCGTGTCGCTGACGGTCAGCAGCGACCGCCGCCGGTCGTCGGGGTCGGCGGACCGCGTGACGAGCCCGTGCTTCTCCAAGGACGCGACGGTGGAGCCCATCGCCTGCGGGGTGATCTGCTGCTCACGCGCGAGACCGGCGACGGTGCACGGACCGCTGCGGGCGATCTGCGCGAGGGTGGACCACTCGGGGGTGGTCAACTGCCCGTCCACGACCTCGCGGGTGCGGCGCTTGATCATCCCCACCGCCACCCGGATCGCGGTGGCGGTGGACTGGTTCAGGGCATCACGGGCGTCCATGAATAGAAGACTAGGATTCCAAGTCCGACATTGCAAGGCCAGGTTTCTATTTATGCCGCGCCGCTGCTACTGCAGGGCGTCCCCGAGACCGGTGACGGCCTCGGTCAGGATCGACGCGTCGAAGATGATCTCCGGGGGTGTGCCGTCCGCCGCGTCCGACCACGCGAGGAACGCGGCCTGCACGCCGCCGAGGTCGACGGGGCCGCCCGCGCGGACCGCGAGGGCCGCGCGGGACAGTTCCTCGCGGACGACGGAGGCGAAGGCCGTCGCACCGGGGCAAGTGCCCTGCGCCGCGGGGACATGGGCCTCGATCAGCATGGAGGTCCGGCCCACGGCGGAGATCGCCGCCCGTGCGTCGGTCAGCTGGGAGGGGCGCAGGCCCCGGTCCCGGACCGGTTCCGCCGCCGCGGAGGCCTCCGTCGCGGCGAGCGCCGCCCTCGCGCCGCGGTGGTCGAGCAGGGCCTCGCGCAGCGCGCGGCGCGTCTGCGCGGACGGCTCGCCGTACGCCTCCAGCGTGGCGGCGGAGTAGTCGCCCGCCGCGGCGATGTAGTCGGCGAGGCGGTCCGGCAGGCGGACCGTCTGCCAGGTCGGCCAGACCGCGTACGCGGCGAAGGCGAGCAGACCACCGAGGAGGGTCATGCCGACGCGCTCCTCCGCGGTGTAGCGGAGGACCAGGCCGTCCATGGAGAGCAGGAAGACGACATAGACGGAGACCAGCGCGCTCAGCGCCATGTAGCCGGCCCGCATGGTCAGGTACGCGCAGCCGACCGCGATCACCGCCAGCAGGCCGCAGACCCACGGCGCGGGTTTGGCCAGCACCATCACGCCGGAGGCGAGGCCCACCCCGATGACCGTGCCGGCCAGCCGGGCCACCCCGCGGCTGTAGGTCTGCGAGAACTCCGGCCGCATGATCATCATGACGGTCATCGCCGCCCAGTAGCCGTGCCCGAAGGGCAGCGCCATGCCGATGGCCTCGGCCAGCGTCACCACCACCGCGACGCGCACCGCGTGCCGCATGACCGGCGAGCGCCGGGTCCAGTGACGGCGCACGGCCTCCACCGTCAGCGGCAGCAGCGCGCGGACGCCGGGGCGGCGCAGGAAGCGCGGCTGGTCGTCGTCGGCGGGGGAGTCGAGCGCGTCCGTGACCTCCGCCAGCAGGCCGATCAGGCGTAGCGCGGTGTGCCGGGCCAGGCCCTGCAGGACGGGTCCGTCGGGCGGCAGGGCGAGCGCGCGGTAGGTGCGTTCGGGGACCTGCGCACCCTCGCCGCTGCGGATGGACCGGGCGGCGGCGTCCAGGATCTCGGCGGCGGCCGCGAGCAGTTCGCGCGCCCGGTCCCGCTCGCGCCCCTCCTCGGCGGCGCCGACCCGCGGATCGGCGAGCGCGGCGAGCGCGGGCCGCAGGCGCTCGACCAGCGAGCGGACGCCGGTCAGCTCGTTGGGCCGGCTCCGGGCCTGACCGGGCGTCACGATCGCGGCCTCGCGCGCCAGCATCAGCGGATCGGGGTCGAACGCGGCGAACGGGTCGTGCCGCAGCCGCCGCGCGTAGTCGGCCATCGAGGCGCAGGCCTCGGCGAGCGCCTCCCGGTGCGCGCCCCACCGGTCCACCGGCCAGACGAGCACCAGCAGCGCCTGGACCAGCCCGCCCGCCGCGATCACACCAGCATGCTGCGCCGCCTGCGGCACGCTCGCGGGCAGGGTCACCACGACGAGCATCACGGTGACCGCCATCGAGGCCAGGATGCCCGCGGTCTGACCCGCGACCCAGGCCATGCCCGCCGCGAACGCCCACACCGCGAGCACCGCGAGGAAGAGCACGTGGTACGGGGAGGCGCAGTAGCCGACGAAGGTGCTGACGGAGAGCGCGAGCGCAGTCGCCAACGCCAGCCAGGGCCGCGGCCGGTAGCTGCGCTGGAACGTCGCCATCCCGGACAGCTGCGCGCCGAGCGCGGCGGACGTCGCCATCGCCGGTCCACCGATCGCGAGCGCACCGAAGAGCGCGATCGCGACCCCGACGGCCCCGCGGAGCGCCGCGAGCGGCTGGTTGGTCGCCCGCTCCACCGTCAGCCCGGACCGCGTCGCGGTCTTGAGCGAGCGGTACCAGGAGCGGTACCAGGCGGAGCCGGCGGATGAGGAGGACATCGCTGGTCAGCCTACCTCTGGTTGCACCTCCAGGGGCGCGGGGAACTGCGCGAGCAACCACCCTGTGCGGATGGGCCTGTTACTGGGGGACCATCCGCTCGCAGTGGCTTGTCGCGCCCACGCGGCGGAGCCGCATATCGGAAGAGCCCCGCGCCCCTGGAGGGTGCAACTACCTCGCCTGCGCCACTATCCCTGGCAGAGGTTCACGTGGCGGGCGGTCAGGACCGCGTTCGCCGCGTCGATCAGGCGGGCGCGGGACAGCTGGCCGTCGGCGACCGCCGTCGTGATCGCCGTCGCCGTGGCCGAGGTGACGCCGGGGACGTCCGGGCCGAGGCTGAACATCACCATGTCCGCGCCGGCCCGCAGGGCCTGGACCGTGGCAGCGGGGACGGAGTAGCCCGCGGCCGAGATCGCCTTGGCGTCGAGCGCGTCGGTGACGACCAGCCCGTGGAAGCCCAGTCGGCCCTTCAGCTCGTCGTTGATGATCGTGGGCGAGAGCCCGGCCGGCGTCGACGTCACACCGGGGACGGTGTCGTTGGAGACCATGACCGCGGGAGCGCCGGCGGCGACCGCCGCCGCGAACGGGGGCATGCCGACCTGCTGCTCGCTCGACCACGGGATGGTGTGCGCGGGGCCGAGATCGGAGTTGTAGTTGGAGCCGCCGATCCCGGGGAAGTGCTTGACCACGGGGATCACGCCGCCGGCCATCATGCCCTTGAGGTAGGCGACGCCGTCCTGCGACACCACCGACGGGTCGCCGCTGAACGCGCGCCAGCCGTCGGGGTTGGTGGCGCTGGGCGCGGCGTCGGTGCCGTCGACGTCGACGACGGGGGCGAGGTCCATGTTCACGCCGGCGGCGGCCATCTTCTGGGCGACCGCCGTCGTGGCCTGCTGGATCTGCGCCGCGCTCCAGTTGCCGCCCATCCAGGCCGGCCAGGGCAGGTTGCCGACGAGGTTGGCCATCCGCTGGATGCCGCCGCCCTCCTCGTCGGTCATCACCAGCAGCCCGAGATGGCCGGGCACGTTCGCCTTCAGCGCCGCCAGTCGCGCGCCGAGGTCGGCGGGGGCCGAGTTGCCGAACAGCACGACGCCGCCCGCGCCGGCGGCGACCTCCGAGGTCACGTCGGACGTGCTGTTCTCGTCGACGGGCACGGCCAGGGTCAGCATCGCCAGCCGTCGGTCGGACCAGCCGGCGAGCTTGGAGGTGTTGGTGCAGGCGGCCACGTCCTGCGAGCCGGACGTGGGTGAGGCGCTCTTGGTCGGCTGCGTCCGGGGCGTCGAGGGTGCGGCGTGCGGGGCCGTGCTCGCCCCCGCGCTGCTCCCGGCGCTCGCCGTGGCGCTCGCACCGGAAGGGGTGCCGGCGGGTGCGGCGGCGCCGGCCTTGGCGGTGGAGGCGGCGCCGCCGCAGGCGGCGAGGGCCACCGACGCGACGGCGGCCAGCGCCGCCGCGGCTGCGGGTGCGGTGCGGATGCGGCGGTCGGTCATAAGGGGCTCTTCCGGGCAGACGGCAGGGGCGTTTCTTCCTCCACTGTCCGGGTTCAGGCTGGTTTCGCCAAGGCTCCGAGAGATGCATCACGCGAACGTGGGCCCCGGACAGGCCCTAGCCGAGCCCTAGCCGTGGTCGCGGGGGATCCGCTGCCGCCAGGTCCGCTCGAAGATCACTTCGCCGCTGCTCAGGGCGGTGACCTGGTTCTCGGTGAGGAAGTCGGCGCCCTCCGGAGCCGCCTTGGTGCGGATCTCCGAGCGGGTTCGGATCTCCACGTCCCAGCCCAGCGCTTCCCGGGCCAGGCCGGAGGTCCAGCGGGACTCGGTGCGGGCGCTCAGCGGGTCCCGTTCCTGGATCGTGTAGCGCTCCAGCGCGTCCTCGCGGAAGACCAGGCCGTCGGGGTAGGTGCGGGAGCCGCCGTAACGGGGGTCGACCTCCAGCGTCCACATCCCGCGGGCGACGTCGCGGCGGACCAGCCGCTCCGGTCGGGGCTGCTCCGTCGGGTCGGCGAAGACCACGCCGAGCGGCGGCGCCTGCTCGGGCGGCTCGAAGGAGACCGGCGGGCGTCCCCGGTCGACCGCCGGATCGCGGACCGGCAGCTCCACCGCGCTCGCCGCCGGATCGACGGTGAACCCGCGCGGGTCGGGGTGGGGCCACACCCACGGCCAGTAGGCGGAGGAGAGCGCCAGCCGGATCCGGTGCCCGACCGGGAACGCGTGGCCGACACCCCACAGCTCGAGGGAGACGTCCTCGGTCGCGCCCGGCGTCCACTCGCTGGTGCGTTCCCGGCCGTCCCGACTGAGCAGGTTCAGCGCGCCGCGGGTCACCAGCGTCGAGGAGCCGTCGGGGGCGACGTCGCACAGCCGGGCGATCACCTGGCCGCGCGGGGCCGGGGAGGTCAGCCGCAGCCGGACCACGGCGCGGCCGAGGATCTCGACGCGGTGGCCGAGCGCGGCGGTGTCGAAGCAGGCCGAGCGGCCGTCCTCCTCGCGCTGGTCCGGCGGGAGGTCCGCGTCGTTGCCGAACGGGAAGAAGCGCCCGGCGTCGACGCCGGTCTGCTGCGGGGAGACGACCTCGACCGGTCCGGGCTCGCCGTGCCGCATGGTGCCGTCGAGTCGATACATCGCCCTCTCGACATCCTCGGACGGCCAGGCGTCGACGCCCACCCAGCGGCCCTCCCGCTCGGGGTAGGTCGTCGCGGGCGGCGCGGACTCGTTGATCCAGGCGCGCAGCAGCGGCTCGTCCATCGCGCCGTTGTCGGCGTCCCGCAGCCAGTGGTCCCACCAGCGCAGCGTCTCCTGCAGGAAGCCGATCGCGGGGCCCGGCGGCAGGCCGCGGTCGGGGTACTGGTGCGACCAGGGGCCCAGCAGGCCGCGGACCCGCTCCGGCGGCAGGTGCTCGACCAGGCGCAGCACGGTGTCGCGGTAGGGGTCGGCCCAGCCGCCGACGGCCAGCACCGGCGCGGTGATCGCGTCGTAGTCCTCGCAGACGCTGCCGTGCCGCCAGTAGGCGTCGCGCCGCTGGTGGGCCAGCCAGGTGTGGACCAGCGGGTCGAGGTGTTCCAGGCGCTCGCGCCACAGGGGAAGCCAGCGCTCCCCGACGAAGGCGGGGTCCGGCGGGCGGCTCGCGAAGGCCAGCATCGTCGCCGACCAGGCGTGCATGTCCACGGCGAGCACCGACCCGCCCAGGTAGTGCACGTCGTTGTCGTAGCGGTCGTCGGTGGAGCAGACGGTCACCACCGCCCGCAGCGCCTGCGGTGCGAGCGCGGCGATCTGCAGCGCGTTGAACCCGCCCCAGGAGATGCCGAACATGCCCACCCGCCCGGAGCACCACGGCTGCGCCGCCAGCCACTCCACCACCGCGACGCCGTCGGCCAGCTCCGTCGTGTCGTACTCGTCGCCGGGCAGGCCCTCGGAGTTGCCGTGCCCGCGGATGTCGACGCGGACGGAGGCATAGCCGTGCCCGGCGTACCAGGGGTGCCGCTGGGCGTCGCGCGGGGCGGTCCAGTCCGTGAGCCGGTAGGGCAGGTACTCCAGCAGGGCCGGACCGGCTCGTCGGTGACGGGCCGCCAGATCCGCGCGTACAGGCGCGTGCCGTCGGGCAACGGGATCCAGGTGTCCTCGACCGTGGTGCGGTACGGCAGGTCCTCGCGGTAACGCACAGCGTGCTCCCGGGGGTGGGTGTCGGTGGACGGGGCTGTCAGCGGACGGGGGCCATGGTGCGGCGCAGCCAGGGGGCGAGCGCCATGATGGCGATCGCGACCGCGACCACCACGCCGCCGTTGAGTGCGAAGTAGACGGGGTCGGACAGGACGCCGTAGAGCTTCACCGTCTGCGCGGAGATGCCGTTGGCGAGGGCGAGGGAGAGGAACCACAGCGCCATGCTCTGGCTGGCGAAGGCCTTCGGCGCGAGCTTGGTGGTGGCGGACATGCCGGTCGTCTCCAGCAGCACGTCGCCGAGGCCGAGCACGGCGTAGCAGACCACCAGCCACCAGCCGGACATGATCCAGTCGCCCGTGCGGCCCATGGTGGCGGGCACCATGATCAGGAACGAGAGCCCGCCGAGCAGGACGCCGAGCGCCAGCTTGTTGGACGCGTGCGGCTGCCGCTTGCCGAGCCGCACCCAGGCGCCCGCGACGACGGGGGCCAGCGCCACCTCGAAGACGCCGAGCATCGAGGCGTACCAGGAGGAGGGGAAGTGCCAGCCGAGCAGGTCGGTCTGGGCGTGGTCGGCGGCCAGCAGGTTCATCGTCGAGTAGGACTGGAACAGCACCAGGTTGAACGCGACCGAGCCGGCGAAGAGCACCAGGTAGGGCCGCAGGCGGCCGCGTTCGGCCGGGGTGACGCGGTCGTTGCGGAAGAGGAAGGCGAAGTAACCGATCGGCGCCAGCACGGAGGCGAGGGTCACGATATCGACAAACCGACTCATCGTCAGGATCCCGCCCCAGGCCATGCCGGCGAGCAGGGTGGCGACGAAGACGGCTGTCCCGGCGATGGTGCGCCAGGTCGTCCGCATGACCGCGGGCGGCAGGGGGGACTCGGGTGCGTGGCGGCTGCCCTTGAGGTGCCGGCGGCCCAGCACGTACTGGGCCAGGCCGAAGGTCATCCCGATCGCGGCGGCGGAGAAGCCCCAGTGGTAGCCGACCTTCTGCCCGAGCCAGCCGGTGACCAGCGGGCCGAGGAAGGCGCCGATGTTGATGCCCATGTAGTAGAGGGCGAAGCCCGCGTCGCGCCGCTCGTCGTCGGTGGCGTAGAGCTTGCCGACCAGGTTGGAGACGTTGGGCTTGAGCAGTCCGGTGCCGATGACGATGAGGCCGAGCCCCACCCAGGTCATCGCGGGGGTCGGCACGGCCATGGCGTAGTGGCCGGCGGCGATGAGGATCCCGCCGTAGAGCACGCCGCGGTAGGAGCCGAGCACCCGGTCCGCGAGCCAGCCGCCCGCGATGGAGACCAGGTAGATCATCGTGCTGTACGCCGAGTACACCGAGGCGGCGGTGCCCGAGCTCATGCCCATGCCGCCGGAGGCGACGGACGCGGAGAAGTAGAGCGTGAGGATGGCCGCCATGCCGAGGTAGGAGAAGCGCTCCCACATCTCGGTGCCGAAGAGCGTCAGCAGGCCCTTGGGGTGCCCGAAGAAGCCCCGGTCCTCCCTGTCGTCGCGTCCGTCCGTCCCGTGCTGGACCGTTGTGAGGCCGGTGTGGTCGCCCACGGGACGGATCTCCGTTCTGCCGGGTATGCATGACATAAGGCGCTTTACCTTACTTTGCATGCACTATCGGTCAAAACGGACATGCGATCGGACGTGCCCGTCAGTCCCTCGGGCGCTCGTTCCACGTCGCGATGACGGGTCGTCCGTGCTCCGTGCTCAGTCGGCTGACGGTGCCCGTGGCCAGCTGGAACAGCGCACCCCCGGACGGGGGCAGGCCGAGCCGCCGGGCCGTGAACACTCGCAGGAAGTGCGCGTGCGCCACCAGTACGACGTCCCCGCCGCGCCCGTTCATCAGTGCGGCCTCCACCTTGGCGATCACCCGGTCCGCGCGGATCCCCACCTCCTCGGGGGTCTCGCCCGGGTGCTCCTCCGGCCCGGCCGCCACGCCGTCCGTCCACAGGTTCCAGTCCGGGCGGGTGCGGTGGATCTCGCGGGTCGTGACACCCTCGTACGCGCCGTAGTCCCACTCCGTCAGATCCGGCTCGACGACGGCTCCGTCGAGGCCCGCGAGCTTCGCCGTGTCCCGGGCCCGCTGCATCGGACTGACCAGCGCCAGGCAGATCTTGTGCTCGGCCAGCAGCGGCGCGAGCGCGCGCGCCTGTGCCTCGCCGTTCGCGGTCAGGGGCTTCTCGGTCCAGCTGGTGTGCTGGCCGGACAGGCTCCACTCGGTCTCGCCGTGCCGCACCAGGATCAGGTCGCTCATGCCGCCACGCTACCGGCCGGTGCGCACGCGTGCCCGAAATCGTTCGACGGCGGTGCGGGGTTGATCTAGCGTGCCGGGCCATGAGCAGTCGACTGCGCGGCATCGCGACCGCGAACCAGGCCATCACGGAGGTCGGCCGGTACACCGCCCCTGACGGCACCGAGGTCGAGATCGGCACGGCGCTCGCCGCCGCGGTGGCCGGCACCCGATGCGTCGACCCGGACGAGCCGCTGGCCCCGCCGCATGGGGCCGGGCTCGCGACGGTCGTCGAGGTCACGGAGGAGGACAGCCTCACCGCGGCGCGGCGGCAGGCTGCCGAAGGGCCGGTCGCGGTCCTGAACTTCGCCTCCGCGCGCAACGTCGGCGGCGGCTACCTGGGCGGCGCCCGCGCCCAGGAGGAGGACCTGTGCCGCAAGGCGCTCCTCTATCCCTGCCTGCTCCAGGCCCGTTCCTCCTACGACGCCCACCGCGCCTCCGAGGACCTGCTCTACAGCGACCGCGTCATCTGGTCCCCGGACGTCCCCGTTCACCGCGACGGCCAGGGCGCGTTGCTGGCCGAGCCGTTCGCGGCGTCCTTCCTCACCAGCCCCGCGCCCAACGCGGGCGCGCTGCTGCGCCGCGACCCCTCGGCCGGCCCGCGCGTCCGCGCCGCGCTGGAGCGCCGCTCGGGTCGGGTCCTCGCCGTCGCGTCGTCCTACGGCGTACGGCAGTTGGTGCTCGGTGCCTGGGGGTGCGGCGTCTTCCGCAACGATCCGAGCGAGGTCGCGCGGGCGTTCCGTGCCTGGCTGGCGCCGGGCGGGGCGTACCACGGGGTGTACGAGCGCGTGGTGTTCGCCGTGTGGGACCGGGCCGAGCCCTCGGCGAACCGCGCGGCCTTCCGGCGGGCCTTTTCGGTGTGAGTGTCGGTGTCCGCCCGCGGCTCCCTCTGTGCGGTGACGGGCAATCGCCGGGCACCGGAAGCCGGACCGTGGCCGTCGACACCGCCCAGGGGTCCTGCTAGAGCTTGCGCAGCTCCTGCGGCACGACCCGGCCGCCGACCTCGACCGTCCCGGCCGGGCCGACGCGGGTGAGGATCTGCGAGCCCGCCCCCTGCCGGATGTCCAGTGCCCGCCCCAGCTCCGCGGTCAGCACGACCGCGGCCGCGCCGGTCGCCTCGTCCTCGTCGACGCCGTCGCCCCGGCCGGGGAAGCCCCGTGTGCGGACCGAGCCCGAAGCCTCGTCCGACCAGGCCCAGGCGTACAGCCAGCCGGTCCCCGGTGGCGGCACGTCCAGCGCGTCGACCTCCGCGACGCTCCCGTACCGGCGGGTCTTCCTGCCCGCCGCCCATTCCGCGCGCCCGCGGATCCAGTGGATGTCCTCCTCCTGCCAGGCCGGGACGTCGCCGGCCTCCGGGCGGAGCAGCTCGACGGCGAGGCCCTCCCGTCGCAGCAGCCAGGAGGTGCCGACGAGCGGGTGACCGGCGAAGAGCAGCCGGGCGCTCGGGGTGTAGATGTCCACCCGGCCCGAGCCCGCGTCGTCGACGAAGACCGTCTCGGAGAAGCCCAACTCCCGCGCCAGCTCCTGGCGCTCCTCGCGGCCGGGGAACGCCCCGCCCTCCAGGACCACCCCCAGGGCGTTGCCGGCCGTGCCGCCCGGACCGGAGAAGACGCGGAGCACATGAAGATCAGTCATGGGTCCTCATCCTGGCACGCGCCAGGCTCTTGCACATTGTTCAAGTCGCTCGTACCGTTTCACTTGAACATAGTGCAAGTGCGGAGACGATCGAGGAGACAGACCCATGTCCGACCAGACCTTGCAGGAGTTCGTCGACGCGGCCGCCGAGCGCTTCGGGATCCCCGGTGCCGCCGTCGGCGTCCACGCGGGCGGCCGCTCCGTCCACGCCAACCACGGCGTGACCAGCGTCGAGAACCCGCTGCCCGTCGACGAGCACACCTTCTTCGCCCTCGGCTCCGTCTCCAAGACCTTCACGGCCACCGTCGTGATGAGCCTCGTGGAGCAGGGCCGGATCGACCTGGACGCGCCGGTGCGGCGCTACGTTCCCGAGCTCGTCCTCGCCGACGAGGCCCACGCCGCCGCGATCACCGTCCGGCAGTTGCTCAACCACACCGCGGGCCTCGGCGTCCGCCTCGTCGTCGAGACCGGTGACGGCGACGACGCGCTCGCGGGCTTCGTCGCCCACCTGGACGAGATCGACCTGATCGGAGCGCCCGGCTCACGCGCCTCCTACAGTCAGGCCGGCTACAACCTGCTCGGCCGCGTCGTCGAGAACGTCACCGGCCACACCTTCGAGCAGGCCGTCGCCGAGCTGGCGCTCACCCCGCTGGGCCTGCACGAGACGGCGTACTTCACCGACCAGGTGATGACCCGCCGCTTCGCCTGCGGCCACAACGCCGACGAGGACGGCACGCCCGTCGTCGCCCGCCAGTGGAAGGACACCCGCGGCAACAACCCCGGCGGCGGTATCGCCGCCACCGTCGCCGACCAGCTGCGCTGGGCGCGGTTCCATCTGGGCGACGGCGCGCTGCAGAAGCGGATGCAGACCCCGACCGTCGCACTGCGCGGCAGCACGCTGGGCGACGCGTTCGGCGTCTGCTGGTTCCTCCGCGACATCGACGGCACCGCCACCGTCGGCCACGGCGGCTCCGGCAACGGCCAGTTCGCGGACCTGCTGCTCGTCCCCGAACGGGACTTCGCGGTCTCCGTGATGACCAACGGCGGTCCCGGCGGGGTCGCCTTCAACCGCGAGGTCGTGCAGTTCGCGCTCGCGCACTTCCTCGGTGTCGTCGACCGCGACCCCGAGCCCGTCGCCTACGACCACGCGGTGGTCGCGCCGACGGCGGGGGTCTACGAGATCGACATCATGACCCTCACCATCCGCACGGAGGAGGGCGCTGCGGCGCCGACCCTCGAGGTCGTCATCAAGCCGGAGATCCGCGCCGCCTCGGAGAAGGAGATCCCGGCGGACTACCCGCCCTTCCCCTTCGGCCTGCTCCCGGGCACGGGCGACGACTACATCATCACGGCGGGCGCGATGAAGGGCCAGCGCGGCTTCTTCACCCGCGACTCCTCCGGCGCGATCACGGGCGTGGACCTGGCGGGCCGCCTCTTCACCCGCCGGTAGTCGCACTCCGCCGGGGTCGGCAGGGCTCCCGCAGGTGGTTGCACCTTCCAGGGGCGCGAGGCTCTGCCGATTTGCGGCTCCGCCGCGTGGGCGCGACCAGGGTCGGTAAGTCTCCCGCAGGTGGTTGCACTCTGCCAGGGGCGCGGGGAACTGCGTGAGAAACCACAGGCGTGCGGATGGCCCTGCACGTTGCGGACCATCCGCCGTCAGTGGCTTGCCGCGCGGTTCCTCGCGCCCCTGGGTCGTGCAACTACCGCAGGCGCGCAGCGAGCAGGGCCACGTCGTCCTCGGCCGGGGAGACCGAGAGGCGACTGAGTGCCGTGTCCAGCAGTCGCTCCAGCGGTGTCTCCGGGTCCAGGTCCAGCGCGGCCAGCGACTGCAACGAGTCCTCGATGTCCTCGCCCCGCCGTTCCACCAGCCCGTCGGTGTACAGCAGCAGCACCGAGCCCGGCGGCAGGCGCAGCGTCGTGCTGCGGTAGTGGCCGACCCCGGCCCCCAGCGGGGGGTCACCCGGAAGCGCGGCGAACTGCGCGCCCAGGCCGCGCCGCAGTAGCAGCGGGGGCAGGTGACCCGCGCCCGCGAGGGTGACCGTGCCTGCGGCCGGGTCGATCTCGGCGACCAGGCAGGTCGCGACGCGGTCGAGGCCCAGGGCCTCGACCGTGCGTTGGGCCTCGGAGAGGATCTTCTCCGGACCCCAGCCCTGGAACGCCAGCGCGCGCATCAGGCTGCGGTACTCGCCCATCGACGCGGCAGCCTCCAGGCCGTGGCCCATCACGTCGCCGACCACCAGCAGGGTGCGGCCGCCGGGCAGGGCCATCGAGTCGAACCAGTCGCCGCCGACCTCCGCGGTCTTCCCGGCGGGGAGGTAGCGGCCGGCGCACTCGACGTCGACGTGGGGGCGGGTCCGTTCCGAGAGCAGGGCGCGCTGCAGCACCAGCGCCGTCTCGTGCTCGTGGGCGAACCGCTGCGCGTTGCTGATGCTGTTCGCCGCCCGCCGGGCCAGCTCGCCGACGAGCTCCACGTCCTCCGCCGTGAACGGCGGCGACTCGCCGGCACGCATCAGGTTCACCACGCCGATCACGCGCCCGCGGGCCCGCAGCGGCACGACCAGCGACGAGTGGATGCCGAGGCGGCGGTAGCGGGCCACCCGGCCCGCCTCCGGTGCGGCCAGCGCCATCTGCTCGTCGCCGGGGGAGTTCGAGACGATCGGCCGCTCCTCGGCCACGCAGCGCGCGGCGACCGACGTCGCCTGCGGGCTGTGCACCGAGCCTGGTGCGCCGAACCAGCGGCCGGCCTTCACCAGCGCGGGCGTGGTGCTCATCGCCAGGCGGCGCAGCCGCAGCTCGCTGCCGGGCCGCTCGTCCTGCTCGATCACGTCCACCACGGCCACGTCGGTGAGCCGCGGCACCAGCAGCCTGGTCAGCTCCTTGCAGGTCAGCTGGACGTCGAGGGTGGTGCCGATGGATGTCGCGGCCTCGTCCAGCAGGGCGAGCCGGGTGCGGGCGCGGTCCAGCGCCTGCCGGATCCGGCGGTCCTCGGTGATCTCCAGCACCATGCCGACGATGCCCAGAACCCGGCCGGAGGAGTCCTCCAGGCGGCTGTAGGCGTTGTGCCACCAGCGCAGCTCCCCGGAGGGGTCGGCGGCGGTGGTGCCCTCGACGGTGTGGTGGCGCGGCTTGCCGTCCGCCAGGACGGCCCGCAGCTCAGCCTCGGCCGCCTCGACGTCGATGCCCGGCACGACCTCGGCGATCCGCCGCCCCAGGTGCTCGGCGACCGGCACGCCGTTGACCTTGGCGAGGGCCTCGTTGACGTAGGTGAAGCGCAGCTCGGTGTCGAGCAGGGCGATGCCGAACACCGCGGCGTCCATCACCTGCCGCGTCAGGCCACTGCGGGCTGCCCACCCGTCCGCCGGACTCATGGGCTGATCTTCCCATCAGTGGAGCCGGGCCGCTGCTCGCTCCGGAACTCACCGCCTGGGAAAACGCAGGGAATCGGCCGGACTTCCACAGTCGGGCTTCCGCAGAGGGTTCGAAAAACAGATCGGCCGACCCGACGAGGCCGGGTCGGCCGAATCCGATGCGTGCGCGAGGGGGGACTTGAACCCCCACGCCCCGAAGGGCACTAGCACCTCAAGCTAGCGCGTCTGCCATTCCGCCACCCGCGCATCGGAGCTGTCCGTTCGCTTCGGCCTTGCGGCCTCGCTCGCTGACGGGGTTAACCATAGCAAAGATCAGCGGTGGTTCCGAACCACGTTTCCCGACCGTGATCATGCGCGGACCTGCGCCGATGTGCGGCGCGCTGGACGCGGGGGCTTGGGTGGTGCGCGAGCCCGGTGGAGGATGGGGCACGAAGAGATCCAGGAGATCTTCGATGGAGAGGCGGAGCAGCGTGAGCGAGACAGAGGGTGCGGACCGTCGGGGCAAGGTGGATCGTCCGGGCAAAGAGGTGGGGGAGGGCTTCGGCGAGGCGGAGGTCGCCGAGCTGTGCCGGGACCTCATCCGGATCGACACCAGCAACTACGGCGACGGCTCCGGCCCCGGGGAGCGCGCCGCCGCCGAGTACGTCGCCGAGAAGCTGGCCGAGTTCGGCCTGGAGCCGCAGATCATCGAGTCGGAGAAGGGCCGTGCCAGCACCATCGCGCGGATCGAGGGCGAGGACCCCTCCCGTCCGGCCCTGCTGATCCACGGCCACACCGACGTCGTTCCGGCCAACGCGGCGGACTGGACGCACCACCCCTTCGCGGGCGAGATCGCCGACGGCATGGTCTGGGGCCGCGGCGCCGTCGACATGAAGGACATGGACGCGATGACCCTGGCGGTCGTCCGCGACCGCCTGCGCAGCGGGCGCAAGCCCCCGCGTGACATCGTGCTGGCCTTCCTCGCCGACGAGGAGGCGGGCGGCGTCTACGGCGCGCACCACCTCGTCGACAGGCACCCCGGCCTCTTCGACGGCGTCAGCGAGGCGATCGGCGAGGTCGGCGGCTTCTCCTTCACCGTCAACGAGCAGCTGCGGCTCTACCTGGTCGAGACGGCGGAGAAGGGCATGCACTGGATGCGCCTGACCGTCGACGGCACCGCCGGCCACGGCTCGATGACCAACAAGGACAACGCCATCACCGAGCTGTGCGAGGCGGTCGCACGCCTCGGGCGGCACCAGTTCCCGGTGCGGGTGACCAAGACCGTCCGCCACTTCCTCGACGAGCTCTCCGACGCGCTCGGGGTCGAGCTCGACCCGGAGGACATGGACACCACGCTGGAGCGGCTCGGCGGCATCGCCAAGCTGATCGGCGCGACGCTGCGCAACACCGCGCAGCCGACCATGCTGGGCGCCGGCTACAAGGTCAACGTCATCCCGGGCCAGGCCACCGCACACGTGGACGGGCGCTTCCTGCCCGGCTACGAGGAGGAGTTCCTCACCCAGCTCGACGCCGTCCTCGGCCCGCGCGTGAAGCGCGAGGACGTGCACAGCGACAAGGCGGTGGAGACCGACTTCGACGGCCCGCTGGTCGAGGCGATGCAGAAGGCGCTGCGTGCCGAGGACCCGATCGCCCGCGCCGTGCCGTACACGCTCTCCGGCGGCACCGACGCCAAGGCCTTCTCGGAGCTCGGCATCCGCTGCTTCGGCTTCGCGCCGCTGCAGCTGCCCGCCGACCTCGACTTCGCCGGGATGTTCCACGGCGTGGACGAGCGGGTGCCGGTCGACGCGCTGAAGTTCGGCGTCCGGGTGCTCGACCGGTTCATCGACGCTTCTTGAGGCCTTTTGAGGACGGAGATGCTGATTCGTTCCTGCGGGATTGGTGATTCGGTCTGACTTTCGGGTTTCTCACTCCAGCGGGTGAAGGTTGCAGGGCTCTCGTACCCCGTTTGCCGCAGCGTCGTTCACCCATATGCAGCTCACCGAACGGGCTGTTCCACTGAAGGAGGAGACCATGCAGGTCAAGAAGATCGCCGCCGTCGTCGCCACCGCGGGTGCCCTGGGCCTGGCGGGCGCGGGCATCGCCAGCGCCAACGACGGTGCCAGCGCCCAGGGTGCGGCCTGGAACTCCCCGGGCGTGCTGTCCGGCAACGTCATCCAGGTTCCGGTGCACATCCCGGTGAACGTCTGCGGCAACACCATCAACGTCATCGGCCTGCTGAACCCGGCGTTCGGCAACCACTGCGAGAACAACTGAGCCCGTCCCCGCTGACCCGGGGGATGTGAGCGCTTCAGGTCCGGCCCCGGGAGGCATCCGTCCTCCCGGGGCCGCCTTGGCTGTGGGGGGCGTTTGTGGAGCTGATGTGGAGTCAACCGTGCCCCGTACGCCTCACTCTCGTTGGGTCTGGTACGGGGGCCACGGGGCGGAAGCAAGAAGCACGAGCACGACTGAGAGCAGGGCAACACATGCGACAAGCGGCCAAACGCGGATTGCTCACGGTCATGGCGACCGGGAGCGTGCTGGCCTCCACCGCGGGCATGACGGCAGGGTTTGCGGCGGGCGCCGCCTTCGCCGACTCGGGTGCGAGCGGCACGGCCAGTGACTCGCCGGGGGTGGGCTCGGGCAACGCGGTCCAGGTGCCCGTCTCGGTGCCGGTGAACGCCTGCGGCAACACCGTCAACGTGATCGGCGCACTCAACCCGGCCTACGGCAACCACTGCGCGAACGTCGGCGGTTCCTCGCGCGGCGGGTCCGGCAGCTCCGCCGGGTCCGGCGGTTCGGCCGGGTCCGGCGACAACGGCGGCTCCGGCTCCGGCGGCTCCGGCTCGGGCAGCAGCGCCCAGGGCGGCGCGCACGGCTCGCCGGGCGTCGGCTCCGGCAACGCGGTGCAGATCCCGGTCGACGTACCGGTCAACCTCTGCGGCAACACGGCGAACGCACCGGGCGCCGTCAACCCGGCCTTCGGCAACTCCTGCGGCAACGGCGGCGACCACGCCGGCGGCGGCCAGCCCGTGCCCAGCCCGACCGTCACCTGCACCGGGCCCATGGGCGGCGGGGGCGGCATGGGCGGCGGCAACGGAGGCAACGGCGGCTGCGGCACGGGTGGCACCACCGGTGGCGGCGGCAACGGCGGCTCCACGGGCGGTCAGCAGCCCCCGCCGCCGCAGAACGGCGGTACGCCCAGCTCCTCGCCGAGCACCGGGGTCTCCGACACCGGGAGCCCGAGCCCCGCGCCGGGCACCGGCGGTTCCACGGGCGGCTCGAATGGTGGCCACCTGGCCGAGACCGGTGGCGGCGACGACGCGATGCTCCTGGCGCCCGCGGGCGTCCTGGTCGCAGCCGGCGGCGCCCTCCTCGTCCGCCGCAGCCGTCGGCGGGCGTAGACCTTCGCCCTCGCCGAACAGGCCCTGGTCGGCTAGTCGTCCAGGAAGCTGCTCAGAGGGCTGCGCACCTGGCGGATGATCCGGCGCTTCAGCGTGATCTTGCGGCGCCCGTCCGGGTAGAGGCGGAGGCGGTCGAGCTCCCAATGACCGTACTCCGCCTGCTCGGTCAGCAGCGCGCGTGCCTCGTTGCGCGAGACGGTGCGCGGCAGCAGCAGCGAGCGGAACTCGTACTCGGGCTGTCGCACGATCTTGTGCGGCGGCTTGCTCAAGGGTGGGGTCAAGTCACTTCCTCCCGCGAACCTACATGGGGGTAAGCCTACGACCGGTCCGGACCCGGTTCAGATAAGGCTGCCCAGGGCGGCGTCACGGCAACCGGTGTGCGGAGTTCCCGTGATCGGTTTACTACGACCCGGATAACACCGATGCGCAGAAGGCCCGCAACCGACTAGCGTGCGTGGCATGTCTGATGTCGCGCGTCCCACGGAAGCTCAGATCGCCCAGGTACGCACTGCCGCGGAAGCGGTGAAGGCCGCGATCGACGCGCACCTCGCCGCCGTGGAAGGCAGAGCGGGCGCGGGCGACCCGGTGGTCGCCGGCACCTACGAGGCCCTGGCCGACGCCGCGGAGGGCTACGACGAGCTGCTGGACAGCGTCTACGACGAGTTCACCCCCTTCGAGGTCCCGCGCAGCAGCGGCATCGGCCTGCCGGACCGCATCGAGCCGGAGGCCGTCTCCGTCCTGATCCGCCGCGACTACACCGTGGCCGACCCGCGTCGCCTCCGCGAGACCGTCGGCAGCTCGACCGTCTCCGGTTCGCTCCGCGCGCTCTTCGGCGAGTACGAGCCGGACCGGGTGGCCCACCACGCGTCCGAGTTCGGCCTGGAGGAGGGCGACTCCACGCTCTGGGTCGTCGCCAACGAGCCGGTCACCGAGCCGGGGGAGTGGCTGGCGGAGCCGTTCGACGTCGCCGACGAGGACCTGCTCATCTGCCGCTTCGACGTCATCGAGGACTACGACGACGAGTTGCTGGAGCCCGCGGACCCCAGCTGAGGCCTCGTCCCCCGGAGACCCCCGGGCTTGCACCTCCACCGGCTGGAGGTTGCGGACCCCAGCCATGGTCACCGCCCCGCTCCTCACCATCGGCGATCTCGCGCGCCGGACCGGACTGCCGGTTCGGACGATCCGCTCCTGGCCCGAGGTCGGGGTGGTCCCTCGCGGAGGTTGCCGCCGCCCACGCTGCGCCTGCGCCGCGCCGTCCTCGGCCCGGACGCGCCGAGACCCTGGCCCTGCGCCGCCTGGCTGGTATCGGGTGCTCCGGCGGGCCATGCAGCCGTTTCCGCAGGGCCGGGCCCGGGCCTTGGGCCGCGCGGAGCGCGGAGGCCCGGTGCCGCCTCAGGCGCGGAGGCCCTGGTGCCGCTACTCGCCGGCCAGGATCACGCGCAGGCGGGTGGTGCGGGGGCGGGCGACCTGGGTGGCCACGGCCTGGGGGAGGCCCGGGCCCAAGGCGCTGACCAGCGAGAGGTGACGCTCGGCGCGGCCGCAGGCGGTGTAGAGCCACTGGCGGGTGAGCTCCGGGCCCGCGTCCGACGTGGCCACGACCACCACGCCCGGCCAACGGCGGCCCACCGCCTGGTGCGCGGTCAGCGCCCAGCCATGGCGGAGCTCACCGATGCGCTCGCGCGCGACGACCGCCGTCTCGTCGCCGAAGGCGATCTCCAGGCCCTCCGGGACCGCCCGGCGCACGACGCCCTCGCGCAGCGCGCTCGGCGTGGGCGCGTGAACGACCGCGTCCCCCGCGTCGAAGCCGCCGAACTGGCCCGGCCCCGGATTGAGCCGGGCCTTGAGCGCAGCGTTCAGCGCGCGAGTGCCGGTCGGTCCGGAATGGACCGGGGTGAGCACGCGGACCTGCTCCACCGGGATGCCGAGGGCCCGCGGGATGGAGTCGACGACCAACTGGACGGCCCGGTGGACCGCCTCCGCCGCATCCCGCGCCTCCACCACGACGACCTCCTTGTCCGGGGAGGCGACCGGCTCGAACTCGCCGATGCCGATCCCCGACACCAGCTCGCCGATGGGGCCGAAGTCGGGCTGACGCGAGGCCACGACCGGCCCCGGCTTGGCCGCCAGCAGGTCCGCGAAGACGCGCCCGGGCCCGGGGGACCACAGCTCGCCCGGATCCCCGCTGAGCACCAGCCGGGCGCCGTCGGGCAGGGACTCCACCAGTGTCGCGGCGAGCTCGACGTCCAACGCGGGCGCGTCGCAGACGATCAGCAGGTCCAGCGCGAGGGAGCCGTCGGCGTCGTGCGGAGTCGTCGCGAGGACCTGCGCCAACGGCAGGGCAACGGGCGCGTCCTGGCTGCCCTGGCTGCCCTCACCGCCCTGGCCGCCCTCGCCGCCGTCCAGGCGTCGCGCGCTGTCGGCGTGCGCCGCGGCGAGCGCGGCCCGCAGGCCCAGCCGGCGCGCGGCGTGCAGCAGCGCGACAGGCTCGTTGCGGGCGGTCTCCCCGCCCGTGTGCAGCACCAGCGACGCCTCGGCGACGGCCCGGATCAGCGCCGCGGCGGAGGAGTTCGGCGCGGCGGCCGCGACCTCGTCCCAACCGGGCCGCGCCACGCCCTCGGCGTCGGTCCCGCCACCCGGCTCGGCGTCGCCGAGGCCCGCCGCTTCAGTCGACCCGGCGCCCGTGGACGCGTCGTCCACGTCCGCCGCACCCGGCTCGGGCAGGCCGCCTGTCTCGGCGCCCGCGGCGCCCTGACCGGCCTGGTCCGCCCGGGGCGCGGAAGCCGCCGCCTCGTCGGCCGGGGTGCCGCCCGTCTCGGCGCCTGCGGCCTCGCTGTCGCCCTCGCTCTCGCCCGCTGCCGGGTTGCCGTTGCCCCCGTCGAAAGCGTCCGCCCCGAACCCGCCCCCGCCGAACTCTTCTGCGAACTCCTCTGCTCCGAAGGCGTCCTCGTCCGCCGCGACCCACTCCGGGCCGCCCGGCGCGGCGTCGCGGCCGGGGAAGGTGGAGACCAGGCGGACGAGCCCGTCCGCCAGGCTCTCCTCCGCCAACGCGAAGCGGTCCAGCGCCAGCAGGGCGCGGCCCACGGCGCCGTCCTCCGACTCGTCCTCGTCGTCGCCCTCCTCCTGGAAGGTCATGACGCGGCCCTCCGTCACCACGGCGAGCAGCGCCCCGTCCGGGTCGGGGACGCCCTCGCGGGCGAGGCCCGCGCGGATGTCGGGGAGCTCCACCGCCGTGTGGCCGTGCAGCGCGGCGCGCTCCAGCAGCCACTGGACCAGGGCGTTCGCACGGCGCGCGTCGCCGGGCGCGGCGTCCGCGCCCAGGACGCCGCGGGCGAAGGCGTCGGCGTTGGCGGGCAGGACGCCGGGCACGCTCAGCACCGCCCACGGATCCTCCCGCAGGACCTCCGCCGCGCGCTCGCCGAGGGCGGCCACCGCGGGGCCCGCGAGCTGCGCGGGCGCGCCGCCCGCGCCCAGCACCGCGGCCGTGTCCGCCAGCGCGTCCCGCGCCTGCGCGTCGACGTCCTGCGCCCGGCCGTCCGCGGCGCGGATCGCCTCGGCGAGCTGCTCGGTGACGACGGCAGAGGAGTCCGTCGTGGCGCTGTCGGTCATCGGTGGTGACCCTTCGGTCGGGGCTGTTCCTTACCCGAGCACGCTATCGGTCCGCACTGACAGAACCGACAACGGTCGGTCCGGCTCAGTACAGCGCCGTCCAGTGCTGGTCGGGATAGACGTGCACCGGCGCGGAGATGTCGTCGAGGGCGGCGCGGATCTCCGTCGGCAGGACGAGACGCTCCACCTGCAGCGCGGCCTGGAGCTGCGAGGCGGTGCGCGCGCCGAGGACCGGCGCCGTCACGCCGACGCGGTCGCGCACCCAGGCGAGCGCGACCTGCATGGGCGTGGTCGCCAGGCCGTCCGCGGCGGTGGTGACCGCGTCGACGATGCGCCGGCCCCGTTCGTCCAGGTACGGCTGCACGAACGCGCCGAAGGACGGCGAGGCGCCGCGCGAGTCCGGCGGGGTGCCGTGCCGGTACTTGCCGGTCAGCACGCCGCGGCCGAGCGGGGAGGAGGCGAGCACCCCGATGCCCGCGTCGAGCGCGGCGGGCAGCACCTCGCGCTCTATGCCGCGCTGGAGCAGCGAGTACTCCATCTGCGTGCCGGCGAGCGCGGTCCGGCCGGGGACGGCCCGCTGCCAGGTGGCGGCCTTGGCGAGCTGCCAGCCGCAGTAGTTGCTGACGCCGGCGTAGCGGGCGCGACCGCTGGACACCGCGAGGTCGAGCGCCTGGAGGGTCTCCTCCATGGGGGTGTCCTCGTCGTACGCGTGGACCTGCCACAGGTCGACGTAGTCGGTGCCGAGGCGGCTGAGGGAGGCGTCGAGCGCCTGCAGCAGGTGGCCCCGGGAGCCGTCGAAGCGGCGGTCGCGGTCCGGGACGCTGCCGGCCTTGGTGGCGATCACCAGCTCCGCGCGGGGGACGAGGCTTTCGGTGAGCCGACCGAGCAGGTACTCGGCGCCGCCGTCCGCGTAGACGTCGGCGGTGTCCACGAGCGTGCCGCCGGCGTCCGCGAACGCCTTGAGCTGGTCGGCCGCCTCGTGTTCGTCCACGTCCCGGCCCCAGGTCATGGTGCCCAGTCCGAGGCGGGACACGCGCAGGCCGGTACGGCCCAGATGACGCTGCTGCACGGAGGCTGCCTTCCTTCGTCCGTGGTGCGGGTGATGTGGGGATCCGGTGGATGCGGTGGACGCGGGGCGAGCCTACGCGGATCGGGGTGCCCCCGGGGGCACCGGCGATCACCCGCTTGGCGGCGTGTCCCTACGGGGCCTTGCCCGCAGGGAGGCTACCCGCCAGTAGCCGCGAGCCGACCTGCGGACTAGAGTCGGCCCAGGCGCCGTCCACATCGACACCGAACAAGGCGCCGTCCGTCCGCCCGTCAGGAGGCAGCAGCGTGCGACTCGGGATCAACCTCGGCTACTGGGGTCTCGGCAACGACGCCGACAACATCGCCGTCGCGCAGGAGGCGGACCGGCTCGGCTTCGCCGCCTGCTGGGCGGCGGAGGCCTACGGCTCCGACGCCGCGACGGTCCTGGCCTACGTGGCCGCGAAGACCGAGCGGATCGACGTCGGCTCGGCGATCTTCCAGATCCCGGCCCGCACGCCCACGATGACGGCGATGACCGCCGCCACCCTGGACACCCTCTCCGGCGGCCGCTTCCGCCTCGGCCTCGGCGTCTCCGGCCCGCAGGTCTCCGAGGGCTGGTACGGCGTCAAGTTCGACAAGCCGCTGGCCCGTACCCGCGAGTACGTCGAGATCATCCGCAAGGCGATGGCCCGCGAGCGGGTCACCCACGAGGGCGCCAACTGGACCCTCCCGCTGCCGGGCGGCCCGGGCAAGCCGCTGAAGCTGACGATCCACCCGGTCCGCGAGCACATCCCGCTCTACATCGCCGCCATCGGCCCGAAGAACCTGGAGCTGACCGGCGAGATCGCCGACGGCTGGCTCGGCATCTTCTTCGCCCCGGAGCAGGCCGAGCTCTCCCTCGCCTCCGTCCGCGCGGGCCGCGAGAAGGCCGGCCTCACCCTCGACGGCTTCGACGTGGCCCCGAACGTCCCGATCGCCGTCGCGGCGAGCGACAGCGAGGCGGACCTCGCCGCGGCGGCGGACATCTTCCGCTTCTACACCGCCCTCTACGTCGGTGGCATGGGGAGCAAGGAGCAGAACTTCTACAACCGCGTCGCCTGCCGCATGGGCTACGAGGAGGCGGCGGAGGAGATCCAGAAGCTCTACCTCTCCGGCGACAAGGCGGCTGCCGCCGCCGCGGTCCCGCAGCAGCTCATCGACTCGACGACCCTCGTCGGCACCCGCGAGCGCATCGCCGACCGCCTCCAGGCCTACGCCGCCGCCGGCGTCACCACGGTCAACCTCGCCCCGGGCGGCTTCACCCTCGACGAGCGCATCCTCGCGCTCCGCACGGCCGCCGAAGCCGTGGAGCTGGCGGGCCTCGCCTGACGGCTGGGCAGGGCGGTGACCCCCGGTGAGCCCTGGTAGGGGGCAGCGACCAGGGGCGCCGCCCCGGTGCGAGATCCTGACCTGGACGGGACAGCCCCCGCACGAGTCCGGGTGGGCGGCGCCCGGCAGGTCTCCGACCCCGTCGTGCAGCACGGCGACGCCTCGTCGGCCGGGCATGACAGCCTGTGGGCGCGGGACGGATCCGTACGACCTCCTTGTGCGAGGTCGACTCGAACGTGACGGCGCCCACCCGGAATGACCAGGTGGGCGCCCTTCCCGTTCACGGCTCGGTGGGCGTGAACACGATTCTGACGGGTAGTCAGGGTCGGTTTGGCGAGGGCTCCGTAGGAGGCCGAGCCATCGAAGGTCAGGACCTGGATGCCCTGTGCCGGAGCGCACTGGCCGTCGCACTGGCGTTGCACGCTGCCAGGTTGCATGGATGCCAGGGGTGACGTGGCCGACCTGCTCCGTGCCGGCGCACGGAGGGGTGGGGCGGTGGCCTCGGCCATGAGGGGGTTTGGTCGGAGGCCCCGGGTGTCTTGTATCGTTCCTCCCGAATCATCCAGAGGGGTGGAGGGACCGGCCCTACGAAGCCCCGGCAACTCCCCGGTGGACGTGGTGTGCGCAATGCACGCCCCGCCGCAGGGGTCAGTGCCAACTCCGGCCTGCCGCCAACGTGGCGCGGGTAAAGATGAGGAGAAACGGTGCTTTCGGTGCTGTGCTTCGTCCAGGTGTCCTCCGCCCTGGTCTTTCCGCGTACTCGTCTCGTGTTCGGCGCAGGCAATCGGCCGTCTTCTGCGGCCTGTTCCCGCTGACCGAGACTGGAGTACCCAATCATGGAGAACACGAGCGGCGTCGGTGTGCTCGACAAGGCCACCACGATCCTCGGCGCACTGGAGGCCGGGCCGAGCAGTCTGGCGGGGCTGGTCGCCGCGACGGGGTTGGCGCGGCCGACGATCCATCGGCTCGCCGTCGCCCTGGAGCGCCACCGGATGGTCAGCCGGGACATGGAGGGCCGGTTCGTGCTCGGCCCGCGGCTGGGGGAGTTGTCGGCGGCGGCCGGTGAGGACCGGCTGCTGGCCGCGTCCGGCGAGGTGCTCCGTCACCTGCGGGACGTCACCGGGGAGAGCGCCCAGCTCTACCGGAGGCAGGGCGAGGTGCGGATCTGCGTCGCGGCCGCGGAGCGGCTCTCGGGGCTGCGGGACATCGTGCCCGTCGGGGTGACGCTGCCGATGCAGGTCGGTTCCGCCGCGCAGATCCTGCTCGCGTGGGAGGAACCGGAGCGGCTGCACCGGGGGCTGCGCGGCGCCCGTTTCACCGCCACCGCGCTGAGCGGGGTGCGGCGGCGCGGCTGGGCCCAGTCGGTCGGTGAGCGGGAGCCCCATGTGGCGTCGGTCTCCGCGCCGGTGCGCAGCCCGTCGAACCGGGTCGTGGCCGCCGTCTCGGTCTCCGGACCGATCGAGCGGCTCACCCGCCACCCGGGCGCGCACCTGGCCAAGGCCGTCGTCGAGGCAGCCGCCAGTCTCTCCGCGGCCCTGAGCCCGCGGTGAGCCCCGGTCGAGCTCCGGTCAGTGCCCTGACCGGGACTGTTCGCCGGGTCGGCTGCGGACGGGCCACGCGCATACTGCTCTTCGTGGACTGCGACCAGTCCGGCCTGAGGGTCGTGCACCTCTGGGCCGCCAACGACTTCTGACGGCCTTGCCGGCCGTCGCCCTCGTGGGCGGACAGGGTGTCCAGGATGACGTGGATCGGGGAGCCGTCCGGGCGGGCCGAACGAGTCGACCTGCGCGGCCGGCGTGTTGTCGGTGTCCTTCCCGCCGCGGTTGGCGCCCCGCAGGGGTGTCGTCGCCGACCGGGTGGCAGCCGTGGTGCCGCTCGGGGTGACCGACCGGAGTCCGACCTGACGGAGTCCTACGAGAGCGGCGCCTCCGGTTCGGCGATCCGGTAGCCGACCGTGGGGACGGTGGTGATCACGGGCGGGGCGCCGAGCTTGCGGCGCAGGCGGCCGACGGTGACGGCGACGGTGTTGGTGAACGGGTCGGCGTGCTCGTCCCAGACCTGTTCCAGCAGCGCTTCCGCGCTCAGGAACGCGGGGCTGGCCCGCAGCAGCGCCGCGAGGACCTCGAACTCCTTGACGGAGAGGTCGAGGTGGCGGCCCTCGCGGGTGGCGCTGCGTCGGACCGGGTCGAGCTCCAGGCCCGCCACGCGCAGCAGTCGGGCCTTGGCGTACGGGCGGCGACGCGCCAGAGCCCGGACGCGCAGCACCAGTTCGGGGAAGTGGAACGGCTTGACCAGGTAGTCGTCGGCGCCGAGGCCCAGGCCGCCCACGCGGTCGGCGGGGGAGTCGGCGGCGGTCAGCATCAGGACCATCGGCCGCTCGTCCCGCTCGGTGATCATCTGGCAGAGCATGTCGCCGTGCAGGCCCGGCAGGTCGCGGTCCAGCACCACCACCTCGTAGGCGTTGACGTCGAGCTTCGCCGCGGCCCGCAGGCCGTCGTAGGCGACGTCGACGGCCATGCCCTGGTCGCGCAGGCCCTCGACGACGAGGTCCGCGAGCGCGCGGGCGTCCTCCACGACGAGCACCCTCATGCCTGCACCTCCGTTCCGACGGCCGCGGGCAGGGTGACGACGACGCGCAGGCCGCCGTCCTCACGGGCGTGCAGGTCCAGGCGGCCGTGGTGTGCCTCGGTGACGGCCGCGACGATCGCGAGGCCGAGCCCCGCCCCGCTGCCGCCCGTCCGGTCGGGGCCGGCCCGGCGGAACGGGCGGGTCAGCTCCTCGACCTGCTCGTGGGTCAGGGTCGGGCCGCTGTTCTCCACGACGAGTTCGACGTGCTCGACGTGTTCGACGCTCGCCGGCACTCCGGAGGTCTCCCGCACGGTGACGCGGACCCAGCCGTCGGGCTCGTTGTGCACGACCGCGTTGTCCACGAGGTTCTCCACCAATCGCCGCAGCAGCGTCCGGTTCCCGCGCACGGGCGCGACGGGCGCGGCGTCCAGCGCCCGGGCGGCGGAGAGCTCCCGTGCCGCCAGCGCGTCGGCGGCGAGCTCGCCGAGCGGGACGGCCTCGGGCGACGGCAGTTCGTGCTGGGCCCGGGCCAGCGTCAGCAGTCCGTCCAACAGCCCGTCGACCTGGTCGAGTTCGGTGCGCACCCGGCCGGCCAGGACGCGCGTCTGCTCGGGCAGCGGGCCGGGTTTGCCGAGCGTGACGTCCACCGCGGCCCGCATGGTGGCCAACGGGGTGCGTAGCTCGTGGGAGGCGTCGGCGACGAAGCGCCGCTGGGCGGCGAAGGAGCGCTCCAGTCGGCCGAGCAGCTCGTCGATGGTCTCGCCGAGGTCGCGCAGCTCGTCGTGGGGGCCGTCGACGGCGAGGCGTTCGTGCAGGTTGTCGGCGGAGATCCGGCGGGTCGCGGCGGTCATCGCGCGCACCGGCCGCAGCACCCGGCCCGCGGCGTACCAGCCGAGCAGCAGCGAGAGCAGGCCCATCACCACCAGCCCGACCGCGGAGCCGAGCAGCAGTTGCTGGGTCTGCCGTGACTGCGCCTGCGTGAGCTGGTGCTCCAGGCTGGCGATCCGCGCCGCCGCGGCGGCCGACACGCCCGGCACCGCCGCTCCGGAACCCGGGCCGGGGACGGCTTGGATCGAGCCGCCCGCGAAGAAGGCGACGACCGCCAGCATCGCCGTGCCCGACGCCAGGAACAGCCCCGCGTAGAGGGTGGCGAAGCGTCGGCGCACGCTGCGCCGCCGCGGCGTCCGTCGTCCGGAAAGGCCGTCGTCGTCCTGCACCGGCGTTCCTCCCTCGTCCTGCTACCGGACCTGCGTGATCAGGCTAGGCGAGCGGACCTAACAGCGGCATGACGGCGGCCGTTCCGGCGCTGTCACCCCCGCCCGGGCAGCGTGGAGCCCATGACGACGCAAGCAGGGATCGAGGTGGACGGGCTGCGGAAGCGCTTCGGTGCGACGCAGGCCCTGGACGGGATGAGTTTCACGGTGCGGCCGGGCCGGGTCACCGGCTTCGTCGGCCCGAACGGCGCGGGCAAGTCGACGACGATGCGGGTGGTGCTGGGTCTGGACGCGCCCGACGCGGGCCGCGCGCTGGTCGGCGGGCGGCCCTACCGCGCGCTGGCCGAGCCGCTGTGCCGGCTCGGCTCGCTGCTGGACGCGGGCGCACTGCAGCCGAGCCGCAGCGCCCGCAACCACCTGCTCTGGTTGGCCCACACGCAGGGTCTGCCGGCGCCGCGGGTGGACCAGGTCCTCGTCCGGGTGGGGCTGGCCGAGGTCGCGCGGCGCCGAGCGGGCGGCTTCTCACTCGGGATGCGCCAACGGCTCGGCATCGCGGCCGCCCTGCTCGGGGACCCGCCCGCGCTAATGCTCGACGAACCGTTCAACGGGCTGGACCCGGAGGGCATCCGGTGGATCCGCGCGCTGCTCGCCTCGCTGGCCGCCGACGGTCGCGCGGTGCTGGTCTCGACGCACCTGATGAGCGAGCTGGAGGGCGTCGCCGACCACCTGGTCGTGGTCGGCCGGGGCCGGGTCGTCGCCGACACCGGGGTGCGCGAGCTGTTGGCCGGTGTCGCGGGCGGACGTGTGACGCTGCGGACGGCCGCGCCGCTCGCGGCGGTCGAGGTCCTCGCCCCGGCGGGCGCGACCGTGCAGCCGACCGGCCCGGAAACGCTGACCGTCACCGGTCTGCCCGGCGAGGCGATCGTCGCCCGGCTCATGGAGGCGGGCGTCCCTTTCGCCGAACTGGCGGCGCACCGAGCCAACTTGGAGGAGGCGTACCTCGAACTCACGCGGGACGCCGTCCAGTACCGCGGCTCGGTGGAGCAGGAGGTCGAGCGATGAGGGTCCTGCACGCGGAGTGGACCAAGTTCCGGACCGTGCGCGGCTGGACGGTGGGCGCGGTCGGCGCCGCGCTGGCCTCGCTGCTGTTCCTGCTGGTCGGCACGGTCTCGTCGAACCAGCACGCGGGGGCTGCGGCTGCCCTGCCTGTCGGCTCGGACGGCGAGGCGGTCAACGACAGCTTCTCCTTCGTGCACCGCACGCTCACCGGCGACGGCTCGCTCACCGTGCGGATCACGGCGTTCACCGGCGTGCTCACCGACCCGGGACGCGGTGGCCCGGGCCGCACCTCGCCCGGTGTCACGCCTTGGGCGAAGGCCGGGATCATCGTCAAGTCCGGCCTGAGACAGGGCTCGTCCTACGTCGCCGTGACGACGACCGGCGCGCACGGGGTGCGGATGCAGCACGACTACGTCCACGACCGCGCCGGTGACCTGACCGGCGCCGCGACGCCGGGCGCACCGCAGTGGCTGCGGCTGGTCCGCGCGGCGACGACCGGGACGACCAGGACGACCGGGACGACCGGGACGGCCGCGACGACCGTCACCGGCTACGACTCGCCGGACGGAGTCCACTGGAACGCGATCGGCACCGCGTCACTCCCGGGCGGACCGTTGCAGGCGGGTCTCTTCGTCACCTCGCCGGCGGCCATCGACCCGACCGGAGGTGGCGGCAGCTCCCCGGCCTCGGCCACCGCCGCCTTCGACGCCCCCGCCGTCACCGGCACCTGGCAGCCGGGTGGTTGGACGTACACGCAGGTGGGGGTGGACGCGGGCAGCTCCGGCAGCCCCGTGCCGGGGGCCGGTGACGGCTCCCGGCCGAGCGCGGACGGCGGGTTCACCGTCACCGGCGCGGGCGACATCGCGCCCGTGGTCGGCGGACCGGCCGGCGGTCCGGTGTTCAGCGTCGGGACGTTCCTGGTCGGCACGTTCGCCGGGCTGATCGTGATCGGTGTGGTGGCCGTCCAGTTCGGTGCGGCCGAGTTCCGGCGCGGCCTGCTCGGCCTGACCCTGGCCGCGACCCCGCGCCGCGGCCGGGTGCTCGGCGCCAAGGCCCTCGTCGTCGCGGCGGTCGCGTTCGTGGTCGGCGCCGGGGCGGCGGCGGTCTGCCTGCCGCTCGGGCAGGGTCGGGCCCGAGCCGCGCACTTCGCGGTGTTGACCGTCCCGGTTCCGGAGCAGGTGCGCGCGGTCCTGGGCACCGGCCTGCTGCTCTCCGCGACGGCGGTGCTGGGCCTCGCCCTCGCGGTGCTGCTGCGGCGCAGCGCGACGGCGATCACCGTGCTCGTCGCCGCGACCGTGCTGCCCTACCTGCTGGCCGTCGGTGGTCTGCTGCCCGCCGGGCCCGCCGGGTGGCTGCTGCGACTGACCCCGGCAGCGGGCTTCGCGGTCCAGCAGACCCTGCCCCGCTACGACCAGGTGCTCTCCGTCTACGCCCCGGCCACGGGCTACTTCCCGCTGCCCCCGTGGGGCGGGCTCGCGGTCCTGGCGCTGTGGGCGGTCGGCATGCTCGCGGTCGCGACCGCGGTGCTGCGGCGGAGGGACGCGTGAACACCCGGGTGCTGCGGCGCGCGTGCCGCGCCGAGTGGACGAAGCTGCGGACGGAGCCGGGCGCGTGGTGGCTGCTGCTCGGCGTCGTCGCCGTGACCGTCGCGGTGGGCGCGGCCGCGTCCGGCACGGCCCGGACCGTCGCCGACCCGGCCCGGACGGCCCTGGCGGGGGTGACGGTCGGTCAGGCCGTGGTCGCCGTCCTGGCGGTGCTGGGCGTGGGAGGTGAGTACAGCACCGGGATGATCCAGCTGAGCCTCGTCGCCGTGCCCGCGCGGGCGACGGTCCTGGCCGCGAAGGCGGCGGTGCTCAGCGCGCTCGTCGCGGTGTCGGGAGGCGTCGCCGTCCTCGGCTCGCTGCTCGCCGGGCACCTGCTCCTGCCGGGCGCCCCCGCCCTCACGGACGGGTCGTCCCTGCGGGCGGCGGTCGGCTCGGTGCTCTACCTGGTCCTGGTCGCGCTGCTGGCCCTCGGCGTCGCCTTCGCTATCCGCGACGGCGGCGCGGCGTCGGGTGCCGTGCTGGCGCTGCTCTACCTCTTCCCGCTGCTGGCCCACGTGGTCACCGATCCGTGGCTGCAGCGCCAACTCGCCCGGCTCGGCCCGATGCCGGCGGGCCTGGCCGTCCAGGCGACCACGGACCTGCGGCACCTGCCGATCGGCCCGTGGCCGGGGCTCGGCGTGCTGGCGCTGTGGGCGGCCGCCGCGCTGGCCGTGGGCGAGGCGTTGCTGCGCCGACGTGACGCGTGACCGCAGGCAGACCTGCCCGCCCTGGCCCGTCCGCCCTGGCCCGCCCGCCGTGGTCGGGCTGCTCGGTCCGGTCGCTCAGCCGGAGTCGGCGTCGAAGCGGAGCTTCGAGGTGATGCGGTAGCGGTCGCCGCGGTAGACGGAGTGGGCGTGTTCGACGGTGCGGCCGGTGGTGTCGCGGGTGACGCGCTCGATCTGGAGCAGCGGCGCGTAGACGGGGCAGTCCAGCAGGTCGGCCTGCTCCGGGTTGGCGACGGTGGGTTCGACGGTCTGCACCGCGTCGAGGACGGTGATCTGGAAGCGGTCGCGCAGCAGGTGGTAGAAGTTGCCGCTCTCCAGGTCCGCGGGCTGCAGGCCCTCGACGAGGTGGGCGGGGAGTTCCAGCCGCTCGATCGACATGGGCTCGCCGTCGACGTAGCGGACCCGGACGACGCGCAGTACCGGGTCGTCCGGGTCAAGGCCCAGGCGGGTGCCGCGGGCGGGGCCGGCCGGGGTGGCGGCGAAGGAGACGACGTGGCTGGTCCACTCGCCCTCGGCCGGGGGGACGGCCAGGGCGTTCGTGGTGGTGCCGGTCATCTCCTGGGTGACCTTCTGCGGGGCGGTGAAGGTGCCGCGGCCGTGCTGGCGGACCAGCAGGCCGCTGCGGATCAGGTCCTCGATCGCGGCGCGGATGGTGGGTCGGGAGACGCCGAGCTCGGTGGCGAGGTCGCGTTCGGCGGTGAGGCTGGTGCCGGGCCCGGACTTCTCGATGATGTCGAGAAGGTGGGCCCGCACCAGGTCGCGTTTGGCGGTGGCACGCGGGGCGGGCTTGGCGTTGCTGGTCATGAGGCCAATCGTCTCTGAGCGGGTACGCGGGTGGGTGGGTGCGGACGGTGGTTTCAGTGTGTCGCAGTGGGCAGGCGGGCGGACGCCACGCCGAGGGCGCGCAGCCGCTCGCGGTGCGGGTGCAGGCGGGTGAGGAACTCGGCGAATCCGGTCCGTCGCCCGGACCAGGCGTTCTCGGCGAGGGCGCACAGGCGCGGGTAGGCGAGGTAGTCGGCGTGGGCGGGCGTGGCGGCGTACTCCGTCCACAGCTGGGCCTGGACGCCGAGGACCCCCGGGCTCCGCGAGCCGGGCTCGGTCGCGGTGAGGCCGCCGGCCAGCGCGTCGAAGGCGTGCACGGTCTCCAGCGTGACGGTCCCGCCCGGCTGTCCGGCGGGTTCGTCCGGGTCGCCGCTCTGGGGGTAGTCGAGGTAGGTGGCGGTGTGCGGGGCCATGACGACCTGATGGCCGCGGGCGACGGCGGCGGCCCCGTGGGCGGGGTCGCGCCACGCGGTCAGGGCCACCCCGGCGGGCAGCCGGCCGGGGCTGTGGCCGGTCTCGTCCCAGCTCATGGCCCGGCGGCCGCGTGCGGCGAGATGGTCGTGCATCTGCGTCAGGAACCAGGCGTGCAGGCCGCGCACGCCACCCAGCCCCAGCGCGGCGGCGCGTCGGCGGGCGCCCGGGTTGGTCTCCCACGCCGTGGTGGGGCACTCGTCGCCGCCGATGTGGAGGTGGCGCGACGGGAAGATCTCCGCGGTGGCGTCGAGGACCTGGCGGCAGAAGTCCAGGACGTGGTCGTCGACGGCGAGGATGTCCTCGCTGATGCCCCAGCGGTCCCAGACGGGCAGCTGCTGCCGGGGCCGGTTGCCCAGCTGCGGGTAGGCGGCGAGGGCGGCGCGGACGTGGCCCGGCATCTCGATCTCCGGGACCACGGTGACGCCGCGCGCGGCCGCGTGGTCGACGAGGTCGCGCAGCTCCCGGGCGGTGTAGTAGCCGCCGTAGGGCCCGCCGGGGCCGCCGTCGGCCGTCGGGCCTGTGCGCCAGGCGCCGACCTCGGTGAGCCGGGGCCAGCCGTCGATCTCGACGCGCCAGCCCTGGTCGTCGGTCAGGTGCAGGTGCAACACGTTGAGCTTGTGCAGGGCCAGACGGTCGACGGTGCGGTAGAGGTAGTCCAGCGGCATGAAGTGGCGGGCCACGTCCAGGAGCAGGCCGCGCCACGCCAGCCGCGGTCGGTCGCGGATGCTGACGCAGGGCCACCACCAGGCGTCCGCCGGGGCGGTGGCCGGGTCGAGCGCGGCCGGGGGCAGCAGCTGCCGCAGCGTCTGGACGCCGTTGAGCAGGCCCTGCGGGGCGGGCGCGGTCAGCTCCACCCGCCGTGGGCGGATCTCCAGGCGGTAGCCCTCCGGGCCGAGCGAGAGCATGAGTTCGGGGGCGAGGTGGAGGCGGACGACGGGCCCGGTGGTGGTGCGGGGGCGGTCGGCGCCGAGGTAGTCGGCCAGCAGGTCGGCGGCCGGCCGGGTGCCGGGTCCGGCCTCGAGGTGCAGGGCGGGTCCGATCACGAAGCGTCCCGGGAGCTCGGTCAGGTCGCTCGGGCGTGGGATGATCACGTCTGCCTTTCGACGGGTCGGCCTTCCACGGTGCGAGGGCTCGACGGTTCAAGGGGAGGGGTCAGTCCTTGACGGCGCCGGCGGTCATGCCGGCGACCAGGCGGCGCTGGATGACCATGAAGAAGACGACCACGGGCAGCGCGGACAGGGTCGACGCGGCGATCAGCCCGCCGTAGTCGGTGCCGGTCGCGGTGCTGAACGAGACCAGCCACACGGGCAGCGTCTGGTGTCCCTGGTCCTTCATCAGCACGTCGGCGAAGAGGTAGTCGTTCCAGGCGGTGATGAAGGCGAACACACTGGTGGCGATGACACCGGGGGCGACCAGCGGCAGCAGGATCCGCCGCACGACCGTCATCCGGCCGGCGCCGTCGACCATGGCCGCCTCCTCCAGCTCGACGGGGATGCCGTGCAGGAAGCCCCGCAGGGTCCAGATCGTGAAGGGCAGCACGATCGCCACGTAGGTGAGCGCCAGGCCGAAGAGGCTGTCGAGCAGGTGGGCGCTGCGCAGGCCGAGGAAGAGCGGGATGACCAGCGCGGGCAGCGGCACCATCTGCAGGACCAGCACGGTGATCAGGAAGGTGCGCCGGCCGGCGAAGCGGAACCGCGTCAGCGCGACGGCGGCGAGGAAGGCGACGACGACCGCGAGCAGTACCACCGAGGCGGTGACCAGCAGGCTGTTGCCCAGGTCGGTGAGGAACCCGGGCTTGCCGACGGCGTCGGCGAAGTTGCCGAGGCTGAGCGGGAACGGCAGGAAGTGCGGGGTGGTCCGCAGGATGTCGCCGTAGGGCTTGAAGGCGGTGCTGACCATCCAGTACACGGGGAAGATCCACACCAGGCAGAATCCGGCGGCCGTCACGTTCAGGAGTCGGCGTACCGAGGGTGAGGTGGTCACAGCTCTTCTCCCGACCGCACCAGTCGGCGCACGTAGACGACGGTGATCCCGAACAGCAGCAGCACGGACACGACGGCGACGGCCGCGCCCTGCCCGAAGGAGTCGCTGCTGAACGCCTTGGTGAAGGACCAGATGCCCAGGGTGGTGGTGCCCTGGTTGGGCCCGCCCTGGGTGAGGATCCAGATCTGGGTGAAGACGTTGAAGTCCCAGATCACCGAGAGGATCGTCACCAGCGCCAGGATCGGTCGCAGGAACGGCAGCGTGATGACCCGGAAGGTCCGCCACGGCCCGGCCCCGTCGAGTGCGGCCGCCTCGTAGTAGCTGCGCGGGATCTGTGACAGCCCGGCGTAGAGGGTGAGCGCGACGAACGGCACCGACTGCCACACGACCAGCAGCCACACCAGTGCGAACGCCGAGAGCGGTGAGGAGGTCCAGTCGTGCTGGCTGAGGTCGCCGAAGAGCCCGGTCTGGGTGAGCGCCCAGTTGACCACGCCGTAGACCGGCTCGAAGAGCCACTGCCACACCAGCGTCCCGGCGACCGGCGGCATCGCCCAGGAGGCGATCAGGCAGAAGGTGACGGCCCGACGCATCGCCGGACCGAGCCGCACCATCATCAACGCGACGGCCAGCCCCACGCCCAGGGTGCCGGCGACGAGCGCCGCACAGAACCCGGCGGTGCGCAGCAGAACCGGGACCAGCTGCGGATCGTCGGCGATCGCCCGGTAGTTGGCCAGGCCTGCCCAGCCGACCTGGCCGGTGAACAGGGCCCGCAGGCCGTAGTCCTGGAACGAGATCACACCCAGCCGGGTCAGCGGGTAGCCGAGCACCAGGGCCAGCACGGCCGTGGCGGGCAGCAGGAGCAGGTAGGGCAGGGCACGCGGTTCGCGGCGCGGTCGCCGGGCGCGCCGTGTCGGCCGGGCCGCCGCCCGGGTGCGGGCGGCGGACGGGCGCGGGGATCGGGTCGTGGTCGTCATGGTCACTGGCCGGCGTTGAGCGCCTGGTCGAGGTGGGCGTCGAAGTCCTTGGCGGCCTGGGCGACGCTCTTGCGGCCGGTGGCGATGTCCGCGAAGAACTGGTTGATGCTCAGGTCGCTCTCGATCGTGGCCCAGCCGGGGGTGGCGGGGGTGCCGACGCTGTTGTGCGCGGCGGCGAGGAAGGCGGCGGAGGTGAGCGGCAGCAGGCCCTTGGTGGAGTCGAGCAGCTGGGTGGAGACCGGCGTCCAGTGGTCGGTCCCCACGATCGCGCTGGTCTGGACGGCCTGGCTGGTGGCCGCCTTGAGGTAGGCGAGGGCCAGCTGCTGGTTCGGGCTCTTCGCGGCGATCGCCAGGTCGGAGCCGCCGAGGAAGACGGGCTGCGTCGTGCCGGAGCCGGTCACGCTCGGGAAGGCGAAGGTGCCGATCTGGCTGCCCAGGGCCGGGTTGTCCTTGAGGATCGTGTTGATGCCCGTGTCCACGATGGTCGCGGTCCTGCCCTGGGCGAAGAGTGCGTCCTGGTCGGGGGTCTTGGTGTCGGTGTTGCGGGACGCGGCGGGGGACCAGGCGTTCTGGAACGCCTTCCACGCCGTCAGGCCCTGTTGTGCGGCCGGGGATTCGAGCCCGCCGACCCACTTGCCGGAGGCGTCCTTGGTGGCCAGCTGGCCGCCCGCGTCCCAGACGAACTGCAGGGCGGCGTGCCAGTACTGGCCGGGCAGGTACATCGCGGAGAAGCCGGGGGCGGCCTCGCTCGCGCCGATCCTGCCGAGGTCCTGGGTGAACTGGGCGAAGGTGGCGGGCGGGGAGGTGATGCCGGCCTTCGCCCAGAGGGTCTTGTTGTAGACCACGGCGCGGTTGCCGGCGAACAGGGGTGCGGCGTAGAGCTTGCCGTCGATGGTGGCCGGGTCCACCAGGCCGGGCAGCCAGGTCTGTCCGGCGGAGAGGTCCGCGCGCTGCGCGGTGATGTCCGCCAGGGCGCCGTTGGCGGCGAAGAGCGGGACGTCGGTGTTGCCGATGTCGATCACGTCGGGCGGGTTGTCCTGGGCCAGGGCGGTGCTGACCCTGGTGTTGATGTTGGCCCACTCCTGGATCTGGACTTTCACCTTGGCGCCGGTGGCCTTCTCGAAGGCGGCGTTGACGGCGTTCACGGAGGTCTGGGTCAGGTCTCCGTCCATCAGCCACACGGTGAGTGTCTTCGACGTCGCGGTCGAGTCGCCGGCGCCGGAGGCGGTGCCGCTGCTCCCGCAGGCCGTGGTCAGCAGGGCGACAGTCACTCCGCAGGCTGCCGTCGCGAGGAATCTGGTGCGCACGAGGTCTCCCTCAAGGCGAGTGGTGAGGTGGTGGTGGGAGCAGACCCTCACACAGGACCACTGGTCAGGTCAAGAGATTGCGCAAGGCGATCGCCGGGCGCGCAAGTTCCCAAAATTCAGGGCTTGACAGCAGGCTGAGGGCCCGTCACCTTGGAGCGCAGTCGGCGGCCGCATGACTGACCACTGGTAAAGCTACGGACCTCCCCTTCCTCGCTAGGAGAACCGATGGGTCACGTCCACCCCCATGCGCACAGCGGCCGCCGGCGTACCGCGCTGCTCGCCGCGGCCTCTCTCGCCTGTGCGGCGACCGTGCTCCTCCCCACGTTGACCAAGGCGCACGCGGACACCACGCCGGCGCTCACGGTCGACTACAAGACCACCACCACCTCCGCCTCCGCCGGAGAGATCGACCCCTGGATGGAGGTGGTGAACACCGGGACCGGCCCGGTCGCGCTCAGCACGGTGACGCTGCGGTACTACTTCACCGCCGACACCACCGGCCCCTACACCTTCCAGTGCGCCTGGGCGGTGCCCGGCTGCGCCAACCTGACCGGCACCGTCGTCGCGATGGCCACCCCCACCGCCACCGCCGACCACTACCTGCAGATCTCCTTCACCTCCGGTGCCGGCACCCTCCAGCCCGGCGCCTCCACCGGTGACCTGCAACTGCGGCTGTACCGGGCCGACTGGCAGAACGTGAACCAGGCGAACGACTACTCGTTCAACCTGAACGACACGGCGTACACCCCGTGGAACCAGGTCACCGCGTACGTGGGCGGCAGCCTGGTGTGGGGCGTCGAACCGGGTGGCGGCTCCTCCGCGTCCGCCTCCGCCTCCGCGTCGAGTTCGGCGAGCGCGAGCGCCTCGCCCAGCAGTTCGGCCACCGGCACGACGCCACCCGGGGCCACCATGTTCGACGACTTCAGCTACACCGGTCCGAACGACCCCAACCTCGCCGCGCACGACTGGAAGGTGCGCACCGGCGCCGGCGGCCCGGGCGTCCAGAACAGCTGGTCCGCGAGCGGCATCAGCTTCCCCGCCGACCCGAGCGCCCAGGGCGGGCACGTCATGGACCTCACCGCCACCACCGACGGCACGACCGCGGGCACCACGCAGGCCGAGATCGACACCGTCCAGCAGAAGTTCTTCGAGGGCACCTACGCCGCCCGGGTCTACTTCAACGACGCGCCGACCAGCGGTGCCAACGGCGACCACGTCAACGAGACGTTCTACGCCATCACGCCCGACAACTCGCTCTACAGCGAGGACGACTTCGAGTACCTGCCCAACGGCGGCTGGGGCGGACCGGCGAACTCGATGTACACCACGACCTGGTACAGCGCCGACGCCATGGACCGGGTCACCACCGACACCCAGGGCAGCCTGCAGGGCTGGCACACCCTGGTCGCCACCGTCCACGGCGGCAGCGTCACCTACTTCATCGACGGCAAGCAGGTCTTCTCCAGCACCGGCAAGTACTACCCGCGCGAGGCGATGACCATCGACTTCAACGAGTGGTTCATCGACCTGCCGTTCACCGGCGCGCGCAGCTGGGACCAGAAGGTCAACTGGGTGTACTTCGCCCAGGGGGTCGCCCGGTCCCCGGCCGACGTGCAGAGCGCCGTCAACGGTTACTACGCCGCCGGCACGCACTTCACCGACAGCGTCCAGTAGCGCCGGGGCCGGTCACGGCAGTTGCCGCAGGTTCAGCTGCCAGGAGACGCCGAAACGGTCGTTGACCCAGCCGAACCTGGCGCTGAACCCGTGGTCGCCGAGTGCCATCAACTCCTGGCCGCCCTCGGCGAGCAGGCCGTAGAGACGGTCGATCTCCTCCTCGGTGTCGCACTCCACGAAGAGCGACACCGAGGGGGTGAAGCCGAAGGCGTGCTTCGCCGGGCTGTCGACGCAGCGGTACTGCTGCCCGGCGAGGGCGAACGACGCCAGGCGGACGGTCCCCTCGGCCCCGGGCCCGTCGGCGCCGTATCGGTCGATCGAGAGGATCTCGCCGTCGTCGAAGAGCGAGGTGTAGAAGGTCATGGCCTCCTCGGCCCGGCCTTCGAACATCAGGAACGTCGTGATCTTCTGCATGACGGGTGTGCACCTCGGGGCTGCTCGTGCGAGAGGGTGGGGACGCCGGTCGTCGGCATCCCCACCCTCTCGCACGAAGGTGCTCGGATCAGAGACCCTGGGCCAGCATCTCCAGCGTGTCCACGACGCGGTTCGAGAAGCCCCACTCGTTGTCGTACCAGGCGACCACCTTGATGTGGCGGCCGTCGACGCGGGTCAGCTCCGCGTCGAAGATCGAGGAGTGCGGGTTGCCGACGATGTCGGCGGAGACCAGCGCGTCCTCGGAGTACTCCAGGACACCGGCCAGCGGGCCCGCGGCGGCGTCGCGGTAGGCGGCCAGGACCTCCTCGCGGGTGACCTCGCGGCTCACCGTCGTGTTCAGCTCGACGATGGAACCGACCGGCACGGGCACGCGGATCGAGTCGCCGGAGAGCTTGCCGTCCAGCTGCGGCAGGACCAGGCCGATCGCCTTGGCGGCGCCGGTCGTGGTCGGCACGATGTTGACGGCGGCGGCGCGGGCCCGGCGGGCGTCGCGGTGCGGGCCGTCCTGCAGGTTCTGCTCCTGCGTGTAGGCGTGCACGGTCGTCATGAAGCCGTGCTCGATGCCGGCCAGCTCGTCGAGGACGGCGGCGAGCGGCGCCAGCGCGTTCGTCGTGCAGGACGCGTTCGAGATGACGGTGTGGTGCTCCGCGTCGTAGGCCTCGGTGTTGACGCCGAGCGCGAGGGTCACGTCCGCGCCGTCGGAGGGAGCGGAGACCAGCACCTTGCGGGCGCCGGCGTCCAGGTGCGCGCGGGCGGCGGTGGCCGAGGTGAAGCGGCCGGTCGCCTCCAGCACGATGTCGACCCCGAGCTCGGCCCACGGCAGGTTCGCCGGCTCGCGCTCGGCGAGCACGGTGATCCGGCGGCCGTCGACGACGAGGGCGTCGCCGTCCACGGTCACCGGGCGGCCCAGGCGGCCGGCCGTGGTGTCGTAGGCGAGCAGCCGCGCCAGGGAGGCCGGGTCGCCGAGGTCGTTGACGGCGACGACCTCCAGCTTGCTGTCGCGCTCCAGCAGGGCGCGGAGCACGTTGCGTCCGATGCGGCCGAATCCGTTGACGGCGATGCGGGTCATGGTGGGGGAGTCCCTTCTGTGGGTGGACGCCTCAACCCTCGCGCACCGCGTCCGACCTGGGCAGTGGCCTTTGTGCCATGGTCCGCAAGGATCGTGCCAAACCGCCGCCTCAGGGCGCTGACCAGCAGCTATTCGCCCTGGGTGAAGGTGCGGCGGTACTCGCTGGGCGTCGTCCCGAGGATCTGCTGGAAATGCAGCCGCAGATTGGCCCCGGTGCCCAGCCCCACGTCGGCGGCGATCTGCTCGACACCGCGCTCGCTGCGCTCCAGCAGTTCTCTGGCCAGGTCGACGCGGGCCCGCAGGATCCACTGCATCGGCGTGTAGCCGGTGTCCTCCACGAAGCGCCGCGAGAAGGTGCGCGGTGAGACGGCCGCGTGTCGGGCCAGGACCGGCACGGTCAGCGGCTCGCCGAGGCGGTGCAGCGCCCACTCCCGGGTCGCCGCGAACCGCTCGCCGATCGGCTCCGGCACGCTGCGCGGCACGTACTGGGCCTGACCCCCGCTGCGGTACGGCGCGGCGACCAGCCGCCGCGCGGCGTGGTTGGACGCCGCGATCCCGAGGTCGCCGCGCAGCACGTGCAGGCACAGGTCGATGCCGGAGGCGGCGCCGGCCGAGGTCAGCACGCTGCCCTCGTCGACGAAGAGCACGTTCTCGTCCACCCGGACGTCCGGGTGCTTGGCCGCGAGAGCGCGGGTGTAGTGCCAGTGGGTGGTGGCCCGCCGACCGTCCAGCAGGCCCGTCGCGGCCAGCGCGAACGCGCCGGTGGAGATCGCCGCGAGGCGGGCGCCGCGCTCGTGCGCGGCGACGAGCGCCGCAAGCACGGCCGCGGGCGGCTCGTCGCGGTCGGGGTGCCGGTAGCCGGGGACGAAGACGAGGTCCGCCCAGGCCAGCGCGGACAGCCCGTGGGCGACGTGGTACGACAGCCCGTCGCCGCCGGTCACCAGCCCCGGTGCGGCCCCGCACACCCGCACCTCGTACGGCATGCTCGCCCTCGTCGTGAACACCTGCGCGGGGATGCCGACGTCGAGCGGCTTGGCCCCGTCGAGGACGAGCACGGCGACACGGCGGAGGCGGGATTCGGACACGAACCCAGCCTAGGGAGGAGTCGGCCGCGGCAGCGCGGTGGCCCTGGCGCGGGTGTGCGGGCGCGGGGTCAGCGGACCCCCGGCCAGGCCGAAGGCGGGCCCGGGGGTGCGGAGGGGGTGTGGGCGAGTGGGCGGTGGAACCGGGCGAGGGTGAGGCCACGGACGGCCAGGGTGTCGAGCCGGGCCAGGCCGCCCGTCTGGCCGTCGAGGATCACGACGCGGTGGCCGTCGTTGAGGGCGTAGAGCAGATGCCCCGTGGCCGGAAGGCCGCCGAGCTCCCGGTGGACCCGGACCACGCCGCGCGTGCCCGGGCCGCCCGCGCCGACGGCGGCCAGGACCTGGTTCCAGTCGGCGCAGCCCGCGACCTGCGCACCGGGGAAGTGCCGGTACAGCAGGCGCTCCCACCAGCCCGGCGCCTCGTGGACGGGCTGCCACGGCAGCGCCGTCGCGGCGACCCCGTCGGTGCCCGCGTCCACGGCCACCACGCAGCCGCGCGCGTTCACCCGCCGCTCCCAGTCGGCCCGCAGCCGCGGGCGCGGGTCTGCGGTCAGGGCCGCGACGTCGCCCCACGGGTCGCCGTTGCCCGGATGGAAGGGCGTGGAACCGTCCCGGGGGACGACGAGGGAGGCGTTGAGCATCGGTGTGGTCGGGTGTCCGGGCTGCGGGAGCGGCCGCAGCGCGAACCACCACGCCTCACCGCCCTCGGCGACCGGTCTCGGCGAGGCCAGCTCGACCGCCGATCCGTGCACCTCCCGCAACCAGGCGCGGGCCCGCTCGTCGGGCGGGCCCGCGGCGGCCGGCGCCGCAGGTGCGGGCGCCGGCGCAGCGGGGGCGGTGGCCGGGCGGAACGGCCACTCACCCGTCTCCAGGAAGCGCGCGGACTGCTCCGTCGACAGCGCGGTGGGCACCCAGGCGACCTCGCCCGTCTCCTTGCGCACGTACAGCGCCCGCGAGAACGGCCGGTGCCGGGCGTCGCCGGTGTCCAGGAACTCCTGGACGTCCATGGTGACGCGCCAGGCCCAGCCGAACTCCTCGGCCCACTCCTCCCGCACCACGACGGTGGGCGGCGCCACCGGGTACCGCGTGCCGAGGAACGCCCGGACCGCCGCCACCGCCTGCTGCCTGGTCATCCGTGCCGCTCCCGTCAGGCCGAGGCCCCGTCGGCGGCCTCGGCCGGTGCCGGGGTGCGCTGATGGTCGCCCGCCGCGCCGTCGATGAGCTCGCGCAGGATGTCGACATGGCCGGCGTGGCGCGCCGTCTCCTCGATCATGTGGACGAGGACCCAGCGCATCGAGACCGTCCGGCCCGTCCAGGACACCGTGCCCGTGAGGTCCAGATCCGAGGCCTCGATGACGGCGTTGGCCGCGGCGCAGGCGCGGTCGTAGAAGGCGAGGAGATCGGCGGTCGTCTCGCCGGGATCGACCCGCAGGTCGGCGTCCTCGTCGTCCTCGACGAACGGAAGGGGCTCCGTCTCGACGCCGAAGGTCTGGCAGAACCAGGCGTACTCCACCGCCGCCAGGTGCTTGACCAGCCCGAGCAACGACGAGCCGGACGGGACCAGCTGCCGGCGCAGCTGCTCGTCGTCGAGGCCTTCCAGCTTCCAGCGGACGGCCGCGCGGTGGCGCTCCATGCTGTGGAGGAGGATCTCCTTCTCCGTGCCCGTGTGGGGCGAGGTGCCGAGAGTCGTCATGTGCGTGAACGTAGCAGCCCGCACCGACAACCCGCGGGGTGAGGTGGCGAGGGGCATTAGGCTGGCCGCATGCCGACGCTGCTGCTGGTCCGCCATGGCCGTTCCACCGCCAACTCCTCGGGTGTGCTCGCGGGCTGGAGCCCGGGCGTGGCGCTGGACGAGCACGGTGAGCAGCAGGCCAAGGCGCTGGCCGAGCGCCTGGCCGGGCTGCCGCTGCAGGCCGTGGTCAGCAGCCCGCTGGACCGCTGCCGGCAGACCGTCGCCCCCCTGCTCGCCGCCCGCCCGGAGCTGACGCTGCGGATGGACGAGCGGTTGGGGGAGTGCCGCTACGGCGACTGGACCGGCCGGCCGCTCGCGGAGCTGGCCAAGGAGCCGCTCTGGTCGACGGTGCAGGCGCAGCCCTCCGCCGTGACCTTCCCCGGGCCCGAGGGCGAGTCGATGCGCGAGCTGAGCCACCGGGCGGTGGAGAGCGTGCGCGAGTGGGACGCCGAGATCGAGCGCGAGCACGGGCCGGACGCCGTCTGGCTGGCGTGCAGCCACGGCGACGTGATCAAGGCGATCGTCGCGGACGCCCTCGGCCTGCACCTCGACCTCTTCCAGCGCATCTCCGTCGAGCCGGCCTCGGTCACCGCGATCCGGTTCACCCCGGTCCGCCCCTACCTGCTGCGTCTCGGTGAGACCGGCGACCTCGCCGGTCTCGCGCCGCGTCCGCGTCCCGCCGGGGGCGCGGACGACGAGGACGGCGGTGGTCGCGACGACGCGGTGATCGGCGGCGACACCGGAACCCGGTGACCAGTGGGTAGGGTGGAACCGGCGGTGTGATCCTCGGCCGCCCCGACCCGGACCTGTGCCCCTCTCTCCCTTCCCCACGCAACCTCCGACTCCGTGGAGCAGTCATCGTGCCCCGCCAGGTGTTCTTCTACGACCCCCCAGAGCGCTTCGTGGCCGGAACGGTCGGCGAGCCGGGCCACCGCGCCTTCTACCTCCAGGCCAGCGCGCGCGGCCGGATCACCACCGTGCTGCTGGAGAAGGGCCAGGTCGCGGCGTTGGCCGAGCGGGTCGACGAGCTGCTGGACGAGGTGGTCCGGCGCTCGGGCGGCAGCACCACCGTTCCCGCGCTGGCCCCGCCCGAGATGATGGACTCGGCCCCGCTGGACTCGCCCGTCGAGGAGGAGTTCCGGGTCGGGACGATGGCTCTGGCCTGGGACGAGACCGTGCAGATGCTCGTCGTCGAGGCCCAGGAGGCCGTCGAGGGCGAGGAGGAGACCGACGAGGCCACCCTCTACGAGGACGAGGAGGAGGGCCCCTCACTGCTGCGGGTGCGCCTGAACGGGGCGATGGCCCGTGTCTTCGCCAAGCGGGCGCTGGAGCTGGTCGCGGCCGGCCGGCCGCCGTGCCCGTTCTGCAGCCTGCCGCTGGATCCGGAGGGCCACGTGTGCCCGCGTCAGAACGGTTACCGACGCTGAGCGCCGCCGAGCCCGTCGCGGTGCCGGAGGCCGACCCCGCCGCGTGCGCGGCGCTCGCGGCCGACCCGACGCGTGCCCTCGCGCTGCTGCGCGACGGCGAGTTGACCGTCCACGGCCGGATCACCGACGCGTCCAACGCCGCGTTCTACTGCAGCGTGTCGGACGGGGCCGACGACGCCGGCGCCATCTGCGTCTACAAGCCCGTGCGCGGCGAGCGCCCGCTGTGGGACTTTCCCGACGGCACCCTGGCCCGCCGGGAGACGGCGGCCTACCTGGTGGCCGCCGCGACCGGCTGGGGCCTGGTCCCGCCGACGGTGCTGCGCGAGGGGCCGTTCGGCCTGGGCATGTGCCAGACCTGGGTCGAGCCCGACCCGGAGGCACCCGAGCTACTGAGCCTCCAGCCCGGCGAGGAGGCCGCGCCGGGCTGGCACGCGATCGGCCTGGCCGAGATCGAGCCCGGCCGCACCGCGCTCTTCGTCCACGCCGACGACGAGCGGCTGCGCCGTCTCGCGGTCCTGGACGCCGTCCTCAACAACGGCGATCGCAAGGGCGGCCACCTGCTGACGGCGGCCGACGGCCGCCTCTACGGGATCGACCACGGGGTGACCTTCGCCGTCCCCGGCAAGTTGCGCACGCTGCTGTGGGGTTGGGCCGGCGAACCGCTGACGTCCGAGGCCGCCGAGGTGCTGGGACGGCTGCGTGCCGATCTTGACGGCGCCCTTGGCGCGGCGCTGGCGCCGCTGCTGACGCCGCAGGAGATCGCTGCCACGGCCGCGCGGGTGGACCACCTGCTGAAGGACGGCCATCACCCCCTCCCCTCGGCGGACTGGCCGGCCGTCCCCTGGCCGCCGATCTGACGGTGCGCCGATCCCACGGGCGGCCGATCCGGCGACTGGCGGCGTCGGGGTGCGGTCCGGCATAGTGTCCGCGCCCACACGGCCGTGCCAGCCCGAGGAAGACCCGACCGATGACTGCTCCGTACGTCCCCGCAGCCACCTCCCCGTACCCGCCCTCCGTCGACGTCAGCGAGCTCGGGCCGGGCGTCTTCACCTACTGGGCCAAGCGCTGGAGCAAGTGGCGGTTGTTCTCCGGCTGGTTCATGATCGTGATCTCGCTGGTCTCGATCATCCTCAGCCCGCTCGCGATCCTCTTCGGCGTCATGCTCTTCCGCAGCCCCAACTTCTCCAGGAAGGCCCGGGCCAAGCGCATCGACCTGCACCAGCACGGCATCGCCCTCCATGAGGAGCAGGGGCTGGTGGCGGCCTACCGCTTCGACCAGATATCGGTCGCGCAGCGGATCACCGAGAACTACTACAACGGCTTCAAGACCGGCACCGCCTACCTGCTGACGGTGACCGGCGCGGACGGCCGCAGCTCCAAGATCACGCAGTTCTACGACAACATCGGCCACCTCGCCCAGGCCCTCCAGCAGGGCGTCATGGACGCGCAGTTCGGCCGGGCCGTGGCCACCGCGCAGGCCGGCTACCCGGTCACCTTCGGCCCGTTCACGGTCACCCCGCAGGGGCTGGTCTGCGGCCAGAAGCACACGGTCACCTGGCCGCTGCTCGACCGCGTCGTGGTTTCCTCGGGCACCGTCCGGATCATGGTGCACGGCCGCCGTACCGCGCTGGTCGCCAAGCCGATCCACGAGATCCCCAACTTCGCGCTGTTCCTGGCGCTGGTCAGCAACGTCCGCGCCACCCAGGGCTGACCTCACCCGTCCGGGTGGGGGGAGAAGGGGAGTGTTCGTCCGGTTTCGGCCGGTCGCCGGGCCGATTGGCCGAGAAGGTCGTTAGCGGATCGAATGATCGTCCGGTTAGAGTCAGACATATGCATGCCTGGCCCGCTTCCGAGGTGCCCCTGCTACCAGGCAAGGGGCACCCTCTGCGCATTCACGACACCGCGTCGGGCGAGCTGCGGACGACCACACCCGGGCAGACCGCCCGGCTGTACGTCTGCGGCATCACCCCCTACGACGCCACCCATCTCGGCCACGCGGCCACCTACAACGCTTTCGACCTGGTGCAGCGCATCTGGTTGGACGCGGGCCACCAGGTCGTCTACGTGCAGAACGTCACCGACATCGACGACCCGCTGCTGGAGCGGGCCGTCGCGACCGGTGAGGACTGGGTGGCGCTGGCCGAGCGTGAGACCGCGCTGTTCCGTGAGGACATGACGGCGCTCCGGCTGCTGCCCCCGGCCCACTACGTCGGCGCGGTCGAGTCGATCCCGCTGATCGTGCCGATCATCCAGGACCTGCTGGCCAAGGGTGCCGCCTACGAGCTCGACGGCGACATCTACTTCTCCGTCGCCTCCGACAAGCACTTCGGCGAGGTCTCCGGCTACGACGCGGAGCAGATGCTCCGCTTCTTCGGCGAGCGCGGCGGCGACCCGGACCGTCCGGGCAAGAAGAACCGCCTCGACCCGCTGCTGTGGCTCGCGCAGCGCCCCGGCGAGCCCGCCTGGGACACCGCGCTCGGCCACGGCCGTCCCGGCTGGCACGTCGAGTGCGTGGCGATCGCCCTGCAGCACCTGGGCATGGGCTTCGACATCCAGGGCGGCGGCAGCGACCTGGTCTTCCCGCATCACGAGATGGGCGCCTCGCACGCCCAGGTGCACAGCGACACGCACCCCTACGCCAAGTACTACGTGCACGCGGGCATGGTCGCCCTCGACGGCGAGAAGATGTCCAAGTCGCGTGGCAACCTCGTCTTCGTCTCCGCGCTGCGTCGGGACGGCGTCGACCCCGCCGCGATCCGGCTGGCGCTGCTCAACCACCACTACCGCAGCGACTGGGAGTGGACCGACGGGGACCTGCGCGGCGCGCAGGACCGCCTGGCCCGCTGGCGTGCGGCGGTCTCCCGCCCGGACGGCCCCGACGCGACCGCGCTCCTCGCCGAGGTCCGCGCGGCCCTGGCCGAGGACCTCGACGCCCCGCGGGCGCTCGCCCTGATCGACGCCTGGGCTGCGAAGCAGTCCACGGACGGCGGCGAGGACACCAGCGCACCAGGGCTCGTCTCCCGCCTGGCCGACGCGCTGCTGGGCGTCGCCCTGTAGTCGGTTTCGCTCCCGCCTGTAGTTGCACGATCGAGGGGCGCGAGGAACTGCGCGACAAGCCACCGTGCGTGGTGAGTCGCTCAGCGAGCAGGGCCATCCGCACACGGTGGTTGCTCGCGCAGTTCCTCGCGCCCCTCGCGCATCGGCGCCGGGTACGTCCGTCCCTTCCAGGCGGCCCCCCGGCCGCGCCAGTGCTGGATCGCCGAGTCCACGGTCATCAGCAGGTAGAGCGCGGCCGTGAACGGCAGCAGCAGCGCCTCGCGCGCCGGGCGGCCGTAGTAGGCGAGCATCGGTCGGAACGTGTACGTCATCAGGGCCCACGCGGCCAGCGCCGGAAGGGCGACCGTCGGTGCGAGCACCAGCGCGCCGACGACGGTCAGGACCGGCGGGACCAGGTAGACCAGGACGAGCCCCAGCACCGTCCCGATCAGCAGGAACACGTTGTGCCGCAGCTGCGCGTACGCACTGCGGGAGACCATCCGCCAGAGCTGACCGAGCTCGGGGTAGGGGCGGACGCTGTCCACGTGGTCGGCCAGGCCCAGCCAGGTGCGGCCGCCGCCGCGCTTGACCAGGCGGGCCAGGTTGACGTCGTCGATCACCGCGCCGCGGATCGCGGCGACCCCGCCGGCGCGGGCGAGCGCCTCGCGGCGCACCAGCGTGCAGCCGCCGGCCGCGGCCGCGGTGCGCGAGCCCGGCTTGTTGCTCCAGCGGAACGGGTACAGCTGCGCGAAGAAGTAGACGAAGGCGGGCACGATCAACTGCTCCCAGCGGGTGCGCACGCTGAGCCGCGCCATCTGCGACACCAGGTCGTAGCCGCTCTCGGCCGAGGCGACCAGACGTTCCAGGGAGTCCGGCTCGTGGGCGATGTCGGCGTCGGTGAGCAGCAGGTAGTCGACGTCCCCGGCCAGTTCGACACCGTGGCGCAGGGCCCAGAGCTTGCCGGTCCAGCCGGTCGGCGGTTCGCCGGGGGAGGTGACGGTCAGCGGCAGCGCGCCGGGCGCGGCGCCGAGGTGGCGGGCCAGCTCGCCGGTGCCGTCGGTGCTGCCGTCGTCGACGAGGACGACGCGGGCCTCGCCTGCGTACCGCTGGGCCAGCAGCGACGGCAGGCTGAGCGGCAGCACCTCCGCCTCGTCGCGGGCGGGGACGACGACGGCCACGCTCGGGCGGGGGCCGTCGGCCCGCCCCGGTGGCAGCCGCACGTCGGTGCGCCAGAAGCCGCCCTGGCAGAAGGTCAGCCACAGCCAGGTGAGCAGGGACAGGCACGCGATCAAGGTCAGTACCGTCACGCGCGCGAGTATGCCGCACCCGGCCCCGGGTCGGGGCCGGGTGCGTCCCGTCCGGCGTGCCGGACGCGGGGGCCGTCGGTCAGGCGGCGAGGGTGACCTGGGTGCCCTCGGCGGCGCCCTGGTAGGCGTCGACGACCAGGTTGAGCTCCTTCTGGATGTACCAGACGTTCAGGCCGAAGACGAGGGCCAGCCAGCAGCTCGCGGCGGGGCTGCAGGTGACCGGGATGCCGGCCGCGCGCTGGGCCGCGGCCACGGCCTTGCCCGTGTTGTAGTACGAGACCAGCGGCGCCACGCAGGTCCAGCCCAGGAAGAGCAGGACGCAGAGGCTGCCGCCGGGGCTGAGCTCCAGGCGCTGGTCGAAGTTCTTCAGCTCCTTGTGGATCTTGAAGTACCAGACCAGCGGGTAGATGCCGAGGGTGATGATCGGAAGGCCGAGCCAGACGGCCACCGAGCCACGGCGCTTCATCGCCAGGCCGGTGAGGGGGGTGGTCGTGGTGGCTTGCTGCACGAATTGCTCCAAGGATCGTTGATCGTTCTGATGGGCGGCGCTCAGCGTTCCAGCTGCGCGGGGAGTCCGTGTGCGAGGTTGCCAGAACGTGATCTTGGTGTCGTGCAACGTTCACCTCTGGCCGGGGTGGCAGCGCCGCCGAGGTCCGACACGAGCCGTCGTGAGCGGGGATCGGATAGGGTCGGACGCTGTGAAGATCGCACTGATGGACTCCGGAATCGGCCTGCTCCCCGCGGCTGCCGTGCTGCGTGCGCTGCGTCCCGACGTCGACCTCGTGCTGTCACAGGACCCCGACGGCATGCCCTGGGGCCCCCGTACGACCGAGGGCATCATCGAGCACGCGCTCGCGGTGGCCCGCGCGGCGGCCGAGCAGAAGCCGGACGCGCTCGTGGTCGCCTGCAACACCGCGACCGTGCACGCCCTGGAGGCGATCCGCGCGGAGCTGGAGCCCGACATTCCCGTGATCGGCACCGTCCCCGCGATCAAGCCGGCTGCGGCAGGTGGCGGATCCGTCGCGATCTGGGCCACCCCGGCCACCACCGGCAGCGCCTATCAGCGCGGCCTGATCCGCGACTTCGCGTCCGGCGCGGACGTCGCCGAGATCCCGTGCCCCGGCTTGGCCGACGCCGTCGAATACGCGCGGCCGGAGCAGATCACCGAGATCGTCGCGGCCGCCGCGGCGCAGACGCCCGCAGGCACCCGCGCGCTCGTCCTGGGCTGCACGCACTACGAGCTGGTCGCCGCCGAGATCGCCGCCGCGCTGGCCGACAGCTGCCCGGGGCTGGAGTTGTTCGGCTCGGCCCGCGCCGTCGTCGAGCAGGCGCTGCGCCGGGCCCGGCCGCTCCGCGAGACCGGGGAGGGGAGCCTCACCGTGCTGCGCAGCGGCCGCGAGGAGTCGCTGCCCGCCGAGGCGCTCGTCTACCCCGAGGGCCGCGCGCTCCTGGCGTGAGGTCGACCCGGCCGATCAGTCAGGAGCCCGCCCCGGTGGGCGTGGCGGTTCGCGGTCGGCGGGCGGTCTTGTCGTGGGTGGCCCGCTCGTCCGCCGAGGCGAGCCAGAAGTAGACCGGCGGCAGGCCCAGTTCGATCACCGTCAGGGCGATCTGGAACCACTGCGGCCAGCCGTGCAGGGCGAGGGAGAGCAGCCGGCCCAGCCCACCGAGCAGGAAGACCCCGGCCAGCAGGCGGACCGCCGCGGCCGGGATCGGGTGTTGCCGGGCGGCCCAGAGCCACGCCAGCCCGTAGCCGACGAAGCTCGCGCCCATGAAGCGTCCCCAGCTGTCGACCGTGGTGCCCGCGTGCGCGGCGCCCGGGATCGCGGCGTTGCCGAGGAGGACGTGGAAGATGCCGATCGCCACGCAGGACCAGCCCATGAGCTGGAGGAGCAGGCGCAGAGTCCGGGCCATGGCCACCACCCCGTTCGTCGCCCGAAGGCGTACTAAGTTGACGTGTGTCTACTAGTCCTGGCTCCAGCGTGGGCCCGTAAGTAGACGCGTGTCAAGTAAGGTGGTCGCGTGCCGTCACCCCGTCAGCGCCTCCATCCGGCCGACCGTCGCGCCCAGCTCCTCTCGGTCGGCGCGCGGTTGTTCGCCGAGCACCCCTACGAGGACGTGCTGATGGAGGAGGTCGCCGGGCAGGCGGGCGTCTCCCGGGCGTTGCTCTACCGTCATTTCTCCAGCAAGCACGAGCTCTTCGCGGCCGTCTACCAGGAGGCCGCCGACCGGCTGCTCACCGAGACGCGCCTCGACCCGGCCGACTCCCTGCTCGACCAGATCGTCCAGGGCATGGACGTGCACCTGGACTACTTCATCGCCAACCGCAACGCCGTGCTCGCCGCCAACCGGGTCCTGGCCGGTGACCCCGTCATTCAGACGATCATGAACGGCGAGCTGGACGCCCTGCGCGCACGCCTGCTCACCGTCCTGGACCTCGCCGACGAGACCACCCGGGCCGCGGTCTCCGCGGTGGTGCGCGCCTGGCTGGTGTTCGTCCAGGTCCTCGTCGTCGACTGGCTCACCGAGGAGACCTGCAGTCGCGCCGCGCTGCGCGACGTCTTCGTCGGCTCCCTGCTCGGCGCGCTGCAGCCGCTGCTCCCCGCCCACGTGGCCGCCGCCGCGCTGCCACCGGTTCGGCCGGGGGCCCCGGCGCCCGAGTGAGGGGCGGGGGGTCTCAGACCACCTCGGCGCCGCGCAGGCGGCGGGAGGTGGCCGGCGCCCACGCCGACAGGGCCGCGTCCAGGCGGGCCCGGGCCGTGCGCGCCTCGACGCGGATCCGGCTGATGCAGAGCTGGTCCGGCAGGCCGCACGTCGGATCGACCAGGCGGCCGTCGTTGCGGAACGCGCTGCCGTACCCGAGCTCGCGCAGCAGCGCCACCGCGCGCAGGTCGTGCACGTCGTCCGGGTAGGCGAAGGAGGTGATCGGCACGCCCGTCAGCTTGGCCAGCCGGTCGTGGCCGCCGCGCACCTCCTCGCGCAGCGTGTAGTCGTCGCAACGGTCCAGGCGGGCGTGGTCCAGGCCGTGGTTGCCGACCGAGATGCCCGCGTCGAGCAGCAGGTGCAGATCGGCGCTGGTGAGCTGCGGAGCGGAGGGGGTCCGGTGGCGGGCCGTCACCCGCAGCTCGGCCAGGCTGCGGCGCCGGTCCGGGTCGGGCAGGGCCGCGAGCGCTGCGGCCACCGAGCCGCCCGCGCGACCGGAGAGGCTGCGGGCCCAGCCGCCCTCGCCGACCAGGAACTCCGCCTCGTCCCACCAGTACGGGTCGTCCGTGTCGACCAGACCCGCCACGGCGAACACCACGGCGGGCACGGCACGGGCCGCCAGCACCGGCAGCGCCTGCGTGACCACGTCGCGGTGGCCGTGCTCGAACGTGATCAGCACACTGTGCGGCGGCAGCGGCGCCCCGCCGGACATCGCCCGCTGCACCTGCCCGGCCGACACCGGCGTGGCGGACTTCAGCACCCGGTCCAGCTGGGCGGCGAACACGCCCCGGTCGCGCACCTCGCGGAAGGTCAGCACCGCGAGCCGCCGACTGGTCCGTGCGCGCAGCAGCGGCACAGGTGAGGCGAGGGTCGGCTGTCGCACAGGCTTTCCTTCCGTCAGTGCGTCGGACACATGGAAGACATCCGTCGGCCGCTGATGGTTGTACGCGGTGCGACGTCTTTTCGTGCCGATTTCGTCGGGGCTCGGTGTGCGGATGGTGTGCGGAGCGTGAGCGGCCGGTTCTCCGGCCGGTTTCCCCGCCGGCGCGGCGACCGCGGACAATGAGCGTATGAACGAGCAGGCCCGGGCGGAAGCCATGCGACAGGATCGACAGGAAGCAGTGAGCGAACCGGAAGAAGCGCGGCTTCCGCAGGAGTCGCTGCAGGAGGCCGAGGACACTCCCGTGTTCCGCCAGGTCGACCTCGGGTTCGCCCGGCTGCTGCCCGACCTCGACCGCTCCCGCGCCTGGCTGCTCACGATGGACGGCACCCCGCAGTCCTACGTCGACCTCGACGACCCGCGGCACCTTGAGTTCGAGTACGTCCAGCGGCTGGCCCACGTCGTCGACCTGTGCGCGGAACCGGGCCTTCCGATCACCGCCCTCCACCTCGGCGGCGGCGCGCTCACGCTGCCGCGCTACCTCGCCGCGACCCGCCCCGGCTCCCGCCAACGCGTCGCGGAGCTGGACGCGGGCCTGATCGCCCTGGTCCGCGAGGTCCTGCCGTGGGACGCCGCGGCCGAGCTCGCCGTCGAGGCGGCGGACGCCCGCGCCTGCCTGGAGGCGGCACCCGCGGCGAGCGCCGACCTGATCGTCACCGACGTCTTCGGCGGCTCCGGCGGCCACACCGTCCCGGCGACGCTCACCTCACTGGAGTTCCTGCGCGCCGCCTCCGCCGCGCTCCGGCCCGACGGCGTCTACGCGGCCAACCTCGCCGACGGCGCACCCCTCGACTTCGTCCGCGGCCAGGTGGCCACGGCCGCGGCGGTCTTCCCCGAGCTGGCCCTCGTCGCCGAGGCCTCCGTGCTGCGCGGGCGCCGCTACGGCAACCTCGTCCTGGTCGCCTCGCACCGCCCGCTGCCGGTCGAGGCGCTGACCCGCCGCACCGCGGGCGACCCGTTCCCCGCACGCGTGGTCGCCGACGAGCGCCTCGTGGCCTTCGCCCGCCGCGCACCCGTCGTCACGGACGCCGACGCGGTCCCCTCGCCGCCCCCTCCGACGGGTGCGTTCGCGGTGTGACGGCCCGACGGCCCGACGGCCCGCAGCCAGGCTCGGAAGCCCGTCGGCCGGGACGGTGGGCGTGAGGTGGTGGGGGCTCAGCTCTCCGGGAGGACCCTGATGAGCGCGAAGCCGTCCCAGCCCTTCGCGCCGACGGTCTGGACGGCGGTGCCGTCCAGGCGCGGCTCCTCGGCGATCAGGGCGAGGGCCGCGCGGGTGCCCTGGATGTCGGCGTTGCCGTCCGGGTCGAGCACGCCACCGTTGCGGATCACGTTGTCGACCACGATCAGCGCGCCCGGGCGCGAGAGCCGCAGCGCCCAACGGATGTAGTGGGGGTTGTTGGCCTTGTCCGCGTCGATGAACGCCAGGTCGAACGGCTCGCGGCCCTCCAGCTCCAGCTGAGGCAGGGTGTCCAGGGCCTTGCCGACGCGGATCTCCACCTGCTCGGCCAGGCCGGCGGCGGCGATGTTCGCGGCGGCGACCTCCGCGTGGCGGGGGTCGTACTCCAGGGTGACGACGCGGCCGCCCTCGGCCAGGCCGCGGGCGAGGTTGATGGTGGAGTAGCCGCCGAGGGTGCCGATCTCGAGGACCCGGCGCGCCCCCTGGATCTGGGCGAGCAGCCGCAGCAGCCGACCGGCCGGCGCGGACACCTCGATCCGGGGGAGGCCCGCGGCCTCGCTGGCCTTGAGCGCGTTCTCAAGGGCCGGGTCCTGCAGGCCGAGAGTGGAGCTGAGATAGGCGTCGACTGCGGTCCAGGTCTCATGGGTGCTCATGACGGCCACGCTAGCCGCTGGACGTGCTGTTCGGCGGGCATTTCCGGCCTCGTTAGCATGGGCTTCATGCGTATCGTCGGAGAGATCGACCCCACCCGTCCCCTGCTCGTCCTCGCCGCCGCCGAGGAGGCGGCCCATCTGGACGACCGCCTTCCGGTCCTGCTGACCGGCATGGGCAAGGTCAACGCCGCGACCGCGGTGGCCTCGGTGCTCGCGCGGGGCCCGCGTCCGACGGCGGTGGTCAACCTGGGGACGGCGGGGGCCCTCAAGCCGGGCTTCGGAGGTCTGACCCACGAGGTGAGCTCGGTGATCCAGCACGACCTGGACTCCGCGGTGCTGGCCTCCCTCACCGGGGTGACCTACGGTGCTCCGATCGGGCTGACCGGCCGCGGGCCGGTGCTCGCCACCGGTGACGTCTTCGTCGCCGACGAGGCGGCGCGGGCCCGGCTGGCTGAGGCGGCCGACCTGGTCGACATGGAGGGCTATGCCGTCGCGCAGGCGGTGCGTCAGTTCGGGCTCCCGGTGCGGCTGGTGAAGCACGTGAGCGACGAAGCGGGCGAGGGCGCCGCGCAGAGCTGGCGGGAGTCGGTCGACGACTGCGCGAAGCAGCTCGCGCTCTGGGTGGCGGAGAACCTCTGACGCTGTGACGCCCGTGGTCAGGCGGCGTCGATGCGGAAGACCGGGAACCCGGGGGCGATGCGCTGGAGCTCGGCCTCGGGGGAGTCGGCGTTGACGTCGCCGAAGAAGTAGCTGACCTCCCAGGCCCACTGCTTCATGTAGGCGCGCAGCACGACCGGCTTGTCGGCGTCGGTCAGCTCCGTCGCGTCGAACGTCTCGACCTTCTTGCCAAGGCGCAGCTCGCCGCCGCCGACGGCGCGCATGTTGCGGACCCACTGGGTGTGGCCGCGAGGCGCGACCAGGTAGCGCCGGCCGTCGATGACCAGCAGGTTGACCGGGGTGGTGCGCCACTCGCCGCTCTTTCGGCCGCGGACCGCGAGGACCCGGGAGCCGTAGACGCTGACGCCGCGGTAGGTGAGCCAGGTGATGAGGTCGCGGGTGACCTTGTCCAGGGCGACCATGAACCGGCCCTGCGGCTTGACCAGACGCGGGGCGGCGGTGGTGCTCGGCGTGGCGCTGGCGGCGGCGGTGGCGTTCATGATTCTTCCTCCCGTGTCCGATGTGCGAGATCGGAGATCCGTTTCGAGAGCAGTGCTCTCGTTTCCGTGCTTCGACTATCCCTCGAGCCGTGCACCGTGTCAAGAGCAGTGCTCTCGTTTCTGATCGGTGCACCTGTATGGGTGCACTGCTCTCCGCTGTGGCAGACTGTCCGGCATGGCACCAGTCATCCGAACCGCCCGCGAGCGCGCCCGCGAGGAGCTCACGCTCGAGATCAAGCGGGAGGCCCGTCGACAGTTGGCGGACGAGGGCGCCCAGCGCCTCTCCCTCCGCGCCGTCGCCCGCGAGCTCGGCATGGCCTCCTCGGCGCTCTACCGCTACTTCCCGAGCCGGGACGACCTGCTCACGGCGCTGATCATGGACGCCTACAACGCCTTGGGCGAGCGCGCGGAGGCGGCTGTCGCGGCCGCTCCCGCCGACGACCCGCGCGAGCGCTGGCGCGCCCTGTGCGGCAGCGTCCGCGACTGGGCCAAGGAGCACCCGCACGAGTACGCGCTCCTGTACGGCACGCCCGTCCCCGGCTACCGCGCGCCCGAGGAGACGGTCACCGCCGCCCTGCGGGTGATCCTCGCCCTGCTCTCCGTGCTGCGCGGCGCCGCCCACCACCTCGACCTGCGCACCCCGGTCCGCCCGCTGCGCGGCGCGCTCGCCGAGCAGGCCGCCGGGCTTGTCGCCGTGCTCACCCCGGAGGTCAGCGCCGGCGTGCTCACGCGCGCGGTGGTGGCCTGGACGCAGCTGTTCGGCATGATCAGCTTCGAGCTCTTCGGCCACCTCGTGGGCTCGTTCGACCCGGCCGACGAGTTCTTCGCCCACAGCGTCGAGGAGATGGCCGACTTCGTCGGCCTGCCGTGACGCGCAGTCCGCTCCTGCGAGCCCGCGCGAGGCGCGTCAGGGACGGGCGGCGCCGAGGCCCAGCAGCAGCCCGGTACCGACGACGACCGCCGGGACGCTGAGCACCGGCGTCACCGCGGCCTGCGCGCCGAGCGCGGTCAGCGCACCGGCCGCGCTGAGCACAGCCGGGGTCGGGCGCGGCGAGCGGCCCAGCGACCACAGGCTCCAGACGAAGGCGGCGCCGAGCAGTGCCAGCCCCGGCCACCCCTGCTCGGCAGCCTGCTGCAGCGGCGCGGAGGAGGCGCTGCCGTCGACGAAGTCGCCAGGGCCGACGCCCCGCCAGGGGTGCTGCTCCGCCTCTCGCAACGCGTCCCGCCACAGGCTGAGCCGCTGCGCGGACACCTGCGTACCGGGCCCGCTGGCCGCGGGCGTGCCGCCGGCGTTGCTGCCGTGGGCCAGTACCAGCACCGCCGCCACGGCCAGCAGCGCGCACAGGGCGAGCAGGGTGAGCGCCCGGCGGCGATGCCGGGGCCGATGCACGGATCCGGCCACCACGAGCACGCCGCCGCAGGCGAGCGCGCCGACGGTGGCATCGGTCAGCAGCGACTCCGCCGCGAGCAGCAGCGCGATCAGCACGGAGGCGCGGGCGGTCCAGCGCAGGCCGCGGGCGCGTGCCGCGTAGCCGCCGCAGCAGGCGGCGCCCACTGCGAGGCCGAGAAGCGCCGCCAGGCTGTCGCCGTCCAGCACGTGCGGGCCTGCCGTCGGCGCGAACACGGCCACGGCCGCGGCCGGGACGAGCAGCGCGGCGATCGGCAGCAGCGCGCCGGCGATCCTGCCGGTCGCGTAGCCGGCCGCGACGGCCAGCAGGCCCAGCAGCACGCCCTCGGGGTGGGCCTCGCGCCCGGCGGCGCAGTAGTCCGTCCATGCGGCGCACGCCGCGAGCAGCAGGAATCCCGCCACGTCGCAGACGGTCTCTCCCCCTGCCCCCGGCCGGGAGGTGCCCTCTGTCTCCGACACGTCGGACGCGGGCACGTCAGGTCCGAGCGGCATGGCCGTGTCCGGCATCGGCGTTCCCCCTGATCGCCCCGTCCTGCACCGGCCGGTCAACCGTAGACCCGGAGTTGGCCGGATGTCACCGTCCCCGCAGTATCCCGGCACCGTCCTGACGCCCGCGTCGCCGCCCGCGTGGCCTTGGCGGTGCCAGGGAGCACGCGTCTAGGCTGGAACTCATGCCTGTACCGGAGTTCGTGCGCGAGCTGCGCCGCCACGTGGGACACGCCCCGCTGTCGTTGACCGGGGTCGTCGCGGTGATCCTCGACGGTCGCGGCCGGGTCCTGCTCACCCACCGTGCGGACACCCGTCGCTGGGCGCTGCTCGGCGGCATCCTGGAGCCGGGGGAGCAGCCGGCCGACGCCGTGGTGCGCGAGGCCATGGAGGAGACGGGCGTGCGCGTGCTCCCGGAGCGGCTGGCCGCGGTGATGGCCTACGACAGGCTGACGGTCTATCCGAACGGTGACCAGGCACGGTATCTGGCCCTGGTGTTCCGCTGCCGTCACCTGGGTGGCGAGGCCAGGGTCAACGACGACGAGTCGCTGGACGTGCGCTGGTTCCCGCTCGACGAGCTGCCGGACGACGTGACGGCGGACGAGCGCGAGAAGATCCGGCTCTGCCTGGCCGACACCGACCGCACCTGGTTTGCGCTCTCGGCGATCACGCCCGGCATGTCGTGACACCGGGCCGCGCGGCGTCGCCTCCCTCGGGCAGGGTGGGTCCATGGATCTTCTGATACTCGGCGGGACCGAGTTCGTCGGCCGCGCCCTGACCGAGGACGCGCTGGCTCGAGGCTGGAAGGTGACGCTGTTCCACCGGGGCAACCACGCCCCCGTGGACGGCGTGGACGTGCTGCACGGTGACCGGATCGCCCCGGGGGGCCTCGCCGCCCTGGAACAGGCGGTGGCGGCCGGGCGCCGCTTCGACGCGGTCGTGGACACCTGGTCCGCCGCGCCGGCCGCGGTCCGCGCCACCGCGCGGCTGCTGGCCGACCACGTCGACCGCTACGCCTACGTCTCCAGCGGGTCCGTCTACACCTTCCCGCAGCCGGCGGGTGCGAACGAGTCCGCGCCGGTGGTCGACGCAGACCCGGGCGCGACCGAGGCGCCCTACGCCCAGGCGAAGCGCGGCGCCGAGCTGGCGCTGCTTGAGGTCTTCGGCGAGCGGGCGCTGTTCGGCCGGGCCGGGCTGATCCTCGGCCCGCACGAGAACATCGGCCGGCTTCCGTGGTGGCTCGGCCGGATCGCCCGCGGCGGCACGGTGCTCGCGCCGGGGCCGCGCGAGCTGCCGTTGCAGTACATCGACGCGCGGGATCTGGCGGCGTGGCTGCTGGACGCCGTCGCGGCGGGTCTGGGCGGCGCCTACAACCTGGTCGGTCCGCCCGGCGCGACGACCATGGGTGAGCTGCTGGATACCTGCCTCGCCGTCACCGGCTCGGCGGCCCGGCTGCGGTGGACGGATCCGGAGCCGATTCTCGCCGCCGGCATCGAGCCGTGGACGGACCTGCCGATCTGGCTGCCGCCGGGGGAGGAGCACGACACGCTCCACGGCGTCTCGGTCGACAAGGCGCTGGCGGCGGGCCTGCGGGTGCGCCCGGTCGCGGAGACGGTCGCCGACACGTGGGCCTGGCTGCAGTCCGTCGGCGGCACGGCCCCGCAGCGCCCGGACCGCCCGCCGGTGGGCCTCGCACCCGAGCGAGAAACCGACCTGCTGCGCACCCTGGCCATCGACGCGCCTTCCACCTAACGCGCGGACCCACCCACCCACCAGCCTCCGGCCATGATCTCGGGCCTGCACCTCGGCCCTGAGCGTCCGGCCAGGGGCCCGGCCTCCGGCCATGGTCTCGGGCCTGAGCCTCCGCCCCCGGCCCCGGGCAGGGGTGCGGGTGTGGGGATTCCGCCGGGGCGGGGTGTTGACCGGGTCGTGCTCATGGCACCAGTACCACCTTGCCGAGGTTTGCCCGCGCCTCGATCAGGGCGTGGGCGTGGGCGGCGTCGGTGAGGGGGAGCGTGGTGTGGACGGAGGGGCGGACGGTGCCGGCGCGGAACGCCGCCCACAGTTCGTCGCGCCAGCGGGCGTACAGGTCCGGCTGGTTGCGGGCGATCGCGGCCATCTGGAAGCCGGTGACCGACGCGCTGCGGACCAGCAGCTCGTAGGCGTCGACCGAGCCGCCGCCGGAGCTGAACGCCACCAGCCGGCCGCCGGCGGCGAGCGCCCGCACGGCGGGGCCGAGCAACTCGCCGCCGACACCGTCGAGGACGACGTCCACCGGCTCGCCCCAGGAGGCGTCGTCGTACCGAACGACCTCGTCGGCGCCGAGGGCGCGCACGAAATCGGCCTTGGCCAGGTCGCTCACGGCCGCGACCACGCGGGTCGCGCCGGCGTTCCTGGCGTGCTGGACGGCGAACGCGCCGACCGTGCTGGCCGCCGCCGTCACGAGCACCGACTCGCCCGGCCGGGGTCGGCCGGCCTCGTGGGCGCCGCGGGCGACGAGCCCGCTGCGGACCAGCGCCACCGCGTCGACGGCGGTCGCGCCCTGCGGTACGTGGGAGGACATGGCCTGGTGCAGCAGCGTCAGCTCGGCGTAGCCGTCGGCGAAGGCGAGGCCCGTGACGAGGTCACCGACCGCGAAGCCGGTGACCTCGGGGCCGACGGCGACGACCGTTCCGGCGACCTCGCCGCCGAGCGGGCCGGGCTCGGAGCCCTCGCGGACCTTCCGCACCGTGGGCAGGGTGACCCCGATGGCCTCGTTGCGCACGAGCAGTTCGCCCACGCCCGGCGTCGGGGTGGGGACCGCCTCGACGAAGAGGACCTCGGGGCCGCCGTTCTTCTCGTAGCGGACGCGGCGCACGGGTACCTCCAGGTTCGGCTGACCGATGGACGTCGAAATCATTGGGAGCCCCAACGGCTTCGGTGATCCGCAGTCTAGGCCGGGATTCATTGGGAGGTCCAATGGTTTCGAGTAGGCTCTCCCCATGAGCCGGCCCGAACCGCCACCGCGCGCCCTCGACCACATCCAGTCGCTCCCCAGTTGGCTCGCCGGGCGGGTGGCCGCGCGTGGGCGTGATCTGGTCGCCGAGGCGATCGCGGCCGAGGGTCTCAAACTCCCGCACCACGCCGTGCTCGCGGCCGTCGCCGACGAGGGGCCGATGGCGCAGGCCGATCTGGTGCGTCGGCTCGGGTTCGACGCCAAGGACGTGGTGCTGATGCTCAACCACTTGGAGCGCCAGGGCCTGCTCGTGCGCGAGCCGGATCCGCGCGACCGGCGCAAGAACGCGGTGACGCTCACCTCGATGGGCGCCGCCGTGCTGGAGCGTTGCGCCCGCCTGGCCGACGAGGCCAACGACCGCCTGCTCACCTCGCTCGGCCCTGATGAGCGACGCACGCTCGTCTCCCTGCTGGCCCGCGTCGCGGAGGACTGATCCGGATCAGTTGCCGAGCAGGTGCGGCGGGTGGTGCGGGGGCGTCTTGCGGACCCGGTAGGCATCCTCGGCAGCCTCCGCCACGGCGGCCAGGTCGCCCCCGGCGGTCGCCGTCGCGACGGCCGGGACGGCACCCTCCACGAGCGGGGCGTCGCAGAACCGGATCGGGAACGGCAGCGCCAGCTCCTCCGCCCGGTCCAGCAGCTCCAGCACGGACCGGGCCGTCTCCGGCAGGTCGCACAGCACCGCCACCCCGATGCCCTGGTCCACCTGGCGCGCGGCCGCGACGACACCCTCCGGCGCGGTCCCGACGGCGGCGACCGGCGAGGGATCGGCACCCGGCAGCAGGCGGACGCACTCGTCCAGGGTCGCCTGCGCCAGCGCGCGGCTGCGGCAGACCAGCACGATTCCCACCCGGTCCCGCTCGGGCAGTGTCAGCACCCGCAGCGGTGCGCGTCCGGTCGCCCCGTCACCCTCGCCTCCGGGCGGCCGCAGCGGCACCACGTCGGCTTTTCCGTCCTCTGACACCCAGAACCTCCGTGCCCAGAGTAGTGCGGCGGTCCGGGGATCGGGCGACGGCGCGACACGGCCACGGCACCGGCTCACGGCGCGTCGGGCTCCGGCGGCCGGCGCAGGCGGTGCAGGGTCCAGCCGCGCCCGGCCGGGTCGAGCGGGCGTGTGGCGGCGGTGAACAGTTCGGCCGCGCGCCGGTAGGAGAGCCGACCACGGCCGGTCAGCGGGCAGCGATCCGTCGCGGGCGTGGCCGTCGGCGCGCGGCGGTCGGTGAGGAAGACCGGGCCGGAGGTGCGGCCCTGGAGCAGCAGGCCGAGCAGGCGTGCCGTCGTGTCGGTCCAGGTGAGCCTGGGCAGGCCGCGCCCGTGGGTGCGGACGTGGGTGCGGCGGTGGCGCCGGTCCAGGTCCGCGAGGTCCAGTGCGAGCACCTCGGCGGCCGCGGCGCCGGTGTCGTGGAGCAGGTGCCAGAGCGTCTGCTCCCGCAGGGTCGCCCGCAGGCCGAGGACGGCCCGCAGCTGGGCGGCCGTCAGCGGCTCGACTGCGGGCCCGGGCTGCGGCGCCACGTGTTCGGTGGACGGCCGCGACGCCGCCAGCGGATCGCCCGTCAGCCAGCCCTGGGCGCACCACCAACGCACCGCGCTGCGCAGTGTGGAGAGCTCCCGGTCGCGCGTCCGCGCACCGCGCCCGGCGAGGGCGGCGCGGACGCGTCCGGCCGCGGACGGGTCCTCCAGTGACGCGAGCGGCACCACCGGCGGCCGGGCGCCGCGGCGGGCGCGACCGGCGGGCGGCGCCTCCCCGACCAGCGTCCAGGCCCACGCGGTGAGCGCGATCCGGTAGACGCGCCGGGACCCCTCGGTCAGCGAGGCGGCCTCGAGATACCGCTCGACGGCGACGGCGAACTCCACGGGCGCCGGCATCCGCACTCCTCCCACACCACTCCACCGCCGCAGTAAATTCGAGAATTTACTGCGGCACACCAGATACGGTAAAAGAATATCCGATTATTGCGAACAAAATCCTCGTTCTCCCTTGAAGCGGCGGCTCCCGGCCCTGCATGCTCGCCGTATGGATCTCGCCGCGCTGCTGCGCCGGCGCCCCGGACCAGTGCCGTCGGCACGTCAGGCGCAGGGTCCCGGTCGCCCGTTCCGTCGATTCGTCCGGGCCCAGGCCGCTTCGCTCACCGGCTCCTCGATGGCGAGCGTCGGCCTGGCCTTCGCCGTTCTCGCCACCGGCCGCGGCGCCGACGCGCTGGGCCTGGTGATGACCGCGCGCATTCTGCCGCTCGTGCTCGTGCTGCTCGCGGGCGGTACGGCCGCCGACCGGTTCGGGAGCCGGCGCGTCATGCTCGCGGCCGATCTGCTGCGTTGTGCGGCCCAGGGCACCTTCGGGTTGCTGGTGCTCGGTGGGGTGCGCGCGCTGGCGCCGATGCTGGTGCTGGCCGCGCTCGCCGGGATCGGCGAGGCCGGGTTCGGGCCCGGGCAGTCGGCGCTCGTCCCCGCGCTGGTGCGGCCGGACGCACTGGTGCGCGCGAATGCGACGCTGGCGCTGGTGCGCAGCGGGGCGACGATCCTCGGGCCGGTGCTGGCAGGCGCGGTCCTGGCCGCAGCCGGCCACGCGGGCCGCGGGGGTCGGACGGGACCGGCGGCCGTGCTGCTCGTCGACGCGGCGACGTTCGCCGTCAGCGCGCTCGCCCTGCGCGGGCTCGTGCTGCCGGCCCCCTCGGCCGCGAGCCGCTCGTCCACGTTCCTCGCGGATCTGCGGGCCGGGTGGGGCGAGTTCCGCGCGCGGACCTGGCTGTGGGCGACGACGGTCCATCTCGCCCTGTTCAACCTGCTGCTGTGGGCGCCCTACCTGGTGCTCGGTCCGTTGCTCGCCGCGCGTGACCTGGGCGGCCCGGGTGCGTGGGGCGCGGTCATGGCCGGGTACGGCGCGGGCGCCCTCCTCGGCGCGCTGCTGCTGCGCACCTGGCGACCGGCCCGTCCGCTGCCCACCGGGGTGGCGGCCACGGCGCTCTTCGCTGCCTCCCCGGCCGCGTTCTCCCTCGCCGCGCCACTGGCCGTGGTCTGCGGCGGGGCGGTGCTCTCCGGCGTCGCCTCGTCGATGTGCGTGACACTCCTGGGCTCCGTCAGCCAGCAACGCGTCCCGCCGGAACTGCGCGGCCGCATGGGCGCCTTCGGCTCGGTCGGCTCCTTTGTGCTGGGCCCGGTCGGCCTCGCGGCGGCGGGCCCGGTCGCAGCGGCCGTCGGCGCGCGCACGGTGCTCGCGGCAGGGGCGCTGTGGCTGCTGGCCGCCACCGCAGCGGTCTACGCCCTCCCCGCGGTCCGGCGCGGCCCGCATGCCTGAGGGCGCGGAGTGTCGGCCGGACCCCGGGTCAGCCGCGCAGGGCGGCCAGGAGGTCCGGGCCGGACGAGGACCGGTGGCCACCGTTGTTCCGCTGAGTGCGTCCGCGCGGCGCCCGGGCGGGCAGCTGGGCCCCATCGTGCGGAGTGTCGGCCGGGCCCCGGGTCAGCCGCGCAGGGCGGCCAGGAGGTCCGGGCCGGACCAGGACCGGCGGCCGCCCTGTTCCGCGGCGTGGACGAGCTCGGCCAGGCGGGCGTTGGCCGGGGCGGTCAGGCCGTGGCGGGTGGCGAGGGTGACGATCTCTCCCTGGAGGGAATCCACCTCGGTGCGGCGCCCGCGCTGCAGGTCCTCCCACATCGAGGAGCGCGCCGTCGCGTCGATGGCCAGCATCGCCTTGGCCGCGCGGGTGAAGACCGCGTCCGGGAGGCGGAGCAGCAGGGGTGTCAGGTTCGGTCGGACGGCGCCCAGTTGGGCGGGGGTGATGCCCGCCGCCCGGTACGCGGCCAGGGCCTCGCGCTGGCACAGGGCCAGGCAGGTGCGGTAGGAGCGGTCGCCCAGCTCGGCGCGCAGCGGGACGCCGGAGAGGGCGTTGACGGCGTTGTTGAGGTTCATCAGCAGCTTGGCGTACTGGACCTCGCGCATGTCCGGGCGGGCCTGTACCCGCAGGCCGGACGCGGTCAGCGCGGCGACGAGCGGCGTGCCCGCGGGTGCGTCGTCGAGCATCAGCGCGCCACCGGTGCCCTGGTGGAAGCGGCCAGGCTCGGTCTGCAGCACGTTGTAGGGGACCATGCCGGTCAGCACCGTCTGCTGCGGCAGTTCCTCGCGCAGGGCCTCGGCGTTGTGCAGGCCGTTCTGGAAGCTGACGACGACGGCGCCGGGCGCGAGGTGCGGCGCCAGCTCGCGTGCGGCGTCGCGGGTGGCGTCGGACTTCACGGTGACCAGCACGACGTCCGCGCCGACGGCGCCCGAGGCGTCGGTGGCGAGGGTCAACGTCCCAGGGGAGAGGTGCAGTGGCTCGCGGCGGCCGCTGGTGAGGGTGAGGCCGTCCTTCGCGAGCACGTCCATCGCGGCCGCGCGGCCGATCAGGGTCACCTCGACGTCGGACTGCTGGGCCAGGTGCCCGCCCAGGTGGCAGCCGATGCTGCCGGCGCCCATGACGGCGATGCGCATGCCGGTGCTCCTCTCCGGGCGACGTCCGCGTGGCTGCACCCTACCGGTGAGTTGGGGGCCGAGCCTCTTCCGGATTTGTGGAACACGTTCTAGTCTGCGCAGCGACGGCAGCAGCGATCGCACCCTGGAGGCGTCGTGCACCTGGACTACACCCCGGAGCAGCAACGGCTCCGCGCCGAACTGCGCGCCTACTTCGCCGAGCTGATGCCGCCCGAGGCGCACGGGCGCCTCAACGACCCGCGCGAGCAGAAGAAGTTCTACCGGGCGATCAACCGGCGGCTCGGGCAGGACGGCTGGCTCGGCGTCGGCTGGCCCGTCGAGTACGGCGGTCGGGGGCTGAGCGCGTTCGAGCAGTTCATCTTCTTCGACGAGGCCGCGCAGGCGGGCGTGCCGCTGCCGATCATGGCGCTCAACACCGTCGGCCCGTCGATCATGAAGTACGGGACGCCGGAGCAGAAGGCGTTCTTCCTCCCGAAGATCCTCGCGGGCGAGATCGACATCGCCATCGGCTACTCGGAGCCCGACGCCGGTACCGACCTGGCCGCGCTGAAGACCCGCGCGGTGCGCGACGGCGACCACTACCTCGTCAACGGCCAGAAGATCTGGACCACCAACGGCGACACCGCCGACTGGGTCTGGCTGGCCACCCGCACCGACCCGGACGCCCCGCCGCACAAGGGCATCACCATGCTGATGGTCGACACCACCGACCCGGGCTACTCCACCACGGTCATCCGCACCCTGGCCGGTCACGACACCACGGCCAGCTACTACCAGGACATCCGCGTCCCGGTCTCGATGCGCGTGGGGGAGGAGAACGCCGGCTGGCGTCTGATCACCAACCAGCTCAACCACGAGCGGGTCACCCTCGCCGCCCATGCCACCATGGCCAATCGCGCCCTGGCCGAGGTGCAGCAGTGGGCCCGTGAGACCGAACTCGCCCACGGCAAACGCGTCATCGACCTCCCCTGGGTGCGCCAGCGCCTCTCCCGGGCGCACAGTCGGCTCGACGCGGTCAAGCTGCTCAACTGGCAGATGGTCGACGCGGTCGGGCGCAACGCGCTGACCCCGCAGGACGCGTCCGCCGTCAAGGTCTACGGCAGCGAGGCCCGCCGCGACGCCTATGCCTGGCTCATGGAGGTCGTCGGCGCCGCCGGCCCCCTCAAGGAGGGCTCCTCCGGCGAGGTCCTGCGCGGCAACCTGGAACGCGGCTACCGCAGCGCGGTCATCTTCACCTTCGGCGGCGGCAACAACGAGATCCAACGCGAGATCATCAGCTGGATCGGCCTCGGCATGCCCCGCGTCCGCCGCTGACAGCCGCCCCGCCCTGCGGGGCGGCCGCGATCACACCGCGCGCCCGCCGAACGGCCGCGCGTCGAACTACCGCTCGTCGAACGCCTGGAGGATCCGCTCCGCGGCCAGCGAGGCGGTCAGTTCGCCGCTGCGGACCTGCTCCTCCAGGCCCGGCGCGAGCGCGCGGACGGTCGGGTCGGCGTGCAGGCGCTCCAGCAGTGCGTCGTGGACCATGGCCCAGGCCCAGTCGACCTGCTGGGCACGGCGCTTGGCGGTCAGCCGACCGGTGCCCTCGAGCAGGGTGCGGTGCTGTTCCAGACGCTCCCAGAGCGTGTCCAGGCCCGCGGACTCGCGGGCGCTGCAGGTGAGCACCGGGGGCGTCCAGGCGGCGTCGGCCGGGTGCATCAGGCGCAGCGCGCCCGCGAGTTCGCGGGCGGCGGCCCGGGCGTCACGTTCGTGCGGGCCGTCGGCCTTGTTGACGGCGATGACGTCGGCCAGTTCCAGGACGCCCTTCTTGATGCCCTGGAGCTGGTCGCCGGTGCGGGCGAGGGTGAGCAGCAGGAACGTGTCGACCATGTCGGCGACGGTCGTCTCGGACTGCCCGACGCCGACGGTCTCCACCAGCACCACGTCGTAGCCCGCGGCCTCCATGACCACCATCGACTCGCGGGTCGCCTTGGCCACGCCGCCCAGCGTTCCGGCGCTGGGGGAGGGACGCACGAAGGCGGCGGGGTCGACGGCCAGGCGCTCCATCCGGGTCTTGTCGCCCAGGATGGAGCCGCCGGTGCGGGTGGAGGACGGGTCGACGGCGAGCACGGCGACCTTGTGGCCCAGGCCCGTGAGCATGGTGCCGAAGGCGTCGATGAAGGTGGACTTGCCCACCCCCGGCACACCGCTGATACCGATCCGCCGGGCCTTGCCGGCGTGCGGCAGCAGCTCGGACAGCAGCTGCTGGGCCAGCGGACGGTGGTCGGCCCGGGTGGACTCGACGAGAGTGATCGCGCGGGCGACGAACGCCCGCTTCCCGTCGAGCACACCCTTGACGTAGGCGTCGAGGTCGATCGGCATCCCCGGTTACAGCTCCGCGTGACCGAGCGAGGCGGCGAGCCGCTGGACCAGGTCGTAGGCGGCGTCCGGGATGACCGTGCCGGGCGGGAAGACCGCCGCGGCGCCGGCCTCCAGCAGGGCGGGGACGTCCTGCGGCGGGATGACGCCACCGACGACGATCATGATGTCCTCGCGGCCCTCGGCGGCCAGCTCCTCGCGCAGCGCGGGCACCAGGGTCAGGTGTCCGGCGGCGAGCGAGGAGACACCGACGACGTGCACGTCGGCCTCGACCGCCTGGCGCGCCACCTCCGCGGGCGTCTGGAACAGCGGGCCCACGTCGACGGTGAAGCCGAGGTCGGCGAAGGCCGTGGCGATCACCTTCTGGCCGCGGTCGTGCCCGTCCTGGCCCATCTTGGCGACCAGGATGCGCGGACGGCGACCCTCCGCCTCCTCGAACGCGTCGACGAGCGCGCGGGTGCGGGTCACGGAGGAGGACTCCCCTGCTTCGTTGCGGTACACGCCGGAGATCGTACGGATCTGGCTGCTGTGCCGCCCGTACACCTTCTCCAGGGCGTCGGAGATCTCACCGACCGTCGCCTTGGCGCGGGCCGCGTCGACGGCCAGTGCCAGCAGGTTGCCCTCCAGGCCGGTGCCGGAGCCGCGCTCGGCCGCGTTGGTCAGCGCGCGCAGCGCGTCCTGCGTCACGGCCTCGTCGCGCTCCTCGCGCAGGCGGCGCAGCTTGGCGATCTGCTGGGCCCGGACGGAGGAGTTGTCGACCTGCAGCACGTCGATCTGCTCGTCGTTCTCCACGCGGTACTTGTTGACGCCGATGACCGGCTGGCGGCCGGAGTCGATGCGGGCCTGGGTGCGGGCCGCGGCCTCCTCGATGCGCAGCTTGGGGATGCCGGCGTCGATGGCCTTGGCCATGCCGCCCGCGGCCTCGACCTCCTGGATGTGCGCCCAGGCGCGGCGGGCCAGGTCGTAGGTGAGCTTCTCGACGTAGGCGGAGCCTCCCCACGGGTCGATGACGCGGCAGGTGCCGGACTCCTGCTGGAGCAGCAGCTGCGTGTTGCGGGCGATGCGCGCGGAGAAGTCCGTCGGCAGCGCCAGGGCCTCGTCGAGGGCGTTGGTGTGCAGCGACTGGGTGTGGCCCTGGGTCGCGGCCATCGCCTCCACACAGGTGCGGGTGACGTTGTTGAACACGTCCTGCGCGGTCAGCGACCAGCCGGAGGTCTGCGAGTGGGTGCGCAGCGACAGCGACTTGGGGTTCTGCGGGTCGAACTGCTGGACCAGCTTGGCCCAGAGCAGACGCGCCGCGCGCATCTTGGCGATCTCCATGAAGAAGTTCATGCCGATCGCCCAGAAGAAGGAGAGTCGGGGCGCGAAGGTGTCCACGTCCAGGCCCACCGCCTGCCCGGCGCGCAGGTACTCCACGCCGTCGGCGAGGGTGTACGCCAGCTCCAGGTCGGCCGTCGCACCGGCCTCCTGGATGTGGTAGCCGGAGATGGAGATGGAGTTGTAGCGCGGCATCTTCTGCGAGGTGTACGCGAAGATGTCGGAGATGATCCGCATCGAGGGCTTCGGCGGATAGATGTAGGTGTTGCGGACCATGAACTCCTTGAGGATGTCGTTCTGGATGGTCCCGGCCAGCTTCTCGGGCGGTACGCCCTGCTCCTCGGCCGCCACGATGTAGAGGGCGAGGACGGGCAGCACGGCGCCGTTCATCGTCATCGACACCGTCATCTTGTCCAGCGGGATGCCGTCGAAGAGCTGGCGCATGTCGTAGATCGAGTCGATCGCGACGCCCGCCATGCCCACGTCGCCGGTGACGCGCGGGTGGTCGCTGTCGTAGCCGCGGTGCGTCGGCAGGTCGAAGGCGACGGAGAGACCCTTCTGACCGGCCGCCAGGTTGCGGCGGTAGAAGGCGTTGGACTCCTCGGCGGTGGAGAACCCGGCGTACTGGCGGATCGTCCACGGCTGGTTGACGTACATCGTCGGGTAGGGCCCGCGCAGGTACGGGGCGATGCCCGGGTAGGTGCCCAGGAAGTCCAGCCCGGCCAGGTCCTCGCCGGTGTAGAGCGGCTTGACGGAGATGCCCTCGGGCGTCTCCCACAGCAGGTCGGCGACGCTGCTGCCGGTCGACTCCTTGACCGCCGCGCGCCACTGCTCCTCGGTGGCCTCGGCCGGGGCGCCCCCGCCCAGGTCGACCTGCGAGAAGTCGGGGATCTGCGTCACGACTGGGCTCCGATGAGGTCGAGGGCGGAGGAGAGGACGGCCGGCGCGTCGCAGCCGGCGAAGACGTACGCGTCGACGTGCGCGTAGTCGGCGGGACGGCCCGCGAGGTACACCCGCGTCGCACCCGCGGACTGCAGCGCGGCGGCCACGGCCTCGGCCTGCTCGGCGTAGAGCGCGTCGCTGGAGCAGAGGCAGGCGATGGTGGCCCCGCTGGCGGCGAACGCCTCGGCGACGGAGTCGGCGTCGACCGACGCCGGCTGGTGGACCGCCTCGATGCCACCGGCCTGGAAGAGGTTGGCCGTGAACGTGGCGCGCGGGGTGTGCGCCGCCGCCGGGCCGAGCGCCGCCAGGAAGACGCGGGGCCGGGTGCCGGTCGCGGCCTCGTGGGCGTCGGAGCGGGCGCGCAGCGCCTCGAAGACCTCGTCGCGGCGCACCTGCGGCAGACCGCCGGTCATGTCTCCCGTTGCGGCCGAGGCGCGGCCCAGCGGACGGACCGCGGGGGCCTCGTCGCGGACCACGGGCTTCTCGGTGAGGTTCGGGAACTCGCTGACGCCGGTGATCGGCTCGCTGCGCTTGGCGAGCTTCTTGCCGCGCGCCGTCCAGGTGGTGGCGATCCGCTCGCCCACCATGCCGGAGCGCAGTGCCGCCTCCTGGCCGCCCGCGCCCTCCAGCTCCTGGAAGAACGCCCAGGCGGCGTGCGCGAGTTCGTCGGTCAGCTGCTCCACGTACCAGGAGCCGCCCGCCGGGTCCGCGACGCGGCCCAGGTGCGACTCCTCCAGCAGGATCGAGGAGGTGTTGCGGGCGATCCGGCGCGCGAACGCGTCCGGCAGGCCCAGGTCGTGGTCGAAGGGCAGCACCGTGACCGAGTCCGCGCCGCCGACACCGGCCGCGAGGCAGGCGATGGTCGTGCGGAGCATGTTCACGTACGGGTCGCGGCGGGTCATCATCACCGGCGAGGTCACCACGTGCTGTCGCTGTGCCCCGGCTCCGGCCGTGCCGGCCCCGCAGACCTCGGCCACGCGGGCCCACAGGCGGCGCGCCGCGCGCAGCTTGGCCACGGTCAGGAACTGGTCGGCGGTCGCCGCGTAGCGGAACTCCAGCTGTCGGCAGGCCTCGTCGACGGAGAGACCGGCCTCGGTCAGCAGCCGCAGGTAGGCCACACCCGTGGCCAGCGAGCAGCCGAGCTCCTCGGCGGCCGACGCGCCGGCCTCGTGGTACGGCAGGGCGTCCACGGTCAGCGCCCGGATCCCGGGGTACTGCTCGGCGCACAGCCGCGCCAACTCCACGGCGTCCTGCGACGATCCCGGCGTGCCCGTCCGGGCCTCGAACCCGAGGGGGTCGGCGCCGAGGTTGCCGGAGGCGTCCGTGCGGGCGACACCGCGCTCGTCGTAGAGCCGCAGCAGCTCGCGCGCGGCGGCTCCGGTCTCCTCCCCGGCGTCGAGCACGACCGGCGCCAGGTCGAGGTAGACGCCGGTGAGCGCCTGGCCCAGCTGCTCCACGGGTACACCCGAGCCGCCCACGGCCAGCCACACGGAGCTGACGCCGTTCTCCAGGTCGGACAGCACGGCCGCGTTGGTCTTCTCGGCGTCGGCACGCTCGTGTCGCTGACGGACGTCCCAGCCGCCGGCGGCGGCGCGTCCGCCGCGCACGTACGGCGCGAACCCGGGGTAGCCGTCGGCCGTGGCCCCGGTGGACTGCGCGGTGTAGAGGGGGGAGACGACGAGCCCGTCCTCGAGGGCTGTCGCCAGCGCCTCCTCGGCCTCCGGGCCCGACACGTCCTTGCCGGACTTGCGCAGGACACCCGCTACCAGGCTCTGCCATCGAGCGTGGTCGGCATCCGGGAAATCGGCAGCGAGAGAAAGCCCGTCGTTGGGCAGGACCGTCATAGGGGGATGCTAGAGCAGGCTCCTTGCGCTTCAGAGCGTCACCGGCTGTGACGTATCCCTCTCGTGGGCCGGCCATGGCCCGTGGCGGGCCGGGAAGGTGACGGAAGCCACACGCCGCCCCCGGATCCGGGGCGGAGCGGGCCGGGCGCGCCCGGCATGCGGTGTCGCAGGACGCTGCCTAGCATCGGGCTCAGTGCCCGTGGCCGACAGGTGCGGGCGCCGACCGATCGGCGAGGCTGCGTGCGCAGCCCTTCTCGCAGGGAGCGGTTCCATGCCACTCGACACCTTCGTGGCGATCGCCAACCAGTACGACACCGAGGCCGACGCGCTCGCGGACTACGACGACCTCCGGGCCCTCTACAAGGACCTCGGGGTGATCGACACCTACGACGCCGCGGTGCTCACGCGCGACGTCCACGGCAAGGTCCACATCGTCAAGAAGGTCGAGGAGCCGACGCGCCAAGGCGGCGCGGCGGGTCTGGTGGGTGGCCTGGCCATCGGGGCCGCGTTCGCGCTCTTCCCCGCGATCGGGCTCGGCGCGGGTCTGCTCGCCGGCGGCGCGCTGGGCGCCGGGGCCGGTGCGGCGGCCGGGCACGTGGCCGGCGGGATGTCCCGGCACTCCCTCAAGGAGTTGGGCGAGCTCCTCGACGAGGGCAGCAGTGGCCTGGTGGTGGTCGCCGCCACGGATGTCGAGGCGCGGGTCGACGCGGCGACGAAGCGCGCGAAGAAGCAGGCCAAGGCGGAGCTGCAGGCCGACACCGACGCCCTGAAGAACGAGCTCGACGCGATCTGAGCCGGTCCGGCGAAATTTTCCCGAAGGATTTTTCGGCGAGGCTGTCCGGTCGCGCTCTCCTCGATCGTCACCGGGGTGACACTGGCCACCGACCGACCCCGAGGAGAGCGAGCCGCCATGAAGTACATGATGTTCGTCTGCACCGACACCGAGCCCGACACCGACCCGACCCCGGAGACCGACATCGACGTGTGGGTCGACGAGAACGACGCCAAGGGACGGAGGCTCCAGGGCATGGTGCTCGCGCCGAAGGCGACGGCCACGACGGTGCGGGTGCGCAACGGGCAGACGCTGATCACCGACGGGCCGTTCGCGGAGACCAAGGAGGTCATCTGCGGCTTCGACCTGATCGAGTGCGCGGACCTGGACGAGGCGATCGAGGTCGCCCGGACCCACCCGATGGCCCGCGGCGGGCGCATCGAGATCCGCCCGCTGGCCGACTTCGAGCAGTGAGCGATCCGCACGAGGCGGGTCCCCGCGCGGCCGGGGCGGCACAGGCCGCCGCGGCCGCGGCGGGGGACGCCTACCCGAGGATCGTCGCCGCGCTGATCCGCGTCACCGGCGACTGGACCCTCGCCGAGGACTGCGCCCAGGAGGCGCTGGTCACCGCGCTGGACCGCTGGCCGACCGACGGCGTGCCGGCCAATCCGGGCGGGTGGCTGATGACCGTCGCCCGCAACCGCGCCCTGGACGTGCTGCGGCGCGCCGCGATCGAGCGCCGCAAGCTGCGTGACCTCGCGGTGCAGGCGCTCACCGCCGCGACCGACGACGAGGTGGAGCGCCCCCCTGGAGTCGCCGTCGCGGACGACCGCCTGCGGTTGATCTTCACCTGCTGTCACCCTGCGCTGGCGCTGCCCGCGCAGGTCGCGCTGACCCTGCGGGTCGTCTGCGCGGTGCCGACCGAGCGGATCGCGCAGGCCTTTCTGGTCAGCGAGTCGACCATGACCCGACGGCTGACCCGCGCCAAGACCAAGATCTCGGCGGCGGGGATCCCCTTCCGGGTGCCGAGCGGGGACGCGCTCGGCGAGCGGCTGCCAGGAGTGCTGGCGGTCGTCTACCTGCTCTTCACCCACGGCTACAACCCGGACGGCGAACCGGCGTTCGCGGACGAGGCGATCCGGCTGGCGCGGCTGCTGGCCTCCCTGATGCCGGATCAGGACGAGCCACGCGCCCTGCTCGCGCTCGCGCTGCTCCAGCACTCGCGCCGGGCGACCCGGCGGGACGCGGCCGGCGAACTGGTCCCCCTGGACCGGCAGGACCGGACGCGCTGGGACCACGCGGCGATCGACGAGGCCGTCGCGCTGCTGGCGGACCTGCGGCAGGACGGTCCGTACGCCTGGCAGGCGCGGATCGCGGCCTGCCATGCGACCGCCCGGTCGGTGGAGGCGACCGACTGGCGGCGGATCGCCACGTGCTACGACCGACTCGCCGCGCTGGAGCCCTCCCCGGTCGTCGGGTTGAACCGTGCGGTCGCCCACGGATACGCCCACGGCCCGGCCTCAGGGCTCGAGTTGCTGGCGCTGGCCCGTGCCGACGGTGCCCTGGACGGCTACCCGCTCGCGCTCGCGGCCGAGGCCGATCTCACCGCCCGGGCGGGCGACGGGACCCGCGCGGCCGCGTTGTTCCGGGAGGCGGCGGCGCAGGCCGGCAGCGAGGTCGAGCGCCGGGCGCTGCTGCAACGCGCGGCGGAGGCGCAGTCCGCGAGCCACTGAACCCATGGGTTTTCTGTGAGGAGTATTGACGGTCTGAATGTTCACGGCCTACGGTGCGCTGGGGCGTTAGTTAGGAAACTTTCCTTACGAGAAGTGGAGAGCAACGCCGTGAGAGAGCGCATCGCGCGTGTCATCGGGCTGGGGGTGGCGCTGACCACGCTGACCACCGGTGTGGTCGCCCTGGCAGCCGCCGCACCGGCCCAGGCCGCGTCCCCCACACACGCGTTCCCCCAGCACCAGACCTACCAGGTCGGCGTCATGCCGTCCGCCTCCCAGTCGACTCGCGACGCCGCTGTGGAGAAGCAGTACGACTCGTGGAAGTCCAACTACCTCGTCCACGGCTGTGCGAGCAACGAGTACTACGTCTCCACCAAGGGCGACGGCGACGCCACCAACAACGGTCCGGTCTCCGAGGGCCAGGGCTACGGCATGAACATCGTGCCGCTGATGGCCGGTTACGACGCCAACGCGCAGACCGAGTTCAACGGCCTGTGGCAGCTGGTCAAGGACCACGAGGACCAGTGGGGCCTGATGCAGTGGCAGTTGGACGGCAAGACCTGCAAGTACTACAGCTCCGGCACGCCCGACGGCGCCACCGACGGCGACCTGGACATCGGCTACGGCCTGATCCTCGCGGACAAGCAGTGGGGCGGTTACTCCAGCGACGCCATGGCGTGGCTGACCAACTTCTGGAACCACGACGTGGCCCCCGACGGCCACCTCAAGTGCGAGGACGACGGGCCGAACACCGACACGCGGCCGTCCGACCACATGATCGACCACCTGCGGGCGTTCGCGGCCTACGACACCTCGCACGACTGGAACAAGGTCGTCCAGCGCACCGAGACCGTCGACTCGTCCCTGGTGACCAACTACTCCTCCTCCTACGGCCTGCTCTCCGACTTCGTGGTGGGGGCCAACGGCTCCAGTCCCGCGCCGGCGCCCGCCAACTACCAGGAGAGCCAGCCGGACAACATCGTCGGCTACAACTCGATCCGCGTCCCTTGGCACATGGGCACGGACGCGCTGCTGAACGGCGCCACGACCTCCGCCTTCGAGCTCGGCGAGGCGCAGAAGTGGTCGGCCTGCGCCAAGAAGGTCTCCGGCGACAACCCGGCCAACGTCTACCCGCACCTCAACCTCAACTGCACGGCCTACAGCACCAGTGACGTGGCCGAGGAGGCGGGCGACTCGATCGGTCCGTCCGCGATGGCGGCGGGAGACCAGGCCTGGACCGACAAGATCTGGAGCTTCCTGCAGACCAACCCCTACGGGGACGGCTACTACGGCGAGACCATCAAGACCCTCGTCATGCTCGTCATGGCGGGCGACTACTGGAGCCCGGCCTCGTCGAGCACTCCGGCCAACGACTTCTCCGTCTCCGACTCGCCGGCGTCGGCCTCCGTGGTGGCCGGTGCCTCGGCCACCACGAACGTCGCCACCGCCGTCACCTCCGGCGCGGCGCAGTCCGTCGCCCTCGCCGCGTCCGGCCTGCCCAGCGGCGCCACCGCGGCGTTCAGCCCCGCCTCGGTGACGGCGGGCGGCAGCAGCACGCTGACGCTCACCACCGCCGCCACCACCCCGGCCGGCAGCTACCCCGTCACCGTCACCGGCGCCGCGGCCTCCGGATCGCACACCGCCACCTTCACACTCACCGTGACCACGGCGAGCGGCGGTTGCACGGCGGCGCAACTGCTGACCAACCCCGGCTTCGAGTCCGGGGCGACCGGCTGGACCCAGACCTCCACGCTCGGGTTCACCCCGATCACCCAGGCCACGACGGCCGAGCCCGCCCACTCGGGCACCTGGGTCGCCTGGTTCAACGGCAACGCCACCAAGGACACCGACACCGTCGCCCAGTCGGTCACCGTCCCGACCGGCTGCGCCGCGACGCTGACCTACTGGCTGCACGTCGACTCGACCGAGAACACCACCACTGCCAAGCCGGACACCTTCACCGTGCAGGTGCTGAACTCCGGCGGGACGGTCCTCGGCACGGTCGGCTCCTTCTCCAACCTGGACAAGGCCACCGGCTACACCCAGCACACCACCGACCTGTCCGCCTGGGCCGGACAGACGGTCACGCTGAAGTTCACCGGCTCGGAGACCGACACGAACGGCGGCACGACCGACTTCGTGATCGACGACCTGGCCCTGAACACCCACTGAGTCCGCAGGGCGCAGAAGGACGGGGCCCGTCACCACGCCCGGTGGCGGGCCCCATACTGTTCGGGTGGAGGACGACACGCTGGTCCAGGGGAGATACCGGCTGCAGCGCCGGATCGGGCGCGGCGGGGCGGGGGAGGTCTGGCAGGCCGAGGACGAGGCGCTGGGCCGGCTCGTCGCCGTCAAGTGCCTGGTCCCCGAAGGGCGCGACGACAAGGAACTGATGCGCGAGCGCTTCCGCCGCGAGGCGCGCCTCGCCGCGGGGCTGCAGCATCCCGGTATCACCGTCGTGCACGACTTCGGCGAGTGGTCCGGCGTGCTGTTCCTGGTCATGGAGCTGCTGCACGGCGAGGACCTCGGCCGGCTCCTCGACGCGGCGCGCGGCCGGCGGCTGCGCCCGAGCGAGGCGATCGCGATCGGACGCCAGATAGCCGAGGCGCTCGCCTACACCCACGAGCGCGGCGTCATCCACCGCGACCTCAAGCCCGGCAACCTGATCCGCACCGTCGAGGGCGCCGTCAAGATCTGCGACTTCGGCATCGCGCGGCTGGGCAGCGACCAGAACTTCACCGCCCGGCTGGGCGGCAACACCTTCGCCGTCGGCACGCCCTACTACATGTCGCCGGAGCAGATCGAGGGCACCGGCCTGGACGAACGGGCCGACCTCTACTCCTTCGGCTGTGTCCTGTACGAGCTGCTGCTCGGCCACCCGCCGTTCTTCAAGGGCGATCCGCTGGTCGTGCTGCTCGACCACCGCGACACGCCCCCACCCCCGCCGCGTGCCGAACGGCCCGAGATCCCCGAGGCGCTGGAGCGCCTGGTGCTGGACCTGCTCGCCAAGGACCCGGAGGACCGGCCCGCCTCCGCCCGCGAGGTGCTGCGCCGCCTCGACGAGTCCGCGCAGGCGGCGCCCCCGCCACGCGGCGCGCTGCCCACCTGGGCCCGCGGCATCGGCCCGGTGCCGGTCTCCCTGCGCCGCATCCCGGCCGAGCCACCCGCGCTCACCGCGCTGACCCGGCGCTGGACGGCGTGAGCGGTGCCCGGCTGACGTCCCGTCCTGTGGCGGGGGCGCGGTCCGGCGTGGCTGTGCCAGACTCCTGCGCGTGCTCAACAACATGATCATCAGGCCAGCGCGCCGGTTGCACCCCTGGTCCGCCCGTGTTGCTGCCGTCCTCTCGACCCTGGCCCTGGGGCTGGCGCTCGCCGGATGCACCGGCGGCCAGGACGAGCCGCAGCCCGTCGGTGATCCGGACCCCGGGCACCGGTTGGCGCAGGCGCTCCAGCCGGTGCTGTCGGCGGTGCCCGCAGGCGCGGCCGTCACCCAGCATGAGAGTGTCGCGCCGATATGGGACTCGTGCGACGGTATCCGGTCGACCTTCGGTTGGGATTCCGTCACGGTCGACACCCTGTTCGACGGAGGCGGGTCGCCGGCCCAGGTGGTCGCGCACGTCGACGCCAGGATGCGGGACCTGGGTTGGATGGCCGACGGGGCTCCGAGCGCGGGACAGTGGCAGTGGCACAAGGTGATGCCGGGTGGTGCTGTGGCCCAGGCGCAGCTGGTCGGCGGCCCGGGGTCGTCCCCGGACGGATGGATGCTGCAGGCGTCGGCGCCACCCGCGACGCATCCCGTGCACGGCTGCTGAGAATTCCGCCGTCGCAGCCTATCTGACGCTGTGTCAGAAAATCTCTTCCGCTCTCCAACCGGTTGCGTCATGCTGCCCCCAGCAGACGAGGACGCCGACCGCAGGCATGGGAGCCGCGATGAGAACCCCCCTCAGCGACCGTCTCGGCATCGAGTACGCGGTGTTCGGCTTCACGCCGTTCCCCGCTGTCGCGGCCGCCATCTCGCGCGCCGGTGGGCTCGGGGTGCTCGGGGCCGTCCGGTACGGCGACGCCGAGGACCTCGCCAAGGACCTGGACTGGATGGACGCCCACTGCGGCGGCAAGCCCTACGGCGTCGACGTGGTGATGCCCGCCAAGAAGGTCGAGGGCGTCACCGTCGAGCAGGTCGAGGCCATGATCCCGGAGGGCCACCGCGACTTCGTGCGAGCCCAGTTGGCCAAGTACGGGGTGCCCGCGCTGCCCGAGGGGGAGCGCGGCGGCTGGCGGATCACCGGCTGGATGGAGGAGGTCGCCCGCTCGCATGTCGACGTCGCCCTGGAGCACCCGGTCAAGCTGCTCGCCAGCGCGCTCGGCTCGCCTCCACCCGACGTCGTCGAACGCGCCCACGCGGCAGGCATGCTGGTCGCCGCCCTGGCCGGCAGCGCCCGGCACGCGCAGCGGCACGCCGAGGCCGGGATCGACGTCATCGTCGCCCAGGGCCACGAGGCCGGCGGCCACACCGGCGAGATCGGCACGATGGTCCTGGTCCCGGAGATCGTCGCCGCAGTCCACCCGCTGCCCGTCCTCGCGGCCGGCGGCATCGGCACCGGCGCCCAGGTCGCGGCCGGGCTCGCGCTCGGCGCGCAGGGCGCCTGGCTCGGCTCGATCTGGCTCACCGTCACCGAGTCCGACCTCGCCTCGCCCGTCCTGCGACGCAAGCTGCTCGCCGCGGGCAGCGGCGACACCGTCCGTTCGCGCGCCCTGACCGGAAAGCCCGCCCGGCAACTGCGCACCGAGTGGACCGACGCCTGGGAGAGCGAGGAGAGCCCCGGCACCCTGCCGATGCCGCTCCAGGGCCTGCTGGTCGCCGAGGCCCTCAGCCGGATCCAGACCTACGAGACGCCGGAACTGATCGGCACGCCGGTCGGACAGATCGTCGGCCAGATGAACGAGGAACGCCCGGTGGCGGCCGTGATGGACGAGCTGACCCGCGGCTTCGAGCAGGCCGTGGCCCGGCTGGGCCGGATCGCCTCGGCGGAAGGGGAGCAGGCATGAACCAGTCACCCCCGAACGGGAGCGCGCTGCCCGTCGGCTTCTGGGCGCAGGCCCAGGCCGACCCGGAGCGCGTCGTCATGCACGCCCCGGACGGCGAGGCGTGGACCGCCGGCCGTCTGCACGCTGCGGCGAACCAGCTGGTCCACGGCCTGCGCGAGGCCGGACTCGGCGTGGGCGACGCGTTCGCCGTGGTGCTGCCCAACGGCGTCGAACTGTTCACGGCCTACCTCGCGGCGTCCCAGGCCGGCTTCTACCTCGTCCCGGTCAACCACCACCTGGTGGGACCGGAGATCGCCTGGATCGTCGCCGACAGCGGCGCCAAGGTCCTGATCGCCCACGAGCGCTTCACCGACGCCGCCACCGCCGCGGCCGACGAGGCCGGCATGCCCAAGGAGCGCAGGTACGCCGTCGGCGACCTGCCGGGCTTCCGCCCCTACGCCGACCTGCTCGACGGCCGCGACACCGTGCCACCCGCGGACCGCACGACCGGCTGGGTCATGAACTACACCTCCGGCACCACCGGCCGCCCGCGCGGCATCCGCCGCCCCCTGATCGGCCGCCCCCCGGAGTCCACGCCGCTGGGCGGCTTCCTCGGCATCTTCGGCATCCGGGGCGGTCACGACGACGTCCACCTGGTCTGTTCCCCGCTGTACCACACCGCCGTCCTCCAGTTCGCCGCCGCCTCGCTGCACCTGGGCCACCAGGTGGTGCTGATGGACCGCTGGACGCCGGAGGAGATGCTCCGACTGATCGACGCCCACCGGGCCACCCACACCCACATGGTCCCGACCCAGTTCCACCGCCTGCTGGCGCTGCCGCCGGAGGTCCGCGCCCGGTACGACGTCACCTCCATGCGCCATGCGATCCACGGCGCGGCCCCCTGCCCCGACCACGTCAAGCGGTCGATGATCGACTGGTGGGGCGAGTGCGTCGAGGAGTACTACGCGGCGAGCGAGGGCGGTGGGACGTACGCCACCGCGGGGGAGTGGCTGGAGCGCCCCGGGACGGTCGGCAAGGCCTGGCCGATCAGCGAGATCGCCGTCCTGGACGACGCGGGCGAGCCGGTGCCGACCGGTGAACTCGGCACGGTCTACCTGAAGATGAACACCGGCGGCTTCGCCTACCACAAGGACGAGGCGAAGACCCGCGCCAACCGGGTCGGCGACTTCTTCACCGTCGGCGACCTGGGCCTGCTGGACTCCGACGGCTACCTGTTCCTGCGGGACCGCAAGATCGACATGATCATCTCCGGTGGCGTGAACATCTACCCCGCGGAGATCGAGTCCGCCCTCCTCGGCCACCCGGCGGTCGCCGACGCGGCGGCGTTCGGCATCCCGCACGACGACTGGGGCGAGGAGGTCAAGGCCGTCATCGAGCCCGCCCCGGGGTTCACCCCGGGCCCGGAACTCGCGGCGGACATCCTCGCCCACTGCGAACGCGTCCTGGCCGCGTACAAGCGCCCCCGCTCGGTCGACTTCGTCGCGGAACTCCCGCGCGACCCCAACGGCAAGCTGTACAAGCGCAGGCTGCGTGACCCGTACTGGGAGGGGCGGACCCGGCAGGTGTGAGCCGGGCCCGTGGTCGCCCTGGGCCGGGGTGCTGTCCACGCGCCCCGACAGGCACTCTTGGCCGGGTCCGGGCCGGGGCCGGGCCGGGGCCACGAAGAGGGTCACCAAGAGGTGGGCGGCGGTGACGGGGGTGGGGCGGACACCAGGGATCGGCGTCGGGCTCAGTCGCGTGATCGACGGCCGAATTCCGTGGACAGCACCGCGTAGATGTACTCGCTGCCCCAGCGGTCCCCGTCGAGGTCGTTCTCGACCAGGTGCGCCTCCCGGCGCATCCCGAGGCGCTCACAGACCCGCACCGACCCGGTGTTCTCCACGTCCAGCCGTGCGTAGAGCCGGTGCACGCCCAGCGTGTCGAAGGCAAACCCGGCCAGCGCCGAGGCCGCCTCGGTCGCGTAGCCGTGCCCCTGGTGACCCGGGTCGAGAGTCCAGCCGATCTCGGCCTGGGCGGCGCGAGCATGGGCCAGGGCGAGGCTCACCTCGCCGAGGACGCCGGGGTCATCGCGTCGGCAGACGGCGAGCGCCAGCCTGTCCCCGTCGGAGCGCCAGGCCGTCTGCGCCGCACGCTCGGCGGCAACCTGCTCGCTGCGCCCACGCGTGTGCGCCGGCCGGTACAGGTAGCGCGCCACGCTCGGCAGGCGCTGGTAGGCGTACAGGTCGTCGGTGTCGCCGGGAGTGAACAGACGCAGCGACAACCGGGCCGTGGTCAACGGCAGCAGCGAGGCGACGTCCAAGCGGACCTCCCGGACGCGGATGTGGATCAGGTTGCGGACCGAACGGGGTGACGCGCCAACGGCCGACGCTCAGCCGGCCACCTCGACCTCGGCGAGGACGCGGCTGTCGCGGTCGCGGATCTCGACCCGGCGCGGCAGCGTCCGCTCACGGACCTCCGTGCCGTCGGGGCCGATGGGGTGCTGGTGCTGCAGCGCGCCGCGGACCGCCGCGGCGATCGAGCCGTCGCGCAGCACCGGGTCCAGCGCGGTGGTGTCGTCGCGGAGCCAGTGCAGGACGAGCACCCAACCGCGTCGCGTCTCCGCGTCGGTCCGGGGCTGCGTCGGTTCGGCCGAGAGGCCGAGTGCGCCGAACGCCTCGATCAGCGACTCGACGTCCTCGCCGTCGAGATGCTGGAAGTTCTCCTCGATCAGGAGCTGAGCCATCGTACTGTTCCTTCCCCCGTGGGCCAGGGCGGCGTCCCCTTGGGGAACGTGCGACCGCCGCTGTGACATTCCAGCGCGACAGAAGCCCAGCGGTCGGCGCTTTTGACGTGGTCCGAACGTGTTCTGCCGCGATCTTGATGCCCCGTCGGTCCGCGCTCGAACCCTGCGGAGCAGGCTGGTTGACGCTGCGTCGATCGGGCGAAGGGCGCACCCGATCGGGCGAGGCGTACGGCGTGGAGATCATCGGATGAACGCACCCTGTGGCGTCCTCGTCGCATGACGGCCCCCACCCTGCCTCTCCCGCTCGCCGGGCGCCCCGCGCACTCCACGCGGCGGGCCGTGCTGACGGGTGCCGGCGGTGCCGCCGCCGCGCTCGTGCTCGCGACCGCGGCGAGCGTCCGCTCGGCCGCCTCCGCGTCGGCGGACACGCGCGTCGCCGCCGAGGTCAAGGCCGAGTTCCTGCACGGCTGGCGCGGCTACCAGGACATCGCGTGGGGCTACGACGAGGTGCGACCGATCAGCCGCACCCGCCACGACTTCTTCGCCGCCGGCCACACCTTCGGCCTGTCGATCGTCGAGGCGCTCGACACGCTCTTCCTGATGGGCGAGAGTGCGGAGGCGGCCCGCTGCTGCGACTGGATCGAGGCCCACCTCGATCCGGCGCAGGACGCCTCCGTCCAGGTCTTCGAGGCCGTGATCCGGCTCGTCGGCGGGGTGCTGGCGGGCTACCAGGCCACCGGCCGCCCGGCGATGCTGCGCCGCGCCCGTGAGCTCGCGGACCGGCTGCTGCCCGCCTTCACCGCCTCGCCCACCGGCCTGCCGTACACGCACGTCAACCTGCGCACCGGTGCCGTCCACGGCGACGTCGCCACGCTCGCCGAGATCGGCAGCAACGCCATGGAGTTCGGGCTGCTGAGCCGACTGACCGGCGACTCCCGCTACTACGACGCCAGCGTCCGGGCCTACCGTGCCGCGTTCTCCCGGCGCAGCTCGCTGGACCTGCTCGGCACCTCGCTCCACGTGGAGACCGGCCGGTGGGCCGACACCGCATCCGTGGCCCCCGACGCCCCGGTCGACTCGTTCTACGAGTACCTGTGGATGGCGGGAGCGCAGCTCGGCGACCGCACCCTGACCGGCTGGTACCGCGCGTTGACGGCCGCGATCCTGCGCCACCAGGCGGTCCGCGTGGGCGGACGGCTCTGGTTCCGCGCGGTCGACTTCCGTACCGGTCGGGCGCGCGGGCCCGTGCGGCAGCAGGAGCTGGGCGCCTTCTACGCCGGCCTGTTGGCCAAGGGCGGCGCGCTCGACGAGGGTGTGGCGTACTTCGACGCCTGGACGGCCGTCCTCGACCGCTTCCCGGTGCTGCCCGAGGCCGTCGACTGCACGACGCTGGAGCCTGTCGACCGCAGCGGCCTGCTGCGGCCGGAGTACGCCAACGCCGCCTTCGACCTGTGGCGGGCCACCGGCCAGGACCGCTTCCGGAGCGCTGCCTACCGCTGGTTCACGGCCATGCGGGAGCGGCAGCGGGTCCCGGGCGGCTACTCGACGCTGCACGACGTCACCGCACCGGTCGGCGCCGCGCACGCCTACGCCGACCTCACCCCGGGGTACTGGTTCGCCGAGAACCTCAAGTACCTCTGGCTGATGTTCTCCGCGACGCCGCGCTTCGACTACCGGGCCGGTCTGCTCTCCACGGAGGGCAAGGCGCTGGTGGGCCTGCGGTCCACCTGGGTCTGATGCGCTGCCTGCCTGCCTGCCTGCCTGCCTGCCTGCCTGCCCGCCCGCCCGCCCGCCTGCGTCGGTCGGGGCGGGCCTCGGGCGGCGGGGCTCAGCCGGCGCCGCGGACGGCCTGGGCGGTCGCGGCGGTCGGCGTCGTGGGCGGCATGCTCGGCAGCAGTTCGCAGTAGCGTCGGCGGCAGTCCTGGCACAGGCGCTCGGGGAACACGTCACGCAGCGCCAGCGCGGAGCGGGTCGGGCTCTCGCTGGTCATCTCGCGCTCGCACAGGGCGAGCACGCTGCCCTCGCGGACCAGGTGCCACAGGTGGATCTCGGCGTCCTCGGACGCGCAACCGTACTCGGCCTTCAGTTCGAAGATCACGGCCATCACCTCGCTCCCCATCCTGCACCCGCGCGCCCGGGATTGCCGTGAGCCGCGCCGAGGTGCAGCGTGCAGCCGGTTCACCGCGGGTTCAGTCGGAGCCGCCGCCGTCAGGGGTGAGCGACAGCGCCGCGCCGATGTCCGCGGTCGACACGCGCGCGCCGGTGAGGAAGCGGGTGATGCCGAGGGCGATCCCGTGCGCGGCCAGTTCGCGCCAGCCGGGCGCGGACAACCGGGCCGCGTCCGCGGTGTTCCGCATGTTGCCGCACTCGATGAAGACCGCCGGGACCCGCGAGAGGTTGAGTCCGCCGAGGTCCGAGCGGACCATCAGGCCGGTACCGCCGCCGAGGTAGGTCGCGAAGGGCTCGCCGGTGAGAGAGGTGAAGGCGTTCCGCAGCGTCACGCCCAGTCGGCGCGAGGGCCCGACGATGGCCCGGGTGTCCGCCGCCCCCGCCACCACCCTGGCAGGCAGGATCACGTGGAAGCCGTGCCCGCTCGGCGCGGCCCCGTCGGCGTGGATGGCCACGACCGCGTTGGCGTGGGCCCGGTTGCCGATCGCCGCGCGCTCGGTGACGCACGGCCCCCAGGGCAGGTTGCCGTCCTGGGTCATGACCACGCGCGCGCCCTCGGCCTCCAGCAGCACCCGCACCCGGCGGGCCAGGTCCAGCGTGAACGCGGCCTCGGTGTATCCCGACCTGGTCTCCGTGCCCGTGGTGTTGCAGGCCTTGCGGCCGTTGCCGATGTCGACGAGCCGGTTGATCTCGCTCGGGTGGCGCCAGTTGCCCGGGTTGTGGCCGGGGTCGAGCACGACCGTGAGCCCGGTGAGCGGGAGCGGGCTCCGCAGCGGTGCCGGTCCGCCGATCCCCGATGCCGGGGGCACCGTGGCACCGACCAGGGAGAGGACGGAGAGCAGTACGAGCGCCGAGACCGCCGAGAACCGTCCTGCACGCACCGCCGTACCTCCCGTGGCCCGCAACCCGTTGTCCGCCCGCACCGCGTTGTTCGTCGAGACGATGATGGCCGTGCGGATCGGCGTGCACCAGACCGCCGCGCTCACCTCCGTCCGGCGAGAGCGTCGGGGTTCACCCGCTCGGCGTGCCAGGACGGCGCGCAAGGTCGGCGCGCCAGGACGGCGTGCCAGGACGGCCGCAAAGGCGGTGCAGGGCCGGCGCCAGGACAGCGGCGCCGGGCTCAGCAGCGGTGGGTGATCCGGGCGACCAGGTCGCACCAGCCGGCTTCGAGCCGCTCGACGGTGTGGCCGCGCTCGGTGAGCATGTGGTGCACGGGGGCCGGGTCGAGCGTGGACAGCAGGGCGCCGGTGAGCAGCTCGAGGTCGCCCTCGACGCCGGCGGCCCGCAGCAGCATGGTGACGTGCCGGGCCCGGACCCGGCGCGGCGCGGCGTTGTACCGGGCGGACGCCTGCTGGTCGGACTCCAGGTAGACGTCCATGTTCGCGTGCAGGTGGCGCAGGGCGGCGCCGCCGAAGGCGTTCAGGCGGGCGACCGGGTCCGCGCCGGGGCCGAGTGGAGCCGGGCCGAACATGAACGCCTGCTGGAACTCGGACTCGGTGCGGTCCAGGACCGCGAAGAGCAGGCCCAGGCGGTCGCCGAAGCGACGGAAGACCGTCCCCTTGCCGACGCAGGCCGCCGCCGCGAGCGCGTCCATGGTCAGGTGCTCGGCTCCCTGGTCCTTGATGAGCGCGGCCGCGGCCTCCAGCAGCTTGGCGCGGTTGCGTGCGGCGTCGGCGCGTTCGGTCGTCGGTGCCTGGTCGACGAGTGGCAGGGCGAGGCGTGCCGAGGGGGCGAGCGGGACGGGCTCGGACGGCAGGGTCATGGGGCCAGCGTAGCGCCCCCTGGACGGAAGTGGACCGCAGTCCGCTTCACGTGCTACACATGACACGTCAACCAAACGGACCACGGTCCGCTCTCGGGCGGTCTGCGGTCCGCTCGGGCCTCGTGTCCGTCCCTTCGCGCTGAAAACCCCCTCGGGAGATCCCATGTCCGTCCGCATCGTCGCCCTGGTCGGCAGCCTCCGTGCCGGTTCGCACAACCGTCAGCTCGCCGAGGCCGCCGTCAAGCTGGCGCCGGAGGGCGCCGAGGTGGCCATCCTCGACGGCCTGGCCGACGTCCCGTTCTACAACGAGGACATCGACGTCGAGGGCAGCGTCCCGGCCGCCGCCGTCGCGCTGCGCGAGGCCGTCGCCGCCGCCGACGCGCTGCTCGTCTTCTCGCCCGAGTACAACGGCACCATGCCGGCCGTCCTGAAGAACGCCATCGACTGGCTCTCCCGTCCGTTCGGCGCCGGCGCGCTCTCCGCCAAGCCGGTCTCGGTCCTGGGCACCGCCTACGGCCAGTACGGCGGCGTGTGGGCGCAGGACGAGGCCCGCAAGGCCCTCGGCATCGCCGGCGCCAAGGTCCTCGAGGACGTCAAGCTGTCCGTCCCCGGCTCCGTGGTCCGCTTCGCCGAGACCCACCCGGTCGACGACGCCGAGGTCGCCGCCGACCTGTCCGCGGTCGTCAAGCAGGTCGTCGCGGCTGCCGAGCTGGCCGCCTCCGCCTGACCCCGCTTTCAGCTCCGGCCCCATCCCCGTTCGGGGGTGGGGCCGGAGCGCCTTCGGGATGCCAAATCCACCGTTCCGCCGGGATCGGGCGTTAGGGTCGGACCATGCGCTATGTGATCGTCGGGGCGGGCGCCGTGGGCGGCGCGATCGGTGGGCGGCTGGCCCAGAGCGGGCGGGAGGTCGCGCTGGTCGCGCGCGGCGCGCACCTGGACGCGCTGCGGACGGACGGGCTGAGCCTGGTCACCCCGCAGGGCACGGAGCGCCTGCGCATCCCCGCCTACGCGCACCACGAGGACCTCGGCCCGCTGCGCCGCGACGACGTCCTGATTCTCGCGGTCAAGTCCCAGGACACCGAGGCCGTGCTGCGCGACTGGTCCGCCGCGGCCGTCGCCGGCGGCGGCACCGCCGGTGAGGTGCTGCCCGTCGTCTGCGCCCAGAACGGCGTGGCCAACGAGGGCACCGCGCTGCGCTGGTTCGCCGAGGTGGTCGGCATGTGCGTCTGGCTGCCCGCCACCCACCTCCAGCCCGGCACCGTCGTCGCGCACTGCGCGCCGCTCTCGGGAATCCTGACGCTGGGAGGATTCACGAGCACGGCGGACGGGGTGACCGGGCAGCTCGCGGAGGATCTGGACGCGAGCCGGTTCCACGCCCCCGTCGTGCCGGACGTGATGCGCTGGAAGTACGGCAAGCTGCTGAACAACCTGGGCAACGCCCTGGAGGCGCTCGTCGGCCGCGACGGGATGCCGGACGCCGCGGACCTCTGGCAGCGGACGCGCGGCGAGGGCGTCGCGGTGCTCGACGCCGCCGGGATCCCCTACTCCACCGAGGAGGAGCGCCAGGCGGTCCAGGGGGACCGGATGGGCGTGGTGCCGATGCCGGACGTGGTCCGCGCCGGCGGCTCGACCTGGCAGAGCCTGACCCGGGGCGGCGGCGTCGAGGTGGACTTCCTCAACGGCGAGATCGCCATGCTGGGACGGCTCCACGGTGTCCCCACACCGACCAACGACCTGCTGCGTCGCGAAGTCGCCCGCCTCGCCGCCGAGGGCCTGCCGCCCGGGAGCACCGACGCGGCCGAGCTCCGCTCCCTGCTCGCCGAGGCCGAGCCGAACCTCTGACTCAGGTCACCGGGACGCCGCCACGCGGTAGGCCGTGCCGTCGGCGGAGCGGACCAGGAAGCCGTTCTCGACCAGGTAGCGGCGCAGGGCCGCGCAGTCGTCCCAGTACTGCTTGAGCGCGATGTTGACCTCCGGCTCGGAGTAGGCGACGCCGCGCTCGAAGGCCCGCTCGGTCAGGTGGGCCAGCAGCGCGAGACGACGGGCCGGCTTCACCGGCATCTCCGTCAGGCGTCCGTCCTTGAAGAGCTGGGCAACCTCCGAGCCCTCGGCGCGCGCCGGTGAGCGGAGCGCGTCGGCGAAAGCCTCCGTGCGCGCGTGGACCCGCCCCTCCCGCAGCGTGACCAGGCCGGCCTGGCCGAGCCGCGCACCGTGGGCGCCGAGCTCGGCGGCGTCCACGCCGTCCTCTCCGGCGAGGACGACACGGGCGAAGGCCTGCAGGCGGTCATGGTCGGCGAGAGCGGAGGCGAGCGGCGCGAGCTGCGCGATGTCAGGCATGCCGTCAGGCTACGAAGCAGTGGCGCGCGGCGGCGACCGGTTTTCCGCGGGGGCCTTGTCGGGGCGCGGACGGTCGGGGGCCGGACGCCGTCATGGGCGCGTCAGCGGGCGTTGGTCTCGCCGCTGGGGCGGCGTATGCGGTCGACGAAACCGAGCACCTCGTCGGCCGTCGGCCAGCGGCCGGTGGTCAGGCGGCCGGGCTCCGGGCGGTGCGGGCCGCCGGCAGCGGCCTCGTCGGCCTGGGCCGGGCGGCTCCAGTGGCGCAGGGCGTCGGCCTCCTGGGTGCACTCGTCGCTGAGGCGCGACAGCTCGTCCTCCGAGAAGCGGTGCTGGCGGTCCTGGACGGCCCAGCGCAGCTCCTCGGCCGCGTGCGTGATCTGCTCCGCGCGGGCCCGTAGCTCGGGCAGCTTCGCGTCGACGCGCGTCGGCTCCGGCTCGCGCTCCAGCCCGCGCAACTGGGCGTCCAGCTCGGTGCCGTGCGTCTCCAGGCGCTTGAGCAGCTGCAGCGACTCCCCGACCTGCGCGTCCTGCGAGGCGGCGGCCTCCAGCGCCTGGCGGGTGCCCTCCAGCGCGGCGCGCAGGCGCAGCCGCACCGAGGCGATCCGCCCCGGCGCGCCGGGATTGGTGTAGGCGCGGGCCTTGAGCGCCACGTTCTCGGCCTTCGTGCTCACGGCGCGGGCGGCCTTGACCGCACCCACCACGACGAGTGTGCCGATGGCGGCCACCATGCACAGGACCAGCAGCATCAGGATTCCCAGGGGTTCCATCGCCGGTCAGCCTCCTCGCTCCCGCCCGACCAGAGAACTCCACGGTAGCCGCTGGAGCCGACGGTGAGCTCGTCCACAGGGACGAGACCGGGCAACATCGGGGATCACTCCGGGACGATTGAGGGTGAACCCTGAGAGCAACCCTGAGACGGGTGGCGCACCCAGGGGTTCAGCAGGCGGCCGTCAGTCGGCGGCGATGCGCTTGGCCCAGCGCATGTCGGGCTTGCCGGTCGGCGTGCGCTCGATGCCGGGGACCAGGTGCAGCCGTCGCGGCACCTTGTACCCGGCGACGTGGGCGCGGCAGTGCGCCTGGAGCGCGTCCAGGGTCAGCTCGGCCCCGCCCTCGCGCTGGTGGACCAGGGCCACCACGGTCTCGCCCCAGCGCTCGTCCGGAGCCCCGACGACGACCGTGTCGTAGACCGCGGGATGCGACTTGATCGCGGACTCGACCTCCTCGGGGAAGACCTTCTCGCCGCCGGTGTTGATGCAGGACGAGCCGCGTCCCAGCAGCGTGATCCGGCCGTCCTCCTCGCGGCGGGCCCAGTCGCCGGGCACCGCGTAGCGGGTGCCGTCCGGGGCGGTGCGGAAGACCTCGGCACTCTTGACCGGGTCGCCGAGGTAGCGCAGCGGGATGTTGCCCCGCCGGGCCAGCTTGCCGACGACACCCGGGGGCAGCGGGTTGAGGTCGTCGTCGACGACCTCCGAGTCGCCGATGGGTTTGGTGGTGACCGTCCCCTGGCCACCCTGCTCGTCGGCGCTCCAGTGGGCCACGCCGCCCGCGCCGCCCTCGGAGGAGCCGACCGCGTCGCTCAGGTAGAGGGTGGGGAAGCGCTCGAGGAACCGGAGCTTGACCGGGGTGGAGAACAGCGCAGCGCTGCTGACCAGCCCGAACATGGCGCTGACGTCGTACGCCTCGGTGGCGGCGGTGCCGGCGCGCGGGGCGTCGAGTGCCTCCACGAGCGGGCGGCCCATCGCGTCGCCGGTGATCATCACGACGTTGATCTTCTCGCTGCCGACCAGCTCCCAGACGCGCTCGGGCACGAACCGGTCGATCAGCACCGCCCGGTTGCCCTTGAACAGCTGCTGCATGAGCCCCCACTGGGTGGCCCCGTGCATCAGCGGCGCGATCGGGAAGAAGGTGATCGGGTTGGCGTAGCCGGTGGTCACGATCTCCTCGGGGGTGGCCATCCGATGGCCGTTGGTGACGTCGATGCCGCCGCCGAGCGCGAAGAAGACGTCCTCCTGCCGCCACACCACGCCCTTGGGCAGGCCGGTCGTGCCGCCGGTGAAGAGCAGGTAGTGGTCGTCGGGGGAGCGCGGCGGGAAGTCCCGCTGCGGTCCGCCGGAGGCGAGCGCCTTCTCGTACGGGACGGCCTGCAGGGCCGGCCCGCCGGGCGCGGCCGTGCCGTCGTCGATGACGACCAGGTGCCGCAGGCCGGGGAGGCCGGGCAGGATCTCGGAGACGCGGTCGGCGTAACGCTCCTGGTAGATCAGTGCGGCGGGCTCGGCCATCCCGAGCAGGTAGCTCAACTCGTCCGTCACATAACGGTAGTTGACGTTGACGCAGACGGCCCGAACCTTGCAGATCGCGAGCAGCGACTCGACCCACTCCGCACAGTTCAGCGCGTAGACGCCGACGCGGTCCCCCGGGCCGATGCCGGCCTCCTGCAGGTGGTGGGCCAGGCGGTTGGCCCGCTCGTCCAACTCCGCGAAGGTGCGCCGGTGGACGGCCTTCCCGTCGGCGGAGGCGCAGCTGACCGCTTCGCGCCCGGGATAGTGGTCAACCGCTTGCTCGAACAGATCGGCCAGGTTGAATTCCATGGGCGGAGCGTAGGAGCGGTGTCGGCAGAACTCCAGGGTTCCGACGCCTTGAACTTGTTCTTGGAACGGCACTTGAAAAGCCGTCAGCAAGACTGCAACCTGTTCTAGATCTGAGCGGGATTCGGTCGGTGCGGCATGCGGAGGCGGCCCATGGCAGGCACGGAACATCTGATCATCGAGCGGCAGGGCGCCACACTAGTCCTGACGCTCAACCGGCCCGAGGCCAAGAACGCGTTCTCGCTTCCGATGCTCGTCGGATTGCACGACGCATGGATCGAGGCGGATGCCGACGACGCCGTCCGGTCCATTGTGCTGACCGGTGCGGGCGGGGCCTTCTGTGCCGGAATGGACCTCAAGGCACTCGCCGGCGGGGGATTCGCGGAGAACGACCCCGCCCGCGCCCGCCTCGCCGCCGATCCGGAGCTGCACTGGAAAGCGATGCTGCGGCACCACCGCCCGCGCAAGCCCGTCATCGCCGCCGTCGAGGGCGTCTGTGTCGCCGGTGGAACGGAGATGCTCCAGGGTACGGACATCCGCGTCGCCGGGGAGTCGGCGAGCTTCGGCCTCTTCGAGGTGCGCCGCGGACTCTTCCCGATCGGCGGCTCCACCGTCCGCCTCACCCGGCAGATCCCGCACACCCACGCGCTGGAGATGCTGCTGACCGGCCGCCGCTACACCGCCGCCGAGGCGCGCGACATCGGCCTGGTCGGCAGCCTCGTGCCCGACGGCACCGCCCTCAAGCGGGCGTTGGAGCTCGCCGAGGCCGTCAACGAGGCCGCCCCGCTCGCCGTCGAGGCCGTCAAGCGGTCCGTCTACGAGACCGCGGCGCTCACCGAGGCAGAGGGCCTCAAGCGCGAACTCGAGATCGGCTGGCCGGTCTTTGCCACCGAGGACGCCAAGGAGGGCCCGCGCGCCTTCGCCGAGAAGCGCGCCCCTGTCTACCGCCGACACTGACGTCGCGCCCCCAGGACCTGTCCGACAGGCCCGAGCCCGATCCGCAAGCCCTCGAAAGGACCCCGCCATGCCCCCCGAGGTGCTCAGCGCACCGCTGATCGTCGAGTTCCCGTTCACCCGTTCCACCGGACCCGTGCTCGGCGCCTTCCTCACCGGGCTGCGCGAGCGCGTGGTGCTCGGGGCGCGCGGCAGCGACGGGCGGGTGCTGTGCCCGCCGGCCGAGTACGACCCCGTCACCGCCGAGGAGCTGACCGAGCTGGTTCCGCTCGGCCGGCTCGGCACCGTCACCACCTGGGCCTGGAACGAACGGCCGCGCCCCTACCAGCCGTTGGACACGCCCTTCGCGTGGGTGCTGGTGCGTCTCGACGGCGCCGACACCGCTCTGCTGCACGCCCTCGACGCCCCTCGCCACGCCGTCCACACCGGCCTGCGCGTCGCGATCCGCTGGGCCGAGGAGCGCAGCGGCGCGATCACCGACATCGCCTGCTTCGAGCCGGCGCCCGACACCGCGGAGGGCCCCGCCGTATGACCACGGCCGCCGAACTCCTGGCCGGCATCCCGGAACTGGCGGGCGCCGAGCCCGTGACCCGGGTGACCATCCCGGCCCGGCTGGAGTACACCCACACGCCCGGCAGCGCGCAGACCCGCTTTCTCACCGCGCTGCCCGACAAGCGACTGCTCGCCGAGCGCTGCCCGCAGTGCACCCGCGTCTACGTGCCGCCCCGCGGGGCCTGCCCGACCTGCGGCGTCGCCACCACCGAGCAGCTGGAGCTGCCGCACACCGGCACTGTCACCACCTTCTGCATCGTCAACATCGCCGCCAAGGGCCTGAACATCGAGGTGCCGTACTGCTACGCGTACGTGCTGCTCGACGGCGCCCACGTCGGCCTGCACGCGCGCGTCGGGGACGTTCCCTACGCCGACGTCCGCATCGGCCAGCGCGTCGAGGCCGTCTGGAACGAGGAACGCCTCGGCCCCAGCCTCGCCTCGATCAGCCACTTCCGCCCGACGGGCGAGCCCGACGCCGACCCCGAGAGCTACCGGAGGTGGATGTGAGCCCCGCAGCGCGCTCCGTCGACCGGCACGGGCGCGGCCGTGACGTCGCCGTCGTCGCCTTCGCCCAGAGCAACCACACCAGGCGCACCGACCAGCTCTCCGAGGTCGAGCTCGTCATGCCCGTCCTCCACGACGTACTCAAGCAGACGGGACTGACAGCCAACCGGATCGGCTTCACCTGCTCCGGCAGCAGCGACTACCTGGCCGGCCGGGCCTTCTCCTTCACCATGGCCCTGGACGGCGTCGGCGCCTGGCCGCCGATCTCCGAGTCGCACGTGGAGATGGACGGCGCCTGGGCCCTGTACGAGGCGTGGGTCAAGCTCCGGACCGGCGAGGCCGACACGGCCCTGGTCTACTCCTACGGCAAGTCCTCGCCCGGCAGCGTCCGCGACGTGCTCACCCGGCAGCTCGACCCCTACACCCTCGCCCCGCTGTGGCCGGACTCGATCGCGCTCGCCGCGCTCCAGGCGCAGGCCCTGATCGACGCCGGTCTGACCGACGAGCCGCGTCTCGCGGAGACCGCCGTGCGCAGCCGCCGCGCCGCGACCGGCAACCCGCACGCCCAGCTGCGCGGCAGCGCCGACCCGGCAGAGCTGCTGCAACGCCCGTACGAGGTCGAGCCGCTGCGCCGCCACGACTGCCCGCCGATCAGCGACGGCGCCGCCGCCGTGATCCTCGCCGCGGGCGACACCGCCCGCGCCCTGCACGCCAACCCGGCCTGGATCCGCGGCATCGACCACCGGATCGAGGCCCACCAGCCCGGCGTGCGCGACCTCACCGAGTCGCCCTCGACCCGCCTCGCCGCCGCCGCGGCCGGCGCCTTCGACGCGCCGCTGGACGCCGCCGAACTGCACGCGCCCTTCACCGCGCAGGAGGTCGTGCTGCGGCGCGCCCTCTACCTCTCCGACGACGTGCCGGTGAACCCCTCCGGTGGGCCGCTCGCCGCCAACCCGGTCATGGCGGCCGGGCTGATCCGCATCGGTGAGGCCGCCGCGCTGATCCACCGCGGCGAGGCGCACCGCGTCCTCGCCCACGCCACCTCGGGGCCGTGCCTGCAGCAGAACCTGGTGGCCGTCCTCGAAGGCACGAACGGCAACCGGAACGGCAACAGCCCCCGCAGCACCGACGGCACCCGCGGAGGTGCGCGATGAGCAAGCAGCCCGTGGCCGTCGTCGGCGTCGGCCAGACCAAGCACGTCGCCGCCCGCCAGGACGTCTCCATCGCGGGACTGGTCCGCGAGGCCGCCGTCCGCGCCCTGGCCGACGCGGAGTTGACCTGGGCCGACATCGACGCCGTGGTCATCGGCAAGGCGCCGGACTTCTTCGAGGGCGTGATGATGCCCGAGCTCTATCTCGCCGAGGCTCTCGGCGCGGTGGGCAAGCCGATGCTGCGCGTCCACACCGCCGGCTCGGTCGGCGGCTCGACCGCCCTGGTCGCCGCCAACCTGGTGGCGGCCGGTGTGCACGGCACGGTGCTGACCGTCGCCTTCGAGAAGCAGTCCGAGTCCAACGCCATGTGGGGCCTGTCGCTGCCGGTCCCGTTCCAGCAGCCGCTCACGGCCGGGGCGGGCGGCTTCTTCGCCCCGCACGTGCGTGCCTACATGCGGCGCACCGGCGCGCCCGACACCGTCGGCTCGCTGGTGGCGTTCAAGGACCGCCGCAACGCCCTGAAGAACCCCTACGCCCACCTGCACGAACACGACCTGACGCTGGAGCAGGTGCAGACCTCCCCGATGCTGTGGGACCCCATCCGCTACTCGGAGACCTGCCCGTCCTCCGACGGGGCCTGCGCGCTCGTGCTCACCGGTGACAGCGGCGCCGCCCGCGCGCCGCGGCCGCCCGCGTGGGTCCACGGCGGCGCGATGCGCAGCGAGCCGACCATCTTCGCGGGCAAGGACTACGTCAGCCCGCAGGCCGGCCGCGACTGCGCCGCCGACGTCTACCGACAGGCGGGCGTCACCGACCCGCGCCGCCAGATCGACCTGGCCGAGATCTACGTGCCGTTCTCCTGGTACGAGCCGATGTGGCTGGAGAACCTCGGCTTCGCCGACCAGGGCGAGGGGTGGAAGCTGGTCGAGGCGGGCGTGACGGAGATGGACGGCGACCTGCCGGTCAACCCCTCGGGCGGGGTGCTCTCCTCCAACCCGATCGGCGCCTCGGGCATGATCCGCTTCGCGGAGGCGGCACTCCAGGTGCGCGGGCTCGCCGGGGAGCACCAGATCGACGGAGCCAGGCGCGCTCTCGGCCACGCATACGGCGGCGGGGCGCAGTTCTTCTCCATGTGGCTCGTCGGCAGCGAGCGGCCCGATCACTGAGCCGATCACTGAACCATGGCTCCTACCAGGCCGATCCGCCCGTTGTCACCCGCACGGGCGGATCGTGTCGAAGCCCTCCACCGCAGGCTGCCGCGGAGATTACAGTGGGATCAACTGACGGCGGGAGGAGCTCGACGTGGCAAGCGACGCATTCTTCGACGTGACCGCGGAGGCCGGAGTGGTCACCCAGCGGGGCCCGATCGGGGTGGGCGTTGAGGAGAGGAAACCGCAGCTCGATCTCAACGGCGTGGAGTGGCTGTCCAGCAGCCAGGGCGTGGGCGACGTGCAGATCGCCTTCGTCGACGGGTACATCGCCATGCGCGACGGCCGCAGCCCCGAGGGACCGGCGCTGATCTTCACCCCGGCGGAGTGGAACGCCTTCGTGCTCGGCGCCCGGGACGGCGAGTTCGACCTCACCTGAGCAGCAGCCTGAGGAGAGGAGCGCCGCGTCGACCACCCCCACGGGGTCGACGCGGCGCCCAGCCCGCTCGCACACGCCCCCACGCGGTGCCAAGCGGGCCCGCCTGCCACGGCCGGTCGGGCCGAGCAGGCGAGATTCCAGGAGTGTTACGGGGCTGTCGCTGTCCAGGTTCGCAGAAGGAGGAGGCGCTCCGCAGGCGCACGGCCGATCCTGGGGCCGGTGCCGTCGTCGGGGTTCTCGCGGATCCGCCGAGGCGTCAACGGCTCGGGCGGCAGGCGCGACATGCAGCGGACGCGACGCGCATGAGGTCGATGTGACCCCTGCTCACCAGACGCGGCGATCTCTGCATGTCGCCGAACGTAATCGGAACGTGATCCGTTCGTCAACCTGGTCTCGGAGCCTGGTACACGACCCGTGTCCGGTCACGCATTCGCAGCGCGCGGGTGCACGTACGATGGCCCCATGGCTTTCCTTCGCCGCCGCTCCGGCACCCCCGCAGGCCCGGACTTCGACATTCTCGCGATGGATCCGGGCGACTGGCCCGGTGACTTCGGGGCCGTGCTGATCAGCGATCCGGAGGACGGCAGCTGCCACGGTGTGGTGCTGCGCTACGACCTGATGGGCGGCCGCGGCCCGTCCATGATCATCGGCAATCTGCGCTCCGGCTCCCCGGCCCGCGACCCCGAGGACGGGGTGCCGCTGGAGGTCCACCAGATGCTGGCCATCGTCGGCAGCGAGGAGCCAGTCGAGGTCCTGGACAGCGAGGACTTCCCGGTCATGCTCGACGACGGCCTGCTGATCGTGAAGAAGTACAAGCTCAGCGAGGGTCGTCTAGCAGCCGTGCAGTTCGGCCGCAGCGACGACGTGCTGGTCACCGTCGTCACCTGGGACCGGCCCGTCAGCGAGGACCTCTACAAGCTGCTGAAGCCGCTGCCCGCGGGCATGTTCCAGGTCTGAGCAGGACGGCAGCGGCTGACGATGTCCTTCCCCACGGCCGACGAGGCCATGACCCGGCTCCCGCGCGTCGTCGACCTGCTTGCGGCGCGGGCCGACGAGCACGACCGCGAGGGCGCCTTCCCGTACCAGGGGATCGAGGAGGTCCACGCGGCCGGGCTGCTCACGCTCACCGTCGCGGAGCAGTACGGCGGCGCCGGTGCGGGCCTCACCGAGACGGTGCACCTGCTGGTCGCACTCGCCAGTGGCGACCCCTCGGTCGCCCTGCTGGCAGGGGACACCCTGCTCGCGCACGAGGCGCAGGCCCGTGACGGCCGCTGGCCGGCCTCCGCCTACCGAGGCCTGCTCGTCGACTCCCGCCGGGGCCCGGCGCTCGTCGGGATGCTGCCGCCCGGTGGTCCCGGCGCTGAGGCCGGGGCGGAGGTCACCGCGCAGCGCGCACCCGACGGCTGGCTGCTGGCCGGACGCGAGCACGGCGTGCCGGGTGCGGAGGCGCTCGCCTGGCTGCTGGTCACGGCCGCTTCCGAGCCCGTGAAGGAGGGGGACGGCAACGGCTCCGCCCTGTTCCTGCTGCCGGGCGACACCCCCGGGCTGATCGTCGAGCCCGGCTCCGAGCAGCTCGGCCTGCGGGCCGCGGCCCACCAGGACGTCCACTTCGAGGAGGTGCTCCTCGACGCCGCGCACCGACTGACGCCGCCCGACGCGCGCGACGAGGCCGCCCGACGGCTCGCCGTCGCCGCGATCTGCCTGGGTGTCGGCCGTACCGCGCGAGCCTGGCTGGTCCGGCACGTCAAGGACCTGTCCGAGCTCGACCGCGGCGCACTGGAGCTTGAACTCATCGCCGCCGAGGAGCTGTTGTCGGGCCTCGCGGCCGCCCTCGACGCCGGTCGCCCCGGGGCCGAGCGCCGCGCCCGACTCCTCGCGCCACGCGTCGCGGACCTGTCCCTGGCCGTGGTCCACCGCTCGGTCGCCCTGGCGGGCCCGGCCGGACTGCACCGCACCGTCCCGCTCGAACGCCACCTGCGGGACGCGTTCACCACCCGCGCCCTGCTCCCGACCGGCGCGCCGCTGCTGCGGGCGGCGTCCGAGGGGGAGTAGCGCAGCCTGCCCTCACCGGCCTGCCCTCACCGGCCGCGATGTCACCGGCGCGACCTCACCGGTCCGCCAGGCCGAGGCCCAGGCGGACCGCGCGCTCGACCGGGGAGTAGGCGCCGTCCGGGCGGTCCAGCTCCAGCAGGCCGTCGGCGATCAGCGGCGGCTGGGCGATGAACCGGGGCACCGTGCCGTGGTGGGGTTGAGCGGCGTGGATCAGGAACGGGTGGCACAGGTAGACGTCTCCGGCCTGCCCGGTGGCGAGGGCGAGCGGACGCTCGGGCGCGTCCAGTCGGCCGGCCTCGTCCATGACCCGACACAGCTCGAAGAAGTTCAGCCCCTGCTCACCGACCGGTTGGAGGAACGCCGGCACGTCCAGGTGCGAACCGACCTTGATGCGGGTCGGCGCGTTCTCCTCGTCGACGTCGGAGAAGAGGAAGAGCATGAGCAGGGCTCGCTCACGGGAGCGGAGGTTGACCCAGTAGCCCGACTCTCCCTCGGGCGTGAAGCTTCCGTCCATGTGCCAGCCGGCGTCCCCCGGATCGGCGGGGTGCGGGAACCGGATGGGGAAGGTGCCGAGGCCGTCGCGCGGGACCCACCGGCCGGGGCCGACGAGTTGGTCGAAGGCGTCGTGCAGGCGCTCGGTCGTGGCCGCGCGCCGGAAGGGTTCGGAGCCGTAGCCGCTCAGCCGCACCACCGGCTCGGTCCAGGTCGCCGGATCGTCCGGGTCCAGCCCCGTCTCCTGCCACAGGAACGCCCTGCCTTCGTCCGCGAGCGCGCGGGGAAAGGCCTCAGGAAGACGGACGAACCCGTCCGTGACGAACTGCTCGACCTGGTCGGAGCTGAGAGAGCGGGTCATGGGGCCGATTGTCCGAACGGCTCGCCAGCAGCGGCAAGCGAGTTTTGTCCGACCGCGCGGCCCGATCGACGCTCAGCGGGTGCCGACGGCGGCGCGCACGGCGCGGCGGGCCAGGGCGGCGTCCTCGTGGAGGCGGCGGATCAGGATGCGCTGCTCCTCGCCCGCGCCCGGCACGTCGTGGAGGCGGATCTCCCGCATCAGCACCAGGATCAGGTTGACCAGGAACGCGTCGCGGCCCAGTGTGCCGGTCGACTGCGCGATCTGGCTCAACTGGCGACGGGCACCGGTGTCGCCGGCCATCACGGTCCACAGCAGTGCGAGGTCGTAGCCGGGCAGGTACCAGCCGGCCTGCTCCCAGTCGACCAGGACCGGACCCGAGGGCGCCAGCAGGACATTGGTGAGCAGCGCGTCCCCGTGGCAGAACTGCCACGGCTGGTGGGCGAGGCCGTGCAGCAGCTGCTGCAGGTCGCTGGTGTCACGGTCCGTCAGCAGGCCCAGCGCGTGGTAGCGGGCGATCTCGCGGGAGTAGTCCAGCGGGCGGTCGAAGACGCCCGTCGGCGGACGCCACAGGTTCAGCCCTCGGATCGCGCCGACGATGGCGCGCACCTCGCCCGGCGTGGGCGTGTCCGAGGGGTGGCGCTCGCGGGCCGCAGGACGGCCGGGGACGCGCTCCATCAGCAGCACGCAGCGCTCGGTGTCGGCGGCGACCAGCTTCGGCAGCCGGACCGGCGGGCGGTGGCGCACGAAGGCGCGGTGGGCCGCGATCTCGTGCTGGAAGCGCGCCATCCCTTCGAGATCCTCGCCGGGCCGCGCCAGGGCCTTCGCCACCACCGGGGTGCGGCCTGCGGTACCTGCGATCAGCACATGCCGGCGGTCCTGGAGGAGCTGGCGCGGCACGAAGGCGGGAGCTATCCGCGCGATGTGGGCCAGTGCGGCCCGCACCTGCGGGGAGTGCTGGGCGGCGTCGGGGCGCTGCGCGGTGCCGGGGCGGGCGACCGCCGGGGCCGGCGCGGGCCGACGCAACTGCTGCGCGCCGTGCGCCACCCTGGCGGAGGGCTGGCCGCCGGGCTCGCGCAGCCGCGGGTCGAGCCCGAGGCCGGGACGCCGACGCAGCGGAGCGGCGGGGGCGGCCTGCGGGCGGGTCGCCGGAGCGGGGGAGATGGCCGGTGAGTACATGGGTGAGTCCTGATCCCTTCGTCTGACCGGTGCTTCCGTCCGGTGCGTCCGGTGCTTCCGTCCGCCGGCCGGGGTCGGGCCGGCGGACGGCTGCCTGGTCGGGGTGGCGCGCCGGTGCCGCGCGGGCCGGAGCCCGGTCGGCGCACCCTGGGGAGTTGCGTCTCCCGGGCGAACCCTGGCGCGTGGCGACGGCGCGCCACCCCTTGCGCCACACCCGTCTCCCTGACGCTCGGCCGGGCGATCGCCCAGGTCGGGGTGGCGCATTCATACAACACACCCGGCGGCCCGAAGCGAGACAGTTGGCGAGGCCTGGCGAACCCTGGCGAATGCTCGCCTGGCACATGACGGGTGGTTAGTGTCGAAGTGCCGAGAACCTGGGGGCACGACGTGAACAGAGGACCGAACAACCAGCTCGCCGACCTATTCGCCCTGACCGGTTGGTCCAAGGGGGAGTTGGCGCGGCTGGTCAACCGCCGCGGTGCGCAGGCCGGACAGCAGCAGCTGTCCACCGACACCTCGCGGGTGCGCCGTTGGATGGAGCGCGGGGAGATCCCCCGCGACCCCGTCCCGCGCATTCTCGCGGCGCTGTTCAGCGAGCAGCTCGGCCGAGTAGTCACGCCAGAGGACCTCGGCTTCCACCGGGAACGGCCATCCGGGCACGGCTCGCACCGTCGCGAGTCCGACGCGTCCAGACCGGCACCAGGTCAGACAGCCGCGGTCCTCACCGAGTTCACGGGAATGGACCTGATGCTGAATCGACGCGGACTGATGGGAGCGAGTACCGCCCTCGCTGCGGGCGCCGTCATCGCCAACCCCCTGTACGACTGGATGCGGTCCCCGGCCGCGCTGCCGCCGACGGAGGGCTCGGCCACCATCGTGCGCAACCCGCACGCACTGCCGGCCCTCGACTACTACGAGGCCGGCCCGGTGGGCGAGGACGAGGTCGTCGCCCTGGAGGAGTCGGTCGACGTCTTCCGCCGCTGGGACGCCTCGCGCGGCGGTGGCCTGCAACGCAAGGCGGTGGTCGGCCAGTTGAACGAGGTGGGCAGCATGCTCACCTACGACCACCCGGACCACCTGCGCCGGCGGCTGTGGAGTGTCGCCGCGAACCTGTCCGTGCTGGCCGGGTGGATGTCCCACGACGTGGGCCTGGAGCCCACGGCGCAGAGGTACTTCGTGATGGCCGTGCACTCGGCGCGGGAGGCCGACGACCGTCCGCGCGCCAGCGAGGCCCTGGCGCGCGCCGCGCGCCAGATGGTGCACCTGGGCCGGGCCGGGGACGCACTGGACCTGATGCGGGTGGCCGACGCGGGCGCCGGTGAGGAGGCGCTGCCGCGCACCCGCGCCATGCTGCGCACGGTCGAGGCCTGGGCGCACGCCTCCCTCGGCCACAGCCAGGCCACCCGGCGCACGCTGGGCGAGGCCGAGGACCTGTTCGCCCAGGACACGGGCGAGGCCGGTCCCAGCTGGCTGCAGTTCTTCGACCTGGCGGACCTGCACGGCATGGAGGCGCTCACCTACCGCACCCTCGCCGACCACGACCCGAACGCGGCGGCCCTGGCTCAGCGCCACGCATTGCTGGCCCTGCAACTGCGCGAGGGCGGCCACGAGCGCTCCAAGCTCTTCGACCACATCTCCATGGCCTCGGCCTGCTACCTGGCCAACAAGCCCGACGAGGCCCATCGTTACGCGCAGCTGGCGCTCAGCTCGACGGGGGAGATGTCCTCGCACCGGACCTGGCACCGGCTGCGGCAGATGTACCGGCTGACGGCCCCGTACACGCGGATGCCCGAGGTGGCGCACCTGCGGGCGCAGATCAGTAAGGCGATGCCGCGCCAGCCCCGCCCGCAGATCATCTGAGCCGGCTCGGGGCCGGTGTCCTACCAGCCTCGCAGCGGGGAACAGGCGGGACCGGACCGGAACAGGCGGGACCGGGCCGGCACAGGGCCGCCGCGGACGGCGGCCGGGGGTCAGCGCGCGCGGAGGGCGAGCCAGACGGCGTGGACGCCGCCGTCCTCGGCCAGCTGGGGTGCGCCCACGCAGTGGACCGGGCGCACGGTGCCGTCGTCGAGCTGCAGGCGGAACTCGGCGTCGATCGGCCGTCCGTCCACCAGGGCCTCGGTCAGCAGCCGCGCGACCGCGTGACGGTCCTCGGGGTGCAGTGCACCCGGGAGCTGGTCCAGGGTGAGCGGGCCGTCCTGCGGTGCCCGCGCGAAGATGCGGAACATCTCGGCGGACCACGCGACCTCGTCGTGCACGAGGTCCCATTCGGCATCACCCAGGAGGGTGGTGTCCGCGAGGCTCGGCGCGGGGCCGCCGAGCGCGCCGGTGAGGCGTTCCAGCTCGGCCAGGTGGGAGTGGGCGTGGGCCACCAGGGCGCGTTCCGCGCGGTCGTGGCCGGTGCCGAACTCCGAGTCCAGCCGTTCGCGCAGCGCGGAGACCTGCTGCGTGAGGGAGGGAGGGGGAACGTGGGGGTGCATGGCGTCCCGCTGTGGCCGGAGGCGTTCTTGAACGTTACGACTGTCGCACAGAGCGTGGCGACCGTGGAGCCCTTTCAGCGAAGATTGGCATGATTTTGCTTCCGGCATATGCCAACGACGCCCCTCTCGGGGGTGGCGTGACGGGTCGCGACGCAGGTCACGGGGGTGGCGCGGAGAACCGGCCAACGAAGGCGCTGGTGCGCGGTCGGGGCTGCGGACGGTAGCATTCCGTGCTTCCGGCTGGCGGGGACCGTCGCCCGGTGCCACAATCCCCCCGCGGCCACCGTCGCGGACCCGAACCGACCCCCTGTGCCGGGGCCGACCCACCAGGTCAACAGCCGCGCGCACCGAAATTCCATTGCCACCAGGACCGCCGCAACGGATGCTGACCTCATGTTCGAGCCCGCGATAGCGCCCAGCGCCTCCCTCCTCGGCCTGCTCCAGCGGGGCCGAGGGGACGGCACCCTGCACGCTCTGGCGGCCGAGCGTTCCGACGCGCTCGCCGCCCTGGAGGAGTGCGTCACCCAAGACCCCCGCCGCGACTGGCAGGTCGAGAACCGCTCCCTCTACTACGCACGCCTCTTCATGGAACTCGAGGCGCCGTTGCAGGGGTTGGAGGCGCACCTCTTCGACGCGTGGGACGACCTCGACACCCGCGAGAGCCGCACCGGACTCACCCTGGCCGTCCTCGGCCGCCTCGTCGGCTACGGCCGGCGTGACGCGCTGCTCCTGCTGCGCCGGTACGCCGCCGAGGGTTGCAACTGGGCGTGGGCCCTGGACGAGCTCGCCGTCCGCGACAACGACGAGGGCCTGCGCGGCCTCGCCGACGCCGTGCTCGCACGCTTCCCCCTCGGCCCCGAGGGCGACGCCGAGCTCCGCGCCGCCGTCCGCGACGCCTACGAGCCGCGCCCGTGGCACCTGTGGGCGGCCGACCACCCGCGCGTCGCCGCGGCGACCGAGCGGGCCCCCTTCGACCTCTGGCAACGGCAGATGTCCCGCCCCGAGACGCCGGAGTGGAGCACCGAAGCCGTACTGGCCTGGGCCGACGCCGAGACGGAGCCCGAGTCGGGGTCCGGTGCCGCCGGCGCGCTCGCGGAGCGCCCGGAGGGGCGCGCGGCGTTGCGCCGCGGCGCTGCCGCGGCCCGCCTGCTCGGCGCCGTCGCGACCCCGGCGGACCTCCCGGTGCTGCGCCTCGCCGCGCGGTCCGGCCTGCCGGGCGGACGCTGCGCGGCGCTGCGTTACCTGGCCGAGGTGGACGACCCGGAGGTACCGGGTCTGATGGAGCTCGCCGCGGACGACCTGTCCGAGACCGTCGCCGACTTCGCCGTCGACACCCTGGGCCGGATGCGCAGCGAGAGCATCCTGGTGCACGCCCGTTCCTGGGCCTCCCGGATCGACGGCGGCCGGCTCCCCGAGGCGGCCGCACGGCTGCTGGCCTGCGCCGGCGGCCCCGAGGACGCCCCTCTCGTCGTGGCCGCGCTGCACCGCGAGGTCTCCCGCTCGGGCCCGGACGGCGAAGCGCTTTTCGCCCTCGTCGAGGGCGCCGGCCGTCTCCAGGCCGGACAGGCGGTCTCCGTCCTGCGCCACATCTACGCCGAGACGGTCTGCTCACAGCTGCGCCTGGGCGCGGCGCGCGGCCTCGCCGTCATCGACCCGTACTTCGCCACGGGCGCGGCGGTCGAATGCCTCTGGGACTGCGAGGAGGCCACCCGCGAGCTCGCGGCGCGGTCCGTCCGCACCAGTGGCAATGTCCGCGTCCTGGACCGCCTGCGGCGCCTGGCGGCGGACCCGGGCGAGGAGGCCGAGGTCCACGCCGCCGTCCGCGGTCGCCTCAGCGCCGGCTGAACGCCGGCTGAGCGGCCCGCCGGAGGGCCGGCGCCGTCGGGGGAGAGCTGGGCGTCGGGGGGAGGGCCGGGGTCCGTGGGAGGTCCGAGCGCCTGCGGGAGAGCCAGGCGTCGGCGTGCGGGCCGGGTCCGCAGCAGGGCAGAGCGCCCGTGGGGGGCGACCTGAGCGTCGGCGTGAGAGCCGGGGTCTGCGCGAGGGCTGAGCGCCGTCGGGGGAGAGCCGAGCGTCGGCGTGAGGTCCGAGCGCCTGTGGGAGATCTGGGCGTCGGCGGGAGAGCCGGGGTCCGTGGGAGGTCCGAGCGCCTGCGGGAGAGCCGGGCGTCGGCGGGAGCGGGGGGCGGCCGAGGGCTGGGATGATCAGGGCATGTCGATCAATGTCGCCGTGCTCGCGTCCCACAACGGGTCCAACCTCCGTGCGCTCACCGCAGCCGCCCGACAGCCGGGCAGTGCCTACGCCGTGGCGCTCGTCATCAGCAACAACAGCGCCTCCGGCGCCCTCGCGCACGCGGTCGAGCAGGGCATCGCGCACGCGCACCTCTCCGGCCGGACCCACCCGGACCCGGACGCGCTCGACCAGGCGATGCTGGCGCTGCTCCGTGAGCACGACGTGGCCCTGGTCGTCACCGCGGGGTACATGCGCAAGATCGGTCCGGCCGTCCTCGCCGCCTACGAGGGAGCGCTCGTCAACGTCCACCCCGCGCTGCTGCCGCGCCACGGAGGCCCGGGCATGTACGGCCGCCACGTCCACGAGGCGGTCCTCGCCGACGGGGACCTGGTCTCCGGCGCCTCGGTCCATCTCCTGACCGACCACTACGACGAGGGCCGCGTCCTCGCCCAGGCCGAGGTCCCGGTCCTCCCCGACGACACCCCGGACACCCTCGCCGCCCGGGTGCTGGAGGTGGAGCACCGCCTGCTGCCCGCCACCGTCCAGCAGCTCGCGCTCGCCCGCGACGGGGACGCCACGGAGCGGGGCAGCGGGGCGTGATGATGCAGTCGGTGCCGGGCGGGGCAAGGAACGCGAACGGAATGTTCTGAGAACGGCGCGCTGCGAGAAAGGCGTGGTCCGGGGCCCTGAGGGGCGACGGGGGCCGCCTCGACGAGGATTCGTGCGCCGTTCGCCGTTCGGTCAGATCGACGTGCCTCGCCGCACGCCGTGGCTCGGAATAACGCTGGCATGCGTGTCGCCCTCGTCACCGAGTCGTTCCCGCCAGACGTCAACGGGGTCGCCCACTCCGTCCTGCGTACCGCCGAGCATCTGGTACGCCGTGGGCACGAGCCCCTGGTCATCGCCCCCGCACCCGCCGTGCCGGTCGGGGCTGCCGATCCGTGCCCCGTGGTGCGGGTGTCCGCCATGCCGCTGCCCGGCTATCCGCAGGTGCGGATCGCGCTGCCGAGCCGCAGGCTCGAGCAGCTCATCGCCGGCCACCGGCCCGACGTGGTCCACCTGGCCTCGCCGTTCCTGCTCGGGTCGCGCGGCATGGCCGCCGCCGAGCGGCTCGGCCTGCCCAGCGTCGCCGTCTATCAGACCGACATCGCCGGATACGCCCGCGCCTACCGCGCCGGCAGCGCGCTCGGGGAGGCCGCCGCCTGGCGGCGCCTGCGGACGGTGCACTGCGCCGCCGACCGCACCCTGGCGCCGTCCACGCCCGCACTGCAGGACCTCACCGCACACGGCATCCCCCGGGTGCACCTGTGGCGGCGCGGGGTCGACTCGGCGCGGTTCCACCCGCGCCACCGCAGCGAGGCGCTGCGCCGTGAGCTCGCCCCCGGCGGGGAGGTGCTCGTCGGCTACGTCGGGCGGCTCGCGCCGGAGAAGCGGGTCGACCTGCTCGCGGAGACGGTGGCGCTGCCCGGCGTCAGGGTCGTCGTGATCGGCGACGGCCCGTCCGAGCACTCGCTGCGCCAGGCGCTGCCCGGAGCGCTCTTCCTGGGACGCCGCACCGGGGACGAACTCGCCGCGCTCTACGCCTCGTTGGACGTGTTCGCGCACACGGGGCCGATGGAGACCTTCTGCCAGACCATCCAGGAGGCCATGGCCAGCGGCGTCGCCGTGGTCGGGCCGGCCCTCGGTGGCCCGCTGGACCTCATCGGGCACCACCGCACCGGCCTGCTCGTGCCGGCGCGGGACGGCGCCGCCCTGGCCCGGGCGGTCGCCGGGCTCGCGGCCGACGCGCCCCTGCGGGCCCGCTACGGCGCCGCCGGACGGGCCGAGGTGGAATCGCGGACCTGGGAGTCGGTCGGCGACGAGTTGATCGAGCACTACCGCAAGGTCATCGCGCAGCGCGGGCGCGTCGGGACGGAGACCCGGCCCCACGCCGGCGCGCTGCCGGTCACGGCGGTGCCCGCGGAGCCGGGCGTGTCCGCTGCCGCTGCTGCCGCTGCTGCCGCCGACGCGGCTGCCGCGGCGTAGGGGCGACCGACATGGCACTGCGGATCGTGCGCGTCGCCAACTTCGTCACCCCGACCTCGGGCGGCCTGCGCACCGCGCTGCGCCGCCTGGGGGAGGGGTACCTCGCCGCCGGGCACCGGCCGGTGCTGGTCGTGCCCGGTCCCGAGGCTGCCGACGAGGAGACCGAGCAGGGCCGGGTGGTCACCGTGCCCGGCCCGCTCGTCCCCGGCATGGGCGGCTACCGCGTCCTGCTCGACCGGGCCCGGGTCGCCGCGACCCTGGAGGCGCTGCGGCCCGACCGGCTGGAGGTCTCCGACCGCACGACGCTCCGCTGGACCGGCCGCTGGGCCCGGGAGCACGGCGTGCCCGCCGCGATGGTCTCCCACGAGAGCCTGGACGGGGTGCTGCGCGTCTGGGGGCTGCCCGGCCCCGCAGCGCGCCGCGTGGCGGACGTCCTCAACGCCCGCACCGCGCGCGACTACACCCGGATCATCTGCACCACCGAGTGGGCCGCCCGGGAGTTCCGCCGCCTCGACACCGCCGACCTGCGCCTGGCGCCGCTCGGCGTCGACCTGACCCTGCGTCACCCCTGCGCGCGAGACGCGGCGCTCCGCGCCGAGCTGGCGGGGCCGGGGCAGGTCCTGCTCGTGCTCTGTTCCCGGCTCTCCCCGGAGAAGCGGCCCGAGCGGGCCCTCGACGCCCTGGCCGAGCTCCGGCGCCGGGGCGTGTCCGTCGTCCTCGCGATCGCCGGGGACGGGCCGCTGCGCGCCCGCCTCGCCGTCCGGGCCGAACGAGAAGGACTGCCGGTGCGGTTCTTCGGCCACATCGCCGATCCGGCCCGCCTCTCCGCCGTCCTCGCCTCCGCCGACGTGGCTCTCGCCCCGGGACCGGTGGAGACCTTCGGCCTCGCCGCACTGGAGGCGCTGGCCTGCGGTACGCCCGTGGTGGCGTCGGCCTCCTCCGCACTGCCCCCGATCCTCGGTGACGCGGGCCTCGCGGCCGCCGACGACGGGGTGGCCTTCGCCGACGCGGTCCAGCGGCTGCTGGGGCGCCCGGAGGCGCAACGCCGCGCCACCGCCCGCGCCCGCGCCGAGCGTTACGGCTGGGACGCCTCGGTCTCCGCCTTCCTCGCGGCCCACGAGGCCGAGCCGGCGCCCCGCCCGGCGGGCGCCCCGGCAAGCGCCCCGGGAAGCGCCCCGGCCGGGGACGCGGTCGGGGATGCGGCCGAGGACATGGCCGGGCGGGCAGACGAGGCGGCGGAGCCGCACCGCCCGGGTTGGCCCGTCCGTCCCGCCGAAGACGGCTCGATCCCAGCAGAGCGCGGCGCCCGCCTCGGCGCGGACGCTCCCGAGCATGCGGCCGACGAGTCGGCCGACGGGCGGGCCGACGCCGCCGTCGATCCGCTCGCCGAGCAGCCGCTCGGTGGGTTCCACCACATCCTCCGCTCGAAGGGAGCCGTCCGATGACCTCGATGCGTCTGTCCGCGCTCGGTGACTCCCTGACCGAGGGACTCGGCGATCCCGTCGCGGGAGGGTGGCGCGGCTGGGCGGCGCTGCTCGCGGCCGGCCTCACCCCGGACCCCGACGGCGTGGCCTTCACCAACCACGCGACCAGCGGCGCCCAGACAGCGGACGTGCTGTTGCGTCAGCTGCCGCAGGCACGGCAGCGGCGACCCCATGTCGCGGCGGTGATCGTCGGCGGCAACGACACCCTGCGGGCCACGTACGACATCCACGCCGTGGCACGCCACCTCGACACCACCCTCGGCAGCCTCGTCGAGGACGGGACGGTGCTGCTGACCGCCTGCCTGCCCGACCCCGGACGGATGCTGGGGCTGCCCGAGGCCCTGGCCCGCCCGCTCGGGCGGCGGATGCGCAGCGTCAACACCGTCGTCCACGCGCTCTCCGAGCGCTACGACGCCGTGCACGTTCACGCGGCGGAGGAACCCTGGCTCTACGAGCCCGCGATGTGGAGCGTGGACCGGCTGCACCCGAGCGAGCGCGGGCACCGGGCCCTCGCCCGGGCCTTCCACCGTGAACTCAGCGCGCGCGGCATAGCGTTGGGCGAGGCGCCGGACGACCGGACCGACGGGGTCGCGCCGACCCGCTCGGCGCAGGTGTGGTGGATGGCGACCAAGGGCACCCGCTGGGTCCTGGACCGCTGCACCGACCTGCTGCCGGACCTGCTCCGGCTCGCTGCCGCCGAGCGCCGGGAGAACCGTGCCGAGCAGCTCGACCGCGAGGCCGCCGAGCAGACCGCCGCCGCCCTGCGCGCCCTGCCGAGTTCGGCCCTGCTGCCCCAAAGCTGCCCCGAAGCTGCCGCCCGGAGCGGGTGGAACGTGGTGCGACCGGCCCCGGTCAGTCCAGCTTGACCGCCCGGACGCAGAGCACCGTCGGCAGGTGCTCGTTCAGCAGCGACCAGGACTCGCCCTCGTCGGCGCTGCCGTACAACTCGCCGTTCTTGTTACCGAAGTAGATCCCGGCCGGTTGGTTGTCGTCCGTGGTCAGCGCGTCGCGCAGGACTACGCCGTAGTGGTCGCGGTCGGGCAGGCCCTTCTCCAGCGGCTGCCACGTCTCGCCCGCGTCCTCCGTCCGGTAGACGCGGCAGCGGTGCTCCGGGGCGAGCCGCTCGTAGTCGGCGACGAGCGGGAAGACGTAGGCCGTGTCCGCCCGGTGCGGGTGGGTCGCGACGGGGAAGCCGAAATCGGCCGGGAGGCCGGAGTCGATGCGCTTCCACACGGCGCCGGCGTCGTCGCTGCGGTAGACGCCGCCGTGGTTCTGCAGGTAGAGCCGCGACGGGTCGACCGCGTCCTGGGAGACCTTGTGGACGCACTGGCCGAAGGCCGGATACCGCTCCTCCTCCGGCATGAAGCGGGCCTCGATGCCCGTGTTGGACGGCTCCCAGGTGGCGCCGGCGTCGAGGGAACGGTAGACCCCGCCTGTCGAGACGGCGATGGTGACGGCCCGGGGATCGCGCGGGTCGAGCACGATGGTGTGCAGGCCCTGGCCGCCGAACCCGGCCTGCCACTGTTCGCGCTGGGGGTGGCGCCACAGGCTCTCGTTGAAGGTGAACGAGGCGCCGCCGTCCTCCGAGCGGAACAGCGCGGCGGGCTCCGTGCCCGCATAGACCACGCCCGGCTCGTCGGGCCCGGCCGGCTGCAACTGCCAGACCCGGACCAGTGAGGCGTCCGTGCCCTCGGGGAACCTCACGGCCGGGGCGGCCGGCTCCTGCCAGCTCTCGCCAAGGTCGTCCGAGGTGAAGACCGACGGACCCCAGTGGCTGGAATCCGCGCCGACGAGGATGCGCGGCGCCGCACCCCGACGGTCGACCGCGACCGAGTAGACGCCCTGCATCACGAAGTGCGGCCCCGTCCAGGACCAGGAACGGCGGTCCCGGCTCCGGGCGAGGAACAGGCCCTTGGCCGTACCGACCGCGAGCAGCGTCTCAGTCATGGCGGAACACCTCCAGCCGGCTCGTGCCGAGCCGTGGGACGGGCGGATGGCCAACGGGTGGCTCTGCCAGCAGTCTGGACCTCCGCCGTGCCCACTGTCCCGTCGAACGCGATCGAATACACGAACGAGGGAGCGCGTGGTCCGGCGCGTGCGCCCGAATCCGGGAGGAGCCAGGGAACCGCGGCCGGAACCCCACCGAGCCGACGCAGCGAAACGCCGGTGCAGGCCGGCTCGGGGCAGCTCGAGGCCGACCGGGTCGGCCCAGGTCGGCGGCCCTCGTCAGGGCTCCAGGCGCGCCGTCGGCAGCAGCCGGACCGGGGTGCCGGGCGCCGCCTGCGCAGCCGCGGCCAGATCGGCTTCCGGCACCACGCCGACGACGGGATAGCCTCCGGTCGTCGGGTGGTCGGCGAGGAACACCACCGGCATCCCGTCCGGTGGCACCTGAACCGCGCCCAGCACCATGCCCTCGCTCGGCAACTCGCCGAGACCCGCCAGGCGCCGCAACGGGGGCCCGTCGGTGAGCCGCAGGCCGATGCGGTTGCTCGCCGGTGAGACGCGGTACGGGGTCCGAGCGAGCGCGGCCAGTGACTCGGGCTCGAACCAGTCGCGACGTGGGCCGGGAGTGAGCCTCAGCAGCAGCTCCCGTGGCGGTGCCGCGAGCGGGCTGCCGTCGGCCCCCTGGCCGAGGGAGTCCAGCCTCCGGGGCGGGCCCAGCGGCAGTCGGGTCCCGGCGTGGAGCTGGTCCGGCCCGAGGCCCGCGAGCAGGTCCGTCGAGCGGCTGCCGAGCACGCGCGGCACGGCGAAGCCGCCGTCCACCGCGAGGTAGCAGCGCACTCCGGCGACGGGCCGGCCGATCTCGACCAGGGCGCCCTCGCGCACCCGGACCGGCGCGGAGAAGGCCACGGCCCGCCCGTCGACGTGGACCGGCGTCGGCGCGCCGGTCACCGCGATCCAGGCGGCGCCGCCGACCAGGCGGAGGGCGAGGCCGCCGAAGGTCGCCTCCAGCACCGCTGCGCCGGGAGCGATTCCGGTCCGTCCGCCACCCGCACGGCCGCCCGCGCCGCTGCCGGGGTGACCGCCTGCGGCGGTGTCCGGGCTGTCGCCCAAGCTGCCGCCCGCGCCGCTGCCGGGGTGACTGCCTGCGGCGGTGTCCGGGCTGTCGCCCGTACGGCCGCCCGCAGCTTGAGCGGCGACGACGCCCGCGTGGCCGCCCGCGTCGCCGTCCCGGTTGCCGACCAGGGTGTTCGCCCAGCGGAAGGCGGGGCCGTCGAGCGCTCCGGCGCGCGGCACGCCCAGGGCGGCCACCCCGCGGCGCCCCGTGTCCTGGATCGTCGTCAGCGGGCCCGGCCGGACCACGACGAACCACCGGCCCGGGACGGGCGCCACCGACCCGGACGCCACCGACCCGGACGCCGACCCGGACGCCGACCCGCCCTGATGCTCCGTCATCGCCCGGTCGCCCCCTCCGTGACCGGCACGAACCGCACCCGGGTGCCGGGTGTCAGCAGTGCCGCAGGCGTGCGCTGCTCGTCCCACAGCCGCAGGGTGGTGTGCCCGATCAGCTGCCAGCCGCCGGGGGACGGGCTCGGGTAGACGCCCGTGTAGGCGCCGGCGACGGCGACGGAGCCCGCCGGGACGCGGGTGCGCGGGGTGGCGCGGCGCGGGACCGCGAGGTCCGCAGGCAGGCCGGTGAGGTAGGCGAAACCGGGGGAGAAACCGCAGAAGGCCACCCGGAACTCGCAGGCCGCGTGGCGTCGCGCGGCGTCCGCGGGGCTCAGGCCCCACAGCGCGGCGACCTCGGGGAGGTCCTCGCCGTCGTAGACGGTGGGCACCTCCAGCAGCGGGCCCGTGCCGGTGTCGCCGGCGTGCGGCTCCCAGGCCGCCAGCCAGGCGGCCAGCGAGGTTCGTTCGCGCGCGTCGGCGAGGCCGTCGACCAGGACCGTCCGGGCCGCCGGCACCAACTCGACGTCGGCGCCTAGCGCCCCCGCCTGCTGCCGCAGCACGAGATCCGCGAGCAGCGCCGAGACCTGGTCGTCGGTGGTGACCTCGGCCAGCAGGGCCCGCGGACCCATCGGCCGAACCGCGGGGCGCCCAGGGTGGACGCCGGCGCGCTCGGGTCGGACACCGGCGTGCCCGGCGGAGTCGGTGGCGCGACTCAAGCGAAGGCCTCGATCCTCACCCCGGCCGCCTCCAGTGCCGTGCGCACCCGGGAGGCGAGGGCCGCCGCGCCGGGCGTGTCACCGTGCAGGCACAGCGACGTGGCGGCGACCGAGACGCGGCCCCCGTCCGCGGTCGCGGCCTCGCCCGCCACCGCGACGGCGAGGGCCTGCGCCACCACGGCCTCCGGGTCGTGCAGCACGGCACCCGGCTCGGTGCGCGGGACGAGCGTTCCGGCGGGCGTGTAGGCGCGGTCCGCGAAAGCCTCGGTCACCGTGGGCAGCCCGGCGTCGGCCGCCAGGCGGAGCAGGGCCGACCCCGGCAACCCGAGGATCGGCAGTTCACGCCCGTACGCGCGGGCGAACGCCCCGACGGCGTCCACGACGGCGGCCGCCTGCTGCTCGTCGTGGACGGCACGGTTGTACAGCGCGCCGTGCGGCTTCACGTACGCGACACCGGCACCGGCGGCGCGCGCGAAGACCTCCAGCGCACCGATCTGGTAGGTGAGTTCGTCGGCGAGCTCGGCCCGTGGCACGTCCATGGCGCGCCGTCCGAAGCCGGCCAGGTCGCGGTAGGAGACCTGCGCGCCGATGCGCACCCCGCGCGCGACCGCACCCTCACAGACCTGGCGCATCGTGGCGGGGTCGCCCGCGTGGAAGCCGCAGGCGACGTTCGCACTGGTGACGACGGAGAGCAGGGCCTCGTCGTCGGTGAGCACCCACCGTCCGAAGCCCTCGCCGAGATCGGCGTTGAGATCCATCTCCACCTCCACCAGTGATCGTAGGCGCCGTACGGGTGCGCTGTCCGGGGCGTTCAAACACCGGGCGGCGGTGCGGTTCGCGACGCGCCGAGAAGATCACCCGACTGGAGGCATCCGAAAAGCCGTGTACACACGAACGGTCCTACGGTCGGACGGTGTGGGTGCGCCGCCGGGGGCGGCCCGTCCCACCTCCACTCTTCTCCGTCCTGCGGACACAGGGAGGTGCTACCCATGGGAAGCGCATCACGGATCTTCCTCGCCGAAGCCGTCGGTACGGCGATCCTGATCGTCGGCGGCGTCGGCACGGCCGTCCTTGACGGCGACAAAGCGGGCGTCTTCGGCGTGGCGCTCGCCTTCGGGCTCAGTCTGGCGGCAGCCGCGTACCTGATCGGTCCGATCTCCGGTTGCCACATCAACCCCGCGATCACCGCGGCGATGGTCGTGGTCAAGAAGACCGACGCACGTCTGCTCCCGTCCTATCTCGGCGGCCAGGTCGTCGGCGGCCTCTTCGGCGCGCTGCTGATCTGGGCGGTGGGCCAGGGCATGCCCGGCTTCACCGCGGTCGGCGTGGACGGCCAGAAGACCATCGTCTCGGTCAGTGAGGCGGGCTTCGCCTCCAACGGCTACGGGGTCCACTCGCCCGACCACTACAATCTCGGCTCGGTCATGCTCGCCGAGGTGGTCGCGACGGCGGTGTTCGCCCTGGTCGTGCTGGGCACGACGCGTCGGGGCTTCCCGGTGGCGATGGGCGGCCTGATCGCCGGCGCCGGGCTGGCGCTGGTGCACCTGGTGACCATCCCGGTCAGCAACACGTCGGTCAACCCGGCCCGGTCGCTCGCCACGGCGGTCTTCCAGGGCGGCTGGGCGCTGAGCCAGCTGTGGGTCTTCATCGTCTTCCCGCTGATCGGCGGGACGTTGGCCGGTGCGGCCTGGCTGGTGCTGGGACGCGCCCACGAGGCGGCCGCCGCGGTCGCCGCGCACGAGGCGGAGCCGGTGCCGGCCGAGTAGTGCCCCACGCGCCGGGGCCGGTCGCGCTGCGGCCGGCCCCGGCGTCGCGCTGCGGGGGGCGTAGGCAGGCCAGGGTGCGAGCGGTGGCAGGTCGGTGGCAGGGTCGTCGGACAGACCGGGGCGATCCATGCCGTTTGGGACGTTGTCGGTCGGAGCCTCTACGCTAAGCCCCCGTGACCACCACCGCCGAAGCAGCGCGCCCAGCCCCGGGCCCCGCCGCCGACGAGGGCCTCGCCCGTCGGCTGCGCGCCCTCGCCTGCACCGCGCCGCTGCACGACCTCGACAACCGCAAGGCCAACCTGGCCGGCGAGTACGCGGTCTACGGCATGGCGGAGATCGCGCTCTCCGCGATCGACCTGGTCACCCTGCACATGGACTTCGACACCGGCGCCGACCGCGACCAGGTCCTCGCCCGGATGCTGCCGCGCGTCGCGGTCCAGGCGCCGGAGCGCGAGTGGCGCGAGCACGAGCGCGTGGCCAAGTGGGTGCTCGAGTCGCTGATCAACGTCGGCAGCGTCGACCGCGGCTTCCGCGCCGTCTACGGCACCTTCGCCTCCGACGGCAGTTACATCCGCCGCGACTACGATTTCAAGCTGATCGAGGAGGTCCCCGGCCCCGACGGCGGCGTCTACCTGCGCACCACCGACGAGGCCGTCAACGTCCTCGTCGGCGCACTCGACACCGACGTCACCTCCGCGCAGATCGCCGCCGAGGTCAAGTTGGAGGTCCTGATCCGGCGCGGCCGCCTCGCCGACGCCCAGCTCGCCGCCGAGCAGGCCCGCTACCGCACCGTCCAGTACAGCGAGCTGCTGCGCCGCGCGCTGGAGGCCACGCGCCGCAACGTCCGGGCCGTGGACTGGATGGAGACGGTGCCGGACCTCATCGCGGAGGCGCTGGAGCACATCGCCGACCGCTACCGGCACGAGAACGCGATCCTCACGAACATCCGCAAGGCTCGCGACGAGGCGGAGGAGCCCGAGCACAAGCGCCGCGCCGCCGAGCTGGTCGACATCGTCAAGGACTGCATCCGCCGCCACACCCAGCTGCAGACCCGCCTGCTGGAGGCGGGCCCGCTGTTCCGGGCCGAGCAGGACCGCCAGGCCTTCGCCGCGCCGAGCTCGCGCAGCGGCCTCGATCTCTACGGGCAGCTGCTCGCCCCCGCGCTGCCGCTGCCGCTGGAGCAGGCCTCCACGGTGACGACGGCGTTCTTCCGGAAGGCGATAGGCCTGCGGACGCCGAACGCCGTCCGGCTGGCCGATCTGATCGACGTGCTGCTGACCCCGCCGGTCGAGCGCGAGCACCTGGGGGCGGAGCTCCCCGAGCCCGACCTGATCTCCACCCCCGACGACAGCCGCTTCTCCGACGAGCAGTTGGAGGCCGCGCTCGGCCTGCTCGACCTCCCGGCGGACGCGCCTCGCCGCCTGTCCGGCCTGCTGGCCGAGGCACGGCGGACGGACCCCGACCTCCCCTACCTGGTCGCCCTCCTCGCCGTCCACGCGGCGAGCCCCGGCGTGGGCACGGCGTACCGACAGGGCGAGGAGCGGCTGCTCTTCGCGGTCGACGACGGCACGCGGCTGGACGACGCGGAGTTCGGCGGGGCCGACTTGATCGTCGGCAGCGCGCTGCTGGACGCCGTGGGCATGGCGGCGGACCGTACGGAGGCGAGCTGATGCAGGGCCTCAGGCGGGCACCTCAGGGGCGCGGGGAACTGCGCGACAAGCCACCGGCGTGCGGATGGTCCTCCATGAGCAGGGCCATCCGCCCCGGGTGGTCTCTCGCGCAGTTCCCCGCGCCCCTGGATGGTGCATCCTCCCCAACTTCGGAAGTGAAGCGATGATCGACGACGACTACGACGCACCGAGCGGCGCCGAGGCCTCGTCCAAGCCCGCGCCGGTCACGCCCGCCGACGTCGCCGACGCCTCCCGGCTGGTCAGCTTCGGTCTGCAGCCGAAGCTCCTCCCCGCGCGCGACGCCGAGTACGGCGAGTTGATCCGCCGCTACCGGGACGACCCGTCCTTCGCGCGGCTCGCGGACGCCGTGGCCACCGGCCTCGGGCTGATCGTGCTGGAGGTGTCCGCGCGCGCGGGGATGGCGGTCGCCGCGGACGAGGAGAGCGTGTTCGCCGTGCGGATGGGGGAGTACTCCCGGCGTGCCGCGTCCGAGTCCACGGACCGGTTCCTGCACGGGCTCGCGCACCTCGCCGTGGCCGCGCTCGCGTTCCCGCGGCCCGAGGACCTCGCGGACGACGGGTACCTCGGCCGGATCACCGTCAACGGCGTCGACGCGTTCGTGCGCCAGGCCTGCCGCAGGCTGGAGCAGCAGGCCGATCTGGAGGGTGACAACACCGACCCGGTCAGCGACGCGCCGGGGCTGGAGGCCGCCTGGCGCGTCTACGCCCGCCGCAGCGCGACCGGCGCGACCAAGGACGCCCGACGCCTCGCCGGGTCGACGATCGGGATTGTCGGCAAGGCGGTGTCGTTCCTGGTCGACTCCGGCTTCCTGCAGAAGACCTCGGACGACTCCGGCGGAACCTTCCGCACCACCGCCCGCTACCAGCTGCAGGTGCGGGACCTGGCCGGCAGTGCCGCGATGGCGGAGCTGCTCGCGCTCGGCGTCGTCCCGGTCTCGGACGGCAGCGCCACGCTGCTGCCGCCGGACGACTCGGACGACCTGGTCACCGACGCCGGCCTGCCGTTCCACAGCATCTGAACCCACCACCGCTGCACCTTGATCGGAGATCCGCCGCACCATGTACGAGCTGAACCGGGTCCGCCTGTACTCCATCGGCCCTGCCGGTGCGCGGTACGCCGACACCGTGCTCGACCTGAGCGGCGTCGGCGATGCCGTCCCCGATCCCGCGCCGCGCCAGCCGGGGTTCTTTGACGAGGAGGACAACGGGCCGGTGCGCCGCCCGGCGCCGGCCGGTGTGCTGTTCCTGGAGAACGGCGGCGGCAAGTCGGTCCTGCTGAAGCTGATCTTCTCGGTGATGCTGCCTGGCCACCGCAACACCCTCGGCGGCGCGAGCTCCGGCGTGCTGCGCAAGTTCCTGCTGGCCGACGACTGCGGTCATGTCGCCCTGGAGTGGCAGCACACGCTGACCGGCGAGACGGTCGTGGTCGGCAAGGTCAGCGAGTGGCGTGGGCGCCAGGTCTCCGCCGATCCGCGCAAGTTCGCCGAGGCCTGGTACTCGTTCCGGCCCGGTCCGGCGCTGGGCCTGGACTCGCTGCCGGTCGCCGAGCGGGCCGTGCTGATGCCCGCGCCGGGGCAGGAGGCGCCCAAGGTCAGCGCGCGCGGTCGGCGGCGCACCATGAAGGGCTTCCGTGACCTGCTCATGGAGGCGGGCAAGCTCGCCCCGGAGCTCGAGGTCGCGTGGGAGGAGGGCCACGAGCGCTGGACCGAGCACCTGAGCGCGCTCGGCCTGGACCCGGAGCTCTTCCGCTACCAGCGCGAGATGAACGCCGACGAGGGTGAGGCCGCCGGTCTCTTCGCGGTCAAGAGCGACAAGGACTTCACCGACCTGCTGCTGCGCGCCGTCACCGACACCCGCGACACCGACGGCCTCGCCGACCTCGTCCACGGCTTCGCCAACAAGCTGGGCCGCCGTGCCGAACTGACCGCCGAGCGGGATTTCACCGGCGGCTCGTTGGACCTGCTGCACCGCATCGCCGAGGCGGCCACCGCTCGCGAGGGGGTGCGCGAGAGCCACCGTGCGGCCGAGCGCCGTACCCGGCGCCTGGCCCGTTCGCTGTCCGCGCGTGCGGGCCTGGAGCGGGCGCGCGTCGACGAGTTGGAGGAGCAGGTCGGCGCCGCCGCCGAGGCTGTGGCCGACGCGCAGAGCTCCCGCACGCACCAGTCGCTGGTCACAGCGGAGCTGACGCATCGTCATGCCAGCCTCGCGCTGGCCGCCGCCACCGCCGACGCCGCCGGGCTGCGGCGTGAGCTGCTGGACGCCCGCACGCTGCACTCCGCCTGGCAGGCCACCGAACTGGTGCTGCGTCACCGTGCCGCCGCCGACCGGACCACGCGCGTCTCGGCCGCGATCCGCGAGGCGGAGCGGGACGCCGCGCCCGCGCTCGCCGCGCGCACCAGGGCCGCCGTCGCGCTGGTCCGGGCGCTGGAGGCCGCCGCCGAGGCGGCCGAGGAGCGCGCCGACAGCGAGGAGTCCCGGGCCCACGAACTGCTGACGCAGGGCGAGGCCGCGCGTCGTGACGCCACCTCGGCCGCGACGGCCGCGCAGAAGGCCCGCTCCGAGGGTGACCACCTGCGCCAGCGCCTCGCCGAGGTCGAACAGGAGACCCAGCAGGCCGTCCGCTCCGGCTGGATCGACACCACGAACGGCGACACCGACAGCCCCGAGGCCGTCGACCCGGCCCGCGCCGCGCTGGAGGCGGCCGACGCCGAGAAGGCCGTCGGCGCCGCCTGGGAGGAGGCGCGCGCCGCCGCCGAGCAGGCCGCCGGGCGCTCCCGCGAGGCCTCCGCCCGCGAGAACCGCGCCGAGCTCGCCGCCGCCCGCGCCCAGGACGCCCTTGCCGCCGCCGAGACGGCGCTGGCCGGCGAGGAGCACACGCTCAGCCTGCTGGCCGCCGAGCCTCGGATCACCGCCCTGCTGGGCGTGCCGGACGGGGAGCTGACGCCGCAGCAGCTCGACGCCGCCGCCGACTCGCTGCGCGAGCAGCTCGACAACGCCGTCGCCACCGCCGAGCGCACCCTGTTCGACCTGCGCACGCAGGCCGCCGACGACTCCCGGATCCTCGCCGCCCTCGGTGACGGCGGCCTGCTGCCGCCCGGCCCGGACGTGCTGGCCACCGTCGAGTACCTCGGCGAGCACGGCGTGCCCGCCCTCCCCGGCTGGCGCTACCTGGCCCAGTCCGTGGACCCGGTGGACCACGACCGGATCCTCGCCGCCCGCCCGCAGCTCGTCGACGGTGTCATCGTCACCGACCCGGCCTCGTTGGCCCGCGCCCGGGAGATCCTGGCGGCCGCCGCGCTGTTGCCTCGCTCCGCCGTCGCGGTCGGCACCTCGGCCGCGCTGCTCGGCCCGGTCACCCAGGAGCCGTCCGCCGAGGGCGAGACGGGCGTCTTCCTGGTGCCGCCGAACCCGGCCATGCACGACGAGTCCGCCGCCGACGAGGAGCGCCGCCAGCTCCGCGACCGCGCCTCCGCCCGGGAGGAGCAGATCCGCGAGCTCGCCGCCCGGCTGGGCGGCGACCGGATGCTCGTCGGCCGCCTCTCCTCCTGGCGGGCCGGCTGCCCGGCTGGGCGCCTGGCCGACCTGGCCCTGGACGTCCAGGCCGCGCGAAGCGCCCTGGAGGTGGCCTCGGCCGAACGCGGCGCCGCCCGCGCCGCGCACGACGAGGCCGAGCAGGAGCGGGCCGCTGCCGCCCGCACCCGCGAGACCCGGCTGGAGGCGGCTCAGCAGGCCCGCCGTCGCGCCGACGCACTGGCCGGGCTCGCGTATCGACTGCGTGAGCGCTCCACCTGGACGGCCCGCCTGCGCGAGGTCGCCGACGAGACCGCCCAGGCCGAGCTGCGCCAGAACGCCTGCACCGAGCTGGCCCAGGCCGCCGACGAGGACCGCCGCGCCGCCCAGCGCGCCGCCGACGACGCCCGCCGTACGGTCCGCGCGCTGCGCGCCGAGCGCGCCGAACTGCCCAGCTCCGACCTGCCCGACGGCCTCGACGAGACCGTCGGTTCGGACCCGGGCGACGTTCCGACCGCCTCGCTCCCCGCGCTGCGCGAGGCCCACCGCGTCGCCGCCCAGCTCTACGAGAAGGTCGGCGTGGGCGCCGACCTGCGGGCCGAGCAGGCCCGTGCCGAGAGCGACGAGTCCTCCGCCCGCGCCGAGCTGGACCGGCTCACCAACAAGGTCCGCATCCGCGCCGACGAGCTGCTCGGCACCCCCGACGGAGCCGACGGGCCGGCCCGCCAGGCCGCGGCCACCCGCGCCGAGGACCTGGTGCAGACGATCGAGGCCCGCGCCTCGGCCGCCAGCGAGCAGCTCGGCCGGCTGCGCGGTGACGCCGAGCGCAGCGCGCCCGCGACCGGCGAGGCCCACACCGAGCTGTCCGAGGAGCTCGTCCCCGCCGACCAGGAGCACGCCCGGGAACTGCTGCGCGCGGCCACCGGCGAACTCGCGCGCCGCACCGACGCGCTGGACGCCGGCCGGGCCGCCCACGCGGAGCTGCAGCGCACCCTGGAGTCCGCGCAGCACGCGGCCGCCGAGTTCGAGGAGACCGCCGCCCAGCTGCGCGACGGCCTGCGCGAGCCCGCCGCGGACGGCGCCGCCAACGGGGAGGACGAGGAGCAGGTCACGCCCGTCACCGGCTCCCTGCCCGAGGCACGCCACGCCGCCTCCGACGCCCGCCGCCACCTGCGCGCGGCGAGCACCGAGCTGTCGGCCGCCGATCTCGCCGTCCGCGACGCCAGCGACGCGCTCATCCGTCACGCCAACTCCACGCGCTTCGAGGCGGTCCGCACCCCGGCCCGCCAGCAGATCCGCGAACTGCCCGCCGCCGTGCTGCCCGAGCACGCCGCCCAGTGGGCCGCCGCCTTCGCGCCGCGCCTGCGCGTGCTGACCGACGAGCTGGACCAACTGGAGCGCAACCGCGACAGCATCGTGGACCGGCTGCGCGGCCTGGTCGAGTCCTCCCTCGCGACGCTGCGGGCCGCGCAGCGCCTCTCCCGCCTTCCCGAAGGTCTGGGGGAGTGGTCCGGCCAGGAGTTCCTGCGGATCCGCTTCGAGGAGCCCGACCACGCCGTCCTGACGGAGCGGCTGGGCGAGGTCATCGACGAGGCGACCCGTGCCGCGGTCCGGCGTCAGGGCGCCAACTCGGCTGCCGGCGCGGTCGACTGGAACCGACGCGACGGCATGTCGTTGCTGCTGCGCGGCGTCCACGCAGCGTTGGAGCCGCGCGGCGTCATGGTCGAGATCCTCAAGCCCGACGCGGTGCTGCGCGCCGAGCGGGTGTCGGTCAGTCAGATGTCCGACGTCTTCTCCGGCGGCCAGCTGCTGACCGCGGCCATCGCGCTGTACTGCACCATGGCCGCGCTGCGCGCCAACGACCGCGGCCAGGCCAAGCTGCGCCACGCCGGCACGCTCTTCCTCGACAACCCGATCGGTCGCGCCAACGCGACGTACCTGCTGGAGCTGCAGCGGGCCGTGGCCGACGCGCTGGGCGTCCAGCTGATCTACACCACCGGCCTGTTCGACACCACCGCGCTGGCGGAGTTCCCGCTGATCATCCGGCTGCGCAACGACGCCGACCTGCGCGCGGGGCTGAAGTACATCTCGGTGGAGGAGCACCTGCGCCCCGGTCTGCCCCACCTCGACGAGGAGGAGACGGAGATCCACGGCGCGGTCACCGCGACGCGTGTCTTCCGCCGCCCGCGCGCCGAGGAAGACGCCGCGACGAAGGGCGCCGGCAACGACGACAATGCGGCGCAGGCGGTCAGCGAGGGCGTCGCGCCCCCGTCATAGGCCCTATGCCGCCGGAGCCGTAGAGGCGTTCCCTGCTGGCGCGTTGGGTGATCCACACGTCCAGGCCGAACCAGGTGGTCAGGAACACCCCGACCACGGTCACCGTCAACGCCCAGCCCACGAAGGGGGCGTGGGCGGCGGAGCCGAAGAACGTGAACAGCAGCGCCACCAGGGTGAAGGCGAGGGTGAGCACCAGCCGCACCCTCGCCCTGCGCGACTCGTCGGGAACCCGTGCCATGACCTCGCTGCCTCCTACGCCTCCACGTACGCGACCAGGATGGCCGAACGCAACACCGATACGGAGTAGATGACGCGCACGCCCTCCGCGTCGTTGCGGTAGTCGCGGATCAACGGAAAACGGGTCGGTACGCCCATCTCCGGATCGATCGCGAGCTCGTTGAGCGCGCGGTCGAGGCGCCGGACCTCCTCGGCGTCGGTCAGCGCGTCGACCTGTTTGCGGGCGCTCTCGGTGAACCGGATCTGCGCCGGTCGGCGGCGGAGCCTACGGGACACGGCCGTCGAGCCTCGCCAGTGCCAGCTCGCGGATCTCCTCCCAGGCCACGCACTCCTCGACGGTGGGCAGGCCGTTCGCGGCGATCTGCTCCAGCGCGGCGGCGAGGCTGTCCGCCCTGGCTCGCTCGTCCGCGGCCCAGGCGCGCAGCGCGTCCGCCTCGTCGGGTTCCAACTCCATGCCCGGCTGACTCACTTGGCCCTCCCCAGGCCGCTGTGTCCCTGCCCACCCGCAGGCTACCCGGACCCTACCGGCTCGAGGCTGGGCCGATCGAGTGAGCGGACGCGGTCGACGGCAGGACTCAGGGCCGGTTCGGGTCGGGGTGGAGGGTGACGAAGAGCGACCACGCGGGGGCGGCCGGGTCGTCCGGGCGGGCCGCGAACTCCTCCAGCAGCCCGTGCAGGCGGCTGCGGAAGTCGGCCATGTCCTTGGGGGAGAGCCGCAGTCCGAGCCGCGTGGTGTCGACCTCCGCCGCCGGGGCGAGCGAGAGCTCCTCCAGGAACGCGTCGAGCAGGGCGCGGTCGCGGCCCGGCATGTCGAGCTGCCAGGACTTGCGAGTGGCCAGGTAGGGGATCTCCCGGGCGCCGCGGGTTCCCCGCCGCTCGGGCTGGGCCTCCAGGAACCCGGTGCGCACCAGGGTCCGGGTGTGGTGCAGCACGCTCGCCGGATCGCGGCCGAGGACCGCGGCGATCTCCTTGTTGGTGTGCGGCTCGCTCAGGCAGATGCGCAGGATGCGCAGCCGGAGTGAGGAGGCGAGCGCCTTCGCCTCCTCGTCCGTCGCCGGCCTGCGTTCGGTCATGGTCAGCAGGTTACGGGAGTGGGTCGGGTCCGGTCGGGGTCCGGTCGGGGCCCGGCAGGGGTTCGGCGCCGGAAAGTGATTGACATAACCCAATCACTCCGCGACGGTAGTCCCCATGACCGCTCCCGCACCCTCCGCCGATCTGCCCGCGCGCCGCGGCGGGCTCTGGCACCACCGCGACTTCCGGCGTCTGTGGCTCGGCGAGAGCGTGAGCCAGTTCGGCTCCACCGTCAGCCAGTTGGCACTGCCGCTGGTGGCCGTGCTGGCCCTGCGCGCCTCGACGTTCCAGGTCGGCCTGCTGACCGCCTGCCAGTCGGCGGCGTTCGTGCTGGTGGGCTTGCCCGCCGGGGCGTGGGTGGAGCGGATGCGGTTCCGGTCCGTCCTGATCGTCAACAACCTGGTGCGGGCCCTGCTGTTCGCCTGGGTGCCGCTGGCCGCGGCGCTCGGCGTGCTCGACATGGGACAGCTCTACGTCGTCGGTCTCGCCACGGGCGTCAGCACGGTCTTCTTCGACGTCGCCTACCAGTCCTACCTGCCGCAGTTGATCGCGCGCGAGCAGCTGGTCGAGGGCAATGCCAAGCTCCAGGCCAGCGAGTCGGTCAGCCAGATCGCCGGCCCGGGCCTCGGCGGCCTGCTCGTGCAGGTGCTGGGCGCGCCGTACGCGGTGCTGGTCGACGCGGTCAGCTTCCTGTGGTCGGCCGGCTGGGTGGCGGCCGTCCGCACGCCCTCGCCCCGGCCCGAGCGCAGCGAGGAACGGCACCTGGTCCGTGAGATCGGTGAGGGGCTGCGTTTCGTCTTGCGCCACCGGATGCTGCGCGCGATCGCGGCGTGCACGGCCACGGCGAACCTCTTCGCGGCGATGATCGGCGCCGTCTTCTACGTCCTGCTGGCGCGCGAGCTGCACCTCTCGGCGGGCGTCATCGGCCTGGTCACGTCGGCCGCCTCGGTCGGCGGCCTGGTCGGCGCGCTGTGCGCCGGACGCGTGGCGGCCCGGATCGGGCAGGGGCGCGCCATCTGGGTCCCGATCGCGCTCGCGGGCCCCTGTGCGCTGGTCGCGCCGTTCGTGCACCGGGACTGGACGCTGGGCCTGCTCGCCGTGTCCGAGGCGGTGATGTGGATCGGGATCATCATCTACAACATCACCCAGGTCAGCTTCCGTCAGGCCCTGTGTCCACCGCGCCTGCTCGGCCGGATGAACGCCACCATGCGGTTCCTCGTCTGGGGCACCATGCCGCTCGGCGGCCTGCTCGGCGGCGTGCTCGGCACGAGCATCGGGGTGCGCGGCACGCTGCTCGTGGCCGGTGTCGGCGAGACGCTCGCCTTCCTGCCGGTGTTCTTCTCCCCGCTGCGCAGCCTGCGTGAACTGCCGCGCCACGAGGAACCGGAGGCAACGGAGGGCTCGGGGGATGCGGAAGGGTCGGCGGAGGCAGGAGAGCCCGTCGCCGGGCCGGTCCTCGCGGGCGAGGCCTGACCTCGGCGGCAAGCCGCCGAGGTCAGGCCGCCCGTCACGGCGTCAGGCGGTGCAGGTCGCGGGGGAACAGCGTGGCCAGGCGGACGTTGTCGGCGCCGGTCAGCCGCGCGGTCCAGCGTTCCAGGCCCAGGGCGAACCCGCCGTGCGGCGGCATGCCGTGGCGGAACGCCGCGAGATAACCCGCGTACGGCTCCGGCGACTCGCCGCGCTCCGCCAGCGCCCGCAGGTAGTCCTCGTAACGGTGCAGGCGCTGGCCGCCCGTGATCAGCTCCAGCCCGCGGAAGAGCAGGTCGAAGCTGTGCGAGTACTGCGGTCGTCCGGGTTCGGGATGCGTGTAGAAGGGGCGCTTGGCCATCGGGTAGCCGGTGACGAACAGGAACTCGCTGCCGTGCTCCCGCAGCGCCCACTGCGACAGCCACCGCTCGTGCGCCGGTGCCAGGTCGGGCTCACCGCGCGGGTCCTCCTCGGTGTGCGCGGCCAGCAGCTCCTGGGCCTCGGCGAAGTGGATCTCCGGGATGCGCGCGGGCACCTGCGGCAGCGCGACGTCGAGGACTGCGCACGCCTCACCCGCCCGCTCACGGACCGCCGCCGTCATGCCGGCCAGGACCTCGCGCACCACCCGCATCACGTCGCGGTGGTCCGTGACGAAGCCCAACTCCGCGTCGAGCGAGGTGTACTGCGCCAGGTGGCGGGCCGTGTCGTGCGGTTCGGCCCGGAACACCGGGCCGGTCTCGTAGACCCGCTCGAAGACGCCCACCATGGCCTGCTTGAAGAACTGCGGGGACTGCGCGAGGTAGGCGGGGGAGCCGAACCAGTCCAGGCCGAAGACGTTCGCGCCCGACTCGGTGGCGGAGCCCACCACCTTGGGCGTGTGGATCTCCGTGAAGCCGAGCCCGTCCAGGGTCGCGCGGAAACCGGCCACGGACGCGGCGGCGATCGCGTGCGGGGCGCGCAGGCGCGGGTGGCGCAGCGTGACGGGTGCGTGGTCGAGGATCGTCGGCAGTCCGGCCGGCACGGAGGGGCGGAACAGGTCGAACGGCGGAGCCGCCGCAGGGGTGCTGACCACGGTGAGCCGCGGGGAGGTCACCTCGACGCCGCCGGGTGCCTGCGGGCTCGCCGTCGCAACCCCGGTGACCTCGAGGACGGTCTCCTCGGGCAGGCGGGCGGTGAGCGCCCGTTCGGCCTCGGCCGCGACGACGATCTGCGCCAGGCCGGAACGGTCGCGCAGCACGAGGAAGTCGAGGGCCTTGAGCCTGCGGGTGCGGTGCAGCCAACCGCGCAGGGTGACCTCGCGGCCGGCGAGACCGGGCAGTTCGGCGGCGAGTGTGCGGGGACGGGGGCGAGGGGGAGTAGGGGAGATCATCACAAACCTCTGCTGAGTGCTTGGGTGATCCCTTGGGAGTGCGGGCGAGAAGGGGACTCGCGGTGCCACCGCACTTTCGCCGCCGCCGGGTGACGGCGGCCTCGATGCGGCCCGATGACGGGGGCCGGCCGGCGGGGCATGGGGCTGCCGGAGCAGCCGTTCCTCCCCGCGCTCAGGAGGGTCTTCACCACCGGGGGCAGGTCCGCCTTCTCAGCTGCCGGCGGCTCTCTCCGACCTGCCCGGTCCCGGTGACTACTCGTCTCCGTCGACGCGTTCCGGCGAGGTTATGCGGGTCTGGGCTCGGTGATCAAACGGTTTATCCCGGTCCGTCCAGCCGGTCGGTCCGGCCCGTCAGTCCAGCACCGCGTCCAGCTCGTCGAGGGCGCCCGTGACGATGGCGCGCATCGCGCGCTCCGCGGCGGGGGCGTCGCCGGCGGTGATCGCCTCGGCGACCTCGCGGTGCAGGTGGACCGCGTCCTCGCGGGGGTGGTGCGGCATGAGGTGGTGCTCGGTGCGTCCGCGCAGCACCGCCTCGACGGTCGCGCCGAGGTGGGCGAACATCTCGTTGCCCGAGGCCTGCAGCACCGTCGCGTGGAAGTCCGCGTCGTGGCGGAGGAAGGACTCCAGATCCCCGGCCCGGCCGGTCACCGTCATCTCGACGGCCAGCGCGCTCAGCGCGCGCCGCTGGTCGTCGGTGGCCTCCGTGGCGGCCAGCCCGGCGGCGGCGGGTTCGACGGCGACGCGCAGGGAGCCGAGGGAGCGAAGCTGCGCCGCCCGGTCCGCGCCGGCCAGGCGCCAGGCGATGACGGTCGGGTTGAAGACGTCCCAGTCCGACTTGGGCCGCACCGTCACGCCCACCCGGCGCCGGGAGGCGACCAAGCGCATGGACTCCAGCATCCGCACGGTCTCGCGCACCACCGTGCGGGAGACGCCGTAGCGCTCCTCCAGCTCCTCGATGCGCAGCACCGACCCCTCCGGCTGCTCACCGGAGGCGATGGCGGGACCGAGGTCGGCAAGGAGGCGGCCCGGCAGGCCCTGGAAGTCCATGGGCCCAGGTTAGAGGCGGGAACGGAGGGCGGAAGGCAGGGCGCCCGGCCGCGCTTTGTAAGGTAGGACCATTCGCCTTCGATGGCTTGATTAAGTCATACCTTTGGACGACACTCTTGTGCGACCGGGCGGACCGGACAGAACGGAGCACCAAGCAATGGCTCTCAGCGTCGAGAACCAGCGGAACCAGCGGCCGGCCGGCCCGGCCCCCGCGATCGTGGTGATGGGCGTGGCCGGCGTCGGCAAGACCACCGTCGCCATGGGCCTCGCCGAGCGTCTCGGTCTCCCCTACGGGGAGGCCGACGACTTCCACCCCGCCGCCAACATCGCCAAGATGGCGGCCGGCATCCCGCTCGACGACGCCGACCGAGAGCCCTGGCTGCGGGCCATCGGCGCCTGGCTCGCCGAACGCGTGGCGGCGGGCACCGGCGGCGTCGTCACCTGCTCGGCGCTCAAGCGCAGCTATCGCGACCTGCTGCGCGACGCCTGCCCGGACGCCTTCTTCCTCCACCTGACCGGCGCGCACGCGCTGGTCGAGGAGCGGCTCGCGCACCGCAGCGGCCACTTCATGAAGGCGTACATGCTCGACTCCCAGCTCGCCATCCTCGAACCGCTCACCGCGGACGAGAACGGCGCGGCCCTGGACGTCGGCCCCACCCCCGAATCCCTCGTCGAGTCCGCCGTGGCGCTGCTGCCACGGCCTGTCAACGGAGACCTCGCGTGAGCACCACCCTGCCCGCCCGCTACCTCGCCGACGCCGCCCCGCCCGCGCTCACCCACAGCAGTAGCCAGGGACAGCTGCTGTTCGCGGCGCTGCTCGGCATCGCCGTGATCGTCCTGCTGATCACCCGGCTGAAGCTGCACCCGTTCCTGGCGCTCACGCTCGGCTCGATGGTCCTGGCCGCCGTCGCCGGGGCGCCGCTGGACAAGCTGACGAGCAGCTTCGCCACCGGCTTCGGCGCCACCGTCACCAGCGTGGGCCTGCTGATCGGGCTCGGCGCGATGCTGGGCAAGCTGCTGGCCGACTCCGGTGGCGCCAACGTCATCGCCGACACGGTGCTGGCCCGCTCCACGAAGCGGACACTGCCCTGGGCGATGGCGCTGATCGCCGCGGTCCTCGGTCTGCCGCTCTTCTTCGAGATCGGTGTGGTGCTGCTGATCCCGATCGTGCTGCTGGTCGCGCGACGCGGCAACATACCCGTGCTGCGCGTCGGCATCCCGGCCCTGGCGGGCCTCTCCGTCCTGCACGGGCTGGTGCCGCCGCACCCCGGCCCGCTCGTCGCGGTCTCCGCGCTCCACGCCGATCTCGGCGTCACCCTCGCGCTCGGCCTGCTGGTCGGCATACCCACGCTGGTGATCGCGGGCCCCCTGTTCGCCCGTGTCGCCGAGCGCTGGGTCGGCCCCCTGGAGATTCCGACCCGCACCCTGCCGAGCGAGGACGCCTCGCAGCGTCCCGAGCGCACCCCCGCCTTCGGCGCCGTCCTGGCCACGATCCTGCTGCCGGTCGTGCTGATGCTGGCCAAGGCGCTGGTCGACGTGGTCGTCGACGACCCCAAGGCCGGCGTCGAGCGGGCCTTCGACTTCATCGGCTCCCCGCTGATCGCGCTGCTGCTGGCCGTCCTGGTGGCCATGTTCACCCTGGGCCGGGGCGCGGGCTTCACCAAGGAGCGGATCTCCACGACGGTGGAGAAGTCGCTGGCCCCGATCGCCGGGATCGTCTTCATCGTCGGCGCGGGAGGCGGCTTCAAGCAGACCCTGGTCGACGTCGGCGTCGGCGACGCGATCAGTTCCTGGGCGGACAAGCTCCACATCTCCGCGCTGCTGCTGGGCTGGCTCGTCGCCGTGCTGATCCGCCTCGCCACCGGCTCGGCGACCGTCGCCACGATCACCGCGGCCGGCATCGTCTCCCCGCTGGCGGTGGGGATGTCCACCACCCACACCGCCCTGCTGGTCCTCGCCGTCGGCTCCGGCTCGCTCTTCTTCAGCCACGTCAACGACGCGGGGTTCTGGCTGGTCAAGGAGTACTTCGGGATGAGCGTCGGCCAGACGGTCAAGTCCTGGTCGGTGATGGAGACCGTGATCTCCGTGGTCGCGATCCTGCTGATCCTGCCGCTGGGCCTGGTCCTCTAGCCTCTCCGGATGCGGCCGCCCGCGATGTGTGTGAGGCTGGAGAACGAGCGGATAGATGGAGCGTGCGAGTCCTCCCAGCTCCACTTCATGGGGCTGTAGCTCAAAGCAGAGCGATCCGCTCCCTTGCGTGTCAGGACGAGGACGGCCCCCGCCGAAGCGGGGGCCGTCCTCGTTGCGTCGTTGCGTCGCTGCGGCAGTCAGGCGGCCGCCTGCTCCCAGGGCCAGGCCGCCTGCGCCCCGCTCTCCAGCAACTGGACCATCCGAAACGCCTGGTCGGTCAGGCCGCCGAAGGTGTGCCGGTTCGCGGCGCCGGAGGGGCCGTGGCCGACCCGGTAGCCGGCCAGGTTCCAGGTGTAGACCGGGACGTGTGCCGGGACCTGTGCGGTCGGGTCGCCCAGGCGGCTCGGCGCGTACTGCTCGTCGGTGACGATCAGAACCCGGTCGTGGCCGCGGTAGTGCGCCCGGACCGCCTCGGCGGTGTTGGTGCCGCCGAGGTTGCCGAACCGCTCCAGGACCCGCAGCACGGACTCGCCCGGGGCGACGGGAACCCGGCGGTGATTCGTGCCGAACTGGACCAGATCCGCCCGTGCGGCCCGGAGCGCGACCGCCGTGCCGAAGATCGCGGCGCTGTCGGCCCGGTTCAGCTTCGACTGCTCGCTGGCCCGGTCGAACATGCTGCCCGAGCGGTCCACCATCACTAGCGTCCGGCCGGGCAGGGCCGGGACGTGGGCCAGCGAGTGCGCGAGGGCCTGCTCCAACGCCCAGGCCCAGCGCAGCGACGGCGCGTGCTGGTAGGCGGCCAGGAACCGGAACGGGAACTGGCGCGAGCGCGCCACCTGCTCCGGGTCGGCCAGCCGGGCCGCGACCTGCTCGGCCACGGCGTCCGAGACACCGGCCTCGTCGAAGTTGCGCAGGTTGCGCAGCAGCGCCATGTAACCCATGGACGGGATCACGGCCTCCCAGGCCGCGGCGTCCATCGGCCCCTGGAGCCAGCCCGCGAGCGCCTCCCAGCTCACCCCGGCCTCGGCCAGCCGCGCCGCCCCGTCGGGAGCGGTCACGACCGCGCGCCGCCGGTCGACCGGGACGGCCATCAGCGACCGGTGCGCCGTCAGCATCCGCTCGGACGGCGGGGGCACGGCGGTGTCCGGGTTGTGCCGGCGGTCGAGCGCGTAGCGGAACAGCTCACCCTGCCACGGCTTGTCGGCCGCTGGGGCGGCGTGGACGAGGTTGAGCACGTCGGCGAACCGGTAACCCTTCGACGCGGTGTCGTACTTGAGCAGCGCCTTGCCGGTGTACAGCCGCTGCACGGCGTCGGCGATGCCGCGCTTGACGGGCTTGGGCACGTTCCGGCCGTGACGTGCGGTCCAGTAGGCGAGCAACTCGCCCGGCTCGTCCGGCCGCTGCAGCACGGAGGCGACGACCTGACGCGACCGTCCGTCCAGCCCCGCCTGCAGGCGTGCCTTGGCGAACTCCGCCGCACCGACGAGGGCCGCAGTGCGCAGGTTGCCCTCGCCGCGCAGCCAGCCGAGCAGCCCGGCGGTCCAGTCGGGATCACTCACGGCCAACTGCCGGACCAGCTGCGTGTACCGGTCGTCGCGGTCGCCGCCGCTCTCGTAGAAGGTCTGCTGGCCGACCATGTTGGCGACCGCGAGCAGGAAGAGCTCGCTCTTCTCGGTCCGCAGGAATCCGGCGCCGCCCTCGAAGGTGGCGGCGCGGCGAGCGGTCCGGATGTTGAAACGGGACATGGAAAACCCCTGAGGGTCTCAGGGGAAGGAAATGCACGGGTGCCCGAGATCAGGATTCGGCGACGGTCACAGACTGGTGCTCTGTCCGATTGAGCTACCGCGGCCGGTGAAGGCCGAGAGCGGGATTCGAACCCGCAACCGCCAGTTCCGAAGAAGGATCCGTTGCCTGCGCACCGGGCACCCGTGCATGTTCCTCCCGAGGTCAGTGATGGTCTCCGGCGGATTTCTGGAAAGGAAGTAGCCGGGACCTTCGCACCGGGAGGTGCTTTCTGGAGTTCGCGCCAGGCGAACGAGTGAAACCGTATCGGAGGAAGAGCCGCTCGCGCCGCCGAGTTTTTCTCCGTCCCTTTCAAAGGCCCGGGATTGCCTCCTGCTGGCGTCCTCGCGGCGGTTCGGGGAGGCGGAGTTCGGTGCAGACGGGCCCGTGGCCCCGGGCGCGGGAGGCCGGGTCGCGCAGGGGGCGGCCGCAGCCCGTGCAGCGCACCACCGCCTCCTCGACGGCGGAGGCCGGGATCAACGCGTCATCCGTCACGGCATCAGCGTAGGGGCGGCGTCATGTTTCCGGCTGCGCGGGCGAGTGCGTGGACGGGTGCGCGTGTGGATGGTGCCGCCCGGCGCGTACCAGCCGGCCTTCTTGCGCACCGTGGGGCTCGGGTCCTGAGTGTGCGACCGCTCGAGCGCGGCGGCCGCTCGGGCGTCGGTGTGGACGAAGCGGCCGACCAGCTCGGCCGCCCGTGCCCGGACGTGCTCGTCCGGATCGGTGGCGAGGTGGCGCAGCGCGGGCTCGAGCACCAGCCCGGCCCCGGGCGCGCAGGTGTCGCCCTTGCAGCGGTCGCAGGCCAGGGCATGGAAGGCGGCGATCCGGACGCGCGGGTTTCGGGGTCGTCGGCCATCATGGCGAGCTCGCCCATGGAGTCGAGGTCGACCAGGTGGTCGAGCAGGCGGCAGCAGCCCTCGCGCGCGGCGGCGTCACCGCTCCGCAGGCCGGTGCGGATCGCGTCCAGCGCGTCGGCGCCGCGTCGCAGCAGCTCGTGGTGGGCAGCGACGGTGCGCTGCGGATCGCCCAGGCAGGAGACCAGGGCTTCGTTGTCCGTTCTGACGAATCCCAGCATGGACCGAGTGTCAGGACGCGAGTGCGGTCCTGGCAAAGGGATTTCAGGGCTGGGTGGGCGACTGCGGCTCAGCCGGCTTGGAGTGCTTGGCCGCGTCGCGGCGGCCGAGGCGGCGTCCGAGGCGCAGACCGACGAAGAGCACGGCGAGGACGAAGACCACGCAGCCGATGATCAGCAGCCAGAACAGGCCTTTGACGATCACGCCGAGAAACCCGCAGACGACCGCGATCAGCAGCAGGAACAGGAAGACCGCGAGCATGGGGCCGCTCCTCGTGGGTGGGGTCGGGCCTCTCCAGTGTCGTCCGGACGCACGCGCGGCGCGCGTCGGCGGCTCGGGGCGGCGGCGCCGGGGCGCTACGCGCGTCACCCGCGCGACATCTTCTGCACGATCAGATGTTGCACAGCAAACTTCCTGTGAAGAGGTGTCATGTTCCCTTCCAATGCCGGCGGCTCACCCGGAGACTCGTTGGCATGAACATCTCTCTACGCGCGTTGAACCCGCGCCACGCCGCCCTTCTCCTCGCCGCCGGTCTTCTCGCCGCGACCGCCCCCGTTCTGCTGCCCGCCACCAGCGCGCACGCCGACGTCAGCGGAACCGTCTGCCAGTCCGCGCTGCCGTCGCAGGCCGACGACACCCTGAACCTGATCGCCCAGGGCGGGCCGTACCCGTACAGCCAGGACGACTCCGTCTTCTCCAACTACGAGGGCGTCCTGCCGAGCGAGCCCTACGGCTACTACCACGAGTACACCGTGGTCACCCCGGGCAGCCCGACCCGCGGCGCGCGCCGCATCGTCGTGGACGTGCCGGACCAGATCGACTACTACACCGACGACCACTACGCGACCTTCGAGCAGATCGACTTCACCTGCTGAGAGCCGATCGCACCGGGCCCGGCGGACACCCCGACCGCCGGGCCCTCTCTCGGTGGTCCGCCTCTCAGTGGTCTGCGAGGCCCAGGTCGAGGCCGAAGGCGATGAGGGCGGTGCCCGTCGCCGCGTCGAGAGTGCGGCGGGCGGTGGAACGCCTGGTCGGCGCTGAGCCAGCGCTGCGGGTCCAGCGACCGGAGCAGCCCCGGCGCAGCCGGTGGGCGCTCCGCGGACACGCGCCGGCCGACGGCGACCGCCCGCCACCTCAAGGCTGGCGGACCTGCTCGTCCCATGGTTTCTCCCCCGTACGCGCAACGCCGTGGGGGATCGTTGGCCCTCCCGGTCCACCCGTCTGGATCGTTTCGGAAGGCGCTGCGATCCGGCGGCGGTGGACCAGATCCTCCGCAGCCTCCGTCCACTGCGCGTGCTCGAAACGGAACCCCGCCTCGCGCAGGCGGCCGGGCACCACCCGGCGGCTCTTCAGCAGCAGCTCGGTGTCGGTGCGCAGCGCGAACGCGCCGAGCTCGGCCATCCAGCGGGTGGCCGGCAGGCCGACCGGCACGGACCAGCGCCGCCGCAGGGCCCGCATGAACTCCCGCTGCGGCAGCGGCTGCGGCGCGGCGAGGTTGACCGGACCGTCGATGTCGTCGTGCTCCGCAAGGAACAGCACGGCCCGCACGAAGTCCACGTCGTGGATCCACGAGACGTACTGCCGTCCGCCCGCCACCGGGCCGCCGAGGCCCAGGCGGGCCAGCCACGACAGCACGTCGAAGACGCCGCCGCGGTCGGGGCTCATCACCATCGCGGCGCGCAGGGCGACCTTGCGGGTCTGCGGGGTGGCGGCCAGCTCCTGTTCGCGTTCCCAGTTCCGAGCGATGCGGACGCTGTACTCCCAGTAGCCCGGCACGTCCGGCTCGGTGCCGCCGATCAGGCCCGTCGCCTCGTCGTTCGGGGCGTCGAACCGGTGGGCGTAGACCGTGGCCGTGCTCATCTGCATCCAGACGCGCGGCGGGCGCCCGGCCTTCGCGATCGCCTCGCCGACCACGCGCGCGGACTCGACTCGGGAGTCCATCATCTGCTGGAGGTTGGCTTCCGTGTAGCGGCAGCTGACGCTGCGGCCGGCGAGGTTCACCACGAGGTCCGCCCCGTCGACGGCCTCCGCCCACGGGCCGAGGGTGCGGCCGTCCCAGGCGAGCTGCCGCTCCCGGGTCGGTGTGCGGGTGAGCACGACCACCTCGTGGCCCGCGGCCGTCAGGGCCCGGTCCAGGATCGCGCCGACCTGCCCGGTCCCGCCGGGAAGTACCACCTTCATTGCGCCCGCCCCCTTGTGCACGGTATTGAACGCGTTCAAAAAGCGTTCGGGTTCACCATACGCGCAGGCCCCGCCGTCGACGACGGCGGGGCCAGGGGAAAAGCGGAACCAGGGGAAAAGCGGAAGGACGGTCAGGCCTGCGGGAGGCGGGTTGCCAGGAAGGCGTCGATCTCGGCGCGGACCTCGGGGGTGTCCAGGCCGCGGACCGTGCTCGTGGTGCGGCGGCGCAGCACGTCGTCGGCGGTGGCGGCCCACTCGTGGTCGACGGCGTACGCGACCTGCGCCCACACGTCCGGTCCGTCCGGGTGGATCCGGCGGCCGAGCGAGGGGTCATCGTCGATCATGCGGGCCAGGTCGAAGGAGAGCGTGCCGTAGTGGGTGGCCAGGTGACGGGCGACCAGCGGGTCCATCCGGGCGCCGGGCTCGCGGTCGACCAGCAGGCGGTGGGCGACGGCGTTCGGGCTGGCGACGCCCGGCAGCGGGACGGTGCGCGGGATGGTCGACATGTCTTCCGCGAGGCCCGTGCCGGGGACGTGCGCGAGCTTGTCGAGCACCACGCGGCCGATGTGACGGTAGGTCGTCCACTTGCCGCCCGCCACCGACAGCATGCCGCCGCGGCCCTCGGTGACGACGGTCTCCCGCTTGGCGGCGGCCGTCTGGCCCGGGCCACCGGGCAGGACGCGCAGGCCGGCGAAGGAGTAGGTGATCAGGTCCCGGTCCAGGTGCTCGTCGCGGATCGCGTGCGCGGCCTCGCCGAGGATCTGGTCGACGTCGGCCTGGGTGGCGCGCACGTCGGCCGGGTCGCCGGTGTACTCCTCGTCCGTCGTGCCGAGCAGGACGTGGTCCTCCCACGGGATGGCGAAGGAGACGCGGTACTTGTCGATCGGGATGGTCAGCGCCGCGTTCCAGGGCGCCTTGCGCCTGAGCACCACGTGCGCGCCCTTGGACAGGCGGATGCTGGGCGCGGCGTTCGCGTCCTCCATCGCGCGCAGGTGGTCCACCCACGGGCCGGTGGCGTTCAGCACCAGCCGCGCGTCGACGCCGAACTCCTCGCCCGTCAGCCGGTCGCGCACCTCGGCGCCGGTGACCCGGCCCCCGGTGAAGCGCAGGCCCTTGACCTCGGCGTGGTTGAGCACGACCGCGCCGGAGTCGACGGCGGCGCGGACCGTCATCACGGCCACGCGGGAGTCGTTCATCTGGTGGTCGCCGTAGACGGCGACGGACCGCAGGCCCTCGGTCTTCAGCGCCGGGACGGCCTGGCCGGCGCGGGCGGCGGTGGCCACGTGGCCCATGCCGTCGCGGAACGCGGACAGCGCGGAGTAGAGGAAGACGCCCGCGCCGAGCTTCGGCGCGGAGTGCGGGCCGCCCTTGTAGACCGGCACGAAGAAGGTGAGCGGGTTGACCAGGTGCGGCGCGACGTCGGTGGACAGCGCCCGGCGCTCCTTGTGGTTCTCCGCGACCAGCTTCACCGCGCCGGTCTGCAGGTAGCGCAGACCGCCGTGGACGAGCTTGGACGAGGCGCTGGAGGTGGCCCCGGCGAAGTCGCCGGCGTCGACCATCGCGACCCGCAGGCCGGACTGCGCCGCCGTCCAGGCGACGGCCGTGCCCAGGATGCCACCGCCGATGATCAGCAGGTCGTAGGTGGCGCTGCTGAGCAGCTCCCGCGTCTGCGCGCGGTCGGCCGTGCGGTTGGCCCCAAGGGTCGGCATGGTGTGCATGTGGGAAGTTCCCTCGAATTCCTGAAGGTCGTGCCGGTGGCGCGGCGGAGCCCCTCCCCCCGAGAGGGGCCGCGCCGCGCCGGTGGTCCTGCGGTGGGCGTCGGGACGTCAGTGGCCCGACGGCTGGTCCTCCTCGATCCAGCCCATGGTCCGCTCGACGGCCTTGAGCCAGTTCTTGTACTCGCGCTCGCGCGTCGCCTCGTCCATCCGCGGGGTCCACTCCGCGGCGCGGTGCCAGTTGGCGCGCAGGGTGTCGAGGTCGGGCCAGAAGCCGACGGCGAGGCCGGCCGCGTAGGCGGCGCCCAGCGCGGTGGTCTCGGCGACGTACGGGCGCTCGACCGGGACGTCGAGCACGTCCGCGATGTTCTGCATGAGCAGGTTGTTGCTGGTCATGCCGCCGTCGACCTTGAGCGCGGAGAGCGTGACGCCGGAGTCCTTCTCCATCGCGTCGACGACCTCGCGGGTCTGCCAGGCGGTGGCCTCCAGCACGGCGCGGGCCAGGTGACCCTTGGTCACGTAGCGGGTCAGGCCGGTGATCACGCCACGGGCGTCCGAGCGCCAGTACGGCGCGAACAGGCCGGAGAAGGCCGGGACGATGTAGGCGCCGCCGTTGTCCTCCACCGTCGAGGCCAGCGTCTCGATCTCGGCGGCGGTGGAGATGATGCCGAGCTGGTCGCGCAGCCACTGCACCAGCGAGCCGGTGACGGCGATGGAGCCCTCCAGCGCGTACACCGGGGCCTGGTCACCGATCCGGTAGCCGACCGTGGTCAGCAGGCCGTGGTAGGAGTTGACGATCTTCTCGCCGGTGTTGAGCAGCAGGAAGGTGCCGGTGCCGTAGGTGGACTTGGCCTCGCCGATGTCGAAGCAGGTCTGTCCGAACAGCGCCGCCTGCTGGTCGCCCAGTGCGGAGGCGACGGGCACGCCCGCCAGCTCGCCGACGGCCTCGCCGTAGATCTCGGCGGAGGAGCGGATCTCCGGCAGGACGGACAGCGGCACGTCCATGGACTGCGCGATCGACTCGTCCCACTGGAGCGTGTGCAGGTTCATCAGCATGGTGCGGGACGCGTTGGTCACGTCGGTGACGTGCTTGCCGCCGTCGACGCCACCGGTCAGGTTCCAGATGACCCAGGTGTCCATGGTGCCGAAGAGGATCTCGCCGCGCTCGGCGCGCTCGCGCAGGCCCTCGACGTTGTCCAGCAGCCAGCGGATCTTGGGGCCGGCGAAGTAGCTCGCGAGCGGGAGCCCGGTCTCGCGGCGGAAGCGGTCCTGGCCGACGTTGCGGCCGAGCTCCTTGCAGAGCTCCTCGGTGCGGGTGTCCTGCCACACCAGGGCGTTGTGGACCGGCTTGCCGGTGTTCTTGTCCCACAGGACGGTGGTCTCGCGCTGGTTGGTGATGCCGATGGCGCGGATGTCGTCACGGGTGAGCCCGGCCTTGGCCAGCGCGCCGGAGACGACGGACTGGACCCGGGTCCAGATCTCCTCGGCGTCGTGCTCCACCCAGCCGGGCTGGGGGAAGATCTGGCTGTGCTCCTGCTGGTCGACCGCGACGATCCGGCCGTCGGCACCGAAGACGATGCAGCGGCTGGAGGTCGTTCCCTGGTCGATGGCCGCGATGTACTGGCCGTTGCTGGTGGTCATGGCGTCCTCGTTGACGAGTGGCGGGCAGGTGCGGGGGTGGTGCCTCGGGAGAAGCCTGGCGTACTGCGCAGAAGCCTGGCTTACGCGATGCCTTGTGCGGTGTGTTACGCGAAGGCCGCGTTGTAGAGGCCGCCGGCGATCAGGGCGCCGATGACCGGGCCGACGACCGGGATCCAGGCGTAGCTCCAGTCGGAGCCGCCCTTCTTCGGGATCGGCAGCAGCGAGTGGACCAGGCGCGGCGCCAGGTCGCGGAACGGGTTGATGGCGTAGCCGGTCGGGCCGCCGAGCGACAGGCCGATGCCGACGACCGTCAGCGAGGTGATCAGGATGCCCAGGCCGGACAGGCCGAGCTCCTTGTTGAGGCCCTGGGTGAGGATCAGCAGGCAGAGCACGGCGGTGCCGATGGCCTCGGTGACGATGTTCTGGATCGGGTTCCGGATCTCGGGGCCGGTCGCGAAGATGCCGAGGGTGGGCTCGTCGTTCTCGTTGAACTGGCCGAGGTAGGTGAGCCAGACCAGGAACGCGCCGATCGCCGCGCCGACGAACTGGCCGGCCAGGTAGAGCGGGACGTGGCTCCAGTCGCCGGTCTTGACCGCGATGGCGATGGTGACGGCCGGGTTGAGGTGGGCGCCGGACAGCGTGCTGGACGTGTAGGCGGCCACCAGCACGGCGAAGCCCCAGCCGAAGGTGATGGCCAGCCAGCCCGCGCCCTCCGCCTTGGACCGCTTCAGGGTGACAGCGGCGCAGACCCCACCGCCGAGCAGGATGAGGACGGCGGTACCGATCAGTTCGCCGAAGAAGATGTGGCTGTCGGACACAGCGGCTCCCAGGGTGCGTATTGCGGCTCGCGTTCGACAATGTCGACCGCTGTGCGAAAACTACGTGGGTGTAAGGCGTGCGTCAAGGCTGCGATCACGCCTGCACCGAGCCAGGCAAAAGGTGTGAACCGGCGCACGCGAACACGCCGAACGGCCCACGCCGGTCGTTCCGGCTGCGGGCTGGGGAGTTGGGGGGAGCGGGGGAGCGGAAGGGCTAGAAGCGGGGCGCGCCCAGGTCCCGGGAGATGGCGCGGGCCGCCTCGCGGACGGAGACGACCAGGTCGGGCCGGACCGGGCCGATCCTGCCGTCCGGGCCCGTCGTGCAGACCCGCTCGACCGGCCCGTTCAACGCGACCGCGCCCACGGGGTTGCGCCGCCGGTCCTGGATCAGCGCGCCGATGGAGGCCACCCCGGCCCAGGTCTCCTCGACCGCCGCGGCCCAGCCGCGCTCGCGGATCGCCGCGGCCTCGGCGTCGATCACGTCCAGGTCGGTGACCGTGTGGGCGGTGAACGCCTCCCGCTCGCTCTCGACCAGCTCGGCGCGGGCCACCGGGTCGAACGCGGTCAGCACCTTGCCGAGCGCGGTGCTGTGCAGTGGCTGCATGCTGCCGACCTCCAGCACCTGCCGGGTGTCGTCCGGTCGGAACACGTGGTGCACGATCAGCACCCCCCGCTGGTGCAGCACGCCCAGATAGACGGTCTCCCCGCTGGCCCGGGCCAGGTCGTCCGCCCACACCAGCGCGCGGGCGCGCAGCTCGTGCACGTCGAGGTAGCTCTGTCCCAGACGCAGCAGCTCGGCGCCGAGCTGGTACTTGCCGGAGTCCGGGTCCTGCTCGACGAAGCCCTCCTGTTGCAGGGTGCGCAGGATCCCGTGCGCGGTCCCCTTGGCCAGGCCGAGCGCGTTCGCCACGTCCGAGAGACCGAGCCGCCGCTCACCGCCGGCGAGCAGCCGCAGGATCGCTGCCGCGCGCTCCAGCGACTGGATCGACCCGGCCATCGAGGTACCTCCGCGCACTTACTGTTGGGAACATCGTTCGACAATGCCGACGCTGCTTTGCTTGACACAGAGTCTGCCAGAACTGTCGCCCGTTCCTCGCGCCCATGCGGGCCTGCGCGGTCGCCCGTCTAGGATCCCCGGCATGGCTACCCCTGAGTTCGTCTCCGAATTGCGTGCACTCGTCGGCACCCGTCCGCTCTGGCTCAGCTGTGCGATCGCGGTGGTGCTGGATGCCGACGGCAGCCGGGTGCTGCTGGGGCGTCGCGCGGACAACGGCCAGTGGGCTCTGGTCGGCGGCATCATCGACCCGGGCGAGCAGCCGGCCGACGCGGTGGTGCGGGAGTGCTTCGAGGAGACGGGCGTGGTCGCGGAGCCGGAGGCCCTCACCTCCGTCACGGTGTCCGGTCCTGTCGTCTACCCCAACGGCGACCGGACGCAGTACCTGGAACTGACCTTCCGCTGCCGTGCGGTGGGCGGCGAGGCGCGGGTCAACGACGACGAGTCGACCGAGGTGCGCTGGTTCGGCCTGCGGGACCTCCCTGACCTGGACGAGGCGAACCGCCGCCGCCTCGCCCTCGCGCTCGACCCGCAGGCCGTCACCGCCTACGACTTCTCGGGGCTCGCGTCCGTCCTCGGCGACGGCGCGAGGTGACCACCGGGTCCCGGGCTCAGTGCAACTCCTTGGCCAGCGCGGCGATCTGATCGGCGCCGACGCGGCAGCAGCCGCCGAGGAGGAGGGCGCCGGAGGCGAGCCAGGTGGAGACCCGGTCGGGGGAGAAGGTGGCCGGTCCGGTCCAGGCGCGGGCCGTGGCGTCCCAGCCCTCGCCGCTGTTGGGGTAGACGACGACCGGCTTGCCGGTGGTCTCCGCCGCCAGGGCGACGGCGTCGGCCGCCTCCTCCGGGGCGAGGCAGTTGACGCCGACCGCGATGACCTGGGCGTTGTCGCGGGCGAGCGCGAACGCCTCCGCGAGCGGCTGGCCGGCTCGCGTGCGGCCCTCGGCCGCGCTGTAGGAGAGCCAGACGGGCACGTCGAGGCCGGCCACCGCGTCCAGGACGGCCGCCGCCTCGTCGACGTCGGGGATGGTCTCGACGGCGAGCACGTCCGGCGCGGCCGAGGCGAGGACCTCCGCGCGCGGCGCGTGGAACGCACGCAGCTGGGCGTGGGTGAGGCCGTAGCGGCCCACGTACTCGGAGCCGTCGGCCAGGACCGCGCCGTAGGGGCCGACGGAGGCGGCCACCCAGCGCTCGGGAGCGCTGCCGGATGCCTCACGCGCGAGGGTGACGCTGCGCCGCAGCAGCTCCTCCGCCTCCGCGCGGTCGACGCCGACCCGGGCGAAGCCCTCGAAACTGGCCTGGTAGCTCGCGGTGATCGCGACCTGCGCGCCCGCCGCGTAGTAGCGGCGGTGCACCGCGGCGACCGCGTCGGGCGCGTCGCGCAGCAGGCGCGCCGACCACAGGGCGTCGGAGAGGTCGTGCCCGTCGGCCGCGAGCTCGTTGGACATGCCGCCGTCCAGCACCACCGGCCCCTCGGCGAGAGCGGCGGCGAGCGGGATCCGAGGGGACGTCACGGGAACCTCCGGGCGGAGCGAAAGGGCTGGTCGGACGGCGCGGGGCGGGCCTGCCGAAGCTCCGGCGGACCCGCCCCGTCGACGTCGTGCTCACCCTAACCCCGCGCGCCGACGGAGCCCGGGACGCGTCCGCATCCCGGGCTCCGTCCTTGCCGCGCGCCTGCGGGGTCAGCGCGGCACGTTCAGCCGGGCGCCGCCGTCGACCGGCAGGACGACACCGGTGGTGTAGGTGTTCTCCACCAGGAACGCGATCGCGTGTGCGACCTCTTCCGGGCGGCCCGCGCGGCCGACCGCGGTTCCGCTCGCCGCGCCGGCGACGGTCTCCGCGCGGACCTCCTGCGGGACCCAGTCCCACCACGGCGTCTCGATGACGCCGGGGGAGACCGCGTTGACCCGGCGCGGCGCGAGCTCCGCGGCGAGGACGCGCGAGGCCGTCTCCACGGCCGAGTTCATCGCGGCCAGGACCACCAGGCCCGCCCCGCTCAGCTGGGAGCTGACCGCGCCGACGAGCGTGACCGACCCGTCCGCCCGCAGGGTGCCCAGCGCGGACTGGACACTGAGCAGGTGCGGGATCAGCTTGCCCTCGGCGTGCTCGCGCACCAGGCCGGCCTGCAGGTCGGCGAGTGAGGTGACCCCGCCGTTGCGCGTGACGGTGACGACGAGGTGGTCGAACGCCCCGACCTCGGCGAAGAGCGCGTTGAGCTGCGTCAGGTCCGTCGCGTCCACCGCCTTGCCGGTGACCGGCCGGCCGGCGCCCTTCTCGTCGAGTTCCTTGAGCGCCCGGGCGAGGCGCTCCTCGCTGCGGCCGGCGATGACGACCTCGAACCCCCGGTCCAGCAGCAGGTCCGCCGTCGCCAGCCCGATCCCCGAGGTGCCGCCGAGGACGACGACGCGCTCCGACGTGTGTGACATGTGCTTCCCCACTTCTCGTTGCCCCCGCCTCATTACGAGACATCGTGCCTCGATTATGTATCGAGACATCGTGTCTTGTAAAGTCGGGTCATGGAGAAGGCCATGGAGAACAAGTCCCCCGGTCGGCCGCGCAGTGCGGACGCCCACCGCGCGGTCCTCGACGCCGCCCTCGCCCTCGCCGTCCGCGACGGGTACGCGGCCGTGACGATGAAGGCGATCGCGGAGGAGGCCGGCGTCGGGCGCCAGACGGTCTACCGCTGGTGGCCGACCCGCGGCGCGGTGCTGATCGAGGCGATGGGCGAGATCGGCGCCGCCCACGGCGCGCCCCCGGCGAGCGGCGACCCGGTCGCCGACCTGCGGGTCTTCCTCGATCAGACCTTCGCGCTGGCCGACAAGGCGCCCGTCGCCGACGTCCTGCTCGGCCTGCTGTCGGACGCCTTCGCGGACACGGAGCTGTCGACGACGATGCGCGCGTACATCGCGGGGCGGCGCGCACTCCTGGCGGAGGTGCTGGGGCGCCAGGGCGCGGGGGGCTGGAAGGTGCCCGTCCCGACGGTGGTGGACCTGGTCTTCGGTGCGATGTGGTACCGGCTGATGAACCAGCACGGGCCTGTGGGGCCGGAGTTGACGAAGGAAGTGCTGGTGGTGGTGGCGGCGCTGCGCGACTGACCGTGGGGCGCGCCGGGTGAAAGGGGGTGGCGTGTGGCAGCCTCGCGCGCTACGTTGTTCTCAGTTCGAGAAATACTCAGTCCGAGAACAACGGAGCCAGGCCATGGACGCGCAGCCCGACCGCACCGACGAGGCCGCGTTCCTGGCTGCCTACGACCCGCGCGCGTTCCCCGCGATCGCGCTGACCGTCGACATCGTGGTGCTGACCCTGCGCGAGGGCCGGCTCAACGTGCTGCTCGTCGAACGCGCCGCGCCGCCGTTCCGGGGGTGCTGGGCGCTGCCGGGCGGCTTCGTGAAGGCGGGCGAGGAGGGACTCGACGAGGCCGCCGCGCGCGAGCTCGCCGAGGAGACGGGGCTCAGCTCCGGCGCGCTGCGCCGTGTGCACCTGGAGCAGTTGGGTTCCTACGGTGCGCCCGAGCGGGACCCGCGCATGCACGTCGTCTCCGTGGCCTACCTGGCCTTCGCACCCGACCTTCCCGACCCGCGCGCCGGCGGCGACGCCGCCCGCGCCGTCTGGACTCCGGTCGCCGGTCCCCACGGGGGTGGGACCGGCGACCGGGACGCCACCGGCCGCGAGCTCGCGTTCGACCACGCGCGGATCCTGGCCGACGCCCTCGACCGCGCCCGCGCCAAGCTCGAGTACACGCCGCTGGCCACGACCTTCCTCGCACCGGAGTTCACCATCCCCGAACTCCGCACCGTCTACGAGGAGATCTGGGGGGAGAAGCTCCACCCCGGCAACTTCCACCGCAAGGTGCTCTCCGTGCCCGGCTTCGTGGAGAGCACCGGCGAGACCGCCGAACGCGGCGGCTCCCGCGGCGGCCCGCGAGCCCGGATCTACCGGGCCGGGGACGCCCGCCTGCTCCACCCGGCGCTGCTGCGCCCCGACCGTGAGGAGGGAGTGCGTTGAGCGAGCCACCGACTGATCCACCGTTCGGACCGCGGTTCGGACCACCGCGGCCGCGCACCTTCGACGAGGCGCTGGCCGCCCTTGCCGCGGCGAGGAGCGCGGACGACCTGTTCGGCCCGGTCGCCGACCCGGAGGCCGCCGCCCGCCGCTACCGGCGCCTCGCGCGTCTGCTGCACCCGGACACCGCGCCACCCGGTCGCCGCGCCGAGGCGGCGGCCGCCTGCGCCGCGCTGAACCAGCTCCGGGTGAGTCGACAGCCCGCGCCTGAAAGCCTCCTGACGACCCGTCGCCACAGTTACGAGGTGGGCGAGCCGCTGGCCACCGGCGACGTCGCCGTCCTGCGGGCCGCGCGCTACCGCACCCGGGGCGGCCTCGGACCCGTCCTGGACGCCGTGCTGAAGACGCCTCGGACACCGGCCGACAACGACCTGATGGAACGCGAGGCCCACGCCCTGGCCTGGCTGGCTCGCCATGGCGAGCCCCGGTTCCAGAGCTATGTGCCCACGCTCGTCGAGACCTTCACCCATGCCGACCCCGCCGATCCGGCCGCCGTGCCACGCCGCGTCAACGCGCTGCTGCGGCTGGACGGCTTTCTCACCCTGGCGCAGCTGCGCCAGGCGTTCCCCGACGGGCTGGACCCGCGCGACGCGGCCTGGATCTGGCGGCGCCTGCTCGTCGCGCTCGGGCACGCGCACCGCACCCGGGTCCGCCACGGCGCGGTCCTGCCGGAGCACGTCATGATCCAGCCCGTGGAACACGGCCTGGTGCTGGTCGACTGGTGCTACGCGGCCACCGGGGCGCCCACACCGGCGCCCGCGCTCGTCGAGCGCCACCGCGACCGCTACCCGCCCGAGGTGGCCGCGCGTCGGCCCGTCACCGAGGCCACCGACATCCACCTCGCCAGCTCCTGCATCGCCGAACTCATGGGTGAGCAGGCCCCACCGCAGATGCGGAGCTTCCTGGCCGGCTGCATGCTGCCGGCCGAGCCGCGCCGGCCGCACGACGCGTGGCGGCTCCTCGCCGAACTCGACCGGCTGCTGGAACGCCTCTACGGACCACGCACCTTCCGCCCCCTGCGCCTGCCCGCCGCGTGAACGGCGGTCCGGCCACGACGCCGACCCGGCACCGACCACCACCGACCACCACCGACTCGACAGCGACCACCACCGAACGGGGAGAACCACATGGGAAGCGGACGCTGGGACACCGACGTCTACACCGCCGCCGCGAACTACCGTGCCACCCACGGGATCGGCGCCTTCGACTACAGCGACCGGGCCCGCCGCGGTCCGCGCCACCTGTGGCGCGCGCACCCGCAGCTCGACCCCTTCGGCCTGACCGTCCGCGAGAGCCGCGACAGCGCCGAGCACCCGGACTCCCAGGCCGTCGCCGTGCTCTTCGACGTCACCGGCTCCATGGGCACCGTGCCGAGGGTGCTCCAGACCAAGCTGCCGGAGCTCTTCGGCCTGCTGCTGCGCAAGGGCTACGTCCGTGACCCGCAGATCCTCTTCGGCGCCATCGGCGACGCCACCTGCGACCGGGTGCCGCTCCAGCTCGGCCAGTTCGAGTCGGACAACCGCATGGACGACAACCTCGGGCAGATCTTCCTCGAGGGTGGCGGCGGCGGACAGATGCACGAGTCGTACGAGCTCGCGATGTACGCCATGGCCCGCCACACCGCCATCGACTGTCACGAGAAGCGCGGCCGCCGAGGCTACCTCTTCGTCATCGGCGACGAACTGCCCTACGGCCGCGTGTCGGCCGCCCAGGTCCACGAGGTCTTCGGCGAGCGCCTGCCGGAGGACATCCCCGTCGAGGTGCTGCTGCAGGAGCTGACGCGCCGCTGGGACGTGTACTTCGTCCTGCCGGCCGGCTCCTCCTACGTCGGCAACGACCAGGTGCTGGGCCGCTGGCGGACCCTGCTCGGCGACAACGTCGTCGAACTGGACGACCTCGACGCCGTCTGCGAGACCATCGCGCTCACCATCGGCCTCGGCGAGGGCGCGATCGACCTGGACGAGGGTCTCGCCGACCTCGCCGACATCGGCTCACGCGCCGGGGTGGCCGTCCGCCGAGCGCTCTCCGGCGTCGCCCGGCGCAGCGGCGAGGTCGCCGTCTCGGGGGTCTCGCTGCTCAAGCACGAGGGCGCCGCCCACGACGGGCCGGACGTCCGAGGGAACTCCCGAGGGAACACCCGGCTGTGAAGATCCGTCAGCGCCACGCCGTCGTCGTCGACCTCGGGTTCGGCGACGCCGGCAAGGGCGCCACCGTGGACCGCCTGTGCCGGGCGATGGGCGCCACCACCGTGGTGCGCTTCAACGGCGGTGCGCAGGCGGCCCACAACGTCGTCGCCGACGACGGCCGCCACCACACCTTCGCCCAGTTCGGCTCAGGGGCTCTGGTGCCCGGCGTGCGTACGCACCTGTCCCGGTTCGTGCTGGTCGACCCGCTCGCGCTGTCCGCCGAGGCGGCGCACCTGACGGCCATCGGCGTCGACGACCCTCTCGGGGGGCTGACCGTCGACCGCCGCGCCCTGCTGGCCACCCCCTACCACGCCGCCGCCAACCGCCTGCGCGAACAGGCCCGCGGTGCGGCCCGGCACGGCTCGTGCGGCATGGGCGTCGGGGAGACCGCCGCCTACGCCCTGGCCAACCCCGAGTCCGCGCCGGCCGTCGGCGACTGCGCCGCGCCGCTGCGCCTGACCGCCAGGCTGGCCGTGCTGCGGGAACGCCTCGCCGACGAACTGCAGCTCCCTGTCGAGCGGTTGGGCCCGCCGATCGAGGACTGCGTGCGCGCCTACCGGGCGTTCGCGGGCACGGTCCGGATGACGGACGAGCGGCACCTGCCGCAGGTGCTCGCGCGCGAGCGGGTCGTCCTCGAGGGCGCCCAGGGCGTCCTGCTGGACGAGTGGTACGGCTTCCACCCCTACACCACCTGGTCCACCACCACCTTCGCCAACGCGACGACGCTGCTCGCCGAGGCGGGCGCGGCCGGGGCAGGGGACGTGCTGCGACTCGGCGTCGTCCGGACCTCCACCACCCGGCACGGTCCCGGCCCGCTGGTCACCGAGGACCCCGCCCTCGACCCGCACCTCCCCGAACCGCACAACGCGACCGGTCCCTGGCAGGGCGCGTTCCGCCGCGGCCACTTCGACGCGGTGGCCCATCGCTACGCCCTCACCGTGGCCGGGGGAGCGGATGTCCTCGTGGTCACCCACCTGGACGCGGCCGCCCGGGCGCGAGGTCTGCGCCTCTGTGACGCCTACCGCGTCGAGGGCGGCGAGATCCGGGACCTGACCCCCGCGCCGCCGGGCGACCTCGCCCGCCGCCGGGCCCTGACCGAGCGACTCCTGCGCACCCGCCCAGCCCGCTTGGAACGCCCGTCCCGCTGGGCCGAGGGCATCAGCGACGCCCTCGGCCTGCCGGTCCTGCTGACCTCCCACGGCCCCCGCACGAGCGACGCCACGTTCGCGCGCACCCGCGACACACCGCACCGGACGCTCACCCCGGCCGGTTGAGCCCCCCACACCAGCCCGAGCCGGCCCCGCCCGGCCAGGCGGCCGGGCGGGGCCGAGGGCCCCTACTCCCGGCCGGAACGCCGGCCCGGCCCCACCGGCCGGCTCGGCTGCGGCCATCCCTCAGGCGTGCCCGCCGCCCGGCGCCTGCCGGGGTCTCAGGCCGGGGGATGAAGCCGACCGGCTCAGTTGTGGCCATCCTCAGGCGCGCCCGCCGCCCGCCGCCCGCCGCCCGCCGCCCGCCGCCCGCCGCCCGGCGCCCGGCGCCTGCCGCCCGGCGCCTGGCGGGGTCTCAGGCCGGGGGGACGAAGGTGCGCAGGGCGTGGCGGGCCAGGCAGGCGTGGACGGCTTCGTCGAGATCGGTGGCGAAGGAGAGCTCCAGGCCTGTCTCTGCTGAGCCGTGCCCGTCCGCCTGGTTGCCGGCCGGCACCACCAGCTGCGTCGCGTAGATCTTGTGCGCGGCATGGGCCCGGCCCCGCAGGTCCGTCACCGGTTCGAGCCGTCCGTCGGCGGCGAGCCGGCCGGTGACCGCCACCTCCGCGCGGACCAGATGGCCGCCCAGGAGCGAGACCAGGGCCACCGCGATCGCCAGACCGGCCCCCGCCGCGTCGTCGGCCGTCGTGCCGCGGGGGATGTCGCCGTACGGCTCCTCGACGCTGAGGTCGTGGTGGGCGAACCAGTCCGCGCCGAGCTGCGGCAGCAGCCGCGGCGCCGCGCCGCGGACCGCCGCCACGGCGGCGTCGGCGGTCGGACCGAACAGCGCCCCGAGGCGGCCGGTCGCCTTCACCCGGCCGCGTCCGCGTTCCGCCATCACCATGACCGGCAGCAGCTCGTCCCGGACGGGCGTCCAGGCCAGCCCGAGGCGCTGGTCGTAGCGGTGCATGAGCAGGTCGCCGTGGGCCAGGTTGTGCATCTTGCCCTGGACGTCGGCCTCGTAGTCCATGACCACCCGGGCGTGGTCCTCCGGGTCGTACCAGACCGGCACGACGCCTCCCTCGAGCGGAAGGGTGTGCATCCGGGTCAGCACCGTCGCCTCGAACGGCGGCTCCGCGCGGTTCTTCGGGACCACCCGCAGGTGCATCCAGCAGTTCATCCACTGGGCGGTCAGGTCCTCGTCCGAGGCCCACATCGCCCGCAGGTTGTTGCCGCCGCCCACGGTCCTGACCGAGATGATCTCGGCGGGTGCGGTCCGGCCGCGCTTGCGCAGTTCGTCCAGCAGGTGCTTGTGCTTGAAGAGCATCGACGCCCCCTCGTGAACCGCCTCCACCGGGCGGCGCCGCACAGCTTACGAGGATCCGTGGGTCAACCTGCCTGGCGTGCCGCCCCGCCTTCGTGGCAGATTCTGCACAGGCGTTCCCAACTGCCCGAGGACGTGCAGGGCGCCGGACCGCGGAGGCACGCACAGCGTATGAGCAGCGACGAGATCACCCCCCTGTGGCAGCCCGACCCGGCCCGTGCCACGGCATCGAGGCTCGCCGCCTTCCACCGCTTCGCGGCCGAGTACTACGGTGCCCCCAAGCCGGCCGGCGCGAAGGCCGAGGCCGACTACGCGCACTTCCACCGCTGGTCCGTCGAGCATCTCGAGGACTTCTGGAGCGCGCTGACCCAGTGGTTCGACGTGCGCTTCACCACCCCGCCCACCGCCGTCCTCGGTGACGCCACCATGCCCGGAGCCGAGTGGTTCCCCGGCGCGCGGCTCAACTACGCGCAGCACGTCCTGCGCCACGGCGAGGACCCGCACAACGCCGACAGCCCGGCGATCCTGCACGTCGAGGAGGGCAGCGAGCAGCCGCGCGTCACCACCTGGTCCGAGCTGCGGCGCCAGGTCGGCTCGCTGGCCGCCGAGCTGCGCCGCCTGGGCGTCGGCCCCGGTGACCGCGTGAGCGCCTACGTGCCGAACGTGCCGCAGGCCGCCGTCGCCCTGCTCGCCACCGCCGCCGTCGGCGCGGTGTGGACCTCCTGCGCGCCCGACTTCGGCGCGCGCAGCGTGCTGGACCGGTTCCAGCAGATGGAGCCGGTGCTGCTGTTCGCCGTCGACGGCTACCGCTACGGCGGTAAGGAGCACGACCGCACCGGCGTCGTCGCCGAGCTGCGCGGCGAGCTGCCCTCGCTGCGCCACGTCGTCCACATCCCGCTGCTCGGCGGTGCGGCGCCCGAGGGCGCGCTGGAGTGGGAGGCGCTGACCTCCGCCCCGGCCGTGCCGGTCTTCGAGCAGCTGCCCTTCGACCACCCGCTGTGGGTGCTGTACTCGTCCGGCACGACGGGCCTGCCCAAGGCGATCGTGCAGAGCCACGGCGGCATCACCGTCGAGCACCTCAAGCAGGCCGGGCTGCACCTGGACCTCGGGCCGGAGGACCGCTTCTTCTGGTACACCTCCACCGGCTGGATGATGTGGAACTTCCTGCTCGCCGGTCTGCTGGTGGGCGCGAGCATCGTCACCTACGACGGCAGCCCCGGCTACCCGACGCCGGACGCGCAGTGGCGCATCGCCGCCGCGACCGGCGTGACCGTCTACGGCACCTCCGCGGCGTACGTCATGGCCTGCAAGAAGGCCGAGGTGCACCCCGGCCGCGACCTGGACCTGTCCAAGCTCCGTGCCATCGGCACCACCGGCTCGCCGCTGCCCCCGGACGGCTTCCGCTGGATCTACGACGAGATCAGCACGGACGTCTGGCTCGCCTCCGTGAGCGGCGGCACCGACGTCTGCAGCTGCTTCGTCGGCGGCGTGCCAACGCTGCCCGTCTACCTCGGCGAGATCCAGGCTCCCAGCCTGGGCGCGGCGGTCGAGGCCTGGGACGCGAGCGGCAAGCCGGTCGTCGAGGAGGTCGGCGAGTTGGTCGTCACCAAGCCGATCCCCTCGATGCCGATCGGTTTCTGGAACGACCCGGAGGGCGTGCGCTACCGCGAGAGCTACTTCGAGATGTTCCCGGGGACCTGGCGCCACGGCGACTGGATCACCGTGACCGAGCGCGGCACGGTCGTCATCCACGGCCGCTCCGACTCGACGCTCAACCGGCAGGGCGTGCGGATGGGCTCCTCGGACATCTACGAGGTCGTCGAGCGCCTCCCGCAGATCAAGGAGTCCCTGGTCATCGGCCTGGAGGAGCCGAACGGCGGCTACTGGATGCCGCTGTTCGTCGTCCTCGCGGAGGGCGCGGAACTGGACGACGCCCTGCGCGCCGAGGTCCGCGAGGCCCTGCGGACGCAGCTCTCCCCGCGCCACGTCCCGGACGAGATCATCGCGGTCCCGTCCCTGCCGCACACCCTGACGGGCAAGCGCATCGAGGTCCCGGTGAAGCGGATTCTCGGCGGCACGCCGCTGGAGAAGGCGGTCAACCCGGGCTCCATCGACAACCCGGACTCGCTGCGCATCTTCGAGCAGTACCGGCGATAGCCGTAGGGGCGCGAGGAACTGCGCGAGAAACCAACGATGTGCGGATGGCCCTGCTACTGGGGGACCATCTGCTCGTCGGTGGCTTGTCGCGCAGTTCCTCGCGCCCCTGGAATGTGCAACTACGCCCGGTACAAGAGCTCGCCGTGGAGGACGCTGAACCAGCCGCGCTCGTCCGCTGCCCACGTCTGCCAGCCCTTTGAGAGTTTCTCCAGATCCTCCCGGGTGGCGAAGCCCTCCTCCACCGCCTGCTCGGCGATCCCGGAGGAGACGATCCGCTCCGCCCACATCCCGCCCCACCACGCGCGGTCCTCGTCCGCGGCGAAGCACCAGGTGGACGACGACGCCTCGACGCGCTCGGCCTCGAAGCCCGCCGCCAGCGCCCACGCGCGCAGCATGCGGCCCGCGTCCGGCTCGCCCCGGTTCGCACGGGCCACGCGGTGGTACAGGGCGTTCCACTCGTCCAGCTCGGGCAGCTGCGGGAACCAGGTGAAGCCCGCGTAGTCCGAATCCCTGACGGCGATCACGCCGCCGGCGCGGCAGACGCGGCGCATCTCGCGCAGCGCGAGCACCGGGTCGGCGACATGCTGCAGCACCTGGTGGGCGTGGACGACGTCGAAGGAGGCGTCGGGGAACGGCAGGGCGTGGACGTCCGCCGTCTCGAAGCGGACCCCGGCAGCCTCCGGGACGGCCTGCGCCGCCTGTGCGAGCACCTCCGCCGAACTGTCCACAGCGGTGACCAGTCCCGCGCCCACCCGCTCGGCCAGCCCGGCCGTGATCGTGCCGGGGCCGCAACCCACGTCCAGCAGGGTCTGGCCCGGCTTCAGCTCCGGCAGCAGGTACGCCGCGGAGTTCTCGACCGTCCGCCACCGGTGCGAGCGCAGCACCGAGGCGTGATAGCCGTGCGTGTAGTGGTTCTGATGCTCGGTCATGTCTACCTCCCAGTCGGAACGCTAGATCAAGTCTCACAAAACGAGAAGATTGGTCTCGCATGGCGGACACGTGGCGTCATCCCCGTAGCGGAGGAACGCTCCTTTGCGCCAGGATCGCTGTACAGACCCGTCAGAGAGGTACGCCCATGACGCGTGACGCGGCCACCGCCTCGACCCGCACCGGAGCCCCCGCCGCCCCCGCCCACTCGTCGAACGAGGACACCCGCCGACCGCAGGCCACGCTCTGGACGGCCCTCGGGATCGTCTACGTCGTGTGGGGCTCGACCTACCTCGCCATCCGCATCGTCGTCGAGACCATGCCGCCGTTCTTCTCCGCGGCGCTGCGCTTCCTCACCGCGGGCCTGCTGCTCGCCGGGATCATCGCCTGGCGTTCCGGACCGGCGGCGCTGAAGATCGACCGGCGCCGACTGGCCTCGGCCGTCCTCGTCGGGCTGCTCCTGCTGGTCGGCGGCAACGGGCTCGTCGTCCTGGCCGAGACCCGCATCCCCTCCGGACTCGCCGCACTGCTGGTCGCGAGCGTGCCGCTCTGGGTCATCCTCCTGCGCACCAGCTTCGGCGACCGCCCGCGCGCCGCGACCTTCGGCGGCGTGCTGCTCGGCTTCTGCGGGCTCGCCGTGCTCACCCTCCCCGGCAGCTCCGGCGGCGTGCGGCTCACCGGCATCCTGCTGGTCCTGGCCGCCGCGCTGCTCTGGTCGATCGGCTCTTTCCTCTCCTCCCGCCTGCCCATGCCGGCCAGCCCCTTCACCGCCAGCGCCTACGAGATGCTCGCCGGCGGCCTCGGCGACCTGCTGCTCAGCCTGGTCCGCCACGAGCACGTCCACCTCGGCTCGTTCAGCACCAGCTCCTGGCTCGCCCTCGCCTACCTCGCCGTCTTCGGCTCGCTCATCGCCTTCAGCGCCTTCGCCTGGCTGCTCCAGAACGCCTCGCTGTCGCTCGTCGCCACCTACGCCTACGTCAACCCCGTGGTCGCCGTGGCCCTGGGCTGGCTGATTCTCGACGAGCCCGTGACCTGGCCGATCGCCCTCGGCGGCGCGATCGTCGTGGCCGGCGTCTGCCTCGTGGTCAGCACCGAGGCGCGCACGCAGAAGGCCCCCGTCCCGAAGGACGAGGGCCCCACAACCGCTCAGTCAACCGTTTAGCCGAGTCCGGGCGTCACTCCCCGGACAGCACCTGGCTCGCCGCCGCGCGCGCGTCGGCCGCACTGTCCGTCGCCCGTGCGGCCGCCGCCGCACGCTCGCACTGCGCCAGGGTCACCTTGGCCAGCTTCGCCCGCACGTACGGGATCGACGCCGCGCCCATCGACAGACTCGTCACGCCCAGACCGGTCAGCACACAGGCCAGCACCGGATCCGCCGCCGCCTCGCCGCAGACGCCGCAGCTCTTGCCCTCCGCCTTCGCGGCCTCCGCCGAGAACGCGATCAGGTCCAGCAGCGCCGGCTGCCACGGGTCCTGCAGCCGCGCGACCGCACCGACCTGCCGGTCCGCCGCGAACGTGTACTGCGCCAGGTCGTTCGTGCCCAGGGAGAGGAACTCCACCTCCTGCAGGATCGAACGTGCCCGCAGCGCGGCGGAGGGGATCTCCACCATCGCCCCGAACTTCGCCCGCAGACCGGCCTTGCGGCAGGCGTCCGCGAACGCCTTCGCGTCCTGGCGGTCGGCCACCATCGGCGCCATGACCTCCAGGTAGACCGGCAGCCCCTCCGCCGCCCGGGCCAGCGCCCGCAGCTGCGTCTCCAGCACCTCCGGGTGCTCCAGCAGCGTCCGCAGACCGCGCACACCGAGAGCGGGGTTCGGCTCGTCCGCCGGAGTCAGAAACTCCAGCGGCTTGTCCGCGCCCGCGTCCAGCACCCGCACGACCACCCGGCCCTGCGGGAACGCCTCCAGCACCTTGCGGTACGACTCGACCTGCGCCTGCTCGGACGGCGCCTTCTTCGAGTCGTCCAGGAAGAGGAACTCCGTACGGAAGAGACCGACACCCTCGGCCCCCGCCTCCACGGCCGCCGGCACGTCCGCCGGACCGCCGACGTTCGCCAGCAGCGGCACCTTGTGCCCGTCCGACGTCTGCCCCGGACCCGTCGACGCCGCCAACGCCGCCTTCCGCTCCTCCGCTTCTCGGCGCAACGCGTCCTGCACGGACTGCGTCGGGTCCACGATCACTGCGCCCGTGCTGCCGTCGACAGCGACCAGCACACCCTCGGCCGTGTCCGTCGCACCCGGCAGCGCCACGACCGCCGGCACACCGAGCGCACGCGCGAGGATCGCGCTGTGGCTGGTCGGCCCGCCCTCCTCGGTCACGAAGCCCAGCACCAGCGTCGGATCCAGCAGCGCCGTGTCGGCCGGCGCCAGATCCCGGGCGAACAGCACGTACGGCTCGTCGCTGTCCGGCACGCCCGGCATCGGCACGCCCATCAGCCGCGCCACGATGCGGTTGCGCACATCGTCCAGATCGGCGACGCGCCCGGCGAGGTAGTCCCCGGCGGCCGCGAGAAGCGCCCGGTAGGCCGCGAACGCGTCGTAGACCGCACGCTCCGCCGAACTGCCGACGGTGATCCGCCGCTCGACGTCCGCCATCAGCTCCGGGTCCTGCGCCATCAGCGCCTGGGCCTCCAGCACCGCCTGCGCCTCGCCGCCGGCGAGGTTGCCCCGCGCCTGCAGGTCGGCGGCCACCGCGTCGACCGCCTGCCGGGCCCGCGCCTGCTCGCGCGCCGCGTCCTCGGTCGGGATCTGCCTGGCTTCGGGCTCCAGCACCGCCGTGCCCATGTGCCGCACCTGGCCGATCGCCACGCCGTGGCTCACGCCTACGCCCTGCAGGGTCTCTGTCATCTCACCGGTCTCCGCTTTGAGTCTCCGTCGAAGGGTTCAGCTGTTTGCGCGGGTGTCCGTCGCTACTGCCACTGGAAAAGGGTGTCGCCCGCCGCGAGCTGTCCCGCGTCCGCCACCTCGGAGAGCTGCTCCGGTGCCGCCTCCAGCGCCACGATCGGGCAGATCGACGACTTGCCGGCGGCCTCCACCGCGGTCGGGTTCCACTTGATGACCGGCTGGCCGCGCTTGACGGTGTCGCCCTTCTCGACCAGCAGCTCGAAACCCTCGCCGTTGAGCTGAACGGTGTCGATACCGAGGTGCGTCAGCACACCGTGGCCCTGGTCGTCGAGGACGACGAAGGCGTGCGGGTGCATGGAGACGATCGTGCCGTCGACGGGGGAGACCGCCTCACCGGGACCCGGGTTCGGCTTGATCGCGGTGCCCGGACCGACCATGGCGCCTGAGAACACGGGGTCGGGAACGTTCGCGAGCCCGATCGCCTCGCCGGCCAGGGGGGACGTGACGGTCGTCATGGTTGAGCCTCCTCGTCGAGTGGCGGAAACCCGCGCGCAGGCCGAAGGGCCTGCGTCGGAGATCAGCCTAAATCATGTCAACTACGGACAGATGGGACCGAAAGTCCCCACTTCGCAGGCCCACAGAGGGGCCCGCGCGCCCGGTACCGGGCATGATCGGCGAGAGGTCTAGACCACTAAGCGCCTCGGAGACTCTACGTCATCCGGGTGACCAGCGCCGATTTGCTCCCCGACGCGGAGGTGTGTAACTTTCTCGTTGTGCCCGGCGCCGACCGGGACGAAACACAGAACGGCGCGGAAAACGCCTCGTTCCTTGAGAACTCAACAGCGTGCCAAAAGTCAACGCCAGTTACTTTTGAGAACAAATTTTCAGCGAGGACGCTGTGTGCAAGCCTGCTCATTCCAGCAGGTGTTGCACCGCTCTGCGCGAATGTAAAGCATTCACGGAGAGTTTGATCCTGGCTCAGGACGAACGCTGGCGGCGTGCTTAACACATGCAAGTCGAACGGTGAAGCCCTTCGGGGTGGATCAGTGGCGAACGGGTGAGTAACACGTGGGCAATCTGCCCTGCACTCTGGGACAAGCCTTGGAAACGAGGTCTAATACCGGATATTACCCCTGGG
>NZ_FOAZ01000007.1:0-100829 GCF_900109465.1 Streptacidiphilus jiangxiensis
GTCGCCAAGGTCACCATCAGCTTCGGCACCGACCCGACGCAGTACCCGGCCGCCATGGCGGGCGGCGCGTTCGCCTACACCATCGCCCTGTCCAGCGGCACGACCCACCTGGCCGCGGGCTCCCCGACCCCGACCGCCTACGTCCACGCCTACGACGCGTCAGGCAAGGAGATCTACAACCAGAAGACCGACCCCGCCTTCTGACCAGTGCCGCCGCCGCGAGGGTTCACCGCCGCCGTCAGGCGCGCCCGGGCGTCAGGATCGCGGTGGCGGGCGCCCGGCCACGCTCCGGGCCGGGCGCGGGGGCCGGAACTATCGCTCCTGTGGGGGGAGGACCGCGTAGGCGCGCACCGGAAAGGTGCCCAGGCCCTCGACGGCCGGTGGCGCGGCGTGGAACCGGAACCCGTCCACGGGCAGGTTGTCCAGGCCGCGCAGGTGCTCCACGACGGGGATGCCCGCCGCCAGTAGGGCGGTGTGCGCGGGTCGGGTCGGATCCTCGGTGTCGTCGATGTTCTGCGAGTCGATGCCCACCAGCGCCGGCCGCTGCTCGGCCAGCCACGTCGCCCCCTCGGCGGTGAGGAAGGGGTGGCCGCCCGCCCCGTAGCGCTCGCTGCCCCAATGCCGGTCCCAGCCGGTGTGGATCAGCACCGCCCGGCCTGCGACCGGGTGGGGCACCAGGGTCGTGCGGTCGACGGCGCGGTCCTGGGCGCCGATGACCCGGACGACGAGCCCGTCCAGGTCGACCAGTCCGTCCAGCGGCAGCCCAGCGAGGTCCGGTCGATCGGCGAAGCGGTGGAAGGGGCTGTCGAGGTAGGTACCGGTGTTGGCGACCATCGAGATGCGGCCGATCTGGAACTCGGTGCCCGGCGCGTAGTGGTCGCGCGAGGCCTCGCGTGAGAGGTGGTCGCTGATGTCGGGTCCGGGCAGGCCGGGGCAGGTGACCATGCCGTGGCGGATCGGGTGGCTGAGCTCGACGATCCGGCGGTCCTGCGTCCGCGCGCCTGCGCGCTCGGTTCCGCGACCGCCCTTGTGCGCCTCGCGCAGGGCACGCCTGTCAGTGATCCGCACGGTCTGGACCATCAGCAGGCCGAGGTGGCGCACGAGGAGCTCACCGAGCTCGTCGTCGCTCAGCTCCGGGCCGGGCACGTCCAGCCGGAACCCCTGTGTCTGCAGGCCGCCGCCGTTGGCGAAGACCACGTCCGCGTCGAACTGCACACGCCACTGCTGCTGTCCGTCGGCGTCGTCGTAAGCCTGGTCCATGCTCTTCCCCTCCGTGCGCGACTGCGCCCACTCTGCCACGCACGGGCCGGGCGGCGGAGGACAGGGCACGACCGTGGCTCCGACGAGCGGGTCCGGTCCCTGGATCAGTGGCCGGAGATCGACAGATCGCCCGATCCGATGACCATGATCGACTGCTTCAGCATCGTCCCGGTCCAGTCGCACTGCGTCTGTGGCACCAACTCGTCCAGTGTGATGGTGAGTTGGAATGAACCGGAGAGCCCCTGATAGGCGCCGGCGCCGGAGCCCGGCACGACGGGGGCGGTCCCGCTCACGGTGACGTGGCCCGCGCAGGAGTGCGGGTTGACCGGATGGGTCCGCAGCGCGGCGATCAGCTTGTGGTCGAGGGCGGTGAAGTCGATGCGGAAGCCGCCCTGGGACAGCACCAGACTCTGCTGGCCCGCGTGGTCGGCGCTGACACTTCCGTCCGGATTGATGCTGACGGCCGTGCCGAAATCGCCCAGCGCCCCGGTGAGGATGACGGACTCGCCCGCCCCGTCGTTGTCGGTGAACCCCGCGAAGTGGACGATGCCGTGCGGCGTCGTGTCGGCCGTGGCCGCCGACGACCCGGCGGCGACCAGCACAGTGGCGGCGACCATCGCGCCGACCACCGCGGTCAGGACTCTCTTCCCGCTCTTCCGTGTGCGCATGGGCCAGCTCCCCCTGTGGTCGATCCCTTGCGAACGGTGCTGTGGTGCTGCCGCGTCAGCATCCCCTGGCGCGATCCGGTGGCGCAAGGCCAGCGCGCACCGTTTCGCACGCAGGCACCTCCGCTTCGCAGCCGCCGCGCGCCGGGCGGCTGATCGACGGCGCGGGTGACGGCCACACCAACACGGCAGCGTCATCACCCTCGACGGCAGCGACTGAACGTCAGCCCTGGGGTCACATCTGCGCCCAGCGCGACGAGGCAAGCCGACTGTGGGGTCCGCCCGGACGAAATCACGGGACAGCGGCCGGAGCGGCGGCTCAGGATGTCCCTGTGATCACGATACGAACGGCCTCGACCGACGATGCTCCACTGCTCGCACGACTGAACGGCATCGTCCATGAGTTGCATGTGGCCCACCGCCCCGACCTGTTCGTCGACTCGCCCGGGCAGGACGCCCTTGAAGCGCTCTTCCGGGCCCGACTCGGCGATCCGTCGGTCACCGCCTTCGTCGCCGACGACTCGGACGGCAGAAGCCTCGGCTACGCCCAGGCTCGCGTCGTGAGCTGGGACGCCAGTGCACTGGTCCAGCCGGACCGGGTCGTCTCTCTTGATCAAATCGCGGTGGTCCCGGAGGCCGGCGGCATGGGCGTCGGCTCGGCGCTGCTCGAAGCAGTGCGTGACATGGGACGCAAGGCAGGCTGTCGGCGCCTGGTGACCGAAGTCTGGGACTTCAACGAGGGAGCTCGCGCGTTCTATGACGCGGCTGGTCTTCAGCCCATGAATGTGCGGCTCGATCAGCCGCTCTGCCCGTGACCAGGATGTCCAGGCCAGGGACCAACTGCCCCGTGTGCGGTCTCGATCAGGGATTCGAGCCGTGGGGTTCCGACGGCTTCACGCCCTCGTTCGACATCTGCGCCTGCTGCTTCACCGAGTTCGGCTACGAGGACGCCACGAACGCAGCCGTGAGAGCCACGCGGGACGCATGGATCGACGCCGGCTGTCCCTGGCGAGGACCCGAGAGCGAACAACCCGCCAAGTGGGATCCACGAGCACAACTGGAGCACGCCCTCAGACTGCCGCACCGGGATTAGCCGGTTGCCGCGTGCGGTGCGGCATGCGTGAGGTCGGTGGGACCTGTCTCAGTAAGGTCGGTCGATGCCGTGGCCGGCCAGGACGTCCTCGTAGTACCCCAGGATTTCGTCCAGCTTGGCCAGGAGGTACTGCGCACTTTCCAGCGCCTCGCCCACCTCGCCCTGTGCACAGAGAGTCGTCACTTCTGCGACCTCGCTGCGAATGATCGACAGCGAGTCGCCCTGGACCACGACCCCCGGGAAGCGTCGGCCGGGCATGCGAATCACGGTGGGCGCCAACAGCTCTATCTCGATCCGCTCCATGGAGGCATCCAACCGAAGATCGCTCGCGACGGGCAAGGTCGATCACCCCTCGGGCAAGGTCGATCACCCCTACCTGCTGCCACGGCTCCAGTCCTGGTCCTGCCTCCGCTGGCGCGCGATCAGCTGTGCGGCGCGGGCGGCCACCGGGGTAAATGAGTGGCTATGAGGCACCGTGGTTGCGACCATGCGGCAGTGAACGCAGATCTCCCGGACGGATGGACGATCGAGCGGGTCCGTTCGGAGTCAGGTGACGCCGAAGCGGATCTGCTCTCGCTTGAACGACTCGTCGTTGTCGAACAGTTGGGTTTTGTCGACTACGAAGTCCTCCAGCCTGACCTCATCCTGTCCTTTCATGACCTCTGCCTCGCCCGAGCCGAGGACGAGTGGTTCATGGGGCAGCTCGGCGACGACGGCTCGGTCATCTGCTGGGCTTCCTACGGCTCCGACCTGGACAAAGCCATCCGCGCGCTATGAGCTTCCCGCAGGCCCCTGATCACTGGAAGGGGCACGTTCCACCTGGTCGGTTACTCGGGCGGCGGCGCTTTGCGCGCGAATCAGGCCTGACCACTGCCAGACCGCGCAGGCCCGCTACGCACGGCGACCGCACGGCGACCGTACGGCGGTCGCGCTGTGATCGATGTCGGCGCGACGCCGGAGCAGTCTCCTCCTCCCGCCCCTCCTGCGGCCTCCCGGGCCGATGCCTCGACGTGGGCGTAGGGTCGAGGCGTGAGCGGTACCGCCCCCCGGGTCCGGCTGGCCGAGCTTGTCGCCGCGCTCTCCCTGGGCATCGACCTCGGTTTCGGCCAGCCGATGGAGCATGTCCTTCGTCAGTGCCTGATCGCCCTGCGGCTGTCCGAGCGGATCGGCCTGGGCGACGAGGAGCGCGTGCCCGTGTACTACACCGCGCTGCTGGTCAACGTGGGCTGCCATTCCGACGCCCACGAGCAGGCGAAGTGGTTCGGCGACGACATCGCCCTGAAAGCCGGCAAGTACCGCTACGACCAGCGGAGCCTGGCGGCCGCGGCGTCGGCGCTGCGCCTGATCGGTTCGGGGAACCCGCCGCTGCACCGGTTCCGGGTCGGGCTGGAGTTCACCCTGGGCGGGTTCCGCGAGGTGGACCACATGATCGCCGGCCATGCCGCGCTGGCTGCCGCACTGGCTCGTCGGCTCAGCCTGCCCACGGACGTCCAGCAGGCGGTAGGAGCCGCCTACGAACAGTGGGACGGACACGGATGGCCCGGGAAGCTCAAAGGCGAGGCCGTTCCCGTCGCCGCCCGCCTGGCCCAGCTGGCGGAGTTCACCGAGGTCGCGCACCGTCTGGGTGGCGTCGACGCCGCCCTGACGCTGGCCAGGCGCCGAGCAGGCGGACAGTTCGACCCGCGGCTCACGGCAGTGCTGTGCGAGGACCCCGAGGCCGTGCTCGGTGATCTGGACGCCGCGCGGACCTGGGAGGCGGTGATCGCCGCCGAACCGGCGCTGGGGGTGTGGCTGAGCGAGGAGCAGTTCGACGAGGCCCTGCTGGCGGTGGCCGACTTCGTCGACCTGAAGTCGCCGTTCACGGCCGGCCATGCGCGCGCGGTGGCTGCCCTGGTCGACGCCGCCACCTCGCAGTCACACCTGGACGAGGACGAGCGGCGGGAACTGCACCGGGCCGCCCTGGTGCACGGACTCGGCCGCCTCGGCGTGTCGAACGCCATCTGGGACAAGCCCGGCCCGCTCGGCACCGGGGAACGTGAACGGGTACGCCTCCAGCCCTACCTGACGGAGCGAATGCTCTGCCAGTCGGCGACGCTGGCGCCGCTCGGAGCCATTGCCGTCCAGCACCGGGAGCGTCTGGACGGTTCCGGCTACCCCCGTGGACTCACCGCGGCGGCGATCTCGACCAAGGCCCGGATCCTCGGTGCCGCGGACGCCTACCAGTCCATGCTCGAACCACGGCCTCACCGCGAAGCCCTACGGCCGGCTCAGGCGGCTGCGGAGTTGCGCGCCGAGGCGGCGGGCGGCCGGCTCGACGCCGAGGCGGTGACGGCGGTGCTCACGGCGGCCGGCCACCGCGTCACCCGTCGCCCGCCCGGCCCGGCCGGCCTGACCAGCCGCGAGGTCGACGTGCTGCGGCTGCTGGCCCGCGGCTGCTCCAGCAGGGACATCGCGAGCCGCCTGGTCATCTCGCCGAAGACCGTCCGCAACCACATCGAGCACATCTACGCCAAGATCGGGGTGTCCACCCGGGCCGCCGCGTGCCTGTTCGCGATGCAGAACGGCCTGCTGCCCCAGGCGGACGACCCGGCAGCCTGATCCGGCGGCCCGGCCCGGCCACAGGCCGGCGCAGGGCGAAAGATGAGGCAACCGCCCCATGCGGCCGCGCCCGCCACAGCCGTAGCGTCGACATCGGCACCCGGGACGTGAGCCCAGGGCGTGAGGAATCGAGGCAGCCATGAGCATCCACAAGGCCTTCTTCGCACTGTGCTACGACCGTCAGATGGCCAGGGCCGAGGAGGCGGGTCTGCGGGAGTCGCGCCGCCGTCTGGTCGCCGAAGCCACGGGCGAGGTGCTGGAGATCGGCGCCGGGACCGGGGCCAACCTCGAGCTCTACGGTCCGGGCGTGGCCGCCCTGACCGTCACCGAGCCCGAGCCGGCGATGGTCCGCCGCCTCGAACGCCATGTCCGGGAACGGGCGCCGCACGCCACCGTGCTGCGTGCGCCCGCCGAGGACCTGCCCTTCGAGGACGCCAGCTTCGACGTGGTCGTCTCCACCCTGGTGCTGTGCGGCGTGGCCGACCAGCCGCGCGCGCTGCGCCAGATCGGCCGCGTGCTGCGGCCGGGCGGACGGCTGCTCTTCCTGGAGCACGTGCGCTCCCAGGAGCCGAAACTCGCCCGCACGCAGGACCGTCTCAACTGGCTGAACCGCCTGGTGGTCTGCTGCGAGTGCAACCGCCCGACGCTGGACTCGATCAAGGCGGCCGGCTTCGAGGTCGGCCAGGTTGAACACGGCGTGCTGCCCAAGGCACCCCCGTTCGTCCGCCCGCTGATCCTGGGCACGGCGCGGTGGCCACAGGCGCCGCTCACCGACGCACCGGACCTGCGCACGGCGGCAGGGACGGAGCGAGGCTGAGGAGCCGACGCGCTGAAGCCGGGCGTGGTGCGCACGCCTGCTCACGGACGGAGGAGCCCTGCCGCGGCGTGACTCAGCCCCATGGGCGTTCACGCTCTGATGCGCCCACCTTGGGACGGGACGCAGTCAGTCCTCGCCGGGCGTCAACGGAGCAGCGCCGTTGCGTCCGTCGCCCGGGCGATGCGTCGTCCGACCAGGCGTTCGGCTTCGGCCACCGGGAACCACCCGGCGTACGTCACTTCGCTCTCCTGGATGTGCCCGGCGTCCGCTTCGGTGGTGAAGGCGTAGCCGAAGTCCAGGTGGTGGTGGGCGGGTTCGCCCTTGTCCGGGCGGGCGGCGACGAGCCCGTACTCGATGTACGCGGGGACGTCGAAGGACGGGGTCACGGTGCTCGGGTCGATTCCGGTCTCCTCGACGAGCTCCCGCGCGGCGGCCTCCAGCAGGCCGGTATCGGTCGGCTCGACGTGGCCGCCGGGCTGCAGCAGGATCTGGTAGGCGCGGTGCTTGATCAGCAGGATCTCGCGGCCGTGCCGCACCAGGAGCGCGCCGGCGGTCACGTGCATGGGGAGCGTGCGGCGTGACGTGACGTCCATCCCGGTCCTGAGCAGCTGCAGGGGCTCGGACAGTGCGCTCTCCTCCTCCGGATGGAGGGCGAGATATGCGCTGAGCGCGGCGGCGACCTCTCCGTTCGTGATCACCACTGCGGCCGCCCGGCAGGGGGATTGCGCCGTCGGTCGGGTCCACGGACATGTCCCTCGGTGCCGGACGGCGGCTGCGCGTCCTCGTCGGAGAGAAGCCGCGCGGTGAGGAGGAGCGCGGCCATGGTTCCGGCTTCGGTGATCCGTCCGTCGACGCACATCGCCACGGCCTCGTCGAGAGGTGTCCAACGCAGGATCATGCCCTCCTCGCCGGCCTCTCGGTGGTGCTCGCCCAGGTGGAGATCGGACGCCAGGTAGAGGTGCTCGGTGGCCCGGACGTTCGCGGGCATGCGCCACATCCGGGTCAGCAGCCGGATTCTGTCGGCGGTCAGGCCGGCCTCCTCGGCGAGTTCGCGTGCGGCCGCCTGCTCTGGTGTCTCGCCTGCTTCGCAGCCGCCGCCCGGGAGCACGAGGAGGCGCTCGCCGCACGCGTAGACGTCCTCCTCGAGCAGGGCGACGCGGAGGTCGTCGTCGAGCGCCACCACGCGGACACCGTCGGGCTGCGCGACGTACTCGTAGGAGCCCAGGGTGCCGTTGGGGCGCACGACCTCGTCCCGGCGCAGGATCATCCGCCGACCTTCGTGGAGCGTCTGTGACGTGACGGTCTCCCAGCCTTGAATCATCGTGCTCCTCTCACCCTGCCGCGATGGCGTCGTCACGACTGGGCACGGTGGGCACAGGTGCGCGCCACAGCAGGATGTCGTCGCGGAAGGACTGGTGGACGGGGACGAGTTCGTTCGGGTCGTCGAGGGAGGCGAGGGTGACCGCGATACTCGTCGCCCCGTCGTCCCTGGCACAGACCTGGCTGCCGCAGTCGGGGCAGCGTCCGCGCCGGGAGTCGGGCCAGGTGGCGTGCCAGACGGGTTCCCCGGCGGGGCCGATCCAGGTGAACTGGGCCAGGTCGAAGCCGACCCAGGTCATCTCCGCCGCTCCGGACAGGCTGCGGCAATGCCGGCAGGAGCAGATGTGCGGCCAGTCGGGGCTTCCGGTGGCCCGGTAGCGCAGGGCTCCGCACTGGCAGCCGCCCTCGCGCACGGCAGGCCCGGCGGCCGGGTAGGCGTGCCGGTCCTGACATGCGGTCTGCATCAGCGCGGCCCGGGAGGCAAGCGGATAGGCATGCGCGGAGCCCGCGGACTGGTAGGCGTGCGGGAAGGCGATGGCGAGCACGTCCAGGCTCGGCTGGAACAGCGGGGCCGGCAGCGGGCCGATCGGGTGCCACTCCCACCGCTCGATCAGGTGCGGCTCCTTGGCCTCGGGAGTGCCGGAGAAGGTGTTCACGTACGCGGCGACGGTCGTGCGTGGCAGGCCGCCGCGCCCGTCGACGAGCATCGCGAGGAGCTGCACGTCGCCGGGTGTGACGAGCAGCCCCGTCTCCTCGCCGATCTCCCGGGCCGCGGTGCTGGTCAGGTGTTCCCCGGGCCGGGGCTTGCCGCCGACCGCTTCGAGCAGGCCCGCGAAGCGGGCGGAGCGGCCGAGCAGCACCCGGTTCGTTCTGGGGTCGTGGATGACGACGCCGACGCCGAACAGAGCGTTCGCCGCCGGGACGTGCTTCTCCTGGGCGGTGTGGGAGGGCAGAGGCTCGCGCAGCACCAGGACGACGAGGTCGCCTGCCTGATGGCGCTGGACGGCACCGAACCCGCCGGTCAGGTCGGCGATCTGCTGCTCGTCGAGGGCGACGGGGCGGGGCTCGGTGGGGGTGCTGAGGATGAGAGTGCCGCCGGGGCGCAGCAGGTGGCGGACGAGGGCGAGGAGCCTTGGTTGGTCCAGGAAGGCGCCGGTCAGGCGGCAGGTGATCAGGTCGAAAGAGGCGCGCGGGAACGCGTCGAAGCCGTCCCGTTCGACGTCCAAGACCACGTACCGCGCCGGGAGGCCCGCCTCTGCGGCTGCCGCTCGGGCCTGTTCGACAGCGGGGCGGGAGAGGTCGACGCCGGTTCCGGTCCAGCCCAGGGCGGCGAGGTGGCGGGTCGTTTCGCCGGTGCCGCAGCCGAGGTCGAGGGCTGTCCCGCCGCCGGGCGGCGGGAGGTGGTGGTTCAGGAGTCGGCGCTCCTCGTCACGCAGCGGGGCGAACGGGTTGCCCGCGCTGTAGGCGGAGTTGCCGTGGTGCTGGTTCGTCGACGTGGTGGTCATGTCCCGCTTTCGTGATCGTGGCCGCGGTGGGGCGAGCGGGGAAGGGTGCTCACGCGCGAATGCTTCCGGTGTGGATGAGGTCGAGGACCTCGCCGGCGGGCCGGACGTCGCCGAAGGAGCGGTACACCACGCGCAGGCTTGCGTTGTGGGCCTCGTCGGTGCCGCCTGCGCAGCCGTCCGCGACGACGACGGCCCGGTATCCGAGCTCGGCGGCGTCCCGGCAGGTTCCCTCCACGCACACGCCGGTGACGGTGCCGCACAGCACCAGCGTGGTGATGTCCCGCTGCTGCAGGAGCTGGTGCAGGTCGCTGCTGCCGGGGAACAGGGCGCTTGTCCCGGTCTTCTCCAGCAAGAGGTCCGCCTGCTCGTCCACCGCGAGGCCGTCCAGGAGTCGGGAGGGCAGCGGCCCGGTGCCGCCGGAGGCCCGGAACATCTCGGCGACCTCGGTCCCGTAGAACTCCTCACGCACGGGCCGGTGTTCACCGGTTCCGGGCAGCACCCACACCACCGTGCCGCCCGCCTGGCGCAGCGCGTCGGCGATCCGGTTCACCTGGGGGACGATGCCGCGCAGGTAGGGGCCGTCGAAGAACGGCACCGCGTCGATCACCAGCAGTGCGGTGCGCCGCGGGTCCAGGCCGGTGAACCCGTGCCGGCGGCCCCGTCGGTCCTCCTGCCGCTGGTACTCCCGCGGGTCGATCCGCCACTGGTGCACCAGCGCCGAGGGGCCCGGCCCACCGGTGCGCCCTGGCGGTTCCGGGGCCGCGCCGGCGAGGTTGCCGGGGGAGTCGGACCCGGTGAGGCGCCGCAGCGTGCGGGCGTCGGCGAGGAGCTGGTCCTCGTCCTGACGTCCCTCGTCGAGGAAGGCCCAGGGCATCGGTCCGCCCGGGGCGGGGTCGTCCACGGTGCGCGGGTACATGTGGGCGTGCAGGTGGGGGAGCACGTTGCCCAGCAGTTCGATGTTCAGCTTCAACGCCTGGTAGTGGCGCTTCAACGCATCCCCGGCGGTAAGGAGTTCGCGCCAGAATCCGGCGGCTTCCTGCTCGTTCAGGTCGGTGGGGTCGGCGACGTGCCCCGGTCCCTTCCAACGGGCGACGGTGTAGCCGCGCACCTGGCCGCTGCGCCACAGGTACGCGTCCAGGTAGGTGCCGTTGAAGAACCGCACGCCCCACCCGATGTCGTCCTGGTCCGGGGTGGCGCACATCCCGCAGCCCTCACCCGAGAGCAGGCGGGCGAAGTTCTCGGGCCAGGACACCGGGGCGTCGGCGGGGAGGCTGTCGTCGGTGGTCGTCATGCTCGGGAATCCCTTCTGGCGGTCAGGTGGCTGGGGTCTCGACGTAGGCGGGGGTGCCGGGGCGGGCCGCGAGGAGCAGGGAGAGTTGCTCGAACTGCTCGTCAGGGATGTCGGGGCGCCAATCGGCAAGGGTGCGCACCTGCCAGTGGGTGTGCTCGTCGGGGTCGAGCCGGATGCCCTCCATCTGGTGTGGGGTCAGCCGGCCGCCGTGGAAGAAGAAGCCCTGGTGGGCGAAGGGCCAGTACGGGCGCGGCGGGATCCACTGAACGCCCAGCAGCAGAGGCGGGCCGGCGAAGCGGATACCGGTTTCCTCCTCCGTCTCCCGGACGGCCACCTGCCACGGCGACTCCGTGGGGTCGTCGTGGTTGCCACCGGGCAGCTGCCAGCGCTGGAGCCGGTTCTCGTTGACGGAGTGCAGTTGGAGCAGCCGGTCCTCCGGGTCGGTGAAGACCAGGGTCGCGAACACGGTCACCTTCGGCAGCCCGGCGCTGTACCGGGTCGGATCGATCCACGTCTTGGTCATGGAGTCCTCGGCGGCGATTGGAGGTCCGGGGCTCGGTGGCGTCCGGTCCCGGGCGGGGGTGGGCGGTAGAGGGAGTCGTAGGCGGTGCGCAGGTCGGGGGCGACGGCGCAGGGTCGCCATCCGTCGGCCGTGAGCTGCTGGATCAGGCGAGGCCGGTCGGGGGCTTCCATGCGGGCCAGTCCCGGTTCCAGTGGGTCGGCCCGCAGGGCACCCAGCAGGCCGCCTGGCAGGTCGCCCGGCAGGTCGGATCGGCTCACCCCGATCCCTCCCCGGGGGCGAGGCCGTCGACGAGCTCGGTGAAACCGCCTCGGGCCAGAGCGGAGCGAACGCGCTGTCCGTCCGGGGAGGGGAGGGAGTCGCCGGCCTGTTCGGCGTGGACCCACAGACCGGGCCCGGCCGGGCTGCTCGCGGTGGACAGGGAGAACAGGTGGACCAAGGTCGGTGGTGCCTGGGGACCCTCGGGGTGGATGACCCAGTCCACCGCGCGGAGGGTGAGAGGTTGGTGGAGGCGGACGATCCGGGCGGCGGCCTGCTGGGGGAGCTCCTGGTGGACGGGCACCGGCCCGCCGGGCAGCCGCGGCCGGCCGGATGCGGTGGACAGCCACAGGCGGCCGTCGGGCCGGGTCAGCAGCACTTCGGCGTGGCAGTGGGCGCGCGGCCTGGTCGCGAGGTAGGTGGCGCGGTCCATCGGCAGGACCACGCCGTCCGGCGGCACGGAGCGTGGCGTGGTCCTCGCACGCTCGGCGGCGATGAGGACGGAGGCGGTCGCGGCCGGGTCGTAGGGGCGCCCCGCGACCAGGGCCAGCGGGCCGGTGCCGCGGTCGGCGGCGGTCAGGGAGGCGGTGACCCGGCGGCCGAGGCGGGGCGGCAGCAGGTCCGCGCATTCGGGGACGGTGCGCAGCGACCAGCCGCTGATCTCGCTCGGCTGTACGCGGATACGCTCCAGGTCGCCGTCCGTCAGGGGGTTTTCGGTCCGATAGAGATAGGCGATCACCGGCGGCCGGTCCCGGCCCAGCACGTAGTCGACGCAGGCGAGCTGTCCCAGCCTCAGGTCGAGCCCGACCTCCTCCGACAGCTCCCGCGCGGCCGTGGTCCGGGGTGTCTCTCCCGGTTCGGTGCCGCCGCCGGGGACGGCGAACGGGTAGTGCCGGTCGTAGGTGATCTCCACCAGCAGGCAGCGGCCCTGCCGGTCGCGGGCCAGCACACCTGCGGCCGTCAGAACCAGGTCGTCGACGTTGCCGCGACGCCGCGGTCCGGTCGGCGTCGGGTGCCGGGAGTGCCCAGAGTGCCGGGGGTGCTGGGGTTGCTGGGGTTGCTGGGGTGTGGTCATCCGGCGGCCTCCGTCACACGGGCTGCCGCCGCAGCCCGGCGTCGCGTCACGTGTCTGCACCGGCAGCGGCCAGCGCGAAGGCCAGGGGTTGCAGGCCCGCGTCACGCGAACCCTTGACCAGCACCACGTCCCCCGGCACCAGCAATTCCTCCAGCACCGGCAGCGCCTCCTGTGCGGTGGCAGCGAAGACCTCCACGCCCGCCCCGTCGGCCAGCCAGATCGCCTCCGGACCGCCGACGGGGATGAGCAGCACACCGAGGTCACGGGCCAGCGCCCCGATTCCGCGATGAGCGGCGGGCGCCTCGTCGCCGAGCTCCAGCATCGCCCCGAGGACCGCCACCGGCCGCCGCCCGCTCCCGCCGGTCATCGTCACCAGGGTGTGCAGCGCCGCCCGCACCGAGTCGGGGTTGGCGTTGTAGGCGTCGTTGACGACCGTGACACCGTCGCCGCGCTCGAGCACCTGCCCGCGACCCGCCGTCAGCGGGACCGCCCCCGACAGGAGTTCCGCGCACTGCTCCACACTCATGCCGAGCGCCCAGGCCGCGGCCGCGGCGGCGAGCGCGTTGTCGACCTGGTGACCGCCGAGCAGTTGCAGGCGCACCGGGGCGTGGCCGGTGGGCGTGTGCAGTACGAAGCAGGCACGGCCGTGCGCGTCGAGGGCGACCTGCTCGGCCCGCACGTGTGCACCCTCACTACGGCCGAACCAGACCACCTGCCCGCGCGTGCGCGGGGCCATCGCGGCGACCAGAGGGTCGTCCAGGTTGAGCACGGCGTGCCCGGCCGGGGTCAGCTTCTCGACGATTTCGCGCTTGGCCTGAGCGATCCTGTCGCGGGAGCCGAACTCGCCGATGTGGGCGGTGCCGACGTTCAGCACCACCGCCACATCCAGCGGGGGAGCCAGGCCGACCAGCTCGCGGATGTGGCCCACCCCGCGCGCGCCCATCTCCAGCACCAGGTAGCGGCACGCCTCCGCAGCCGCAGCCCGACTGACGGTCACGGGAAGGCCGATGGTGTTGTTGAAGCTCTGGGCGGTCGCGGTGGTGGGCCCGAGGGCGGGCAGCAGTTGCGCGATGAGGTCCTTGGTCGAGGTCTTGCCCGCCGACCCGGTGATCCCCACCGTGCGGGTCCCGGACGCCTCCAATCGAGCGGACAGTACCTCGGTCAACTGGGCCACCGCCGCCGGGACGTCGTCCACGACGACGGCCGGCACTCCGACCGGGCGCTGCGCCAGCACGCCGACCGCGCCCGCAGCGACCGCCTGCCGGGCGAAGTCGTGCCCGTCCCGCGCCCCGTGCAGGCACAGGAACAGCTCACCGGCCCGGACGTGACGCGAGTCGAACTGGAACGAACCCACAACCGCCGCGGGGTCAGGCACGTCGTGGAGCGATCCGCCGGTGAGGGTGGCGAAGGCGGCAAGAGTCGACGAGAGCACAGGAGACAGACCTTCCGGTCGGGGCAGACAGGGGAGAGGGGCAGCGGACGGCGAGTCAGCGGGCGGCCTGGGCGATCACGAAACGCGTGCCGGGCCGGTCCACCACCCGGCCCGGCGGCAGGGACCCGTCGGGGGTGTCAGCGGGGAACGCGTGCACGACGGCGTCCGCGCCGCCACGGAACTCGGCGTCCCATCGACGGACCAGATCGGCCAGGCGCTGCGCGGCCTGCCCGGCGTCGGGCCCGTGCGCGAACACCCCGAACTCGTGGAAACGCTCGTCCACCTGGCGCATGACCACGTAGGTGAGGGCTCCGGTGGTCGCGGTGGCGCTGTGCCCGATCCCGAGCCACGACAGGCGCTCCCCACCCGGGTCCAGGATCTGTCCGGACGGGCCGAAGTAGCGCAGGTACGGGGTGAGTCGGGTGGACAGGTACTGGTCCAGGTGCGGGATCACGGGCTCCATCCGTGCCACCTGCACCCCGGTCCACACCCGCTTCTGCTCGCCTTGGGCCAGGCCCAACACCCTGTCAGCGGCGACATCGAGGGCGTCGGTGACATGCAGTTCAGCGTCGCCGGGCAGAGCGATCCGCTCGGCGCGGTGCGCGCCGTCGCCCTGCATCGCGACAAACCCGCACAGGAGTTGCCGCTCGGCCCGCCACGAGCCGCCACCGTCCTCGCAAGGCTGGAAGGTGTAGCAGCGGGACAGGCCCAGCAGGGTCAGCGGCACGACGATCCGCGCGCCCGGTGCAGCCTGCTCCCTCCAGGTGGTCGCCAGGTCGGTGGCCTGCGCGGTCACGATCACCGCGTCGAACGGCCCGGCGTCGGCGGCCCCGTAGTGGCCGTCGCCGCAGCGCATGTCCACGTTGGTGATCCCCGCACCGGCCAGGGCGGCACGGGCGTCGTCCACCAGCTCGGGGTCGATCTCGACGCTCACCACCCGCCCGGCGGGACCGACGAGCTGCGCCGCGAGGGCGGCGTTGATGCCCCGCGCGCCGCCGATCTCCAGGACCCGGTCACCAGGTTGGATCCTGGCTTCCTCCAGCATGTGGGCGACCAGCCAGGGCGCGGACGCGGACGAGACCGTGTGACCGTCGGCGTTGCGCTTGACCGGCACGGTGTCGTCGGCCGAGTACACCAGCGCGAGGTCGGCGCCGGGCAGGAAGCTCTCCTTGGCCAGGGAGCCCATGGCGTCCGCCACCGGCTGGGTACGGATCCACTTCTTGGCGCGTAGTTCCTCGACCATCCGGGCGCGCAGCGCGTCGCTGGTGTCGGTGCAGGTGACGGGGGTGCTCAACAGGGCCTCCGGTCGGGCTGGGGGCGGATTTCGGGCAGGGCGGATCGGCCCGGATCAGGCCAGGTGATGCGGCCCGCCGGCGCGGTACGCGGGGTGGTGGCGACGAGCATTCCAGCCGCCACCGACACCCTCCGGCGTGTCGTCGGCGGCATCACTCGATGGAGCCAATCTGTGTGTTGCGACGGCGAGTTCATGGACGACGGCCACCTCCCCTTGGCGGCTCTGGGCCGCAGCGCAGCGCCATGGGTCTGCCGGACGGAACGCGGATGGCGCCGAGCCACGCATGTAGCGGCCCGGCGTGTCGAACTCCGTCAGGAGCGCCGCAACATCGAGGGTCCGCAGCGCTGCCTTCTCGCCTCAGGGCGGCGACGACGATCCGGAGCCGGCGCCATCGATCGGACGCATATCCGCGCCGAGGGCGCAGCGGAGACAGCCGCGCGTGGCGGGTCGCGAACGGTGTGCAGGGCGGGGCCGACCGCAGCGAGCCGGGAGCGCACTGGGGCGGCGTCGAAGAGCTCGGCGGACGACGCCGCGCCGGCAGGCCGTGCTCAGCACGGATCGCCGCGCGACGCAGACGCAACGGAGGGCTCTGTGCCATGTGGCGCGTTGCCGTGGTGGCTGGTGCTCCCATGGCGGCAATCGCCGACGATGCCAGTTGGTTACTCATCGTGCCCACCTCGTCACTCGACCTGTGGGACATCATGGAGGCTGCCACTGACATCCGGACGTTCGCGCCGGTCACCGCCCGCATCGCCGCCGAATCGGCGGGCCGCCCAGCACAGTGGCAGCCGGTGTGTCGGCGCCCGGAGGTGTGCATCGTCTGTCGGGCAAGGGAGCGACGACGTCACCCTGGGGGGCGACCCGGCCGCAAGGGACCTGCTCCTCGGGGTCCTCGACACGCCGGACCCCGACTGCGCGATCGTGACCCCGTAGCCGCTGGTCCTGGCCCGGTGCGGTGCGGTGCGGTGCGGCCCGGCGCGGTGAGCTGCGGTGCGGTGCGGTGCGGTGCCAACGGACCGGCGACCGAGGCGGGCAGAGAGAGCCCGGCCGCGACCGGAGCTTCCATCAGCCGGGGGAGTGCCGGCTCCCCCTGCCTCGTGGCGGGACGTCAGCGTTGTTCAGCGACAGATCCAGTGGCTCTCGCGGGCGGCGCGGAAGCGCTGCCTGCCCGTGGGACCGGTCACCACCAGGGTGCCCTGCTCGAAGGAGAGCCGGTCGCCTGCGCCGACGAACACCGGCCTGTCGAGTTCGACGTGGAAGTCGGGGCGCAGCCGGAACTGGCTGATGAGGAGGGCGCGGGGTGCGGGGGTGACTCCGTCGGCATGAACTCGCACGGGTCGAGCATGGCGCACGGCGCTGTGCCGCGGCGAGGGGCCGGCCCCGTCGGCAGCTGGCCACCCCCAGGGCCCCGGTCGGCTCCGCTCCCCGTCGGGGAGGGGCGGCGTGTCCGCCCGGGGCCGCTGGAATCGGATCCCTAGGATGTCCGCCATGGGTGATCCCGAGGCGAACAAGTTGACCGCCAAGGCCTTCTACGAACTGGCCTTCAACGAGTGTCGTCCTGCCGAGGCCGTCGAGAAGTACGTCGGCGACGTCTACACGCAGCACAACCCGCTCGTCGCCGACGGCAAGCAGTCCTTCGTCGACTACTTCGAGCGCATGGCCGCCGAATACCCGGGCAAGCGTCTGGAGATCAAGCGCGCCTTCGCGGAGGGCGACCACGTGGTTCTGCACTGTCGGCAGCTCTGGCCCGGAGGGGAGGAGTACGCCGGCATGGACATCTTCCGGTTCGACGACCAGGGAAGGGTCGTGGAGCACTGGGACGTCCTGCAGCTCGTCCCGCCCACGTCCAGCAACGACAACAGCATGTTCTGACGGGGCGTCGAGCCTGTCCTCGCCGCTCGAGCGGGGCGGTTTTGCCGGCCCGGAGCCCTGCCTCGAACCGCGCCACGATCCGCCGTCGGACCGACGGTGAAGCCCTCACCCGAAGCGGTGCGGCATCGAAGAGCGCGACCCGACTCCAGGACTTCGCCACCCTGGCGTCCACCGGCCCGTCGCAGGCAGAGAGAAGTTACCCAGTTCCGAGACGAGTCGTGATACCGAGCGAGTCTGCTCCCGCACGAAGCGAAGGAGTTCTGTGCGCCTTGGCCGGCGTAGGTCCGGTGCCCGCCGTCGCTACCGGAGTGCCGTCGCGTTCGCGGTCGTGGCGGCGGCGCTGGTGGCCGGAGCGGTTGCCTACGGCGCCTACCGTCTCGACCAACGGCACTCCGCCGCCATGCACCGCCTGGCCGGGCCGTGGCGGATCGCCGGCACCAGCCTCGCCCAGGTGCGCACTGCCGCGGATGACGCCCGCGTCGTCTGCCTGTTCGGCGACGGGCGCGGTGGACAGCCGCCCGCCGACATACTCCAGCGTCTGAAGGAGGGGCTGGCCGGTCTGGATCGCAGCACCTCGGACTCCGGCACGCTCTCCCAGGCCGCAGGCACGTTGGGGATGGACGCCGCCCGGTGGATCGGGGCGACACAACCGGGCACCGGCTTCGACGCGGTCCGGATGTGCGGCGACCAGTCGCCTCCCACCACCTCCACCAGCAGCACCGGCGCCGGCGCCGATCCAGTCACGTACGCCGTGGTACGCGCAGACGCGGCTCGCGTCGACGACCTGCTGCAGCAGCAGGTCACCGCCGACGGGCACCTCGCGCAGCGGTCCGCGGCCGCCAGCCTCCTCTACATCGTCGGCTTCTGTGTCGGGCTCCTCGTCCTGGCCGCCCTTGGCGCCGTGCTGTTCGCTCGGCGGGTGGTCCTTCCCGTGGCAGTCGTCGCCGAGCAGCTCACCCGGGCGGGCGGGCCCCTGGCCGCGCAGGATCCTCGGGCTCCCCGAGGGTGGATCGCCAGGCTCACCCATGCAGCGGAGCGGGCCCGCGCCACGCTCGAGCACACACAACGGGACGCCCGCCGCGGGAACGAGGCACTGACCCAGGTCGGCCCCGTCGTCCAGGGGCTGCACGACGTGCTCACCGCCTGCGGCCATCCCGGAACCGGCGTCACGATCGCCACGGACCTGGTGGCCGCGGAGGGGCTCATCGCAGGCGACTACCTCGGCGCCCTCGCTGCTCCCGACGGGAGCACGGCCCTCTTCCTGGGAGACGTCTCCGGACACGGCGTCGCCGCCGGTCTCCTGGCCGTCCAGCTCAAGAGCGTCGTCGGAACCGCCCTGCGCGCGGGCCTCGGCCCCGCGAGCGCCACCCGCGCGGCCCTGCACGCCATCGCCTACCAGGAGGAGCGCTTCACCACACTGGTCGTCGCTGTCGTCGATCCGGCCGCCGACACTCTCACCTACGTCAACGCCGGCCACGAGGAGCCGTTCCTGCGGCGCTCGGACGGCACGGTCGACCGGCTGGAGCCCACCGGCCCGCTGATCCACCCGGCGCTGGACCTCGACCGCGACGCATGGACCGTCCGCACCGTTCCCTTCGGTCCGGGCGAGCTCCTCGTCCTGTGCACCGACGGCCTGGTCGAGGCCCGCGACGCCGCAGGCCGAGAGGTCGGCGACGCACGCGTCGCGGAGGCGCTGACCGCTCTGCGGCCACCGGTCCCCGAAGCAGCGGTCACCGCCCTGCGGACCATGGCCGACGGGTTCGCCATCGACTGGCAGCGCGACGACATCACCGTGGTGGCGGCGGCACGCACCGACAAGCCGCCGAGGCCCCCCGGCGACCGTTGACCACCGGCGGGTCCTCGCGGCCCGAGCCACGCCAGCACCGGGGCGCCCGTCGGCGGAGCCCGGCTCGCCGCGCGGATCCCGGTCCGGTGTGTGATCCTTCTTAGGGTTCCGCAGTCCGTTGAATCGCCCTTGACGTCCCCCTTTGCTGGTGGACCCGGTACACCGTTCATGGGCGAGGAGATCGTGGGAGGCCGGCATGGACCGTGCACCAGACTCGACCGGAATCCAGCTCTCAGGCGCGTCCCCGACCTCGCCTCCCGCGGGAGCGGCAGCGGACACCGCGGGTGGGAGCCACGAACACCGCTGGTGGATCCTCGCGGTGATCGGTATCGCACAGCTGATGGTGGTGCTCGACGCGACGATCGTGAACATCGCGCTGCCGTCGGCCCAGCACGATCTCGGTTTCTCGGACGCCAACCGGCAGTGGATCGTGACCGCCTATGCGCTGTCCTTCGGCAGTCTGCTGCTGCTCGGTGGCCGGGTCGCGGACCTTCTCGGTCGCAAACTGGTCTTCATCGTCGGCCTGATCGGCTTCGCCGGCGCCTCCGCGCTCGGTGGCGCGGCCACCGGATTCGGCATGCTGGTCGCGGCCCGCGCCCTGCAGGGCGGCTTCGGGGCGCTGCTGGCGCCGGCCGCCCTGTCGCTGCTGACCACCACGTTCCGGGACTCCAGTGAGCGCGCCAAGGCCTTCGGTATCTACGGCGCGATCGCCGGAGCGGGCGGCGCGGTCGGTCTGCTGCTCGGCGGCGTGCTGACGGAGTACCTCAACTGGCGCTACTGCCTCTACGTCAACCTGGTCTTCGCACTGCTGGCGGTGGTCGGCGGCGCCCGCCTGCTGCACGGCGGCCGGCCTGCCGAGCGGCCACACCTCGACGTGCCGGGCACACTGCTCGCCTGCACCGGACTGTTCGGCATCGTCTTCGGGTTCAGCAACGCCGAGACGCACTCGTGGTCCCAGATCCAGACCTGGGGCTTCCTGGTGGGCGGTGCCGTCCTGCTGGCGGTCTTCGCCTGGTGGCAGACCCGTGCCGCCCATCCGCTGCTGCCGCTGCGCGTGGTCCTGGACCGCGACCGGGGGGCGTCGTTCGCCGCGATGTTCCTCGCGGGCGCCGGCATGTTCGGCGTGTTCCTGTTCCTGACCTACTACCTGCAGCAGATCCTCGGCTACAGCCCGGTCACCACCGGGCTCGCCTTCCTGCCCATGGTGGTGTGCATGGTGATCTCCTCGGTCGTGGCCACCAACGTGCTGCTGCCCAAGTGGGGAGCCAAGATCCTCGTGCCGACCGGCATGGGACTGGCGGGCGCGGGCATGGTCTGGCTGACCGGGCTGGGACTGACCAGCAGTTACGCGGCGCACGTCATGGGGCCGCTCATGGTCATGGGCCTCGGGATGGGCCTGATCTTCGCCTGTGCGATGAACCTCGCCACGGCCGGCATCGCGCCGAGGGACGCCGGCGTCGGTTCCGCCATGGTCAACACCAGCCAGCAGGTGGGTGGCTCGATCGGCACCGCCCTGCTGAACACGCTCGCCACCACGGCCGCGGCCAACTACCTGCTGGGGAAAGCTCCGACGCCGCAGGTCAAGGCGCAGGCCGCGATCGAGAGCTACGCCACCGCGTACTGGTGGTCGGCCGCCTTCTTCGCCGTCGGCCTGCTCGTGACCGCGCTGCTCTACCGTTCAGGGCCGCCTGCTCCCCACGACAGCGACGAGCCCGTCGCGCACGTCGGCTAACGGTCCACGGAGGCGCGCGGGTCACCGTGCCGGGGCCCGCGCCGGCCGGTTCGCGTCGCGAACCGAGGGCCGCCGTATCTTCCCGTCCGCACGGGGGTGGACATCGGGCCTGCGGTGTCGCAGGCTACAGGGCCATGATCGATCGCACCCCCGACCGGGGCAGCCGGCAGGAACTCCGTGCCTCCGTCCTGGCCACCGCCCTGGACATCGCCTCCCTCCTGCGCGGTGACACGGACGCGGCGACACCCATACCCGACGCCACCTGGACGGTCGGCGAGGCCGCCGCCCACCTGGTGCTCGCCAACGAACTGATGGCCGACCTCGCGGCCGGCGCCGAACGCCCCTACGGCGACGGCACGGCGGCGAGCCTCGCCGCCGCGAACGAGGACTCGCTCGCGGCCTGGCCCGAACGCGACCCGGCCGTGCTCGCCGACGCCCTGGTCCGCCACACCGAGGCGTTCCTCGCCGCGGACAGCGACGGAGACGGCGCCGCCACAGTGGCGAGCCCGCTCGGGCCGATGACCCGCGAGATCCTCGGCTCCTACCTCCTCACCCACATGCTCGGTCACGGCTGGGACATGGCCCGTGCCCTGCGCCGCCCGCACATGATTGACCGCCGCCGCGCGGAGCTGTGCCTGCCGTTCCTGCTCACCGCGATGCCGGAGGTCCTGGACCGCGACACGGCCGGGCACCTCGATGTCACCTACACCCTCGGCCTGCGAGGCAACCCCGACCGCTTCACGGCCGCCTTCTCCGGCGGCACGGTGACCGTCACCCCGGGAGCGCCGCAACGAAGCGACTGCACGATCATCACCGAGCCGGTGACCTTCCTCCTCATCGCCCTGGGCCGCTGCTCGCCCTGGTCCGCCGTCGGCCGCGGCAAGATCCTCGCCTGGGGCCGCAAGCCTTACCTGGCCGCCTCCTTCCCCACCTACTTCCGGGCTCCCTGAACAGCCGATGGCACGGGCGTCGGGGCCGGGACGAGCACTCACGGGTGGGCCGAGCTCACCTGGGAGCGCTGCCCTCCGTCTCGCGATCCGGCGTGGTCGTCGCTCTTCAGCGCCTGCAGAGCGCGCCGTTGGGGGTGAACGGGCAGCAGATCTCGTGGGCGAGACCGCCTGCAGCCGCGTGGGGGGACGTGGATGATAGGGGGATGCTGGTCCGTACGGAGAAGACGCCGCAGATCCCGCGCAAGCCGATGACAGTGAAGGTTCATTCGCCCATCGGCGTCGCCACAGTGCGCTGGTGCGGTGATCCTCAGGAAGCAGATGGCGACCACCTCGTGGAATGGACTGTCGACGAGGACATCCTCTGGGGGCACAACACGCAGGCAGTCGCGCTTGCCGAACCGGAGCTCCGGGAGGAGGGCAGCCGAGTGGTCATGCGCGGGCTGCTTCATCTCGCCGAGGACGGTCCCTGCCTTGAGTTGGGCGACTCACTCGTGCTCTTCGATCTCGCGTCACCGATCCCTGTCAGCGTCGACGGGACCTGGGTTGAGATCAGCGTCGAAGCAGACAACGTCGCCCTCTACCCCTATCGGACCTGACTGCAGGGACACAGAGCTGGTCAGGGCCGTGGCAAAGTCCTGTGATCTTGTAATCGAGCTGTGCCTGATCTCGGCGGTGATGTTGTGGTGTCCGGCGGCGCGGAGGGTGTTGATCGCCAGGTTGCGCAGGGTACCGCCCAGGTCGCGGGCGTTGCGTAGGCACGTGAAGCTGATGATCCGTTCCGTGGGCATACCCCACGAGCAGCGGTCCGGCGGGCGAGGCAGCCGTGTGACCGGAGGATGTGGCAAGGCGACGGCCATGGAACCCAGCCTCCTTGACGCACTGCCGGCACTCGTCGTGATCGATCTGCAGAAGGGGATCGTCGACGGGCCCAAGGCGCACCCGGTGGAGGGCGTCGTCGCGCACGCCGTCGCCCTGGCCGAGTCCTTCCGCTCGCTGGGCCTGCCCGTCGTGCTCGTCAACGTCGCCGGGGGAGCCCCGGGGCGCACCGACTTCGACTACGGCGACGGCGACGACGACGACGAGGAGGACGATGACGACGCGCAGGACTGGATGGAGCTCCTGCCCGACCTCGACCCTCGGCCGAGTGATCTGCGGGTGACCAAGACCAACTGGGGCGCCTTCACCAACTCCACCCTGCACGCCCAACTCCAGGAGCGGGGCGTCACGCAGGTCGTGCTCACGGGCATCAACACACAGATCGGCGTGGAGACCACGGCCCGCACGGCCTACGAGCTCGGCTACAACGTGGTGCTCGTGACCGACGCGATGACCAGCTTCGACGCGACCGCCCACGACCACAGCGTCACCCGCATCTTCCCGCGCCTGGAGCAGAACACCACGACCGCGGACCTCCTCGCCATCCTCGCCACCCGCCCCGCCTGACCCCGCCCCGCGGTCGGTACCTGATGCGAGGTCAGGTTCGTGATCGCGTAGACCGTCTGGTGGCTGACCTTGTCGGTCGTGAGGTCGGTGCGGTGACGCAGGATACGGACGGCCCGAGCGGCGTGGGAGAAGCCCAGACCGGGGTCGGTGACGGTGAGGGCCCTGGTCACCCGGGTCTCTCTGCGGCCGTGGCCGACCTCGCGGTCGTAGCGGCGTGCGGTGACGTCCTTCCACGGCAGCGACCGTAGCCGGCGGTGGAGTGAGGGCCGGTTGGCCTTGATCACCAGCGGGTAGTCAAGCCGCCCTGAGCCACCGGAGCTTCGAGCCCTTCATCCGCTTGCTCGACCTGCTGGGCATCATTTGACCAGCACGATTACAAGATCACAGGACTTTGCAACGGCCCTGCAGAGCTGGTGGATGGGCGTGAGACCACGTTCCAGGAAGTTCCGCGGTTGCGGTTGCGGTTGCGGTCGGCTTGTCGGCGCTGCCAGGATCGGCGGCATGATCAAGGGTGTGATGTTCGACTTCTCCGGGACCCTCTTCCGGATCGAATCGGCCGCGCAGTGGCTGCGCGCGGTGGTGGCGGACGCTGGTCTCGCTGTCCCTGAGGGCGAACTCAGCGCGTGCGTCGGCAGGCTGGAAGAGTTCGGGGCCCAGCCGGGCGGGGTGCCGCCTCGCCGGGTTCCGGCCCATCTGGAGGGCCTGTGGCGGGAGCGCGATCTGACCGCCGAACGACACCGGGCGGCTTTCACCGCCATGACCCGGGAGGCGGGACGGCCGGCTGCGGACCTGGCCGACGCCCTGTACGAACGTTCTCAGGTGTCCGAGGCATGGCAGCCCTATCCCGACGCCGAGGCGACCCTGCGCGCTCTGCGCGGGCGAGGCATCCCGGTCGCTGTCGTCAGCAACATCGGCTGGGACATGCGCCCTGTTTTCCGTGACCACGGTGTCCATGACCTCGTTGACGCCTACTTCCTCTCCTACGAGTGCGGGGTGAAGAAGCCCGACGCCGGGATCTTCCAGATGGCGTGCGACAAGCTCGAATTGGCGCCCGGCGATGTCCTGATGGTGGGAGACGAGCCCATCGCGGACTCCGGCGCTGCCGCGCTGGGATGCCGGGTTCACCTGCTCGACCCCCTGCCCGTGGACCAGCGTCCCGGCGCGCTGGCCGAGGTGCTGCAACTCCTTTGACGGTGACGAGGGCCGGGGCGGGCCTGGAGCCGCGGGTGAATGGCCCCCTTCCCACTGGCGCGCCCCCGATGTCCGGGTCTGAAGCCGGCGTCGCGGTCCTCGTCCCTCGTCCCCGTCCCTCGTGACGGGCCCGGGGCGGGCCTGGTGATCCGTCGGCGTGGACGGCCACCCGGACGCCACTCCTCCGAGTGGAACCTTGCTGCGTCGCGGAACGTCATCAGATCTGGACGCTACGTACAACCGCATATCAGAGCGCCGTGGGAGTCCGTGCGACGACGGCGAGTTGGGAGGCGGGCATGCTCGAGGAAGCACTGCTGACGCTGGCGGCGGCCGGGGGCACGGCCGTGGTCACCGCGGCGGGGACGGACGCGTGGACAGGGATGCGCGCGGCCGTGGCCAAGCTGCTCGGCCGCGGAGACCGGGAGCGGGAACGCATCGAGTTGGAGCGCCTTGACCGGACCGCCACCGTGGCGCTGGAAGCCGCGGCAACGGCCGAACAGCCGGGGAGCGGGCGCCGGTCCGGGGCCGAACACGCCCTGGCCAGTGAGGAATCCCTCTGGCGCGGGAGCTTCGAGCGCTTGCTGGAGGAGGCCGCTGGAACCGAGGAGCGCGAGCGCCTCGCAGCCGAATTGCGGGTCCTCCTCGCCCGGCATGCGCAACCGGAGCAGGTGGGAGGCGGCGCGATGCGGAACGTCTTCAACGGGCCCGCTGCCGTCCAGATCGGTGACCACAACCGACAGGACGTGCAATTCAGCCCCACCGCGCCGCAGCCGGGACCGGCCGGGGGCAACGCGCCCATGACGGACGACGATTCCGCGGCCCGCCTCCCGCCCGGGGAGCAGACCGTCCACCACACCTACAACGGCCCGACCGCTCTGGTGTTCGGGGACAAGAATGTCCAGCGGATCCGTTTCGAAATGCATCCGCGCCCCGACCTCCCCTGGCCTGTCAAGCTCGGGGTACTGCCGCGTGAGGCGGCCTGTTATCAACCGCATGGCGCCCTGCTGGACCGGGTGGACCCTGCGGGCGGGGCCGCGAGGCCGCTCGCTGTCGTACTGACCGGGCCCGCAGGGGTCGGCAAGACACAGTCCGCCGCACAGCACGCTCGCCGGGCCTGGGCGTTGCGAGAGGTTGACCTGTTGTTGTGGGTCAACGCCTCCTCGCGCGCGACGATCGTGGAGGCGTATGCCGCAGCGGCGGCCCGATTGCTCGGCGTCGACCAGGGCGACCTCGACCTGGCGGCACGGGCCTTTCTGGACTGGCTGTACCCCAGGCCGGCCGAGGGTGGCACGGAGCCGCGTCGGTGGCTGGTGATCCTGGACGACGTGGTGCAACCGTCGGACCTGCGTGACCTGTGGCCGCCGCCCAGCGAACACGGGCGCGTGCTGGTCACCACCCGGTCGCGGGAAGCGGCGCTGACGGGAGCGGACCGGAAGCTGGTGACTGTCGGCCTCTACACACCGCAAGAGGCCGTTGCCTACCTGACGCAGTATCTGGGAGACCACGGGCGGCACGAATCGACTGAAGCGCTTGAGGCCTTGGCTCAGGATCTCGGGCTGCTCCCGCTGGCGCTGTCACAGGCAGCGACGTATCTTCTGGACTCCGGCCAGGACGCCGAGACCTACCGTCGCCGTCTCGCCGACCGGGCGGGCACCTTGGAAGAAGTCCTCCCGGAGCAGGGGAGTCTGCCTGACGACCAGGCCACCACCCTCGCCGCCGCCTGGTCGTTGAGCATCGACCGGGCCGACCGGCGCAAGCCGCGTGGCCTGGCTCTGCCCATGATGGAACTCGCCGCGATGCTCGACCCCAACGGCATACCCCTGGCAGTCCTGACAGGCGGACCGGCCCGTGCCCACCTGGTCGCCCACAAGACCGCGAACGGTGAAGGACCGAGCGAGGTTGCCACCGAGGGGGACGCGGCGAATGCGGTGCGCAGCCTGCATCTGATGAACCTGCTGGACCACACCGTCAACAGCGAGACCTACTCCGTGCGCATCCACCAACTGATTCAGCGCGCGGTGCGGGACCGGCGCTCACCGCAGCAGCTCGAAGCAGTGGCACGCGCGGCGGGGGACGCCCTTGTGGCGGCTTGGCCCGCCGAGGAACTGGACACCGAGCTCGCCCAGGTGCTGCGAGCCAACACCGCCGCCCTGATCCGCAGCGGCGGTGCCGCCCTGCTGGCGCCACACGTCCATCCCGTGCTGCTACGGGTCGGCGACAGCCTGAGCGCGGCCGGCCGTGTCGGCGCCGCGATCCGCCATTACACGCGCCTGCTCGACCACGTAGGCCGCACCCTCGGCCCCGATTGCCCCTCCGTCCTCGCGGTCCGGCGTGCCCTTGCCACACAGCGCTGCCTGGGCGGCGAACCCGTCCGCGCGGCAGAAGAACTGCAGGAGGTTCTGGCGGACCAGACCCGGGTGCTGGGAGCCGACAGCGAGGAGACACTCGCCACACGCCACAATCTGATCTGGGCGCAGTGGACGACAGGAGAGGTACAGGCGGCCGAGCGTGATCTCCGGAAGCTGCTCGCGGACCGGCTCCGCGTCCAAGGGCCCGACCACCCCGACACCCTCGAGACCCGTCACAACCTCTACCACGCGTGGCACGAGCTGGGGGACTCGCATCGTGCCGTCGAGGCGTACCAACGCCTGGTGGCGGACCGCCTGCGCATCAACGGCCCGGATCATCCGGACACGCTCAGCGCGCGTCACCAGATGGGCGGCATCAAGGGGATCATGGGGGACACGGCCGGCGCCCGGACGGAACTCTCCGCCGTTCTGGCCGATCGCGTCCGCGTCCAGGGCGCGGACCACCCCGCCACCCTGGCGGCGCGTCACGCACTCGCCCGACTCCATGGCGAGGCCGGTCACCCTGAGGAGGCCGTCGCAGCCCTGCTGGCACTCTACGAGGACAGGGCCCGCATCCTGGGCGCCTACCACCCCGAAACCATGGGCACGCGACGCCTCCTGGCGCACTGGCAGGCGGTCGCCGGCCACCGGGACGAGGCGATCGCCACACTCGAGGCCGTCCTCAGCGATCAGGAAGGCGTCCTGGACCCGGGACACCCGGACCTCGTGGAGACCCGTCGCGAGCTGTCCAAGCAACGCACTCCCCGACCGGAGCTCGCCGCAGGTCCTGGCCCGGACATGACTGTCCCCAGTGACTGACAGTCATGTCCGACGCCCGCAGTCATGTCCGACGTCGGGGACTGAGGCCTCGGCGACCCGATGCGGTGTCGGCAGGGGGTCTGCCGGCCGCGGCGTCCAAGCCGCCGTGCGGCCCGCTCAGAGCGGAAGTGGGTCGATGGAGCAGTTCGCGCGGATCCATTCGCCCAGTTCGGTCGTTACCGGGTGGTTCGCACCGAGGGTCTGGCGCATGAGGTCCATGGTGCGGGTGTGGAGGGCGAGGGCTTCCTCCTTCTCGCCCAGCGCCTGGAGGTCGATTGCCAGGTTGGCTGTGGCTGCCAGGGTGGAGGGGTGATCGGGGCCGAGGACGCGTGCGGAGCGGTCTCTTGCGTCTGCGCTGCGGTCGCGGGCCTCCGCATGGCGGCCCAGGGCGCTGAGGTCGCTGCCAAGGTTGGTCTCGCAGGCCAGGGCGAGGACGTGGTCGTCGCCGAGGCGGTCGACAAGGCCGTCGTAGGCGGCGCGGTCGAGGTCCAGGGCCGTCTCGGGGTCGCCGAGCAGCCGCAGCGTGATCGCGAGGTTGGCGTGCGCGGAGAGCGAGTGGGGGTGGGCCGGGCCGAGGCTTTCGCGGTAGCGCTCCGCGGTGCGGCGCCCGAGGAGGGCCGCGCCGTCGAGGTCCCCGGTGTGGCAAAGGTCGACGGCGACTGCCAGCGTCGAGGCCAGCGTGTCTGGGTGTTCCTCGCCGAAGCGGCGTCGCGTCAGTTCAAGTGTCTGCTCTGAGAGTTTGCGAGCCCTGTGGTGGTCGCCCGCCTTGCGGCGGGCTACCGCCAGCACGCGACGAGCGTGCAGGGTGGCCGGGTCGGTGTCGCCCATGAGCCGGCGGTAGAGGGAGACGACCTCTTCCTGCCGGTGGCGCGCGTGATCGTAACGGCCCAGTTCGCGCTGGTCGATGGTGAGGCCCACCCAGGTGAGCAGGGTCTGCTCGTGGTCGGTCCCGAAGAGCTCCGCCTTCACGTCCCGGGTGCGTCGATCGAGTTCGTAGGCCTTCTCGAAGTCCCCCACCAGCCGCAGGGACACGCCCAGGTTGTGGGCGGCGTTCAAGGTGACCGGATCGTCCTCGTCGAAGGCGCGCTCCGACAGCCGGTACACCTCGTCCGAAATCTGCAGCGCGCGGGCGAATTCGCCCTGGGCGCGCAGATCCGCGGCCACGGCGCTCATCGCGTCCAGATGCTCCTCACGGATCTCGGACGGGCGTGAGGGGCGGCGGCCGTGCGGCGACATGCGGTCGTGCAGTTCCAGCGAGCGGGCGTTCAGTTCGGCCGCCTCCGCGTAGTGGCCCGTGGTGAACAGTACGGACCCGAGCCGCCGGGCCAGGGTCAGGGTGTGCGTCTCCTCCTCGCCGAACTGGTCCTTCCACGCCGCGTAGGCCTTCCGGGTGAACTCCAGGGCTGCCGCATGGTCGCCCCAACGCTGCAGGTACGTGGCGGTGTTCACCACCAGATCGCGGACCCACGGGTCGGCGGACTCGATCGCACCCGAGGCGAGGACGTGCGGATACAGCTCGGCGTAGCGCTCCCAGCTGGTGGGGGACCGGGGGTTGCGCGGGTCGGCTGCCGACAGGAGCATGTGCGCGCCCTGGCGCATCCTGTCCTGCTCGACGGCGGTCATTCGGATGGTCAGCACGGACCGGACCAGGCGGTGCACCTGCAGGGCCTGGGTGCGCGGGTCGATGCGGGCCAGCGAGTGGCGCTGGATCTCGCGCATGGCGAGACCGAGCTGTATCTCGTCGGCAAGGGCGCGGTCCATCTCCGTGGCGATCGGTCCGCGTCGCGCGCCCGCGAAGAGATGGCGTGGAACGGGTTCGGGCGCGTAGAAGGCGCAGATCTGCAGGAGCTGAATGGCTGCCGGGTCGATCGTCTCGATCTGGTCCAGCGACACGTTCCAGGTGGTGGCCACTGACCTCCCATAGTCACCGGGCGAGCAGAAGGTCAGCAGTTCCGACTGCTTCTCCTCGAACAGCCGCAGGTACTGGTCGGCTGGCATCCCGGTCTCCGCGCGCCAGGCGGCCACCTGCTCGATGGCCAGCGGCAGGTCACCGAGCGCCTCGGCGAGCCGGTCTGCCTCGTCCTCCGTGAGGTCCTCACCGCGGCGGCGCAGCAACTCCGTACTCTCCTCGCGGGGGAGAACGTCGACCTCCAGCGGGCGGGCGACGCGATCCCAATGCGGGTAACGAGAGGTGATCAGGATCGCGCCGGACGCGGAGGCCGGAAGATAGCGTGCGATCTGTTCGGGACTCTCGGCGTTGTCGAACACCAGTATCCATCGGCCGTATGGGCTGCCGCGCCGCAGCGCGTCTACGACCGCGGCGACCACCGTCCCCGGCTCGGACTGCACCGCGAGGCCGAGCATGTGGCCCAGCTCCGACAGTGACCGGGTGATTTGCGGGGTGTTCTCGGCCGGTATCCACCACACCAAGTCGTACTCACCTTGGTGCAGGTACAGGTACTCGAGCGCGAGTTGGGACTTCCCGATTCCGCCGAGCCCGTGCAAGGCCTGTGGCGGCATCGCAGTGGTCCCCGCCTGCAGCCGCTCGTGCAGCGTGGCGAGCAGCCGCGTGCGGCCGGCGAAGTTGCGGTTCCTTGGCGGGACGTTGCCCCAGATCGCCGGCACCGAGAAAGGGTCGCGCGGGTGGGCGGGGTTCGTCTCCGGTGTTGACATCCGTGCCCTCCTGGCCGGGAGCCGTCCCCCGGGGCAGCCCGGGAGTTCAGTCTGATGGTCCATCATGACTGGCCTGCGGAATGCCATCCGGGTGATGGTGCGGCGTCGGCCCCTCGATTCGCCTGTCGGGTGGTCTGGTGAGGTTGTTCCCCGCCGAGCCCGGGCAACGCGTGCCCGAGGCGTCCTTCGGGCTCGGCGTAGGGGGTTGCCCTGCACGGTGAGTGCCTGACGCAGGGCGGGCACCGCGCCGGCTTCCCGTTCCCGCGCCGACGGATGATGCTCCGGTCGGCAACCCGCAGTGTCACTCTCGTTGGTGGGCCGCAGCTATCGGCTGTGCAGACGCCGAGTGGTCGCGGTGGCCGGTTTGCTGGTCATGGGGTTGTGCCCCGTCTGGGGCCGTGGACAGACTGCATGGACCGGTTCATCCTGTCGAGTGTCCTTGGAGGACGCATGTCCGTCCACGCTCGTTCGTGCGGGCTCGACACCGAGACCCTGCTGTGGGTGAGTCGTAGCGCCGCGGTCCCCATGACCAGTGCAGGAGGCTACAACCCCAGCCGGGACGAGTCGGGAGTGATCGATCCGGCGACAGTCCCGCAACCGCAGTCGGACGGACCGCTCGCGGTGGAGCAGGGCTGGCATCTGGAGCGGGACTTCCCCGAGATCCTCTCCGGGCGGCCGGCCGAGGCAGAGATGCTGCGCCTATCGGCGGCGGAGGACCACTGGCGGACGGCGCTGCTGGAAGCGGTGCGCTTCCACGCCCGTGAATGGCCCGGCAGGCCAGATGGTGACGCACTGATCGACCTGGACCCCGCGATGGCGTTGATCGCCGCAGCCACGAGCTGCACGGACGAGATGCTCCGGGGGAGAGTTCAGTGGCTGCTCCGCTATCCGTCGGTCGGGATCTGGGCGGCCACGATGGTGCGTGCATTGTGCCGTCCCCAGGTCGGCGACGCCGCCGAGCTCCGAAAGCGGTTGAGTTACCTGAATGCGATAGCGGCCGCGGCGGCGATTCAGGCGCAGCTTCCGTTCAGCCTGCGGCTGCCGGTGTGGGACGGCTGGCTCGTTCTGCCCGGCATCGGAGCGCTGCTGCTGCCGGAGGGCGACACCAACGGCGCCCCGTGGGTGGCAGTCGAGTCCGACGGATTTCGCATGTGTGCGGCGGGTGTGGAGCTCGAAGGGGACCCGTGGTACGAGCTGCCGATCCTGGCCGACTCTCCGGGCCGCGTGGTACTGGATCGGATGGACCCGTTCCGGAGTGTCCGCGGCATGCTCAGCCCCATGCCGGTCAGGGGCCATGAGGCAGAGTCGTGGAGGTCGGTCTTCGAGCAGAGCAGTGGAGTCCTACGTGCGCTGGGCCGAGGGCAGGGCTGCGACTATCTGCGGGGACTGGCCTGCATTGTTCCGGAAGAGCTTCGAGAGAGGTTCCGGCCGCACAGTGTCTCCTGCGCCGACGGCACCGGCGGTTTCACGGCGTCTTTCCAGGACGAGCCGCTGCAGTTCGCGGGGACCCTGGTCCATGAGGGTCAGCACAGCCGACTGTCGATGCTCGCCCACCTCTTCGACGTCTTCGGCGACCCTTCCGCCAGTGCGACACGCTTGCAGTACTACGCCGGCTGGCGCGATGATCCACGTCCGCTGGCCGGCATGCTCCAAGGCGTCTATGCCTTCGCCGGTGTCGCGGACTACTGGAGCTGGCAAGCCGAGACCTCGACGAACGAGGACCACGGCGGGGGCGATTATCGGGCCCTGGCCCGCTTCGAGGCGGAACTGTGGTCGCAGCAGGTGGTGAGGGCTGCACGGGAGCTTCTTCATGCCGAAGGGCTCACTGAGCCCGGACGACTGATGCTCGGCGCCGTCCTTCGTCGCATCCAGTCGTCGGTCCGAACCCCCGGGCGCCGGCTGCAGGGCACGGACCAGCAGGCGATCACCGCGGCACGGATCTGCGCGAGCGATCACCAGGCAGCTTGGTTCGCCCGGCACCGCCAACCGGATGCCGCTCGGGTGGCGGAATTGGCGCTTGCGTGGACGTGCGGGTATCCGCTCCCGCTGACGCCCTCCGAGGTGACGGCCGAGCTGCAGCCGTCCACTGACGGGGCTCATCTGGACGCGCGGGCAGTGCTGTGGCGGCATCGACTCGACCCGGTCGGTGGTCCGCGACTGGACCCCGGACTCGTCGGGGCTGTCGAGGGCGCGGACCGGGCCGACTTTGACTTGGTCAACGGCGACGCGGCCCAAGCCCTGCGCGGCTACCGCGAGCGTGCCGAGCGTGGCGCCGATGCGCAGGCGTGGGTCGGGCTGGGCTTGGCCCTGCGGGCGGCTGCCCCCGCCTCCCTCGCCCCAGCAGCGGACCTGCTCCTGCACCGCCCCGAACTCGCCATGGCCGTGCACGCGGCCAGCGATGGGCACGGGGACCCTGTGGCGCTTGCCGCCTGGCTCGCCGGCTGACGTGCGAGCGTGCAGGCGGGCGTCAGAAGGGGAGCGCCTCGACGGCCCAGGCCGCTCTTTGCCAGCGCGTCAGCGGTTCGGAAAGGGGGTGATCAGCGCCCACCGCCTGCTCGAAGGCCCCCAGGGTCCAGCTCCGGTGCTCCCTGGCCGCATCCCGTGCGCCCGTTTCCCAGAGGCTGACCGCCTGGTTGGCCTCGGCCACCAAGGTCAGCGGGTGAAGGGGACCAAGTCGTGATCGAGCGCGCTCGACGGTCTTCGCCTGCAGCGCCGCCGCTCTGTCGGTCTCAGCGTCGAAGGCCAGGGCGTAACCGAGGTTCAATGCCGCGGCCAGCGCCTGGGGGTGTTCCTCGCCGAGTTGACGAACTGTCTCCGTGAACACGCTGCGGTCCAGGGACGACGCCTCGCGTGCGTGGCCGGTCACCCGTAGGCTCGCGGCGAGCGCCGATTGGGCGACCAGCGAGCGCGGGTGGAGCGGGCCCAGCAGGGTTTGATGCGACCGGTGGACCCGCTCTGCCAGTGCGAGCGACTCCGCGTGGCATTGCTCGGCCATCAGGGCATGCGTGAGCGTCACCGAGACGGAGAGCGTGTCGAGGTGATCGGCACCACGTCGACGACTCAGGTCGTCCGTCAGTTCGGAGGCCAGGACGAGCGCCTGAGAGGACTGGCCGGCCCTGCGTCGGGCCACGGCCAGGTAGGTTCGGGCGTGGAGGGTCGCCTGTGCGTCCGGGCCGAACGCCACCCGGCACAGCTCGTGCACCTGCTCCAACTCGGCCAGTGCCTCCCGGTACCTGCCCAGCTCTCCGAGTCCCACAGCCAGGCAGGTGCGTGCGTGCAGGGTCTGCACGTGGGTCTCACCCGACTGCTTCCGGTAGTGGGCGACGACCTGGCCCTCCAGCTCCTGTGCCCCGACCAGGTTCCCGACCAGGCGCAGGCTGACAGCGAGATTGCGGGCGGTGATCGGTTCGAGATCACTGAGCGCTGCCTCGCGAGCCGCCTCGTGGGCGCGCCGGCTGAAGCCCAGTGCGGCGCGGAAGTCCCCCGCCGCTCGCAGGTCGGCGGCCACCGACCCCAGTGCGCGTACGCGTGTGACACCCCCGTCCTTGCCGCGTCCGCGCCGGAGCTTGCTCTTGCGCTGCTCCACCTGGTCGAGCAGCCGCCGGTTCAATGCCTCGGCCTGGGCGTACTGACCCTTGGACCACTTGATCCATCCCAGCCACCAGGCCACCTCCATGGTGTGGGGGTGGGAAGGGCCGAGGGAGCGCATCGAGAATTCGTGGGCTGACTCGGTGAGCGCCAGGGCCGAGTCATGGTCACCCCACTGCTGTCTGTAGTGGGCGGCGAGCAGGGTGAGCCGTCGTGCCGTCGCGGAACGGTCGGTGGCCACTCCCCAGGCGAGGAGATGCGGGTAGAGGTGATGGAGCTGGGCGACGGCGTCGGATGCCTCGGGGTCCGTGGGGGCGAGCGCGGCCAGGAGCTCCAGGGCCTCGCCTCGCAATGCCGATCTCTCAGCGGCCGCGAGGCCGTTCCTGATGGCAACACCGACGAGCGGGTGCAGCCGCAACGAACCCGGATCCGTGTCCGGACCCACCGTCGCGAGTGAGAGCGCCTGGATCTGCTGCACCGCGTCGAGAACCGCCGCCCGGTCGAGTCCCCAGCGACCGCGAGTCCGGCGGGGCAGACGCCGCGGCTCCTGGTGGAAGAGCGACAAAGGAACCGCCTCGGAGGCGAGGAAGGAGCACAGACGAAGGATCCGCACGGACGCCGGGGACCTGCGGCCCAGGGTTTCCAGGGCGATGTTCCAGGTCCGGAGGACGGGGGTGCCGTACGCGGGGACGGGGGCGCCGACGTTGAGGAATTCCACGTCGTCGCGGAGAAGTTCCAGATACCGCTCCTCCGCGATGCTCGTGTCGCCGAGATGCGCGGCCACCTGTTCCAGGGCCAGGGGCAGATGCCCCAACTCCCCGCCGATGCGGAGACCGACCAGCGGGTCGATCAGCGGACGCCGCGACCGCAGCAGTTCCAGGGATTCTGCGGCTGCGAAGGGTTCCACATGCTGCCCGTGCGCGATTCCCGCCCACGCGGGCGAGGTGGAGGTGATCAGTACGGCCCCGCGGTCGGAGCTGGGGATGAACCCCGAGAGCGCGCGGGCGTCCGGCGCGCCGTCGAAGACCAGCAACCAACGAGGGCAGCGTTCTCCCGTGCGAAGCAGGGTCATGACGGCGTCCGCGGCGTTCCCGGGCTCGATCAGCTGTTCCGCACCCAGATGGCGGGCGAGGGCGTGGAATCCGTTGACCACCGTTGAAGGATCGGTCGCCGATATCCACCAGACCAGGTCGAATTGTTCCTTGTGGCGATAGGTGAACTCGGCGGCCAGCTGGGACTTCCCGACTCCGGGCAGGCCGTGCAGGGCCATGCAGTGGGCCCCTGGGCCGCCGACAGGAAGAAGAACCTCCGCCATCCGTTGAAGCAGCTTGCCGCGTCCGGTGAAGAAGGGGTGCTGAGGCGGGATCCGTCCGCCGAGGACCGTGGGACGCGCTGCCCGGGCAGCGTTTGAGCGGCCCACCCCGAAGTCGTGGCCGGCCTTCTCGACCGCTGCCACGATCTCCTCGAAGGCGCGGACGAGCAGGAGCCGGGGATCGGGTCCAGCCTTCACCACGAGCCCGATGATGCTGCCTTCGACGCTGCACACAGGGGCCCCGGATATTCCGGACCAGCCCAACGAGGCCGCAGGCGCGTCGTCCTTGTCGATCCGCAGCACCAGGAGGCTGCTGCGGCGCGCGTGTTGAGCGGGCCGCAGGGTCGCGCGGGCCTGGAAGGAGTCCCGCAGCGTGGGGCTCACCCGCTCGCTCTGCGGAAAGCCGAACACCTCGCAATCAAGAGCCTCCGGTCCGACGGACGCGTAGCCCGGGAAAGGGGAGCCTGGTGGCCGCCATCGAGGGTCGGTGACGCGCAGCACCGCGACATCCAGCTCCCGGTCGATCCAGCTGACCTCGACCGTGTGCCATCGCTCGGAGCCCGCAGCGCTCCCCACCCGGACGAAGGCCAACCGCCCGGCTTCTTCAGGAGTCCCTTGCCTCCCCATGCCCTCTGGATCCACCACGTGGGCGGCTGTCACCACGATCGGGCCGTCGACGATCCAGCCGGACCCGGCCGCCCTGGCCTCAGGGCTCCCGGGGCCGGCCGGCTGCGACCACACTTCGACCAGCCGTTCGGGCAGCCGACCCGATTCGACCGCGCGAGCCATCGGTTAGGCCGGCTCCGTGAGATCCAGGCCGGCGGGAAGCTCCTGCGGAGACGCACTGACGATGAACGACACATTGGGGGTCAACCGGACATGGATCCTGTGTCCCTGGCTCTGGCTGCTGGAACGCGAGGCGCTGCCACGAGCCACGTACCAACTGAAGCCACCCTCGGCGGAGCTGCTGCGGACGGCCTCCACGGAGAGCTCGACCGTGACCTCAGCGACCGAGAAGGTCGCTCGACCTGAGGCCACCGCTTCCTGCTGGGCCCGGGTCAGGTCGTCGTGGAGCATCGCGATGGCTTCCGGCAAGGACCACCCGCTCGGCAGTGGCATCAAACCCTCCCCGTCCGCGGCGCGGTGGCGCGCACACTGAGGCGCGGCGCATCGCGGTATTCATCGGCGTACGAGCCTAGGCCGCGACGCGGGGGCACGTACAGGCGTACATGGGGGCGCGCGGGGGCACCAGGACCGGCTTGTCCCCCCGACGGAACTCGGCGCTGGAGCTGCGAACTGCGGGCCCAGCACGCTCCCGGCGCCCGGGGGCTGAGCGCGCGGTAGCGCTGCTCCACTCAAGGGATAACCTCGGTTGCGTCGCCACCTTTGATCAGCAACGCCCGTCGGGACAGCGGTTGGACCGGCGGGATGTTGGAGGACATCGACTGCGGGGGAACAGGATGTACGAAGTCGTGGTTAGTGCGGGACGTCGGCAGGCTGGCCGGGCGGTCATGCGAGACGTGATCGGAATGTACGTGCGCCGACCTGCACGGATCCGTGAGGGAATCTCACTGGGTCACTCGGCGGACCTCCGCGTGATCGTTTACCTGCTGGTCGGCGCCGAGGTGCTGGTCGAAGGGCTGATGGATGTGTCCCTCATCCCGCCCGCCTGGAGGTTCGTGCATCTTCTCTGGATCGCGCTGATGGTGGACGCGGCCATCGCTTTCGGCGCCGTCACCCGCCGTCATCCGCACCAGGTCAGCGCGGAGACTCTGACTGTGCGCGCGGGTCTGCTCGACGAGTTCACCCTTCCGCTGGACCTCGTGGGGAGTGTCCGGCGCGAGCGCTTGTCGATCAAGGGGCGAGGGGTGCGGCCTGTGCCTGACCGCCCGGAAGCCGTCGCCTGCAACGTCAGTGGAACCGCTGAGCTGGTCGTGGAACTGCGCGAACCGGTGAGCCTGCGTCTGGCGAGTGGAGCACGGCTTGTCGTCCGACGTCTCCACCTCGCTGCGGACGACCCCGCGGCAGCTCACCGAGCCCTGCGTTCGGCCCTGGCGTGATGCCCGCCACCGGCCTGCCCGACACGGACCGCCTCGGAGGGCGGTTCGTGACGTTGACCTCGGACGTCCTGCCGTCCGAAGCGAGGAACGTTGAGCAACGACGCAAACCGCGATCAACCGATCAGGAACCTCAGCACCTGGACACTTGACCGCCTCGAAGCCTTCACGATCACACAGCAGGGCCATGAGCTGGAGCGGATCAGGGTCGTCGCCCAATCCCAGGCCTACCGATCCGACGAGCCAAGGCACGTCCGCCTGCGCTGGGCCAAGCTGTCGTTGAATGCCAACGCACGTCTGCCCGGCGACACCCCGTGGAGCCTGGCCCGGAAGACCCGCCAGAACTTCGCGCTACGCACCTGGATCATCGATCATCTCGGCCCTGACACCGATTCAGACTGGGACCCCGAAGTCCTCGCCGCCGACACGCTCGAAGCCCTCGCCCTCGAGCCCGACCAGGCCACAACGCTGTCCGCCAGCCGGCGTGACCTCCCGACCGAGCAAATCAGCGAACTGCGCCGCCACAAGAACAAGACGGCTCATCTGGACCGGCTGTTGGGCTTCCTCCCGCCGGGACCCGACAAAGTCCGACTCACTGCCTGGGCGGAGGCGCGCAAGCACCTGCCCTGAGCCATCAGCCCGACAGTGATCGCGGGATCCGGTCGCGAAGTTCAGAGAACAGGTCAACGTCCGCTGTCACGCCTACTCGCACAACCGACCGGCGGTCGCTCTATTCCAGGGACTTGGTCGACAACAGTCCTGCCGCCTGCAGATAGGCGGCCGTATCCGCGTGGGTGTCGAAGAACAGATCGGCGGGGCGCAGACCGTCCCGGTCATGCGTCGAAGTGAACCCAGCGACCCGACATCCCGCCGCCTTCCCCGCAGCGACCCCTGCCGGCGCGTCCTCCACGACCAGGCACGCTGACGGATCGAGGCCGAGAGCAGCGGCTGCCTTCAGATAGCACTCGGGCGCCGGCTTGGCCTGCACCACGTCGCCCCCATAGACCTGAACCCGCGGCAGGGGAAGGCCGGCCGCCGCGAATCGGGCCTGCACGGATGCCCGGTCGCCCGACGTCACGATGGCCCAGGCATCCACGGACAGTCCCAACAACAGCTCGACAGCACCGTCCACTGCCGGGAAGGCATGTTGCTGCTGATCCAGGAGCCGGTCGAGCACCACGCGCTCCTGTGACGGATCCAGATCCGGGGCCGCCAGCAGCACCGTGTCTTCCGGACGGCGACCAAAGGTCAACGGCCAAACCGCGTCGGCTTCGAGGCCCCGCAGCCGGGCCCAGGCATCCCACACACGCCGATGTGCCGCTGTCGAGTCGACCAGAACTCCGTCCACGTCAAACAGCACCGCACTCAGCGTCATGATTGCGCCCCCTCCACCACCTCGACTGAGGATCGTCCAAGGACGGACGCCCCGCGCAGTGACATCCAATCCCATCGACATTGATCATGACGACTGACCCCGAGTGACTCCCGATCCGCATCGGAATGACACCCACAACCAGTGATGCAGCCACTTGAACGTCAGCTGCGGCCTGGGCGGACCGATGCTGCAGGGGTGATCAGGGCCGGCCTGGAGGCAGCCGCAGCCGGGTTGGGTCTCGGCGGATCGTGGCCCGGTTGGGCCGGGCGGGGGACACCGTGCGGGGCTGGGTCCGCCGGTTCCGGAGCGGACGGGTGCTGACGGGAACGATCCGGCGGCGCGTCCGGCCCCTTGCGTCGCAGCCACGCCCTGTAGTCAGACGATCACTGAGCCTGTACCGTGCTGCTCGAACGCGCTGCGCGGAAGTCGCTTCACCGCAGATCCGAGGCCCAGGGCGATCACCCCTTGGGGTGCCCGGAAAGCGGGCGCCCCACGATCCCGGACAGGGAGCAGCAGCATGGCGCAGGGCAGCGTGAAGTGGTTCAACGGCGAGAAGGGCTTCGGCTTCATCGAGCAGGACGGTGGAGGCCCGGACGTGTTCGTCCACTACAGCGAGATCATGGGCAACGGTTACAAGAGCCTCGACGAGGGCCAGCGGGTCGAGTTCGAGATCGGCCAGGGCCAGAAGGGCCCCCAGGCCCAGCAGGTCCGCGCGATTTGATCTGCGCGACACCGAGGCCCCGGCAGCCCACCGCGGGCGCCGGGGCCTCAGTCGCTCTGTTTGATCCGATTCTGCGGGGTGTCGGTCGAACCTGAGTGTCCCTCGGGTGCTGCCGAAGTGGCCGTCGACATGCCGAGAGCCCGCCGCGAGAAGCAACGCCAGCGGCTGGGGTTCATCGGGGGCGGCTGTCCGACTCCGCCTGAATCAGCATCCGCTTGAGCAGGGTGTTGAGTGTGTCCTGCTCTGCCGGGTCGAGTGGGGCGACCATCGAGTTCTCTGCCTGCCCGCGCAGCTTCATCGCCGCCAGCCAGCGGGCGCGCCCTGCCTCGGTGAGTTCCACGTCCACCCGGCGGCGGTCCTGGCTGCTGCGCACGCGCCGCACCAGTCCTGACTGCTCCAGGGTGTCCAGACGACCTGTCATGCCGGCCGGGGAGAGCATGAGTTCCGCGGCCAGCTCGGAGGGTGTGGCCCGGTCCGGGGCCTCGCGCGCGCTGAGTTGGTGCAGCGTGGCGAACTCGAACTCCTGCAGGCCGACCTCGGCCAGGGCGCGGTCCTTGGCCCGGCCGACGAGCTTGGCCAGGAGCTGTATGCGGGTGATGATCCCCTCCACCCGCGCGTCGAACGGGGCCTTCCCCTGCCAGCGTGCGAGGTGCATGTCGACGGAGTCGGCCCCGTCTGAGGGCCGCTCCTGTCCCTGGCTCTCGGTGTCCATCCCCTCAGTATGCTACGCCAACTTATATTTCGTTGCCAAAAGATTAGCTGGCGAAATATCATGTCCGCATGACGCCATCCATGCGCCGACTGCTGGTCGGCCGTACCTGCGCGGCGCTGGCCACCGCGCTGATCCCCACCACGCTCACACTCGCGCTGCTTCGAGGACATGCCGCAGGCTCGACGGGTTCGGCAGGGGATCTGGGCTTGGTGCTGGCCTGCGAACTGCTGCCCATGCTGGTGCTGCTGCCCGTCGCCGGCGTGCTCGCGGACCGCTTCCCGCCGCAGCGGGTCGTGCTTGCCGCCGATCTGCTCAGGGGCGCGGCGCAGACCACGATCGGCGCGGAACTGCTCTGCGGCCGGGTCCAAGTGCCCGACCTCGCCGTGCTCGCCGCGGTCACCGGCGCCGCGGTCGCCTTCGGCACCCCGGCGGTGCGCACCCTGGTCGCGGTGACCGTCGACGCCGGCCAGCGGCTGCGGCTGAACTCGCGGCTGGACATCGCCACCGGCCTGGCCCAGACCGCCGGTCCGGCGACGGCGGGCGGCTTGATGCTGATGGTCGGCGCCGGCTGGTCCTCGCTGCTGACCGGCGCACTATTCATCGGCTCCGCGACCACCCTGGGTGGCCTGCACACCCGCCAGGCCGCCAGGCCGGCCGACGGCGGCCAGCCGGGGTTCCTGGCGCGGCTGCGCGAAGGTTGGACCGAGACCAGGCGCCACCGCTGGTTCCTCGCCAACGTGCTGGGCCACGGGGTTTGGCATCTGACGGCAGGGTTCCTGCTCACCCTGGGACCGCTGATCGCGGTCCGGAGCATGGGAGGTGACGGCGCGTGGGTGTTGGTGGCCCAACTGGGGACGGTCGGCATGCTCGTCGGTGCCTTCGCCGCGAGCCGGCTGCCGATGCGCCGTCCGCTGGTCGGCGTGGCCGTGGGTGCGGCCGTCTTCGCGCTGCCGCTGACGGCTTTCGGACTGGGGCTGGCGCTGCCCTGGGCGGCGTCCGCGTACTTCCTGGCCATGTTCGGGCTGGGAGTGCTCAGTCCGCTGTGGGAAACCGCCATCCAACGCCGCATCCCGCAGGAGGTCCTCGGCCGGGTGGGGTCCTTCGACTCTCTGATCTCGTTCGCTGCCCGTCCGCTGGGCCTGGCCGTGGCCGTTCCGGTCGCCACTGTCCTGGGCACTTCGGCGCCGCTGCTGGCGGGCGCGGTGCTCGTGGCGGCGGCGAATCTGGCCGCGCTGCTGCTGCCCGAGGCATGGGAGCAGCCGGAGCCGGCCACGGCAGGGGGCGATGCCAGGCGCGAACCTCTGGCCGCGGCGGCCCGAGGTCAGGCGGAGGCCGACTCCACGGCAGCGGGCGGCAGGTAGTCAGCACAGGCTTGGCCGGTATGACGCTCGCCGGGACGCGTCCTTCACATGAGGGAGGGCCCGACCTCGCCCAGGACCGGGGCGACCAGCTCGCGCAGGTCGGAGAGCCGGCGGTAGTGCACGGCGCTCATGCCGACCTGCCGGGCTGCGTCCACGTTGGTCCGGCTGTCGTCGACGAACGCACAGCGGTGTGCGGGGGCGCCCGCGCGCTCGGCGGCGACTTGGTAGATCTCCAGGTCGGGCTTGGCGACGCGGACGCGAGAGCTGTTGACGACGTGGTCGGCCAGGTCGGTGAGACCGAGTCGGCCAAGGTCGTCATCCAGCCAGACCGTGGCATTGGTGACGAGCACGACAGGAATGGTGCGACGCACGCGCCGGATCAGCTCGACCGCCTGCTGGTCCGCACGCGAGGGCGCATGGGCGAACGCCCGGGCGAGCGTGGCGGCCTGCCGGGCGGAGACCTGGGCGGTCAGTGCCTCGGCGATGGATGCGGCCCACTGGGTCCGGGTGAGCCGGCCGAGCACCAGCGGTCGGCCCCGCTCGGCGGCGAACGCGGTCGCCATCGTCGTCCCGACCGCGATACCGGCGGCCTGCTCCAGCCGGGTCACCTCGTCCAGGTCGAAGAAGCGGATGACCCCGTCCAGGTCGCACAGCAGGGCATCGAACGCAAGGCCGCTCATGGCTGGTGATGATGCCAAAGGGTTCGACGCCGGAGCCGATGAGGAAGTGGGTCGACACCAGTCACCTCTGGGCGCGTCCTGGCTCCGCCGACGCCGGGTGGTGACTGCCTGTCAGGGGCGGTCGCGACCCTGAGGGGACAGCACGGAGTCGTGCCGGTTCGCGACGGCGATGGGGCGTGGTGCGGGTGTGGCTCAGCCCGCTCAGTGGTCAACGAAGGCCGTCAACAGCGGTGCGGTCGAAGACTCGGGAGGGTGATTGCGGAGAAACCTGTCCCGGCGACCCGTCCGTCCGCGCCCCGGGCCCGAATGAACAGTCAGATGCCCGCGCTGAGTGGGCAGGCAAGTGGACAGAGATGGGGCGTGATGGGCGAGGAGCACATCGACACCCGGTTGCTCGCGGCGCTGACCGAGCAGTCGCAGGACCTGAACAGTGACGCGGTACGGATCACCCGGGAGGCGCTGGACGACTTCGCCGCCGGGCAGGAGCCGCGACGCTGGTGGCAGCGCCGGAGCGGGGTGCTCGCCGCCGCGGCGGGCGGGGCCGTGCTGCTCGGAGCGGGAAGGGCAGCCGCCGCGAGCGGCAGCACCGACGACGTGATGGCGCTGCAGACGGCCGCGTCGATCGAGAACCTGGCGGTGAGCGTGTACACCACCGCCGCGGGACTGCCGTTCGTCAAGGACGGCAACAAGACGGTGGCCGCGTTCATCGCCAAGACCACGAGCCAGCACACCGCGCACGCGCAGGCGTTCAACGCCGCCGTGACGCAGGCCGGGGGCAAGGCCCAGAACCAGCCCGACCCCAAGTACGCGGCGATCGTGAAGCAGATGCTGCCGTCGATCAAGGGCCCCGCAGACGTGGTGAAGCTGGCGATCACCCTCGAGGACGTCGCCGCGCAGACGTACACCAAGAACGTCACGCTCGTCTCCGACCCGCAGCTGCGCAAGCTCTTCGCGTCGGTGGCGCCGGTGGAGGCGCAGCACCGTGCCACGCTGCTGGCGGTGCAGGCGCTGCTCGCGGGCGGCGCCCCGCAGTTGATCACGATCCCGGTGGACGCCTCCAAGCTCCCGGCCGCCGCCGGCAGCGTCGGATTCCCCGACGCCTTCTACCCGACCAAGGACGCCTCGCCGATCAGCGAAGGAGCCGTGCAGTGAGCGACACCCGTGGCGGCTGGGAGCTGCCGATCAGCGAGCACGAGCTCACCCGGCTCACCGAGGACCTCGACGAGGCACACCGTACCTACCTGCCTGCCATGCACGCCTCCGCGGCGGAGCTGACCGAGCAGATCCGCGACCAGCAGACCGCCAGGGCACGCAAGGGGTCCGGCCTGGCCGGGCAGGCCTCCCGGCGCGGGTTCCTGCTCGGCGCGGGCGGCGTGGCCGCCGCATTTGCACTGGCCGCCTGTTCCAGCTCCGGCAACGCCCCGTCGGCGGCCGGTGCCAGTGGAGCGGCGGGCGGCGCGGGCTCCGCGTCCCCGAGCAGCATGTACACCGGTGACCTGCAGGTGGTCGCGCTCGCGACCGCTCTGGAGAACCAGGCCGTCGGCGCCTACACGGCGGCCCTGGCGGCAGCGAAGGCCGGCAAGCTCGGCACGGTCCCCGCGGCAGTCGGCACCTTCGCCCAGACGGCGATGAGCCAGCACTCCGACCACGCCAAGGCATGGAACGCCGTGCTGACCGGGGCGGGCAAGCCCGCGATCACCGACGTGCCGCTGTCCAACCAACCCGCGACGCTCCAGGCGCTGGGTGCGGTCACGGACGTGGGCGGCGTCGCGAAGCTGGCCCTGATGCTGGAACAGCAGGCGGCCGAGACATACCTGTTCGCCACCTACAACGTCACCAGCCCCGGAGGCATCGCCACCGCCGCCACGATCGCACCGGTCGAGGCCATGCACGCGGCGATCCTGAACTACGTCCTGGGGCAGTACCCGGTCCCGGACGATTTCCTGGGTGTCGACAAGGCGGCCTCCCCGAGCCTGCTGACCGTCTGAGGCACCATCAGAGCTGGGCCGGTCACCCTGGGAACGGGACCGGCCCGACCCGGCGGGCTGCTGTCCTGGGAACGCCGGCAGCCCGCCACCTCCATCACGCCCTCATGCAGTGGCTTCCGCCTGGGCTGGCGGCGGCACTTCGGGTGCGTACAGAACTTAGGTCGTCGGCCTGGGTCTGTGAAGGTCGTGGCCGCACAGTGAGGGTGGCCTTTTGGTTTCGAAGTGCACAGCGAGAAGATTGGGTTAGCTGTCGGCAGGACGACGACCCTGGCCCCGCCGGTGGTGGACGATCCAGCCTCCGATCGTCTGGCGGTGGGGCGCCGCCATGCTCTGACGACAAGTTCTGACGTGGTCGTCCGGAGGATCGGCGCGGTGTGGACGACTACGAGGCTCGCCTGGGTGCTCATTCCTCGGCGCCGCCTTCTTCGCCGGCGCCGGGGCCTCCCCGCGCGCTGTCTTGGACTCGGCGATGGAGGCCTGGAGGGCGGCCATGATGTCCGTGGTCGGTGCCGCCGCGGTGGGCGGGGTGGCATCCTGGGCTACTCCGGACGGCGGCGACCGTCGCACCCGGTTGGCGGCGAAATCGCCGCGACCCGGTCTGCCCTCGTGGCAGGCCCGGCCGTGTTCGGTTGCCTAGCGGTCGCGCAGCGCGCGTGGGCCGGGGTGATGGGAGGGCAGCGCTCCACAAGCCGGGGCAAGGTCAGTTCAGGCCCTTCAGGTTCCCTAGGTAGTAGTAGTCGCCCCCGTTGTAGTCGAGCTTGACTGACGCACCGGCGATGTCGGGGTCCGACAAGGACCACCCGGCGTGCAGGTTAACGAGGTCCTGGATCTTGTATCCGTTGTTAGCGAACCACCAGAGCTGTGAGTTGTTGGCGTTGCACGTGTTCTGCGTGATGAGTGTTCCAATGCTGGTCCCGCCCTGGTAGAGGTCCAGGCACTTCCCACTGTGGTAGTTGACGACGTTGTAGTAGAACGTGACGCCGTCGGCGCTGGACTTCTCATAGACGAAAGTCCAGAGCTGGTTGTTGGCGGGGACAGTGCTGCAGGGTGCGGTGTCGACCTTGGCGCCGTCGGCGGTCGAGGAGCCGGAGACCTCGACGCAGAAGTTGTCGACGTTGGTCGCAATGTTGGCCCTGTACATGGGGGTGCCGGGGACGGAGGCGCTGGCGGGGGCCGTGGCGGTGGCCAGGACGCCGATGGTGGTAGCTGCGATGCCGAGACTCTTGATGATGTTGGTTCGCTTCATGGCGGGGAGGCTACCGGGGTGCACGTGATGTGGTGGTGGGAACTTCGCTACGTCTCGCTATCGGCCGGTGCACCTCTAGTGAGAGGGATCGTCCCTATACGAGCGATCTGAGCAGCACCCGATGGGCGGTGCCTCGTTTCACTGGTCATGAACATCTGCGACTGCCCGCCGCCCGACCGTGACCTGTCCTCCGACGGCCGCGGTTGGGGCTACGAGCCCGGCACGGCATGGATCGGCCGGCCTGCGCGCGCTGCCGCGCCCACGGCGGACAGACCCCGCACGACCTCGGATGCCCGGTATTGGATCACCATCCAGCGCGGTGACGGCTCCGATACGCTCGCCAGGTGACGAACCTTGACGACTATGAGCGGTACGAGCACACGGTCCCGGAATGGACCGTCGGCGAGCTGCGAGCCGCACTCGCCGACCTGCCCGACGACGTCCCGGTCCGGATTGCTGTCCCGCAGGAGCTCACCAGCCGCGGTCCCGACGACGAGCGCGATGCCCGCTACGTCATCACCGGAACCTCTAAAGCGGACCCGAATTTCGAGACCCTCATCGGCGAAGTCGACGACGTTCTGATCCTCATCACCGACTACCCCTCCGACACCTACGTCCGGCGGATCAACAGCACGGACTGACCACCCCAGCAGCGCGAGGCCCCGCGCCAGCGAGCCAGGCTGGGCCAGGTGGTCAGGCGGAGTCGCCGGGTGCCTGCTCCGGCTCGGGGCCGAGGAGCTCCATCGCGTCGTCGGCGATCGCCCAGTACTCCACAGGAACGTCGTACTCCGCCCCCAGCGCTGCGAGATCAGCCCACGTGAGCGCCACACGCTCAGCCACGGGCTTCTTCGAACCGGCGCCCGCATCCAGATCGGCCTCGTACACCTCGACGACAACACCGTCGCCGCGCACATTGCTCACATTGAAGCCTCGGAACTTCTCCATGACCTCAGGATCAGATGCGGCCAGGAGGCACGCATCTCGAGCCCGCGGTACGGCGACGGCAGTCTCCCTGGTAGCGAGGGCCCGCAAGTTCGCGCATACTCCTCGCCTGCACCCGGTGCGGGGCTGGTCGAGATCATTCCGAGGTTAGTGATCTCGGTCAGCCGCGGAAGGTCACGCAGCTCGAAGCTGCGAATGATCATGGAATGCGCCTCTCGCCGAGGAGTCGACAACCGAAGAAACAGGCATCGACGGGCTCGCTCGCGGCATAAGTGGGCCGCGAGTGAGCCCTCAGGGGCGGATCCGCCAGGAGGCGAAGCATTCCATGCACATCAGGCTACCGAGCTCCTCCGACATGGACAGGCCTTTTCCGGGTCCGACTGCCGCCCGCAGGCACCCTGAAAGGCCGAGCTGGCATCTTTCGTGACCTGCGCAGTCGGCACTCGGTGCCGCACCGGCGACGACGATCGTGCGCGCGGATCTGCGGCGTCTGAACAGCCCTCACGGGGACGACGAGCCCCCCGTCCGTCGCCGACACCGTGGGCGCCAAGCCATCGGGCACTTCATGCGCCGAAACGACGCTGAGCGGACGCTCATCTCGGAAGCTCGTCCGCACCGGGCGGTGCGGCGGCGCGGAGGGCGTCATGGGCTGCCTCGAGGATCCGAGCGAGCGGACATCCCGGTCCGGTCGCGAGACGGGGGGATCTCACCCACAGCTCTTCGAACACATCCGTGGCCAGCTGCCAGGCCTTCCGCTCGTCTTTCGTTGCCGCCCGCGCACAGGCCCACAGATAGGGGGCGAGAAGGTCGTACAGGGCGGCGAAGGCTACCTGGTCACCCGCGGCCACCTGGTCGACCAGACGTGCATACGAGGGGTTTGATGGGGCCGACGCCGAGGTGAACACGCACCGAATGTAGCCGCCCTGGTTCTCTTGGTGACGACTGCTCACTCATGCGAGTGGGGTCCCGCGTGCTGGCTTGACCCGCAAGGGTGCTTCCGCCCGCGGGGGCAGACCGCTGTGCGGCACGGCGTAGTTGGACAGTCCGCGCCGTTCCGCGAACGGCGGCCAGGAGGAGGGCGACGCCGAGAGGCGGTTGTCCGTGCGCGCCGAGGAAGGACGCGCTGACGCGCTGGTTGCGGGTGTGCGGTGGATTGGAACGCACCGGGCTCCTGCCCGCTTTCGCACAGGGGCACCAGGTAGGCATCGGTTCCTGACGGCAGGCGGTGCACCCTGGTGAGCCGGTCCGCGATCTGCCCGGGTCCGCGCATCGGCCCGGCTATGGAGGACCGGGTCGATGCGCGGCTCAGGTCCACTGGTAGTCGCTGACCTGACCGTCGTTGATCACAGTGGTTCCGTGTCGGGCGCCGTGTTGGTGCCAGACGGTGTAAGAACCGGCGGGCAGGGGGGTGATGACGGCGGCGAACAGGGTGCGGTCGGGGAGGTGTCGTGGCCGCACGGCGGCGTGCGTGCGCTGCTCGTCCCGTCCGGCCGGGCTGATGTGGATCTCCAGGCCGTCGTCGACCGCGTTCGCGTGGATGACCAGCGCTCCGTTGCCGGCGCCGATGTCCAGGACCACGCTGCCCTTGTGTGAGGGCACCGGAAGGGGCAGGTGCTCGTGCTGGTGCGGGTCCTGGGTGTGATGGTCGGGGGTGGTGACACGGGGCATGGGCTGGCTCCTTGCCGCAGAGTGAGGGTCTCCGGTGCCCCGCGGTGGGGCACGGCCACGAGTGGGGCACCGGAGCTCGCATCCGGCGTGGGTAGGGCCGGAAGGGGTGGTCGGGTCAGGAAGCGGGGTGGTGGTAGCCGTCGTACGGGACCCCGAGGTAGGGGAAGGTGTCCAAGTACGGGTTCTCGGGCGAGTGGTTGTCCAGTCCGTCGGTGACCTGGCCGGCGGCGGTGTCCGGGGTGTAGGAGTTGTCGACCAGGTGGTAGGTCAGGCCGGCAACGGCGCGGATCTCGACGGTGACGACGTCGTCGAAGACGCGGCGCCCGTTGGGGAATCCGGCCGCGTCGCCGGCGACCAGGCCGAGGATGTTGACGCTGGCCGTGGGGGTGGGCGGGATCGCGATGTTGAGGCGCAGCATGTCGGCCTCGGTGGTGCCGGTGAAGTTCTGGAAGCCGGGGACGATGCCCTTGGGGATACCGGTGAGCAGGATCGCGAGGAGGTCCGCGCGCGGCTTGCCGGACGCGTCGAGCGTGGCGAGGTTCGGGAACACGCCGGGGTAGAGGACCGGGAGCAGCCCGGCGAGCTCGGGCTTGGCGACGTAGGAGGCGAAGCGCTTGTCCTCCGCGGGCGGGAGGGCGTTCCACTCGTCCTTGCGGGCCATCGGCACGATGACCTCGTTGAACAGCGGGTTGCCCAGCCGGGAGATCTGAACGAAGGGGCCGGACTCGGACTGGCCGCCGCGGCCGGGCTCGATCACGCGGGCGGCGCGGCGACTCGCGGAGGTCCACACGCCGATGGTGGCGCGGGAGTCGTTGACGTCGCTGCCGTTCCAGCCGCCCTGGGTCAGCTCGCGGATGGGGACCTGCAGCGCGAGGCTGTGGACGTTGAGCTGCTTGGTGGCGTTCACTCCGTCCTGGTTGGGCAGGCCGTGTTGCTTCGCGAACACCTGGTACTGCTGGAACGGGCGCAGGTCACCCAGGTCGAAGATCGAGCCGAGGTCGACGTAGAAGCCCTCGGCGCGCTGCCCGGCGAACACCTTCCGGCCCGGTCCCACGCCGTGTACGGCGGCCCTGGCGAGGGCCGGGTAGTCGGGGGTGGACAGGGGGCCGATGTTGCACGGCGGGCAGAGCAGGTCCCGGCCGAGGACGGTCTCGCGGCCGTGCTCGACGCGGGTGAGGGTGTAGGTCTGGAAGCGGTTCCAGGCCGTCGAGGTCAGCGAGGTGATCGGGCCGGTGTTGTAAAGGAACGTGTCGTGGTTGCGCAGGTGGGTGGTGAAGCGGAACTGGTAGCTGACGTCCGCGCGACCGTCGCCGGTGTTGTCGATGTGGATCTCGTACAGGACGTCGTCGCCGAACTCGTAGAAGTTCGGCCCACCCGCGGGGTTCTGCAGCGGGATGTAGTTCGCGATCAGGGTGACGGTGTCGCGCTTGTCGGGGCTGACGAACGCGTACAGGTCGGTGCTGTCGGCGACCGGGTCCTTGGAGATCTCGGGGGCTTCACGGTGGGACGACACGGTAGTACCTCACGAAGAGTTGGAAACAGGGCGGGGAGAAGCGGGGGCCCGGCCGGGACCGCGTTCAGGGCGTCGGTTCCGGCCGGGGTTCCCGGGGCGAGGAGCCCGGGTCAGCGGGCCGCGCGCAGTAGCTGGGCGACGAGCTTGTGATCGCGGACGCGGTGGTGGCGATGGCCGTGGAAGATGTCGAGCTCGCCGGTACGAGAGTCCACGACGTGCACCATGAACGGCTCACCGGCCAAGGCTGCGGTGCCCTGCTCGGGGTCCTTGGTCTTCCTTCCGGTCGCTGCTGCGGTGCCGGCCAGGCCCGCGTTCAGGGCGAATCCGGCGGCGAAGGTCGCGGCGCCGGCCACGCCGGCGTGCTTGATCAGGCCGCGCCGCGTCATCGGCGACGGGCTGGTGTCGAGGGTTTCGGGCATGGGCATTCCTCCCAGGAATCAGACGGGGTGCCGTGATCACCGGGCTCCGCGCCGACCGCCAGCACAAGGGACAGCCGCGTTCCACGTAATGGGGCGGCTGGGTGAGGCGAGGAGTGAGTCCCGGACGGGACGGCGACGGTGGCTCGCAGTCAAGCTCCAGCCATGACACTGCGTCAAGCACCAGTCGCTCAAGGTGAGTACGGGTGGCCTCCGCCTCAGCGGTCAAACCCCAGCTCACAGGCCCGCGCCGGGACCGACCGAGTGAAATCCCCTCGTTGCGACGGGGCGACCCATCCGCCAGGCGCCCGGCACCGAATCATCATCGACGGTCGACACCACGGTCAGGCAGCCAGCCTGGGCCGAATGCTTCACCCTGCCCTTGAGCCGCGCTCACCTCGGAGGTCCCGATGCTGGAGAACCGCGCCTTGGAGATCATCATCATCGCGCTGGTGGTGCTGGTCCTGTTCGGCGCCAAGCGCCTGCCTGACTCCGCCCGCGCGCTGGGCAAGTCCCTGCGCATCCTCAAGGCCGAGACCCGAGCCCTGCGCGAGGACGACCCCACCGAGCCAGCCGCCGCTGACAGCCCCTGGTCGGACACCACCACCGCCCCGGTCCACGCGGCCCCCTTGCCACCGGTCAGCCCCAACGGGCCTGTGTCCCACCACGCCAACGAAGAGGCCACGCCGGAGCGGCAGGCGCATACGGCCTGACCCAGGGGTGAGGCAACCTGCCCCACCCGCACCGCTCACCCAACGGAGAACTGGTGACCACCACCGCGCCAGTCCGGCCCGACGCCCAGACGCCCGCCAATGCACCGGACGCGGTGATGCCGCTGCGCGAACACCTCGCCGAGCTGCGCTCCCGCCTGATCAAGGCCATGGTCGCTCTGTTCGTCGGCACAGGCGCCGGCTGGATCCTGCGTGACCGCATCACCAACGCCCTCACCCGGCCCGCGTGCCTGCTCCAACATGTGCACGGCGTCGGGACGCCAACCTCCGGCTGCCCCAACGGCGCCCTGGTGCTGCAGGGCGTCCTGGCCCCGCTCGGCTTCAGCTTCAAGATTGCTCTCGCGGCGGGCATGATTCTGTCCAGCCCCGTCTGGTCCTACCAGCTGTGGGCGTTCGTTGCCCCTGGCCTGTACCGGCGCGAGAAGCGCTTCGGCCTCGCGTTCGTCGCCGCCGCCGTTCCGCTGTTCCTCGCCGGCGCCGCACTCGCGTACGAGGTGTTCCCCAAGGGCCTGGACATCCTCGCGTCGTTCAACCCCAGCGCGTTCGGCTTGATGATCGAAGGCGACCAGTTCCTCGACTTCTTCCTGCGCATGGTCCTGGTCTTCGGACTCTCCTTCGAACTGCCGGTCCTGATCGTCGCCCTCAACCACATCCGCGCGATCAGCGCCGCCCGGCTGCGGCGGATGTGGCGCCCCGTCATCTTCGGGATCTTCGTCTTTTCCGCTGTCGCAGTCCCCACCGGCGACCCGCTCACCATGACCGTGCTCGCTGTCCCCATCTGCCTTCTTTTCCTCGCCTCCCTCGGCATCTGCACCCTCCACGACCAGCGCAACGCCGCCCGCAACGAGGCACTCGCAGACGACGAAGTCGCGCCACTGCCTCCACCGCGCTCCATCGAACCGGATGACACCCCGTGAGGCTCCGAGGGCGCACCAGCGCCGGCAGGGACGGACGGCAACTCGCACCCGCAACAGGTTCGAGGCGGCTCCTCCAGCGTCCATGAAGCGGGTACCGCGAGGAGCGTCTGTAGCGAGTGTGCTTGGCAGCCTACGGGCATGACTGAAGCTGAGACTTCGACTCCGCGAGACGCGTTCGAGATGCTGATAGCGGGTAACCACCGCTTCGTCGTCCGCACCGCCGGCCACGTCATGGGCCCCGAGGTCCTCGGCAGCATTGAGTACGGTGTGAGTGTGCTGGGCTGCCCACTGGTCGTGGTCCTGGGCCACGACTCCTGCGGCGCAGTCGCCGCCGCCCGCGCCGCCGTTACCGACAGCGCGACCGCCGAGGGTTACGTGCGTGACGTGATCGAGCGCGTCACTCCCAGCATTCTGGCGTCCCGTGCCGCTGGACACACCAAGGACGCCGACTTCATAGCGGACCACGTCCGCAGCTCGGTCGACCTGTTGCTCGACCGCTCTCGCGCGCTGAGCGAAGCGGTCGCGGTCGGCCGTACCGCGGTGGTCGGCCTCACCTACCGGCTGACTGACGGGGCCGTTCAGCCGGTCACCGTTCGCGGCCTTGATACCGAGACAGACGCCGCAGCCTGAGGGGAGTCCGGCGTTCCCGCGGCCAGGGGACGACTTTGCACTGCGCGTTGGCGCCGAGAACACCCTTGCGCAGTAGCGCCGGCGTCCGGACCGTTAGGGTGGTCGGGCTGTCCTCGAGTACGAGTCGCAGTCCGACAGGTACAGGTAGGGCAGGCCGCTCAGGTTGGAGCTGGAGGCGGCCAACGGGCCGGTCCCTGGCGACCACAGGAGCGAACCACGCCCGCCCGGGACACGGCGATCCGGCCACCCCTGAAAGCGCACCGAACACCCAGCCTCGGGACGGGCACCAGGGCGCACCGCTCCGTCGTCGTGGTCCGGCGTGATCAGTGATGGGCTGTGCGGGGGATCTGGGCGGTGTCGAATTCGCCGTCGGCGATCCGGCGTGCCAGCACAGAGAGCTGGTGGTGGTGGGCGCGGGCGTAGGCGCGGAACGCGGCGAACGCCTCGTCGGTGGTGACGTGCCAGCGTTCGGCGAGGATGCCCTTGACCTGTTCCAGGACGATGCGGCTGGTGAGCGCGTACTGGAGCTGGCTGCGTTCGGTCTCGCTGTGAGCCAGGGTGCGCTGCTGCAGGATCGCGATGGTGGCCACGTCCGCCAGCGCCTGAGCCAAAGCGGTGTCGGCCTCGCTCAAATCGCGGTCGATGGTCTGGAACAGGCCCAGGGCGCCGATCACCTTCCCGCGCAGCCGCATCGGGATCGCGTTGGTGGACACGAAGCCGGACTGACGGGCTTCGGGGGTGAACTGCGGCCACGCCTCGGCGACGCCGGGGTCTGTGAGGTTGATGTTGGTGCGCGGCTGGCCGCTGCGGTAGCACTCCACGCAGGGGCCCTGGTTGTTCTGCAGGGCGAAGAGTTCCAGCAGCCGGGTGTCCTCGTCGGAAGCGGCCAGCACCTGCAGCACGTCGTGCTCGTCGGCCAGCAGCACCCCGCACGCGGCCACGTCCAGTAGTTCCACGCAGCGTTCGGACAGCCGCTGGAGGAAGTCGATCAGGTCGAAGTCATCGATCAGGGAGTCGGCGACCTCCACGAAGACCTGGGTGAGTTGCTGCTCGCGGGCCATGGCGATCAGTCCTTGTCTGAGACGGGCAACGGGTTTCCGTCGCCGTTGCCGTTGAGGTCCAGGCGCAGCCGCCGTGCGACCACGTCTCGGGAGATGTCGAGGAGTGGCCGGCCGCTGCTGTACGCGTGGGCGCGCAGCCGGAGCAGGGCCTGGGGCAGGGGCAGGTCGAGCTGGACACTGACCATTCCGGTGGCTTGGTGCACGACGGCGTGCAGGAGAGGGGCCTTGTCCTGGTCCAGGACTGTCGCGCCGAGCGCTCGCCCGGTCAGGGCGTGGGCCAGGACCTGCGCGTCACCGATCTGTGCGTCGGTCAACGGCCCAACGGTCCGGCGTACGACCGTCAGCACGCCGACACGGATTGCCCCGATCGCCATCGGGAAGCAGAACACCGCGCAGACCGCCAGGGCCCCAGACTCCGTGGTCAGTGCCGGCCAGCGCCCCGCCCGGACCTGCGCCAGGTCCGGCACCAGCACCATCGCACCCGCGCGCACGGCATCGGGTCCGGGGCCTTCGCCGAGGGTGAACTGCAGGTCCTCGAACTGTCCGGCAGCCTCGTCGGTGCACCACACCAGCTCCGCCTGTTCGCCGCCGGTTGCCAGGGAGACCGTCAGCCCGTCCACGCCCAGGGTTTCAGCGGCCCGCACGGCGACTTCCGCCGCGGCGTCGAACCCGTCGTCGAGCTGGAGCAGACGCAGAACCTCGGCCATGCTGTCACTGATCACGAGACGCCTCGTTCCAGACGCCCCGAGACGTGGCGGGCGGGTGTGTTGGACTGCAACGCGCAGCGATTCACTGAGAGCGGGCGGTGGCAAGTGACGGGTCAGACCGACTCGTCTCACTTGGGTCGGACTCGGTGGCGGGCACAGAGGAGAGCCGGAAAAGGCTCTCTTCGTCAAGGGTCCACACGGCGGCGGCGTCGGGATGGCCATCAGGTCGCTCTTCCCAGATCCGTACCTCGACGCGGTGGGGCATCGGTTCCTGGGTGAACTGCCGACTCTGCAGTTCTGCGAGGAGGTGCTGGCGGGCCAGTTCCTTCGCGCTGACGGGCAGGTTCTCGGGCGCGCCCGGGGCGATGACGCGGGCGTCATAGCCCGCTTCCTCTGTGATGCGAAGTTCGCAGTAGTACATCGGGGCCTCCTTCCGCGTGCCGTGCGGCTACCCGCATCCCGGCACCGTAACCGTGAAGGACTGGCTGCCCGGGGGCGTGCCTGGCTTGGTTCGTATCGGCTTTACGTCGGGCCTGCGCGCTGTGGCGCGAGCAGGATGGCTTCGGTTCCGGTCAGGGCCAGCAGGCGCGCCACCGCCGGGGCCGGGTGGCGCAGGTGGACAGCTGCGCCGACCTGTCGGGCGAGGTGGTGAACGTGGAGGAATGCGTTCAGGCCGCTGCAGTCGCAGAAGTCGACGTGGGTGAGATCGACATGGATGGCGCCCACACCGTCGAGCAGGCACCGCGTCAGTGCTTGCCGCACCAGTGGCGCGGACTCCAGGTCGATGTCGCCCTTCAGGGTGATTTGCGCACTGCTTTCGCCATCGTGCCGCTCTACTGTGCAGGTCGCCGACACCGCTCGGGGCAGGTTCGGCTTGTGGCAGTGGTCGACGACCATGCGTCGAGCCACGATGTTGTCCGCGGACATCCAGATCTCCTCGGGTGTCTCCTCTGTGAGACCGCCGGGGTCCGGGGCAGCCCTGCGTGGCCGGCGAAGCGGCCTGCGGCCGGGCGTCGAGGCAACCGCGTCCAGAGCGTTCGGCCGTTGGCGCCGACCCGGCAAACAGGTGTTCTGTTGCGTACTGTACGACGCGCTGCGGCCGGCTGCTACACCCTGGAGATCGCGGATGCAGCAGCGCCGAGCTGGGCCTCCAACCGGGCCGTGCCGCACCCTGCTATGTCGCGGAAGTAGTGGCGGTGGGGAGTCCGGCGAGCAAGATGTCCAGGCCGCGTTCGAGCTCGGAGGCACCGTCGTAGGACGCGAGGACGGAGGCGAGGCCGCGCAGGTTCGGGAACTCGTGGATGGGTAGGCGGTGCAGTCCGAGACGCAGCAGGTCGTCGGTCTCCTCGGGGTTCTCGACGATCTCCTGGAGCTCGTTCAGGATGTGTCCGTGGAGGAATCCGAACAGGGCGCGGTAGATGTGCAGGGCGTCGGCGCCACTGAACCCGGCCTGGGTGAGCAGGGCGAGGATGTCCTCAAGCGGGCGCAGGGTGCCGCGGGGGCGTAGCGCGAGCGGCGTGGCCAGCGGGCGGGTGACCAGCAGCGGTACGACGTGCGGGTGGCTGAGTGCGATCCGGCGGAACTGGCGGGCTACTGCGCGCAGTTGGGCAACCCAGTCGGTGTCGTTCGGGTCCACGGTGAGTTCGGCCAGGACCGTCTCGGCGACGCCGTCGAGCAAGTCGGCCTTGTTCGCCGCGTGGCGGTAGAGGCTCATCGGGTCGCGACCGAGCGCGCGGGCCAGGCCACGCATGGACAGTTTGTCGATGCCCTCACGGTCGACCATCTCCAGGGCGCAGGCCAGCATGCGCTCCCGGGTGAGCTTGCCGCCTGGATGCGGTTCGCCGTCCCGGGGGGCGGAGTCCGCTGAGGTCGCGTCCATGCCATCACCACCTCTCGCGAGGGCCAGGCCATCGGCTCGAGCTGAAGGCCCGACCACATTCCCGTAGACCTACGGTGTAGACACCAGTCTAGTCGAGGCGTTAACTGTAGGTCTACGGCGTATATCCCTTTTGGGAGGAACGCGTCATGATCATTGTCCTCGGACTTGTCATTCTCGTCGCTGCGGCCGTCCTGGCCCTGGCGGGATTCTTCGGCAACACCGGTAGCGCGCACGCCGTCAACGGGGCGTTCTCGGTGTTCGGCCACCACCTGACCGGATCCACCGGCACGCTCTTCCTGTTCGGCGTCATCGTCGGCGCTGCTGGCATGTTGGGCCTCGGCTTGCTCCTGACCGGAGCCCGCCGCTCCTCCCGGCGCGGCCTGGAGGCCCGTCGCGCACTGCGGCACGCCCGGCGCGAGACGGCCGTCGCGGACAAGGACCGCGCGGTGCTCGTCGACCAGCGCGATGCTGCCCGAACCGAGGCCGCGACCGCCGACCGGGAGCGCGACGCGGCCGCAGAGCAGCGCGACGGGCTCCTTCGCACGATTCGACGTGTCGGCACCGGATCGCCGGGTACACGCACCGGCGAGCCGGAATCGGGGCGGGAACCAGGCCTCGACGAGCCCGAGTCCCGCTGGCGCCGGATGGGGCACCGTGCGGGCCGCGGTTGAGCCGCAGCGCACACGCCCTACCTCGCATGGGCTTTGATGCCCGCCGGCCCACCTCATCGCACACCAGTCGAAAGGCACAGCCATGAGCATTTCCAAGAAGGCCGCCCACAAGGCCGAAGCGGTCAAGGGCGGCGCCAAGAAGGCCGTCGGCCGCGCCACCGGCGACCGGGCGCTGGAGGCCGAGGGCCGCGGCGACCAGATCAAGGGTGACGCCAAGCAGGCCGGCGCCAAGGTCAAGGACGCCTTCAAGCACTGAACACCCTGGCGGCCCTGACACTCGCCGCCGGGCCCGGACTCGGGCCCACGACTCCAAGGAACAGCACATGAGCGACATCTGGGGCTACGGCCCCGCCTCGAAGTACAGCTCCGGCACGGACCTGACCGGCTACAAGGTCGAGGCCACCGACGGCCACGTAGGCAAGGTCGACGACGCCACCGACGAGGTCGGCTCCGCGTTCATCGTCGTCAACTGCAAGCCTTGGCTGATCGGCAAGCACGTGATGCTGCCCGCCGGCACCATCACCGTCGTGGAGACCGACCAGGAGACCATCCACGTCAACCGCACCAAGGACGAGATCAAGAACGCTCCCGAGTACGACCCTGAGCTCCACCGGAACGACGCCAAGTACCGCACCACCCTGGGCACCTACTACGGATCCCACGGCCGCTGACCCACCTGCGGCGCAGCCGCCGCCCCGACGCGACGCCGGGGCACTGACCTCGCGACGAGGCCCCAGAGCAGCGCCTATGACGTCGGCCCGGGGCCGCCCGAACAATCCGGCGGGCCCCAAGGCCGGTCAGCAACGTCTGAGTCCGAAGCCGGCCTTGCGGGGCCCCCGATCCGATGAAGGAGGTGTTACTCATGGTTCTCTTGATCGTTGTCCTGCTCTTGGCGCTGGTCCTGGGCGGTGCGGGCTTCGCCCTGCATGCGCTGTGGTGGATCGCGCTGGTGGTCCTGGCCCTGTGGCTGCTCGGCTTCGTCTTCCGCGGCGAGCGCGCAGGTGCCGGCGGTCGTAGCCGCTGGTACCGCTGGTAGCAGCCACGTGCCCGCCCCGCGGGCCGCCCCAACCGGCGGCCGCGAGGCGGACCGCTGCGCCGAAACCCGGAAATCAGGAAGCCCGCGCACGAAATCCGTCATCAGAGGGGACGCCGCCCGAACCAGCCGGTGAGCGGCACGTCCCGGAGGACACCATGGCCCGCACCATCCTGACCGTGACCAGCCCGCGAAATCCCGTCGGACTGCCCGCCCCCGCGCAGATTCCGCGCCTGCCAACCCCCAACTGCCTCACCGTCGACGAGTCACGCGACCTGTCCCGAGTGCTCTTCCAACGGCTGTGGACGCTCCCCGAGGGCAGCGCCGACTACTCCTACGTGCGAAACACCCTGGTCGAGCTCAACCTCGCCCTGGTGCGCGCCTGCGTCTCCCACTTCCGCCATCGCAGCGAGCCGACCGACGATCTCATGCAGGTCGGCATCGTCGGCCTGATCAAGGCCATCAACCGCTTCGACCCGGGCCGCGGGGTGGAGTTCGCGACGTTCGCACTGCCCACCATCGACGGCGAACTCAAACGGTTCTTCAGGGACACCAGTTGGGCGGTGCAGGTGCCGCGGCGCCTGCAGGAGCTGCGACTGAAACTGGCTCGTAGTCACGACACTCTCCAGCAGCAGCTCGGGCACGAGCCCAGCGACCCGGAACTGGCCGCCCATCTGGGGGCCACCGTGGACGACATCGCCGAAGCGAGGATCGCGACCAACGCCTACACCGCCGGAACGCTGGAACCCCCCATCGACGCCGAGGGGAACGACAGCCCTCTCAGTCGCCAACTCGGTTACACCGACTACGGTCTGGAGCGGGTCGAGGCCTGTGAGGCCCTTCGACCTGCCATCGCGGCCCTCTGCGAGCGCGACCGGGCCGTTCTCTCACTGCGCTTCACCGGGGAGCTCACCCAGGCTCAGATAGGCGCTGAGCTGGGTATTTCCCAGATGCAGGTCTCCCGCATCCTGACTCGGGTCCTCGATCGACTGCGCGCCGTACTCCTCGCCGAACGATGACACGGGCCGCCTTCTCGCCCTGCCGGGAAGCACTACGGCCGGCATGGCGACAGGCATTTCGCCGAGACCGACCTGCCGAGCACACCCCGGCGTGACGTGACGCCCCAACGCTCACAGAGGGCCCGGAGGACTTGGATCCCGTACCCGCCTGTGCTTTTCAGCGGCCCGGTGAATCGTGGCGCGGGGAGCTGGGGGACGGGTGTCGAAGACTTTGATGTGCAGCAGACTCGGCGGGGCCCAGACCAGTTCCAGCAGCCAGGCCCCGCCGCCGTGCCGACAGGGCCTTCGTCAGCAGCTCGGATACCGACAACAGGGCGTTCGCCATCAGATCGAGGTCATCTGGTTGCTTCGGCTCAGGATCCAAATCCCAAGCGGTGATCACAGCATGGGTGAACGTGCGGCTGGCGGCCGCACTCGATTCGTCACCGCCCAGGTCCAGTCGCCGCACGCGCTCAGGCTCCGGGATCCGATGGCCCGTGGTTCTGCCGCCGCGTGGATGCATGGCTGTGCACGTCGCCGAGTTGTGGTGTGTCGCTCACAACCGGTCCGGCATGGACCGTGTCGCCGCGCTCGTCCGGTCCATCTGCGTGGATGCGACGGTCGGCATCAGCTTGATGGTGGGAGAAGGGTGCCGAGCGGGCCGAGGTCGAGGTTGAGGTCCTGCAGGGTCAGGCCGTAGCGGTTGCAGAGCTCGGTCATGCGGTCATGCAGGGCCAACAGCGTGTCTCCCAGGGCTTCCTCCTGCGCCTGTGTGAGGTCCCCGCACTCCACGCGGTGGAGAGCCTGGCGCTCCATGAGTTGGCGGAGAAGCTCGACGATGGTCAGCACGAGTTTCATCAGATCGCGCTCGACGGTGTCCGGGCCGGTGGCAAGCCTGCGCGGCCGAGAATCGGGGCCGCACAGCGAGCGGTGAGAGGCATCGTCAGATGAGGGCGGTAGCAGTCTGAAGGCGCGGCTGGCTGCTTCCGCGACTTCGTCGAAGCGGCCTGGAGGCGGGGGGGTGCTGGTCATGGGAGTGTGCGTGGTTGCCGTGAGCCTGAAGTCCACGGTGCGGGGTGCTGCTCGCTGATGGACATGATCAGCGCTCGCAGCGAGATGCGGACGAGGTCGATGTCGGCGATCGACAGCACGATGTCGCCGGTGAGGACGACGCCGCTGCCCAGGAGGCGGTCGAGCAGATCGATCAGTGCGACCTGCCGCTGTGGCAGAGGGGCGCCAGGGTTGGCCCCGTCGAACACCGTCACGTTGCGTACTCCTCGCCTTGGTGGGGGGTGGCGAAGGAGTAGGGCGCCCAGGGGCCGGTGATCTCGACCCTGACACCGGGGAGGCCGTCGGTCGATCGGACCACGGCGGTGTAGAAAGCATCCGCGCGTTCCGTCTCCACGAGGTAGGCGTCGTTGGTGACGTTGGTGCCGGGCCCCGGAGCAAGTTCGCCCTGCTGGACGCGGTGGCGGACGCGGTCGATCGCGTGGAGACGGGCGGCCGCGTCGATCCGCTCGGCGGCCGTGTGAGCTGCGCGATAGCCGGCCTGCCGCAGGTCCTGTTCGGCGCGACGGTGGTGCAGGTAGGCGCGCCCGGGGCCGAGGTCCTGCGGCGGGGCAGTGGGTGGCGCGGCCGGGGTGTCGACGTAGAGCTTGACGCCCCATTCAAGCCGGCCGGCCAGTTGGGACAGACGCTCGCGGAAGGCATCGTGCCGTGCGTCGAGAACGGCGCGGACCCGGTCGTCGTCAAGGTAGACCGTCGCCAGCCGCAGCGGCAGGACAGTGGTGTGCGCGGCGATCCCCTCGATCACGTGGTGGTGGGCCCGGGCGATCTCCTCCAGCCAGGTGAGCTCCTCCAGATGGTGTCGCAGCGCAGCCTCGTCGAAGTCAGCGGCAGGAACGGGGCTCACCACGGCCACGACATCACCGGCGTTGGTGGGCTCGACGAGATGGGCCCGCGCGCCAGCCACCCCGGACAGGGTCGTGGCGACGCGGTGCAGTGTGTCGGTGGGCCGTGCGACGGCGTAGGTGTAGGCCAGGTACGGGCTGGTCATGGCTCGCCTCGGGTGGTCGGGCGGGTCCGGGGCTGCGCTCGCTTGGCTGCGGCTCGGCGGGGCGTGGGGTCTGCGTCGACGTCCGCGGCAGGTGGGAGTGCGGTCTGGGCTTGCAGCATCTCGATCTGTTCGCGCAGTCGTCGGTTCTCCTCCTCCAGCGGTTGGCGGTGCTCCGCGTGGGAGGACAGCGAGGGGTCGTGTTCCCACCAGTCGATGCCCATCTCCTTGGCCTTGTCCACGGACGCGATCAGCAGCCGAAGTTTGATGGTGAGCAGCTCGATGTCGAGGAGGTTGATCTGGATGTCCCCGGCGATGACGATGCCCTTGTCCAGAACGCGTTCCAGGATGTCGGCGAGGCTGGCCGACGACTGCCCGCCCGGCGGAGCAGATCTGGAGGGGAAGGAGTCGAACCGGTTAGCGAGTGGATCGGTCACGGTTGTCGCCCCCTCCAGGCTCTGATCTCGTCCAGACGGTCCAGGAGCTCGTCCTCGCAGCGGTCGAACGTCTCCTCATCGATCTCGCCGGCCAGGAGTGCCCGCTCCAGGTCCGCGAGCTCGCTCTCGATGGGTCCCGGGTCGTAGTACTCGTTCTCGGCTGTCTCCACGACGCGTTCCAGCACCCAGATGGTGCCCCGGACGGGGGCCAGCGGGAGAGTGAGTATCTGAGAGAAGAGGCCCACGGCGGTTCCTTCCGCATCACACGAAGCTGTAGGCGGGCAGGGGACCGTACAGCCGGACGTCGACGTGGTCGCCGAGTTCGCTCGCGAGGCCCTTCTCGGCCGCCAGGAACTGTTGCTCGTGCTTCTGGTCCACCAGGAAGGAGACGTTGAGGAAGTCCTCCCCGGTCGGCGCGGAGCTCAGCTGCTGGCGCGCGTGGGGTCGCAGCGCCTCGGCGATTCCTGCGGCCAGAGCGCCCTGGCGCGCCTGCACCTCCTGGGCCACCAATTCGCCGAGGGCGAGCGGAAGGTCGGGGTTGGTGTTGCCGCCGGTGATTTCGTCGTTGAGCCGTCGAGCCTCGGGCGTCTCCCACAGAATCTGCCGCAGCAGGGCGTCCTGGTCGGTCGCGGCCTTGAGGTGGTACTCGGCACAGTCCTCAAGCGCGGTGAGCTTGAGGGTGTACTCCTCACGGCGTTTGTCGAGTGCGGCTTGGACCGCCTCGTCGTCCGGGGCGGTGAGGCCGAAGCGCAGTGGTAGTACGGTGCCATCGGCCATGAGCCGTTGCTGCACGTTCTGGTGCGCGGTGAGGTCGCGGCGTTTGGGCCGCAGGTCGGCTGGAGCGTCGCTGACGACCGCGCACAGCGGCCCGGCACGCACGCTCCGAAGGACCGACGGCGGCTCGCCGACCCCGGTCAGACCTTCCAAGTGCCGGGGGTGGGCTGCTGCGGTGATGGAGTACACGTAGACGGCCACGTCATTCCTCCCTGCGCCTGGTGGGCCTGCGGGCCGGCCGCTTGGGCGCGGGCTCCTTCTCCTCGTCGTCGCGGTCGCGTCCGCCGTGGAGGGTGTCGGACACGGCCTCCATCGCGCCGGACAGGGCGCCCTTGCTCTTCCCGCGGGCTCCTCCCTCGGTGACCTCCCCGACGATGTCGGTGAGCTGTGTCGGGGCCTTGCGCCCGGCCTCGAGGTCGAGACGGTTGCAGGCTTCGGCGAACCGCAGGTAGGTGTCGACGCTGGCGACGACGATCCGGATGTCGATCTTGAGGATCTCGATGCCGACCAGGGAGACCCGGATGAAGACGTCGATCACCAGGCCGCGGTCAAGAATCAGTTCGAGAATGTCGTAGAGACTGCCGGTGCTTCCGCCGCGGGACACACTGGCCTGGCTTTGCGGCACCACGGTCACGGGTGCCTCCTTTCGCCGCCCAGCCCTGAGCCGGGCGGATGGTGCTGTCGACCACAGCCGGATGCGCTTACATGGGGCGGTCGACCTGTCCTCTGGTGTAGCGGCGTATCCGCTGGTAGGCGAGGAGTTCGCCCTCCTCGTCGAGGGTGACGCGGTAACTCGCCATCACACTGGTCGTGTCCGGGATGCGTTCTAGTTCCACCACCTCCACCTCGGCCTGCCAACCCTCATCGGTGGGCTTCAACGCCGACACCGAGTCCGGCGTGCGGCCGAGAAGCTCGGCGAGCTGCTCGGCCGCGGAGCGCATGGCGCAAGCTGCCGAGACCCGCCGAGGGCGCGCCACAGGACGGTGGCGAGGAGCCGGGCGTCGCTCGGGCACGTCGTCACGGGCAGATGTACGGCGCCTCGCGCCGTCCTCCTTCTCAGCGGCCATGTCACTTCTCCGCAGTAGGAGACTCGATTGCCCTTGCTCTCCCACCCCTGTCTGCGCCTCTTCCCCTGCCCCGGACTTTCACGCACCTGATCCTGTCCGGCTTGGTGCGGTTGTCCCTGAGGAAGGGGTGAGGAAATATCGCCGGGTTCGGCCGCGGCTTCTTGGGTAGGAGCGCGGCACCCCAGCACGCGTCCACCCGGACGGCTGCCCGACTGGGAACAGCCGCTTCTTGGGCCTACCGGCCGCAATCAGGTTCGCTCCGGGCAGGCGCCGTTGAGCGCGACAAGAACACGAGGACATCCGTGTCACCCGAATTGACGGGCCGTGGCACAGGTGCCTTTCCTCGGCCACCGCTCCGTGGCCGAAGCACCGGTGAGCCGGGCTCGTTTGCCCACCGGTGACCGAGGGCACTGTCTGGCCCCGCCGCGCGTGCCCGCTTGTGCTGTACCGATCGAGAAGGGCACGACGAAAGAGAGAAATATCCATGAACGACACGACGAAAATCGCCCTGGCGGCTGCCGTCGCCGGCGGCTACGTACTCGGCCGCGTGAAGAAAGGGCGGCTTGCCTTCGCCGCCGCCACGTACATCGCCGGACGAAGGTTCGGGCTCGACCCGCGGCAGCTTGCCACAGAAGGACTGCGCAAGCTCGGCGAGGTTCCCCAGGTGGCCGAGCTCAACGAGCAGGTCAAGGGAGAGCTGCTGGACGCAGGCAAGAAGGCGCTGGTCGCCGCCGCCAACCGGCGCGTCGCGGACCTCGCGGACTCGCTGAGGGAGCGCACGCTGAACGTCGGCAAGCCCAAGGACGAGGACGAAGACGAAGAGGAGGAGTGGGAAGACGAGGAACCCTCCGAGGAGGACGAGGAGCCGGAGGACGAGGAGGCAGCGGAGGCGGACGGCGAGGACGAGCAAGAGCCGCAGGAACCCCGCAGGTCGCGGCGCCGCACCACCACCAGTGACGGCCGGAGCAGGCGGCGTGCCTCGCGGCCAGCCGAGGACCAAGGGGAAGAGGAAGAAGAGGACGTCGAGCCGGCGCAGGCACGCAAGGCACCGGCGCCGCGACGCCGCAGCACCACGAGCAGCGACCGCACCCCCAAGCGCAGCCGGACGCCGGCCCCCCGAGCGCAGGCCAAGCCCTCAACCGACCGTCCGCCCGCGAAGAAGGCTCCGGCCAAGAAGTCGGCCGCAACGGCCAAGAAGGCTCCGGCGAAGAGCGCCGCGCCCGCCAAGCGCTCCACGGCGCGGGCGGCCAAGGCGCCGGCGAAGCAGACCGCCGCCAAGAAGACCGCGGCCAAGAAGACCGCAGCAGCCAAACCCTCCACCCGCAGGAGGTAGGCCATGGCCGCCACAGACCGCAAGTCGCCCGATACCACGGGCTTCGACCAGCTGCGCGAGGAAGCCGTTCACTATCTCGGAGCCCAGCTGGAACACCTGGTCGACAAGGCCGGTGACAAGGTCTCCGACCTCACAGGCCAGCTCGGCGACGTCGTCGAGAACGGGGGCGTGCTGCCCAAGGTCGGCGCCCGCGTTCTGCAGGGCGACTCGCCGGCCAGGGCCTTCCTGGGGGAGAAGGCCAAGAGCATCAAGGACAACGTCGTCGACAAGGTCAAGGGAGCCTTCGGCGGGGGCAAGCCCGGACGGAAGTCCGGGAAGAAGCCGATGAACATCATCGAGACCATCGATGTCGGCGTTCCGTTGCGCACTGCCTACGACCACTGGACCACCTACGAGGACTTCAGCGGATTCACCAAGGGTGTCCAGAGCGTTTCCCAAGGCGACGAGGTCACCACCGACTGGAAGGTCAAAGTCGGGCCCTCCAAGCGCAGCTTCAAAGCCACCGTCCAGGAGCAGATACCGGACGACCGCATCGTCTGGACGTCCGAGGGTGCCAAGGGCAGCACTCGGGGAGCCATAAGCTTCCACGAGCTCACGCCCACATTGACCCGCATCGTGCTCGTCGTCGAGTACTACCCTGCGGGCTTCTTCGAGAAGACCGGGAACATATGGCGGGCCCAGGGCCGGCGTATGCGCCTGGACCTCAAGCACTTCCAACGCCACGTCTCCCTCAGCAACGACGAGGTCGAAGGCTGGCGCGGTGAGATCCGCGACGGAGAGGTCGTGCGGACCCACGACGAGGTCATGGAGGAGGAATCCGCCGAAGAGGAGCAGGAAGACGACTTCGACGCCGAGTTCGAGGATGAGGGCGACGAGCCCGAGGACGGGGAATTCGACGACGAGGAGTTCGACGACGAGGAGGAGGGTGAGGGCGAGCAGCCCGAGGACGACTACGACGAGGAGCGCGAGGGCGACGAGTCTGACGAGCAGGAGCCCGAGGACGAGGAATTCGAGGACGAGGACGAGTGGGAAGCCGAGGAGGACGAGACCGACCCCACCGAATCACGCGCGACCAGCCATCGCAGGCGCTAACGACGAAAGCACCCAGGCAAGCGTCGCTCGCGCGCAGCGTGGACGGTCTCAACCGAACTCCCCGCGATGCCCTGGGCAGGCTTTCTGCGAATCTGCACCGCGCACCAGCTCCGACTCGCCGCCGCCGATACGGACTGCCGCTGAGCGATATGGCCGGTGGTCCGTGAGGCGTGGCGGCGTGGGTGCGAGGTGAGGTCATGCAGTGGGCGATGGCGTTCGCGGCGCTGCTCCAAGTCACCTTGATCCCACCATGGGCCTTTCCGGTTGGCCAGGGGCGCGATGTTCGGCGTGACCGCGTCGACCCAACCATGGCCCGCTGCACGTTCGATGCTGGGCACTCGCCGCCGCCGCTCCCCGCCCGGACCGCGGCCGCCCCGCCGACTGGGAGACGCTGGGGGACCAGATCGTCGCCGAGACCGCGTCCGACTGCCGCCACTCGCCGAAGAGTTCGACGTCGCCCAAGGCCAGTTTCGCGGCAACCTGCCGCAGGCCTCCGTCCTCGCGCTGCTGCTCGAGGCGGCCGCCCCCGCCGGTGTGTGACGGCACGGTGAGGGTGCCAGCCGCGCGGCTGGCACCCTCACATCCTCGAGCGTCGGGTTCAGGATGGCGTGATCCGGCCCCGCCACGCTCCGCTCTCCAGGCCGCGGTCCTCGATGAAGGACTTGAAGCGCCGGAGGTCGCCCTTGACCCTGCGGTCGACCATCCCCATCACGTCCGCCGCCTTCTGCGCCACGCCTTCCGGCTCGAAGTCGATGGCCAAACGGACGGCGGTACGCCCGGCGTCCAGAGGCTCGAACGTGACGACCCCCATCTGCTGGACATCCCCGCCGATGGTGCGCCAGGCGATCTTCTGATCGGGCATCTGGTCCACGATCTCGGTGTCGAACTCGCGGGTCGCCCCGCCGACGCGGGTCTTCCAGTGGTTGTGCCGGGCGTCGATCTGGGTGACCTCCTCCACACCCTCCATGAACCGGGGGAAGTCCTCGAACTGCGTCCACTGGTTGTAGGCGGTGTGCAGCGGCACCTCCACCTCAACCGATTCCTGCACCATGCTCATGCCGCGCCTCGCTTCGCTCGACTTTGCGCTGACGCTGGCGCGTGTGCCCCCGATGGCCTGGCCCTAACATTCCGAAGCGGTGACCCCCGCATGCCACGCCCTGCCGTGCCCCGGGGGAGCGGTGCGTTTGCTGCGGTGGATCCGGGAAAGCCGCCCCTCATGGAATCTGTGGATATCGTGCCTCGCACCGTAGTCGTCACGGGGGCCAGTGGAGGGATCGGGCGGGCCTGTGCGAGCGCGTTCGGCTTGCGGGGCGACCGGCTGGCGTTGGTGGCTCGAGGCCGCGCCGGTCTGGACGCTGCCGTGCGGGAGGCGGAGACGGCCGGTGCATCCAAGGTGATCGCCATCGAGGCGGACGTCACCGACCCCGACGCGGTGGAAGCCGCCGCGGCGCGCGCCGAGGCTGAGCTGGGCCCGATCGACGTGTGGGTCAACGACGCGTTCGCGTCCGTCTTCGCGCCATTCACCGAGATCACCGCGGACGAGTTCCGGCGGGTCACCGAGGTCACCTATCTGGGCTACGTGTACGCCACCCAAGCAGCGCTGAAGCGGATGCTGCCGCGCGACCGCGGCGTAGTGGTGCAGGTCGGCTCCGCGATCGCCTATCGTGGCATCCCTCTGCAGAGCGCCTACAGCGGTGCCAAGCACGCCATTCAGGGCTTCAACGAGGCGCTGCGCTGCGAGCTCCTCGCCAGCGGCACCAATGTGCGGACCACCATGGTGCAGATGCCGGCCGTGAACACCCCGCAATTCGACTGGGTCCGCTCCCGCCTGCCCGAAGGCGCCCAGCCGGTGCCGCCGATCTACCAGCCCGAGGTCGCCGCCCGTGCCGTGCTGTACGCCGCCGACCATCCGGGGCGGCGCGAGTACTGGGTCGGTGCCAGCACGGTGGCGACGCTGGTGGCCAATGCCATCGCCCCGGGCCTGCTCGACCGCTATCTCGCTCGCACCGGCTTCGCCTCCCAGCAGGACGGACATCCGCAGCCGGGACGGGAGGCGGGCAACCTGTTCGAACCGGTGGACGGAGGGTGGGACTTCGGGTCCCACGGCCGCTTCGACGACCGGGCTCACGGCTTCAGCGCCCAGCAGGAGGCTGCGCACGCCCTAGGCACCCTCGCGACGCGGGCGCGCCAGGGGGCTGAACGGGTGATGGCCCGTGTGGCGGGCTCCTCCGGCGGGTCCACATTGCTGAGTGGGGGTACACGACGAGTCCCGCAGTGAACCGATACGGACAGGGAGTGAGCATGCCTCGCGGATCATCCCCCAAGCGGGAACGGCAGTACGAGCACATCAAGGACAGCCAGCTGGACCGCGGCGCAAGTGAGAAGCGCGCCGAGGAGATCGCGGCCCGCACCGTCAACAAGGAACGCGCCCGGCACGGGGAGTCGAAGACCGCAAGCCGCACCTCGATCAAGGACATCTCCTCCTCGCGGCGCGGCGGACTGCGCTCCCACAGTGGCGCCCAGGGGCGAACCAAGGAGCAGCTGTACAACGAGGCCCGGCAGCGCAACATCCACGGCCGCTCGAAGATGACCAAGAAGCAGCTCGAAGAGGCCCTGAGCCGATAGGAGCCAGCGATGGGCACCGTCCCTGTACCGCCCGACCCGGACATCACCCCCGTGCCGCCGCCTGATCCCCCGTCACCGCCCGACCCGCCGAATCCGGTGAAGCCGCCGGTGACACCGGATCCGCCGGAGCCGCCTGGCAGGCCGGTTCCGCCACCGGAGCCTCCGGGCCGCCCGGGTGAGCCCGCTCCCGGACCCGAGCCCGGCCCGGCCCCTGAGCCGCCCGAGCCCGGCGAGCCGCGCCCGCAGGAGCCACCCGACTGAACCCTCGACGACGGCGCGGCCTGTCGACCAGGGCACGGTAACGCAAGGGTCGAGTGTGGTGGGGTTGGGAGGATCGGGTTGCGTGCGGTCGTTGAGTTCGTGGTGTGGTGGGCGGTGCTGGCCGGGCTGACGGTGGTGTTCATCAGTTCCGTCTCGCCAGTCGAGCTGCTGGTGGCTGGTGTGGCTGCCGTGGGAGGGGCCTTCGCGGCGGTACGGATGCGCCGAGTCGCCGGCGTCCGCCTCACGGGTGTCCGCCGTGCGGCCCGGGCGGTGCTCGCGCTGCCGCGGGCGGTCCTGCGCGGTCTGGTCGTGCTCGTTGCCGCGCTGGCGCATCCGACGGATGCGACGGTGCGCCGCATCAGGTTGCGGCCGGGTGCGGACGCGGGCTGGGCCGGTGCGCTGGTCGGTGCCTCGCCGGACACCTGCGTGATCGACGTGCCGAGCCCGGACGAGGTGGTCGTGCACGCTCTGCGCCCAGGAGAGGGCCCGGTCGAAAGGCTGATCGCCAGAGGCGGGGGAGGAGCACCGTGAATTCCTGGGCGGTGGCCGCCCTGGTCCTACTGGTCGTAGCAGGTCCCGCGTGCCTGTGGGTGGTAGCGCGTGGAGCAACGGTGCGCCGTCTTGCCGGGGCGTCGCTGCTGTCGACGGTGATCGGCGCGGTGTTCCTGCTGCTGCCGCAGGCCTACGACCGGCCCTCTTACCAGGACCTCGCGTTGATGCTGGGCGTCCTCGCTCCGGCGGGCACGCTGGTCTTCACCCGCTTCGTGGCCGGTGCCCGCCGCGACGTCTCCCCGGTCCGCGAAGGTGAGCGACAGTGACGGTGCGTCACGATGTTGTCCTGGTGCTCTTGTGGGCGGGCGTGGCGTCCGTGTTGCTCTCCGCGGTGGCAGTGGTGCGGCTGCGCGGGACGCTGATGCGGCTGCACGCCCTGGCCCCGGCGTCGGTGGCCGGTGTCCCGTTGATTGCCGCGGCGATCGCCATCGACCAAGGGGCGGGCCGGTCCGCGGCCAAGACGCTGTTCATCGGGCTGCTCTTCGCCGTCGGAGGCACGGTCACCACGATCGCCATTGCGCGTGCCTCCCGCCAGGCCGAAGGTGTCGACAAGGAGGAGGGGACGTAGTGGATCAGTGGCTGATCGGAGTGGCCGTCGTCTTCGTTGTCCTGGCCGCCACCCTCGCGGTCCTCACACGCGATCCGGCCCGGCAGGCGGTGGTCCTGTCCGCGCTCGGGCTTGGCCTTGCGGTGCTCTTCGCCGTGCTGCAGGCCCCCGACGTGGCGTTGTCCCAACTGGCCGTCGGCACCGCGCTCACCCCGCTCCTGATCCTCCTCAGCGTCCGCAAGGTCACCCGCCGTGCCAGCGGAGCGACCAGCGGACGGGACGAGGGCTCGGACCGGGGGGAGGCGTGACGGCGCGCGCCCGGCTGCTCATGTTCCTGGTCGCTGCCGCGGTGATCGCGGTCTTCTTTGCTGTCGCGTACGTCCGGCTTCCGGCCTTCGGGTCGGCCAGCCACCCCTATGGAGACCGCGCGGTGGCCGCGGCGCTGGACCACCGGACCGCGAACGTCATCTCTTCGGTCAATTTCGACACCCGTGCGTTCGACACTCTGGGTGAGGAGTCGATCCTGTTCGGCACCGTGCTCGGCGCGACGCTTCTGCTGCGCCGGGCCCGCGACGAACGACACGTCCGCGCGCAGGCGGAGGACGTCATGGCGACCACCCGCCTTTTCGGGGCGCTGCTCCTGCCGGTCACCCTGATCGTGGGCGTCTACATCGTCGCGCACGGCCAGCTCAGCCCCGGTGGCGGCTTCCAGGGCGGCGTCGTTCTGGCGACCGCCCTGCACCTGGCCTATGTCGCGGCCGACTATCGAGTCCTCAAGCGCCTGCGGCCGCTGGCCGTTCTGGACGTCGCGGACTCGCTCGCCGCGGCTTCCTACAGCATCGTCGGCGTGGCCGGGCTGATCGCGGGCGGTGCGTTCCTGAAGAACGTGCTGCCGCTGGGCACCTTCAACCAGATCACCTCGGGTGGCACCGTCCCAGTCCTCAACGCCGCGGTCGGTGTCGAGGTCGCCTCCGGCCTGATCGCGCTGCTGGCCCACTTCCTCGACCAGGCCGTCGAACTCGGTGACCCCGACGCACCGCAGTCACCCACTGCCGATACCAAGGGAGGCACCTGAATGGGCATCTGGCCCTACCTTGCCGCCGGATGGGTCCTGCTCATCGCGCTCTACGGGCTGGTCACCAGCCGCAACCTCATCCACGCCATCGGTTGCCTCGCTGTCGCCCAGTCCTCCACCTACCTCCTCCTGCTGGCGGTCGGCTACCGCAGCAACGGCACCGCGCCCGTCTTTTCGGACCTCACCCCCGGCACCCGACCCGTGGTCGACCCTGTCGTCCAGGCCCTGGCTCTGACCGATGTCGTCGTCGGTGCCACCGTCACCGCGTTGCTGCTGGCCCTGACCATCCAACTGCGCAAGCGCCACCACACCGTCGACCCACAGGCCCTGACCGGCCTGAAGGGTTGACGGACCGTGACCGTAGCTCATCTGCTGCCACTGGCCGTCGCGATCCCGCTGCTCGGCGCCACGCTGTTGGCCGTCGTGGGCCGCTGGCTGCCACGGACCGGCTGCGACATCCTCGCGACGACCGCCGCCACTGCCGAACTGGTCTGCCTGGCCCTGGTGTGGACCCGCAGCGGCGATACCGGCGTCTCCGCCCTCGGCGGTTGGCCCGCCAGCGTGGGTATCGTGCTGGCCGCCGACCGGATCGGGGCCGGGCTGGCGCTGCTGGTCGGAGTGCTGGTCCTCGCCGTGATCGTGTACTCCTGGCGATACTTCGACGAACCACGCGGCGAACACGCCGGCGTCTTCCCCGCGCTGATCCTGCTCTTCCAGGCCGGCATGGCCGGGTTCGCCCTCACCGGCGACCTGTTCAACGCCTTCGTGTTCTTCGAACTCATGGGCGCCGCCGCCTACGCGCTCACCGGGTACCACATCGAGGACCCCCGGCCGCTCCAGGGAGCGTTGACCTTCGGCATCGTCACCTCCTTCTCCGCCTACTGCTCCCTGCTCGGCATCGGCCTGCTGTACGCGCGCACGGGCGAGCTGAACCTTGCCCGCCTCGGCCAGTACCTGGCCGCCCATCACACAGACGTACTCACCGTTGTCGCGTTCGTGCTGATCTGCACCGCGCTGCTCGTCAAGGCGGCCGTCGTGCCGTTCCACTTCTGGCTGCCCGACGCCCACGCGGTCGCGCCGACTCCGGTCTGCATGCTGATGTCGGGCGTCATGGTCGAACTCGGCGTCTACGGCGTCGCCCGCGTCTACTGGACCGTGTTCGCAGGGCCGGGTGGCATCCCGCATACAGCGTTCCGGACCACGTTCGCGACGCTCGGCGTGCTCACCGCCCTGGTCGGAGCGCTCATGTGCTGGCAGCAACGGCACCTCAAACGCCTGCTCGCCTTCTCCACCGTCAGCCATATCGGCCTTTTCCTAACCGCCGTCGCGTTGCTCACCCCGGCCGGGGTCGCCGGGGTCGCCGTCTACGTTGCCGCGCACGGCTGCGTCAAAGCCGCGCTCTTCGCGTTGACCGGTGTGTTGCTGGACCGCTACGGCTCTGTCGACGAGCACGGACTGCACGGCAGGGCCCGAGAGTTGCGCTTCGTGGGCGTGCTGTTCGTCGTCAGCGCGCTGGCCCTGGTCGGCCTGCCGCCGTTCGGCACCGGGCTGGGCAAGGCCCTCAGCGAGGACGCCGCCTCACGGTGGCAGCCGTGGCTGCCTGTCGTGTTCGTCGTGGCCTCCGCTGTCACGGGGGCAGCCGTTCTCCGCGCGGGCTTGCGGATCTTCTGGGGCGCCGGCCCCGTGCCCGCCGACGCGCCGGACGCGGAGGAGACCACGGGTGAGGGCGAGGAGCCCGAGATCCGGTCCCCCGAGCGGACCCTGCCTGCGACGTTGACCCTCGTCCCGGCGCTTCTCCTGGTTCTCGCCGCCGTCGCCGGCTGTCTGCCGGGCGTCGCCGTCGCCCTCGCGCACGGCGCCGCAGCATTCACCGACCCCGCCCACTACGCCCAGGCGGTGACCACCGGGGCCACCGGCCCTCTGGCTGTGCCCGCGCCCGCCACGGCATGGACGGTGCCCGGTGTTCTGCTGGGCCTGCTGTCCACTGGGCTGGCCGTCGCCCTGGCGGCGGCCGCGGTCCACGCGCGCGTCCCGCGACTGAGCCGCTCCCACCCGGCCGCCCGCGCCGTCCACACGTTGCGCCGCCTGCACTCGGGGCACCTGGGCGACTACCTGGCCTGGCTCGCCGTCGGCGTCGCAGCCTTGTGCGCCGCACTGGCCGCGCAACTGTGAACGCCACCGCCTTCCGCGGGCCACGCGGAAGGGGTGTGCAGCGGGCCGGTGACGGAGCCCAGACAGGCCACGGTGTATCTGACGGTCCCCACTGAAGGCCAGGTGTTCACCCCATCGGCCGGCCGCCGGGGACAGGAGGCGCGGCCCTCGCCAACAGCGGATTCCGAGGCCCGCGGCGCACGGGAGGGTGTCGCGTGTGGGAGACGGCCAGAATGGTGGGTATGGACGCTGTGCAGGAGTACATCGACGCGATCCCGCCTGAACATCGGTTCCTGTTTGACCGGGTGAGCGGGCTGATTCTGGAGAGCTTCCCGGGGGCGAGCCCGGTACTGTCCTACGGGATGCCGACCTACCGGGTCGGAAAGCGCAAGCTGCATGTCGGGGCCTGGCAGCACGGCATCTCGCTTTACGGGTGGGGCAAGGATCGCGATGGCGGCTTCACCAGTCGGCATCCCGAACTCGTCACCGGGAAAGCAACCATTCGCCTGCGTTCGAAGGACGTGGGCGTCACCGACGCCGAGCTGCGCGAACTCATCCGCGCCACGCTGAAGGCCTGAGCCAAACCCGTCCACATGTGCGGATGCGAGCTCACCGGCGTCGACACGTTCGCCAGGACCGGCCGGAGGCCACGGCCGGTGGGGCCTGTGCTCACGCAGGGCGCGGCAGGTCTACGGGAAAGTTCCCCGGCATCGCCGGGCCGGGGGCGATCATCCGGGCTGCTGCGCTTGGTGCCCGGACATCGCCGCAGTGGAGGCCGGCTCTGGTGCTTCCCGGGTCGTGAACCACGTGTTCGCGGTCGCGCGGCAGGCTCGGCCGCCTGAGGTGTCCGCAGTCCAGTCCCTCGCCCAGCTCGACCGCACGGCCTCCCGACTGGCCCAGGCTCTGCCGGGGTATCCGCGTGCCTGTCTGGAGGGGACGACGACGGTGTGAGGCGAGCGGTCGTCGAGTTTGGTGCGCAGCTCGGCCAGGATGCGGGCGAGCTGCCGGGAGACCTGCATCTGGGAGCAGCCGATGCGGCCCCCGATTTCGCTTCGAGTGAGGTCGTCGGCGAAGCGCAGAGCGAGGATGCGCTGGTCGGCCTCGGGCAGCGTGGGGAGGATCTGCCGCAGCGCGGTGAGGTCGACGATGTTCTCCAGGTCCCGGTCAGGGGCGCCGAGGCGCCGGTGGAGGGCGCTGCCACCTTCCCCATCGTCCCCGGCCAGGCCGGTATCCGGGGTGGCGGCGGTGTACGCGTCGCCGGCGAGGAGGCCCTCGGCGACGTCTTGCTCGGTGGTGCCGAGGCGGGAGGCGAGTTCGTGCCGGGTGGGTTCCCGGCCCAGTTCGTGCTCCAGGGCCTCGCCAGTCTTGACGAGTTGCAAGCGCAGCTCCTGTGGGCGTCGGGGTACGTGGACCGCCCAGCTGGTGTCGCGGAAAAGGCGCTTCATCTCGCCGGTGATGGTGGGCAGCGCGTAGCTGACGAATTCGACCCCTCGCCGCGGATCGAAGCCGTTGATGGCTTTGATCAGCCCCATGACACCGACCTGGAGGACGTCCTTGACCGGTTCGCGCCGGTGCGCGAAACGCTGGGCCGCGGTGCTGACCAGGCTCATGTTGGGTTCGACCAGGGTGTTGCGGACGTGGGAGTAGGTGGCGCTGCCCTCCCCAGCTCGCAAAGCTGCAGTAGCAGCACGTCGGTCAGCGCCCGGATCTCCATCACTTCCAGCGTCACCGGGTCGCAGGAGATCGGGGCCGCTCCAGCCGCTGCGTCGGGAACTTCGTCCTGGGCGAGAGCGCGCGGGGTCTTGAGCGAGGGATCGGAGCCGTTGCGTGTCGGATGGGCGGATGCCGTTGACACGGTCACTTCCCTCCTGGATGCAGCTCCGCTTGGATGGGCCGGGAAAGTCGGCCGCCGCCATGGGCTTCCCGCTCGTGACAGCCGGGGGCTGGCCTCATGGGTCGTGCGGCGCCAAAACGTCGTCGGGCCGCTGGGTTTGTGCGGTCAAGACGGCCAAGAGCTCGTCGACCGTGGGGCCGGCGTCGGCGGGGTGCCGCAGCTTGGTGCCGTGCTGGACGCAGTACCGGTTCGCACGTCCGTCGCGGGCGTGGCTGAGGTAGCCGGCCGTTTCCAGGTCGGCGATGATGCGCTGCACCGCCCGCTCGGTCAGCAGGCAGCGCGAAGCGATGTCGCGCACCCGGATGCCGGGGTCGCGGGCAATCTGGGCAAGGACCCGTGCATGGCTCGTCAGGAACGTCCACCGGGTCGCCCGAGGCGGGGTGGTCTCCTGGTCCATACCTCCCACATTGACCCGATTATCACGGCATTGCAAACGCGACATCCATTTCGTGTCATGAGGAGGCGAGGACGTCCCGGGGTCGCATCGTCCCTCCCATGGATCGGACCGCGACGTCATTGTTCGACGCCCGACGGCCGCCCGGATGCCGGCCCCTCCGCCTTATCCGCACAGACATGCCAATGTGGCAGGCCCAAGACCACCACCAAGCCGTCCAGTTCACCCCATGTTGTGGGTCCTGTGCGCGCCTCCGATTGTCCTCGCTGTTGCCGCCGGCGCACCCAAGGGCTGACCCCGCATGCCCCGCACCAGGTGCAGTACACGTGGCGTGGCTTCGGGCTATCGGGTTAGAAGCCACCCATAGCCCGCAGGGGCAGGTGGATCAGGAGGCTGTGCCGTGAGTGACGAGGAGGTGGGCGCGCGGGAGCGCCATGAGACCCCGGCGCAATCGGCGGACCGACGGTGGTCGGATCTGACCCAGGAGGTGCGGATCGCCCAGACCGGATCGCAGATCATGTTCGGCTTCCTGCTCTCGGTGGCCTTCACAGACCGGTTCGCGCGCCTGCACGGCTTTGACCGCGGCCTGTACGTCGTCGTGGTCATCCTCGGCGCACTCGCGACCGGCACTTTGATCGCGCCGGTCACCTACCACCGGCTCCTTGCCGGGCACCACGTCAAATCACAGATGGTCGGAGCGGTGAGCCAGCTGGTGGCGGTCGGGGTGTGCCTGCTGGCGGCCGCGATCGGGGCTGCGCTGCTCCTGCTGCTCCGCGTCGCCGGGCTGGGCTGGGCCGCCTGGCCGATCGTCGCCGCAGTGTTGGTCTGGTTCGCGCTGTGCTGGCTCGCCCTCCCGCTGCTCCTGCGCCGACGCGACGCACCCAGCCGTGACGACGAAGCTCCGCCTGGCGGAGCCAGCCGGTAACCGACGGCGGGCTCGCGCCATCCAGCGGGATCAGCATCAGTGTCCGAAAAGATGACGATGCGGACGGTGCGTACGCAGCGGTGCACCGGCAGCCGTCCCGGCCGGGGTCGCGGTCTCCTCGTCGACGGCTACTGCCCGAGCGGTTGTGGCACGCGGCGCGGCCGCGTGCGCACCGTGCGAGCTCCGCAGCAGGGCGCGGCGCCGACTCGACAGGCGTCCGCCCAGGCCCATCAGGGCGAGGGCGAAACAGATCCCGGCCCTGGGCCGCGTGCGTTGCCCGCAGACGGGCAATCGACCTGGTCCGTCACCAGCGTGCGCAGCACCGTGTCGAACAGCGCGCCGCAGCCCTGACGCCGCCGCCGGTGCACGACAGCGTCGCCGACCGTGTAAAACAGGCGTTGGAGTGCGAGCACCTGCGTCGCCTCCTGGCGAGCCTGACGCCGCTTCAACGTGAGGCGATCAGGCTTGCCTTCTGCGAGGACTGCACGCACGTCCAGGTCGCCCTGCGCTTGGGCATTCCCGTCGGGACCGCCAAGAGCCGGATCCGCGGAGCGTTGATCCGGCTCCGTCGAGAACTTGAGGCGTGACCCAGGCCAGGTGAGGGCGCACACGTACAACCGGAAGCCCCGGACTGGTCGTTCTGGCCTGGTCGATCCGAGGCGTGGCGCGAGGGAGGGGCGAACTGCCCTCACCTCGCAACCGATCCAGCACCCTTGCGTGGACCCCGGGTCGACCAGCCCGGTACTGCGGGTTTCAGTCCAGGGTGCCCTGGAGGGTCTGGAACCACAGGAAGACGTTGGTCGGGATCGGGGCGGTGACGCCGTTCTTCGGGTCCTTCGCCAGCTTCTGGGCCTCGGCGAAGCTCTTGGCCTGCTCGATCTTCTGGAAGGAACAGGGGTTGGTCACACCAATGACGTAGACCGGCCACCATTCGGGCCGGTTGAAGTTGCGGTCGGCGATCAGGTGGTCGTGGCCGGGCAGCGGCACATTCTTCAGCTTGCTCGCCGGGACCCCCAGGGCACCGGCAATGCGGGTGAGGTCGATCGTCATCGGGTGGTCCACGCAGGGCCCGGCCGGGCACTGCAGATGGCCCGGCGCAGGCGCAAACAGCGGGACGGGGATGTAGAGCGGGTCGGTGAACGCGTCGGAGGTGGTGCCGGGCGGCACGTGCTTGTACTTCGCCCCGACCTCACAACCGTTCGAGGACCCGGCGGACACCGACGGGTCGCAGTAGAAGTTCTGGGTGTACAGGAACCGGACGGTGTGCCCCTCGTACCAGCCCTCGGTGGTGCCGATGTTCTGACACAAGTCTTGCGGCAACCCGGTCATGCACGGGTGCGCCAGCGGCTGGACGGCCTTCGAACCGGACGGCGGAGGACCGAAGCCGCCGCCGGCCGCGCCCGCGGAAGAGACACTGCCCAGCAGGGCGACCACGGACAGGGAAGCGGTGACGACGGATCGAGTGAGGCGCGAGCGCATCTGATCAGGTTCCAATCACGGGGAGCAGCGGGGGCGGATGCCCCCATCTCCCAATGAGTCCCCGACTCCGCTCGCACGTGGCCATGCTCAGCCTGCTATGAACATATTGGATGACGGCCGTTCGGCTCACACGCGCCACCGCGCCCGTCACGGCCTGCCTCTTCTTGTAGCGAAGCGACCGCGGCCCGACAGGCCGTCTCGGCCTACCGGCGCCGCATGTGTCCGTCCCGGATCTCGCTCCCGCCCGGGACGCAGAACTTCCCTCGTCCTGGGAGGGTTCACAGATGCGCTGCCCAACATCGATGCTCTGAAGGGTGCAACACAGCCCGCAAGTTCCTCATGGCCTCGGCCGTGGCTAACCCCCGATTTTCCGGAACGTGCCTACCGCCAGCCGCCGTTCATGAATCATGCGAAGTCGGCGATGCCTCGTCGCCACGGGCTTGGCGTCGAGGCATCGCCTGCCGTTCCGGGTCAGGCTCCAGGTCAGCAGGAGACGTTGCCGGGGCCGATGTCCGTGCCGAGCACCTCGACGAACTGCTTGTAGAGGTTGATCCGGTCGTCGCGCTCGCCCGGGTTCTTCCCGTCGCATTCCAGGTCGCCGTTGAGCGCGCGGATCGTCTCGCCGAAGCCCTTGCCCTGGGCCATCGCGTCGTGGGCGGTCATCGTCCCGGCGCCCTTCTGTCCGTTCCAGATCCACAGGGCGGTTTTCCAGGACACCGCTGGGTCCCGCTCCGCCGCGTAGGGGTTGTGCAACAGGTCGATCCCGAGGGCGTCGCCGGCGGCCTTGTAGTTGTAGTTCCAGGCGATCTGCAGCGGGCCGCGCCCGTAGTAGGCGCTCACTCCGGCAGGGCAGCCGTAGGGCTGGCTGGTGTCGCAGTAGTGGGAGTAGTTGGCCGTGTTCTGCTCGACGACGTAGTGGAGACCGCCTGTCTCGTGGCTGGCGTTGGCCAGGAACGCGGCAGCCTCGCGCTTGCGTGTCGCGTCGTCGCCGGTTGTGGCGAAGGCGGGGTAGGCGTTCAGCGCTGCTACCAGGCCCCGGTAGGAGTAGAAGGAGCTCCTGCTCGGGAACATCTGGTTGTACTGGGCCTCGCTGACCACAAAGCCTGAAGCGGCGACGGCGTGTCCGGCGGGAAGAGCCACGGCCATCCCCGCCCCGACCGCCACAGCGGCGAGCGCGGCCAGGACGCGGGATCGGATGCGAAACAGGAACCGTGGTGCGCTCATCTGGAGCCCTCCGGCAAAGTTGATCACTGATGGTGATCACTATTGCCGAGCGGGGCGCCCTGGCGGACTCTGACGCCGCCCCCATCTGGATGAAAGAGCGCGCGTTCCGTCGAGCAGCCGGTCGGGCGATTCGAGCGTCCTGCCGCGTGCAGGCGAGTGAACGTATGCGGGCTCGCCTCGACGGGCGTTCCTCGGACATGGCGTCGTCGACAGGCTTCCCGCCTTCACGGACACATGTCAACTGCGAGCCGTGGCAGACCCTCTCGGCGGTCGGAGCTGGCCGGATGTGGCGACCGTCGCCCGTCTGGAGAGATTCCTGCGCGTGGCGCTCCACTTCCAGCGGCACTTCTCAGCCGTGCCCGATTCACGGGTGGATTCCATCCCCGTGGAGTGAGTCGACGGCGGCGCGACGGACGCTCGCCCTGACAGGGGACAATCTCTTGCGTTCCCAATCCGACACGCGTTCACATGGCCGCCGGCTCCACACGGGGATCGTTGTTGTAGACGGGGTTGTGTTCCTCGTATCGCTGCAGGGCCAGGCCCAAGCCGAAGAACGTCGGCGCCCACTCGCCGACGAAGATCCCCCAGCGGTCCGCGCGCTCTACACCGGCGGCCTCCAACCTCATGGCGACGGTCCAGGACGCGAATGACAACCCGATCGAGGCGAACGCTGCAATGTAGGCGTGCTCCGACCTCAGTCCGACCTCGTGCAGCTTCTTGACGATCATCACAGGCCTCCCTGCAGCGCGGCTTCATGAGCCTTCAGCCTGCGAGAGACGCCCCTGCCACCGCGTGCCGCATCGAAGTTGAAGCGAACGACAACCCCAGGCCTGCTATAGCGGTGCGCTGGAGGGCAGTCGCAGAAGGTCCGCTCCGCCGTGGGGACATGGGCGAGCACGGCCGCCAGTTGGCCCAGCACCGCTCCCGTCGCGGCAGCGAAGTACAGGGCGTGCGCGTACGCCTTCAAATACTGCGCGCGGCCCACGCCGCGCAGACGTGAAGTGCGTCCACGGCCTCCTAGCCGGTCGGCGGTGAAGGCCGGGCGTTCACGGCACTCGCGTGTGGCTGCGCGGGCCGTTCAGTCCCGCTATGCGCCGGCCGCGGTGACGCTCTGGCCGTAGTAGAACAGGCCGGTGGGCTTGTAGCGATGCTTGACCCGGGCGAGGCGCTGGTAGTTCGCGCCGTAGTAGGCGTGCTGCCAGTCGCCGAGGTCGGGGTCGGGGAAGTTGACGTAGGCGGCCGTGGTGGCCAGGTGGCGGCTGAGGGTGTGTGGTGCATGGCGCGGGTCTGCGCGAGGAGGGCGTCGACCTGGTCGGTGGGGGTGCCTGGCTCCCAGTGGGTGCCGATGTCGATGACGAAGGTGGCGTCGCGGTGGGGGTAAGCGGTCTCGTCATTGCGGATGTCGTCGCCAGGGTGAAACCGGGCCTTCGGCCCGAATGCGATCCCGGGTGCACGACAGCGCGTCGGCCGGAAGACTGAAGGGCGGACGTGCGCCCTCACCAGTGGCGGTGATCGAGATGACCGTGGCCGAGACGAACCAGTGGGACGGCCCGGCCCGGCAGATGCTGGCGGGCCTGCTCGCGGCCAGCCACTTGATGCCGCTGGAGACTCTCCCCGATACCTTGGCGGACGGATGCGCCGCCCTGGGCGGATTCACGCACGTGCTGGTCTACCTGGCGGACCTGGAACTTCGACACTTGCGGCTGCTGACCGGCAGGGGCCAGGATGCTGGCCAGGACCCCGGAAACAACCCGGCGGAGTTGCGAATCGACGGAACCCTCGCAGGCCGTGCCTACCAGGTCGGGGAGATCCTCGCCGCCGGCCCGGAACAGCCCGACGGCCGGCGCCGGTGGTGGGTCCCCATGCTGAACGGCACCGAGCGACTCGGCGTCCTGCGGCTCACCACCGCGCGCACGGACGACGCGGTCCGCGAGGACATCGAGGCCCTGGCGGCGCTGACCGCCTTGGTCGTCGCGAGCAAGCGCGACCGCAGCGACTCCTACGCTCGTCTGACTCGCACCGCCCCGATGTCGGTGGGCGCCGAGATGCAGTGGCATCTCATGCCGCCGCGCACCTACGCCGACGGCCGCGTGGTCATCGCCGCAGCACTGGAGCCCGCCTACCAGGTCAGTGGCGACGCCTACGACTACGCCACGGCCGGAACCCACGTCCACCTGTCGATCTTCGACGCCATGGGCCATGACACGGCCGCTGGGCTGACCGCGAACCTGGCCATGGCCACCTGCCGCAGCTCTCGACGCCAGGGCTGCACCCTGGTGGAGACGAGCGAGCGGATCGAGGCGGACCTGCTCGAACAGTTCCACCGCAGCCGCTACGCCACGGGCATCCTCGCCGACCTGGACACGACCAGCGGCCAGCTCACCTTCGTCAATCGCGGGCACCACCTCCCGTTGATCATCCGCTCCGGGCGCTGGACCGCCAGTCTGCGGTGCGAGCCCGCCCACCCCATGGGCACCGACCTCGGCCTGCCCGTCACGCTGTGCCGTGAGCAGCTCGAGCCAGGCGACCGGATCGTGATGTACACCGACGGCATCACCGAGGCCCGGCGCGCGGGCGGCCCCGAATTCGGCCTCGCGCGGTTCGTCGAACTCCTCCTGCGCTATCACGCGGACGGTCTTCCTGTGCCCGAGACGCTGCGCCGCATCGTGCACGCGGTCTTGGACTATCACTCCGGAGAACTGCAGGACGACGCGACCATCCTGTTCTGCGAATGGCTCGGCACCGACCCGCAGCCCTCCACTCAAGCAGCCGACCTGACTGGACTGCCCTGACGGCAGGCTGCACAGACGACGTCCGGCGACGGAACCACAGAGGTGGTGCGGGTCGTGCACCTTGGCGCTACGACGGCTGGGCTGTTCCGTCCGTTCACGCCGATGTGCCGGAAAGGAGGCTGGCACGGCGCTGAGCGGTGCGGCCAAGGTCGTCCCGAGCCGCCAGCGGAGTCTGAACCGCGGCCAGTCCGACAAGGCCACGTGTGGTGCTCAGATCCCCCTCAGCGCAAGGCGCGGCGGGCCTTGCCGTTCTCACGGGTGAGTGACGATGGCTCAGATCTCATGCCGGGACGGGCGTGTCGACGGTCGCGTAATGAATTGCGCGACCGTCGACAGGGCGGTCACTGATCCGCCAGGAGTGCGTCGCGCAGCTGTGCCAGCACGCGCGACAGGAGCCGGGAGACGTGCATCTGGGAGATGCCCAGGCGTGCGCCGATCTCGGCCTGGGTGAGCTCGCCGGTGAAGCGCAGGGCGAGGATGGTGCGCTCGCGTTCAGGGAGCTGGGCGATCAGCGGCTTGAGGGACTCCAGGTTCTCGACGCCTTCCAGGGCGGCGTCGGTGTAGCCGAACCGGCGGCTCTGCGGGCCCTCGGAATCGGTGCCGTCGTCGGGTGCTTCCAGGGTCCCGGCGGTGTACGCGTTGCTCGCGGTGCGGCCCTCGGCGATCTCCTGCTCGGTTACGTTCAGGGCGACGGCCACTTCCGCGTCGGTGGGTTCGCGCTCGAGCTTCTGGGAGAGTTCGTCCGTGGCCTTCGCCATCCGCAGGCGGAGCTCCTGGAGTCGACGGGGCACGCGGACCGACCAGCTGGTGTCGCGGAAGAAGCGTCTGAGTTCCCCGGTGACGGTCGGCAGCGCGAAGGTGGAGAACTCCAGATTGCGATCCGGATCGAACCGGTTGATCGCTTTGATCAGGCCGACGATCCCGACCTGGAGGAGGTCCTCGGTCGGTTCGTTGCGGTGCCGGAACTGGGCCACGGCGTAGCGCACCAGGGCGAGGTTCAGCTCGACCAGGGTGTTGCGCACGTAGGAGTAGTCCGCGGTGCCTTCAGTCAGTTCGCGAAGGCGTGTGAAAAGCTGCCTGGACAGCTCGCGTGCTTCGTCGGTGTCGACGGCGTGCGGCGCGGGCAGCCGCGCAGGTGCCCTGTCGGGTGCGAGGGTTTGTGAATGGGACATGGAACGGGTCCTTGGGTGGAGTGCACCCGCACGACTGGATGTGGTGAGGGCCGTCCCTCTCTGGGGGCGTTCTGCGGGCGGTTACCCCGCAGCGCATCCCCCAATCGGATTTCTTCCATGGCCTGCAGCCGTCCTCTTCCGCGCGGATCAAGCCGGCAGACGATCCGCTGCCTGGACGGTCCTCGAGATCACCCGGGGTGCCGGTCGGAGCCGGGGGCGTCGTCGAAGTACCTGCCGGTCTTCTCCCGGTAGCCGGCGAAGGCCTCCGCTGAGTCGGCGCTGTACTCGGGGGCGCGCCTGAGTCGCTGCTTGCCGCAGTGCAGCTGGACGGTGTTGCACGCGTCGTCGACGCCGGCGATCAGACCCGCGGGTACGGCCGGGAGCCTGCCGAAGAACCAGGGCCCGGTGTTGACCACGAGCAGTCCGGTGGAGACGTCGTCGACCGTGCGCAGGACACGGCCCAGTCGCCCGTCCACGGCCCGCACGGTGTACCCGGTAAGGCTCCCCAGCCCGGCGTGTCCCTCGAGTTCGAAGTGCCAAAGGTCGGTGCGGTCCGGTGCGGTCGCCATCTTGGGTCCCCTTCCGTGTCGGTCCGGGTTTCAGAAGGGCGCGCGATTCGGGCGCGCGACGAATCTGGAGGGGCACGGGCGCGCTGACCAGCGGTGCCTGCTCCGGTGACGGACGCGGGGAGCCCCTACCGCTGGTGCTCACGGGCCTTCGACATGCGCGGCGGCCTCCGTGGACACGGCGATGCAGTCCACGTCTATGCGGTCGGCCAGGCTGTCCAACATGTCCTTGACCGCGCTCACGGTGCGTGGATCGCCCTCTCCGGCGGTCCAGCCAGACATCTCATCGCTGACTTCGCGGAGCAAGGACGTGAGGGTGAGCGCAGGCACCAGCACTTCGCCGTCCGTCAGGCAGACTAGTTCGATCGTCATCTGCTTCACCGTGATCACTTCCCCGGTGCACTGCGCGAGGGGTTTCGCGCTGTCGCACGACGGCTACCCCTGCACACGCCCCGCACACCTTGTGAGTACGCGCGGGTCTGCCGAGGTGTGGTGATCGCCGGGTGTCAAGCCGTCAGCACGGGGCATTCTCCTGGCCCGGGCCCTGGTCCGGCGCAGCACCTTAGGAGACGTCATGGTCACCGACAGACAGGACGACGCCGACACGCTTCCGCAGCACTACAGCGCGGCGCTGGACCACTTCGGACATCTGGTCCGACAGATCGAGCCCTACCAGTGGGGCCACCGGACACCGTGCAGACAGTGGTCGGTGCGGGCCCTGGTCAACCACGTCATCGTCCAGCAGCTGTGGGTGCCGCCGTTGCTGGCCGGGACCCCGGCCGTCGCCCTGGCCGATCGGGAGGGTACCGATGCGCTCGGGCCGGCCCCGGTCCTCGCCTGGAAGCGCGCCGCGACGCTCGCCGAGGAAGCCGTGCACACCACCGGCGCCCTCGATCGCACGGTCGTGCTGTGGGCCGGCTCCGCGTCCGCCGCCCACCTGTGCAGCCAGATCGCCATGGACACTGTGGTTCACGCCTGGGACCTCGCCTGTGGTCTGGGCGCCGAGGAACGGCTCCCTGACCCGCTGGTGGACTTCGCCCTGCGCGAGCTGTCGGGCTATGCCGACCGACTGCCAGCCACTGGACTGTTCGACCCGCCGCTGTCCGCACCGCACGGCGCCGACCCGCAGACCCGCCTGCTCGCGCTCACCGGCCGGAGCGCCGCGGACAGTGGCCAGCGCTGACCTGTGTGAGTGGCGGACCGCGCGGAATCCCTGCACGGCAGGTCGCGGTCGGAATGAGCGGGCCATATCGCAGCCCGTAAGGCGGGCAGACTGGAGAGGTGATTCTGGTCGCGCCGGCGTCAAGGAGGTGTCATGGCACAGGACGGCGGTGGGCATGCGGGCCGGTCCGTTCCGGACGCCTGGTCTCTTCCGGCTGCGTACCTGGACCTGGCGGCCGAGCTGGCGCGGAGCGAGGATCGCCATCTGCTGGATCTTGCTACCGGTGTTCTGGTGGCGCAGCAGTCGATGGAGCCCGCTGTTGCGGCGGAGTCCTTGCGCCGGTTGGCTGCGCGGGCCGGGGTCCCGGTCCGCGATCTTGCGGCGGACCTGGTCAGCGGCGCGTGCGGGGTTCCCATCGAGGCCTCCGAGGCATCCGATGGGTCACTGGCTGCTTCGCGGGCCCGGCTGGAAGCTGTGACGGCGGCGGAGGTGAGCCGGGATCTGGGCGATGTCACGCGCACGCTACTTCGTGCACTGCAGCCGCTCGGAGTCCAGGGTCTGCTCGTATGGCGGCGCACAGCGAGCGACTGCCTGCGCTTGGCCGCTTCCGCCGGGTTCACGCCCCTGGACCGCGCGCGGTGGTCGCAGATTCCGCCGCAGTGGCAGGCCCTGCCCCAGCGGGCGCTGGCCGAGGCGGAGCCGATCTGGCTGCCGCACGGCGTCGGGGACGCGGGTGAGCTGCCGGGACCGGCCCTGGAGGCGGCGCGCGCGGTGTTGCCCCTGCGGCACGAGGGGATTTCCTGCGGCGTGGTTCTGGTGGCCTGGCGCGAGCCGCGCGCGATGAACCGGGAGTTGCGTCTGCAGGTCAGCGGCGTGCTGGACGTGCTTGCCCGGGTGCTGGGGAGTGTCCGGCACCTGACCGATCCCGGCGGAACGCTGCCGGTGCTGGCCTCGACGCTCGATCTGCTGGCCGAGCCGGCGATAACGCTGCGCAAAGCACGCGAGGAGGCCGCAGACGGATCGCCGGTGCTGTTCGTGGAGCACATGAACGCGGCCGCGCAACGGAGGGGCAGCGGCGTGCCAAGGCCTGTGGGCAGGCCGCTCGCGCATGTCCTGCCGCAGGTCGCGGACGACCTCACCGCACTGGTTGCTGAGGCGTACCGGCACCAGGCGGTGCAGCGGGCGCCCCGGCTTCCCGTCGCAAAGCAGCCGGGCACCGTGCCGCTGTTGAACGTGCGTGTACTGCCGGTCTCAGCCGAACGGTGTGCGGTGCTGTGGCACGCGGAGGGACGCGACCACAGCTTCTCGGTGCTCAACCGCGCGGGCCGCCTGGGCTCACTGGCCGCGTTCGAGGACGACCGGGCCCGCGGTGTGACGCAGTGGAGCGAGCAGGTCGCCCCGCTGCTTGGTCTGCCCGCCGACGCGGAGCCGTTCCCGCTGGAGCGGCTGGCTGACCTGGTCGTCCCCGAGGACAAGTCGGACCTCATCCGGATGCTGGACGCTTTGACTTCCCGCCTGGAGGGCGTCTCGGGGATGCTGCGGTTCCCCCGACCGGACGGGGGTGTGCGCCATGTCCGCCTCATTGCGGACCCGCTGCTCACCCACGGCACGCTCACGGGCCTGACCGGGTTCTTCCAGGACGCATCCGCCCAGTACCAGACCGAGGTGGCGCTCGCGGCGACGTTCGACCGGCTCGGCTCGGTGCAGGCCCAGGCGGATCTTCGGCACAGGCTGGCGTTGCAGTTGCAGCAGGCGATCGTGCCGGAGCAGCCCGGCCTGGACGCACTGCCCGGCTTGCGGGTCGCGGCACGATACCGGCCCGCCGCCGAGGAGTACCGGGTCGGCGGCGACTGGTACGACGTGCTGGCGCTGCCTGACGGCCGGGTTCTGATCGCCGTCGGTGACGTCGCCGGGCACGGCATCGACGCGGCCACCGGCATGGTGGCACTGAAGAACGCCCTGCGGGGGCTCAGCTGCTCCGGCAGCGAGCCAGGTGACGTGATGCGTTCGCTGAACGAGGCGGCTCTGCGCACCACCGGGCGCCCGACGGCGACCACCGTCTGCGCCTTCTTCGATCCAGTGGAGCAAACGCTGCAGTGGACCAGCGCCGGGCACCTACCCCCGCTGCTGCTGCGGGACGGCCGGGCGCGGCTGCTGGAATCCGCACCCAATTTGCTCCTCGGGGCGGTGCCCGGCACCCGGTACCAGGAGTCGCTGGTCAACCTGCGCGGCGGCGACCTGCTGCTGCTGTGCACGGACGGGCTGATCGAGCGCCGCAGGTCCTCGCTCGACGACGCCCTGGCCATGCTGGCCCGGGCCCTCGAGGGGTTGAATCGCGCCGACGACCTGGAGACGGGTGCAGACATGCTCCTGGCTGCAGCCCGGGGAGACACCGACGACGACGCCAGCCTGGTGCTGATCCGCGTCCAATCGGGCCCGCAGAGCAGTACCTAAGCTCGAACTCCCCTGATCGGTCAGGCCAGCAGGCGGCGGATCCGGCGCAGGAGGTCGTCGGCGTCGAGCGGCTTGACGATGTAGTCGGTGGCGCCGGCTGCGAGGATCGCCTCCCGGTCCGCGGGCATCGCTTTGGCCGTGACCGCGATGATCGGCAGGTGGGCGAAGCGAGGGGTGGATCTGATCCGGCGTGTGGCCTCGTAGCCGTCCAGCTCGGGCATCATCACGTCCATCAGCACGACGTCGATGTCGTCCCGGGCCTCGAGCAGGTCGATGCCCTCTTGGCCGTTGGAGGCGCTCAGGACGCGCGCGCCGTGCAGCTCGAGGACGCCGGTGAGCGCGAACACGTTGCGCTGGTCGTCGTCGACGATGAGAGCCACCCGGCCTTCAAGGCCGTTACCGAGCCGGGCCTCGTCAGCGGCCGCCGGGGCCGGGTCCCGGGTTTCGCTGGTGGGCCCGAACGAGGTCGGCCCGGCGGGCGTGCGGACGGGGACGAGGAGGGTGAACGTGCTGCCCTGGCCCGGGGAGCTCTGTGCCTGGATGACGCCGCCGAGCAGGCGGGCGATCTGGCGGCTGATCGACAGGCCGAGGCCGGTGCCGCCGTAGCGGCGGCTGGTGGTGCCGTCGGCCTGCAGAAAGGCCCCGAAGATGGTCTCCAGGTGCTCTTCGGCGATCCCGATGCCGGTGTCCTTGACGCGGAACGCCAGCACCGGGAGGCCGGGCGCGGGCGGTTCGTCGGGCAGTGCGTCCGGTGCGGCCATCTCGACGCGTAGTTCGACGCTGCCGCTCTCGGTGAACTTGACCGCATTGGAGAGCAGGTTGCGCAGGATCTGCCGCAGCCGCTGCTCGTCGCTGATGAGTTCAGCCGGGAGGTCAGGGCCGGTGCTGACGCGGAACTCCAGTGCCTTCTCGGCGGTCAGCGGCCGGAAGGTGGTCTCCAGCGCGTCCAGCAGTGGGCGCAGCGCGAAGGGTGCGGGGTTCACGTCGAGTTTGCCGGCTTCGACCTTGGACAGGTCGAGGATGTCGTTGATCAGCTCCAGCAGGTCCGAGCCGGCGGAGTGGATCACGGTGGCGTAGCCGACCTGTGTGTCCGTCAGAGTGCCGCCGGGGTTCTGCGCGAGCAATTGCGCGAGCACGAGCAGGCTGTTCAACGGCGTGCGCAGCTCGTGGCTCATGTTGGCCAGGAACTCCGACTTGTACATGGACGCGGTCGACAGCTGATGCGCACGCTCCTCCAGTTCCTGCCGTCCCTGCTCGATCTCCAGGTTCTTGGCCTCGATGTCGCGGTTGCGGTCGGCCAGCTGGGCTGCCTTGTCCTGCAGTTCCGCGTTGGACCGCTGCAGCTCCTGCTGCCGCTCCTGGAGTTCGGCGGTCAGTCGGCGCGACTGGGTGAGCAGCTCGTCGGTGCGGGTGTTGGCCAGAAGAGAGCTGACGTTGACGCCGAGCGCCTCGGTGACCATGCCCAGGAAGTCCCGGTGCAGTTGGGAGAAGCCAGCCAACGAGGCGAGTTCGACGACGCCGAGGAGCTGGTCCTCCACTACGACGGGCAGTAGCGCCAGCGAGGCAGGGGTGGCGCTGCCCGCGCCGGAGGAGACGGTCAGGTAGCCGGGCGGCAGGTTCTCGAGTACCCGTGCGCGGCGGCTGCGTGCGCACTGCCCGACGAGGGACTCGCCCATCGCGAAGCGGGCCGGTTGTCCGGCGGGGGCGCCGTAGGCGCCGACGCGGACCAGCTGCGTGCCCTCCGGGGTCTCATCGACCAGGTAGAGGGCGCCGAACACCGCGTCGACCAGCGGGGTGAGCTCGTCCAGCACCAGTTCGGCCATGGCGTCCAGGCTTCGGGGGCCCTGCATCAGGGCGGAGATTCGGGCCAGGTTGCCCTTGAGCCAGTCCTGTTCCTGGTTGGTGCGGGTGGTCTCACGCAGCGACTCGACCATGGCGTTGATGTTGTCCTTGAGGTCGCCGACCTCGCCCGGCGCTTCGACGGTGATCGAGCGGGTCAGGTCGCCCTCGGCGACGGCGCTGGTGACCTCGGCGATGGCACGGACCTGGCGGGTGAGGTTCTCGGCGAGTTCGTTGACGTTTTCGGTGAGCCGCTTCCAGGTGCCATGGACGCCCTCGACCTCGGCTTGGCCGCCGAGTCTGCCCTCGCTGCCGACCTCGCGGGCGACGCGGGTGACCTCGGCCGCGAACGACGAGAGGGTGTCGACCATGGTGTTGATGGTGGTCTTCAGTTCCAGGATCTCGCCGCGGGCGTCGACGTCGATCTTGCGGGTCAGGTCGCCCTTGGCGACGGCCGTGGTGACCTGGGCGATGTTGCGGACCTGGTTGGTCAGGTTGGTGGCCATCGAGTTGACGTTGTCGGTCAGGTCCTTCCAGGTCCCGGCGACGTTCGGGACCCGGGCCTGGCCGCCCAGCACCCCTTCGGTGCCGACCTCGCCCGCGACGCGGGTGACCTCGTCGGCGAACGCGGAGAGCATGTCCACCATGGTGTTGATCGCCTCGGCCAGGGCGGCCACCTCGCCGCTCGCCTCGACCGAGATCTTCCGGGACAGGTCCCCGCGCTCCACCGACTGGGCGACCTGGGCAATCGAGCGGACCTGGCCGGTCAGGTTGGACGCCATGACGTTGACGTTGTCGGTGAGGTCCTTCCAGGTCCCGTCCACTCCGCGGACGGTGGCTTGGCCGCCGAGCTTGCCCTCGGTGCCGACTTCGCGGGCGACGCGGGTGACCTCGTCGGCGAAGCCGGAGAGCTGGTCGACCATGGTGTTGATGGTGGTCTTAAGTTCCAGGATCTCGCCGCGCGCGTCTACCGCGATCTTCTGCGTCAGGTCGCCCGTCGCCACCGCGGTCGCGACCTGCGCGATGGCTCGGACTTGGCTGGTCAGGTTGCCTGCCATGGAGTTGACGTTGTCGGTCAGGTCCCGCCAGGTTCCGGCCACGCCGGGCACGCGGGCCTGACCGCCCAGCCGGCCCTCGGTGCCCACCTCGCGGGCCACGCGGGTGACCTCGTCCGCGAACGCGGAAAGCTGGTCGACCATGGTGTTGACCGTGTTCTTCAACGCCAGGATCTCCCCGAGGGCGTCGACCTCGATCTTCTGCGTCAGGTCGCCCTTGGCCACGGCCGTGGTCACCTGGGCAATGTTGCGCACCTGGTCGGTCAGGTTGCGGGCCATCGCGTTGACCGAGTCGGCAAGCTCCCGCCACACCCCGCGCAGCCCCGGCACCTGAGCCTGGCCGCCCAGCCGCCCCTGACCGCCGACCTCCTGCGCCACCCTGGTGACCTCCGAGGTCACCAGGGTGAGCCGGTCCAGCATGTCGTTGAAGACCACGGCTATCTCACCCAGCAGCCCGTCCGAGCCGTCCACGCCCGGTGCCAGCCGCGCCGAGAAGTCGCCGTCGCGGACCGCGGTCAAGCCCGCCAGCAACTGCGCCAGACCTTCACGGCCCCGCTGGTCAGAGGCTTTCCCCGGAGCGGGGGCACCCGGTGTCGGATGACTGTCCATCTGCGGCCTCTCCACGACTGGTCGGCCTGCCGCCCTCAATTCGACGGCCCGGGAGTCAGAACCTGGCTCGTCTTTCATCGTTCCACGCTCCAGCCTGGGCAGCAGCGGTCCGCCCGCGGCCGCGGGAACCCGGCGCACCCGCGCGGCATAGTGTCGCGGCCGGTGGGCAGAAGCGACGACACAGTCGGTGGACACGCCAGGACCGCCCAGGAAGCCGGGCTGCCCGACCACCGAAGCCGGGAGATGATTGCGCCAGAGAAGATCTTCCGACGTGCACCGGAGGGAGTGGACATGCCGTCCGAGATCCGGCAGTCCGGCGAAGCCGATGGCGAACGCCTCACGGTCGCGGAGACCCTGGCCGAGCAGGACTCGGTCCTGCGCCTGGCCGGCGAACTCGACCACGACACCGCCCCGGCGCTGCGCGATGCCCTGCAACGCTGCGAGGAAACCGGGTCCAGGCGGCTCCTCCTGGACCTTTCGGAACTCGGCTTTTGCGACTCCACCGGACTCAACCTCCTGCTGGAGGCGCGCCTTAGGGCCCAGGAACGCGGCGCGCTGGTCGCCCTGGTAGGTATGCCCGCCCCGGTCGCCCGACTGTTCAAGACCACCGGGGCGGCCACGCTCTTCCCGCAGTACGCGTCCCTGGCGGACGCCCAGGTCGACGGCGGCTGAAAGAAGGTCCCGGTGCCCAGAGCGAAGTATCCGGCCGGCGGCCCCCGGGTAGACCGGATGGTCGTGTCGGAGGGCCGCGGGGTGGTTGGCCGCTGCCGTGACTTCGTCCGGGCATGCCTGGACGAGCGCGGCTGGCTCGACGGCCCTGGTGACGAGCAGCGCTCCGTCGTCGAAGACGTCCTGCTGATGACCTCCGAACTGGTCACCAACGCCTGCCTACACGCCGGCGGCCCACGTCAGCTGGTCGTCTCAAGCACGGGCGGGCGGCTGCGGGTCGAAGTCGAAGACGGCACCGACCAGCCACCGGTGGTGCGCACCGCAGTCCCGGCGCACCCCGGCGGCCACGGCCTGCGCGTCCTGCAACAGCTCTCCCGTGCTTGGGGCTGCGAGCCTCGGGAAGACGGCAAGGCCGTCTGGTTCGAGATCGACCGTGCCTGACCTGCAACCGCCTATAACGATCCATGAGGGAGTCCGAGCGATGATCGCGATGGCTGATGTCCGCGAGTGGCGCATGCACGACGTGGTGGACCTCGACGGCAAGAAGATCGGCACGCTCGAGTCCGTGTACGTGGACACCGCCACGGATGAACCGTGCTTCGGGACCGTGGTTGTCGGCCTGCCCACCAGGCACCGCCTGGTCTTCGTCCCCCTGGACGGCGCGCAGGTCGGCCCGGGCTATGTGAAGGTCGCCTACCCCAGATCCCTGGTCAAGGACGCGCCGGCGATCGACACCGACGGTGTGCTGCCGGCCGAAGAGGAGCCCGCGGTCTTCGCCCACTACGAACTGTCCTACACCGCCGGCGCCGGCGGCGAGCGCCGCCTGGCGCGCCGATGACGACGGGAGACGTGACATGGTCCTCGTGCTGCTTCTCATTCTGGTGGCCGTCGCGCTCGGCATCATCGGCACGGTCGCCAAGGGTCTGCTCTACCTCCTGGTCATCGGCGTGATCATCTTCCTCGGTGCGCTACTCCTGGGCGCGCTCAGGTTCCGGCACGGGGCACGCCGCCCCACCCGCTGAACACACCGGGAGTAGTGGCCGGAGGAATCGGAGGAAAAGGAAGGGGCGGGATGCGCGGGGTGTATCACGGGGAGCTCGAGTCGATCACTGGGGGACTGGCGCAGATGGCCCGGCTCGCGGCCTCGGCGATCAGTCGCGCCACCACGGCCCTGCTGGACGCGGACCTTCGGCTCGCCGAGAGTGTGATCGCCGCCGATGACCGGCTCGACCGGAAGCAGCGCGACCTGGAGGAACGCGCGATCGCCGTCCTGGCGCGGCAGCAGCCGGTCGCCACCGAGCTGCGTACCGCAGTGACCGCGCTGCGTATCAGCGCCGAACTGGAACGCTCCGGCGACCTGGCCCTGAACGTCGCCAAGCTGGCCAGGCACCGCTTCCCCGACCACGCCGTCCCGAACGAGCTGCATGCGACCGTCCGAGAGATGGGAAACGTCGCCCAGTGCCTGATGGCCAAGGCCGCCGACGTCATCGTCACCCGCACGCTCGAGACCGCGCTGGAACTTCAGGGCGACGACGACGCGATGGACGACCTGCACCGCGCCTTGTTCCGCCAACTCATGGACGACCGCTGGCAGCACAGCGTCGAAGACGCGGTCGACGTCGCCCTGGCCGGCCGCTTCTACGAACGCTTCGCCGACCACGCCGTCGCCGTCGCCGAGCGCGTCGTCTACCTCGTCACCGGCAGCTACCCCGACAGCATCTCAGCACCGTAGTGCCGTCGACAGCACCCCTTGCCGGGCTGTGGGCCGCAGAGGAGCAGCCCCTCACCGCTCAACAAAGCGGTCTTTCGCCGGGCCTCGCATCACCATGCCCTGCCCGTGCCCGCCTGAGCGCTCACAGGCCGGCCGAGCGTCGTGCTGCTTCTATGTCGGCCGCCGAGCTGTCGCGCTGCCGCGCCCGTAGGACTCCCAAGGAGAAGGCTTCGCTGGGGCGGGTTCCTCCGGTATGCGCTAGATCGGCCAGCGCCTGCTCCGCGCTGCGGGCGTCCTGGTGCCGTCCGAGCCGCTTGTGGATCTCCTGGTGTCGGGACTGTTGGTGCTTGGCTTCCGGTCCGAGAATGGGCTGAAGGGATTCGGCGACGTAGCGGGTCCGCTTGGCCGCCTTGCGGGCGCGGTGCAGGGCTTGGTCGCGGCGCTGGCCCGGTGGCAGGCCGAGGGCCATGCGCAGCCTTCGCCGGGCGCGGCGCCGCTCGCGCCGCAGAATCCGCGCGGCACGGGCAGAACCGGGGTGCTGGCCAGCGGCCAGAGGCGGGTCGGCGACGAAGGACTCCAGACGGTCCAAGAGCGTGTAGTACCGGCGCGAGGACATCGCGGCCACCAAGACACGGTGGGCATGGCGGCACCTCCGGCCGAGAAACTTGCGCAGCTTGCGTTCGGCTTCTCCTGGTGTGCAGTCGGTCGGAAGTTCCCGAGCCTGGGCCGTAAGGCGTGCGCGGAGCGCCTCGGGTTCGCGGTAGGCACCGAGTTGGTGTCCGAGCCAGCGCAGGTCCGCGGCCAGGTCGTCGGCCCGGTGGCCGTCCCAGAGGCGCTCGCATGCTCGTAGGAGGCTGCGGAGCCGGCGGGCGGTGACCCGCATCTGGTGTACGGCGTCCTCCTCGTCGAGGCGGACGGCCGGGTCGAGGCTGGTGAGATGGTCCGTCAGCTGCCGCAGGGCCGCGACCACGGCCCGCGCCGTCTTCCCGGCACCGGCGAGGTCAGCAGGCGGCGCGGGACGGGTGTCCAGCCCGGCGCAGTGCAGTGCCCGGGCGAGCTTGATGCCGCGTTCGGCCGGGAAGATCCCCCGTTCGGCCAGGTGACGGGCCGTATCCTCCAGGAGGCCTGGGCCGCCACCGGTCAGCTCGATCTCCGTCTCGTCCCACGTGCTCAGCTCGGCCGCAGGTGCACCGCCGCTGTGATGGCCGTCGAGGACGCGGGCGGCGACGTGGTCGGAGGCCACCTCGGCGAGCGGATGGGAGTCCGCGTCGAGCCAAACCCGGCGCCGCCGGTGCGTCAGGAGGTGGGCCACCGGGCGAAGGGTCTGGCCGCGTGCATATGCACGTGCGAGGTTTCCCAGGCCCTCGGGCACCTGCTCGTTCGACGCCGCACCGAGCGGCCAGCCGAACTCGCGCCGCCCGCCGTGCTCGCCCGGGATCTTCAGATGCCAGCCCTGGTCCTGGCCGCCTGCCCGGCGGCGCAGTGTCACACCCCGCTGGAGCAGTCCGTGGTCCGGGGTGTCGAAGTAGACCGCGTCCAGCACCTGCGTCCCGCTGTCAGCTGCCCGCGCCACCTCGCGGGGTCGGGCGTCGGTCAGGTCTTGGACGAGCGCCCCGTCGAATGTGATCTCACGCTCCATGTGCATGTTCCTTGGCATGCTCCGCGTGTGCCCCGCGCGCCCACGGCTACTCCACCACCCCGGCAATGCGCACTGATCATCGCGGGACGGGCACGCTCCGCGGGTGCTGCTGCGTGTCCGTGGGCTTGCCCGCGTCCCGGCGTGCCACTCACGTTGGGGTGTGGATACCGCCTCGCGGGGCAGGCGCTGCCCACGGGCGCAGATCAGCGCCCGCGTTGATGTCCCGAAGGAGGAGTGCGCGTGGAGAGCAGCATCTGGACGTACCGTCAGGGCATCGGCTACCAGCCGGGCATGAATCTCGCCGGGTTCGAGGTGGAGGCGACCGACGGCCGGATCGGGAAGGTCGACAAGCACACCGATGAGGCCGACGCCGGCCGCATCGCCGTCGACACCGGCGTGTGGATCTTCGGCAAGCATGTGCTGCTGCCCGTCGGCACGATCGTCAGGGTCGACCCCCTGGACCGGGTTGTGTACGTCGACCGCAACAAGTACGAGATCAAGAACGCACCCGAGTTCGACCGCGACAAGCACGACGACGACTACGGGTACCAGCAGCAGATCGGCTCCTACTACGCCCCCTGGCCGCTCTAGCACCTCGTTCGGTCTCTTCATATGATCAGCCCGCCCCATCGCGTGCGCGAAGCGGTGCGGGAACGGCGATGCAGGATGAACGCGAGGTTGCATACCTGATGGGACGCAAGCCGGATCTGCCCGGGCCGATGGAACGGGCGTGGTCGTGGCAGGAGGAGGCCGCGTGCGCACGGCACGAGGACCGGCTCTTCTTCCACCCGGCAGGTGAACGCGGGCGGGACCTCGACAACCGGGAGAAGGCCGCGAAGCGCGTCTGCGCCGAGTGCCCCGTCATCGCGAGCTGCCGCGCGTACGCATTGGCGGCCCGTGAGCCCTACGGGGTGTGGGGCGGCCTGAGCGAGAACGAACGTGCCGCTGCCCTGCGCCGTCGCCCCACGAGCGTCGCGGCTTGAAGCCAACCGACGGCCGCCGATGCGGCGCCAAAGGAGGAACAGGCCAGGTAGGGAGTAGCGACGGACGGGCTGCCCGGCGGCCGAGGGACACCGGCCGAGGCAGCCCGTCCGCTCATGTCCTCGGCAACGCCAAGAACCGATGCCTGCTGACCGCCCGGGACGCCGTTGGGGACGATGCCACATGGCACGCCACCGGTCGGGTGGCTGCCCCACGTGGACAGGCGCACGCCCGGTCGATTGACCGTCGGCGAGTCGGCCGCGTAGAAAGCGCCCATTTGGGATAGACGCCCGTCGACCAGCACCCCAATGCACGGCCTTCGGGAACGGGGACACTCGTGCGCAAGCACACGCTCGCCCAGACACGTCTGCAAGACGCCACGCACGCTGCTGTCGGCGCGGTCGAGGCCGCACGAGTACACACCGGGCACGCCGCGGAATCGGCCCGTTTGGCCGCTGCAGAGCACATCAGGGACACCGCCTCGCAGGTCCGCGGGTCGGCCCAGGAAGTGACTGCGGGCGCGCGGCGTACGGCCGGAAGCCTCACGGCCCGCGCGAACGCGTCGCCGACGCGCCGGCGCTTTCCGGTTGCGCTGGGTGCTGCCGCGGTAGTGGGGCTCGCGCTGGCAGTGTGGCGGCTGGCTCGAGACACCGGTCGCGAGCGTCCGAACCCCGATGTTGCGCCGCTCTGACCACTGCGAGACGTACTGCGGGACGGCTGGCGGCGAACTGCCGGCTGCTCGTCCAGCGAGAGCCCCGGGATCGCGCCGGACTGCGTGGAAGGAGTAGTGGTGAACAAGGTGGAGCGGGCGCTGCGGGGTGTGGACCGCTGGCAGCAGCGGCATACCGGGGCGGGGTTCGCGTTCGGGGTGGTGAAGAAGTTCGGCGACGACCGCGGCGGGCAACTCGCGGCGCTGATCACCTATTACGGGTTCGCCGCGCTGTTCCCGCTGCTGCTGTTGCTCACCACCGTGCTCGGCTACACGTTGCACGGGGACCCCGGGCTGCAGCAGCGCCTGCTCAACTCCGCGCTGGCGGACTTCCCCGTCATCGGCGACCAACTGCACAGCAACGTGCACTCCCTGGGCGGGAGCATGTTGGCAGTGGTGCTGGGATCGCTGGGCCTGCTGTACGGGTCGCTCGGGATCGCGCAGGCGTTGCAGTTCGCGATGGCGCAGGTCTGGAACATCCCTGGTGTGAAACGCCCGGGGTTTCTGCCGCGCCTCGGTCGCTCGGTCGCCCTGATCGCCGTGCTCGGGCTTGGGCTGCTGGCCTCTTCCGCCGCGACCGGGGTCGTTGCCTCGATCAGCGCCGGGCCCGCGGTCACCATCGGCGGGCTCGTAGCCTCGGTGCTGCTGAACACCGGGCTGTACCTCGCCTGCTTCCGCATCCTGACCCCAGGGGAGATCCCGTGGCGGTGCCTGGTCCCGGGCTGCCTGATTGCGGGACCCGCATGGACCGCCATGCAGGCCTTCGGCGGGATCCTCGTGGCACACCAACTGCGTCACGCCACTGCGGTCTACGGGCTGTTCGGGACGGTCCTGGGCCTGCTCTGGTGGATCTACCTCGGCGCCCAGTTGACCGTCTACGCCGCTGAGGTGAACGTTGTCGCCAAGCGTCGCCTGTGGCCCCGCTCCCTCCTGCAGCCGCCCCTCACCCGGTCCGATCGGCAGGTTCTGGAGAGCATCGCTCGACAGGAAGAGCGACGCCCCGAACAGCACGTCAACAGCCGGTTCACCGTTCGGGCCCGACGGCACCCACGCACCCACCGGTGACCTCCACGCTCACGGCGCTCCGGCAGGCCCCGTCACACCCAGACGGCCGTCAGACCCTGCGGAGACCGGCCCGACACCCTCTGCGCAGGGGACGGGCGTCAGGCATCGCTGCCGTCCTCAACGGCGGGTGCGCCGTCCTCAAGCCCGGCGGTGGTCGGTTCGTGAGGGGTCAGGAGGGCGAGGAGGTCGGCGACACGGGGGCCGGCGTCAGCGGGGTGCCGGAGTGGGCTTGAAGCCCTGACCTGGTAGTGGTTGGTGCGCCCGACTCGGGTGTGGGTCAGATAGCCCCCGGCCTCCAGGTCAGTGATGATCCGCTGGACGGCGCGTTCCGTCAGCAGACAGCTGGCCGCTATGTCGCGGACCCGGATCCCTGGATCGCGGGAGATCTGCACCAGCACCCTCGCGTGGTTGGTCAGGAACGTCCAGGTGGCGCGGGGGCCGGGCGCGTGCTCCATGCCCACCATCGTACGACCAGCGTTTCAGGTTTGGTAAAGAGTGACATTTCTTTCGTGCAATGCTTGACAGGCTCGTGAGGGGAGGCAGAGCCTGGGATCAACAGCCAACCGTCCGCGTGTTCCCGTCCGCACGCGTACGCGTCTCGGAAGAAGTGCAACGATGACCAGGGACGAACTCGACCTCCTCGCCGGATTCCTGCATACACACCTAGGCGCCGGCGCGCTCCCCGTCGCTGGGGCGCCCGGATGCGGCGGTCTGCACCGCAGCGTCGAGCAGGCCATTCTCGGCATCGAGGCCTACCTCCAGCTCGCCGATCGGCATCCCGCACCACGGGGGCTTGCGGCCGAGCGGGAACGCGCCCAGGCCCTGTGGGAGCGGCTGCAGGAGATCGCCGCACAATGGCCGAACGCGCCGCGCCCGCACAACGCTCCGCCCACGCCGTACCAGGCCGGAGCGGAGTCCGCGCTCCTTGCCGCGCTCCCGGCCCCATCTGAGCGCTGACCCACTCCGTGCTGGCCCGGCTTGGCTGGCCGAACGCCGCAGAGACGGACGCGCCCCACCTCTGGCCACCGAGACCTTCCCTGGAAGAGAGTGCATGTCGATGGACGATCTGCCCGACCGCGAGGAACGTGCAGCCGGGTGCTCGACAGAGCTCGTCGGCGACGACGTCCTGGTCTATCGGCTGACCGGCGACCTGGACATGGGCGCCCGAGAAGCCCTCGCATTCGACGTACCCCTGGACGCGCTCAGGGCCGTCGTCGTCGACCTCGCCGACGTCACCTTCTTCGACTCCACCGCCCTCAATGCCCTGCTCCGACTGCGCGCCGCAGCCATAGAGCGCCAGGTCACCGTTCACCTCGCCGCGCCGCCCGCCAACACCGCGCGGGTTCTGGAGATCACCGACGCCGCACTGCTGTTCCCCCGCCACCCCAGTCTGGCGTCCGCTCTGAAGACCCTCGCCGCCGACTAGAGACCGCCGTCGGCGGCGTGTGCGGCGGGCCAAGCCCGACCGGCCCTGAGATCCAAGCGGGCGGCTGAGGGGCTGCTTGGCAGGCCTGCATCAGCGGGTCGCCGAGGCGCACGCTCATCCCACCTTCCCCGCAGCCAGGCTGGTCCATGTAGCGGGCGCCGACGACTGCGGCCAGGCTCACGTCGTTCCTTGGATCCTCCGCACTGGTGGGACGTTCCGGCTCGGTCCCGAAGGCGTCGCGCTCCTGGGGCCGTAGGGCAGCGCGGCCCGTGCCCGTACGCCATGCAACCTGAATGACACTGTGTGACAGCTGGCTGGGCGGTTGCGCGTCGGCACCGCCTCCCCCGAGTGGGGGCTGGCGGTGCCGACGCAGCATGGCCTCAGTGCTTGAGGGCGTCCTTGGCCTTCTGGCCGGCCTGTGCGGCGTCCCCCTTGATCTGTTCGCCCTTTCCCTTGGCGACCAGCCGCTCGTTGCCGACGGCCTTGCCTGCCGCCTCCTTGGCCTTGCCCTTCGCCGTCGTTGCCGTGTGCTTGATCTTCTTTCCCGCGCTCATGGATTCTCGTCTCCTCCCAGGATCGGGTTCAGCCGTGAGCGTCTGCCCTGTGGTCGGCGTTCTACGCTCAACGCCGAGTCCGCGGCCCCAGCGGGTGGGCGGGCCCGCAGGTCGCAGGTCGCGTGCATGGACGCTCCGACGAGGGGCAGATGCGCGGCTTAGAACTCCTAACGAAATGTCGCACTCCGGTCGGAAGCCGTTGGCCAACTGAGGCGGAGGTGGGTCAAGATCGCCTCAACTTCGAGGGAGGCGGCATAGTGACGGCCGAGCAGTTGGATCTGGCCCTGCTGTGCGATGACCAAGGCAACAGTGTGCGCATCACCGTACTCGGCCCCTTGCAGGGTGTGGCCGGTGGGCTCTCCGGGGAGATTGTCGTCGACACGCCGTTCGTGGCCGGCCGCGTGGCCCGTTCGTTGTGGCGATCTCGGCTCACGTCGTGGGCCGAGGCACTGGACCGCCTGGAGGCCGGTGAGGAAATTGCCTGGCTGCACGTCCAGCGCGGGCCCTCCGTCTACATCCACCTGAACGGCGAGCGTGACTGCCCCGAGGTGGTCGTTGAAGATGATCTCGTCTCGATGACGACCGTGCGTGTGCCCATCGACCTGCCGTCCGACTGGACCGCAACCCATCGGGACCTGCTGGCAGCCGTCCTCGACGCCTGGGACTGGCACCTGTCACCGGAGTGAGCTCAGCCTGCGCCAGCAGATCAGGGAGCATCCGGGACTGAGCAGGGCTTCGTGGATGTCGTCGCGGATCTCCCAGCGGATCCGCAGGCGCCGGAAGTGGTGCAGATGCGCGAACGCCCGCTCGACTACCCACCGATGGACACCCAGGCCGGAGCCGTGTTCGGTCTTCCGGCGCCCGATCACGAGCCTGATGCCGAGGGCCAGGCGCCGGTACTTGTCGTGGTCGTAGCCGCTGTCTGCAAAAGCCGCGTCGGGGCGCCGGCGGGGCCTGTCCCGCTTGCCGCGCACTGGGGGGACAGCCGCCAAGAGCGGGATGAGCTGGGTGACGTCGTTGCGGTTGCCACCGGTGAGTGTAAAAGCGAGCGGGACACCGTTGGCATCGGTGATCAAATGGTGCTTACTGCCCGTGCCGCCCTCGTCCTCAACAGCTACTAGAAGTGATCTTCGTTGAGAAAATCTCAGTGCGGGGTCTCTTCCTGCATGGTGGGGTGTAGAGGCGGAAAAAAAATCGCGACCCGCCGAAAATCTGCGAGTCGCGATCAGGATAATTACCTTCAAGCTGGCCGAATTACTGGTTCCAGCCCGTCGGGGAGTACCACAGCTGATCGGCAGTGCCATGACAAGGCCACTGAATAACGTGCGCGCCCTCAGCCGTAGATCCCCCGGCAACACTGAGGCACTGGTTCGTCAGGGCATTGATGATCTCGTAGTAGCCGCCGCCCTTACTGTCGGCCGACCAATAAATGGAATTGTGGGAGCAGTCATCAGCGTAGACCCATGCACCGGCAGATCCCGAGTCGCCAGAAATGTCGAGGCAGCTGTTATAGCTTGCGTCCGTGATGGTGAATGTGTTGGTCCCGCTGCCGCCCGTATTCCACATCTGACCGCCTTCGGCGTCGCAATTCCACATGATCGCCGGAACTCCGCGCAGGTTCTGCGAGGCGGCGAGGCACAGATTCGACGAATTGCTGTCATTCCAGATATGGGCGTTCGCAACGGCGGAAGCCGATGTCGCCTGCATGGCCGATAGGCCAACCATGGAAAGCAGAGAAATGACCATCATGCTCGCACGCTTTGCCTTCAAAGTGACACCCCTTGGCTCACGATTTCTAGTCGACGATGATCTTACCGGGATTCACTGCCCGTGGGAAATCTGACATTTGCAGCAATCAAGGCGATTGGCAAATAACGGATATTTGGCCCGCGCGATCGTCGAGTCCACCGACGCCGGCCAGTCGATATCGCCGATCGGGTCCTTCTCCGCCCGCATTGCCCTCAGTATCCGACCAGGGCTGATGTGTGATCACCGGGCCCGTTGTCAGCTGCTGAACTTGAATCCGTGATGTCGGGTTCTGCCACGCGGTGGTGGGGCCCGGCTCGTGGCTTCCCCATGACGCGGGAGGGCGAGGATGATGTCCGCGTGATTCGAGACCTGCCGCCGTTGCCGTTGCCCCAGTACGTCGTGGTCCGTATCGGCTGCTCACCAGAGGTGCCCAGTGAGATCGCCGCCGATCTGCGGCAGATCGGCGTACCAGCAGGGCTGATCGGCTACGAGTACCAACCGCTGACCGAGGCGGCAGTCCTCGGCGGCATCGACGAGAGCGGTTTGGTCGTCTTCGGAACCAGCGGTCTGTTTGGACTCATCGCCA
>NZ_FOAZ01000007.1:100839-360714 GCF_900109465.1 Streptacidiphilus jiangxiensis
AGCGGAACTGGTAGCTGACGTCCGCACGACCGTCGCCGGTGTTGTCGATGTGGATCTCGTACAGGACGTCGTCGCCGAACTCGTAGAAGTTCGGGCCGCCCGCCGGGTTCTGCAGCGGGATGTAGTTCGCGATCAGGGTGACGGTGTCGCGCTTGTCGGGGCTGACGAACGCGTACAGGTCGGTGCTGTCGGCGACCGGGTCCTTGGAGATCTCGGGGGCTTCACGGTGGGAGGACAAGGCGAACCTCACAAGCGGGTGGGGAGTCTGACAGGGGGTGGAGGCGTCGGGCCGGCCGGGGACCGTTCACGGTGTGCCCCGGCCGGGTCGCAGGGGCGAGGGCCCCTGGGGTCAGCGGGTCGCGCGCAGCAGCTCGGCCACGAGCTGGTGGTCGCGGACGCGGTGGTGACGGTGGCCGTGGAAGATGTCGAGCTCGCCCGTGCGGGCGTCCACCACGCGAACCATGAACGGTTCGTCGGACCACTCCTGCGTGGTGTGCTCCGGCCGGTCGGTGGTCTTGGCGGCCGCCGCGGCGGAACCCGCCAGAGCGGTGTTCACCGCGAGGCCGGCCGCGACGGTGGCGGCACCGGCCACGGTGGCGTGCTTGATCAAGCCGCGCCGCGACATCGCCGAGGGCAGGTCAGGCCGGCTTTCATCGAGGGTTTCGGGCATGCACGGTCCTCCTGGAGGTCAAGAGTGGGCTGCCGCGATCGCCGGGTTCCGCGCCGACCCGCCGGGACAAGGACATCCGGCCCCGGCATCCCGGGGCAGGCGAGCGTTGAGGCGAGGAGGAGTACCGGGACGAGGCGGCGACGGTCGCACGCAGTCAAGCGTTGCTGGTGACGCTCCGTCAAGAACCTGTCACGTACAGCCATGGCGGAGCGGTGCCGGTCGGTGGGAGGAAAGCCCAGCTCACAGGCTTGGGCGGCTGCCGATCGGGTGAAGTTGGTGACGCGCCGCCGCCCCGACCCGTCCGCCACGACCCCGGCTCCGAATCCATCGTGACGGTCACCCCACGGCCGGGTGCGCCGCCCCGGTCGGATGCCTCGGCGTGCCCTGACGGTATGCGGCTGGCGTGTTGCGTATGCGATTTCTGCTTCGGCTGACTAAGGTGTGGCCGTGAATCTGGGAACCGAGGAGACGTTGCGGTTGACGGTGGCGGCGTTGTCGCATGTGCGCGGCGAGACGCAGGCCGACCTGGCGGCCGCCATCGGTTCGACGCAGACGCAGGTGAGCCGCCGTCAGGCCGGGCGAACGGCCTGGACACTGGCCGATTGCGACCGGCTTGCGAACCACTACGGGATCCCGGTGCTGGTCCTGCTCGCGGGGCCGACCGCCGCCTGTGAGGCGGCCTTCGCCACGACCCCCGGCGTGGCGCCGCGACGCGAGGGTGGTGCCTGATGGACCGCACCGCGTTCAACGCCGGCCTTGCCGAACTGCGTCCGCTGCGCGACGAGATCGCCAAGCTGGAGAAGTCGCTTGCCAAGCTCGTGCGCGACCGCGACAACCGGGTGCGCAAGCTCGGCGCCTTCGCGGACGCGACCGCCGCTGCCGTCGCGAAGGCCGCCGGGGTGAGCATCGGCGAGGTCGTCGCCCTCGTGCCACGTCTGGACCCCACGCCCGAGCACGCCCGAGCCCGGCTCCGGACCAGCCCGGCGGCGCCCGTCCCCGCGTCGGACGCGGGTGGGCCGCCGGAGGGTGCCGTCGTGCCGACGTCGCCGGTGACCCCCGCCGCCCAGGACACCGCGGCCGCCCTGCCGACCGCCACGCCCGAGCCGGCGGAGCCGGTGGAAGAGGCGCCTGCACCGGCGAACGAGGAGCGCGAGGCCGCCGCCGTCGACGCCGGCCACGAGCCGACGCCGCCCACGGTGCGAGGTCCCGGTGAGCGGATCGAGCTGCCGTCCGTCCCGGACGGACCGGCGGGCGAGGCTTACACGGCCGTGACGGAGAACCTGTTCTCGCAGCGCCCCAACTTCACCCAGGGCTCCAGGGAGATGGTGTTCCTGGACGCCGCCACCGGCGTGATGGCCGGTCGCGGCGGCGAGGTCCGCCTGGACCTCGGCGCACGGACCGCCGAGGAGATCCTCGACGCCGTCCTGACGGTCGCGCCGGGGACCGAGCGCGTCTACATCACCGCCGGCGCGCCCTGGCACGCCGACGCCGAGCGCTACCCGACGCTCAAGCAGGCCGTCGCCGCCTGGCTCAACACCGAGTCGCAGCGCTGGACGGTCGACACCGGGCGCGGGCGGGACCGCATGGCCGGTCACTTCGTGCACGCGCGCCAGCCCGTCGGCCGCTACACCCGCGTGGGCGCGGAGCGGAACGCCGAGCATGTGGAGATCCGCTCGGTGGGCGAGTGGTTCGACCCGGCCGGGGCCGATCCGCTGCTGGTCCGCGAGGCGTTCGTGTGCCTGTGGAAGGCGTTGAAGGTCAAGTGGCCCGACGTCGTCCTGATGGGTTCGCCGTCGCAGACCGGCAAGGACCTGTGGGCGCGGACCATCCCGCTCAAGGGGCAGTGGGCGGGCGGCTACCCGGTGCTGTCGCAGGAGCTGCGCGGGCTGTTCCACGCGACGGCGGGGCAGGGCCGCACCGAGCTGATCCTGCCGCCCGGGATCCCGGCCGAACTGCCGGGCCTGGTCGAGTACGACCGCACCTTCGCCTACGCCCGGCACACCTGGCGCAGCCCGGTCGGGGTGCCGCGGCGCGTCACCGGGGCCGCTTTCGCGAAGCTGACCGAAGCGGAGCAGAAGAAGCTGCTCATGTCCCCGGCCCACCTCCAGGTCCGGGTCACCGTGCCGGACGGGTGGGAGCACGTGGGTCTGCTGCCCGCGCCGATCAGCGGCGACCGCAACTGGGAGTACCCGTCGGCCCCGGGCGCCACCTTCACGACGTGGGCGGGCGGCGCGGAGGTCCACACGGCGCTGTCGAACCCGTTCGGGCCCTGGCGGATCGAGGTACTGGACGCGCTGGTCTTCGCCGAGGGCGACCCGATCGACAAGTGGTCCAAGTGGCTCAAGGAGGCCTGGGCCTCGCTGTCGGCGGGCGCACAGATCCACGCCGACGCCTGTCAGCGCCAGGCCCTGTACCTGGCCTCCCGCGCGGTCCGCAGCATCCTGCTGTTCGGGATCGGCGGCTTCGCGCAGCGCCCGCGTCTGGTCACCGGCACCACCTCCCTCGACGAACTGCACCTGGTCCCGGAGGGTGCGGAGATCCTCACCCACGACGAGCGCCAGGTGACCTGGCAGCGCGTCAGCGGCTTCTCGCGCGACCCGATGGCCCACCCCGAGTGGTCGGCGAGCGTGTGGTCCGGGGCGCGCGCCGCGCTGCTGTCGATGCGGATGCGCCCGGAGAACGTCCAGGTCGGTGCCCTGCACGTGCCGGCCGGGCAGGTGGTGGCGTTCCGCACCGACGCCGTCTACCTGACCGCCCGCCACGACTGGCCCTACCACGGTGAACCGGGCGACTACCTGCTCAAGGGCCACCTCGCCGGTCCCGTCCCCGCGCCCGCGAGCGAGGACGAGCTGCTGGCGCTGCGTGACAAGGGCCGCGCCGCCCTCGCCGCCGCCGGGGGTGAGCGATGACGACGCCGCCGCAGCCGGGCGAGGCCGCGCGCCTCGCGCAGCAGCTGGTCGACGCCGGGTTCAACCGCCGCCAGATCGCCGACATGCTCGAGCGCAACGCCTCCCTGGTCTCGCAGTTCTTCACCAAGGGCAAGGGGGCCGGGTTCGTGCCCGCGCTGCGCCAGCTCGTGCGGGCCGTCGAGGGCGGCGAGCGCGACCCGGAGGCGCTGAGGGCCATCGCCCAGCAGAACGTGACCCGCCGGTTGACCAGGGACCGGCGGGTGGCCCGCGTCCGCGGCCGCGACGTGCTGGAGACGCCGGGCGGGTCGATGGCCGGCCGCGCCGGACGGCAGGCCATCGCGCACGGCGCCGGGCACCTGGCCGCCGTCATCCACGACACCGCCCAACGCGGCGGCCGGATCGCCGTCACCGTGCGCATGCGCAAGCGCCACTTCGTGCTCTCGTCCGGGTCGAAGGACGACTCTCCGGGGCTGCGCCGCGGTGTGGTCCCGCGCGCGGACGGCACCGAGGAGCGCTCCTACGGGTCGAAGGTGTCCGGCGGCTTCGACGCCCGCGAGTGGTCGGCGATGGTCGCGGCCGCCGGCGGCGACGTCACCGCAGCCGTCCTGACCTGGCTGATCGACACCGGGCGCGCCACCGAGGACGCCGAGATCCTCTACATCGAGGTCCGCGGCTGGACCCCCCGTCGCTGAGCGACCGTCACGCTCCGGAGAAACAAAGGGATCAGGCACGTGGAGACCCAGGTCGTGGACACCGATGCCGCTGCCGCCCCCCGGCCCGTCGACGAGGCCGGGGACCGGGCGGCAGCGCGCCGGCGTGCCGTCGAGGCGGCCGGATCGTTCCTGATGCCGCTGCGCGAGCACCAGAAGCAGGCCGTCACCGCGGCCTGGCGGGCGGTGCGCGACGGCGGCCGCGCGATCGTCGAGTCCTGCTGCGGCTCCGGCAAGACCCTGATCGCCGCGGCCTGCGCACGCCGCGTCGCGCCGCACGGCGCCGTGCTGGCCACCATGCCCACCATCGAACTGGTCTGGCAGACCGTCGGTGTGTGGCTGGCGCACGGAGGCCGCCGCGGACCGGTCGTCATCGTCTGCTCCTCCTCGGAGAACCGGGAACTCGAGGAGGCCGGGTTGAGAGTCGACGCGGTCATCACCACCAAGGCCCACAGGATCGCCGAGGTGGTCCGGGCGGCCGCCGGGGGCCCGGTCACGGTGTTCGCCACCTACGCCAGCATCGACCGCGTCGTCGAGGCCCACGCACTGCACGGCATGCCGGGATTCGACCTCGCGGTCGTCGACGAGGCCCACCGCACCGCCGGATCGTCCGCGAAGCCCTGGGCCGCCGTCCACGACGACACGAGGATCCCCGCCCGGCGGCGCCTGTACTTCACCGCCACCCCGCGCATCGCCGAAGGCCTCTCCGCCGGGCCCGAGACCGGCGGAGAGAACGTCGTCTGCTCCATGGACGACCCGGAGGTGTTCGGCGAGACGGTCTTCCGCTACCCCGTCGCCCAGGGCATCGCCGACGGCCTCATCGCCGACTACCAGGTCGTCGTCCCGGTGGTCACCGACCAGGACCTCCAGGAACTGCTGAACGAGCCCGGCATCTCCGACCTGCGTTCGCGCCGCACCAACGAGGAACTCCAGCGCCTGGCCCTGCAGATCGCGACCTGCCGCGCGATCGACACCTACGCGCTGGAGCGGGTCATCACCTACCACTCCCGCATCCGCGGCGCGCGCGAGTTCGTCCGGACCCTCCACCACGCCGCCGCGCTCCTGCCGCGCAGTGACCGGTTGGGGCACCTCCATCTCGCCGCCGTCGCGGGCAGCGACCGGCTCAAGGACCGGCGTCACGCCTTCGACCAGTTCAGGTCCGAGAGCGCCAGGGGCGGCCACCGCTGCGCGCTGATCGCCAACAGCCGGCTCCTGGCCGAGGGCATCGACCTGCCGGCCGTCGACGCGGTGATCTTCGCCGATCCCAAGAACTCCATCGTCGACATCGTCCAGGGCGCGGGCCGGGCCTTCCGCGTCCCGCTCGGCGTCACCGGCAAGGTCGCCAGGATCATCATCCCCGTCTACCTCCCCGGCCCTGCCGACGAGAACGCGGAGCAGGACGACACCGAGACCGAGCTCAACCGCAGCGCCTTCGCGGCCGTCTGGCAGGTCCTGCGCGCGCTGGCCGCGCACGACGAACGGGTCACCGCCCGCATCACCGAGCTGCGCACCAACCGCTACGGCGCCGAGCAACTGCGCCCCCACACCGCCGAGCCGGGCCTGGAGCAGGACCAGGACGCCGAGGAGCAGGCGGACGGCGTCGCCGCAGGGGACGCCGACTGGCTGCGCGTGGAGACCACCGCGTACCAGGACCGGATCCTGCGCACCCTCAAGCTCCGCACGCTCAGCCCACGCACCGCCGAGTGGGAGAAGTGGTACGAGCAGGCGGAGGCGTTCCACCAGGAACACGGCCACCTCGACGTGCGCGAGGGCGACCTCGTCGACTGGCTGAACCGGCAGCGCGAGCAGCACGCGGCCGGACGGCTGGACGCCGCCCGGATCAGCGAGCTCGACCGGATCGCCATGATCTGGAACAAGCACGCCCACGCCTGGGAACGCGGCTACGCCTACGCCAGGGCCTGGCACCAGCTCCACGGCGACCTCGCCACCCCGGCGGGCGCGCGGATCGACGGCTACACCGTCGGCCGGTGGCTGCGCGTCCAGCGGCTCGGCGGCCATCTCGTCCCGGAGCAGCGGCAGTTGCTCGACACGCTGGACCCGCTGTGGCGGTGGGACCCGAAGTGGCAGCGCGGGCTGCGCCGCCTGACCGCGTACCTCGCGGCCGGCGGCGCCCTCACCGGCCCCCGCAACCGCCCCGGCCTCGGCGACGACCCGGGCTTCCGGCCCGGCGTGTGGCAGCACCAGCAGATCCAGCAGGCCGACGAGCTCCACCCGGACCAGATCGCCCTGCTCGATGGCTTGGGGCCGTGGCGCACGGTGCGGTGAATGCCGGGCGCTGGTGTCAGCCGACCGCCTCGGCCGCGTCCATGATGAGATCGGCGACGACCCGGGGGTGGCTGAGCATCGCGACGTGGGACGAGTTCGGCGCCTCGACGATCTTGCGCGCGTTCGCGCGGGTGTACATCCAGCGCTCGCACGCCGGCGGGATCGCCTTGTCGCTGCCCGCGACCAGTCCCCACGACGGGATCGTCCGCCACGCCGCGGCCGTGGTCGGGTAGGTGAAGGACGCCGCGTCGAACGGCCGCTGGGTGGCCTGAAGCACCTGGAACTCGGTGACGGAGAGGTCCGCGGCGAACGCCGCCTGACCGTCCTTGCTCAGATACAGGTCGGTGCCCGTGGTGCCGTCGGCCTTGGTGTACGGGACCGGGACACTCACCGGCAGGACCTCGCTGCCGGGGAACTTGCCGATGAGGTCCCCTTGCGTCTCGCCGACGTCCGGCACGAACGCCGCGATGTAGACCAGCGCCTTGACGTTGTCCTTGCCTGCGGCGGCGTTCGTGATGACCGTCCCGCCCATGGAGTGCGCGACCAGCACGACCGGGCCGCCGATCGAGTCCAGCAGGCTGGCGATGTACGGGGCGTCCGTCGGGATTCCCCGCAGCGGGTTGGACGCGCAGACCGTGCTGTAGCCCTCGCGCTGCAGTTCCCGGATGGTGGCGTTCCAGCAGGACGAGTCGGCGTAGCCTCCGTGGACGAGCACGATCGTCGGCTTGACCTGCGGCTGTCCGTCGCGGCTGCGGCTCGGTGCCGCAGCGGCCGCCGTGCCGGCCAGGCCGGTCGTCAGCGCCGCTGCCCCGGCCAACGCCGCTCCGGTGGCCAGTACCTGACGGCGGGACACTTCTGTGCTCATGGCGCTCCTGACTCGCTGGGACCGAAGAACGGTGGTACGTGCCATGGACCCTAGGAACAGCGCGTCCGCGATGCCTTCCGTCATCTGACGTAGATTCGCGAAGCCGCCGGTTCCCGTGTCCTGCCCGCTGCGCGCGCGGGTCAGGTCATGTGACAGAAGCGGCCGACGGGCCGCGCGACGGATCATGAGGGCATGACCACGCCGCACACGCCGGACACGGAGCCCGCGCAGCAACCCCGGCCGGGCGGGCTGACCGGGCGGGCGGCCGATCTGCGGCGCGTCGACGCGTTCCTGGCGGGCCTCGCCACCGTGGGGAGCGCGCTGGTGGTCTGCGGCGAGGTGGGGGTGGGCAAGACCGCGCTGCTCACGGCCGCCACCGACCGGGCCGAGCGCGCCGGGGTGCGGACGCTCAGCGCCACCGGCACCCAGTTCCAGGCGCAGACGGGCTTCGGCGCGCTGCAGCAGTTGCTCCTCCCCGTGCACGCGGAGCTCGCGGCGCTCGCCCCTGACCACCGCGACGTCCTCACGGTCGTGCTCGGCGCGGGCAGTGGCCCGGTCCCTGAGGCGGGCGGCGGGCCCGCCCCCGACGCGGAGGCGGTGGCCCGGGCAGCCGTCGCGTTGCTGGGCCGACTCACGCGGGAGCGGCCTGTGCTGCTGGTACTGGACGACCTGCCGTGGATCGACCCCAGCAGCGCGATGGTCCTCGGGCAGGTCGCGCGCCGCCTGCTCGGGACCAGGGCGGGGCTGCTCGCCGCCGAACGCACCGACGCGGAGAGCTACTTCGACCGCACCGGCTGCGCCGTCCACGTGCTGGAGCCGCTCGACGACGCGGCCGCCGACCACCTGCTGGCCGAGCGCTTCCCGGCGCTCGCGCAGCGCGTCCGTCGCCGACTGCGCGCCGCGGCCCAGGGCAACCCGCTCGCGCTGCTCGAACTCCCCGTCGCGCTCGCCGGCACACCCGGCGCGGCGGCCGGGCGGGCGACACCCGTGTCCCTCCCACTGACCAGGCGGCTGCAGGACGCCTTCGCGGCGCGCGTCACCGCCCTTCCCGCGCCCACCCGCTACCTGCTGCTGCTCGCCGCCCTCGAAGGCACCGGCGACCTGCGCGTGCTCGCAGCCGCGGTGGCGGGCCGGTGCAGCGTCAAACATCTCGGGCCGGCCGAGCGCGCCCAGTTGATCCGGGTCGACGACCACGCCGGACGCCTGCACTTCCGGCATCCGCTGACCCGACTCGCCGTCGTCGAGCTGTCCACCAGCGACCAGCGCCGCAGCGCCCACCGCGCCCTCGCCCGGCCGCTCGCCGACCGGCCCGATCAGTGCGCCTGGCACCTCGGGCAGGCCACGGTCGCCCCGGACGAGCAGGTCGCCGGGAAGTTGGAGCATGCCGCGGACAGCATGAGCCGCCGAGGGGACGGCGCCGGCGCCATCGCCGCGCTGTTGCGGGCCGCCGACCTCAGCCCCCAACCCGCCCACCGCGCCCGCCGCCTCGCGCGGGCGGCCTACCTGGGCGTCCACCTCACCGGAGACCTGCAGGAGGTGCCGCGACTACTGGACGACGCCCGACGCTCCGAGGGCCCGGACGGCCCGGACGGCCCGGACGGCCCGGACGCGCCCGGCGACGGGCCCCTTCTCGCGGCGGTCGCGGGCTCCGCCTACCTGCTCAACGGCTCCGGTGACATCGACACCGCGCACCGCCTGCTCGGCGAAGCCGTCGCCGCCCGCCCGCGCCCCTACGACCCGCAGGACCGGACGCTCGCGGAGGCCCTGCACACGCTGATGCTGGTCTGCTTCTTCGGCGGCCGCCCGCAGCTGTGGCAGCCGGTCGACGCCGCTCTCGAAGGCTTCGCCGGCGACGCGGGGATGCTCACCGTCACCCGGGGCACCCTCGCCGACCCGGTCCGCTGCACACCTGGCCAACTCGACGCGCTGGACCGGGCCGTGGCGCAACTCGCGCACGAGTCCGACCCGGCCCGCATCGTCCGGACCGGCACCGCCGCCGCCTACGTCGACCGACTCGACCACTGCCGCGACGCGCTGCTCCGCGTCGCCGAGGCCCGGCACAAGGGCGAGTCCGCGGCAGCCATCAACGCCCTCTTCCTGCTGGGCAACCGGGCCCTGCACACCGGCGACTGGGAGGAACTGGGCCAGGTGGCCCGGGACGGGCTGACGCTCTGCGAGGACCACGGCTACCCCATGCTGGCCTGGGTCGGACGCTTCCTGCTGGCCGTCCGCGCCGCCAACCAGGGCGAACTCACCTCGGTGCGGGCGTTGACCGACGAGATGGAGCGCTGGGCCGGGCCGAGACGGGCATGGACGGTGCGGCGCTACGCCGCCCACGCCCGCACCCTGGCCGCGCTCGGGCAGGGCGACTTCGACGAGGCCTACCGTCAGGGCTGCCTGATCGCCCCGGCGGGAACGCTGCCACCGTTCGAGCCGCACGCGCTGTGGGTGGCGCTGGACCTGGTCGAGTCCGCGGTCCGCAGCGGACGCGGGACGCAGGCCCGCGCCCACGTCCGGGTCCTGCGGCAGGCGGGCGTCGCGGCCGTCTCGCCCGCCCTGCGGATGCGGGTCCTGGCCGCCGAGGCGCTCACCGGCGAAGGGGAGACGGCCGAACGCCGGTACGAGCAGGCCCTGGCCGTGCCCGAGGCCGAGGGTCGGCCCTTCGAGCTCGCCCGGATCCACCTCTGCTACGGCGAACACCTGCGCCGCACCAAGGCCGCCGTCCGCGCCCGGCACCACCTGGCCACCGCCGCCGACGGGTTCCGCCGCCTCGGCGCGCACCCCTGGGTGGCCCGCGCCGAACAGGAGCTGCGCGCCACCGGCGCCCACCGCTCCGACCCGGCGTCCGTGCCGACGACAGCGCTGACCCCGCAGCAACGGGAGATCGCGCACCTCGCGGCGGCCGGGCTGACCAACAAGGAGATCGGCGAGCGGCTCTTCCTCTCCCCGCGCACCGTCTCCACCCACCTGTACCAGCTCTTTCCCAAGCTGGGCATCTCCTCCAGGGCCGCCCTGCGCGACGCCCTGGACCGGATTCCCGGACCGAAGACCTGATCAACCACGCCACCGGCGTTCTATCGTGGCCTGCGGGCCCAGCGATCGGACGCGGGAGGGGTAGTGACGTCAGCGCGACCGGGACTGATCGCCAGGGACGGCATGCTGGATGCCGTCGGCGCTCTCCTCGACCGGCTGCGCGCCGAGCCGACCGGGGCCGCGACCGGCCCGGAGACCGGCGCGGTGGAGCGCACGCTGCTGGTGCTCGGAGAGCCCGGCCTCGGCAAGACCTCCGTGCTGGAGGCGGCCGCCACCCTCGCCACGGAGCAGGGCGGACAGGTGCGTTGGGTCGTCGGTCGGCAGGCGGAGGCGGGCCTGGCCTACAGCGGCCTGCACGCGCTGCTGGACCCCTGGCAGCCCGGCCCGGCCGGCGCCGACGAGGACGACGCGTCCCTGCTGCACGCGGCGCTGCGCGGCGGAGCGGGGGAGGGTGCAGGCCAGGCGACGGGTGGCGGTGTGCCGGCGCCGGCGGGCGCGCTGGTCCGGCTGCTGTCCCGGTGGGCCCAGGAGGGGCCGCTGCTCGTGGTCGTGGACGACCTCCAGTGGCTGGACCGCTCCACGCAGGACCTGCTGACCCTGTGCGCGCGGCGGCTGGCGGGCGAGCCGATCGGCTTCGTGGTCGCCTCGCGCCCGGCAGGCCTTGCCGACGCCTGGGTGAGGCAGAGCACCGTGCACCGGCTGGACCCCTTGGACGAGATCCACTCCGCCCGGCTGCTGGACTCGCTGCCGCGCGCGCCGGAGGGACGGGTCCGACGACAGGTGCTGCGGCTGGCGGGCGGCAACCCCCTGGCCCTGATCGAGCTCGCCCGCACCAGCACCGGGAAGTCCTTCGCCCAGGACCCGGCCGGGTCCGACCTCCCGCTCGGTGCACGGCTGGAACGCCTCTACGCGGCGGACCTGGACGCCTTGCCGGGCCACGTCCGGGCGCCGCTGCTGCTCGCCGCGGTCGCGGACCCGCCGGACCTGGCCGCGCTCGGCGAGCTGTTCGACAAGGCGGTCCTGGAATGCGGCCAGGACGCGCCGACACTGCACCCGGCACGAACCCACGACGCGGCAAGAACCAGGGGCGAGGAAACCCCGGCCGCGGCAGACCCCCGGGACGTCGTCGGTCCGCGGGCCGAGACGGTCCGGCCCGCCGACGCCGTGTGGTCCGTCGCCGAGCGCGCGGGCCTGCTGGTGCTGCGCGCGGGGCAGCTCCGATTCCGGCACCCCCTGATCCGCTCCGCCGTACTGTCCGCGGCGACCTTCGAGCAACGGGCACGGGCCCACCTGCTCCTGGCCGCCAACCCCGACCTGGACGAGGACCGCCGTGCCTGGCATCGCGCCGCCGCCACGGTCACCGCCGACGAGTCGGTCGCCGCGGCGCTGGAGGCGACGGCCGACCGTGCCCGCCGCCGCGGCGGCCACCCGGCCGCCGCCACCACCATGGAGCGCGCCGCCCAACTCAGCCCGCGCACCGAGGACCGGGTGCGCCGACTCGGCGCGGCAGCGGAGTTCGCCATGCTCGCCGGGCAACCGCTCTGGGTCGCCGAGCTGACCGCCGAGGTGGCCGCGCTCGCCGACACCCCCGAGGCACGCGCCCACGCCGACCTGCACGCCGGCTGGGCCCTGGCCCTGACCAGCCGTCACGCCGAGGCGATGGACCACCTGCTGGCCGCCTCCGACGCCTATGCCCGAACGCGTCCCGCACTGGCCGTGCCGCCGCTCGGCACCGCCACGATGGTGGCGTTCATCAGCGGGGAGCCGCGCTTCCGTGCCGCCGTCCTGGACCGCTACCGGGCGCTGCCCCCGCAGGAACCCGACTACGCCTCCACCTGGATCCTGGCGGGTTGCGACCCCTTCGGCGCCCGCCGCGAAGCGCTGCGCCACCTGCGCGAGGCCGCCGCCCGTTCCGAACTGCCGCTGGGTGCCTGGTCGATGCTGGGTGCCGCGGCCTGGGCGCTGGACGAGACCGACCTGGCCGTCCAGTACTACGGCAGCCTGCTGGAGCGGTACCGGCAGTCGGCCACCTCCGGCGCCAACGCCACCGTCTCCTCCGCCCACGCCCTGGCCCTGTTCGAGTCGGGCCGCTGGGCCGCCGCGCTGGCGGGCGTCAGCGAGGCGGAGCAGGCGGCGGCCGCCGGGGGACTGGAGATCGCGACCCTCAGCACCCAGATACTGGCCGCCGTCCTGGCCGCCGTCCGCGGCGACGCCGACCGCGCCCGGCGGGTCCTCGCCGAGGCCACCCGCGACGTCGACCTGCGCGGCACCCGCAACCTGGACGCCCGGGTCCGCCAGGCCCACGCGCTGGCCGCGCTCGCCGGCGGCGACCACCAGGCAGCCTGGTTCCACCTCAGCCGGCTCTTCCACCCCGACAGCAGCCCGGTGCACTTCCACACCTCGCTGCTCGGCCTCGGTGATCTCGCCGCCGCCGCCGTTCGTGTCGACGGCACGGCGCGGGCACGCGAGATCCTGCACGCCGTGCACGCCGTGCACGCCGAGCTGCCGAGCGAGGTCTCGCCGCGGCTGCGGCTGATCCTGTGCCGGGCCCGGGGGCTGCTGGCGGCGGACGAGGCCACGGCGGAGGAGCAACTGCGCGAGGCCGCGTTCACTCCCGCAGGGGACCAGTGGCCCTTCGAGCGGGCGCGGGCGCTGGCCGACCTGGGGGAGTGGTTGCGGCGCCGCCAGCGGCCGGCCGACGCGCGGCTGCCGCTGGGCGAGGCGCGCGAGCTCTTCCAGGGTCTGGGCGCCATCCCGTGGGCCGCCCGCACCGCAGCCGAGCTGCGGGCGGCAGGGGTCGACACGGCCCCGGCGCGCAGCACCGACCTCACCATGGAACTGACACCGCAGCAGCTCGCCATCGTGCGGTTGGCGGCGCAGGGACTGTCCAACAAGGAGATCGGCGAGCGGCTCTTCCTCTCCTCCCGCACCGTCGGCTTCCACCTGAGCCGGGCCTTCCCCAAGCTCGGTGTCACCTCACGTTTCCAGCTGCGGGACGTCGTCGCGCAGGTCGGCTGAGGCAACCGCAGGCCGATGTACGTCATTTGACGGAATCAGCATGCACCGCGCGGCTCCTAGCGTGGCCCTCGTGACCGAAGGTCCGACGCATCCAGGAGCGATGATGAGCGAGAACACGCAGGTCAAGAATGTCGTGCTGGTCCACGGCGGCTTCGTCGACGGCTCCGGCTGGCAGGCGGTGCACGCACGGCTCACCGCCCAGGGCCACCGCGTGGCCGTGGTGCAGAACCCCACCCTCTCCCTCGACGGGGACGTGGCCGCGACCCACCAGGTGCTGGACGAGCTCGACGGCCCCGCCGTGCTGGTCGGCCACTCCTACGGCGGCGTCGTCGTCACCGAGGCCGGCAACCACCCCAAGGTGGCCGCCGTCGTCTACATCGCCGCCTTCGCCCCGGACAAGGGCGAGTCGGTCGCCACCCTGATCGCCGACCCTCCGCCCGGGGCGCCGGTCCCGCCGATCCTGCCGCCCCGTGACGGCTTCCTCTTCCTCGACCGGGAGAAGTTCGCCGCCTCCTTCGCCGCCGACGTCCCGGCGGAGCTGGCCGCTTTCATGGCCGACTCGCAGGTCCCGTGGGGCGTCGAGGCGCTGGCCGGAGCCGCGTCCAGCCCGGCCTGGCGGACCAAGCCGTCGTGGTACCTGGTGGCCGCCGACGACCGGATGATCCCGCCGCCCGCGCAGCGCGCGATGGCCGAGCGGGCCGGGGCCACCACGGTCGAGGTGCCGGGCAGCCACTGCGTGTACGTGTCCCGGCCCGACGCGGTGGCCGACCTCATCCGGCAGGCGAGCGGCAGCTGACCGCAGGGCCGCACGTCCCGGCCGGGAGATGACGGTCGGCGGGTCAGCGCGGCTCGTCCGGCAGCCAGGTGCCGTGGAAGCCGGCCGGGACGCGCTGCGGGAGCGGGACCGTGGCCACGCGGGTCAGGTCGGAGGCGTCGAGGACGGTGAACGCGGAGCCGCGGCCCGCGCGGTCGGACACGATGGTCAGCAACCAGCCGTCGTCCTCGGCTCCCGCGCCCGCGGCGGGAACGAAGACGGCCTCCCCGGGGGCCTGTCCGGGCCCCGCGTCGTAGCCGTTGCTCGCGCCGGTGCGCAGGTCGTACTTGACGAGCCCGTCCCCGGCGACGGCGTACCGGTAGCGGCTGGCCCGGCCGACCAGTGTCTCGTTGAGGGTTGGGAACTCCACCGAGCGGTCGTCCAGGGGCTGTTCGTTGACCCGACCGGTGCGCGGGTCCAACGTCCACTGGTGCAGGCGGGGTTGGTCACCGGCCTGGGCGCCGGGGCCGGAGCCTGCCGCGCCCGCGCCGCCAATCCGTTCCCAGGAGCGCAGGAAGCCCTCGCGGCCGTAGCGCACCGCGTCCAGCACGATCCGGCCGGCCGCGTCCTCGCGGGCGTTGCCGACGTGGAAGACGTAGCCGGGCTCGACCTCGAACCAACGGACCGGTGCCGCGCCGCCCTGCGCCATGACGCCGACGCGGGCGGCGTAGCCGTCGTCCCAGCGGTAGGGCATGCCGCGGCCGAGCCGGGCGGGGTCGAAGACGACCGGGAGGTCGAGCCAGACCACGTGGCGCTCGGTGATGGCGAAGTCGTGCATCATCGTCGGGCCGCCGACCGGGATCTCCCGGCTCTCCAGCAGCGTCCCGTCGGCGCCCGCGCGGTGGTAGGTGAGGAACGGCGGCATCGCGCCGTAGCCGAAGAAGTGCAGCTCGCCGGTGGCCGGGTCCTCCTTGGGGTGGGCGGTCATCGCGGTGGTCAGCCGGCCTGCGAAGTCGTAGGGCCCGACGGTGTCGAGCCGGTCGGTGACCTCGTGGGGCAGGCCGTTCTCGACCAGGGCGAGGATCCGCCCGCAGTGCCGGACAACGTTGGTGTTGGCGGTGACGGCCCGCAGGTCCGGCCCCTCGGGGCCGAGGAACGGCGCTCCGTCCAGGGCCGCCGTGCGCACCCAGCGGTTGCGGTACCACAGCGCGCGTCCGCCCTGCAGCCGCACGCCGTGCAGCATCCCGTGCCCGGTGAACCAGTGGCCGGGGTCCTCGCCGGGGCGGGGGTTGGGCCCGTTGCGGAGGTAGCGGCCGTTGAGCTCGGGAGGGAGGGCGCCCTCGACGGGGAGGTCGCGGCCCTCGGTCTCGTGGGTGACGGGCGCGAGGTGGCCGGTGAGGTACAGCGGTGCGGTCATGGTCAGCGCTCCGTGGTGAGGACGGCGTCCTGCTGTCGGGCCTGGGCGGCGGCCCGGCGGCGGGACTGCTGGTAGCGGACGGTGAAGACGGCCGGTACGACGAACCCGGTGAACTGGATCAGCGTCGTGACCAGGCCCGCGTGCGGGGTGGCCAGGTCGACGGCGCCGGCGGCCAGTGCGGTGACGGTGAAACTCGCCGCCCAGACCGCGGTGATCACGTTGTTGGCCCGTCGGAACTGCGGGGTGTCCCAGAAGTGCTCGGGCACGGAGCGACGGGCGATACCCATCGTGAACGGGCGGGCGATCGCCAGCGAGCCCCAGGCGGTCACGGCCAGCCACGCCGAGGACAGGGCGCCGACGCCGTCGCGCAGCGGCGAGTGCGGTGCCGCCGCGGCCAGGGCCGCGATCACCACGAAGAACACCGCGGCGCTCAGCTCGATGACGTTCTCGTCGAGGCCCCGGCCGGCCCGGCGGTCGCGCTGCAGCAGGACCAGGCTGAGCAGGACGGCGGTGATCGCGCCGGTCTCCCACCCGACGGTGCCGCTGAGGGCGGCGAAGGCGATCCAGGGGAGGAAACCCCGCACCGAGCCGGTCATGGTGACTCCTTCATCGACATGTCAGTGCTGACATGTCGAAGCTAGAAGGTCATCGCCGACCTGTCAACACTGGAAGGTCGGCGTAGGATGTCGCCCATGAGCTTGAGACACGCTGCGCTGGGCCTGCTCGCACTCCGCGGAGAGGCGAGCGGCTACGACCTGCTGGGCATCTTCAACGAGTCGCTCGATCACGTGTGGCCTGCGACGCAGAGCCAGCTCTACACCGAGCTGGGCAAGCTCACCGACGCCGAGCTCGTGCGGGTGGTCGCGGAGGGCGGCCGCGGCCGCAAGGCCTACGCCGTCACCGAGGCGGGCCGCAAGGAGTTCGAGCACTGGCTCCTGGAGGAACCGCCGACGACGAACCGCCGCAACGACACGCTGCTGCGGGTCTTCTTCCTCGGCCTGGTGCCGACGGAGCAGGGACGTGAGTTCCTGCTCGGGCGCGCGGCGGCCGCCGCCGAGATGCACGACCGGCTGCGGGACGTGGAGGGCTCCCTCACGGACGAGCAGGGCCCGCTGGCCGTCCACGGCCGGATCGCCCTGGAGTGGGGCCTGCGCTACAGCACGATGCAGAACGAGTGGGCCCGCTGGGCCGCGCAGCAGCTGGACGCAGCGGAGTCGTCCGACGTGCCTTCGGCACCGCCTGCGCCGTGACCCACGTCGGGCGCGGACGCGACCGGTTGAACTCACTGTTCGATCGACGTACTCGTGGCCAGAAGGGGCAGGTCCAGAAGACGGGAGGCGGCCTCGCAGAACGCGAAGGCCGACCAGGCGAAGGGGGCGTAGCCGAGGAACCCGGGCAGCGGCATTCGGAAGAGATGCGGGGCACCGTTCACTCCCGGCGTGTCGTAGACCCATCGCGCTGCGGTTCCGGAGTTCCACATCTCCCAGAAAAAGCCGCAGACGAGTCCTGCGAGGGACCAGATCGCAACCTCACCCCAGTGACCGCGGCGAATCTGGAGCAGCAGGCTCCGGCCTCCGGTCGCTGCGTTCAGCGGGTCGAGGACCAGGAACACGACGAACCACATCAGCATGTAGGCGTTGTGCGGCCAGACGAGGGCCGAGCCGATGCAGAGGACGCCGAGGACGCAGACGCCGACGAGGGCTGGTCCGGGCGGCCTGCGGTCTGCAACTGATTGAGGAAGGGCCGGGCGCAGGGTCCGGAGCAGGTCCCTGGTTTCCACCAGCGCCGGCAGGACCGTTGAGAAGCAAAGGGACTTTTCGATCCGGAAAAGGGTCCAGCCCGGTTGATCCGGGACGACGTAGGTCCAGTTGTGCGTGACGAGATTGAAGAACTCGTAGAGCCACCAGAACCCTGTCGACAGGACGAAGAGGGCTGCGAAGGCGACGGGGCCGCGGTCGAGGAGCGACTGCTCGTGGCGCACGTGTACGACACCGTCCACGAGAACGACGTAGCCGGTCCACAGGACGAAGAAGAGTGCGAGCAGGAACGGGCTGACAGTCCTCCAGTAGAGGGGCCACGCCACAGCGATCAAGACAAGGCCGACCGCGATCCGTACGCGTCCGGTCCTGGTGCGGGCGGTTGGTCGGATCGGGGCTTCTCCTCGGGTCAGGGACATCAGGGCACCTTCGGTTCCTCGGCACCCGGTGCGCGGCCGGGCGGCGCACTGCCGATCGGGCGCCCGCCGCCGCGGGCCTCAGCCCAGCGCGCGGTCGAGGTTGAACGCGGCGCTGATCAGGGACAGGTGTGTGAACGCCTGCGGGAAGTTGCCGCGCTGCTCGCCGGTGCGGCCGATCTCCTCGGCGTACAGGCCGAGATGGTTGGCGTAGGTCAGCATCTTCTCGAACGCGAGCCGGCCCTCCTCCACCCGTCCGGCCCGGGTCAGCGCCTCGACGTACCAGAAGGAGCAGATCGAGAAGGTGCCCTCCGGGCCCTGCAACCCGTCCGGGCTCGCCTGCGGGTCGTAGCGGTAGACCAGCGAGTCGGAGACCAGATCGGTGGTCAGCGCGTCCAGTGTCGAGAGCCACTTGGGGTCGGTGGGGGAGATGAACTTGGCCATCGGCATCATCAGCACGGAGGCGTCGAGCACGTCGTCGTCCAGGGACTGGACGAACGCCCCGCGCTCGGCCGACCAGCCCCGCTGCATGATCTGCCGGTAGATCGCGTCCCGGCTCTGCCGCCAGCGGGGGAGATCGGCGGGCAGGCCGCGCCGGTTGGCCATCCGGATGGCCCGCTCCAGCGCCACCCAGCACATCAGCCGCGAGTAGACGTAGTTCTTCCGGCCGCCCCGGGTCTCCCAGACGCCCTCGTCGGGCTGGTCCCAGTGGTCGCAGAGCCAGCCCACGACGGCGCCGACCTCGTCCCAGTGGTCGCTGCTGATCGGCTGACCCCACTTGTCGTAGAGGTAGACCGAGTCGATCAGCGCTCCGTAGATGTCGAGTTGGAGCTGCTCGGTGGCGGCGTTGCCCACGCGGACCGGCGCGGAACCCAGATGACCCTCCAGGTGCGGCAGTTCGGACTCGGGCAGGTCGCTGCGTCCGTCGATGCCGTACATGATCTGCAGCGGACCGGTGGGTCCGCCGCCTCGCAGGATGCCCCGCTCGGACAGGAAACCCATGAAGGCCTCGGCCTCCGCGGTGAAGCCCAGGCGCAGCATCGCGTAGACGCAGAAGGCGGCGTCGCGCACCCAGACGTAGCGGTAGTCCCAGTTGCGCTCGCCGCCGACCTGCTCGGGCAGGCTGGTCGTCGGTGCGGCCACGATCGCGCCGGTCGGCGCGTAGGTGAGCAACTTCAGCGCCAGGGCGGAGCGGTGCACCATCTCCCGCCACCGGCCGCGGTAGCGCGACTGCGACAGCCAGCGGCACCAGAACCGGACCGTCGCCTCGAACTCCGCCTCCGCCTCGGCCGCCGGACAGGCACGGGGGCGGACCTCGTCACTGATCCGGTCCAGGGCGAACACCACGGACTCGCCCTCGAGCAGTTTGAAGTGCGACACCACGTCCACGCCGTCGCCCTCCAGCGGCGCGGTGGAGGTCAGCGCGAGGGAGAGCGACGGGGACTCGAAGACGGCCTCGTGTCCCCGTACGCGCACGGTGTGGCGGTCGGCCCCGTAGTTGAAGCGCGGAGCGACCCGCGCGGCGAAGGGCAGCGTGCCGCGCACGCAGACCACGCGCCGGATCAACCGGTGCCGGGAGGCCTCGCGCGACTCGTCGACGACCGGCATGAAGTCCTGGATCTCCGCCACCCCGTCCGCGGCGTAGAAGCGGGTGATCAGCACGTTGGTGTCGGGGAAGTAGAACTGCCGGGTGCGCGCCGGCACGTCGGCGGCCAACTGGAAGGATCCGCCCCGGTCGGCGTCGAGGACGGCCCCGAACACGCTCGGCGCGTCGAACCGTGGACAGCAGTACCAGTCGATCGTGCCGTCGGTACCGACCAGCGCCGCGGTACGGAGATCACCGATCAGTCCGTGCTCGGAGATCGGCAGGTAGCGCGGGTCGTCGACCCAGCCGGACACGCTCCCGATGGCCATACGGCCTCCTCAAGAAGACCTCGTCATCCATCGTAGAACCGGTGGCCGGGTGGGACCGCCCGGGCGAATCAGCTGGATTCACCTGGATCCGGTGATGCCGACCGGCCTCCCGGGCGGCCATGCTGGCCGTGGCAGACCATCCGGACAGGAGTGGGGCAGATGAGCGAGACGCAGGACTGGAACGCGAAGACCATCGCGGAGTTCCGCGCGAACGGGGGCAAGGTCGGCGGGCCGTTCGAGGGTGCCCCGCTGGTCCTGCTGCACCACCGCGGGCGCACGAGCGGCCGTGAGTACGTCACCCCGATGATGTACCTGGCGCACGAGACCGACCCGGACGCCGTCTACGTCTTCGCCTCCAAGTCCGGAGCGCCCACCCACCCGGACTGGTACCGCAACCTGACCGCCGCCGCGGGCGCCGCCACCGTCGAGATCGGAACCGAGACGTACCAGGTGACGGTCTCCGAACTGACCGGCGCCGAACGCGACCGCGTCTACGCCGAACAGGCGCGGCGCTACCCGGGCTTTGCCGGCTACGCCGAGCAGACGGCCGGCATCCGCACCATCCCGGTGCTCGAGCTGCGACGGGCGTAGCCCGAAGCCGTGCTCCCGCCCGGCCGGCCGGGCGGGACCACGGCTCGCTCCGTCAGCGCGCGCCCTCACCCGCGACCAGGCGGCCTCCCACGAAGGTGTGGGTGGGTCGGAGGTCCCGCATGCCGTCGGCGGCGCACCGCGCCGGGTCACGGTCCCACACGGTGAGGTCGGCGAGACGGCCGGGGGTGAGCATGCCGCGCAGGTGCTGCTCACCGAGCAGACGGGCGGCGTTCGTGGTGTGCAGGGTCAGGGCCTCGTCGTAGGTGATGGCGTGCTCGGGGCCCTTGACGCCGATGACGGTCTGCCGCGTGGTCATGCCCCAGACCGAGCGCATGGCGCCGAACTGGCCGACGGGGAAGTCGGAGCCGGCGCTGACCTGGGCTCCCAGGTCGATCCAGCCCCGGGCGGGGAAGAGGCGGGCCACCCGTTCGGGGCCCCAGAACCCCTCCTCGACCTCGGCGGTGTCGTGCAGCAGCGGCTGCTGGATGGTGACCGGGATGCCGAGCGCGACGGCGCGGGCGCGCTGCTCGGGACCGGCCAGACCGCCGTGCTCCATGACCAGGGTTCCGGCCGGCAGTCCGGGGTTGCGCTCCAGAACACGCTCGTAGACGTCCAGCAGGGTGCGGACCGCGCGGTCGCCGTAGGCGTGCGTGCCCACGCGCCAGCCGCGCCGCACCACCGCCTCGACGGCCTCCACCAGCGCGGCAGGCTCCCAGATCAGCATGCCGGAGTAGGAGTGGTCGCAGGCGTACGGCTCCTCGGTGGCCCCGGCCTCCAGGCCGCCGTCGAGGCCGAACTTCACGCCCCACACCGACAGCCACGGATCGGAGCCGTCACGCCACTCCTCCATCACGTCGAGCAGGTCCTCCACCTGGGCCGCGCGGGTGAAGCCCAGGGCGGAGACCAGCGCCCGCACGCGCGTGTGCAGTGCCCCCGCCGCGCGGGCGGCCAGCAGCACCGCGTAGTCCTCGGGGGTGACCGCGCAGTCCCGGACGGTGCCGATGCCCGTGGCCGCGTAGTCGCGGCTGGCCAGGCGCAGCCCCTCGATGCGCTGGGTCCGATCCGCGGCCGGGACGAGGTGCTCCACCAGGTGCAGGGCGTTGTCGATCAGCCGCCCGTTGAGCCTGCCGTCGCTCCCGCGGCCGATGGTGCCGCCCGGCGGCACCGGGGTCGCCTCGGTGATGCCGGCCAGGCGCAGCGCGTAGCTGTTGACGACGTCGTTGTGACCGCCGCGCTTGACCAGGACCGGGTGCCGGTCGGTGGCCTGGTCGAGCTCGGCGGCGGTGGGCATCCGGCGCTCGGCCAGGTTGAGTTCCTGCCAGTTGGTGGTGGTGCGGATCCACTCGCCGGCCGGGGTGACGGCGGCGCGCTGCCGGATCAGCTCGAGGAACTCCGGGATGGTGCGGGCCAGGTGGACCGGGACGTCCTGCGCGCCGAGCGCCGCGAAGATCAGATGGGTGTGGGTGTCGTCGAAGGCGGGCAGCACGGTGGCGCCGGGCAGGTCGTGCACCTGGGTTCCCGCACTCACCAGGTGGTCCAGGCCCCTGGGGTCGGCGGACACGGCGGCGATGCGACCGCCGCGCACGGCCACGGCCCGCTGCGGGGCCTGACCGGGCACCAGGGTGTGCACCGCCGCCGCGCGGATCAGCAGGCCGGCTCCGTCATCGGTCATCGTCTTCTCCCTCGTCCCGAACGTGTCCTTGATGACGTCACCGTTGTAGACGCGGAGTGGAGAATCACCGCCAGGCCGAGGATGCCGGCGCAGGAAGCACGCCACGGCACGCGCCTAGGATGCAGATCATGAGACAGGTGCTGGACGAGACGGATCGACGGATCGCGGCCGCGCTCGTCGCCTCGCCGCGCGCCTCCTGGCGTGAGCTGGCCCGCTGCCTGGGGTTGTCCGAGCGCACCGTCGTGCGCCGAGTCGCCCTGCTCTACGCCGACGGCACCCTGCGCGCGACCGTCGTCCGCAACCCGGCGCGCTTCCCGCAGCTGGTTCCTCTGGTCCTGCGCGTCCGCTGCCGACCCAGCCGGATCCGTCAGGTCGCCCAGGCACTGGCCCGGCGCGGCGACACCGTCTGGGTGGACATCCTCGGCGGCGGTGACGAGATCTCCGTGGTCTTCTTCCTGGAGGGCACCGAGGCGCGGAACAACCTGCTGCTGCGCGACCTGCCCGCCACCGACGCCGTGGGCTCCTGGACCTCCCACACCCTGCTGCGCGTCTTCCCGACGGCCTTCCGCTGGACCGCCGGACTCCTCTCGCCCGAGGAACTGGCCGAACTGGCCCCCGACATGACACCGCGGACCACGCCACCGCCGCCGCTGCTCGACATCGACACTGCGCTCATCACCGCCCTCACCGAGGACGGTCGGGCCACGTACACGGACCTGGCCCGGCGGGCCGGCACCACGGCGCTCACCGCCCGCCGACGCGTCGAGTCCCTGATGGCGGGGCAGGCGTTCCGTCCCGCCACCGAGATCGACCTCGCCCTGCTCGGCGCGCAGACCGAGGCGCTGCTGTGGATCGCCGTCCGTCCGGGCGCGCTCCAGGAGACCGCCCAGGCCCTGAGCTCCCACCCGCACGTCCGGTTCTGCGCGGCGACCACCGGCCCGGCCAATCTCGTCGTCGCTGTCGCCGCCGCGAACCTCGACGCCCTCTACGCCTTCCTCACCGACTCCGTCGGCCCGTCGGAGGCGGTCACCGCCATCGACGTCACCCCGCTGCTCGCCACCGTGAAACGCACGGGCCTGATCCGCCACTGAGGACGGGCCGCCCGGGTTCGCCTTGGCCGGCGACGGGTCAACTCGACGAATTTCGTCCACTCGGACGGCGCGTGGTCCTTCGCGGAGCGACGACCGATGGTGGACTGGAGCCAGCACCGCCCCTGCACGCCCCGAGGCCGGGCCACGCTGCAGATACCGAGGGGACCTCAGCCGCATGTCCGACCCCGGCGCCTCCGCCGACCAGTCGCTGCTGCGGCGTCTGCGACGTCAGCTGTGGCAGCCGCCCCGGCCGCACGGGGAGCAGCCGCGCGAGCGGGTCGTGGGTCCGCTGGAGCTGTTCTACGACCTCGTCGTGGTCGTGCTGGTCGCCCAGGCGGCGCACCACCTCGCGGGGCAGTTGACCTGGCGTGGCATCGGCGAGTACGGCGCGGTGTTCGGGCTGGTGTGGATCGCCTGGGTCAACGGCAGTCTCCACCACGAGCTGCACGGCCACGAGGACGCCCGGGCCCGGATCACCTTCCTGCTGCAGATCCTGGTCCTGGTGCCGCTCGGGGCGTTCATTCCGCAGGCCGGAGGCGCCAGGGGAGCGGCCTTCGCCGTGGCGGCGGGGGTGCTGTTCGCGGTGCTGGCGCTGCTGTGGGGGCTGGCCTCGCGCGGGGACGAGCCCGAGTACCGGCGCTCCAGCCGCCTCTACGTCACCGGCACCGCCGTCTGCGCCGTCGTCCTGGTGGTCAGCTCCCTGCTGCCGCCCGGGGCGAGGGTGTGGACGTGGGGCGCGCTGGACCTCGCCTACCTGGCCGGCTTCGCCGCCGTGATCCTGTGCGCCACACCGGTGCGGGCCGTGACCCTCAGCGTCACCGACGCGCTCATCGAGCGCTTCGGGCTGCTCATCATCATCGTGCTGGGGGAGACCGTGACCGGGGTCGTCACCGGGCTCGCGGCGGAGCCGGTCGACGCGCTCACGACGGCGGTCGGCCTGGTCGCGGTCGTGGCGGGCTTCGGCGCCTGGTGGACGTACTTCGACTTCGGTGGGCACCGCGAGCCGCGGCCGTCGCCCGCCGCCACTGTCCAGTGGATGCTGGCCCACCTGCCGCTGACCGCGGCGGTCGCCGCGATGGGCGCCGCCATGGTCGACCTGGTCGAGCACGCCCACGCGGCCCGCACCGGCGCCGCGACCGCGTGGGTGCTGTGCGGCGGCGCCGCGCTGGTCCTGGCGAGCACCATGCTGGTGGCCGGCAGCCTCGCGGTGTGGCGCAGCAAGCGCGCCCTGTACCGCCCGCTGGCGCGGACCTGCGCCGCGACGGCCCTCGCCTGCCTCGCCCTCGGCGCGGTGCGCCCGGCCCCGCTGGTGCTCGGCGTGATCCTGGTGCTGCTCCTGGGCGTCCCGTGGAGCGTCGCCGTCGCCCACCGTCTGCGCCACGCGGAACCGTCCACGGAGGACCAGGCCGTCACCGAGTGACGCAGGCGCGCGGCGTTCAGTTGGCGCGGACGAGTGTGTACAGCTCGACGATGACGCCGTCGTGGCAGTGGGCGATGTCCATGCCGGAGACGACGGGCGGCTGCCCGGCGGGACCGTAGCGGAAGCCGAGGTGGCCGAGGTCGTCCGTGACGGAGACCGAGCCGTCCGGCTCGAAGACCCAGTCCGGGCTCTTCGCGCGCAGCTCTTCGGCCCGCCGCGCGAGCGAGTCGCGGCCGCGCACGACCCGGTCGGGCTCGTGCCAGACGACGCCCTCGGCGTACGTCTCGGCGATGGTCCGGGCGCGGCGTTCGGCGTCCGGCTCGTTGAAGACGCCGAGCAGGTTGCGGCGCATCAGGTCGGCGACCGTGGCGGTCATGGGTGGTGCTCCTTCCGGGAGTTCGGGAGGCGTCAGGGGTACGGCGTCAGGGGTACGGCGTCAGGCTTCGGTCGGCGGCGGGAAGTGCCGGGCCAGCTCGGCGCGGGCGGCGGCGTCGAGGCGCACGGTCGAGGTGGCGAGGTTCTCCGCCAGGTGGGCGCGGGTGCGGGTGCCCGGGATGAGCAGGATGTTCGGGGCGAGGTCCAGCAGCCAGGCGAGGGCGACCTGAGCGGGTGTGGCCTGCAGCCTTGCGGCGACGCCGGCCACCGCCGGGCTGCTCATGATCCGGTTCTGCACGCCGCGCGGCCAGCCGAGCGGGCAGAACGGGACGAATGCGATCCCGCGTCCGGTGCACTCGCGCAGCACGTCCAGGGAGCTCTGGTCGGCGAGGTTGAAGAGGTTCTGGACGCAGGCGACGTCCGTCTGTTCGAGCGCGCGCAGCAGGTGGGCGCGGGTGATGTTGCTGAGGCCGACGCCCTCGATCAGCCCCTCCTCGCGGGCCCGGACGAGCTCCGCCACCTGGGCGTCGAAGCGCGGGCCGGGCGGCGCGGTGCGGTCGACCAGGCGCAGGTTGACCGCGGCCAGGCGGTCCGTGCCGAGGGAGGTCAGGTTCTCCTCGATGCCCTGACGCAGCTGGTGCGGTTCGTCGAACGGCAGGACCGCACCGTGCTCGTCGCGACGGGCGGCGACCTTGCTGACGATCGCCAGGCCCGCCGGGTAGGGGTGGAGGGCCTCACGGATCAGTTCGTTGACGACGCCGGGCCCGTAGTACTGGGCGGTGTCGAGGTGGTCGACGCCGGCGCCGACCGCCGCCCGCAGTACGCGCAGGGCCTCGTCGCGGTCGCGGGGTGGGCCGAAGACGTTGTCGCCGGCGAGCTGCATCGCGCCGTAGCCGATCCGGTGCACCCGGCCCCGGCCCAGCGGGTAGCTGTCCGCGGCGGGGACGGGGGCGGGGACGGAGGCGGGGGCAGGGACAGGGGCAGGCGTCTGTTCGGGCATGGTGTCTCCGAGGGTCAGGCGCGCAGGGCCTTCATGGCGGTCGACCAGGCCTCGAGCTCCTCGAACAGTTTCGTCGCCGGGGCGTCGTGGTGCGCGCCGGGCTTGAAGAGCGAGAGGTTCTCGAAGTCGGTGAAGAGCGAGAAGGCCAGCTGCTGGTGGACGTGGGCGAGCTGGACGGCGCTGGCGATGCTGCGCAGGTGCTCGGCGGCACGGATGCCTCCGACGGTGCCGTAGGAGACGAAGGCGGCGGCCTTGTTGTTCCATTCGGCGTAGACGGTGTCGATGGCGTTCTTCAGCACGGCCGGGACGGAGTGGTTGTACTCGGGGGTGACGAAGACGAAGCCGTCGAACTCCGCGATCCTGGCCGCCCACGCCTTGGTGAGCGCGCCCTGGTACTGGCCCATGGACGGTGGGACGGGCTCGTCCATGAAGGGCAGCGGCCAGTCGGCGAGGTCGACGAGTTCGTACTCGGCGTGGGTGCGGGCGCCGGCGCGGTCGACGATCCAGTCGGCGACGGCCTTGCCGTTGCGGCCGGGGCGGGTGCTGCCCAGGATGACGGCGATCTTGAGGGTGGTCCCGGTGCTCGTGTCGCTCATGTCGTTCACTCCTTTCGCGCTGCCGGCCCGGTCATCAGGCCTGGCTGCCGTCGGTGCGGCGGGCCCGGACGGAGGCGGTGAGCTGGAGGTGCCGGGCGGCCATGCCCTTGAGCTTGGTGACGCCGTGGGCGTAGCGGTCGACGGTCGCGGTGGCCTCCACGGCGATCTCGTCGCCGACGACCTCGGCCTTGGTCACGGTGAAGGTGACCGGGGCGTCGACACCGTGCGCGGTCAGCCGGCCCTGCAGGGCCCAGGCTCCGGCCTGGTCGAGTTCGGCGCCGGCGGCGCTGAAGACGATGTCGGGGTAGTTCTCGGTGTCCAGCAGTGCCTTGGACAGGACCTGGCGGTCGCGGTTCTTGTTGCCGGTGTCGAAGCTGCCCGCGTCGGCGACGGCGTCGACACGGGTCGCGGTGAGCGGCTGGGCCAGGGAGACGTTGCCGCCGCGCAGCTGGAAGCTGCCGCGGACGGTGCCCAGGCCGAACAGGTGCTTGGTGGTGAAGGTGATCTCCGAGCGGGGGACGTCGATGGCGTAGTGGCCGGGGGTCGGCGTCGGCGTTGCGGTGGTCATGATGTCCTCCTCGATCGCTTGAACCTTCAAGTGAAACCCTAGCTCTCTCAACTTGAGGCTTCAAGTGACAGCGCCGGAGGTGCGGCATTCATTCCCTCGAGCGGGAAGCCGTGCTCAGCGAGCGGGGGAGTCGATGCGCCCGAGGATGCGCTCCGCGTCCTGGCCCAGGCGGCGCAGCCGCTCGCCGGAGAGGTTGTCCACCACCAGGCGGCGAACGAAGGCGACGTGCGCGGGGGCGGCGGACTCCAGCTTGGCCATGCCGGCGGGCAGCAGGATGGCGTTGGTGAAGCGCCCGTCGGCCGGGTCGGGCTCGCGGCGGACGTAGCCGCGGCTCTCCAACCGCTTGACCATGTGGGAGAGGCGCGACAGCGACGTGCTGGTGTTCTCGGCGAGCGTGCTCATCCGCAGGGTCCGCCCGGCTGCCTCGGACAGCATCGCGAGAGCCATGTACTCGACCATGCTCAGGTCGGCGTCGCGCTGGAGCTGGGCGTCGATGGCCCACGGCAGCCGGGTCATCAGCCGGACCACTGACAGCCACGAGTCCAGTTCGCCGGAGGTCAGCCAAGGGCCCCCGTGTTCGTCCGCGGGCGCGTCGTTCTCGGTGGTCATACCGGGAGGGTAGCAGTCGCCCCTTGCGGAGGACATGCACCTGAGAACCACTGGCGAGCCAGGCGCTCGGACTTGAACATTCAAGTGATGCGGGCCTATTCTCAAGGTTGAAGATTCAACATATGACCCGGAGGAGGCCACCATGCCCGGACTGCTCACACCCACCGTCGAGATCCGGCGCTCCGACGAGCGCCAGGCCACCCGCCTGCCCTGGCTCGACTCCAGGCACTCCTTCTCGCTCGGCACCGCCCATCCGGACCCCGCCAACACCCACCACGGCCTGCTGCTGGTCCACAACGAGGACCTGGTCCAGCCCGGCACCGGCTTCGAGACGCATCCGCACCAGGACATGGAGATCGTCACGTGGGTGCTTCAAGGCTCGCTCGTCCACCAGGACTCGACGGGCCACGCCGGTGTGATCTACCCGGGGCTCGCCCAGCGCATGAGCGCCGGAACCGGCATCCTGCACTCGGAGAAGAACGACACCCACCGCGCCACCGGTGCCACCACCGCCACGCCGCCCGTGCACTTCGTGCAGATGTGGGTGCTGCCCGACGAGGCCGGCGTGACACCCGGCTACGAGCAGCTGGAGATCGGCGACGAGCTCCTGCGCGGCTCCCTGGTCACCGTCGCCTCCGGCATGGACGCCCACCGGGACACGACGGCCATCCGGATCCGCAACCGGTTCGCCGCCCTGCACGCAGCCCGCCTGGACACCGGCCGCCACGTGGTCCTGCCCGACGCGCCGTTCCTGCACCTGTTCGTCGCCCGCGGCACGGTCGACCTCGAAGGCGCCGGCGTGCTCGCCGAGGGCGACGCGGCCCGCCTCACCGCCACCGGCGGCCGGCAGGTCACCGCCCTCGGGCCGGCCGAGATCCTGGTCTGGCAGATGCATGCCGCGGCGCGGATCTGACCCGTGGAAGAACTGTCGGCCCACGAGGCGGTCGCGTCCCTGCCGGAGCGGTCACGACCTGGGCACTACTCCTGAACGATGACGCGCTCGCCCTCGCCGACCGGTTCCTCGAAGGCCGCGAAGTAGCGCTCCAGAACCTCGTCGGAGACGGTGACGCTGTTCGCGCCGGTCTGCTCGTTGCGGACGGCCAGCCGGCGACGCAGGGTATCCAGGTCGGCCCTGAGGCGGATCAGTTCCCATCGGCACCCGTGGCTCTCGACCGCGGCCTTGTAGCGCTCGCGGGTGGCGCGGTTCCAGAAGCTGTAGTCGATCACGACAGGGAGCTTCGCCTCCATCAACTCCAGCAGTTCGTTCCACAGTTCCTGCTCGACGGCGGCCTTGAGCCGTTCGTAATCCGCCGGGTCGAGGTCGGCTGCGTCATGACCGATGCGCGCCCACACCACCTCGTCGATCGACAGCCGGGTGTAACCGCGGCTCTCGAGGGCCCGCGCGTAGGTGCTCTTGCCCGAGCCGGGCAGGCCGCACATCATCACGACGAGCCCGCGCTCCGTCCCGTCCAGGTGCGGCAGCAGGTCCACTTCGTCCATGCGGGTGAAGCTATCGGACGGACCGCCGCCGTCGGCCCCTTGGCCGCCACCGGAGAAGCGGGTGCCGGCTCGGACGAGGGCGACGAGGTGCGGTGCGGTGACCGCTCGCCAGCGGGCCTGGGCGGACTCAACGAGTTTGAAGACCATCGCGAGGGCGGCTGCCGGGCTGCCGGCGCCGCGGGTGACCTTGGCCCGAAGCTTCGGGAGAGGTGCGGATTCCAGACGGTATGGAGGTGCCGGTTTGGGGCGGGCACGACGGATACGACGGGGCTGTGGCTGTCCGGGCTCATCCGGGTTCATCCGGGCTCGTCCGGGAAACTAGACTCCACGCATCCCCCTGAGGCACCGTGAGACCGCTGCTCCACGGTCAGCCCGCGCCCGATCACCGCGTCGGGTCAGCAGACGGCGGAGCAGGCGTTCGCGTACTCGGAAGGCTTGCACCATGGAGGGGGACCCATGCAGATCTTCAAGGGCCGACTCGCGGCCAAGGCCGTCGGCCTCGTCGCCGCCGTCACCGGTCTCGCGGCGCTCACGACCGCACCCGCCCACGCGGAGACTATCGTCTGGCTGAGCAGCCCGAGCCACTGCGCCGGGGTCTACAAGTCGTGGCAGGTCGACATGGGAAAGACCGGCGTGCCCGACCTGTGCCCCGGCCCCCACGACCACCAAGACGCCATCCTCGCGTACTGCTGGGTCAGGGGCGACGACATCGATAACGGCGGAAACGTCTGGTACTACACCGAGCGGGTGTACTACAGCTGGGAAGGTTGGCAGTACCACAGCGGATACCTCTACGGCGACTACGTCGACTCCAACAAGGAATTCCACGCCGGGCTCCAGCACTGTGGCTGGGGAAACTAGACGGTATGGAGGTGCCGGTTTGGGCCGGGCCTCGCTCACACGTTGTCGTGGGTTGCCGGCCTGGCGCACCCTCGCCAGTAGTGCCTACATGTGCGGGAGGCCGGGCGCCGTCCGCGCTCGTCCGTCTCGGCCGCCAACTCGGCTATGTACTGGTTGACTTCCGCCTCCAAGGCTGCGGCCGGCATCCGGCGGGCGCCCTCGCGGACGGTCTCGTCGATCAGGGCGCCAGACGGGTGGAGTCGTCAACGGTGACTGCGCTGAGGACGGCGTGCCTTCCCTCCCGCGCTGGGAGCGCGGGCCTACTCGGAGACCTTCCAAAGGATCATCCGGAAGGTACGCCTTCGGCGTCGGGCCCGAGAGTGGCCCACAGGTTCCGAGCATTGCTCCCGCCGCCGGGCGGGAACGCTCAACGCGGCAGGAACCTGGGGTCGGCCTCCTGGATCAACTCGCCGAGGAGCGCGCGATGGTGGAACGCGGAATGCAACAGGCCCGCCAGGCGGGTCAGCGCGTTGAGGTCCGCGCTCGTGACCACGAAAGTGCCCGCCTCCGAACCGAACTGGAGAGCGTCGACAAATTCGGGCATACGGGAACGGACCAGCGACACGGCCAGGCCCTGCCAGCCGTGACCATGGCTCTCGGCGTTGTGTTCCTCGAAGACGTCGGCGACCCGTTCCATGTCCCCGTCGAAGAGATAGAGGCAGTGCCAGGGGTCACCTTCGCCGCCTTCATCCAGATGGAACGGGGCCAGGGCTGATGCGTCGTTCATGCGCAGATGGTAGGGGACCTGTCTGACACCGTCCGTCTGCTTCGCGCCCGGTGGCAGCCGACCCGGACGTGCCACGGAACGAGAGAAAGTCCCGCCGTACGTTCCCGGGTCCCCACCCGGTGCCCGATTCGTCCACCGGTGACCGTCGCCCCGGCAAGGCCCGGCGATCCGGATGGCGCCGTCGGGCCGGTGGCGAGGTGTGCTCGACTGTGGCCTTCGGCGCCGCCATCGCGGCCCTGACGATCGGGGGCGGGACGCGTCACATACCGGGGTGGGTATGCTGGTGGCGGTGGCGAGCCTCGACGTGGCCGGCCCCAGCTCCGCCGGGCCAGCCAACTTGGACCACGGCCGCACCTCAACCCGAGATCAGCGGAAACCCCTGTGCGAGACCGCAGCTGGCGCTACGGTCGCCTTGCAGTCAAGAGCAAGCGAACGGCAGGGGGCACGATGCTGGCGGAGGCGTTGACAGCGTTGGCGGCCGCAGGTGGAACCGCGGTCGCGAAAGCGGCAGGGACCGACCTGTGGAAGGGACTGCGCGACCAGGTCGCACGCTGGTTCGGCCGAGGCGACGCGCAACGGGAACAACGTGAGCTCGAGCGCCTGGACCGCAGCGCGGCAGAGCTCGAGGCAGCCGCCCCCATCGAGCTGGAGCGGGTCAGGGCCCGGCAGGAGATCGCCTGGCAGACCCGCATCGAGACCCTGCTCGAGGAGCTCGACGACGAGCAGCGGGAGCAGGCCGCTGCCGAACTGCGAGCCCTGCTCGAGCAGGCCGCGCCGCAGCCCGGCGGCACCAACGTGCTCTCCGGCAACACCTTCCACGGCCAAACCGCCGTCCAGATCGGAGACCACAACCGCCAGGACGTCCGCTTCGGCCCACAGCCATGACCCGCCCCCACCCCGGTGCCGAAACCGACCAGGGTGGCGTGAACGGCAGCACCTTCCACGGTCCCACCGCGATCCAGACCGGCCCGGGCGGCGTGCAGAACGTCCAGTTCGTCTACCGGTGGAAGCCCGCGTACCGGATCGAGGACTTCCCGGCCGTGTCCGCGCCAGTACCTGCCCGGGCGCTGGAGCGGCAACCTTCGCGGCTGCTGCGGGCCGGGCATCGGGTGGTGCCGTTCACCGGCCGCGCCCACGATCTCGACAACCTGGCGCGCTGGCGTGACGACCCGACAGAGAGACTTGCGGTCCGACTGATCCACGGCCCTGGCGGCCAGGGCAAGACCCGTCTGGCTGCGCGCTTCGCCGAACTGAGTCGTCAGGCTGGGTGGACGGTGTGGCAGGCGGTTGTGAACGAGGCGGACACTGACCGAGTGGCGACCGGTGAAGCCCCCGAGGCCGCGGCCGGCGTCGTGCTCGTGGTCGACTACGCAGAACGCTGGCCAACTGCTGAGCTGCGCCAGCTGCTGCGCGAGCCCCTGCTGCACCACGGCCAGGTTCCGGTACGGGTCCTGCTCCTGGCCCGCCCGGCCGGACTCTGGTGGGACAGCCTGAACACCTGGATCGGCGACCACCTCGACGCCGCATCTGAAGCCCACCCGCTCCTATCGCTGGCCACCCACGCCGCGGCCCGGGCCGAGCTGTACGAGCAGGCCCGCAACAGCTTCGCGGACCAACTCGGCCTGCCCGACGAGCAACACAGCCGCATCGGACCGCCAGCGGACCTGGACCACGACGAGGATTACGCGCAGATCCTGACCATCCACATCGCTGCCCTGGCCGCCGTCGACGCCGCCCTGCACAACGATCCCGCTCCGAGCGATCCGGCTCGCGCCAGCGCCTACCTCCTCAAGCGCGAACGCGCCCACTGGAGCCAATTGCACCGTCGCGCGCATGAGCCGTTGGCCACCACCCCGCAGGCCATGGGGCGGGCAGTGCTGATCGCGACCTTCACCCGCGCATTGGCTCGCGACCCGCACGGCTGGAGTGTGCTGCAGCGCACAGGGCTTGCCGACACCAAAGCCGCCGCCAACACCGTCCTGGACGACCACCTGTACTGCTATCCCGCCATCCGGCCCGACACGGTTCTCGAGCCGCTCTACCCCGACCGCCTCGGCGAGGACTTCATCGGCCTGACCACCCCACCGGACCACAGCACAGCCCATCCGGTTTCGGGGGCAGTAACCGACGACTGGGCCGGCAAAGTGGTCTCACGCCTCCTCCTCAGCGGCCGCACTTCTGCCGGCCCTTCTGCGCCTTGGACCCGGGACGCGCTGACAGTCCTGATCGAAACCGCCCGCCGCTGGCCCCATGTCGCCACCGGCCAGCTCTATCCCCTCCTCAAGGAGCATCCCGAACTCGCACTGCAGGCAGGCGGCGCCGCCCTCGCTGCCCTAGCCAGCCTCGACCACATCGACATCACCGTTCTGGAAGCCATCGAACCTCTGCTACCCGAAGGCCGGCACACCGACCTCGACCTCGGTATCGCCGCCATCGCCAGCACCCTGGCCGGCCACCGCCTGGCCGCCACCCAAGACCTGCTTACCCGGGCCCGCATCAACGACCACCTTGCGGTGCGAGCGCACTACGCTGGCCTGCGCGACGCCGCCCTCACCGCCGCGCAAGACGCCCTGAACACCTGGCGACACCTTGCCCGCACCAATCCTGCCGTCTACGAGCCCGACCTCGCCGCCGCACTGAACAACCTCGGGGTGTGGCTGTCGGAGATGGGTCGGCGGGGGGAGGCGTTGGAAGTGGCCGCTGAGGCGGTGGCGATTCGCCGCCGGTTGGCGGACCCGGTCACGGGCGACCCTGAGGTCTTTGAGCCTGATCTCGCCAGCTCGCTTAACAACCTCGGTGTCCGGCTGTCGGGGGTGGGTCGGCGGGGGGAGGCGTTGGAGGTCACGACGGAGGCGGTGGCGGTCTACCGGCGGTTGGCCGACCCGGTTACGGGCAACCCCGCCGCCCACGAGCCCGACCTCGCGGGGGCCCTGAACAACCTCGGTGCCGATCTATCGGAGGCGGGTCGGCGGGGGGAGGCGTTGGAGGTCACGACGGAGGCGGTGGCGGTCTACCGGCGGTTGGCCGACCCGGCCACTGGCAACCCCGCCGCCCACGAGCCCAACCTCGCCGCCGCACTGAACAACTTCGGCGCTCGGTTGTCGGGGGTGGGTCGGTGGGCGGAGGCGTTGGAGGTCACCGCTGAGGCGGTGGCGGTCTATCGGCGGTTGGCGGACCCGTTCACGGGCAACCCCGCTGCCCATGAGCCCGACCTCGCCGGGTCACTCTCCAACCTTGGAATCTGGTTGTCGGAGGTGGGTCGCCAGGCGGAGGCGTTGGAGGTCACGACGGAGGCGGTGGCGGTCTATCGGCGGTTGGCGGACCCGGCCACTGGCAACCCCGCCGCATACGAGTGGCATCTCGCCGCAGCGCTGAACAACCTCGGTGCCGGGCTGTCGGGGATGGGTCGGCGGGGGAAGGCGTTGAAGGCCACGACTGAGGCGGTGGCGATTCGGCGCCGGTTGGCGGACCCGGTCACGGGCGACCCTGCCACCTACGAGCCTGACCTCGCCGCTTCGCTGTCTAATCTCGGCAGTCGGTTGTCGGGGGTGGGGCGGTGGGGGGAGGCGTTGGAGGCGTCCGCTGAGGCGGTGGCGGTCTATCGGCGGTTGGCGGACCCGGTTACGGGCAACCCTGCTGCCCATGAGCCTGATCTCGCCCGCTCGCTGAACAACCTCGGCACTCGGCTGTCGGGGGTGGGGCGGTCGGCGGAGGCGCTGGAGGCTACGACTGAGGCGGTGGCGATTCGGCGTCGGTTGGCGGACCCGGTTACGGGCAGCCCCGCCGCCCATGAGCCCGACCTGGCCAGCTCGCTGAACAACCTCGGTATCTGGCTGTCGGAGCTCGGTCGGCGGGCGGAGGCGTTGGAGGCCACGACAGCGGCGGTGGCGCTCTACCGGCGGTTGGCGGACCCGGTTACGGGCAACCCCGCCGCCCACGAGCCCGACCTCGCGGGGGCCCTGAACAACCTCGGTGCCGATCTGTCGGGGGTGGGTCGCCAGGCGGAGGCGTTGGAGGCCACGACAGCGGCGGTGGCGGTCTACCGGCGGTTGGCGGACCCGGTTACGGGCAACCCCGCCGCCCACGAGCCGGACCTCGCCGCGGCGCTGAGCAACCTCGGCGCCCGGCTAGCGCAGGTGGGTCGGCGGGCGGAGGCGTTGGAGGCCACGACTGCGGCGGTGGCGGTCTATCGGCGGTTGGCGGACCCGGTTACGGGCAACCCCGCCGCCCACGAGCCGGACCTCGCCGCGGCGCTGAGCAACCTCGGCGCCCGGCTAGCGCAGGTGGGTCGGCGGGCGGAGGCGTTGGAGGCCACGACTGCGGCGGTGGCGGTCTATCGGCGGTTGGCGGACCCGGTTACGGGCAACCCTGCCGCCCATGAGCCCGACCTCGCCACCTCGCTAACTTTCATGGGCATGCTCAGCAGGGCAGCAGGAGGCGATCTTGCCGGAGTGCTTCATTCGACGGGGGAAGCGATCGAGATCTACCGGCGGCACATTGCCGCAGCACCCGTGCTGCATCCCCCACTCCACGTCGCGCTGAATCTGCAGGCAATGGTGCTTGTAGATCTCGGGCGGGTGGACGACGCGGCAGCGGTCCAGAGCTGGCTGGACGAGAACCCGCTACCGCCAAGCCTCGGACCTCAGGTATGAGCGTCTCCGGGCACGACCAGGATGGCGTGAGCGGCAGTCACTTCTACGGCCCCACCGCGATTCAGACTCGGCAGGGTTGGTGGTGCTGGAGGACACCATCGAACCGCGGACCGCGCAGGCGTAGTGGCCGGCCAGCCACACGGGTATCGGCGGGGTCCTGGCGACGACCCGCTTGCATGACGCACGCCTGACCGGCGGAGGTCGCCGCCGCTCCGGACCCCGCATCGCTACGCCCTGCTGACCATTGATCCGTTGGCAGGGTCACGGACCGTCCGGATCTATGCCCTGACCGCCCGCGCCGGCACGCCACCGCCTGTGCCGACACGCTTGCCGAAGTCTGGCCGCAGCACCAGACCCAGCCCGCCCGCCACCACGCTGCGCGCCAACGCGGGACGCACCGTAGGGTGCTGCTCACGGGGGAGAGCCGGACGCCCGCACGGCCGGGCACCGTCTCCTCCGCCCGTTGCAGCAGGCCATCACCGAACCGTGAGGAAGCACGATGCTCGTCAAGCTCGTCCCCGTCGCGGAAGTGCTGGATCTGCGCTGGCACGTCCTGCGGCCCGGCCGACCCCGTGACACGGCGCTCACCGACGTCGACCTGCTCCCGGACACCTTCCACGTCGCGGTCTACACCGACAGCGGCGACCTGGGCGCCTGCGCCACCTTCAGTACCGAACCTCCGCCCGACGACGTCTCGGGCGGCACCTTCACCGCCGTGGAGGTCCGGCGGCTGCGGAAGATGGCCAGCGCCCCGGACCTTCGGGGCCAGGGCTTCGGCAGCGCGGCCCTGCGCGCAGGCATGGACGAGAGCGCGGCACGCGGCGCCCGTCTGCTGTGGTGCAGCGGCCGACTCGCCGCAGCGGGCTTCTACCGGCACCACGGCTTCACCGCCGTCGGCGCACAGTTCACCGTCCCGGCCATCGGCGAGCACTACCACTTCGTCCGGGAACTCGGCTGACGCACGCCCGTTGTCGCAGCGTCAACCCTCCCGATCAGGAACGGTCCTGCGGCTGTACCCTGCGGGCCATGGTATCCGGGGTGGGGGCGCGAACGGTGGGAGCGATCGGGACGGAGCACGGCTTCTTCGCGCGGAAGTACCTCGTCGAGGTGGGCGTGGATCCGGACGACCTGCGGCTGGACGACCCCCGGCACGGCGACCGCGCGGTCGCGCCGGCGCTCGCGGCGTTGGCACCGCTGAAGTCCGGTCTCGCGGACGAACCCTGCCGCGCGGCGGTCCGCCACGTCGCCGAAGTCGGCACCCCGGCCGCTGCCGCATCCCCGCTGCTCCGAGCGACGCTGGAATCCGACCGCTGCTTCCCGGCGGACATCTACCCTGCGGCGCGCGCAGCGCTCACAGCCTTCGCCGACGGACGCGGTTCCTCGCGCGCGAGGACCTGATCGTCGGCTTGGACGTGCGCAACGATCGTCACGGGTGCACCCAGCCCGGTGACCTGCGGCGACCGCCCGGGTGAACCTCGGAGTCGAACCAACACTCGCACGTCCGCGCCGCGTTGAACCGGCCGTGAACAGCTCTGACGGAAGTCCGATACTGACCACTGCCACCAGCGCGGCCTCGACCGTGGCCGGGACCCCCGGCCGAGAGGCCGACCAGGCGCCGCCTGTCATAGAACTGCGGGTGACCGGCGCCGAAGGCGTCACGCTGCACCTGGCCCTCGCCGGGGAGGCGGACCACTTCAGTACCGCCCCGCTGCGCGCGATACTCGCCCGGGCCGTCGAGGACGGCTACCAGGCCCTGGTCCTGGACACCACCGCCCTCACCTTCGCCGACTCCGGGTTCCTCTCGGCCCTCACCGCCTGGCAGCGCTCCGGCCGGCCCCTGCACCACCACCCCTCACCCGCCGTCACCAGGCTCCTCCACCACCTCCGCGCCGCCGACCGTTGATCGCGGACGGTGTGGCAGGAGTCCGGACGAACGATCGGCTTCAGTGCTCCAGGCAGTCAGCCCAGGCGGCGGCGAGTTGACGGGGGATCTGGGAGACGGCAGCGCAGCCCCGGGGGTTGCGGGGGGCTCCGTCGGACGCGTCGTAGCCCCAGCCCTGGCCGGGGGCCTTGCTGAAGTACTTCGTTGCCGCCCCTTCGTCCTGCGATGCGACCAGTTCCTGCTGCGTCGCGCCGCTGGTCGGGATGAAGCGAGTGGCCGCGAAGGCGGTGCCGTCGCACACGCCGTAGTAGAAAACCCCCTTGGGCGTGATGTGGGTCGGATGCGGTCGGCTGGCCCGCTCGTAGGCGTCGAGGACGGCTGTCCGGACGGCGCTCGACGCCGGGAGGGACCGGCAGCCCGCCACCACCCCGCTCGGCGACGACGGCGCTGCGGTGGCCGATGCGGCGGTGGCCGACGCGGTGGCGGTCGGCGTGGAGGTGTGCGGCGTGGGGGTGTGCGGCGTGCATCCGGTCAGAACAGCGGTGGTGGCGGCCGTGCAGGTGGCGATGCTCAACAGCAGCAGGCGTCCGTGGCGTGTCATCTCTGGCCGATCTCGTGTGACGTTGGTGCTGGATATACGCGCCACCCCCGACCCCGGTTGCATCGACAGCGGCGACCGGGTCCGGCTCCGAGCGTTCTCCGGGCGCGTCTGGCTGCTCCATCCGGCGGTTGCTAGTGTTCGCGTCCATGATCCGTGCATGGATGCCGCCGACGCTGATCGCGCTCTGCGGCTCGATCGTTGCCGCGTGGCTGCTCGTGTCGGGCCGAGTGGTCTTCGGTGCGGTTCTCCTGGTGGTCTACCTGGCCCTCGCCGTCGCGGTCTCGCCGCTGATCTTCCCGCGGTCCGTCGACAGCGCGGAGGCCCGACGCCGGGCCGAGGAGGACGGCCGACCCGTCGTCTACTGGCGGCCGGGCTGCGCCTACTGCATGCGGCTGCGCGTCAGCCTGGGGCGCCGCGCGCGCCGTGCGCACTGGGTGAACATCTGGCGCGACCCGGACGCGGCGGCGATCGTGCGGGAGGTGAACGACGGCAACGAAACAGTGCCGACGGTCGTCCTGGCTGGTCGTCCGCATACCAATCCCGACCCGGCGTGGTTGCGCGAACAGCTTCGCTCGCTCGTGTGAGACCCGAGACCCGGCACGACCCCGCACGCACGTGCCCGGCGCGGCCGGCAGGCGCGCTTCTGTGCCGACTGCGCGGTCCCCGGCCTGGCGGATATGCCTGCAGGTCACGGAAGTTGGACCGTGTGGCCGCGCCGGGGCGGGGTAGGCGCCCCTCGGTGACGCGCCGGTCCCCGCGCAGCGCCACCTGGTCCGCGCGGTGCGTGGCGCTACCGCGCGGCCCCGCCTGCCGGTCCGCCCAGTCCGTTGCTCTCGAGGGGAGAGTGCGACATGCCCGTCCCGTGGGTCGTGATTCTGGTGGTCCTGCTCGTCGCGGCGTTCGCCGCCGCGGTCGCTGATGCATCCGCGCGCAGGACCCGTCGTCTCAAGGAGCGTTTCGGGTCGGAGTACGGCGCTGCCGTGACTGCCCATCAGGGCCGCACCAGGCGCGCGCAGAGTGCCCTGTTGAAGCGGGAACGGCGGCTCGACGCTCTGCCGGTCCGGCGTCCGGACCCTGCCCGCGCGGAGCAGGTGCGGGTGCGGTGGCGCGACCTGCAGCGGCAGTTCGTCGACGAGCCCGCTGCGGTTCTCGCGCGTGCGGTCCGAGCGCTGGAGGAGCTGTTGGACGACATGGGACTGCCGGCCGAGCGTGAGGACCGGGAGGCGCTGCTGCGTTTCCGTGGTGCGCAGGTCCTGCAGTCCTACCGGCGGGCACGGGGGGTGACCGAGCGGTCGACCGACGGCACGGTCTCCACGGAGGAGCTGCGTGAGGGCTTCGTCAGTGCCAGGAGCGTGTGCGAGGCCCTGCTCGGCGCGGAGGACCTTCCGAGCACCGAAGGTGAGGATGCGCGACTGGTGGGTGGGAGGGTCCGATGACCGAACCGGAGACCGTGGCGGAGCAGCGGTCCGCGGCGGCGGTTCGCGCCGGAGAGGCAGTGGAACCGGAGCCTGCCGAGCCGAACGCGGCGGCAGGGTACGCGGTTCAGCACGACGGCGCGTTCGCGCGCTCACCCCGTCCCGCGCGCGCGGACACGGACGCCGACGTCCACCACGACTCGGCACCGGCATCAGCGCCGGCGCAGGCGCCGGCACCGGCCGCTGGGACGGCGCGGGGCGGCCCGTCACCGCAGGTGCAGGGGACAGTGGGGCCCCGCCGCAGCCTCGTCCTCGATCCGCAGGTCGCCCTGCGCCTGCGTGACGACTGGCAGCAGGTCCAGTTCGACTTCGTCGACGATCCCCGCCAGGCCGTGGAGCAGGCGGACGCGGTCGTCGGACGCGCCGGCCAACGCATCGCCGAGGCGCTGTCGGCGTGCAGCGCCGCAGTGCGCCGGAGCTGGCAGGCCGAGGGACCGGGCAGCGCCGCCCACGACACGGGCACCTCGACCGAGCATCTCCGCGTCGTGCTGCAGCAGTACCGGGACCTGCTGAACCGCATGCTCGAGCTCTGATCGCCGAACCGCGGTCGCGTCACCGCCGTCCGGCGCGCGGCCCGCGGCGCGTCGTTCAGTCCTGGCGTGCGGGGAGCCGGTCCAGGCCGGTGTCCCGCAGGATCCGGCTGACGGTGGCGTGCAGGGAGCTGTGGGCGGGGACCACGGTTTCGGCCGATCCGGCGAGCAGGTCCAACGGTCGGTACCAGCCGCGCATCTCCGCTTCGCCGTACTCGACCGCCTGCGGCTTCGTGGCGTGCCGGCGCAGCGTCTCCTCGAACGGCACGTCGAGGTAGTAGCACCGGGTGACCCCTCGGTGGTCGGCACGCAGCGCGGTGAGCATGGGCTCGTAGTGCGCGGTGTGCAGGATGCCTTCGAGGACGACGTGGAAGCCCGCGTCCAGACAGTGGCGCGTCACCGTGTCGATCAGCCCGATGTTCGCCGCGCCGGGCCGGTCCTGCTCTCCCAGCACCGTCCGGCGGAGATTGTCCTGGCCCACCAGGGCCACGCCACGCCCGAATCGCTCCCGGATCGTGAGCGCGATGCTGCTCTTGCCCGATGCCGAGTTCCCGCGCAGCACCACGAGCCGTGTGGAAGGCGAGCCGGTCCTCATGCTCCCTGACCGTAGCTCGTGGTGCGATGGCGGGCACCCACTCGCGCACGGACGATTGCCGCTCCCGTGGCTCCTCCTCGGCTCCGGCGGCGTCGGCTGAGGCCCAGCCGCCGGGCGGCGCGAGTGGTAGTCAGCCGATCGACGCGAGCTGCGGTACCACCTGCTGCCCCACCCGCTGCGCGAACTCCACCGGGTCGCGGTCCGGCATCACCTGCAGTTCCGTCACGCCGAGGCGGGCGAACTGCTCCGCCTGGCCAAGGAACGCCTTCGGGTCGGCCAGCGGTGGCAGCATCGCGAGCACCGTCTTCGTGATCGCGGCGTAGTCGCGGCCGACGTCGGCGCAGTGCGCGCGCAGGACGTCGAGCTTGTTCGCCACGTCCTCGGGGCTGGAGCCGAACAGGTTGCACGCGTCCGCGTAACGCGCCACGAGCAGCAGCGTCTTCTTCTCGCCGCCTCCGCCGATCATGATCGGCGGGTGGGGCCGGGTCAGCGGCGCCGGCACGCACAGCGTCTCCGCAAGCTGGTAGTGCCTGCCGTCGTACGGCCCGTTGTCCTCGCTCCACATCTGCCTGCAGATCTGCAGGGTCTCCTCGAGCCGCTCGAAGCGCTCGGTCACCGACACCACGGGGACGCCGAGCCCGTGCTGCTCACGCTCGTACCACGAGGCGCCGAGGCCGAGACGGGCGCGGCCGCCGGAGAGCACGTCGAGAGTGGTGACGATCTTCGCCAGCAGGCCGGGTTGCCGGTACATCACGCCCGTGACCAGCAGGCCGAGCTTCATGCGCTCGGTCAGCGCCGCGACATAGCCGAGGGTCGTGTAGCCCTCGAGCATCGGCTCGTCTGCCTCGGAGGTCGGCGTCTGCATCTGGAAGTAGTGGTCCATGGCGGTGAACGAGTCGAACCCCGCCTGCTCCGCCACCCGCGCCGTCTCGGCCAGGGTCGGTGCGATCCGCGCCGGATCGGCAGGCGTCGAGTAGTTCCAGTAGTGCAGCCCCAACCTCAACGGACACCTCCGCAGACGCGACTGACGGGCGGGCGGCATTGCCGCCCCACGTCGCCCAGCCTATCCGCGCGTGCGGCAGAACCGGATCAGGCGATGCCGGCCGCGTGGCGCGCCGTCGCCCCGGCCCTGGCCGAACGTCGTCGGGGGTCGGTTCACCGGAGCCGAGGGGCCGCCCCGGGGCGGCCCCTCGGCCCGCCGCTTCAACGCGACGTCATCTCCAGTCGCTCGGGGAGGCGGTGAAGGTCGCCGACGACCAGGGCCGGGTCCGTGATCGCGGCGGGCGTGGCACCGGGGAGTGAACGGCCCGCACACCGGTCGCGCGGGACGAGCATCGCGCCGGCCGCCAGCAGCAGGACGGTCCACAGGCGCAGGTCGCCCAGCAGCGACGGGTCCCCGACGACCCCGGGGGCCAGGTGCAGGCCGGCGAACGCGGTCAGCGACCACAACGGGACGGGGCGCCGCAGGCCGAGCAGCTCCCAGCACAGCGTGCCGACCAACAGTCCCGCCGTGTAGTAGGCGTAGACGCCCGGATCCAGCGCGATCCGCGCGCCGACGCCCAGCAGCAGCACCGCCTGCCAGCGGCCCCGCAGCACGGCCCACAGGCCCAGGCCGCAGCCGGTCACGAGCTGGGCGAGCCGGTCCCACGAGGGCGTGCCGGCACTGCCGACCCCCAGGGCGCGCAGCGCCGAGGAGGGCTCGTTGACGATGGCGTACTGCGTCGCCGTCAGCGTCCCTGGATCGGCGAGCACGAACGGCAGCCAGGCCAGCACCACGGTGGCCGCCGCGTAGACGGCGACGTGGCGCCGCCGGATCCGGGGCGCGGCCAGCACCAGTGGGAGGAAGGCCAGTGCCCAGGGTTTGGCGTCCACGGCCAGGCCGAGACAGAGCCCCGCCACAGCCGGGGCGTCCGCCAGCAGTGCCCGCACCGCGAGCACCGCGCACAGCAGCGCCAGCGCGTCGTCGAGATGCCCGTAGTGGACGGCCAGCGACTCCCACACCACCAGGAACACGCCGCCGCCCAGCACGAGGGTCCGACGCAGGGCGGCCGGGCGTTGCTCCAGGTCCGGGCGGGTCGTCGCCACGCAACGTTCCAGGGTGTGCAGCACGAGCAACCCGGCCGCCGTCATCACCAGCTGACCGGCCACGACACCGTTGTCCGGGCCCACCGACCGCAGTACCTGCGCGCACACGAACGCGAACGGGCCGATCTGCAGGCTCGGGTAGTTCGCGTAGAGGTGCAGCCCCCCGGGCGGATTCGCCCCCGCCCCGTCGAAGAGCAGGGCGCTCCCGTGGGAGAAGTAGTGCCACGAGTAGGCCCCGCCCGGCATCTCCGCGACCATCCACACCAGCGCCCACAGCGTCAGCGCCCACCGGTGCCAGCTCGCCCGCAGCGACATGTCCCCACACCTCCTCGCACGGTTCGCCCCCGAAGTGAGTGACGCCGCCCCGCCCGCGCCGGGTTCCCGGCACGCGCCCCGGAACGGGGCGTGGCGGGGTCATGGGGTCGGCGCGGGACGGACGAGTCGGCGTCCAAGGTTTTGAGCGGGGATCTCGATCAGGCGGTGCAGCAGGTGACTGGCGGCGGCCAGGACCGCCAGGAACGCGCCGGACCACAGCAGTTCCTGCCAGGGTGTCACGGGCTTGGTGTGGATCTCGGCGAACATCCACTCGAAGCCGCTCAGCAGCGGTACGTGGAGCAGGTACATCGCGTAGCTGACCGCGCCGACCCAGGTGAGGGCCCGTGGAATCGGACGGTTGCGCAGCAGCCAGCCCATCAGGAACAGCAGCCAGGCGGCGGCGAAGCCGGCGCACCAGCTGTCGGCGGAGGCAGTCCACAGCAGGCCGAGGTAGTGGCCTCCCTGCCGTTCGCCCGCCACCACGGTGCCGACGAAGACCACACCGCAGCAGACCAGCCCCTGCGTCCGGCTGATCTGCCCGCGCTCCGCACGGTAGATCGCCGTGCCCGCGAACATCGTGGCCAAGATGGCCATGGTCTCGAAGCCGGCGGTGCGACCGTTGAGGAGGACCAGGGTCAGTGCGAGCCCCCCGAGCAGTGCCGCGCCGATGCGTCGCGCCGTCGGGTGCGCGCTGAAGATGCAGACCAGGGCGAGCACCACGACGGCGGCGGAGACGGCCACCAGCCCGTGTACGGAACGGCCGGCGTGCGACAGCAGACCCAGCGGCAGCGCGCTCCCCGCGAACACACCGACCACGGTGAGACCCACGGCGATCGGACCGCTGACCCGGTGGAGCCCCCAGGCGAACAGGGCCGTGACCAGGAAGTAGAAGACCATCTCGTAGGTCAGCGTCCAGGCCACCCGCAACGCGCCCGGCATCCCCAGAAGATCGGGCAGCATCAGCGCGCTCCCCACCCCGGCCGGCCACTGCTGCCACACCCGGGGGTCCACCGCCGCGAACGCCCGCGGAAGCAGGGCGCCGACCGCCACGACGACCAGGAAGGGAGGGTGGAGCCGGAACACCCGGCCGACCCAGAAGGCCCGCAGGTCGCCGCGGCGCTCCAGCGACGCGGGCACGATATAGCCGCTGATCAGGAAGAACAGGAAGACGCCCAGCATCCCGGTGTCCAGCCGCGGATGTTCGATCCGGTACGGCTGCCACAGCAGCGAGGGGGCCGCATGCTGGAAGACCACGGCCAAGGCGGCGATCCCGCGCAGGGCGTCCAACCACCCCAGTCGCGGCGACGCGGGCGAAGCGGCCTCGGCGGAGCGTCGCTGTCCGGCATGCACTGCTGCCACTGCGTCGCTCATGCGAAGAAGCTACTGAGTGTGCGTGCCTGACGGCGGGTAGTGCCACGCCGGGTTCGGCGGTTCGAGTGAAAGCGGCGGGGGCCGCCGAAGGGTTCAGTGGTCGACGTAGCCGAAGTCCCCGGCCGTCCATGCGCTGACGTCCTTGATGGCGATGCGGTACATACCGCCTGTCTCCGGAATGCCCATCTGACCCTGGAGAATCCGCGCCCGGTGGAAATGCAGGTGGGAGGGCGTCCGGTCGCTGTCGGCCCGGGCGTCGCCGGTCGGTCCCGTGAAGATGCCGGCGAAGGGACCCAGGAGCTCGGAGTCCCGCAGCAGTCCGGCGACGTGCTGCCGCCACACGCCCTCCGGAACCAGCCTGCCGGTGATGACGGCGCCGTGGACCAGCACGGTGAGCGGCATCTGATTGGTCTGTTCGGCTTCCACGGTGGCGGCGATCTCGATGAGCAGCGCATCCGGCATCGACATGTGGGCGATGCTACAGCCGAGGCGCAGCTGCCGCGGTGCGGGCACCTTTGTCCGGTGCTCGCGGCCGCCTCCTCGGTCGCTGACGCGGATCGGGGCGGGCCCGCTCGTCATCGCATGTACGCGCGGACGACGCGGCGGTGGGCGCAGCCCTGGATGCGGTGCTATACGTGGAAACCGTGGCAGAGGCGGCAAGGGACCAAGGCGCGCGCGGGGAGTTCGTGAGCCGACTGGCCGGGGCGATCTCGTCCGTCACGGCCACGCACCCACTGCGGGTCGCCGTCGACGGGCCGCCCGCCTCCGGCAAGACCACGCTGGCCGACGAGCTCGCCGTCGTCCTGCGTGCGCACGGCCGCGACGTGATCCGCGCGACCATCGACGACTTCCTCGTCCCCCGCGCACAGCGCTACCGGCGCGGACGGTACTCGGCCGAAGGCTGCTACTTCGACGCTCACGACCGCGCTGCGCTGTGCCGGGTCCTGCTCGACCCGCTGGGCCCAGGCGGAGACCGCAGGTTCCGGCACGCGGTCTTCGACGGGGCCACCGACACCCCGTTGTCCCCGCCGGCCAGCACCGCAGCCGCCGACGCCGTACTGCTCTTCGACGGCGTCTTCCTGCTGCGCCCAGAACTCTTCGACCGGTGGGACCTGCGCATCTTCGTGTCCGTCCCGTTCGAGCAGACGGTGGATCGCGCCCGGGACCGAAGCACTGCGGTGACCGGATCCACCGCCGACACCGCCGACATCGAACGGTCGTGGCGCGAGCGCTACATCCCCGCCCAAGAGCTGTACTTCGCCGCGGCCCGCCCGACCGACCGCGCCGACATCATCGTGCACAACGATCAACTCGACCGGCCGACCTGGGAAGTCCGACCACACTGATCGGCACACGGGATTCGACGCCTGCTCGTTCGCCGCGGGGCCGGATGGCGTTCAGTAGTCCTGTGGCGGGTCGGTCACCTCGGCCACGAAGGCGTCCAGGTGCCCGCAGGCACGGCATCGGTGGACCGTTGCTGTTCCGGAGCGCCGCCGCCAGGCGTCTGTGAGCACGCCCATCCACTTCGTGGTCGTCGGCGGCCCGGAGTACCACTTGTCCAGTTGCCATCCGGCCCGCCCGTGCGGTTCCTCGGCGATGACTCCCGCTTCCAGGTCCTCGCCCCCGCAATGCGTGCAGTGCACCCTGCCCCCTCGTTCCGATCGTCCAGCGGAGCCGAGAGTACCGGGAGACGCAGCGCCTGCTGCCGGGCAGCGGGAACCGCGTTGCGGCGGGGGCCAAGCTGGCACGCATCCCCTACACGCCCACCCGAAGCCACTCCTTCGGGGAGGAACGGCACGAGTTCCGTCTTGGCCCCCGCCTCACCCCGGCTCCCGGCGCATCCGGTTCGGTGGCAGCTCGCTTGCTCGGCCTGGCCGCGTCAGGGAAAGAGTCAGCACCCGATCTCGTGGACACGGGCAGCCCGACCTGGTCCCACCTGGTGGTTCGCCCCTGCGGAAGGGCCGCGCGGCCGGCACCGGGACCGTGGCCGCGGTGCGTCCCTCGCGTGTCTCCGCTTCAGGCGCCGTGTTCGAGCAGTTCCTTCAGCCGCTGCTCGTTGCGCGGCAACTCCTTGCGTGCGCCGGGCCTGACCACCAGCGGGGTGAGGACCTTGCCCATGCCGTGGGTCTCGAAGTCGAGCGACAGGGTGACCCGCGAGCGCTCGCCGTTGTCGAGCGGCTCGATCAGGGCCGCGAAGTGTGGACGCACGGGGCCGTCCAGGCCGTGCGAGGTGATGCTGCGGGGTGGGTCCATCGCGTCGACCTGCGTGGTCATGGTGATCTCGCGTCGGTTGACGCGTCGCGTCACCACCGTCCGGGAGCCGACGTGCGGCGGCAGGTCGTCGGTCGGCCGCACGGAGACGACGCTCTCCTGCCACTCGCCCATGTGGGCCGGATCCACCAGGTAGGCGTAGACGTCCTCGGGACGACGCGCAATCTCGACACTTTCCTTGATCGTGGACATTGCTGCCCCCTTGCTTCGGATCTTCGAGATCGGGGACATTGTCCCACGACGGGGCGCGCGCGTCGCGGCCGTCGCGTGTCGTGCTGCGGCCTTCGTGCCCGGCTGGTTCATTGGAATGCACACACCGCCTGCCCGGATCGTCAGGATCGTGGAGGAGAGCGTCCATGGACGAGAACCCGTCGGTTGACTACGCGCGGCCGAGCATCGCCCGGGTCTACGACTTCTTCCTCGGTGGGGACCTCAACTCCGAGGCCGACCGGCAGGTCGCGGAGAAGATCCTGGAAGCGATGCCGGATCTGCCGGACATCCTGCGGGCGAACCGCGCTTTCGCCGTCCGGGCGGTCCGCTACCTCGTCGAGGCCGGGATCCGTCAGTTCCTCGACCTCGGCTCGGGCCTTGCCACCACGGGTGCCGCCCACGAGGTCGTCCGTGACGCGGGCGCGGACGCGCGCGTGCTGTACGTCGACAACGACCCGGTCGTGGCCGCCCACAACCGCCTGCTGGCCCCCGGGAGCAACTGCGCCGTCCTGCGTGCGGACCTGCGCGACACCGCCGAGGTGCTGGGCTCGCCGCAGGCCGCGGACCTGTTCGACTTCGACCAGCCCATCGGAGTCCTGATGATCGCGGTGCTGCACTTCGTCCCGCACGCGGACCGGCCCGGTGACATCGTCGCCCGCTACCGGGACGCCCTCGCGCCCGGCAGTTGCCTGGCGCTCACCCACGCCGAGAACGCCGAGCGGCGTCCCAGCACCTTCCAGGCGGCGCGCGTGTACTCCAAGGACGTCGCCGAGATCCACCTGCGCACCCGCACCGAGATCGCGGCGTTCCTGGACGGCTGGGACCTCGAGGCTCCCGGACTCGTGCCGGCCCCCGACTGGCATCCGGATCCGGCCACCCTGGTCCGGCCCACGGTCCGCCAGCACGGTGTAGCGGCCGTCGCCCGCAAACCACTCCCGTAGCCGCTGCGGTCGCGCTGCACAGGTGGCCGCAGGCCATGGGCGGCACCGGGCCGTGCCCGGCGCCCCGGGCAACGCCAACGACGCCACCACGTTCCGCCAGGTTTCCCGCACGATCAGCCGGGGCGACCCAGCAGCACGTCGAGAGCGACGCGCACCTCCCGCGCCTTGTCCTCGTCGCTCAGTCCGTCCCATCGAACGCTGGTCACCGCCCGGCCCGGATCGGGCCAGTCCCCGTCACGCGAACCCGCCGGGTGCACCTCGCCCGGCGGATCGCAGTACGGACAGAAACAGTGGCCCGCGAAGGCGAAGGCCGCACCGCGGCTGTCCGGGTCGAGACACCGGCTCGCGACTCCCCGAATCAAATCGCCCAAGGAATAGTCCGAGATGCCGCCGGCGCGAGGGTCGGCCTCCACCAGAGCACTGAACTCGTCCCAGAGCGGTGTCTCGCACGAGTCCCAGATCGCGATCTCCAAATTCGAGGAGTAGGCCACGAAGGTTCCGTAGAAGAAGGAACTGTCGAAGCCGGGCCCGTCGAACTCGGCGCCACAGCTCTCGCACCGGTACCGCCAAACGTCGAAGCGCACGGGCCGATGATGCCCACCTCCGTGTGAATGAGGAAGGGCGGGGCTCGTTCCCGGCGATGGCCGCGATCAAGTTGTGAGGGTGCAGGGGGCGAGGGCGCCGTTGGCCGGGGAGTGGCCCGCTGGACCTTCAGGCAGCGGACCGCGTGGTTCCGCGAGCCAGCCAGATGATCATTTGTCAGACCCGGCCCAGAGCCGGCGGCGCCCGCCGGGGGAGTGGGCTGCCGAGCTGAGCACCTGATGCGCCACCATGCGTCCGACGATCAGCAGCCAGGGGGCCATGCCCACGGGGACGACCCATCCCGTGTGCCAGCCGAACAGCCCGCCCAGCAACCGGACCGCGAGCCACACCAGGGCGCACGCGGCCACCATGAACGCGACCGCGACGGCCCACTTCCGCATCGTCACAACCCCTCCTCGGCGACGTTCGTCGATCTTCGCGCATCACCCGCTCAGTGCGTGCGCGAGTCTGCCGGATGGTCCTCGTCCGCGGCGCGGATCAGTTCCCGCACCTGGCCGGCCCGCGGGCTGCCGATCTCGGCGAGCACGGCGTAGGCCGCCTCCCAGGACGAGCGGGCCTCGTCGAGGCGGCCCATGGCCCGCAGCGCGGTGCCGAGGCCGGCGAGGCCGCGTCCGTACTGGTCGCGGTCGCCGACCTGCTGGGCGACCTGCTGCTGCTCGGCGTAGAGGGCGTGTGCGCGATCCGCCCGGTCGAGTTCCAGGTTCAGGTCGCCCAGATTGCTCAGCAGGATGCACTCCGCGCGCTGGTCGCCGCACTCCCGCGCAGCGTCCAACGCCCGCTCGGTGTGGTCGTAGGCCGCCTTGACGTCGCCGAGCTCGTAGTAGGTCACGCCGATGTTGACCTGGCAGGCCATCACGTGCCGACGGTCGTCGGCGTTGAGCGTGATGCTGCGTTCGAGGGGTTCGATCGCGTCCGCGGCCCGCTGACGGGTGTTGTTGAGCCGACCGAGCTCCAGCAGGGCCCAACTCTGGCCGCGTGGGTCATCGGCCTCCTGGTAGAGCTGCAGCGACTCGGTGATCAGCGCGTCCTGCTCCTCGTAGCGGCCCATGGCCGTCATCGCGGTGGCGGCCCCGAGCAGGTTCCATGCGGCCACGGTCTTGTCGTCGCGCGCTCGGGCGGCTTCCGCCCCGAGGAGGTGTGCCTCGATGCTGTCGACCCGGTGGAACCGCAGATTCCGGTAGTGGGCGAGGACGACCGGAAGCTGCCAGGTCGGTTCGTAGAGCTTCGCGTCCGCTGCCGCGCGGTGCACGGCGTCGAGGTTCTCGTGCTCCGCGTCGAGCCAGCTCAGCGCCGCCGCGTGGGAGTCGAAGGCCAGCGGTGCGACGTCGCCCGCGTCCGCGCGCTCGGGCAGGACCTTGGCCTTCATGGCCCTGGCCGCGTTGGACGCGGAGCAGAGGAACCATCGCGCCAGCCGCTCCAGCGCGGCCGGGCCCTCAGCGTCCGAATCCTCCGCCGCCGTCTCCAGGGCGTAGGCGCGCAGCAGGTCGTGGAGTTCGAAGCGGCCGGGCTTGCTCTGGCGGACCAGGTTCTCGTCCAGCAGCTGTTCGAGGGCGTCCTCGGCGGCGGTGACGGGGATGTTCGCGAGGGCGGCCACCACCTCCGGGGTGAAGTCGGGGCCGGGGTGCCGGCCGAGGAGCCGGAAGACGCGCTGCAGCGGTTCGGTGAGGTCCCGGTAGGAGAGGTCGAAGACCGGCCGGATCGCGCGCCCGCCGGCGCGGAGCGTCTCCAGGCGGCTGGTCTGCAGCCGGTCGGCCAGCTGGGCCAGGGTCCAGGCGGGGCGGGAGCGCAGCCGCGCCGCGGTCAGCGCCACGGCGAGCGGGAGGCGGTCGCAGTAGTCGACGATGCGTGCGGCGGCCTCGGGTTCGGCGGCGACGCGGTCGGGCCCGGTGATCCGGGCGAGCAGCTCGAGTGCCTCGGCGTCGGAGAAGGTGTCCAGCAGGTGCGGGGTGACGCCGTCCAGCCCGGCGAGACTGCGGCGGCTGGTGATCAGCACCAGGCAGGTGGGACCGGCAGGGATGAGATCGCGGACCTGGTCCTCGTCGGCGGCGTTGTCCAGCAGGACCAGCGCCTGACGGTTCCGCATCCGGTCCCGGTACATCACCGCCCGCTCGTCCATGCCGGCCGGGATCTGCTGGGCGGGCACGGCGAGTTGGCGCAGGAACGCCTCCAGGACCGCGGAGGGGTCCGCGGGCGGCAGGTCGGGGTCGAATCCGCGCAGGTTCACGTGCAGTTGGACGTCGGCGAAGTGCCCGGCGCGGACCAGCTCGTGGGCCGCGTGCACGGCGAGTTGGGTCTTGCCGACCCCGGCCATGCCCTCGATCGCCGAGATCACCACCGTCCTGGCCGCGTCGCCGTCACCCGGGTCCGTCGCGGCGGACACCAGACGGGCCAGCTCCTCGTGCCGTCCGGTGAAGGTCGCCAGATCCGTCGGCAGTTGGCCGAAGACGCCGACCGCGCCCGAGCCGCCGGTCTTGGCCTGGGCGTGAACGCGCACGCATGCGGTGTGCCACTGGCCGACCGTCGCCTCGTCCAGGCCGAGTGCGCGCACCACACCGACGACGAGATCCAGGTTCAGGCGGCGCCGGCCGGGCTGGAACATGTCGGCGATCGTGGACTTCGAGACCTGCTGCGCCGGTCGCAGCAGCGGCCCGACCCGCTTGGCCAGGTCCCGGAAGGACGGATCGCCGCCCCACACCCGCAGCCGGTCCAGCAGCCCGATGTAGTCCGCGAGGTCCGCGGCCCCCTGCGGGTCCGGCAGGCCGTCGGGCAGTCCCGCAGCCATGTCGCCTCCCCTGTTCCTCGTCGTCGTCAGGCCCTGGTGGGCCGCGCAAGTCTACTGTCCGGACAAGTCCGGGAAAGTGGCCGTCAGGGGGGTGGAGGCGACACCGTTGGCCATGGCCCGGGGGCGCGTCAGCCCGGGCGGCCCCGGCGTCAGGTGGGGCCGTTTCGCGGGCTCGTGAGCGTGTCGGGCCCGGAAGGGAGATGCCTGGTGAGGATGAGCAGCATCAGTGGCCGGGCCGGGGATCGGACCTGCGGCGGCGGGCGCCGGCTCCGGCGCGGCGGGCTGCGCACACTCGCCGGATGGCAGGGCGGAGCCCTGGTCGGGTGACGGCGGCCGCATGTTCGCGACCGCCTCAGTCGGCCAGGGCCCGTGCCGAGCCACTGCCGTGGTCGTACCGGTCCCACGGCCGCCGGTCTTCGCCGCGAGCAGCCGCCCCAGCGCCCGAGGAACCGCTCCGGGGGACCGGTGGCCGGCCCGGTGTCTCATGGGGCTGAGAACCCACAGGCCACAGGCGTGAGACGTCTCCGGGTCGTTCATGAGGCGACAGTTGATCCCTCCGGGTCCTCGCCCTCTGCCAACGTTGCCGATCGACACGAGCCTTCCCTCCGGGCAGCCGCCGGGAGAGCGCAGGCGAGAATCGGTCCTCTTGGAGAGTCATGAACATTCGCAAGATCGCCACCCTCGCGGGGGCAACCGTGCTCGCCCTCACCGCCGGCGTCGGCCTCGCCGGCACCGCCCACGCCGGCACCAGGGGCCAGCAGATCCTGCTTCTCAACAACACCGGCTACACCAGCAGCTTCTGGGTGTCCGGACGCGATCAGAACGGCAACTTCGCGGGCGGCTGCTTCGCCACCACCGGCTACCAGACCTGGGTCTCGGGCTGGTGGTGGACGGGGAACGTCACCGCCGCCGCCTACCACGGCACGACGAACTGCTCCGGCTCCGCGTACACGCAGACCGACGCCTACATCCCCACCTCCTCCAGCAACGACTGGCAGGCCGTCGCGGACGTGGTGCGCAGCATCAACGGCAACAACCAGATGATCGAGTTCTTCGACAACGAGCACATCGCCAACTCGGTGAAGGTGTCCGGCTACAACCAGGGCGGCATGCTGGTCAGCAACTGCTGGTCCACGCCCGGATGGGACACCCAGCTCAACGGCTGGTGGTGGAACGGCTCCGTCGGCATCGAGACGTACAGCAGCAGCAACTGCGGCGGCACCAGGAACGGCTACTTCACCTACCAGCTCGGTGGCGTCGACGGCTCCTGGTTCGGCGCCGCAGACTGACACGATGCGGAGCGGTATCCGCCCGGGTCGTGCGCTGGTCCTCCTCGCCGGCGGCGAGGAGGACTCGTCCGTCTCTCCGAACCGTTACCGGGCGAGCGGGATCCGACTTTTCCGGGGCCACAGGGGCACCGTGCAGCTCTTGACTTCGTGCTTCCGTTAGCGGAAACTAACCGTTAGTGGATGCTAACCAATCAGGAGACGGCTGGAGCGCCCTCGCGGACGGCACGCGGCGCGCCATCGTCAGCCGCCTTGCCGAGGGGCCGCAGGCCGTGGGGCAGATCGCCGCACAGCTGCCGGTCACCAGATCCGCGGTCTCCCAACACCTGAAGATCCTCAAGGACGCCGGCCTCGTCAGCGAGCAGGCGGTCGGCACGCGACGGATCTACCGGCTCAACCCCACGGCGGTGGCCGCGTTGCGAGACCAGCTCGACACCTTCTGGCAGCGGGCGCTCGCCGCCTACGCGGAGGTCGCCGAGCAGGCACCGGAGGAGAACCGATGACCAGCACCGAGACCACCGTGGTCAGCAGGCACGTCGTGGTCGACGCGGAGATCACCCAGGCCTTCAAGGCGTTCACGGAACGCTTCGGGGACTTCAAGCCCCCGGAGCACAACCTGCTCGGCGCGCCGATCGTCGAGACGGTCTTCGAGCCCAGCGTGGGCGGGCACATCTACGACCGGGCAGCGGACGGGAGCGAGTGCCGCTGGGCGCGCGTCCTGGTCTACGAGCCGCCGCACCGCGTCGTGTTCAGCTGGGACATCGGCCCGCAGTGGCAGATCGAGACCGACCCCGCACACACCAGCGAGGTGGAAGTCCGGTTCGTCGCGGACGGCGCGCACCGCACCCGGGTCGAACTGGAACACCGCCACCTGGACCGCCACGGCCCCGGTTGGCAGGCGGTCGGCGAGGGTGTCGGAGGAGACCAGGGCTGGCCCCTGTACCTGGCTCGCTATGCGGCCCTTTTCAGTGCCCGGACGCCAGCTTGATCACCACGACCACCGCTCCCACACCGAGATCCAGCAGGCCCGCGACGACCGCCGCGACCCGGCTCGCGCCCATGCGCAGGCCGGCCCGGCAGCCCCAGGTGAACAGCGCGGCGGCGCCGAGCCAGGTCGAGGTGTAGAGCGCGTCGACGAGCGGCAGTACCCCGAGAGCGGAGAGCCCGATGAGCAGGAGCGGCGCCAGGGCGCAACCGAGCAGCGGGCCGCTGACGTAGAGCAGTCGCCGCAGGTCCGCGCCGCGCGCCACCTCCCCGTACACGACACGGTGCGCCTGCTGGTCGGCGATGACCGTCGCGAGCCAGAGCCCCAGTGCGGTGGCGGTCACGGCGAGCGCGGCCATGGCGGGCGTCAGGTGCTCGGCCCGGGTGAGGCCGAGGGTGACGGCCATGACCGTCAGGGTCGCGTAGAGCTGCTCCTTCAGATTCTCGGCGACCACCGCCGGGGATCTCCCCGCAGGCGTCGCCCCCTTCGCCGGCCGGGGCTGCCGAGCGTCATCGGTCATGGACTCACGTTAGGGGCCGTTCTGACGGATCGACCGGTGACACGGCGGCCCGCTGCGGTTGCCGTTGCCGTTGCCGTTGCCGTTGCCGATGTCGGCCGTCGCCACAGCCGCGCCGAGCCGACCAGTGCCGACCGGCCCGTTCTTCTGCCCGGAGACAGGGAGCAGCCCCGGCCGCCTCCACGGCGCCCAGCGGTGAGCGCCCAGCGGTGAGCGGCCGGGGACGGGCGGCTCAGATTCCTTCCAGCACAGTCGCGTTGGCCAGGCCACCGGCCTCGCACATCGTCTGCAGGGCGTAGCGGGCGCCGCGTTCGCGCATGGCGTGCACGAGCGTGGTCATCAGCCGGGCGCCGCTCGCGCCGAGGGGGTGGCCGAGGGCGATCGCGCCGCCGTGGACGTTGAGGCGGGCGGGGTCCGCGCCGGTCTCGGCGAGCCAGGCGAGCGGGACGCTGGCGAAGGCCTCGTTGACCTCGAAGAGGTCGATGTCGTCGAGGCCCAGACCGGCGCGGTGCAGCACCTTCTGCGTGGCCGGGATGACCCCGGTCAGCATCATGATCGGGTCGGAGCCGGTGACGGCGAAGCTGTGCAGGCGAGCCAGGGGTCGCAGGCCCAGCCGCGCCGCGGTCTCGCTGCTGGTGATCAGCAGTGCGGAGGCGCCGTCGTTCGTCGGGCTGCTGTTGCCCGCGGTGACGGACCAGTCGATCTGCGGGAAGCGCCGGGCAAAGCCCTCGTCGGCGAAGGCGGGCCGCAGCGAGGCCAGGATCTCCGGGGTGGTGCTCGGGCGGACGCTCTCGTCCCGGGTGACGAGCCTGCCCTCGGGCGTGGTCAGCGGTGCGGTCTCGGCGTCGAAGAGGCCCGCGTCCCAGGCGCGGGCCGCCTTGGCATGGGAGTCGACGGAGAAGGCGTCCATCGCCACGCGGTCCAGCTTCCAGTGCGCGGCGATCAGTTCGGCGCTGATTCCCTGCGGGACGAGGCCCTCGGGGTAGCGGGCGGCGATGCCCGGGCCGAAGGGATCGGCGCCCGCCGGCACGTTGGACCACATCGGGACCCGGCTCATCGACTCGACACCGCAGGCGACGACGATGTCGTAGGTGCCGGCGATGACGCCCTGCGCGGCGAAGTGCACGGCCTGCTGCGAGGAGCCGCACTGCCGGTCCACCGTGGTCGCCGGGACGGTCTCGGGCAGGCCGGCCGAGAGCCAGGCGTAGCGGGTGGTGTTCATGGCCTGCTCGCCGACCTGGTCGACGGTGCCGCCCACCACGTCGTCGACCAGGACGGGGTCGATCCCGCTGCGCTCGACCAGGGTGCGCAGGGTGTGCGCGAGCAGCTCGACGGGGTGCACGGTGGACAGTGCGCCGCCCGGCTTGCCCTTGCCGATCGGCGTGCGAACGGCCTCGACGATCACTGCGTCCCTCATGACGGCCTCCCCTTGGCCTCAGGTCCTACTAGTGAGTAGGAAAACTGGATCCACTATAAGCGCGCTAGTGGGAAAAGCAAACCCACTCCGCGTAGACTCCTCCCATGACGCCCACCCGCCCGAGTGCCGCCAAGCCGCAGCCGCGTCCCTGCTCGATCGCCGACGCGCTGGGCGTCGTCGGCGACAAGTACGCGCTCCTCGTGCTGCGCGAGGCGCTGTTCGGGGTCTGGCGCTTCGACGCGATCGCGCGCAACACCGGTGCCCCGCGCGACATCCTGACGGCGCGACTGCGCAAGCTCGTCGAGGCCGGCGTGCTGGAGAAGGTCCCCTATCAGGACCGTCCGGTGCGCTACGAGTACCGGCCGACGCCGGCGGGGCGTGAGCTCCAGCCGGTACTGCTGCTGCTGAAGGAGTGGGGCGACCGCCACCTCGCCGAGACGCCACCCCTGGTCTGGGAGCACGACTGCGGCGCGGACGTCCATCCCCAGGTCTGCTGCCGCGCCTGCGGCGAGGAACTGCGCCGCGGCTCGGTCACCCCGCACTACCTGGCCCCCGGCTGGTCCCTCACCGGCCCGGTCGACGAGGGATAGCTCCAGGCTGCCTCTCGGGCGTGGCGGGCGAAGGGACGGGCACGGAGCATTTCCGGCCATTGTCGGCACGGATGCCGTTGCGTACTACACCTACGCGAGGCGGTGGACTACGTTGGCGACGTAGTTAGGTGTCCATGCCATCCAGTGGGGAGAGCCGCATTGCGTGTCAGCGTCGACCCAGGCCGTTGCTGCAGTTCCGGACAGTGCGTCACGGCCGTCCCCGAGGTGTTCGACCAGTCCGAGGACGACGGGGTCGTTCTGCTGATCCAGCCCGAGCCCCCGGCGGACCTGCGGTCCGCCGTCCGCACTGCGGCGGCCATCTGCCCGGGCCGGGCCATCACCGTGCACGAGCCCTGAGCGGCCCTGCAGGGCCCGCCCGCCGGGCCGCCGGGCCGTGGAACCGTGGAACCGTGGAGGAGAACCACCCGTGACCGCTGTGGATCCGATCGACGCCCTCACCTACCCGGCCGCCCGCGGGGGCTGCCCGTTCGCCCCACCGCCCGCCTACCAGGAGGCCCTGGAGCAGCGGCCGGTCACCCGCATCTCGCTGTGGGACGGCTCCCGGGCCTGGCTCGTCACCCGGCACGAGGACGTCCGCGCCGTCATGGGCGACCGGAGGTTCAGCGCCGACGCGCGCAAGCCCGGCTTTCCGTTCCTCAGCGACGGACGCCGGGAACTGGCGGCGCAGAACCCGTCCTTCATCCGGATGGACGATCCCGAACACGCCAGGTTCCGCCGCATGCTGACGGGCGACTTCATCATCAAGCGGGTGGAGGCGCTGCGTCCCGCGATCCAGCGGATCGTCGACGGCTTCCTCGACGAGATGACCTCTCACCACCCTCCGGCCGATCTGGTCGCGGAGTTCGCGCTGCCGGTGCCGTCGCTGGTCATCTGCATGCTGCTGGGCGTGCCGTACCAGGACCACGCCTACTTCCAGGAGCGCAGCCGGATCCTGCTGCGCAACCACAGCACCGCGGCGCAGGTGCGCCGAGCGCGCGACGAACTCTCCGACTATCTGCAGGAGTTGGCGAAGCGCAAGGAGCTTGAGCCGGACGAGCACATCATCAGCAAACTGATCGCCCGCGGGGACCTCACCCGTGAGGAGGTGGCCGGCATGAGCCTGCTGCTGCTCGTCGCGGGCCACGAGACCACCGCCAACATGACCGCGCTGTCCACGCTGGCCCTGCTGCGCGACCCGGCCCAGCTGGCCCGACTCCGCGAGGATCCGACCCTGATCAAGGGTGCGGTGGAGGAACTGCTGCGTTTCCTCAGCATCGTCCAGGGCGGCACCCTCCGGGTGGCCGTGGAGAGTGCGGAGATCGGCGGCACCACCATCGAGGCGGGGGAGGGCGTGATCTGCATGCTCTCCACCGCCAACCGGGACAGCTCGGTCTTCGCCACACCCGAAGCCCTCGACGTCGGACGCGACGCCCGGCGCCACGTCGCCTTCGGGTTCGGGGTGCACCAGTGCCTCGGACAGCCACTGGCCAGGTTGGAGCTGCAGATCGCCCTGGAGACCCTCATCCGGCGCCTGCCGGACCTGCGGCTCGCGGTGCCTTTCGAGGACGTGCGGTTCCGGACGGACACCGCCGTCCACGGCTTGGAGGAACTCCCCGTCACCTGGTGAGCCGCGCCGCCGATTCGAGGCACCGGCCGCGCCGCGGGTCCGCAGGCACCGGCCGCGCTGTCGCCCGGGGGGTCAGTTGCTGCCGGCCCTGCGCAAGGGCTGGTCCGCGACCCACCGGTCGACATCGTCGGCTTCCCGGCGCTCGGCGCTCGCCACGGCGGCAGCCTCCGCGGCGTTACGACACGCGTGCCGCAGAAGCCCCTCGTGCTCGAGCGCGGCGAGGACACGGACGGCGTGCCCCGCGATCGAGCGCAGCACGTTCCACGGACCGTCGAGCGCGAACATGCTGTCGTCCTCCAACGTGGCCATCAACCCGCACGCCCGGGCCCATGTGGCCACCGGCGGCCTGGCCGACGCTACTCGCCTGAACGGCGCGCGCCCTGTGACGCGCCCCGCGACTGGCCCGAACGGGGGTCGCGGCGGCCGGAACGGTCACTGTCGGTGGCCGCCGGCGGCTGACCCACCTGCATCGGGCAGTCGCCGCCGTGGGCTTGAGCGGTCGCAACCCTGCCGCCGCCGCTCGGACTGCCGGCCCGGCATGGATGAGATCGCGCGGCCCGTGGTCGGGGGCACGGGACGCTGCCCCGGACCGTCGGCGACCGCGGATGCGATCAAGCGGGCCTCGTCGCAGCCTTGAGCGGGGCCCGGTCAGTGCGAGTGGCACCCGCCCACCGGACCGGCCCGGCCTCTCGTGCACGGGCCCACCGGCCACGAAGAGCAGGTGACACGCATGGCCGACGCGTTCGACGAGGCCACCGACGCGCTCTACGCGCTGCCGCCGAGCGAGTTCACCGCCGCCCGCAACGAGGCCGCTGACCGGGCCAAGCAGGCCGGCGACCGTGCGCTCGCGCAGCGCATCGCCGCGCTGCGCCGTCCGACCGCCGCCGCGCACGCGCTCAACCGTCTGGCGCGGGCGCATCCGGACCAGGTCGAGCAGTTGCGCGCGCTCGGCAGGGGCCTGCGCGACGCGCAGGCGCGGCTGCAGGGGCCCCGTCTGCGTGAACTCGCCGCCCAGCGCACCGCCCTCGTCCAGGCCGTCGCCACCCAGGCCCGGCAGGAAGCCGCCCAGGCCGGACAGCCGGTCGGCGGCCAGGCCGCGGACGAGCTCGACCAGACCCTGCGCGCCGTCCTCGCCGACGAGGCCGCAGCCGAGGTGTTCGCCGCGGGCCGCCTGGCGCACGCTCTCGCGCCCGCCAGTACCCTCCCGGATCTGCCGGCCGACGCCCCTGCCCGAGCGTCGGCCCGCCCGGCCGGCCGGGCCCGCACGGCCGACCCCGACAAACCCTCGGGACACCGCGCTTCCGACCAGGCCGCACGGGACCGCGCCGCCGAGGCGAAGCAGCAGCTCGCCGACGCCCAACAGGAGCTGCACCGCCTGAAGGCGGGCCAACGCGCGGCACAAGCCGCCTCGAAGCGCGCCCGTACCCGCGCCGAGCAACTCACCGACCAGGCCGGGGCGGCCCGGGACCGGCTCCGGCGCGCAGAGCAGAGCCTCGCCGAGGCCCGCGAAGCGCTCGACGGGGCCGAGCAGCAGGCCTCCACCGCGCAGGCCGAGGCGACCGTGGCCGCCCGGCAGGCCGAGGAGGTCCGCGCCAGGCTCGACGAACAGCAGCGCGCAGTCGAGTGCGCGCGTCGCGAGGCGGACACGAGCGGGTGAACGCACTGTCTGCGTGCCGACGACCTGGCAGGGCGGTCGAGGCGAAAGCCGTCAGGCGCCGGGCGCAGCGCCACCGGTACGTGGCGTCGGTGATCGGTTCGCTCCAGCCCCGAGGGAACCCGAGGCTCGGCGGACGAAGCATCACGCGCGGTTCGGCCTGCGCCGCCGCCCCCATCCGGGCGAGTCGGGATCCATTCGGAAGAGTCGCCGTGTCTGCCACAGGAGGAGGATGCCGACAACCCCGGCCGACGCTGCCGCCCAGGGTTCGCGGTGGACGGCACCGGGTTCCTGCACGCCGCTGGGATCGGAGGCTTGGTAGACCACGGTGATGCGGTCGCCGACGCTGATGCCGTCCGGCAGGCCGTAGGACCACTCCACGATCGACCTGTGGTCGGGGGTGTCGAAGGCGATCCGGTACGCGGAGCCGTGACCCAGACGGGCCTTCTCCAGCACTCGGGCGGTGGTACGCACGCCGCGGGCGTTCAAGGAGTCCGCTTCGAGCCACATCCCCGCGGCGGCGACGAACATGCCGAGGGCGAGCACGAGCGTGAGGCAGACCATCGCCCACTGCGCCCCTCCCCGCCCGCTGCGCTCCCTCGGGTCGTCCACAGGCGAAGCATGGCGGTGGCCCCTTGAACTTTCCAGATGACCGTCATGGGTGGTCGGGGATCCTGCGATCCCGTCCGAACGGGTGGACTCGCAGGGGCCGGGAGTGGACGCTCGTCGCGGCGCGGTGCGCGGGTGGTGATCTGGTCGTCGGATCCCGTGACCTTGGAAGAGGAACCCGCAATGCGATGCACCCCCCGCCGCAGGCTCTTCGCCCTGACACTTGCCCTGGCGGCAGTGCTGGCCCCCATCGCGGTGGGCCCGGCGACGCCCGTCCAGGCCGCGACCGCCACCGGCGACCACACGAACCCCTGCCCGCCCGACCGGCTCGGCCCCGAGGTGGCCGCCCGGCTGGACCGAGCGATCGAGGACGTCCGACGGCAGGCGAAGATCCCGGGCGTCGTGGTCGGGCTGTGGATGCCGGGCCGGGGCAGCTACGTCCGCGCGACCGGCGTCGCCGACACCTCCACCGGTGCGCGCATGCGTGAGGACTCGTTCTTCCGGATCGGCAGCGAGACCAAGACCTTCACCGTGACCGCGCTGCTGGAACTCGTGGACGACGGTCTGGTCCGACTGGACGACCCCATCTCCGCATACGTCCGTGGCGTGCCGCGCGGCACCGAAATCAGCCTGCGTCAGCTCGCGGAGATGCGTAGCGGACTGTTCCCCTACTCCTTGGACAAGGGCTTCGCGCACGACCTGCTCAGCGATCCGACACGCAGCTTCACCCCGCAGCAGGTGCTCGCCTACGGGTACCGGCACCGGAACACCTTCGACCCCGGCGCCCGGTTCCAGTACTCCAACTCCAATCTGGTACTGCTGGGCCTGGTGGTCGAGAAGGTCAGCCACATGCGCCTGGCCGACTTCCTACGCGAGCGGGTACTGCGCCCGGCCCACCTGCACGACACGCTGCTCCCGCACGGGGCCGAGTTCCCGGCACCGCACCCGCACGGCTACACCGACCAGACCCTGAGCGGCGCGACCGAGGACGCCACGCACTGGAACCCCAGTTGGGGCTGGGCGGCGGGTGCGATGATCTCGAACCTGCGGGACCTGCGCAGCTGGGCGGTGACCGTCGCCACCGGGCGCCTGCTGAGCCCGCAGACCCAGGCCCAGCGGCTGACCACGCTGCCGACCGGCTTCCCGGGCACCAGCTACGGTCTCGGCATCTTCGACTCCAACGGGTGGATCGGACACAACGGCTCCATCCCCGGCTACGAGTCGGTGACCGTCTACCTGCCCGCGGAGCGAGCCACGCTCGTCATCCTGATCAACACTGACTCCAGCAGCCAGGGCCAGGAGCCCTCCACCCTGCTCGCCCGTGCGATCACCGGCATCGTCACCCCGGACCACGTCTACGACGGCTCGTCCACCACCAACTGAGCACGGGGGCAGTTCGCCGAATGCTCAAGCCGGTGGCCGCACGCGACCTCCGCGAGGTCTCGCGGAGGTCGCGTGAGGCTCAGCCCTCGAAGGTCCGTTCGTTGATCAGGTCGAGGTTGCGGAACGCGGGGGGACCGTCGCAGAGCGCGGCGAGCTGCGCTGCGAACTCTGCCGTCTCGGGACGGTTGGAGTTGTCCATGGCCTGCTCGTAGGAGGGAAACTCCACGATGTTCAGGTACACGTTGTCCTGGTCGCGGTCGCGGACCTGCACAGCGCGGGTCACCAGTCGATGGCCTTCGTTCTTCTCGACCCAGGCGTCCAGGAGGGCGTTGAAGTCGTCGATGCGACTGGTCTTGAACTCAATGATCTGTACGAATTTCATGGCTCGGCTTTCTCGGCTCGGATCGGCTCGGCTCGGATCGGTTCGGCGGGAGGGCGAGTGAGCTGCCCCCTCCAGAGTCCGCCGGTATGGCCCGGTGCGCGCGTCGCCTCACCCTTTTTGGGCCCACGTGGAACGGATGACCTTGGGAGCGCATGGTTGACGTGTGGGAGAACCGAAGGAAAGCGGCGCTCTGTGGTCGTCATGGCGCAGTCGTCCTGTGCTGGCCTTGATTCCTTTCGGGTTCGTCGTTGCGGTCACGGTCTTCGACCTGGTGACCCCCGACGACGTTCACTACGGTGTGCTGCTCATCCTGGCGCCCATGATCGCGGCGATGGTCGGAGGGCCGTGGCTCACCGCAGGGGTAGGACTCCTCGCCGTCTGTGTCCAGGCCTACATTGCCGCCCATCTGAACGTGCTGGCCGTGCACCGCGACGAGGCCCTTCAGATCATCGCCACGACGGCGCTCTCCACGCTGGTCGTGGCCCTGTCCCGGATCCGTGAGCGCCGCCTGCGGCAGATGGAGCAGATCCGGTCCGTGTCGGAAGCCGCTCAGCGCGCCCTCATGCGGCCCTTGCCCAACCGTCTTGGCCCGCTGCGGGTCGCTTCGTTCTACCTGGCCGCCGCCGACCAGGCCGAGATCGGCGGGGACCTGTACACCGCCACCCTCATCCCGGGCGCCGCCCGCATGATCATCGGCGATGTGCGCGGCAAGGGCCTGACCGCCGTCGGCGAGTCCGCGCTGCTGATCGGCGCGTTCCGCCAGGCTGCCGACAGCCACGCCTCCTTGGGGGAACTGGCGGCAGCGCTCGACCTCAGCGTCAGCCGTTACCTTGCCGATTTCGTCGACGACTACGCACATGCCGCTGAGCACTTCATTACGGCGCTGCTCCTGCACATCCCCGGTAACGCGGCGACCGTGGAGATCACCAACTGCGGACACCCGCCGCCCCTACTGATCCACAACGGCGAGGTTCGGTTCCTCGACAGCTCCAACCCCGTCCCGCCGCTGGGCATGCACGTGCTGTCCGTGACCGGCTACACGGCCGACACGTTCGCCTTCGAGGCCGGCGACACCCTCCTGCTGTACACCGACGGGGTCATCGAGGCCCGGAACCGGGACGGAGAGTTCTACCCGCTGCCGGAACGGGTCGAGCAGTGGGCCGGGGGTACACCGGAGGTCCTGGTGGAACGCCTCAAGCACGACCTGCTCGGCCACTGCGGCGGGCGACTCGGTGACGACGCGGCTGCCATAGCGATCAGGAGACCCGAGGCCGGAGACTGAGGGCCGGGCCCCAGCCCCGAGTCCGACCTCGCGCACATCCTGGGAGCTGTCCGGCCGAGTGCAGGGCGCTGTTCGTCTCATGCGAACGCGTGGCTGTCTCATCGAACTCGGTCGAGAAGAGCGCATCGCATGCACGAAGATCTACGGATGGATCACCTGCTGGTAGGCCACTGGAGCAGCCTTCCCTTCTCCTACGGCGTCATGGAAGCCTCTGAGCTCGCGTTCCTCGGTGACGGAAGGGGTTGGAGCACCTGGTTCAACGTGGAAGGACTGTGCGTCACACGCTTCACCTGGCGGTGCCCGGAATCGGGAGTCCTGGAGCTGAGTGCGCTGTGGATGGTTCAGGGAACCCTCAGCCAGGAGCCCGGACCGCCGGCCTTCTCCTCGATGGAACCGGCCGAGCGACTCGACGAGGTCACGCGGCATCGCTACGTCGTCGGCCCTGCCGTCCCGATGCCCGATGCCGAGCCGTTGATCGCGGTGAGCTTCGAGGATCCAGTGGAGTTCTGCCACCAGTACGCCAGGGGCTCGGCGCTGATCCGGCCCGAGGAAGACCCCACCCACCTCGTCTTGCCCTATCAGTAGCCGGTCAGAGCCTCGTGGTTGCCGTTCACTCGGACGGCGACCGGGGCGAGGTCGGGCCAGGGACGTCCCGCAGTGTCGGACGCAGCCGACCGGAGGACGTCAAGGAGCGCGAACCCCGGATAGTCCCGACTCGCGTAGTCGTGGGCGTAGTAGAGGCTGTAGTAGCTCACGACTCGCCGTTGAGTGCGTGCAAAGAAGGCGGGGTTGTCCACGATGAACCGCCCGAAAGCCAGGTGGCCGTCGGTGCCGGGTGCGGCGAGTTCGCGGAGTTCGTCCAGGATGACCGCAAGGATCTCCACGACGTACTCGCCGACCAGCTGCAGGACGAAGGGCACAACCCACGAGTCCGTGCAGCCGACCACCTTCTCGAGATGGCGCTGCCTGACCTTCCCGTCGTGGTGCCGCGAGTACAGGCAGTGCAGGAGCTGCCGTTGGCGCGGTGAGAGCGATGCCACCGCCTCAGGCGGGGGCTCATCGTTGTAGAGGCGCCCGGGGATCGAAACCTGCCGGCCCTCGACAACGACCGGGAACGGGGCATGCGGCCGGAACCGAGAAGCAGGCATCACGGCCCGGACCGCCTCGGCATCCCTTGCGAGTGCGATGGGGAAGGCCGCGATCAAAGGATCGCCGGTGTCGGAGAGCGGCTGCACGAGCCGAGCATAGGCGGAGGAACGCGGGCACTCGATGGCTGCCGGCAGCGCCTGGTTTCAGGAGGCGGGGGTGATGTTCCGGTTCGCGTGGAAAGGGCGGGAAGGTGGCCCTTGCCGGTCTGTCTGCTCAGTCGTGGTCGGGCAGGTGGATCTTGAGGATCTGTCCGGCGCCGGGCGGGAGGCCGAACCCGTTGTCGGAGACGTAGAGCGCGCCGTCGGGGCCGAAGGTCATGCCGGTGGGGAAGGTGAGACCGGAAGCCACGGTGCGCAGGCCGTGCTCGGTGATTTCCACGACCTTGCCGGTGCCCGGGGTGGGATTACCCGGCGCGGTGGTGTCCTCCAGGGCGAACAGTTGGCCCTCGTGGTCGAAGGCCAGGGCGAGCACCGTGGTCAGTCCGGTGCGCCGCACGCGGAATCGCCCGCTCTCGGTCGCGGTGGCCAGGAACTCGGTTCCGGGCCGGACCGGGAAGGTGCCGAGGTTGGCGAGGTAGAACCTGTCGTCGTGGTTGGCGAGCGCGGTGGGCACGACGTGGCCCAGATGGGCGGAGATGTCGACGACTCGGGACACGTGTCCGCTCGGGGTGACACGGTCGAGTTCGCCGTGGTTGGGCTCCGTGACGTAGAGGGAGTTCTCGTCGGAGACCATCGAGTACCAGGTGCCGTCCGGCTCGAAGTCACCCGGGTTGGGGTGCGCGACCGGGTGGGACATCACGAAGGCGCTGAGGTTCGCGACCTCGTGCCAGCGGTGACCGGAGACCTGGATGACGCCGTTGTGGGTGTGGGCGAGGCCGTGTGAGCAGCCCGCGCCGGCGATGAGGGCGTAGAGGCGGCCGTCAAGGAAGGTGACGGCGGCGACGCCGCTGGTGAGCCCTCCGGTTGCCGCGCTCGTGGAGCTGGAGGGGAGCCCGCCGACCACGGTGCTGCGACGGCCGCTCGGGCTGATGCGCGAGATGCGCGCGGTGAAGCCGCCCGTGTACGGGCCGACGTCGGGGACCTGCCTGCAGGTACCGACGGTGCTGGACGTACCGCCGCGGCCTCCCTCGGCGACGTACAGACGACCGTCCGGCCCGAAGGCGAGCCCTCGGGGGCTGTCCAGGCCGGTGGCGAAGACCTGGGCCCGGCCGCCGGGCACGTTCACCTGGAACGGCGCTGCTGCCACTCGGGGGGTGGCCGTGGAAGCCGATGCCGAGGAGGCCGGGGAGGCCAGGCCCAGTGACGCCGCGAGGAGGGGGACGAGTCCGGCCAGAGCAGCTCTGGTCATCCGGTTCGGCCTGCTGACATGTGACGACATGACACCGTCCTTCGATCTGTCCTGAGGTGGGAGTCCGCAGTTGGGAGAGGCATGGCGAGCATAGGCGCCATAATGTGACGAAGTGGGATGAAACACCCTGGTCCGTCAGCAGACTCAGTCATTGGGACGCACTCTGTCGCGGACGACGTTCTGGCTGGAAGGGTGTGGGTGCGGCGGCGCAGTGTAGCGGTACGGCCGTCCGCCGGGGGCGAAGACTCGCTTCTGCCTGAACTGGCCCTGTTCTCCGTGAAGTTCATGTCATGGCGTGGCTATGCTGTGCCGCGGGTGGGCGCGGTACGGCCCTGTTCGGGGCCGGCTCGGCCCTGCGGGGACGGCGTAGCCTCGTTCGCTCACCGGTACGTCACGACAAGGCTTTCGGCTGCCAGGTGGAGTTTCCCGCGCCGCGGCCCCGCTGCTCCTGCTCGCGGCAGACCGGACGTCGCCGCCAGGCGACACACGCTTCGCCGACCTGGAGGAAATGTGACGTCTCCCGCGGACTCGTCCGCCGCCCCCGCCGTGCCGCCGCGGGCTTGTCCCGCCCACGCCGGAGGCAGCCAGTCCGTACCCATGTACGGACCCGAGGTCGAGGCCGACGCGCGCGGCTTCTACGAGAGGATGCGCCGCGAGCACGGACCGGTGGCACCCGTCCTGCTTCCCGGCGACATCCCGGCCTGGCTGGTGACGGGCCATCCGGAGATCCTGGAGGTGGTCCGCACCCCCTCGAAGTACTCTCGGGACTCCCGCCGGTGGAACGCTTTCCAGCAGGGACTGGTCGCGCCGGACTCCCCGCTGATGCCGATGCTGGCCTGGCAGCCGCTCTGCGTCTTCGCCGACGGCGGTGACCACCAGCGGCTGCGCGGTGCGGTCACCCGCAGTCTGGACCGGTTCGACCGCCGGGGGGTGCGCCGCTACGTGACCCGTTACGCGGACCAGCTCATCGACGGGTTCTGCCAGAAGGGCGAGGCCGACCTGATCGGCCAGTTCTCCGAGCACCTGCCCATGCTGGTGATGACCCAGCTGTTCGGCATGCCCGACGAGGCGGGCCCGCGGTTGGTCAGCGCCCTACGGGACCTGATGAAGGGCACCGAGACCGCCCTGGCCAGTAACGCCTACGTTGTCGAGGTGCTGTCCAAGCTCGTGGCGGCCCGCCGCCGGACGCCCCGTCAGGACCTGCCGTCCTGGCTCCTGCTGGACGAGGCCGAGCTCAGTGACGAGGAAGTGGTCGAGCACCTGCGTCTCATCCTGGTCGCGGCCAACGAGACCACCGTCAACCTGATCGCCAACGTGCTGCGCGTGGTGCTCACCGACCCTGCCTTCCGCCGGAACCTGGCCGGCGGCCAGCTGCAGCTGCCCGACGCGCTGGAGATGGTCCTGTGGGACGACCCGCCGCTCGCCGTCATCCCGGGTCGCTGGGCCGTCAACCCCACCCGGCTGGGTGAGGTGGACATCCACGAGGGCGACCTGCTGATGCTGGCGCTCGGCGCGGGCAACGTCGACCCGCGGGTGCGCCCGGACGGGAACGTGTCCGTCGCCGGGAACCGGGCCCACCTCGCGTTCAGTGGTGGCCCGCACGAGTGCCCCGGCGCGGACGTGGGCCGCGCGATCGCCGAGACGGGTATCGACGTGCTGCTGGCGCGGCTGCCCGACCTCCAGCTCGCCGTCCCCGAGGACGAGTTGCGGTGGACCTCGTCCTGGCTCGCCCGGCACCTGGCCGAGCTTCCGGTCGACTTCAGTCCGGTCCAGCCCAAGCCCGTGCCCGCCGCGCCCGCCCCGGTGCCGATGCCGTCGGAGTATCCGCAGCAGGCGGCGGTCGCGGCCACGCTCGCGCCGGAGTCCGTGTCCGCCTTCACCGGGGCCACCGGAGCGGCCGGCAACCGCGCTCCGTGGTGGCGCCGGTTGCTGTCGCTTCTTCGGCGCTGACCGACCACAGGCCGATCGGATACGACCGGGTGCGTTCGGGCCGGAGCGTATCGTTACGGGACTGATCAGTTACCACTGCTGTCAAGAGGGGTCATCGCGTCAACTTGCGGTGACCCCTCTTTGGCACGCCTGCGCGAAGGCGGAGGATGGGCGCACTGCTGAGCACGTGATCCGCTCAGGCCTGCCGTGCGGCAGGTTGGCGCGCGGCCTCGACGGCCGTCTCCGATCGAGGTGATGACGTGCAGGTTCCCGCGCTCTACTCGCCGTACGCCCCGGCACTCCATCCTCAGCACGCCCGCATCAACCAGAGAACCGCGCAGTGGGCGATGCAGCACCGGATCGGGTCACCGCCGCTCCGGTCCGCACTGATCGACTCCGACATCGGGACGTTCGCCGCACGGATCCTCCCCACCGGCCGCGAGGACGTCGCCCAGTTTCTGGCCGACTTCGTGCTCTGGCTCTTCGGCGTCGACGACGGCCACTGCGAGGACGGCACCCTCGGGAGCCGCCCCGGTGCCCTCGCCGCCGAACTGAGCCGTCTCCTGCGCGTGGCGCAGAACCCCGAGACCCCGATGCCCGGCGCCCTCGCCGGTGGCCTGCGCGACCTGGCCCGCCGCTTCACGACACTCGGTGGCACCCCGGCCCAGAAGGCCCGCTGGGTCGACTCCCTGCGCGAGTACTACCTCTCCGTGGTCTGGGAGGCCGAGTACCGCTCCTCCGGAACCTTCCCCACGCTGCCCGACTACACCCTGATGCGCCTCTACGACGGCGCCACCTCGGTGGTCCTGCCGCTGCTGGAGCTGGGGTACGACGACGAACTCCACCCCGACGAGCGCGACGACCGGCAGGTGCGCGCCGTCGCGGAGATGGCCTTCTTCGTCATCTGCTGGGACAACGACCTCCTCTCCTACGACAAGGAGAGCCGCTCCGGACAGTGGGTCCTCAACGTGATCACCGTCCTGCAGCACCAGCTCGGCTGCTCCCGCGAACAGGCGCTGGATCTGGCAGTCGAACAGCGGGATCGTGTCCTGCACCTGTTCAGCCGCGCCACCGCCACGCTGCGCTGCGGCGCACGGCCCGCCCTGCGCCGCTACCTGGACAGCCTGGCCGCCTTCATCCGCAGCGCCCAGGACTGGGGCGTCACCTCCACCCGCTACGGGGCCGGGTCGGTCAGATTCACCCCCCGCCTCGAACGCCCCAGCCTCGAACCGCTCGACATCCCTGTCATCACCTGGTGGTGGGACCTCGTCGACGAGCTCGACCTCGGCGAGCCCGCCGCCCTGCACCGCCTGACGCCCTGCACCGCCTGACGGCCCGCGACGCCTGACGCCCTGCGACGCCACGGCCCGCAACGCGCGACAGCCCGAGCGGAGAGATCGAGACGACCGAGATGACCGACGCCCTCCCCACGACCCGCCCCCTCGGAACCGCGGAGGACGCCGCCTGCGTCCGCCCGGTCCCGGCCGCGCCGGGCTGGCTCCCGCTCCTCGGCCACACCTGGACCCTGTGGAGGGCCGTGCGCCGAAGCGGCCTCTACCCCTACCTGACCGGCCTTGCCGCAGCCGGACCGTTGCTGCGCCTCGACATCCCCACCGCCCCCATGGTCGTCGTCACCGACCCCGAGCTCGCCTGGCAGGTGATGGTCACCCAGGGGGGCGCCTTCGAGAAGGGGATGCTCTACACCAAGATGGCGCCGCTGGTCGGAGCCGGCCTGGCCACCGCCGACGGAACCACCCACCGGCGCCACCGGCGCATGGTCCAGCCCGCCTTCCACCGGTCGGCCGTCGCCGGATATGCCCGGACCATGAGCGAGCACGCCTTGGCCATGGCCGATTCCTGGAAGCCCGGGCAGGTCCTCGACGTCGACCAGGCCACCGCCGCCCTGACCGTGGACACGCTCGCCGCCACTCTCTTCGACGCCGACCTCGGCCGCGCCGCTGCCGAGGTCGTGCGCGCCGACGTTCCCGTCATCCTGCGGCACATGCTCGTGCGCGCGGCGCTGCCCCGCGCACTGGACCGGCTGCCACTGACCGCGCACCGGGAGTTCGACGCCGCCACCGCCAGGCTGCGGGCCGTCATCGACGAGGTCGTCTCCGCCGCCCGCAGCAGCGGGCGTCCACCCGGCCTGGACCTGCTCTCCCTGCTGCTGGCCGCCCGTGACGAGGAGACCGAGGAGGGCTTCTCCGACGCCGAGGTCCGCGACGAGCTCATGACGATCCTCTTCGCCGGGAGCGACACGACCGGCAGCACGCTCGCCTGGGCGCTGCACGAACTGGCCGCCCACCCCGACGCCGAGCGGCGGCTGCACGCGGAGGTCGACGAGGTGGTGGGGCGTGGAGGGACCGTCGCCGCCGCCGACGTGCCCCGCCTCGACCACACTCGCCGCATCGTCGAGGAGACCCTGCGCCTGCACAGCGTCACCATGCTGATGCGCCGCACCCTGCAGCCCGTCACGCTCGGCGGCCACCTGCTGCCCGCAGGTACCGAGGTCGCCTACTCCCTCTACGCCCTGATGCGGCATCAGCGCCACTTTCCCGATCCCGACCGGTTCGACCCCGACCGCTGGGGCGAGGGGCGCCGTCAGGAGATCCCGAGAGAGGCCCAGCTCGCGTTCGGCGCGGGAGCGCGCAAGTGCATCGGCGACACCTTCGCCATGACCGAGATGACCATCGCCCTGGCCACGGTCGCCACCCGCTGGCGACTGCGTCCGGCGCCCGGGCCCCGGCCGCGCCCGGTCATGGCGGCCATGCCGCTGCCGGATCGGGTCCGGATGCGGGTGGAGCCCCGGTGATTGGCCCCCGGGGCCGCGCCGTCCACGGGGGAGCGGGCGCAGCCGTTCGGCCTGGCGTCTGACAACCAGGCTGCGATACAGGGCAGTTAACAGCCTACTGGTTCCGATGATGTGTCATATCGACGATGTCGGAAGAAAGTCCATCCGGAACATGTCACCCGCGGACGGCACTATGCTGCATGGCGGGCCGCCTGGGTGTCAGAGCACTCGGACGCTCCTCAGGGCGCGTCGACACGTTACGCGCTCGATGCCGGCGGGGCCGTCGGCATCCGCTTCGTGTGCCCGCAGCCCAGGCCTCTGTGTTCGCCAGTCCCCGATTCCCAAGGACCCTCATGGTTCGTGCTGGTTCTCCCTCCGGCGATGGAAGCTCCCGGAGCCAGACCTCCCAAGCCCCCTGGGTGCTGCCCACTGCGGCCGTGGTGCTCACCTGGCTCGGCGCGCTGATAGCGGTGCCGGCCGACGGGAGATGGGCGGTCGTGGTCTGCGGACTGGTGGCCACCGTGGTGACAGCCGGACTCTCGACCGAGATCGCCCGGCGGGGCCGGGCACTGGCCGAGCTGAGCCGGAAGCGGCTGCAGGAGGAGCAACTCCTGCGGGCCCGGATGGCCGCTCAGGAGGCACAGCTCCTCCATCTGGCGGACGAGATGCTGCCTCGCGGTGTCGAGCGGATCCAGCGCGGCGACTTCGTGGAGGACATCCTGGCGGATTCGGCCGCCCCGGAGGGCGCGGTCACCCCCGAGCTCCAGGCCGCCGCGGAGGCCGCGCTGCGCGCGGTACTGGAGGCGGTCGACGCCGAGGAGACGATGCGCGAGTCGGCGCAGCGGGCCTTCGTCAACATCGCCCGGCGCGTCCAGGCCATCGTCCACCGGCAGGCGCAGGACCTGCGGGCGATGGAGGACCGGCACGGCGAGGACCCGGCCGTCTTCGACGACCTGCTGCGGCTCGACCACGGCAACGCGCTGGTCGGCCGCCTTGCCGACTCCATCGCGGTCCTGGGTGGCGCCCGGCCGGGACGCCAGTGGGGCCGGTCCGTGCCGCTCTACAGCGTGTTGCGCGGCGCGATGTCCCGCATCCTGGACTACCAGCGCGTCGAGCTCCACCCGGTGTCCGAGGTCGCCGTGGTCGGACCGGCCGTCGAGCCGCTGATCCACGCCCTCGCGGAGCTGCTCGACAACGCGACGCGCTACTCGCCTCCGCACACCCGGGTTCACCTGACGGCCGTGGAGGTGCAGAGCGGCATCGCCGTCGAGATCGAGGACGGCGGCCTGAGCCTCAGTGAGGAGGGCCGCGCACGGGCCGAGCGCATGCTGCGCGAGGCACAGGCCGGCATCGACCTGAACGACCTGGGAGAGACTCCGCGGCTCGGCCTGGCCGTCGTCGGCCGGCTCGCCCGGGCCAACGGGTTCCAGGTCTCGCTGCGGCCCTCGGCCTACGGCGGCGTGCGGGCCGTGCTGGTCGTCCCGCAGGCGCTGATCACCACCGCGCCGGGCACCGGTGTGGCCCACGGCATCGGCGTGGCGTCCGGCCCGCGCCGGGCTCCCGGGATCGACCGGCCGCGCGCCGTCCCGCAGCGGCAGTCCGCCCCGGCTGACGTCTACGGCCGGGTCGCCGCCGCGCTCTCCGGCCCCACCGTCGCGGCCGTCGGGCCGGAGTCGGCGGCTTTCGGGTCGGCACCGGAAGAGGTACAGCCGGCGGACGAGTTGTCCGTCGACCCGGCGCCGCGGGTCGCCGGGCTCCCGCAGCGGCGCCGCCGTCAGCTTCGGTCCGATCTGGCGGGACAGCGCGTCGCCGCCGCGCCCGAACCGGTCTCGGAGGCCGCAGTCGCCCCCGGGGACCCGTCGTCGTACGAGTCGCACGGGTCGGACGAGCAGCAGAGCGTCGAGCCCGGTCTGTGGCTCGCCGCGTTCCAGAGCGCGGTCAGCGACGCACCGGTCAACGGCAGCGCCCCCGGTCGCGGCCCGGATCCAGGTGTGGATCGCGGCGCGGACCGGGAGCCGGGAGTCCGCGGGACCGGTAGCGAGGACAACGCAGGCACGGGCAAGCGAGGTGACCACTGATGATTTCTCAGCGCACGAACATGGACTGGTTGCTCCGCGACCTCGCCGAGAGCGTCCCGCAGACCAAACACGTGGTGGTGCTCTCCGCCGACGGGCTGCGGATGGCCCAGTACGGCACCGACACGGACACCGCCGACCGGCTTGCCGCCGCCTGTGCCGGGCTGCAGAGCCTCGCCCGCGCGGTCGCCGACGAGCTCCCGCAGGGCGACGGCCGGATGCGGATGGTGGTGATCGAGATGGCGGGCGGCTTCTTCTACCTGATGGCGGCCGGTCCCCGCGCCTACCTCGCGGTCCTGGCCGAGGAGGGTGTCGACGCCGGACTGATGGGTCAGCGGATGCGTGACCTGGTGGCTAGAATCGGCGAACACCTGACGGCGCCGGCGCGCGTGGACGGGCCGACTGGATGAGTGACCAGCGCCGCGGCGGAACTCCTGGGCCGGATCCATCGGACGCGGAGTCTCCGGAGCGGCTGTACGTGATCACCGGAGGCCGCGCGGCGTCGACGAGTCGCAGGTCGATCGACCTCGTCTCGCTCGTCGTCGCGCTGGCCGCCCCGGATCCGATGACCCCACCCGAGCAGGGCGCGATCCTGCGCCTGTGTCACACGCCGCTGTCCGTGGCGGAGATCTCCGCCTACCTGCGGCTGCCGGTGAGCGTCATCACGGTCCTCCTCTCGGACCTCGCCGACCGCGGCGGCGTCCAGGTGCGCGGACCGGTTCCGATTGCCGTCCTTCCCGACCGCGAATTGCTCGAGGCAGTGATCAATGGACTACAGAGGCTCTGAGGGCGGGGACTTCGGGCACGAGGGCGCCCGAGGTCCCGTCCGGCCCCGCGACGAGGACCTGCTGCCCCAGTCCGCGGCTGCCGCCGTGAAGGTGGTCGTGGTCGGCGGCTTCGGCGTGGGCAAGACGACCCTGGTCGGCGCGGTCAGCGAGATCCGCCCGCTCACCACCGAGGAGACGATGACCCAGGCCGGCGTGGGCATCGACGACCCGGGCGGCGTCCGCACCAAGACGGCGACGACCGTGGCCATGGACTTCGGCCGGATCACCATCAACGAGCAGCTGGTCCTCTACCTGTTCGGCACGCCGGGGCAGGAACGCTTCTGGTTCCTGTGGGGTGGGCTGTTCGAGGGGGCGCTGGGAGCGGTTGTTCTGGTCGACACCCGCCGCATCGAGGTCAGCTTCGACGTGCTCGGACGCCTGGAAGAACGCGGCGTGCCGTTCGTGGTCGCGGTCAACGACTTCCCCGAGTCCCCGACCTATCCGGTCGAGGACCTGCGCGCCGCACTCGACCTCCCGTCGGCCGTCCCGATAGTCGCCTGCGACGCCCGCAGCCGGGACTCCAGCCGCGACGTGCTGCTCGCCCTCATGCACCACCTCCGCTCGCTCACGAGCGAGTACGCACCCGGCTGACGGCTGGTCCACGGGTGCCCGGAGCACCCGTCGGGCCGAAGTGCGTCATGAGGCAGGTGAGGGGCCCGGGATCCGACAGTCCGTCGGATCCCGGGCCCCGCGTTCACCGGTGGTCCGTCGCCGAGCCTGCGGCGTCGAGCCACGGACGTCGGCTCAGTTCGACGTCTTCACGCCGAGGTGACCGGCGAGGAACTCGACGCTCCTCCGGACCAACGCGGGGATGTCCGAAGCGCCGAGGAAGATGTGGTCGGCCCCCTCGACCGGCACGAGCTCGACCGGTGACCCGGATGCGCGCAGGCGGTCGGCCAGCGCCACGCTCTGCTCGAAGGGCACGAGGCCGTCCGCCGTCCCGTGGATCAGCAGGAACGGAGGGTTGTCGCCGTCCGCCGTGTAGGAGACGGGGCTCGCGGCCCGCGCCGACTCCGGCTGCTCCGCGGGGCTGCCGCCGAGCAGGGCGGTGTAGGGGTCGATGGCGTCGGGGCCGGGTGCTGCGAGCTGCGCGGGGAACGCCCGGGCGGCGGCGGTGACGTCCGAGACGCCGTACCAGTCCACCACCGCGCTCACGGAGGTGTCCTCGCCGGTGACGCCCTGATCACCCTCGAGTCGCCCGGGGGTGAGTCCCGCCAGTGCCGCCAGATGGCCGCCGGCCGACTCGCCCCAGACCGCCGGCCGTTCGGCGTCGACACCGAGCGACTCGGCGAAGTGCCGGACGTAGCGGATGGCGGCCTTGACGTCGTGGAGCTGCGCCGGGAACGGCGCCTCCAGGCTGTGCCGATAGTCCACCGTGACGACGCCGAGGCCCGCGGCGAGCGTCGTGCCGAAGAGCAGCTCGGCGGGGACGGTCGGCGGCGGGTAGCGCCGGTCTCCGTCCATCCAGCCGCCGCCGTGGATCCACACCACCACCGGGGGCGGGCCCTGTGCCTCGGTGGTGGCGGGGATGTGGGCGTCGAGCAGGCGCGGCCGGTAGCCGAAGGTCGTGGCGTAGGTGACGCCCTCGAAGTGCCGGGTTCCGTCCGCGTCGACCCGCGCCAGCGGAGGCGGCAGGAAGCGTGGCGGGGGCCAGCTCATGTCGATCGGGGGAACTTCCGACTGGGTCATGGGGGCTCCAGGCTGCAGTGGGAGTAGGTGTCTCTGTGACGGTCGTCAGGAGAGATGCATATATGTGCGCCTGCCCTTGAGTCGACCACGCTCGGATGCTACGAAGATAACACGTGTAACCGCCGTCGTGGAGGGCCTGCGAGCACGGGAGTCGGCCTTGCGGCCACCGCGCCCGACCGGGCGTGATTCCGCTGGCAGGACGGCGAGTTGACGACTTCCCGCGATGGGGTGGCTGCTTGCCGTCTCGAAATATGTCGCTCTCTTGACTGTCGTCACGGAAGCGCAATACTTGCCCTACTCCCCGCCGACCCGAACGAGGTGCTGCCATGGAGCTCTCCCCGTCCGCTCATGCGGATCCCTTCTGCCGCGATCGACTCCCGCCCTTCGAGCAGTGGCCCGAACTGCTCTTCGAACTGCCCGAGCTCTCCTACCCCGACCGCCTGAACTGCGCCCAGGCCCTGCTGGACGACACGATCGCGAAGCTCGGCCCCGACCGGCGCTGCCTGGTCAGCCCGACCGAGCAGTGGTCCTACGGCGAGCTCCGGGCCCGGGTGAACCGTGTGGCCCAGGTGCTCACCGAGGACCTCGGGGTCGTGCCCGGCAACCGGGTTCTGCTGCGAGGCCCCAACACGCCCTGGCTGGTCGCCTGCTGGCTGGCCGTGTTGAAGGCCGGGGGAGTCGTGATCACGACCATGCCGTTGCTCCGGGCGGGCGAGCTGGCCGCGGTCTGCGAGATCGGCGCTCCCTCGGTGGCGCTCTGTGACCACCGGTTCCTCGACGAGTTGACCGGGGCGCTGATCCCCGGACTGGCCGTCGTGTCCTACGGCGGCGATGACGACAGCGATCTGACCGCGCGCTGCGACGCGAAGGACGGCCGGTTCGAGGCAGTTCCCACCGCCGCTGACGACGTCGCGCTGATCGCCTTCACATCCGGCACGACCGGTCGGCCCAAGGCGACCCTGCACTTCCACCGGGACGTGCTGGCCAACGCAGACACCTTCTCCCACCACATCCTCGCGCCGGACCGGGACGACCTGTTCACCGGCACACCACCGCTCGCCTTCACGTTCGGACTCGGTGGCCTGGTCGTGTTCCCGCTGCGGGCCGGAGCCGCCAGCCTGCTGCTGGAGCAGGCCACGCCGACGGAACTGGCCCGCCACGTCAGCGAGCACCGGGCCACCGTGCTCTTCACCGCCCCGACCGCCTACCGGGCGATCCTCGCGGCCGGGCTGGCCGACCACCTGGCGGGACTGCGGCGCTGTGTCTCGGCCGGCGAGGCGTTGTCGGAGTCGCTGTGGCGGGAGTTCCACGCCGCCACCGGGCAGCGACTGATCGACGGAATCGGTGCCACCGAGATGCTGCACGTCTTCATCTCGGCCGCCGACGACGACATCAGACCCGGGGCCACCGGCAGACCCGTCCCCGGCTACCGGGCGACCGTTGTGGACCGCGACGGGAACCCCGTACCGGACGGGCAGCCGGGCCTGTTGGCCGTCAAGGGGCCGACCGGTTGCCGCTACCTCGACGACGGGCGCCAGGTCGAATACGTCCGCAACGGCTGGAACATCACCGGCGACAGCTACGTCCGGGACCGTGAGGGCTACTTCTGGTTCCAGGCCCGCAGCGACGACATGATCGTCTCCTCCGGCTACAACATTGCCGCGCCCGAGGTGGAGCACGCCCTGGCCGAGCACCCCGACGTGGCCGACTGCGCGGTCACCAGCGCCCCGGACCCGCGTCGCGGCGCCGTCGTCAAGGCGTACGTGGTGCTCCGCGAGGGTGTGCCCGCGCAACCGGCGACGGTCCGCGCCCTGCAGGACTTCGTCAAGCAGAACATCGCCCCCTACAAGTACCCGCGTTCGGTGGAGTTCCTGACCGAACTGCCGCGCAACTCCAGCGGCAAGATCAACCGCGGGCAGCTGCGGCTGATGGCCACGCAGAGCGCGGCCGGTCCTGCCGAGCCGGGAACCCCGGCGGGGGTGCCGGCCGGCGTCGTGGTCGAGCGCAGGGTCGAGTGGCACGACACGGACGCCGCAGGGCACTACCACTTCTCCTCGGTCCAGCGCTGGGTCGAGGCGGCCGAGGCGGTGCTGCTCCGCAGGCTCGGCCTGGCCGAGCTCTTCGGCAGCATCCCGCGCGTGCACTTCGAAGCCGACTACCGCGAGCGCCTGTGGTTCGGCGACACCGTCCGGGTCGAGTTCCGCGTGGCCAGGGTGGGCGGATCGTCGCTGCACTACACCTTCGACGTGCACGGGCCGCGCGGGCTGTCCGCCTCGGGCGCCATGTCGGTCGTGCACTCCGCCCCCACCGCCCGGGGAACCGAGCGCTGGCCCGAGCACGTCCGGCACGCCCTCACCCAGGCCGGGCCGCAGACCCCCGAGACCTACACCTGACCGGCCCCACCACCAGAGCGATTCACCGACCGGACCGTCTCACCGACCGGACCCGGCAGCACACGCCAGGGAGGACCCATGCGCATCGCCGTCATCGGAGGCGGACCCGGAGGGCTCTACACCGCCGCCCTCGCCAAGCAGTTGTCCCCGGAGTGGGAGGTCGTCGTCTGGGAACGCAACGCCCGCGACGCGGCCTTCGGATTCGGCGTGGTCTTCTCCGACGAGACCCTGAGCGGCATCGCCCAGGCCGATCCGACCGTGTTCGCCGCGCTGGAGGCCGAGTTCGCCCGCTGGAGCGACATCGACATCCACTACGCGGGCCGGCTGCGCACCTCCGGCGGACACGGCTTCGCCGCCCTGGACCGCAACCGGCTGCGGGAGATCCTGCAGCAGCGCTGCGCCGAACTCGGCGTCGAGGTCCACTACGGGACGCCGGCGCCGCCCGTGGCGGACCTGTCCGCGCAGTACGACCTGGTGGTCGCGGCGGACGGCGTCCGCTCGCAGACCCGCGCCGCCTACGCCGACGAGTTCGGCGTGCACCTGGACGAGCGGACCTGCCGCTACATGTGGCTCGCCACCGACCGGGTCTTCGAGGCGTTCACCTTCATCGTCGAGGAGTGCGACTTCGGTGTTCTCCAGGTGCACGCCTACCCCTACGACGAGCACCGCTCCACCTTCATCGTCGAGATGGAGGAGGACGCCTGGCGGCGCGGCGGATTCGCGGAGCTCGCCGACCGGGAGTTCGCCCGAGGGGAGAGCGACGAGGCGAGTGTGCGCCGCTGCGAGGAACTGCTCGCCGATCACCTCGACGGCTGCCGCCTGATCCCCAACGCCTCCAGGTGGATCACCTTCTCGACCGTGCGGACCGCCTCCTGGAGCCGGGGCAACATCGTCCTGCTGGGCGACGCGGCGCACACGGCCCACTTCTCGATCGGCTCGGGAACCAAGCTCGCCATGGAGGACGCGCTGGCCCTCGTCGCCGGCCTGCACGAACAGCCCACCGTGGCCGAGGCGCTGGCCGCCTACGAGGCCGAACGCAGGCCCGCCGTCGAGTCGGTCCAGCGCGCGGCGCAGGCCAGCCTGGAGTGGTTCGAGACCATCGGCCGCTACCGCGGCCAGGACCCGGACCAGTTCGCCTTCAACCTGCTCACCCGCAGCCGCCGGGTCACCTACGGCAACCTGCGCGCCCGCGACCTCGGCTTCGTCGACGCGGTCGACGCCGCCGTCGGTGACGGCTCGGGCGCCCCGCCGATGTTCCAGCCGCTGCGGCTGGCCGGACTGCGGCTGCGCAACCGCGTCGTCGTCCCGCCACTGGCGACCTTCACCGCGGTCGAGGGCGTTCCCGACGCGTTCGAGCAGGCGCAACTGACCACGCAGGCCCTGGGCGGGGCCGGTCTGGTGTTCGCCGGGATGACGGCCGTCAGCCCCGAGGGCCGCGCGAGCCTCGCCTGCCCCGGGCTCTGGAACGACCGGCAGACCGCGGCCTGGCGCGACATCGTCGCGGCCGTGCGGGAGGTCACGGACACACCGCTGGGAATCCAGCTCACCCACGCCGGGCGCCGCGGCTCGACCGCGGTGCCCGGAGCGGACGGGGTCGGCCGGCCACTGGGCGGGGAGGAAGGCTGGCCGACACTCGCGGCCTCCGCCCTCGCGTGGGACGCGGGGTACCCCGCACCGCGCGAGGCGACACCCGGCGACCTCACCGCGGTGGCCCGGGACTTCGCCGCCGCGGCCCGCCGCGCCCTCCACGCCGGTTTCGACGTCCTGGAACTCCAGTTCGGCCACGGCCACCTGGTCTCCGGATTCCTGTCCCCGCTCACCAACAGGCGGAGCGACGCCTACGGCGGGGACCTGAGGAACCGGCTGCGCTTCCCGTGCGAGGTGCTCGCGGCCGTCCGGGCCGTCTGGCCCGCGGCGAAGCCCCTGGTCGTGCGCATCTCCGCCACGGACTGGGCCGCGAACGGCACCAACGAGGCCGAGGCCGTCGAGATCAGCCGTGCGCTCGCCGATGCCGGAGCGGACGCGATCGACGTGTCCACGGGAGAGGTCGTCGCCCACCAGCGTCCCGCCTACGGACGCACCTACCAGACTCCCTACGCGGACCTGATCCGCCATGCGACGGGTGTCCCGACCGTCGCGGTCGGCGCCGTCTCCAGCTACGACGACGTCAACTCGATCCTGCTGGCGGGGCGTGCGGACCTGGTCGCGGTCGGCCGTGGCCACCTCTACGACCCGCAGTGGACCCTGCACGCCGCGGCGGACCAGGGCTACTCCGGGCCAGGAGCCCGCTGGCCCGAGCCCTGGCAGGCCGGCAGCAGCAGGCCCCCGGGCCCGCGCTCCGACCGCGTCCCGCCGCGCCTGCAACTGCTGCGCGCGGCCGCCGCGCCGGTCCACCGCCGCTGGCAGCCCCGGATGCTCGGCAGGCCGGCTCCCGCCACCGCGTCCTGCTGACCTTCCTGCTGACCCCCGGCCCCCGGGCCGACCCGGGCCTCGGCCGACCGGGGCCGTCCCGCAGGCACCGAACGGAGAAACCGATGGAGAACCTGCCCCGCTTCACCGCCGCCGCCGTCCAGACCTCGCCCGTCTACCTCGACCCCGACGCCACCGTCGACAAGGCCGTCTCGCTGATCCACGAGGCGGCCGGGAACGGCGCACGACTCGTGGTCTTCCCCGAGGTGTTCGTGCCCGGCTACCCGTACTGGAACTGGACGATGAACCCCGTCCAGGGCTCGCCCTGGTTCGAGCGCCTCCGGCGCGCCTCCGTCGACGTGCCCGGCCCGCACGTGGACGCCCTGCGGGCCGCCGCACGGCAGGCCGGGACCGTCGTGGTGATCGGCGTCAACGAACGCGCACCGCACAGCCTCGGGGTTCTCCACAACACCCTGCTCACCATCGACGCCGACGGCGAACTGATCGGCGTGCACCGCAAACTGGTCCCCACCTGGGCCGAGAAGCTGACCTGGACCGGTGGCGACGGCAGCTCACTTCGGGTGCACCGCACCGGGGTCGGCCCGCTGGGATCGCTCGCCTGCGGGGAGAACACCAACACCCTGGCCCGCTTCGCCCTGCTCGCCCAGGGCGAACTGGTGCACACCGCCAGCTACATCGCACTGCCGGTCGCACCCGAGGACTACGACATGGCCGACGCCATCGCGGTCCGCACCGCCGCCCACAGCTTCGAGGGCAAGGTCTTCTCCGTCGTCGCCTGCTCCACGGTCTCACCGCAGATCGTGGACCTGATCGCCGGGCAGGACGAGGACGTGCGCGCCATGCTCGGTCGTAGGCGCAGCGCGCTGTCCGGCATCTTCGGCCCCGACGGCCGCCCCGTCACCGAGCCGCTCGTGGACGACGAGGGCATCGTCTACGCCGAGATCGACCTCGCCCGGTGCATCCAGCCCAAGCAGATGCACGACATCGTCGGCCACTACAACCGCTTCGACGTCTTCCAGCTCCACGTCGACAACCGCCCCCGCGGCCCGCTCACCTTCGCCGTCGACCCGGCAGCGGGGCGGGAACACCCCGGCGGGCCGGACCAGAACCCCTCGAAGGAGGACACGTGAACACCTACGACGACGACCAGGTCGGGCGCGCCCGCGTCGCGGACAGTCCAGAACTGCTCGCCTACTACGACGAGTTGGCGCAGTTGGACGCCGGCGCGCTGTGGACCGTCGCCAACGAGATCGAGCCCTGGTACCCGCAGCCGAAGTCCGTCCCGGTGCTGTGGCGCTACCGGGACCTGCGCCCGCTCGTCGCCAAGGCCCTCGCCATGGTGAAGGCCGAGGACGCAGGACGGCGCGTCGTCATGCTGGTCAACCCCGGCCGCAAGGAGCACAGTGCCGCCGTCGGCCTGCTCTACACCGGTCTGCAGATCATGGGGCCGGGGGAGTCGATGAGCGCGCACCGGCACGCCGCCGCGGCCCTGCGCTTCGTCCACGAGGGAACCGGGGCGTGGACGATCGTCGACGGCCAGAAGCTCAAGGTCGGCCCCGGCGACTTCGCGATCACCCCCAACGGCACCTGGCACGAGCACGGCAACGAGTCGCACGACGCCCCCGTCATCTGGCAGGACGGTCTCGACATCCCACTCACCAACACCCTCGACGCCAACTTCTACGAGATCCACCCCGAACTGCACCAGCGGCCCGGGCCGGTGGTGAACTCCTCCGTCCTCAGCCACGGCGCCAACCTGCTGCCCTACGGCCTGGAGAAGTGGACCCGGCCCTACTCGCCGGTCCTCGGCTACCCGTGGGAGCCCAGCTACCAGGCGCTGCGCAACCTGGCCAAGGCCACCGGCGGGTCCCCGTACGACGGCGTGATCATGGAGTACACGAACCCGCTCACCGGAGGCCCGGTCATGCCCACCATGGGCGCCCACCTCCAGCTGCTGCGCCCCGGACAGCGCACCCGGGCGCACCGCCACACCGGCTCCGTCGTCTACACGGCCGCGAAGGGCCGGGGCGTCTCCGTCATCGCGGGGCAGCGCTTGCCCTGGCAGCAGGGCGACATCTTCTGCGTCCCCTCCTGGGCCTGGCACGAGCACGCGAACCTCGACCCGAACGAGGACGCCTGCCTGTTCTCCTTCAACGACTTCCCCGTCATGCGCTCCCTCGGCTTCCTGCGTGAGGAGGCCTACCCGGACCACGACGGCCACCAGCCGGTTGCCGACCGGCAGCCGTAGCCGGTCGCCACCGCGCCCACCTCACGCCTTCGCGCCACCCCACTGCAAGGAGAGACCACCATGCGACTGGTCACCTACACCCTCGCCGCCGAAACCCCTGCGCCCGCCCGCCTCGGCGTCCAGCTCGAGGACCGGATCCTCGACCTGCCCGCGCTCGCGGCGGCCGACGGGGCCGAACTGCCCGCCGACCTGCTGGCGCTGATCCGGGCCGGGCGGCCGGCCCTGGAGACGGCCCGCCGACTGGTGGCGGACCGCGTCGCGGCCGGGGCGGACCCCGGCCTCGACGGGCACGCCCTGGCCGACGTGACGCTGCACGCGCCGCTGCGACCGGGAAAGATCATCGGAGTCGGCCTCAACTATGTGGAGCACGTCGCCGAGTCCCACCGCACCCTCGACACCGGGCGGGAGCTGCCCGACCGCCCGGTGCTGTTCTCCAAGCCCGCAACCGCCGTCACCGGCCCCGGCTCCCCGATCCTGCACGACGCCGACCTCACGAAGGAGCTGGACTGGGAGTGCGAGCTCGCCGTCGTGATCGGACGGCGCGCGCACCGGGTCGGCGAGGACCAGGCCTGGGACCACGTCTTCGGCTACAGCATCGTCAACGACATCAGCGCCCGCGACCAGCGCCGCTCAGGGCAGTGGTTCTTCTCCAAGGGCCAGGACTCCTACGCCCCCTTCGGCCCCGCCGTGGTCACCGCCGACGAGATCGCGGACCCGCACGACCTGGATCTGCGGCTGACCGTCAACGGCGAGGTCAAGCAGGACTCGAACACCCGTCACATGCTGTTCCGGATCCCCCGCCTGATCGCGGACATCTCCTCCGGCGTCACCCTCGAACCCGGCGACGTCATCGCCACCGGATCACCCTCCGGCGTGGGCGCCGGCTTCGTCCCCCCGCAGTTCCTGCGGCCCGGCGACACCGTCGCCGCCACCATCGCCGGCATCGGCACCCTCACCAACCCCGTCGTCGACGCCCGCTGACCGGGTCGACCCCGCGGGGCCGGCTCCGCCCTGACCCGGCTCCGCGGCCCACACCACTGCCACCCGACAAGGAGAGCCCGCCCGTGGCCCCACGCACCTACCGGATCGGCCAGATCGTCCCCAGCTCCAACGTCACCATGGAGACCGAGGTCCCCGCCATCCTGCGCGCCCGCGAGACGATCGCGCCCGAACGCTTCACCTTCCACTCCAGCCGGATGCGGATGACCCACGTCACCGCCGAACAGCTCAAGGCGATGGACGCCGACTCCGACCGCTGCGCCGTCGAGTTGTCCGACGCCCACGTCGACGTCCTCGGCTACGCCTGCCTGGTCGCCATCATGAGCATGGGCCCGGGCTACCACCGCGCCGCGCAGAAACGACTGCACCTGCGCACGGCCGAGAACGACGCCCCGGCGCCCGTCGTCACCAGCGCGGGCGCGCTCGTCGACGGGCTGCACACCCTCGGGGCCAAGAAGATCGTGCTGGTCGCCCCGTACCTGAAGCCGCTCACCCGGACCGTCGTGGACTACCTCACCCACGAAGGCATCGAGGTGCTGGACCACACCTCCCTGGAGATCCCCGGCAACCTCGACGTCGCCGCGCACGACCCGACCGCCCTGCCCGGCATCGCGCGTCGGCTCGACCACGCCGACGCCGACGCCGTCGTGCTCTCGGCCTGCGTCCAGATGCCCTCGCTGTCCGCGATCGAGGACGCGGAGCAGGTGCTCGGCAAGCCCGTCGTCTCGGCGGCGGTCTGCACGGCGCACCAGATGCTGCGCAGGCTCGGGCTGCCGGCTGTGGCGCCGGGAGCCGGACACCTGCTGTCCGGTGCCTACGCGCAGGCACCGCTGCGGGAGCCCTGACCTGCGACAGCTGTGACCTGCGGTGCCCTGCCGACCCGCCCGGTATGATCACAGGCGGGCGCGCGAGGAGGTAGGGCGAGGATGGCGGAGACCGCGACCCGGCCGAGTTCGCTGATCAACACGATCTACGGCGAGTTCGTCCGGCGCATCGGCGGCTGGATCTCCATCGCGGACCTCATCGCGTTGATGGCCCAGCTCGACGTCGACAGCTCCTCCGTGCGGTCGGCGACCTCCCGACTGAAGAAGACCGGCACGCTGGTCCAGGAACGCGGCAAGGGCATCGGCATCGGCTACCGCCTCGCCCCGGAGATGGAGGCGGTCTTCGACGAGGGGGACCGGCGGATCTTCGCCGGCCTGGAGCCCGCGTCGCTGGACGACGGCTGGGTGGTCGCCGTCTTCTCCGTGCCCGAGTCCGAGCGGGCGCAGCGACACCAGTTGCGTGCCCGGCTGACCCGGCTGGGGTTCGGCAACGCCGCTCCCGGTGTCTGGCTCGCCCCCGCCCGGCTGCTGGCCGACACCCGCAGCGTGCTGGAACGCGACGGCCTGAGCCCTTACGTGCACCTTTTCACCTCCGCCTACGCGGGCTTCGCGGAGCTCCGCGCGGCGGTGGCCACCTGGTGGGACTTCCCGGCCATCGAGGCGCAGTATGCCGAGTTCACCGACGCCTACCGGTTGTTGGCGGACGACCTGCGCCAGGGCCCGGAGCCGGACCCGGTGGAGGCGTTCCGTGAGTACGTCCCGCTGCTGACCGAGTGGCGCCGCCTGCCCTATCTCGACCCCGGCCTGCCCAGCGAGCTGCTGCCGGCGGACTGGAACGCCGTGGGGGCCAGGCGGCTCTTCGCCGACCTGCGCGACCTCCTGGCGGAGCCCGCCCTGCGCCATGTGGAGCTGCAGTCCGGGCGCGTCCGTATGCCCGCGACAGGCTGACCGACCACCACGCGAAGTTGTTCCGTCCTCGGGTCTGTTCTTTCGTTCCTGGGTCTGGCGGCCGGGCATACCGACTGGTATCTACTTACACGTGTTACTGCTGTCACGAGTAACCACTCCTGTTCCCTTCTCCTCCGCAGGGAGACGACCTTGCCTGCACTGCCGCGTTCCTTCGCACGAACCGCAAGCACCGTCGCGCGCCGGCCCCGCCTCCACGCCGGTGCCGCCGCGCTGCTCCTGCTCAGCATCGGCCTCGGCACGAACGCCGCCGGCGCCACCGCCGGTCCGCAGCCACACCTCGCCCGGGGTGCGGCAAGCGGCCGGGCCTTACTGCCCCCGGGACTGATCAACCACATCCTGGTCATCGACCTGGAGAACGAGGGCTACCCGACCACCTTCGGCGCACAGTCCCCGGCGGTCTACCTCAACACCACGCTGCGCGCCGAGGGCGAGCTGATCCCGGGCTACTACGCCACCGGCCACTTCAGCCTCGACAACTACATCGCCCAGGTCTCCGGCCAGGCGCCCACCATGCTCACCAAGGCCGACTGTGCGAACTTCGCCACCCGCACCTTCAGCTACCTCGACGTCAGTCCCGGCACGGACGACCCGAACCCCGGCGTCAATCCCGGCCAGGTCGACGGCAACGGGTGTGTCTATCCCGCCCCGAACCCGGCGACCGGAGCCCACGGCGCACCGACCATCGCCGACCAGCTCGACGCCCTCTTCCCGCCCGACCCCGCCACGCATCGCGCCGCCTGGCGCGAATACGCCGAGGACATGGGCGACAACTCGACCCGGGACGGCGGCACTTCGGATCCCACCGGTGGCACCGACTGCGCCCACCCCGCGGTCGGCGGCGCCGACCAGGCCGAGGTGGCCACGGCCACCGACCAGTACGCCACCCGGCACAACCCCTTCATGTACTTCCACTCGGTCATCGACAACGCCGCCGAGTGCCGTGCCAACGTCGTCCCGCTGGGCACCCTGCGTGCCGACGGCACCCCCGATCCGTCCGGCCACCTCGCCCAGGACCTGGCGGACCCGGCCCGCGCGCCGCGCTTCGGATTCATCACCCCCAACCTGTGCGACGACGGCCACGACGCCACCTGCGCCGGCGTCAACGCCGAGGGTGGACACACCGGGGGGCTTGCCGCGGCCGACCTCTGGCTCAAGCACTGGATGCCGATGATCCTCGGCTCGCCGGCCTACCAGCAGGGCGACACCCTCGTCGTGCTCACCTTCGACGAGGCCGACGCGGATCCGTCGACGGCCGGCTACGCCGCCGCGTGCTGCAACGAACAACCCGGCCCGAACGTGGTCGCGCCCGGCGACAGCACCTTCCAGGCGACCAGCGACACCGCGCCCGGCGGTGGTCGGACCGGTGCCGTGCTGTTCGACAAGCGCTACATCACGCCCGGAAGCGTGGACACCACCGGCACCTACAACCACTACTCGGCGCTGCGCAGTTACGAGGACCTGCTGGGCCTGTGGTTCGGCGGCGCGGACGGCCGTGGCCACCTGGGCTTCGCGGCCCAGTCGGGCCTGCAGCCGTTCGGATCCGACGTCTTCAACGCCTTCTGAGCACGCGCTCTCTGAGGTTCGTCCAGAAAGCGTTCAGAAAGCGCTCAGGAAGACTGCCGCGGCACCGGCTCGAACCACACCGAGGGGAGCGGTTCGGCGGTGCCGCGGTTGATCAGACTGTCGACCGTGTCGGCGATGAGGTCGGCGGCGGGCAGCCGGTAGCGCACCGAGGTGAGCTGTGGGCGCACGATCTGCGCCAGCAGCAGGTCGTCCGCGCCGACCACCGCGATCTGCCCCGGCACGTCGACGCCGTGGTCGTTCAGTGCCGCGCTCAGCAGTGCGGCGTACTCGTCGTTGTAGCCGAACACCGCGTCCAGGCCGAGCTCGCGACAGAGCACGGCGAGCGCGGAGGCCGCCTCGCCGCCGTACGGCATCGGCAGCGGGGTCACCGTCGCGCCGTGCACCGTGGCGACGCGCTGGATGCCGGCCAGGCGGGGCTCTGCGAACGCGGACAGGCCGCGCTCGGTGGGCATCAGCACACCGATCCGGCGGCGGCCCCGGGACACCAGGTGCTCGGCGGCGACCCGGCCGATGTCGCTCTGGTCGCCGAGCAGCGTGAAGACGCCCGGCATCGGCTCGGGCGCGATCGTGAGCACGGCTGTCGTCCCTGCCTGGGCCAGTACCTGGACGGCTTCGGCGGTCAGGCTGTTCGGGGCCATCGCCAGCACGGCGGCCGGCCGCAGCTGCGCCCAGGCGCGGGCGGCGGTCACGGGGTCGGGGGAGCGGTTGCCGTGGAGCACCACGGTGTAGCCGCGCTCGCCGAGCGCCGTCTCCATGTCGTCGACCCAGTCGCTGAACAGCCGCCCGGTGGCCGAGACCGCGGCGGGGAGCAGGATCAGGTCGCTGCGACCGGCGCGCAGCGAGCGGGCCGCAGCGTGCGGGACGTACCCGAGCTCGTCCGCGGCGGCGAGCACGCGAGACCGGGTCTCCTCGCTGATGCGGGCGGTCGAGGTGCCGTTGAGGACGAACGACACGGTGGCACGCGAGACCCCCGCCGCCCGTGCGACGTCGGTGCTGGTGATCCGGGCGGCTTGAGGCCCCTTGCTGAATGCCATGGCGCTTGCATCATTCCAGGTCGTCGGGTCTGGTGCAGCCAGTCCGACGGGTGTATACAGGTCAACACCCAGTTTACACGTGTTACCAGTGCTCTGATCATCACGTTCGCTGATCATCAGCGGCGCCCGAACTCCCGAGGCGCCCCTCCCGGCAGCCCGACGCGGCAGCCGACGCGGCCAACGCCCGCACCGGAACTGGGCCGGCGTTCCCGTCCTGCCCGCGCCGGGCGGCCGCGCACCCGCCCCTCCCCACCCCTTTCCCCGGCCTGTTCGCCGCACCCCGGCGACGGGCCTCTGCACCGGAGCCGAAGGTCCGCAGCGTCCGTTGAGCGCCGGTGCCCGACCCCGTGGCGGCGGCCCGCCTGCTGCCACGGGAGTCGGGCACCGCTGCCGGCCACCGCCGGTCGCTGCCCGTGTCCAGCTCAGAGCCGATCCGAAACCCCATGGCCGGACCACGATCCGGCGCGAGAGAGCGAGGCGAGTGCATGCTCGTGCCACAGCCCAGGCCCGGGAACGGGCCCCTGCCGGAATCCGTCACCCACCGTGCACCGGTCGTCGTGACCATCTCCTCCGGCCGCATCCGCGGTGAGCACGACGGCCGTGTCGAGGTCTTCCGCGGCATCCCCTACGCCGCCGCGCCCACGGGCAGCCACCGCTTCCGGCCCCCCGCGCGCGCGGCAACGTGGTCCGGTGTCAGGGACGCGCGCGCCTACGGCCCCGCCGCGCCGCAGAACCCGGACCCGGTCCTTGAGCAGATGTTCGGGCTCCCGCCCTCCGCCCACGACGAGACGTCGTGTCTGACGGTCAACGTGTGGACGCCGCAGAGCGGTTCGGGGCGGCGGCCGGTGCTGGTCTGGATCCACGGCGGCGGCTTCCTCACCGGCGCGGGCAGCGACCCGGTCTTCGACGGCGGGCGGCTCGTCCAGCAGCACGACGTGGTCCTGGTCACCGTCAACTACCGTCTGGGCGCGTTCGGCTTCCTGCACCTGGCCGAGGTCCTGGGCCACCGGTACGCCTCCTCCGGGAACACCGGGCTGCTCGACCAGCGGGCGGCACTGGCCTGGGTCCGCGACAACATCGCGACCTTCGGCGGCGATCCCCGCAACGTCACCCTCTTCGGCCAGTCCGCCGGGGCCTTCAGCGTGGTGGCCCACCTCGCCTCACCGGGATCGGCCGGACTGTTCCACAAGGCGATCGTGCAGAGCGGGAGCGGCGAGGGCGCCGCGACCGTCGATCGGGCCGGCGAGGTCACCCGCGCGTTCCTCGACGAGCTCGGCATCGCTCCGCGCGCCGCCGCTGACCTGCTCACCCGCCCGACGGCGGACCTGCTGCGGGCGCAGGAGACGGTCACCCGCGCCTGGCAGGCCAGAGGAGACGGCGTCGGGCTCGCCTTCCTGCCGCTCGTCGACGGGACGGTCCTGCCCCGTACTCCCGTGGACGCCATCGGCGCCGGGGCGGCCCGGGGCGTGCCGCTGCTGCTCGGCAGCAACCGGGACGAGGGCCGGATGTTCACCGTCCTCGGTCCTGGCTCGGTCGGGGACCTCCCCGAGGACGCCCTCGTCGCGGTGTTCGCCGCCCACCACGCCGACCCGGGCAGGGCGTTGGACGCGTACCGCTCCGTGCAGGCTGACGCCTCTCCGGCCGGCCTGCTCGGGGCGCTCATCGGTGAGCGCCTGTTCGGTGGGCCGACGAGGCGGCTCGCCGAGGCGCAGGCCGCCGGTGGCGGAGCGGTCTGGCGCTACCGCTTCGACTGGTCCTCGTCGGCGCACGGCGGCAGGCTGGGCGCCTGTCACTCCCTCGAACTCCCCTTCGTCTTCGACAACCTGGACGTCGCGGGGGTGGACCGGTTCACTGGGCCGAGACCGCCCCAGGAGCTGGCCGACGTGATGTCCCGCTGCTGGGCCGGCTTCGCCCGCACCGGTGATCCGGGTCTGTGGCCCGCCTATGAGCCCGAGGGCCGGCACGTGATGCTCTTCGACCGGGTCACCGCGGTGGCCAAGGACCCGGACCGCACGCTGCGCCTGCTCGGGCCCTGAGCGCCGCCGCGCGCCAGGCGTCGTGCCGGCCCGGTGACCCCGGGAATCCTGGGCTCACCGGGCCCGGCCCGTTCCGGGATGTCCCCGGCTGTGTCAGCGGCGCCGGAGCTGTCGGCGGTCCGCCTCGCGGGACAGCAACGGGGTGAAGGCGCGCCACAGGAGCAGCGCGGTGGCCGCTCCGGCGAGCGCTCCGGCGACGGTGTCGCTGAGCCAGTGGGCGTGCAGCCACGTCCGGCTCCACATCATCGTCAGCACGAACAGGCCGCTGAACAGCCACCACCAGCCGCGGCGGGCCACCGGAACGAACAGGGCCCCGACGAGCACGACCAACAGCGCCGCACCGAACGCGTGGCCCGACGGGAAGGACCCGTGGTCCACCGTCACCAGCGGATGCGCGGGGCGCTGCCGGTCCACGGTGTTCTTCAGTACCTGCACCACGACCACGCTCCCGCCCAGGTAGGCGGTGGCGAAGAAGAGCAACGACCACCAGCGCCGCAGCGCTGCCAGCAGCAGGGCCAGCGCGAGGGGCACGACGACGCCGGTCGGGGCGCCGAACCAGTTCAGCGCCATCGCCACGGCGTGCGGGAATCCGGTGTGCGGACCGCCCATCCACGCCAGCCAGCGGTTGTCCCACCCCTGGAAGACCGGGTGGGCGGTGTCGAGCGAGACGGCGAGCGCGATCAGTCCCGCGCCGACGGCGAACGCAAGGCCGGTCAGGAGTCGGACCCGGGCGGGGGCGAGCCGACCGGACCCGGAGGTCGTGGTGTCGGCGGCGGGCCGTGTCGGGGCCGGGGAGTTGGTGTGTGTCATGAGCTCTCACAAAGCCGTGATGTCGATGGGTCGTGGCAGTGCGCAGTGGCCGGGCGGAAGCGTGAGGGGGCGCGGCGGACGGCGTCGAGGCGGAGGGTGGGGCTGCCCAGGTCGATTGTTACACGTGTAATCAGCCTTCGAGAAGGCGGCATTCACCTCTCGTTCGGATTTGTGCAGCAAGTCTGGCGGTCGCCAGAGAGGCGCTATATGCTCGCCGCCGTCATCTGGTTGCACGTGTTACCTCGTGCGCGGCCGAGTCGAGGCCCACAGGCCCCTCCGCAGCCGCAACCGGTCCCGGACCGATCCGTCCGCAGGACCCGCCCTCAGCTCCATGGACCACCCGTTCCACGTACGTCCCCGTCGAAGAGGTGAGCATGGCCATTCTCCGGCTGGTGGGGCGGCGACTGCTGTCGTCCGTCCCCCTGCTGTTCCTCGTGTCGGCCCTGACCTTCGTGCTGGTCTCGCTCGTTCCCGGAGACCCCGCCCGAACCCTGGTCGGCCAACACGCCACGGCCGCGCAGTACGCGGCCGTCCGCGCCCAACTCGGGCTCGACCGTCCGCTGCCGCTCCAGTACGGACACTGGCTGGCCGGCGCCGTCCAGGGCGATCTGGGATCGAGCCTGTTCAGCGGGGAGCCCGTCACCTCCATGCTGGACAGCCGACTGCCCGTGACCCTGTCGCTGATCCTCGCCGGGACACTCGTGTCCGGTCTCCTCGGCATCGGCCTCGGGCTGCTCAGCGCACGCCGAGGGGGCCGGCTCGTGCGGACCGTGGACGCCCTCGCGCTGCTCGGCCTGGGCGTTCCCGCGTTCTGGTTCGCGCTCGTGCTCATCGTGCTCTTCGCCGTCCGGCTTCGCTGGTTCCCCGTCACGGGCTACGTCCCGCTGACCGACGACCCCGGCCAGTGGCTGCGCTCCCTGGTCCTGCCCGTCGCCGCCCTGTCGCTGGGTGGCGTCGCCGTCATCGCCAAGCAGACCCGCGACGCCGTGCTCGACACCCTGGGCAAGGACTTCGTCCGCGTGATGACCGCCAACGGGTTCTCCGCCCGGTCGATCACGTACCGGCATGTGCTGCGCAACTCCGCACTGCCCCTGGTGACGGTGCTCGGCGTGGTGCTGGTCAGCCTGCTCGCCGGAACGGTGTTCGTGGAGACGGTCTTCGCGATGCCGGGGTTGGGCGGCCTGATCCAGCAGGCCACGGTCGAACACGACATTCCCGTCATCCAGGGAGCCGTCCTCTACGTCACCGTCTTTGTGGTCCTGGTCAACCTGGCCGTCGACCTCGCCTGCGGCCGACTCGACCCCCGGGTGCGTGCCGCATGACCGACGCATCCGTCGCCACCCGTGCTGCCGTGCCGGCCCGCGGCAGCCTCGTTCGCGGGCTGCTGCGACGCCGCGGGGCCGTCCTCTCCCTCGGCTGGCTGCTGCTGCTCACCCTGGCCACCGTCGCGGCGCCGCTCGTCACCGCCCACGGCCCGCTCGACCAGGACCTGAACAGCGTGCTGACCGGCCCGACCGGGGCCCATCTGCTCGGCACCGACACGTTGGGGCGGGACCTGCTCAGCAGGCTGCTCTTCGGCGGTCGCTCGACGCTCCTTGCCGTGGCCGAGGCCGTCGTGGTGTTCCTGGCGATCGGGGTCACCGCCGGGCTCGCCTCCGGTTACCTCGGCGGCCGGCTCGACTGGCTGATCACCCGCACGGCCGATCTGGTCTTCGCGCTGCCCGGCATCGTGATCATCCTGGTCGTGCTGGCCGTCTTCCCCGGCAACCTCCACGCCGCCATGGTGACGTTCGGAGTGATCGGAAGCCCTGGACTCATCCGCATCCTGCGCGCACAGACGCTGCGCGTGCGCGAGGAGCTCTACGTCGCCGCAGCCCGGGTGGCGGGCCTGACCCGCCCGCAGATCCTGCGCCGCCACATCCTGCCGCGGCTGACCAGCACCGTCATCGTGCAGGCGGCCCTGTTCGCGGCCATCGTGGTGACCATTCAGGCCGGGCTTGGCTTCCTCGGCCTCGGTGCGCCGGCGCCCGCCCCGTCCTGGGGCGGCCTGGTGGCGGACGCCTCCCAGGTGATCGACCGAGACCCGTGGATGCTCCTTCCCGCCGGACTGCCGCTCGTGGTCACCGTCGTCGCCCTCGGCGTTCTCGGCGACGCGGTGCGCGACGCCGCCGTCGAGGCATGGGCGCCCCCGGTCCCGGCCCCCGCCCGCCGGCCGCGACGCCCGATGCCGACGGCAGCGGGCGTGACCACGCGTGAGCCGGACCCGCAGGCTCTGCTCTCGGTCATCGGCCTGACCGTCGAGATCGGCGGCACCCCGGTCGTCCAGGACGTCAGCTTCGACATCCGGCTCGGCGAGACGCTCGGCGTGGTCGGGGAGTCGGGCTGCGGCAAGTCCGTCACCTCGCTGGGCATCCTCGGGCTGGTGCCGGGCCGCGGACGGATCAGCGCCGGGCATGTGCTCTTCCAGGGAAGCGACCTGACGGCCTCGCCCACGACGTTGGCACGCGTGCGCGGCTCGGGGATCGCCTACGTCTCGCAGGAGCCCATGGTCGCCCTGGACCCGACCTTCACCGTCGGCCGCCAACTCGCCGAAGCCGTCGCCCGGCACAGCGGCTGCGGCCGCAAGGCCGCCCGCGTCCGGGCCGTCGACCTGCTCGCCAGGGTCAACCTCCCCGATCCCGCCGCCGTGGCTGCTCGTCACCCGCACCAGCTGTCCGGCGGCATGGCGCAGCGCGCCGCCATCGCCCTGGCCCTGGCCGGCGAACCGCGACTGCTCATCGCCGACGAGCCCACCACCGCGCTGGACGTCACCGTCCAGGCCGAGATCCTCGGTCTGCTGCGCTCCCTGCAGACGGAGACCGGCATGGCGGTCCTGCTGATCACGCACGACTGGGGCGTGGTCGCGGACCTGTGCGACCGGGCCGTGGTCATGTACGCCGGTCAGGTCGTCGAACAGGCCGACGTGGCGGCCCTGTTCAGTCGTCCCCTGCATCCCTACACCGCCGGCCTGCTCGCCGCGAACCCACACGCCGCGGTCCCGGGGGAGCCGCTGCCGACGATCCCTGGCACGGTCCCACCGCCCGGCGCCTGGCCCGACGGCTGCCGCTTCGCCGCCCGCTGTGCCCTGGCGACCGACGCCTGCGCGGCGCCGGTCCCACTGACCGAGCCGGAGCCAGACCGCACGACGCGGTGCGTCCACGTGGACCGCCTCGTCCAGGAAGGAACCAGCCGATGAGCGCCGCCTCGCCCGAGCCCGCCGCGTCCTGTGTCGGTACGCGCCCGACCGAGGACCGACCTGCGGCGCTCCTCGACATCCGGGAGCTGACCGTCGAGTTCCGCCAGGGACGCCGCACGCCCCCGCTGCGCGCCGTCGACGGAGTGAGCCTGTCCGTCGCACCCGGCGAAACCCTCGGCCTGGTGGGCGAGTCCGGCTCGGGGAAGTCGACGATCGGCCGGGCCGTCCTCGGGTTGACTCCCGTCCGCTCCGGCACGATCCGGTTCGAGGACGCGGACATCACCCGGGCGACCGCCAAGGTGCGCCGCGAACTCAGCGCCCGCCTCCAGGTGGTGTTCCAGGATCCGTACTCCTCACTCAACCCCGCGCGCACGATCGGCAGCACCCTGGCCGAACCGCTGCTGGTGCAAGGGCGCCTGACCGGCCGCCAGAGTGCCGACAGGGTGGCGGAGATGCTCGGCCGCGTCGGACTCCCGCCCGACACCGCGGACCGCTACCCCGCCCAGTTCTCCGGCGGCCAGCGGCAACGCATCGCCATCGCCCGCGCCCTGATGCCCGGCCCACGCCTGGTCATCTGTGACGAGCCGGTCAGCGCCCTCGACCTGTCGGTCCAGGCACAGGTGATGAACCTGCTGGCCGAACTCCAGGAGGCCCTGCAACTGAGCTATCTCTTCGTCGCCCACGACCTCCCGGTGGTGCGTCACCTCTCGCACCGGATCCTCGTGCTGTACCGGGGCCAGGTGATGGAGACCGGGCCGGCGGAGGCGCTCTACGCCCGTCCCGTGCATCCCTACACGCGCATGCTCATCGCCGCCGTGCCCGAGCCCGATCCCGGCACGCAGCGGTCGCGCCGAGCCGCGAGGCGCGGCGGGCCCCTCTCGGCCGGGCCCCTCTCGGCCGGGCCCCCCTCGGCTGGGACCGCCGCGGTCACCGACAGGGGCTGTGCCTTCGCTGCCCGCTGCGTCCATGCCCTCGACATCTGCCGCCACGACCGGCCGCTGCTGTTGCCCGTGGGCGCTCCCGACCGGTCCGGTCCCGTCACCCGCAGCGCCGCGTGCCACCGCGCATCGGAGCTCCTCGCGCAGCCCTGATCCGCCCGGTACCGACCACTCCCGCTCGCCTGACCACACCTCACCACACCACCGCCCCGAAGGGTCATCCGCCATGCCCAGACGCAGAACCGCCACCGTCCTGACCGCCTGCGCGCTGCTCGCCGCGCCGCTGACCGCCTGCAACGGCTCGTCGACGGGAGGCGGCGGCACGAACGGCGACACGCTCACCCTGGTCTCGGCCGCCGCCCCGGCCAGCCTCGACCCCGCCAAGGCCAACGTCGGATCGGACAACTGGTTCGTCAACCTCACCTACGACTCCCTGCTGCGCATGGGACCGGGCGGAACCGTAACCCCCGACCTCGCCACCGCCTGGGGCTACACCGGCTCCGGGAACCGGGAGTTCTCCCTCACGCTGCGCGCCGGTGTCCGCTTCGCCGACGGCACGCCCGTCACCGCCCAGGCCGTGGCCGCCTCGCTGAACTACGCCCGCACCCATGGGCTCAACCAGTCCTGGGACTCCGCGATCGACTCCGTCACGGCGACCGGTCCGCTCACCGTCCGCATCCACTGCTCCTCGCCGCACCCGGACCTGCCCCAGCTGCTGAGTCAGGTCCTGCTGGTCGGCTCCGTGATCAGCCCCAGCGGCCTCGCCCACCAGGAGGACCTGGGCACCGCCTCCTACGGCGCCGGCCCGTACGTCCTCGACGTCGCCCACACGGTCTCGGGCGATCACTACACCTACACTCCGAACCCGAACTACTGGGACAAGAGCAAGATCCACTGGAAGCGGGTCGTGATCAAGGTGATCGCCAATCCGACCTCCGCCCTCCAAGCCGTCGAGACCGGTCAGGCCGACGTCCTCGGCATCAACTCCGGGCAGGTCGCCACCGCCAAGGGCAGCGGACTCGCCGTGACGATGTCCCCGGCCGCCTTCGTCGGCGTCAACCTCGTCGACCGCGCCGGCGTGCTCGCGCCGCCGCTCAAGGACGTCCGCGTCCGGCAGGCCCTCAACTACGCCGTCGACCGCGCCGCGATCACGAAGGCCGTCGTCCAGCAGTACGGGCAACCGACCGACGAGATCAGCCTGCCGGGCCTGGACGGCTACGCCTCCGACGCCGACAACCACTACCCCTACGACCCCGCCCGGGCCAAGCAACTGCTGGCCGCGGCGGGATACCCCGACGGCTTCGCACTCACGATGGAGACCCAGGGCTTCCTCGGCATCGACCTGGTCACGCAGGCCGTCGTCGCCGAGTGGAGGAAGATCGGTGTCACGGTGAACATCACCACCGACAGCAGCATCGGCCAGTGGCTGGGCAACGCCACGTCCAAGCGCTTCCCCGTCCTCGGCTTCGGCTACGGCGGTGCGAGCACCTACCTGCTCTCCCTGGACTGGATGCTCCCGCACCCCACCGCCTTCAACCCCTTCGCCTCCCAGGATCCCCAGCTCACCAGCATGCTCGCTGCCGCGGCCGCCGCCCCCGCCGCGCAGGCCCCGGCTCTGGACCAGAACGTGATGCGCTACGTCGTCGACCAGGCATGGTTCGTCTCCGTGCTGCGCATGGAAGGCATCTACGCCTTCAACTCCCACAAGATCAGCGGCTTCTCCGCAGGCGTCAGCTACATCCCCGACATCGCCTGGAACACCGTCCCGGCGAAGTCCTGAAGCATCCTGCCGCCAGGCCGGCGGGTGAAGGTCGCTCGGGCTTGCACGCGGCCGGTCGTGCAGGCCCACCTGGCGCAGCAGGTCAGGCCTGCTTTTGATGACGGATGAGCCGCCGAGTTCCGACCACGCCCCGTTCGAAGGCGCCCAGCACGCAGACTCCCGCCACGATCGCCCCAATGGGGAGCAGCAACGTGCCCCCGCTGAGCTGGCTGGCGAACAACGCGTGACCCGGCCGGGCTGACGAGCACTGCTACCGTCCGGCCGGGGACAAGGTGGTTTCGACCGCGAGTACGTGACGCGTGAGCATGCGAGCTCGCCAGTCTGAGCCCCGGATCCGTGTCGTCCACGGTGAAGAACCGGTGGTGACGGCTATTCGTCCTCGAACGCGAAGGGTTCCACCTTCCACGGCTGCCCGGCATCGTCCCGGTAGGCGGCGAAGCCGGACCGCAGTCCTGCCGTCTCCGTGATGGCGGGGTCCATCTCGGCGACGTGGGCAAGGCAGTAGATTCCGCACGCGTCCGGGATGTTGGGGTCGTTGATCCCGTCACCGACCAGCCAGTCCCCGTCCGGGTCGTGGATCACGACCAGTGCGGGCAGTTCGCCGTTGGCGACGGTTCGCCGCACCACCGCCCCGAGATTCGGTGGGAACGTCAGGCCGGTGCCGAGCATCTCCGCTGCGAGTTCGTGATCCACAACCGGGAGTCTGTCACGGTCCGGCCTCGGCGCGGATGAGGGACGTCCGGATCCGCACAGGAGTTCCATGGCGGGATCTGCCGGACCGGTTCGGAGGCTGGAAGACAGTCCATGAGCGTCATCGCAGGTGGTCGGTTTTCGGTTTGACCTCCTGCCTGGTCGGATGGTCTGGTCAGGGCATGGAAACCAGCACGACGGGTGATCGAATACCTGCAGAAGCGGTCCAGATCCTCGAGGCTCTGCTCAACAGCGACGAACCGGTCCATCGGGCCCTGCTCGCGCAGATTCCCCACCTGCGCGTCACCGGCCGCTGCACGTGTTCCTGCGCGAGCATCGACTTCGGCCTGGACAGGTCACTGGTGCCGGCCGCGGCCCCGAGCGGCAATCCTGTTGCCGAAGCAACGGTGGTCGACGCCGATGGAGAGCCCGTTGGTGGGGTGTTGGTCTTCGCCTACGACGGCTACCTGTCCAACCTGGAGGTCTACGCCTGGGGCGATGACCAGATCTCCCATCTCCCATCGCCGGACCGGCTCCATTGATGCGCATGGTCGCGGCCACGAGAGAGACTTCCTCGGCGCACCGACGTATGCCATGCTCCCCGGAGTTCGCGACGATGATCTTTGGAGGATGCATGGCGGGCGAAGGGATGCTGACTGCAGAGTCCCGGAACCAGACGAAGGAGCTGATGCAGGGACTCAACGTGCCGGAGTCGGCTTCGTTGTAGACGCGAACCAGATCACTCGGGATCAAGGCGGAGCGCCTTGCCGGCGCGATCCGGCTGCGGACGGCATCGGCACGCGTCAGGAGGCGATCAGCCGAGCTCCCAGAGCGTCAGCCGACCGCTCTCGTCGACGGTGGTCCAGGTGCCGTCGCCGCGCAGCTGAGGCTCGGAGGGAAGACGGCCCAGGACCGCTCCGCTGGGGAGGTCGACGACGTACGGGATGCTCCACTCGTCGTCCTCGGTCTCTCCGGCGATGGTGATCACCGCAGTGGTGGCATTGAGGTAGCCCCCGCTCCACGCGACATGGGAGTCTTCGCCGTCCTGGTCACCGGCGTTCGCGTCCCCCGCGGCTCCCGCCTGGGCGAGGAAGCGGTCGACGGCGAAGCTGCACAGCTCGGTGCCGTCCGGGAAGCTGTGGAAGACGGCGTCCTCCTCTCCGTGTCCGACGGTCATGAACTCGAGACCGTCGGGGGAGAGATCGATGAGGCAACGGTCGTCCCACGGATAGGCGTGCACACTGATCGCCTCGCCCTGAAGGCGGCCGAAGAAGAGGTAGACGCCGTCCTGGCCCTCGCCGACGTCGAGGAGCATGTGATGGCCGTCGGGGTGAGCCACCTGGAGCGCGCCCTGGCCGACCGTGGGCAGGGCGTGCTCGGCAAGCACCCGTCCGTCGGCGGCGTCCACGACCAGCCAGCGGTCTCCGCCGTCACCTCGGCCGAGCATGGCGTCCGGACGGAAGATCCATACCTGCGCGCCGTCGCGGGAGAAGGCGCAGTTCGCGAGCCCGATGGAGGAGTGAGCCGGCGCAGGGAAGGGGATCCGCCAGGCCACCGCGCCGTCGGCGTCCACCCGCAGGGCCTCCCGCTGGGTGGCGACGACGACACAACTGGCGTCGGGCGCGAGAGCCGCGCCGTACGGGTCATGGGAACGGTCGCCCAGTCGGAACACGCCACGGGGTGAGACAGGCTCGTCATCGACAGCCGAGAAGTCCACCGCGAACAGCGTCCCCTCCGTCACCCAGGACACCGGGTTGCGCCCCGAAGGTACTGCCGAAGCTTCGGGGCGGGACGGTTCGGTTTCCCGTGTCAGCGGCTTGGTCGTGGCGATCGGTCGAACGGGCAGCGGCGTCATGGGAGCGAATGTATCGGGGTGCCCTGACAGCGCTGCCCGGGCGCCGACAGGAGATCAGGGGCGTTCGAGCACGTCGAGTTGGTTGGTGGCGTCGTCGACGAAGTAGACCTTGTGCTGGTCGCCGTCGACGGCCAGCCCGAAAAGGGCGCCCGCGCCGGCCGGGCTGCCGCTGGAGTCGAGGGTGCGGACCGCGAGCTGACGCCCGCGCGCGGAGGTGTCGACGAGGTTTCCGTCAGCGCTGTTGACGGTGAGGATCTCGTCGCCCGGCGCGATCGCCAGGCCGAGCGGGCCGTTGAGTGCCCCGCCGATGGTGACGACGCGACCGGTGCCGGCGCTGTGGCGGCGGGTGGAGGCGTGCGGGATGGCGGTGATCCGGTTGCCGAGGGTGTCGGCGACGTAGAGGGTGTCGTCGCGACCGAGGCCCACGCCGGTGGGGCCGATGACGAGTGCGTTCGGGTCGGTGCGCTCGGCGAAGCCGGAGCCGATCTCGGTGGTGGACAGCAGGGTCGGGGGCTGGTGGGTGTCCTGGGTGCACAGGGTCAGCCGCAGGACGGTGCCCTTGCGGACGACCTTCCCGCCTGCGCGGACGGTCCCGTTGAGGACGTTGGTGACGAACAGGTCGGTGGTGGCCCCGTGAGGTACGGCGGTCATGTCCCAGGGGCCGTTGATGCCGTGGCCTGCGATGGTCTCGCGGACGGAGCCGTGCTTGTCCAGGACGATCAGACAGCCGGCCTTCGCGGTCGCAGCGGTTCCGTCGGTGGTGGGCAGACTGCCGACGACGACCCAGCCACCGGGAAGGACGGACAGTGCGGTGGTGAGTCCGACGCCGCCGGGGCATGCGCCGGGCAGGTTGTGCGGGTCGATCTGCGAGAACAGGTCGGCCTCGCCGTCGGGATTGACCTGGACCAGGGTCGTGCCGGTGCCCTGCTGGCCGGAGGGCGGGACCTTGTTGTTGAAGTTGCTGACCAGGACGTCGCCGCGGCGCAGGTCACCTTCGGTGTGATCGATCAGTGCGGTGCCGTAGGGGTTGACGTCGCCGTTGCCCGGCACGGTCGAGGCAATCGTGCGCACGGTGTGGAGTGGACCGACGAACGGTCCGTGGGCGGCCTGGGCGGGTGCGGCGAGGGCGCCGACGGCCGTCAGGGTGACCAGTGGGCTCAGACAGGCAAGCAGTCCACGTCGTTTCACGAGCTTCCTCCGTGACGTCCTGCGGTCCCCGTTGTCGGGGTGGTCGAACGCCACGCTAAGCACGCCCGCAGCCGCGGACGTGCTGGCGCGCGCCGCCGCCCCCGCGAAACCAGCCGGATGGCGCGATGTCAGTGCGGTGACAGACCGTCACCAGGCACCGGAGGCAGCCACGGTATGAGGGCCGCCCGCCGCACCATGAGAGGGGGAGAGGGCTCACTGCCTGTGCCGTCCCCCAGGTCAAGAGCTCGTAACACGATCGTGCGCGGTCGCGGTCGCGGCGACCGGAGTCCGTAGTCTTACGGCATGGAGAAGGGGATCAACCGCGTGGAGGACGGCTGGGACGTCCGCTCGATGCGTGGGATTGGCATCGGCGAGGTGATCATCGGCAGTGCCCTGCGACTGCACACCGGTTCGAACAGGATCGAGGTTCACAGTCCTGCCGAACTGACGACGGAGAGCGAAACCCTGCTTGTTCACGCCTCCGGTCGGGTCAACCTTGACCGACTCCCGCAGTTGCTCGATCAGGTGGTCGCCGAGGTCCACGCAGCCGATTCGGGCAGTCTGCGCGTGCGCTTCGCCCATGGGTGGCGCTTGGACGTGCCCGTTTCTCCCAGCGCCTTCGGCTGGATCATCGGCCTGCGGGGCAGCTACTTCATCAGTTCGCTACCCGGTGGCGGAGTGAAAATGCCCGACCGGCCACAGGCTTGAGTGGCGGCTCAGGCGGGCTGCGTTTTCCGGACTCTTGACGCTCAGGGTGCTCGAACATGCGGAGTCTTGACAGTTGTCGCTGACCGGCGGTTCGCTGATGGTGGAGGCGGCTTTATCGCGCGGGTGCCCGGCGGGCGCTCGTGGGGTCGGCTCGCCTCCCGGGGGGAGGGAACAGACGGATGGCTGGTGTGGTGGAGCCGGAGCCGGTCGGGTATCCCGCGACGGCGCGGGGTTGTCCTTTCGATCCTTCGCCGGTTTACCGGGAGGCTGCCAGGGCGGGTCCGGTCAGCCCGGTCACGCGGTGGGACGGTTCGCAGGCCTGGTTGGTGACCGGGCTCGCGGAGATCCGCACCGTCCTGCAGGACAATGAGAGTTTCAGCTCGGATCCCGGTAGGCCCGGCTTCCCGTTCGTCTCGGCCGACCTTCGGGAGTTCCTCACGTCGGGCGCCATGAGTTTCCTTTTCATGGATGATCCCGGGCATGCGCGGCTGCGGGGGATGGTGGCCGGTGATTTCACCGCCCGGCGGGTCAAGGCGATGCGGCCGCGCATCGAGCGGATCGTGGCAGAGGCCCTGGACGAGATGGTCGCCCAGGGTGCGCCCGCGGACCTGATCGCCTCGTTCGCGCTGGTGGTGCCGTCCCGGGTGATCTGTGAACTGCTCGGTGTCCCCTACGGCGACCGTGCCTTCTTCCAGCGGCAGACCGACATCATGTGCAGCAATCTCTCCGGGCCCGAACAGAGCGGCGCGGCCATGATGGCCCTGTCCCACTACATGGCCGGAATCATCGGGCAGGGGATGCACGAGAGTGACGACAGTCTGCTCGGCAGGCTGGCCGCCCGGGTCACCCGCGGCGAACTGACCACCGTTGAAGCCACCGCCATGAGCATGCTGCTGATGCTCGCGGGATACGAGACCACCGCCGGGGCGATCGGGCTCGGCGTCCTGGCGCTGCTGCAGCACCCGCGACAGCTGGCCCTGCTGAAGGCCGATCCAGCCCTGGCCAAGGGCGCGGTGGAGGAACTCCTGCGCTACGTCGGTGTTTCCCAGGTGGGATCCCTCCGGGTGGCGGTGGCGGACACCCTCGTCGGCGGCACGCTCCTCGCCGCGGGGCAGGGCGTGATCTGCATGCTGCCGGTCGCGGACCGGGACGAAGAACTGTTCCCCGACGCCGACCGCCTGGACATCACCCGCCCTCCGGGACAGAACCTGGCCTTCTCGTACGGCGTCCACCATTGCCTCGGCGCCGAACTCGCCCGGGCGGAACTGCAGATCGCCCTGCCCGCACTCCTGCGCCGCCTGCCCGCACTCCGCCTCGCCGTCCCCGCCGACCAGATCCGCTACAAGTACGAGGGGGATCTCTACGGCCTGCACGAGTTGCCGGTGGCCTGGTAAGGCAGCGGGATGGCCCGGAGGTGAGGACAGTGCCGGGGCCGCCACCACAGGCCTGGCGGCATCACCGCACCCGCCGCGCATCCCGTATCGAGCGGATATGTGATCGCCGATGATGCCGAGGCCTGGAAGGCTGCGCTGCATCGTGACGCCGCACGCTGGCCCGGCGCCCCCGGAGCCTTGCACGCCCTTCCCTCGGTCGAGAACGCCCCCTCGAACGCCCTCTGCAACCGCCTCGGGTTCACCTTCGTCGACGCCTGCGACTTCGAATACCCCGCAGGCAGCGGCACTCTGATGCGCAGCAACAACTGGCGCCTCGACCTTGCCGACCACTCCTCGCCGAGATTCTCACGCACCCGTGATCGATGGCGGCGGGGCTGGTGCAGACTCCTGTCATGGCGCACTCGCAGAAGCACATGTACGAGATGGTCGACGTCCTCGTCGCGGCAGGCAACAGCTTCCGTCCACGGCCACAGGGCCTGGGCTCAGACCCGTTCTGGCTGACTGCGGGCAACCCGCGCTGCTATCTGGAAGCACCCATCGACTTCGCCGTAGCCAGGGCTGTGCCTGGTCAGCCAGTGGATCTCGCGCTTGTCGAGGACAACGACCTGATCTTCTGCAAGCTGTGCTGGACGGCGATCCAGGGGCCGACGCACCGCGTCGAGACGGTGTGGAATCACCCGCGCTGAGGTGACCGAACGGCGTCGGCTCGTGCGCCGGAGGCATCACGGACTTCCGGTCGGAGCCAGATTGGGGCAGCGTCATCAGGGGCGTGGCTGAGGCGCCGACGCGGGACTACCGGCACAGCGTCTGGATCAGCTGGATGGCGTTGTTGGCGAATCCGCCCCGGTTCCAGGACTGGTCCACCGGCTGCTGTCGACCCTCGGCGTCCTGGGCGCGGGCCGTGAGCCGGTAGTGCCCGGGCGTCGCCTGCCAGGTGAAGTCGAAACGTCGCCATGCCCACCGGTGGCCGGTGTCCGACTCGAGCCGCGCCGTGTGCCAGTGCTCGCCGCCATCGAGGCTGACCTCGACCCGTTGGATGGGTGCGTGGCCGGACCAGGCCCGGCCCGTCAGCGTGACGGCCCCGGCGTCCACGATCCGTGCCCGCGTCATGAAGTCCGGGAACCCCGGCGGCATGAGAAGGGCCCGGGGCTGGATGCGGGTGACCGGCCTGCCCGGGTCGTCGGTGTTCTCGCGCAGCCGGTACGCGTGGTGCTGGAATCCGTCGAACGGCGCGTCCACCACGTGGATGGACCGGAGCCACTTCACCTGCGCCATGCCGTACCAACCCGGCACCACGAGCCGCACGGGGAATCCGTGCTGTGGCGGGAGGGCGCTGCCGTTCATCTCGTAGGCCAGGATGACCTCCGGCCTCAACGCGTCGTCGAGGGCGAGCGCGCGCTGATAGTCCTGCTCGACACCCCGCTCGACCCCGTGGTCCGCGCCTGTGAAGACGACGTCGACGGCCGACGGGTCAACCCCGGCCTCGTCGAGGACGTCACGGAGCGGCACGCCGGTCCAGTCTGCGGTGCCGACCGCCTCCACCAGCCAGGGCTGGCTGATCGGGCGCGGTGAGAGCCTGGCCCGGCCGTTCCCGGCGCATTCCATGGTGACCCGCACGGTCGTCGGTCGGCGGTGCCGTAGCCAGGCAAGGTCCAGGGCCAGTGGCCGTGCCACGGAGCCACTCACCGACAGCTGCCAGGTATCGGCCCGCGTGGCGGGGATGTCGTAGTGGGTGAGGAGGTAGTGCAGGCCGACAGGCGTGACGTCGTGGCGCAGGACCTCCAGCGGCATCGCGTGGTTGCGGGCGGCGAGCGCGAGCTCGTCGAGGGTGATCCCCTCGGTGTCCTCCGCAACCCGGCCCGGTGTGCTCACGCTGTCGATCGACACGGCTGGCGCTCCTCGGGGTGGCGGTCCGGTCAGGCGGCCCCCGCAACCATCGTGGCATTCACTGACTGCGCCGACCACACGAGATGTCGGTGCGGGCCGGACCTGAGCGAGCGTGTCGGGGCGTGCGGGGGGCGTGCGGGGCCAGCATGTCATCCTTCACCGGATCCTTGGTGGTCACGGTTCGGTTGCCGAGGACTCAGATGATGATCAAGCTGCTCGGTAGCGATACGCTGCGCCTGTGCCCCGAACGAAGATCAAGAAAGTGCTGCTGGAATCCCGGCAGGACGCCGCATGCAGCGCCGCCGTCGCCGTTGCCCTCGGACTGTTGGCCGGCTGGGCGTGGCTTGTCTGGGCCTGCCTCGCCGTGGCTCTCGTCGGGGCTGCAGTCGGTTACAACCTGTGGCTCGTGCGGAATCCCCATCGGCACGCGCGGCGGACCGCGAAGAGAGCCGCGCGCCGCACTCGCAGGACTGTCGCACGCCGCAGCTGAGCGGTCGGCCGCCCCGTACGTGCCGCACGACCGGGCGCCGGTGGCCGGGCCATTCGCGCTGGGCGCCTGCGCCTGGAACGAGCCGCCCGCGGAGGCCATGACCGGGTCGGCCCCGGGTTCGCGCAGCCCGGACCAGCGCGTCCGACGGCTCCGACAGGGTCGGTGCCGTCATGATGGCTCCCGGTGGCCTGCGTGGTCCGCGAAGTTCAGGCGCCCTCCGATCGGATCGCTCCGGCCGAAGGGCCCGGCATCACAGGAACGGGTGAGACGACTCCGTGCTCCACGCGGCATTCCCGGAAAACCCGGTGCTCCGCGCCGGTCAGCGCGGGCGCGGCACGCCCGAGCTGTGGCCGTCGGCCGAAGGAGTGCCAGCGTGGCTGCCCGGATGAGGATCGCCGTTCTCGACGACTACCAGCAGGTGGCCTCGGGCCTGGCCGACTGGGCGTCCCTGGACGCCGACACCGTGGTCTTCCACGAGCCGTTCGCGGGCCGGGGCGAGGTCGTGAGCGCCCTGGCCGGCTTCGACGTGGTCGTCGCGATGCGGGAGCGCACGCCGTTTCCCCGGGAGGTGCTGGAGCAGCTCCCGGACCTCCGGTTGCTGGTGAGCACCGGACCCGTCAACGCGGCCATCGACGTGGCGGCGGCGAGGGAGTTGGGCATCACGGTGTGCGGGACGGGCTACTTCCCCCAGCCCACGGTGGAGCTCACCTGGGCCCTGATCCTCGCGGCGGCCCGGGACCTGCCTCGCGAGGCCGTCTCGATGGGTTCCGGTGGCTGGCAGGTGTCGATCGGCACCGGCCTGCACGGCAGGACCCTCGGCATCCTGGGCCTCGGCCGGATCGGATCCGCGGTCGCCCGGGTCGGGCAGGCCTTCGGGATGACGGTTGTCGCCTGGAGCCAGAACCTCACCCCGGCCAAGGCGGCGGAGCACGGCGTCCGGGCGGTGACGAAGGAGCAGTTGTTCGCCGACAGCGACGTGCTGACCATCCACCTCGTGCTCGGTGCCCGCACCCGCGGGCTGGTCGGCGAGGCGGAACTCGGCGCGATGAAGAGCTCGGCCCTCCTGGTCAACACCTCACGGGGCCCGATCGTGGACGAGGCCGCGCTCGTGCGCGCGCTGCACGAAGGCCGGATCCGCGGGGCCGCCCTCGACGTCTACGACACCGAGCCGCTCCCGGCCGACCATCCGCTGCGCTCGCTCCCCAACGCCCTGCTCACCGGCCACATCGGTTACGTGACCCGTGAGTTGTACGAACTCTTCTACCGGGACGCGGTGGAGGACATCGCCGCCTTCCGTGCCGGCAGCCCCGTCCGAGTGATCTCCTAGCCCTCGGCCCGCCCGGTCGATCCGGTGATCACCTGGGCGGAAGGGTTCGAGGCGTCGGTGGCGGCCTCGTCGTGCGGGGGCAGCAGCCAGCCCTGCTCGTTCGCGCAGCGCCGGGAGGCCTCGAGGAGACGGGCGACCGCCGAGGACCGCGTCCGCGCGGACCAGACGATCGACCAATCGACCCGGATCTCCGGTTCCACGACACGGGATGCGGCGTAGCGGCGGTCACCGGCGGCCGTGTGGAAGGCGAAGGAGGCGGGCGGCAGGCCGATCTCGCGGCCTGCCTGCAGCCGGGCGACCATCGCCTGCGGGGGAGGGTCGGTGAACGTCCGGATGTGCGGGTGGAAACCCGACCGCTCGCAGGCGGAGACGACCCGGTCGTAGTAGCCGGGCGCGAGCTCGCGCGGGAAGAGCAACAGCGACTCCTCCCGGAGGTCGGCGATCTCCACCGGGTCGGAGTCTGCGAGGCGGTGGTCCTTGCCGCACAGCAGGGCCAGTGGCTCGGACCGGAGCAGGCTGCTGCGGATCCCCGGCATCGGCTCGGGGAAGAGGGCAATGCCGGCGTCGAGGTCGCCAGCGAGCACACGCGCGGAGATCTCGGAGCTGAAGTGCTCGGTGGCCAGGACGGTCAGCTCCGGGCTGTCCTGCTCAATGGCGGCCAGAACGGCGCCCAGTGTCTCGTAGCCGGCCATGGGCGCGTAGCCGAGTCGGACTGTTCCGGCGAGGCCTGCACCCGCCTGCCGCGTCCGCTCGGCCGCGCGTTCGAGCGCGGCGAGCGCGAGGGGCGCCTCCTCCAGCAGCGCGCGCCCTGCCGCGGTGAGTTCGACCTTGCGTCGGGACCGTTCGAACAACTCGACCCCGAGTGCGTTCTCGAGCGCGCGGATCTGGTTGCTCAGGGAGGGCTGCGCGATGTACAGGCGCGCGGCGGCACGGCCGAAGTGCAGTTCCTCGGCCACCGCCAGGAAGTACCGGAGCTGACGCGGATCGAGATCCATAGCGGGAAGCTATCACCGCTGCGGTTGCGAAGTATTGGACGCCCGCACGGGCGCACGCGTTGACTTGTGCCGACAGAAAGTTGAACCTTCAAGTAAGGACTCGGCTCATGAGCATGGCCTCCAGCGGGACCAGCCTCGACGGTTTCCACTCCAGCCCCACCGCGCAGCGCTCGGACGAGCTGGTGCGGAGCCTGTTCGACGCGGTCAACTCCGACGACCCGGCGGGCATCGACGCCGTCCTGGCGCGCTCGGTGCTCTCCTACGACGTGCACGGCACCCGCAGTCGGACCGGCATCAAGAACCACTACGCGGGGCTTCGGCGGTCGTTCCCGGACCTGCGCCACGAGGTGCACGAGAACATCGGCGTCCTGGTCGAGGGAGACCTCGTCGCCTTGCGCACCGTCATCACCGGCACCCACAAGGGCGACTACGCCGGGAACGCGCCGACCGGAAGGCAGGTGCAGACCTCGGCGTCGCACGTCTTCCGCCTGCGCGACGACAAGGTCGTCGAGCACTGGCAGGTCCTGGACACCTACCGCATCCTGGTGGCGATCGATGCCATCCCCAAGGCGGCCAACGACTTCCAGAAGATCCTCGGCGTCGAGGCATCACCCGGCGGGCTGTTCGCGGAGAAGCCGGGGACCGCTTTCGGCCGGGCGGTCCGACGGCCGGTGGCGCGCGAGGAGTCCCGGGCGGTGGTGCGTCGTCTCTACGACGGCGTGATCACCACCGGGAACCCCGAGGACGTCGAGGTCGTCGCCGAGCAGTACCTGCAGAACTCCGGCTGGACCCCGGACGGCCGTGACGCCTTCGCGAGCGCTCTGGCGATCAGCCGCGGCGCGCTTCCCGACGGCCGCGCGGAGCAGACGCACATGATCGCCGAGAACAACCGGCTCGCCTCCCGCAGCGTGTGGGACGGCACCGTCGCCGGCAGCGGCAGGGCCGCGGACTTCACCACCCTCGACTTCTTCCGCATCGAGGACGGGCTGATCGTCGAGCACTGGGAGTCGGTCGACTGGGTGAGGGCCTACCAGGCCTTCGGGCTGCTGCCCGACAACCTGCGGGACCTGTGAGCAGCCCCTGCGTCCTCGTGATCGACGTCTTGATCGGCCCGGCACCGATGCGTGAGACTGCGAGCTCGCGTGCACGGCCGATCTGATCCAACTGTCTAGTCCATGCCGGAGATTGACGAAACGTGACAGACACCCTCCTCGACCGCCTCGCCCGGTACGCCGACGAGCGGGGCGACGCACTGGCCTACCGGTACCTGCCCAACGGTGATGTCGGCGCCGCCGCCGTCACCGTGACGTACCTCGAACTGCGCAGGCGGGTCGAAGAGGTCGCCGCGCTCGTGGCCCGGCACGCGGCGCCGGGCGAGCGGGCGCTGCTGTACTACCCCGGCGGCCTGGACTTCGTCGTCGCGTTCCTGGGCTGCCTGCGTGCAGGCGTGATCGCTGTGCCCACCGCCGGCCCGGACGGGGATCGGAGTGAGCGGGCGATGTCCCGCACGGCCGGTTCGGCGGCGGACTGCGCGGCATCCATCGTCCTGACCACGCAGCAGGTGGCCCGCAGCACCCGGCTCGCATCCGTGCCCGGGCTGTCAGGTCTGCGATGGCTCCCGACCGACCGGGCGACCGGCCAGGCGACCGGCCCGGTGACCGGTGAAGCGGCCGGTCCGGCGGCGCCGTTCTTCACCCCGTCGGCGGACGATGTCGCGTTCATCCAGTACACCTCGGGTTCGACCGGATCCCCGCGCGGGGTGATGGTCACCCACGCCAACCTGATGCACAACCTGGCCGGCCAGGAGCAGGTCTGGCACCAGGGGAGCGGGGCGCACATGGTGTCCTGGCTGCCGGCGTTCCACGACATGGGCCTGATCGGCGGGCTGCTGCACCCGCTGTTCATCGGAGCCGGGGCGACGATCCTCCCCCCGGAGGCCTTCGTCCAACGGCCGCTGCGCTGGCTGGAGGCGATCTCGGCCTTCGGGGGCACCCTCAGCTGCGCACCGGACTTCGCCTACGAGCTCTGCTCCCGCACCGCCACGGAGCAGGACCTCGCCCGTCTGGACCTGTCCCGGTGGTCGGTTGCCGCGAACGGTGCCGAGCCGGTGCGCATCGCCACCCTCGACCGCTTCGCCGAGCGCTTCGCATCCGCGGGGTTCCGCCGGGAGGCGTTCACGCCCGGCTACGGACTGGCGGAGAGCACGCTCGTGGTGTCCGGTGTGCCCTTCGGGCAGGAACCGCGGGCCACGGAACACGGCGTCTCCTGCGGCCGCCCCATCCCGGGCGTGCGGGTCGCCGTGGTGTCCCCGACGACCGGGAGGGAGGTCGGCGAGGGGGAGACCGGTGAGATCTGGGTGCACAGCGCCAGCAACGCCGCCGGCTACTGGGACCGGCCGCAGGAGACGCGGGAGACGTTCCAGGCCCGGCTGGAGGGAGCGGAGACCCTCTTCCTGCGCACAGGCGACCTCGGGGCCCTGCGGGACGGTGAGCTCTACGTCACCGGCCGGATCAAGGACCTCATCATCGTGGCCGGGCGCAACCACTACCCGCAGGACGTGGAGGCCAGCGCCGAACGCGCCGCACCCGCTGTGCGCGCGGGCTGCGTCGCCGCCTTCGCCACGCCGGACGACGAGCGGCTGGTGATCGTGGCCGAGGTGCGCGACGACGCGTCGGAGGGCGAGGGCCCGGATCCCGCCGCCACGAATCCCTCCTCCGCGGATCTCTCGGACGCCGTCGCCGCGATCCGTGCCGCAGTGTCGGCCGACCACGGCCTGGAGGCCGCCGCGGTGGTCCTCATCGCTCCGCGCACGCTCCCGAAGACGACCAGTGGCAAGATACGCCGCGGCGCGTGCCGCGCGCTCTTCCTCGACGACTCCCTGACGGTGCGCCATCAGTGGAACGCGGCATCCACCGCTCCACGCACCGTCGCGCAACTCGAGTCCTGGCTCCTCGCGCACGTCGCGCTGCGCACCGGTACGGACGTGCGCCAGGTCGCGGTGGACGCACCGTTCGACGCTCTGGGCCTGGCCTCCGTCGACGTGGTCGCGCTCAGCGGAGAGCTTGCCGACTGGCTGGGCCGCCCGGTCTCACCCACGGCCCTCTACGACCGGCCGACGATCGCCGCCCTGGCCCGCCACCTGGCCGAACCAGCCCGGCGGGACGAGGAGGCGGCAGGACCGGGCGGTGCGCAGCGGTCGGATGCCGACGAGGCGGTCGCGATCGTCGGCATCGGCTGCCGCTTCCCCGGCGCCGAGGGTCCGGACGGCTTCTGGAACCTGCTGCGCACCGGCTCCGAAGCGATCGTCGACATCCCGGCGGACCGCTGGGACGTCCCTGCTCATCTCGCCGAAGGGGCGGGTCCGGTCCCCGGCAGGATGTACACCGGCCAGGGCGGGTTCCTGGCGGACGTGGCCGGGTTCGACCCCGTGTTCTTCGGCATGTCCGCCGTGGAGGCGCGGATGCTCGACCCGCAGCAACGCCTGATGCTCGAACTGGCCTGGGAGGCGTTCGAGGATGCCGGGGTCCTGCCGTCCTCGCTGGCGGGCACCGACACCGGCGTCTTCGTCGGCATCACCACCAGCGACTACGTCCAGGAGATGCGCGCCGCGGGTGTCGAGTCCGGCCCGTACGCGGGGACCGGGAACCTGTTCACGATGGCGGCCAACCGCGTCTCCTACACCTTCGACCTGCGTGGCCCGAGCCTGGCCGTGGACACCGCGTGTTCCTCGTCGCTGGTCGCGGTCCACCAGGCATGCGTCAGTCTGCGCCGCGGCGAGTGCCGGCTCGCCCTCGCCGGCGGGGTCAACCTCATGCTCTCGCCTGAGTCCACGATCGGGCTGTGCCAGGCCGGCGCGCTGTCCCCGGACGGGCACAGCTACACCTTCGACGCGCGAGCCAACGGCTACGCCCGAGGGGAAGGCGGCGGGCTGGTCCTGCTCAAGCCACTCAGCCGGGCACTGGCCGACGGTGACCGGGTGTACGGGGTGATCCGCGGCAGCGCGGTCAACCAGGACGGCCGGTCGAACGGACTGCGCGCACCGAGCACCGAGGGTCAGGTCCGGGTGATCCAGGCCGCCCACCGCGACGCGGGCTCGCGGCCGGGCACGGTCCGCTACGTCGAGGCGCACGGCACCGGCACGGCGCTGGGCGACCCGATCGAAGCCGGTGCCGTCGGCCGCGTGGTGGGCGCGGACCTGCCACCGGATCAGGTCTGCCTGATCGGTTCCGCGAAGACCAACATCGGTCACCTGGAGGCCGCCGCCGGTGTGGCGGGCCTGGCCAAGGTCGCGCTGAGCCTGCACCATCGGGCTCTGCCGCCCAGCCTGCACTTCGAGACCCCCAACCCGCACATCGACTTCGCGGCCCTGCGGTTGACGGTGCCGACCGGGCATCAGCCCTGGCCCTCGGTCGACGGGCGGCCCGCGCTCGCCGGCGTGAGCAGCTTCGGCATCGGCGGGACCAACGCCCATCTCGTCCTGGAGGCCGCTCCCGCCGCACCGCCGGACCCCGCCGCACCGGCCGCTCCCGCCGCGCCGCCGCGGACGAGGGCTGCGGCCACCGGATCGGAGGGCGTGCAGACGCAGGAGAGCGAGCAGTTGTTCGTCCTGTCGGCGCGCACGCCGGCCGCGCTCGACCGGCTTGCTGAGCGCGTCGCGGACTTCCTGCGCCGAACCGACACCCCCCTCGACCGGCTCTGCGCCACGGCCGCGCTGCGGCGCACCGCGCACGAACACAGGCTCGCCGTGGCGGCCAGGTCGAAGGGCGAACTCGCGGACCGGCTGCGACACGCGACACGCGGCAGCGCCGGCGCGGGCCCACGGCCCAAGCTGGTCCTCGTCTTCCCCGGACAGGGCGCGCAGTACGCCGGGATGGCACGGAGCCTGTACGAGACCGAGCCCGCCTTCACCTCCGCCGTCGACGCGGTCGACCCGCTGGTCCAGGCCCGCCTGGGCTGGAGCCCCCGGGCGGAGCTGCTCGCCGACGAGCCGGACTCCCGCCTGGCTGCCGACGAGGTCGCCCAGGTCATGCTGTTCACCGTCCAGGTGGGCCTGACCCGGATGTGGGCGCAGCGAGGCGTCGCCCCGGACGCCGTCGTCGGTCACAGCATGGGCGAGGTCGCCGCGGCCCTGGCCGCCGGCGCGCTGACCCTGTCCGACGCCGTGCGGATCACCTGCTCGCGCGCCGCGCTGCTGGCCACCGTCGGCGGCCGGGGCGCCACCGCCGTCGTCGGCCTCCCCGCCGACCGCACCACCACGGAACTGGAGCGCTTCGAGGGCCGCCTCCACCTCGCGGCCGTCAACGGCCCCGCGCTCTGCGTGGTCTCCGGCGACCCGCTTGCCGTCAAGGAGTTCGCCGCCGACCTCGAAGCCCGCGAGGTCTTCTGCCGCCTGGCCAAGGTCGACACCGCCGCCCACTCCCCGCTGGTGGACCCGCTCGCCGAGCTGCTGACCCAGGACCTGGGCGGCCTGGCGCCACGCCCGACCGCGGTGCCGCTGTACTCGACCGTCACCGGCGAGGCCACCGACGGCCGGCGCCTCGACGCCGGCTACTGGGGACGCAACCTGCGCCGGCCGGTGCTCTTCCAGCAGGCCGTGGAGCGTCTGCTCGCCGACGGACACGCCGTCTTCCTCGAACTGAGCCCCCACCCGACCCTGGTCGCGCCGATCCAGGACACGCTGGCGGCGGCCGAGGTCCCCGGGTGCGCCCTGGCGACCCTGATCCGCACCCGCCAGGACCGGGACAGCGTCCTGGAAGCACTGGGCGGCCTGTGGACCGTGGGTCACCGGGTGGGTCTCGGTGACCTTCACGACGCCACGCTGCCGGTGGTCTCGCTGCCCTCGGGCCCCTGGGAGCACGAGCCCTGCTGGTTCGACCGGCGCGGCGCGGCCGTCGCGCAGGCCGCCGAGCCGAACGTCGCCGAAACGGTCGCCGGGGCCTTCGCGGACGTGCTGAGGGTGGCGCGGGTCGGCCCGGACGACAGCTTCTTCGAGCTCGGCGGCACCTCGCTCATGGCCGCACAGATGCTCCACGACCTGCGCACCGCGCTCACCATGGAGATCCCGCTCCGGCTCCTGTTCGAACACCCCACGCCCACCCGGCTCACCGCCGTGCTGGCGGAGCGGCGCCAGGCCGGACGGGCGACCACGGCCGGCCCCGAGCTGGTCCGCACCGAAGCGGACGACTACCCGCTGACCATCAACCAGGAACGCATGCTGCTCGCCGAGCGCGGTGACGACGCCCAGCGCGCCGCACACGTGCTGGGTCAGCACCTGGTGCTGGACGGGCCCGTCGACCCGGACGCGCTCGCCGTCGCCGTGCACCGAACCGTCAGCCTGCACGACGGGCTGAGGACCGGCTTCACCGCCGACGGGACGCGCCAGTTCATCCGAGAGGTGCCCTCCCGCTCGCCGCTGACCTTCGCCACCCTGCCCGCGGACGGCGAGCTGCGGGCCGCCGTCCGCGCCGTCGAACGCCCCTTCCGGCCCCACGAGCCCCTGTTCCGCTTCCACCTGCTGCGCGACGGCGGGCGGCACATCCTGTGCACCGCGATCAGCCATCTCGTCGCCGACGGCTGGTCCCAGGGCGTGCTGCTCGTCGACCTGGTCCGAGCCTACGAAGCCGCCCTGGACGGGCGGCCCGACGGACTCGAACCACCGCCGCTGCGCCTTGTCGACTACGCGGTCCAGGAGCGTGCGACACTCACCGGGCCGGTGCTCCAAGCGCAGCAGCGCGACTGGGAGGCCCGGCTCGCCGCGGCCAGGCCCGCGCGACCGGGCTTCGTCAGGACCGTCGACCCGGCCGGACGCACGGCCGTCCGCTCGGGCTTCGCCGAGGCCCTCGTCGGACCGGAGCTCACCGCCGCACTGGAGGTGACGGCACGCGCGACGGCGACGACCCCGCAGATGCTCGTCCTCGCGGCCTACCTGCTGGCCCTCGGCCGCCACGGCGGCCAGCCGTGCGTCACCGTGCCGGCCACCTGGTCCGGGCGGGACCGGCCCGACCTGGCTCGCGTCGTCGGGTTCATCTCCCAGCCCCAGCTGATCACCTGCGACTTCACCGGCGCACCGACCCTGGGCGCGTGCCTGCGCCGGGTCCGCGACGCCGTGCTCGACGCGGGCGAGGAGCAGCGGCTGTCGATGAGTCAGTACTTCCATCTGGCAGGACAGGGGCAGGAGGAGATCCCGATCCGGATCTCGATGAACTACCTGCCGCCGCTGGACGTGCCCGAGCGCATGGGGCAGGCCGCCGTCAGCCTGCTGCCGCGCCAGAGCGAGTTCTCGCTCTTCCGCGACATCCTGCTGCTGGCGAGCGCGGCGAACGGCGCCACCCGGCTGTCGTTCCTCTACGCCGCCGATCTGATCGACCCGGACGCCATGCGCGACTTCGCCTCCGAGGTCCTGGGCCTGCTGGACGCCTTCGCCACCGACCTCGACCAACCGGCACCCCCGAGCACCGGGCTTGGAACACAGGGGGCGCCGTGACGCCGACGCCGGCTCAGTGCGGGGTCAACAGGTGGGTGTCGGCGGCCGCTCTTTCCCTGTGCCGCCAAGCCCCGGGCGGTTCGCCGTGGTGTCGGCGGAAGGCAGCGGCGAAGGCGAACGCCGAGCCGTAGCCCACGGCGTCGGCGATCTGGGGGAGGGTGAGGCCGTCGGCGCGCAGGTGGTCACGGGCGAGGGCCATGCGAAAGTTGGTGAGGTACTGCATGGGAGCCTGGCCCAGAGCCTCCCGGAACACCCTGGCGAAGGCGGCCCGCGAGAGGCCGCTCAGTTCGGCGAGTTCCGTCACCGTCCATGAGTGGGCCGGGTCCTCGTGCATGGCTTGCAGTCCGGCGCCCAGCCGAGGATCCGCCGCCGCCCGGAACCAGCGCGGCGCGGTCGCGCTGCGGCGGAACTCGCTGCGGATGGCCAGCACGAGAAGCAGGTCCAGGAGGCGGTCGAGCACCAGCTGCTGCGCGGGCTCGGTACGGACGAGCTCGCGCGACAGCATCGTGATCACCTCCCGTAGCGGGTCGTCGTCGGCTGCGGCGAAGGTCATGACCTGGGGCAGCGCGTCCAGCAGCCCGGCGCCGACGTCGCCGGAGAACCGGTAGGCGCCGCACAGGAAGACGGTGGCCCGCGGGTTGTCGGCGGGGCCGGCGTGGGCGTGCCGAGCCCGGAACTCCTCGGGCTCCAGGCATGCGGCGCCCGGCTCGTGTCCGATGGAGTGGGTCACTCCGCCGCGTACCAGGGTGACCGAGCCCGGGATGAGCTCGACGGTGCTGCCGGGGGAGTCCAACCAGAGGTAGCCCCGGCCGCGTACGACGGTGTGGACCGACAGCTGTATCGAGCCGCCCAGCCGCAGACCCCACGGTGGTTCGGCGACGGTCCGCGCGAACACCGCGCCGGTTGCGCGTGCCCGCACCAGATGGTCGGAGAGCAGGTCCATGGGACCAGCTTGGGCAGCACCGACATCAGGGTCAACCAGTGAGAGCTTCACGTATGAATGCGAGCGTTTTGCGCATGGATTGTCTTGATATCCGCCCCAATCATGGAGTCATGAGTATCGAAACACCTACTGCCCTCATCCTGGGCGGGACCGGTCGGTCCGGTTCGCTGCTCGCCGACCGGCTCGCCCAGCGCGGATTCAGCCCCCGCACTGCGGCGCGCAGCGGTGCGGACGTGCGGTTCGACTGGGACGACCCGGCCACCCATGCCGAGGCCCTGCGGGGTGCGGACCGCCTCTACCTAGTGACACCCACCCTTCGCCTGCGCTACGCCGCTCAGGTCGCCGCCTTTCTGGACCGCGCCGAAGCGGCCGGCGTGCGACACGTCACGCTGCTGAGCGTCCACTACGCCGACCAGGCGCCCACGGAGGCCGACTTCGCGGCCGTGGAAGCCGACCTCGTCGCCCGCCACGGCATCACGCACTCGATCCTGCGTCCGGCGTGGGTGATGCAGAACTTCGCCGACGAGCACCTCCCGCTCGTGGACGGAGCGATCGTCGCCCCGAGCGCAGGCGGCACGGAGGCGTTCGTCGACGCCGCCGACATCGCCGCGGTCGCGGCCGAGACACTGCTCGACCCCGCGGCCCACGCCGGCGCCGCCTACGCGCTGACCGGCCCCCAGGCCCTCACCTTCCAGGACGTCGCGGACACCCTCGCGCGCGTGAGCGGCCGGCCGGTCGCCTACCACGACGTCGACCAGGAGGCCTGGATCAACGGTGCGCTCGCTGCGGGACTGCCCGCCGACTACGCGGTGGTGCTGCGCTGGCTCACGGGCGCCATCGTCTCCGGCAACGGCTCCCTGCCCACCGGCGACGTCGAGAAGGTCACCGGCCGCCCCGCCACGACCTTCCGGGACTTCGCCGAGCGCCACGCCCACGCCTGGACCACGGAGGCGACATGAGCAAGACCGTCAGCGACGACACGCCCCTGGTCGGGGCCGACAGCCCGTTCTTCCGCATCATCAGGGAAGGGCTGGACGGCCTGGTCGACGGGGAGGACTACTACGACCTCCTCGCCGACGACGTGGTCATCGAGTTCGTGATCACCGTGCCCGGGTACCCGCGCCGCGTCCAGGGACGGCAGGCGATCGAGGACCTGTACCGCGACTACGGCGACTACGTGACCCTGCACAGCGCGGACAACCTCCGCGTCCACCGCGATCCCGTGACCTCGGTCGTCGTCCTCGAGTACGAGGTCCACGGCACCTCCGTACGGACGGGGCGGCCCTACGACAACCGGTTCGTCTCCGTCGTGACCGTCAAGGACCGCAAGGTCGTGCACTGGCGGGACTATCTCGATCCCGTCGCCGTGTTCGACGCGCAGGGATGGCCGCAGGGGAATCGCGCGTAACCCGCGCCACCGCCGCGGTGGCGGACGCGGAAGGAGGATCCGCGCAGCGCTCACCACACCTTCATGCCGCCGTCGACGACCAGGTCGACGCCGGTCACGTAGGAGCTCTCGTCGCCGGCGAGGAAGAGGGCGACCTCGGCCACCTCCTCGGGGCGGCCGGGGCGGCCCAGCAGGGTGCGGGCGGCCATCCGGACAGCGAAGTCGCCCTCCGCCAGCTGGGCCCGGGTGGCGCCGGTCTCGATCAGGCCGGGCGAGAGCGAGTTCACGCGGATCCCGTGCTCGCCGCCCTCCAGGGCGAGTTGGCGGGTCATGCCGATGACCGCCGCCTTGTTGGTCGTGTGGGAGAGCGACGGCAACTCCTTGAACCCGATCGAGCCGTTCAGGGAGGCCATGTTCACCACCGCGCCGCGGCTCGCCCGCAGGTGCGGCCAGGCGGCGCGGGTGAGGTAGAAGACCAGGTCCACCTCGTCGCGGCGGGCGCCGTCCCAGTCCTCGTCGGTGACCTCCTCGAGCCAGGCGAAGCGGTTGCGGGCGGCCAGGTTGAACAGCACGTCGATGCGGCCGCACTCCTTCACCGCGAAGTCGACGAGCCGCACACACTCCTCGGGATCGGACAGCGTGCACGGCTGCAGCGACACCATGGCGCCGCCCGCGGCCCGGACCAGCTCCACCGTCTCCTCGGCGGGCGCGACCGCGACGTCGCAGCCGACGACCAGGGCGCCCTCCTCGGCGAACCTCAGGGCGGCGGCGCGGCCCATGCTCCCCCCGGTGCCGGTGATGACGCAGACCTTCCCGGCCAGTCGTCCCGCCACTCGCTCACTCATCGTCAACTCCGCTCGTCCCGGACGTAGGTGCCAGGGTCAGCCTCGCGAACAGAAAGGTGAGCGCCCATCACCGGAAGCAGGTGAGACCGCCGTCGTTGACGCCGCGCGGACGCGGCTGGTATCGAGTGGACGGTGTCGGCGATCACAGGCAAGCCCGAGGACGCGCCCCGCCGAAGCCCGGACGGGAGGCCCGGCCGGTTGCGACTGGTCGACAGGGAGGGGCTGGTGGCCGCGCTGGACCGGGCCGCCGCCGGAGCCGTCACGGTCGTCACCGCGCCCGCCGGGAGCGGCAAGACCTCCCTGCTGCGCGCCTGGGCCGACCGGCGCGCCGACGCGCACCTCGTCGCCTCCGTCCAGGTGCAGCGCGACCAGCAGGACGCCCAGAGCTTCTGGACCGCGCTGCTGGCGGCCGTGTGCCGCCTGAACGGTGAACCCCTCGCCGGCGAACTCCCCACCGCTTCACCCGACTTCGATGCGGATCCGGCGGTCGACCGGATCCTCGCGGAGCTGGCCGTCCTGCCCGGCCGGGTCAGCCTGGTGATCGACGACGTGCACGAGCTCACCTCCCCGGAGGCCTATGCCGCCCTGACCCGTCTGCTCACCAGCCTCCCGGCGCACGTGCATGCCGTTCTGGCGACCCGCCGGGACCTGCCGCTTCGGCTGCACCGACTCCGCCTCGCGGGCGAGCTGACCGAGCTGCGTGCGGCCGAGCTGCGCTTCGCCGAGGAGGAAACCCGGGCACTGCTCACCGCCTCGGGCATCACCTTGACGCCGGCGTCCGTGGCACGGCTGCACGAGCGCTGCGAGGGCTGGGCGGCGGGGCTGCGACTGGCGGTGCTCTCCCTGACCGGCCACCCCGACCCGGAGCGCTTCGTCGCGGACTTCAGCGGCAGCAACCGCACCGTCGCGGAGTACCTGGTGGCCGAGATGCTCGACCGGCAGCCGCAGGAGGTCCAGGACCTGCTGCTGCGCACCTCGGTGCTGGAGCGCGTCAACGGCGAGCTCGCCGGCCTGCTCACCGCACGCCCCGGCGCCGAGCGCATCCTGCTCGCGCTCGAGGACGCCAACGCCTTTGTCATCTCCCTGGACCCGCAGCGGACCTGGTTCCGCTACCACCACCTCCTCGCCGACCTGCTCCGCCTGGAGCTGCGCCGAACCCGGCCCGACGAGGTCCCGCACCTGCACCGCTCGGCTTCCGCGTGGCTCGCGGAACAGGGGCAGACCGTCCCGGCCGTGCGGCATCTGCAGTCCGCAGGCGACTGGCACGACGCCGCGACGCTCCTGGCGGACCACTCACTCGGCCTGATGCTGGACGGCCAGGAGGAGATCATGCAGACGCTGCTGGACGCCTTCCCCGAACGCGCCGCGCCGGGCTTCCCGGAGCTGAGCGTCGTGCGCGCCATGGTCGACCTGGTCCACGGCCGCCTCGACGGGGCCGCCGCACACCTCGCCGTCACCGAGGCCTGCGCGTCGTCAGCGCCCGAGCCGAGCCGGCGCAGGCTGCGCACCGCCGTCGCCGCGCTCCAGCTCTCGCTGGCCCGGCGGCGCGGCGACCTCGCGGACGTGCGGCGGCACGCGGAGTTCCTCGATGCCCGGCCCGCAGCCGAGACGGACGAGGACCTCGCCCTCGGCAGCGACCTGCGCGTCATGGCGCTGATGAACCTGGGCACCGTCGAGGCCTGGACCGACCGTCACGCCGACGGCGTGCGGCACCTGCAGGAGGGTGCGGACCTGGCCCGCCGGACCGGCCGCCCGTACCTGGAGGTGGCCTGCCTGGCACAGCTCGGATTCGCCTCGAAGCTGCCCGACTTCCAGGTCGCCCGCACACGCTGCGAACGGGCTGTCGCCTTGGCCGAGGAGCACGGCTGGGGCACCGCCCCCGTCCTCGCCCCGGCCCTGGTCACCCTGGCCTGCTCCATGGTCTGGTCCGGCGAGTTCGACACCGCCGAGGAGTTGCTGCTCCGTGCCGACCTGGCCCTGCAGTCCGACAGCGGACCGGGCATCGGGACGCTGCTGCACCTCGTCAAAGGCATGCTCCACGCGGGCCGCGGTCGCAGGCCCGAGGCGGAACGGGAGTTCGCCGAGGCACACGCCCTGCAGTCGCAGCTGTCGCACCCGCACGCCCTGAGCGGCTACGTGACCGGCTGGCTCGCCGCCACGCGCGCCCGCCTCGGCTCCCTCGCCCCGGCGCGCGAAACGCTCGCCGCATTCCAGGCGGCGCCGACCGGGTGCGGCGAGATCCGCAACGCCAGGGCGGTCCTCAGTCTGGCGGAGGGCGACCCGGCGGCCGCGCTGGCGCAGGTGGCCGGCGTCATGGACGGAAGCGCTCCCAGCGTCCACGTCGCGACCCTGGTCGAGGCCCAGCTCCTGGCCGCACTCGCCCACCGGGACCTCGCGGAGCACCAACAGGCCGAGCAGGCCGTCGAGCGGGCCCTCGCCCTGGCGGAGCCGCAGCGGCTGGTGCTGCCCTTCGTGATGGCCGACGCCGGGAAGCTGGTCGAGGCCGCGCCGCGCGGCCGGTCCGCGCACGCCGCGCTGCGCGCCGACGTCCTGGACGTCCTGCACGGAGTCGCACCGGCGGTGAGCGTGCCGCCGTCCGCGGGCGGCGGGCAGCTCAGCCCCACCGAACTGCGCGTGCTGCGCTACCTGCCCACCAACCTCTCCCGGCCCGAGATCGCAGGCGAGTTGTCGGTCTCGGTGAACACGGTCAACACCCACGTGCGGAACATCTACGCCAAGCTCCAGGCCACCGACCGGACCTCGGCGGTCCAACGGGCCCGCGCCCTGCGCCTGCTGGCGGACCGCGCCCTGCCCCGACGCTGAACTGCCGGTTCGCGGGTGGTCGGTTCGCCGTAGGGCGCTTCGTGCGACGTCGGTTCACCCGGTCCCGGTGAGGCCGGTTCACCAGGGGTGAGCCGAGTATCGGCGACATGAACGCAGAGCCGGCGCTGTACACGATCCGCGTCCAGGGCCACCTGGGCGCCATCGCCCTGTCCGCGTTCCCCTCGCTGACAGCGCAGTACGAGGCCGCGCACACCGTCCTCGTCGGGCAACTGGACCGCTCGGGGCTGTACGGGGTGCTGTCGCAGCTGGAGATGCTGGGGCTCGACCTCGTCTCCCTCAACCGCGTCCGTGCGCGTCCCGCCGAGCTGCCCGACCAAGCCGCGAACAAAGGAAGTTGACGCCATGTCTGTGACCGACTCGCTCGGACGCCCGACCGACCGCCGCACGTTCCTGGCCCGCTCCGCCAAGGCCGCCGCCGTCCCCGCGGTCGCCGCCGCGCTCGGCGGCGTCCTCGCGGGGCCCGCCGCCGCCGACACCACGGGCCTGCCCGACTACGCCCCGATACCGCCCTCCGCGCTGGGGCCGGCGGTCAACGCCCAGGGCTACCACGTCGGCCGGGTGGAGCGGAACCTGTACTGGGTCACCGACGGCACCTACCAGGCCGCCTTCCTCACCACCAAGGACGGCGTGGTGCTCTTCGACGCGCCGCCCACGATCGGGCACAACCTGCAGCGCGCCATCGACGAGGTCGCGGGCGCCAACGGGGTGTCCAACAAGGTCACCCACCTCGTCTACTCCCACCACCACGCCGACCACCTGGGCGGGTCGTCGCTCTTCGGCCGCGACGTCGAACGCATCGGCCATGCCGAGACCCGTGCCCTGCTGCTGCGTGACAACGATCCGGCGCGCCCCGTGCCCGACACCACCTTCACGGACCGCAGGACGCTGCACATCGGCGGGGAGCGCATCGAGTTGGCCCACCTGGGGACCAACCACACGCCCGACAACATCTACATCCACTTCCCCGACCACGGCACGCTGATGCTGGTCGACATCAACCTGCCCGGCTGGGTGCCGTTCGACAGCTTCAACCTCAACGAGGACGTCCCCGGCTCCGTCGCCGCCCCGGCCAAGGCGTTGGCCTATCCGTGGACCCACCACATCGGCGGCCACATGGGCCGGCTCGGCACACGCGAGGACATGGCCGTCTACCAGCAGTACGTCGCGGACCTGATCGACGGCGTGAAGGCGGCGCTGGCCAACGTCGACCCCGCCCCGTTCTTCGCCAGGTACGGCGACAACGAGTGGGCCGCGGTCAAGGAATACCAGGCGGCGCAGACCAGGTACGCCGCCGGCCCGGTCGTCAGGAAGTACACCGGCGTGCTGGCCGCCGCGGACGTCTACACCGAGAGCACGGCCTTCGTGCTCCTCGAATCCATCCGCCTCGATCTCGGCGTCGGCTCCCAGGTCCACCCCTGACCTTCCGTCCGGGTCGCGGAGGTGCCCGCGGGTGTGGTCCTCCCACCGCCGAGAGCAGTTCCTCCGACAGCCTCGCCGGAGCGGATCGGCTCGCCGTAGAGCGAGGGGTCGACCTGCTCGGTGGTCACGAGGTCGAGCACGGCCTCGGCGGCCCGGGCGGGCGACTGGGCGTGGCTGTAGTCGCTGAACCACGGCCGTGAGGTGGCGGTGTCGACCATGCCGGGACAGACCGATGCGATCAGCGTGCCCTCGGCGAGGTCCCGGTCCCGGCGTACGGCGGCGACCGCGCGGACGGCGGCGACCTGGGCCACCTTCGGGGGGACGTTCAGCCACCGCGGCCAGCCCGCTTCCTCGGCGGTGCGGCTGGTGGCCGCGGGCTGCGGGCTGACGACGGTGTCGCGGGGCCTGCTCCGCTCCGCGCCGCCCGGTGTTCGCATCCTCCCGCTGCGCGCCGCTGCGCTCGACGGGGAGGACGGGGGAGCGACCAGCGAGTGAGCTCCACGGCAGGACGGGGTCCGGACCTGGGGGTGCAGGGGTGGGAATGCTCGGCCCGTGATATTAGTTGAAGTGTCAACTTTAGGGCTGAGGAGAACGCCATGTCTGATGTCGTGTTCGGTCTCGACACGTTCGGGGACGTACCCGAGGACGACGCCGGTGCGCTGGTGTCGGACGCGCGTGCGATCCGGCAGGTCGTCGAGGAAGCGGTCCTGGCCGAGGCGACCGGTGTGGATGTCGTCGCCCTGGGTGAGCACCACCGCCACGAGTTCGCGATCTCCAGCCCGGAGACGGTGCTCGCGGGCATCGCGACGCGCACCGAGCGGATCAAGCTGTCGTCCGGCGTCACCGTGCTGAGCTCCGACGACCCGGTGCGCGTCTTCCAGCGCTTCGCCACGCTCGACGCGCTCTCCGACGGCCGCGCGGAGATCATTCTCGGCCGCGGGTCGTTCACCGAGTCGTTCCCGCTGTTCGGCTACGACCTGCGCGACTACGACGTGCTCTTCGAGGAGAAGCTCGAGCTCTTCGCGAAGCTGCTCGACGAGGGGCCCGTCAGCTGGGAGGGCACCACGCGCGCCGCCCTCCACGAGGCCGACGTCTACCCGAAGACGGAGTCGGGACGCCTGACGACCTGGGTCGGGGTCGGCGGGACACCGCAGTCGGTCGTGCGGACGGCCAGGTACGGGCTGCCGCTCATGATCGCCATCATCGGCGGCTCGCCGGCGCGGTTCGCTCCCTACGTCGAGCTCTACCAGCGTGCGGCCGAGCAGTTGGGCACCACCGCGTACCCGGTCGGCATGCACTCCCCGGGTTTCGTCGCCGACACGGACGAGGCCGCACGCGAGGCCCACTGGCCGCACTACAAGGTCATCCGGGACCGGATCGGACAGCAGCGCGGCTGGGCGCCGGTCCGGAAGGAGGAGTACGAGGCGGAGATCGACCACGGCTCGCTCTACGTCGGCTCCCCGGAGACCGTCGCCCGCAAGATGGCCGCGGCCATCGAGACGCTGGGTGTGGGCCGGTTCGACATGATCTACACCCACGGTGCGCAGTCGATCAGCAACCGCCTCCGCTCCGTCGAGCTCTACGGCTCGAAGGTGCTGCCGATGGTCCGCGACCTCCTCGCCGACGCAGAGGCCGGACGATGAACGGGAACGAGACGATGAAGGGGAACGGGAACGGACGGACGGCGCCCCGCACCACGGGCACGGTCGGGATCCTGGGCGCGGGCAAGGTCGGCACCGTGCTGGCGCGGCTGGCCCTGGCCGCCGGCTACGACGTGCGCATCGCCGGGTCGGGCGACCCGGCGAAGATAGCCCTGACCGTGGAGGTCCTCACGCCGGGCGCCCGCGCGGTCACCGCCGCCGAGGCCGTGTCCGGCGCCGACCTCGTCGTCCTGGCGCTGCCGCTCGGCCGGTACCGCGAGGTGCCGGCCGGGGCGCTCGCGGGCAAGCTCGTGATCGACGCGATGAACTACTGGTGGGAGATCGACGGCGACCGCCCGGACCTGACCGACCCTCGGACCTCGTCGAGCGAGACCGTCCAGGCCCACCTGGCGGGAGCGCGCGTGGTCAAGGCCTTCAACCACATGGGCTACCACGACCTGGAGGACGGCGCCCGCCCGGTGGGCGCGCCAGGCCGCAAGGCCGTCGCCGTCGCGGGCGAGGATCCGGGCGACGTGGCGACGGTCGCCGCCTTCGTCGACGCGCTGGGCTTCGACCCGGTCGTCGCCGGGTCGTTGGCGCAGGGGGTCCGCCTGGAACCCGGCACCGAGGCGTTCGGGGCCAATGTGGCGGCCGACGCGCTGCGCGAGATCCTCGCACGCTTCCCGGCCTCGGACCGTGGCCGGATCGTGGAGGCGGCCCGGGAGGGAGCGCTGCTGGCCTGACGGCCGGGCGCGGGCCCCGTCGCGTCATGTCGAGTCGAGTCGAGCCGGGCACGGCATCGGCCGGCAGAGGCGTACGACTCGCGAGGCGCCGCGCCGTCGGACCGTCGACGGTCCGACGGCGCGGTCTCGTTCCCACCCGCGCAGCGGGAGGGGGCGCCCGCTACCTTCCTGCGGTGCCGGTGGACCAGAGCGAGGCCCCGGCCGCGCTGTAGAGCACGGTGTTGCCGTCGTTCTGGACGTCGAGGTAGGCACCGCTGTGGGTGGCGGTCCTGGTCGACCAGACGGCCGCGCCCGTGCCCGTGGAGAGCACGAGGTTGCCGTCGCCCTGCATCACGACGCGGGTCGCGCCGGAGTGGGCGGTGCCGGAGGACCACAGGGCGGTGCCGCTCCTGGACAGCACCAGGTTGCCGTCGCCCTGCAGGGTCAGCTTGTAGCCGCCGTTGCAGGCGGTGACCGACTGACCGGCGGTCAGCTGCTGGTTCGCGGTCAGCGCGCCGCACGACGGCGGCGGCGTGCCGGTGCCGCAGCCCGCTGGCGTGGGGGTACCCGCGGGTGCGGCGCCGGCCACGACGGACCACTCGGCCAGCGAGGCCGCCGGGACGCCCGCCGAGGCGCACAGGCCCCCGGCGACCGCTACCTGCGGGATCGCCTGACCGGTCGCGTCGACGAGATGGTAGGTGCCGGCGGCCAGCCCGAGGCCGGCCGGACTGACGGTGACCGGGCCGTCGTAGGCGGCGCCGGAGGTGATGTCCGCGAGCGTCAGTTGCGCGCCGGTCCTCGCGGCGTCGACGACCGGGGCGATCTGCAGGACGCCGCTGCCGGCCAGGGTGGCGTAGGCGGGCGCGTACGTGGACAGCTGCGAGGCAGCCGTCAGCAGGTGGCCTCCGCCGTTCCTGTACGCCGTCAGGTTGGCGTCGACGCCGTTGATCGGCAGCACCGCCCGGTACTGGGCGAGCTTGACGATCCCGGTGTCGACCTCCTCGCTGGTCACGACGGAGAACCCGGCCTGGTAGCCGTCCCAGAGGGAGGCGATGCCGTTCTCGGGGGCACCCAGGGCGCCGCCGGAGGTGCTGCCGTAGGCGAGGGAGTCGTCGAGGTAGACGGCGACGGGCTGTTGCGGGTAGGACCCGGAAAGTCCCTTCAGGTGGCCCAGCCAGGCGGTGTAGATCGGGTAGGCGACGGTGTCCTTCTGGGTGCCGTCGTGGATGAAGAAGTCCGTGCCGCCGCCTTCGGGCAGCATCATGGGGTAGTTGCCGATCCACTGCACGGCCTGCGCCGCCAGCTGCGTGCTGTCGCTCGGCGCGGTCCACTCGGTGGCGACGTTCACGCCGTAGGCGCGGCCGAGGCTCGCGAAGAGCAGGTCGATGCCCGTGGACTCCGAGCAGTCCTGGACGACGGTGACGTCGTACTTCTTGGCCAGGGCGAAGAACACCTCCGGGACGTTCTCGTAGTTCGCGAAGTTGCCGACGTGGCCGCCGAAGTAGAAGTAGAGCGGGGTCGACGCGGTGACGGCCCGCACGTCGGCCGCCAGCTGCCCGTAGACCTGCTGCACGCTCCAGAGGCGGAACAGCTGGTAGACGGCAGCCAGTGGCTGCCCGGGCGTGGCCGCCGGCACCTGCGCGAACGAGGTGTACGAGGTCTTGCGGGCGCTGTCGAACGCGCCGATGCTGCCGTAGGTCTGCGGGAGGTAGACGTTGTGGAACTCGTCGACGTCGGCCTGCGCCCAGCCGTCGACCTGGCCGCTGACGGTGCTGTCCCAGACGGAGTCCAGCCGTCCGTAGTCGAGGACGCTGCCGCCGTACCCGGCCTCGCCGGCCACGTGCTTGACGGTGTCGGTCACGTAGGCGAGGTAGGCCGGCTCGTCGGTCCGGTCCCACCAGGCGGGCGTGGCGCTCTGTGCGCCGGAGGCGGTGGTCTCGTGGCTGGTGACCCAGGAGGCGGGGCTGCCGTTCCAGCCGGAGTACCAGAAGATGAGGACCAGGTGGACGCCGGCGGCGTTCGCGTTGGCGATCTCCTGGTCCAACTCGGTGTAGTCGAACCTGCCCTGGGCCGGTTCGACGGTGTTCCACGACATGTCGATCTCGGCCTGCTCCAGGCCCTTGGCCTTCAGCGCGGCGAAGGACGCCTCGGACCAGGCGGCGCCGTTGTCGTCCCACTTCAGCTGTGTGGACCAGAGCGTGCTGCTCGCCGCCGCCTGCGTCGCGGTGGCCGTGGTGGTGGCCGCGTCGGCCCCGAAGAGGGGGGCCGTGAACGCGGCCCCGGCCACGACCAGTCCGGCGAGCAGGGCGGCCGGAACGGATATCAGGTACGTGCGTGCACGGTGCTTCCTCGAAGCCTTCTTGAACATGATTCCTTGCCTGGTTCTGTCTGTCGTCCTGGCGTTGGGGGAGGAAGCCGGCCGGCTTGCAGGAGATTCAACGGGTGCGCAGCAGCGCGGGTCAATCGATCCGCGACGGATGTGGGAATCGGCTCTCCCGGGCCGGTTTCTGTTATCCGCGGCGGCCGGAGAGCCCCTGGACAGCCACTGGCCCAGACACAGGGCGGCCTGCAAGGATGCGTGGGCATCGACAGGAAGTACTTCGCCGATTTCTGTTATGGCGACCCGACTCGGAGCCCCTCCTCGAACCATGAGCGAGATTTCACCCCCCGGCCCCGCCGACCCGGCGCTGGTGTGCGCGGCGCAGCACGGCGATGCCCGCGCGCTGGACACCCTCGTGTCCGACCACCTGCCCTTGATCTACAACATCGTCGGACGGGCACTGGACGCCCCCGACGAGGCCGACGACGTCGTGCAGGAGATCATGCTGCAGGTGGTCCGCGACGTGCGGCAGTTGCGGGACCCCGGGGCTTTTCGCTCCTGGCTGGTCGCCATCGCGCTGCGCGAGGTGCGGCGCCACTGGCGGGTGCGGCGCGGCGGGCCGCCGACCGCCGGGCTCGAGGCGCTCGCGGGGACGGGCGCGCTGGCCGACCCGAGGGCCGACTTCGCCGAGCTGACGGTCACCACGCTGAGCCTGTCCGGCCAGCGCCGGGAGGCGGTGGAGGCCACGCGCTGGCTGGACGCGGACGAGCGGCAGTTGCTGTCGCTGTGGTGGATGGAGGTCGCCGGGCGACTGACCCGGGCGGAGCTGGCGGGCGCGATGGACCTGCCGCTGCCGCAGGCGGCCGTCCGGGTGCAGCGGACGAAGGCCCGTCTGGAGCTCGCCCGTGCGATCGTCCGTGCGCTGCGGGCGGAGCCGAGGTGCGCGGAGCTGCGGGAGACGCTGCGGGGCTGGAACGGGCAGCCGGGCGGTCTGTGGCGTAAGCGGATCGCCCGGCACCTGCGCGACTGCCCCGCGTGCGGCGCCGCGCCCCTGGACCTGGTCGCCGCTGATCGGCTGCTGGCCGACCTGGCGCTGGTGTCGGTTCCGCCCGTCCTGCTGGGCCTCGTGGCGTCGAACCTGGCCGGCCTCGGCGGAGGGGGGACGGGCGCCACGTCGGTTGCCCCGACCTTCTCGACTGCTTCGACCAGCGGGGCCGGCCGGGGCGCGGCCCGGGGTACGGCGCGGGTCGGCCGACGCGCTGCCCGGGCGGGCAGGGTGGCGGGGCGCGCCGCGCGCGTCGGTGGCGTCACCACCGGCAAGGTCACGCTGCTCGGCGCCGTCGCGCTGGTCTCCGTCCTCGCCGTCGGCTACGCCTTCGGCCTGCCCGGACGCCACGGGGCTCCGCCGGTCCGCGCCGCCGCGACGAGCGCGGGCGCGGCCGTCGGCGCCACGCCGACGGTGTCCTCCTCGGCGGCGAAGCCGAGCCCCACCCCCTCTGCCACCACCAAGGCGGCGACCGTCGTCGACACGCGACCGCCCGTGCGCGCCGCCTTCTACTACCCCTGGTACCCGGAGAACTTCACCGGTTCCGGCAGCCACTACACGCCCTCGGCGGGCCGATACTCCGTGGACGCCCCCGCCACCGTCGACCGTCAGATCGAGGACATGCAGTACGCGGGTCTCCAGGCCGGCATCTCCTCCTGGTGGGGTGCGGGGAGGCGTGAGGACAGGCGGTTGCCGCTGCTGCTGGCCGAGGGCGCCAGGCTCGGCTTCTCCTGGACGGTGTACTACGAGCAGGAGGCCTACTCCGATCCGTCCGTGGCGCAGATCAGGAGCGACCTGCTCTACCTGCGCCGGTACTCCGGCGAGCGGGCGTGGCTGCACGTCGACGGCAGACCGGTCATCTTCGTCTACGCCGCGGGCGGCGACGGCTGCGGCATGGCCGCGCGCTGGGCGCAGGCCAACCGGACCGCGGGGTACTACGTCGTCCTGAAGGTGTTTCCCGGCTACCGGAGTTGCGCGGAGCAACCTCAGGGCTGGCATCAGTACACCGACAGTCTGGACGTGCAGCCGGGGTACTCGGCGGTCCTGTCCCCGGGGTTCTGGAAGAACGACGAAGCGACCCCGCGGGTCCCGCGCGACCTCGCCCGCTTCCGTCGGGACGCCGTCACGGTCGCCACCTCGGGTGCTCCGTTCCAGCTGGTGGTCACCTACAACGAGTGGGGCGAGGGGACGGCGGTGGAGTCGTCCACGAGCTGGCCGAGCAGCAGCGGCCACGGCGCCTACCTGGACATCCTGCACCAGGTCTTCTCCGCGCATCCCCGGTGAACGCCGGGCCGTTTCCGGCCAGGCACCTCGGACCCCCCGCGGCGTCGCGGTCAGCTGCCTGTCCCTTCCGGCCCCGACAGCGCGAGGAGGTGGTCGATGGCGGCCATGACCTGGTCGCCCGCAGGGTTCTGCAGGGCGGCGGACCAGGACTCCACCCAGGCGCGGACGGGACTGTCGGGGTCGTTGAGGGCGCTGATGAACGCCGCGAGTGGCCCGGTGTCGCCGGCCATGAGGGCGCGTGAGGCCTTGGCGACGAGCTCGCCGGCGGCGAGGTCCGTGCCGGGGACCTGGTGGCTCCACGGTTGCGTGTCGCCGTCCGGGCGGGCGGAGATGCCGGTGGTGCCGAGGGTGAGGAGCTCCTGCCAGGTGGAGGCGCCTTCGGTGACGAAGAGGTCGGAGTGCCGCTCGAACGAGGTCATGATCTCCGACGGGACGCGGCCCAGCTCCAGCAGCACGACGTCACCCGGCCCGGCGCCGTGCAGGGCTTGCGGCCCGGCGAAGGCCGGGTGCCCCAGCTTCTGCAGCTCGGCCGCCGCCGACGCGGCCAGGCCCCCGTCGGCGGAACCGCCGAGCAGGACCAGGACGGAGGGCCGGTCGTTGGCGATGCCGGGGTCGGTCATGGCCTTGCCGAGCGTCTGCAGCATCGCGCCGTGGGGTAGCGCGCCGGTGATCGTGTCGCCGTAGTAGGCGGTGGCGAGCCGGACGTCGCCGCTGCGCGCCTGGGCCAGCAGGGTGCCCACCGCGTCCTGGGCGCCGGGCAGGTGGGAGGAGTCGGCGGTCCAGTGCTGGTCGACGTGCGCCTTGACGTCGGCCGGTCGGGCCGGCGGCTGCCAGTGGTAGGAGGGGAAGGCCCCCTTCTCGCGGATGGCCGCGCCCAGGTCGGTGACCTCGTCGCCGTGGTGGATCTGCAGCTGGTGGTGGTCCCACAGGAACGGTTCGAGGATCAGGACGTCCGGATGCGGCTCGTGGGTCATCGTGGCGATGGCCCGGGGCAGTGGGGTGCTCCGGAAGAACGTGGCGGGGTCGGCGTCGTGCGGTGCGTCGAACGCGGCGAAGACCGTCAGGGTGCGCGGGCCGGGGGAGAGCAGCGAACCGCTCAGGTCGTCGCTGCCGGGCGCGATGCTGATGACGGTCGAGTCGGTCGTGCGCCGCATCACGCTGGTGTGGAACTCGTTCTGGGTGGAGGGCAGTTGGTCGCCCAGGTAGGCCTTCTTCTGCCAGCCTCCCAGCTGGCCGAGCTGTTCGGGTGTCGGCCCGTCCGCGTTCTTCCAGGCCGTCTGCGTCCAGTAGGTCCGCACGTCCCCGGCGAGCTTCTGCGGGGCGCCGCGGAAGGGCGGGTGCGCGTCCGGGCCCACCGGGTGCATGACCACGTCCAGGCCCTTGTAGCCGCCGTGCCAGGTCTCGTGGAACAGGCCGTAGGAGAGGGAGGGGTCCTCGAGGCTGCCCCGATGGCCGAACTCCTTGGCGTAGAAGGGGGTCTTGGTGCGCACGTAGGTCAGGTGCACCTCGCCCCGGTAGCCGGTTGCCGCCAGGCCGTCGAGGAATCGCAGATAGCCGGTCTGGTGGCCGGTCCCGTCCGAGCCCGGATCTATGAGGCTGACGCGGTCGTACCGGTTCCCCAGCGCCTCGCCGCGCCGGCGGTTCTCGGGGCTGCTGGCCGCGGGCTCGCTGTGCGGGGGCGTGGCGAGGACCGTGCGCACCTCCTCGGGGGAGCGCGGCGCCACGTGCGGAGGGGCGTGCGGTGGCTGGTGGCCGCCGTTGACGTGCGGGGCGGGCTGGGGGTGCGTCGGAGCGGCACCGGCGGACCGCAGCTCCTGGAACTGGTGGTAGGTCAGCTCACGCACCACGGGCCCGGATCGGGTGATCCGGTCGATCGTGGTGAGGTGCCCGTCGAGCAGCTGGTGGTCGTCGGTGCGCACGGCCCCGCCCATCAGGCTGCCGGGCGGGTCGGCGCGGTGGAACAGCGCCTCCGGGTCCGGGTACTCGTCCCGCAGGCCGAGGAAGTGACCGACCTCGTGCACCAGGTCGGGCGTCCGGCTGCCGGTGTACCAGGTGAGCTGGTCGGCGCGGCCCTCACCCGGACGGACGGTGACGGTCTGGTGGGCGGTGGCCGGGTCGTCGGTGCGCTCCAGGTGGACCTGGAGCCGGGAGCCGTCGGGGAGCGTGTAGCGGTTGTTGAACTGGGCGTCGACGGCCGCGCGGGCGCGGTCGAAGACGTCCAGCGCCTCGCCCGCGTGCGCGCCCGGGCCCGGCTCGACGTGCAGGCGGATGGTGAAGTCCTTGACCCTGACGCCCGGTTCGGGCTCGAACTGCCGCAGGTCGTAGGTGATCCGGGTGCTGCTGCCGTCGAGTCGGGACGCGGTGCTGAGCCGGCTCGGGTCGAAGTGCTCGGTGTCGACGACCGCGACCGGGGCGGCGGCGCGGGCCTCCGTCCAGTCCTTGCTGCCCGGCCCCGAGGACGGGCGCGGCGGCGGGGACGGCGGCGCGGCCTGTGGCGCGCGCGGGGCCCTGGGGCTGACGACGAGCGCGTAGGGGTGGTCGCCCGGCGTCTCCGGGTCCCGGCTGACCTGCGGGTCGAGGGTGATCTCGAGTGAGGTGCCCCGTTCGGCGAGCGCGCTGTTGAGCGCGTCGCCGACCGACCGGGCGCGCTGGTTGGCCAGGGAGAGGGAGCGGCCGTAGTGGGGCACGCCGTTGTGATGGACGGCGGCGGAGGCCGTCACGGTCACCGAGGGCGGCGGCTCGCCGTGCTGGGTCCGCTGCGCGGTGAGATCGGCCAACTGCGCGGCGGTGTCGTGCAGGGCGGCGAGCTGGTCGGGCGGCAGGGCCCGGCCGTCGCCCGAGGAGAGGCGGATGACGACCGGTTCGTCGTGTCCCGCGTCGACCGGCAGCGGATCGGTGTGCGGCGCCAGGGGCGGCGCAGGCGCAGGCGTCGAGTGCGATGTCCCGTGCGATGTCTCGTGCGGTATGGGCTGCGGTGGGGTCGGTGCCGGGGCGGGCTCCGGCTCCGGGGACTCGGCGCGTGGCGGGGTCGGCGGCTGCGGGGGCGCCGGCGTGTGGGTCTCGGCCGGGTGTTCGACCGGCGGCTCGGGGACGGCGGTCTCGGTGGGCTTGGCGGCCCAGTAGTAGAGGTGGCCGTCGGTAGGGACGGCGGCGCCGTAGGGGCCGCCCGCGTCGGTCCGCTGGACCGAGACGCGGACCGGCTGGCGCATCAGCGCCTGCGGACCCTTCAGTTCGGCCTTGCCCGGGGCCTCCCCGGCGGTGAGGCCGTGCGGAAGGGTGGCCGGTGGCTGCGGGACCGACGGTTGGCCGGGCGTGCGGGTGACCGGGGCGGTGCGGTCCGAGGCGCCCTCCCCGGTCAGCTTGGGTCCGTTGAACGGGAGGGTGACGACCGGCTTGTTGGTGGTCAACGAGAAGTTCGCGAGCCCGGCGCTGAAGGAATGGGTGCTGGTGGCGCTGGTGCCGGAGGCGTCCTCCGTGGTCACCGTGATCTCGTCCTCGCCGTTCGGGCGGGCGCTCACCTCCACGGCCGGACCGGTCGGGGTGACGGAGACCCGCAGCTTCGTGGCGCCGTCTGCACCCAGGGTGACCGTCTCGTGGTGGCCGCCGGACGCCTTCGCCTGCTGGAGCACGCTCGGGAGCGACTGCGCGGAGAAGACCTGCCGCACGCCCAGCCGCTGCGGAAGCGGCTGCCGCTGCTCGCCCTGGACGTCGCCGCCCAGTGAGCCGAGAGGGCCGACGGCGCCCGAGCCGTCCCCGTTCAGACGCGGATCCGAGACGAAGGAGTTGACGACGCGGTGGCCCATGTCGGTGAGCGCCTTCGGCAGGACCGCGTGCGCGCCGGTGCTCATCGCGCCGCCGAGCCAGTTCGCGCCCGTCCCCAGGACCGCACTCGTGGTCTCACCCGCCCTGCCGAGCAGAGTGTTGCTCCAGGGCCGCGGCGCGTTCAGGACCGCGCCGGCGTTGTCCAGCAGCGCGCCGGCGTGGTCGAAACCCACCACGTCGTGGCCCGAGTCGAGTTGCTGCTGCCAGTGCGCCGCGTCCGCCGGCGGTACCGGCCCGAGCGGGATGCCGCCCGGCAGACCCGGGCCCTGGGGCTCGCCCGGCGGGGCCGGGTCCGGGTGGTCGGTTCCGGGGGGAGTGGTGTCCAGGGGCGCGGTGTCGAGGGGAGTCGCGTCCACGGGGCGTGTCGTCGACTCCGGCACCCACGCCGTCACCCGGCCGGGGTGCGGGACGGTCCCGGGGCCCTTGGGCAGGTGGACGAAGCGCCCGTAGTCGGTGCGCTGGGTCACCACGACCCTGAAGTCCATGCCGTTGCTGAAGGCGAGGCTCGGCCCGTACTTGCCGGTCTTCTGCTCGGTCTTGGCGGTGACGCCCGACTCCGCGCCGCTGGTGCGGCCCGCCTCGCCGCCCGCGCTGGGGCCGTAGTTGGCGTTGCTGAGATGGTCCACCGCGCGGGGCGTGCGCAGCGAGGCGCTGGCGTTGACATCCGCGCCGGCCGACCAGCTCTCGCCGGAGTTGCCCTTGGCGGTCCGCGCCGAGGTGACCGTGCGAGTGGTGTCGGACTCCGAGCGCTGCCCCTCGTCCTGCCAGTGCGCCTCGCGCGGAACGCCCTGCACCAGCACCTCGGTGACGGTCCGTCCGGCGCGCGTCTCCTCCACGTGGTAGTCGAGGATGCCCTTGCCGACCAGGTCGGCGTAGTGGGCCGAGAGGTTGTCCGGCGAGAACGTGTTGGCGAACGGCAGTGCCCGCAGCGGCACTTCGCGGTCCGGCCGCGGACCGCGCAGTTGCGCGTCGATCTCGTGGAGGATGCCGTCGGTGTTCTGGAAGTGCACGGTGGCGCCGGCGGGCAGGCCGGCGTCGAGCAGGGGGACATGCCGCTGCGGGGGCGGGGTCGGGCCCTCTGTGGCCAGGCGGTGCACGTCCTCGTCGGACAGCAGCACGAGCACTCGGTGGTCGCTACGCTGTGGCTGCCCGTAGTGCGTTCGGCCGGAGGCGTCCACGACCCGACCGGTCGTGGTGACCTGGGCGTCGGCCTCGTAGACGTGCCAGGTGCCCTTGGGAGTCGTGGTCTTGTGGGAGGTGGTGACCTGCGACTTGAGGGAGTCGTTGCCGTCCCGGCCGACGGAGGCCTTGCCCTTGAAGCCGGCGCGCACCTGGTAGGTGGACTCGTGCAGGCCCTGCGGATTCTCCGGGTAGCGGACGAAGTCCGGTCCGAGCCCGCCCTTGACGCCACCGCTCCACTTGTCGACGACGGTGGTGGCGGACCCGGACTTGGTCTCCACGCTCAGCTTGCCCTGGCCCGGCAGCGTCTCGCGGTAGGTGAGGCCGGAGAGCACGGTGCGGGTCGACAGCCCGACGGCGTCCCGGTTGCGGCCCGAACCGACGTGCTCGATGCCGCTGTTGGACCAGGAGTGGTGCGAGGCCGAGATCTGGCCCCGCAGTTGGTCCGGCCCGGTGAGCGAGTCGAGTGCCCCGGTCAGTTCCGGCGGACGGCGGTCCCCCTTGGCCTCGAAAGCGCTGCCGAGCGCTGCGTCGGCCTGCCGGCGGAACGCGTCGGCGTCGCCGACGTCGGTGACCAGGTGTGCGGCCGGTAGGTCGACGCCGGGAAGTCGCGTGGGCGGCGGGGTCTCCGGGGTGGCGGGTGGACGCACCTCGGCGACGAGCGGACGCCCGTCCGGGATCGGCAGTCGGCTGGGCTCGTGGGTCGCGCCCTGCGGGCCGATCCGTACGTCGTAGCGGACGGGGTAGCCGAAGGAGTCGGCCGGGGACTCGAGGGTGAATTCGCGCTTGACCTCGGACTCAGAGCCGGTCGCGAGCTGGTGCGTGCGGGAGTAGGAGCCGTCCGCGCTCGCGTTGAGGAAGGCCCGGCCGGTGTCCGGCGGGTTGAGCGAGCTGCGGAGGTTGCCGGAGACGGAGACGGTGTGCTTGCCGCCGCTGCCGATCTGCTTGTCGGCACCGGTCTTGAGGCCGAGGCTGCTCTTGCTCGTGGAGTCGGCGCTGCCCAGGTGCGTGGCCCGCCCGTGGTCGAGGTGCGCCTGCAGGGTGATCTCGTAGGTCCGGCCGGGGAAGCCCGGCAGGTGGGAGGTGTCCAGGGTGATCCGGTAGCTCCCGTCGAGCAGTTTGCCGCCGCCGCCGCGCAGGGCCGAGGGGGAGAGCTGCTGGTGCAGGATGCGCAGGTTCTCCATGGCCTGCGGGGTGACGCGGTGCCCGCCGCCGGTGGGAGCGGCGGCGTCACGGGGCGGCGGGAGCAGGCCGGGCGCCTGCTGGTGCGCGCGGGTCAGGATGTGCTGCTCCAATTCGGCGGAGCCGGGCACGTCCAGGAACGAGGTCCGCTGCGCGGTCTGCGGCACGCGCAGGTCCGCGGCGGAGGGAGGCGGCGGCGGAGCCGGCTCGTGCGGAGGCTCGTGGGGCAGCTCGTGGGCAGTGCCGGGCGCGGCGTCGGGCGTCGGGTGAGCCGTCGGCGGGGCGGGCACCAGGCGCAGGGCCTCCCCGGCGATCGGATGCTCCATGGTGATCGCGAGGTGGTCGGGATGCGGCTGCGGCTCCGGCAGCGGGTCGCGCAGGCCGACCGTCTGGCCACGGGTGGCGCGCAGGCCGTCCGTGCCCGGAGCGAGATGGTTCTTGATCACCTCGACCTGGAAGTGCACGCGCGTGGCCACCAGGTCCGAGGTCCCGGCCCGTTCGTGGCTGCTCTGCGTGGTCAGGCTGTTGCTGAGCTTGGCCTGGTGGGCCGTGGTGGCCGCGTAGGAGTAACCTGCCGTGCCCGTCAGCCACTTGGTCTCGTGGTTCTGGTCCGACGCCCAGACCTCGCCGCTGGCGCCGCCGCTCGCGCCCAGGGCGCGGGAGCTGTTGTTGCCCTGGCTGCCGGAGTGCTCCGTGGTCGACTTGGCCCCGAGGCTGGTCTTGTGGTCGACGGTGTCGACGACGGTGGAGTCCTGCGGGTGCAGGGTCAGGCGGAGGTAGCCGGTACGGCCGTCGGAGAACGTCATCTGCGGCGAGTCCAGGCCCCAGCTCGACGCGTGCTCGAAGCCGTTGACGACGTTCTTGGCGTCCAGGAAGTCCAGGATCGGTCGGTGCGCGAGCCCGTCGGGGCGCTGCTCGTCGGGCAGGTGCTGGAAGACCGCGTCGCGGACGCCGCCCAGACCGGTGACGGTGAGCGGTCGCCCGCTCGGGTGGGTGCCGGGCGTGGGGTTCCAGCCGTTCCAGGCGCGCGGAGGCGTGAGCGGGTCGGGGCCGGGGTCGGCACGCGGGATGTCGGCCTTCACCTCGCCCGTGATCGGCGGCGCGTCGGCCGGATGCGGGAGGGGTGTGCCGTGGTCGTCCACCACGCGGACGTGGTAGGTGAAGGTGGAGCTGTGGTTGTCCGTCGCGCCGGTGAGCGTGACCTTGTTCGGGCTCTCGGTCGCGGATTTGACGGTGGTGTTCGCGGCGTGGCTGACACCGCCGACGCTCACCGAGCCGGTGACCAGCGCGTTGAGATGCGGGTTGACCGGGATGCTGCCGGAGGGGCCGAAGTCGAGCCCGGTCTCGGTCGAGGTGGTGTCCACCTTGCGCGGCTCGGGCGCGTAGCTGGCGGCGGACGACGCCTCGATGTCCGCGCCACCGTCCTTGGCCGTACCGGGCGTGCCCTGCCAGGGGCTCGGCGTGGCCTCGATCTGCACCTCGTGGGGCCTGCCGTCGACGGTGATCGGGAAGCGCCAGCCGCCGTCGACCATCTGCGGGTGCTGCGTCCGGAAGTTGGCGGGGTCGAGCTGCACGTTCAGGCGCTGCTGCACCTGCTGCTCGTCGCGGTGGTCGCCGAGAATGGCCCCGATCCGGTCGCGGATGGCGCCGGGGCCGGGATCGTCGGTGATCTTCAGGCCCGCGAGGGACTGCTGGTGGCGCGGAGCGGCGACGGGCGGCGTCGGGTCGACGGGCGACGTCGGTGTCGGCGTCTGCGCGGGGATGTGCTCCTCCGGCGTCGGGGGGCGCTCCTCCACCACGGGAGGGGCCTCGACCGGCGTCGGCTGCGCCTGTTCCTGGTGTTCGACGTGCGCGGCCGGAAGCGGCTCGGTCGGCGGCTCGCTCCGGTATGCGGGCTGGAGTTCGGGCCGGGGCTCGGGCCGGGGTTCCGGTTGGGGCATCTCGGTGCGGTGGGGGTCGGAGACCGGGTCCACCCAGGCGTGCTGCCGCAACACCGGCGGCGTCTGGTCGCGCACCTGCTGCCAGCTCGGCCGGGCCTCCTGCGGCGCGTGCGGCCCTGGTGCCTCCGTCTCCGTCGCCGTCATCGGCCCCGGTGCCTTCGGGGCGGCCTCCCCGGAACCGGCGGGCGGCCGGGACCAGGCGAGCTGGGTGCTGTTGGTGTCCCCGGGCTGGAAGCGGACGAGCGGTTCGCCGTCGGGCTCGGCGTGGGAGGTGACGATCTTCTCGTAGATACCCTGGCTGAACGGCGAGCGTGGCTCGGGCCAGTACATGTGCGCGCCGTGGGCGACCGCCATGTTGTTGGCGATCATCTCGTCGACGGTGTGCTGGTACGTGTGGGGGGTCAGCTGGCTGCCGCCGGGCGTGCTGATGTCGAAGATGTCGTGGTCGCCGGTGATGGCGGTGAGCCTGCCCTCGCCGTTGTAGCCCTTGACCAGGCCCTCCTGGACGTGGAACTTGTCCTGGTCGGCGAGCTTCTGCATCTTCGGGGCGAGCTGCTCGAACTCGTCGGCGCGCTGGTGGTAGCGCTGTTGCAGCCGGTTCCAGGCGCCGTCGTCCATGCCCGGCGGGCGCTCGGTGGGCAGGGTGGGCTTGAAGTAGCCGACGAGGCCCTGGTGTTCGGGGTCGGCGCCGAGGTGGGTGTCCAGGACGTTGATGGTCTTGGCCTTGATGTCCATGGGCTTGGGCAGCATGCCCTGTTCGAGCCACTTCACGGACTCGGGGTTGGTCGGCCGGACGTCGATGACCAGGTTCTTCTGCCGCGCGATCTGCTGGAACTTGGTGAAGTTGCCCTTCGGCATGCCGTAGAGCCTGCCGGCGTCCTCGGCCGTGACCGGGTCCGGTGGCAGCACCGGCGCCTTGGGGGCCACTGCGTCGCCACCGGGCGCGGAGTGGGGCAGTCCTTCCGTCGCGCCGTTCCTGACCAGGGACTCCACCATCTGCTCGACCGAGTGGCCGCCTTGGAAGATGGTGTACATGTCGTCCGGGACAATGGGCCGGAACCCCTGCTCCAACAGCAACTTGGGCAGCACGATCTGCACGTTGGTGCGCAGGTTGCCGTCCTCGAACGGGTGGATCACGTGCAGTGCGCGGATCGTGCTCGCGATGGAGCCGAGCTTCGTGTGGTCGTCGACGCCGGGTTGGCCGACCGTGTCGTAGTGGCGGCGGAAGACGCTGTCGACCAGTCCAGGGGCCTCGCCCCGGCCGTAGTTGGTGGACAGGGCGTGGTTCTTGAACATGACGTTGGTCATGATCGTGACCGGCTTCGGGCCGGTCAGCTTCTTCGACCAGTCGTGCTTGGTGAGGTCGTAGACCAGCGGCCGCCCGTCCACGGTCTCGTGGAACATGTCGCCGGAGAGCTGCATGCCGCGCAGCGGGAAGTGCGTCGGCCGGCCGCCGGACCAGTCGATCGTCTGGCCCAGGTTGCTGACGGCCAGGTCGTGGATGGTCTGGTAGGCGCCCGCGGTGAGCGGCGTGTGCGCGGCCTCGGGGTCGCCGAGGAACTGCCGGTAGGCCGAGACCATGCCCTGCTGGTAGCCCGGCGAGCGGTCGTTGTCGTAGAACGAGCCGGGGTCGTCGGGGAAGCGCTCGAGCGCGGTCGCGTGGTTCTTCGGGTCGATGTAGAGCTTCCACCATTGGTCCTGCGGGACGTGGTCGTGGAGCGAGGCGGTGGGAGCAGGGTCCGGCATCCGCGGGGTGACCTCGTCGCCTCCGGGCAGGTGGCCGCCGGCCGGTTCGCCGCCGTGCGCGGGTGCGGGTGTGTGCGAGCCGCCGCCGGTGAGGGCGTTGAGCAGCTGGAGGTGGCGGTCGCCGAGGCCGCCCAGCGGCAGGCCGTGCTCGGAGGGGCTGTGGTAGTCGCCGAGCAGGCTTCCGGGGACGTGCGCGCGGTTCGGGTTGGAGGCGTCCCGGTACTCGTCGCGCAGGCCGAGCTGGTGCCCGATCTCGTGGGCGTAGGAGATGGGCGAGGCGTGCGGCGGCCAGTTGCGCTGGTCCATCCCGTGGTCCTGGCCGACCACGGTGACGGTGAGGTGCGGCTGCTCGTGCGGGGCGGCCGGCTCGACGGTGACGTGGAGTCGGTTGCCGTTCGGCAGGCGGTAGCCGGGTTGGTTGAAGTACTGCTCGACGCCCTGCTGGGCCCGCTCGAAGGTGCCCGCGTAGTCGGCGGGATCGCCGCCGCGGAAGGCGATGCGGACCGTCAGGTCGGTGTAGGGCGTGCCGTCGTGGGAGAAGTCGCGCTGGTCGAAGCCGGAGCGGACGACGAACCGCGGGGTGCGGTCCAGCTTCATCCGCGGGGGCGGGGTGCGCGGCGGCGGTCCCGCAGGCGGGGGCGTCTCACTCTGCGGGGTCGCGGCCGGCCGCTCGGGCGGGGGCGCCGGGAGCTCCTGCGGGACGGGCACGGTCTGCTGGTCGGCGGTGGCCGGGACGCCGCCGGCGTGCTCCGTGACGGCGGGCTGTTCGGAGGTGGGCGGGACGGGGTGGCCGCCGCCGAGTTCGGTGGTGGGCGGCGGCGTGGCCCGCTCGGTGCTGATGGCCGGCGGCGCCGAGGCCGGGCGCGCGATCGGTTCGGTGGCGGGGGTGACCTCGGTGGGTCGGGAGACGGGTCCGGGCGGCGCGCCCACCTCGGCCGGACGGTTCACCGGACTGACCGGAGCGGGGCCGCCGACGGTCGTAGGGACGGGCTCGGTGGGGCCGGGGGTCGACGCGGCCGTCTCAGGCGACGGAGAGGGCGAGGACGCCTGCTCGACGTGGGTGTCCGGGCCGGAGGTGACGAGGGGTGGGGCCTGCTGGGTGTGTGGCAGGCCGGTCCCTGTCGTGGTGAGGGGTGGAGCCTGCTGGGTGTGTGGCAGGTCCGTCCCCGTTGTGGCGGGCGGGGGTGTCGCTGTGTGGGCGGCGGGTGTCTCGGTCGGTGTGGTGGCGGTCGGCAGCGGGGCGCGGGGGGCCGCCTCGACGGGAGCCGGTGCGGGTGTCGTCGTGGCACGGGTGTCGGGCGCGGGCTGCGCGCCGACCGCCGCCGCGGGGTTCGCGCCCTCGCTCGGCGCGGGTGTGGCGAGGGTGGTCTCGAACCCGGGCAGTCCGCCGTCGGACTCGTGCACGGCCGGCACGCCAACGGTGGCGGGAGCCTCGGAGACGTGCGGCGACGTCCGAGCCGGGGCCGCCTCGACCTGACCGGGTGTCCCCGTGCCGATGGTCACCGGGTTCGGGACGCCACTGCTGCCGTGTGCCTCGGCGCCCGACCCGGTCTCGTGCGACACCGCCGACACCGCCGACTCCGGCGGCGAGCCCGCGCCCGAACCCGATGCGGTCGTCACCCTCGGCGGGTGGGTGGTGACCTCCTCCGGCGGAGCCACCGCGGTGTCCACGGCCGGGAGATGGAGGTCGATCGCGGTGGGGACGTGGATCTCGGGGGTGTGCTCCTGCGGCACGTGCGGTTCCTCGCCGCCCTTGTGACCTCCACCGCCCAGCACCGCACCGATCGCGCCGCCGGCGAAGATCTCCCCGTAGTCGTTGCCGCCGCCGAAGATGCCGCTGAGCGCGGCGGCACTGGCCACCCCGGTGACGCCGCCGATGACGCCCTTGCCGATGAGGTTCGAGGCGAACTTGGGCGCGAAGTGGCCGGCGCCCTCCCCGATGATCCCGCCGATCGCTCCGGAGATGGCGCCGCTTTCGACCGAGGAGAGGGTGCTCTGCCAGTCCCAGTGCGTCCGGTCGCCCTTGAGCAGCTGGATGGCCTGGATCAGCGCGTCCATGCCGACCATGAATCCGATGCCGCTGGCGATCGAGGTGAGCAACCGGCGCAGGATCATCCAGACCGCGACGCGCGCGGCCGTGACGGCGGCCGGGATGGCCTCGGGAGCCCACCACGACAGGTCGACGATCTCCACGGCCAGCCACGCCAGTTGCGCCAGGATCATGTACTTCGCGTACTCGACCTGGACCCCGGTCTCCTTGCCGAGCGTGCCCATCTGCCCGGCGGCCGTGGCCATGTCGGGCAGGTTGGTCTGCAACTGCTGCACGAACGAACCGAACTCGGTGGCCACCGAGCCGCCGACGTTCGCCAGGACACCCTGGGTCGCCGGTCCGATCTCCTCGCCGATGTCGACCAGCTTCTGTGCGGCCTCGTCCCAGGCCTCGCCGAGTGCCCGCAGGCCGTCCTCGTCGCCCTTGGGCCAGTGCTGTCCGACGGCCAGCGAGGCCACCCAGGAGAGCCAGGGCGGGAGTTCGATGCTCATGGGTGTCTAGGGCTTCTCGGTCGTCGGGTGCGTGGGGGTCGGGTGGTCGGATCCGCCGCTGCCCGTGTCGAGCGTCCGGGCGGCGGCGATGTTCTCCTCCTCGAGGATCCGGTAGTTCTTCGCCATCGTGTCGATGCCGTCGCCGGTGCTGTCGAGGACCTCGCCGGTCTGACTGATGCCGTCCAGGATCTGCCGGTGGGGGTTGTCGTAGGACTCCAGGAACTGCTGCCCGGTCTCGTCGTCGCCCCAGGGCTGCCCGAGCGAGCCGAGCTTCGCCTCCAGTTCGGTGCCGATGCCCCTGAACCGCGCCGCCAGCTCCCGCAGGTACGGCAACTGGTTCTGCAGGCCCTCGGTGTTGACCTCGAAGGACTCGTTACCCACGGAAGCCTCCTGCGGGTCGGCCGTTGGCGAGGTAGTCGCTCACGGAGTCGGGCATGCCAGGGGATTCGGGGAGCAGTGCTCCGGGGTCTACCTTGCCCTCCATCAGGTCGGCGACGCGGACCCCCGGGGGGAGCCGCAGGTCGGTCAGTTCCGCGACCTTCGTCAGGGCGTCCGCGCGCGCCTCGGCGAAGGCCGCCATCAACGCGTCCGCCAGCTCCTTGGGTGCCATGCGGTGGTAGGCGCCCGTCGGGAACTCCACGGCGGTGAGCTCGCCGTGCGCGGTGACGGTCACCTTCACGGCCTGCCGGGGCGCGCTGCCGGTCCCGGTGACCTCGTTGATCCTGCGCCGGGTGTCGGCGGATTCGGCGCGCTGCTTCTGGTACAGGGCCAGCATGTCCTCGATGCCCTGGTCGTACGGGGTGGTCACGGTGGCTCCTCCTCAGATGATCGCGTCGAAGTCGTCGTCGGCGGCGACGCCCCAGGTGTCGCTCTCCTGGACCAGCAGGTCGGCGGCGCCGCGACCGGGCTTCTCCTCGGCCGGTTCCTCCGTCTCCGGCTCGGGCGCGGGCTCCTCCTCGAAGTCGTCCGCTGCGCTGCTGCGGTAGACCACCGGGGTACCGCCGCCCTCCGAACTGGTCGTCACGATGGCCCGGTTGGGTCGCCAGGTGGCGAACCGGGGCTCCTCCTCGTCGGGCTGGGCGGCGGTCGCGCGAGGGGCCGGGACGTCGCCCCAGGCGCTCTGCTCGGTCGTCGCGTAGCCGGGCGCGTGCACGTCCCCCTCCTCCTGGACGGGCACGGACCACAGCAGTGGCACGAACGCAGCCCCTGCGCCGTCCCACCCGGCGGCGGCCTCGCCGCCGAGGAGCGCGGGTCCGGCGGCTGGCTCGGCCAACTCGACCTCGGCGAAGTCGGCCTCCTCGTCGACGCCTGCCCCTGCGGTCCAGTTCGTCGGGCGGGGGGAGCGCGGGGCGGCGTGGGCCGCAGGCTGTCCGCCGGGGTGGCCCCCGACCGGCCCTGCCGCAGCGGCAGGGCCGGCGGCCTGATCCGGCGCAGGAGCGGTCGGCGCCGCCCCCGACCCGGCGGGGCCGGTGCCCGTGCCGTGCGGTGCCGTCGCCTGCCACGCGGCGGATCCGGCGGCTGCCGTCGGCGGCTCACTCACGGCGTGGAAGGCCGGCGGTGCGACCGCGCCCGCGCTCGTGGGCGTGGCGCCGGGCAGCGCGGTCGAGCCCCCGGTCGATGCGCCGGTCGCGGTCGCGGCCTGCCCCGAGTGGGTGAACGCGGTCGCGCCCGTGCCGGCCTGCCCGGTCGCTTCCGAGGTGACCCCTGCTGCAGTGGCCGTGGTCGGGTCGGAGGCTGTGTGGCTGTGCGTTGTCGCGCGGGTGCCGGCGTGCCCGGTCGCCTCGGCGGCGACTGCCGCCGCTGCGGCAGCGGCTTCGCCGCCCGATGTGGTCGCGGGGGTGCCGGGGTTCCCGGCTGCCGCGGTGGTGGCGGTCAGCGCCGAGGCCTCGCCGACCGGTGCGGCCGACTGGGTCTCGTGCGTCCTCGCCGAGGACTCGGACGGCCCGGCCGCCACCGCGGCGAGCGCCGCCGCCGCGGCGATGGTCAGGGCCAGGCCCTCGCCGCCCGCCGCCGTTGCCTGGGTGTCTGGCTCCGTCTCTGCGGGGTCGCCGCTCCAGGGGTCGGCGCTCGGTGCCAACAGGCCCGAGGCCTCACTGCGCTCGCCCTCGCGGGCTCCCGCCGCCTGGCCTGCGGCGCCGCCCGTGCCCGGCAGGAAGGGCACGCCCTCGCCCGACAAGCCCGCCTCGGCTGCTGCTTCCCCTGCCTGCTCGGCGGAGCCGACGGTGGCCCCCTCCGCGGCCGCGCCCGGCAGGCCCAGGCCCTCGCCGCCGGCGGCGGTGCCCAGGTGGCTGCCGACCTCACCGCCGAGGGCCGCCTCGCCCTCCCACGGTGCGGCGCTGGCCGCGAGCAGGCCGGACGCGTCGCTGCGTTCGCCGTTGTGGCCGGCGGCCTGGCCCGCGCCGCCGCCCATGCCGGGCATGTAGGGCATGCCCTCGCCGAGCGCGCCGCCCGCACCGCTTCCCGCCCCCGCGCCCTCGCCCGCGAGCGCTCCCGCGCCGGGCAGGCTGTTCGCGCCCAGGCCGGGCGCGTGCTCCGTGGGCAGGGAGAGGCCCTCGCCGCCCGCGGCGGTGCCAAGGTGGTGGCCGATGTCGCCGCCGACGTTCGTGCCGCCCGCCCAGGGCTTGCCGCTGGCGTCCAACAGGCCGGAGGCGTCGCTGCGTTCGCCGTTGTGGCCGGCGGCCTGGCCCGCGCCGCCACCCATGCCCGGCATGTACGGCATGCCCTCGCCGAGACCGCCCGCCGCGCCAAGACCTGGCTCCGCCGTGCCCGAGCCGGTGCCGGGCAGGCCGGATTCCAGCGATGTGCTGCCGGGGAACCGCTGCCCGGCCCCGAGGCCGCCGGTGCCGATGCCGTCGCCGGTGGAGAGCTTGCCCGGCTTGGCGGCACCCAGGCCGCCGACGCCGCCGACAGCGCCCGCGCCCCCGACTCCCTTGGAGCCGGGGAACGCCGAGCTCTTGATCGCGGACTTCTCGGCCGGGAGACCGCCCTTGCCGCCGGTGCCGAGGCCCCCGCCGAACGCGGAGGGCAGCAGACCGGCCCCGCCGAGCCCGAGCGGGTCCAGGCCGCCGGTGCCGCCCGTGCCCAGGCCGCCGCTGTACGCGCTGGGGTTGAGCGCGCGGTCCAGGGCGTTCGGGCTCAGCGCGCCGATGCCCGGACCGGTGCCGAGGCCGCTAGGGTTGCCGCCCAACTGGGCCAGCCGGCTCGGGTCGAGGGATTTCAGGTCCGGTCCGCCGGCACTCCGGGGAGTCGTGTCGAGGTTCATCGGCGTGAGTGGCAGCCCGCTGTCGGCGGTCCGCAGCCCGCTGAGGTCCGGATTGACCGAACCAGGGTTGGTGTCCTGGAAGTTGGGCTGGTTGGGGCCGGTGTCCGTGGGCGGGGGCTGGTTGCTGCCCAGGGGAGAGTTGACGGGCCCAGGGGAGCGCACCGAGTCGATGGTGACCTGGTACTCGCCTGCCAGGCTCTTGAGGACCGCGCGCATGTCCTCGTTCATCCACTCGACCAGCTGTGGGCGCTGACTGATCGGGATGAGGCCGTTGGACATGGGCGTGACGCCGCTCTTGACGGCCTCGTTGGCGTAGTAGGTGTCGATCTCCGAGATCAGGTTCTGCGCGTTGACCAGGTTGACGGCGTTGTTGGCCAGCTGCTGCGGAACCGAGTCCAGGCCGGAGGTACCGCCTGACAGGGCGGCCGCCGTTGCGGAGACCTGCTTGGAGAAGGTCTCCATCATGGTGAGGAACGAGTCCGCGGCGTCGCCCTTCCATGGGCCGTTGTCCCCGGCCAGGGCCTTGGCCTGGTCGGTGAGCGCCTGGGCGACGCCGCTGAGCACGACCTGCACCTGGTAGAAGATGTCGGCGGCGTCCTGCAGCGACTGCGGATCGGAGACGGACTTGGCGTGCGAGGAGTTGGCCGAACTGTCCACGCCGGCCGACATGCCGTTGATGGCGGCCTCGATCTGCTTCCAGTCCCAGGTGTTGTAGTCCTGGATGGAGCCCGGGTCCGAACTCGGGTCGCCGAAGACCGTGCCGTCGCCGCCCTGGGTGAACCCACCGCTGTTGTAGTCGCCCGACCCCATCGTCCCCACCCGATCTTCCGATTCGAACCGCCGCGTCCAGGCGCGCACCCGTTGTCGGCCCCGAGCCCGTGTCCGCGCCACCGCGGTCGGCGGCGCGGACACGGGCGGGAGCTCACTTGCCGTTGCCTCCGCTGGGCGGCGCGCCGGGAGTGCCCCCGGCGTCCGTGATCAGGGAGGTGAAGTCGCCGTCCGTCGACTGGAACGCGTTCTGGAGATCGTTCGCGCTCGCCGAGTTGGCGTCCTCGATGGTCTTGTACTTCGCACTCAGCTGCCGCACGCCGGCGCTCAGGTCGCTCAGCCCCTGGCTGAGGTCGCCGAGCACCTTGACGAACTGCTCCTTCAGACCGGCGTCGGCGTTGGGGCCGTTGACGTCGATCCGCATCTTGTTGGCGTGGTAGAAGTCCCCAGGAACAACCGAGACTCCCTCCAGGGCCGTCTGCGCCTTGCGCACCGGGTCGACCAACTGGTCGATGTTGGACGCGAAGAGGTCGAGGGACGGTGTGTCCACCGTCGTTCCCTTGCCGTCACCGTTCCCGGAGGGGACCGGCGGCGGCGTGAACGTCTGCGGGTTCGAGTAGGAGCCGTGCCCGTTGGGCACTGAGGTGCCGTTGCCGTACTGCTTGGGCTGGTACGGCGGCTTCGGCTTCGGCCGCGGCATGGGGATGGGGGCACCGGGCATGCGTCACGCCCAGAGCTGAACGCCTTGGCGCTCACCGTTGGCGTAGTACTCGTTGATCTGCCCCAGCATCTGGATCGCGGCCGCGACCTTGCTGGTCATGTCGGCGGCGGCGGTGTCCCACTGCGCCTTCACCTGGGTGTAGGTGGCCTGCGCGTCGCTGGTCCACTCGGCCAGGTTGATCTTCGACTGGCTGTCCAGGTCGGCGAGCGTCTGGTTGAGCTGCTGGGTGATGGAGTTCATCTCGCCGACGATGTAGTCGACCTGCTCCATCTGCACGGTGTACGTGGTCATGCTGGGCTCTCCTTACGAGTGGTCGGCCGGGCGGTCGCGGGGACCGCGGCAGGTGAGTGGTGGTCGGGCCTACAGGCCGGGCAGCCCGCCGTAGTTGCCGGAGCCGATGGTCTGTGCGACCTGCTGGGCCACCTGCTCGGTGTCGGCGTGGGTGTTGGCGTAGACGTTGGTGTTCTGCGCCAGCTTCTCCAGCATGGTGCTGAGCGCGTTGTTGACGGAGCGGAAGTCCTCCAGCCACTGCGTCATGGCCTGGTTGAAGATGGTGGCGGCCTCGCCGGTCCAGCTGGCCTGCAGGGCCTCGATCTGGCCCTCGACCTGCGCGTAGGAGCGCGTGGTGTCGTCCAGGGCCGTCTGGAACGTGCCCTGGGCCGTGGTCATTCCCTGGAGTTCGACTGCGGTCAGCTTGCTCACTGCGGTTCCTTTCGTCGCGGATCGTGTCCGGGGTAAGGGAGTTGGGAGGCGGTGTGGGGAGGTGGTCAGGACGTCGAAGCTTCAATTGTCATGAGTGCACCAAGGATGCGGGCGGTTCCGCTTCCGCGCCGGTTGCCCGGTTCGGTCCCGGTTCCGGGAGGTCGCCGGGGGTCAGCGTGCGCGTTCGCGCGGTCGTGGACAGGCGCTCGGCCAGCCGGTGGACCTCGAAGGCGCCGCGCGCCGGCGGCCGCGAGGCGAACAGCGCCGTCGCGGTCGCCGCCGCCTCCTCGCCCAGACGGAAGCCGAACAGCCGCAGCCTGCGCTCCAGCAGAACGGTGAGCTGCTCCGGTGTGTAGGGCGCCAACTCGACGTACTCGGCGAACGCTTCGGCCGCCTCCGGGTGTCCGGCCAGCGCCCGCATCAGATGGGGCTCGCTGCCACTGAGCGCCAGCACCGCCCCGTGCGGCTTGGAGGCGAGCTTCGCCAGCGCCTCCAGCACCGGCCCGCGCTCCGGCTCCCGGCGCTGGGTGAAGGCCTCGTCCAACTCCAGCAGCAGCAGCCCGCCCTCGGACTCCCGCAGCGCGGCCGCCAGCCGGAACACCGGCTGCTCCGCCCAGCGCACCGGGACGTGCGAGAGCGGCAGCCGCTGCACCGCCCCGGAGGCCAGCAGCCCGAACTCCGCCAGACAGCGTGCGTACAGGGCCGCCAGGGCCTGCCGCCCGCTGCCGGGGCCGCCCTGCAGCACCACGTGCGCCAGGCCCTCCACCAGCGTGCCGGACCGGTGCAGGGTCGCCAACTGCTGCAGGCGGGTGCGCAGCGTGGCGCGGGCTTCGTCCAGGCCCGCGAGGGCGTCCAGGCGGCGCAACCCCGGAGAGTCGAACCCCTCCTCCGGAACACCCTGCGGCGAGGACTGCGGTGACGGTCGCGGTGACAGGGGTTGCGTCGGCGCGGGCTGGTCGGCGGCGGGGACGGTGAGCACGTCGGCCCCGGTCAGGACGGACAGCGCGGCGTCGTCCGAGGACGCCTCCGCCGCCAGGCGCGACGCCTGACGGCTGATCATCTCCTCGAAGACCTGCCGGGCGACGCGGCCGTTGCCGAAGGTGGCACCCTTGGGCACGTCCTCGAAGTAGCGGACCAGGGCCTGCAGGGCGTCGTCCGTCAGCTCGTAGTAGTGCTTGGCGCACAGGCCCTCGACGATGGTCACCAGCTCGTCGGGGCTGTAGTTGGGGAATTCCACCGACCGGGCGAACCGCGACGCCATGCCGGGGTTCGAGGCCAGGAACTGGTCCATCTGCGCCGAGTACCCGGCGACGATGACCACGATCTCGTCGCGGTGGTCCTCCATCAGCTTCATCAGCGTCTCGACGGCCTCCTGACCGAAGTCCGGGCCGCTGCCCTTGGACTGGTTGGTCAGGGTGTACGCCTCGTCGATGAACAGGACACCGCCGAGCGCCTTGGTGAAGACCTCGGTGGTCTTGATCGCCGTGCCGCCGATGATCTGGGCGACCAGGTCGGCACGGGCCACCTCCACGATGTGTCCCTGGCTGAGGATGCCGAGCTCGGCCAGCACCGCGCCGTAGAGGCGGGCGACGGTCGTCTTGCCGGTTCCGGGCGGCCCGGCGAAGACCAGGTGGCGGCTCATCGGCGGCATGGGCAGGCCCATCTCCTGCCGCCGCTGGGCCATCTTGTTCAGGTTGATGAGCCCGGTGACCTCGCGTTTGACGCTCTCCAGGCCCACCAGCGCGTCCAGATCGGCCAGCGGACCGGTGCCCACGTGGTGGGCGCCCGCGCCCGACGGCTGCTCCGCGCGCTGCGGGGACGGCGCGGCGCGCTGCGCGGTCGGTGCCGCGGGAGGCTCACCGCCGCGACCGGAGGGGCTGAACTCCCGCACCCCGCTGCCGGCGTTGTCGCGGACCTCGCAGTGGTGCAGCTGCACCGGCTCGTCCGAGCTGGAGCGCACCCCGTCACCGGAGTTGCCGACGACGGCGCAGTTGGTCAGCTCCGCCCGCGCACCCGGCTGCACGTGCACCCCGTGACCGTGCGCGCCGGTCATCCGGCAGCCGACGGCCGTGAGCGTGCCCCCCTCGGCGACCCGGACGCCGTCGGCAGCCGAGTCTGCGAACTCGCTGTCGTGGGCGGTGAGCTGTGAGTCCGCGCCGACCACCGTCGTCCAGCCCCGGACCCGGACGCCGGTCAGCTGCATCCGGGCGCCCCCGGCGAGGCCGAGGGCGGTCCCGGCGTCCGCAGCGGTGGTGTGCAGCCGCACCTCCGTCAACCTGGCTTCGGCGCCGCCGTCCAGTTCGACACCGCCGCCGCCCCCGCCGGTGATCTCGCCGCCCTGCAGGGTCAGCACGGCCTCACCCTCCGCCCGCACCGCCGACGTGCGCGCACCGCGGACCGTCAGGTCCGTGCCGTGTGCCGCACTGCCCGCGTCGACCAGCAGACCGACGGGGGAGTCGGCGATGACGCAGCCCTCCAGCCGCGGCCGCGCGCCGCCGGTCACCTGGACGGCGACGGTGGCGGCCGCGGTCACCGCGCAGCCGCGCAGCAGCGCCGTGGACGGACCGGCGATGTGCAGCGCCTGCCCGCGCGAGCGCTCGAAGCGACACCCGGTCAGCACCGTCTCGCCGCTGCTGGTGAGGTAGGCGTCCACGGCGGCGCTGCCGCCCACGACCACCTGGTCCAGCCGGGCGGTGCCCTCCTGCTCGACGGCCAGAGCGGGCTTGCGGCAGCCCTGCACCTGCGTCGACTCCACCGTCACCGAGCCCTGCCCGTTGACGCAGACTCCGTTGCCCTCCACCCGCTCGACGGTGCAGTCGCGCACGGTCAGCCGGCCCCGGTCCGCGACCACGACGGCGGAGGAGGCGACGTCCGCGATCCGGGACCGCTCGATCAGGCTCGCGCCGGGGGAAGTCACCACGACGCCCGCCCCCTGGCTGTTCGTCAGCGTGCAGGAGCGCAGCGCCACCGTCCCGTCGTGCCAGGCCAGCACGGCCGCCCAGGCGGAACCCTCGATCCGGCAGCCGTCGAGCGCGGCCTGCCCGCGCCGCACGTCCAGCACCGGCGCCTCCGGGTCGGCGCCGGAGAGCACCAGCCCCGACAGCTGGACCGCCTCCGCGTCCAGCACCAGGGCACTGCCCTTCTCGGCGTGGACGCGGACCTCCGCGCCCTCGGCCCCGGCGTCCTCGGCGGCGAGGGAGACCGGGCGGGTGATCGTCAGCGTCTCGTCGTAGCGCCCGGCGGCGACGGTGATCAGCGCGCCGTCGGTCGCGTGACGCAGCGCCTCGCCGATGGTGCGGTAGGCGCCCGCCTGGGAGCGCGAGACGAGCAGGACGGGTCGGTTCACGTGTTCGCTCCCCTGCGTGCGGCGCCGGCTCGGGTGGGTCGGGCACGGCCGAGCAGGCCGGGGGCCGTGCCGAGGACTGGTCCGGCAGGCTCGCCGCTCTCCTGGCTGTTGCCGCCGGTGGCGGCACCGAGGGCCTCGACCGCGCGGTCCAGGACCCCGAGCGCGAGGGCGTCGAGCGGCGCGTCGGCCTGCCGCGCCTCCTCGGGCTCCGTCGCCTCCGCAGCGGTCAGCTCCCGCAGCAGCAGGAGCGGGCGCGGACCGCTGTCGTCGGCGCGCAGCACCTTGAAGGCGGTCCCGGGCAGGAACACGACCCGGTCCGGCACGGCGGGGTCCAACAGGCTGGTCCGGCGGCCTGTCAGCGACCAGACCAGCAGGTCGGCGGCTCCCTCCGGGGCCAGCCGCCACCCGGTCCAGGCCGTCCAGAACGCCCACTCGGTGACGCGCCGACCCTCGTGGTACCAGTCCCACTCGGCGGCGGTCAGCCGGGCCCGGACCAGCGCCGCCCCCCGGTACGAGGGCAGCCGACGCAGCCCGGACGCGATGCAGCGCGCCAGCGGCACGTGCGGCCCGACGGTCGCACCGCGCACGGCGTCGTCCACCTCCGCGCCGTCGCCGGAGAGGTAGAGCCGCACGGCGACGAGGTCGGTCAGCGCGTCGGCGGCGGTGCGCGACCCGTCGCGCAGGCCCGGCGCCTCCGACATCACCCGCGAGACGCTCCCGGCGATCGCGTGGTACTGCGCGCTGAAGGTGCGGCGCACCCACTCCCGCTCCTGCTCGACGCCCTGCTGCGGCGGCAGGGCGAGCGCGCTCTCCTTGGGCACGGGCTGCACCCGCACGCTCTGCGCTGCGGGCTCGGGCACGGCCTCCGGGGGTTCGCCGGACTCGGCGTTCTCGTCGGCACGGTGCGGCGCGCTCGCCGGCCCGAGAGACGGCCCCCCGGGCGCCCCCGACTCCAGCCGGATCCCGGCGATGGCGGGCAGGACGGGCCTGACCGCCTCGGAGGTCGCAGCGGCCGGTCGGTCAGGCCCGGCCTCGGGCTCGTCCGGCGGGTCGAGCGCGCCAAGGGGGCCGACGACGGGTGCGATGGCCGGGAGGGAGGCAGGCAGCGGTCCGCGAGGCGTCGCCCCGTCGGACGAAGCGGGCTCGGCCGTGGTGTCGGGAACGGTTGCCTCCGATCCCTCGTTCCGTCCCGGCTCTCCGGTCGGTTCGGTCGCGCCGGGCTCCAAGCCCCGTGTCGCGCGGGGGCCCTGCGGGTGCGGCGCGACTCCTGGCGTGAAGGCGACAGGCGGCGGGGCCGGCGTCGCAGGAGCCGGAAGCGCATGGGTGGCGTCGGGCCGGGCCGCGGGCACGGCCGCCGGTTGCGCTGTTGCCGCGGCCTGGCCGGGGCCGGGCGGTGGTGTGTGGGTGGGCGTCGCCCGGCCCGTGCCGGTGGGGCGCTGGGTTGTGGTGCTTGTGCCGTGATTGGCGAGCGGCTGGGCCGCGTCCTGGTGTGGTGCGTGCGGTGGCGTGTGGGTGGGCGTCGCCCGGCCCGTGCCGGCGGGGCGCTGGATTGTGGTGCCTGTGGCGGGGCCAGTGGCCGGGTGCGCTGTGGCCGGCTGGTCGGGGCCGGGCGGTGGCGTGGGGGTGGGAGTCACCCAGCCCGTGCCGGTGGGCGGCTGGGATGCCGTCCCTGTGCCGGGATCGGCGGGCGGCTGCGCTCCTGCCCTCGCGTCGAGTCCGGCAGGTGCCTGCTCCGTCGTCGTGACGCCGGGCTCGGCCGAGGCTGCGGCCGTCAGCGGGGGCGGGCTGGGGACGGCGAGGGTCGGGCCTGCGAGCCCGGACGGCGCCGCAGCGGCCAGCGCGTTCGCCGGGGCGAAAGTCTGCGTGCGCGGCTGCGGGAGCACAGGTGCCGTGACGGGCGTCGGTGCGGCGGGCGTCGTCGGGAGAGCGACAGCGGGAGACGGGGTCTCGTCCGGGGCGAGGCTGCCGAGCGCCCGGCCCTGTTGGCCGGAGGAGGAGGCCGTGCGTCCGCGCCGCCCCTCCTCCACGGCCGGGCTCGCCTCGGCCTCCACCGCCCAGGGCGCGACATGCGCGGGGCGGGGACGGGTCGAGCCCGGAGCGGTGAGAAAGGGTTCGGTGGAGGGCTCGGGCAGGGACCAGGCGTCCTGGTGTCCGGGTGGGGCGGCCAGCGCGGCGTCGTCGGCCGGGGCGATGCGGAACAGGGTCCGCGCGGCCGGCTCCAAGCGCCAGAGCAGGTCCTCCGCAAGGGCCTTCATCCGCTCGCCGCCGTCGGGGGCGCTGCGGTCGTACAGCAGGGCCGAGTAGCCCGGCGCGGCCGGGATCCGCCGCACCTCCCCGCTGTTGGCGGGTTCGGCGGCGGGGCGCATCCACAGGCCGGACTGCACCACCTCCAGCACGTCGGTCGCGGTGTACTCGTAGGAGGTGGGACCGATCTGACGTACCCCCGGCAGCGGCGGGCGCAAGCCGAGCAGGACGGGCGGACCGGCGCTGCCGGGCGCGTACTGCAGGGCCTGCACGAACGGTGCCCAGTTCGGCAGGGCGTCCTCGAGCGGGCCGACGCCCAGCGGCAGGTCCGTCCAGAGGGTGACGGATTGGTCGAACACGTCGGCCAGCGCCTGCCCCAGCGCTTCGCCGCCGGGGACGGCCACGGGGCCGAAGTGGACGAACTTCACCCGCGAGCGCACCGAGGGCAGCACGGAGTCCCACACGCCGACGACGTCGGCCAGCGGCACGGCCGGGCCGCCCGGGCAGCCGAGGACGACGGTCAGCACCGAGCGGTCGCTGGGGAGCCGGTCCACCAGGCGGCGCCAGGCGGCAAGCAACCCGTGCGGCCGGGCGCTGCGCACCCACACGCCACTGGGCACCGACTCGGCCACGCCGAACTCACTGGTCTGCCACGGCCGGTCGAGGGTGGAGAACTCCCACAGCGGCTTGGGGAAGCGCTGCGAGTCGCGCTCCGGTTCGCGTCCCGGGCGCATCCGCAGCCAACCCGCCCCGTGGTCGGCGGGGATGAACAGGCCGCCGCCCGCGGTGGGCAGCAGCTCGCCGTCGGGAGCAAGCACCAGCCGCTCCAACTGGTCCGCGATGGCCTGGCCGGCGCGACGCGCCTCCTGCGGTGTGGCCCGGCCGAAGATCAACCGCAGACTGCCGCGGCGCGGCGCCAGCAGCCGCGCCACCGCCGGCCATGCCTCGTCCAGTGCGCCGAAGGGCAGGTCGACGACGACCAGCAGGTGCTGGTCGTCCTGGGCGAGCCCGGCGGCGAACTCCACCGCCTGCGGGTCGGGTTCACCCTTGGGGTGGATCAGCAGCGCGTGTCCGGCGACCCGGGCCTGCAGCGCCGCTGCGGTCGAGCGGCCCGCCCGCAGCACGGAGGCCATCAGGAACCACCGCCGACCGTCGCCTCGGCGGCGCCGCGGCTGAGCACGGGCCCGCGCTGCAGTACGTCGAGCAGGCCCTGCGGGAGCTCGACGGGGCTGGTGCTCCCCAGGCCGAGCAGCGCCGCCGCCGTGCTGTCGATCGGGTAGGCCGTGCCCTGATCGGTGATCAGGTACTCCTGAGGGTTGGACACCTGGGCCACAACGTCCTCCTGCGCGACGGCGAACACACCACCGCCCACCGGGACGTCGACGGCGGGGCCTCCGGTTCCGCTCCCGCCGTGTTCGAGGACCAGCGTGCCCGCCACCGTCCGCCCGCTGTCGGCGATGTGCTGCAGCTCGCACACCGCCGCGTGTGCGCCGACGGTGAGCTGCTGGGCGCCCAGGACGTCGGGCAGGTCCGTCCCGGGCGAGCTGCCGGGTGCGGCGACCGGCGCGGCGGCCAGGACGGTGGAGCCGACCTGGCGCACGGGGGCGGCGCCGCGCTCGGCCGCCAGCAGGGCTGCCGTGGTGGCACTGATCGGGGCCAGTCCGCCGCTGGTCATGACGTAGGAACGGCCCGCGCCGTCCGTCGTGGTGAACAGCTGGCCGACCTTCACGGCCTGGCCGCCCACCGAGCCGGCCGCCCGCCCGCTCCCGGCCAGCACCGGTGCGACCAGGGGCGCGCCCGACGGGAGCGTGCGCAGCCAGTTCGCCGGAGCCGGGACGGCCTGGTCGGCGTCGAGCCGCAGGGCGATGAGGGTGGCGGTTGACGGGACGAGGTGGGTGACGCCCCGCCACAGCAGTTGCAGTTTGCCGTCCGGTCCGGTGAGCAGCAGCTGCCGGTCGGCGGGGACGCCGCTGGTGCGGCCCGCCGGGGTGAAGTCGACCGACTCGCCGGCCTGCAGGTCGGGGCGCAGGCACTGCGTCCAGGGGCCGCTGAGCAGCGCCGAGGCGGCGGGCAGCGCGTCGGGCGCGTCCGGGATGCCGATCGGGGGGCCGTGCGGGGTGTCGCCGAGGGGCACGGCGGAGACCTCGCGCACGGTGGCGTCCTTGCCCGCGATCAGCAGCGCCGAGGCGTAGTTGCGGACGGGCCGCAGCACCCCGTCGAGGTAGAGGTAGCGGCTGCCGGTGGACCGGTCCATCACGATCGAGCCCGGGGTGCGCCAGTCGTCGGTCGGGGCGGGGGAGATGAGCCCGTAGACGCCGAACCCGGCGCAGAGCAGCACGACGACGCCCGCGCCCAGGACGCTGCCCAGGGCGGCACGCTTGGTCGGGCTCTCGCCTCGCCCGGGGTCCCCGCTGACCAGCGCGGTGGCCAGGCGTCCCATGGCGAACTGGTAGGCCTGCAGGTGGTCGCGTCGTGTCTGCACCGTCTCTCCCCTCAGCTCGCCAGTGACCGGAACCAGGCGTACGCGTGCACGGCCTGGAGCAACAGCGGCAGCAGCGCGACGGCCGACAGGGTCTCCAGCAGGTCACCGGAGTGCGCCCAGACCGGCAGCAGCCGACTGCTGGGCAGCCGCCAGGCCGCCACCAGCAGCGCCACGGCCGCGACCAGCAGCACCACCACGACCACGCCGCGCGCGGTGTGGTGGCCGGACGCGCCGCGCACCACGAGCAGCAGCGCGAGGCCGAGCGCGCCCGCCAGCACCATGGGTACCCGTTGGAGGGTGCTGGTCAGACCGCGTGAGCGCAGCAGCACCGCACCGCAGAAGGCGAGCGGCAGCACCCAGCCGATCCACCCGGTCTCGCGCACCATGCACCACAGACCCGCCGCGTAGACCAGCGCCGAGGCCAGACTGAGCGTGTTCAGGTAGCCGTGGGCGGCGGTGACGCGGCGCTCCACGCGCTCCAGCGGCTCCGGGTCGATGTCCTGCTGGAGCTCCTCGGCGTTGTGCGGCAGTTGCGGCACGCGCAGCCTCGCCATGCGCAGCGTCAGCCGCGGGCCGAAGTGGCCGAGCACGAACAGCGCCACCGCCACGACGGCCGTCGCCTGACCGGGCGGCAGATCGGCCGAGCGCACCAGCAGCGCGCCGATGCCGGCGGCCAGCGCCACGACCAACGCCGTTGCGGGGATGACCACGGGCAGCGGCCGCAACCCGAGCAGCGCCGCCGCGAGGGCCGCGACCGCCCCCGCGGCGACCAGGACGCCGGGCTCGCCGGGAGCGTAACCGCCGAACGCCACGGCGCTGCCGAGGATCGTGTGGCCGGCCTGCGGCGCCGCGCGGAACGTCAGCCCGGCCGCCGCGGCGAACAGCAGCGCGGCCGTCCCGGCGAGGACGACGGGACCCTGGCCGGCGTGCAGACGGTCCCCGGCCACTGCGGCGGCGGCGAGCAGGACGGCGAGGCCGCCGGCCGTACCCGCGGCGGCCGCCCCCGGCCCGAAGCCGAGCAGCGCCCACAGCAGCGCGCCGAGCGTCAGTGCGGCGACGCTGACGGCCAGGCGCCGGGTGTGCTGGGGCTGCCAGCGGTCCGCCCGTCCGGCCAGGACGTGGGCGACGCCGTCGGCGAGGTCGTCGAACTGCAGGGCGGGAAGCGGCGCCTCGGCAGGGCGCAGGTGCAGCACCTCGCCGTCGCGCAGGCCGATGGAGTCCGGCGTCGCGTCGGGGTCGAGCGGGTCCTCTCCCAGGCGTTGCAGCACCCAGGGCACACCGCCCGGCCCGGTCGCCTCCTCGACGCGGGCCAGCAGGGCGGGCAGCAGCGCGGAGACGGTGAGCGAGACCGGGACCGCCAGGTCGGCCTGGCCCTTGGGCCCTACCACGGTGACGCGGCAGACCTCGGCGGAGAGCACGGGTTCGATGGTGGTCATGGGGCGGTCACCAATCCGGTTTGGACGAGGCGGACAGACCGGCGGGTGACGAGCTGGGCGCGCCCGGCGGGCAGGGTGCGAGGCTTGGCCTCGCCGAGGAACTTGCCCTCCTCCTTGGGGTAGGAGAAGAGCAGGGCGGGGTTGCCGAGTTCCCACAGGCGGCGCAGCAGCGGGTCCATCATGGCCCGGGTGGCGCCGGAGGTGGAGCGGGCGACGACCAGGTGCAGGCCGACATGGGCGCCGTGGGAGAGCAGCGGCAACAGGGGGGCCAGTGGCGAGGTGGCGCCGACGCCGCCGCTGGGCGCCAGCAGGTCGTAGTCGTCGACCAGAGCGAACAGCAGTGGCCCTGACCACCAGTCGCGTCGGGTCAGTTGTTCGGGGCTGATGTCCGGCCCGGGCACGCGCTTGGTGACGGAGACGGCCGCGTTGCCGGCCAGGGTGGCCAGGCCGTCGCGGTCGACGACGTAGCCGATCCGGTACTCCTCCGGGATCATCGCGAGCAGGCCGCGACCGGGGTCGGCGGCGATGATGCGCGCCTGGTCGGGCGTGTAGCGGTCGGTGATGGACTTGATCACCAGGCGCAGGGCGTTGGTCTTGCCGGTCTCGCCGTCGCCGAACACCATCAGGTGCGGTTGGGCGGCGAAGTCGTGCCAGACCGGTTGCAGGCGCTGTTCGTCCCAGCCGAGCGCGACCTTGAGGTCGCCCTCGGCGGGCGGCAGGTTCTCGGCGGGCAGCAGCGTCGGCAGGAGCCGTACGTCCGGGGCGGCGCCGCCGGGCCAGAAGGCGCGGATCTCGGCGACGGCGGCCTTGGTGGCCTCGGTCAGGTCGGCCGTCTCCGGGGAGCTGTCCAGGCGCGGCAGGGCGGCCAGGAAGTGGTGGCCGGACGAGGTCAGGCCGCGTCCTGGCTGGTGCGGGATGGTGGCCGCGACGCGCGGGCCGACCTCGGACTCCAGCGAGTCGCCGAGCCGCAGCTCCAGCTTGGTGCCCAGCATGTCGCGCAGCCGGGGTCGCAGCTCGGACCAGCGCACCGCCGAGGCGACCAGGTGGATGCCGAAGGAGAGGCCGCGCACGGCCAACTCCATGACCTTGGGCTCCAGGTCGTCGAAGTCCTGACGGAGCGTGAACCAGCCGTCCACGACCAGGAAGACGTCACCGTAGGGGTCGTCGACCGCGCCTTGGGCGCACAGCGCGCGGTAGGCGGCCATCGACTCCAGGCCCCGCGCGGTGAACTCCTGTTCGCGTCGCTCCATCAGCTGCGTCAGCTCGGCGACCGTGCGCAGCACCCGGTCCCGCTCCAGGCGGGTCGCCACCGAGCCGACGTGCGGCAGGCCGGAGACCGACACGAGACCGCCGCCGCCGAAGTCCAGGCAGTAGAACTGCACTTCGTCGGGGGTGTGGGTGAGGGCCAGGGAGAGGATCAGGGTGCGCAGCGCGGTGGACTTGCCCGTCTGCGGCGCGCCGACCAGGCCCAGGTGCCCGTCGGCCGCCGACAGGTCGGCCACCAGCAGCTCGCGCAGCTGCTCGTAGGGGCGGTCGACCATGCCGAGCGGGACGCGCAGCCTGCCGAGCCCGGGGTAGTCGGCGGCGGTCATGCCGCGCGCCGGGTCGGGGACGATGCCGGGCAGCAGCTGGTCCAGGCTGGCGGGCGCCGTCAGCGGCGGCAGCCACACCTGGCGGGCCGGCGGGCCGCTCTCCTCCAGACGGTCGATCAGCACCTCCAGCAGCGACTCGTCGCTCTGGGCGCGGTCCGGCTGCTCGGCGGCCGGGCGCGGCGCCGGGACCGCGGCGACGGCGGCCGCCTCGGACAGCAGCTGCCCCTGCTGGTCCAGCGTGAAGGGGCGGACCTCGTGGTGCGCCCTGGCCTGCTGGAGCGACTCCTCGGCCGCGCTGACCGGGTCCGGGGCGGGCCCGGAGACGTAGGCGGCCTTGAAGCGCACCAGGTTGGTCGTGTCGATCTTGAGGAAGCCGTTGCCGGGCGCCGAGGGCAGCTCGTAGGCGGAGGCGACGCCGATGACGCTGCGGGACTCCATCGAGGAGAAGGTGCGCAGGGCGATCCGGTAGGAGAGGTGACCCTCCACCTTGTGGATCCGGCTCTCGTCCAGGCGCTGCGAGGCCAGCAGCAGGTGCACCCCGAGGCTGCGCCCGAGGCGGCCTATGGAGACGAACAGGTCCACGAACTCGGGCTTGCTGGCCAGTAGTTCGGAGAACTCGTCGACGACGACCAGCAGCGAGGGCAGCGGTGCGAGCTCGGCCCCGGCGTGGCGGGCCTTCTCGTAGTCGAAGAGTGAGGAGTAGCCGGCCTCGCGGAGCAGCTCCTGACGGCGGATCATCTCGCCGTTGATGGAGTCCCGCATCCGGTCGACCAGGTGGATCTCGTCGGCCAGGTTGGTGATGACCGCGGAGGTGTGCGGCAGCCGGTCCATGTTGAGGAAGGTCGCGCCACCCTTGAAGTCCACCAGGACCAGGTTCAGCACCTCGGAGGAGTGCGTGGCGGCCAGTCCGATCACCAGGGTGCGCAGCAGCTCGCTCTTGCCGGATCCGGTCGCGCCGATCAGCAGGCCGTGCGGGCCCATGCCGCCCTGCGCCGACTCCTTGAGGTCCAGCTCGATGACCTCGCCGTCCTCGGTGACGCCGAGCGGTACCAGCAGCCGGGCGGACTGCGCCTGCCGGGGCCGCCATTTGGCGTCCACGTCGAAGGTGCGCGGGTCGCGGATGCCGAGCAGGGTGGTCAGTTCCAGGTCCGACTCCAGGGGCCGGTCCGGGAGCTCGACGCTGCCGCTGGTGCGCAGCGGGGCGAGGACGCGGGCCAGGGTCACGGCCTCGACGCCGCTGAGCGCGTCGGCCTGGGCCGAGACGGTGTCGCTGCCGGAGGGGAACTCCACCCGGTCGCCGCGAGTGGTCAGGCGCAGCACCTTCGGGCCTCCGGTCATGGCGCCGGTCGCGTCCAGCAGGACGACGTTGCGCAGGCCGCCGTGGAGCAGCCGGGAGGAGTCGGGCAGCGGCACACCTTGCGCGATGACGACGACGAACGGTTCGGCGATGCTGGGGGAGGCGCTGGGATCGTGGTCCGGACGGTCGCGAACCTCCGTACCCAGCAACTGCATCAGCGTGTCGTGGTCGGCCGCGGCGAGGCGGACCGGTCCGGCCGCGTCCTGCTCGGAGCGGTGCGCGTTGTGCGGCAGCCACTTGACCCAGTCCCACTCCGCGCGCCCGGAGTCGTCGCCGAGCACGGCGACGCGCAGCTCGTCGGGGGAGTGGAAGACCGTCAACTGTCCGACCATGGCCCGTATCAGCCCGAGCGCGGAGTCGCCGTCACCGGCGAACTCCACACTGGTGAAGCGCGAGAGCGTGACCGGGATCGGCAGTCCGGGGACGGTCTGGTGGGCCATGGTGAACCGGCGCAGCGAGACGGCGCACAGGGGTTCCAGATCCTCGACCGGCTTGGTCTGCGGCGGCACGAACTCCAGGGCGGCGCGCCGCACGCCGAGGCCGATCCGCACCCGGCCGAAGTCCTCGTGTCCGGGCCGTCGTTCCCACAGTCGGCCACCTCGAGCCAGCGCCCACAGGTCGCGCGGCGCCGGGTTGTCCCAGAGCAGCGCGGCCCGCTGCTCGTCCGCGGCCTGCCGGGCCTGCTTGCGCTTCTGCGCCAGGTAGCGCAGGTAGTCGCGGCGCTCGGCGCGCATCCGACGCCGGCGTTCGCCGCTGGAGCGCCCGAGTTGAGTGAGCGTCATGCTCACCATCGCGACACCCATCATCCCGGACATCATGTAGGCCGTCGGACCGGCGCCGCGCATGGAGAACATCAGCACCATCGCGCCCGCGCCGAGCCCCATCGGCAGGTACATCAGCGTGGACCCGAAGTCGGCGCTCGCGGGCTCCCCGAGGACCGGAGGCTCCGCCAATTCGACCTGACCTTCGGGCATTTCAGGGCGCTCTGCGCGTGGCGCACGCTTCACGAGGACCGTGTTCAAGCGGGTACTCCTCCGAGCGTGAACATGTCGAGAACAAGCCCACTATAGGCAGCCTGCCGAGCTGCGCGCATCCACAGGTCGAAGCTCAAATTCCGCTCAGGTCTATGCGCGTCGCCTGGCCGAAAGGTGCGGGGTGTCGGCCAAGAGCACGCTGCCCGGCCAGAGTTACGCCCCGGTGAACCTGCTGTGGCCCTGTGGGGCTGTCTTGGGTCGATTGCATGGCCGCCGTGCTGGTGCTGACGGGGGCGGGCGGGTGATCCGCGTCGGAGGGTGCAGGGCATCACCCGCCCGGAAGCGGTTCAGCCCTTGGCGACGGCTCCGGCCCAGTCGAGGTTCACGCCCATCTGGGCGTACATGTCGGTGTAGCCGACGAAGCAGTCGAACTTCGTGATCTTGCCGTCCTTCAGGTACCAGAAGTCGGCGGTCGGCACGTCGATGCGGGCGCCGTTCGGCTTCAGGGTGCCCGCCGGCGTCGGCGCCGGCCCCTCGAAGGTTCCCTGGATGGCCAGTTCGAGGCTGACCTCGTCGCCGCTGACGGTGATGCTCCGCAGGTCGCGGTGGACGTCGGGGAAGATCGAGGCCATGTTGGTCAGCACGTCGCCGAGCGCCTGGCCGCGGTAGCTCTGGCCGGCGACCATGTCGTTGAAGACGCCGTCGTCGGTGAACCTGTTGACGAAGTCGTCGACGTTCAGGCTCGCCCCCTCGGCGTCGTGGTACGCGCCCAGCACGACCGCGAGGTTGTCGATCTCGTGCCGGGTCAGGTGACGGTTCGTCAGCGGCAGGGCCGCGAGCTGGGCCGGGGTCAGCGCCGCGGGCGCCTCCGTCCCGGCGGCGGGGCGGACGTGCGCGGCGCCGCCCGCGGGGCCGGCGGCCTGCGACGTCCCGGCGGTGACGGCGAGGCTGCTCAGGCCCGCGAGCGCGGTGGCGGTGACGATCGTCTTCCATCCGAGCGACTTCATGTCGGTCCCCATCCCTGGTGGGTGCGCCCTTGTCGGGTGCGCACCAAATCAATCGATTGCTTGAACTGTAGGAGCGGGGTCGAGAGGATGTCAAGCAGATGATTGATTGACTTGACAGGGAATTCAAGCGACTGTTTGACTTCTCTGCATGGTGAGAGAACGGGCGGACCAGCGCCGCGAGGCGGGCCAGCGGACGCGGGACCGCCTCCTGTCCGCCGCACAGGAGTTGCTCGCACAGCGCGGACAGGAGGGCGTGACCCTCCGCGAGGTGACCGACCACGCCGAGGCCAACGTCTCCGCGGTGAGCTACCACTTCGGGTCGATGAAGGCCCTGTGCGACGCGGCGATAGAGCAGGCGCTGGAGCAGTACCTGGACGCGCAGATCGCCGCCGTCGCCGCGCTCGACGCGGCGGCGGGCGTCGAGGAGCTGGCCGCGGCGTTCGCCCGGCCGATGATGCACGCGCTGGCTGCCGGAGGCCGGGAGCTGGCCGTCATCCGGACCGTCGCGCGCGTCGGCATCGACCCCCCGGAGGGCTGGGACCGGCTCACGGGGAAGTTCCAGCAGTCCCGTCGGGACATCGTCCGGGTGCTCTCGGCGAGCCTTCCCGCGGTGGAGGAGCAGGAGTTGGTGTTCCGGATCCGCTGCGCGGCCGGCCTGCTCAACTGGCTCGCGCTGGCGCCCATCGGCGCCGAACTCGCCGCCGAACCCCCGGAGCGGACCGCACGACGGCTGGTCCCCGTGCTGGCCGGCGCGCTGCGCGGACTGTCGGACGCCGGCTGACCGCCGACCGTCCGAGGGCGCGCCGACCTTCTCGGCCTCGGCGCGCCCCACCCTGGAGGGAGTCAGTCGGGTTTGGGCAGGGTGTTGGTCGCCCAGCCCGCGAGGACGGCGATGACTCCGGCGAACAGGAGCGCGGCCACCAGGTTCCCGGCCCGCTGCGAGCCGCTCAGTCCGCCCAGCACCGTGACCAGCAGATAGGCCACGTAGGACAGGCCCAGGATCGCGAGGAACGCCTCGAAGGCCCGCGGTGTCCGCTTCTGCAGCGCGTACAGCACGAGCGCCGCCAACAGGGTCGCCGTGAACACGCCGGCGCACAGGGCTCCGAGATTGGCGACGCCGTCGTCGAGCGTCGTCGTGCTCTCGAAGGCCATCATGTTGGTCATACCGCGCAACAGCATCGTGATGGCCACCGCGGCCAGGATCGCGAAGCCGCCCGCAAGAACGGCCCGGGCGCAGACGGCGGACACCGACAGCTGCTGATTCTGGGGGGTTGTCCCTGTGTCCGATGCCGGTCGGGCCGCGAGCGGCCGGGTCGCGTGCGGACCGGGGAGGGATGTGTGGGCCATGGCCGGCTCCCATCGCCAGGATGTGTGGGCCACCTTCCATCGAATACCCGCGCCGCGCCGTCCGCTCGCGCGACGAGCCCGAACGAGTGGTCCCGCCTCGTCGCTCGTCGCGGTCACGCGGCCGGGTTCGAGGCGGTCGGCATCCGTGCGTTCCACAGGGCGGAAGCCTGACCGCGGCGGCGTGTGGTGCGCTCCTCGGCGTGGGGGCGGAGGTGTACGAGTGGTCGGCGTCCGCGCTGATCGAGCGGCGCCGAGCCGCCCGGCCCACAGCAGGCGCCTACCAGCTCCAGCCGTGTCCGCCGGTGTTGTGGGCCAGCGCGAGCCCGAGGGTGAGGGCCGTCAGGAGGTAGTCGTTGGTGCGGGCGCGAGGCAGGAGCGCGGCCAGGGGCCAGGTCATCGCGGTGTACCAGGGCATGGACCAGGGCGCCGCGATGTTCCAGCCCAGCGCCAGGGCGTGCGCGGTCCGGGGCTGCTCCAGGCGGTCCGGTCGCGCCGGACCGGCGCCGAGGCGGAGCAGCAGCGAGGCCGTGACCAGCATCAGCGCCGGCCACGCGGCGCTGATCAGTGCCGCCGCCACGGCGGGCCCGATCAGCAGACGGCCGGCCAGTTGCAGCAGCTGCCAGACCGACGGCACGGACACCAGCTGGGACGCGCCGGACAAGGGCGCGAAGGCGTGCAGGCCGACCGGCGCGTACAGCAGGACGATGACGCCCAGACAGCTGACCGCACGGACGAGCAGCGGTCTCCAGCTGCGCTCGCGCAGCAGCGGCCAGGACAGTCCGACCGCCAGGAGGGCCGCGCTGATCTTGACGCCGCAGGCGAGCCCGAGCAGCGCGCCGATCAGCGCCTCGCCCAGCCAGTCCGGCCGCCGCGAGGCGAGGGCGGCCGCGCAGACGGCGAACAGGGCGAGGTAGGTGTCCACGTGGCCGCCGCCGACCAGGAGCCCCAGGAGCAGCGGATTGGCCGCCCACAGCAGGGCCGCCCGGCTCCGGTCGGACGCCACACGGACGAGGATCAGGCCGGTGGCCAGGTAGACCACGGTGTTCGCCGCCATGAGCACACCGATCGTCACCAGCACGTGGTCGCCTCCGATGTCGGCGGCCAGCCGCTGGACGAAGGTGGCCACCGGCCCGTAGACCGAGGGGGTCCGCGCCCAGACACTGCTGACCAGATGCGCGTAGGTGCCGCCGAGGTCGGCGGGGACAACCCGGTAGGGGTCGAGTCCGAGCGAGGCGATCCTGCCGTAGGCGGCGTAGCTGGCCACGTCCGCCGAGCCGACGGGCGTGGCGAGCGTCAGCAGGCAGGCGCCGACCCCTCCGGCGGTGAGCAGCTTGCGCGGTGACGGCCGCCACCCCTGGCCGGCCGCGTGGAGCATCCCGAGCAGGCCCAGCCCCTGGGCGGCTATCGCCGCGCAGGTCAGGTAGGTGGACGCGGGTCCGGCGAGTGCCGGCAGCCGCAGTAGCGGCATGGCCATGTCCAAGGTGTGGTCGTTCGGTGCGGCGGCGGCGACCAGGACCATCAGCAGCACGCCCGCGACCGAGAGCGCGATCGGCACCGAGGGCGGCCCAGTCCTGTCCGTCCCGGGGGTTTCCGGCCCGCTCCTGTCCTTCGGGCGGCGGGTGCCGCCCCAGGACGGCGCGAGTGTCACGCCGGTGCCCGGCGCACCGTGTCTGTCGGTCGCCGTTGTGGTCGTGGACACCGCTTGCTCGCTTCCCGCCGGTGGTCCGGCAGCTTTCCCGGACGAGCACGGACGTCCGCTTCCGGCAGGCCCGCCGGGCCTGGAACGGCCGCGACCTGCAAAGAGTGCGGTCGCTGATCCTACGAAGGGAGTATGTGATCTTGTGAGGCGGGGCATGGTCCGGCCGTCGACCGGCGGTGACGAGGACTCCGCTCGTCAGGTGCGGGCCGCTCTCCCCGTGGCGCGACGGACCCGGCTCGTCGCGGACCCCCTCACCCGCGTTCGCCCGGTTCCCACCGCGCCCACCAACCGGAGCGACCCCGGCCAACGGATGCGATCACCGGGGCGCGACCACACCCTTGGACCGTGAGCATCTTCGCGGCGGGCCAGAACGATTCCCGCGTCGTCGTCCATCGGCCCCACACCGACGCCGCCGGCCAGCACTACCGGCAGGTCGACTTCTTCGGCCTGGAGGTCGGTCGCGCCTACAGCGCCGAGGACGTGAAGGCCTTCATGGTCCGGTGCGCCATGGACCCGGACCTGTTCGAGCAGCCCGGCGTCGTCGAATGGTTCGGTGGCGGCCCGGAGGTCTGGGAGTAACCGGCGGCCCCGGACCGCCGACCCGTCGCGTCGGCCGGAATCGTCGAGCGGTCAGGGCAGCGGCGGGCCGGAGGGCGTCAGCCCGCACCCAGCGTCGCGACGATCGTGTCGCGCAGCCACTGGTGGGCGGCGTCGCCGTCCAGGCGTGGATGCCAGGACATGGCGTAGCGCAGGGAGCCGATCTCTTCGGGGGCCGGGACGACGGTGGTGGTGCCCGGTAGGGAGTGGTGGACGGCGAAGTTCGTCGGCAGGGTGGCGACCAGGGAGGTGCCCGGAACCGCTGCCGCGGCCGCCGCGTGGTACGGCACGGTGACGCTCGCCCGCCTGGGTACGCCGAGGGATGAGAGGCGCTGGTCGACGTGGCCCTGACGCCCGTCGGTGACGTCGACGACGACATGGGCGCAGTCCAGGTAGTCCTGCAGCGACAGTGCGGGGCGCCGGGCCAGCGGGTGGTGAGCGGACATCAGGCATGAGTAGCCCTCCTCGAAGAGGGTCCGCGTGCGCAGCGGCGGCGGGGGAGTGCCGCCGTGGACGAGCAGGTCCACCAGGCCGTGCTCCGCGTCGGCGAAGACGGCGTGGTGCCAGCGTGAGAAGAGCACCGTGGAGCCGGGCGACTGCTCGAAGACCCGCCCGAGCAGGGCACCGCTGAGCACGGAGACCGTGTAGTCGGTGCCCGCGAGCCGGAACGCCCGTGCCGCCGTCGCGGGGTCGAAGGCCTCGCCGGAGAAGACGTGCTCCAGGCGCGGCAGCGCCTGCTGCAGTTCGGCCTGGATCCGCTCGGCCCGAGGGGTGAGCTGGTATCCGCCCGGTCCACGGACGAGCAACTCGTCCCCGAGGGTGGCGCGCAGGCGCTGCAGGGCGCGGCTCATGGAGGGCTGGCTCATGTGCAGCCGCTCGGCCGCGCGCGACACGTGGCGCTCCTCGAGCAGCGCGTGCAACGGGGCCAGCAGGTTCAGGTCGACCGACTCCATACGTGGCACGCATACAGGGTATGCGGGATATGGCATTGCCGCATAACCGTCGGTCGCAGCAGGCTGACGGCATGAGCAAGGAACAGCGCGACGCGCTCGACACCCTCTTCCGAACCGGCCCGCTGGACATCGGCGGTGACCATCTGACGCAGCGCGAGGTGTTCACCCGCATGCTGACCTCGCGACCACTGCCCGACGACGTCGTCGTGGAGCCCCGGACCCTCGGTGGCATCCCGGCGCTGGAGATCGGCATCGACGGCGTCACCCCCGACGGCACACTGCTCTGGTTCCACGGCGGCTTCTACGTCCTGGGCTCCGCCCGCACCTCGGCCGCGCTCGCGGCCAACGTCGCCCGCCGCACGGGGACACGGGTCGTCTCCGTCGACTACCGCCTCGCCCCCGAACACCCCTACCCGGCCGCGCTGGACGACGCGCTGGCCGCCTACCGTGCCCTGCTCGACGCGGCCGGCGGCGGCTTCTCCCGGTCGGCGGGCCGCTGGGCGACCGGCGCCGTGGTCGGCGAGTCGGCCGGCGCGGGCCTGGCCGCGGCCATGCTCGTCGCCGCGCGCGACCAAGGCCTGCCGATGCCCGCAGCCGGGGTCCTGTTCTCGCCCTACGCGGACCTGAGCCTCTCCGGCGCGAGCATGACGGCCAAGGCCGCCGTCGACCCGTCGTTCACGGCGGCGGCGATCGCGGTGCGGGCGAAGGACTACCTGGGCCCGGCCGACGCGTCGGATCCGCTGGTCAGCCCGGTCTTCGCGGACCTGCGTGGCCTGCCGCCGCTGCTGGTCCAGGCGGGTTCGCACGAGGTGCTGCTCGACGACGCGGTCCGCCTCGCGTCCCGCGCCGCGGCCGACGACGTCCCGGTCACCCTGGACGTCACCCCCGGCGTCCCGCACCTGTTCCAGGCCTTCGCCGCGATGCTGGACGAGGGCGACGCCGCACTGCGACGCGTGACGGACTTCCTCGCCAGGACGCTCGGCTCCACGGCCCTTGGGCCGGGCGGTGGGCGGGGCCCTCGGTCCGGGGGAAAACACCCCCTCCCCGAGGGGGGCCGGCACCATCGCCGATGAACCCTCCCTGCGGCGACGCTGAATGCAGGTTCATGACGGAGGGACAGGTTCCATGGACAACCAGAGCATCCGAACCGCGCGTCACCGCAAGGCGGTTCTCGCACTCGCCGCCGCGCTCGTGGTCGGCGGCCTCACCGCCTGCGGCACCGCCGGTGCGACGCCGCCCCGCACGACCGGCGCGGCATCCCAGGCCGGACCTTCCGCGCCGGTTGCCGCGCAGCCGTCGACCCGCATGCTGACGGTCGACGGACACCGGCTCGCGTTCTACGTGACCTCCGGCGACAACCGCCTGCCGGTCATCGTCCTCGACTCCGGTGGCGGGCTGGACGCCTCCTACTGGAAGAAGGTCGCCCCCGTCCTCGCCCGCCGGACCGGAGCCGAGATCATCACCTACGACCGTTCCGGCGAGGGAGAGAGCCCCTACGTCCCGGGGCCCTGGCGGGCCCCGAACGCCGCAGCGGACCTCGCCGCCGGGCTGGCGCAGCTCGGCGTCACGAAGGACGTGGTCCTGGTGTCGCACTCGCTGGCCGGCGAGATCGCCACCTACTTCGTCCGCGCGCACCCGCGCGTCGTGGCAGGGGCAGTCCTGGTGGACGCGAGCCTGCCGCCGTTCTACACCACGGCGGAGACCGAGCGGATCGTGGCCGCGAGCCAGCAGCAGATCGACGCACTCAGGAGCCGGCCGCTCACCACGGCGACCCGTCAGCTCCTCGACGAGGCAGACGACTACGGGCCGGTCCACCTGGCCTACCACGAGCTGAGCTGGCCCGCGTCGGTCCCCGCCACCGCGGTCGTCTCCGCGACCACACCCTTCCCGACCGCACTCGACGCAGGACTGTGGCGTCAGGCGCAGCGGAAGTTCGCCGATGCCGCGCCCAACCGGCAGCTGCTCGTCGCCGACCACAGCTCGCACGATGTCCCGCTCGACCGGCCCGACGTCGTCATCAGGGCCGTCGAGGCCATGGTGAAGCAGGTGGGCGCTGCCGGAACGGCGAACTCGCGGCCGCACTGACGGGTGGCTGCCGCACGAGCGCCCCCGTCTTGGGGTCAGCGCTCCGCCGACCTCCTGGCCCGCCGCTCCGCCGACGCGGTGACGGGTGTGTAGAAATTGACCAGGTTGCCGTCGGGGTCGCGGAAGAGCAGGGACCGGTTGCCCCAGGGCATCGTGGTCGGCCCGGCGACGAAGTCGGTGACGAGGCCGGTCAGGTTCTCGTGGACGCGGTCGACGTCGTCGACGAGGAACTCGGTGATGACGCTGTGGTTGTCCGCGGGGCGGGCGGAGCCCGGGGCGAAGAGCGGGACGGTGCGGGTGCCGGCGATCGCGAGCGTGGCCGTGGCCGTCCTCAGTTCGGCGAAGTCCTCGGTGGCCCACTCCGCCCGCACGCCGGTGGCGCGCTCGTAGAAGTCGACGAGGCGTGCGACGTCGCCGGTGATGATGCGGATCGAGACGAAGTCCATGGTGCTGTCTCCCTGGCTGCCGTAGTCGGTGTCCTTGCGTCGTAGGCTAGGAGGAATAGTGGACAGAACCCGTCTTGTATGTGTGTGAGGTTGTGGACGTGACCCGACCCGCCGGCCGCGTACTGACACTCCTGGAGCTGCTGCAGTCCGGAGGGACCCGAACGCTGGCCGAACTCGCCGACAGGCTCGGCGTCGACCGGCGCACCGTTCGGCGGTACGTGGACCAGTTGATCGACCTCGACGTGCCGGTGGAGTCCGTGCGGGGCCGCTACGGCGGGTACCGGCTGCGGCCCGGGTACCGCCTGCCTCCCCTCATGCTCAGCGACGACGAGGCGTTGGCCGTCCTGCTCGGCCTGACGGCGGGCCGCCGCGCGGGGCTGACGGTGGCGGGACGGACCGCGAGCGAGACGGCGTCGGCCAAGATCCGACGGGTGCTGCCCAAGCACCTCGCCGGCCGACTCGACGCCCTCCTGGAGTCACTGGCTCTGACCGATCCGCCTGGCGGGTCCCCCGCCGCACCGGACGCCGGGGTCCTGCTCGGCGTCGCCGACGCGGTACGCCACCGCCGACCGCTGGCGATCCGGTACACCGACCGCGACGGGCGGCGCAGCGAGCGCACGCTCCACGCGTACGGGATCGTCGCCCATGCGGGCCGGTGGTACGTCACCGGCCAGGACACCGGGACCGGCGAGGAGCGGACCTTCCGGCTGGACCGGATCGCGGACGCCAGGACTCTGCCCGGCTCGTTCGACGCGCCCGCGCCCGAAGGCCCGGATCCCGCGCAGCGGGTCCTGTCGGGGTTCGCCACGGCCGGGTACCGGTACGAGGTGAGCCTGCGGATCCACGGGACCGTCGAGCAGATCCGTGCCCACCTCCCCGCCGCTCTGGCCGTCCTGGACGAGCCGGCGCCCAGCGCCGAGGAGGACCCGGCCACTGAGCGCTGGCGGCAGGTCGAAGTCCGGGCGGAGCGGCTCGACTGGCTGCCGCCCGTCCTGGCCGCGCTCGACCGGCCCTTCGTCATCGAGCGCCCGCAGGAGCTGCGCGACCTCGTCGTCGCGCTGGCCGGACGCCTCGCGTCCCACGCCCGCCGAACCGGCCGTGAGGAGGCCGGGCCCTGAGAGCTGCCCGGCCTCCGTGACCGGTCCCTGCCGCTGACAGGGTCCGGCTCCCGCGGTTCCGTCAGAACCCGCTGTCGCCCGCCCCGCGGTTGATGGTGTAGCCGCCGGGGTTGTTCAGGCCGCCGGAGGCGGCGCCGGTGACGGTGACGTAGTTCGCCGTCATGCTGCCGGTCACGCTGGAGATGTCGATGCCGTAGGTGCCGGTGCCGCTGATCGCCAGGTGGTCCAGGGTGAGGTTGCTGATCTGCTTGCCGTAGCTGAGCAGGACGCCCTGGTAGGTGGCGTTGCTGACGGTGTTGTTGGTGACGGTCACCGGCTGGGTGATGTCGGCGGTACTGGCGTAGATCCACAGGGCGCCCAGCGAGGAGCCCCAGTTGGAGTTGTACGAGCCCGCCCGCACCATCGCGTTGCCGCTGACCGTCGTCGGCCCGGTGAAGCCGCCGCCGAACGCGGTGCTGACGGTGATGCCGGAGCCGAAGGCGACGGTGTCGGAGACGAGGTTGTTGGCGACGGTGTTGTTGCCACCGCCGTAGACGCCGATGCCGTTGGCCTGGATCGGGCTGCTGACGGTGTCGTTGGTCAGCGCGCAGCCGGTGACGTTGCCGCCCTCGGTGTCCAGGGCCAGTTCGTCGTCGCCGGTGTTGCGCACCTCGGTCTGGTCGACGCGGGTGCCGGTGCTGCCGCCGTGGATGTGGACGCCGTCGGCGAAGACGTCACGGACGCGGTCGCCGACCACGTACAGGCCGTTGCCGGGGTTGGCCCAGAGGCCGACCTTCAGGTGCTCCATCCACACGTCGTAGATCAGCGAGCCGGAGGCGAAGCTGCCCTCGATGCCGGCGGCGCCGGAGTCGTTGTTACGGAAGGTCTGGTCGCCGGTGATGCTCAGGTCCGCGACCTGGTTGACGCCGCCGGTGGCGAACAGGCCGCCGGAGCCGTTGGGGGCGGTGGACTGGATCGTGGTGTACCACTCGCCCGCGCCCCGGATCGAGACGCCCGCGAAGCTGATCCGGCCGGAGATCAGGTACGTCCCGGCGGGGAACCAGAGGCCGGTGCCGGTGCCCGAGAGGGCGCTGAGGGCGTTGTTGATCGCGGTGGTGTCGTCGGCGCCGCTGTTCGGCGTGACGCCGTAGGTGGTGACCGAGGTGTAGCCGGTGGCCGGCATCGCGTAGGCGGGGTCGACCTGTTCGGCGTCGAGCACGTCGATCGTGTAGGAGGCGGCGGTGTCGGCGGAGTCCTTCTGGAGCTTGAGCACCGTCCCGGCGGGCCAGTTGCCGATCAGGGCGCGGGTCTCGTCGTAGAAGTGGTGGGCGACGCCGTTGCTGGGGGTGCGGGTGTCGTAGTAGCCGCCGCCGTAGAGCCAGGAGTACTGGGTGGTCAGGCTCAGGTCCTGGAGCTTGCTGCCGTTGGCGTACAGGGCGAGCGGCGCGGTGGCCGTCGAGCCGTCGGAGTTGGCGGGGATGGAGTAGCGCAGCACGATCGAGTTCGCCGGCGCGGTCAGGGTGAACTGCACGTACTGGCCGGTGCCGGTGAGCTGGACGGCCTGACGGCCCGTCGCCTCGGCCTGCAGGCTCGGGTAGCTGGTGCTGTAGGGCAGCACCGTGCCGTTGGTCTGCGCGTTCGCGGCCGGGTACTCGGTGTAGGGCAGCGTGGCGCCCTGCGCGGCGAGCGCGGCGCCTCCGGTGACGGTGACACTGTTGATCGCGATGTTGCCGCTGTCGCCGGAGTCGGCGCGGTAGGCGATCAGGTTCAGGCCGGAGCGCAGCGGCTCGCTCTGGGCGCTGCTCTGCAGCCAGCCGCTGCCTGCGGGCAGGGAGAGCTGACCGGCCTTCACGCCGTTGAGGTAGAGCGAGACGGTCTGCGCCGAGCCCGTGCTGTTGGCGTAGGCGAGGGAGACGGGGTAGCTGCCTGCGCTCGGCACGTCGGCGGTGAAGTCGACGACCGCGCCGGTGGCGGTGAAGCCGGTGAGGTAGCCGCTGCCGGTGTAGCCCGCGAGCGAGGTCGCCACGGTCGGGCCGCCGGTGAAGAACGCGCTCGCGGCCTGGTAGACCTGCCCGGTGGCGCCGCCGGTCGAGGTGGAGCTAGGGGTGGGAGAGGCCGACGGAGTGGACGATGCGGCGCTGCCGACGGTGATGTTGTCGAGGTTGACGTTGCCGGTGTCCGTGGAGTCGAACTTGTAGCCGATGGTGTTGCTGCCCGCGTTCAGGGTCAGCGTGTCGGCCTGCGTGGCCCAGGTGTTCCAGTCGGCGGTGGCCGCGAGGGAGTCCTGCTGGACCTTGGTGCCGTTGACGTACACCGAGAGGGTCTTGGCGGAGCCGTTGCCGTTGGCGTACCGCAGCGTCACGGGCGTGGCACCGGCGGCGGAGGCGGTGACGGTGAAGACGGTGTCGGCGCTGCCCTTGTCGGTGTCGGTGTAGCCGCCGACGAAGCCGGTGCCGGTGTAGCCGGTGTGGTCGGAGGCGACGACGGCGCCGCCGGAGAGCGCCGCCTTCTCCGCCTCGTACTGGCCGGGCGGGGGCGGCGGGACGGCGGCGAGGCTGATGTTGTCGAGGTTGACGTTGCCGGAGTCCGTCGAGTCGAACTTGTAGCCGACGGTGTCGGTTCCGGCGGTCAGGCTCAGTGGGGTGGCAACGGTGCCCCAGGTGTTCCAGTCGGCGGTGGCGGGCAGTGAGATCTGCCCGGTCTTCGTCCCGTTGAGGTAGACCGAGAGGGTCATCGTCGAGCCGGTGCCGTTGGCGTACCGCAGCGTCGAGGTGTACGCGCCGCCGGCGGAGGCGCTGACGGTGAAGACGGTGTCGGCGGCGCCCTTGTCGGTGTCGGTGTAGCCGCCGACGAAGCCGGTGCCGGTGTAGCCGGTGTGGTCGGAGGCGACGACGGCGCCACCGGAGAGCGCGGCGCTTTCCGCCTCGTACACGGTGGCGGCGTGCGCGGCGGGCGCGACGCCCAGCGCGACGGCGAGCGCCAGGAGCAGCGCGAGGACGCAGAGGGCGGCGGTGGGCAGTGCGCGGGCGCGCGAAAGCCACGGGGGAGAGGTGGGCATGACGCTCCAGAAGGTGGGGGAGCAGGCAACGCCACGGCACGGTAGCCCTGGTCCGGGAGCCGCACAACGAATCGCGCGCGGCCCGTAAAATCCGGCCCGGAGTCGCGTCATGTGCTTGTCGCGGTTTGCGAAGCCAGGTCAGCAGCGGTGTTGCCGTCCCGGGCCACCGAAGGTCGGTGCACGACCTGAAAAGAACTCATCAGGAACATCGACGACTTGCGTGACCCGGACGGGGGGCCGGGTCCCGTCTCAGGCCAGGCCGCGCGCCCTCGGCAGGGGAGCGGCGCCGATGCCTGGGCCCGCGCCCGCAGCTGTGGTCGGCACGCGGCGGCGCGGCACGTACGGCGCAGTCGAGCCGCGCACGACGAGCTCCGGCTCGTGCAGCAGGTGCCGGGGGGTCGGCGCGCCGCCCTCGATCTGACCGAGCAGCAGTTGCACGGCTGCCCGTGCCATCGCGTCGATCGGCTGGCGCAGCGTCGTCAGCGGCGGGTCGGTGTAGTTCATGAACGCCGAGTCGTCGAAGCCCACCGCCGAGAACTCGCGCGGGACCTCGAGCCCGGCGCGGCGGGCCGCGCGGATGGCGCCCAGCGCGAGCACGTCGCTGCCGCAGACGAGCGCGGTGGCGCCCGCGTCGATCAGCTCCGCGGCGGCGGCCTGGCCGCCCTCGAAGGAGAAGAGCGCGTGCCCGACGCGCCCGGCCGGGTCCAGGCCGGCTCGGCGGCACACCTCGGCGAAGGCCGCGGTCTTGTGCGCGGAGGGCGCGTGGTCGGCCGGGCCGACCAGGAGGCCGATGTCGCGGTGGCCGAGCGCGTGCAGATGGGCGAAGGCCTGCCGCACCGCCGCAGCGTCGTCCGTGGAGACCTGGGGGAAGCCCGCGTGGTCGACGGCCGCGTTCAGCAGCACCACCGGCACGCCGCGCTCCAGCAACTGACGGTGTTCCTCGGCGCTGAGGCCACCGCAGAAGACGACGCCGGAGACCTGCTGGTCCAGCAGCATCGTCACGTACTCGGCCTCGGAGAGCCCGCCGGCGGAGCGCGTGCACAGCACGGGCGTGAAGCCCAGTTGGACCAGCGCGCCGCCGACCATCTCGGCCAGCGCGGGGAAGATCGGGTTCTGCAGTTCGGGCAGCACCAGCCCGACCAGGCGGGCACGTACGCCCCGCAGTTGGGTGGGCCGCTCGTAGCCGAGCACGTCGAGGGCGGTCAGCACGGCCTGGCGGGTGGTGTCGGAGACGCCGGACCTGCCGTTGAGCACGCGGCTCACCGTCGCCTCACTGACGCCCACCTTCCGTGCCACTTCGGCGAGTCTGCGCGTCATGCGGGCACTGTGTCACACCGGATGCCCGATTCTCTACAGCCGATGCCGTGCAAACAGCAGTCACTTGCGCCAGAACATCCAGGTTTTGCGCATATCGGTTTCTCTCTTGCACCGCTTCTCGGAGCGCCCGTAGCTTGTGCTGCACGCCGGGCCGAGACCGCCACCCCACCACCGGGTGCGGCCCTGACCAGCATCGATTCCCCCACCCCGACTCGCCCTCAGGGACCGAAGATGAGACTCCGCACCGCCTCCCGGGTCGCCCTCGCGACCGGACTCGTCCTCTCCGCCGCAGCCTGCGCCAGCTCGAACTCCGGCTCCGGCGGCGCGAGCGCCGACGGCAAGGTCAGCATCACCGTCGGCTGCATGCCGCCCACCACCCAGGCCGGCCCGCGCGCCAACTGGATCGCCGACGTCGCCGCCTTCGAGAAGCTGAACCCGAACATCACCGTCAAGGGCGACGACAGCAACCCCTGCGACGACCCCGCCACCTTCAACGCCAAGCTGGCCAGCGGGAAGATGGACGACGTCTTCTACACCTACTTCACCGACGGCGCGAACGTCGTCGCGTCCGGCCAGGCCGCCGACATCCAGCAGTACGCCAGTCAGATCCACGGCCTGTCGGACATCCAGCCCGCGCTGACGAACATCTACAAGCAGGGCGGCACGGCCTCCGGCGACCTCTACGGCATCCCGAAGGGCAACTACAGCCTCGGCCTGGTCTACAGCAAGACGCTGTTCCAGAAGGCGGGCCTGGACCCGAACAAGCCGCCGACCACCTGGGACGAGGTCGAGGCCGACGCCATCGCCATCAGCAAGCTGGGCAACGGCGATGTCGGCTACGCCGACTACAGTGCGGCCAACACCGGCGGTTGGCACTTCACCGCCGAGCTGTACTCCCGCGGCGGCACCATGGTCACCCCCGACGGCAAGTCCGCCGCCTTCGACGACGCCAACGGGCTGGCGGTGCTGCAGTTCCTGCACAAGATGCGGTTCACCGACAACGTGATGGGTGCCAAGCAGGGTCTGCAGTACAACGACCTGCTGCAGATGATGGCCTCGGGCAAGCTCGGCATGTACGTCGGCGACCCGGTCACCCTGACCACGATCCACGATCAGTACAACGTCTCCTACGACGACATGGCCGTCGGCCCGATGCCCGGTCAGGCCGCCACGCTCGTCGGCGGCGACGGCTACATGTTCAACAAGAAGGACACTCCGGCCCAGATCCAGGCCGGCATCAAGTGGATCAACTACGAGTTCCTCACCTCCGGGCAGGGCTTGAACTTCAACTACCCGCGCCGCGCGGAGCAGAAGGAGCCGGTCGGCCTGCCCGAGCCGGACCTGTGGACCGGCGCCACCGCCGCCGCCGACGCCGCCGCCATGGCCAAGTACGCGAACATGCCCGTCGCCAACTTCGCCACCTACGTGGCCGCGCTGCCCAGCATGAAGCTGCTGGTCGAGCCGCCGCAGGCGCAGGCCCTCTACGCCCAGGGCGACAAGGCCATGGACGCGGTCCTCACCGACCCGAACGCCGACCCGCAGAAGCTGCTGGACACCTTCAAGGCCGCCGCGAACAGCATCCTGGCCAACGCCCAGCAGTAACAGGCCCCCACCCTTCGCGGACGACGAGACGAGAGCCCCACCCACCATGGCGACGATCAACCTGACCCGCGCGGTCGCCCGCGACCTGCGGGCCGCCGACCCCGCCCGGCGCGGCGGCCTGCGCCGCAAGCTGCGGCGCAACGCCACCGCCTACCTGTTCCTGGCCGGCGCGGTCCTCTGCTTCGCGGTGTTCTCCTGGTACCCCATGATCCGCGAGGTGATCATGAGCTTCCAGTACACGAACTTCGCGGGCGACACCAAGTGGGTGGGGCTGCGCAACTACCAACGCGTGCTCCACGACCCGGACTTCTGGAGCGCCTGGCGCACCACCGGCCTGTTCACCCTGTTCGCGCTCGTCGTCGGCTACGCGGTGCCGTTCGCGCTCGCCGTGGTCCTCAACGAGATCCGGCACGCCCGGTCCTACTTCCGGCTGCTGGTCTACCTACCGGTGATGATGCCGCCGGTGGCCGCCGCCTTCCTGTGGAAGTGGTTCTACACCCCGGACGACTCCGGCCTGTTCAACGCCGCCCTGCACGCCGTCGGCCTGCCGAGCGTGCAGTGGCTGCAGTCCTCGCACACCCTCGCCGTGCTCTGCCTGGTCCTCTTCTCCACCTGGATCAACATGGGCGGCACCGTCCTGGTCTACCTCGCCTCGCTGCAAGGCATCCCCGGCGAGCTCTACGAGGCCGCCGAGCTCGACGGCGCCGGACTGCTGCGCCGCGTCTGGCACGTGACGGTGCCGCAGACCCGGCTGATCCTGTCGATGATGCTGCTGCTCCAGATCGTCGGCACCATGCAGGTCTTCCTGGAGCCGTACATCATCACCGGCTCCGCCAACGACACCACCAGTGTCGTCTACCTGATCTACCAGTACGCCTTCAACTACGACAACTACGGCAGCGCCGCGGCCCTCGGTGTGCTGCTGCTGCTCGTCCTGATCGCCTTCGCGGGCGGCTACCTGTGGCTGAGCCGCCGCGCCGAGGAGGAGTAGGCCCCATGTCCGCCTTCGTCACCCCGACGCGCACCCTGATCTCCCAGGCCCAACTGGCCCGCCCGCTCGGCCGGACCGCCTACTGGACCGTCTTCTGGGTCCTGATCGCGCTGTTCGCGCTCGCCTTCCTCTTCCCGCTCTACTGGATGGTGAGCGGCGGGTTCAAGACGCCGCAGCAGATCATCCAGACCCCGCCCTCGCTGCTACCCACCTCCCCGGCGCCCGGCAACTTCGCCACCGCCTGGCGGGACATGGACCTGGGCCGGCTGATCCTCAACACCACCCTCTACGCCGGCGGCGCGCTCGTCTTCCAGCTCGTCTTCGACGTGGCCGCCGCCTACGCGTTGTCCAAGCTGCGGCCGGTCTTCGGCAACGGCGTGCTGTTCGCGATGCTCGCCACGCTGATGATCCCGACGACCGTCATCGTGCTGCCCGCCTACCTGACCGCCAACGACCTGCCGTTCACCCACTGGAGCCTGCTCAACACCCCGTGGGCGATCTGGCTCCCCTCGGTGGCCAACGCCTTCAACGTCTTCCTGCTCAAGCGCTTCTTCGACTCCATCCCGACCGAGCTGCTGGCCGCCGCCGCGATCGACGGGGCCGGGCCGCTGCGCACGCTCTGGTCGGTGGTGCTGCCGATGTCGCGGCCGATCCTCGGGGTGGTGTCGATCTTCGCGGTGGTCGGGGTCTGGAAGGACTTCCTGTGGCCGCTGCTGGTGCTGACCGACACCTCGACGCAGACGGTCAACGTCGGGATCAACCAGCTGCACGTCGGCGTCCCCGAGAACGTCTTCGTCGCCGCGCTCGCCATCGCCAGCGTGCCGACCATCGTGTTCTTCCTCTTCTTCCAGCGCAACATCATGGCCGGGCTCACCGCCGGCGCGATGAAGGGCTGACCGCCTCCCACTCCCCGGAGCCGCATCCCATGACCCCGAGAAGCGCCGCGCGTCCGCGGCGCAGAACCGACCTGCCCGCACTCGCCGCCCTGCTGCTGGCCGCGCCGCTGGCCGTCCTCCCCGCCGGGACCGCCCACGCCGACGGGACCGACCGCGCCGACGGGCCCCGCGACACCGTCGGCGCCTCCGTCCCGTTCGACGAGCAGAACGCGGCCACCAGCCCGCACGCCCATACCAACGGCACGGTGCTCGGCCCCGACTACCGCTACGGCACCCTCGCCAGCGAGGCCACCGGCCGCACTGCCGTCCAGCTCGTCGGCCAGGGCACGTACGTCAGCTTCACCCTCACCCGGCCCGCGAACGCCGTCGACTTCCACTACGCGCTGCCCGACTCGCTCCACGGCGGCGGCATCGACGCCCCCCTGTCGCTCTACGTCGACGGCAAGGCCGAGACGGCGCTCCAGCTGACCTCCCAGTTCAGCTGGCTCTACGGCAACTACCCCTTCAGCAACAACCCCAGCGTCGGCAAGCCCGACGGCCAGGTGCCGCACGACTTCTACGACGACGCCCGCTACCGCTTCGGCCGCACCCTGCCCGCCGGGACGGTCGTCACGCTCCGGGTCGACCCGGGCGACAACGCCCCCTGGTACGTCGTCAACACCGCCGACTTCGAGCAGGTCGCGCCGCCGACCGCCAAGCCCGACGGCTACCTGGACGCCACCGCCCTCGGTGTCGACGCGACCGGTGCGACCGACACCACCGCCGCGCTCCAGCAGGCCATCGACACCGCCTCCGCCGCCGGCCGCGGCCTCTACCTGCCGCCCGGCACCTACACCCTCAGCGCCCCGCTGAACGTCGACGACGTCACCATCGCCGGCGCGGGGGAGTGGTACACCGTCCTGACCGGGCACAACGTCTCCTTCGCGGGCAAGCAGAACCCGCCCAGCTCGCACGTGGACATCTCCGGGCTGGCGATCTTCGGCAACGTGGACGTCCGGGACGACAGCAACAGCGCCGACACCGGCTTCAACGGCGGCTTCAGCGACTCGCGGATCTCCCACGTGTGGATCCAGAACGAGAAGGTCGGCGCCTGGATCATCGGCCCCAGCACCGGCCTGACCCTGGACCACCTGCGGATCCAGGACACCACCGCCGACGGGATCAACCTCAACGCCGCCGACGGCCCGGTCACCCATACGCTGATCACGCAGAACTTCCTGCGCAACACCGGCGACGACGGCCTGGCCCTGTGGTCGGAGAACTACGGCGACACCCAGGACGCGCTGGTCCACAACACCGTCGACTCGCCGGGCCTGGCCAACAGCATCGGCGTCTACGGCTCCGGCGCGGACGACGTCATCAGCGGCAACCTGCTCCAGGACACCGTCACCCGGGGCGGCGGCATCGGCATCGGGCAGCGCTTCGGCTCGGTCCCGATGAGCGGCCCATTGCTGGTCACCGGCAACCGGCTGGTGCGCACCGGCCAGCGGGACCCGGGCTGGGACTACGGCGTCGGCGCGATCTGGTTCGACCCGCAGCAGGGCGACATGACCGCGCCCGTCGAGATCCTCGGCAACGACATCGTCGACAGCCCCTACTCGGCGTTCATGTTCCAGAACTCGAACGCCTACGTCGGCGCCGCCGTCACCACGCCGCCCAGCGCCGGCCACGTCGTCAGCAACGTCCGGATCGACGACAACCACGTCGACGGCGTCGGCAGCTACGTCTTCCAGGACCAGGCTCCCGGCTCGGTCACCGTCTCCGGCACGCAGGCGAACCACGTGGGCCTCGCCGGGGTGTTCAGCTGCGGCGCGGGCTTCGCGCTCAAGGACGCGGGCGGCAACGGCGGCTGGAAGTCCACCGCCTGCGGGCTGCCCGCGAGCTCCCCGCTGTGGGCCTACCCGGGCACCACGACGTTCGAGGCCGCGACGGTCGGGCAGGCCACGCCCGCCCAGAAGGTCGTCGTCATGAACACCGGCGCGACCGCCGCCGCGCTCGGCGCGGCCGTGGCGAGCCCCGGCTTCACCGTCACCGCCGACCCCGCCCACCCGTGCGGCCCGACGCTCGACGCCGCCGACCCGACGGACACGGCCGCCTGGTGCGTGCTCGACATCGCGTTCACCGCGCAGCACGAGGGCGTCACCGAGGGCACGCTCACCCTCCCTGCCACCCAGGGCGGCACGCCGACGACCGTCCAACTGGTCGGCAGCACCGACCCGATAGGCGGCGACGGCGGCGTTGCCCCGCCCAGCAACCTCGCCCTGAACGCGACGCTGACCGCCAGCAGCGAGCTGCCCGGCTTCCCCGCGTCCAACGCCAACGACGACAACAACGGCTCCTACTGGGAGAGCCAGGACAACGCCGGCTGGCCGCAGACCCTCACCGCCGACCTCGGCACTGCCCAGCAGGAGCGCAGCGTCGTGCTGACCCTGCCGCCCAACTGGGGCGCGCGGACGCAGACCCTGGCCGTCCTCGGCTCCACCGACGGCACCACCTGGACCACCCTGGTGCCCACCGCCGACCACGTCTTCGACCCGGCGAGCGCCAACACCGTCACGCTGACCCTGCCCGCCGGAACCAGCGAGCGCTACCTGCAGGTGGTCGTCACCGGCAACACCGGCTGGCCCGCCGCCCAGCTCTCCGAGTTCGAGATCTTCGACTGATCACGGGAGCTTTCCCCTGACCGGTGTCCGGGAGCGCGTACCTGACCCGCGCTCCCGGACACCCACCCGCCCGTCTCCCTCGCCGAGGAGTATCCGCTCATGACTCTCCGTACACGCACAGCGGACCATGCCGCCACCACGACCCGCGCCGACCCGGGACATCCCGGCAGCGCGCCCGCCTGGTGGCGTGACGCCGTGATCTACCAGGTCTACGTCCGCTCCTTCGCCGACGCCGACGGCGACGGGGTCGGCGACCTTGCCGGGGTCCGCGCCAAGCTGCCCTACCTCGCCGAACTCGGCGTCGACGCGCTCTGGTTCAACCCCTGGTACGCCTCCCCGATGGCCGACGCCGGCTACGACGTCGCCGACTACCGCCGCATCGACCCCGCGTTCGGCACCCTTGCCGAGGCGGAGGCGCTGATCACCGAGGCCCACGCGCTCGGCATGCGGATCATCGTCGACATCGTCCCCAACCACGTCTCCGACCGGCACGCCTGGTTCGAGGAGGCGCGGGCCGCCGCGCCCGGCTCCGCCGCGCGCGCCCGGTTCTGGTTCCGCCCCGGCCGCGGCGAGAACGGCGAACTGCCGCCCAACGACTGGCCGTCCGAGTTCGGCGGCCCCGCCTGGACCCGGCTGCCGGACGGCGAGTGGTACCTCCACCTGTTCGCCGCCGAGCAGCCCGACCTCAACTGGAACAGCTCCGAGGTCGCGGAGGAGTTGGAGGCCGTACTGCGGTTCTGGTTCGACCGGGGCGTGGACGGCGTACGGATCGACTCCGCCACCATGCCCGCCAAGGACCCGGCGCTGCCCTCCTTCGGCCCCGACCACACCAAGGGCCGGCCGCCGCACCCGCACCCGTTCGTCGACCGCGACGAGGTGCACGACATCTACCGGCGCTGGCGCAAGGTCGCCGACTCCTACCCGGAGCCGAAGGCGCTGATCGGCGAGGTCTGGCTCGCCGACCCCGAGCGGCTCGCCGCCTACCTGCGCGCCGACGAGATGCACACCGCGTTCAACTTCGACTACCTCAACTGCCCCTGGGACGCCGACCGGCTGCGCGCCGTCATCGACGGCACCCTCGCCGCGCACGCACCGGTGGGCGCCGCGCCCACCTGGGTGCTCTCCAACCACGACGTCACCCGCCACGTCACCCGCTACGGCCGCGCCGACAGCGCGATGGGCCGCAGCCCCGCCCAGCACGGTGCCCCGACGGACCTGGTGCTCGGAACCCGCCGCGCCCGCGCCGCGCTGCTGCTGAACCTGGCCCTGCCCGGTTCCTGCTACCTCTACCAGGGCGAGGAGTTCGGCCTGTGGGAGGTGCGCGACATCCCCGACGCCGCCCGCCAGGACCCGTTCTTCTTCCGCAGCGCGGGCGCCGACATCGGCCGCGACGGCTGCCGCGTCCCGCTGCCGTGGGCGGGCCAGGCGCCGCCGTTCGGCTTCAGCCCGGCGGACGCGAGCGGCGCGCCGTGGCTGCCGCAACCGGACGCGTGGGCGGAGTTGACGGCGCAGGCCCAGCAGGGCGTGCCGGACTCGATGCTGACCCTCTACCGCACGGCGCTGCGCGCGCGACGGGCCGAACCGGCCCTGCGCGGGGAGGAGTTCGCCTGGTCGCGGGGGCCCGAGGCGTCGGCGGGGGTGCTGGACTTCCGACGCGGCGCGTCGTTCCGCTGCGTGGTCAACCTGGGCGGCGCGGAGCTGCCGCTCCCGGAGGGCAGCACCGTCCTGCTCGCCAGTGGCCCGCTCGCCGCGGGCGCGACGGCCCTCCCACCGGACACGGCGGTCTGGTTGCACGTCTGACAGAGCGGCGGGCGCCGGGCGCGGCGCACGGCCGACGGTGGGCCTCGCCCAGGTCCGGCCGTGCGTCTGCGTCCTCACGTCCCGTCGGCGCAGCGACGCCCGGACGCCCCGGGGCTTCCAGGCGTCGGCTGCCGGGCCGAGGCTCAGACCCGGGTCAGCCGTGCCCCCTCCAGCAGTCGGCCACCAGGCGCCCGAGGGGGTGCGGTCGAGCCGCGGACGACCAGTTCCGGCTCGTGCAGCAGCTCCTTGGGCGTCGGCGTGCCGCCGTCGATCTGGCCCAGCAGCAGCTGCACGGCGGCGCGGGCCATCGCATCGATCGGCTGACGCAGCGTCGTCAGCGGCGGGTCGGTGTAGTTCATGAACGCCGAGTCGTCGTAGCCGACGACCGAGACGTCGTGCGGGACCTCCAGGCCGAGCCGCCGGGCGGCGCGGGCCGCGCCCAGAGCCACGATGTCGCTGCCGCAGATCAGCGCGGTCGCGCCGGTCGCGAGCAGTTCGTGCGCGGCTGCCTGGCCGCCCTCGAACGAGAACAGCGCGTGCCCGATCCGCCCACGCGGGTCGGTCCCGGTGCGCGCACACAGGCGGGCGAACGCCTCGGCCTTGCGCCGCGAGGGCATGTGCTCGGCCGGGCCGACCAGCAGGCTGATGCGCCGGTGCCCGAGCGCCCACAGGTGCGTGAACGCCTGCTCCACCGCCGCGTGGTCGTCGGTGGAGACCTGCGGGAAGCCGAGCTTGGAGCCGTGCACGGGGTCCACCAGCAGCGTCGGCGGCAGCGCGGAGAAGTCCACGGCGGCGTTGAGCAGCACCACCGGCACGCCGCGGCCCAGCAGCTGCCCGTACTCCTGGGTGCTGAGGCCGCCGCAGAACACCACGCCGGAGACCTGCTGGTCCAGCAGCATCGTCACGTACTCCGCCTCGGTCAGGCCGCCGGCGGTCCTGGTGCACAGCACGGGGGTGAAGCCGAGCTGTACCAGGGCGCCGCCGACGCCCTCGGCCAGCGCCGGGAAGATCGGGTTCTGCAGCTCGGGGACCACCAGGCCGACCAGCCGGGCCCGTACGCCCCGCAACTGGGTGGGGCGTTCGTACCCGAGGACGTCGATGGCGGTCAGCACCGCCTGCCGGGTGGCGTCGGAGACGCCGGTGCGTCCGTTGAGCACCCGGCTCACCGTCGCCTGGCTGACTCCCACCTTCTTGGCGACCTCTGCAAGTCTGCGCGTCATGGGACGCATACTTGCGAAGCCTCCGTCATTTGCATACAGCGGATGGTGACTTTCGCTGGATTATGCAGGTCTTGCGTCGCTGTTTCGTTCCCGCGCGCAAGCCGGTGACACCGGCTTGTCGTCCCCGCGTCGGCGCAGTCCTTCCAGCAGCAGGTCGACCAGGAGCCGGGGCTCGTAGCGCGGGTCGTCGCCGGCGCCCAGGTAGAGGTTGCCGATGCCTCGCATCAGTGCGTACGGCTCGATCGGCCCGATCTCCCCGGCGGTGATCGACGCCTCGATCAGCTCCCGGGCGACGGGCTGGAGCCGGTCGAGGAAGTAGGCGTGGAGCGACTGGAAGCCGCTGTCCCCGGGCCCAAGAGTGGTGGCCAGCCCGTGTTTGGTGACCAGGAAGTCGGCGAACAGGTCGAGCCAGGCGCGCAGCGCGGCCAGCGGCGACGCGGACTCGCCCAGCAGCCGCGGCCCCGCCTCGGCGCACTCCTCGACCTGGTGCTGGAAGACGGCGATCACGAGGTCGGCGCGGGTGGGGAAGTGACGGTAGATCGTCCCCAGGCCCACGCCCGCGGCGGTGGCGATCCGGCGGATCGGCGCGTCGACGCCGGCCTGTGCGAAGACGTCGGCTGCTGCGGCGAGAAGCTTCGCCTGGTTCCGCGTCGCGTCCGCCCGCTTGCCTCGCACCGCTGGGGTGGGCTCGAGCTCGCCCTCGCCTGGCATCGGGTTCCCCTCTTCCGTCTCGTCCGGGTTCGGCGGTCGCCGCGACGCCGGGCATTGATATCCGGAACAGCGTTCCGTATTCTAAACGGGACGCTGTTCCGATTCATTCTAGATCCGGCGCCGCGCTGTCGGCCGCCGGACGAACAGGGGACCTCCATGACCGAGCAGAACTCCGTCGTCGGCACCGCGGGCCTCCCCGTGCCGATCCTCTCCCAGAGCCCCGTGACGCTGACCGTCCCCGGGCGACCCGTCGACCTCCGGTTGCGGGTCACCGCACCGGCGACCGGCACCGACCTCCCGGTGATCCTCTTCTCCCACGGCCACGGAACCAGCAACCACCTGTCCTCGCTGGACGGTTACGCGCCGCTGGTGAACCTCCTCGCCTCCCGCGGCTTCCTCGTGCTGCAGCCCTCCCACCTCAGCTCCGCGACGCTCCGGCACCGGGTGGGCCACCTCCCCGAGGCGCCGCTGTTCTGGCGCTCACGGGCCACGGACATGACGCACCTGCTCGACGGTCTCGCCGAGATCGAGCGGGCCGTGCCGCAGCTCGCGGGCCGGGTGAACCACGGCGACGTGGCCGTGGCCGGCCACTCGCTCGGGGCCTCCACCGCCTGCCTGCTGCTCGGCGCGCGCACCACCGACCCGGACACCGGCGAGGTGGTCGACCTGCGCGAACCCCGGATCAAGCAAGGCGTGGTGCTGGCCGCGCCGGGGCGCGGCGACGTGCTCAACGGACCGATGGCCCCCCTCGTGCCGTTCGCCCGCGACGTGGACTTCTCCACCATGACCACCCCCGCGCTGGTCGTCGCCGGGGACAAGGACGACTCGCGTCACTTCACCGACGCCGGCCCGGACTGGCACGCCGACCCCTACCAGCTGGCCCCGGGGCCCAAGACGCTGCTGACGGTCTTCGGCGCGGAGCACATCCTTGGTGGGATCAGCGGCTACGACGCGACGGAGACCACCGACGAGAACCCGGCGCGGGTCGCCGCCCTGGCGGAGCTCACCGCCTCCTACCTGCTCAGCGCGTTCGGTCGCGACGCCGGCGCGTGGGCCGCGACGTGCGCGCACCTCACCGACGGACCCGACGCCGTCGGACGCATCGACACCAAGTAGGCCGGGAGCGCCCCACCCACACCCTGGCCAGCAGCTCTGGCGGACCGGACCGGACCGCGCCTGGCCTGGCCTGGCCCTCAGCCGACGGCGAGACTGTCCGTTCCGAGGACGTTCAGCAGCGCCAGCTTCTCGTGGCTGTCGGTTCCGGGCGTCGCCGTGAAGACGAGCAGGGACTGCGACAGGTCGGGGTCCTGCAGGTTCTGGCAGAACAGGTCGATGCGCCCGACCTGCGGGTGGACGAACCGCTTGGTGCCACTCCAGCGCAGCCCGACCTCCTGCCGGTCCCACAGGGACGCGAACTCCGGGCTCCGGCGCCGCAGGCTCGCCACGAGAAGGGCTGCCGACGACCGGGGGCCGTCCCGGGTGGCCGCTGCTCGCAGGAGCGCCACGTTCACGCGGCTGTTCAGGCCGTGGTCGTCGGGGAGGTACCGCTCGCGGGCTGTCGGGTCGGCGAACCAGCGGTAGGGCGCGCTGCGCGCCTCGCCGCTGTAGTGGGTCTGGTCCCCGAGCAGCGCGACGGCCGGCGGAGTCTGCAGCAACGTCTCGCCGAGGGGGCCCATCACCTGTGCCGGGGTGTCCTGCAGCCGGTCCAGGATGCGCATGAGCCCGGGGCTCACGTGCTCGCTGCGGGTCTGTCGGTCCGGTGCGCGGTGTCCGCACAGCAGGAAGAGGTGATCACGCTCGTCCGTGGTGAGCCGAAGCCCACGGGCGAGCGCGGCCGCCATCTGCCGGGACGGCTGCGGCCCGTCGCCGCGCTCCAGGCGCGCGAAGTAGTCCGCCGACATCTCGCACAGCTCGGCCACCTCCTCGCGTCGCAGCCCGCGGGTGCGCCGACGTGGTCCGCGGCGCAGGCCCACGTCCTCCGGCTGCAGGGCCTCCCGTCGGGCCCGCAGGAAGGCACCCAGTGACGTGCGGTCCACCGTCGGTGCCATGGGTCCGCCCTTGGGGTCGAGTGCGTTCGGGTGCTGGTCGGGGTGCTGGTCGGGGGCGCTGTTCCTCCATCGTCGCAGCCGCGAACGACCGTAGCCACTGACTGCGAATCAGTGGTTGAGCGGGTCCTTCATCCGTGCCACCGGGGGCCGTCCACTGGTTCTTGCGGAACCACGCGACCGGTTCCGAGTCGACCGGGGTGCGCCGCGGTCGGTGCGCAGCGATCAGAACGCGAGGAACTCATGGCCAGATGGACAGCCGCCGACCTGCCGGACCTGAGCGGCAGGACGGTTCTCGTCACCGGTGCGGGCAGCGGCATCGGGCTGGTGGCCGCCCGTGAGCTCGCGCGCGTCGGCGCCCGCGTCACGCTGGGGGTGCGCGACGTGGAGAAGGGCCGCCGCGCGGTGGCCGGAATGCCGGGCGACTTCGACGTACGGCACCTGGATGTCGCCGACCTGCGATCGGTGCGGAGCTTCGCCCAGGCCTGGACCGGCCCTCTGGACATCCTCGTCAACAACGCCGGCGTCATGGACGTCCCCGCCGCGCGCACCGCCGACGGTCTCGACGTGCAGACCGCGACGAACTACACCGGTCCGTTCGTACTGACCAACCTGCTCCTGCCGTACCTGACCGATCGCGTCGTCAGCGTGACCAGCCAGCTGCACCGCCGGTCCAAGCTCGACGTGGACGACTTCGACTGGCGTGCCCGCCGGTACCGACCCATGAAGGCCTACCAGGACTCCAAGCTCGCCCTCGTCCTGTTCTCCCTGGAACTGCAGCGGCGACTCACGGCGTCGGGAAGCCCCGTCCGTTCGGTGCTCGCGCACCCCGGCATCGCCACGACGTCGTTGGCCGCCCACTCGTCGGCGAACCTCGTCAACCGCTTCGCCTTCCTGCTCAACGACCCCGAACACGGGGCCCTGCCCACCCTCTACGCCGCCACGCAGGACCTGCCTGGGAACGCCTTCGTCGGCCCGGACGGCCTCGGCGGGATCAAGGGCCACCCCGCAGTGCGCAGGCCGGCCAAGGTGGGTCTCGACCGGTCCCGGGCCACGGCGCTGTGGCAGGCGACCGCCGCACTGACGGGAGTCGGCGAAGGAGCCGCCTGAAGCGGACCGACCACCGACGCCCGGCCGCTCAGAGCTGGTTCGGGGCCGGTGCGGTGGGGGGTGTCCCGGAGAGTCGTGACGCCGGTCGGTCGCGTCAGGTGAGGCCCGCCCAGACCAAGCGGGTCACGGTCACTTCCACCGCGCCTGCGGCGTCCTCGGGCGCGATGAACCACTCCACCGCGACGGGGCCGACCGCAGCGCTGAGAACATCACCGAACTCGTCCACCTGGTCCCCGGCGAAGTAGGGGTCCGCCTCGACCGTGGAGAGCTTCTCCTTCACCGCCACGTACAGGGCCGGGTCCTTCGCCTGGATCTCGCCCAGCGTCCGCGCGGGGTCCTCGTCCAGGTATATGCGGACCCTCACGCGGTGCCCTCGATCCCGGCCACGACCTCGGCGAGCGGTCGCCGACCGTCGATGCGGCCCGCCCGCGCAGCGGCGATCCGCTCGGCCTGGCCCGGCGCGAGGACCGCCCGCGACCACCAACGACCGATGACGGCCTCGAACTCCTGGCCCGAGCGCACCCGGCCGAGGTCGGCGTAGAACGCCATCCGGCGCGCTCCGGTCAGTGCCTGGCCGATGCCGTCCGGAGTGCGCTCCACGCGCGGCAGTTCGTCGTGGTGGTAGGCCACGGGCTGAGCAGTCATCAGGGTCCTCCTCCGAAAGCGCCCTTCGACGGTACCGCCGTCCCGCCGTCCACGACCGCCGGTCCGCATGTTCCCCCACCGAAGGGTCACAGCGCCACGGCGGACGGCCCGCGCACGGCGTCCTCCGCGGAGCGGGCGATTCACCGGCGGTCGGCGTCCAGCGCGGCGCGCGCCTGGTCGAGGTCGACGACCTCGCCGTCCAGGCCGAACTGGTGCAGGTCGCCACCGGGGGCCTCGATGCGCCCGGCGTCGGCCAGGCCGCCGGCCTTCACCGGCTCGTAGCCGGCCGCGTGGATCAGGCGCTCGACGGCCGCCGCGGCGGTCTCGTCGTCCGTGGCGTAGAAGAGCGCCGCCCGCCGGGGCGTGCGGTTCGCGTTCGTGGCGAGCGCATCCGCGGCGAGGGTGCCGAACGCCTTCGCGTAGTGCGCTCCCGCCGGGAGCAGGGCCGCGGCGACCGACCCGGCCGACTGCCCGACGGGTAGCGACCTCACGATCTGACCCTTCTCGTCGAACGCGATCGGGTTCGACGGATCGATCACCACCTTGCCGTTCAACAGCGGCGCGACCTGAGGGACCAGCTCCCTCATCGCGTCCAGCCAGATGGCGAGCACGACGCTGTCGGCCTCGGTGATCGCCTCGGACACGGTGGCGGCGTGCGCGAGCGGCCCGAGTTCGTCTGCGAGGTCCTGGGCTCGTGATGCGCTCCTCCCCGCCAGGACGACGTGCTCGCCTCCGGCGACCAGGTGCCGAGCGACGGCGCCCCCGATGTTGCCGACACCCACGATGGCGGTGGTCATCTCGGGCCTCCCTTTCTGCTGTCCCTGCGCTCGAGCATCCTTGATGTGAGATCAGGTGTTCCTCGGATGTCGCGGAGTCGTCGGGCAGCAACCCGTATGCCTGATACGCCCTCACCCGGTCGGCCGCACCCCCTGTTCCCGCCGCTCGGCCCATCGCTCGCCGTCAGGTGTTGCTGCCGGGGAGGCCGGTGATCCGATTCCCTGGTTCTTGCAGGCTCGTGAACGCCGGCGAAGTCGATCCTGGTCGACTCCCTGAGCGGTGGGATCTCCTACCAGCCGACCTGGGAGGGGCTGAGGTCGAGGCCGCAGGCCTCCCGCCACGCGTCCCTGACCGCCCGGTTCTCCGGGGGCCCAGGACGGCGACCATCTCATCCAGTTCCGCTTCGGTGCTGTCGTCCTCGTCAGTGCTGTCCGGACCGCCGAACGGACTGGTCATCCCGAGACTCATCAGCAACCCGCCGGGCAGCGGCCAGAGGTCGAGCAGTTCGGGCGCCAGGCGCAGGTCGATCTTGAACCGACAGCTCGGCTCCTCGCGCTCGAACTCGGCGCCTCTGCGGGCAAGCTCATCCAGAAAGGGAGGCACATCCCGATCGTCGATCCCCATGAACTGGGCGGTGGGGAACCGGGAGCCGAGGATCTCGCGTGCTCGCGCGACAGCCGTCGCCGCGTCAGGGAACGGCTCAAGCACCCGGTAGAGGGCGGAATTGTTCGCGCACAGGTCGGCCGTGCATCCGGCGGGTGATGTGCTCCGGGCACCGGACTGTTGTCTACGCAGGCGGGGTGGCCCCGTCGGCCCGCTTCTGGACGCGAGCGCGCACGCGTCGAAACGCAGCATGGACATTCAGGGCGAGCAGGATTCCCGCTGCGGCGACCCACCACCAGGAGGCGCCGTGCGGACGCATCCTGATCTCGTTGACCACAAGGCCGACGGCCGAGACCAGACCTATGACCCAGGACCCGAAATCGAGTGGTCCACCCTCTCTGAAAGGGTTCTTCATGGTCGGGTCCTCCGGGAAACAGGGGTGATGCTCACTGCGTCGCGAGAGCGTACACCCACGTCACCGGCCGACCGCTGCGGGCCTATCCGGAGCACGCGCCGCGCTGGGCCTGCTGCCACTCGCACCGCGGACACAGCACGGCCCCCGGCGAGTCGGACCGGTACTCGGTGGGCTCACCGCACCGCGTGCAGTCGGCCACGGACTGATCGCCGGTCGCGATCCACTTCCCCCTCCGCGCGGATTCCGAGGCGGGACTCTCGCAGTACTCCTCTGCCGGCATGCGTGCTGCTCCTCTCGGACTTGCGGTGGTGATCGGCCGGGGCGGGTGGGTCCGCCCCGGCCGGTGGTCGGCGTCAGATGGTGTCGGTCAGGCGGTGCCCAGGGCGTCGCGCAGGAACCCGACCGCCTGGGTGATGGCGGCCTCGGCGGCGTGGGTGCCGCGCAGCGCGTTGAGCATCACGAAGTCGTGGATGATGCCCTGGTAGCGGACGGCGGTGACGGGGACGCCGGCCTGGCGGAGCTTGTCGGCGTAGGCCTCGCCCTCGTCGCGCAGGACGTCCGCCTCGCCGGTGATGACGAGCGCCGGCGGAAGGTCGGCGAGCTGCTCGGTGGTGGCGCGCAGCGGGGAGGCGGTGATCTCGGCGCGCTGGGCCTCGTCGGTGGTGTACTGGTCCCAGAACCACTGCATGGCGTCGCGGCGCAGGAAGTACCCCTCGGCGAACTGGTGGTAGGACGGGGTGTCGAAGCTCGCGTCGGTCACCGGGTAGAACAGCACCTGCCCACTCAGTCGCACGGTCCCACGCTCCTTGGCCATCAGGGTCAGTGCGGCGGACATGTTGCCACCCACGCTGTCACCGACGACGGCGATGCGCGAGCCGTCCAGCGCCTTGCTCGCGCCGTCGGTGACGACCCAGCGGGCGACGGTGTAGTTCTGCTCGATCGCGACGGGGTAGCGCGCCTCGGGGGAGAGGTCGTACTCGGGGAAGACGACGGCCGCGCCCGCGCCCACGGCGAGCTCGCGGACCAGGCGGTCGTGGGTGTGGGCGTTGCCGAAGACCCAACCCGCGCCGTGGATGTAGTGGATGACCGGCAGGGTGCCGGTGGCGCCGGCGGGCTTCACGATCCGGGTGCGGACCGAGCCGGTCGGGCCACCGGGGACGGTGATCCACTCCTCGTCGACCGCCGGCAGGGCGATCTCGCCGGACTGGACCTCGTCCACGGTCTTGCGGCCCTCCACGGGACCGAGGTCGAAGAGGGACGGCGGGTTGGCGGTCGCGGCGCTGAACTCGGCCGCGGCCTGCTCCAGGACGGGGGTGCGGGGCGCGCTGTCGGTCATGACGGACTCCTCTGGGGGGAGGGAGCCGGGGGGCTCCGTCTGAGAACTAACCTATGGCACGATTACCTCGGACGCAAGGTAATCGTGCACAAGCTCATCGGGGGCGTTGTCATCGCCCCCGTTGGTAACCTGTGGGGAGACATCGAACGGAGAGATGCCGATGACCGCCGCCGACACCCCTGACGCCCCTGGCGCCTCGCCGGGCGGGTTCACGATGCTGCTCGACGACCAGCTCTGCTTCGTGCTCTACGCAGCCTCACGGGCGGTGACCCACCGGTACCGCCCGTTGCTGGAGGAGCTCGGGCTGACCTATCCGCAGTACCTGGTCATGCTGGTGCTGTGGGAGCACGGCGTCGTCCCGGTCAAGGAGATCGGCACGGCGCTCCAGCTCGACTACGGCACCCTCACCCCGCTGATCAAGCGGCTGGAGGGCAGCGGCCTGGTTCGGCGCGAGCGCGACCCGGAGGACGAGCGCACCGTGCTGGTGAGCCTGACCGAGCAGGGCGAGGCGATACGCGAACGCGCGCGCACGGTGCCCTCCGCCATCGGCGACGCCATGGCCCTGCCCCCGCAGGACTTCGAGGACGTCAAGCGGATCCTGCGGCAGCTGACGAGGAACGTCGCCCGCTGAGACGGCCGTCAGGTGGAGCTCGCTGCCGCCGGGCGAGGGTGGCGGGCCCGGGCGGTGCGGGGGCGTGGGGGAGTGCCGGGGCCGCCGACGGATGCGGTGACTACCGTGCCGCCACCCGCATGTCCGCCATTAGGCGGCGGGCGAGCTGCTGGGAGGAAGCGGGATTCTGACCCGTGTAGACGTTGCGGTCGACGACCGTGAACGGGCGCAGCGGAATGTGTCCCTTCACGTAGTCGGCGCCGTACTCCCTGAGTCGGTCCTCAAGGAGCCAGGCGGCCTTCCGGCCGAAGCTGTTCAGCCTTTCCTCGAGGTTCGACAGGCCCGTCATCCGGTAGCCGCGGAAGGGCCAGGATCCGTCCTCGTTCTTCGCCGCGAGCGCGGCGGCGGGCGCGTGGCAGAGCAGGGCCAGCGGCCTGCCGGAGCGCAGGACGTGGGTGAGGAGCGCGCCCGAGACCGGGTCGAAGGCCAGATCCTCCATCGGGCCGTGGCCGCCGGGGTAGAAGACGAGGTCGTACTCGTCCGGGTGCATCTCCTGCAGCCTTTGTGGGGTGTGCAGCTGGGGCTGGATCGAGTCGAGATAGCGGGCGACCTCGCGCAGGGTGGTCGGCCAGCCGGCGGTGAAGGACATGCTCAGCTTGTCCAGGGTCGGGATCTTCCCGCCGGGGGTGGCGAGCGTGATGTCCCACCCCGCCTCGGAGAAGGCCTTGTGCGGCATCGCCAGTTCCTCGCCCCAGTATCCCGAGGGATGCTCCTCGCCGTCCCTGAGCGTCCAGTGGTCGGCCGCCGTCACGACCATGAGGACCTTGGTCATCTTCTCGCTCCCCTCGTGCGGTGCGGGCCGGGGGTCGATCCGGGGGACGTGTCCGCTGCAACCGGGTGATGTCGATCGACACAATCATCGGCCACGAAGCCCGGCGGAGCGACTCCTCCTCGGCTGCCCGCCGCCCGGCGGATCGCCAAGGTCGACGAACGGCTCTGCCGGCGGCTGATGCTGTTCCCGCGCAGCGTCGCCCTGGTGGCCGGGTCGCGGTCGACGCGGGCCGCCACCGTCCGCCCGTCCGGCGCGGCAACGGCCGATGTGTGGATCGCCCGGGAGGCCCCCAGTGGGCTGCCCGGCGGCGCTCAAGCAGTCGGGTAGGCGGGGGTTCGCTGGAAGCGCACGTCGTGAAGCGGTACCTCGTGCCCCTCGTCGTCGACGAATGCCACCCGCAGCGGCCGGCCGTCGGCCGACCAGCGCTCGACCGTCGGGCCCGGCGCGTACGGGCGGTGCGCGTCACCCCACTGCATCAGCGCACCCAGCATCACCGTCAACTCCCGTCCCGAGGGCGTCAGGTGGTACTCCTCGCGGACGCGCTGGCCTTCCATGCGGTACGGCCGACGCTCCAGCACGCCGGCGTCGACCAGCACCTTCAGCCTGCTGGTCAGGATGTCCGGCGCGATCCCGAGCGCCCTGCGGAAGTCGGCGAAGCGCGACGTGCCGGACAGGGCCTCGCGCACCACGAGGAGTGTCCAGCGCTCGCCGAGCACCTCCAGGCTGCGCGCTATCGCGCACGGCGTCTCCATGGAGACCATTCTACCCCTGGATTGGAAAGTCCTACCCATGCTAGGTTGGAAATCCAAACTCACTGGAGGATGTCGTCATGGACCTCACCGGCGCAACCGCGCTCGTCACCGGCGCCAACCGCGGCCTCGGCCGCCGTCTCGCCGAAGCTCTGCTCGACCGGGGAGCGGCCAAGGTCTACGCCGCGGCACGCAACCCCGACTCGATCGACCTGCCGGGCGTCGTCCCCGTCCGGCTCGACGTCACCGACCCCGCGCAGGTCCAGGCGGCCGCCGCGCTCGCAACCGACGTCGACCTGCTGGTCAACAACGCGGGGAGCTACACCGGCGCGTCCCTGCTCCAGGGGGACCTGGCCGACATCCGGCTGGAGATGGAAACCCACTACTTCGGCACGCTGTCCGTCACCCGGGCCTTCGCCACGATCCTTGCGGCGAACGGCGGTGGGGCCGTGCTCAACGTGCTCTCGGTGCTGTCCTGGTTCACCAACGCCGACATGTCCGCCTACGCCGCCGCGAAGGCCGCGGAGCTGTCGCTGACCAATGCACTGCGCCTCTCCCTCGCCGAGCAGAAGACCCAGGTGACGGCCCTTCACGTGGGCTTCATGGACACCGACATGGCCGCGCACGTCGACGTGCCCAAGAACGACCCGCTCGCCGTTGCCCGCCTGGCCCTGGACGGCGTGGCGGAAGGCCTTCCCGAGGTGCTGGCCGACGACGTCTCCCGCCACGTCCGCTCCGGACTGTCGGGGCCGCTGGCCGGCCTCTATCCGACCGTGGCTTGACAGCCGCCGCCCGGGGCCGCTCCGGCGGGCCCGGTCGGCACCGCGGTCGGCGCGTGCGCCGGGTGAGACGACAGCGGTCGGCGCCATGAGGCGGCCCCGTGCGCGACGATCCGGTCGGTCGCCGATTTGGGCCCCCCGAACAGGGCGCAAGCTGCCCGAGCGTCAGGCCCGCACGCCCGTAGGCCCGTAGCTGTTGTTGATCCACGCGGCGACCAGAGCGATCGCGGTCGCCTGGCACACCACGATCAGCAGGACGCGCTGGACCAGCCGCAGCAGGCCCGGGCCGTGCACGCGATTCCACAGGGCCGTTGCCGCCGTCACCGCCCCCGACGGTCAGGGCGGCCAGAATCGTACAAAGCGCTCTGGCGGATGAATGCCAGGGCAGCCTGGTGGCGGGCGCCGCGGCTCTCCGGATGCCGGCGTCCGGACCCGGCCGCGTGCAGCCCCCGTCATCCGCGTGGGCGGCGGATCCAGCCCAGGACGAGCAGGACCAGCCCGGCCAGCACGGTGACCGCCCCGAGAGCCGCGTAGCCGGGATGCCCGCTCATCATGGATCCGTGCAGTGCGCCGACCCCTTGGGCGATCCACACCCCGCCCAGCACCACCAGGACGACTCCTATGATCCGTGGCACCCACATCGCGCAGCCTCCATCGTCGAACGTATGCCTTCTGCGGTCCTACGCGTCGGGTCGGTCGCGGGTTCAGCTGCGGCCGTCGTGGCGGGACCCCCGGGCTTCGTTCCGGGCGTGCGGCAGGTCGATGTCCGGTGCACCGGTGCCTGCGTCGAGGTCACCCCCAGCCTGCATTCCCACGCCGCCAGGCCGTGCGCGTGCGCGGCCGACCGGGTGAGCCCACGATGGAAGGCGGTGACGGCGACCGCTGCTCGGCCGTCGGGCCGGGTGGCGCACGACACCCACGTCCGATTCGGGAGTGACACCCATGCTCGATCTGGACCCTTCCTTTCGGGCCGTCCGGCGCGTGGACGGCTACCTGCCGCTGGAGGACTACGGCCTCGTCGGCGACGGCAGGACCGCGGCCCTGGTGGGCCTGGACGGTTCGGTCGACTGGCTCTGCCTGCCCCGTTTCGACTCCGAACCGCTGTTGTGCGCACTGCTCGACCACGCTCGCGGCGGCTGCTTCACCATCGCCCCGGAGGGACTGACGGAGGCGCGTCAGCGCTACGTTCCGGACACCGCGGTCCTGGTCACCGAGATGCGCTGCCCGACCGGCGTCGTCCAGCTCACCGACGCACTGGCGGTGCGGTCCGGCGCGGATCTGGCCGACGACTCGCCACAGTCCCACGAGGAGCTCGTGCGCTCGGCCGTCGTCGTCGACGGCACCGTGGACCTGCGCGTCGATCTGGAGCCTCGCGGTGGGGCCGAGGTCGCCGTCCTGTTCAGCGGCCTCGAGATCCGTGCGGCCGGACGCCCGGACCTGCGCATCCACCTGCGTTCGGACCGCCCGCTCGACTCCCTGCACGGCGTCCATCACCTCGCGGCAGGCGAACGGCTGGACCTGGTGCTGTCCTGGGGCCGCTTCCACCGGCACCACCGGTTCGACGCGGCGGAGACGCTGCGGCAGACCGCAGGCGCGTGGCGCCGTTGGATGCGCCGCATGGAGTACGACGGCCCCGAGAGCGAGCTGGTGCGGCGCGCCGCGATCACACTCAAGCTCTGCGACGACTGGTGCGACGGCTCGCTGGTGGCGGCCCCCACCTCTTCGCTGCCCGCTCCCGTCGGCGGTGTACGCAACTGGGACTACCGCTACACCTGGGTCCGCGACGCCGCTTACGCCGTGTTCGCGATGCGCCGTGTCGGTTTCACGGGCGAGGCGGACGCCTTTCTCGGCTGGGTGCTGGACGCGTTCGAACACAGTCGGCATCCGAGAATCATGTACACGCTCGGCGGACTGCCGGTGCCGGACGAGGTCGAGGATGCCGCCCTGGAGGGCTACCGGCGCTCGGCGCCGGTCCGCTGGGGCAACGGGGCCGCCGACCAGCGGCAGCACGACGTCTACGGCGAGGTCATGGACTGCGCCTACAAGTGGCTGCTGGCCGGACACCAGTTGGAGCCGCCGTTCGCAGCCGGTCTGGCCGCGCTCGCCGACGCCGCGGCGACCGCGTGGACACAACCGGATCAAGGAATCTGGGAGGTCCGCAGCGAGGGCCGGGTGTTCACCTACTCCGCGGCCATGTGCCAGGTGGCCCTCGACCGCGCCGCCGCGATCGGCGAACGGCTCGGCCTGCGGGGGCGCACCGGCGGATGGCGTGCTGCGGCCGAAGACCTGCGCCGACGGATCCTGGAGGGCTCTTGGGACGAGGACGCGCAGACCCTGAGTGAGCACCTGGACGGCGGTGGGAACCTGGACGCCAGCCTGCTCGCCCTCCCGCTGCGGCGTGTGGTTCCCGCCGACCATCCGCGCATGATCGCCACCACTGCGGCGGTCGGCGAGAGGCTCTCCGCGGGCTCGGGTCTGCTCTACCGATACCTGCACAAGGAGTCTCCCGACGGCCTGCCGGGTGACGAGGGCGCGTTCCTGTTGTGCAGCTTCTGGCTGGTGGACAACCTGGTCGGCCAGGGCCGGATCGAGGAGGCGCACGAGCTGTACGCGTCGCTGTGCGGCCGGGCGAGCCCGCTGGGGTTGCTGCCGGAGCAGATCGACCCGTCGACCGGCGCGTTCATCGGCAACTACCCCCAGGCGTTCAGCCACATCGGCGTCATCGCCAGCGGCGTCGCCCTGGCGCGCGCGACCGGATCCCCTGCAGGCGGACGCGGTACCGACTGATCGCGGGGCCAGTCCCGGTGATGTGCCGGTTCGGTCATCGTGCTGCCGTGGCCGGCTGGGGAGTTCCGGTCGGGTTGCCCTGGGTGCGCAGGGGGTGGTTGGGCAGGGCGGTGGCGGCGAGGGCGCCCGCCACACACAGCACCGCTGCGACGACGCAGGCGGTGTGGAAGCCGTGCATGAAGGCGCCTTGAACCGCGGTCAGCAGGTCGCTCCGGTGGGTGGTTCGGGCGATGCCGAGGGCTGCGGCGACCGACTCGCGCGCTGAGGCCGGCTGTCCGAGCGGCAGGGCGGAGAAGGCCGAGCTGGTCAGGTGTGTGGCGTACAGCGAGGTGAAGATGCTGCCGAGGACCGCGACGCCGAGCGTGCCGCCGGTCTCCCTGGTCGCGTCGTTGACGGCGGATCCCAGCCCGGCCTTCGCCGCGGGCAGGACGCTGAGGATCGACTCGGTGGCCGGCGCCGTCGTCATGCCGAGGCCCAGGCCCATCAACACCATCTGGCCCACGATGCGCGGATAGGCGGTGAAGGTGGGGGAGAGGGCGATCCATCCGTAGGCCGCGGCCAGGAGCAGGAGTCCGGTCACCACCACGGCGCGGGTGCCGAGACGCGTGGCCAGGGCCACGCCCGCGACCGACCCGACGGCGATGGTCAGGGCGACGGGCAGGATGCGCACGCCCGTGGACAGCGCCCCGTAGTCGCGCACGAGCTGGAAGTACTGGGTGACCAGGAAGATGAACCCGAACAGCGCGAAGAAGGCGACCGTCACCGAGGCGCTGGCGGCCGAGAACGCCGGGGTGCGGAACAGCCGGATGTCGATCATGGGCCGCTCGCGCCGCCGCTCGACCAGCAGGAAACCGGCCATGAGTGCGGCCGACGCGGCGAATCCGACGACGGTCTGCGGCGAGGCCCAGCCGTGCGAGGGCGCCTCGATGATCGTGTACACCAGCAAGCCCACTGCTGACGCCGAGCAGGCCAGCCCGGGCAGGTCCAGGCGTGCCTCGGCCGGGTTGCTGGACTCCGGCACCCACCGCCAGGCGGCGAGGAGGGCGATCAGGCTCACCGGCACCAGAGCCAGGAAGACCGATTTCCAGCCGAAGTGGGACAACAGCAGGCCGCCACAGACCGGACCGACCGCCACGCCGAGGCCGGTGACCGCGCCCCAGAGGCCGATGGCGCGGGCGCGTTCGTGCCGCACGGGATAGGCGTTCGTGATGACGGACAGCGTGGTCGGAAAGATGACGGCGGCGCAGGCTCCCATCGCGAACCGCAGCGCGATCAGGCCCTCGGGGCCGGTGACGAGGGCTGCTGCGGTGCTGGCGGCGGCGAAGCCGGCGAGCCCCAGCAGCAGGGCGGGCCGACGCCCGAATCGGTCCCCCAAGGAGCCGGCGATCAGGACCAATGTGGCGAACGACAGGTTGTAGCCGTCCACGATCCACTGCAGATCGCGGGTGCCGGCGTGGAGTTCGCGCGAGATGGACGGCAGGGCGACGTTCACGATGGTGGTGTCGAGATTGATGGTGAAGGCGGCAAGGCAGGCCACCGCGAGCACCAGGGCCGGACGCGAGGTGGTAGAGGAGGGCATGAGTGCCTCCGCGGACATGTTGACACTGGCTAGATTGCTTACAATTCCACTCAAAGTAGACATCGTCAAGATGGGGCGGGATCCGATGACCGTCAAGGAGAGCTACCACCACGGCAACCTGCGCCAAGCGCTGATCGACGCCGGCGTGGCCTTGGCCCGCGCCGGAGGTCCCGAGGCGATCGGACTGCGCGAGGCGAGCCGCCGGGCCGGTGTCTCCCACAACGCGGCCTACGGCCACTTCGCCGACCGCAGCTCCCTGGTCGCGGCGGTTGCCGACCGCTGCATGCAGGAGCTCGGCCTGCTCATGCGTCGGCGCACCCAGGGCATCGCCGAGTCCGATCCGGCGGCCGGCGCGGGGGCGAGACTGAACGCGCTGGGACGGGCCTACGTGGATTTCGCCCGCGACGAGCCCGGATGGTTCCGCACGGCGTTCGGTGCGCCTCCCGCGCACACGGCGCACGACCGGCTCGAAGCGGCGGCCTTGCCCGAGGGGCATCCCTTCCGCCAGCTCAACGACGCCCTCGACGACCTTGTCACCAGCGGGGTCCTCCCCTCCAGCCGCCGCCCCGGCGCCGAGTACGCGGCTTGGTCCGCCGTCCACGGCTTCGCCGGCCTCCTGCTCGATGGGCCCCTCCACGACATGCCGCCCTCGCAAGCGGACCAAGCCCTCACGGTCGTCCTCGACGTCGTCTCCCGCGGACTGTGAGGAGGTGGGCTCGAACGCCAGGAAGGACGACACGTCGCACGGGAGCCGGGCTGGGTCGGGGTGGAGTGAGGGATGGGGACCCCGGCCCAGCGACCGTCACGGCCGCACCATTCACCGCGACGTGGCCACGATGAATGCCGCGCGACGGCGTCGCCTGCCGCAACGACCGTGCATCCCTTTCCCTCGTGACCGTCCCGCTCGGCGCCCGTCGCCTTGCCTGCCTGCGCCCCGCCCCGCGCTGCTTATGCCAACGCCATTGACGTTCTGCGGTGGCCAGGCGTTGGATCGGGCCGAACCGCGGCCCAGTGGGGGCTTCGGGTGAGGAGAGACGGCGTGGACCTGGGTTACTGCCGAGAGGGCGGAGACGGCGACGATCTTGCGCGGCAGCTCGATGCCATCCGCGGCGCCGCGGTCCCGGCGGAGCGGATCTACGTGGACGCCAAGCCCGGTCACGGTGGTCAGCGGGATGGCTTCAACGCGCTGCTGCGGGCCGCGAAGCCGGGCGACCGCGTCACTCTGGCGAGGCTCGACCGTCTCGGATGCAGCCTGCGAGAGACGTTGAGCCTGGCCGGAGATCTCAGCGAGCGCGGGATCTTCCTGCGCACACTCGATCCCGCTCTCGCCCTGGACACGAGCGTTCCCGGACCTGCCACGGACATGGCCCTGGCCATGTTGGTGCGGCTTGCCACGCTGGGACGCGACTACCGATCGGAGCACGCCGCGACCGCCAGGGCCGCCCGACCGGCCCGCAGACCGGTGCGCGACCGCCGCGAGGTGCGGTCCGAACCGGTCCCTGCGGCAACCCTGCCTCGGGTGGGCGCTCTGCCGCCCCGACTTGTCTGAGCGTCGAGCGCCCCCGGCGAGTCGTAGGTCAGTTGACTGGCTGCGGGCAGTCGAAGGTTCCGTCCGGCCCGAGGCAGGACTTGATGTCCGTGGAGCCGCCGTGGCCGTCGGGCACGAAGACCTCCGAGCCGTAGAAGCCGTAGGAGAACGTGATGGTCTCCTTGGGCACGCCGCCGTTGGCGCCTGACACGTCGTCCGAGATGACGGTCGGACGGCCCAGGGTGATCTTCATCTCCGGCTGGTTGCTGCCCGCCCGGGTGAGAGTCAGCGCAAGGCCGTGCGTGAGCATCGGGGTCGCCGGGAAGAACATCGTTCGGCGCAGGAACCCGGAGTCGGCGTCGCCCGCGTACCGGACGATCGTGAGGTTGCCCGGCAGCGGCGACAACGTGCCCGAGCGCGCGGTCACCGCTTCGCTGTAGGAGAGCACGGTCGTGGTGTGGATGGGACCATCCGGGAGCAGCAACTGCGCGTGCAGCGGCGCGGGCGTCGCGCGGGTCCCCGAGGCATCGGCCGCCGCGCCGGTCGTGCCCGGCTGCGCGGCGACGAGCGCCAGCGCGCAGCCCAGTGCCGCGCCCAGACGGGGCAGTCGACGCAGCAGCTGACGGGGACGGGACATGGGCTTCTCCTGCCTGAGGGTCGGGTCCGTTCGCGCTCAGGATGCGCGGCCCCGGCCCGGCGGTGCCCGCAATCAGCCGGACGAGGTCGTGTCACTGCCCGCGCCACGTCCACGTTCCTGCGGGACTCGAGCTCGCCGGTGCCGTCCTGTGCAAGGAGCACCGGCGAGGGCTCGACTGCGTGCGACGTGCGGTTGACGGCCGGCTCCGTCAGCCGTCAGCGCCGTTCCCGACCGGCTGATCGGTCGCGCGGTCGCGCAGGGAGCGCGGGGTCATGTCCGTCCAGACTTCCTCGATGTGGGCGAGGCACTCCTCGTGGGAGCCGCGAAAGCCCGTCGCGGACCAGCCCGCCGGAAGGGCCGGGCCCCCGTCCTCCCACAGTGAGTACTGTTCTTCGTCGTTGACGACGACCATGTGGATGCGTTCGGTGGTCATCTGTGTTGCAGCTCCTTGTCCGTCGGGTGAGTGGGGCGGTGCGGTCCGCTGGGTCCGGACCGTTGGGTCCGGTCGTGGTCGCGGTCCGCGAGGATCTGAAGGCCGAGAAGGTCGTCGGGTGGGGCATCCGGCACGGTTGCGTCGAAGCGGCGCAGCGTCGGCAGGCGCAGCGAGACGGTGACGACGGCGAGCATCGCCAGCGCGAACAGCACGTAGAGCAGGGCCGTTCCGCGTCCCGGGCCCGTGCCGAGGACGCGTCCCACCGAGTCGGCGAGGGCTCCGTGCCGGGTGAGCAACGGGTTGAGGAGCCCGGTGCCGAGCGGTGCCACGACGCCGAAGGCGAGCGGCAGCGTGGACCACGAGATGACCGTGTTCAGGGCGAACACCCGGCCGTGGAAGCGCTGGGCGACCTTCACCTGCACGGTGGTGAAGTAGATGCCGTTCATGATGCCGAGCGAAAGGCACATGGCGAACGCGCCGACGGCCACCGTCCAGACCTGGGCGCTCAGTCCCGGGACGGCGGAGACGCAGGCCAGGGCGAGGGCCGAGAGCAGCACGCCGCGCATCCGCTGGTGGCGGGGGCCTCCCCAGAAGCCCATCACCAGGCCGCCGGCGACCGCGCCCAGGCCCGCGCACAGGGAGACCCGCCCGGCGTCGGCGAGGTGACCGAAGCTCAGGGTGAGCGGGGTCAGCAGCAGGAACAGCGGGGACAGGAAGATGTTGAGCACCGCGAAGAACAGGAGCATGGACCGCAGTCCCCGGTTGCCCCAGGAGTGGCGCAGCCCCTGCCTGATCTCCTCGCCCAGGGACTCGCGACGGCGCCACGGGAGGGTGTTCGGGAAGCGCACGGCCGCGGTGACCGCGACCGCCAGGGCGTAGCTGGTGACGTCGAGGGCCAGGATCCCGTCGAGGCCGATCAGCGCGAGCAGTCCCGTGGCCAGCACGGGGGCGAGTACGGACGAGGTGCCGCCGACGACCTGGAGGAGGCCGTTGGCGTGGCCGAGGTACTGCTTGGGGACCAGCTGCGGGATGGATGAGCCGTAGGCCAGCCGCTGGAAGGTGAGCGCCACGGACAGGACCATGGCGAAGGCGTAGATGGCGCCGACCGTGAGATGTCCGGTCGCGGCTGCGAGGGCGAAGAGGCCCTGGACGCCCCCGGCGGCGAGGTCTCCGGCCAGCATGACCCGCCTGCGGTCGGCGCGGTCGACGACGGCGCCGGCGATCGGCGCGATGAGCAGGCCGGGGATCAGGCTGAGGACGGTCAACAGGGCGAACCGTGCGACCGATCCGGTGTGCAGGTAGATCCACAGTGGGACGGCGAACTCGGTGAGGGCGGAGCCGAGCAGCGAGAGGGACTGGCCCCCCGCGACGGCGAGGAAGCGTCGCATGTCCGGCGGCGTCCCGGTTCGGGCCCGGTCCTCGCCCGCGGCGTCGTCCGCGCCCTCGGCGACCGCCCGGCCTCCCGCGCCGGCACCCGAACCGGCACCCGAACCGGCACTGGCACCCGCGCCGGTACCCGCACCCGCACCCGCACCGGTATCGGCGCGGGTGCCAGTGGCGTCGGTGTCCTCGCCGGCGGTCCCGCGCGGATCCGGCTTCGCGCCGGCCGGCGACCGGGACGACTCCGCCTGAAGCCACCACGTGCGCTCCCCGGCGGAGCCGCGCAGCCGATCCCCGGCCCCCTCGGCCAGGGCGACGTGCACGCCGGTGACGATCGCGGCGACCTCTGCGGCGCGGTACTTGAGGAAGAAGTGCCCCGCCTCGTCCAACACGACCAGCGCCGCACGGGGGCTGAGGAAGTGCCACTCGCGGAAGCGCTCGTCGGCGTACTCGGTGGCGGGGTCGCGATCGCCGACGACGGAGACGACCGGCGCGGCGATCGGCGTGACGCGCCGGTGGAGCAGCTCGGTGAAGCGCTGCTCGGCGTCCTCGCTGTCCCGGCGCATGGTGCGCACGATCCGGTGGGCCTGCTCCTGGTCGAGGTCGCCGAGCTCCAGTCCGAGCCCGCGCAGCCAGTTCTCGTAGACGCGGTTGCCGGTCAGCACGTCGCGCCGCGCCGCCGCGGCGAGCCAGCGCACCGCGCGGCTGCGTGGGCGGGCGAAGGGAAAGATCCCGCCGACGTAGACGGCCTCCAGGCCACGTCCGGCCGCCTCCAGACGGCGGGCCAGCTCCACGGCCACGGCACTGCCGATCGCGCAGTGCCCGTAGAGGGCGAGCGGTCCGGTCACCCGGTCGAGGATCTCCGCCGTGCAGCGGTCGACCAGTTCGTCGAAGGGCAGCGGCTCCTCGTCGCGGCCGACGTCGTGGCCGGGCATCTGCAGGGCCAGCAGCCGGCAGTCGTCCGGGAGGGCGTCGGCCACGGGCTGGTAGACCACGGCGCTGCCTCCGCCGAAGGGGGCGCACACCAGGGTCAGTCGTGGGGTGGCACTGACGGAGTTGCGGCGGGTGAGGTCGTGCAGCAGCGGCGTCGGGCCGCGCTCCGCGGTGGGAGTGCCTGCCAGGTCGGCGAGTTCGCGGACGGTGGGGTTCTGGAAGAGGTCCAGCACGCTGATCCCGGCCCCGAGGGCCGTGCGCAGCCGGGCGACGACCTGGGTGGCCAGCAGGGAATGGCCGCCGAGGTCGAAGAAGTCGTCGTCCAGGCCCACCTCCGGCACGTCCAGGACGTCGCACCAGACGCGGGCGATGTCCTGCTGGACGCCGGGGGCGGGGGGCTCGCCGGACCCGGTCGCGCGCGTCGGCGTGGGGGCCGGCAGGGCGGAGCGGTCGAGTTTGCCGCTCGGCGTGAGCGGCAGTCGGTCCAGCAGCACGTAGGCGGCGGGCACGAACAGGTCGGGCAGTGTGGCCTTCAGGGCGGCGCGCAGGAGGGCCGGTTCCGGGGCGGTGTCGGCGGCCTCGGTGGCCGTCACGTAGGCCACGAGTCGTTTGTCGCCGGGGCGGTCCTCGCGGACGACGACCGCGGCCTCGCGCACCTCGGGCCGTGCGGTGAGCGCCGCCTCGATCTCGCCGGGCTCGATCCGCACGCCGCGCAGCTTCAGCTGACGGTCGATGCGGCCCAGGAACTCCAGCGCGCCGTCCTCGCGGCGCAGCGCGAGGTCGCCGGTGGCGTACAGGCGCGTGCCCGGCGGCCCGTAGGGGTCGGGGCGGAAGCGGTCGGCGGTGGCGCCGGGGCGGCCGAGGTAGCCGCGGGCCAGCGCCACGCCGGCGATGTGCAGTTGACCGGGCACGCCGTCGGGGACCGGGCGGCCGCGCTCGTCCAGGACGTGGAGGCGGGTGTTCTGGATCGGCGTGCCGATGGGCAGGCGTGCCACGCCCTCGCACTGCGCGGGAGGGCAGGGCCAGGAGGAGACGTCGACAGCCGCCTCGGTGGGACCGTAGAGGTTGTCCACGCGCACGTCGAGCCGTCGCTGCAGCCGGGCGGCGAGCGCGGGCGGCAGTTCCTCGCCGCTGCACACGACCAGGCGCAGGGCCGTGCACGTCTCGATGTCCTCCTGTTCGACGAACGCGGCCAGCATGGACGGGACGAAGTGCGCGGCGGTGATCCGCTCGGCGGCGATGACCTCGCGCAGGTAGGCCGGGTCCTTGTGGCCGCCCGGGCGGGCGAGCACGAGGCGGGCTCCCGCGAGCAGCGGCCAGAAGAACTCCCACACGGAGACGTCGAAGCCGGCCGGGGTCTTCTGCAGTACCGCGTCGTCGCCGGTCAGGGTGTAGGCGCGCTGCATCCAGTCGAGACGGTTGACGATGGCGGCGTGCGGGACCAGGACGCCCTTGGGGCGACCGGTGGAGCCGGAGGTGTAGATGGCGTAGGCGGGATCGAGCGGGCCCACCGCCGGCGCCGCGGCGGCTTCGCCGTCGGGTTCCTGCCGGACGAGGTCGTCCAGCAGCAGCGTCTGCGTGGCCTTCCCCGGTGCCTGCGCCGCGAGCCGGCGCTGCGTCAGCAGCAGGGGAGCGCCGGAGTCCTCGAGCACGAGGGCCAGGCGTTCGGGCGGGTAGTCGGGGTCGAGCGGCAGGTAGGCGGCTCCGGCGCCGAGCACCCCGAGCAGCGCGGTCACCAGGTCGAGTGAGCGCTCGGCGTGGACGGCGACCAGTGTGCCGGGACCCGCGCCACGCGCCCGCAGCGCACGGCTCACGCGCCGGGCACGGTCGGCGAGCTCGGCGCACGTCAGGCTGCCCTCCTCGGCGGTGACGGCGATCCGGCCGGGAGTCAGGGCCAGCGCGGCGGCAAGACGCGCCGACAGGGTGTCCTGCTCGGGCACGGGAACGGTGGGGCCGTGGCCCGCCGCCAGGGCCGCCCGCTGTCCGGCCGGGTCCAGCAGGGGCAGGTCCGCGACGGGGGTGTCCGGATCGGCGAGGGCGGCCGCGAGCAGGGTCGTGAAGGCGCGGGCCAGCCGTCGCGCGGTGGCCCCGGTGAACAGGTCGGTGTTGTGGACGATCTGGCAGTGGAAGCCGTCCGGGCCCTCGACGACGTACAGCTCCAGGTCGAACCGGGCCGCCCAGGTGCTGACCGGGTAGGTCTCGGCGGTCACGGAGGATGCCTGCGTGCCGCCGCCGGGGCCGTAGTTCTGCAGGGCGAACAGGACCTGGAACACGGGAGAGCGGCTGGTGTCGCGCGCCGGGTCCAGGGCGGTCACCAGACGTTCGAACGGCAGGCCCTGGTGGGAGAACGCGTCGAGCGTGTCCGTCCGCACGGCCGTCAGGTGCTGGGCGAAGCTCCGCCCGGGGTCCAGCGTCGCCCGCAACGCCAGCATGTTCACGAAGCAGCCGACGACGTCCTCGAACTCCGGGCGGGTGCGCCCGGCCACCGGTGTGCCCACGGCGAAGTCGCGTTGCCCGCTGAACCGGCCCAGCAGCAGCTGGAATGCGGTCAGCAGGACCATGAACGGGGTGGCGGCCCCGGCCCGGGCCATCTCGTTCACGCGCCGGCTGGTCTCCTCGCCGAGCGCAAAGGAGTGGGTGGCGCCGCAGAAGGTCTGCCGGGCCGGTCTGGGACGGTCCGGCGGCAGGTCCAGCGCCGGGACGCCGGCCAGGCGCGGCAGCCAGTAGCCCAGGTCGCGGGTCTCCTCGTCCCCGGCGTCGCGGCCGCGCTGCCAGGCGGCGAAGTCCCCGTAGCGGACCGCCGGTTCGGGCTGCGGTGCGGCGCCGTCGGCCAGCGCCAGCAGCTCCCGCAGCAGCAGTTCGGCGGACCAGCCGTCGCAGGCGAGGTGGTGCACGCGCAGGACCAGCACGTGCTCCTCGGGGCCGAGCCGGAGCAGGAGGGCGTGGGCCAGCGGGGCCCGCGCGGGGTCGACGGGCCGCGCGAGCTCCGCCTCGACGCGTTGCTGCGCCTCCTCCTCGCTCGCGACGGTGACCGTGGGGAGCGCGGGGGCGGCGTCGGGGTCCACGACGGCCACGGGGCGGCCGTCCTCGGTGGCGGGGAAGCGGGTGCGCAAGGCCTCGTGACGTCGGATCACCTGGTGCAGCGCGTGCTCCAGGGCGGCCGGGTCCAGGGCGCCGCGCAGGCGCCGGACCAGGGGAATGGTGTAGGCGGCGGTGCCGGGTGCGTACTGCTCCATGAACCACAGCCGCTCCTGGGCGTACGACAGGGGCGGGTCCGGCTGGGTGCGGCGGGGGATCGGCGCGGGGGCCTCGCGTCCGGATGGCCGCAACCGTGCGGAGAGCAGCGAGGCGCGGGCGGTGGCAGCGTCGGTCGGCGAACCGGGTGCCGAGGGCCGGGCGGCGGTGGGCGGGGCCGGAGAGGGCCGGTCGGTGGCGGGCGGGGCCGGAGAGGGCGGTTCGGTGGTGGGCAGGTCGGTGGTGGGCAGGTCGGTCATGCGGTCGGGGTCCTTCCGAGGGATTCGGCCACCTCGTCGTCGGTCAGCCGGTCGATGTCGTCCAGCACCAGGGCGCGAACCGCCGCCGCCAGGCCGGCCAGGGTGCGGTGTTCGAAGAGCACCCGGACCGGAATCTCCACGTCCACGGTGGCGGACAGTCGCGCGGCCACCCGCAGGGCGTGCAGCGAGTGTCCGCCCAGGAGGAAGAAGTCGGCCTCGGGCCCGAGCGGACCGCACCCCAGCACCCCCGACCAAACGGCGGCCACGAGTTCCTCGGCCTCGTCACGCGGCTTCGACCACCCGGAGCGCCCGTCAGGCAGGTCCGCGTCCCTGGCAGCCGGCACGGCCGCCAGTGCGGCCAGCGCCGCCCGGTCCACCTTGCCCGTGCCGGTGAGCGGCAGGCGCTCCACCTGCCGCAGCCGCACCGGCAGCAGGCGGGAGGGCAGCGCGGCGGCCAGCGCGTCGTGCAGGGCGGAGAGGTCGTCGAGGCCGGTGACCACGAACGTGGTCAGCGCCTGGTCCACCACCGTCACCGCTGCGGCGGTCACCGCCGGGTGGGCGCACAGGACGCGTTCGATCCCGGCGGGCTCGACGCGCAACCCGCGAACCTTGACCTGGTCGTCGATCCGGCCGAGGTGGCGCAGGCGGCCGTCGGGGAGCCACAGGGCGAGGTCCCCGGTTGCGTACAGCCGGGATCCGGGCGGGCCGTAGGGGTCCGGGCGGAAGCGGTCGGCGGTCCGGGCCGGGTCGCCCCGGTAACCGCGGGCGAGTCCGGCGCCGCCGAGGTACAGCTCGCCGGGCGTGCCGACCGGCACCGGACGCATCCGGCTGTCGAGGACGTGCGCCTCGGTGTCGGCGAGCGGCCGTCCGATCGGCGGGTCCATGTCCTGCGGCACGACCGTGCCCGCGCCGATCTCCTGACCGTGGCCGACACCGGGGCTTTCGACGCCGCCGCCCGCGGCGAAAACGTCGCACGCGGTGGCGACGACGGTGGCCTCGGTGGGTCCGTAGGTGTTGACCAGACGCGGCCCGGGACCGACCGCGCGCCGCCAGGCCGCGACGGCGCCGGCGTGGGCCGTCTCCCCGCCCACCACGAGCAGGCGCAGGCCCGGGGGCCATGCGGTGGCCGGCTCGGCCGCCAGCGCGTGCCAGTAGCTGGTGGGCAGGTCGAGGACGGTCAGTGAGGCGCCGTCGGCCGTACGCAGGAAGTCGGGCAGGAGTTCGCCGCCCCCGGGGAGCAGGACCAGGGCGGCGCCCCGGGTCAGGGCCGGGAAGATCTCCTCGGCGTGGGTGTCGAAGGCGGGCGAGGCGAACTGCAGCACGCGGTCGCCGGGGCCGAGCCGGTACTCCTCGCCCATCCAGCGGACCCGGGCGGCCAGGCCCTCCCGGGTGACCATGACGGCCTTCGGCGCGCCGGTCGTGCCGGAGGTGTGGCACAGGTAGGCGAGCCCGGGGCCGGCGGGCGGTCCCGACGTGGCCGGGGTGGCGGGGCGGGGTCCGTCCTCGTCGAGGAGCAGATCGGCGCCCGACCCGGCCAGGAGCGCATCGACGCGGGCAGGGGGGTCGTTCGGGTGCAGGCCGGTGTAGGCGGCGCCGGTGGCCAGGATCGCGAGCAGTGCGGCCACCAGGTGGACCGAACGCTCCCGGCGTACGGCCACGACCCGGCCCGGACCGCAGCCCGCCGCGCGCAGCCGGTCGGTCTCGCCGCGCACGAGCTCGGCCAGCTCGGCGTAGCTCCAGGCGCGGCCGCGGTCGTGGACCGCCGCGGCGGCGGGCGTGCGGGCCGCCTGGGCGGCGAAGAGCTCGGACACGTCCAGGGCGGGGGCCTCGGGGTGCGGCCCACGCGCGAGGGCGAGCAGGCGGTTGTGTTCCTCGGAGGTCAGCAGCGGCAGCAGGTCGACCGGTTGGTCGGGCGTGCGGGTCGCGGCGTCGACGAGCGTGGCCAGGTGACGGGCGAGTTCCCGTCCGGCGGCGTGGTCGAAGAGGCTCAGCCGGTGGCCGAGCAGGAGGGTGAGGCCGTCGGTTCCGGTCATCCGGTCGTGGCCTTCGAGCGTCAGTGGGGCCTTGACGCGGTGCAGGCCGTCCCCGAAGGGCGTGACGGCCAGGCCGGGCAGGGCCCGCATGCTGCCGGTGGGGGCGCCCGCGCCGAGGACGAACATGGCCTGGTAGGGGCCGGCCGGGTCGCGCGGCAGTTCCTCGAACGGGACCTGGGGGTGGGCGTAGGCGGCGAAGAACCGGGACCGGTTGCGGCGCATCAGGTCCCGGAAGGAGGGTCGGTCGCCCAGCTCGGCCCGTAGCACCACGGTGCTGCTCAGGTACCCGAACAGCGGCTCGGTCTCCAGCTCGTCCCGGCAGGCGAGCGGGGTGCCGACGCAGACGTCCGTCGTCCCCGCCCAGCGGGCGACTAGCACCTGGAACGCGGAGAGCAGCACCACGAAGACACTGGTGCGCTCGGCCCTGGCCAGCTCGCGCACGCGCTGCTGTGCGTCGTGGGGGAGGGGAACGGGGTGGAACGCCCCGGCGGAGTCGCCGTCGGCGGCGAGTGCCTCGGGGCGGGTTCCCGCCGGGGCCAGCGCGGGTGCGCCGTCGAGCTCGCGCAGCCAGTGGGCGCGGTCGGCGGCGGCCCGTTCCCGCAGGAGCTCCGCGTGCCGGTGGAAGGGTCGGGCCAGGGCCGGCGGTTGGTCCTGTCGGCCCGCGAGCAGGCTTTCGTAGCGATCCGCGAGCTCCGCGGCCCACAGGTCCAGGGACCAGCCGTCGGCGGCGATGTGGTGCACCACCAGGCTGAGCACGTGGTCCTCGGGGCCCAGACGCAGCAGGCCCAGGCGCACCGGCGGCTGCTCGCACAGGTCGAACGGCAGGTCCAGGCGGCGGCGCAGTTCCCGCGTCGCCATGGCCTGCGGGTCGGCCGATCCGCTCAGGTCCACCAGATCCAGCGGTACCCCGGCCGGGCGCACCCGCCCGCGGGCGACGCCCTCGTCGTCGACGTAGACGGTGCGTAGCGGCTCATGGCGCTCGGCCAGGTCCGCGAGTGCCGCCTCGAGGACCGGCCGGTGCAGCGTGCCGCGCAGGCGGGCGTTCCAGTAGACGTGGTAGGCGGTGTCCTGCGGGTCGAGCCGGTGCAGGAACCAGAGCCGTTCCTGCGCGGGGGAGAGACGGAAGTCCAGCCGTCGGTCGTCGCTCACGCGAGCTCCTCCACGGCCCGGCTCAGTCCGGTGATCGTCGGGGTGTCGAAGTAGGCGTGGAGGGGGAGGTCGACGCCGAGCCGGTCGCGGACCCGGGCGGCGATCCGCGAGATGACCAGGGAGTGCCCGCCGAGGTCGAAGAGGTCCTCGTCGGGGCCGACCGCGTCCACGCCGAGCACCTCGCACCAGATGGCGTGCATCTCGGCCGCCGTGCCCTCGTACGCGACCGCGGCCGGTTCGCCGGCGCGGGTGGGCGCGAGGGCGGGCAGCGCGGACCGGTCCAGCTTGCCGTTGAGCGTGGTCGGCAGGGCGTCGAGCCGGACGACGGTCGTCGGCACGGCGTAGCCGGGAAGGAGGGCCACCAGGTGGGCGCGCACCGCGGCCGGGTCGGCGTCGCCAGTCACGTAGCCGACGAGGGTGTCGCCGTGGAGCCGGGCGGCGGCGGCCCGTACCTGAGGGGCCGTGCGCAGCGCGGCCTCCACCTCGCCCAGTTCGATGCGATGGCCGCGCACCTTGACCTGGTCGTCCAGGCGGCCGAGGAACTCCAGCCCGCCGTCGGCCCGGTGGCGGACCAGGTCGCCGGTGCGGTACATGCGGGCGCCGGGGGCTCCCCAGGGGTTGGGGACGAAACGGTCGGCGGTCAGCGCCGGTCGGCGCAGGTAGCCCTGCGACAGTCCGGCGCCGCCGATGAACAGCTCGCCGGGCACCCCGATCGGACACAGCCGCCCACGCCGGTCCAGCACACGCAGCCGGGTGCCCGGGATCGCCGTGCCGATCAGGACGTGCGGCGGGTCGGGCGGGAGTTCCCAGCCACTGGACCAGATCGTCGTCTCGGTCGGCCCGTAGAGGTTGACGGCGCGTCCGGTGCGGGCGCGCAGCTCCCGGGCGACGGGCAGCGGCAGAGCCTCGCCGCCGACGAGGGCGGTGATGCGGGGGGCGTGCAGGCCGGCGGCGAGCAGGACCTGCCAGCCCGTGGGCGTGGCCTGCAGGTGGGTCACCGCGCGTTCGCGGGCCAGCCGGGCCAGGTCCGTGCCGTCGCCGGCTGCCTGCTCCTCGTCGGGGAGCACCAGGCGGCCGCCGGTGGTGAGCGGCAGATGCGTCTCCAGCCCGGAGATGTCGAAGGAGACGGAGGTGAGCCCGAGCCAGGTCGCCTCCGGGCCGGTGCCGCCGACGAGCGAGGCGGTGGCGTCCAGGAAGGCGGTGAGCGCGCCGTGGGCGACGGCGACGCCCTTGGGCCGCCCGGTCGAACCGGAGGTGTAGAGCACGTACGCGGTGTCCTGCGCGCCCGGTGGCGGCCCGTCCAGGGCGCGCGACCGCAGATCGTGCCCTGTCTCGCAGCCGTCCACGCGGACCTGCGGCGTGGCGCAGTCCTGGGGCAGCCGGTCCGCGGACGCCGAGGACACCAGCACGCAGCGGGCCCCGGAGTCCTCCAGTGCGAGCGAGGTCCGGGTGGCCGCGTAGCGGGGGTCGAGCGGAAGATAGGCCGCGCCCGCCCGCCAGACGCCCAGCAGCGCGGCGATCAGGGCGGGCGAACGCTCCACGAAGACGCCGACCACGTCGCCGGGCGCCACGCCGTGCGCGCGCAGGCGACGCGCGATCTCCGCGCTCATGCCGTCCAGCGCACGGTAGCTGACGACGCTTCGCTCCGCGGCGCCGTGGCAGTCCCCGCCGCTCGCGTCCAGGGCCGGGGCGTCCGGCGTGGCGCGAGCCTGAACGAGGAAGCGGTCCAGCGCCGTGGCGCCCGCGGTCGCAGTCAGCGCCGGGCCGTCGCCCAGGAGGAGGAGCTCGGCCCGCTCCGGCTCGGGCAGCAGATCGGCGTCGAGGGCGGGCGCGTCGGGGGCGGAGACGAGCGAGCGCAGCAGGGTGAGGTAGCGCTCGCTCACGCGGCGTGCGGTGTCCGCGGTGAACAGCCCGGTGGACCAGCTGAGGTGGCACTCGGTGCGCCCCGGACCACGCCAGACCTCCATCGCGAGATCGCACTTGGCCTGGCCGTAGTCGATCTCCAGCACGTCGCCGGAGCCGCCGCCCAGGGCGAAGCCGTCGGAGTCGATGTGCTGGAGGGCGAACATGGTCTGGTAGACGGGCGTGCGTGAGCGGTCGCGGGCCACCTCCAGACGTCCGAGCAGCTCCGCGAAGGGCATGTGCTGGTGGGTGAAGGCGGCCAGTGTCCGGGAGCGGACCCGGTCCACGAGGGCGTCGAAGCTCGGGTCGCCGCTCAGGTCGGCGCGCAGCGCGACGGTGGTGGCCAGGCACCCGACCACCTCCTCGTGCTCGACCCGGGTGCGACCGGCGACGGGGGTGCCCACGCAGAAGTCGAGTTGGCCGCTGTGCCGGGCCAGCAGGACCTGCCAGGCGGCCAGCAGCACCATGAAGGCGGTGCAGCGGTGGGCGCGGGCCAGCTTGTCGATGTCGGCCAGCAGTGCGGTGGGGAGCTCGGTCTTGTGCAGGCCGCCGGTGCTGACGCGGACCGGTGCGCGCGGCAGGTCGGTCGGGAGCTCCAGGTCCGGCGCCCCGGTCAGTTCACCGGTCCAGTGGTCCAGAGCGGCCCGGCTGCGCGCGCGGCCCTCGGGGCCGAGCAGTTCGGCGGTGTAGTCGCCGTGGGTGTGGGCGAGCGGGGCGAGCGGGGACGGCTTGCCCTCGGCGTAGGCCTCGTAGACGTGGGCGATCTCGGCCCCGAGCACCCGGATCGACCAGCCGTCCGCGGCGATGTGGTGCACCACCACGCACAGGACGTGGTCCTGCGGCGCCAGGCGCAGCAGGGTGGCCCGCACGGGCGCGCCGGCGGCCAGGTCGAACGGACGCCGGACGCGCGAGAGGACCTCGGTGTGGGCGGCCCGCAGCGCGGCCCCGGGGTCCGGCGCGTGGCCGGGGCCGTCGAGGTCGACCAGCTCGAGCGCGATGGTCGTGGACGGGTCGGTGCGGGCCAGCGGGACGCCGTCGGTCTCGGTGTAGTGGGTGCGCAGCGTCTCGTGACGGGACACCACCTCGTCCAGGGCGCGCCCCAGCACGGCCGGGTCGAGAGCGCCGTGCAGGCGGTGCACCCAGAAGATGTTGTAGGAGGCGTCCTCGGGGTCCAGCTGTTGCAGGAACCACAGACGTTCCTGGTGGGGGGAGAGCTCAGGCACGGGCGGGCTCCTGACCGTGGGCGACGGCTTCGACGTGCGCGCGGAAGGCCTCGGCGAGGGCGGCAGCGGTGGCGCCGTCGAAGGCGTGGTGGTTGTGGACGACGGCGGCCTCGAGCGTGCCGTCCGGTCGTTCCTCGGCGATCAGCTCGGGGGTGCTCAGGTCCGGCTCCCCGTTCGGCGTGGGCCAGTCCAGGCTCTGCTGCTCGCGCGGCAGCGCGAAGGCCTCGGAGCGCAGTCCGGGGAAGAACGGGGTGCCGCCCCAGCTCTCGTAGTGGATGCGTGCGGGGTAGGGCACCTGCAGCGCGGTCTCGTGGTAGGCGTGGAACTGGTGGCGGGCGGCATCGAGGGCGGCCGTGCGCACGCGCTCCAGCAGCGCGGCGAAGTCGGGCCGCCCGCTCGTGTCCACGCGGATGAGCAGGGACTGGACCAGGCACCCGATCAGCGCGTCGTGCTCCGGCAGGGTGCGGCCGGGCACGGGGGACATCAGCACGATGTCGTCGGCGCCGGTCCACTCGTGCAGGACGGCGGTCCAGCAGGTGGCGGCGCCCATGAAGGCCGTGCCGCCCGTGGCGGCGACGCGCTCGCGGAAACGGGCCCACAAAGGTGCGGCGAGCGTGAGCGGGTGGCGCCGCCGGGAGAAGCGGTGCGCCTCACGCCGGCCCGGGAACGGTTCCAGCGCGCGGGGCGCGCCGTGCAGGGTCCGCTGCCAGTAGGGCCGGTTCAGCGTCCACTGCTGTGCGGTCCAGTCGCAGTAGGCCTCGTGGTCCAGCGTCAGCGGTGGCAGCGGATCGCGGTCGCCGGTCTGCAACGCCGAGTAGCGCAGGCCGAGTTCACGCAGCAGGACGCCCAGGGACCAGCCGTCGAAGACGAAGTGGTGGACGGCGAGGACGACCACCCAGTCGTCGGGGGCGAGGCGGACCGCCAAGGCGCGTACGAGCGGGTCGTGCGGCAGCTCCGGGGCCAGGTCGCGGGCCGCGCGGGCGAGCTCGGCCGCGTGCCGTTCGCGTTCCTGCGGGGTCTCTCCCTGTGCGTCGACGACCTCGACCACGGGGGGCCGGTGCGCGGTGGTGGAGGGGGAGAGACGCCCGGTCGGGGTGGCCCGGAAGGCGGTGCGCAGCGGGGAGTGACGGCGGGTCACCGCGTCGAGTGCTTGCCGCAGCAGCTCAGGGTCGAACGGCTCGTGGAGGCGCAGGGCCGTGCAGACGGTGCCGGGGTCCCGGGGCGGGTCGGTGGCGGCCATCCAGTCCAGGAACTCCCACTGCTGGGTGGTGAGCCGCTGTCCCGGTCCGGGACCGCCCGCCGGGGCGTCCGGGGCGTCCGGGGCGTCCGGGGCGTCCGGCGCGTGCGGCGGGTCGGCGGTCGCCGCGGCGGCCCCGGCGGTGGAGTCGATCCAGGCGGCCTGTCCGCGCAGGCGGGGGCGGTCGAAGGCCAGCGTCACGGGCAGGTCGACGCCGAACAGCCGTCCGGCCTCGACCGCCAGGCGGGAGGCGCGGAAGGAGTCCCCGCCCAGGGCGAAGAAGTCGTCGTCGAGGCCGATCCGGGGGACGCCGAGGAGCCGCCGCCAGATCCGGGCGAGGACGGTCGCAGTGGCGGTCCACTGCGCTGACTGCTGGTCAGCGAGGGTGCTGCCGTGACTCGGTGAAGCATCCATGGGAAGCGTCCAAGGTGGTTCGCAGACGGCGGGACGGGCGGTGCGAGTGAGCACTCTGGCTCATGAAGACGATCTCTGCAAGAGGATTCAGAAACTTGCTGCAACCCCTTCCCAAGCATGTTTCGGCGCTGTTACCGTCCCGGGCTGTCCGCAGTCGAACAGCCGAAGGGGGCGCGCCATGCCGCGAGTCGAGCAGTCACAGCGGCCACCCGACGCCCCCTCCCGACCGCTCACGGTGCCGGGCCTGCTGGCCGACCGCGCCGCCCGAGATCCCGAAGCCGAAGCGATCGTCGACGCCCGTAGCCGGCTCAGCTTCGCCGCCTGGCACCGCGACGCCACCACGCTGGCACGGGCCCTGGCCGCCACGGGCCTGCGGCACGGCGACCGGGTGGCCCTGCTCCACGGCACCGACTGGACCGGCTACGCCGTCGCGTTCTGCGCGGTGCTGGCGGCGGGCGGCGTCGCCGTCCCGCTCACCTCCGGCCTGCCGCCCCGTCAGGCCGAGGAGACCCTGGGCCGCACGGGCGTCCGCGTCGTCCTGCACGCCCCCGACGAACAGCCCCCGCCGGGACCCTGGCGAACCGACACCGCCGAGACCCTGCTTGCCCGCGCCCATGGCCCGGCCGCGGGCACGGAACCGCTCGTGCCCGCGCCAGCCTGCCGACCCGGGGACCTCGCCCAGATCGTGTGCACCTCCGGCAGCACGGGCACCCCGAAGGACGTGGGCGCGACCCACGCCAACCTCTGCCACGGCTCGACCGCCCGCGGGCGCGGCCCACGCCGCTACGCCCACTCGCGGGCCATGCTGCACGCGTTCCCGATCGGCACCAACGCCGCGCAGATGATGCTCATCGAAGCCCTCACCGCGCATCCCACCCTGGTGTGCGCCGGACGCTTCGACGCGGACGACTTCTGCGCGCTGATCGAACGACACCGGGCCGGCACCGTCTTCCTCGTGCCCGCGATGGCCGCCGAACTGCTGCGCTCCGACGCACCCGCGCGCCACGACCTGAGCACGGTCCAGCTGGTCAGCTCCTCGGCGGCGGCGCTGCCGCCGGCCCTCGCCCGCGGTCTGACCTCGCTCTTCCCCGGCGCGTTCCTGGTCAACTACTACACCAGCACCGAGGCGGTGCCCGCCCAGGTCAGCATGCTGGTCGACCCGAACCGCCCGGACGCCCTCGGCCGCCCGGCCGACCCGCGTGACCTGAGGATCGCGGACGAGCAGGGCGAACCCCTCCCGCCCGGCACCGTCGGCGAGGTGTGGCTGCGCTCGGACGCGCCCCCGCGCCGCTACGAGAACGACCCCGCCACCACCGCCGCCGTCTTCCGCGACGGGTGGGTGCGCATGGGCGACCTCGGCCGCATCGACGAGGCGGGCTACCTGTGCCTCGTCGACCGCGACAGCGACGTCATCAAGTCGGGTGCCCTGAAGGTGTCCACGCTGCGCATCGAGGCGGCGCTGCTGGAACATCCCCTGATCGTCGAGGCCGTGGCCGTCGGTGTCCCCAGCCCCGTCATGGGCGCCGTACCCGCGGTGGTGGTGCGCGCCGAACCCGGTCTCGACCTCGACGAGCTGCGCGACCATCTCGCCCGGCGCCTGAGCCGCGCCGAGCGGCCGGTGTGGATCGTGCCGGTCCTGGCCATCCCGCGCACCGCCACCGGCAAGCCGGTCAAGCCGCAGGTGCGCGCGCTGGTGCAGGCGGCCATGGCCGCGCCCGCGCCGCCCCCGGCAGCCGCGCCGGAGCCGCGGCCCGCACCTGCGCCCGAGCCGCGGCCCGCACCTGCGCCCGAGCCCGCCGCCTCCCTCATCGACCCCTTCGGCCGGTCCTTCATGACCGCCCTGCCTGCGACGGCCACCGATCCCGACCACCGCACGGAAGCGAGCCCCGATGCCGCTCAGTGACCGCCAGCCCCACCCCCTGTCCGCGACGCAGCACGGCATCTGGGTCACCGAACGCGCCGGGGGCCTCGGCACCGTCTTCTCCATGCCGTTCGCCGTCACCCTCACCGGCGACGTCGACCAGGAGGCGCTGCGCGCGGCCTGCCGCACCCTGGTGCGCCGCCACCCCGTGCTCGGCTGCGCCGTCCGGGAACGGGCCGGCGTGCCGGGCCTGGTTCCCGCTGCCGTCCCCCCGGTCCCGGTCACCGTGGACCTGCGCGAGGACCCGCAGCTCGCGGCCGCCGTGGAGGAGGGGGAGATCCGGCGGCCCTTCGACCTGGAGCACGGGCCCCTGGTCCGGTTCACGTTGCTCCGCACCGCCGACGACACCGTCCGGCTGCTGGTCGTGGCCCACCACCTGGTCTTCGACGGCCGGTCGACCTCGATCCTTCTCGACGACCTCGCGCTGCTGTACGCGGGCAAGGAACTGCCCGACCTCCCACCGGACGGACACCCTGACGACGCGGAAGACCGCATCGCCGAACTGCTCTCGGGCGCCCGCGACTTCTGGCGCACCCAGCCTGCCGTCGAGCACAGCGTGCAACTGCCCGGCCTGCGATCGCTGCCCGAGCCGGCGCCCCGCCGAGCCGGCGACGGGGCTTCGGCGGGCGCCGTCGTGATTCGGGACCTGGACGACGCGCTGCGCCGCGCCGTCGCCGAGGCGTGTGCGGAGCTGGGACTGACCGTCTTCCAGTTCACTGCTGCCACCTGGCTGGCGTTGCTGCACCGCTACGGCAACCCCACCCCCGTCCTCGGCGTCGACCTCGGCACCCGCCGACCCGCGGACCTCGAGCGGATCGGCGCCCACGTCAACGAACTGCCGCTCACCCGCGCACCGCACCGCGGTGAGAGTTTCCGTGACTTCGCCCAGTCCCTCGTCTTCGAACAGGGACTGCGTTCCGACCTGCGAGGCCTGTACCGGTACCGGGAGGTGCCGTTGGCCCGCGCCCTGCCCGGCGTGCGGCCGGGCGCCGCGCTGGTGCCGGTCACCCTCGGTTACCGTCGGCGAGAGGCACCACCCGGCTTCCCCGGGGCGGAGGCCATGGTCGACTGGGCGCTGCCCAACGGCACCTCGCGCGGTGCGCTGCGGATCCACATGGTCGACGGCCCCGACGCCTGGCGGTTCGCCCTGAACCACGACCCGCAGGCCCTGGCTCCGGCCTTCGCCGAGCGGATCGCCGACCACTGGTGCGCCCTCGCGGCCGCGGTCGCCGCGCGGCCGGACGCCCTCCTCGACAGCCACGACCTCGCACCCGAGGAGACCGTGCTGCGCGCGCAGGCGAACGCCACCGAGGTGCCGATGCCCCCCAAGACCGTGGGAGAGCTCGTGGCCGACCAGGCGTCGCGGACGCCGGACCGGGTCGCGGTGGAAGACGGGAGCCTGCGGCTGACGTACCGCCAGCTTCAGCAGGCCGTCGCGGCGACGGCGGGCCGGCTGAGTGCCGCGGGCGCCCGTCCGGGAGGTCTCGTTGCCCTTGCGCTTCCACGTTCCGCCGCCTGCCTGGTCGCGCAACTCGCGGTCCTGCGCTGCGGCGCCGCCTACGTGCCGCTCGATCCGCAGCACCCCTCCGCGCGGCTGGCCCTGCAGCTCGAGGACTGCCGCCCGGATCTGCTGCTGGCCCTGCCCGGCGGCGCCGACGCCCTCCCGGCGTCCGCGCACACCCCGCTGCTGGTCCTCGATCCGACAGCGGACCTCGCCGCCGCCACCGCCGCCGGCACGGGTGACGGTGCGCCGGGCGGTGTGCCGGGCGGTGTGCCGGTCGGGCGGGACCGCGCATACGTGCTCCACACCTCGGGGTCGACGGGCCGGCCCAAGGGCGTCGAGATCGAGCACCGGGCCCTGGTCAATCTGCTGCTGTCCTTCCGGTCCCTGCTCGGCGACGGCGACGGCGGCGGTGATCGCGACACAGCCGGTGGCGGTCCGGTCGGCGGCGGCGGCGAACCCGGCCGCGAGCAGGCTCCGCGCTGGCTGGCCCTGACCTCGCCGACCTTCGACATCTCCGCCCTCGAGTGCTACCTGCCGCTGATCGACGGCGGACGTGTCGTGTTCGCGCCGCCCGGCGCCGCCCTGGACGGCCGGGCGACCGAGGCGCTCGTGCGAGAGCGGGGCATCACGCACGTGCAGGCGACACCGTCCGGTTGGCAGTTGCTGCTCGAGGCGGGGGTCGGCGGGCCGGGGCTGACCGCGGTGGTGGGCGGGGAGGCGCTCGCGCCGGTGCTGGCAGCGGAGTTGACGCGCCGCTGTGGCCGGGTGCTGCATGCCTACGGGCCGACGGAGACGACCGTCTGGTCGACCGTCGACCAGGCGCTGCCGACGAGCGGCGCTCCGGTGCTCGGTCGTCCGATCGCGAACACCACCGTGCAGGTCCTGGACCGGTGGGGGCGTCCGGTTCCGGCCGGTGTGCCGGGCGAGCTGTGGATCGGGGGCGCGGGGTTGGCGCGCGGCTATCTCGGTCGGCCCGGCGCGACCGCGGACCGGTTCCGTCCCGACCCGGACGGCGCCCCGGGGGCGCGACGGTATCGCACGGGCGACCTGGTGTGCCGGGGGCTGGACGGGCGTCTGGTGTTCTCGGGGCGGCTGGACGGGCAGGTGAAGATCCGCGGTCACCGGGTCGAGACCGGCGAGATCGAGTCGGCGCTGCTCGCCCTGCCCGAGGTGGTGCGCGCGGCGGTCGTCGCGCACGACGGACCGGCGGGAGCGGTCCTGACCGCCTTCGTGGTGGCCGTCCCGGCCGAGCCGTCGTCCGCGGGGCTGCGTGCGGCCCTGTCCCGCGTCCTGCCCGCGGTGATGCTGCCCGAGCGCTGGCGTTTCCTGGACCGGCTCCCGTTGACGGCTGCCGGGAAGGTCGACCGCGTCGCGCTGGGGCTGCTCGCGGACGCACAGCCGCACACCGGCGTCGAGACCGGTGCCACGCCCGGTGCCGAGGCCGACACGCCGGACCGGGACGGTCCGGCGCCGGGAGCGTCCGTGCCGGCCCATGCCGTGGTGGTCCGCGAGATCTGGGCCGAGGTCCTCGGTGTGCCCGCGGTGGACCTGGAGCTGGACGAGGACCTGTTCGAGCTCGGTGGTCACTCGCTGACGGTGGCGCGGATCGCGGCCAGGATCAGCGACCGCCTGGGCGTGGATCTGCCGCTGCATCAGCTCTACGACGAGGCGACGGTGCGCGGCATGGCCCTGGCCGTCGCCCGGATCGAGGGAGGGACCCGATGACCCGCGCGACACCTGACGCACCCGAGAGCTCGGCCGCGCGGGTTCCCGCCGTGCACGTGAACTGGACGGGGCCGCACCGGGCAGGGCTCCGGCGGACCCGGTCCGGCTCCCGGCGTGGTCCCTACGCTCTCGCGGAGCCTGAGATCCTCACCTGCGTGCACGGGGCGCTGGCCTGGCGGCGCCTCCACGGCCCGGTGGAGTTGGCCACCGACTCGCTCGGCGCCGCCTGGTTCCGCGAGCAGGGGCTGGACGTGCTCTACGACCGCATCGACACCGACCTCGACGAACTCGACGACCTGGCCCTGGACCCCGTCGTCTACTTCACCGGCGGCAAGTACCTGGCGGTGCGCCGGCGCACGGCCCCCTTCGCGCTCCTGGACCTCGACCTCTATCTGCGCCGTCCACTGCCGGGCCTGGACGGCAAAGGGTTCGTCTTCGCGCACTGGGAGTCCGTCGGCAACGCCGTCTATCCGGAGCCCGCGGAGCTGCTGGGCCGCTCCGGCGCGGACCTCGGCGGTATGCGTTTCGACACGCCGGCCACGAACATGGCCGTCGCGGCGTTCCTGGACGAGGAGCACCGGGCGGCGTTCGCCGAGGCCGCCCTCGGCTACGCCCTCGCCAACGGCGGTCCGGCGCCGCTGCACCCCGTCGCGCGGGCCGCGTTCGCCGAGCAGCGCCTGGCACCGGCCGTCGCCCGCAGGCTCGGCACGCCGCTGCGCCCCGCCGGTGACGGCTTCTGGCTGGTCGAGGAGGAACGCTGGGACGGGCCCGCCCCGGTCGAGCTGTTCCACCACACCTGGAACCTCAAGGCGGTGCTGCGCAACGTGCCGGACCTGCGGGCCGGCTACACCCGCCAGCTGATCGAGGAACTGCTGTGGCGTCACCCGGAGAGCCTCGACCTGCTCCTGCGCGTGCCCGCGCTAGCCGCACTGGCTCCGGTCGTCCGCGCGGTCGCGGACGGGTTGGAGCGCCACGGCCCGCTCACCGCCCACGGCGCCGCCGCGCCACCCGGCCGCTGACCCGCAGCGCCGGGACACCGGCACACGACCGCGCCCGCCCCGGGTGGGACGGCGCGCCCTGATTCGACCGATTCCCGACCACCAGGGGGACACGTGGCCGCCACGGCCGTCCGAGCAAGCCAGGCACCGCCCGCCCGGAGACTGCCGCCCGCGTTGCGGCGTTCCGGGCGCCACGGCCTGGTCCTGGCCGCTGCTGCGGCGACCGTGCTCCTGGCGGGCCTGGTGCTGGCCGTGCTCGCGGCGCTGACCGAGGGTTCGGTCGACTCCGGTGTCGCCGCCGCCCTGACCGCTGATCCCAGCGCGCAGGTGCGGGTCACCATGCCCTACCGCGCGGACACCTCGGCCGCCGCGGACGCCCGGATCCGCGCCGCCCTCGACCGTGCGTTCGCGCCGGTGCCGCACGACCTCGGTACGGGCCTGCTCGGGCTGCTGCCGCTGGCCGTCACCTCGCCGCAGCCCGGCGCCGACGGCCTCAGCCTCTTCCCGCTCGCCCTGCCGGTGACGACCGCGCAGGCTCACGCGCGCCTCGTCGCAGGTACCTGGCCGACCGCGGGCGCCCCGTCCGCGGGCGGGGCGGTACCGGCGGCGGTCCCCCTGGCCTTGGCGCAGCGGTTGCGCCTGCGCCCCGGCTCCCTGCTCCAGGTCGCCGACGCGCTCGGGCACAGCGTCCGGATCCGCGTCAGTGGCGTCTTCCGGCCCGATGGTGCGGCGGCGTTCTGGCCGGCGATGGCGGGCGATCCGGCCGGGACGGCCGGGACCGCCGACCGAGTGCTGGTCCTCTCGCCGGGGGCGCTCACCGCGACCGCCGCGTTCGGTGGCCACGTGCTGGCGGAGTGGACCGCCCTGCCCGACACCGCGCACGTGGTGGCCGCAGACCTCGCCCCGCTGGCGGATCGGATCTCCGCGCTCGGCGACGGCGTCCGGCAGCCCGGCCGCGCCGTGCCGGTCGACGCCGCCGTGCAGACGGGTCTGGTGGGTTCGCTGCGGGGGCTGGTCGGCCCGAGCGTCGTCGCCCGCTCCGTGCTCTACCTGCCGACAGCGCTGCTGGCCGCGCTGGCACTGGTCACCGTCGGGTTGACGGGGCGCCAGCTCGCCGTCCACCGGCAGGGCGAGCTGGTGTTGCAGCAGACCAGGGGAGCAGGCACCGGGAGGCTGCTGCGCGACGCCGCCGCCGAGTGGAGCTGTACCGCGCTGCCGGCGGCGGGGGTGGCGTTGCTGCTGGCCGGGCCGTTGCTGCGGGTCCTGCACGCCCTCGGATGGCTCGCGGTTCCCGTGCCGGGGGACGCGGTTGGCGCGTCCGCGTGGCTCGCGGTCGGCGCCACCCTGCTCGTCCACGGCGCCGCCACCCTCGCGCCGGTGCTGTCCGCGGTCACCGGGCACGGTCTGGGGGCGCGGCTGCGGCTGCGTGGGCCGCGCGCGGCCGCGGTGGGACGTCACGGGGCGGACCTGGCCCTGCTGCTGGTCGCGGTGCTCGGATATCTGCAATTGGCGCACTACCACGCGGCCGTGACCGGTTCCGGCGGTGCGCTGGGAGTCGACCCGGTTCTCGTACTGGTCCCGACCGTGGCCACGGTCGCGGCGGCGCTGCTGCTGCTGCGCCTGTTGCCGCCCGCCGCCCGTGCGCTCGACCGGCTCGGCCGGGCGCTCGGTGGGCTGGTCGTTCCGCTGGCGGGTTGGCAGGTGGGCCGGCGCTCGGCGAAGGTGGCCGGGCCGGTGCTGCTGATGAGCGTCGCCGTGGCGGTCGGGACGTTGGCGACGACGGTGCTGGCGTGCGTGAACGGCCTGGCGGGGGACCAGGCCGATTTCCAGGTCGGTGCGGACGTGAGGGTGACGCTGCCGGCGGCCGCGGGCCTGCCGGCCGCAGCCGCCCAGCAGGCGCTGCTCGCCCTTCCGGGCGTCACCGGCGCCACCCCCGTGACCCGCACCCCCGCCACCACCGCCTCCGGCGGCCTCGACGAGATCGTCGCCGTCGACACCGGCGTGACGGCCGCGGGGGGTGCCCCTCCGCCGGTGCCGCGCCTGCGGGCCGACCTCGCCGGTCCCGGCTACGCCTCCGCTCTCGCCGCCCTGGGACGGGACGTTGCGCCGCAGGGCCTGACCCTGCCGGGCGCCCCGGCCACGCTCGTCCTGGACGAGACCCTGGGCAGCGACGGCGACCGGTCCGCGCCCCAGCTCCAGCTGACGGTCCAGGACGCCACCGGCGTCAGCGACACCGTCACCGTGACGCTCCCGGCGGCGGACGGCGCCCGCCACCAGGTCGGTGTTCCGCTCGGCCTGCCCGGCGCTGAGCGGCGCGCCTCTCCGCTCACCATCACCGGGCTCACCCTGGTTCCGACACCCGGCCGCCCCGCCGCCGACCTCGACTTCGCCCTGCACCGAGTGGGCGCCGGCGGCGCCTGGCTGTCGGCCCTGCCCGGCGCCCTGGCGTGGTCGGACCATTCGCCGAGCGTCTCCGGCGCCCGGAGCACCCTGTGCCAGGGCGCCGGCGGGCCGCAGGCCGGGGCCTGCGCCGGTGGCGCGGACCTCCTCGACGCAGGCCTGCGCACCGGTGCGCCGGGGGGCACGACCCAGGCGGGCACCGAGCTGGAGGCCGACCTCGCCCCTTCGGCGCAGGACGCCCTGCCGGTCCTCGCCGACAGCGCCGCGCTCGCGGACGGACACCACCGCGTCGGGGACCAGGTCGCCCTGGGGCTGGTCGACGGCCGGCAACTGACGGTGCGGATCATCGGGGAGATCGCCGCCGTCCCGGGCCAGGACCACGAACTGGGCGCCTTCCTGACGGACCAGCGCCGGCTCGCGGCGACGCTGGCGGGCCTGGGCGAACCGCAACTGCCGCCCACCTCCTGGTGGCTGGCCAGCAGCCGTCCCGCCGCGACCGCCGCGGCGGTGGCCGCACGGCCGCAGCTGGGTGAGGCCGTCACCCGCGACGAGCAGGCCGCGCGTCTGCGGGCGGATCCGTTCAAGCAGGGCATGCGGACGGTCCTGGACCTGTGCCGGTTGCTGGCGCCCGGGTTCGCCGTGATCGGGTTCACGGTCCACTGCGTGGTGGGGGTCCGTGAACGGCGCCGCGACTTCGCCCTGTTGCGGGCCATGGGGCTGCGGCCGGGCCAGCTGTCCGCGCTGTTGTGGCTGGAGCAGGTGGGGGTGTGCCTGTTCGCGCTGGTGCCCGGGGCGCTGCTGGGTACCGCGCTGGCCGTGGGCGTGTTGCCGTCGGTCTCGGTCGACGACCAGGGCACGGCCCCGTTCCCGCCGCTGCGCGTGGACGTGCCGTGGGGGCAGGTCGCGGTGACCTCGGTCGTGGTCTGCGCGGCCATCCTGCTGGTGGTCTCGGCGCTGTCCCGCCTGCTCGCGCGGGTCGATCTGGTCCGCGTCCTGCGCGCGGGGGAGGACGTGTGAGGAACACGATGCTGCTGCCTGTCATCCGCCGCGAACTGCGCGGCGACCTGCCACTGCTGTGCGCCCTGGCGGTCGTGGTCGCCACGCTGACCGCGTTGTGCGCCCTGGGCCCGCTGCTGATGGCACGCCAGGAGGACCGCGCGCTGACGGGGCGCCTGGAGGCCGCGCAGAGGAGAGCGCCGCTGATCACCGTCGGCGCCCAGCTGCTCGCCGCCCCCGCGGGGAAGGCCACGGCGCTGCCCGAGGTCCTCGCGGTGGCCGGCCGCGCACTGGTCGGCGACGCCGACCTGCCGCTGGACCGCATGCTGGGCGTGACCTGGTCGGCCGCCGACTACACCGCCGCAAGCCTGCCGGGCCTGAAGCCCACCGCCGCGGGCGCCGACTCCGCGCAGCTGGCCGTGTCGTATCTCAGCGACGGCCTCGCACACGTGCGCCTGGTCCAGGGCAGCGCCCCCGCGCCCGGCACCCCCGCGCCGGCGGCCGGGCCCGCGGCGCGCCCGGCCGGGGTGCTGGTGCCGATCGCGGTGTCCCAGGCCACGGCCCGGCTGCTCGGCCTGCACGTCGGACAGCATCTGACGGCGCGCTACTCGCTGCCCACGCAGTCCACGGACGTGACGTTCACCGTCTCCGGGATCTTCGTCCCGGCCCCGGGCGGCGCGGACTTCTGGAGCGCTCGGCGGACCCTGGACATCCCGCTGCAGTACGCGCAAACGGGCGCGCCGGGGCGCCAGGTCGCGGCGCAGGCGCTGCTCGGCGCGGACGGCCCCGGGTTGCTGGAGGCGGACGGCGTCCCGGAACCGGCGCTGAGCTGGCAGCTGCACGTGACCCTCGGGCCCGCGGCCGTGCGCGCCGCGGACACGGTCCCGCAGGTCCTGCACGGCTATCTGAGCCAGGTCGACCAGTTGCAGTGCAGTGGCACCGACGCCAACGGCAACCCCGTCTGCGTGGCCGACGACCGCGCCACGACTCTCTACCAGGGCACCGACCGCCTCAGCCCCCTGCTGGCCGACTTCGCCGCGAAGGACCGCCGCGCCCGCGCCCTGGGCTCCTACGCCGAGGCCGCCCTCGCCGCCCTGGCACTCGCCACCGTCGTCGTCACCGGACGCCTGCTGCTGGCCCGCCGCCACCCCCAGATGCGGCTGCAACAGGCACGCGGAGCCGCCGTCGCGACACTGGTACTGCTGCGCGGCACGGCAGCGGCCGTCGTGGTCGCCGTCGCCGCAGGGCTCGGCTGGGGGGCGGGCTCGGCCATGGCGCCGGGAGGGACCTCGGGTCGACCCGAGCCCCTGCTCGCGTGGTCCGTCGCCGCTGCAGCGGCCCTCGTGGTGCCCGTGCAGGCCTGGCTGTCGGTGCGTGAACCGCGGCACACCGCCACCGGGGCGGCGAGACCGGCCGGGCGGCGCGTCGTCGCTGAGGCCACCGTCCTGCTGCTGGCCGTGGCCGCCGTCGTCGCTCTGCGGGCACGCGGCGCCTCCGGCGGAGCGCAGGGGCCGGACCCACAGCTGACGGCGACACCGGTGCTGGTGTCGGTGGCCGTGGTCGCCGTGCTGCTGCGGCTGTACCCGCTGGTCCTGCGGGGCCTGGCCCGTGGCACGCGGCGTGGCCCCGGCCTGGTCGCCTTCGTGGCGCTGCGCAGCGCGGCCGACGCAGCGCCGACGACGGGCCTGGCGCTCTACGTCCTCGTCCTGACGCTCGGAACGGCGGTCTTCGGGGACCTGGTCACGGCGCAGGTCGCAGGCACGGGGGAGGGGTCCGACGCGTTGGCCGGGGTCGTGTCGGGCAGCTACGCGCTCTGCACCAGCGTCGGTGCGGTGTTCTGCCTGCTCGCGCTGACGCTGGAACTGGTCCTGACGGCGGGCGGGCGTGCCCGCACGGTCGCGGTCCTGCGCACCCTGGGCCTGGGCGGTCCGCGGGTGCTGGCCCTGCACCTGCTGCAGACGCTGCCGTTGGCGCTTGCCGCCGCGGCCGGTGGAGCGGTCCTGGGGCTCGTCGAGCCGCATGCCCTGGGCCCCGCACTGGACCTGCGCGCGCTCGCCGGCGCGGCGGCGCCCGGGCCGACCGACCACACACGGGTGGCCCTCCTGGCACTGGCCGCGGCGCTGCTGGTGCTCGGCGCGGCGGCCGCCGAAACGCTGGCCCTGCGGCGCACACGCCTGCACGCCGTCCTGCGCCTGGGCGAGCGATGAGGACGACGCCTGGCAGAGGGACGACGCAGCCGACGGGCATGGATGAAAGGGGCGTACCTGTGAGCACCGAAACGCTCGATCTGGAGGAGCTGCGACACAAGGCCGTCGCGGCGGCCCGTCCGCAGCGGGAGGAAGGCCTGATCGTCTGCGAGAACCTCGTGCGGATCTACCGGGCCGAGGGAGTGGAGGTCCAAGCCCTGCAGGGTCTGGACCTGACCGTCGCCGACGGCGAGCTGGTGGCGGTGGTGGGCGCGTCCGGCTCCGGCAAGTCGACGCTGCTGGGCATCCTGTCCGGCCAGGACACGCCCACCGCCGGAGCAGCCCGAGTGGCCGGCCACGACCTGCTCGCGATGCGCCGGCGCGAACGCCGCGACTACCGCCGCCAGGTGGTCGGGTTCGTATGGCAGCAGACCGCCCGCAACCTGCTGCCCTACCTGACGGCGGCGGAGAACGTGATGCTGCCGATGTCCTACCTGAAGGTGCCGCGCGGCGAGCGCCGCGCCCGCGCGGAGGAACTGCTCGACCTGCTCGGCGTCGGACACTGCCGCCACCGCCGTCAGGGCGAGATGTCCGGCGGCGAGCAGCAGCGCGTGGCGATCGCGGTGAGCGTCGCCAACCGGCCCCGGGTGCTCCTGGCCGACGAACCCACCGGTGAACTCGACACCACCACCAGCGAGGAGATCTTCGCCGCGCTGCGCCGGGCCAATGCCGAACTGGGTGTGACCGTGGTCGTGGTGACCCACGATCCGCTGGTGTCCGAGCAGGTCGGGCGCACGGTTCGGATCCGCAACGGACGCACCTCCACCGAGGTGCTGCGGGCCGCGGACACCGGCGACTCGACCGAGTTCGCGGTGCTGGACCGCCACGGACGCCTCCAGTTGCCGCGTGAGTTCACCGAGCGCCTCGGCATCAGCAGACGCGTCCGGCTCGCGCTGGAGCACGACCACATCACCGTTCGGCCCGACACCCCACAGCCCGGCCCGGCCGGTGACGGAACGACAGGAGGCATGCCATGACCAGCCGAACCCAGACCCCAATCCCGCCCACCGTGGAAGGCACGCCTCCGGGGCCGGCGATGATCGTGGTGGAGGACGTCCACAAGTCCTTCGGCACGGAACCCACCGCCGTCCACGCCCTGCGCGGTGCCTCCTTCACCGCCCGGGCGGGAGAACTGACTGCGCTCAGGGGCAGGTCCGGCTCCGGCAAGACCACCCTGCTCAACCTGGTCGGCGGACTGGACCGCGCCGACAGCGGACGGATCCAGGTCGACGGCCACGACCTTGCCGCCCTCGGTGAGTCGGACCGGCTGCGGCTGCGCCGGGACCGGATCGGCTTCGTCTTCCAGTCCTTCGGGCTGCTCCCCGTCCTCACCGCGGCGGAGAACGTCGGTGTCCCGTTGCGCCTGCGCCGCACCCCACCGGCCGAACGGGAGGCCAGGGTCCACGAACTGCTCGCCCTGGTGGGCCTGTCCGACCACGCCGAGCAGCGGCCGGGGGAGCTGTCCGGCGGGCAGCAGCAGCGCGTCGCGATCGCCCGCGCGCTGGCCAACCGTCCGGCCCTGATCATCGCGGACGAACCGACGGGGCAACTCGACTCCGAGACCGGCCACGCCGTGATGCACCTGCTGCACGCCCTGGTCCGCAGCGAGGGCGTGGCGGTCGTGGTCGCCACCCACGACCCGCACCTGATAGACCGTGCCGACGTTGTTCTGAACCTCCGCGACGGCCGCATCGTGGCGAAGTGAGCTCCGGCCCCGGGCCGGGCCCCGGGCCGGGGCCGGGCGTCGTCGGCATACTCACGGGCGGGCAGACCGAGCCGCCGCACCACGTGGGCGCCGCCCTGAGCACACCGTCAGTCAGGCCGGCCATGCGGCCGTGCGCGTCCTCGGCCTCCGCCGGCCGGCCGGCACCACAGTGCGGCGGCGGTTGGGCCGACGCCCGTCGGCTACGCGGTCTCCGTGGCCGGCCCCTCGACGGTTGCCTGCTGCTCCGGCGCGCGCTGCCCCGCTCCGTCGAAGTGCGGAGCGGGTAGCCATCTGCCACGGTGGTCGAGTGGTACGTGCCGCACGCTCGACGAATTCGCACGCGGCGAGCGCAGTCCGGGCGGACAGGCTCCGGACACACGAAGAAGCCCCCGGCCCAGATGGCCGGGGGCTTCGTGCCCGTCTGAAGCGACCTGTCAGGCGCCGCCCATGAGGTCGCGTTCGGCTACCCGTTGGAGGAGCCTCTCGGTGGTGTGGTGGGAGTGTCTGACCGTGGGCCCGAGAGCGGGGGTAGGGACGACCAGCTGTCCTGTGACAGTGAACTTGGACCGAGCGCGAGCGAAGTTGGACCGATTCCAGTCAGTACTCCGGCTCTAGATCTTGATCTTGGCCTGTGGGCGGAGCGCATCTGGAGTCGGCAGGTCGGTTTCCTGGCGCTGCCAGGTAGACCGAGCCCGGTGGAGCAGGCACTATGCCCCGATGAGCATCGTCATCAAGTTCTTCGTGGCATCGGACCACGAAGCCGCCGCTGCTGTCGCGGAGGATGGTCCTGAGGGGGTCTTTGAGTCCCTGACCTTCGGCAACTTCGATGTCGAGGAGGCCCTGATCGAGTGGGAGGGCATCTTCACCGGTCGGAGCTTCGAGGAAGTCCTTGACGACGATGTCCCTGAGACTGTTGCCGACCCGCACGACGGCGAGGGTCCGCTCGTCCTTGCCGTCTCCCGCACCCTTCAAGCCGCCCTGAGTGCTGGCGACGAGGACCGGCTCGCTGAGGTCAGCCAGCTGTGGCTGGCCGAGCGGGCGGCAGACGACGAGGTCTTCGACCCCGAGATCGCCGTGTGGATCCTGAGCGGCTTGGCCAACCTGGCCCGTGCCGTCCGAGAGCGAGCCGACAACCTGTACTGCTGGGTGGCGTAGAAAGCGCACGGCTACCCCTGATCGCGGTGAAGGCCTCCGCCCCGTCGTGGCCGGCGGCCTACAACACGTCGAGGCGGTCGGGCTGCGGAGCTGAGCGCCGGCCCAGATGTGTGCACCACCACGTCGACGGCGCGGGCCAGGTTGGATTCCCGAGGCCGGTCAACCCGAGCTCGGGCGCAACCCTCTACGAGGTTGTGCTCGGGGGTCGCGCCAATTTCAGTAGTGCAATCGCACCTGATGCGCCGCTTTCTCCCCAGGCCATGCCGTACGAGGCAGATAGTGCGAGATGCAACTTTGGCAAGAGCGGGCCCATGTGGGGACCGACTCAGCGAGATCCTCAAATGCCCCTCAAGCCAATGGAGTGTCCGCGTCAAGTCGTCTAGTGTCTCGGCGCAACGGCAAGCAATGCCGTCACTTTCACATGGGGGAAACATGCGTCAGATCACGTCCGCAAACAGGGGGCTCCTCAAGGCCGTCACCGTCACGAGCGTGGTCGCTGGGGCCATGCTGGCGACGGTGGCCCGGGCAAGCGCGCACACCCCGCTCCGCACGAGGCCAAGCCCACCACCGTGACACCGCAGGGTGCCTGCAGTGGCTACCCTGGGCCGTTCGTCAAGGTGACCGCCGACTGCGGCACCGCCTACCACGTGGTGGCCGGTCCGTGGATCCACGACAACGGCACGAACAGTCCGTCCACGACGAGCTCCCAGAACAACTGGAGCGACATGATCAACGCCACCGTGTCGGGCGATGCAAAGATCAGCGGGAGCCTACTCATCGAGGGCGTCGAAGCCCACTTCGGGTTGTCCTTGTCTCTGTCCGCGTCCATCGGCCAAGCACACAGCGCCACCTACACGGTCTCGCCCCACACCGCGCTGCACGCGGAGTACGCGGAGTACGCGGAGTTCCTGAAGTACAGCCAGGAGGAGTCCTACACCGTCAACAGCGTGTGTGCCCAGACCGAAATCGGCCTGGATGGCACCTGGTTCAACGAGGGCAGCGGCTTCCACACCTGGGTCATCAGCTAATGAGGCCAACCATGAAGATCCAGTCCATACGCTTGGCGGCACTCGCCGCGGCGAGTGCCGGAGCCGTACTCGGCACGACCACAGCCTGCATTTCGCAAGGAACCACGGCTCCACGCGCGTCGGGCTCATCGTCGCCTACTGCAGGCGCCGGTCTCCCCTCGTTTCCGACGGTTTCCCCGCAGAACTGGCTTCTTGAGGAGGCAAACGCAAGCGGGCAGCGCACGTTCACCACCCGGGCCTTGGCGAGCCGTGCGATCACGGTTCAGCTCGCGTGCGCCGGCGGAAGCGACTTGGCCGTCTCAGCGGAGATCTTCCAAGGGGGCGCCAAGCCGATCTACGCGATCAACAGGCAGCCGTGTGAAGGCAGCATCCAGAAGATCACGCTGACCACAGATGGTCTGGCGCCTCTGAAGATCCAAACGTCGCCTCAGGCGGGCTCCGTGTACTCGCTCTTGATTACGCAAGGGTAGGGCCGAACACCTCGTCCAGCAGGCCACCCACGCTCCCGGACCCGTCCCGATGACCGGCTGCGGGCCACGGCCGACAGCCTCCGCGATCTCGCCACCACCCACGACCGTACGCGCCTCACCACCCAAGAGCGCAGCCGATGAGCCCGCCACCGACGAGCGCGAGCGACTGCGTGCAGCGATGGAACATCCTCACCGGCACCCCCGAACACTCCACTGGCGCCCAGGCGATCGTCGCCCTCGCCCATGAGGCGGGCGATCCGCCGGGCGCTCCACCACAGTGGAACCGATACGAGGCCGGGATCGGCGGCGACCACCGCTTCCCACTCCGCGGCGCTGATGTCCTGGCCCTCTTCATCCCACCAGTTCTCGCGCCGCGTGATGTGTACGTCGTAACCCATGGCCAGCCGAAGCGTGGCGCGAACCCGACCGTTGGCGACCTGCGGTTCGACCAGGCCATCGGGTACAAGCAGCCGCTCTTCCTCGGTGGTGCAGATGCGGTGGAGAACCTGGAGTTGAGCGACCGTGGCGTGTACTTCTCGCTGTGCACGCAGATCGCGCAGCAACTTCGGGGCAATCAGTAGCCGCGCCGACCAAGGAGGAACGATGGTGGAGCTGCCCGAGAGCGTGGACAGGGACATCCTGGGGCATCGGATCCTGCCGGCGCTCACAACGATCCGAGAGACCCTCGGCTGCTCGATCCCGGAGGCTCTTGACACCTTCAACGAGAGGTACAAGGTGCTCCGCCGCAACCGCCCTGCCGAGTTCACTGTCGGTCCCGACGAGTATGGTCGCGGCTTCTTCTCCTGAACACGACTCAGAATGTGATCATCGGTCCCGAATCGCCTTCACGGCGGTTCCGCGTTTCATGTCGTCGGCGGTAGCGGACATGCGGACGATCGTCTGAACACGCTGACCTGCCGGGGAAGGCGGCGACCTTGTTGCCGTACTCCTCGACGGGCTGCTGCGCGGCGTACTCCCAGCGGGAGGGGCCTCGCGGTTCTTTGACAGCTACGCCCGGGCGGACGAGGCCGCGGTCCGACGGGTGCGTGGGCTTGCCGCCATGAAGAGCTTGTTCTTGATGCTGATGGGTCAGAACGGGGACCGCGGACTGCCTGGCGGAAAGCCGAACTGGGGGCCCGTAGGCCGGTCGGCACTCGATCGTGTCCTGATGGGCCTTTGACGGGCGGCCAAGGTCGACCTGCTCAGAGATCGAACATGGGGCCGAGCCGGCGTGATGAGGAGGATGAGCCGGTCAACCGTGACGGTCCCTTGAAGCCGAGGGTGCTGTCCGACAAGAGCAAGCCTCGTGACCAGCTCTTATCTGCTGCGCAACTATCGGACCGGTCCGCACTCGTCAACCAGAACTGTCGGCTCCGACACGAACACGTTTGCAGCGACGGGCCCATAGGCGACATTGAACGTGTCGAGCCAGTACGACCAGTCCTTCATCCCGGCGGCGCTGCTGAACCGGTAGTTCAGCTGCCACCGGACCCACTGTCCTGGGCGAAGACGCACCGCCGGTGGCCGACGCGGGCGCGGCGGCAGACCGAACATCGGCTCCACGCGCGCCAGCACACGAAGCCGGCCGCCTTCGTCCCGCAGGCTGAGGCCGACCTCGCGGAGATCTCGCTCGCTCACGCGCGGGTGGAAGCCATCGCACTCGGACATCTCGATGACCTGCGCGAAGGACGGCGGCACCAACGACACCGGAAAGCCCGTCAGCGCCGCGTTTCTCAGTGCAGCAGCCTCACCGCCTCTGGAACGCTTCGTCCAGGACGTCCTGACCCACTGCACCGTGATCTCCAATGCGACCGCCTTTCGCCGGGGGACTACGGTGCCTTGCGCTGAACGTCATCCTCATTCCGACGCGACAGCTCTCACTTCTCAGCAACATCCGAGAGCCATGAGCGGACCAACCGCTCTCGGTACGGACCTACAACCACTCTTGCTTCTCACCTACGCAGCCACCCACCCTCACGTCGTCATCCAACGTCTCATCCAACAGGCCGGCCGACCCGCGGCATGTCCGACATCACCGTGCGGCTGCGCCGGACGACGGCGACGGCCTGAACGAGCTGCGCCTGCTCCTCGGAGGCCAGATCGTCCAGGTCCGCCTTGACCCGGCTGATGAGTCGTGGGATCCGGCCGATCTCCTCCTGCGAGGGCGTAGCCTCGCTCCGAGCCCCGTCGTCGGCCTCGAACTCCGACATCGGCCGCTCTGGACTGCGCTGCAGGTCGGCGAGATGGGCTTCGAGGTCGACTTGCCGGGACACTGTCGGATCCAATGCGACCGGCCCGAGTACACCCGGCTGGGCCCAGCATCGCCACATCAGGCAGGCAGTTACCGCCCAGCGCGACCATCAGTGCCAGATCCAGAAGGACCTTGCCAGGGTCGTGCACCGCGCCAGGGCGCCAGCGTCAGCGCGACATCCAGACCGGCCCGGCGGCGGCCTCCGTCAGCAGCACCCCTGGCCTGCGAGACCACCCCACGGCCGCCACCTTCACCTGCACCCGCGGATACGAGCCGCTACGCTTCCCCACCGCAGAGCGTTCCTTCCCCGGGCTGGAACGGACCATCGACAAGCCCTATCGTCCCAGGTCAGAGGCATTTATCAGCCTGTCCGATCACTCATCGGACAGTGCCGTAGTAGCGGGTTCGCCCAGGAGGTCGTCGTGCATCACGCCGTCGAACAGCTGCTGCAGCTGATGCCCGCGACACCGAATGGCGGCGACGCACTGGACTGGGATCGTGTGGATGCGCAGTTCGGCTGGCGCCTCCCGAGTGACTACCGGGACTTCGTTGCTGCCTTCGGGATGGGCACGATCAACGAGACGCTGAGCATCGTCACCCCACCACCCAGTGACTACCCCTACGCCCACCATCTGCTCTACGAGCGCACCTACCCGCCAGCCGACGGCCTGCTGTTGTGGGGTGCGACTGACTGCGCCGACGACTTCTACTGGCGCTGCGAGGACGCCGACCCTGACCGGTGGACCGTGGCCGTCCGCACTCGTTCCAACGGCTGGCACGACTATCCACACGGGATGACCGACTTCCTCCTCCAGCTGCTGAGTGGACGGATCAAGACCCCACTCAACGCCGACCTCGGCATCGACCAGCCACCGACCTTCGAGTCCTGGCGCGAGGAAGTTCAACAGCTGCGCGAGTCCGACGACTCGGGCAGCTTCGGCTACTGAAGTTGAATGAGTGTTGTCGGGAGGCGGGCTCGCCTCACCTCGTGTAGATCACGCAACAGTTGCTGCGACATGATGTGCAGGTGACGGAGAGTGGGGCGGATCTGCTGGCGTTGCTGCGTGAGCTCGATGACCCGCAGTGGCTTGAGTGGCCGACATCGTACGACCGGAGCGCAGTTGCTGCGCGGTTCGGCGAGCTGGTCGCGCGCCTCGAAGGTGACTTCGGGGTTCCGTGCGTGGCTGAGCAGGATACGCAGGATTCCAGCGAGTACGGGCGGGCCACTGTGCCCGCCGAGGCCACGGTGTGCGGCACCCGGATCGTGGTCTGCGTCAGCAAGTTCGGGTCCCTCGCCCTGGTCTGTGCTGAGAATCCGGGAGCCTACCTCGGGACGCAAGACGCCCAGGAAGAAGGCGAGCTGGATGACGCCGATCTCGCCTCCGTCGAGCGGGCCCTGGTCGAGCTCGGCTTCACGGTCGTCCCGGAGGAACTGGTGGAGTCCGACTACGACGGGCCGAGTCGAGCGCACCTATACGGGCAGCGGCCCACGTGGTGGGACCGGTTCTTCGGAACCTTCTAACGGTCGCGCGCCGAGGGCCAGGCCTGTGCCTGCATGAGGATCGGAATTTCATGAGTCGCGAACCAGACCCAGCCGTTCTCTATCCGGACGTGGCCGCCCACGGCAGCCTCGCCGCAGCCCTCCAAGCCGAAGCCGCGGCCCAACACATGTCTCTGCCACTCGCCGTGACCTCGTCCGATCCTCTGCGCCATGCCAAGATCACCAGTGTCGTGCCGCATCGCCACTCCGCCTACATCGCTGCGTGGCATCACGAGCGAAAGTGGTCCTTCTGGGGCTCGTCCAACGACAGGCTCATGATCTGCGGCGGAACCAAGAACCTACGCGATCTCCCCCAAGTGATCCGCGGCTGGGCGGAGGGGGCCAGCCTCGAGGAGATCGGGCAGGCCGCGACCTTTGACCTTCTGACCGGACGTTTCGAGGTCCCTGACAACAACCCCGCTGACGTCATCGCCTCAGAGTGGCAGTGGCTGCTGAAGGACGCCGATCACGCTGAATGGCCGCAGTACTGGGACCTCATCGAGGCCGCACACGCCGAACGGCAGCTTCGCCGGCTCTACCCCTTCACCAGCCACTGGGCACTGAGTTTCTCCAACACGCCCGACTTCCCCTTCTCCCCGTCCTTCGTCTCGATCGACTCACCCCGGGGTGCCGGCGATTACATCATCAGAGAGTGGTGGAACGGTCCTGCCCTGCACCAGGTCACCACAGCCGCCGAAGCGATCGCCATCGCTGTGGGCCGAGTCCCTGCTGATCTGCTCCACGCGTCATCTCGGCACCCTGCACAAGACTCCTGAGCTCGACATCGGTGACGCGGCGCGGTCAGGCCAGGAGGACTCGCTTCCGCAAGACGCCGAGGCCGCCGGCGCGGCCGTACATCTGGCGTTTGATCATTTTGATCCGGTTGACGTGGCCCTTGACCATGCCTGAGCACGAGGGCAGTGCAAGGCCCGCGGTGTCGGAGGCGAGATCGCGTTCGAGGCCGTTGGCGAAGGCGTGGGGCTTGGGCAGGTTCTCGGCGCGGACCGCCTTGATCCATTGTCGGAGCTGGTCGCCCTGGAGCTGGGTGAGCTTCCCCGAACGCTTGGACGTGCCCGTTCAGGGCTTTCACTTAGGGGCAACTGGCGATGATGGACTTCAGCTCAGGCGCTCGAGGTCCGGAAAGCTGTCGGGATGAGTCCGCCGGGCCAGCACCCCGACCTGTCCGGGTGGGTTCGGCAGGACGTGATGGCCGTCTCGTTGTGGGCGGGGAGCATCAGCTCGCGCACCGCCCTTTGAGCAGCTCCAGGTACGTCTTGGACTGGAGCTGGAGCGGCGGAGCCATGTCGCCGAAGGACTTGCTGAACGCTTGCGGCGACCGCGCCAGTTCATTCAGCACCTGGCTCGCGGTGTCGTCGTGGGCAAGGTCGGGCGCCAGGGCCGCGCAGGCCCGAATGCCCGCATTCGGATCACTGAGCCATGGTCGCGTGTTCCCGCCGATCTGGCCGATGGCAATCAAGATCGTCGCCAGATCGTGCGGGGACTCGCAGGATCGGGTCATCGTCAGCAATTGCCTCAGCAGCTCCGGACGCTGCGCTGCGGTCGCGGGATGCCGCGCCAGTGACCCGACAGCCGCAGCGGCGCATGTCCGGCGCCTGACGCGTTCCGACACGAGGTAGGGCAGCGTCCGCCGCAGGAGTTCGGGAACCAGGTCGAAGCAGGCAAGCGCCGCCTGATCGAGGACAAGCCCGCCCAGCCCGGTGCCGTCCTGCCACATGTGGGCCCTGCCATCCGCATCGGCGGACACGTACTCGGCAGTCCAGCCACGCACCTCCGGCGCGCGGTCCTGGACCCGGGCACGAATCTCCCCAGCCTGGTCCCCGAGGTCAGCGGCGACGCCGACCTCGTACAGATAGGCGAGCATGGCATCGCGCAGCGAGGGATCGTCGGGCCCCAGCAGCGGATTCTCCAGGAGCTCGACGACAAGCCGCGCGGTGGGCGCCGTCACGGGCCAGGCCTTGCCCTCGCGGCGAAGCGTCACCGACCACAGGTGCGAGTACCCGTCGACGAACGCCCGCGCATCCTCGCCGAGGAGAGCTGTCAGATGCCTCGGGGTATCGCTGGCGCACCCCCGGGCGTGGAACAAGCCGGACCAGTCCACGTCATGCGCACGGTCATCCACAACGGGGATGGTCCCACAACGCTTCGGCGTGCTTCCGGCCCGGGTGCACCGTCCGGATCGGCAAGCCTGCTCGTGCGGCTCCCCTGGCCCGACACGAACACCCGACTCGGCGACGTCCGTGGACCCGCAGGCAAGAAGCGCGCACATCATGTCGCGCGTTGCCCCCTTCAGTACCAGTCGCTGCGGGGTTTTTTGAGGGCGAGGGTGGTGATGGTGTGCAGGGCGACGGGGACCAGGGCGAGGATGGCGATGACAGCGGTCAGGGCCATGAGGGCGATCGCGGGGGCGCCGTGGCCGTAGTGCAACTCGCTGACGAACACTCCGGTGCAGGACGCGGACAGGGCTGCCAGGAGTGTGAGGGAGACCCGGTCTCGGTGGGTTGTCATCCTGTTGCTGTCCTTCACGCCCGTGTGGGCCGGGGTCCTGCGCCCCGGTGTGTGCAGCGTGCCCGTGGGGCGGGGGACTGTGCATGAGTGCGGGTACTCAGAGCGGGCCCGGGCATATGCCGGGGCCGGCCGGGGGGACGGCCTCTTGACGGTCTGCACCATGGTCCGACTGCCGGGGTTGCCTTGCGGTGTCGAGGTGTGCGCGCTGTGGCTGCCTCGCCAGGCGGGCAATGGCTCACCGGGGCTGCGGGTGCCTTCGAGGCGGCCGCTGGGCGGGCGTCAGGGCGGGATATCTGGGCAGGGTTGACGGGGTGTTGGGCCAGGGGCCCGGGGTTGGCGGGCCGGCCGGTCAGCATCTGGTGTTCCAGTCGGACTCGTGACCTGCACCGTGCGGGAGCTGCCGCCACGCCCGGCGGCGCTGATGTGCGCGGTCATGCCGTTGGTACGGCGTCCGGCGTTGGCCTGCCACTGGCGCGCCGCCTGACAGGCCGCGGCCACTCAGGTGGCGGTCTCGACTGTGCCGGTGAGGAGGGCTCCGGCGTCGATGATGGTTCCGTCTGCTCGGTGCTCGGTGCTCGGTGCTCGGTGCTCGGTGGCCGCAGGCCGGCGCGCCGACGGCTGGGTGTGCAGCATACGTACGTGGCACACCCAGCGGGTCGGCGCGCGCGATGCCAGGGCTCACGGACGGGCGGGTTGGTATCCCCGGGGTGCGTGGGCACTCGCAGGTCGCTCGACCGTGTCCCGGTTCGCGTCAGTAGTGCGTCTGCTGCCACACCTGGTTGGAGTCCGGGTTTCCGTTGCCGTCGTTCAGGCAGTCCCACTGGTCGGCGAGCGCGCCGTTGTTCTGCGCCCAGCCGCCGATCTCCAGGCACTTGCCGCTGTTGACGTTCCAGATCTGGCCGCTGCCGGCGATGTACCAGGCCTGGTTCTTGTCCGGGTTTCCATTGCCGTCGTACAGGCAGTCCCACTGGTCGACGGTCGCGCCGTTGTTCTGCGCCCAGCCCTGGACCTCGAGGCACTTGCCGCTGTTGACGTTCCGGATCTGGGTGTAGCCGTTGACGACATTGACCGTCCACACCTGGTTCTCGTCGAACCAGCCGTTGCTGGCGGCGCTGCCGTGCAGGCAGTCCCACTGGTTGGCGGTGGCGCCGTTGTTCTGCGCCCAGCCGCCGATCTCCAGGCACTTGCCGCTGTTCGCGTTGGCGAACGCGACGTAACCCCAGGCGCCCGCAGACGCAGGCGACGCCGCGAGTCCGACCAGGAGCAGGGAGCCGGCCGCGGTGCCCACGGCGAGGTTGCGCAGCCGGACTGCGCGGGGGTGGCGGAGTGCTGACACGGTGTCGGTCCGTTCTCGTGAGGATGGGAGGCTGTCGGGCCCCGGCGACTATGGCACGAACGGTCCCGACGCCTTCGGCGCGCGCCCGTCCCGCCAGGCCTTGAGACGCCGTCTCACGGCGTCGGCCTGCGGTTTCTCAGACCGAGCCTGGGCCGGTAGCGGTGGGACTGAAACAATTGCAGCCAGGGCGCGGCCGATCCGCCGCGCGATTCGGACGCTCGGCCGGGCCTTGGCGGCGGTCTTCGGGGGCCGGACGTGCCGGTCTTCGGCGGCCTGCCCATCGCGTGTGTCATCCGCGTTCAGGGCCTGCGCAGCTGGGGCACCTTGGAGGCGTGGCGTGCCGGTGCGGTCCCCGTGGGATGCGACACCGGCCTGGTGCGTGCCACCGGACGGCCGGCGGACCGGTTTGCTCGGTCGGTCGGTGTCTACCTTGGCGCGCTCCTTGAAGGGCCCCTCCACCTTGCGGGGCGGGAGCGCGCCAACGGTCGAGCGACCAGGCGAGCCGCTCAGTCGTGTCTGCTCTCGTGGCTCCAGCCCCTGGCTGTCGGCGAAACAGGCTGCGCGCGCCGCCGCGTTGCCGTGCGCGTTTGTCCTGGTCAGCTTGGGTTTGGTGGCGACTGGAAGTCCGACAACCCCCCTCTGCGTGTCCCTGCCCCGGCAGGATGAAAAAGGGTGGTGGGGGGGAGTGCGGGTGCTGGGGCGCGGCGGGTGGGGCTTGTTCTCGATGCCGAAGCCGACGACGGTGGCTCCTCCCTCGTCGTTCCAGTGTCACGCCTGCTCACAGCCGCCTGGGACCGCGGCTACGACGCCGTTGCCGCCTGCGACTTCGAAGATGAGCTTCCCGACCTCGGCGGGCTCCCGCGCTACCGCTGACGTGCCCGATCCACAGGTCTTGATTATTCCTCGTCCGCGACCTGGTCGGGCTCGAGGTAGCGCTCGCGGTACTCGGAGGTCTTGAACTGGGTGTAGTCGGCGAGGGCCTGGGCGGCGGCGAGGTCGCGCTGGAGGTGGACCAGGTCGTGGGGATCGGGAGCATCAGCCATGCGCCCCGGGCGCATCACCCGGCGGTCCTCCCGCCGGGCCGGCCAGCCACCATCCCGCGGAGCCCAACGCGACTGATCCTTGCCACGGTGGCGGTCACCACCTCGGGCCAGTCCAATCCCCGAGGGTGCCGCATTGACAACACTGTCCCCACGACCGCTGGCGACCGTCAGCACAATCGACTTCAAGAGATCGCCACGGTTGACCGGCTCATCCTCCTCACGACGCCGGTTCGACCCCGTGTTCGATCTCGGAGCAGGTCGACCTTGGCCGCCCGTCAAAGGCCCGCCAGGACACGATCGAGTGCCGACCGGCCTACGGGCCCCCACTTCGGTTTTCCGCCAGGCAGTCCGCGGTCCCCGTTCTGACCCATCAGCATCAAGAACAAGCTCTTCATGGCGGCAAGCCCACGCGCCCGTCGGACCGCGGCCTCGTCCGCCCGGGCGTAGCTGTCGAAGAACCGCGAGGCTCCTCCCGCTGGGAGCAGCAGCCAGGCGGCCGCGAGGTCCCAGGCCGGGTCACCGGCAAAGAGGTCCCCGAAGTCGACGACCCCCGCCAGGGTGCCGTCACCGACAACCACGTTCGCGGGATGGAGGTCGCCGTGGACCCACAGCCGCGGGCCCCGCCACACGGGAGCCGCGACCGCGTCATCCCACACGGCCCGAATGTCGTGCTCGGCGAAGCTGCCGAGGTCCACGGCCTTCAGGAAGTGCTCGAAGCCGCCCGTGCACTGCTTGGGGTGGCCGCCGCGGTCCGAGGAGTCCGGCGCGTCGGCGGGCGCCTCCACATGCAGCGCCATCAGGAAGGCCGCCAGGATGTCGGCAGCGTGGTCGCCCCGGGTGATCGAGCCGTGGTCCAGCGGCGTGCCCTCGACCCATGTCATGACGGTCCAGATCTTGGGGAAGCGCTTGGACGGTGCACCGCTTCGCACCGGAGTTGGAATCGGCAGCGGCAGGCGTGGGGCCAGCACCGGCAGCCAGCGCCGCTCCTTGAGCTGCAGGTCGGGACCGCTGTCCATCCGCTGCATCCGGACGGCCAACTCGTCGCCGAGGCGCCACATCTGGTTGCCCCAGCCGCCTGACACCTCGCGGATGGGCAGCTCGGCCAGGTCCGGATGCTGGTCCCGCAGCAGGTCCCGGACCAGATCTTCGCTGATCTCACTCTCGGATTCGATCACGGGAAGTCACAGTAGAGGTATGGAAGAAGGAAACCTGGCCACGGGCAAGAGCATCGCGGCGGAGCGTGGGGCCTGGATCGTCTTCGAGGACGAGGCCGGGCAGTCGATGACTCCGCCGCGAGCCAGGACCTGGAGCCGATACGGCCAGACCCCGGTCGTGCAGCCGAGCTCGACAAGGGCTCGCTCGACGCGGGGCTCGAGGGAGCACTTGGTTTCATGACGAGAGTGCCCTCCGCAACCGCCACCGGCCCGCCACGGATTGCCCTCTTGGCTCACCTGACGGTTCGCGCCGAGGCGGCCGTTTGTCAGTAGTGCCAGCGGAAGTATCCGTTGACGTCGGAGCAGGTGATGGGAGTGCCACCGGAGTCGACGGTGGTCACGCCGTCGTCGGCGTGAGGACAGAACTCGCCGGCATGGTAGTAGCGGCCGCTCGGTGACAGGAGGACCGGGTAGCCGTTGCTCGCCGTGGTTCCGCTGCTGTCCGATGCGCTCGTGCTCGCAGCGGTGGCGCTCGCGGCGGACACGGTGGGAGACGGCTTGGGGGTGGGCTTCGCCGGTTTCTTGCTGAGGGTCGGGCGCGGGGCCGCTGTGACCGTGACGGTAGTGTGCACCGTCGCGGTCACCGTGACTGTGACGGTGGGGGTGGGCTGCTTGTAGCCGGTCACGGCCTGACCGAGACCCTGGCCTGTGCCGACCAGGAACGACGGGATGAAGATCGCTGCGGCTGCCCCTGTCGCGATCTTCTTCGGACGGGTGAGCCTGTCCCAGCGAGTGCGCAGGTCGGGCTTGGCCGGAGTCTGGATCAAGGAGAAGCGCCCTTTCGATGATCTTTCAGTGGGCGCACAGGCTACAGCGGATGATCACCGTTTGAATACACAATCAACATGGATCGGAGTGGGTCGATCCGTGTTGATGGATCCACGCAGGTCGTCCAAGTCGTCCTACCTGAGTGGCGGGCAAGTTGATCCTGCGCAAGCCGACCGTGTGGCGAAGCTGGTAAACCAGATGTCGGACGGCCGCTGGCCCGGGGCGCTGTGGCGACTGTGAACCCCACCTGACCCGGCTTCCTGGTGATCGGGCTCCGCGCCGGATCGGATTGCTGGCCCAGTCAGGGCTGGCTGGGCTTGACTCCCACAGCTGCCAGGCCGTGCCAGCGCGGCAGCTGGTCAGCTCCTGCGCGGTCGGGATGCCAGTCGGGGATGGGCACGAGCCCCGGAGCGCACACCTCCCAGCCGGACAGCATCGCGGCGATCTCGTAGCGGCTGCGCAGGTGGATCGGGGTGACGATCTCCGAGTAGCAGCGGGCCGCCTCGAACGTCCCCGGCGGCTGATGAGGATCAGCGAAAACTGGACTGGCATGCTCGCCGTTCGCCACATGGTTGAACGCGACTCGAAGATTTTGTCCGGGCGATGTAGAGAACCGCGTGATGGCTCCGTTGATGGAGCGAGTGCGCCACACTGGGCGCGCTGACGATCAAGGAGAGCAGATGCCCAGGTTCCTGCTGCTGGTCAACCACGACGGTGGTGTGTTCGAGGAGCCGATGGACGGCTGGGCGCCCGGCGACATCGCAGCGCACTTCGACTACTACTACGCGGTCCTGACGAAGGAACTGGCCGCGAGCGGTGAGATGGTGCGGTTCACCCCACTGGCTGATCCGCGGCTGGCCAGGATCGTCCGCGCCTCAGGGCTTTCCAGGCGTGCCAGCAGCGGGCGCCTGCCCACAACGGCGCCCCAAGGGGGGCCAGCGCGATCCGGATCCACCATTCTTCCGGCTCGTTCCGCCGCCACATGCGTGCCCCCGTCACCGCTGCTGCCAGCACCCAGGCCGCGAGGAGGACCTGCGGAATGCGGTTGTCCGGCCACACGCCGCTCAGCACGGACAGCGCGATGATGCCGCACCAGGAAAGCAGCATCCCGACCCACGGCCCGAAGAAGATCAGCGCGAGACCCCGGGTCTGCTTTTTGTCAAAGCCCACAGGCGATGGTCCCACGGCCGCTCCGACGTGCCCAGAGCCGCGCGCGGCAGCTGACGGATCCCCACGAAACGGGCAACAATCTTCTGGCTCACTGCGGGCGGCGCTACCACGTCGAGCTCGACCCGGTGTTCGTCGCCCACGCGCGCGGCAACCACTGGGCCGTTCAGAGCTGACTGTTGATTTGTCGCGAGATCCCTTCGAAGAACTCCTGCAGGCTGTCCGCGGCGAGGTCGAACTGGTCGAACCACGAGGCGGTCGTCGACTTCCAGACCCGCCCTGAGTCTCCCAGCGCGAACAGATGGCCGCCGCCGTCGCTGGCGAAGACCACGGCGGGCTCTTCGCCGTCGATCTGGACAGCGCCGTACTCGCGGAAGTGGTCCGCAACCAGCGATGCCGGATGCACGAAGCAGCCGTTCTCCAGATCGGGGAAGGAGACCTCGCTGATCACCCAGTACATCGTGGTCAGGTCCGAAGGGATCGGAGTTAGCTCTACCAGCGCATCTGCCGCGTCGTGGCTCTCCTGCGTTGCGAGTACGACAGTGCTGTCGCCAGGCTCGAAGCCGTGCTGTGCATGGAACGACTGCGCCAGCTTCGCGACCGACGCAGCCGCTTGCCCACACCAGTCACGGAGCCACTCGGCATCCAGTCGTTCGTCAGCCACGATCAGTCCTTCGTCTCCGCCAGGGACCCGTCCTCGCGGGTCCGGAAGAACCTACAAGGGTTCCCGGACTTTCGGGCAGAGCCAAAATGGCTCTGACCGCGATTCGTGATCTCCGCGCTCCAGCCCTGCCTATTCGTCAGCAGTTGGATATCGGGACTGGCCTCATTCCTGACGTGCGGTATTCGGGGCTGGCCATGGGTCGTTGCCGATGTGGTCGGCGCCGGGGGTGAGGGCTTGCTCCCCGTTCATTCGCAGGTGCCGGGCCTCCTCCCGCTGGGCGTTCACGTCTGGGATGGCGGCGATGGCTTCGGTGAAGCGGTTCTGGCGGATGAGCAGTTCGGCCAGGGCGGTTGCGGCCCTTGTGCCGGGCAGGGAGCGCAGGAGGGCGATGGCCTCCTCGACGCGCGCCTCCTGGGCGAGCAGCCACGCGATGGTCAGCTCGCGGTCGTCCACCTCGCCGGCCGGTAGGGCCTCGATCTCCGCGATCGCTTCCCGGGCGCGTCCGGACTCTCCCATCAGCCACCACCGGTTGGAGCGAAGCCAGTACGCCTCGTTCTCCGCGAGGAACTCGGGGCTGCGTCCTTCTGTGAGTCCGATCGCCTTGCTGTGCTGGCCGTGATCGGCAAGGAGGATCAGGGCCCCTTGGAGGAGGTTCCCGTCGTAGAGGTCGTCGAACGTGTGCTCCACCGCCTTGATGGCGTCGTCGAACCTCCCCTGGCGGATGAGCAGTTCCATCAGCGTGTTCTCATGCCAGCCCGGATTCCCGGCGGCAATGAGATCGCGCAGATAGGTCTCTGCCTTATCGGCCTGTTCTGCGCTTTCCAACGCCCTCACGTACGGAACCACGGCACCGTACCTCTGGGTGTCGGCGAGCTCGCGCAGCTCCTCGATCCGCTCGTGGCGGGCCAACAACTCCGCATAGAATTGCACGTTGTTCTGCGGCCCGTACCGGCGTTCGGCCACGTCCGCACCGAGTAGCCGGATCGCCTCGTCCACGCGGCCGGACCGTTCCAGAACCCGGGCCTGCGCCGGCAAGACGTCCCACAGATCGCGGACGCCGGACTGCTCCGGATCGCGCCGGAACTCCTCGGCAATCGGGGCCAGCAGCTCCAGCACCCGCTCGTCGCACCCCTGGCCTTGGGTCATTTCCACCAGGGCCGCCAGCACCCGTCCGCTGCGCAGGTGCGGGCCGAGTGCGCCGATCGCCTCCTGCACCCGCCCGGCCCGGGCCAGCACCACGGCATAGTCCCGCGACGCGCCGACCGCGTTCTCCTGCGGCCCCTCGGGGCGCGCCAGCTCCAGCGCCCGGTCGACGCGGCCCCACCGCACCAGCACGTCCGCCCCCACCCGTACCGCCGGCTGCCAACGGGTAGCCGCGAACGGCTCCACCACCGCCCAGGCCCGCCCGAAGTCCCCGGCCGCGCACAGCCCCCGCGCCGCACCCGCAGCGCAGAACCAGTCCTCACGCTCCCGCGCCGCCTGGACCAAAGCCTCCAGGCCACCGCGGTCGCGGATCTCGTCCACGAGCCGCGGCAGCACGCCGCCAAGGGTGCCGACCTGCCATTGAAGATCGTCCACATTCACGGGGACACCCTAGGAGCAGCAACCGACACCACTCGCGACCTCGTCGGGTCGGCCCGCCGGGCCCGCTCCAGAAGCGTTCACACAGGTCCGGTTTGGAAGGAGTTCACCGGCCGTGCGGCGACCCGAAGGCTCTGTGAACTGTGAACGAACGTAGCGGGCATGATCGTCACGCGCCCAGGCGACACGTGACGAACAACTCGAAGGAGGTAGAACCGCCAGTGGGGAGGCGGCCGCGTTCCAGGCCGTCCCGCTCCTGCCAGGGCGCCGCCGGCACGGTGGTGCCAGGCAGTTCCCGTGCTCGAACGCCATCCACGTCCAACTGCCCTCCGCCCTCGATATTTGGCGAGGTGGCATACTGCGCGCGTGGTGGAGAACACAAGCACAGCTGAGATCACCGGTGCGCGAGTATTGGAGTCCCTTCTGGAGGCTCTCGCCGCGTGGCCGGACCTCGGGAGCAGGGCGCGCGTCAGCATCGAGCAGTGGAGCAGTCTGACTGCGGACGAAGCGAGGGCTTACCAGGATGTCAGCATCTCCGCCGTCCGCAGCGTTGCCGGCGGAGGGGCGGCTTCTGACCTGATCCGTACCCTCGGGAGGCTGCGCTACGAGCCGTCCGTCCCGACATTGATCGCGCTGTGGGAGCAGTGCCCGGTCCATCCGATCGCGGTGGCTGCTGCCCATGCACTGTTCGAGATCGGGACCGTCGAGGCCCGCGACGCGTTGCGGAAGGGCATCCACGACCACGAGCACCTCGGCCGGTTCATGGCCCTGAAGGTCATGTTCACGGACGAGGGGACGGCCTGGGACAACGTCAGCCACCTGTTCGCCCCCGAGTGCCTGACTGCCTCACCCGGGCAGATCGCTGCCGCCGAAGCTCTCAGCCTCCTGTCACCACGAATGCTCCGCGCGTCCGGTCCCGAATGGCACTCCGCCGATCTCCGCGACCTCGTGTCCCGGGATCGCCGCTGGCTTGACCTCTGCGTCGGCCTCCGCGACCACGAAGACCTGGGCGGGCAGGCCCGCCAGGTGCTCAAGTACGCCGATCCTGCTGTCACTGGCCCGGCGCTGGACGCAGCCGGAGCGGCGCGTTCGACGCAGCCTCGACCTGTACGCCGGCAGTGGTGGCAGGCGGGGGATCTCGTTGCACGCTATGCGAACGGGGACCACCAGGGCGTTTGGCGCGAGCTCGGCACTGTCGAACACCTGGACGGCCCGCAGCGCGCCGAGGCCGAGCAGGTGGCCGCCATGACCATGGAGCGTGTCCGACGGAACGCCCACAACCTCACCGCCGCCCTCATAGCCCGCGGCTGGCCGGTCACCCTGGACCAGGCCCTGCCGGGACCTGCTTCGGACGTCGAAGAGCACCTGAGGCACCTGGAACAGATCACAGGCACCCCGGCGCCACCGGCCCTGGCCGCCTACTGGCGCATCGTCGGAACAATCGACCTCGTCCCGCGGGACGCGTGGAACGCCCCCTTCCCGCCCGGCGTGCCGGAACAACTTGCCGTCGCCGACCCGCTGGAGGTCCTGGACCTCCCCACCGCGTGGTTCTCGGTCGACGAGTGGCAGGACGAGTCCGCAGACCTGCACCCGGAAATCGCCGGCCCGCTGGAACTGATGATCGCGGCCGACTATCTCCACAAGGCGAACATCAGCGGCGGGGCCCCGTACTCCGTCTGGCTTCCGTACACAGGCGCCGATCCGCTCGTCCGTGAGGAGGAACACTTCCTGAGCTTCACCGACTACTTGCGGCGAGCGTTCGCGGGCAAGGGCTTCCTCCGGCTCGACCGCCAGGACGAATGGCTGGCACACGGCCTCACCCGCGACCACCTGGCCGGGCTGACCGGCTGGCTGGCGAGCGTCGAATACGAGCACACCGACTTCTGACCAGAACCAGGCTCAGCCTGCGCGGTTCATCACGGTGTTCCTCCAGGCGCCCCGCCGACCTGGCCTCAGATCCTCGCGTCCACTCGCAGCAGGCCGGGTCTGGCGCGAGATGACTGACGAGCCCCGTTCACGAACTGCCGACCTGAACAGAAGAACGTGGGCCTCGACCTTCAGACCGGGTGGGCTACCCCGTGGGCTGCCCCGTGAGGTAGGCCGTGGGTTGCCCCGTGGGCTGCGCTTCGGGCCCGCATCACGGCGCAGTCTTGCTGATCAGGGCCGCTGGTGACCGAGGTTCAGGCGCTGACGTCCCCCTCTGAGCGCCCTGCGCCTGCCCGACCTTGGGGAGTGAGCGGGTAGGGAGGGCAGGGGCGGGGCGGCCTGAGAGGATATTCTGAACCGGTATGCCTGATTCTGGTGTGGCTCGGAATGAGGTGCTGTCAGGGCGAGCGCGCCGTCCTTTCGCGGCTTCGATAGTCCCGGACGAGGATGGGTCAGCACTGTGATCTATGGTCACGGCCATGACCAGGACGACGCCGCCCCGACCGCTGGATGTCGAAGGGCTCTTCCCGAAGCTGGCCGGCTACCGTGGCGTCACGACTCGGCTACACCCGCGGGCCGGGAGCCCGGACCGGTCGGTCAGCTCGATCGGCGGCCCGCTGCTCTGGCCCGTGGACGAACCGTGGCCGATGTGCACCGAGCCGCACCGACGAGGGCGCGGGTACCGGATCGCGGACATCCGCCACCGGCGGCAGTTGCTCGCACAGGCCTGGGCCCGCGACGTGGCCCCGGGCCCGACGGACGAGGAACGGGTTCTGCTCAAGGAGTTGGAGCGAAAGCACCGCGTGCCCGACCTCGCGGACACCCACCCGGTCCCGCTGATCGGCCTGGTTCAGCTGTATCAGCGGGACGTGCCGGGCCTCCCGGCCGGACCGGAGTGCTGCGATCTGCTGCAAGTGCTCTGGTGCCCGTTCGAGGCCCATGGTCCGAGCGGTTACGGCCTCGCCCTGCACATGATCTGGCGTCGATCCGACCAGGTCCGCGAGCCGCTGGGCGCCGCACCGGAGCCGCTGCTGGTCGGCTTCGAGGGCGCGGTGCCCGAGCCGTGCGTGCTGCACCCCGAGCAGGTGACCACCTATCCCTACGTCGGGACGCTGCCCGCGCGCCTGCAGTCCAAGATCGACGCCTGGGAGGAGAAGCAGGAGCGAAAGGCGGACAAGGACCCGGACGCCGACGTGCTCACTTATCAGCACGACCTGTCGATCCCGCCCGGCTACCGTGTCGGTGGCTTCGCTTCCTGGCACAGCACCGACCCGCATGCCATGACCTGCTCGGTCTGCGGCGCGCCCATGGCCTTGCTGATGACCTTGGACAGCGGGGAATGGGACGGCTGCATCAGCTGGATGCCGGTCGAGGACGGTCGCCTCCCCGAGCACCTACGGTACCCCCGCCCCGCCCAGCTGGCCTTCGGCCGGTACGGGCTGCTGAACGTCTTCAGCTGCCCCGCGAGGCCGGAGCATCCGCACCGGTGGAGCATCCAGTAGACACCGGGATTCGCCCAAGAGCAGTCGTGGCGTACGGCTCGACGCGAGGAGGCGGCTACAGGCGGCGCTGGGTGAACGGGCCCGGTTCGGTCTGCGCAGGTCCCTCGGCGGCAGTGCGAGCGGCCATCGGGTCGTGCCAGTTCCGCAGCAGCCCGATGGCTTCCGCGGAGGTGTGCCAGTACGCGGACCGCACTTGCTCGATCAGGCGGGTGGGGAGCCGGACCGGGACCTTCTCCGGGGAGCCGCGGTCCCGCGACCCGGGCCACCGGCCGGGCAGCATCGCCTCCGCCGGCGCCGCCGGCCAGTTCCTGTCCCAGCCGTGGGCGCTAAGTTCGGCGCGGACCTCGAGCATGATCACCGCGTCGAGACAGTCCAGCAGCTGCCCATTCTCGCGCAGCTGCGCGCGGTGCGCGTACGAGGCGACCCGGCCGTCGCCTCCCGCCTCGGCAGGCCCTCGGCGTTCCACTCCTTCGTCCGCGAGAACACGCGAGCTCGGCGTTGCTCCGCCGCGAAGAGCGGCTTGAGCTGCTTGAGCGCGTCCTTCGTGCCGAACGGCACCGGGGCGGTCACCGGCAGCATCGCCGCCGCGGTTGGCGTGGTGGTGGAGGCGTCCATGGCCGCCATCATCCCGCGCGCGCCGGCCCGGCCCGAACCCGGCATACCACCGATTCTGCCGGGCCGCCGGGCGTCTCATCCAGAGAGTCGTCCGGCATGTTGGCGGCTGTGGCGGACTGCGCACGATGACTTTGACGCCCAGGCAGGAAGCTGAGGCCGGCCGTCGAGGCCCGGGCGTGGGAGGGGTGGGGCTCAGGGGTGTTCGGGTAGTACCCTCGGTCGGCTCCGGTGCGGCGGCGAGCGCCAGGACGACGGCCGAGCGGTCGGCCGCCGGAGCGGGCGCGGATCCTGGGACTTGTGGGGCCCTTGGTACGGGGAAGGTCTACCGTGGCTTCATGGCTTCCACGGCACTGCGGGTCGAACTGAGTCCACTCACCCTCGCCGACGAGGAGGAGTTCTGTGCGCTCGTGCGGGTGAGTGCCGAACTGCACCACCCGTGGATGCAGTTGCCCTCGACTCCGGAGGAGTTCCGGGTCTGGATGCGGCGGTTCGAGGACGGCAGCAATCTGGGGTTCTTGATCCGGGTGCGGGAGACCGGCGTGGCCGCCGGGTCGGTGAACATCAACTCGGTGATCCGGGGCCGGTACCAGGGCGCGTCCCTCGGGTACGCGGCCTTCGCCCCGTCGGCCGGCCAGGGCTACATCACCGAAGGGATCACCGCCGCCATGGGGTACGCGTTCACCGAACTGCGGCTGCACCGCCTGGAGGCGTGCATCCAGCCGGGGAACAAGGCGTCCCTGGCGGTGGTGCAGCGGCTCGGGTTCCACTTCGAGGGTGTGTCCCCCGACTACCTCTACATCGACGGACAGTGGCGCGACCACGAGCGCTGGGCAGTCACGGCACCGAAGCCGTGGACACCGGATCCGTCGCTGCCCGCGGCCTGACGGTCTGGTGCACAGGGTCGCCATTCAGGGGCTGGAGCGGGCTGTCGGTTCGTGATCGTTAGTGCTGGGGAGGCCCCGTCCACGGGGGGTGACGGGGCCTCGCAGCACCCAGAGTAGGCCGGCCTGCACCACTCCTCGGCGCGGGGCGGCGTCGCGGGGTTCTCGCCGGTTCGGTGGCTTCGCGAGTGTGCTGCAGCAGCGTGGGTGCGGCGTTGATGAGCCGTTCGATGGCGGCGGACCAGGTCTGCCTGGTGATGGTTACCTTCTTGGCCGGTTCCTGGTAGTCGGCCGCTGCCTTGGCCTTGCGTTCGGTGCTCAGGTCCCGGGGCGGCAGTCCGAGGGCCACTGGTTGCGCCGGTCCCGCTGTAGGTCGATCGACTCCGCCGAAGTGCCGGGCGATCTCGGCGAAGGCGGGGCGCTCAGCACGCCCACCGCGATCTTTGCCGTCGCGTGGCTGTTGCCTCCGGGTGCTGTGGTCTCCCTATCGGGGCTCCGTGTGTCGCGGCATAGCTTTCACCCATGCTCAATGCAACGAGATCGACTCTCTTCGTTGCATTAGATTCAGGCCCAGTGCAACGAAATATGGGCGTCTACCTGCACTGAATGGTGTCGCGTGCAACTTTCGTGTTGCGTGATTCGCGAACGCAACGTAGCTTTTCACTCATCGGAAACAATGGGCGAGTACAGGAGAGCACGATGCAGAAGTTCGACACCCCGGCCGCGATCACCACCATCCTGGACATCCCCTGCGGGCGCATCCAGGTCATCGCCGCCGACCGCGCCTCGACCGCGGTCGAGGTCCGCCCCGCGAACGCCTCCAAGAGCCGCGACGTGAGGGCGGCGGAGCAGGCGGTCGTCGCCTACGCGGACGGCGTCCTGCGGATCCGCACCGCGGACCCGAAGTACCAGACCTTCGGTCCCTCCGGCGCGTTGGAGGTCACCGTGCAGCTGCCGGCCGGTTCCCGCGTCGAGGCCAAGGGGGCCAGCACCGAGTTCCGGGCCGTCGGGCGCCTGGGCGACGTCGTCTTCGACGGCGCGTACCACCAGATCAAGATGGACGAGGTGGCGAGCCTGCGCCTGGCTGCGGTCGATGGCGACATCGAGGTTGGCCGGCTGAACGGCCCCGCGGAGATCAGCACGAACCGAGGCGACATCCGGATCACCGAGGCCCGCCAGGGCGCGGTGGTGCTCCGCACCCAGAGGGGCGACATCGAGGTCGGCGCCGCCGCCGGCGTCTCCGCCTCCCTGGACGCCGGCACCGGCCACGGCCGCGTCAGTAACGCGCTGAGGAACGACGGCACCGCCGGGCTCGACATCCGCGCCACCACCGCCCACGGCGACATCACCGCCCGCAGCCTCTGACCGACTCTCCCAGAGCACCACCAGGACTGTTGGCCGGGCCCACCGCGGTCGCGATGCTCATCGCGCGCCCATCAACGGCCCGGCCGCCCGCCCCAAAGGGGCACCGGGCACGGCCCAGACCACTGGTTCAGCACGACCGACACAACTCAGGGGAATCCCATGGCGAACATCAGCACGACGAAGACCGTCGCACCGTGGACCGGCATGGTCCCGGTCGACGACACCGCCCTGCACGTCACGGACACCGGCGGCACAGGCATCCCGGTGGTCTACCTCAACGGCCAGTTCGCCACCCAGGGCTACTGGCGACGCGTCATCGCCGGCCTGGGCACCGAGCAGTGGCGGCACATCACCTTCGACGAGCGGGCCCGCGGCCGCAAGTCCCTGCGCTCGAAGGACTACTCCTTCGAAGCCGCCGTCCGCGATGTCGACGCCGTCCTCGCAGCACGCGGCGTGGACCGAGCGCTGGTGGTGGGCTGGTCCTACGGGGCACTGGTCGCCGCGCACTGGGCCGAGCGCAACCCCCAACGCGCCCTGGGCACGGTCCTGGTCGACGGCGCCTACCCCTACGACTGGCTCGACGACGCGATGGAGGAACGCATCCGCAAGCTGTTCAAGCGCATGGGCTGGTTCACCCCGCTGCTGCGCCCCACCGGCATCACCCCGCGGATGAGCGCGGCCGAGCAGGCGGAGAGCAACATCGAGCTCGGCCGGCTCTCCCGCGAGCGTGTTCTGGGTCCTGTGCTGGACCGCATCGCCGTCCCGACCCGCTTCGTGGTCGCCTCGGGCGCGTCCTTCGGCAGCAAGGGCGACGAGCAGGAGCAGATCCGCACCAGCCTCGACGCCGTCACCGACCGCAACGCGAACATCCAGGCCACGAAGGTCGCCAGCAATCACGGCGCGATCCTGAAGAAGGACGCCCCGGCCGTCGCTGCCGCCGTCCGGGAGATCGCCGACGTCCACCACGGGGAGCGTTGAAGCCGCTGCGCTGCTCGAGGCGTGGCAATCCCGCAGCAGGCCGATCGACTCCGTCGAGGTGTGCCGGCACGCGGACCGCACCTGCTTGACCAGGTGGGCGGGGAGCCGGAGGGGAACCTGCTCCGGTGTCGCGCCGCACCCTCGCACGGGTGTCACAAGGCACCGTCACAACCGGCGCCTGAAGACCTTTGTGACAGCCTTGACCCGGGTCGACGCGCTCGTTGGGGTGCGGGCCGCTCCGCCCGCGCCCACGGCCCTACTGTCACCGCATGCCGAGCTCGGTCAAACCGCTGGGCGCCTTCGGCGGGGATGAGCGCCCTCCTGTTGCTGCTGTTGGCGAGGAAGAGGCCGAGGCCGTCCAGCTCGGTGCTGCCTCAGTCCAGCACGATCTCCTCCTTGTTGTTGTGAGGCGCTTCCGGATGGCCTTCACGGGCCCGGAACTGGGCGACGGCGGCCAGGTTGCGGCGCTCCTGGGCGGCCAGGGACGCAAGGCCGACTAGCTTCAGTGACTCAGACGCATCCCCAGGACCATGCCAACTCACAGCACCGGAAGGTGCTTGACAGCAGGCGTGTCACATTGGTCAAAAAGGTAGCGGATGCTTCCGGCTGTCCACTGGAGCAGAAGCTGAAGGTTGTCCGAGGTAGCCACCAGCCGGTCTGTGAAATGACGTGCCTTTCAGCCGTGTACGGGATGGAGACACCTGCCTACCAGCACATCCTCCACCCCACCTACCCCGACAGCGCCGCCGCCCAAGGCCAGGACCCCGCCCAGCTCATGGCCCAGATGCTGGCCAACTGGAACACCGGCCTGACCGCCCTCCACCAGGCCCTCACCCACCCCGACCAGACCGTCCCACTGGTGCCCTATGGCACCAGCCTCGCCCCGGGTGATCTCGGCACCATCCCCGAGGGCGACCTACCGGCTGGCCTGCCGGCCTGGATGCGTTCCGACGAGCCCTGGGCCAGTCGGCAAGGCGCCACTCCCGCCGACAAATGCGCCACGATCGTCGTACAGATCCCCGCCGACCAACGCCCCTTCTGATCCACCCATCGAACCGGCGCACCGCATCGGCTGAGGCTCATTCGAGTCCGGACTGCCCCGGCCGCGCCGCCGTCGGGGCCCTGACCAGGCCCCGCGCCAGCAGCCTGGGATGGGGCGGACCAACTCGCACGGCATTGTGCTGTCGACTGCGGCATGCGGCGCGCGACGCTTGGACGTTCGCTGAATCCTCCGGCGATCGTCCAGGGTCGCCGACTATGGCTGGGCGACGAGAGACGCAACCTGGGCCGGGCCGCTGTTCCACGTGCTTTCCACCTCCGCCACCCCTGTGTGACCCACCTCCGCCCCGACCCGGGTCTCCCCGCGTCCACCGTGCGGAGAAACCCGCACGCTTCCACCGGCAGACCGGCGGGCGAGGATACGGGCAAACCGGTGGGCTGATCCGGCAGCAGCGGCCAGCTGGCCGCGGCCATCAAGATCACCGACAGGGTAAAGCTTCAGTGCGGGCGGTCCTCGGGGGGAGAGGTCCAGTCGGGACGGAGCCGGTGCAGGTTCTGGAACTTCTGGTGCGCGGTCCTCTCCTCCGCGGTGCGCGTCGTCGCAGTGTGGAGCAGGCGCAGGATCTCGCCCTTGGGCAGGTCATCCGAGACCGCCCGACGGTGGGCGGCCTTGGCCTGCTTGGCCCGGGCGGACCGTTCGCGCCAGGCGCGGAGTGCGGTGAGGAGCTGGTCGTCCGTGGGTAGCGCGGCGGGATCGACGTCGGGCAGCCCGGCCAGGCGGCGTTCGGCGCGCTGGACGGCGGCTTCGTCGAGGGCCCGGCGCTCGGCGTCCCGCTCCGACTCCAGGGCGGGCTCGTCCACGACCACCTTGCCGGGACTGGCGCCGTCGTGACGGACGGGGACGATGTCCCCCACCGAGAAGAGCAGCGCGGTGCTGCGCAGTTGGCCGCCGACCTTGCAGGAGGCGTCCGCCGTGGTGCCGTCCGGGTAGTGCACCCGAAGGCCGAGCCGGTACCAGACCGGCGCGCCGCCGTTGGCGTCGATCTGCCCGCCGTGCCGCTCCGCCGAGGTCACTACCGCCCGGGCCGTCTCACCGTCGCGCAGCAACCTGCGATGACCACCGAACATCGCCCACCTCCGGGCCCTGAGCGTAGTGCCGGAGATGGGCCCTGTGGTGCGTCGGGACAGCGCCGGTGCGAAGGGTCCGGTCAATCCCGAGAGGTGACGCCGACGCCGAGGTCGGCGCGCATCTCCTCGCGCATCGCGTTGATCGCCCGCCGGGCCCGTTCCAGCGCCGCTATTGCCCATCCAGACTGTCGCCCGGGGCGCGTCGCCTCTGCGGCCGGTTCACGAGCTGGGCGGCGTTCTCGGACACGGCGGCATGGCCGAGGTCTGCATCGGTCACGGCATCCGGCTCGGGTGCGCCGTCGCCGTCAAGACGCTGCGGGCGGACATGGCCGTCGGCCGCAGTCATCGCACTCACCCCGGCACCCAGTCGCGGATACGCGGTCTTCACTGTCATCGTCACGGCCGTCGTCGTCGCCCGCTCGCACTGGAATGTGCGACGCAACCGCTGACCAGGCGCGTGAACCGAGCCCCGAACGTTCACGCTGACCGCTGTTCCTCGGCGAAAGGGTCTGGCTCGGCGAGCAGTTGGCGCGCCCACTGGGCCGGCGGGCGCCCAACCCTCAAACGATCCGGCGGGCGGCCGGAATTGTCCGCAACATCAGCGGCTCGTGGCCACTATCTCCATGGCCACCCAGGAGGCGACCAGTGCGAGAGAGAAGAGCGCGGCGCCTGTTCCGATTCCTGGCCACGGCGACCGGCCTCGGTCAGCGAGCCTTTGCCCAGTGATCAGAGCTGTCAGGGCGCCGACGAACAGCCCCGCCCACGGCAGCGCAAGCACCCACGTCGCGGTCCGCTCCTGCATTCCCATGATCTCGATGGCCGACGCGAAGACGCAGATCGCCGCTCCGAGAAGAGCGAGTCCGCCGACGGTTGGCGGGACCTGTACCTGCGGCTTGGGAGGCCGCCACATGTGCGGGGGAGGTGGTGTCCACCATTCGTGGGGCGAGTACGGCGGCAATGGATCGACTGGCCCTGCCGGATCCGGGTCCTGACCTTCGCTCGGCTGCATGGCACCTCCTGTCGTGACCATCATCTCCCGCGGCCCCGCAACGGATGATGCTCGCGCGGTCACGGTTTGGCGGCCACAGCATCTCGGACGACGACCAGCCGCGATGTAGACGACGGCCCAGGTGCTGCAGGTGGTGGCGGCGCCCGTCAGCGCGTAGTAGTCGGCGTGCTGCTGGCGGTCGAGCTCTGGCACCGGGTCAGTGGTCTCCTGATCCGCTAGACCTGAGTGGCCGCGGACCAGGCCCTAGATGTATTGATCCGCAGCGTTGTTGACTCGGCTGATGGGGGTCTGACCTCCCAGGGCGGTGTGGCAGCGGTGGTAGTTGTAGCGGTGGAGCAAGTCGGGTAGTGCGTCCGTTCGTTCCTGGTTGGACGTGTAGGGGCGCAGGTACGCTCACTCGTCGGCCAGGGTGCGGTGGAAGCGCTCAACCTTCCCGTTGGTCTGCGGGCGGTAGGGGCCGCACGACCGCGACACCGCACCCCGACGGCCTCTACGCCACCGGCGCCCCGGCCGAGGCGATCGACCCGCGCACCCTGAACCCGGGCAGCAAGGGCCGCAGGACCGAGCGCTCCGGAGGCGGCCCGCCGTCCAGCGCCGAGCAGGAACTCGGACAACCCCTCCACTGTGACGCTTGAGGCGGTCCATCCACACACGGCCTCGACCTGGACACTCCGCGCGGACACGTTCGAGTGACCCAGCGGCGAGGCACAACGGACCTTGCGTCGCTGCGGCCTTACGGCCACGGCCATGCGCGTTCCTGCTGCCGCCTGCACGTGCGGGCCTTCCGTCATCGAGGGCCCTGGCCTGATGGCAGCCGACCTCCTCTCCCGCTCACGCCTGTACGCCGAACGCCGCCAGAGCGGAAGGCGGCTGCGCCGACGGGAGTCGGACCACCTGCCCGGACACCTGCTCCGCCTGATTGCCGCGAGGATGACCGGGGACGCGGCGGTACTGTTCCGTCTCGACGGCGCCCGGGATGAAGCGCCACCCGACCAGCTGCGGGCCGGGCTGGCATGGTTGCATGACCACCAGTTCATTGCCCTGGAAGGCACCGTGGACGCCATCGCACGGGTGTGGGTGAACCCGGCCGTCGCCGTGCGCGGCGGGACGGACCCGCGGACTGCCGCTGCCCGACACCACTTCCCGTACATCTCGGTCGCGGACACGGGGATGGCAGCAGAGGAGCCGGTCACTTTCCACCCCTACCATCCGGACCTGTGGGAAGTCGTCTACGAAGGCAACCAGGAGACCTTCGACCAGAGCACCTTCCTGGACTGGCAGTGCCCTCGGCACGGACAGTCCAGTGTCTACCCGCGGCTGGTGCCAGACCGGGAGTAAGAAGAGCGGCACTCGCGGATCAGCTTCCACGATGCGGTGACCAACCAGATCGACCTGGTCGAAGGCGACATTCACAAGCTGCGCGGACTCACTGCACGCGGCGACTCCACCTGCTACGTCGACCTCGGTCGTGGTCAATGCTGGCGCCCCCATCCAATAGTCAAGACTTGTGGATCAACGTCGAAGCGGCGTCAGAGGTCCAGGTAGTGTTGCTCGGCGTTCAAGAGGGTTTGCCCGAGTTGGCTGTCGAAGGGCCACGAGTCGGTGATCATTCGGCCCATGCCGGTCAGACGTTGGCCTCTTGGCGGCACCCTTCCCGACATGAGCTGATCTCGCAGGGTCTGCAGATTGGAACGGAAGGTCCTGAGCTGCTGCAGATTCACGGGGGCGGCGCCCGGGCGTGGTGCGTGCGCCGTGATCTCGTCCTCGATCGCAGCAAGGGCGATTTCGACCGCTTCCAGGGCGACGTGCGTCTTGGTCATCTGAGTTCCCGCGTGTCCTCTTGGCCAGGAGTTCCGACGTAAGTCTCCCACCCTGAGGCCGCACCCGATGGTCCCCGACGGGGCCCTGCCAGGTGAAGGCACGCAGCTGCCTCGGATCGTTCGACGAGGACGCCGTTCTCGAAACGGGCGCCCGAGCGGACCAGTGCGACGAGGTGGGCTCCCGTCATCGCGCGCCAACGGGCCTGGGCGGACTCGACGAGCTTGAACACCATCGCCAGAACTTCAGCCGGACTGCAGGCGCCGCGTGTGACTTTCGTCCGCAGCTTGACCGTGGAAAACGTCGACTCGATCGGGTTCGTGGTCCGAAGGTGGACCCAATGCTCGGCCGGGAAGCCCTCCGCGTTCTTCCCGGCACCGATCCACAGGTTCCGAGCAATGCTCGGGTCGGGTACCGATCAGGGGCTGGAGTCGAGCTGCGGCCATGCGTCGGCGTGTGGTACGACGCAGAGAAGGGCTTCGGTTGGATCACGGTGGATGCCAACCAGGTGCTCACGAATGAGGGCACGGATTTGTTCGTCCACCACACAGCGTTGAGCGGACAGCGGCTGGAAAGTGGCCAGCGCGTCGAGTTCACAATCAACGACGGTCCCAAGGGGATCCAGGCGGGGACCGTCTGCACCGACTCCTACCGCCTCGCCACCACCCGAGCCCGAGCCGAGGGCCACGCCAGCTGAGCATCAGGCTCTGCCCCACGGGGTCCCCAACGTGATCGACTATTGCCGACCAGGGCTGGGCGATACTCGTCCGATGGAATGGTCTGAGCAGGCACAGCAAGCGGAGCAGTCGGGTGATTGGGACGCGGCCGTCAGCCTGGTGAGTGCCCACGCTGAGTGCTACTCCACCGACCACTACGCCCACGACAACCATCTGTGGCACATGGACCTGCTCGCCCGCGCCGATCGTCTGACCGAACTCTCGGAGCTGGCCCGCACTGACGTCCACGCACGCAGGCGACTGAACAGGTCACTTCGCTCGCGAGGGATGGAAACAATGCTCCGCGAGCGCGCCGAAGACGGTGACCGCGACGCCCTCTACTGCCTCGTCCGGCGGCTCTGCGAGACGAGCCGAACCGAGCAGGCACGCCACACGGTCGCGGAGATCGCCCCCGAGAATCAGCATGCCCAGGAGATCATCATTGCGGCTGAAGCGTCATTCAGCCAGGGCGCGTGACACGGACCTGCTGTCAAATCCGATGAACATTCGTGGCATCCTTGATCGCCAAGTGCTGCCCGAAGTCGTGCACAATTGCGGATCGTCGCCCTTGCCCAGGAAACCGGAGTCCCGCGCACGCGCTGACCCAGCGGCACCTGGACCTGAAGAACCAGTTCTACGAGCGGGTCCGCGAGCGCGGCCGGATGCCGGACAGCGAAGCCCGCCTGCGACGACAGTTCGTGAAACTGAAGGAGCTACGGGCCAAGGACGCCAAGGAGCTCACCCAGCTGCGTGCTGACGTCCACGGGCTGGTCCGGATCGTCAATCAGTTGCTCTTGGAGAACCATCAGCTACGGGAGGCACTTTCCCGGCCGGCGGCCTCGATCCGACCCCTGCCGCAGCGACCGCACCACTGACCACTCGTCCCGCGCCGCACAGGTGGTCCCGTCGGATCGACATCGCGGCCAGCACATTAGAAGTTGCTGCCCATCCCGCTGAGGATGATCTTCGGGGTGGCTAGGGTGATGGTGTTGCCGCGGGGCTTGGGCGGCCGGTTTCTGCTGAAGGCTGAGGTTCCACCGAAGGCGGTGGGCTCCGCGCCTGTGCCCGAGCCCACAGCGCGTCGTTCACGTTCCGCAGTCATCCTCAACGGTCACATCATCAGGCCATACGTCATGGTCGATGAGATGCTCCACGGCCTGGCCGGCTACGCCGAAGGCGACGGTGTCGCGGTCGGCGTAAGTGTCGACCTGTCCGTTTGCCAGCAGAAACCCGCCAGAGCGTCCCTCTCCGCGGGGGTCGATCAGGTGCTCACCGGGGTCCCCGTCTCCGTGCATCAACATCACCATCGCGCGTGTGCCGTTGGTGATCACTGCGAGCAGCTGGCCCGTCTCATCCTCGAACCAGGTCTCCTGGCTCGCCCAGTCCAGGCGATGACCCAACAACTCTCTGGCCTCTCTGCCGGAGTACGAGCGACTTCCCGTGGTACCGCGTAGGCGCCATCGTCGCGATGCGGGCCTCTGGACCTGGTCGCTTCCCATGTGCCTATTCAACTGGACCACAGGCGCTTCGACTGCCCCGCCTGTCAGGCTGGCTAGGGCCTGTCCGGCGGATCATGACGTCGTAGGGTGCAGCTCATGCACAGCACGCTGACCGAGCACGCCCGGTGTCTTTACGGAGATGAGTACCGCCCGACACCGGCGTGCGGTCGAGAGCACGACGAGCACTACTTCATCGAAGAGCTGACCTTCGCTGATGCGGACGCGATCCTCTCGATGCTGCGGGAGCTCTGCCCGAACCTGGTCGACGGCCAGCTCCCGGTGCGGATTCGCAACCTCGCCTATCGGCTCGTGCTGCTGCAACGGCCGGACCAGCCGGTGCTTCTGCGGGAGGCCGCGCAGCACCTCTGGCTGCACGGTCCAGACTGGGATGACATCGCGGTGGAACTCGAACGGCGGGCCGAAGAACTGGAAGCCAGCTGACGGAACCAGCTGGTCAGGGCTTGAGCCACAGGCGGATCGAGGCGAGGGTGACGGTGCCGGTGAAGACGTAGGCGCGCTTGTCGTATCGGGTCGCGACGGCCCTGGAGCGCTTGAGCTGGTTGATCGTGCGCTCGACCTCGTTGCGGCGCTTGTACATCTCCTTGTCGAATCCGGCTGGTCTGCCACCTCGACTGCCTCGGCGTCGGCGGTTGGCCCGTTGGTCCTTCGGTTCGGGGATGGTGTGCTTGATCTGGCGTCTGCGCAGGTAGCGGCGGTTCCGGCGGGAGCTGTAGGCCTTGTCGCCGCCGAGGTGTTCGGGGCGGGTGCGGGGGTGCCCGCCGCCTGGCCGCTTGACCCGGATCCGTTCGAGTACCGGGATCAGCTGTGGACTGTCGCCCCACTGGCCGGGAGTGATCAGCAGTGCCAGCGGTCGGCGTCCGCCCTCGCCGGCGAGGTGGATTTTGCAGGTCAGGCCGCCCCGGGAGCGTCCGAGTCCTTCGTCGGGGCGGTGCTGCCGAGGCGTTGATCTTTTTTCGGGACTCGCGGTGTTCTCCGCGGGGCTCCGGCCGCGTGCTGGTGGGCCCGGCACGAGGTCGAGTCGACGCTGACCATGCTCCAGTCCACCCGGCCGTGGGCATCGGCATCCGCCAAGACCGCTTGCAGGATCCTGTCCCAGGTGCCGTCCGCGGACCAGCGCCGATGCCGCTCGTAGACGGTCTTCCAGCTCCCGAAACGCTCGGGCAGGTCACGCCACGGCACTCCGGTGCGGACCCTGAACAAGATCCCGTTGATCATCAACCGGTGGTCGCACCAGCGTCCGCCCCGGGCGCCGGACTTCGGCAGATGCGGCTCAAGCCGCATCCACTCGTCGTTCGTCAAATCTCCCCGCCCCACGACGAGAACAACGATCCCATCGTCGGACGGTCACAAGATCCGCCGGACAGGCTCTAG